>NZ_CP102261.1:0-4800000 GCF_025147085.1 Bacteroides sp. D2 | reverse complement strand
TAGAAAATTATATATGTAAGTGAGTATCATTTAATCATAAGGAATATATATATTACAGGAATACCTCATCATACAATGGAATGTTCTTCGCATCGTAGACATGAGTGACTGCAAATACATCGTCTTTCTTGATTAGTAACCAGTCTCTGTCCTGGTCGTCCATATTCGTATGGATAAGGGTAAACAGGCCTTTGAGCTTATGACCATGTAATTTGAATTCAAGTATTCCGTTTTTAATGGCAGCGGAAATGTTACGATTATTACCGACATAAGCATAGGTTCCACTATCCCATATTTCCACTGTACCTGCTCCATAATTGCCTTCGGGTATAACTCCCTCAAAATGTGCGTAACTCAAAGGGTGATCTTCTACCTGTATGGCCAGTCTTTTATCTTTCGGATTCATGGAAGGGCCTTTAGGAACTACCCAGCTTTTCAACACTCCATCCACTTCCAGACGGAAATCGAAATGAAAATGACTGGCTTCATGCTTTTGGACAACAAAAACAGGTATCCGGCTTGGAGTTTCCACGGTATCCGCCATCGGTTCGGGAGTCTCACTGAATTGTCTTTTTGCCTGATACTCTTTGAGGTTATTAAAAGAGGGATCTACCTGCTTTTCTACCATCTTTATACTTTTTCCTTCATCGGGAGAATTCTTTGCCATAATCTGTATTTTTTCAGGTGAATAAAAAAAACGAATGATTCATTGTCACAACAATCAGCATATCTGTTTGTTGCCGGAATTCATCTATTTTAATGGCTTTAAAACCGTATTTAAGTTTGCTAACTTATTTTTCTACTCGTTTTCACCTTTCTCCCAGGAATGTATCCCCCAATTATCATGTATTATGTTTGTTTATAGCAAAAAAGCGGGTAAATATGTAACATAGCACATATTTACCCGCTTTCTGCAAAGATCTAATTTCTTACTTGCCGGAAATTGAGTCTTTCTTGCCTTGCTTATTTACAATAGAAGGATTTCCTTTATATTCAATATCTCCGCTGCCATTGGCTTTTGCGTCCAACTGTTTGGAAGCGTAACAAGATATATCACCGGAACCTGAAACGGTAGCAACTACATTAGTAGCAGTCAACTTGTCGGCACTGATATCGCCGGAACCATTCACAGTCAGCATAGCCATTTGAGTAGAACCTTTCATTTCCACATCGCCGGAACCGCTAACTATCGTTTTTACAGTAGTGGCCTTCACATTCTTCACGTTAATATCTCCACTACCTTTTACAAAAGCAGAAAGATTGGTATATTGCAGATTTTCGGCTTCAATATCTCCGGAACCTGTTATATTCAGATTTAAATCAGCTCCTTTGAGGGTACCTTTCAGATATACATCGGCCGATCCTTTAATATCTACATCATCCAATGAAGGAGAAGAGGCAATCACTTTCAACCGGCGTTCTCCGCTAAGAATCTTAACGCCTTTCTTTATATTTACCTGCAGCACTCCATTTACTGTAGATACTTCCAACAGGTCAACCAGATTATCTGAGCCATATATAGAAACTGTTGTTTTAGAATCACTACTCTGACGATACTCAACGTCGGGACTACCCAGAACTCTGATTGAACTGAAATTACTCACGTTATTCAGTTCTTTCGTGATATATTTCTTACTAGGAGTAACGGTCTGTGCCTGTATTCCTGTAAAGCACAAGAACATCAGCACCACTAGCATAGATGTAACATTAAAACTTTTCATAATTTCTTCTTATTAAATATTCTACTGACAAATATAGGAAGTATATTTCAATTTACAAGAAAATAGTTATCTTTGAAACAGAATCATTGTGAATATGCAACCAAAAGAGACGATTATATTTAAATATTCCGACATCATCTTCAGTTTTCTAGTGAATGATGACACGGTATGTACTCATAAAGCTGTATCGCATTTGCTGATCTATGTGTATTCGGGAAAGATGTCGATTACGGAGCAAGGGGATGAACTGACTGTGACTGCCGGGGAATGTGTGTTTATCCGCCGGGACCACAAGGTGGTGATTACTAAAGGACCTTATAATGGAGAGCAGTACAAAGGAATCACGATGCAGTTCAACCGGGATTTCCTGATTAAACGCTACAAAGCATTGGATAAGAAAGAGATATGCGCACAGCTCGCTCCATTTCAAAATTCGGTTGTAAAATTATCCAAGTCTGCAGATATTGACAGTATATTCCTGTCGATGATTCCTTATTTTGACTCTTCCAACAAGCCAAATGACGAATTGATGAAGCTAAAACTGCAGGAAGGGTTGCTTACTCTCCTTTATATGGATAAGAGCTTCTACCCTACTCTGTTTGATTTTACAGGACCTTGGAAGATTGATATCATCAATTTTCTGAACGAGAATTATATGTATGATTTGTCCATAGGTGAAATTGCTTTATACACCGGACGCAGTCTTGCCACTTTTAAAAGGGATTTCAAAAAGATCAGCAATTTATCTCCCCAGAAATGGATTATGCAAAAGCGCTTGAATGTGGCATACGAGAAAATAAAAGAGGGTGGCGAAAAGATTGCGGATGTATGTTTTGATGTCGGTTTCAAGAATAGATCACATTTCACTACTGCATTCAAAAAGCAGTTCGGTTTTACGCCGACACATTAAGATCTTTTTCATATTGAGCTTTTCAGAAAAGGACATTTGAGCCAAAGGGAAAAACTGTTAGATTCTATCCTCCGTATCTTTGCATCAGTAAAAAGTACGAATAATAATAGAATCTAAAAACTATCTACAATGAAGAAGAATGTAACTTTCAAGAATCGCGCTATCAATATGGCGGGGAATCTTTATTTACCCAATGATTTCAGTGATAATAAGAAGTATGCAGCTATCGTCTGTGTACATCCCGGAAGTAGCGTAAAAGAACAGACTGCGGGCATTTATGCCGGAAAACTGGCAGCACATGGGTTTGTAACTCTTGCTTTTGATGCTTCTTATCAGGGAGAAAGTGGTGGAGAACCTCGATATATTGAGGAACCGACTGCACGTGTGGAGGACATACGAAGTGCAGTGGATTATCTGACAACGTTGGAATTCGTTGATCCGGATCGTATTGGAGTATTAGGTGTTTGTGCCGGAGGCGGCTACTCTGTAAATGCAGCCATGACAGAGCATCGTATCAAAGCAGTAGGTACAGTGGTAGGTGCCAATATAGGCAGAATATATCGTGAAAATAATCCTATTCAAACATTAGAGGCAATCGGTAAACAGCGTACAGCGGAAGCTAATGGTGCAGAGCCTATGATTATCAATTGGACACCAAGTAGCCCTGAAGAAAGGGAGAAACAGGGAATAACGGATATAGATATCGTGGAAGCTGTAGAGTACTACAGAACACCCAGAGGAGAATATCCCACATCCTGCAACAAACTTCGTTTTGTCAGCATGGCATCCGTCTTGGCGTTTGACGCTTTCAACCTGGTAGAACAATTGTTGACACAGCCTTTGCAAATCATAGTTGGCGATAAACAAGGGGCATTCGGCTCATACAAAGACGGACAGGAACTTTATCGACGGGCAACTTGTGAAAAGGATTTGTTGGTTATAGAGGGGGCCAGTCATTACGATTTGTATGACATTCCTAAGTATGTGGATCAAGCTGTCAAAAAGTTGACAGAGTTTTATGGAAAGCATTTGAAATAATAACATTCCAAATTTCTAAATAGAGACTCTCTAAATTTATTTTAGAGGGTCTTTTCTTTTATTCGTTTCCATAAGTGTTCTTTTTATTAAATAACTTTGCATTGTCATAACTTCTTTTGCCTACATACTAGGTACAAAATTCCCTATTAAACGTCCTTTTATAAAAGTATAAAAGCAGTTAGATGGAAATGAATAAAAAGAGATTAATCGGGTATTTGTTTGTACTGATGTCTGTGGGCTGCATTCATGCGCAGGAAACGAATGTGTCTGCACAAGAATATAAACTATGGTATGACTGCCCGGCACAGGTATGGACAGAAGCACTACCTTTGGGAAATGGACGCCTGGGAGCCATGGTTTATGGGACACCAGGGACAGAACAAATACAACTAAACGAAGAAACGATCTGGGCAGGACGCCCCAATAACAATGCTAATCCGGACGCGCTGGAGTATATTCCCAAAGTGCGTGAACTTGTTTTTGCCGGAAAATATCTGGAAGCACAGACTCTCGCTACAGAAAAGGTGATGGCAAAGACGAATTCCGGAATGCCATATCAAAGTTTCGGTGATTTGCGAATTGCCTTTCCCAGTCATACCCGTTATTCCAACTATTATCGGGAGTTAAGTCTGGATTCAGCCCGCGTGATAGTGCGTTATGAAGTAGACGGAGTGCAATATCAACGCGAAACGATTACTTCATTTACCGATCAGGTAGTAATGGTGCGACTGACTGCCAATCGTCCCGGACAAATTACATTTAACGCTCAACTGACTTCGCCTCACCAGGACGTAATGATCGCTTCTGAAGAAGGAAACTGCGTAACTCTTTCAGGAGTATCCTCCTTGCATGAGGGATTGAAAGGGAAAGTGGAATTTCAAGGCAGATTGACTGCTAAAAATAAAGGTGGAGAAATAGCTTGTGCCGATGGGATACTTTCTGTTGAGAAAGCTGACGAAGCAATCGTCTATGTATCTATTGCAACTAATTTCAATAATTATCAAGACATCACCGGTAATCAGATAGAACGGGCAAAGAACTATTTGGAGAAAGCAATGGTTCATCCATTCATCGAATCGAAGAAGAATCACATTGATTTCTATCGGCAATACCTGACACGCGTTTCTCTCGATTTAGGAAAAGACCAATATTCAAATGTGCCAACCGATAAGCGTGTGGAAAATTTCAAGAACACCAATGATGCCCATCTGGTTGCCACTTATTTCCAATTTGGACGTTATCTGCTGATCTGTTCTTCCCAACCGGGAGGACAGCCCGCCAACCTGCAAGGAATCTGGAATGATAAATTATTCCCTTCCTGGGACAGCAAATATACTTGTAATATCAATTTGGAAATGAATTACTGGCCTTCGGAAGTAACAAATCTAAGTGAGTTGAATGAACCGTTATTCCGCTTGATAAAAGAGGTTAGCGATACAGGAAAAGAGACGGCTAAGGTTATGTATGGAGCCAACGGATGGGTATTACATCATAACACGGATATATGGCGCATCACAGGGGCGGTTGATAAAGCTCCTTCAGGTATGTGGCCCAGTGGTGGTGCATGGCTTTGCCGACATCTCTGGGAACGTTATCTATACACCGGAGATATTGAGTTCCTGCGTTCTGTTTACCCGATACTGAAAGAGTCCGGACGTTTCTTTGATGAAATCATGGTGAAAGAGCCGGTACACAACTGGTTGGTAGTCTGCCCCAGTAATTCACCGGAGAATGTACATTCGGGGAGTAATGGGAAAGCCACAACAGCTGCCGGATGCACCATGGACAACCAATTGGTCTTCGATCTTTGGACAACAATTATATCTGCTTCTCAAATACTGGACACAGATCAGGAATTTGCCACTCACCTGGCCCAACGTCTCAAAGAAATGGCTCCTATGCAAGTAGGACACTGGGGACAACTACAGGAATGGATGTTCGACTGGGATGACCCGAAGGATGTACACCGCCACATTTCTCATTTATACGGACTATTCCCCAGCAATCAGATTTCTCCTTATCGTACTCCTGAATTATTCGATGCAGCACGTACTTCTCTGATTCATCGCGGAGACCCGTCGACCGGATGGAGCATGGGATGGAAAGTTTGCCTCTGGGCACGCCTTCTTGATGGTGACCATGCTTACAAACTGATTACAGATCAGTTGACTCTTGTGCGCAATGAGAAGAAAAAAGGAGGCACCTATCC
Organism: Bacteroides sp. D2; assembly: GCF_025147085.1. Classification (NCBI taxonomy): domain Bacteria; kingdom Pseudomonadati; phylum Bacteroidota; class Bacteroidia; order Bacteroidales; family Bacteroidaceae; genus Bacteroides; species Bacteroides sp. D2. The sequence goes on along the minus strand of NZ_CP102261.1, from coordinate 4,794,122 downwards.
TAACCTGTTCGATGCGCATCCGCCATTCCAGATTGATGGAAACTTCGGTTGTGCCGCAGGTATTGCAGAAATGTTGATGCAAAGTTACGATGGTTTTATTTATCTGCTTCCTGCACTTCCTACCGTCTGGCAGGAAGGTTCTATCAAAGGAATTATTGCACGTGGAGGTTTCGAGCTTGATTTGAGCTGGAAAAACGGAAAAGTAAGCCGTTTGGTTGTGAAATCTCATAAGGGAGGTAACTGTCGCTTACGTTCACTCAACCCATTAACAGGCAAGGGGCTGAAGCGTGCCAAAGGTGAAAATCCGAATCCTCTTTATGCTGTTCCCACTATTCCCGAACCATTGATTAATGAAAAGGCAAACCTGAATAAGGTGGAAATTGCAGAAACTTACATCTATGATCTGCCTACCAAAGCAGGGCAAGAATATATATTGATTGGAAAATAATAACTCGACCGATATGAACAAAAACTTATTAAAACTGATGGTGGCTTGTGGAACGGTTTGTTTCCTGGCATGCACAGCACCTCAAAAAGTAGAAACGGAAAAATGGAGTGAACGCATGGCACGCTCCGAAATGAAACGTTTCCCCGAACCCTGGATGATTGAAAAAGCTAAGAAACCACGTTGGGGATATACCCACGGACTGGTAGTGAAATCCATGTTGGAAGAATGGAAACATACCGGAGATAGCACATATTATGATTATGCCAAGATCTATGCGGATAGCTTGATCGATGCCGACGGGTGTATCAAAACCATGAAATATCTTTCATTCAATATTGATAACGTCAACGGCGGAAAGATTCTTTTTGATCTTTATGCACAGACCGGAGACGAACGTTACAAAATTGCCATGGATACTTTGCGCAAACAAATGACAGAGCAGCCCCGCACCAGTGAAGGAGGGTTCTGGCATAAATTGAGATACCCTCATCAAATGTGGCTGGACGGAATCTTTATGGCTTCTCCCTATCTGGTTCAATATGGAGCCACTTTCAATGAACCGGCTTTATTTGACGAAGCGAAGAAACAGATTCTTTTAATAAATAGTAAGACTTATGATCCTGCAACAGGATTGTATTATCACGGATGGGATGAAAGCCGGGAACAGAAATGGGCAAACCCCGAAACGGGTTGCTCTCCTAATTTCTGGAGTCGCAGTATCGGATGGTACGGAGCGGCTATCGTAGATGTACTGGACTTCCTGCCACAGGAAACTGCCGGACGCGATAGTATTATACAGATTTTGCAAGGATTGGCAAAAACGATTGTTAAATATCAGGATCCTCAATCAGGAACCTGGTATCAGGTGACCGATCAGGGAGCACGGGAAGGTAATTATCTGGAGTCATCTGCTACTGCCTTGTTTGTCTACACTCTCGCCAAAGCTATCAATAAAGGATATCTTGGCAACGAATATATCGAACCGACAAAGAAAGCCTTTGATGGAATGGTAAAGACATTCACCCGTCTTGAAGAAGATGGTAGCTATACAATCACTAACTGCTGTGCAGTGGCAGGATTGGGCGGAGACTCGAAAAGATACCGTGACGGCTCATTTGAATATTATATCAGTGAACCGATCATAGAGAATGATCCGAAATCGGTCGGTTCATTTATTCTGGCTGCTATTGAATACGAGAAACTCACCACAAAGTAATAAACTAAAAACGATAAAATACAATGAGAAAATTCAAGATTCTTCCTCTCTTATTGCTGTTGCTAACTTTAGTTATCCCGGCAGCGGCACAAAAGAAAACGCAAAAGACGTACATTCCCTGGAACAACGGAAAGCTTGTAGTTTCCGAAGAGGGACGTTACCTGAAACATGAAAACGGTGCTCCTTTCTTTTGGTTAGGCGAAACGGGATGGTTATTACCCGAACGCTTGAACCGGGATGAAGCCGAATATTATCTGGAACAATGTAAACGCCGCGGATATAATGTGATTCAGGTTCAAACATTGAATAATGTTCCGTCTATGAATATCTACGGACAGTATTCGATGATTGACGAATATAACTTCAAAAACATCAATCAAAAAGGTGTATACGGTTATTGGGATCACATGGATTATATTATCCGTACAGCAGCAAAGAAGGGTTTGTATATTGGTATGGTCTGTATTTGGGGAAGTCCTGTGAACCGGGGTGAAATGACTGTTGACCAGGCAAAAGCATACGGTAAGTTTCTGGCAGAACGTTATAAGGACGAACCGAACATTATCTGGTTTATCGGCGGAGACATCCGTGGCGATGTGAAAACCGCTGAATGGGAAGCTCTGGCCACTTCTATCAAAGCTATCGACAAGAATCACCTGATGACATTCCATCCGCGTGGAAGAACAACTTCTGCTACTTGGTTTAACAATGCTCCCTGGTTGGATTTCAACATGTTTCAAAGCGGACACCGCCGCTACGGACAACGTTTCGGAGACGGTGATTATCCTATCGAAGAAAATACAGAAGAAGATAACTGGCGTTTCGTAGAGCGTAGCTTGGCCATGAAGCCTATGAAACCCGTGATTGACGGTGAACCGATTTACGAAGAAATTCCTCATGGCTTGCATGATGAGAATGAATTGCTCTGGAAAGACTATGATGTACGCCGGTATGCTTACTGGTCGGTATTTGCCGGTTCTTTCGGACATACATACGGTCATAATTCTATCATGCAATTTATCAAACCGGGTGTAGGTGGTGCTTATGGCGCTAAAAAGCCTTGGTATGAAGCACTGGATGATCCGGGTTACAATCAAATGAAGTATCTGAAAAACCTGATGCTGACTTTCCCGTTCTTCGAACGCATACCCGATCAATCTGTCATCGTAGGACAGAATGGAGAACGCTATGACCGCGCCATCGCTACCCGTGGTAATGATTATCTGATGGTGTACAACTACACCGGACGTCCAATGGAAGTTGATTTCAATAAAATTAGCGGTGCGAAAAAGAATGCCTGGTGGTACACTACGAAAGATGGTAAACTGGAATACATCGGAGAATTTGATAACGGAGTGCACAAATTTCAACATGACAGTGGTTATTGCAGTGGAAACGATCATATCCTGATTGTAGTGGACAGTAGTAAAAACTATATGGAGAAGGACTGGACAGAGTTACCAGACCGGCAAGGTGCCGGAGCCTAGTTTCCATTCGGTGCCAAAGTAAGCAATTACTCTTTTTATATAACTTATGCTCATGAATAAAAGAATATTTATATTATTCCTATTTTCTCTTCTGCTCTTTACCGGGTCCATATACGCAGCCATAGGTATCACTGACCTGCGAACAGAACAGTTGAAAAATCCGGCAGGTATTGATGTGCGCCAACCTCGATTGAGTTGGCGCATCGAATCGAATGAACAGAATGTGATACAAACTGCGTATCACATTCTTGTTGCATCTACCCCGGAGCTATTGGAACAAGGAAAAGGGGATATCTGGGATTCAGGAAAGATTGAATCTGATGCTTCCCAATGGATCGCTTATCAGGGAAAAACGCTAAAGCGTAATGCTCCCTACTATTGGAAAGTGAAAATCGACACCAACAAGGGGACAACAGATTGGAGTACTCCGGCTTTCTGGACTACAGGACTGTTTAATGAAGCAGATTGGCAAGGGCAATGGATCGGTTTGGATAAAGCTGCTCCCGGAGACAGCGAAACACAATGGAGTCGCTTGGCAGCCCGCTATCTCCGCAAAGAATTTGCATTGAAGAAAGAAGTGAAACGTGCCACTGTGCACATCGCCGGAATGGGATTGTATGAACTGTTTATCAACGGACAACGTATCGGCAATCAGGTTCTGGCTCCTGCTCCTACCGACTATCGGAAAACGATTCTGTACAACACCTATGATGTCACATCGTTGCTTCAAACAGAGAATGCTATTGGAGTAACTCTCGGAAATGGTCGTTTCTATACGATGCGCCAAAACTATAAACCGTATAAGATACCTACTTTCGGCTATCCTAAGCTTCGGTTGAATCTGATTGTGGAATATGCAGACGGCAGCAAAGAAACGATTGCTACAAACACTACCTGGAAATTGACTACTGACGGTCCTATTCGTAGCAATAATGAATACGATGGTGAAGAGTACGACGCCCGTAAAGAGTTAGGAAACTGGACTCAAACCGGATATGATGATAAAAGCTGGATGCCGGCACAACGTGTGAGTATTCCTTCGGGAACATTGCGTGCGCAAATGATGCCGGGTATGAAAGTCACAGAAACATTGAAACCTGTTTCCATTAAAAAGCTCGGCAATAAATATATCTTGGATATCGGCCAGAATATGGCAGGATGGGTACGTTTCCGAGTTAAAGGACAGGCTGGTGACAGTATCCGCCTCCGTTTCGCAGAAAGTCTGCAAAGCAACGGTGAACTTTACACCAGAAATTTCAGGGATGCCCGTTCTACAGATGTGTATGTTGTCAGTGGACGTGAAACAAAAGATGCTACCTGGGCACCTCGTTTTATCTATCATGGATTTCGCTATGTAGAAGTTAGTGGTTATCCGAATGCGAAGGCTGAAGATTTCGTTGCCGAGGTAGTAGAAGATGAAATGGAACATACCGGAACTTTCAGCTGTTCTGACGAGACTCTGAATAAGATTATCCGTAATGCATTCTGGGGAATCCGGAGTAATTATAAAGGTATGCCGGTAGACTGTCCACAACGGAATGAGCGCCAACCATGGTTGGGCGACCGTACCATGGGGTGTTGGGGAGAGAGTATGCTTTTCGATAATTATGCAATGTACACCAAATGGACGCGTGACATTCGCGAAGCACAACGGGAAGACGGCTGTATTCCTGATGTGGCCCCGGCATACTGGAATTATTACTCGGATAATGTGACCTGGCCTGCCGCTTTACCTATGGCCTGCGACATGCTTTTCACAAACTTTGGAGACAAACGTCCGATCGAGGAGAATTATCCGGCTATTAAAAAATGGGTATCTCATATCCGTGAATACTACATGACAGAGGAATATATCATCACCAAAGATAAATATGGTGACTGGTGCGTTCCACCCGAATCATTGGAGTTGATTCACAGTAAAGACCCATCCCGCAAGACTGATGGAGATTTGATTGCAACCGCCTATTATCTAAAAGTGTTACAACTGATGCACCGCTTTGCAAGTCTGCAAGGGCTGAAAGCTGATGCAGAAGAATGGGAAGATTTGGAACATCGCATGAAAGATGCATTCAATGCTCGTTTTTTGCATGTAAAAGAAAGTACCTCTCCCGTACCGGGGCATGCCTTATATCCGGATAGTATTTTCTATGGCAACAACACGGTTACTGCCAATATTTTGCCACTTGCCTTCGGACTGGTTCCTAAAAATCAGATCAATGCAGTAGCCCAAAATGCTGTAGCTTCTATTATTACGACCAACAAAGGACATATAAGTACCGGAGTAATCGGTGTGCAATGGTTATTGCGTGAATTGAGCCGTCGTGGACATGCTGATGTAGCTTATTTACTGGCTACCAATAAAACATATCCTTCCTGGGGATATATGGTTGACAAAGGTGCTACTACTATTTGGGAATTATGGAATGGTGATACAGCCAATCCTGAAATGAACAGTGGCAATCACGTGATGCTTTTAGGCGATTTATTACCTTGGTGTTTCAATAATCTGGCAGGTATTCGTGCAGACCGCTGGAAGTCCGGTTACAAACATATCGTTTTCCAACCGGCTTTTGAAATCCAGGAATTAAGCAATGTGGATGCATCATACATGAGTATCTACGGGAAAATAACCAGTCGGTGGGCAAAGACTCCTACTCATCTGGAATGGGACATCGAGCTTCCTGCCAATACAACAGGTGAAGTGCACCTACCAGATGGACGGAAGGAAAAGATCGGATCGGGGAAATATCACTTCAGTGTAGACATCCCCACCCGGAATACGGCTATTCTAAGTGATGAATTCTTGTACGAAAAAGCTTCTTTCCCCGAATGTCACGGAGCTACAATTGTAGAACTGAAGAACGGTGATCTCGTAGCCTCTTTCTTCGGAGGCACCAAAGAACGCAATCCGGATTGTTGCATCTGGGTATGTCGTAAGCCGAAAGGTTCCAAAGAATGGACTGCCCCAAAACTTGCCGCTGACGGTGTGTTCTCGATCAAAGATTCACAAGCTGTATTGGCTGGAATCGATTCAACTTGTACACCTGTGAAAGATGAGAAAGGAAAACTTATTGCCCGCAGAAAAGCTTGTTGGAATCCGGTTCTTTTCCAGATTCCCGGAGGTGACTTGATTTTATTCTATAAAATAGGTCTGAAAGTGAGTGATTGGACAGGATGGCTGGTTCGTTCACGTGACGGAGGAAAGACTTGGAGTAAACGTGAACCGCTTCCGGAAGGTTTTCTTGGACCTATTAAGAATAAACCGGAATATATCAATGGACGTATCATCTGCCCTTCCAGTACGGAAGGAAGTAACGGATGGCGTGTCCACTTCGAGATTTCCGATGATAAAGGCAAGACCTGGAAGATGATAGGTCCACTGGATGCCGAGTTATCCGTCCCCACTCAAAACCGTAAAAAAGGTGGCATGAATGTGGACGATCAGGAAGGAGGAGAAGCGATCAGAGGAGAAGGAGCCAAACCTGTTTATGCGATACAACCTAGTATTCTGAAGCATAAAGACGGAAGACTACAGGTACTCTGCCGTACACGTAACGCACAAGTAGCAACTGCATGGAGCAGCGATAATGGTGATACGTGGAGTAAAGTAACGCTGCTGGATGTTCCGAATAATAATTCCGGAACGGATGCTGTGACAATGAAAGACGGCAGACATATACTTATCTACAATAATTTCTCTACATTACCCGGAACTCCGAAAGGTCCGCGTACTCCGCTTTGTGTGGCCATATCAGAAGATGGCATCAACTGGAAGCCTGTTCTTACATTAGAAGACAGTCCGATCAGCCAGTACTCTTATCCCAGTATTATCCAGGGAAAAGATGGGAAACTGCATGCCATATACACTTGGCGTCGCCAACGAATTAAATATGCAGAGATAGATCCGACGAAGTTTTAAATTGAACCGTCATCTGAATAAAATCGACCGCTCCTTTGTCCGCAAAAGAGCGGTCGATTCTTTGTATTTATCCATTTTATATTTTACATTTGCCAAGAAATAAAAAAGAACGATGGCAGATAATTATATAGAAAGGCAACAGGAACAATATGAAGCCAGAAAGGCTGCTTGGAAACAAGCACAGAAATATGGTAAGAAGAAATCTACAACAGTTCATCCGACCGAATCGGCTTCGTGTACTCCAATGACCTCAAAATCATCCCCCTCCAAAAGAAGAGTATTTATAACAGGAGGAGCGGAAGGTATAGGCAAGGCAATAGTAGAAGCTTTTTGCCTGTCCGGCGATCAAGTCGCTTTTTGTGATATAAATGAAATAGCGGGACAAGAGACTGCAAAAGCAACCGGATCTATATTCCATAAAGTCGATGTCAGCGATAAGGATGCGCTTGAAAGTTGCATGCAACGTATTCTTTCCGAATGGAATGATATTGATATTATTGTCAACAACGTCGGTATTAGTCAATTTTCGTCTATCACCGAAACGAGCGTAGAGGATTTCGACAAAATTCTTTCTATCAACCTACGCCCTGTATTTATCACCTCCCGCCTGCTTGCCATACATCGTAAAGAACAGTCTTCTCCTAATCCATACGGCCGGATTATCAATATCTGCTCCACACGTTACCTGATGAGTGAATCGGGAAGTGAAGGTTACGCAGCTTCGAAAGGCGGTATCTATTCTTTAACTCATGCACTGGCCTTGTCGTTATCCGAATGGAATATCACCGTCAACTCTATTGCTCCGGGATGGATACAAACTCATGATTATGACCAACTCCGGCCGGAAGATCATTCACAACATCCTTCGCGACGGGTAGGCAAACCGGAAGATATTGCTCGTATGTGTTTGTTTCTCTGTGAAGAAAACAATGATTTCATCAATGGAGAAAATATCACGATTGACGGAGGAATGACGAAAAAGATGATTTATCTGGAGTAATTTAAAGTATCATATTATTCATTGTCGAGAAATTCTTTCAACACGCTTCGGGTAACTTCCACTCCTGTCTTCACTATCGAGGCTGCATGATGAAACTCCAACATATCATAGGTATCACCGGACATCTGAATTAAGATATCCGGCTGACAACGCTCTATCTGGTAACGAGTGATTTGTTGCATCATCATTCTTGAAGATTCTGTCAATAGATTATAAGGAGATATTTTCTTTTTCTTTCCGGAATCGAGGGGTGCATTCACATCGACAGCTATCAGGATATCTCCTTCAATGCGTTTTACATGAGCCAATGGAAGAGGATTCAGAATGCCTCCGTCAATCAAAACCATACCGTCTTTTCTCAACGGACGGAAAAGCATGGGGATAGAAATAGATGCACGGATAGCTTCATGTAAGCTCCCCCTGTCAAACCTCACTTCCTGATCGCGGACAATATCCGTAGCCATTGCTACATAAGGGACAGGCAAGTCTTCAATATTCATGTCCGGAATAATCTGTTTCAGTTCTTTGATAAAACGGTCACCTTTCACCAATCCATCCCGGCTTAAAGTAATATCCGCCAATTCCCACATCTTACGTTTATCCCAACTATATAGCCACTCCTTACATTCTTCCATTTTTCCTGAAGCGTACATCGCCCCCACCATAGCTCCCATCGAGCTTCCTGCAATAGAGGTGATCTCAAAATTGTGACGGAGCAATTCTTCAATTACTCCTATATGCGCTATTCCACGTGCTCCTCCCATAGAAAGGACCAATGCTACTTTTTGCTTATCCATATCATATATATTTCTATTAGCCATCCACAAAATAACACATTTTCTGCGAAAAAGATGTTTAAATCAATTTAAGAATCTGTTAATCGAAGAAAAACACACTGTTCAAATAATAAACAAAAGAATTTAGTAACTTTGCGGCCTCAATAGGCTTATAGTTAATTATAGAGTAATCATAAAATGAAAGAAGCTTTCATCAAGCTGCATATATCCATTATTATTGCAGGCGCTACAGGAGTATTCGGGAAGTTGATAACACTCAATGAGGGATTGTTAGTCTGGTGGAGAATGATGTTTGCAACTTTGATACTGGCAGGTATTCTATACTTTGCGAAAAAGTTACCAAAACTTCCTTTGAAAGAAATACTAAAGATTAGTGGTGTCGGAGTACTGTTGGCACTGCATTGGATATTCTTCTATGGAAGTATCAAAGCCTCCAATGTTTCTATCGGGGTGGTTTGTTTCTCAATGGTGGGTTTCTTTACGGCTTTTCTGGAGCCACTGATTAATCGGCATAGAGTGTCACTGAAAGAAGTTACATTCAGCCTGCTTACCCTATTCGGAATTGTCCTGATATTCCATTTTGATACTCGTTATCGTATGGGAATAACATTAGGTATTATATCTTCTGCATTGGCGGCGCTATTTACTATAACCAATAAGAAGACGGCAAAGAATCATGCTTCAAGTGCCCTGTTACTGTATGAGATGTTTGGCGGATTTATTGGAGTTTCCTGTATTCTTCCTTTCTATTTGCATTATTTTCCGGTGTCCACTATCGTGCCCGGTATGGGAGACTTAATCAATCTACTATTACTCGCTTCTTTCTGTACTGTCGGACTATATTTATTGCAAATTCAGGTTCTGAAAAAGATTTCAGCATTTACGGTCAATTTAAGTTATAATCTGGAACCTATATATAGCATCATTCTGGCCATGATTATTTTCAATGAGGCCAAAGAACTGAATATTGCTTTTTATTCCGGGCTCGGGATGATTATCTTATCTGTTATTTTGCAGACACTAAGCGTTACATTTCAAAAGAAATTTAGTATACCACAACAATCATAAGAATTTAAAATAAGATCCCTATCCGGGATAGTTAAAACAAAAAGGTAGCAATCCTCTACATCATACGGATTGCTACCTTTTTTAGCTTCTTATATTCAAATCAAGTAATTCTATTTCTTTTCTTGAGCCTTCTTTTCTTCCTGTCGTTTATTCACATAATCCTTGAACATCTGACGCCAGTTACGACCATGCTCATTGAAATACTGTTCGCATTTGGTTTTATAAATTTCGAAGATGGCAGAGATCTGCTTCATATTCTTATAGTCAATAGCCTGTTCGCGAGCCAGCTTCAACTGTTCCAGGACGTAAGCAGTTTCCTCCTCTGTCATATTGGGCACAATGGTCTGATAACCTTTCAAGGTAAAAGCGACTTTACCTACCGTATATTTATCGAGGATTTGTTCTATCTGTTCTTCAGTCAATACTCTGCGTAACTCTTTCATTAGCCTTTCATGTACTTCTTTCGGCATAGCAGAATCTGCAATCATTTCACGGTCGAGCTTGGAAAGCGGCTTGCCTGTAAGAGGATTGATACCCTCGGGAATTGTTGTATAGGGATGCTCATTGTGCCAGTCGCGAACTTTACGAAGATGGTTATAAATAGCTGTTGCCGCAAAACCTGCCTTTTTCTCATCATCCAACTTTAAAGAAGCTACCCAGTCCATGGCTTTCTTTTCAAGAGAAGCATCTGATTTTAAATCAGCAAAGGCCTTCTTGTCAAAATAGGCGGCTACCTTGTCAAATGACCGGATTGCACCTTCGGGAAGCAAAGCTCCTTTTTCTCCAAAACTATACATAGCAGATTCCGGTTCAATGGTAACTTTGCTTTCGTCCAGCATCTTTTTGTCCAACTTGAACACGTCTGCGAAGAAATCATAAACAGCATTCCGTTTGTTCGGACCAAAGTCATGTTTCTCCTTGGGGAGATGTACATTCGTTACTTTGTCTTTCGCGTTATAGAATCCATAAATTCGTTGCAAATAAGGAAATTCAAGAGTAGGAACACTAGCCGTCCAGTCGCCACCATCAGATACCACGAGTTGTGGACGAGGGGCAAAAGTAGCAGCTAGCTCCGCATTACAGGTTCCTCCTGCAGAAAGTTGAATGGGCATTCCGCTTTCACACGGACAGCCACCGTCAAAGTGAGAAGCAAGGCTCACCACGGGAGCAGAAGCAGTAAAACGATCATCTAATACACTCAACAAAACAGTATGAGTGCCCCCTCCTGAACCACCATTTGTACCGATACGACTGGTATCAATATCCTTACGGGAAGCAAGCATAGACTCAAGAATCAACAAGCTATTCATTGCCTGAATAGTGTGCGCCGCACTACTACGATGTGCCGCACTGCCAACTTGTAAAGCCGACTCTCCCCATCCGAACAAATCATAATCCACACAAATAGCTCCCATACGTGCTAAAGTGCCCATACGTTGTTGCTGGTCCTCACGATAACGTCCGCCACCAAAATGTCCGTTAGGACAAATAATCAACGCATGTTTTCCTTTTGATTGAGGTGTGTAGATAGAACCGCAAACATATAAGCCGGGAAGTGTTTCAAGTGCAAAATTCTGCACTGTATAGCCATCAAACTTACGTATCTTCGAAAGAATAGGTTTGGATTTAACACATTGAGCTAGTAAAGTGTCGATACCCAAACGTTGACGCACTTCTTTTTTCAAAGAATCAACGCGAAGTTCAAAAGCCTGTCGATCTGCATAAAGAGTATTCAAATAAGCCAGCATCTTTTCTCCGTCTGCATCCGTACGACGTGGATATTCATACGCTTTTAGCTTATACATATTTCCTTTCTGTTTGACAAATTTATAATCGAAAGGTGCCAATACATTCGTCAGGGATTCTTCTACAGAATAAGGACGAATACGAAAGTCGGCATAAGGCAACACTTTTCCCACTGTATCAATATCATATTTCAGGCGGACTCCGAAACGGTTTTGAATATCCGTCAGTACTTCATTCAAGGGACGGGCAAATTCCGTCTCGTATGTTTGTGTCTGCGCTTCAGCCGAAAGAGATGCGGCAAGAAGCATGGTAAAAAGGATTCGTTTCATTTTTAATTATTTGATTCTAAGTAAGTCATCATAAAGACATCAGATGCAGAGCAGGATTACATTTTAATCTCTTCACCATTGACGATCACATCATCCATCGTGATACGCTCACAATTTTCAAAGATACATTTCTGTTTTCCTCCCTGAATATGAATATCACGCAAAACAATGTCAGATATCGGCGCTTCTTCCAAACCCACTATTTTGATTGGAGTCTTTACATCTGTCACAGTCATTCCACTGATATGTACGTTACGGAAGATCGGAGTGCGTTCACTCTTTGGTTCCGCAGGCATTTTACTATATTTCAAATTCAGCACGACTGCTTCCTGTTTAATATTACTCATAACAACGTTGCTAACGCGAATGTCTTCAACGACTCCTCCCCTTCCACGGGTTGACTTGATGCGGATTCCACGATCCGTTCCGTCAAATACGCAATTGGAAATAGTCACTTTACGCACACTTCCACTCATCTCACTGCCGATAACAACGCCTCCATGGCCGGAAAGCATGGTACAGTTGGTTATGGTGATATTTTCGCAAGGTACTCCCAAACGACGGGCCTGCGCATCTCTTCCGGACTTGATTGTTATGCAATCGTCCCCCACTGATATATGGCAGTCACTGATATGCACATTGCGGCAGGATTCCGGATTAACCCCGTCTGTATTTGGTGAAGGGGCATTATCAATAGTTATCCCCTTTATTATTACATTATCGCAAAATTCAGGATTCACCGTCCAGAAAGGAGAATTGATAATTTTCACTCCTTCAATCTTTACTTTCTTACAACGAACGGGCTGGATAAACAGAGGACGGAAAAAGCGACGCTGCAACGTAGTTACATAATCCTTATTCGTTTCAGCATAAATCGCTGTCGTATCGTTTGCTGCATCCCACATCGGCTGATATTTATTTATATCACGCATGCCGTTATCTTTCAAATCAATCATGACACGAAAGAACTCCATCCACCATTTCTTTCCCTGTCCGTCCAAAGTTCCTTCTCCTTTGATGGTAATATTCTCGGCATCTACCGCATAGATCAAAGGCTGGAAACTTTTCATCATCACTCCTTCGTGACGAACCTCGACAAAAGGAAGATAGTCATCGAAGTTGTCAGAAAAGAGCAAAGTAGCTCCGGCTTCCAACTCCAGTGTAATGTTGCTTTTCAGATGAATACTTCCTGTCAGGTAAGTCCCGGCAGGAAAGAAAAGAGTACCTCCGCCGCCACGGTTCAAACGATCAATCGTTGAATTGATTAGCTTTGTATTAAGAGCCTTACCATTTGCTTTTGCACCGGTCTTCAACATATCCACACGCTCGGCACGGAGAATTGTGGTTGCACAGAAGCAAAGAAAGACGAGAAAAGTTGTCCGTAAATTCATAATCGATATTATTAAATTATATTTCATCATTGTCTTCTAAAAAATCATGCTAATAGAATCTTTTTTTCTTCCCAATGTTTGAATACAATCATTAAAATGTTTTTTTCAAACATGCTATATGATTAAAATAAAGATGCTGCGTGGCTTTTTCTATGAATACATTGTTTTTTTAATTCTACAAATATATGCAAAAGGTTCTTTCATCTTGCACAAACCAATTGATATGTTCCACTCTGTATCTCTTTGGGTTCTTTTTCTCCCGGAAGATAAACGACAGCCGTAGTATTCACCGGAACAGATATGTTTAAAGTGAAAATTCCGTTCTGGCTAGTCCAATCTACAACAATAGTACCGTATAAAGTTTCATACGATGCTTTGACATATTTCAAATCTCCTACAGGCTGGGGAGCGATGATAAACTTTTGATAGGTAGTAGATGGGCGGATACCGACCAGCGAATTAAAGAACCATTCATCAATCTGTCCCATCATAAAGTGATTCCAGGAAGAACCTTGGCGGGGATCCCATTGCTCGGTTAAGGTGGTAGCACCGAATTTCAACTGGAAGCCATATCCTGGAGCTTCTTCGTGATTGAACATCTTATAAATAAGTTCGTGCTGACCATTACGCGCCAACGTCTGAATCAGATAGCGGTTACCCACATCACCGGTCGTTAAGCGATTGCCATGTGCTTCCACATCTTTAATCAGATTCATAAGTACTTTCTCATCCAACTTTGCATCCGGTTGATAACTGCCTTGTTCATCTGAATCCTGCGTCATCTGGAGGAATAACGGAAGTGCATTACTACATTGGCTCCCTGTACCATACTGTGCTGTCTCTTTATTGAGAAAACATTTATTAAATGAGGCAAGTATTTCATGTGCCAAAGAAGTATAATAATGAATGTCAAAGTCATTGCCAACCATTTTCGCAGCTTTTATTAAAAACATTACTGTCATATAATAATGCGCGGTAGCCACCAGGGGAACCGGTGTATTCCTAGAGAATCCGGCACGAAAATCTCCGTAATCATACCAATCTCCCAAGCCGAAAGAAAGAATACCCATCTCTGCACGAGTCTTCAGATAATCCACATAACGGCGCATATTCGGATAATATTTCTTAATCAACGAGTCATCTCCATACGTCTCATAGTACATAAATGGGAAAATAACCAGAGAACCACCCCATTCCGGAGATTCGGCAAATGCATCCATGCCCGGACCTTCAAAAACCACGTATTCCGGAGCAGTTGTCGGCATGGCACCGTTGGCATGTTGCGCATCTGCCATATTCTGCATAATCTGCGGAGCATAAGCTGTCAAATCATAGTTGTATAATAGCCCAGGACCATTCAGATGCACCTGTTCCAGCCAGCCTAGTTTTTCACGATGCGGACAATCTGTAAACACAGACTGCATATTGCTACGCACTGCTTTTTCGATCAATCGATGGGCAGCATTAAATATTCGGTTGGATGATTCGAAAGTGGAAACTTTCTTAGCTGAATTAAAGACGAAACAGGATTGAATATTCTTCAACACAGGCAATCTCTGCAGATTCTTTTGACCTTTTAAGACAGCCCCCTCGACTTGAATATATCTAAAACCGTAATAAGAGAAACGAGGATGCCAGGTTTCGTCACCTTCACCTTTCAGTGTATATTCATAATAGTGTTGACGTCCCGTTTGTCGCTGATTACAGGCACCTTCATCTGTCAATGCTTCGGCTACGAGCAGAGTTACTTTCTGTCCACGTTTACCACGTACTGTTATTTCCGGAAAGCCAGCCAGATTTTGCCCCATATCCAACACGAAAGCAGAAGGATCGACAGTTCTTTTAGTCGATTTAGAAGCTGAAGCAATCTGTTCTGCATTTAGTTTGGTTACCTTTTGAATATCATATCGTTCCATGATTTTCACCGGAGGCGCCATCTGTGGACGTAGTATTCCTTTAGGAGCTTCCTGTATAACTACCGGACGCCAATGACTATCATCAAAGCCAACCTGATTCCATCCTTTTTGCTCACGACGAGCATCGTAATCCTCACCTCCATATATGCAATTGAAAGTTACCGGACTAAAATCATATTTCCAGTCATTGTCAGAACGAAGTGTTGTAGATGTTCCATCTTCGTAATTAATAACCAGTTCAAATAAAAGTGTAGGAGGACCAAAACTTATCTGTAATTTGCGATAACGTCCTCCTTGCACATTATAGAATCCATTCCCCAATAAGATTCCCACGGCATTCTCACCATGCCGCAATTGTTCCGTTACATCATACGTGTTATAGTAAACAGTTTTATCATAATCACTCCACAGCGGAGCAAATTCACTGTTGCCTACTTTCTTGCCATTCAAAGAGAATTCATAGAATCCCAAACCACAAACGTATGCAGTTGCTTCTACTATTTTCTTGCCCGATTGGCGGTTTGTATTCCCTTCTGTCTTATCTCCCACCTGGAATGTTCTTCGCAAACAAATACTTTTCTTTGCTAAAGTGTCCACTGCTTCCCAAGCTGCCTTTACCTCCGGTTTCTTCAACTCTCCACCATGAAACTTGCGTCCTTCCGGTAAATGAGCATTCTGACGAGTGATAGCTCCAATCCATTTTCCTTCGGAAAGTCTTGAAGAAGCAGAGCGAAACTTTGCTTCACGACTCCATTCAGAGGGTGCATCTGTCTCATCCCAAACACGAACCCGCCAACTATAATTAAATTGATTATCAGGCCGTATATCTGCCCCCTCTATAGAAACCAGCTGGCTCTGTGTAGAATAGACTTTTCCACTATTCCAAACGGAACGTCCTGTAAAAGCTTCCCGGATGTCAATCTCATAAGCTGATTGTCGCGTTCCATTTTCCGGCGATTCCATCACCCATCCCAAGCGAGGTGAACCTTCGACCACTACCAGACCTTCCTGCATTTCACAGGTAAGGCGGCTGATTGTTATAGTCTTTGCCTGCATAAAACATGGCAGGCAAAGAAAAAGAAGGAGATATTTCTTTATATTCATTGTTCAGACTATCCTATCTATATTATCAGATAAATGATTATTTGAGTACATCCTTGCAAACGATTCTTGTCAATGTATCTGCATAACCGACTTCTTTACCATCCACAAAAATGCGTAAGCCTTTTCCACAATGATAACGATCGCCGTTCTTATCCCAAAGAATCGTCAAATTATGACCGTGATATAGCACATTATCCAAGCAGAACCAATCCCAGTTGTCGACAGGGATCAATGGATTTACTTCAATTGTATTATCCAGACGCGGACGAAGTCCAATCAGTCCTGTAATCATCAAATCGTTGAAAGTAGAATGATTATAGTAGCGGCTGCGCTCCTGATCCCCTTTCAACCAATAACCGGTCACTTCATCCAGATATTCGCCAATGTAAGGACGACCACGATGGTACTGTGACTCCACATACAATTCCATCTGACGGAAATATACACTGTCAGACAATACGGTCTGCGGATAATTATTCATAAAGTTAGCCATTGCTGTCAATGTCTGTGCAGAAGCAAACGGCCAGATAGCCCCATCCCACTCACACTTACCCACTCCACGTGTACGGAATTCCGGATGACGACGTTCTGCAGTAGTTAATCCATAAGGAGCAGAGAAACCTTTTTCATCCAGAATCTCTTTCCAGGCAACTTCATATTTCTTTGTCGTATCCGGCAGGTTGAAATACCAGGGAATATATCCGATTGCTTCACGGACATTTGCTGAAGAATCCGTACGCATCGTCTCAAAAAACTGGTGACGGGTATTCCACAACTCATTCTCTACCAGATTTCTCAATGTGTCTGCTCTCATACCATATTTCATAGCCATTCCTTCATCACCGGAAAGAATTCCCATACATGAAAGTGCTTTGGCATTGCCATACATATAACTATTGATTGTCGGGCGGGCATATTTTTTCTTCCGTCCACCACTGATAGATTCTTCCATTCCATCCTGTACATCCCCCTGCCAGTACAATCCATTCTTCAAACGGTTCGTACGTTCCCAACGTTGATATTCAGTTTCCAGATCTTTTTTCATATCCAGCATAAAATCTTTATCCCCATCTACCATATAACGGGCCAATACAGCATCCGCATTCCATGAGCTGAACTTATCCATTTTCTTCATCGGACCGCCGTCATTGCCACGATACCATGTATGAATAATCTGATCCAGATATTTAGGGTCACGTAACCAACGGCTCTCATAAATATGATGTCCGATCGCACAAGCGATCAGGTTATATTTATCAGAATAGGAACGCTGAACGAGGAACTCCGTCATACCATATCCTACAGGAGTTTCTTTGATATGCTTACGCAATGACCACCAACGATAATAATACATCTCTTCAAAGTTATGTTGCGGGCATTCAAACAAAGGAATATTTTCCTCCATCCATTCCGAGGCTTTTGCATTAGGAATTGCCTGAACGATGTTCTCATCTTCCATGTGGTTGAAATAGTCTGCATAATGACTGAAATCAGCATACTTTAAAAAAGCAGAAGATGCATCTTTATCCGTAGAAGATGTTTTCACATTGGCAATACCATATCCTGCCAATGAATCTTGTGCACCTGCATTTGGCAGATCATAAGTCTGATCGGCAGGAGTATCTACAGTCGGGAATGTACGAGGTACACCGGTACGGAATACGATCCGTTCAACAGCAGCCACAGGTGCGTAGAACATACGCAGTCCTACTCTTTTACCATCTACATATACTTGAATATTACGATCGGCAGTTGAAAGAACTGCTTCCACGTGATAAACCTTTCCTGCTTCATATTTCATCATATTTGCAAACCGAGAGCCACCTTTCATTCGGAAAATTCCATCATCAGTAAGTTCCATACGGGAACATGCTATTCCATTCTCATCCAGGAATTCAATCTGAAGGGTACCTTTATCATTTTGCCCGGCTTTCAAATCGAATGATACTTTCAACTCTTTAGAAGCCGGTATTTTTCGTTCCACTTTTGCATAATCAAACGGGTCTTTATCTTGCAGTTTCAGCCATTGACCTTCCAGAGAAACCGGAGCCCAAACCGGAGAATAAATATTCCAGTCAGTCAGTTCTGCAATTGATTTATTGTTTGAGAAATCATCGTCCGCATGTGCTGAAGCATTTATCTCTACCGGAACAGGAATGCGGGAAATCCACATATCTTCCTTATTCACGCTGTAAGAAACCCATAAATCACCATCTGCAGGTATTCCATTACCTTCCTGAATACCACGTGGATATTGGGGACCGTATGATTTATAATTTCCTCCATAGCGCATTGGAGTGATTTCACCATGCACTAAATTTAATGTCGTATATTCCAATCCATCTTTACTCAAAGAGATAGCTAGCGGCCAACGAAATTCCGATGGATTATATACTGTAGCATACGTTCCGTCACTTAGACGTTGTCCCCAGATTTTTGCATTGCTATTTACGAAGCCTTTTGCACGAAGCACCGGTTCTGCCCAGGTATGTCCGCCATCCTCACTGATAGAAGTAAGTGCATGTTTCCAAAGACTGGCAATACGTCCATCCGGCAATGTATAACAATTGAATGCTTTATATCCTTTCTTCAACGGAATGAGAGGATCTTCACGGTCGGCTTCTTCCACCCACTGCATCATATACAGCGGATTATCGAGAATTTCCTGGCAAGCTTTCACAAACTCACGATCCTTACTTTTCTTAAAATATGGATAATCGGTATTCTTTTCATTAAATCCATGATTATAATAAATGAAATAGATCGGTCCGAAAGAACCGTCTTTCTTTATTTCACGAACTACGCGGCCAATACCGTTTCCATCATTGGGGTCATCCTTTTTATCCAAAGCAACTCCATAATTCCCCATTGTAATCAGTTTGCCGGATTTAGAGACATAAAATCCAACACGTTGGTGCATAATGGCAATCAGATCTTTGGCCTGCACACCCGGACGAGATTCTTTGGTATATCCATCGGGCACTTTATAAGGAGGGAATACAATTTCCGGATTCGTCCAATGATATCCATCCTTCGAAGTCATCAGAAAAGTCTGTGAAGGCGGTATGTGTTCATCAGAAGGGTCTGCCAGGTATTGATAGAAAAACTGGCCATTCCAATAAGCGAGCATCGGCTGGTGATTATAAGTCCATCCATTGCCGTTCGAAGCATCCGGATGTTCGCGATTGGCACGTACCAATTGAATATTATGCACTCCGACTACCGGAGACAGTTGCCCGTCGTGATAAGCAGGATTTGATAATTCTTTTCCTGTATAATGGATTCTATCTTGTGCAAAGGCTGTAGTAGTCAACCATCCGGCAGCCAGTACAAAAAGAATTTTAGCAGAGTTGTTCATGATTTATTTCTGATTTTAAATTAGTTCCGGATTTATTTCTTTTCTTCCAGCAATGCCTTTACTAGTGATTCCGGAGCTTTGAATATTGTTCCATGCTTATGTCCCACAGGGATGCTTACCTCTTCTGTTACGTCTGTAAAGTTCCGGAAATCCTTTGTACGCATAGCACCATATATTTTTTTCTTATACACATCAAAATAGATTAGATAATCATCGCCCAACTTCTCTACAGACGGTCCTTCTACAAAGGATTCAGTAAAAGGCTGGGATGCCGGCGAATAAGGTCCGGTCATAGAATCGGAAAAAGCGATTTTCAGATTACGCTCCGGACGGGTATTATCCTTAAGCACCATGACATAGTCATTCTTCGCCCGTTTCACTATGACAGCATCAATGGTGCTGAATCCCGGATCGTACAAAAGTTTAGCTTTCGAAACTGTCTTAAAATCTTTTGTAGTGATATAGTATAAACGATGATTGTTATTCTCTTCCTCTATCCCCTTTTCAAAACGTCCGGGGACACAAGAGGCCCATACGACCATAAACTGTTCACTCTCGTCGTCATAGAAAATCTCCGGAGCCCATACATTAATGGTAGTCGGTTCGTCTGCCATTACAGGAATCATCTGTTGCTCCGACCAATGAATCAGGTCTTTGGAATGTGCGTAACCAAACCCCAAATCGCCTTTCCAACTTGTAGTCCAGACCAAATGGTAAGTTCCATCCGGAGTGCGCACCATTGAAGGGTCCCGCATTAGTTGATGCTGCCCCAATTCCGGTTTCAACCAGATTCCCGGAATACTATCCCAATGCATTCCATCCTCACTATATAAGTATCTCAATCCCTCATCAGCCGGTTCATGAAATGAAGTGAACATATAGTAGTCTTTGTTACCTCCACAAGAAGCCAAAAACAGAAGACTTATTGCAGCTAATGTATTTCTTAACTTTTTCATTTCTATATTCTATAATTGTATCCTTTATACAGAGGAGACGATAATAAGTCTAATTTGTACTCAAATATAACGGAAGAATCACCAGATTCAAAATTTATATATGATAAAAGGGCGACTCTCCGAGCCACCCTTTCCACCATCAAACAAACTAACCATTTACAATGGGAAAGAATTTCGCTTCTTTTTATAGTATCTTATTTTTTTATTATAGAGAACCTCCACGAGCTTTTACACGTTTATACCATTCCTCACGTTCTTTCTTCAGGTCATATCCACGTTTAGCCAGGTAATTATTGATACGTCCTTTGTACTTTCCGAAAGCAGCGTGTTTCTTGTTCGAATTTTCTGCATCCAATGCGAATTCACGTGCCTCTATCAGCCAAGCATATATTTGGGCTTTTTCTTCTTCTTTCAAAGTGGGAATCATGTCCAGATGTGAATCATAAGTCACTTTCACCACTCCATAAGTCATGCCATCCTTCACCGCCTCTATTTGCTTTTCATCAAGAAAGAGGGATAAATCGGCAGGAAAAGCGAAATGTGAACGGTATAATGCCGCATCTTTTTCATTTTCGGCAGCTTTCAGTGCTTCATTTTTAGCATCGCCGGTCAACCCTGAATCTTTTACCTTCTTGACTTTTGCATCCCTTACTTCATAAATATCATTTAATTCGAAGTAACGATTGGCTATGATATTGCGAACGTCTTCGGCAATTTTCGCATCTGTAAGTCCAAGTTTATCAACGATCTTCTGGGATCGGCCGACAATAGACTTCACATATTCAGGATCACGATTCTCTTTATTTAAGTCGACTGCCTGTGCGGACATCCAACTAAAAATAAAAAGCAATGATAGTATCAGTATCTTTTTCATTGATATTGTTTTTAAAGTAAGATGCCGAAAGAAAACTTGGCTCCGGCATCTTACCGGCGATTACATTAATTTTCCTTTTTCAGCCAATGTATCATAGTTGTTCTTCATATCTCTCCAATCTACTTTATGCTTTGTGCTGATACCGTTGATATATTTTTCAATATTAGTATATCCGTCACCTGTACAATCTTTATTAGCATCACTCGGATCATTCGGATTCAAGCCATTGGCAATTTCCCATTCATCCGGCATACCGTCACCGTCTGTATCTACGTAAGGGGTACCTTTATATTCAGGGAATCCACCCATCTGGCGAATATCAGTAATAATACCCTGTTTATAAGAATCTTTCGGCAAACGACGATATTTAAACTGTCCGTCCTCACCCATTGATTTAGGAGACAAGCCGGTCAGATCGCCATAAGCATCTTTCGGAAGTTTCTTTTCATAATAAGGAATGCCTGTTTTCACTTCTTCAATCACACGTTCATCTACAATATCACGACAAGGGATAGTTGCACCTGCATGTTTCAATACATAATCATAAGCATCATTTGCACCCATAACTTTGATATACGGCATCTCAAACGGTTGATAAGTTCGTATATTTTCAGTATATCCGTCAGTATTTGGTTGATCTTCAATCTGGATACCACCTTTCCAGTTGTCTGCTGTAATGGCAGGATAGCCTTCCATGACATTTCCATCGGCATATACACGTCCATATACCTTATAGTTCAATTTACTACGTCCGGCTTCCGGCTTCAAAATACGATGTCCTACATTAGAGTCTTTCGGCGTAGCAGGTCCCGGTTTGTAGTAGTTATTAATCATATTGAACATTGCGGTATAATCACCACCGTCAGAAGAACGATGAACCCAGTTGAACACTACATTATTGACAAAGTTGAATATTCCATTCCAACCGATAGAAGGGTTACGTCCTGCATTACTAGCCCATAGGTTACGGGCAAATGCACAGTTTTCACCTCCCAAAGTGCTACCAAATGCATGGTTGTATGTATCCAATGCTTTTGCAGAGATTGTATTCTGAATAGTCACATTTACAGTAGGAAGTTTCAAATCTTTGCTTTCATATTGACCTTCACTAGGATCATACATATGACGATAGAAAGAAATATTCTCATCCAATCCCCATGAGCAAGAACAATGGTCTATCATGATGTTACCGATCGGATTACCTCCAAAGGAGTCATCACGATGCCAAACCTTTGTTTCTCCACGACGGAAACGCATATGACGCACAACAACATCATGTGTATCTACCCAAAATGATTCGCCGGCAATGCAAACGCCATCCCCGGGAGCTGTTTGCCCTGCAATAGTAACATAAGGAGCACGAACTATAATCGGAGACTCCAAACGGATAATACCTGCCACATTGAACACGATAATACGAGCGCCCCCTGTTTCACAAGCTTCACGGAAAGATCCAGGTCCACGATCATTCAAATTAGTCACAGTAATTACTTTACCGCCACGACCACCGAAACTATACATACCGCCTCCTTCTGCTCCAGGAAATGCCGGTATATTCGCTTGTGGCAAATCACATGGACGGCTAGCCCAAGGAATATAAGGACGTCCCTCTTTTGCTTCTTTCTGCACTATTGGCAGTGCCTTCGCCCATGCTTCATCAGAGCGCTTCCGCTCTTCGGTCATCATCTTTTTATAGTTTTCTTTGGCTTCGTCGGTTATTTGTGGGTATTGCGCCCATGCAACAGTCGGAGTCAACATTGCAGCAGCAAAAGCTGCTAATAATACATGTTTCTTCTTCATTTTTATTTGGTTTAGTGAAGTTGTTAATTCAAAAATACAATAATAAGACGAAAGAGAAAAAGATTTGTAATCAGTAGAGCTAATTATTTATAGCAAATCTACTCTTTAATCTAAAAAATATCTCCAACACTTTAAACAAGTATTGGAGATATATTAATCTTTAATCTAAGTTTTTAGTTATTCAGCTAATGGATCAAACGTACCTAATGCTCCACTTTGATTATAATCATTCCAGCCTATATTCTGCAGCAATGTTACATTATTCTGCATAAAATTCTGTTTAAAACCTATGAAATAATACTTTGGCAAGAAATTAATCTCATATTGTGGATCACCATCTACACGAGTTGTCTTACGATATAAATTTGCACGATAAAAATCTGCCAAATTATCAATAGCCGTATTAGTTGCTCCCTCGCTTGCCTTTTCTGTTAAAACAGTTTTTGAATCATCCAAATTCAAGACTGGTCGTGTAATTCCAGCTTTTACAATCGGATCAGCGTCCATTTTTGCTTCAGCTGTACCAAAAGAAGTATTCACACATACCTCTAAACCTGTTCGACGGTGGGTTTCATTAAATGGAGTAACTTTCAAATAATTACAAGTATTTCCATTAAATCCACTCAATTTCCAAGTAGATTTTAAGACCTCTTGTCCAACACCACCATCCCATAACATCCAGCGGCGCATATCATCAAAACGTTTGCCTTCGTATGCTAATTCTATCTGACGTTCATACAAAATAGCACCAAACAACTCACCACGATCCATCCTCTCCAATTTATCACCATAAGCTGCAACATCAGATTCACTATAACCTGCACGCAAACGAATATCTTTTAAGATACTGATGGCTTTATCGTAATTCTTGATACCACAAGCTGATTCTGCTAAATTTAATAAAACTTCTGCATAACGCATTTCCATGTAAGGAGCACCGCTCCATTTAAATGGTTCACTTACTGTCAGATCATAATTATACAATGGAGAAGAGTTCACACCTAAATCATCAGAGCGCTTACGAACATAAACTCCTTTTACATTTGTTGCCAATCCATCTGATCCATAGCCGCTCTGATCTTCTGCGATTTGCTTGTTTTCATCATCGTACCAAGTATAATTCCATAATACATATTCATCACCCGTATATGGATAATCCACCCCCTTAGATGTTGGATCGCCTTTAAATCTCCACATCACACCAGGGAAAGCAAATGTACGATAGAAACGCGGATCACGATTAAGGAAAAAACACTTCGAGTCATATGCATATTTTGACTCTCCCGGTTTCATGCCATCGGCCATTGGAAATAAATCGACCATTTGTGCTGTAGTAGCTTTACCACCACCTCCATACGTGTTTTTAGGACGAATAGAATTTTCCCATGAATTATTCTTGTTATAACTCGTTCCTGCAGATTCTTTTATAGTATTATATAAAGTTACAAATACAGCTTCAGGACTTTGGTAATCAGAAAACATCTTTGCCCAGTTTCCACCATTACGACCAGGATTACCAGCATAAGCTAATCCAAAGCCTCCCTCTGTCAATTTATTAACTGCTGCTTCATTGGATTGGTAAGCCAAATCCCAACGCGCTTCATCATCTCCACGATTAAATAAAGGACTGGCATAAAGCAACCGAGCACGACCTTGTAAAGCTAATGCTGTACCAGCAGTGACACGTCCATAATCTGCACTTAAAGTAGTATTCCAATTGACAGGCAGATAATTAGAAGCTGTTTCCAAATCATCACAAATAAAATCAATACAATCTTTCGTAGTTGAACGTGGAATGGACAAATCCAAACCTCCATCATCATTCAACATCGGTGT
Source organism: Bacteroides sp. D2 (assembly GCF_025147085.1). Lineage (NCBI taxonomy): Bacteria > Pseudomonadati > Bacteroidota > Bacteroidia > Bacteroidales > Bacteroidaceae > Bacteroides > Bacteroides sp. D2. The sequence goes on along the minus strand of NZ_CP102261.1, from coordinate 4,768,877 downwards.
TTGTACATGATCTATAATCGGCATACCACCATAAATCTTAACTAATCTGTAATAACACCAAGCACGAAAAAAATAAGCCTGCCCCAATAATTCACGTTTTTGCTCTTCTGTCAATGTACTAGCAGTTACACCTTCAATAATATCATTACACTCACGAATACGTCCATAAGGGCTTGTATTCTTCATTTCACGATAAGCATAATCAGGTACTGTTGTATAATCAAGTTCCGTAGTCGGATCTATGAAAACAGAGAAACCTCCATATTCTTCTGTTGATTGCGAACATTCATCTGCCACACCTGCACTTGGAGTATCAAATCCGATCCCTGATGTTGAACTAGGAAGCAAATATTGATACAAAATATTAACGCGGCCTTTAGCACCTTCATAGTCATTATAAACCTCAGATGTAACAGCACCATAAGCTTTCTTATCTTGTAAGAATTCATCACTACACCCTTGGAAGAAAAGTGCTGTAGTTGCCATAATAGCAACTGCACTGAATTTTGTTATTCTATTTATCATAGTTATTTCCTTTCTTAGAATGAAATATTAACACCTAATGTAAATTTGCGTAGAACCGGATAAACACCATAATTACCAGTTAAAGGATCCATGAAATTATCAGGATATGGATTATAAAGGCTTAACAGATTCTGTCCAGTCAAATTAAAACGACAACTTTCGATACCAACTCCTAATTTTCTAAGCCATTCATTAGGAATAGAATATGCTACAGTCAAATTACGTAAAGTAACTCGAGTTCCGCTAATCCTCCAGAAAGTAGAGGTTTCACTATTGAGTGAATACATTAGGTTAGGATATTTGGCATCTCTATTTTGAGCAGCTACAATATTACCTTGTGCATCATATACATTCTCATATACATACATGTTATTTGACCAGAACGAAGGCATATTATAATATTCTAAAGCTTTATAATCGGTTTGTTTTGTTATAGGACTATACACACCACGCGCTTCTTTAGGAACGAAACTATATCCTCCCCAACTAGCACCAAGCTGTGCACTAAAAGACAAACCTTTCCAGCTACCTCCGAAATTCAATGTAAAGCTATAAGGATTAGAACGATTAGATATTTTCACTTTATCCACATCTGTTACAGAATGATCAGCTGCTTGATATGTTCCGTCCGAATTCAATGGACCTTTTATATCTTTATAAATCAACATACCAGGGAATACTGCATCCTTTGTCTTTCCTAAATATGTACCATATGTACCATCTGGTTTTTTCATATATTTCTCAAAATATTCTTCAATTTCTTGATAACTACGGAACATACCTATACATTGATATCCCCACGTACCAAGATCTGTCCGCTCATTAGGATGTTGTTGATCTTGTGCAATAGTAGTAGGCCAATACATTTTCTTCACTTTATTATCACTGTAACCTGTATTCAATTTCACCCAATATTTAAAGTCTTTACCAATATTATCTTTCCAGCCCAATGATATCTCAACACCATAAGTATCCACAGAACCATAGTTGGTAGGTGCAGGTTTAGTTCCAACTGTTGAAGGTAGAGCAGCAGATCCTTGAGGACTCATAAACATATCACGGTGCATGTTGTAATATCCATCTAAGTTTATTGACAAACGACTGTCTAATGTACGAATATCAAAACCTAGATTCGTCTGATAACTTTTATCCCAATGTGCATCACGGTTAGGAATACCATTATTTACATTAGTAGAGATACCGGCACCTATATTATTGGATGCACTTGTTCCAAATACTGCCCCTTTATTAGCATCACGATTATAAAGCGTCAACCAACTCCAAGCAGCGATATTATCTTTTCCCAGCATACCAAATGATCCGCGAACTTTCAAGAAATCAATACCTTTCACGTGTTCTTTAAACCAGCTTTCTTCTGATACAACCCATCCAAGAGACAGAGATGGAAAAACTCCCCAATAGTTCTCTGGGGCGAACTTTGTCGATGCATCTGAACGAATCAAAAACTCCAGCAGATATCTGTCGGCATATGAATAATTCACACGTCCGATGTATGACAACATTCCTGATTCAGAACGACTAAATTCAGTACTTTGAGTACCACTTGCTGTTTTAGATTGACCATCATTGAAACTCAACGGATCTAGAACCTGTCCCCAAACATATTCAGATTCTGCCTCACTTTTCTCTATAGAAAACAAAGCACTCACATCATGAAGACCAAATTTACGTGCATAGGAAACATTAAAGTTCATTTGATATTGATCAGCACGATCCATTTGTCGTCTAATCAAATTACCATTAGATTTTGTAATAGCAGAGAAATTTGCTTCCGAAAGATCCAAATCATCACCAGTATAAAGATGTTGACCCGATCCACCACGATTCAACATTTTATATACGGTCACATTAGTTCCTAACTGATTAGCCTTCGTATTATTGATACTTTTCGAGTATGAAAACTTCATTTTCAAACCTTTAAATATACTACTCCATCCGAAATCGTATTCTACCGAACTATTCAAAGTCATATTCGAAGTTCTATTATTTGAATAGTTATTCAAATCCTGAATAGAACGATAGTTATATGCTTGAATATCTTTAACTTCTGAATTGCTTACTCCTAATGCAGCCATAGAATGGCCAGCAACAGAACTTGGAATATATCTCAAATGAGTCAACAATGTATTATAATCAGTATCACTATTCTCACCACCAACTTTATTATATGCCTTTGTCTGATTTCCATAGTCACCTGATACCTGCAATGATGCTTTCAACCATTTACTTATTTTTGCATCAACCCCTGCACGATAGTTCCAACGATCATAATCCAACCGGCCCAAATTACCATCTTGAGTGTAATAAGACATACCGGCAAAATATGTTGCACGATCCGTACCGCCACTAACATTAATACTATGTTTCTGTGTGAAAGCAGCAGACCACTCATCTTTTAATAAATCATAATTCAGATTTCTCATCGCAGCTAGCTCATCAGCCTGAAATAAGTCTGTTCTATTATTAATAGAACCATCTGTAGTCGGAGCTGATGCTACACCATTCCATAATACACCATAATCATATGCATTTAATAATTTTGCACGAGAAACTTCATCTGTGTAACCAAACTGACCATTATATGAAATTTTCGGAGCACCTATTTGACCACGTTTTGTCTTTACTAAAATAACACCTTGAGCAGCACGTGCACCATAGACAGCAGCTGCAGCATCTTTCAAAACTGTAATACTTTCAATTACACTTGCATCTAAATTATTGAAAGCTGTTTCATCTTGAATATAGTCATCAATAACATATACCGGACTTGATGAGCCTCCTGTAGAGAAGCTTGAAGCAACATCATTTTGACGAATTGTAAGACTAGCTCCTTCACCGGGACGAGTGTTACCACCACTAACGCCCAATCCATTCACTACTCCTCCTAATGCATTACCTAAACTAGCAACAGATAAATCGCTAATTTCTGTCGGAGTAACGGTGGAAATAGCTCCTGTCACATTTTTCATCTTCTGTGTACCATATCCTACTACAACCACTTCATCTAGTTTCATTAAATCTTCTTTCAAAACAATTCGCATATCCTTAAAATCAGAGATTGTTTGACTGGTATATCCAATGTACGAAATGGTTATTTTTCCCTTGGGAGGAACAGATATAACAAACTTACCATCCATATCAGTAATCGTTCCCAACGTAGTTCCATCAATCTTTACAGCAGCTCCAATAATAGGTTCACCTATTTCATCTACTACAACACCACTAACAGATCTCGCTTGTTGTGCTTGAAGTGACACACAAAAAAACATCAAAAAACACAAGCAGCACTTGAGAAATAAATATTTCTTTTGCATATATTCTTATTTTAAATTACATATTTAAACAATCCTTCACTTATTGCAACCAACGTGGATCCCCAACTTTTTTGGCTATAATAGTAGAACTTGACACCGCAAAATTCCCAGATATAGGATTCGTAAATCCCGGATCTTCCTGAAATTCACTACCATCTGTACTTTGTTTATTAACATCACCATCCACTTCCTCATAATATGCATTATTAGAGAATTGCTTATTACCGCTATTAAACAATTTTTGTACAGTACCACAGTGCTGAAAAATATTATTCATCACAGTAATAGTAACTTTACTATTTTTCATACCTGAATAATTAGCAAAATTCTTACTATATGCAACATTATAAAAGGTATTATTTAACAGCTTCACACTACTACTCGAGAAAAGAGAACTCAAATTAGTAGATCCTGCAGCATTATTTGCATATTGGATAAAAAAGTTACCGCCTTTAGATAAATCATAGAACGTAGAATTGGAAATCTCCAAATCATTAATACATCCACGTCCTCCATCTGTAAAACTTATAACAGGTTTCTTTGAATCTTGTGCAGTATTTAATTCTACAATACAATCTTTAATATACAATCCAGAAATAATATAATTCTTTCCACCATTATAAACCAAGCTTCTAGCTATGCCCTTGATATTACATGATTGAATTACAATAGGCATTAACATCGGGTACCATTTCCCATCTACCAACGTTGATTCATCAGGAGTCTCACTCATTGTTAAAAAAGAGCCATACTGTGCAGCCTGATCAACACCTGTACAATCAAAATCAATATATTTAATTTTCAATCCGTATCTTGTTTTAATCAAACCATTCGTTCCCATTGTTACCTTAGGATGATGAATTTTATCTCCACGGAATGTAATCCAATAACCTGCAAAATCAAGTGGACTATTTAACGTATAAGTACCATTAGCTTCCAAATCATATGCCATTTCAGCACCAGTATCCTGAATAGGATTAGCTGCAAACCATTCTGCAATGTCTGAACCACTAGGGATTGTAGCTATTGTAGGTATCAAAGAAGACCACTGTGCTAAAGAACTTTCTTTCGCATCAGCGTTATTATATTCTACATTACCTAATGATTTAACTGCCACCTGATATTTTGTATCTTCTTTCATTTCAACTTCCAAAGAACAACCATCAACGGTTTTATCTAATACAGTTTCCGGATTCTCTGGATCGTCTACTATTTGAAGCAATACTTGATATGCGCTAGCTCCTAATACAACAGGCCATTTTACTGTGAATGTTTTTTCATCAGCACTCTTTGAAAATGTAATACCATCTTCTGCAGGAGATAGCAATTGGGTATTACTTACTCCAGACGAAAAGGTTTCATTATTATCAAAACCTTTCGCACAAGAGGCAATGAAAAGAACCATGGGTAAGTACCATAGGTTTCTGACAACCCTCATTTTAATCTTCATCTTACTCTTCATAGATTAAATTTTAATTTAAACAAAAATAATATATTATATCTTCAAAATCTAAAAGTTCTTTTAAGGAAAGACGTACAATCAAAAAAAATGTAATCACTTAAAAGGATAAAAAATAGATTTTGCGCTTTTTTCTCTCTCTTTGTTATATTAACTATATCATAATCATCCTCCTATCTTTACTGAAACACTTCTTTCAAATACTTAATATTCGAGCCATAATTCTTCTTTACGTTTCGCACATCATCCTTATCACGTGAACGTTCTACTACTAGCCATCCACTCCATCCCATCTTGTCCAAAGTCTTTTTCACCTTATTCATGTCCAATCGTTCATTAAAAGGCAGAGTCACTCCATCTGTATCCGTACAGTGAATTTGGCAAATATTCTTTTTCCCCAGAATCTTCAATTCCTTACATAAATCCCTTCCATTCTCCAATGCATTTTGAAATTTAAAATAGATCTTGATTCCCGGAGAATTAATTTCTTTCAGCAGTTTCACATCTCCTTTAGCATCCAGTTGAGTTTCAATGCCGATAACTACTCCTTCAGAAGCAGCCATATCTCCCACCTCCTTCAAACGTTTTACAACTTCTGTTCGAAGTGCTGAATTCTTTTCCCATCCAGTTTCGATTCCCCCCAAAGGAAGAAAAGCTACTTTAGTATTCATTACTCTCATTGCATGAAGGCAGTCTTGAACCAACTCTTTATAATTAGCACGTTCCAGAAAAGACTGTCCGTAGAAACCGGACATAGCAATAGAAGAAACCTCTAATTGATATTTTTGAGCAGTTTCACGAAATAGCTGCTGAAAATGAGGTTCCCGCAATTTATTATCAAACATTTCTCTCTTGCCAAGGCCACCCATATCTAGTTCGACGCCGTCACCATTCAATTCATGTACCAATTGAAATGAACCGATTTTCTGACGCTTCAGAATCATCCAGTCACATACAGCTATTTTATAACGTTGTTCCTTTTGCTGCGATCCGGCAATCGCTAATAGAGGGAAACACTCTGCAAGTATTAATATCCAAAGGATATGTTTGAATAAATTTCTTCTTGTTTTCATCTTATTGCCTACAATTTACATAGTAGACGTATGAAAGAGATTTTTGTAATCACCTATAAAACAGAGAATAACTATAAATGTGGCAGAGTATAGTCTAATGAAAATAAGATAATGACGGTATCCGGGAGAAATAGTGACGCTATTTTAGCCGGATACCGTCACTATCCCGAGCATATAGTGTCGCTATTTTCCGAGAAGTAACAATAAAAGTAAATGTAAAAAAATGGGCTGCCGGACCATAAGAAGTCCGACAGCCCTGTCAACCCAAAAACAATACCTATGAAACACTGTGTGTTATTTCAATTCAAATTTTAAATATTTGCCGTGAACAAGTTCATCATGTGTAATATGATATTTATTAAACTTTTGACCATTCAACAGTACCTTATCAATATATAAAGTTCCTGGTTGAGTGCGATTAGTTTCAATTATTAGCTCTTTCTCTTTATACCATTTCGGATCTAACCGAATCGTTACCTTATTAAAAACCGGAGTCGTCAATGTATATTCGGGTAGTCCGGGACAATCAGGATAAAAACCAATCATATTGAAAATAGCCCAGGAAGACATCGTTCCCGTATCATCGTTTCCTGGAATACCATCAGGTTTGGAAGTAAAGTACTTGTCTATTAAACGTTGCGTCTCTTTCTGTGTGCGCCATTCTTCACCTTTAAAATATGAGAATAAATGGGCATAAGCAATATCCGGTTCATTTGCCGGGTCATAAAGCCCTTCGTCAAAAACCATTTGTAGCTTATCAATAAAAGGTTTCTTCCCACCCATTAGTTTTGCCAAGCCATATACATCATGTGGCACATAGAATGTATAATTCCAGGAATTACCTTCATGGAAACCGGGATTCGGTTCAAAGTTTTCTCCTTGTCTCGGATTAAACGGACTGTAAAAAGTTCCATCCGGAAGAATCGGACGGAAAGTACCAAATTCTTTGCTATAATAATGTTTGTATCCCAGAGAACGCTTGTAGAATATCTCTGCATCTTTCTTTTTACCCAAAGCCTCTGCAAAGCGAGATAACGCAAAATCAGCAATATAATATTCCAATGCATGAGATACGGAATTGTCATACTGTTCGCGAAGAGGCACATATCCCTTGGACATATAATCATCATTATCAGGACGCATCAAGTTTTCCGCTCCGGGTAATGTAGCAGATTTATACATTGCTTCATAAGCCAAATCAACATCAAAATCACGCAAACCTTTCATCCAGGTATCTACAATTACCGGAATACTCGGATCACCTTCCATTGTCAATGTTTCCCTGCCATATAATTCCCATTTAGGCAACCATCCATGTTCGCGATACATATCGAGCATTGTACGTACCATTTCCATCTGACGTTCCGGATAAACCAAAGTCAACAATTGATGAACATTGCGGTAAGTATCCCAAAGAGAAAAGACAGTATAGCGATCTCCTTTTGTTGTCAAAATCTTATCACTTTCCATTGCCGGATATTCTCCGTTTACATCCTGCAAAATATTAGGATGAATCAGCAAATGGTAAAGTGCTGTGTAAAATACAGTTTTTTGAGCATCCGTACCACCTTCTACAGTTATACGTGATAAGTCATCATTCCATTTGGAGCGTGCTTCAGCATGAATCTGCTCGAAATTCTTTCTAGCCTGTTCACGATCCAGATTCAACCGGGCATTTTCTATACTTACAAAAGAAACTCCCATTTGTACTTCTACCTGCTCACCTTCTTCTGTGTCGAAGGAGAAATAAGTACCGATGTCATCTCCTGCTATTTCTTTTCCGTAGCGAGTATAAAGTTTATACTTTCCCTGGTCCGGATCCCATTCAGCCTCAACACCCGTCATCGCACGTTGTTTCTTCCAATACCCTGTTGCAGAAGGGTTCTTTTTAACCCGTAATACAAAGTAAATAGGAAACACAGCTTGAGGGTTATAACAGAATGTACCAAGCAATTTGACTCCTTCCACCTCACAATCGCTTACACGACGAAGCATGGCACCGCTCTCATTCGTTAATCCTTCACCTAAATTCAACAATATATGACTTTTTCCTTTTGGAAAAGTAAAACGGGCAATACCGGTACGAGGAGTAGCCGAGACTTCTGTTTTTACGTTGTATTTAGTCAGATAATTAGAATAATAACCCGGTGAAGCCTGTTCATCCTTATACTTACTACCATATTCCTTATAATCCACATTCAGTTCTCCGGTAGTAGGCATCAGCAATAAAGAACCTAATTCCGGACAACCGACTCCACTCAAATTTACATGAGCATATCCGGTAAAGAAACAGTTTGTATATTCATAAGGCGTAGACCACCACCGTGCGTCTTTATCATAGGTATTTTCAGAAGATCCCATCACATTGAAAGGAACCACAGACATCATACCATTTGGACAAATCGCTCCGGGATTGGTAGTCCCGAAATTAGTAGTTCCGATAAAAGGATCTACATAATCTATCAAAAGACCTTTATCCGTATTTTTTAGGGGAGGGCTTCCCCCTTCCCCCGCAGATGCGGAAAGAAGGGAAAAAGCAAGTGTGTAAGTTAATATAATACGTTTCATATCTTAATTAAATGATACTCGTTCGCTTAGTAAAATCGATAATCTCTTTTATATATCCGAAAGCCATACCTACCACCGTATCTGCTGCGCCATAATAAACAGCCACACGTTCACCATCCTGCAAAGCAGCACAAGGGAATACAACATTGGGAACATCACCTTGAAGTTCATAAGGAGCAGCCGGACCGATCAGGTATTCACGTGTACGGTAAAGGACTTTTTCAGGATGATCTTTATCCAGTATGGCAGCTCCCATAGCATAACGGAAACCGTTGCAGGTAGTAATAACACCATGATAAAACAGCAACCAGCCTTCGTCAGTAAGGAAAGGCACTGATCCTGCACCAATCTTAGTACACTGCCAAGCACTTTCCGGAAAAGGAGTCACTTTCATTACACAGCGATGTTCACCCCAATATTTCATATCCGGGCTATAACTGATATATATATCACCGAACGGAGTATGTCCATTGTCACTCGGGCGACTTAACATCGCATACTTGCCATCAATTTTCTGTGGGAAAAGTACGCCATTACGGTTGAAGGGCAGGAATGCATTCTCACATTGGAAAAATTCCTTAAAGTCAAAAGTGTATGCAATACCAATTGTAGGACCATGATAACCATTGCACCAAGTCACCCAATAGCGATCTTCAATCCATGTAACACGGGGATCATATTTATATTCCGACTCAATCATTTCTGTATTACCAGCCTTAAACTGGATAGGTTCATGATTGATATCCCAATGAATACCATCCTTACTGAAACCTGTGAAGATATTCATTTGCACCGCTTTGTTATCACAACGGAATACACCGGCAAAACCATCCTCAAAAGGAACAACAGCACTATTGAATATACTATTAGATGAAGGAATATGATAACGTCCGATAACCGGATTTTGTGAGTAACGCCACATAACGTCCGTACATCCGACAGGACGATCTTCCCAAGGAATTTGAATTTTATTCATAATCGTTATTTTTTATATTATTATTTTTTTGAATCATCATACGTGAAAGGAATGAAATAAGTAATCAGGAAGGCTGGAATAGTTGCGATTAATACATAGATAAAGAAATTTCGATACCCAAGCAAGTCGCTAAGATAACCGCTCACCATTCCCGGAAGCATCACTCCCAGGTTCATAATCCCTGAAGCAAATGCGTAATGCGACATTTGATGTTTTCCTGGAGCAATCTGTTGCATCATAAACAACGTCAGTCCGACAAAACCAAAACCATAGCCAAAATATTCCATTGTTATACAAGTTCCGATTAGATACACATTAGTAGGCTGCGCAACTGCCAAAAAAGTATAGGCTACAAACGGAAGATTAAAAATACAACAGAGAGTGAACAGTGTCTTTTTCAGTCCGAACTTAGAAACATAAATTCCTGCCAACAATGAACCTAGAACGAAAGCTGCAGAACCAAAGATACCATTCAGCGTACCGATCTCGGTTAATGACAATCCTAAACCACCTACATCTCTTGAAGCACGCAAAAACAGCGGAGCTATTTTCATGATAAATCCTTCTGCCAGTCGATATAAAATAATAAAAGCGATGTAATAATAAATATGTTTCTTAGTAAAGAAGTTCCCTATTACTGCTACTAACTCTTTTTTAATTTCCGAAGTCGACTTTTTAGTTGTTACAGGTACTTGTGTAGAAGGTAAGATTCTGATGTGGTAAATACCGATTAATACCATTATTGCAGCAATCACACCGAAAATAATCATCCATGCAGATGAATATGCCCCTTTATTAGCATCTATTGAAGCACCCTCTATCGCTCCAAAATGTTCTGCCAGTGCTCCCGCCATAGCAACCAATCCTCCATTAGCGACCAATTTGGCTACATTATAAAAAGCACCCTGCACTCCGATATATTTTGCCTGATCTTCTTTGTTCAATTCAGCCATATATACACCATCACAAGCTATATCGTGTGTGGCTCCACTAAAAGCTATCACTGCCATTGTAGAGATACTTATAGCGAAAAAATAATCGAAGAACAAAGAAAAAGCTACTATTCCAAACAGTACACCGCTCAACAATTCTGTTATTAATACGAAGAATTTTTTCGTCTTATACATTTCAAGAAAAGGGCTCCACAAGAACTTCAGTGTCCAAGGCATCATAATTAGAGATGTCCAGAATGCAATTTGCGTATCCGAAATTCCAAGATCCTTAAACATGAAAACTGAAACCAGATTAATAGCAATGAAAGGAAGTCCCATTGCAAAATAAGCGGTAGGCACCCAGCAAGCCGGGCTAATAGTGTTTCGTTGAGAAGCAGTTTTATTCTGTTGCATAAATCATAGTATATAGATGAAAAAATCCATTTTTCTAACCCATCTATATATAATACAACTAAAAGGGGGAAACTACTAACGCCTCCCCCCTACTTTTTTTATTTTATTATCACTTCGTCTATAAAGAACCACGAAGGATGTCCCACGCCGTAATGCCAAGTCGGGCATTCTTTCGTTCCGGTGACTTCTACTTTTACATAACGAGTTTTTACCGGTTCTGCTGATTCTGCCTTGACTCCACGGAATTTCACCTCCCCCGTACGTTCTTCCTGTAAATCAATCGTATTCCAGTGTGTATAATGCTCACCGTCATCAGCATACGAATAAACCACCTTTAAAGGGAAAAGAATCCATGCCCCTATTTGATGAAGAAAATCCGTTTCCACACTATGTATTTCTTTCGTTTCACCTAAATCTATAACGAATGCACCATCCGTTCCTTCCCAACCAATCCAACTATCAACAAAGGTTGCTCCACCAAACAAACCATCAACCAATGCAGTCTTTCCTAACGCTGCATATTTTCCGGTAGGAGGAGTTATATAAGTAACCTTTGCTCCTAAAGCCAGACTATTCTCCTTTTGTGGCATATAACGTTCCCGATACAATTTACAGTAGTCTATCGGCGAATTGGAACGCTCATTCAAGGTAGGGACTTGAAACTCTTTCACACGTTCCTCAAAAAGATCTAACTTCTTATTTATATCTGCCAAGTCTTTTTCTGTCTCTGTCCGTGCGATCTCCAGTTCTGAATACTGAATTGGCAGACGCGCCCGTTGAACTCGCTTCAAGAAATCCGACTCTGTTGCGACAGCCTTTTCGGCCAAATCAAATAAATGATTATAACGACGCATCAAAGCAGGCTTCAACATACCATATTTATGTGATACAGGAGAATCATAAATCCATAATCTCTGTCCGCTACCTATTAATGCACCTTCCATAACCTTTATGTATTGATAAAGATGTGGCGCTGCTTCACCATAATATCCATGTAGGAAATGTTGCATCAAAGAATCTACATTAGCTTCGGGATTCCACATTAACTTTGAAACTAAATAGGCACGAAGTTCAGCAAAATCTCCTCCCCTGCTCCCTGCTATTTGAGAGAAATGCATGGTAGCATGATTCTTCTTGAAAAGACGGATATTATCCTGTAAAATATGGAAGTTAGGAAAAGGGGCCAGATAATTATCAAAATTGATACCATAATCCCATACGAAAATATTATTGGTTATTTTAGACCATCCCTCCATGGCTTTCACAAATTCCTTTCCCGAAGCATTCTCCGTCAAGGTTACTTCACGATCGCAGTCAATATCACACAACATAATATTCACATTCGGCAAAGGCTTCACATGCTTTGGAGGATTCATTGTATACAGATAAGCCAATGTAGAAAACTCCTTATCCGGAAAACGAGCAGCCAACTTATTCAGAAAAGTAATCACACTTCCCGATAGTGCCCCTTCATAATCATCAATAGCCTTACAAGCATCACAGGTGCAATTCGTATAATTACCATCATTCTGACTGACGGACATGATATGTTTATCGGGGTTAGCTTTGAAAATAGAGTCAACACGTTGAGCTACAATCTCAAAAACTTCCGGATTACTCAAACACCACTGACTTGCTTTCCCCGGATGGCGCTTTCCTTTGAAATAAGAATAATATTCCGGATGTTCTTTCCCATAAACAGATGAAGGCAGAAGCTTATCAAAGGTATGTACCCAATAACCGGCAGCAAACACTTCGTTGGGTTCCTCTAAACGATTCCACCACTTATAAATAGAATCTGTACGGATGGCATAACATTGCGTCTGACGATAACGAAAGGCCGGGTTTTCGACTTTATTAATTAAAGGCAAAATCACCGTCTTTTGAGGAGTAAAAGAGTATTCATTCTCTCCCCAATAATCAACTCCCAGATATTGTTCCAACAAAGTGACAACTCCATATACAACTCCTTTTTCTTTTCCTGATATTCTTAAAATACCATCTTGAGTAGAGATAGAGAAACCATCTTCCGTCACTGTTTGCGGAGTTTGACCGCCAATCAGTATATCTCCTTTCCGAGGCGTTTTATCATTTTCAATTGGAAGCTTGCTTTTCGAAATATGATAGAGAAAATGTTGTAAGAGTTGCGCTGATGTCTTAGTATCTGGCATCTTGTCCTGCACAATGATACGAGCATTACTCTTTCCATCTTTTACTAGTGTTACTTGTGCTGAAACGGCACCACACACCACCAGCAAAACAGATAATAACCAATGTTTCATGTTTGTTAGAATTTAAGTTTATACGAGCATTTATTATAATACAGTTCAGGAGAATGAAGTTCTAAAAAATTATGAATACTTTAACATATAAAGAAAAAGGATATGCCACAATGGACATATCCTTCTCTTTCATATAAATTATTTGTCTAGCACATTTTATTTATCAAATCTGATATTATGTTCCCACTTCTGAAGAGCTCCATTAGAAGTTGCATCATGCCCATTTCCTGTTGCATCTCTAAAGGCAGTACCTTCTCCTTCATCCATTGGCCAGAGGGCAATCAAATTTGGATTCTTTGGATTAACTTCAAAGTACATATTGTTTGCAATTTCCGATTCAGTACGAGCAACTTTCCAAAAGCGAACCTGACTCATAGTACAGTTATTTTGGAAATAGCTACCACTATCAACTATCTTCATATAATCAATACGTACATTTCCACCTTTTGGTGCAGGAGGATCGAAGAATGTTTCTTGTTTTCCGTTTTTATAAATGGTGAGTGTTGTTCCGTTGTAAACGAAAGCCCAATGATACCATGTATTTACCTCCAAATCACTGGCAGTTTGTTTCTGCCCTCCTAAAGTTTTTATCTGCAGATAATTATAAGGTTTATTGGCATCTCCAAAACGAATATAAATTTCATGGTCACCACTACCCGAAGTGAAAATAGCCTGATTATTCTTTTTGTAGCCATCCATACGTACCCATGCTTCCAATGTCCATGCATCTACCGTAATTCCCCAGTCTGTTGCCGGCAAGGTCGATACATTTCCGGCATTACCACGCAATACAGGAGCAGAAACATTCAAAGGTTTAGCCAATACATAAATGAATTTGCTTTGAGCTTTTGATTTCGTAACATCACCTTTGATAACATTTCCCAATGCAAGGGGAATAGCATAAGTAATACCATTCGTTGCAAAATCATTCACATGAAGCCGATAATTGGCACTAATTTCACCTGCCGGAATCGTAACCGTAGCATTCTGTGGAAGCATGTTTGCAGGCAGAACTTCATATTCTGTACCACTGATCGTATTGTATTCGGTCAGTAATTCGGGAACAAATTGAATTTCAACCTCTACATCTTCCGTAACCTTTTGAGCTAAACGTACCACAACATTAATGTCTGCACCATCATCCATAGTGATAGTAGCAGCAGTGGCTATATCAGCTGCATCTGTTATATAAAGACTGTTTGTCTGCGCCTTGTATTCAGCATTTTCACATCCCATAAAAAAGACTGTTGAGAATGCGATCATAAGACTTGATAAATAGATATATTTCATAATTTTCATTCTTATAAAATTCGTTTAACCATTATTCTTCATTCGCAGTAGCATTCATACGGCTATAGAAATTCTTGTATATGTTCGTAATGCCTTGACGCAGAAAATAGTATTCCGGTGAACCATCATAATCACCCTTACCCTGTGCATAATCAAAGCCTACACGATAAAGCCCGCATCCACCAATCAACTGATCTATTTCATACGATTTTCCACCGGTGGTATACGTTGTTTTATATACATAATTTGACATGCCGAGGAACCCTCCCCCTGTATTTGCATACGATTCAAAGTTTTCAGTGGCTATGGTTCTACGAACGATTTCATCCGGAGTAATAATTCCCTGCTGAATCCAATCGCTCATATCGTCAAGAACCCCTTTCATTCTGTAGTCTGCCATTCCGCCATAAGCCTGCAATACAAAATAATCTACATAATATGACAGCCATTCCTTATCCATACCTGTTCGAATACCGACCTCACCGTCAATCAAGAAGAGAAGGCGTTTTTCCGGCATAGCGCGATCTCCACGATCACGGTTGGGATCCATTGCTCCATGTCCAAACCAGTAGGAAAGTTCCTCTACAAATATAGTTCTCTGAACTTTATTTGACCAGAGCGGACCTACTCCCATTCCACCACCAGGTTCATAATCCCAGTCATAACCATCATATCCACATTCAAGGCAAGCCTTGTAAATATCCTCAGCATAGGCTTTGATTGCAGGTCTCACTTTTTCCGGATCACTACTGGTTCCGGCTTCGTGATAAATTTCTTTATCAGGAAGATCATCACCAATGTTTTGAGAAAAGAGAGTAACGACAACCTTTGTTCCTTTCACTTTTTGCACATATTCCATATCAGCTTTTCGTTCCGGAGTTAAATCAAATTTAGGATGACCACCCCAGTTGGACGCAATGGTGATAGAATCAGGCAAACCTCTTAAGCTATTTTCACCTGTAGGAGAAGTCCCTGTCCAGTTGTCGAACCATACAAACACTTGCGGAAGTCCCGGTGTCTCTTTCCATTCACGCAAAGCAGCATAATATTCATCTGTTTTAGTTGTTTGATTCAAATCTATGTCATTAATAGATTCCACATCCGTACATCCAACAAAGAATGTCGCAGCAAATGCAAATCCTAACATTTTCTTTATATGTTTCATATTCTATGTTTTATCAGGTTAAAAATCAGTTCTTTTTCGCCCACCATAAATCTGTAGACCCGGTGTCCGGACCACCTAACATAGTTGCAATAGCAGCTTCTACATTGGCAGAGTTACTGGATTTTTCTGTTGTAGGATATGGCAAGCGGCGTACCATGCGTTTGCTATCAATATCACCGATATAACCGGCAGAACTTAGATTGTCACGTGCAGTAAACAATTCGGGATAGCCGGTACGACGATAATCACACCAAGCTTCGATTCCCATCGGATAGTTGGCAATCCATTTTTGGGTAATAATCTTTTGAAGTTTATTAGTTCCATCTCCCCATGCAACACTGGGCACGCTGGTAAATGAGATATTGTTCTTTGAATTCAATCGATCTGTGTAACCTTGTGGAACAACAGTGCTTGAAAGATAATCACCAATCTCTACACCATATTGACTCATTGACATTTGAATACCTTGTTCGTAATAGCTTTTGGCCGCTGCGTCTCCACCAGCAATCCATCCCTGCAGAGCAGCTTCAGCTTTCAAGAAATAAGTCTCCGCTGCATAGAAAACAGGCATAGGGGAATCTGCTGTAAAAGCAGGTTTAGAATATCTTGCTGCGCTACCCTCTACGGCTTTGCTTGTATCACTAATACCCATACGTACTCCACGGTAGTCTCTGTATGAAGTCGCAGTATTCATATACTTACTGATGCGCGGATCACTATATCCGGTCATATATGCGGAAAGTGTTGCGTTAATAGCCAAGTCACCCCAGCCGGAAGCAATCTCAAATGGATTGTATGGCATAGCGGGGAAGAAAGCATTATCTCCATTAGACTCTATAACTCCTCCCTCAATTGCTTCAGCCATGATTTGTTTGGCATATTCCGTGTCCTCAGTATTAGAAGCGATACGTACTGCCATACGAAGTTTCAAAGAGTTGGCATACTTAATCCATTTGCTGAAATCACCATTGTATATGATATCATATTCAGCAACCGGAACCTCTTTTCCTGCATTCTCCTGCACAAAAGCAGAAAGTACCTCAATACTACGTGTCAAATCACTAATCATATTATGATAGAGTGTTTTTACGTCGTCATATGCTACTTGAAATTCTCCTTTTCCCATTTCAGAGTAAGGAATAGGTCCATAGATATCGGCTACGCGAATCATTACGCCTACTCTAAGAATAGACGCCCATGCATAGATGTATCCGGACCCTCCTGTTGACTCTTTGACTGTTTGAAAATTCGGATAAAATTCAGTAAACATATCTTTGTAAGGAACAGATACCCAGTCTGCACTGGGATTAAATGTTCCGAAATTAGTGCCATTCCAGGGAGCAGTTGTAGCGAAATAACCTCCATATTGCCCCACCATTTGTTCGGTGTGCTGGCTGTTATTTTCTTGACAGGCATTCAATAAGCGAGTCATAGCCACAAACAATGTACCTACCCGCTCGGTTGGAGTCATATTTTCGGGATACAAGTCCGTTGGATGCGTGTTTAATTCGTCAAAGTTCCCGGTACACGAAGTGAACAGCAGAGTAGTTGTAAAAGCTGCTGCGCTTACTGTCTTGATTATATTGAATCTTTTCATTATTCGTTCCTTTATTAGAATTGTACTTTTACACTAAATCCCATGTTTCTCAAGCTAGGTTGCATGAAGTAATCCACACCAGTATAGAAAGTGCTGGAAGATGATGCAACCAATTCCGGATCAAACGGTGCTTTACAATAGATCATAGCCAGATTGTTTCCAATTAAACCTAATGTCACATCAGCAATGTTATACAGCCATTTCTTAGGAAGCGTATATTCGAGGCTGACTTCCTGCAGGCGGATATTCGTTGCATTGTAAACATAGTGATCTCCCTCACCGGTACCAGCTGCTACTATACCCAGATAGTCTTTAGCAGACACATTTCTGTCGTTGATTGTTACTCCTCCAGTTTGGCGAAGTTGTGCGCTATATTCTGAAACGCCACAACGATCAAGGAATGCCTGCGTATTAGATACAACTAAACCACCAAAACGACCACTTAACAATACATTCAAACGTACTCCTTTATAAGTGAATGAATTTCTCCATCCTAAATTAACTTTCGGAAGCAGTGAGCCAATTTTCTTGTATTCAGTTTCTACCATGCTTGGCAAACCTGTTTTAGCATCCAGATAGATATAACCGTTGTTGTCGCGTTTGAAATCACGGTTGATGTATAAATCTCCCATAGAACCGCCTTCTGTCAGACGTACTACCGGTGAAGTTGAACCTCCTAATCTGGCTTTATCCACATAAGGCATTTCAATGGGTTCACCAGTTATTCTGTTGGTTACACCATCTGCGAGTCTTTTAATCTTATTCTTGTTATAAGTAAAAGTAAAGTTAGTAGACCAGCCGAAATCACGCCATTCATTATTATATCCTAAAGCCATTTCGATACCTTGATTCTGTACACTACCAGCTTGAATATTAACAGCGGTATATCCGGCACTTGCAGGAAGAGGTGCTGCAAACGTTTGGTTACGTGTATCTGAATTATAATAAGTAATATCAAAATTCAATGCACCTTTAAAGAAACGCATATTCAATCCTGCTTCATAAGATTTGGTAATTTCGGGTTTCAAATCCGAATTCGGATACAAAGATTCTGTTTTGTATTGGTCAAGCTGATCATCATAGATATAGCGTGCTTTAGTCAAATAAGGATCATAAGCATTACCTACAGAAGTGAAAGAGAAACGTGCTTTCAAGAATGAGAACCATTCGGGCAGATCAATCACTTCGCTTAGAATGCTTGAAATACCAACAGATGGATAGAAGAACGCTTTATTTCCTCTGTCGGAAAGAGCAAGTGAAGAATCCCAGTCAGCACGTCCGGTGAGACTTAAGAAAAGGAAGCTTCTCCATCCTATTTCCGCATTGGCGAAAACGGATTGTGTCTGACGTTTTAGGCCATTAGCATCTACTTTATAATACCCACTACGTGTCAGGTTTTCGATGGTAAAATGGTTGGTTACATTGTTCAAGTCTCCGTGTAAAGAGCTGGATTCCATGCGAAGGTCTTTAATAGAAGCACCAAGGTTGGCCATTACATTAAAATCTTTGAACGTTTTGTTGAAGTTAGCCAACACGTCTGCATATATTTGCCTATCCATACGTCTTTCTTCCTTATATCGTCCTTTCGTTCCTGCAAAGTTACCGACAGTACCGGCATGGAATTTTTCAGTATATTTGCTTTCGGTATTGTCAACGCTCACACGTCCCTGCACATTCAGCCCTTCAATGATGTTATATTGCAGACTGGCAGCCAGTTTGTAACGTCTTCTATCATTTTCACGATTCATTCGATTCATGATCCAATAAGGATTTTGAGATGAAACACCTCCTAGATCACCGTATGGCCAATATTGAGTGCTTACTCCTGATAAGTCATCATAGCGTTCGTATACAGTTACGTCATTAAAGTCCTCACCACGTGGAAACAGATATAAAGCTGTCAACGGGTTAAAGTATTGTCCTTGAGACACCATATTCTTATCATTCTGGATAATATAGTTGGCACTTGTGTCCAAAATAAACTTATTATTCAGGAAATTGGTGGTGTTGCGGAACGAGAAGTTATATCTATCGTAGTCGTTATTAGGCATGATGCCTGCCGCATTAGTGGTAGCTACAGAGATATAACTTTGACTTTTGTCATTACCTGTAGAGAGAGACAGTGCATTAGATATGTTACTTCCTGTATTAAAGAAATTTGCAGGGTCATATCTCTTATCTGTTTCCAGGCCCCAACTCATTGTTTCTCCTGCCAGATTACCATACGTATTTTGGAACTTAGGCATCATCATCGGATCACTGAAGGTGGTATTATTGCTATAAGTTACAGTTGTCTTATCTGCACGCCCTTTCTTTGTAGTGATTAGAACAACTCCATTAGCTCCTTCATATCCATATAATGCAGCTGCAGAAGGTCCTGTCAACAATGACATACTCTCGATATCATCCGGATTAATGTCAGCTATTGATTCACTACTAGGTTGTGTTGCCATAGCTCCATCACCACCGGAAGAGGCACGGTTATACATTGGAATACCATCAATTACATACAAAGCATTATTATTCTGTGTAATAGACTTAGCACCACGCATTACAACTTTCACACCGCCACCAGGACCTGATGCACTAGAGTTAATCTGTACACCTGCCGCTTTACCAGCCAATGCACTCATAAAATTAGTACTTTTTACAGTTGTAAGTTCATCGCCTTTCACCTGTTGTACATTATATGTCAATGCTTTTTCCGAACGTTTGATACCTAATGCTGTAACAACTACTTCGTCCAGTACTTTTGTATCTTCACCCATTGTTACTTTTACAGGCTGTGTACCGGCAAGCGTGATTGCTTGGGAGGCATAACCGATATAGGATACTTCAAGCACATCACCTTTGGCAGCCTGTATTTTGAAATTTCCATCCATATCAGTGATAGTACCATTTGAAGTTCCTTTTACCAGAATACTAACTCCGATCAATGGTTCTCCTTTTGAATCGGTAACAGTACCACTTGCCATAATTGGAGTTTTTTTCTGCTGATCTTCTTTATTACTCTTTGCAGAAAGTACAATATGATTATCTACTATTGAAAAACTGACATTAACTCCTCTGAATAACTGATTCATTACATTATTCAGAGATTCTTTTGTTACCTTGATGGATACGATGCGATTTATATCGACATCATTTGTGTTATAGACTACTGACATTGAAGTTTGTCTCTCAACTTCTTTCAAAGCAGTGTTTAAGGGTACTTTTGATAGATTAAGAGTGATCGTTCGTTCTTGCCCATAAGCTGAAGCAAAACACGAAACCAACAAAAGGAAGAATAACAAGTATGAGAACTTGTGTTTTATAATTTCTTTCATCTTATTCTTTTTAATTAGAAATAGTTTTTAGAGAGTTTAATTAGGGACAGTAACTGAAATTACCGTTTTCACACAAAGGTTTCATGTATCTCTGTTTCTCATAATTAATAAATTTAAAGGTTACACTTAAAATAAATTCCATAAGCGCTTATTCAATAGTAATACATTCTATGTTGTAACCTTACTAAACGAAGATAAGATTTTTTTTTGAAAAAAAATAATAGAAGTAAATTCCTAATTGAAAAATAAATACTCAAATATTTGATAAATAGAATCTTATACACTTATTAAAATCAGGCTGATTTATTATATTTGCATACATTTTGCATACAATTCATGTATGTTTCAGTTAATGTATAGATATAAACATTCATTTTTATGTTCAAATATTCAAGAGATGGAGTCTCTGTATTAACCATATTAGATACCAGAAGAGTAAAAAAGAGCGGATTGTTTCCTATTAAAGTTCAAGTGGTATTCAGAAGAAAACAAAAATATTACTCAACAGGAAAGGAACTTTCAAAAGAAGATTGGGATAGACTGCTAAAAGCAAAAAGTAGGTTATTGACAGAGATACGAAGTGATATAGAAAGTAGCTTTTCTAATGTAAAACAGCACATTAATGAACTAATACAAAAGGGGGAATTTAATATTGAGACTTTAAGTATTAGGTTAGGAAGACAAATGAAAGATATGAATCTGCATAGTGCTTTTAGTCTGAAAATGAAAGAACTAAAAGATAATGAGCAGGCAAGTACTTATCTAAGTTATCAGAGTGCATTAAAAAGTTTAGAGAGTTTTGGCGGGACATATATTCCTTTAGAAAGAATTACAGTAGATTGGCTCAAACGATGTGAACGTTTCTGGCTTTCAAAAGGTAAGAGCTATTCAAGTATTAGTATTTATTTCAGAGCTTTAAAGTGCATACTAAATCGTGCTATACAAGATGGCATATTAAAAGAATCATCGTTCCCTTTTGGAAAAAATAAATATGAGATTCCTGAAGGCTGTGGACGTAAATTAGCACTCACCCTTGCTGATATAAAAAAAGTAATGTCCTATCAAGATGGAACAAAAGATATAGAAGAATTTCGAGATCTATGGGTATTTTCTTATTTATGCAATGGTATCAATTTCATGGATTTACTATTTCTTCAGTATTCAAATATTGTAGATGGAGAGATATGCTTTGTACGTTCTAAAACTTCGAGGACAGCTAAACATAGTAGAGAGATACATGCAATAATAACTCCGGAAATGTGGAATATCATTCATAAATGGGGGAACCCTAGAATTAATCCACAAACATATATCTTTAAATACGCTGACGGAACAGAAAATGCGTTTGAAAGAGTTAGGCTAGTGAGGCGTATTGTTACTAAATGCAATAGAAGACTCAAAAAGATAGCTCAAGATACAGGGATCTCTCAATTAACAACTTACACTGCTAGGCATTCATTTGCAACAGTTCTAAAACGTGCAGGTGCTAAAACTTCCTATATTTCAGAAAGTTTGGGACACTCCAATTTAGCTGTCACAGAGAACTATCTAGCCTATTTTGAGAAAGAAGAAAGAATAAGAAATGCTCAATTGCTTACCGACTTTAATATTTAAATTAGAATAGTGCATGTAAATTGTATGTACACCCTTTATTTTCTCTAGTTTTTCAATACTACAATTTGTGAAAAAGCAGAAGAGATAAATGGATTTTCCATATTCATTTTTAGTTACAAGAAAATTATGTTATATATCAATTAGACAGTTTTACGTCAAATTTTATAAATAAGCCATTCACATGATGGTAAAGTTTATAAAGTCTGTACTATTTGTTCAAGGTATAAGCTCTGTTCTACATTTCACTTACTTAAAGCATAGCTTTAGGGAACGAAAAGCTATGCTTTAAGTAGGCTAAAGCTGTGCTTTATAGAATTGGTAAAACAATATTTGATTTCCCTACAGATATACATTTTTTCCATTCCCCTTCACCTTTTTTCTGAACACCCGATGACTAGGTCGTTTATGGGTGAAGGAGGAGTCTTCACCATTACATTCATATCGAAAGAATGTTGTAACAGTACTTTCTAAAATCATTGCATTAATTGTAAAAAACACTGTGATGTTTTTTACAATCATCCCAATGTTAAAAAAAAACACCCTAATAAAAAAATAATCTATAAGCATATTTCATTTCCAAGTAAGGTGAAAGAGTGTGTGAAAGAGTCACTCTTCACTCGTAAACGTCCTGTTTATCGGGAGTCCAGAAGAAAGGTGAAGGATAGAAAAAATAATAAATATTATTGGTGGTGGTGAATTGTAGAGGCAAGACACTACAATCATACACATGATGCCGTTTAATTTTGAACAATTACTTATTGATAAATAATAAAGGTGGCATAAATTTTATTTCCTAATCATAATAATGCACAGTTTCTCCCAAGCAATCACATTAGCCAGTGCTCAACCTCTGAAAATTTCAATGGGTGAGGATACAAAAGTGCTGGACGAAGTAGTTGTTACAGCGTTAGGAATCAAACGTTCAGAGAAAGCACTAAGCTATAATGTACAGCAAGTAAAAGGTGATGAACTGACAACAGTGAAAGACGCCAACTTTATGAATAGTTTGAATGGAAAAGTTGCTGGTGTAAACATCCAACGTAGTGCATCCGGTGTGGGTGGTGGTACTCGCGTTGTGATGCGCGGTAATAAATCCATTGCAGGTCAGAACAATGTACTATATGTAGTGGATGGTGTACCTATCGGCAATAAAGCTGATCGTTCGGGAGATGGTACAGGCTTTGTAGGAATGGCTTCCGGTGAAGGTATATCCAATTTCAACCCAGATGATATTGAAAGCTTATCTGTATTGACCGGCCCATCGGCTGCTGCATTATATGGTGCAAACGCAGCTAATGGTGTTATCTTAATCAATACAAAGAAAGGTGCACAAGGCGTTATGCGTTTGAATGTATCCTCTTCAGTAGAATTTGCCAATCCATTCGTAATGCCAGAATTTCAGAACACTTATGGAAATGTTTCGGGCAATTACTTTTCTTGGGGAGAAAAAATGGAGAATCCATATTCCTGGGAGCCTAGAGACTTCTATAACACAGGAGCTACTTTCAATAATTCGTTCAACCTTTCAATGGGAACAGAGAAAAATCAGACATATATTTCTGCTTCCGCAGTGAACTCTAATGGTATGGTTGAAAACAATAAATATCACCGTTATAATGTAACATTCCGCAATACTGCAAAATTCCTGAATGATAAGTTAACATTAGATGTATCTGCTAGCTATGTTCGCGAATACTACAATAACATGGTATCTTTTGGTACATACTTTAACCCTATCGTAGGAGCTTATCTATATCCGAGAGGTATGAACTTTGAAAGTGAAAAGTATTTCGAACGCTATGATAATGAATTGGGATATAATGCACAGAGTTGGCAACCAGGTAGTATGGGTATGGATGTACAGAATCCATATTGGATTGCTTACCGTAACTTGCGTCCTGAAGTTAAAGACCGCTACATGTTGTATGCAAGCTTGAAATATGATATAACAAGTTTTTTGAATGTTGCAGGCCGTCTCCGTATGGATAATACATATTCCGAATCAGAAGACAGACGTTATGCATCCACTACCAGTACTTTTGCCGGAGAAAATGGCCGTTATAAATACTCGAATGAATTTTACAAGCAGAAGTATGCAGATATCATGGTAAACTTCGACAAACAGTTTGCCCAAGTTTATCATGCTACAGTGAATGCGGGTGTATCTTTCGAAGAATATGATACCAAAGGACATGGATATGGTGGAGACTTATTATTGGTACCCAACAAATTCACTTATGGAAATGTAAATCCATCTGTAGCCAGTCCTTTTGAAACTGGAGGTGATTCTCGTACGCAAAACTTTGCAACTTTCGCATCCGCAGAACTTGCATGGAATTCAGCCTT
The DNA here is from genome assembly GCF_025147085.1 of Bacteroides sp. D2. NCBI lineage: Bacteria > Pseudomonadati > Bacteroidota > Bacteroidia > Bacteroidales > Bacteroidaceae > Bacteroides > Bacteroides sp. D2. Next base: position 4,743,975 of record NZ_CP102261.1, on the reverse strand, counting down.
GTATTTAACATTAACTGGGCGTGCAGATAAACCATCGCAATTGGTTAATAGTAAAGAGCAATGGATTTTCTATCCATCAGTAGGTCTTTCCGCTATTGTTACGGAGCTTTTGCCTGATAATATTCGTGAAAGTATCAATCCTGTATTAGGTTATTTTAAAGTTAGAGGCTCATTTACAGAAGTAGGTTCTCCGATTCCATTTACAGGTCTGACACCGGGAACGATTACTCATAAACTAGAAAATGGCACTGTATCTCCTTTCGAATACTATCCTTTGAGTGATTTGAAAGCTGAACGTACTCGTTCGTACGAACTAGGAATCGATACCAGATGGTTTAACAATACAATTACTTTGGGGGTGACAGTATATCATTCTAATACTTACAATCAGTTATTGAAAGCTGATATGCCAGGAAGTAGCGGATATAAATATATGTATGTTCAAGCTGGTAATGTACAGAATAGAGGTATTGAGATGACATTAGGCTATGATCAGACATTCGGTGAATTTAATTATAATACTACTTTCACAGCTACTGCCAACAGAAACAAAATTAAGAAGTTAGCTTCTAATGTAAAGAACCCTGTTAATGGCGAATTGCTGGATTTAAGTGATATTCAACTGGGACGCTTCCGTCTCCGTGAAGGAGGTGAAGTGGGTGCGTTATATGCCGACCGCCGAGTTGAAAGGAATGAAGAAGGATATATTCTCTACAATCCAGGACAGACCTTGGCTACAGAAAAGACTACACCGTTTAAGATCGGGTCAGTCAATCCTAAATGGAACTTAGGCTGGAGACATGGATTCAACTATAAGGGTATTAATGCTAATGTCATGTTTACTGCAAGAATCGGTGGTAACGTAATCTCAAAGACCCAAGCTACTTTAGACCGTTTTGGTGTCTCTAAAGCATCAGCTGATGCTCGCGACGCAGGTTATGTAATGCTAGGTAATATAAAGATGCAACCAGAAGATTATTATGGGACTATTTATGACTTAGACTCATATTATGTATATTCTGCAACAAACGTTCGTCTACAAGAAGCTAGTATCGGTTATACCCTACCTAACAAGTGGTTCGGTGATGTAGTGAAGAACGTAAATATTTCCGTGTATGGTACTAACTTATGGATGATCTATAATAAGGCTCCTTATGATCCTGAATTAACAGCATCTACAGGTACATTTGGTCAAGGCTATGACTATTTTATGCTGCCTAGCAGTCGTACGTATGGTTTTAGTTTGAAATTTGGATTCTAATTATTTATTAATAATTGAAATTATGAAATTTAAGAAATACTTATTAGTGGTCTTTTCGCTAGGCTTATTAACTGCTTGCGAGGATTATATAGATATTAATAAAAGTACTACTGGTGTAACAGACGAAGAACTGGAAGCAGGTGGATTAATCTACGGAACTCAGTTGATGGAAATGCAGCAACGTGTTATTCCCATCGGTTCACCAAGTAAAACAACTGATCCGGGTAATGATTTGGCAGTTACAGATGTGATGTCATCGGCCCAATATATCGGCTTTTTTGGCATGAATAATAACTGGAAACTAAGTACAGAAGCTACATGGGACTTTGCTGACAATCGAATGAGTTATGCATACGAACAACTTTATATGAAAGTATATCAACCTTGGGTACAAATATATCAAAAGATTGGAAATAGCGAAGAGCCAGATAAACAAGAAATTATGGCAATATTTAATGTCGTAAGAATTGCTGGTTGGTTAAGAGCTACTGATTGTTTTGGCCCTATTGTATATTCTAACGCAGGAAATGGTGACATCGCTCCAATGTTGGATAAGCAGGAAGACGTATATAAAGCTATGTTGAAAGATTTGGCTACTTGTGCTGATATTCTGAACAAATCGACTTCTAAGATTATGCCGAAATACGATTTGATTTATGATGGAGATCCGATTAAATGGACTAAATTGGCCAACTCATTAATGTTGAGAATGGCAGTTCGTACTCACTTTGTTAACAAAGATTTAGCTGTAGAATATATTCAGAAAGCATTGAATCCGAGGAATGGAGGCGTGATTGAAAGTAAAACAGATGAAGCAAAAATTGGTAATACAAGTAAATTCCCATTACTAAACTCTTTAATCGCAACAATCGATTACAAAGAAAACCGTATGGGTGCCACAGCTTGGTCTTATTTGACAGGTTATAACGATCCTCGAATAGACAAATATTACACAAAGGGTACATACAACAAAATTAGTGGATACTATTGTATTGCTCCTGGTAACACCTTAGGCAAGGCCGAAGGCGACAATACAGCAGAGTTCGCTTCTTGTCCCAAAGTAGAAAATGCAGATCCTTTATACTGGTTCAGAGCTTCCGAAACTTTCTTTTTAAAGGCCGAAGCTGCATTGTATGGCTTAACTGAAGGAAATGTGAAAGACTTATATGAGGCAGGAGTAAAACTGTCTATGGATGAATGGGGGATTGCGGAAGCAGCAGCCACTACCTATTTAAACAATAGTGCACAACCTGCAACACTAAATTCGCCAAGTAATTATTACTATGCTGGTGGCAAATCCTATAATTCTGATATTACTGCAGGAAATATTACTCCTAAATGGGATGACGCTGCTTCAGAGGAAACGAAACTGCAACGGATCATCACACAGAAATATCTGGCTCTTTATCCTAATGGAGTAGAAGCTTGGACAGAGTATCGCCGGACTGGATTCCCTTATTTGGCAAGTCTATTCGATAATACTTTGTATAATAAGGTAGGTGCAACAGAGAAAACGAGAGCTCCAGAACGTTTCAGTTTTGCTGCAAAAGAATATAGTGGTAATCCCAATATGTCTTCCATCACTACATTGTTGAATGGTCCGGATAAAGGTGGTACTAAACTTTGGTGGGTACGTGCTAACAGACCTGTTCAGAATTAATAAACCAGTCAATTGTTTTAATAATCAATAAACAACAATTAATAGTATGAAATTACGTAATTATTTATACATCGGTATTGCAGTCCTAGGCTTTACAGCATGTTCTGACTGGACAGATGCTGAACGTGAAGTGTTTCCAGAACAAGAGGAAATAAATCGTTTTATTCCTCTTATTGATGCTCAAAATGAAGCGGATTTGATGCCTTCGCAACGCGAATATTACCGCCAACTTAGAGAATATCGTACGACTCCCCATGTAAAGGGATTTGGCTGGTTTGGTAATTGGACAGGAAAAGGAACAAATGCCCAAAATTACTTGAAGATGCTACCCGATAGTGTAGACTTTGTATCTCTTTGGGGAACAAGAGGAAGACTATCTGATGAGCAAAAAAACGATTTAAAATTCTTTCAGGAAGTGAAAGGAGGAAAGGCTCTATTATGCTGGATTATTCAGGACTTGGGAGATCAGTTGACTCCTCAAGGATTAACAGCTACAGAATATTGGGTAACTGATAAAGGAAAAGGTGATTTTCAAGAGGGGGTTAAAGCGTATGCAAATGCCATTTGTGATAGTATTGAAAAATTTAATCTGGATGGTTTTGATATAGACTATGAACCAGGATATGGTCATAAAGGTACTTTAGCAACTTCTCAGACAATTAGTTCTACTGGTAATAATAATATGCAGATTTTTATTGAGACGCTAAGTGCTCGCTTACGTCCTGCTGGAAAAATGTTAGTTATGGATGGTCAGCCGGATCTTTTGTCGACAGAAACATCAAAGTTGATAGACCATTATATTTACCAGTGCTATTGGGAAAGAAATACGAACACTGTAATTAATAAAATCAATAACCCTCATTTAGATGATTGGGAGCGTAAAACAATTATCACGGTTGAATTTGAACAGTGTTGGAGATGTGGAGGTATTGATCCCGATAATAAAGCAGTAAATTCGAATGCGAATCGAAGATATACTTCAGTTCGAACGGAGTTTAATGGAAAATATGGAACACAAATATTTGATTATGCCACACTAAATCTTCCGAGTGGGAAACGAATAGGTGGCATTGGTACTTTCCATATGGAATATGACTTTGCTAACGAACCCTCTTATAGGTGGCTTAAAACGGCTCTTTATTATGGTAACCAAGTATATCCGGGTACATTTGAATAAACATTTTAATCAGAAAGAAAAATGAAAAAAATAGTTATGACTCTGTTTGGTACGTTGCTTCTAGCAGGCTGCCAGAACGAATTGTATACAGATACTCAAAAAGATTTCGGAAGTGATCAAGGCGCATATATAGCTGCTGATGGTCCCATCCAGATTTTTGTAGAAGAGGGTAAGGAGTATTTTATCAAAGATATAAAAGTCGGGTTAGCTGTAAAAGAGAATAAAGCATGCGAAGTTCCTTTGACAGTTGGTGATCAGGCGCAGCTTGATGAATACAATAAAAAGAATGGTACATCCTATTTGATGCTACCGCCTGAAATGTATGAAATACCTTCAGTGATGACCTTTAAGCCAAATTTGGCTATGCAGTCTATTCCTGTTGCATTGAAAGATCTAAAATTTTCTTTGAAAGGAGACTATGCATTACCTATTCGTTTGTCTAAAGGTTCTGTCACTCTCGTCCCCAATGAAGAGGAAGCTTTGATCATTTTAGAAAAACGTACACGCACCAAAGCGCTTCTTATGAATAATGCCGGAAGCGAAAGTGGTGATATGTTTCCACAAGACTTTAAAGTTAAACAGTGGACTATGGAGGTTATGATTAAACGGTCTGCATATAATGCAAATAATAAATCCATTGGGGGAACAAAAGTGGCACCTAACTCTAGTCCTCTTGATGAAATATTTACTCGTTTTGGAGATGTGACGATTAATCCTAATCAGTTGCAAATAAAAACAGGCGCATCACAAATTGATGTACCATCAAATAAATTTGCAGCTAAAGCAAATGAATGGTATATGCTTACATTTGTTTATGATGGTAAAATGACCTTAGTATACGTAAATGGTGACTTAGTGGCATCACGTGAAATTAGAATCGGAGAATATGGGCTGACAGGTTTCTGGTTGGGAGGTTCTAATGAATTTGTACGTGAAGTCCGTTTCTGGGATATTGCCCGTACTGCACAACAAATAAAAGGATATACATGGAAGATGGTAAATCCGGACGAACAAGGATTACTACTTTACTATCCATGTAATGGACAAAAACGCGATCACGAGACTGGTGTTATCAGTGACGATGCAACTAAAATATGGAACTGGGCTACTTACTATAATGGAGACAAGAGTAAGCTAGACCTTCCAATGGTTGGAAAGTTTGATGATAACAATGGTGAAATGTATGTATTCCCTGCTGAATAATAGATGGAGTATCTAAAATATAATTGATTGGAAAATCGGTTATTTGTAAATAAGAGTCCGACATTTTGCCGGACTCTTATCGTTTTATCTAACTTTATGCAACCTGCGTAAATGTAAATATTTGCGTTTGAAAATAATCGTGCATTCCAATTAATGCAATGTTTTTTTTGAGACAGCAGAGAAATCGCATCAGTAGTAATATTCTGTTATTTTTTTTATGGCAGATATTTATATTTCACTGTTTCTCCCAAGCAATCACGCTTGCCAATGCTCAACCCCTTAAAGTCACCTTAGGAGAAGATACACAAGTATTGGACGAAGTAGTTGTTACTGCATTGGGTATCAAGCGTGCAACTAAGGCATTAAGTTATAATGTACAAGAGGTAAAAGGTGACGAATTGACAGCTGTAAAGGACGCCAATTTTATGAATTCACTATCAGGAAAGGTTGCCGGTGTTCAGATTAATAGTGGTGCAACCGGTGCTGGTGGTGCCACTCGTGTTGTTATGCGTGGTATGAAATCTCTGACTAAAGATAACAATGCATTGTATGTAATTGATGGTGTACCTATTTTTAATACAGGAAAAAGCGGTGGCGAAGGATTATTTGGAGAGATGGGAGGATCAGATGCTGTTGCTGACTTAAATCCGGATGATATTGCTAGTATTAGTATGATGACCGGTCCTTCTGCGGCAGCATTATATGGTTCCGCTGCGGCAAATGGTGTTGTTTTAATAACGACTAAAAAAGGCCAAACAGAGAAAACTACCATAACAGTATCCAACAGTACTACTTTCTCTAAAGCATATATTATGCCGGATATGCAGAACCGTTATGGTACAAGTTCCGGATTATTCAGCTGGGGAGAATTGACAAACCGTCGATATAACCCATCTGACTTCTTTGAAACAGGATCCAATGTTATCAATTCGGTAGCATTATCTACAGGAAATACCAAAAACCAGACCTATCTTTCAGCTTCTACAACTAACTCCGGTGGAATTCTTCCGAATAACTCTTATAACCGTTATAATTTTACGGCACGTAATACCACCCATTTCCTGAATGATAAACTTACTCTGGATATCGGTGCACAATATATCGTTCAGAACAACAAAAACATGGTTTCTCAAGGACAGTATTATAACCCTCTCCCATCACTGTATCTATTCCCTCGTGGAGACAACTTTGACGAAATTCGTTTGTATGAACGTTATAATACTAACTACGGCTATATGGAACAATATTGGCCTTATGGTGATGCAAGTTTGTCATTACAAAATCCATATTGGATACAAAATCGCATCAACCGTACTTCCAACAAGAAACGTTATATGATGAACGCTTCCTTGAAATGGCAGGCTACAGATTGGCTCAATGTTGTCGGTCGTGTCAATCTGGACAACTCTGACTACCGGAATAAAAACGAAAAATCTGCTTCTACATTAACAACATTCTGTGGTGTAAGTGGTGGTTTTGAAGATGCCATGCGGCAGGAACGTTCTTTATATGCCGATTTCCTGGCTAATATAGATAAAACATTTGGTGATTTTCATTTAACAGCCAATGTTGGTGCTTCCATATATCATACTTCAATGGATCAGCTATATATTGCAGGTGACCTGGTTATTCCCAACTTCTTCCAGATCAACAATATTAATTTCTCCGCCAACTATAAACCGGATCCTACCGGATATGAAGATGAAATTCAAAGTATTTTTGCCAGTGCTGAATTAAGTTGGAAAAATCAACTGTATCTAACCGTAACCGGACGTAATGACTGGGATTCAAAACTCGCATTCTCCAAACAGAAATCTTTCTTTTATCCGTCAGTCGGTTTATCGGCTTTATTATCAGAAATGGTTAAACTACCAGAGGTGATTTCTTATGCTAAAATACGCGGTTCGTATACAGTGGTAGCCTCTTCTTTCGATCGTTTCCTTACTAATCCGGGTTACGAATACAACAGCCAGACACATAACTGGGCGAATCCGACCGTATATCCGATGGACAATATGAAACCTGAAAAGACTAAATCATGGGAAGTCGGTTTGAACTTGAAATTCTGGGGAAATCGTTTCAATTTAGACGCTACTTACTATCGTTCTAACACATTGAACCAGACATTTAAAGTGGATATCCCCTCTTCTTCCGGATATAAACAAGCGATTGTACAGGCCGGTAACGTGCAAAATCAGGGTATTGAATTAGCTTTAGGATTCAGTGATAAATGGGCAGGATTCGGATGGTCTTCTAATGCAACTTTCACTTTAAACCGTAACAAGGTGAAACGACTGGCAAGCGGCAGCGTGAATCCTGTGACAGGAGAAGCTATCCAAATGGATGAAATGAATGTAGGTTGGTTAGGTAAAGAGAATGTAGCTCCTCGCGTCATCCTGACAGAAGGAGGCTCCATGACTGATATCTATGTATACAACCAGCTGACAAAAGACAATAACGGTAATATAAAAGTCGATCAGAATGGTAATCTGGGTATCACTTCATCAAACACTCCGGTAAAAGTAGGTAATCTGGATGCTGATTTCAACCTCGGATGGACCAATCATTTCACTTACAAAGGAATTGATTTAGGAGTTGTATTATCAGCCCGTGTAGGCGGATTAGCTTATTCGGCTACTCAAGGAATTTTAGATTATTATGGAGTATCCGAAACATCTGCAACAGCTCGTGATAATGGTGGTATACCTATTAATAACGGTAAGGTTAACGCCCAAAAGTATTACCAGACTATTGGTACGGGTGAAGGTGGCTATGGTCGTTATTATCTATACAGTGCAACCAATGTACGTTTGCAGGAATTGAGCCTAAACTATACACTTCCTAAAAGATGGTTTAAAAATGTGGCTAATGTTACTTTGGGTGTTGTAGGACGTAATTTATGGATGATTTACTGTAAAGCTCCATTCGACCCGGAATTGTCTGCCTCTACCTCCAGTAACTATTATATGAATGTAGACTACTTTATGCAACCTAGCTTGCGTAACTTCGGTTTTAATGTGAAAGTTCAATTCTAAAAGAAAAAGCTAATGTTATGAGAAAATATTTAAGAAATATCACAGTCGGTGCCGCTCTGTTGTTACTGGCAGGAAGTTGTACCGATAAATTTGAGGAGTATAATACGAATCAATATCAAATTCATGATGCAGACCCTGCTACCTTGATGAAGTCTATGATTGAAACAATTGTGAATATTCAGCAGAATGACTCTCAAATGCAGGATCAGATGGTGGGACAGTTAGGTGGCTATTTATGCTGTTCTAACACATGGAGTGGTACAAACTTCAGCACATTCAATCAGAGTGATGCCTGGAATGCTACCCCTTGGAACACTCCGTTTGAAAAAATATATGGAAACTTTTTCCAGATACAGGAAGCAACTAATTCTACCGGACATTATTATGCTTTCTCTTGTATGATACGTGCCATAACGATGCTTCGCGTTGCAGATTGTTATGGACCGATGCCTTACAGCCAAGTAAAGAAGGGTAATTTCTATGTATCTTATGATACCCAGGAACAGGTCTATACCAGTATATTAAGTGATTTAGCCAATGCAGCTGATGTTTTGTACAACTATTATGTAGAAACAAATGGCAATGCCCCATTGGGGGCCAATGATCCGGTTTTTGATGGAAATTATTCAGGTTGGGCTAAGCTAGCCAATTCAATGCGCTTACGTGTTGCAATGCGAATCAGCGGAACATGGCCTGGCATTGCTCAAGAGGCAGCTGAAGCAGCAGTAACACATAAAGCAGGATTGATTGAAAGTAATTCGGATAATGCTATGCTTTCTTGTGGCACACAGAGTAATCCATATCAACTGGCAGCTGTAAGTTGGGGTGATCTGCGTGTGAATGCAAATATTGTAGATTATATGAATGCATATGGCGATCCACGTATGCCGAAGTTCTTTAATAAGTCTACCCTTGCCGGGAAAACAGATAAATATGTAGGTATGCGTACAGGAGATGCTGATTTTAAAAAGGCAGACGCTGCAGGATTTTCTATTCCCGCATATACGGCAACCTCTAAATTAATGGTTTTCTGCGCTGCAGAAACGGCTTTTTTACGTGCAGAAGGAAAATTGCGTGGTTGGAATGTCGGTTCTAAAACAGCAAAAGCCTATTACGAAGATGGTATTAATTTGTCAATGGAACAATATCAGGTTTCAGCCACTGAATACTTGAAGATTGACGAAGCTCCTGTCGTATCACATGAAAGTGATGCTGTGCAAAATGCTACTGTTACAATTACCAATACAGTGAGTGTGATGTGGGATGACAGTGAGGCTGATAACGTAAATGGAAAAAATTTCCAACGTGTCATTACTCAAAAATGGATCGCCAATTATCCATTAGGATTGGAAGCATGGGCTGAATATCGCCGTACAGGTTATCCGGAACTTTATCCTTGTATCGACAATCTATCAGATTGTGGAGTGAGTAGCCAACGCGGTATGCGTCGTCTAAGCTTCCCTTATACAGAGGCACAAAACAATAAAGCCAATTATGATCTGGGAGTAGCAGAACTCGGTGGTGCTGATAATGAAGCTACTGACTTAAAGTGGGCTAAGAAGAACTAATTTATATAATGCATAAAAAGGACTTTTATGAAGAAAATTTATTTATTATACATTGTACTCATATCACTGGCAACAACCTCATTGATCGGTTGCAGTGACTGGACGGAGTCGGAAGCAAAAACTTTTCCCGAATCGATCGTATCGGATGAATATTATGCGGCTTTGCGTGCCTATAAGCAGACAGATCACCAAGTTGCCTTTGGCTGGTTTGGTGGCTGGAGTGGTGAAGGTGCCTATATGAAAAGTTCTTTAGCCGGTATTCCTGATAGTGTAGATATTGTTTCTATTTGGGGAAATTGGTCGAACATTACAGAAGCTCAAAAAAAAGATCTGCAATTTTGCCAACAAGTTAAAGGAACTCGTTTTACCATGTGTTTTATTATCAGAAGTGTAGGCGATCAAATTACTCCGCAGAATATTCGTGAAAATTGGGAAAATATGGGATTTTCATCCGAAAAAGAAGCTGTGAATGATTTTTGGGAATGGCCTTCCGATGAATCAAATAAGGAAGCAATAGAAGCATCCATTCGCAAATATGCAAGCGCCATTGCCGATACAGTAAACAAATATGGTTACGACGGCTTTGATATCGATTATGAACCTAATTTCGGCAACCCCGGTAATATCGTAGACGAAGACGATAGAATGTTTGCATTTGTTGATGAACTAGGCAAATATTTCGGTCCGAAATCAGGAACAGGTAAATTATTAGTTATCGATGGCGAACCACAGAGCATAACAGGTAGACCTGAAGTCGGGTTATATTTTGACTATTTTATCATTCAGGCTTACAATAATAGTAGTCCTGGCAGTGATTCTAAACTCGATAAACGTCTTATCACAGGCGGCGTAGCAGGTGCAGGACTTGTTCAGACGTATAGCAGTGTCATGTCTGAAGAACAAATCACGAAGATGACCATCATGACCGAGAATTTCGAGGCTACTGATGCTGCTATGGACGGTGGATATGATTACACTGATCGTTATGGTAACAAAATGAAATCTCTCGAAGGAATGGCACGCTGGCAACCAAGTAACGGATTCCGTAAAGGTGGTGCAGGAACCTATCATATGGAAGCAGAGTATGGAACTTCACCAGAATATAAAAATATACGCCGTGCTATTCAAATTATGAACCCGTCATCACATTCATTACTTAAAAATTAATGTAAACTATGAAACGTATGAATTATATAAAAATTTTATGCTTCTCCGCAGTCATAACAGGCTTAGGAAGTATAGTAAGTTGTGGAGATGCAAAATACGATACTTTAGATACACATGCTTATATTGAAGAAGCTCTTTCCAGTACAAGTCAAAAAGTGACCGTACAGGCTACTGGAGAAAGTTTTACTACCCTAAATGTGCATCTTAGTAATCTTTCTTCTACAGACAATCATTATAAATTGGTTACAGATCAATCAGTACTGGACACTTATAACCATATTAATGGAACCGGATATATAATGTTGCCCAAAGATTATTATACGTTGCCGGAAACGATTACTGTAAAAGCAGGACAATATGCAGCCGATGCCCTCCCCATCGCTTTGAAAGCTTTCAGTCAGGAAATGATGAAATCGGGAGAATCATATGCACTGCCTGTAAAACTAGTATTGCAAGATGGAAGTATTTCACCGATGGAAAATACCGGAACCTTTGTTATTTTGGCAGAAAGTATTATCGAATTTTCAGCTCCAATGTTTGTTGGCGCTCCTAGTTTAAAAGCTAATAAATTCACAGAATCTCCCGAAACGTATTCACAATATACTATAGAGGTTCGTTTCCAGGTAGCCAACACAGCTGACCGTGACCGTGCAGTATTTAAGAACGGAGGAGATGATGCAAACTTTATCCTTTTACGTTTTGAGGATCCTCAAAGTGATAATGAAAATTATAAGGCACATTCATTAGTACAGATTGTAGGACGTAACCGGCTTTATTTGAATCCAAGTAATTCTTTCAAGCCAAACGAATGGCAACATTTAGCATTGGTCTGTGATGGTTCCAACTATCGACTTTACATAAACGGAGTTGATTCGGGTGTGTTGAGTATACCAACAGGAGCAACAACTTTCTCCGATGTAAATTGGTTCTGCTTAGGTGATGATTCTTATAGTAGATGGGGAAACTGTAAAATTTTGATGAGTGAAGCACGTATCTGGTCTGTAGTTCGTTCCGCTTCTCAAATTCAGAATAACATGACCCAAGTGAGCCCAAAATCTGTAGGTCTGGAAGCTTATTGGCGATTTAATGAAGGACAAGGCAATGTATTCGAAGACGCAACTGGCAAAGGTCATACTTTGACTACTTCTGCTACTCCTACCTGGATTGACGGTATTTTATCTACAGATAAATCTACCGAATGGAAATAGTAATAATTTAATCGTATGTACATATGAAAAATATATTTCAATCACTATCAATAGCAACTCTACTCGGCTTGTTTGTCCCGTTCATTTCGTCCTGTAGCGATAATGAAGAAGTTTTTAACGAATGGAATGCTACGTATGTGTCTCTACAGAGAAATGACTATTTATCAGGGAATGTAAAAAAGTTCAATCTGACTCATGATGCGAATGGAATCGGAGGAGATGAAATGAAGATGGCTTTCACTGTAAAAACACAAAAAGCAGTATCTACAGATATGGTTATCGCATTAAGTGCAAAAAGTGAAACAGAAGGGCTTGATGCAAGCCAGATCGTTTTAAGTTCCTCACAAGTTACTCTCAAAGAGGGACAGATGACTTCTGAAGAAATCACTGCGACGGTTGATCCGACGATATTCGCCAGTATCATGGAAAAAACAAGTTTCTCTTTCAGTATATCAATCAGTAATGTAACTACCAATGATAAGAACACAGTTATTAGTAGTAGCTTAAGTACATTACCTGTCATTATTAATAAAGCTGCCTACTGCAATCTAAAAAGTGGTACTCCTAGCAATAGCCAACTTATCAGTAATCGTGCAGGTTGGGTAATTAAGCTAGAAGAAGGAGTAGAAGGAACAGGTAATAACTTAATTGATGGCAGGACTAATACTGATATTGCTCTTAGTGGTGCAGGATTCTGGTTTACTGTTGATTTAGGAGAAACTAAGGTGTTAACAGGCATCAAAACAAATCATTGGGGAAATTCAAGTTCATATGCTCCTAGAGAAGTAGAGATTTTACAATCTGATAATGGTACGACTTGGAAATCATTAAGTTCACTAGCAATATCTGGGGGCACACAAAATATTACGTTCATTTCTCCTATTACTACGCGATATCTAAAATATCAGATTATTACCATTGCTTCAAGTGGTCGTACGGATGTTACAGAATTTAATGTTTACGAACCCAAAAGTGAGTAAGTATTTATGAATAGATAACTATAAAAATATAGAATAGAGGCTATCAAACAGGCCTTAAGCTCATAAAATCACCCTCACTACATGACTGAACTGCACTCCTTAAGTTTTGTGTTCAACTTTTGGGGTGCAGTTCATTGTAATGAGGGTGATTTTTCGTTTTAAAGACTATCTAATAAAATCCCATTCCAATCAATTTGCCACTACATATATGCGAAATGCCCCCAGAAAGTTATGTATCTAACTTTTGGGAGCACTTCACTTTATATAACGAACAAACCTTAATCTTTCAGGATCTAATTAGGCTGCCTTTTAGAAACACTAATCTATCTCTTATTTCTTCATCACCCGGACAATCCGTCCGTCTTTCTTATAAGAGAAATGATTGGTATGCATTAATACATTCAGTATCTCATCAGCAGTGCTATCAGTAGAGAATTCACCGGTAAACCGTTCTGATTTCAATGCTTCATCCTTATAGATAAATTTGATATCGTACAACTTCTCCATAATATTGGTTATTTCCAATAAAGACTGTTGCTTAAATTCCAACTTGCCATTAATCCAGAGAAGCACATCTGTAGGTTGGTTATATTCAATTAACTCTGCTTGATAAGTATCCGTATTTACATTCAATGTCTGTCCCGGTTTCAACAAATAACCATTCTCTTCCGTTCGCGGAGAATCTACCCGTACCAGTCCTTGAAGCAAGGTAGTCACTACCCTATTCTCATCTTGGCGTGCACGCACATTAAATTTCGTACCAAGCACACAAGTCTTGATTTGCTTACTATTTACTATAAATGGAGCATGTTTATCATGAGACACCTCAAAATAGGCTTCACCCGACAAATCGATTTGACGATCCGAACTCCAGAAAGAATTATGATAAACTATTTTTGAAGATGCATTCAGCCATACCTTACTACCATCCGGCAACACAGTCTGCGCTCTCTGTCCGGCAGCAGTTATCACCTCATAATCCGAAAGCTTATTAGAAAGTAATCCCCAGGCAATTCCACCGGCAAAAACGAGTCCGGTAAGAAAAGCAGCCGCCACAGTAGCATAACGTCCCCAACGGATTGAAATACTTTTCCGCTTAGCCTTTTTCTCCTTTTCTCTGATAACTGATTTAAATTGATCCAATGACGCCTCTGTATCTACAGTATTCATCACCGCTATACGCTCACCTGCAAAGAGAGTGTAATAAAGTTGCTCCAAAGTTTTCCGGTTTTCCGGTCTTTCCTCGCACCAAGCTTCCACCCGAGCAGCTTCTTCATCATTACATTCACCTTGCAGGTAATTCACCAAGATAGTTTCATCCATGCTCTTTTATCTTTTTACAAAAAAAAACTATAATACCTTTGTAGTAATACAGTTGTGAGCACAAATATACTAAAGAGAAAAAGAAAAAAATATTTTTTCTCGCATTTTTATTTCATTTATCTACTTCTTTCATTATTTTTGTCTTACATAAATTAAAAGAGAATGTCACAATCTCCGATATATTTGGATATAAATAATAATAAGTCCGTTATCACTGCCCTAAAAGCAGGAGAAGAAAAAGTTTTTGACGTCGTCTACAGACATTATTTCCGTAGGCTATGTGCTTTTTGTTCCCAGTATGTAGGTGAGCAGGAAGAAATAGAGGAGATTGTACAAGAAACGATGATGTGGCTGTGGGAAAATCGTTGCACTCTTATGGAAGAGTTGACACTCAAAACACTTCTTTTTACGATTGTCAAGAACAAAGCTCTCAACCGTCTTTCCCATTTTGAGATCAAACGAAAAGTTCATCAGGAAATCGTTGATAAATATGATAGTGAGTTCAATAACCCGGACTTCTATTTGAGTGATGAGCTTTTCCGTTTATATGAAGAAGCACTAAAAAAACTTCCGAAAGAATATCTCGAAGCTTACGAGATGAACCGCAATCAACATCTGACGCATAAAGAAATTGCCGAGAAGCTGAATGTATCTCCACAAACGATTAATTACAGGATTGGACAAGCCTTAAAGTTATTGCGAGTAGCTTTAAAAGACTATCTACCTTTATTCATACTTATTTTCGGACCTAATTTTTTCGAACAATCATGAAATCAAAATTTGTATTTAGTAGTTCAAGCCTGTTTATCGGACTTTTTCTTTTCTTCTTCACTGAAAACGTGTGTTCACAAGAATCCGCTGATAACTGGACTCTTAAGCAGGCCCGTCAATGGACACAAAAACAAGAATGGGCAAACGGACTGAAGGCAATGCCTCATAAAACAACCGATTATCAGGAATTTGCGTCACAATATCATAAGAACCAGAAAGTGTGGGACAAGACTTTCCAATGGCTAGCTACCCACGACCTTGCGAATATGCCTGCTGGACGATATGAAGTGGATGGCGAACATTGTTACATCAATGTACAGGATGCAACAACACAAGATGTCAGTAAACGTAAAATCGAAGCACACCGCCATGGTATCGATCTGCAATATGTAGTGAAAGGCACCGAACGTTTCGGAATTACTTCAACAGAATATGCAGAGCCTATCACTGAATACAAACCGGATGTTACTTTCTACAAAGCCAAGAAAATAAAATATGTAGATTCCACTCCGGATACATTCTTCATGTTCTTCCCCAAAAACTTTCATCAGGCATTGGTAAAGGCAGGGAAAGAACCGGAGGACATACGGGTCATTGTTGCTAAAATCGAGTATATCCCATAAACAGAAACATGAGTGAACTTTTAGTCTATAAAGCCTCCGCAGGTTCGGGTAAGACATTTACCCTGGCAGTGGAATATATCAAACTGTTAATTCTCAATCCCCGCGCCTACCGGCAAATTCTCGCTGTCACCTTTACCAATAAGGCAACAGCAGAAATGAAAGAACGCATTCTTAGTCAGCTTTACGGCATACAGATAGGCGATAAAGATTCCGAAGCCTACCTCAACCGAATTAAAGAAGAGACAGGAAAAACCGAACAGGAGATACGGGAAGCGGCAGGCGTCGCCCTTAGCTATATGCTGCATGATTACAGCCGGTTCAGGGTAGAGACTATCGACTCATTTTTTCAATCTGTCATGCGCAATCTTGCACGGGAACTGGAACTTAGCCCGAATCTGAATATCGAGTTAAATAACACCGAAGTTCTTAGTGACGCTGTAGATAGCATGATTGAGAAACTAGGACCCACTTCTCCCGTCCTCGCATGGTTGCTAGATTATATCAACGAGCGGATTGCCGATGATAAACGTTGGAACGTATCGGATGAAGTAAAAAGTTTCGGACGCAATATTTTCGATGAAGGTTATATTGAAAAGGGAGAAGGACTCCGGCAACGGTTACGAAACCCGGATACCATCAAAGAGTATCGCAAGCAACTGAAAGCTCTGGAAACGGAAATTCTGGAGCAAATGAAAGGATTCTACGACCAATTCGAAGGAGAACTGGATGGACACGCACTGACTGCTGATGATCTGAAAAACGGTTCACGCGGAATCGGAAGTTATTTTCGTAAACTTAATAATGGTATTTTAGGCAATGATATCCGTAATGCCACAGTAGAAAAATGTCTGGAAGACGCAAAGAACTGGGCAACCAAGACTTCTCCCCGCTACGCGGACATCATTAATTTAGCCAACTCCAGTCTCATGCAAATTCTGGAAGATGCTGAAAAGTTACGTTCCAAGAATAATTTGTTACTGAATAGTTGCCGATTATCCCTGCAACATCTCAACAAAGTGCAACTCCTCGCCAATATCGATGAAGAAGTACGTCAATTGAATCACGACAACAATCGTTTTCTATTATCAGATACGAATGCCCTGCTCCATCAGCTGGTGAAAGACGGTGACTCCTCTTTTGTATTCGAAAAGATAGGAACGAATATCCATAACGTCATGATAGATGAGTTTCAGGATACCAGCCGGATGCAATGGGGAAATTTCAAATTGCTCTTATTAGAAGGATTGTCTCAAGGAGCAGACAGTTTGATTGTAGGAGACGTTAAACAATCCATTTATCGTTGGCGAAATGGCGATTGGGGAATTCTCAACAGCCTGAATGACCACATCGAACATTTCCCGATCCGCGTCAAGACATTAGCTACCAACCGGAGAAGTGAAACCAATGTGATCCGGTTTAATAACCAAATCTTCACAGCTGCCGCCAACTATCTGAACGGAGTATATAAACAACAGTTAGGCAAGGATTGTGAGGATCTGCAGAAAGCCTATGCCGACGTTGTGCAGGAATCTCCACGAAGTACAGAAAAAGGATATGTAAAAGTATCTTTTCTCGAACCCGACGAAGAACATGATTATACCGAGCAGACATTAATTAGTCTGGGAGAAGAAGTAAAACATCTCCTCACCTCTGGAGTACGACTTAATGATATAGCCATCCTGGTACGGAAAAATAAAAGTATTCCCCGAATCGCCGATTACTTCGATAAGGAGCTACACTATAAAGTGGTATCAGACGAAGCTTTCCGCTTGGATGCCTCTCTTGCCATTTGTATGATGCTGAATGCACTACGATTCCTTTCCGATGAAAACAATAAAATAGCTCGTGCCCAACTGGCCGTAGCCTATCAAAACGAGGTCTTACAGAAAGGACTGGATTGGAATACTCTCCTACTCCTCCCTGCCGAGAATTATCTTCCCGCAGCGTTTTTGGAAAGGATAAAGGAACTAAGACTAATGCCTCTCTATGAGCTTTTAGAAGAACTTTTCAGTATATTCGAGATGAATCTTATCAAAGATCAGGATGCCTATTTATTCGCTTTCTTTGATGCCGTGACCGATTATCTGCAAAGCAATTCTTCCGAGCTGGACGGATTCATCCGGCATTGGGACGAAACATTATGCAGTAAAACAATTCCAAGTGGAGAAGTAGAAGGTATCCGGATTTTCTCCATACACAAATCCAAAGGATTGGAATTCCATACCGTACTCCTTCCTTTCTGCGACTGGAAGCTGGAGAATGAAACCAATAATCAGCTCGTATGGTGCGCCCCACAAACAACACCGTTCAATGCATTGGATATTCTTCCTATTAATTATTCCACTCAAATGGCAGAATCGATTTATGGTAACGAGTACCTGCAAGAACGTCTTCAACTTTGGGTAGATAATCTCAATCTACTATACGTTGCTTTTACCCGCGCAGGGAAAAACCTTATTATCTGGAGCAGAAAAAGCCAAAAAGGCACCATGTCCGAACTATTGGCAAACACCCTACCGATAGTAGCCCAAGAAGAAGGGATTGACTGGGAAGAAGACTGTTACGAGCAAGGACAACTGTGCCCTTCCGAAGAAGAAAGAATAAAGACATCCACAAACAAGCTAACCCAGAAACCAGAAAAACTCCCTATCCGGATGGAATCCATGCGGCATGATATTGAATTTCGTCAGTCCAACCGCTCTGCTGACTTCATTCAGGGCATTGAAGAAGAAGATTCGGACGACCGCTTTATCAATCGCGGACGTATGTTACATACTTTATTTTCTGTCATCGAAACAGCAGAAGATATCGATCCGGCCATCGAACGGCTTATTTTTGAAGGAGTTATCAGAAATGACGAGAAAGAAAAAGTGGCTCGTGAAGTTGCAAAGAAAGCTTTTTCTTCTCCTGAAATTCAAGATTGGTATTCTGGAAAATGGACACTGTTTAATGAATGTGCTATTATCTATAAAGAAAAAGGAGTTTTGCAAACCCGTCGTCCGGACCGTGTAATGATGAAAGACGATCAGGTTGTTGTAGTCGATTTCAAGTTTGGTAAGGAAAATCCTACATATAACAAACAAGTGAAAGGATATATGCAACTTCTTACCAAGATGGGATATAAAAATATCACCGGCTATTTGTGGTATGTGGATGAAGAAAAAATAGAAAAAGTATGAAAGCTATTCCTCTCATCGGCATTGCCCGCCATCGACTAACGATTGACGGTGAAGGGGTTACAACATTAGTTGCTTTCCATGGCTGTCCGTTGCGTTGCAAATATTGTCTCAATCCAACTTCTCTACAGCCTGATGGCGTTTGGGAGAGATACGATTGTAACCAACTCTATGAGGAAGTACGCAAAGACGAACTTTACTTTCTGGCGAGCTGCGGAGGAGTCACATTTGGAGGTGGAGAACCATTATTGCAAAACGAGTTCATCCGGCAGTTTCGCCAACTTTGCGGACCGGAATGGAGAATCACTGTCGAAACGTCTCTCAATGTTCCACTACAGAATGTAGAAGAGTTGATTTCTATTGTAGATAATTATATCGTCGACATCAAAGACATGAATAATGACATTTATCAGCGATATACCGGAAAAGGTAATGAAAGGGTTTTATGCAATCTCCGGTATTTAATCGAAGAAGGCAAAACCGGGAAAATTATCATTCGAACACCGCTCATTCCTTCTTATAATACGGAGAAAGATGTAGACTACAGCATAGAGCTTTTGAAAGAAATGGGAATCACCCAATTCGACCGATTCACCTATAAAACCCCTAATGATTAATGCCATGGCACGAGGAAAACAAACCTGTAAAATTTTAAAAGAAATTCGTCGGCAGATAGCCGAAGCGAATGATATTGAATTCATCACCTCTGAATGTCAATATCTGGGAGACTGTCTGGGCACTTGCCCCAAATGCGAAGCAGAAGTTCGTTCTTTGGAACAACAACTTCTCAACCGCCAAAGGTCCGGATTAAATGTAAAAATAGTGGGCGTATCTCTTGGACTATCTGCTGCATTGATTTCTTCTCCTCTATATGGACAAGAAGCGATAAAGGACAGTCTAAGTAACAGTTGTGATTCACTTCCTAAAGTTGAAGTTACGGGTGGAAAAACAGAAAAAAGACATCAGGTAGCAGGAACCACCATTACTGCAGAGGAGCTAAAAGCCTTGTCGTTGAAAAAAGAAGAGGCTATGTTTGGGATGGTAGAGGTAATGCCTGAATTTCCCGGAGGTCAAAAAGCATTAATGGCATATATAGCCAAAAATACAAACTATCCTCAAGACGGGCCTTGTATTTCAGGACGTGTTATTGTCCAGTTCACTATTACTAAAAAAGGAAAGATTATAGATGCAAAAGTTGCTCGTGGGATTCATCCGGTTTATGATAAGGAAGCATTGAGAATTATAAAAAAAATGCCAGCATGGAAGCCCGGAACTCAAATGGGAAAACCTGTAGCTGTAAGGTATACAGTTCCAATCGTATTCAGAGCCAAACAATAATATCTCCTTTTCAATATAGATAATACCATGAAACGTGGAAAGCAAACTTGCAAAATTTTAAAAGAGATTCGTCGGCAGATAGCCGAAGCGAATGATATTGAATTCATTACTTCTGAATGTCAGTATCAGGGAGATTGTTTGGGTACTTGCCCCAAATGCGAAGCAGAAGTTCGATATCTGGAGCAACAGCTTGAACGAAAACGCCGTGTAGGTAAGGCCATCACTCTGTTTGGACTATCAACTGGCATACTTACAATAATACCTCCTACTTCATTGAACGCAGAAACACTACAATGCCCTAAAATGAATTGGACCATTACTGCTGACAGCCTGATACAAGAAAAAGACATGAAAGGGGAAGCTCCCTTTTATGGTCCGGAGAAGCTACCGGAATTTCCCGGAGGAACAGAAAAATTTATAGAATTTCTGAAAGAAAATCTTCGTTATTCAGAAATAGATAGTATTGCTAATAATACATACACTGATGTAAAATTCACTATAGATCATGACGGACAAGTTATCAATCCAAAGATTACTCGCAAGATACATCCCAAAGTTGAAGCTGAAATATTAAGAGTCATGTCTCTCATTCCTCGTTGGACACCCGGCATGTTGGCAAATGAGACAGTACAAGTGACATACAATCTGATGCTCTCATTCAGTGCGATGTATGGCCCGGAATTGAGAATCACTTATACTCGTATAAACTATCCTGACGTTTACGAGAAAGTGCCTGTTATGCCCGATTTTCCTGAAGGCCAGCAAGCTCTCATGAAATTTCTTGCAAAAAATATTCAATACCCTAATACAGGAACAGAAGGTAATGGTGTACAGGGACGTACTATTATTCAGTTTATCGTTGATAAAGAAGGAAATGTAGTCAAGCCAAAAGTTTTACGTGGTGTAGATCCTTATCTGGATAAAGAAGCTTTACGTGTCATTAATCAAATGCCTAAATGGAAACCGGGAGAACTGGAAGATGGTACTAAAGTTGCTGTTTATTTCACCGTTCCTGTTATGTTCCGACTACAATAAATATATGAATTAGAAAAACTTAATCAATATGCAATCATTTCTCCAACTAGTCGCTCATGATTTATATACCAAGATAGGAAATGACCTGTCACGTACAGCACTCATTTTCCCTAATAAACGTGCTAACTTGTTCTTCAATGAATATTTAGCAGGAGAATCCGATCAACCGATCTGGTCACCGGCTGCCATGAGTATCAGCGACCTGTTTCAGAAACTATCCGTACAGAAAAGCGGCGATCCTATTCGATTGGTCTGCGAACTTTATAAAGTATTCAAAGAGGAAACACAGAGCCAGGAAACATTGGATGATTTCTACTTCTGGGGAGAGTTGTTGATTAGTGATTTTGATGATGTAGATAAGAATATGGTCGATGCCGATAAATTATTCAGTAATCTACAAGATTTGAAAAATCTGATGGACGACTATGAATTCCTCGACAAAGAGCAGGAAGAAGCCATACAACAGTTTTTTCAGAATTTCTCCATTGAAAAACGGACCGAACTAAAAGAAAAATTTATTTCCCTTTGGGATAAGCTAGGTACTATCTACCATCGTTATCGGACGAACCTGACAGAGTTAGGCATTGCTTACGAAGGCATGCTCTACCGGAACGTAATCGAACAGCTCGATACCGACCAACTCAAATACGACAAATACATATTTGTCGGGTTCAATGTATTGAACAAGGTAGAAAATGATTTTTTCAGCAAACTGAAAGATGCAGGCAAGGCACTCTTCTATTGGGACTATGATATTTTCTACACCCAACAAATCAAAAAACACGAGGCCGGAGAATTCCTGAAACGTAATCTCGAGGAATTTCCGAACGAACTCCCGGAAAACTTTTTCAACTCCTTCAAAGAACCGAAGAAAATACGTTATATTTCCGCTTCTACCGAGAATGCCCAGGCACGTTTCCTTCCCGAATGGATTAAGGCGATGACAGACGATCATTCACAAATTGCCGAAGAAAAGGAAAAAGAAAATGCTGTAGTACTTTGCAATGAAGCTCTGCTACTCCCCGTGCTTCACTCCATTCCGCAGGAAGTGAAAAATGTCAATATCACCATGGGATTCCCATTGGCACAAACTCCTGTTTATAGCTTTATCAATGCCGCAATGGAACTACAAACCAATGGTTACCGCTCCGACACCGGCCGATTCACTTATGAGGCAGTATCCGCCATATTGAAACATCCCTATACCCAGCAATTATCATCCCATGCCGGTCCCCTGGAACGTGAACTGACCCAAACAAATCGTTTTTATCCACTCCCGTCGGAACTTAAACAGGATGATTTCCTAACTACCCTCTTCACTCCCCGTAATGGTATAAAAGAACTATGCGATTATCTGATCGAATTAATCAAATACATTTCAACCATTTATCGGAAAGAAGGAGAATACAACGATATTTTCAATCAACTATATAGAGAATCGCTCTTTCAAAGCCATACCAAAATCAACCGTCTCTACAGTTTGATTGAAAGCGGAGAGTTAAATATACGCACCGATACTCTGAAACGACTGATTACCAAAGTACTGACATCTTCTAACATTCCTTTCCACGGAGAACCTGCTATTGGAATGCAAGTCATGGGAGTATTGGAAACACGTAATCTGGACTTCCGGAATCTCATTATATTGTCTCTCAACGAAGGACAACTTCCAAAATCCGGAGGAGATTCCTCTTTTATTCCCTATAATCTCCGGAAAGCATTCGGCATGACCACTATCGAACACAAAAATGCAGTGTATGCCTATTACTTTTATCGACTGATACAACGGGCAGAGAATATCACGCTACTCTACAATACTTCTTCGGACGGTCTCAACCGTGGAGAAGAATCCCGTTTCATGCTGCAGTTACTTGTAGAAGGTCCGCATGATATCACTCGCGAGTATCTGGAAGCCGGACAATCTCCGCAAAGTACCCAAGAGATACGAGTAGAAAAAACACCTGAAGTATTAAGACGACTCTATCGTGCTTACGATAGCACTCATCCAAATTCAGTGATTCTCTCTCCTTCTGCCCTTAATGCTTATCTGGATTGCCGGTTGAGATTCTACTACCGCTATGTAGCGGGCTTGAAAACACCGGACGAAGTTAGTGCTGAAATTGATTCCGCTCTATTCGGAACCATTTTCCACCTCTCCGCCCAATCGGCATACACTGACCTGACTGCAGCCGGAAAAACGATACAGAAAGAAGATCTTGAACGCTTATTACGCAATGATGTGAAACTACAAAGCTACGTTGACCAAGCCTTCAAAGAAGAATTATTCAAGGTTTCTCCCGAAGAAAAACCGGAATATAACGGCATACAACTTATTAACTCCAAAGTAATTGTTTCCTATCTGAAACAATTGCTGCGCAACGACCTTCAATATACTCCTTTCGAAATGGTCGCTATGGAAAAGAAAGTTTCAGAAGAGATAACTATACAAACAGGACAAGGACCGTTCACTCTCCGTCTGGGTGGCACAATCGACCGTATGGATGCTAAAGAAAGTACCCTGCGGATTGTTGACTACAAGACAGGAGGAAGTCCTAAAATACCTGCTAATATCGAACAACTGTTCACCCCATCGGAAACACGCCCGAACTATATCTTCCAGACTTTTCTGTATGCCGCTATCATGAGCCGACAACAATCGTTAATGGTAGCTCCTGCCCTGCTCTACATCCACCGGGCAGCATCAGAAAACTATTCGCCTGTTATCGAAATGGGAGAACCCCGTAAACCGAAAATACCGGTAAACAACTTCGCTTTCTTTGAAGATGAATTCCGTGAACGCCTACAAGCATTATTAGAAGAAATATTCAGCGAAGAAGAGCCTTTTACGCAGACAGAAGATACTAAAAAATGTTCGTATTGCGATTTTAAGGCTATCTGCAAACGATAGACCGAAAATAGAATATACCATTAAATAAGGGCACGATTTACATATTCATGCAAACCGTGCCCTTATTATTTCTAGTCGTATTATCTAAGTTATCTTATTTCTCCAACAATGGGATTGAGAAACTAAATGTAGACCCGTCTCCCTTCTTGGAAGTAAACCAAAGTTTACCGCCATTCTTAACAACAAAGTCCTGACACAATAACAATCCGAGTCCCGAACCTTCTTCATTGTTTGTACCAAATGTACTGAAATGAGTATCGGTATGCAGCAACTTCTTCTGATTTTCATCATCAATACCGCAACCGCTATCTTTCACACTTACGATTGCCATACCGTCTTCTTCTGCCAGTGACACCACTACCTCCGAACCTTCATTGCTAAACTTAATCGCATTACTGATTAAATTACGGATCACCGTCTTAATCATATCAATATCAGCACGGACAGCCATATTTTCCACAGGTACATCCTGTACAATCTTAATATTCTTCAGACTGGCTACCATCGTAAAGATTTCACTTACGCCCTCTACCACTTCTACCATATCAATATCCTGATAAACCACTTTTAGTTTACCAATCTGGCTCTTCGTCCATTTCAGCAGATTATCAAGCAATGAGAATACATCTTCAGTTGTCTGATTGGCCATCGTTAGCAATTCATACATCTCCTCACCAATCGTTTCGCTTGGCAGATTTAGAATCAGCATATTCAATACCATCTTGATGGATCCCATAGGCGAACGCAAGTCATGTGCAATCACAGAGTAGAGCTTGTCACGTCCCATAATAGTCTTACGCAACTCTTCCGTTTGTGCAACAATGATTCTTTTCGCTGCAACTAACGAAATCTGGTGTGTCACACGAATAATCAGCTCTTCTTTGTTGAATGGCTTTGAGATAAAATCGTTACCACCCACCTGAAATCCTTTGACGATATCTGCCGTACTGTTAAGAGCAGTCAGGAAGATAATGGGAATTTCAGCCATTTCGGGATCCGCTTTCATTTGTTGAGCCACCTCAAATCCACTGATATCCGGCATCATCACATCCAACAATACTAGATCCGGATTTTCCTTCTTCACTTGTTCCAACGCCTGTGTTCCATTACCGGCAGTCACAATCTTGAATTTCTCGTTGGTCAAAAGTACCTTTAATAAAAGGACGTTTGATATTACATCGTCCACAATAAGGACTTTATATTCGGAAGGATTAATTTCCATATTCATAATTTTCTTTTTTTATGCTTCAGACATTTTTAAAATATTCAATCATACGCTTCAGCCCTTCTTCCAGTTCAACGGTAGGCTGCCAACCCAGTTTCTCTTTAGCCAATGTAATATCCGGTTGTCGCTGTTTCGGATCATCATCCGGCAAAGACTTAAATACAATTTTCGAAGATGAGCCGGTCAGACTAATAATCCTTTCCGCCAGTTCCAACACTGGGAACTCATTCGGATTCCCCAAATTCACAGGTCCTGTAAATCCGTCCTCCGTATTCATCATTCTTATCATTCCCTCAATCAAATCATCAATATATTGGAAACTACGTGTTTGTTTTCCATCACCATATATAGTTATATCCTCATTATTCAACGCTTGAAGAATAAAATTAGAAACAACCCGGCCGTCGTTCGGCAACATTCGCGGACCATACGTATTAAAAATACGGATAATCTTCACACGCACACTGTTCTGACGGTGATAATCCATAAATAACGTTTCTGCGCAACGCTTCCCCTCATCATAACAAGACCGGTAACCTACCGGATTCACATTTCCCCAGTAGCTTTCCGGTTGCGGATGAACGATCGGGTCTCCATATACCTCGCTCGTAGAAGCTTGCAAAATCTTGGCATCCAGCCTCATTGCTAATCCCAACATATTTATAGCCCCCATCACAGATGTTTTAGCTGTTTGAATCGGGTCATGTTGATAATGGATAGGAGATGCGGGACATGCCAAATTATATATTTCATCTACTTCTGCCGAATAAGGATAAGTGACATCATGCCTCACCACCTCAAAATGATGATTATCCATCAAATGAATGATATTATCTTTCGAACCCGTAAAAAAATTATCCAGGCATATCACGTCGTGACCTTCGTTTATAAGCCGAGTACAGAGATGAGAGCCTATAAAACCGGCTCCGCCACTTACCAATATTCTTTTCATTCTAAGTTTTTCTATTGTTTACTAAAGAGACGCTGTCCCTTCGTTTTGTTTATGGACACAAATGTAACCGATTTGCTTAAAATAAACAATTTTCGGAGATGATATTTTAAAAAAAAGAAGATTTAAATAGTTTCAAATTCCGAAACAACTTGCCACAGTGAAATGTTTATAATACAAAAGTACATTTTATTTAGACTATTATGACGATAAATGACCCTAATACAAACCTGATAGAGGCGATGAAAGAAAAGCTTCCGGCAAAAGGTAAACTGGCAGATATGTTAATGGACACACTATACATAGGTAAAGAAGCCGTATATAGAAGATTGCGTGGTGAGGTACCTTTCACGCTACAGGAAGCAGCTCTTGTTTCAAGGAAACTTGGCATATCGCTGGATAAGATTATAGGAACCAGCTTCAAATCGAATGCAATGTTCGACATAAATATCGTAGATTATGATGATCCGTTTGAAAGTTACTATAATACCTTATATAAATATGTATCATTGATTAATACAATGCAGGATGATCCGGAGTCTACCATGGGGACTTCTTCTAATATTATTCCCCAGACTCTCTATCTGAAACATGATCTTTTGGCTAAATTCCGTTTTTTCAAATGGATGTACCAAAACAAATATATTCAGTGTAACAATTTCGATGAATTGGAGATTCCTGCGAAATTGCTCAATATCCAGAAAGATTATGTAGATATGACCCGTCATATTCATTCTATAGATTATATCTGGGATAGCATGATTTTTCAGCATCTCATCAATGACATCCAATACTTCTCTGACGTTCATCTCATTTCGGATGAAGCGAAAATGCAGATTAAAGAGGAATTGTTTCTGCTTACAGACGAACTGGAAGAACTTGCTACACGAGGAAAAACCAAAGATGGCAATACGGTCCGTATCTATGTGTCTCACATCAATTTTGAGGCGACATACAGTTATGTGGAAACCAATTCGCTACAGCTTAGCCTGATACGTGTTTATTCCATCAATTCTTTGACTACCCTGGATCATGAGATATTCCATAGTTTAAAAGAATGGATTCAGTCATTAAAGAAATTCTCCACTCTGATATCCGAAAGTGGTGAAATGCAACGTATTCATTTTTTTAAGCAACAACGGGAAATCATTGATACTCTTTAATTTCCATTTTTTCGTAAAACAGAAGCAAGTAAATTATAGAATTACAATAAATGAAAGTAGATAACCACATTATCTACTTTTTTTCATTATATGCCCCCACTCTTTTTTTTTCTTTCCAATCAGAAAATGA
This sequence comes from Bacteroides sp. D2, assembly GCF_025147085.1. Classification (NCBI taxonomy): domain Bacteria; kingdom Pseudomonadati; phylum Bacteroidota; class Bacteroidia; order Bacteroidales; family Bacteroidaceae; genus Bacteroides; species Bacteroides sp. D2. The sequence continues at coordinate 4,716,075 of NZ_CP102261.1, read as the reverse complement.
GCACACAACTCATAGCCGTTTTTCCACACTAATCTTTCACTTACAAGCTTTAATTTTGCATAAAATGTATCACAGTGATTATTAATATTAAATGCGAGGAACAGACAATGAAAAATGGTATTCTAAATGAATTAATAACAGTTATGAAAGAGAGGGTTCCCAAAGGGCAAAATCTTGCCAGTAATTTGGCGGATATCCTATGTATGGGCAAAGAAGCTGTATACCGCAGACTTCGGGGTGAGGTATCTTTTTCGATAGAAGAAGTAGCCATCATATCTCACAAATTGGGAATTTCTATCGATCAGGTAGTCGGCGATCACCATTCTAACAAGGTGACTTTCGACCTCAACCTGCATCATTCTTCTAATGCGATAGATAGCTATTACGAAATACTTAATCGTTATCTACAGATATTTGATTTTGTAAAAGAAGATAATAGCACGGAAATATATACGGCTTCCAATCTTTTACCTTTTACGCTTTATTCTTCTTTCGAGAATCTGTCTAAGTTTCGTCTTAGCCGATGGATTTATCAGCATGGACAAATCAAGACTCCACACTCTTTGGAGGATATGCGCGTAGAGAAGAAAATCGTGCAGGCGCATAAGAAGTTGAGTGAAAGTGTGAAGCAATGTCCCAAAACCTTTTTTATCTGGGACACCAGTATTTTCTATTCTTTCGTCAATGAGATTAAGTACTTTGCCAGTTTGCACATGATTACACCGAATGATGTAGAGAACCTAAAAGAAGAACTATATCAACTACTGACGTATATAGAAACGTTATCAAGTAAAGGAGAATTTAGCGAAGGACGGAAAGTGTATTTCTATTTATCCAATATAAACTTTGAAGCGACTTACAGCTACATCGAAAAACTGAACTACCAGATTAGTCTATTGCGGATATATTCAATCAATTCGATGGATTCACAAAGCCCGCATATCTGTCAGATGCAACGTGACTGGATTCTATCTTTGAAACGTCACTCCACTCTGATCTCGGAAAGCGGAGAAGCACAGCGTATCATATTCCTACAAAATCAAAAAAGTATAATTGATACCTTGTAAAAAAGAACCGGCTAAGTTAATTAACTTAGCCGGTTCTTTTTTTGTCCCTTATTATACTAATGTATTCTTTCTGGGATTTCTCCCTATTTGTTGATATTACAGTTCTCCTTCTGTCTGCGAATAAACAGTCCATCCGTTAATCACGATTCTCATGGCAAGCCATGAATCAGAGATGAAGAAAACGATATGGTAGTTACTTTGGCGATCAAAATATTCCTGCATTCCGATTTTCTTATCCTCCATATTAGTCATAGCAAGATAATCAATCAGATTGATATCGAATACCTTTTTTGCAGAAGATTTCTCCGTCACCACTAACCGGGTTTTTCGATCCTTCATCAACCGCATCGTATTAAGGTCTACTGAAGCAGCAGAAGAATTCACTTGATCTCTGCGATAAGGTTGGAAACTAAGCATATCATCCTCCAACAAAGAGTTATCATGCCCCAGATACCCATTGGATTCCCGAATCTCATAATCATAATCATCCACGTTGAGTTCCCAATCATTGGTATAACCCTGGAATATAAAACGTACCCGTTTTGTATCCCTTATCAGGTTAATCGTCTCTGTCTGATGAGTTTTCCCTGTAAAGTTTACATCGATAATCTCACCATACCAAAGCGTTTCCAACTCTTTATTGATGATAAAAGACTCTTCACGTTTCAACTGCAATCGTAGATCAGTAATCGTAGAGACACCGGGAGTTAACGAAGTAATATCGTATGAATCACGTGCACCTGCCCATGCCATAAACTGATACTCGCCTATAGGCAATGCTACCTCCATCAGATAATTTCCCGTCGATAATGAGCTTCCTTCTTCTGCCTGTTTAAATAAAAACTTTCCGTCTTTATTAAACACATAAAGCTCTACTTTATCAACCTGTGTATGGAAAGCATCTGCAAATTCCATATTATAGTCATATTTGAACTTTACAAACAAACGGCATTCCGGCAAGTCTTCATTAAAGTTATCACAAGAAGTCATTATCCAGGAGCTAATGATGAGAATCCCGAAGGTGACATGACGTACAAGGCTTTTTAGGTTCATATTTCTATTCTTCTAATTCTATCAAACTATAAAGTTTTCTATTGTTTGTTTTCTATTTTCTATTGTTTGTTTTGGAGGTAAAGAGAGCGTCCCCTCTTTACCTCTAATTATATTAAAACAATGAATTTCAAATTATAGTGGTTCAACTTGACTGTACCAAGTCCATGGATTAACCTCAATCTTGATAGATAAGTAACGGTCTTCTTCTTCATCCGGTGTATTAGGATCCGGATCGGGGATGATTGGATAACCCGGATTATTGATTTTATTTACAGTAATATCATAAACAGAGTTACGAACTACACCAAATTCACCTAACTTATTCATGATGGTAGGACTATCATCATGCTTAATCATGATTTTATAGTAACAAATACCTTCTGAATAGTATTCAACACCTTTCAGATTCTTACCTCCTTTACTTGCCGTTGAAACCTGGGCAGCAAGATTACTAAATTCCAACTTAAGTTCTGCTGCCATCTCTTCTGCAGTTTTAGCACCATCCTTATCAGTAGGAATCGTAACTTCGGTCTTAAGAAGTTCCTTTATATACCCATTATAAGCATCTGTTATATCCGTAGCATATTCAGACGGTTTATCATGTTTATATTTACTAGCCAATTCCTTTTCAATATAAGTCAATATTGAAGCTTGAGTATAGAATATACCATTCATATTAAACCAATCTGTTCCATTAGCTAAAGTCACTTTTGAACCATCTTCATTAGTAATGGTAGTGGGAGCATAACCGACTTTCAACAATACTTGCGTTGTATAAGCATGCATATTGAAGTTTACAACATCAGTTTGATTCTGGGTATTTTCAAGACAATATTTAACAGACGTATTTACTTCATTCCAATCTATATCTTCTTTTTTAGTAGCAGATGACACATAAAAATAGTTTCCAGCATACACCGTTTGATCATCATCATCCCATGCGCCAATATCATTGACTACTCCAAAATTCGGATCTACTCTGTATGAACCAAGACTATACTGATCATAAGGAGTCCACGTATTCATGGCTGTTTTCATTCTCTTTGATGCAGGATAGAATTTCTTGTTTGTTATATTCAAATACCACTCTGTCTCATCCGAGTCTATAGTTGCAGTTTCACTAAGTTTTTCACCACCATCAGGTTTCACATATACCCGCACTTTAGCTGATATACGATCAATTCTAATAGTCAGAGGAGAGCTTGTCGCTGCTGTTGGCGTATTGTATAAAGTCAAGACTTTTGGTTTCCCATCAGTATCTGAAGGTTCCAGATCGCCTTTGGCATTTGTCATCACAAACCCGCCCGATTTTGCCACCCCAGTAGTCACTCCAGCTTCTGCCGTAAGCGTTATTACCTTATTTACATTTTCATAAGTGTCACCTTCTTGAATAGTCCGACCCAAATTCTGTGGATTAGCAATAACCAACACAGCTACAGAAGTAGAAGGTACTTTAAAAGCATTTGTTCTGTTCGGCAGGTTATTAATATCCTCTGTTCCAAAATCTACAATTTTCGTTACAACACTTGCATCAGTATGCCCATCAAAGAAAACTGCGTAAACCTTAGTAATCGTACTTTCATCAGGTGTACCATTTTCTTGATTGGGGGTGTTCAGTGCACGTGTTTTAGTTGATTGTACAGTTAAAGCCACCCATGCATCTCCATCAGAGTTCGTTACATCAGTCCCGTTCTCCCCACCAGGAACGATGTCCTCATTACTACATGCTGCAAATGCAATAGCAGCAAGTGCCAGCATAAAAAAGTTTTTTTTCTTCATTGTTTTTTACAATTTAATAAAAGCGTTTGTAATTAATTTATTTATCCCTATTTTTCTTTTCAATTTCAGCTGCATTTGTTCTCTTTCTAGCCAATTCTTCCAAATTATGTCCGGCAGCTTCCAAACCCGATTCGGAGGCTATTTTTAAATACTTTTCTCCTTTCTCATATTCTCCTTTTAATAGCATTAGTACCCCTATGGCATTATTATATTCTGATAAATTAGTATTTGAGTGTACCATATCTAAATAGCGTTCTGCCGATAACAGGTCATTGCGCGATAAAGCGGCAGCAGCGGCATTTATATTAGCAATCTCATCCTTCGGATACATCCGGACAGCCGTCTCGAATATATCAATGAAATCTTGCGAACCAACCGGATAGGTATTAGCCACCAGAAACATCTCATTCAGACTTAAATTCTGCGGACGGCTTTTAATAACCTCTTTCGCTTCATCTATATTAAAATTCTTAACCTCATAATTCACTTTGCAGATAGCAACACGAAGACTCGGGAAAATATATTTCAGCATATACCGGTAGGGCACTCCCCCACGAAGTTGCATCAACTTAGTCTCTCTTCCTTTCTCAATAGGTATATTCCTTATAATATCCAGCACTTCATCTTTATATTCCATTTCCATTGTATTCAGTGCTTCTTCCAAACCTTCCCAGTTCTCACCGCCAAAGATGATATAATATTGGTTTCTAGCGAAATCATATCTGGATGCCAAATACTCCCGGAGTGCCATAGCACGTCCTTCGGACAGGCGTTTGTTAGTAACCAATGTTCCTTCCGGAGAAGCATAACCTATAATGTCCAAGCGGTTAACCTTTACACTAGGATCAGACTTCAACTCATCAATCATCTTGCGAATTTTAGCCAACTCTTGAGGGTTGTTCATATATTCAGGACGGATGTTCACCTTATTCACTTCGAAATCAAGGAAACACTCTGCCTGTATATCACGGCGTTTGATCTCTTCAGCCTTTGGTTGCAAATATGCCAATTGAGGTGATACCACGTATGGCAATAATACACGTTCCAACGTAACCTTATCAAACTGCTCCACATCCATCAGCGCTGTTTCACCACAACCACACTCATCACGCTGCACATCCAGACGCGCATCTTTCATCCAAGGCTCAAAACGCACCACATACCGATAGCGAATCGTATCATTTCTCCATTTGCTTCCTTTTTCCACCACATAAGGCTTCTCATAGGTCTTCTTCTCTTTGGCACTCATTACCGCAAGTTCACGTTCATAAGCCAGATATTCATCACGACCTTTAATAGATACCTTTGGAAGATTCAACGTACGTTCCGGAGATACCAGTTGGGGAATAAGATCCACTCCGCGCGCTGATTTGACCTTCACATTATTCAAGCTAAAGTCTATATCGATATGAAGAAAGTTACCTTTTTGTTCCAGTTGAACCGGCTTCACAGCAATGTTGCCCTCATAAGAGCGGGATTGTGCCATCACATTCTTTATATTCAGGCTGCAAACCACTAACATACATACGATAAAACTTATATTTCTTTTCATCATCATTCTATTTAATTATATAAATAAGCGACACACTTGCTTTAGTAGGTCCAAAGTAATTTTTACTACTTTCCTTCTCCTTCGTACCGCAAGTGGTACAGGGATATTTATCATATACAATATGTGCATACCCCACTCCAACAGATGCTTCAATACTCCAGCGTTTTTTCAGAATCCAGGAATGTCCCACAGAAAAACCACCTCCGTATAAATGTCCCTGATAGCGATTCTTTTGCATATTTTCGCTGATGAAAGACCAATCAGGCCATCCTCCCACATTGAAATCCGCATAATGTCCGTGTATTCCAATAAACGTACGGCGGAAGCGTTCACAAAACCAATAACGAACTTCGGGTTGTATTCCCCAATGACGTAATCGTTTGCCGTCGGAAGGCTTCCATGGATTATAGTTGACCGGAATATCCAATGTCCATTTACGTGCCAATCCTAGCTCCAGCCCTAAGTTCATGGTCGTGGTAGCGTCATACAAAAGGTTGCTTTTAAGCGCAACTTTCTGTGCCTTACTCTCGAAAAGAATACATCCGAGCATGAATAATATGAGTAAACTTACTTTCTTCATTAATAACACATTTACTGTTTACTGCCCTAATTGAGTAATATCTAATTTTATACGTTGCACAGAGTTTAAACTAACCCCACCAACAGATGCCATGGTGGTTAGATGCACAATACCGGATCTGGGAGTTGCATTTGTATTAGGTAACACTTCCACATATATTCTCCCGTCTTCTACGATAATGTGATCTTCTCCTGTATGTCCTTCCGGCATTACAGAAGAGTATAAACGAATCCACTCCTTAGGATTGTCAGTCCCCTCTTCTACCTGGCCAGTAAGACAGAAATAGTTTATTTCGCTTACTACCGGATCGGTATTATTAGTAGGCATAAACTTTAGTGTGCTTCCTCCTGCGGAAATCGCTTTTCTTTGTCTGATATGAACTTTTTTTTCCAAGTTTCCAAGTTTTAATGTTATATACGCATTTTTCTTATCATCAATTCCCTCTTCATAACCCATCAACTGGTTAGTGACTCCAACTGTTACCGGTGTTATTACCGGATTTGTTCCATTGGAAGTTACTATCGGCACCTTAAATGGCCCGCTTAACTGAAAGGCTCCTGATACTTCCAGTTTATTATCTGTTATTGTTCGAGCATCCTGAAAATCCTTTGTACAATCAGTAATCACACTAAAAGCATCATAATCCTCCATATTTTCACCACTGTAATAGGCTATAAAAACCGAGTTGCTTACACCCAAATAATAATCATTATTGGCTAGGATCTCATAAGATTCACTATCATCTACCATAATCTCAAAATCAAGATCTGTATTAGATGGCTTCGCAGTTTTTGCATCACTTACCGTATCATATCCGGGTCCTTTAGCTCTATTAATCGTAAATGTGTATGAATGATTACGCTCTATATCCATCGCCTGCAGGCTACTATTGAGCAGTGACATCTTATAATAATAGTCTTTATTGTCATAAGTACCCTGAATAATAAGATATGTATTATTCTGCACATCGGACTCGTACATATATATAGGGAATTTCTCTGTACTCTGCACGTCGGTTGCAATCGTTTCCGCTTTTACCACGGGAAGTGAGTAAGCAGCATCATACCGGTACTCTGTCAAATTGGTTGTATTATTCATTAATATCCCATCAGCATCATGCAATTTACCTTGCCGGGGCACATTCATGACAGCGGTCACTCCCTTCAAAATAAAGTTAGATGCTTTATTGACAATGACAATCTTAGCAACCACACGGGTAAGCAATAATGAACTTCCATCAGTATTGGCTATCTTCGTCGTATTGTCTATTTGATCCACTTCCAATCGATGACTCATCGGAATCGTCTCTTCATCTCCACTATACGGTACAGTAGTAAGTGGATTACTATCCAATGGTTTAGTCAGTAACTTGCTACAAGCTTCTCCATAAGTAGTCACTCCCGGAGTTAACTTGGAAAGCAAAGCTGCCTGGTTAAAATCATATCCCGTAGATGCATTTCCATAATAGAACTGATCCAACGGATTAGCAAGTATCAGTAATTGGTATTTGTTACCAGCAGGCTGCTTAGTCAATAACACATATCGCTTGCTTATCATTTCAAAAGCCTGTACAGCTTCTATAAAGGTGGCTCCCGCACCCTGTCCCTTAAAGACCAGTATCCATGGAGTTTTACCGACCTCACTTTCCAAAGCTCTGGTCGGAGGCAGAGAGTACGATTTTGCCCTGGCAAAAATCTCTATTTGCACTTTTTCTTTCAGTGCTTCCTCTTCATTCTCTTGACCTATTGTGCTTACATCATGCTCGCATCCAGCCATAAATAGAAGAAGAATCAAATAGAAAAAAATAGTTATATATCTCTTACTCTCTCTCATTACCTTTTAAACACCTCATTCTTGGCGATACCTAATTTTATCCAAATCTCATATTGCAAATTTCGGAATATTAAAGGAGATACAAAATTGTATTCATTTCTGATACAGATAATCAGATTCCAGAAGTAAGACTATTAATGCTATTTACAATCGAAGGGATTACGCATTATAAAAGAAGAATGTTGACGGGAAGTTTTTTTTGCGATATGCGCACCATTTAAAAGAAAAGAGTTTCGTTTATTGAAACCACACTAACAAGATGTGCTAATAGTTTTTTATGTCATTTAGATATAATTCAGGCACAAATTAAGCAAGATCAACGACCATTTTATACAATAAAGCAGTCTGATAACTTGTATAATTTGTGCCTAAATGACAAAATGTTCAATTCCTGTATATATATAGCTATCAGATTATAAGGTTTTGCGTTCTGTTTCCGTAGGAGCCACCTCATCAGGAATACTGAATTCGCGATTGGCAAACAGATCGGCAAGTCCTGAAATTTGTTTCAGGCGCAACAATTCATCACGATCCATACCGATATTTTTCATAATCCATTGATCGGACATACCTGCCTTGTCAAGCTCCGCAACAATGTTACACATCAATTCAATGTTATGCATTCCGCGGGCACGGTTGTGCCGGATTGTTGAACTCATACGGTTAGACAGGTCCTTGTCTATCACCACAATCGGCAATAAGCCGTTTTCACGCTTATAGATTCGTTGGGAAGTTTTCAATACTGTATAACGATGGTAGCCATCTACCAGGATATAATTGTCCGCCTCCTTATCATAATAGCATACACAAGGCATCGTAAAACCATCTTCCCAAATAGAAAGTTCCAGCAACTTCATTTCAGGTGGTGCTACGACATTCGGATTATAATCGTTCGCATATACTTTTTCTACAGGTACTGCTTTTACTTCGTAAACAGGGCTTTTATCTACACTCATGATACTATGATTCTATATTGTTCCATAACTTGACTTCTTTTACTCATCTCCTCTTTTGTTGGCGAGAATCCCATGTATTTGCAGGCATGGTCATTCTTGAGGATACAGACACACATCCGCTTATACGTGGGTATTTCCTTAAACTCCGGAATATCAATATCATCCTGATATTCCATACGCACCGGTTTCTTCAACGTTTTGTAGTTACTGTTGTCCATAACGATAATCGGCACCTTCGCATCAATCAGCTTTTGGATAGTGGCATCACTTAGACATCCGCCCTTTGTCCGCCAGAAATTCACACTTACTGAAAGTTTCCGGAGATAATTCTTCCTCGCCCGCTCCGGCAGAGTGGACAACAAAAAATACATAAACTCGCGCCATGTATATCCTTCAGGAAGTTTCACCGACTGCCATCCCATTGCATGAGTACCACCATACATACCGGTAAAGTTCACACCGTTCACCCTTCCCACCATTTTACCCCAGGTATTGGGATCAAGCACCCGGTAAAGCTGCAAACTCTCTTGGGCCTCATTAATAAAGGGACTTGCTACACGCTGACGCTCCAGATTGACTCCGGCACGATAATAAAGATCATATAAAACATTATAATCCCACTGGAATTTTCCATTGGCAGTCCATACATCCGTTGTCTTCCAGTCATAAATAGGGTAGGCATTATAAATGTCATTCCCCACTTTTGAAGTCCATCTATATTTATGATACATCTGGAATTTACGACTCATATAGATACATCTCCACCGATTGAAACTTTCCTGTGTACGAATCCCGATCAGACAACAAGTGCGCACTGCATCTTTTTTATTATGTATCCATTGCGCAAAACGCATCTGAAATTCATAATCCCACATCGTTGTATTATAAAAAGGAAAATCTTCTTTGGTCATTGCCTTTTTAGGCATGGAACGAACCCATATATTCTTTTTGCTGTCTTCCCACGGACGCCAAAAAGATTGATACATCGAGGTGCAGGTAGCCACACGGAAAGGGATGCATACCCGGTATACATCCAAAATATCCTTATTGGCCTCCAGCATCCGGTCTACATAGTCAATAGTCATTTTATACTGGATTTCATAATCCATGTGAAAAACCCCCAAGCGTATCTTCAAATTATTCTTCCGGATATAATCGATGCACATATTCAGCAATACCCCACTGTCTTTACCTCCGGAAAATGACACATATATATTATCAAATTCATTAAATATAACTTTCAGTCGTTCTTGTGCTAATTCATATACATTCTTTGTGCCTGCTATTTTCTTTTTCGCCATAAGTCATCTATACATTTTAACATACCGTGTCCACTTCTTGTCCATGGATACAAATTCAAACTTTTCAAATGTTTCTTTATCTTGTACCAGTGTGACCGAATTGAGTAACCAACTCTCGGGGCCGAATTCCGCAACAATGGCGGGCAACAGATGCGACAGGATTTCCTCCCGTACGGTGCCTTCTGCCTTCACATAATAATTATTGATTACAGCTTTCTTCCGGCTTTTCTGTTCCACGGGGACGAAGCCCACTACCTCTTTGTCTTCAATCGCAATGAACCACACATACTCTTCGCCCGTCTTGAAAGGGTAATTATTGTTTGCGCGTATCACTTCGGGATCCATCACCATCGGCGCCAAAAGCCGATATAAATGTTTGTCTTTTCCTTTTAATCGTATTATCTGCATCATATCATTCAAAAATGGACACACAAAAATAAGGAAAAAATATCAAATTCGTCATTTCTGTTCCTAAAACATTTGTTTTTCATACTATTATCTCTATATTTCGATATTTTTGAAATCACCCATACGCCATTCCTCTTTCACGTTTAAAGTAAGTCAGTATAGTGGCAAAGCTCAAATATTCCCGTCCGGGAGTATGCAACCGACTTTTAAACTGATAGCGGGCAAAGATGACTTCGCATGCCAATTTATATTTGAAATGCAATTTTAAACGGTGCTGCAAAAACTCAAACACTCGGCAGAGATATGCAAACACCTCCTCCACCCTGGCATTTGGAACCACTCGTGGCGCACGATTTGCATCCGCTATATGCTCCATCTCACTAAGCACATATTCCAGTTGCTCAATTTCCTCACCAGTGTTTTGCATTGTACACTTCATTTGTTCTATTTTCTCTCCCTGATGAATGTACTGTTCCCGCTTTCGTTGTAAACGATCTTTTATTATTTCTAATCCTTTCAAAATTATAAAATTTAGTTATATATAAATGGTTTGATATTACTGATTATTAATCGACAAAATTGCCATATAAAATTTAATTTCGAATGCAAATATAGAGAAGATTGTTTAAATAATTAGATTTTTATTTAAAAATATTCATACTTATTTTACATTTAAATTACCAGCATCAGAAAAACGTTTTTTCCATCCAATGAAACGAGTCATAATTTTGCGGCGTACTAAAATATTTTAAACAATGGATAATCAATCTTTTGACTGGCTGCTTCACGGTTGCCACGTACTGTCCGAGATGGCAGTGGCTTATTTTCCCAACTATCAGTATAACTGATATAGACGATACGCTGGCAGATGCCCATACCCTCCTCGACCGATTGGAAAATGAATGTGGTACAGCTGAACATCTCCGTTCCACATCACAACTTATAGAGGACACTATAAGTTGATAGAGGCCCGCGTGGCCAGCAACAAGAACAGTGCTCCAGGACTGACTACAGGATTTGCCGACCTTGACTGGATAACATGCGGCTGGCAACCCGGTGAGGAGATCGTTATTGCTGCCCGTCTTGCGGTAGGTAAAACAGCATTTGCACTGCATCTGGCACGTACTGCAGCTTCTGCCGGTTATCATATCGCTGTGTATATTTTCACATATACAATATTTTTCTTGATGAATGACTGACTATTACCATACATTACCGATGGCAGTATGGATTTAGAAGAACACACATTTGCAAGTCATCAAGAAAATCTTGAACCTGCAAGACAAGAAAGGAAGCGAAAATATGATTTGCATAAAATTTAAATAGTCTCTAACCAATAAGTCATCTTTATACAATGACGAGTTGTTTGACAAACTTCGTAGTTAGCAATACCGGAACAATATTCACAATTACCTATGAACCAATCATTTACAACAATACATTCGTTTAAACAAAAGTTGCTTGCTAAAAATTTAGACGAAATTTGGTCAAATATTCCTTTTTATTAATTAAAAAGGCTACAGTTTCACAAACTACTATTGGAATTCGGTCTCTTTTCCATATATTTGCGCCCGCATTTTTGATTTTCGAATGAACCTCCTTATTCAATTTACCAAAACTAGATAAAACGAATGGAAAAAATAAACGCAGTAATTACAGGAGTCGGAGGATATGTACCCGATTACATCTTGATCAATGATGAGATTTCCAAAATGGTAGATACTACCGACGAATGGATTATGGGGCGTATTGGCATTAAGGAAAGACGTATTTTGAAAGAGGAAGGACTGGGAACTTCTTACATAGCTCGTAAAGCTGTCAAACAGTTAATAAAACGTACTCAAACAAATCCGGATGATATTGATCTGATAATTGTAGCTACAACAACCCCTGACTACCGCTTTCCTTCCACGGCTTCTATTTTATGTGAAAGACTGGAATTGAAAAGAGCTTTTGCTTTTGACATGCAAGCTGTTTGCAGCGGTTTTTTATATGCACTGGAAACTGGAGCCAATTTTATCCGTTCTGGAAATTATAAGAAAGTGGTAGTTGTAGGCGCTGAAAAGATGTCGTCAATAATAAACTATACCGACCGTGCAACTTGTCCGATTTTCGGTGATGGCGGAGCAGCTGTCATGCTTGAACCTACTACTGAAGATTTTGGCATTATGGATGCTGTGTTAAGAACAGATGGTAAGGGATTGCCTTTTTTGCACATTAAAGCGGGTGGCTCTGTATGTACTCCTTCTTATTATACATTGGATAATCAAATGCATTATATCTATCAGGAAGGACGTACTGTATTCAAATATGCAGTATCCAACATGGCTGATGCCTGTGAATCTATCATTGCAAGAAACCATCTTAGCAAAGACAACATCGACTGGGTAATTCCTCATCAGGCTAATCAACGTATTATCACCGCCGTAACACAACGTTTGGAAGTTCCTGTCGAAAAGGTCATGGTCAACATCGAACGATACGGTAACACTAGCGCCGGCACTCTCCCACTCTGCCTCTGGGATTTTGAAGATAAACTCAAAAAAGGAGATAATCTAATTCTTACTGCATTTGGAGCAGGATTTGCATGGGGAGCCATCTATGTGAAATGGGGATATGATGGAAAAAAAAGATAGCGAATAATCGCTATCTTCAAAATAAAAAAATCCTCTGATTTCCAGTAAATCAGAGGATTTTTTTATTTCCTAATGCGGTGCGGACGGGACTCGAACCACCGAGCTAAGTATCTGATTCTAATTGTATTATCTTCAATATTTCAAAAAGACATTGAATTGACAATTGTTCAATATCATCGCTTTGCTTAAATGCTTGTTGTTCTAGCAACACAAAATTAATCATTTTTCCTCAATCTGCAAACTTATAAGGTTCTTTTTGTTTTTTATATATTGAGACAGAAAAACACTGCATATCAACCCTTAAGACTACTTCCCACAAAATATACCATAAAAATTAGCATATATATTAATAAGGTTCAAGCAAATCCATCGATAAAACACCCCACATAGCCATATACAATAATTAACAAATTAATTTATTATTATAATCTCGTCATCAATGAACCATTTATTTACAAGTACCGTCTCTTTAGCTGTTTCAGGGGCATTTGTATACATAACTATAGCTAAGGAATTACGAGCCCTAGTACATGTCACATAAAATAGTCTAGTAGTTCGCTCCATGCTTGTTTCCTTACCTGTTTCCTTATTTTTAATATCACCATCTGACAATGGTTTTACTCCCAACAATTTATCATAGCTAAAAAGAAATCCTCTTGATTCATTATCATCAATAACAACAAGTACACGTTCGAATTCTAGTCCTTTCACACCTTGATGTGTATCAAACATTGTACGACGATTTACATAATCATCAAAACGTTTTATTTGGTTAACAGGTAAATCCATCACTTTGATCCAAGAACAAACTATATCCATATCCTCTTTATCATCTTCTGTAAGATCATTTAATACCATTTTTGAAGCTCTTTTTAGTATTTCTGGAACTACAAAAATATGTGTTGTACAGACATATGTGATAAGTTCCCTGATTGTAACCACATTAAAATCCATATTTGCAAGAATATCTATTACCTTTTTGCACTTATCTAATATTTGAAATGCTTTATTTTGAGGTAATTCCCTCAGCAAAGGAGAATGTAATTTCAGTAAGTTTAGAGCAGATAAATTATCATTCTTCAGCACATTCTCAACAAGCGGAAATATAAGCTTTGTGAATATATCCATATCACTAACCAATCCTTGCAACAGGGTCTGCTTATATTTATCTACTTCATGCATCACATCAAAAAACTCTGCGAAACCCAATCTTCGTGCAGCCATCATATGTTCCAATATCAGTACCTTTACATTTGTTGCATCTCTATTCCACATCTGATCTCCAGTAATATCAGCCATCATTTGAATCACTTTTGATTCTAACTCAATTTTGTTCAAATCATCCTTATTCTTGATTAAAAATAACCGAACAGTACCTTCCGGTGCATTATCACGAGGGCTTTGTTTTGCATACACATCTATTTGACAACCTATCTTATTTGCTAATTCAACAATGCGTTTCGCACATCTATAGTTCATCTCTTTAATAGGTTTTTCCCATTCTTGGGGAATAATCTCTACAATTCGCTCCTCGCCATCTGTATAAATTCGTTGTTTTTGATCCCCAAATAGTCCAAGTGTAAAATTATCATCAACATTTCTTTCAATTTCAAAAAAGGCAGCTATCAATTCTTTTTTTGTGTCTTGACTCTCATCAATCATAAAAAATGGATATTGTTGCGCTATAATTTTTTGGAGAAGCTCGTTATCTACTATCATTTTAGCACCTATTTTTATAACATCCGCATGACTTAAAGCATTGTGTTCATAATTATTACCATTTGGATTATATATAAATCTATTAATATCAGATGCTTTTATTATCTTTTCATTTATGGCAACCAGTTTTTCCAAATTATTATTGTAATTTTTTCCAGATTTACTCTTGGATTTCTCCAATTTCAATTCTATTTCAGCTTTCTCGACTTCTTTAAATGCAATATAATACTTCTTTATATCAGTTTGATAATGCTTTATAACTTCCCATACAAAACTATGAATAGTCGAGACATGAAACAGTGGACTATAATCAAGACGGTTGAGAATTTCATCAGTAGCAGCATTTGTATAGGTTATTACTGCTATATGACGTCCTTCAAGGTTTAGTTGCTTCTCCCATTTGTCCTTGATCTTATTTAACAATCTAACCAATGAATGAGTTTTACCTGACCCCGCACCAGCAAAAAGAAAAAAACTCTTACGTGAATTTGGAGAAATACAAGCCTCAAGAGTTAAATCTACCTTTTCATCTATATTATGTCCCATATTATTTATGATTAAATTCAAAATATGATTTTAGCCATTCCAACCCCTCTCTAATATAGGCAGGAGTCTGTAATGCCTCAAATTGTTCCGCATACAACAATGTGTTTGCAAATTCAGCTTTTACATTGGAAGAAGATTCTAACTTATCAAAGATCTTCATATGGAATGTTTTCAGGTCCTTTATACTATGCAAATAATTATAAAAAGTAGTAACCGTACCAAGTTTTTTCAACTTCTCATCTCCACGAAACAAATCAAGATTAGTGAAAATTAACGAGTCTTCAAAAGTATATGGATATATCGTTTCTTTCTCTTTAATCCACACAACATCAACCCCAGTCTGATAGACCACATGTACATTATCCTTTATTTTATCTGTCTCTGGTAATTCTAATAAATCATCTATTTCATTCTTTCCAATCCAATGTTTTATAGTATCGTTATTGGTCGTTTGACTTTGCCTTCTTTGGGGAAGGCTAGATTTTTTTTCTTCTTACCATCTTCTTCCACTTCTTGCTGAGCATCAATATCAGTTACTATTACTGTCAAAATATTGAGCTTTTTTAAAAGGCTGCTAAATCTATGTGCATGGCTTCCGTTTATTTCCATAACAGAAATATAATAATTATCCATACCTTCCCTCTTAATAAAATGAGGCATAAGAATTCTTTCTGCTGCCCCCTCAACGAGTATTGCTGCATCAGCAAAGAAAATGTCACAATGCGTAAGTTTGATATATCTAGTTACAAATTTTTTTGTATCGTTTTCATTTTCTCCAAATGTTCGGGACATATTAACGACTTTAGAAACCGGTATACCAATGATTTCGTCTAAAACACGTCTGAAATAACGCAAACAGTTCATGTCTACTTCGTTTACTATATGATTAGAATGCGTACTCACAATTAATTGAGTAGTAAGATTGGGATTTTCTTTCAATGCATTATTTTCAGCAGCATTAGTCAGTGCCTCTAATGCTTTTCGTATAAAAACTTGTTGTGCTTGAGCGTGAAGATGTGCCTCTGGTTCTTCGATAAAAACAAGGTGTATAGGTTCTATTGATTTTTTCACATCTTCTTCATTTTTGCTATTTCTCGTCCATTGTTCCCGAAATTGGATAAGTTTTAGATATATAGAAATGAGATTTCTCAATCCCAATCCATTATACTTCTCAGGAAGTGATAATTCTGGTTTACCTTGTATAGAGAATTGTACTGACGAATCATGAGAAATAGAATCAACAATATTAACATTACTCCTAATACTAATAGAAGGATTTTGGAATCCTGGATAATTTATATTGGATAGTTCACCTATTGGCATAGAAAAACTTTTCTGTAACTTCAAATCATAAGAGGTATTGGCCCTAGATAATTCTTCCATTAATTTCAAATCTCCCGTCTCTATAATAGTCTCATCAGTATAGTTTTGACGGTAGTATGCCTGTAATTGTTTTGAAAGTGTATCTATATCACTTTCATTTTTCCCCATAGGATCGGAGAATTCACGAAATGCCTCTATACTATCAATACGAATTAAGTCCACTAACGGATTTTCTTCGAGAGAATCATCAGGGGTAACTTGTACCTCAGACTCCAATTCGTGATTTATCTTTTCTGAATCAAGCACATAATATTTGATATTGAAATAAGCTAATAAATTATGATTATGATTTAAAAAATCCCACATATTTTGAGGATAAAGTTTCAAATTTCTTGTCTCTTTATATTCAGGAGAAGCCTGTAAATTACGTACTTTCATAACCTCTTTTTTGTAATCCGCATAAAGAGACTTAATATCTTTTGGTTCAAAACGCAAACGTACTCCTACTGAATCTTTCTTCCATGTAAGTGAAGGTATTATTTTATATACTTGGTAAGCTTCAGATTCGCTTACATCTATCCAAATATCAAGTGACGGAACAATATCATCCCATTGATTGGGGGTCAGTAACAAGGGATCTACTTCATCAAATACAAGCCATTTATCTGCAAGTTCGTTTATCTTTATCCAATTAGTTAAAGTAAACTCTCTAGTTGTAAATCTATCTTTTCCTTTTAAAAACCATATAATAGCACTCATAGCAGATGTTTTCCCACTATTATTAGCTCCTACAAAGATTGTTTGATTCTCATCGAAATCAATACGACAATTTCTCAATTTTCTGAAATTTCGTATATGTACATGATTGATACGCATTTTATTATGTATATTGTTAATATTAAGTACAATATTACAAATAATATTTGAAAAAATCGACTTTCAATTTTAAAAGATCAAACTTCTTATAATATCAATTAGAAAAATAATGCATGAATTTATGAAACTGGATTTATGAGTACTTTTCACTAATTAATTCCATATTTTCCACAACACTACAAATATTCTACTCTATAAATACATAATCAGGAATAAATCTAACAAAGTACATCGACACAATTATTACACATAAAAAACAAGAATCCCAAACTCATCCTTAATCAATTCTGAGGGTAAAGTAGAAACATGGAACGTTTAATTAGATAATTTAACAATATCAGTTCTAAGTACAATCCCAAAACTAATGAAAAATATACTATTTATACCAATGTCATATCCTTTGAAAGAATAAAATAGAAGAAATAGTTGCTTTTAATTGCATATATTTCATTGTTATTATTCCTTTCTCAATTTTACTTTTCATCTATGTTCTTTCAATTCATACCTAATAAAATAGCTCGGACAATTCCGAGCTATTACTATTTACTAATTGAAGTCAGTTTATATATAAAATATCAAAACTGCAATCTTACTCTGGCAATATATATAATTACCTATTGCAAAACGGAATTTAATTTATTTACGTCTTCTTCTATTTTACGATTAGATACCTTAGCATACGCTTGAGTTATTTTAATATCAGAATGTCCAAGCATTTTCGATAAGGTCTCAATAGGTAATCCATTATCCAGACAAATAGTAGTTGAAAAAGTATGCCTTGCTGTGTGTATAAAAATCAGTAAATTATACTAACGCAGATTGAAGCAGTTCGGCAGGTAACATATTTGAGATGAACAGGTTTGCATTATTCTAAGGCTATTTGAAATGTTTATCCCGAAGCAGATTTGCGCTACATTTCAGTTACCAAATCGTTAGCCTGTCTGTTTCCAAGAGAAAACAGGTAATCAGATTTATTCTTTTGCGCTGATATGCTGCATTTTACATGATTAAGAGCGCTTATAAAGCGGGTAACTTTACCCACAAAATATAAGCGTATGGAAAATGAAAAATTCAAGGTATTACTCTACCTGAAAAAGAGTGTTCTTGACAAGTCAAGAAAGACCCCGATTATGGGAAGAATAACTGTCGGCGATACCGTCGCGCAGTTCAGTAGTAAACTCTCCTGTACCCTCTCGCTTTGGAATCCGCGAGCCAGCCGTTTGAACGGGAAAAGTCAGGAAGCAGTCGAAACCAACGGAAAGATTGATAAGCTGTTGCTTAGTATCAACGAGGCTTACAATATGCTAACCGAACGAAATGTACCGTTCGATGCCACAGATGTAAAGAACCTGTTTCAAGGTGGTATAGCTACACAAATGACGCTGTTCCGGCTCTTCGACCGCCATATTGAAGAGGTAAGGGCACGTGTCGGAATAGATGTTTCCCACCGTACAATCCCCAATTACCTCTACACCCGGAGAAGATTAGGCGAGTTTGTCAGCAAAAACTACAACGTCAAAGACCTTGCATTCAGTCAGCTGAATGAACAGTTTATCCGGGAATTTCAAGATTATCTCATTCTTGAAAGAAATTTAGGTGTAGAAACCGTGCGCCACTATTTGGCAATATTGAAGAAAATCTGCCGGATTGCCTTTAAAGAGGGGCATTCCGACAGGCATTACTTTGTAAACTATCCTTTGCTAAAGCAAAAAGTTAATCCACCACGCACCCTAAGCCGTGAAGAATTTGAGAAGATACGAGATTTACAGTTTGAAGAACACCGCTGGTCGCATATTACCACCCGTGATATGTTCCTTTTTGCGTGCTATACCGGGACTGCCTACGTCGATGTAATATTTATAACCAACGACAACCTGTCTAAAGACGATGCGGGCGATTTATGGCTCAAATATCAACGCGGTAAGAACGGCAAGTTGTGCCGGGTGAAGCTGCTTCCCGAAGCCATCGAGCTAATCGAAAAGTATAAGAATCCATCAAGAGAAACCCTATTCCCTAAAATGGAATATAACGCTCTGAAATGGAATCTCCAAAGCATACGCCAGCTAATTGGAATGACAGGGCCGCTGACCTATCATATGGGGCGGCACTCGTTTTCCAGCCTGATTACGCTTGAAGGCGGAGTTCCCATAGAAACCGTATCAAAAATGCTCGGTCATAGCGATATAAAGACCACTCAAATTTATGCCCGTGTTACCCCGAAAAAACTCTTTGAGGATATGGACAAATACATCGAGGCAACCAAAGATTTAAAATTAGTTCTATAATAATCAATAAACATTACAATTATGCGATCTACATTTAAAACATTATTCTACATAAACCGGGGTAAAGTAAAAAAAGACGGTACAACCGCCATATTTTGCCGCATTACTGTTGATGGCGAACAAACCGTAATCACAACAGGTATTTTCTGTAACCCCAAAGATTGGAAAAGTAAAAAGGGAGAAGTCAAAGACGAAAAGGTAAACGGCCAGCTAAAATCATTTCGTCAGCGTATTGAACAGACCTACGAGAACACGCTAAAAAAATATGGTGTTGTCAGTGTGGACTTACTCAAAAATGCGATTCTCGAAATACATACTATCCCCACTATGTTATTATTGGCTGGCGAGGCAGAACGTGAACGGCTAAGGGTACGTTCATTGGAAATAAACTCTACTTCTACCTACCGCCAGTCTAAGATTTCTCAAAATAACTTACGGGAATATCTTCTTACCTTGAAAATGAAAGATATTGCCTTTACTGATATTACCGAAGAGTTCGGCGAAGGTTATAAGCTCTTTTTAAAAGCCAAAGAATATAAGTCGGGGCATATCAACCATTGTTTTACATGGCTGAACCGATTGATTTACATTGCCGTTGATCAAGAGATTCTCCGATTTAATCCGATTGCAGATGTGAAATATGAAAAGAAAGAACCGCCCAAATTACAGCACATAAGCAGGAATGAATTGAAGCTGATTATGGAAAAACCGATGCCTAATACGTTTCAGGAGTTGATTCGCAGAGCCTTTATCTTTTCTGCGTTTACGGCACTTGCTTATGTCGATTTGAAAGGACTGTACCCCCGCCATATCGGACGAACGGCAGAAGGAAAACCCTTTATCAGAATCCATCGGAAAAAGACACAGGTTGAAGCCTACGTCCCTTTACATCCGGTTGCCGAACAAATCCTGTCGCTCTACAATACGGAAGACGATACGAAGCCTGTATTCCCATTGCCTAACCGCGACCAGATATGGTATTGCATTACTGAAATCGGTTTTCTTGCCGGTGTCAAGGGTAATATGAGCTATCATCAAAGCCGCCACACATTCGGAACGCTCTTACTTTCAGAGGGTATTCCCATAGAAAGTATCAGCAAAATGATGGGACATACCAATATTTCGACAACACAGGTCTATGCGAAAGTAACAGATATGAAAATATCCGAAGATATGGATAAGCTGATTGAACGGCGAAAAGCAATGTAGCAAACTTACTTAAAAGGGCTACCGGAAATTACTCTGGTAGCCCTTTTGAATTAAATCCGGCATTTTCTGTGGGGTTATTATTCCCATGCCTCGCGATAGTTCTGTTCCAACAATTTTTGAATATCCGATTCCCGGTATAAGGTTTTGCCACCCAACTGAAGGTAAGGGATTTTGCCTTTGGTTCTGTATTCCTGTAATGCCCTCCGGCTGATTTTCAACCTTTCCGATACCTGTGCAACGGTCAAAAAACGTTCTCCGTTCAAAGACGGCTCATACCCTGTCATTACAGTTTCGATTCTGTCCAACAATCTATCGAGCGAACAGAATAAAGATTTTATCCGCTCATTATCTTTAGTTACAAGTTCTGTACTCATAATTACTCCGATTTCAGATTGTTGATAAACCTCTCCACATCTTCGGGCTTATAGTACATCTTTCGATTAAACTTCGTATAAGCCAGCTTCCTTTTATCTCGCAGATACTGCAATGTATTGGGATTGACATTCAGAATAAGACATACATCCTGATTATCCAGCCAACCGTCAAGCTCTTTGCTTTTATTCCGGTCAACCAGTTTTTCGGCTTTCCGAACAAACGATTCAAAACGCTCCAACATAACCTCAAAAGTGCGGGCTTCTATATTTATTATCTCCATAGTAATTTACCTTTTTCGTTTATACTATGATTACGGGAAAACAAAGGTAAGTCATTAAAATACACCATATATCAATCCCTTTCGGGCTGGTAGCTTTCGTCTGCACTTGTCTATACCTAAAGTGCAAACTGATTCCGGCGGCGGTCAAAATAAGCCGCTTTTTGTACTCCCTGTTCAGACTATCCGGGAGTAAAAGGGAATTTTTTCTACTGCCCGTATCTTATAATTTCTTCCTCTTTTAGCGGGAATGCCAATTACGCCGATGAAGTGTTCGATTTCATGCGCGAAAGTATTTCCGTGTTCTTCACGCCGAGGCAAGTTCGAGCCGCAAGCGGTTTCATGAAAAATCTTCCAACATCCATGCTGGACGTAGCGTATTTTATCCTGAAAAACTGGCATCGGCTAAACACTACCTTTCTCTGCCCCTGAAACTCGATCACTCATAACCGGCTCCGATACGGCATAGCGTTAAAAAAAAAGTCAGAATTATGATACGAACAGCAGAAAAAAACAGGAAACAACGATTCTCAAACCTTCCAATCAGCATAGGTTCGATTTTGAAAATAGCTTTTGTGGTTGCGGGTTTTGCCCTTTGGGGTTGGTCGTTCGTGGCGGTTGTCGCAGGGATTTATTTAGCGTGGGCAATCATTAAAGGCGTTTTGTCCTGCCTTATTTCTCTTGCCGTTATCGTTGGCTTTATTCTCCTTTTGATAGTATTAATTTTCTAAAACATAAAAACATGAAACCAAAGTATTTCAATTCGTTAGGCTCGTTAAACGAGTATGCAAACAGCTATCCGAACAATAGTTTTTCATTCGAGCATAACCCCCGAAAATGCGGATGCGACAGCGTTAGATGCAGTTTCGATGTAACCGACAAAGAAGATAACGACATTTTGGAAATCCTTGTTATTTGCCCCATTTGCGCCAATAACCCTAAAAATCGACAATAATATGACACCGCCTAAAATGAACCTGCACGGAGTATCAATATGCCCCGCAGGAGAGGAAAATTACGAACAGTACAAAGATTTTCGCGGGAAGTGGCTTTTCCAATACGATTATCGGGATACAGACGGCGAACTTTTTAGCGTAGTGATGCCGACCCTTACCGAGTGCCGAATGAGGCTGGATAAGTGGTTATCCGAAAAAATCAATAAACAAAATCAAGAATCATTTTAATAATTACAATCATGACAGCAATTAAGAACAACGGCACAGCCGTAGCAGTAGCAGAGAAAGCAAACGAAGTAGTAACCGCAGTAGTGGTAAGAACCCTCGAAAACGGCGTAAAGAAAGCCGTAAACATTCCGTCCGACTTGATAGAGCCGAGCAACTACAACGCCCGAAAGACGTTCGATGCCGATGCGCTCAAAGAGTTGGCGCAAAGCATCTCCGTTCACGGACTGATACAGCCCATTACGTTACGGCGTAAAGGCGAGAAAGGCGAACATTACGAAATCATTTGCGGGGAACGCCGTTTCCGTGCCTGCCGTATGCTGAAACTTGCCGAAATTCCCGCTATTGTGCGGGAGGCAACCGATGAACAGGCGTATGACCTTTCAATCTCCGAGAACCTGCAAAGGGAAGATGTGCCACCAATGGAGGCGGCAAAGGCTTACAAACGCCTTATAGATACAAAACGGTACGATGTGGCAAGCCTTGCCCTGCAATTCGGCAAGAGCGAAAAGCACGTTTACCAAACGCTGAAACTTTGCGAACTCATTAAAGGCATTGCCAACCTCGTAAAAGCGGGTAAGCTAACCGCATCGGCGGGGATAGTGATAAGCAAGTACGATAAGAAAATACAGGCTGAAATACTGAAAGACCGCTTAGGCGAGGACGGACAGGGCGAATGGTGCAGTATCTCCGCAGGAGTTTTGGACGGCAAAATACAATCCTGCTATACAAACCACCTCGAAAACTACCTTTTCGACAAGACCCCATGTTTGAAATGTCCGCACAACTCTACAAACTTCGACCTATTCGCCACAGGGAGCGGGTGCGGAAGATGTGCGGATAAAAAGTGCCTCGATGCCAAAAATACGGCTTACCTCGTAGAACAGGCGCAAGCCGTAGCCCTTGCCGACCCGAAACTTGTTTTTATCGGGGAACAGTACGGATATGAAAACGAGGCGACCCAAAAGGTACGCAAAGGCGGGTACGAATTTAAGAACGTACACACCTACAATCTAAGCCGATACCCGACCGCTCCGAGCGTTCCGCAGTCTGCCGATTTCGCCAAACCCGAAGATTTTGCCAAAGCGCAGGATAAATACGGCAAGGAACAGGAACGATACAGCAAGCAAACCGCCCACCTTGACGAACTGAAAGAACAGGGCAAAATCCGTGTGTACGCTGAAATCGGCGACAAGGGTGTAAAACTCCATTACAAAGAGGTAGCGAGCAAAGACACTAAGAGCAACGAGCAGTTAATAGCTGACCTTACCGCCAAGAAGAAACGTAACACCGAATTACAGGCGGAGAAAACCGCCGAGGGAGTAAAGGAACTTTTGCGCACCGATGAACTACCGGAGTCGGCATTTACCGCAGACGAGGAAACCGCTATGTACTTTTTCATGTTGTCGAAATTGCGCCGTAGCCATTACAAAGCCGTAGGATTGAAAGAAAATGACTATTACGGATTGACGGAAGAGAAAAAGCTACAAATCGCCTCTACCCTTACCGAAGAACAAAAGACCGTGATACGGCGCGACTACCTGTATAGCCACCTAACCGACAGGACGGCAACCGTTGCCGACACGAAAGGCGGGTTATTGTTGGCATTTGCCAAACAGCACCTACCCAAGAAAACGGCAGAAATCGAGGCGACCCATGCCGAGGACTACGGCAAGAAAAACGCCCGATTGGACGAACGTATTGCAGGGCTGAAAAAAGCAGAAAAACAGATGAAAGCGGATGCCAAAGCAAAAAAGACAGAGCAACCCGCCAAAGCTGAAAATACGGCTAAAACGGTCGGAAAAACGGCAGACAAGGCAAAGAAAGCCACCGCTCTGACCGCCAAAGTAGCGGAACAGCCTAAAGTAATACCAACCCCGACAGCGGGAACGGTACACCTTGTAACCGTACCCCCGAAAGGCAAAAAGGCAGAGGTAGCCACAGCAGTATAAACAGAATGACTAACAGGGGCGGGAGAAATCCCGCTCCATAATTTTACCCGATTATGACAACAGTATTTGTATTATTTCAGACGGACGTACACCGTACAAGGGCAAGCCGTGTATTTTTCGGCATATTCAGCACCGAAGTAAAAGCAATCGACCACGCCAAAGAAAACGGCTTGTACCGCCATGATGCGGAGGTCGTAATAATAGAGTGTGAAATAGATAAATTTAGCGAGGTATGAGAATAGACGCATATATCGGCAATCCGATAATTGCCACGCAGGAACAGTATTACCAGCTGGAGGAACTTTTACACGAAATAGACCCCGATTGCCGTAGCGTACAACTCCGCACCGAACGGCTCATTATTGAGAATATAAGCCGTAGGACGTTCCACTATCCGCACAATCCTTCTATCGAGTGGGTGGCGGGGCGGTTGCAATATATGGTCGAAAATGGGTTATAAATGCCCTTGAAAACGATTTTAAGAACTCATATCCGGGCAGGGAAACTTTGCCCGGACTTCTTTTTCCATGAGCGAACAGAAAGACTTTATGCGGGAGAAAAAGAAGCAAAAAGCCGTGTCCGATGTTTCTGCCTTTGCATTGAAACGAAACATTCTCATTTTTGATGCTAAGCAAAATAGGGGACTAAATTAAATTCTTGTCAATCAGCCAATTTTCAAGTCGATTGAAATTGATAATTTTTTCATTTCTTGTTATTACTGGGTATCTTGAAATTACGAAATGATAAATCTGCTGTATGCCCAGTTTATCCTTTATTAAATTCTCCCGATTGATTTCCTTTGTCAGTGCTTTTTCATAATAATTGCAAAGCCTATTATTTAGTTTAGCTATTTTGTTGTAATCCAAATCTACTGTTGAAATATCATAATAGTTGTTTTTGCATTGAAAATTATATATCTCCCCATTCTTAATTGTTACTAAATCAAATTCTTTTCTATTAATTCTCTTTATATCAGTCAATTCAAAATTAAACTTCTTTAATATGCTTGCTACTTTATCTTCAAAAACAAATCCTGAATGTATTTGAAAAGTTCTGTTTTTTAAAAGAGATGTTGATAGAGTGTTTGTCACAAATCGAGTAAGTAAAACCACAGTAGAGAAATAATAATTGCCAACTTTTTGAAAAGGTGCTTTGCTGTTAAGTGCAACAAAATAATCCGTGGTTTGAATGGATAACTTCAATGATTTATATTTTTGAGAAATTTTCTCAAAGTCAGTTTCTTCTATTACAATATTAAAATCATCTTCTATGTATATAGCTATGTCATATAAAAACAAACTTAGCTCTTTAAAAATAGAGCTTTTATCAAGTTTGTATTTATGAAATGCACCTTCATACAATGACATTGCATTAGCTGTCTCACTAAAAGAAAATATCTTATTATCGCTCTTAGGAAGCATTGTTTTTTGAATAACAATATCTGGTCTTAGTTCTAACTGATCAAGGAGGGATAACCTTTCGGGTTCTAAGAAAAAACTCTCCAAATGTGAAAAATCGAAATTGCCTTTTGCTATAGTTCCATCAGAAGTTATTTCATAATCAGAAATACACTTGTTTATCAATAGTTTAAAATACGCAGATGTTATTCCAACCAAACAACTGTCAATACAATACTGGAAAAAATTTAGTAAGTCAATATACTTTATTTTTTTTGAACCTTTTGCCATTTGAGGAATTAAAGGCAACACAGAGACATAATATAACCTTCTTGATTGGAAAAAATCTATTGCATTTTCTATATTGTCTAAATTAAGACTATTTCCTTGAAGATTATAAACTCCACATTTAATATATGATGCATTAATCGCAGAACTCATCATGGCTATCTGCATGAATCTTTGACTGATCTTCTTATTGAATTTGTTTTCTAACAGATCAAGTATATATTTAAAATTAGGAAGATTATTTTCCTCCATTAGATTTAAACCTAATGATAAATATTTTTTTTTATCGTCTATGTCAATCTCAAAAGGTATATTGATAAATTCATCAAGATTTCTTACGAATGTTTTCCAGTTACTATATAAATCAAATGGCTCATATTCAGAAAGCGTATTTTCAAAGACTTCTTTATGATAAGCAATACTCTTATTGAAGAAATCATCTATATCTTGCCCATGCAGAGTGCCTATTGGCATCTCTGGTTTTTCTATGCTCCTTATTTTATCTTTCTGTGCCATATTCCTCATTACATTTTTTACACACTCCTGTATTTCCACCATCGTCAATGTATTCTTCTCCACAAGCGGAACATTCTTCAGCTCTATGGTCTATAATTTTTATTTCATAATTATCCATATTGTGATGACTTGGATCAGACTCTATAAAGAAAAAGATTCCACACCCACCTTCACATTCTACTTTTTCATCATATTGATGGATATTAATAGCTGTTACAGAATGACAACAAGGACATTCAATATGTAAAGTATTACACCATTCACAAGCTCCCGTATAGGCAGAATCGAACTTGGAATTACGATGCGAGGATGGATACTCATTGATTATAGATGTTTCTGTCCAATAATCAACATAATTGCCAAAGCCATCATTATTTCCATCACACTCATTGCATTCATAAAACTCTTCGTGTATTACACGGCTTCTGCTTTTGGGTTTCTTGGAAAACTTATTCTCTTGTATCAGGCGCGAAAATCGTAATATTTTATCACTGTCTATGACTTCTTCGTCAGAACTAAAAAGATGTTTATTGGATTTATATAGAAATTGAGATAAATTATACATCCAAAAATCCACATTTGCTTCATCAAATATTTCTTTTATCAATTCCTCCCTCGGACTTTTAATCCTTTTTTCAGTTACATCATCTTCTAAATAGCACCAATCCTCTTTTAGGTCATTACATATAAATAAAATAGGTTTCTGTGTTTCTGACGCATATTCAATTATTTGTTTCCAAATTATTAAGTCCCCGAAAATTTGGAATCCTTTTTTGTCTTTTTTGTCTTGATAGCCCGGAGGTATTGAGTGTTCATACCTGTGTTTACCCTCTTTTGTTATTTCTACTATTTCATTAAAATTATATTCGCGACCTATTTGGAAATATTCTTCGACTGCTTTTAATACGTCATCATTATTGGGAAGATCTTCTATTTCCTTCTCTATTTCCAAAATTTGATTCACTATGCTTTTTTCAAAAGAATCAGTATCATTCTTTAATGATTCAAGTACCGTTAAATATTTATCAATATCTTCTTGCTTTAAGTAAGGATGTCTATCATCGTTTTTTGTTCTATTTTTAAAATCATTCGTTTTTTTTATTATAGCTGAAATAGATTTTTTAATTGCTCCAAGAACCTCATCTTTCAGTGGTTGATAATTTTCGGTTATTGGTTTCTTGATAATTTGTTCTCTATTCTTATAATACTCAAAATTAACGTGTGAGGGTATCCATAAACGCCCTTCTAACTTTTTCTTAAAATGATTTTCAAAAACTTTCTCTCTTGTAGCTTTAGGGAGAAAATAAATATCCAAAAGAGCAGAGGAATCAAATACAATTATGGATTCTTTCCATAACTTACGTTCTCTACTATCAGACATTTTGTATATATCAAAACTTCTTTTCATTTGCATCTCTTTTCTCACATACTCATCTTGAGTATAGGTTGCAAAAATACCCATAAAAAAACATCTGACGAAATTATTTGTCAGATGTTTTTCAATAAGTTATCCTGAATCGTCTTTATTCGTTCGTATATAATCTCATTGTAGAATATTCAACTTCCTTAAAGCCGAGTTTTTCATATAACCCTTTCCCGGCTTTAGTTGAATAAAGGTCGAGAACCGAAACAAAGATATTATCGGCATCGACAATCAAGGAACTCATTACAGAAGTTGCGTAACCTTTGCCCCGATGTTCGGGATAGGTAAATACATTCATTATCGTTCCATACCTGCCGTTTAGGTTATTCAGTCCCGGAGGTTTTTCATCAATGATTAGAAATGCTGCCGAAACAATTTCTCCGTCAATCTCCATAGCGTAAGCAGTAAACTTTTCTTCCGATACATATTCCTTGAAATACTCCCGCAGTTTAGGTTCAAGTTTCGCCTTATCAGTTGTACTCAAATCAATTTCTGTCGAGATATAATCGAAACGGAGCTTAACGAGTGTGTCTATATCTGTTATGAATTTAATCCTATCATCCATCCTATTATCCTATTTGTGTATTTATCTCCCGCCGGAAAGCAAGCGGATCGGCAATAAACGGATAAGAACTTGTAACGCCTCCGGTAGTAACCGTAATCGCTCCGAAGTTAAATATTCTGCCTAAAACACTTTGTTTGACGTGCAGACCCTCGCATTTTGCCAGTACTAAATCTACCACTCTGCGGCTGATTACACCCGTTTTAAGTATCACCCGCTTGTTAGTTACGGCATAAGCCGAACCTATTTTAACAAGCAACCTTTGCATAAGCGACACAATACCGAAAAATAAAATCAGTAGCCCCGCATAGTGGGTCATAGCTGATATTTCTTTGGGACTTGATGCCAGTAAAGCACCGATAAGTAGTAATACTATCGGTTGTACGAACAGGAAGAAATGTAACTTTGCAACATATTTTATTTCTTCTCCGGGTTGTAGGTTTGTTTCGATATAGTTCATAATGACCTGATTATTATTTTAGAACGTCCGTAAATATACATATTTTCAAAACAGTACAAAGTATAATTATTTGTTTTTCCATATTTCAAACAACAGGTAACACCATCCGGTCGGATTCAAGTAGTATTTACCCTTCCTAATTTCATAATGCAAGTGGCTACCTGTTGCTATTCCGGTACTACCCACATAAGCAATTTGTTGGGCTATTCCTACCGAATCTCTTACATTTACCATTGTCCTGCTTAAATGTGCATAGAATGAATGGAAACCGCCTGCGTGTTTGATTTCAATATAATTTCCATATCCCGAACAATACCCCTTGCGAACTATTATTCCGTTACCTGTGGCATATACAGGAGTGCCTTTTACGCCTGAAATATCAATCCCTGTATGGAACTTCCGCACCCTGTAAACAGGATGAACCCGCATTCCAAAACCCGATGAAATACGTTGCGCTTTCTTAATCGGGAAAATAACAGGATAATTGCATAGTTCGCCAAAAGATAGTTGCAACGAATCCGCTATCCACTGAAATTCATTTGCAGAATAAACCTGTTCCATGCACCTTTCTATCTCCGGTTTTTTGTTTAGAGAATCATCTGGCTGCCCCCATAAAGGTAGATGCAGCAAGGTGATAAAGAAGATTAGTATATATTTCATAGTCAATGATGGATGCAGTAAACGCCCGGATTCGGGCGTTTACTTGATTATATTATCTACTCAATTTCTTCACCCCATAACTCCACATCGGTAGGAGCCGTGATTAAAGCATACATGATATTAAGCCATGTAGCTATATATGAGATAAACATCATCGTCATCATGGCTATTCCGTTCCTGTTTGTAAATCCTCTTCCTCTCCCTTGTCATTCTGAAACGAGAAAGTCTTTTGTACCACCTGCCCGTGATTATCTTCGATATACACGTCAATTACCTGCTGGTCGGTACAATGCGAAGTGTAATACATCCTGAACGTTTCTTTTTCCAATAGGTAAAGGTCGTTAGGCAACAATACCCGCCCATCGTCCAACCACAGTTCCCCAACGCCATCAGGCTGGAACATCCGAATAAAAAACTTCGTTTCCTGATAATCCCCTTCCTTTACGATCTGGCAACGGATTTCCGCCACCTCTCCCTGAACGATTTTTTTCTGAACTGGCATACAAACCAAATCAAATGCGTAAACCTTATTAA
Source organism: Bacteroides sp. D2 (assembly GCF_025147085.1). Classification (NCBI taxonomy): domain Bacteria; kingdom Pseudomonadati; phylum Bacteroidota; class Bacteroidia; order Bacteroidales; family Bacteroidaceae; genus Bacteroides; species Bacteroides sp. D2. Next base: position 4,685,327 of record NZ_CP102261.1, on the reverse strand, counting down.
TATCCATATCGTCAGAACAGGCTAAGGCCAGTAGCATTATCGCCACCAGCCACGCTGTTATCCCGAAAAAACTCTTTATTCTTTTCATCATATTAATTATTAATTGATTATAAATTTCAGTCCTAATCCGAATTGTGTATGAAAATGTCCGGTAGAATTGCCCCAAAGGATGCGTTCGCGCCCTGTCAGGAGCAGCACAATACGATCGGTCAGATAGGTTTCCAGTTTCAGCGTGATAGCCCCGCCATAGATAAATGCGTCTTTGTGCCGGAGCGTAGAACCATCATACAAAGTCTTTTCGCCCCAATTCGATGTTTCATAGCCTGCGAGGGCAGAACCTCCCAACGACAGCAAAAAAGTCTTTGACGGATCAGACAGGATTTTCAGATAATATCCGCCTTCAGCGGTAAACTGCGAAACCGGAATACGGATCGTCCGGTACGGGTAGTAGCGTTCCATAAACTCCGCACCGAACACCCACTTGTTGCCGTTCTTTGCGTAGGTAGCCATTGCCGCACCAAAATAATATCCGGCTTCGTTATCCAATGCGGACGAGTATATACCGTCCACCATTCCTGCTGTTACCTGTATGCCCCGCATACCCGGTAATTGACGTTGGGCGTGTGCCTGGTCTGTAAAGAGCAGGCACAACGCAAACGCCATGATAAAAGATAACCGCTTCATGGCTATTTCACTTTCAGTTCGTTAATAACCTTTGCGCGTACCAAATCGGCATTATCGACTGTGAACCGCTGGTGGCGACCGCCCTCCTGCTCGTTCAGTTCGATAACAAGCATTTTATCATCGGGTATCGTAAATTTCGGTAGTGTGAAAACCATTCGCTCTGTGCGCTTACCACCTATTACCATCAAATTGTTATAGGCGCGAAGCGGCCAGATCACCTGTTCCTGAATGGCGGTACGCTTGGCTACTTTCTTATCTACAATTTTGAATGTGATAAAATCTATATTGAACGGCACGTTGGACGAGTTTTTCAGTTGCAGGTGGAAGTACAACAGTCCGTTATGGGTATAAACTCCTTTTAGCGTATGCTGTATGCCGAAACGTTTACTGCCTAAATGCTTTATTTCCCTGTCATTGTTTTTATAGATAGACTGCATAATCAGCTTGACAAGCAGAGGCGATTCCTGCCCTAACTCCTGCATATAGACGGCAAGGGCATTATTCGGTCGGTTAACAGCTTCCCCATCGTGCAGGAAGTCGGTCATTTCAACGGACAGCTTTACCGGTTCGTCCGCATATTTTACGTTGAACGTGTAGTAATTTCCATCTTCGGTAATGACGGACAGATTACTCTCCCGGCTAAAATCCCGTAAAGCGGCTTTCACTCTCAACACGTTTTCCGTTCCGTCCGCTTTTGCCGCGAGAAGATCTGCCGACCCTAAATCGACATAGCGAATCGGTGCTGGGAAAATAACGTGAACGGTTTTATTAAACGTTACCTCAAGTGCATACGGTGGTATCATCCGGTCGAACGTCAGCGGGCGGGTAAAGCCCTGATAGTAGTCGCCCGTTGTGGGCTTGGTCTGTATTACGGTAGCCGTTTCTTCGGTTACTGTCTGTACTTCCTGCGCATTGGCTGCAAATACGCTCACAATTAAGGCGAGCATCAAAAAGATTCGTTTCATACTTTTAATTCTTAATTTGTTAAACATTGATTTTTTAGTGGTCTTATTAATTCTCTTTTGGTAGGAGCAATAAGCGGTGGTTGGCTTTCAGCGTAACCTTAACCACGCTCATTTTCTTGCTCACATACTGCGATGCCCCCTGAATAAGCCCTTTTCCCATATCGGCGGCAAGCTGGCTGCCCGCATCATCCGAAATCATAATGCTTGTCCCGGCTGACGATGCCAATGTAGAGGCAACTTCTTTCACCGCTTTTACTTCGTCCGAATTGGGAATAAAGATGCCTCGTTGCCCGTCCGTATCGTACACCGATATTTCAACCGGAATAATGTTTCCGGCATACTGTATGGAGTTAATCGCTATATCGAGCCGTTCACCTGCAATTTTGCATGAGCCTGTGATAATGTTGTTTGCAGGAATAAGGATACTCCCTGCCTGCATTGGTTCTAACAACCGGATTTGCACCTCCCGTCCGCTTGTCAGCGTTACGGTTTGGTTCACACAGGCGCGGATACTGTTCTTATCTTTCACCTCATCGTTTCCGGCGGCTGTGAAAAATCCCATATTGCGGGGCTGACTGAACGATTCGATAAACTCATCGTCCGACATCGGTGCAGAGAGCAGTGATACTACGTTGTGTCGCACCTGCTTTACGGGTTGAACGTTTACCTTGTCTTTTGTAGAGGGAACCGCATTACTACTTTCGGCTTGTCCTGCCTGTGGTGGCATATACCTTGCCGCCATCGCATAGGCTTTTTCGAGTAGTGCCGTCTGTTCGTCCTCTGTGGCTTTTTGCGCTTCGGCTTCTTCCAGTTTGCGTTCGAGTTCACTCATGCGCTCTTCGACAGCGAGTTCCTGTGCGCTCTGCCCAGCAGGTTCTTCGTACCACGACCCCAACTGCTTATTAATATCCTGATAGGCATTTGCGGAGGCTTGCAGGTTATTTGCCGGTACTGTTTGCCGTGCAGACGGACTTTCGTAATATTCCGGCTCATTGGATTCTTCCGGTTTTTGTTCTTCGTTTTGGTCGAACATGGTTGAAAAATCCTGCAAAGAGCGCATCCGTTCCTGTTCCTTCTGTTGCATGGCTTCCCGCTCATAGGCATCGCGTTTATCCCCGACAATACCCTCGTCTTTGGGTACGGGTAATTCGGCGTTCAAGCCTGACAAGCCTTCGACCTTCGTATCGTCTTTTTCCCCCGGAGCGAAGATCAGCCACATAGCACCGCCGAAAATCAGGAAGAAAAGCGGCATGATGAGCATTTTCTTACGCTTTTGCCTCTCCGCCATCGTCACTTCCTTTTTGGGTGGCGACTTCGGAGGTTCTTTTCCCGCTCCCGACTTACTGTCCGGTGCGGATGGTTGTACTTCGGGAATAGCTTCCGTTTCCGGCGGCGTTCCTTTATTCAAATTCTCCTGTTCCATTATAAAAATTGTTTTGATGGTTAATACTGTCCCTTTGCTGCTATTCCAGTTTCAGGGTTTCTATCTGTTCTATCTGCAATTCCTTTCCCTTATCTTTACCGAGATTGTAAATCGAAGAAACGGTCATGTAGATAGACAAGCTGCTAAATACAATAAGCATGGTAACGATTACGATTACCCGTGCGTCAGGGCTTAACGGCCTGACAAGGCTTCGCAAGCGGTCTTCCAGCCATTCGTTTACACGCCCGATGATTTTCTGTAACATAACCCACCTACCTTTCCGTTACCCGGATGTCCCGGTTTTCCACGATCTCGAATTTCTCCATAGTGAAACCGTGAGGGTTATTATCACTTCTGACCGAGTTAATCAGGTTACAGCGGGTGATAAGGCTTCGTTCGGTCATGTTCGACTGCCGGAGAATCATCTGCCGGGCGTATGTTACCGCCGTATAGGGGTACACATCGAAATTGCAGGCGATACTGTCCACCTGTACAATCTGGTTGATATTACCCGAAACGATACGGTTGTAGTACCCTTTTTCAGCCATATCCTGATAGTATTTGAAAGCACTTTTATCTACAAGGAACAACGCCCTGTTTACATTACTTTCGATGGCTTTTTTGTCGGGTGAGAGCGTGAAGAACAATTCATGAAACCGCTTAACGTGTTCCCGTGCCTCGACAGGTCGGTTCTGCGAAAGGTCTTGCGAGAGGGCAAGCATTAAAGACTTGCCCCCGTCCAATACATAGATACGCTGGCGTTGCGCTTCGGCGAAGCTGTACGACGACCATACGGAATAACCCGTAACTGCGGCGCACAACACCAGAAACACAATCCCGAAAAGGCGTATCTGTTTGAATGATGTTTCTATATTTTTTAAACTTTTGAACTCCATTTTATTTGTTCGTTTTTGAATTAATAAAAGACACTGTGTGTCTATTTTTTACCGAGTAATCTTCCGGCTACGTTGCCCGCAGCGGCTCCGGCTACACCTCCGGCAAGGGCAGCCCCTTTACTTGCAGCCGAGTTTACCCCGCGTGTAGCGTTACCGCCTCCGGCTTGAATCACCCATCCCGCAACGGTCGGTATCGAGAAGTACCCGATTATGCCGATGATAAGGAAGATGATGTAAACCCCGTTACTGCCATCCGGCACGTAGGACGGGTCTTTCAACAGTCCTATATCCATTTGCAGCATGAGTGCCTGTATTTTGGAAAGCACCGCCGAAAACAGGTCGGCAACAGGCAGCCATAAATACACGCTGATATAGCGGGAAAGCCAGTTGGTGAGTGTAGATTGGAAACCATCGTAAACAGAGAGGGCAAATGCCAGCGGCCCTAAGATTGACAGCACCACTAAGAAAAAGGTGCGTAAAGTGTCAATCGTAAGGGCAGCGGCATTGAACAGCAGTTCGAAGAAATCCCGGACTAACTGTCGGAACCACATTTTCATATCATACCATTTGCGTTCACCCCACATACTGATAATCTCGCCCATTTCCCATATTCCCAACTCTTCCATTTTCCGGTCGTACACCTCGTCATCGACAAGCCATGCTTTGCCTTCACGTACCCTCGCATCATATTCCAGCCCGTCTTTCTCCGCCTGTAATGCCGTTACATCCTCTATCTGCGATTCCAGTATGGTATGTGTTCCTTTTACCACAGGCGACATAACGGCATTGATCGTACCCAGTACGATTGTGGGAAAAAACATAATGCACAAGCCAATCACAAAAGGACGAAGCAGCGGATATACATCTATCGGTTCTGCCCGTGAAAGGGCTTGCCATACGCGGGAAGCCACATAGAACAACGCTCCTAAGCCGGCTATCCCTTTGGCAACGCCGATCATATCACCGCACAGGGGCATCATTTCCTGATACAGATTCCGTAAAATCTGGTGCAGGTTCTCAAAATCTATTGCTAACAACATCATGGCTTACCAGTATCTTTCGGATGGATCACCATACAGGGCGCGTACATGCTCCATATCACCCTTCTCCTGACTGCGGATAAAAGACACGGAGATACTTTTCTTGGAAAAGTACCGCGTCAGGTTGCGATGCTCAATCATTTGCGAATGTATCTCGTCTATAATAGCCATACGCTCGGCATCGGTCATGGAAAGACCGTTGGAAGTCGAAACGATATTCTTTATATCCGACAATAGGTTCCCGCTTTCTTTCAATAGCTTGGAATAGCCGTTGGATATGGCTTCCAGCTCTTTATGAGTGAAATTTTTATCCGTCAGCATCTTATTGAAGTTGGTCGAATATATCTGCGATATTTCACTGACCAACTCTACCGTTTCCTTTACTTTCCGGGCATCTTTGATAAGGTTATGCACCGATTGTAATTTGTCGTAATACTCCTTACCCTGATTGTAAATCTTCTGCATTTCCTTGAATGAGTTGATTACATTGGTTGCCGTGTTCGCTGTTTTGGAAACCGTCAGTATATTTTGAGCAAGGTTCGAGGGGTCGATAACCGCCCACTGTGCTTTTGCCTCAAAGCCGAAGAAACTAACGGCTAATACAAGGCTTAAAAGAATCTTTTTCATTGCTATAATTTTTTAATTGTTATTTACTTGGGTTTAAGGAGTAGCCCGAAAGGCTAATCCTCTACCCGGACATATTCACCGAAAGCGGAAAGCAAGAGTACCTCCCGCTCCCGGTCATAGGCAAGCCCGATACGCCCGTACAGGTCTATGTAATACAGACCGAACACACAGTACACCGTGCAATCACAGACTACCTGCGGGTTGTTGTAAGTAAGACAGAGGCGGATGCCTCCCCGCTTGCGGGAAGTGTTGCGGTAAATAGTTACCGCAGGCGCACCGTCCGGGCTTACCCAACGTCCCGTAATCTCCCACAGGTTAAAATCCTGATGTACGGCGCAAGGGTCAGTTGGATTACATTTGCTGAACATGGCTTTTCATTTTAATTGCGTTTACTTTCTGCAATCTGCTTAATCGCCAGTTCATAGTCCCCGCCGAGTTCGTCCGTCTTTTTGAACACTTCCATTTTCTCGGTTTCCTCCGTTGTGTACGTCAGATACTCTTCGCCGCTAACCTCTGTCGCATAGACCGACGACTGAACGCCACCCAGCCCGAACCAGACTTCCTTATACATCCGGTTCGGATGATTTGCCATATTGATAGACAGGATTTGCCCTTTCTCTTTGTCGGTCAGACCGAGAAGCGATTGGATCACATCAAAGCGGTTCATGAATTTTCGCTGGTCTAAAAGGATTTTGCAGTCGGAGTTATTGATGATCGCCTCTTTCACAATGGGCGAAGCGATAATATCGTCCACCTCCTGCGTTACGACAATGGCTTCCCCAAAATATTTTCTGACAGTTTTGTACATATATTTTAGATATTCAGCCATGTTTGCCGAAGAAAGAGCCTTCCATGCTTCCTCAACAATAAGTTGTTTTCTCACACCCTTTAACCGCCTCATTTTCTGAATAAATGCGTCCATTATGATGATTGTTACCACAGGAAAAAGTTCCTTATTTTCCTTAATCGAATCAATTTCAAAGACGATAAAGCTCTTATTCAAAAGGTCGATATTCTGTTCGGAGTTGAGCAGGAAGTCAAAACGTCCGCCCCGGTAATACTGGCGAAGGGTGGTAAGCATATTGTCGAGGTTAAAATCCTCTTTGCTGACCTTGATTTCCCTTTCTTCCAGTTCCCGGCGGTAGTCGCCCAGCATATATTCGTAGAATGTATTGAATGAGGGTACGATACTCCGGTCAGAGCGGATGCGCTCGATATACGCCGATACCGCGCTGCCGAGTTCCCCGCTTTCGGTCTTTGTTACCTTATCATCTTCGGATTTCCACAGGGTCAAAAGCAAGGTTTTGATGCTGTCCTTTTTCTCTACATCAAACTTGTAATCGTCTGTGTAAAATGGATTAAAAGAGATAGGGTTTTCTTCGGTGTAGGTAAAATAGATGCCGTCCTCACCTTTGGTTTTCCGGCGTACCATTTCACAAAGACCCTGATAGGAGTTACCCGTATCGACCAACACAACATGAGTACCTTGTTCCCAATATTGGCGCACCATATGGTTCATAAAAAAGGATTTACCGCTACCGGATGGCCCCAACACGAATTTATTCCGGTTGGTGGTTATCCCTTGTTTCATTGGTAAATCCGATATATCCACATGGAGGGGTTTACCGCTTACCCGGTCGCACATCTTGATGCCGAAAGGAGAAAGCGAACTTTTGTAGTTGGTTTCCCCGGTGAAGAAACACAAGGCGGGTTCGATGAATGTATAGAAACTTTCCTCCGAAGGAAAATCCCCCGCATTGCCGGGCATCGCTGCCCAATAGAGTGTTGCCGCATCCGTTGTATTATGGCGCGGCTTGCACTCCATAAGGGCAAGCTGGCTACCGACATCGTTTCGGATATGTTTCAACTCCTCCGCATCTTCACTCCACGCCATCACATTGAAATGCGCCCGGACAGAAGTAAGCCCGAAACTGTGCGCTTCGTTCAAATACTTGTCGATCCATTCTTTATTGATTTGGTTTCCACGACTGTACCTTGAAAGCGACTGCATATTTCTTGCACTCTTTTCAAATTTCCGCAGGTTCTCTGCCGAATCGTCCAGAAAAATGTACTGGTTATATACATGGTCGCACGAGAGCAGCAACCCTACCGGTGCTGCAAACGACAACCGACAGTCGCTCCGGTCGGTGGATAGCTTTTCATACCGCATATCCGTCCCGACCGTTCCGGGTAAGTCCTCCACATCGGAAATCGTATGCAGGCATACTTTCTTTGCTCCGATGCGAAGCCCGTCCGCTCCGAGTTCCATATCCTCCAGACAGGTTGTATCGTCCAGCGAGAGGGCAAAGTATTTTTCTACCAGTCCGGGTTCGTTTTCCGTTCCCGTAATCTCATCCGAAGATAGGCGGGTAAGACTTACAAATCCCGAATCGTTTACAATACGCTCGAACTGTCCGACCGCCTCCAAAAACCGTGTGGCTGTGTCCTTGTTTACCTCTTTGGGGATAATGTTCCCACGACAAAGCGATGAGAAATTCGACTGCATACGCATTCTGTCCTTTGTCGTCTTTGTCAGGTACAGGAAACAGCTATGGTTCAGGTAGGGTCGTTCGTTGAAATGGCGTTCAAATGAGCGGGACAGGAAGCTCATATCTTCCTTATCTGTTTCGGGTTTATACGTTTCTTTTACGAACCAGTCTTGTTTATGGATAACCGAATAATCGGGCAAAACCTTAATGGCTTTCGCCCAAGCCGAGTGTATGGCTTCATACTCCGTACTGGTAACGGTGAACAGTTCCGGCAGATCGACACGGAAGGCTAACGTTATATCCGCGTCTTTACTGATGATACAATCGTGTTCCACTGCCAAGAGTGGGAACTTGCTCTCAATAGTAGCCGCTTTCATTATATTACGCATCGCGCACCTCCTTCTTTTTAGGTCGGCTGAACAAGCGGCGGGAATTTTTGCGGTTTATCAGGTAGCGGGGATGCTGGCGTTTTGCCAGCATCTTCATAAGCCCGTGTTCCCCGTATTTAGCATTCAGGTTGAAAGTCAGCCACACCAACACAGAGGCGGCGATAACGCCGAAGCCGATGCAGACCCACTGATCGACACCTGCCATATACATAATCACAAAAACCACGAATACAGCCAGCAGACCGCCCGCAAAGATGAATAGATACTGACTTTTCAAGCCCTTAAATTCCACGCTCTTGCCTATGCCTTTATTAATATTATGCTCCATTTCTTTATTCTTATTTGTTGAATAATAAAGGGTCTGCGACCCTTAAAGGAAGAAGGAGCGAAGGATGGTGGCGGCGACAATCAGGAAGATACACGCACCGAACCATGAGGCGGCGGTTTTCGATGTATCGGGGTCGCCCGAAGAGAACTTGTTATACACTTTGATACCGCCAATCAAGCCGACAACGGCTCCGATGGCGTATATCAATTTTGTGCCGGGATCGAAATACGAAGTCACCATATTGGTAGCTTCGGTAATACCCCCGATACCGTTACCTTGTGCAAAGGCGGATGATACGGCAGCGAAAATGAATGCTGCCGACATAAGAATTTTTTTCTTTGTCATACGATTTTTTGATTAATGGTACAGGGGGTGGAATAGTTCCCTGTACCGGAAATGAATAATTTGTTTAACTTGATCTTTTAGTGGTTGGCAGTGTAGCTAACCGTAATCCCTTTCTTTCATCTTGCTTTGTTCTTTTACTTGTTTTACATCTTACGCAAACCCGCGTACATTAAAATCTTTCGGTGCTTTTACTATTGGTTCGTCCGTTTCTCCCGCTTCCCGTTTCTTTCGGTGGAAAGCGGAGAAGTAATCGTCCATTAGTGCGGACACTACTTTTTTCTTCGGTTCATCGCCAACTACCTGATCGAACATTTCGGTCTTTCGTATCTCGACCAGTACCCGCCCGGCTTCTTCTTTTTCTTCGGATGTTGCAGCATCAGCAGTTTCTACCGTCCGCACCATCCCCGCCAGTTCATCGAAGCCAAGTCCGAGAGCTATCGAAACCCCGGCAACCCCTTCGGTATCTTCGTCCTCTGTTTCTTCTTTGTCTATATCCTCATTGTTATATTCCGGCTCAAATTCGGGGGCTGTGTTCTCAATAACTAAATTGATTTCGTTTGAATTTTCATCCGTCATATTCTCTGCTGATAAGACTATTTCCGATTCAACCAAAGGGGGTGTTACCGGAGTATCTTTTTTGTTTTCGTCAGCAAATATAGGCTCATTTTCAATCCCTTTTTCGTTATTAATCAGCGTGGTAGCTTCTGTCCGGGATTGTCTAAGGTCAAATTTGCTTTTACCGACTATATCTTCTTTCGGGGAGGAGCGAAACGGATTGAAACCGGAATTTTTCGCTGCATTCTTTTTTCGTTTTTGCATCCGTTCCCGAAGCAGGTAAATAGCGACAACCAATGCGTATAGCATGATTGCTGAAATGATATATCGTTCCATAGTAATAACTTAAAATACATCCGTATTTTTCTTACGGTATAATTTGGTAATCTCATCTTGATAGGTGGCGAAATGATGCTCCAGTATGTTATCCAGATAATTGAACAGGGAAAATTCATTCTCGCCGATCACACGGACAATTTTCATTATCCGGTCGTGGTGTTCCTTGCGGATATACACGACTTTTCCGTTCCGGGTTTTTATGGCGGCTTCCTTGAAAAACAGGCTTTCGTATTCCTGCACCTTATTCTCCCGCCGTTTCGGTTCCTCGCGGGGCTGCTCTTTCTCTTTCACTGGTTCGGTTTCTACCTCTGTTTCCTGCGGCAACTCCGGCACTTGCTCCGTTTCCGGCACAGGTTCACTGGATGACGGATCGTAAGGCTTCAAAACCTTTTCCCGGACGCTGGGTTTGGCATAACTGATTACAGCACCTTTGTCTAACCCGCTTGTATCTGCTCTTTTTGCCATAGCCCGATTACTTTAGGATTTCCAGTAATTCATCCGTAAGAGCATCAATGTTGCTGCCTTTGACCAGAGCTTTATCCGCCGGGAATATCGTTGAACGGAACAGGGCTTTGTGGCTGATGGATTGTTCCTTTCGGAAACGAAGGCTGTTGGGGACAAAGGTTTTCATAACCGGAAAACTTAAATCTTTTATTACAGCCTCATAAACTTCGTAGAGGTCGGACTTTTCGCGCCCATCGACAAGATTCCAAAGCAGGTGCATCCCTTTGATATTGGATTTTCCGGGATTAACGATTGTGTCCCGCACAGCGATCAGGTAGTTAAGTGTGCTTTCCAATACGAAGCGGTCAGCAGCGATCGGGGCAATGATGTAATCCATATTGGCAAGGGCTACTACCAAATCCTTGTTATTAAGCGTTCCGGGTAGGTCGAAGAAGATAAAATCATATTCTTCTTCCTCGCATAACGCCTCGGCATCATTCAACGCCTCTTCCGTACTGCTCTCTACGACCGGGTAAAACTTCTTACCATCCAAGCGGGTAATCTGTTCGTAAGCCATTCCCTTGTAATACTCGTCATCGTCCACCATCTTAAAATCCCGCTCGCGCAGGTCGGCGATTGAGTGTTGCGGAAAATCGCAGTCGATCACCGCTACGTTGTAGCCTTTCACATAGTGCAGGTAGCTTGCGACCAAAACGGTCAGGGTGGTTTTACCTGCTCCCCCTTTTTGCGTACTGAACGCTACATACTTCGGTTCTTTTTTCATGTTCACAATTTTTTAATTAGACATTTATTTGATTATGATAATGTTTGTTCATACCTGTATTTATTTCTGCAAGCCTTATCCTGCATACATATTTGTTTATCTTCCTGTTTGAAATCGTATGCTTTCAAAATCTTAAAAACACAAACACGCTTTCAGATTTTTATGCTTTTATATTTTCAAATAAAATCGTGCGTTTTGGAAATCCTGTGTACTTGTTCCTTTGTTCAAACAGACAATTTTTCATTTATACATATCTGCATTTAATCTTTGGAACACACCTGATTTTTTACCTCTGTTTATTCTTTCCAAATCACTTTCCGGGGGCAAATAAACGCCTTCTTTTTCATACTTGAACTATATTTTCGAGGGGTGGTAGCTTCTGTCCGGGATTGTCTATACCTGCTGATATACAGCGTATTATTTAATCAACGTAACTTTGCAGCATGAAATGCTACGGGGTATTCATGCCGATTTTTAAGACAGGCTCGGCACTCATAAATTGCCCGGCGAAGGGCAGTCTTATATCCCGAAAGTTCGGGATTGGAAGATGCCCCCTGCGGGCAAAACGTATTTGCATTTTGGCAAATAGCAAGATGTGTTGTTTGCGGCAAACTTCGTTTTTTGCAACACAACCCTCTTGCTCTTCCAGAGGGGTTTTTCCTCTCCGAAGTCGGGAAAAATGAAGACGGTCTGAACCGTCCGTAGCGTTCATATAACCACTAAAAGATTAATGTTATGAACGAAGAAAAAAGAGAACCCCGCAAACGGGGAAAGGGGGGCAGACCCCCGAAGAACGACCCGGCGAAACATCGGCTGACAGTGAACCTGACGGACACACAGCACGCCGGATTTCTTGCCATGTTCGAGCAGTCGGGCATAAGTTCGCTGTCTGCTTTTATCTGTGCCCGCATCTTTGGCGATGAGTTCCGGGTGGTAAAAACGGACGCATCGGCTGTCGAGTTTACTGCAAAGCTGACCGCATTACACAGTCAATTCCGAAGCGTTGGCGTGAATTACAACCAGATTGTAAAGGAACTCCACAGTAATTTCGGGGAGAAAAAAGCCCTCGCTTTGCTCTATAAATTGGAGAAAGCGACCGTAGAGCTGGCGGGAATCGGGCGCGAAGTGATGCAGCTATGCGAGCAGTTTAAGGCGAAATACCTCTAAAAAATGGTGGCAAAAATCTCGCACGGGAGTAATCTGTACGGCGCACTTTCCTACAATCAGGAGAAAGTGGACGGGGGTTTGGGTAAGGTTTTGGCAACTAATTTAGTGATTGAACCTACCGATGGAGCGTTCAATGCCACCGCCTGTATGCAGGATTTTGAGCGTTTTATGCCTTCGCATATCACTACTAAAAAACCTGTTATCCATATTTCACTGAACCCGCACCCGGACGATAAGCTGACCGACAGCCAGCTTGCCGAGATCGGGCAAAAGTATATGGAGCGGTTGGGATATGGCTCGCAGCCTTACATGATTTTCAAACATGAGGACATAGACCGCCAGCACATCCACATCGTTTCGACCCGTGTTCGTCCCGATGGTACGCTTGTTCCCGACAGCTTCGAAAAAGACCGCAGTAACAAAATCCGGCGGGAGTTGGAAAAGGAATATAACCTGATTCCCGCCAACGGTCAGAAGCAGGGCGAGGCGTGGCAGTTTGCTCCGGTAAACGTTAGCCAGGGGAACTTAAAAAAACAAGTGGCAAACGTTATCAAGCCACTTTCGGAAATGTACCGTTTCCAAACGCTCGGAGAATATCGCGCCCTGCTTTCTTTATATAATATAGGAGTAGAGGAAATCAAAGGGGAGAATAAGGGCAAGCCTTACCGGGGATTGGTTTACTCGGCATTGGATAGTGAGGGCAACCGTGTCGGTAAGCCCTTAAAATCCTCCCTGTTCGGCAAGGCTCTCGGCATCGAGGTGTTGGAAAAACAGTTCGGTACATCGAAAGAAACAATCAAGGCGGACGGCATACCAGCCCGTACCCGTATTGTGGTTGCCGCCTCACTTGCAACTGCCCGCACCGAAAGCGAGTTCCGGGAGGCATTGCAAAAGAAAGGCATTGACTTGGTGCTTCGCCGCAACGATGAAGGACGCATATTCGGGGTTACGTTTATCGACCATAACGAGCGGGCGGTATTGAACGGTTCGCGTCTGGGTAAGGAGTTTTCGGCAAATGTTCTTAACGAACGGTTCGCAGATGATTCGCCCCGCGAGGATCTGCAAACCCGGCAGCCGAAACCGTCTGATGATGTACGCCCCAACAATCAACCGCCTACTAACAAACAACCTGAACCGCAGTCCGGCCACTCTACGGTGGACGATGCAGCAAGCAGCCTGTTCTCTGTCCTTACCCCCGAAACCGGAGGGCAGGACAATCAGCAGCCGACCATAAAGCGCAAGAAAAAGAAAAAGCGTAGGTATGGCAGGCAGCTATAAGATTTGAAATAATAACAATTTAATTTTTACGATTATGCAAAATGAAGATGATTTGAGGGGCTTGGCTAAAGTGATGGACTTTATGCGTGCGCTCTCTATTTTATTTGTAGTGATAAATGTGTATTGGTTCTGCTACGAGGCAATGCACGAGTGGGGAATCAATATCGGGGTAGTTGATAAAATCCTGATGAACTTTCAACGGACAGCAGGGCTGTTTAGCTCAATCCTGATAACCAAAATATTCGCAGTGGTATTTCTCGCTTTGTCCTGTCTGGGAACAAAGGGCGTGAAAGAGGAAAAGATTACATGGACGAAAATCTATGTGTGCCTCGCTATTGGTTTTGTCCTGTTTTTCTTGAACTGGTGGCTATTAGCATTGCCGTTACCTAAAGTAGCCAATGCCGGGTTTTACATTTTTACCATTTCGGTAGGTTACATATTGCTATTGATGGCGGGTACATGGATAAGCCGCCTGCTCAAAAACAATATGTTTGACGATGTTTTCAACACGGAAAACGAATCGTTTATGCAGGAAACAAAGTTGATGGTAAACGATTATTCTATCAATTTGCCGACAAAATTCTGGTATAAAAAGAAGCAGTGGAAAGGTTGGATAAACGTAGTAAATCCATTCCGGGCAGCGATTGTTTTAGGTACGCCGGGGTCGGGTAAATCCTATGCCGTGGTAAACCAATTCATCAAACAGCAGATTGAGAAGGGTTATACGGGTTACATCTATGATTTCAAGTTTCCCGACCTTTCTACTATCGCGTATAACCATTTGTTGAACAACCGGGAAGGTTACGAGAAAGTACCGACTTTCTATGTGATTAACTTTGACGACCCCAGCCGCAGCCACCGTTGCAATCCGATTAATCCTTCATTCATGGATGATATTTCGGATGCTTACGAATCGGCTTATACGATAATGCTGAACTTGAACCGGACGTGGGTGCAGAAACAGGGCGACTTCTTCGTGGAATCGCCGATTATCCTGTTCGCAGCTATTATATGGTATTTGCGCATCTACGAGGACGGAAAGTATTGTACTTTTCCACACGCCATCGAATTTTTGAATAAAAGCTATGAAGATATTTTCCCGATTCTGACCTCTTATCCCGACCTCGAAAACTACCTTTCGCCGTTCATGGATGCGTGGAAATCTGGTGCTGCTGACCAGTTACAGGGGCAGATTGCGAGCGCGAAAATACCGCTCTCCCGCATGATTAGTCCACAATTATATTGGGTAATGTCGGGTGATGAATTTACGCTGGATATTAATAACCCGGATGATCCGAAAATACTTTGTGTCGGTAACAATCCCGATAGGCAGAATATATATGGCGCGGCTCTCGGATTGTATAATTCCCGTATCGTGAAGTTGATAAATAAAAAGGGTCAACTCAAATCTTCGGTGATTATTGATGAGTTGCCGACTATCTACTTCAAAGGATTGGATAACCTGATAGCCACTGCCCGAAGCAACAAGGTTGCCGTGCTGTTGGGCTTTCAGGACTTTTCCCAGCTAAAACGTGACTATGGAGATAAAGAGGCGGCTGTTGTGATGAATACCGTTGGTAATATTTTTTCCGGTCAGGTGGTCGGCGATACGGCGAAAACGCTGTCTGACCGTTTCGGTAAAGTGTTACAGAAACGCCAGTCCATGACGATAAACCGTAACGATAAATCGACTTCCATTTCTACCCAAATGGATAGCTTGATACCGCCGTCCAAAATATCTAATCTGACACAGGGAATGTTTGTCGGGGCAGTAGCGGATAATTTCGATGAACGGATAGAGCAGAAAATTTTCCACTGCGAAATCGTAGTCGATAACGAGCGGGTTGCTGTCGAAACAAAGGCGTACAGGAAAATCCCTGTTATTACCAACTTTGTAGATGAAAACGGCGTTGATCGCATGAAAGAAATGATTAAGGAGAATTACGACCGTATTAAAGCGGAAGCCAAACAGATTGTCGCCGATGAGTTGGCGAGGATAAAGGCTGACCCGGAATTATCGAAGTTGTTGCCGAAGGAGGAATAGAATATAGTTAGAGCCGCTCCTTCAGTTGGGCGGCTCTACTCTTATGAAGTATATTCTAAACAGGGATGTTTATTTCAACAGGTGTTTCAACCATTGCTGCTATTTTTGTAGTAACAACATTATATAAATCAACTTCTGTAGCCGGAGTTTCTAATGATACAATCAAAGAATATCTTATCCGACTGTTATATCGATTAAGGTTTGTTCTCATTTTCCACCAGCCACCAACTGGAAAAACAGCAATCATATTACAGGAAGCAAGGTCAGCAGCAGTTGTTATTATCATATCACTGTGAATAGATCCGACACTTCTATTTTTCATCCCTATTAACCATCTCCCGCTATCATTTTCTACTAAATCGATATTGGCAGCATCAGCATCCTCTGACTCTACATACTTATTTATTCGCCTTTTGAATTGGTCTTGCGTTTCCTGTGGATTATTAACATCAAATCTTAAACCACAAGATTGATAAGTATATTTGTCTTTCCATCCTATTTCACCGGGACTTGGTTCAATAAAATAAGAAAGAGTTATTCTTAATGTTGTATTTATTTCTCCTAAACTCTCTAATAATTCTTTCGGCCACGGTAAATCAATGAAGTGCATTTCATTTAGAGAAACTGTAGAACCATTTTTTATATAAGGTTTTAAGGAACTTTGCGATATATAAGTAAATCCATTTTCTGTACTATATAGCGCACGTTCTCTATTTGGAATACCATAGCCACAAGAGCGTAAAAGCTTTTTTATATTAGTTCTTCCTGCAACATTAAATTGGCGAAGCATTGTATCTGACCATTTTGCAGAGTGTATGATTAGTGCACGAAGGCTTTCAGCCCATAAATCGGGATAGATTGCCGCAATCTCGCCTACAAGATTTGAAGCAAGAGCACAAGAGGCACTTGTCATATTAAAAGACTCAAATTGTCTAAACTGAATATTCTTTGAAGTTGTAAGGACTCCTAAAGCATCATGTTCAGTATAAGGAGGAAAGTCATTTCCCGTTTTTATTAAATTTCCACCTTCAAAAACAACATCGGGTTTTATTGGCCATTTTTTATCCCATAAAAAGGATGTTGAGTTAAAAGGTGAGATACCTCCACTTGGGGCAACTCGTTCAAATTCATCATAATCACTGTCGTCTATTTGAATTTTCTCCGTATATGCGCCAATTGTTAAACAATTCCATGATTGCCCCGGATTATGTACTGATTGAAGAGTATTCCCATCCGGATAATTATTCCACACTTCTTCATCATTTACATTTCCTGCTGCAACAATTATTAATCTTGGGGTTTCTTCAGATGTTCCTACGCACATATCATCCAAAGCCGCAGACCAAGAAGAAGGGCGTCCTTTGTCATGCGTATCAGAAGATGTTACAGCCATGCAATTCAGGACTTTCTTGTCTGGAATTGTTATTTCTGCCTTATAAATGCACTGTTTTGTAATATCTCCCCAAAGTTCTTTCGGATTTTCGCCAACGTCTGGAAGTAGTTTTACCGAACACAAGGTATGCTTTACTTCTACAGGGGCGTTATGTTCTAAAGAACGTGATAAATCACCATAAGCACAAACACCAGCCATCATTGTTCCATGTCCTTTTCTATCCGCAGTAGTCCATTGGCTATCATAGGCAAGGCAATGAGCACTTTGCAACACCGGAGAGAGTAGTTTATGTCCACTATTAACACCAGTATCAATTACACAAACTGATATATTTGATTGGTCATTTACCACAAGTCTACTTAACAAATCCTCAACCCATTCATTCTGATCACTTGGGCTTTCGTTTGTCCAAAAGTTCGCAGTTTCTTTTCCTGCTTTTAGTTCAGCTAAACTATCTGAACTATTTAGAATTTGAATTAGTGATTCGTTGTTTGCATATACCAACAATACAGCTCTTTCTGGAAATAGTAAATAGTTCGATTTGAAACTAATTTCCAATGTTGTAAGTAAATCAGTGAATTGGGTTATTTGTTCGGATTTATTAGTAGATTCATCCACTTTTATCCACACCTCAAACCAATTATAATTTTCATTAGGAAGAAGCTGTGGTGAATCTGTCCAAAATGAATTAAGTAAGGCTATATGTATATCTTCTATACTATTAATCAGTTTCTGATTTTTTGGATTTCCCTTTTGAGTAACCTTTGTTGCATAATCCCGTAATTTGTTCAGAAATTTACTTTCCTGTCCTCTTGGTATATATACTGTCGCATAAGTATCTGTATTTCCATTAATATCTGTAATATCTCTAACATTCATTAAACGCATCCCAGCATTAATGGCTTCAAGGCTTTGAGTAACCAGATCATAATTTTGCATCCCTTTAAATTCCACGTATGTGCCTGTACGAGTGGGCAACGAAAGTGCACCTCGCTGTACTTTCATATTACTGTCAGCCTCTCGCATCCTATCAAATTTATCCTCTAAAGAAGCAGCATGAGAAGCTCTATCTCTGTTAGGAACATTTGGCCCTCCTGCTGGCTTTTGTCCAGGAGAATAACGAATTGTATCTGCTAAATCAGGAAGTTTAATATGATCATATCTACCCATAATAATTAGATTTTATATGCCATTGTGCGTTCTTTAATTGTTTTTTCTATTAAGGAGAGAGAAATATCAGAGTTATTCAAAACTGATTCTTTTATCGCATCTAAACATGCTTGATTTATTTCAGCATGACTAAGATTTTCAAGCATAGGTAAAAGGATTTTCATATCCTTACTTGTTACATTTTTGCTAAGCCTACTTTTTAAGAGTTGTATTTTCTCTTCATCAGAGGGAAGGTTATAATGGATAACATCATCAAACCTTCTGAATAAAGCCTGATCTAACATCCCTAAATTATTTGTAGCTGCAATAATTAAACTTTCGGAATTATCTCTTTCTAAAAATTGAAGAAATGAGTTAAGAACTCTACGCATTTCTCCAACATCATTATCCTTCCCACGTTGAGAACCAATAGCATCAAACTCATCAAATAAATAAACTGCTGGCCTATCAACGATTAAATCGAATATTTGACGAAGTTTCGCACTTGTTTCTCCCATATATTTGGTAACAACTTTATCCATTAATATTACATAGATAGGCAAGTGAAGTTCATTCGCAATTATTGATGCTGACATAGTTTTCCCTGTTCCGGGAGGGCCGGAAAATAGTATCTTTCGTCTGTTTTCTAAATTATGACTCAATAATTTGTTCCTATGTGTAAACTCTCTGATGACTCTATTAATACGGTCTTTTATCTCGCTCGGAACTATTAAATCTGATAATTTCTTATCAGATTCTACTTCTAATACCAAACCTTGTAATTCTGAATTTAAAGGTTTTAATTTAGGAGATGTTTTTTTCCCATTATCAATAATTTGCTTAATGTCATTTGCCAAATTGGAATGTCCCAACTTGGCTTCATGAGCAGCTATCTGAAGAGCAACAGTATTGAACTTCTCATTGTTTTCTTCAAAATGACTCTTAATAAGGGTCTTTAATTGATTTGCTGTTGCCATATTATTTATTCATTTCCTTTTTTAAGTTCTTCTTTAGAACACAGTAACTGATTAACATCAACATCCAATATTGATGCTATTTTATACAAAGTCTCTAATGAGGGTTGCCTTCGATTGTGTACATATGCGTTGACCACATTAAAACTTTTGCCCAACTGCTCTGCCAGCCAAACTTGTTTAACCCCTTTTTTATCAAGTATCTCTTTTATCTTGTTCATTGAATTAGCGATGATTCATGCATAGTATAAATTAGGTTACAAAAATACACTATTTTCTGATATATCTGAAATGATCCCCACTAAAGTAGAGTGTTTTGGACAAAATACTTCATTCTTTTTACTCCTCGATTCCGAAACCTCCCCAGACAACCCCGGACACAAGCATCCACCCTCTTAAATCCTTGCAGTCAATCCATTACTTAGGCTTACTTTCGTTCTGCATTAATAGTAATGCAGAATAAAAACATATTTATTATGGACGAAAAAAAAGTCAAAAATGAAGAGCCTAAAGTCTTTCTGACACAGGGCGAAGATGGCAAACTCAAAGCCATCGCAGGAGAGCAGGACGGCAAGCTAAAAGCGGTCGATCCCAAGAAAGAGAACGCCGACCAGTTTATGAAGATTGACACCAACGGCAATGCGTTGGAGAATTTCTTCAAGAAGTTTTCGGCGCAGTTCAGCCACCCATCGCACACGGGCGTTTACGCTGTATGTGAATCTGCCGTAGATAAGGTTGCGGCTTTCTTCGACAAACTTATCCGTATCGACCACAAAGACAAAGCACTCGACCCGTACCGCGTCAAATTTGACGGTAAGATACGCATAGAGGTAGAGTTTACGGGCAAGTATCAACCTTTAGACCTGAATAAGCTCAACTGGAAAGAAGTTGAAAAGTTAGGGCTTTCCGGCGAGAGTTTGCAAGATGCTCTCAAAGCAATGGTTTACGGGCATAAGTCGCCCGGTCTGGTCGATATTAAGCCTGCCGTTGATGGACAGGAGTTTCCCATGCAAGCCCGCTTATCACTGGAACAGCAGCCGGACGGTAGTATTAAAATCGCGACCCATCCCAAGCAGGATCAGCCCGATTTTGAAAAACCCTTTATGGGAGTTGTCTTTACCGATCAGGACAAAGAACAGTTCCTAAAGACAGGGCACGGCGGACGTGTATTCGACATCGAACCCGTAGCCGGAGGCGAAAAAGTATCTTCGCTTATCTCCCTTGACAAACTCACCAACCGATTCGAGGCAATGGCATTGAAGGATATTTATATTCCGCAGACCTTGAAAAATGCCCCGCTTTCCGAAGAGCAACAGCAAGGACTGAAAGAGGGTAAAGCTGTTTGGATTGAGGGTATGGATAAGAAAACGAAGCAGGGAGAACAGCCGCAGAAGATTGACCGCTTCGTGCAGTACAACGCTGCAAGTAAGAATTTCGATTTCAAGTTTAGCGATGAGCAACGCCAGCAGTTCAACCAAGAGCGGCGAGCCAAACAGGGCGAGGGGCAGGCAGAAGGTCAGGAACAGAAAATGCCTAAAGCCCGTAAACTCGGTGAGATATGGGTCTATTCCAAACAAGGCGGCGTACAACTTTCCCGCGAAGATTTCGACAAGCTGTGCAATAAAGAACCGATCTATGTTAAGGACATGGAATCACAAAAGCCCAAACAACAGCAGGATGCTTCGGGAGCGCAGAAAGTGGAAGCGACCGACCAGAAAGGACAGAAGTACAATGCGTGGGTATGGATTGACGAAGACAAAGGTAAGGTTCGTCATAGTAGCAAGCATCCCGATCAGGTACGCGCTATCGAGGCGAAGCAGGCAGCCCAATCGGGACAGAACATTAAACCCGCCGCAGAAAGTAAAACGCAGGTCGCTGTAAATAATGAAGGTAAGACCAACGAGGCGACCAAGCATTCTACCGAACCATTAAAGAAAGGTCAGTCGCAGCCTACCGAAAAACAGGCGGAGAAGAAGGAGCAGAAGCAGGAACAAAAACAATCTCCTGCTGCTCCGAAGAAAGGTAAGGGGCGCAAGATGTAATCATTATTTCAACCACTAAAAAATCAATGTTAAAATGAAAATTATAATTGCAGAAAAACCGTCTGTGGCTAAGAGTATAGCAGCCATAGTCGGCGCAAACAACAAGAAAGATGGCTATATAGAGGGTAACGGGTATGCCGTTACATGGGCTTTCGGGCATCTGATAGGGCTTGCCATGCCGGAGCATTACGGCATCGAGGGCTTTAAGCGGGAGAACTTGCCGATACTCCCGAAAGAATTTAAGCTGTTGCCCCGTCAAGTAAAAGAGGGCAAGGAGTATAAGAACGATCCCGGCGTAATGAAACAGCTTAAAGTAATCAGGGAACTATTCAGTAACGGGGACGAGATTATCGTTGCCACCGATGCAGGACGTGAAGGAGAACTCATATTCCGCTATATATTTGAATATATAGGCAGTTCACTTCCGTTCCGCCGTTTGTGGATAAGTTCACTTACCGACCGTGCCATCCGTGATGGTTTCCAGACCCTTCGTCCGGGCAGTGATTACGACAACCTGTATGCTTCGGCGAAAGCCCGTAGCACCGCTGACTGGTTAGTAGGACTGAATGCAAGTCAGGCACTTTCGATTTCGGCTGGCTATGGTGTCTGGTCGCTCGGCAGGGTACAGACCCCGACACTGGCGATTATTTGCAGCCGATACCTCGAAAACAAGGATTTCAAGCCGCAAACCTATTTCCGCCTGAAACTGCATACGGCGAAAGATGCTGTGGCATTTCCCGCTCTTTCGGTAGATAAATTCGTTACTCGAACTATTGCCGAAGAGGTAACGGCACAGGTCAAAGCTGCCGGAGCGGTACAGGTTACAGGGGTGGAGCGTAAAGAAGTCAAACAGGAACCGCCCCTGCTTTACGACCTTACCACCTTGCAAAAAGAAGCCAACAGCAAACATGGCTTTTCGGCAGATAAAACCCTGACGATAGCACAGGCATTGTACGAAGCAAAGAAGATTTCTTATCCCCGAACAGGCAGCCGTTATATCTCCGAAGATGTACTGGAGGAAATACCGCACCTGATCGCTATACTTCGTTCGCATCCGCTTTTCGGGGCATATATTGACAGCAGGTTCGATAATACACTCAATACCCGTTCGGTGGATGATACGAAAGTTACCGACCACCATGCGCTGATTATTACGGAAGATCCGGCTACCGGATTATCCAAAGATGAACAGCTTATCTACGATATGGTTGCCGGGCGTATGCTCGAAGCCTTCGGCGAACGCTGCATCAAAGAGAACACCACCGTTTCGCTTGACGCGGGCGGCGTACACTTTTCCTGCAAAGGAAGCGTTACGCTCGTCCCCGGTTGGAGGTCAGTATTTAACTTTAAGGACGAGCCAAACGATGAGGACGATACGGCAGTTCTGCCCGCCCTCATTGAAGGTGATAGTCTATCTGTCCGTGATTGTGAAATACAGGAGAAACAGACCAAGCCCCGCCCACTTCACACTGAAAGTTCGTTGTTGGCGGCGATGGAGAGCGCAGGTAAGGAAGTAGAGAACGAAGAAGAACGCGAGGCGATGAAGGATTGTGGTATCGGAACACCCGCTACCCGTGCAAGTATTATCGAAACGCTCTTCTCCCGTGAATATATCGTAAGGGATAAAAAATCGCTTGTCCCGACAAACAAAGGGCTGGTCGTCTATCTGGCGGTAAAGGATAAGAAGATAGCGGACGTTGCCATGACCGGGCAATGGGAACAAGCCCTGAACAAGATTGCATCGGGCAATATGGATGCCTCTACATTCCATAAAGCGATAGAGGTTTACGCTTCACAGATAACTTCCGAATTGCTGGATATGACTTTTGAGCAGCAGAATAACCGCCAGTCATGCCCTTGCCCGAAATGCAAGAGCGGGAATGTGGTTATCTACAATAAAGTCGCCAAGTGCCTGAATGAAAACTGCGGGCTTACCGTTTGGCGTTCCATTGCTAAAAAGGAATTAACGGACGGACAACTGACAGACCTTTTAATGAACGGCAAGACCGCTTTTATTAAAGGTTTCATAAGCAGTAAAACCGGAAGCACGTTTGAGGCAGCAGTCAAATTCGATACGGACTATAAAACAGTCTTTGAGTTCCCGCAGAATAAAGGAGCTAGCAAGAAACGACGTTCTAAGTAAAATCTTCACTATCTTTGCCACTGAAAGACTTTGTTCTACGATTCGGAATAGTCGTTTAACATTGATCTTTTAGTGGTGGGCATCCGGGGCAAGGCTTCGGATGCCTTTTTTCGTCCATATACGAAGGCTTGCATTTGCATATAAGCGGCATTATTTCCCCTTTATAAGCAGGGCATTCCCAATCCTATACTATTAACGGTTCTTTCGTCTGGTTGAAACGGCAACCTATTTTATCTTCCTTATCGGTTACGGCAGGCAACCACTTACTCATAAGCGCCTCCATACATAGGCATAAGTATTAAAAATACGGCATCTTAAATTTTCCACCTTAACACATACGGCATCGCCCCGGTGGGTTATTTTCTATCATGGCGCAAAGGTGCTTACGGAATCTTAACGGGCAGTAAAGCACAAGCCTTGCAGGTTCCCGGAAAAATCTCCACACCGCATAAGTTCAGGGTAGTATTTTATCCGTGAATACTTGACAGCCCTAATTCCTACACCGGAAATGCACCTGAATAAAAAATCAACCCGGCAGATGCCGATTAAAAAATTAAGGTTATGGAAAATATATCAGAAGCACGGATTTATGTAGGAACTTACGCTAAGTATAATGAAGGTTCAATTTTCGGTAAGTGGTTAGACCTTTCGGATTATTCCGATAAAGACGAATTTTACGAGGCTTGCCGCGAATTACACAAGGACGAACAAGACCCGGAACTGATGTTTCAGGATTGGGAATATATACCCTCTGGGCTAATAGGTGAAAGCTGGCTGTCCGATAACATATTTGAAATTATCGAAGCCATAGAAGATATAGACGACGATAAAAAAGAGGCATTCGAGGTTTGGCTGAACCACGAAAGCTATGACTTAAGTTCTAAAGATATAAACGGCCTTATTTCCTCTTTCGAGGATGATTTTCAGGGCGCATACAAAGATGAAGAAGATTATGCGTATGAAGTCGTTGAAGAATGCTACGAACTGCCAGAATTTGCGAAAACTTATTTCGACTATGAAAAGTTCGCCCGCGATTTGTTTATGACCGACTACTGGTTCGATGACGGTTATGTATTCCGGCACTCATAACTGAACCGGAAATAGTTTTTTAGGCGGAACAATCCGCCTTTTTTATGTCTTTCAGACAAATGTCCTGATTATTGCCATACGATATAACACGCTAAGTAATTACTTAAGATTATTCTTACTGCCGTCTGTCCTAAATCATTGCTTACACAATATACATATCGTCCTTCTTGAACAATTTCCCACTGATTATGATAAGTTTGCATTACATTATCAACATGAGTTTTATGGAAAGCTCTGCTTCCAATTTCTGTAATTTTCCCAGAATCCTCAATGTTAAAAAATGCGGTATGTTCATCTTCTGACAATTCATTAATATACTTAAACCAAATGACGTCAGGGTCTTCAAACATCGGGGTACTATGTTCAAATTTAACATGACCTTTTGCCAGTTTAATTAGCACATTATCAAATCTTTCAGATTCTATTTTAAAATAAAGCCTTTGCTCAATATCATCAAATAATATTGGATCTTCTTTAATAAAGGAAGATTCGATTCTTTGTCTGAGTCTTGAGTTATGCCTTAGCACCCTCTTTATCTTTTCTCGCGATAGCAATTCGGGGTTTGATGTAGAATGAATAATACACTCTATGACAGATGCAAAATATTCTTCATCTTTTGAAAAGCCATTATTACATTTCTGACAGCACCCTACAAGAGGCAGATTTTCAGGAAAAGGGTCATCCAATAAAATCCGTGATGGTACATGATCTCTTGTTACTGGGGTGTCTCCACCACAGTAAGAACAAGAATAATCTAAGCGTTCATCTGAAAATATCTTATTACTATATGATTTCATTTCGATACAAAGATACTTCATCGTTATTTATAATCAAATAGTTGCAAAAGAGAAATGGCTCATTTTAATAACAAACCCCGCTCTATCTCACGACAGCACGGGGTCTTGACAATGGATAAATCAGAAAAGCTAACGCAATGGCTCCGGTTCTTTTTCGCTATCATTATCTCCTTTGGAAAAATGGTCGCGGATGAATTTCTCTACATTTTTCTCCGTATAAAATATTTTGTGATGAATGGTTATGTAGGTCAATTCGCCCGCAGAACGGTAACGCTGCAACGTCCGCTTACTCACGTTCAGTAGTTGGCACAAATCCTGATTATCCAAAAGCCGTTCGCCATTCAATACATTATGTCGTCCACTCATAATATCCATAAATTTATCTAACCGATCAAAACGCCCCATGAATTGCTCGAACCATTCCTGCATCCAATCTCTTAAGCCTGCGTCCTCACTCATGGCTTACCTCCTTCCGGCTTATCATTATTTACCACACGACCCAGTAACAAGCGTTTAACCTCTGCCAGTGTGTACCATGCTTTGCCTCCTCTGATGGAATAGGTAATATCTCCGTTGCTCCGTAACCGCTGCATGGTACGTTTACTCACCCGAAGAATGGCAGCAGCTTCCAGGTCGCTAACCCAAATCTCCGAAGGGTCGGGGTTGGGGAGTGCATTCTCTTTCTCCTGCTTTTTTGCATAGGAGTAAAGCCATTCTATTTTCCTCACCAGCCTTTTATACACTTCCGACTCGATTGTTATTACTTTCATATCCGTAACTATTTGATTTGCTGCAAAGATCGGGTGCTGAAATCTATAAAATTGACAAGGTATTACCAAGTTGGTAGATGTTTATTTAGTTAAAAATTAGGGTTGTAAATAAGAAAATCAGCCGGATTTATGTTAAAGTCGAGCTGATTTGAGGTCTTTTCAGACAGAAAACAAAAACTACCAAGTTGGTATAAACATGGTAGTTTTTCAGAATGCAGAAATGTGCTTAAATACCTTGATTACAGCAATATAATTTCTAATTGAGAATATAACATATTTTTGTCGTTCCCTTATATTCTTCGGTTTTCGAGGATTTAACATTTACATCGTAGGTTTTGCCTAAAAAACGGATGCCATCGCCGAGCAAAACAGGTACGATATAAAGATTTAGTTCGTCCAGTAGTCCATTGTTGAGCAGGAAAGTTATCAGATTACCACCACCGATAACCGATATATCTCCGGCAGCCTCTTTCTTCAATGTGGAAATTTGTTCAAACTGATCGCAGAACAGGAATTGCAGGTTTTTATTTGCGAGGGCAGAAAAGTCATGGTGGGAGATAACATAGGTATTTTTGTACGGCCAGCTTCCGGCGCATTGTTCAAAAATAGCCTCATAGGTGTTGAAACCAGCTAGTAGTATTTCGGATGTTTGGTGTATCTCCGATATTTCTTTTGCGAGTTCTCCGGGTATCCAGTTTGTTTCTCCGTCCGTGTGCGCAATATAACCGTCCAGCGATATTGCCACGTGTGCCTTAATCTTACTCATATTGATAATGTATTTATTTCGGGGAACGCCGGAGCAAAAAGAAGCGTGGAACTCACACTGCTCCGTTACGAGGTACTGGTATACCCATGAATAGAAACAGGCAAGTCCACGCTATACGATGATAGCATGAACATTGCACAGTAGCCTCTATTCATTTGAAAATTACCAGTTTTCGTAACGAGACGTTCTGCGAACGTTATGTTATATTTTATGCAGAATTATTCTGCGATTTCATTCTTTTTTCGTTTTGCAAAGATAGTGAAAGTCCATGAAACTTAGCCTATCTAATGGTTGTTATTGTTTCTCCCTATTCCGAATCGTCCCTTTCCATTCTTTTGATAAGGACTTCGATAAGTTTGTTGAGGAAAGGAGTTCTGTCCTTCTTCCGACCTTTGATAGCGACATAGGTTCTGTAATAATCACCCAAGTCAATATCGAAGCTGACTTCCAAAAAGTTCATAATCTCTTTTACATCTACATTTCCGTTGTTTATAGCTCCGCTATCCCGTATGGAGTAACCTAACTCGATAGCATCGGATTTGGAGCCAGTCCACTTCAAATTGTTATTCGGCAATAATTCCCGGCTCTTTTTGATAATGACTTGTTTCTCGATGCTATGCTTTTTCTTGTTCAGGTATATCCTTAACATTTCATTGCAGATAATCTTCGCCACCTTATAATCGTACCCTGTCGAGAACAGCGGATCAAGTATGTATTTCGCGCTATCTACACAAAGTTGAAGACTTGATTTTCCTCTTATAAAGTATTGCTCGTCTAAATAGGTTGAGTTGGCTCTATAATATTGGTGAAAATCCAAATTCCGTTCAAAGAAATACGTCAGGCTCATTAACTCCTTATCGTAATACTCGCTTTGAGTTTCATTGCTCCCGATAGGACGTTTCAACTCAATATTGTGTATCTTATTGAAATACAACAGAAGCCCCAGCAATTCGGGCTTCATTTCTTTGAAAAAGACTATTTCTTCTTCCGGGGTTATTGACTTCAAAACGAGAAAATAATCCCGAAGTTCAGACAAGCGATCTTCCAGATACTTAATCATTCTGACAGATTCCTTTATAGGAATGTCGCACCCTTCCAAATCAATGCTTTGCAGCTCTGTTTGGATTTTCGCAGATAGACGTGTGTAAAAATCTCTCATAGCGATTATTTTATCAGTTTGAATTACGATATAGTTTGATTCCCCAAGAAACATATCCAATAGACATCAAGATGCTTCCAACGGTGCTGATAAGTTCTATTTCGGGGTTGTTTAATAAAAGAAGCCCGATTATTATTAAGATACCTTGCCATTTTTGCACCATTTTTTCCTTCATCAGTCCAATAGTCTGAATGACTGCTCCCAACGGCAAGAGCGGCAAGAAATATACTATCCAAAGAAGCCCCGCTTTTTTCACTATTACATCCAAATACGGAAAAAGTCCTTGAAACTGGGGCTCAGGGATAGTATCGAAAGCCGACATGACCAAACATAAAGCCCCTTTATCGACCGCCAGGATAAAAGCACCGAATATGCCTATTATGCCACCCCAAAACCCAAGCTTCTTGCCTTTGCCTTGTAGCAAGTTCATTGTTCCTACCATAACTACAATTATGAGCGGAACAGCCATCATAACGATAAAATGCCCGATATGATAAAGTTGATTGTTGTGAAACCTATCCACAAGATCTTGTGCTGTGTGCAACATTTTCATTTCTAAAAGATCTGGGTGCATTAGAAATCCGCACAACAACATGAGCGGAAATAAGATAATTGACAATGCAAATCCTTTTGATTTAATTGTTTCGATTTTCATACTGCTTATTTTTAATTGATTTGATTTTATCTTTTTCCCAATAAGGAACATTATCAGAAGAATCAGTGGCATAGAGCCTTTATTACTATTTGATTATATGGTATCTTTTCAATGCGTGGATAATGATAAATGCAACGGCTATGAAGCCGACGAGAGAATGAACAATCTCCCATGAAACAGAATCTCGTTTGACGGCTAATACAATAATGGTAAGAAGTGTGATAGCGAAACTAATAGAGAGTATTACCGTTATTTTACTTTTAGGCTTTGGTGTGAAAACTTTTTTATACCACTTCCTATGCTTATATACATGAGGCATTGTAAATATGAGAGCCAATAAAGCCGACATTCTATGTATAAAAGCCCACCACCATTGATTTATCATTAATACTACACTGTCTGAAGTCATCTTCATATACAAAAGAATAAAACCGCTAATTGCTACCAGCACAAAAGCTCCAAACAGTATATCTGTTCCAATTCTTCTTTTCTTGTTTTGAGAAAAATTTCTCTGATTTTTGTCATTTACTATCATAATGTTGATTGTGCAAAACATTGCAAAGGACGAGTATTTGCACGGACTGATCGTCTCACTCGCACGAGTAGGACATATCGGATAAAACAAAAAAGTCCCACTCATATGAGCAGGACTGGTTCTTATTTGATTACTAAAAGATTATTGTTTTTTATATTCACTCGGAGTTAATCCCGTTTTTTGCTTGAAAATTCTATTAAAAGCTGATTTGGAATTGAAACCGCAGTCATATGCGATAGCTAAAATCGTTAGATTCATGAATTGAGAATCATGCAATCGTCTCTGCACTTCTTCCACCCGATAGGTGTTGATAAATTCGTAAAAGTTCTGATTGAAAAGAGTGTTCAATACTTGGGTTATATAATGCGGATAAGTATCCAAAGCAGAGGCAAGGTCTTTAAGAGTTAAATCCATATTGGTATATGGTTTCTCGTCCTCCATGTACGTTTTCAACCTCTCGGAAAGAATAATTGCATCTTCTTGTTTCAGACCATAGTTAGCGTATGAAGTTTCTTCTTTGTTCGTTGCAGGTTGTTTTTCTGGTTGACCCTGATTATATGGAATAATAGTCTGATTGAAGATTGTACTATGTTTAATGCCCCGAAATCCTAATACATTTACAAACAACAAGACGATAATCGCAAATACGCTATATAACGAAACGGGAAATGAAAAGATTTCACTTAACAAAACCAATACTAATGCCCCGCTCAATAGGATTATCAATCCAAAAGCAAGAAATCTCATCCAGTTAAAACTCAACTTGTCTATATTGGAAAAGTGAGTTTGCAAAAATTTCTTATATCTGTGAAAGAGTCTAACAGCAAGAATGATGAACAAAGCGTTACATAGAAATGCTAATATTCTTGTTATTACGGTTATAGTTTGCGGATATGAATTATAAAAAATAAATCCTATAACTGCAATCGCTATATACCCAGCTATTGAAATGTATTCTTTACGGAAATCTTTTGGGGAATTACTCATTAAAGATTTAGTACACAAGTAAAGGAAAAAACCATGTAGCCCTGCCAAAATATAACTTGGATAAAGGAAACTACTTGAATATGGTATGATTTCACTTTGTGATGCGGAGATACACAAAATATGTATAGTCAGAAATAGCAACCATGCCGAAACATGCTTGTCGAGCATACTTTTATTCTTCTTGGTGATAACAAGTATACCGAAGAATAATGCCTGAAACACTGCTATTAATGATATTATTTGAAACATTTACAATAGTTTGAGCCTGCAAAGATAAGATTTTCCCGTCATACCTAATCACAGAATATAGACATTTGAGTTGAAATAAGATTTAGCCAATATCGTTGGCAAAATAAGGAATATGTTGTACCTTTACACCAAGTTAAGTCGCTCTTAATGTATTGTTGAAAACGAAGCTAATCAGCGAATAATGATAGCTGGTTTCTAAATCGTTACCTGTCTGCAAATTCAGTTTTGCAATACGCTGAAATACATACAGTTGAAGATTTCCCTATGTCTTACTGCATGAAAGGTAAGCACCTTTTTTATTTTGCAGATATCGGCCAACTCCTTAAGATAACTATTCAATTTTTGATTGCTCATTACAGGAAAAATAAGTTCACAATCCGCTTTTCTATAACGATTCAGTATTTCAACAGCAGGGGGAGTAACGGTATTCTTGCTAAATGTCCAGTTTTTGTTCTATTTTGCATAATCCATAAAGACCCATTTTTGAAACTAGATATATGACATTCAGACAATTTACGTATATCGGCATAAGACAAACCGGTATAAGAACTAAAAACAAATAAATCACGCACAAATGCTAATCTAGGGATAGTTATTTCTTTTTGCTTAATTCTCTCTAATTCAGACCACGTTAAATAGCGAATACCAATCTCTTCTCGTTTCGTATGATGATTTAAAAAGGGATTGAAATTAATTATCCCTAGATTTCGTGCTAACAATACAACTTTTTTTAAAATCTGCAGCATCTTTGCAGCCATGTTTATCCCTAATTTACAATCTGTCCTTAAAAAAAGTTCGTAATCATTTATAAAGCACATATCTAAATGACACAATTGTATATCAGTTTTACCTTGTTTTGCAATAAATTGTTCAACACGCCTGAACGCCAAATCATACTTTTTATATGTCGACATACTTATACCTTCTGATTTCGCCATTAAATAGGCATCATCATTATGCTTTCTAAAAATTGAAAGCAAAGTTTGAGGTTGCACTCCTAATTGTACAAAGCGCTGCTTCAACCCTTTTGCTGTTACAATTACACCTTCCACCAATGACTGACGATAATATGTAAATAAAGTAGCATGTACTTGTTCTAAAAAGACATTAACTTGACGCGCTTCATCCGTTTTACCTGAAGCACGTCCAAATTCAACACTCCACATCGAAGAGCATATATCTATAGGTAGATGTACATCTGTTCGCTCTCCATTAATAATAATTCGCATAACAACTGGCATTTTGCCATTTTTTCTAATAACACTACGTTTCAGATAAAAATTAATTTTAAATGTATGTTTCATAAAAGTTTGTTTTTTACAGATACAAACATACATACTTTACTTGTGTCCGAAAAACGACAAATCATGATTTTAAGAGACGATTTAACCACAAGAATATGGTCAAAATACCATAAAAAGAAAAGAACAAGAAACGTAATCGATTGATTATCAGCCCCTAATTTAAAAAACAGATAAAAAAATAACTCTCTGTAAATACCTGATTTACAGAGAGTTACAAGGTTCGCGGTGCGTACGGGACTCGAACCCGTGACCCCATGCGTGACAGGCATGTATTCTAACCAACTGAACTAACGCACCAAAATATTCACTTTAGCATCTCTCTCGATTGCGGATGCAAAGGTAGATATTTTTTTGAAACCTGCAATAGCTTCAGTATCTTTTTTCTGAAAAAGTGGGTTTATTAAGAATTATCGTGTACATTTGCAGCTACTAATAAAATAGAAAATAGAATGAAAAATACACCAATTGAACGACATCTGATTGATGAAACCATCAATGAGTTTCAAATTGTCGATTTTTCCAAAGCTACCATTCGTGAAGTGAAAGCTATTGCTTCAAAAGCAGAAGCAGCATCGGGAGTTGAATTTATTAAAATGGAAATGGGTGTTCCGGGACTTCCTCCTTCCGCAGTAGGCGTGAAAGCGGAAATTGAAGCGCTACAAAATGGCATTGCCAGTCTATATCCCGACATCAACGGATTGCCGGAACTAAAGAAAGAGGCATCCAACTTTATCAAAGCATTCATCAACGTAGATTTAAGCCCGGAGGGTTGTGTGCCTGTCACCGGTTCCATGCAAGGTACATTCGCTTCATTTCTTACTTGCAGCCAATGTGACGAAAAGAAAGATACGATTTTGTTTATCGATCCAGGGTTTCCGGTACAGAAACAGCAGTTGGTTGTAATGGGACAAAAGTTTGAAACATTTGATGTGTATGACTACC
Source organism: Bacteroides sp. D2 (assembly GCF_025147085.1). Classification (NCBI taxonomy): domain Bacteria; kingdom Pseudomonadati; phylum Bacteroidota; class Bacteroidia; order Bacteroidales; family Bacteroidaceae; genus Bacteroides; species Bacteroides sp. D2. Next base: position 4,652,576 of record NZ_CP102261.1, on the reverse strand, counting down.
GCGGAGAAAAACTCAAAGAGAAACTGGAAAGCTATCTGAAAAAAGGAAATATATCAGCCATCATTTATTCAAACCCCAATAATCCCAGCTGGATTTGCCTGAAAGAGGAAGAATTACGGATTATCGGCGAATTGGCAACACAATATGATGTGATTGTTCTGGAGGATTTGGCTTATTTTGCCATGGACTTCCGCCAAGATTTAAGCAAGCCGTATCAACCTCCTTTTCAGCCATCGGTTGCCCATTATACGGACAATTACATATTGCTGATTTCCGGCTCGAAAGCATTCAGCTATGCCGGGCAACGTATTGGTGTAAGCTGTATCTCTGATAAACTATACCACCGAAGCTATCCGGGACTGACTAAACGATATGGTGGCGGAACTTTCGGAACGGTTTTCATTCACCGTGTGCTTTATGCACTTTCTTCCGGAACTAGTCATTCTGCACAGTTCGCCATGGCCGCCATGCTGAAAGCAGCGAATGAAGGACAATATAATTTCCTCAACGAAGTGAAGATATACGGTGAAAGAGCACAGAAATTAAAAGAAATCTTCCTCCGTCACGGTTTTCATCTGGTATATGACAACGATCTGGGCGAGCCGATTGCAGACGGATTTTATTTCACCATCGGTTATCCGGGAATGACCAGTGGCGAACTGGCGAAAGAATTGATGTACTACGGAGTCAGTGCTATTTCATTAGTAACTACAGGAAGCCATCAGGAAGGATTGCGCGCGTGTACCTCTTTTATTAAAGACCACCAATATGCTCAACTGGATGAAAGAATGAAACTATTTGCTGAAAATCATCCGATAGCCTGATTATTTGACATAAGATATTCATAAAAGCCATTCTTAAAATGAAAAAAAACGGAAAGAACGATTGTTATTCCGTTTTTTTTCTTACTTTAGTGGCATGAATATCGACTCTGACATATTTAAGATTCAATCGAATAATGTGTTGCCATCGAGAGGAAGGATTTTAATATCAGAACCTTTTCTACGTGACGCAACGTTTGGCAGATCCGTAATTTTACTGGTCGATCATACGGATGAAGGAAGTATGGGATTGGTTATCAACAAGCAACTGCCATTATTCCTTAACGATATCATCTTGGAATTTAAATACCTAGATGAGATTCCTCTATATAAAGGTGGACCTATTGCCACTGATACCTTATTTTATCTCCACACATTATCTGATATCCCCGGATCCATTTCTATCAGTAAAGGGCTTTATCTGAATGGAGATTTTGATGAAATAAAAAAATATATATTACAAGGGAATAAAATCAGTGAATGCATTCGTTTCTTCTTGGGATATTCCGGTTGGGATAGCGAACAGTTGAGCAACGAAATCAGAGAAAACACTTGGTTGGTGTCCGAGGAAGAGAAATCATATCTGATGAAAAACAATATTAAAGATATGTGGCGAAAAGCTTTAGAGAAGTTAGGCAGCAAGTATGAAACGTGGTCACGTTTCCCACAAGTGCCTACTCTCAATTAATATCTCATTTCTTAGGATTCAAACATTGGAGAAGCAATGCATCTTTGTAACAACCCTCCACCTGCAACCAGTTTTTTAATAATCCGCATTGAACGAAACCACAAGAGGTGAACAGTTTTACACACACTTTATTATCCGTCATGACATGTGCATAGAGTTGACTTAAAGACAGAAAATCAAAAGCATATTCACAAAGTAATTTCAATGCATCAGTAGCATAACCTTGTTGCCGATAATCCTTATGGACGGCAATCCCTACTTCTCCCCGCGAATGAAGGGGCACAAAATCTGTTATATCAATTGTACCGAGTATGCACTGGTCAGATTTGCGTACAATCATCAGCCGCAATTGCTTATCAGCAAACACATCGCACTGTGAGCCTTCGATGTATTGACGAAGCACATAACGGGAATAAGGAACCGTAAAATTGCTAATATCCCACATGGAAGGGTCATTTTCCATCTCGTACATAATGTCCATATCTTCCGGTTCTACTGCACGAAGATAAATACGTTCGTTCATTAAGAAAGATTGTCTCATAGTTTCTCATCTTTTGCAATGTGAAGCTCATTACGTAATCTTTTCTCACTGGGAAGACAAAAAAGTGATGCTGTCAAACCAATCAGCATACAAAGATTGCCCGTACTGCTCAATGTCAGATAGTAACACAAAAGATTCACTACAATAGCTACCTCAAGTACTCCCAAACGAACAATGTTCCATTGCACATATCGCTTCAAAGCAAGCGTGATAGTCATATGATCTATCTTCTTTTTAAGCACCAAGCTAAACAATTTAAGAGAAAGAGGTACACACAAAGCCGTGAGCAAAATGCCGATTGTCTCAAAATAGTAGATAGCTTGTGCATTATCTACCAAACCTCCTACGGGAAAGAGTTCGAACTCTCCTGCCCCAAGCAAAAAAGCCGGGAGCACCCAAAAGAAAACATAACTAATATTCAAATTTCTAACAGCTCGTTTTATCTGTTCTTCCATGTTCGTTCTTAAATTATTAATAATGATTATACTGTTCCGGTAAAAAGTGTCCGGTTTACAATGCTACGCCCCAGGGTTACTTCATCGGCATATTCAAGTTCATCGCCAACTGATATGCCACGGGCAATGACACTTAGTTTCACGCCCAGCTTATCTAACTTACGATAGATATAGAAGTTGGTAGTATCACCCTCCATCGTGGTACTTAAAGCCAGAATAACCTCTTTGATACCACCTTCAGTTACCCGCTGCACCAGACTTTCAATCTGAAGGTCACTCGGTCCGACTCCATCTATTGGAGAAATAACTCCTCCTAAGACATGATAAAGTCCGCGGTACTGCTGTGTTGCTTCCACTGCCATTACGTCACGAATATTTTCCACTACACAAACAGTGGAAGCATCCCGTTGCGGATTGGCACAAATCTGGCAAGTTTCAGTATCAGATATATTATGACACACCTTGCAATACTTCACCTCACGTTTCAAAGTTATAACAGAATTCCCGAAAGCTTCCACAGTAGCCGTATCCTGACGGAGCAAATGCAGGACAAGCCTCATAGCTGTCTTACGCCCGATACCCGGAAGTTTGGAAAATTCGCCGACTGCCTTTTCAAGCAGTATAGAAGGATATTGTTGGTTCATAGATAATAATTACTGTTCTATCGATAAAACCTTGCAAAGATACAGATTATTGTTTTTAATACCTACAAAAATTGCTACCTTTGCATCTGTTATGATGATACTTGTCACTATTATTTGCTACTTTGCGGTATTACTACTAATAGCCCGTATCACCGGACGCAAAGGCGGATCGAATGCAGCGTTCTTTAAGGGAGAAAACCAATCACCTTGGTATATAGTCTCATTCGGAATGATTGGCGCCTCTATCTCCGGAGTCACTTTTGTCTCTGTACCGGGAATGGTGCGCGGAATGGATATGACTTACATGCAAACGGTACTCGGTTTTTTTTTCGGATACATGGTTGTAGCCCACGTCTTACTTCCTTTATATTATAAGCTAAATCTGACAAGTATCTACGGGTATATCGGTTCCCGTATCGGATTGCGTGCCTATCGCACAAGTTCTTTCTTCTTTCTACTGTCACGCATGTTGGGAACCGCAGCCAAACTTTATCTGGTCTGTCTCATTCTACATACTTATGTATTTCAGGAAATGCATGTCCCTTTTTGGCTGATTGCAGTCGGCTCTGTTACACTGGTATGGATATATACTCATAAAAGCGGGATAAAAACCATCGTGTGGACAGATACCTTACAAACATTTTGCCTGATTGCCGCCCTGATTTTTATTATCTATTTTACGATTCAAAGATTAGACCTTGATTTCAGCGGTATTGTCCAAACAATCCAAAGTAGTGAACATAGCCGTATTTTTGTATTTGATGACTGGGTATCGCGGCAAAACTTCTTCAAACAATTCTTCAGCGGTATCTTCATCGTTATCGTGATGACCGGACTAGATCAGGATATGATGCAAAAAAATCTTTCCTGTCGAAACCTTCGGGAAGCACAAAAAAACATGTATTGCTACGGCTTCTCATTCATTCCATTAAATTTCCTTTTTCTATGCTTGGGAATTCTATTGATAACATTAGCGGGACAAATGCAGCTCGAACTGCCGGCTATGAATGATGATATACTACCCATGTTTGCAGCGCAAGGCTATCTGGGGCAACCCGTATTAATTCTCTTTACAATCGGTATTATCGCAGCAGCTTTCAGTAACTCGGACTCCGCTCTGACAGCAATGACAACCAGCGTATGTGTAGACTTGCTGAATACCAGGAAAGACACAGAAGAAGTAGCGCGTCGCAAAAGGGATAAGGTACATTTACTGCTATCGATCTTATTGGCATTCTTTATTTGCCTCGTAGAAATGCTCAATAATAAAAGTGTAATTGACGCCATATATATCATCGCCTCCTACACGTACGGTCCCCTACTCGGAATGTTCGCTTTCGGGCTCTTTACCCGAAGACAGACAAATGACCGGTGGGTCCCTCTGATAGCCATCCTATCACCACTACTCTGTTATCTTGCCGACTGGTGGATTGGAAAAGAAACCGGATATAAATTCGGCTATGAATTGCTAATGTTAAATGGAACGCTTACCTTTGCGGGCTTAATGTTGATGTCTAAAAAGGAGCTACAAAGAAATAAATGACAAGAAGATGGAAATAACAAGTGCTGAATTTGTGATTAGTAATACGGACGTGAGGAAATGCCCGGCCGGAATTTTCCCGGAATATGCCTTTATAGGCCGTTCAAATGTGGGTAAATCAAGTCTTATCAATATGCTGACTAACCGTAAAGGACTGGCTATGACTTCCGCCACTCCGGGAAAAACAATGTTAATCAACCACTTCTTTATCAATAAGAACTGGTACCTCGTCGACCTTCCGGGATACGGTTATGCCCGGCGCGGACAAAAAGGAAAAGATCAGATACGTACCATAATCGAAGATTACATCCTGGAACGGGAGCAAATGACCAATCTTTTCGTCCTGATAGACAGTCGGCTGGAACCTCAAAAAATAGACCTGGAGTTTATGGAATGGCTGGGCGAGAATGGTATTCCTTTCTCTATCATCTTTACCAAAGCCGACAAGCTCAAAGGTGGACGTTTAAAAATAAATATCAATGCCTACTTACGTGAGTTGAGTAAGCAATGGGAAGAACTCCCTCCTCACTTCGTTTCTTCCTCGGAAGACCGTATGGGACGTACAGAAATACTCAACTATATCGAAAACATAAACAAGGATCTCAATATTAAATGAAAAAAAGAATGAAAATGAAAAAGAGTTTTTTATCGATTGCCTTTATGGCAGTATTTATGCTAATGGCGACTAACAGCCAGGCACAATCATGGTCAGATTTATTAAATAAGGACAACATTTCAAAGGTAGTGAATGCCATAACGGGAAATACCGAATCTATCGATATGACCGGAACATGGAGCTATAAAGGTTCGGCTGTAGAATTCGAATCGGACAACTTGCTGATGAAAGCAGGAGGAGCAGCTGCAGCTACTATGGCTGAAAGCAAACTGAACGAGCAATTAAGCAAAATAGGTATTAAAGACGGTCAGATGAGTTTCACCTTCAATGCCGACAGCACTTTCACCAGCACAGTGGGTAAGAAAACACTGAAAGGAACTTATTCCTACAACGCTTCAACCAAACAAGTAGACCTGAAATATCTGAAACTGCTGAATCTGCATGCAAAAGTTAACTGCAGCTCCAGTTCACTGGAATTACTGTTCAACTCGGACAAGCTACTGAAACTGATGGCTTTCATCGGCAGCAAAAGCAACAGTAGCGCACTGAAAACAGTTAGTTCACTCGCTGATAATTACGACGGAATGATGTTGGGATTCCAACTCTCAAAATAGCAAAAGAGAACCGTTTAATACTATTTCGCACTCTATAAAGTATATTTTAGGGGAAAAAGCATTATCTTTGGCATTTATAATCAAAAAGAGAAGGAAAAATGAAAAAGATACTTTTTTTAATGACCCTGTTAGTAATGGGTGTAAGTTTTGCATTTGCGCAAACAAATGCAGATATCAAGTTTGACAAAACAACTCACGATTTCGGTAAGTTTTCTGAAAACAGTCCAGTTGTCAGTTGCACATTTACCTTTACTAATATCGGTGATGCTCCTTTGGTAATCCATCAAGCTGTAGCCTCATGCGGATGTACAGTACCTGAATATACAAAAGAGCCCATCATGCCGGGCAAAAAGGGAACAATCAAGGTGACTTATAACGGAACAGGCAAATATCCGGGACATTTCAAAAAATCAATCACCTTGCGTACCAATGCCAAAACAGAGATGGTAAGATTGTATATCGAGGGCGATATGACAGCAAAAGATGCAAAGTAGGAAAAAATAGACTATTACATAAAGGAGAATCTTTCGGTTCTCCTTTTTTTTTGTTTACTTTGAGGACGGAAATGTAAATTGACACATTAGCAAATTATAAAAACTATGAAACAAGAAGAAGACAAATTCACCGGGTTACCCGAGAATGCGTTCAGAGAGTTGAAACCCGGGGAAGTGTACAACCCGTTGATGGGTCCCTCAAAAAATTATCCGGAAGTTAATATCTGGTCAGTTGCATGGGGTATTGCCATGGCAATCCTTTTTTCAGCCGCCGCTGCCTATCTGGGGTTGAAGGTCGGACAGGTATTTGAAGCCGCTATTCCGATTGCAATCATTGCCGTAGGAGTTTCCGGAGCTGCAAAAAGAAAAAATGCGTTGGGAGAAAATGTTATTATCCAATCTATCGGAGCTTGTTCTGGTGTCATTGTTGCCGGAGCGATCTTTACCCTCCCCGCTCTTTATATTCTTCAAGCCAAATATCCCGAAATGACAGTTACTTTCATGCAGGTATTCATCAGCTCCTTACTGGGTGGTGTATTGGGTATCCTGTTCCTGATTCCTTTCCGAAAATACTTTGTTAGTGATATGCATGGAAAATATCCTTTTCCGGAAGCAACGGCTACTACACAAGTGCTGATCTCCGGAGAAAAAGGGGGCAGTCAGGCTAAACCGTTATTGATGGCAGGTATGATCGGTGGATTATACGACTTCATCGTAGCCACATTCGGATGGTGGAACGAAAACTTTACCACCCGTGTTTGCAGTGCCGGAGAAATGCTCGCAGAAAAGGCAAAGTTAGTATTCAAGGTAAATACCGGTGCTGCTATACTCGGTTTGGGATATATCGTCGGACTGAAATATGCTTCCATCATTTGTGCCGGTTCATTGGCTGTATGGTGGATTATCATTCCGGGAATGTCTGCTATCTGGGGAGACAGTGTATTGAATGCCTGGAACCCGGAAGTTACATCTACCGTAGGAATGATGAGTCCGGAAGAGATATTCAAATATTATGCCAAGAGTATCGGTATCGGTGGTATTGCTATGGCAGGTGTGATTGGTATTATCCGTTCCTGGAGCATCATCAAAAGTGCTGTCGGACTGGCTGCTAAAGAGATGGGTGGCAAAGGAAATGTAGAGAAAAGCATTATCCGCACGCAGCGGGATCTTTCAATGAAGATTATCGCTATCGGTTCGATCATCACATTGATACTAATCGTATTATTCTTCTACCTCGACGTTATGCAAGGAAATCTGTTGCATACATTGGTAGCTATCGTTTTAGTTGCAGGCATCTCTTTCCTGTTTACCACAGTAGCCGCTAATGCTATTGCCATTGTAGGTACTAACCCGGTTTCAGGAATGACATTGATGACACTGATTTTGGCTTCCGTAGTAATGGTAGCTGTCGGTCTGAAAGGTCCTTCGGGTATGGTTGCCGCATTGGTGATGGGTGGCGTGGTATGTACTGCACTGTCAATGGCAGGAGGTTTCATCACCGACTTGAAGATTGGGTACTGGCTCGGAAGTACACCCGCCAAACAGGAAACATGGAAGTTTCTGGGAACTATCGTATCAGCTGCAACAGTGGGTGGTGTAATGATTATCTTGAATAAGACATACGGATTTACAAGTGGCGCACTGGCTGCTCCACAAGCCAATGCAATGGCAGCCGTTATCGAACCGTTGATGAGTGGTGTAGGCGCACCCTGGTTGTTATATGGCATCGGTGCTGTCTTAGCGATTATTCTGACTCTTTGTAAAATTCCTGCATTAGCTTTCGCGCTGGGTATGTTTATTCCATTGGAACTGAACGTACCATTGGTAGTGGGTGGAGCTGTTAACTGGTTTGTGACAACCCGTAGCAAAGATGCAACTCTGAATACGGAAAGAGGGGAAAAAGGAACCTTGTTGGCATCCGGTTTCATTGCCGGAGGTGCATTGATGGGAGTAATCAGTGCTGCAATGCGCTTTGGCGGAATCAATCTGGTCAATGAAGCATGGTTGAACAATACTTGGTCTGAAGTGTTGGCATTAGGAGCATACGCATTATTGATTCTTTACTTTATAAAGGCTTCAATGAAAGTTAAATAATTAATTATGAGGAGACTATTATCCATCATAGTATCACTTATAACTGCAATAACATTTGCACAACAGCCCGTCGAGCTACCTTTGTGGCCCGACGGTGCTCCCAATTCCAGTGGGTTAACTGGAGAAGAGCAGGAAGTGCGCCCCCATTTTGTCACCAATGTCACATACCCCACTATGACGGTCTACCATCCGGAAAAGCCAAATGGAATGGCCATTATCATGTGCCCCGGAGGAGGTTATCGTGGACTTGGTATGGATGGAGAAGGGTATGATATGGCCCCCTGGTTTTGCGAACAAGGTATCACCTATATTGTGTTAAAATACCGGATGCCGAACGGACATTGCGAAGTCCCCATATCAGATGCCGAACAAGCAATTCGCATGGTACGGCAACATGCCAAGGAATGGAATGTCAATCCTCACAGGGTAGGAATAATGGGAGCCTCTGCAGGAGGACATTTAGCTTCTACAATCGCCACTCATTATAATTCGGAAACACGTCCGGATTTTCAGATATTACTTTATCCGGTGGTCACGATGATGCAAGTCACCCGGGGAAATACAAGAGAGGCATTGCTCGGTAAGAATCCCACGATGGAACAGATACAGAAATTCTCTGCCGAACTGCAAGTAACTCCCGATACTCCGCAAGCATTTATAGCTATTACCTCCGACGATCCTTCTGTACCGCCTTATCATGGAGTAAATTATTACCTTGCTTTACAAAAAAACAAAGTCCCGGCCACTCTCCATGTCTATCCTACCGGAGGACATGGCTGGGGATTTCAGGACAGTTTTAAATATAAGCAACAATGGACACAAGAATTGGAGAAATGGTTGCGCGATGGTGTTGTATTCCCGGAAGATTCGGAACCTATGTTACGAATCGGGAAATCTTACCTGGGAACCAAATATGTGGCCAACACATTAGACCAAGACGAAAAAGAAGCGCTAGTGATTCGGACTGATGCCGTAGATTGCCTCACTTTTGTAGAATATACACTTGCACAGGCACTCGGTTCTTCCTTTGCTAACAATCTGCAGAAAATACGCTATCGGGATGGAATCATCAACGGATATCCTTCCCGGTTGCATTACACTTCTGAATGGATTGAAAACGGCGTTCGCCACGGATTCCTCACAGATATTACTGCCAAGAACAGTCTACATACAAATAAGTTAGCTCTTTCATATATGTCTACTCACCCCTGGCAATACAAAAAATTGGCTGATTCGCCGGGAAATGTACTACAAATGGCCGAACATGAAAAAGCAATCTCCGGAAAAGTTGTACATTGGCTGCCGAAAAGCGAACTGCCGGAAGCCGGATTTCCCTGGATCATGAATGGAGACATTATTGCCATTACAACGAAAGTGTCCGGATTGGATATAGCTCATGTGGGAATAGCAGCATATAGACATGGAAAACTGCATCTGCTACACGCTTCTTCTACATTGGGAAAAGTAGTTGTCAGCGATGAACCTCTCAATCACATGCTAAACAACAATAAATCGTGGACAGGCATACGTGTTGTCCGGATGTCTCACTCTAAAAATAACTGATTATGAAACGAGTAAAACATTTCCTTCTCGTCTCGTGCTTATTCCCCACCTTGTTGGGAGCACAAGAAATGGCAAACGCCTACTTTCTGGAACTTACTCCGGACGCCCAATCGGCAGGTATGGCAGGTACAGGATTAGCTACCACCGATAACGGTAGTACAGCTATCTTTCATAATGCTTCTACCATCGCTTTCTCACAGGAAGTAATGGGTGCGAGTTATTCATATGCTAATATTGACAAAGACTATGCGCTACATAGTGCCTCTCTTTTCTATCGGATCGGAAGGGAAGGCATACATGGATTTGCTATAGGTTTCCGGCATTTCAAAGATCCCAAAGTCTTTGATTACCGTCCGCATATATGGGATCTGGAAGCTGCCTATTTCAGAAATATAGCCAAGAATCTATCGATGTCATTAACGTTCAGATACCTGCAAGCCAAAGCCGCAGAAGGTGTGGACACCAAGAATAGTGTTTGCTTGGACTTCGGTGCGACTTACTATCGCAGCATGGCTCTGTTGGACGAAATGGCTTCCTGGAGCATTGGTTTCCAAGCTGCCAACTTAGGCAAAAAACTGGATGGACAGAAGCTACCCGCCAGATTAGGCTTAGGAGGTACGATCGACCTGCCATTCAGTATAGAAAATCGTTTGCAGGTTGCGCTCGACTTCAATTACCTGCTTCCTTCTGAAATCCGTCATTTACAGGCCGGTGTAGGAGCCGAATATAACTTCCTGAAATATGGAGTTGTCCGTGCAGGATACCATTTTGGAGACAAAGACAAAGGAGTAGGTAACTACGGCACTCTAGGCTGCGGAATTAACTTCTGGCCGATACGTGCTGACTTCTCTTATGCCTTGGCTGATAAGGATTGCTTTATGCACCGCACCTGGCAGCTGGGAGTTGGAATAGTTTTCTAAGCTCATCTTCGAGGCGTTGCTTCACTTCGTCCATCGGCACATCGTGCTTTAATTCCTGACGAAGAGAAGTGACGCCTTTATCTATAAACCCACAAGGGTGGATATAGCTGAAATAACGTAAATCCGTATTCACATTCAAAGCCAGTCCGTGCATAGTGACAAAGTGACTACTCCTCACTCCGATAGCACAAATCTTACGTGCACGGGGCGTATCACCCTCCAGCCACACTCCTGTCGCTTCCTCTAAACGTCCGGCTTCAATGCCATAAGAAGCACATACACGAATCACCGCTTCTTCCAACAGATGAACGTACTCTTTCAATCCTAACTGAAATTCTTCAAGATTCAGTATCGGATAGCATACCAGTTGTCCGGGACCATGATAAGTGATATCCCCTCCCCGATCAATATGATAAAGAGTAGCGTCAATAGCTTTCAGCTGTTCATCACTCAACAGCATATTATTTTCTTTCCCGCTACGCCCTAATGTATAAACATGGGGATGCTCGCACATTACGACACGATTTTCATAACTCCCGCCCTGAACTTTTGCCCGGACAATATCATCAAACCATTCTGTCTGCCGTTGCCATGCTTCGGCATATGGGATTAAATTCCAATCAAGAAAAACTGTTTTCATAAAAACAAAGGTAAGAAATAAAAAGAAAATGTGTACATTTGTTGGCCTAATATAACAAACACAACTATGAAAATGGACTTTCCACAGGTAGACTTGCCTACCGAAGTATTAGCATGGACGAATGTTACGGAAGACATTCTCAATATTTATAAGCAATCTTGTCGGTTGCAGGCATGTATTGTTGCCATCTGCACCGAAGGTTCGATGAAAGCCTCCATCAATCTGCTTGATTATGAAATTCGTCCTAATGACCTGATAACATTGTTACCGGGAACAATCATCCAGTTTCGGGAGAGAACAGAAAAAGTATGTCTTTGCTTTGCCGGTTTCTCTGCCTATTGTGCCGGACGAATCAATCTGATGAAGAATATTGGTAATGCATATCCCAAACTGATAGAGCAACCGGTGGTTCCTCTTAATGAAGAAGTAGCCAGTTATCTGAAAGACTATTTTGCTCTATTATCACGGGCTAGTTGCAATGAGAACTTCGAAATGGATTCCGAATTGGTTGAGTTATCCCTTCAGACTATCCTGACAAGTATACGACTGATATATCATAAATTTCCGGGTGAGAACAGCAGTTCAAACCGCAAAAAGGAAATCTGCCGGGAATTGATTCAAGCCATCACCGAGAATTATAAGAATGAACGTCGTGCACAATTCTACGCCGATAAACTCGGAATATCTCTTCAGCATCTAAGCACAACTGTGAGACAAGTGACAGGTAAAAGTGTATTGGACACCATTGCTTATATTGTAATCATGGATGCCAAAGCGAAACTGAAAGGCACTAATATGACTATCCAAGAAATAGCTTATTCTCTAAACTTCCCCAGTGCCTCATTCTTTGGTAAATATTTTAGGCGGTATGTAGGAATGACGCCATTGGAATTCAGAAACAGATAATTCCTATGAAGAGCGATAGAGGATAAAATAATGAACAACGAATTGCAAAAAAACGAACGGTGAACAAATTGCGCATGATCCGCAAAGTATTCACCGTTTATTATTTACTTACAGTTTGTTTTTTACAGTCGCTTACTCATTTTCTTCCCAAGCTCAATGAATTGAGCACTACACTCACACTGGAGAAGGCCATTGCAGCACTTGCCAACATCGGATTCAATAACAAACCGTTTAATGGGAACAAGATACCGGCAGCAATAGGAATGCCGATCAGATTATAAATAAACGCCCAGAAAAGATTCTGATGAATCAGTTTGACTGTCTGCTTTGACAGCTGAAAAGCTTTAGGAAGCAGCAATAAATCCGATGTCATCAAAGTTACCATAGCTACGTCCATAGCAATATCAGTTCCTTTCCCCATGGCAATGCTAACGTCAGCCAGTGCCAGAGCCTGCGAATCATTGATACCATCTCCTACCATAGCGACTTTCTTTCCCTGCATTTGAAGCTCACGCACAAATTCGGCCTTATCGTCCGGCAGAGCGTCAGCGACAAAACGTTCAATCCCTAAACGGGAAGAAACAGCTAATGCCGTCCGCTGCCCGTCACCCGTCAACATACAAATGTCAATACCTTGACGTTTCAGTTCTTTTACTGCTTCGGCAGAAGTAGCCTTTATCGGGTCAGAAACAGCAATGATAGCCAATAATTCGTTTTCGCGTCCAAAGTAGATGATGCCATTACCATCCGATTCATAGCGAACCAGCATTTCAGCCATCACATCATTTACTGTCGCACTGAAATCTTTTAGGAGTTTATGACTACCTACCCAGTAGGTATGTCCCTCATAAGAGACTTTGATTCCTTTTCCCGTAATACTTTCGAAACTGTCCAATACAGCAGGTTTTATCTTCTCCTCATCCTGAAGTGCAGAAACGATAGCACCGGCAAGCGGATGCTCCGATTTCATTTCCGCAGCTAAAAGCACATCTTTGAAATGAGGTTCCTGCGATTGTGCCCATAACCATCCGGTAGCAGTAGGGTGTCCTTCAGTCAATGTTCCGGTTTTATCCAGTACAACGACATCCACTTTACGCATTTGTTCCAAAGCTACTGCATCTTTAATCAAAATATGCTGGCTGGCAGCTTTGCCTATTCCCACCATCAATGCAGTAGGCGTAGCAAGTCCCAAAGCACACGGACAAGCAATGACAAGGACAGAAACAGCCGACAGAATACCATAAGAGATATATTCACTACCACCGATGGCAACCCATAAAACAAATGTCAGGATGGCAATACCCAATACGACAGGTACGAAAATTCCAGTAATACGGTCGACGATACGTTGCACGGGAGCTTTGCTACCCTGTGCTTCCTGCACCATGGAAATGATGCGGGCAAGCACCGTTTCACTGCCTACCTGTGCGGCATGTATAATAAACGAGCCACGCTGGTTGATCGTTCCTGCCAAAACTTTATCGCCTTTCTTCTTTTCCACCGGAACCGGTTCACCACTAATCATACTTTCGTCAACATACGAATCGCCTTCGGAAAGCTGACCGTCCACTGGTATCTGTTCTCCCGGACGTACAACAACCATATCACCTATCTGGAGGTTCTCGATCAAAATCTCCTCTTCCACTCCATTACGCAGAACCCGGGCAACTTTAGGCTGCATTCCCATCAACTTGCGAATAGCAGTCGAGGTATTGCCTTTAGCACGCTCCTCCATCAATTTTCCGGTAAGAACGAAAGCGATAATCACCGCAGAAGCCTCATAATAGACGTGCGGTTCCAATCCACGATCATACCAAAATTCGGGGAAGAAGGTATTGAACAGACTGAACAGAAAAGCGATGGAAGTACTAAGTGCAACCAGAGTATCCATATTGCTCCGTCCCAGTTTAGCCTGTTTCCAAGCTCCGGTAAAGAAACCACCTCCGAAAAAGACCATGACAGGGATAGCAAGTACCATTTGAATCTCATTAGAGTATGGTACATGCATCAGTATCATGGAAAATACCAGCAACGGTACTACGAAAATCCAAGCCCCAATCACCTTCCACTTCAAACGAGTGTAACGCTTATGCTGCTCCTCTTCCCGGCGTTCTTCCTTGTGGGCTTCTTCCACAATCAGATCATAACCTGCCGCAAGCACAGCCGCACGGATTTCCCCGGGAGTCAGCTGATCTTTCTCATAAGAAACGGCCAATGTATTGGTAGCAAAATTAACGGAAGCCTCAATGACTCCCGGCAATTTTTTCACTGTTTTTTCTACATTATTGGCACATCCTGCACAATGCATATTAAGTACAGGAAATGCCTTTTTTATTGTGTTACCCATATAATTATTATTTACGGTCTTCCCTTCCTCCCGGAAAAGAGTCGGGGAAGAACCATTGTTTGTTTATAGAAACAAGCTAATACAGGTATTTGTTCAATTACTTCTTATCAGTCTTCTGATCGTCTTTCTTTGTTTCTTTTACAAATTCAGCTTCATAATTGAACTTATTAAATCCAGCTTGCAAGTTCTTTACATTCGTTTTTTCAGCATCATACGTGATAGTCACCATTCTAGTTTTTACTTCGGTCGCAATATCCTTCAATCCTTTTTCAAAACGCATATTGTCCTTTACTTTCTTTTCGCATTTCTCACAATGCATCTGGGACACTTTAAATACGACTACACGAATATCTTTTGCCAATACAGCTGCTACACTCAAAAGAGCCACCACGCAAGTGGCCATCCATCTTTTTGTTTTCATTTTTCCTATCAGTTTAAAATTAGTATTCTTTATTTTCTATGCGATCGTTTCGCTACTCACTATTCCTAGTTTTTACTCACTATTCCTAGCTAAATTAAAACGTATTCCGATATATCCTTTTGCCCCGTGTACCGGTCCCCATATCATAGTGGAATCAAAGTTGCTTCCCCAAGGATTTGCCGCATCGATAATCGGATTCTTTTGTTTGAAATTGGTCAGGTTCTCGCCTCCCACATAGATAGACCAGCGGCGGAAATAACGTGTCACCTGTAAGCTCAACTGCTCAAAACTACCATAACGACGTTCCCAGGACAACTGTCCATCTCCCAATTCATAAGGAGTAGGCATCCTACCTCCACCATTCAGTTGCAGTGTTGCATCAAACTGCCAAATCCCCAGCGGAGTCTGGTAAGAAGCAGTGAGCAAGCCTTTGTATTTGCTGGTTAGAGGTTTCTCCATTCGCACCCCCTTGTAAGTCGTTTTTGCATCCGTGAGTCGGTAAGCTCCTGTCAAGGTGAATCCTTTGAAGAAAGGATAACTTGCTTCCACCTGGAATACATGCGAGTAAGAACGTCCATTCAAATTATAGAAAGCCACTTCATGAGGGTTGCTATCCATATCCACTATTACTTGTTTCAAGAAATCTGTGTAATAGTATTCTGCATTTACATTCAGCGTTTTGCCGAATATGGGAATATAAGTAGATACACTGGCACCATAATTCCATGCTTCTTCCATATCCAGATTCTTAGCAATTTCTACCTTACGACTACTGGAAAGCAGATAATTGTTTTCTGCCAGCACATGATTGGTACGATATCCTTTTCCGGCAGAAAGACGGAAGTTCACATAATCATTCGGATTGTATTTAAGATGTGCACGCGGAGTCACAAAGAAACCATGTTCGTTACTGTAGTCTCCACGCAAACCCGCCATCACCATCCATTTATCATTCAGGTTCAACGTATATTGCACGTATGCACCGGGAACAGCTTCCTTTTCAAAGGCTTTGAGAGGATTATTCGTATTATTCTCCAAACGATAATGCTGGTCGTAAGCATCATAATTGAAGCTTAATCCTGCAGAAAAGCTGTTCTGCGGATTAAATTCCGTTTCAAACATCAGCGAAGCATAAACGTTGGTTTGATCCACATTATACAGTTTGCGTCCATACGTAGCATCCTGATTGTGCAAAGTGGTGGAAAGAATCAAAGCCAGATTCGTATTCTTCTCCTTATTAAATATGTAAGCGTTCTTGGTGAAGAATTCATAACGTTCTGTATCAATCCCCACTTTATATAAATCACCGGAGTGTATTGCCCCTCCATGATTGGCCTGTCCGCTGGTACGTGTTTCGGAAAGAGCTTTGATACCTGCCTGAAAAACATAATGGTCGCCCATATATGCCCATCGGTTCCACACATTATACTGTTCTACTTGAGGAATATCCACAAATCCGTCATCATTGCCATCATGCGCTTTAGTCTCATTCTCATAATGTGCCAGCAAAGAAGTGCTCCATCGTTTGGAAATTTTTAATGTAGCATCTGCATTAGCTTCATACCGGTTGGTAGTGCTTGCAAAAAGATTGGCAGATACCCAATCGGCTTCCGGCAACTGCGGCTTCTTAAATTCCACGTTAATCTGTCCTGTGATGGCTTCATAACCATTCTTTACAGAAGATGTTCCTTTGGAAACTTGTATACTCTGCATCCACGGACCGGGAACATAACCTAGTCCATAAGGAGAAGCTGCCCCACGATAATTCGGAATGTTTTCCGTCAACATCTGCACATAAGTGCCGGACAGTCCCAACAATTTAATCTGCTTGGCCCCTGTTGCTGCATCAGAATAGCTCACATCTACCGAAGGATTGGTCACAAAACTTTCACCCAGATTACAACAAGCAGCTCTACTCAATTCAGCACTGCTTATCATATCTTCATTCATCACGCTACTGCGTAATTTCATCGTTCCCAGTTTGCGAGTGACAATATTCACCTCATTCAATTCCACTCCATCACGAAGCACAATATCCAACTGCTGATTTTTACTGTTCACATGAATGGTATCATTCTGGAAACCAATAAAACTGATTATTAACATGTGGCTTTTGGAAGGTTTTACAATAGAAAAGCTACCATCTTCCTTAGTTGTCACTCCTTGTCCTGTATTCATCCAGAACACATTTGCACCCGGAATAGCCTCCCCGGTACTATCTTTCACTGTTCCCCGTACTTGCGCATATAGATTACCGGCAAATAACAGGAACAGTCCTATTATCATATATTTCATTCTTTCTAAAGTTACTTTCGAGATACAAAATTAATTCATTTCTCATGCAACTTAGTTGCATCCAGTTTCGCTTTACTTCCATATTCGATAGAAAGCAAAGGAATAAATAAGAAAGAAATAGTGGCTAAATAATATAAGTGGAATATAACGCCAGCTTCTGCCTCGAACAGAGAGGTGGCGGAGAGGTCAGACTATCATATTCTACCGGTTTATCCGCATAAGTCGGAGTCAACAGATAGCAAAAATGCTCACACAAAAGATCGACTACTAAAGCTGATGTTGTCAGTTCAGTAGTATGTTTCATCAAATCGAGCTTATAGATAGTAGCCGTACAACCTTTATCTTTACAACCTTTTTTTGAATCACAAGTATGAGTCTTTTTACACTTCGGACAGCCTGTATCACAACAGCTCTGCACCGTTTCACAACGGGCACAGCAATAACGCACAATAGAGACTCCACCTCCTGAATAGATAATCAGGAGAGAAAGGATCAGTTCTGTTATGTAGGCTAGTCTTTTCATTTCAGAGGACAAAGATAAGAATAAAAACAGATTTTCCTATCATTTTTCGTAATTAAGATTCAATCGATCCGATACAGACACATTCTCTTTCCTTTATTTGGCTATTTTAGAGTCATATCAGCACTATTAACTCTTTTTACTCAACAATAAAACCTATCTTTGCCCCAATAAATTCTCTGATTTTTAAGTAAACACTATGCTTACATATTTACTCATCATTATCACTCTTTATCTGGCAGGTAATGCCTACATATTTATCAGAGCAAAGCAAGCTCTGAAAGTTAAATCTCTCGGAGTAAAAATATTCCTGACCGTTTTATTCTGGATATGTGCTTTATCCTTTTTCGGCACGATGCTGGCTCGTAACCTTGAGATGCCTGTCTTTATCTCCCATTCGATGTATACCATTGGAACAAGTTGGTTGATATTTACTCTATACATGGCATTATTCCTGCTTTTGTTTGATCTCTTGAAATTATTCAAAGTTGTCTGCAAATATAGGTTCTATCTGTCTTTAGTGTTCACGTTGGGATTACTGGGATATGGGGTATATAACTATCATCATCCGGAAACCAATGTAGTCAGCATTTTAACCAATAAACAATATGAAGATACTCCCCAAGCAATTAAAATCGTCGCAATCAGCGATGTTCACTTGGGAAACGGTACAGGGAAAGCCGCATTAAAAAAATATGTGGAAATGATAAATGCGCAGCATCCCGACTTGATTTTGATTAGTGGTGACTTAATTGATAATAGCGTTGTACCTCTTTATACAGAGAATATGGCGGAAGAATTGGGCGACTTGAAAGCTCCTATGGGTATCTATATGGTTCTCGGCAATCACGAATACATTAGCGATATCGATGAAAGTATCCGATATATTAAAAGCACTCAAATACAATTATTGCGCGATTCAGTAGTTACACTTCCCAACGGCATACAACTGATAGGACGTGATGACCGTCATAACCACAAGCGTCATTCCCTGCAAGAGTTAATGGTGAATGTCGATAAAAGCAAACCTATCATTTTATTGGATCACCAACCCTTTGATTTGGAAAAAACGAAAGCTGCCGGCATCGACCTGCAATTCAGCGGGCATACACACCACGGACAAATATGGCCTATTAATTGGGTGACCGACTATATCTTCGAGCAAAGCCACGGTTATCGCCAATGGGGAAACAGTCATGTGTATGTATCTTCCGGATTGTCCCTTTGGGGACCACCCTTCAGAATAGGAACGCATAGTGAAATGGTTATTTTCAATTTTCAATGAATATTATGCAGTTTTGTCACATATGTTACAGTTTCTAAGCAATCTCTGCCCTATCTTTGCAGAAAAAAAAGATTATGGAACAATTACATGCTCATGAAGTCCTCCACATGATGGAAGGAAATAGCTACTCGGAATCATCATTGCGGGAAGCAATCATTAAGAAGTTTGGCTCACAGCAACGTTTTTATGCTTGCTCGGCAGAAAACATGGATGTAGATACCCTTATCGAATTCCTGAAAATGAAAGGGAAATTTATGCCAGCTGAAGATGGATTCACAGTAGATATCACTAAAGTTTGCAAGCATTGATTGGCGGATAATATCCGCCAATCCCATTATAGGGAATAAATAGCTGCATTTTTTTCTGTTTTTATTAGCCCGGTTCACGAATTTCATCTATATTTGTCAATAGTGAATGATAAAACAAATGTTGAATTTACAGAAAAAACGGGTATGAAAAAACAATATGTCAGTCTGCTTGCAATTATACTTTCGGTAAGCGGCTTTTTGTTTTCTTGTCATGACAAGATGAACAAAAACACAGGTGCGTTACAGTTTGATAGCATTCAAGTGAATGAGACAGCACACCTCTTCAGTGATACAGCCAAACCGGCCTGCAATATTATTATTAATTTTGCCTATCCGATAAAATCATCGGATGATATGCTGAAAGACAGTCTGAATACTTATTTCATTTCGGCCTGTTTCGGAGATAAATACATCGGCGAAAAACCGGAAGAAGTTGTAAAGCAATATACCGAGAATTATATCAGCGAATACCGTCGCGATCTCGAGCCTATGTATACCGAAGATGAGAAAGACAAGGAAGACGAATCTTCCATCGGTGCCTGGTATTCTTATTATAAAGGTATAGAAAGCCATGTGCAACTGTATGATAAAGATCTACTTGTATATCGCATCGACTATAACGAATATACCGGAGGTGCACATGGAATTTACATGGCAACTTATTTAAATATGGACCTCACCCTGATGCGTCCGCTCCGCCTCGATGATATTTTTGTCGGAGACTACAAAGACGCATTGACCGACCTGATCTGGAATCAGCTCATGGCAGATAACAAAGTGACCACTCACGAAGCATTGGAAGATATGGGATATGCTTCCACCGGGGACATCGCTCCGACAGAAAATTTCTATCTAAGCAAAGAAGGAATCACCTTCTATTATAATGTATACGATATCACTCCTTATTCTATGGGACCTGTAAAGGTAACAATCCCATTTGCTATGATGGAACATCTATTAGGCAGTAACCCGATTCTGGGAGAGCTAAAAAATTAAAAATCATAAAAAGCTGAACACCAATGAATATCCTGTTGTTATCACTTCCATGTGACAGAATAGGATATTCATCCACATCTATCATTCAAAACTTATAATTCAAAATTCAAACAGTGGAAATCATACTGAAATATTTTCCTGATCTGACGGAAGAGCAGCGCAAACAATTCGCAGCTCTATACGACCTCTACACTGACTGGAATTCAAAAATCAACGTTATCTCCCGCAAGGACATTGAGAATTTATATGAGCATCACGTGCTCCATTCATTAGGCATTGCCAAAATCATCCAATTCCGCCCCGGAACCAGCATCATGGACTTGGGTACAGGAGGAGGTTTTCCTGGCATTCCTTTAGCAATCCTGTTTCCCGAGGTAAAATTCCACCTCGTAGACAGTATCGGCAAAAAAGTACGTGTAGCAACCGAAGTGGCAAATGCCATCGGACTGAAAAATGTGACTTTCCGCCATGCCCGTGCAGAAGAGGAGAAACGAACGTTCGACTTTGTTGTCAGCCGTGCCGTAATGCCTTTGGCGGATTTGATTAAGATTATTAAAAAGAATATCTCTTCGAAACAACAGAATGCATTGCCCAACGGACTTATCTGTCTCAAAGGCGGTGAACTGGAGCATGAAACAATGCCGTTCAAACATAAAACGGTCATTCATAGCTTGAGCGACAACTTCGAGGAAGAGTTCTTTAAAACAAAAAAAGTGGTATATGTTCCGATTTAAACAAGACTATATGTTCTGATAGATGATAAATCATAGAGAAACCATGAAAATAAAAAGATTTGAATTTAATATGTTTCCCGTAAATTGCTACGTATTATGGGATGACACTAAAGAAGCAGTCGTAATTGATCCGGGCTGTTTCTATGAAGAAGAAAAGCAGGCACTGAAAAAGTTCATTCTTACCAATGAACTGAATGTAAAGCATCTGCTGAATACTCATTTACACCTGGATCATATCTTCGGAAATCCGTTCATGCTGAAAGAATTCGGGTTATCGGCAGAAGCAAACAAAGCAGACGAGTACTGGATTGACGAAGCACCGAAACAAAGCAGAATGTTTGGTTTTCAGTTGCAGGAAGAACCTGTACCACTGGGCAAATACCTGCATGACGGAGATATCATCACTTTCGGACATACCAAACTGGAAGCAATACACGTGCCCGGACATTCACCCGGCAGCTTGGTGTACTATTGCAAAGAAGACAACTGCATGTTCTCCGGTGACGTCCTGTTCCAAGGCAGCATCGGCCGTGCTGATCTCACAGGAGGCAACTTCGATGAACTGATAGAACATATTTGCAGCCGTTTATTTGTTCTTCCCAACGAAACAGTCGTTTATCCGGGACACGGCGCTCCCACGACTATCGGAATGGAAAAAGCTGAAAACCCATTTTTTAGATAATAAAAAAGAAGTATTAAGTATCAGGTATTAGGTATTAACAAGGCTAATCGCCCATTAACCGCAGTAATACTTAATACTTGATACTTAATACTTAATTTAATACTTGATTATTATGAAAACCGATTTGTTAGCTAGCCGTCACATCGGCATCAATGAACAAGATACAGCCATAATGCTCCGCAAAATTGGCGTGAACTCACTGGACGAACTGATTAATCAGACAATTCCCGCCAATATACGGCTGAAAGAGCCGCTTGCATTGACTAGTCCACTGACGGAATACGAATTTGGAAAACACATCGCTGAACTGGCAGCTAAAAACAAACTATATACCACATATATCGGTTTGGGATGGTACAACACGATCACTCCGGCCGTTATCCAGCGGAATGTATTCGAAAACCCAGTATGGTATACTTCTTACACTCCGTACCAGACAGAGGTATCGCAAGGACGTCTGGAAGCATTGATGAATTTCCAGACAGCCGTATGTGATCTTACTGCCATGCCACTCGCCAACTGCTCACTTCTGGACGAAGCAACTGCCGCCGCCGAAGCCGTAAGCATGATGTATGCCTTACGCTCCCGCGCGCAACAGAAAGCCAATGCGAACGTAGTCTTCGTAGACGAGAATATTTTTCCGCAGACATTAGCTGTCATGACTACACGTGCCGTACCTCAAGGCATCGAACTACGTGTAGGTAAATATAAAGATTTTGAACCTTCACCGGAAGTGTTTGCCTGTATTCTGCAATATCCGAACTCACATGGAAACGTAGAGGACTATTCTGAATTTACCGAAAAAGCACATGCCGCAGACTGCAAAGTAGCTGTTGCCGCTGATATTTTAAGTCTCGCCCTGCTAACTCCTCCGGGAGAATGGGGAGCAGATATTGTATTCGGAACCACACAACGCTTGGGTACCCCAATGTTCTATGGCGGTCCATCGGCTGCTTTCTTTGCTACCAAAGACGAATACAAACGGAATATGCCGGGACGAATCATCGGATGGTCTAAAGACAAATATGGCAAACTCTGCTACCGAATGGCTTTACAGACACGTGAACAACATATCAAACGGGAAAAAGCAACTTCAAATATCTGTACCGCACAAGCATTATTAGCTACTATGGCAGGCTTTTACGCCGTTTATCACGGTCAGGAGGGTATCACTACAATTGCATCACGTATACACAGCATTACTGTATTTCTTGAAAAGCAATTAAAGAAATGCGGATATACACAAGTCAACGCTCAATACTTTGACACCTTACGTTTCGAATTGCCCGAACACGTTTCGGCACAGCAAATCCGCACGATAGCACTTACCAAAGAAGTTAATCTGCGCTATTATGAAAATGGCAATGTTGGTTTCAGCATTGACGAAACAACAGATGTGGCAGCTGCCAATGTGTTGCTCTCGATTTTTGCCATTGCCGCCGGAAAAGATTACCAGAAAGTAGACGACATTCCGGAAAGAAGCAACATCGACAAGGATTTAAAACGTACAACTCCTTTCCTGACACATGAAGTATTCAGCAAGTATCACACGGAAACAGAGATGATGCGTTACATCAAACGTCTGGACCGCAAAGATATTTCTCTTGCACAATCCATGATTTCCCTCGGTTCATGTACAATGAAGCTGAATGCAGCCGCAGAAATGTTGCCTTTAAGCCGTCCCGAGTTTATGGGTATGCACCCGCTGGTTCCGGAAGACCAAGCAGAAGGTTATCGTGAATTAATCAAGAACCTAAGTGAAGATTTGAAAGTTATCACCGGGTTTGCAGGGGTTAGCCTACAACCCAATTCGGGTGCTGCAGGAGAATATGCAGGCCTTCGTGTGATTCGCGCCTATCTCGAAAGTATCGGTCAGGGACACCGTAACAAAGTCTTGATTCCAGCTTCGGCTCACGGAACAAATCCTGCGTCTGCTATACAGGCAGGCTTCGTAACTGTTACCTGTGCATGCGACGAGCAGGGGAATGTAGAAATGGCTGACCTACGTGTAAAAGCTGAAGAAAATAAAGATGAATTGGCTGCACTGATGATTACTTATCCTTCTACACATGGTATCTTCGAGACCGAGATAAAAGAGATTTGCGACATCATTCACGCCTGTGGTGCACAAGTATATATGGACGGAGCCAACATGAATGCACAGGTAGGATTAACCAATCCGGGATTCATCGGTGCAGATGTCTGTCACTTGAATCTTCATAAAACATTCGCTTCCCCTCATGGTGGCGGAGGTCCGGGAGTCGGTCCTATCTGCGTAGCCGAACATTTGGTTCCTTTCCTTCCCGGACACGGAATCTTCGGCAATTCACAAAATCAAGTATCGGCAGCTCCATTCGGCAGTGCAGGTATTCTGCCTATCACATACGGATATATCCGCATGATGGGTGCAGAAGGACTGACACAGGCAACTAAAATTGCGATCCTGAACGCTAATTATCTGGCTACTTGTCTGAAAGATACGTATGGAGTTGTTTATCGGGGAGCCAACGGTTTCGTAGGGCACGAAATGATTCTGGAATGCCGGAAAGTACATGAAGAAGCAGGAATCTCGGAGAATGATATTGCCAAACGCCTGATGGATTACGGTTATCATGCTCCTACCCTCTCCTTCCCCGTCCACGGTACGTTGATGATTGAACCAACAGAAAGTGAAAGTCTGGCAGAACTAGACAATTTCGTAGATGTCATGCTGAATATCTGGAAAGAAATTCAAGAAGTGAAGAATGGCGAAGCGGATAAAGATGATAATGTATTGATTAATGCTCCTCATCCAGAATATGAAATTGTAAGTGATCGTTGGGAGCACTCATATACACGCGAGAAAGCAGCTTATCCTATAGAAAGTGTACGTGATAATAAATTCTGGATAAATGTAGCTCGCGTAGATAACACCTTGGGAGACCGTAAGCTACTACCCACTCGCTATGGTACTTTCGAGTAAAAAGAGGTCTATCCAAAGAGATTTCTAGAGCACTGTCTCTTAAAAAATCACCTCACAAAATAATTCCGGGACTCACATACGTTAAGTCCCGGAATTATTTTTATCAGACAAGAGGCTGTATTCTATCTAACGATAGTTATTGTATTAACCTTTACCTTTTTCTCTTTCATTGGAATCTTCGAATCAGGATAACCCAAAGCTACACAACCGTAGACTTTATGATTGGCAGGAACACCTAAAGCAGTAATAAATTCACGAACCTCCGGATCATCACATGTTGTCCCCAACTGATTGATCCAACAAGAGCCGATACCTAAAGACTGGGCAGCTAGGAACATATTTTCTATGGCACAAGCACAATCCATACCAGCCCACCATTGAGTAGGCTCATTAGATACAATCACTAAAGTCGGAGCATGATAATAGCAACAATAAGTCTTACTATGTCCACGTTCCTGCAAACGAGAATCGTCGCTTTTTGCAAAAGCCCCTTTAATCCGTTCATTCAGTTCTGTCAACTTATCCATATTTTGAATAGCCGTAAAATGCCATGTTTCCAGATGCATTCCACTCGGTGCATAAGTTGCAGCTTCCAAAATAGCCTGCAAATCCTCTTCTAAAACTTGCTGGCCAGTATAAGCCCGTACGCTACGGCGTGCTTTAATGTTCTCTAAAACTTCATTTGTTTTCATGGATAACAAGTATTTTATATAAGTATGCCATCATTATTAGTTTAACTGCATCAATACATTATACTTTTCTACCGTTTGACCAGCCCAATCTTTGCATTCAGTTTGAAATAATAGACTCCATTCTCTCTCTCCAGGAACCCGTATTTGTCTTTCTCTAAAGATCCTTTTTCTAAACGGGTATTTAAAAACAAAAAATCCTCCATTATTTGCTTTTCCGATTTATGATAACAGAGCACTTCTCCATTTCCATCCACCAATAGAATACCTTCCACTGCCGAATCCAATCCATTGTAAATCTTTGCAGGACGCATTCCCAATACTAATGCCATCAAGAACTGCTTCATCTTGAATTCATAGAACTTATGCTTATTGATTAGTTCATCTTTAATCTTCAACGGATTCATTTGTTTAATAACTTCCGTCAACTCACTAATACGGGAGATACCATCCAAATGCATGATACGAACCATTTCTGTCAGTACACGTGGAAAATGCAGATCAATCATCAAAAGATTACTGCGGAATACGCGGTCGGCTACATCAGCGTATTTAAGTACGCCCCCCAAACGTTCGATCATCATCATCCGTTCGGCAACTTCATTCGGAGATTCAGGCAAAGCATTGATTTTATTCACTGTTGGAGTGGCAAATTTGACTCCACTCTGTTCCAGTTTAAGATTCGCTGCACGTCCTCCGTCCAACAACGGATTCATTACGCCCAACCGTGAACGGACATTGAAACCTCTTAACGGAGCTTTCGGATGCCAAAATGTAATGGAAAAATCTGTGCGATCTTCTGTTTTTGCTTCCAAATCGAAAATGGCAGCTTCGTCTAAAAACTCTTCTACTCCTTCTGGAGAAGCAACATCATTTTCCGGCGAAGATTTCACAGCCTGTAATATCAGATCAGCTACAATACCAAAATCTTCACGAGGCATGGACTTACTCCCATTCTCTCCTTCTATACGAATCGTATCTTCTTCAATATAATATTGACGTGTTCCATCATGTTCTTCCCGTTGAATCATTGCAACAGGCCAAAATGTATCTCCCGCCTTTGCTTCTGCTGTGCCTAACACTACTTTTCCATCTGCTAAGAGACGAAAGAAAGAATAGAGTTCGCACCATTCTTTTTTGGTTGCTTCAAATGCCATATATTTTTGTTCTTCTTTATTTTACTACAAATGTTCTATCTTAATTCTACTACTGAATTTTCCTAACTATGAGTTGCTTCTACTGATTGATAACCTGCGGTAAGGTTACAGACGACACAACCGGAGGAACTATATGAGTCACCTCCTCCAATGGAGGGAGCTTGCCTACCTGTGCAAACAGGGAGTTTCGTATCCATTCTCTGGGAGTGACTATGATAAATCGTCCCGTCCAACAACCATCAAAATAGGAAGGGTTACCCGGCTGTTTCTTAATGGGATAACAGATGTTTTCTCCTTTAGTCCGCATCTCCGGCGAACGTCCGGGATCATTCACCCACACATGTTTATCATCAATGCCACGAAGCACCATCCAGTGCCCTCTCGGACCAGGACGCAAACCACGAACTGCACCTGTATATCTCACATTTACAAGCACAGGAATGCCACGATCAATATAATCTTTCAATATCCGATAATCTTTCTGCTGGAAATGTTCGGCACTTATCATGTTTTCATAATAACGTGTCAACGAATCAATCTCAAAAGAATAATATCCTCCCTGCCCTATTGAAGTACGGCGACGGAAAGGAGCACGTTTTTTCAGAAAGTAGTTCCGCTGATATTCAATCAGTTTCTTTTCTGCATCCTGGGCTGTACGTTGTGTATCAGCCGTCATTCCCTTAAAATAATCAAAGACCATTAACGAAGAAGCCAGAGAGCAATGCGAGTAAGGGCATCCCGCGATTTTCTGCGAATACCACGGAACAGGAATATTATTAGGAGCCAGTTTTTGAGTTTCCTGTATTTGTGCTTGCGCCTGAACGCTCATCCATACAAAGGAACTTAAAAACAGACTAAAAATTATGTGACATTTATTTATCATGCAATCCACTCTCTATCTCTATTACTACTTCTAATACTTTACCTACAAAATATTCTCATCATCAAGAATCCGCGCTGTCTCCACCTTCTCCAAACGTGCACGCAACTTAGGCATCATCGAACGACGAATCCGCAATGTCATGCTACAATCCATGTCATACGACTGATTAAGAATCTCCGGTTCCTCTTCTTTCACAATGCGCATGACATCATTCATAAAAGGATATTCAAACATTACCGTCACATCCTCATCTACCGTCTTTTCTATAATAGTAGCGGCAGCAATCGCTTCGGCAGCAGCGGCCTTGTAAGCAACAATCAATCCACTTGTCCCCAACTTGATTCCTCCAAAATAACGAACTACTATAATCAGTATATCCGTCAGTTCATTCGAGTTTATCTGTCCGAGAATAGGTTTACCCGCTGTTCCGGAAGGTTCTCCGTTGTCATTGGCACGGAAATCCTTTCGCGCAGCTCCCAACATATAAGCATAGCATACATGCCGTGCATCATAATACTTTTTCTGATACGTTTCAAGATGCATCTTTATCTCATCGAGAGTACGCACAGGAAGGGCTATAGCAATGAACTTGCTTCGTTTTTCCGTATAAATACCTTCGGAAGGCTCAATGATGGTTTTATAAGTATCTTCAGCAGTCATGTTGCAAAGATACGGCTTTAATGAGAAAAGTCAATCTATCATTTGGAAATATTAATGTTCCACTTATCGATGATAGGCAGTTGGGGGAATTAAAAATAGTGACGGTATCCAATAAAAATAGTGACGGTATACCACAACGATACCGTCACTATCCCGGGCATATCCCGTCACTATTTTTTCTACATCAATCAAGCGTCACATCTACTGATATAGTCCCTATCAACAATGATTTTCGCATCATCTTACAGATATTTTTTAATCTAACTTATGAATCACCAGTCCCGAACGAAGTTTCGGTTCAAACCAAGTAGTCTTCGGCGGCATAATATTGCCTGTATCTGCAATATCCATCAACTGTTTCATAGATACGGGATAGAGAGCCAAAGCCACTTTCATTTCACCGCTATCCACACGCTTCTTGAGCTCTCCCAATCCACGGATACCACCGACAAAATCAATACGTTTATCAGAACGCAGATCCTTTATACCTAAAACTTCATCCAAAATCAAGTGGGAAGAGATTGTAACATCAAGCACACCAATAGGGTCGTTATCATTATACGTACCGGCCTTAGCAGTCAAGCTGTACCATTTACCACCCAAATAGAGTGAAAAATTATGTAAGCCGGATGGTTTATAGATATCCGCACCCTTCTCTTCTACTATAAAGTTTTTATCAAGTGCAGCCAGGAATTGCTCGGGAGTCAAACCATTGAGATCTTTCACTACACGATTATAATCGATGATGGTTAGCTGGTTTGCAGGGAAGCAAACAGCCATGAAGTAATTATATTCTTCATCACCACGATGATTCGGATTTTGCTTTGCTTTCTCTGCTCCCACCAATGCAGCAGCGGCAGAACGGTGATGCCCGTCAGCAATATAAAGAGCAGGCATTTTAGCAAATTCGGCAGTAATGGTAGCAATATCTGCATCCTGGTCGACAATCCAGAAAGTATGTCCAAAGCCATCACCCGGAGCGATAAAGTCATAAACCGGCTTGTTTGCTGTATATTTCTTTATAATAACATCCAGCTTCTCATTATCAGGATAAGCAAAGAAAACAGGCTCAATGTTTGCGTTGTTCACACGCACATGTTTCATACGATCCTCTTCCTTGTCACGACGGGTAAGCTCATGCTTTTTGATAATACCATTCATATAATCGGGAACATAAGCACCGACCACCAGTCCGTATTGCGTTTTCCCGTTCATCGTCTGGGCATAGATATAATAGTTTTCCTTCTTATCCTGCACCAACCAGCCTTTGTCCTGAAACAGTTGGAAATTCTCGGCAGCTTTAGCATACACCTGTTCGTCATGTTCATCCGTACCAACAGGGAAATCTATTTCCGGTTTAATAATATGATAAAGAGACTTTTCGTTACCTTCCGCTTCTGCGCGGGCTTCTTCAGAGTTCAGTACATCATAAGGACGTGAAGCGACCTGTTCTACGAGGTTTTGCGGGGGACGAATGCCCTTGAAAGGTTTGATTATTGCCATGATATTAGTATTTTATATGTAAAAAATTAAAGCCACAGACTTCTTGAAAATCTGTGGCTCAAATATACTACTTATTTCTAAAAAAGACATTCTGCAACGGATTGTTTTTATTCAGATACTACCCTAGTTATCCTGAAAAATCCGGCAGACTTATTCAGAATCTTACTTGTTTACTCTAAATTTCTCGCAACCATCTTTCAGGAAGCCAACAATTTGTTGAGCGGCAGCAATACCGGCATTGATATTTGCTTCAGCAGTTTGAGCACCCATCTTCTTAGGAGTTGAGAAATAACGTCCGGCAAACTTTTCTGCAAACTCTGCATTAGCAGCAGGCATAATATCTGTGATATATTTGAAGTCTGCACGCTCTTCCATCAGTTTGATTAGTTCTGCTTCGTTAATCACTTCCTTACGGGCAGTGTTTACCAACATAGCACCTTTCGGCATATCTTTCAACAGCGCATAATTGATAGAGTTCTTTGTTTCGGCAGTTGCCGGAATATGAAGAGATACCACCTGGCAAGTCTTGTACAATTCTTCTGCAGAATCAAGTGCTTTTACACCATCTTTTTCGATTACTTCTTTCGGGCAGAATGCATCATAAGCATACACTTCCATTCCGAAACCTTTGGCAACACGAGCTACATTGCGGCCTACGTTTCCATAAGCATGGATACCTAATTTCTTGCCCATCAATTCTGTACCGGAAGTTCCGTTATAGAAGTTACGGACAGCATATACCATCATACCCAAAGCAAGTTCGGCAACAGCATTAGAATTCTGTCCCGGAGTGTTCATCACGCATACATTGTGAGCTGTGGCAGCAGCCAGGTCCACATTATCGTATCCTGCACCGGCGCGAACTACGATTTTCAATTCTTTAGCAGCATCAAGCACCTCTGCATCAACAATATCACTACGGATAATGATGGCATTAGCATCTTTCACTGCATCCAACAATTGAGCCTTATCAGTATATTTTTCAAGTAAAGCAAGCTCAAATCCGGCTGCTTCTATTTCTTTACGAATACCGTCTACTGCAACTTTAGCAAACGGTTTCTCTGTAGCTACAAGTACTTTCATAATTTAATTCTGTTTATAAAGACTCACCACAGATTACGCAGATTTTCACAGATTATAGAATTTAGGAATCTGTGAAAATCCGTGTAATCTGTGGTGAAAATAATATATTAATGAAGTTTTTCAAATTCCTGCATACAGTCAATCAAAGCCTGTACGCTTTCTTTCGGCAGAGCATTGTAGCAAGATGCACGGAAACCACCTACAGAACGGTGTCCCTTGATACCTACCATACCTCTTTCAGTAGCAAACTTCAAGAAGTCAGCTTCGAAGTCTTTGTATTCGGAAGCCATCACGAAACAGATGTTCATACGTGAACGGTCTTCTTTGGCAGCAGTCCCCACGAACATTTTGTTACGGTCGATTTCAGCATACAACATATCCGCTTTTTCAATGGCACGACGTTCCATTTCTTTCACACCACCTTGTGCTTTGATCCAACGAAGGTTCAGCAATGCAGCATAGATGGGCACTACCGGAGGAGTATTGAACATAGAACCATTATCAATGTGTGTCTGATAATTCAGCATTGACGGAATGTAACGAGAAACCTTACCTACAGCATCATTCTTAACAATAACGAATGTAACACCTGCAGGAGCCAGATTCTTTTGTGCACCACCATAAATACAGATATATTTAGAAACGTCGATCGGACGTGAGAAAATATCAGAAGACATATCGGCAATCATCGGAACCGGAGAATCGAGGTCTTTCTTCAATTCTGTACCGTAAATTGTGTTGTTAGTAGTAATGTGGAAATAATCTGCGTCTGTCGGGATTGTATAATCTTTTGGGATATAAGTATATGTAGCTTCAGCAGAGGAAGCAACTTCTACAACTTCGCCAAACCCTTTAGCTTCTTTCATTGCTTTCTTAGCCCATACACCAGTGTTCAGGTAAGCAGCTTTTTTTTCCAGGAAGTTATAAGGAACCATGCAGAACTCCATACTAGCACCTCCACCCAGGAACAGTACCGAATAGCCTTCGGGGATATTGAGTAATTCCTTGAATAATGCCTCTGCTTCGTCAACCACAGGTTGGAAGTCTTTGGCGCGGTGGCTGATTTCCATCAAAGAGAGACCAGAGCCGTTGAAATCTAAAATAGCCTTCGCTGTATCCTCTATCACCTCACGCGGAAGAATGGAAGGTCCTGCATTGAAATTATGCTTTTTCATTTGAAGTTTGTTTTTGGTTTAACAATTTCGTTACTTTTGTCTTTTGACCTTGCGAATTTACGAATTTATTTCCGCCGCACAAATCTTTCCTTATAAAAATACTGTTTTAAAGCAGATTTTCCTTTCTTTTTATTGGTTTATACAGGATATATACACCATTTTGTTATCCATAGATGTCAAGTAAGGTATCTTACAGAAAAGATCTTTACTTCGCTTCTTCTATAATAGTCTTCATTCCTTTGATTTTCTCCCCCTGAATCAGATTCAAGAGTTGCTTCACCTTAGCCCGGCGAACAGCGACAAAAGCATAATGTTCTTTGACGTCAATCGCTCCGACATCTTCGCGCGTCAGATTACCTTTTTTATATAAGAATCCGGCAATATCTATCCGGCTAAGTTTCTCCTTTTTTCCTTTACCTATATAAATGGTAGCCCAAACCGATTTCGGAGGACGGGGAGGATTTTCAGGTAACACAACTGTTTCCATATCTTCCGGGATATACGGAGGAAGTTTCTCTTCGGCATGCAAAATCAGATAGGACGTTCCGGTAGCATCCCAACGTGCTGTTCGTCCATTGCGGTGCGTAAAAGCTTCTTCATTCACCGGCAAATGATAATGAACAATATGTCCCACCTCCGGAATATCCAGTCCACGGGCAGCCAAATCGGTAGAAATCAACACATGACAACTGCCGTTACGGAATTTATAGAGCGCACGTTCGCGGTCCGGCTGTTCCATACCACCATGAAAACGTTCCGCAGACAGTTTTTTATCCGCCAATAACTGATGCACACGATCCACTGCATCCCGATGATTACAGAATACGATGCTCGAACTGCTTCCCAATGTACAAAGCAGATTATATAAAGTATCAATCTTATCTTTGGAAGGAGAAAGCACCTTCATCAGTTTCAAACGGGACTCCTGCTCTTCAGAAGCGTCCGAAAGGAAGTCCAACTTCACCGTGCGGTTCAATCCTGTAAATTCAGGAATCTCTTCAGCATCGGTAGCCGAAAGCAATATACGTTTTTTTAATCCCGGAAGTTGTGTGATAATCTCTGCCATTTCATCATGGAAACCAAACTCCAAAGATTTGTCAAACTCATCGATAATTAAAGTCTCGATGGTTTCGGGATTGAAATTTCCTTTCGACAAATGGTCGGTGATACGTCCCGGAGTACCGATGATGATAGCAGGGTGATTACCCACTATACTCTTCTTTTCTTCAGCGATAGGATGTCCACCATAACAACAACAGGTTTTCCAGGAAGTCCCCATTGCTTTGAACACAGAGTCTATTTGCAATGCCAACTCACGTGAAGGAACCAGAATCAATACCTGCACGCTGTCATCATTCGGTTTTAGGGTAAGGAGCAAAGGTAACAGATAAGCCAATGTCTTGCCCGACCCTGTCGGTGACAACAGTATAACGTCTTTTCTTCCGGTAGCTTGTTCAAGTGATGCTTCCTGCATCGGATTCAGCTCTTCAATCTTCAAATTGCGGAGAGCCGACTGTATAATTTCATTTTTCATACAATTAAACTTTAGCCATGCCGGTCAATATATAATAACCTTTCAGATTATTCTCTTTCATGTAAATGGTTACTTCTGCCCTACAAGCTGTCACCAAGGCATATCCCGTTAAACTTGAACTCATAGCTTTGACAAATGAATACTCTGTATCATTGTGAATAAAAGATATACGATGATATTCCATAACCTATTGTACTTTAATGTGTAGCCAAATATACGAATATAATAGATAAGTACGGATAAAAAAGGAGAACTATCTTTAAAACAGACATAAAATAGATACAAACCATAACGGAAAGACATTATGAGATAATGCCAAAAAGAAGCGGGAAATCGAAGAAGCATTACTGCTTTTCAGATTTCCCGCTCTGTGTTTATGTAACCTTTCCGGTCATTGTTCCAACCGGTTTGTTCTCTTCCGCGAATTATCCTCCGAAGTTATCGAACATCAGGTTCTGTGCCGGAACGCCAAGATCGTCGAGCATCTTCTCAACAGCTTTCGACATCGGACCAGGACCACACATGTAGTATTCAATATCTTCAGGAGCTTCGTGATTCTTCAGGTAAGTTTCGTAAATTACGTTGTGAACGAATCCCGGAGTGTACTTCACGCCTGCAGCATCAGCAGCAGGGTCCGGACGGTCGAGAGCCAAATGGAAAGTGAAATTCGGGAAGTCCTTTTCGATTTGCAGGAAATCTTCCAGATAGAACACTTCGTTCAGCGCACGGGCACCGTAGAAGTAAGACATCTTACGGTCAGTAGTATGCAATGTCTTGGTCAAGTGCATGATTTGCGCACGCAACGGAGCCATACCGGCACCACCACCAATCCACATCATTTCCTTCTTAGAATCGAAGATTGGATGGAAGTCTCCGTAAGGACCGCTCATCATAACCTTGTCACCCGGTTTCAGGGTAAAGATATAAGAAGAAGCGATACCCGGCATTACATCCATAAATCCAGGACCCTGATCTTTCGGTTTGAACGGCGGAGTAGCGATACGTACTGTCAACATGATACGATCGCCTTCAGCAGGATAGTTGGCCATAGAATAAGCACGAATTGTTTCTTCGTCATTCTTACATTTCAAGCCCAGCAAACCGAATTTCTCCCATGCAGGCAAATATTCGTCACCGATCAAGCTCTTATCAATATCCTTGTCATAATCCATTGAGAATTTAGGAATCTTGATCTGTGCGTAAGAACCCGGGATAAAGTCCATGTGTTCACCTTCAGGCAGAGCAACGATAAACTCTTTGATAAACGTAGCCACGTTCTTGTTGGAGATTACTTCGCACTCCCACTCTTTCACGCCCAAGATAGATTCGTCGATCTTGATAGCCATGTCGCTTTTCACTTTCACCTGACAACCCAGACGCCAGTGGTCCTGTTGCTGTTTGCGGCTAAAGTGAGGAGCTTCTGAAGGTAAGATTTCTCCACCACCTTCGAGCACCTGGCATTTGCACTGTCCGCAAGACCCCTTACCACCACAAGCGGATGACAGGAATACTCCGTTTACAGACAGCGTATTCAGCAAAGTAGAACCGGAAGCCACTTCCAACTCCTTTTCGCCGTTGATTGTCAGTTTCACGTCTCCTGATGGTACCAGGAAATTCTTGGCAACCAACAAGATTACAACAAGCAACAGAATAACCACAAGGAATATCCCAATGCTCGCTAATATTAAATTCATATCCATTGTCTTATTCCTTTCTTTTTAGATGTTCAAACCAGAGAAACACATAAATGCGATTGCCATCAGACCTACAGTGATAAATGTGATACCCAAACCTTTCAACGGAGCAGGTACGTCAGAGTAAGCCATTTTCTCGCGGATAGCAGCCAGACCTACGATAGCCAGCAACCAACCGATACCGGAACCTAATGCATAAGAAAGAGCATCCCAGATATCACCAATGTATTTCGGATCGCTCGGAGCGACGTTGATACGCTGTTGCATGAACAGAGAAGCACCCATGATAGCACAGTTAACGGCAATCAACGGCAGGAAGATACCCAGCGAAGCGTACAGTGACGGAGTGAAGCGTTCTACCACCATCTCCACCAATTGCACGATACCGGCAATAACGGCAATGAAAAGAATAAAGCTCAAGAAACTAAGGTCGACACCTTCAATGATAGCATTAGCAGCCAGCACTTTGGTTTGCAACAAGTAGTTCACCGGAAGCGTCACCAGTAACACGAAAGTCACAGCAACACCCAGTCCTACGGCAGTCTTCACATTCTTCGAAACAGCCAGGTATGAGCACATACCCAGGAAGAATGCGAATATCATGTTGTCCACAAAGATAGAGCGGACGAATAAACTTAATAAATGTTCCATATCTTTTAATTAAGAATTAAGAATGAAGAATTAATTACTTTCTTCTTGCAGTTCTTTGTGACGTGCACGTTGATACCATATAATGCAAGCTACGATAATCAATGCCATCGGCGGCATCAACATCAAACCGTTATTTACGTATCCGATATTCTGGATAGGTTCGTAGTTCAGGATATTGAAACCGAGCAATGTTCCCGATCCAAGCAGTTCGCGGAAGAAAGCAACGATAATCAAAATCTTAGCATATCCCAAACCGTTGCCCAGACCATCAAGGAAAGACTCCCAAGGACCGTTCTGCATGGCAAATGCTTCCAGACGTCCCATCAGGATACAGTTGGTGATAATCAAACCTACATATACAGAAAGCTGAACACTTACATCATAAGCATACGCTTTCAAAACTTCACTTACAATAGTTACCAGAGCGGCTACCACTACCAACTGAACGATGATACGGATACGGTTAGGAATGGTTTTGCGCAACAATGAAATAACGACGTTAGAAAATGCAGTAATCACTGTTACCGAAAGTCCCATTACAATAGCAGGCTCCAGTTTTGCAGTAACAGCAAGTGCAGAACAGATACCGAGCACCTGTACGGTTACCGGGTTATCAATTCCCAACGGAGCAGAGAATACTTCTTTATTTCTCTTTGAAAACAGTTGTCCCATATTCTATCTTTCTCCTCCTTTTATTTAGTTAAAAAACTCAAGTAACTATTCAGGCAAGTCTTCAGCATGGCATCTACACCTACAGAAGTGATTGTACCACCAGAGATACCGTCCACCTGATATTCAGGTTTTTCCACCTTGCCATTCTTCACAACTCCAAGAGCAATAGAGCCATCCTCCAAAGTCTTCTTTCCAACGAATTCATTCTGGAAATGTTCGGTTGCAATTTCAGCACCCAAACCCGGAGTTTCACTAGCGTGTGAGAAGTAAGTACCGTAAACGGTATCTTTATCTTCGTTCAGTGCAACGTATCCCCAGATAGCGCCCCAAAGACCGGCACCGTAAACAGGAACTACATATTTAGTCTGACCGTCCACTTCGCATACAAACACGTGCAGACGTTGTTGTTCTTTTGCTTCTTTCTCGTAGTTGGTAGCAAATTCGCCCGTATTTTCAGTCAGCGTACCGTCTACGTTCATCAGCATGTCCCCTTTCACATATTTCTGATATTCAGCATCCGCATCTTCCACATTCTTAATGTTCAATGCAGCGAGGATTTGTTTCTTAGTGTCCAACTGCACATTCTTGTCTTGTGTAGATTTCAGTGAAGAACTAACGAATGCCAGCAGGAATGCTACGATAATAACCATTACCGAAGCATAAATGATAGTATAACTATTACTATTCGTATTCATTTTCTTTCGGTATTTATTGGTTAGACTTGATAGCGCGTTTTTCGCGACGACTGATGTTACCCTGTACTACACAGTAGTCAATCAGCGGAGCGAAGATGTTCATCAGCAGGATGGCAAGCATCATACCTTCCGGATAACCCGGATTCAGTACGCGGATAACGATAGCCATCACACCGATCAGGAATCCGAAGATATATTTACCTCTTTCCGTACGTGCGGAAGTCACAGGGTCAGTAGCCATAAATACGGCACCGAAGCAGAAACCACCGAGAACGAGATGTTCGTACCAAGGCATTTGAGCCATTGTATTGTTTTCCATGCCGATTGAGTTGAATACCCATGCCATAAATGCACCACCGACAAATACGGAAATCATTGTCTTCCAACTAGCAACGCCTGTCCAAAGCAAGATAACCGCACCAATCAGAATAGCGATCACACTGGTTTCACCGATAGAACCCGGAATCAGACCTGTAATCATATCCATGTTAAATGCAGGAACACTACCAGATGTAGCAGCTTGTCCCAGCGGAGTAGCAACGGTAAGTCCGTCTACGCTTTGTCCCAGACCGAAAATGCTGTCGCCTGACACCCAAACGGCGTCACCGGACATCTTAGTCGGATATGCGAAGAACAGGAATGCACGAGTAATCAACGCAACGTTGAAAACGTTCATACCTGTACCACCGAATACTTCTTTTGCGAAGATAACAGAGAATGCAGTAGCTACGGCAAGAATCCACAGCGGACAGTCTACCGGAACGATCATCGGGATCAAGATACCGGAAACGAGGAATCCCTCCTGTATTTCTTCTTTCTTCCATTGAGCTACCACGAACTCAATACCCAAACCTACTACATAAGATACGATAATTTTAGGCAGTACTGCCAGGAATCCGTATGCAAACATTTCGATAAAGCTGCCAGTAGCACCCGTGTGAGTGAAATGCTGGTAACCTACGTTATACATACCGAACAGCAAAGCCGGTACCAACGAAATAACCACAATCGACATGATGCGCTTGCTATCAATTGCGTCATGTATGTGCGTTCCCGTTTTCGCAGTCTTGTTGGGCACGAACAAGAATGTTTCGAAGCCGTCAAACACCGACTGGAATGCGTGGAATTTGCCGCCCTCTTCAAAGTTCGGCTTTATCTTATCGAGATAATTTCTTAACGCTTTCATTTATTAAATTGAGAATTGAAAATTGAGAATCGAGAAAAGGCTACGCTGTGTTTACCAGAAGACAATTTCATAAAGTCTCAACTATCATTTTTAATTTTTACTTTTTACTTTTTTAATTCTCCTATGCCATTTCCGAACGGAGCATATCAAGTCCGGCACGAACAATGCGTTGCAGTTCCATCTTCGAAGAGCAGACGAATTCGCAAAGAGCGAAATCTTCAGGAGCCACTTCATAGATGCCAAGTGCTTCCATACGGTCGATGTCACCGGCGATGATTGCTTTAATCAGATATTCGGGCAGGATATCCATCGGGAATACCCTATCGTATTCACCCGACATAATCATGTGACGTTCGCCACCTTTGATACGGGCATCCAACGTATATTCCTTCTTACCCATCAACCAGCTGAAATAAGAATGGTTGGCACTGAACTGGTTGAAGCGTGGCATGATCCATCCAAGCATTTCGTGAATGTCGTCACCTTCGGGGATAACAGTCAGTTGGCTATGGAATGCGCCCAAAAATCCGTTCGGGGATACTTGCTTTCCTGTCAGCACGTTACCGCTGATATAGCGCAAGTCTTTGTCTTTTGTTACATTACCGGCAAACACGTTGGTGAGCAATGCGCCTACCCGGAGTTTGCAGTATGCAGGTTTCAACACTTCGGAACCTGTCACAGCTATTGTACGGGTGAAATCTACACGACCTGTATTGAAAAGGCGGCCAATGAAGATTACGGCTTGCGGATCAATAGTCCATACCGTTTCTCCCTTGGATACGGGGTCGAGATGGTTGATCTGAACACCTACATTACCCGCAGGGTTCGGTCCGTCGAAAGCGGTGATTGTAACATTCTTAGCCTGTGTCAGTGCAGCAGCGTTCTGTTTCACACTGATATTCAGATAGGTTTTTGCCAGTTTGGCAAGAGCATCAAGTCCTGTCTGGAAGTTTGTTTCTTCACCTTTGAGGGCAAACTCAAAATCCGGAGCTAACGGATTAGTGTCGAATGCGGATACAAAGATTCCTTTCGGAGTGACCGTCGGATCAGCAATGATGTCATAAGGGCGCTGTTTGATAAACGCGAAAAGTCCGGCTTCCAACAAAGCGGTTTTCACAGCTTCAGCATCCATCGAAGCAACATTCTTCTTCCCAAAATCTTCATAGTCCTGCTCTGCAGCAGCTTCCACAACGATGTTCAACACCTTACGACGAGCACCACGTTCAACACTCGTCACCACGCCGCTCACCGGCGAAACAAATTTCACTTCAGGATGATACTTGTCGATAAACAAGGGTCCACCAGCCATTACATATTCCTGCTCTTTCACAACTACCTTAGGCGTCACTCCAGGAAAGTCATCGGGTACAAGTGCGTAGAATCCCGGTTCTTTTACTGTTGCGTACGTTTCAGCAGCTTTTCCTTTCAGGTTTATGTCAAGGCCTTTACGTAACTTTATTACATTTGCCATGCTATATAAAATAATGGTTTCATAAATTTGCCGCAAAAGTAATAAATAAGATTGGGATTCGGTAGGAAAAAAGAAAGGAATTACGGAAAAATATCCGTAATTCCTTTCGTGTTCGTGCACGTAATCTTTTATCTTTTGTTCCGGAACAAAAGACAGAAGCAAAGAAAAAGAACTATTCAGCAAACATAGGATCCCAAGCAGGAAGTCGGATAGGCTTCTGTTTCAACACCTCGAGAGCTTTTTTCGATGCATATTTCGTTTCTACTACTAGACGGAACATATATTCGTTAAACCAATCATCTGTCATAATGAGATAACCCTGATAACCGACGACGGGTCCCCAACTATTTTCAACCATCCATTTCGTCGGTTTTCCATTTTTGTCAAGATCGACGGCCATAAGAGTCATGGCGTGACTGGAGCCACTGGCAAAACTTTGGATACGTTGCTTCTTGTTCATGCCAAAAGAAGTACCCATAAGAGATTCGTAGTCGTAGTTTTTGACATCCAGCAGACCACGGTCAGAGTTTAGAAACTTACCTACATCGCAAGAAAAATACATCATCGTGCTATCCTTGAGAGAAGAAATAGCCATTTCTTTGATATCCTCGATGGGAAGATTGACATACGTCCAGTTTTTGCCGTCGTAACGGTGGCGGTCGTAGTCTATCTCATAACACTTATAATATTCACGGCTCGGATCGTTCATTAACATGACATAATTATCAATCAGTTTTTCGTCACCATACTTTTTCAGGAAAGAAAGCGGAGTGTAAGTTTCGGTAGACACAGGCTCACCCTTAGCGTTATATTCAGTCCAGGTAAATTCAGTAGGAGGAACACCGAGATTCAACACTAACATGCGGTAGATGGTGCTCAACATCTCTGTTTTTGTTTTCTCAAGGGCAGCAGGCTTGACACCTTGCGCGGCGAGATCACGGAGTTGAAGCCCCTGTTCACGAAGTTTCAGGGCGATCAGACCTGCCATACGGGAGGTATTTTCACTACTGTTGGTTTCCGGCATCACATCTTTGGGAACAAGCCCGTATTTACTGACAATATCGGCTACACCGGTGAATGTTCCACCGTCACTCAAAGGATTACGGAAGAGCCATTCCACCATTTTATCATCCATCGGCTTACTGCTGGTATCGATAATACCTTGCAGAAAGAGGTTGGCTTTCTCCAGTTGGTCGAAGAAGAAAGGATAAGTTTGCGAGAATTCGAAGGAACCGAGGTTATGCTTGGCGATCGCTTTGGCACGCATCACATTCAAACCTGTAAAAAGCCAGCAACGACCAGAAGATTTTTGGTCGGTGATACCTTTAGAAGACACTTTGATAGAAAAATGCGTATCCATGCCTTTCAGGTTATCCTGGTTGAGAGCCAGTTTACGGATGTCGTTGTTGCCGATGGCGTTGCGAATAGCCTTGTCGGTGGGAGTGTTTGCATAACTCTGCTTGATTTGTTGCATCATGGAGTCGCTGATGCCTCCTTTCACTTCTTGCGCTTGTGTAGAATAAGAAAAAGCACAGAAAACAAAAATTGATAAAATCTGTTTATTCATTTGATATAAATAATTAATTAATAGGCTGACGGATCATGATATGCTAACAAATATTGTTTTAGTGTATGGGATTAAATCATGCAATTTTATTTACCAGCATATCGAAAAACATCTTATTCTGCAAAAATACGATTCTTTTTTAGATTTATTATCTAAGAACATCAAAACTAATCGGAATAAAAGAGTTTTCTTTGCAGTCGAATTCCTCACAGAGAAATTATGAAGAAATATATAATAGGAATATTGATGATGCTTCCATCCATCAATATGATGTCAGCTACGGCTGATAGTACGGCAGTAAAAAGCGATGAACTGCAAATGTCTACAACTTCTATCAGTGATACTACTCCTACAGATATTGAAGGCACCCCGTCAGACACCATTCCTGCCCTTTCCAAGCGCG
This sequence comes from Bacteroides sp. D2, assembly GCF_025147085.1. Lineage (NCBI taxonomy): Bacteria > Pseudomonadati > Bacteroidota > Bacteroidia > Bacteroidales > Bacteroidaceae > Bacteroides > Bacteroides sp. D2. The sequence goes on along the minus strand of NZ_CP102261.1, from coordinate 4,610,467 downwards.
AGTTGCGTCGCCAGCGCGTGGCAAACCGGAATTTGCACTATAACATATTAGGTGGTCCCAGTTATACGCCGGACTTCGGTTTGTTAGTAGGCGGTAGCGCACTGATGACGTTTCGGATGAATCCGAGTGATACCACTCAACGGCGTTCAGTAGTGCCAATGGCCATCGCCTTGATATTCAAGGGCGGCTTGAATCTGATGACGAAACCACAACTCTTCTTTAAAGGCGACCGTTTCCGTATCTTCGGAACCTTCTCTTATAAAAATACAATCGAGAATTTTTATGGCATCGGATATTCCACTAATAAAGATTATGAACGTGGAGAAGATACCAGCGAGTACCGTTATAGCGGCATTCAAGTAAACCCCTGGTTCTTGTTCCGTCTGGGAGAAAGTAATTTCTTTGCAGGCCCTCAAGTCGATTTGAACTATGACAAGATAACTAAACCGGCTGCCGGGATGGTTAATGAGCCCTCGTACATAGCGGCAGGAGGTACGGAGCACGGATACAAAAATTTCAGTTCGGGACTCGGCTTCCTGTTGACGTATGACACACGCGATATTCCCGCCAATGCTTATAGCGGAACTTACCTTGACTTCCGGGGAATGATGTACAATAAAACGTTCGGCAGTGATAATAACTTTTACCGTTTGGAAATCGATTACCGCCAATACAAAACAGTAGGACGCCGCAAAGTGATAGCCTGGACAGTGCAAAGCAAAAACGCATTCGGAGATGTACCCCTAACAAAATATGTACTTAGTGGGACCCCCTTCGATCTTCGCGGTTACTACATGGGACAGTTTCGCGACAAGTCCTCGCATGTCATGATGGCCGAATACCGCCAGATGATAAATACGGACAAAAGCACTTGGGTAAAAAAGATGTTAAGTCATATAGGATATGTAGCCTGGGGAGGATGCGGATTCATGGGACCCACTCCGGGCAAGATAGAAGGCGTGCTCCCCAACCTCGGATTGGGATTACGCATTGAAGTTCAACCCCGTATGAATGTACGCCTCGACTTCGGAAGAGACATGGTGAACAAACAGAATTTATTCTATTTCAACATGACAGAGGCTTTCTGATACTATTTAAACGACATTCTGTACACAATTTACACAAAAGATTGTAAAATAGATAATAAAAGACTGCACATAAATGAAATTAATCCTTATATTTGCGCAAGCTATAACACAGCAAGAGCAAATAATAGGATTTTTTTATGAAGCAATTTATATACTTTTTTTCGGGGCTATTACTTCTATTCGTCTCTACGACCCGTGTAGTTGCACAAGAAGTGTCTGATTATTCTCAATTAAATGAAGAAGATTATAGTAAAATCGTTCTCCCCCCACTATCCGTTTTATTTGAAAATGCCAAGAACAATCCAGCCTATGAGTTGACAGCCATTAAGGCGACGATAGAGCGCAAGTTACTCCAAAAAGAGAAATGGTCCTTTCTCGGTTTCTTCAGTTTACGGGGAAGCTATCAATACGGAATGTTCGGCAATGAATCCACCTATACGGATGTGGCGGTTGCGCCTTACCTCACCTACTCCACTCAAGCACAGAATGGCTATACATTAGGCGCAGGGTTAAATATTCCATTGGATAACCTTTTTGACCTCAAAGGACGTGTCAGCCGGCAAAGACTTACGCTTCGAAGCGCAGAGCTGGAGCGGGAAGTGAAGTTTGACGAAATCAAAAAAATTATCATTGAAATGTATGTAATGGCCACCTCGCAGATAAGAGTTCTTAAAATGAGAAGCGAAAATCTGGTGCTTGCCAATATACAATATGAGATTTCCGAAAAGAATTTTGCCAACGGGACAATAGACTCTGCGGATTTATCGACAAATAAAGAACGGCAGTCCCAAGCCCGTGAAGCATACGAAAACAGTAGATTTGAACTGACAAAAAGTTTAATGATACTTGAGGTTATTTCACGTACTCCCATCATGCGAAAATAAAAGAATAAAATATGAACTTCATCATTTCCATCATACGAACCCTATTTCGCCACCGCTGGCTGATACTGCTAGGGACCTCTATATTCACATTACTCGTTTTCTACTACACGCGCCACATGCGGGGAGGATATGATGTAAAAGCAACCCTCTACACAGGGGTAGCCTCGGGATATAATTTGGAAAGCGACAAACGCACAGACTGGGCAACGGTACAAAACTCTATGGACAACCTGATTAGTATCATGCAGGCCGAGAGTACTCTTAAAAGAGTATTTTTGCGATTATTCGCTCGTGTACTTATCCAAGGAAATCCCGACCATGAAAATGACGGAATCACTCCATCCTGTTACAATTACACCTACAATCATTTAAAAAACAGTCCGCATGGCCCCGAAATATTAAAGTTGGTAGATAAATCGAGCGAAGATAAAACAGTTGCCAATCTGGAAGCATATATCCGTCCGAAAAAAGGTAACTACATCTATGAAATGTTCTACTACAATCACCCCTTCTACAGCTACAATGCTTTAAAAAACATCAAAGTGCAACGTCGGCTCACCAGTGATTTGTTGGACATCAGCTATACTTCCGATGATCCTGGCATTGCCTACAACACAGTAAGCATCCTGATGGATGAATTCGTAGAAGAATACCGCCGCATCCGCTACGGAGAAACAGACAAAGTAATCAAATACTTTGAAGAGGAGTTGAAACGCATCGGGAAGAAGCTTAATTCAGAAGAAGAAGACCTGACCAAATACAACGTACAAAAACGAATCATCAACTATCTGGATGAAACGAAAGAAATAGCAGCCATCAGCAAGGAGTTCGAACTGCGGGAGCAAAATGCACTTTTTGCATATAACAGCACCCAATCGATGCTTGAGGAACTGGAGAAGCACATGGATAGCAATGCCAAACAAATGCTCAAGAATATGGAATTCGTAGACAAGTTAAGAGAAGCGTCCAATATCACCAGCAAAATTTCGGAAGTAGAAGCCATAAGCGACACGAAGCAAGGAAACATAGAATCTCTGTCGGGTGACAAAAAACGGTTGAGCGAACTGAAACAAGAACTGAATGATTTAACGACCTCCTATGTAGGCCACAAATATACGAAAGAAGGTGTCAGCCGTACCAACATTATCGACCAATGGCTGGAACAAACCCTACTATTTGAAAAAGCCAAAGCCGAACTGTTAATCGTGCAGGACGCTCGCCGGGAATTGAACGACCGTTATGTGTTTTTCGCCCCTGTAGGTACCACCATCAGGCAAAAAGAACGCTCCATCAATTTCACGGAACGCAGTTACCTGACTGTATTGCAGAGCTACAACGAAGCCTTGTTGAGAAAGAAAAATCTGGAAATGACTTCTGCCACATTAAAAGTACTCAATGAGCCTACTTATCCAATTGGATCTAATTCAACTAACCGCAAGCAGATTGTTATTGCTGCTTGTGTGGGTAGTTTTTTGATAATCATTGCTATCTTATTACTGATTGAATTTCTTGACAGGACATTACGTGATGCAAACCGAACCAAACGCGTGACTGGATTTAAAGTGATAGGAGCCGTTCCCAACCCGTCTTCCGCCCGTTATGGAGGATTGACCAAAACGTATGTTCAACTTTCAGTCAAAGAGTTGAGCAACTCCCTGCTCTGTTTCCTGACCAAACGAAAATCACCCGGGGTATTTATTATCAACCTGTTCAGCACCAGTGAAAACTCCAGTGAGGAAATCATAGGAAATCTGATCTGCGGATATATGCAAAGTCGTATGCTAAATACAAGGTTCATCATGTACGGAGAGGATTTTAATACCGAATCCACTCAATATTTGCTTGCAAAAAGTATCACAGACTTTTACACCTTGCAAGGAGAAGACATACTGATCGTTGCCTATCCGCCATTGTCGAAAAGCAATATACCGACCGCTCTGCTGAATGACGCCAACGCCAATATTCTGGTAAGCCCAGCAGATCGCGGATGGAAAACCATCGACAAGCAACTTTGCGAGCAACTTATAACACAGATGGGTAAAGCGAATGTTCCGTTCCGTATATGTCTGACCAATGCTAACCGCGATGCAGTAGAAGATTTTACCGGACAGCTCCCACCCTACACCTTGTTACGTAGAATCGGCTACCGATTCAGCCAACTGTCGCTTACTGAAAAAATCAAATTCAATCTAAGCAGAAAAGCCAAAGAGACAGAGGAAGAAGATGATGACGAATAACAGGATAGTAACTTTCCATATCCTGTTAGCTATACAATTCGTGTTGGTAGCGGCAGGTATGTTAATAAATATCAAGGTGGGACTATTCTCAATGGTATTCATCTTGCTATTTACCACTATCACTTTAGTACAACTTAACAACGATGAACAAATAAGCTGGAAACCGGGACAAAACATAATGACCTATATGTTTGCAGTCTGGCTATGTTTCTATCTCCTAGAGATTCTAAACCCCAACAATGTGCAGGCGGCATGGAATATCAACCTGACACCTTATGCACTTATACCTTTAATATGTGCTTTTGTCGTCCCGCTCGTTATCCGCACTAAAAAAGACATTGAGCTCTTATTGATTATATGGTCCATATTCGTCATCATTTTCACCATAAAAGGCTATTGGCAGAAAAATTATGGATTTAACTCCAAAGAACTTTATTTCTTACATGCACTGGGCGGATGGCGTACACACATCATCTGGTCGGGCATCCGCTACTTCTCTTGTTTTTCTGATGCAGCCAATTATGGAGTACACGCTGCCATGTCAGCTGTCGTTTTCTCCATCTCCGCCTTTTTCGTGAAATCCAAATGGCTGCGTATTTATTTCATCCTCATTGCTGCCGGAGGACTTTACGGAATGGGAATATCAGGAACCCGGGCAGCCATGGGAGTTATCATGGGAGGAATGTTGACGATAACCATCATCGCCAAAAACTGGAAAGCACTACTGGCAGGAATTTTTGTATCAATCTCCGTATTTTGCTTTTTTTATTTTACAAACATAGGAAACGGCAACCAATATATCCATAAAATGCGCTCTTCATTCCATCCATCCGAAGACGCTTCATACCAGGTGCGTGTTGAAAACCGGCAAAGGATGAAAGAGCTAATGGCAAGGAAGCCACTAGGCTACGGCATCGGACTCTCTAAAGCCGGAAAATTCGAATCCAAAGAGCAAATGCCCTACCCTCCCGACTCGTGGTTGGTCAGCGTATGGGTGGAAACAGGAATTGTCGGACTGATACTCTATCTTTCCATTCACGGTATTCTTTTCGCCTGGTGCTCCTGGATACTCATGTTTAGAGTACGCAACAAAAGCCTGCGTGGGTTGGTAGCGGCATGGCTTTGCATGGATGCCGGATTCTTCATCGCCACTTACGTCAACGATATCATGCAGTATCCCAACCAGTTACCCATATACATAGGCTTTGCACTCTGCTTTGCAGCTCCACATATTGATAAGCGCATCAGCGAAGAAAAAGAAGAAAGCGAAGAAAAAGAGCAGCAACTATCTACTAACGAAACCAACGAACAAGAATGACAAACACTGCTCCGGACATATCATTTATTACCATCTGTTACAACGGGTTCAAAGACACCTGTGAACTGATAGAATCGCTACACAAAAAATTGAAGTCTGTGAGCTATGAAATCATAGTCGTAGACAATGCCTCGCGCGAAGATGAAGCAGCGAAAATACGCGAATTATACCCAACAGTTGTCAGCATCCGCAGCAATGAAAACGGAGGTTTTTCCGGTGGCAACAATATCGGAATCCGCATCGCAAAGGGCAAATACATCTTCCTCATCAATAATGATACATATATCGAGTCCGACGAAGTCGCCTGTTTGGTAGAACGACTGGAAAGCCGTCCCGAAATCGGAGGCGTATCGCCGAAAATACGTTTCGCCTTTCCACCGCAACACATACAATTTGCAGGATTTACTCCGCTGACAAAGGTAACGTTGCGCAACAATATGCTGGGTTTCGACTGTCCGGACGACGGCAGTTACGACACGCCCCATCCCACCCCCTATCTGCATGGGGCAGCTATGATAATTAAGCGCGAAGTGATTGAAAAGGTAGGAATGATGCCGGAAATTTTCTTCCTTTATTATGAAGAATTGGACTGGAGCACAAGCATGACTCGTGCCGGCTATGAACTATGGTATGAGCCCCGCTGCACTGTTTTTCATAAAGAAAGCCAGAGCACCGGACAATTAAGTAAACTACGCACCTATTTCCTGACACGTAATCGCCTGCTCTATGCCCGACGCAATATGAAAGGCATGGAACGATGGATGTCCGTGCTCTATCAGAGCACCGTCGCTGCCGGGAAAAACAGTCTGTCATTTGCGTTCAAAGGTCGTTTTGACCTGTTTAGTGCTGTCTATTATGGAGTCTGCGCAGGCCTATTCATGTCCTCGTCAAATAAAAACAGTAAAAACGCATAAAAACTCAAGATACTATGAACATTATTGACTGGATTCTCTACATTCCCCTAGCGTTTTGCGTATGCTACCTATTGCTATACGCTATTGCCTCCAAATGTTACCGGGCTCCCCAATATCCTGAAGCCCGTATGCTCCGACGCATCGTCGTGCTCTTTCCTACTTACAAGGAAGACCGTGTAATTCTCGCTTCTGTAGAGAGTTTTCTTGAGCAAGATTATCCGAAAGAGCTCTATGATGTCATAGTCATTTCCGATCAGATGCGACCGGAAACAAACGAGGCGCTGCAAACCCTTCCCATCCGTCTGTTAACGGCAAATTACACGGAAAGTTCGAAAGCCAAAGCAATGGCACTAGCAATGGATTCCATTGATAGGGACGCATACGACATTGTGGTCATCATGGACGCCGACAATATAACAACGTCCGACTTTCTGTCCACCATCAACCGCGTATTTGATAGTGGCATCAAATCTGCACAGGCACACCGGACAGGAAAGAATCTGAACACAGACATTTCCGTTCTCGACAGTATCAGTGAAGAAATAAACAATGGTTTCTTCCGTAGCGGTCATAATGCCGTAGGGCTTTCTGCCGGACTATCAGGTTCGGGAATGGCTTTTGAAGCAAAATGGTTTCACCAGCAAGTGAAATATCTCCAGACAGCAGGTGAAGACAAAGAATTGGAAGCCATGCTTTTACAACAGCACATCTACACCGTTTATCTGCCCGACCTGCTTGTGTTCGATGAGAAAACACAAAAAAAAGAAGCCATCAGCAACCAGCGCAAACGCTGGATAGCCGCACAATTTGGCGCTCTTCGCGCTTCGTTGCCACATTTACCCAAAGCACTTTTACAAGGGAATATAGACTATTGTAATAAGATACTCCAATGGATGCTTCCTCCACGGCTGGTTCAATTGGCAGGAGTCTTTGGACTGACATTCGTTTTTACCGTTATCGGCATTATATTAAGTTTGTACAATGGCGGCCACGAATGGATGATAGCAATAAAATGGTGGATATTGTCAGCGGCACAAGTAGCGGCCATGACGCTACCTATATCGGGCGGTAAATTATTCACTAAGCAGGTAGGAAAAGCCATTCTAAAAGTTCCGATGCTGGCAGTCACCATGATAGGTAACTTATTCAAATTAAAAGGGGCCAATAGAAAGTTCATCCATACAGAACATGGCGAATATCGTAAATAAATAAGGATTGATAAATAGACAACTGATAAACAGACAGTGCAGCAAACAGACAACGCAACAAACAAAACAGAGCGAAGTTTCTTCAGAAATACCTCGCTCTGTTTGTTTACCCTATGATGTATTAATACACTTTTTTAAGCATCCCACTCTTTTTTCACATCAAAGCACGGACACGCTTTAATCCACTCTTCGGGTTCGATCTCCCCGTTTCCATTCAGGTCGGGACTTAGATCGCGATGTCCGCAAATGCGACAACCAGGATAATCACGAAGTAGCGTCAGTATGAGTACGTGCATTGAATGAATCTGCCACTCGGTGCGTGTATCGGCAGGACGACCATGGCAGTCGAGTCCTCCCTCATAGCAGATACCTACACTGTTCCGGTTGTATCCCTTTGCATGTGCACCAATTCGTTCAATCTCGCGGGTAGTCTTTATATCCCCATTTTTGCGGATATAAAAATGATAACCCGTCCCATTGAAACCACGCCGACGGTGGCACACTTCCAAATCATCTTCCGTAAAATTCCTATCTACCCTTGAGGCGGAACAGTGGATCACAATCAAGTTGATGGTTCGCATAAATTCATCCCTCCGTTTCAGCGACCATCTGTACTCGTTGCACACATTCCTTGCTGCTACACTGCAGAGCCGCAGCCTGCGTCAACTGTCCTCTCAACGAGAAAATCTCCGCGTGCATCTCTTTCACTTTCGAGCTAAGGTCGAAATAATCCTTCAACACTTTCTCCAACTGCTGCATCAGAAAAGTATACTGGTCTTTCACTAGTTCGCTGAACTCTTTCACTTCTTGCGCCATAATCTGGCGCTTCTTGCGGCTACTGCCCAGAAAAGGCAGAATCGTCATGATGATTTCGATAATTTTATCTAACATTTTAATAGATTGAGATGATAAATTAATAAATTGAGAACAGAGTCAATCAAAGCGGTTTATGCTGCCGGATCCGGAGCTTCTCCTCCACCGCTACCACCACCGGGTTCTCCCCCATCGCCTTTACCATCATCATCGGAGCCGTCACCGCCGTTTCCTCCGGCAACGGACTTCTTCTCCGTATACAATTCAAACATCATGTTATTATCCCCGCCACGAGTAGTTGCCGTGCTGTCATTGGCAAGACGCAATGAGTTGTCGACTTTGAAACGGAGATTGATGCGAGTGATATTTTTCACCGTACAATCCTTTTCCTGTTCCACACCCGGACAGGTCAGCGTGGTATAAAAAATACCCAGTCCATCCACTTTCACCTTATTCCCTGCCACAAGCACTTTTTTCATCGCACGGACAAAGGATTTCATCACATGCGACACGTCTTCCACCGAAAGCGACCCGATAGACTCGATTTCCTGTGCCAGTGAATCGATTGAATAGATTTTCGACTCCCCAGCCTTGGGCTTGAGAAGGTACATCATCGGTGATTTATCATCACCGAGCCGTTTTCTGCGCTTGTAGCGCACAACTGTAACTGTTGCCATAATATAACTTGTTTCTACGAAAAGAAGTACATTCTCCCTTTCTGTTGATGAAACAAAGATACGACAACACGTTGACGACTTGCCGGATTGCACCGGACTACACCGGATTATGCCGGATTAAAACGGATTACACCGAATTATACAAATTATACCGGAATATGTGGAAATATGTAGGAATATGTAAGATCATTCCCTAGTTTCCAATGACCCATTCTCCAATAGTTCGCGTACTACTGTCGAAATTAACTCCCACTTTAACGACTTTCCGATGATCTGCCTGATAAGGAATCGCATACTGCTTGCTATTGATCTGCGCCAACGCTTCTTCAGGAGTACCGTCTACTTTGAATTCGAATACATAGATAGCCTCCTGCATCTTTATCACAACATCAGCCCTGCCAACAGCGCTCTTTACTTCTGCATCCACATATTGCCCCATCAGCCGGAACAGGAGGTAGAAGATGGTCTGATAGTGTTTCTCCTCCTTATTATTCATATCATTGGGGATAGAGGCGAAAAATGATTTGATCCGCTCCATACATTGATCCAGATTGCCGACCCGTAAGTCTTTGATAAACGATACTACATAAAATGTATTCTCGCGAGCAGGCAAATGCACATAAGCCGGCATTAATGATTCGATAAAGCCTTTCCGAACTTCTTTGTTAGGATAAGCCAATGTATAGATCTGAAAATCCCGGTCATACTCTTTGATAGTGAGATAACCGCTTTGGTAAAGTACCGGAAGCGGGTCTGTAATGACATTGGTAGGTGCATCAAACTGCTCGGCAGTCGCCGAAACGCCATCCAGTTGACGAATATCGAAATCGCTTTGCTGCAAGATGTCTATCAGGAAAGTGGGAGTGCCGGTAGAGAACCAGAAATTCTCATAACTTTTCTGCGCAAATGCATTAAACAAGCTAAACGGATTGTACACATCCTCACATTTCTTACTGAAATGATACCCATCATACTGTTGCTTCAGATGCATACACGCTTCATCATACGTTTCACCATTCGCCTCGGCCATCCTTCTTATATCTTCTTCCAACTGTGTACGCAATTCATTTTCCGTTATACCACAAATGGCACTATAAGCATCTTGCATACTTATGTTCTGAAGATTGTTCAATTCACTAAAGATGCTCATCTGACTAAATTTACTGATACCGGTTAGAAAAAGAAAACGAAGATATTCTCCCTGCGCTTTCAACGGACTGAAAAAGTCGCGCATGATGCCACGTATTTCAGCTTGCAACTCCTCATTGTTGTTGCTATCCAACATAGGAGAATCATATTCGTCTACAAGTAACACAACCTGACGCCCGCTCTGCTCGTAAGCACGTTTGATAATACCTTTCAGACGGAGACTGAAAGTGTCTTCGCTCGTGTCGCATCCGTAAATTCGTTCCCATTCCACCAAGCGATTGTTGATAGCGGAGCGCAGCATCCCCGCATTCATATACTTACTGATACTGAAATCAATATGCAACACGGGATAAACCGTCCAGTCTTTCTCCAACTGTTCCATCATCAGACCCTTAAACAGGTCTTTTTTACCAGAGAAATAGGCTGCAAGAGTGGAAACTAACAGACTCTTTCCAAAGCGTCGGGGACGGCTAAGAAAACAAGCCTTAGCCGAATTAGCCAAACGATAAATCAACTCTGTCTTATCAATATACACACAATTATCATTGCGTAGTCTCTCGAAACTCTGTATCCCTATCGGATAGCGTCTGAATGTTCCTTCCATCCTCTTTCTATGCTTTTAACGTGAAACATAAACAAAGATACAATAAATTTCAAGAATTGGCATTCTATTATTATCAATTCTTTTATGAATACGCCCGAACATCTGCTCTCAAAATTTGCCTATTCCACTAAAAATGAGTAACTTTACTTCAAATACAACAACCTAAAAGCACTACTATAAATGAAAACAAAAAACAAGATTCTCCCCGAACAAGAAGAAGAAAAAACATTCCAATACCGCACCTATGGGAAAGGCGAACTTGCCTTGTTATACCTCCCCAATATCCTGCAACAAAGCGCAGTAGACCGATTCAACGAATGGATTGAAGCTGCACCCGGACTAAAAGAACGGCTCCTGGCCACCGGCATGAATCCACGCGCCAGATACTACACTCCCGCACAAGTAAGGCTCATCATCGAAGTGCTACAAGAACCCTAATTAAAGTATCAAGTATTAGGTATTAGGTATCAAGTATTAACCGTGGTAAACACATCACAACAACGGATAACATCATAATGCTTAACATCATAATACTTAACATCTAATACTTAATACTTGATACCTAATACCCTAAAACAGTTCTTTTTCCGGTAACCAGCAGGAGTTGTCGAACATCGTATTTCGGACACGCTGGTCAACGGAGAGAGAAGGGTCATGAGATTCTTCACAGGGCAGGTATCGTCCGCTTACGGGATCGTAGATGAAGGATACCATTCCACCGACACCGAGATGCTTGAATTTCACCTTGTCCACATATACGCGGGTGACGCCGACCTCCTTATCGCGCTCCACAATGATGCCGTAATCCGCTTTGTTATAGAAATCGGCAGAGCCGTTGATGTCATACATTTCCACACGAGGGGTAATGCCCGTGACAGGGTTACGGTTCATTTTACGAGGATGGACTACGACCACAAGCAGGCAATTATGTTGTACGGCAAATTCTGTGAATTTATTCAACAGGTTGGAAATATATTGCGTTTCCGTCTGTCCCGGCTGCGGGTTGTGGTCGAAACGGTTGAGCGGGTCGAAGACAATGATGCGGCAGCCACGGCGGACAACGAGTTCATGAGCCTTGGCCAGTACACGATCCGGAGAAACATTACCTTTCAGAGAGATATGAGAGACATTTTCAGTCAGAAAATTTTCCGAGTTCGCAAGGAGTCCCTCCGTCATGCCACAGCCGTTTTGAAAACGGTGTCCGGTGAGTTTCTCAATCAGTTTGCGGAGATGATAGACGATAGGGGTATTTTCCGGGCTAAAGAACCCGATTTTCCATTGATGCCGCAGGCAGAGACGCAACACCAATTCGTCCACCCACTCGGATTTTCCTGCACCGGGAACTCCGGTGACGTAGACACTTCGCCCACGTTCATACGTGCAGATCTTATCCATCTCCTCCCATCCCGTTTCCGCTCCGGGACCGAAGCCGTTGTCGAAAAGAGCCCGCAGATCGTCATGCAAGTCGGCAGCGGTGAAGATACCTTCGAGCGGAACTTCTGCTGCCTGTTCGATGGCGATACGGAGACTGGCGATACCATATTTGCAGAGATGCTCGTTGGCATCTTTACACTCCGGACCGTAAGTCACCACCCGGCAGCGTTCAGCCCCTAGCCGATTGATGAGTTCATTGCGCAACCGGATTCCGGCAGAATCGGCATCAACGGCAATGATGATTTCTTTCAGGTCCTCGAAGTGCGTCTCCATAAAACGGTCGAGCCAGGAGAGGTTCGAATTGGCTCCGGCCGGCACGGAGATGACACTTTGAAATCCGGCGGCGATGGAGGAAGCAGCATCCAGTTCGCCCTCGTGGATGATGCAGGAGGTCTGCCCCACAATGGAGTCGATGTTGTAGGGAATCAGTTCGGCACCCTGCACCATTTTGAAAAGTTTCGGGAGAGCGCGAAATTTGGTGTTTATCAGTTGCCCCCCTTCAAAATAGTTGAAGCAGATGCAACGTTCCTTTTTGCCGGATTGCGGCATAAATTCTTCCTGTTCGGTGATGCGTAGGGCAGCTATGACGGACTGCGGGATGCAACGCGTCTCCACCAGCCAACGCTCCGTGTCTTCGGAAAGCGTGGTTTTCGAAACATCGAACATCGGACGCTGAAAATGCTGCGGAATGGCTGCCGCACGACGCTTGCGGGCTACCGCACGTTCGGCATTCTTGCGCTCTTCCACATCATCGGGAACATAAAAATCAGCGCCACAATGATAACAGTGACAATGGCCCGTGTCGACGTTGACACGTAGCGAACGGTCGCGCTTATTCTTGCGGGTAGGAAGACATTTTTTACAAATCGTCTTGAGCACTCCACTCGATTTACCGTGGATGTCGACATCATAGTTGGCAAAATTTCTCATAATTTTTTCCTTTTTTCTAATTAAAAAATAGTTTAAAATAATCATTCACACGCAGAGGACTTACCTGACGGACGAGTGTCTGCCACCTGCCGGACGAGCTTCCGTTACCTGCCAGACGAACATCAACAACCTGCCGGACGAAGCCAGTCATCTGCCGGATTAATGCGCCCATCTTTTCTTCACATCATCCCACACCGCCGATGCATCGGGACGTGGCGGCGCATCAGCCGGAATAAGATGTCCCAGATACGTTCGCCGCCCGTCGACGACGCTTTCAAAGCGGTTTACATCCTTGTCGACCGTATTCTCAAGCTCTTTCAGCAAGGTTTCCCCCAACGTGCGGCAAGTAACGGAACCGGCCGCGATATAATTTGAAAAATACCGTTTCACGTCCTCCGGGAAAAGCAGTCCGGCTCCTTTGTCATAAAGGCGGATATGTTTTTTGAAGATTTCCAGAATAAGTTTTTGATGGTCTACAAAAAGCTTTCCCAAACCGGAATGCTGCCCGGCCAATTCCATATATGACTGGAAAGTAGAAAGTTGGTCCACCAACTTTTCCCAAGGCAACACGGGTTGTAACGGACCATGATTGCCTTCATCCGCCAAACGGCTCACAAGAGACGGTGTTTCTATATCACTCCTATTATTGTTTACAACAGAAACACTTCCTTTACTCTCCTCTTCTTTACTCTCCTCTTCTCTCCTCTTCTGGTTTTCAGTGGGTTTTCTCCCTTTACTGACGGGCGTTTCAGCACTTTTTGCCACCTTTTTCGGACGCCCTCCTTTTTTACCGTTTTCGATGTCCATTTTCCGCTTCTCTTCCAAGCTTTTCATCACCCTATCCAAGTAAGAAGAACGAAACATCTGTCGTTCCTCATCCAGTTCGAAGAGATCGAATTCGCGAAGCACCCGCTCCACCGCTACTTCATCCACATCATACCGCCGGGCCATGGCCTTCAGTAAAACCGGTTTGCACGACGCCTCATAAGCATCTTTAGTGCGCAGATGCAACAGCAAGATCACGTAAATTCCGAGTGCTTCCGCGGCATTCATCTCCGACATCATACTGGCAATATTGTCGTCATTCAACAAATTTACCTCCAAATTGAAATACTGATCTTTCTTCATTTTCATTTATCATTTATTATTCCACATTTAATACTTCCGGGGCGCAAAGGTGCGAAATGTATTTTATTCCAGCTATCGCAAAAATGAGAGTTGGATTATATATTTTTTATCAGACCTTTGCCAAATATTATTAATAACCCCAAACAATATGGATACAAAACGCAACCAAACTTTGGAAGAAATAGAAGAAAATAAAATAGTAAGCGAGCATTATCAGAACAGAATAAAGCTGATAAAAGAGCTCCTGAAAACGTCACAGCTAGTCATAGGAGACCTCTGCGTTCATATCAACATCAGTGAAGCCTCCTACCACCGCTACACAAATTTCACCAGCTATATGAAGACAGACATTTTCATACATGCTTGCATCTTTCTCAAGCAATATATCGAAAGTCACCACATTCCTTATACCCAAGAAGAAAAACGGCTTATAAAAGCATTAGACCTGTTTCAGATTTCCTCAAATAGCAACTTAAACTGCAATTAAAACACAGAAAAGGAGAAACTTATCATAAGTTTTATTACATTTGCAATGTAATAAAAGTCTTTAAAACTTAAAAAATGAGTGATAGCGAAACAGACAGCCCATCAATAAAAGCACTGATCGTTTTCAGAGAAAACGGAGAAACCGACAATCTATTTGTTCCTATCTTATGCGATGCTATCAGAATGGCTGGAATCGACGTGCGATGTTCCACAAAAGAGTTTTGGGAATCGGATAAGCATTATGATATCATACATTTCCAGTGGCCGGAAGAAGTGGTGGGATGGACATGCAACGATCCTGATATCATCAGGCGTCTGGAAGAGCGAATCAGTTTTTTTCGTTCGAGGGGAACACGTTTTGTCTACACACGCCACAATGTCCGTCCGCATTACGCAAACGGAATCATCAGCCGGGCCTATGACATTATCGAATCGCAGAGTGATATCGTTGTACACATGGGACGGTTTAGCCGGGATGAATTTCTCACGAAGTATCCTGACAGTCAGAATGTTGTCATCCCTCATCACATTTACCAGTATACCTATAAAGAAGATATCAGCGTAGAGCGTGCACGTCAGTATCTCAACCTCTCGCAAGATGCATTCATCGTCACGACTTTCGGAAAATTCCGCAACCGTGAAGAAATACGCATGGTGCTCGGAGCTTTCCGCGCCTGGGACGAGGAGCACAAGCTGCTGCTGGCTCCGCGCCTCTACCCTTTCTCGAGACGCAACAGCTATGGCAGGAATATCCTAAAGCGATGGGCTTCACGAATTGGATACTATATACTCGTGCCGTTGTTCAACCGTATGTTCAGACTACAGGCAGGAGCCAACGACGAACTGATAGACAACTGCGATTTGCCCTACTATATGGCTGCTTCAGACGCGATATTCATCCAGCGAAAAGATGTACTGAATTCAGCCAATATTCCCCTTGCTTTTCTCTTCCACAAAGTAGCCGTAGGACCCGATACGGGCAACATGGGCGAATTGTTGAACAATACGGGAAACCCGACTTTTTGCCCGGACAATAAGGCCGACATCATACGGGCACTGGAAGAAGCCCGACAGCTGGCCGCATGGGGAAAGGGAGAAGTGAACTATGAATATGCCATGGAAAATATGAGCATAAAAAAGATAGGAAAAATGTATGTACAACTTTATGAATCTACGAGCCTGAAATGATGAAAATTTGTTTTTATTGCGACTCCATATTTAGCGTTGGAGGAGTACAACGAGTATTGGCGGTAATAGCCAATGCACTTGCTGTCAATTACGAAGTTACGATATTAACACATGACAAGCCGGAATCTGAAGACCTAAGCTTATTTGGACTAGAAGGAACAAACATCCACTTCCGATATATACATCTGCCTCCCATCAGTTGCGGGGAATACCTGCCTTGCAAAACATACAGCTTTCTATACAAGAAAAGAATCATACCACAAATACCTCTCACTTCACAGTGGTATGGATACAGCTCATTTCCGAGCTCTCAACGAAAAAAATTAATTAAAGCATTGAATACCGAAGATTATGATTTTATAATCGGCGTACATGCATTCCTGTCACTCCAACTGGCCAGCATCCGCCACCAGCTCAAAGCGAAACGGGTAATAGGCTGGATGCATACTTCTTTTGACGCATTCTTCAATAATCCGGGCTTTTATCTATACGATCAGAAAAAACACTTTCAACATGAAATGCCTAAACTGGATGGAATGGTGGTCTTAACCAATTATGACCGTGAACGATTTGAACAAGAATTGCACCTTTTCCCTACATCCATATACAATCCCCTGCCTCTGATACCCGAAGGAGAAGCAAAACCCGCATATAAACGTTTCCTGTCGGTGGGACGAATGTCACACCTCACAAAAGGATTCGACATACTGATTGAAGCATTCGCCCTTTTCGCCCGTAACAATAAAGAATGGACTCTGGAAATTGTCGGTGAAGGACCGGAAGCACCTTTGCTGAAAAAGCAAATAGCCAGTCATAAGCTAGAAAACAGAATCACCATATCTCCTTTTACCAAGCAGATACAAAAACATTATGCTTCGGCCAGCGTATATATATTGAGCTCCCGATGGGAAGGATTTGGTCTCGTATTGGCAGAAGCCATGAGCCATCGGTTACCCATTATCTGCTCCGATCTTCCTTTCACCAAAGAAGTGTTGGATAAAAAAAACAATCATCTATTTTTTCAGAATGAAAATATAGAGGAACTGGCCAAATGCATGACCGACATTGCAAGGCTTACGCCCGAACAACTGGATCAGATGGGGAAGGTATCATTAGATATTGCAGAATCGCTAAAATTGCCAACAATCATAAAACAATGGGAAAATTACTTTGAAAAAATGAAATAAAAAAGGTGACTCACTCGCGCCATCATCTATCGAAGTATCAATATCAGTGAAATCAACTATAAAACAACAACGTGACAAACAATATTAAACAACAACTCTTTTCGGGAGTATTCTACACAGCAATGGCCAAATACATCGGCATCATAATTTCATTAGTCGTGGCCGGCATTTTAGCACGATTACTCTCACCCAATGACTTCGGAACAGTAGCAATAGCTACAGTCATCATTTCTTTTTTCGCCATTTTTACCGATATGGGAATATCTCCCGCCGTCGTGCAAGACAAAACGCTCACGGAAGACGACTTGGCAAACATCTATTCATTCACATTTTGGACAGGAATAGCCATTGCTCTTCTTTTTTTTATAGCCTCATGGCCCATCTCCATCTATTACGACAGCCCCATCCTGCGTACACTTTGCCAACTACTATCCGTCAATCTATTCTTTGCATCGGCCAACATTATACCCGGAGCGCTATTCTATAAAAACAAGGAATTCAAGTTCATAGCTATCCGAAGTTTCCTCATTCAAATAATGGGTGGCACCGGAGCTGTCATCGCCGCTCTTAGCGGCGCAGGATTGTACGCCCTACTTATTAACCCAATCCTATCAAGCATACTGATATACATCATTTCATTTCGACGCTACCCACAACGTTTGCGCATGACATGGGGACTGCAATCTCTTCGAAAGATTTTCTCCTATTCCGCCTATCAATTCTTATTCAATGTCATCTGCTACTTCAGTCGTAATCTGGACAAACTGCTGATTGGCAAACACATGGGCATGTCCGATCTGGGATATTACGAAAAATCATACCGTCTGATGATGCTTCCTTTACAAAATATAACTCAAGTCATCACACCGGTAATGCACCCTATTTTCAGTGACTTACAAAACGACAAAGGGAAATTAGCAACCTCTTACGAACGCATCATCAGGTTTCTGGCTTTCATCGGCTTGCCAATTAGCGTGCTCCTATTCTTCACAGCGGAAGAAATAACATTGATTATTTTCGGTAGCCAATGGCTGCCATCCGTACCCGTTTTCCGAATCCTGACACTCTCTGTCGGTATACAGATTATCCTCTCATCTTCCGGATCCATCTTCCAGGCAGCAGGCGACACGCGAAGCCTGTTCGTATGCGGTTTGTTTTCATCGGTGCTCAACGTGGCAGGTATCTTGCTCGGCATCTTCCATTTCGGAACGCTGACGGCAGTGGCCAGTTGCATTGTGGTGACGTTCACCATCAACTTCATACAGTGTTATTGGCAGATGTACCGGGTGACCTTCCGGCAAAGTGCCTGGCCGTTCATCCGTCAGCTTATTTCTCCGTTGGTGATTAGCATTTTGATAGCATTAGCCCTCATTCCAATGCAGTATGCGCTGGAAGGGATGAACATTTTTGTGACAATTATTGCTAAAGGTATCGTTAGTTTTATTATCTTTGGCATTTATATACAGATGACGCATGAATATGACATGATCGGTAAAGTGCGGTCGTTAAGAAAAAAAAGTCTATAGCTATGAATATACGCGACATTTTTATAACGCTACGTTATAAAATAAGTTATGGTAGCACTGTGGAATGGTACAATTTCTGGTACATCGTCTTGCGAAAAAAGAGAAAAATCACACCGCAAGTAGCATCCATCGACGAAACGATACGTAAAATCATCGACGACCGTTGCTCTGTCAGTCGTTTTGGCGACGGTGAAGTGTTGCTCACCAGTCCGGAAAAGGAAATCCGTTTCCAGAAAGGTGATCCGTTATTGGCTAAAAGACTGACCGAAGTGCTGCAAAGTCACGAAGAAGGACATATTGTCTGCATCTCCGACGCATTCCGCGATTTGTATCGCTACAATCGCAAAAGCCGCCGGTTCTGGAGGACTCATTTTTATCTGTACGGTTCGTGGTGGGACCGTCTGCTAATAGCGGGACGAAAATATTACAATACATTCGTCACCCGTCCGTATATGGATTTTGCCCGCAAGGAAGATTCCGCCCGATGGTTTCACGACATGAAGGGCATTTGGGACAACCGGGACATCGTCTTCATCGAAGGGGAGAAAAGCCGGCTTGGAGTGGGCAACGATCTTTTCGACAATGCCCGGAGCATCCGGCGTATTCTTTGTCCGCCCAGAGATGCATTCGAACGCCTGGAAGACATCAAGCGGGAGGCCTGCAAAGTAGAAAAAGAAGCATTGTTTCTTATTGCCCTCGGTCCCGCAGCCACTGTGTTGGCCTACGATTTGTTTAAAGCCGGTTATCAGGCCATCGACGTTGGTCATGTGGACGTAGAGTATGAATGGTGGCGGATGGGAGCCCATAAAAAAGTGAAACTGGAACGAAAATATGTCAACGAAACTGCTATTGGCAGCGAAGTGGCGGATGCCGGAGAAGAATACCGGAAACAAATCATCGCCCAAATCGTTTGAGGAAGAAAAAAACAGAATAAGCAATTATTGAATACTGAAAAAAAAGAATGAAAGCTCTTTTCCTTATATTTCATGGCTTCAATGAGGCCAACGGAATTAGTAAGAAGATACGTTATCAGGTGAAAGCCCTCAAAGATTGTGGAGTGGATGTTCGCTTGTGTCATTATGATGTGACCTCTTATGGCGAACGGCGTTGGATGGTGGATGACGAAGTGATCGCCGATTTCGGCACTGGCTTTGCCGCAAAGATTTGGAAACGTGTCTACTACTCTCCTATTGTCGACTATGCACGCCACGAAGGAATCGACTTTGTATATATGCGCTCTTTTCACAATGCCAGTCCGTTCACGCTCCGGCTGGTGAAGTCGTTGAAACGTATAGGCGCAAAAGTGGTGATGGAAATTCCTACTTATCCTTACGATCAGGAGTACGTCACCCGTTCCATGAAATTTCATTTGGCCATCGACCGCTGTTTCCGTCACAAGCTGGCAAAGGCTCTGGACGGTATTGTCACTTTCTCCAATGCGGAAGAAATATTTGGCGGAAACACCATACGCATCTCCAACGGAATTGATTTTGAAGCGATTCCGATGAAGCAGCAGCAGAATGACACTTCGAAAGAGTTGCACTTGATCGGAGTGGCGGAAGTGCACTACTGGCACGGCTTCGACCGCCTTGTGCGCGGATTGGCAGATTATTACCGCAGCAATCCGGAATATAAAGTATATTTCCATATTGTAGGCCCGCTGTCCGGCGAACGGGAACGGGCGGGGATCTTGCCTGTTGTCCGTGACAACCATCTCGAACCGTATGTTCTTCTGCATGGTCCTTTGCATGGCGACGAACTGGATGCGATGTTCGAAAAAGCAGATTTTGCCATTGGCAGCCTGGGACGCCACCGCAGCGGAATTACGTATATCAAAACGTTGAAAAACCGCGAGTATGCCGCACGTGGCTTCGCGTTCACTTACTCGGAAACCGACGACGACTTCGACCACATGCCGTATGTATGGAAGGTGGAACCCGACGAATCTCCGGTGGATATTCAAGGACTGATCGACTTCCGGAAGACCCTGAAAATGACGCCTGCCGAGATACGCGAATCGGTCTGCCCGCTATCGTGGAAGACGCAAATGCAGAAAGTGATCGACGCCATAAAGACCAAAGATAAATAAGCAAAAACACAATTAATAACAAACAATATTCAGATAAACATGAAAATAGCCTACTGCATCCCTTCGCTCGATTACCCCAGTGGCATGGAACGGGTACTGACACTGAAAGCAAACTACTTTGCCGAAGTGTTCGGTTATGAAATACATATATTCCTGACAGACGGTGAAGGACGGAAGCCTTATTATGAGTTGCATCCATCTATCACGGTACACCAAATGGATATTAATTATTCGCATCTGAATAATTTACCTCTTTATAAGAAGATTCCTCAATATATGGCGAAACAGAAGTTGTTCAGAAACAAACTGAATGAACACCTGTGCCGGATCAAACCGGATATCACTATCTCTCTGTTACGGCGTGACATCAACTTTATCAATAAGTTGACGGACGGCAGTGCCAAACTGGGTGAGATACATTTCAATAAGTCTAATTACAGGGATTTCAGCAACAGTCGTCTGCCCTCTTTCATACGCGCTATCGTCAGAAAATTCTGGAGAATCCAACTCATCCGGCAACTTCGCCAGCTGAAGCGTTTTATCGTATTGAGCCATGAGGATGCCCGTGAATGGACTGAATTGGATAATGTGGAGGTGATCTACAATCCTCTTCCTTTCTTCCCCGAACAAGTGTCCGACGGTAACCGCAAACAGGTGATAGCCGCGGGACGTTATGTGCCGCAGAAAGGATTCGACCGTTTAATCCCTGCCTGGCAACTTGTTGCCCGGAAGCATCCGGACTGGGTGTTGCGTATTTACGGAGATGGTATGCGGGCGGAACTTCAACAGTTGATTGATTCTTTGGGAATCACTTCCAGTTGTATTCTCGAACCTACCGTGCCGAATATTGTTGAAAAATATTGCGAAAGTTCTGTTTTCGTGCTTTCCTCCCGCTTTGAGGGGTTCGGAATGGTGATTATTGAAGCAATGGCCTGTGGTGTGCCGCCGGTATCGTTCACCTGTCCGTGCGGTCCGCGCGACATCATCGACGACGGAAAGGACGGGTTGCTGGTGGAAGATGGGAATATAGAAGAATTGGCGGAGAAGATCTGCTATCTGATTGAAAACGAAGAAACCCGCAAGGAAATGGGACGACAGGCACGCGTGGATGTGCAACGGTTTAAGATAGAAAATATTGCCGAGCAATGGAAACAGTTGTTCGAAAGTCTGGTTCCCCCGGTAAAAACAACCTAAAACGCCCGATCATGAAAATCGCATACTACTTACCTTCGCTTTATGCTCCCGGTGGTTTGGAGCGTATCGTCACTTTTAAGGCTAACTATCTGGCCGAACATTGTGAGGGGTATGAGGTGTATATCATCACGTCGGAACAACGGGACAGGCAAATTCATTTTGCTCTTTCGCCAAAGGTGAAGCATATAGACCTGGATGTAGCGTTCGACTGGCCGTTCAATCAGTCGACGATTGGCAAATTGCTGAAATATCCTTTCCGTTATCATAAATTCCGCAAGCGTTTCACGCGTCTATTGATGGAAATACGGCCGGATATCACGCTTTCAACGATACGCCGGGAGGTGAAGTTTATTCATTCCATCGCGGATGGGAGCAAAAAGGTGGGTGAGTTTCATGTCACACGCTATTCCTATGGGGTAGGCAAAGGAGGGTTCTTTGGCAATATGATGCAGAAGAGGTGGGATAATGAACTGCAAGGGAATTTAAGAAAGTTGGATCAATTTGTGGTTCTCACGCATGAGGAGGCTGCTTTCTGGCCTGAACTGAATAATATCCGTGTCATCCCGAATCCTATTATTACGCAGACAGAGCGTTTTTCGGAATGTACTTCGCATCAAGTGATCGCTGTGGGGAGGTATGCTCCTCAAAAGGGGTTTGATTTATTGATAGAAGCCTGGAATATAATTGCTAAAAAATACCCGACGTGGAAATTACGCATTTACGGGGATGGTTCGTTAAGAGATTCTTTCCAGCAAAGAATTGACGAACTGGGTATGACGGACTCATGTATACTGGAGCACACGGTGTCTAATATTGTAGATAAGTATTGCGAAAGTTCGATTTTCGTCCTCTCCTCGCGTTTCGAGGGGTTCGGAATGGTGATTACCGAGGCCATGTCATGTGGTGTGCCGCCTATTTCTTTCGACTGTCCGTGCGGACCGAAAGATATTATCGACGACGGAAAAGATGGTTTGTTGGTTGAAAACGGGAACATAGAAGAGTTGGCGGAAAAAATCGCTTATCTGATAGAGAATGAGAAGGTACGTATGGATATGGGAAAACAGGCTTGTATGAATGTCCAACGCTTCCAAATGGAAAATATTGTAAAACAGTGGAAAGGATTGTTTGAGGAACTGACCAACAACAGTCAACAGCCGCAAAATTGATAAATTGATAGCTCATGGAATGGTATTCTAAGTATTTACAGGTATATGAGAAACCTTTTGCGGAAGCTCCGCAAGCCGTTATCGAGGAAGTACGCCGCAATCTGGCCGGATTGCAGAGTAACGAACCGCTTGTCACTGTATCGCTCATCGGATACAATGAGGAAAAACATCTGCTCGCCTGTCTCTGGTCGTTGAGCGAGATGCAATGTAAATATCCTGTAGAAATCATTGGTGTGGACAACGAATCGAAGGATCGCACAGCGGAGATTTACGAGGCTTGCGGTGTGCCTTATTTCACGGAAACGCAACATAGTTGTGGTTTTGCCCGTCTCTGCGGACTGAACCATGCCCGTGGAAAATATCATATCAACATTGATTCTGACACGATGTATCCGGCAAAGTATGTGGAAACGATGGTGGATGCGCTCGAAAAGCCGGGTGTAGTGGCTGTCAGCTCGCTTTGGAGTTATATTCCTGACAAGGATCATTCTTGGATGGGGCTGAAAATCTATGAGGCTGCACGCGACTTGCATTTATGGTTGCAGTCTTTCAAGCGTCCGGAGCTTAGTGTGCGCGGACTGGTATTTGCTTACCGGACGGAGTATGCGAGGAAAACGGGAATTCGCACGGATATTATCCGCGGCGAAGACGGGTATCTGGCTTTGCAGCTCAAGCAATTTGGAAAGATTGCATTTGTACGGAAAAGACGTGCGCGTGCCGTGACGGGGTACGGGACGGTGGGAGCCGACGGAACTTTGTTCAATAGTTTCAAGGTGCGTGTCGTCAGCAGATTGAAAGGAATCGGAGGACTTTTTACCAAGAAGAAGGAATATAAGGATGAGGAGAGTAATCTTGTAAAAAAGAAGTAAAGGTATGCGGAGCGTAAAGACTATTAATAAAATTATCGTTTTCATATTGTGCACAATAAACATAGGTTGCATAAAGGAGAAGAATCTTTATGATGACGAGCTTGCAGAAAAAGAGGTCATCAGCGATCCGGAATTTTTCTATCCATTTATAAATGAACCTATCGATCATACAGCCGAGATTACAATTCAAGTAAAAGAAGGAGTGCAGCTGCCAATTCAGCCAACAGCTGTAATTCCACCACTTAAATATAATAAATCGTGGTTATTTATGCTCACACAAGATGACTGTAAGCATGCTGCTTTCTGCTATACTTGGGCGGCCATTCATGGAAAGCCATTATCCAAAAAGTCATTCTATGATCTAGCTCATCTGCAAAGGAATGAACTCCCTTCTGATTACTACTACCTTGGAAAAACTCTGGGAAGCACAGATGGGGCAGGTAATGAAGTCCGATTCTCATTTGGCACAACTCTTTCTCCTGAAGAATCATGGATGGATAAAACGACAACTATAAATAAAAAAAACTATGGTTTTAACGGACAAAAAGGGCTGGTGTGGGGAAATGTCAAAGAAATGCTGAACTTTGGCGTAGGTATTGCTTTTCATGATGTAATGGCGACAGATGTATATGACCCGGAAGACATTTTATCACATTACAAAATAGCACAGGACATTATCCTTAATCGCTTGAAAGGACGAGGATGCAAAATGCTGGCAGAACCTAACGGAAATAAAACTTATGTGGAAGCCGCGGATAAATATCCTATCATCAGAACTCTTACAGCACAAGCGGGAGCTAAAAAACTACTCCCATTCAAAGTGAAAGGAGATCTTGAAAAGGTGTTAATCGAAAGAGTTTTCTACGAACCACCCTCTGGTAGCGGACTGACAACCATGGATGTGATAAAACCTGTCATTCTTGAAGAACTTAGGTATGATAAAAAAGAACGGACAGCCATCTCTATCGGTGTTCATAGCACAGATACCGGATGGATAGATCTCTTTGAATGGCTCAACGACACCTACGGAAAGGATGGTGACGACTCAATGTGGTTCACCAGTCAGGAGGAATATTATGAATATAATTACTATCAGGTACATGGTACAACGGAGGTGAACTATGAGGATGAGCAAACTATCAAACTGACGGTTCATTTACCCGGACAGGAGTATTTCTATCATCCCTCTGTAACAGTCAATTTATCCGGTGTCAAGAAGGAAGATATCAAACATATATCATCCAATGATGAAGTAACCGGTTTATCTTATGCAAACTACGAAAACGGTATCATGCTAAATATCGACTGCCGGAAATACCTGGCGGAACACGCCGAGAATTTCGTGAAACGATATGAAGCGAATCCGACAAATGCTTCTGCCAAAGCGGACGCAAACTACTTTGTGAATATGCTGAAAGATTCGGATAAAAAGACGGAGTTGAAGAAACGAGCTGAATAAAATGAAATAAGAGGCTAATAAGAGCTGAATGTAAAACGATACAAGAAAAATAAACAAATATAGCTATGAACGAAACCATTACCCTTTGTCTTGAAATTATTTTCTGGCTTGCCCTGTTCGTTGTGTTCTACACCTATTTGGGCTACGGAATTGTGCTTTATATTCTTGTCAAGTTGAAAGAGCTTTTCGTGAAGCCTGTGAAGCGTTCGTTGCCGGCATCGGACGCAGACCTGCCGGAAGTTACCCTCTTCATTACGGCATTCAACGAAGAAGATGTAGTGGACGAGAAGATGGAAAACAGTCTTGAGCTGGATTATCCTGCGGACAAGCTGCACATCGTATGGGTGACGGACGGAAGCGATGACGGTACGAACGAACGATTGCAGACGCGTTGGCAGGGGAAAGCGACCGTACATTTCCAACCGCTCCGGCAAGGTAAGACGGCTGCAATGACACGTGGAATGACGTTGGTGGATACTCCACTCGTTGTTTTTACGGATGCCAACACGATGGTGAACCGGGAGGCAATACGGGAAATCGTACTTGCTTTCCAAGATCCGAAAGTGGGCTGCGTGGCTGGTGAAAAACGGATTGCCGTGCAGACTAAAGACGGGGCGGCTGCCGGTGGTGAAGGTATTTACTGGAAATACGAATCAACCCTGAAAGCACTTGATGCACGGCTCTACTCTGCCGTAGGAGCAGCAGGCGAACTGTTTGCCGTGCGTAATGAGCTGTTCGAAGCGATGGAGCCGGATACGTTGCTCGACGATTTTATTCTTTCACTCCGGATCACCATGAAAGGTTACACCATTGCTTATTGCACCAATGCTTACGCCATCGAAAGCGGTTCGGCAGATATGCGCGAAGAAGAAAAGCGGAAAGTGCGCATCGCTGCCGGAGGATTGCAGTCCATCTGGCGACTTCGTCCGTTGCTGAATCCTTTCCGTTACGGGATACTTAGCTTTCAATATACGTCGCACCGGGTATTGCGGTGGTCTATTACTCCGTTCCTGTTGTTTGCGCTCTTCCCGCTGAATATTGCAATTCTGCTGTTGGGCGGTTCCGCGATATTCTACGGAGTGCTGCTTGCCATGCAGGTTCTTTTTTACGGATTGGGATATTGGGGATATTATCTATCCACCAAACAGATAAAAAACAAGTTGCTTTTTATCCCCTACTATTTCTTATTTATGAATGTCAATGTATTGAAAGGCATCCGTTATCTGAAAAAGAAAAAAGGAAGCGGAGCCTGGGAAAAGGCGAAACGCGCTGAAAAGTAAAACAAATGCTATTATCTTTTGTTATCCTTACTATAAGACATTAGTCTCTATCATCTAATAAAAAACAGATATGAACAGAATATTACATGATGCGAATAACGCACAAAGAATATTGAAACTGACGGCAGACACGATGCTACTAGTTGACAGGTACGGCGTCTGCATAGACATTGAGTCACATTGTGATCTATGGTTTCTGCAAGAGGATATACTTTTAGGAAAAAATATATTTGAGCTTTTACCAGAATATACGAGAGAGAGGGTGATGCCCGTCTTTCAGGTTGTACTCGAAGAACAACGAAGCATCAGCAAGAACTTCAAGTTGGTACTGAAAGACGAAACTTTTTACTTCAAATGCCTCATGTTTCCGTATGATGGCATGGTGCTTTGCCAATATCGCGACATCACGCAAAGAAGCAATGTAAAAAGACGGTTGGAACAAGCAAATCTCACCCTGCGGGCTATACAAAAGGTAGCCCAGATAGGACAATGGGCGTACAATACGAACAAAAATGTTTTCCATTATCTTGGATATACAGGTGTCTTGTGCGAAGAAAGTGTGCAGAACCTTGCCATTGAAAAATATGTGGAACTGATTGTAGAAGAAGATCGTCAGAGTTTTATTGAATGGTGTCACGTGAACGAGAAAGAACTCAACATGGAGAGCATCAGTTATCGCGTTCGTCTGAATGGGGAAATCTTCTATATGCGTATCCAGACTTATTTGCGTAAAGAGTGCTCCGACGGTAGTTTCAACATCGAAGGGTATATTCAGAACATCACGGACATACAGCATCGCAGAAATGACATCAACACGTTGACACATGCTATCAACAACGCCAAAGAGAGTATCTTTGCCGCCAGACCCGATGGTACGATCATCTTCGCCAATCGTCGTTTCCTGCACAATCACGGTATTCCCGAAAGTGAGGATATCAGTCAGTTGAAAATCTACAATGTCACCGCAGATATGCCTACGCAAGAGGCTTGGGACGAACGTTGTAAAGATGTCATACACGGTGGCAGCAGTAACTTTGTGGCTCATCATCCATCGAAAATCAATAAAGGTATATTGGCTTACGAAGGTACGATGTACAACGTCACCAATGACTCCGGAGAAGAAAGTTACTGGTCGTTTGCTCATGATATTTCCGAGAGGATTCGATACGAAGCCCAAATCAAACGGCTCAATCAAATCATGGATACGACGATCAATAATCTCCCCGCGGGGATTGTTGTGAAGGAGATCAACAATGATTTCCGGTACATTTATCGAAATCGGGAGGCTTATAACCGCGATCTTTACAAGAACGATCCTGTCGGTAAGAATGACTTCGATTTCTATCCGCCTATCGTGGCCGAGAAGAAGAGACAGGAGGATATTCAAGTGGCCACCAGCGGAAAAGGTATGCACTGGACGGTGGAAGGAAAGGATCGGAACGGAAACCTGATTATCCTTGACAAGCGGAAAATCCGGGTGGATGGGGACGAACTGTCTTCGCCTATCATCGTCAGCATCGAATGGGATGTCACGGAACTGGAAATGATGAAGCGGGAGCTACTGTCTTCGAAGGAAAAGGCGGAAATGTCTGATAGTTTGAAATCAGCTTTCCTTGCCAATATGAGTCATGAGATACGTACTCCGCTGAATGCTATTGTGGGGTTCTCGCATCTCATTGCCGAAAGTGATGATGCGGAAGAACGAAAGACGTACTACAACATCGTAAACGCGAACAACGAGCGTCTTTTGCAACTTATCAACGAGATTCTCGATCTCTCGAAGATTGAATCGGGAACTATCGAGTTTTCCTTCGGACCGGCTAGTCTCCATAATCTCTGCCGGGAAGTGTACGATGCTCATATATTCCGTACTCCGCAGGGAGTAAGCCTTGTCTATGAGCCTTCGGACGAGAGTCTGATGATTGAAACGGACAAGAATCGGGTATTCCAGGTGATTTCGAATCTGATTGGGAATGCTGTTAAGTTTACGAAAGAAGGAAGTATCAGTTATGGTTATAAGCTGGTGGATAACCAGATTGTTTTCCACGTAACGGATACCGGAACAGGAATTGAGCCGGAGAAAGTGGGTCGTGTGTTCGAACGTTTTGCCAAGCTGAACAATCATGCACAGGGCACTGGGTTGGGATTATCTATCTGTAAGTCTATCGTTGAACGTCTCGGGGGCAAGATTTCCGTCAGCTCCGAATTTAGTAAGGGAACGACGTTTACATTTACTTTGCCGTATACGGTTGCAGAATCCGTGAGTGTAGATTCGGAGAAAAAGAATGATGATGAGACGAGCGGAGGTATGAGCAGTGCTATAAATACACGGCATGCTTGTATTTTGGTTGCCGAGGATACGGACAGTAACTTTGATTTATTGGAGGCTATCTTAGGTAAGGAGCACCGGATTATTCGTGCGCATGACGGAATGGAGGTTGTCACGATGTTCGATGAGGTGAAACCCGATCTTATCCTGATGGATATTAAAATGCCGAATTTGGATGGATTGGAGGCAACGAAAATCATTCGGGAGCTGTCTGCCACTGTTCCTATCATTGCTCAAAGTGCCTTTGCTTATGAGCAGGACCGGAAAGCGGCGAAGGAGGCCGGATGCAACGATTTTATAGCTAAACCGATAGCGGATGATAAGCTGAAAGCTATGATTCATAAATGGCTGTCACCTCCGTAAAAGGGCACATATTATAGAGTACATATTGTATAGAAAACGCTTTAATAGTGATATAATCACCCAATAACTTAGATTAGATGAAAGCCTTTTACAGACTGTTTTATTACATATCCATCGTGCTGACCAGTATTTTGGCAGGAGTTACCATTGCGGGCGCCTTCGTAGGTAATGCCGCACCGGATAGTTTCAAATTTATGCCTTTCATCGGTTTGATTTTACCGATACTTTTGTTGGCTAACCTTGCTTCTGTCATCTACTGGACGATCCGTTGGAGGTGTTGGGTTTTCATCCCTCTGATTGCTATATTTAGTAACTGGAGCTATATTAGTTGTGTGATTCAATCTCCTTTTTTCAGCCCGGCTTCGGCTCCAATGGTCAAAATGAACGCGTATACTCCTGGCATTCTAACTGTTGCTACTTACAACGTTGACGCTTTTAATCATGAGGATACCGGTTATTCATGCAAAGAGATAGCCTCTTACATGAGAAATCTGCAAGCAGATATTCTCTGTTTTCAGGAGTTTGGCATTAATGATGAGTTTGGTGTAGACAGTATAGCTGCGGTTCTTTCTGATTGGCCGTATTATTTTATTCCTATTTCTCCCGAGGGAAAACATTTGTTGCAACTGGCTGTTTTCAGCCGTTACCCCATCAAGGAGGAGAATCTTATCGTCTATCCTGATTCGAAAAATTGCAGTCTCTGGTGTGATATTGAGACTAATGGCCGTACTATCCGTCTGTTCAACAATCATCTCCAAACAACGGAAGTGAGCCAGAACAAGCGCAAACTGGAAAAGGGACTCCGCACGGATGATTCTCAAAGGGTGGAACGTGCTGCTGTGGGATTGATTGACGGATTGCATGAGAATTTCCGGAAACGTGCCGCACAAGCTAATACTCTAAAGCAACTGATAGCTGCCTCTCCCTATCCTACTATAGTCTGTGGTGACTTTAACTCTCTGCCGTCTTCGTATGTTTATCACACTGTAAAAGGTGATAAGTTGCAGGACGGTTTTCAGACGAGTGGTCATGGGTATATGTATACTTTCAAGTTTTTCAAGCATCTGTTAAGAATCGACTATATTCTCCATTCACCGGAACTGAATAGTACGGATTACTTCTCTCCGGATCTTACTTATAGCGATCATAATCCGGTGGTGATGAGGGTGAAGTTATAATTTATCTTCCTACTTTAACCTCTTATATTAAAACAAAGTTGATAAGGGATTACTATATAATTATTCTGTAATATGTCCCTAAGTATATAATCAATTACTGATAATAAAAAAGCTGCCTCGTTTTCACGAGACAGCTTTTTTATATTAAGAACTTCAACAATAGTATATTAATTGAAGATATAACGCAAACTAAACATCACACGATAAGTAGAAGCTGTACTTGCATAATTCTTATATGTAGAGTTTAATATTTGACCACTAGCTTTTTGCATGGTAAATGTTCCATCACCATTATCTGCTAACGGAGTAATAGAATTTACAGTCTTATACAATCCCCAGTCCTTATTTAGTAGGTTAGCCAGATTCTGAATATCTATACCAAACTGCAATAGATTCTTCTTACCACCTATCATCATATAGAAATCTTGATTAAATTTGAAATCCAACTGATGATGCCAAGGCATCACTGCACCACCACGCTCTGCATATTTGCCTAAACGCTTTTTCAAATATTTGTCCTGTTGAACAAAATTCCAGAAATCTTCTTTCTGCTGTTCAGCTGAATAAGTCACTTCACCAGTCTTTGAGGTTACATCTTTAAATGTCAATTCATCTTTAGTAGCAGGAACATACAGCAAATTATTAGCACCACCATCACCTACTATATTTTTAGTGTAAGTATATGAATAGCGGGAATAAGAATAGCTTCCACCTGCATATCCTAATGGAGCGCCCTCGTAAATAAATGAAACACTTGACCTAAAGTGTTTAGCATAAGCTTTTGAATAACCTAATGATGCAATTATACGGTGAGGTGCCACATAAGTACCATAACCCAATTCATGGTCATTAATACCATTGACTGCATAAGTATTGGTTCTATATGCAGAAGTTACTTGGTCACCAATGCCGTCACCATAAGAACGTGCGCGAGAATAAGTATAAGCGAATGAAGCATCCAAACCAAAATCGAAATTCTTATGCAATTGAGCAGTTAACGACAGATAGTATGCTTTTGAACCACCATTTTCAATCAAATAAGCACCTGTACCAGCATTATAGCTCTTATAAGCAGTACGTATGTCATTTTTGCTAATTGTTTTTGTTCCATCAGCATAAATATTAGCATTGGAAATAACAGCCGGATTAAAGTCGCGATTGTAAATACCCTCTAAGGTAAAATCAATATCACCTGGTAACTTGGTATCAAAAGCTAATGACGTTTTCCAAGTAGCAGGCATCTTCAAATCCTTATCAATAATAGTAGGACTGCCAGGAATACTAACTTGTGGAGTAAAGTTGCCTTGATAAATATCCTCCAACATATCTTTCGCATCTGTATAGAAATTAGGAGCAACTGCACCTGGAGTAGAACTTTTACCAATATTATAACCATATTGTGTCTGCCCTACACCTGAATTTCCTACAGCCGAAACTAACCACACAAACGGCATACGTCCTACAAAGTATCCTGTACCTCCACGCAACACATATTTACGCTCCCCTGTAATATCCCAATTGAAACCAATACGGGGAGAAACAGACAAGGAATTGCCCGGTACCTGATCCGTAGTAAATTTACGACCACCGAAATTCAACTTGGCATATTCAGCATTATAGTTATCTTTTAAAGATGGATACACTGGCAACTCAAAACGCAGACCTGCTGTCAACTTAAAATTCTCACTGATATTCCATTGATCTTGAATATATGCAGAATATTGTGTTTGTCTCATCTTAGAGGTAAACTGTGACAAGTCTGCAGAATTAGAGTGGGTAATCAAAAATGAAAACGGCTTCTTTCCTGTTACAAAATCATCCCATGAACTATAAACATAGGCACCATTTGCACCTTGCATATATCCATTTAAAGCTTTGTTGGACTCAAACTGTAAGCCAGCCATAAAATTATGATTACCCCATGTCCAAGTAGCTTCATCAGTAATAGTAAATGACTTCACTTGACGAATATTTCCCTCGGTAAATAATTCGGTACCAAACATTGCATATACCGCACCATCCTCCAATATATAAGTAGTTGGGAATATACCGCCATCATAAGAACGAGGTTCATCCTGATATGAATAGGTTCCACGCAGGGTATTATTCAACACTCCCCATTTTGAATTCCACTCGGCAGCAATAGATGTAAATCTCTGTTCTTGACGATAACGCGTATTCCTAAAATACAAACCCTCGTCAGAAGTAGCTCCTTTCTCCGCAGAAATACCTGCTGTAGTACTACCCGGAAAAATCGTACCCGCTGTCATCGGATTGACAGAAGAAGACGGAGAAGCGTCATATCTATTATTAGTTTTAGAGAAACGAACATTCACTTTATTGTTCTCATTAATATTCCAATCCACACGTGCCAGAAACTTATATGATGGCACCTTTACATTATATCCTTGATATACTCCCGGATCATAATCATAGGTATTAATCAGATAATCACGAATTTCATCCATTTTGGAAGCAACAGGACGATGTATACCGTTCTCCCCATATTTCTCACCATCATTATTACGTGCACGTGCAACGGGACCTGCTGTCAAGTCATCTTCATATTCTCCATTCACGAAGAAGAATAACTTATTTTTAATGATAGCACCACCTAAAGTTGCACCATAAGTATATTGATGAGATTTTTCAAGTTCAATTGAACCATCACCTACTCTATCACCAATCAAATTATTGTTTGTTAAGAACGTATAAGCAGAACCAGTCAATTCATTTGTTCCGGATTTAGTTACAGCATTGATAGCTGCACCAGTAAAACCACTCTGACGAACATCATACGGAGTGATAGAAACAGAAAGCTGTTCCAGTGCATCCAAAGAAATAGGAGCACCACCTGCCGGTAAGTTAGAACCGATACCGAAAGCGTTATTAAATGAAGCACCATCCACTGTTACAAATGACTGACGATAGTTACCACCACCAGCTGCAAAACCATTAGATGTTGTGTTGGATTGTGGAGACAAACGCATGATATCATTCATGCTGCGGCTCACTGTAGGAATAGAAGCGATTTTTGCACTGGTAAGGTTAGTTACAGCACCTGCTCTGTCAGACTTCATATTACTCTCTTTAGAAGCAGTCACTACTACTTCGTCCAACAGTTCTGAACTCTCTTTTAAAGAAACATTTAAAACATAATTCTCTCCCAGTAAAAGATTAATTCCCTTGTAAATTGCTGTTTGATAACCAACATAAGAAATTTCTACTTTGTAAGGGCCGCCGGTACGCATACCCTGCAGATTAAATTGACCACTGACGTTAGTCACTGTACCATAACGAGTGCCTGATGGTTCGTGAACCGCAACGACTGTTGCTCCAATGATTGGTTCATCTTGTGCGGTCACTTTACCACTCATCGTGGCTGTTGTAACCTGCGCGCTCATCGTGACAGCAATAAACAACATTACTAGCACTAAGAAAGATCGCATTCTCTTTAACATAAATGTAGTTGATTAGTTAATATAAATTGTTTGCTTTTAAAAACTGTGCACAAATATAATTAATAATATTTAGAACTACATTACGATTATACTACATTTTTTTAAGAGAGATAAACGTTTCACTACCTTATAAAATGATAAAGGCTCTACAATATTTGCAGAGCCTTTTATTTTGAAACAGAAAGCATTAGAAATGCTTCAATCTATTACTTTATACTAGTCAGTCATTAACTTTCTATAACGAACACGCTTCGGCTCTTCATTTCCCAAACGTTTCATTTTGTTTTCTTCGTATTCTGAATAAGACCCTTCGAAGTAGAATACATTGGAGTCTCCTTCAAAAGCCAGAATGTGTGTACAGATACGGTCGAGGAACCAACGGTCATGCGAGATAACTACGGCACAGCCGGCAAAATCTTCCAGACCTTCTTCCAAAGCACGCAGTGTGTTTACGTCAATATCATTGGTAGGCTCATCGAGCAACAGTACATTGCCTTCTTCTTTCAAAGCCATCGCCAAGTGTAAACGGTTTCTTTCACCACCGGACAGTACACCGCAAAGTTTTTCCTGATCGCCTCCGGAGAAATTGAAACGGGAAAGGTATGCACGCGCATTGATGTCACGTCCTCCCATGCGGATCAACTCATTGCCACCGGAAATTACTTGGTAAACACTCTTATTCGGATCAATATCTCTGTGTTGCTGGTCTACATACGCCACCTTTACAGTCTCTCCTACTTCAAACTCTCCTTTATCTACTGTCTCCAATCCCATAATCAGACGGAACAGTGTCGTTTTTCCCGCACCATTGGGACCGATCACACCAACAATACCATTAGGAGGAAGCATAAAGTTCAAATCGTCAAACAATAGTTTATCGCCGTATGCTTTGGCCACCTGTTTCGCTTCAATGACTTTATTACCCAGACGCGGACCATTCGGAATGAAGATTTCAAGTTTTTCTTCTTTCTCTTTCACGTCTTCATTCAGCAACTTGTCATAAGAGTTAAGACGTGCCTTACCCTTTGCCTGACGGGCTTTCGGAGCCATGCGCACCCATTCCAACTCACGTTCCAGTGTTTTGCGACGTTTACTGACGGTCTTTTCTTCCATTTCCATGCGTTTTGTCTTCTGTTCCAGCCAGGAAGAGTAGTTACCTTTCCAGGGAATACCTTCACCACGGTCTAGTTCGAGAATCCATCCGGCAACATGATCGAGGAAGTAACGGTCGTGCGTCACGGCAATAACCGTACCTTCATATTGCTGAAGATGTTGTTCCAACCAGTCGATAGATTCTGCATCCAAGTGGTTGGTAGGTTCGTCCAGCAAGAGCACATCCGGTTTCTGCAACAACAAACGACATAAAGCTACCCGACGACGTTCACCTCCGGACAGGTTTTCTACCGGCTGATCTTCAGGCGGACAACGGAGAGCATCCATCGCACGCTCTAGTTTGCTATCCAGATTCCATGCATCAGTCGCATCAATGATATCTTGCAGTTCGCCCTGACGAGTAAAAAGAGCATCCATCTTATCCTGATCCTCGTAGTACTCCGGCAAACCGAACTTCTGATTGATTTCTTCGTATTCTGTCAGTGCGTCAACAATGGATTGCACACCTTCCATTACTACTTCTTTTACTGTCTTTGTGTTGTCTAAATAAGGTTCCTGTGCCAAGTAACCCACGGAATATCCCGGAGAGAACACCACTTCTCCCTGATAGGATTTCTCCAAACCGGCGATGATCTTCAATAACGTTGATTTACCGGAACCGTTCAAACCGATAATACCGATTTTCGCTCCATAGAAAAACGACAGGTAAATGTCTTTCAGCACATTCTTATTGGGGGTGAAAGCCTTGCTCACTCCCACCATCGAGAAGATAATTTTTTTATCGTCAGCAGCCATACGTATGATTATATATTGTTGATAATGGCACAAAGATAAGAAAAATGTTTGAATTCTTTTGGAGTTATAAAAAAATGTTCTACCTTTGCACCCGCATTCGAAAGAAAGCACTGAAGGACCGATTCGCTAGCTCAGCAGGTAGAGCACAACACTTTTAATGTTGGGGTCCTGGGTTCGAGCCCCAGGCGGATCACAGAAAGGCAGAATAGAAAAAGATAACTCCTACAATATCAAGGTATTGCAGGAGTTTTTTATATTATATCCGTAACCAATAATCACTATCATATTTCCTAAAAATGATAGTCACACTTTTATCTACAACTCTTTCACCATATGAAAAGGTGCGTCTTGATACAGCCCTGACTGATCTAATGCACTACTTATGTGCTTATACCCGCATTTTTCATACATAGCGACAGCATTTCCAAACTGGTGATATGAAACAATATACATATATGTATATCCAGCCTTTATTGCTCGCTGTTCTATTAGTTGAAGTAGGCGTTTTCCAATTCCTTTCCCTCTAAGCTCTGGTTTAAAATGGAATTTTGACAATTCAGCGTACCCTTTTGGCAGGCCTTTAGTTGGATAAAAACCGCCGCCACCCAATATTACACCGTCACATTCAACCACCCAATATTCTGCATTTTTTATATTAAAAGTCTGAAACATCATATCTGTATGTGGATCATCATAAAATGTACCGACTTTAGGAGCGTCATGTTCTTCAACTGAAGCACGAAGTACACAAGCAATTGAAGTATTATCTTCTTCCTCTATTGGGCGTATTACAATGGGTGCAACATTCTTAACTGCAAGATTGGTTTCCTTTTCGTTCATTGTATTATAGATGAAGTCCATACTATTTATTATCTCTTGCAGTTGGCCATCATTCAGGTGTGCAAAGATTTCCTCCACAGATTGATTAGCGGCAGCATTTAAGCAATGATAAATTTCACATCCTTTTTGTGTGAGATTTATCAGCCCCATGCGACTATCTCTTTCTGTTCCTTTTCGACATATATACCCTTTTTGTTCCAGTTGTTTTAATAAACGGGAGAGCAAACCTTTATCCATGTTTAACTCACTGGATATATCTTTGGAACTTCTATCAGGGTGCAAATAAACATCCTGAATAATGCGAACCTCGGGAAGTCCAAATTCACTTTCTAAATAATACTTGTTAAGTACGCCTAACAACTTTGTATAGAACCTGTTAAAGGCTCTTATACTATTCACATGTTCCTGTTTCATGCCGCAAAGATAAGCCCTTTAGTTGACAAAGTCAACTAAAGGGCGAAATATATTATTTATCGCAAACTTTCAGGGCAATATTCATGAATCAAGGGAATCTTTCTTTTTTATATTTTCCCCAATATACTCATTCAACAGGTATAGAATGGCACGGTAATTCGATTACGAAAGTAGTGCCTATCCCCAGTTGGGAATCTACTAATATCCGCCCGTTCATTTTTTCGACGATCAATTTACAAATAGATAAGCCCAAACCGGCTCCTTGAACAAAGGAGTCCAACTTTTCAAACCTTTCGAATATCTTTTCAAGCATATTTTGCGGGATACCCCGCCCGGTGTCTTTAACACCGATTCGGACAAACTGATGGTCTATCTCATAGAAGACTTCCACATGTCCGGTGGTAGTATTCTTTAAAGCATTCGAGAGGAAGTTACTTACTATCTGTTTGATGCGCAGCTTATCCAGTTCTGCCAGAAAAGCATGCTCGGGATAGTTGGTTAAGAGTTCAACACCGGAAGGTACTTGATGAACATACTCCGCCACGCTCTCGTTAAGAAGTTCGGTAAGATTAACCCAGTCCGGATGGAGTTCTATATATCCGGATTCTATCTTAGAGAGATCAATCACGTCATTAATCAGATTAAGCAGAAGTTTGTTGTTGTGGCCGATCAGGGAATTATAAAGTTCTTTTTCCGCTGCATCCTCCGTACTAGCCAACAAGCTCGAAAACCCGATGATAGCATTTAAAGGAGTACGGATTTCATGGCTCATATTGGCCAGGAAAGCAGACTTTAAACGATCGGATGCTTCGGCTTTATCGCGTGCTTTGACAAGCATTTCCTCTGTTCTTTTCAGTTCTGTGATATCATAATTGATGCTGATTATTTCGATAATCTGATCTTGCGGGGCATATTTCCTGACTAACAAATGGACATACGTCCATGTGCAGGTGCCATCCTCTCTATAGATACGCATCTCTTTGCTAAGTTTGACAGTAAGTCCTTTCCGCACATCGTCCAAAAACTGAATCAATAGGGCACGGTCGTCGGAATGGAAATGCCGGTATGCAGAAAAGATTTCGGATAAGGGAGTTTCATCTTCTTCACCTATATTATCGTACCAGCTCTTTTGGGCGTAACCATGTCCGGTCAAAACATTGAAGTGAGCATAACCAACCTTGGCATAATCACCGACCAGTTCAAAAAACTCTTCAAACTCCTGGATTTTATTATAAGCCACAGTTGTTTCTGTCTTATCCGCATTAATCAACAGGTAATTTATCGGTTGGTGTTCGTTATCATACAACGTAGTCACTTTAGTCACCAAATCAATCTTGCCCTCCTTTTGGGAGTTCTGATAATAGGAACCTACTTTCGAGAAGTCATAGCGGAAAGTAAAGTCGGCATCTTCATTCTTCTTCAACCGCTCTTTCATTCTTTCGGGAAAATAGGATTCTCGAAAATATTGATACCCAATATATCTTCTTTCTTCTCTACATGAAACATCTCCAATTCCTTATCGTTCAAATCTATCAATACTCCATCCATATTATATAGTTCGATGCCGATTGGTAAATGCTTGAAAATGTTATATAAGAGACGTTCACTATGCTGCAATGCCTGATAAGCAGATGCCATATCGGGAGCATCTTGCACTTCGGCTATACCATAAACAATTTCATTTCCGTCTTCGTCCGTTTCTTGAAAGCAGATCTTACTACGCATCCAGACAGCTCCTTTCACCGTATCAAGTAAATATACCGCTTCCGGTCTTTGATGCACGCCAAAAGAATGGACAGTCGTAGGACGTTGCTCCTCCTTCAGAATACGTTTATTGAAATCCTCAAAACTTATAACTCCGGTCTTATCCAGACCTAATAATTCTAATATAAAATCAGAACACTCATAATTCGCAGTTGATAAATTGGCTTTCCACCATCCCATATTAGCGTTAGCCATCAACTGCGAGAAAAAAGTGAAATCTTGTAGTCTATTCATAACGCTATTTATCATTTTAATACTTTTTCGGGCGCAAAAATACGGATTACCTATAAACCAGACTTTCAGAAAGTTATATTTTTAGCATATTATAAGAAGTTTATTCGTCGTTAAACTAAAAAATTTCCGGTTGGAACAATCTCTTTATGAGAAAGTTTCAACCGGAAATTCTGCATTTATTGTGTTTCTATTTTACTTTTTCAGGGACTGATAAACAGCTTTTGCCATCACTTTGGCACCTGCTTCATTCGGATGAATCTTATCCGGGAATAGTTCGGGCATTCCGTCCATTGCCGTATGAAGATCGATGACGGCCAGGTTGTTTTTCTTAGCAACTTTCTTTATCATCGGAATAATTTCTTTAGAGATTATATCGTCATTGATATTATCTCCGGTCTGATAGGCTTTGGAAGGATAACAAAGATAAATTTTCGGTTGGGCAGACAATGCTTTGAAAGCATCAACCATTGTTTGAAGATCTTTCGTGAAGTCGGCTTTATACTTCCAGTTGAACGATTTACTGTCATTCGTACCCAGTTTGATGACAACGATATTGGGATTGAAAGCCAGCGCATCCTGATAAGCCTTTTCGTTCATATAAGGATTATCGCCCTTATTCAACAGAGTGCGGGCACTTACTCCAAAATTCTTTACCCAATAAGCCTCTCCCAGCATACGACTTAACACAGCAGGATAGCTATCACGATCGCGATTCTTGATACGTGCTCCATACGTTATACTATTGCCGATACAAGCTACACGGATGGCATCTTTATGAGGCACTTTAAAACTACGAAGCCAGGAAGTCAGTTCATTCAGCATTTCACTCTTGTAGAGGAAATCCTCACGAATCCCCCAGCCATGTCCGCCGGAAGGATAGATATGAAGAACTGAAGGGACATTGTTCTTATTCAGAGCCAGATAATAATTAACTCCATTAGCAGGTGGAACCACCTTGTCGTCGTCACTGTAAACGATGAAGGCACGTGGTGTATCTTTCGTCACTTGTTTCTCATTGGAATATTCCGTTTCCAATTCGGCAGAAGCATCTTTTCCCAGAAGATTGTTGTGAGAACCCATGTGGGTATAAGATTTATCCATCGTAATCACAGGATAGAACAGAATCTGGAAATTCGGACGAAGTTCGGGTTTGGCGTGAGTGGCAATGGTAGATGCCAGATGTCCACCGGCAGATGAGCCCATGATACCGATATCATTGGGATTCAAATTCCAGACATCAGCACTGTCACGTACGATTTTCATTGCTGCTTCAGCATCCGAAATGGGTAGAGTACGGTCACCTTTCGGCATCCGATATTTGAGCACAATTAATGCAATGCCTTGTTTGTTGAAATATGGCGCCCAGTCGTAACCCTCGTGGTTGACAGCCAAGCCGCCATATCCACCACCCGGACAAGCGACCACAGCACGACCCGTTGCCAGTTCCGGTGCCGGAAGGAATACGCGAAGTGAGGGTTGTTCGATATCAAAAGGTTTTGGAGCATTCTGTGCTACCACTCGTGAACCTGCCAGTAAGATAAATAACAGGAGAATAATAGTAGAAAATTTCTGTTTCATAGTATCTATATACTTTGATTAATGAATAATTAGACGTGCAAAAATAGTAATTTTACGTATCTTTGCACCTCATTTTGAATAGAAAAAATATATGCAAGGAATAAAGAATCTGACAAAAGGCCCCATCAACCGCCAACTGTTTAATCTGGCAATGCCGATCATGGCAACGTCGTTTATTCAAATGGCATATAGTCTCACAGACATGGCATGGGTAGGACGGTTGGGAAGTGAAGCCGTAGCCGCTATCGGTTCTGTCGGAATCCTGACGTGGATGTCCGGTTCTATCTCCTTATTAAATAAGGTAGGATCTGAAGTGAGTGTCGGACAATCCATCGGTGCGCAAAGCCAGGAAGATGCCCGCAGCTTCGCGTCTCATAATATTACGATTGCTTTGATTATTTCCATTTGCTGGGGCGGACTCCTTTTTATATTTGCAGAACCTATCATACGTATTTATGAACTTGAGGAACATATCACAGCCAATGCCATTCAATATCTGCGGATTGTTTCTACCGGATTACCTTTCGTTTTCCTTTCCGCTGCCTTCACCGGAATTTATAATGCAGCAGGACGCAGCAAAGTCCCGTTCTTTATCAGTGGCACAGGGTTGATATTAAATATCGTTCTGGACCCACTCTTTATATTCGGTTTCGGACTGGGAACAAACGGTGCGGCGTACGCCACCTGGATTGCAGAAGCAAGTGTTTTCCTGATTTTCGTCTATCAGTTGCGTTGCAGGGATGCGCTGCTGGGCGGTTTCCCTTTCTTCACCCGGCTAAAGAAAAAGTACACGCGGAGAATCCTTAAACTTGGATTACCCGTAGCGACTTTAAATACATTGTTTGCCTTCGTCAACATGTTCCTCTGCCGCACCGCTTCCGAACAGGGAGGACATATCGGCTTAATGACGTTCACCACCGGGGGACAAATCGAAGCAATTACCTGGAACACCTCACAGGGATTCTCCACCGCACTAAGTGCCTTCATCGCCCAAAACTATGCTGCCGGGCGAATCGAACGGGTACTTAAATCCTGGTACACTACCCTATGGATGACGGGAATCTTCGGTACACTCTGTACTTTGCTATTCGTTTTCTTCGGAAACGAAGTTTTCGCCATATTCGTGCCCGAACAGGCTGCTTATGAGGCCGGAGGTGTATTCCTTCGTATCGACGGATATTCCCAGCTCTTTATGATGCTCGAAATCACCATGCAGGGAGTTTTCTACGGCATCGGCCGCACAATACCCCCTGCCATTATCAGCATCAGTTGCAACTATATGCGTATTCCGCTTGCTATCCTGTTTGTACGGATGGGTATGGGAGTGGAAGGAATCTGGTGGGCAGTCTGCGTCACCACCGTTGCCAAAGGTTTAATTCTTTTGAGTTGGTTCATTATTATCAAAAAGAAGTGCTTAAGTATTCCTTCAACGATAAAAGGATAATGTTCGTTTTCCTTTATTAACAAACAAAGGGATTCATCCGAGTTATTTTAACTTAAAAAGTACATGCTTGCCAAATAATATGTATCTTTGCATTGTTATTTATAATACGAAGCGATTCGTATAAAAACATTATTTATAAACCAATTAAAAAAAACATCAACATTATGAACAAGATGAAATTTATGGTTCTCTTCATGAGTATTGCCATGATATTTGGTAGCTGTGGAAGTATGAACAACACTGGTAAAGGTGCTGCTATCGGTGGTGGTTCGGGTGCTGCACTGGGTGCAATCCTGGGAGGTGTTATCGGTAAAGGTAAAGGTGCCGCTATTGGTGCTGCTATCGGTACGGCAGTAGGTGCAGGTACGGGTGCTCTTATCGGTAAGAAGATGGACAAAGCAGCAGCAGAAGCAAAACAAATTGAAGGCGCACAAGTAGAACAGATAACAGACAACAACGGATTGCAAGCCGTGAAAGTAACATTCGACTCGGGTATTCTTTTCACTACCGGTAATGCAAATCTAAGTGCTGCTGCTAAATCTGCTTTAAGCAAGTTTGCCAACAATGTGCTCAATCAGAACCGGGATATGGA
The DNA here is from genome assembly GCF_025147085.1 of Bacteroides sp. D2. Taxonomy (NCBI): domain Bacteria; kingdom Pseudomonadati; phylum Bacteroidota; class Bacteroidia; order Bacteroidales; family Bacteroidaceae; genus Bacteroides; species Bacteroides sp. D2. The sequence continues at coordinate 4,567,534 of NZ_CP102261.1, read as the reverse complement.
CGTGTCTATCTACGGATACACTGACAACCAGGGCTGGAAAAACAGCACTGCCGCACAAAGCCAACAGAAAAATCTGAACTTGTCACAAGAACGTGCACAGAGCGTGTCCAGTTATTTGTTGAGCTGTGGTGTTTCCACCAATCAGATCAAAGGTGTACAGGGAATGGGTGAAAGCGATCCCGTTGCAAGCAATGATACTGCTGCCGGTCGCGAACAAAACCGTCGTGTAGAAGTATACATGTACGCAAGTGAACAAATGATTAAAGATGCACAAGCAGCTGCTAATTAAAAAAATTCTGCGCTATACGCGCAACCTGCTGATTTTCTTCTTTGCATCCACTCTGTTGGCAGTGATTGTGTATCGGTTTATGCCGGTTTATGTCACTCCATTGATGGTTATCCGAAGCGTTCAGCAGATTTTTTCAGGAGATAAACCCACGTGGAAGCACACGTGGGTTTCTTTTGATAAGATATCTCCCAACCTGCCGATGGCGGTCATAGCCTCCGAAGACAACCGTTTTGCCGAACACAACGGATTCGATCTTGTAGAAATCAAGAAAGCGATGAAAGAGAACGAAACACGCAAACGGAAACGCGGAGCAAGCACCATTAGTCAGCAGACAGCCAAGAATGTGTTCTTATGGCCGCAATCTTCGTGGGTACGCAAGGGACTCGAAGTCTACTTTACGTTTCTCATCGAACTGTTCTGGTCGAAAGAACGAATCATGGAAGTCTATCTCAACTCTATAGAAATGGGAAATGGCATCTACGGCGCGCAAGCCACCGCAAAGGTAAAATTCGGAACAACAGCTGCCCAGCTGACCCGGGGACAATGCGCACTTATCGCCGCTACTCTGCCCAATCCGATACGGTTTAACTCGGCGAAACCTTCGTCATACATATTAAAACGACAAAATCAGATATTACGGCTGATGAATCTGGTTCCTAAATTTCCACCTGAAGAAAAAGCCGTTGAAAAGAAAAAAAGCAAAAACAAGAAAAGCAAGTGATAATTGAATCATAAATAAAAAGAAAGGAGCAACGAGGATCTATCCCCTTGCTCCTTTTGCTTATAAGCTTGTTTGTATGCGTTATCCTCATTTATACAAAATCTTTCAACTCTTGTTGTAAACGTTGACGTGTGAAGAATATGCGGCTCTTCACTGTACCTAATGGCAATCCTAATTTCTCTGCAATCTCACGGTATTTGAAACCTGATACGTGCATGGAGAAAGGAATCTTATACTCCCGGGGGAGTGCGTTGACGATGCGATGCATCTCTTTCAGGTCGTAAGCACCTTCGGTACTTTCAAATCCTGAATCTTGTGGCAGATTTAAGTGATAATAATTATCGGTGGTATCAACAAAGGTCTGATCGCGTACTATTTTGCGGTAGTTATTAATAAAGATGTTACGCATGATTGTGTACATCCATCCTTTGAAATTTGTGTCCGGAACATATTTCTCTTCATTGTCTAATGCTTTTAAAGATGTTTCCTGCAATAAATCATTTGCTTCTTCACGGTTGGCCGTTAATTTATAAGCGAAACGAAGCAATTCTTCCTGTACTCCAATTAAATCTTTTCTGAAACTTAAACTTTTCATACTTTAATGGTTTTATGGTTAATATTCGTTTTTTCTCGACATTTGCAAGTTTAAAGGAATTTTGTGTATCCAACAGGGGAAAATTTGTCATTTCTTGGGGGTTAATTCTATCAAATGACAGATTTCAGGTGCTTTCTGATAGTTTTTAGGTGGTATTTAGTAAATATTTCCTTTACCTCTTGGTTAAAAGAACCAAATAGATTACTTTTGATTTTATATTATTAAATACAACAAAAGGCTATGACCATACTTATTATTGTAGGAATTATTGTATTGCTGGGCATTATCTTTGCTTCCATGTACAACTCATTAGTGAAATTGAGAAACAATCGTGAAAACGCATTTGCCGACATCGACGTGCAGTTGAAACAACGCCATGATCTCATTCCCCAACTGGTAGACACCGTGAAAGGATATGCCGCACATGAGAAAGAAACGCTCGACCAGGTGATTCAGGCACGTAACGGTGCAGTCAGCGCAAAAACGATCGACGATAAGATAGCTGCCGAAAATCAGTTGAGCTCCGCTCTTGCCGGATTGAAGATTACTCTCGAGGCTTATCCCGATCTGAAAGCTAATCAGAATTTCCTGCAATTACAGGAAGAAATTTCTGATGTAGAGAATAAACTGGCTGCTGTTCGCCGCTACTTCAACTCGGCCACTAAAGAATACAATAACGCCGTGCAGACATTCCCGTCGAATATCGTAGCAGGAATGACCGGATTCCAAAGAGAGATAATGTTCGACTTGGGGAAAAACGAACGTGCGAATTTGGAGCAGGCACCCAAAATTAGTTTCTAAAACCTTTATATACACCGTCCATCCAATTACAAAAGTCGAACACGCATGCAATACGTCGGAATCCAAACACAGCAGAGCCGGAATAATCTGCGCTCTGCGTTTCTACTATTCCTGTTTCCCTGTCTCGTGGCAGCACTCCTCTATTTGGCCTGCTACCTGCTGACTTTTATGGGATATAAAGAGGATATGGAAGTCGAAATGATGCCAATAGTCAATCATTTCTTCTTCTCTTCGTTACCATATACCATGGGGATTGTATTAATCTGGTTTCTGATTGCCTATTGGGCTAACACAAGCATTATCAATTCCGCCACCGGCTCCAAGCCGCTGAACCGTCAGGAGAATAAACGAGTTTATAATCTGGTGGAAAACCTCTGTATGTCTCAAGGCATGAAAATGCCGAAAATCAATATCATCTATGACAGTTCCCTGAATGCATTTGCCAGCGGTATCAACGAACGCACATACACCGTTACCCTCTCGGAGGGCATCATCCGGAAACTAAATGATGAGGAGCTGGAAGCAGTCATCGCGCACGAGCTAAGTCACATCCGCAACCGCGATGTACGCCTGCTGATTATTTCCATTGTCTTTGTCGGTATCTTCTCCATGCTGACAGAAATCACGTTTTATACCATTACACACATACGCGTGCGTAGTAATAGTAAAGGTAGCGGCGGGGTGATTCTTTTTATTCTTATTGCTTTAGTGATAGCCGCCATTGGTTATCTTTTTGCAAGCCTGATGCGTTTTGCCATCTCACGCAAACGCGAATATATGGCAGATGCAGGTTCGGCAGAAATGACGAAGAATCCGTTGGCACTGGCCAGCGCTCTCCGCAAAATATCAGCAGATCCCGCTATCGAGGCAGTAGAAAGGAAAGACGTGGCACAATTATTTATTCATAACCCCAAAAAGGCATCTAAAAGTATATTCAGCGGACTTAGCGGATTGTTTGCCACTCATCCTCCCATCGAAAAACGAATCGAAATACTGGAACAGTTCTAAATCGGGCTAAACTCATAAATAACAGGGGGTTCTGTTTAATTTTCATTAAAAGAAACAGAAGTATCCCTGTCTTTTTAGTATATTTGATTGTTATACATATATACATCAACCTAAATGCAAACTGATATGAGAACGAAGAAGCAAATCTTTATGCTGTTACTAGCCTTGCTAGTGGGCATCCCTACCCTTTCGGCTCAACAAAGTAAAAAGGAAAAGAAGGAACAGAAGAAAGAAGCAGTAATGAAACTAATTGAATCTGAAAATTACAAGATAGATGTCAACACTGCCATGCCGATGCGCGGACGCTCCATCCCTTTGACATCTTCCTACTCACTGACAATCAGAAATGATTCGGTTATTTCTTACTTGCCTTATTATGGACGGGCTTATAGCATTCCGTATGGCGGAGGTGACGGACTTAACTTCAAAGCCATCCTCAAAGAATATAATGTGGAAATGGATAAAAAAGGGAATGCCGTTATCAAGTTCGTCGCACGTAATCCTGAAGACAGATATGAATTCAGAGCCAAAGTATTTCCAAATGGTTCGGCAAGTATCGATGTCAATATGCAAAACCGTCAGTCCATTAGTTTTCAAGGAGAACTGGATATAAAAGAGGAAAAATAATGCCGTCCTTATTCTTCCGGCTCTTCACTACCTTTTAATATAGGTAGGCAAATGTGATATTTGACAGCTAAGATGCGGGTCAGGAATACCGCCAGTCCGCCAATCAACTGACAGGCGTATGATTCCAGACCTGCAACGTCGCACAGCCAGTATGCAATACCGCCTACAACGCAGGCCATTGCATAAATTTCTTTTCGGAAGATAAGAGGTATTTCATTGATAAATACGTCACGAATCACTCCACCGGCTGCTCCTGTAATGCTACCCATGATAATAGCCACCCAGAAAGGATAACCTAAAGCAATGCTCTTGCCTACACCTACCACGGTAAACAATGCCAAGCCAATGGTATCGAAAATAAAGAAAGTATTATTGAGCCGGATGAGCCAACGTCCGAAACAGATTACCCACAGCAAAGCCAGTCCCGTACAAATCAGATATATAGGGTCGGTCATCCACCCCGGTGTCACGTCGAGCAGGACATCACGAATAGTACCGCCACCGATAGCAGTAGCAAGTCCTACCACATAAGCACCAAACCAGTCGAAACGTTTCGCCGAAGCCAGCCGGATGCCACTTATAGCAAAGGCAAATGTGCCTATAAAATCAAGAATTTGAACGAATGTGGGCATATATTTGTTATTTTGTATGCAAAGTAACGAATAAATTCCGTAAGAAAATGTACTTTTGCTTCACGAATTAAACCGAATAAGATAGAAACAATATGAAAATAACAATTGTTGCGGGGGCACGCCCCAATTTTATGAAGATAGCTCCCATTACACGCGCTATTGAAGCCGCACGGGCGCTGGGTAAAAGTATCTCTTACCGACTGGTATATACAGGAAGGAAAGACGATACAAGTCTGGATGCTTCTCTCTTTTCGGACCTCGATATGAAAGCTCCTGATGTTTATCTGGGAGTGGAAAGTAGTAATCCAACGAGTTTGACAGCCGGAATCATGGTAGCCTTTGAACAGGAACTGACGGAGAATCCGGCACACGTAGTTCTTGTGGTAGACGATCTGACTGCCACCATGAGCTGTGCCATCGTTGCCAAGAAACAAGGAATCAAGGTAGCGCATCTCGTAGCCGGAACCCGTTCTTTCGACATGAAGATGCCGAAAGAGGTCAACCGTATGATTACAGATGGAATATCCGACTATCTGTTTACTGCCGGCATGGTTGCCAACCGCAACCTGAACCAGACAGGAACGGAAAGTGAAAACGTATATTATGTAGGTAACATTCTCATAGATACCATCCGCTACAACCGGAACCGTTTGCTCAAACCTATATGGTTTTCCGTATTGGGACTGCAAGAGGGAAATTATCTCCTGCTCACCCTCAACCGTCGCGTATTGCTAAACAACAAAGAGAATCTGCGTCAGTTGCTGAAAACAATCATTGAAAAATCTGCCGGTATGCCTATCGTAGCACCGCTGCACACATACGTACGAAATGCCATCAAAGAATTAGGCATCGAAGCTCCGAACCTCCACATAATGCCTCCGCAGAATTACTTGTTCTTCGGTTATCTGATAAACAAGGCAAAAGGAATCATTACGGATTCGGGCAACGTGGCCGAAGAAGCAACATTTATGGGTATTCCATGTATCACGCTCAACACGTATGCCGAACATCCCGAAACATGGCGCATGGGAACCAACGAACTTGTCGGGGAAGATCCTGCCCTGCTTGCCAAAGCAATGGATACCTTGATGCAAGGCGAATGGAAACAAGGCGAGCTTCCCGAACGTTGGGACGGACGTACCGCAGAGCGTATCGTACAGATCCTTACGAGTAAATAACAGTACACACCTTACTTGCCCCATTCCGTTTCCCGGCATGGAATCGTTAGTTTCACACCGGGAAACCAATAGTTTCATGCCGGGAAACACAAAGTTTCAAGCGTCGAAACAAAAAGTTTCAAATGCCGGAACCGGGAGAACAAAGTGCCGAAACAGCCTTATCAAAAGGATTAACAAAGGGAGGTTCCTTTGATTATCGGATGACATATGCTTGTAAACAACAAAAAACGATGGGTAAAAAAAGTTATATATTCTGTTATCCTTAGAGTTATTTGTTAACTTTGCGCCCTACTACGAACGTTATGAAACAACGATATAGCAAAATACTTATACTGTTCTTACTCGTATTGGCAGCTTCAAATGCTTTTGCGCAGCAAATAAAAGGGGTAGTCACTGATTCAGTTACCCACGAGCCATTGATGTATATCTCTGTTTACTATCAGGAAAAGAGAGATATGGGTACCATCACCAATATTGACGGAGAATACAGTCTTGAAGCCCGCAGAAACGGAGGAACTCTTGTGTTCTCTGCTGTAGGTTATATCAGTAAAACAGTTAGAGTCGGTTCCAACAATCAGACGGTAAACGTTAAGCTGGCTCCGGATAATGTGCTCCTGAACGAGGTTGTCGTGAAACCTCAAAAGGAAAAATACTCCCGTAAGAACAACCCGGCAGTCGAATTCATGAAGAAAGTAATCGAACACAAAAAGGCACAAGTCCTTGAAGTGAATGAATACTATCAGTACGACAAGTACGAGAAAATGAAGATGTCTATCAACGACCTCACGCCGGAAAAACTGGAAAAAGGAATCTACAAGAAATATTCATTCCTAAAAGATCAGGTGGAAGTTTCGGAAACAACCAACAAATTGATTCTCCCGATTTCCGTACAGGAGACGGCTTCACAAACCATCTATCGCAAAAATCCCGAAAGTAAGAAAACGCTTATCAAAGGTAAAAACTCCAACGGTATCGATGAATTCTTCTCCACAGGAGATATGCTCGGCACTGTATTGAAAGACGTATTTGCCGACATCAATATCTACGACGACGATATCCGGTTACTCCAACAGCGTTTCGTTAGTCCTATCGGTAACAATGCCATCTCATTTTATAAATATTATCTGATGGACACATTGATGGTAAACAAGCGCGAATGTGTTCACCTCACGTTTGTTCCGCAAAACTCGCAGGACTTTGGATTCACCGGACATCTTTATGTATTGAACGACTCCACTTATGCCGTTCAGAAATGTACGATGAACCTGCCTAAAAAGACTGGAGTAAACTTTGTCAACCGTATGGACATCGTGCAACAATACGAGCAACTCCCTAACGGAAACTGGGTGTTAGCGGATGATGACATGACCGTAGACCTGTCCTGGAATTCCAACAAAACAGCAGGCGGATTGCAGGTGGAACGAACTACGAAGTATAGTAATTATAAATTCGATCCTATCGAACAACGACTGTTCCGATTGAAAGGCAGCGTGATAAAAGAAGCGGATATGCTTTCGAAAAGCGATGAGTATTGGGCGAGTGTTCGTCAAGTACCGCTGACGAAGAAAGAAAGTTCGATGGATGTATTCGTCAACCGCCTCGAACAGATACCGGGATTCAAATACATCATCTTCGGAGCGAAAGCGCTGATTGAAAACTTTGTAGAAACAGGAAGCAAAGGCCATCCGAGCAAAGTGGATATCGGTCCTATCAACACCATGATTTCAAGCAACTACATTGATGGTACCCGTTTCCGGTTAAGCGGTATGACAACTGCTCATTTCCATAAACACTGGTTCTTGAACGGATACGGAGCTTACGGTCTGAAAGACGAACGCTGGAAATATAGCGGTACGGTGACTTATTCGTTCAATAAACGCGATTATGTTGTCTGGGAATTCCCGAAACATTATCTTTCGGCTTCGTACAGTTATGACGTAATGTCTCCGATGGATAAATTCCTGTTCACAGATAAAGACAATATCTTCCTGTCGGTAAAAACAACGACAGTAGACCAGATGTCGTATATGCGCGATGCCACCATTAATTATGAACTTGAAACGCTGACAGGATTCGGAGTGAAAGCCATGCTGCGCCATCGTAACGACGAGCCTACCGGCAAACTGGAATATCTGCGCAATGATGCCGCGCAAACCCGTGTGCATGATGTCACGACTTCGGAAGCGAGTCTGACACTGCGTTATGCTCCGGGTGAATCATTTGTCAACTCCAAACAACGCCGCGTACCTGTATCGCTGGATGCTCCTATCTTTACCCTGACTCATGCCATGGGTTTCAAAGGAGTACTAGGTGGAGATTACAGTTTTAACCGTACGGAAGCAAGTGTATGGAAACGTTTCTGGCTCCCCGCTTCCTGGGGAAAGATTGATTGTAGCTTAAAAGCAGGAGCAGAATGGAACACGGTTCCTTTCCCGTTGTTGATCTTGCCGGAAGCTAACTTGTCCTACATCACCCAGCGCGAAACGTTCAATTTGATTAATAACATGGAATTCCTGAATGACCGTTACGCTTCCATGTCATTATCTTATGATATGAATGGAAAACTATTCAACCGTATTCCTCTTATCAAGAACTTGAAATGGAGGGAAATGTTCCGCGTACGTGCTTTGTGGGGAACATTGACAGATAAGAATAATCCGTTTAAGAGCAACAATCCCGATTTGTTCCGTTTCCCGACACGCGACGGTAAGTTCACCAGTTTCGTGATGGACCCGAAAGTGCCTTATATTGAAGGAAGTGTAGGTATCTACAACATTTTCAAGTTGCTGCACGTTGAATATGTACATCGTTTCACTTATCGTGATAATCCGGGTATCAACAAAAACGGTATTCGTTTCATGGTATTAATGGTATTCTAAAAAAATTATGCAACCTTTAGCAGAACGGTTACGACCAAAAACTTTGGATGAATATATCGGTCAGAAACATTTAGTTGGACCGGGAGCCATCTTGCGGAAGATGATTGACGCAGGACGCATCTCTTCTTTTATTCTCTGGGGACCTCCCGGAGTAGGTAAAACGACTCTTGCACAGATCATCGCCAACAAACTGGAAACGCCTTTCTATACTTTGAGTGCTGTGACCTCCGGTGTGAAGGATGTGCGCGAAGTGATAGACCGTGCCAAGAGCAACCGTTTCTTTTCGCAGTCCAGCCCGATTCTGTTTATCGATGAAATCCATCGGTTCAGCAAGTCACAGCAGGATTCACTGTTGGGAGCTGTAGAGAACGGAACAGTCACGCTGATTGGTGCAACAACGGAAAACCCGTCGTTCGAAGTCATCCGCCCTCTCCTATCCCGTTGCCAGCTTTATGTACTCAAATCTTTGGAAAAAGAAGATTTGCAGGAACTTCTGCAACGTGCCATCACTACAGATGCCATACTGAAGGAACGAAAAATTGAATTGAAAGAAACAACAGCTATGCTGCGCTTCTCCGGTGGAGATGCCCGCAAACTGCTTAATATATTGGAACTTGTTGTGCAATCGGAGACGGAGGAAACAGTTGTCATCACCGATGAAATGGTGACCGAACGCTTGCAACAGAATCCACTGGCTTATGATAAGGATGGAGAGATGCATTATGACATTATCTCGGCTTTCATCAAGTCTATCCGCGGTAGCGATCCTGACGGAGCGATCTACTGGCTTGCCCGTATGGTGGAAGGAGGCGAAGATCCTGCCTTCATTGCCCGTCGGCTTGTGATCTCGGCTTCCGAAGATATCGGACTTGCCAACCCGAATGCGTTGCTTATCGCCAATGCATGCTTTGATACATTGATGAAAATCGGTTGGCCCGAAGGACGGATTCCTTTGGCCGAAGCGACGATATATCTAGCTACCAGTCCTAAAAGCAATTCGGCATACAGTGCAATTAACGATGCATTAGAGCTAGTCCGGTCAACCGGTAATCTGCCTGTGCCCTTGCATCTGCGCAATGCTCCGACCAAACTGATGAAACAGTTGGGATACGGACAGGAATATAAATATGCGCACAGCTATGAAGGTAACTTTGTCAAACAGCAATTTCTTCCGGACGAGCTGAAAGACAAACGGATATGGCAACCGCAAAACAATCCGGCAGAACAGAAACATGCCGAGCGAATGATACAGTTGTGGGGAGACAAATTTAAGAAATAAGTGTTCGTAAAATAAGTCACTTCCTTCTGTAAGAGAAGCTAAAAGCACAATAAAGCAGTAGGAAACATTATAACATACTAATAATATTGAAATAGAAATGAAGATTGTAGTTTTAGACGGCTATGCCGCCAATCCCGGAGATTTATCCTGGGAAGGTATGAAGGTGCTTGGAGAATGTACAATTTATGATCGTACAGCTCCGGAAGAGGTATTAGAACGTGCAGCCGGTGCAGAAGCAATTCTGACTAACAAGGTAATCATCAATGCAGACCACATGGCTGCACTGCCCGAACTGAAATATATCGGTGTGTTGGCTACCGGATACAATGTGGTAGACACAGCTGCTGCAAAAGAACGGGGAATCGTCGTTACTAATATTCCTTCATACAGCACCGCTTCCGTTGCTCAAATGGTATTTGCGCATATCCTGAACATCACTCAACAAGTGCAACACCACTCTGAAGAAGTGCATAAAGGTCGTTGGGCTAACAACAAGGATTTCTGTTTTTGGGATACTCCGTTGATGGAACTGCGGGAAAAGAAAATCGGTCTGGTAGGACTGGGAAATACCGGATATACCACAGCGCGCGTTGCTATCGGTTTCGGTATGCAAGTGTATGCATTGACTTCTAAATCTCACTTCCAGTTGCCACCGGAAATCAAGAAGATGGATTTAGATCAGTTGTTCAGCGAATGTGATATTATCAGTTTGCACTGCCCGCTTACTCCGGAGACACGCGAAATGGTAAATGCACGCCGTCTGGGTATGATGAAGCCGACAGCTATTTTAATCAACACCGGTCGCGGCCCGCTTATCAACGAACAAGACCTTGCAGACGCTTTGAACAGTGGCAAGATTTATGCAGCCGGAGTAGACGTGCTTTCTACTGAACCGCCTTGTGCCGACAATCCATTACTTACTGCAAAGAACTGCTACATCACTCCGCACATTGCCTGGGCAACCATCGAGGCTCGTGAACGTCTGATGAATATTGCAATCAGTAACCTTCAGGCTTACATTGCCGGAAAACCGGAGAATATAGTCAATAAATAAAAAGCGATATATCCGAAAAGATAGAAAAGGCTTATATATAAAAACTCCCCTCATTTAACTTCTCTACCATGACATAGAGAATTAAATAAGGGGAGTTTATTTGTTCCTACAAGAATCTCAATTCGAAATTCGATGTGGACAAAGTATCAATATGAGTGTCCTCCTTCATCCATTTCTTTCTCGGTAATTTTGTGACGATCGATACTACGCCAAGCATAGAAAATATATGCAATTACGAATGGAACAAGAATAGAGACATAGGCCATTGTCTTTAGTGTAAATTCGCTGGAACAGCTATTGGCTAAAGTTAATGAGCTTTGCAGGTCTGTATATGACGGATAATAAGCGGTATTGTTGTACCCTGCTACCAGCAATAAAGATAAAACAGTCAGTACTGTACCGATCCCCGTAAACCAGATTCCTTTATCAAACGTCTTTTTAAGCAATGTCTTTCCAATGCCGAAAAGAACCAGTACCACACCAATCAGGAATAAAGCCAGCACTACCGGCATTTCGATAAAGTTAGTGAGATACTTATATGGCTGCATATAAATTTCCTGTGTATCCGGATTAACGGCAAAGCCATCAGATACCAATGTACGAATGACAAATGCCAAAAAGAATACAAGGAACAAAACTGTATTATTTCGTACTGCACGACGACATTTATCGGTCAGCTCTTTATCATCAATATTATTAATGAAATAGAGAGATCCCAACACACGGGCAAGGAAGAAGACAGCCAATCCAAGAATAACATTCCAAATGTTGGTCAGTGCATCCAATCCGTGCCAGCCATTTCCCCAATGACTGATTACCGGCATAATGGTATCTGTCATATTGGCCTTATTAATATAGAAATCAGAACCGGTAAAGAAAGTAGCCACTGCCCCACCAAGTAACACAGGACCTACCACTCCATTAATCACCAAAAAAGTCCGGTATGTCTTTTTACCTAACAGATTTCCGGCTTTACTCTGAAACTCATAACTGACAGCTTGCAATACAAAACTGAAAAGTATAATCATCCAAAGCCAATATGCACCGCCGAAACTGGTACTGTAAAACAAGGGGAAAGAAGCGAAGAAAGCTCCTCCAAATGTAACCAATGTAGTAAACGTAAACTCCCACTTACGTCCGGTAGAATTCACCATCATCTTACGATGTTCTTCGGTTTTACCCAAGCAGAACAACAAAGAATTACCTCCTTGTACAAACAATAAGAACACGAGTATGGCTCCTAACAAGGAAACGACAAGCCACCAATATTGTTGCAAAAATATATACATATAGCTAAAATATTAAGTAATAAGTAATAGGTAATTATCAATTCTCCGGTCCTTTTTTGATAGCCTTTACCATAATTCCGACACCTGCAATCAGCATCACTGTAAACAGGAGCAGGAAGATAAAGAAAGTCGTTTGTACAGAGCTTACATCCAGTTTGGAGATGGCAGCCATTGTCGGCAGCATATCACGGATAGCCCACGGTTGACGGCCACATTCGGCAACCACCCATCCGGCTTGTCCGGCGATGTATCCCAAAGGAATTGTCAGCAGAGCAATCCAGTGCATCCAACGCATCTGGCTTAAATCTTTCTTATAGATAAAGAAGAGAACGACAATAAAGAACAGGATGAAGTATCCGCCCAAGATTACCATTACACGGAACGCATAAAAGTTCAGAGGAACATTCGGAACCAGTTGGTTCACATCTTTGATATATCCGTAACCGAAATATGGAATATTTTCCTGTAATACTTTATATGCAATTTGAGCATCTTCCTCATGTCCTGCACTCTTTGCTGCACGATAGGCAGCCAATGCACCGATAGCCGTTTTTCCACGTTCTATCTTCTCGGCAGCAGAAAGAGCTGTCGATCCGTCTTTCTGTTGATAACCACCCTCGATGATATTTGTAATACCAGGAACGTAGCCGTCTACATTACGTTCTGCAAGGAAAGAAAGCATGCTGGGGATTTCAAAACGGAAGAGGAAAGGATCTTTCCCATCGTTGTAAGTCTTCTTTTCCGGGTTCAACACTCCTATTCCAACCAGACCTACATTAGTGCCGCCTTCATACAGACCTTCCACAGCAGCCAGTTTCATCGGTTGCGTCTGGGCAATCTGATAACCGGAACCATCACCTGTCCAAACAGAAAGCAACGATGCTACTAATCCGAAAATCGCCCCAATCTTGATGCTGGCAAGCGCAAACTCACGATTACGTTTCTTCAGCAGATACCAACAACTGATGCCGACTACAAAAATAGCACCCAGCACCCAGCCGGACAATACCGTATGGAAGAATTTATTGACCGCTACAGGCGACGTAGCCACTGCCCAGAAATCTACCATCTCATTACGAACTGTATCAGGATTGAATTCCATGCCTACCGGATGCTGCATCCATGCGTTGGCAACGAGAATCCACCAGGCAGAAATCGTAGCTCCCAAGCCTGTGAGCCAGGTAGAAGCCAAGTGGAAACGTTTACTTACTTTGCCCCACCCAAAGAACATGACGGCGATAAATGTGGCTTCCATAAAGAATGCCAAAATACCTTCAATAGCCAACGGAGCACCGAAGATATCTCCTACAAACCACGAATAATTGCTCCAGTTCGTACCGAACTCAAACTCCAGAATCAAACCGGTTGCCACACCAATGGCAAAGTTTATACCGAAGAGTTTCATCCAAAACTGGGCAGTCTTTTTCCAAAATTCATTGCCTGTTTTATAATACAGCGTCTCCATGATTCCCATCACCACTGCCAGTCCGAGTGTGAGAGGAACAAAAATCCAGTGGTACATGGCTGTCATCGCAAATTGGGCTCTCGACCAATCGATCAGCGAGGTGTCAATACTTTCAATCATAATCCTATGTAGTTTAAGAGTTAAAAATCAGTAGATTTACCGGGGATGGCACGTTCTATCAGTTCGTTTCCCACGTATGTTCCCTTGTCGTCATCCGTAGGATGGTCACGGAGGAAATCAGGGAAAAAGAACATTTTAAGGATGAAGAACATAACGAATAATTTCAGCAGAATGATAACCCACAGGGTACGCCCCAAGGTCATACTACGGAAGCCCTCCAAATAGAAGTTCCAGATCGTAAGCAGTGTATTCTTCATATGTTGACGTTATAATTTGTAATGAGTACAAATATACATTTTTTATAATTAAAACAAACAACTAGTCAAAAAAGTTGTGTGATTTGTTGTGTTTTTCTTCAAAAACCTGCCTATCGACAGAAAAAAAACATTTAACGGCGAAATTACGTCATCCGTCTATCGTTTTTGCGGCATATATAATATGTACGTACCTTCGCTAACAGTAAATCAATAGAAGTATGAATATGATAAATGTAAGAAGATTGACAGTGATGACATTTCTTGGAGCAGGTATGCTGTCCGGCATATCTGCCCAAGTTTCTCCGCTGCAAGTCGATACGCTGAAAGAAACGAAAATTCCGGCTCAATGGGATTTGCAGTCATGCATCGACTACGCAAAAGAGCAGAACATCACGATTCGCAAGAACCGGATCACTGCGACCAGCACGCAGATTGATGTAAAGACAGCTAAGGCTGCCTTGTTTCCCAGTCTTTCGTTCTCTACCAGCCAGCAGGTGGTGAATCGTCCGTATCAGGAGACGAGTAGTCGGGTAAGCGGCAGCGAAATTATCAGTAGCAATAGTAAAACGAGCTACAATGGTAATTATGGACTGAATGCGTCGTGGACTCTATATAATGGTAATAAAAGACTGAAAACCATCCAGCAGGAAAAGTTGAACAATCAGGTAGCCGAACTGGACGTAGCGACTTCCGAAAATAACATTCAGGAATCTATCGCCCAAGTGTATATCCAGATTCTTTATGCAGCCGAGTCTGTCAAAGTAAACGAAAGTACCCTGCAAGTCTCTATTGCGCAGCGTGACCGCGGACAGGAACTTTTGAACGCCGGAAGTATTGCCAAAAGCGACTTTGCCCAACTGGAAGCACAGGTGAGCACAGACCGATACCAACTTGTCACAGCGCAAGCCACTCTTGAAGATTACAAATTACAACTGAAACAATTGCTCGAACTGGATGGGGAGAATGAAATGAACATCTACCTCCCTGCCCTGTCCGACGAAAATGTACTGGCTCCGTTGCCTACCAAAAAAGATGTGTACATTAGTGCATTGAGTCTTCGCCCGGAGATTGAAGCTAGCAAACTTAATGTAGAGGCTTCCGAACTGGGTATCGGTATTGCCAAATCAAGTTATTTGCCCACAATCAGCCTTAGCGCAGGAATCGGAACCAACCACACCAGCGGCAGTGACTTCACTTTCGGAGAGCAAGTGAAAAACGGATGGAACAATTCGATCGGATTGTCTGTCAGTGTGCCGATCTTCAATAACCGTCAAACTAAAAGTGCCGTACAAAAAGCAAAATTGCAATACGAGACGAGCATGTTATCCTTGCTTGACGAACAAAAGGCTCTGTACAAGACCATCGAAGGACTCTGGCTGGATGCTAACAGTGCACAGCAACGTTATGCAGCAGCAAACGAGAAGTTGAAGAGTACACAAATCAGCTATGAGTTGATTAGCGAACAGTTTAATCTGGGAATGAAGAATACCATAGAACTTCTTACTGAAAAGAACAACTTGCTGCAAGCACAGCAGGAACAGCTTCAAGCCAAATATATGGCCATACTGAATACGCAGTTGCTGAAGTTCTATCAGGGAGATCAATTAGCAATCTAAATAAAAGCATAATAAACGAATGAAAACGAAAAAGATTATCTTAATCGCTGTGGCAGTCGTTGTGGTAGCAGGTGCAGGAATCTGGTTCTTTGCAGGTTCACCGGCCAAGCATAAAGTCACCTACGCCACTGCCAACGTAAGCAAAGGCGATATTTCAAATTCGGTCACTGCTACCGGAACCATCGAACCGGTGACGGAAGTAGAAGTCGGTACGCAGGTTTCCGGTATCATCGACAAGATTTACGTAGATTACAACTCGGTAGTAACCAAAGGACAGTTGATTGCCGAAATGGACCGTGCCACATTGCAAAGTGAACTGGCATCACAACAGGCAACGTACGATGGTGCAAAAGCCGAATATGAATATCAGAAGAAGAATTATGAACGTAGCAAAGGCTTACACGAAAAGTCACTGATTAGTGATACGGATTTCGAACAGGCCCTTTACAACTATCAGAAAGCGAAAAGTAGCTATGATAGCAGTAAGGCATCGCTCGCAAAAGCAGAACGTAACCTGGCTTATGCTACTATCACCTCACCGATTGACGGAGTAGTCATCAGCCGTGATGTGGAAGCAGGACAAACCGTTGCTTCCGGATTCGAAACTCCGACACTGTTCACCATTGCTGCCGACCTGACACAGATGCAGGTAGTAGCCGATGTGGATGAAGCTGATATAGGCGGTATAGTAGAAGGCCAGCGTGCCAGCTTCACGGTAGATGCTTATCCGAATGATGTATTCGAAGGCGTAGTTACACAAATTCGTCTGGGAGATGCAAGCAGTACGAGCAGTACGAGCACCACCACTACAGTAGTTACTTATGAAGTTGTAATCTCTGCTCCCAACCCTGATTTGAAACTGAAACCTCGTTTGACAGCTAATGTCACGATCTATATTCTTGATAAAAAGGATGTGTTGTCTGTCCCGAACAAAGCACTGCGATTCACACCTGAAAAACCGTTAATCGGTAATAATGACATCGTAAAAGATTGCGAAGGCGAACATAAACTCTGGACTCGTGAAGGAACCACATTCACCGCTCATCCGGTAGAAGTAGGAATCAGCAACGGTATATCTACAGAAATTATCAGTGGCATTTCCGAAGGAACAAAAGTAGTGACCGAAGCTACCATAGGAGCAATGCCCGGTGAAAATGTGGCTGCTGAAGGAAATCAGGAAAGTGGCGGAGAAAGAAGTCCGTTCATGCCTGGCCCTCCGGGAAGTAAGAAGAAAAAATAATTATTCAATGTGCCAATCCGTTATTGGCACATTAACACATTATTTACGATGAAAAAAGTAATTGAAATACAAAATATCAAACGTAACTTTCAGGTAGGCGACGAAACCGTCCACGCATTGCGGGGCGTTTCGTTCAATATCAATGAAGGAGAGTTTGTTACCATCATGGGGACTTCCGGTTCGGGAAAATCCACGCTGCTTAATATATTAGGCTGCCTGGACACCCCGACCAGTGGAGAATATCTGCTCGACGATATTCCCGTACGTACGATGAGCAAGCCTCAACGTGCAGTACTAAGAAACCGGAAGATTGGCTTCGTGTTCCAAAGCTACAACTTGTTACCTAAAACGACGGCTGTAGAAAATGTGGAACTACCGCTTA
Organism: Bacteroides sp. D2; assembly: GCF_025147085.1. Lineage (NCBI taxonomy): Bacteria > Pseudomonadati > Bacteroidota > Bacteroidia > Bacteroidales > Bacteroidaceae > Bacteroides > Bacteroides sp. D2. The sequence continues at coordinate 4,550,102 of NZ_CP102261.1, read as the reverse complement.
TGTACAACTCTGCCGTGAGCGCTTCCGAACGCCGTCGCCGCGCCATCGAATCCCTACAGGCTGTAGGATTGGGAGACCGTCTGGAACATAAATCCAACCAGATGTCCGGTGGACAGATGCAACGCGTTGCCATCGCACGCGCATTGGTCAACAATCCGGCAGTGATTCTTGCCGACGAAGCGACCGGAAACCTCGATAGCCGTACCTCTTTCGAGATACTTGTACTGTTTCAAAAGCTTCATGCAGAGGGACGTACGATTATCTTTGTAACACATAATCCCGAACTTTCGCAATATAGTAGCCGGAATATCCGTCTGCGTGACGGTCAGGTTATAGAAGATACAACCAATCCGAAAATTCTGTCTGCTGCCGAAGCGCTGGCCGCATTGCCGAAAAACGACGAGGATTAATAATTATTCAATGTGCCGATATACTAATGTGCCGATTGCTGAACAACAAACAGGTTGAGTGACTATACCTTCAGAAAATTGCCCCATTAGTATATGGACAAATTAGCAAATTATTCATTATGAATGGAACTAATTTATTTAAGATAGCTCTCCGGGCATTGGCGAACAATAAGCTGCGTGCTTTTCTAACCATGCTTGGTATCATTATCGGTGTTGCTTCTGTCATCACGATGCTGGCTATCGGACAAGGTTCGAAGAAAAGCATCCAGCAGCAGATTTCCGAGATGGGATCGAACATGATTATGATTCATCCGGGAGCCGATATGCGTGGAGGTGTCCGGCAAGACCCGTCTGCTATGCAGACTTTGAAGCTTGCCGACTACGAAGCCTTGCGTGATGAGACAAGTTTCCTGTCCGCCATCAGTCCCAATGTTTCATCATCGGGGCAACTCATTGCCGGAAACAACAACTACCCAGCTTCCGTGAACGGTGTCGGAACAGAATACCTCGACATCCGCCAGCTGACTGTTGAAAACGGAGAGATGTTCACTGAAGCCGACATACAGAGTTCGGCCAAAGTATGTGTAATTGGAAAGACTATAGTAGACAATCTTTTTCCGGACGGAAGTGATCCGGTAGGTAAGATTATTCGTTTTAGTAAAATACCGCTTCGTGTGGTAGGTGTGCTCAAAGCCAAAGGCTACAACTCTATGGGACAAGACCAAGATGCAGTAGTACTTGCGCCATACACCACAGTGATGAAACGTCTGCTTGCCGTTACGTATTTGCAGGGAGTGTTTGCCTCTGCCCTTACCGAAGATATGACGGATTATGCTACTGACGAAATCAGTACGATCCTCCGTCGCAACCATAAGCTGAAAGCTTCGGATGACGATGATTTTACTATCCGTACCCAACAGGAATTGAGTACAATGCTCAACTCAACCACCGATTTGATGACAACCCTGCTGGCTTGTATCGCAGGTATTTCATTGGTAGTAGGTGGTATCGGAATTATGAATATCATGTATGTATCCGTTACGGAACGTACCCGTGAAATCGGTCTGCGTATGTCTGTCGGTGCACGTGGAGTCGATATTCTAAGCCAATTCCTTATCGAGGCCATCATGATTAGTATCACGGGAGGTATCATCGGAGTGATTATCGGTTGCGGGGCCAGCTGGATTGTCAAGAGCGTAGCGCATTGGCCTATCTATATCCAGCCGTGGAGTGTATTCCTTTCCTTCGCAGTATGTACCGTTACGGGCGTCTTCTTCGGATGGTATCCGGCTAAGAAAGCAGCAGATTTAGACCCGATAGAAGCCATCAGATACGAATAATTGATTGACAACCGTCGGTTGTCAATTAAAAAAATTATCTTTGTCTTTATGAAACAAACCTTTACATCCGCACGTCGTCCCCTGGAGATACTGATACACATTATCAGCTGGGGGATTATGTTCGGTTTCCCGTTCTTCTTCGTTGAACGTGGAAACGGGAACATTAACTGGATGGCCTATATACGCCATCTTGCTGTACCACTCTCTTTTATGATTGCGTTCTACGTGAATTATTTCATTCTTGTTCCCCGTTATCTGTTTCAGAGTCAGGCCAAAAGATATATCGTCTACAACATTATCTTTTTATGTGTCATCGGCATTTTGTTACATCTCTGGCAAAGCCTGACATTCGATCCGTCATTTGCACCCAAAGCCAAAAGACCGGGTATGCCTCCGGGATGGCTATTCTTCCTTAGAGATATGTTGAGCCTCGTATTTACTATCGGCCTAAGTGCCGCTATTCGTATGAGTGCGCGATGGACGCAAAATGAAGCTGCCCGCAAAGAAGCGGAACGAAACCGTGCGGAAGCGGAACTGAAAAATCTGCGAAACCAACTGAACCCTCACTTTCTGCTGAATACCCTGAATAATATCTATGCACTGATTGCATTTGATTCGGACAAAGCGCAACAAGCAGTTCAGGAGTTGAGCAAACTGCTTCGTTATGTGTTATATGATAACCAGCAGACGTACGTTCCTCTCTGTAAGGAGGTTGATTTTATCCGAAATTACATTGAACTGATGCGCATCCGCCTGTCGGCCAATGTACAGATGATTACTAAATTTGATATTCAGCCTGACAGTCAGACACTTATTGCTCCGCTTATCTTTATCTCATTGATAGAGAATGCTTTCAAGCATGGCATCTCCCCTACTGAATCGAGTTTCATCAGTATTCATCTTTCGGAGAATGATAAGGAAGTGATTTGCGAAATCCGCAACAGTAATCATCCAAAGACAGTGGAGGATAAAAGTGGCTCGGGTGTGGGACTGGAGCAAGTCAGCCGCCGGTTGGAGATTCTTTATCCCGGGGCTTATACCTGGTCGAAAGGCATCTCAAAAGATGAAAAAGTATATGAATCGAGATTAAGTATCAAGATCAGAGAATAGATTTCAAAACATTGGATATAAAAACTTTAGATATAAAATAGTATGATGTTACGTTGTGCAATTGTTGACGATGAGCCGTTAGCTCTTAGCTTGTTAGAGAGTTACGTGAATAAAACCCCGTTCCTGCAACTCGTAGGAAAGTATTCCAGTGCGGTTCAGGCAATGAAAGAATTGCCTGGCGAAGAGGTCGATCTCCTGTTTCTGGACATCCAGATGCCGGAGCTTAATGGTTTGGAGTTTTCGAAGATGGTAGATCCGCACACCCGCATTGTGTTTACTACCGCTTTCGGACAGTATGCCATCGACGGTTATCGTGTCAATGCACTCGATTACCTGCTGAAACCAATCTCCTACGTCGATTTCCTGCAAGCTGCCAACAAGGCCCTCCAATGGTTCGAACTTGTGCAGAAACCGGAAGAGATAGACAGTATTTTTGTGAAAAGTGACTACAAACTGGTGCAAGTGGACTTGAAGAAAATCATGTATATCGAAGGACTGAAAGATTATATTAAAATATATACGGAAGATGCTTCCAAACCTATTCTATCACTGATGAGTATGAAAGCAATGGAGGAACTTTTACCGTCCAGCCGTTTCATACGCGTGCACCGCTCATTCATCGTACAAAAAGATAAGATACGTGTGATTGACCGCGGCCGTATTGTTTTTGACAAGACATATATTCCTATCAGCGATAGTTACAAGCAAGTTTTTCAGACTTTTCTTGACGAAAGGAGCTAATTATTCATGAATTTATCGGTAAAAAAGTGAATTTTGTCGATTATAGTTTGTCAAAACCCGTTTTATATCTACCTTTGCAACGAACAGAAAGGGATTGTGAAATTCCAAGAATAGAATAGTTTAGTTAAGTCTAGTTTAGTTTTTGTGTTGATCGGAAGCCTGCGAGCGAGCATGAGCTTCCGATTTTTATTTTATTGATATACAGCATATTAAAAGCACAATCGAACTATTTTTCCTATCAATTAGTAGTCTATAATAGAGAGCAAAAACGTCACTTTTGACGCTATAAAATGGTCGGATTATGGTCGGAAAATTCCCGGATTAGAATCTGATTATAAGTAAATTACAATAGGATGTTAAAAAAATAATGGTCGAAAACGCCATTTTTACCCTAAAAACACAAATTATGGCTACATTAACATTGGTAATAGTTCCCGCAAAAAGGTTATCAGACGGGACACACAAAATAAGAATTCGAGTCGCACACAACTCTGAAACGAGATTCATCACCACGGATATAGTGGTAAGGGAAAACGAGTTTAAGAACGGTAAAATAGTACACCGTCCAGACAAGGATTTTCTCAATACAAAATTACAACAGCTATACAACCTTTATTTCAAGCGATACATGGAACTGGACTACCCTGATTCGCTCACGTGCACGCAATTAGTCAAAATGATAACTAACCCGTTAAACGGAGAAAAGCATCGTAAGTTCGAGGATATCGTGGATGAATATCTGTCCCAAATAGATGAAGAAGAACGTACCAAGACATACAAACTCTATCGGCTGGCCACAAACAAGTTTATGCAATTCATCGGGAACGGTTCTCTCATGGAACATATTACCCCTATCAGAATGAACCAGTACATATCATGGCTCAAAAAGACAAAGCTGTCAAGCACCACAATCAACATCTACATAACCCTGCTAAAGGTTATCATTAACTATGCTATAAAGATGAGATACGTCACCTACGATATCGACCCTTTCATCACAGCCAGAATTCCATCAGCCCAAAAGAGGGAAACGCAAATCACCGTCGAAGAACTCAAGACAATCAGGGACGCCAATTTAGAGCATTACAATCTCAACGTCACACGGGACATTTTCATGCTTACTTATTATCTTGCCGGCATGAACCTAGTAGACATACTAGCATACGATTTCCGGACGGATGAAATAAACTACATCCGAAAAAAGACCAAAAACACCAAAGAGGGGGACTCCCTGATTTCCTTTTCCATTCCCGAAGAAGCAAAGCCCATTATAAAAAAGTATATGAAAAAGAATACAGGGAAAATCATATTCGGGAAATACAAGAACTATACCTCCTGCTATAACCTGCTGGCCAGGAAAATCAGTCAATTAGGCAAGGTGGCAGGAATCAGGCATAAATTCACCCTATATTCAGCCCGCAAATCTTTCGTCCAACATGGATATGACCTGGGAATTCCTCTTAGTACACTGGAATACTGTATCGGGCAATCAATGAAAGAAGATAGACCAATCTTCAACTATGTCACAATAATGAGAAAACACGCTGATAAAGCAATCAGGGAAATACTTGACAACTTGAAAAATGAATAATCACATATAAAATAAATCACTAAGAATTTGCATAATAACCAAATGCTTATTATCTTTGTAGTGTCAAATAAGAGTTCTTAATTTTAATGTTTAACTGATGAAAGATGAAGAAAAAAAAGAATTAGAACAAGAGTATGAGAATTTAAAACTTCTCGCTTCATTTCACGAGGCCTATGGGGTTCCTGAAAATGCCAAAGAACGGGAAGCGCTTATAAATGACATACTCGATCGAATGAACGAAATCCAAGAGAAATTAAAAAAGTTGTAATTAACATCCCTCCCTTCGGGGAGGGACAAACATTAAAAGCTATGATAGATTGGAATGATTGCCTGCCAACAAAAGAAATGCAGGCTGACTTTGAAAGATTCAAAGAACTAAAAACCACAGAAGAAAAAGAAGCTTTCAAAAAGGAAATGCAGGATAAATATAATAAACTACCGGAAGCCCAAAAGGAAGCCTACAAAAAAGTATCTGAAGCTGGGCTAAAAGCAACGGTAAACGCCTGCAATGATTATATAGAAAGAGCGGAAGAAGCCATATTACGTGATAAACTTGGAGAATTGCCTGAAGCAATCTCATTCAGTTATATTGCAAAGAAATATTTTGGTAAAAGTAGAAACTGGCTATATCAGCGTATTAACGGGAATATAGTCAACGGGAAAAAGGCTCGCTTTACTGACAATGAACTCAAAACGTTCCTGAACGCTTTGAACGATGTTAGCGAAATGATTCATCAGACATCATTAAAAATCAGTTAAGCTCTTATTTGACACCATCCCTGCATTTGAGCCGATGCAGGGATTTTTATTGCTTTATCAAAAAATAGTAGTATCTTTGCAACATCAAGATAATACGGACATAATTCGGATTATTTTGGTTTGACTTTGGTGAGGGGGTGGTTCCCCTCACTTTTTTATTTCTCCCGAACATTCTATAGTATATTATTTTCTGAAAGAATCACATTGTATAATTTTTTCAACAAATCACTAGACATATATTCGTTTTTGTTTGCCTTTTGAAACAAGACTGGTGGAAAATGTATATATTCCATTCGGCGGGATACAGATTCATCATTTATCCCCTCTTTCAATCGCACATCTTTCAACTCAAGGTTATTGAACAAATCGGCATTCAAGTATAACCTTCGTGTCTCAATTGTTGATAATGAACTAAATGAGTTAAAAAACAACAACACAAGTTCATACTTTGACAGTTGCGATCGAAATATATTCGAATATTTTAGGGGCGAAGTGAATTCCGAAGTCATTTCCAAAATATAATAAGCATTCCTAAAATATGTACCAAGTTGATTTTTATATGGGGCAAAACAATGATCAGCGGCTTTAGCACAAGCTTCAGCTATGGGCTTGAAATTATTCTGTTCAAAATAGATCTTAATCGCATTTAAACAGAGGTAATCATAGGTGTTTATATGTACAGGATAAATATTAATCTTTCCTTTATGTATTCCAAATTCATGCTCTGAATAAATGTTGTTAATGGCAACATTCAATTGACCATACATAAACATCCATTGCTCTCTAGACATATTCTGGGGAATAATCCTCCTTACAAATTCCTCTTTGGAAAAATTCTCAGGAATACCTCTTCTGATTTCCAAATAGAAAGTATGGTATAACTCTACATAAATCTGTCGATAAGTTTTTTCTGGTGTACAAAACTCATTGTAAGGAGTTATTTTCCATTCACATTGTTTTTCATCATATACCCAATCTATTCTTTTCACTTGCAAGGCATCCCGATATGAAATGAAAATCCTAAGCAACTCAAAAAAGACAGCTCTATCCTCGCTATTCAAGAATTGCTGTTTATTCTGTCTTAATGTAAATAAAACTCCGACGAATGCTATTAATCCTGCAATCGCTCCTAATAGACTTCCAAACTCACCCCAGTCGGTCTGTTTATCCGCAAACTTACCTTGGGTCTGGATAAAATAGAAAACTAAAATGACTATTATGATTAATGTGAGGATGACAGTTCCCAAAACGAGCCAATCTTTTACATACCTTTTCATTCTTATCATAAACCAAAATCTAATTAGTCCTAAAACAATATTATCAATTCAAATATAATCATGATTTTGATAAATAAAAAATATTTCCAGTAATAATAGATTCCAAAGGTACTAAAGTTTGTTTCCAGTTATCACAGCAAACAAGATAAATCCTCACTTTTTTATATCCTTACCGAACTTTTCAATTATACATTAGTACTACCTTATGTAACCCTTCTTGAGAGTTTGTTGATTCATGTGTTGTTGATGGGAAGGCTTACAAAACCAAGAGGTAGCTATCGGCTACCTCTATTTTACATCCAATTTCTTCATAAATGCCCTATTCCTATTATATTATTCAAAATCATCTGATACCGCATATGAATTTTCAATATTAAGAGTAGCAGATCCACCAGTATGCTTCGTCTTATGATGTATATCTCTATCTACTAATTGCATAACTATAGTTCCTTCTTTAGTAGTTTCTGGACAATGATGCATTGTTTTGCACTGTGGTAATTTCCCTTTTTTAATCATATCAATATCTTCTTGAGATAAATATAGATTATCGGATAACGTATTATTTTCAATTTGTTCTTTAATACACATTATGCCCAAACTCATTGTTCCATTATAAAATTTTCTATCCGTACCACCTAACTTTTCATACGCTTGTTCTAATGTCAATCCAATATCAACCTTAACCCCTTCAAACTCTGGACCAACAAAGTCTTCAAGTATACCCCACCCACAATATATATCCTTCTTAACAAAAAGAGCTCCTGTTTTAGGATGGCATTTACCTGCCAACCTTTTGTTTACATTACGCTTTAATCTCCGTTTCATATATTTTTCATCTACATATTATTGTACAAAGGTATTATTTCTATCTCATTTTATATATAAGCCATACGATTATTAACATACAAGAAATACCACAATAAACCTTGTATTTATGTAAATTCCACCATGAAAGTTCAACTACCATATCCTTTTGGTTCAATATTACATCTACCTTATTACTCAATGAATCTAATCTGTTGGAAAACCGTTGTAATGCTACAGATAGTTCCTCACTTACCTCTATTCGCTCCTGTTCTAATTTGGATGCAGTAGTAGTACTTTCCTTGACTGGATATTGGCTCCCTGTCGAATCAGGTGCAGATAAGTAAACAGTTGTATTTTCAATCTTCAAATCACTCAATTTGTCAGTCGTAATCTTTGTTTGTTTACTTACATCAGTTTTTAGCGACTCAATAGAATTTCGAAGAAACTGAAATTCCCCCCAATAATCCACCTGTTTTTGCATCTCAATATTGCGAGAAGTCTTACATGAAGCAAACCATATTCCTAATGCTAGGAATATGGTTATATAGATTAGCATTTTCATACTTTCAGATATTTACAAATTCCTTTCACATGAAGAGAGACAATAGTCCGTTTACCTTCTTCTGACAGCAAGAAATCCACATCCTCTTTGTTATCCTGAAACAGATTCTCCGTCAGAACAGCCGGACACTTCGTATGTTTCAAGATATAAAAACTACTCTCCTTATCTGGATCACCGTCTGCCATATCCTTCCGTATTTTCATTCCAAACAAACATTCTTCAGCAGTAGCATACAGACAGTCAGCCAGCTTATCGGCTTTTGTCTGTCCCACACTGGTCCATGCTTCCCAACCACGTGCTTGCATCCAATTTGAACCATTACCGGCTGCATTGCAATGGATAGAAATAAGAATTGCTTCAGAAGTTTTATATTCATTCACTCGCCTACAACGTTCTGACAAAGGAACATCTATTTCCTCTTTCACGACCAGTTCCGCATCAATACCTAATTTACGCAATTCAAATACTACACGCCCAGCAATTTCACGGGTATAGGAGTATTCCCTTAACCTGCCATCTGGAGAACACTTACCCGGAGTATTACTACCGTGACCGTTATCAATCAATATTTTCATATCTTTCCTCTTTATCTAGTTCGTTTTCGATTCTATCAATAATTCCTTGTACATGTGTAGGCGTAGCCCGCTTAAATTCAAAACGTATTACATGGTAAATTATACGAAACCCTTTGTTTCTTGGATAAGCAATAATCAGATTCTTAAATGCGTTCTGAAGATATACATAAGAAAATACATACGTAATAGTCTTAATAACTAACAATGAGTTCTCACCATCTCCTATCAAGCTCATAAAGGAGAAGACTACTTCAATGATTATAAGATAGAGGAGAAGTTCGACCAAGGCATTTTTAAACTTATCCCACTTAAAGTTTTTACAACGTATAATTGAAACACCATCAGCCCTCATTCCGCACCAAATATTAAATCCAAACATTACAACTAATGCTATAAGAAAACCTTTAGTCGGCGTTAAATAAGCAAGAAGAGAACTGAACATCGAAACGAAAATAATTCGTATCTGGTCTACATTAAATAACTCATATAACCATCTCATAATATTAATCATAAAGTTACTACCAATATTGAAAACACAGTAATCAGCCCAGGAAGCAAAACAGTAGCTAATGCGTCAAGCCAATCAAAGATGAACCCGCACTTTTTCTGAATGTACTCAACCACTATTGCGGCAATGGCGGTTGTCGTTAAAGAAACAATAGCAGATTTACAGAAATCAATGCCTAATAGAAGGAAACAGAAAACAAGCATTACAACAAAGACGAACATCCCGGCTTTGACGTGTGCCGGTCGGTTAGATTGCAAAAGCCAATCATACAATACTTTTATACCCATACTCATAGCGTTTAATTATTAATAAAATATTCTGTATGGAACAAATGTATTGAGTATAATAACGAGTTTTACAAAAATGGAAAATCTTGGAAATCAATTCTATGATAAATATCTATAAAACAAGACATTATAATTTTCACTTTTTCCATAAATAAAAAAGGGATGCTTGATAAGCACCCCTAAACAACCAACAGATTGAACTATTAATCCGTAAACATATACACGGAAAGATCAACCTTTTCTATTTCGTCTGAAATTGTATCTCCATACATTGTTAGACACACCCGATAACGGTCAATACTTCTTTGAATCTGTTGCAAGGTAGGTTTCTCGGGATATTCCGAACTGGCAAAAGTTACCAGTTCTTCACCATTCTCACTGGTACCAACCACCCGGAAGTGATGACGTACAATCCAAGTTCCGTCCGGCTGTTGCTCGATAGGCTTAGCAATCCCACGCGGTAAGATATTTTTTTGATCCATGTTTTTTGATATGTTTAATTAGTTGTTTTCTATGGTTATATTTATTCTTCAATACAAACTTTTCAAAATGTCCTTCGATATAAACATATTCCCACCATTCAGGAAGTAACATCGCTGCAATTTTACGACGGATATTGTACGTTGCAAAGTGTTTCATCAGGCCATAATAAGAGTTCATTGTACTCACAAACTTCTCAACATACGCTTCTGCAAATCCATTTTCAGCTATTCTATTAAATTTCCTGACAGCATTATATGTGTTACCAACCACCCTGTTAGATACATAAATTCTACCCGGCAAAATGAACGCCCCAACAAACAAGACTCCTTTCTTATAATGCTGAAGATACAGCTTGCGTGGATGCAACCGTAAAAGGAGTTGTTCTTTCAGGAAACCAGCAAGAAGATGGACTTTGGACAATATTTCTTCCGGAGATTTCACCACGATACAAAAGTCATCAACAAAGCGTACATAATGTCTGAATCCCAGTATTTCCATCACGAAATAATCATATACAGACGCCAGAAAGTTGGCTATGAGTTGCGACGGCAGGTTCCCGATAGCCACTCCCCTGTCAGGGTCATTATGAAACAGACTTTTATTACTGGGAAGTTTGTCCCACATGGAGACGGGAGAGCGTCTGATACACTTATTTTGTGGACAATGAAAGATAGTAACGGCTAGAAGGTAAAGCAAACATTCAATATCATCGCCTTTATAATTGTCCCTTACGAATATGTTCAGCATTTCCCATACCAACGATTTCGAGATAGACATGAAGAAACTGAACAGGTCATCTTTGAAAATGTACGCATCGGCAGTATAATTCTCACTGACCTCGACTATCATGTTATTCAGATAGTGCACGGCAGACAAGCATCCCTCACCTTTCCGGCAGTTCTTGGAGACGTTTCCTTGTTCCCGGAAGCGTTCCTCTAAGATCGGCTCGATACGAAGAGCGATCCAGTGATGGACAACACGATCAATGAAAGCGGCGGCAAAAACCTCCCGATATACCGGGTAAGTCCGTATGAATACTTTTGAAAAGTCCGGTACATATTCACCGTAAATAATAGAATGCCATAGCCGCACCAATGCGGACTGATAATCATTATAGAACTCAACACAATCCGTACTCGTTCTTTTCTGCCTGGCACAATCTTCGGATGCTTCGAAAATACTGCTAAGAAGTATGTCATAGATTATATTACCTGTTGCGGCGAGGGGACGAACCCGGTTCGCGTTCTGGCGGTTGTTCGTGTTGACGTTGCCGTTGTTGAAGTTCACGTTCCAACTGCTGGAAGCCGTTGCATCCGCTATCTTAGTCTTTCCCGGCTCATCACCGGGGGGATGCCCAATAAATAATTCTAATTGCTCACTCATAATCCCCTTGGCGATTATGACTCCGGCTTTGCGACTTGTTGCGATCCGTTAGCTTTTTGCCGTTGGAGATCTGCAACCGTTTTTTTGTACCAGCCGGTACTTTGCTTACCGATGCTCTCTGCAAGCAGACAGATTTCGGCAGTTTGAGTCAGGCTGGTCAAATGTCGTTCTTCACACACTCTTAGCAGTAATTTCAATGCATCAAACTCACACAAAAACTTCATCAGATAATCTGCACGGTGCTCAAGGTTCATATCTGTATTTGCATAACGGATATATTCGCAACAATGGACGGCAAGCATCATCAACTCCGTACCAAATTCATACCGGAACGCCTTGGGGAATTGTTGCCGGGCATCAATGATAAGGTTCAGAAGCTTATACATCGAATTTGATATAGGAAGGTCTTGTGTAAGTGCCATGTTAATTTTTTGATATTTTAATGTATATATTAGAGGGCGCAAAGTTAATAACTGTAAAGCAATTAACACAATTTTAGCACAAAAAAGTGAATCTGAAAAGCCCCTACCGGGGCTTTTATTTAGCTAACTCTCTAAGGGATAAAGAATTAAAGGGATAAAGCGTTTATTGCGGCGAGGGGACGAACCCGGCTCGCGCCCTGGCGGCCGTTCGTGCTGACGCAGCCGCCGCTGAAGCTCACGCCCCAACTGCTGGAAGCGTCATATTCGGTACTAGACCAATACCAGTCGTTTGTAAATATATTTTGATTGCCAAACATAGAAGTTATGAGCTCATTGATTTCGGTTTTATACTTGGCCATAAGCATAAGTTCACCCAATGCGGGCAGGTTCCACACGGTTGTATCTTCAATTCCGTCAGATTCAAGCGTACAGGCTTTATAGGCTCTGGCAACTTCGGCGGCAGGGGCGCCGACAGTTCCCTGGGTGTCCTTGACGCCTGCAAGGGTTTCTATTATAACATCGGTATTTTCCTTGCCGTCAAAGGTATCATAGAGTCCTTGGTTACCACTGCCGTAGTTTTTCAGGCCGCGTAGGTCGGTACCGTAGCCACCCCATTTGAACGTTTTATTGCCGCCTGCGTCAACGCAGTCGCTTTTGGCGATAATGAACTGGTGGCATTCGGCGCGAAGTCGGATGCCGATACGGATATACTTGGAGCGATTATTCGCGCTCATGGAGTTCCATTCGGAAGCCGTGAAAAAGACTTGTTCACCGTCTTCAATCCGGAGCGTAGCCAAAGAAAGGTCAAGAAGCGTACCTGACCATTGCATATATTTGGCGATGTCGCTTGCGGGGGTGTTTTCATTCACGGTTGTAAAACCTATTGATTTTAAGGCTTCTATCTGGTCTTGTTTATTCAAGCGCAGAAGCATGGCGTTGGCGATATTTTTATCCATTTTATTGTATAATATTAAGTTAATACTATTCGGAAGCAACAGCTCTCACATGAAGAAGGGCTGAATTTTTGTTTTGATTCGTAATACGCCCGGTATTCAGTTCGAACGCCCAGGCGGAGTTAGTATCCCAAATTGTTGATGACCAGTAGTATTTATCAGTCATCAGCATACTGTCACTACTCCAAAAGGTACGCATCATCTCATTGATTTTATCGCGGTAGCGGTACATCAGAAGCATTTGGCCAGATGAAGGAAGGAACCAGTTGGATTCATCCTCGATACCGTCACTTTCCAAAGTGTAGGCACGGTATGCACGGGCGGCTTCGGCAGCCGGCGCACCGATTACACCGCTATTGTTTTGGTCTTTCAGGCCGGTGATAATCAGGTCGGTATCTTCCTCACCCGTGAAGCAGCCGTACATGGCACCCAGTCCTTTTTGGTTCAGGCCGTCTATGGCTTTACCCTGACCGCCCCAATAGAAGGTAGTAGTCATATCGGCATTATAGCACTCCTGGGCGGCGATTACGAAGGAGTGTCCATGGGCACGGATACGAAGCCCGCGTTTGATATACAGTTGCTTATTAGCGAGCGTAAGGGAGTTCCATTCGGCAGCAGTAAAGTATGCCTTGGAGTTATCCGAAATACGATTACAGGCAAGATGCAGATCAAGCAGACCGGCGGCCCACTTGATACGTTGTCCAAATTCAGATGCGCGGGAATTCTCGGTGACATCCGAGAAGCCCACGGCGTTCAGTGCTGCCACTTGTGCCTGTTTATTCAAGCGAAGCAGCGTTGCGCTTTGTTCATTCGTCATAGTTACTTGTTGATTAAATCATTAATATCCATATTGTCTTCAGCGAAGCGTTCGAGATATTCTTCGTAGGTTTCGCCGTTATAATATTCAAGGACTTCATTGATGTTGTCCAGCGTTACGTTATCGTAGTACGGTTCTCCGCCATAAGACTCATTATTGAACCAGTTGATCAGGTCGATGTAGGCATCTATGACGGTAAGGATGACAAGGCCGTCAATACCGGATTCAAGGGATTCGATTTCATCCGTTTCACGGATAACTGTCAGTTCATACGTGCCGTTGACTACCGGTTTATCCTGTCTGTTGCCGTCCTCATCCATTCCGGCAACTCCATATTCGAGAATGGCAAGAAGCTCGGAGCCGTCAGCCTTCAGGGTCATGTTCGAGATACGGAGCATGGAAAGTTTACGGGATGCCGCTTGTGAAGCGAGGACGTCACGGAGCATCTGAATGGCGTCAAGTTGAGGCGACGTTTCAAGACGCAGGCGTTGGACGTTCGGCATGGATTCTATATGCAGGCCGGACGGGGCGGAAAGACCGGTATAGGTCAGTTCAGGAAGACCGACAAAACGGAGGCTTGTCATTGTTGGTGGAAGAGAGATGTCATTAATCGGAGAAGTCTCTGCAAGAGTGATGTTCTCCAGTTTGCTACCGGACGCATTGATATGGGCGATACGTGGGCATTTGTCGGTAACGAGCGTAGCGATTTGTGTGTTCCGGATATCGAGTGATACGAGGAAGGGCATTTCGCCGCAGTTCAGCGAGGTAAGCGGTGCGTAAGAACCGATGGATTGTTCTGTATGGGTGTCAGAGCCCAAGATAAGGGTTTCCACAAGTTGCATGGCGGAGAAGCTCACCGTACTTGACAGGGAGATTTCAGACAGGTCGAGCAGCTTCATGCGGTCAGCCTGATAGATATACAGCAAGGCGCCTTCCTCATGTGAGAAGTTGGTGAATACATATTCTTCGCCCGCTTCAAGGAAGCAGCTTTCGGAAAGGTTGCCGCTAGCGTCATTGCCGACACCGAAGTAACCGTTTTTAGCAGCGACAATCCGGATGGTGGCGTTTGATTTGGAAGATACGCGCCCGGAAATTACACCGCTGAAGAAATCACCAGTTTGGAAATAGCCGTCACGAATACGCCAACGTCTTTCGATGAAAGACGGAAGGGCGGTAAGTCCAAGACCTTGCAGGGCATAGAAGTAAATAGCATCAGAGGTGGCGGTATAGGAGATGTATTTCCGTTCACCGTCGTAAGAACTAACCAGTTTCTGCCATTTTTTGAGCCGTTTGTCAATGAAGAAATGCGTAGCTCCTTCGGGTGAGAACGGGTGCAGGGTGACGCCGTCAATGGTCGCCTGAACGTTACGCATGGCGGCGGCAACGGTACGCAGGGAGAGTTCCGTACCGGATGAGTCAGTCCACACTACTTGCTGGAGATAGATGTTATTAAACAGAACGGAGCCGTAGCCAGCATAAGGGTTAGTGAATGTTTCATCGCTCGTCCGGTTGGGGTCCACCTCGGCATCAACCGTGCAACCACCGTCGTTGTCCTTGCTATTGAGCGTATCGCAGTCATAGATTTTATTCAGGTACATGCGCATGGCATCCTCGGAGCTGTACACACCGTCTGTTACGGAAGCATACTCTTCCAAGAACCACATCGGCTGCATATTCTTGGCGCGTTGGTCAGT
Source organism: Bacteroides sp. D2 (assembly GCF_025147085.1). NCBI lineage: Bacteria > Pseudomonadati > Bacteroidota > Bacteroidia > Bacteroidales > Bacteroidaceae > Bacteroides > Bacteroides sp. D2. The sequence goes on along the minus strand of NZ_CP102261.1, from coordinate 4,534,383 downwards.
GGCGGCAAGGTAGTCGGTGAAGATGTCATAACTCAAGACACTTTCCGGGCAGGCGTATTTATACAGGTTTTCCTTCCATGTTCTTTGCCAGTTCCCGCCTTTGGAGTAATCGCAGGAATCACAGAAGCGCAACCATCGGTAGAGGTTATAGGGCACTTTCTTACCCAAAGCGTAATCAATGGCGAGCTGGTCATCATCGACAAGCGATTCAAAGTAGTAAGTCCATGCCGGGAAGGTATCAGCAGAGATAGTTCCGTTATCCACGAGTTTTTGAACCCATGAGGACTTGTCCGTTTTCATGGCCATCATATCCTGAACAGAACCAACGCCCTGAAACCAGTCCATACCTTGGTAGTTAAGAAGTTCGAAACCTTCAACCGGATTCAGGACGTCACCGGTGACATTCCATTTGCCGTTTTCATACTTCATGGAACCGGACTGCTTTTTCCATGAGCTGTCCTGATACCTCATTATCCGGTACGAACTACCGCAATACAGGGAAAGCAGGTACACGCTGTCCGTATCGAGTCCGTCAGTCTGTTTGAAGCGTATCTCAATTGCGTCTAAAGTTTCGTCAGGAGTACCGAAGAACTCTATGAAGTCACCATAATTCAGGCAACCTTTGTTATAGCCGGGGGTATCTTTGAAGCCGAGGGCGAACTGTTCCCCTTTGTCTTCTTTCCAGTTGCCTTTGGCATGGAAATAGACGTTTTGCAGGCTGTCATCCTTACACCGATAGGTGGCTACCGGGTGATTGGCGGTAGAGTGGTTCATCTGCAAGTCTTCGATATGCAAGTCACCGCTGTCAAATGTTCCGTCAAATGCACGTTGGACAGGTGTCATATAGTTACCACCTAAGGCACGGTATGTAACGTTCATCATTTCACAGGCGCCGCAGTCGTTCGCATTACCGGAATCGGAGTAATCGACTTTTACGGTAATGACATCGACCGGGATTGTATTATCACCGACCTGTACCTTGTTGATGGCAGCCAAGGCTATTGCACGGCGTCCTTCCTCCGTCGTATCGTCCGGATTAAGTAGTATGATTCGAGTGTCCTTGTTTTTGCCTTTGCTCTTGGCGAGGTAGTAGCGTTTATTCTTTACCGGGCGTTTGGCAGAGGTGGTTCCCTGGTTGCGGGTTTGGACACTCACGGCCTTGAAGTTACGCCACGGGCGTTCGGGGTCAAAGTAATAGAGCGTGATGTATATCTTCGTACTGGTGGAAGTGGTGCCGTCCAGTGCTTCTATATCGGAGCCTTCATAGGGGCATTCGACAATGTAAGGCATACCGCGTGAATAGATTTCGGCAGCCGACGGGCGGCTTTGGGTACTACCCTCGGCTGTCTGGCTTTTAAGGATGTCCTCAAAGGCGTATTCCTTCACCATTACCTCTGTATCGGTCAGACGGACAAGGTAGTTCTTGAACGCCTGTGCCCATTCCATATAGGAGTTCCAGGCCATCATGTAATAAAGATACAAATCACCCAGTTTGCCGTCCATCGTTATATACTTGGTCTGAATCAGGGAGCCGCCGCCCGGAACATAACCAAGGCAGGCGACTTCCTCACCGTTGAGGAAGAGTTTCATCATGGAATACCGTGTGCCGTCACGTTCAACGTAGTTGCTTGCAGGTTCAACAACCACGGCTACGGTTATCTTTTCACCCTGTCGATAGGCGCGTTCTTCACGACGGGAAACGCCATTGTTACAGAAGATGCCGACCACCCGGCCGGTGACATAGAAGCCGGCACCGGACGTTTCGTCATAGCAGCTAAGGAGCAGGGCATCATCATCGGTCACGTTCTTGGAAGCGAAAGCGAACTGGATGGCGGCACCGTTGGATTCGATGGACGAGCCGGCAAACGGGGCATGGTTTAATGACACGCCCACATTCTCGGCTACGCGAAGGCAGTTCTCACCCAAGAATGTGCCAAAACCGTTGGTAGTCCAGTTGGCACCGTCCACTTTCATTTCATAATTACCGCTGACAATGCTATGGTCAGTTTCCTGATTGGTACGGGATGAGAAGTCAAAGTTATAGATGGCGCCTTCTTTTATGGCGGCGTCAATGGCGGAACCGCTAACTGTCACCCGGACAGGTTCGCTAGTCACGTCCTTGCATACGGCAGTATAGTTGACCGTATCGGTGCCGTCAGCCTTGTAGCCCTGCAGTTGTTGTTTGACCTGATAGGTTTTGTTACGACTGGCAGCAATTTGTGTTACCTGCACGTTATTGGCTTTCACGCTGACGGGTGAAGTCATTTCCAACGGGTCATAACAGGCAACATCAAGTTCTACGGTTTCGTACAGTCGGACTACTCCACCGTTTTTATCATCGTATCTCAAGGCGACAAGAGGTGTGGAACTATTCGGGTCAATTACCATGACAGCCGTGTAGATGACATTTCCTTTCACTCCGGATGCGACATCCGTTCCTTGGATGCGCAAGGGATAGGTACCGTGTTCTAGGCCGAGGGAAGCAGGGCGGATTACAACGGAGTGCGAGTAGTTGTCATTTACAACGGTGGTAGACAGGGATTGCCATTCACCATTAATCTTGATGTCAACCTGGGCACTGATACCTTTATCAGAGGTGTTGTTTCCGAACTTATAGAGTGGAAGGCTGAAACTTTCAGTTGTCGGAGTAAGCAGAGTTTCAGGGGTATAGTTGAGCACCTGCACACAGGTACAGGTAATATCAACAGCTGTTACATTGACATTCTTGGAACCGGTGTTGCCGCTTTCGTCAGTGGCTATCAGCTTGAATTTCCGAGTACCAGCAGCCGTAAAGTATGTGGTGAAGTCCAGTTCAAAGGAGAAGTCCTTCATGTCACCGGAAGATGCTTTGTTGACGGTTTCAGTCCAGACGGTAAGCCCGCTTTCACGGTCTACGAGTTCCAGTTTCTCAATCAGGTTGTCAGAGGATTCGACACCGTTCGAGGTCACGGAACGAATGGCGGCAAAGGTTCGTAGCGTGGAGCCGTAAGAGCCATAGACAGGTGTCGACTGGAAAGCAATGGCAACAATGGTACCACCAGTTTGACCGCCGCCACCCGTGCCGATAGCGAACTGCACTTCATCGCCAAGGGTTTCACCGGCAGCGTTCTTCATCTGAAGTTTTACAATGCCTTCTGTTTCCACGTTTACGTCGAGGTTGGCCGGAACATAGGCATAGGCGCCACCAGTTGAAAAGGCGTCCTTTCCCCCTTCCGCCGGTTCATCGGAAGTTTCAAAAACGGAACCGCCACCACCATTCCCGAAGGGTTTCCAAAGAGAAGGGGTCGCAAAATCGGACACAGCACCCTGGAACTGCCGGGTTTCCATTTCATACTCGCCTGTTTTGTAAGTAATGATGAGACCCGTTCGCTCATATTTGACGCCAGATTCCTGTTGATAGGAGACAATGGCTGCAATAGCGGTTTCAAGGGTATAGTAGCCGTCTTTCAATGGGCGGATCTCATCAACAATGACGATGGGGTGTGTTACATCGTCAGCGGGCGTGCCGCTCTTCATATCCTCAAGGGCTTGCTTATCCTCGGCGGACAAAAGGCCGGCTTGTTCAAGGGTAGCAGAAGGCAGACGGAAGCTGTCATCCGTTTCTTTACCGGTTGTTTTGGACACTTTCTTAAAATACACATCGAGATAGGAAGCGTCAGACAGGACGGAGAAAGAACCCGGTTTGATTATATCGGAAGGGATATTTTTCATTGTATCTTCCAAAGACTTTCCACGGTTGCCGGGGAAAGCTTCTTCTTCACCTTCCCCAAGAGACAACGGTTCAGGCAGACATTCAGAAGGAACTTTACTTTCTTCGTTCAAAGGAGCGATACCGTTCGCTTTTCCTATCCTTTCCTCAAAGTCATTTATTACAGAAGTCCATTTGCCCCATGCAACACTCTCATTGGAAACAATACCTATTCGTGAGATTGTACAAACTGTACCTAAATATACACCTTCGGCATTGTCTGACATGGTAGCCAGTTGTATACACGAAGTGAATGATTGACAAACCTTATTAAGCTCCAACCGTTCAATTTGTATATTTACAGGAATCTTAGACGAATCAACAGACAAAATACACCGATAATTCCCAATAGAAGAATCCCCGGAATACATTGTTTTTAATTTATCTTTAAAGCTACCAATAGTAGTAAAAGAGCCAATACTTTTAAATGGGTCAGTCAAAGGATTGGATTTATCAGACACTCCTGTTATACGTTTCAATAACTCGGCGTCTCCATCCGATAAATCTTTTGCAATCTTATTGACATTCTCCACTAATGCATCAAAATCACCATTCACCATTTTAGCAATGGTACTTGAAAGTAAATCAATAGATATTTTCCGACCGCCACTAACTTCAACGTACATATCTTTGGATAGCTCTGTTGTATCAGTCAGTTGCTCTATTGTAAGACTGTTTGTCTTCAACGCTTGTAACACAAGGCTAATAATCTGTTGTTTTTCTGTTTCTGTCATAATTCTCTTTTTTAATCATTTTCATATACCCATACAAGCTCAATGGTCATACCAAGATTATCTATGTCGCAATCATAGACATTATCAAGATAAAGTTGGAACTCCTTCAGAGCACCAATATCTCCACCGTTAATACCTTTCAAGACACATACACCATCCCTACTGATTACACTCCCTTCAATGAGGTTAGTATACGAATCTCCTTTATATAGTACAGCACGCAAATTTATCGAACCGTTGTCCAAATCGTTCTTTAGTCTATCCAGTCCATTAACTGTAAGTTTACCGTAACCTCTTCTACCAATATACTTGTTATCTATGTCAGTCGTCTTGATTGCAATCAAATCCCAATATGAATTTTCATCAACACCTGGGTGATGAATACTGTTGACAGTAACCATAGTATCACTATTAATAGAAACTCCAGTATTAGGAATAGCCTTAGTCATATTGATATATGCTCCGACCTCTGCAACCCCACTTTCTGAACCATACTTGATACTACGCATTCCTTCATCATCTGCTATCCTATAAGCACCGCTTTGTACACACCTCATAGCAAGCTGGTTATTCCATTCCAAAACTGGATTCATCGTTCTTACCTTCTGTAACATTTGATTGAACACAAAACTCTTCAATCCCTCTATTTGCTGGTTAAGTTCCGGAACATTACTTTCCTTTCTGGTATATCGAACACCATCAAAGTAGACGTAATTACAGCATAAGACACGATTCAATAATTCAGCAAACCACACAGGGCATCCCATCCCATTTCCAAGCGTGAATAATACTGTTGTATATTCGTGGCTGAATAGCTCAACAATATCCTCATCAGAGGTCACGAACTGCTCATTATCCACACCGAACGTCCATCCGTTATCTTTGAAACCACCAGGAACGCGAAAATCAAAAAAGTATTGCATCCCATCTATCCACCAGACAGCATCAAGACGCTGCTTATTATCTTTCATTGAATACTGAATAAGGCTGGTTTCTGATAACTCACATTCATCGTCCGTAACTTTAAAAATCTCACTCGTATTCCCATTAACTGTTACAGTATAGTATCCACATGGAAGCAATGAAATGTTATAGAAATAAAGAATCTTATCATCATTCATCTTCCATGAGCTTAATGATACAGGTGTAGATATATTACTTAAAAGATTATTAATGTAAACAATAGGCTCCTGCTCTCTGGGCGTCAAAATCAATTCAACAAAAATCCGGTCTGTACGTGCAAATAACTGCACATATTTGCTCTTCGCTCCAAACTTATCGGTAGACGGAGAAAAAAACAGTGGGGTAAACGGGCTTATAATCATATTCTAGGCTTTTGTTATTGAACGGACAAATAAATCATACTTCACTCCCTCATTTCTCTCAACCACACTACTCACCTCTTTGATGTAACCTTCGTAAACAAGGCCACCTTTTTGAATCTTAATCGTTCCATCATCTGTTTGTGGAATATCCTCATCAAAGGTTGTAAATGAAACATCTCCACAAGTGACCAAATGCTCTTCAAGTATAAAGTCATCAGTTAATTTCACATCATTGACTATAACATTGCTATTCCCATCCGAAGAAGCATAATGAAGAGAATCAGCGAACATGCCAATATACTTAGCATTAGCTTTCAACATAGCTTTCTGCCAATACATAACATTAAACATTGCATCAGGATTTAGAACACCTGCAATCTTCCAATCCGCATTCCTTTCTAGTACATATTCCGCTTTCCCAATAACCTTATTATAAGCGAGCATTGCGCCAACGATAAACACATCATTATCACTTTCGTTATCAGTAGAACTACTTCCCCTTTTCTGTGACACGATTTCCAAGCCATAAGCATCTGCACGATAAGGACTCACTAACTCTAGTGTATTGTCTGTTACTTGCAATCCAGTAGTATATTCAGCAGTAAATCGAAATTCATCACGACCATTCAAGCATTCATAATCAACTTTATCATAACCAACTTTAACTCGTGCATATATCCTAGAACTGTCTACTTTAAATTGAAAATCTGAAATGCTTCTTGATATATTCTTATTACCATTAAAAGTAAATAAGCTGTCACGATGGACAAACTTTACAATATCCCCCTCAATCTTCTGAACAAAGCCAAAACAGGCTTCCATCCAGTCTACAAACTTCGTATATGAGGTATATAATTTAGCAGACAATATCCCACGAATACTTTCGGCAGCCAAAATAAGGCAATTGTCCAACCGATTGTCTACACCGGAAGCTATCTCGCCTTTTATACCCCCTTTACCACCATTCATACTTTTGAGCAAACTATTCAGAACAGTAATAGGTTTTACCACATCTATATTGATAGGTGATGCTATTGAAGTCCATTTAACCTGTAGTGAATATTTAGAAAAATACACCTTTCCAGGTCCGTTAACATTCATATTACCTATCGGATCATGTATGACAAATTGAAGACATTCACCATCTTGAAGGTCTATTGCATAAACATCCCGATATTGTTCGGGTCTATAAGTGTCTTTTTCTGTTGTATGTGCATTTCCTGAATAATCGGTATTTATCCAACTCGCAATAGTGCTTGTGGTACCGTTCCCATCAACTTTAGCAAGTGTCAACATTACATCTCCTCTGCCTAAATAAAAGTTGAATTCGGGAGTTATATATACCTTGACTGGTTTATGCGCCCTTAAAAAAGCAGGTACAGAAGTATCTAAAGTCACAGAATTTATTTCTACAGGACTATCTGATTCTGGTAAGTCTTTTTCTACGACTTCCAATGGAAGAGACTGGAATATAGTTTTTCCTGTTATATCTCTTGAGAAATCAACATATTGCCCTCCATCTTCTAAAGAGTATCCACCACATATATAGTTCGCGTAGTAATTAAACGGTAGTCTATCATAATAAAGCTGATATGTATCTTTTATCTCATCTACCAAATACTCGTACTGTGTACCTTTATTGGCTTTTATGATACTAGCGACACTATCATCTATCAAATTAATAGAAACAGTATTTCCATCATAGGTCAATGAACCGAAATCCAGTCGGCAACTGAAGAATTCTTCATAAGTATGAGAATTAGTTATAGTATAAACGGTGATACTAGCATTGGAAGCCAGGTATTTGCTCAAATACTCCTCCAATATGAGATCATAGGCTTCTCCAACAAACTGGAATTTTGAAGTAAAGGTTCTAGTTATTCCTTCAAGTCCGGAGCGTTTACGGGAAAACTTTATTTCATCCCAATTCTGAATACAAGATTTGGGAATATCATAGGAAATACTATCAACGGTAAGTACATATTTACAAAGCATTTTAACTCCTTTTGAACGTTCACGAGCAAATATATAGAAAAAGCCAACCGGTTTTCCGATTGGCTAAATTCTTGAAAATCACGCTTTGCTAAAATATGATATAACTATTTGTTTTTCAAAATAATATCTATACCAAGAAATAGAAAGGACTTTTCAATGTTCTCCATACTAATCTTTCCTTTTCCCTTCAAAAAAGCATTCAAAGGGCTTTTATTTATCCCTAAATGATCGGCTAATTCAATCTGTTTTATTCCTCTCTTTTTAAGAGCTTCTAATATCACTTCACGTATCATAAATAGTATTTTGAGACAAATATATGATTCTTGAACGACAATTCACCCTAAAGTAGGGCAAACCTGTCTAACCTCTTTCAGATTCTTGTTTCCAAAGGCACATTGTTTAACTCTAATCAAAAGAAGTATAATAACGAGGAAACATTTTATAAAAATTCTGTTGTCCTAAGAAAAGACCAAATTCCGATAAACTGTAATGTTCCGTTCTATTTAGGAAATTCACGGATTCAAACATAGCGTGAACTCTATTATCTAATGATTTATTGTAATTTCTTAAATCTTCTACTGTACTACAATTGTTGACGTATAAATCATACATATTTTTCCTATATTTTTTCGATATTTTATTAACATCCAAACGAAGAACAAATTCATTTCGTGTATTTATTCTTACATTACCAGGTTGTATTTCACTAGTACATATTAAATTATGTTCTTCCAACTCTTTTTTTAAAGCTGAATCTATATCAGATATTTTAAATCCTTTGTTAAAAATACCTCCAAAGCAAATTAATATTTCTTCTTCTACTAATGAAGAAGAACTTTCTGCATACGTAATACAGCCGGTATGTTTTAACAGTGCAAGAAAATAGACATCGTTTACATTGAAAAGAGAAGCTTCTTTAGGATAAAGTGGATAATTCTTAGCCAACATAGTTATACATTCGTCATATTCTGCTATACAAGTAAAAGTTACCAAACCACTATATATAAAAAATAAAGATGTCAGAAATTGTAAATGTTGTATTCTTATTTTAGGAGTTATTCTTATAGCATCATCAATAAGAACTTGGGTAAAAGTATGCTCGGAAACTTTAATTCTAGCAATAAGCAAATCTATTAATCTTTGCTTTAAATCAGAATCTCCACTTTTTGCATATTCTTTATAAACAGTATTTAAAATCATTTGGATAGCGGGTTCATTAAATCTTTTAAACGATTCTGGGCTATCATGTTGTATTCTAAGTAATGATTCATCGACGATTTCTTGAACACGCTTTTCAAATATATTTTGGGCTTCCCCATATAATATGGAAAATTCATTTCTAACAGTAGCAAGGGCTATCTCTTTGGCCTGGCTTTCTGTAATTCCTGAATAATAATCACCATTCACTTGAATAACAGTAGTATTTGTATTATTATTTGCATTTTGCTTAGTGTCTTTCATAATGCCCTCCTACCTGTGTAATTTTAGATTGTTTATTAGAATTAGCTTCCTGATGTATTGTTGTTTTTTTCTTTCTCGACAATACTTTCTTTATTATAAATCCCAAAAGACTTACGCCTATTCCAGAAAAAAGCCAGCCAGCATTATTTCTGCAAAATGAAAAAATAATAGTTATCAAATCTTGAGCTTCCATTTTTATTTACATTTAATGAATACATAATAAGTTCCTACTAGAAAAAACGTTCAAATATATCACTTTAATTTTATTGCAAATATAGCCAAAAGTTACGCTATAACATAACTTATCTAAAGTTTCTTTCTTCTGCAACCTTTTTCAAACGCTATTTAACTGTTTAAGAACTTATTTCTTGAAGAAGAAACTTCCGACCAGAGGAAATACGGCTCCTAACAGTTCCAACTGGTATATTTAATATTTCGCTTATTTCTTCATAAGAATACCCTTCTGCATAGTACATCACACTGTCAATACAACGGGATTTTTTAGCACACTGTTGTATTGTGGAAACCAAATCATCAAACAGTATTGAATGAGCTGTACAGTTAGAAATGGCACTTCCGTCTACCATATCAAGCCCTGTAAAATGTATAAGGGAATTTCTATTGTATCTTATTATATAAGTATTCCTCATTATAATAAGGCACCACGGTTGAAGTGGTTTAGAACAATCAAATTTATCACGATTCACAAGTAGCTTATAAACTGTATCACCGGCTAAGTCTTCAGCATCTTGCATGGAACAGCAGAATTTTCTTGCCACCTTTAATATCCAAGGATATATTTCTGATAATTCCTTTTCAAAGTCCATCGTCAGCCCTCCTTATTAGGTGTATCTTCGGTTCGCCATTAATGCACCTTTCCACATATTTCCGGTGCATGATACTTTGTTCGTGCATTTCCTTAGCAGAACGCTCGATTGAACTAATAAGAGTGCCTATATCGGGGGGCAATAAGGCAATCATTTTTTTTACCTCGGACACTTCTGCCGTTATCCGATTACACTTCGTCTCTAATGTACGTAATTCTGACAATAAGACATTGTATAAATGCCTATTTATACAATGGATGCTGTTTTTTCTATTCATAAAAAAGTCGTTTGTGATTCTAAAGGAGATGTACAAACGACTGTATGAAATAATTCGCTTTAATTAAAAATTAATCGAATTACAGCATATATGTAATACCAATATTATCATGTGCTTCTTTTTCTGATCGATATTTCAACATCAGCTTGATGAACGATATTCGCATAGACAGCAGCATTAATTACGCGGGAATCAATACTCATTTTAAAGAATGTCATTAGAAAAGCAATCTCGGCATCAAAAGAAGAACGAATTTGTTCAGGAGTAGCCTTACTTCCTTTATGTTCCTCACTGCGTCTTTCCTCGTTCCGTTTTTGCTCAAAAATTGCAGAATGAAGCAAATAATCAAGCTTCGATATAACTTGCTCATCACTCATATTTCGGATATCTACATTTAGTTGACCCAACACCTGACGAACATCATCATAAAAGCCAAGAGAAACAAGAGTCTGACATATACGAAGGCTCAATAGTTTGGCACGTTCCTTCACCATATCCTCTTTGTCCATAATCATAGCCTGCATACCTGAAGGATTAACAATGCTTCTGTATTCGATAATTAATTTAGATGCCATCTCTTTAAGCGTGCTTTCAGACATAGATCCGCGGTCCGAAAGCAAACAAGCATAGTTTCCACATGAAAGCTCAATGAAATCATTCAATGTTATCTGATTTAATCTTTCAATCATAGCTATTTCAGTTTAGACAACTTATACAGTTCAAATTCACGGTTAGACGCATCCTGACGCTGCATTTTAAGACTCTTCATCAAAAGGAGATTTGTTTTATCAACCCTTTTTTCTAATCGGGAATAATCATTGAAAACAGTGGTATCACCGGAAGAGGATGCAAAATATGTCGGTGAAAATGTAGGAAAGTCCCAATCCGGCATATCAAAATTAGAGATATCTACCTTATCAACATCAGGAAAGACTTGTGCACCTTTAGGAATATCAACTAAAGTTGGAGTAGCAGGAGTAATCCATGCTTTTCCGGAATACATAATAACTTCATGCTTACCAGCATCACCAACTAAAGCGGTACCGCCGGGATGTCTATCATTTCCTTTGGTACCTTCTGCATAAGAAGGAATAGGAGTTGCAAGAATAGTTGCAACCTGAATTGCTCCCATGGCACCAATAACAATAGATAAAGGAATATTCGGTAATGCTTCAGTTATTGCCAGTGCAGTAGCTATTCCAGCCTGCGCAACACTAGTCGCCTTTTCCCAAATGGCTTGTTTACGCGCCATTTCTTGTTTTTGTTTTTCTAGTTCAGCATTTTTTGCTTCTGTCAAAGATTTTGCAGCACGTTTACGCGCTTCTGCTTCTTCTTCGGAAATAGCACCTGACTCTGCCAGTTTATCAACCCGTTCAACATCTTTGTCATATTTTTCATCATTAGCATCCTGCTCTTCCTCTATCTTATCAATTTGAGCATCATAAAGTGTAGAAACAAGATTTCCAATAGTCCCTACAGCTTGTGATGCAGTTTGCAACCATTTTTTGAGATTCTTTTGGCGTTCTTTTAACGCTTTATCTTCAGCTTTAGTAATATTTTGAATAGCACTTATCTGTAATTCTGCCTCCTTTTTAGCGAGAGCAGCCTTCAAAACATACAACTGAGTAACAATCTTAGTACGTTCTTCAGCAGTAATATTCTCAACGGTTAATTCCAGTTCCAAAGCTTCAATCGCTGCTTCAGTAGTCTTATGTACATATTCAAGTTGTAAATTGTATTCCTCTATCGCATATTGCTCTTCTGTTATTAGCTTGGATGCTAACTGTTTTTTAAGAGCAAGCGTATCCATAACATATGCAGCATCCCGGATTTCCTGCTCATGCGCTGCATTCTCTGCTATTAATTGCACCTGATCGGATGCATGTCTTTCGTAAAGTTCTTGTTTCTTTTTTGCATATTTGTCGTCAATGAGAAAAACATCTTCACCTGTTTTCTCTGCTGTATCAATTTCTGCTTCACGTTGCAATTCCAACTGGTGCAATTTCAAATCAAGTTCTTCCTGGGACCCCTTTTTTACAACAGCAAGAGCGTTCTCAACATCCTTCTTCTCACGATCAGAATTATACTTAATAGTAAACTCATCTAGCTTTTCCTGCATTTCCTTAGCTAAATTCTGACGTGTAGCAATTTCCTCTTTGCTATTACCCTTGACGACAGCAATCTTCTTCGAGTAAGCAACACCAATTTTAGCAAGTTCTTTCTCCAGTCCCTCATCCATAAGAGCTAGTTCTGACTCCTGATAAGTTTCATGAATTTTCAGCTTCTCTTTGAGAGCTTTTTCCTGTTCACGTTTTTCTTTATCAGTAAGTACCTTTACTGAATTCCCCTTTGTACCACCATTCTCTTTCAAATCAATGGTATCAAGTTGTTCAATAAGAGATTCTGTTATTGATGAAATAGCCTTCTTACCTGCAGCAGCTTTAGTTGCAACATCGATCTCATCTTTAATGACATTATTTGTGCGTCTCCATGAGGTCAGAATTGTAAAGAATCCCCTGTCTTTCAATTCTCCTTCCAATTTCTTACGATTATCTATAGCTAATTGATAATCACTATTTTCATATTCCAAACGAGACTTCAATGTTTCAATATAATCTTCTTTAGCCTTTTTGGCCGCCTCATCAGCAGACATTCCTGAATTTATATATTCTTTATACAACCTCTGCATATTTCTAGCATTCTTCTCCAAAATATCAGATTTCATCATCTCTTTCTGTGCAAAGGCAACAGCCTTATTGTCTGCTTCATCTTGTAATTCAGAATACCCCTTCAGCTGTGTAGCAACATTCCTCAACCCTCTTGCCAGAAAATCCAGGACATCCTTCATTATACCCTTGGAATCATAGAAGGATAACATAAATGCTTCCCACGCAGAAGAAAGTCCCGCAATAGAACCTTTAACATTGTTACTCATGGTATCTGCCATATCTGTTAGTTCTTTATCCACGCCTGTAATTTGGTCCCTCAATGGAACAATTTTATCAGAAGCTGTAAGAAAAGCATTGAAAGCGGCGACACTCCGTTTATCTGTTAATTCTAAAGTTGTATTTAAATCTACACCTTGTTCTTTCAGTTTCTTTAAGCCAACAACCAACTCAGGCAATGTTTTTACAGGTTCTCCAAGTGCTTTAGCTAATTTGCCATTGCCATCAGCCAAATTCAACAAAATATTACGAGTGGCTGTTGCAGACATTGAAGCATCAAAACCTGCATCTGCAAGCTTTCCTAACAATGCCAAAGTATCTTCTATTTGGAAATTGAATGCCTTTGCAACCGGACCAACAATAGGCAAGGCAGTAGCTAGGTAAGAAAAAGATAAGGCACTCTTTGATGTAGCAACAGCCATAGCAGATACATAACGTTCTGTTTCTTTAGTGCTAGCATTAAACATTCTCAATGCAGCACCAGACAATGCGGCTGCATCCGAAAGTTCAGCTCCAGTTGCTTGTGCGAATCGTAAGATGGCACCTGTCGAATCTAATATTTCACGACGTGTAAAACCTAATTTGGCTAATTCTATCTGTAGTTCAGTAGCTTGTGCAGCTGTATATTTCGTTGTTGCTCCTAATTGACGCGCATCAGTGGTTAATTCTTTAATATTGTCAGCCGTCGTACCTAAAATCGCTGCAAGTTTGCTATTAGCAAATTCAAATTCAACAATGGAACCAACACCTTCACGCAGTTGCGTAAACATCTTAACAATCCCTCCAACAACAGCTTGTGCACCAATATATCCAGCAGCCCATCCTTTCAATCCTGCACTAACTTGGCTTAGCCCAGGAGCCATCTCCGTTTTAAGCATCCTTCCTGCATTCCGGGCAATAATACCCATATTCTGCATGGACTTATTACCGTTCTGTATCTCAACCCATGCAGCCTTCACTTCTTCCCGGTATGCACCAATTGTCATTTTCTGTTGACTATATCGATCGGAATTTCGCTTTATGTAATCAGTGTTGATTCCAATAGTAGAATTAAGACGGGCAAGTGTACGAATATAGTTTTCATCCGTATCTTTCAAAACATCAACAGCCTTTTGCAGCTGCTTATTCATTTCCTTTGCTTGTGAACGGCTATGTACTTCCTGATTAGTCAAGGTAATAGCAGTTCTGATAAGTTTTAAACGTTCTTCTTCAGATAAAACAGCTTTCTTACGAGTAGTATTACCGGCATTCTGCGCTTTTGTCAAGTTAGCTTCCGCTTTAGCGGCCTTTTCCAAGGACGCAGCATTATCCGAGTTTGCCTTGGTTAGTTTCTTCAATTCAGCAGCAGATAATTTCTCTACATTTAGCTTTTCCTCTATCTTCTTACTGACAGTTTGAGTTATTTCAGACTGTTTTCTAAGAGCCTCGGTTAATTCAGCAGATGCAGAACCAGCCGTTTTTGCTTGAGTATTATAAAGATTACTCAACTTTTCAAGATCAGCAACGCCTTCTACATTTAGTTTCAAACCTTTTGCTAATTCTTTGGCCGCATTAACATAATCAGCCCTCACACGCTCAATAGTATTATCAAGCTCCACCAATTTCTGCAAATCGTTCTCATCAACGAAATCTTTTAATTTTAAATCTGCCATAATTACAGGTAATGTCTATATTCAACAATCTTTCCTTTTATCTCAACTCCTAGTTTATCAAAAGCATAGGTACCATCTTCTTTCTGATAAACGACATACATGCAACCATCCAAGACAGCTGCTTTCTTTGCAAGATCACTGATACGTTCCAGTTCACTCTGCATCTTTTTTATTTCGCAACTACAAGCCATTTTCTACCGATATCCACATTCTGAAAAGAAACGTTCCATCCAGGGACGGAGATACATAATATTAAAGTACTCTTTAGCTGTATCACCAATGCCTAAAATCTGCTCACCGTATTTCTTCTCAATAGAACTACCGTCCGTAAATCCTTTCGTTGAGAATCGAAGCCCGGAATCAATTCTATCGGCAGTTATGCTATCATAGAAAGTACCAGTAATAAAGAGGTTAGGTACCTCAACCGGACGCGGTGGCAAATAAAGCATCTCACTTCTAAGAGGTGGAGTTATCCTCTCCTTCCATCGTTTATATTGTTCCGCACGGTTCTGCCAGGGACCGGGCTCGTTAAAATAGGTGTCAGTATCATAATCAGGATTCAATAGATGTTCAGTACCGTCCAGACCGGAATATAATTGCTCCTGAATGCAATCAACGAGCACATTCTTATGTTCTTCCATACACCTAATACATTCCTCTTCAAACCCGGATGCAATGGAATGAATAACTCTATGTAATTCATCAAAATCTGCCATACAGTAAAAATATAACGGGCCGGGCTGTAATCACACCCCAGCCCGTCGGTTACTTAGTTATCGCATCGTACACTTCCGAGAGCTTCTTCTTGCGGTCAGCTTCCTTCAGTTCCTGCCACACGACTTTAATGTGCGCATTAATAAACTCTTCCTTCGTCATGCCCTTCACAGCAACCTCGACGAACGTAACATTATCTACCTTCATGACACCTGCTCGATACCTCTGATTCCTTTTTCATACAATACAGAAGGAGCTTTCAACGAAGGAACCGCCCCGGCTTTAGGAACAATGGTAATGATACCATCCGAATATGTAGCAGAAGTTACGTTATTCATAACTTCAGCAGCACCATCAGCAATAAGACTGCCAAATTCTTCTGTACGGTCATAACCACCAACAACTTCAACTATTTTGTAAGTATTTTCGGCCTCCAACTTTTGAAACACAACATCAACCAAGCCTTTAACGAAATTCTTGGGATTGAAGTCTAACTGCACGTAGTCAAAGTGCAATTGGCTGTCTTCCACATCTTCATGTGAAAAACTAACAGTCATCGCAGACTTAGCACTACTGGTCGGGTACTGTGTCACGGTCGGGTAAACAGTAGACATCGGAATACCGGCAAGGATATCAGTGTCATCATTATAACCGATCAACATATTATCCTGATTCCAAAAGTAAACGTCCCATCCTTTATTGGCACATTTCAGAAGCTGGGCATTCAAAACCTCATCAAATTTCTTCAAAGTGAAGGTGTCTGTTTGAGCGCTAAGCCCGTTGTATTCACTTGCACCGTACCCTACAGGATTAACTTGAGGCTCTCCACCATTCTTGGCATACTCCAGGAATGGCAAAATAGGGTAAATACGCCCGGGACGGTCTGCATGGCACAATTCGAGCAACTTCTCACCTGTTATATCAGCAGGGAGTTTGACACCATGTTCTGTCAAGATAGCACCTTTGACCTTTTTCCAGTCAATGCTACAAGCAGAACTACCAGTGTTCATCCGGGAACCCTTACACGTTCTAATCTTTCTCATTTTCTTCTACAATTAAGATTATTAATTTTTATTTCCATCGAGCGTATATTTATGGCATCAATCGGCTCGCTCACAGCCTCACCGGAATCTGTATAGGCTCCGTATCTGCCATATGAATAGTTTTCTGAATAACTATGTTTCACTTTTTCGTCATAGTCGCAGTCGAACCGAGAATCTTCATATAATACTTCCAATAAACGTTTATAGATTGGCCGAAGGATATTTTTAAAAGATGTGGTTCTGCGCATCTCATTGCTCCACTCTTTACAAGAAGAACATGCTATAATTAACGAAACCTTTGCTTTTGAAAAATAATCCGCATCACCTCTATCCTCACTAATTGGAGTGAATAGTGCAACCAATGGAAACTTCCTTTCAGACTGGGCAGAAGACTTACTGTATTCATCTAAAATATCTTTGATATATTGACTGCTACCGAAGATGTAATTCAACCTTGGGGACTTCATAACTTTAGTTCCCCCTTTCCCATTTGGATAGAGAATTTCAAGCCCTTCTGGAAGTTCCTTTACAATCTCCTCAAACAGTTCTGTTATATCTAAATCTATCATAAATTGAAAGCATTAATTGGGGTCAAAAGATTCTTGGTTATTTTCACATCGAAAGGACAATCATTCGACATAGCCCATTCAACAAACTGTTTATTCTTCTCTACCATGCTATTCCATGTGCTTACTTGTCTCTTCAAAGGAGCTATATATTCATTAGCACATTTCAAACGGACAAGCCCGGTTATTGTAGCCTGGGTGTTTGCGTCACGAAGAATATGATAAAAGACATAGTCAGCGAACGGTTCACACAGCTTCTCGCATAATACTGCATATCCGGACTGGGGGGCTTCCTTCTCTTCTGAAATATCAACTTCATCTGAAGAATCTTCCTTTTCCCGTTCAATAAGCTCCAAATAATCTGTGATAGCTTGGGAAAGAGTCACACCAACAACATTCCGGAGAAATTCGGGCTGAAATGCCTTAATATACCCATTTATCACCTCATTCACAGCAAGAGATTGGGGCGAAGGCATTTCAGCGACCGAAACATTCTCAATATGCCTGGGACCTGACATAAAATATGAAACATCAATCAACATAGCGATAGTTATTTAGAAGTCTTGCCTTTCCCGGTTTTCTTTTCATCTTCTACGGAAACGGCTTTATCATCTGTAACAGTTACCTCCTTGGCATCTTCCTCTTGCAAATCTTTTGAATCGGCAACCGGAAGATTCTTTTCATCAGAAGGCACCTGTACTTCAAGTTCTGCAATGCGAGCTTTCATTGTTTCACGCTCTTCTGTCAGTTCAACAATTGTCTTATCTTTCTCTGCAATGGATGCAGTAAGCCTGCCAATCTCTTCATTTTTTTCTGCAAGCATACATTCCAATGTCTTTCGGGCATCTTCTTTTGTAACAAGACCACATTCGGAAATAGGGATGAGTTGAATCATCCCTCTATTAATCCGAATGCGTTGCTCTTTAAGCACATTGGTTACATCCTTATCGTTACCTCTAAGTATGTAATCCATAATCCTACGCTTTAGTTATTGCAGTCTTCAATGCGGCCAAATCCCCATAAGCGAAAGCCCACGGCATATAAATCGGGAAGATAACTTCTTCTTGTGCCATCAGCACAACCTCATTGCAAAGCTTGGTCTCCACATCTTCAGCCCATTCAAGTGTCAAAGTGGTATAATCAACCAAATTTGCGGCTTGGTTAAAGTCACCTAAAAGATACTTACCTGGAAGAATACCACCATACTCGATAATCGGACGACCGGCAATATATTTCACCCCATCAACCATTTTAACGATACCAAGATTACGTCCTGTCGTATCTTTTTCTGATTCCATACCGTTAACAGTCATTGGATTAAGAATAATAGCATTCGGAAAATACTGGGCATATGTCATTGCGGCGAAAGCTGTTTTCACTACATCTTCAGAGTTGGGTTCCTCAATGTTCTTAAAGCCGGCTTCATGAACACTGAATGTCATTTTATCCGTAGCCGTTTCAGCACCGGAGAACGCGACACCAGGAATAAGGATACGACCATCTTCCATTTTCACAAGAGCGTGTGTTTTGTTCAGTTCTGTAAGAACAGCGGCACCAGCGAACGTGATACTCATTCCATCAAGAATCAAATCCTGTGGTTCTGCAAACTCTACAATCACATCCTTATCACCGTTATATCCGGTAATAGCTTTTACAGCACCGGCGGCACCTGTAACAATGGCTGTACTGATAATCTTCTCTACAGAAGTCACCCCAGTATTATTAATAATACCAAGCAAATTCTCACCATTACCGTCACCAAACAAGATGTTCCAGTCTTCTGCCATCCAAACAGCTTCAGGAAGCATGTTCAAGATGTAGGAACGAATGTACACTCTTGATTTCAACATACGTTTTGAGATACGGATATGAGTACCAAGGCGCTTAGTTCCTGTCTGTATCTCTTTTACCTTGATGCTTGATTCAGGCAAACGCCCATTCTCTGTTACAAAACGGGCATTGCGGTTGAAAGCATATACTTGTGCATAGGCAAGTTGAGGGTATGCAGGATCAGCAGTCAACGTCGTTAATACATCACGCATATGCAACTTTTTGTTGGCAACCTGAGTCACAACACGTTTCTGTTGTTGAGTAATCAACAAATCACCGGTGTAATTGTCAGTCATGGAAACGACATCTTTCAAGGAGAAGCCGTCAAATTCTCCTGATTTGCGTGTTTTTCCTTCTGCGAAATCTCTGAATTTTTCAGAATCAAGCATCTCGTTCAACTTCTCATCGAACTTGTTGATAGTATCCATAGAAAGACCTTTCTGCTTCATTTTCTCGATACTTTCACCTAGAGTTTTAACTTGTTCTACAAGTTGCTCGTTGTCCTTTACCAATTGCTGGAACTTTTCTCCATCATAGGCTTTCAATAGATTATTGATGTCACCAAACTGTTTCGTTACCTCCTCCGGTGAGGCAAATCCTTCAAGTGACTTGTTAACTACTTCACACATCATGCCGACAATGTTTTCCATGAAAGTTTTCTGTTCTGCCGGCAGACCGTCTGTTTTCAGATTAAAATCTGATACTGTAAATTTTTTAGGCATAAAATTTAAATTTTAAGTTATTTATTCTCGAAACAGCTATTCAAACTCTTGAAATCGAGTAAAGTGCCATTATCAGCGGCTTTAATCGTTACTTCATCGTTCCCATTTTCCCCGTCATTCTTTTCTTGAGTGTCAACAGACGGCTCATTTTTTCCGGTGGTATTTTCAGAAGTGTTTTGCAGAATAGCATTCGAACGATATACTTTTCCCCAACAGTGGGGACATCTTACATAATTCATAAGGTCTTGTAGACCCTTTTGAGTAAATTCTTTCTTTTCTGATTTGACAGAATCAATAAGAGAAATTACTTGGGTTCTAATCTCCGGAGTGAGCTTCTCCATTTCTTCCCTTACAATGTCCTGTGTTATCCATCTCTGATAATCAGCAGCATAATCTAATACCTGTTGGGCAAAGGTATGCTCTGTTTCTGCATCATAATCAAATTGATAACCACAATGAGGACATGAGACAACGGCACCACCGTTGAGGCTCTTCAGTAATAAACTTAATTCCATATCGTATCCTTTTAAACGTTCATCACTATATCCATGCTGCAAGAACGCTTTCCGGACGAAATCAACAGCTTCCTTTACCTGGTCAGCAGTAGCAGACTTGATATTCACAAGGAACGTCTGTGGATTACTCCCCCAACTTGTCAATGTTGAATATTCCATCATACGCCATTCAAGCACTTTACAGGGATCAACAGAATCTCTTTTAATGGCCTTGACCCCAATAGAATGTTCAAGTGTTCTGCCATTCTCTGCAAACAGTTTATAATCAGCTAACGTATCACGGCCAATCTGTTTTTCAAGATTTAACTGACCGACCATAACCAAATTACCTTCTGTTTCCTTACCACTCAACGGAACACCTAACAACTGGTCTGTACGATGATTCAGGAACCAACGCATCCGACCAATATTTTCTTTCAATGTCTTATTGAATGAGCCGGGCATAGATATGTCATTTTGTGAGTCCTTCACACCGATACCATTCACCGCAACGGTAACGATACCCTTCTCATCAACATCATTTGCCTTTGTCTTGTACTGAAGGCTTTTGATTTTCTCTTCCATCTTTTTCATCTCCACTTTTAGTGTTAAAAACTCGATTTACTTTATCCAGTTCCTCATCTGACATATCAAATTTCAATTTGTCAAACAAGGGATTTTCTATCATACTTTCACCTATTTGGGCACGCCAGTCATTGAGCGTTATAAGCCCACATGAGAATTGTTCACGACAACGTTTATTTATATTTGTCTTTACGTCCTCGGATTCTTTCAATCCTTCCTGCAAACAATCAACATCAGAGAAATCACAATCCAAATAATATCCCCCTCCTTCAAGACCAAGGAAAGCTGTAAAATCCTTGCAGAATTGTTTGGCCATAGGAATAACAGTTGAACAATATACGCTCTTTTCAGCAGTAGCCTGATTGCTAAATGTGGACTGGTCTTTTCGCGGAACAAGAACGGCAGGGATGCCGTATGCCCCTGCAATATTTATTGCATCAGCCAAAGTCTCTTCAAACGGCTGTAACTCTGCAATAGAAAGATTAGTACGAACAAAGTCAATATCTGCATCTGAAATACCATAAGGTACCTGGCCCTTCCTTACACCATACTTCTCAAAATTTTGCTTCAAAAGCTGTTCCTTTTCATCGTCAGTCAACGCTATTGAACCGGTAGCATCAGTTTTCTTACTTACAATAAAGCCCAATCCACCCCGCTTTACATAAATCACATTTCTAGCTTCATATACAGCTATTAGATTTGACATTGGCTTATTTTGGGAAGCAAGACGACTTTTGGACTTCAAGAACATAGCCCCTGAATAGAACTCTGCACTTCCGTCTCTATCATGCCATATTTGGTATGGAGGAATTTCCAAACTACCATTCCAACCATACTCCAAACGATAGCTACGAATAATATCTTCTGTTTGGGCAATACCAAACAATGGCATATTCCCGTAAACAGGTTCTACAATAGTCTTATCAGAAGGTAGCACCCAATAATTATCGCAATATCTCCATTTTTCAGCTGTAGAAAAGACATCAGGCATAGCGGCACGAATAAAGCTATTCCCTGTACACAATTTATAAATATGGTGCTGATAAATCAATTCTTTCCAACGCATCAAACAATTAGGACGACTAAGTATGCCATTCATTCGTTTATTCGCCCATACTATACTGTCATCCTTAGTTTTCTTCAATTGAAAATTAGCACCTGCAATTCGCGATGCAATATAATCGATCGGGAAAAAGACTTCAGGTATCGTACTGAATAGCGTTAGATAGTTACTGCCCGCTACAATAGGACTAGTAAGGTCCTCAATGTATGCAACTGACCATTTTTCAGCCTTGCCACTTTGAGTATCTATATCCTTATTTTCAGATGAAGTAACTATTTCAACTTCACCTTTAGTCTTAGATTTCTTTCCAAATAGATTATCAAAAAAAATATTCATTGGGTTCCTTTTTGAGCAAAACTAAGTAAAAAGGAAAACCGTTTTCCAAAACACTAAAATCTTGAAATTACGAAAACATAATACCAACAATATAACATCCTTATTTTCAATCATATATAACGTAATTCAATTCAAACCTAATTTTACAACGAACTGTACTAGCCCACTCAAAACTGCACTGGCCTCTTTTGTTTCACTATCTTTATTATAGTCCATCAGGTTATTCATGAAGGCAACATATTCTGTATCAGATTCTACTTTTGATGCAGAAAAAAGAATACTATTTTTCACATAATCAGATGTTGCAGCAATACGCTTGTCTACATCCGGAAACTCTTTCATTACACGAATCTCCTTGTTTGTACTAGAACGGAGTTCCCGGATAAAAGGGAAATAAGCATCCGTACATTCAATTACACATGAATCAGATTCATGGGACAAAATAGAAGAACGTATATCTTCTGTTGAAGTAGTATCCATAAATACTACATCAACAACATGCCATTTATTCCCACATCTAAACGCTTGTATAAGGACAAATTTCCCATTAACATTCGGCATCACATATAGAATCTTCTTAGTGTATTTACATTCGGTATCTGGATTGAAGAAATTAATAGTGCCATTACAAGCATACAAGTTTCTTTTTCGCCGGTTACTAAACTCTATATACTGCTCACTACACAAATCCACAACGACATATCGGAACGTATCAGACAGGTGCCCGTGCTCCTCATAAGTCTGCAAGGTAGTTTTATTCTTGACCTTAGTTTTAAGAATGGCACCGTTAGCATCTTTCTGTACGCTCATGTAGTCCTCAATAGATACCGAACATGATTCGTCAATGTATATCTCTATACCGGGAACAGTACAATCAAAAATGGCATTAACAAACTCACCGGTCATGGCAACACTCGGATTCTTGTTGCCTACCTTATCTTCAATCTCGAATCCTTCTTTCTGCAATGTATCTATGAATAAGTCCATCCAGGAACGCTTCTCATCGTCAATGCTGTTTGCCGCTTTCGTTGATGCATCACCATGTACATATAACCTATCAGAATATTGGATAGATTTCAGATACTTTGCAACAAGTTTGGAGGCTTTCTTTACTGTATTGTTTGGGCTTTCAGCGCACGTTTCATGGAATTGCCAAACCTTGGTACCAGTTGTGAAATCGACCTGCCAATATGATACACTGATATACGGAAGCACGTTGTTATCGACAGAGATATGAATAGGTAAGTCCGGAACATACTTATGTTCACCGGAATGTTTGCCACGATTGAAGGAACCGAAGAACTCACTACCGGTACGAATGACACCCCATTCTCCCAATGCGTACACATTGTAATAGTCCGGATCGTGAACTCTATCATACTCAAAGTCGGCAACACATTGCTCATCATAGAAACCATACGCACCGTCAGGACTACCGACCACCCAAAAATTATTCAAATAGGTAGATTGGATAATAACTGTATTAGGTGCCTGTTCCTCGATTTGCTTAGTACGAAGATTAAGTATTTGCCTGGGTGCATTCTTCTTTACGGATTTGACCTTGGTAAGTTCTTTCGGCAACTCTTTGCCGGCAATGGTAACCGTCATCGGTACATCATGCCATTTATCTTTATCAATAAACTCTTTCTTTATCCAATGGCTTTCACTAATCGGGTTGAAGGTACAAATAATCTGCTGCCCTTTCTTACCACGCAAACGCTTACGTAGCTGCTTGAAATCCGGATGCTCGAACTCTGACCATTCCTCTAACTGAACTCGCTTATAGTTAGAGATACCTTTTATCTTCTCCGGATCGTCAAGACCGGAGAAATCTATCTTCGCACCATTTACTAGACATTTAATAGTATTCTGTTGAAATTTGAACAAATGGGAGATGCCAAGACCGATCGCAGCGACCTTATAATCTTCATAAATGGTTTTGAGAATAGAAGCTCCTACCTTACGCATGACAAGAGTGTTCTCACCATCCTGTAATGTCTGTATCAGTATTGTTTGTGCCACACTATACGACTTACCGGAAGATGAACCTCCATAGAGAATGATAAAACGGATAGTCTCATCATTCAAGTACTTCAATAGATAGAATCCGTTAGGATTTAGCTTCTTATAATTTATAACCATATTGTTCTAAAAGTAAGGTTTCTCCGTAGGGTGAATACCGAATTTTGCAGTTCAAATTGTTCTATTCTTCCGAATTCTCATTATCTTCAAAGCCGATACGAAGTTCACCGACTTTATTTCCGTCTCCACCTTTGATATTGACATTCTTATCGGCTTCCCATCCATTCCAGGCACCAAGAATCCGGGCGGCTTCTGTCTTGCCGTTGAACTCATAATTAACCACTCCTCTATTATTCTGAATCTTCTTCAACGCATTACGGGCACGCTTTGGAAGTTGGGACGGACTTCTCATCTTTGTTTTCCCGGTAACAGGGTCTACATAATGTAAATCATCGGGATCAGCGAGTACAATATCCATTAATACCTTTTCGACCGTTTTCCTCTCTACTTCAGTCTCTTTCGCCCTCTGTTGCTTAATCTCACTTATCCTTGCACTAACCTTGCTATTGGCTAACAATCTGCTAGCAGCACTCCAAATCGTTTCAGGTTTCATCTTTGACGCATCATAAGACATCCTATATGCTTCACTAGCATTACCTTCTGTATCAACGTAGTATTTACAGAATTTCTCTTGCTTGAATGTTAATGGTTTCTCTTGCTTTCCCATATCAATTGTTATTTATTCCTACGAGAAAAAGAAGCTGCTCTCTATCCTTTAAAAGCTCATAGGTGGCAAGCAGTGTGCTGCCAGTTGTTAATATGTCATCATACACTATTATCTTCTTTTCCCTTATCGGACGAAGAAGAAAGAATTCCGGATTCAATCTATCTTTAGTCAGGCACTGAATTGCATTCTCATAGAATGGTATTTTCACCGCCCCCGCAATTTTCGTACAGATAGAGGTTGCAAAATGAAAGCCCTCGTTGTGTCTCCGTCGCGGTGTGGTGACTATACACCATCCTTCATATCCCCCTACTATGAAGCGGTGGAGAAACTCACACGCTCTCTCTGCAAAGAATGATGCAAGTTCCTCCGACTGTTTAATTTCTGAAAAGCTGGTACCAGTCTTGGAACGAGTGAACTGGGAGATGTAATAGATATCACCCTTTTTATGAAGTGATACCTTTTCTTTCAGATCACATAACCGTTCCTGATGAGACCAGCTCTTACATTTCACCGCTTCCGGCTTATCCCAGTCATCAATACGACATATCTTTCCCTTTCTTTTCATCAAAAATCTTCTTTACTCCATCCTCGACAGATGTATAAGACAAAGGTACTAAATAGATATCCCGGTTCACCGACTGCTCTAAATTGTCAAAATCCCGTTTTTCATTAATTAGCTCAATTTCAAGCGGTTTGTAGTATTTTACTAAAGAAGCAAAATACATAGTAGTCACAGGTTGGACGTTACAAATATTGATAAGCTGCCGGTTACAGCCCACCGCATAAATAAGCCCCTCAATGACATCATCTATGTAAGTGAAGCACCGGATATTCTGACCACAGTTATATAATGACACGTTTTCCTTTTCCATCAGGAACCAGAGAAGAGTTCTTTTTCGCGGATTAGGTCCATATACATTATGCAGCCGGCACCCGGTCGCAGCCTTACAATAGATAGATGCATACTGTTCATCGAAATACTTGCTTATTCCATACATGGAAGTGGTATTCTCCGGATTCGCCGTTGACGAACTGGCGTATACTAACTTCACATGATACTGGTTACATGCATCAGCTACTCGCATGAAAGTATCAATGTTATCCTTCCTGATTTGTTCCAGGTTTCCATTAAACACACTAGTTTGCGCCGCTAAATGAAACACACAATCAATACCCCCATTTTTCAGGAGCTCACATACTTTTGTGGCTTCAATACCAGACTTTCGATCAAGTCCTATGACTTCGACATCCCTTTTAGCTAATTCTCGGCAAAGGGCTTTACCAATAAATCCCTCACTGCCGGTTACAATCATTTTTCTCATCATCACAAAAACTAAAGGTGCATCTTGTTTAAAGACACACCTAGGTTCAACATAAAATCCTAAAGATTAAATCTTATTTTTGAAAATACTCCCTACACTTAAAACCCTTTCTAGGAGTAAAGTCTTTAAATTCACAGCTTCTAAACACCCACTTCTTATCAGCCCATCCGGCTAAATCCTTTTGCCATTGAGGAATAATTTGACGTGGATTATTCAAATCCCTATAAGGCTGGCAATGCGGTAAGAACCGACCGCCTTTCACTCTCCAATGATTTACTCGGGTAAATGCTTCCTTGAAGTCATTCAATAAAATACAGTAGAAGAAATATTCACCCTTATAGCCATATTTATCAATCAACGCTGTAGCACGCTCACACTCTGCAATTTGCCCCGGTGTATCGCACCCAAACCGAATACGTTTTATCCATTTGACTTTTGCCAACAATTTTGCAACATCCTCTGTTACTAACCGAGCGTCTAACCCCTGATTGAAATCAACTCGTACGCCCATGGAGACAATCTTTTCAATCTGCTGCAAACCGTAGTTGGATGCAAGTATATTGTTATCCATGAGAATCACATTTTTTCGCCCAGCAGATACATCCGCAATATCCATGTAAGTAGTGATGTTTCCTTCTTTGGCAGGTACAACACACCATTTACAACGATTAGGACAGCCCCTTGTCAAAAAGCCATAAGCCAAATTCTTATCAACATTATACAGATCGTAATCAGGAATCATTCTATCAATCTCTGGCAAAAGAACCTTTTTTATGTCATACCCAGTACCGCCTTTCTCAACTTGATCGGCATTGATGTAATAGCCGTAATCCGGCGTAAAGCTAAATACTTTTGCAATGTAAACCTTATCATAAGAACAAAGGGGATTATACCATTCTACATTGTCGCCACGTGCTTTATGATAGCTGCTTATCTTCATAAGCGCGAGATTAGGATAATTACTGTCAACTGCTAATATTCCGATGTTCATTACTACTTTGTTATACTCCAATTATCTCATCATTGATACGAAATATGCTATCACTCACAAAATCGTATATCTTATACATAAGTTCCGGTTCCTGTTCCTTTGGGGAATAGACCATTACTCTTTTGCCTGCACCTTTCATCCATCCTGCTTCTGTGTTAGCAGACCGACCACAAGGAAGAACCATAACACAGACATCCGCCCACTTCATGCCGTTAAAATCTGAATCAAATCCTTTTTGTGCAATCGGGTGATTAAGAGCTTCACGATATTGCTCTGTTGTCCAGTTTTGCCAGTTAGGGTCTATATCAGACCATTGGAAGCCACCATTACCATGAGGAGGATTCTTAAAATCGTAAACCTCATGTCCTAAATCACGGAGAATACCTACAACGTCCTGTTGAAATACATTTCTCCAACTACTTGCTACATAAATTTTTGCCATAATTATCTTTTTTATTTGATTATAATTATATTTGTCAATGCAATATTGCATAATAACCTAATATTTAATTCTATGTATTCTTACACTATTTCGTTTACAGCAGGAGGCAGAAGCTACTCGTTTACTACTAATATTAGTTATCCTCATAATTTCCATGATAGAGGATTAGTAAAAACAGCCGTTATGTCAGCCATTGGAGCATATAAAAGAGCAAATGGTATTGAGGCTGCAACAGTAGAAAGTTCTGTAAGTTACTAACTGTAATTCATTAGGGAGCTAATATTTAATTAGCTCCTTTATTTTTAGATTTGAATCACTTTTTTATTACAACTGCCATAGTGCTAACAGTCGTTCCACTTTCCTTGAATTCACCTGCTCCGATTTCAAAAACTTCTCCATGAACCTCTTCCAACCATTCCCGGAACTCAACACATTTCTTTTCAGATGCGAATTTCCAATGCTGGCTGGTAATAGCAGCAAGAGTTCCACCTTCTTCCAAGCGTTCATACATAAGTCTTACATGGTCAATATCCTGATTACCGGAAAATGGAGGATTAGCAATAATCTTAGTGTAATGCCCTACACTGTCTTTCGTAAAATCTTCATCAAGCAATATTATGTTATCAAGTGTATGAAGGAACTCCCTGTTTTCCGGCATCAGTTCATAGCATTCAACTGTTACTGACGGGCACGACCGATGAATCGCTTTTATCAGAGCACCACGTCCGGCACTTGGTTCAAGTACGGTATCTGTTTCGTGAATTCCACCGGCAAGCATTACCAGCCAGTCTGCAATATCAGCAGGTGTTTCAAAGAACTGAAAATCTTTTTGCAAATCGCATCGCTTACCTTCTTTCAAGATGGAGAACACACGTTCCGGATTAAAAGGAAATGTGAATCCCTGTATCTTACCTCCCTGCCATGAGCCGCCAGCTTCTTCTATCCATTTCTTTGCTTCAGCATAGGATTTCTTATTGAATTGTACTTTCGGAAGTTTAAGAACACTATCCTCAAGAGTACAATGCTTCAGTATCTCTTCCACATTCCATTTCTTACCTTCATCAGCCTGGTTCTTCCTTTCATCAACCGGAGCGTCCGGCGCTAACAGTGAGGATATTTTCGTAATAACCATATTACTCGCATCCATAAAAGTATTAACACAGGAAAGCGCTTCCATAAGAAATTCAGTATCAACATATCCGGCAGCGTCATAAACATCTATACCTTCAGTCATATCCGACAATTCATTGAGCTGGGCTACACTACCACGTAACGTTTTTATTAAAGTCTCTTTGTTGTTCATCATAACTTTTTTGTAAATAAATTCTTGTTGTATCTACACTACCATGACCAAGAAGGTCTGCTAATTGAATTACATCTTTGGTTTTCTTCAGGAACATTTTAGCAAAGAAGTGCCGGAAGGCGTGAGCGTGCATTTTTTTCGAATCGATACCACAATGTTTACCCCATACTTTCAGATGCTGTGAAAGTCCTCTTTGAGTCAACGGCCCGAATCTCCCAACAGCAAGAGTACCGGACTTGCCTGTCTCCTTTATATAGTCCTTCACTTCCCTCTGCAATTGCTTTTGGAAAAAGAAACGCCGATACTTGTTCCCTTTCCCTTTCAAAACAACTTCGCCGGTCGCTATATCCTCCCACGTGAATTGCTGAAACTCCGAGAGCCGAGCTCCTGTAGTACCCAATACCTTAATGAAGAAATAGTAATCCTTGTTGAGTTTTGTTTTCAGATACTCCAGTAACCTATTATATTCCTCTTCTGTCGGTACATTGTTTACATCCAACTTGCGTTTCATTCTAGGTCGTTTCAGTTCAATAGGTTTCTTCACCCATTTGGAGAACTTCTCAATGGCTGTAATACGTAATCGAATGGTAGCTGGAGAAAGTTTTTCCTCTTCAAGGCTTTTTATAAATCGTCTGCAATTATCCATATTTAGTTCATTGGCGTATTCAAAATATTTTCTCAACGAGGTATAATAGACATCAATTGTGTGAGAGGAATAATCATTGTTATCAGTCAACCATATTATAAAATCATTAAGCAGTTTCTTATTCTTCTCTGAAATAACCTCAAGTTTCTCCAAAGGTTTTACAGCCTTTTCCCGTCGGCCATATCCGATTTTAAGATAAGACAATAAATCACAAACAGCCTCACACATAAACGAATGGCGCACCATAGCATCAGCATTTTTATGTTTATATTTATAATAACCACGACGATTGATTTCTTCGGAATTTTCAAGAAAATCAGTCACATATTTGATGTATTTCCCGATGCTATCATAGCTCCTACCCGTCGTATACAGGTAGGATATGTAATCTACCAATATTTGTTTTCGTTTATCATCCATTTTTTTGTTATGAGAGTTAATACTTCTTCCCGTGCATCTTTTCACGGAGTTCGTTATACTTCATTTTCTGCTCGATGTGCCAAAGCAGGTCTACATCTAAGTGCTTGGCAAGCCCGAAAATAGATAGTATCATATCATTCACGGCTGTAGAAAAATCAAATATTCCGTCATATCTAACGGGAAGTGTAGAGATGGAATAGATTGATTCGGTAAAACTTTCGCCTTTACAGGCTTCTGCCATATCTTCAATACAGTCATCAATATCTCCGTTGGCAAGTTCAAGGCTTATTCCTCGAAGTCCTGCAAGATCAAGCAAGCGGATAACAGCATCAGCTAATTCTTCTTCGATTGAACCTTTAATGGTTTCGCTATATGCAACTTCGTAACCGCGCTCTTTGGGAATGTCAGAATCCAATCCTTGACAAATGCGGCTGTTAGCAATCTTCTTATTATACCGATCAACATTAGCACGCCTTCCTTTTCTATCTGCTTCCACAGCTTCCATCAGTTCAGAAATCACAAGGCAAAGAAAATGATTGTTACTTAGCTCTTGATCGTGAAACACATGTTCACAAGCTGTTTTATATGCTTTGTCTCTTAATTCATTTAAATTCATTTTACTCATCCTTGTAATGCTTAAATATATCTATCCAATTCCTTTTCTAATAATTCTCCATCTATTTCAGGAAACAGCCTCAGAACTAAATCCAAAGATTTGCAATAATTGTTACTGTATTCTTCAGTATCCATTAATCGAAGTACCATAGAACAAAAGATACTTTTTGTGTCTTTTAATTCGCCTTTCATCAGCAATTTTGACAGTTCGATAATTTGACTAGTAGGATTATGAAAACTTCCGTTTATATATTGAAAAATTAGTCTTCCTTCAAATTGGCATATTTCACAATCTAGTTCACAATCAATGTACTCTATTTTACCATTTATGAATTCACAATAAACACATTCACTATTAGAAGCAAATAAAATTGCAAAATCATAGATATCATCACTATTACCTACAATTATTGAAGTAGATTCAAGAGTTTCCGAAACACCATTATTACACTTTGCATCTTCAATAAGTTCCCTCACATATTCTTGAACTCTTGTGATGTTCTGCTCTATTAAATCTTTTTTACTCATAATTTCAATTCAATTAAGTTCGATTATTTTTTTGCAATATTCTCCCAAAAAGTAGCACCTTCAGGAGTATTATAAAAAGGGAATGAAATAGTTAGAAACTGATGAAAGCTACAATCAACATCTAACAAATTGTTCATCCGCTCTTCATTTGTCATTGAGAAGTCAGGACATTCAATATTAAATGTCTCATTTGCTCTTTCTGTATTATATTTCCATTGATTGAAAATACCTAGTCTTTCTAATTTTTCTATTTTTTCATTCCTCTTCATGTTGATTGACTTTTAATGCTTTACGTCTATAAAGGTAATCGTTATTGACAAGTTTAGCAAACAGAAACTTCGCCATTTTAACGCCATTTTCATTCGGTCTTTTTCTTCAACAATTCAAGTACAATTCTTTCCCCTTCTTTCATTCCATCAATGTACCCTTTTGCACGTTCACCGACATTATATACTATAAAAGAGAGGATCAACAAAAACAGTCCGAGCGAACGATGCCAGTATGGAAGTTGGACTGTGAACGGCTTGATTGTTATAGAAAAGTGTCCTACATATAGCAAGAACACAAACAAAATCACACATGAAATAATTGTTGTTTTCATATTAATCTGTAAATAAATTAAGTTGAGTTGTAAACTCGGGTTTATAAATTCTAAATTTACGGTTAAAGAAAGTCTCAAAGGCTGTTACAATTTCAGAGATGGTATTATCAGCAATTCCTAATAATTTATCATCGGCAACTATAAGAGATAAAGCCTTGTCAAGAGTCATTTTCTTCTCAATAAACAGGGAATACACCAAATATCTACGGGTATATTCCCCAGCCTTGAGTGACTCAACTTCTTCAGGAGTGGCCTTTCTCTTGTACAATACTTTATACCAATGTGTTTCAGCAGTACGAGCACGCTTTTGTCTCGGTAACAAGTCATAAAACACGGCAATTTCATTCTTTTGGATACACTTATGTTTTTTACGAACACCATACATCACATAAGGAGTGTTCCAATCAGGATGAGTCTTTCGATATTCAAGTTCCAGCTCTCGATCAATAAGATCTTGCTCAAAGTCTTGTTTCATTAACCATTCCTCGAACCAGGCAGCAAGTGCTTCTTCTCGATCATAATAATCTTTTCCATTTATACATAAGGGAATCATAATAACTATTTTTGTTGCATTTCACGTTTAAATCTTTCCTCTAAATCAAAAATGGTTTCTCCACTATTACGCCGATAGGGCCTATCGGTATTTAACTGAAGTTCTTTCAGCTTTTTCCAATACCATGGAAGGTACAAATACATATTCTTCAACTCCTTCAAGTTCTTATTTCCACAACACCAGCAACTCACACGATCAAGTAGTTCATATAGCCTTACTCCATCCTCATGCCAAACAAAGCCTTTTGTGTAACAATACTGGAGTGCATCTGCTTCAGTAATGCCCCAATCACGAAGTGGTAAAACCCGATTTGGTCGTTTTTCCTTTTCAAAGCGATGGGTCTCATCGGCAGCAATACCGACATAATCAATTCCGTCTTTTGTGTGAGCTTTCAATGCACGAAGTTTTTCACTCGTTCCCCACCGGCATGTTCCCCCACACCAACTATATCCTTTTTTATGGATAATATTGGTCCCTCTTTTCTTAACCGGCCTTTCAAACATTGTCCAAAGAAAAGGTTGCTCCGGATGCAGTTCTGTATATTTAATGCCAAGTTTTTTAAGAATTGGAAGAACAGCATCACGAGTGTTATAGATTGCCTGAAATTCCATACCTGTATCATAGAAAACGACTTCATCCAACTGATATCCTTTATCTATTAGCATGAAAAGCATTGCCAAGGAATCCTTTCCAAAGCTGACTGAAGCATAATATTTCATACAAAAAATTTAATAGACAAGTCACTTTTTCTTCTTTGCCCTCTGATTATTAATCTGTGACATACACATACGGCACCAGGAAGTCAACAAATGATATTCCTTACCTTTTCTCACCACTATACGATTGTAGAACCGGTTCAAGTAGAAGTAATTTCCGCAATGGGTACATTTTTTCATTTCACGTCCTGAATCATCTATAATCCGATTACGCGGCTTACGACGAATTAGAGTACAACTTTTACACTTCTCATCAGTTTCGCGGTGCCGCCGGCAATGTGATAAGGATTTTGCTCCACATTTAGCAAACACCTTACAATCTCTACGAGGTATTGATTGACACACATTCATGGCTTCCTCGCATTCAAGAATTTATTTACTACACGAGAAAGTACATCCTCATTCTCCGGCATCAGCCATTCTTTTGCAACGTTCCAAGCAATACTCATAGCAGGATTGAAGTTATCCTTCCTGACTGTGTGATGAGACAAACGTCCTTCAGTGGGCTTCAAACCCTTATCATGTAAGATACACAGTCCATTCTCGAAAAAAGCACAATACTCCTTACCAGCAACGGGCTGAATCATCGGAATAGCAATATTAATAACCCCTAAGAATATACCAGCAGCCCAGTTCGTCAGCGCTAACCTGTCGGCATAACCTGCATCAATAATTCGTTCAATATCATCAGGAGTACCTAAACATGGCGTATGACATTGTTGTTTACAAACACTGCATGAGCATTGTACAGGTACACGACCTGAAGCCCTCATTACCCTTTGTAATGAGGTTTCTTTTGAAAATTCTCTCATAGTAAATTATTTGAGATACTACAAATTATTAAACATCGCCCCACAGCTTTACTGCAAGGTCATAATTTTTTTTAGCCTCTTTTACTGCTTTATTGGCATAAGCCATAGCGTATGTATGCTCGCGTCGGTACTTACCGGACTTCAATCCTTCGTGATATTCTTTTGCTTGTTCCAACTTATGTTCGTAGAAATCTATACTTTCCGGCATGGACAAGTTTATCGTATTAGCCCTTTTTTCCCAATACTTCGCAACTCTTTCATGTTCGGCAGCCTTATCGCTAAACTCAACGCTTTTCCCCATATTGTTCCACGCATCATCTATCGCTTTTCTGTGTCGCTTCTCGCTATGATGTCCCACTTTGATAGGCTCACCTAGAGAAAGAAAATCCTTATCTTTATTGGACTTGTTGTAATATTCACAGCTTTTCTGTACAGCAGATGTAGCCCATTCATGACGACGTTCAGCTCTTTGTTTGGCCCACTCTTGCACATTAAAGCCATCAGCCCGTACGATTGAGTAGTAATAGAATCCATCACGTTCGTAAATGAGGTTGAAAACAATACATTCATTTTCTTTTCCATACTTGGTGGTAACTTCAATAGTTTCACCTTTTTCGTGCTTCTCATCACACTTTGCCAAAAATACATTTGGCGCAAATTTGTAATACGTGTTCATTTTTTTAATTAAATTGGTTTGACTTATATGAAAAATGATGAAACCACAGCTACTTAGCCGTGGTTTCATCATTAAATAACTTTGGTTGACTGGGTTGAACCAAATCATCGAATAAACCAGGAACACGAGGTTGTAACGCCTTGTATTCTTCCTGAAAGAATTCTTCTTTGGTTCTCCCATGTTTTTTACCCTTTCGTGTATGTACATCGAAAGTGTAATCTGGAATAGGAATAGGGTAACGCCTGACATCATTTATCCACTTTTCTATATCAATATCCTTTCTATCATAGATGAAGTTTTGCAAATGATCCGCATCACGATTCTTTCTACATTCACAAAGGAGAATAACAGCTTTACTGACAAATATCCTCCCTTTGGGTTCAGTAGCAGTCTTGTTTACCAGCTCATGCCCCTGCCACAATGCTTCTATCTCTTTAGTAATGATTCCATAGCAATCTTCAGCACTAATGGTAAACAGACGCTTCCACACATAGTCGCGGTACCCACTCGCCCAAAGTTCCAATGCAAAAAAGCCGGCTACCCCGGTGTCGGCTCGCCTAATGGCTTTCTGCATTGCAGAACTCACCTCAAAGAAATCATATCCGCAAACTGTTCTTATAATCATAATTCTAATTTAATGGTTTGACTTTTAGTTTATTGCATCAGTAAAATTAGCTAAAAAAGGCGAATATGACAAACAGAATGGACGCCATTTAAACGCCTTTTTTACAGACTATTAGAATTTGAATTTGCATGATATATTATATTGAACGAGCTGCTTTGTTTTGTCTTTCCCATTAGTGGTTGCACTCTTTAGCAAAATACTATCACCAAAATTCTTTTTGATAAAGAGGATAGATTTACGTTCCTCTTCCTGATTCCTTATAGAAGCAAGCCCACCAGCGTTTACAAAAGTGTTCTTTTGCTCAAAATTATACCGCAAATCGGTTAAAACCTTACGTTCTTTGTACTTCATGTAACAAGAAATCCAAAAATCTTCCTTCAAACGTATTTCCTCATTCCACCAAGTGTTTTTGTTATAGATTACTCCATAACTGCAACCGGTTATCATTTTCGAAAGAGAAAGAAAAGCGGATTCATCATACATTACCGGCGATATCCGAGCGGTGAAGCCAAACAGATGTACATCCATCATACTGGCCATCTCAAATAATGACTGAATGATATTGGTTATCTTATCTTTATCCTTTATCCGGCTAGGTTCTCCTTTTTCCACATAAATAGGTTTGCAGGCATGGACATCATCATCAAGCATGAAAAGTTCTCCAAAATGCTTTGCCATCCAGTTACGTTTCGGGATGAGGCCCATAACGTCGTCAGGATGAGTAACAATTTCACATTCCGGGTTAAATTGTTGATATAAGTCAGCTTGACTTTCAGCAACGCAAATGATAGGATCGTTCACCAACTTTTTAGCGAACACCCGGTCATGGCGCTTATGACTTGGTATTACTATTTTGCAAGGCATGGCGAACGTCTTTTATGTCGATTACATTACTCTTACTTACTTTCCCGGTCTTGTACGACTTCATGTGCTGCATGTCCAGCCTTTCACGAAGCCAGTTGCTATCTACCTCATTACTTGAGGTGATGATAAACAACTCATGTTTTTCGTCATACTTTGGAATGAGAGGAT
Source organism: Bacteroides sp. D2 (assembly GCF_025147085.1). Taxonomy (NCBI): domain Bacteria; kingdom Pseudomonadati; phylum Bacteroidota; class Bacteroidia; order Bacteroidales; family Bacteroidaceae; genus Bacteroides; species Bacteroides sp. D2. The sequence continues at coordinate 4,498,035 of NZ_CP102261.1, read as the reverse complement.
AAATGGCTGTATCATCCGTGATGGCATCGAAGCGCTCTTTAAATTCATCCTCTTTCTTCTCCGGGGCAAATTCGATGCCCCAATCTTGGAGTTCCGCCTTATTCCACTCGTTTTCCATAACGTCCAAATCATTCTCACCAAAATTGACATTATCTTTAGTGGCATATTCCCTCAACTTCTTAATGGGGGTATCAGGTGCCAGAATTTTACAAGGCAGTTCTTTATAACCTAACTCCTTGCAAGCTCGCAAACGTAAATTACCACAAACAACAATATATCTGCCATCATTGTAGGGAAAAACTATAAGTTCTCGAAGCTCAAGCATCTCTGGCGAATCCTGAATGCTTTTCTTCATCGCTTCAAAGCGGTAATCACGAAAAAAACGTGGATTTTTCGGCAATCCCGTGAGCTGCCCCTTATTAAAATCAAGTAGGCAGACTTGAATAATCTCTGTCATAACTAACTATATTAAAATCAACAACACAAAATCAACAACACAAACAGTCAGTAACAACACCTAATCATTTTTTCTATCATCGAACTCTATCTTATCTTTGATAAGCTGTTCAATGTCCTCACAACCAAATCTTTTTAAATAGGCAACAAGGTAAATTATCATCTCGGCTGCCAATTCTTCATCTTCCGAATATTTAGGAAGATTATCACTCCTATATTTAGAAGCAATATCGAATTTTCTCCAAACGGCTTCAATTCTTATGCTAAACGCTTTTCTTGAGCTATGCTCATTCATCTTAAAGCGCTTCCTCATGATATTCAAGCATCTCTGGGCAAACCTATTCAATGTTATCATATCGATCGGGTTAAATTGTTAGACTATGAATAATCTCACACGATTCTATTAGGTTGGTCTCTGATGCGAAACCAATGAACATATTCTTTATCTATCAGCATACTATTATTTATTTTGAGGGGTCTGTTGTATCTAAATATTTCCTGTACTCTAATTCTGTCTTAGCAAGATTGATTACGGTATTAACCCCTTGGAAAACTTGTTTTGCTTGGCTCACTTTACTAGGATCTTCTTTCACATCCTTAATTTGTTGAAGAACCAAATTCCTCAAATCTTGTAAAATGGTAGGGTTCACTGTAGACACCTTATTCAACCGTTCATTAGCCAACACGACAACTGTGTTTGTTATTGGCCGAAAACGATTCAATTTGGAAGCCAAATCAAACATACTAAATACCAATACTTTGCCATTATTCAAGTATATCTCAACTTCGGTACCATCATCACCGGTACCGTCACAGTAATTGAGAATTACAACTTCTTCATTCTGATAAAGGAATGGTTTATTAACCATTTCTTTCAATCTATCTATTGCTCCATCAGTCATGATTCATTCTTTTTTGTTGCTTTATTAATTTGTCTATTCAAAGCTCCTTTTAGCTTGATTAGGTACTGAACATCTTCCGGATATCGGGCATACAAAGAATTCTCTTTTTTTAATTGTTCAGAACGACTAATCATGTAAAGGTTCTCAATGGAAACGTTTTGCCTGTTGCCATCCTTAAACTGAATATTATAACCAGGGGGGATTTCTCCATTATGCTCAATCCATACAAGCCGATGTTTAAGTTCAAAGACATTCGGTTCGGCAGTTTTCACTTCAATGTAACCGTCACGAGTTATGCGTTCATAACCGACTGGTTTATGATTTTTGGGGATATGTCCTTTCTTAAATCGAGTAGCTTTCGTTTTTGCTAATTGTTCCTCTGACATATATTCCGTTTGCTTACGTCCCTTGTTCATCGGTTGGTGGCCTTTGGGAAAGAAGCTTTTAGAAGCGCATTGAAATTTAAATTCTTTAGATTTAAAGAGCCGTAATTTAAATGCAATTCCATTTACAGCAGAATAAGTGGTACCTAATATCTGTGCTATTTCCTCATTAGTATGATTGGGATACAACTTTTTCAATTTATCAAGTCTCTCACTATTCCAAAACGAGATTCTCGGAGAGCGCCTAAGTTTTCGAATCAAGGCCTTTGTTTTAACAGCACTAAGTGTTTTATCAAGACGCCTAGCAAGTTCTTTTAAATCAGCAGTCGGGTACTCACTGTCAAGTATAGCAAGTTGTTCGCCAGTCCACGTTTTCATAAGTGCGTCAATAAAGAGAGGAAACCACTAGGCTTCCTCTGTGTTATCGTTATTTAGCTCTTTCAGTCTTTCTTTGAGCTTCTTTTCTTTCTTATCATATGAATCCGCAAGTTTCTTAGAGAGCGCTTTGAAATCATCCGGATATTGTTCTGCAAAAAGGATTTTCTGACACTTTTGCAAATAGGAGTAGAAATTCACATTATTCGATGATAAGCATTCAGCAATAAAGGCTCTATACCATTGGTGTCGGTCAGCTTGGTTGTTCTTGACATAATTTACAAAATCACTCTCACCATTCCATTTTTTCAAATTCAGTTTTTCAAGATAAGTACTGCTACAACCGCTAAGAACCAGCACATCAAAAACAAGTTGTTCATTTTCAGAGAATTCTTTTGTTCTCTGATAATATGTTTTCTCTTGCGCCCACTTGCGCATTTCTTCAGCAGACTTCTCCTTGACTATATCCTTCGCTCTTTTTAATTGGGCGTTTATTTTTTCCCTTTCTATCTCTTTTAGATCGGCAACGGCGGAAGTAGAGGAAGCCGTTTCTTTTCTAACATAATAGAAACTAACGTTAAATTCGGGAGAATAATGTCCAAAAAATGAAAGACAACGATAAACTTCTCCATCTTCAAGCATTTTCAAAATGCGTTCATCATCTTCTGAATACCAGCACTTACATCTAAAGATTTCATCAGGATCAACTATTTCAAATCCAAGTTGTTTAACAGCTTCCAAAGTTTTTTCATAGAAAACCTTTCTATCTTCTCCCCAATATGTATCGGGACGTCTAGCGATAATTACTGTTTTTCCAAATGAAAGAGGTTCGCCAACTTTAACAAGATGTTCATATTCTAGTTGAATTTTCCGCGTCACATAAGCAATCTGTTTTTTCTCATAGCAAGCAGCATTGATACATCTAGCATCCTTACTATTCATTTCATAGAACAAACAACCATGATTACACGTATTATTCTCACATTGAGAACATGATTTAATATCAGTATTTTCCCAATTATCGGAATCATCTTTAATCCAAGGTGCGTTACCAAGCTCCATGAAAGAATTACTCACAAATTCTCGAATCATAGCAGTAGTACATTGTTCTTCCTCCTCCTCATGAAACTCTTTTTGAGTATCTTCATCCAATTTAGAAAGAATCATAGCACCGGACAATGGTATATCTCCATTTCTTACCCGCTCTTTTAGTTCAGGAATAAGAGAATTCAATTTAATACGGTCAAAAACAAACCGGGTAGACTTTCCTATTTTAAGAGCGATATCTTCCAAAGTTCGTCCTTTTTCAGCCAACTGCGCAAAGGCAAAAGCTTCTTCGATGGGATCAACATCTTTTCTTTGAAGATTCTCGGTAATCATCGCTTCAAAAGCCTCATCATCTGTCATTTCTCTGACAATGCAGGATATTGTCTGAAATTTTTCCGACTTTTTTCGATGGGCTTTGATTTTTGCAACATTCGCTTCATCTTCCTTTGCTTTCAAAAGTGACACAGCCCGGAAACGACGCTCACCGCAAACAATTTCGTATGTGTAAGGTAATGGGGTAACATCTCCGGTTTCTAGGTTAGTCATCTCCTCGGATTTAGCAACTCTGACAGTGATAGGTTGCAATAAACCTTGCTTTTCAATGTTGCTTGCAAGCTCTTCAAGAGCTGCTTCATCAAAAGTCTTTCTCGGATTCAAAGGAGAAGGACTGATAAGGTCAATTCTAATGTTTTGTACTTCCATAATTTAATTATATTGGTTTGACTTTTAATTCATTACATCAGTAAAGTTATCGTAAAATGACAAGTTATGCAAACAGAAACTTCGCCATTTTAACGCCATTTTCATGCGGGCTTATTACGTATTTGAATGAAGCCACGTTTTTCCGTTTCCCGAAGCAATTCCATATCTTCCTCACGGATATAACAATCCGTTTCACCATTAACAGTTGTGTGATTAGGAATACCAAAACGCTCCCGTATTCTTCTTTTCACTTCAGGAATATCTTCAAGTTTGATATGCCTAGTGTTCCAGTAAATTGTCACCTTCTGCTTCTTGTTTGCCATATTCTCTTTTGTTTAGATAAGAGATTATTTCATTTGAGAGACTTAACGCTTTAGCAGCTTCTTCATCTCCTTGCTCAACTCTAAGTTTGAGTTCGTTCCGGTATTCTTCATACGACAAGCCACTTGTAAAACTCGTTTCCCCTGACAATTTAGCCTTATGAGTATTCCATGACTGATTATCAGCAACAGCACAACGTTCTTTGTTGTATTCACGAAGCCATCCCATAATGATAGAACCATCAATACGATTGTAATTTTCACCATATTTCATTTTCATTGCATTCTTGAAACACAGTTTAAAATCATCAGTTTTCATATAGGGATATTCTTCAATGATTAAATCTACTGTAGTAGCAACTTGGGTAGCAGACATTGTATTACTGACATTGAAAAACTCCAAGGCATCAGCTATCAATATGACCAGCACTGCTCTAGCCTGTGGTTCACCAAACTTTCTTATGATAGTGCCAATAGAAGGTTCATCACTTTGAAATACATCTTCAACCTTCTTTGGGCATAGAGCTTTGCAGTAGTTCTTCGGCGAGGTCCGTAAGACTGCTAACCGATTCTCTTCTTGTGGCCGCAGTATCAGTTCGTTTTCCATTATAGTTACCTTCTAAAATATTTGTAAATTTTGTAGGCAAGAATATCCAGTCAAAAGTGCACCTCCAATTTTTATCGTTTTGTCCAAGCAAGAAAGGACTGTCTAAAACCAATTGGAACACATCGAATACAGCTTGCTTCCCGTATTGTGCGACACGTGCTTTAATAGCTTTCTTTCGTTTTGCATCTATGGACTTTATAGCAGGAAGTTTACCTTTAAACGTGGAATTAAAATAATCCATTAGCCCACCCCAATCAATCTTTTCCTCGGGGAACAAAGAAAGCTCGTCTTTCTTTGATTCTCCTTTAGGAGAAGTTTCTTTCTTTTTTAAATGAGAATCATTATCATCTACATAATCATTATCATATTCATTATCATTATCGGGTTTTGTGGGTTCTTTTGGGTTTCCAAATAACCCAGTGGGTTTTGTGGGTTCTTTGGGTTCTTTTGGGTTTTCACTTTTCGGACGTCCCCCCTTAGAACCATTGCTCTTATTCCTTTCCACAATAGACATATACTTTTCAGTATCCCTGTCTATATCTATCTTTATAAAGTTGAAAGCAATATTTGCCATAGGTTTCAACCCCCGAAGATTTCCCGTTGTCGCATACTCAATTATGCTTTCGTAAATCTCCAGCCTGACATCATCCGGCAAATCCTTGATTGCTTCTCTCCACCCTTTATAAAAGATGAATGAATTTCTTTCCATATTTTAAGGGATTATACTCCGATTAGTAATAAAACTCACAGACCTTTTGCTTCCTTCAGTTTTTTCGCTTCTTCCTTGTAATGAGTAATCAGCTTTTCTAATTGAAAGTCACTAAATTGCTTAGTAACATTTTTCTTGGCTTCCAGGATCAGCACATTTCGTTCACCATACTTGGCAACTAGACGTCTGCGATAATCCTGAATATTTCCTTCCATGAAGCGGTTACAATGTGAACATTGAGCATTGCAGTTCATTTCATCAAAGCGAGTACTCATGTGTTGGCGGTTGATGTAATGACCGCAATCTGCTTTATTGAAAGGCTTTATTTTACCACATGAAATACACTGAAAATATCCATTAGGCATCGTATCACGATAACGGATGAATAAACTAAATATTCTGTCTAGTTTATCGACAAGATCAGGTTTCTTCTTGACCTTAACACCTTCTACCTCGAAAAGAGGCTTTTTCTTTTCTTTCTTCTTGTAATTTCTCCACATGATAATTAAAATACTACATTGGTTAATTGACGGCCACGACTCATTATACACCATTTTCCCTTTTCAGGCTGTTCTATGCGTAACTCTTCAACACGCCCAAAACGCCGGAAATTCCCACTCAAATCAACAACCCAACCCTCTTTACCTTGGCAGGGACGAATAACACGACCGACCATTTGATAATAGAGGGAAAGGGATTTGGTTGGACGTGCAAGAACAATCGTATCAAGCTCCGGGTAATCGAATCCGGTTGTAAGTACTCCGACATTAGCAACAACTTTTATTCTTCCATCTTTAAAACCTTTCAGAATTCGTGCCCTTTCTTCCTTTGGAGTAGAACCGCTAACGATCGCACAATTAGGAATTTCGGAAGCCAGTTTTTCAGCTTCACGAATAAACCTCGTGAATATTAAAATACCTTTGCGTGGTATGCCCGATTTGGGGTTCAACAGACGTTTTGTCCATCCAACTATATCTTTGTATATGTCCACACGTTCAAACTCTTGCAGAAGACTTTTTTCATCGTAATCTGCACCAGTAGAATTAGTCCTGACTCTACTTAAATCCAACTTTGTAATATCATAGTATTTCAAACTTGCGAGAAATCCTTTAGCAAGTAGTTCACTCACCTGACAGTGATAAATAACATCAGTGAAAACCTTTGGCCGGGTACGAGTTATAAATTTAAGCATAGCACCACCTCTTCCTGAACATAATCTGTAAGGAGTCGCTGTCAGCCCAATAACTTTCCTTTGCTCATCTTCAAAGAATTCCTTATACATTCCTTTCTCCGGATTCACTAAATGACATTCATCAATCAGAACGTGCTTGAAATGTTTGAAGAAACTCATGTGTTTCATCACACTACCAATCATAGCAAACGTAATACGATTGATATCCTTTCTTCCGGCAGAAGCTGAATAAACTCCACAATCGAATATGCCGTATGATTGAAGTTTCGCAAAATTTTGTTCGAGTATTTCCTTGCTAGGCTGGAACACTATCAGCGGCCCGTCTATCCGTGCAGCTATATTGGCAATGACAAGGGACTTCCCGGCACCAGTGGGAAGAACTATCACGTAGTTTTTCTTTTCCTTGGATTTAAAAACGCTGACCGCTGCATCACTAGCACTTTTTTGGTAGTCTCTTAACTGGTATGTCATAATTTGATGTGATATTTATGAACTTTCGAATGACAGTCACCACAAAGGGTAACGAGACAATCAAGATGTTCAAGTTCATGACCAACGATTGATTTTCCGTTAACCCTGTATGTTTTGTGGTGAATCTCTAAATTGAAGTCTTTACCGCACATCTGGCATTTATGTCCATCCCTAATACGAACCTTACGCTTGGCTTCTTCCCAATCTGGATTATTCACAAGCCGCTTCACATAGTTGGACTTCCTGCCTTTTTTGTGCTGCAATCTACTCATCGTCTTCCGGTTCTTCTTCAGGAAGTTTATCAGACAGGTCTTCTTCGAACTTGTCCCCATAATCTTCTGTATCATCAATAGGACGTTCTACTTCAGGATATTCAATACCAAACAAATCAAGCATCGCTTTTCTGTTTCGATCTTCCTGTGCCCAAAGAGAACGTTTGTCCCAATCAGGAATTTTTTCAGCTTTCACAAGCTTAAACTCACCGTTCACCCATGAATAATACAGGAAATATCCATCAAGAGCAAACCGGATCGTATTCTTACTTGAAAGATGATACTCCCTCGTCCCCTTTTTGACCTCGGCAGCCAGGTCTTTAATTTCAGTCTTAATAGAAGCTAACCTGTCTTGAGCATCACTCTTAATTTTCTTCGCACGTTCAATGGCTTCCAACAATTCACGTTCGCGTTTGGGGACCTCATTCTCTTGCTTGATGCAATACTCTTCACGAATTTCGGAAATCTCAAATTCATCCAGTAAACGTTGTGTCACCTCACTTTCAGGGAATGTAGCATTGAAATGCTCATTCACCAACTTTATCAATTCATCTACATTCGTAGAACCCTGAAATAAAACAGGGGGAAATTTTTCCCGAATAGAATCGGGAACTACAAACTCAATTGTCTCGGGTTCGTAGTTTCTCAAATTTGCAATCATAAATTATAAAAGGATTAATTAGTACCGGTTTTGGTACTCATGAATAAAATCTAAGTAATGCTGGTCTTCAGGCAACGGAAGTGTAATACCAAACTCGGTGGCCGCATCTATTTTCACGCTTTCCATGAAATTATGCATCTCTAAAGTATTAAGTTTACTTGTTCCTCGCACAATAGTTTCCACTTTACCATTCACATGAACCTGTTTCACAAGAAACTTCTTACAATACAAGTCATGTATATCCTGAACTCCAGCAGCAGTGCTCCAATACTCTTCACCTGTGTATTCACGCAAACAGGCACCAATACACTGAAACCATTTCCACATGAGAGCATTTTGATTTAATGTTCTCGGCTGTGTTTTTTTCTTAATGGTTACAGTGTATTCTCCATTACGAAGTGTGCTGCACATGAACTCGAAAGACTTATCCATTTGGATTTTGCCATCTTTCTTCGTCAATGTTGCTTCCATAACCTATCAGAATGGCAAATCGTCCTTGGTCGGTGGTGGCGGTGGCGGGCACTCATTCACCGCACTTCGAGTCTGATTATTGGTGTGTTCCGGAAGAGGTGGCGGTGGTGGCGCTTGTTGAGGCTTAACAGAAAGCATCTCCATATTATCAACAAAAAGTTCTGTAATATACCGTTTGATTCCTCTGCTATCATCATAACTCCGAGTTCTTATCTTTCCTTCCAGATACAACTTGTCTCCCTTATGGACATACTTCTCAACAACATCGGCAAGACCACGCCAAACAACAATATTATGCCATTCAGTTCTTTCAGGAACCTGTGTTCCATTGGCAAGGGTATAACCTTTTTCAGTGGTGGCAAAGGAGAAAGTGGCCACTTTAGAACCAGCTTCCAAAATTCTAATATCGGGGTCTTTGCCAACGTGCCCGATAAGCATCAATTTGTTTAAACTCATGATTTATCCTCCCTTATTGTTACACGGATACTATCAGCTTTAGGAACTGTTTTGATATACTTAGAGTATAATTCTGGATAGTCAGCCTGAAACTTTTTAGTATCAAAATTGTCACTCGTAGAAGCGGGTGTATAACTAACTCGCAATCTTCCGGCATCCCATGACTTGACACCATTCTCACGCATAGCAGTTTTCAATTTTGCCTTATAATCTTTCTGAATCTTGGTTAGATCTGCAAGTTCTTCCTCAATCCCGATTATAGTATTTACAAGCTGCACTGGAATAAGTAACTTGTCATCATCAGGGGTAGGAACGGGAAGATTGGATAGATATTGCTCACCCTTCTTCTCGCATTCCATTAACTTCTTGACTTCTTTATCAGGCTTACGAGGAATTTCAACCAATTCATGTTTATCACCACGTACCCAAATGCCGAACAATTTATCAACTTTGAGTAATGGATTTTGAAGTTCAAAGAAATAAGCATAGATTGACAACTGCCAACTTAAATACTCCTTATCAAGATGAAGGGTAGTTTTGATGTCAACAAGACTAATTCTACCGGCTTTCTCCCAAACACAATCTATATTCGATGCAAAGTATTCGTTATCAGAAACGGTATATTCATTGGCAAGCGCCTTATATCCGGCATTTACCCTCATTCTGATATAATTCTCTGCTTCAATACTTTCAGGAGGTAAGCCTGTTACATCAGCAAACTGGCATTGAGCATGAATAAGGCTACCCTTCTCTGCAGCTCTCTTCAATACAAAATCGGGGACATCTTTATATTTGTCAGGGAACAACTGCCGGCTAATCATACCGGTTATACCTTGCAACTGTTTTTCACCGAGCATATAAGTGTGGTTTTCCTCATTGAAAACCACACTGGATTTCACTAATTCTATCATTATTATCAATTTCTAGGAGGATACGTTTTCTGCATGTCAATAGTTATGTTTCTGAACTCCTTATTATTGTGAAGTTCGGGATGTTCAGCCCAAACTCTCTCAAGCTCTTCGCGGCTTTTAACACCAGTCATTTGTTTAATTGCACGATCCAGGTCTACACCAGTATATACTTTGCCCGAAGCGTTTGAAGCAGAAACATTGGGAGCATATACTTTTTCCTTTGTATTACCATAAGCAAAACGAACGCGGTTTTTATTGTCCACAATAACAAGTAAAATAATCTCCTTTTGCTCGTTATAACCAATCTCTTTTACACTGAATTTGGTGTATAGAGCAGGAGAACCTGTTTTGCTCTGATATATTTCATTTTTCTCAAGTGGAATCCAAATGAAAGGACCCGTATAAAGTTCACGCCCAATTCCCCAGTTAAATCCTGCACGTTTAAAGGCGTCCGAAGCCTGCCCTTTCTCTTTTTCTGTGCTAGATTCTGTCCCAACATCCTGTTTACTCACCCATTCCTTCTTTTCATTATCCCAAATGGACAACGTACAGAATAGATTCCCATTAACGACATCATGGTGCCGTTTCCAGTTCATTTCTCCGAACACTTCATCAAGTATTCTCATGTCTACTCGAGCATCCTTGTATAATAGCAAGGAGCAGCCCGAACCGTCCGGTTTCATAGTACCAACCCTACATTCAATTTCAGAAGCTAGAAGCGGTCTGATAGAATTTTTCTTCTTCTCTTCATTCTGAACCGTTGATACAGTGTTTTTTCTCGCTGTCATAATTCTAATTTAATGGTTTGACTTTTAGCTCATTACATCAGTAAAGGTAATCGTTATTGACAAGTTTAGCAAACAGAAACTTCGCCATTTTAACGCCATTTTCAGGTAGTAAAAACTGCCTGTACGATATTGTACAGGCAGAAAAATAAGAAAATGAATAATCCAATGTACCTTATGGAACGGCTACGCTTTGAAGGGTGTACGGCTCCCTGATTTATACATAATGTAAATGCTAGTGGACGGAACCGGAGTCGAACCGGTCTCACGGAATATTGGTGCACCTCACCGCAGTTTCAACCAACGATATACATATCCGCCCGATTAATTAAAAAGGTGCACTATCTTCACAGACCATACACCCCAATCACAAACACAAAACAAAACTCATGAACTACTATAATTTAATTAGGATCAGAAGGGTGAATGGCGTGGGGATCGAACCCACATCACGCATATCTGCGTATGCTGCCAATTACACCAGCCATCCGTTTTAAGTGAACTATTCTCACGAACCATTCACCTAGAACACAAACACAAAATAAAACACGACATTAACTATTAAATAGCACTCTCACGAGCTTCTTGCTTCCGGATAGCCGTTCAAAGCACACCGGAATAGTATAGAACAATTAAAACTCAAATAACAGGGGCTTTAACCCTACAGCGTCCTTTTCGCTGGCAACATTAGTTAAACATAAAAAGAAAAATTCTCTGTGAAGGAACCCGGACTCGAACCGGGATGATAGATTACCTATGTATGACTTTCTTCAATCTATCTGCATACTTGCGTTTACCAATTCCGCCATTCCTTCAGGTCGTAGCCAGACGCTTCCGGCTACATTGATTGTATATATAATGCAAATATATTTTCACCCTCACGGGTTACTTAACTCTGATTGAGTTGAGCCGGGAAACGGATTCGAACCGCTGACCTCATGTAGAAACATGCGCTCTAACCAACTGGGCTATCCCGGCAGATGCCCGGCGAACCGGGCTAAATAAACATGACAAATACTAAAATTAAGCAATGCAGACCTTCACAGGCTATCCTTATTTTGTTTCCTATCTTCGTAGTATCGAAAACAGATATAATTCACTGATACGACAGTCACCAATACAAAAGCAGCAATAAATTCTTTCTTGCTAACTTCAATGCTATCTATAAGATACAGTGTTGTCCATAAGGCAATGAACATCATGGCATACTGTATCACTTTAATCTTTTTCATTTCTTCCGTTTTTTAGATTTAACTTTCCTTCCCGCACATCGGCAATGAAGTAATACTTGAGCAGCATTACAATGCCACTTGCCGTTTTGGACATTAGTGGGCTTATCACTTTCAATCTTACCCGCTTCTATAAGATTCATCAATTTCTTTTCCCCACCCACATAATACGCAGACTTATCTTTTCCAAACGTTTCTGTAGAAAACAGACGGAGAATATTATCTAGCAATATTTCAGCCATTTCACCTCTGATCATCTCAACAAGCAAGGTAGTTATGCAATTCTGGTTACTATAAACTGCATATTTTTTACATCTGACTTTGTTTTCCAAGCCATTCCTTCAGCTTTTTCTTTATAAAGCCGAGCATTCAATGTATTAGTTACAGACGGTTTCTGAACGATAGGAAATACTTCTATTGCACCAACATCCATACTCCGTAATACATCAATTACGTTACGTCTCTGAATATCCTTTTCCATACAATCTAATTTTAAATTAAACATTGAAGCGATGAGCGGATTCGAACCGCCGACCTCTGCTTGTGGTGCTCTTCCGTTAAGCTAAGAGTATTTCTTGAGAGACTCGAACTCTCAACCATCCACCACACACAGCGCTCTAACCTGCCTGAGCTACATCACCTTTATATACATAAAGCAAATACCTCGATTTGCCGACAAACGTCTAACTGATTTAGTTTTACAACGATACGGCTTGACCATTAACCACAGCATTATATCGTTGAGAAGCCCGCCTACGTCAGTAATCCCTTTCAGCACGTGTCGGCTTCCAAAACACCATTTTACCAATATGTCAAAGAACTCTTCTCTGTTGTTCCCAGTCTCCCTTCAAGGGCAGGCTCAAAGACCGGACTGGGTACCGGATAACCGGCGGTTTGGTTTGACTTTAGTGAGGGTTAGAGAATACTTTGGTTGTTCTTCAAAACTATGTCCATTAAGTTTCGTTGCGATTCAATAAATTTCTTCAAATCATCACATTGGGAAACTTTCTCTCTATAAAATCCACGTTCTGATTCTAAATCTCGTTTGAGTTTTTCATTTTCACCTCTCAAAGAGCTGATCAACGCGTCTCGTTCTTCAATCACAGCTTCATATTTGTCTCGCTGTATTTCTAGTTCGGTTCTTTTATCCATTGTTGTATAATTTGATTAATCTCCGACGTAATGTGCACCGTAATGAGTACTATTTGGGTTGTAGTAAGCGGAAGCGGGAATATTAAGGTTATTATATTCCTTGCTAGGTGTAGCTTTGGCAGTCTTGCTCATAGCTTCATGTCTTTCAGCTAAAAATTTATCAGTTCTTGATTTCACTGCTTCCGGTGAGAAACTTTCTTGGAGTTTTGCGAAGCTCCATGCAGATTTTAAACACTCTGAAAATGTTTTTCCACCCTTCTTGTAATTGCGGTGTGCAGACTTCATTATTTGTGATAAATTGTAGCTCATAATCGTTATTTTTTAATTGGTTTTATCAATCATTTTTTGTATGTTTGTATGATTGATTGATTTATGATGCAAATATAAACGTATTTACGTTAATTGCGAAACATAAAACTTGATAAATAATCGTATTTACGTTAATTAACTATTAATATAGATATGGCTGAAACAAGCGTAAACGAAAAAATTAGAGAGATTATCTCTTATTATAAGCTGTCAGACAGGCAGTTTTCCATTAAAATTGGGGTAACCCAATCGGTGATTGGTTCTATGTTTCAAAAAAACACAGAACCTTCCTCTAAAGTAATTAGGCTCACATTAAACGCATTTACGGATATTTCAGCAGATTGGTTACTACGCAATAAAGGTCCAATGCTGATTTCAGATATCAAACCTGATCCAAATATTGAACGCATGGAACGTTTAGTTGATACAATAGCAACCCTTCAGGGGACTATAAATGAGCAGATGAAAACAATTCAACTATTCACTGAAGAGAACCAAAAACTGAAAGGCGAATTAGCTATGTTGAAGAATGAACGTAATATAGGATAAATAAACACATTAACGAATGAAAAAGATACTGTTAATACTAATGCTTTTTACTCCTATTATAACATGGGGACAAAAAAGTGATTTGATTAAATTCTTAGATGCATGTAAGACTTTTGAATTTGAAGAATCTAAAGAAATTATTTCTAAATATTCTTTTAATCTAGGAAATATGTATGATTTACTAAATTATGAAGAGCCAACAAGTATATTATTTGATACAGATACATTAAATATTAAAGGATATAAAGCAATACTTAACTCTAAAATAAAAAACAAAGCACGACAATATATTGACAAAAAGATGATAGTAGTAATGTATTTGAATAAGGAAAATAGCCTTTGGTGTGTTGAAATGTTCAGGGAAGCAACAGACCCGAATAAAGAATACAAGATATCTAAACAAGATGTAGATTCCGGCAAATTTTACACTAAAAAACAATATGTATATAGAAATCTTGCATATTGGGCAATAAGTTCCGGTAAACTAAATGAAGCTATAAAATACATGAATATAGCTGAAGAAGAGGCTGCCAAAGTAAATGATACAAAATTCAACATCGATTCACAAAAAGAGGTATTGAGAAAAATAATTTAATTATTATATGTGCCAAATTAGAACTGCACCACCCAAAGATGAAAGAGAATATCCTTTAGTTATAACGGCTGAAGAAAAGGATAAAGTATTAAATTATATTTTGGTTGTAGCAAACGGGAAAAGAACAGCTAAACTAAATTATAAAGATATACCAGACCTTAGGATCAGTAAAGAACAATATGAAATAGTTTTAGAGGAGTTCAAAAATAGGAGATTTATTGACTATAAAGGATATGGTATTGAATATCTTACGTTGAATTTTGAAATATTCAATTTTGCAGAAAAAGGGGGATTCACTGTTGAAAGAGACTTATATATATTAAGTTTTGATACATTTCAAATGCAGCTAGAACGATTAGAAAAGGAGTTAAGCCCTGATACAGCAGCAAAAGTTGATGATGTTGTCGGAAAAGCCAAAAATATAACTGAACTACTGATAGGGCTCTCTGCTCTAGCTGAAAAAATGAATCTCTAAGATTTATTATCAGGATCAGTTAATAGGAACTCCAATATAGAAGCTGCACGAAGCAGTCTTGAAGCATATAGAGTTGCATCTGCATCCGGGTTGTATTGATAACGCCTAGTCTGAAACTTTTTAAAAGTAACAAAGCCACTAGACATATCATTAGCAAGTGTTTTCAAGCTTGATATAGTTTCTTTTACATTTTGGTCATAAGACATTTTTATACGCATACGAGCGGAATCATCCACTTTTGCACAACACTGGGGATAAAAGGCTGTTGCATTATCTTCTTTAGAAGATTGTTTTTTACTTATCCTTCTTAGGACATTTTTTAATAACGATTTCATAAACGCACTATTTTAGTTTGACAATGCGCAAATATAATATTTAAAGTAATATAAAATATGAAATATAGAAATCTTGATAGTACATAAAACATCAAATGGTCGAATTATAGTCGAACCATAAAAAAAAGCAGGACTATATAATTGATATACAGAATATACAACTAGATTTCCAAAAATGTGTCTAGTTTAGTTTTTGTGTTAATAGCTCCCTCGTCGGCGGACGAACTAGGGAGCTATTTTTTTTATTTATTACAGGAATATAATTGCACAAAATATACATATTTTCCATAACTTTGCAGCGACAAAGGATCACACAAATGGAATATAGCGTAGAAGAACTAAAAAGTGCATTAATAGAGAAATGCGAGAGTGAAGGTATCCTGTATGCAACGGTTGCAATGGACCGTCGTACTAAAGAAATGATTCTTCCTGATACTTTACAAGGAGCTCTGAAACATCCGGAATTCTTCGTATGTACCTGCAAGAAAGTAAAAGACCAATATGTAGTGGAGGAGATTACTAAAGTGTAATACTCCCCCAGTCTTTTATTTTTTATTCGCCCAGTTCACCTAGCAAATCGTAGGAAGGAGCAAAGAAAAGTGTTCCCGTAACTGCTGTACTAAAGTCCAGTAAACGGTCGGTATTGCCTACCGGATTGCCAATAAACATACTTTCCAACATCTGCCGGGTAGTAGTGAACGTACTTGCATAGCCGATGAAGTAAGTACCATATTCTCCTTTAGATGTATTGGCGAACGGCATATTGGCACGCACTATTTTCAGGTCATCACCAATATTAGTGACGGCATTATGCGCATTTTGAGGTTTCTCCTCGTCAGACAGTTCGACATCGTTAAACTTACGACGCCCGATCACTTTCTCCTGTTCTTCCACAGGCAAGGAGTTCCACGCAACCATATCGTGAATATACTTCTGTACAAAGACATAGCTGCCTCCTGCAAAATCAGCATCTTCCTCTCCTACAACTGCAAAATGATAGGGATTCTCATCAACCGCCGGATTCTCCGTTCCATCCACAAAGCCGATAATGGCTTTGCCATCCATATATCTGAAACCGTGAGTTTCGTCGACAGGTTCAACCACGCCTTGAAGTTTCTCATCGATGATAGATGCAAACTCAAAACATAATCCCATCTGTTTTGCACGGATATGAAACAATAAGTCGCCCGGAGTAGAAACTGCCGTATGCTTCTCGCCTTTTATCTCTTCGAAAGTTTTCAGTTCTTTGGGTTTTCCCTGTTCCGGGAAAAGACGGCTCCAGGCATCGGCTCCAAATCCCATGGTACAACTGAACATCATATCAGGAAAACGGTTACGCATACTGCGAATCAGGGCCGAGAAATTGGCACACACATCTTTTACTTTGTCAAGAGTTTCAGGCGAATCTTTTAAAGTATAAACAATAAAAATAACATTTTCGCCTTGTTTCCCCGCTACGTCTTGTGGGATATTACCACCAAATGAATGTTGATAAGGATTCATATTTTTCTTTTTTTTCTATTAGTTTCGTCAATGAAATAGTTCTGTTCTAACTCATCTTTTTATTAGGATCTTCAATATATGCGGCAGCCCCTTTATCCATAAACAGTTCTACATTTTGCGCATGATGAGCCACATAGGCTGCGGGACCAGTGTCTCCCGAATTACAGATTTCTTCTACTACATCGGCTTTGTTTTTTCCGGTAATCAGGAAAATGACATAGCGGGCATTCTGAATGGGGTATCCCGTCATTGCGATACGCTTCTGCCCGTTACGGGGATGTGCACTGACCACATAAATAGAGTTTGAAGTCAGCAAATCTTCTTGCCCGGGAAAGATCGAAGAAGTGTGTCCGTCATCTCCGGCTCCCAACAGTATAATATCGAATTCCGGCCAACCACGCTTAAACGGCACTTGCTGCCGGACTAACTCCGAATAACGAACCGCCTCTTTCGCAGGCTTTGCCTCTCCACGGATACGGAATACATTCTCATAGAGAATAGGAGTGATACCCAAAAGAAGGTTGCGCATCATTCCGTAATTACTGTCCGAATCATCGGGAGGCACACAACGTTCATCCACCCAATAAATCCGCATACGGTCCCAAGGGGTAATTTCCATATATTCATTCGCCCATAAATCGAACATCAGAGCAGGGGTATTACCACCACTAACTGCGATATTGAACACTCTGTCCGGCTCTTCATTCATGATTTCCACCAGGCGGAGTATCAATGCTCGTGAAGTTTCAATTGATGAGGGAAAAACTGATAGTTTCATAATTCACAATATTGATCTGTATTTGTCAAATTCTTACAAGGATTCGTCCAGTCAGCCCCATGTTCGTGCATCATTGCTTCGCTTTCCAAAGGTCCCCACGTACCTGCGGGATAACCGTAAAGAGGCGCATCGGGGTTATCTTTCCAATAGCGGAGCACCGGATCGAAGAATTTCCATGAGGCTTCTACTGCATCACTTCGAGTAAATAAAGTCGGATCGCCCTGGATACAATCATCTATCAGACGGGCATAAGCGTCACCACTAGGCACACCGCCCAACTGTGCATAACTGAAATCCATCGTCACCTGGCGGACTTCGAAACCTGCACCGGGGACTTTCATTCCGATTTTGAGCACAATTCCTTCATTCGGTTGCAAACGAAGGATCAATTTATTAGCCCGTGGACAGTTGCCACCGGCACAATGAAACATCTGGTGAGGTGTTTCCCGGAAATGAACAACGATTTCCGTTACTTTCGTCGGCATTTGTTTACCTGTACGAATGTAGAACGGAACGCCACTCCAGCGCCAGTTACTAATGCCCAGTTTCATGGCAATATAAGTTTCCGTGCGCGAATCGGGAGCCACTCCTTTTTCTTCACGGTATCCTTTTTTACTACCGGAGGCTGTATATTGTCCGCGAACAATATGTTCATTTAAATCGACATCATTCAATGGAGTAAGAGATTCGTAGACCTTCACTACTTCATTACGGAAATTGTCTGCATTGAAAACAGCAGGCGGTTCCATAGCTGTAAGGGCCACAAGCTGTATCAGATGATTCTGCACCATATCCCGCAGCGCACCTGCCGTTTCATAGAACCCGCCTCGTTGCTCGATACCCAGATTTTCTACGGCTGTAATTTCTACGTAGTCAATATAGTTACGATTCCAGAGAGGTTCGAAGATACCGTTGGCAAAACGGAAAGCCAGTACATTCTGGGCCGTTTCCTTACCGAGAAAATGGTCGATACGGTAAATTTGATGCTCATTGAAAACAGAGGCATACGTTTTATTCAGTTCAAGTGCCGACTCGAGATCATAACCGAAAGGTTTCTCAACGATGATGCGCGAGTGGGGAGTGTTAAGTCCGGCAGCTTTCAAATAGAGGGGCACTACTCCGTAAAGTGATGGCGGAGTGGCAAGATAGAACAGCAGATTGTCCGGATCTACCTCATTAGTCAATTCAACCAGACGTTGGCGGAGTTGCGGGTAACCTTCTTCTTTTGCCGGGTCCATCGGTAAATAGTAGAGATGGGAGACAAATGAAGCCATAAGAGCTGTGTCCTGTTCTTCGGACTTGACGAACTGTTGTAGTTCTTCTAATATATAGGAACGGTAGTTATCGTCAGAATAGACCGTACGCCCGATACCCAATATGGAAAACTCTCCGGTCAACCGTTTTTCACGGTAGAGGGAGTAAAGGGCAGGCATCAGCTTACGCTTGGTCAAATCACCTGACGCACCGAAAATTATCATTGCAAATTTATCCACTTTATTAATTTCTAAATATGAATTATAGGTTTACTCAAACATTATAGGTGCCCGATTTCGTATCTCCTCCGTGACCTGTCCAGTTCTCGTGGAAGAACTGTCCGCGCAACTCATCCTTACGCTCAAAAGTGTGCGCACCGAAATAATCGCGTTGTGCCTGCACAAGGTTGGCGGGCAGATCGGCAGAAGTAAGCGAATAGAAATAGTTGAGGGCAGAGGAGAAAGCAGGAACGGGAAGTTCTTCTTTCATGGATTCCGCCACCAGGCTCTTCCATCCGGGAAGCAATGTCTTCATTTCTTCTTTAAAATAAGGAGCCAACAACAAGTGTTTAGGCTTGTCGGTGGCTTCGAAGGCAGCTGCAATATCGTTCAGGAATATACTGCGGATGATGCATCCTCCACGCCACATACGCGCAATGGAAGCCAGGTCGAGATGCCAGCCGAAAGCGTCGGAAGCACGTTGCAACACGGCGAATCCCTGGGCATAAGAGACGAGTTTGGAAGCATAAAGAGCAGAAAAGATATTCTTTACGAGTTCCGCCTTATTATATATAGGTTGTGTATGTTGACACTGGAATTGCTTGGAAGCCAGGTGACGCAAGTCTTTCTGTGAAGAAAGGCTTCGTTCGAATACCGCCGTGGCAATTAGCCCTAACGGCATACCGAGTTCCATCGCATTGATAACCGACCATTTTCCGGTTCCTTTCTGTCCGGCTGCATCCAGGATTTTATCAATGAGATAACCTCCGGATTTGTCTTTATGCCGCAAAATGTTGGCGGTGATTTCGATCAGATAACTTCGAAGTTTACCTTCGTTCCAACGGGCAAAGACATCAGCCATTTCCTCATTGGTCAGATCAAGCAACTTTTTCATCACCCAATAGGCTTCGGCGATCAGTTGCATATCACCATATTCGATACCGTTGTGAATCATCTTCACAAAATGACCGGAGCCGGCAGGACCCACCCATTGACAACAAGGAGTGCCGTCCGGTGCTTTTGCCGCAATACTTTGAAGAATCGGCTTCACTTCCGGCCAAGCTTTTTCCGAGCCACCAGGCATGATAGAAGCTCCATTCAAGGCTCCCTCTTCACCACCGGACACACCGCTACCGACGAAAAGAAATCCCTTTGATTCCGCCAGTTGGACACGGCGGTTCGTATCTTCGTAATTAGAATTACCGCCATCAATAAGGATATCTCCCGGTGAAAGCAGCGGGAAAAGCTGATCCATCAGTTCGTCAACCGGACTTCCGGCACGAACCATCATCATAATCTTACGGGGAATAGCTATCGAATCTACAAATGCCTTTATATCTGTAAATCCTTCGATGTTTTTACCTTTTGCACGACCATTCAGGAAGCGTTCTACCACCCCCTCTTCTACTCCGGGAACAGTACGGTTATAAACCGACACGTGCCATCCCTTACTCTCCATGTTTAAAGCAAGATTCTCGCCCATCACAGCCAAGCCGATAAGTCCGATATCTGTTTTATTCTGATTTGCCATAACTTGTATATTTTGAATATTCTTTATCTTAGTAACATTTGAAATGCACATTTGTTCGCAATATTTTAGATTAAAATATTATTTTTGTGGTCTACAAATAAAATCAAGGATGAAGAAGATCAAAATCGGTTTGTTGGCACGCATCGTTATCGCCATCATTTTGGGTATTGCCATCGGCACAGTTTTCCCGGCTCCGCTAGTGCGAATATTTGTTACGTTCAATGGCATTTTCAGTGAATTTCTCAATTTCTCTATCCCATTGATTATCGTCGGACTGGTTACTGTGGCTATTGCCGACATCGGAAAAGGTGCAGGAAAAATGCTACTCGTGACAGCTTTGATCGCCTACTTCGCTACTCTTTTTTCAGGCTTTCTCTCCTACTTCACAGGAGTCACAGTATTTCCTTCGCTCATCGAACCGGGTGCACCACTTGAAGAAGTAAGCGAAGCGCAGGGAATCCTCCCCTACTTCTCCGTCTCCATTCCGCCACTGATGAACGTAATGACAGCTCTGGTTTTAGCTTTTACACTGGGGTTAGGACTAGCGTCACTCAACAGCGACGCATTGAAAAATGTGGCACGTGATTTTCAGGAAATTATCGTACGAATGATAAGTGCCGTCATTCTACCGTTGCTGCCGCTTTACATCTTCGGCATATTCCTCAACATGACACATTCGGGACAAGTATATTCTATCCTGATGGTGTTTATTAAAATTATCGGAGTCATCTTCGTTCTTCATATTTTCCTGTTGGTTTTTCAGTATTCCATTGCGGCATTGTTTGTGCATAGAAATCCATTCAAATTGCTTAGCAAAATGCTGCCCGCTTACTTCACGGCATTGGGTACACAATCATCTGCAGCCACCATTCCCGTGACGCTGGAACAGACCAAAAAGAACGGAGTATCTGCTGAAGTAGCCGGATTTGTGATTCCACTATGTGCCACCATCCATCTATCGGGCAGTACACTGAAAATTGTAGCCTGCGCACTGGCATTGATGATGATGCAGGGAATG
Organism: Bacteroides sp. D2; assembly: GCF_025147085.1. NCBI lineage: Bacteria > Pseudomonadati > Bacteroidota > Bacteroidia > Bacteroidales > Bacteroidaceae > Bacteroides > Bacteroides sp. D2. Next base: position 4,476,369 of record NZ_CP102261.1, on the reverse strand, counting down.
CCGTTCGACTTCCCCCTGTTTGCCGGGTTTATCTTTATGCTGGGTATCACTATGGTAGCTGCTCCGGGAGTTCCGGGTGGAGCAATCATGGCTTCCCTGGGGATTCTGCAATCCATGCTCGGTTTCGACGAATCGGCACAGGCTTTGATGATTGCGCTTTACATCGCCATGGATAGTTTCGGTACTGCCTGCAATGTGACGGGAGACGGAGCTATCGCTTTGATTATCGACAAAATAATGGGAAAAAACCGTGCTGAATGACTGTGCTGAAAAATAATTGGAAAGTCACTTGGCTGGGTCACAAAAAATGCCGACATTTGCACCCACATTTTCAATTATATAAATAATTAGCGTATGAAAAAAGCCCTAATTTCAGGCATCACCGGGCAAGATGGTTCTTATCTTGCCGAATTTCTATTGCAAAAAGGTTACGAAGTACACGGTATACTCCGTCGTTCTTCTTCGTTCAATACAGGACGTATTGAACATTTGTATTTTGACGAGTGGGTGCGCGACATGAAACAGAAACGTACGATTAATCTGCATTATGGGGATATGACAGATTCTAGTTCGTTAATTCGTATTATTCAACAGGTGCAACCGGATGAAATCTACAATCTCGCAGCTCAAAGCCACGTGAAGGTTTCGTTCGACGTTCCGGAATACACTGCCGAAGCAGATGCTATCGGTACGTTGCGTATGCTCGAAGCTGTACGCATCCTGGGACTGGAAAAGAAAACCCGCATCTATCAGGCTTCTACTTCCGAATTGTTCGGTAAGGTGCAGGAAGTTCCACAAAAAGAGACAACTCCATTCTATCCCCGTTCTCCGTATGGGGTAGCCAAACAATATGGTTTCTGGATTACTAAAAACTACCGCGAAAGCTATGGTATGTTTGCAGTAAACGGTATTTTGTTCAATCACGAGAGCGAACGCCGTGGTGAGACGTTCGTTACCCGTAAAATTTCGCTTGCTGCCGCACGTATCGCACAGGGCGAACAGGACAAACTGTACCTGGGTAACCTGGATTCTCTTCGCGACTGGGGATATGCCAAGGATTACATCGAATGTATGTGGCTGATCCTGCAACATGATGTTCCCGAAGATTTCGTTATTGCTACTGGAGAAATGCACACGGTGCGCGAATTCGCAACGTTAGCATTCAAAGAAGCAGGGATCGAGCTTCGTTGGGAAGGTGAAGGCGTAAATGAAAAAGGTATCGACGTAGCTACCGGAAAATCTCTGGTAGAAGTTGATCCGAAGTATTTCCGTCCATCGGAAGTAGAACAATTGCTGGGCGACCCGACTAAAGCTAAAACACTGTTGGGCTGGGATCCACGTAAAACATCATTCGAAGAACTGGTAAGTATCATGGTTCGCCACGATATGGAGAAAGTGAGACGAATGATTGCTACCAAACATTAAAACTTGCTTTACTAATAGAATGGAAAAGAATGCAAAGATATATGTAGCAGGACACCGCGGACTTGTGGGATCTGCTATCTGGAAGAATTTGCAGGATAAAGGATACACCAATCTGGTAGGCCGCACTCACAAAGAGCTTGATCTGCTGGATGGCACGGCTGTCCGTAATTTTTTCGATGAAGAACAACCGGAATATGTATTCCTTGCTGCTGCCTTTGTGGGTGGTATCATGGCGAACAGCATCTACCGCGCCGACTTTATCTATAAGAATCTGCAAATTCAACAGAATATCATCGGAGAGAGCTTCCGTTACCATGTAAAGAAGTTGCTCTTCCTGGGTAGCACGTGTATTTATCCACGTGACGCCGAACAGCCGATGAAGGAAGATGTATTGCTTACTTCACCGTTGGAATATACCAACGAGCCGTATGCAATCGCTAAAATTGCCGGACTGAAAATGTGCGAAAGTTTCAACCTGCAATATGGAACGAACTACATCGCTGTGATGCCGACAAACCTTTACGGACCGAATGATAATTTCGACTTGGAACGCAGTCATGTACTGCCTGCCATGATCCGAAAGATTCATCTGGCACACTGTCTGAAAAAAGGAAACTGGGAAGCTGTACGCAAGGATATGAACCTGCGTCCGGTGGAAGGCGTAAATGGCGACAGTCCGAAAGAAGAAATCCTGGCTATTCTGCAAAAATACGGAATCAGCGAAACAGAAGTCACTCTTTGGGGTACAGGTACTCCACTCCGCGAGTTCCTTTGGAGCGAAGAAATGGCAGATGCCAGCGTCTTCGTAATGGAGCACGTAGACTTCAAAGATACCTATAAAGAAGGCAGCAAAGATATCCGCAACTGCCACATCAATATCGGCACCGGTAAGGAAATCACCATCCGTCAGCTGGCCGAACGTATTGTAGAAACTGTAGGGTATCAAGGAAAACTGACCTTCGACAGCAGCAAACCGGACGGCACTATGCGCAAGCTGACCGATCCTTCGAAACTGCACTCTTTGGGGTGGCACCATAAAATTGAAATCGAGGAAGGCGTACAAAGAATGTACGAATGGTACTTGAAATAAGAATTTAAAGAATCAATCAATATGCTATGAGCAGAATTATTTTTGCTTATAGCATATTTTTTTTTGATTATAGCATAATGATTTTTGGTTATAGCATAATGAAATTAGCTATAAGCATAATCTTTCCTCCTACCAGCCTGTCGCAATCTCACTACATCGCCCTTCCCCCATTTCCAAAAATTCTTCCCTCTTAATTCTTCATTCTTAATATAATTGCTATATTTGCACAAATTAATACCAAATGTGCAAAACAATGGAACAAAGTTTTATAGCCTACATTGAGAATAGTATCAAAAATAATTGGGACCTGGATGCCCTGACCGATTATAAAGGTGCAACTTTACAGTATAAAGACGTAGCTCGCAAGATCGAAAAACTCCATATCATTTTTGAAGAAAGTGGAATCCGCAAAGGAGATAAGATTGCTGTTTGCGGAAGAAACAGCTCTCATTGGGGAGTCACTTTCCTTGCTACACTGACGTATGGGGCAGTTGTTGTACCCATCCTCCATGAATTTAAAGCGGACAATATACATAACATCGTCAACCATTCCGAAGCAAAATTACTGCTTGTAGGAGATATGGTATGGGAAAACCTGAATGAGTCGGCAATGCCGCTACTGGAGGGTATCCTGATGATGAACGACTTCACCCTGCTAGTGTCACGCAGCGAACGACTGACTTATGCACGCGAACACCTGAACGAAATGTTCGGCAAAAAATATCCGAAGAATTTCCGCACAGAGCACATCGCTTATCATAAGGATGAACCGGAAGAACTGGCTGTTATCAATTATACTTCAGGAACAACAAGTTACTCGAAAGGAGTAATGCTCCCCTATCGCAGTCTGTGGTCGAATACCAAATTTGCTTTTGAAGTATTAGACCTGCAAGCCGGAGATAAGATCGTATCCATGCTCCCTATGGCACACATGTACGGACTGGCTTTCGAATTCCTTTATGAGTTCTCCGTAGGTTGCCACATCTACTTCCTTACTCGCATGCCGAGTCCGAAAATCATTTTCCAGGCTTTCGAAGAGGTGAAACCTAATCTGATTGTTGCCGTACCGCTTATCATCGAAAAAATCATCAAGAAGAGCGTGCTTCCGAAATTGGAAACTCCTGCAATGAAGATCTTACTAAAAGTGCCTATCATCAACGACAAGATAAAAGCAACGGTACGCGAAGAAATGATTAAAGCATTTGGCGGAAACTTCAAAGCTGTTATTGTAGGAGGTGCTGCTTTCAATCAGGAAGTAGAACAGTTCTTGAAAATGATTGATTTCCCTTATACAGTAGGATATGGAATGACGGAATGTGGTCCGATTATCTGTTACGAGGATTGGAGAAGATTCAAACCGGGTTCATGCGGAAAAGCTGTACCACGTATGGATGTGAAAGTTTTGTCATCTGATCCCGAGAACATTGTTGGCGAAATCGTATGTAAGGGTCCAAATGTGATGTTGGGATATTACAAAAATGAAGAAGCTACCCAAGAAGTTATCGACAAAGACGGATGGCTGCATACAGGTGACCTGGCTTTGATGGATGCCGAAGGAAATGTTACGATCAAAGGACGCAGCAAGAACCTGTTATTGAGTGCCAGCGGACAGAATATCTATCCGGAAGAAATTGAAGATAAATTGAACAACCTGCCATACGTGGCTGAAAGTATTATCGTTCAGCAAAACGAAAAACTTGTCGGACTTGTTTATCCTGATTTTGACGACGCTTTCGCTCATGGCCTGAAGAATGAAGACATCGAGCAAATAATGGAAGAAAACCGTGTGGCACTGAATGATACGCTACCGGCTTACAGCCAAATATCCAAGATGAAAATCTATCCGGAAGAATTCGAAAAGACACCGAAGAAAAGCATCAAACGTTATTTATATCAGGAAGCAAAAGGCTAATATAAAGTTAGCTGCATAGAGATATAACTTAAACCGAAAAGAGAAAAGAATGAAGATAAAGAAAACAATATTCACGGCAGCTATACTAATGGCTGCCGTTTGTTTACCGGCACAGAACAAGAGTGCAGGTATTAATATATCTATCTGGAAAGATATTTGTACGCAACCGCATGACAGTACACAGACGACTTATGTGAACATCGGTCTCCTGTCTACAATGAATCGCTTGAACGGTGTAGGTATCAATGCATTGGGAAGTGTGGTACATGGTGACATGAACGGAGTACAGATCACCGGATTAGCCAATCTGGCAGGTGGAACAATGAGGGGTGTCCAGCTGGCCGGTATCAGTAATATCAGCGGTAACAACACCGTAGGACTTTCTGCTGCCGGACTGGTAAATATCACCGGCGACAGAACGCAGGGAGTAATCATATCCGGTTTAACCAGTATCGGAGGAGATAATACCTCGGGGTTAATGATTAGCGGTTTCATGAATGTGACGGGCAATATGGCTTCGGGGCTACACTTTTCCGGAGCGGCAAATATTACAGGGCAGAGCTTCGGCGGCTTGATGGCTTCCGGGCTTTTGAATGTAGTAGGCGAACACATGAACGGCTTGCAGATGGCAGGAATTGCCAATATAACCGCATCGAAACTGAATGGGGTGCAAATGGCATTATGTAATTATGCAACGCAGGCCCGCGGGCTTCAAATTGGCCTTGTCAATTATTACAAGGAAGATATGAAGGGATTCCAACTCGGATTGGTTAATGCGAATCCTGATACAAGAGTACAAATGATGGTGTATGGTGGAAATGCTACGCCTGTCAATATAGGCGTACGCTTCAAGAACCAATTGTTTTATACCATTCTGGGAATCGGCTCCATGTATCAGGGATTGAATGATAAGTTTTCGGCAAGTGCATCCTATCGTGCCGGCTTGTCCTTCACTCTTTACAAAGGCTTATCCATCAGCGGAGACCTTGGCTACCAGCATATCGAGGCGTTCAATAACAAAGACGAGGTAATTCCGAAACGTTTATATGCATTGCAGGCACGTGCCAATCTGGAATATCAATTTACCAGGAAGTTCGGTATCTTTGCAACAGGTGGTTATGGGTTAACCAGATTCTATAATAAATCAAGCAATTACGATAAAGGAGCGATTATAGAAGCAGGTATTGTTCTTTTCTAATTATGAATCCTGCGTATATAGTATATATCCTCTTGCTTTACTAAAAATATTTCGTCCCATAATTGTTTCCTTTTAGTTCCATATCTGTGGAATGAAAGAGAAACAATTATGGGACGAAAAGATAACAGTTGTGGAACGAATCACTCGATGCACTAAAAGTTATTAAATTTTATATTGCAAAGAAATAGCATTCATTTCACACTTTTTCTTTTATCAGACCAGTACGATAAGCAACAAGCAATTTCTTCAAATCCTGTATTTGAGTCACCAGTTCTTTTCCCTTATCGGTATCTTTCACCATCATTCGTTGCGAATTAAATTCGAGAACGAAGTTGGTCGATTTGATATCAAGCCCCTCTTCAATGGCTTTCTGACGAGACTGGAAGGGTTCGTGCTGTACGAGTTGCATACCATGAGAATGATAAACAAGCGTATATCCCGCAATTCCCGTTTCCGGCTGATAAGCTTTTGAAAAACCACCATCAATAACAAAAAGCTTGCCATTGGCTTTCATAGGTTGTTCTCCCTGAATCGTCTTCACAGGCACATGACCGTTGATAATATGCGAATGAGGCCCTGAAGCTCCAAACTCTGTCAAAATCTGGTCACAAATATCTTCCCGGTTACGCAATGTGTAATAATAGCCTTTCTTTTCTTTATGTAACTCTTTATCTTCTACAAAATAGCGCTCAAAAGTCGCCATCTTATCTTTATCGAACAAAGGAGCTTCCGGACCACACCACATATACCAGATATAATCCATAGCAAATTCCTTATCCTCCTCTCCTTCTTCATCGAAATAAGCGGTACGGATCAATTGATCGGCTTTATCCAGTAATTTGTGTCCCCAGTATTCCTTACCACGTATTTTGACATGTTTAAAGCTGCCATCCTCATTCAGAGGAACAGAAGCATGATAAAGAAGATTCGAGTTTGAAACCAGATACATGCCGCCATAGGTAAACAGACAACGCATGTGCTTCTTCAATTTCTCACTATTCATAAATGAATAATGAATCTTTTCTACCAATTCGCGTTCTTCTTCAGTCAGTCGGTAAGGATCTGCCGGGTCTACAGTCGGGAAGTTGGTATCACGCAAAGCATATTCTTTTCCTTCATATACAAAGACGCCGCGTTCAAAATCAATCTTCTCCAGAAGTTTACGATTAGCCATTCCGAATTCCGGACGGCGGTCGATGATTTCAGCTTCCAGCTTAAACTGGATAATGGTAATGGCTTTATGCATTTGAGTAATCAAACGCAAAGTCTTCTCATTATAATGAGCATCGGCAAAGTTCATTTTCGGCATGAAGATTGTGCAAGGATCATCGGCATACGTATCCATTGCAAAAGTAGCCAATGGAAGCAAATTGATTCCGTATCCGTCTTCAAGTGTACCCAGATTACCATAGCGCATGGACATACGTATCACGTTAGCGATACAACTATCATTACCGGAAGCTGCTCCCATCCAAAGAATATCATGATTTCCCCATTGAATATCGAAGTTGTGGTAATTACACAATGTATCCATAATGATATGTGCACCGGGACCACGGTCGTAAATATCACCTACGATATGAAGAGAATCAATAGTCAAACGCTGAATCAGATTACACATAGCGATAATGAAATCGTCGGCACGCTTCGTAGTGATAATCGTGCTGATAATTACATTAATATAAGCATGCTTATTCGGTTCGATAGACGATTCGTGCAATAACTCCTGAATGATATAAGAGAATTCGGCAGGTAGTGATTTACGAACCTTCGAACGGGTATATTTGGAAGACACATTCTGGCAGACTTTCACCAGTTGGTTCAGCGTAATCAGATACCAATCGTCCAGATCCTTTTCACGGGCCTTCACCAATTGGAGTTTCTCTTCGGGATAGTAAATCAACGTGCAGATTTCTTTCTTTTCAGCTTCACGAAGAGTGTTGCCGAATATTTCATTTACTTTACGTTTTACCGCACCGGAAGCATTTTTCAGTACATGCTGAAAAGCTTCATATTCTCCATGAATATCAGTCAGGAAATGTTCTGTCCCTTTAGGTAGATTTAAGATAGCCTCTAAGTTGATTATTTCCGTACTGGCATCGGCAATGGTAGGAAAACTTCGGGAAAGCAGTTGCAGGTAACGGAGATCACTCACAATGCTTTCAGGAGTTATGTTACTTTGAGCAGTCATTCTATTTACTATTTTACTATTTACAATTATTTCTCAATTCAACAAGAACATTAACAACACTTGAGCGATAATTACCCGCAGGAACATACACAGCGGATAAACAGTCGCGTAGGCTACGGATGGGTTGTCGCCGGGAATTGTATCGTTTACATAGTTCAGTGCCATCGGATTTGCCATACTTCCGCACAACATACCAGATACAGTGCCGAAATCAATCTTCATCATCTTGAAAGCCACAACCCCCACCAGTACGGTTGGAATAATAGTCAATCCGGCTCCTAAAGCGATCCATAACAAACCTTCCGGACGGAATACGGTGTCGAAAAAATGAGCTCCGGCATCCAGTCCCAGACAAGCAAGGTACATGGAAAGTCCTAAGGCACGCAGCATCAGATTCGCGCTACGGGTGGTATAAGTAATCATGTGTATCCGCGGTCCAAAAGTTCCCAGAAGGATACCAACGATAATCGGTCCACCCGCTAATCCCAGCTTCACAGGAGTACTGACACCCGGAAAAGAGAAAGGAATCGCCCCCAATGCCAAACCGAGTACGATGCCGATAAACACAACAACCAGATTGGGTTCTTTCAAACTTTTTACAGCATTTCCAAGTACTTTCTCCACATTCTGAATAGCAGCAGCCTCTCCCACTACCGTCAGGCGGTCTCCTAATTGAAGTACCAATCCCGGAGTAGCAAGCAACTGCACACCCGACCGGTAAACGCGACTGATGTTAATCCCATAATGATTTCTCAACCGGAGTGAACCGAGTTTCTTACCATTCAGTTCAGGGCGGGTAACGACAATACGTTGCGAAATCAATTCACTATCAATCGCATTCCAGTCAATGTCCTCTTTATTCCAATCCGTATTTTCCTGTTCACCAAAAAGCACGGTCAAGGCCAAAGCATCTTTCTCCGCAGTTACCACCAGCAAACGGTCACCTTCCTTCAATATCTTGTCAGAAGTCGGAATACTTACATGTCCGTCACGCCATAAGCGGGAGATGACAAACTTCGGGTAACTCATGCGAGCTATATCCTTGATGCTTTTATTGAAAATAGCAGGATTGTGTACTTGAAACGCTGCAATGTAGGTTTTGTTCGCATCGTCTTTCTCTTTTATCTCCAAGTCTTCTTTGCGAACCAACACTTTGCGAATTAATAAAACGGCAAGGATTACACCAACTACCCCCATCGGATAGGCTACCGCACATCCTAAAGCAGGAGTACTGCTGTCCATTCCCATCTGTTTCAATGTTTGTTGTGCAGCTCCCAACGCCGGAGTATTCGTCGTTGCTCCACAAAGGATACCAACCATATCAGGAAGAGAGACACCTGTCGCATAACTGGCCACCACCGTCAACAATGTTCCCAACAGAACAACTCCCAATGCCAGCATATTCAATGTCACCCCTCCTTTGCGGAAAGAGCTAAAGAAACCGGGACCGACTTGCAAACCGAGAGAATAAACGAAAATGACCAGTCCGAAACTTTCTGCGTAGTTCAACATCTGCGGATCGACCGAAAGCCCGAGATGGCCGGCGAGGATGCCTGCAAAAAAAACAAAAGTGACTCCCAGGGAAACTCCCCAGAAATGCACTCTTCCCAAGCCCAGACCAATGGCAGAAATCAATGAAAGTACCACAACAGCCTGTAAGGCAGAATGTTCGAGAAATAGACTATATAACCACTCCATGTATATAAAAACTAATAGGGCGCAAAGATAAAAACTATTTAGTCCGGTTCAAAACTTTTAAGCTTTCATTTCGCGCCCTATTTATACCCTGAATCATATATCCTGAAATCTTATTGATTACCCTTTTACTCCGTTACCTATTATTTTGTTCCTAATAACTATCCTATTTCTATCTTAACTATCTTATCCTTCTCTTTTCACCTGCATCTTGTTATCCCTCAAACGATCTTTTTCCCTCTGTTTCTTTCCGTTTTATCTTTCATCATTTCCCCTGAAACTCCACAAAGTTATTTCGTCCGTCCAGATAACCGCTTAACCTGTTTCCACCGATGTACACATCATCCAGGTATGAAACATCATTCGGTCCGTATGACATACGAATGGAAGTCTGCGCATAATTCTCCCAGCTCCAACGGAAATTATATTCATACTGCTCTACTGTCCCGTTAGGATATTCCACCCGTATATAGTCAATTCCCGTACGATCTAAAAAGAAATCCAGTTCCTGACGGCAATAGTTACCGTCCATGTCCCGGTAGAAACTAACCCAGGTACGGCTACACAAATCAGCCGAACGATTATAGTATCCTGCACCATTATTATCATCATCATAGAAACTGTCTATTTCCACTTCGCAAGAGGTAAAACTTACCATCAATATAGCCATCAAAGCCAAACCGAAGTATTTAAATGTGTTCGTTTTCATATTCCTTTATTTTTAACGGTTCTCTAATTATTATCTATCATTTATCTTTCGATAGAACAAAAGTAGAGAATGAATTTTCCTTATGAAACTGAAAACTCCTACTTATCGGGAGGAAATTGCCTAAATCTAGGGGTAAATCCCCCCAATGAAGTCTATTTCAAAGAATTCTTGTATCTTTGCCTCCTGCTAACAACACATGAAATCATCTGTCGCATGAAGTCAATCAAATCCCATATCACCCAACTGCTGAAATCCCTCAATGAGGGAGTATTCGAAAAAGAACATACCATCGCACTCTCCCTATTATCTGCCATGGCAGGTGAAAGTATCTTTCTATTGGGCCCTCCGGGAGTAGCCAAGAGCTTAGTGGCGCGCAGGCTCAAACTGGCTTTTAAAGATGCGGATGCTTTTGAATATCTGATGTCTCGTTTCAGTACACCGGATGAAATATTCGGCCCCGTCTCCATCTCAAAATTGAAAGATGAAGATACATACGAACGTATTACAAAAGGATACTTGCCGACAGCATCGATTGTCTTCCTGGATGAAATATGGAAAGCCGGTCCTGCTATCCAAAATTCTCTTTTGACAGTAATCAATGAAAAGATATATCGCAACGGACAATTTACGGTGCGTGTTCCTCTGAAAGCGCTGATTGCCGCGTCCAACGAACTACCCGCAAAAGGTGAAGGACTGGAAGCCCTATACGACCGTTTCCTGATCCGCCAGTTTGTCGGATGCATTGAACAGGAATATGCTTTCGACCAGATGATTTCTTCTACACGGGAAGTAGAACCTGAAATCCCGGCAAAACTCCAGGTAGACGATGAATTATACAATCAAATACAAGCTGAAAGTGAGAAAGTAGGTATCCACTATACCATCTTCGAGCTGATTCACAATATCAAACGAGAAATCGAACAATATAATACAGGGCGGGATGAAAACACCCCTCCGATCTATATATCCGACCGCCGTTGGAAAAAAATAGTAGGTCTGCTCCGCACCTCGGCCTATCTGAACGAATCTCCGGGAATTCACTTCTCCGACTGCTTGCTGATGAGTGCCTGTCTGTGGGATGAAGTTTCGCAGCTCCCCATCATCGAAAACATAGTGGAACAGTCGATTGCACGGGGAATCAATACATATTTATTGGGAGAAAAACGACTGGAACAGAAACTGGATACATTGAAAGAAAACATGAAGTCCGAACACAGCCTACGGGAACTTAGCGATCCGGGAATCCAGGTCGTAGATACCTTCTATCATCGCATAGAAGGTTACCACATTGCCGGAAATTTACTCATCTTTGCTTCGGATTACCAGTCTTTGAGGAAAGACAGCAACCGGTTGTTTTATATCCAACAGGATAAATTCCGTCCGGTCAACAAAATCCTGAAAGCCTACGATTTCGTAAAGAACAGGAATATCGCACAAAAGAATATTTATTCCCTCCGAAAAGGGAAACGATCTGTTTTCGTCAACAATCAGGAGTATCCACTACTATGTTATGATAATTGCGAACCTTTGCCAACACAGCAGGACGGCAGTACTCCGTTCGAATTTACATTGCAGGAAGTGATAGATTTACTTCATCAAATGGAGGTAGAATATAAAACAATCTCCGAGCGGGAAACAGCATATACAAAGGAACATCTTTTCTTAAGTTCATCGCAAAAAAGCAAAATTAAGCGAATCTTAGGGGAAACTGCACATATCATAGAGAACTACCGGAACGAACTTCGCATCATCGCTCATGCCCATGAACAAGAGAACAGAGAGTATTAGGCTCAAGCACCTGCAAGACATTTATTACGAAAAATTGCAGGGAATAGCCTATGATGTGTACGACGAACAACTACACAATCTGATTATCCGTCCCGAAGAACTGGATGCGGACATTCACCTGTATTTTCGTCACACACAACCCTCCCTGCAAGATTTCTACTCCCGTTATGCATCGCAATGGGAATACTTTCATGAAATGAATGAAGCATCGGACGCAAAGTTTCTTCAATTCCTGAACAACAGCGCATACCCCTTCTCCATGAAATATCACCTGGTAGACCTCAACGTAAAATACTACCTCCAACGTTTTAATGCAATCAGCCCGCGTTCCAAAGAATGGAAAGCGTTGCGGACTCTTTTTTTCGACAAGTGGCATACGCTACTCTCGAACAATGAGTTCAACTATCAGATGGAACATATCGAGCAACTCTGTGAGGATTTCTACCGTATTCAACTGGCATTAGCCAAAAATCTTCCGGTACGCGGTGGCTCACGCCTCGTCTGGCTACTTCGCAATCATAAACAGATAGCGGAACAGATTTTAGAATACGAAGAAACGATCAAACGAAATCCCGTTATCCGCGAACTGGTAGAAATCTTAGGCAAAAAACACCAAAGTAGCCGGAAACGTTTCAAAATGACCGCAGGTATTCACCGGGAACAAATTATATCTCATGCCACCCGAAGTGATATTGCAGGCATTTGTGAAGGAAACGATTTGAATAGTCTTCTCCCTCTGGAATATTGTTATCTGGCGGAAAAGAACCTGCAACCCATATTTTTCGAGCGTTTCATAGAGAAGAGACTACAAGTCATCGATTATCAATCGCACGAGAAACAAACCATCAATGATAAGAAAACAGTAGGAAATGAAGTTTCCGAAGAAGCTGAAGGCCCTTTCATCGTTTGCCTGGACACTTCCGGTTCTATGGCAGGCGAACGGGAAAGAATCGCAAAATCTACTCTACTTGCCATTGCCGAATTGACAGAAGTACAACATCGGAAATGTTACGTCATCCTCTTCTCCGATGATATCGAGTGTATTGAAATAACCGATTTAGGGAGTAGTTTCGATCGCCTTGTCGATTTTCTAAGCCAATCTTTTCATGGTGGCACAGATATGGAACCAGTCATCACGCATGCTCTGCGAAAAATCAGCGAAGAAGGATATATGGAAGCAGACATCATCACCGTATCGGATTTTGAGATGCGTCCCGTCGATAAACTGTTATCCCAGTCCATAGAACATGCAAAAGCAAAACAGACAAAGATGTATGCCATTTCTTTAGGAGGCAAAAGTGCCGAGAGCAGTTATCTGAAATTATGTGATAAATATTGGGAATATAGTGTTCAAAACGCTGAAAATCTTAATAAAAATATAATTGAGGAATCAAACATTTAATCAATGTTATAAAACATCTCTTTTTTCTTGTTTTATTTGCAAATTCGCCAGAAGTCCGTATATTTGTACTGTGTTTTTCATAGTATTAGATTTAAGGTTAACAAAAGATTGGCTGTCTGGGATAGATGGCCTTTTTTTATGCCCTTTTCCAAGGTTAAATATACCGTCACTATCCAATCCCGATGATTACCCTATCCCATGAAGATACCGTCACTATAATGAACGGATAGCGTCAATATGTTTCAAGTCGTCCGCCCATCGATAAAAATTAAAAGCTTTCGAAAAAAAAATTCCTCCGTTTAACATTTGAAACATAGCAGGTTATCTCATTTTACAAAAAATAGGTAAAAAAAATCTTGCTAAAAGATTTGCGTAGTCCAAAAGTTCCCCCTATATTTGCACCGCATTTGAGAGAGAATGCGGGTTCAAGGAAGTTTGGGTGAGTGGCTGAAACCACCAGTTTGCTAAACTGACGTACTCGTAAGGGTACCGGGGGTTCGAATCCCCCAGCTTCCGCAAAATCTCAAAATAAAAAAGAGCTAAGTTTTATACTTGGCTCTTTTTAAATCTATCAAAATCCGGTGGGTTCGTCTAACGGTTAGGACACATGCCTCTCACGCATGTAATACGAGTTCGATTCTCGTACCCACTACTATCTGATTATCAGCCTCTTACAAACAAGTAAGGGGCTTTTTTATTGCCTTATATCTATATCAAAGTATCGTTTTTAGGCGTTATAAACGGGTATTATTAAAGAAAATGGTGCAAATTTTGCGCAAATTTTCATCTCGCATAATTATCACGCTATCCCGTTGACACGTTGTTTGCGTATATATACTAAAAACAATATTATTATGGCAACTGTTTGTTATCAATTAGACACACGTAGAGAAAAGAAAGACGGCACATACCCGATCAAGTTGTATATTAGGCATAAAAGCCGAATATTAATAAGTACCGATTTTTGCGCTACTCCGAGAACGTGGACGGGTACAGAGTATAGCAAAGAAGCGAAAAGCTACAAAGCTAAAAATGTAGCGATACGCAATCTTATAAATCGCGTGGAAATACTTATCGTTATGTTGGATAATAATCAGAAATTAAAAAGCATGAGCGACGCAGCCTTGAAAGATTATATTTCAAAGTCCATCAAAAACGAGTCAACCTGCAAAACTTTCGTAACCTACCTAGACGAGTTTATAGAGACAAAGACGAAAGGAAATACAATAGAACTATATAAGGCTACAAAGAATAAGATTCTTGCCTACGACCCGGTATGTACATTTGAGACTATCACAAAGAAATGGTTGGAATCTTTTAATAAATGGCTAAAAGATACAGGAATGAAAACCAATTCAATATCAATCCATCTACGGAATATTAGAGCCGTCTTTAACTATGCGATAGATAACGAAGAAACGGAGTTATATCCGTTTAGAAAGTTTGCTATCGAAAAAGAGGAAACCAGAAAACGCTCGCTAAGACCGGAACAACTCGCCACGCTCCGAGACTTTAACGGAGAAGAATATCAAAAGGAGTATCAAGACATATTCATGCTTATGTTTTATCTAATCGGAATAAACGCAATAGACTTATTTAACCTCAAACAAATAGTTGACGGACGCATAGAATATAAACGAGAAAAAACCGGAAAGCTATACTCTATCAAAGTAGAACCGGAAGCAATGGAGATAATAAACAGGTATAAAGGAAACAGATTTCTACTAAACACGCTCGAAACCAACGATTACAATTATAGAAAGTATATGGCAGCAATGAATAGAGGTTTGCAAAAACTTGGAAACTTTGAACGCAAAGGATTAGGTGGGAAAAAGATTAGAGATATTTTATTTCCCGGCATAACCTCGTATTGGGCGCGCCATACATGGGCTACAATAGCGCATAAAATAGAAATATCGAAAGATGTAATATCTTTAGCTTTGGGGCACGAGTTCGGATGCAAAACAACCGGAATTTATATAGATTACGATTTAGAGCAAATAGATAAAGCGAATAGAAAAGTAATAGATTATATTAATTCATTAAAATAATTCGCCCAAAACTTGCACAATAAGCAAATGCTTATTATTTTTGTAGAGTCAAATAAGAGTTCTTAATTTTAATGTTTAACCAATGAAAGATGAAGAAAGAAAGGAATTAGAACAAGAGTATGAGAATTTAAAACTTCTCGCTTCATTCCACGAAGCCTACGGGGTTCCCGAAAATGAAAAAGAAAGAGAAGCATTAATAAATGACATACTTGACCGGATGAATGAGATTCGGGAAAAATTAAAAGAATAATTAACCTCCCTCCCTTCGGGGAGGGATTAAAACTTTAAAATATGATAGATATAAACGCTTGTTTGCCAACGCCCGAAATGAAAGCGGATTTTGAAAGATTTAAAACCTTATCTACACAAGAAGAAAGGGATGCTTTCAAAAAAGAAATGCAAGCAAAATATAATGCACTGCCAGAAGATCAGCGAGAAGCCTATAAAAAAGCGTCTGAATCCGGACTAAAAGCAACCGTAGACGCTTGTAATGATTTCATTGAAAGAGCGGAAGAAGCTATATTAAGAGATAAGCTCGGAGAATTGCCGGAGGCTATTTCGTTTAGCTATATCGCAAAGAAGTATTTCGGTAAGTCAAGAAATTGGCTATATCAAAGAATTAACGGTAACATCGTAAACGGGAAAAAGGCTCGCTTTACTGATAATGAACTTCAAACATTTTTAAATGCCTTGAAGGATGTAAGCGAAATGATTCATCAAACATCGCTTAAACTCGGTTAAGATTCTTATTTGACACCAGTCCCGCAATTTGAGCCGTTGCGGGACTCTTTTTGTTTATGTAGAAAGCGAAAGCCCCGACTATACTTAGTCGAGGCTCATTCTTAATGGAATAAATAACGCATTATCTCTCAACTCAAAATCTAGCAACTTCCGTAGAGAGATGGTACAACAGATATCCCCACCCGTACACAAATATACTAATTATTTTTTGATTTGAATATTATTCGACCAATTATTATCAGAATAAACAAAATTATAATTCCAAACGCCCACCCGCCCAACTCCATTTTAATAGATTGCCATCGGTTTAACTTCTTTTCAACCGGATAAGGCACACGAATAGAATCGTTTTTAAGAATCGTATCGGTACGATTCGTTGTTAAGTAGCGATACAGATACTTATATCTATACTGATAAACTGTATCACCCTTTACGAGCGTATAAATACTATCTCGTTGATAGATGCTATCATAACGGATACTATCACGTGTCTTGTATTCAGTGCGAACGGATTCAACCGGGATATATTGAGTCCGGCATGATACGAAACATATTGCTAACATCAGCAATATGATAATATAAACTAGCCGTTTCATGGTCGAACTACTGTATTACGTAAGAAATTAGGGAACTCGGAGCGTACATCAAAACAGGGGCACGCCTTTATATATTCTTTCGGCTCTACCTCTCCGCTTCCGTCCAGATCGGGCGAAGTATCACGATGTCCGAGAACCTCGATTATCTCATATTCTTTGCAGAGTTTAGCAACCAACTCGCGCAAAGCCGCTCTTTGGGCGATCGTTCTTGTGTCTGCAGGCTTTCCGTTTGCATCCAAACCACCTATGTAGCAAATACCAACACTATGTTTATTATACGAAGATTCGCTAAAACCCTTCGTATTACAATGCGCTCCGTCAACCGCTAAAGATCTCCCTTTTTCTACCGTCCCATCAATCCGGATAACATAGTTATATCCGATCTGGTTAAATCCGCGTGCCCGGTGTATACGATCAATGTCTTTTGCGGTCAAATCCTGCCCGGCGCGCGTAGCCGAACAATGGATGATAATCGAGTCTATTTTATTCATTGCTTTCTTCTTTATTTTGATTATTAATTGTAATTGGTCTACGCGGTGGAGTTCTCCGGCTGCACTCGCTGTCTGGTCTGTCACATCGGTTATGTTCTGCATCCTTCAAAGCTAATTCAAGCTCGTAGTATTTACGCATCCAATTTTGCGCCTCTGCCTGTGCGGTTCTCCATTCTCGATAAATCGTATCTACTTTCTCGTCTCGTTGTTTTAGTCGCTCGTCATACCGTTCAATCTGCTTGTTTAGATTGTCAATGATAGAAAGTAAATTTTGAAGTTCCATAGAATCCGCCGTAGCCTTTTCTTTTCTGGCGTTCGTTTTGCGATTCGCTAGAAACGTGACTGTAAAGCGGATCGCCTCTAATCCTCCTAACGCTCCTATGATTTTTAACCATTCGTCCATATTTTTATTTTATGTATTTCATATCGCTTTGGGTAGCTCTTATTCTACCGATAAAGCCTCATTAACCGCTACCTGAACAAAAGCGACGAACCCCGTACTCACATATTTTTTAATACTTTCGGCTTGTTCGGGAGATACTTCTACTTCACCGTTCTTGTAGATTTGTTGAGCTAATTCCAATTCGCCCAAATCGGCGGTTTTCTGATAGATCGCATTGCCTAACATCTTTGCAATATCGACGGTACTATTATTCCCTTCGATGTCTTTTACTTGAATTTTTCTAAAGTCTATTTTCATAGTTTTATTGCATAACGTGTAAATTAACCGTAGAAGATGTATTATTAACAGAAGCGTATGTTTCCGCTGTTACAAAAATTGCAAATCGGTAAGGTTCGAGAGTATAAGTACCCCCGCTTTGCCATGTTGTAAGAACCCGCTTAGGATAGCCAGAAGCGTTTACAATTGTTATCATTTTGCGCCGAGGTGAATTGCATATATATATTACATAGTTTCCACTTCCTTCAAGAAAAATACAGTCTATCGGTTGTCCTGATTGCGCATATTTGTGATAAGTTGTATCAGTTCCATAATTATAGATATGTGCAAAGAAATCACTAGTCGAAGCGGAATTAAATGAAAGAGAAGTCATTTGTTGGTGTCCGAATTGTCCTCTACACCACAAATCAGCGGTTAGAAACCTATAGCTTCTATTTGTTCCGTTCGGTTCCTTAAAAGTGCCTTGATGCTGCATGTCGCCTTCAAAATACATCTTCCCTTCGGATGTGCTAAATCCGATTTCGCACATTACGACTTCTTTATTATCTACTATTTTAGTTCCTTGTAATGACTTAAATGTGCCTGTCGCGCCATTCAGTTTTTCAACTTCTAAGGTCTTAACATCGATAAAATCCGTTACAATCTTTCCATTAGTGATAAACGTCTTATTTCCAACCAATATCGCACCCGTTGCAGGAAGTGATAATTTTCCGTCTGCTGTTAATTCAAGCCCGGTTACATTATGCTTAATCGAACCGCCCGTCATTAACCAACCCTGCGTTTTTGCTTGATTACCAATAAACAGACCGGACGTGCCGAGTATATCGATCGTTGCATTTTGAGCTACTAACAACTGCGTAGCAACATTAACAAAGTCGTTAAACAAAGTCCATTTCGTTACATCGAAAGAAGAACCGGAATTATGATCTACACGACACGAATAAGTATTACCGTTGTAGATAATAGTATCTCGATACTGCGTATTATTAACATAGTTAGTGTTTGCTTTCCACTCACCGCGCGGGCGGATTAAAGCACCGGGAAGTCCGGTTGCTCCTGTATCTCCCTTGCCTCCCTGATCGCCTTTATCTCCTTTGTCCCCTTTATCCCCCTTATCTCCTGTATCACCCTTTACTTTCGTCCAAATATACTTAGAAAAAGTTGTGCTGTCTGCCGCAGTGAAGTCAACATATTGCCCTATCCAAGCACCGGGAGTCTCACCATTATTAGCAGTAAAACTCGTACCATTGTCCGAGTACTTGATGTGTAAGTAGGAAGTTTGTCCGTTGGCTCCGGTTGGTCCGGCGATACCTTGTTCTCCTTTAGGACCTTGCGAGCCTTTCAACTGTACCCACTTATAAGAAGCGTATCCGGTTGGAGCGGTCGCACTAGTTGTTACCGCTGTACCGATATAAGTGTTCGGAGTGTCAGACATCGGATTACCGTTCGCATTAGCGGAGTACTTTACGTGAAAATACTGTGATGTGCCGGGAATACCTTGTGATCCGGTCGGTCCTGTATCACCTTTGTCGCCTTTTGCCCCGGTTGCACCCGTATCTCCCTTATCTCCTTTATCTCCTTTGTCGCCTTTGTCGCCCGTTTCTCCCTTAGAAACATATTTAAGCCAATCAGTAGAATTGTCTGTTGGTTCTTGGATTGTTTTGTCTGCAATACATATCCATGTACTGCCATTGCATACAACTTCATCATAGTACCAATATGTGCCCGGCGTCCATACTCCTTTGAAAGCGGGTACGGGAACTTCTGTTATACCATCGTTAGATAATTGCTTGATAGTCCCTGTCATATACACATTGCGGAGATACGCACTATGTCCAGTCATTTCGATACCAAACAGTTTCAAGTTAGACAGGTCGCCCAACTGCATAGCGATCATTTCTTTTGTAATCTCCCAACTGTTAACACCCGTCAGATAACGGACATAGCTTTGTGTCGAATAGCTCGATCTTTGCCGATCTTTGCTTGTGAAGTTACCATACGAAACGAAGTGCATAGCCTTGCAAGGGTGTGCGGTTGTACCAGAACGAAGTGCATATTTAAACGTAGAATCACCGATCTTTTCAGTAATACGAAAATAAGCGGTTTGAAATCCGGTTGAGTCGTTGAATATACCTTTGCAAATATCGTCTACCTCTATTTCTGCTATTTCGCCCGGTTCGAGTTTAAGGTAGATGATCCGATTTGATTCGTCTATATTTTCAATAATCCCGCCGCCCGGAGCGTTCCACTCTTCGCCCGAAACGATTGATACGCGGTTGTAACGTAATTCAGGAACTTCAAGGAAATCACGTAGACGAAGAGATTTTGCATCTATATGACCGTCTTTGCCGATTAGCCAACCGATTAAGCCTTCTGCGTAGTCATTTGAGGATATATCACCGGAAAAAGTCGCTGATTTCGCAATCAGTTTATCAAGGACGTTAAGTATTTGCGTCGTTACTGTCGTTGCGGTCAACGTATCTGTAGAAATACCCTTCGTTACGTCTAGCCCATTGTCAACAATTAAACCGCCTAGCAACTTGATAAGAAATTGCGTTTCGTCTGGCGCTGTTTTGGATAAATACGAGTCTTTTAAAGCGTCGATAGCCGCATATAGTTCCTGCCTTATGCGTAAAGAAGAAAACGTATTATCGTCGGTCGGTGCCGTATTATTATCGGTCAGAGCAATAATACGAGACTTTATTTCAAATAGGGAACGAAGAGATGAAAATACATTCTCATCTGAAACAGTACGCCCGTCGTCGATTTTCAGCACGTCAAGATTAGCCCCGCCGCCATTTATAGGCGTTGGCGTTGTTGTACTAATACTTACCGAACCGGAATTGCGTAAATACTTATTCCGAAACGAATGAGGCACTTTCTTATTTTCTACTTCTATCATGTTTCTATTAATGATACGTTACAACTTTCATTTGCGTAATCAATACTCATTTGATCGACGACCATTTCTCTTTTGAGGGAATTCTCGTAAATCCTAGACAGTATCGAAAAGCCACGATTTAAATTATTGCTGTATCTAAATTTTGGAGCTTTATAATGCGTATAAAACTTGTCTATTAGTATTTGTTCCGGCAATACATTTTTATCGTGCAACGGACTATATACCGTTTTTAAATAATCAAATTTATCCCCTGATTTGGTAGCGCAATTTGAGTAAGAAGAAATATTTTTTGCGTTTGAGTTGATTAATAGTTCGATGTCGTCCATTTCTGTTACATTATTGTCGTTTATCACGTTGCTGTAAACTACGTCGGAGTCGTCAACTGCATTATTAAATATATCGTATGTAACTTTATTGTTAGTATACTTAAACGTGAAATCGGATATATGAAATGCAGTACAAGGATAACAGCCCCCATCCGTTCGATACATAGGATATTTTCCTAAATGATTCGGAGTGCTTAATTCAAAGCGTATCTTTCCGCATAGTATTTTATCATCTGGAAGTTTAATCGCAACTCCGTCCGTTGAGTCGTACAGATTAAATCTATAACTAACAGTATTCGTTAATCTCTTTTCATCATCGAAAACTTTATCACCTTCTTTGTTTATATGAACCAAATAGAAACCATCTTTAAGCGTACATTCGTCGTGATACCATTTTTCGACAAAAATATCTTCGCCGTTTTCCCTATACGCATAAACCTTATTTCTATCCTCGAACCCGCCGGAAGCCTTTTCACCACTAACTGAATCATACTCGCCCTTACTTACAAATCTCCAATCTCCAAATTCATCCTTATACCTATACCATGTAGCCCCTTTATAAGTTAAGTTATGCGTATTTTTATAATAGCCTCGATTTACTCGATCCGTATAATACTTTTGATTTCTCCATACTTCACCATCATAATAGTAATCATCTATATATAATTTGCAAGGAACCATCGTATTATCAAATCCGGCGCCATATTTTGTATTAGAGTATACTTCATCGGACGTTTTTATTATATCGTTCGGAAGAAAAGAGCCGGACATTCTATAAGCGATATTTATTATGAAATATCCTCCTTTGAATAAAGAATACTCTCCGTTTTTCAATGTTAAAAGAGTCTTTCGAGAAGCACTAATTATATTATACGCTTGCAGGAATGAAACGCAGGTTTTCCAACTTAAAGAAGACGGTTCCCCGTCCTCTGTTGTGTAGTCGCTGTACTTCTGCCATACCACACCGGAATATATATCATTAACGTTGTCGATAGTCACTTCAACACCTTCTGCCGGAATATCAAGAAATGAAAAGCTCGGTATCAAATACCCCCAATTACTATTAGATTTAAAAAACGAATTAAGAAGGGTGTAATTCTTTCCGTCTATATCCCTACCAGATATATAATATTTATTGGGATCGGAGTTTTGATTTACTATATCCTTATCGTCGTCGAGCAATTCCGGGCATAAGTTGGTTATCTGATTCATATTAGCAACAACAGATACTTTATTATACACATCACCAAGCGATATACTTCCCGCGCTTTCAGATACGCCAATATTACGCACATTCAATAGTGCGGAAGGGATTGTTATACTTTCACATGTATCGCTTATTCTATCATAAACGAAAAAATGAAGCTCGTCGTTTTTGATAAAATCATAGTCGATCATATAATAAGCATCCTGATACTGAATGAACGTCATACCGATATATTTAGAGATTTCTTCTAAAACATCTCTACTATTCATCGGCTCGTTAGCTTCATCAAAGAAATTTCGTTCATGTATATAAATATCTTCTATCAAAGAAGTAGAAACATCTTTCGAGATTCTATTAGTTTTTTGAAAGTACAATTTGTTTAGAATCTTTCCGGGATCGGCAATATCAAGAATGTGCATTATTACATCTTTGAAACTTTTAAAATAGACCTCGGAAGAATTAATATAAGAGTACTTCTTATTTTCCAAAACGGAAATAGTATCGATTGCCTGTATCTCCACTATATTAAGCGGAGTTATATAATCGCTCGAATATAAATTTGGACTCATATATCCAAACCACTCTAAAACATCATCGGTTTTATTATACAAACGAACTTCTATATTTTGCCCTTCGGCTGTATATAGGTCTGATAAAATTCTATCTGTCAATATGCTTGTTACCGAATTAGACATTTTCAACGGTTTGTATAGAGTGTCCGATTCATACTCAACAGTAAACGGGCTATCTGTTAGGGTGAGTTCTTCGGAATACGTTGCAAAGACCGTATGAATTTCGATTCTATACGTCTTGTCTTTCCTGCTCTTAAACTCTGAATAATATCTTAGTTTCATCTTACTTTGCTTTTCTGATTATAATGATTACTCAAAACTCCTTCCAAATCTCTTCCATGTATGCGAAACGTTACGTTTGCGGGCTGATTTCCATTTTCTGCAGACGGTGCAATCTTTTGCGATAAGGAGCCATATAAACCGCTATTAAGCATTTGAAACAAATTACTTTGCTGTGATCCGTTTAAAATCATCTCGCCTGAATTGAGTAAAGCCGGAACCTTATCGCCTGTGAATGATGTGCCAGGCACAATACCACCCGTTGCGAATTTAGGAATACTAGCCATTGCCGCAATTACAGAGGCGACAGCCGCGCCCGCCAATAGCCAACCTACAACGGGTGTTTCGGTTGCCGAAGTCACGCCGTTAATTACAGCTTCGGTTTGTTTAGCTGTTATCAAATCTCTAATTGCTGGAATAGCTTGCGCAATGCTCGAGACTACGCCCGCACCCCATTGGAGATACGCCGCGGTGCTTTCGTTTGTGATTCCAGATAAAGAGCTCATAATACTTCCAACTGCATAAAGCGATTTAGTGTATTCCTCATTTATATCTATATCCTTTTTCTTAATTGGAGACTCAAATTTCGGTAACTTAAAGTTTTTACCTCCCTTTCCATGCGTTGGAACCTTATCGTAAGTCGGTGCGATAGGTACGGATAAAGCGCCGTCTTTCATCCCGCCGTTTTTGATTTTAAACGCTTCTTGATCGACTACAAACTTTAGATTGATCTTCTTTTGTTCGAATTCGTTGATCGTGGTTTGAATCGTTGAGCGTGCTTGCATATCGGTTACGGAAATAAGTTTCTTATTCAGGTCTGCCAACTGAATGTTTATCGCCTCTATACTGTTACCGCTAGTTTCGACCTGCAATTTTATTTTCTTTGCTTCAAATTCGTTAATCGTAGTTTTGATAGTAGTTTTTGCCTGTTCGTCCGTAGTGGCTATGAGCTTCTTATTTAATTTCGAGATTTCTGCATCATACCACGCAATAGAATCTTTTTCAGGTTCTATTTTTGTATCGCTACCACTTCCGCCGCCGTTTCTCTTGTTATAACTTCCGTTTATCTTGGCATCTGCATTTGCGACCTCTAATTCTTTGTTAGATACGGCAACCTTTAAACTATTCGCCGTAGCTCTCATCTTTAACGCTTGCGCTATTGCTGATTCCTCATCGTCTGCCGCTTCAATAAATAATCTATTCAATTCTCCATAAAGACCAAAACGAGATTCTTTATATCTTTTCAATTCTGCCCGAATCTTCTTTGTCTCGTCCGAGTCTATTACTTGCTCTGTGTATGGGTCTCTAACCTTTGAGGATTCAATCCTTTTGTTATATTCAAATAGTCTATCTTTGTGGGCGGTGCTAGTCTTTTCAATATCTGACCTTTTACTGTCTTTTATTAAATAATCCCACATCTCCCTAGATACATTCTTATTGAATCCCATTTTTGCAATTTCAGCCTGTAAAGCCGTATAGGAAGTATCAGTATTGGCAGTCGCTAACGATTGCTGCAAAGTTGCCATCTGTATAAGATATTCCTTTGCTTTAGCTAAATGTTTATTGCGCTCTTCATCGCTTATATTACGCGCCTTAGCTTTATTTAGTTCAAGCTGATATTTTGTGTTAAGATCGTCTACCTCTGCTTTATTGAATAAAGTTTTTGTACCCAAATTATCTAAAGCGACGGATAAATCCCCGGCTTTGTCGATTACATTTTGCAGATTAGAAAGAAAGCCATCAAAGTTTCCTAATGCAATGCTAGAAAAAAAAGAATCAACACTTGCCTTTGCTTGATCCATCATTTTAACATAAGCATCCCCAGTTGTTTGTGAGCTATTAATAACTTTCATTAATCCCTCGTATGCTCCCATAGCTACGCCGATAGTCCCGGCAAACTTAACGATGCCCGCTCCGGCTGTTTTAGCCATATTACTAATACCGCCCTGAAAGTTATTAACACCCTTCTTTGACTTCTCTAAATTCGCGTCGAAGTCATTCGTTTTTAATAATAATCTTGTTACTATATCAGACATCTTTATTCGTATTTAATTGTGATTCTACTTCTTTTGCCTTAGCTCGTAATCGTTGCATTTCTTCGTCCGTTACGCTCGTATCTTTCTTTTCTTCTTCATCCCACGGGAACCGGAGTATATCGGTTTGCTTTAGCGTCTTTGTGCTATTAGATTGCGCTATAATGAAACCTAACAATCTAGTTTGTTCCCACGCTTCCCGATTGCGTCGATTCAATCCGTCTATAAACGATTCAACCTCGATAAAGTCCATTTTATCGAGGAAGTAATCGGGAGCGATCCCGCCCTCACCGACAACGCGCGAATAAAGTTCGCGTATACTTACGGCTTTCGTTTCCGCGTCGTCACCTTCTTTTTTTTTACGTCATTTCCTGCCGATTGCGAACGTAGTTTGATTTCATCCAAAATAAACTCTTTGAATTGTTCGAATAGAGTCAAGTCATTTTCGCACAATTCTATAAACTCGTCAAATTCCATATTAAACGAATCCTTATTGCTAGCGATCAGGAACGAATAAAACAAAATGTATTCATCTAGTAATTTCCCGAACTGAAACGGATAGTCGGATATAGATTCGAACACAAAGAACGCACGAAGCGTATATTTCAAAGAAAGATCTTTTCCGTTAAGTGATATTGTTTTCATTGAATAAGTCGTTTAGAGGGCGGCAAAACACCGCCCGTAAGTTATTTACTATCTGCCTCTTTTGTAAGTGGTCCGGTTCCTTCGAAGCTCACAGAGAAAGTCGCTTTATCTCCGTCCGGCGCATTTGCTTCTAATGAAGTGATAACAGCTTTTCCAGTGTAAGCACCCGCCGCAAGCGTCCATCCGGCTTCAGGCATCTCGTTTGCATTGGGATCACTCACAATACCAAATTTTAACGTAATAGGTTTGCGCGCGATCATCAATGCGAATAATTTATCGTAACTATTCGCATCAACATCGGCACTGAATACGTTCTCACTTGAAGCGTTCCAAGATAGTTTTTTAATATCCTTCTCCGTCCAGATACCCGAATCTTTACTTTGCGTGTCGATAGTTTCAGCCGATAACCCTAACTTGCATGAAGTTGCCAACGCTATAGCCTTATCTTCTGTGAATAACATTAGGTCTTTGCCTAACGCTGCTTTTGTTTTACTCATAATTTTGTCGTATTTTAGTTATTATTCTGTTTTAAAAGAAAACACAAGGCGTTGAATGAAAGTATCTTCGATAAAATCCTCGTCCGCACTTATTAGTTTCGAGTCGATTACATCGAAGTTGTCATAACTTCCTCGTTTGTTTTCGAGTGATTTACGCACTTCTTCCGCGATTGTAACAGAGTTCAAATAGTTATCACTGGCGACAACGATCTCAACCGATACAGTGTCGCCTGTGGTACTATATTTTGCATATTCTGGCGTTAGAGAGTTGCGTTTGTAGATCACAAACGGGAAAGATGTTTCCGTTTTGGTCGAAATCGCATAGATTTTATCAGTAACCAACTTTGCCAACTCCGTAGAATCGCTTAGTTTTTTATATACGTGTGCACCTATTGATAAACTCATTTCTTTTTATTTGCTACTTTTGTTATAGAATCAATTATATTTTTCTCTAGCGAGTTCTCTGCTTCTTTCTGCTTCGATTTGACCGCATTAGAAAAGAAGTGGGAAGCATTTATAATACCTCTATTCGCTCCTTTTTTGGTAGCTCGTTCTTTGGTTCCTGATTCAAACCATTTCAGCATATAGGCGCGTGATCCCTTTTTGCGTCGGTCGATCAGGTCAACCCGTGCGCCGGAAGCATTGCGATAAACTGCTACGTTTATTTCGTTCTTTAACGGTTTGAACGATACGCCATTCTTTGAACTGCTAAATTCTGCATCAGTAACAGCGGAAATTAAATTTTCCTGCGCCTGTTTACGAATGATAAGAATTGACTTTCTAAGAGCGGAAGAAATAGCCTTCTTTGCTTCTTTATCGTTCAACCGTTTAAGTAATTCGTTTACTCGCGTTGCATCCACTTCGACGCGATACAAGTTGCGCCCGGTGTAATTGTCGTTACTCATTGATTACCTCCGCTTCTATAACCGTTGCTTGTTGCTTCCGGTCGTGGTTAATAGATAGAATCTTGTATTTCTGCCCGTCGTACTCGATTCGCATTTTAGCGTTAATCTCTTTGCAGATGCGAATCATTATTGTATTAACGGTCGTATTGTATATCTCGCCGTTCGCTTCTTTGCGTGCGCCAGACTTAAAGCGAATGTATGCGCGTTTATCGAATACTTTCACCCAACTTTCAGACGTGCCGCCCAGATTATCGCGCTTTGACTCGCTACGGTAAAATCCGATCATTTCGTTTAATAATCCCGCTTGCATTATGTGTATCTTTTTAATGGTTGCAGTAGTAGTTCTATGTGCCCCGGAATAACTTGCGGAGTGGCAAATGTTACCGATTCACGGTTTGCGTAGTAATTCGCTATAAGGATGCGAATCGCGTGCCAGATACGCCGATCTATTTTTGTGTCCTTAACGTAGGTATCTAGCGGATTATTTAGATACGATTCGATAAGAAGTTGAACGGGTTCGATAAGCCCGGTTATATATGTATCGTCAGTATCGAAATCGACGTTTAAATGCTGTTTAAGCTCTTCAAGTGTTACGTATTGCGCCATATTCAAGTAATTAAGAAAGGGCTAAGGCAGTGAAGCCAAAGCCCTTTCAATATCAATAATCAAATTATATTAAGCCGCTTTTTTCTTTGCGATGGCAAAGGCTTCCGGGCGAGCTACAACAATGTCGTAATCTGTATTCAACACAAAGTTTACGATATTACTTTTCGCTCCGGTGTACGGGTCTATCACTAAATCCATATCGCCGAACTGACCGATAGCAGCGTTGGAGAATACACCGAATCCGATAGAATCGGCGTCCATGTAGTTAGTAACAAGAACCGGATAACCGTTCACCATACCATTTTGGCAGATCATTTCGGCAGCTCCCGCCGCTTTGGGAGTGGATTTCAAGGCACCATACACCTTTGGAGTGCAAACATAGGCAGCTGTACCGTCGGTTACATCTACGCCCGCATCCATTACGGTAGATTCAAGCGAAACAATATCCGCAAATGTCAACGCGTTTGTATATTCAACATCTGGTTTTGTCTTTACAAACACCCCGTTGCTTGCGCCAGACAATGCAGTTCCCGAAAACATCCATTTATTCAAAGTGCGAGCGACACCAAGCGAAATTTGCTTCAAAACAACGTCCTGCAAAGAATAGTTCGTTTGGTTGATCGCACGCTTAGACACCGGGATAGAAATAGATACACGTTTGGGTGAAGCCTTGATTTTGTCGATATTCAATTCGGTATCAGTAACCGCAACGTTTTCACCCTGAATTGTTGCTTCAACAGCCGCCAATGTCGGGAAAACAAGGTCACCTACAAGCCCGCTTTGCATCTTGATACCTAGTTTATCAATAATCAAGCCTTTTTCTAACGGCTCAATGATTTCACCGATTGTAACAGGAACCATGCTAGCCGCATCGGTTGTATCTGTAACAGTCACCGCACGTTCTACAACTTTAATACCGCCTTCCGATACTACTCCGTTGTATTCTTCCAAAGAACGATGATTAACGACGTCAAAAACAGCCTGTGAAAACAACACGCGACGGTCAGATACCAAACCCGCGTTAATATCTTCAAGCGCACGGCGTTCAACTTTCATTTCCAAAAGTTCTTTCTTTGTTTTCAACTGCTCGAACTGCTCTTTCTCGCTTGCGTCGAGTGCTCTTTTTTCCGCTTCTGCTTTATCCAACATAGCACGCATTTGCTCTTTGTATTGAGCAATAGTTTCAAATTCTTTTCTCATGTTTTAAATTGATTTGCGTAAATTATTAATTTCATTTAGATAGTCTTTATTCTCGCCGGACAACTCCGCTATCGTATCGTCCATACTCCGCACCGTTACGTCTGTACCATAAAAAGCAGGATCAACAACGGGAGATATATCGGAAATCCGATCAATCATGTGTACAGTACGAAGCAACAACCCGTCTTTCATTGAATAGGAAACTTTTGTTTTATCCTTTTCATTTAAAGCATACGCAAAAGACGAACCGAAAATATCACCGCGTTTAATCATTTCTACGGCGAAATCTCCATCGGGAGTACTAGGAGCCTCAAACCTGTATTTTAATCCGTAGTCGTCAAGTTCAAGCGACAAAGTTCCCGCACCACGATTAGAACGAGCTAACAATCTCTGTTTATTATGATCTAACAGAGCTTTAACATCACAACTACGCAATAACTCTTCCGTTATAGCTCCCTTTTCGATCACCTCAACAAAAGCGCGTTGTTTTTCCCTGTCGTACAATACACGGCTTTCTTGTCCGAATACAACCGCATAACCTTCGATTATTCTTCCATCTCCAACTTTAGGAGCACCTAACTCTGTATAACTTCGTATTTCCATATTTTGCAAATGTCATTTTACTATATGTTTGTTTCTTCGTTTTTGGGTAGCTCTACTTTTTGACTAGCCGCCTCGATTGGTTGAACGTTGCAGGAGATAAACACTTTGTCGCCTCCTTCAACGGGCGGTTTTCCTAAAGCCCTACGAGTATCATTCGGGGAATGAGCTCCCATTTCTTCCAAAGCTTTATAATAGCTTGCTTGTGTCGTTAAATCGGTTTGATATAAGCATGACAAATCAAATGAAATACTATATAAGTGAGCGACTGAATTAGGAATCAGCTTGTAATTAAATTCAGCCTCGATTTGTTTCAATATTGGTTGCAGTGTATCAGTTAAAAAAGAAACATTGCTCATTTCAGAAGCTTTGTAATTAGTAGATTGTCCGGCAAATACTTTATCTGGGTGAACTCCGTAAAATCTACATATATCAAGAATACTGAATTTCTTTGTTTCCAATAACTGCGCATCAACCGGATTTATAGAAAGTTGATGAAATCCAACATCGCCGGGAACTGAAATAATGTCTCTTCCTGTGTTTAGTTGTTCCTCTATGCGATCTCCAACCGTAGAAAGTTGAATATCCGTCATACCTGCACCGGGCAACCCTTTATTTATCTCTTTTGCACCGGAAACAAGCCCCTTTATTTTACTTCCATTCTGAAAGGTTCGTAAATTCTGATTATCTGCACTCGCGGCTATGGAAAAGATACGGCTAGCGTACATTATTGTGCTTACTCCTGTATATCCCCCGTCCAAACTATTATTTTTAAGATGGATTATTTCGTAGGATTCAAAACGCCCATATATCCGGTTATATGGATCAGAAATAATATAAACATCATTCAATTTGTCATAGGTTACTGTATTATTTGCGCATAATACAAGCTCGCTGACACTACCGAACTTTCGACGGATAACGATGTAGGCGTTTCCTTGATTTACGATTTGAACAACCATATTCCTAACCATTTCAAAACTATTCATTCGTCGGTTAGGCATACGGGTTAATATCGTATATAAATCGTTTTCCTCGTCTGGTGAGAAATATCCATCTTTTTTCCGTTTAATTATAAGCGGTAAAGACGCGATAGTCCCCGAAAGAATAGAAGTACATCTATATGCGGCTGAAAGTTTCATTGCTTGATTACTGTTATGCACATCTATTGGCTGACCGGGTAACGATGGTAATCGGGAGTTTATCGCCGCATCTTTATCCGTTGTGCTCATCTCTGCATTTAAGGCGCGTTTTTGCGTCTTTGAACGTCCCAATTCAAAATTAAAAGATAGTTTCATTATACCTCCATGTTATTAAATAAGTAGAATGTCATTAGGTTTGTTATAGTCGAATCAATCTTCGCGTTATGCGTTTTCTTGACTGGCTTCTTATTCATGTTCCGATCTTCGTCTAATACCGCATTACTAAAACAGTATGGCGTAATCGGATTAGGGCTAAAGGTGAGCTTACTCCGATACAAAGCAAGTTCAAAAGATTCAATAGGGCTTGTAAACGTTCCGTATGTCTGTTTAACAGGCTTAATATATTCACTCGCACCGCCTACGGAATAAGTAAGAAGATTCACAAATTCAGCCGATTTATAAGGATCATAGCCAACTCCCATAATTTGTAGATACTTTGCACGTGCAAGTATATCGTTTACTATTTGCTGATAGTCGATAATATCACCGTCACAAAGAATTAAATAGCCCGCTTTCGCCCAACCTTCGTAAAGTTCCCGATTCGGATGATCTTTCAAAGCTCCTTCTGGAAAATAGTAATCCGTATGTGAATGAAAAGAACCGCTTTCTTTCGAATAGATATTATAAGTAACCGTAGAAAAGTCGTCTCGAACGGATAAATCGACCGCCGCCATTGTTAACGGATAAGTACCGATATTCTCTATTTTAATATCTTTAAACCGTTCCTCGATCTGCTTTGCTTCAATCCATTTTGTTGTCGAATCAACCGCAAACACATTAAGTAACTTTGTCCGAAACTCTAGCGCGTCCGGTGCGCTATATAAAGCCTTCTGGTATGCGTCGATATAGAAATCTTCATAAACAGTTATGCCCATGTGTGGTTGCACTTTACGCCACGTTGCCGGATCGCCTTCCTCGTCGTCTACGTCTGGCTCAAAGATGTGTGCAAATATGGAATCATTTTCAATCTCACCGCGTAGGATTGCTTTGTACATTTTCAACATCTCCACAAACGGAGCCGTTTCTTTATCGGATGCGGTAGTTATAACTACGGTTAAAGGGTTGAGCCGTGCGCCCATTGAGGAAGTTAATACATTCTTCAACGCGGCGCTATCGGCTTGCGAATACTCGTCTACTATTACCATGCTTGCGTTAAGTCCGTCTAATTTATCCGGATTAGAGGCAAGGCAACGGGCAAAAGAGGTTTTTCCCTTTATGTGGTTATATATGATTTCTCGATTAATTTTGAAGTGTCTAAACTTCGGATCGAGAGACTTTAAAATATTACGTATTTCATCAAAACAAACTTTCGCCTGATTATATGAGTTTGCAGCAACGTATGTTTGTGCGTTCGCATCACCGAACAATAAATCGTTAATTGAAAGACTCGCTACGCTTGTTGTCTTACTGAATTTACGCGGAACGAATAGAAGAGCTTCGCGAATCAAACGTTTGTTTGTTCCGGGCTTGTAAAACGCGAGAATGTTAGAGAACTGAAACACTTGTATCGGAGTCAGCTTGTATCTAGTTTTTCCCTTTGTGCCGGAAAACTTCAAACGCTCATAGAACGTGACGAACTTCTTTACTTCCTTGATCCGAAACTCGTATTTATCTAAGAACGAAAAGAAGCGGGAAACGGCTAATAACTCATAAAGGTTGTGCGCGTCCGGGTTATTTATGCAGCCCTTTACATAAAGATTTAATCGTTCGTCTGCCGCTTCTAGTTTATACGAATCGACGTCGATATTATGCAGATCGGAGATAACCGACTGCTTTAATGCTATCAGTTTATCTCTAGTCTCCTTCTCCATCGCGATCTATCTTGTCTACCTCGTTTATTAAGTCGTTTACCTCGTCATCGTCAGACGAGGACAAAGTTTGTAGTGTCAAACCAAGTTCCCGCAACTGCTTACGAGTAACTTCGAGCGCATCAAATAAAACTTTGAAAGCCGGATGCGCTACGAGCTTCTTATTTCCTTCGCGAGAAACTTCCGTAACAAACGAACGTTTCTTCTTTGCTATGTCATTGAGAGCGATTTTAAACGCAATGTAAGAGCCCGCACAAAGAGTTATACACAAATCCAAATCAGATGTATATGTTCCTTGCGAGTTCATCGCGGCGCGAATCTTTTCTTTTATATCGTCTAAATCACTCATTTTTATATGCGTTTTTGCATATATGAAAAGTTCGCAAGTATTTGGTAGCTCGGAAGATGGATAAAAAAAGTACACCCCCAACGCGCACCCCCTCGTTTCGAAAATTGCTCGCGCGTGTAAACATGAGGTGAGATGGGTTTAGCGTATCGCGTTAAAAAATAAAAAAAGCCCCCTCTCTCTAATATAATAAATATTTTTTATTTATATTTGTATCAACAAAGAATGAATATTATGACAGAAAAAATAAATCATGTAAAAAACCCTTTAACTATTATAGCCATTTTTGCTGGAATAGCGGAAGTTAGTGGAACAATAATCACTCCATTTATTGACAAAGAACTTCAAGGGATATTCATATATTTCTTAATAGGCTTTCCAACAATATTGGTAGTTCTTTTTTTTGTAACTCTTTGGTTTAAATCTAATGTCCTATACGCTCCATCGGATTTTTCAAATGAAGAAAACTACGTAATCATGAGGCAGTTTTATGATAAAAATCGTAAAATAGAAATTGTAGAAAGAAAACAATCTAATACAAAAAAGACAGACGGTACATGCTTTGTTGCTATATCAAGTACGAATGCACCCCAAAAAGCAAATTCAGAAAATAGCGTCCGTATTAGATTGGCTGATGTTCCAACTGCCTCAAATATGGCAAAAGCATTTAGAAAAAAAGGATATAACAATATAGACATATATTCAGGTTTTTCCGAAGAACCATCAACTGACGAAAATAGTAAAGCTATTTGGATAGGAGCTGACATTGATATTGAAACAATAAAAAAGGTTATAAAAGATGCTGTAAGAATATATCCTAATCTAAAATATATTAGTATTAGTAATGAATATACGGATAATGTAAGGAATGAAATATTTATTGGCGGAAGTACAGAAACAGCAATATCAAGAAATGCAAAAGATTTAGAAGAAGAAGATTTTAAAGCAATAGAGAGCGTTAAAAATATAAATGAACTAGAACAAATTATAACTCAAAAATTTTACTAAGTAGATTAACAATAATCTACTTAGTAAAAAAATAAGATTATATTTTCAAAAACTTATCTGCAAACCGTTCCGTAGCTCGCTTATTATTCGCCTGTATCGCCTCTTTCGAATGACTGAAAGCACGTCGATGCGCATCAGAGTGGCACGAATGGCAGAGGCTTTGCAGATTGTTATAATCAAACATTAGTTGTCTCATTCCGAGTTCATGCGACACGGACTCAACCGGGACGGTGTGATGTACTTCGGTTGCAAGTGTACTGCGATTGTTCGCTTCGCACACTTCACAAACCGGATTGCTTTGTAGCTTCTTAGCGCGGAGTAATTTCCATTTGTTGGAGTTAATCATCTTAATGTAATGCGGGTTTCTACTCATTGTTCGTCATAATTAAAAAGAATCTTATCACATTGATAACAATCGTGCAACTCCTTTCGTGTCGCCTCGATGTCGTCCGTTTCTATCTCAACTAAATGCGTCTCGGACACATCGCCCGATTTGCATTGAATACGCCTAATTATATACATAACGTTTCGATCCGGTCTAATCCGTTAATAAGTAACCTAATCCGGGCACAATTCCCGTCGCATCGAGTCAATTGTGTTTCCTGTTTATGTATCCGACTCGCACAACCTTTGCAGTTCTTAGACGGACACATTTGTTTATACACTTCGATAGCTTGCCGCCTCGTTTCGTCTCTCTGTATCCGAGCCGCTTCGATAGCGACTTTTCGGATTAAGCCACGCGAGCGGATGCGCTCGTTAGTGGCTTGTTCGATGTACTGTTTTACTTTACTCATTTTACCGTGTTGTTTTTAGGTTTGTAATTCCACCCGTTTAACTCGTAGACTTTCCGTTTCGCCTCTTCCTGCGTTGCCGCATCATCTACCTTTGTGTCTCCATCTGGATCGCGACGATAGATATTGAAGTGACGAAAACGAGGGGAATAATAATACTTTGATTGATTTTGTGCTTGGTTCATTATTGAATAATTTGTATATTTGCGCTATAACTTAAAAAAATATTTATTATGAAAACCAAAATTGGAGTATCTATCAAAGTGAATAATAAAGAATACAAATTCGACTTTGAATCTGACTATTTAACAGAAGATTTATGGAACAACCATAAATACAATCATGAAATATTAATGGGACACATTGATGCAGCTATTATAAATTATAAAAACACACATAATATTACTGAAGAAACAGATTCGAATAGTATGCGATTTACTCCTCATTTCTACGAATAGTATATACATTTCAAATATGTCCTCATTTTCGAGGACATATTAATCTTTTATTTAACTTTCATCCTCGTTTTCTCCATCCTCACTCTTTACAGGCTTCTTTACCGAAACGCGAATCGCCTTTTCCGTGAACTTGTTCGATAGATATTGTTTCGCCTGCTCCCAATCCGTAAAGTGTAAATTCGGATCAGTATAGAGCGAGATAATCGTAGAGTTTAATTTGTCGAGTGCTCCGAAAGCACTTGAATTTATCGTACCGTCTAAGGGTGAAAACTTGGCAACTAAGCCGTTATAATTCTCTGAAACAAATCGGTCGATATACTTCCGATTCCGTTCATTTGCCGCGACGGGGTCTGCTGATACATCGTGCAAATAATTTGTGTTTGATAGTTTTTTAACCATATTAAAATCCTTCTAATCGTTTTTGTCCGTTCATTTCGTCTACCTTGTGTTGTGGTAGTTTTCGTTTTGGTTTTACATACTCGAAATGTCGTTCCGCCTGTGATAGATCGTAGAACATTTCTTTGATTTCGTCCGGTAGTACTTCTTCATCATCATCGCCTGGCATCGGATCAGCAACCCGGAGAAAGCAGCCTAAAATGTACTGCATAATCTCGTATGTGCTTTTGAAATGGTAGTCAGCGCGAATCTTATCGAGCCTTTGCCATTGTTCCAGATCGACGCGAACCGGAATCTTTTTAAAGTACACAAGTTTCTTTTTTCTGCTTCGCATGGTTTCGTTGTATTAATTATCTTCTACTAGCTCCGTTCAAGTCCAAGACGTTAAACATTTCATTTATTCGATCCGCGATATACGCGCCGTAAATACGCTGTATTTCCTTAATCGTTAAGTTCGTTGTAACATGAGTTATTGCCTCATGTCTCAACTCGTACCGACATTGGAAAATATACTGCATCACGTTTAGTTCAGTACCGAAATACTTTGCCGGGATTGGCTCGCGTCCTAGTTCATCAAAACAGATCATTCGCGGAGTACCGTTGTTGTAAGTATACAATTCTAGTGCATCCTTTCCGCGCATTGAAAAGCCGTTTGCAATACAGGAAGCCGAATCAATCCTAAAGCCACCGATCGGATAGCCGCCCTTTGCTTTGCCGCGTGTGAAATAACTATATCGGTTTAGAATCTGCATGATAGTACTTTTTCCTGTACCGATGTCACCTCGTAACAATAGCCCTTTATTTGAATCTAGCTTCTCGGATCGTCCTTCAGTATACAAAAACAGTTGGTTCATTATGTTTCTATTCGAATCGTCTATCTTGAAGTTAGGACAAACATATTTGCAACACGCTTTAAACCATTCCGGGCGTTTCCCTGATTCTATCGGCTCGTCATAGTACGGTAGTCCGTATGATAGTATCGCCGCTATCGGCAGGGTCTGTTTGCTTCTTGTTTCCATATTCGCATTTATCGTTTTTTAGTTCGAATAACCCCGACCAATTATTAGCAATCGATTCATTTACGATTTGCTCCGCAATCACCGGATCATTCTTGCTCAATTTAACCAGTTTGTTATAACACGCTTTTAGTGACTTTTCCGATTTGTAATTTTGCCGCCTGTCTTTCTTATATTCAAGCCAGAGCGAAAACGCTTCTAAAAACTCGTCAGATATAAAATCAAAATCTCCATGAGAGACTTTAGAGAGTATATTTC
The DNA here is from genome assembly GCF_025147085.1 of Bacteroides sp. D2. Classification (NCBI taxonomy): domain Bacteria; kingdom Pseudomonadati; phylum Bacteroidota; class Bacteroidia; order Bacteroidales; family Bacteroidaceae; genus Bacteroides; species Bacteroides sp. D2. Next base: position 4,439,346 of record NZ_CP102261.1, on the reverse strand, counting down.
TGTTTGGTTTCTGTTTTAGTTTATTATAGTCTGTACTATCCCCTGTATCATTGGCTCCCTTATCTACTGTATCATTGGCTGTCTGATTGACTCCCTTATTGGCTGTCTGATTGGCTGTAAAATTTACAGTAGTAGTTACAGTAGTTTTAAATTCCTTCACGAAAGAATAAGAGCTTATAATACGTTTGTTCTTGCCAGATTTATAATAAATCAATCCTGCATTTATTAAAGACTCACGGGCTTTTATTAGTGTTTTCTCATTCACGTTAAGCGCAAAACAAAGTTCAATGTTCGAGCAATCGAAAACGTCCCTCCAATCTTCGCCGTTACAAATAGCCACTAATTCGTAAAATAGGGCTTGTTCGGTGGCGGTAAATCTGAAACGTCGTCGCGCTTTTCGCATCTTTTCGGTTAGCGTATATCCGTCTATATTCATCACACTTATAAAGTCTATCGAGCGACATAATAACTACAAATCCTTATCCCGATCGCCCGTCCCACTTTCAGAACGGAACAATAGCAAATAAAATTATTCTCTCTTCCTCCATTGCGACACGTTCGACAATCGTGTTTTACTTGCTTTTGTGATGTTTTCTTTGCCATTCTTATACCTCCTTTATTTTAATTCCATGAATGTAAAGCATGAGCTTACGTTTGATTATATACTCCTTTGTCCGAACTCCTTTAGTATCTTCGACGATATACTCACCATTTCGATAATAGACGAAATCGGCAATATAGTAAACGCCTCGTTCGATCAGTTCCTTTTTGCGTAGCATCTTCCACGCTCCTTGCACTTCGTAGAAATGACATTGAGGCGAAATAAGCTCGAATTTAACTTGTTCTTGAAGTCCGGTTATAATTCCCTTCTTTTCGAGTAGTTTCAACTCCTTAGCGCGTCGATACTCCTTTTTAGAGTCGTATCCGTCTATCTTTACATTGTTATACTTTGTCATGTCATTTTAATTGGTTTGTGAATAGTGGATAAGCCCGGATTCGAACCGGGAATGATACTTCAAGAGCCGCACCGTTAAACAGAATGTCTGGCGATCAACCTTACATAATTAGGCGTTTCCAATTCCGCCACTTATCCGATTGCCGGGACTTTCACCCGGCGCGCTGTTACTTGTCGTGTTTAAATTCGTAGTTTTCCTGTTTAACTTCATACGGATAAACATCTACAATCGCCGTTTCTTTAAGCAAGATCGAAGAATAATCCGCCATCGTTCCTTTCATACCTTCGTCGAGTTTCTTCATTGCGTCGTGAATGTCTGCGGCTTGTATAAGTACATTTGTATAAGTCCGTTTCTCCTTGCCGCTTTTCTCATCAAGCGTAGTGAAAGCGAGTCGCCCGGCAAACCATTTATCGGCGGAATCCTCTTCGCTCGTAAATATCTCGCTATAATGTGCGCGGGAAATGTCGGACACTGTGAACTCACCGGAGATAAACGGCGTTACTTCTTCGATTATTCGCGCTTCTGCTTCGGTAAAACTTAGTGCATCGACTAAATACGGTTCAGTTACCTTCTTTTGCATCCCGTTCTCCATTACCTTCTCGTAACGGATTTTACATAAAAACCAAGTGTTCATAATAAATTCATTTCTTTAATTAATTCGATCAAACCCTCATAAGGAATATTATATTTCTCTGCGAATTTTATTTTGTCTACAATCTTTTGTTCTAATGTGCTAACCTCTGTCAGCGTACACGTTAGGCATCCATTGGACATTTTAATATTTTCTATAGATGTAGAATTACCAAATGAGCGATATTCTGTCATTCTAACATATTTATCTCTGATTTTATATAGATTTTTTTCAACAAGATTATAAGTTTCTTCATGTGAAATTTTACACCCATGTCTTTTTAGCATAGTATAAATTTCATCCATAGAATAAGGATGCAAAAGAGGAATGCAATCTAAAATTTCTTCTTTGTTCTTACTACTCATAATTTCGTGTTTATTAAAGTGTTTATAAAAATGTGATTAATCGTGTTGTGTTAGTGTTGTGACGGTACTTTCTTCGTCAGTTTCTTTAATTCCTTCCGTATCTTATAAATCTGATTCTTAACCGGAACACTGTTTTTTGCTTCCGGCTTTAACGCCTCGATCTGCATCTTTAATTTTAAAACCTCTTTTGCCTTATCGACACAATCAAGCAAGTCCAGACCGGAACGGATAGATTCGTCTATCATCTCGCTAGCCAACCGGATTCGATCATAGAGTTTCTTTATATTATCCGCGTGATCGGCTCGATTCATTTCAAGTATTCGACCTTCATTTGTATAGCCGTCATAAATGACGTAATACAATTTGTCTACGTCCGGGCGACCTAAAAAGTGTCCGAGGAATTGCCAATAATATTCGTCTTTTTCGTCGATGGTATTTCCGAACTGCAGCGATTCGATCTTTCCTTGCGACATCGGGCACTTGATCTCACCCAGAGCGATAACTTTCCCGTCAAATCCGTACACATAGAAATCCGGTGAATCTCTGAATCCTTCAAACGGTTCATTGAAAACAATGTCCTTAAAATCGGTTGTACACGACTTGATCTCGTTCATTAACTGGCTTCGTACCCATTCGACCGCTAGCGGTTCGTTTTCATGTCCCCAATCAAACGCCTTGTTACTTCCGTTTTCTCGCATCGTCCCGGTTCTACGCTCGTACCGTACTAAATACATCGCGTCTAACGCGGCTTTGCCAAAGGGACAACCTTTGCCCGCTTTCATCAGATCGGGAAGCGTAGAGGCGGTTATTTTGCCCCGTCTCTTTTCCTTCCATTCGATTTCTTTTTGTTCACTTGATTTCATGTGCTACTAATTCTTTGATTTGTTCTTTAGTTAGTTTATATTTCGTCTGGACTTGCGCGACCGTAAAACCGCCCGCCAGACCGTCGAGGATATTTTTCCAGATTGCCGATCCGGTTTCAACCGTAGGCAATGAGTTTTCTACTTTCGGAATGAATGGACGAATACGGAGCGAATCAACCTTTTCGCCGAAAGCGTCAACCATTACCGAACCGATTTGAATTTGCTTGTTTACCCATTCTTCAAAATTCGGATTTTTAAATAGCTTCGTCATAGTCTTGCAGTTCGTCCGGTTGAGAATCATCGGTTTTACATTCTCGAAAAAATAAGCGACGAAACATTCTTCTTTCTTTCCAGATGTACCGACTACCTGTTCTTTTTTCGTTTCCCGTATGGTGAGAATTATATCTTTCCCATCCGGTAGGCTGTAAGCGCCTAGGTAGTCATAATTAAATTGAGTTTTCCAATGTGTCATTATCGTGTTGTGTTATTACTATTCGTTTCTTTATTATCTCCTGTAATCTTATCCAAAAAAAGATCAAGCGCTTTGATACATTTATCCGGCAATTCCTTTGATGCTTCGTTTTGACGCAAATAGTTTATCGTTTCTCCAATACCTATAATGCGATACATCTCTTTTGTTGTAGGGGTAAAAATCAATATTAAAAGAGAAATTGCAATAATAACATAGGATACTTTTTTCGCTTTATATATCCCTTTGTCGATACATTCTTTTTCACTATAAGATTCGACATTCGATTCGATAAATACATAAACCAACCATACAAGTGCAACTATAAGTATAATTACAAAAGTTACATTTACAGCATCTAGCCTTTCAATCCAATAAAGTTCATTCATTTTGTTTTGATTTTAAAAAGTCATTATTAAAATTATCCGATTCACCCTGATAAAGCGACTCATAACAGCGAGCGCAAACCGTTATTATCTTTGTGCCATATCTGCCGCGTTCGTACGTTTCGACCTCTAATTCTATCTCTTCGCCCGGTTCGATCTCTTCGCCGCAATCTTCGCAAACTAGAGTATCAGAAGGACACGCGCCAAGAACCGTACAAATTCGGCAATTACCGATACATTGAGGATTCGCCGCCATGTCGTTTCACGTTTAGATAGTTACAGACTAGCACATAGACAACCGTGATAAATACGATCAATAGTGCGATGATTAATTTGCCCGGCTCCGGCTCGCCTTCTGCGAGGCTGCACGCTGAAAGCATTAAGATAATAGCGGCGGGGCTTTGTTTTAGTGTTAGCATGGTGTTTAGCTTTATATTACCTTATTACTCTGTATGAATCTATCTATACTCGATAAATCATACCAGATCATTTTTCCAAATTGAGAAAAAGAAATGAGAGCTTTTTCCCGTAACGTTCTCAAAAAATCATCCGAGCATCCTATATAGGATTTTGCTTCATCTTTACTAAGCCACCTCTTTACTATTGGCTCAACTTTTCCGGTTACTCTAGTTCGTCCCATTGTTCATTATTCAATCGTGTAACAATTAGATTATCTTTATCGGTTTCCGTCGTAAACAGTAGACCTTCGTCATATTTTAGATTTGTACAGGTCGGTCTAACCGAATTTCTTTTAGAACGAGGGAAGGTCATTGTTTCCCCGGGCTGCATCCCCCTTAAAAGGGCAGTTAATTCGTTTCTTTTTCGTCTCATTGTCGTGTATCGTGTTATGTAGCCCCAAAGGGCTACGGATTAATATTAAATAGCTACTTTCAATCGCTCTATATCTCTTATTAATTTTTCTTGCCTTGCTACTTCATTATCTGCCATTCCGTCAAGCCCGAGACTTGCATACCATTCTGCATTATTAACAGCCTCTTCTAATGCTATTTCTTTTTTCGCAATTAACGCATTAATGATGCTCTTATCACGGCTTTCGATTAATATCTCTAAGGCTGTCTTTCTGGTTAAAGTGCTAGTTGCTTTCATAATCGTATTTATTATGTAGCCCCAAAGGGCTACGGATTAATATTAAATCTTCTGATAACCGAATGAGTTCATAAACTTCTCCGCGCCTTTGAACGTTTTGAAAGTCTTGCTACTAGAAAGTGTACACGCTAAGAATCTTTGTCCGGCTGTTGTATTAATCAAGCTAACACAACATACTGTTTCGCTTCCTGTTTTTTTAAATTCTACGTCTCCGATCATTCCTGCTTTCATAATTCTATACTTTTATTTGTTAGTTCTTGATTGATTGATTAACTTTGATGCGACAAAGATATAATGAGTATACTAATTAAGCAAATTTTCTAATTATTATTCTCATTGAAATAACATTTATTAATTATTATACTCATTAATCATGGAGATTGTAGACAGAATAAAACTATTCAGGGAGTATTTAGGAATAGGGCAAACCGCTTTTGAGGTGAATATAGGTGTGGCTAGAGGGTATTTTAGCAATGTAAAAACACTAGGCTCTGATAGAATACTAAGGATACATACAAAATATCCAGAGTTAAATATCGAATGGCTTGTTACTGGCAATGGCGAAATGATTAAAAATGCAGAGCGAGAACAAAAAACAATCGAGATTTCCGAATCTGCAATAAGCGAAACAAAACGAAAAGGAGCACTAATCTACGACATAGACGCAACATGCGGGCTAAGTGGTAGAGATATAGAATTTACAGACGAAAAAGTGATAGGAAGTATAGACGCACCGGAGATAAACTCGGATTCAAAGATTATATTCGCCACGGGCGATAGTATGTTACCGCTAATCGCTTCGGGCGACAGGGTAGTAATTAGAAAGATTGAGAGTTGGGATTATTTCAACTACGGACAGGTGTATTTAATCATAACGAATGAATACAGGCTTATAAAAAGAGTTCGTAGGCATCCTAAAGATGCGGATAATTTAATCCTGCTTCGTAGCGAGAATCCGGATTATGACGATATAGATTTGCCAAAACGGGAAATTATTCATCTTTTTATTGTGGAGAATATTTTGTCAATCAAGAATATATTATAAGTCATTAAAAACAAAACAACATGAAGCGACTATTTATATTGTTTGGTATACTAATTATTTTAGCAAGCTGCAATCAAAAAAATAATAAGAATTTTAAAAGCCTTAATTACACGAAGCTAAAACAGCCTATGTGTTATTTTGCAAAAACAGATAGCGGATTTGTATTAAAAGCAGAGTCAAATAAGGATTATAAATACAAGTATATTGAATACGTAATCAATAAAAACGAGATAAAGATGTATAGCGACTCGCTGTATGATCTATATTGCGGGGTTTCAATTACATACCCTATTAAGTTTGGTAGAGGCTCTTTTATGGGTGATTGGGAGTTTAGTAATAGATCGATTTGCAAACTTAAACCAACCGGAGAAATGATAGACAAAAGGTATGTATATAAAACAAAATTCTCTAACTTTAATTCACCAGAAATAAGGACTCATATTAAAGAGTTAAATTTCGAAATTAACGGACATGAATTTGATATAGCACTAGACTCAATAGAAACACGGACGCTATTACCAACATTCGAACCAACTTTGTACACAGCGAAAGGATTATAAACCACTAAAAACAAAACATCATGGAAGTAGTATTAATCATAGTAGTAGCAGCCGTTATAATGTTAGCAATAAAAATTGCAATGACAAATCCCAAAGAATCATCTAATAACCAAAATCAACCCAAGACCGAAATACCGTCGGGAGAAATAGAATTCCCGCCATCCGGATACTTTTACTATGAAATGGTAGGAATGTACTATCATGGAGTTACACCTAAAGATTTCGGTATATTCAAAGGCAAAGCGATAGCCGAAACAAACAACCCTAAAGATGAATTTGCAGTCGGTATATACAGAGACGGCGATAATAAGTTAGTCGGGTATATTCCCAAAGATTTTAGAGGAGTCAGTAACGAAAAGATTCATAAGGAAATTACAGAAAACGGCGGTAGTCGGGAAGTGGTATTTAAAATAAGCGGAAGCGAAAAGAAGTGCTACGGAACGGTTTATATAAAAAATAACTAATAATCCCCGCCCAATAAACAAACATCATCAACCACTAAAAACAAACATCATGGAAGCAAAAATAGAACCACACGAGCAATTCAATAGTGAAGATGAAGAACTCTGTTATTATGGAAAAGTTTACGAATCTGTTTTAAATAAACTTGATGCGGTTAATACATCATTAAAAGACTGGCTTTCTCATCTTCTAATGATAGCCGCCACGCTATTAGGAGTCCTAGCGGCTTTGAACCCCGTGAAGCAAACAGACCCAATTTGTATTCGTATTTGCTTTCTGTTGGCAGTTCTATTGCTTGTACTTGTACTCCTATTAGGTGGAGTAAGTTTGTACGGCGTAGTATTTGAAAAGCGTACTCATTTCGAGAACTACGCAAAAGAGCTAGGAGAATCTGTAAAGTATCATCGGAAGATGAGACCCACAATGCCCGATGGGAAAAGATTGTTCCTAATCTGCGAAAAAGGTTCATATATTTGCTTTGGTCTTTTCTTTCTTGCACTAATTTTATATTTGATACTATCTTTATTTGTCGTGTCATAACAGTGTTTTATCTTATACCAATAAGAATCTAATAGGTAGCTTAAAATAGAGGTAGTATATTATTTACAACTTAAAACAAAATATCATGGGAACATTTTTCGGACTTATCGCGGTATTATTCGCCGTACTTCAAATCATTCTATTCTTCAAAATCTGGGGAATGACGAACGACATTAGAGAAATCAAAGAAAAGTATCTTTCCTCGACCGATCCAAAGAAAAACGTATCGCCTGCTCAACCGACCGAATTTAGTATAGGCGAATTGGTCGTAGAGATAAAGACGAATAAGCAAATGCGGATCAAAGAGATTACACAGGACGGAAAGTATAGTTGCTATACAGGTGGAGGCGCTTCACATGAGGGCGACTTTACGGCGTCGGAGATTAAGCATTTTAATTCGTAGAGTCCCAATATAAACATCTTCAAACCATTATCTTAAACATACCATTTTATATTAAAAATAAAATAGAAAAAAGTATCTCATTTTATTTCATCGACAAAAATGTCAGTGAAATATTAGTTATTCTATTCAAAATAGCTATATTTGCATAAAAATGTCGATGAATTATGTATATAAGTAAAATAAACACTTCCCAAGCCCCCATTGATGTCTCGCTTAGGGAGATGCTTGCTAAATTTATTCAAGAGAATGAAATTATTGAATCATCTATTGCCGATGAAATAGGGATCCATAAAGAAACGCTATCTAAATTCCTAGAAGGGAAAGCTGAATTAAAATTTATGCAAGCAATTCGTTTAATGAAGCTATTAGACTTAACCGAAAGCCAATTAGTTTCTGCATATTGCAAAGATATAAATATAGATGAAGCATCTTCATTGGACAAATTTGAGAAGCTATCATATATAATGCAAAACTTTGATGTTCCAACATTAAAAAAAATAGGAATAATCAAAAGCAGAGCGAAAATTGATGAATACGAACAATGTATTTGTGACTTTTTCGGTTTTTCTTCTATATATGAGTACGACGACACATCATTAATGCCAACTTTATTTAGTAAGTCAAAAAAGAAAATCTTACAAGAAAAGGAGGCTAAAATGACTACATTTTGGCTCAAATGTGCTATTAGTTCATTTTCTAAAATAGATAATCCAAATGACTATGATAAAGACTTATTATTCCAACTTCTAAAGCGAGCATCAGAGTTTACGCAAGACGAAGTTAACGGTTACAAAAGATTTGTTTTGGTACTATTTCAATTAGGTATCACCGTGTTAACACAATCTTATGTATCTGGAACTAAATCTTTCGGTGTAACGATGATATTAAATGGGAAGCCATGTATCATAATTACAGATATGAATAAGCAGTATCATAAACTTTGGATTAACTTATTACATGAATTATATCATGTAATAAATGATTTTGAGATGCTTGAAAGCATGGATTATCATCTTTCTAACTCTGAAACACCTGAATTATTATTAAATGAGAATAGAGCGGATCAGTTTGCTTTAGATGTTTTGGTTAATCCTTCTGTACAAAGTAAACTCCGGAAAATTATATCATTCCCATTTAAAGTACATCTTTTAGCAAAAGAATTAAATATATCTCCATCAATAATATACGGAGTCTATTTAGAGTCTTTGCCAAATGGAAGATTAAAAGCTCAAGAATTTGCTAAATATAACAATGGTGATAATTTAATATCTTCTGATATTGCTACACGAAATATACTATTCGATGCAGTGGAAAAAAGATCATTAGAAAATGCTATTGAGAAAATGAAAACTGAATTATTTAAAAGAGCAATCTAAATAAATTAACATTATGGAATTACCAAAGAAAAAATTAGAAGATCTAATCAGTGCTGCAGATAAAATTATTGAAGCAAATAATCAAACACAAGAAGATTTGTTCGGACAAGTAAAGAACCCCAATGCAATAAGCGAAATATTAGATATACCACTACAGGATCCTAAAAGATCATATACCCTTTATTATCAAAATATTCAAAAATTTCTTGGTGATTTTTTACCAAAAGATAATGATATAAGTAAAACTATTAGAGAGTTAATTTGCATTTTACTTGCACATAAAGAATTATCAGGCATCACGTACGGCACTCGTGAAGCGGATTCTCGTATGGCTACAACAACAGATATGGAAAATCTAATAGATGTTCTTTCGGAGTGGTCGGAAACACCTACTGATTATTTTAAACTTGCCAATATTCTTTTGAAGAAAAATAAAGAACTGGGGTATATCCCAGAAGAGCGTGAAATAAAAGATTATTTGAAGTAGTTCAAGTAAACGGGTACATAATTTTGTTTTCCTGTTTTGATATACTCTAAAAGGATTTCAGTAAGTTCAAATAAGTATATACTATCTGTATTTTGAAAGCCCATGGTTCGAGGCTGTTCTTTGTGAGTAATGATTTGAATAGCTTGCTTTAAGCAAAATGCTCTTAGTTCTTCATCTGTCATAATAGTACTTTTACTATTAGCCGGATAAACTAGAAACAGATAGCTTAAATTCAAACAAATAATATTTGCTATTTCTGATTGATTGATTAACTTTGTATTGAAAACGTTCTTTGATAAAGATGAAATATAAGAGGTGATATTTATAAGAAAGGGCATGAGTACCGTTTTTTAATGCAAATTCGGTGCAAATGGATTTTATAAATATTATAAGATATTAGTTATAAGCGTTTTAGATGGTGTACAAAAACGCCTCTCACGCATGTAATACGAGTTCGATTCTCGTACCCACTACCAAAGAAAAAGAGGAAATGCAGTTTAACTACATTTCCTCTTTTTTCTTTATAGATCTCGAAATAAGATTCCTTATCAATCCTCAACCGGACTCTATCCTCCCTTTTCTGTCCTGCCAGATTCACAAACAGATTGAAATACAGTTGGCTGAAAGAAAGGTTGGAACGATCATAAGTAATATCAAACGTCCAGGTTCTACGAAAAGAATCGAACGTAGCATACGATTGCTCACCCCCTTTACACATAAACACTTCCGGGAAAGACGTAGGGGGATAAGGCTGGAATAAACCCGCTAATTGAGCATAAATATAGTCAATCATCCATTCGTCTCCTGTTAAAGTCAATTCTCCCTTTAAACGGAGTTTAATGGCATAACTGGCAGTCACGTCGGACGAAGTATAAACAGGAACCTGGCTTTCTGCCGGATAGTTGCCGTCTTTATATCCAAGACTCATCGTTAGTTTGGATAGACCGACACCATTAAAGCCACTCACCTCCTGATCTGCCAACCGGTTTTTCAGACTGACCATGAATGTCAGTTTACCGAGCGTCGGATCACCCGGATATTGTGCAAGCGTGTCCAGTACATAATCTTCGGTATTGTAACTACGGGCTATTAAATCACCCTTTCCAGCCTCCAAAGCCGGACCGCCTCTTTCCACATCCACGTTGCCAACCGGATAATAAATAGCATCATTATCCCTTACACAACCACTCAAACAGAACAGCAACACTGCCAAGCCTATTATCTTATTCATAATCATCTTACCTCTTGATTTTGCGGACAAAGATACATCTTTTTTATACCACACTTGATTTATGTCAACCGTTTTTAGTATTTTTGCACACATCAAGACAGAAAAGACATGGATACATTATTAAGAGAGACTGTAAATGCTGTTGTAAATTCCCGCTTTCCGGAAATGAGTATAGAAGGAAGACGACAGATAGAAAGTATACTGATTCGTGAAGAATTTCCCAAAGGAGCAATAGCGCTGAATGAAGGAGAAGTAGCTCATGAAATCGTATTTGTCGGCAAAGGGATGCTTAGGCAGTACTATTACAAGAACGGGAAAGACGTGACCGAACATTTCTCATACGAAGGATGTATCGTGATGTGCATTGAAAGTTTTCTAAAACAAGAACCTACCCGACTGATCGTGGAAACCCTCGAGCCTTCCATCATCTACCTGTTCCCTCGCGACATGATACAAAAATTGGCAAAAGAGAACTGGGAAATCAATATGTTCTACCAAAAGATACTGGAATACTCCTTGATTGTGTCACAGATTAAAGCAGACTCCTGGCGCTTTGAATCCGCCCGCGAACGCTATAATCTCCTGCTCGAAACACATCCGGAAATCATCAAACGTGCACCTCTGGCACACATCGCCTCTTACCTTTTAATGACACCGGAGACATTAAGTCGTGTACGCTCCGGTGTTTTATGATTTTAGCGACTTTTCCGATATTCTTTAGGAGACATGCCGGTGTAATGCTTGAAATACTTTCCAAAGAACGACTGGTTGGCAAAATTCAACCGGTCGGCAATTTCCTGAATATTCATGCTTGAAGAATTCAGAAGCGCTTTCGCCTCCAGAATCACCAGTTCGTCGATCCACTCTCCCACCGTTTTTCCGCTGACCTCTTTCACCACCCCCGAAAGATGTTTAGGCGTCAGACACAACTGGTCAGCATAGAATTTTACGCTCCGTTCAGACTGGTAAGACTCTACCAAAGACTCATAAAAACGTTCGAAGATATATTCTTTCCGGCTTTTATTCTTCATGGTAGTAGCATTGGCAGGCGCGTGATTAGTGAAGATATTACAAAGCTCATAAAAGAACCCTTGCATCAAGCCCATTACCACTTCTTTACGATATAAAGCCTCCTTATTCCTCAACTGCTTTCTGATAAATGCATGATACTCCTTCACAGTCTCCTGCTCCTGCGGCGTAAGATCGAAACACGGGTAATCTTTCAGATAAAAGAATAAGGAAAGCACATTACCAATCTTAGGCAACGCCTCCAACAAGTTTTTCGACACAGCAAAGAATATCCCTTTAAAATCAGAACTGAAACGCCGCTGTTCAACAATCTGGCTAGGCAGTGCGATCACCATTAATCCGGGAAACAGTTGAAACTCACGCAAACTAATATTAAAAGTACCAGCACCCTCCAGACAAAGACCTACCGTCAACACCTCCAGTTTAGTCGGTCCATTATACAACGATATAACGCTCTCCGTGTCGAAGAGCGCTATATCATTATCAACAACATCAATGTTGTCAGAATCTATATGTTTAGAATGAACTACCGAAGAAATACCTACTTTTGGAACATTTTGAATATACATACTCTCTCTTTTTTGCGACAAATATACCAGCATTTAATCAGATATACAAGCCGTTCAAGAGTATTATCAGACATAATGAACACTTTTAGTTACTTATTGAACAGACCGGAATAAATATTCAGAATCACGTTTGGCAGCCGGCACTGTCCATTTCTCCGGAACAAACTTCCACTGATTCAGGGCTTTGGGGTCCATCGTACCTTTCTTTTCGATATAATTCATCAAATAGAAACGAAGATCTTTATCCGTAGAGAAAATAATGCGGTCCTTCAATTCCTCCTGCGGAATACCCGATCCTTTCGTCAACAGTTCTCCACCACCATTACCACGATAAGAATTTAAGGCCACTTTATATATCTTATCCATACGGAAAGGAGAACCGTCCGCCATGCTCGTAATCGTAATCTTTTCCCCCTGCGGTTTAGTCACGTCCACCGTATAAATAATGCCGGAAGCCGAATCGAAATTAAAACTGAAGTTCTGGAAAGAAGCCCTGTCTTCCGCACCTTCCCGCGGTTTCTCCTTGAACCAGAGCAGATGATCTTCCGGTGACTTCATCCGGTTCGTCCACATATAATAAGACATCTCCAGAAAATCCTTAATCTCCTTTCCGGACAACGTCATCACATACAGCATATTCTCATACTTATACAAGTTGAACATATCACTGACAAACACATCCCCCTTCTTTATCTCCGCATCAAACGAAAGCGGAGCGGCAAAAGAGATGTCAGCTCCGGTAATATCGAGCTGTAAAGTATGTATCAAATCAATAAAAGCAGAAGGACCGAAGAAAGCAGGATGAGTAGAGATACTCTCGGTAAAAGTACCGATCTTCTTGGATACAAACTTCTGCACCGTCTCATATTGCGGAGCAAAACGCTTCATGAAATCCTCGCTGATTCCGTAAGCTTCCGTTTCTGTCAACTCCCCTTTGATGTCCTTGCTCTGCACCTTTCCATCTTTCAGCTTCAAGGTCACATCGACATTAGACAATACAATTCCATTGCTGGCCGGATCGATAATCAACACCGAATCTCCGGCTACATTCATCACCTTCTTACATTCGCTGGCATGATCGTGTCCCATCAATACAATATCGAATCCCGGCACATTCTTCGCTACATTGAGAGAAGCATTCTCATTGTATTTACCCGACATTTTGAAAGCCTCCTGTCCGGCATGAAACAATCCGATCACCAAATCCGGATTCTCTTTTTCACGGATAATCTTCATCCATTTGCGTGCCGTCTCTTCCATATCGTCGAAACGCAAGCCTTTCCACAGATTTTCAGAAAGCCATGCAGGGATGGCAGGAGTAATCATACCCAATACCACAATCTTCACGCCATCACGTTCCAACACCTTATAAGGAGCCAGATGGGGCTTTCCCGTAGACGTATCAATGATGTTGGCACCCAACACAGGGAAGTCACAAGTGGCTATCCAACGGTCGAACACAGCACGCCCCGTTTCCACATCATGGTTCCCCATATTACCGGCATCATATTTCATGAAATTCATCATTTCCGAACAAAGATGAGGAGACACCGTATCTATATAATTATAGTAATAGGCAGTAGGCTGTCCCTGCAAAATATCACCATTATCCAGCAATATCAGATTCTCTTTATACTGTTCACGCTCTTTCTGCACGAAAGAATAAATACGTGCCAGACTACCCTTCCACTCGTGGCGGGTTATAAAATTGTAAGGATAATAATTACCATGTACGTCACTCGTTTCCACAATCTTCAGCTTCACCACCTTTTCCTGCGCCGCAACAGACAGTACGAGACAGAAAAGCAAGCCATAAATAAATCCTATTCGTTTCATTCTTTTTCTATATTTAGCGGATGCGAGAATACGAACCGTGCCCCACCGGTATAGTCAGGATCGATCCATATACTTCCTCTCCATTTATGCACAATCAATTTACAGATAGACAATCCCAATCCGGTTCCCTGGGCGTACTCATTCAGCTTTTCAAAACGCTCGAACACAAGTCCCTGTTTTTCTTTCGGGATACCGCATCCGGTATCCGTTACCGAGAAAATAGCCATTTGCTTTTCCTCATTCACAGAAAAGTCCAAAGTAATCTTCCCGCGTTTCGTAAATTTGTCCGCGTTGGACAGCAGATTAATGATTACCTGTTGCATACGCTGCACATCCGTCACCATCCGGAAAGTTTCAAAAGAAGTGGAAAACAAGAACTGGTTGTCCGATGACTGCCGTGAAAAACTAACAGAGGCAACCACCTGACTACACAACTGCACCACATCACATTCCTCCCATGTCAAAGTCACCCGGTTCGCCTCCAGACGTGAAAGATCGAGAATATCATTAATCAGACGAAGCAACAAATCCGAATTGGTTTTGATAATCTTATAATAAGACTGCTGTTCATCCTCCGTGCTACCGCCCATTGCCAGTACATCCGAAAAGCCGACAATCGAGTTCAACGGCGTCCGTATCTCATGACTCATATTGGCAAGGAAAGCACTCTTCAGACGATTAGACTCTTCCGCCCTGTCTTTCGCTACACGCAAATCCTTCTCCGATTTCAGAAGCTCGTCTTTCAAACGTTTCGTACGGAAATAATAGAAAAGAGAGATACATAAGCCAAGTACCAGAATCACGAACAAAGCACAAGCAGACCATATCTGATAAGTATATTGCTGATAGAACGAAACCGGTTGGTTGACAAGCTGCACTTTAAAAGGCAACACACTCGGGTGCAGCCCCCACTCTTTCACCTTCCGGCTATCCAATACCGCTTTAGAGCCAATGATCGAAAGATGCTTCCCCGTATCCTCCGGGTGCTGATCCATCCGTACGGACTCCATAGCCATTTCTCCTCCCACTTTCCGATAATCGGGCAGCACTCCCCCTATCGCCCAATAGCCAAGGCTCACCGATGAAGGAGTAAAAGCTGGGATGGTAGGAGTAGCCTCCATCATGGCATACGTCGCATTTCGCATGAAATACCCCTCGTTCATATCCACACGCCACGTTCCCACCAAAATAACCGTATTTTCGGGCAACTGTCTTAATTCCTCAACGATGGTATAAATAGAATGCCTCCGGCCGTCCATCAAAATCAAATCCAGATCGGGGAACTTCTTCATTTCTTTTCGTACCAACGATTGCATGGTCACTCCACCATAAGTATTGTCCGAGATAAAGGCAATATGTTTCGTTTTCGGATAGAAAGCTTGAATCATGGAGATATTACCTTCTATATTATATTGATTGATAAATCCCGATTCCAGTTCGGGAATATCCAAATGATCTTCAAAGATATCGACAGATTCGGGCATCCAGCAATCAAGGTTTTCCACCGTATCTTTCGGCAATATCACCACATTGCTACTGACCAGACTGCACATCACCGGCACTTTCACCTGCATTTCATCCCTCTGCGACAAATAGGCAGCCCATGCCTCCTGTCCTAATAAGATAATTTGTGCCGGATGCTTTTCTCCCTGATATTTAGCCAGAATCTGCGTCATCATCGCGCTCCATAACGGAGCCTCCGAGAAGCTTTTACAATTCATGTTTTCGATGATAATGTCGCGCTGTCCTCCCAACTTACTATATTCATCCATATAATCGGAAATAGTGACCGAGGTTTGGTGCGCTGCCGGATTATAAGAGCAAATAATCAGAATAGGTTTCTTATCTTTAGAGACAGCCAATACTTCCGTTGACTGCAGAAGCCAAAGGAAACAGATAAAAAGATATCCAAGACGTCCCAGCATAATTATGCAGTTTTGATGTGTTAATTCATTAATTGAGTTGCAAATATAGTAAAACTTGTCGGGTTTAGCAGATTTATATGTATTTTTGTCGCTCATTTACTCTCAAAAAATACAAATTATGGAATTATTTCACAAGATGATTTCCGGTTTTTTGGGTATACCGGAAAGACAAATAAGTAGTACACTCCATCTTTTGGGTGAAGGTGCTACGATTCCCTTCATCAGTCGTTACCGTAAAGAAGCCACCGGCGGACTGGATGAAGTGCAGATAGAGCAAATCAAAGAGCAACACGATAAGTTGTGCGACATAGCCAAACGGAAAGAAACGATTCTCGGCACCATCAACGAGCAGGGAAAACTGACTGCCGAACTGGAGAAACGTATCAACGACACCTGGAATCCGACGGAACTGGAAGACATTTATCTTCCTTATAAACCCAAGCGGAAGACACGTGCTGAAGTAGCCCGCCAGAAAGGGTTGGAACCGCTTGCCACCATCCTGATGTTGCAAAGGGAAAACAACCTTAGTGCCAAGGCTGCCTCCTTCGTGAAAGGAGACGTGAAAGATGTGGAAGATGCCCTAAAAGGCGCCCGTGACATCATTGCAGAGCAAGTGAACGAGGACGAACGTGCCCGCAACGCGGTACGTAATCAGTTCAGCCGCCAGGCAGAGATTAGTGCCAAAGTAGTGAAAGGAAAAGAGGAAGAAGCGGCAAAATACCGGGATTATTTCGATTTCTCCGAAGCACTGAAACGTTGCACGTCCCACCGCCTGTTGGCCATCCGCCGGGCAGAGTCGGAAGGCCTGCTAAAAGTATCCATCAATCCCGACGACGAGGCATGTATCGAACGCCTGGAACGTCAGTTCGTACGTGGCAACAACGAGTGTAGCCAGCAGGTGGACGAAGCCACAGTCGATGCCTACAAGCGTCTGCTCAAGCCTTCCATCGAAACAGAATTTGCCGCTCAATCCAAAGAAAAAGCCGACGAGGAAGCCATCCGGGTATTCACCGAGAACCTCCGCCAACTTCTTCTCGCCCCTCCATTGGGACAAAAACGGGTGCTCGCCATCGACCCCGGATTCCGTACGGGATGTAAAGTTGTCTGCCTCGATGCACAAGGCAATCTGTTGCATAATGAGAATATCTATCCGCATCCTCCCGTGAACAAAACAGGAGAAGCTGCTTCCAAACTCCGTAAGATGATTGAGGCCTATCAGATAGAAGCCATCTCCATCGGCAACGGAACGGCAAGCCGTGAGACAGAAGATTTCATCAACAGTCAGAGCTTCGACCGTCAGATACCCGTGTTTGTAGTCAGTGAACAGGGAGCTTCCATTTATTCGGCTTCGAAGATTGCCCGCGACGAGTTTCCCGATTATGACGTAACGGTGCGTGGAGCAGTCTCCATCGGCCGCCGCCTGATGGACCCGTTGGCAGAATTGGTGAAGATAGATCCTAAATCCATCGGTGTAGGTCAATACCAGCACGATGTAGACCAGACAAAACTGAAAAAAGCGCTCGATCAGACAGTAGAGAATTGCGTGAACCTGGTCGGTGTAAACCTGAATACGGCAAGCAGCCATCTATTGACTTATATCTCCGGACTGGGACCGCAACTGGCTCAAAACATTGTCAACTACCGGGCGGAAAATGGAGCTTTCAGTTCGCGGAAAGAGTTGATGAAAGTTCCTCGCATGGGTGCCAAGGCTTTCGAACAGTGTGCCGGATTCCTCCGCATCCCCGGAGCCAAGAATCCGCTGGACAACACCGCCGTGCATCCGGAAAGCTACCACATCGTAGAGCAAATGGCCAAAGACCTGAAATGTACCATCGACGAACTGATAGCCGACAAGGAACTCCGCCGGAAGATTAACATCTCCGCCTACATCACCCCTACCGTCGGTCTGCCCACCTTACAGGACATTCTGCAGGAACTCGACAAGCCGGGACGTGACCCGCGTAAGGCTATCAAAGTCTTCGAATTCGACAAGAACGTGCGCACCATAGCCGATTTGCGCGAAGGAATGATTCTTCCGGGCATCGTAGGCAACATCACCAATTTCGGGGCGTTTGTCGATATAGGTATTAAGGAGAACGGACTGGTGCACCTCTCACAATTAGCGGAACGGTTCATTTCCGATCCAACGGAAGTGGTATCCATCCATCAACACGTCATGGTCAGAGTGATGAATGTAGATTATGACCGGAAACGGATTCAGCTTAGTATGATCGGGGTACAGCAAGACTGATTGCTTCCCTTTTTTCTCCCCACCACACGATCAGAATCGTAAAAACAATCATAAGTACTGTGCAAATGAGCGAGCCTTCAAAACCGAAGGCTCCGCCATTCAGTACGTTTTCTTCGGGCATACGCAAAGTCAGCATGCTCGTCGTGAAATTATTTCCGCTCACCTGATAACCTAGAATCGGACCTTGAATCCAATTCCAGAAAAGATGAAGAGAGATAGGGAAACACAGATTCCGGGTATAAAGATAGGAAGCACCCAGTAACATACCGGCAAGTAAGAGATTAAGCATCGGTAGGAAAGCTATTTCCGGATTAAAGATATGCATAAACGCGAATAATGCCGATGAGATGAAGAGCGCCAGGAATTTATTCATATTGGTATGAAGCAGACGTCCGAGGATATAGCCGCGCATCAGAATTTCTTCAAACAACGCCACTAACAGGAAAAACACCCACGACCCCAATAAATCCAACGGCTTAAACTGAAAACCGGTGACTTCTATTTCTCCCAAAACAACAGAGATTCCGAAACCCAGCAAATAGAGCAAGATTGCCATCAGAAGACCATACCACAGTCCACTGGCATGTCCTTTTAAAGAAAGTCCCAAATCAGAAAACGGACGACGTTCGAGACGAAGCAAGATTACGGCAGCAGTAAGAACAGCCAAAAGCATACTGGCCTCCACGAAAATATACCCTACTACTCCCGGATGACGAGCCTCCACTCCAAGAACCAACGACAAGCCTCCGCTGACCAGTGTCCCATACAATCCAATAAATATGAAAAGTACCACAATAAACAGCGGGATACATGCCCACACAGGAAGTCTTCTGGGTTCTTTCTTCCCATCTATGTTGTCTGCCTCCATTTTTACAATTTGTTAATCCGGCTACAAAATTAGATATAAAACATAAAAAAACATCATGTATTCTCTATTTTTCCTATATTTGTCAGAACAAATCTACAAAATTATGAAAATTAAACTACTATTGATAAGTTTCTTACTGGCCGCTAATGCATTAGGAGCCGCCGCCCAAGTGAGTAAGACGTATTATGTGAGTAAGCCCGGTACGCTGATTTCCATGATGACTGAAGAGGAAGCCAACAGTGTCACCCATCTCACACTGACCGGAAAGCTGAATGCAGAGGACTTCCGGCATCTCCGTGACGAATTTGCCAATCTGAAAGTATTGGATATTTCGAACGCAGAAATCAAGATGTACAGCGGAAAAGCCGGTACTTATCCCAATGGAAAATTCTACATTTATATGCCGAACTTCATCCCTGCCTATGCTTTCTCGAATGTGGTAGACGGAGTGACCAAAGGTAAAGCCACTCTGGAGAAAGTGATTCTTTCGGAGAAAACAAAGAATATCGAAGATGCTGCTTTCAAAGGCTGTGAGAATCTGAAAATCTGTCAGATCCGGAAAAAGACAGCTCCCAACCTGCTGCCGGAAGCATTGGCAGACAGCGTTACCGCCATCTTCGTCCCTCTGGGCAGCAGCGACGCTTACCGCTACAAAGACAGATGGCAGAATTTTGCTTTCATTGAAGGTGAACCGGTAGAGACTACCCTGCAAGTGGGTGCAATGGGTAAACTGGAAGAAGAGATCCTGAAAGCGGGACTGCAACCCAGAGACATCAACTTCCTGACCGTTGAAGGGAAACTGGATAACGCTGACTTCAAACTTATCCGCGATTATATGCCGAATCTCGTATCGGTTGATATTTCCAAGACGAATGCAACAGCTATCCCCGACTTCACTTTCTCGCAGAAGAAGTATCTGCTGAATATGAAATTACCTCATAACCTGAAGTCAATCGGACAGCGTGTATTTAGCAATTGCGGTCGTCTGTGCGGCACGCTGGAATTACCGGCCAGTGTAACGGCTATCGAGTTCGGTGCTTTTATGGGATGCGATAATCTCCGCTATGTGTTGGCTACGGGAGATAAGATTACAACGCTGGGAGATAACTTGTTCGGGGAGGGAGTTCCGAGTAAGTTGGTTTATAAGAAATAAAAGAATTGAGGGCTGTCTAAAACTTCAACTTACTAAAAACAGCCCTTTTCTTATTTAAAAGAAACATGCTTTTGGTCAATTTTAAGCAGAATGAATATATTCATGATTATTTCACATATAAGTTGTTTCCTCTTCCTAAAGCATAGCTTTTGCACACCTAAAGCTAAGCTTTCCGTTCTCTAAAGCTATGCTTTTTACTTATACTAAAAGAAGTTTCACACTTCTCCTACAAAAAACTCATTTCTCTATTCTCCTTCACCTTTCTTCTGAACTCCTGATAAATAAGCTCTTTACGGGTGAAGGTAGAGCTTTTCATCATTACATTCATCGTGTAAGCGTCTCCGCGATTCTATATAGTGTATTAAAATAAAAAGGCTAATGATCCCTTTTTAGTCATTAGCCTTTTCCCATCTGTCAGGAAGCAGTTCCCTGTATTTTTCAATTGGTGTGTTCGGTTGCCATTCGGCTGTTCTGTTTATCACATCCGTGAGATACTCAAATAAATTCACTTTATGCATCCTACAAGTGAGTGCTATCGTATAGAGTATGGCGCCTCGTTCGGCCCCCTTATGGCTGCCGAAGAACAATGAGTTTTTTCTTGATAAGGATATGTACCGGTTCATCCGTTCAACCATATTGTTGTCCAGATAAGTGTCACCATAATTAAAGATGTCCACCACTGCATTCCACTCATTGCGAAGATAGGTAATGGCTTCCTGCAGTTCGCTCTTAGGTAATAAATCCCCCCGTTCTTCTATTTCATCAAGCACATCTTTTATTTCTCCGAGTATGTCCGGCGCATACTTTTTTCGATGCATAAGATTCTGTTCTACCGTCCATCCCTCAACCCCAACTTTATGCTTATGCTCGTTTTGATAAAGTGCGTTTATCAGCTCCACGATTCTTTTTGCATCCGGGTCCTTCTCACCGCAATCTATAAATTTCCGTTTTATATGTTGCAAGCACGGGATGCGTGTGATATTGGGATAAGCATCGCTTTCGAGCTTCCGGTAAGGTGAGTAACCATCGCTTTGTATGATACCTTTGCAACTGCCTAATTCGTTAAGAATAACTCTTTCAGACCGGGAGCCGTCATCATAGAGCAAGTATATCATCCTGGTGTTTATGCCGACAACCACCCAAAGGTATCCCTTCCTGACTCCTTTTCCCTTGCTGTTCTTTTCCGGGACGAGTATTTTGTAATAGGTTTCATCGGCTGCCTTATAAGGATCACTCAAAGCTGTCTGCCGGATGCACTTATAAAGATTTTCGAAGAGGTTTGAGGCTTTCTCTATCAACTTATGAGCCGTAGGTTTCTTCAGCGTAAAGCCATGACTCTCGAAGTAGTTGATGATTCTTTCAACAGGTAGCGATTGTATATAACGTAATTCCATCAATCCGGCAATAAATGAACCGTCATAGCTGGAATTCAAGAAGGCCGAAGCCGGTGTTTTTCCCTCAAACAGGCGACCTTCTTGCGTATAGGTGTGTATCTTGTAGACATGCTTGATGAAGCGCATGGGTACACATTCATAGCGGACGCATATTCTGGGAACAGTGGTAAACAACCGGGCCTTATTGATGTCAAAATCGGGATCATCGGGATAAACGACATGTTCTTCTTCCTCCATCTCATAATGCATGTCACGTTTGGCCCCATTGTTCTTTCTTGCTTTACGCTTATCTGCTTTTTCCGCTTCTATCTTCTGCCGCTCTTCTTCGGATATGGCAGATTGGGGAGCCTGTTGCTGTTCGGATGTGTTGGATACAAGTTTGGCGAGTCCCTTAGTAAGGCGCTGTTGCTTGCTAAGAGATTCGCCTTTTTGAAGGAGTGCCTCTTTAAGGGAAGAAACCTCCTTTATCAAAGCATCTATTTGGTCCAAGAGTCTGTTGTTGTCATCTCGTAATCCCTTGATTTGTTCCTTCAATAACTCTATGATCTCATCCTTTTTCATGGCATAAAGATATAAAAAATCAACGAATTGGCCAAATAAACCGGATGATATCTTTAGCGCAAATAACTAATAATCAGAATGTTGAATTAGATCCTAAAACGCTTTCTCAACCGTACAGACTTTAATGACACTCCATTTAAGATAAAAGACAAAACCTGATAAGAAATCTCGTAATTACCTGTATTGGGGTTAAATGTCGGTAACTCAAAACTTCCACCTTCGAGGCGCTTGTAGTACAGAAGAAAGCCATCGCCATCCCAACGCAGTATTTTTACACTTTGTCGGTTTTTACCAAAGAATAAAAAGATATCTCCGGAAACGGGAGACAAGTCCTTCATTTCCGATCGTATAATTTTGAATAAACCGTCAATGCCAAGGTTCATACGAACAAAGCCCTGGTACAGATAGTATCGATTGGCTGATGTTAGAGAATACATGGATCTCCCTCCTTTCTTTCGTAATCGCGCAACATTTTAATAACACCACCGGGTGTGGCCCGTTTGACCGAAATGGTGGTTCCACTGTTAAAGGTGATTGTGATCCCGGCAAGACTAAACTCTTCTTCCGACAACATGGCGGGTGCTATTTGAGTGAATGAAGGAGAGGAAGTTGTCGGTTGGGAGGGTTCAACGCCGCCATAATAATCACGGACCACATCTGCCTTGGCTTGTTTAACGCTATAGCCCCGTCTGGACATCCAGGAACTCATACCACCAAAAGTGGTATGCTGATCGCGGCAAACATCGGCTAAAGAACAATTGTAGTCTACTTTCAATACTTCAAGGAAATGTTTCCAAGTTTTTCCAAATCGATTTTCTGCTAAATCCATAATGCTTCATTTTTATACATAGCAAAAATATAAGAATGAAAAAAGGACGACAAGATAGAATCGCGGAGACGCTTACGAGACGCTTACGGTGAAAAAGACGGTGTAAGAGCGTCCCTTCACCCATAAAGAGCTTATTTATCAGGAGTTCAGAAGAAAGGTGAAGAGCAGAAAAATAACTACGCTCGAGAAAGAGAATTGAATATTAATTATGTGCATAATGCTTCTGTCCTGTTATTACAATCAAAGTTACAATTACAGACATAGGGATTAGTAGTATTTTTCAATTCCCCCAAATCCTTTTATCATTTTATTTTCCTTCGTTTTATTGATGAAGTTGTTCAATCGCTTTTCAAATTCTTCGGGCCGTTTTCTGGCAGCTTCAATGTATGCAATTCGGATACGTCTATACGCATCGGAAAATTGTTGGTAATTCTCCCATACTGTTTTATCCTCTTTCAGTTTTCCGATGATATCATTCGGGAAGACAAAAGGGGCTGACAATACTTTTCGTATATTATCTTCCCAATCAGGATGAATCATATTATGTTCCAGCAACCATTTCAGTCTCTCTTTGTTGGCTTGCGAGTAGGAACTTTTAGGGTTTCTGGGTGTGAAATGCTGGATTTTATGTTCTTTGTCGAGCGCCTTTATGGTGCTGTCGATCCATCCGAAGCAAAGGGCTTCTTCGACAGCGTCGTTGTATGTAACACTTTTTTCGCCCGAAGATTTGGAGGGGAATACAAACCAAACGTCACTGGCATTTTCAAAGTTGTCCGCCAGCCATTTTCGCCAATCTTCTCTGTTTTCAAAATATTTTATTTCCATAGTGCTAAAAAGAACAGCAACCCATTGTTGAGAATAGGTTGCTGTTAAATTGGTTATTCATCAGACTTCATGTATGGGAGTCAGGGGCTTTTATTCGTCCGGTCACTTATTTGTCTCCGTACATCTTCGCCCGCAATTCCTTAATATGGTCGGAAGTGATATATTCGTCATATTCCATCATCTTGTCGATGATACCGTTCGGTGTCAGTTCGATGATGCGGTTGGCAACGGTCTGAATAAATTCGTGGTCATGAGAAGAGAAGAGGATATTTCCTTTGTACGTCTTCAGGTTGTTGTTGAATGCCTGGATAGATTCCAAGTCCAGATGGTTGGTCGGAGTGTCCAGAATGAGGCAGTTGGCATTGCGCAGCTGCATACGGGCAATCATACAACGCATCTTCTCACCTCCGGAGAGTACGCTTACTTTCTTCAATACCTCTTCGCCGGAGAAAAGCATACGGCCGAGGAAGCCTTTCATATATACCTCGTTGCCTTCTCCAAACTGGCTCAACCAGTCTACCAGGTTCAGGTCGGAATTGAAGAAATCAGTGTTATCCAGCGGCAGGTAAGCAGTGGTGATGGTTACCCCCCAGTTGAAAGTACCTGCATCGGGTTTCATGTTTCCGTTGATAATTTCGAAGAAAGCAGTCATCGCGCGCGGATTGCGTGACAGGAATACCACCTTGTCACCTTTCTCTACGTTGAAGTTCACGTCGTTGAAGAGCACTACGCCTTCTTCCGTCTTCTTGCTTAATCCGGAAACTTCCAGAATCTGGTTGCCCGGCTCGCGTTCGGGAGTGAAGATGATGCCCGGATACTTACGTGAAGAAGGTTTGATTTCTTCTACGTTCAGTTTCTCCAACATCTTCTTACGGCTCGTTGTCTGCTTGCTCTTCGCTACGTTCGCGCTGAAACGGCGGATAAACTCTTCGAGTTCTTTCTTCTTCTCTTCAGCCTTCGCCTTCTGGTTCTGTTGCTGACGGAGAGCCAATTGGCTGGATTCGTACCAGAAACTATAGTTACCGGCAAACATATTGATTTTTCCGTAGTCGATGTCTACGGTGTGTGTACATACAGAGTCGAGGAAGTGACGGTCGTGGCTTACCACCAATACGGTATGCTCGAAATTGGCAAGATATTCTTCCAACCAGGTCACTGTTTCCATATCCAAGTCATTGGTAGGCTCATCGAGCAAGAGGTTGTCCGGATTTCCGTACAATGCCTGCGCCAGCATGACACGTACTTTTTCCTTACCACTCAATTCACCCATCAATACGTAATGCTTATCTTCTTTCACGCCCAGTCCGCTCAATAGCATGGCTGCGTCGCTTTCCGCATTCCATCCGTCCAACTCGGCAAATTTTTCTTCCAATTCGGATACTTTCAGTCCGTCTTCGTCTGTGAAATCTTCTTTTGCATACAATTCTTCGCGTTGCTTCATGATGTCCCACAACACGGTATGTCCCATCATGACGGTATCCATGACGGTATATGAGTCCCACTTGAAGTGGTCCTGACTCAACACCGAGAGACGTTCGCCCGGTCCGAGCGCAATCGTACCTGTTGTCGGGTCCAGATCTCCGTAAATCGTACGAAGAAACGTTGATTTTCCCGCACCGTTCGCACCGATAATACCATAACAATTACCACTCGTAAACTTCAGGTTTACGTCATTAAATAACACTCTTTTACCAAACTGAACCGATACGTTCGAAACTGTAATCATCTTATTATTTACTATTTTACTAGTTACTATTTACTATTTGAGCGTGCAAAGGTAGACATTTAAAATGAATTATGAGCTATCTGATATGTGCCAATCTGACATAAAAGTGTTACCTTTGCTGCGTTTTTTGGCAAAACGGCCAACTTGGCAAAGTTTTTGCAGACGAAATCTGTGACATCCGGTCAGTCCGGTATGTTTATAAGCGGTATCTTGCATAGATAACGTGTGTTTCTAAATAGTAAATAATAAAATAGTAAATACCAAGATGGATCCGAAAGAAAAAAAAGTGAAGGAAGAGGAACTGAATGTGGAGGAAACTCACAATCCTGCGGAAGACCAACCGCAAAACGAACAAGCAGAGGGAACCGCTCCGCTGACTCATGAAGAGGAGTTGGAAAAGGAACTGGAAAAGGCTCAAGAAGCGCTTGAAGAGCAAAAGGATAAATATCTGCGCTTGTCTGCCGAGTTCGACAATTATCGTAAACGCACTTTAAAGGAGAAGGCCGAACTGATCCTGAATGGTGGCGAAAAGAGTCTTGGCAGTATTCTTCCGGTAGTGGACGACTTCGAACGTGCCATCAAGACGATGGAAACGGCAACGGATGTCAATGCCGTAAAAGAAGGGGTGGAACTGATTTACAATAAATTTATGGCTGTTCTGGCTCAAAATGGTGTGAAAGTCATCGAGACGAAAGACCAACCGCTGGATACTGATTTCCATGAAGCCATCGCGGTAATCCCCGCACCGTCGGAAGCACAGAAAGGTAAGATTCTGGATTGTGTGCAGACGGGGTATACACTGAACGACAAAGTGTTGCGCCACGCCAAAGTGGTAGTAGGGGAATAAGGATTCGCAACCCATAAAACTCATAATTTTTAAAGAAGCATGGCAGAAAAAAGAGACTATTACGAAATATTGGAGGTGACGAAGACAGCCACAGTAGAGGAGATTAAGAAAGCGTACCGTAAGAAAGCAATCCAGTATCACCCTGACAAGAATCCGGGGGATAAGGAGGCGGAAGAGAAATTTAAGGAGGCGGCCGAGGCTTATGACGTGTTGAGTAACCCGGAAAAGCGTTCGCGTTACGATCAGTTCGGTCATGCGGGAGTGAGCGGTGCGGCAGGCAATGGCGGTCCGTTCGGTGGTTTCGGTGGCGAGGGGATGTCGATGGATGACATTTTCTCTATGTTTGGCGACATCTTCGGTGGCCGCGGCGGCGGTTTCGGGGGAGGCTTCGGAGGGTTTAGCGGATTTGGCGGTGGCGGTTCACAGCAACGCCGGTATCGCGGCAGTGACCTTCGTGTGAAAGTGAAGCTGACGTTGAAGGAGATCTCTACCGGAGTAGAAAAGAAATTTAAACTCAAAAAATATGTGCCGTGTGACCAGTGTCATGGCACGGGTGCCGAAGGTGACGGCGGTTCGGAGACTTGTCCTACTTGTAAGGGTAGCGGCTCCGTGATCCGTAACCAGCAGACTATTCTGGGCACTATGCAGACTCGCGTCACTTGTTCTACTTGTGGCGGTGAGGGTAAGATTATCAAGAACAAATGTAAGAAGTGTGGTGGCGACGGAATCATTTACGGTGAAGAAGTGGTGTCGGTGAAAATCCCTGCCGGAGTGGCAGAGGGTATGCAGCTTTCTATGGGTGGCAAAGGAAATGCCGGCAAACACAACGGTGTGGCAGGCGACTTGCTGATTCTCGTAGAGGAAGAACCGCATCAGGACTTGATTCGCGACGAGAATGATTTGATTTATAATCTGTTGCTTAGTTTCCCGACTGCTGCTCTGGGCGGAGCCGTGGAAATTCCGACTATCGACGGCAAAGTGAAAGTGAAGATTGATTCGGGTACTCAACCGGGTAAGGTGCTCCGTTTGCGCGGCAAGGGATTGCCGAATGTGAACGGGTACGGAACAGGGGATTTACTCGTCAACATCAGTATCTATGTGCCGGAAGCGCTCAATAAAGAGGAAAAGAGCACGCTCGAAAAGATGGAGGCTTCGGACAACTTCAAACCTAACACGTCGGTGAAGGAGAAGATTTTCAAGAAGTTCAAGAGTTTCTTCGATTAATTTTTTGCTATAATATATAAGGTATAAGTGAGCTGCAATCTTTTTTGTGGCTCACTTCTGTTTTTAGGGCTTGTCCTTTTAAAAAAAAGACATATATTTGTGTAGCAAACAAATGGACGTAAAGCGACATAAAATAAATACTAACACTTTAAAATTCATATTATGAGAAACGAATTTATCATGTCCACGACTAACACAATAGAGGGTTGTCCTATAAAAAAATATATAGATACCATCTGTTCCAATATCGTGATAGGTACCAATATATTCTCCGATTTTGCTGCATCATTCACTGACTTTTTTGGTGGACGTTCTGACTCGTATAGAAGAAAATTGGAAATTATATACGGCGAAGCATCAAAGGCATTGAAACAAAAAGCATTAAACTTGGGTGCAAATGCGATTGTTGGTTTCAGAGTCGATTTTGATGAAATTTCCGGTAAGGATAAATCAATGTTTATGGTTTCTGTTTCCGGAACGGCCTGTATCATTGAAATTAATAATAAAGAATTATCTGAAGAGGAGATCATTCGTACATCCATCAGTCAATCTGATTTGCAAAAGGAAATAGACAGGCGGTATATTATTTCGCAAATAAAAGATGCGGTACCTTTGACTTCCGAATGGGTAGAGTTTTTACTGGAATATCCGCAAACAGAGATAATAGAAAGTCTTATAAAAAGATATATCTCCATAGATCTCGATTATTATGCGGAAGAGGCGGCTAACATCAAACAGGTTTTATCTGCCACTCCTCCTGATTTCGTCATTCCCGTTATCTATCAGCATATTGAACACAAAAAGATAAGAATTCTAATAAAGGAGTGCTGTCTTTTTGATGGTGAGTCTATATATGAAACAATAGTGAAAGGAAAAATCCACGAAGGGGTGAGATTGTTGTCAGCAACAAAGAATTCTTATGATGCCAAGGATTTAAAATGGATGAAAACAATATTAGAGTGTTTAAACAGCCTGCCGGATACGGGAAAAATAGAAGTTGTAAAAGGCGGTGTGTTTACAAGAGATAATGGCGAGAAGTATATATGCGAAAATGGACATAAAAATCCTGTTGATTCGTCCTTTTGCGAGAAATGTGGAGTTAATATGAAAGGAATGACCGAGGGGGAGGTGAAGCATATTGATTCTTTAAAGGAAAGATATAGTATTATTGAACAATATATCCAATAAGTCGGGGCTCTAACTAAAATATATAAATCAAGTATGGCAGAACCTTTTAAGAATATGTACAACGAGCAATTTTTCGATCTATTTACGAAAGATTTGAAACTTGTTATCGATGATTTTGATGCTCACGGGTTTGTTTCTCAAGTTATGGATGATGAATGGGAAGGCAGGGAACTTAAACAGCGCTGCATACATATCACTACCATTCTGAAAAAGTTTTTGCCGGCAGATTACAAAGAGGCAATCGCTAAGATTCTTGAGTTGTTGGATCATGTAAAAAGTACGCGGCCTGATTTTTCGGTGATAGATGATACGAAGTTTGGATTGATGCTGGAGTATGGGGCGATTCTGGATAATTATGTCGAGCAATATGGGTTGGATGATTATGAAACGTCTGTCAAGGCGATAGAGAAAATCACGCAGTTCACAAGTTGCGAGTTTGTGACTCATCCTTTTATTATAAAATATCCGGATGAAATGATGAAGCAGATGTTGGTTTGGTCGAAACATGAGCATTGGGGAGTAAGGCGGCTTGCGTCAGAAGGTTGCCGTCCGCGTTTGCCTTGGGCGATGGCTTTGCCGAATCTGAAGAAAGATCCGACACCTATTATTCCTATTTTGGAGAATCTTAAAAATGATCCGGCAAGATTTGTACGGTTGAGCGTTGCCAATAA
This sequence comes from Bacteroides sp. D2, assembly GCF_025147085.1. Lineage (NCBI taxonomy): Bacteria > Pseudomonadati > Bacteroidota > Bacteroidia > Bacteroidales > Bacteroidaceae > Bacteroides > Bacteroides sp. D2. The sequence continues at coordinate 4,409,569 of NZ_CP102261.1, read as the reverse complement.
TTTGAATGATATTGCGAAAGATAATCCGGAAATTGTCATTGATTTAGCAAAGAAATGGAAGGGTGAATCGAAAGAGGTAGACTGGATTATTAAACACGGTTGCCGGACGCTCTTAAAGCAAGGGATTCCGGAGGTGATGGAGTTGTTTGGTTTTGATTCTATCAGAAATAATATTAGTGTGGAGGATTTTCAGATTTCAAGTCCTAAGGTTAAAGTCGGGGATTCGTTGGAGTTTGGTTTTAACTTGTTGAATCATAGCAATAAGACAATCAAAATACGGCTTGAATATGGTATTTATTACCAAAAAGCAAATGGAACGCTGACGAAGAAAGTTCATAAAATCAGCGAAAAAGAATATACCGGGAATTCTACCACACGAATAACGCGAAAGCACTCTTTCCGCGTGGTTACGACGAGAAAATTCCATCTCGGGCTTCATCAAATTGCTATAATAATCAATGGGAGTGAATTTGAAAAATATGATTTCGATTTGATTGAGTAATTCGATTGCTGCAACAAATAATATAAATCCTCGATTCTCCGGATGAAAATCGAGGATTTTTTATTTGGGTTCGTCTTTATCTCACACTAGCTGGAAGTTGAATATATAGCACTCTATGTATTACAATAAATTGATTGCCGATAATTCCTTTGATAAAGCCTGAATACCTTTTTGTATTTTTTCAAGTTGTTGCCTGCGAGGCTTATGCACTCCGGCAGCATAATGCCATAATTGCCGTTCATTAATACCCGTAATCCGACTCAATGCAGCTTTAGTGAAGATGTTGCTATAATAGTTTATAAATGTAGCAGCATCAATCTTGAATTTTAATTCAAACTCTCCGGACAATACTTCACAGGGATTGGAATTATCTTCCAAATACAATTCAATCGCCTCTCGCATGTTGTCCTCAATCTCTCTCATGTCATTGCCAACAGTGATAACCGGAGCATCTTCAATATAAGCACTCAAGTTCTTTCCTGCGTGTTCCACAATTACTTCTACTGTTTTCATATCTCCTCCTATATTAAATTACAGAAAACAAGGGGGCTACTTTAGCCCCGCTTGTTTCAAAATGCTGTAATAAGTGCCTTTCTCAACGCCTTTGCTATTATGATTCGGTACAATAACTACCCTACCGTTCTTCTCAAACTTCATGTGGCTACCTTTCTGACCTTTTAGAACAAAACCGTTTTCCAGCAACATAGTTACAACGTCTTTAACTGATTTGTAACTCATAACGCTTTGGACTTAATTACTGCACAAATATAGTAATTATATGAACACTACCAAAAAAGTATTCATATTTTCACTATGATTTCTTCCTAATACCCCGGATTCTGTTTCAATCTCTCATTCATCACCCGTATTTTCTCCGGTATAGGGAATACAGTTGTATATCCACTTGCCTCATCCGGCAGTTGCGGACGGCTGCTGTAAGCTCTTGTAAACTTCCCGAAGCGGACTAGGTCCTGACGTCTCCATCCTTCCCAAGCCAGTTCCAGCTGACGTTCGGCAAGGATATTCTCTAAAGTGGCAGTGCGGGGAGAAGCGTTGACACGGCTACGAACTTCATTGAGTTCTTCATCTCCGTTTGCTCCGTTCCGGACTTTCGCTTCACTCTTCATCAACAAAGCGTCTGCATAGCGGAACAATACAATGTCATTCTCCATCAACTTACCGTCTTTTGTGGCAGTCGGGTCGACTTCATACTTTTTCATGCGGGCTCCTGCGGTTTGTTCGTATGGGGTGTCTGTTATATCCAGAGATACTTTCCAGGGCAGATATTCCAGTACCGTTCCATTATCCAGTTTGATTATGTTTCCTTTCAGGTCGTGGACAATTCCTGCAAAATAGCAAATATCAAAACGGGGATCTTGTTCCGCGGTTTCATAACCGAAAGCTTCGAGGGCTTCAATGGTGGCGCTGGGACCGTTCTCACCGCTTAGTCCGTAAGCCTTGGCGTGATTATAGTGGCGGGAACGGAAGAGATATTGCATCTGGTTGGTGTACAGAGTTTTGTTCATCGGGATAGTGAAGACATTCTCTACGGACGGTTCGTTGAATATAGAGAAATTCGTTTCGTATTCCGGTTCCAGTTTGTAGCCCATAGTCTTGAGTTGGTCACAATAGTAGATGACTGTTTCCCAGGCATTGAGTTCGCTGCCGTTCACTGTGAACTTTATATTTTTTCCATCCGGGCGTTGTCCGTCCGTCCAATCATTGTCTGTATAAACTTCGGAGTTCAAAGCCAGTTTGGCCAGTAGGAAAGTTACCACGGGGCGAGTGATACGGCCATAGTAAGGGCCGGACTGGTTGCTATGTGCATCGCTCAACAAAGGAGCCGCCTCTTGCAATTCCTTGACAACAAAGTCAAAGACCGTTTTCCGTTCACTTTGCACTACATCTTTCATTGCTACGGAAGAGGATTGAACTAGCGGGATGCGTCCGAACAAATCCATCAGGTAATAATAATACATAGCCCGCATGGCACGTACTTCGGCACGGTATGCCGGCAGTTCCGTAGCGGAATGAGTTTCGGCGAATTTGTCTATCCGTTCCAGTGATTTGTTACTTAACATGACGACTTTATAGAGATATTCCCATGTAGCCTGAATGGCATCATTCTCTATTCCCCAATCGTGCAGGTAAAGTCCTTGCCAAAAACCACCGTCATACCAGTCACCTCCACGGGTGGGGATAATGGCTTCGTCGGAGGTAAAGGTGTTCAGGTCGTAGACTCCCCTACCCGTTCCCTGCAATCCCTGACTATCACTATAACCGCCTACGTATGTATAAAGCGAAGCTACTGCATTGAGATATACTTCCGAGATTGTATTGTAAACGTCATCTTCGGGTAACTTATCTTTCGGATTTTCCTCCAAAAACTTACTACATGAGAATAAACCCAGGCACATTGCCAGAAAGAATCCTAACCGACTTTTATTTTTCATATATTGTTTCATCATCTCCTCCTCCATTAAAAGTTAATACTCAATCCCAGTGTATACGTCCGCGCCAACGGATATCCCCGTTTATCATCCACGCCTAAAGTGGAGTTCACCGTTGAACTGTTAATCATAGGTGAAAGTCCCGAATAACCGGAAATGGTTGCCAGGTTGTTGACTGTAAATGCCAGACGCAGGGAACGGACATATTTCTTCAGTTTCTGTACTTTCTCAATCGGCACGTTCCAACCCAGCGTCACATAGTCGAAGTTGACATAATCTCCCTTTTCCAACCAATAGTCGGTGGCGGTTTGATCCTTGATGTTCTGTTTCGGGGCTTTCTTCATTACGTTATAGTCGGGAAATATATTCATGTTCATATAGGTCAGGGAGGTTCCGTTGTAAATTTTATGTCCGAAAGCTCCGTTAACCTGCAAAGACAGGTCGAAACGCTTGTAGCGGAAACTGATGTTGGAGCCAAGAATCGTTTTAGGTACGGCTTGTCCTGCCACGTAGCGGTCTTCACCATCTTCAAGGCTGACACCTCCGCCATTCAGATCGGCGATGCCATAGGTGTATCCGCCGTTTCCGTCGGATTCCAGTCCCGTACTGTGGGGAAGATAGAACACGCCCAACGGTTGACCCACCATCTGATATACGATGTGGTTGTATCCTCCGTGAAAGCCGGCTCCGTCGAGGCTGGCAAGACTTTTATATTCGGGAGCAGAAAGCATTTCGCCGTTGTACATACCGCTTAATGAGAGCAGTTTGTTGCGCTGGAAAGTGATATTGGCATTGATATTCAGTTCCATATCCTTGGTCTTCAAGGGGGTGATGCCGATGGCGATTTCCGTACCCCAGTTGCGCATGGAACCGATGTTGGCAAGTAAGGTGTTATAGGTGAAAGGCGGTACGCTTACGTTGTAAAGGTAAAGCATGTCTGTGGTTCGGGAGTTGTAATAGTTGGCGGAAAGCAGCAGGCGGTTGCCGAAAAGAGCTACGTCGATACCGGTATTAAAGGTATGTTTCACTTCCCATTTCAGGTCGGGATTTGTGTTCCGTAAGTCTCCTAAAGATACGACGGCGGAGTTTCCGACGGGGACTACACCGTTCGGCTTTACAAGGTTCAATGTAGTGTATGAGTCAATCCCGCTCTGATTACCTGCCAGACCGTAGCCAATACGGAATTTCAGATTATCCACCATCGGCAACTGCTTCATAAATTCTTCTTCACTAATCACCCATGCGGCAGATGCGGAGGGGAAGAATCCCCATTTATGGTTCGCTCCGAATTTGGAGGAAGCATCTGTACGGGCGTTCAGCGTCAGTACGTAGCGGTCGGCGTATGTATAGTTGAAACGTCCCATGAAAGATGCCAGACGGGGTTGGTCGTAGTAAGAATTAGTGCCTTCCCACAAGCGGAGTGCGCCTGCCTGAAGATTATTATACCCGAATTTGTCGGTGCTGAAATTGCTTACTGTTGTATAATATCCCGTGTAGGTTTCTTTTTGAAGTTCGGCAAGTGCCAACACGTCAAAGAAATGTTTTTTCCAGTTTTTCTTATAGGTCAGCATCATGTTGCCCAGCAAGGATTCTCGCTTTTTGGTTCCTTTGTAAGCCTGGCCGTTCGCCCAGACGGAGGTGGGGAGGTATTGCGAATTTTCCACGATATTATAGGTATAGGCACCGAAGAGGTTTAGTTTCAGTCCTTCCAGCAGATTGAAAGTCAGACGGGCGTGCGTGCTGATGTGCGAAGTGGCATCATCGTCCTGCACTTCCATCCATGCCAATGGATTGGTGATTTGGCTGGCAGTCGTTATTCCGTCCCAGGAATTGGTGACGGGGTCTTTATGGTTGGGATAGGTGGGGTTGAATGTGGCTGCCGAATAGAACGTTTTCTGATAATCCACCAGATTATGATTCTTCTGAATGGAACCGAACATTCCCAGCTCGCAGTTCAGGAAGCCGTCGAACATTTTCTGATTCATGTTCATATTCGAAGTGAAGTTTTTCATGTCTTCATTCAGAATCACTCCCTGACGATCCATGAAACCAAGAGAAACGCGATAGCTGGACTCACTGGAACCGCCATAAAAGGCGATGTGATGGTTTTGTTGCAGTCCTGTCTGTTCAATCTCTTTCTGAAAATCGGTGTTATTTCCTTTATCCAGAATGGAAATCCCGCGTTCCGAGGCAACACGGCGGTACTCATCGCCGGACAGCATTTTCAGATTCTTGTAGACGGTGGAAATTCCGAAGCTACCGTTGTAGGCTACCTGTGTTCTGCCGCTCATTCCTTTTTTAGTGGTGACTTCAATCACACCGGAGGCTCCTCGTGAACCGTATTGTGCGGTTTCGGAAGCGTCTTTCAGAATGGTGAAGCTCTCAATATCCGTAGGGTAAATGGAGGTGAGCATACTCAAGTCGCCAAATACTCCGTCGACGATTATCAAAGGGTCATTGCCACTGGTCAGTGAGGTGGTTCCCCGCAGGCGTACCGCATCCAAGGCTGCCGGACCGTTTGATCCGCGTTGGATGGTCAAGCCCGGCACACGTCCGCGGATTGCTTCCAAAGGGTTCGTTATCTGGTCTTTATTCATCTGCGTCTCCGTAATCTTCTCTACGGAACCGGAGAGGGTTTTCAAACTTCCGGTGGCATATCCAACAGTTATCAATGAGTCTATGGGCGTGACGGGAATCTTCTGCGCCAAGGTGCTCTCGCACGGAATTACCAGAAGAAGAAGGCTGTAGAAAATGAGTCTAGCGTGTTGTACCATATTCTTAGTTTTTAAGGTAATAATACAAATATAACAAAAAAAGAGGGAATCTGGTTGAGTAGATTCCCTCTTTTATTCATAAATGATATTGACAATGTCTATTTCACGATTATCTCATCCGTAAATATCCAACCTCCGAATTCGCTTCCGGCCTGTGCCTGGTAACGTACGTATCTTCCTTTGGCTTCTCCCTGCCATGAAATATCCGTAAACCGGATGGGTGTTTCTTTGCTCACTTCAAAGTGTTGTTTTTGCAACTCCGTGAAGTTAATTCCATCATCGGAAATGGAAATAATCACTGTCTCCGGCAGGAATACTTCCGCGCCGACCACTTGCATAAAAGCGGCGGTGACGGAATGGATAGGGGTTTCTTTTTCCATATCAATCGTCACATCGAGACGGTTGTCCGAGATAAATCCTTGCCATGAACCATCACCGTAAGTCCAGTCACCACGTATGCCGTCTGTCAGGGCTGTGTTGCCTTGTGCAGGATAATGGGGGCTATAGGAGGAGTTATAGATCACTTTTTTACCGAGCGCCAAATGGCTGACTGGTTGAAGAGATTCGGGACGGCTGCCGATTTCTTTGCTCAAATCGAAAGGATGGTATCCTTTTTTCTGTAAATCGGCCACTGCTGACAGTGCGCGGGTATGGAAATCGGGCCACGACTTACGTTCCGGAGCCGACCAGGCTACTTCCGCCAATGCCAGCATACGGGGATAAATCATATATTCCACGTGTTCGGGAGTGGGGATATATTCCACCCATAGGTTGCCCTGCACGCCGTAGACTAACTTTGCCTGCTCCGCAGTTAAAGAAGCGGGAACAGGATCGTAGGTATATACTTTCTTCAATGGCAGGTAGCCGCCGATAGCTTCCGGCTGGGAGTACGGGGCGTCCTGATAGCTGTCCAGATAACAGTATGCACCCGGTGTCATGATGGCATGATGGCCGGAAGTGACAGCAGCGATACCACCCTCTTCTCCACGCCACGACATAACGGTTGCATTGGGCGCAATGCCTCCTTGCAGAATCTCGTCCCATCCCAAGAGACGGCGTCCGTGATTGTTGAGGAACTTTTCGATACGGTGTATCAGATAGCTTTGCAGCTCGTCTACATTGGCCAGATGCTCGTCTTTCATTCTCTTCTGACATTTCGGACAGGTCTTCCAAGCCGATTTACCGGCCTCATCACCTCCTACATGAATGTATTCGGAAGGGAAAAGTTCTATGACTTCCGTCAGTACATTCTCCAGAAAGGTGAAAGTTTCTTCATTGCCGACACAGAAATCGGAGTTCTTGTAAGGTTCTCCCGAACAGGATAGCTGCGGGTAGGCAGCCAGCACTTCTTCCGAATGGGAAGGCATTTCAATCTCCGGAATCACGGTGATATAGTGCTGACGGGCATATTCCAGTATTTCACGAATATCGTTCTGGGTGTAATAGCCGCCGGAAGCTCCGGGTTCATCGTAACGGAGGTATTTACGTCCACCGTTCCACCATTTCTTCCAAGTGGGGTCTGTACGCCAGGCTGCAAAATCGGTCAGTAAAGGGTATTTCTTGATTTCAAGCCGCCAGCCTGCCGCATCGGTCAGATGCAGGTGCAAACGGTTGATTTTGTAATATGCCAATGCATCTATCTGCTTCTTTATAAACTCTTTGGTAGAGAAATGGCGGGATACGTCCAGCATCAGTCCGCGGTAAGCAAAACGCGGGGTGTCTTCTATCTCGACAGAGGCTACGGAATAGCTGCCTGTGCCCGCCGGTTGCATCAGCTGTAACAGGGTTTGCATTCCATAGAATAATCCGGCTCCCGAAGTTGCCCGGATCTCGATTCGTTGAGGGGTGACGGAGAGTGTATAGCTTTCCGGTGATGGCAATTGGGGAGTCTTGGGGGTTATCAATAAGAAAAGCATCTGTTTCCTGTCTTTCATTCTCGCTTCTTTCAATTGAACAGGCAATGCTTTCAGGTAATTCTCCCAGAGTTCCGCTTCTCCACCTTGCAGGTTTGTATAAAGTTTAGTCTTTTCTGACAGTAAAAAAGAGCCCGTCCCCTGCTCCATTTTTAATGGGACAGGTATGACGGACTGTGCCAGAATGGGATGTGCATGGAAGCACATCCCCAATATCCATAAGAAAAGACAAACTTTAGGGTATTCTTTTCTTATATTCATTAATCAATTTTGATTTCGTCTACAAATAAAAATGCGTTTTTACCTTTTCCTCCATGCCATGCCGGAAGTGATTTCTCCGGTGAAGCAATGACTCTCACGTATTGGGTGGTCACAGGAGCAAAGGTTAGTTTATGCTCAACGATTCCGTCTTTGTCTGTCTCTTTCATCTCCGGATATTCTTCGGAAGCAATCTTTTTGAAGGTCTTGCCATCATCTGAAGTTTCTACGGACAGGTTTCTGGCATCAAATACCCAGTCTCCTTTTGCTACATTGGTAGAGATTGCCACGCTTGAGATTTCAGTAGGTTGCTGGAGGTCGATAGTCATATCCATGTCGTTTCCGTTGAAAGCGATCCAACGACCTGACTTGTAGCTGCTATTTCCTTTCAGACCATCTATCAAAGTGGAAGCTCCTTTGAACAGGTATTGTTCATTGATAGGCTGATTGGCTACAATCGGCTTCATGCTGGATTTGCTGAAATCAATCTTCTCTGTCACTGTCTTGCTTTCGCCGTTGGGACGAATGGCTTTGGCGGACAGGGTTACATTTTCCTTGATTTTCAATACTCCTTCGTAAACGGGGGAAGCGGCAGTAGGTTCTGTGCCGTCTAATGTATAGTAAACAGGGGCACCGTCGATGGTAGACAAGGTAACGTCCATTGTTCCTTCTGCCGGATTCGGGTCAAACTCGGCTTGTACGTCAAATACGTGTTTAGCGTAATTGTATCCTTCTGCATCGTACCACTTAATCAGTTGTGGAAGACGGGACAGGAAGTTGGCATAGTTTTTCTTTTCGGGGCTGGACCACTGAATTTCACACAAAGCAGCCCAACGAGGCAATACCATGTATTGTGCATGCGGGAAGGTAGCGATGTATTCTGTCCAGAGGTTGGCTTGCACTCCCTTGATGTATTTCTGTTCTTCCGGAGTAAGAGAAGCCGGCATCGGCTCGTAGCTATACACTCTTTCCATCGGCAGATAACCACCGATACCGAACGGTTCGTTTTCTACGTCTTTAGCTTGGTAGTAGTCGAAATACAGGTAGGTGTTCGGTGTCATGATGACATCGTGTTTCTGCTTCGCAGCTTCGATACCACCTTTCTCACCACGCCATGACATCACGGTAGCATTCGGAGCAAGTCCGCCTTCGAGGATTTCATCCCAACCGATGATTTGACGTCCGTGGTCGTTCAGGAATTTCTCAATATGGTTGATGACAAAGCTCTGCAAACGTTCTTCTTTGCTGTGGCTCTGATCTGACTTCAATCCCAATGCTTTGATACGTGCCTGGCACTTCGGACATTTTTCCCATCTTACTTTCGGACATTCGTCGCCACCGACATGAATATATGGTGATGGGAAGATTTCAATCAATTCACCATAGACATCTTCCAGGAATTTCAATACTTGGTCGTTTCCGGCGCAAAGCACATCTTCGGATACACCCCATTGTCTCCATACTTCGTACGGACCACCGGTACAACCCAGTTCAGGGTAAGCGGCAAGGGCAGCTTGCATGTGTCCCGGAAGGTCGATTTCGGGAACAACGGTGATGTAGCGTTCGGCTGCATAATCTACGATTTCTTTGGCTTGTTCCTGGGTGTAGAATCCACCGTAAGGTTTGCCGTCGTATTCGCCGGAGTTACGTCCGATGACTGTTTCTGTTCTGTTAGCACCGATTTCAGTCAGTTTCGGGTATTTTTTGATTTCCAGACGCCAGCCTTGATCGTCGGTGATATGCCAGTGGAGGCGGTTCATGTTATGTAAAGCCTGCATGTCGATGTAGGTCTTTATTTCATCCACGGTAAAGAAATGACGGCTGGTATCGAAATGCGCGCCACGATAGCCAAAGCGGGGAGCGTCATTGATTTCTACGGCTGGCATGGCAATATCCGCACCGACAGCCACAGGCAATGATTTGCGCAGGGACTGGATGCCATAGAATACGCCGGCTTCCGTAGGACCGGTAATCGTGATTCCGTCACCGGTAACTTTCATCTGGTAGGATTCCGGATTTTCGTTCTCCGTGCCTAATGCCAGTACGATTGCGTTTTTACCTTCTGTTCCGGCTTCAATGGAGAAATCTTTTCCGGTAGCCGTTTTCAGATAGTCTGCCAGGAATTTTGCGTTGCGTTGCATCTTCTCGTTTCCTTCCGGATAGAGAATTTTCACACTGCTCTTGAGGATGAAGGGACTTCCTTGAGCGGTTACAATTTCTTGTGGCATGGGGATGATCTGGTAGTTGGCTTCTTGTTGCGCCGATTGGCAAGAGGCAAAAAGTCCTGCTAGTGCCAGACATCCGGTTAATTTAAAGAGTTGCTTCATAAACTAAAAAATTAAGTGTTAAGTTATTAATAGATTAATTATAAGTTTCACGAATATGTTTGATTGTCAAAGGCAGCTCCTCTCCTTTCTTTATCTGGGGAGAAGTGATGACGACCGTTTTACGTTCTCCGGGAAGAAGGTCGAAAAAGTTGTCGCTGAAACGGGCTCCCTGCAAAGGAATTTCAATAAAGACATCTTTTGCAAGAGCGGGAGAAAACAATGTCAGTTCACACATGCCGTCTTTCTGTTTCATCTTGCAGGAAACGGTTGTTTCAGGCAGAAGCAGGTCTTTTGTTTTTCTAAAGAAGTATACGGTTTCGGCAAGGGTATTTCCTGCCTTGTCTTTCAGGGTCAGTTGCATGAAACAGCGTTGCTGTTCTTCCGGTGATAGCCAGGTGTCGGTTTTTATACGGTACACGCATTGGGAAGTGTTAGCCGGAACTGTCAATGTGTTGAGTCGTATCGGCTTGCCTTGTTTCTTTCCGTCAAAGTCTGTTACTTTCATTTCCAACATCAGGTGGTCTTTGGTGTCCGGACAGTCGGAAATCAGGTAGATATTGAGGCTGTCGTTCTGCCGGATAGGATTGATGAGGATTGGAGCAAAGGCTCGTTTGGCTTGGTAATGCAGGGCTTTCCAGTTACCGTAATAGTCGATGCTCGACCAGGATACTACCGGCCAGCTATCATTCAGTTGCCAATACAGGGTACCCATACAGTAAGGACGGTTCCGGCGGTGTGCTTCCAGTCCGTGACGCATTCCTTGTCCTTGCAGCACTAGTCCGACATAGACAAAGTCTTCAAATTTTTCGGGAATGATATAGTCGCGCTCCATGTAGGTACGAATCAGGGCGTTACCGATGCTACTTTTCTGATGAGCATTCATCACTTCCGATTCTATCTGATAATCTTCCGGAGCGGCGAAAGTGGAGATGGTCTTCATTTCCGGAAAGGACTGAAAACCGAATTCGCTCATGAAACGGGGCAGGTCTGTATCGAGTGACTCGAATGTTTTCTGACCATACCAGACTCCCCAGTTATGGCTGTCTCCTATCCCCCAGGATTCAGGACGCCCCCAGTTGGCAAAATACGGGGAGCTGTGTATGTAGAAACGGCCGGCATCCAGTTCCTTAACCTTGGCTGGAAGGAGCTGATGGAACAGTTTGTCGTAGCCTCGAAACATTTCCTGATAGATTTCGGGCGGGAAGTTCTTGTCGAATCCCCAATATTTTAAGGCTTCCAGTATTTCGTTATTGCCGCACCACATCGCCAGGGAAGCATGATTGCGAAGGCGACGGATGTTATAGCAGGCTTCCGCCTCTACCCTTTTCAGAAAGGTGGGGTCGGACGGATAGGGAGTGCAGGCAAACATGAAGTCTTGCCACACCAGTATTCCGTTTTCATCTGCCAGGTCATAGAAACGGTCATCTTCGTACGTTCCACCTCCCCATACACGAATGACATTCATGTTCGCTTCGCGGATGTCGCGGAATAAGATTTGGTAGCGTTCGGTAGTGACGTTAGTCAAGAGTGCATCCTGGGGGATGTAATTGGCTCCTTTGGCAAACATAGGTACACCATTTACTTCAAAATAGAAGGATTCTCCGTCTTTATCTTTTTCATTAACGAGGCGAACAGTACGCAGTCCTATCCGGTGCGATTGCTCGGCTACGACTTTATCTTCTACTATGATTTGAGCGGAGAAATCATACAGGGCGGGCTTTCCCCATCCATTCGGCATCCAACGTACGGGGGATGCCACTTCGGAAGGTATGGAAACATGATTGATTCCGGGCTGTAAGGTGATTGCCTGGCTGATGCTTTTTTCTGCACTTCCTTCGAATGAGGTATTGATTCTCACCTCTGCCTGAAGTGGCCGGGGGAGTATGTTGTTTATTTCTAATTCATTAGACAGGTTTGCGAGCTGGTCGGTCAGTGCGAGTTGTTTTACGTGGTAGTCACTGATAGAAGCTGCGTCATAAAAACGGATGGTCACCGGACGCCAGATGCCGCTGGTCACCATGCGGATTCCCCAGTCCCAGCCATAGCTGTAAGGGGCTTTACGAGAGAATATGCTTAAATGTTTGTCGTGATGGTCGTTGTCTGCCGGATAGTTGAATCCGTTCGAGTTATATTGAGGCAGTGTCTGCCGGATGGGGGAATGAAAATAGATGTGAAGAAGGTTTTCTCCGATACGGAGTTGGGACTTGACGGGTATGGTATAACCGACAAACATGTTATCGGCTTTCAGCAACAGTGCTCCATTGAGGTATACATCGGCGTATGTGTCAAGGCCTTCAAAAACCAATTGGGCGTCATCCCGTTTCAGTTGTTCGGGGGTAACTGTAAAAGCAGTCCGGTATTCCCAGTCTTCATTTTCCACCCACTGAATCTTTTGTTCATTGATGCCATAAAAAGGATCGGGTATTTGTTTATGGTAGATAAGGTCCTGATGGACGGTGCCAGGAACCTGTGCCGGTCGCCACAGTTCTGTCCCTGCCTGGGAAAACTCCCAGCCTGTATTTAGAACGACAACTTCGGAATTGTCATTGCTCTGTGCATATGCCATACTGCAACAGCATAGTAGTTCACATGCTATTTGAGCCTTTTTTCCGATCAAATTAATCATCATAGTGGGGGCATTAGATATTAACGGATTCAAAGATATTATTTTTTCAGCAAATTTCACTGATAATTTAACAAAATATGTTGTTTTTGCACGCCACGATAAATATACGGTTTTATTCTTTTATCATATCGGATAGTTTAACCGCTATTATATCTATCATTTCATTCCTAACAAATCTGTTAATTTCACCGCCTGAAAAGTCATGTGTGCCACACTGCTCTCATATAGAATACCGATTGTCTCTTTATCAATCATCGTCAGGCAACTATATCCCCATCCTTCTGCTTCGTCGAGCATGATTTGATGTTCGGGCAACCAGGTAAGTCCTTTATCCAGACTTGCTTTTATTGTTATATGATTGCGCCCTTTAGTTGTATCCGGATTTGAAAACAACAGGAGGTCTTTATTCAAAATGTTGTCCTTGGCATCGACATGAATCAGACTGGCCATACATACCGGTTCCTGAAGTGCCTTACGTGAAGACGGATGTTCTGTCCAGGTTTTTCCCAAATCTTTGGTTAGGGCGACAGCACGGCTTCCTCCTCTATTATCACGCATATTCAGCATCAATACTCCCGGTTCTATTTCAGCAACTTGTGCTTCCGTTGTATTTGTTCGTGCCATATTGTGCATTTTCCACGTTTTCCCCCGGTCTTTACTATACATGATTCCTGCATTCGGAACACGGGTAGAGTCTATAAACTGAGTTGGAAATACTAATGTGCCGTCGCTCATCGTTATTCCACGTCCGGGTCCTTGAAGGAGAAAATACCAGGACGGATCTTTTACCTGCTCTGTTATATTGATCGGTTTCGACCATGTTTTACCATCGTCTGTGCTCTTTGCCAATACCAGCTGTGCGGTATGGTTTATATCCATTCCCGGATGGGAGCTCCACCAGGCACGTTGATTACCCATACCATGTGTCCATGCGGCAACCACCCAGACGGTATTCGTTTGAGTATCTACCAAAATAGAGGGATCTCCTACCCCATTCTGTGCTTTAGGCAAACCGCCATACTCACCAAATGAAAGCGGAAGACGCATTTTCTCCCAGCTCTTCCCTCCGTCAGTGCTACGACTCAAACCCACATCTACATATTCCTGTAAATCGACACTACTATTATATCGGACATCGTACACTCCCAATAATGTTCCTTTATTGGTTGTCACTAATCCGGGAATACGGAAGGAAGCAGAACCGTCATTACCAGCATGACGAACTCCGACTGCCATCCGGTGAGTAATAGCTTTCGGAGAAATAAATTTACAATAAAGTTCTTTCCCATCCACTTTTACAGCACGTAAATCAGAGACTATTTTAGTATGCAAAGAGGCATCTGTTTTTATCTGCAAACTGATCCAAAAAAAGTTGACACCTGGAAATAAATTGTAATTACCTCTTAATACAACTTTTTCCGATGGTCCGACCTCTGCACATTTTATGGAATAGGAAGGATTAGCCGCCAATGTCGCACCCGGTCGATGGCTGGATATGTACTCTACAGGGGCAAAGCGATTTTTGTTTTGATCTTGTAAGGCCTCTGTTCCCCCATAATAGAGTTTGATTGCCTGAACATCCGCTAAATTGGTACTTTTATTGAAATCTAAAACTACTTCATCGAGCATCTTACTTTCCTTTGCATCCAATCGGATATAGAACAGAACATTGTCCTGCCGCTCTATCAAAACCGGGATTTGTGTTTCATGGATAAATACTGTGTCTGAAGCTTTTACGTCAAAAGAATAGCCTAATAAGACAAGGAAAAGTAAATAAAAAATTCTTCTCATAATGGGGGGTATTAGTTAGTTTAACGCGATAAAGATAAAACTTTTCTACCATAATACAGCTATGCAAACAGTTAACTTTCATTTTACCAAGTTCTGGTAGGACTAGTCAATACTTTGACCACCGTTCTGGCTCTTGTCATCATTGATAAGGTAGGCCGCAAGAAACTTGTTTATTACGGAGTTTCGGGAATGGTTGTTTCTCTGATTCTCATCGGCCTGTATTTCCTCTTCGGAGATTCCTTGGGAGTATCCAGCCTCTTCCTGCTTGTTTTCTTCCTGTTCTATGTATTCTGCTGTGCCGTATCCATCTGTGCCGTGGTGTTCGTGCTCCTCTCGGAGATGTATCCCACCAAGGTTCGCGGACTGGCCATGTCGATAGCAGGATTCGCTCTGTGGATCGGAACGTACCTGATCGGACAGTTAACCCCCTGGATGCTCCAGAACCTTACCCCCGCCGGAACATTCTTCCTGTTCGCCGTTATGTGCGTACCGTATATGCTGATTGTCTGGAAACTCGTACCGGAGACTACCGGGAAGTCGCTGGAGGAGATTGAAAGATACTGGACCCGTTCGGAATAAATATAAAACAGACCTTATAATTAATAAACTAACAACCGGACAGTAGAAATAGTTAGAGATGTTTTTTTGTATGGCCATTCAATAAACGTTATCATCTATATACCTATCCATGCTGTCTTATAATAGATTATATTATGGATTTTAAGAAATTAGCAAATCAATACAAGGATGAACTTTTGGACAATGTCCTTCCTTTTTGGCTCAAAAACTCGCAGGATCATGAATATGGTGGTTATTTCACTTGTCTTGATCGTGAAGGAAAAGTTTTCGATACGGATAAATTCATTTGGTTGCAAGGTAGAGAAGTATGGATGTTCTCTATGCTCTACAATAAAGTAGAAAAACGTCAGGAATGGTTAGATTGTGCCATTCAAGGTGGAGAATTCTTGAAAAAATGCGGACATGACGGTAACTATAACTGGTATTTTTCTCTCGATCGTTCGGGTAGACCATTGGTAGAACCGTACAATATATTTTCGTATACATTCGCCACTATGGCCTTCGGACAAATAAGCCTTGCTACCGGAAATCAGGAATATGCAAACATTGCCAAGAAAACGTTTGAAATAATACTTTCTAAAGTGGATAATCCGAAAGGTAAGTGGAATAAGCTTCACCCTGGTACACGTAATCTGAAGAATTTTGCCCTTCCAATGATTCTGTGTAACCTAGCTATGGAGATAGAAAACATTTTAGGTAAAGATTATCTGGAACAAGCAATAGAAACTTGTATTCATGAAGTAATGGATGTTTTTTATCGTCCGGAATTGGGGGGTATCATTGTCGAAAATATAGATGTGGACGGTAATTTGGTTAATTGTTTCGAAGGTCGTCAAGTGACTCCCGGTCATGCGATTGAGGCAATGTGGTTTATCATGGACTTAGGCAAACGCTTGAACCGTCTAGAGCTAATAGAAAAAGCAAAGAACATTACTCTCACAATGCTCAATTACGGATGGGATAAAGAGTATGGTGGCATTTATTATTTTATGGATCGTAATGGTTGTCCTCCCCAACAACTGGAGTGGGATCAGAAACTTTGGTGGGTGCATATTGAAACGCTTATTTCTCTACTGAAAGGCTATCAACTGACTGGAGACCAACAATGTCTCAAATGGTTTGAAAAAGTACATGATTATACCTGGAGCCACTTTAAGGATCCTGAATACCCTGAATGGTATGGCTACTTAAACCGAAGAGGTGAAGTGTTACTTCCACTCAAAGGAGGAAAATGGAAAGGATGCTTTCATGTGCCAAGGGGGATGTATCAATGCTGGAAGGTATTACAAAATTTGAGTGAAATAAAATAATTAATGAAAAATGTGCACATATGAAAAGGATATTTATAATAGCATGTATTATTTTGACCATTGCTTCTACAGCTTTTGCTGGAGAATGCAGAGTGGGGCTAACCCTGATTCCCCCAGGCACAATTACGAATAAAGTAGATTTGGACATACGTGCAGGTATAGTCAATAAAGGGAATACTCAACAGGACTTTTATGTCTCTATTTATTTGAATGACGTAAATCAAGATTCATTAATTCATTTTTCTCGTATAACATTGGCACCGGGGAGTTCTCGGGAAATAAAGTTCTCTTTAAAAACAACTAACAAGATTGGTAGGAATCGCATCATCCTTAAAGTCAAAGAGAAAAATGAAGAATTTACAATTTCTAAAGACTTTGAAGTAATTAATTCAGAAATTCGATCTACGCGTCTGATAGACGGAGCATGGGCAGGCCTTTATCATTGGAGCGAGATAGAAGGAAAGTATTGGAATCCTGATATAAAAAAGATGACTGATGATCAATGGCGTGAGTTGGTGCGTTCTATGCATAGTATAGGGATGGATGTTATAGTTCTTCAAGAAGTTTTTCGCAATCAGGACTATGTAGGAAAACATGATTTGAATATAAACAACTACCAAGGAAAAGCATTTTATCCTTCCACTCTTTATTCAGGAAGGATGCCTATTTCTGCGAAAGACCCAATAGGAGCTATTCTTTCTGAAGCGGACAAACTAGGAATGTCAGTTATGATGGGAGTAGGAATGTTCGCTTGGTTTGATTTTACTGTAGAGTCTCTTGAATGGCATAAGCAAGTAGCCAAAGAATTATGGGATATGTATGGAGATCATCCTTCTTTCTATGGCTTTTACGTATCCGAAGAATGTGCCGGTAATCTGTATAATTCAGAATCGACCAATGAGGGACAGATGATACGTAAGAAAGAGATTGTGGATTTCTTTCGTGAGTTTAAGAAATACACCTCCCAATTTGCTCCGGAAAAGCCCGTAATGCTTGCTACCAATAGTATGGAAATACTAAAAGGTGCAGACACTTATCCCGCTTTATTACAAAATCTCGATATATTATGTCCATTTGGTTTTGCACGTATGCCAGAAGGAGACCTTACAGGAAAAGAAGCAGCCGATATTTTGCAAAAATTCTGTGATGATGCCGGTGCGCATTTATGGTTTGATCTTGAAGCTTTCTTATTCAATCCAGATAATTCTCTTTATCCTCGTCCGATAGATGAGATCATCCGTGATTTGAACTTGCTTGACAATTTTGAGAAAGTACTATGCTATCAATATCCAGGAGTCTTTAATAATCCAAAGATGTCGATACGTATAGGAGAAGAACGTACAATTGATCTGTATAATGCCTATAAGACTTACATGAAGAAAATAAAAGCAGATCGTTACAACAAAATCAAATAACCTTTTCACTTAATAAATTAAATTCATTATTATGAAAACTATCACACAATTTATTTTTATTATTTTGTGTTTATCAGATATGATATTCACTTCATGTGCTGATGGTGATTTCGGAGCCAATCCGTATGATCCGAATACCCCAATTACGGTATCACAGCTACCTAAAGTACTTTCTTTCACTCCTACAGAAGGAAAGGAGGGTGATGTAATTACTATTACAGGAGTAAATTTTACAACTGCCACTAATGTCGCTTTCGGTGGGAAAGGTGCGTCTAGTTTTGAAATTATTGATGATGCTACTATTGAGGCCGTTGTTAGTTCGTATGGAGGTACAGGTGCGGTAGCAGTTACAAATCATAAAGGTACACGTTCATTGGAAGGTTTTCTATTTATCAAAGAAATTGACCCGACAGAGAATCCGAATCTGGCATTGAATGGCTACGCAACAGGTTCGGCTGCTATTAGCGGAAGTATCTCGAACATCAATGACGATAATGATAAATCCTGGTGGCAAGCTGCAGGTAACGACAATGAATGGGTGAAAATAGACCTCGGGAAAATATATAGCATTAATACTGTAGTGATGACATGGGATATGAATGCAGCAGGTACTGATTGTGACCTTATGATTTCGGAAGACGATGTTAATTACACAACTATCTATTCTATCAAAAATTGGGATGCAGTCTCTAATGATGGAATTAACAAAGTCAGCTTTGACAATGCCAATGCCCGCTATGTCAAATTAGCAAATATGAAGAACTCTGCTACTCCATATAATATGACATTGTTTGAGGTTGAAATATATAATACTCCACCGGCAGAGAATTTGGCATTGCAGAAGATTGCATCCGCTTCTTCTAATAATACGGCGGCTTTCAATGCAGTCTATGGAAATACTTCATTTATGTGGCAAGCAGAAGGCAATGATGACGAGTGGTTCAAGGTAGATCTTGGAAAGATTTATACTATTAATAATGTTGTCATACAATGGGATGCGGGCGCTTATGCTGCTGATTGTGAAATCCTCATTTCACAGGACGATGTAGAATATACTTCGGTTTATTCTATCACGGGATGGGATTCTGCTGCTACAGAAGGTGCTCAGGATATGAATTTCGACAATGTGGATGCTCGTTATGTCAAGGCTTTACTCAAGAATGGAGCTACACCTTGGCGAATGACAATCAAGGAATTTGAGGTATACAAACAGTGGTAATATTTATAATTTAATAATATGGAAAAAATAATATCAATTCTGTCAATATTAATAGTGCTTCCTATACTTACACTTTCATCCTGTGATACAAGCACTGCTCCGCCTCCTACCAATGAGGAGAACTTGACAGAACAGACTATGGATGTAGTATATGATAATGTGATGACTTATCAGCTCTCTTATATCCGTTCTTTGCAGCTTTCCAGTGGAGCTATAAAGGATAAAGATACTTCGAACAGTAAAATTACTCCTTATTTTGCCCATTTTGCAGTTTTGGCTTTACTGAAAGATCCTACAAATCAGAATATAGAGGCAGTGAAGAAATATATTAAATGGTATCTTGGCAAACTGAATGGCATTACGAATCCTTATAAAGGAGGCGCAGAAATAGAAGGTTCTGTCTATGACTATTTTGGTGATTCGGAAACTACTCAAGGAACGTATGACTCTGTGGATTCTTATGCGGCTACTTTTTTGGAAATCATCATGGAATTTGCTCAAACATCCAGAGAAAATAAAAGCTGGCTTGAACAGTATAAGAGCAAAATCTCTTTGGTAGCAAGCGCAATGGTGAAAACGATCGATACCGACTTTAACCAGTTGCCAGGCACTATCACAGAAGATGAAAATGACGGTCTTAGCGTTGCTTCGTATGTTTACGACGTAAAATATCTGATGGATAATTGCGAAGTAAACATAGGACTTAAAGCTGCCAAATGGCTTAAAGATAACAACCTGATCGATAATGATTATGATTTTGCGGGCCTATTGGCAAAAAATACGGAAGGTATAGGTACATTATGGAATGGAACTACTTATGATTGGTGGAAAAGTAACTCTGTAACTACTGACTGGAAACAGTTCTATCCTGACGCAACAGCTCAACTTTATCCGGGTATGTTTAATGTGATTGAACCGAATAGTCAGACTGCTAATAAATTGTATACTCAATTTAATAAGACATATACTAGTTGGGCTAGCGGAGTAACTTACTCATCTTTTCCCTGGACAATTATTGCATATGCGGCAGCCACTATCAATGATGCTGTACGAGTGAATACCTACTTGAAACACATTAATTCTTTAAACATTAAAGGACAGCAAAAAACGAATTGGTATAGTATGGAAGCAGGCTGTATTGTCTTGGCTATTGATAGGATAAAGAATCCGGTTGTTGACAGTGAGTATACACCTATTAATTAATACTATAAAATAGATTACATATGAAAAACTATAATAATGAAAATAAGAGCCGGAGCTTGATATTAACATTATGCATGGTAATATTTTTGCTTTCGCCATCTGTTTTATTCGCTCAGAAACAGAATATAACAGGTAAAGTCATTGACGACCAAGGACAACCGGTTATAGGTGCTACTGTTGTATTGAAAGACACTCCTACAGGTGTAATAACCAATATGGACGGGGAGTTTGTAATAGCCAGTCCCACTAAAGAAAACACGATTACTGTCAGCATGATAGGATATAATTCAGTCACTGTCAAAGCGGTGGCTGGCCAGCGAGTTTCTATTACTCTGATAGAGAAAACTTATGAACTGGATGGTTTAGTTGTAATTGGATATGGCTCTATTGCCAAGAAAGATATTACAGGAGCTGTCGGAGTTGTCAATGGAAAAGAGCTGAAAGATATGCCTGTAAGTAGCATTAACAACGTTCTTCAGGGTAAAGTTCCCGGTCTAACCGTTACCTCCAGCAGTGGTACTCCCGGTGCGGGAAGCGTTACTCATATTCGTGGTATTGGTTCCATAACAGGTTCTACAACTCCTCTATATGTGGTCGATGGTCTTCCGCAAACCGGTATTGATTATCTGAATCCAAATGATATTGAGTCAATAGCTGTCCATAAAGATGCTTCGGTAGCTGCTATTTATGGTTCTCGTGGAGCCAACGGAATTATCATTATTACGACTAAGTCCGGTAGCCTTGAAAACAAAGCCCAGGTTAGTTATGATGGATACGTAGGTTGGCAAACGCCTTGGAAACGTCCGCATATGCTTAACGCCGCTGATTACATCACTTATAAAAATCTGGCAGCTGATAATGCAGGTCAGGAGCGTGTTGCCGCTTTTGCTACCCAAGAAAATATTGATGCAGTTCTCAACTTTGTCAATAAAAACTCTGGGCCGAATGGTACTGACTGGTGGAAAGAGATTATCAATGAAGGTGCATTTATGCATAATCATAATATTAGTGTCAATGGAGGAACCAAAAATATAGGAATACTTTCCAGTTTAGCTTATACAGATCAGGATGGTATAGTTAAAGGTTCGAATTATAAGCGTATTTCCTGGAGAAACAACTTCAATATGAAGATCTCAAAGCGCGTATCTTTAACTGCTAATGTAGGTATCATTGATGAAAAGCGACAATTGATTGACGAGAATAATCCTGCTACCGGTACTGTATTCAGCGCAATGGGAGCAGATCCTATCACACCTGTATTCCGTAATAATCTGGTTGATGTACCCATTTTTCTAAGTCAGATTTACAATGGGTATGAACCGAATAATCTTTATTCACAATACTCGGGGATTTTGTTCTCCAATAAACGTAATCCAGTGGGACAGATTCAAAGAATGCGACAGAGTACTTATGAATATCTTTATGTAAAAGCTGGGGCTAATTTGGAGATTAAGTTACTTGATTTTTTGAAATTCAATTCGCGTTTCGGTATGGATATTAGCAGAAGCCTGACTGATGGGTTTCAACCTAAATACACTCTCAATGCTAATGACTATGCTAATGAGAATACAGTAATACAAGATAATTCCAGAAGTAACTATTTTGTATGGGAGCAGACTCTTTCATATGATCAGACATTCGGAAAGTTTAAAATAGGAGCATTAGTTGGTACTTCAGCAGAAGAGACAAGCGTTTCGAGCGTCAATGCCTCTATACAAGGCGTGATAAACAACGATAAGGATATGGCTATTCTTAATGCAGGAACAACCAATCCGGCAGTATCCGGCTATCCTTATGACAATTCGATGTTATCATTTTTCGGACGTGTTAGTCTGGATTATGACAGCAAGTATCTCATTGCTGCCAACCTACGTCGTGATGGTTCCTCTAAATTTGCTGACGGACATAAATGGGGAACGTTCCCGTCCGTATCAGCTGCATGGCGTTTTTCCAGTGAGTCGTTTATGGAATCTACTCGCAACTGGTTGAGCGACGCAAAACTACGTGTCAGTTATGGTTTGATTGGTAATCAGAATATTAGTGGAGGCGGATATGCCTCTACGTATGGGAGCACAATCTATGACCGCTACTCTTTCGGTTCCCCGAATACGGCATCCATTGGTGCTGGTATTATCACCGTTGGAAATCCTGTTCTGAAGTGGGAAACCTCTAAACAATTTGACATAGGTCTTGATCTAAGTCTCTTCAATAATAGTATTGAGATTGTAGCGGATTATTTCCGTAAAAATATAGATGATATGTTGATGCAAGAGCCTCAACCTACTACATTAGGATTCCCGAATTTTCCTTATGCAAATGTAGGATCTATGCGCAATGTAGGATGGGAATTAGGTGTTACTTATCGCAAAACATGGGGAGATCTCAACTTTACAGCTTCCGCCAATATTTCCACTTATAAAAATGAAGTAACTTCTTTGGGTAATGGCGATGCAATTTATGGTACAGCATACAATAATAATACCATTACTAAGACAGAAGTGGGTCAACCGGTAGGATATTTCTATGGCTATGTGACCAATGGTATTTTCCAGAACGCGGAGCAAGTAGAGGGCAGTGCGCAAAGAGAAACGGCAAAGCCTGGTGATATTCGTTATAAAGATTTGAATAATGACGATGTACTTGATGATAATGACCGTACCAAGATTGGAGATCCTTGGCCTGACTTTGTTTACGGTCTGACTCTCGGAGCATCATGGAAAGGTTTTGATTTCAATATGTTTCTTCAGGGATCACAAGGAAATGATGTGATGAATATGACTCTTTACGATTTTGAATCAGGAACGGGTTACATGAATGCTCATTCAGATTTCCTCAAACGTGCATGGAATGGTGAAGGTTCAACAGACAAGTATCATAGAATATCTGCCGATCAAGGTCAGAATCAGCTTATTTCCGATTATTTCATCGAAGACGGTTCATACTTTAGAATCAAGAATTTGCAGATCGGTTATAATTTCTGTGATCGTTTATTGAAGTTCAAGGGAATCAGTTACCTGCGCTTATATGTTAGTGTGCAAAATCTGCTGACTCTCACGAAATATTCAGGACTTGATCCGGAGATAGGTTCCTCTAACGCTACTCTCAATGGTATAGATCAGGGCTTTTATCCTCAAGCGAGAACTTGGACGATTGGTTTAAACGTTAAATTTTAAAGTAACATGAAAAATATAAAATACTTATTCGTGTCTCTATCATTAATATCACTCTTTTCGTGTTCTGATTTTTTAGACAGAGACCCTAAAGGCGTGATGGATCAAGATAGATTTTTTCTTTCGCCTGATGCTGGTTATAGTGCTGTTGTTAAGTGCTATAAAACTCTTAATGATGTAGCTGGATATGAAGCACCACGTATGGACTTATATAATATATCCACTGATGACTCAGAAAAAGGAGGGTCTGATGCAGGAGATCGCACTTTTGCAGGTGACCTTAGTTTTGGTCGAGCTTTGGCTTCCAATACTGATTTGGTTAACCTTTGGTCGAATATGTACAATGGGATAGCACGATGTAATATTTGTCTGGAGAATATTCCCAACAAGCCTTTGGTGGATGCGGATGGCTATCCTCTGTCGAATGACGTAAAAGCCAGATATATAGGTGAAGTGAAGTTTCTCCGTGCTTTCTTTTACTTTGAACTCTGCAAGATCTTTGGCGGAGTACCTTTAGTTGATCGTACGCTGACAGTTGATGATAGTAAGAAGTTAGTCAGAGCTACAGAAGCAGAGACGGCTGATTTTATAATGAAAGATCTGTCAGAGGCTGCTTTAGAAAGTAATATACCTGACAAGGCTACTTTGCCGACTACAGAATTGGGACGTGTCACCAAAGAGGCTGTATGGGCCATGCAGGCACGTGTATATATGTATTTTGCAAAAGATAATCCATCCTATTATGCAGATGCACGTGATGCAGCAAAGAAAGTTATTGATTCGAAGAGCTGCGAATTAGCTCCCAATTTTCAATCACTTTACTTAAGTGACAACTACATGTTAAGTGAATCTATCTTCCCCAATATACGTGGTGATGTTCCAAACGATCACATTTATGGTTCTTTTATCCCTGTATATTCTAATCCAAGGTCTTGTGGAGCATACGGATTTGACCAACCTACACAAAATCTTGTTGACGAATTTGAAGAAGGAGATCCTCGTTTATTGTACACAATTATAGAGCCTGGTGATAAATTCCCTAAAGAGAAAGGGTCGGAAACATTGGATTTCTCAACATACCCTAATACGGGCTATCATAGTCGTAAAGCTTTTCTCGTTGTTTCAAGAAGAGGTAATGGCTGGGGAGATGATGCTTGGACATTCCATATCATACGTTATGCAGATGTATTATTGTTATATGCTGAAGCTTTAGTGCAGACTAATGGAGATAAGGATGAAATTGTGAAATACATAAATATGGTTCGGGACCGTGCGAATGATTCGCGTTCGGGAGATATCGAAGCCACTTCACGTGTATTGATAATTCCAAATATTAAGCTGAAACCTGTGACTATCAATGATGATCTGTTGGCAGCAGTCAAGCATGAACGCCGTGTTGAATTAGCAATGGAGTACAATCGTTTGTATGATCTTAAACGTTGGAATTGTTATGTAGAAACAATGAATACTTTTTCTACCTATTCTTATGCTAAAGGACGTGGAGCTGCATTCAAAAAAGGGATAAATGAATTATTCCCTATTCCACAGGTTGAAATAGACCGTTCCGGTGGTTCGATCAAACAAAATCCCGGATATAATTAAATATTCAATGAATGTTGACGTTGTTTGGGAACAGTTGAACCTGCCCCAAACAACGCAAGCAAATGAAAGAGAAAAGCAAGCAAATGAGAAAACAAAATGAAAGCAAAAATATTGATAAATGAACAAATATCTGCTTTTTGCAGTAGTTCTTAATTCTTTATTTTTAGATGTTTAGTAGATTTAGAATGATATATGGTTAAGATACGGTATTTATATGCATAATAATGAATAAAATAACGCTCATTTGCATATAAATTACCGTATTATTTGTAAAAAATAGACGGTTGATCTTAATGAAACGTACGGTTCGTTTTAAAGAAACACAAGGTTCGTTTATAAGAAACACAAGGTTCGTTTATAAGAAACACCACGTACCTTTAAAAGGAAGCAGATTTTACTTGTAAAAAAGAGAATTCTTGATTTATTAGAAACGCTTTTACGAACTTGTTTTATTAAACAAAAAGGATGGATAAATTGGAAAATGCATTCATTATGTAATGCATAATATTAAATAAGAATTGATTGTGTTCTATAAAGGAAGGGTCTCTTTAATTTCTGAATAATGCTAATGACTAATCCATGCGATTTTTTTCTATATCCGGTAACAAGGCTGAATAAATTCAATTATAGCATCATTCAAATATCAAAATGATATTTTATCATTTTGATATTTGAAGATTAGTTTCTAGTGAAATAACATATAAAAAGCCACCTATCAAGAGTATTTGAAATAGTGACGCTATGTCAACAGGATAGCGTTGCTATAAGCTTCATATAGCGACGCTATACCGAGTCGATAGCGTCACTATTTTATTTGATTGCTTTCTTTATGATTGGACAAACTAAATCAGCATACCTCGTCATGCCTAAATCCGTAAAATGAACACCGTCAACTGTGGCTTCTCCATCTTCTCCCAACATGTTCTTTGATGAGATAAAAATGATATTCTTTTCATCTTCTTTCTTTAACCGGTTGAATATTTCCTTTAAGGTATCATTTTTTCTTTGTACCTCCTTAGCAATTCTTTCATCATAACGTGTATGAGTGAAAATAGGATCTTCTATAAAAATAATTGGAGTATCCGGATGTTTACTACGAATGATGCGATAGAATGTTTCCATTCGTTCTTTCATCTGCTCTACAGAAGCATTAGGTACAAAGTCTAAAATAAAAACACTGGCATCCACTTCGGATATTACTTTTGCCACTTCTAAATCTAAAAATGCATTACCACTAAATCCCAGATTGATGCATTCACGGTTCAGTCTTCTCGATATGATATTAGTATGCGCCATTCCGGGACGTGAAGCACAACCTCCTTGAAGAATACTGGTGCCATAAAACACAACCGGCTTTTTGCGAATGGGATAATCAATTAAAGGCTGATCGATGGTGGCTAACGAATCCACTCCTATAGACAAGGAAACAAGACCGTCATAAAGAGGAAGGTAAAGCATATACTCTCTTTCTGTCGGTAGCATATTAGCAATGATCGTTGCTTGATTCGTTTTTCCCGACGGACGGGCACTGTTGACAAATCTCCATTGTTTGTTGCCTTCCCAACAGTATAAATCCAAGCCTTTTATTCCTACATCAGTCATGTGATTCATATGGTTATTAAAGAGACTCTCCCACTTCACAGCTATTTGAGTAGAGTTACTGCGAAATCGTATCGCCATTCCTGCCGAATTACGACTCAAGTTCCAAAGAGGAGGACGAGAAATGTTTTTGAGAGAATCCGGTAGTCTCTCATATCTTGTCCCTGTGTCTTGTGTTGCTTTTCCCAAAAGGGGAAAGCGAGACGCATCATAGTACATCGGTTGTTGTGCCTGCAACTGAATACCCAACAGGCACAACATAGTTAAAAAAAAGAATTGTTTCATCATCTATTTAATTCCGACAGCGGTCAACACTTTCCTTTGTTTACCGTCACTGCCTTTAATGGTTTCTTTGCCGTTGACCAGCATGCATGATGAACCACCACCATCCAGATTCAGCGCTTCCGTACATCCCAGATCTTTCATTACTTTGGCTACGTTAGCAGTGGTCAGCCCTGCTACTCCTTCTGTCATATTTCTGCCTTCGCACACAAAGATAATCATTTTTTTGTCAGTTGTTACACCGATTGCGGTGCGAGGTTGATTGGAAGCGGCAGAAATATCCAGCATTTCTTCTACATACGTGTTTTTTATTTCTCCTGCACGCAGTAAAACTGTAACACCTCCGATACCGGTGGTAGCTTCCAATGCTTTTGCACCGCTGGGAAAGGCAGAAGAGGGAGCTTGTAACGGATCCTTATTTATATCATTCTCGGCAGGGGCGGGATAACAATAATTGATTCCATCAGATGCCTGATAAGTCCATGTTGTTTGAAATGTTCCGTCTTTCATCTGGCAGAAAGCTCCTAAAGTCGGATACCACATAGTTACCCAGTCTTTCGAATAGTAGTTCTGATTAGGTGCTAATAGCTGTCCTTCACGAATCACTAGATTCTGCGAATAATAGAATCCGGCACTATAAAAGAATAATCCTCCATTGATGATTACTGGTGCTTTGGAAGCTTCATAAAACTCCGAAGGAGTATATAACGATTTGCCTCCATACCCATTAGCTTCCTGTGAAAAAGCAACATCACCCAGGACTTCAAATTTAGCTTTACTCATATCTGCGACAGCTATGTAGGCAATTGCTTTCTTTGCAGCCAGATTTTTCGGTGATTTATAAATATGGATATAATCCGGAAGATTACCGAAATTATTGACTGCCGTCCATCCCTGTGATACAATATCAGGATTCGATTCTTCCTCTTCAGTTTCCTGATCCCATTCCCATGGATGGTCGGGATAGCTTTCCCCACATGAACATATAGAAAAAGTAAGTAGTGCTGTTGCTATAAAATACAAACGTTTGATTAACATGATTCAAGTCCTCCAAAAACATTTTAATTTAGTAAATAATATGGTTATTAATAAAGCCAGAGAAGTAACGATTACTCCTCGTAAAAAGCCCAGCCAGGCATTTTGATCCAGATAGGACAGGTACGTGCCCAGTCCTGCCAGATTTAATAGGGGTAATACTACCAACTGTGTGGATACATAGGCAATCATCGGATTCTGTCCCGCATATTCCAATGGACGGGTCAAACGGGTCCACGAATAAATGTCGCACATAATAGAAAAGGCAATCATCGCCATAAAGGCAAGTCCTGATGCGAGGAAGTAGTAACTGTATGTCGAAGGATCTTTCCGGATGCCTCCTTCATAAGCTTCAAAAGCCAGTCCTAATAATATCAGATAGGTTCCTGCCTTGAAGAGTTTATACCAGTAACCGGTGTTTTTCCCTTCCACTTGTAATAGAATATAAAGAATACATAGTATAGCGGTAGTGCCTGCTAAATTGAGTAAAAGATAACGCATATAAAGTCCGTACAAATTGAGTACAATCAGTCCGATAGTCAATAAAAGTATCCATGGTATTCTTTTGTGTTCGTCTTTATTGTCGTTTATCGTCACGGTGTTTTTGCTGTACAACCACTCCTGAAGATATTCTCCGGCAATGCTACCGGGAATCACGATAAACAGATACTTCAGATAGGAAAACTGATACATCCACGGTAATGGAGAGAATGTCATCAGACTATGATTCCATGATTCTGCGTTTTCATTTCCCAAGAATACTGCCATGATAAAAGGTAATATTGCTATACGAATCCATGGCTTATTAATGGTTAACGTATAAATCAGCGAACCGAAGATTGCCATATTGGCTAATACCAGAATAATAATATTACTGTAGCCCAAGCTGAATGTCCGTCCATCGGCATAATGGATATTCAGCAGCATGAACACTCCCGTTGCATAAGCCAGTATCTGAATCAGCATCCTTACGTATTCCGGCATTTTGAATGGAATCCTCATGAACATGGGAAACATCAAGGCAAAGCCTCCCAATGCGATGAGCCATGAACGGACATCCTGCGGAGAAGATACAACCCACGGATATATATGCTGAATAAAAATAGCAAAGAAAGTCAGCCGGAAGCCTCTTAAAAAGCTGTCGTATATAATCTTCCGGCGGGAGCTGCCTTTTCTGTATTTGTTACCTATTGAAAAAGGGAAGGCAGCTCCCATAGCAAACAGAAAAAAGGGAAACACCAGGTCAACCCAGGTGATTCCGTATATAGAACCATCAAACACAAAGTTGGAGCGGGGACCTACTTGGGCATGATACATCCATCCGGGAAGTACTCCCCAAGCAATGCTTCCGGAAAGAACCATCGTCAGAATGGCATATCCGCGCAGGGCATCCAAAGAAGAAGCTCTTGTATTGTTATTGTTCATCATTTTCCTTATATTAATGTATTACGATTCGAAATGGAGAAGCAGGTATCTCCGCGTTATTGAAAAGATCACCTTCCATATAATTACGGAAACAATAACGTACTTCTACAGGATGAGGCACCGAATCATTCCACACTTTCACACGGGCGGAACCATTGATTATTTCCGCTTCTGCCGGTACGATATTCCCCTTCTCATCTACAAGTTCAAATCCTTTTAACTTTTGATTTTCAGGAATCAGTCCGTCGCTGCCATGCTCAAAAGTGATTTCTACTACATTCTTTTTCAATTGATGACTCTTGTATAAAGGACCTGCGTACAGAAAACCTTCTATGCCATAAGTTTTAGCCAGAGCCCAGTAAGCAAGACGCTGACCGACCTTGATTTTGTATGGAGGATGAATGAATTTTTCACTTCCTGCATCCGTCGTTGTAACCATACCAACATTAGGGACTTCCTGCATTAATTCCAACTGGCATTGACGGAACCATGCACGATCTAGCTTATCTTTACCTTCAGCCTGCCATGGAGTGATTTGGACATAATATAAAGGCATTGCAGGATTATTAAAGAATTCTCTCCACTGAATGACCATCGCAGGAAAAAGTTTCTTATAAAGAGCAGGATTTGCAGAATTGGATTCACCTTGATACCAGATGACTCCTTTGATCGGAAATCCTTTCCACGGATTTACCATTGCATTCCATAATAAAGTAGGTGTGCCCGCAGGCCAGTCAAACTTGTCCTGTTTAATATCCGGCAGTTGGACTTCCGGAAATTGGGAAAGTGTCTCTTTATTCATCCAGGTCTCTATCTTGGAGGCACTCCAAGAGCAATGAATCAGTCCGACAGGAATATCCAATGAACGTTGCAGCAAGTCTCCGAAGAAATAAGCGGTCGCACTAAAGTCTCCAACTTCTTTCGGAGAAAGTTCCGACCAATATCCCGTCATACCTTCTTCTTTCGGAGTCGTGCTCCAATCCCTTTTGACAGTAAACAAGCGTAATTCCCGTTTGGAATCGGCAGATACGATATAGGGCTGTGAGCCATAAACCGGCTGTCCCCGGAATCCTCTGACAGGCATCTCCATATTCGATTGACCGGAACAAAACCATACTTCCCCTAGTAAGATGTTCTTTAATGTAAGTGTCTCGCCGTCAGAAAACGTAATTGTATAGGGACCACCTGCTGCCGGAGTAGGAAGTTGAATGTCCCAATTTCCATGCTGGTCGCTTCGGGTCGTCAGCTTCCGGTGATCCCATGATGCTTCAATCGTAATTTTACTATTGGCTGATGCTTTGCCGTGAAAGGTCACTTCCGATTGCTGTTGCAACACCATGTTGTCCCCCCAGATGGAAGTTAACCTGACTTTAGCCTGCATTCCCAAAGGGAATAGCAGGCTGATAACCCATAGGTGGTATATGATATACTTCATGAATATTTATTTAGAAACGTTTTGCTGATATACCTTACCGAAGCGGTCTGTCACTCTGATCTCTATTTTAGCTTTCGGATTACGGGGAGTGGCACGGAACATATGTCCTGTACTTGCCGCTGATATCCAGCTTTGCATAGTTCTTTTCTTATCCGTACATACTTGGTGCGCATATGGGTCAACTCCGGTATATTGAGTCATCAGCCCCATCACTTTTCCGTTTTCCAACCATTCTACTTTCCAGTTCTTGTCCCAGTTCCATACATTGGCTATAATATCTTTTGGGAATTCCTTGGATATGCCTGCTGCATAGCTCCGGAACTGGTACTCCTTTGGATGGCCGGCACTTTTGTAGTACCATTTCACTTGATTACCGTCTACCTCGTAGACTCCGTATCCTTGTGGCGTACCATCGATACAGACATCTGCATGCCACCAGATACCACATACAGCTGCCGTATTATGTTCCATCTGGTGATTGTTGAATATAATGTTTGAATTGGAATGAAGATGTCCCGTCAGGAAGTGTGTTTCATAGCCGTCCAATAATTGATGAACTGCTTCTGCATTAATTGTTTCTCCTGCCAGCATGGCATAGTCATAATTAAAAGGTCTTTTTTGTTCTGTTATTCGGGTAGGAATATGTGTCATGAAAAAGACTAATGTGCCTTTAGGTACATAAGATAGATCCTCTTTCAGCCATTTGAAAGTTGTTTCATCTACATAGCCGATATAGAAGTATTCACGTCCTACATAGAAATTATTGTTGATAACAATATAGTGGGCATTTCCTTTGTTGAATGAGTAATGGGCAGGACCAAAATATCCTTCGAAAGTCCGGTACGACGTTTCGTGGGTAGCTCCATTACAATCTATATCGTGATTACCGATTGCACGATATATGGGAATATCCAGTTTCTTCGCCTTGTCGATATAGGGTGGAAAGAAAGTAGCCGGTGTATCCCAGAAGATGTCTCCGCAATTCAGTCCGAATACATCACGATCTGAATGTTGATTGATTAACTGCTTATAATCATCAATGATGGGGGCATACAGATCCCAGTGCTCTTTTAAACCGGCTTGTACATCTGCTTCCAATACAAACAAGTGCTTCTTGTCATCTTTAGGATTCTTCTTTAGACGGAAATTATATTCATTTGTCTTGTTCATATCAATTTCCTGATAGAATTTGGGAATTGTCTGTTCACAATCAGTCAAGTATCCGGCAGGAGTCGTAATATATACAAAACGCGTATTTCCGAGACTGGGCAGATGGTAAATACCGTTTTTGTCTGTAGTGACACAGCGTAGTCCGTCTGTCACTACAACATTGGCTATGCCTTTACCATCGCAAGTGACGGTTCCTTTAATCATTCGTGCTTCATCCATCTTGGTTTCGTCCAGTGCTTCTTTTAGTTCGCCCCACCATCCGTTGCGGATAATGTGTACAATGTCGAAAATCATCACACCGTCCGATTCTTTCAGGTTCATGCGGACTGCTTTCTGGAATTGGTTTACGTCCCGTTTGTAGTCTTCTACATACAGACCTCCACATACAGGCACTGCATCCTTCAGTAAGTATTTGGAATATTTACAACCACCTTCTACGCATAAATATTCTCCGGTAGAGAACTCGCTGTCTGTTTCATTTTTTAATTTACCGGAAGATTTATAATAATCGTCCAAGGTTACATTCCAGTAATAATTACCATTCGTATAGAAATCCAGTAACTCTGCAAAGCCATAATCTTTATAGTCAGGAGTAGCCCAACTGAAATCTTTGCTAACATCATACTGGCGGCTCGCCCAATTGACCCCTACCTCAAAGTAAGTAGGATACCATGCACCGGTATAGGCCGCTAACATACATTCCGGCTTTATCTTTTTGATGGAAGTGCGTACGTCTTTTATAAAGTTATATATAACAGATGTTCTCCATGTTATCCATTGGTGATAGTATGGGCCGCCTACACGGTCTATGCCTCCTTCTGCATTAGGGCGCCACTCAAAAATATCCTCTGGAAATCTTTCAACTTTCTTTCCGATGAATTTCTCAAACATCTTCTTTGATTCGGGAGAAAAGTCTGAATCAATACAATCATATCGTGCACGGTCAAGCATGATACCGTCAAATGCATAATTCCGCACAACCTCTTTGATAATATCAATCTCATACTTCTGAACCTCTTTCAGTGCCGGATTCAGGAACATGGTAGGTTTTCCATCTATTTCCGTTACAGGGAGTAATCCTTTGCGTGGTACATAATTAATAGCCTGCCACTTCTTGTGTTTATCGAAGACGGCACCGCGTTTTACTATATTCTGTCCGTCAGCAAAGATATTCATTCCGGCAAAGATGATCATATTGTGAGTATGGGCAGCTTCGATAAATGTATTGATAAAGTCAAAATCCGGACGGTCGAAGTTTTTCCAGTTCTTCTTCTGTATGGCATATTTGCTGGGATACAATACTTCACCCGTATTGTCTTTAATGTCCAATACCAGATGTGTGATACCTGCTTCATGGCATTTGTCTACATAATAGCGGATTGAATCGGGGTAACTGAAACGTTGGAAATTAGCCGAACAGTCTAACCACATTACTTTAGGCTTTCCCGAGGCAAATGCCACAATGCCTATCCATAACAAAAGGGAGATAATTGAGAGTTTTTTCATATTCATTGTGTCTTCTTTTCGATTTTATTTCAGAGCTCCTCCGGCTCTCATTCCGTTTTCAACTTCTTTCCATAATCCTTTGTTGATGATATGTACAATGTCGAATACCATCAGTCCGTCGGAAGCTTTCAGGTTCATTTCTATGGTTGCGGATAGTTTGGCAGGGTTGTCATAGAATTGATCCACCAGAATACCGCCCATAAATTTATTATCTTTCATGATATTGCGTAACTTCTGACAAGAACCTTCAACGGAATACCACGTACCGCTTTGTGCCTGCGAATCAGTTTCATTCCATACGCTCTTCTTGTTTTTCAGAGATTCCTCTATGGTGATATCGGTGTAATAATTGCCGGTAGTATATAGGTCCATCAGTTCGGCATAACCGTAATTCTTGTATTCGGGAGTAGCCCAGTCAAAATCTTGGCTCGGGTCGTACTTTTTGCTCGCAAAGTTTACACCCACTTCATAATAAGAAGGATACCATGCTCCGGTATACGTACCGAAAGAAATATCCGGATTCACTATCTTTACTTCATTTCGGGTACGAGCCATGAAGTCATAGATATTCTTGGTGCGCCATTCAATCCATTTCAGGAAATGTTTTCCGCGTTCGGGATAATATTTATCATTCTCGTCCTTTTTCCATTCGAAGATGTCTTCCGGAAATTTTTCTACTTTCTGCCCGATATACGCTTCGAACTTCTGACGGGAGAGGGCAGAGAAGTCTGCCGTTATACCATCATAACGTACACGGTCCAACATCAATCCGTCCAGATCGGGATAACGTTTCACTAAATCCTTGAGAACATTCAATATATGTGTTTGAAACTCCTCATTGACAGGATTGACCATTGCCGAATATTTCTTCTTTTCGTTGGTGATGGACGTGATTCCTTCCGGAGTATACACTATCGATGCCCATTCCAGATGAGTAGAATATACTAATCCACGGTCAAAATAATTGTGTCCTGCAACAAAGACATTGAGCGAAGCATGTACCTGTATTCCTAATTCATGGGCTTTCTTGATGAAATGTCCCAGATAATCGAAGTCTTTGCGTTCATATCCTTGCCATTCACGCATTTTGGGAGCAAACTCCGTATCGAACAGCACTTCACCAGTGATGGGACGCACATCGACGATAGCATGGGTGAAACCTAATGATTTTATTTTTGCCAGATAATAATCAATGGAGTCAGGATTGCTGAAGCGTTCAAAGTTTGCTTCCGCGTCGAACCACATCAAAGCAGGCTTGTTGTTCTCCACTTTGGGAGTTGCGCTTTTGCATGCTCCCAATGCAATGATTAGCAGACTTGAAAAAAGTATTATTGTTATTTTTCTCATACGATCATATTATAAAGAGTCGGTTATTCTTTTTTATTCAATTGCGAGTTTGATGCCTTCTTTGGCATATTGCCATTGATCGGCTTTTTTCAGATGAATCATGTCGAACAGAAAATATCCGTCACAAACATTCATACAGGCTTTTACGGATTGTACGATTGCTTGATTTTCTTGTTCCTGCGTAGCTTGATTATTGGTATCCCAGTTTCCTACATCTGGACCTCCGGCTACCATGGGGCATTCTCCTTTTATTTTGTCTTTAGCCAATAAGCAGAAACCTTCCATGGTCCACTCCGTTGTTCCGTGTACCTTTAGCGGTGAAGCATAGGCACCGATCAGAATTTGATCCATACAGGCTGCATAGCCATAATTTTTATATTTGCTTGTCGCCCAGTTATAGTAACGTGAGGTATCATAAGTGGAAGCTGCCCAATTGACACCTACATCATAATAGGTAGAATACCAACCGCCTACATACACTCCAAACTTAATTTTAGAATTGACTCCTTTAACGGCAGTACGTGCTTTCTGCATAAAGTCATAAATCACTTTTGCACGGAATTCCAACCACTTAGTCATATATTTAGGATAGGTGGTAGGAAGACTGGAAGCACTCGGTGTCAAGATGTCCTCCGGGTAGTTTTGGATTTTTATACCTCCCATGTAAGCCTCGAATTGCTTACGGGACTCGTCTGAAAAATCGGTTTGCAAATTAAGGAAGCGTCCACGGTCTAAAAATATACCGTCCAGGTCGTAACCTGCAAGATCCTTCAGTAAGTCACAAAGAAAAGTTTGTACCTCCGGATGGGCGGGATTGAAGAACTTGGTGCTCTCACTGGTATTCATTACACTTGTAATCCCTCCCTGCATGTTCATTTGTGTTGCCCACTCTGCCTTAGACTGGTCTCTATACAATAGTCCTGTTCCTCCGTCAATTTGATTCCCACCGACAAAAGTATTAATGGCAGCATGGATACGAAGTCCTTGTTTGCGTGCTTCGTCAACGAAGGCTTGCAGATAGTCCCATGTTGCCGTTCTTTCTACTTTAGTATAGTTGCTTCCGATCCAGGCATACATAAATTTGACCTGATCTACAAGATTCGTTTTAAATAGAACATCTCCGGTAGTTGGACGTACATCTACTACAATATCAGTGAAACCGGCATCTTTGGCTAAAGCCAGATCACGGGCTATATTTTCTTTGCTATTGGCGAAATCAGGAAAGTTGGCAGCTGCGTCAATCCAGATATAACGGGGCTTGGAGGCATTGGGATTCTCTGTCGGCTCTTTGTCTCCTCCTCCGCTGGTGTCTCCCCAATAATCTTTTGAATCGTTGCCGCCACATGCCATGCACAAGCAGGCAGCTATTCCTCCCATAAATGCTTTTATTATATTCTTCTTGATATTCATTTTATACGGCTTAATAGTTGAAGTAAAAAGCCTGTACCTGAAAGAGGTACAGGCTTTTTGTATAAAGATGGTATTTTACATGTCGATACAGTCACACTGTACACAACCTACATATCCATTGCAGAACATGAAGTATACGTACATATAATAACCGTCATCAGAAACTTTCAACACTACATCACCACAATAATTACCATTCGTATTTCCAAGAATCTTAGACCCATAGTTCCCATTGATTCCCAGACCGGTACTTCCGAAGTCAATAGCCTGAGTTCCTAATGAACCTGATGAAAGATCGAACAGGTATATGTTGTCGGCAGTTCCCCAACTCCATGGATTTACCAGATTCGAAGCTACATATCCCACCTTGTTAAATACAGTATAATCAACTGCATTCGGTACGTAGTTTCCATCAAGTGCCACTCCCTTGTTCTTAATTGTATTTGTTTTTCCATCCATCCAGCATAAGTTGCGTGGCTCGGCGTAGAATGTAGTATAATAATCACTAGTCGGGTCTGTCGGATCAGAATAAATGACATCAGCATTCGTTCCCCATCCACCTATTCCTTGGGCTGTAATGATGTCCGGAGTCTGTGATTTAAGCACGCCATTCTCTACCTGCCAACGGGCAAACTGACCCGAAGTAGCGTAGATTGGAGCGGTGATAATAGCGTTACTGTTCAGGCTGCCACATACTGACAGTTTTCTACCCATAGCCAATGAAGTCGTAAATTCTATATATTTTTCCGGCACTTGGTCGACTCCCGAAGCTTTCCATACGGTAAAGGCCGGTCCGGCATTTGGAGTCAGATTCGTGAACAGGATATTACCATCCTTGTCTGACGTTACATAGAAATTAGTGGTGCTTCCTACAAAGCTAATGTTCATAGTCCCTGCTTTTTCGCCATTCTTGGCATGCAGGTATACAGGGTTCTTATTGCGTTCATTAATGACTACATAATCATTTGTTACAGCAATACCAGTCGTCATATCGGAACTTGAAATTCCTATGTCTGTGAGTTTCTTAGCCCAAATAAGTTTAGCACTGTTTGCTCGTAAGCCGGCAGCAATCTTTTCAGGGATTTCCTTCTTGATAG
The DNA here is from genome assembly GCF_025147085.1 of Bacteroides sp. D2. Taxonomy (NCBI): domain Bacteria; kingdom Pseudomonadati; phylum Bacteroidota; class Bacteroidia; order Bacteroidales; family Bacteroidaceae; genus Bacteroides; species Bacteroides sp. D2. The sequence goes on along the minus strand of NZ_CP102261.1, from coordinate 4,372,124 downwards.
TATATGTAGAATTTGTTGTACCATTTTGTGCAGTCACAGTAACTTTTTGGTCTTGGTCGTAATCCAATGCAACCGTAGTCGGATCAGGCGAGATCGTTGCTCCGTGAGAGATCGATACATCTGCTAAAACTTCCCCTATACTTTCCAAGCTAATCAGAGAAATTGTTTTGGTACTTTCATTGATGATTCCCGACAGCCCCAGACTCGTAATATTGAATTTTGTAATTGCGCATTCATTGCTCTTGCGAATCTCTGCTACAACTTTATATTCGGTGCTTGTACCCGTCTGTTCTTTCACTGTTATAAAGTTATCTTTCGTCATATCCATAAATAATAATGTAGGATACACATATACATTATTATCCAGATCAGCAATTACACGCATCTTTTTCAGGTCAGATAATTGTAGAACATTATCCGAGAGTTTGGGATAGTTATATGGAAATACAACGGTAATCACATGATTGGTATAATCTATCTCACTGGTGAAACTATTGTCATCACTGTCGTCATCCGGGAAGGATGCTGTCAAATTATTGATTATGTTCCTTTCAACAGTCGGATTGAAATCTTCCGGGCTATGGCATGCGCTCATACCCATCAGAAACACAATGACTGAAACAATTGATAATATTTTATTTTTCATTGTATTAAACTTTTAGTTATTTCCATTCATCATATTGCTCAATTAACGCATTGTTCTTTATTTCAGAAGTCGGTACTGGTAAAACGTATAACTTCTGTGGGAATTTACGATCTTGTCCGTCGCAATCAATGTATTCGTACGTACCATTCGTAATCTTGAGACCGTGGCAGCGATAGTTGTTATATTCAATGTGCGCTAGTTTCCAACGGCGCATATCCCAGAATAAATGTCCTTCGTATGCAAGTTCTACTTTACGTTCGTTGCGATAATCATTGAACCATGCTTCACCACTAGAGGACTTACCTGGCAGATTTACTCCCTGGCGTCCACGGACACGATTCATCAAAGATTGTGCCTCACCGATTTTGTTCAGTCTGTATGCTGCTTCAGCTTTGTTCAACAAAACTTCGGCAAATCGGATTTCTACCCATGCTTGAGAACTTTTGGTTCCTTTGACGTCAATCAGTTTCTCGTCCAACAGTTTGCGTAGGAAGTATCCGGTCGTTGTTTTACCATAAGAGTATGACTGTTCACGGTAAGCCATGAACGCACCGTTTATTCCACCTACACTACAATCCATCACTCTACCTTTCCACGTACATCCACGATAGATAACGGTAGCTGCAAAACGAGGCTCCAATTGATCATAAGGAGGTTCTTCTGTTGTGGTACCATGCCATTTTGTCCAGTCTACTTTATTTCCATTTTTATCTTCATAAGATTCTACCATTTCCTGTGTCGGAGTACCTAACGCACCGAAGTCGTAACCATCGCATTGCGGTACATAATATTGGTCAAAGGTATGGTTCGGTCCGCTATCTTTATTGTAATCAAACTCCAGAATAGCTTCTTTATTATTACCTTTCCAAGCATCTGCATAGTTGTCTACCAAATCATATAATTGTAGCTTTTCTACTTCATCAGCTGCATCATAGGCATCCTGCCAACGCTCTGCATATAGCATAGCACGCGATTTCAATGCATAAGCTGCCCCTTTTGTAACCCGGCCTTTGTTGGCTGCGTCCCATTCTTTAGGAAGGTTGGTTGATGCAAAATCCAAGTCATCTGCGATGAATTGCCAAGTTTCCGCTGCTGTGCTACGTGCTTTATCATTGGAAGTAGGGAGATCATCATATAGAATGACTCCACCATGCCGTTTGGCTAACTGGAAATAAATATAAGCACGGAAGAAGCGTACCTGGGCTTCCCACTTCAGATTCTTGTCATCCGGAAATGTAGAATATTTCTTTTGCATTACCAGAAATTGATTCATCTGGCGAATATTACCATAAGCGAGGTCTTTGTCCCAAATATTGTACAGACATCCATCCGGGCTGATAACATCCGGATTAGTAACATAATTATTGGGGTGTCCTGCTCTGTTTCCCAAAGCTACTGAACCATATTTAAATGTTTCGGTCAAACTTTCTGTTAAACTTCCCGAAAACTGTGATTCACCAAATTGTCCATATTTGTTCAGATATGTGTAGAATGCATTGACATATTTATCCACATATGCTTCATCTTGCCAAACAATTTCATCACTAACGGTCGAGGTTTGCTTTACACCGTCCAGCCAATCATTGCACGAAGTGATACTAAAACCTAGTGCCAGTGCTAATGATATATTTAATAATATTTTTTTCATATGCTTCCGTTTTTTAGAATGTTAGTTTTACACCTAGAGTATATGTTCTCTGTTGCGGATAGTAACCATTATTCACTGCCGGTGATTCCGGGTCAATATTGTATTTGGTAAGTCCGCTGAAGGTTAACAGGTTATATCCTTCAACATAAAGTCTTAATCCTTCTATACCTGCGGGAGTTAACCATTTCTTCGGGAAGTTGTAACCTATTTGTGCTGTTTTCAAGCGCATATAGTTACCATTCCTGTACCAGAAAGTTGAAGAGAAACCGTTGTTGTTACTTGGACCGGAGATTTCCAGGCGTGGAAATTCCGCGTTAGTGTTGTCAGGTGTCCATGAGTTTTCTACCAGGAATGTAGGAGAGTTTCCTCCATGATAGAAAGGTTTCGTAAATGAAGTATTGTCTTGGGTACCTACAGAACCACTAGCAGTGTATTGGCCTGTCAAGGCAACAACATTTCCTAATCCCCATGAGAATAATAAGTCGAAATCAAATCCTTTCCAATTACCGAATAAATTCAAAGAACCAGTATGTTTTGGAGTAGCACTCTTTCCTACATATCCCTGATCTTGTGCTGCTGTAATAATGCCATCTCCGTTTCTATCTACATATTTAATATATCCTGGTAATGCTTTATAGCCTTTTACCGTTGCAGAGTTGGCAATTTCTTCTTCACTTTGGAATAAGCCATTTGCGATAAAACCATATTTTGATCCAATTTGCTTGCCTGTTAAACGTTGGTATTCAGGAGCATTATCAGAATCACCTACGTATTTCAACCAGCGTCCATACGCATAGGACCAAATCAATTTGGCTCCATAGTTGAATTTGTTAATATGATTGTAATGAGTTAAAGTAATATCGAAACCTTTATAATCAGTCTTGTTTACGTTGGCAGAACTGAAATAATACCCGCCTCTTGAAGGTGCATATGCTCCGGTTACAGTAGCTAGTTTATCATATTCATATTTATAGAATACATCAAATTCAACTCCTAATAATCCATTCCACATTGTTGCATCAACACCCACATTATAGTTGAGGCATTGTGCCCATGACAAGTTGGGGTTGCCTAATACAGAAGCATACATCATGGTTTGGCTACTACCTCCAATGATAACTGCATTTTTGGTGATCCCCATTGTATTTCTCCATTGGAAAGCACTAACCCCACTCGTTGCGGTTTTACCAATACCGGCTCTTAATTTTAGATTGTTGATCCAAGGAGCATTGAACCAACTTTCATTATTGATTCTCCAACCGGCAGAAACTCCGGGTAATGTTACCCAACGTTTGTTCATTCCACCAAACAGATAGCTACCATCATAACGAAGAGAAGCTTCCAAGTAATATTTATCATCATAGTTATAGTTCACACGGCCTACGAATCCCGCTACTCTAGTGTGTCCGCTATATCCACCAATAGTGGGGAATTTTTCAGTTCCATTACCTGTTTTATTAGTTATTTGATTAAGTTCATCCAATTGGATAAAGTCCAAACCATAACCGGTTGCACTCAATGCATTACTTTTATTTTCACGGGTTTCAGCCAGGAACATTGCTCCGATGGTGTGCTTGCCAAATTTATTATCATATGTCACACTTGATTGTGTCGTAAATGTATATCCTCGGGAAGCAGACTCACTCAAACTAATTGAATTGCCTGATGCATCCGTTCCTTTATAGTAAGTCAGGGAAGTGCTTTCAATAGTTGGAAGGTTCATTATCATAACTTCATAAGGATTAGTCAGAATCTTACTGAAATTGTACGTTAAGTCGTAAGCCCCCTGAAATTTGAAACTTAATCCTTTCAGCCACGGCGCATCATACTTTAAACTAAAATTAGACTGAATATAAGAATAATTAGATTTACTATATCCGGATTCATTGATAGATGCCAACGGAGCTACAGGAGAAGAAGCTGTTGGGGTGGATACATTATAAACTTTTCCTTCATATTCATAAGTAGCAGGTACATAAGGCAAGGCACGGATAACCTGCTGTGGTACGTTATGCCAATCATCAGGGTTAGCGGAATAACGTGGTGAATCTCTTTTTTCAATACGACCGGATACTCCTAAAGTAAATGTAAGACTTTTGGTTAGTTTAGCATCAATATTGGAACGAAGGTTTAAACGATTGTAACCATAATTATCAATGTTTCCCTTTTCATCCAGATAACCGATAGAAGCAAAGAAACGCACTCTATCACTACCTCCAGTTGCCGAAATGTTATGGTGTGTACGGGTACCGGTACCATATATTTTGTCATACCAGTTTGTATTTCCCCAACCATCAACTCCATCTTTCATCTTCTGTACCATTTCTGCCGTAAATACTTGAGAGTCTCCCTGGAGTTCACGTGCTTTATTATACCAATACGCATATCCCGGACCATCCAGCCATTCCTGTTGTTCTGCATTCTGGCTGAAACCAACAGAACCGGTATAGGTAATAGACATCTTTTCAGCTTTTCCCTGTTTCGTTGTAACAATAAAAACGCCGTTAGCATCCAAACCGTAGACTGCTACAGCAGAAGCATCTTTCAAAATAGATACCGATTCTATTTCATTAGGGTCTAACCCGTTAAAGTCGGCTGCCGTTCGACGGATACCATCAATTACATATACGATGCCTGTTTGTCCGCGCATAGTTAATGTTGCATTGTCTGATCCCGGTTGTCCACTGGATTGTACGGCTGCAACACCGGCAATACGTGCACCAACGATGTTACTAATACTCATTGTCGGAGCTTTAAGTAACTCTTTGTCTGATACAGTGGAAATAGCTCCGGTAATACTTCCACGTTTTTGAGTACCATATCCTACAACTACTACTTCATCCAATGAAGCAACATCATCTTTCATTGTTACTGAAATGAAACGTTGGTTATTTACTTTGATGTCTTGAGTAGTCATGCCAATGTAAGAGAATATCAATACGTCATTATTTCGAGCATTGATACTAAATTTTCCATCCATGTCTGTTATAGTACCACTGGTTGTACCTTTTACAGCTACAGATACTCCTGGTAATGGTTCGCCACTACCATCATTTACCGATCCTTTTATTACGTTTTGTGCAAAACAATTAAACGTGCACATGAACGCAATAAATAATGAGGTTATAAACCTCGGATTCCATTTGATTCTTTTTTTCATTGCATTACAATATTAGATAGGTTTATAAAATAAAGTGTTCACAATATCGTTCGTATAAGTGTCCGGCTTGTAAATAAGCCGAATTAGGACTCATGAAATGAGAAAATTCAAATGTGATTGCATTTTCCATTCCAGCTCTTCGTGCAGCATCTAGTTTTAGTAGTAGTTTTTCCCATTTAATTGGTAGGAAACGAATAGGCATATCCCGATCAAAAGATTCAATGTTTGTCCAACATTTCATGTTATATTTATCTGCTAGTTTCTTGTTTATAACCAGATAATCATATAATTCATGATAGTCTACTTGTCCATCTTGAAAAGCCATAATGTCGACTGCTCCCTTTATATTATCCAGGATTTCATCCCATTCTTCTTCATGTTCTTTCACTGACAAAGCCTTATCTCCTGCCATCACTTGGTCTGTCTTTACTCCATGTATGTATGGAGAAACTAAAGTTTTCAGATTATCAGACACGCTCTTGGCATGTTTTCCCATTTCTGCATAGATTTTAGACATGTTTTTTGTACGACGGCTGATTTCTTGTGATAAATACCAACCTTGGAAAGATTTATGATGACCATATTTTTTCCAAACTTCGTCAATCAGAGCCATGTTCAAATCAATTTCTTTTTGAAATAATCCTTCCTGCCAATACTTTCCGGAGTCATACATTCCAAAATAAAAAGCCATGTTGTACTTATCAGCTAGAGTGAGGAACATTTCAACTAAGTCCACAGGCGGGTAATACACATCTTCTTTCCCCAATAAACATTGAAAAGGAGAAGCAATCCATCTGCCAAGGCCGGCGCGAATCAATACTACAGTATTAATTCCCATTTTTTTCATCGCCTTAAAATCTTTATCCCACTCTTTTGTACCCCAGTTTTGATGTGGAATATCCCAACTTATCTCATCTAGAAAAGTAGCTTTAATCGGCATCCCTTTTAAGGCATTAGGAGTAGCAAATGTCTTTAATGTTTCTTCTTCATCAGATGTCATCTTTTTTATGGGAGTACATGCTGTCAGAAGTTTGCTGCTTGCTAGCAATGAACATGTGGCAAATGCTGTTTTTAGAAAATTACGTCGTCCGTCCATTTTGTCATATTTAAATAAGGGTTTATAAATTTTCCAATACTGTCCAACATTGATACAGTCCTCTTGGCACATGGAAACATCCTTTCCATTTTCCTCCTTTGAGTGGAAGCAACACTTCACCTCTACGGTTCAGGTATCCATACCATTCGGGATGATCTTTATCCTTGAAATGTTTCCATGTGTAGTCATGTACTTTTTTAAACCATTCCAGACACCGTTTATCTTCGGTCAATTGATAACCTTTCAGTAGGGAAATAAGCGTTTCGATATGTACCCACCAGAGTTTCTGATCCCATTCTAATTGTTGGGGAGGACAACCGTTACGATCCATAAAATAATAAATGCCACCGTACTCTTTATCCCAACCATAATTAAGCATTGTAAGGGTCGTTTCTTTGGCTTTCTCTATCAATTCCGGACGATTCAGACGTTTGCCTAAATCCATAATGAACCACATGGCCTCAATCGCATGACCGGGAGTTACCTGACGACCTTCGAAACAATTAACCAAATTGCCATCCATATCTACATTTTCAACAATGATCCCTCCGAGCTCAGGGCGATAGAAAACCTCCATAACTTCGTGAATACAAGTTTCCATTGTTTGTTCTAAATAACCAGGTTCTAATAAATGTTCTATTTCGAGAGCCAGATTACAGAGGATCATTGGCAGAGCAAAATTCTTCAGATTACGTGTTCCCGGATGAAGCTTGTTCCATTTGCCTTTTGGATTATCCACTTTAGACAAGATAATATCGAAAGTTTTCTTGGCAATATCTGCATATTCCTGACTACCTGTAGCCAAGCTTAACTGACCGAAAGCCATGGTAGCAAATGTATACGAGAATATGTTATACGGTTCTACCAATGGTCTACCCGAACGGTCAAGAGAAAAATACCAGTTATAGTTACCGTTATGTCCATATTTTTTCAGGAATTCACCACCCAGAATGGCGCAATCCAACCATTCCTGACGCTTCTCTACTTTGTTGTAAAGCATGGAAAACATCCATACTTCACGGCCTTGTAGCCAGATGAATTTATCTGTATCGAACACTCTTCCATCACGATCCAGACAGGTGAAATAGCCACCATATTCATTGTCTTGCGAATGTTCAAGCCAAAAAGGAAGAACATTGTCCAGTAGTTCATCCTTATACAGTCTCGCTAATTTTTTGAAATCTATAATATTATTTCCATTGATTGGTATGGATAATTCAGCGGTTAAAGAGATGTCTGCTGAATGACCAAGGTTATTCTTAATGTTCATATTTATAAAATGTTAGTTTATTGTTATTAAGGTCTTTTATTTTACTATTCCGAACGGGTCCAGTATCTTTCAATCTCCTCCAGCGACTTCCCGGTAGTCTCCGGCACGAGTTTCCAGACAATCAGCATATACGGCACGCACATGAGGGCGAACAGGAAGAATGTTCCGGCGGGGGTAAGGTTCTGGAGCATCCATGGGGTCAACTGTCCGATCAGGTACGTTCCGATCCACAGAGCGAATCCTGCTATCGACATGGCCAGTCCGCGAACCTTGGTGGGATACATCTCCGAGAGGAGCACGAACACCACGGCACAGATAGACACGGCACAGCAGAATACATAGAACAGGAAGAAAACGAGCAGGAAGAGGCTGGATACTCCCAAGGAATCTCCGAAGAGGAAGTACAGGCCGATGAGAATCAGAGAAACAACCATTCCCGAAACTCCGTAATAAACAAGTTTCTTGCGGCCTACCTTATCAATGATGACAAGAGCCAGAACGGTGGTCAAAGTATTGACTAGTCCTACCAGAACTTGGTAAAAAAGAGAATCTCCTCCTGAAAGTCCTGCGTTTTCAAAGATAGAAGGGCCATAATAAAGTACTGCGTTCACACCCATAAACTGTCCTAAAATCGCAATACACACACCGATAATAACAGCTTTGAAGATTCCAGGCTTCATCAATAAAGACCATTCCGATTTCGTTTCAGAGGTCAGTACAGATTTCGTTTCCTTTAATTGACTTTTCGCTTCAGTAATTGAATTATATATCTTCTCTAATATATTTATAGCTTTCAATTCCTTACCTCTTACAATTAGCCAGCGAGGGCTTTCCGGAATAAAGAATATGATAATGAAGAATAAGATTGCCGGCAATGTTTCCATACCCAACATACCTCTCCATACTTCAGTAATAAATACTTTATTCAACCAGTCCACACTTAATTGAGTTCCACTCTCTGCCCATGCTAATAATTGATAATTAACCAAATAGGCACCTAAGAAACCTACCGTTACAGCCAACTGATACAATGACACCAAGCGTCCTCTATACTGCGCTACAGCTAGTTCTGATATATAAAGAGGAGAAACGATGGAAACAACCCCTATCCCTACTCCACCTATAATCCGATAGATCACTAATTGAGTAAAATCGGCGCATAGAGCACATCCTAAGGCTGATGTAGAAAACAATACGGCTGAAATAACCATCGTAAGTTTTCTTCCTAACTTATCACTTAAGATTCCTGCAAAAAGAACACCCACAATAGAGCCTACTAAAGCACATCCTACATACCATCCCTGTTGCAACGTATCTAATTGAAATAGTTGAGTCACCTGGGCAATTGTCCCCGATATAACTGCGGTATCATATCCGAACAAAAAACCTCCCAATGCTGCCACAACGGAAAGAAATATAAGATAACCGAAATTGATTGTAGACTTCATCATATTTATTTTATTTCAAAATATTCTTTATATCTGTCATATAAATGCCCTGCTTGCAGGTAGGCTGATTGCGGACTCATAAAATGAGAAAATTCAAAAGTAATAGCCTTATCATATCCGGCACGTTTGGCGGCTTCCAACTTCATTCGAAGTTTATCAAACTTAATGGGTAGAAAACGAATAGGCATATCACGATCAAAAGATTCAGCATTTGTCCAACATTGCATACCATACTTATCTGCTAATTTTTTATTGACAGAGAAGAAGGCATCCAGTTCATCATAATCAATATGACCATCTTGAAAAGCACATGCATCTACCACATCATGAATTCCATCAAAAATTTCATCCCATTCTTTTTCGTGTTGTTGTACAGAAACGGCATCTTCCCTTGTCATTTTTGTGGTTCCCATTATTGCTTTTTTTCCATCAATCCAAGGAGATATAAAAGTAGGTAGCCCATTGGATACATCTTTACATTGTTTACCCAATGTATGGAAAGCACCAATTGCTCCTTTTGTTGCCCGGCTAATCTCACCACTGATGTACCATCCTCCAAAACTTTTATACTTGGAACCATAGTTTTTCCAAATCTCATCAATCACATATTTATTATCTTCCACCTCCCAAGTCATATCTCCTGTGTCCCAGTATTTGCCCGAATCGTATAGTCCAAAATAGAATTTCATTCCGTACTTTTCAGCCAAACGCAAAAACATATCTACCAAATCAACAGAAGGCATATAACACCCCTTCTTCAGCAGATAAGGAGAAGGAAAAGTTACAAATTTACGATAACCCGAACGGATCATTATTACCGTATCAATTCCTATATTTTTCATATGCTGAAAATCCATGTCCCATTCTTTCTCACCCCAGTTTTGATGTGGAATATCATGTGAAATCTCATCCAAAAAAGTTCCGGTGATTTTTAATCCATTGTTTTTAGGAACAATGAGTTTACTTTCCAAACCATCAGCTACCACTACTGTACTGGCACTAGCCTTTGAAGTACAAGATTCAAACAAAGTTGGTACAGCCAAAGCTGATGCACCAGCTAATGTCGCTTTTTTTAAAAAATCTCTTCGATCTAATGTTTTCATATTAGTTTAATTAAAACAGCAGTTAACACTTATATTATCATTACCTATTGAATATACTGTCCTGTAATATCTACTTTTTTATTATTGAAAGGATCTAATATCTGATCAATCAAAATTGCCATTTCACTTCGTAGAATATCTCGATCCATATCAAAATTCTTCAAATCAAATTCATTCCATATCTCTTCTACTCTACCCTCCTTTATTTCGATACCTTCTTTTTCGGCAATCTCTCCTATCATCTCTGTAGCTTTCTGAATTGATATGGTGTTATTACCTTCAATAATTTGCTTATTGACAAAGGGATAGACATCACCTAATCCTTCCAGTTCATTCGCCAATAACAAAGTATCTGCTCTGAACCACATTTGATTAGCCCAATCGACACTTTTACCTATACCCTTCAAAATTCCTGTAGAGCCTACACGTTGCAACGATTTAAACATCGGATGACCTATTGCAACATCTAAATAAGGCAATAAATATCCTTTCGCGTCCAATATTGCATTTTGCACTTCACGAACAGACACCTCGCTAATACTCTTATTTTCTTTCACTGCAAGGGCTGCCAATGCTCCCGCTGCCTGTCCGATCTGCATTACCATAGGTTGTAGACGAGTGGTACCATTAATTATATTAGAAACAGATATTGATTTTTCAGCAACAATCAAGCCTTCAACATCTTTCGGAATCAGAGTTCCTAAAGGTAAACCATACGAAGGTATCGGATGAAAATAGAGGTTAGGCAATTCTTCATATCCATGATAACGGGTATGATGATGATCCACTGGATAATTTCCAACAGCAATACAGGTGCGATAAAGTGGTTGGGACTGGTTGAACGGTTCACAAACATGATTTAAATTAAAACGAACCAATCCATGAATTCTTCTTGACTCCCTATGATAAGGAATAAATGGCAGTTTGTCGGCTGTAGGATATTCATCATCAGCCAATCCCAATGTATTAAAGCCTAACTCATGTTGCAGGAAATAGACAAAGCACATTGTATAATGTTTTGCAAATTTCAAAGCCTCTTCACGTTCCTCACGGGTCATTTCGAGTAGGTTAATGTAATAATCATTGCCTTCTATCGGCCAGTTAATCATATACTTATTATTGGGAAGCTTTCCATAAGTTATCATCATTTCCTTAGACCACACACGATTCTGTTCTTTAGGCGTGATACAAACAGGATTGGAACAAGCACAAGCAAATTCATCTTTATTATATCCTTCAGGGCAAGGAATCGTCATATCCTTACCATAATCTTTCAAGATTGCAACGTATGTAATATCCTGAATTATGTTATTTTTCTCTTCCGGAGCAATATCTTCTTTAGTATCGTGGCGACTTTCCATGCCGATATCATATTTCACACCGCACATTTTTGCTATATCACCCAATTCCGTACCATCAATCAAAATTTTAGCGCATACTTTTTTAATCGTATGATCCTTCATCTGAATTTGAGCAATCCAAGAATCATCTTTTCTTTCCAATTTTACCAGAGTAGCATTATGCCATACTTTTAAGTTTTTCTCTACGCCAACCATCTCATGGAAAATTTTATTTCCAACTGAAGGTTCAAATAATACTCCACTCACCCAACCGGTTTTTAAAGAATCAAGTCCTCCATAATAATCAGCTAAATGTCCGCGAAACTCACCAAACAAACCAGCCGGCAAATCATAATTTCCATCAACAGCACTTACACCTGCGGAAGTTAGCATTCCCCCCAACCATTCTGTTTCTTCCACTATTAATGTCTCAGCTCCCATTCGCGCAGACTGAATACCAGCAGTTACTCCACTGGCACCCCCACCAATAATTAACACATCAACAGAATCATCAGAACGAGAGCATGCCGTGAAACATAAAGCAAACAATAGACACAAACCTAAAAAATAGTTTCTCATACTAAACTCATTTAAGGATACAGACTTTTATTAATAATATCACGGCACAAATATAGCTATATTTATTAAATAAACAATAGATAATAAAATATTTTATTAATAAAATCGTTATTGACAGCATAATTAATTAATAGAAGGGGAAATTAGTTCACAAATCATCATATTCCATTTATTATACCCATAATCGATCACCCTTATATTATCCTGTATATAAACTCATTAGATAGCATATATAAAGTATGGCATCCAAGATATTCTAATTTTCAAGGTTCTAAAACCGTAAATTAATAAAAAAATTAATTATCTTTGTATGAATTACCAAATAAGCATAGTTATGAACCAACAATTCTTGAAAGAAATAGAAAAGGGATCTAAAAGCGCTCTCGTCAAAAAGAGAATTATTACACATTATATATATAATGGCAGTTCTACAATTCCCGATCTTTCAAAAGAGCTGGATTTGAGTGTACCAACCGTCACCAAATTTATTGGCGAAATGTGTGATGACGGGTATATTAATGATTATGGAAAATTGGAGACTAGCGGCGGACGCCATCCAAACCTTTATGGACTTAATCCCGAATCCGGTTACTTTTTAGGTGTAGACATTAAAAGATTCGCCGTCAATATCGGCCTGATAAATTTTAAAGGCGATATGGTGGAACTGAAAATGAATATACCTTATAAATTTGAGAACTCAATTGAAGGGATGAATGAGTTATGCAAACATATTCTCAATTTTATAAAGAAACTTACTATTAACAAAGAGAAGATCTTAAATATTAATGTTAATGTATCGGGACGTGTAAATCCTGAATCTGGATATAGCTTCAGCCAGTTTAATTTTGAAGAGAGACCGTTAGCAGATGTATTATCCGAAAAATTAGGATATAAAGTGACTGTTGACAATGATACGCGTGCCATGACCTATGGAGAATATATGCAAGGCTGTGTAAAAGGAGAAAAAGATATCATTTTTGTAAATGTGAGCTGGGGAGTAGGGATTGGAATTATTATTGATGGGAAGATCTATACTGGAAAATCCGGTTTCTCCGGTGAGTTTGGACACATGAGCGCTTATGATAATGAAATAATCTGCCATTGCGGCAAAAAAGGATGCCTAGAGACAGAAGCCTCCGGTTCAGCACTGCATCGCATTTTATTGGAACGTATTCAGAGCGGAGAAAGCTCCATACTATCGACTCGAGTCGCCACAGAAGAAAATCCGATTACTCTTGACGAGATAATTGCTGCCGTGAATAAAGAAGACCTGCTTTGCATTGAAATTGTAGAAGAAATCGGGCAGAAACTGGGAAAACAGATTGCCGGACTAATCAACATCTTCAACCCGGAACTGGTAATTATAGGTGGAACTTTATCTCTGACTGGCGATTATATCACCCAGCCCATAAAAACAGCTGTACGCAAATACTCACTCAATCTGGTGAATAAGGATTCAGCCATTATAACATCCAAATTGAAAGATAAAGCTGGCATTGTTGGTGCTTGCATGCTAGCACGCAGCAGAATGTTTGAAAGCTGATTATCTTCTACGCTGGGAGAAAAAGTTATCTATAAAGCGAACGATATAGACTACTGCTACTCCGGCAACAACTAAAACAATAATACGACTCAACATAGATTACATTTTTATATTTCACATCTATTACATACACCGGATTTTCCTTTCATAGGAAACTGGATATTTTGTAAAAATTAGAACGCTGATTATTAATTAATAATCAGCGTTCTAATTTGAGAGCCGCTAGCCAGACTTGAACTGGCGACCTACGCGTTACGAATGCGTTGCTCTACCAACTGAGCTATAGCGGCGTTTGTCTCTCGTTTACGGCGTGCAAAATTACAGCTTTATTTGAGAAAACAAAAAGAATCCGATTATTTTTTGAGCTTAATTTTTAAATCAACTTTTGTTGACGTAATCTAAAACTTTTCTTTGTGCTCAAATTTCCCGTCCTCGGTATAATATTTCCATGTACCTTTCGGTTTATTATTTGCATACTTTCCACGAAGTTTCAATGTACCATCTTCATAATATTCACGGTAACGACCATGACGTTTCCCTTCTTTTACTTCCGCTTCACTCTTCAACGCTCCTTCCGGGTAAAACTCCCGCAAAACATTCCCTTCAAACTTTTCGACATAGAAGCGTTTCAATTCGCTCATCTGCTCTTTTTCGGTTTCAGCATCTTCATTCATTTCCTTATCATCTTCATCAGTAGCAATAGCAACGGTAACCTCTTCCGGTTGATATGGGCTATAATCCATCACATACTGCAAAGAAGCCGACTGATCCTCTCCTATAATCTGCATAGTCCAGTAAGGGAATGAATACAAAACGTCTTTGTTTGATTGTATTTCATTCCATGTGGCAGGATTCATCATCGGTTTCAACTGGGAATAAAACTTGCGCACATCTGTATATAAGAAAATAGTAGAACTTGATTTTAAATATGACAGTGCATTTTCAAAACCCGGATTATTTTTCAATAAATTCTTCTGCTCGTAATCTTCTACAAAAGAAAGTAAAGAAGCTGCTTTATTACTAAAAACGACATAATCGTCAACATAAGTATAGTATGGCTTCTCAAATTTATCAAATAGCTTTCCAAAGAACAAGCGGAAAAAGCCTTTCATCTCGACATAATTAATCTCGAAATCCTTATAATTAGCAGTCTTAATCTTAACCGGAGTACGTCGCTTAATCTTCTTTTCAATGAATTCCATGTTCTTACGGGCATCTTTAATACTTTTAGCCCTGATAGCCAGAATCAGTTCGGGATCATGCCCTAACAAACCTGGTTCGGATTGGGTAATAGCAAACTCTCCTGACATCCAACTCAAAAAGTTTTCTTCTAAAGATATACCGAATAACCCTTCTATCTTTTTCCGGGAACTTTGATAAGAATCATACAGCTGTTTATTATGAACCGACAGCGCATTCTCCAGTTCCTTTACAAAGGTCACCGGACTATTGAAACCTATATTCGTATAAAGAGCTGTCCGCCCGGACAGAATCTCATGTGCTTTCATTTTATGTTTTCCCGAATTCAACAAAGCAGTGACATAAGGATCAGCAGAATCTTTTTTCAACGTATATCCTTTCACCTCCATCCGCTCCTTATTCGTATTTAAATAAAGTCCGGCAAAATTCATGGAATTGCTAAACAGATCAATGTACTCATTTCTTGTACCTAAATAAATAGACATAAATTGAGGTACACGCGCATAATTGACGAAAACCCTGACAAGTCCCTTACCGGAAACCAACTTCTCCGTTTCAATAAAAGACTGATCAAGCCCGATTTTAGGTTTATTACGAGAATCAATAGCCGACTCGACAAGTCCGGATGTATAAGAACCTACCAAATGATTATCAACAAAAGCAATATAGAAAATATCCCTCGTCTCGGGATCGCGCATTTCAAGGATATTAATACTATTATGCATCCGATTAGTCACAGTAAAACCACTCATAACCAATACGGTTTCAACCTGGTCTTTCAATAAGTCCATCTTTGATGTCTTCTGCATATCCAGGATAAGTAGAAAATCCCAATTAGTGGGACGAGTCTTATGGAGCGAAATAAGCATATCCCGTTCACCAACAAGCGACAATAATACCTTATTGCTTTTGACAACGGAATCCAGCTTCTCCACACTTTGCGTCACCTCCTCAAAAGATTTCGCTTTCTTCAGACATTGCCACGTCTCGCTTCCACTAAACTTCTCCCAATCTTCAATCGGAGCCGATGACTGAATAATAAATGCCGCATCTTCCGGAACCAAATAGATCTGCTGAATATTACGATCAGGCGAGACAAATAAATAAACTACGGAATATACAACATATACCGCCAAAGCCAATGCAGTCACAACTAAAGTTCTCTTCACTATTTTCGAGGTACTTTTTTTCTTCTCCGGGCCTGCATTTTGCTCTCCTTGCCCGCAATTTAATTCATCCATTATTGAATTGTTATAAACTTGAATGGACAAAAATAGTAAAAAAGATGAGATTAATTAGTTAATTCATACTCATTTAGTGAATTAGTTCAATAAACAAGATTTTATAAAAAACAGTATAAAGGAGATATCCTCCCTCCTATTTTTATAAAAAACTATTCTGAATAAAGCATAAACCATTGACTCGTATCGTAAATATGTGCTAACTTTACAGCATGAAAAAGAAATTCCAACTCGAAGTTCCGGGAGGAGCCGATAAAGTCTTACTTCATACCTGTTGTGCTCCTTGTTCATCAGCCATTATTGAATGTATGATGCAACATCACATCACCCCTGTTATCTATTATTGCAATCCTAATATCTATCCGCTGGAAGAGTATATGATAAGAAAAGACGAATGTACACGCTATGCCCAATCATTGGGATTGGAGATAATAGATGCTGATTACGATCATGAAAACTGGCGATGCCATATAGCAGGAATGGAACAGGAACCCGAAAGAGGAGGACGCTGCCTACGTTGCTTTAAACTACGCTTATTGGAGACCGCCCGTTATGCACATGAACATGGCCTTTCCGTAATAACCACAACGCTTGCTTCCAGCCGCTGGAAAAGTCTGGAGCAGATTAATGAAGCTGGGCAATATGCCACCGCTTCATATCCGGATGTCACATACTGGGAACAGAATTGGCGGAAAGGCGGACTTAGCGAACGGCGCATCGCCATCATTAAAGAGTATAACTTCTACAACCAACAATATTGCGGTTGTGAATTCAGCATGAGAAAAGAAGAATAAAACAAACCCGCCATTACCAGCTAACCAATGAATCGAAATAAAAAAGATAAGAACAGAAAGCTATTTAAAAAGAAATCACATTCCAATAACAGATTAGGATGTATCATCGCCATCATTGTGCTCATTCCTATCCTTTTTGGCGTCTACTTATATTGCCAACAGATTAATATCCAGAAAAATAATGAACTGCAAACCGATGCATCCCTTCAAATTCCACTTGGCAAAGATCTGGAGACACCCATATCATTAGTTCCCCGGCAAGAACAAATCATCCGGCATAGCGGATATACCGTATCATATAACAAAGATTTAAAAATACCCAACTGGGTCTCTTACGAACTGACCCGGGAAGAAACCAAAGGAAAAGAAAAAAGAGGCAATCGTTTTATCGCCGACCCATTAGTGACAGGCCCGATTGCAACTAACGCCGACTACACCCGTTCAGGATATGATAAAGGGCACATGGCTCCTGCTGCAGATATGAAATGGAGTCCTGAAGCCATGAAAGAATCATTCTATTTCAGCAATATGTGCCCCCAACACCCCCAGTTAAATAGAAGAGGATGGAAAAATCTGGAAGAAAAAATCCGGAATTGGGCTATAGCAGATAGTGCCATTATTATTATATGTGGACCTATTATTGAAAAACAGCCTAAAACGATTGGGAAAAATAAAGTCGTAGTACCTCAACGTTTTTTCAAAGTAGTCCTATCTCCTTTTGCCAAACCGATACGGGCTATCGGCTTCTTATTCAACAACGAGCAGGCAGTAGAACCTCTATCTTCATATGTAGTCACAGTGGATAGCATCGAGAGCCTGACTAACATGGATTTCTTCGCACCTTTACCCGATGAGATAGAAAACAAAATAGAAGCAAATGCAAATTATTCCCTCTGGCCGAACTAATTAATAACTCGCTTCACTAAGACTAACTTATCTACATACAAATTCTGATTCGTTTCACAATTGTAGAACGAATTAATAATCGCAATACAACCTAATACAATCAGCACATTCAATCTTTAAATATTAGAAAAGTCCGGAGTAATTCATTCTCTTTTCAACGATTCATTATAGAAAGGATTACACCTATCCAAATTCTTTTTATCTTTGACGAACTTTTTAAATATACCTCAAAAGATGAAGAGAAAAAAGAGAAATATTCTACTATCAATTCTAATCGGAGCATTCCTCCTTTGTGCAATTGCCGGAGGCACCTTTTATTACTATCTGTTTGCTCCCCAATTTCATCCATCTAAAACCGTATATATTTATGTAGACCGAGATGACACAGCCGACTCTATCTATCATAAAATACAAAAATTCGGGCATGTCAATAAGTTCACCGGATTCCAGTGGATGGCAAAATATAAAGATTTCGATCAGAATATCCATACCGGACGTTATGCCATTCGCCCCAATGACAATGTCTATCACGTATATAGTCGCTTTTCCAGAGGTTATCAGGAAGCAATCAACCTTACTATAGGAAGTGTCCGGACATTAGACCGGTTAGCACGAAGCATTGGAAAACAACTCATGATAGACTCTGCCGAAATCGCCAGCCAGTTATTCGACTCTACTTTCCAGGCTCAAATGGGATACACAACCATAACACTCCCCAGCCTTTTCATACCTGAAACCTATCAGGTATATTGGGACATGAGCGTAGACGACTTCTTTAAACGAATGAAGAATGAGCACGAACGCTTCTGGAACAAAGAACGTCTGGCACAAGCCACCGCCATCGGCATGACACCGGAAGAAGTCAGCACTCTTGCTTCCATCGTTGAAGAAGAAACCAACAACAATGAAGAAAAGCCAATGGTAGCCGGATTGTATATCAACCGTTTACATCAAGATATGCCTTTGCAGGCAGATCCTACCATCAAATTTGCACTACAGGATTTCGGTCTGCGCCGAATCACCAACGAAAATTTAAAAGTCAATTCCCCCTATAACACCTATATAAATACCGGTCTGCCTCCAGGCCCCATCCGTATCCCTTCTAAAAAGGGAATAGACAGCGTATTGAACTATACCAAACATAACTATATCTACATGTGTGCTAAAGAAGATTTTTCCGGAACTCACAACTTTGCATCCAATTATGCCGACCACATGGCAAATGCAAGAAAATACTGGAAAGCCCTGAATGAAAGAAAGATTTTCAAGTAAATTTGTGATAAAACGAACGGAAAAGCCTATCTTTGCCCGATAGATTAACAAACTGTGATCAACACTAAATAAAAGAAATATATATGAGCAAGCAACTCTTACTTGGCGATGAAGCCATTGCACAAGCTGCACTGGATGCCGGACTTTCAGGTGTTTATGCCTATCCTGGTACTCCTTCAACTGAAATTACGGAATATATTCAAATGGCCCCAATAACGACCGAACAGAATATACACAACCGTTGGTGCGCCAATGAAAAAACAGCGATGGAAGCTGCGTTGGGTATGTCATTCGTTGGTAAACGGGCATTAGTTTGTATGAAGCACGTAGGTATGAATGTAGCTGCCGACTGTTTTGTCAACTCTGCCATCACAGGCGTGAAAGGCGGATTGATCGTGATAGCAGCAGACGACCCCAGTATGCACTCTTCGCAGAACGAACAAGACAGCCGTTTCTACGGAGATTTCTCACTGATTCCCATGTACGAACCCAGCAATCAGCAGGAAGCGTATGATATGGTATACAGTGGTTTTGAATTCTCTGAAAAATTGGGCGAACCTATCTTGATGCGTATGGTAACCCGCCTTGCACACTCCCGCTCTGGAGTAGAACGCAAAGCGCAAAAGCCACAGAATGGCATCTCTTTCAGCGAAGATCCTCGTCAGTTCATCTTGTTACCTGGAAATGCCCGTAAACGCTACAAAGTATTACTTGCCCACCAAGACGAGTTTATCAAAGCTTCGGAAGAATCACCTTATAATAAATATACAGATGGTCCTAACAAAAAGTTAGGAATTATCGCTTGTGGCATCGGCTACAACTATCTGATGGAAAACTATCCTGAAGGTTGCGAATATCCGGTACTTAAAATCGGCCAGTATCCATTGCCTAAAAAGCAATTACATCAATTGATTGACTCCTGTGACGAAATCCTCGTTCTGGAAGACGGACAACCATTTGTAGAAAAACAATTGAAAGGTTATCTGGGCATCGGCGTTAAAGTAAAAGGACGCTTGGACGGCACTCTGTCACAGGATGGAGAATTAAATCCGGACTCTGTAGCCCGCGCCGTAGGCAAAGAGAATAAATCGGAATTCGGCATTCCTTCTGTCGTAGAAATGCGTCCGCCTGCACTTTGCGAAGGTTGCGGACATCGCGATATGTATATCACACTAACCGAAGTTCTGAAAGAAGAATACCCATCTCATAAAGTATTCAGCGACATCGGCTGTTACACATTAGGCGCGAATGCTCCTTTCAATGCAATCAACTCATGCGTAGACATGGGCGCCTCCATCACGATGGCGAAAGGTGCGGCTGACGGAGGTCTTTTCCCGGCTGTAGCTGTCATCGGAGACTCCACATTCACCCATTCCGGAATGACCGGACTATTAGATTGTGTGAACGAGAATGCCAGTGTAACCATCGTCATCTCCGACAATGAAACTACCGCCATGACAGGCGGACAGGACTCTGCCGGAACCGGACGTATCGAAGCGATCTGTGCAGGTATCGGAGTAGATCCGGCTCATATCCGCGTCGTTACTCCGTTAAAGAAAAACTATGAGGAGATGAAGCAAATCATTCGCGAAGAGATCGAATATCGTGGTGTATCTGTCATTATTCCACGCAGAGAGTGTATCCAGACATTAGCACGCAAAAAAAGAAGTAAGTAAGCCATGAAGAAAGACATTATATTATCAGGAGTCGGTGGACAGGGAATTCTGTCTATTGCTACAGTGATCGGCAAAGCTGCCTTGAAAGAAGGATTATATATGAAACAAGCAGAAGTGCACGGAATGAGCCAACGCGGAGGAGATGTTCAATCCAACCTCCGTATCAGCGACCAGCCGATTGCTTCAGACTTGATCCCATCAGGTAAATGCGACCTTATCATTTCATTGGAACCCATGGAAGGATTGCGCTACCTCCCCTATCTTAGCCCTAACGGTTGGTTAGTGACTAACGAAACTCCGTTTGTCAATATCCCCAATTATCCGGAAGCAGACAAAGTAATGGCAGAAATCAATAAGCTGCCTCACAAAATTGTGTTGAACGTAGACAAAGTAGCCAAAGAAGTAGGCTCCGCCCGCGTTGCCAACATAGTCTTACTGGGAGCAACCATTCCATTCCTTGACATCGACTACGAAAAAGTACAAGACAGCATCCGTGAAATCTTCCTGCGCAAGGGAGAAGCAATTGTAGAAATGAATCTTAAAGCATTGACCGCCGGCAAGGAAATTGCAGAAAAGCTAATGTAATAACAGACATTATCATGAATACACAATATTGGGAAGAAGAACTAGAAACCATGAGCCGGGAGAAGTTGCAGGAATTACAACTTCGACGGCTTAAGAAAACAATCAATATAGCTGCAAACTCCCCATATTACAAAGAAGTTTTCAGCAAACATGGCATCACTGCAGATAGCATACAATCATTAGACGATATCCGCAAATTGCCCTTTACTACCAAGGCCGATATGCGTGCCCACTATCCTTTCGGGCTGGTAGCAGGTGATATGAGCAATGATGGTGTACGTATTCACTCTTCCAGTGGTACTACCGGAAACCCGACAGTTATTGTTCATTCACAGCACGATCTCGACTCCTGGGCCAACCTGGTAGCCCGTTGCCTGTACGCAGTAGGAATACGCAAGACCGACGTCTTCCAAAACAGCTCCGGATACGGTATGTTTACAGGAGGGTTAGGCTTCCAATACGGTGCAGAACGCCTGGGCTGTCTGACAGTCCCTGCCGCAGCCGGAAACAGTAAACGACAGATTAAATTCATCAACGACTTTAAGACTACCGCTTTACATGCTATCCCCAGCTATGCCATCCGCCTTGCCGAAGTCTTTCAGGAAGAAGGCCTTGATCCCAAAGGAACCACACTGAAAACGCTGGTTATCGGTGCTGAACCTCACACCGACGAACAACGCCGGAAAATAGAAAAGATGCTGGGCGTAAAAGCATACAACAGCTTCGGTATGACAGAAATGAACGGTCCCGGTGTTGCTTTCGAATGTCAGGAACAAAACGGAATGCACTTCTGGGAAGACTGTTATCTGGTAGAAATTATCGATCCGGAAACAGGAGAACCCGTTCAGGAAGGAGAAATCGGAGAATTAGTACTTACGACTCTCGACCGGGAGATGATGCCGTTAATCCGCTATCGCACCCGTGACTTAACCCGTATTCTTCCGGGAAAATGCCCCTGCGGCCGCACACACATCCGTATTGATCGTATCAAGGGACGCAGTGATGATATGTTCATTATCAAGGGAGTAAATATCTTCCCGATGCAAGTAGAAAAGATACTCGTACAATTCCCCGAATTAGGCAGCAATTACCTGATTACACTGGAAACAGTCAACAACCAAGACGAGATGATCGTCGAAGTAGAATTAAGCGACCTTTCCACTGACAATTATATTGAACTGGAGAAGATCCGCAAGGATATAACCCGCCAATTAAAGGATGAAATATTGGTGACTCCCAAAGTTAAACTGGTTAAAAAAGGCTCTCTCCCGCAAAGCGAAGGAAAAGCCGTCCGAGTAAAAGACTTAAGAGACAACAAGTAACGATTCAAATTTCCATGTGCTAATATACCAACCGCTGTTCACCACGCGGAATGGAATATTAGCACATTATTTAATTAATATCATACAGCATGCAATTACTTAAAAAAAGAATTCTGCAAGACGGAAAGTGCTACGAAGGAGGTATCCTGAAAGTAGACGGTTTTATTAATCATCAAATGGACCCTGTCCTGATGAAATCAATCGGAGTTGAGTTTGTCCGCCGTTTTGCAGCCACAAACGTAAATAAGATTATGACGATCGAAGCCAGCGGCATCGCCCCTGCTATCATGACAGGCTACCTGATGGATTTACCAGTTGTATTTGCAAAGAAAAAGTCTCCTAAAACCATCCAGAATGCACTAAGCACCACCGTGCACTCATTCACCAAAGACCGTGATTATGAAGTCGTTATCAGTGCAGATTTCCTCACCCCGAACGACAATGTTCTTTTCGTGGATGACTTTCTCGCATACGGAAATGCCGCATTGGGCATTATCGACCTCATCAAGCAATCCGGAGCAAATTTGGTAGGAATGGGCTTCATTATTGAAAAAGCCTTCCAGAATGGCCGCAAAATGCTTGAGGAACAAGGTGTCAGAGTAGAAAGTCTGGCCATCATTGAAGACTTATCCAACTGCTGTATTAAAATCAAAGACGAGTAGATTGATTGGGGTTGAAATACTGCCCTTTATCTTTCGTCCTTTTTCCATATTGCACCGCATGCTGCGGACAAACATGATAACATGCCAGGCATGAGGTGCAATCCATTCCCCAAACAGGCCTTCCGTCCACAACTGTAACATTCTCCACCGGGCAACTCTTCTCACAACGCTTACACCCAATACAAGCATCGGTAGCATAAAAATGCTTAGGAGACATCTGAAAACGATTAAACAACGGATTTATAATCCTCGTCTTGATAAAAGGCATACTCCCTTCATGACAGAGAAACAGCTCTTCCCTCTTACTTATCGAAGCATTTATTTTACTGACAGTCGAAACAGCATCCGCTAGTTTTTTCTCTTCCAACTCTTTATTATCCACGTCGAAACCGGGAAGCAAGACATAATTATTAGGCATAGTCACCGAGAAACCAGCGTGACATTCCCAACCTTTATTCTTTAATGCCTTCGCCAGTACTTGCTGGGTAAGCCCGGTATCATCACCACAGGAACAAACAAAAAACAAATATTGTCTTTTATACCCCCTTAAAGAGAGCTGTCGAACAAAGTTCAATACTATTTCAGGAGGTCCCCACGAATAGATAGGAAATACAAAGCCGATCTTTTCATCTGCCTGCAAACTAAACTCCAATGCTCCATTCTTTAGCGCATCAGGAATAAAAACCAACTCTTCTTTTTGCTCTTTGGAAAGCTGATTTGCAATCCACTTAGAATTACCTGTACCGGAGAAATAAAATATCATAGAAAAGTATATAAAAAAGCCGCATCGACGATGTGATGAAACTCTGATAGAACAAGATTTGAGCGCTCGCCCTCTTTGTAATCCACCGGCTTAAAGCTGTCCCGAAGGATGTGGCCCGCCATTGAAGAACGAAGCTTTCTCGGTGCATCAGATTAATTTGAAGAGTTTCCCGATCCAGTCGATACGGCTAATATTTTTGTATCACAAATGTAATAAGAATCTATGAGACTAACAAGAAAAAAAAGGAATTTGTTTACCTACTAACATTTTTTTCACTCCCTTTTATCCGCCTAACAAAAGAAAAGTGTCAGTTACTAGCTTAGTAACTGACACTTTGTAACTCGTAAACTATTGATGCTTAAGCAGCTTTAGCTTTAGCAACTACAGCTTTGAAAGCTTCCGGGTGATTCATAGCTAAATCAGCCAAAACCTTACGGTTTATTTCAATACCGGCTTTGTGCAGACCGCCCATCAATTTAGAATAAGACATTCCTTCAAGACGTGCAGCAGCGTTGATACGTTGTATCCAAAGAGCGCGGAAGTTTCTTTTCTTATTTCTACGGTCACGGAACGCGTAAGTCAAACCCTTTTCCCAAGTGTTTTTAGCTACGGTCCATACATTCTTTCTTGCACCAAAGTAACCTCTGGTCAATTTCAAAATTTTCTTTCTTCTTGCTTTTGAAGCAACATGATTTACTGATCTTGGCATAGTTTTACTTTTTTTGAATGTTAGCGCCGCTACTTCACGCAGCGAACTTCAGGCTAATGCATTCGGTTAATACTTTAATAATACTTTTACGCTTTTGATTACTTCATTGCTAAGAGTTCCTTAACCTGGCTTACATTTGTTGTATCAACAGTTGTAGAGTAGCACAGATTTCTTTTTCTCTTCTTGGATTTCTTAGTCAAAATGTGACTGTGAAAAGCGTGCTTTCTTTTGATTTTACCTGTTCCGGTAAGGGTAAACCTTTTTTTAGAACCGGAGTTAGTCTTCATCTTTGGCATCTTACTTGTTTTTAAATTATTAAATATATAATGGCAACGCACTATACCTGCGCGTTACGCATCCTTTTCTTATTCTTCGCTCGTTTCCGGCTTCTCTGCTTTTTGTGCAGGAGCAGCAGGTTTCGGTGCTCCGGCCGTTGCAGGCTTTTTAGGAGCTTCTTTCTTCTTCGGAGAAAGCTGGATAGTCATACGCTTACCTTCCAGTATCGGCATCTGATCCACTTTAGCATAGTCTTCCAAATCATTCGCAAAACGAAGCAACAATACTTCACCTTGTTCCTTAAAAAGGATAGAACGACCTTTAAAGAATACATAAGCCTTCACCTTATCACCGTCTTCCAAGAATCCTTTAGCATGTTTCAACTTAAAGTTGTAATCATGGTCATCTGTCTGGGGACCAAAACGAATCTCCTTCACATTAACCTTCACCTGCTTCGCTTTCTGTTCCTTCTGACGTTTCTTTAATTGATAAAGAAATTTAGAATAATCAATAATACGACAAACAGGGGGTTGAGCATTAGGAGAAATTTCCACTAAATCCAATTCTTTTTCTTCAGCCATTTTCAGAGCCTGAAAGATTGGATATACTTTCGGTTCAATATCATCGCTTACTATGCGAACTTCCTTGGCACGAATCTGTTCATTGATTCTGTATTGCCCTTTTAGAGTGTCATTCTTCATTAAAAACGTTTACTTCCTAGTTTGATCTTTTTATTGTTATACTAAATATTTTATTCTGAAACGGCTGCAAAGTTACCATTTATTTATCATATTCTGAACTTCTTCGTTCAAAATTTTAGCAAATTCTTCAAATTTCATGGTTCCTTTGTCACCTTCGCCTTGTCTACGAACAGAAACTTCACCATTTTCAGCCTCTTTTTCACCGACAATCAGCATATAAGGAATGCGCTTCATTTCATTATCACGAATCTTGCGACCGATCTTCTCGTTACGATCATCTACAATCGCACGGATTTCGTGTATTTTCAGATACATCTTCACCTGTTCTGCATATTCATTGAACTTCTCACTGATCGGCAGAATAACTACCTGTTCCGGTGTCAGCCACAATGGGAACTTACCGGCAGTGTGCTCAATCAATACAGCAACAAAACGTTCCATTGATCCGAACGGAGCACGGTGAATCATCACCGGACGATGCTTCTGATTATCAGAGCCCATATATTCAAGTTCAAAGCGTTCCGGCAAGTTGTAGTCAACCTGGATAGTACCCAGCTGCCAACGACGACCGATAGCGTCTTTCACCATAAAGTCGAGCTTAGGACCATAGAAAGCAGCTTCTCCATACTCAATCTTAGCAGGCAAGCCCTTCTCCGCACAAGCCTCGATAATAGCCTGTTCCGCTTTTTCCCAGTTATCATCGCTACCAATATACTTTTCACGGTTCACTTTATCACGCAAAGATATCTGTGCTTCAAAATTCTGGAAATCCATGGAACGGAACACAATAGATATAATATCCATCACACGAAGGAACTCATCTTTCACCTGCTCCGGACGACAGAAGATATGCGCATCATCCTGCGTAAAGCTACGAACACGAGTTAAACCATGTAACTCTCCACTTTGTTCATAACGACAAACCGTACCAAATTCAGCTATACGCAACGGAAGGTCTTTATAAGAACGTGGGAAGTTCTTGTAAATCTCACAGTGGTGAGGACAGTTCATTGGTTTCAAGAAATACTCTTCCCCCTCTTCCGGAGTATGGATAGGTTGGAAAGCATCCTTGCCATATTTTGCATAGTGACCCGAAGTCACATACAGCAACTTATTACCGATTGGCGGAGTAATCACCTCCTGATAATCGTAACGTGTCTGGATACGACGCAAGAACTCCTGCAGACGCAGACGCAATGCAGTACCTTTCGGCAACCACATAGGAAGTCCCTTACCGACAGTTTCAGAGAACATAAACAGCTGCATCTCCTTACCAATCTTACGATGGTCACGCTTCTTCGCTTCTTCCAACAACACCAGATACTCATCCAGCATTTTCTTCTTCGGGAACGTGATACCATAAATACGGGTCAACATCTTACGATCCTCATGACCACGCCAGTAAGCACCAGCCACAGTTGTCAGTTTAATAGCCTTGATCGGAGCAGTCGTCATCAAGTGAGGACCACGACAAAGGTCAGTAAATGCACCCTGTGTATAAGTCGTAATGTGTCCGTCTTCCAGTTCAGAAATCAATTCACATTTATATGTTTCGCCACGATCACCAAACATTTTCAGAGCATCCGTTTTTGCGATGCTTTTTCTGACTACGTCTTCTTTCTTTGCAGCCAGTTCCAACATTTTAGCTTCAATGGCAGGAAGGTCGCTTTCTTTAATTACCGCTTCACCCGGATCCACATCATAGTAGAATCCGTTTTCAATAGCCGGTCCGATACCAAACTGGATACCCGGATAAAGTTCCTGCAAAGCTTCCGCCAACAAGTGTGCACTTGTATGCCAGAATGCGTGCTTACCTTCTTCATCATCCCATTTATAAAGAACGAAATTAGCATCTTCATTAATAGGACGTCCTAAATCATAAGTCTCGCCGTTCACGCCACATGCCAGCACTTCCTGTGCCAGACGCGAGCTGATACTTTCAGCAATCTGTAAACCGTTCACTCCTTCGTTATACTCACGAACGGAGCCATCGGGAAATGTTATCTTTATCATAATATGATGATGTTATATTTTCATAATTTGAACGCAAAAGTAACTAAATCTTTTGAGTTTTCTATTTTTTATCAAAAAAATGTTATTCCGATTGATCTGTAAAACGTTTGATAACATTATAAGCAGAAACAATCCCCAACTCACCGGCTTTACTCAAATCTGAAATGCCCAGCTTATTATTTCCTAAGAAAATGTGAGTCAGTCCACGATTGAAATAAGCATCCGCAAAATCAGGATTTAGCTCGATCGCCTTATCGTAGTCAATAATTGCGGCACGGTAATCTTTCAACATGGCAGAAACATTAGCACGATTATAATATGCGTACACAAAGTCCGGAGCCAGATTAATCACCTTATCCAAATCTTTTCTCACCACCTCATAATCTACCGCGGTAATCTCTTTACGCTTATTATCGCCAGGAACAACATCTGTTTCGACAGCTTGTTCAGCCTTCTGATATTCCAACTGTTTACAACGAATCAATGCACGCATAAAATATGCCGGGAAGAAATCACCATCCAGCAAGATCGTCTGGGTCAAATCAGAAACCGCACTCGAGAAGTCCTGCACCAGATAAAAATCAATCGCACGGGCAAAACGTTTCGAAGCATTCTTGTCATCTTCCACAATCGCCGATGTGTGTGTATCAATCAAGGCAAAATGCACCTTCACCTGTTCTTCCGTCAATGGAGCTTCCATATTTGTGATACGAAGACGTTTCGGAAGTATACCCGTACGGTTCAAGTCTTCAATATATTTGTGGAAGTTCACCGAACGTTTCACGTCACTCATCTTCTCATAATAAGTCAAAGCGAACATCGGTTCCAGCGTTATATTTACATTCTTATCCTGCACACGACCACGATAATCACTTGTATAGCGTTGTTCGGCTTCAGAATCATCCGCAATCACTATCTTACGATAGTTATTCATATTCTTATCGGATTTCTTACGGGTCTTCTCTCCGCCTTCCTCATCATTTTCCTTATCCTTGTTCTGTGCTACATCTTTGTTCGTCACACCGTTCTGCTTGTCGATCTGCGCCTTCATGACTTTAATTTCATCCTGCTCCGCACCCTTCTTATCTCCAATCTTTCTGCGAGCTTCCGAACGCTGATAGTATCCGGCCAGGAAGTTCGGATACTGATTGATAACAGTTGTGTAATCTTGTATAGCCCCGCGATAATCACCCGTTTGCGCACGCAGCAAACCACGGTTAAAGACAGCCATCATATTATCCGGCTCCATCTTGATAACAAAGTCGAAGTCTTCGATAGCCCGGTTATCATCTCCTACCTGTGCACGTAACAAACCGCGGTTATAATGACCGATAAAGTTATTCGGATCAATATCCAATGCCAGATCATAATCGCTCATGGCACCTCTTAAATTATTCTGATGAAAACGAGCCAATGCACGGTTTATATAATTTCCAGCATTCTTAGCACTCAACGGAATAGCACGGTTGAAATCCGCTTCCGCTTCCGCATACTTAGCCTGTTGTAATTTAACAATCGCTCTTGCAGCCCAAGCATCCGGATCATATTTATCCAGTTCAAGCGCCTTATTGAAGTCATTCAAGGCAGCAATCGTATCTTTCTGTTGTAAAGACACTTCCCCCCTCATCAAATAAGCACGGGTATAGCGTGGAGACACCTTCAACAAGCTTTCCAAATCCTCTTTCGCAGCATTATAATCCTTCTTCTGGATATGAGATAATGTCAGGTTATGCCATAAAGTAATATTCTCCGGATCATAATGCAATGCTTTCTTATAATCCTCAATCGCTCCATCAAATTTACTCTGACGAATCCTTGCCAAACCACGAATCTGATAAGCACCCACCACAAATGGATTGCGTTGGATAGCTGCATCACAGTCTGCTTCAGCACCCTGAAAATCCTCCAGATTCAGTTTAGCCAATGCCCTGAAGAAATAAGGTTCATACAGATAAGGCTTAGCGTTAATAACCTGGTTAAAATACTGAATAGAAAGTACATAGTCCTCAAAATAAAGAGCGTTTCGGGCAATAGTCATCACCCGATCCGTATTTATTTGAGCACACACCAGCGTTGGGAACAGTAATAAAACTGTTAAGATTCTTTTTACCATTGATATTTTATGCTTGTAAACGAAGCAAAAATAATGCTTTTCGCTTACTTAACAGGGATATAAACGTTTTTTATCTTTATTTCACCTGTTTCATCTTATATGAACTGCGCGCTTTTCCCTTCAACATCGTATTCAGCTTTCCTTTAATCATCTGCTTACGAAGCGGTGAGATATGGTCAATGAACATCTTACCATCCAAATGATCGAACTCATGTTGCATCACCCGAGCCAGATAACCTTCCACCTCTTCTTCATGCTCCACAAAATTCTCGTCCATATATTTCACGCGAATTTTATCACCCCTTTTCACTGTTTCGTGAATACCGGGAAGGCTTAAGCATCCCTCTTCCATACTCACTTCTTCACCCCCTACTTCCAGAATGTGGGGATTGATATACGCCTTATTAAAGTCTTTAAATTCAGGATATTCCTCCGAAAGCGGATCCAATGTAATCGTAACCACGCGAATAGGCAAACCAATCTGTGGAGCAGCCAATCCTACACCGTCTGCATGTACCATTGTTTCGAACATGTTCTCAATCAACTCTTTCAGATTCGGATAATCCGGTGTTATGTCCTCTGCAACCTTTCTCAATACAGGTTGGCCATATACATAAATAGGTAAAATCATATTTTTATACTCTACTAAAAAATTAAGTTATTCTTATGTCCTATACTAAAAACGTTTACTCTCCAAATATGTTTGCAAAATAATAGTAGCACTTATCTCGTCCACCAATGCCTTATTTTGCCGGTCCTTTTTCTTCAAGCCGGCCTCCAACATGGTACGGTGTGCAAGAACAGAAGTGAAACGTTCGTCCACATATTCGACCGGAAGGTCCGGATAACGCTTTTTCAGCGAACGAACAAAAGGCTCTATATTCTTCATATTCTCCGAAACCTCATTATTCATTTGCTTGGGCAATCCAATAATAATCCGCTCCACCGGTTCTTTAGCTATATATTCACCGATAAAGTTCAGAAGTTCATGCGTGGGCACCGTCGTCAATCCGTTTGCGATCAGCTGCATTGTATCGCTCACAGCTATTCCGGTACGTTTTCTTCCATAATCTATTGCTACTATTCTGCTCATGGGGTACAAAAATACAAAAAAGACGCTTCCCGTGAAAGGAAACGTCTCTTTTATTCTATTATTTCAAATGTATATTATTCTTCAACAATAGCTACACGGCTTAACTTAGCATCATCATAGAACATGTTGCCTACACCACCCTTGTAATCAACCTTCAATTGAGAAGCAGGAACACCAAATTCATTAACCATCAGGTCACGAACAGCTTCAGCTCTCTTCTTACTCAACTTCATGTTGTATTCAGCAGAACCAGTACCCTTATCAGCATATCCTGTTATAGTAAACACTTTATCAGTTGCTTTGATACCCTTAGCCATAGCTTCAATATTCATGTATTCTCTCTTGCTGATGTTGCTCTTTCCGATATTGAATACAACAACCAGACGTGGAACGAATCCAGCTTCTTTCTTAACGATCACTTCAGGTTTCTTGTTACGAGCTTCAACCAAGTCACGTTTCAAAGATTCGTTTTCACCCTTCAAAGCGTTCACTCTGTCTCTCATGTCGTTCAACTGGCTTTCCGGAACCATTGGTACAGTAGGAACAGCATCCCAACCACGTTTCTTAAACTTGTAAGTAACACCTACAGTCAGACCAGCCAATCCTTCAGGACCTGAATTGCCAAATGCGCCTTTCATCAAAAGTCCACGCAATTCAACGTTAAGATCCAAAGCAGAAGACAAACGGAAACGGTTGATCAAACCGGCATTGATACCCAGTTCGTCATAACCTGCACCTTTTCCTGAATGTACAAATCCAGCTCCTGCATAAGGAATGAATGAATACAGACGATCTTCTCTATAACCACAAATCATATTGGAAAGATTCAGCATTACATCTCCATGGAAGTTCATCACATTCCACTTTTCTTTGTAGTAGCCATTAGAATACTGTCCTCCGTCTACAAGCGGACCATTAGCATTAGGAGTAGCACCTTTAGCCTGAAGCCCGTTGTAAGCTACACGTAATCCGATACCCGGAGTAAACCACTTACCTACAGCAATGTCAAGTGCCGGAGCAAGACGTTTTCCGAAGTCAGCTTTACCATCATTGTCACCAAAATACATTTGTGCGCCAACGCCACCACTAATAAACCAGTTAGCACCAAAGCGATTTGTTTCCACTCTATAACTCTTTGCTGCATTTTCTTTTTCTTGTGCAGGCAGACATACTGAGACTGCTGCCAATAAAATAAACAATAAACCCTTTTTCATCTCAATTTATTTTAGTAAATAATATATTTCAATTGTCTTACAGGCTAGATACACAACCCAAATGTTCTACACCTGACTAAGAGACAATAAACGTCATCCTTTCTTCTAAAATTAGTGCAAATATAGATATTTAATATAACACAAACAAAAAAACACGTAAATTTTCATTCATTCATAGAATTTTATAGAGCGATAAAAGTGTAATATAACTTCAGAAGGCATCTGAAGGGGTTTGTTGTGGAAGAATTAAAACAAAAAAAAATAGTCAGTGATGAAATTAGATCACTGACTATTTCTATTCTTTGTCTATATACTTTAGTTAATATACCAGTTTTACATTGTCAATCCACAGTGTATTTCCCGGAGAACCGATATAGGCTCCTCCATGACTGGACGTGAACTGAAGACACATATGAGTCGGAACATCATTTTCATCTCCCCAGGCCACTTCATGAATAGGCACGCTTTCACCCTTACTGTTCACCGTATAACTTTCAGTCGCCTGCAAACGCATCATGTGCGACTTATATTCCGGACGATTCGTGATGTCACCGTACATAATTTCATAAGTCGCATTATTTTTCCAGTCTGTAGAATGATAGTAATAAGTCACCATAGTCCCTATCCGTTTTGCATACACATTTCCATTGGCATCTTCCCAACGTTTTTGCAGAAGCAGGATAGCTGCCGGATAATCTTTTCCGGGAACATCCGTAATCTTGCTGAAACCGGTAGCGCGAATACGGTTCTCCCGGTCGGACATCTTCACTTTATAGTCAAACTGAAGAGCCACCGGCTTTTTGGTAAACGGAATACCGGTCTGCAACATTTTCTGTGGGTTTTTAGTACCCTTAATCGGCTCATGCACCGAACCGGTAAAGACAGAGCCAGCCGCCAACACCGTAATATTAACCAGTCCCAACACTTTCACACTCTCCATGCGCGTATCCAAACGGGCGCAATATCCATCTCCCCGCTTCTCCGGGAATACCGAAGTATTAGTTTTCGTAATACCGGCAACTTTCGCCATCACATTTGAAGTAGCCCAAGGCGATCCGCCCATATTCTTATAAACCTGATCTCCCTTAATTACCGTCGTCGGCCCTATCGCATATACATTCTTTGTATTCCCACCGATAATGCTCGATTCCTTTATCTGACGGTCCACCCATTGATCCATGTCCCCAAAAGGAAGCATTTCAACTTTATGTTGCGCCATCAAAGACAAGGAAGAAATAAATGCAACGAAACCTGTCATCAACAGGCGATGAACGCTTTTCTGAATCATCAATACTTTTCCTTTCTTTTTCTTCTTATAAATTATAATCCCATTGTTTCAAAGCAAAATCCCAATTCTCTTCTACCAAACGAATCGTACGGTCGTCATATTTATATTTATTCTTCTTATATCCCTTCTTTCCGCCCACATATTTTTCTATATCAGTACGTGCTTCGGCAAATCCGGGGATAGAAAGAGACTGATAAATATTCTCCGTCATTCCCATCGCATCCGCTTCAAAATCTTCAAACTTCACTTCCATCAAGTTACCTTCCGGAATAAATTTCTTATCCGATTCATACTTATGATAAAGTTTTGCATAGATAGAAAGGATATTTTCCTCTAATTGTTCATTGCTGACATCCTGCAATTTCAGCGGCTGAATCGTATTGGTAAAGAAACTGCGTGTAGATTCGAATACAGTATACGGATTACGCATCAGGTAGATAAACTTAGCATTCGGGAACATTTTCACCAGCTCCTTCACCCTGCCGGTATGCGGAGGATTCTTGCTAAGGAATTGAGTACCACGGGTATTCCACAAAGAGATCTTAATCAACTTCGTGAACACCTCTTCAAACACCTTCAACTCGGCATCCGTTATATCATCAAACAAAAGATACTTATCGGCATACTCCTGCTGATATTTCGGCAGGAACCAGAAATTATAATATGTATAAGGCATCATGTTCGACAAAGCAAACTCCTCTTCCTGGGGAAGATCCACTGCCAATTCCATATTATCCGTCGGACGTTTATCCGGCATCAGCCAACTCATATTCTTTTTGAAGAAAGGCTGTCCCCACATCATCAGATGAGGAAATACAGTCTGATAAGTAGTGTTATACCCAAAATGCTTGTCACAAGAGAACACATTATGTACAAATGTAGTTCCACTCCGCCAGTGTCCCAAAATGAACACCGGATCATGCTCCAACGGCTGATTAGCCAGCAACTTCTCGTAACGCCTGTCTTGTAATGACGCCAGTGGAGAAAGCAATCGGCACACAGCCTTCGTCAATCGGTATTTACCTTTGTAGGCTGCGTCAATTTCACGCCCGGCGGTGATAGCCTTGAATGTCTTCCAGTCGGCACCTACCAATGTATTAATCGGAAGTTTATTAAATTCGAGTAATCCCACTTTATTAATTAGAAATTAAGAATTAAAAATTAAAGACGACAGAATGCTGTCATTTTCAGTTTTCAATTTATTGTTGAACAATCTATTTTATTAGTCGCACTGCAAGGCCCTGACGTTCCAGTTCCTTCACAGCTTTCTCTACCGCTTCATAATGTTCCGGAGCAATTCCCAGTTTTGCCATATCCAATACCGGAATATCCTCCGTGTCACTCATATCTTTCATTTCCACGCGGTCGATAATCATACCTACTGCCGAAGTATTATTAGTGATCGGGTCAATCAGGATAAATGAGCCACAAGATTTATTCTTCTTATAAGGATCAAAGAACAATTCCTTAGCCGTAGTCAGCACCACACGGGCAATCTGATTCAACTGCAAAGGCAACGTCTCTTTAGTCAGCTGACCATTCTCCAGAGACAGATGCTCCATCGTATTCACGTCCACCTTATACTTTATCGTATCAATACGCGTACGACTCAAATTGGTAGTCTGCTTAATAAAGAACGACTTATTTACATCCATCGGTTCTTCATCCATCCAGACCATCATAGCATCAAAGTTACGATCCACCGTTGGCAGATTGTCAGGATGCACCAACATTTCGCCGCGCGACACATCGATCTCATCCTCCAATGTCAAGGTCACAGACTGCGGTGGGAAAGCATAATCCAATTCCCCGTCATAAGTCACGATACTCTTCACCTTAGATGTTTTTCCGGAAGGAAGCGCCATCACCGTATCCCCTTTGCGAACGATACCGGATGCAACTTTACCACAGAATCCTCTGAAATCCAGATTCGGACGAAGCACATACTGAACCGGGAAACGGAAATCCGTAAAATTATGGTCATTATCAATATGAACCGTTTCAAGGAAATCGAGCAAAGAAATCCCCTTGTACCACGGAGTACGTTCAGACTTATCCACCACATTATCCCCATCCAATGCAGAAAGTGGAATACAGTTAACGTCAGGAATACCCAATGGAGCAACAAACTTCTTATAGTCAGCTACAATCTCGTTAAAACGCTCTTCCGAGAAACCCACCAGGTCCATCTTGTTGACAGCCAACACCACATGCTTGATTCCCAGCAAAGACACCAGGAAAGTATGGCGACGAGTCTGGGTAATCACTCCGGTACGAGCATCCACCAAGATAATAGCCAAGTTAGCCGTAGATCCCCCGGTAATCATATTACGGGTATACTGTTCATGTCCCGGAGTATCCGCGATGATAAACTTACGACCATTCGTTGAGAAATAGCGATAAGCCACGTCAATCGTAATACCCTGTTCACGTTCAGCCTTCAATCCATCGAGCAATAACGCATAGTCAATATGCTCGCCCGCATTCCCCACACGTTTACTATCACGCTCCAGTGCATCCAACTGATCCTCATACAGTTTCTTACTGTCAAACAACAAGCGTCCGATCAACGTTGATTTTCCATCATCTACCGAACCCGCAGTCAACAGTCTCAACAAGTCTTTCTGTTCATCCTTGTCCAGAAAAGCTTTTATATCTAATTTATTATCTGCCATAACTAGTTACAATTAAAAGTATCCCTCACGCTTCTTTTGTTCCATACTACCCTCCTGGTCAAAGTCAATCACACGGGTAGTACGTTCACTCTTCGTCGTAGTCATCATTTCCTCCACAATCTCTTCAATCGTA
This sequence comes from Bacteroides sp. D2, assembly GCF_025147085.1. Taxonomy (NCBI): domain Bacteria; kingdom Pseudomonadati; phylum Bacteroidota; class Bacteroidia; order Bacteroidales; family Bacteroidaceae; genus Bacteroides; species Bacteroides sp. D2. The sequence continues at coordinate 4,335,655 of NZ_CP102261.1, read as the reverse complement.
GCAGCTCCACTTTCCACCGCCCCTGTCAGAGGCCAGCAGCCCAACGTACGAAAACGAACCATCTTCATTTCAATCTGGTCACGGTACTTTTCAGGCAAACGGTCATCATCCGCCATAATAATATTGCCATCCAAATTAATTACCGGACGCTCCTTAGCATAATACAACGGAACAATCGGAATATTCTCTAAGCGAATATACTGCCAAATATCCAATTCAGTCCAGTTGCTAATCGGGAATACACGAATACTTTCCCCCTTATGCACGCGGGCATTATAAATATCCCACAATTCAGGACGCTGATTCTTCGGGTCCCATTGGTGAAACTTATCCCGGAAAGAGAAAATACGTTCCTTCGCACGTGACTTCTCCTCGTCACGACGGGCACCACCAAATGCAGCATCAAACTTATACTTATCCAACGCATGAAGCAAAGCCTGCGTCTTCATCAAGTCCGTATGCACCTTACTTCCATGCGTAAAAGGTCCTACCCCTGCATGAAAAGCCTCCATATTACTTTCAACAATCAGATTCCATCCGTACTTCTTCGCATATTCATCACGAAACTGAATCATCTCCTTGAACTTCCATTTCGAATCGATATGCATCAACGGGAATGGCACTTTACCCGGATAAAACGCTTTTTCAGCCAAGCGTACCATCACCGAGGAATCCTTTCCGATACTGTAAAGCATCACCGGATTCTCAAATTCCGCCGCCACCTCGCGGATGATATGAATAGACTCGGCTTCGAGCTCCTTCAAGTGGCTTAATTTATATTCTTCCATATTTATTTCATTTTATACACTTCACTTTTGGCAAAACAAGCTCCAACAAACGGTTCACCGACTCCTCCAAAGTCAATTTGGAAGTATCTAGTGACAAAGCCGGATGCTCGGGAACCTCGAAAGGTGCGGAAATTCCTGTAAAATTCTGAATTTCCCCTTTCCGTGCCTTCGCATACAATCCTTTCACATCACGTTTCTCACATTCCTCCAGCGGAGTACTAACGAAAACCTCCAGAAAATCATCCTTACCAATAATGTTTGCAGCCATTTCGCGAATATCATTATTAGGGCTGATAAATGCAGCAATCGTAATGATACCACTATCCAGAAACAACTTCGACACTTCCGCTATGCGACGGATATTTTCCACCCGGTCCGTTTCGGAGAATCCCAGGTTATTATTAATTCCACTACGGATATTATCCCCATCCAGGATACGGCAAAGCAATCCACGCTTATGAAGCTCACGTTCCAATGCGATGGCAATCGTGCTCTTTCCGGAACCACTCAATCCGGTAAACCAGATCATCACACTGTGTTGCCCCAAAAGCTCTTCTTTGTCCTGCCGCGTCATCATGCGGTCAAATATCGGATATATATGGTTCTTTTCTTCCATTTACAATTTTATTTAAAAGTTCCAGATCAACGGGATCAGAATAATAGAGATTAAGAAAGTGATAATATTAAGCGGCAACCCGATACGTACAAAATCCGTAAACTTATAGTTACCAATACCTTGCACAATCAAATTTGTCTGATAACCAATCGGTGTCGAGAAGCTGGCAGATGCAGCCATACAGATCACCACAAAGAAAGGCGTAGGGCTCACTCCTAATTGGGCAGAGATTGACAATGCCAAAGGAAACGCCAAAGCCGCTGCTGCATTATTAGTAATCAATTCCGTAAACAAGTTCGTGATAATAAACACCATTGCAAGCAACACATGCGGACCGTAATCATCACTCAACCCGATAATAAACTTCGCAACGCTATCCGCCACACCGGAGTTCACCATCGCCTTACTGATAGCAAAAGCACAAGCAATAGTAATCAGAATATCCCACGAAATATATTTAGTATATTTACGGGCAGGGAACAGATTCGTCCATGCCATAATAATAGTAGTAATAGACACAAAGAAAAACATATCCAGCTTGATATCCGGAAACATCTCCTTCGTTATCGGAAGCTCACCCACCGTTGCGCCGACAATCATCAGAACCAGCAACAGCAAAGCAAACCAACGCTTCTTCTTCCCGGTAGTATCCGGCTCATTCCCATTCGTCAACAAGACAAACACAGAAGATTCCCCCCATGTCGGAATAAACGTATCATCCGCCATCACCACCAATGTATCCCCTTCGTGAAGCACCACTTCCTCCAGATTCGACACAAAACGTTGTCCGTTACGTGTTTTAATCTCTTTTACCTCCGCACCATAATGGCGTTGGAAATTAAAATCCTTCAGTTTTTTATTGATACCGGGAAAACGGGCACCCAAAACAGCCTCTACCCGATGCAACTTCTCCCCTTCCTCTACTTCTTCATCCGGCACAGCCGTATCCGGACGTGCATCCGGCAAAAGACGTTTGGAGAAAAGAAAAAGATAAATAATTCCGGCAATAGCGATAAATACCCCCACCTTTCCGAGCTCAAACATAGAAAAGCCTTCAAATCCGGCCTCCAATATCATACCGTGCACCACCAGATTGGTAGAAGTACCGATCAAGGTACAGATACCTCCCAAAATAGTCACATAAGAAAGAGGAATCAGAAACTTCGTAGCCGGAAGATTCACCGACTTAGCCCAATGCTTGATAATCGGGGCAAAAATAACCACAACAGGCGTATTATTCAGAAAGGCAGAAATAAATGCCACCGAAGGTAAGATACGCAACTGTGCCTTAAATACTGTCGTCTTTCCTTGCGGAAGCAACTTCTTAATCACTTGTCCCAATGTGCCCGACTGACGAATACCCTCACTCACCAGAAACAGCAGAGCAACGGTAATCATCCCTTTATTACTAAACCCTTCCAGCATCTCCTTAGGAGTCAGAATGCCGGCACACAGAAACAAAACCACTACCGAAAAAAGTATCATGCCCGGACGCATCTTATCTGCTATCAAAGCCGCTACCATTCCTAATAGGGATAATAGTACAAATACAATTTCAAATGTCATATAAACATTATTTAGTGTTCTCTTTTTGGCTCAACGATAAACCACGGATTCAATAAATCCTCCTTATTATATCGTAGAGGTTCTTCCTTTCCAGCCTGATATACTTCCATCCCTGCAGCACGGGCTATCGCATGCCCGGCAGCCGTATCCCACTCCATCGTCGGAGCGAAACGCGGATATACATCAGCCTTACCTTCAGCAACCAGACAGATTTTAATTGAACTTCCGCTCGAAATCAACTCCACACTGCCGTGTTTCTTCTTCAAATCTGCAATATATGATTCCGTTTCAGGCGACAGGTGCGAACGGGAAGCAACCACGATCAGATGATCGTGCACCTCCTTCAAAGGTATCTGTTCCGACTTCCCAATCAGTTGTTCCAATGCCACGCCGTCATCTTCCAAACTGACAATACCGGAACATTTATAAGCCCCTGCACCTTCGATCCCGAAATAAAGTTCTTCTTTAACAGGCACATAAATAACACCGAACACAGGTACAGAGTTCTGCACCAAAGCGATATTTACCGTAAATTCTCCATTGCGCTTAATAAACTCCTTCGTTCCATCCAGCGGATCTACAATCCATAAAGTATCCCATCCTCGACGGATCTCATACCCTAAATGCTTCCCTTCTTCACTAAGAACAGGAAAAGGAGTATCGTTCAGAATAGCCACAATCGCTTCATGCGCTTTTCTGTCTGCTATAGTTAGCGGAGAGTTGTCAGCTTTCCTCTCTATTTCAAAGTCCGATGCCGGATCATTATAAATAGAAAGAATCTTTTCACCTGCTTTTAGAGCCGCGTCGATAGCAGCCATTACATATTTTTGTTCCATTCAATCTCTAAATTAATGCCCTATTCACATTCAGGCAAAACATCCTCCAAATTAAGAGTTGACAAAAGTAAAAACTTTCTTTGCTATAAAAGTTTCCCCACTATCATTTATAACTTCTTTTAGTAGAAAGATAAAAATATCTAAACGAAAAAGCCACTCATTTTCAATAAAAAAGCAGTAACTTCCCAGTTACCGCCTTCTTATTCGGAAAAAAACGTTCGTTCTTTCCAATATATATTACCAAAAAGAAATCAATATACACGATACAGCAACCAAGCACCCTGGAAATCCGAACGGTTCGGGTATTTAGCCTTGAATGCATCGCGAGCTTCAGCAGCAGCAGTCTTGTCAGCAAAAGAGTTCACTATCACACGATACATTGCCTTATCAGCATTAAATGCAATCGTAGAGTGATATCCCTGTCCGTCCAACCAATCTTTCAGGCCTTCAGCATTCGCTTTCACGCCAAAGCTACCTGCTACAACGCTATAATCTTTCAATCCTTCGTTACCGGAAACCACTGTAACCTTTTCCTGACGAACGCCGGATGTATCTGCCACTTTAGTAGTTGTCACAGGAGCTGCAACCACCGGAGTAACCTCTACCGGAGCTTCCACCTGCGGTTCTGCCAATTCTTGCTGTTTTGCTTTTTCGTAAGCTTTCTTATAGGCACTTTCGCTGGATTTACAAGATGCAAATGCTAGCACCAAGCATACTCCCATTCCTAATACGACTAATTTTTTCATAATCCTATACTCTGTTTTAATTAATAATTCAATATTCTCGTCTATTATATTTAGTTTCGGGCAACAAAATAATAGAAATTTTATCATCCGGCAAAGAAATCCGTCAAAAAAACGTCTATTCCGACTTCTTCTTATACGAAATAGTGCCTGTTGCCTGATAAGTAGGCATCAAAAGTACCTCCGCAATCTGAATATGTGCAGGAGCCGACGCGGCAAAATAAACCGTTTCTGCAATGTCATCTCCCGTCAACGGACGAATCCCTTTATAAAAATTATCGGCAGCTTCCTTATCTCCCCGATAACGCACCACTGTAAAGTTTGTCTCCACCATTCCCGGTTTGACATTCGTCACTCTCAACGGAGTATCCACCAGATCAATCCGGAGTCCGTCCGAAAGAGCCTTCACGGCAGCTTTCGTTGCGCAATACACACTTCCGCCCGGATAAGCGGCATCCCCCGCAATAGATCCTATATTAATAATATGTCCGCGTCCGCGTTCCACCATACCGGGCACCACCAAACGCGTCATAGCCAGCAGTCCCCTTATATTCGTATCGATCATGATATCCCATTCATCTAGGCTACCCTCAAATTCCTTATCCACACCGATCACCAGTCCGGCGTTGTTCACCAACACATCAATCGTCTTCCATTCTTCGGGCAATGATTCCAAAGAGGCGGCAGCCAATTTCCGGTCGCGCACATCAAAAGGCAATATATAAACCCGGACACCATACGCCCCTTCCAGTTCAGCTTTCAGTTCTTCTAGTTTCGATACGGTACGGGCATTCAGAATCAGATTCCATCCCTCCCTCGCAAATTTACGGGCACAACCCTCACCAATTCCGCTACTGGCACCGGTTATAAAAACAATCTTAGCTTCCATTATGTTTTGATTTACAATATTCGAAAACAAAAGTACGCCTTAACCTTCAAAGGTTAGCTACGAAAGTCAGTTAAATAAGATTAAACCATAAAAGAAAAAAAGAATTATAAAACGAAGCACTTTTTTTCAGTTTTCACGAACAACCTTTCGATAAAAATGTTATATTTGTTGTATCATAATCATTTTAAACATTATACATTATGAAAGGATTGAATGTTTTAGCAGCTTTTCTGGGTGGTGCAGCCGTAGGTGCAGCCCTTGGTATTTTATTTGCTCCTGAAAAGGGAGAAGATACCCGTCATAAAATCGCAGAGATTCTTCGTAAAAAAGGAATCAAGCTTAATCGCAGTGAAATGGAAACTCTCGTTGACGAGATCGCTGCCGAGATGAAGGGAGAAATAGCAGAATAAGTGAGTAACCAAAGACTAAAAACAGAGCGACCATGTTTGCAGACGATAAAAGTATTGAGAATTTTCAGCAGTTGTTTTTCGAGTTCAAGAAATATCTGGAGCTTCAAAAAGAATATACCAAATTAGAATTGACGGAGAAGTTAACCATACTTTTTTCCACGTTAATTATGATATTAGTACTTATTATCCTTGGCATGGTTGCCCTGTTTTATCTGCTTTTTGCTCTTGCTTATATATTGGAGCCTTTAGTGGGCGGTCTGATGTCGAGTTTCGCCATCATAGCAGGCATCAATGTTGTTCTCATCGCCCTGGTTATTATTTTCCGCAAGCAGCTCATCATTTCTCCGATGGTGAACTTCCTCGCTAATTTATTTTTAACTGATTCAAATAAATAAATTATGAATGCGCAGACCCCGCAGAAATTTACATTAGAAGAGATTGCCGAACGTAAAAAGAAGCTTTTAAATGAGATCCATGCTCAAAAAAAAGCCATGACAGCTACTACACGCGAAATATTTGCCCCACTTGCTCCGGCAACCAACAAGGCGGATGCACTTATGCGTTCGTTCAATACTGGTATGGCTGTATTTGATGGCGTAGTGATGGGAATCAAGATTATGCGGAAGATACGGGCGTATTTTAGGAATTTGAGATAAAAAGAGCTACTCTTCCACTATCCATTTTTCTATATTTCTTGTTTGCGAACTAAAGTTCACACCTACTTTAAAAAGCTTACGATTATCCGCTTCAAAAGGAAGTGAATAATGTTTTTCATTAATCTGCTTCAAGGCTTCTTCTGCCGTGCCATTCAGTTTAAATTCCATGACATATATGAATTTGTCCGTCTGCAAAACAAGGTCGATGCGCCCTTCGCTTGTATGATATTCCACTTTAGTATAAAAGCCTACGAGTTTGAAAACGATAAAAAGCACATTTTCGTAATGCAACTCCTGCTCGCGAATCACGTCATAGCCTGTATCTGCAAAGAAACTTTGCAAACGACGGAAGAAAGAGTTATAATCACCAGATTCAACTTCACGGACAAACTTCTGAATTTCAAACGGAGACTCCACCTTATTCACGTTCGCATAATAAGGAAGCAGGAAACGAACAAACCCCTCTTCCACTTCACGATTCGGAAAACCTAAACGATATATACCAAAACGTTCGTCATACCCCTTAATGGTGAGATATCCGCTCTGGTAAATCACCGGAATGGGATTACTAGATTCCGAGTCGATACTGTTCAACACCTGTTCATCTGTTTCCTCATGAGCCATCCGTTCCAAATCATAGTGATGCTTCTTCAACAAGTTCACCAGATAAGTGGGTGTCCCCGTCTCAAACCAGTAGCTGCCGAACTTCATCTTATCAAACGTGTTCAACAGACTGAAAGGGTTATAGATTCCTATAGTATGTTCCACAAAGTGGTAACCATCATAACATTCTTTCAATTCTGCGCACACCTGCTCATAACTTATCTTCTGCTTTTCTGCCAACTGATGCAATTCCTCCTCCAGATTGTCATGTATTTCTTTCTCCGTGATACCGCAAATATCCACAAAGCGTTCATCCATTGAAACATCCTTCAAGTTATTCAAGTCACTGAATACGCTCACCTTGCCAAATTTTGTCACCCCAGTCAGCAAGGCAAACTTGATGCAGCCGTCTTTCGTTTTCAAAGCCCCGTAGAAAGGCTTCAATGTATCCCGGAATTGCTTCTGTAAGTCCTCATTGCCAATTGCCTGCAACATCGGCTTGTCATATTCATCCACCAAGATAACCACCCGTTGACCGGTCTTTTCATAAGCGCGCTGAATGATACCGGCAAAACGCAGAGAAAATGAAGTTTCAGACGGTCGAGTTCCGTATTTACTTTCCCAATATTCCAAATTGTCATTCAAAATCTTATCCAAACTATCCGACGCATCATACTTCTCAATATTAAGGTCAAGATGCAAAATTGGATGTTCTATCCAATCTTTTTCGAGCTTCTCCACCATCAGTCCAGCAAACAGTTCCTTCTTCCCTTGAAAATATGCTTCCAAGGTAGAGATCAGCAGACTCTTTCCAAAACGGCGCGGACGACTCAAAAAGTAATAACTCCCGGTCTTTACCATCTGATACATCAGGGCCGTTTTATCAACATAGAAATAACCGTCTTGACGGATTTTCTCGAAGTTCTGGATACCAATAGGATATATTTTATTGCTCATACATGTACAACCTTTTAATTATGGTGCATACAAATATACTGCTTTCATTCTATAACACAAAACTAGCAGTGATTTTAATTCTATGATAGAAAAAAGTTTTAGATGAGCTATATTCAGGAACAGAAGGTGTTATCGTGTGTATAAGGAAAAGTGAAAGGATTTATTTCTATAAATTTTAAATAGAAATAAAGTATCAAACATCATACCCTCTAAAAGTAATATATCAACGATCTTCACAGACAGTTGATATATTTAGAATACATATCAGCATTTTGCCAATATGAGGGGACAGATTAGGAATATACCGCTGTATTTTTTCCCAACCTGCAGAATGTAGGGGATTCATGTGTGTAGCATGAAGTTAGGGACCTACATATTTCGTTATTATTATATGTTATTTATATAAATCCTCTCCATACAGAAATGGAGATTCAAAATCTTTCAATAGTGGATGCTTAGTGTCCTTCTCACTTAAGATAGCCTTGCCTGTAGGAATTCTCCAACAAATGCCAAGTGAATCATCTAATATACTGATACCTCCATCATGCTGTGGAGCATAAAAGTTATCGCATTTATATTGAAACACTGCCTTTTCACTCAATACAGCAAAACCATGAGCAAAGCCACGAGGAATAAAGAATTGACGATGATTCTCCTCTGTCAGCTCTACCGCTACATGCTGACCATAAGTAGGCGAGCCCTTGCGGATATCAACAGCCACATCCAGCACTGTACCCTTTACGCAACGTACCAACTTACTTTGGCTGTAAGGCATAGTTTGAAAATGCAGCCCCCTCATCACTCCATACGAGGACATACTTTCATTATCCTGTACAAACTTAATAGGACGTACCTTTTCATCAAACTCCCTTTGCGAAAACGATTCGAAGAAATACCCCCTGTCATCCTTAAAAAGACGCGGTTCAATGATCACCACCCCTTCAATATTTGTCTTAATAACTTCCATACAGATACTTATCTATTCTTATACATATCCTCGTAGTAGCTCTCATAGGCACCACTGGTGATATTATCCATCCACTCCTGATTATCCAGATACCACTGCACTGTTTTCTCAATCCCCTCTTCAAACTGCAGACTAGGCTCCCAACCCAATTCATTCTTCAGTTTCGTAGAGTCAATAGCATAGCGTAAGTCGTGTCCCATACGGTCCATTACATAAGTAATCAATCCCTCGCTATGCCCTTCAGGATTACCCAATAATCGGTCCACAGTCTTAATAATCACATGAATAATGTCTATGTTCTTCCACTCGTTAAAGCCACCGATGTTATATGTATCCGCAATCTTACCATTATGGAAAATCACGTCTATAGCCCTTGCATGATCTACCACATAGAGCCAGTCACGCACATTCTCTCCCTTACCATATACCGGTAACGGTTTGCGATGACGAATATTGTTAATAAACAATGGAATTAGCTTTTCGGGAAACTGATAAGGTCCATAGTTGTTCGAACAGTTAGTCACAATAGTCGGCATACCATAAGTATCATGAAAAGCGCGTACAAAGTGGTCGCTACCTGCTTTCGAAGCCGAGTAGGGTGAGTGTGGGTTATACTTTGTTGTCTCTTTGAAAAACTCATCGCCATATACTTCGTGTGCTGATATTTCTGATGACTTTCCTTCCGGATGCGTTAGTTCCAAGGCTCCGTACACCTCATCTGTTGAAATATGATAGAACCGCTTACCCTCATAGCCTTCCGGAAGATACTCCCAAGTTAACCTAGCAGCTTGTAATAAAGAGAGAGTTCCAAGAACATTAGTACGAGCAAAAGTAAACGGATCTCTGATACTACGATCCACGTGACTTTCGGCAGCTAAATGAATGACCCCATCTACATGATACTGTTTGAAAATCTTCAGCATCATCTCAAAGTCACAAATATCCGCTTTCACAAAAGTGTAGTTTGGTTTATTCTCTACATCTTTTAAGTTAGCCAAATTTCCCGCATAAGTCAACTTGTCCAGATTGATAATATGATAATCGGGATACTTGTTCACAAACAAACGCACCACATGGCTGCCTATAAATCCGGCACCACCGGTAATGATAATATTTCTTTTACTCATAAGTTACTTTTTCCTGTACGTTCCACTTCCTCTACCACCTGCAACAAATACTGCCCATATTGATTCTTCAGCATCGGTTGAGCCAACTCACGCATCTTGTCAGCATCAATCCATCCTTGTCTGAAAGCTATACCTTCCAGACAAGCCACTTTCAGTCCCTGCCGTTTTTCAATCACCTCAATAAAGGTCGATGCTTCACTCAATGAGTCGTGTGTACCCGTATCCAACCAAGCAAAGCCACGTCCCAGTGTCTGTACTTTCAACTCACTATCCTCCAAAAATTGCTGATTCACAGTGGTTATCTCCAATTCCCCACGAACTGATGGTTTGATGCGCTTCGCTACATCTACCACCCTATTAGGATAGAAATAAAGCCCTACTACCGCATAGTTTGATTTTGGATGTACAGGTTTTTCCTCAATGCTTAAGCAATTACCTTCATCATCAAACTCCGCAACCCCATAGCGTTCCGGATCACTTACCCAATAGCCAAACACGGTAGCTTTCCGCTCCTTTTCTGCCATGTACACCGCCTCCTTCAACATGCTACTAAAACCATTGCCATGAAAGATGTTATCACCTAGTACCAAACAGACCGAATCACTGCCAATAAAATCCTCACCAATAATAAAAGCCTGCGCCAATCCATCAGGTGACGGTTGTTCTGCATACTCAAACCTCACACCATAGTCACTGCCATTACCTAACAAACGTTTAAATCCCGGCAGGTCATGTGGAGTAGATATAATCAATATTTCACGGATACCTGCTAACATCAAAACCGAAATGGGGTAATAAATCATAGGTTTATCAAAAATCGGAATTAGTTGTTTGCTAATACCCTTGGTAATAGGATACAAACGTGTACCACTACCACCAGCTAAAACAATACCTTTCATATCATTATATCTCTTTACAAATATTCCATAAAAACAGCACATTACCAATCAAGTACCTACGCCACATTCGCCTAGGTTCTTTTATCAATCGATAAAACCATTCCAACGAATGTTGTTGCCACCATAATGGAGCTCGTTCAGCAGTGCCTGCATAGAAGTCAAACACCGCCCCCACAGTGCCCACATGGCAATGAATATTCAACTTTTGCCAATTACTATAAATCCATTTTTCCTGTTTGGGAGCAGTCATACCAATCCATAGCAAATCTGGATTTGCCTCGTTGATAGCTGCCACAATAGCTGCATTATCTTCCTGTGAAAACTCCGGCTTATAGGGAGGTGAATAAGTCACTACTTCCAAGTTCGGATAGTCCACTGCTGCCCGCTGTTCAATCAAAGCCAACACTTTCTCCGAACTACCCATAAACATACAGCGACCTCCTTTCTCATTAAGGCGATTCATCTCAAAGACAAATAGATCCCAACCCGCTATTCGTTCCCGCGGTTGGCTTTGCATCTTTAACCATTTACAAACCTTCACGATGCTTGCTCCGTCAGGAATAAGAGCATCCCCTTTCATTAATGCTTTGGCAAAGAGTGGATCCTTCAGAGCAGTGTTGTACGAGTGTGCATTAATCGTGTTTATTAGCAACTTACCTTGTGGCAATGCTTTAAGTTGATTTATACTCTCCATAATAGAGAGTTCTTTTAACTTAATCATATTAAATTAAAAATTTAGAGGATTAATTTCATTCACTTATCTCGCGGAAATTATTTCTTAGCTCTCATCAAAACGTATCGCTATACGGTGAGAGAGCATGATTCATACAGTTCCAACATCTGTTTTGCCTTGTTATCCCAAGACAATTCTTCTTGTCGTTGACGACAATTCACTGAAAGTTGTTTTAACAAATCTCTATCTGCTTCTAATTCATTCAATACTTTAGCAAAATCCTTGACTGATTGTGTTGGAGATGACAATGTAATCTTACGACCAACTGTTTCATCTATAACTGCAGCCATACCACAAGCATCAAAACACACTACCGGTAACTGATTGCTTACAGCTTCCAGCACTACCGTAGAAGTATCCTCATTCACACTGGTAAATAAAAATATATGAGAAGAGCGCATTTTCTCATGCACCTCATGGTTGGGTTGATTTCCATGCCATATCACTTGATCAGCAATACCCAACGACACCGATAGAGCCTTTGCTGTAGAAACTTGGTCATCTGTACCTGTACCATAAACATCCAATAAGATTCGTTCATTCTTTGTTGCAGCAATAGCTTTCAAAGCCAAAGGCAACTGCTTCCGAAAGTCAAATTTCCCTACCCATAAAACATGGAAAATGGCACTATCAAATCGTTCTGTAGAAACACATGCCCAAGGGAAACATCCCGTTTCTGGTATTACCACCGATTCCAATCTTTTATATCTCTTAATGGCTCGATAAGAATCCGGTATAGAACTAACTAAAACATCAGCCTTTTTTAAAGCTACATTTACTCGTTTATCGTATTTCAACTGAAGCACATTAAGAATGTTCTTCAATCCATTAAACAGTTTCATTTTTAGTCCAGTCCCTTCAAGGTATGCCAATGGGAATTGTTTCAATCCTCCGATAGGCCCCCACACAAACGGTACTTCCTTTATCTTCCAAAGATATCCCGGTTCACGAAAACCAATCATATTGAGTTGATGCACTATATCAATATGATGCATCTTCATAATATCAAGAGTCATCTCATACGTGCGATATTGCCAAATACGATAGTGTTTATAAAAACGCCAGTCGCCTTGATTCCAACACATTCTTCTCACCTCTTCCGATACCGGATTATAATAGAAGTGCATATTACCACTTTGCGGCAATGTAGGTACTACCGCCTCTATTTTATCACGGAATTCACCTTCAGTAATGATGTGTAGTTCGCAATACTTAGCCAAGTTTACACACCAATTCCAAGCCATACCCGGTTCGCTACCCATATTCGGTGAACATGCGTAGGAGTTAATTAAAATAGAAAGCATATAAAATTAAATATGAATCTTAGATTTTATGAACTCTATGATTATAGAACATAGCAAAGAACATCCTAATACAGTAATAAACATCACAAGAGGATTATTTGTAATAAAAGAAATGCCATTCAAAAAATAAAAAAATGAAGAATGAATGAACAAGCCAAAGATTTATTGAATATTTTCCAAAAAAAAGTAAGATCCCCCGTTTACATATATTAACAACACCTATACAAAACATAGGAACTATCAGCAACTCCGTAACACCAATAAGAGGCAAATAAGCTCGCACTAAAATCGGTATCACAAGAAGTAACGGAGCCAAGTATATTTTTTTATAGAGCCAATGACATCGTTCATGTAGCCATCCGAAAATATTAAACTTAGCAAAGAAACAGCCCAGCATAAAGATATTCAAATCTATTAATATCATTTTCAGATGCCTCTCCACAATCACCTCCTCATCTAAATGTAATGCGCAGTTTAAGCCCCTTGTAAGAATCAATAAACCCAACATCAATAGCAGATAACCTTTCCATCCTAATTTGATCTTACTGACAAAGTAAAATAAAACAAGCAACTCCGCATAGAGCGAAAAAAAACACCATTCCCCATTGCATGAGGTTGTAAGCCCCGATAAATTATAAAAGATGTTTTTTACATCAGGTGCATAATATCCTACAATACAACCGACAGAAATAAATGGTATTGCTACCCACCAAAAAGATAGGTATAATTTCTTTAACCGTTTTCCAATGCTCATCCATGTTATCGTTCCCTTTGCTACCATACATTGCAAACCATACCCTGCCATAAAAAGATAAATAGGTACGCATATCTGAAGTGCCTTGATAATAGGCATTCCCATCCACTGCACACTAGTTGGAATACGTTCAGGAAAACCAAATAAATGAAATAATACCATACAAAGAATGGCTACTCCTTTAATTTGTATAGAATGTTCCTTAGTTAGATTCATCTTAATACTTATACGGCTTTAAACACTGCCCTCCAATCATAATCCATATCCTTGAATGTCTGTGCAAATAGCCTTGCACTGCAACGTAAGATATACGCTGCAAATACTATAATTGCAAACATTACGATTAAGTTAAGCGGAAAGACTGCATTCATCTTATCTGTAAACAAAGCAGTTTGCACCAAATATATCTCTAAGCACAAGCCACCAACCAGTTTGATAATCCAGCCTACTGTACAATGATGATAGGCCTTTTTCATAAAATCAGAGTTACATAACTTGAAAAAATAGAATACTGTACCCAACAATGGAATCCAAGTCAACATCTGAAATTTATTATATACCGCAATATCTTTAAAGGCATATAGCGCATAAAATGCTACAACACATCCTATCAGTTTCAATCCATCCCATACAAAATGATACTTATATTGTCGTTGTGAAATACCCATCATCGCTCCCATCAACATAAACATGAAGAAATGAAACCACTTAAAATATCCCGCTCCATACATATTAAAATCCATTGGAGTATTTATTAACATAAAGTAAACAGCACATGCTATTGCTACTGCCATAAATGCTAATCTTAAGTATTTAAACATATAGCGTTGTATAAAATATAACAACACATAATATAACATTATGCAACTAACAAACCATCCTCCTCCGAATAGAAGTACATTGTTTATATTATTTTGATAACCAAATAGTAAAGAACCAAGTATTGCCCATGCAAAAATAGTAGGATAAATACGGTTAATGCGTCGTTTATACCAATTATCAAATCGCCCCATTCTACCCAAGAATAGAGTGAAACCAGAACAAAAGAAAAAAAGAGCATCACCAATTGCACCACCAGTAGCTAATGCACCAAACTTTGGATAAAGTATATCCATATGCGAGTTAGTAATAATCAGTGCAGCAAAACATTTCAAAATATCAATACTAATATTTCTTTGCTTCATTTTCGCCAACTCTATTTAAAGAAAAAACGACAATATTTTTTCAGAATCACACCTATACCTGCCGTAGTAAAACACACAATTGCACCAACTACAAAGGCAATAATATCATTATTTGAAATATGAACCTTATCATATAACATTCGTATTATAGGCCAATGCATACACAAAATAAAAAGAGAATAACCTCCAAGAAATGATAAACTTTTACGTAATATAAGAATTGACTCTACAATACAACTAATAGACAAAATAAAAGCAATACCCGAAAAAGAAGCTAGTAGATATAACAATATATTATCTGGAAGTTTTATCCAACGGATTCCTATATGTACAGGTATCACCCAAATAAAGAGTGCACATAACAATATCGAAAGTAAACAAATTACATATCGGTATTTTCTAAAAAAAGGTTCTATTTTTAAATAATAATTCCCTGCAAGCAAGATAGGGAGCGAAATACCAGCTTTGGTAATATCTGTATAGTCATCTATTCCATTCAGTCCTAAATAATAGCAAACACCAAAAATTACCCACAACATACAAAAACGCACATATTGAGGCAGTTCATTAAGTAATAAGAACATAATATTTAATGTAAATAATGCTATTAGAAACCAAAGAGGCCCATTATCAAACGAGTCGGGATCATAAAGATGAATTCCGTCAATAGTATTTCTACCCAACATTAATACAGCGATAGAACTGATAACTGCAAAAAACAGGTAAGGATATATCAAAGCTTTCACTTTCTTATATAAACTATTTTCTACTGTATACGAAGATTTTATAAAAACTCCACTCAAAAAGAAAAAGACCTGTACATAGAAGAAATCAAAGAGATATGAGTAACCAAAAGGAGTGTGACTCAATACAATCAGCACAATACTTAGCCCTCTTGCTATATCCAAAGATATATTACGTTTCATACTATGATTCAAATATTAACTTTTAATCCTATCATTTTAAGAACTCTCATTCCACCCAATAATAAATAAGTCAAACGATATTTCAACATTACAATAGGCAAACGCAATTTTAAAGGCAAGTGGGACACATCTATTTCTTTAATTCCAACTCTAACATCCTCCATATTCATATATCGTTTCAATTCTTTCCTAGAAGAGAAGAAAGATATATCAGATAAACGCATTATCAATTCTAAAGCACTAAACACAATAGTACCAATATAATATGAAAAAATATCTATATTTTTCTCTTTTAAATAAAGATTTCGTAAGATAGCCCTCTGCTCAATACCTATTATTTTATCTTCCACTAGCCCCTTAACATTATTTAAAGACGAAGTCAATAAGCCCTTTTCTTTAATCACATAATTATACAACACATCATCCATCAGCGCTATCGTTTTAGCATAACAAAAGAATCTAGCATTAAACAATTTATCTTCTATTAATTTAATTCCCTTTGGAAACAATATTTTATTATCTATTAGAACAGATCTCTTATATAAAAATCGCCATACTCCAGAGAATTCTTTACTACTCCACAGATGATTCAAGTCTACAAAACTATTTATATTATCTTGAGTTATACCTAAAAAGCGAGGAAGATAGTTATGTATTATTTCGTCATTTGTCTGATATACGTATGGTGATTCAGCTTTGTCATAATGTATACCTCCTTGATCTTCATAAATAGTTTGGAAACCAAAATGTACTGCATCATAATTACCCTCTTTTGCTTTTAAATAAACTTTGGATAACATTCCTTGATTTATATAATCATCAGGATCAAAGAAATACACATACTCTCCTTGAGCTATCTTTAAACCTTCATTCCGAGCTTGAGATAATCCTTGATTCTTAAAAGACAATATTTTGATATAACCTTTCTCTGTATATCCTAAATCATCACATTTTTGCAATAAATTATCTGTACTACCATCATTTATGATTATAATCTCATAATCTTTAAAATCTTGTATCAGTATGCTATCAATAGCTCTTTCTATATATTGTGACACATTATAACATGGCAAAATTATGCTAACAGCGTATTTATTTGTATTCATATGTATTCCTCTTTATTCTAAAAGATGAAGTCTCATCCACGTTTTTCCAATAACCTATATATCCAAAATACGAGTTTATGAAATATATAATTAGAAAATGAAATACCAACCCATTCATTCAGTAAACTGTACTGATAGAAATTACCTTTCAACCTTATTAAAAAATTAGATATTTTACCATCTTCTTTTTTTTCAATAGAATTAAAGCTTTTCAAACCAACAACTTGTTGTCTGTGTTGTCTATAAAGAATTGTACTTTTCTTTAAATTACAAACTACCCCCCCCCCATTTTAAGAGTCATTAACACTACCCACCAGTCATGCATATAGATTCTATCATCAAAAGGAAGTGCTACCGCTTTTGCCTTATCGTTTAGCATAATCGTATTGCCACATATTCGATAAGATACAATAAACCAATTCAATTTATCTAACCAATCAGGATAAAGTTTGTCATATTTATACCGCGATCCCTTCACAACGAAACCATCTTCATCTGCAATAGCCAAATCCGTATGAACTAAAATGGGTGTAGTAGGATTAACACTTTCCATTTCAAGCATCTTTAAGTAAGTAGATTCTATTTTATGAGGTAACCATATATCATCCTGATCAGAAAACATATAATATTCAGAATGAATATTTTCCAATAGCCAAATAAAACTTTTCTTTGCTCCCCTATGCTTAATTTCATCATCAACCAACATAATACGACTATCTTTTTTACAATATTCACGCACTATTTCTACAGTAGAATCAGAAGAGCCATCATCCCTTATGTATAGTGTCCAGTCCTCAAAAGACTGCCCCATAATAGATTCTATCTGATAATTTAAATAACACTCTCCGTTATAAGTAGCCATTAATATTGCAATCCTCGATTTATTGTACATATCTTTGATTATTTAAAATTTGCATGACAAATATGATATTTCTTCTCTTCTTCCGTTTCAAACCTATCACGAATCTTCCTTGCTGGTACTCCACCCCATATCTCACAAGACGGTATATCTTTCGTTACCACCGATCCGGCAGCTACAATACTCCCTCTGCCTATTGTAACCCCACTCATAATGATAGCGGCAGTACCAATCCACACATCATCCTCAATAATAGTAATACCATTATCTCCACGCTCACCACTCCATATTGTTTTGCCCGGAATAGAAAATGTATGGTCTTGGCGCCCCACAAAACATACACGACCTGCCATCAAAATATTATTCCCAAAATACACATTGGAAGCTACATTGCAGTAATCACCGAATTGCACATTATGTCCTATCCGTACATCCATATTCTGTGCAAAGCCCGTGCCTTTCATTACTCGTACAAAACCCTCATATTTCACCCATGGATAACGTATATGAAACATATACCACGTACGTAGCTGATTGAAAATATAGCGCAATATAAAGTTTAGTTTGCTTGCCCCATTAGGCATATTACTACAATCAATCTTCATCGCTTATATACTTTTTCACAAGCCTCAAAGATGCGGGCCGCCGCCTTATCAGGCGTATAATTACTTTCTATTTCAATCGCCTTTTGTCCCATAGCCGACAAATCAGCTTGATGAAATTTTGCTAATATATCTATAATGGATTCAGGCTTCAAAGGATCGAACTTATACCCATTCACCCCATCTTGCACCAGTTCATAATGACCACCATTATAAATAGAACAAGCCACAGGTTTGCCACATGCCATTGCCTCCGGTATCACCAAACACCAATTATCCTCAAGCGTAGGCATGATAAATACATCACAAAGTGCATAGTATTTATAGAGTTCATCGTAATTGATGCCACCCATGATATGAATAGAATTATCTCCCGCATACAGATCTTTTAGAGGCTTTTCTAAAATCCCTTTACCTATTACCAATAAGTTATCGTTGGGATATTCTGCAATATGCTGCCCCCATACCACAAGCAGTTCTTTTATGCCTTTGCGTTCCACCATTTGACCAACGAAAAGAAAAGTTAACCCATTCTTTAAGTTTAACTCTTTACGTAAAGCGTCTTTGTCTGCACTAGTTACTTTTTCCACTGCCTGTGATAAGCCAAAACTATCCGCACACATACAACCTTTTACTTTCGGAGTTCTCTTAAAGTGCAAGCCCTCATTCAAATATTCTTCTGTAAGCGTACCATTAATTAGAAAATAATCCACAGGTATACCTACCAATCGGCGATACATCGACCGCCATGTAGGGGAGTTACGTTCCACGTAAGCTGTGCGTTCATAGAACATACAAAGTTTTTTTCGATGTGTCACCGCATAGCGAATACCAGCGGGAGCCCATCCCCCAAAGCCTTCAGTAATAATCACATCTGCCTCCACAGATTTCACAGCCTTATACAAACCTGGTTGCTTCTTTATTACTAACGCACTATTGGCAAAGTCCGACTCATCACTCCCCATTGTCATACGTTGTTCACCACTCATCACAATAGCATGATTACCCAATACCGCTTTCAACTTCCCTCTTACTAGTTCTGAAGTATTCTCTTCTGAACAAATCAAGTAGAAATTACCACTACAAAGCCTATTTAAGTTTTCATATACCGGTACCCGGTAATTACCGAACCACGGTGAAATCCACAATATTTTCATTTTGTTATATTATGAGTTTTCAAGAACCCAACCATAAAAAGTATACATTCCATCATTCGTATATTCATTTAGTCTCCCCTTCCAAGTAAGTTTGTGTAAATTCACTTTAGAAACAATCTCATTATAAATATTTTCATCATAGGCCTGATTCAACAAAAAGTAGATGGAATGTGCATCTTTATCCGAGTTCAAAGCTGGTAAAGCATCAATCATCTTTCTAACATTAGGATATAAATCATAAGCCAAACTCAAACAATAATCAGTAAAAAAATAATCTATAATAAATTTATTATTTTTCCAATATTCGGAAAGCATCTCTTTCATATATCCAAACATCACATTATGTTTAGCTGCTCCTAAATAGTATATATTCCATTTCCCTCTATTTGGTACAGAGTCCAATTTATTCGTCCTTACACTCACAAAAGATGCGTTTTGTGGAACATAAAGCGGAGCTGTGAGCATGCAAGTAGCATCTAGCCAAATTCCTCCATGTTCATACACCAAAGCCATACGCACATAATCAGAAAAGTGAATAAAAGACATTCCTTGCATCATATCACCAACATTTTGTTTTAATCTATCTTTGATATGTTGAGGGATGATTAAATATTCATCAATATTATGTTGGGAAACTACTCTTACCGGATGTGCACCTGCATACTTTCTTACAGAATTCAAACAACTCTTTACTACAGGAGGCATTTCATTCTCTCCTTGCCACCAAAAAATCCATATAGGCAGATTATCAGTAAGAGGAGAAAGTTCTAGACTTGTCAATTCTGCATATTCATGAACCACCCGTTTGCAAGTATGTTTTGCATAATGCTTTACTGCCACATCATGCATCTTTCTAAAGAATAAAGCAACTCTTGTAGAAGGGAATAATCTAAGTGATAAAACAAATAGAGTATAAGCCAACCCATGAAATAAACCAAAGCTATACACTTTCTTGATTTTACCTCCAGAGCACTTTACAATATTCGACAATTCATTATACGTACTCGTATGAATATATTTCCATCCATCTCTATACCCTTCCATGTAAGTTTTAAAATAGCGTATATCCCATCTGATTACTCCTTTGAGCAGAGCGAAAAGAGAAGTAAAGAATATGCGTCGGACAATACACAGTATAGATAGCCATTTCTTATCCCTACATTTATAAATGAACCGATGCCAAAAGATTAAACCATTACGAGCCGAAGCATATATATTATTCAATTTTTTATTGTCATCCATTAGCGAAGAACCAGCATCAAGATGGACAAACTCCACTTCACGATTCATAGCAATCACATTACCCTTCAAATAAAGTTTATAGAACATCACCATATCTTCTGGTAATGCATACTTGGCATCTTGCAACCATAACTCTTCTTCAAAATGCAACTCTTTCAAGGCTTTTGTACGTCCGAACACACACGTACCATGACCACTTTGACTATAATACTGTTTATTATCTTCTACCGCACTATTCACTATAAATCCACCAGTACGCCATACTTTCACCATGAATGAATCTTTCAAACGTTTTCTAATAGAAACTCCCAATAGCCAATCTTTTATTTTATTAATTAGTGTATATCTACCCCCCCCCCCCGAAATGTTTATTTCTTTTACCAGCGGAGAAACAAAATCCGCTTTACACTTTTCCATAGTATCAAATAAAGAAGCCACAAAATTGGAGGAAAACTCTACATCATCGTCTAAGGCTAAAGTATATTCTGAAGAAGACTCATCAAAACACGCAACACGCTGATTGACCATACCCTTATCTACAAACACAAAACGTTCATACCCCAATTGCTCTTTAGGGCATTCATAACCATTAGCCAAAACAATAATTACTTCTTTAGGCTGAATGCTTTGTGTGGCAATACTATCCAATGTGCGTTGATATTTATCTTCGGCTGTTCCCAACGTACGAATAGTCACGCTATAATCTCTGTTAATCATATTTACTTATTCTTATAATCCTCTACCACTTCCTTATAATAAGCAATCTGCTGCTTTATAATCATATCCAAGCTGAAAGCATTTTTGATACGCTGCTTAGCGCTCAATGAGACATTGGCCTTCTCTCCTTCCGATAAATTAAATATCTGCCTTATTTTATCGGCTAAACATCGAGGATTACGAGGTTCTATCAGAAATCCACTTTTACCATCCTCAATAATTTCACTCATACCGCCCGAACTACTACCTAATACTATTCCTCCGCAAAGCATCGCTTCAATACATACCATAGGCATATTTTCCCACCATGAAGGAAAACAAATTACATCAGCGGTAGTATATCTTTCCATCAACTCCTCACGTTGTACCCTACCTACTAAATTAAACCAAGGTTCATCTCCATACTTAGCTTGTAATTGTTCCGCAAAAATTCCAGTTTTTCCCACTAGACTTAAACGAAACTGGCAAGAAGCATTCTCTTGATGAAGTATTCGGCAAGCTTCCGCTAAATCGCCACATCCTTTCCAATCACAAATAGTACCAGCAAAAAGAATCTCTTTCACTTCACGGTATTCTTCTTTTCTCTGAAAGCCCTTCCACGCATTCATATCAATAGGATTATAAATCACCCGCGCTCTGTCTTTCATTACTCCGGCATACTGCTCTGCCCATATTTTGAGCGAAGTACTACATGATGACAAATAGGCAGCTTTTTTCATCTCTTGGAACTCCTTTTTTCCTTGCCAGTAGTAATGCCAATTATTTTTTGAGAAAGATTGAAGAGAAAATCTATAATGATCGAGTAACATTGGTGTATGCAATCGTACCACCACGGGAATATTCAGTTGATGTAAGAAATACCCTTCTGCTCCATATTCAGGCACTTCTATTATATCCACATCACCTAACGTACTTATAGCTAGCACAATGCGCTTACGATAACTATAAAAACGATATAGAGGACGAAATTTCTTCCATAAAGAAGGCTTCTCGACTTCAGGAATAAGAAAATCCCCCCCTCTAAGACGTATTACGCATATACCTTCATCATCATACATTGATTCTTGACATGTATTATCCGATGCGCAAATCACTGTAATTTGATGTCCAACTGCATGTAAACCATGTACAACTTCTTTTATGTACGAAGCTATTCCGCCACCTCTTAATGAAGGTGGATATTCACGACAGACAAAACAAATATGCATATCTACTATACCGTATAATAATTACCAAATAACAGAAAAATCGGACTCTTAATAATAATATCCACTAGAGGAGCATAATCCCAAACAATTAGTTCGAACTGATAGTAAAACCACAAAATCATCACTACTGCAATCACTTTAAGCAACATATCCCTATTTCTGATATTATCAAAAGCAAAAGGATAAATAAAAGGCATGAAGGCAAATAACATCATAAAATAACGATATTGCGCTAATGGCTGTCTATACATTGCTACTATAGTAAGCAATAATAAAAGAGTAATATTCAGAATAAAGGCACTACTATCAGATAATGTTTTACGTTCTAGCCATAGTTTGCGGAATGCAATTAATGCCATAGGAAGAGCTATTATAAAAACTTGAGCCCATACAAGGCCAAACTCCGTATCATTAAGAGTTTCACTGGTCGCCAAGCGAGATACACCATATGTCAAAGCAGAACTAGTATCTGTTGCTATACCTGATGCCAATCTAGGAGCTATAATAATTAGTATAGCAAAAGCTGCTCCAATAAAAAACAAGCCCTTTTTCGTTAGTCTGCGATGTAGAGGTTTGAAAATAAAGAAAGGTACAAAGAGCAACGTTGCAGCATGAGTAAACACTGCACAAACAGCCATAATCCAATCCTTCTTTCGCATTTTACCATAATAGGCATAATTTCCTAAAACGTACATCATAATACACTGGGCAAGAAATTGCTTTTGAATTTGCAAGGTATATTGAAAAAAAAGATAAAAAAACGATAATGTAAAAATCCCGGCTATTATAGGTATATGCGGTTTCTTCATTGATAAACAAAATCTGCGTAATCCCCAAAAAACAAGCAAGTAGTCCATAAAAGTCAACAACGCTGCATACAGAGGATAATAACCAAAGGTAAGATAATATCCCAAATAGTTATATATACCATTCATAAACTCTCCTGAAACTTGCATTCTAGACGAATCTTTAAAATAGTCTATTCCATAGATGTAAACCAATGATTTCCAGAACCCCACATCTGGAACATTCATATAAGCAACATAATATTGCCATTGATCTCCCCCCATACGTTTCGTGGCATTAATAGCTGCAAAATAACCTGCAATAGCAAAGAAACACAGATAATAATCAGATTTAGTCGCATGGGATTTAGTGACCATATAAACTATTATGGTGGGAATAGCAATAAAAGGAGGTGCAATCAAGAATAATATGAAATATCCAATGATATAACCCCAGTTTGTTTTGGAGTCTTTATTTGGGAATTGATGGATCATTATATCTACCTCTATTACATTAATCGATTTAATATCCTTTTAAGAAGAAAAAGACTCCTCCATAACTTAAAACCTTTATCCCCCAACAAAGAGATACATTTCCACTCCATCATAACCGGCCTATTTGTACATTGACATATAATAGTATCTAGATCACCATCAAGAACATTCATATTAGACTTCTCCAAATAAAGATGAATGGCAAGGCTTTCTGCAACAGCCTTAAAGGAAGTCCTCAAATTATTAGTTATGTTTTCAGACATTTGAATAATTTCAGTAAACACTAGTTTCACATCCTCATAATTTTTAATTGAAAACTTAGCAGTCACCGCTTCACTATATTTCCTATACCCATACACCTTGATTGGAATATAAAAGTTTTTCTTGCTATATAATAAACTTTTCAATATAAATAGTGTATCCTCATTATAAGTACAATCAGGTAAAAATGAAATATGATGAGATTTAATAAGCGAGGATTTAAAAATATTGAGACACATATAGTACTCATTTAATAAAATTTTGTTCATGAAAGTAGCCGCGTCCAATTCACAACCAACATATTTCTTACGCCTTCTTATATTGTAATTGGGATACAGTTCATTTCCTTCTTCATCTATAGTTTGATGCTCAAATCTCAATAAATCGGCATTTGTTGTTCGGAGCATTGTAGCTATTTTATCTAGTGTGTTAGGATATATTATGTCATCCGCATCCAAGAACATGATATAAATCCCTCTACTGACTTCCAACCCCTTATTACGTGTTGTAGCAACACCTTCATTGCACTTATCTATAAAAACTATACGCTGGTCATTAGAAGCATATCGCTGTGCTATCTCCGCACTTTCATCAGTTGATCCATCATTGATCAGAATAATTTCATAATTAGTATACCGCTGATTCAGAATACTATCCAATGTTATCGATAAAAATTGAGCAACATTATATACTGGTACTATAATTGAAATAAAAGGAATACTCATCACTTTTTCAGATACTTTTTTAGTGCAGCGAGATGTAAAAGATACTTAATCCACGGATATAAATAGAGCCTAGGATTTATTAACAACGAAACAAGAATCTTTATCGATGAATATTTGAGATCAATGCCAAAAGGATGCAAATCAAGCCCTGACAAATA
Organism: Bacteroides sp. D2; assembly: GCF_025147085.1. NCBI lineage: Bacteria > Pseudomonadati > Bacteroidota > Bacteroidia > Bacteroidales > Bacteroidaceae > Bacteroides > Bacteroides sp. D2. The sequence goes on along the minus strand of NZ_CP102261.1, from coordinate 4,310,382 downwards.
CAAACTATTTTTACGATTCAATTTTATAGTATTTATCGCATTCGAGTTATGTAGTATTTCGAGCCACAGCGGCTTTTCTGAAATATGAATTACAGGCATAAATTTCTCTACAAAGAAATGATCCCAATAAAATACAGTCCGCAAGGGTTTATCCAGCTTTTCGAGCATCGATGTAAAATGATTGTTAGGATAATAAAAGCGTTGAGCTATACACGTATTATTAAAATACTGTATCCCCATATCAAAACTTAAAATATGATCAACCGTATCAATTGTTGCATACTTCTTTACAGCCTCTACCATATCACACTCAAAACAATCATCGTTATCAATACGGGTTGTTATCACATATTCTACAGAATCTTCACAATACGAACGAATCAGCAAATTGTAGTATTCAGCCAACCATACTCGCCCCATCATTACACCATAATCATTCTCATTAACAGGAGCAATCTCATTAGCGTATATCACATAAGACGATTCAATTGCTAAATTGGCTATATAATTCATATCAACATAAATTGGCTTAAAATTTTTGCACAACTTCTGTAATTGTTCATTCCGATGTACAAAAGATTTAGGCGTTCTTTTATCAAAAAATACCAACCATATAAAATCTTTATTTTTTTGATTACACATTGAAGAGAAACATGTATTCTCAAATATAGAATAACGTTCATTCAAATAGGAATCAGAAAATAGAAAGTCTACACTATCTTTACGAATGAAAGGTATATTGAAACGAGTTAAGATAAAATGTTTAAAGTCATTCATTGCTAGCCTTGTTTTAGCTTCAGTGTTCATACTTATCTAGTTATACTATTGCTACAGTTTAGTATTTAATTATTTTAAACATTACCCCCCCCCAATTTAGCAGCATTTAACGAAAAACCGGGCGTAAACATACGCTCTTTTTTGCATACATAAATAAAACTACTCCGTGCTAACATCAACATATCAAGAAACTCTTTACTATAATCTGTTTTTACTAATGTACACTGTTTATCAATATGCACTATTTCACCGGAAACAGTAAATACATACGATTTTTCACTAGCGGCTTTGATAAAGTCTTTACTATCAGAAGTCACAAATATCATTTGCTCACCATTATTTTCTTCATAAACCTTATCTATAAGATGCAAACTATCCTCAATGTATTGTTTTCGTTCTGCCACTGATAATACTTCTCCACCAGACGCATCCTCAAAATCACCTAATAATTGCCTAAATCTAAAAGCCATTGAAAGATATGGAGAATAATTATGTACCTTGCTATAAAAAGAAATCTTTTCTTGGAGTCCTTCGGAAGGAACAAAAAGTTCTTTAAATAATTCGGCATATTCCTTATCATCTACAAAGTGAGCATTAGTATAAAAATGAAACTGTTTTATATGTGGATGGGAATCTATAATCTCATTCATCTTTTGATATTGAAACTCTGCTTCTTTTGCTTCAGATAAAGAATATTGCTTATAATAACTGCCCAAAGTAACAGGGAAAGAATTACCCATAAAATAAGATATTTCATCTTGATCTATTTTCCAATCATATTCATTGCAAGTTAAGTATTCATGAATATCAAAAGGAGATTTCCAATAAATTCTAAAATCCATTCCTCTTTCTTTTGCAAACTTATACAGATTAATACATCCACGCAATCTATCCGCCAAACCACCATGTGGGAAACGACCATCTACCATCATAATCAGACAAGGAGCAGAAAACTCACCAACTACTTTGCATGTTCTAGTGTAATAATTACCTACATGACTACGAAGAGACTCATTATCCTCCCAAAACATATACGCTAGTTTCGAACAAAACATTTTTCGTATTTTCCTCTTTAAACGATAAAATATACTATTCATCTGAAAAGTTTTAAGAATTTGTATTTCAAATGTTTTTTTACAATGAAAAAAGGGGTTTTATATATATATTTAAAAAACTGTATAAAAAACAATGGATAGCTAATTTTGCGAAGATCTAATAAATACCCCCATATTTCATTATAATATTTGATTTTTCCATGATTCCTTAAGAAAGTATTAACTTTATATCCTACCTTCAAACGAGCTAACAGCCTCTCTTTATCAAGAGAATATTGCAAAGATCCCTGTCTAATTGTTCTTGTATATACTATTTCTTTAGAAATTTCTATTTTTCGCGCATAAAATCCAACTTGTACACTATACCATACATCATTTGAAGCAGGTGTCTCATCAAACATGATATGATACTGATTTATTAACGACATCTTCACCATTTTTGTCCATGGAGGTTGAGACTTGTATCTTAAAGGATCAAATTCATTTTCATGATTACACTCTTTAGCTAATTCCGCCACTTTTAAATCTTGATTTTGTGGAATGAATGTATCACAATCAATCGTATTATTAGTAATAAAAACTACATCTGCAGTAGAATCTTTATATTTATCCAAAAAGACATTCAATTCTGGTGTAAAAAAATCATCAGCATCTGCAAATAAAACCCATTTACTCTGTACTTGTTTTAAACCTACATTACGAGCATAACCTGCTCCATATCCTTCTTTCGTAAATATAACCTCCACTAAAGGATTATCAAGACCCGGGAAATGGCTAAAATCCACTTGACAAGAATCACTATTGTCATCAACTACTACGATATGCACATCTTCCCTTTGAGGGATAGAGTCAATACACCGCTGTAATAAAGAGGGAATATTTTTATGAGGAATAATGAAAGTAAAATTACAAAGATGCATAAAATAGTTATCTAATTAAACAGTTTCCACAAATCAAAATAATCAAAAACAGCGTACACAGCCTTATCATTCAGATTTTTTTCTATATTATCCTTACACAATGCACTAGTTTGCACTTCCCTTATACCAGTATGGAAGCGCATTACAGGCTTATTTAATTTTATTTGCCTGCAATTTGTACCTTGCTTTAAAGACATTGCTTTCAACCAAATATCATCGGCAGTAGGAGCTAATTTCATAAATAAAGTCTCGTCAGTCACTTCTTCAGCCAAAGAATGAGGAGGATATAAGATACCTCCAATTCCTGTAGGAAAATTCTTAATATTACATTCTAATGCCGTCAAATGCTCATCATACCAAGTTACATAAGGTTTTATGTTTCCATTTTTATCAAAAGCCATCTTACTACCACTCATAAACCAAATATATTCAGGTTCCTGTAAATAAGCATTAATCAAATATTCTAAAGTTTCATGTCCATACAGCACATCATCATCTATTGTTATAATTACATCTTCCGGATATTTCCGGAGAGTAGGAATAATCTTCTTATACGAACGGTAATCCGGACAATAAGCTATTTCCACCCCCCTACTTCTCAAATCTTTCAATGACTGTGGCAAATTTTCATCATTATATTCTTGTTCAGAAAGCCATAGTATTATTCTGTTAGGTTGTACGGATTGCATCAAAATGCTATATATTACATAGCATACAGAATATACTCTATCACCATAAGAAGTTAAAGATACCGTCACAGTATGCGTATAGCCTTGGCTATCTACAAAAGGATGCAAATTTACCCCCCCCAATTTGTTAATATTTGCAAACACATCAAGTTTTAAGAATCTAAGTTTATATGAAACAATATCATCTATTATTTCATCAATATACAGCATATTAGAGAATACTCTTTTCAGTTTTGATAACCACATACTCATCTGTTTTTTATGTAAACTATAATTTTATGAATTTTAAAAAGCAAAAGCCCCAACCACATGTTATAATAGCACAATCTAAACTTTCTTATATTCTTTATTTCAGGCAAATAAGAAACTGTCTTATTATATTCAGAGATAAAGAAACTTGCTCTTTCCTTCACCGATATATCTGTTGTAAAATCATTCATATAAGATTCATACAACCTTTTTACTTGAGCATAAACATTAAGTAAAGGCACATCGTGCAATATACAATAAGATAATATATTGTTAGCAGAAAGCAACCGACTCTTAATCCATGCTTCCGAGTGTTTCTTATGTGAAGCAGAATATATATTTGTACAATTATAATTATAAACTATCAAATTGAAAGATTGCACTACGCGGGCTTGACACAATGCTTTTATATTGAAGTTTTGATCTTCTGTACAAATCACACCTTCAGGGAAATTTATATCATTATTTATCAATAGAGTACGTCGAAACACATAATTCCAACTTGCCAATTTAAATGATGCAGAATTTAAAATCTCTATTGGTGCACACACCCTATCCTGTTCACGATGCTCTATAATCTTATCCTGCAGAATTGTATTATAACCAAATGTACAAATATCAATAGCTTCATCAAGCTGCTTCAAATTCGTAATAAGAAATTCCATATCACGTTTATTTAACCAATCATCAGCATCCATAAATAAAACCCATTCATTATGGGCCCTCAAAAGCCCTTCATTGCGTGCTGCACTAACACCTTGATTATCCTGTGAGAAAATAAATATATTAGAATAGCAATTAGCCATCTGGTTACAAATGGCTAAAGTATCATCTGTACTACCATCATTTATAATAATAATCTCCGTCTCCGAACCTAACAGATTCAGACAACTATCTATACAAGTGGTTATAAATGAAGCCGCATTGTATGCCGCAATAATGATGGAAATCATAAATATTAGCTCTTTTTTAAAAGATTTCTATATTCTTGTTTTACAGGAAATGGAGCAACGTCTAGCAAATCTTGTTGAATTTCAACAAGAGATTTATGAGGTAATGCAATGGACGAATATCTTTCAAAAAAGTTCAAACAGCTAGACAAATCTGAAAGGATATTCTCTATATCAGTAAAGCCTTCATAAATAGGTATATTTACCGAGCTAAAATAATCATAGAACTTTATACCATCTGTATGAATGTAACCTTTTTGAATCCAAATACACGGAATATGATAGGCGTGCGCTACGATAATTCCATGAATAGATGAGGATAAAACATATTGGCAACTATTGATTTCGTCTATAACTTTTTCCACCTCAAAGGTTCGCAAATCTATCACCGTATACTTAAGACCATATTGTTTTATAAAGTAATCAACTTCGCTGAAATGCGGGACAATACCTATTTGAATATTTTTAACATTTTTTTTGGGGGGGGGTAGGTTCATAAACCAGTGGCAATAGTAAAGCGGGATCACCAAAAACACAACATCCTGAATAACCCATCGATATAATCTTATTATTGGTATATTCCCCTCTTACAGCACAAGCTATTCCACCATGAAATGTTTGGTCAGTATTCATAAAACCACTCCCCCAAATATGTGACTTATGATTTCCCAAATTAATCACAGAACCTATACCTATAATATTATGTTCCCAAGAGAACAACATATCTTTCAGCGCTTTTCGGTTATTACAGATGAGATATTTTAAGATTTCTTTTATTGACCTTCTAACGCTCACCGAACCTCGTTTATATTGTATAGGCAATCCACTCAATTTATTAATGATATAAGGACTTAATTGATCCCCAAAATTCGGTTTATTCCAATATACAAGATTGATTCTTTTATTCATTCTATTTATCTTTTATAATTTATCACATTCCTGATTTTCGCTCTAACAAACAATCGTTCTTCATGATTTATCCCAATGAAGTATACTACAGAAACAACAGATAGCACAGAAGACACACATACTATAAAAAAACGGAAAAATGGTGGTTCTATAATATAGAATAAATATATTGGCAATACAGAAGATAAAATTCCAACGCCCATACATCGAATGATAACATCTACAAAATAATGCTTGGGAGATAAACCAATAAAAGGTTTAAGCATAAAGACTCGAATTATTAATGAGAGAAATAAAATAAGCAAATTTACTATAAAGACAGAATAAGCAGGTGCTCCAAACTTCAAAAAAAGATAAGACAAAGGAAGAATACATAATAATAGAGGACAGATTACCAGCTGCAATTTTTTAACATTACCAGTTGCTAAAGCAGACACTAGAAGGGGATTAGTTGTGGTCTCTATATAAGTCGTAAACAACATGATCCTCAAAAATACAACAGTATTCTCCGGTACATTTACAAGCCACCAGTTCAATATCAGTTGTGCTTCAACAAGTACAGGCAAAGACAACAATAAAAGTAAATATAATGAAAATTTTGATTCAGCAAAAATCAGTTTTTGCATATACTCATAATTCCCAACTGCGTAATTTTTTGTTATTTGTGGGTGAATGGCTGTTTGAAAATTGGATGCAAAATTAGAAATAATACCTTGCACTCGGATCGCAATTCCTCTGGCAGCATTCACCGATGGACCAAAAAACATATTTATCAGCAAGTTTAAACCTTGCGTATAACAGACAAAAGCGAAATTACCAGTCATGTTCCAACCTGCAAAGCCACACATTTCCACAAATAGCTTTTTATTCCATGTTAAACTATATTTTGCCTCTTCAAAATGTACCTGACAATATAGGATATAAATGAGTTGATTGACTATCTGCGTAATAAACAGCAATAATGCATAAAGCAATAATTTATCCCAAGGCAAATAAATGACAATATACACAATCAGCAATTTAAAGACTACATCCGAAATACTAATATAAGCAAAAGCATTCATCTTCTCATGTGAAATAATAGAAGAATTGTAAGGCACACTCATTATAGACAACATCGTAGTTATTATAGAAAGCTGATATAAGATAAATGCTGTATCCATCCTCTCTGCTGGTATAATCATCTTATGGTAAAAAAACCATAAGCCAAAAGTTTCTGCCAAGAGTAAAATAATAAAAGCTAATATGGCATGAATAGTAACAGCAAAGCTAAAAGTTGCCTTCAATTCTTGGGAATTTCCTTTTGCCAAACTCACAGTCAAGAAACGAGAAGTAGAACTATTCATAGAGCCATTAATGAATGTAAACATCACTACAATACCACCAACTACATTATAGATACCAAAATCGGTTTCTCCTAAAGCATTCAGAATTAGTCTTGACGTAAATAGGCTAACTCCCATATTTACGAACATCCTAAGATAGAGCATCAAAGAATTTTTAACTAGCAGTTTATTATTTGATACAGTAGATTGATTCATGAACGCAGATAAAAATTCAGCAATATTAAATAGTTACACACTTTTTCGACAACAATTTATACATATGAATAATATAAGTAGCAACTACAATTGTACACACAAATACAATAATAGGACATAGGAATCTTATCATTAATGAAGAAGAAAAATCTATATAGAAAGACAATATTCTAAGAATGAAAATATGTAGAATATAAATAAATGCAGAATACTCCCTTCCTATTATTGCGACAACACTTCCTTTGCCAAAATAAGGATATTGTAATGCCAAAATAAAAAGAATTCCACTCATCAATATTATAAAAACATAATGATCACGAATAGGATCCATACCTACTATTTCATACAATTTATATTCACCCAACAGGCCGATAATAGCAGCAGAAATAAAGTAAACTATTTTTACCCCCCCCAGTTTATATATTAACATTTCTTTATACTCAAATATTATACGCCCCAAAAGGATATAAGGAACGCCCATAAATGCCCAATTACGATACCATGAATAAGGCCACCCTTTGCATCCTACATATAATCCAATAAGAAAAAGAATAGGAATCACCCATTTAACTTTGATTTTCAATTTATCTATAACATAAATAGCTATAAATGAATAAATCATAGCATATAGATACCATAAATGCCCAATGCCTGGAGTGTCATTTATAAGCACCCAATTCAGTATCGATATAGAATTAAAAGTGTCCATAAACCATTGATAGAACATATTATTTTTTAGAGCCATACAGCCATAGTATATCCAATAAAACAGAGAAGATGCAATAGCCAACAAAAAGATCTTTTTCAGTTGCACTCCATATTTTCCTTTTTCTACAATAGATGTGTAATAATAACCCGTGATTAAGAAAAACAAAGGAACAGCCAGTCGTGCAATTACATTCAATAACGGACACACAGTCGCAGGAATAGTATGCAATTGCACCACAAAAAATGCCGCAAAACATTTCACAACATCAAAACTGTCTTTTCTACTATTCTTCTCCATACCGTAACACCCACTATCATTAGTATTCCTTGAAAACGTATAATGCCAGAAATACTGTTAATCCACTATTATTTTACTCTATTTCTCTCCAATCCGTGTATAACTAAATCCCATTTCTTCCAGCTCCACACGATTCCAAATGTTACGTCCATCTACGATATACTTATCAGTCATCACCTTCTGAATCACGTTCCAAGTAGGCAGGCGGAATTGTCGCCATTCGGTCATCAGCAGCAACGCATCAGCACCATCGGCACAGTCATAGAGATTTTCAGTATAAGTCACAACATTGCCGATACGACGTTTACATTCAGGCATAGCGATGGGATCAAACACTTTCACGGTAGCACCATCCTTCAGCAACTTATCAATGACTACTAGAGCTGGAGCTTCACGCATATCATCAGTATCAGGTTTAAAAGCTAAACCTAACATAGCGATAGTTTTACCTTTTACATCACCCATCAAACGGATAAGTTTATCATAAACAATACTCTTCTGACGGTCGTTGACACGTTCCACCGCTTCAATCACCTCCATGTGATAACCGTTGTCGATACCTGTATGCATCAAAGCTTTCACATCTTTCGGAAAGCAGCTACCGCCATATCCGCAACCGGCATAAAGGAATTTTTGCCCGATACGCACATCAGCTCCAATACCTTTGCGTACATGGTCTACGTTAGCCCCTACTCGCTCGCACAAATTAGCTATATCGTTCATAAAGCTGATACGGGTGGCCAGCATGGCGTTAGCAGCATACTTGGTCATTTCAGCACTAGGTATATCCATAAAAATTACACGGAAATTCTGGAGCAAGAAAGGTTGATAGAGCTTGGTCATCACCTCTTCAGCTTTCTTGCTCTCAACGCCAACTACCACCCGGTCAGGACTCATAAAGTCTTTGATAGCGGCACCCTCTTTCAAGAATTCGGGGTTACTGGCTACATCGAAGGGTACATCTGCCCCACGCTTGTCCAACTCCTCTTGAATGACAGCCTTCACTTTTTGAGCAGTACCCACAGGTACAGTAGATTTGGTGACCAGAATGGTATATTTATTGATATTTTGTCCAAACTGGCGGGCTACGGCAAGCACATACTTCAGATCGGCGCTACCATCTTCGTCAGGAGGAGTTCCTACTGCGGAAAAGACGACTTCCACATCATCCAAAACTTCGATCAAATCTGTTGTAAAGTGAAGGCGCCCATAGCCAACGTTGCGTTTTACCAATTCTTCCAATCCTGGTTCATAAATAGGCATTTCACCGGCTTTCAACTTGCTAATCTTATTAGTATCTACGTCAACACAAGTCACAGTGGCACCCATTTCTGCAAAACAAGTACCGGACACCAAGCCAACATAGCCTGTGCCTACAATTGCTATATTCATATATTATCATTATTGAGTACTTACTATTTTAGGTATTTATTCTTCCTTTACTGTATGTTCTCCATAGCCGTATCCATAGCCATAACGTTTACCATAACCATAGTATTTACCATATTTACCGTAACCATAATAATAACCATATTTCTTCTTTTTGAGATCAAGACCATTAATAATGGTACAGATATTGGGAAGTTTATTATCAGCAGCCAACTCATTAATCAAGGTAAACTCTGCTTTTCGGCTATAATCAGCACGACATACATAAACAGACAAGTCAGCAACACGACCTACAAGCAAAGTATCAGTAACCATACCAGCAGGGGCAGTATCCAAAATTACATAGTCAAAGTTCTTTTTCAATGTTTCAATCGCTTTATCTAAACCATCACGAGCCAGTAATTCCGTAGGATTAGGTGGTACTATTCCACCAGGAAGAATATATAAATTCTTACTAACATCCGAAGGCTGAACGAAATCCATTAGATTCTTCTCCGGATTTGACAGATATTGAGTAATTCCTTGCTCCTTTCGGGGGATATTAAAAATTTTATTCAAACCGGGTTTACGAATATCAAGCCCTACAATTACTACCCTCTTTCCTAACAAAGACAGACTAATCGCAAGATTTGAAGAAATAAAAGACTTGCCCTCACCACTAACTGTCGAAGTCACTAAAATTACTTTCTGATCATTCTCAAGCATAAACTGAAGGTTAGTACGGATATGACGGAAAGTCTCACTCATTAAAGTATTTTGATTCTCAAACACAGCAATAGAACCTGCTTTCTCGTTGGTTAACGGTACATCACCGACAATAGGTAACCTTGTTAATTTCTCCACATCACCACGACCTTCAATCTTGAATTTAGTAAGACTGATCAGGAAAATGATACCGACAGGCAAACCTACTCCCAACACTAAAGCAATCATATAAATCATTTTAGGTTTCGGAGATACCGGGCCGCCTTCAGCTACTGGCTCATCTATAATCTTTGCATTATTTGCCGTAGCAGCTAACGTAATAGCATTCTCTTCACGTTTCTGCAAAAGCATCAAATAAAGCCCTGCCTTAATTTCCTGTTGACGTGCAATACTTACATATTGTCTTTCCTGTCCCGGAGCATCACTGATACGACGGGAAAAACGACTAGCTTCACGATCCAAATCAGCCTTGACTATAAGCAAACCCTGTAACGTTCCGTTAATAGCAGCTTTAACATTCGCCTTCATTGCACGAATACTCATATCCAGATTTATAATCATCGGATTGTTTTCAGTTGAAGTACGCAACAAGCGTTTACGTTCGATAACCAATTCATTATAACGTTCTAATTGAGTAGTCAGTCCATTGTCTGTTAAACCAATGTTACTGGGAAGCACCTCATATTCATTCAATGGATTATTGATATATTTCGCAAGGTCACGAACCAAATTAATCTGTGTACCATTCTCAACCCTTTTCTTTTCATATTCAGCATTTCCTGATACAGCCAATTGAGCATCACTGCTTATATCCGTCAAACCGGCATTCCGCTTAAATGTCTCCAGCTTTTCTTCCGTATTGCCCAATTCCTCGTCTATAATTTTAATACGCTCATTGATAAATTCTCTCGTCTTTTCAGCCACTTCATTTTTATCATTGTTTGTATTCCGGTTATACATTTCCATCAGTTTATTGATAAAATCTTGTCCACGCTGAATATTTGTATTGACCAATGAGACTGTGGCAACAGAAGTTGCTTTTGAGGTTGGTGCAATCGTTAATGCCCACTGATATCCCTTTGCCATTCCAAACGGCTGGCTAACTACCGCACTGATGTGCCGAACATCCTTCCGACCTTCGATCTGGCCGTTTAACAACGAATCTCTTAATGTAAATCCAAAGGTTCCTACATTAGTAGGAAATACGGCCGGCAACTTGTCAAATCGCTTATTATATTCATTCAAACCCACTTTCAAATTCACATCCAGCCCACCATCGGAAGACAGTTGCATGTCAATCAAAGCCGTACTCGGAAGTTTGTCCGCTTCCTGGGCAGTCAAATTCACCACAACAGGAGAAGTCTTATACATCTCACGCTTGGGAAATTCATCCTCATCATAATAAGTAATATATAGTTCCAGACTATTGACGACCTCCTTGAGTATGGACTTTGAACGGAGTACTTCTATTTCATTATCAATACTCTGTGCTGAAGTAATGACTCCTCCTAATCCCAAGTTTTCTAAATCTGCCGATCCCGAATTTCCTCCCTTCTTATCATCCTTTATCATGATAGAAGCAGAAACCTGATACACAGGGGTCTGAAAATATAAATATCCCCAAGCACCTATCAAACAAATCAATATAGAAGCCAAAAACCAAGGCCAATGGATTATATATCTGAAAAGAAGTTCCTGATAATTGATTTTCTCCTCATCCTGTTCATTCATATTATTTTCGTACGGGTTTTCTTTCATTGTTGATCAATTATTTTATTAATTTTATCGTAATATACCTATTAATAAATTGGCTATTGACATCAAAATTGAAATGCCAGAGAACCACAGGCCGGTACTAGTTCCAACATCCGAATTCTTCGCCTTAGTCTTATTAGGTGTCACATAAATTATATCATTCTGCTGTAGCTGATAGTAAGGAGACAGTACCGTTTCAGCCTTATTCAAATCCATAGTAATAATTTCCTGCTTGTTATCTTGCCCTGTCCTGATTAATTTCACATTATCACGCACACCATAAATGGTCAAATCACCTGCCATTGCTAGAGCTTCCAAGAGATTAATCTTCTCGTTAGAGACTACAAAGCTGCCTGGTTTATTAACCTCTCCCAATACCGAAATCCGATAATTAACAATACGCACAGTTACAAGCGGTGCCTCTTTCAAATAAACCTTCAACTTATCTATGATTAAATTTTCTATTTCCAGCTTAGTCAATCCACCTACATGAATCTCACCCAATACTGGAAAGTTGATATTCCCCTGATTATCTACCAAATATTGCTGTGGAGCATCAGTACTCGAATTTACCAGATTGAAAGGTGCAGCCAGTTCCGGAGTGGAACAAGACACGGCAATCGTCAACAAATCCTTTGGCATTACCTTCACACCTGTCTGAAGAACACTCTGTTCTGTATCATTCACAAAAGCCGTATCCTGCAAATAAGGTACTTTCTTATATGATTGGCAGGATACCAGCAAAAAAGCAAGTAACGCACCCAAAGTCAATCGTTTCAATTTTCTCATAACCACCTACTCATGTAATTTTACAACTATTGATTTAATTTTTACTCAATTTCCAATTCCTCACCTAATAAGCCTCTTTATCCCCGCGGATGACATTATACACAGTCTTATACATGATATATAAGTCCAGAATGAACGTCCAATGCTCGATATACCAGATGTCACGTTGCACACGTCCTTCCATCTGCCAAAGCTCCTTCGTTTCTCCACGAAAACCTGTCACCTGTGCCCAGCCTGTAATACCCGGTTTCACAAAATGACGAACCATATATTTATTTATCAAATGGGAATATTCTTCTGTGTGCTTCAACATGTGCGGACGGGGACCCACTAAAGACATATCCCCTTTCAGTACATTAATAAATTGAGGAAGTTCATCCACATTCGTCTTGCGAATCAGATTACCGATACGGGTTTTACGAGGATCACATTCCGTAGCCTGAAGCGTATCACTTTGAGCATTCACCCGCATCGAACGAAACTTATAGCACCAAAATTCACGACCATCCTCACCGCTTCGTTTCTGTTTGAAAAAGACAGGTCCAGGAGAACTTATCTTTATAGCCAGTCCCACAATGATATATATAATCGGGAAAAGGGTACAAAGGAACAGTAACGAGCAAATAATATCAAAGCCACGTTTCACAATACGATTTTCCAATAACTCAAGCGGCTCACGACGGATAGAAAGTACCGGAACATTACCTAACATTTCAAAATACATTCTCCGTTTCAGATAGTTCCGGACATTGGGAACGCTGAAAAAACGAATCAGATGATTCTCACAATAGTTGATAATCGGCACAATTTCAGCACTACGGGCGGAAGGAAGACTACAATAGAGCTGGTCCACCTTTCCCGCATTACGGGTCAAATAATCAACAGCTTCACACGGCTGTCCCAAATATGCTATATTCATAGGATAGCGGTCTGACGGAAAATCTTCAAAATATCCCAATACACGATATCCGGATGTCGGATCATCTGTCATGGAATGATAAAGTTCCTGCATATTTTCATGGCTACCCACCAACACTACCTTTCGAACATTTTTTCCACTTTTGCGATAAAGCTCCAGAATAGATCGGAACGTCAGACGATAAGAAATGATAACGATAATGAGAACTACGTAAAATATCCCCAACTGACGCAGATTGACACACTCAAAATGGAAAATGTATGAAAGCCCAAAGACTATCAATACAAAAGGAATCATGTTCCGTGCCACCCGAAGCATGATTTGCTCCGGACGAACCACCGGACGGTGAAGGATCACTCCGGAACGAATGTTGCAAACCAGATAACATAAAGTCATCAAAGCCATGTTCTGGAAAAGAGATACGGAATACTCAAAAGGAGAACGGTTTCCCCAAAGAGAACCGAACACCCACAACAGTAAGTTCAGTAAGATGATGTCCCCTGAAAGGACAAAAGATTTTAGGACTTTATTAAAACGTTGGACTTCCTGCACAATTTTATTTTTTTCTTAATCAAATTTCCTCCTATTATCCGTGTTTCTTCCTATACTTGATATAGAACTCCACACATTCATTTGCTTTTTTCCGAAACTCTTCTTCAGTAGAAACGTCATAGAAAAAGTTTAAAAGACGGATATAATGACTCACGACCTTATCGTCGCCTTTTTTAATTGTTCATAGGTGTCCGAACTCATATGTATCTCCTTAAGCATATCTCTCACAGTTACACCTGTATTCTTAAGCAACCTCCCCATTACAAAACCGAGTATACAATGATGCCATTTTCTTTTCATTTTCCGATTCTTATTAATTGTTAAAATATTGAATTATATATTATTTTCATTCGCTGGGTTTCAGATATGTCTGAAACCTCTATTTCCAGTTTTTCCTACTTTCGCACCGCGTTTTGAAAATTCAAGGCGATAACTTCAAATAATAAACATTATGACAAACGATTTCAGAATGTCTTATTTCATGCCTCCCATTGCTCCCATCAAAAATGAACTGGGGCGGATTGTTACTCCTGCAACACTTATTCCCTCCTGCGAAGTCTCCGTAGAACAAGTTTTTCAAATGATAACCTGCAACGAGAATCTCAAAATTCTGACCGAGCAAGTACGCAATTCCGGAGATATACGGACAGCAAAGGCATCACTATTGCCTTATGTGACTCCCTGTGGTACGTTCTCGCGTCGAAACAGCAAATGTTTCGTAGCTTCTTCACATCTGGTGGTGGTAGATATCGACCATCTCGACTCCTATCAGGAGGCAGTAGAAATGCGCAACACATTGTTTAATGACCACCTTCTGCGTCCTGTACTCACGTTTATCAGTCCCAGCGGACGGGGTGTGAAAGCATTCGTACCCTACGATCATTTACCCATGGCTAACGACACAAACAGTATCATCGAAAATATGAAGCTGGCAATGATGTTCACCGTGCTGCTCTATGATACGGAAACACCTCCCCCATTCGGAGAAAAACGCAAAGGGGTAGACTTTTCCGGCAAGGACATTGTAAGGTCTTGCTTTCTTAGTCATGATCCGGGAGCATTGTTTAGAAACAGCAAATAATTAGATATTAAAAACTATAAATTAAAATTATGGACGAAATTGAATCATTATGCCGCCTCTGTGAGGCGGTTGAAATTGCAGGAGCGGATATTGCCCCTACGTATGCTGAATATGTACAACTGGCGTTCGCCATCGCAACGGATTGCGGAGAAGCGGGACGCGAGTTTTTCCATCGGTTGTGCCGGGTGTCTGCCAAGTACGAACGGGAACATGCCGAACGGATATTCTCTAACGCACTTACTACCCGGCATGGAGATGTCCATCTGGGCACTGCATTCCATCTTGCTGAAAGGGCGGGTGTAACTCTCTGCAAAGAGGAAATGATGAACCACCGGAAAAATGCAAAAAATGCAGGAAATGCACCGGCCAAAAATCTCACACACACGCACGTATATAATAAGGTGGACAATGAAGAACCGGACGAATCCGAAGAGCTGCAGGACGGGAGTGACCCGAACCAGCCATTGCCCTCTTTCACCGAAGCGGACTGGCCGAAAATCCTGTTGCTCATCATGAGTTATGCCACCAGCCCCACACAACGCGATGTCATGCTGCTCGGAGCATTGACCGCCATAGGTGCCAGCATGGAGCGATATGTGAGATGTCCATACGCCGGCAAACTCCAGTCTCCTTGCCTGCAAAGTTTTATTGTAGCCCCTTCCGCCTCGGGTAAGGGAATTCTTTCGTTCATCCGGCTGCTTGTAGAGCCTATTCATGACGAGATCCGCCAAAAAGTAGCGGAAGAGGTCAAGGCCTACAAAAAAGAGAAAGCCGCCTATGATACCATGGGAAAGGAGCGCTGCAAAGTGGAAGCTCCTCAAATGCCCAAAAATAAAATGTTTCTCATCTCGGGCAATAACACCGGAACAGGTATTCTGCAAAATATCATGGATGCCAACGGCACAGGACTTATCTGCGAAACCGAAGCGGATACCATTTCCGCTGCTATCGGCTCTGAATACGGACATTGGAGCGATACACTCCGCAAAGCATTCGACCACGACCGTCTGTCGTACAATCGACGCACCGATCAGGAATACCGGGAAGTAAAAAAAAGCTATCTCTCCCTCCTGCTTTCCGGCACGCCCGCACAAGTAAAACCACTCATTCCCTCGACAGAGAACGGTCTCTTCTCGCGCCAGCTGTTTTATTATATGCACGGTATATGGACATGGATCAACCAGTTTGAAAGTGGCGAAACCGATCTGGAAGCCATCTTCACAGGCATAGGCCTGGAATGGAAAAAGCAACTGGACCTGATGAAAGCACACGGGCTTCATACGCTCCGGCTCACTGATGAGCAAAAGCAAGAGTTCAATGCCCTCTTTGCCGATCTGTTTTTCCGCTCGGGACTTGCCAACGATAACGAAATGAGCAGTTCCATAGCCCGACTGGCTGTCAATACATGCCGTATCATGGCAGAAATAGCTATGATTCGTGCATTGGAATGCGACCAGCCTTATCAGTTCAAGGATTCTTCCGCCCCTCTGCTGACTCCTGACAAGGAGATTGCCGCCGATAATATCAAAGACGGCATTATCACCCGTTGGGATGTGACAATCACCGCTGAAGATTTCCATGCGGTGCTGGAGCTTGTAACTCCGCTCTATCGTCATGCCACACATATCTTATCTTTTCTTCCTTCCACAGAGGTCAAACATAGAGCCAATGCCGACCGGGATGCACTTTTTGAAATAATGGGCAACCAGTTCACCCGCGCACAGTTGTTGGAGCAGGCTGAAAAGATGAAAATCAAACCTAACACTGCTCTTAGCTGGCTGAACCGTCTGATAAAAAAAGGATTGCTTATCAATACAGACGATAAAGGCGTTTATACGCGCACGCATGTGTGCGTGTGTTAGGGAACCCTCGGAAAAAGTGCATTTTTTGCATTTATATAACAACAGGACGTTTCATGAATCCTAAAGCGGCGCTTTAGAGGTGGTAAAGCATAGCTTTACGATTGCTAAAGCGGTGCTTTACTTTTCCGCTCTTCTAAGGTTCTCCCAAGGCGTCTACAATCACTCTCACCTCCAACGGGGTGAATGAGCGGCGCTTTGATTCGTAACCTAAGTCGTACAGGCGTTGCAGAAGTCCGGGACATAAAGAGATCCATTTCTTCATCTTTCGATATGCAGCAATGTCAGTTAGTTCCGGAGAATAAAGTTGAGCCAGTTCCATGCGGCCGTAGGCGCGTATTTTGAATTCGTTCATGATGAATAAGTTTCTGATTTACAGTTACAAAAATAACAAAACATATTCACATATCCTACGTTTTTCCATTGAATAACCGACCGTTACTGCGCATAATTGACAACAATCGCGTGCAACTGTAGACTATTGATTTCTGCGGGTTTCAGGGTTGTATCTTTGTATCGTCGAAAGGGAAAAGAATCCCCCGGACACAATGTTTAACCCTTTAATTTATTGTTTTATGATTCGTTACAAAATTTATCAAAACCAACAGCAAAAAGGCCTGAATGCAGGCAAGTGGTTCGCCCGTGCGGTAAGCGACGAGACGTTTGATTTGGCCAAGCTTGCCGAACATATGTCGAAACACAATTCACCGTATTCCGGTGGTGTCATCAAAGGTGTACTTTCCGACATGGTAGACTGCATCAAGGAACTGCTACTCGACGGCAAATGTGTGAAAATCGACGACCTTGCCATCTTTGGTGTGGGCATCCGCAGTAAGGCAGCTGATACGCTGGAAGATTTCTCATTGGAGAAAAACATCACTGGTATGCGTCTGAAAGCTCGTGCTACCGGTAATTTGTCAACCACCAACCTGAAACTCGACAGCCAGTTGAAACAGCAGGCCGAATATCAGAAACCAACAACTGCCGGAGGAGGTTCTGATTCGGGTGATACCCCTGATCCGAAACCGGATGGTGGCGGTGAAGCGCCTGATCCGGCTGCTTAATCCTAAATCCTTTATTTTTAATCTTTAAAAAAGTAACATCATGAGTAATTCATCTTCTCCCCGCTCCGTATGGAGCTTCATCATCAAAGTGATTATCACCGTTGCCACCGCTATCGGAGGTCTGATCGGAGTACAGAGCTGTATGTAGCCCTATGCATACCATCACTCTGATTATCATTCATTGCAGTGCCACGCCGGAAGGAAAGTCCCTTTCGGCGGAGGCTTGCCGTCAAGATCATATCTTTCACCGGAGATTCCGTGACATCGGCTATCATTTCTACATCACCCGGGACGGAGAAATCTGCCAGGGCCGTCCTCTGGAAAAGGTCGGGGCACACTGCCGTGACCATAACACCCATTCGATAGGTATTTGTTACGAAGGAGGACTGGATATGGCGGGACGTCCCAAAGACACGCGTACATTGGCACAACGGGCTTCTTTGCTCGGTCTGCTCCGCGAATTGAGGAAAATATTTCCTAAGACGTTGATTGTAGGCCATCATGATTTGAATCCGATGAAGGAGTGTCCGTGTTTTAATTGTACGGAGGAGTACCGGGAATTAGATGGTATTATCTAAGTATATTGACCAGCAAACTGGCAATAGATACCAGAATGGAAAATCCCGAAACCCACATCGTCGTACTTGTTCCGATGTCTGCGCTCTGCGCTTTGGTTTTATTAGGAGTGACATACAGGATGTCATTCTGTTGCAACTGATAGTAAGGAGATAATAACAAATCCGCGTCGTTCAGATTGAGTGTAACAAACTGTTTATGCCCATTCCTGTCTTCGCGGATTAGTTTTACATTATCACGAACACCATAAATAGTCAAATCTCCTGCCATAGCAAGGGCCTCGAGCACATTGATCTGCTCATTCACCACCGGATAAACACCGGGAGAGGCCACTTCACCCAAAACGGAAACTTTAAAACCGGACATACGGACTACTACCGTAGGTCTTTCTTTCACGTAAGATTTCAGTCGCTCCGTTATCAGGTTTTCAGCTTCACGACTTGTTAAACCGTTCAAAGGAAGTTTTCCTAAAACCGGATAATTGATATTTCCCTGATCGTCCAATAGAAACGTACTGCCTTGCGCATTGAAAGGCTGCGAAACAACCGGATCGGAAGTGGAAACAAGAATGGAAACTTCATCACCCGGTATCAGCCTCGCATCCTGAACAGGGGCTACTTGCGTATTCGCCTGTTTCAGAATCTCCGCATCCTGCAAGTAAGGTACTTTCTTATAGGACTGGCAAGCCGAGAGAAAGAAGAAAAAGAATATCAGTGCAAAAGCACCGGATAATTTCGTATTCATGTAAATGGTGGATAAATGATGACGGGATTAGTTTTTCTCGCAGATAGCCTCGACATAACCAATAGGCATATTGACACAAGCGCATCCCAGCATATTCAGCCGGACGGCAATCTTGCTTTTGCCATCGACATTGACCAGTTCACCAACCAGCCCGGTAAGAGGTCCTTTCACAACACGGACTTTCTCACCACGTGCCAAAGGAGAGCTGTTCATACAAATAGCTTCCTCGGAATAGTCGAGCATAAAACGGAAACGAGCCATCTGCTCATCAGGAATTACCGCCGGAGAGCTCTCACCACGCATCACCATATAACGGCTAACTGTAGAAAAACCCAGAACTTCTTTGCGTTCTTTCGGATTTACGTGCACAAATACCATCATTGGAAGAAGAACAGACTCAACTATTTTGCGACGGTCACTCCACTGATGAATTTCTTGTTGGACAGGGACGAAATTCTCGATCCCCATTTTGTCTAAACGTTCGGCTACCTTCTTCTCGTGGTGCATACGAACCAGAGCAACATACCAGCGTTTAGAGTGTGCTACGCCTTCCCCTGTCCCATCGCTAGGCCCAGCACTAATTGATTTTGGTTTTGTTAAAATCATGTTTTTTTACCCCATGTTATTCCGTTACTTCTTAGGTAACGGACAATACACACACAAGGCGCGCGTCTCTATAAAAATGGAAATCACATATAGGAATAGGGCACAAGAAAGGAACTGCCTAATACTCAACAGGAAAAATCCAGAGATTAGGCAATAAAAAGTTTAGAGCATGAAAATAAAGTTATTTCATGTTCGGATAGTTTTTTTCCTATATTTCAGATAAAACGAAAAAAAGTGGAAGAATATTTGCTTACTATTTATGTTTTTGTCTATCTTTGCGTCAAATTTAAGTTCCGTTACCTAAGAAGTAACACACATACTTTAGTTCTGAATACTAATACTTTACACTTTTCACCCTGCCTACACAACAGTTTTTAATGTAAGATAAATTCCCTTTATTTACCTCTGTACGTTCTTTAAGTCCAAAGCCTTTCAAATAGATTTGTGTGGTTTTTATAGATTTATGGCCTAATGATTCACTAATCATTTCAATAGGTACTCCCCGATACTTCGCTGTCGTTGCCCAAGAATGGCGAAGTGTATAGGAAGTGACGGGAGATTGCAAATGCAAAGCTCTTGCCAAGTCCTTCAAACAATTATTGAATTGGCGAAGAGCGGACTGATATTCCCGATACCCTCTTTCATCCAGACGTTTTTGATCGCCGCTAAGGATGTCAAACAGATAATCCGGACAATCGGGTTGTGCATCTTCCCTATTGCGAAGCTGGTTAATCATTTCACTGGCTGTATCAAGTACTTCCACACTCATCGGGGTTTTAGTTTTGATACGGTTGTATCGCAACACATTCTGTTCCAAAGCCGATTTCTCCAGGTGAGCCAGATCAGCGAACGACATTCCACAAAACTGGAACATCAGGGCAGCAATAGCCTGTGTACGACGCAAACGCTCCGACTTGGGGTCCTCATACAGAAGCTTATGCAATTCGACAGCAGGCAGGGCCTTCTTCTGGCGAACATCAACACCGGTATAAACATCATGAAATAGTCGCGGCACATAAGGCGCAATGCCCGCTTCTACTCCCCGGTTATAAATACTACGAAGCATACGCATATACGTAGAGATCGTGTTGGGCTTCAAGCCACACTCGTAAAGATACTGCCCGTAGCGTCGTAAACTTTCCCGGGTGACTTGTCTGAACGACACATTGAGCGTGCCGCAAAACTTGCTGAAAGAGAAGAGAGCATTCTTGTAGACATGCGCCGTAGAATAGCGTCCCTCCTTTCGCAAACGGCCGATGTAGAACTCTGCACATCGGCTAAATCCATTTTTGTTCCTCATTACATCACTAGTTATTTTATATATTATGCCATTTGGCTAGCGGCAAAAGAACGAATCTTTTTGTGTGTTCCAGATAAACTTTTTAATAAATATAGTTAAAGAGTTTTTTGCCGTTTTTATTCTATTAGTAATAAAAAAAGTCATCCGGCTTTGCCCATCATGAGGATGAAACAAAGTCGGATGACCTTCATTTTGTACGCTATTATCTTATACGTATGTTTCCAGCAATTTCACACTTCCTCCTTCGGGAGTGATAGTGACATCTTGCGTGGTAGCAGGCAACAGGATAGATTCTCCTGCACTAACAGTCAGTTCATTACCTTCATTGTCTCTCATTGTACATGATCCTTCCATACAGATAAAGATCACGAATGAATCGAGTTCGGAATAGTCGCAACTGATTTCTTCAGTCATGTCATACAGAGAAGTCGTGAAGTAAGTGCAAGCAACCAGTTCTACCGGTTCGTCCTTCAACGGTTCGTATTTAGTGCGATAGTCATCCAACACTTCGTAGTTGATGGCTTCACGAGCTAAATCGGTGTGAAGTTCGCGGGTTTTACCATTCGCATCTTTACGGTTGAAATCGTAGATACGATAAGTTATATCAGAAGTTTGCTGAATCTCGGCGATGAAAGAGCCTGCCCCGATGCTGTGCACGCGTCCGGCAGGAAGGAAGAATACATCACCCGGATGAATTTCATATTCCTGCAATACGTCGGTAATCGTATTGTTCAACACGCGTTCTTTATATTCTTTCGGGGTAATCTGTTCAGAGAATCCTGAACGCAATTTAGCTCCTTTGTCGGCATCTACCACATACCACATCTCGGTTTTCCCCATCGAATTGTGGCGTTTCTTCGCCAACTCATCTGTTGGGTGTACCTGGATTGACAAATCCTGTTTAGCGTCGATGAACTTAATGAGCAGTGGGAATTTGTTGCCGAAACGGGCATAATTCACTTCACCAACCAGCTCCTCGCGATACTTTCTTACCATATCGGCCAAGGTCAAACCTTTATCCGGGCCATTAGCCACTACGGATTCATTGTTCTCAACGCCAGAAATCTCCCAGCTTTCTCCTACTCCTTTCAAGTCTGAATTCAAATGCTTGAATGGAATAATTTTGTCGCCCCCCCAAAGCGTCTGCTTCAGAATAGGTTCGAATTTTAATGGATACATTTTTGTTTTTCTTGTTATAAACTTAGATTAAATTCGCTCGGATTGTTACAATCCGGGAACAAACATACAAAAAATAGTTCAGTTTTTAAGAAAAGGAGGATGAAAATTCATTTAAGAAATCATCTTTAGTTTGCATGTGGTTATTTCTTCTGCATTTTCATCACTTTTCCCATCTCTTCAAGATTGCTCCGGGCTGCCTCACTCCCCTTCTGAATAGCTTTATTAAATTCAAGAATGGCTTGTTCCGGCTGACCGTTCAGCAGATAATAAGCTCCGTTATTATTGGCATATTCAGCTGTTTGGGGATTCGATTTATCCAAATATTGCCGGGCAGCTGTCAGGTTTCTTTCGGACAAGGCAGTAGCTGCTGCGTTCAGATTAGTATCTTCGGCATCGGCTTGTGCGGCTACAGTAATATCGGTGGTATAATCGACCCGGCAATTCACCTTACGGAGCACCGGATAGAGTTCTCTTAACATGACACGATAGGGAACGCCACCATCCACTTTTTTCAGTTTCTCTTTCCGAAGGGAGATGTCAGCAGTGTGTTCGATGATGTCGATCAAAGTGGCTTTCTCTTTCAGGGTGGAAGCCTCCAATGATTTCAGCAGTCCGTCCCAGTTTTCTCCGCCGAAAGAGACATGGCAAAGTCCGGCGGGGATCTGCCCTTGCGCGGTCAGATAGTTTTTCAGTGTTTCGGCACGTTTGACGGACAGTTGTTCGTTGAGTTTCAATGCACCTTCGGGCGAGGCAAAGCCTTCGATATAAATGCCTTTGACATTCAGCCCCTTATCATTCAGTGTTTCGGAAAGCATTTTCCGGATGTTCTGCAATTCGGATGCGTTATTCATATAATCCGGCAGGATCACGGATTTGTTCACCGGGAATTCCAGGTGGGCTTCGTATTGTTTGCTACGTACTTCCAGTCTGTCGGCCGATAGCTGAATATGCGACAGTATAGGATGGATGGCAGAAAGGCGTTTGATTTCGGTAGAGATTTCATTCGGAATCAGTTCTTGTGCCACTACTTCCTGATGACCTCCGCAGCCGCACAGGTTTTCTTCGAGATTCAGGGAAGCATTTTCCATCCAAGGCTGATAAGGAATGATTTGTGTATAGCTTATCACTTCCTTTTTATTGGATGGCACTCCCAGACTGGTTTCGCTGTTCAATGCCATGGAACGGACATAGGCTTTCTGCCTTCTGCGGCCATTGATGATAATTTCGGGCAGCGTAAGATTATGGTCGGCACTTACCAGCATGGGGGTAAGCGTCAGTGTACGGTCGTTGTCGACTTTCAGGTTTCGCATATCTATCTGCATATCTATGTAGAGAGATTCTCCCTGTTGCCATAAGGAGACACCGGTGATGCTGATGGCATCGTTATAGTATTTCTGTGCGGCGGCCGGAAGAGCAACAACAAGACACAACACAGCGTATATCAGTTTCTTTTTCATAACTATCTTATTTTATAATGTATATAATGTTGATACCTACTTTGGTAGGGCCAAAGTAATTTTTGTGTCCGCTGTCGAGCTTGCTTCCGCAATGACCGCAATTATACTTATCGTAGTTGATGCGGGCGTAGCCTACCCCGATGGTAGCTTCCATGCTCCAGCGTTTGTTCAGAATCCATTGGTATCCATAAGAGATGCCGGCTCCGTAAAGGTTCCCCTGATAGCGATGATGCCCTAAACCCAGAATATCCAGATTGCTCACATTAAAATCCGCATAATGGGCATGCAGACCGAAAAAATGTCCGTAAAACCGTTCGCACAGCCAATAACGAAGTTCCGGCTGTACGAGCCAATGCTTGATTTGTTTATTATCCGAGAATTTCCACGGATTATAGTTGCCGGATACGTCAAGAGTCAGTTTCTTGCCGAGTCCGACTTCAAATCCGAGATTGGCAGTCGTGGTGGCCCAATACAGTCCGTTTGTCTTGATGGCAAATTTCGGCATATAGTAGTTTTTTTCCTGCCCATACATACTACCGGTGAATGTGAACACCAGGATAGCTATCAGGAGATATTTGATTCGTTTCATATCATTCTGTTTTTATTATTTTAATACTATTTCCGGACTTTGAAGCAGCTCTTCTACCCGGTAAGCAGCAGTATACCCCTGCAAAGTGAATCTGACTACATCACTGGCTTTAGATCCGGCAGCTATCGTAAATGAATAGTTGCTCCGGCTGTTTGCCGTGAAAGTGGGAACAATACCCGTATCCGAAGAAGTGACCCTGTAATTAGGGATTCTAAGCAGATTATTGTTCTGATATACCCGAATAGAGTTGGTGACGGCCACTCCGCGTTGCAACACAGTTCCAATGCCGATTGTTGTCGGGCTGAACCCCGGGGCGGAGATAACGATATTTTCATCACTCACTGCTTTCGCTGTTGTAAATATAACAGTTTGAACGCCGGAAAGTTGCGATGCATAAGTATATTGGTAACCGCCGTTAACGGGAGTCCATCCGCTTTGCGTGGTATGCAGGTTTCCGGTGGCAATAAATACTGTCAATGGATAGCTTACTGGGTAGTCGGGATACGATGGTATGGTAAATGTAAATTGGGCTGTATTATTGGTGCCATAATCCACCAGATTATTTCCATTGACGGATACATCGGTGAAGTGTCGTGATTTCACTTTTATTTCCTGCGTTTTGAAAATATCATTGGCTATCAGAATTGTTTCGTCACTATTCTCAAGACTGGTGCGGAAGTTCAGTGTTTTGGTTCCGGGCTCGGTTGCCCAGTAGATATATTGGTAACCACCGTTGGTGTATTCTATCTGCAGGTTCTTGTTGGGAGCTACCGGATAGAGATTGGCGGTAGTGATAGCACACTTCAACGGATAAAGGTACGACGGTATATTGGCAGGTATGGTAAACTGAAGCGTCATGTCCTGATCGCGCGCCGTATATACTTCCGGCGACAAGGAGGCAGGGTCAAACTGATACAGCGCGCTCGATACCACGGTGATGGTACGGGATAGTATCCCGGCTTTCACGGTGATGGTAGCTTCCTGCTGTCCTGCAATGATACGGGATACATCGGCGGTAATCGTACCGTTGCCGTCATAATTCAGGTTATGGAGTATGTTTCCCTGGTCTTCGGCCAGGACTACGCTAATTTTTGAATGATCGGCCACTCCGTTTTGCGTGTATTGGGCCGACACGTTTAAAGTGCCCCCTCTGACAAACAGGAAGTGAAGACGGTCCACCGTCAGTACATTATTATTGTTGTCGGCAATGGTAGGAGAATCTTTGAAAATCTCCGCATATATATTGTTGGAAGATTCTGCGCTCTTGGCATCGTCAAAAGTCGTACTTCCGTTGGCGTTTTCGCTAAAGGATTTTATCACCACCCGGTAGTGGTAATTTCTGACGACGGTATATGGTTTCTTATTGCTGTCGAGCAGCTGAATCTTATAATATAGTACATCAGTCTTTCCTTTCAGGCGGCCGCTAATGATGATATAAGTCTGGTCGTTGAAATAGTTTTCGTTTTCAAACATATACTTCGGTTCCATGGTGCAATCGTCAGAGGTCTGACTGGCTTTGGGAGTGGAGCCATGAGCCAGGGTCGGTTTGCCGTCCATAATCACAAACGGAGTGACGGCGGCATCCGGGTTGAATGGAGCTGCCGTACCGCTGCTTGCATAATTACAGATGGCGTATCCCGTTACTTCAAAGTTTTCGGCTTCATTTTCCACGGTCACTTTAGCCTGATTGCGGTAAAGAATAATCCGGGGCGAATCAGTGGCAGAGGCGAGGACTTGCCTGCCCCAGAACACCATTTTAGTGCTGGTGAAGGAAGGGATCAGTTCTCTTTCATCTTTTTGCAAAGCGGCACGTTCGTCGAAGCTATCCCACTGGTCGTAGTTGGCTATGACATGGATGATGCCTGTATGATCGGGAATTTCTGCCTGAAAGGTTCCGACTCCGTTATCATAACCAATCAATAGAGACGGATGCACTCGTCCGATGAAAAGTCCGTCGGCATCGAAGGCCATCAGCCAAAGGTCGTTCACTGTATTTTCACTGGCCAGGGCACGGCTAAGTACAGTTTTATAATCGGGTATGTCGACAGAAAAACGGAAAGTAGTCCCGTTCTTTTCCGTTGACGGATTCTCCGGGCTGTCCTCGTATGTACACGAAGCCAGCAGAAGTCCGAAGAGGGTTATATAATAGATAAATCTTTTCATACATTTCTAATTTTATTCCATTTGTTGTGTTACCGGATGTCACGGACACAGCGCACGGCTGCGTTCAGAGGGCCGAAACTGTTTCCATTTCCCACCCGAGGGTCCATAAAACGGACGGCACTGGCGGCACTGGAGCTCCAGTAATAATGTCCTTCCAAAATAGCTTTTACTTCAGCGACTTTGACGTTTTGCAGGATGTCTATCAGATAGATTTCCGCTTGTGTAGGCATACGCCAGTCGGAGTAGGTTTCGCCGGTAGTGGCGTCTCTTTCCACATAATCACGGCATTTGATTCGTGACTTGACGTATGAATCGGCCGTTGTTGTTCCATATTGCGAAGCAAGCATCATGTGTGGAGAGATTCTCCGGTTGTTTTCTTCCGTATCGATACCGGCTCCTTCACTATCTCTCAAGGGGTAGCCTAACACGGCATTGTCACGTATATAATCGGTATAGGACTTTCCCAATGCCGGGTCTGGGTCATAGTGGGAAAAGCCGGTGCCGAACGGTTCGTCAAATTCATCCGGATAGGGAAGCGCGGAGAAGTCGGCGACAAACGAATTTATGATATACATTTTCGTATTGTTCTGTCCGTCGCTTCCACCGGGTACGTCTGCCGACGTATCGGAACCGAGATATAAAGCCGGATATTGGGAGACGGTCACTTGTTGCGTCAGCCCTGCCCCATTCTTTACCTGGAAAGTTATTTCTTTCGCCAGGAAATTTTCAGGAAGTGGGCTTGTGATGCTGATGGTTCCCGATTTCGCATTCGGGGTGGATACGATTTTTATATCTTTGCCACCGTTGGTTGCGGAAACTCCGTTCACCGTAATATTAGTTATTTCCACGTCCGGTGTAGAGGACTGGAAGGTGGTGGTGAACTGGGTACTGTTGGGCATGGAAATCTTCGTATCTTTCACGTAGATGAAGTTGACACCTTCTACGGATACCAGTATTTCATGGGTAGTCCAGTCCTGTATCGTATAGCTGGCGTTCAATTGCACGGCAGAATGAGGATCGGTGTCTCCCTGCTTGTCTATATTCACCAGGATATCATAGAGATGATTGCGTTCCAGTTTATAGAGGTTTTCTTCCTGTCCGGCGGTTCCGTCCGGCAGACGGTAATTGACCGGTACCCGGTAATAGTTCTGCGCTATCGGATGGTTATCCGCATCTTTTACAGGGACATTGACAAGCACATACGTTTCGCGGTTCGTATCTTTCGTCCAGTCGTTAGCGTATGAATATAGGATGAATTGATCCTTGTATCCTGCACCTGTGTTCCGGGCGGTAAACGAATTCATGGTTTGCAATTGCGTGGGTATCACTGCTCCCTGTGCAATGGATGAACCGTCAGCGGCATAGTTTACTATTTTCTTGGAAGGCGTCTCACCGTCCAACGGAGTGAATCCGTTCACATAGTTCAATGTGATCCTTATCTTAGCGGCAGCACGCCGGAGGGTGACGGGAATCTCTTTGTTAGCGATGATTCCGTCATTCAATACCATCGTTTGCTCACCGTCCATCAGGAATGTATCTTGCTTTTTATCCGCATCCAGTACAGGAGCAGCCAATGCTTTCAGTTGGGTAAGGGTCAATCCGGCTTCGGGAATGGTTGCCGTATGATTGGCTATGACATAGACGGAATGTTTCACATTCAATGCAAATTTTTCCTGTGCCACGTCCTTTAGTACTTCCGTATGTTCTCCGGTTCCGGTCAGTTGCGGAGAAAAGGTGAAGTGCCGGTAAAGCAGACAGTCGTCTGCTCCTTCCCGGTAGATGAAGACATCGAGTGTTTGTATCGTATTCTCATTCAATGCGTCTTCACCGGCTTCTTCCGTAACTGCGGCCCTGGAGGTAACGGGACGTGGAATGGAAAGTTTCAAAGTGATCCCGTTCACATCTGATACCCCGGTGGATTCCACCGGAGATTCATTCTCGCAAGAGGTGATGCCCCAGAGTAACAGGAACATGAACGAGAGTATATATAGTTTGTTTTGTTTCATAATTCAAGCTATTTATATTCAGTTTGACTGATTAATATATCCGTATCGTTATCGCCCGGAAATGGACGAATACCGTTCTGCAACGGGTTAATTTTTAGTTTCACACCATCTACGGTGATATAGAACAAAGTATGCTTGGCGGTTCCATTCCAGGGTTTTGCGGCACCTATCTTTATTTCGTAGGCGGCATCCCGGGCTATACCTTTGGAGACTGCCGGGGTTCCGGCAACAGAGCCGGCGGTTCCGAATGCAAAGTCAAGGCCATTGGTTAATGTAGCTGTCCATACAGCACCTGCGGGTGCGGTCAGGTTGAAGCTATAATCAGCATAGGAAGTTTCATTGCGGGCTTCGCCCTCCCATATATATGGGAATTGCACCACTCCGGTAGTGGCTCCGGTATCGCTGCCATTGAAAGATTGGAGGCGGTAGTCGCCTTCGGTCACTTCATGTCCGATTTCGGAAGATACGACGCTCCATGGATAAGGGGTCGTTTGGATTACCAACTGATTGTCGGGATGATCGAGCATAGCCATCACACGATAAACCGTATTATGCAACAGGCTGTATTTGTTGGTAGTCTGTCCCTGGTCTGTGAGATACCCTCTGTATGTATAACTTATGCCGTCGAACAGTGCCGTTATGCGAATGTAGGGTGTGTTTGCATCCGGTTTACCATCGGGAACCATGTTCCGGTATGTGTAAAATGAAGCTTTCGCATTGGCGGGAATGATTTCCGACAAATCCGATGGCATAGGTTGCAGGGTTCCGTTCTCTGTGATCGGAACTGTTACATTTTGCATTTTGGCATCAGCAGGCATTGTCACACGATCGGGATTTCCATAAGTGGTAAGCACCTGATTGCGAAACTCGACCGAAGTGACCGTTACAGTGGATTGCGCCAGTTCCTGATTTTTGAACATATAGATATCCAGCCGTGCGGCCAGCCGTTGCATGGGAATTTCGGCGACGACATATTCACTATTAATCGGAACTTCTTTTTTTCCGACCATCAGAATGCTGTTGCCACTGAAAACATTACCGGAGACTGTCAGATTTTCCAGTTGTTCCAATGTGAGTGCGGAAGTTACCGGAGTGGAAAACGTTTTGTCCGGATCATTATAATTGGCAATCGCATAGATTATTTTTGTCTGCGGCGACACGTTGACAGAACGTGAAAGTTCTTTCAGTCTTTGCGGAGTGAATTCCGGAATGAGTTCCGAATATTCGCATCGCTGATCGGCTTTATTGAATATATAAAGCGCGAGACTGGAAAAACTGTCATCGCCTCCCAGTGTGAGCTTCTCTTCTTTCGGGGTAGTCCTGATTAGAAAATTAAGCCGGGCCTGATTGTCGGCCGTGTCTGATACGGGCGTCTCGCTTTCACTGCATGAATAAAGAGAGAAAGCCAGAAGAAACAGATACAAACAAATCCGATATTTAACTATTAATTTCATATATTTGGGGGTTATTGCCCCGGTCTGATGACTTCTTCGTTCCAGGGTTTTACTGTAATAGCGGTTCCATTGAAAAGAATACGAATGCCTATCGTCACTTCATTGATACCGTCTACGGTAATGTCATTTTCCTTCATGAAGTCTTTCAATTGCAGCGTATGGAGCTTTTCATTGGTCTGCGTATCGTGCAATTGCAGATATACTTCATTCTCATTATTAAATCGTAACACGTTGAACTTCGCGCCAAACTTTTGTGTGCCGGAATCAAAATTAACCAAAGGAAAATAAGAGATTTGTTCGTTTGAAAACGACTTGGTGAAATTCACTGTCGGACTCAAGTTTCCCATTTCCATGCTGACGGGTGAGGTGACCGTCCGTGCATTGCCGGCATCCAGTCCTTCCAATTCTACAAGCATCTTTATATGTGCGCTGCTGAAAGGGACGGTGTCCACCTTATAATTTTCATTGGTTATCGTGATCTCTTTTTCTCCAAAATACAAGCTGTCATTCGTTGTTATCAGTTCTTTGGTGAAATAATGAGGTGCTCCGACAAGGTTATTGTTTAATGAAGCACCTTCATTGATTCGTGTATCGCCGAAGGAGTTTCCCCAGCAAACCACATGATACTGACCGCTTGGCAGATTTAAGGTGGTGCCCTGTTGGCGATGCAGCTCGCTCTTGTTCAGGGCAGTTTTCTGTATGCATACTTTATCCTCATTGTATACATACATATCCACCTTTTCTATTTTCTGAAGAAAGATATCCCGTGTTCCGTCACCCAGATAGTCGAAGTACAAAATTGTCTCACAATCATCCAGATTTTCTTTGATACACCCTGTCACTGTTACCAGCAACAAGGCGTATAGCATTATCACCTTCTTCATATTATTGGTTTATGATACTGCCGGAACTTATTGTTCCAAGTCAAATCCCGGAGTGATTGTTTCTTCATTCCACGGAGCCACTGTGACGTGTACCAATACGTTGTATTGTACGTTTCCAAGGTCGTTGTCCAGCATAGGTATCAGCTCGATTTCCATGTTATAAAGAGTACCGGGTTTAAAGTCGGCAGCAGTTAGTTCTGTGTTTATTTCCTTGTAATATTTTACAATGTTGGCGAAACGTGCGCTATTTGCCAATGCGGGATTAAATACCTCGGTATCGGTAGAAGCCAGTCCGTCGATCACCAGGTCGGAAAGATCCAGGTGCAGTTGCGGGATAGCTGTGCCGGGGAAGAAATTAAAGGCATAACACTTGCCGGACAAATCCAAAGGCAGGTTAGCATACGTTCCATCTGCCGAACTGTAGACCTGATAGCTGGCAAAAGGAGCCGCATCAATGATCGGGTTGGTGTCGAATGTCCACATTCCCTCGTGGATATGTCCTTCGGCTGTTGAATTCATCAGGAGATTCTCCAAGGTTCCCGGTTGGTTGTAGGTATTGTAGAAGTTACTCATATAAAGACCTTTCACGTTTCCGGAAAACTGCGTCCATGTGACAGTTGCTTTTTTGGTTGCTCCTCCGATGGAACGGGTGAAATCAAAATTGCCTGCATTCTTGAAGGAAATTTTAGTGATTTGCAGACGGGCAACGATGGGGGCAATGGTTACGTTAGCCGTATAGGTCTTACCGGATGTCGGAGTCGGTTCAATCGGTTCGTCAACGATTGGTTTCAAATCATCGTCCATTCCATAATAAAGTACCGCGCTTCCTTGCTGTTCCGCCAGTTTGGTATTAATTACATTATTATTTACAGCATTTCCCGGATTACCGTAAATATATACTTTTGAAACAGATTGAGGAGTATTGATGAATTTCAGCCCTTTAGCCGGATCCGTCAACTTATTCCAATCAGAGTTGAGCACTTCATCTTTAGTGACGGATTTGGAGGTTATTACCTTTCCATTGGCGTCGGTCAGATTGATTAATACACTGTTTACATTCTTGATGTCTGATGTGATAATATCCGTTGGTGAAGAGGCTCTCGAATTGGTTGCGCTTTTAATACCGCTCAATGATACTGATAGAGAGTTTATTTCGTTCTGTGAAACAGAGATATCATCTTTGTCACTGCAAGAGAATAGGATAAGACCCGTCATTCCTGCCAATAATAACTGTTTAATTTTCATATCTTCTAAAAAATAAATGTTTATAAATTTGTCCCATACCAATAATTTTACGTACGTTCAGTTGGGCAAATTATAACAACACCTCTATGGAAATGTTCCACCCTCCTGTTCTTTTGTGGTATAATTCAGGGTAAAAATGGGGTATTTAATGTTTTTTATCCAATTTTGTAGCGATTACAACTTAAATCTCTTTCCGGAAAAGGAACATAAAGTAATAAAGCTAAACTTTCCTAAAGCACCTGCTATATTTAGTCGGAATAATTTGTGAGTAAGAAAGAATTTCCCTTTATTTGCAGGAAATTTTTAATAATACCAGACATGAATAACACATTCCCAACAGAAGGGAATCTATCAGGGCTCAGCCAGAAAGATTTCCAAAAGGATATAAATGATAAGAAAACTGATTTATTTATCCTCAAAAACACAAAGGGAATGGAAGTAGCTGTAACCAATTACGGATGCGCCATTCTTTCTATCATGGTACCGGACAAAAACGGTAAGCATGCTAATGTAATCCTCGGACACGACAGCATCGACCACGTCATCAACAGCCCGGAACCTTTCTTAAGCACTACTATCGGACGCTACGGCAACCGTATTGCGAAAGGAAAATTCACTTTGTTCGGTGAAGAACATGAACTCACAATTAACAACGGACCTAACTCTCTGCATGGTGGACCTACCGGTTTCCACGCCCGTGTTTGGGATGCTGTCCAGATTGATGAGAGCACAGTGCAATTCAACTATGTTTCTGCTGACGGCGAAGAGGGATTCCCCGGCAATCTGGAAGTGGAAATGACTTACCGCCTGGAAAACGAAGTAAATGCACTGACTATCGAATACCGCGCTACCACCGACAAAGCTACAGTCGTTAACTTGACTAACCACGGTTTCTTCAACCTCGCCGGTATTTCCAACCCTACTCCTACCGTTAACAACCACATCGTTACGATCAACGCTGATTTCTATACTCCTATCGACGAAGTTTCTATCCCTACCGGTGAAATTGCCAAAGTAGAAGGTACTCCGATGGATTTCCGTGCTCCGCACACTGTAGGCGAACGTATCGACGACAAATTCCAGCAGCTGATTTTCGGTGCAGGATATGACCACTGTTATGTACTGAACAAGATGGAAAGCGGTTCGCTCGACCTGGCTGCCACTTGCAAGGACCCGGAAAGCGGACGTATCATGGAAGTATATACCACCGAAGCGGGTGTACAACTCTATACGGGCAACTGGCTCAACGGATTTGAAGGTGCACACGGAGCTACATTCCCTGCCAGAAGCGCTATCTGCTTTGAAGCACAGTGTTTCCCGGATACTCCGAACAAACCTCATTTCCCATCGGCTACTTTGCTGCCGGGTGATGAATACCAACAGATCACTGTCTACAAATTTACGGTAGAAGAATAAGATTTGAAAAATAACTAACCTAATTTTATAAACTAACATTTTTTTTGAACCATGACACAAGAAAAAAAGAACGGTAATCTCGTCGCAATTATCACGATGTTCTTCATCTTTGCGATGATCTCTTTCGTAACAAACCTCGCTGCTCCATTCGGAACAATCTGGAGAAATGAATATGCGGGTTCGAACACTTTAGGTATGATGGGAAATATGATGAACTTCCTGGCTTACCTGTTTATGGGAATTCCTGCCGGTAACATGCTCGTTAAGATCGGTTACAAGAAGACTGCTTTGATTGCAATGGCAGTAGGTTTCCTCGGTTTGTTCACACAGTATCTTTCCAGCTTATTCGGAGCAGGTGCTGAAGTATTCGCATTCGGTGAGTATGTTATCAAATTAAACTTTGTAATCTATCTGCTTGGTGCATTCATCTGCGGTTTCTGCGTTTGTATGCTTAACACAGTGGTAAACCCGATGTTGAACCTTCTCGGTGGCGGTGGTAACAAAGGTAACCAGCTGATTCAGACAGGTGGAGCTCTTAATTCTTTGTCTGGTACATTGACTCCGCTTTTCGTGGGTGCTTTGATCGGTACTGTTACTTCAAGTACTGCTATGTCTGACGTTGCTCCTCTGCTCTTCGTTGCTATGGGTGTATTCGTTGCTGCATTTATCGTTATCTCATTTGTTGCTATTCCTGAACCACACCTTCAGAAAGGTGGAGTGAAGAAAGAAAAATTCTCTCACAGCCCATGGAGCTTCCGTCACACTTTACTGGGTGTAATCGGTATCTTTATCTATGTAGGTATTGAAATCGGTATCCCGGGTACACTGAACTTCTATCTTGCCGATTCAAGCGATAAAGGTGCCGGTATCATGATGAACGGTGCTGCTATCGGTGGTGCTATCGCTGCTATCTATTGGTTGCTGATGCTTGTGGGACGTACTGCAAGTAGTGCTATCAGTGGTAAGGTTTCCAGCCGTGCACAGTTGATCGTTGTTTCTGCTACTGCTATCATTTTCGTATTGATCGCTATCTTCACTCCGAAAGATGTAACGGTTTCAATGCCGGGTTACACTGTAGGTGAAGGCTTTATGATGGCACAGGTTCCTGTGAGCGCCTTGTTCCTTGTACTTTGTGGTCTTTGTACTTCTGTAATGTGGGGTGGTATCTTCAACCTTGCAGTAGAAGGCTTAGGAAAATATACAGCACAGGCTTCCGGTATCTTTATGATGATGGTTGTTGGTGGTGGTGTATTGCCGTTGATCCAACAAAGTATCTCTGACTCTGTAGGTTATATGGCTAGCTACTGGTTGATTATCGCGGCTTTGGCTTACCTGTTGTTCTACGGCTTGGTAGGTTGCAAGAATGTAAATAAGGATATTCCTGTGGAATAATCACATAGAATAGAATTCAATTTATTCACCTTTAAAATATAAATATCATGGATACAGAATACGTAAGAAGTCGATTCATTAAACACTTTGACGGAACTACTGGATTTTTATATGCTTCTCCGGGCCGTATCAACCTGATCGGCGAACACACTGACTACAACGGCGGATTCGTTTTTCCGGGAGCGGTAGACAAAGGGATGATTGCTGAAATCAAACCTAACGGTACTGACAAAGTAAAGGCTTACTCTATCGACTTGAAGGATTATGTAGAATTTGGTTTGAATGAAGAAGATGCTCCACGCGCCAGCTGGGCAAGATATATTTTCGGTGTATGCCGTGAAATGATTAAACGTGGCGTTGATGTGAAGGGATTCAATACTGCTTTCGCAGGTGATGTGCCTCTGGGTGCAGGTATGTCTTCTTCTGCCGCTTTGGAAAGTACGTATGCTTTCGCACTGAACGAACTGTTCGGTGAAAACAAAATAGATAAATTTGAATTGGCTAAAGTTGGCCAGGCTACAGAACATAATTACTGTGGTGTGAACTGCGGTATTATGGACCAGTTTGCTTCCGTATTCGGTAAAGCTGGTAGCTTGATCCGTCTGGATTGCCGTTCACTGGAGTATCAGTATTTCCCATTCCATCCGGAAGGTTATCGTCTGGTTCTGATGGATTCAGTTGTGAAACACGAATTGGCTTCTTCTGCTTATAACAAGCGTCGCCAAAGCTGTGAAGCTGCTGTTGCCGCTATCCAGAAAAAACATCCGCACGTAGAATTCCTGCGCGACTGTACAATGGCTATGCTAGAAGAAGCGAAAGCTGATATCAGCGCTGAAGACTATATGCGTGCAGAATATGTAATCGAAGAAATCCAACGTGTACTCGATGTTTGCGAGGCATTGGAAAAGGATGATTACGAAACTGTAGGTAAGAAGATGTACGAAACTCATCACGGCATGAGCAAGCTGTACGAAGTAAGCTGCGAAGAACTCGACTTCCTGAATGACTGCGCTAAAGAGTACGGTGTAACCGGTTCACGCGTAATGGGTGGCGGCTTCGGTGGTTGTACAATCAACCTTGTTAAAGATGAGTTGTATGACAACTTCGTTGAAAAAACAAAAGCTGCTTTCAAAGCTAAATTCGGCAGAAGCCCGAAAGTGTATGACGTAGTAATCGGTGACGGTTCTCGTAGACTGGAATAAGAATTTATTCGAAATTAAATAAATAAGAAGGGCGGCTTCCGTGATGGAAGCCGCCCTTACTTTTTACAATTAACAAAAATCTAAAACCTATTGGTCTAATAACATTTAATTAGTTCTACTTATTTCTTCGTGAATTTATATACCGCGAACGTAGTGGGTTCCAGTTCGGTAGTAAACACGTTGCCTTCAATAGATACCGGAGTTTCCTGTGGAACGATGGCAAAAGGTTGCTCAAGTGTATTATCCTTATCCAAATCGAGCGAACGAAGTTTGATACAACGGCCATTAGACAATACATCTTGTTTCTTCAATCCTTCAAAATTCAAGGAAATTGGCTGTATTGTGGCGGAAGTATTGGCAACCTTTACAATCAGTTCATTCTTACCCTTATCGTAAACAGCACTGGCAAAGAGTCCGTTCTGTCCTTCGGCTCCCGTTACATTTTTCTTGTTCATGGTAAGGGGAAGAACATTTGTTCCTTTATTCTGCGCATACAGTTGTTGTACATAATAGCTAGTGGTACGCACAGAGTTCAGGTTATCGAACCAAATCATATCAGGACGCCATTGCCATCCTTCCACATGAGCGAAAAGCGGAGCATAGGTAGCCATGTGAACGATGTCAGCATTACGTTCCAATCCGGTCATAAAAGCAGCCTCTAGCAAAGCAGCATGGTAATGATTCCATTTCTTTCCTTTTCCATGGCAGGCATATTCACCGGCAAATACTTTCGGACCTTTACGGTCGTAGTTGTCATAGCGGGCGCCTTGAGCCAGAAACCAGCTTTCAGGACGATAGAAATGTTCGTCCACCAAATCAACTTTCAGGCGTTTCATTTCAGGCCACAGATAATCAAAATCTTTTCCTTCGGAATTCGGACCGGAACTACCTACTATTTTGATTTCCGGGTGAGCTTTACGAATGGCTTTGATAAACGGTTCGAGACGTTCGGGATATTCTTTCCCCCATTGTTCGTTACCGATACCGATAAACTTCAGGTTAAACGGAGCAGGATGTCCCATATCGGCACGTACTTTTCCCCACGTAGTATTCACGTCTCCATTAGCAAACTCAATCAGGTCGAGTGCATCCTGAATATAGTTATCCAAATCACAAACTGCTACGTGAGCTTTCGGATCATTATTCTGATATTGGCAGGAAAGTCCGCAATTCAGAATCGGCAGAGGTGCCGCACCCATTTCTTCAGACAGCAGGAAATATTCGTAGAATCCCAATCCATAGCTTTGATAATAATCAGGGAAGAATCGGTGAGTAAAAGTATACTGCCAACGATTTTCATTTAAGGGACGGTTTTCTACCGGGCCAACTGATTTTTTCCAGTCGTAACGAGTTTCCAAGTCGGTACCTTCTACGATGCAACCACCGGGAAAGCGGAAGACTCCGGGATGAATATCCGCCAATGCTTGTGCCAGGTCTTTGCGGAGACCGTTTTCATGTCCTTTCCAGGTATCAACCGGGAAAAGGGATACGTGTTCCAGGTCTACGGTTCCTTTGGAAGTAAGGAAAATACGAAGTACGGATTTTGGTTGGGTAATGCCGGGCTTCAGGATGACCTGATACTTTTTCCATTCTTTGGAGTCAATCGTAAGATTCTCCGAGGCAAATGCCTGATGCTCGCCCATGGACTTGGTATCTACCAATTCGATGCGTAATGTTTCTTTCGCGCTTCCTTGTGGCAAACGTGCCCAGACAGAAAAGCGATACTCCTCTCCTTTCTTGACGCCAATACCGAAAAAGCCTTCGTTATCCAGGCCGGTATGTTTGTGTCCGTGTCCCGGATCGGAAAGACGTACATAATGCGGATTACGTTCAAAAGGTCCGTCGTCCATCAGTGTCACTTTGCCATAAGTATTCCATCCCATCAGGTGCTGGGGGAACTCGAATGAGCGGTTCTTTACCAGTTCTGCATATAATCCGCCATCGGCAGCATAATTGATGTCCTCAAAAAAGAGTCCGTACATGGTAGGTTGGATTTCTGCTCCCAACTTCTTCGTCTGAATCACCAGCTCGTTGGTTTGTGCATGAAGTGCCATACCTGTAGATAAGGCCAATACGGCCAATAAATTCGTGTATTTTCTCATGGTTTTCAATATAAAATTATATATGATTATTTAATTCTTTTTCCCCAGACAGAACATCCCCGGCTATCGAGTCCGGTAAAGAGAATGGTTTCCGTTTCATTCTCCCAATCGTGTCCTGCAAAGATAATCAGATTCTCTATTTTCTCCGAATCTGATTTTATCATTAATAGATGCTTTTCAGTCAAAAAAGACCAATTTCCATTCATTGGTACAATTTTCCATCTGTCATCTGTGATCTCTCCCGTACAAGTTCCGTCCTTAGCCAACTTGATTCGGGTGGAAAGATTCCACTCACCGTCTTTCAATTTGCCTTCTCCCCACAGAATTTGACCGGCCTCCAGCTGACGTTCATACTTAGGCTCCTGCACCCGAATCATCTCCCACTCTCCTACCAAATCGACTTCGGTGAATTTACGCGAAGGAGTTCCTGTATATCTTTCGGGAGAAACAACCGGCCATCCGTCCGGTGTAAAGAACAACTGGCGGACGTGTAATACCATCAGTTGATTTTGCGGAGAAAGACGTCCCTGATGTGCCATGAAATAGTTTCCCTGTCCGTCGGTGAATACTCCGCAATGAGCAGTGCCCGCCCAACCGGGATGATTCTCAAAGCGATAGGGAGCAGTCAGTATCGGGAAGTTGTTCGTGGTGTCCTTTTCGGCTTTGCCGAAATAGTCGGTAAACGGTCCCTGGGCAGCATCAGAACGGCTGACACGTACATTATAAGTAGTCATCAACGGGTCGTATGAAGTGAAGAGATAATACTTTTTCAAGTTGGGGTTATAGATGATTTCTGGTGCTTCCAGATTGTCTTTCCGATAGTTGGCACGGCGGGCTACCAGATGTCCCAAGTCGCCTTCATTGAGAGCTAGTCCTGTTTCCGGATTCAGTTCCACGCAGTAGAGTCCACCAAAGAAAGAACCGTAGTGCATCCACCATTTTCCGGTGATTTCATCGGCTATCACACTGGGGTCGATGGCATTCATGACGATAGAATCATTGGTTTTGACGATACTTCCTATTTGTGTCCAAGGACCTTCGGGGGAGTTGGATTCAGCAAGTCCGATATACGAAGTCTTGCGTCCGAAAGCGGAGACACAATAGTAGAGACGGTATTTGTCTTTGTAGGGAATGATATAAGGGGCCCAGATATTGGTTGCTCCTTTTCCATCGGCATGTGTCTGCACCCACTGCACAGCTTCTTCCGGAATTTCGGGAAATGCCCATCCCAGAAACTCCCAGTGTACAAGGTCTTTGGAGCGACGCATCTGAATGTACCCCAAGGGCACACCCTTTTCTTCGGCTTCCTTTCGGTTTTCGCCGAAGATGGCGTCGGTAGAATACATATAGTAATAGTCGCCCAGCTTTCGGCAGGACGGGTCGTGCACGTTGTATGTTCCCCATTGGCGGTAATCTTCCATCTTGGCTACTGACAAATAATTATCATCCCAAGGATTCGCGGATGGGGTCGGGCTAAACACGGCAGAAGTACAGCTTGTCAACAAGCTACCAGCTACAAAAAAAAGGGGCATAAACAAGTTTGTCATAACATTAGTGATTAGTTTGTCAATCATGCCACAAAAATACGCCCCGTTTCCCCCATTGAAGGTGGACATACGAACATGATTGGTGGATAATCCGCTAACCTGCTAAAAAGAAGCTCTTTTCCGCTTTTGCGATTTGAGATTATCTTTTAACTTTGCTACTATTAATACGTACAAATATGAAAAGACACCTACTCACACTCCTTATTATATATAGCGTTTTGTTTTTTGCCGGATGGAAGAGCGTGCATGCACAGGAACGATTCGCAGATCGATACAACATCACTTACGTGACAATGAACGAGGGATTGCCTCATAATTTCATCGACGATTTATATAAAGACAGCCGTGGATTCTTGTGGATTTCCACTGCCGGCGGCGGAGTGTCACGCTACGATGGTTATGAGTTTGTGAATTACAATCCAAACACTCCCAATTGCAAATTAAAGAGTAATTTTATTATCAATGTATGTGAAGATTCAGCTCAACGTCTTTGGATGGTGTCTGAAGGAGGAACGGATATCATTGACCTAACTACCTTGAAACCGACCGTACCGAGGGATGCCAAAGGGGTCTTGAAAAACATATTGAATCAACCGGCTGTACACGTCATGAAAGATTCGAAAGGTTGTATCTGGCTACATTGTGCCAATAAACTCAATCGTATTGTTTTTAATGAAAAAGGAGATGTAGAAACGGTCTCCACTCTCGACCTCGTTGTCCTGAACGGGCCGAATATTGCTCTTCAAGATATTGACGAAGACGGTAAAATTTGGGCAGGAATCAATGGTGAAATACTTAAAGTGGATTGGGACTCACAGGGAAAACTGACAACTACCCCAATCGCCGAATGTCTAAAATTCGAGCCTGGAACTTATATTTCCGATTTTCTTATGAAGGAAAACGAGGTATGGATTTCCACCGACCGGGGACTGTTCCGATATAATAAAAGCGGGAACATCGTCAAACGGTATGAACACGACCCTAACAACCCACGTTCGCTTTCGCAAAATTACTTGACCGACCTGTCTATAACCAATGACAAACAATTGATTATTGCCACCTTGCGCGGTGTAAACATCTATAATCCAATGACGGACGACTTTGAGTGTATCGCATCCGGTGACTTTCAAAATGGAAGTTCCAATCTGCTAAACAGTAATTTTATCAATTGTATACTGTCTGAGGAAGATCATATCTGGTTCGGAACCGAAACCGGTGGTATTAATATGCTAAGTCCACGACGGTTGTCGATACGGAATTATCTACACAACAAGGAAAATCCGTCGAGTTTGTCTTACAATCCGGTGAATGCCATTTACGAAGACAAGTACGGCACTTTATGGGTAGGAACTGTGGAAGGCGGGCTGAACCAGAAAGAGCATGGAAGTGAAAAGTTTACACATTTCACCCGTGACCATGGTGGACTAAGCCATAATTCCGTCAGCGCGTTAACAGCCGATCCGGACGATCATCTCTGGATAGGAACCTGGGGTGGAGGCATCAACCTTCTCGACCTGAAAGCTCCCCAAGAAGTACTGAAGGTCATTTCTTCTCAGACAAGTAGCGGATTTCCAATTGACTTTGTCGGTTCGTTGACATACGACCCTATTAATAAAGGTATATGGATTGGTGCCAATCAAGGGCTTTACTTTTACGAACCGGAAACCGGAACAATCAGTGCTCCTTTGGCAGACAAAGTGGCGGAGAATATTCATGGCTGCATCGGTTCTATTATTGATAAAGAAGGGAAGCTTTGGATTGGATGTCTGGAAGGGGTATATATCATCGACCTTCATTCCCGTTCGGCCGCAGGAGAATTCGAATACAGGCATTTAAACTACAAGCTGAACGATCCCAACTCTCGTCTGATTGAAAAAATCACCTGTTTTTTTGAGACAAAGGACGGCACACTCTGGCTGGGAAGTAGCGGATATGGCATTTACAAACGGACTACCAACGAGCAGGGAAAGGAAATATTTGTATCTTACAGCACTCCTCAAGGATTGCCTAACAGTAGTGTGCGTGGAATATTAGAAGATGGCAACGGGTATCTGTGGATTGGCACAAACAATGGTCTTTCCTGCTATCATCCGGAAGAGAATCGGTTTATCAATTATACTTTGCAGGATGGACTGATTAACACCCAGTTTTACTGGAACGCTTCTTGCCGTTCGACACAAGGTTTACTTTATTTCGGCAGTGTTGGCGGACTGGTAGCTATCGAGAATAATCGTCCGACCATTTCTCTTCCTGCCGCCAAGGTACGTTTCACACGCCTACGGATCGGCAATGAGGAGATATTGCCGGGAAGCGAATATTTGCCGGAAGACATTGCTATCACTACGGAGCTACGTCTGCACGAGAAGGAGAAATCGTTTTCACTGGAGTTTTCAGCGCTCAATTTTAAGCCAAGTAATACGGCAATTTACAGTTACCGGTTGCTCGGATTTGATGATAAATGGATGCAAGTGTCCGGCAACCGCCGTTTTGCCAGTTATACCAATTTGCCTCCGGGCGACTATACACTGCAAGTGAAATATACTCCCGACAGAGAAAATGAAGGAGAAAATGTGACTGAACTGAAAATTACAATTGTTCCATACTTTTACAAAAAAGTTTGGTTCATTCTACTGATTATCATCCTCGCGCTAGTAAGCGTATGGCAATTCTACCAATGGAGAATCCGCACGCTGAAACGACAGAAGGAATATCTGCATCGCACGGTGGAAGAACGCACACACGAGCTGGAACAGCAGAAGCATCTGCTGGAAAATCAGACGGAAGAACTTTCACGCCAGAACCAGATGCTGACCCAGCAGAATGAGAAGATTACGAAACAAAAAGCGCAGTTGATCCGAATGTCGCATAAAGTACAGGAGCTTACGCTTGATAAGATCTCGTTTTTTACCAATATCACACATGAATTCCGTACGCCGATTACGTTGATTATCGGGCCTATCGAGCGGGCATTGAAGTTGAGTTATAATCCGCAGGTGATCGAACAACTTCATTTCGTTGAGCGCAATTCGAAGTATCTGTTGTCATTGGTCAATCAGTTGATGGACTTCCGCAAAGTAGAATCCGGCAAGCTGGAGATTGTCAAAACACGGGGAAATTTTCTGAAATTCATTGATTCGCTAATCACTCCTTTCGAGGTGTTTGCGGGAGAAAGGAATATCGTACTGAAAAGGTATTACAGGATGGAAACACCGGAGATTCTGTATGATGAGGAAGCAATGCGTAAAGTGGTGACTAATCTATTGAGTAATGCTATTAAATTTACGCCGAATGGAGGTACTGTTTCCCTGTATATATCTTCCTTATCATCTGGTGAGGGTGGAAAAGAATCTTTGTATATATGTGTCTGCGATACCGGACCGGGCATTCCGGAAGAGGATCTGAACCGGATATTCAATCGTTTTTACCAGTCGCAGAATCAGGTAAAATATCCGGTGTACGGACAGGCGGGAACCGGTATAGGTCTTTACCTCTGCAAACGAATCGTGCAGATGCACGGTGGGGAAATCAAGGTACGCAACAACCGCCTTTCAGGCTGTTCGTTCCGTCTTCTCCTCCCCTTGCAACGGGAAGAAGAAAAGGATGACAAGCTGATAATCATTAATTCTAACGATTCTTCGATTAATGCTACGCCAACTTCCCAAACTCCTAAAGAGAAAGAGACTTTGACGATTCTAGTGGTGGAAGACAATGTGGATATGCGGGGATATATCCGTTCCATCCTCCGTGAACAATATAATGTACTGGAAGCGGCGGATGGAGAAGAGGCGTTGCATATTCTAAACAGCAATCCGGTGGATTTTATCATCAGCGACTTAATGATGCCGGTGATGGACGGTGTCGAACTTTCCCGTCGGGTGAAAGATACTTTCGCCATTTCACACATTCCTTTCCTGATGCTAACTGCCAAGACTTCACAAGAGGCCCGTTTGGAAAGTTATCGTATGGGAGTAGATGAATATTTATTGAAACCTTTTGATGAAACATTGCTATTGACACGCATTCAGAACATCTTGGAAAACCGAAAACGCTATCAGCGCAAATTCACGCTCGACATGGATGTGGATGTGCTGAATATGGAGGAAGAATCGGGTGATAAGAAGTTTATGAATCAGATAATGGAAGTAATCAAAGAGAATTATAAGAATTCTTATTTTGAAGTCAGTGATTTCAGTGAAGCTGTAGGAGTGAGCAAAAGTTTGCTGAATAAGAAACTGCAAAGCCTCATCGGACAATCAGCCGGACAGTTTATCCGAAATTACCGATTGAATATAGCACGCGAACTGATTCTGAAGAATCGGGAAACGAAAAATATGAATATTGCAGAAATAGCTTATGAAGTAGGATTCAACGATCCTAAATACTTCACCAGGTGCTTCACCAAATATTTTAATACGACCCCGAGTTCACTGCTTAATAAGGAAGAATAGTTTTACCTAAAAACAATAATCTCACATAATAAGTTGTATTTTTTACACCTAAAACCTTTTATCCACCTCTAAAACACGTTTGTCCACCCTCATTTACAATCAATGCCATACTTTTGTCATGCAATCGGTGCTCAATCCTTTGGGAGAGCACCATGCATTTAAAGTTTAATCTAATATTAATATTATGAAGAATGACAAGAAAATGGCTGTCGTATCGTGCATAGCTTCGGCTAAATCCAACCTTCCCCCTATTGCACAACAATTTAATCTATCAAATTAACAACCTTAATACTTTTAAAAATGAGGAAACATTTATTTTTTTCCGTAATGCTTAGTATGTGTACCTTTGGCGGCATGGCGGTGTATCCTACACCTGCAATGGCTACCGTGGCAC
Source organism: Bacteroides sp. D2 (assembly GCF_025147085.1). Lineage (NCBI taxonomy): Bacteria > Pseudomonadati > Bacteroidota > Bacteroidia > Bacteroidales > Bacteroidaceae > Bacteroides > Bacteroides sp. D2. Next base: position 4,265,469 of record NZ_CP102261.1, on the reverse strand, counting down.
AATCTCCGACTATCAAGGTTCGTGGTCAAGTTATCGACGAACAAGGTGAACCCATGCCAGGGGCTACCATCAAGATTAAAGGTGGACAAGGCGGAACCGTTACCGACTTAGACGGAAACTTCCAACTGGAGGTTCCTGGAAACGCTACCCTTTTGATTAGCTATGTGGGCTTCAAGGAACGTGAAGTGGCTGTTCGCAACCGCGCCATTATTGAAGACATCCAGTTGCAAGCCGATAATAAGATGCTTGAGCAAGTGGTTGTCGTAGGCTACGGTACACAAAAGAAATCCGACTTAACCGGTTCTGTTGCCGTGGTAGATGCGGAAGCCTTGAAACAGACATCAAACTCCAACATCTCCACCATGCTCGAAGGTAAGGTTTCCGGTGTACAGATCACCTCTGACGGACAACCCGGAGCCGATCCTACCGTTCGCATCCGTGGCGTCGGGTCTTTCGGAGACACCTCTCCTCTTTACGTTATCGACGGCGTTCCCATGGGAACTTCCATCCGCGATTTCTCTTCAAACGATATTGAAACCATCCAAGTGCTGAAGGATGCTTCGGCTGCTGCCATCTATGGTTCGCGCGCTGCCAATGGTGTGATTATCATCACCACCAAACGCGGACAAAAAGACCAACCACTGAAAGTGGATTACAATGGTTACTTCGGTGTGGATAATATTCCTAAAGGTGTCTATGATGTAATGAATGCTGACCAGTACAGCCAATACCTCGGTCAGACGGCCGCAAACTCCAACACTCCGTTGCCAACGGGATATAAACTTGACAGCGAAACCGGAAAATACCATTTCCAAGATGACACCAACACCAACTGGTTTGACGAAGTATTCAAAGCGGGTATCCGTCAAAACCACAATGTAAACCTCTCCGGAGGTGGCGCCCATAACACCTATAATATATCATTAGACTATTTCAACCAAAAAGGAACTCTCGAAGGTGCCGGCCCTAACTATGAACGTTACACGGCGCGTGTCAACAACACCATGGAGACCAAATTCATAAAGTTCCAGACCAGTCTTGTTTACTCTCACTCCGACCAAGACAATATGGGCTTGTCGAATGCTTCCGAATACGTTCAAGGTCTGTATGGCGACGTAACCAACGTGCTGCGCGGCACCTTGATGATGCAGCCCACCATCAAGGCATACGATTCTTCTACATGGGTACTTGATAACTTAGTGGGAATCGCCAACAACTTTAATTATGACGCTTACGGCTATGGTGTATACTACGATACCGTGCATGGTGACATCTCCGCTTCCAACCCATTGCTGGTAAATAACCTGCTGCAACGCAACACCCGCGTAGATCGTTTCGTAGGAACCGGATCTGCCGACATGGATATCCTCAAGATGATTGGCGTTGATAACAAAAATCATAAGCTCAACTATAAAGTTAACCTCTCTTACAGCAAAACCCATTGCAAGGACTTTACTTGGATTCCCGCATGGGTGCAGAGTAACCGTGTGTACTTGTCCAAAAGCAACGAACGACTCACCAAGGGGTCGCGCGACTATTCGGATGCTTTGATAGAGAACGTGATTACTTACGATGGCACGATAGGCAAGCACCACATCAACGTATTGGCAGGCCAGACTTACGAAGAAGAAGACACCGACCTGCTGACCGGATGGGGAATCAACTTCACCGAACCGTATTTCCTACAGCTCCAGAATGCTTCCGACACGTATTCTGAAAGCTACGAATACAAACATTCCATCCTTTCTTACATCGGTCGTATTAATTACAATTACGATGACAGATACTTATTCTCGGCAACAGTGCGCCGGGATGGCAGCTCGCGCCTGACCAGAAATATCCGTTGGGGAACTTTCCCCTCCGTCTCTGTGGGTTGGCGCTTCGACAAGGAAAAATTCTTCCCCTTCGACCAGAATGTCGTAAACCTGTTCAAGGTTCGTGCCAGCTATGGTGAACTCGGTAACGAGAATATCGGTGAGTATATGTATCAGGCTGTCATGTCGCGCAACAATATGACTTACAATTTCAACGGTAACGTAGTGACCGGTTCTGCCGTTTCCACTTTCGTGGACAATAACTTGGCATGGGAGAAAAAGAAAACCTACAACGTGGGTATCGACCTCGCCTTGTTCAACAATCGCTTAGAGTTCACAGCCGAATGGTACAAGAACACCAGCGAAGACCTGCTGTATGCTGTCCCTGTTCCCGAACAAGCCGGTGTGTCCAATACCACCGTTACGATGAATGCTGCCTCGATGAACAACTCCGGTTTTGAGTTCTCGGCTACCTACCGTAACCGCGATCGTGACTTCAAGTATGAACTTTCGGCCAACCTAAGCACGTTGCGCAACCGTGTGACTTCGTTAGGCTTTGGTACCGACTCTTACATCTCCGGAGCATATATTACCAATGTAGGTCAAGAAATAGGTCAGTTCTACGGCTGGGCTTATGAGGGTATTGCCCGCACACAGGAAGACCTGGACAACCACGCCACTCAAGAGGGTGCCCAGATTGGCGACTGCCTCTATAAAGACATAAGCGGACCGGACGGTAAACCCGACGGTAAAGTAGACGCCAACGACCAAGTGGTGCTAGGCAGCGGTATGCCTAAGATTCATTTCGGTCTCAATGCCCGTTTTGAGTACAAGCGCTTCGACCTAAGCATTGCTACCTTCGGTGCGCTGAACTATCACGTCAGCGACGACATCTACAACTCGCTTAACTCTTGCTACGGCTGGGGAAACAAAGAGGTGGGTATGCTTGATGCCAACCGCTTTAGCGAAGACGGTAGCACTTATCTTTCCAACGTGCCACGCACTTATGTCACCAACAGCGCCAGCTTGGGTTGGAACGACCTCTTCAGTTCACGCAAGATTCAGAACGCAGCCTACTGGAAGATTGCCAATGTAGAATTGGGCTACAATTTCCCTAACGAGTGGTTCGGAAAATATGTATCAGATGTACGTTTCTACGTGTCAGCACAGAATCTCCACACATTCACCGGGTATCACGGTTATAATGTAGACTATGCGGGAGGAGCTTTCACTCCGGGATACAACTTCTGTTCTTATCCTACTGCACGCACTTTCATGTGTGGCGTTCATTTTACATTTTAATCGTTACTATCTAGTACCTAAATACTAAAAACATATTTTATGAAACTATATAAATATTCACTTATTCTCATTTTGGGATTTAGCACGCTGGTTTCTTGCAGTGACAAAATGGATCTGTTGAATCCCAACCAGCAAACCTCAAGTACTTTCGGCTTTAATGCCGATGATTTGGAGGAAAGCGTGATTGCCGCCTACAACCATATCCGTATGGAGGGTTCCTATGCTCGTGTAGGCTACACCATCGACGTGTGCCGTGGCGATGAAGCCTGGAACTCTTCACAAGTGTGGTACATGCCTTTCGATGACCTTAACGCAGAAGTTACCTCGGACATCACGTGGTGGCCTTGGCGGGAATGGTACTACACCATCAACGTGTGCAACTTCGCCATTTCTCGTTGCGGTGAGGACAACAGCCAACTTTCTAATAAAATGAAACGTATCAAAGGACAAGTGCTTTTCTTGCGCGGCCTGTCGTACTACAACTTGGTTGGTTATTATCAGAATCCGCCCCTCATCACAGATTATGCCACCTATTCTTCGTTAGACGGACTGTATACCACCAACAGCACTTACGATAACGTGCTCGATCAGGTGGAAAAAGATTTCCACGAGGCGATGGAATTGCTTCCTTCCCGTGATGAAGGCGGCGAATGGGCTGGTGGACGTGCCACCTGCGGCGCTGCGGCAGGCTATTATGCCCGCGCACTCATGATGCGCCAAAAATACAGCGATGCACTCACGGTGCTGAAAGACATCATTGGCAAGAAATACGGCACCTATCGGCTAATGTCCAACTATGGCGATAACTTCCGCGAAGGTTCGGCATACGAGAACAATGCGGAAAGCCTCTTCGAAGTGCAGTATCTTGACTATGGAGCGCAAGGCACCGACGACGAGTGGACTCCGGTAAATACAAGTCCCAATGCCACACAAGGATCGGCTATTGAGAGCAACTTTGGTCCCGGTAACTATGGCGGTTGGGCCGACATCTCGGCTTCGCCCTGGCTCTATCAACTCTTCAAAAGTGAACGTACTATCAATGGCAAACTCGACCCCAGACTCTATTGGACCATCGGAACCTACGAAAACGACTGGGCGGATTTTGAGTATGGTAATGTAGCTTATACGCACAAACTTACAGCCACCGACAATATTGTAACCAACAACACTTACGGTGGTCTGCCGATTGCCAAATTCACGAATCTCCGTACCGGTCTGTACAGCACCATCGTTACAGGCTTGCACGATGGCATCAACCTGCGCCTGATGCGCTATTCAGATGTGCTGCTCCGCGCTGCCGAGTGCGAGAATGAAGTCAATGGTCCTACACAGCAGGCTATCGACTGGATTAACGAAGTGCGCAATCGCGCTGATTTGTCCGACTTAGACCTTTCCGACTTCGACACGACTGACCAACTCTTTGAGCAGATTGCCAACATAGAGCGTCCCAAAGAGTTCGGCTGCGAATTCGGTCGAGGTTTCGACCTCATCCGCTGGGGCTTCTTCTACGACAGCAGCCGCTTGAAACAGCTCAAGGAACACGGTACGGTACGCCGCTCTACAGTGGGAGTAAAGAATCCTGTGAACTACAGCGATGTAACAAACGATCCTGAACTGAAGAGCACTTTCGATACCTACATATCGGGACACGAATTCCTGCCCATTGTGCAGCAGTTGATGAACAACAACCCCAATCTGAAAGGCAACTCCGCCAACTATAGTACAGATAATTCCACTTACTTCCGGGAAAGCGGATGTAAAGTGCGTCCGGTTGTAAATTTAAGCAAGTAAATAAACTTAGAGACCTATTAAAATTTAAGACAATGAGATTACTAAAAAAGATAGCATACGCTTGCTGTTCCGTAACCTTTGGATTACTGACACTGACAGGCTGCACGGATGGCAAACTTTATGACGTAAACGCCCCCGACTGGATTTCCGATAAGATACAGGAAATTGAAGATTCGAAGAAACAACCGGAAGATGAAGTGCTTGAGGGCATGCAGGAAGATGTGTACACCATCGGAAATACGGATTTCACCTCCGGTTGGTGGTCTACTTTCTCCAAGTATTATGTGGTACCTGATGGCGAGAAGTGGAATGCGGTGTTCAATCTCCATATCAACCCGACCGATAACACGTATTTCAAGAACTATGCCCTTGTAGTCACCAACGATGTGGATCGTGGAGGTACAGGATACACTGAATACGGAGCTATCCGTTTTGATGCCACAAGCGATTCTATAGCCTACAACTCGCAATGGGGCAAGCTCTATTTTAAGTACACCACAAGCACATTGCTCCTATCTCCTGATGCCAGCAATGCAGACCCTAACGTACAGAGCTTGGGCGGCAAGGTGACACTCACCGTTGACCGTACCAATGAAAATGCTTTTACCATAAAGATGACCAACGGTGTAGCCACCAAGATTTACAAGCAACCATACAAGGAAGGAAATCTGAATGCAGATGCGAACAACACCAATATCCGCTGCTTCTTAGTTCCCGAAGGTTCTTACATCGATTTCTTGCAAACCAACATCGTCCCTATAGGTGGCCTTACATCTGCTCTAGACAAGAATCCGGTATCGATGGTACTGCAGGACGTACCTGATCAAGTCAACGTAGGTACTCCGCTCGAAGAGGCCATGATCGATGTATCGGCCATCGTTACCTTTGAAGAGGGAGTGACCAAAACTGTACCGGCTGCCGAACTCTCTATCTCTGCCATCCCTGATATGGAGCAACCTGGTGTGAAAACTCTTGTGGTCATCTACAACAAGACCTTAAAGGGTGAGAATTGTGATAAACCGATTATGGCTAATACTACCTTTGAAGTAGTGGAACAGATTGCATCCATCGAGGTGACTACCCCACCCTCGCACACACAATACTATTATTACACCTCGGCAGCTACCGAGAGTTTGGCGAACCGGACGATGGCCTTCGACCCGACAGGTATGGTGGTTACAGCAACTTACACCGACCAAAGTACAAGAATCATTGACAACGCGAGACTCATCTTCTCTGCCGTTCCGGTGAAGACCGGTTCGCAGATCGTTACCATTACTGCTGAAGAAGGAATCACCGCAACGGTAGAGGTTAACGTCTCCAAGTCTATAGCTTCTGAAGTGAGAAACACAACTAGCATGGTAGGAGCCGAAGACAACTCAACGAGCTTCCACGGAGCCTCTTCAGACATATTCAACGTACCTGTGGGCAAGACAAAGTATATCACCTTCACCAACTATAGTGATTTGGCTGCCAACTGGAATAACTTCCTTGTGTTTCTCCATAAAAGCATAACTACTGACGAATACGCATTTGTTCGCGCCGACAACTTCGGATTGGGCAATGGATATGCCGCCTGCGTTAATGGCGGAACACAAGGCGACTGGGGCACTTGGCTTTCCGGTATGAATGGAGCCAAAGTCACGGTCTACGTAACTAATTGCGGCAATAGCACCGCTGACATCCAGGCAGTGATGGTGGGTACTAAAGGCAAAACCTCTACCCAGTATTATTTGGGCATCAATACCATAGATCCCAATGACCTGTGTTTTACATTATCTGTCGAGAAGGCTCATCTTGTCTTCAATGAATAAGAATAACTATTAATTTCTTTATCATCCATATCAAATGAAAAAACTAACATTTTTCTTAATATCCCTGCTGACGGTCTTTGCTTTTGCTGCTTGCTCCGATGGACTGGACAATATCGAATACAATAGAAACAGCGATATAGTCATAGTTACTCCCGAAGTAACTACAGTCACAGGCACTTCGCTGACTGTCACTTCATCGGTCACCGGCAATATCAATCAGGTAGTCAAGAAAGGCTTTTGCTACAGTATCAATGCCCAGAACCCAACTATCAAAGATAACATAGTGGATGCCGATGAAAATTTCAGCGCCACGATTTCCGGCTTGACGGGCAATACCTCTTACTATATCCGCTCTTACGTCTACGGTAACAGCCGTTATACCTACTCGGATGTGCTCACAGCAACCACAGGAAGCCAAAGCCTTGACGAACAGCTCAAAAACTATGTGGCACCCGCCTATGAAGACAACTACATAGGCATAGCCGCTTGGAATCAACGCAGTAAATGGAACTTGGCAAACGTACACGACCCCACAGTGATGAAAGCTGATGACGGATACTATTATATGTATCAGACAGATGCTTCTTACGGAAATGCGCACTCCGGTAACGGACATTTCCATGCACGGCGCTCACGCGACCTAGTCAACTGGGAATACCTCGGAGCAACCATGACCGAAACCCCTCCTACTTGGATTAAAGAGAAGCTGAACGCCTACCGTGCAGAAATGGGACTGGAGCCTATCGATAGCCCTTCTTATGGTTATTGGGCACCGGTTGCCCGCAAAGTTGCCACTGGCAAATACCGTATGTACTACTCCATCGTGATTACTAACTATATCAAAACGGGCAAACCGGAAGTGGATAATAACGGAAACTTCGACGGTTCATGGACCGAACGTGCTTTCATCGGACTGATGGAAACAGCCGACCCGGCAAGCAATATCTGGGAAGATAAGGGGTTTGTTGTCTGCTCTGCCAGCGATAAAGGCAAAACGGACTATGGACGCGTAAGCACCAGCGACTGGAACGGTTATTTCAAGATCAATGCTATTGACCCAACCTATATTATTACTGAGAACGGAGAACACTGGATGATCTACGGCTCATGGCACAGTGGCATTGCTGCCCTGCAACTGAATCCCGAAGATGGTATGCCGCTCCACACCCTAGGCAATCCGTGGGACATCACGGGTGAAAACAACTCCGGTTATGGTAAAATTATCGCTACCCGCGGCAATAGCCGTTGGCAAGCTTCGGAAGGTCCGGAAGTAATTTACCGCAATGGTTATTATTACCTGTTCCTCGCTTATGGTACACTAGCAGTAGAATATAACACCCGCGTCTGCCGCTCTGTCAACATCGACGGTCCGTATGTTGATATGGACGGTACCCCTGCTATGGGAAGCGGAGAACTCTATCCGATACTGACAGCACCTTATCTGTTTAACAATAGCTATGGATGGGTAGGTATCTCCCACTGCGGTATTTTCGAAGATGGAGAGGGCAACTGGTTTTATACTTCACAGGGACGTTTCCCTGCGAATGTCGGGGGGAATGAATACTCCAACGCTATCATGATGGGACACGTTCGCAGTATCCGCTGGGATGCCAACGGCTGGCCTTTGGTGATGCCGGAGAGATATGGAGCCGTGCCACAAGTGCCTATCACGGAAGAAGAAATTGCCGGTAATTGGGAACATCTGTCTCTGACTTCCTCCACTAGTACTCAAAGGACATCTGAAACACTGACTTTTGATGCCGGTACGCATAAGATTAGTTCCGGCAGTTGGAAGGATGCATCGTGGACATTCGATGCGGCTTCACAGACGATTACGACTAGTGCCGGAGTAGTGCTTTATCTACAAAGAGAAGTGGATTGGGAAGCTACTCCCAGAACTCATACCATCGTTTACGCCGCACAAGGAAATAAAAAGACTTATTGGGGAAAGAAGGTTCAATAAACGCTCATTGATATGCTTATTGAAACTGCTTCCGGAATCTTGATATCCGGAAGCAGTTTTTTCTCTTTTATGCTGCATAACATATAAGAGTGTATTTGATACACCAAACTAAAGTGTTACTTTTACACCCAAAATAAGATAAGCATCTCATTTACATTAAAAATAAAACCATGAAAAAACATTTTCTACTTGCAGGAATTGCCGCGCTGATGCTGGCTGCGTGCAATAACAAGCCGGCTTCCGAGCTGACTTTGTCCGGTCTTGACCCGGTAAAATTTCAAACAGAAGTGAATAATGCCCAAACAGCTCTTTACACGTTAAAGAATAAGGCAGGCATGGAAGTATGCATCACTAACTTCGGAGGACGTATCGTGTCTATCATGGTACCCGACAAAAACGGTCAGATGCAGGATGTAGTTTTAGGTTTTGACAGCATTGCTGATTATATTAATGTACCGAGCGACTTTGGCGCTTCTATCGGACGCTATGCAAACCGTATCAACCAGGGACGTTTTGTATTGGATGGCGATACGATCCAGTTGCCACAAAACAATTACGGACACTGCCTGCACGGAGGTCCGAAAGGCTGGCAATACCAGGTTTATGAAGCCAACCTTATTGATCCGACAACACTGGAGCTGACTCGTATTTCACCGGATGGAGATGCTAATTTCCCGGGCAATGTAACAGCTAAAGTGACTTACAAACTGACTGATGACAACGCTATCGACATCAAATATAGCGCAACTACTGATAAAAAGACGATCATCAACATGACCAACCACTCTTATTTCAATCTTTCCGGTGATCCGTCTAAAATTTCAACCGACCATATCATGTATGTGAATGCAGACTACTATACTCCGGTAGACAGCACCTTTATGACTACAGGCGAAATTGCTCCGGTTAAAGACACTCCGATGGACTTTACTACTCCGAAAGCTGTAGGTAAGGAAATCAATAACTACGATTTCGTTCAATTAAAGAATGGAAACGGATATGACCATAACTGGGTATTGAACACTAAGGGAGATCTTTCCCAAGTGGCAGCCAAACTCACTTCACCCGAAAGCGGCATTACTCTGGAAGTATATACCAACGAACCGGGTATACAGGTTTATACCGGTAACTTCCTCGATGGAACGGTAACCGGCAAAAAAGGGTTCGTTTATAACCAGCGTGCTTCTGTTTGTCTGGAGACACAACACTATCCTGACAGTCCTAACAAGGCAGACTGGCCGTCTGTAGTTCTGGAACCGGGACAGACTTACAACAGTGAATGTATTTTCAAATTCGGTATAGAGAAATAATTTAATATCAAAAAAACAAAAGCAGAATAAGATGAACTGGAATTCACACGAGTTTATATGGATCGACTGGGTAATCATCGTAGTCGGTATTTTAGCAGTCACATGGGCGGTATGGCGTTCGATACAGAAAGACAAGCGTTTGCAACAAGGCGCTAACAGTGAAGATTATTTGTTTGGTAAAGGGGAACCCTGGTATATCATCGGTGCAGCTATCTTCGCTGCCAATATCGGTTCGGAACACCTTGTAGGACTTGCCGGCACAGGAGCTAAATCTGGAGTAGGTATGGCACACTGGGAAATGCAGGGATGGATGATCCTTATTTTAGGTTGGCTTTTCGTACCGTTCTATCAGCTGATGAACGTGAAGTTAGGAAAAATCATCACGATGCCCGACTTCCTGAAATATAGATATACTCCTGCTACAGGTTCATGGTTATCTATCATTACCCTCATAGCATACGTATTAACCAAAGTCAGCGTAACAGCATTTACCGGAGGTATCTTCATGGAAAGTCTTCTCGGATTGCCATTCTGGTTTGGTGCTATCGGCCTGATCGTTCTTACGGGAATCTTCACGGTTCTGGGTGGTATGAAAGGAGTTATGACATTGTCTGCTATCCAGACTCCGATACTTATTATCGGTTCGTTCCTTGTACTTTTCTTAGGATTGTCGGCACTTGGAGCCGGTAGTATCAGCGACGGTTGGACTCACATGATAGAGTATGCCAAAACACTTAATATAGGAACAGACGGAGTTGCTCACGGCACAAACCACATGTTCCACTTTGAGACAGGCGACCCGATGTATGATGACTATCCAGGTTTCTGGGTATTTATCGGAGCATCCATTATCGGATTCTGGTACTGGTGTACTGACCAGCATATCGTTCAACGTGTGCTTGGACAACGTAAAGGTGAATCCAGCGAAGAGGTTATGAGACGTGCACGTAGAGGTACTATCGCTGCCGGTTATTTCAAGATTTTGCCTGTGTTCATGTTCTTGATACCGGGTATGATAGCTGCTGCATTGTCGGCACGTCCGGAAAGCGGTTTCGTACTGGATAATCCTGATACAGCTTTTGGTTCAATGGTTAAGTTCGTATTGCCTGCCGGTGTAAAAGGTATTGTTACTATTGGCTTTATTTCGGCATTGGTGGCTTCATTGGCAGCATTCTTCAACTCTTGCGCTACCTTGTTTACTGAAGACTTCTACAAACCGATGTTCAAGGACAAGAGCGAAGCAACTTATGTGTTGGTAGGTCGTATCGCTACTATTGTTGTAGTAATTCTGGGTATTGTATGGATACCTATCATGCAGAGTTTGGGTAGTCTTTATGATTATCTGCAAGGCATCCAGTCATTGCTTGCTCCTGCGATGGTGGCTGTATTCGCCCTCGGTATATTCTCCAAGAAGATTACGCCTAAGGCAGGTGAAACAGCTATGATAGTAGGTTTTATAATCGGTATGGTACGTTTGCTGACCAATATCCTCACGAATACAGGTAAAGATGTGATGTCTGGATGGTACTGGGAATGTACTGCCTGGTTCTGGCAGACAAACTGGCTGATCTTCGAAATATGGCTGCTCGTATTCCTGATCGTACTGATGGTTGTTGTTTCATTCTTCACTCCTGCACCTACTGCCAAGCAGATAGAAGCTATCACCTTTACTGATGACTATAAGACACTCATCAAGCAAAGCTGGAACAAGTGGGATGTTATCACCTCTATCGGTGTAGTAGTTCTTTGTGCATTATTTTATATATACTTCTGGTAATACCCTGATATGAATAAGTATTATAGTACCAATCCAACTTTCTATGTCGGCATCGACTGTATAATCTTTGGTTTCTCCGAAGGGGAAATCAGCCTGCTCCTGTTGAAGAGAAACTTTGAGCCGGCAATGGGTGAATGGTCACTGATGGGAGGATTCGTGCAGAAAGATGAAAGTGTGGACGATGCCGCCAAACGTGTATTGCATGAGCTTACCGGACTGGAAAACGTTTATATGGAGCAGGTAGGAGCTTTTGGAGCTGTCGAACGTGATCCGGGTGAACGGGTAATCTCCATAGCTTACTATGCATTAATCAATATTAATGAATACGACCGGAAACTTGTTCAGAAGCACAACGCTTACTGGGTGAATATGAACGAACTTCCCCCACTTATCTTCGACCATCCTGAAATGGTGGAAAAAGCACGGGAACTGATGAAGCAAAAAGCATCCGTGGAACCTATCGGATTCAATCTGCTTCCGAAACTCTTTACGTTGTCTCAACTGCAAAGTCTATATGAAGCTATTTACGACGAACCGATGGATAAACGGAACTTCCGTAAAAGAGTGGCCGAAATGGATTATATAGAAAAGACTGATAAAATTGACAAACTGGGTTCGAAACGTGGTGCTGCCTTGTATAAGTTCAATAGCAAGGCTTACCGCAAGGACCCGAAATTTAAATTATAATCATTATGCTGGAAGAACTAAAAGAAAAAGTATTTCATGCCAATCTCGAATTGGTAAAGCATGGATTAGTCATCTTTACCTGGGGAAATGTTTCTGCCATCGACCGTGAAAGCGGATTGGTAGTAATCAAACCCAGTGGTGTAAGTTATGATGATATGAAAGCCGAAGATATGGTAGTAGTGGATCTGGATGGCAAGGTCGTTGAAGGACGGCTGAAGCCATCTTCAGACACCCCTACTCATGTAGTGCTTTACAAAGCATTTCCGGAGATCGGAGGAGTGGTACATACGCACTCTACCTATGCTACAGCCTGGGCACAAGCCGGATGTGACATTCCGAATATCGGAACCACTCATGCAGATTACTTCCATGATGCCATTCCCTGCACAGCGGATATGACAGAAGCGGAAGTGAAAGGTGCTTACGAGCTGGAAACCGGTAATGTGATAGTGAAACGTTTTGAAGGCTTGAACCCTGTACATACACCGGGAGTATTGGTGAAAAATCATGGTCCTTTCTCTTGGGGAAAAGACGCGTACGATGCCGTACACAATGCTGTAGTTATGGAACAGGTAGCTAAAATGGCAAGTATCGCTTATGCGGTAAATCCCAATTTAACAATGAATCCGCTGCTGATAGAGAAACATTTCAGCCGCAAGCATGGTCCGAATGCTTATTACGGACAGAAATAATTAAAAATTAAAGATTAAAAATTAGAACAATAACAATTAAAGCAATAACATTATGAACGCATTTAATCAATATGAAGTATGGTTCGTAACAGGAGCACAGCTTTTGTACGGAGGTGACGCAGTAATCGCAGTAGACGCACACTCTAATGAAATGGTTAACGGATTGAACGAATCCGGTAAACTTCCTGTAAAGGTGGTATACAAAGGAACAGCTAATTCTTCTAAAGAAGTGGAAGCTGTTTTCAAAGCAGCCAATAATGACGAAAAGTGTGTCGGTGTTATCACTTGGATGCATACGTTCTCTCCTGCTAAAATGTGGATTCACGGCTTGCAACAGTTGAAGAAGCCTTTGTTGCACCTGCATACTCAATTCAACAAGGAAATTCCTTGGGATACAATGGACATGGATTTCATGAACCTGAACCAGTCTGCTCACGGTGACCGCGAATTCGGACATATCTGCACCCGTATGCGTATCCGTCGTAAAGTAGTGGTAGGTTACTGGAAAGAGGAAGAGACTTTGCATAAGATTACCGTTTGGATGCGTGTTTGTGCCGGTTGGGCAGATTCACAGGATATGCTGATTATCCGTTTCGGCGACCAGATGAACAACGTAGCCGTAACCGATGGTGATAAAGTGGAAGCTGAACAACGTATGGGTTACCACGTAGATTACTGTCCGGTAAGCGAATTGATGGAATATCATAAGGATATCAAAAATGAAGAGGTAGATGCATTGGTAGCTACTTACTTCAAGGAATACGATCACGATGCTTCTCTGGAAGATAAATCAACTGAAGCTTACCAGAAAGTATGGAATGCTGCCAAGGCTGAACTGGCTATACGTGCTATCCTGAAAGCCAAAGGTGCCAAAGGATTTACTACCAACTTCGACGATTTGGGCGACATTGAATACAATGGTTTCGATCAAATCCCGGGTCTTGCTTCACAACGTCTGATGGCGGAAGGTTATGGATTCGGTGCTGAAGGTGATTGGAAATCAGCTGCTCTTTACCGAACTGTATGGGTAATGAATCAGGGTCTTCCTAAAGGCTGTTCATTCCTGGAAGATTACACACTGAACTTCGATGGTGCAAACAGCTCTATCCTTCAGTCACACATGTTGGAAATCTGTCCGCTTATCGCAGCCAACAAACCTCGCCTGGAAGTACACTTCCTCGGTATAGGTATCCGCAAGAGTCAGACTGCACGTTTGGTCTTCACTTCAAAAGTAGGTACAGGCTGCACTGCTACTATTGTAGATATGGGTAACCGTTTCCGCCTGATCGTGAACGACGTAGAATGTATCGAGCCGAAACCGCTGCCTAAGTTGCCGGTTGCTTCTGCTCTCTGGATTCCGATGCCAAACCTTGAAGTAGGTGCAGGTGCATGGATTCTGGCTGGTGGAACTCACCACTCTTGCTTCTCTTACGACCTGACAGCAGAATATTGGGAAGATTATGCTGAAATCGCAGGTATCGAAATGGTACATATCAACAAGGATACTACGATCAGCTGCTTCAAGAAAGAACTGCGCATGAACGAAGTTTATTACATGTTGAATAAAGCACTTTGCTAAAAACAATTATTCAAGTTTCGCATGGCTTAATTATTTCGTTAAGTTTTTGCGAAACTTGATTTTTTTATAATGATCGTTATACCTTAAAATATTGATTTCAACATGAAATTAGATGCAAAATCAACCATCGAGGCAGGTAAAGCAATTCTTGGTATAGAACTCGGTTCTACACGAATAAAAGCTGTCTTGATCGACCAGGAAAACAAGCCTATTGCTCAAGGTAGCCACACTTGGGAAAACCAGTTAGTTGACGGACTTTGGACGTATAGCATTGAAGCCATCTGGTCAGGGCTGCAAGATTGTTATGCTGATCTTCGTACTAACGTAAAGAATGCATACGGCATAGAGATCGAGACTCTGGCTGCCATCGGTGTCAGCGCTATGATGCATGGTTATATGCCATTCAACAAAAAAGAAGAAATCCTCGTGCCTTTCCGCACTTGGAGAAACACCAATACAGGCCGCGCAGCGGCTGCTTTGTCCGAACTATTTGTCTATAATATCCCTCTGCGTTGGAGCATTTCCCACTTGTATCAGGCTATTCTGGATAACGAAGCACACGTTAATGAAATCGACTTCCTGACCACTCTGGCAGGTTACGTGCATTGGCAGATCACAGGCGAAAAGGTGTTGGGAATAGGCGATGCATCAGGTATGCTTCCTATAGATCCAACTACTAACAACTATTCTGCTGAAATGGTGGCTAAGTTCGACAAGCTGATTGCTTCGAAAGAGTATAGCTGGAAGCTACAGGATATTCTGCCTAAAGTATTATCGGCAGGTGAAAATGCAGGTATCCTCACACCTGAAGGTAGTAAAAAGCTCGACGCATCGGGTCATTTGAAAGCAGGAATACCCGTTTGTCCTCCGGAAGGAGACGCCGGCACCGGTATGGTTGCAACCAATGCTGTGAAGCAGCGCACCGGAAATGTATCGGCAGGTACTTCTTCATTCTCAATGATTGTATTAGAGAAAGACTTGTCCAAGCCATACGAAATGATCGACATGGTTACAACTCCTGACGGAAGCCTCGTAGCCATGGTACATTGCAATAACTGTACTTCCGATCTCAATGCATGGGTCAACCTGTTTAAAGAATATCAGGAACTTCTGGGTATACCTGTAAATATGGATGAAATTTACAGCAAACTCTACAATATCGCACTTACCGGTGACACAGATTGCGGAGGACTCCTTTCATACAACTATATTTCAGGCGAACCTGTAACAGGACTTGCCGACGGAAGACCTTTATTTGTACGCTCTGCTAATGACAAGTTCAACCTGGCCAACTTTATGCGGACTCACTTATACGCTTCAGTAGGCGTTCTCAAGATTGGTAATGATATCCTGTTCAACGAAGAAAAAATCAAAGTGGATAGAATTACAGGTCACGGAGGACTGTTCAGAACAAAGGGAGTAGGTCAAAGAATCCTTGCAGCAGCCATCAACTCGCCTATTTCGGTAATGGAAACAGCTGGTGAAGGTGGTGCCTGGGGTATTGCCTTGTTAGGTTCTTATCTCGTGAACAACGAAAAGAAACAATCTCTTGCCGACTTCCTGGATGAAAGAGTATTTGTCGGAGATGCTGGTGTCGAGGTATCACCCACGCCCGAAGATGTAGCCGGTTTTAATACATACATCGAAAACTATAAGGCAGGATTGCCTATTGAGGAAGCAGCGGTCAAATTTAAATAAGCCTCATCACGAGTGCTTTCTCTGCTTTTTCTTCTCATAATCATTTAAGTATTAACATAAAACATCCTCATCCCCTCTCCTCTTTTGGAGAGGGATAAGGGGAGACTATTATCATGAAAACCACCTCGTTCATACTTGCACTTGTCCTGTCCACCTCACTGGCTAAAGCACAAAACGCCGCACAGGTGTCTTACTTCCCTTTACAGAATGTGAAACTATTGGATAGCCCGTTCCTGCAAGCCCAACAGACTGATTTACATTATATACTAGCCTTAAACCCCGACCGTCTGCTCGCTCCTTTTCTACGCGAAGCAGGGTTACAGCCTAAAGCTCCCAGCTACACCAACTGGGAAAATACCGGATTGGACGGGCATATCGGCGGACATTATCTATCCGCCCTCTCCATGATGTATGCCGCTACCGGAGATACTGCCGTCTACAACCGTCTAAACTACATGCTGAATGAGTTGCATCGTGCACAGCAAGCTGTAGGTACAGGATTCATCGGAGGAACTCCGGGAAGTCTCCAACTTTGGAAAGATATAAAAGCAGGAAAAATCCGTGCCGGAGGTTTCGACCTTAACGGCAAATGGGTACCTCTATACAACATACATAAAACGTATGCCGGATTGCGAGATGCTTACTTGTATGCAGGAAGCGATCTGGCACGTAAAATGCTGATTGACCTTACAGACTGGATGATTGACATCACTTCCGGTTTGAGCGACGAACAAATGCAGGATATGCTTCGCAGCGAACATGGCGGATTAAATGAGACTTTCGCTGATGTGGCTGAAATCACAGGCGACAAGAAATATCTGAAACTGGCCCGCCGTTTCTCCCACAAACTTATCCTCGACCCGCTTATCAAAGATGAAGACAAGCTGACAGGTATGCACGCCAACACACAGATTCCCAAAGTGATCGGCTACAAACGAATTGCCGAACTTTCGCAAGATGACAAAAGTTGGAGTCATGCTGCTGAATGGGATCATGCCGCCCGTTTCTTTTGGAATACGGTAGTCAATCATCGTTCCGTCTGCATCGGAGGAAATAGCGTCCGTGAACATTTCCACCCATCTGACAATTTTACGTCCATGCTGAACGACGTTCAAGGACCGGAGACCTGTAATACTTACAACATGCTCCGTCTTACTAAAATGCTTTACCAGAATTCTCACAATCCCAACAATACACAGGAGCCTGATCCCAACTACGTAAACTATTACGAACGTGCGCTTTACAATCACATTCTTGCATCGCAGGAGCCGGACAAAGGTGGTTTTGTATACTTCACTCCCATGCGTCCGGGACATTACCGCGTTTACTCGCAACCGGAAACATCTATGTGGTGTTGTGTCGGTTCAGGCTTGGAGAATCATACCAAATACGGTGAATTCATTTATGCACATCAGAGAGATACGCTCTATATCAACCTCTTCATCCCCTCGCAACTAACCTGGAAAGAGCAAGGCGTAACTTTGACACAGGAAACCCGATTCCCTGACGACGGTAAGGTAACTTTGCGAATAGATGAAGCGCCTAAGAAAAAACGTACTTTAATGATACGCATCCCGGAATGGGCTAACCAATCCAAAGGTTATAGCATCAGCATCAATGGGAAAAGAAAAATATTCATTATGGCAAAAGGTAACCAGTATCTTCCTCTCTCCCGCAAATGGAAAAAAGGAGATGTCATTACTTTCAACTTGCCTATGAGAGTCAGCATGGAACAAATTCCTGATAAGAAAGACTATTATGCTTTCTTATATGGCCCTATCGTTCTTGCAGCTTCCACAGGCACTGAACACCTTGATGGTTTATATGCCGATGACAGTCGTGGCGGACATATCGCCCATGGCAAACAGATTCCTTTACAGGAAGTTCCGATGTTGATAGGAAATCCCGATTCTATCCGTAAATCTCTTCACAAAGAACAAGGCAGCCGGATCGCTTTCAGCTACAACGGAGATGTTTACCCTGCACAAGGCAAAGCATTGGAGCTTGTTCCCTTCTTCCGCCTGCATAATTCCCGTTATGCCGTTTATTTCCGGCAGACAAGCGAAGAGCAGTTCAAAGCCATTCAGGAAGAAATGGCAACGGCTGAACGAAAAGCAACCGAATTAGCTAATCAAACCATTGATCTTATCTTCCCCGGCGAACAGCAACCGGAATCCGACCATGGCATCCAATATGAGCAGGCAGAAACCGGAACGAACACAGACCGCCACTTCCGTCGTGCCAAAGGTTGGTTCGGCTATCAACTGAAAGTAAAAGAAGAAGCAAGCCGCATACTGGTCACCATACGGAAAGATGACCGTAACAAAGTAGCTATTCTACTGAATAACGAAAAGTTAGCTGTTAATCCGACGATCAGTGAAGCAGATAAAGATGGCTTTATCACCCTTTCTTATGTCCTGCCTCAAAAACTGAATACAGGTAGCTGTCCAATACGTTTCATCCCTGACGAAACGGAATGGACACCTGCAATTTACGAAGTGCGTTTACTAAAATAAACGTTCAAAAAGAAATAACCATCATCAAAATCAAACATCTATATAATCATTAAACAAATACCATTTATGAAAGCAAAACTATTAGTCAGCACGGCCTTTCTGGCAGCATCAGTATCTCTTTCCGCGCAAAAGAGTGCTACCATAACCGTACATGCCGACCAAGGCAAAGAAATTATCCCGAAAGAAATCTACGGTCAGTTTGCCGAACACCTGGGTTCATGTATCTACGGTGGTCTTTGGGTAGGCGAAAAGTCAGATATACCCAATATCAAGGGATACCGTACAGATGTATTCAATGCATTAAAAGACTTGGCTGTTCCCGTTCTACGCTGGCCGGGTGGCTGCTTTGCCGATGAGTATCATTGGATGGACGGCATCGGTCCGAAAGAAAACCGTCCGAAGATGGTGAATAACAACTGGGGCGGAACAATTGAAGATAACAGTTTCGGTACACATGAGTTCCTGAATCTTTGCGAAATGCTGGATTGTGAACCTTATGTAAGTGGAAATGTAGGTAGCGGTACCGTAGAAGAACTCGCCAAATGGGTGGAATACATGACCTCCGACGGGGACTCTCCCATGGCCAATCTTCGTCGTAAGAATGGTCGTGACAAAGCATGGAAACTCAAATATCTGGGAGTAGGAAATGAAAGCTGGGGCTGTGGTGGCAGTATGCGTCCGGAATATTATGCAGACTTATACCGTCGTTATTCTACTTATTGCCGTAACTATGACGGCAACCGTCTGTTCAAAATTGCCAGTGGTGCAAGTGACTATGACTACAACTGGACAGACGTATTGATGAATCGTGTAGGACATCGCATGCAGGGACTTTCTCTCCACTATTACACCGTAACCGGATGGAGCGGCAGCAAAGGAGCAGCCACTCAATTCAACAAGGATGATTATTATTGGACAATGGGTAAATGCCTGGAAGTGGAAGATGTGCTCAAGAAGCATTGTGCCATCATGGATAAATATGACAAGGACAAAAAGATCGCTCTTTTACTCGACGAATGGGGAACCTGGTGGGATGAAGAACCGGGAACCATCAAAGGACACCTATATCAGCAGAATACATTGCGCGATGCTTTCGTTGCTTCTTTAAGCCTTGACGTATTCCACAAATATACAGACCGCCTGAAGATGGCAAACATCGCACAGATTGTCAATGTACTTCAATCCATGATTCTGACGAAAGACAAAGAAATGGTGCTCACTCCTACTTATTATGTCTTCAAGATGTATAAAGTACATCAGGATGCCACTTATCTTCCCATCGACCTGACTTGCGAAAAAATGAATGTACGTGATAACCGCACCGTTCCGATGGTAAGCGCCACAGCTTCCAAAAACAAGGATGGAGTGATCCACATTTCTCTGTCCAATGTAGATGCTGACGAAGCACAGGAAATCACCATCAATCTGGGTGATACGAAAGCCAAAAAAGCAGCCGGAGAGATTCTGACCTCTGCAAAACTGACCGATTACAATTCTTTTGAAAACCCTAATATTGTAAAACCGGTACCTTTCAAAGAGGTAAAAATCAATAAAGGTACAATGAAGGTAAAACTTCCTGCTAAGTCCATTGTTACTTTAGAGTTACAGTAATTTTAGGGCAATTACTTATTGTATCACAAACAAGAAGACCGTAAAATTGTCGATAAAAAAGATAGCTCTTTTGGATTGTTAAATCCACATAAAGAGTTATCTTTGCGAACAATCTGACAGAAATCAATTAAATTTTAATGATATGAACGATAACAAACTTATGAATCGTGCAGCGGATAACATCCGTATTCTTGCTGCTTCAATGGTTGAGAAAGCCAATTCCGGTCACCCGGGTGGCGCCATGGGTGGTGCTGATTTTGTAAATGTACTCTTCTCTGAGTTTCTAGTATATGATCCTGAAAATCCCCGTTGGGAAGGACGTGACCGCTTCTTCCTCGACCCGGGGCACATGTCTCCGATGCTTTATTCTACGCTGGCATTGACAGGAAAATTCACTCTGGACGAGCTGAAAGAATTCCGTCAATGGGGAAGCCCTACTCCGGGACATCCTGAAGTGGACATCATGCGTGGCATTGAAAATACTTCCGGTCCGCTAGGACAAGGACATACTTTCGCTGTGGGTGCTGCCATCGCTGCCAAATTCCTGAAAGCCCGTTTCAATGAGGTGATGAATCAAACAATCTATGCTTACATCTCTGACGGTGGCATCCAGGAAGAAATCTCTCAAGGTTCCGGACGTATTGCCGGTGCACTGGGGCTGGACAACCTGATTATGTTCTATGACTCCAACGACATTCAGCTTTCTACTGAAACGAAAGATGTAACCGTTGAAGATACTGCCATGAAATATGAAGCATGGGGATGGAACGTACTTAGCATCAACGGCAATGATCCTGACGAAATCCGTGCGGCAATCAAAGAAGCACAGGCTGAAAAAGAACGCCCGACACTGATTATCGGTAAAACGGTTATGGGTAAAGGTGCACGCAAGGCAGACGGTAGCAGCTATGAAGCCAACTGCGCTACACACGGTGCTCCTCTCGGTGGCGACGCTTATGTAAATACAATCAAGAATCTAGGTGGTGATCCTACTAACCCGTTCGTTATATTCCCGGAAGTAGCTGAACTGTATGCAAAACGTGCAGAAGAATTGAAGAAAATTGTAGCTGAAAAATATGCAGCAAAAGCTGCGTGGGCGAAAGCAAACCCGGAACTGGCTGCCAAACTGGAACTTTTCTTCTCGGGCAAAGCTCCGAAAGTGGACTGGGCTGCTATCGAACAGAAAGCTGGTAGTGCTACCCGTGCTGCATCTGCAACCGTACTGGGCGCACTTGCCACACAAGTAGAAAACATGATCGTTGCTTCTGCCGACCTTTCTAACTCTGACAAGACTGACGGTTTCCTGAAAAAGACTCATTCTTTCAAGAAAGGCGATTTCAGCGGAGCATTCTTCCAGGCAGGTGTATCTGAATTGTCAATGGCTTGTATCTGTATCGGTATGTCTTTACACGGTGGTGTAATCGCTGCTTGCGGTACATTCTTCGTATTCTCCGATTACATGAAACCTGCTGTACGTATGGCTGCTTTGATGGAACAACCGGTGAAATTCATCTGGACACACGACGCATTCCGCGTAGGTGAAGACGGTCCTACTCACGAACCGGTAGAACAGGAAGCACAAATCCGCCTGATGGAAAAACTGAAGAACCATAAGGGACACAACTCTATGTTGGTACTACGTCCGGCCGATGCAGAAGAAACAACTATTGCATGGAAACTTGCCATGGAAAATATGTCTACTCCGACAGGATTGATCTTCTCTCGCCAGAATATTGCCAACTTACCGGCAGGAACTGATTACGAACAGGCAGCTAAGGGTGCTTATATCGTAGCAGGTTCTGACGAAAATCCGGATGTAATCCTGGTAGCTTCAGGTTCTGAAGTGGCTACATTGGTAGCCGGCACAGAGTTGCTTCGCAAAGATGGTGTAAAGGTACGCATTGTATCTGCTCCGTCTGAAGGTCTGTTCCGTAACCAACCGAAAGAATATCAGGAAGCTATCCTTCCGGCAGATGCGAAGATTTTCGGTATGACTGCCGGTCTGCCTGTCACTCTTCAAGGTCTGGTAGGTTGCCACGGTAAAGTTTGGGGATTGGAATCTTTCGGTTTCTCTGCTCCTTACACTGTATTGGATGAGAAACTTGGATTTACTGCCGAGAACGTATATAACCAAGTAAAAGCAATGCTCTAATGAAAACAATCGGATTAGCATGCGACCATGCCGGTTTTGAACTGAAAGAATATGTTCGCGGCTGGCTGGAAGCAAAAGGCTGGGCTTACAAGGATTTCGGAACTAACTCTACCGCAAGCGTAGACTATCCGGATTATGCTCATCCGCTGGCTCTTGCAGTGGAATCGGGAGAATGTTATCCCGGTATCGCTATCTGCGGCAGTGGAAACGGAATCAATATGACACTGAACAAGCACCAAGGGGTTCGTGCCGCTCTCTGCTGGAATGCAGAAATCGCACACCTGGCTCGTCAGCACAACGACGCTAATGTTCTGGTCATGCCGGGACGCTTCATCAGCACTGAAGAAGCGGATATGATTTTGACAGAGTTCTTCTCTACAAAATTTGACGGCGGTCGCCATCAGAACCGTATTGATAAGATTCCGGTAAAATAAAGCCTGAAGATAAATCAAATATGAGTAAAGCTGTTCTTCTTTCTGAAGGGCAGCTTTATTTTTATGTAAATATCATATAAACCAATGAAATAAGATCCATCCTTGCATATCATCTAAAAAACAAACCGGCAATAAACTGATAACAGAAATAACCGCAAACAACAAACTTCAGCAAAGTTCCCAATATGAATCCGATTAATGAGCCGAATCCGGATTTAAGTGCCTGAGAAAATTCCTTATTTCCCAATAGCTCACCAATCACAGCTCCGAGGAAAGGCCCGAGAATAATGCCCCAAGGTAAGAAAAGAAGTCCGACTAGCGTTCCGATGATACATCCCCAGTTTCCCCATTTACTACCGCCACTATACTTACTCCCGAGCATTGGCGAAAAATAATCTAACACCTGCAATACAGCTACAATTAATAACCAAACGATCAATTGTGTCGTAGTATATTCCACCTTATCCGTGAAATGAAGAATGACTAATCCCAAATAAGCAATGGGAGGACCGGGAAGAAACGGAAGGATACAACCTGCTAACCCAGCTATCATACAAAGGGCACTAATCACAATCAAAATAATGTCCAGCATAGTCTATACATTTTAATATCTGCACAAAAATACAGTAACTTTCAGTAAATACAAGCTAACATCAATAATTATTTCCCCTCCCTTCACCTTTCTCCTGCCATCGCTTTATTCATCGGAGATTGCAGGTGAAGGGCACACCCTTCACCATTGTTTCACAATGAATCTATCATCGACGGTATCATTGATTTACACATCCGGGCATTTTTTCTATTTCAAACCTCCCCTCCTAATATAAAAAAGCCTACCTTTGTCAACCAAGCGATTCAATAATAAAAAAAATGAACGATAACAAATTAAAAAACAAACCGGTACCTTACAACTATGCCCGTTGTTTCAACGAACACTGTCCGAAAGCACCCGATTGCCTGCGCCATGTCGCAGCATTACATACCACAGCCGATACTTCTTTTATCAGCATCGTAAATCCCGTCAGTATTCCGACCGACAGCACTGCTTGTCCTTACTTCAAGACTGCCGAAAAAATGCACGTAGCTTGGGGAATCAGTCATCTATTGGATAAAGTACCCTTCAAAGATGGAACCAGTATCCGCAACCAACTGATAAGTCATTTCGGCAAAAACCTTTATTACCGTTTCTACCGGGAAGAACGTCCCATCACTCCCAATGACCAAGCCTTCATCTGTCAACTCTTCCGCCGGAAAGGAATTATGGAAGAACCTGCCTTTGACAGTTACACTGACGAATATAATTGGTAAAGCTACGCTCTAAATAGTTTTTCCCGGTGTGAAACTTTTGGTTTCATGCTGTGGAACTAAAAGTTTCAGGCGCTAGAAACTAAAAGTTTCACACCGGGAAACCAGTAGTTTCACACCGAGAAACTAATAGTTTCAAATAGGGAAACTAACAGTTTCAAGGCATGAAACAAGAAAAAGACTCGGATCATGCCAACATTGTACGATGTATCTTTGTTTTTTTTATATTATGAATACAAACATCAGAAAAATACTAAATGACAAGTACGGGCTTTTCGAGAAAGACATAAATATATTACTTGAAAAGTTTACAAGGCTTTCTCTGAAAAAGAAAGAGACCATCCTGCAGGAGGGTCAAGCAGATCATTATATCTATTTTGTAGAGAAAGGGATCGTAAAAAGTACAATTTTCAGAGAAGGCAGAGAATTTATCGTATTCTTTGCACTAGAGAATGAGGTTCCTTTTAGTTCGCCCGATTTGATTCATAGCGGACAATCCTTATACACTTTAGAGACGATAGACGATTGCATTTTGTGGAGAATCTCCCGTAAAGACTTGGCTGACCTATTTGGAACATCTATTAATCTATCCAATTGGGGAAGAATGCTTCTCCAGGAATGGCTTGCAGTATCTTCTTCCTATTTTTCATCCATCCACTGGATGAGTAAGAAAGAGCAATATCAGTACTTACTTGAGAAAATGCCTCAACTTGTACAAAGATTGTCTATGAGAGATCTTTCCGCATGGCTGGATATAACTCCACAGTCTTTGAGCAGAATCAGAGCCGATATTTATTAATTACCCTTTGGTAACTTTTCGTTCTTCCGGTTGGCCTACCTTTGCGCTCAAATTTTAAATACGTATGATATGAAAAGTTTAAAAGGTATTATTTATGCCATGATTTCATCAGGCACATTTGGTCTCATTCCATTATTCACTATCCCACTAATGGGAGATATGGGGATGAATGAATCCAACATTCTTTTTTATCGTTTTCTGTTTTCAACTCTTATGATGGGAGCAGTATGCCTCATACATAAAAGTCCTTTAAGAGTCAATATGAAACATCTGATTTCCATCACTGGGTTAGGTGCTTTGTATGCTCTAACAGCGTTGTTCCTTATTTATTCCTACCATTATATAAGCAGTGGAGTGGCTACAACGATTCACTTCCTCTACCCTATATGCGTCAGCTTCCTGATGGTAGTATTTTTTAAGGAGCAAAAATCAAAGGCTTTGTTCCTGGCAGCTTCACTATCATTGATAGGCGTTGCATTCATGTGCTGGTCGGGAGGAAGCAGTATTCGATTAATGGGAGTCGGACTGGCAGCTCTTACCATATTGACCTACGGTATATATATTGTTGCCCTGAATCAATCGGGTTTAGGTAAACTGCCTGCTGAAGTACTTACATTCTATGTACTCCTGGGCGGCTGCATCATCTTCTTTATCTATAGTCTGTGTACAACGGGAATATCTGCCATTCCGGGTACAAAAGCCGGATTATATATCCTTGCACTGGCATTTCTATCAACAGTCATCTCGGATTTGACGTTGATTTTAGCAGTGAAGTATGCAGGCTCCACCACAACAGCCATCCTTGGCTCGATGGAACCGCTGGTTGCAGTTGTTGTAGGAGTATTAGTCTTTGCGGAACATTTTTCATTTCAATCTTTGGCCGGTTTATTACTTATATTACTATCTGTCATTATTGTCATATTAGCCGACCAACGAAAGAAATCGCAGAAGATACCAGAGAAAGAAATTGTTCAGTCACATTAAGGAAGTTCTGGTGAAGGGGCGGGTGAAGCATAGGGCTTCACCCGCTATTGCTGATGAATAAAGAGATACAGAAAATGTTGTAAGAGTGAAGGAGCATTTCACTAAACACTCAATATCGATCAGTCATCACAAATACCAATTCTCCTCCTTTCATAATATCCGAATGATATATTCTGAAATTCTCAACAGGTTTGCCATTCAACGTTACCGACTGCACATACTTATTTTCATCCGATAAGCCCTTTGCCTGTACCGTGAATGTTTTATGATTCGGTAATGAAATGGTGACTTCTTCTATCTGCGGTGCTCCTAATATATACTCCCCTCCAATCGGATTTACCGGATAGAATCCCATTGCAGAGAAGATATACCATGCAGACATTTGTCCGCAATCGTCATTTCCGCACAATCCATCCGGTTTGGGCAGATCGAAACGGTCAAAAATCTCACGAATGAGTTGCTGTGTTTTATGCGGTTGTCCCACATAGTTATATAAATAAGCCACATGATGGCTTGGCTCATTGCCGTGTGCATACTGTCCGATAAGCCCCGTTACATCTTGGGTGAATCCTGTATTCTCTTTAGATGATTCCAGGAAAAATAAAGAGTCCAGTTTATTGGCAAACTTCTCTTTACCTCCGAGTAGTTCGATTAACCCTTCCACGTCATGTTGCACGTGCCAAGTATATTGCCAGGCATTCCCCTCCGTATAATCTCCGCCGGAAGTGGCAGCATGTGACAATAACAAGGTGTTAAAAGGAGTACGCCAGTCCCCCTTCGAATCTTTCCCTCTCATCATGGTTGTTGAAGGGTCCAGCAGATTCTTATAATAGGAAGAGCGTTTGGAGAAATAAGCATAATCTTCATCATTCCCCAGCGCTTTAGCCATTTGAGCCACACAATAATCATCATATCCCGATTCCAGTGTCCGGGAAACAGATTCTTTTGGGATAAGATCGAAAGGATAATATCCGTATTGGTCATAAATCTCCCAGTCGGAATGCTGATGACTAACGGTTGAAGTGCCACGAATAGCAGCATACGCCTCTTCCGGTTCAAATCCGCGGAAACCTTTCAGATAGGCATCCACTATGACAGGAATGGCATGATTCCCTATCATACAATGACTCTCCTTTCCCCACAAAGCCCATATCGGCAGATATCCTTGTATTTTATAATGGTCAAGCATACTCTGGATCATACCATCCACCTTTTCCGGACATAGAATCGTATATAAGGGGTGAGCTGCCCTGTAAGTGTCCCACAAAGATAAAGTAGAATAATAACTACCCGTCTTCGAAGTATATATACTATCATTGGCTCCACGATAACGACCGTCTATATCAGCAATGTTGTTAGGTTGGATAAACAGATGGTAGAGCGATGTATAAAAGTTGGTTTTCTGTGCATCACTTCCCGTAACTTTCACCCTAGAGAATAGTTGATTCCATTGGTTATGTGCCTTCGTACGGATTCCCTCAAAATTCCATGCCGGATTTTCTTTTTCCAAAGCTGCAATGGCACCCTCTACTCCTACCGTTGAAAGTGCTATTTTCACTTGCAAGGTATCCCCTTTCGCCAGATTGAAATCCAACAGAAGACGTTTCCCTTTCTCCGGATCAACAGAAGATAAGGTATCCTTTACCGTATAGGGTTTATCAAAAGAAATCACATAATAATAGGAACGTTTCACCCAGTTCTCTACCATCTGATGTCCGGTGATGGTATGGTTATCCGGCAGATCCATATCAGCATACATCACATGTTTTTTAAGCCATTCCCGATCCCATACGACTCCGCTCTGCAAGTCTACCAGTAACCCGGATGGTGCATCCGAATGATAAACGTAACGATGAAAAGCTGTCCGTTGGGTAGAAGTCAGTTCGACATCCACATCAAAATCTGTCAGGTGAACAGCATAATATCCGGGAGAAGCATTTTCTGACCTCTTATCAAACTTACCTTTATAGACATTGTTTTCGATCTTCCCACTGAAAGGTAGTAAGAGGATATCACCCAAATCAGGACATCCCGTTCCGCTTAAATGAGTCTGGGCAAAGCCGATGATAGAATCATCCGCAAAATTATATCCGCTGCAATACTTCCAGACATCATTTCCTGTTTCCGGGCTCGCCTGAATCATACCGAAAGGAACACATGCTCCCGGAAAAGTATGTCCGTTATCCGCATTGCCTATAAACGGATTCACATATACCGAATAATCGGCATTTACTTTGGGTTGTGTAGTACAACTCAACACCAGTAGTCCTCCAACTATATTTAATAATAGGATGGGTATCTTTATTGTCATCTTCATTTGTTTATTATTCATTTCTCATTCATTTGTGTTCTGAAAAGTAATGTTCCATATCCGGGACCATCACACCATTTAGAGCCCCCCTCAATCGGGATTTTAGACATTACACGCCGGGTATAGGGCATATCCAACCCCTTGCGGGTGACATAGTGATTGTATACAATCTCAAATATCGGGCGAAAGGCTCCTCGTTCTTTCTCCGAAATCACTTGCCAATCGCAATAACGTCCTGATATATCTGTCCAGACTTTGAAAGGAACCGATTCTCCCAGATTATACTTTACCGTATATTCGTAGCCGGTCAGCAAACGGTTGTCAAGTGCGGCATACATCTTTTCATCACCTTGATTATAGCCTGTTTCGCAAACTTCAGACAGATTACCCAATCCGAACATCACGTGGTCCTGATCGCGTCCACTCTCCTGGCACTGCCCGCTTTCGCTAATATAATTTTTAATTGTACCATTATCGTGACCATTATAGTAGAAGTCAACAGCCTGATTATACAAAGATTCATCATCCAGGAAAATGCCGAAAGCCATATATGCTTTCGTTGCAGCGGCTCCCCAGTTTCCGTTTGTATAAGGCTTGGCTTTGAAAAAGGTATCCAGAACCGGAATAAATACCGTACGCAACATGTGCTCCCAGCTTGCAATATCTTTCTTTTCAACCTTGTCATACGTATGTTTGATAAGTTCGGCGGCATTGGCTAACATACTTCCTTGTAAAGAAGCACACAGGGGATCATCATTATCATTGGGGCCAATCAGTCTTAATACAGCGCTATACGCATTCAATATTTCGATTGATTTGCGGGCGTGGGCTTCCTTTCCTGTAATCGTCCACATCAGAGCATTCAAATAAGCTGCTTTATGGTCATCTTCGCTCGGTCTTTTTGTATAGCTGTTCACTCCCAAGCGGGCTATAACCTCAAAAGGTCCCTGAAGCTGATAATCGGATGAAGCACAAGGATCGGCCTGCAACAATAAATAAGACTGATAAGCCGGATTTATCTTCTGGTCTACATAATGCCTGATTCGCTCCAGGCTCTCCCGGGTATGTAGAATACCCGGATGGATAAATTTATTCTCTTGCGACAGAGCTTGTTTTGCTTCTATTTTCTTCCGCCTCATAAGTGCTTCTATATAGTAATAATCGGCATAAATGATAGAAGCATCTATTTCTTCCCCGGCAGGATAATGCCCGGTAGAATGTAATAGAAAGGAAGAGTTCTTCTTTCTACTCTGATAGTGCTCTGAAGATAAGCTATGAAGCATTTCTTTTGCTAATGCATAATATAGTTCGGATCGTTCCGGATCGTCTTCCAATGTTGACAGTTCCAATAAGGCGGACGCTGTTACCGCAGCAGCCGAAGCGTCTTTGGGTGCTGCCGGAATATCTGGTGCATCAAAATCCCAGAATGGAATCAGGTCGGCCGGCAAACGACTGATATAAAGATCGGCCACCTTTTCTGCAAATCGCAAGAAGTCCTTATCACGGGTTTCACGATACACCATCGTATAGCCATAAATAGCCCATGCCTGTCCACGTGCCCACATAGAACGGTCACTATATCCCTGGTGAGTGATTCCTTTTATAAGCCTGCCGGATATGGTATCATAAACGGCCACATGATAGCAAGAGCCGTCTTGACGAAAGTGATTTTCTTTAGTTACACGAGCATGTGACAATGCCATATCATAATACTTTTTACCTCCTCCATTTTTTGACGCCCAGAATAATAATTCCAGATTCATCATATTGTCTATGATTGTATTGTGCGGCCAACCATTTTCGGCAACTTTCCACGGCCATGACAGAATAGTCCCAACCCTGGAATTATACAGTTTGGACAGTTCTTCCGCACTTTTGAGAATAACGTCCTTATAATATTTATCCTTTGTCAGACGGTAGGCATTGCCATAACTACAGAATATCTGAAATCCCAAATCATGACTGGTAACTTTATGGGATAAAGGCTCTAACAGTCTGGTGAAATAAACGGCTTTTTCTTTTATCTCCGGTTCCCGGCTATATTCGTAATCATACCATAAAACTCCCGGAAAAAAGCCACTCGTCCAATCATCGACACCCACCATATTCCAATGCAACTTATGAGCATCCATGGATCTCGGAATTTTAGAGGAAGTTCCTATCGCTTTTAATGTTTTATGTATCTGCTTATTACAGTAGGTCAGTTCTGTCTCTTGTGCATTAACTGCACACAGAATACACAGACTAGCCCACAAAGAGAATATTCTTTTCTTTATCAGGTTCATATCTATTTACCTATTATTTAAATGGATGTATATATGACCATGCAATTATAATCAGCCCTGTCAAAAAGGGCTGACCATAATTACATGGTCTTCTTTCTACCTTAAAAACGGAAGGAAATTAATTCTCTTCCAGATAACTGTTCAGTTCATCAACATTTCTAAATGCTTTCATCCATTTGATAGTATAAGGTGATACTCCATCCGGATAAACAAGATCGGCAATCTTCAAGGTAATAGTTATATTGAATGATTTATCTGTGGGCAGATATACATTCTTATCATCTTTAAAGAAGTTTCCTTCGCTAAAATTCCAATAGTAGACCGTTCCATAGTCTTTTTCAATACTTGATGCTGTATTCTGTCCCCATTGGTTGCCTACACTATTTTTATAATATCCATATTCGGAAGAGTCGAACGTAAACGCACGGGTAGCTGGCAGTCCTTTTATCACAACTGCAAGAATTGGATAATTACCGATATGCAATGCCAGTTGTCCTCGCTTCACATCACCTCTATACTTTCCGTTGCCTTGCAAAGAAGGTGTTACAATGTAGTCATCGCCTTCGGCTTTGCCAGTCGCATTATTAGTCACAACCTTCCAATCTGTACCCTTACCGTCAACAGCTCCTTCACTTGGCGGCATTCCACTTTCCGAACGGAACAGTAGCGTTCCATATCCCGGATGGTCACACCATTGTGCCTCCCCTTCCGGAGAAATTCTGGATATCACCTGCTGGGTATACGGCATCTTCAAGCCTTTACGAGTCACATAATGATTGTAGGCTATCTCAAACACGGGACGGAAGCTACCTCTGTCTGCCGTAGAAATGACCGTCCAGTTTGAATATCGTCCGGTAACATCCTGCCAGGTGACAAAAGGAACATCATTATATCCGAGATTATATTTAGCTGTATATTCATAACCCGTCAACAATCTATTTTCCGAGGCGCTATAGAGCGTTTCGTTTTTCTGATTATAAGCAATTTCACACGCTTCCGCCAAATGTCCCAATCCTAACATCGTATGATTCTGGTCACGTCCGCTCTCCTGACACTGTCCGGTTTCACTGATATAGTTTGTCAAACTACCATTGTCATTACCATTATAGAAAAAATCAACAGCTTCATTATATAAACTTTCATCATCCAAGAAAACACCGAATCCCATAAAAGCTTTGATAGCAGCAGTACCCCAGTTGCCATTCGTATAAGCCGGTTTGGCAAAAAACTCTCTCAAAACCGGAATAAATACATTACGGAACATCTTCTCCCAAGCATCAATATCCGTTTGAGAAACAGGTTCATAGGTATATCGAATCAGTTCGGCTGCATTTACTAAAAGAAATCCTTGCAAAGAAGCGCATAAAGGGTCGTCATTGGCATCAGGACCTATCTCACGCAATGTCCCGGCGTAGGCATTCAATATCTCTATCGTTTTCTTTGCATGTGCTTCGTTCCCTGTCAGGCACCACATAACCGCATTCAAATAGGCTGCCTTATGATCTTCTTCACTAGGCGTTTTAGTACTTGCATTAATTCCATCACGTGCAATGACAGTGAAAGGACCTTGTATTGCATAGCTGGAAGAAGCCAAACGGTTTGATTCAAGTTTCCTATAGCAGTCTATAGCCGGAGAAACATTGCCCATCACAAAGTTTTTCATCCGGTTCAAGCTACTTGTCGTATGCAGGATTCCCGGATGAACAAAGTCCATAGAAGGGCCCGTTTCCGTATAATTCGGATTCGGATTAGCCGGTGGAGGCGTATTATCTTCCTGACATGAAACAAAAGCAAACAATAAAAATAGTATCGGTAAAATATATCTTAGTTTCATATAAGTTTCGTTTTAAAATTCAACATTCGGTTACCAACCGGGATTATTTCCCAATTCACTTCCATTGGATAAAGAATTTAACCATTGCAAAGGAATAGGGCGCAGAATAAATTTATTCTTAAAAGACTCTTCTGTCAGAGTAGTCTTGATTGTACCACCATGAATATTAGATACATCCCAGTTATATTTCAACACACGTTCTGCCAATTTACGAGTACGCTGCAAATCATTCCAACGTGACCCTTCGCCTAATAATTCCTTCGCCCTCTCATCAAGTATATCGTCTAATGTTACAGTCCCGCTATAGCCTGTAAGACCTGCAACCGGAGCATTCTTGGCCGCACGTGAAGCAACATAATTAATATATTTGATCGCATTGTCATTATCATTATTCATAACTGCCGCTTCTGCTGCTATCAGACAGGTTTCTGCCAGACGGAACAGATAAATATCACGTGTGCCGGAACCAGATTCATCCTCTTTAAACTCTGTATTTCCATCTTTGAATTTCCAAATAGGAAGGAAAGTACGAGACGTTGAATTTGTCGTCTGATAAGCATACTTATAATAATCGTCATCGGACATATCGCTCGCGTCGCCAGCCGGGAAATTAAAGACCTTGTATCTTACCTTATCTTTATCTGAAGCAGACCATACCTTATATTCCGGATCGGTAGGAACCGGGAAGTAGATGATCTTATCACCTTTTGCAAAAACTCCATCCACAGGAGTAGTACACTGGAACCAGTTTTTGCCAGCGTCTTTTCCATCCACAGAAGTATTCTTGTCTCCATTCAGCGGACTCATATAAGTGACTGATGGACGTCTGTCTTTCTGCCAGTCATACATGAGATAAGCATATTTAGCAGGAATTGCTTTTACATGCGCACTGGCATTGCCATAATAGCTATCTTTCCCTAATCCTAACCAGCCGCCAATAGAATATGGCATCATGAACCACTGATTCCAGATATTCGTATTATAGTTCGCCGCATCAGCAAAACCAATCGCAAAAACAATCTCGTCATTCATTTCATTCGACTGACGATGTACCATAGCATAATCGTCCAATAATTTGTGTCCTGAATTAAGATATACGTCCTCCGCATCTTTAAAAGCATTCTCAAAATCTTTTGAATCCGCATAATCTTCATATCCACGTGTCAGATAAGCTAGTGCCCGGATATGTTTGGCTGCAGCTTTAGACATACGGCCATAGTTGGAACCCGTCTGCCGGTAAGGAAGCACTGCGATTGCTGCCTCCAGATCTTCAAATATTTGCTTATAAAAAGCGGCACCATCCGCATACTCAACGGTATAAGAAGGTTCTTTCGCTTCATGTATTTCCAACGGGGCCTTTCCCCAGTTTCTAATAATCTCTAATAAGTACCATGCTCGCAATGCCTTAGCCTCCGCTACTCGTTGCGCGAGAGTATTCGGTTCCATGCCATCCGGATCATCTGTCCGTAGAATCACATTCTCCGAACGGTCGATAGCAGCATTCACATTCTTCAAAGCATTATAATAAGAGCTCCACATGGAATAAACCGTACCATTACTCGACTGATAAGTAGTGGTGTACTGATTCATCGGAGTAATTTCCGTCGGATAATTCTGTGTAAACACATCTGTCCCCTGTTGAGTGAAAATCTGAAAGTTCGTATTATTATAAATATTCTTCAAGTTTGAATAACACCCTACAATCAAACTTTCATATCCACTTTTAGTCTGATAATATTTATCCGCTGATTGACTGGAATAATTCACTTCATCCAAAAAATCAGAACAAGAACTCATCCCTATACTTATAGTTAATGATAAAAGGACATATTTCAAATATTTTTTGTTTTTCATAAATCTGTTTTTTAAAATGAAACATTAACACCTAATAGCGTATTCTTAGTCATACCATCCGTATCTCCGATATTTGTTATATCCGGCTGTTCCGGATCAAGTCCCCTGAATTTCGTCAGGATGAGAGGATTCTGTACTGTCACATAGATACGGGCATTGCTTAACCCCCATTTTGACAGTAGTTTCTTATTCAGCGAATATCCCAATGTGACATAGGATACTTTCAGGAAATCGGTCTTTTCATAAGCAATATTGCCTCTGGAACCCATTTGTGAAGGTCGTCCCATTGTATTGGAAGGGTTCTCCGGTGTCCAGTAGTTTGTCCGCAAATTATTAAAGTTCTGGCTGTTCCATTCCAATGCAAAGTTTTCAAAGAAACGGTCGTATTGAGTAGCGCCTAACTGGAAATACATGTGGAAAGATAAATCAAAATCACGGTATTTAAACATATTCGTCATACCTCCCGTCCAATCCGGAGTCCGTTTACCATCTATGATATAATCGTCATCAGTAAGTTTTCCGTCATTATTATAGTCTTTAATCTTGAAATTACCCGGTACACACCCATATTTCGCTGCTTCCTCTTCTTCTCCCAACTGCCACACACCAATCGTATTCTGATTCCAGTTAGTATCTACAGGCTTACCGATAAATCTTTTATCCGAATAACGGCCTCTCATTCCTTTCAGATTCACAGAATAGTTACTCAAATCTTCTTCATCGGCAAGACTTACAATCTCATTTTTATTATAAGCTAAATTAATGGTCGTATTCCATGTAAAGTTCTTCGATGCAACATTTACCGTATTTAGCTGTAATTCAAATCCGCAGTTTCTCACTGAACCCACATTGGAAACTACCGATGAGTAACCTAAATGAACCGGAATATTACGCCCCATCAATAAATCATTCGTTGTCCGGTTATAATATTCAATATTACCGGAAATACGCTGACCTAAAAAGCCGAAGTCAAATCCAACATTATATTCGGAAGTACGCTCCCATGTCAATAAGGGATTAGCTATATTAGCGGGAAGATTACCTACAGAAGTAGAAGTACCGAAAGGATAATAAACAGAACCCGAAATGTTCCCTTCAGAAGCGTAAGGGGAAACAGAATTGGCATTACCAGCCTGTCCATAACTCAAACGCAACTTTAGATTAGACAACCACTGCAAATCTTTGGCAAAGTTTTCTTCTGTAATTCTCCATGCAACAGCTACTGAAGGGAAGAGCGCCCATTTATGACCGTCAGCCAACCTAGATGAACCATCATAACGCAAACTAGCCGTCAACAAATATCTGTCTAAAAGCCCGTAGTTGACTCTACCGACGTAAGACATCATAGTCCACTGATTGAAATTAGAACTTAATCCTGTAATTTCTCCTCCATTCAAATTATACCACAACGAATTATATGACAGGTCTTTTGTCGCCCCATATAATCTGTCATACTGATATTTCTGTGCAGAAAAAACTCCGGTAGCAGTAATGGAATGTATCGCCTTCTTCCAAGTATAATTTATAATGTTATCCCAGATCCAACTCAACGAATTATCCTTTGTAGCATTAGCAATTGCTCCTTTGGCCGTACCTTGCTGCGCTTTAGTCCATACTCCGATATAATCGCCCATAGATGTCTGCGTAAAATACGGAGAAAAGGAAGAAGTCAACTCTAAATTTTCAATAGGAGTTATTTTCAGATAGATATTACTTTGAAGATTTAAACTTTTCACTTGCGAACGCTGATTCTTTGAAGTAATCAGAGGATTGAAAAGATTATTACTCGAATACTTCCAGATTTCTTCACCTGTCACCAAACTGTTCGGATGTTGTGTAGGACGCATACGGAATACATCCCGCAATAAGTCCCAGTTACCTTTTTCACGAATACTGTGAGTAGCGTACATACTTCCACCAAAAGACACATGTTTGTTGATAGTTATATCTACCACTGAACGCAAATTATAACGCGTATATTCTTGCGGCTGAATCATACCATCTTCATAATAGTATCCACCGGAGAAACCATATTTTACAGCTTCCGTACCTCCTACTGCCGACAGGCTATGGTTGGTTATAAAAGCAGGATCGGAAATAGCATCCAACCAATCATAATAGTTACCATCTTTTACCGCCTGAAGTTCGGAGGGATCTGTAAATATCTGCTCGTCTCTTTTATAAACATAATTGGGAGCCCCGCCACGAGTTGCTTCTCTGGCAAGCTGTACATATTCATCTCCGGACATCATATCCGGCAGGTTAGTATACGTTCTAAACCCCACATAGCCATTATACGAAATCTTGGGTTTACCGGCCTGGCCTCTCTTAG
This sequence comes from Bacteroides sp. D2, assembly GCF_025147085.1. Taxonomy (NCBI): domain Bacteria; kingdom Pseudomonadati; phylum Bacteroidota; class Bacteroidia; order Bacteroidales; family Bacteroidaceae; genus Bacteroides; species Bacteroides sp. D2. Next base: position 4,228,625 of record NZ_CP102261.1, on the reverse strand, counting down.
TTGTAACAATGATAACTCCATTGGCACCACTGGATCCATAAATAGCTGTTGCAGACGCATCTTTCAACACATCTATCTTTTCAATATCATCCGGATTCACAAAGTCCAGATTTCCACCCGGCACTCCGTCAATGACAATCAACGGAGAGGAAGAAGCTGTTATAGAATTAATACCACGGATTTTGATGTCATACCCTCCACCCGGTTTGTTATTGGAGCGTACGATCGTCACTCCGGAAAGTTCACCCTGCAAAGCACCGGCAGAGTTTGTATTGCCTCCCCTTACCAGATTTGCATTGGACACGGAAGCTACAGAACCTGTCAAATCAGATTTCTTCACAGCTCCATATCCCACAACCACCACTTCACTCAAGGCTTTTGCATTCTCCCGCAACACAATATTCAGTGATTTCTGATCTGTTACCTTAATTTCCTGTGTCATATACCCCAAATAGGAAATTTCAATTACATCTCCGGGAGTTACATTCAAGGAAAAAGCACCATTTATATCTGTAATAACTCCTTTCTTCGTCTTGGGTATCACAATATTTGCCCCCACAACCGGGAAATCCGTTTCATCTTTTACTATACCCGTCACTGTTCTCTCCGACGGCTTAGTTGAAGAACTTCCACCCACAGCAGTCTTTTCAACCTTTTGCGTCAGTATGATATGACGACCTTTAATGGTATATGATAAATTAGCTTTAGCGGTAATTACTTCAAGTACATCTTTTAATGTGCTGTTTCTTTTATCGATTGTTATTTTTTGTTTCCTATTGATTTCATCAGAATTGTAAAAGAACAGATAATCCGTCTGCTTCTCAACCATTCTTATTACATTCTCCAGATTTTCATTCTTTACCGATATGGATACTTTTTTATCCTGCGCATAAATATTGCTTGTTGTGAGCTGCAAAATAAATAATAACAAAACGGTAAAAGTTATTTTTATGTTTTTTATGCTTCTTTTTGGGGGATACCCGTAAGTCATAGACTGTTTATTCATACATTTGTAAGTTTTAAGATTAAACACTATTCCATTCAAGAGGAAGTTTAATTTTTTGAGATGCAAACATCTCGGAGAGAAGAAAATCGGCCAAAATTTTCTTCTCTCTTTCTTATTATATAAGGTTAACTGCTATTCATTCTGTCGTTCTTATTAGATTAGTTATTCAATTTATAATCACATGTTGCTTATTTATCTGATATTGAATTGGAATTGAGACATTTATCACATCCAGAATATCCTTAATACTTTGTCCCCGATAGAAAGTTCCGGTAAATTTACGTCCTTTCAAGTTATCCGACTGAACCCGGAAATCGACTCCGTAAATATGTCCCAGCCTGTTCAGTATTCCGTCTAAACTTTCTTCATGAAAATAATAATAACCGGAAATCCATGATGTATAAAGAGAAGCTTCTACTTTATCTACTTTATAAGTTCCTTTATCTTTATTGTAGACATATTGTTGATTGGGTCTTAAAACAACCGGAGTATTTATATTTTCACTAGTCAAACGGATGGAGCCCTCCAATAAAGTAGTGACAGCAACAGAATCTGACGGATAAGCTTCCACATTGAATTTGGTGCCTAAAGCTTCTATCTCTTGCCCATTCACAACCACGATGAAAGGTTTACTTTTTTGCTTGGCTACATCAAAGAATGCTTCTCCTTCCAAATAAACTACACGTTTATCTTTTCCATAATGAGGATCATAACGGAATTTCGTCTGACTACCCATGCTCACCTGTGTACCGTCTGACAGTATTATCTTATCAGCAACAATTCCATCACCACTCACATATTCGGCTATCGGAGCAGGAGAAGTAGTATTTAACATCAAGAAGATAGTAGAAGTAAGGGCGATGGCGATAACAGCGACTGCCGCATAAGTCTGAATTCTCCGGAAAAGAGTGTATATTTTCTTTGGAGCCTGTTTCTGTTTCTTTTCCAATAAACGTTGCCAGCTCTTATCCATATCAATATCGCTTCCCTTAGACAAGCAAGCATCATAGATCATCTTTACTTCGAAAAAGATCTTTTTATTTTCAGGTGCTTTATTCACCCAATCATAAAACTGATTGATCTCTTTCTCATTCAACGAGCCTTTTAGAAACCCTATTATCAAATCTGAAATCATGTTTTCCATATATAAATAGATAATATTTACCTGTTTTTATATATGTAACGAGTCATCGGCAAAAACTACTCACCGACTTCTTTATTTTTTTATTATATTTTTCTACGTGATGAAAAACGGGGATTCATGCAGGCTATACGAACATAAATAAATAGACAAAAGCCGTCTGAAGTTCCTTTCGCAAGAAAAGCAATGTTCTATATAATTGATTCTCTACTGTTCGTGTGGATAAATTCAATCTTTCAGCAATCTCTGCTGCCTTAAGTCCTTCCATATAAGACAACAGAAAGATTTCGCGTCTCTTTTCGGGCAATTCATTTATTTTTGCCATCACATGCGCCATCAAGTCTTTCCTCATAAATAACTCATCAGCACCGTCGTAAAAGCTCAACTCATCTAATTTGAGCTGAATAGCACGCTTATCGGCAAACTCCTGTTCGAGACTAATACGACGCAAATGATCGATACAGGCATTCCGGACAGCAACAAACAATATATTTTTAACCTCTGATTCAGATAACAGAAACACTTGTTTATCCCATATTCTAAGAAATACATCTTGCACAATATCTTCTGCAAAAAAAGGAGAAATAAACTTACCGGCAAAACGCAACAACATGGGCGCATATTGCATATACAGTTTCTGATAATTATTTATATCATTCACATGTTCATCTTTCATTTCAGTATTCTACAAGGCCAAAGTGTATTAATAATCATCATCAGAGAAAACAGAACCAATCATGTTGGTGGCGACAAAAATAGATATATTCTCGTTATAAACAAAAAAGATGAGAACCGTTTTTTCTTTCATCCTGACTATATATTCATAGAATATGCAATAAAGCCCAAACCTTGCAAATTTCCGTTCTCATTTGCCCCATTTACACAAATAAAAACTATCTTTGCGTTTCAGAATCCCGAAAGACGAAAGAAATGGAGCAAATAGACAACCTAAAAGAGCTTATCAATCAGGGGGATGTGGACACAGCGATTAAGCAATTGGACCAGCTTCTCCAGGACACTTCTGTCGAAAAAGAGAAAGATACTCTTTACTATTTACGGGGAAATGCCTACCGAAAAAAAGGAGATTGGAAGCGGGCACTGGACAACTACCAGTATGCCATCGAGCTCAATCCGGACAGCCCTGCCGTTCAGGCCAGGAAAATGGCAATTGATATCCTCAATTTCTACCACAAAGATATGTTTAATCAATAATCGAACTCAAAGATAACGTAATAAAAAAAGATTATGGCAAAAATCAAAGGAGCAATCGTAGTCGACACGGAGCGTTGCAAAGGATGCAACCTGTGTGTAGTGGCATGTCCGCTCGATGTAATCGCCCTCAATAAAGAGGTAAATATGAAAGGCTATAACTATGCCTGGCAAGTAAAAGAAGATACCTGTAACGGATGCAGCTCGTGTGCAACAGTTTGTCCGGACGGATGTATTTCAGTGTATAAAGTAAAAGTAGAATAAAAGAAAAGAATATGGCAGAAGAAGTTGTATTAATGAAAGGAAACGAAGCCATCGCCCATGCAGCTATCCGTTGCGGTGCGGATGGATACTTCGGTTATCCTATTACTCCCCAATCGGAAGTGTTGGAAACGCTTGCCGAACTGAAACCGTGGGAAACAACGGGCATGGTAGTACTCCAGGCAGAAAGTGAAGTGGCAGCTATCAATATGGTATATGGAGGTGCAGGTAGCGGAAAGATGGTACTGACCTCCTCTTCAAGTCCGGGTGTGAGCCTGAAACAGGAAGGTATCTCTTACATTGCAGGTGCCGAACTTCCTTGTCTGATTGTGAACGTGATGCGTGGAGGTCCCGGACTGGGAACCATCCAACCTAGTCAGGCCGACTACTTCCAGACTGTAAAAGGGGGTGGTCATGGTGACTACAGACTGATAGCACTCGCACCGGCATCCGTACAGGAAATGGCGGATTTCGTAAAGCTGGGCTTCGAACTGGCTTTCAAATACCGTAACCCGGCTATCATCCTTGCAGATGGTGTGATCGGACAGATGATGGAAAAAGTAGTTCTCCCTGCACAGAAACCACGCCGTACGGAAGCGGAAGTTATCGAACAATGTCCATGGGCTACTACCGGAAAGTCTAAAGGTCGTAAACCGAATATTATCACTTCTCTCGAACTGAAACCGGAAGCCATGGAGATCAACAATCTCCGTTTCCAGGAAAAATATCGTGTAATTGAAGAAAACGAAGTACGCTTCGAAGAAATCAACTGCGAAGATGCGGAATATCTAATCATCGCTTTTGGTTCAATGGCCCGTATCGGTCAGAAAGCAATGGAACTGGCCCGTGAAAAGGGTATCAAAGTAGGTATCCTGCGTCCGATCACCTTGTGGCCGTTCCCGACAAAGGCAATTGCTTCTTATGCTGATAAAGTAAAAGGTATGCTTGTTACGGAACTGAATGCCGGACAGATGATTGAAGATGTCCGCCTGGCTGTTAACGGTAAAATAAAGGTAGAACATTTCGGACGCCTCGGTGGTATTGTGCCCGATCCGGATGAAATTGTAACTGCCCTGGAAGAAAAAATAATCAAATAACGAAACGATGAATCCCGATAAAATAAGAAACGTACTGAATATCCTCTTTATGATATTGGCCGTTGCAGCCATCATCATCTATTTTGTAGCCAAAGAAGATTTCAAAATGTTTATCTACGTATGCGGCGCGGCAATCTTTGTCAAGCTGATGGAGTTTTTTATACGGTTCACCAACAGATAAGGAGAAGAAGTTATGACTAAAGAAGAAATAATCAAACCCGAGAATCTGGTTTACAAAAAACCGACTCTGATGAACGATAACGCCATGCACTACTGTCCGGGCTGCAGTCACGGTGTGGTACACAAGCTCATTGCCGAAGTAATAGAGGAGATGGGTATGGAAGATAAAACGGTGGGAATCTCTCCGGTAGGATGTGCAGTTTTCGCCTATAACTATTTGGATATTGACTGGCAGGAAGCTGCACACGGACGTGCTCCTGCTGTGGCAACTGCTGTAAAGCGCCTGTGGCCGGATCGCCTCGTATTCACTTACCAAGGCGATGGTGACTTGGCTTGTATCGGTACAGCCGAAACTATACACGCTTTGAACCGTGGCGAAAACATCACGATTATCTTTATCAACAATGCCATTTATGGTATGACAGGCGGTCAGATGGCCCCGACTACACTGGTAGGAATGAAGAGTTCGACTTGTCCTTACGGACGTGACGTTGAACTTCACGGCTATCCATTGAAAATCACAGAAATCGCAGCCCAACTGGAGGGAACGGCTTACGTAAGCCGCCAGTCCGTACAATCGGTACCGGCCATCCGTAAGGCAAAGAAAGCTATCCGCAAGGCTTTCGAGAATTCCATGAGTGGTAAAGGTTCCAACCTGGTGGAAATCGTTTCCACTTGTAGTTCAGGCTGGAAGATGACTCCGGAGAAGTCTAACAAATGGATGGAAGAACACATGTTCCCATTCTATCCGCTGGGTGATTTAAAAGATAAAGAATAACGCTAAAAGTCAACAGAACAATGAAAGAAGAAATTATTATAGCAGGCTTCGGTGGACAAGGCGTATTGTCTATGGGTAAGATTCTGGCATATTCCGGTCTGATGGAAGGCAAAGAAGTGAGCTGGATGCCGGCTTATGGTCCTGAACAACGAGGTGGAACGGCCAACGTTACAGTTATTGTAAGCGACGACAAGATATCTTCACCGATTCTAAGTAAATATGATGCTGCCATCATTCTGAACCAGCCTTCACTCGAGAAGTTCGAAAGCAAAGTGAAACCCGGCGGTATCCTGATTTATGACGGTTACGGAATTATCCACCCTCCTACTCGCAAGGATATCAAAGTATATCGTATTGACGCAATGGATGCAGCCAACGAGATGAATAATGCCAAAGCATTCAACATGATCGTACTTGGCGGTTTATTGAAACTTCGTCCGGTTGTAACTTTGGAAAATGTAATCAAAGGATTGAAGAAAACCCTGCCGGAACGCCACCACCACTTGATTCCTATGAACGAGGAAGCTATCAAGAAAGGGATGGAGTTAATCCGTGAGGTTTAATAAATTAAAAATTGAGAATTGAGAATTAAGAAATAATTGCTCGCCAAGTAAAGGATGCAACATATTTTTCAATTCTCAATTCTCAATTCTCAATTAAAGTAAGTATCTTTGCCTCCAATTATGAGACGAATCTTACTATTATATATATTACTTTCCGTTATAGGTTTGACGACTGTTCACGCACAGTTCGATAATGGTCGCCAGAGAGTAGACGAAAACGGATACGACCAATACGGAAATCAGGTAGACCCTGCCATGATTCCGGACAGATTGGATAGTGCAAATGTCGAAGTACAGGGATTGCCTCCAAAGTTGTATATGTGGCGTATCAAGAATCAGTTGGGCGACCGGACCATAGTACCGGCAGATACTGCCTTTCATCATTTCCAAAATTCAAACCTGACCGAAGGACTTACCGGACATTATAATTATCTGGCCAATATGGGTTCTCCCCGTATGTCACGCATCTTCTTTGACCGCCGTGACCCGGAACCGACTATTTTCATGGAGCCTTTCTCCAGTTTCTTCATTCGTCCTACGGAATTTAATTTTACCAACAGTAACGTACCTTATACGAATCTGACGTATCACAAAGCCGGTAATAAAGTGAACGGGGAAGAGCGTTTCAAATCTTACTTCTCCGTCAATGTAAACAAGAAACTGGCTTTCGGATTTAATGTAGACTACCTGTACGGACGAGGATATTACAATAATCAGAATACGGCGTATTTTAACGCAGCTGTTTTCGGTAGCTATATCGGCGACAAATATCAGATGCAGGCTATATACAGCAACAATTACCTGAAAACAAACGAAAACGGAGGTATTGAGGACGACCGCTATATCACTGCACCGGAAGAAATGGCGCAAGGTCAAAGAGAATATGAATCAACCAATATTCCTACCGTACTAAGCGCAACGACCAACCGTAACCATGACTTTTATGTCTTCCTGACCCAACGATATAATCTGGGATTCAGTCGTGACATATCACAAGCTGAAAATGACACCACTCCCGCTAAACAGGAGTTTGTCCCCGTAACCAGTTTTATACACACCATCCAGGTGGAACGGGCACGGCATAGCTTCAATTCTAATGACAACGTCAAAGACTATTACAAGAATACATATCTGGACCCGGATAATGCGATGGTCAGAGATAGTACGACCTATGTGGGAATCAAGAACACCATAGGTATTGCTCTATTAGAGGGCTTTAATAAATATGCCAAAGCCGGATTGACTGCATTTGCTTCCTATAAAATCAGCAAGTATACACTGATGAATATGGAAGGAAATCCATTGCCCGACAAATACAACGAAAATGAAATATTTGTTGGAGGCGAATTATCCAAACGTGAAGGGAATGTGCTTCATTACCACGCTATCGGAGAAGTGGGATTGGCAGGAAAAGCCATTGGGCAATTCAATGTAAAAGGAGATATTGACCTGAACTTCCCGTTATGGAAAGACACCGTCAGTCTTATAGCTCGTGGTGAAGTCAGCAATAAGCTTGCTCCTTTCTATATGCGCCATTATCATTCCAAGCATTTCATGTGGGACGACGATATGGACAAGGAATTCCGTACCCGTATTGAGGGGGAATTGAGCATTGCACGTTGGAGGACACGCCTGAAAGCAGGAGTTGAAAATATCAAGAACTATACTTACTTCAACCAGGAAGCAACGCCGGAACAGAATGGTGGAAGTATACAGGTATTATCTGCAAGTCTTAATCAGGACTTCAAGTTGGGCATCTTCCATCTGGACAATGAGGTGACTTGGCAGAAATCGAGTGACCAGACTGTACTTCCTTTGCCTGATCTATCGCTATATCATAACTTCTATATGCAGTTCAAACTGGCGAAGAAAGTACTTAGTGTGCAATTGGGAGCCGACGTGCGTTATTTCAGCAAATACAATGCACCTGCCTATATGCCGGCCATTCAGAATTTCCACCTGCAACCGACAGACGATCAGGTACAGATAGGAGGTTATCCGATTGTGAATGTATATGCAAACTTACATTTAAAGCGTACACGTTTCTATGTAATGATGTATCACGTGAACCAGGGCATGAGCAGTCCGAATTACTTTCTGTCTCCTCACTACCCCATCAACCCACGTGTGCTGAAATTCGGTCTTTCATGGAATTTCTATGATTAACAAAAACTATACGACTTATGGTATCACGCCCCAAATTGAGACTGTTCAGATATTTAGTGCCAGTGATTATTGTATTGGCATTTATCTTCTCTTTCCGTCAATGCGGTAAGCAGGAAAAACCTGCGGGACATCCGCGTGATTATGCTGCCATTGCCAAAGAGGGTATCATACGTGTAGCTACCGAATATAATTCCATCAGTTTTTATGTAGACAGTGACACCGTTTCCGGCTTTCATTACGAACTGATACAGGCATTCGCCCGGGACAAAGGACTCAAAGCCGAAATAACACCTATTATGAGTTTCGAAGAGCGGTTGGAAGGATTAAGCGAGGGACGTTATGATGTGATTGCTTATGGCATATTAGCCACCAGCAAGTTAAAAGACTCTCTGCTTCTCACCTCTCCCATTTTCCTCAACAAGCAAGTGCTGGTGCAACGCAAAGAGATTGGAGAGAATGATTCACTCTATATCCGTACCCAACTGGATTTAGCCCAGCGAACACTTCATGTCGTAAAAGGCTCCCCCTCTATTTTGCGTATTCAGAATCTAGGTAATGAGATCGGAGATACTATCTACATCAAGGAGATTGATAAATACGGTTCCGAACAATTGATATCAATGGTAGCGCACGGAGACATCGACTATGCCGTTTGCGACGAAAGCATCGCACTGGCAGCAGCTGATTCGTTGCCGCAAATAGATATTAATACAGCTATCAGCTTCACGCAGTTCTACTCATGGGCAGTCAGCAAACAATCCCCCGCCTTACTCGATAGTTTGAATACATGGCTGGATAAATTCCAAAAGGAAGAGGAATACCAAAAGATTTATAAGAAATACTATGATAAAGAATAACCTTATTTCTATTACACAAAAACTTCTATTCCATACACGTTCATTTTCTTTTATTGCTTTCTTGATTTTCCTGACTATCTGCTTTCCACGAGCTTATGCCGCAGAAAGCGGAATATTCAATTTCTCGAATATCAATCTCAAGAATGGCTTGTCGCAACTATCAGTCCTTGCCATTGCACAAGACTCCAAAGGGTATATATGGTTTGCAACCCGCAATGGATTAAACAAATACGACGGGGAGAAATTTACTGTATACAAGCATGATAACGATGATCCTCATTCACTGTCGGACAATCATATCACTTGCCTGTTGTCGGACGATGCAAACGAGGGATTGTGGGTAGGTACTAATAACGGGCTTAACTATATCAATCTCAAAACCAATCAGATTACCAAATATCAGACGGACGATTATCCAAACATGGCAGGAAACAACATTGCCGTTCTTCAATTTGACCAGTCCGGTAATCTGTGGGTTGGTACCCGAACGGGGTTATGTATATGGCAACCTCGTTCCGGGGAATTCAAGAAGAAATATTCCGACCATGTCCCGGAGAATGAAGCAATCATGCAGCTTTATATTGATGCAGAAAAACGACTTTACATTGGTACCCACCGTCACGGATTATTTATCTGTACACCTGAAATGGAGTTGATTCAGCAACTCAATAAAAGCACCCAGCCTGCCCTGTCGGACGATGCAATCAGCTGTATTTTCGAAGACTCCCGGCATCAGGTATGGATAGGAACAGAAACCAGGGGACTGAATAAATGGAACCCGAAGACCAAAGACTTATCCATCTACAATCAAAAAAACAGCGGACTGACAAATGACTATATCCGTTGCATCACCGAGCAGGACCAGAAATTGATTATCGGGACGTTCGACGGACTTAGTATTCTGGATTTAAGAAACGATGATATATCCAAATACAACCGGTTCGATGCCAACCAGAACAGTCTAAGTCATTTTTCCGTCCGCAGTATCTACATCGACCGGGAGAAAACGCTCTGGGTGGGTACTTATTCCGGTGGTGTGAACTACTATAACCCGCTCAATAACCGGTTCATCTTTTACCATCCGGTAGAGAATAACAACCAGAAGTTATATAATATCTTTGGTACGATGGTGTATGATTCCACTTCATTGTGGATTGCAACAGAGGGAGGAGGACTGATGCAGTTCGATCCCATCACCAAGGAATATACCAACTTCCTGATTGAACAGACATCCAAAGGATTGTTCAACAAGAACATCATCAAATCCCTGTTATTGGATGGAGACTATATCTGGTGTGGCACAAGTACCGGAGGAGTCTATAAATTCCATATTCCCTCCAAAAAGTTCACATTAGTATATTCATTCGGCCGGGAAAAAAACTTTGCCATCTATACTTTTTATAAAGATGTAGAGAATAATCTATGGATAGGGACGACAGCCGACAAAGGACTGGTGAAACTGTCTCCGGACGGAAAAATCACCAATCAGTTCCCGTATGGCAAAGAGAAAAAGGAGTTTGTCAACTTCACCAGCCTCCGGAGCTTCCTGGCACTGAACGCTCATACTTTTCTGATAGGAACCCGGTCGTTCGGGCTCTACGAATATGATATGCAAAAGGGAACGGTGCTCCGTTGCAATATGTCAGAAACAAATCCCAATCAGAAACTCGAAAACAACTACATCACTTCCATGGTGCGCAAAGCGAATGGTGAAATCTGGTTCAGCACTTTCGGAGGAGGAATATACCTGTATAAACAAGGAACAGGCGTTATCAAACATATTGGCAAGAAAGAGGGACTACCCAATAATGAGGTATATGCCATGGTGGAGCACAACAATAACTTATGGATTAGTGTCGATAAGGAGATAGCCGAGCTGAATACCAAGACCGGGCAGATACGCAGTTATGACTGTTTTGTCGGTTCCGAAACGTTGGAGTTTACACCGCAGGGAGTCATTAGTCTGCCCCACGGTGAGGTCTACTTTAGTGGAAGCAATGGTTTCCTTTCTTTTACTCCCGGCTCTCTTCTAAAGAATAACACCATGCCACCGGTAGTACTTACCCAACTGACGGTAAACAATAAGGTAATCACACCGAATGATGATACTCATCTGCTGGATAGTGCCCCGGACGATACGCAAACATTGGTTCTTGCCTACAATCAGAATAATTTTTCCATTGCATACAGTGCTTTGAACTATATTCTGCACGAACAGAACCAATATGCCTATAAACTCTCCGGTCACGACGAAGACTGGAATTACGTAGGTAGTCGTAAAGAAGCATTCTATACCAACATCGCTCCGGGAAAATATACATTTCAGGTCATAGCATCCAACAATGACGGCGTATGGAATGAAACCGGAAAGAAAATGGAAATCATCATTCGCTCTCCGTGGTGGGGAACACCGCTGGCCTATATCCTTTATGTCCTATCCGCATTGGGAATCATGTTTACTATCGGCTATTATATGTACAGCAAACATAAACTGGAACTGGACCTGCGCATGAAGCAAATGGAGAAACAACGCATGGAAGAATTCCATCAGACAAAGCTGCACCTGTTCACCAACTTCTCGCATGAGCTACGTACTCCGCTGACACTTATCATCAGCCCGCTGGAAGAGTTGATGAAACGGGCAGAAGTTCCCCAGTTTATCAGAACACAACTGGACATGATTCTGAAAAATGCCCGCCGATTATTACTTCTCGTCAATCAATTGATGGATTTACAGAAGAACCAGAGTGGTAATCTCACTCTCCAACTGTCTCAAAGCGACCTGAATGCTTTCCTGCTCGAAATATTCTACACATTCAGGCAGATTGCCGAAAGCAAACAGATTCATTTTGAATATCAGGCTCCTCAAGGCGAGGTGACAGCCTGCTTCGATCAGGGCTTACTCGAAAAAGCCGTTTTCAATTTATTGTCGAATGCTTTTAAATTCACAGTACCGGGAGATACAATCACGCTGCGTTTATTGCTGATTACAGATATAGACACTCTCCGCCAGGAGCATAGCGACTGGCTATCGGAACATTCTCCGCTTATCACCTCCCATCAGGGAAGTTATTTAGTAATTCAGGTAGCAGATACGGGAAAAGGAATTCCAGAAGATGAACGTACCCAAATCTTCACTCCCTTCTACCAGGTCGGTCACACGACAGGTAGCGAGAATATGAATGGCACAGGTATCGGATTAAGCCTGACTCAATCTGTTGTTCATCTGCATCACGGAGAAATTGGAGTCACAGCCAATACCCCCAAAGGAAGCGTATTCACTATCCTATTACCGAACCACACCATGACAGAAGAAGAGGTGGCGAATACTGCCGTTCTCTCGGAAAAAAACAATGAACAAGTAGAAAAAGGTATGTCCGGAGCCATTGATTCCGAAAATACCATTTCCGGAACCACCCCATCCCTACCCGGCAAAACGGTTCTATTGGTAGAAGACAATGAAGAGATACGAAGTTATGTAAAAGGACACCTGGAACAATATTACAACGTATTGGAAGCCGACAACGGTTCGGATGCTTTTGAAATTGTCCTGAAAGAATTTCCCGACCTGGTAGTGACGGACATTATGATGCCCGGTATCGACGGACTGGAACTTTGCTCACTTATCAAGAACAATTTGCAGACGGGACACATTCCCGTTATTCTGCTCACTGCCCGCACGATGGTGATGCACGTCAAAGAAGGATTCTTGTCGGGAGCAGACGATTATGTAGTCAAACCATTTAATATTGATGTTCTGCTGGTACGTATCTACAATCTTCTGGCGCAGCGGGAAAAGCTAAAATCCGTATATAGCAAAAACTTCTCCCTGCAATCCATGGGAATTGAAGTGGAAACGACCTCTGCCGATGAGAAATTCATGCAGAAACTATTTAAAATCATTGAAAAGTATCTCACCGACCCCGATTTGAAAGTAGACAAAATCTGTGAAGAGATGGGATTCAGCCGGAGCAATCTTTACCGGAAACTAAAAGCTATCACCGACCTGCCGTTGAATGACCTTATCCGTCATAAACGTTTGGAGATAGCTACACAAATGCTGAAGCAAACAGAAATGAACATCACCGAAATTGCAACGGCTACGGGATTCAGTACTCTCGCCTATTTCACGAAATGTTTCAAATCAGCTTACGGTGTTTCTCCGTCGGAATATCAAAAGTCATATTCAGGCCATACAGATATTGATACCATCCGGGAATAGCCGATTTACAAAATCGTCCCAAACAATAAAAAATGTCCCAACAAGGCTTACAGCGCGGATTTTTTTATTTGTTTGGGATGAAAATGCAAACATCTGGCATCATTAGACAAACCGATTCTACTCTGTTTCCATACATTTGCAATGTTGTTCTACTTAATATAATCATATGGAAACAAAGATTAAAAACTACTTGTTAGTCTTCGGACTTGGAATTATCACACTTACCAGTTGTAATCACTCTAAAGAGCAAGATATCGTTGCTTCTAACTTCGCATTTGCCGAACAGCAATTAAAATACGCACTGACTCAAATAGACGAGGCACGTGCCAATGAATCACAAGAGAGTAGAGAAAAGAGAGAAAGCAAAGGCTGGGGGGAATTAACCAATCCCCGCAGTATCAAACCGGACGGTTCACTGGAGCTGGTTGTTTCTAAAGACTGGACCAGTGGATTCTTCCCCGGTGAGCTTTGGTATCTATATGAGTACACGCACAATCCATATTGGAAAGAGCAGGCGCAGAAACATACAGAAATTCTGGAACGCGAGAAGAATAACGGCAAGACACACGACATGGGCTTCAAGATGTATTGCAGCTATGGAAACGGTTATCGTCTGACCGGAGATTCCACTTATAAAGATATTCTGTTGCAATCCGCACGCACCCTGATTACCCGTTACAAACCGGTAATCGGCTGTATCCGTTCCTGGGACCACCATGCAGACAAATGGCAATTCCCCGTTATCATCGATAATATGCTAAATCTCGAACTTCTGTTCTGGGCATTCCGCGAAACGAACGACTCCACCTATTATAATATAGCAGTCAACCATGCACTCACTACCATGAAGAACCACTTTCGTGAAGACAACAGTTGCTATCATGTAGTAGAATACGATACCATCAACGGAACGGTACGCAGCAAAATGACGCATCAGGGATATTCCGACGAATCAGCATGGGCACGCGGACAAGCATGGGCCTTATACGGATACACCATGTGCTATCGTGAAACCGGCAGACCCGAATTCCTGCAACAGGCGGAGAAAGTAGAGAAATACATCTTCAACAATCCGACCCTGCCGGCAGACCTGATTCCTTATTGGGACTTCAACGCACCCGGAATACCGAACGAACCCCGTGACGCATCCGCCGCATCCTGTATGGCATCCGCTCTTTATGAGCTAAGCACATACGTTCCCGAAAAGAAAGAACAATACAAGCAGGAAGCTGATAAGATTCTCCAAAACCTGACGCATAGCTATCGTGCGCAACTAAACGGAGATAAAGGATTCTTGCTGCTGCACAGCACAGGTTCCAAACCACACGACAGCGAAATAGATGTCCCGCTTTCATACGCCGACTATTATTTCCTGGAAGCCTTGCTCCGCAAAGCTAAATTGGAAAAGGAAGAAAGTCTTTTCTAAATCTTCCGGCAACTCTCACGATAACATCACTTTACTATTTATCCTTATTAGTACATTACTAATTATGAAAAGATTATCTTCCATATTCATCCTGTTCATTCTGCTGATACTCCCGTTGAATGCCATGATTCCGACTCAACAAAGAATCCGGCTGACAGACTCATGGGAATACCTGAAAGGTGACCTTGGAAGCATTTGGGAAGCAGTACGTCCCGCCGCTCCCGGTTCTTCCGAAGCAGTGCCTATCTGGCAACAGGTTACCCTACCCCACTGTTTCAATGCAGAAGATGCGGTAGACCCGGATATCAATTATTATCAGGGCGCAGGATGGTATCGCACGCAGCTTTCTATCAAGAATCCATATCTCAATGGACGCATCATACTGGAGTTTGAGGGAGCAGGACCAAAAACGGAAGTGTATGTCTATACGTATAAAGTAGCCAGTCACACAGGAGGCTACGACGGTTGGAGTGTCGATATCACCGAAGCCGTTCAACAAGCCCTTGCCAACCCGGATTGCGCTAAACGCTTCAATGGCAGAATTCCATTGTCCGTTCGTTGCGATAATACCAGAGATACGGAGATGATTCCGTCCGACCTGTCAGATTTCAACTTATACGGCGGCCTTTATCGCTACGTGAATCTGATTTACCAGCCCGAAGTGTCTTTCAGCAATATACAGATAGAAAACCCTGTAGAGAAAGATATGAAAAGCGCTTCTCTAAAGATACAAGGAACATTTCATAATCCGAATGATATTCGCCAGGCAAGCATTCACCTTTTATTAAAGGCACCTAATGGAGAAAAGGTATGGGAACAGACAACGACAGTTCTTCCATTGGGGACAAATCCCCTGTTCGAGACAACGATTAAGAATCCGATTCTGTGGAGTCCCGACCAGCCTCAACTCTATACCTGCGAACTGACATTGACTACTCCTCAAAGCAAACAGACTATTACAGAATCCATCGGATTCCGCCACTTTGAATTCATTGAAAACGGACCTTTCCGGTTGAACGGAGAACGTCTACTGTTAAGAGGAACCCATCGGCATGAAGACCATGCCGGAGTAGGCGCCGCTATGACAGAAGAACAAATGGAAGCGGAAATGAAACTGATTAAAGAGATGGGAGTCAACTTTATCCGTTTGGGACATTACCAACAATCGGACATCATCCTCCGTTTATGCGATCAGTTAGGCATTTTGGTATGGGAAGAAATCCCCTGGTGCAGAGGTGGACTGGGAGGAGAGAAATATCAGGCACAAGCTCGCCGGATGCTGACCAACATGATTACCCAGCATCACAATCATCCCTCCGTCATCCTTTGGGGATTGGGAAATGAAAATGACTGGCCCAATGATTTCTCAACATTCGAACAATCGGCCATCCGCGCTTTCATGAAAGAATTGAATGACTTGTCACACCAACTCGATCCGTCACGTATGACTTCCATCCGCAGATGTGATTTCTGCAATGATATTGTAGATGTCTATTCTCCCTCCATTTGGGCAGGCTGGTATCGCGGACAATTTACAGACTACAAGAGTATTTCGGAGAAAGAGATGAAACGGGTGAAACATTTCCTGCACGTAGAATGGGGAGGTGACTCACATGCCGGACGTCATTCCGAATATCCTTTCAACCCGCTACAAGCAATTACGGGTGGAAACAGTGCCGACGAACGGGCAGGCGACTTCGCCCTCCAAGGCGGAGATCCCCGTGCTTCCAGAGATGGAGACTGGTCGGAAACGTACATCGTAAAACTATTCGACTGGCACCTGAAAGAGCAAGAAACAATGCCTTGGCTGACAGGAACCGCCTTTTGGGTATTCAAAGATTTCTCCACCCCTCTCCGCCCCGATAATCCGGTGCCATACGTCAATCAAAAAGGAGTGGTAGAACGGGATCTTACTAAAAAAGAAGCCTACTACGTCTTCCAGTCTTACTGGACTAAACAGCCAATGATTCATATTTACGGTCATAACTGGCGGACCCGATGGGGCAAAGCGAACGAAGAAAAAGAAATTCTGGTATATTCCAACTGTGCAGCAGTAGAGCTGTTCGTGAACGGCGTCAGTCAGGGAGTCAAGCAACGCAACAGCCAGGACTTTCCGGCAGCGGGACTTCACTGGAACTGCATACTGAAAGCAGGAGAAAATAACATAAAAGCGGTCGCTGTGAAAGGACCCGGTAAAGGTAACATGAAAGCAGCCATTACGGATGAAATAAGTTTCAACTACCAGACAGAAGAATGGAGCAATCCGAAACAGCTGAAGTTGAAGACATACCCCGATAAAGGTTCTATCGTATGGGTGGAAGCCCAACTGACAGACAACAAAGGGATCCCCTGCCTGGACGCGGCAAATGTAATCTCATTTGAAGCTGCGGGAGACGGAAAACTGATTCAGAACTTAGGAACATCCACCGGCTCCCGGAAAGTACAGGCTTATAATGGCAGAGCTGCAATTCGCATTGACTTGAACGGCACATGCCAGGTAGCTGTAAAATCACCGGGCATTCAAACTGCTTTCATCGAAGTGAAAGCCGAATAGAAGTGAAAGCTGAATAAGAAAGGAGAAAAGCACCATGAGAAAGACAATAATTTCAATAGGTTTCATTATATTCTTTGGCACTGCTACGGCAGTTGCCGGAGAAGACACAGCCGAACAGATTCGTCACCTTTTAGAAAAAGAAACGATACAACGGGCAGATGCCGCACTTCATGAGGAACCGGTCACAGTGACCGCTACCCGTGCGACAAGAAGTGCCGGAGGTATTCATGACTTCTATTCGGAGGGTGATTACTGGTGGCCGAATCCGGAAGCTCCCGACGGTCCTTATATCCGCCGGGACGGAGAAACCAATCCAGAGAATTTCACAGCACATCGGCAGGCCATGATTCGCATGAACCAACTGGTAGGCGACCTTACTTCCGCCTGGATACTTACGGGTAAACAAGTATATTCCGATGCAGCCATGCAACATATCCGGGCATGGTTTGTCAACCCGGACACACAGATGAATCCCAATCTGCTGTATGCACAGGCCATCAAGGGAGTAGCAACAGGACGAGGGATAGGAATCATCGATACGATTCACCTGATCGAAGTAGTGCAGTCGCTCCGCCTTATGGAAGCGAAAGGGATGATTGACAAGGAAGAAGTGCGGACTATCAAACAATGGTTCTCCGATTATCTGACCTGGATGTCCACACACCGTTACGGAATCAAAGAAATGGAAGCGAAAAACAATCATGGCACCTGCTGGGTCATGCAAGCCGCTGCCTTTGCCTTGTTCACGGACAATCGGGAAATGGTTCGTTTTTGCACGGAACGTTATAAAACAGTACTTTTACCCAATCAAATGGCTGCAGACGGCAGTTTCCCTTTAGAACTGGAACGCACCAAGCCCTACAGTTATTCTCTTTTCAACCTCGACGCAATGGCCACTATCTGCCAACTGCTCACTACCGGAGAAGAAGATATATGGAATTACACCACACCGGACGGCAAAAACATCGATAAGGGTATCGCCTGGCTTTATCCATACGTAAAAGACAAAAGTAGCTGGAAGAGACAACCCGACATTATGTTTTGGAAAGAATGGCCAGTGGCGCAACCGTTCCTGTTATTCGGCACGTTACATCATTTCAATAAAGAATATTTCAAAACATGGATGCAACTGGAGCATTTCCCCACCAACGAAGAGGTGGTACGTAATCTTCCCATCCGTCACCCGTTATTATGGATTCAATAAACTAGAAAATCAATAGAATATGAAAAACTTATTAGTATGCACATTATTGTTCGCCTCTGCTTTCACACTGAACGCACAGGTAGCCAACACCCGCATCTATGCTGCGGAAAAATTAGCCAAAGTAAAAGAAAAAGCCGATTCACCTCTATATGCCCCTGCCGTCAAAACTCTTTTAAGAGATGCCGACAAAGCTTTGAAGATGACTCCACCGTCCGTAATGGACAAAACAATGACAGCAGATAGCGGAGACAAACACGACTATATGAGCATGGGCCCTTACTGGTGGCCGGATCCATCCAAGCCTGACGGTTTGCCCTATATCCGTAAAGACGGACAAAGAAATCCGGAATTGGATAAGCTCGACCGCAACAAACTGGGAGATATGTCGAAAGCAGTCACCACACTGGGACTTGCCTATTACTTCTCCGGTGATGAGAAATATGCGCAAAAAGCCGTAGACTTCCTGAATGTCTGGTTCCTGGATGCCAAGACAAAGATGAATCCGAACCTCACTTACGGACAAACCATCCCCGGAAAGAATAAAGGCATGGGACGTGGTGCAGGCATGATTGATATTTACTCGTTCACGGAAATGATTGATGCCATGACATTAATGGAGAACTCGAAAGCATTTACTCCCAAAGTAAAGAAAGGGATGAAAGAATGGTTCACGCAACTAGTGGAATGGATGCAGACCAGTCCCGTAGCTGCCGAAGAACAGAGAGCAAAGAACAATCACGGTCTGGCTTATGACGTGCAACTGACAGCTTATGCTCTATATACAGGCAATCAAGACCTTGCCATGAAAACCATTCAGGAGTTTCCCGAAAAGCGTTTGTTCGCACAGATAGAACCGGATGGCAAACAACCATTGGAACTTGCACGTACCACTGCCCTGGGATATACGATCTTCAATCTGGGACACATGCTCGATATGTGTTCAATCGCCTCCACGCTGGGACAGGATATTTACAACGCCACCAGTCAGGACGGACGTTCCATCACGGCAGCACTGAAATTTCTGATTCCATATATCGGTAAACCACAGAGCGAATGGCCTTACCAACAAATCAAGGAATGGGACAAAAAACAGGAAGAAGCCTGCTGGATTCTTCGCCGTGCCTCCTTCTTTGATCCGAAAGCCGGATATGAAGCCATCGGCGCTCAATTCCGCGAGACACCCGCTAACAAAAGAATTCATTTAATCTATAGTTTAGAATAAGAAACACTTAAAATACTAATCAGATGAGGAACAAATTTATTCATTACCCTTTGGTAATGGCATTGATGCTGTTATTCTGTGTTCCGTGCGTTACCGTCACTTATGCACAGTCGTTTACCGTCACCGGAACAGTGACCGACAGTCAGGGTGGAATCCCCGGAGCGAATGTGAAAGTAAAAGGTGGTACCGCAGGTACAATCACCAACATGGACGGTCAGTTTACGTTGAGTGTCCCCTCTTCCAAGTCTATCCTGGTGATTTCATACATCGGATACACGCCACAGGAAGTTGCCATCAACGGTAAAAACAAATTGGATATTCACCTGCTGGAAGATACAAAGACACTAGATGAAGTGGTAGTCGTTGGTTATGGTGTGCAGAAAAAGTCTCACCTGACGGGATCTGTGTCCAAGATGGATATCAACAACCTGACAGATATTCCCGTGACCCAGGTAGACCAGTTATTACAAGGTAAAATTGCCGGTGTCAATATACAGAACTCTACTTCCGAAGCGGGAGCCGCCCCGCAAATCCGTGTACGTGGTATGGGTTCTATCAGTGCCGACAGTTCTCCGCTGATTGTCATCGACGGTTATCCCACACCGGACGGTCTTTCCACACTCGATATGGCAGATATTTCTTCCATCGAAGTATTGAAAGATGCCGCTTCGGCAGCCATCTACGGTTCACGTGCAGCCAATGGCGTCATCCTGGTTACTACCAAGACAGGAAAAGCCAGTAAACCGAAATACAGCGTGAAAGCCTCCACCGGTTTGAAATGGGCTTATAAGTTACATCCCATCATGAGTTCACAAGATTATTGCAGCATGATCGGATACGAATCGGTATTGAAAAATAAAACAATGTCACAGACAGAGGAGGCTTTCGGTCTCATTGATAACTACACCGACTGGCAGAAAGAAGGATTGAACAGCAGTCCGCAGATTCACCAGGTGCAGCTCTCCGTATCAGGTGGTAAGAATGACATCACTTATTATATTTCGGGCAACTATGCACAGGAAGACGGTATCATGCTCAACAGCAACTATACCCGCCTGAACCTGCGCTCACGCATCACTGCCCAACTATCCAAACGGGTAGATTTCAGTTTGAATCTGGCACCGTCATACACCAAGACAGAAACTCCTGCCACCAACTTCATGGATTTCTATCGTACACCCTCTTTCATGCCTGTACGCCATACTGCTGCCACTTCTGCGCTAACCGGCAAACCTATCGGTTCGTATGCACGAGGCAGTGACTTCAGCAATGTTACCTATACCCGTGAAGACGGAACAACTTTCACCCCAACCAGCAGTCCTTTTGGTTCGAGCAACAACAATCCGCGTTCACTGATGGATACGGAAGAACGTTTCCGCGAGGACTACAACCTGCAGGCGAATGCTTCTTTCAACGTCCAACTGATGAAAGGACTGGTATTCACCACTTCCAACGGCTTCTTTATCAAGTATCGCCAGAACAATCAATATCGCGATTATGCTGCCAAGAAAGATGAAGAATCTGCTATGGGTACTTATACCAACCGTCTGTATATCGACTTATTGAGCGAGAACACGTTAAACTATACCGGAAAGACAGGGAAGCATGACTACTCCATACTGGCCGGCTATACAGCGCAGACTACTTCTGAAAGAACTGCCGGTATCGTCGGACTGGGCTTCCCCACCGACTATATCCATACGCTGAACGCTGCAACTTCTTTCGACCTCGACGGAACTTATACCCAGAAATACCGTACGGCAATGATGTCCCTATTGGCACGTGCCACATACAGTTACGATGAGAAATACCTGCTTTCTGCCAGTATCCGTACAGACGGAAGCTCTCTGTTTGCCGACGGTCATCAATGGGGTTACTTCCCCTCGGTATCCGTAGGATGGCGTGCATCGGAAGAATCTTTCCTGAAACAATTCGGTTGGCTGAACCTGCTGAAAGTCCGTGCCAGTTTCGGTGTGACAGGTAATAACAGCATTCCTGCCAATTCATACTATGACCTGCTCTATCCCAACAATTACGCATTGGGAGAGGGAAATGGCAATCTGATCTCCGGACTCGCCAAGACCAGCGAAACCAAAGGTAACAACCGCATCACTTGGGAACAGACTTACGAATACAATGCCGGATTCGACTTGAGCATCCTGAACAACCGTATCAACCTGACAGTGGACGGATACTACTCCATCACCAAACAGTTATTATTCAAACAGCCGGTTCTTTCTTTCACCGGATTCAATAATTACTGGAATAATATCGGACGTATCCGCAACAGTGGTATTGAGGTGGAACTGAATACCCATAATATCCGCACCAAGAATTTTGAATGGGAAAGCTCATTCAATATCTCTTCCAACTTCAACAAGTTACTGGAACTTTCGGGAGAAGAACGACTGATCTCTACGGGTGAACGTAACGAAACATATCTGGCACAGGTAGGCAAGAGAGCCATTTCTTTCTTCGGCTACAAGACAGACGGTATTTACAAAAGTCAGGAAGAAGTGGACGCTGTTCCCCACTTGGCCAGTGCCGTACCAGGCAGTCTCCGGATTGTAGATATCAACGACGACGGAGTGATTAATGACAAAGACCGTACAGAAATCGGCAACCCATTCCCGACAGCAACATGGGGATTCACCAATACACTGACCTGGAAAGGCTTCGACCTCTACGTTATGATTCAGGGAGTTCACGGACTGGATGTATTCAACGGTGACGGCTACTTTACCGAAACCAAGAAGTTCAACCGCAACTACGTGAAAAACCGCTGGATCAGTGCAGACTATCCGGGCGACGGAAAAACTCCCTCTTTCGCAGCAAATGGCGGTGTCGCCTGGGAATTTACGGATTACCTGATTGAAGACGGCTCGTATGTAGCATTGCGCAATGTGACTTTAGGCTATAAGTTCAATAAGAAGCAGTTGAAGAAGATCGGTATCAGTTCACTCCGTCTTTATGCTTCAGGACAGAACCTGTTCTATATCTGGTCCAAGGACTACCGTGGTATTAATCCGGAAGCACGTAAGACGAGTGGTTCTTACAGTTCTCCTCTTATCAACGGTTACCAGTCAGGTGGGTTCCCCCTGCAATCGACAGTCACTTTCGGATTCGAACTTAATTTCTAACTCCTTAAAGACAAATAACAATGAAACTAAAACATACATTCATCGGTATTCTCTCAACCTGTGCGTTGGGACTCGCCTCCTGCGACCTGAACATCACGCCGGACTCTTACATAGCCGATATCAACTTCTACCAAAATGAAGCGGAAGTGAACACAGCCGTCATCGGTTGTTACGGAGGCATACATGCTCCACTGAATATAGAATGGGCGTTGACGGAACTTCGCTCGGACAACACTCGCATGAACGGCACCCGTTCCAGCAACGACGCATTCATGCAACTGCTGGCACTGGACCTTGGAACAATGGACGCCAGCAACCCGAATATCCGCACCTACTGGGAAGCTACCTATCAGAATATCAATAACTGCAACTCAATACTGAAACCCGAAGTGCTGGCCGTAGTGGAGAACGAAAAGAAACGTGCACAATTCGAGGGTGAAGCTCTCTTTATCCGCGCCTATCATTATTTCAATCTGGTACGTCTCTTCGGCCCAACCTTTCTGGTGACAGAAGAGATCAGTATCGCAGAATCACTAAAGAAAGACCGCAGTTCGGTGCAGGCCACTTATGCGCAAATCATCGACGACCTGAAACGTTCCGTTACGGATTTACAGGACATCACATACAGCTCTAATGATCTGGGACGTGCCACAGTACTGGCAGCCAAATCTCTACTGGCTAAAGTGTATCTTACCCTCGGACGGTATGAAGATGCCAAACCGTTATTAAGCGATGTAGTGACTGCCAAAGGCGAGACACTGAATGTCAAATATGCCGATGTGTTTGATACAACCAAAGAGATGAACGATGATATTATCTTCACTGTACGCTACAAAAGCGGTAGCTTGGGAATCGGTTCTCCGTTTGCCAATACATTTGCACCGCAAAACAGTGGCGCGAACGTAATCACGGGTAGCGGTGACGGTAAGAATTATCCTACGAAAGAAATATCCGCCGCTTACAGCAAAGAGGATTTGAGAAAGGACGTCAGCATGGCAGACAGTTATTATGATAAGAGCAAAGATGTGGAAGCACAAGTGGCTTATGTAAAGAAGTTCCTTTCGGAAGTATCTATACGATACGATGCTGAAAATGACTGGCCTATCATTCGTTATGCAGATGTACTACTGATGTATGCGGAAGTATTGAACGAAGTAGACGGTCCCTCTGCCGGATTGAAATACCTGAATCTGGTACGTGAACGTGCCGGACTAAGCAAAATCGAGAGTGATGCAGTGACTACTCGTAACGTATTCCGCACCTATCTTGAGAAAGAACGTCGTCTGGAACTGGCTTTCGAAAATCAACGCTGGTTCGACCTCTTGCGTTGGGGCAAGGCCATAGAGGTAATCAACAAGCATATTCAGGAAACTGAATGGGATTTCTATGCAGGCTACACCCAACAGATCAACAAGTTAAAGGATTATCAGTTGATACTGCCGATTCCACAAAGCGTAATCGACAATAATCCGGGCGTCATTACACAGAACCCTAACTATTAATACTAAACGACACAGAATCATGAAAAATAAATTCTATAGCCTATTCATCTTCTTCGTTCTCACTGCGCTGGCAGGTTGCAACGAAAAAGAATCGACTGATGTCATCGAGCAGGGTGATCCTCAAATTATAGAGTTCACCCCGACAAGCGGTAAGTTCGGACAGGAAATCACTATCAAAGGAGAATTCCTGCGCGATATACAAAAGGCAACAATTGGTGGCGTAGAAGCTACGATACGCTATAAGCTCTCTCAACAGGAGATTGTTATTGTAGTTCCCGCCAATGCCGGAAACGGGAAAATCGTTCTTAGTACAAAAGAAAAAAAGACGGAAAGTGAGCAGTCATTTACGATTGTATATCCGGTTCCCCAAGTGAAGAGTGTTCCTGCCGAAGCGCACGTGGGGGATCAGATTGAAATACAGGGTGAGAATCTGGACATCGTGTCCAAAGTGTGTTTCGGTGATAAAGAGGCTTCTATCTCCTATCAATCCGAAAGAGAAATCGTAGCAACCATTCCTTTCGTCATCACGGATGCTGCTCCTATCTCCCTCTATTATCTTGACTCTACAGGAGAGCAGTTCACTCAACCGGAGGGCCCTGATTTTGAGATCATCAAAGATATTCCGACCATTGACGCAATGGCAGAACGGGTGACCGAGGGAAGTTTGATTACCCTCAACGGAACTTTCCTGAATCTGATTGAAAGCATCCATTTCGGGGATGAAGTGAAAGTGACTAACTTCGTTGAGAAGACCGCCAACAGCATTGTATTCCGTGTTCCGGAATTGCCGGAGAGTGCTACTGTGGATGTTCTGGCCAAATATTATGAGGGAACAGGCAGTCTGACACTACGGAATGACTGTTATGTATTTATTCCGAGAGTATTCAGCTATCCGAATCTGAAGATGGGCGCACACCGCAATGAAGATTTCGGTAATATGATTAACGGAACTGCCGGACAGGTTTCCACCACTTGTATTCTGAAAGATGTTGATTCCCGTGCCCTGATTGATTTTGCAGCGGTACACAACAGTAACAATGACTTTGCATTGAACGGTCCGCAGAACGTAAAGGCTAATTTGAGAAACTACTGGTGTAACGGTACTCCATTACCTCCATTGAAGAGTTCTTCTACGGAAGCCGAAGTCAACGAAAACTTTGGTGAGTTTACTTCTACTGTCACCAAACTTCTTGTACTTCAGGAAAGCAAAGGATATGGCGAACTGATTAGAAACATTAAAGAAGGAAACATCGAAGAAATATCTCCTACCGACGAGATTACCAAAGCATTATTCAATATCGATATGGATGCGGAAGGTTCCAACTCGGTACGCAGCCGTCAGAAAACAGAAGCAGAGGATAAAGAAGCATCGAATATATACAAGGTAGGTAGTGTCGTTGTGTTCAAGAATCTGAAGAAGAATAAATTCGGTATTATGATTATCCGTTCTGTCAATGTAGACTTTGACGCTGTTAAGGCGACGAATGATGCCAATGCAACGATTACTTTCGACCTGTATTACCAACGTTACTAAAAAAGACGAAAGACAATGAAAAGACAATATAAATTTACCGCATTATCGGCAGTCTTGTTCTGCCTGATAGGTTTGTTGTACGGATGTACCCGTGACAATGAAATTATAATTCCGGAAACATCTGTCAATCCACCGGCTACGGATTATTCCGTAGCAATCGGTGACGAGGTTACCTTTACTGGACAGAATATGCATCTGATCTCTAAAGTGGCTTTTGACAATCAGGTGGTCAACATCACCACCGAGCCATCCAACCGTTCGCAAACCACGCTGATAGTGGCGGTGCCCGATAATTTTGAAGTGACACAGCATATCTCTGTCGTTGCCACTTACAATTCTGTACACAAACTTACTTTGAGTGATGCTTTCGAAGTGGTAGTGCCGGGTGTCACCGCTGATGTAAGTTCTGCTACTATCGGAGATAAGATCACACTTACAGGAAAGAATATGCACCTGATTACTAAGGTAAACTTTGGAGATCAAGTGGTATCTTTCGATCCCAATCCGGACCGTTCACATACTTCACTTATGGTAACTGTGCCCTCAACTTTCGATGTCACTAAAAAAGTTCAGTTGAGCGTTACATATACTACCAATACCGTGAATGTATCCAATGATTTTGAAGTAATCGTGCCACCGGTTATTCCCACTGTCACCACTGTTCTGGAAGGAGAAGTGGGCACAGGAGCCATTATTACGCTGGCCGGAACCAACCTGAATATTATCAAGAAACTGATGGTAAACGGTCAATCTTACGAGTTTACAGCTACCGCTACCAGTCTTTCTTTCAATGCTCCCGAAGATATTACCGAAAATTTAGTGATTGACAACGTAGTATTAGTGTATGACAACGTGTTGGGAGATAATCAGGAACTAGCCGTATCGGGAAGCGTAACTGTGAAACCGACCCCTACCCTGCCATACGTCCTTTGGGAAGATATCGAACTGGGAAGTCATGGAACGGAGAATGCTTTCTTTGATGTTACGAATGGACGGACGATGACTCCATGTGATGTAATCGAACATAAGGAATGGGTTACTTTCGCAATGGATAATACTAGCGGTGCGCCCACAGCACGTCTGTTGAACCCAGCCAATATCGGAACCAATCTTCTGAACAGTCAGTTTTGCAATGGTACAGCTTTGAATCTGAATGATTATGCCATCTGGAAAGAATCTACACAGACAACTCCGTTCAAAAAAGTCACGGATGACGCACTGATTGCCAAAGTAACAAACGGTGAAATCACCAATATTCGGGATGACATCGGAGATGTGAAAGCGTCTGATATCAAAACAAATACTCCGACTGTTGCAGCAGGAGAAGTGTATTACTTCTATCATAAGGAGAAATTCGGATTGATTTGGGTGAAACAGCTGAATATTCAAACAGACAGAAAACTGAACACCATCATTATGAATGTATATTACGAGAAATAGGCAATACAATAAAACGAGTACCCAAAAAGTTATATTATCCCATGAATTTACGAGCGAACTACTCCAAGAGAATCCGTTTGTCACTGGCTTTCAGTATTGTTGCAATGACTGTTTGCGCCCAGAGCATCTGGAATGCGGAACATCTGGAACAAGTGAAAAAGTCTCTCAACCAACCCGCATACAGCGCCACTTATCAGAACTTACTAAAGCAGGCAGACAAGGCTTTAAACGCCCACCATCTTTCTGTTATGATGAAAGATAAAACGCCACCAAGCGGAGACAAGCACGACTACTTGAGCCAGGCACGCTATTTCTGGCCGGACCCTACCAAGCCGGACGGTAAACCTTATATCAGCCGTGATGGTGTATCCAATCCGGAACTAGATAAACTGGACCGTAACCGCTTGGGAGAGATGGCTAATAATGTCACTACACTCGCACTTGCGTGGTATTTCAGTGGCAAAGAACAGTATGCACTGAAAGCAACCAAGCAGATTCGTGTCTGGTTTCTGGATAAGAAAACCTGCATGAATCCACATCTGAAATATGCACAGGTTGCGCCCGGACATAATAACGATCTTGGCCGTTGCTATGGTGTGATAGATACTTATTCGTTAGTGGAAATGCTGGATGCCGTCCAGCTTCTTGAAAAATCCCGTTCGTTCACCTCGAAAGATTCAGAGCAGCTAAAAAAATGGTTCGGGCAATTACTGGACTGGATTCTGACTAGCGAACAAGGAAAAGAAGAAGCCAGCCGCCCCAACAATCATAGTACTGCTTATGATGCACAAGCCATTGCATTTGCACTCTATACAGGCAATCATAAAGTAGCCGAACGGATACTTCGGGAAGTTCCCAAGAAGCGGGTATTCAAACAGATTGAACCGGACGGCAAACAGCCCGAAGAATTACGCCGGACATTGGCTTTCGGATATTCAGAATTTAATCTGCAACATCTGATAGATATTGCGACTATGGGAGAAAAAGCCCATGTACCTGTTCTTTCTGTCAGTTCTGCTGACGGACGAAGCATTTACAAAGCTGCCGATTTTCTGAAGCCATATCTTGGTAAGGGAGTCAAAGAATGGCCTTACAAGCAAATCAGCGAATGGAACGGTAAACAACAGGAATTATGTAAAGACCTGTATCGACTGTATCTGCTCGATTCCACTCGCACTGATTATTTAAAGGCATACCAGCAGTTCCGAAAAAACAATCCGAAAGATCTTTTTAATCTTCTTTTCCTGAAAGAGGAAAGTAAATAAACTCCCAAAGACTTGACTTTCGCTTCCGAATGTCGTATCTTTACAGAGTTAATGATAAAGTAGTTTCAATTAAACTGCACGTAAAGGAGGGAATTATGATTCCCTCCTTTCTTTTTATATATCAAAGAAAAAATCATATTCATAGAGGGGAAAGTTCCCCCACCCCGGCTTTCTTCTCTGTTTTGCCCGGTACTCATTCTCCTTCAACCCGGGGCATAGCGGTCTTCACCTTGCTTCTTACCGGAATTAGAGTGTGCGTTGCCATCTTTTAGAGGCTCTGTTCTCACCAAACAGACCGTCTGTTCAGGTAAAACAGAACCTCTATTGAAGTAAAACGCAATGTCTGTTTTCCCACTGTCTCTGCTAAGTTAATAATCAATAAAGTTGCTCTTGACAAAAAATAGCTTTATCTTTGGGGTTTGTTTAAGCAGACACAATAGGTATATATTATGAGTGAAAAGATTATCAAATGGGGCTTCATTGGTTGTGGAGAAGTAACCAAGACAAAAAGTGGTCCCGCTTTCCAGAAAGTAGAACATTCGGAAGTCGTAGCCGTGATGAGTCGTGACGGTGCGAAAGCGAAAGCGTATGCCAAAGAGAGAGGAATCAAAAAATGGTATGACGATGCACAAGAACTGATCGATGATCCGGAAGTAAATGCCATCTACATTGCCACTCCTCCTTCTTCACATGCTACGTATGCCATTATGTCCATGAAAGCAGGCAAACCTGCCTATATTGAGAAACCAATGGCTGTGACGTATGAAGAATGTACGCGTATCAACCGCATATCCAATGAAACGGGAGTTCCCTGTTTCGTTGCTTACTATCGCCGTTATCTCCCCTATTTCCAGAAAGTAAAGGAATTGGTAGAGAACGGGACTATCGGTAATG
Organism: Bacteroides sp. D2; assembly: GCF_025147085.1. NCBI lineage: Bacteria > Pseudomonadati > Bacteroidota > Bacteroidia > Bacteroidales > Bacteroidaceae > Bacteroides > Bacteroides sp. D2. The sequence continues at coordinate 4,198,964 of NZ_CP102261.1, read as the reverse complement.
TTATCAATGTGCAGATTCGTTTTGCCCAGCCGCCACGCGATTTGGATTACAATCGCGAGAATCTTCCCTGGCGTGTGCAGGCTGACATTGCCGGAGGTGGTTACTTCTATGATCTTGCTCCGCACCAGATTGATTTGTTGCAGGATATGTTCGGCTGCATCCTCGAAGCAAGTGGTTATAAGAGCAATCGGGGTGGACTTTATCCTGCCGAAGATACATTAAGCGCCTGTTTCCAATTTGATAACGGATTGGTTGGTAGCGGTTCCTGGTGTTTTGTAGCCCATGACTCTGCCCGCGAAGATCGTATTGAAATTATCGGTGACAAGGGAATGATTTGTTTCTCTGTCTTTACTTATGAGCCTATCGGCTTGCATACCGAAAAAGGACGGGAAGAAATCTGTATCGGTAACCCGGAACATGTGCAACAACCTCTTATTCAGGCAGTGGTCGATCACTTATTAGGTAAGTCCGTTTGCTCCTGCGACGGGGAAAGCGCAACGCTCACTAACTGGGTAATGGACAAGATATTAGGTAAACTATAACCCGAAAAAAAGCAAAAAAAAGTATCATTTTCTTGCGAAGTTTACTGATACTGTTAAAAAATTAATAGGAATATTCCATTGTATATTGTTAGTTTTTTCTATCTTTGTAAAAAGAAGCAAAGGGAAAATGAAACTAACAATATATTTTTTGTGCCATGACTAGAGAAGACTTAATGCGGAAAGCGATCGAGCTCTCCAAAGAAAATGTTGAAAATGGTGGAGGTCCTTTCGGTGCTGTGATTGCCACGAAAGAGGGGGAAATAGTTGCAACAGGAGTAAATCGTGTTACGGCATCTTGTGACCCAACTGCTCATGCCGAAGTGAGTGCAATACGTGCCGCAGCTGCCAAACTCGGTACTTTTAATCTTAGCGGATACGAAATCTATACTTCCTGCGAACCTTGTCCCATGTGTCTCGGTGCTATTTACTGGGCACGATTGGATAAAATGTACTATGGAAACAATAAGACCGATGCCAAGAATATTGGCTTCGACGACTCTTTTATCTATGACGAACTGGAACTGAAGCCTGAAGACAGAAAGCTTCCTTCCGAAATCTTATTGCATAATGAAGCCCTTACTGCCTTCAAAGCCTGGGCGGCCAAAGAAGACAGAGTAGAATATTAAAAACCTCTCACTATTATTAACCTATTAATTACCCCTCAAATGAAAAGAAAAAGCCTTTTATTTGTCATGGCATCAGTATGCCTGTTCAGTTGTCAACAGCAAGAAGAACTGCAAGATCCCAGTAAAGAAGGTATCAACTTTCTTACTACTGTCGACAATGAAAGTATCACTGACGCTGTTACTCGTAGCAGCAGTAACCTGTCACTCCCTTTAAAAAGTAGTTTTTCAGCTGGAGACGTCATTTCAATGTCCGTTTCCGAGCAGGAATATCAGCCTTTTACTTTGGGAGTAGATAACCAAAATTGGAGCGAGACAGCTACAGATGCGGAAGCTGTAACTTTCTATGCTCATTATCCCGAATTGTCCGGTGATGTAACGACTAGATCCCTCTTTAGTCGCTACCGTGACATCAAAGGCGGTTTAGAATATTTGTTCGGCACAGCCCAAGCCAGCAAAGGTTCTAGCAATGTAGCCCTTACATTCAAGCGAATGACTGCGCCCGTTATTCTACTTGATGAAAAAGGCAACCCGTACGAAGGTAAAGCAATCGTTAAACTTTTCTTGAAGAACAAAGGTGTGCAGGATCTTTTCAACGGTAAAATCGAAGCTGACAAGAATGCAACCCCGGAATATATCAGTATCCGGAAAATTTCAGAAGGTATCCTGACTAACTTGATTCCACAGATAATCAAGGCTGGTGAGAAGATTGGTTCTGTAGTTGTAGACGATAAGGAAGAACCTATCATCGCAGATCAGGATATTACCATAGAAGCCGGAAGTCCTGTTACGATGAGACTTTACGGAGGCCGCGGAATTATTGATGAACGGACTCCGTTACGCAGATAAAACAAAAGAATAAAAGTGATACTAATAAAAATCCCCGGAACCGCTGTAGACACTCAGCATTCCAGGGATTTTTTACACACAAAAGTTATTATTGAAATTGAAAACTGTCTCTTTATTAGATTAGAAGCGCATACCTACGGTAAGAACCACCTTATGATTATTATTGGTTACCTTTGTTCCTGGTAATTCTAAACTATCAAAAGCATAGAATGTTTCTTTATAAGTGTTATACAAATATGCCATATCCACATAGAAACTTTCACCACGATAACCACAACCGAATGTATAATTATTAGTAGCACCCGGATTAGAGAACTCCGTATCAGTACGCATTGAGTTTACAGGAAGATACTTAAAAGCGTCTGATTTCAAAGGAGCAGTTATATGATTATATCCCAAACGGAATGAAAATTCCGGTGCTAGCTTAAATTCAGCTCCAACACGAAGTGTATGAACAGGCTTCATCATCGCTTTAATGTCTTCCGTCTGACCTAATTCATATCCGTCCGGATCTTTCATTTTAGCTTTAGTACGGTCTGAATATTCATACTCAACTCCCAATGCAACGGAAGAACCGATAGTATATCCCATACTTGCATTGAATTTCCACGGAGTAACTAATTTATATTCATATTCTCCTTCAGTATCATTTCCACGAGCATCATAAGGTCTGGTAATATCCTTTGTTTCTTCATTTAAATCAAAAGCAAGATAAGCAGTATTGCGTTCCTTCAAACTAAAGAAAGTCGGAGTATGCACAGCAGCACCTATACGGAATGAAGATGACTCAAAAGGACGAAGAATGAAACCAAGTTTAAAATCAACTCCACTACCATCTACCCAAAAGTCATTTCCTAAGGTATATCCTCCATGCCCATTTCCATCCTTATCTGTAAAGTCTTCATTATATTCGCTGGTTCTATCATAATTCACACTGTAAAGTCCTAATGTAGCTCCAACATAAAAACGATCATAAAAATTCAACGCACCATTCAAATCAAAAGAATGGATGCCTCCACTTTCTTTTGAACGATAGGACTGACTCACAGCATCTCCTGCCTGAAAATAGGGCAGATACCCCTCAAAGGGAGGTTCTGCATCCGGATTATCAGGATCAACTTCCCCGTAAACAGGATTCACTAAATGAGCATTATATCCCATAATACCCAACCAAGGCAATTCCGGATTTTGGAAAGCATCATCGCTCCTCAAAGCTGCTTCTGTAAATGGATCAAAACCTCCGTATGAATCAAAGTTCACCATATTTGCCATCTGCACTGTTTGAGAGGTATTGAATACTCCACTCATCAGCATACTTCTATTGAATGACTTCATTTTGCGATAATTGAAACCAAAGTTGGCAAATCTCAACGCTGTTGTATTCCCTATTTTTGTAGAGAACACAAATCCGGCATTATCGAATGAGCCATGAAACTTGTCAAGACTCGCTCCATTAGCTTTTGTTCCTGTATTATCAAAACCAAATGACACCATAAAATCATTGCTGCGATAAATTCCGATACCGGCAGGATTGGTTCCCATAGTGGTAATATCTCCACCCAAGGCTCCCATAGCACCACCCATACCTACAAAACGAGCAGTTCCATTTAAATCACTTCCCATCCATCGGTTTGCATCATAGATAGTTGTTTGAGCATTTAGAAATCCTACGCCTATCAAAAGAATACAAATCGCTAATATTCTATTACTTTTCATAATCAATCTCTTTTGAAATTATAAATTATCTTCTATAGCTACCGCCAGAACTACGTGAAGAGCCACCACCGCCACTACTACGTGAAGAACTGCCACTGCTACCAGAACTGCGAGAATAACTACCACTGCTACCTGATGAGTAGCTACTTCCACTACTTCTTGAATAGCTACCTGAATTGGAAGAGCGGGATGATGATCTATCAGGTGTATAGCTTCGTGATGTGGAAGTTGAACTTCCGCGTGAGTAGCTACTACCGCTACTGCGACTAGTACTTGTTCTGGAATTTCCCGTTGAACTGTTACTTCTAGTATAGGAAGAACCAGAATTACGTGTGCTAGTACCGGAACTACGTGTACTGCTTGGGCGTGTGTATGTTTCCGTATTCCTACGAGAATATGAACTTCCCGAACGAACAGAACCATTACTACTGCTACGAGTATAATCACGTGTTCCTACTACTCTGCTATTTGCACCTGTAGTGGTACCGGAACGACGAACACTTTGTCCAACTGAAGAATTAGTAGGCCGTGTAGTTGATGAACCTGTTCCTCTTCTATAAGAAGTAGAATTATAATTTCTCGAACCTGAATAATAGGAACGGTTATTTCCATTTATCACACTACGTCCGGCATAATAAGGTCTTCCACCTCCGCCCCAGCCCCAGCTAGGACCACCGTGCCAGTGGTGATGATGTCCCCAATAACCGCCGCCATACCAGCCACCCCAGTAGCCGCCATACCAGCCGCCCCAATAACCCGGAGAATATCCCCAAGCGTAATAAGGACGATTCCATCCCCAGCCATAGTTCCATCCCCAGCCGTAAGAGCCATAACGCCAATCCCACCAGAGTGGATTACTGAATGTCGGGAACGCATAAGCATACATACCGTCGGTATATACATTCCAGTCCCATGAATTCGGACCGTAAACTACATCCCAATACAACGGGCTGCTGATGCTGATAGCAAAACGAGGATTGCGGAAACGGATGATACGTTCAGCGTATTCATAGTCGTCTTCCGTACCATTGAATTCGCCTGTCACCCATTCTCCGTCCAAATCCGGATTAGATTTTTCTTTTATATATAAGGTATCATTATCCATTACGAATTCATTATCACGTGCATCGTAACGGCGGTTATATTCATCCACATCCCGTGTTCTTCCCTTACGGTCCTGAACCACTACTGTAGTACCCGGTGAAGTATAGATGTTGGTCACCTGTTTCTTCGTTTCCTTCTTAACCGGAGTTTCTTTCTTCTCCTGTTTGTCTTTTGAAGGAATGAAGTAAAGGTCGTCATCAACGCTTTGTGCCATCAAGCCTATCGGGAGGCACAAGGCAAATAGCAAGAAATAAACAATCTTTTTCATATCATCTCGGTTTATGTAATTACTTAAACTTATTCATGTTACAAAGATAAGGAAGAGATTTTTCGTCCGAGGGAGATTTTCCCCAAAGGATAATAGGGAAATCCCTATTTCTAACTATCTTTGTCCATTATTCACCAGAATTAAAAACAACTATGAAGTATTTTGAGTTCACATTCCGCACCCACCCTTGCACAGAAATCGTCACTGACGTACTGGCTGCCGTACTGGGTGAAGTCGGGTTTGAAAGTTTTGTTGAGTGTGAAGGCGGACTGACCGCATATATCCAACAGACAATCTGTGATGAAAACGCCATCAAGATTGCCATCACCGAGTTCCCCCTACCCGATACGGATATTACTTATACATACACCGAAGCGGAAGATAAGGACTGGAATGAAGAATGGGAAAAGAATTTCTTTCAACCCATCATTATCGGAAACCGATGTGTGATTCACAGCACTTTCCACCAAGATATTCCCAAAGCGGAATATGACATTGTCATCAATCCTCAAATGGCCTTCGGAACAGGACACCACGAGACTACCAGCCTCATCATTGAAGAATTGTTGGACAGCGAATTGAAAGATAAATCTCTGCTCGATATGGGCTGCGGAACTTCAATTCTTGCCATCCTCGCACGTATGCGGGGCGCACGCCCCTGTACAGCCATCGACATTGATGAATGGTGTGTACGAAACTCCATCGAAAATATCGAATTGAACCACGTAGACGATATTGCCGTTTCACAAGGAGATGCCTCGTCGCTTACAGGAAAAGGACCTTTCGACGTTATCATCGCCAACATCAACCGGAATATATTACTGAATGATATGAAGCAATATGTTGCCTGCATGCATACGGATTCCGAACTCTATATGAGTGGATTTTATGTAGACGATATTACCGCCATCCGCGAAGAAGCGGAAAAGAACGGATTGACTTTCGTTCATTATAAAGAGAAGAATCGCTGGGCAGAGGTGAAGTTTGTTTATAAAGGATAAGAGTTCTGATGGATGTAGAAAAAATAGTGACGGTATATGCTTGGGATAGTGACGCTATCCCAAGCATATACCGTCACTATTTGTATCGGATAGCGTCACTATCTTATAAGGAGAAACAAAGTTGTTACGCGAACTCTTTCTTTACCTGTTGACACCATGCTTTTATTTTCTTTTCCGCCTGCTCGGACTGATTATCCAAATCGACAACCAAACCGCACCACTGCTCACCACGTAAAGCTTTGGAACGTTCGAAAGTATAACCTTCGGAAGAAGTAAAACCAACTAAAGTAGCCTCATCTTCTTCAAATACCTCCGCCAACAGACCGATTCCATCTGCAAAATTCTCCGGATAGCGTATCTGATCTCCCAGACCGAAAATAGCAACCTTCTTACCTTTTAATTTCATTGTCCGGAGTTCCGGCAACAGTTCGTCCCAATAAGTAGGAAGTTCTCCATCAAACCAAGTGGAAGCACCCACAATGAAGCAGTCATAAGCAGCAAAGTCATTTTGCCAAGCCTGTTCAATAGGCACTGTCTCTATCTTTTCCTTACCGAATTCTTTCTGTATTTTCTCTGCCACCCAACTCGTTCTTTCGGCTTTGGTAGCATAAAATAAACCTATCTTTTTCATAATCCACACTATTTAATATTCCAATAATCTCCGGGCAGCCTCGTATATCTTGGCCTCATCCGGCAGAATTTCCTTTTCCAAAATCGGATTAAAACCGACAGGAGTAAAAGTAGAACCGACACGCTGCACCGGTCCATCGAGATAGCGGAACATCTCTCCACTAATCATAGCAGCAAGCTCCGCACCAAAACCGGAGAATACTTTATCTTCATGAACCACCAATGCCTTGCTCGTTTTCTTGACCGATTCGAATATCGCCTCTTTATCCAACGGAATCAAGGAGCGAATATCAATGACTTCCACTTTCCAGCCACCTTCTTTTTCCAATCGTTCTGCTGCGTGCAGACAGAAATGGGTAGTATTGCCATAGGTAATAATGCTCAAATCTGATCCCTCACGACGAATACGTGCTTTCCCGAAAGGTACTTCAAAATCTTCCGGCACTACTGCCGCTGCTTCTACCGAATTATACAATGCTTTCGGTTCGAGGAACAGCGTGAAGCCTTTGGATCGCATACTGGTACGAAGTAATCCGGCAGCATCATCCGCAAAAGATGGGCAGACAATACGTGCCCCCGGTAAAGTGGTCAAAGCTCCCTCCAGGTTTTGAGAATGATACAAGCCTCCACCGATATAGCCACCGGAAGCCAGACGCAGAGTTATATTCGGAGCAAATTTCCCGTTGCTACGCCAGTACTCATGTGTACACTCCACATATTGTTCTACGGCAGGCCAGAAATAATCGGCAAACTCCGCTCCCTCAATCACCACATGAATTTTAGGATCAAAGCGACTCATTCCATTGGCGGTGCCTACAATATAATCTTCCGCAATCGGCGCACTGAATACACGGGCTTCGCCGAATTCCTGCTGCATACCTTTGGTTACATTAAACACGCCTCCTTTTTCCCTGTTTGCCACATCCTGTCCCCAAATAAAGGTATCGGGATTATGGCGGAATTCAGCTTTCAATGTTTCATTAATGGCATTGACCAGAAAAGTCTTCTCCCCTTCCGCCTCGTGTGTACCGTCTTTATATTTCTGTGGCTGATAAGGTTCGGACATTACAAAATCATAAATGCTTTTAGGATCAGGATCGGGAGCAGCCAAAGCCTTCCGGTTGGCAGCAGACAATTCTTTCTTTGCATCAGCTTCTATTTGTTGCAGTTCTTCCTCGGTCAGACGTTTATAACGCAGTAGCATCCGGCGGAACTTCATCAAGGGATCAGCATCTTTCACATATTCCAATTCATTCTCATCCCGATACAAGGTGTGTTTATCTGAATTGGAGTGCGAACCGATCCGGACACAATTCGCCTGCACAATAACCGGATTACGGGTGCTGATAGCATATTCCCGTGCTTCGGTCATAGCATTCATCGAATCGAATACATCCTTTCCGTTACAATAGATAATCTTCAGGTTCTTGAAGCCCGAGAAGTTCTCGGCTACTTTACGGTTGGCAGTCTGTTCCGATTTGGGTACGGAAATACCATACCCATTATCTTGTATTACAAAAATCACCGGAAGACGTTCGAGGCTGGCACCATTGATAGCTTCGTAAACGAATCCTTCGGAAGTAGCCGACTCTCCGTGAGAAGTGATGGCTACGCCTTTATGTCCATAATATACCATTGCTCTGGCCACACCTGCTGCGTGAAGGTCGTGTGTGCCAGTAGCAGAGGAGATGTTTTCAATATGCCATTCCGGTTTGGCGAAATGGTTCGACATGTGACGTCCTCCGCTACCTGGGTCCGTTGCTTTGGAAATACCGTTCAGGATAACTTCTTCAGCGGTCATTCCGGCGGAAAGCACGGTTAACATATCCCGGTAGTATGGAAACAGGAAATCTTCACCGAGGGTGAATACCTGACCGACAGCAAGTTGAATACCATCATGCCCTGCATAGGGAGCATGATAAGACCAACCCAAAGATTGCAACAGGTAAGACGGTGCCTTTTCGTCCAAGGCACGCCCCAATGTCATCAGATGATACCACTTTTTCAGGGTTTCTACATCTGTAGTCTTTATATCATATTTCTTTTTCATGAGTAATGAAGTTCTTAATGAATGAAACAATCAGTTATCAGCCTTTCCAATTTTCGAGATAGTCGGCTATAAAATGCAGGAAGTTACCTCCCAACATTCCGTCTACTACCCGATGATCGTAAGACAAAGACAAGTACATTTTATGCCGGATTGCAATCGTATCACCCTCCGGAGTTTCTACAACAGCAGGTTTCTTCTCAATATATCCTACTCCCAGGATAGCTACTTGCGGCTGATTAATGATTGGCGTACCGAACAGGCTCTTGAATGTACCAAAATTGGTTATCGTAAATGTCCCCCCATCAATATCTTCCGGCATTAATTTGTTATCCCTTGCTTTCAAGGCCAGAGAATCGATAGCAACAGCCAACCCGTTCAGATTCAGATGATCGGCATCATGCACCACAGGAACAATCAGATTTCCATCATTCAAAGAGACGGCAATACCGACATTAATATGCTTTTTGAAAAGAATATTGTATCCATCTACCGATACATTCACCTGTGGATAGGCAGCCAATGCTTTTGCCACGGCTTCCGTTATCACAGGCATATAAGTCAGTTTCACTCCTTCGCGACGGAAGAAAGCGTCTTTATTCTTTTCACGCCAACGCACCAATTTGGTAACATCTACTTCTACTACATTGGTCACGTGAGGAGATACTTTTTTAGACATAACCATGTGGTCGGCAATAATCCGACGAACACGATCCATCTCTTTTACTTCGACTCCAGGCATTGCAACAGGAGCAGACGATTTAGATAAGGTGGCAGCCGGCTGGATAGCAGCGGCAGATGTAGCCGGAGCAACCTTCGGACTTGCCTGTTCAGAAGAAACAGCAACTGATGGTTTGCTTGCGGCCGGAGCAGCAACAGCAGATGCCGGCTTCGGTGCAACACTACCTCCTCTTTTCTTCTTTTCAATATAATCTTTTATATCTTTCTTACTCAATCGCCCTTCATAACCGGTTCCTTGTATAGCATCCAACTCTTCTTTCGGAATTTTAGCTTCCCGCGCCAACTGGATCACAACAGGAGAGTACCAACGTTCTTCCTCTGCAACAACAGGTTTCGATGCAGTATTCGCTGATTCGTTTTTAGCAGTTTCCACTGATGATGGTGATGTTTCAGAAACATTTGCAGCAACCTGACCTGCATCGGCTTTCTCTCTTACAACTCCTTCGTTTACCGGCTCCGTTCCTGAAGATTCTTCTCCATCCAAATCAATTATAGCGACTACTGTTCCTACAGCAACCGTATCACCCTCCTTATATAAAATCTCCACCACTTTTCCCGCTACGGGAGAAGGGATCTCCGCACTTACTTTGGCAGTATTCACTTCAAAAAGCACATCGTCTTCCTGAATCATATCACCTACCTTTACAGACCAAGAGACGATTGTCCCTTCGGTTATACTCTCGCCCAACTTAGGCATTTTTATTTCGAATTTTGACATAGACAGTAAATTTATTATTCAACCTTGATATATTACAACAACGGGCTGAAATAGAAAGTTTTAAGTTAAGTAAATTTTAACCGGATACTGACAAAGCCAGCCCGGACATCAACGACTATATATCCACTCTTTCTGAATATATTTCCCTTCCCGGAGCTGATTAACAGCCTCTATTTCCTTCCCGGTAAAAGCACTGACAGATTGGGACTTACTGAAATACTGAAAAGCCTTCTCTTTAAAATCAGTTACAGTTCCCTCCGGTAAATAACTCCGAATATTGGTTACCTCACTCCGAACGGAAGGAACGGCATATACTGACGATAAAGTTTCATCATCAACCATCGGTTCCGGATTCAAAGCTTTATGCAATGCTGTCAGATCCGTATCATACAATAAAGTGCAATGATACAACACCCGATTCTTATGTACGCATTGCGCACTCCCTGATATTTTCAATCCATTCAGATAAATCCCCAGTCGTTCGCCTCCTTTTGCCATCAGGCCTATAGAGTTCAGGAAATCCAATGTCCGTTGCAAGTACGTAACAAATTCCGGCAATCGGGGAGCCGTTTCTATAAAAGTCAGATTGATATTGCCCAAATCATGGTACACCGCTCCCCCACCCGAAAAACGACGGGCAATATGTACTCGTTCCTGTTCCGCCCATTTCTTATCGACTTCCGACCGCAACCGCTGATGCTTACCTATTACCACAGAAGGAGTATCCTGCCAAAGCATGAAAATATCTTCATTTCCCTGCTTCAACAGATACTCTTCTGCTGCCAAGTGAAAGTAAATATCAGTAAACGGACTATAGATACATCGAATCATAGATCAAGCGGAATAAGAGTTAAAACATAATTTCGTGATAGATCTCTCCAACCGTAGGATGTGGAAACACAGTCTTCTGGAATTCCTCCACCGTGTACCCTCTCTGAATAGCAATACCTACTATCACAATAAGTTCTGATGCAGGATTTCCCAACATGTGACAACCGATAATCTTCCCATCTTCATCCTGAATCAGCTTACAGAGTCCGTTTCCCTGTTCATTCTCCGCAACGAACCGTCCGGAATAAGCCATCGGTAATTTTGAAACACGGTAAGGAACTCCTGATTTTACCAGTTCTTCTTCCGTCTTTCCCACTCCCGCCACTTCAGGGTTGGTATAAACGACTCCCGGAACACAATCGTAATTCATCCGGTCTTCCACTCCTAAAATATGATTGATGGCGACTTCCGCTTCACGGATAGCAGTATGCGCCAATAAAGAGTAGCCTGTAATATCACCACACGCATATACACGAGGATGCGAAGTCAACAGATGTTCGTCTACTTTCACTCCATTCCGATGCAGTTCTATATTCAGCTTGTCCAGTCCCACCTTGGATAGATTTGCCTTACGTCCTACACTAAGCAAGATCTTCTCCGCTTCAATAGCAGACATCTTGCCTTCTTTTTCTATCACAACTCCATGAGGATTTACTTCCACCACTTTCGTATTCAAATAGAAAGTGACTCCCCGTTTGGCATATTCGGCACGAAGCATACCACTGGTTTCCTTATCCATCGCTCCCAGAATCTCCGGCATCATTTCTACAACATGTACTTTCACGCCCATACTGTTGAAGAAAGAAGCAAACTCCATCCCGATCACCCCGCCACCAATAATGACCAGTGTCTTAGGGAGTTCCTTTATCTCCAATGCCTCCTTGGAAGTCCAATAACTGATTTCTGACAGTCCCGGTATAGGAGGAATCACTGTATCAGAGCCGGTACATACCAGCAAATATTTCACGGAATAGGTTTCTCCGTCACAAGTGATTTGTATTTTCCCCTCTTTCTCTCCTTCTATCAGAGCTTCCTTTTCTATAATAGTCACTCCGTAAGAACTCACAGTCATCTTCACACCGCCCGTCAACATTTTTACTGTTTTATCTTTACGGCTCATAATCTTGGATAAATCGAACGAAGGAGATTCGGCAGAAACGCCGTATTTGGAAGCACTCTTGATGCTATCCAGTATTTTAGCAGAATATAACAAAGTTTTAGTAGGAATACACCCCTCATTGAGACATACTCCCCCCATTGCCTTTTTCTCAAAAAGAACGGCCTTTAATCCGTTGGCCCCTGCCCGTTCGGCAGCTGTGTACCCGGCCGGACCACCACCAATAATAGCTATATCAAAGTTCATAATCGTATTTTTTTAGTAATAATACGATTATAACAAATATGAGAAGAGATAAGTTGTAGGGAAAAGAAATACCCGTTACTTAATTGTCAGCTTTTTAAGTTCCTCTAACGAGCCATTGAACACATTCAAATCTACGTATTCTTTAATGCCGGGGACACTTCCTACATCCGTATGTTGCCAAAAGTGCCATTTTCCCTGATACCGCACAGAGTCCACATAATAATGGGCAATCCAGTAAGGGTATGCATTGAAGATAGAGTCGTCCAGATAACGGGTTTTAAATTTATAAGAGGTATAAAGAATAGGCTTCACTCCATAATGAGATTCCACCCGGTCGAGCCAGCGTTTGATGCCTTGCTGTAATTCCTTTTTTTCCTTCCGCCCGGTCACTTCTACATCAAGTACGGGAGGTAAATCACCGGAAACAAGTTTTACCGTGCGAATAAAGAAGTCCGCCTGTTTCAAAGCATCCGTGCTTGGAATATAAAAATGATAAGCGCCACGGATAAATCCATGATTACGGGCATTGGCAAAATTTGCCTCAAATGTGGTATCGTTATGATCTCCTCCTTCTGTTGCCTTCATAAAGACAAAATGCAAAGGAGTAGCCGTCTCTTTATTCTGCAACAGCTTCTTCCAGTCAATCTTTCCCTGATAGTGAGAAATGTCAATACCATGAATATCATATCCGTCAGGGATGCAGACACCATATTCCTTTAAGCCATGGCAAGGTTTCCATCGATAAGCATAAGGGCGGATAAAGAAATAATAGAAAGCGACGGAGAAACAACCGACAATCATCACTGCCAGAATATTACGAAGCCAGGTAGGCATCACAGTTCGATGCTTCACCTGTTCCTTTTTTAAAGTACGGGAAGTCTTGGAAGAAGAAGTCGTTCCCTTTCTTTTAGTAGTGGAAACAGTTCTTTTCTTCTGTACGGCAGACATCGGGTTGTTGCGTTGCGGCATTTACTTTAAACGATCAATGTTTTTAGAGATAGGCACGGATTACACGGAATACAGGGTTATAAGAAATAACTAAAAACCGTATTAATCCGCGTAATCCGTGCCTGAAAGAACCCTTCATTGCAGCTGTTGTATCAACAACTGCTTTGAAGTGTATTTATTTAGCTTGTTCCAGTTGCAAAGTCTTAGTTGCCTGGTCGCAAACTTCTGTAGGACCGAAGTATTGGATCGGACCCGGATATACATAATCCGTTTCGATAGCCCAACGTTCGCGTTGTGAAGCAAATGCTTTGAAAGGAGCACCATCCAGTTTTACCAATGCTTTCTGGATAACCGGCTTCATTTCACCGTGACGACGTTCCATGTTCATCATCATGGTAATAGGCACACCACCAGCAATCCATTCAGCAGCAGGAGCTGTTGTGTTACGTACAGAAGACATATAACCAGTCTTACCGTTAGCAATCAACATAGAAGCTGTGTAACCCAAAGAGTAGCAATAGTCAGCGTCAAAGTTTGACGGAGCAGCACAACGTCCTTCATAACCGAAGAAGTGGTGTTGAGCAGCAAATTTACCAACATACTTGCCTTCTTCTTTCCATGCAGCCAACTTAGTAGCTACCATTTCAGACAACAGTTTTTCAGTTTCGATCAATGAAACCTGAACGTTTCCGTGCGGGTCACGATCCAAAGTCAACTGACGGGCAACACCTTCCGGCAGACTAGCATAAATAGCAGAGTTTTCCGGAGAAAGTTTGCGGATGATATAATCACGTTGGTGAGATTTCTTAATCTGACCGAATTCTTCAGCATTAGCAGCCAGGAAGTCATTCAATTCAGCAATCAGACGTTTCATGGCAGGAATGAACTCTACCAATCCTTCCGGAATCAAAACTGTACCGAAGTTGTGTCCTTGTGCTGCACGGTCTGCTACCACTTTAGCGATAGATGTCACCACATCGTCCAAAGACATATCTTTTGCTTCCACTTCTTCTGAAATGATACATACGTTAGGCTGTACCTGCAAAGCACATTCCAGTGCGATGTGAGAAGCCGAACGACCCATCAATTTGATGAAGTGCCAGTATTTACGTGCAGAGTTACAGTCACGTTGGATGTTACCGATTACTTCAGCATAAGTCTTACAAGCTGTATCGAAACCGAAAGAAGTTTCAATCATATCGTTCTTCAAGTCACCGTCGATTGTTTTCGGGCAACCGATTACCTGTACACCATACTTCTTAGCAGCATAGTATTCAGCCAATACACAAGCATTTGTGTTAGAGTCGTCACCACCAATGATAACCAGTGCCTTGATGCCCAGTTGTTTGATGATTTCAAGTCCTTTTTCAAACTGGCTTTCAGCTTCCAGCTTCGTACGTCCGGAACCGATGATATCGAAACCACCTGTGTTACGGTATTCGTCGATGATATCAGCAGTCAGCTCCATATAGTTGTGATCTACCAAACCACCAGGACCCAGAATAAAACCATATAATTTGTTTTCCGGGTTCAATTTCTTGATACCATCGAACAAACCGGAGATTACATTGTGTCCGCCCGGAGCCTGACCACCGGAAAGAATTACACCTACGTTCATAGCAGGAAGAGCAACAGCTTCACCAGCTTCGAATGTAATCAACGGCATTCCATACGTGTTCGGGAATAATGCTTTGATAGCTTCCTGATCGGCTACAGATTGAGTAGCAGCACCTGCTACAGCCTTAACAGCTCCTGATGCCAATGCTTTCGGAAGTTTGGGCTGGTAAGCAGCCCTTGCGATTTGCAATGCACTTTTAGTCATTTTCTTTAATTTTTTATTTAAAGGTGTTAGTAAGTTTCTTGTCAAACTTGAAAAGCGTTGCAAATTTCGCATTTTTTTCCGAATTATAAAAATTCTTCTTCTGTTGTTTTTAAGACAAAAGAAAGAAGAAAGAAAAATTAAGGCTATCTCCCGACGTGGGAGATAGCCTTTACGTTTTCTTCAGCGAGCTAATTTATAATATAATTCTAGGGATTCTGCTCCCAGCCTCCGCCAAGAGCCTTATAAAGTTGAACCACCGCAATCAACTCGTCACGAATGGCATTACTCAATCCGATTTGGGCATCAAAGTATCCACGTTGGGCATCCAACACATCCAGATAGTTGATGACTCCATTGATGTACTGCAATTGTGCCAGGTCCATGTAGCTCTTGGCCGAACGTTCCAGATTGGCACGAAGTTCGTACACTTCCTTAATCTTGTTGAAGTTGACAATCGCATTACGTGTTTCCTTGAAAGCTTCCAGTACGGATTTCTCATAACTATGTACTTCAGCCTCATAAGCAGCCTTCTTCGCTTTCAATGCCGCACGGTTCTTTCCCCAACCAAAGATAGGAGTTAATAAAGCTCCTTCCATAACTGCATAGGGAGATTTTAGAAGTTCCGACAAAGAAGTACTTTCACTACCGAAACCGCCTGTCAGGGCAAGACGCGGGAACATATTCGTATAGGCCACTCCTACTTTTGCATTGGCAGCAATCAATTTCTGCTCTGCCTGACGAATGTCGGGACGACGTTCCAACAAAGTAGACGGCAACCCTACAGGAAGTGTTTCCGGAGAGTTAAACTCCTGAAGCAAACGGGAACGGGCTATCTTATTAGGATATTCACCCGCAAGATAAGCAATATCGTTCTCTTTCAGGGAGATTTTACGTTCCAAGTCAGGAACCAGAGTGGCCGTACGTGCCAACTCCACTTGTGCCTGTCGATAGGAAGTCTCGGAAGTCAATCCACCGGCAAACCGGATACGTGCCAGGCGCACCCCTTCTTCACGGGCTTTTAATGTCTGTTTGACAATATCAAGCTCTGTATCCAAAGCTACCAGTTCATAGTAAGCCTGTGCCACTTCAGCCACAATCGTCATCTGCAATGCACGTTGTGCTTCAATAGATTGCAGATACTCAGCAATGCTGGCCGAACGCGCCCAACGCAGATTTCCCCAAAGATCGACTTCCCACGAAACGAGGAATTGTGCTTCAAAGGTATCCGATCTCTTGAAAGCATCTCCTCCATGATTCTCGAGTTCGCGTTCCCCTGTCACTTTTCCTTTAATATCCGGAAGCAATGCAGCCGTAGAAATTCGTTTCTGTGCAGCCATTTCTTTCACACGGGCAGCAGCAATCAGCATATCTTTATTATGATCCAGTGCACGCTCTATCAAACTTCTCAATGTAGCATCCGTATAAATATCCCTCCAGTCCTGGTCACCGAAGCTGACCGAATCCTGTGATCTTTCCAAGCTGTCGGGTAAATGAAGATCAGGACGGACATAGCTTTTCCCTACCTTGCAGGAAGTCAATACTCCGGCAAGTAACAGGATAGCAATATATAGTTTCTTTCGTTTCATTATTTCTTATGTTTTAAGATTTTCGACTTTGTTTTATACACCATCACAAAGAAGAACGGCACAAGAATGATACCAAATACGATGGCAAATATCATTCCGAAAAATACACCTGTACCGATTGCCTGCCGGCTTGCCGAACCCGGACCACTTGCCAGTACCATCGGAAGCATACCGAGCACAAAGGCAAGAGAGGTCATCAGAATCGGACGGAAACGCAATTTGGCTGCGTATATGGCCGATTGCACCAAGTCTTCACCTTTATCTACCTGCACCTTTGCGAACTCTACAATCAAAATTGCATTCTTAGCGGCAAGTCCGACCAACATAACCAAGCCAATCTGGAAATAGACATCGTTTTCCAATCCGCAAACCCATACTCCCAAATAGGCTCCCAAAGCAGCCACAGGTAAAGAAAGCAACACAGCAATAGGCACTGTCCAACTTTCGTATTGTGCAGCAAGGAAGAGGAAAACGAACAAGAATACCAGTGCCATCACCATACCTGTCTGACCTCCCGCCTGCTTCTCCTGATAGGAAAGGCCGCTCCATTCCAGACCGATATTATCGGGGAGATGATCTTTGGCAATCTGTTCCATGATCTCCATCGCCTGTCCGGAACTATATCCTTGCGCAGCTGCTCCACGAATAACGGCCGTAGTAAACATATTGAAACGTTTGATACTTCCCGGTCCTGTGGTATATGATGCATTTCCCAGAGAAGTCAATGGTACCATCGCTCCATTGGAGGCTTTCACAAAAAACAAATTAATATTGTCTTTGTGTTCGCGATAAGGAGCTTCTGCCTGAATATAAACCTTATATATACGGTTGAACATATTAAAGTCGTTCACATAAACCGAACCGGTATAAGCCTTCATGGTAGAAAACACATCAGCCAAAGGCACACCCAGCATCTTCACTTTGTCTCGATCCACATCAAAATAAAGTTGTGGGATTTCCGACTGCAAAGAAGATGACAAGCCCGCCAACTCTTTGCGTTTGGATGCGTAGTACATTAATGTATCTGTCGCGTCTACCAAATTATCAAAAGTGGCTTCTCCACGAGCTTCCAGCTGCATCTCAAAACCTCCCGAACTACCGAGCCCCGGAATAACCGGAGGGGTGGACAGATAGACTTTACATTCCGGATATTCCTCAAGATGTTTCTCTACCGTATGCATGATCTTCTCAATAGTGGTACTCTTCCGTTCCTCCCAAGGTTTCAGGATCACCGTCAGTTCAGCACGTCCCTGGTTACTTCCGACACGCGGACTACTTCCCGTTACATTCTGTATATACTCAATGTACGGGTTCTTTTCCAGATAAGCAATGGCACGCTCTGTCACGATACGGGTACGTTCCAGAGTAGCTCCTTCCGGCAGTTCTAATTCAATCTTGAAATATCCCTGATCTTCCACAGGTAAGAAACTGGTCGGAATAATACGATGAATCAACATGATAGCAATCAACACCATACCAAAAGCACTCAAAACTCGACGAGGATGCTTAATTGTACGAGTTACGGCAGCTACATACTTATTACTACCGATACCCAGCCATTCATTAATCTTCCGGAAAACGATATTCTTTTTCTTCCCGCTATCCGGTTTCAGAATCAGCGAACACATCACCGGACTCAATGTCAGAGCCACTACCGTAGAAATAAGTACGGACACTACAATTGTCACCGTAAACTGGCGATACAACTGTCCTGTAATCCCACTTAAAAAGCTAACTGGGACGAACACAGCCGCTAATACCAGTGAAGTGGCAATCAAAGCACTGGAAAGTCCGTTCATCGCTTTTTTCGTAGCTTCATAAGGACTTAGGTGCTCCGTTTCCATGATATGTTCTACACCTTCCACCACCACAATCGCATCATCCACCACAATACCGATGGCAAGGATCAATCCGAGCAATGTCAGGATATTCAGTGAGAAACCGAAAATCAACATGAATCCGAAAGTACCGATCAATGAAATAGGCACCGCCACTACCGGAATCAACGTTGCACGCCAGCTCTGCAAGGATAAATAAACCACCAAAACCACCAATACCAATGCTTCAAACAACGTCTTATATACTTCATGGATAGATTCGGAAATATAAGTCGTCATATCAAACGGAATCTCATAGCTCAATCCCTCCGGGAAGTTCTTGCTAATCTCATCCATCGCCTCTTTTACTCTCTCGGCCACTTCCATCGCATTGGCACCCGGTAACATATAAATACCAAGCACGGCAGCATTTTCACCGTTGATACCACTCTCTGTATTATACGAAGAAGCTTCCAGCGATACACGTGCCACATCTTTCAATCGAATGATAGAACCATTCGCATTGGCACGTACTACGATATCTTCAAATTGTCCTACAGTGGAAAGACGTCCCTGTGTCGTGATAGGAATCGTGATATCCAATCCTTGTACAGGCTGTTGTCCCAGCACACCCGCAGCTGATTCACGATTCTGATCTTTCAATGCATTCTGCAAATCCTGTACGGTCAGTCCGAAGTTTGCCAGCTTATCCGGCTGCGCCCATATCTGCATGGCATAATAACGGCTACCGATATTGGATACACGTCCCACTCCGGGAATACGGCGAATCACATCGAGCACATTGATAGTAGCAAAGTTACTCAAGTAAATCTCATCGAACTTTGGGTCAGTAGAAGTCAAACAAAGCGTCATCAACTGACTGGGAGCCTGTTTCTCTACCGAAATACCATTCTGAATCACTTCCGCCGGCAAACGGGATTCTGCCAGTTTCACACGGTTCTGAATCTCAACAGCAGCCAAATCCGGATCAGCAGATACATCAAAAGTAACTGTTGCCGAAAAACCTCCGGAGTTAGAACTATTTGATTCCATATAAAGCATCCCCGGAGTACCATTGATTTCCTGCTCAATCGGAGTAGCTACTGCCTGTGATACAGTAAGTGCACTCGCACCCGGATAAGAAGCACTAATTTTCACCACCGGAGGAGTAATCTGCGGGTATTGATCCACCGGAAGCATCGTCAGACCAATAATGCCGACAATCACAATCACGATGGAGATTACAGCCGAAAAGACCGGCCTATCTATAAAAAAAGTAACTTTCATCGTTTATTCTCCTTTCGCGTTATCCTTCGTTCCGGTAACATTTTCTTTCGCCCCGGCCACTTCATTTTTTGTCGCAGTTATACTATCCTGGGCTTCTGCATCCGGTTGGCTCACCCGTACTTTCATACCCGGAGTCAACTTATGGAACCCTTCTACAACTACCATTTCTCCTTCTGCCAATCCTCTTTCTACCACCACATTATTCCCGACTTCCGGTCCTAATTCGATAAAACGTTTCTCTACTGCATTATCCCTGCGCATGGTATAAATATATGCTCCACCCTTTTCGATGGTAACGGCTTTCATTGGAACAACGAGTGCTCCTTCACGAACATCCAGCAACAATTTCACCTTTGTAAACTGTCCCGGCAACAATACTTGTTTCGGATTAGGCATTTCTGCACGTACAGAGAAAGTACCGGTTTGAGGATCCACCTGGGGTTCGGCAAAATCCACGTATCCTTTGAATGGATAGACTGTGTTATCTGCCAATGTTATGGTAATATTGGGCTGCCAGGAACGGGTAGAATCCTGCTGTCCCAAATTAATATTTCTTTCTTTACTCTTCAGATAATCGAGTGCCGTCATACTAAAATCAACCAACACCGTATCACTCTTCACTATAGTAGCAAGCAATGATTTTCCCCCGGGTCCCACTAACGTACCCAAATCCACATTTCTTTCACTAATGTGTCCCGACAAAGGCGAACGGACAATGGTGTAGCCCAGCTCCAATTCAGCCTGTGCCAAATCCGCCTCACTCATGGCTACCGTTGCCTCAGCACTTTCATAAGCAGCTTCCGCATTATCCAAATCCAACTGGCTTGCAGCATTCTGCTCAAACAACGGACGGATACGTTTTAAATCACGCTCCGCCTTCAAAGCCTGCGCTTCGTCTTTTTTCAACTGCGCCCTAGCCTTATCAGCTTTGGCACGATACTGGTCCTGATTAATGACAAACAAAACCTGATTCTTATTGACATATGTACCTTCGGCAAAAAGCATATTTTCCAGATAGCCTTCCACCCGGGCACGGACTTCGACGAACTGTTGGGCACGAATACGCCCTACATACTCCCCGTATATCTCTACATCATCTTTCACTACCGGTTCTACAATGACTGTCGGCATTTCCGGCGCAGCCTTCTGAGGTCGGGTCAGTATCCAATACACACCCAACACAACTACCACACATATAATAGCAGCAATGGTTCTCTTTCTCCTCAGTTTCAACTCATGTTTCGAAAAGAATAATCTCATATCGAATCTTATTATTTAATTTAACTTATGTTTGTTCTATACTCTTATATGCAATTCATATACCAAAAATGCGTCGCAGACATTATTCGCTTACAATCAAAGCATTACAAAATCTTCTTCTTTTTGCAAAAGTGTGGAAATTCACTGTCTTGTGTAGAAATTATCCACATTTCCGACTTTTGGAACATTTTTTTTAATTCCCATTTCAACAACTAAACAAATTATGCTCTACATTTGTATTATATTAAACATCAACACTAGACCATGTCCTAATGAAAAAACAAATCTTTTCAACATTAGTTTTATCAATTGGCTTATTATTGCCTTTTTCTTTGCATTCCCAGGAACAAAGAAAAAAGGTAGGTGTCGTTCTAAGTGGCGGCGGTGCCAAAGGAATGGCACACATCAAAGCACTGAAAGTGATCGAAGAAGCCGGAATTCCTATCGACTATATAGCCGGTACCAGTATGGGAGCTATCGTAGGTGGTCTTTATGCCATCGGCTATACTCCGGAACAATTGGACAGTATGGTACGGAAGCAAGATTGGACATTCCTGTTGAGTGACCGTATCAAAAGAAGTGCCATGTCATTAACAGATCGTGAGCGATCTGAAAAATATACAGTCTCTATCCCTTTCACCAAAACTCCCAAAGATGCCGCTACCGGAGGAATCATGAAAGGACAGAATCTGGCTAATCTATTTTCAGACCTTACCGTGGGGTATCATGACTCCATCGACTTTAATAAACTACCCATTCCTTTTGCCTGTGTGGCTGCCAATGTTGTCAACGGAGAGCAAATCGTATTCCACGACGGAATACTCTCTACTGCCATGCGTGCCAGTATGGCTATCCCCGGTGTATTTACTCCGGTACGGCAAGACAGCATGGTATTAGTGGACGGTGGTATTGTAAACAACTATCCGGCGGATGTAGTGAAAGCAATGGGAGCCGATATTATCATCGGGGTAGATGTGCAAAATGCTCTCAAGAAAGCCGACAAGCTCAATAGTGTCCCCGACATTCTGGGGCAAATTGTAGATATCACCTGTCAGTCTAACCATGAAAAGAATGTAGATCTCACAGATACTTATATCCGTGTCAATGTAGATGGATATTCATCCGCCAGTTTTACTCCGGCCGCTATTGATACGCTGATGAGAAGAGGCGAAGAAGCTGCAAAAGACCAATGGAGTTCGTTGCTTGCCTTAAAAAAGAAAATAGGAATAGCCGAAGACTACACTCCGAAACAACACGGTCCTTATTCTTCTCTTTCCAATGCACGCACCGTTTATGTGACAGACATCTCATTTTCAGGAGTAGAAGTGGATGACAAAAAATGGCTGATGAAGAAATGTAAACTGGAAGAAAACAGTGATATCTCCACTCAACAAATAGAACAGGCCCTGTATCAGTTACGTGGCAGTCAGTCCTACTCCAGTGCCAGTTATACGTTGAAAGAGACACCTGAAGGTTATCACCTAAACTTCCTGTTGCAGGAAAAATATGAAAGAAGAATCAACCTGGGTATCCGTTTCGATTCGGAAGAGATCGCATCTTTGTTGGTCAATGCAACAGCAGACCTCAAAACTCGTATTCCTTCCCGATTGGCCCTTACCGGTCGGTTGGGTAAACGATATGCTGCCCGCATAGACTATACGCTGGAACCAATACAACAGCGTAATTTCAACTTCTCGTATATGTTCCAATACAATGATATCAATATTTACGAGGAAGGCGACCGTGCCTATAATACAACTTACAAATATCATCTGGCCGAATTCGGCTTCTCTGATGTATGGTACAAGAATTTCCGTTTCGGACTCGGTCTTCGTTTTGAATATTACAAATACAAGGATTTCCTGTTCAAGAAACCTGAAATTTCCGACCTGAAAGTAGAATCCGAACACTTTCTAAGTTATTTTGCCCAAGTGCAATATAATACCTATGATAAAGGACGTTTCCCTTCTAAAGGAAGTGACTTCAGAGCCGCCTATTCACTCTATACGGATAATATGGCACAATACAACGAACACGCTCCATTTTCAGCACTGAATGCTTCGTGGGCAAGCGTCATTCCTGTAACCCGCCGTTTCTCTATCATCCCTTCCATTTATGGACGTATCCTGATCGGAAGAGATTTTCCCTACCCACTGCAAAATGCCATTGGCGGTGACGTACCTGGTTTCTATATTCCACAGCAATTACCATTTGCCGGGGTTACCAATTTGGAATTGATGGATAACACCATTATGATTGCATCTATTAAGTTCAGACAACGCATGGGAGCCATTCATTATCTTACACTGACGGGTAACTACGGACTAACGGATAGTAATTTCTTCGATATATTGAAAGGCAAGCAATTATTCGGTATCAGTGCAGGCTATGGAATGGACAGTATCTTCGGGCCATTGGAAATATCATTGGGATATTCCAATCAGACGGACAAAGGAAGTTGCTTTGTGAATTTAGGGTATTACTTCTAATGTAATACAGTATTTTCGAAAAGCAAAAGAGGAGACCGCTTCACAGTGACCTCCTCCTTCTATACTCTATATGAACATGCCCCAAAGGGTTTATTGGAAAAGGAGCATATTCAAAAGGGTTTTATCTTAGATACTACCACCCTTACCACCGCTATGTGTCGGATTATAAGTAACCGTTTTATATTGATGGTCCGTACCAGTATAACGAGTTGCTGTAATCGAAACAGACTTTGCAGTACCCTTAAACTTTACATTAGCCGTCAACGTGGTAGTACGGACTTTTGCATAGCAAGTATAACTCATGGTAGTATATCCGTTTACATTTACAGTGTTATAAACACGTTCAGTTTCCGTAATGCCAGATACCGATCCCATTAATGAGAACATACGAGTTTTCATGAAAGCAACCATTGCATTCACCGTTTTTGTATCTTCAGCACTAGCACCAGCTCCTAATTGCGATTTAACTTCAGCAACAAGACCAGCATCATTCTTATCATAGTCCCAACCAGACTTTTCCTTATATTTCAGTTCAATGCCAGTCACCGCTTTAGCATTCTCGCTATTATCACGACTAGCTTGTCCTAGAATATTAGTTATCACAGTTTCATTACTAATCTTGCTATATACTTTATTCTCTATAGCATAAGCAGAGAAGTGATCGACTTCGGCTGTATATGCAGTGACAGCTCCACTTTCTGTAGTAGAAGATATATTTTTAATTACATTTCCATTATTATCTTTTGCATCCCCCCATTCTCCTGTATTTGGATTCTGATAAGTAAGTATCATATCAGCATCAGCGAATGTTATTCCAGGGATAGGATTAGGAATAGAAATCGTAACAGACTTCTTAAATTTCAAACCAGACGGTTCAAATTTAGCAGCAGCTAAAGGTATGCTTTTAGGTACATCTCTATTCACGTCCTCTGCCTTTACTTCAGTAGTTACTTCTTCAGGAGCAGGAACAAAGGTAGTTACACTGATGTCGACCTTACCCTCTTTAACAATTTCTGCATTGTCTCCTGTTGCCTCAATTGCATCTTCCGGTATTGTCAGTTCGACTTTCACGAGCGGTTTATCCTCTACCACTTCTTCCGGAGCAACTTCTCCCGGCTTTTCAATTGCCTGATTCGATTCACTCTTATCCTCTACTTTAGTTTCTCCTGTAGCCTCTATTGACACAGCTGTTTTCGGACTCTCCTTTGTCAAAGCCAGAGCTACCGTTACCACACTACGATTCTCTGCATTGTCTGCAATGACAACTGACGTTTTCTGTGAAAGATATCCATTAGGAGCCGCTTCAATACTATAAGTACCTGTAGCACTTTCTGTAACAGAGAACTTACCATTCGAGTCGGTTGTGTAATTTTTACTACCCACTTTTACCTTTGCCCCATCCATTGCTGCTCCTCCGGAAGTCACCGTCCCCATAATGTAATACTCTACAACCGGTTTCGGAGTTTCAACAACTTCCCCTTCTGCCGGTTTCGGATCGTCATCATCATCGTGACAGGCTACTGTCGCAAAAGTTAACATACCCAAGGCTATCGCCATGGCACCCACATAAAACCATTTTACACTTTTCATAATGTTCAAATTTGTTAAAAATACTAGTTTAAATATCAATCATGTTTCACTTCTCACTCGTTCTAATCAAATAATATCGAATATAATCCGGCTGCCAGAAGTGTGAATTCTCTGCCGACTTAGGTTCAACACTATAACTTTCGCCCAATGAACGATGGGCGTATTCATTCCCGCTACGCATATCATACTGAAAAGCAAAATATTCGGGAAGCATCACCCGTAGCAGATGTCGCCTGCGTTTCTTTCCCGGTAATGGAATAGAGAAATTAAACCCTGCATTCGTTGCTCCATCTGTGTACATACCATATATACCTACAATATATTCGCCGAAATAGCGTGAAAGAGTTCCGCGTACTCCATAATCTCCATAAATAAAGCGGGCCCCTTCTACTTTCACCAAGGTATTCACTTCCGGCACATAATATCCTACGCTAATCTGTCCATTGACTCTTTTCCACTTACTCATTTTCCAGTCACTGCCATAGAAATGGGAAGAACCGGTAATTCCTCCTCCACCTTCTACCGTCCACCTGCCGTTTGCTGAAAAATAGCCGATTCCTGCAGCAAGTCCCTGACGGTCATTAGAGAAACTACCGCCAGTGAGGTATCCTTTCCAATGGTTAGCCAAGCGAAAATCCTGACGCAAAGCCATGAATCCCAAGCGAACGCAGTTCCACTTACCATCTTCATTACTTACAATAGGCAAAGAAACCTGCATCCGTAGCGAAGCTCCTTTCCATAATTGCATTTCCAGGGCAGGTTGCAACTCGAGTGCCGCCTTATACAACTTATAAGTTACATTATTGACTAACATCACGTTGGGATATATCACAAAATCTACCTTACTGAAAGAACTTTCTTTTCGTTTTACACCTTTCAGCTGACGCACAGCAGTTTCGGTAGAAGTAGTCATCCCCATCTTACGATACACTTCATCCAACGTACATTCGCCGGACTGACATTTTTGAATCAAATCTGCAGGGATAGTTATACATAATTGTAGTAGGGCATTATCTAATATAAGTAGCTGCAAAGTCGGTATTTCCGGTATAGCAACCAAATGGCGTATAGCAATACCGATTCCATTATAAATACCTCTATAGGCAGAGGTCTCAAAAGCCGCAGTTATCGTGTCCCTTTTCTCCACAACTGAAATATTCTCCATTTCCAATTCTTTCAGTGTCTCACTCACACGAACTGGCTGTGCCTGTAACAAAGAAATACCACAGAGAAAAACAGCAGTCACACTAACAATCCTTTTCATCTTCTTTTAATGTATTAATGTACATTCATACCGCAGACCAGCGGAAACACACGTAAATTCACGAGTAAACACATTGACGGACAAATGCTTCCAAAAGCGCATGGCAGCCCCCATATTCCATCCATGCGTATCATATTCCACCATCAATTTCAATTCTTTGCAAAAAGAAGGCGTGTAACGGACACCTCCGAAAGGTCCTTTATTAAATACCCGGCAATCGCCTTGATGAATATACCATCCGGCTGTGACAGCCAATTGATCTCCTGAACGAAATCCGATAGTCTTTGTCAACACACCATAATAAGCTCCCCAATATGGAGTCTTCTTCTCAGTCAAAAGATCATCTCCACCAATCACAACAGCCGGAAAATAGCGGCTTTCTTTTATTGGACGAATGCGAATCGTATTAGAACGGTCCTGATTATGATAACCCGTTCTGCCTGTGCCGGTTGTCATTTTGAGTAATGTCATCCGATAAGTGAATTCGATAAAAGAGAAAAGAGTCATATCTACAAAATAGTTCATGGTAGGGAAACTGAAAACCGATGGAGTAACCTGTTCTGGTAAGAAATTGACTCCTCCCATAAATGTACCGGTCTCTTGCATTTCAGCAGTAGGTATCATCAACTGTCCTGTTGTTCCCATGGAATATTGCGCATGAACCAGACCGGTCACCGGAATGAGTATCAGAAATAGAATACTACCTTTTAATGAAATAAATGGCTTATTCCTAAAAGCTGCTTTAGTTTGTTTCATCTTTATTTGTATGTTATACTTTTAAATAGAGACATTCTCAAAGTTTTGATTAATCTACTATTTTTACCTTATATAATTCTGTTACTTCTTAGGTAACAGTAAACACACAATCGAGACCAACCGGAATGAGAACAGAGAAAAACATCGACAATTACAGTGAGAGAAGAGCTTTTGCCTTTAGCGAAGGGGAAAAATCTTTTTAAAACAGGACATATAAATCATTGGGCATGAAGATATAATTATTTCATGTTCGGATTTTTTTTTGCCGTATGCATCAGATAAAACGAAAAAAAATGGGAGAATATTTGTTTGCTATTTATATTTTTGTCTATCTTTGCGTCATATTCAATTCCGTTACCTAAGAAGTAACAGATACATTTAAATGCTGATTATTAAAGTTTTGTCTATATATTACCTGCCTGCATTGCAATCTCTAACGTAAGATAAATTCTTTCTATTTACTTCTGTACGTTCTCTTAATCCAAAGCCTTTCAGATATATTTGTGTGGTTTTAATAGATTTGTGTCCCAACGATTCACTTATCATTTCAATAGGAACTCCGCGGTATTTGGCAGTAGTGGCCCAAGAATGTCGGAAAGTATATGAAGTGACAGGCGAATTTAAGCGCAACGCTCTCGCCAAATCCTTCAAACAATTATTAAATCTACGAAGAGCAGACTGATATTCCTTATATGCTTTTTCATCTTTTCGCTTCTTATCACTATGTAAAATATCGAATAAATAGTCGGGACAATCAGGAAGAGCAGGTTTATTGCTTCGAAGCTGATTCATCATCTCCTTTGCACTTTCGAGAATTTCCAGGCTCATTGGTGTTTTAGTCTTGATACGATTATATTGAAGCACATTCCGGTCTAAAGCCGACTTCTCTAAATGCGCCAAATCTGCGAATGACATTCCACAAAACTGAAACATTAAAGCGGCAATCGTCTGCGTACGACGCAAACGTTCGGATTTCGGGTCCTCATATAGAAGTTTGTGTAACTCGGTCACAGGCAATGCTTTCTTTTGCCGGATATCCACGCCTGTATAAACATCATGAAACAACCGGGGAACATAAGGGGCACTTCCCGCTTCTACTCCCCGATTGTAGATACTACGAAGCATACGCATATAAGTAGAAATCGTATTGAGCTTTAATCCGGACTCGTAAAGATGCTGTCCATAGCAACGTAAACATTCCCGCGTGACTTGCCTGAACGATATGTTCAATGTTCCACAAAACTTACTAAAAGAAAAAAGAGCATTCTTATAAACATGAGCGGTAGAATATCGCCCTTCTTTCCGCAAACGCTCAATGTACGCTCCGGCACATTGGCTAAATCCATTTTTATTCATCTTTTGCATCACTAGTTATTTTAGATTATACAATAATAAGAGAAAGAACAAAAGTAAGCTACTTTATGATTTCAACCAATATAAAAAAAGAAAAGTAAAAGAAAACCTTCACTCACGTGGAAGTTATTCTTTTACTTTCCTATAACTTAATGAACAAACTTAATAATCAACCTTTGACTTAAATATCTTAAGTACGTATCACAAACATAAAATTATCCTTTCTTAAAGTTTGAAAGGCATCATCTTTAAATATACCCGATAATCCTTTATCATTCCCGTCTTGTCGGCTTCCGCTCTTGGCAAATAAGAAAATCCCGTGACTATCTTATCCTCACCAAGATTAATCACAATCTGATGTGGAAATTTATGTTTAGCAGCTGAAGAGTAGCTAGTATGCCAGAAAGTAGATTCCTGTAAGTCAAACACGTTCGTTGCAATGTTATTTGCCTCTTCAGTTTCCTCACTATCTGCATAAATAACCTTCCAATGCTGACGTGACAAAGGTTTACCATCGGCTCCTAACAATTCTAATTCTGCAATAGCTGCAAAGTCTTTTCCATCATAAGCATTCAATGCTTCAAGACAAAAGAAACGAGTTTCCACTTCCTTTCCAAATTTCACATGCTGCCAACCATTACCGGATTTAAAAGTCCCTTCATAAACAGGTTTTTCTCCTGTCAAATCCAAATTTTCACCAACCTTACGATGTGCATAAGCAGCACCATGTACACGCAGGTTGTCAAGAACAGGTTGTTGTAATCCTTCTGTCTGTGGCTGTACAGAACCAGCCATATCCAATATAATCACTTCATTCTCTCCTTTCTTCAACCAACATCCCGGCACATATAAGGTTTGTTGTGGCCCAATTTCCCAGTAACGTCCAATAGCATAACCGTTCACCCAAACCATACCTTTACTCCAGTTAGTCATATTCAAGAATGTATCACCTGTTTTGTCCAACGTAAAGGTTCCCCGATAGTAGGCAGGATATTTCTGGGGATTATCCTGTTTTACAAATTTCTTATTTTGCGCAAAAGCATAATCAACCGGAATATTATAAACTTTCCAGTTCTTCAATGAAGTAATAACACCATTATTCGACTGGACTTCCACTTTTTCAGTGATACCCTTCCAATCATAAATGCCTTTACCAAAATTCATACGTCCCATTGCTTCTACCAAAATATCCAGCTGGGCCCCTTCTTTCATTGGAGGAAGAATAACCGTACCTTCACCTTTTAAACGACTTAATGTAGCTAATTTCTTACCATCCAAGAAAACCTGTGCCCAGTCATGAGCCTCTGTGATTGTCAACGTCTGTTCTTCTTTAGATGCCGGCAGTGTAGTCCGGTACAAAATACTTCCCCATCCCTGATCGAACGCCTCCATTGACTGAATGTTTTCACTAATCTTTGGCTCCGGCAGATTATCAAACAGTATCGCCACTTCATCCAACTTGAATGACGGAATGGCAATAGTCGGAATAGAATCCGGAACTTCCGGCAATGACTCACCTTCGGGTAAATAGTTACTTAACAAATTGCGTACTTCAAAATATTTAGGAGTAACTTTCCCTGATTCATTGATGGGAGCATCATAATCATAAGACGTACACGTCGGAGAGAAATTAGGGAAATTTGCTCCTCCCCAATGTCCGAAACTAGTACCTCCATGAGTCATATACAAACTAAATGAAATATTCCGGTCAAGCATTTCTTTCATTCCTTTTACCAAATCCTCCGCACTACGTGTCTCATGCTTCGCTCCCCAATGATCGAACCATCCGGACCAAAACTCACTACACATCAACGGAATATCAGGACGGAGTTCTTGCAAACGCTTAAATTGATCGTCAATATTAGCCCCTGTACCAAAGTTGATTGTCCAAAGCAAATCATCCAATGCATTATTCTCAAAGTTCGAATTCCAGTCACATTGGAATAAAGGAACTCCTGTGAAACCTGCTTGCTTTACAATATCACGTATTTCGGCAATGTATGGTTTGTCTATTCCGAATGATCCATATTCATTCTCAACCTGTACCATAATGATATTGCCACCTTTACTAATCTGAAGATCGGTAAGCTGTTTACCCACTTCATTCATAAACAATTTCACCCGCTCCATATAATACGGATCCTGTTCACGAAGCTTGATGTCTTTCTTCTTCAACAACCACCAAGGTAATCCACCCATCTCCCACTCCGCACAAACATACGGTCCGGGACGAACGATCACATACATTCCGTTTTCCTGCGCCAGCCGACAGAAAGCCGCAATATCTTTTTGACCGGTAAAGTCATATTTTCCCTCTTCCGGCTCATGAAAATTCCAAAAGACATAAAGACAAATGGTATTCATACCTAATGCCTTACACATTTTGATACGATGCTCCCAATACTCTTTTGGTATACGGGGATAATGAATTTCGGCTGCTTTTACCACAAACGGTTTTCCGTTAAGTAAAAATGTCTTGTCCCCTATTTCAAATATCTCCTTTGAAGATTGGGAACAGGAAGTGCTGAAAACAGTCACTAATAAAATAAGCAAATACAATAAAGGTTTCTTCATTTTCTAATTTATTGTTTTCATGATACAATACTATTTCCAAATAAATCCACCATCGGTCAATGTTTCCATTCAGACCGACAGCGAATTTGCAAACCAATCGATGTGTTACCTAAAAACTAAAACTATTACCTATTGAAAACTAAATGCATTGCAAAGATGAGATATTCTTTTTATACAAAGGTCTTCAAATCGGTCAAAACAGGACAATATTCATTCAATATAGTTTAAATCTTACTTTTTAACAGCGATTTTTTTGTTCATTATAAAAAAATCCCGCCAATACATTTTACAGTATTGACGGGACCAACATATATAATAAAGGTTAGTTAGTGTAATTTTTTAAATCTGTCATTATAATACAATAGGCCATTCATTCCCTCAATGAACCGTATGTCACATTATCCTCCTTTACGTTCTTAACGTTATGGACTTTTTTCACAAAATCGTTCACCTTATCCACATGTACGTCTTGAATAACTACATTTTTGACAGGCAATTTTGCGTCCCCCTTTAACTCATATATCGCATCAGCGGAATCACAAATCACATTTTTCAAATAAATGCCATCAATACGAGTAATACGTTCTTCATAAGTAGGAACAAGCTCCCTCCACTGATAGAGCACATCTGTATCTATTTCCAGCACACGTTGTACATGTCCGGTTCTTATATTTTCCATGTGAATATTTTCAATAAACGCTCCTCGTCTATGATTTGTCTTCACAAAGAAAAGTCGTCGTACAGATTGTGGTGCTTTACAATCATGCATATACACATTACGAATACCACCTGAAATTTCACTGCCAATTCCTAATAAAGTATGCCCTTCCAAAATATTACAATTACGAATTACAATATTTTCAGTCGGAGTGTTTAATCTCCAGGCGTCACGATTACGACCGGCCTTAATCACCACCGCATCATCACCTTGGTCAAAGGTACAATCCTCCACTAAAAAATTACGAGTCATCTCCAAATCAATACCGTCATTATTGTGTCCATGCGCTTTAACATCCAGATTACGTACTATCCCGCCATTGCACATATACATATGAATCGTCCAAAAGGGGCTTTCACGAATCTTAAAACTATCAAGCAGTACATTCTCGCAACGATTAAAATGTATCAGATGCGGACGAAGATGGTTCTCACCTACCGCCATCTGTCGTTTTTCAACAGGTACATCTTTGGACGCCATCGTATACAACTTTCTAAGTGCATCCATGTGAGCCTTAGGACGGGCAAACCACTTCTTCCAACAATCCATCTTCGGACTTAACATACCTGTTCCTGTAATAGCCACATTCTTGCATTCAAAAGCATAAATCAAAGGTGAATAGTTATAACATTCCATCCCCTCCCAAGACGTCATTACGGCTGGCAAATAATGAGAAGGATTATCCGTAAAACGTAGTACCGCCCCTTCAGCCAAATACAAGTTTACATTACTCTTGAGATGGATTGGTCCGGTCAACCATTCTCCTTCAGGTATAACTACTCTCCCGCCTCCTGCCTGATTACAAGCAGTTATAGCACCTGCAATTGCATCAGAAACATCCGCCTCTCCTCCTTTTACAGCACCATAATTTACAATGGAGAAATCTTGATCAGGATATATAAACTCTTTTATTGGCTTCATTGAAAATGGCGCATCCACTTTCACATATTTGAATTGTCCCCACAGAGTTGCAAAAGAGACAGCTAACAGTCCTATAGTAAATAAAAATTTCTTCATTTAATAATGTATTGCATGATCCTTTGGAAATTCATGTCCACTCCACGCCTTTTTAGAGGTCCAGTCTTGAGGAGCTGAAGTCCAAAATGAATGATTGGCAGGAAGTCCTAATGGAAGAAATACTTCTGATGTAATATACATACTTCCATTATTACTATACCAGTCCGCCAACCCGGTCTGATGCCCGGCGAAGCCTAATTGCAAAAATCCTTTCTCATTGAAATTACCATCAACAGCAAACAAACGTTTCATGACGCAAGTTAATGCATTACGTACCTGACCTTCCGGAAGTTCTTCGGGCAGCATTTCTTTCCAGCAAAGCATTGACAATGGCTGAAAAACTCCCAAACGATAAGTCATAGAACGACCGAATACCGGAAAAGATGCTTCAGGAGATATAAAACGTTCCAAAATCATCCCGAAACGTTGCATACGTTTCTTAGCCAAATCTTCTGTTTTCTTTTGCATCTCCAAACTACGGTCATGCAATATTACTTTATGATCGTTGACAGTCTGCATTACTTGTACAAACATAGGTTGAATCACATAACTATTATAGTAATCGAATGCAAAAGTTTCTCCATCCGAATACCAGCCATCACCTACATACCACTCTTCCGCTTTTCGAACAGCTGTATGAATACGGAACAAATCGTATTGTGCATCGGCTTCCATCAAAAAAGATTCAATCATAGCTGAAAACAATAGCCAATTTGTGTATGGCGGATCAATCCGACGCAATAACTGAAATTCTTTAATATAACGTTGTTTTGTCACTTCATCCAATGGTTCCCAAAGCTGCTTTTTAGCACGAAGAAAGCTACTGGCAATGTAAGCTGCATCTACCAAAGGCTGTCCTTCATTTCTCCATAAGAGATAATCAGGGCTATCCGGGTCAACAGCATGTGCGTAGCTCTTCAAAGCCCATTCCCGCAATTGCTTACGTATTTTACCCTCTTCCGTATCATCGTCGGGCAAGGAAAGCCAGGGAGCAATACCAGACATCAGACGCCCGAAACACTCCATGTAGGTCACATCCTTACTGCGTCCATCCCATGTTGGACTGATTTCTACCTGCATATTTTTCTTCAACTCCCCTTTGCTCATATTACTCAATACAGGAGCAGCAATCTTATATGCCATCTGTGCCCAATATTCACGGTCACTGATTTCCTTTTCTACCTTCCCCTTTTTAGCATAAGTTACTGTACTGAACACACACAATAAAATGAAGACCAGGATATTTTTATTTTTCATCATTACATTCAAATATAAAAAACTATTTTAATTATTCAAATATTTCACCATTTCAGAACCCGCCAACAAGAAAGCTCCTACCCCAAAGTCCGCAGTCGTCTCCGGTCCGACATTCTTATGTTGATCTGCCCTTTCACCAATTGGTTGTACATAACCTATCTTTCCATTGGGTTGCAAAGCTATTTCAGTCAAGTATTTCCAACCTTGTTTTATAAAAGGTTCATAGGTGGATTTATCCAAAAGCCCATTATTCACACCCCAAAGATACCCATAGGTAAAGAAAGCTGTCCCACTCGTTTCACGTCCCGGAGCCTGCACCGGATCCAACAAACTACGAGTCCAGTATCCCTCTTCCTGTTGTGCAGCAGCCAATGATTTAGCCATAGCCTGGTATATGGTAATATATTCAGCACGATGTACATCATTTTCGGGTAAGTCTTGCAAAACTTTAGCCAAACCTGCAAACACCCAACCGTTACCCCTAGACCAAAAGTCTTTCAATCCTTGATTTGTCTTATGTTTCGGGTAGATGTATTTTCCATCGCGATAAAACAGAGCACTCTCCTCATCATACATGAGTTTTTTAGCATAAGTAAAGTACTCATAGAGTTTATCCAAATATTGCTGATTACCTGTAACCTTATAAAGTTTGGTCATCACCGGCATTACCATATACAATCCGTCTGCCCACCACCAATAATCATTGCTGGGAGTTGACATTTCATATTCCATCACTTCCTTGGCACGGGCTATTTTATACTCTGCCGGCTCACGGTCCATGTTATACAAGTCAATATAAGTCTGGAAACAAATCTGCCAATCTCCAAAGAGAACATGTTCCATCGTTTCACCATAATTATATTTCCACTTGGATTTATCATCAGAAGTAGCTCCTTTCCATTGGTTCTTTTCAGCCCATGCTTCCGAATACTTCTTGTAAGTCTCATTACCGGTTACTTCATAAGCTGCAATATTTCCGGTATGATAAGCAGCCGGATGCCAAAAAGCAAATGCCGGTTCCGGATTTTCCGCCTGCCAATAGTCATTTACCTTCTTAATAGTCTCAATAACCTTTGACTTTGTCCATACACTATCGGTAATTGTTTCATTCTGACTGTTACTCTTACCTGATTTACATCCTGCCATGCTAATACTGAAAACACAGCTTAATACCCAAAAAGAAATTTTTCTAAAGTTCATTAATTATACAGTTTTTCGTGGTTATTATTTAGGAAACAAAGATGCATGCTTTTTAGGACAGAAAGGTTCTAAAATGCGTCAAAACCGTACAAAAATCATTCAATATATAGAAAATTGTCTTTTTGAGGAAAGAACTATCAGATATCCTTGTTATAAAGCATACAAACTACAAGCCCACCATAACTAGTCAATACAATCAATAATAACCAAAGAATCTGAATGTGCCATGCTATTTGTTTTTTTATCATATATCTAGTACCAATAATGCAAGGCACAATAAACACTATTAATATGGATAAAACGGAAATAAGATAGAATACAGCCATAACTACTTTCAAACTTTTATTTAATCCAGTATTTAACAAGCAAAGAAATTACAATGAAGCAATAGCTCAAAACATTTCCACTAAGTATCGCCCACATCAATGCCCGACTCTTATCTTTAAAGATCCATCTCACGGTCAAGTATTCAAGCCCGAAACTTCCGGCAAACATCAGAATCCAAGTAATGAGCATAGTCGGAAAGAAATCCGAACCAAACAGAAAATCAATTAATATACTGGCACATCCTATAACAATAGTCCCAATAACTCCAGAAACCAAGTTTCCAACTGTAGAGATAAGTAATGATTTTCCCCACAGATGAGAAGTCATCAATTTAATTATTACCATTTCAATAACAATGGTAGCCGGTAT
This sequence comes from Bacteroides sp. D2, assembly GCF_025147085.1. Classification (NCBI taxonomy): domain Bacteria; kingdom Pseudomonadati; phylum Bacteroidota; class Bacteroidia; order Bacteroidales; family Bacteroidaceae; genus Bacteroides; species Bacteroides sp. D2. The sequence continues at coordinate 4,162,897 of NZ_CP102261.1, read as the reverse complement.
TATATACCAAAAACGAATAAAGCTTTCTCCTATAAGGACACCGCTCCAAACAAAATTCAATAATACTAAATTCATATCCTAATTATTTTTATAATATTTCGTCCAATACTCTGCGATTCTTATACAACACTACTTTTATATTCTTGCCCTTTCTCTTCCTCACCCTCACACTCTTCGTTTTCATACCGGGGTAATTAACCTTCAAAACTGCTCTCTTTCCGGATATTTGAAGGATGAATCGCCCATTGAGGTCAGAAAGCGTCCTATGAGCAGTTCCTTTTTCAACAATTTCTGCTCCTATTATCGAATGACCGCATTTATCCATTACTATTCCTTCTACAGAAATAGAATGTCTATCTTGTGAAACAAGGACAATTCCTCCTGCAACCGAAACTTTTTTAACAGCCTTCCATCCTACGACCTCTACTTGTGGAAGCATAGTACAATCGTTCCTCAAACTATCCTCTCCTACCTTTTGACCATATAAAGAAGTAGCTCCCATAGCAGACATTCCCAACGAAACACCCACTATCTTGATAGCCAGTCCCATTCTTTGACGAAAAAGAAGTTGCTCTTCTAAATAGCGGACTTCAGCTTCACATTTAGGACATGTACCTAGACAATCCCCCCGATATCTACATTTAGATGTTACAAGCTTTATGTCATTCGCTTCCGCTATCTGCTTCCGGATTGTCTTCAATATCCGGCACTTTTGTTTACCTTCTTTCATCTTACCAAAACTTACGTCACATATTCTTAAAACTATCAGCCTCACATACTGTCAGATACAATAACTCTTTATCAAATTACAAAGTTGAACATCCATAACACATCTGTTTTTAATTAACAGTGACAAGATAAGGAAAATAAGCAGAATAAAGAAGAGAACAGTGTACCCAAAAAGTTTACATTTTTTCAATATCCTCTAAAGATTCCGAATAATACCGAAAAAAGTTACAATGAAGAATCACTGATATTTTGAGAAGTAACATAGTACTTATATCAGAATGAGAGAATATTTTATAAATATTACTTCGAGAACAACATAGCTGCTCCGCAAACCAAGTAATAGACCGATTTTGACGGTATAATTCTTTTTGTATCAGCTGACCTATATGTACCATATTCTATCAAATTCAATAAAAGAAAGTTATGGAAGACATATAAAGCCTTCACATAACTTCTACCAATAATTAATCCTTAAACAATCTTTCTATTTAAACACACATCTATCTATTTACTTTGGGGAATAATCAAAAAACTAAACCCACACGGTCCACCACCTCCATTCTCCAGCCGAACCAAAACTTTATTCCACCCTTGTCGAAACTGAAAAGGAGCGATATGTTCATCAATATTATACCAACTGGTTCCATAGTCACGCCATACATCCTTGCCGTTAATCCACACACGCCCGCTGTCATCCGTACCGATAGCCACCAGCATCGTAGTAGCTTCATCAAAATAAAGCTCGGTATAAGCATAGTAAGTTGAATGCCCGGTCGTTACTGGAGGGACATTATGCATTGATTCACTCTGCATAAACTTCCAACGGAGCGTCCCGTCGAGCTGTACCTCGTCTCCGATAACTTTTAACGGATCGGAATCTGTCTCCGCAATTCCTGTTCCTATCTGTCCATCAGTATATACAGCATCAAAGTCAATAGAAACTTCTGGTGGATGAACGATGGAAAAATCCTCCCGACCGAAGCTCTCCCACGGTCCAATCATATACCATGTATTGATATAGAGCCATCCCTTACGTTCTGCATCTTTAGAGAAACGCCGTCCGGGCAACGCTTGTGCTTTCACCATTTCCTTGCTCAACTTCGATCCTGAATAAGCACTGAATGTTCCCTTTCCGCCTCCGGAAGCAGAAACCTCTCCACTGCCTCCCATCCCCATGCCAGTTCCGTTCCCATTACCGCTACCATTGCCTCCGGGACCTCCATTCCCCGGACTGCCAGTACCTTGTCCCATTCCGCTCACAGGATTACCAGCCTGACGAACTGCCCCGAACAACCCTTCCAAACGAGATTGTGCCAACCCTGCCTGACGAGTAGCTTGTCCGAGCAACCCACGATAATTATTCAAATCAGCAGTGCTCTTTATTTCCAATCCTCCACTAGCATTACTGCCTGCCGAAGTTGCCCACTCACTATCCCTTGACTGCATTCTTATCAATTCATCAAAACTCGGCATACGTGAATTACCCGCTTTCAAAGAACTATACACTTCAGGAAACGACTGTCCCTTGGATAAAGACTGTTTAGCAGCACTCACGGCCAAATGACTTTGTTGAATTTCAGCCTCATAGTCACGTAATACAGCATAAAGTTCTTCTACAGAAGCATTGGCTGACGGATTTCCTGCTCGAGGAATAGCCCGTGCTTTCGATGTATCATTCGCATCAGCAGGTGCTCCCCACGGCAGTTTTCTTTTCTCCACTTTCGCCAACATATCGTCTTTACGCCGTCTCATTGTTTCAGCCATCGTTTGAAACTTCTTCACCTGCTCTTCCAGATTCTTCTTTACCAAAACTTCCGACTGTTCTACCAACTGTCTGGCATAATTAGCAGGTAGTGCCCGTTGTGCCTGTTCCTGTTTTACCTTTTCCGTCAAACTCTTCCTGGACTTTTGATTTTTCTGCTGTTTCATTTGCAAATCCATCGCCTCCTGATCCGGAGACGGCATCTTCCAAATATAGAGTGCTCCGCCCACAAAACAAATCAATGCTATCATCCATGATAGGATAACCGTCAGACGGCTACTCCCTGTTGTAGTTTTCGTCATACGTCCTGATTCCTATATTAGTTAAGTTATAAAACTGGCAAGCATCCATCACTTCTACAAAACGTCCGAACGGAGTATGCCTGTCCATATCAATGCGAATACGCTTTCCCGGGTCAGTGATACATGTCTGTCGTAACTGTTCCATCATAAAATTAGTAGAACAAGGTTGCCCATCCCAATAAAAATTACCATCGGCATCCAATCCTACAATAGCCTGCTTATCATCCGGCTTCAATTTAACGGCCGATTGTGAAGTTGGCAGATCAACGGGAATATCCCTATTTTTCACTTTCGTCATGGTAGATACCAGAAAGAAAATAAGCAGAAGAAACACACAGTCGATTAAAGGAGACATAGAAACTTCCGGTTCGTCCTCGTTATTAAATAATGATAGTCTCATAGGCTTAATAGGGTTTGCTTCCAAGGCGTACACGTGTATGTGTAAACCCCTGTATTTGACATTGGTCGAATATCTCTATTACTGTGCTTACCGGTACAGTGCGATAGGCCGTCACATCGATATTTGTTTCCACTCCCCGACTATTGCGTAATTCAGAAAGAAAAGCGCTTAAATCTTTTACAGGCAAGTAAGTACTTTCCCCTGAATAGGCATCATGCCCTACTACCTGATACACATTCTTCTTTTCGTCTACTGCGATAATCACCGCTTCCTCGCCTGCCCGTGTAGTGGAAAGGCTTGAAGTCATTGTAGGAAGCGTTAACGGAATCTGCATTTCCCATTTTTTCATCATCGTAGTTACTAAAAAGAAAATGAGCAGCAAGAACACACAGTCTATCAAAGGAGACATTTGCACTTCTACCTTATCATCGTCATCATAATTCAGTCTCATTCTTTTCCTCCTCGTTGTCCAGATACAATTTGGTAATCACTTCTTCCACTTTTACTTCTACCAGTGAAGCCATACGCATGATACGATTCTTGATAATAAAGTATAAAGCAATGGCAGGAGCAGCTATAATCAAACCGGCAGCAGTTGTTATCAATGCTTTGGAGATAGAATCAGACAAAATAGAAGCACCACCTTCATCACCATATAAAGCAACCAGGCCGAACGCCTCGATCATACCGACAACAGTACCTAACAAACCAATTAACGGAGCCAGTGAAGCGATAACAGAAAGAGGATATATACGTGCCAAATGTGTACGAATATCACGTGCAGCCATGTCACCTGCCGTCTGGCTTACAGCCTCACGCCCGGCTTTTACATGCTCAAAAATAAAACGCAGTGAGTTCGCTAGCGTAGAAGGATACTTGTCACAAGCAGCCAATGCTCCTTTCAAATCCCCATTTGCCAAACATTCATTGACACTTTTGCACAAAGGTTTCGGAGCCAGGCGACCTTGACGCGAAGTTATCAGTCTCTGAATTGCAATTACAAGAGCTATCAGTCCCAACAAATACAATGGATACATCATTGTACCACCTGCCTTAATCTGTGCTCCCCAATCGATTTGTACCCCCTGATCAGCAGCGATACTATCTGATGCAGCTTCATCATACATCAACTCATCATCTTCCTCCACTGCCGGAACGGCTGTTGCAATTTCACTCGGAAGTACTTTCGGAGCATTTTTTATATCATCCTGCGTTTTTGCCAGAAAGATTTCGTCAAAACCTGCATCCCGTCTTTCAGGACAAATAAATGACATTCCGGTTAACGTAATGTTACCGAAATCCTTCCAAAGGTCGCGCGTCATCACCATCCAGTGTCCAGGCTTGTCACCAAGATCCAGACCTTTTAACTGGTTTATCAAATCTTTTGGTTCTCCGGCGATATAAGTAAAATCATATTTCTTTCCTTTCTGATTAACAGACTTTTCGGAAACATGAAATTTCATTCCAATCTGTTCTCCCCCCCATTTCACCCAGGCAAAAGTGATATAACGATATTCTCCCGGTCCCGGGTTTTCTCGGATAGGGATGGATAAACCTGTCATTTCTGCGGGACTTTTAGCAGCTCCTACATATATATAGTTTTCCGTCTTCTTTGAGTACCCTCCTTTCCGAACATACTTGTTATCTTTTACCCATTGTGCCCCATCCGGCAGTTTAGTACTAAACAGTTCGTACAGTCCTTTACCGGATTTACCATTCGTTTGTGCCGAAAGCGGGGTAGTAAACAATAGTATTGCTCCCAAGATGCATACACCTACTATCCCTTTCTTTAAACCAAATTTCATTTTTGTGTAATTCATGTCTATTCTTTTTTTATTATTAACTTTAAATTTATAGCCAACGTAAGTCATCGAACTAATTCACAATGGCAAAGTTCTTAAAAATAATAGAGAAACGGGTACTCTAATCATTCAAAAAATTCCAAATCTTTAATATACGACTTTATAAAAAGTCCGATAATCATTCAAAGAGGGGCAAAAATAAATCATGCCTGAATCTTCCTTCATAAGCAATCTCTCATATATTATTATACTCCGGGAATTCACACTTCGTCCTACATTCATTTTTTTCAGATATCCTACTCCTTTCATTTCGCCTTTTTCACTTTTTGGTAACTGCAATGTAGGTCCATCCCCTTGATTTTTAAACCGACATACTGCTTCACTAAATTTTCACTAAACATCAATATGGCATAAACAACATCTGCCGTAGCTATAGTACTCCCCCATTGCCTTGCTTGTTTCTGCCGAACGCGCAGCTGATGAATTAGCTTATACTCACGAGCAAAATAAAAAAACTGAAGTTATTTTATACCTTTTGAATGATTCTTGCACTTTTCCTATTTGACAAACATATTTCATTCATATTTGAACCTTTTTGAACGATTTGAAAACCTTTCTTAAGCAAAAGAAGCCTACTTTTGTCAACACAATTTAGTTATAGAATATTTCTATCTCTAATTTTATATTAATCAAACAAACAAATATGAGTAATAAGCCCCTTATAATATTAAAAAGCATGAATAAAAACTTTTCATTTCTTATTTTCATTATTGCAATGTCTTGCGTTTTAACCGGGTGGACATTCCGAAGCAATGTCAAATATCCTTCAGATGTAGAAACTGCATTAAACAAGGCAGGCACCAACCGGGCAGAATTAGAAAAGGCTCTCCGCTACTTCATAGAAAAAGATGACCAACAAATGCTGCAAGCCCTGTATTTCCTTATAAGTAATATGGACATTCATTACACCGAAACTTACGTACTGAAAGACACGCTAGACAATAACATCCCCTTCCGTGAATTTGATTATCCTGACATTGCTTCGGCTGTAGCAGCTATAGACTCGATGCGTGCTTTTTATGGCGGATTGGTATTTAAGGATACAATTATAGAAGACCTAAAATCTTTGAAGGGAGAATACCTTATTGATAATGTCAATCAGGCTTTCGAGGCGTGGCGTAGCTCCCAGTTCAAAGAAATTCCTTTTGAAGACTTCTGCGAATACATCCTGCCCTATCGTGTCACGGTAGAACCCTTGGAAGCCTGGCGCGAAACGTATCGGCAGAAATACCGATGGATGACCGACAGCTTGCAGAATAAACCTTTGGAACGTGTACTTGAGTATGCCGGCATGGACTACCGCTTGTGGTTTACCTCTTCTTATGGACAGAAACCGCTGATTGAGGATGAACCGCTTTCACGCCTTTCCGCCCTGCAACTGCTCTTCCGCAAACGGGGAGCATGCGAGGATATTGCTGCCCTACAAGTATTCAGCTTCCGTTCGCAAGGTATCCCTGCGGCATACGATGTAGTCCCGTGGTGGGCCACTTCGATGGGATCCCATTTTGTCAACACTGTATTCGACAAACGGATGCAGCCTGTCAGACTGGATGTAACAAACAATACCGTTGTCAATCGTAACATGAACCGTGAACCGGCGAAGGTGCTTCGTACCACTTATTCCAAGCAGCCGGATGTCCTCGCGGCCAAAGTGGGCTGGCAAGATATTCCTCCTTGTCATTTGCGTACACTCAATTATAAAGATGTTACTCCCCAATGGTGGGAATCCTCCGATGTAACTGTCGGACTGTCTCCCGATGTACCCAAAGCGGATATTGCTTATGCATACGTCTTCAATTGGGGCAGATGGCGTCCCGCATGGTGGGGCGAAGTAAGAGGCGATTCAGTCACTTTTTCCAATATGCCGAAAGGAATCGTCATTTTGCCTGTCTATTACAAACATGGGCGAGTGGTTCAAGCGGGATATCCACAAGTGCATGCCTACAACCACGAATTGCAATTGACTCCCGACACCGTTCATCGGCGTACGGTAGAAATCAAGCAACAAGACGGATACCTTATCTTCCGCCCCGGCAAGGAGTATGAACTTTTTTACTGGGACAAAGTCTGGAAATCATTAGGAACACAGATTGCTGAAGAGGGCAAAACATCCATCTTCTTCGAAAATGCTCCCGACAATGTCCTTTTCCGGTTGATTCCAGAGTATTCCGTAGATAAGGAACGACCGTTCATCATTATGCAAGACGGGACACGGTACTGGTGGTAATTAATTTTTGTATAATAAGCAATAGAATAAGTATGATGAAAGTTTATATCTATCGATTGGTTTTAGCAGGACTTATGTCCTTATGGAGCAATGCAGGAATGGGACAAGTCAGTAAATCTGCAATAACCCACTTTCCTGTACACATCGTGCAACGAATCCACGAGGTCATTTCCATTACACCTGTCAGTGAAGTAACTCAAATGAAACTGGGCACGCACTTTATGCAGCAAGACAGTTTGGCGGCATTAGCACTGCATCAAACAGGATTGTCCGACACACTCGGCATCTATTTCCGCACATCAGTTGAAGAATTGCGAAGTATTCTTTCATCCCTGGAATTCAATGCCTACAAATTGAAAATGATACCACGAAGTTCTTCACGCCTGCGAAAGATCGTACTTCAGAAAGAGGCCTTGCATCTGACTCCTAAACAAGTGGATCATTTATTGAAAGAAAGCGACTGCATGGAACGTATGAAAAAACAAAAGAAAGAAGACATCCGCGCCATTGAACAGCGTAAAGCCGACAGCATTTTGACTCATGCCAAATACCTGACTTATTATGAACAGGAGAATCAGGAAAAAACATCAAAAACTGTAAAGAAATGGCTCACAGACTTGAAAAGAAACTACTTGATGCGTGCGGATATGGATAGCGCAAAGCTCTATCAGCCATTATTCCGGTTTGAAAGCGAACAACAGGCTATCATCAGCTATTGGAAAGACTATGGAGATAAGGAAAAAATAAAAGAAGCACAAGCTCATTACGAAGCTCTGAAACCTCGAGATGTGCAAAGGATGGAAATTTATAAGCAGCTCCCGTCATGGTCCATGATTCGCGAAGTCATCCTGAAACGGGATACGCTAAGTCTGAATTTGGACGAGAACACATTGGATACATTGCTGGCAACATACAACACTTACCTGAAAGTCCGTCAACAAAAGAAAGCAAAGAAAGAAAAGTTTTCTGATAGGGGTTTGGAATGTAAGTTGATCGTCCCCATTCTTACAATGGAACGCATTGACAAATTGTTGGTCGCTAAACGAAGGATACAGGCAGAAAAAAACGCATTGAAACGAATACCGGTATTGGAAAAATATGAATTGGTCAACAATTCAAATCGGAAGGACATAATGAAAGAGTTAACCGATTATGAATTGAAACTCGAAGTAGCACAAGAATGGGTGAACATTGAACGATCGCAAGAAAACCTGTTCAAGCTGTGCGATGTGAAGGATCATAAACCTGTAGTTTTGCAGGAGTTGGATAGAAAGGAAAAAGGAGGAAAAAAAGAAAACAGAGAAAACATTTTTTGAATAATAGTCTTTTGATTTTAAAGACGCGTTGTAACATTTAATTAATTATAATACATTTAAAATATGAAATTACAAAAACTTATTTGGGCAGTGGCTCTTTTTACATTATTAATAGGGCTTGGTAGTTGTAGCGAGGAAGAATATATTGAGTCTACATCTTTTACAAACGATGCTATCGGTGATATTACAGTAAAAGTTATTTCAAGTACAGATATCCCCAAAGGGATACGTCCATTAATCCTTAAAGATAAAACAGAACTGGATGAATTTATAAAAGAGATAAACAGTATAAAATTTAATGACTTCCCTTCCATCAAAGGAAATATTATAAGAATAAAAACTAGAACCGAGGGTGGTAGTAGCACTGGAGGAGGTAGTACTGGAGGAAGTGGTACTGGCGGTGATATTGATGGCGGTGATACTGATGGAGGCGATACTGATGGAGGCGATACTGATGGAGGCGATACTGACGATAGCGATAACACCGATGATACAGATAAAGGGCAAGCTGGATCAAAATCTTTCACTGCTGAATTGGATGCTAATGGAGACTATCAAATAATTATTGATCTTACCTGGGCCCAAAAAGGTAAAGGAGATATTTCTGTTTCCAGCAAAAATTCCAACACTTGGTATTTTTCTTCTTGGACTCAAGATAGTGGAGCAGCAAGTTGGTTAGGATCTTCAAGCATCTCTTATGCAATAACAGGAACTATTAAATGGTATGCTATTTTAGAATTGCAGTGGATTGAGATGACTCGACAATCTTTTACTATAAAAGGAACTGAACAAGTATAAATTTATGAAAAATGATTTAGGCTTCATACTAGGAAATTGGGATGCTATTTCTTGCATAATATATACTTTCTCATTAATAGCAGTAGGTTTTGCAATAACTGATAAAGTCAATGTATGGAATAAGATATTGAATATCTTTATAATTCTTTCTTTCCCTATTATTGGCTGTGTCTTTTATATAATTATTAAATCATATAAAAGACGTAAAAATGTAAAGCCGAATAGTGAATGATGAAAGTATAAATTTTGAAATATGAATATCAGTAATCCTCCATTTCTAAGGAATTATCAAGGATAAGCCGATAACTATTTGTTTTGACAAATGACAAGCGAAAGGGAGCGATTACGGATATTCATTAAACAACTAAATGGATAAGTAATGATATCGGGGCCATACCCGAATATTGATATTCAATTTTCGCTTCTTACGAATTACAAGCATTGAATATAAATTTATAGTAAACTAAAATTCAGAAAGCAATGAACCGTCTTACATATAGCCTATTATGGGCACTCCCCATCATTAATTATTTATGGAGTATCATTTTAAATATGACGCCCAATTTGCCATTTGATTATATAGCTCAGCAAATTAAGGAAGAACCACCCATTTACGCCACGGCGCGTATAATAGTAAGTATATTACTTATTATAATCTTGTATTCATATCTATTGGTTTGCTACATACGAATACGTCATGGAAAACCAATTAAATTAGTAACCATTTCATGGATGATGATACAGACAGCTTCACATGTTGCTATGTATGTCTATACGTTTTTCATAGACTACAATGACCACAGAGAATATGCTCTGTATATCAATGCTTTTTGGTTTTTTCATTCTTTATTGTATTTCATCCCTTTCTATTTGTTGGCATTTTATTTATTCAAGAAAATAGAATTAATAAGCAAGAAACAGAATAAAGGTGCAATTCAATGAGTAAAACACTTATATATAAGACCCGATGGCGATTCTTACCAATTTTGAATTATCTATTGATAGCTTCGTTTAGTATATTGTGCACAGGTAGTTTATTTGTAAATTCATCCGCCTTTACTGACAATCAAATTTTTCCTAAATGGCTTTTCGTATTTATGGGATTAGGAGTAATAGGACTTGTTTTTTCAGTTATGCTATTGGCTGGGAAAAAATATGTCTGCAATATGAAAATGCTAAATGCAATGATTCTCATATTATGTGTTCTTCAGGCTGGATATGGAATCTTGCAATTTTGCAATATCTTACCCCCTTCCTCTGCCACATACAAAGTAACCGGTAGTTTCGACAATCCCGCCGGATTTGCAGGAAGTTTGTGTGCAGGACTACCTTTCACGGTCTATTTCTTACTTGACACAAATACTAAAAGTATACGATGGAGCGGTTGGTTTGCAATGCTTATTATCTCCATCGGTATTTTGATGTCCGAATCCCGCACAGGATTACTTTGTATTGCTATTGTCTCAATTGTTCATTTCGTTTATTACAATGTGAAAAAGCTTCATGGAAGAAAAGCTATTATAGGATTTTGTTTCAGTCTGATGCTTTTACTTGCCAGTGCCATCCTTCTTTTCAATGCCATCTATCAATGGAAAAAAGATTCTGCAGACGGGCGACTACTGATATGGAAGTGTACATGGGAAATGATAAAAGACAAACCTATTACAGGACACGGCATCGGAGCATTCGAATCTCACTATATGGACTATCAGGCAAAGTATTTCGAAGAGCATCCGAACAGTCAGTTTACCATGTTAGCGGATAATGTGAAGCATCCGTTCAATGAATTTCTTTCTATCGGCGTACAGTTTGGAGTAATAGGTTGGGGATGCTTGCTGGCTTTGGCGATATTCTTAGTCTATTGTTATAGACGGCATCCATCACAGGAAGGATATGTTTCTTTGTTGGCTTTAGTATCGGTCGCTGTTTTTTCCTCATTTTCTTATCCCTTCACGTATCCTTTTCCTTGGATTATTACTGTATTGGGCATTGGCGTGTTAATAGGGAAAGGTTACGGAAATCTTCGTTTCTCACAAATGAACATGATGAAGAAAGCCATTGCGATCTGTTTGCTGGTCGCAAGTGCTTTTCTGCTTTTTACTGTCGGAAACAGAATAAAGGCTGAAATGGAATGGAAAAGAATATCACGTTTGTCACTCCGTGGACAAACATACAGTATGCTTCCACATTATCAACGTCTGTTGGCGATTTTAGGTAAAGAACCTTACTTCTTGTACAACTATGCCGCCGAGCTTTGCGTTGCCAAGCGTTATGATGATTGTCTGAAAACGGTTTCTGCCTGCCGAAAGTATTGGGCGGATTATGATTTGGAACTGTTGCAGGCTGAAGCACTGATCGGCTTAGAACAATATGAAAAGGCCAGGCACTATCTGGAGAAAGCCGTGACGATGTGTCCCGTACGATTCGTTCCGCTTTATAGATTGCAATATGTTTATAAAAAAATGAAAAATGAAAAGGAAGCAAACAGACTGGCACATCTCATTATAGAGAAGCCGGTGAAGGTAGACTCAGATATTGTCAGAGCTATTAAAAGAGAAATGCGTTTGTATTTGCAACACAAAAAACAACAAGATAATATACGAAAGGAAAAGTATTACGAATGAATTGATCAACAATTCAAATCGGAAGAGTATATTAAAAGAGCTAATCGATTATGAGTTGAAACTCGGAGTAGCACAAGAATGGGTGAACATTGAACGATCGCAAGAGAACCTGTTCAAACTGTGCGATGTAAAAGCCCACACCCTGCGGTTTTGCAGGAGTTGGATGAAATAAAAGGAAGAAAGGAGGTAAGTAAGAAGATAATCAATTGTAACTTTAATAATTTGAATTGCATATCATATGTATGTGCATCTGTAAGAAAATCTTCATTATTCACATGTAATATAAAATGTTTTTAATATAGACTTTCGTTTTGCTGCAATTTATATGTGTAACTAAATATAGTTATTAGTATGGTATATTGGCTAGTGAATATCACTTTATTATCGGGCGTTTGGATACTCCCGTTATTTTGGGGATTTTTTCTGTTAAGAAAAAATCGTGTTCCTATAGGAATGGTCATTTTATGGATGTTTTGTATTCTAGCAACCAGTTATATAGGTGTGTTAGGATGTTACATCTATCTAACTTATTTGAAAGCAAATAAATAATGAACCAAAAGCTATGAAGAATCTGAAATATCTCACATTAACTCTGTTCTCGGGGTTATGTATGGGAGCGATATTCATTAATTCAGGTCTCTTGACTGACAGCCCAATCTTTCCTAAACGACTACTTGTATTTGCGAGATTGAGGATAACTAGACTTTGTCTTTCTTATTTATTGTTGACAGGTAAAAATGTATCTGTAATGTCAAGGATCTGAATGTGAATATTATCATTCTGTGTATTCTTCAGGCTAAATACGGGATATTGCAATTTTGCGATATCTCGTATCCTATCTCCAATACCTATAAAGTAACGGGTAGTTTTGACAATCCTGCCGGATTTACAGTGTGATTATATATCGTGATAAAACGAATTAATTGAAAGAAAAGGGGGTATAGATATGAAGAAGAAATAGAATGAGCTTTATAATGCCAAATTGTAGACTTGATCATCGAATTTTAAAATAATTGCTTTAACCGTCCCGCTAATAGAGACCATAATATTTTTAAATATGAGACTATTTTTTAAATATATACTTATTACTATAATAGTAAATATATCTGTAAATACTGTAGCCCAAGAGGCAAACATACAAAGAGACTCTTTTGCACCTTTACATTCCGTACCGGAATGGATAAAAACTAAAACAACGCCAGAAGAATACCAATTGTGGATGACAATGAGTAAAATATACAAGATAAATTATTCTTTTTTGAATGAAACTATATCTAAAGAAAAACGACAGAAGCTTTATGATGACATAAGGGTTATTTGCGATTCTATAGAAGCAGGAAAATATGCGAAACATAAAGGTGAATTGTTCGTTGTGCAGTTAATACCACGTACTGATACAACACTCAATTGGCGAAATGAGGAAACTATTCAGATAGATGAACATATTCGGTATTGTAAGCAAAAGGCCATAATATATCAAAGTGTACAAAAAAAGACTGTATATTTGGAATGTATAGTTTGGTACATATATAATTCACTGAACAAAGAGGTATACATCATAAAATATGAAACCTCTTCTCCTTTGGCGTTCAGCCGTTTTCTCGGTAATCTTCATTTCTCGTTCTTAAAAGAGACGAATGAACTGATAGGGAGTTGCAGCGGTACATTACAATATTACGACGAAAGACATGAATATCATGGAGAAACTTTTACCAAAACCTTTTCTCTTAAACTCTGATATAAAATGAAGATAGATTTTAATAATATAAAAAGTAGAAATTAAAAAAGAAAGAAAATGAAAAGACATTCTTTATTAGGAAAAATAGTTATCACTTCTGCTTTCCTGGTATTTCTGGTTAGCTGTAAGAACAGCAAACAAATAGAAAGTGTGGCCTCTAAAAAACAATTTTTGAAAGAACTTCATGAATTAGGATTTTCCATTGTTTATGGAAAAATCTCTCTTGAGTCTAAAAAAGACGAAGGGGAGGATGATATCCAAAAGTTATTGAACCTATTTGGAGAAAAGAATGATGACGATTCAAAGCTAGATAAAGATACGATATGGCATAAAGCCTATGAGAAGTCAAAAGAGATTCCTTTAAAATAAATAAACTAACAAATTTAAATTCAGAAATTCAATGAGTAAAACACTTATATATAAGACCCTATGGCGACTCTTGCCAATTTTGAATTATCTATTCTGTATAATTGTAGATTGGATTGAATCTCTTAATAATGTAAATAATGCTATTCATCCACCCTTATATTGGAATATATATGTAATTGGCAATGTATTACTTATTATATGGCTATATCTTTATCTATGGATATGCAGTTCCCGTGATTTTAGCAAACAAGCAGTTTTGATAATTACAATTTTATCAGTTTCTCTCCAAACTCTGATACATTTTGGTGTCTTTGCATTTGTGACAACCACTACGTATGATCTGTATATATGTGATAACAATGCGTTTCCTATAGGTAAATTTATTTATTCAATGCTTTACTTCATGCCGTTCTATGTCGTAGCGTTTGTATTGCGTGGGAAATTATTTCAGATAAAATTAAAATAAACACATAGCGAAAAAGTAAATTTGGGTAAAACGTAGCGAATTAGCTGATACAGCGTTCGTTACGCTTTGTTTTTCTATGGGACAGAGCCAACGAAATACCACCTCGAAGCCAAACAGCGCAGAAGTTCAGTTACCACCTCATTACCCCCGTAACGGGTGTGAATTTCTTGCTAAATGGTTCTGTTTCTGCGATTTGCGTAATTTTGCATAGCAGTCGGTAACTCACTAATAACTAATTTTGTAACCAAAAAAAGGAGTGAGTTATGCGTAGTACATTCAAGGTATTATTTTACGTGAAGAAAGGCAGCGAGAAGCCGAACGGCAACCTGCCTTTAATGTGCCGTATCACGGTGGACGGCGAGATTAAACAGTTCAGTTGCAAGATGGACGTTCCCCCACGGCTGTGGGACGTGAAGAACAACCGTGCTTCGGGCAAGAGCGTCGAAGCGCAGAGAATCAACCTTGCGGTAGATAAAATCCGTGTGGAAGTAAACCGCCGCTATCAAGAGTTAATGCAGACGGACGGTTATGTTACCGCCGCCAAACTCAAAGACGCCTATCTCGGTATCGGCGTCAAGCAGGAAACTTTGCTGAAGCTGTTCGAGCAGCACAACGCCGAGTTCGAGAAGAAAGTCGGGCACAGCAGGGCGCAGGGTACATTTACCCGTTATCGGACGGTCTGCAACCATATTCGGGAGTTCCTGCCCCATACCTACAAGCGTGAGGATATTCCATTAAAGGAACTCAACCTCACGTTCATCAACGACTTCGAGTATTTTCTGCGCACGGAGAAGAAATGCCGCACCAATACCGTGTGGGGCTACATGATTGTGTTGAAACACATCGTTTCCATAGCGAGGAACGACGGGCGTTTGCCCTTTAATCCCTTTGCGGGATATATCAACTCTCCCGAAAGCGTGGACAGGGGCTACCTCACCCAAACGGAGATACAGACGCTCATGAACGCACCGATGAAGAACGCCACCCACGAGCTTGTACGGGACTTGTTCGTCTTTTCTGTTTTCACGGGTTTGGCGTATTCGGACGTGAAGAACCTCACCGCCGACCGCCTGCAAACATTCTTCGACGGCAACCTGTGGATAATCACCCGAAGAAAGAAGACCAACACCGAATCGAACATCCGCCTTTTGGACGTTCCCAAGCGTATCATCGAGAAGTACAAGGGGCTGGCAAGGGACGGTCATGTTTTCCCCGTTCCGAACAACGGCAGTTGTAACAAGATACTCAAAGATATAGGCAGACAATGCGGCTTCAAGGTACGCTTGACCTACCATGTCGCACGCCACACGAACGCCACGACCGTACTTCTGTCGCACGGCGTACCCATCGAAACGGTGAGCCGCCTTTTGGGGCACACGAACATAAAGACCACCCAAATTTACGCCAAAATCACCGCCCAGAAGATAAGCCAAGACATGGAAACCTTGTCGCACAAGTTGGAAGATATGGAGAAGAATATCTGCCGAGCCATCTAATTAAGAACAGAATACCGATGAAAGAAGAAAGGAACATTATCACGATGGACGGGCAGGGCAATATCTCCCTGCCGAGCGATATAGGCGCAACCGCCATGACCGAGCGGGAAATCTGCGAACTGTTCGGGGTTATCGCCCCGACGGTTAGGGCAGGGATAAAGGCACTCTGCAAAAGCGGAGTTTTATCTATATATGACATAAAGCACATTATCCGCCTATCGGACAAATACAGCGCGGAGGTTTACAACCTCGAAACGATAGCCGCCCTCGCTTTCCGTGTCGAATCGTTCGGGGCGGCGAAAGTCCGCAGGGCATTATTAGAGAGGATTATACAC
This sequence comes from Bacteroides sp. D2, assembly GCF_025147085.1. Classification (NCBI taxonomy): domain Bacteria; kingdom Pseudomonadati; phylum Bacteroidota; class Bacteroidia; order Bacteroidales; family Bacteroidaceae; genus Bacteroides; species Bacteroides sp. D2. Next base: position 4,146,473 of record NZ_CP102261.1, on the reverse strand, counting down.
GGGCGAAAAGAGAAAACGACGGTATTCGTGTCGGTTGTTTCGGACGGCAAGCCCAACAGCCGTTGGAAAGCATGATGATATACCAACATACCAACATGCAAACGTACCAGCATACCAGCATGCAAACATGCAAACCTATCACTATGGTGATATATATTGCAGGGTCTATTTCTCTTTTCAGAGGAAAGCGGAGCAATCGTTTTCGTTTACAAAGGCAAAGCAAGCACGGGGCTTTACGTCGGCTAAAAGGTCAGGCGGCTGCGCCGTTTCCCAATAAATCTTCCTCTCGCTTCGCTGCGAGCGTATTTATCGGGAAAACCTTGTATCCGACCGCCCCGTGCAAAAGAGCCTTTGAAAACGGAAACGACCGCCCCGCCACCCACCGACCGAAAGGAAAAAAATAAGGTGGGGTTACGGGCAAGCAGGCGGCAGGGACAGCCATAGCCGAAAGGCAGACGGGCAGGCAGACGGCACGCCGCAGGGTATTTACGGAGAAAATACCGTAGCTTATTAGGGAATTTTCCGAGCCGCAATACTACGTATCGCTGAAAATTCCCCAATAAGGCAAGGGGTAAGCCCCTCTGCACACCCCATCGGGGACGGCATTTGCCGCCCCGAAGATACGAAAAATCATTGTTTCACAAGTCAAGGAAGAAAGGAAAAATATATGGGTTTCGTAGTTTTACACATGGAAAAGGCGCACGGCAGCGACAGCGGAACGACCGCACATATCGAGCGTTTCATCATACCGAAGAACGCCGACCCCACACGCACGCACCTAAACCGCAGGCTTATCGAATACCCCGACGGGATAAAAGACCGTTCGGCGGCTATACAGCAGAGATTAGAAGAAGCGGGGCTGACACGCAAAATCGGAAGCAACCAAGTACGGGCAATCCGCATCAACGTATCGGGAACGCACGAGGACATGAAGCGGATAGAGGAAGAGGGGCGTTTGGACGAGTGGTGCGCCGACAATCTGAAATACTTCGCCGACACGTTCGGAAAGGAGAACATCGTGGCGGCTCACCTGCACAGGGACGAGGAAACGCCGCACATACACGTTACACTCGTCCCCATCGTCAAGGGAGAGCGCAAGCGCAGGAAAAGGGAGGAACAGACGAAGAAGCGATACCGCAAGAAGCCGACCGACACCGTGAGGCTGTGCGCAGACGATATTATGACACGGCTGAAATTGAAGTCCTACCAAGATACCTATGCCGTGGCGATGGCGAAATACGGGCTGCAAAGGGGCATAGACGGCTCGAAAGCTCGCCACAAGTCCACGCAGCAGTATTATCGGGATATACAGAAACTCTCCGACGACCTCAAAGCGGAAGTGGTGGATTTGCAGCAGCAGAAAGAAACGGCACAGGAGGAACTAAGACGGGCGAAAAAAGAAATACAGACCGAGAAGCTGAAAGGGGCGGCAACCACCGCAGCCGCCAACATCGCCGAGAGCGTCGGTTCTCTTTTCGGCAGTAACAAGGTCAAGACGCTGGAAAGGGAGAACACCGCCCTGCATAAGGAGGTAGCCGACCACGAGGAAACCATCGAAGCCCTGCAAGATAGGATACAGACCATGCAGGCAGACCACAGCAGGGAGATACGGGAAATGCAGCAAAAGCACGGCAGGGAGATAGCCGACAAGGACACAAGGCACAAGCAGGAAATATCGTTTCTGAAAACGGTAATCGCAAGGGCGGCAGCATGGTTTCCCTATTTCCGTGAAATGCTCCGTATCGAAAACCTCTGCCGCCTTGTCGGGTTCGATGAAAGGCAGACCGCAACGCTCGTCAAGGGAAAGCCGTTGGAGTATGCAGGGGAACTCTACTCGGAGGAACACGGACGGAAATTCACGACCGAAAGGGCAGGTTTCCAAGTGCTGAAAGACCCCACGGACGGGACTAAATTGGTTCTTGCCATCGACCGAAAGCCCATTGCCGAGTGGTTCAAGGAACAGTTCGAGAAGTTAAGGCAGAACATACGCCGACCTATACAACCGCAAAGGAAAGGCAAGGGATTCAAGCTATAAATGTTAAATCCTGCCCGATTTGCCGAAAAAAGTGCGGTACGCTGTTCGTGGTGTACTGCACTTTTTTTATATTTGTTCGCAAGGTGATATACTTGAAGAAAATAACAGCCGATTTCGCTGTTAGCACAATGTTCAAGACAATAAACAACTAATAATCAAAAGATTAGATGTTGAAATAGAGTAAAAAAGGATTTGTGTGCGAGCTATGAAAGAAGTGCTAAACGACATATATACAGACGGTTGCAAAGAAAAGAAGTACCGCTTGTCCGATTTCTTCAATCGGTGGTGGGATGAATACGCACAGCACCCGGCGGAGTACATCACCCCCGAACAGTACAAGGCGGTGAACGCTATCCGTGTATGTCGCACAACCACTTTGGGGATAGACACATACGTTTGTCCCGATTGTGGGGAAGTACGGGAAATCAGCCATAGTTGCAAACACCGTTTTTGCCCGTCATGCGGCTGGCGTGACACGCTGAAATGGGCGGCACGCATGAAAGAAAAGATGCTGCGGGTGCCGCACCGCCATGTGGTGATGACCTTGCCGCATATCCTGCTGGACTTGGTGAAGCGCAACAGGAAAGAAATGCTGAATATACTGATGCGTACTTCGGCTGAAACGCTGAAAGACTGGATGATGCACAAGTTCGGCTTGAAAACCGGAGTGATTGCCGTACTGCATACCTACGGGGAAACGAAACAGCTCCATGTACACACGCACATGATTATGTCATGGGGCGGCATAGATAACGACGGTAAGATAGTCATCCCCGAACATGACTACGTGCATATCCCCTCTATCTGTAAGGTATTCCGCTACAAGTTTGAACACGCCCTGATAGGGTTGTTCGATGCGGGCAGGTTGGAGCATGATTTCCACGACCGCATGGAGTTTATGGGCTTCATCAAAAAGGTGGTGAACAAAAAGGACTGGATTGTACATTTGGAGCAGCCCATACAGATGCCGGAACAGGTGATACAATATGTGGGCAGGTATTCCAAACGGGCGTGTCTGAGCGAGTACAAGATTACGGCAATGGACGGCGAAAACATTTCATTCCGTTACCGTGATTACAAAAACTCACCCGACAGGAGGAACCCGGTTGAAAAGGAACTGACACTGCACTACCGGGAGTTCTTCCCCCGGCTGCTGCAACACGTTCCACTGCGCTATTTCCGCATCGTGAGGTACTACGGCTTCTATTCCAATAAAGGCAGCCTGCCGGAAGAATACTTCGGACGGGATGAAAGCGAGATAGAGGAAGCTGAGTTGCAACAGGCAGAAAGCGGATATGAAAACCCGTACTTCTGCGAACGTTGCGGACGGACGAGAGTTTACAGCCATACCACGGTAACGGGTGGCGGCATGACATACACGGTAATACTGGAGCATTGCGACATACACCGGAAAAAAGCGGCATGACAGCAACATGGGATAGCTATGTCCTGCCGTGAACAAGAACAGTGAAATCCCATGAAAAGAAAGAAAGGAGAACTGAAAAATGAATGAAATACGGATAAGAGCAGTAATGAAACGAACGGGGTGCGGGCATGAACTTCACACCTCTTTCTGCCGGAAACAGCAGTCAAAAATTGAAGTTCTATATAGTATGTAATAAAGGAAATAAAAATTGTCTCGAACATGAGGATGAACCGCCCTAAACGGTCGGCTATCCTCTAAACATTATGCGGCAGCTTAAAAGACGACACCAAACCAGAAAAATCATCTTGACAACCACCCGACTTTGAACTACGAAGGATGAAATTTTTCAGGGACAACTTCCAGCATTTCCAAAAAACAGTTTACCCATTGACTTGGAGACAAACAAACAATTTGAGCATTAAGGTTTAAACCGAATTTTTCCGAAATTGACCTGACCTGACTTTTCCTGAAAATCGACTTTAAAGCTGTTTTTACAGATAAATCAGGTTTCTCTAACAGACAGGAAATAAATGCTAAGTATTTGGCTTTAAACTTAAAATCAAAAAATAACTGTTTTCTTTTAATGTTTAACAGGGCTGATTTGACAGTTGGCGGTGGAAAGAAACTTTCAGGACCTACCTCATAGACAAGTTTCAAATCAAAAAAAGTATGATAGAAAACGGTATATGGATTGTAAAGCTTCCTCGAAAATAACTTTTGTGTAGGTTCTAACTGAAGGACAATGGAACCTCCCAGAAAATTTCCAAGACTCTCAAACATCAGGATTTTGAAAATATCGGAAGTAATGCCATAAGGAATATTTGACACCACTTTGAAAGGAAATTTCGGAACTGCAAAATTCCTAAAATCACAACCGACAACTTGAACATTTCGGGCATCAGAAAATAATTTTCGTAAATGTTCAACCAAAGCTGTGTCGTTTTCAATAGCAACAACATTGTTGGCGATTTTTAATAAATGAACAGTAAGAAACCCCTTGCCTGCCCCAATATCTAAAACCGTATCCTGATTACTTATATTTGCTTGTCTTATTGCATCTTTTATTAGCACTTTATCAATAGTAAAGTGCTGACCCGTAAAACGAACGGGCAATTTCTTTTTTGTCATTAGTAACTTCTTACAGGTGAATACTTGACTGCAAATTTAGTAACTTTGCAGCAGAAATTAACGAGAAAGAAGAGAAAATGAAAACCGACCGCATAACATCACCTATACGCAAGCAGGGGTTTCGTGCTTCGTAGGACAGTTAAGTGGTAAATTTAAAGTTCAGTTCTTCGTAGGAAGTTCAGTGGTTAAAATCCCTGCCTGCGTATAGCTGAGAACCGTTATCAACCTCGAAAAGCAAAAATACAATGAATAGAATATTAACACTATACCTCTTTTTGCTATTGTGTGGCACGGCTTCCGCACAACAAATAGTAAAATGGGACGATTTACAGACTATAACGGATAACGCACGGCGCACGGTCTATTATGAAAAAGGCAGTAAACAGCCGTTGCAGGGAGAATATCGCATTATACGAGGGCTTGACGAGGAGCGTGTTAAACTTTCCGACGGCATAATAAACGGTGATTATCTCCGCTATCGTGATGGGGTACTGCGTGAATCGGGCATATATGCCAAAGGAAAGCGCAACGGCATATTCACGGAGTATTACCAAGATGGCGTTACTCCCCGAAAAGAAACACCCATGCAGCAAGGCAAGATAGACGGAACTGTAAAGACCTATTTTCGTAACGGCAAAATAGAAATCGAAAAGGAGTATAGGCAGAGTGTGGAGAGCGGACGGGAACGCCGCTTTGACAGCAAGACGGGTGAGCAGATTTTTGAATCTCATTATATAGACGGCAAAAAAGAGGGTGAGGAATGGGAAATATTCGAGGATGGGCGCACGCTTCGCAGCAGGACTACACGACACTACCGTAACGGAAAACTTGACGGCTTTTATCGTGTGGAATCGACACGGGACGGAAAACCCTATATAACCATCGAGGGGCAATACACCGACGGCGAGAAATCGGGACGTTGGAAACAGTACAACGCCACCGATGACACAACCCATGAATGGGATGAATGATTTTCTTTTTTCGCAAGTTGATTTTATAAAATTGCCACCGAAAGTTCGTACTTTCGGAAAAAGATGTTATATTTGCAAATGAAAGAGTTATTTGACAGCATAGCAACGCAAAACGCTGAAATTCGCACAGTTGCTAAATCGTTACTTCTATTTCTCAAATAATTCGCTAAAAGTTTATTTCTCAATCGGTTAAGTCAAACCGAGAAAAATCTAAAATAAACAATGATGAAAGATAAATATTTGCTTTAAATATTACTTATCCATGAAAAAAAGAATTGTATCCCTTCTATTGGTCTGTGCAACCATGGCAAGTAGTACCCTCCGTAGCCAACCTGTACAGCTCAAAGTCAATGCCGGCGAACAGATCGCCACCGTACCCCGCCTCTTTGCCGACGATAAAGCATGGTTTGATATACATTTCCACGTTATTCTTATACGATAATCACTCTACGGAAATAGATTTATAAAACAAAAAAGATCAATATGAATAGAATATATCTGTTATTATTTGTTTGCCTGTTTCTTAGCGCCTGCCAGGCGACAGTACAGGAGAAAGAGCGTAGAACCGAGTTTAATGACGGCTGGAGATTCCATTTGGGAGAAATGCCCGATGCCTCATCGCCCCAACTGGACGACGCAGCATGGAAAACCCTGAACCTTCCCCACGACTGGTCGATCGGAGGAGATTTCAGCGAAAAGAACCCTTCTGGATTTAGCGGAGGAGCATTGCCCGGCGGCACAGGATGGTACCGCAAAACCTTTACCATAGGTAAGAAACTGGCAGGCAAGAAGATATGCATCGATTTCGACGGCGTGTATATGCACTCCGAAGTATATATCAACGGCCAATTGGTGGGTAAACGTCCATACGGATATATTTCGTTCCGTTACGACCTCACGCCCTACATCAAATTCGGCGAGCCCAATGTAATTGCCGTAAAAGCGGACAACAGCAGGCAACCCAACTCACGCTGGTATTCGGGAAGCGGAATTTATCGTAACGTGTGGCTCACCGTACTAAACTCGGTACACGTTGACCTGTGGGGAACGTATGTAACAACGCCTAAAGTAACAGCCACACAGGCCGACATTGTCATAAACACAACCGTTAAAAACGAAAATACCGATCCCTGTGATGTAGAAATCAGTACCACTTTGTTGGATGCGCAAAACAAATCCATACGTAAAGCGGTAGAAACACTACGTGTATCTTCGGAACATACGGGTGTCTGTCGGCAAACCATTGCCTTGGACAACCCGCGGCTATGGTCGCCCGAAACGCCCTATCTGTATCAGGTAAAAACAGAATTAAGAGTGGACGGCAAACTTACCGATACCTATTACACAACCACCGGTGTACGCACATTTACCTTCGATGCGGAGAAGGGCTTTTCACTCAATGGTAGATCCATGAAAATAAAGGGCGTGTGCCTGCATCACGACCTGGGATGCCTGGGTGCTACCGTTAATTACCGCGCACTGGAGCGTCAACTGGAAATCCTCAAAGAGATGGGATGCAACGGTATCCGCACGGCGCACAATCCACCAACACCCGAACTGTTGGAACTGTGCGACCGCATGGGTTTTATCGTACAGGATGAAGTGTTTGATATGTGGCGCAAAACCAAATCGAAATATGATTACAGCAATGATTTCCTAGAATGGTACGAACGTGACCTGACCGATTTTATACTTCGCGACCGTAACCATCCCTCCATATTTACATGGAGCATCGGCAACGAGATATGGGAACAATGGTCGGATAGTTTTGGCGACACGCTAAGCGTAGAATATGCCAACCAATTATTTAAGTTGGGACTTACTCCCGAAAAGGTGAAAGAGCAAAGCGACAAGCACCCCTATACCTTATTAACTACACGTTTGACGGAGATCGTGCGAAAGTTGGACCCGACACGCCCCATCTCTACTGCAAACAACGAAACCGAACCGTGCAACCTGTTAATCCAATCGCCGGCACCGGATCTGATCGGTTTTAACTACAACAACCACAACTGGGAGAAATTCAACGAAAAATACCCCGGACGAAAGCTGTTGATTACCGAATCCACTTCCGGACTGATGACACGCGGATATTACGAAATGCCATCGGATTCCATTTTCATCCGCCCTCATGCCGAGAAAGCTAAATTCGACAGTCCGCTAAAAGAATGTTCCGCCTACGACAATTGCCATGTGCCTTGGGGCAGCACCCACGAAAAAAGCTGGGATATGGTGAAAACAATGGACCACATCCCCGGATACTACGTCTGGACCGGTTTTGACTATATCGGAGAACCCACACCCTACGAATATCCCGCCCGCAGTTCCTACTTCGGCATCATCGACCTGGCGGGATTTCCCAAAGATGTATACTACATGTATCAATCGGAGTGGACAAATAAAAAGGTTCTCCATTTGTTCCCACACTGGAACTGGGAGAAGGGACAAGAGATCGATATATGGGTTTACTACAACAACGCCGATGAAGTGGAACTGCTGGTTAACGGCAAATCGCAAGGCATAAAAAGGAAAGGAGAGAATGAGTATCATCTCTCTTGGCGCGTGAAGTATGAACCGGGAACCATAAAAGCAATTTCCCGCAAAAACGGTCAGATGGTACTCGAACAAGAAATCCGTACTGCCGGAGAACCCGCGCAAATCCGCCTGACAGCCGACCGCCGCACGATAAAAGCCGATGGAAAAGATTTGAGTTTCGTCACAGTAGAAATACTGGATAAAGCCGGAACACTCTGCCCGAATGCCGATAATCTTGTGCGCTTTGAAGTCAGCGGAAACACCTCTATTGCAGGCGTAGACAACGGTTCCCCATACTCAATGGAACGTTTCAAAAACAACAAACGGAAAGCATTTTACGGTAAATGCCTTGTCGTATTGCAAAACGACGGAACCAAAGGGATGTCCACATTAAAAGCTATTTCAGAAGGATTGGAAGCTGCCGAAATCACTCTATCCGGAAAATAGCAAAAATTCTCCTTCACAACCCGCTATCGCCTACTATAAAATATTTACTTTATCTCAATTCTCCTCACTTCGTGAATGACATCTCCCATATCAGTGACTCCTTCTATCAGCTTCAGGATCTTCTTTTTAGTACATAAGGTCTATCTTCCAACATATAAGTAAGCCGCATACCTAAACTGTCAAAGATTAGTGTATGCGGCTATTCGAAATCAATAGCACTTGGCATCTTAAGAATTATCTTCCACTATTTTCCATTCCACAATTCCACGTGTCTCGGAAGAAAAGTTCACACCGATCTTATATAATTTACGAGAATCCTTGGCGAAAGGCAAAGCATACCCTTTTTCCTCTATTTGACATAAAGCCTCGTCAGTGCTACCATCCAATTTCAGTTCCATCACATAGATATAGTCTTTGGTTTGCAGCACAACATCGATACGACCATTGCTGGTAGTACGTTCCACATCGGTATAAAATCCCATCATCTTAAATACCAAGTACATCGCATTCTGAAAATAAAGCTCCATCTTCCCCACTATCTTATAGTCGGTATCGGCAAACATGGATTGCAGACGCTGCATGAAACTATCCACATTACCTTGACGTATATCCATAACAAAGCTGGTAATAATAAAACTGGATTCCTGTTCTGTCACAGGCGTATAAAAAGGTAACAAATACTTAATAAAACCATTCTCAACTTCCTTATTTGGAAAGCCTAATCGATAAATACCAAACTCTTTATCATATCCTTTTATTGTCAAATATCCGCTTTGGTAAATAACAGGAATGGGATTGCGCGACATAGAGTCTATACTATTCAGTAAATCACCCGAAACCTGCTCCTCGGTAATCCTATCCAACCTATAGTTGGAATGTTTCAGCAGATAAACCAAGAAAGACGGAGTACCTGTCTCAAACCAATAATCGGAGAACTTCAGCTTAGACAACGTATTAAAGATACTGAATGGATTGTAAAGTCCTACGGTATCATAATCGAAATGATAACCGTCATACTGTTCTTTCAACTTGACGTAACATTCCTCTTTCGTCAAGCCGTTCCTTTCACCCAATAATGCCACATCGCCATCAAAGTTTTCATGAAGTTCCTTATCCGTAATGCCGCAAATATCCATGTAACGATAGTCCATCGATATATCATTCAGATTGTTCAAATCACTGAATACGCTCACCTTGCCGAATTTCGTCACACCGGTTAGGAAAGCCAGCTTTATATATCTATCCTGCGACTTGAGTACGGAATAAAAAGCTTTCAACAGATTACGATATTCCGCCTGTAATGTCTCGTTACCGATAGCCTGCAGCATAGGCTTATCGTATTCGTCCACCAAGATAACCACACGATGCCCTGTTTTCTCGCAAGCACGTCTTACAATCCCTTCAAAGCGCAACGGCAAAGAAGTCTCCACCGCCCTTGTACCATAAAGTTGCTCCCAATAAGAAAGAGTACTGTCCAGCCGTCTTCGCAAGCTATCCGGTTCTTTGTAGTTCTCCGTATTCAGATCCAGATGCAGGATAGGATGTTCTTCCCATTTCTGTTCCAGCTTCTCAATGGCAAGCCCTTTGAAGAGTTCTTTCTTTCCGCTCAAATAAGCTTCAATGGTAGATAACAGCAGACTCTTCCCGAAACGGCGGGGACGGCTAAGGAAATAATAACGACCGGTAGTCGCCATCCTATACACCAACGCTGTCTTGTCTACATATACATAACCGTCGTTTATCAAACTCTCGAAATTCTGTATACCAATAGGAAATTTGCGTATCACACTATCCATAGTTATTCTTCATTTAATAATTATTCAAAGATAAACATTATTTTCGAGTGACATTCTCACATTCCAAGTAATTTTTATAAGCCCTTCACCTTTTCGCTACAGAACCCTATCCATAGGCTAAAGCGGGTGAAGGTCTCCCCCTTCACCCAAGCCGTCACTCAAGGCATCACCCAAACCGGTTCTCTCTTACCCAATTTTTACTACCCGATACACATTTCCAAACTTAGTATGCTTACGTTCTATCCCCACCGCTATCAATATTTGCGCCAAACTTGCCGGATTTGCACCACGCATAGCTGCAGGATTCCTCCTTTTTAAACATTGAAATATATCAGCCGCAGAAAGAAGATCACACTCCTCTCTTCTTTCCGCCGACCGATAACAAGCACGCAACACATCTTCCACTGGCCCTTGACGGTAAAATTTCATATTATTCTCTTGCAGCTCCCGTTCTTCTTCTTTTGTAAACCAATAGCGTTTACCTGATAAAATTTCAGCTTTTAATTGTGTATAGATCTGTTCATGATCAATCGCCTCACAATCGATGGGGTGTTCCAGTTCCACGCACATAAACCTTCGGCTGCCTGTTGGGTCTGTCAGCAAGTCCTTTCGATTGGATGTTCCGATAAAAGAAGCTATTCGCGGTAAGGCACGATAGTTCTTCTGATAAGCTTTGCACAAACTCAATGAAGCCATTTGCATCAGATTCTTCAACAAAGGCATTTTTGCAGGAGAAAACTTGTCAAATTCATCCAAATTGAGAAGTCCCATCTCCGCCAGTCTACGTTCCACATTCCCCTGACTTGTTAAATCTACCTTATCCATATAATAACGGCGAAGTACAGGAGGGAGTAAAGACTTACAAAAAGTAGATTTAAAATATCCCTGTTCTGTACTAATAAGCAAGGGAGCTACACTATTCGCATGATCTCCCATTACCCCCATCCATTGTGCCGTCATCCCCAACATCCAAATGCGAAATCCTTTTTCCCACAACGGGCTTTCCGAAACCCGTCGAGCCAATGCGGACACACGGTCTATGCCATCCCATTCCGGCAATTCATCCAGATACAGCCTGAAAGGATGATATTCTGCTATGCGGGTGGAATAAATACACCGCGACAAATCACGATCCCAGCACCCAATACCGGCCTCATGCGCTTCCAGACAGATAGTATTCAACACACGTTGATTGACAGGCCGAAATCCCTCGTTCATCCGTTCCAACAAACGAAATTCAGTTTCTTCCGTCAGAACATTATAACGAAAATCATAATGAGATTTCAAGAAAAGGTCTACACTTTCAGTCAACTGTTTCGTTTTAGAAAGCGAATCCCTCTCTTTTATCTCCTTTCTCTCTTTAAGCTCTTCATAACAACTAACCGAAGACTTTGATACGTCTTCCATTAATCCTTCACACTCTCCGCTTTTATAAAAGCGGTTTACAAACTTCTGCCATAATGAAAGCAGCACACTTTTCTTGTCCATAAAATTTCGTTTTTAGTATTTAATGGATGCGAATATAATATCCGGAATATGGGATTTACAACTTTTTAATCCCTTCATTTTTATAAAAATGAACTTGGCGTTTTACCTTATTATTTCTTGTTTATCTCCTAATTAAACCTTATCTTTGGTGCGGACATTTATAGTTTATCACAATAATGATAATATCTTATCACAGTAATGATATGCATATATCATGCTAATGATAAGTACTTATCACAACGATGATAAATAACAGATATCAAGAAGAAACAGGGAAAACGCATTATACTCTTTCCTTAATCTTTTATACATTTATCTTACACCAATATTGTCTTTTCATCTTATTAATAAGATATTTATCTTTCATTTACAATATTATTTGAGTACATTTACGTGATTATAAATCACAATTAAAATGAAGCAAGAAACTAAAAGAAAGATTGAGATCAGCAACCTACATGAATTTGCTGATTCATTAATATTGATAGATAACCGGATAGACCGTTGTAAAAAACATCAGGCCAGTACCATTGTTCTTATTGCAATTTCTGCTGTTATATGTGGCGCTGATACTTGGAATTCAATAGAAGACTTTGGTAAAAGTAAAGAATCTTTTTTTGCAGCCAAGCTTTCCAATTTTAATGGTATCCCTTCCCATGATACATTTAATCGCTTTTTCTCGGCATTAGATCCTTTAAAATTTGAAGAATCTTATAGGCAATGGGTCCAAAGCATTCTCAAATGTTATTCGGGGCATATAGCCATTGATGGTAAAACCATACGAGGAGCCTATGAATCCGAACAGGACAAGCGTCATCGTAAACAAGGAGTGCTTCCTGATTCGAATACGGGAAAGTACAAATTGCATGTCATCAGTGCATTTGCAACAGAACTGGGAATCTCCCTTGGACAGTTATGTACACAAGAAAAGGAAAATGAGATAGTTGTCATTCCTGAATTATTAGATATGTTGTGTATAAAAGATTGTATTATTACAATTGACGCTTTAGGATGCCAGCGTACAATTGCAGAGAAAGTCATAAAGGGAGAAGGTGACTACATTTTTATAGTGAAAGATAATCAACCGAAATTAAAGGAAATAGTACTGTCAGTAACAGAAAGTATTGTATCAAAAGGTACAACAGTACGATTTGACAAATATGAGACGCATGAAGAAGGACATGGCAGGAATGAGTCGAGAATCTGCTATTGCTGCAACGATCCTGGTTTTCTGGGAGCAGATATTAGAAAGAAGTGGAAAAATATACAGTCTTTCGGATATATAGAGAATACCAGAAATACAAACAAAGGCACTACAGTGGAAAAAAGATGTTTTATATCTTCCTTGGAACCTGATGCGCAGAAGATACTTAAAAATAGTAGAGAACACTGGGAAATTGAGAATAATCTACATTGGCAGCTAGATGTCAATTTCCATGAAGATAATACCAGAAGAAGAAATATATCAGCATTAAACTTCTCCGTACTGGCGAAAATTGCATTGGCTACATTAAGAAACAACAAAAGAGAGATACCAATCAATAGAAAAAGATTAATAGCAGGGTGGGATAATGAATTCTTATGGGAACTTATTTTACATGATTTATAATGCGTTTTCCCTGCAAGAAGAAAATTAAGAAACATCAAGAAGATAATCTACAAACATCTAAAGAAAAAAGAAAGACTATGGCAGTACAATTTGAACTATATAAGACTCCGATGCCGAAGGAGAAGAAAAACAAGGTAAGATATCATGCGCGTCCGATTAGTTATGAAACAGTAAATACGAAAAAACTGGTTTACCGGATTCACGATCGCTGTTCATTAAGCCCGTCTGATGTGACAGCAACTTTGGAAGAACTGAAATACGAAGTGGCACAGTGCCTTAAAGAAGGGAAAAAGGTGCATATCGACGGATTGGGATATCTACAAGTAACTCTTTCCTGCGAAGAAGAAATACGGGATCCTAAAGATAAGCGAGTGCATAAAGTTAAACTGAAAGCAATCAAATTCAAAGCAGACAAAGAACTGAAAGCCGAACTTTCCGATATGGAATTCCACCGTTCGAAATACAGGCCACATTCTGCCGGACTTTCCGAAGTAGAGATAGATATGGAATTGACAAAGTATTTTTCGGAAAACCAACTTATCACCCGAAAAGACTTCCAATATCTTTGCGGAATGACGCAAATTACTGCATACCGCCATATTAAAAGACTAATCGCAGAAAAGAAGTTGCAAAACAAAGGAACTACCCACCAACCCATTTATACACCCGTTCCAGGTAATTACAGGGTTTCAGTAGCTGTGAAATACAAAGAATAAGAATATATAAAGGTAATGCCCCAAACAATAAATTATTTATATTTGCAAATGTCATTGAGTAAAAACCAATAATATATTGAGTAAAATAACTCAATGCATTGAGTAAATCAGAACAAAATGTATAAAAGAACTCAATATCAAACGATTATAAAATAGTGATTGGAGAGGGAAGTATGAAAGTAGAAGATTTTCTAAGTATCAATCCTGCTAAGTTATTTGAATGAAAGAACGGGTGAACCTCTCTTCCCTTCACCCGTTCTCCCCCATCCATAAGGAGTAGCAGAGAAAAGGTGAAGGGCAGCTTTTTTTACTGTATCTCTATGGATTAACTTTAGTCATCAAGCAAAGAAGATTTCTTATAATATATCAAAGCTCTATGGATCAGGTGTAAGGAATCTATTTGGACATCCCTTTCGGAAACGGAATCCGGAACAAGAGCCATTTTCTGATATAAAGGTTTCATGTATTTATCTCTTATCTCACACTGTACAGCCTTCATCTTTTTCTCCTGCCCCTTAGGAAATATCTTTTCCTGTACTTTCAGTCGTTTAGCTATTCGGAGAGTTTGTTCATCTGCCGCTAAAATCCGATCAGTATCTAACTTTGCCATAAAAGTTAGAGCAGTACGGCAATTACCATTGAATGTTTGGTATACGTAGAGCCAATCATGCTCTAAACTCATCAATCTCTCCTTTTCCACACTATCAGTAGTGGTCACAATAATAGCTTTCAATCTTAACCACTCTGCTTTCGCCAATTTCCTATCTGCCGCCTTTTTTTCATACAGAGCTCTCCATCGGGCAAGTTCACGGGAATGATTTTTTTTAGAGAGCTTAGCAACAAGCCCGCCCCCATTATGCAAAACATGATTTTGCGCATACTGTCTTTCCAGAGATTTAAACTCTCTTTTCCAACGCTCAATTTTCACTTTTTGTTCTTCTAAAGAGGGTTGAGCAAATGTTAGCATGCAATATCCGAACATGCCAACAAACATACATAAAAGCATTTTAATTTTTGTCTTCATATCTTCTACTAGATTTTATTCTGCCAAAAGCAACAACCCTCGGTTTTCTTTATATAAATCCCTATAAGAAGATATAAAAAGAAAATCGAGGGTTGAATGATTTTAATTAAAACTCAAGAGTGATTTCTTTTGTGAGCTACCACTTTATTTTTCGTATTCCCGCCATTCCAGATCAACTGTATAATCACCCAGAAACATACCACGCCATACAGCTCTATTATTTTCCCCATCCCAAGGATATGCTACACCATCCAATTTGGACGTTTTGAAGGCGTTAGCCCCTGTTTCGCGAGTAGTTTCCAAAGGAAAACTGATATCCAGCCATTGCAAAACTGTCGGTACCGGCAACACACTTTCCATCATTCTGCCTTCAGATTCTATCGTTTGGTATAACGTATTTGTCAGAGTCTGATATTTTAGATCTTCTTTCTCAACATAAGTATAATAAGACTTATTGTTAGAAGCCGTAAATTTCTTACGTAATCGGAGTCCCTCCGTATCTAAGAACTGTTCTTCTTCCCGATCACCAACCTTTACTCTCTTCTTGACCTGTTTGATTTGATTCACTACTATCGAGTCATCTTTCAAGTATTGCCCGTCTTCTCCTTTATAAAATTGCCAATAACCTATTAGGTTTCCATACATAGGATCACTCGGAGATAATTTCAACTTATTACTGTATTGCTTCACTTCAGCCGGTGATAATTCTTTGTTCCAAATTCGGAGTTCGAGAATATAGCGGCATAAATTACTCATATCACCATAAAGAGTCAGGTTAGTATTGTCTACGTAATCGGCAATACTCCAGTCTAAATCAGCATCCGTACTCTTGGTTGTTTTCTTCAGGCCATCATAATAACTATAAACAGCAACCTTTCCTTTCCGTTTAGGTGTCATTTTGTTATATCCTTCGGTTACATTCCCCCATTGATCTATAACCTCATCTACCCAGTCCTTCTGTATATGTGCTTCCGTATCATACAATTTCACAGTTGAAGTATAGGTATGAATCATCGGATTAAGAAAAGCAGCGGTTCTTTGTCCGTCCGTCCCGTCATTTTTACCATAGAAACTTCCCAAAGCAGATGCATAAGTATGGGTAAGTGACATGTTCCACCTACGCTTTCCAAAAAGATTTTTTCCATTTTGATCACCAGGCACATAACTCCGACCGATTGAAGGCCGGGCTGCCATAATGATCTCCACCGTCATTCCGCTGTCCAATGAATCCAGTGAATAAATCTGCCGCATCGTTTCAATACCTTTCTTATCCGGTGTCGGTTCGATGGAATCTATTACAACCCCCTGAAAAGACTGATCGAAACATAGGACATCTTCTACTAATCCGGGATTCATCTCTTTCCCTTTGGAGAAATGTTCATAATAAAAGATCCCGAACATGTTCCTCTCCTCAAGAGACATTCCTCCATATCGTCCGTCAGCAGTGCCACCATGATTGGAAGTAATCATTATCAGCCAGTCTTCATAATAATATTCAGGTCGTGCCCGGATAGCTTCGAGAAGCTGACCAATATAGCCATCCATCTTATGCATAGCATTTATATATTGAGTATTGGAATCCTTCCAGCCTCCTCCACTCTTCGCTGCATCCAACACATCGCGAAAGGATAGATAGATAACGCGATTATTTTCATTATCAATCTGCTGCAAAACCGTATTCAGAGTTTCTTCGTCGGATGTCGTGGTTACAGTAGTACCGGCTTTCTCCAACAGTTCCTGATTCTGTGTCTTCCAGGGAGTCACAGCCAACGTCTTCATCGATTTGTCATAATCTACAATATATTGGAAAAAACCGGGATATGCTTTCATACTTTCATCATAATCTGGATCGAAGTAAACCTCCGACAAATATGTTTCATCCGCTATGCCGTGACGCATTGGTATATTCCCTGTTAGCATCGAGGCACAGGCTATTGCGTTTTCAGCAGTAGGAGTATAGGTATCGTCTATATGCTCCGATTCCAAGCCATTCCATGCATAGCGGCTGCGGGGTAATAATCCTTTTACCACTCCATCGTCCGGAAAAGCATTCTTAACCAAGTCGCCTCCCCCTGCTCCTTCCAGATTTATCCAAAGAACATTTTTCTTGACTGACAAATTGCCCGACACTCCCCCGGTCTCTTCTACAAAATCGGGCGTATCGTATTTTGTACACGATATCGATATATTCCCCAGCAACATTACTGCCAGAAAACTCCATTTCATAATTTTTTGTGTTCTCATATTTTTCATTCATTAAAATAAAAAGTACCAAATTCAGCGATTTTCTGTATCCTGTTCAAATATTTATTGGTAAATTCCGGACGATTCGGTTTTTCATCTGCAGGGAAATTAGCCGGACGATCTTTCGCTATATGACTCTCTCTGTCCATAGTCAACCGAATTCCTGTAACATTAGTCGCTTTCTGATCCAGTTCAATATAGAATAAATTACTACGATCAGGCCAGAATTGCTGTGAAGGAGTACCCTTAGGATCACGGTCAGAATCAAAAACTTGTTTCCATTGAACTTGTTGTATATTGGTATAAATCGTATCCACATCATTATACTCCAACGGGGTACTTGTTACTTCTACTATAATATGTTGCGGTCTGAAAGCATATTTATCATAATCTTTCACATCACTATTATAAATACCGTTTACTTCAGTAAATCCAAACGCCATGTATACACCATCCAGATCTATACTCCGACTTTCACCGGGCTGTATGACGATAGTATAAGGAAGATCGGGAGCCTTCGCATTATAATACAGATTATCAATCTTATATGGATAATGTTTATCTCCGTTTTCATCCGTATATTCCTCATAAAGATCAGAATAAGATTGCCATAACGTGCTTCTATCTCCATCGAACAGGTTGAAAGGGGTATTATATTTTATAGCTCTGCTCTCGTAAACATAACCGTAGTTGGATGCCTTCAAATCTTCTCCGGTTCCGGAATACGCCACTGCCGTCCACTCTGACCGTAAATGACGGAAAGGAGTTTTTCCCGACTTCGTATAGAACACTTTTCCATCAAAATCCGAAGTATCATTACCTTTCAACGGATTATGCTCCCAAATACGTTTTTCCACAGCTTTATACTGAAGTGCTTCTGCCCGCATTTTATCAGAGATTTCAATTCCATAACGATCGAATAACGGAGTAAAGTCACGCTCAAAATAATGACTCAAGCATGTCAACATTGCCTCCGACATACTCAAACGATTAAAAATTGACACATTCTGCCCCTCATTGCTAAGAAAACGATTGAGATAAGCAAAATACTTCCAACCATCTTTACCCGTATCTTCCTGCTTATAACTTAATATGGCTGAATAGAAAGTCAATGCCGCCGGCCAATAGTCGTTCCCTGATTTACTAGGCCTTTTAGCTTCATCACTATATATCTTGCAACTATCCGCTTTTGCCCATGAGACCAAGTTTTCAAATTCGTCTGCATTCAGATTATATTGAGTCGTATTTATCACTTTTTGATCTCTACCAAATAATTTATATGCAAAAAGTTTTGCATCCTGCTGATTCCCCCACCAGCCATGTTTATATAAGAAATAGAAATTGGGCATCAAGCTATACATATCTTTAAAAGAATTCGGAGCTGGAGTAGGCCAATAGGTTTGAACAAACAATCCTAAAGACATCCATCCTACTACGTGAGAAGTATTCAAGGCACCTGCTTTAACCTGTTCCGGATCGGCTATCATATCAATCAACTCTTCCGTTTGAAGCAATTCGAGATTCGTATTGCTGTAATAGGAATAACGTTCCGTAACCAGATGTGCATCCATAACCACTCTGACCGGGAAATCCGGTTTGGGAAATGTTTCCGATTCAGCGTCATCCAGTCCATAAAATTCATTGTAACACAATACCCAATCATCCCATAATTCAAGTGATTGTTCCAATCGGGTTACAAAACTCTGTCCCTCCGATTGCAGCTTCAATTTCATATACTTAACAGGAACTGAAAACGCGATTTGCTTTCCTCTCAATTCAATCCATGGAACAGTTGTTGTCTTTATTTTCTCTCCCCATTCAGCAGCTTCAGTTTCTCCAACCACATAGTCGGGAGCAAGATAAGCTCCCTGCACTTTTAGAGGTACGATACCAGTATCGCTGGCGTCGCCTGAACGTTTGATCCAGATATACCCGCCATAAGGATTACGAATTTCATTTTTTCCCTTGAACAAAGCCATTGAAGTCACAACCTTAGGATCACGTTCCAAATAGCTACTCCCTACCAACGAAGATAAGTCACGCGAATGGATACCGATCTGTACAGTTAGTCCTTTCACATCATCATCCAACATCACTGTTATTTTCTCGCCTGCACCTGCATAAAGCCCCGTGCTGTAAATAGCCGGAGAAGTCATTGCTAAATTGACGTTGACCGCTTTTGCCGAACGATAAGCCATATCTATATTTACTACCTGCTCATCCACCCGCTTTTCCGTCAGAGTGTCTACCAAGCCGGGGAAAATACGCGCTTTGTCATAAAGACTGACGTCAATACCTCCTCCTTCATAATAGTCACCTCCTGTCGCAGAAGTATAATCATCCGTTGCAGAGATAATCTGTTCGAAGTCTTTGTCTTCACATGCTGTTGCTCCCCATACGCCCCATACGGCCAGGAGAATATATACTATTTTATCTTTCATATCTACCAAAATTTAAAGCATTTCAATTGTTTCCATTTTAAAATTCTTCATAAGCAAATTTCCATGCTTTGCCCTCCATAGCCCAGTCCCAACGGACATTCTTCCCGAGCCACACAAATATCTGACGCGGAACGTCCACTGTATTGAATGTCTTGACATAAAACGTCTTGTCCGATTCAGGAATGGGATGGATGGCGGGCGATAAACTACTGCCCGATAGCCATACATCAGCAGCACCACGATCAATCACAAAATCATCCGTAGCATCCTCACCATTGTCTTTTGCGTAGTTCTTCAATGTAGGTTCCATCTGATCATCCTCGAGGTCACATGGCCAATATCCTTTCAGATTATCCCAGTATTTATAGGAATCCTTCAATAAATGCAACTGATTTTTACCTGCATACAAGGCGACATCTTCTTTGGGAATAGCGACATCATATATCTGTAAATTTGTAACATAAATGTAATTGCTGAATTGCTGGTTTTTTGTATTTTGTTGTGAATTTTGCGAATCTCTATTTTCCGTTCCTCCTATACGCAATGGCGCATCCGTAGAAGGAAAAGATTTATTCTGGGTATAACCATTAACGATCTCACTATTCTTGTAGCTCAACTGATTATTTAATTCTCCGTCTATATAAATAGTCAACAATGTATTTGCCGGCTTTTTAGGATCAGGGTTCGGCTCCAATGTCAAAGTAAGAACATGCCATTGACTCCAATCCAGATTGTTCTCATCTTTAGTTTGTATGAGCCATCTTTTTCCACCAAATCCGAAACAAATACGTCTATTATTGGTATCCGCATTAAAATGAAAAAACCAGCCATTACCAACTTTGGTTTTTTCGTCCATATTAGAACTCTTAGAAAGAATCACATATTTTCGAGAATTATAGACACTTGAACTTAAAAAAAACTGAATGGTAACAGGTTCTATTTCATTTTTATCATTAAAATAAAATTCACCCATTTCTGTATTTCCTAACCGTGCCGATTCCGCATAACGATTGGGATTCGGATTTCTATAATCATAGGACCAAGCAGGTGTAGAAAAAGAATAAGAAAGGGCCGTATTCCCCGGAGCTGCCTGTATCTGTGAGACCAGACGTTCATTGTACATCAAGGTGAATGTATTGCGCGATACATCCGCATAATGGTCTGCGAACTCCTTTCCTTCTACCATCTGCACGTCTCCTCCATAGTTGGACGTGACAATGATCAACCAGTTCTCATTTTCATAACCGGGACGTTCTTTCAGCGCACTCCACATTTCACCAATGTAATTATCCAATACACCGATAGCATTTACAACCGCCTCTGTAGGGGTGCCGTTCTCATTATAGAACTCTCCACCGGCTGCTTCGCGTACCCCACCAAATTCCGCAACAATTAAATCTGACGTATCAGGCAGTTTTAATTCTTCTAATACTCCGTTTTTTACTGCCTCATCCGTATTCACTTCAGGAGCTGTCATTCCCTTGACCGCAAAAGTTTGCCTGAATTTTTCATCCACCGCATACATACTGACAAGACTATTTTCCTCAACCAGACGTGAAATGAAATTGTCAGTTCCGGCTATCAGGTCATCCTCCGTCTTTATGTCATGCGTAGTGTTGCCTATCATCAAATTGGCCCAACCACGCGCATTCGTCATTTCTCCACCGGCAATGTTGTTACTTCCATCCGCTAACCCATAATCTGTATACAAGGCATGAGCAATCATGGATTTCAGGTTAGGAGCTTTATATGCATTTCGCGCCGCCTGTACTGCTCTACCGGCTGCACCATCCATTACCACCAGCAGCACATGTCCCGATTCATAGTTGGAACCGGATGCCGGATAATCATATCTCAACGAATCTTCCATTACCTCATTGCAGGCAGTCACTAAAAGGAGTAATATCCCCAGAAAACATGTACCGGCAAGATTCGTTATTCTTTTGTAGTTATTTACTTTCATACATTTATTCATTTAAGGTTCATTGTTTGTATTTTCAGCTAAATCTACTTTAAGCATCACGATATTATTCATTCTCTTACCATCAAAAGAACTAAAATCCCCTGTGAGCAAAAGTCCGTTAACATTGTCCGAAGTTAAAGAATACTGCGCGTCATATAATTGACCATAAAATCTTCCGGGTACATTGAAACGCTGTATAGCATCTCCTTTCATATCCAGTATTAAGAATCCCTGTCGTGTGATACCATCATACTTGGTAAATGTTCCGGAAATGACAACATGGGGCATAGCTGTTTCACCATTTGCATTCAAATCTACAATCTTCGCAAAATTCAAAATTCCGCCTTCCAATTCTTTCAGGACAAAACCTGGGTCCGGATTTCCCTCCGCATCCAGAATTACCATTCCTTGCGCCGGCTGTCCGTTGAATGTAGTGAAACTACCGACAAGCACAATACGTTCCTGTTCCATCCCGTTTTCATCTTTAAAAGATGTACAAGTGATTCTATTTATGTCTCCGTTAGCTCCGCCTACAACACTCTGAAATGCATCGTCCACCTGTCCGTTCTTATCAAGTTTCACAATATTCCAGACTGGCTTTCCATCAAAGGAAGTAAATGCTCCGACTATAATGAGAGATTCGTCACTCAACATACAAGCATCTTTTATTTCTCCCGTTGTTCCCGGCAATGATTCTTCCTCATTCTGCAGGCTCCGGCGATATGTCTTATCAAGCTGTCCGATTTCGTCCATTCTCATCACTGAACGCGCCGGAGTTAATATTTCAGCTGCCAACAGTCGCTTATTGGCATCACAAGTGGTATTGTCATAATCTGTCATCCGATGAACCGTGAAATTCCCTATAGCTATTATTTTTCCATCAGAGGTACTGAAAGCGCGGATTATTTTTTCCGACATCATGGTTCCACCAACAAATGCCGGTACAGATATATCATAGGTTTTTCCAGTGTAATCAGAAAATTTCTTGGTTTCTGTCTTTATAGTAAGGTCATTATTCGCCAAAAGAATATTCTTAAATTCAAAGCCCCCCAACGAGGCACTATAAGTCTCGTATTCCCGAAATGCTCCATAAATCAAAGCTCTTGGTGACTCTTTGTCCGCTTTCCAATAATTCATACCATCTACCTCGGGATAATAAAATTCATCCGTATTTTCATCATAAAACGAACCTGTCGCAATTCCACGTCCTATCTTGATTTTATCGGCAGTACCGTATTTTATTAATCCCTTTTCATTATTAATCATGGCAATTCCACCATAGGGTTTAGTTTTCTCCTGCCTAAAATCGCCACATAAATAAAATTCGCTGGTCAATTCTGTATTTCCACACCATGGAACGCAAGAATAAATCAATCCATTATAAGGACCTGTTTTATAATATTCAAAACCCTCATCTATGGATACACTACCCAGTATGCTAAAATAAGGACCATAAAATATCTGATTTTCCAAAACAAGATAAGTGGTTCCTGAACTCACAGCTTCCGGAACTACAATGGTCAATGTAGAATCCGTAGCACTTTCTATCTTACATTTCTCGTCAGATATATAAAAGTCAAAATCAAAAGTACCTTCTTCCGGATGGCAATATTCAGCCAGACCGGATGCCTTAAAAATAACTTTTTCTCTCGGTCCGGCAGACTCCGGAGATGGCTTTTCCGACAATAACTTGACCGCTAAAGGAGCACGACCACCGGCATACGGGTCTTCCTTGATCGAATTTGCTTCATCCTCATTACATCCCGCCAAGGCTAACACACAGACCGCCAGACAGACCATGCTCGCTGCCTTACACAACCAACTATTATAACAATCTATCTTATTCATCGTTCTTCTCTTTTATATACATATCTTTAAATTCTTCTTCCCGGACAACTGTTTTTATGAGACCGCTATTGCCGCCTCCTTTCTTCGGGTAATCAACTCCTGCCTCAAGCGCACGCCATAATAGACCAGATATGGAGAATCCCAGATAATGGTCCAGTCGAAGAACATGTACAATGCCATTTGTCGGTTCGATATTGCAGGACGACACATACGCATACTCCGGATAACCAAAATCCTGATAAGCATACATGACTTGCCTGTATCCTGCATATTTTATACCGCTAGCGTCTCCGTAACATACCCCCATCGTCATCTTGTAACTGCGGTCGTAGGTAAAATTAGTCTGTCCGGGAAACGCACTTACTGCCGCCGTATCTATCTGAGCGATATCATTCAATCTGTACTTTCCTTCCATGACATACATTCCGATAAGATCTTCCCACACAGCCGGTTTCACTTGAGAAAGTTCCGTTATCTTATCCATCCCCTGATAATTGTAAAGATAATAGTTCATTCGTTCCACACTCTTGGCGATGGTAAAATCCGTCGGAGCAAAAAAGGTCACTTCTTCATTGGTCAGGATATCTTCCCATTTAGTCAATTTGATGACTTTTACCAAGTCTTTGAATAAATCGGGGCGCGACTCCAGATATTGCATCACATTCCCGTCAAAATAAGGATTACTCGTTCCGCCGTCTACCAAATAATCGTCGCTATTGCAACTACCAAGTGACAGAGTCGCCAGCAGGAATGCACATATTCCAAAAATTAGTTTTCTACTATTATTTTTCATGATAATATACTATTCTGTTTCAAGTTATTCCCAATATAGATTCTTTGTCATATACGGATTATTATCCAGTGCTTTCTTATAGATAGGCCAGGTCCAGGAACCTTGTTTAAGGTCGGCCTTTTTTTCACGATGCCCGCTTTCATCCGCAAAGACTGCAAAATCAGTATCGCAGATCTTCTGTGTACGCACCAGATCGTAAAAATACTGTCCTTCGCCCATCAATTCACGTACACGCTCCCAATAAATAGAAGCATCCAGATTATCTGCATCTGTAAAATCAGGAGCACCCGCCCGCTGTCTGATGCGGTTAACTTCACGCAAGGCATCGTTACTTTCACCCAGATTGTTCAACGCTTCAGCATAAAGCAAGATAGCGTCAGCCAAACGGAATACAATGTAATTACCGGCATTGGGAATCGTGCTATTTCCGTTAGTATCGGCGTTCAACAATTTTATAATCTCCAATCTTCGTGCAGTACCCACATAATCATCATCATCAAGATATAGATAATTAAACCAGGACTCTTTGCGCATATCAGCAGTCTCCTCCGGATAGAGTTGCTTCAAAAAGACTTCGCTATACTTGAACTCCGGTTCTGTACGATTCCGTATTTTATATACCACTTTTGTACACCACATGTGATCTGTTTTAAATATCTCACCCATAGTGACATTCTGTGCAATCTCAAACAAACCTTCATTGCTTTCTCCTTGAAACACTTCTGACATTTGGCTCATTGACTGCAAGGAATAGATACTACTATCTATCCAAGAATCCGTTTCAGCCAAACGCCTCACCTCATTATAATAAGTTACCGCATTGTTTTCGTCGAAAAATGCCAGCCACATATTCATGTGCATCATTAGTGTCAATACCGCTCCCCGGTTGGCACGTAGGCTGCCACTTCCATTCCGCCACGGTAAAATACCCTTATCAGGGTCATTATCCAATACAGTCTGTAAATCTGCCAAACAAGTTTTCAAAACTACTGTCTTGTCCATTCGTGGCAGTGGAGCAGCTGCATAAGCCTCCGTATAATAGGGTACATCACCAAAAATACGCACCATAAAGAAATAAGCCAGATTACGCAAGAATTTACATTCCGCCCGATAACGTTCCACTTCTACGGCTGACAGTTCCTTCACATTGGCAACCTCCTCAATCATAATATTGGCACTCTGCACTACTTTATACATATTCTGCCAGTTATAGATAGCGCCAAAATCAGAGGAGGTTCCCTCTTCTTTACTATCTTTCTTCGCTTTATAATTTTTCATATCATTCTGAATCAGATAAAGATAGTTATTTGTATTCTGTCCCGTGATTGGAGCACAGCGTACATCACCGGCATAAAGAAAAAATCCATTATCTGTAGTTGCCTTACGCAAATTTTGATAAACACTCAACATAAATGCCTCTGCGTTAGCAGCAGATTCCCAGAATTTATCACCCGGCATCTTATCTTCATCATCGGTATCCAGATTGCATCCGCAAAAAGTGGATGTAAAGATTAACAATAATCCTATTGATATATATTTCAGCATAATTCTCATATTTAAAAGATTATAAACTCAATACCACACCCATTGTCCATGTGCGACTGTTAGGATAGCCACCCGACGTGTCACGTCCCAAACCATTCACACTTTCGGGACTGATACCTGAATAATTGGAGAATGTCCAAATATTGTTGACCGAAGCTTTCAACGTAACCCCTCTTACCCGGAAAAAGTCAAGCCACCGTTTCGGAAAGCGATAAGACAGCGACACTGTATTCAGTTTGAAATAAGAACCTTCTTCCAAAAAGAGAGTCTGTGCTTCTCTGAACGGATCAATCACCTTATTGTGATGATAGTTGTACGGATTGGGATAAATCGCATTGTAACGGTTGTTTTCTGTCCAAAAATTATATTTTTCAATCGGAGATAAAGACGCATCTTTCCTCAAACTTTCAATAGACTTCCGTACCGGATCATCGTATGCTTTAAAAGATTTTGCCAGCACAGAATTAATAATATCGCGTTTAAAGACAAAAGATGTATTTACATGCATCGAAAATTCTTTATAAGAGAGATTGAAGAACAGTCCACCGGTTACCTTTGGACGGGCATTTGCTGCCACTACACGGTCTTTGTCATCAATAACATAATCGCCATTCACATCTACCCAGATAGGATCTCCGGCCTTGAAATATGCTTCATCCGTATTCTTCCCCCCTAACCTTAGGCGCTTGCCTGTAGCCGGATCTACCGGAACGTCTTCGTCTGTGGCATATACACCTTTATTAATATAGAGCAACATCGAAGTAGTATTTCCACCCAAACGATTGGCTACCCATGCGTCACTATTCAAAATCTGACGGGCCTCATTCGGCAACTTGGTAATCACATCTCTGTTTAGTGCAAAGTTCAATCCGATCAACAAATTCCATTTGCTCTGCACTGATAATGGTTTTCCTCGCAAAGATACCTCCAGACCGTAATTGACCAGACTCACTTCCGTACTCCTCACTTTTTCAAATCCTGCATGGTTAGGCAGCTCAATATCACTCAACTGATTATCCACTTGACGGTAATAAGCATCAATATTCGCACTCAAACGGTTGTTGAATATAGACATATCATAACCGAAGTTCCAAGTAGTGGTAGTAACAGGATCCAGATTTATGTTAGGCAATCTTTTATAATCAATCGGAATTATTGCTGTCCGGTAAAACTTATTTCTGATTAAAAATTAGGGCTGATTCCATTTGCAGGAGTCAGCCCTAAATGGTTACTTTAGCTGTTACGACACAAGTTTAAATAACCATGGGTAAAAGTACACATTTTAGCGGAC
The DNA here is from genome assembly GCF_025147085.1 of Bacteroides sp. D2. NCBI lineage: Bacteria > Pseudomonadati > Bacteroidota > Bacteroidia > Bacteroidales > Bacteroidaceae > Bacteroides > Bacteroides sp. D2. Next base: position 4,119,173 of record NZ_CP102261.1, on the reverse strand, counting down.
AGCCGCTCTATTGTCAGGTAATAAAATTGCTTGATAAGTCAAAAGTTCTAAATCACAGTCGTTCGAACGGCGGAGAACGGTATGTGAAGCGTTTTGACGGGTGGACGCATCTGGTTGTGATGCTCTATGCTGTAATCATGCGTTTCGACTCCTTGCGTGAGATAACAGCCTCTTTACAGGCAGAGGCACGCAAATTATGTCACCTGGGTATCTCGGTGATGACATCCCGGAGCACTTTGGCGGATGCCAACAAGAGACGTCCGGAATCCGTGTTTGAGTCCATATACCGGGATTTGTACGCCACTTACCGTAATCACCTTTCTTCGGACAGCCGAAGTCACAAAGAGCCCAAATGGATGAAACGGCTGCAGATCATAGATTCCACCACCATCACCTTATTCTCCAACCTGCTTTTCAAAGGCGTAGGGCGGCATCCCAAGACCGGAAAGAAGAAAGGTGGCATAAAAGTTCACACCGTCATTCATGCTAACGAAGGTGTACCTTCCGACATTAGGTTCACCTCTGCGGCTACCAACGACTCATTCATGCTAAAGCCTTCAACCTTGAACAAAGGTGACATAATGGCTATGGACCGTGCCTATATAGACTACCAGAAGTTTGAGCAAATGACCCAAAGAGGAGTTATTTATGTAACCAAGATGAAGAAGGGATTGAAATACAGTGTCTTGAGTGATACTATGTATCAAACTCCTAAGGGGCTTATGGAGGTACGTATACAGCAGGTGACTTTCACCAAACAGCTTAAGAATGGAGAAACTATCAATCACCAGGCATGTGTAATAACGTATGCCGATGAAGAGAAGCACAAGCTCATATCCCTGCTTACCAACGACAGAGAGTCAGACCCTTCTGAAATAATCGCCATTTACCACAAACGATGGGAAATCGAGCTGCTGTTCAAGCAGATGAAGCAAAACTTCCCACTGAAATACTTTTATGGCGAAAGTGCAAATGCCATTAAGATACAAATATGGGTGACCTTGATCGCCAACCTATTACTAATGGTCATGCAGAAAGGGCTGACTCGATCATGGAGCTTCTCGGGACTGGCAACAATGGTCAGGATAACCTTGATGTACTATGTGGACTTTTACAGCCTATTCAATCATCCCGAAAGAGACTGGGAAAGCATCCTGGAAGCCGCATCCGAGTCACCTCATCAGACATCACTTTTCGATTAAGGGCCTTGCGTTAGCCTAAAAAGAAACTCGACCACTGAAAATCAGTAGCCGAGCTATGCATATTATACCTTTGCTAAGTTTTATCGGACAGCAATAAATCGGAATATATGATTCGCCATTGTAAGTGTTTCCCGGATCTATATCATAAGTACCGAACACATCGTAGCGGGTAGCCTTGTATTTGACAACCTGTCCCCACGTCAGACGGAAACTCATATTATCAAGCCAGGTAAACCGGTCCATAAAACTTTCATAGCCGATATTCCAACGGAATCCCAAACTTGGATTTATGTTCCACTTCGTACGAGTGCCATATACGGAACTTAGCTCCGGACTTATTGTAGGGTCGAAAATATATTTGTCTCCACCTGCTTTAAATGAATCTTTAGTTTTAATTTTGAAATTCGGAGCGAACATAAAAGAAAAAGTACTCTGATTCTGACTAACAGTAGCACTACCTTCCGATTTACCATGACCTACCGGACCGATAATGTAATCGTTGGGGAGGCCTGTATATGTGATACTGTTGCCTGTTGATGTCCGTGAATTATAACGGATACCGGTTGTCAGCCCCAGCATGACATATTTTAAATCAAAAGTACGTGAGACATGGGTATCGATATACACTTTCGATTCATTACTATTGTAATTATAAGCAATGGCAGAATACTTGCTGTCGCTCAAGATAGCAGGTGTGAATTTTTCCTGGTCGGTAGAGTTATAGGAGTAATTGAACGTTCCTCTCCATTTGATATCAAATGGCAAGGCATAACCTAAATTCACCGTAGCGGAATAATTGGATTTCACGGTTGAATTCTCGACGCCGAACACCTGCAAAGCCGCTACGGAAGCCGAGTAGAGAGAGGGTGGCGGTAATAGGGAAGAAGCACTGGCACCACTCGCTACACCGGACTGTGAGACTGCATTTCCACTACCTGTACTATTGTCGGTAAATCCGACTTTCATATCGACACCAATTGTGAATTTCGAATTGGGAGATGTATAATTCATGTTTCCTGTAAGGGCATAACGGTTAAAGTCTGTATTCTTCACAATACCTTTCTCTGTATAATAATTACCGTTCACTTTATAGTTGAACAAATTATCACCACCCGAGAAACTTATGTTATGAGACTGATTGTACGTAACCCGATAAAATTGATCTTGCCAGTCCGTATTATTATTAAAATATGGATTTAGACTGTCAGAAACGGCAGGCATGAACATTATATCCTGATATCCGTGATACAATTGGGAGGTATCGTTATTCAATATCTGCCATTTTAGCAGATTCCGCTCCGCATTACCGATTGCCACTTCACGCAGACTGGGCGGAGTGGAGATGGTAAAATTGCCCGAATAAGTCACACGAGGCTTGGGAGAATCTCCTTTTTTAGTTTCGATAAGAATAACTCCATAGGCACCGGCCGAACCATACAATGAAGTAGCGGCAGCATCTTTCAAAATCTGGATATTGGCAATATCTTCTACAGGAATATTAGAGATCGGACTTACCCCTGATCCGGAAATCAATCCCTCGGCATTGTAGTCCTCTACATCTGTCTGCGGAATACCGTCCACCACAAAAAGTGGAGCGGAAGAAGCAAGATCCCACCCGCTATCATTATTCCCTACAAGAGAAATATCCGAAACACCTCGAATATTATATGTACCTGATGCTCCCGGCAAACCATTATTCATCTGGATATCCATACCAGCTACACGCCCTTGTAACAAGTTCATGATGTTAGGTACAGGGGTATCCGCCAGTTCTTTCGCATCGATTACTGTAGCAGATGCAGTCAGGTTAGCTTTGCTGACTCTACGTTGCCCCACAATGACCGTTTCCTGAACTTCGTTGATATTTTCTTCCAGAAAGATACTAATACCGGAAACAGACTTCTTTACTTTATAAATAGTAGGTTTATAAGAGACATAAGTAAATACCAGCTCTGAACCGACAGGAACCTTAATGGAAAATCCTCCTTCCAAATCGGAAGCTGTCCCCCGGATTCTTTTTTGTGTTTTGGCATCCCGGCAGATGATATTCACACCCGGAAAAGTCTCGTTATTCCCGGCTTTGTCATAAACTGTCCCGCTGACTATCACTGCTCCATCCTGCGCCACAGAACCTGTGACCACGAAAAACAATGTAAACAATAGTAAAATATATCGATTTTTCATTTCTATATTACATTTAAGATTAATCTTTAATCTCTCCTAACTGAGGCATTCCTTTAGCAAAATGTATCAACATCTCCCAATGCGCTTCTTTATAGATAGCAAAGTCAAACACAAAATAACCGGTATTCCGATAACCATACTTTGAGAACCAACTTGTAGCAAACTTTACACTGGCCTTCTCCCCTTTTGAATCGGTATATTTTGTCTGTCCGTTAAACAGGGGAAGTGGATAAGCCATATCATACACAACTTCTTTCGGCCCTATCTTCCCTTTCAAGAAACCGGCCTGAAAAAGTCCCCCCCAATTGGTTTCATTGAAACGACGCGGATCAATAACATTCCAAGACGGATCATAGAAGGAAATAGACAAAGAAGTGGCACCATCCTGTTTGTCCTTGTTTTCACGAAAATAGACATGAATATCTTCCGGTTCAATAGTATAAGAGAATGAAGAACTATTCTGTTCATAGCGCATTCTGGATGTTTCCGGTGAAACATATTCGGCAATGGCCAGTCCTGTCTGTGAATCATAAATAGATGGTTCGAAATCTACTTCGCGTTTGGGCATTAGACGCATTCTTTTCACTACTTTATATCCACCGGAATTAGATATATTCATATTGAATACATAACCGGAATCGGGTTGACAACGCAAGATACCGGAATTAGCTTCACCCCACATTACAATCTCACCGCTATTTTTGCGCACATCGAAAAGACGACGATATTCAATTCCTCGCTTAGCATTGATCTCGTCAATGGATTTCTCTGTACCTAAATAGGGTTTCTTCCATACACGTACGGGATAGAATTCTTCTAATTCGGGTGCCGGCGATCCGTCGTTATGCATCATATCCGTAATCTCAAATGTCAACGGCAAAGTGGAATTGGCAACATTACATATATCCGTATAGAATACGATATGTCCCATAACCGGATCGAACGTGGTACGCGTATAAGCAACGTTACGGTCGAAAGCATCTTTTTCATCCGGTAAATATTTATCCACACAACCTGCATTCACCAATAACATAGCGCACAATAAGCCGCTTTTACCTAATTTGTCACATATTTCTCTTCTATTCTTCATGGCCTACATTTCTAAAATAGTGAATAAAATTTCCGAATCCGAACTCATGTTGCGGAAAAAGTACATGAATAACACCATTTTTGGTTTGAACATCCGTCCACATTACCTTAGTAGACTCCCAATAAGTCATATTCAAGGTGTTGCGCATATCGTAAAAAGTAATATCCTGCGGACCGGCACCCATATATCCACTGGCTGGCAATCTCCGGTAACTCAAATTCATTCGATAAGAATACAGACCTTGTATGATTGTTCCTTCGGCTGAGGTCACGCGCGACAATTTCTCGGTGTCATACAAGCCAGCTGTCATATAACGACATAGCATAGTATCCAACGGGGCTTTATACTCATAAATATCGATCTTTGGCTTCTGTGTCTGCGCATCCGTATGTTCTATTTCTTTGCGATAATTCAACAGTTTCTCCAATGTCAATTCACCTGCTGCATACTTCTCGCTTTCCGGAGCATCTGCCGGAATATCTTTCGCATCAATAACTAGATTATTCAATCTCCGATAGTTATTCAACATTTTTAAAGCAAGTCTGATACAAGAGTCAGGAACTGCCATCAAGGTGTATTCCCCCTCTTCATCCTGCAAACAGGTTTTCAGTTCCTGGAACTTCAAGGGAACTGAACTCCCTTCACCGGAACAATCCAATAAATAGAGTAAGGAATCATAAGTGACTCCCAAACTATGATCACCATTCTCCAGATATTCATAAATGGTACCATCATAGTAAGTAATGCCTTGAGATGGTATCTCCGACATATCGGACTCCACCACAGATGTGTCCATACATGATGAAAGCAATAAAGCTCCCCAGCTACAAGCAATAGCCAATAACTTCTTATTCATAGTATCTTGTTTTTAGCGTTTCCAATATTCATTCTGTGTGATAGCGGTATTATGCCGTAATACTTCGCCAGCCACAGGCCAATAAATTCCACCATTATTCACCAGTTCAACCATTGTACGGTCATCACCCACCAAGCGGGCTTCGCGAACACGGTCAAACCAATAGTGTCCTTCTCCCATCAACTCCCTGCGACGTTCCTGAAAGATTTCCTTCAGCAAGTTTTTTACATTACCTTGCAAATCTTTAGCATAAGACAGACTACGCAGATTACGCACTCCACGAAGTGTATTCAAATCAACCAATGCATCTTCCGGACGATTCAGGACTGCCAGTGCTTCTGCATGCATCAACAACATATCTTCTAAACGAGACCAGACGATATATGAACTAAAGACTCCCAAATCATTAGTTTTATCTTCACCGTCACGTACTACTTTCATCTTTGTGAAAAGTGGATACTGATAATTTATGCCGGTAATATAACCGTCAAAATATTGAACAGGATTGGACAATGCATCCACTCCATAACGATTATCAGTCGTGAATTTATTCATGAAGACTTTTTCCAATGTATCTTTAGAAAGATAAATGTCAGGCAATTGTTTTCTGATAATCGGTTCGGCTAATGTCCATGACTCCAAATGTCCGTCAGTTCCGGTTTCATTCACATCTCCTTTATCACTGTTCACATAGCTATAACCAAAAGCAACCAGACGGGTAACACTGAAATCGTTACTGTATTTACTACTAAACATACCTGTCGCGCTGACCAGGTTTTCCGTTGTTGTATAGGGAGTTGTTGTACCATTCTTAATGAAAGATGGTAATTTGTTCAGTATTTGTCCGGAGTAGGCTTCGGCATCAATATAATTACCTTTCCAAGCTGTCACATGAGCCAACATGGCATATACAGAATAACGATTTATAAGTAACCCCCGCCATGTATTTGCATCTCCGTCATAATATTTGTCTGATGAAGATCCGAGTAATTCAGGCAATAGTTGAGAGACTGCTAAAAGTTCTTTTTCAACATAATTCAAAACTATTTCTTTATCGGTACGTGACACTTCCGGAAATGTTCCGTTATCATAAGATTGAGTAATCAAGGGGACATCTCCCCACATCTGTACCATATAAAAGTATGCTAATGCACGCAATGCACGGGCTTGAGACATATCATAAATATAATTTGTCTCTGAATATGCATTATCTTTCTCCAATACTTTTCCTGCATTCTCGATAAACACGCTAGCTGCATTGACTACCTTATAAAAACGGTTCCAGTTAGAAATCTGCCGAATATTATCATACGGTGCATCCAGCCGGTTGTCACGGATGGCTTGTAAATCGTCACGCATACGCACCGTGAAGTCTCCCAAGCGCAAATCACCTGCCGCCCAAAAGCCATTGTTTTCACCCAAAGCGGTACGCATCAAGCCATAGATACCAAACAGAGCGGAACGGGTATCGGTCAACGAATTCCACTGCTGTTCCTGTGTAGAGACATGAAAGAATGCATTGTCATTCTCCAACAAATCGCTGCAAGAAGAATAGAATAAAACAGCTGCCAATGCCAACGGTTTTATCATTCTTTTGAAACACAATATCTGATTCATATATCTCATAAATGTATTAGATTAAAAATTAAATTTAACTCCGAGAATTACTGAACGGGATAACGGCTGTCCATAGCCACGATAATAACCGTCAACATCTATCAGTTCAGGATCATCACCACTAAATCCGGTCAAAGTGAATAAGTTACTGCCTGTGACATATAAATAAATATCAGTCAGTTTTTTCTTACTCATCTCCTTCTTTTTTCCTTCACCCTTGTATGCTTTCTTGCCAAGCGGTAATGTATAACCAAGCGTTAAAGAACGAAGTTTCAAATAAGAAAGCTTCTCCAGAAATAGATCTTGCTCGGCACGATATGGCATCAGGCCGCTCATCTGATTGTAAAGTGGATAGCTGTTCTTGTCGTTGGTAGTCTGCCAGAAAAATATTTCACGCAGACTCTCTAAAGACGGAGTATTCTCCAATGCCAGGAAATTATAACGTTGAGAGGAACGGTAATTGATAGCATCGTGCCCCAACGCAAAGAAAAGGTTGACTCCCAAATCAAAACGTCCAAATTTGAAATTGTTGATGAAGTTTCCGGTGACAGGCGGCAATGTATGTCCTTTCAGTACACGGTCATCATCATTAATTACGTTATCTCCATTCTGGTCCTTCCACTTCGGATCGTTCTTTGCAAACGGAATTGAGCTCATAGAAAGCTTTTTACCGTTCACCTCGGGAACTTCAGCGTCACCAGCATAAACTCCCTCATTTTGATACAACCAGAATTGATCAATAGAATGTCCGACTTTCAACTTACGGTTTCCAACAACTAATTCGTTCAAGTTTTCGGGCAACTGCAACAACTCATTTTTATTATAAGCCAGTGAAAATGATGCATCCCATGAAAATTTACCGGGAGCATTGAAAGGTTTACCCGAAAGCGTGATTTCTACTCCCGAATTGCGGACTTTCATCCCATTGGCATACTTATATTTGTATCCATATTCCTGTTTCACCGGAATGGCCGTTATCAAATCACAGTCCGTATTATTATAGTATTCTATGCTCAAAGATAGACGATTATTAAAGAATACAGAGTTCAACCCTACATTCCATTTGTCCGAATAAGGCCATCCGAGCCCATAACCTACCCAACCGGTATTGTAGGGACGAGCTACCGAAGCGTATCCATAATAGGAAGACATAACCGGTTGCCCGAAACCGGTCAATTCTTCTCCCGTATATTGCGGACCTGCCGCAAACCTATTATTATCCTGATAACGACCTATTCTAGCCCATGATCCACGCAATGACCAGTCAGAAACCCAATCCGTATCAACCAAAAATAAGTTCTTCAGGTTCAGGCCAGCACTAACTGCAGGAGTAAATAACCAACGGCTGTCTTTCTGCACATTGGACGATCCATCTCCACGTAAGACAACTTGTGCATCTAAAAGATTTTTATACTTATAATCAACAGAAAACAAAGTACTCACCATATTATGGGTCATCTTGTCTACATAACGTTTCATATAGAGGAATCCACCACCACTAGTAGTAGGTTTTGTATCGTCTTTACCATCATAACCTTGTGTGTAGTTATAATGTTGCACGCTTTTCATTATAATAGCCTGGGCTCCCAGATTAAAAAAATGTTTATGCCCTAAATTGAATTTATAATCTGCAGACGACTGCCAGATGAGGCGTCGATTGTATCCTGAATAATTGGATACGTAATTGACAGATTCCATCAGATTCATCGGCCAGAACACATGACGCACATTCGTATTGTAATCCAGCAACAAACGGGTGTCTACAAACAAGCCATTCCAGTTATAATTCATAGCCAGGTAACCATTCAACAAATTGTTCAGATTGTCATTCTTCTTATATTCCTCGTAAAGATCAAGATAAGAATGATAGACAGAAGCAACAGGAGAAAGAGGAGTAGTCAAATCCGGCAAATATTCAATCTCCGCATAACGATCGCGAAGATTCCGGTTTCCATTGCGTGACAAACGTGAAGCATTAATCAGACAGGACATCCCTAGTTGATCAATCAACTTCATATTTAATGCAAAACTTGCCGTAAGTTTATCAAAACTTGTTTCATCCGCTACTCCATTACTTCCGGTATAGCCCATCATAAATATATAATTGGCTGAACTTCCTCCACTTCCCATAGAAGCACTAAAGTTATAAAGTGGGGACATGCTATAGTAATCGTCCGCCCACTCCGGTTCTCCAAAAAAATTCATGTCACGAACATCTTTCATCCATGCAGGCATTTTCTCCAGATAGGCAGCACGTTGAGCACCAGTTGCACAATAATCAGCAAACTGCATACGAAAGGCATGCTCATTAGCGGCATTTGTCATCTTCACATTGGATGGAGGAATAGCGACACCACCATTAGCACGAATAAACATATTCTTACCACCATAAAATCCGTCTTTCAGATTGATCAAAATAGCACCATTGGCCGCTAATGGTCCTAACTTAGCCAACTGCGCAGCATCCTTTACAACTTCAATGGAGGCTACATTATCCAGATTCAAACCCGACAGAATGTTAGTAGCTGTACCTATAGGGTTCACTTCTGTTGATTTAACATTATAAACAAAAGCATCATTCATCAACAGCGGAATCCCATTGAGAAAAACAACTGGTTGTGTAGAAGCGACATCTCCTTTTGAAAATATCGGAGTCGATACTCCCCGAAACAACATATTCTGCATACTGCCCGGTTCACCTGTAGTTTCCTGTACATACACTCCAGGTACGGAACCTTTCAAATATTGCTGTACAGATATATAAGGTGAACGCGACAAGTTCCATAAATCCAGCGTGTCTTTCAACTTATAAATTACAGCCTCTTCCATCGACTTACGAATAGAATCTTCCCTTTCCGATAATTGCCCGATATTTTCATCCGGCGAAATACTGTCATTTGAAAAATAGAAAGCTTCACTACTTCGAACTGCTTTCATTTCACTTCCAAATCCCAACAAAGCAACAATAGCAAACGTACGAATTATTGCATTTTTCATCAGCTTTCAGATTTTAAAGATTATAGAAATAATTAATTAACATTTAATTTATTTGAATAAGATATTCATACTGCAAATCACTGCATTTTTTAGTCAAACAAGGTCCTAAATTCATTCAGAAAGGTTCAAAATTGAACCAATCCTCTCATTATTTACTCTGTTCCCAAAAATCATTCAGAAAAGGTATAAAAATCATTCACGGCATCAGGACTTTTACAACATGAATCAATTCTCCATCTTCAGAAATACCCTCTATACAAACAAAATAATTTCCCGGCTGATCGGAAGTGTAGAATGAGAAAGAAGTATTTCCACGTTCATCCGTCACAAGCTTAGGATTCCAATAGAGAGTGGTTCGTAAATCAGGAATCTCATTATCCTTCTTAGCAGCAGTATCATATTTCGGTGAATAAAATTCTACCGGGGCCTGATAACCTAAAGGATAAAAAGTCGTATTCCTATGATTCCTTTGCCGGGTATTCAAATAATATCTTGACCACCATCCCAGACAACGAGAATCGAATCCATCTTTCGTTGTCACATTGAGAACCGCAATTTTTTCACGACTCAATGGAATGCGGCAATAGGCATGACACAAATCATATCCTCTGTCGAGATAAAACTTCTCACTCCATTTCAATGTGCCTCGCAATAATGTATTTGCACGAAAACGATCTACATCTTTCACCAGAACCATACTTTCTATATCACCGGGGGTGATCCAATTCACTAAAATGTCTGGTTTGCAATAGTTATCATCAACAAATAACAATATCCGCTGATCTCCATAATAAATCATATCTTCCACTTGTGAATCACGGGAAGAGACACTTTCTACGGCATCATACTCATCTCCTGACAGCATAGCAGTATCTCTGACGGCCAGTGTCTTATCCGCATTTACTCTTAACTGCGTCTCTTCCGGCTCTTCAGCCAAAGTGGAGATGGTTAACCCTTGATTTTTCAACAATGTACGTATATCTTTGTAACGCACTACTTCCCTGTCAGTAAACATACGATAATCACGACTTCCCCACATTGGAGCTCTTACAATAACATCTTGAAGTAGAAAATGCAGGTTATCCAAACGGGTTATCATCTCCACATCTTCCCTTTGAACACTTCGTACAGAATCATCCTCCAACAGTGTTTGCGGATAAAGTGGCATATCTTTAGAATAATCAGATTCGAAAAGTTCAATAGCTTCAGTACGTTTTGCATTCAATTGCATGGCGTCAATATGAAATCCACTCCCATCGACATAGGCTATGCTGTCAAAACAGAAATATCCATCTTTATCAGTAGAAGTGACCCTTTTGAATCCTTTCAGGTTACCCGTTCCGGCAATTGTAACCAAATGTTCGTTATTTGATTTCGAAAGTAATCCTCCAGCAGCTAGTGTACGCCCCTGAATGGCCATTTCCGTATGCTTTTCTAACACTGGAATTTTATATTTTCCCTGAATAATCGCAGTCAGATCATATCTTCTCCAGCCTTGAGTCAACATCAGTAAATCAAGGCAACTTCGCGCAGAGGTACTTTCTTTTTTGAAATAAAATCCCGGTGACTGAATGTTCCCTTTCAATTCGGAAGCAAGTAACAAATGGGAAAGAATATTATAACAGGAGTCTACAGAGGCGAACTTGCCATCTACTACTGATACAGAGTAAACTCCTTTCAAGGGCCGCTGATTGATATCTTGCAAACTGGCATTTACTGATATTGATTCCCGTTTTTTTGTGATCGGCCCATTAACTGTTAAATCGCATATTGCAGGGGTGTAAGAGTCAGAAAAAGCCAGACGTTCGCTTAATGCTTGTCCATTCTGGTTCAACAACAAGAATTGAACCACTCCTGCAGGAAAATATTGCTTGGGTAGCAAGTATTTTTTTTGTGGTTCTTTCCATTCTTCAGAGAAGATAATGGCTCCACGAACGTGAGCCACCAGATATAGAGGTTCAGAGGGTGACTCCGCAACAGATAGTAATGATACCCTGAAATTATCACGCAGTGCATCGACACGCAAGCCATGTAGAGCTTTGGCATTGACTGGCGGCAACTTAAATTCTCTGTTGCGACCGAATTCATCAGTACATTTCACCAAATATGTTTTACCAATCTCCGGGGTCAACATAAATGTCCCCATTCCTTCATGAAGTGTACGGGTGGAAGTTATAATTTCACCAGCTTCATCTACTACATCCAAAGATATAGTAGCCGCATTCCCTGTCCGCCCCATTGCTTTGAAAGCGACACGACATTCCAGACCATTCAATAAATATCCACCTTCCGGATAAAATGTTACGTCATATTCTTCATTACGGGTAGCCATGGGTAAAAAACGACGGTACACGTTATTTTCCGAATCTCTCACCGATAATAGCCACGATGCATTCCCTTTCCAGTCGTTCTTCCCCCACTCTACATTAAAACCATCTTTCGCCTCGGACAGTTTCAAAGCAATATCCGACTTATCTTTCAAAGACATTTCCGCACGTTGAAGTTGCATCGGCTTACCACCTGTTGTAAAAGACAAGCTTAGTGACTCCGACTTCCCGGCGGGACGGGAAAGAGCTCTCATTCCTACTTTGTTCCACGCAACGGTAACAATTCTTATCGGTCGTCTGAATATACATTCGCTTCCATTCTTTAACATGTATCTCGAATATGCACGTAAAGTATAATCACCGTCAACGAGTTCACGGGACAATGGCAAATACCCCTGATAAATATTTTCGCCCGGACGTACCAATACTTGTGACACTATTGAATCCAGCGGATTAACCAGTTCTACGAATATATATTTATTTTGCAACGGCTTATGTAAAGTAGCATCGACAATATAAGAACGAAACCAGAGCGTATCGCCCGCCATGTAAGTCCCTTTATCCGTATGCAAATAGACTTTCTCCTGTGGAAAAACACCTAATTGATAAACAAAACGATTCATCAGGGAATCCTTATCAAACTTGCCTATCTGTGCATAACAATTTGCGATGCCAGAGACAAATGAAAACAATATCATTAAAATATAAACTTTTTTCATGACTCACGTTTAATTACAAAATACAGGGAATCCTTTGTTCACTCCTTCTTTATCTAAACTCCAACGGGAAAATATGTCTTTTTTATCAACCCATTTATTCAGCAAATCTACAAAAGACTGCTGTTTCATCTCATTGTCAGTGAAATACCTAAAAGACTCCGGTATCTTCATAACTCCGTACATGATCTTATTCCAAGATTCAGAACGTATTTTTTCACTTTCGAAACGAGGTTTCTTTATATCTTTTACCCTGCATGATTCTTCACTCCAAAAACAAGGCCCTCCATCGCGGTTAATCCGGTCGATAGTTGGGATAACCTGAGTCTCGGATATTGCAAAATAAGCATATACCCCTACCAACCCATCCGTAACAGGTGGATAAGTAGTACGAATCTGTCCTGTGTTATAATTATTAGCAAATACAACTTTCCAAGTCGTTATCTCAATAGGATGCAAATTTACATGACCAGCGATACCACCCGCCACATCTCTTGCTATTATTCGTCCCGTATTATAACAATTAGCCACGGTATCATTTGGCAATTCTTTAAGCCCTGTCTCTTTGACCGTTTTTTGATAAGGCTCCGAAAATTCACCAATAATCCCCCCTACATGCTCATAACGCCCTATAATTTCCCCCCTATTGAAAGTATTATAAACAGATCCACCTTCAAAATAGCCGACAATTCCTCCTACACAACGATGACCATATACTCTACCATAATTGCTACAACTAATTATACGATTTTGCCCGGAAGAAAACCCAACAAGTCCACCGGAAAAGTTGCGTTCAGCCTCTATAGTCCCCTCATTAGAACAGTTATGTATCTGCGTATTGTAGGAAATATAACCAGCAAGAGCACCAACATAGTCATAAGAAATAAAATGAGAAAATCGTATATGGACATTCTTTACAGTCGCTCTTTTCAAGAATCCGAAAAGCCCTTGGGAAAACGTTTCAGAACCAGTTTTTGCAAATAATCCTGCAATAAAGTGTCCGTCTCCATCAAAAGTACCTTCGAAAGGAGCTCTAGGTATGCCGATCGGAGTCCACGACTTCATTTTTGTCTGTCGATTCCACTTTTGCCACCCCACTGTATCATTCAGCCAAATATCAGCTGACAACTTTACCACTTTCCCCTGATAAGAATTTCCACTATTCACAGACTTGGCAAAAGCTTTCAAATCTTCAGCTGTAGAAATAACTAATGGATTTTCCGCCTGTCGATGTTGAGTTGCATTCAATATAGAAATGAAAGCCCAGCATATATTCAATAGAAAAAAACGCTTTTCCATTTGCACAGAATTAAAAATTAATACTCATATATCAGGAGACAAAATTCATACTTTTTAAGAAATTTGGAGTACAAAAATCAACCAAATGGGTTTGAAATTGGAGCAATTATAGAAAACTTATTCAACTTATCTCAATTAGTTCAAAAATACACTCATAAAGTTTGGAAATCAACCAATCTCTACTCCAATATAGATATATACGTCTATAAAGTATCATGAATATCAACCATAAAAAACACAGTTGATATTCATGATAAAGCATAGATCAAATTAATATGATTAAAATTTACTCACTGACTAATATCTGATTTTTGAAACTCTTTAGGAGTTATACCAAATTCTTCTTTAAAACATGTTGAGAAATACTTAGGATTAGAAAACCCACAAATATATGCTACTTCTGATACAGAAATCGATTTATTTTTCAACATCTTCACTCCTTGTTTCAAGCGGACATTCCGAATAAACTCAACCGGAGACAAACCTATTATCGCCTTTGTCTTACGATAAAGAGAAGACTTAGACATAGCTAAAGCATCTGCCAGCTGAACTACATCAAATGTGGACGATGATAGATTTTCCTGTATGACATCTGTCACTTTCTTTAAAAATTCCTTATCAATATCAGTTGCATCCAACAAATTAAAGTTTATATCTTCAGCATCTGAACGGAATTCTTCCTGTTTGCTCTTCTTCTCTGCCAGAAAATTATCAATACGAGCTTCAAGCACCTTCAATTCAAAGGGCTTGGAGATATATGCATTAGCTCCGGCATTATAACATTCAATACGGTCTTCCGCACTATTTTTAGCTGTCAATAAAATAATAGGTATATGGCTTGTATCCAGATTACCCTTAACGACACGACACAATTCCAAGCCATCCATTTCAGGCATCATAACGTCACTTACAATAATATCAGCTTCATATTCTTTCATCACTTCTAAAGCTTCTATTCCATTTTTAGCTGTCAGCACATAATAATGCTTGGATAAGATACGCCTCATCAAATATAGTAATTCTTCATTATCTTCTACCAATAAAAGGCGAATATCACTAATCGTAGTATTTATGTCTCCCTCTTCCAACTGCTTCCAATCCAATATATTATTTTCAGCATTCACTGTACCAATTCCGCTCTCCCTTTTCAGTTCCTGCGATGATTCCACATTTATCTCTGCCTCTGTATAGCTTTCCTTATCAATAGGAATAATTACAGTAAATGAAGAACCTCTGCCTACTTCACTTTCCACACTTATTGTTCCATGATGCAGTTCTAATAATTCCTTTGTAAGTGAAAGACCTATACCATTAGTTTCACTCGACACCCAATGTTGATTGGTATAAAATCGAGTAAATATCTTATCAATATCTTCCGAAGCGATTCCTTTACCTGTGTCACTGACTATTATAGATAGATAAGTATGACCGTTCTGTAGAAAAACCGATAATGCAACCTTTATTTCTCCCCCCTCTCCTGTATATTTATAAGCATTAGATAAAAGATTAAAAACAACTTTATCAATCTTATCTACGTCAAAATATGCCTGTATTGTTTCTTCTGGTGATTCAAAAGTAAAAGTCAGTTTCTTCTTCTGAATCAAAGGCATAAAGTTGGAATCACATACATCACGAATCAGAGATACAATATCTCCTGAAGTCACCTTCAGTTTCATATTTCCACTCTCCACTTTACGGAAATCAAGTATTTGCTGCAACAATCTTTTTAAACGATTCACATTGGTACGAATCATGTCAAACTGCGGAATCTTATTTTTATAAGTGATTTCTGCATCATCAATCAAACAAGTAACAATAGTCAATGGTGTGAGAAGATCATGGGAGATGTTTGTAAAATAGCGCAATTTTACCTGAACAAGTTCCTCCGACTTTTCCTTTTCTATTTGAGCAACACTTAATTCATGACGTAATTGCATTCTTCGTTTTGTTCTATAATAAAAAGAATAGCAGACTAATAGAATGAGCATTACATAAATTACATAAGCCCACCAAGTCTCGTAAAAAGCAGGTTCCTTGTCCACCTGCACTTTTGTCACAAGGCTACTCCACAACCCATTTATATCCGTTGCTTTCACACAAAAGGTATGCTTTCCTTTAGGAAGCCGGTTATAATAGGCGAATTGGCGTCCATCTTTAATATACACCCAGTCTTTATCTACTCCTTCCATTTTATAGGCATACTGGATTTTTGTCGGAAAACTATAATTTAAGGAAGAAAAATCAATCTCTATATTTTGATCTTCGGCGTGTAGTTTCAAGGTTCTTTTAAGCAAATTAAAACGTTCATTGAGATTTCCTGTTAATAATGATTCATCTCCCATTTTAACATCCACAATATGAGTTCGTATTTTCTCCGGTTTATCAGCCAGGCGTTTATAAGGCATAAATACAGCAATCCCCCTATTTCCTCCATAAAACATTTCTCCTGCCTGACTTTCAAAACAAGAGTGTTTTGTAAAGGAATTTACAACGATGTCCTGTCCGGCCTGATAGTTTATCTGTCCCCCTGTTTTAGGATCATATTCTATAATTCTTTTATTAGTAGAAATCCAAAGATGTCCGGTTTTATCCATCATCATATCCTGAACACCTTCAGTTAAAGTAGTAAATACATCCGAATAATCTTCAACTGTTTTAGACTTTTGATTGTACAAAAACACATAGCCTTCCTGACTTCCCATCCATACCCTTCCTTCGTTGTCCGTACATAAATCTTCAATATTATCACTTATTAGCAGTCCTGATTCCACATCAAATTTTACAACATTCTCTTTTCTAATCTGAAAATCATCAGAAACAGTCAAACAGAAAACTCCATTACGTCTGGTACTTACCCATATATGCCCCAAATTATCTTCTGCCAGTCCTGTTATTTCTCTCTGAAGAAAACCTGTTTCTTTTAGCGTATTATAATCACCAGCAGGCTTCACAAACAGTCCCAATGATGTTATAACCCAAACATTAAGCTTCTTGTCTTCATAAAAAAATTGCGGATTATTACTGGCACCTTTTATATATTGCTGCAAATTTATCGGCGAAACAAGTTTAACCTGTCCATTCTCTTTCTTTAAAATATAGATAAATGGCTGGTAGGATGGTCCCACCAAAATTTGGTCATTTGAAGAAGAATACCCGATGCAGCCAATAGTTTCGATACCAGATAAGCCTCTCAAATCTGGTATATCTCTATACCAGATAATTTTATTACTATCTTTTTTATAGATTCCTAATCCTAAACGATTCTGATTAATCCAAATATCCCCATCATTATCATTATAAATAGCTTGAATATTGGTAGTAAGCCCTGTTGTCTTCTTTATAGATGGCATCGGATAATTCTGAATAATCGGTTTATCCAAATTAATATAGGCTACTCCCTCATTAAAAGAAGCGATCCACAAATTACCCGATTTATCCAAGCATATTTCACTGAAAATGTTATTCAATTTAGACGAAATGTCGCTAATATCAATCGTTTCCACTAAATTATCAACTCGCTTGCGAACAACATAAAGTCCCCGAGAACTAACTAACCATAGATATCCATATTTTTTATCTTGCTGAATACTGAAAAAAGTACCATTTTCTGGCAATTCACCCTCTTTTACACTTTCTACCGGCATATAAACTTGCTCATCGCTCTCCTCCGGATAAAACTTATAAAGTCCTTCTCCCCATGTACCTATCCAATGCTGCTTCTTGTCATCTTGAAAAACACTGAATGGATTATTCTCCTTACCAAGCGCCGGATATTTTACAAAAGTATCTTTTATCCGATCATAGCGGAATATTCCCTTTCTCCAAAAAGTAACCCAAATATTCTTATCAGCATCCTCATAAATGGAATTTACACTTGTTACGGGCAAAGAACTATCATACCTTTTACAAGAAGAAAAATCACTGGAACAACGATATAATGCCACATAAGTTCCTACCCATATATATCCCTTTGAATCAAACAATATCGAACGAATTTCCTGATCTTTCAACTCTTCATTATCAATATGACTAATTTCATAAGTTTTCTTATTCAGTATATTCAGCCCTTTTTTAGTACCAATCAATATACGTTCCCAAGAATCTGTAATACATGTAATCTGATTATCAGTCAATAAATCCGGAGTCGTTTTTCCAGACCGAAAAGTCAAGATCCGATAGCCATCATAGCGGGATAAGCCTTCACGAGTACCAAACCACATGAAACCTTCACGATCTTGAAATACCCTCTGAACAGAATTAGAAGGCAACTGTTTACTCAATGGAAGTATCTCTACGGAGAATTCTTGTGCCGTAATAGGACCTATTATATTCATTATAAAAAGCACAAATATGATAGTAGTTCTGTTTATTTTCATAGCTTATATTATAAATTCAGCACAATAATAAATGAAAATCCATTTTAAAGCAAGCTATTTAACTATAAAATAAAGCAAAGCCGCCATAAAAAAACATTCTTGAATGATTTTCAGACCTTCTGAATGATTTTTATACCCCTGTAACCACAACTAAAAACTAATAATTCAAAATTAGACGTATTTGATTAATTCAAGAACTCTTATTATAAATAGTTTCCGCAATTTTGCAAAAGAATAATACGCTCATAAAATCAATTATTAATATTAAACTATAAAACATTCAGTATCATGAAAAGAAAGTATGTAAAAATCATGTTCTTATCAATGACATTGTTGACTAGTAGTATAACAACTGCTTACGCTACAATACCGGAAGATGAGAAAAAAGAAGAAGCCCCAAAAGTAACAGAAGATGCTCATTTACCACTAATGATTATCAATGGAACAAACAAATCTGAACATTTCTTTATAAATTCTGAATCACTCACAAATAAAGAAATAAAAATTACTGCGCCAAACGGGTTTACTGTATCTCCATCTGTGATACCTGCCAATAGCGGTAAACAAAAAGTAACCGTAACTTTAAATAGTTCCAAAATACTAACAGAAGGCAAAATAGTACTACGAAATGGAGATTATCGTTCTTATTTGAAAGTAAAAGGATATGGCACTGCACTTCCTGCTAAAGCCATCTCAAAATCGCCCATTTACAAAGGTGGAAATGATTCCGACTTCAACAAAACGTTCACTCCCAGTTCCAAAGGATACACCCTTGAATTTAGAGTAAAAACTGATGAACCGGAAAAATGTTTCTATCCTTACTTTGTCAATGAAAAAGGTTATGGATTTAAGGCATATATAACTTCTACT
This sequence comes from Bacteroides sp. D2, assembly GCF_025147085.1. NCBI lineage: Bacteria > Pseudomonadati > Bacteroidota > Bacteroidia > Bacteroidales > Bacteroidaceae > Bacteroides > Bacteroides sp. D2. The sequence continues at coordinate 4,099,639 of NZ_CP102261.1, read as the reverse complement.
GAAGTCGGATTATATAATGCATACAAAAAAAATATTTCCAACCCCGCCACTACAGGAAAAGAAGGTGGACTAGGCAAATTCTATAACAATGACGGAGAGGCACACACTTATCGTATTGCAGTAACTCCTGATAACCGCGCTTTTATTTACAGAGACGGTATGCCAATTGACTCTGTTCGTATTATCGACTATGCTCCCCAGCCATACTTTGCATCGGGAATTGGAGAAGCTGTAGAAAATCTATTGAAAAATCCCGACTTTGAAGGGGAATTTGACACAAATCCGGAAAGCAAACTAGTAACAGCTGTTGAAGGATGGGATGTTGTAATAGGTGACCGATGGAATTCTGAACAATATATCAAGCCGGAAGAGATAGACAATATGCAAGATATTGATAATCATATCTTCGAAATAAAACCTTATAAATGGGCCGCTGGCTGGAGTGATGGAATTCTCATGCAGGTTGTAGACGTTGCCCCTAATGAAACTTATACATTATCTGCCTTACTCAAAGGTGGCATTGCCAAAAAAGCAGGTACACTGACTGGCAAAATGATCATTGAAGAAGCACAAAATAAAGAAAAAAAAGTCGTTACAGAAATAGCCAGTGATAATTGGGAAATGTACTCTATGGACTATACAACTTCTGCAGATTGTAAACAGCTACGCATATCCTTCACTGTAGGACGTGGTAAATGGGGTAATGACATCGGTGCAATCCGAGTTGACAACGCTAAATTAACAGGAGTATCATGTAACTATACACCTAAATTTGGTTTCGTGGATAACACTGCAGATATAGAATACTTCACTATTGATGAATCCGGTGCCTATGCCCCCATGCAACCTACTATAACAATTAATCTTCCATCTGAATAACATTGCCAAAAGATATATTAAAATATAGAAGAATAAATAGCAAAATTATGAGACATATTCTATTTATATACTTTATGTTTTCTGTTATTTCTGCTTTTTCACAAAACACTCAGATTAGTCCGGGTGTTTTGTGGAATGATATAAACGGAGAACAAATCAACGCACATGGCGGTTGTGTAGTATTTGAAAATGGATTTTATTACTGGTTTGGAGAAGATCGCACAGGCTTTGTTTCTAATGGGGTAAGTTGCTATCAGTCTAAAGATTTATATAATTGGAAGCGGCTAGGGTTGTCTTTAAAAACAAAAGGAGAACCTAAAGAAGACATGAATGACATATCGCATGGACGCTTATTTGAACGTCCCAAGGTTATTTATAACCCTAAAACAAAAAAGTGGGTCATGTGGACTCATTGGGAAAGTGGTGATGGATATGGAGCTGCAAGAGTCTGTGTGGCAACAAGTGACAGGATAGAAGGTCCCTATATACTATATAAAACTTTTCGTCCCAACAAAAACGAATCACGTGATCAAACTCTTTTTGTAGATACAAACGGAGATGCCTACCATTTCTGTTCAACAGACATGAACACCAACATGAATGTTTCTTTATTGAGAGATGATTATTTAGAACCCACCCCTACTGAAACCAAAATATTGAAAGGGCTAAAATACGAGGCACCAGCTATTTTTAAAGTTGGTGATTACTATTATGGGTTGTTCTCGGGTTGTACTGGCTGGGCTCCTAATCCAGGAAAAACAGCATATACTACTAGTATTTTAAATGAATGGACTACCGGTCGCAACTTTGCAGTAGACAAACTAAAACAAGTAACTTATAATTCACAAAGCTGCTATGTTTTTAAAGTGAACAATAAAACAAATGCATATATCTATATGGGAGATCGCTGGAATTCCAAAAATGTAGAGAAATCCCACCATGTATGGTTGCCGATCAGTATGCGTTCAGGATATCCAGTAGTGAAGTGGTATAACCAATGGGATTTAAGTATCTTTGATAAAATGTACCGTTATAAAAGAGCTGAAAAGATCATAAACGGTAATATTTATTCACTATTGGAGAAAAACTCAGACCGTTTGGTATCAAAACCGATTAATGGTTTTAGTATAGCAGATGACAATGATACCATTAATTTAAGTTTGGAGTTTATTAAAACTGATATTCCTAATGGATATAAACTAAAAGACATTAAAACTGGAAAATTCTTAGAATCATTGTTCGGAACCCTGCGTTTAAATCCGGAAAAACAGAATGATGCTCAATGTTGGATATTTAACTTGCTAGAAGACGGTTATTATCAGATACAGAATGCAAAAGACAAGAAATATATTACTGTTTCCGGTTCAAATACATTCGATGGAACAAGTTTATACCTTACAGAATATTCTAAAAAACTTATGCAGGATTTTGCTGTATATTTCGATTCAGATAAATACCAATATAAAGAAGCAGACATTTTCGCTGCAACTTACAGGACTAATAATTTGAAACTAATGGGAGCCCAATAACTTCCAGACATATTTCAAACAATTAATTAAATTAATTAGATTATGAATATAAAAAAGCAACGAATAAAGATCTACCTCTTATTCATTTTTATATGTCTGCCCAATCTGTCAACTGTTCCTTCTTTCGCTTTTCAATCCCGAGAGATCAGTATGGAGACAGTAAGTAGTTGGGCAGTCACAACTACCGTTTTCAAACTAGCAGGCAGCAATGAAGTCAACAATGTCAAGTTAAACTGGATGCAACGAAAAGATGCTGACCTCTACAAAATATACCGGGACAATAACCTGATTGGAGAAGCTAAAGGTAACACATACGATGATTACAATCTAATGGTCAACAAAACTTTTACTTACCATGTAGAAGCTTTTTATAACGGACAAAAAGTTGCGACTTCCATTTCTCAACAAGCTACCACTTTTATCCCTACCGGTGAAAGTAAAGTTTACGACAACCTGAATGGCAAATACATCACAAAAGAATCCTCCGGTAACAAACCACAAGGAATGAAAATCAATGATCTTTATTTTTCCTATAAAATAGAAAATACGGAGAAGACTGTTGATGGACAACAACTCAAAGGATGGCTAGTCACTGAAAGTTACTCTAAAACAGGATTAAATGGAAGTTGGAGTACTCCTAGAGAGTTGGTCTTTTATCCGAATGTTAAAATGGAAGGTAATGCGTTCCGATATAATCCAAAGACAGGAAAAGTTGTATTATCTTCGCATTATGAAGATGAAAATGGATACACAGCAGCTAAAATCTATCTAGCGCAAATTACCCCTAAAGGTAAACTTGAAGTAGGTACTATGGAACGTCCATTAGGACATGATTCAAGAGACCAATCGCTTTTTATTGATGATGATAATACGGCATATCTCCTTTCTGCCACTAACACAAACAGTGATATAAATATATATAAATTGGATGCTTCTTGGACCAAACCTGTCGAATTAGTCAACACAATATGCAAAGGATTACATAGAGAAACTCCTGCAATCATCAAGAAAGATGGAGAATACTACTTCTTCAGTTCAAAGGCTTCCGGATGGTACCCAAGTCAAACGATGTATACCTCAACAACAGACTTGGCAGGTGAATGGACACCTATGAGAGAAATTGGTAATAATACTACCTTTGATGCACAATTCAACAGAATTAGTAAAGTAGGAACAACTTATGGAGTATGGAGCTATCATTGGGGGGCACAACGGAAATATAAAACTCCGGACGGTAACTTCCCCAGAATCTCTATTGCTGCATTTAATAAAGGGTATGCTTCCATGGATTATTACAGATATTTGGAATTCAACGACGATTATGGAATTATCCCTGTACAAAATGGTAAGAATTTGACATTAAATGTTCCTGTTACATCTGCTGTATCTGGAGCAAAAGGAGTCAAAGCCGACTGTATTACCGATGGAGCAAGTTTAGACTCCTCCACTTACTTCCAAAAAAGTTCAAATGCTACCATAGGTACACCTTACATGTTTACTATAGACATGCAGAAAAAAGCTAGAATTTCAGAAATAAATCTTTCCACAAGATTAGTCAATGGTTCTGAAGCGGCCTATAAATATACAATTGAAGGAAGTCCAGATGGCAAAAGCTATAAAATGCTTGTAGACGGCAGAACAAATTGGCAAGTGGGATTTCTGATTCTGAATGTAGAAGACCCTACAGCTTATAGATATTTACGTCTGCGTATCTATGGCGTTGTCAATATACATAAAGGAAATTCTGCAATGTGGGCTGACGGCATTTATGAATTTGCAGCTTTTGGAACTCCAGAATAACAAGTAATCAATAAAGTCACAATAAAGCCGGTTAACTTCAAACATTAACCGGCTTTATTGTTATCTAGAAAACGTGCTATCGCTGACTAATAAATATCTTTATTCACCAGTAAATAGTAAACTAATGCCCAATCCTGATCATTAGCATAAGGATCATAAAATCCGGCCTTTACGCCGTTTACTTTATTAGGATAGATATAAGCACAAGAGGCCTTACCATCTTCAAAGAACAGGCAAAGATTGTTTCTTACGATATTTTCAGCACGTCTTTTATAAGTATTGTCTCCGACACATTGTGCATACAGATAAAAAGCAGCTCCTGTTAATGTACTCCAATAATGAGGAAAGGTATCTCCCCACATCTCCCGTTTTCCAAACCAGTAACCATCCCAATGCCGGATTGCAATTTCATTCAGATGATAACTTGGTTGATTCCCATTAAACGCTTCCAATGCCGGCATCTGCTGTTTAGCTCCATCCAAATATTTTTGAATTCCCGTTTCCAGATAAAGCTGTAACAAGAAAATAATTGAGGGAGCTACAATTGCTTGTTCATAATTAACCTCACTTGCCGGATAATTCAGTCCGTTTTTCACAAAAGTATCTCCAACCTGTATATAATCATTCTTCAGAGTTTCATATTCAACATCCATATCGGCAGCTTTCAATGTTTGCAACCCTAAATGCACAGGAATCCCTATAGCATAAAAACCATGCCCGAACTGACGAAACATAGACCGTAAAGTCATATAGCCATCTACTGCATATTGCTTGTCTCCTGTGATTTTGTACATTTGAAAATAAAAATCCGCTACCCATGCATAGTTATATGCTCTATTTCTTCCCTTACGATCGACAGAAGAAAATGTCTTGTAATCACTTTCCTGCAATCTATTACGTAGAAATTTTGCATATTTCAACAAAGCTGTTTTTATATGATCATCAGGATGCAATTGATAATATTTAGCCAACAAGACTCCCATTCCAACACGTTCGGCACCCTCATCCCGATCGACAGGATTACAGTTGCGAGTATTATTCAAATATATTTCATTCTTTTCGTTATCATAAACCATGAAAGCATCTTTACGTGTATTTGACTCTTTCATCTGCTGATGGTCACAAATGAAGTCAACCCGTTTTTTTATCAAGCTGTCCACATTATCGATAACCAAGCAAGTTACGTGCGTTTGTTTCCCCTCCCCATAAAAAATATCAAAACGATTCTCTCCTAATTGCTCCATCTTAACTTCTGCTATCCACAAGTTACCTCGCTTTTTCATCGGAATATGAATATCCTGTTTTTTTAATACACATTTCTGAATGGAGTTTTCAGCGGCCAACTCTATAAATGCCTTCTCCCCTTTTTCAAACACATATTTATTACAAGAAACAAATACACTTCCCTTTTCTAACAGTTTCTGACGAAAATCGTCTATACCTTTATGAGCAAATAAACACCAAGATATCGAATATTCTTTCCCGGGCATCAACTGCAAATCCGGCAAATTCAGAGTTATAATCCCTCTTGTATGAGAATTGCCTTTATCTCTGCCACGCTCCCATATCTCATAACTTTTAACTGCCCCCTTCGTCAACACTAACCCCAGGTGCGGCGCATAGCCTCCCATTCGAAGAGCATTTATGTAGGCGGCATTTTCTCCCTCCCAAATATGGGTATTAGTGCGGGCATTTATACATGTACGCGAACCGGGATAATTATCATTAAATGGTGTATAGACGCCTATATCAACAAGTACCACCTCATCCTCTCCCTGATTCCGAAAAGTATATTCTTCTACAAGCTCATCACCTACCATTTTTCTTTTCACACATATACGTATGTCACCTGCCATATAAACGACCTCGTTTCCTTCTTGCTTTATTTCAACAGGGACTTCCCAAGATACTTTTTCTTTCCGATTTCCTTTTACTTGGGTTGCATATCCCAATCCCCATCCATAATTCTCCTTGACCCACCGATATTGACTTCCGTCAGTAGCTACCAGCCAGTTCATCTTCTGTGGGTCATTCGCAATACTTAATGTTTGCAAGGCTCCTGTTTGAGAATTCACCTGATAACTAATTTTCTGTGCCGAAACAAATGTACCCATCATTCCGAAAAACAGAAAGCCACAAAACTTAGGTAACATCTTCTTTACTTTTTCCATTTTGTTTTTCCACTATGATTAATATATTATTCAAAAACAACTATTTTATCCAATGTAACCAGACAATCGTCACTACCATATCGAGCTTTTGTCTTGTCCGTCCACACTGGTGAAATTCCTGTAACCTCAATTCTCAAAATATATTTTCCTTTAGCAAAACTTGGAGTCACGATTCGGATAGCTGACTCCGGATATTTACTATAAAAATCAATTAATGACGAATAAAGGGTTTTACCTTTTCTATTAAGTACACTCACCTTTGCATATCCACCATGAGAATTGGCTTCTCCTATTATAGCTGCCTGCGTACCTTTAAAAGGAATGTTCAATACACTATTTTTCAAGTTTGAGCACAACTGTTCCCCTCTCCTTTCCCATCCTGCTTCAGATCGTGTTTTCCGGAGAGATAATATTTGGCCATTATCCAGTGCATCCACCTGTGATAATGTTTTTATATCCCATGCCTGCCAATATTCTGGTATGGAAAGTTTTCCCTTATCCGCTTGCATAGGCATCCAGACATAAGTGGCAGCTGAAGCCTGATGAGGAAAGGACCAGCGATCTCCCATAAACATTGGAATTGTATCTTTTCCTTGTGTCAAAGGAAAGACAAAAGTAGTCTGTGAATTATACGTTAATTTACCTTCAGGGACAAACAAACCACCCTTCTTCCACGGACCGCCCACTGCCGGAGCTGTGAAATAATAATTATCATTCTTTTCCCAACTTGTCTTATTTGAAAACAAAAAATAATAAATGCCCTCCTTTTTAAACATGGCAGGCGACTCGCCACCAGGCGCCATATTCTTCACGAGTCTTTTTTCTGCAGAATGATAATCCTCGCTAAGACGATAGATATCTCCTTCATGAATCAGCAAATAGCCTGTCCCATCGGTATCCTGAAAAGTTCCCATATTCCACATTCGGATAGGTTCATTCCCTATTTTAAAAGGTCCTTGGAATATGTACTCACCATTAATAGTTTTACTAGTGGCATACCCGATACAAGGATCACAGTATTTCGTATCATCGGTATGCATATACATCACATATTCTCCAGTAGAAGGGCACTTCATGACCTTCACACGTTCACCAATCCTATTAGGACCTAACAATCCCTCTTTTTGTATTGGAAGCACGATACGTTCAAATTTCCAATTAGATAAATCGTCGGACGAATAGCAACTAAAACCAACAAAAGAATTCGTTTCATCCGAACGGTATTCCCCGAATAAATAATACCGTCCGGCATCTTCCACAATACATGCTCCATGAGCATTTACAATTTTTCCCTGATCATCAAACCAAGGAATACCATTACATATTATTTTCTCCTGATTTTGCGCACAACTGCTCTGACTCACCAAACTAAAAGACGTCCAAAGCAATATCATAGATATAAAATAGGAATGCCTCTTCTCCATCAAAAAACTTAAATTCATTGTCTTCCCTTTAATTTATTTAGATAAAAATTTGTCTGCTTATTACCTAGATTAAGAATACCGTAAAATTACTCCTTTTATCTATTCCAAAGGTTCAATAATCTGTCAAAAAGGAATAGAAATAAATAAAGTTCTCCACATTTTCATGCCATTTTATAATATCAGGACATATTCCATTCAATAACGTTTAATTTTAATTCATATCATATATCCCATACTTTGATTTAATACCACATTATATACATATAAAAAAGATATTAAAAACTCCCTTATTTTATTTTTTCCTTGTATAATTCGCCCAAATCAAAGAAAGTGCCTATCTTTACCGCAAGTATTTTTTATTATTCACCATTAAATGTAAAGATTATGGCAAGTAGAAGAGAACTCAAAAAGAACGTAAACTATATCGCAGGAGAATTATTCACCGAGTGTTTAATCAACAGTATGTTCATCCCTGGCACAGACAAGGTGAAAGCAGATGAACTGATGGCAGAGGTACTGAAGATGCAGGATGAGTTTGTCACTCGCATCAGCCACACAGAACCGGGCAACGTGAAAGGTTTTTATAAGAAATTCCGTGCTGATTTTAATGCAAAGGTAAACGAGATTATTGAAGCTATAGGGAAATTGAACTAAAAACAGAATGAAAAAAGCAATTTATAGCTTTATCTATTACCGCCTGTTAGGGTGGAAGACAAACGTTACGGTGCCTAATTATGATAAATGCGTGATATGTGCCGCTCCACACACAACAAACCTTGATTTATTTATTGGAAAACTATTTTATGGTGCTATAGGCCGTAAGACAAGTTTCATGATGAAAAAAGAATGGTTTTTCTTTCCGCTTGGATTTTTTTTCAAAGCAGTTGGCGGAATTCCCGTCGACCGCAGTCGAAAAACTTCGCTAGTAGATCAGATGGTTCATAATTTTGCCGAATATAAAAAGTTTAATTTGGCTATCACTCCCGAAGGAACCCGTAAAGCGAATCCAAACTGGAAAAAAGGCTTTTATTTTATAGCCTTGAAAGCCCAGGTTCCGATCGTTCTGATTGGTATTGATTACAGCAAGAAAACGATTTCGGCAACGAAAGCTATCATGCCGTCAGGAGATATTAATAAGGACATGAGAGAAATCAAACTTTACTTCAAGGATTTCAAAGGAAAACATCCGGAGAATTTTGCTCTTGGAGAAATATGATTTAAGTATTAGGTATTAATCGTAGCTTTTGATATACTTATCCGCACGGCTTAATACTTAATACTTATTACTTAATACTTAGTTATCATGGAGTCTATCCGTATTTCTATCATACAAACCGATATTGTTTGGGAAAATAAACAAGAAAATCTCCGTTTGCTCCACGAAAAGCTGCAAAGTCTTCGTGGAATAACGGAGATTGTTGTTTTACCGGAGATGTTTTCTACCGGATTCAGTATGCAGAGTAAAATACTGGCAGAGCCAAATTCCGGGGAAACCATTACAACACTCAAACAATGGGCCGCCAAATTCCAGCTAGCCATTTGCGGAAGCTATATAGCAACAGAGAACGAACAGTTTTATAACCGTGCGTTCTTTCTGACACCGGAAGGAGAAGAGTTCTATTATGACAAACGACATCTGTTTCGTATGGGACGGGAAGCCGAACATTTTTCGGCCGGTGATAAACGACTCATCATCCCCTATCACGGATGGAATATCTGCCTGCTGGTTTGCTATGACCTTCGTTTCCCTGTATGGAGCCGAAACGTAGGCAACGAGTACGACCTTTTAATATATGTAGCCAACTGGCCTATCCCCCGCCGTCTGGTTTGGGATACTCTACTCCGGGCACGCGCTTTAGAAAATCAATGCTATGTATGCGGTGTCAACAGAGTAGGTACAGACGGGTACCAACTTTCATATAATGGAGGAAGTAAAGTCTACTCCGCTTTCGGAGAAGAAATCGGCTCATTTCCAGATGGAAAGGAAGGAATAACGACTGTCAGTGTAAATCTCACTGCTCTCCACCAATTCAGAGAGCAGTTCCCGGTATGGAAAGATGCAGACGAATTCCATCTATAACATTTGCCAAATAACAAATGTTAAAAACAGATTCATGTAGCAACAATACCTAGAACTCGGTAGTTAATTATATAGACTTCTTTTGTATCTTTGTCGTGAAAATACAGTCGTAAGGACGCTAATCTTACATAACTTAATTAACAACTTTATGAAAACAAATCTTAGTTCTCAAATCAGTCTCCACCGGGTCTCCCCCAGATACTACAGACCGGAGAATGCATTTGAAAAATCAGTCTTGACAAGACTCGAGAAAATCCCTACGGACATCTACGAATCCGTAGAAGAAGGTGCTAACTATATTGCGCGCGAAATAGCACAAACCATCCGCGAAAAACAAAAGGCAGGACGTTTCTGTGTATTGGCTCTTCCTGGAGGAGATTCACCCAGCCACGTATATACCGAGCTTATCCGTATGCATAAGGAAGAGGGACTTAGCTTCCGCAATGTGATCGTATTTAATATGTATGAGTATTATCCGTTGTCTCCCGATGCAATCAACAGTAACTTCAATGCTTTGAAGAGTATGCTGCTGGATCACATCGACATTGACAAGCAGAATATATTCACTCCCGATGGAAGCATTGCCAAAGATACCATCTTCGAATATTGCCGTCTGTATGAACAACGCATTGAAAGCTTCGGAGGTATTGATATTGCTTTGTTAGGGATTGGTCGTGTAGGTAACATTGCGTTCAACGAACCGGGTTCCCGACTGAATTCTACCACTCGTCTGATTTTGTTAGATAATGCATCACGAAACGAGGCATCCAAGATTTTCGGAACGCTGGATAATACGCCGATCAGCTCCATTACAATGGGAGTAGCTACTATTCTTGGCGCAAAGAAAGTTTATCTGCTTGCATGGGGTGAAAACAAAGCAGCTATGATTAAAGAGTGTGTGGAAGGTCCGATCACTGACACAATTCCTGCTTCTTATCTGCAAACTCACAATAATGCACATGTAGCTCTTGATCTTTCAGCCGCTATGAACCTGACACGTATCCAACGTCCATGGTTAGTCACTTCTTGCGAATGGAATGATAAATTAATCCGCAGTGCAATCGTTTGGTTGTGTCAGTTGACCGGCAAACCGATTTTGAAGTTGACAAATAAAGACTATAACGAAAACGGTTTGAGTGAACTTCTGGCACTTTACGGTTCTGCGTACAATGTAAATATCAAAATCTTCAATGATTTGCAGCACACTATTACCGGATGGCCGGGCGGTAAGCCTAATGCTGATGATACCTATCGTCCGGAACGCGCAAAACCGTATCCGAAACGTGTGGTCATCTTCTCTCCGCATCCGGATGATGATGTTATTTCAATGGGTGGTACGCTTCGCCGTTTGGTAGAACAAAAGCACGAAGTACACGTAGCTTACGAAACTTCCGGTAATATCGCCGTAGGTGACGAAGAAGTAGTTCGTTTCATGCATTTTATCAATGGATTCAATCAGCTCTTCAATAATAGCGAAGATTTGGTTATCAATGAAAAATATATAGAAATACGCAATTTCCTGAAGGAGAAGAAAGACGGTGATATGGACAGTCGTGATATTCTGACTATCAAAGGTCTGATTCGTCGTGGTGAAGCCCGTACAGCTTGTACTTATAATAATATACCGCTGGAACGTTGCCACTTCCTCGATCTGCCATTCTATGAAACAGGTAAGATTCAGAAAAACCCAATCAGTGAAGCAGACGTAGAAATTGTACGCAACTTGCTCCGTGAAATAAAACCTCACCAGATTTTTGTTGCTGGTGACTTAGCCGACCCACATGGAACTCACCGTGTATGTACAGACGCTGTATTTGCTGCTGTCGATCTTGAAAAAGAAGAAGGTGCCAAATGGCTAAAAGACTGTCGTATCTGGATGTACCGTGGTGCGTGGGCTGAATGGGAAATCGAGAATATTGAAATGGCAGTGCCTATCAGTCCGGAAGAACTTCGTGCAAAACGTAACTCTATCCTGAAACATCAGTCGCAAATGGAAAGTGCTCCGTTCCTGGGTAACGACGAACGTTTGTTCTGGCAACGTAGCGAGGATCGTAACCGTGGTACAGCTACTTTGTACGACCAATTGGGATTGGCTTCTTACGAAGCAATGGAAGCATTTGTAGAATATGTTCCATTATAAGAGTAATCATTCTTAATTAAGAGAATATAAAACAATGAAAGAAGAGTGGGAAGTTTCGATACTTCTCGCTCTTTTTTGTTTATTTTTGCGGGGAGAATTAAACGCGGATTAACGCAGATTTTCGCAAAGAAAAATAGAATAAAACAATCTGCGATAATCCGTGATAATCTGCGTTTAGCAAAAAAGCAACAAGTATGAAGAAAATAATAGTATTTTTTCTAGGCCTTGCATTCTGTGCAACTTTTCTTTTTGCGCAGGATATTGAAAGAAATGTAAAAGAGCGGCTGACGGATTACTTCAACCAATATACCGCAACAGCCAAAATCAGCACTCCTAAACTGAATAGCTTCGATATTAATTACGACCGTAAGACGATTGCAATCTATGCATCGGAGAGTTTCGCCTACCAGCCTTTCCGTCCGGAAACTGTAGAAAACATTTATAATCAAGTTAAAGAATTGCTTCCGGGTCCCGTTCATTATTACCAACTCACCATTTATGCGGATGGGAAACCCATTGAAGATTTGGTACCTAATTTCTACCGGAATAAGAAAAAGGATAAGGAGCGGTTATCCTTAAATGTAGATTATAGAGGAGCTCCCTGGGTGAAAAACACTTCACGTCCTAATGAAATCTCACGCGGACTACAAGACCGCCACATTGCAATCTGGCAAAGCCACGGCAACTATTTCAAAAATGATAAAAACGAATGGGGATGGCAACGTCCCCGATTATTCTGCACCACAGAAGACATGTTCACTCAATCTTTTGTCCTTCCTTATGTAATTCCAATGCTGGAAAATGCAGGAGCGATTGTCTATACTCCCCGCGAACGAGATACACAAAAGAATGAAATCATTGTAGATAATGATACCCCCAATGCTTCCCTTTATTTGGAAATGGGGGGTAAAAAGATTAATTGGGCAAATGCTCCGGTAAGAGGATTTGCTCAGAAGAAAACAATCTATAAAGATGGAGAAAATCCTTTCACTGACGGAACCTGTCGTTTTATTCCGACAGAGAGAAAGAAAAAGAAGAATAAAGACCAGGTATTTGCCGAATGGGTGCCTACTCTACCGGCAACAGGCAAGTATGCAGTTTATGTTTCCTACCAAACATTGCCCAACAGTGTAAGCGACGCCAAATATCTGGTATTCCATAACGGAGGAGTAACCGAATTTAAAGTTAATCAGAAAATAGGTGGAGGCACATGGGTTTACCTCGGAACTTTTGAATTCGATAAAGGGAGCAACGACTACGGCATGGTGGTACTTAGTAACGAGAGCAGCGAACATGGGGTTGTATGCGCCGATGCAGTACGTTTTGGAGGGGGAATGGGAAACATTGCCCGTGGAGGAAAAATCAGCGGGCTACCGCGTTACTTGGAAGGAGCACGCTACTCTGCTCAATGGGCGGGAATGCCATACGAAGTATATGCCGGACGAAAAGGTGAAAACGACTATACAGACGATATCAACACACGCTCTAACGTTATCAATTATTTATCGGGCAGTTCCGTCTATAACCCACAACAGTCGGGTCTGGGCGTACCTTTGGAAATGACGATGGCATTGCACAGTGACGCCGGATGTAGCAAAACAGACGAACTGATCGGATCACTCGGCATTTACACCACCGATTTCAATAATGGCAAACTGAATGCAGGAACAGACCGGTATGCCTCACGTGATCTGGCAGACATTCTGCTGACACAGATTCAGAAAGATATTTATTCAAGCTACAGCTTGCCGTGGACACGCCGCAGCATGTGGAACCGGAATTATAGCGAAACACGTCTTCCGGCTACACCTTCTACGATTATTGAATTACTCTCCCACCAGAACTTCGCAGATATGCAGTTAGGACATGATCCGAACTTCAAGTTTACAGTGGGGCGTGCTATTTACAAAGGTATTTTGCAGTTCATTACCAACCAGCACGATAAAGAATACATTGTTCAGCCTCTGCCTGTGAGCAATTTCGCCATTCAATTCGGAAAGAAAAAGAATATATTAGAACTTTCATGGAAAGGCGAAGACGATCCGCAAGAACCGACTGCACGACCACGGGAATACATTGTATATACCCGCATCGGTTATGGAGGTTTTGACAATGGCACTTTAGTCAGCAAAACGTCCCACACCGTTAAGATAGAACCGGGACTTGTTTATTCATTCAAAGTAACTGCTGTAAACCGGGGTGGGGAAAGTTTTCCTTCTGAAATCCTTTCTGCCTATAAAGCCAAACGTGAACAGGGAAAAGTAATCATCATCAATGGCTTTGACAGAATCAGCGGTCCGGCGGTCGTTAACACTTCTGATAAAGCTGGATTCGATCTAATGCAAGATCCCGGCGTTCCGTATATATCGAATATTTCATTTTGCGGAGCACAAACCGGCTTCGACCGTACACAAGCCGGTAAAGAAGGAAAAGGAAGTCTGGGACATAGCGGAAACGAATTAGAAGGAATGAAAATTGCAGGAAACACGTTCGACTATCCTTTTATTCACGGAAAAGCAATTCAGGCAGCCGGAAAATATAGTTTCGTATCATGCAGCGACGAAGCAGTAGAGAACGGATTGGTTACATTAGAAGATTATCCGGTGGTAGATTATATTTTGGGACTGGAAAAAGAAGATCCTGCAAATAAAGCATATTACAAGACATTCTCTTCGGCTATGCAACGGATTATGACCAGTTATTGCCAAGCGGGAGGTAACCTGTTTGTCAGTGGTGCTTATGTAGGAAGTGATATGAGTGGAACACAAGGAAACCGGGAGTTTACAGAGAAAATACTGAAATATGGTTATCAAGGTAGCCTGACAGATAAGAGTTCGAATCAGATTAAAGGATTGGGCCGTACTATTACAATCCCACGTCTGCCTAATGAAAGCAGTTATGCTGTACCTGCTGCCGATTGTATTGTTCCCGTAGATACTGCCTTCCCCGTATTTACGTATGCACCCGGCAATCAGAGTGCAGGTATTGCCTACAAAGGAAACTACCGTACTTTTGTATTGGGCTTTCCTTTTGAAAGTATCCAGTCCGAAGCAGACCGGGCAACCATTATGGCAGGCATCTTGGGATTCTTTACTCAAAAATAAAAAATATCCTTTTTTTTAATTCGTTTCTCATTTTAAATTCTATCTTTGCTACTATAATAACCTTTAAAACTAAAAAACAATGTATACTATACAAGCAAATCCCAGCGGTACACGCAGCATAGAAGTATCTAATGAAAACTTGAGAACGATTGAAAAATATGCTCTGTTCCGTCATCTTATCGACAGTACCGGTATTATAGATGAAGCAGTTCTGGATAAGTTGAAACTAAATATCCGCTCCCTTATCGCCAGTCAGGAGGAAGACAGTAAAGACTTGCTGGACCTTTGTATCGACGTGATTTATCACAATAATATGAAGGCATTCGGCTTGCAACAGCTCATCAAGCTTTATCTTACCTGGCTCTCCAGTCCGGAAGCGGAAGAAGAGGAGGAATAATGATTACGGTAGATACCTGCGGAATAACAGCATACAGTCCGCTGATTCCTGCAATAAAAGCGATGTGCACTGCCTCTCCGGGTGAAACAATAGAGATTATCATGAACCATGCTGATGCGTTTCAGGATCTAAAGGAATATCTGTCCGAGCAAGGTATCGGCTTCCGTGAAATCTATGACGGAGAACAAATGACATTACAGTTCACAATCAACGGGAAGTTTTAAGAAAACACTCCAATGATTGGAAGAAAACATCCTGATGATTGAAGTTAAACATCTCAATGAATAAAAAAATCATTGGGATGTTTTTTATTATCCGTATCTTTGCAGCATGAAAGAATATCGATTGACCGACTGGTTACCCACTACCAAAAAAGAAGTTGAACTTCGCGGATGGAATGAATTGGATGTCGTTCTATTCAGTGCTGACGCTTATGTGGATCATCCTTCTTTTGGTGCTGCCGTTATCGGACGCATTCTCGAAGCGGAAGGTTTGAAAATAGCCATCGTTCCCCAACCTAACTGGCGTGACGACCTGCGCGACTTCAAGAAGTTGGGACGTCCACGGCTATTCTTCGGTATCTCCGGCGGATGCATGGACTCAATGGTTAATAAATATACCGCCAACAAACGCCTACGCAGTGAAGATGCTTATACTCCGGACGGCCGACCGGATATGCGCCCGGACTATCCTTCTACAGTTTACAGCCAGATACTAAAGAAACTTTTTCCGGATGTTCCGGTAGTCATTGGAGGAATCGAAGCTAGCTTAAGGCGATTGAGTCATTACGATTATTGGCAGGACAAAGTGCAAAAGAGTATTTTGTGCGACAGCGGAGCAGATCTGCTCATCTACGGAATGGGAGAAAAGCCTCTTGCAGACCTGGTGAAAAATATGAAAAGCCTGCTCACCACTGAAGAACCTGTACTGACAAGCAGCAAATTTAGAACAATTATCGGATCTGTGCCCCAGACAGCCTATCTTTGTCGTGCAACAGAATGGACATCTGCCGAAGATGACCTTCAACTTTATTCACACGAAGAATGTTTGGCAGATAAAAAGAAACAGGCTAGTAACTTCCGACATATCGAAGAAGAATCCAACAAATATTCGGCTTCACGAATCACACAAGCAGTAGGGAATAAGATAGTCGTAGTCAATCCTCCCTATCCTCCAATGAGCCAGAAAGACCTCGATCATTCGTTTGATTTACCATATACCCGCCTGCCTCATCCAAAATACAAAGGGAAACGGATTCCGGCATACGATATGATTAAATTTTCCATCAACATTCACCGGGGATGTTTCGGCGGCTGTGCATTCTGTACCATTTCCGCCCATCAGGGAAAGTTTATTGTCAGCCGAAGCAAAGAGTCTATACTGAAAGAGGTAAAAGAAGTTATTCAGTTACCCGATTTCAAGGGATATTTAAGTGATTTGGGAGGTCCTTCCGCTAATATGTATCAGATGAAAGGGAAAGATGAAGCTATTTGCAAAAAATGCAAACGACCGTCATGTATTCACCCGAAAGTTTGTCCGAATTTGAATACCGATCACCGCCCTTTACTGGATATTTACCATGCCGTGGATACCTTGCCCGGAATCAAAAAATCGTTTATCGGTAGCGGTGTACGCTATGACCTGTTACTTCATCAAAGCAAAGATGAAACTACCAACCGTAGCACTGCCGAATATACCCGTGAATTGATAGTCAATCATGTGAGTGGCCGGTTAAAAGTGGCTCCGGAGCATACCAGTGACCGGGTATTATCTATAATGCGCAAACCTTCTTTTGAGCAATTTGAAACATTCAAAAAGATATTCGACCGCATTAACCGGGAAGAAAATCTGCGTCAACAACTGATTCCGTATTTTATCTCTTCGCATCCCGGATGCAATGAAGAAGACATGGCGGAACTTGCCGTTATCACCAAACGTCTGGACTTCCACCTGGAACAAGTGCAGGACTTCACTCCTACTCCGATGACAGTGGCTACCGAAGCCTGGTATAGCGGATTCCATCCATACACGCTAGAACCGATATTCAGTGCCAAAACCCAACGGGAGAAACTTGCACAACGCCAATTCTTTTTCTGGTACAAACCGGAAGAACGAAAAAACATCATCAATGAGTTGAGACGTATCGGACGTTCAGATTTGATAGACAAGTTATACGGAAAGAAAAGATAAATTCTTAAAAAGGGGCTTTATCAGGATCTTGGCGAGTATCAAAAATAGCTTCCACAAGAATATATTCTTCAAGCACTCTATAATATACCTTAAAGTAATCACAATGAAAAACACGTATATTAGGCACAGAAGTAGCTTTGTATATATATGGATATTTGGCAACTAACTTCAGAACATCGTTTATCATTGTATAGATAGAACGACTATATTTGGAATTTCCGTTTCTTACACGATAGAAAGTCAAAATCCGCCGCAAAACAATTGTAGCAGTTTCTGTCCACACAATCTTTAATCTAGCCATTGTTTCACCTGCTTATCGACCTCTTCTTGAGTATACAACCGACCTTCTTCATAATCCTTTTCCGAACGCATGATAATCTCTCTTTCATATTCCGTAGGGATATAAAGACTCATATCAGAAGCTGTCCTTTGATAAGCAGCTATCGGTTCATTAACCTGTTCCGGCATCTCATTTTCCTGTGGTTCATATTTTGCAGCCATATCTGTAATACCTAAATTATTATGAGTTCAAAGATAAACAGACTTATGTAATAAAACAAACTTATTCTTTTGAATCTCATTAAAAAACACCAATTATCAGAGTCCACTTATCATTGCAAAGCCACAATCTCCTGCAACACACTGACCGCCGTTTCCACATTAGTAACATCCTTAATCAGCATACTCCGTCTGCCGTTCTGTTCACGCAAATCACAACGACGAGTATATTTCATCATATAGTCTATCACTTTACCAAAAGCCTTACTTTGATAGAACGGACTATCCGGATTGGAAACAAAAAACAAGGTCATCCGCCCACCTTTCAGGAAGATTTTCTCTGCACCCAAACGGGCTGCAAGACGGCGTAGAGGCACAATACGGAGTAGTTCTTCCGTTTCCCGGGGAACCGGTCCGAAGCGGTCTTCCAGACGAGCACGGAAAGCTTCCACATCTTTGTCCAATGTCAGTCCATCCAGTTCGCGATAGAGCAACATACGTTCGCTGCTGCCTGTTACGTAGTTGGCAGGCAACAATAGTTCGAGGTCGCTTTCTACCTGACACTCGTCTACAAACTCTTCTCCACTAATTTGTCCTTCGCCCTTGATTTCATCCGCATACAGTTCTGCAAACTCGTCTGTCTTTAACTCATGGACAGCTTCAGTAAGAATTTTCTGATATGTCTCATATCCCAAATCGGCAACAAATCCGCTTTGTTCGGCTCCAAGCAGATTTCCGGCTCCACGAATATCCAAATCCTGCATGGCGATATGAATGCCACTTCCCAAATCACTAAAGTTTTCAATTGCTTGAAGACGTCGCCTTCCTTCGGCTGTCAAACTACCTAACGGAGGAGCCAGCAGATAACAAAAAGCTTTTTTATTACTACGTCCTACCCGTCCACGCATCTGATGGAGATCACTCAATCCAAAGTTTTGCGCCTGATTGATAATGATAGTGTTGGCATTCGGAATATCAATACCACTTTCGATGATTGTAGTTGCCAAGAGTACATCATAGTCGTAGTTGACAAAATCCAGAATAATCTTCTCCAGCTCTGTCGGTTCCATCTGTCCATGTCCAATCGCTACACGGCAATCCGGGATATGACGTTCGATCATCGCTTTCAATTCCGGCAAGTTCGCAATCCGGTTATTGACAAAGAAGACTTGACCGTTGCGGCTCATCTCAAAATTGATGGCATCCGTTATCACTTCTTCATTAAAAGTATGCACTTCGGTCTGAATCGGATAGCGGTTGGGTGGCGGAGTAGAAATCACACTCAAGTCGCGTGCACCCATCAATGAAAATTGAAGGGTACGGGGAATTGGAGTAGCAGTCATAGTCAGTGTATCCACATTCACTTTCAACTGGCGCAGCTTTTCTTTGACAGAGACACCGAATTTCTGTTCTTCGTCCACAATCAACAATCCCAAGTCTTTAAACTGGACATCTTTTCCCAAGATACGGTGGGTACCTATCAGAATACCGACATCTCCATCTTTCAATCCCTTCAATACAGCTTTGGTCTGTGCGGCAGTACGTGCGCGGCTTAAATATTCCACCCGACACGGCAAGCCTTTCAGACGTTCACGGAAAGTCTGAAAATGCTGGTAAGCAAGTACTGTTGTCGGAACCAGAACGGCTACTTGTTTATTATCGGCAACGGCTTTGAAAGCCGCACGAATCGCAACTTCTGTTTTTCCAAATCCTACATCTCCGCAGACCAGACGATCCATCGGACGGTCACTTTCCATATCCGCCTTGACATCAATCGTCGCCTTACTCTGATCCGGTGTATCTTCATAAATAAAGGATGCTTCCAGCTCACGCTGCAAGAAACTATCGGGACTGTAAGAGAAACCTTTTTCCTGACGACGCTGCGAATACAATTTTATCAAATCGCGGGCAATGTCCTTGATTTTACTCTTCGTACGTTCTTTCAGTTTCTCCCATGCACCTGTACCTAATTTGTTAAGCCGGGGAGCCTCTCCTTCTTTACCTTTATATTTGGAAACCTTATGCAGGGAATGAATAGAGACGAACACCACATCTTCATTTTGAAACACCAGTTTCAAAACCTCTTGCGTAGTGTCACCATTCGGAATACGTACCAAGCCGGAAAAACGTCCGATACCATGATCCGTATGCACCACATAGTCTCCCGGAGTGAACTGATTCAGTTCTTTCAAGGATAGTGCCACTTTTCCCGAACGGGCTTTATCACTTTTCAGATTATATTTATGAAAACGATCAAACAACTGATGGTCTGTGAAGATACAGAGCCGCAGTGTGTTATCTACAAAACCTTCGTGAATGGTACGTTCTACGGGAGTAAAATTAATCTTATCACCCCGATCTTCAAAAATAGCTTTGATACGATCTGTTTGCTTCATGCTGTCACTGCAGATATAAAGCGAATAGCCTTTTTCCAGATAATCCTTAAAAGAAGAAGCTACCAGATCGAAATTCTTATGAAAGATAGGCTGGGCAGATGTATTGAAAGTAACGCTGGCATTGGGCGTTCCGGTCGGTTTATTACCAAATTCCAACCGGCGGAAATCGAGTGCCCGTACAGTAAACTCGCTGCCGTCTATCAATTTCCCTTCCAATGTAATGCCACCATTCTCTTCGGCCTCCTGAACGGCTATTGCCTGTGGAGTCAGCGCCTCATCGTGTACCACCTGGATTCGCTCGCGCAACCAAAGAAAATCGCGCATCGCCAAGGTAGTCTCTTTCGGGATAAAATCCAGAAAAGAAGTCGTTACATCTCCTGTCACCGCCAAATCGGGAACGATAGACACTCCATCTTTCTTCTCACGGGATAATTGAGACTCCACTTCAAAGGTACGAACACTTTCCACTTCATCACCAAAGAAATCGATGCGATAAGGATATTCCGAAGCAAAAGAGAAAACGTCGATAATACTACCGCGAACAGCATATTGTCCCGGCTCATATACGTAGTCTACATATTCAAAACCATAACTATGCAACACATCGGTGATGAAAGTGGTATCCACTTTCTCTCCTACATTCAGCTTCAGCGTTTTATTACTCAATTCCTTGCGCGACACCACTTTCTCCGCCAATGCATCCGGGTACGTAACGATACATAATCCCTCTTCCCCCTTTTGCAAGCGGCTAAGTACTTCTGTACGCAAAATCTCATTGGCCGCATCTTTTTGTCCATACTTGATGGAGCGACGGAATGAAGATGGAAAGAACAATACTCTTTCCGTACCCAATATCTGCGTCAAGTCGTGATAGAAATATCCGGCTTCTTCAAGATCACCTAAAATAAATACAAACGGGCAACCACCCTCTTGCACCAGTACAGAAGAAAAAAGAGAAGCGGCGGATGCACACAGTCCTCCGCAAAAAACAGTCTGAACGGAAGTGTCCTTCAACAAGCGCTTCATTACTGCCATATTGGGATGGGCAGCATATTGTTGTTGCAACTCAGTTATTGTCATACCTATAAAATTTCCCCGCAAAATTACAAAAAAGATTGGGAGTATACACCCAAAGAACAGAAGTATTATAATAAGGTATCTGCCGTCTTATTCCGAATGGGGCATGAAACACGTTAAATTTTCCTTAGTTCAGCTATAACTAAAGGAAAAAGAACTACTTTTGTTTCTAAATTTTATAGTATCTATATGCAGACATCGGATAGCATTGTAATTATCCCCACCTATAATGAACGGGAGAACATAGAAAATATCATCCGTGCCGTTTTCGGCCTTCCCCAAGTATTCCATATTCTGGTCATAGAAGACGGCTCTCCGGACGGAACGGCAGCCATCGTAAGAAAACTGCAACAAGAATTTCCCGAACAGCTTTTTATGATAGAACGTAAAGGAAAACTGGGACTGGGTACTGCCTACATTACCGGATTTAAATGGGCACTGGAACACGCATACGAGTATATTTTTGAAATGGATGCAGACTTCAGTCATAATCCGAATGATTTACCCCGTTTGTATCAGGCTTGTTCGGAACAAGGAGGAGATGTATCCATCGGTTCCCGTTATGTCAGCGGAGTGAATGTAGTGAATTGGCCGATGGGACGGGTATTGATGTCATACTTTGCCTCTAAATATGTGCGGTTTATCACCGGAATACCTGTACATGACACCACTGCCGGATTTGTTTGCTACCGCCGCCAGGTGTTGGAAACAATCGATTTAGATCATATTCGCTTCAAAGGATATGCCTTTCAGATTGAAATGAAATTCACTGCTTATAAGTGTGGTTTCAAAATTATCGAGGTTCCCGTTATCTTTATTAATCGTGAATTAGGGACTTCTAAAATGAATAGCAGCATCTTTGGAGAAGCCATATTTGGTGTGATAAAATTAAAAGTAAATAGTTGGTTCCATAAATTCCCACAAAAGAAATGAAACGTACACTGATTCAAAACGCCGTTGTTATCAACGAAGGAAGAAAAGTTCTGGGTTCAGTAGTAATCGAGAATGAAAAGATAGCCGAAATATTGGTTGGTGAAGAAAACGCAACTGCCCCCTGCGACGAGATAATAGACGCAACCGGGTGTTATCTTTTGCCGGGTGCCATCGACGAACATGTGCATTTCCGCGATCCCGGACTGACTCATAAGGCAGATATCACCACAGAAAGTCGTGCTGCGGCAGCAGGAGGTGTCACCTCTATCATGGATATGCCCAATACCAATCCGCAAACTACCACATTGGAGGCTTTGGAGGAAAAATTTGTTCTGTTGGGTGAAAAGTCAGCAGTCAACTATTCCTGCTATTTCGGAGCAACGAATAATAACTATACCCAGTTTGCACAACTGGATAAACACCGGGTTTGTGGAGTGAAGTTATTTATGGGTTCAAGCACCGGCAATATGCTGGTAGACCGGATGGCCAGTCTGCGTAATATATTCGGTGGAACCGATCTGCTCATCGCTGCTCATTGCGAAGATCAGGGAATTATCAAAGAAAACACGGATAAATATAAGAAAGAATACGGAGACGACGTACCTTTGGCTCTTCATCCGCTCCTTCGTTCGGAAGAAGCTTGCTATCGTTCATCCGAACTGGCAGTGCAGTTGGCACGTGAGACAAACGCCCGCCTGCACATCATGCATATTTCCACAGCTAAAGAGTTGAGCCTGTTTTCTAATGTACCTTTGGTACAAAAAAAGATCACGGCAGAAGCCTGTGTTTCTCATCTGCTCTTTACGGAAGAGGACTATCAGACACTGGGTGCCCGCATCAAATGCAACCCTGCCATTAAGACAGCGCAAGACCGGAAAGCTTTGCGAGAGGCTGTCAATAGCGGTTTGATTGATGCTATTGCCACAGATCATGCCCCACATTTACTTAGCGAAAAAGAAGGCGGTGCCTTAAAAGCAATGTCCGGAATGCCGATGATTCAGTTCTCACTCGTCAGCATGTTGGAGTTGACAGAAAAAGGAGTGTTTACTATCGAAAAAGTAGTAGAAAAGATGGCTCATGCTCCTGCGCAGATGTATGAGATACAAAACAGAGGATTCATTCGCAAAGGCTATCAGGCTGACCTGGTATTAGTCCGTCCCGGAAGCGAATGGACTGTAACAACCGATTGTATTCTAAGCAAATGTAAATGGAGCCCATTAGAGGGACACACATTCGACTGGAAAGTAGAGAAAACATTTGTAAACGGACATCTGTTATATAACAACGGAGAAATAGACGAGACTTATCGCGGACAGGAATTAAGATTCAGATAAACAGCAGCTCGCCTTCAACAAGCCTATGAGTACCATTTTATCTTATAAAATACATACAGTCACTCCCTACATCAACTGGATTTACTTTTTCCATGCATGGGGGTTCCAGCCACGTTTTGCAGCCATCGCCAACATTCACGGATGTGATGCCTGCCGTGCTTCGTGGCTGACAACTTTCCCGGAAGAAGAACGTAATAAAGCTTCCGAAGCAATGCAGCTATTCAAAGAGGCCAACCGGATGCTCGATCTGCTTGACCGGGATTATGAAGTAAAGACCATCTTCAAGCTTTGCAAGGCAAACTCTGACGGGGATAACCTGATTATTGAGAAAGAAAAAGACCGGTTCATCACTTTTCCTTTACTGCGCCAGCAAACGCCGAAAAGAGACGGTAGTCCTTTTCTTTGTCTCAGTGACTTTATCCGCCCGATCTCTTCCGGCATCCCGGATACCATCGGTGCTTTTGCCTCTTCCATTGATGCGGACATGGAAGGATTGTACGAACAGGACCCTTATAAACACCTGCTTGTCCAAACCCTCTCCGACCGACTGGCAGAAGCAGCAACAGAAAAGATGCATGAATATGTGCGCAAAGAAGCGTGGGGATATGCCAAAGACGAGAATTTAGGCATAGCGGACTTACTGGTCGAAAAGTATCAAGGCATTCGCCCTGCTGTCGGTTACCCGTCTTTACCGGATCAATCCGTCAACTTCCTGTTGGATGAACTGTTGGACATGAAGCAGATAGGCATTTCGCTGACCGAAAACGGAGCTATGTACCCGCACGCTTCTGTTTGCGGACTTATGTTTTCACATCCGGCTTCCGAATACTTCTCCGTCGGAAAGATTGGAGAAGACCAATTGGAAGATTATGCCCGCCGTCGGGGAAAAAGTATCGAAGAAATGTGTAAGTTTCTGGCAGCTAATCTCCAATAGTCCTTATTCCCCTGTGATTTTTCTCCTTTTCTCACGACTAACTAACCAGAAAAGTAATCATAGATTCCATGAGAGAACAAACAGCAGAGGTTAGCGCCCCTATTGAACAAGAGTTTTTGTCGGTGATCCGCGAATATGAACGGGTGATCTACAAGGTATGCTATCTGTATGCCAATCCCAATGCTCCTCTCAATGATCTGTATCAGGATGTGGTATTGAACCTTTGGAAAGCCTATCCCAAATTCAGAAAAGAATGTAAGGTTTCCACCTGGATTTACCGTATTGCCCTCAACACCTGTATCAGCTTCTATCGTAAAGAAAAGAATGTGCCAGAAATAGTCAGCCTCACCAGAGATACCGACTGGGCCATAGAAGCACACGACCCGATCAACGAAATGTTGAAACAGCTTTATCAGATGATTAACCAACTGGGACAACTCGACAAATCAATTATCCTGCTTTATCTCGAAGACAAAAGTTACGAGGAAATAGCAGAAATCACCGGACTGACGGTTACCAATGTAGCGACCAAACTAAGTCGCATCAAAGACAAACTTAAAAGAATGAAAAAGGAGGAATAAGATATATGGAACTGGAAGAACTGAAAAAATCTTGGAATGCCCTGGATGAACACTTGAAAGACAAAGAGTTCATCAAAGAAGAAGAGCTTGAAAAGCTGATAAGGCATGCGGACAAAGGTATCCATGCCATTGCCAGACTGAACATCAAGCTTATTCTGATTTCTCTGCCGATACTGATCTTATTTTTAGCGGAGGTACTGTTACATAACAGATTGAACCCGATCTATATCATTATCATTTTCGCATGGATTCCTGCCCTTTGCTGGGATATCGTCACCACCCGTTTCCTCCAACGGACACAAATAGACGAGATGCCTTTGGTAGAAGTAATCAGCCGCGTGAACCGTATCCATCGATGGACCATCAGGGAACGATTGATTGCTATTGCCTTTCTCCTAGTCCTGGCTATACTTTCATTTATCTACTGGCAAGTGTGGCAATATGGAATGGGCATGATTGCTTTCTTCATCCTGTTATGGGGCGGAGGACTGGGATTGATCTTATGGATTTACCGCAAGAAGTTCTTAAATCGTATCCACGAAATCAAAAAGAATTTAAGCGAACTGAACGAATTAATGTAAAAGAATCCAACCTGAATAATTCATACTAAGTAGTAAGGAGTGTGCTTACCCCACCACGGTAAGCACACTTTTTCCATTCACTTTCTTATGTACCTGCACCTGAACAGAAATCCGTTCACTCATCTCCTGCACATGAGAGATTACTCCTATTTTCCGCCCCTGCATCTGTAATTGTTCCAATGCTTCCATCGCTGTACGCAAACTTTCCGCATCCAAAGAACCGAAACCTTCATCAATAAAAAGAGATTCAACTTTCAGATTATTACTTGACAAGGAAGACAAACCTAAAGCCAGTGCCAAAGAAATCAGGAACGATTCACCTCCTGAAAGAGAGTACACGGTCCGTATTTCATCACACATATCGCAATCTATTACCTGAAGTGCCAACGTATCGGGTACCTGTTGCAGCTTATAGCGTTTAGAGAGATAGGATAAATGTTGATTGGCATGAAGCAGCAACAAATTCAAAGTATAACTTTGAGCAATCACTTTAAATTTCGCTCCATCCGCACTGCCAATCAGTTTATTCAATTTTGCCCAACGTTCGGCAACAGTTTGTTTCTCTGCCAGTTCCTTCGCAATCTGTTCCACAGTCAGTTTATTCTTTGCTTGTTGTAGCAGGCAGGCTTCCATAGTAGAAAGGGCACGTTCTATATTCAGGTTTTCTTCCTGTTGCTTCTTTATTATTTCAGGAAGCAGTTCGGGAGACTCTATCTTTTTATACTGTTCTTGCAACTCTCCTATAGCCAGTGCAATTTGCTTCATCTCTCCTTGCAAACCGGAAAGCCGGTTGTGTACCGCCTCTACTTCTTTACGTGCTTTCTCCAAAGCGAGATTCAGTTCTTTCTCTCTTTTTGCTACGGCAGCTTCCGCTTCATCCGCGCTTTTTCCTTTCAATAGCTGAGAACGTTCCTGACGAAGCACATTCAGCGCTTTCTCTATCACTTCAAATCTCTTTAGTTCGGCCGAAGCAGCATTCTGTAAGATTACCAGCTGTTCTTTGGCAGACGATACTTTCTGCATAGCCAAACGACAGAGAGAAACATTCTCACGGAGGGCTTCACAATGTGCACGCATCTTTTTAATTTCTTCATCGCTGCGCTGCCATTCTGCATAAAGATTGCGATATTCCAAAATACGTATTGCCAGTTCCGCCAAACGACGTTGTATTTGCTCTTCGTTTCCGGCTTCAATCCCTGCTTTATATAATGCTGCCAACTGTTCCGCGATCTGTCCGTCCACCGTTTTTTGATGCGCCAAATCACGTTGCAGAGCAATGCTCCGGTTATTCATCTGCTGATAGTTGGTTGATGCTACATTATACTCCTGCTCTATACTCCGGAAAAGAGTATCTACCACCTCCTGTTCCTGATGATAAGGATGCGCTGTGCTACCGCAAACCGGACAAGCCTCCCCTTCCTGTAATTGCCGGCGCAATGCTTTCACGTCTTTTCCCACTGCCATACGTGCATTTTCGTAAAGACGTTGAGTAACTTTCAATGCGGTTTCTTGCTCCGTCAATTGTTTCAGACAATTGGCCACTTCTTTCTCCAGTCTTTCTATTTCCGTCTTTGCTTTCGTCTGCGTTTCCGTTAATTGCCGGATATTCTGCTGACGAGTCAACTCTTTTTGCAACTTCACCTGTTCTTCGGCCAATAACGGATATCCGAAAGAATTTAAGCGCAACAAACGTTCCTCATTCGTACTGGTAGCGGCAGCCAGTTTACTTTCTTCTTGCCGTAGAATCTCTTCCACCTGTTCAAGTTGCAGTGCTTCTTCTATCCCTACATGGCTTAATAAGCGGTTCAGAGAAGAATAAGACACCTGTAATTGTTCCGCAGCCACTCGCATTTTTTGTTCCTGCTCCGCCACCTGCCTGTTAGCCGCTTGTAAAATCTGCTGCGACTGTATATAGCTGCTTTGTTGAGACTGTATCTGTACATCCAATTGACGTGCTTTCTTCAAGTCTGGCTGTATGGCCTCCCATTGTGCCTTAAAATGCACCAATCCTTCCTCTTGGGAAGCCAATGCACCCTGCAATACTTTCTCCCTGGCCTGTTCCTCCTGTTCTTCCTGCTGCTTTTTCTTCCAAAGTTCTTCCTGTATTTTTAATGAACGAACCACATTCAGTTGTTCATTCTGTTCTGCCAGCAGTTTAATCCCTGCCGCGCGCTTTTCAATTGATAGTTCTTTCTCTTTTTGCAGAGCAAGCAGCTCTTCTTCCGGCATCAATTCGATCACATTCATTCGATTCTGAATCAAGGTCACCTCCTCTTGTGCCGCCTTATTCCGGGCATAGACCTCTTGAGAAATCCGGGAATACACGCCGGTTCCTGTCAACTTCTCCAGTAATTCTGCTTTTGCCGCCCCTTTTGATTTCAGAAATGTAGCAAAATCATTTTGTGCCAATAATACTGTACGGGTGAACTGTTCATACGTCAGGCCAACCAACTCCACCAACTGAATCAACAACTCTTTCTTGGTACCTTGAAATTCTTTCTCCGTATCCAGTTCTTTCACTTCCAGCGTTTGTGGCTGCAAAGAACCGTTTATCTTGTTTCTTGTCCGCCTCACCGACCAACGAGAACGGTAACGCCGTCCGTCAATACCTAAAAAATCGACTTCCGCATAACCGTCACTTGTCCCCCGACGCAGCAAATTTCTAACATCAGACTGATTAATCTGATTGTCTCCCACATCTGCCAGGTTCACATTTTCCACTGAAGTTGCAAAGCGGGGAGCCTTATCATACAATGCCAGGCATAAGGCATCTAATAAAGTAGACTTACCTGCACCGGTAGGTCCTGAAATGGCAAAGATACCTGCAGAATGTAATGGTTCTGCCATAAAATCCACTTCTACCGTTCCTTCTATCGAGGTCAGATTCTTCAATCGTATAGCTAGTATTTTCATTCTTCTTCCTCCTCTTCTTTACGGGTAGCAGCCAAATAGGCCTCTTCAAACAAACCTGTCAGTTCTACAGGCATTTCCACCTGATAAATCTTCTCAAAGGCAGACTGTGCAATCTGCAAGGGAGACATTTCCTGCAACCCCCTCTTCCAGTTTTCATTTTCTTTCGTCGTATTTCCAGTTTCAGTGCGATAGGTAGAAACAATACGCGCCAACCGATAGTTTTTATCTGCCAGTGCATCTTCAATCTCCTGCCGAAGAATGGGTTCCGGTTCCTCCAACAATACCTTTACTTCCAGATATGGGGCTACGGCTTCTGTCTCGGGTAGTTCCTTCAAGGCTTCCAAGACGGCTTCCGGTGAAACAGGTTCTCCGTTCGGGACACTCAACAAAGGTATTAATTTCGGGCATTCCAACCGTTCAATGTCCACCGCACAACCTCCGTCGAAAGTCACCATCACGACTCCATGATGATAATGTTTCTCGGCAAAAGACATCGGAATGGGACTTCCGGCATACCGCACATTCTCTCTTCCGGACACTCGCTGCGCTTTATGTATATGTCCCAATGCCGTATAAGCTATCTGTTCGGAAAAAGTTTCCGGAGATACGCACTCCAGCCCACCAATCACGGTACGCTCGCTATAATCCTTCTCTGCAATTTCCGATCCTGTAGCCTGCAAATGACCGATGGCAAGAATCGCCTGATTCTCCGTCCTTCGCTTCCATAGCCTTTGCAAAAGTTGTGCATAAAGTTCGCGAACTCCCTCCGCATACGGATTGCCTTCCGTTTGCACGGCCGGATAATCTCCCTGACGCAGAAAAGGAACTGCCATGCAAAGCAATTCCACTTCCCCTCTCCGGTTCTTCAGTTCCACAGTCAAATGGTCATAATCGATTTCTCCGCCTTCGAGCTTGCGAACTACCCCTCTGACTTCCGTCCGCATAGCTTGCAACAGAGGCAAAGGAGCCTCCAGGCGTGCTGCCGAATCATGGTTGCCGGCAACAATGACAATCTGCAAATACGGATTCTCTGCTGTCACCCGATAAATAAACTGATAATACATGCTTTGGGATGCTGCGGAAGGGTTGGAAACATCAAAAACATCTCCGGCTATAATCAATGCATCAATCTCTTTCTGACGAATTTCTTCTGCCAGCCAATTCAGGAATACTCCATGTTCTTCCGTGCGATCATAACCAAAAAAGGTTTGTCCCAGATGCCAGTCGGCAGTATGTAATATACGTATCATAATTTTGTAACTATCTCTAATAACAAGAGGCAAAAATAACACAATCAAAAAGATTATATCACATCTGCCTCTCTTTTTTACCAATAATCATGTATATTTGCAGGATAAAAATCCAACCCTATGAAGATACTGTATTATATTTATCAGATTTGCATCGCTTTGCCTATTTTATTAGTGTTGACCATCCTCACGGCAATCGTCACTATTGTAGGTTCTCTCTTGGGAGGAGCCCACATCTGGGGATATTATCCGGGGAAGATTTGGTCACAATTAATTTGTCTGTTTCTATTGATTCCCGTGAAGATTGAGGGACGTGAAAAGTTGCATGACAAGACTTCCTATATTTTCGTCCCTAACCATCAGGGTTCATTTGATATTTTCCTTATTTACGGCTTCATCGGAAGAAACTTTAAGTGGATGATGAAAAAAAGCCTGCGCAAACTGCCGTTTGTAGGAAAAGCCTGTGAAAGTGCAGGACATATCTTTGTAGACAGATCTGGTCCTAAAAAAGTATTGGAAACAATCCGGCAGGCAAAAGACTCATTGAAAGATGGGGTTTCTCTCGTAGTCTTTCCTGAAGGAGCGCGTACATTTACAGGACACATGGGATACTTTAAGAAAGGCGCTTTCCAGTTGGCTGATGATTTACAGTTGGCGGTTGTACCCGTCACCATTGACGGCTCATTCGAGATTCTGCCACGCACAGGCAAATGGATACACCGTCATCGCATGATTCTGACTATTCACGAGCCTATTCCTCCCAAAGGGAAAGGAATGGAAAATATCAAGGCAACCATGGCAGAGGCCTACGCTGCGGTTGAAAGCGCCCTGCCGGAACAATACAAGGGAATGGTGAAAAACGAAGATCAAGACCGATAGTCAGTACATAATCTTATATAAATATGGGGATGCTCACGCACCCCCATATTCCTAACCAGTTTTATGCATCAAACTATTAAATTAAGAAATTCAGATATTTAGATGTTTTGCAAGGTTATAGTTTGGTTTGACATCATTTGTAATTCTTGAAAAGTCAAATTAAAACTTTTATAAATTTCCTTTTCTAAATTCTCTAATGAGAAAGATTCATTTCTGACACCATTAATCTTCCCTCTAAACCGATTGTTATAATGCTTGCGGAATGTATCCGGAGTAACCAGACCTCCCAAGCCATAATCACCCACTACAATCACCGGCTTTCGGCGCAATACCCCTTCGTAAGCGGTAATCCCTGCACCAATAATCAAGTCGGCTTCTTCAATCAGTTTACCGATCTCACTCTCGGAGGATATATAATCCACCTGATACTCTGAATATTTACTTAATAGAATTCCTATCCGTAACCTGGTGCGAGAATTTGCTATTCCGACAACAATGCTGGCTTTTTGTTCTATTAACTGCAATTCGTCACCTCTCAAAGAAGAGGCGGCAGATAATTCATTAGGATTTTTCATATAGCTATTTGGTTTTTGTTGTGTCAAAAGTACAGCATGCATCCGAAAACACAAAAAAAGTCACCCGGACAAAATCAGTGCGCCTGATTTTTCGTAAACACTTACATTTCAATCAAATACAGATTAGCGTTCTATTAATGACCCGGACAATTCATTTTTTATTTATCAAAAATCCCTTAAAAACACATTCAAATCTTCTTGTGGAGAAAT
The DNA here is from genome assembly GCF_025147085.1 of Bacteroides sp. D2. Classification (NCBI taxonomy): domain Bacteria; kingdom Pseudomonadati; phylum Bacteroidota; class Bacteroidia; order Bacteroidales; family Bacteroidaceae; genus Bacteroides; species Bacteroides sp. D2. Next base: position 4,067,764 of record NZ_CP102261.1, on the reverse strand, counting down.
GCCTAATCGACCTTTCAGCCTTCCTTTTGCTTTGGTAACAGAATCGGAAGAGGTCTGAAAAATACGCGCCAGTTCTTCATTGGTCAGTCCAAATTTAAGAAAGCAACAGATCTCAAGATCATGTTTAGTTAATAAAGGAGTTTTGTCAAGCAACCGGGTAACGTAATTAGAATAGAGTAAATCAAACAGGCTAAACAATTTATAGCGTTCTCCATTAGACAATTTACCTCTTAATGTTCCCTCTTTGATAGCAAGCAGCAGACGAAAAGCGGATATGTACTGTTCAGAAGAGGGTCCGACAGTTAATTCTCCTCCCAGTTCTTTCAATAGTCCCGATAAGTTTTTGTTCTGCATACTTAGAAGTACAATCTTTCCATTCAACTCGCCCACCTTCATTCGATTTTCTTCCAGTATGCGGTTCTCTTCCAGTACTTGATCTTTCAACTCCTGGATTTCTTCCATCTCCTGCTGATATCGCTTTATCTCCTCTTCATTATCTCTAATCTGGGATTCGATTTCGGCAATCTTCTTCCTGTGATTTTTACTTTTGTAGTAGTAATAACACATATAGAAGGCCACAATCAGGAAAATAACCGTACCGCAAAATATAAAAACTGTACGGTCCACTTTCAGTTGTAGATTATCATTCCGGAGTTTCTCGTTCTCGTATTGCTTTTGCAGTTCTGTTATCAACTCCTGCGAATCGACTTCATCCAATACATTCACGATAGAGTCCGCTTTTTCATGGTAGATAATCGCTTCTTCAAAATTATCAATATCTTTTTCAAGAAAGTATAAATTGTTATATGCATCAATACGGGTATATTCTTTAGAAGAATTGATACTCATCTTAAAATATTTCCGGGCATTCTCTACATCGCCCATCTGTATATACAAATAGCCGAGAGACATACACTCCACGTATTTCCTTTCTTCATCCGTTTCTTTTTCATAAGCAGCAAGAAAATAGCGTTCTGACTTTTTCAGTTCTCCCATGGAACGGTACAGTATCCCCAACTCATGTAAAATGGAAACTTCAGACGGATATTGCTTTTCCCTGGCTAGTTCTAAAGCGTAAGTATAATAGAAATAGCAGCTATCCCATTTATTCTGAAACAAATAAGCCCGGCCTATATTTTGCCCGGCTCTGACAAGACTCAAAGAATCTTTCAACTCTTCATAGATCGTATATGACTCCCGAAAATTCTTCAACGACTCCTGATACAATTTCTTTTTCCGGTTAATCATCCCTATCTCATCAGTAGCCATTGCAAACATCTTACAACATTGAATATTCCCGAACATTTCTTTTGCCGAAGATAAAAACGTCAAAGCCTCTTCATCTTTGCCCAATTCACGCAGCACTCTTCCATAATAATACTGTGCTTTAGCACGCGTAACTGAGTCACCATGCTCTACAGTATAGTAATTCAGCGCCAGTGCAATCAATGAGTCAGAAGTAAACTTCACATAGTTCTGATCCATCGCCTGCGTCAATAAAAGTGCATAATCCGCCTGCAACTTTCCACGCAATTTTTCAATATGAGGTATTGACTTTAATAGATACAGAGCTGTATCCGGAAGAGATTCCATGCACATTTCAATCCTCTGGAATGCCGCATCGGGGGCCTCCGAATCTCTATGACAAGAAACCGATAAGACTAAAATAAAAAAGAAAGCGGCGTATACCGAAACAGTAGTCGTTTTCACTTTACTTGAGTTTTGTGCAAAAATACACAAAAAACTCAAGTATTACTTATTTGTTGAAGCATTTTGTTCCAATCGTTGATGTTCTTCTATCAACTTCATGTTTTCTCTTGCTTTAGACAGGAACTCTCTAACCAGTTTATTATCTTTAAAAGAATAAGGAGCATCCTTGATTATATCATCAATCTGCGGAGTCATAATGGGATAGGGCAAAGAGCTGCAGAGCATCATAAACACACTGGGTCCCAGCACATTTTCGTAATTATCGGAGATGAACGTTTTCACATACTGATTCATCGCTTTCATCAGTGAGTCTCCTTCCACCACCAACTGACCGTGAATCTCATCCAGATCGCCTCCATCCAGTACCATACGGGTTTCCTTCTGCTCCAGTTCACCAATGCTTTCTTCCAATTGGTTTCTTTTGCTGATAAACTCATACAGTGCATTATTTAAAGATGTTCCGACTGCCTTGAGGTCCGTGTTGCTAATGGTTACTGTTATCTTCCCACTTTCCAGCACAATCGGCATAATGCTTTCTTCATCCATATAAAGTGTCACCATCTGTACGGAATCTATTTTCCCTTTCATTGAGAACAGACCATGCACTACTTCAGCTGAATCCAGCTTCACCCACTCTCCATCACGAAGGGACTTAAGATACAACATCTTTCCATCCAGACTATTCACTGAAGAGGTTCCTTCAATCTTGTACTTACTGGTGCAGGAAGCCAAAAACGGAAGCAAAAGCAAAAAAGGCAAAATTTTATTCACGTTCATCTATTCATTAAATTCTGGGTACAAAGGTACAACTGATTCAGAATTCAAAGAAACATTTTATCAATATTTAAATCTTGTAAGACTCTTTTCTTTAATAATCCTTATAAACATAGGTGTAAGGCTATTTTTTTCATTTAGTTTATCTAATTTTGCAGTCATGAAAACATCAACATTTGCCCCTTTTGCCAAACCGCTTTATGTAATGGTAAAGCCTGTAGGTGCCGTATGTAATCTAGCATGCGATTATTGCTATTATTTGGAAAAGGCCAACCTATACAAAGACAATCTGAAACACGTAATGAGCGATGAACTTCTGGAAAAATTTATCGACGAGTACATTAACTCACAAACCATGCCGCAGGTGCTTTTCACCTGGCACGGAGGAGAAACGCTGATGCGACCGCTCTCCTTCTATAAAAAGGCGATGGAACTACAAAAAAAGTATGCCCGCGGACGAACGATCGACAACTGCATCCAAACCAACGGAACCATGCTCACCGACGAATGGTGCGAGTTCTTCCGTGAAAATAATTGGCTGGTAGGAGTCTCTATCGATGGTCCCCAGGAGTTTCATGACGAGTATCGCAAAAATAAAATGGGAAAACCCTCTTTTGTGAAAGTGATGCAAGGCATCAATCTTTTGAAAAAACATGGGGTGGAATGGAATGCGATGGCAGTTATTAATGACTTCAATGCCGACTATCCACTAGACTTTTATCGTTTCTTCAAAGAAATCGGTTGTCAGTATATCCAGTTCGCTCCTATCGTTGAACGTATTCTCTCACATGAGGACGGTCGTCACCTCGCTTCTCTTGCAGAAAATAAAGCCGGAACCCTTGCCGATTTTTCGATCACTCCGGAGCAATGGGGCAACTTCCTTTGTGCTCTTTTCGACGAATGGGTGAAAGAAGATGTAGGCAAGTACTATGTACAAATATTCGATTCGACTTTGGCGAACTGGATGGGCGAACAGCCTGGTATATGCACAATGGCAAAGACCTGCGGTCATGCCGGCGTGATGGAATTCAACGGAGATGTTTATTCATGCGACCATTTTGTATTTCCCGAATATAAATTAGGTAACATTTATAGTAAAACTCTGGTGGAAATGATGCATAGCGAGCGTCAGCACAATTTCGGGAACATGAAATATCAGTCTCTCCCTACTCAATGCAAGGAATGTGAGTTCCTGTTTGCCTGCAACGGAGAATGCCCGAAAAATCGTTTCAGCCAAACGGCAGAAGGCGAACCGGGATTGAATTACTTATGCAAAGGCTATTACCAGTTCTTTAAGCATGTAGCTCCTTATATGGACTTTATGAAAAACGAACTGATGAATCAACGTCCGCCTGCTAATATCATGGAAGCACTGAAGAACGGAGATTTGAAAATTGAATACTAACCAATCATATATTTTAATTTTATCATTAAATAATGAACAGACTAAGACTTTATCTATTAGCGCTGGCTGCGCTTTTTGTATGTTCCGTTAAAGCGGATGAGGGTATGTGGCTATTGCAACTGATGCAACAGCAACACTCCATAGACATGATGAAAAAACAAGGATTAAAACTGGAAGCACAGGACCTATATAATCCGAATGGAATTTCTCTTAAAGATGCCGTAGGTATATTCGGAGGCGGATGTACCGGAGAAATTATCTCACCCGAAGGTTTGATTCTGACCAATCACCATTGTGGCTACGCCTCCATCCAGCAACATAGTAGTGTTGAGCACGATTATCTGACTGATGGTTTCTGGGCTACTTCCAGAGACAAAGAACTCCCTACTCCGGGATTGCAATTCACATTTATCGAACGTATCGAAGATATTACGGATATTGTCAATGCCAAGATTGCGGCGAAAGAAATCACCGAATCCGAATCATTCAGCAATATATTCCTTCAAAAGCTGGCTCATGATCTTTATTTTAAAAGTGACCTGGCAGACAAAAAGGGAATTGTTCCGCAAGCTCTTCCGTTCTATGCCGGAAATAAATTCTATCTTTTCTATAAGAAAATATATCCGGATGTACGTATGGTAGCCGCTCCACCCTCTTCTATCGGTAAGTTTGGTGGTGAAACAGACAACTGGATGTGGCCGCGTCATACCGGCGACTTTTCCATGTTCCGTATTTATGCAGATGCAAATGGTGAACCGGCAGAATACAGCGAGAGCAACGTCCCACTGAAAACCAAGAAACATTTGTCTATCTCTATCAAAGGATTGAAAGAAGGAGATTATGCAATGATTATGGGATTCCCCGGAAGTACGAGCCGCTACCTGACTGTATCAGAAGTAAAAGAACGTATGGAATCGGAAAACGATCCACGTATCCGTATTCGTGGTGCACGTTTGGCTGTCCTGAAAGAGGTAATGAATGCCAGTGACAAAATCCGTATTCAGTATGCTAACAAATATGCAGGTTCCAGCAACTATTGGAAAAACTCCATCGGCATGAATAAGGCCATCATCGATAATGATGTATTGGGAACAAAAGCTGCACAAGAAGCCAAATTCGCAGAGTTTGCAAAAGCACAAAACAATGCTGAATATGCAGCGGTAGTGAAGAACATTGATGACCTGGTAGCTAAGACAACTCCTCTCAACTATCAGTACACCTGTTTGAGAGAGACTTTCTTCGGAGCTATCGAATTTGGCAATGTGATGTTGACTAAAACACGCGAAGCATTACTTGAGAAAAACGATTCTGTAATCGAAGCACGCATGAAAGCCTTGGAAAGCACTTACGAAAGCATCCATAACAAAGATTACGATCATGAAGTAGACCGCAAGGTAGCGAAAGCCTTGTTCCCCTTATATGCTGAAATGATTCCGGCAAACCAACGTCCTTCTATTTATAAGGTTATTGAGCAGAAATATAAAGGCGATTATAACAAATTCGTTGATGATATGTATGACAACTCTATTTTTGCCAACCGGGCAAACTTCGAGAAGTTTACAAAGAAGCCTTCAGTGAAAGCGATTGACAATGATCTGGCACTACAATACTGCCAGTCTAAATACGACTTGATGGATACACTGGCTTCCCAGCTCAAGGATATGGATCAGGAACTAGCTTTGCTGCACAAAACTTATATCCGTGGTCTGGGGGAAATGAAGTTGCCTGTACCTTCTTATCCGGATGCAAACTTTACCATTCGTCTGACCTATGGTAACGTGAAACCTTATGATCCGAAAGACGGTGTACACTACAACTACTATACGACCACCAAAGGTATTCTTGAAAAAGAAAATCCGGAAGACCGTGAATTCGTTGTACCTGCCAAACTGAAAGAACTCATCGAAAAGAAAGATTATGGCCGTTATGCTTTGCCAAATGGTGATATGCCTGTCTGCTTCCTGTCAACCAACGACATCACCGGTGGTAACTCCGGCAGCCCGGTACTGAATGAAAACGGAGAACTGATCGGTTGCGCTTTTGATGGCAACTGGGAATCATTAAGCGGTGACATCAACTTCGACAACAACCTGCAACGTTGTATTAACCTGGATATCCGTTATGTCCTGTTCATTTTGGAAAAGTTAGGAAACTGCGGACACCTAATCAATGAAATGACAATCGTAGAATAAATGAGAAAACAAATCCTATTTGTCCTATTTTCACTGGCAACTCTTAGCATCCACGCCGACGAAGGCATGTGGATGCTAACCGATCTGAAAGCACAGAACGCTGTTGCCATGCGCGAACTTGGCCTCGAAATTCCGATAGAGGAAGTATACAACGCAAATGGCCTTTCTCTAAAAGACGCTGTTGTACACTTCGGAGGAGGATGTACGGGAGAAGTTATCTCTTCCGAAGGACTGGTACTGACTAACCATCACTGTGGTTATGGAGCTATCCAGCAACATAGTAATGTAGAACATGACTATCTGACAGATGGTTTCTGGGCTATGAACCGTGATGCGGAACTCCCTACTCCGGGATTGACCGTCACTTTTATCGACCGGATTCTCGATGTGACGGATTACGTCAACGAACAACTGAAAAAAGATCCGGACCCGGATGGTGTTAATTATCTATCTCCAAGTTATCTTGGCAACGTAGCAGAACGTTTTGCCAAAGCCGAGAATATAGAAATAACTCCTGCAACAAAGTTGGAGCTCAAGGCTTTTTATGGAGGAAACAAATATTATCTGTTCATCAAAACAGTATACAGTGATATTCGTATGGTAGGGGCTCCTCCTTCTTCCATCGGTAAATTCGGAGCTGATACCGACAACTGGATGTGGCCTCGTCACACAGGCGACTTTTCTCTCTTCCGTATTTACGCGGACAAGAATGGAAAACCGGCAGAATATTCTAAAGACAACGTTCCTCTGCAAGTGAAAAAACATCTGAAGATCAGCCTCGCCGGAGTTCAGGAAGGAGATTTCACCTTTGTCATGGGATTCCCCGGACGTAACTGGCGGTATATGATTGCCGACGAAGTGGAAGAACGGATGCAAACGACCAATTTCATGCGCCAGCATGTACGCGGAGCCCGTCAGAAAGTACTTATGGAGCAAATGCTGAAAGATCCGGCAGTGCGTATTCATTATGCAAGCAAATATGCTTCTTCGGCCAATTATTGGAAAAATGCAATCGGCATGAATGAAGGACTGATACGCCTCAATGTACTGGATACCAAACGTGCACAGCAAGAAGAACTATTAGCCCGCGGCCGTGAGAAGGGAGATGATTCGTATCAGAAAGCCTTTGATGAGATTCGCTCTATTGTATCTCACCGACGCGATGCGCTATATCATCAGCAGGCTATCAATGAAGCATTGGTCACCGCCCTTGATTTTATGCGTATCCCTTCCACGACAGAATTGGTTACCGCTCTGAAATCGAAAGATAAAGAGCAGATAAAAGAAGCAAAACTAAAACTGAAGAAAGAAGGTGATAAGTATTTTGCTTCTGTCCCTTTCCCCGACGTGGAACGGATGGTAGCGAAAGAAATGCTGAAGACTTATGCCAACTACATTCCTGCAGAACAACGAATCAACATCTTCGAAATCATCAATTCTCGTTTCAAGGGAAGTATTGACGCCTTCGTTGATGCCTGTTTCGAACATTCCATTTTCGGCAATCCTAAAAACTTTGAGAAGTTTATCAAGAAACCAAGTTTGTATAAAATAGGATATGACTGGATGGTATTATTCAAATATTCTGTTACCGACGGAATTCTGAAAACAGCCATTGCCATGAAAGAAGCCAATCAGAACTATGACGCAGCTCATAAAGTATGGGTGAAAGGCATGATGGACATGAGACAGGAAAAAGGAACGCCGATTTATCCGGATGCGAACTCTACTTTACGATTGACATACGGCCAGGTACTTTCTTATGAACCGGCTGACGGTGTGGTATATGATGCTCATACCACCCTCAAAGGTGTGATGGAAAAAGAAGATCAGGGAAACTGGGAATTCGTAGTGCCTCAAAAGCTAAAAGAGTTATATAAATCCCAGGATTATGGACGTTATGGCAAAAACGGTGAAATGCCTGTCTGCTTTATCGTAAACACCGACAATACAGGAGGAAACTCCGGTAGTCCGGTATTTAACAGCAAAGGTCAGTTGGTTGGAACTGCTTTCGACCGCAACTTTGAAGGCTTAACAGGAGACATTGCTTTCCGTCCTTCATCGCAGCGAGCCGCTTGTGTTGACATCCGCTATACCTTGTTTATCATCGATAAATACGCAGGAGCCTCTCATATCATCGACGAACTTAGCATTGAGTAAGTTGAGAGTTGAGAATTAAAAATTGAGAAATATAATGCCAGATGGCATAACTTTTATTTCTCAATTTTTAATTCTCTATTTTCAATTTATATAAACTCTTCCACCATATACATCTCGTCAATCATCTCATTCATTATATTCTGTAAATTCTGAACTGCTTCTTCAGGAGATTCCCCATAAGCATTACATTGCATATTTACAGTCAACCAGGCATAGTAGCCACCATCTGATGCGCGTTCAAGCACATAATCCGTTCTGTTTAGTTTCATATTGGTAAATAATTAGTGAATGTTGGTATTGAAGTTATTTCTGAATGTGAAGCTGCCAGTTTCTCCAGTTCACGGATCATCCGACGTTCACAGCTACGAACCCAATAAACGAAATGACGGTTCGGAGTATATTCTCCTGCAAAACGAAGCAACGGCTGCAAATCAAAGGAATCACTGATTATTCCTGCCCCCGCTTTCATTGCATCATAGGCATTGCAGTCTTGTTCAATATGTGCCGGAACCATTAATACAGGTTTTCCAAGATACATTGCTTCGCAAATAGACTCGAAGCCTGCCGTACTGGCATAAGCCTTACAACCCGCCATAGCATTAAGAAACTTCACATCATCTATTTGATGGAAACTCAATGTTTCGTCAATCCGTGTCACCTCTTCAGCATCCGATCTATCCCAGAAAAAAGTTAAAGGAACTTCCGGATGTTTCGCATGAAAACTCTCCACGCTATCAGCAAACCCGGAATTAACCATATATCCATGAATATAATCACCCTTTTCCGGACGGATAGCGGTCACTTCCTGACGAATCAATGGAGGAACGGTCACTATTTGATTCATATCATCCTGTTCCATTTCCAGGAAAGACAAAGCCAGTTTCTTCGAAGATCTTAGAGCGGTCATCCGGGTAAAGAAACGCAGCATCCATAACTGGCACGAATTTTTATCCGGAAACTCGAAATCACGATGTAAAAACAGATACTGATGCCCAACACAAATATACGGAACGGAGGGACGGAAGAGTGCATAGGTAAGTCCGGTTAAAAGCTCGTAGAAGTTGATGACAACTTCCGCCCCTGTCTCCCTGATCCGCTGATTTATATAATACATGCTACGAAGATACTCCGGTAATCTTAATAAATTGTATGCAAAGCTTTTCGTCAGGTTCGCCCGTTTATTATCTGCCGTAGGCAGAAAGTTCGGACTAATGAATCGCTTCACCGGTGCATGAATACTCCGATTGAAAAATCCCGGCAAAGTACGTGTCGAGCTTTTCCCGACTAAGACTTCCACTACTTCATGCCCATTGCGCAATAACATTTCTTCGAGAGTGATTGCCTGTGTAAAATGCCCTCTCCCCTCACCTTGAACAATAAATAAAAATTTCATAGTTCCATTATTTTTAGATACGCAAAATTCCCTCTTTCACATTACAAGATGATGACTCTATGATTACTATTTCATGAACAAAATCAGCTTTTTCTCGTTATATAATAAAATAGAAATTATATTTGCGGTCTTCAAAGACTGCTTTTTAACTCTAAGAAAGAAAAGATTATGGAAAAATTTGAAGATTTAATACAGTCACCAGTGCCCGTTTTAGTTGATTTCTTTGCAGAATGGTGTGGACCTTGCAAAGCAATGAAACCGGTTTTAGAAGAACTAAAACTTATTGTGGGAGATAAAGCACGTATTGCAAAGATAGACGTTGACCAGCATGAAGACCTGGCTACTAAATATCGCATACAAGCTGTACCGACCTTTATACTGTTCAAGAATGGAGAGGCTGTCTGGAGACATTCCGGCGTAATCCATAGTAGCGAACTGCAAGGGGTTATCGAGAAGCATTATACATAAAAAGATAATAATAACGAATGAAGAAAGTATTAGTAATGGTAGCCCTCGTCATGGCAAGCGTAATTGTATACGCATTCAATGACAGTAGGGAAACTAATCAAGGTAAAAAAGAGGTAACAGGTAACGGTGAAGTCGTCGTAATGGACAAAGAAATGTTTCTGAAAGACGTCTTCGATTATGAGAAATCAAAGGAGTGGAATTATAAAGGTAATAAGCCCGCCATCATCGACTTATATGCAGATTGGTGCGGACCATGTCGCCAGACAGCTCCTATCATGAAAGAATTGGCAAAGGAATATGCCGGAAAAATTGTCATCTACAAAGTCAATGTAGATAAACAAAAAGAACTGGCAGCTTTATTTAATGCAACAAGTATTCCATTGTTTGTATTCATTCCCATGAAAGGAGATCCACAGCTTTTCCGTGGAGCTGCTGACAAGGCAACTTACAAAAAAGCGATTGATGAATTTCTCTTGAAGTAAAGAAGAAAATATAGTGACGCTATCCGGTCGGGATAGTAACGCTATAATAGGAAAAGAGTGACGGTATCCTTGCAGGATACCGTCACTCTTTTGTATATCTTGCCAATCCTTATTTGAAGTATCCCACAGGATGATTCATCATTGGCATTTGGCTATCTTTCAATTTCAAAACTTTCTTCAATTGTTCATTGTCCATCGAAGCGCGTGGCACTGTTGCTATGTTAGCAGCGGAACAGAATATTGAAATATTTTGAGAAACGATGCCGGAATCCATAGCCCCCATCAACTGGCTGCGTGCACTCTTCGCATCTCCAAATCTGGAAAGATCACTGATTAACACCAAGGACACCGGAGCTGTTTTCACAAATGCCTGTCCACCGGCTACTGCTCCACGATGATCTCCTTCAGCAACCAGAGTCAACTGATGATTTTTAGCATCATACAGATAACTTCCTTCAGGTAATACTACATATACATCCACATCCTGCTTATTCAACGCCGACGGAGCTGTTCTCATTCCGGATTCCTTACGGTTTATCCCATTAGCAGCCCATAACAAATCAGACAGATCCGACAGACTCAATGATTTAGAAGCATACTCGCGAGTTGAATGTCGTTCAGACAATGCCTTCATCACCGCACCGGTACGGTTTAAATTAGGCTTCGGCAATTTAATCACTTTGTCAGCAGCAAAAGCAGCCACCGAAAGCATTAAACAAACTAACAATAGTTGTACTTTTCTCATAACTGTGGTATTTAAAAATTGATAGACAAATATAAATAAAAAAGGTCTGTATTCGTTGCAGAATACAGACCTTTTAAGAGTTTATTAGGCTTAATTATTTCTTATCACCGAAATAACGGTTGTACAATCCTTCAAAACCTTTACCGTGACGAGCTTCGTCTTTGCACATTTCGTGTACAGTGTCATGGATAGCATCCAGATTCAGAGCTTTAGCACGAGTTGCGATACGTTTTTTGTCTTCGCATGCACCTTGTTCAGCATCTTTACGTTTCTGCAGGTTCGTTTTAGTATCCCATACGCAGTCGCCCAACAATTCCGCAAACTTAGCAGCATGTTCAGCTTCTTCCCAAGCGTAACGTTTGAAAGCTTCAGCTACTTCAGGATAACCTTCACGGTCTGCCTGACGGCTCATAGCCAAATACATACCAACTTCAGTACATTCTCCCATGAAGTGATTGTTCAGGTCCTTAATCATTTCTTCGTCACAACCTTTTGCCACACCAATAACGTGTTCGTCAGCAAAAGACAATGCGCCACCTTCTACCTCAACAACTTCTACGAATTTGCTGGCAGGAGCTTTACACAATGGGCATTTTTCAGGAGCTGCGTCACCTTCATGAACGTAACCGCATACAGTACATCTAAATTTTTTCATTTTCTTCTCAATTTTAAATTAATTAGTCAATACGTGTTTCTTTATCTTTACTTAAGCAATTCTTGCAAATACCTTTATAATAATAATGAACTTCTGATACCTGGTGACCATCCATGTCTATATTCTCCACTTTCTTTATGGCTTCCGGGCATTTCAGATCATAAATGTGTCCACAACGCTTGCACAAAAAATGAGAATGTACGGAAGTATCTGCGTCAAAGTTCGTATTCTTCTCATCAATTGTAAGCATCAAGGCTGCTCCTTGCTCCGAAAACAATTTCAATGTATTATAAACCGTAGTTTTTGAAAGTGTCGGCATCGAGGGAGATAGTGCAGTATATATATCATCAGCTGATGGATGAATCGGATTATCCATCAGATATTCCATGATAGCGATACGCTGCATGGACGGCTTGATATTATGTTCTAATAATCGATCGTATGGCTTCATTATCTTCCCTTTCTTTCAAAGTTGTATTCATTACAATTATAAATTCAATGCAAAGATAAAGAGTTTCAATATTATTTCCAAATAAATCTTCGTTTTTTTATATATAATCTGTACTACTGAAGATTAATACAAAAACAAAACCGTTTAAGTGCAAGAAACTGACTTAAACGGTTTTATTATAAAAGATACTAAAAGTATCAAGATTAGAATGAAGTTCGTGTTCCGGTTAAGATATCTGATGGTATATCCTCACATCGAGTATAAACTTTTATTTCCCCCATATCCTCTTTAGCAGTCCATACCATTGAAATATCAGTTAACCCCGAAACGATATATGAATATTCCCATTCATCGTCCGTATCAAGCTGGTAATAATAAGTACCGCTAATAACATCTCCGTAATCCTCCTCTTTATTCAGAGTAAAGGAGCCGGGAATTTGCTGGGACGTAGCACTGTTGAGGTTTGTATAAATGGTATAAGAACGTTTTCCGTCTTTCTCTTTCCGGTCAAACTTGATATAATAGTATCGTGTATCACCGTCTATCTTTTCTCCATTCCATTCACTCAATCGCCAAGTCCCTGCAATATTCGCATAATTTACATCCTTCGTATCAGGAAGCTTCACTTCATCGTCGTCTCCACATGACATAAATAATGCCATAGTGAGCAGTAACATCATTTTGAATATATTTTTCATATACATATTTTATAATAATTATTATTGTAACAATAGTTTCACCTGTATTCTCCTTTCGCAAGGCCGGACAGGAATACCATCCAACATAAAATGAAATGTAATTTCATTCTTTTGAGGTAGTAAGCCCTTATCAATAGAAAGAACCATATCAGCTTCTATTCCCGGAGAAATAATTTCCGGTTCTGTATGGAAGTGAATGTATTCCGGTAACAACAAGGCTGATAACCTCAAAGGCTGTTTCCCTGTATTAACGCATACAAATCTTTCCACTTGCCTCCCTTCTCGGGAAAGTATCCTGACTTGCCAATCCTTTCTTTTCAGCCGTAATGTGTTCCCTATATATACAGGATAGTCCCTCCATCGGTCAGCGGTAGGCAATACCTTACCGACGAGTGCCAACTTAGCTGTAGGATGCTCCTTCGAAAGATCGGTATAAACAAACGCTTCCCTATACAAATCACCAGCCTGATCCATTGGATGAAAGACCAATATGATTTCTCCCTGCTCTCCCGGTTGCACTACCTTTTTATCATATTTGGCTACCGTACAACCACAGGAAGTAGTTAACTTGGAAAGGTATATAGGCTTCTTGCTTACATTATGATATTTAAAATGATACATTGCCGGATCATCGTCTTCTGATAAAGTTCCTATATTCATTACTGTATGTTCAAACTGCAAGACTTGTTCGACTGTTTCCTGCGCAAAGCTATGCACAGGAAACAGGTAAATAAGAAGGAACAGCCCAAGTTCGATGGTTTCGGCAAGATATCGTTTCATAATAGAGTTTACATCCAACTATCGTTCTTACGAACAGTGATGAAAAAATCTTGCTTGGTGCCGTCACTCGCCTTGACTGTAGCTTTTGTAGAACCAACTTTCAAGCCTTTCAAAGTGAAAGTAATGTTGTTCTCTGTCGTAAGGGTAGCAATTGAGTTATCATCAACTGTACAGGTAAAGGTCATATTCTCTCCATTTTTGAAATAACGGGAATAATTGATTTTACTTGTAGCTTCGACGGCCACATACATATTAGGTACAGTCATCTCCACACCACCTCCTTCAACTGCTTTCAACAGCTTATAGGCATCAATCAACCCTGTTCCCATATTGCCCGCATAAGCGGCAGGCTCCATTTGTCCGGCAGCTATTTGTCCGAACGAAGCATTTGTGTACCAATAAACTTTCGTTTCTTTAAAATAGGGTTCCACCGGATTGACAGACTCCAATATCATTTTACGGAATTCATCTGCACGGAAATGACGATGTAATTCAGCTGCATAAGAAAGTCCCAATGCCGCTACTCCCGAAATATGTGGACAAGCCTGCGATGTTCCTTCCATATATCCGTAATGAGAATTTTCCCCACCATCTTCATTGGCAGAAGGAGGTAATGTGGAATATATTTTTCCTTTCGAGCTCTGATGATAATCACTGTCACCACCCGGAGCTGCAATAGAAACGCCCATCGCATAGTTGGAGTAACAGGAAGGAGTCCCGTCGGCAGCCAAAGCGGCTACAGATATATAATCAGGATAAGCTCCCGGATATCCGGCCATAGCTGCATATTCATTACCTGCGGCAAATACAATGATACCTCCGTCTATGACATCGTTTGGCGAACCGGCATTATGAAGAAAATAATCGAAGGCTTCTTTTTCCAACGGAGCAGCATCGACCCAATCTTTATCAGAAGTAAACCCCGGGGTATACCCACTAATAGGATTGGAAAGCCCCGAATTATATCCCCAACTACACTGCAAAATAACGGCACCGTTATCTGCTGCATATTTCACAGCTTTCGCTTCCTGATACAAGTCACATCCTTTAGAACCGGAAAAGACCTGACAACTCATGATTTTTACACCACCTCTATTATTGGCTTTATCCCCTCCTGCAATGCCACTAATACCTTCACCATTATTCCTCACTGCACTGATAATCCCGGCCACATGAGTCCCATGTCCGGTATCATTCGGGTCGTCATAAGAGATATAGCCTTTATCATCTGTGAAGTTGTAGCCATAGCGGTCACCGGCATAACCATTTCCATCAGCATCTTCCTTTGAAGCAAATGTTTCATCCTCATTCACCCATATATTTCCTTCCAAGTCAGGATGGTCGTACATCACACCTTCATCAAGCACAGCAACAACAATGGAAGGATTACCCGTACAAAGCTTCCAGGCTTCCCCACAATTTACATCAACACCCATTACAGCAGGTACTACATTATCTCCTTTATCATTTTTTTCTCCATTCTGAAGAATAGAACCATCATTCTTACATCCCCATTGTAGATTAAAAAAAGGATCGTTCGCATCGGTATTCACAGCACGAGTTGTATGCACCACACGGGTCATTGCCTGCTTGGTGAGCACAGTTGCCCGTACATTCGGATCATAAGAACGCTGAATAGCACGAGTGAACTGGACTTTTGCTACATCCGCCACTTGTGACAAGTCCTTGGCTACCTGCTCCAAATCCGTATCTTCAGCAAAATGGATAATATACCAAAGATTCAATCCCGCTTTGCGAGTACGTTCTTCCGTACGACTGTCCACCGGAAAAATACGTTCCAGTTCAGAAATACCGATTCGCTGCAGAACTGCATCCATATCCGAAATTCCCGAACGGGTCAAAGCACCTCCGATAGAGCGGGTAGTAGCAGCATCCAAAAAGGATGCCGCTTCCGGTTTAAATTTTACCAAAATTTTACCCTGAGTAGCTCCTTCGGGTAAATCTATGATAGGAGCTCCCTGTCCTGTATCAGGTTTCACAGCATCCATATCCTGATCGGAACAAGATGCAAAAGTGATCGCTACAGCGGCTATTAGAATTAAATATATTCTTTTCATAATCAAAAAATCAATTATCTGTTAATGTAGGTCTGGCTTTCGGATAACGTTCATAGAACCATTCCAAATTTGACGGTTCATTCTTAAAACCAGGAATATTGCCACTCTTATCTTTACCTGAATCTTGCGTATAAATCAAGGTAAATGGATCAAAACGCGCAAAACGTGGATGATAGAGTAACCAATCCGGCAAATCATCACCAGTCAAGAAATTCAAGTTAATAGAGAAATGTTCGGCATTAGGCAGAATATTCGGAATTGTTTTTAGTTTTGCTTTCACCTCCTCGCTGGCACTCATTAATGTATCGTTTTGCTGGATATCCTCATCTGTGTAAGTAGATACACCATATTCAGGACTACCATTATAGCTATTAATAAATGTTGGGAGTTTACCATAAATCAAATTATAAGATAATGATAAAGATTTCAGCTTTTCCCACTTCAATAAATTCTTAAATGAAGAAGAAGAAGCATCTATACGTAACCCTGGATTGTCGCGCGTTTCAGTACTCAAATCAGTAATTGAACTATATCGACGATTCCCCGTTAAACTTAAGTTAAGTAGTTCCGGATAATTAGTAGGAGTCAAATCATACGGAATACTCGTAAAATTATTGCCGCTTACATCCAAAGTCCTTAAAACCTTGCAAGGTTCTTTTAATTCATTTTTATCAATAGTTGTAATGCCCAATGCACTTATTGTCAGATTTTTCAGATACTTTAATTCAGCCAATGCATTTCCTATACGATAAGGAGAAGGAAGTAAACTAGTGTTCGTATTGCCATAGATAACCAATGTCTCCAGATACTTAATTTTACCGATTTCAACAGGCAACACTTCTTTTGTATTCAGCAATCTGAATTCAACAGAACGTACACGTCCAATTTTTTCGGGTGTTACGTCTTTATCTGTTCTTTCCCAAACTGTCACCCCTAACCAGTAGTCAAGACGTTCGCTGGCATCCCAATTCATCATTGAGCGCATCTTTGTACTTGCAATGACAATAGCAATAGAATCACCTCGTCTATCATCTGTTATTTCAGGTGCAGCTTCCTGCTTTACAGTCAATGTCACTTCTTTTTCCAATTCATCTTCCGCGTTTACCGGAAGGAATTTTATAGAAGCTATTCTCTCTTGCGGGTCAGTATTCATGTCCCATTTGAATCGCATTTTAAGAGTACGGGGACGAGCTCCATAATCCAAAGAAACATCAGGTGTTCTATTATTAGTAGTAACCCAAGATCCTATCGCCTGTGAATACTCCACTTTGAACTTTACATTCGTAGTCACGGATATATCAAAATACCTTTTATCATCGTTGGCCATGTTGGCAACTTCGACTTCATATTTATCCAGTCCGATCATTTTTCCATATCCGGTCTGATGTATCTTCAATTCCTGTTTCGGTTGTCCTTCCGGCACAAATGTCACGACAGCGTGCCGCACATCATTAGAAAGTGTAGAATCTACTACAATTTCGCAATTAGTACTTCCTACACCGTTAGCAGGCATCACCTTCACCCAAGGTTGGTTTACCTTTGCTACCCATTTGGTGCCTGAAGCCACTTTAACCGGCTCCATTCCTCCTATAGCACCTAATGTGACTTCTTGGGTATCAATGGTGAAACCAGTAATCCCCTCTTCATCCGAATCATTACAAGCTGCAATAAAGAGCAAACCTGCAAAGAGGTATAAATATATTTTAAACAATGGTTTCATATAGATTCTTTTTTATTATTTATCCGTTTCTTATTTCACATAATCACATCCGCGAATATCCTGCTCCGGGTCATAAATAAGTAGATATGCTCCCGCCTTAATCATATTGCAGACATTGGAAAGATTAAGAGAGATATTCGGATTATCCTTTATCTCAAAGACTATAATATACGATGAAATCGTATCAGTAATCTTTCGCAAATCATTTCCACCTATGCAGAACTGTCGCAAACTTGGACATAAAGATATATTAGACGGCCATTTTCTTAACAAACGGTTACCATTCTCATCGCGCTGACTACGGACAGCATACACTGTTAATGTAGCTGCATCCATCGGTCCGGTAGGAACTTCCGTAAAACGATTGTTACTTACATCCACTCCATAAAGGAAAGGCATATTTCTACCATTAAAATCATCCGGTAACTTTGACAGCTTATTATAAGTCAAGTCAAGCGTTTTCATCATATACGAATATTTTGAAGCACTAAATGTACCCTTCGGAATCTCTTCTATACCGTTACCATTCAATCCTAAAGCAGACACTTGTGAATTGGTTTTGAATAGTATAGTCGGGAATTTCTTCAGTTTATTACCGCCTATGGCAATCGTATTGGCATTCACGCCCTTGAATGTGCCGTCTTCTTCACCTTCAAATCCATCTATCTCATTGAATGAAAAATTAACCGAAGACATAACATATACAGATTGTGAGCTAAATATATTCGGGAACTTTTTCAATTTATTATAAGCAAAAGAGAATGACTCCACATCGGCATATCCACAGAAGCTACCGTTTTCATCACGTGGCAATTCTTCAATCAGATTATGGTCCATTGATAATTGCACCAAGTTCACATCTCTACCAAATGCTTTCTCAATCGTTTTAATTTTGTTGTACGCACAATCCAGTTTACCTAGTTTTTTCACCATCGACATATCCGGTAAAACAGTCAGGTTATTGAAAGTTAAATAGAAGATCTGTAACGTTTTGCTTATATTTTCGCTAGCCACAAACTCACCTAAATCCTCATGAAAATCTCCCAAATTCGGATTGCTCGCTAAATTGAATGATTGAAGGTTGGGTAATTGTTGCAGCTCTTCCGGAAGTTTCTTCATAGACGGACAATTGTAAATTTCAAGGTCTGTCAAGTTTTCCAATTTGCCAAGATCAGTCCCTTCTTCAAATCCCTCAAATTTACCGTTGGCAATATATAAGTATTGCAAGTTCTTTAGATTTCCAATGGTAACTGGAATTTTATGTATTCCATTGGTCAATCGGTTAGCCGGTACATCTTTTAAAGAAGGACGACTCGCCTTATCGTTTACAACAGATGGTGAGAAAGTTGTAGGTATTCCCTCTTTCTGCCATTTCAAGGCAGCTTGTATAGGTTCAGAAAAGTACAATGCAATATCATTCTTTACAAACTTATTATAGAAATCGCTCCGTACAGAATTCTTCTGCGCTTCCGTCAGTTCAAGTCCCATTGTTTCCTCAATGATATTATCACCTACCTGATCGGAATGGTTACCTAATGACAGAGTTCTAAGTTCCGTCAAGTCTCCTAAGGATTCGGGAATATCGCCTTCAGGAGCAAATGCTCCGATAGAAAGTCCCACGACACGTCCTTTGGCATCCAATTCGACACCTGGTTGATCGCCCCATAAATCAATATCCTTATCAAAGTTCCAGTTAGTTCCTAAAGGATATGTAACACCTGAATAACGCCATCCTTTTTGGTTCTTTTCAGGTATTGCCGGACCTCCCAAGGCTTCCCAAATTTCTTTCAAAACAAGATAATCTTTGATACTACCAGTAGTTTTGCTGAAATTAACCGGAATCTTAACTTCTGTAGTCACATTATCCGAAACTTCAAAATCAGCCCCATTCACCTCTCCATATTCCAAAGAACCTTTATTCTTCTTTATAGTCGTATAATTCTTGACTTTATACTTACCCGCAGAAAGTCGAAAAATTGAATCACTGACGGCTACGGAAATTTTCGTTCCATTGCCATCCAGTTTCTCTGTATATTCTACGGCAACATTAGAAAAAGTCGTATCTTTTTTCGTAAATTGCTCCTGCACTGTTACATTAATATACTTGATATCAGAGAAAAGATAATCCTCTCCTAATGCAGCACGAGTGGATGGTAGAAAATTCTTGGTCACAGTAAATTTCACCATACCCCGCTTAACTACTTTCACATGTATATCTTGTACAGCTAATCCGCCATTGATTACAGTAATAATCGTCTTTTCATCCGGTTCTCCGGAAAGAATTTGTTTCAAATCCTGTGTAGTCCCATCTGCCTTATATAGATAGAACCCGACAATCTGATAAGTACCTGCCATCAACTGAAGTTTTTCACTTCGCAGACCAAATTCACTATCGTCTCCCATTGCCTCAAGACCTACAGTCTGCACAACTTCAGTACCGTCTTCCTGGTTGATGAGCACAATCTTCATTTTTTGCGCATCACGCAAATAGTTCAGTTCATTCGTACTAGCACGTGTCACTTTCGTTTCTGCCAAACAGCTCTTATAGAGTTTGAACTGAGCATATCCATATCCTGCCTGAAGTACAGCATCGTCGTCGTCAGAGCAACTTCCTACTGTAAACCCTAAAGTAAACAGCATACAGGAAAGGACAAACATTCTTATAAATAATATCTTCGTTTTCATATTAATATATTTCTCTATCAGTCACTATAGCGTGTCTCAATTAATAATACAGCATATGGCTCTGTTCCATTCTTAATCGTTATACACATTTCATCTCCATTTGCTTCTGAATTCATACCATAAATATTGATTCCCATTTGTCCAGATGAATTCTGTCCTGGTTCTAAGCTAATTCCAGACCATGCAGTATTTTTTCCGTTCAATATAGTAGTAGCTTGCAAGTTAGATCCAGTATATCCATTAGGTAAAACAAATATTTGAGTATAAGACATTCCTAAAGTGAACGAATAGACTGTATAAACATTAGAAGTACCATACTTTTCAATCAATTCATTCTCTGTCATTTCGCCAGCATAGGGTTCTGCCTGTATTGCATTTCCAGCACCATCATATAACGGTCTAAATGTATATGAGTCCATAATTGAAAGTCCTGAAGTAGCAACAAATGCATCTTGTTCTATAAGTGCTCCAATATAATTACTATATTCTCCTACAATGCCTTCCTTCGAAAATACTTTATTTTCAAAATCATTTTCGACTTCAGCATATACCAAATTTGGAAATACCATCAAATATGCGCTACGAGAAGCACCATCATTACTTTTTGCTGCGATCATCAAATTCCCTTCACTATCATCCTCTATCCACAACCAATTTTTAAAGCCTGTAAGTAACTTAAAACTCCATTCTTCATTCCAACCTGTCTCTGGTCCCATAGTTGATGTATATTCTACACAAACATAAGTATACTCATCATTTCTGGCGATGACTGTTAAAGGTACTCCTTCAGCCTCATAAGACTGATTCTTAAATGTATATGATTCGCCATCTACAGAAGCTTTAATCTTATTCGAATAAATATTATCATTGCTAAATTCTATTTTATCGGCAGGAATTCCATCGTAATGAACCGGTAATTTTGAAATTACTTCCCCTTTCCTATTCTTAAAAATAAGTTCCTGTGTCCAAGCTGTTTTACGATTTTCAGTACCTTGTTTCAAAAGCGGAGTAATTTTCACATTATTACCTGCTTCTCCAGAAATATTCGTTTTACTTAAATCTAAGCTCTCCGAACTTTCTACAATCCAATCAGCGTTTGAGCTAACCCAAAAGTATGCTTTACCACCATAATCTTGCACATAAGGATTTTCCGCTGTATATTCTATAGTTTGTTCAGCATCGAATGCATGCAACTCATAACCTGTAGACGGACGTGTCACTTCTGCTATTACCTGCCGACTTCCCGCCATCGTCATTGTCAACTCCGCCTTATAGGATTTCATCAGTTCCGTAGCATCATCACTAATATGAATGGTGACAGTCTGTTCGCCAACACCACCTGAACAAGTGAAGGTCTGTTCACCATCTTGTTCAAAATAGCACCACAACGACGACGAAATCAATATCCAGTTATCAGTAGCTTCAAAAGTCAGTGTCTTGGTATCTCCGACTGCACATTCTATTTTCTGCAAATCCGGAAACACAGGTGTTACAGTCTCATCATCATCACTACAAGCAGACGTGAAGAGACAGAACATCAACACAATCAATTGCAAATAATATTTTATTATATCTTTCATATTTATTTCCGATTATAGTTTAGAGTCCTTCCTCTTTTTTATACTGCTCCGCTTCTTCATCACTAATCCACTCCAGAATATTCACATAAGTACCTACCGTACCTTTACCCACCACATAAATAGTGCTATATAAGAATACAAATTTCTGGCATACATTATAATAAGAATCGTACGCAACAGGCTGAGTACACATCAGCTTTCCATTACCGTAAATGGTTCCGAAGGCTTCTGCCGTACTACCTATAATTTGATCATCAAACTCTACAAATGGTTTCAACGGATCGGAAGGATCATACTTAATTTTAAGATCATAATTCTTATAGAAGAAATCATGTAATATTATAGTATTATCTTCAGTCTTGTCTCTTTCCGCTTGTAATAACCGATGTTCCGTATTCGTCATATATGCACTAAAGAAAGAGGAAGTCAATAGACAATAGCCTTCAAATGTACTAAGTTCGAAAGGACATGCTTTTTGCATTTGAACACGAGTACGGGTACCGTACAAATCCCATACATTTTCATCTTTGGCAAGCAAATTGAACGTAACCGACAAAGAATCCGTTTTATCAATGTTCTCATAAATACCCTTCATCCGAAACTTTGCTACCCGTTCCCCTGCTTTAATGGTTACCGTATTTGATTCAACCACATATTGCTTTTTTTCAATTGCATTACTAGCCTTATCGTCTACTTCTACGCCAAAAGAACGGTCATAATCGCATATATTTGTAGCTACTACCGGAATTTCAAACCATTTCTCGCTGTCCTGCACCGGATACATAGATAATGTATCGGAGAACATCACGTAGTCGGAACCGCTGTAAGTCGTTCGGGAGAGATCATTACATCCCCAGAATCCGACAGCCAGCGTTATCAGTGCTACGATCCCTGTTATTAATAGTTTCATTGTTTCTCTATATTATCTTTATACATTATTTATTGCTTTCATTAGGCATTAAATCCACACCTGGAGCATCCAACTCATGTTGCGGGATAGGCCATACAAAACGCGGATCGTCTTTCTCTAACTTCAGCGTATTGCCCGGAGAGACAGTCGAGGTTTGTTCTTTACGTTCAAATCCCTCATGCCAACGTTTCAAGTCATTAAGGCGGAAACCTTCCATAAAGAGTTCTTTCATACGTTCTTCACTGACAGTCTTAAACCAGTTCTCTTCTGTTAGTGTGGTAGAACCACCGTAGGAAGAATAACGAGCCATACGTAAAGTAGAAATATCAATTCCGGCTTTTCCATAATAAGCTGTTCCCATCCGGCAATAAGCCTCTGCACGAATTAAATATTGCTCTGCCAACCGAAACGGCTTCGGCATGGAAACACATAATACTCTTTGGCTTATAAAATCCTGATTACCCATATATTTGATCAAAAGCGGCCAGGTTAACGCATGGGAGAAGCCGGTTGTTACCGAACCAAAATAGGCATTGTAGCGTAAATCAGCATTAGCATAGGCATCCAATACCCATTTAGCCGGTACATAATCCGGTTTATAAGATGTATAATCATAATTGAGGAATACGGTACCCAATGCGCCTCCATAGGAATTTACCTCAAACATTACTTTCCAGATGATTTCAGTAGAATTATCATACTGCCACATATACGCAAAATCATTGTAAGTAACCGAATAACTGTTCTTTGTAGCATCAGCTAATGCATACTTCTTACTATCTATCACTTTAGTGGCATACTCAACGGCCTTCTCCCACTTCTGCATATACAGGTACATACGAGCATACAAAGCATTGACTGTACCAACCGTGAAATATGCAGAATTATAGATAACCGCAGTATCATCATCATCCGCAGCCAGATATTCAGCAGCTTTAGCCAAATCATCCAAAACAAACTGATAGGAATCTTTTAAAGAAGCACGTTTTACAGGTCCCGGATTAACGTAACTGGACTGTAATACAACTCCCAGTTCATTGGCAGCCTCTTCATCACTGTCATAAGCTTTACAGAAACACTTCAGCAGTTCCGAATAAGCCAGCGCACGGGCAAAATAAATATGTCCCTTGTAGTTATCCAACTTATCCAGTTGTTCGTCATCGGAAGTAGCCGCTTCTACGGCAGCCATGTTATCAAGAACGAAATTACAACGTCCGATAACGGCATACAAACCACCATACACATATTCCACCTGTTTATTGATAGCTAATATCTCATTACGCCATACATCACCATAGACATTCGTATATCCTTTAACAGCGTAAACCTGATCTGTCTGAATATCAGGTAACAAGGTCAAGTAACCGCTATATAGGCTGCTGTTTTTAAACTGCGCATAAATACCGATCAAAGCTTGACGCACATCGCTCACTGTCTTAATAGCATCATCTTGCGGAATAGCATCTTGCGGATATTTGTCAAGACAGGAAGATGCCGAAAGCAATACCGCAACCAAAGCTATATATAATTTTATTTTTCTTATCATCACTGATTTATTTTAGAATGAAACTTCCAGTCCGAATGTGAACTGACGTGACATCGGATATTGGGCCTTGTACACATTGGACGTAGACTCCGGATCCATACCCGTGAAATTTGTAAATGTCAACAAATTCTGTCCCTGCGCATAAATACGGGCACTATTCAAAAAGCTAGTCCGCTTCAACCATTTCTGTGGGAACGTATAGCTGAGCATCAAATTCTTTAGACGCAGGAAAGATGCATCTTCAAGGAATCGTGAATCCAGTTGGGGAGTTACTCCATAACGGGGAATATCAGTCACATCTCCCGGTTTTTTCCATCGGTCGTAAAGCATACGTTTTGACTGGTTATAGGCACTGAACAGTCCGTTACTCTCCTGAAAGACTCTGTCGTTATTAAGCATCCAGCGATCAGCCACCCATGTGAACTGTGCGGAAAGTGAAAATCCCTTCCAGGAAAGTGTAGTACCAAAACCACCTTGCCAGGGAGCTTCATGTGTTTTGCCCAGCATCACCTTGTCGCTTTCATTATATTCCATAGTAATTTCACCGTCTTTGGTATACCATAAAGCATCTCCATTAATCGGATTAACTCCCGCATAACGGTTCAGATAAAATTCTCCTAACGGATGACCTACCGCAACCATTCTACCGGTATCGGAAGCTACATATTCTGTCACCCCATTATAGAGCTCGGTTATTTCATTTTTATTATAGGATACATTGGCATTCACATTCCATTTAAAGTCTTTGATGCGGAGTACATCTGCGCCGACATTAATTTCTACACCACGATTCCGCATGGCTCCCACATTATCCCAACGGGTCCCAAAACCGGTAGATGTATAAGAAATAGGAACCGCCATCAACATATTGGTCGTTTTCTTATTATAAAACTCCACATCCAAATTGATACGATCAATAAAACCTAAATGCAACGCCACATTAGTAGCCCATGTAGACTCCCAACTCAATTCTTCATTTCCTAACTGGGAAATTGCAATACCTGATTCGTTATCATACTTATATCCACCGGAAACTAAAGCCAGATGCTCATAGTTATTAATAGAAGAATTACCGGATGTACCTGTATTAACCGCAATTTGCGCATTAGTAAGCCAATCATATTTTTGCATGAACTTCTCCTTACGAAGGTTCCACATAAAACCGACTGACCAGAAAGCTCCCCAATGGTTATCGGTACCAAAACGTGAAGATCCATCCCCACGAATCGAGAAATCAGCATAGTAACGGTCATCATAATTGTATTCGCCCCGGGCAAAGAAAGAGAGAAAAGAATATTCTGTGACAGGATCTGACCATGATGAAGCAGTTGAGCCTGAAGCTAAGTTTGTCAAAATATCATTTGTCTGTCCCCGAGTAGTTAACTGGAAACCTTCATAATGATAGTTTTCACCTTCCTGACCAACCATAAAATTGAATGAATGAACATCATTCAACATAAAACGGTAGTTTGCCGTATTTGTAATCATCAGGTTAAGCATATCAAACGAGCTACGCTGCGCACCTCCATAATTATTATTTGGCTTGTAACTGGGGAAACTTTGATAAAAAGAGGTAGTATGACCATAATCAGCACTTAGCTGTGAACGGATTGTCAGATTCTTTACCGGAGTAACCTCGGCATAAAAAGTGGATAAAAGTTTGTATTTCTTATTCGACAACGGATTATTTGCCATCCATGCCAACGGATTTTCTGTCGTTCCCTTCCAACTCCCGTCATCCTGAAGTGCCAGACTTCCATCTTCCTTATAAGGGTTCCAGTAAGGCAACATAAAAAAAGACGCGGAAATAGGAGCCCATAACGCATACTCTCCATCATCACTCTGTTCAACTTCCTGATAGGCAAACATTGAATTTGTTCCTATCTTCAACCATTTATTAGCTTTTGCCTCTACATTGGCGCGAAAACCGACACGTTCGAATGTAGACCCTACTGCAATGCCATCTTGATCGTAATAACTTCCTGAAACATAATAATTCAATTTCTCCGTGCCTCCGTTTACAGATAACTCGTAATTCTGCAAAGGGGCAGTATCATTGTACACTTTATCCAGCCAGTTGATATTTGTCTTACTCAACTTTTCATAATCTTGTCCTTTATCCAGTCCAACTTCTTTCTCAAATTGAATGCGTTCATCCGTATTCATCTGATCCCAATCTTTTGAGGCTAGTTGAGAAAATCCGAGCTGTGTACGGAAAGTAACCTTAGCCGCTTCCCCCATACGCCCGCGCTTGGATGTAATAACGACCACACCATTGGAAGCACGTGCCCCATAAATAGAAGTAGAAGAAGCATCTTTTAATACTGAAATACTTTCAATATCATTAGGACTAATTGTATTGAAATCCGAACTTGAAATAGCTACTCCATCCAATATAAAAAGAGGATCTTTTCCCGAATTAATTGAATTTGTTCCGCGAATACGAAAAGTGGCTGCCTTACTGGGTTCACCAGAATCAGAAAGCACCATTAATCCTGGCGCCTGTCCTTGCAGTGCCTGGTCGAAACTCGGAGCAGGAACATCTTCCATCTTTTCAGCTTTTACCGTAGATACAGAACCTGCGATTGTTCCTTTCTTACGTACACCATACGCGACAACTACCACTTCTTCCACCATCTGTGCATCGTTTTCCATTGTCAAATTTATACGAGTAGAAGCAGTCACCTGCTTATCTATCGTTTTCATACCGACATAAGAGAACTGCAAAGTAGCAGGAGACTTCGTCACTGTGATACTGTAATTACCATTGATATCGGTAATTACTCCGTTTGTTGTACCCTTCTCCAGAACAGACACACCAATCATCGGCTGATTATCTTCCGCCGAAATAATGTGTCCCGTTACCTGATATCCACCCTGCGCAAAAAGCAACAGGGGGATACTTGTCAGAGTAAAGAGTACAAACAAGAGAATTGATTTTCTCATCTTTGATACTTGAATTAAAATTAATGAAATTGATTTATTTTTATAGATTTATCTACAATGAGGAATACGCTTATCTTTGCGTAGGAAATAACAATACACCCCTTCCCCCAAAATCGGTTTTAAGCATATTCTGCACCGACCCGGGATAGGCTATTATTATCTATAAATATAGAATAGGAATAGACTAACTTGGCAAATTCTTAATATTGCGCCAAATATCCAAATAGACTTTTCGTGTTGTTGCTGTGTGAATTAAAGGTTTGACCATCTGCTCTCTTAAGTTATAAATTAAACACTAATATCACTTGTTCTGTTTAGGTGTACTTCAATATCGTTTTATTTTGTCTACAAAGATATATATTATATTTAAATAA
The DNA here is from genome assembly GCF_025147085.1 of Bacteroides sp. D2. Taxonomy (NCBI): domain Bacteria; kingdom Pseudomonadati; phylum Bacteroidota; class Bacteroidia; order Bacteroidales; family Bacteroidaceae; genus Bacteroides; species Bacteroides sp. D2. The sequence continues at coordinate 4,040,015 of NZ_CP102261.1, read as the reverse complement.
ATGAAACTATATGTCGCATATTTTATACCATATTTCCACTAATGTCTTTTTGCTACATATTTAAGTACATATAGTCCATTAAAGAAGTAAATCCATAGTATATTTCAAGGATAATTAAATATTAACGTTCATTTTAATAGCTGTTTTAATTGTTTAAACAACAATATCGTAACTCATACCAAATAGCTTATTGAGAGGATTCAACACAGAAAAGATAATTATTCAAAACTATTTCCTATTTTTGCACCCATTATATATAAATAAGGTATAAGATGAACTACGGATTTGTAAAAGTAGCCGCAGCTGTGCCACACGTAAAAGTGGCCGACTGCAAATTCAATGTAGAGAAGATAGAAAGTCTGATTGCAGTAGCCGAAGGAAAAGGAGTGCAGATCATTATTTTTCCGGAAATGAGTATTACCGGATATACTTGCGGTGACTTATTCGGACAACAACTTTTACTGGAAGAAGCAGAAATGGGACTGATGCAAATCCTGAATAACACCCGCCAATTAGACATTATTTCTATTGTTGGCATGCCTGTGGTGGTCAACTCGACAGTGATTAATGCAGCTGCAGTGATTCAAAAAGGAAAAGTGTTAGGAGTTACCGCTAAAACCTATCTCCCGAATTATAAAGAATTCTACGAACAACGTTGGTTTACCTCGGCGCTTCAGTTGACAACAAATAATGTACGTCTCTGTGGACAAATCGTTCCGATAGGTTCTAATCTGCTTTTTGAGACTTCAGATACGACTTTTGGCATCGAGATATGCGAGGACCTTTGGTCTACTATACCTCCGAGTTCTTCATTAGCACTGCAAGGTGCAGAAATTCTTTTCAATATGTCTGCTGATAATGAAGGTATTGGAAAGAATAATTATCTTTGTTCTCTCATCAGCCAACAATCTGCACGTTGTATTGCCGGATATGTATTCTCGTCTTGTGGCTTTGGAGAATCTACTACCGATGTAGTATTTGCCGGTAACGGGTTCATTTATGAAAACGGTTCACTGCTTGCACACAGCGAACGTTTCAGCATGAAAGAACAGCTGATTATCAGCGAAATTGATGTGGAACGTATCCGGGCAGAACGCAGGATAAATACAACCTTTGCAGCTAATCAAGCAAACTTAGGGGATAAAAAGGCGGTTTCTATTGCGACTGAATTTGTCAACAGCAAAGAGCTAACCTTAACCCGGAAGTTTAATTCTCATCCTTTTGTACCGCAAGGAATAGAGCTAAATGAGCATTGTGAAGAAGTGTTCTCCATACAGGTAGCGGGATTGGCACAAAGGCTTATCCATACAGGAGCTAAAACTGCTGTAATCGGTATCTCTGGCGGGTTGGATTCAACATTGGCATTACTTGTATGTGTGAAGACTTTTGATAAGTTGGGATTGTCCAGAAAGGATATTCTCGGCATTACGATGCCAGGATTCGGAACGACCGACCGTACTTATCATAATGCCATCGATCTAATGAAATCGCTGGGTATCTCTATTCGCGAAATCAGTATCAAAGATGCTTGCATTCAACATTTTAAGGATATAGACCATAATATTAATGTACACGATGTCACATACGAAAATTCTCAAGCACGCGAACGTACACAAATATTGATGGATGTGGCGAACCAGACTTGGGGAATGGTTATTGGTACAGGAGATTTATCAGAACTTGCACTAGGATGGGCAACATATAATGGCGATCATATGTCCATGTATGGAGTGAATGCGAGTGTCCCTAAAACTCTCGTAAAATACTTGGTACAATGGGTGGCAGTAAATGGCATGGATGAAAATTCGAAAGCGACTTTACTCGATATTGTAGATACTCCCATCAGTCCGGAACTGATTCCGGCAGATGAAAACGGAGAAATTAAACAGAAAACAGAAGATTTGGTGGGTCCTTATGAACTACATGACTTCTTCCTATATTATTTCTTACGTTTCGGTTTCCGGCCTTCCAAGATATTCTATCTGGCAAATATTGCATTCAAAGATATGTATGATGAAAAAACCATCAAGAAATGGCTTTCTACCTTCTTCCGTCGTTTCTTTAATCAACAGTTCAAGCGTTCTTGCTTGCCGGACGGTCCTAAAGTAGGAAGTATTTCTATCAGCCCGAGAGGAGATTGGAGAATGCCGAGCGATGCCAGTTCAGCCATGTGGCTTAAAGAAATAGAGGCCTTGTAAGGACGTCCTATCAATAGGCTTGTGCCACCGCATTGGCACAACTGTGCCAGCATGATGGCATGGTTGTGACAATACGGTGGCACAGCTGTGACAGAGCGATGGTAAAGATATGGCATATTATAACTCTCCACCTTCCATTACTTCTTTTCTTATTTGCTCCACATTTGCTTCCTTGATTCTTCTAATAATATTCTTATAAATTCGATGAAAGCCATAGCCTCCTTCAGTCATTTCATGGATTGCATCTTCTTTTGAAACATTCTGAAAAATGATACGATAAAACGCACAAACAGCCCCTGTACGGTCAGAGCCGTGGTGACAATGGAAAACAATAGGCGCTTTACGATTTTTAATAATGCGTAATGCCTGTATCAATTGCTTTTCACTAATCGAATGTGCTTTAGTTTTTACCCGGTGAAGTTTTATACTTGTTCCTTTTGCTTCGTCATCATCACTATGTCTGTTTCGTAGATTAAGTACTTCTCCAATACCATACTTTTCTAAAGCTTTAAAGCCCTCTTTTGAAGGTTGCTCCGAACGATATACGCCCGAATCTATTTGATACAAATTTGTCAAATCACTATCAGACAGAATAATCTTATCCGCTTTCAGATTTTGACCGAAAAGAGAGACGGATAAGACTATCGCCAATAAGCATAGTGGGATTTGCTTTTGCATAAGCAATATGGATATGATTCTAAAAAACATTAAAGCACACCCTTACTAGATGGAAGTTCAAAATGATAGATATCTCTTTTAATTGCCATTTTCAAAGCACGGGCAAGGGCTTTAAAAATTCCTTCTATCTTATGATGTTCATTCTGTCCTTCCGCTTTGATGTTCAAATTCATCTTTGCCGCGTCACTTAGTGACTTAAAGAAATGAAGGAACATTTCCGTCGGCATCTCTCCTATCTTCTCACGCTTGAATTCAGCATCCCAAACTAACCAGGGACGACCACCGAAGTCCAGACAAACCTGACAAAGACAATCATCCATCGGTAAGGCATAGCCATAACGTTCAATCCCTCGTTTGCTACCTAAAGCCTGATAGATACATTCGCCCAGTGCGATAGCAGTGTCTTCGATCGTATGATGTTCATCTACTTCCAAATCTCCTTTAACACGGATGGTTAAGTCCATGCCAGAATGTTTTCCAATCTGCTCAAGCATGTGATCGAAAAAGCCAAGACCGGTAAAAATGTCACAAGTTCCATTTCCATCAAGATTCAAAGCAACATAAATATCTGTTTCTTTTGTAGTACGACGTACTTCCGCTTTCCGTTCTCCGGCAAAAAGGAATTCGGCTATCCGATCCCAATCAGTAGTTGCAAGAACACAGACTTCTTCTAATCCTTTTTCTTTCAGAGCTTCGGTCGAGTCTTGCAAATAAATTGCCCGGCAACCGATATTTTTGGCAAGTTCCACATCTGTGGGACGATCGCCTATTACAAAACTTCCGGCAAGATCGTATTCCGGATTATCCAGATACTTCGTCAACATTCCGGTACGCGGTTTGCGGGTGGGCGCATTATCTTCAGGAAAACTACGGTCTATCAGAATCTCATCAAAAGTAATCCCCTCCCCTTCCAATGTTTTAAGCATCAAGTTATGGGCAGGCCAGAATGTTTCTTCCGGAAAAGAAGGTGTACCCAATCCATCCTGGTTAGTGACCATCACAAATTCAAAATCGAGCTTACTGCGGATAAAGCCCAAATTACGGAATACTTTCGGATAGAATTCCAGTTTTTCCAATGAGTCGAGTTGGTAATCTACAGGAGGTTCGATCACCAACGTGCCGTCTCTATCTATAAATAATACTTTCTTCTTCATAAATTATCCTTGATAGTTTTTAAGAGCTGCCAATAGGGTATTATTTTCGACACGAGTACCGACAGTCACACGCAAACAGTTGCAGCAAAGTGAAATGTTATGGCGATTACGCACTATTATTCCTTCCCCTACCAAATAATTATAGATTTTCACGGCATCCGTCACTTTTGCCAAAAAGAAATTCGCATCGGACGGGAACAGTTTAATGGTACATGGAAGTTTTTCAAATTCCGCTTCCAGATAATCACGCTCTTCCTTCAACGTTTTCACCCAACGTTCTATCTCATAGTGCTTATGCAACATAGAAATAGCTTGTTGTTGAGTCAACTGATTGACATTATAGGGATATTTGATTTTACTAAGAATGTCTATAATTTCTTTGGAAGCAAAAGCCATTCCCAAGCGAATTGCAGCACATCCCCAAGCCTTGGAGAATGTTTGGAATACGACAAGGTTGGGATATTTATCCAGCTCTTCGAGGAAAGACGGAGCCTGGGAAAAATCATTGTAAGCCTCATCCAACATCACCAATCCTTCGAACTGACAAAGTACCTTTACAATTTCAGAACGAAGCAAATCATTACCTGTCGGGTTATTAGGCGAGCAAAGGAAAATCAATTTAGTGTGTTCATCGGTAGCCGCCAGCAGTTTATTGGCAGAGAACTGGAAGTCATCATCCAGTAATACTTTCCGATATTCCACATTGTTCACATCGGCACAAACCTGATACATACCATAAGTAGGGTCGATGGCTACGACATTATCTTTTCCCGGTTCGCAGAATGCACGAAAAACCAAGTCGATGGCTTCATCGCTACCGTTTCCAAGAAAAATATGCTCGGGGGATACTTTTTTGATTTTCGACAACAACGTCTTCAGTTCGCACTGCATAGGATCCGGATAGCGGTTATGAGGTGTATTGTAGGGGTTTTCGTTTGCATCCAGGAAAACAGAGGCTGTAACTCCTTTATATTCATCTCGTGCCGAAGAGTAGGGTTTTAATTTCCAGATATTCGGTCGGGTTAGTTCTTGTAACGTTTTCACTTCTTTAAGTTTTAAATTATAAATTTTGAATTGCTTTGAGACGAACTGTGACGGCATTTTTATGTGCATCCAGCTGTTCATTAGCCGCCATCTCTTCAATAGCAGGACCGATAGCTTTTATTCCTTCTGGGAGAATTTCCTGAAATGTAATCTTACGGATAAAACTATCCAGACTTACACCACTATAGGCTTTGGCATAACCGTTGGTCGGCAAGGTGTGATTCGTTCCGGAAGCATAGTCGCCGGCACTCTCGGGAGTTAATGAACCTAAGAAGACAGAACCTGCATTTATCACACGTTCGGCCACTTCCATATAGTTCTCCGTTTCTATGATTAGATGTTCCGGAGCATACGCGTTAGTCAGTTCCAATGCTTCATCCAGATCCTTCACTAAAATCAATTTACTATTCTCCAGTGATTTCGCCGCAATTTCACGACGGGGAAGTTCTGCTAATTGACGCTCCACTTCTTCCATCACCTCTGTTTGAAGTTTCTCGGAAGTGGTAATCAATATAGCCTGGCTATCTATTCCGTGCTCTGCCTGTGACAAAAGATCTGCTGCTACAAAAACCGGATTGGCAGATGCATCAGCCAGAACTTCCACTTCTGAAGGACCGGCAGGCATATCGATAGCTACATCACGCAGGCTTACCAACTGTTTGGCAGCTGTCACATATTGATTGCCGGGGCCAAATATCTTATATACTTTGGGTACACTCTCCGTTCCATAGGCCATAGCGGCAATAGCTTGCACACCACCAGCCTTGAATATTTTGCTGACACCTGCCAGTTGCGCAGCAAAAAGGATAGCCGGATGAATATTTCCATTCTTATCGGGAGGCGTACAAAGTACGATTTCCTTGCATCCTGCGATTTTAGCCGGAACAGCCAACATTAATACAGTCGAGAAAAGCGGTGCTGTTCCACCCGGAATATATAAGCCGACCTTTTCGATTCCCACTGATTTTTGCCAGCAAGTTACCCCATTCATTGTCTCTACCTTCTTCCCGACAAAACGCTGGGAAGAGTGGAATGTTTCAATGTTTTGTTTAGCTAAAGAAATGGCAGCCTTTAGTTCATCGTTTACTAATGTCCCGGCGGCTTGAACCTCTTCAGGAGTCACAGCAAGTGCGGACAAGGTTACTTTATCAAAAGCAGCCTCATATTCCAATACTGCTTTATCGCCTTCTGTCCTTACCTTATTTATAATAGAACGAACAGTATCGAACAAACTTTCCGTATTTAGTGCCGGACGTTTCAAAAGTTCTGTCCATTGCTCTTTTGAGGGATATTTAATCAATTTCATGGTTCATATTTTATTAGAAACGGATTCCCGTACCTATCTATTTATACAATCATCTTTTCAATCGGCAGTACCAAAATACCTTCCGCTCCCAGTCCTTTCAGTTTTCCGATGATTTCCCAAAAACGTTTTTCATCAAGTACTGTATGAACAGAACACCAGCCTTCCTGTGCCAATGGCATCACTGTAGGACTCTTCATACCCGGCAATACAGCAATGATTTCTTCCAGTTTGTCTTTTGGAGCATTCATCAATACATATTTTTTATCTTCGGCCGTTTTTACTGCGTTCATACGGAATAGCAATTCTTCGAGCACTTCTTTTTTCTCTTCGCTCATGTTCTTGTTGCCAATCAACAATGCTTCCGACTTCATTACAACTTCCACTTCTTTCAAGCGGTTGCTGACCAAAGTAGAACCGGAACTTACAATATCAAAAATGGCATCAGCCAATCCAATACCCGGAGACACCTCTACCGAACCGGTTATCACATGTATTTCGGCATTTACGCTATTTTTTTTCAGGAATTTACGAAGAATAACCGGATAAGAGGTAGCAATCTTCTTGCCTTCAAACCATGACAAACCGGGATATTCAATATCCTTCGGCATAGCCAGTGACAGACGACATTTGCTGAATCCCAGACGTTTGACAATTTCCGCATCTTCCTCCTTTTCCATAAACTCGTTCTCACCAACAATTCCCAAATCAGCTACCCCGGTAGCTACCGTTTGCGGAATATCATCATCACGAAGAAATAGAACTTCGATAGGAAAGTTAGAAGACTGTACCAACAAGGTACGTTTAGTAGTGCTTAACTTGATATCTGACTCTTCTAAAAGTGCCATTGTCTCTTCGAAGAGACGTCCTTTGGCTTGTACTGCGATTCTTAACATGACTTTATTTAATTACTAATTATTAATTACAAATACAATCTGCGTTGAAAAACAAAAAAGGCTTACCGCATTCGGTAAGCCTTCGTTATCGTTTATATAGTTATACACAATATCATCCACGCCCACCGATTATTCGTTAGGAAAATGATGATGATGATGTGTAGCTGTATATTTCATATTTCTTTTATTAACTGCGACAAAAGTAAAGTATTTGTTTGATACTACCAAACATTTATCACAAAAACTTAAGTTTTTATTTCAAATTAATGGTAATATCTCTTCCGATTCTACATCACATTTCGAAAAATGCATTTCATCTTTCGACTTTTCTTTCGAGAAAGTAAAGTAAGTACAAACTGATTCTGTACAGACTTCTCCATCCTTATTATATAACTTTGCTTCAACAATAACGATGTTCCGCTTTACCTCTTTAATAGACGCGCGTAATACGATATGAGAATCTTTGGTATCAATCGATTTTCGGTAACGAGTTTCCATCTTCGACGTCACCCCCGTGGTTTGTAGTTTACGAAGTATAACCCAGGCACAGATTTCATCCATCAAGACAGCTTGAATACCGCCATGCAAGGTATCAATCCAGCCTTGATATTCGGGACGTGGTTTCCAAATGCTTACCACTTCGTCACCATCTTCGTAAAATTCCATTTTTAATCCGGCTTCATTATTGGAAGCACAACCAAAGCAGTTGTACCCTTCCAAACCTTTCCAGGGGTTTATTATCTTCTTCATAGTTCTCTCTTTTAGTTAGTTTTACTTCCCAAATATAAGCAATTTATGGAAAAGAGAAGCCTTTTTCGTCGATTTACTTTCTTATGCAACGAATGGCAAAGGCTTTTGTATCAACACCTGCATTAGATTCTTCAATGATATCCGTATCACTTTTCAGATAGAAAACCTTGATATCGATAGCGGCATTTGCATTATCCAGTGTCCAATATGCCAGATGTTTTTTCTCGTAATCAGTTTGAAAAGCCCCCACATACATTCCTACAGGTATTCCATTAAAACCGGATAAATTAGTTGCAGGCTGTACCTGTTCTCCCGCTTTCAAAGGTAACCAAGTACCTGATTTCAGCAAAGAAGCCTCTCCATTCAGATAGTCTTTTAAAATGTTCCAGTCTTTCCAATCCGGTATACTCCAATGAGCAGGCAGAATTTTATTAGAAAGTACTACATTAGCTGTATAAAAATAGTGTTCCGTAGCAGATTGCAGATATCCGACAACATTCGCTGTCACTGCATCCAGTCTGGGAAGTACTTCACCGTCGACATACGAAGATACCTCCAGATTATCCCGCATCCAATATTGAGTTCCGATCTTCACTAACGGATAATTATGAATGATTCCTCCACGTACATCACGAACGATATCTTCCAATGCCAAAACTGGTAGTATGTCATCTACCATTGTAACGGATAAAGAAACGGTTCCGTCTGCCATCACATATACATTATTACGAATCGGAAAAGTTCCGTCAACATAGGCCAATGAGTGATCTTCCATATTCCATGATACGCTTCCTCCATTCACTTTTCCGGATTTCCCTAGTAACTGTGCCACAACACCTTGAGATAAGTCCACACTACCATCTTTTTTCATCGGATAGGCAACGATTGCCTGCGAAGAAAATTCCGAAGTAACAAGATACTCCTTACATATTTCGGCTACTTGCTTTCCCGAATGTAACACTTTATACACATTCGACTTTTCAAAAGTCAACTTCGAAATATCTATGTATTTATGAAGCGTGACCGATTCTGTATGATCTATTTCGGTTCCGTCCCAATCTCCGATTTCCGCATTCACTTTGCTCATTAATACATCTTCAGCTGATACAAACTTTATTTCCAATTCGCGCTGCTTTCCACTTTTTAATTGCAAAGTAGATGGTAATAGACTTGTATATTGCTTTCCTGCAGCTTCCAACGTTATGTATTGGTATCCCGGAGTCGCCTCCTGCGGTATCAGAATAAATTCTTTTCCTATCAGTCGACCATCTTTTATCTCCCATTCTCCTGCAGGAATAATATCTTTCTCTTCGGAATAACCAGAGAAAGTCTTTTTCTGAAAATCATAACTTGTTTTAGTATAAAAGCCACTCACCGAAAGCGTAGGCTTTACGGATAACATATCTTCCAGATTCTCCTCCTCTCCAGGAATAAGAACAATTTTCAAACGAAAAAACTGATGATTATAGGTCAGAGCGACCGCCTCCTTACTGGCTAATACCTCTTCTTTAGAAGCAATCAGGAAATCAGAATGTGAATAATCGTCAGGAATATTTTGAGTCGTTGAAACCGCCACCTGCATGGTACTCTCCCCTATCCCCACTCCACTCTTTTGATAAGGATAATAACTGATTAAATTCAATGTAACTCCATCATCCGGATAGTATACCGACTCGTTAGATTCAAACTCACCATTGGATGAACGTATGAAATGAAGATTATCTACATAACGTTCTTCTTGCATTGTAGTGGTTCCGGCAAGAGCAAACAGACCGACTTCATCCCCTTTGGCAAAGTTATTATTTGCCATACGGGTACCAACTGACTCACGAATATCGGCAATAAATTTCAATGGAATATCTCCATTATTAACACTATCCTCCTCTTCCTCCGAAATATGGTTCACACAAGCACTAAGCAAGATAGAACAAAAAACAAGTAACCCCACGCCCCTTTGTAGGTTATAAAATAGTTTCATCACATTTATTTTTTTAATTTCCCAATAGAAACTTTTGATTGAACAGAAAGAATGGCATAAGAGGAAGTATTCGCTTTCGGTTATGGGATACTGAACAACACGTCTGTTGTACTGTGGAATCATCAATTTCAAGATATCATTTTGATGTCTTGAAAGCAAAAGTATATAATTATATTAAGTCGAAGTATAGTTTCTATAGGAAAATTTTACATTTTAAGTTAAAGCACAAATAGCCAATGAGTTATAAACAAGTAGTCAGAAACCAAGTATTAAACTCTCACATTATTATATTAAGAGCCTACTAATTTCAGAAAGAATACCCCACTTCTATTCCGGCAATGTGTCTGCCTTGTGAAGATGCATATTGATAACAATAGAATGCATCCAACGACCAACGTTTGGCCAAAGCTATTTCCACTCCGGGACGATAGCGCATACGACTGGCCCTCCAAAAAGAAGCATCATCCAGACTCTGATAGATTTCAATAGAAAAATAGGGAGAAACAATTCCTTTTGTAGGAGCATAGGATAATTTCAAGCGGGAACGCAAACGAGTTTCAGAGTTGCCACGATCAAAAGTCTGCTGAAATCTTTCCCTTACAGCTACTTTCAACCATTGATAACGAAAACTGGCAGTAGCAGTTATATGATAGCGATGCCTGAATTTCCAGTCCGAGTCACCCAAATTCCGAAGATGGGTTTCATAGCCAACACCCAAATTCAAAAACGAATAGGGCCGGTAACTTCCACCAACAATAAGTCCCCAACGATCCAATTTACTCACATCATCTTTCATGCGCAATTCCAAATCACCTGAAACTGAAAACCGGGAATCTATCTTATGATTAACCTTGAATTTAGTCCATGTATTGAAATCGTCACTTTGTGCCCATGCAGAAAATGATATTCCAAACAACAGCACAAATAATAGCCAAGTCTTAGTATTTAATATTATTCTACTCATTGATTTTCGGGTTAAAGTTACAAAGATAACAAATTATCTCCGGCAAAGAAAAAGCATGATACTGAAATAATACTGAAAAACTGTTTGCGTTTCATTAAAAGGAACATGTTGTTTCTCGGTGTGAAACAGGTCGTTCCTTTAAAAGAAACGACCCGTTGGTTTAAAAGGGAAAAGTCCCTTTTTATAAAGCATTGTTATTCAAATCATTACTTCGGCTTCACATTCCACACCAATAAAGCGAAAAATGCAGACAATAAAGCCGCTCCTATCCAGAACCAATTGATATAAGTGAAATCATAAACATCGACTCCATTCTGAACCATCTTCTGCCCCTCTATCAGAACACCACTCATTACATCCTGTAATCCGGCCCCAATATAACTGGCAATGCCGACTACCCCCAATGCTGCTCCCGACGCATTACGGGGAGCAATATCGACTGCCATCAGGCCACCCAGAAAACAAATGAGAACTCCGATACCCAAACCGAAAAGAACCATGGCCAACACATCTATCCAGAAGTGTACGCCGGGAACCAACAAGAACAGGCTAAGTGCAAGAACATTCATCAATCCGAAAATCAGGGCGGGAACATTTCGACGACCGCCAAATAACTTGTCAGAAATAACACCCGAAAATATGGTACCTACGATACCACAGACTGGACAAATGGAAATAATGAAGCTGGCATCCAACGTGGAATATCCTTTTTGCGCTTCTAGATAAAAAACACCCCAGCTATTGATAGCATAGCGACTGATATACATAAAAGCACTCGAAAGAGCCAGTATCCAGATGGCAGGCATCATCAATACCTGGCGTTGGGCTTTATTAAAGTCTGTCGTTTCCACCACACTCATCTCCTCTTTCTGTTTGGGAGCATTTACAGGAGGAAAGCCCTGACTCTCGGGAGTGTCATGGAAGAACTTCCACACAATTAAAGCACCAAGCAAACCAACAATACCGGCACCGAAGAAACCGTATCTCCACCCCAATACACTAACGATAGACGCAACAATTAGGAAGGTCAACGCCTCACCGATATTGTGGCTGGCAGACCAAAATCCGTAATAGGAACCTCGTTCTTTGTCCGTGAACCAACGGGAAAGTCCCACTACACAAGAAGCAGCACCCATAGACTGAAACCAGCCACTAATCCCCCAAAGGAGAGCAAACAGAATAAAAGAATGGGTAAAACCCAGGCACAGGTTCACTAAAGCAGTTACCAGTAAACCGGTAGTCATAAAGCGGTTGATATTGCTACGGTCGGCCAGAAAACCATTCGTAAATTTTCCAAGGGCGTAAGTAAAGAACAATACCGAACCGATAATTCCCAGTTCTGTTTCGGAGAAAATTCCTTCATCTACGATGGGCTTCTTCACGACATTCAGGCTAAGACGACAAACATAGTACATGCCGTAACCGAAAGTGGCTGAAAGAAAAGTAGACCATTTCAGGTATTTCAGACGACGGGCATCGGAATGAAGATGTTGTGAGCCGGATGAAGACAAAGCTTCCCCGTTACAAGGTCTCGGTGAAGAGACCTTGTAAAAGTTTATAAGTTGTTTCAACATGAAAAAGTCTATTTAGTCGTGAAGTTTCTTTTTGCGCAGATACTCCAATAAGAGGGCAGGACGGTCAGTTTGAATTAATTTGGCTCCCTGATTAATGATCCATCCCCAGCTTTCATCCGGTTGATGAAGTTCTACTGCACGGTCGTCATCATGACCACCACATAATTCGGGCCAAAGAGAGTTTATAAACAACTTAGAACCTGTATCACGCACTTTTTTTATCAGGTTAAGCACCTCAGGACTATCATTATCAAACACTAACTCATAAGCAGCAGGCTTCATGTGAATCTTGTAACTGTCAATAATAGCTTCGGCTCCTTTTTTATGCAACTGTACAATAGGCATAAAAATCACTTTATCCAATACAGCACCGTTTTCGGCTTTCACTTGTTCATAAGGAAGGCCGGCTTTGATAACACACTGGTCAACCGTTCCCGTCTTTTCGAGTACAATATAAGCTTCCTGAAAATAATCATACCCCTTATCAATATTTACCATGATCTTACCTTTGCAGAGCAACATCACTTCTTCCAATGTAGGAATCTGATGTCTTGTCTTACAAGCTACTCCATTTTTAAGACGCATTGCTTTCAATTCGGCCAATGTATAATCTTCCACCAGTCCTTTTCCAGACATGGTACGATTGATCGTTTTATCATGCATCACTACTAAATGTCCGTCTTTGGTTCGTTTCAAATCGATCTCCACCATATCGACACCCATATCAATGCAATTCTGTATACCTTGCAATGAGTTTTCCGGGGCATTACGCCAGTCAGCCCGGTGGGATACAACCAATATTTTATCTGGATGATTTCCCAGCAGATTTTCTCTGATTTCAGCTATTCTATTTTGAGCAACAGCCAGTTGCACCAAACACAGAAGAAGTATGAAGTTACATATCCGTTTCATAAGTTCAAGCATTAAGAATTTTAATTCAGTTTATTGTTTTTCCAGACTAGTTTTTCTCCCCACATTGGTACATAAGTCTGTTCACAGTTAATCTTCGAAGCCCGTTCGAGTGCCATATCCAATGACCATCTTGATTCATCAACACCTGCATGAGCCAGTTCCAAGATATGTGATAACAAGACATAATCGGGCTCCACCTGTCCCGCACCTGAACCCAGAATATTATTTTCGGTCAGAGCATTGGGAGCATAACGCGGTATCAAAACATTCACATGAGAAGCCAGATTCGTATATTGTTCCGGTTTATAGTTAGAGTCTCCTACATGCATAAAAACGAAATTACCGGTATCTTCCCCACAATCGATCGAAAACACAGTCACAAAATTAGATAACCCGGCATTGTTATGGTCAGTGATACAGGTTTTAATCTTGAATTTTCCAATTTCATAATCTTTATCCCCCTTTGCAGTATAAGGATATGTCGTATCTTTCAAATAGTTGGATAACACCGGTTTACCTAAACCAAACATAGCCTGGATAAGATCATTATCATAATGATCGGAGTGCTTGTGTGTAACACAGAGAAAATCAATATAAGGTGCCAGCTCTTTCGCCCAACGATGAGAAATGTCAATAGCAAAACATCCTGACGGAGTTTTTACCACATACCCCATATTATAGAGTAACCAGATCGCTGCCGTACCATTTTCTACTTTTGAGTTTTTAATTCCATCCATTACACGATCAAATGCACTCCGATAAAAATAGATAATCGGATCACACTTTTCCATACTCGTACTTGCCTGATCGAAGCCATTCAGATAACTGATGAAATAATCATCTTTACACTTATCCGCATATCCCTGGATCTTGGTCAAAGTAGTGGTACGTCCGGTATTGACAATCAAAGGAGAAGAACTCCACAACTGTTGTGCAGTGGCATCTACTTCCTCTGCCAATTGCGTAAGAATTCCTTCATGACCTGTTTCGATACTGTTGTTGTCATCATCATCACAAGCAACAAAACCTATTGCCAAAAGACAAAACAGTAAATATTGTATTTTTCTTATTATATCCATCTTATTTCTGATTTTTATAGTCATTAATTATTTTATTGAAAGTCTCAACCACCCGTTCCGGTGTCGGACGCGTATTGTCGTTTTCATGGTCTTTGGTAGCTTCATACATAAAAACCCCTTCATAGCCGATTCCTTCGAGTGCATACATTAACTTTCCCCATTGAATGTCACCTTGTGTAGGAAGCCAGTGACACTCGTTGACAAAGTCAAAGTCCGAGGCATGTATAGTACCTATACGTTCACCAACAGTTTCTACAAAATGCTCTGTCGTCCCTTTAGTATAATGATTGGTATCAAAACAAACTTTCACACCCGGAATATCTTTGATTATCTCCAAAAGCTCTTCAGGAGTATTACCCAGACAAGTTCTCGGCAGATTTTCGATGCACAACTGTGCTCCTATTTGATCCGCATATTTTTTCAGATAAGCGATAGACCTGGAAGCGTTAGTTATTCTTTGTGCCCGAATACTGTCAGCAATAGGCTCGGAACTAGGATGCAGTACCAAACATTTCGGCTGAAACTGAGCGCACTGTCCAATCATCTCCGCCATAAAATCTACATTTTCTTTCCTTTTCTTTTCATCCAGCACCGATATATCCAACGTGCGTGAGAAAGGAAGATGTATAGACCAGACCTTGATACCGGCACTATCAATTTTTGCTTTCATATCCCGGATACGAGGAACAACTTCATCTGCCGGAACTCCTCTATAACACTGGTTAAATGCTACTTCCACATACTCTACCCCCACAGACCGGGCTTGAGAAAAGTCTGTGGAAGCAGGTACTTTCCACAAAGCTGTAGTCGTACCTACTTTATATTTCTGTGCATATAAACCCATTGTCATCGCCATAAATAAGATAAAAACAGGAACTCTCATTATCGCTTACTTTTGACGGTTTGTACCTTGAATATCACCACCACGAATACTCCAGGAGTCTGTTGCTAATGTCTTATTGACAGCAAAAGCCTTTATCGAACCGATATTATTAGATCCGATCGTTCCGCAATAAAGCCGTCTGTCCGGACCAATGCTAACAGCTGCCATGACCTGTTGTCCCACAGTCTCTTCAAAAACAATGTTTCCATTAGTGATGTCAAGTCCCAGCACTTTGTTATTCGATTGGGTACCTATATAAAGAATACCATCCGTACTCAAAGCACCTCCACTGTAGTTCAAATTGTTACCCACATTTTTCTCCCAGATTTTAGATCCGCTGGCATTTACTGCATGAACAGTCTGCGATCCTTTTTCAGTAAAATAGACATTGCCATTTTTATCAGCAATCGGGAAATAAGCATCTCCTTTCGTGGTCGGATACGTCCATTTCTTCGTTCCGTTTGTCATATCAACAGCAACGAGTCCTCCGTTTTTCAAAGTCGCATAAAGTACCTGATCCTTCAAAGCAAACGTAGCCTGTTCTGTCACATTCACTTCTTCCAATTTCCAATTCTGCTCTTTATTCGGTTTAAAAGAATAAATGGCTGCACTTGTACCTGCATAAACATTTCCGGCTTTATCAATAGCCACAGCACTACCGGTTGCTCCGTCAAGCGATTGTTGCCATTTAATAGCACCACTGGATGCATCCAGCGCATACAACGTACTCTTATTGGTGAGACAGTAAAGAACACCATCGGCCGACAATGCAGGGAAAGCTCCTATCGCAGCATCCAATTTTACTGCCCACTTTTGAGTTCCGTTCGGATTAATAGCATATACATTATTAATAGTGGCATTTCTTACACACTGATAGATTGTACCATCAGGAGCCACCAACGCACCTCCGCCATAAGTTATCTGACTGATAGCAAACACCCACTTGAATTCACCGCTCACTACGTCAATAGCAAATAAATGACCCGCAGGAGTAGATGTCGGGATATACATTGTTTTTCCATCCGGAGAGAACACCGGATTGGAGGTCTTTACATATCCGGTAAGTCCACCGAAGTTCAAATCGACAGAATTCCATTTATAATTGCCGACCGTGACAGTCAGACTGCCCGACTCGGTGGTATTATTAACATAAGTCACCGTTACAGCCACTGTATAAGTACCGGTAGTAGTAAAAGCATGCACCGGATTGTTTTCTCCCGATGTCGTACCATCACCAAAATCCCAACTTACCGATTTCACTTCACCAGCCATGAAATACATATCGTTATAAGCAAAGGTAGAAGGCTCCCACACAACCAGTTCCGTACTAGCGAGAATAGGATAGATCAATCCGGGAGTAGCAGAAGTTTCCACCGCAATAGAATTGCCTGTAGGATAAACACAGACTACATTGAATGTATATTCCTGATCGTTAGTCAAACCATCAACGATGTATTCTTCCAATGAAGTATCATCCAGATTGATAATCTGATTACCGGGATTCACGGTAACCTGATAGCGAGTGAAACGTTCACTTGCAGGTTTCGTCCATCTCAAACGCACTCTTTCATTGCCGGCTGCTGCCGTCAGATCAGAAATCGGATATCTTGCATTCTTCGGTGTACAGGCAGCAGTAGTTTTACTGGCCAATCCTCCCGCATAACGAGGTTGCACAGAAAAAGTGTAAGCAACATCGTTCACCAGATTATTGATAGTGGCAGTCATTGTTTTTGCATCCACAGTCATCTCGCCTCCTTCCGCTTCTGATGATCCGGAAGTCCAAAGAATCAAATATTCATTCGGACGGGCATTCTCGTATGCTTCCCAGGAAAGAGTCACATTCATATCTCCGGCTGTTGCCGTTAGTGACTTCAGTTCATATAAATCGAAACTTGCCTTTGGCAGATCTTCTTCACAAGCAGTAAAGACTACCGTGAAAATAAACAACAAGCTATATAGTATTTTTTTCATCGTTTGATTTCTTTTAGTTTAATCCTATTAATATCCCGTATTCTGCCACAACAGTTCTGTGTTGTTTATTCTTTCCAACTCCGTTTTTGGAATAGGATACAGGAATTGATAGTCCTGAATAATATGTCCTTCTGCTTTCATAGCCTCCTTAGCACCTCCCATACGTACCAAATCGAACCAACGCTGTCCTTCATAAGGAAACTCCTGTTGACGTTCCAACATAATCGCTTTACGGAAGCTATCCTGATCGGGAAGCTCTGTTATCTGAAGCGGAGACAATCCGGCACGAGTATGCACAGCATTCAAAGCAACCATAGCTTCTGAATTCTGCAAATTACTATAACTGATTTCATTCAAAGCTTCAGCGTACATTAACAGCACATCGGCATAACGGAGAATAATCTGGTCATTACCGACTGTATTATAGGTCGCACTTTTGACATCCTTAAATTTATTCATCACGCATACTTTATCTTCCACCTTTACATAGGTAATCAGATTCTTGCGCTTATCCCCATCTTTGTAGCACTCTTTCAGAGACTTTGTCTGATTGGTATCATCAGTCAGATTAATAATAGAGAACCAATATCCATGTCCTTCTCCTTCAACATCCTTATTAAAGCGAACAGCAAAAATAATCTCATCGTTCATTTTATTGTTCACGTCAAACACCTGTTCGGGAGTAGTCATTAAAGAATACCGACCCACTAGTTGAGATAGCACATTGCGAGCCTCCGTCCATTTATGGAAAGTCAGGTAAATCTTGCCGAGCAATGCCATTGCAGCACCGGAAGTCACTCGTCCCATATCGGCACTTGTATAAGAAGACGGCAACATATTTTCATTAATAACCTGATTCAAATCACCGACAAGAAAATCATAAACCTGTTGATCGGAACTGCGCCCGATTTTAAGAGCTTCAGCCACCGTCACCACTTTATTAGTCATCGGTATCCCTCCCCATAAACGATACATATTAAAATAAGTAAGGGCACGGATAAAAAGAGCTTCGCCTTTATATTGTTTTTTCAGAGTTGCGTCGAAGTTGGCCTCATCAATTCTATCTAATACAAGATTGCAACGATAGACTCCATTATTAAAGTTTGCCCAGGCATCTTCCAAAATTCCATTAGAGGCTTTATCTGCAAACTGATCGATATCATAACGGTCTTGTGTTCCGGCAGTGGGCGCACTCAATGTCAAATTATCACTCCGATATTCGCAACACTCTGTAAAATAGGAAACTTGTGTCTGCAATTTGGAGTAACATCCTATCACAGCTACATTAAAATCTTCCGCTGTCTTATATACCTTGTCGGTAGGCACACTGCTACTCGGTTCCAAATCGAAGAAACTATCTGTACAAGCAACTGATAACAAGGCAGTTGATAGGAATAGTATTAGTTTATATTTTTTCATATAACGTGTATTTTAAAGGATGATTAAAGTGTTATGTTTAGCCCGAACAAGAATGTTTTAGCTAATGGATAAGTTCCATAATCCTCACCCGGTGAAAGAGAATTACTCGGACGTGCATTTACTTCCGGATTATATCCGCTATAATTAGTCGAAGTCCATAAATTTTGTCCGGAAACGTAAACTCTTAATTTTTCCACGAAAAAGCGTTGAGTCAGGTTCTTCGGCAAGGTATATCCTAGTGTCACATTCTGCAGTCGCAGATAAGAACCATCTTCCAGATGCCAGGTTGAAGTACGACCATTATACCCCTTTGACTTACGGTTGGCACGATTCACCTGACCGTTTCCCGGATCTTCCGGACTTTTCCAACGATTCAAGGCTATAGTGGTGCCATTGGTATTACCTTCCAGATTATCAATGTAACGACGATTCAGATTCAGAATCTCATTACCATATACTCCTTGAAAATTAAAATCAAGGTCAAATCCCTTAAACCAGACTTTACCACCAAACCCATAGGTAAAATCGGGCATATAGTTACCCACGATTGTACGATCTTTATCCAAATCCATCACTCCATCCCCGTCTACATCCACAAAGCGGAAATCTCCCGGCTGGGTATTGCTGAAATGAGGATACTTTTTTAATTCTTCTTCATTGGAGAAAATTCCATCCTGCACCAACAGATAATAACATCCGATGGGTTCACCGACTTTCGTTATGTAATAAGCATGATCTACGCTACCGGTAGATATGATAGGAGCATTACCCGGACCGAGTGCCTTCACTTCGTTCGTATTAGTGGCATAATTAGCATTAAACGAATAACCGAAATCTTTAGTTATATTCTTCTGTGAGGTCAAAGCAACTTCCCATCCCCTATTATTCACTTTACCGATATTCATCAATGCAGTGCTATATCCGGTCAGGTGGGGAACTGGTACATTCAACAACATATTAGAGGTATTGGTATTATAATAATCCACAGTTAATCCCAGCAATCCTTTGAACATCTGCAAATCAACACCCACATTCACCATCGCATTCTTTTCCCAACTCAAATCTTCATTCTTTATGGTACTTGGCTTATAACCATTCACCAATTGTCCGTTACCTGTGCCAAGCACATAATTATCCAAAGCCATCAGAGACAAATGATCATAATTGCCAATCTGGAAGTTACCGGTCACTCCATAACTCGCTCTTAACTTCAAATCATCAACAAACGACAGACACTTAGCCTTCATAAAGAAGTCTTCTCCGCTTATTCTCCACGCCAAAGAAGCTGAAGGAAAATATCCCCACCGGTTATTCTTGCCAAAACGGGAAGAACCGTCTGCACGAATAGCTGCCGAAGCCATATATTTACCTTTATAGCTATACTGCATACGCGCCAGATAAGAAGCAATCGTCCATTGGGTTTTATCAGATGCACCTTTCGTCACCGTACCTCCGGAAATTGTTTGTATATAGTCGTTCGGGAAATCGGTCGCCGTCACATTATCTCCTTTATATGTCTCTTTTTGAGCCGACTGTACTAAGACCACATTGATAGAATGAGCATCTTTAATCGTTGTGTTATAATTGATTTTATTCTCCACCAACCAGTTGAAATAAAAACCTGATGAACTGTAGGCTGTCGGATTTGACTTTACATCATAATACTTTTGTCCCAATAAAGGAAGTTCCGAAGAACGATATTGGTCATTATGCGAACCATAATAATCGCCACCAAAAGAAATGTTATAAGTAAGCCCCTTATACAACTCCAATTCAGCAAAAACTTTTCCGACAATCGCCATACGGTCTACGACATCCGATTGTAAGTTTGCCATGGCTACCGGGTTCAATACGGCATTATGCTGATAGTCATTTCCAATTCTCCAATAGCCATTTCCCTGATAATTATAGCTGCCATCCGCATTATACACCGGCCATACCGGAGGCATCATCAATGCCGATTGCACAATACCATTAGATCCGGAAGCATCTACCCGATTGGAAGTAGAATAGGAAGGAGAGAAATTCAAACCGAATTTCAGTCTTTTATATTTCCCGTCCAAATTCATACGCATACTATATTTCTTAAAGTCGGAATTAATTATAATACCTTCTTTATCATAATAGTTGGCTGAAATGAAATAGCCGACTGTCTTTCCTCTGCCGGAAATAGAAACATTGTGGCTGGTAGTAGCAGCAGTACGAAAAATAGCATCTTGCCAATCCGTATCCGTCAACCCCTTATCACCATTCAGATAGGGAAAGAGTTCGGTAGGAATACGTTCCCATGAATTCGGGCGCATTCCATTCGGGTCATCCGGTGAACCTCCGGGATTAGCATCCAGATAAGCGTTGTCATGACCATCCTTTGCAAATTCGGCAAACTGATATGCATTCATCATTGAAAGTTTCTTCGAAACACTCTGGATACCATAATATCCATCATACTGCACTTTCATCTTTTCCGACTGTCCCTGCTTGGTCGTGATAATAATTACACCGTTGGAACCGCGACTACCATAAATAGCTGCCGACGAAGCATCTTTCAAAACTTCCACAGATTCGACATCATTATTATTCAGATTGGCAAATCCACGTTCCACCGGCACGCCATCAATAATATAAAGAGGATCACTACCGGCATTAACCGTACTGATACCACGAACACGGATACTTACACTTCCCTCCGGATCACCACTTGGCTGTGTAACCTGTACCCCCGGCATCTTACCTGCCAACGCCTGACGAAAGTCTGAAGCAGAAACATCTGCAATTTGTTCAGCTTTCACGGAAGAAATAGAAGTAGAGACGTCTCTTTTTCTCTGAACTCCATATCCCACCACTACTACCTCATCAATCATCTTACTATCTTCTACCAACGTGATTTTCGCCGTATTTTTATCCTTTGCAGAGATATTTACCGTTTTATATCCAATATAGGAAATAGTCAATGTTGCAGACTCCGGTACATTCATTAATGAATAACGTCCGTCAATATCGGTAATCGTACCACTGCCTTCTCCCTTAATCTGCACACTGGCACCAATCACCGGCTCTCCTTTATCATCTGCAACTATTCCCTGGATAGTGCGTGCACGTTGAGCAGTTTCTTCTTTCTTAAGCGGCTGTTTGCTGACAGCAATTGTATGATCGGTCCTATTGAAATAAAGCTTGGCCTGGGAAGTAATTTCTCCCAGAATCTGTTTTAATGAAGCATTTTTAATGTCGAAAGAAACTCTCGGAGCCTTGTTCACCGTCTCCTGATCATAGAGAAACTTAAAATTAGTCTGTTTGCTGATTTTATTGAAAACACTCTCTACCGGCTCGTTTTGCACACGAAGCGTAATATCATGCTCTTTCAATGTCTGAGCAGCAGCCGGAGCTATTAAAATGAAGGTGAATAGTAAAAAAGCTAAAAACGAACAGCTATTTTTACTTATCCCTTTACAAATAAGAAGATTATTCATAAATTTGTGCGTTTTAGTAATTGACTAAAGTTATTAAAAACAAGCAATGCGCGATACGTTATTCATTTGGGTCGAAGCTTATGAATATCCGTCCGGATTGCGGATAGAGGCATTCCTTTGGAGTGCTTCTATCATTTTGGGGAGGTTCATGAAGGAGCTGTTTTCATCTATTATTTTTTAAAAGGTTGAACATTATCTATTATTCATCTCATTCTTTATAAAGAAGTACATTGATGCCCTCTTTCTTATATTTGATATCACCGCTGATAAATTCAATGGATTTAAGTACCGCTTCCAGACTCTTGTTATCATGTTCGCCGGTAATCAAGTTGTTGAAATCCTGACCGGGAGCAAAAGTAATCCGGCAATTATATACCCGTTCCAGTTCCTTTGCCACATCGCGGATAGGTGTACTGTAAAAGCGTAACCCACCTTTCATCCAGACAGCCACTCCCCTATCCTCTGTTTTCTTACTATATTCTCCGGAAACAGTATTGATAAGCACCTGTTCTTTAGCAGTCAACCTCATCATCGCTTCCGGCAAATCGACCTGCACCTTACCACTCTCCACACTCACAGACACTATTTCATCTGTTGAATAGGATTTTACATCAAACCGGGTACCTAACACCTGAACATCCAGTCGCTTCGTCCTCACAACAAATGGCATCTTTTCATTACGGGCAACACGGAAATATCCCTCTCCTTCAAGTTCCACTTCACGGAGATCTCCAACAAAACGATCCGGATAACGCACTTGCGAACAAGAGTTCAGAACCAAAAGAGTCCCGTCCGGCAAAGTCACTTGTCTTTTCTCACCAAAGGAAGTGGTAATTTCAGCCAGTGTGACCTGTTGTTCATTCATATACCGGAAAAAGTTGACACTCCCTATGATAATGGCTATTACAGCCGCTGTACTGACTGCCACTACAGAAGCCCGGCGGAACCATGTACGTTTTTTGTGTTCAATACGTTTCAGTAATTGGCGTGCCTCTCTCTTATATTTTTCCCGCTCCAAATCATTACCAGGTTGCAGGTTCCCGGATTCTTCCCAAACCTCTGCTGCCAGTTCGTCCAATATATCTTGGTTTTCTGAATCCTTAATACTTTGCAACAACTGTGAAGCATCATCCCGGGTATAAAGATCATCCAGATAGCGATGCAATTTATCTTTTTCTGTTTTAGTATCTTTCATCATATATTCAATATAAGGATATTAATTTCCTTCCCTTTGTATAAGTAATACACAAAAGTAAGAAAGAGCTAGGGTGTGATTAACATTTATTATAAATTCAAGCACAATAGAATCAAAAGTACATCGGCTGATGTACTTGAATATTTAGTCAAATAGGAACGAATCACTTTTAGAGAAAGAGAAATATGTTCTTGCACTGTATGAACTGAAACGCCCAATGCTTCGGCTATTTCTTTATGAGACATCTGTAGTTCACGGCTCATTTTAAATACCTCACGCTGGCGGGGCGTTAATTGCTCCAATGCACGGGCAATAATCTCTTTCAAATCATTGAGCAGAATATGATTATTCGTTTCGTTCGTTGAATCGATCGCTTGAGAAAGAATCTGCTCTTTCAGCTGATCTTCATTAGCCATATCCCGCAACTGATTCAAAATACGATTACGCACAATAGTATAAAGATAGGAAGAGAAAGAGGCTTCGGGATTAATGAAACGACGAGTTTGCCAAACTACCGTAAACGCATCCTGGAATATATCCTCCGCAAATTCACGCGACTTGACGAATTTCAGGGCGAAGTAGAGCAAACGATTCTTATAAGCGGCATAAAGTTCGCAAAAGGCCTCTTCATCTCCGTCTATCAGACGGAGAACCAATTCCCGTTCATCCATTAGAGTGTCTGTTGCGTACATACTTTCTTTATTTTTGGCCACAAAGGTATTGTTATGATGTTACAAACGTATGTATTTTTTCTGAAATAAAAAAATAAAGCTCCCTTCTTATTAAATCTCCCGTTAAGAACTTTATCTACCTTTCCATTGTTATTAGTAATAGTAAAGTGCAAATAAGACGCACAACAAAGTTCTATTAAAAAAGAAAGGAAGATTATGAAAAAAGTAATCGACAGAGCTTCATCAAGAGGCTATTTCAATCACGGCTGGCTCAAGACCCATCACACATTCAGTTTTGCCAACTATTATAATCCGGAAAGAATTCATTTCGGAGCATTACGAGTGCTGAACGATGACAGTGTAGACCCGTCTATGGGATTCGATACACATCCGCATAAAAATATGGAAGTGATTTCCATCCCCCTGAAAGGATACCTGAAACATGGTGACAGTGTACAAAACACCAAAACCATCACTCCAGGTGATATTCAGGTTATGAGTACAGGCAGTGGCATTTATCACAGTGAATACAACAGAAGCGATAAAGAACAATTGGAATTCCTGCAGATATGGATATTTCCACGAGTTGAAAATACGAGACCAGAGTATAATAACTTCGATATTCGTCCGCTCCTGAAACAAAATGAGCTGGCATTAATCCTCTCTCCGAACGGTAAGACTCCAGCTTCCATCAAACAAGATGCATGGTTCTCTATGGGAAGTTTCGATACGGAAAAAACAATCGAATATAAAATGCATCAGGAAGGTAACGGAGTATATATCTTCGTACTTGAAGGAGAAATCACAGTGGCGGAAGAACGGCTGTCCAAACGTGATGGTATCGGTGTTTGGGATACAAAAGAATTCCCGATACATATATTAAAAGGAACCCAACTTCTATTAATAGAAGTACCCATGTAATTTTCGCTAAAATTTCAATTTATTCTATTCAAAAAGCGGCCTCATCGAAAAGATGAGACCGCTTTTTTATTCATTATCCAAGATTGGTCATTATCGGAGAAATCGTTATTTCCCTTTCTTATAATTCTCCAATCCGGTCTGTAAGAATTCAATATACTTAGGGATATCTTCGTTATAAGCATACGACTTATTCAACGGTTTACCCTGATTGTCCAGCAATACATAGAAAGGCTGGGCATTAGCTCCGAATTTCACACGTTGCAGATAGCTCCATTTATCGCCGACAGTACGCAAAGTACGTTCTGTACCATTTTCGATAATCTTCACGGGTTCGGTCAACGGAGTTTTATTATCTACATAAAGTGTTATCAATACGTAGTCGTTATTAATCAAATCACTCACTTTCGGGTCAGTCCATACCGCTGCTTCCATCTTACGGCAGTTTACGCAACCATATCCGGTAAAATCGAGCATAACCGGTTTTCCGTTCAGACGGGCATATTCCATTCCTAAATCATAGTCATCGAATTTCGCGTGTACATCATTCTTATGCAGATTGAAATCTTGCGTCTGCATAGGCGGAGCAAATGCAGATACGGCTTTCAATGGTGCTCCCCACAAACCGGGAACCATATATACGGCAAATGCTAAAGAGATTAACGCCATAAAGAAGCGGGTTACTCCCACCTTATTATCATCGTCATCGTGCGGGAATTTGATCTTGCCCAACAAGTAGAATCCAAGCAAAGCAAAGATGACAATCCATAAAGCCAGGAATGTTTCGCGATCAAGCAATCTCCAACCATAAGCCAAATCAGCAACTGACAAGAATTTAAGTGCAAATGCTAATTCGAGGAAACCCAGCGTAACCTTGATAACATTCATCCATCCGCCGGACTTTGGCATCGATTTCAGCCAAGACGGGAACAGGGCGAAGAGTGTGAACGGCAACGCCAAAGCAATGGCAAATCCTAACATACCGATTGCTGGAGCAACTACGCTTCCTGTTGTAGATACCTGTACCAGCAGGAAGCCGATAATCGGACCTGTACAAGAGAAAGATACCAATGAAAGCGTGAAAGCCATCAGGAAAATACTTAGCAATCCGGTCGTTGATTCAGCTTTGCTATCTACCGCATTTCCCCACTTCGACGGCAGCCTGATTTCAAACGCTCCAAAGAATGAAGCAGCAAAAATCACCAGCATCAGGAAGAAGAGAATGTTGAAAATAGCATTGGTAGATAAAGCATTTAATGCACTGGCTCCGAAAATCAAAGTAATAGCCAAGCCCAATGCCACATAAATCACTACGATAGATGCACCGTATGTCCACGCATCACGAATTCCTTTCTTTTTGTCTTTACTACGTTTTAAGAAGAAACTGACTGTCATCGGAATAATCGGCCATACACAAGGGGTAAACAATGCCAATAATCCACCCAGAAAACCTGTTATGAATATATATATCCAGGACATGTCTTCCTGACCATGTTCTTCTCCTAAGGCTTGTAAATCACTGATTACCGGTTTCCAAAGATCACCCGATGCAACAGCAGGCTGAATATCCGTAGCAGCTTCGGTTGTAGTTGCAGGCACCAGTTCCATCATCGCAGAAGAATCTTTCGTAGCAGCAGGAACGGGTTCTTCTTTTTGCTTATCCGCTACCTTTTGCTCCGGTTGCTCTGTTTTCGTTGCAGCGGCATTTCCGGCTTTTGCTACTCCGGAATACTTAAACGGCACTTGAGTAGGAGGCAGACAACTCTCGTCATCACAAGCTCCATATTCCAGATAACCTTCGATTGCGTAAGCTCCACCCGTGAATTTTACTTTCTGCACAAACTTTGCTGTATTCTCGAAATAGCGTACCTTCATTTCGAACAATTTATCGAAAGTAGATACTTCTTTGCCTACAGGCTTCAGTTTGCCAACAAGCTCGACACCCGATTTATTATCAACATTGAATGTTGCGGAAATAGGGCCGCCATCTCCCAGATCGGTAGAATAAACATGCCAACCTTTATCCATGGTAGCTGTAAACACCACCTCTGCCTCCGTATCGGAGAGAGCTGTCAGCTCTGTTTTAAACTTTACCGGATCTTTGATCTGCGCTTGCAATGCATATACAACAAAGCTTAAAAGCAGGAAAGAAATTATTTTTCTCATCTTTATTTTTGGGGTTTATAATTCATAGTCTACGCACGCACGGCCCTCCTTCGTTTCAGCCAGAATCTTTCCGGCAGCTACGTGGTCGGGATGTGTTGCGTAGAATTTAACATCTTCTAGTGTATCAAACTCACTGTAAAGCGCAATATTCCATGTTTCACCAGGATTCATATTCAATCCGACCTCCACTTTGCGAATTACAGAAATTTTAGCAGGAAGAGCTTCTATCGCTTCCTTGAATTTAGTCATGACTTCCAGTTTCTCTTCAGCAGGAACTTCGTCTTTTAACTTAAATAATACAATGTGTTTTACCATTACGTTGTTATTTTAATGAATTGTTTCTATATTTGTCTTGTTAATGCGTTTACCACATTAATAGTAATGCAAAAATACTCTATTTGGTTCAAATATACATTTAAAGAGATGTTAATTATAGGAATAGCAGGCGGAACGGGCTCCGGAAAGACCACCGTCGTACGGAAAATTATAGAAAGCCTCCCCGCAGGAGAAGTAGTACTCTTACCACAGGATTCATACTACAAAGACAGTAGTCATGTCCCGGTTGAAGAACGCCAGAATATCAATTTTGACCATCCGGATGCTTTTGAATGGAGTCTGCTTTCCAAGCATGTCATGACGCTGAAAGAAGGAAAGAGCATCGAACAGCCCACCTATTCTTATCTCACATGTACACGCCAGCCCGAAACCATTCATATCGAACCTCGTGAAGTGGTTATCATTGAAGGAATCCTTGCCTTATGTGATAAAAAGCTGCGCAATATGATGGACCTCAAAATATTTGTTGATGCCGATCCCGACGAACGCCTGATACGTGTCATCCAGAGAGATGTCATTGAGCGCGGACGTACTGCCGAAGCTGTTATGGAACGTTATACACGGGTTTTAAAACCTATGCACCTGCAATTTATCGAACCTTGCAAACGATATGCCGACCTTATTGTACCGGAAGGAGGCAGTAATAGGGTGGCTATTGATATACTGACCATGTACATCAAGAAGCACCTTAAAAATTGAAAATTAAAAATTAAGAAATGAATGTCAAGACACTGAGTATTCCTTTATTTCTTATTCTATTTTGTTGTATACTCGGATGCCGGAATAAGCATCATAACAAGATGGATGAGACAGCGCGTGATCTTCCACAAATAAAAGATAGTGGCGAACTCGTTGTATTGACATTATATAGCTCTACTTCCTATTTCATTTACCGGGGACAAGAAATGGGGTTCCAGTATGAACTTAGTGAACAGTTTGCCAAAAGTCTGGGACTAAAGCTTAGGATTGAAGTAGCCAACAGCGTCGACGAAATGATCCAAAAATTATTGGCAGGCGAAGGAGACATGATTGCCTATAATCTGCCAATCACCAAAGAGTGGAAAGACAGTCTTCTTTATTGTGGCGAAGATGTAATTACTCACCAGGTAATTGTTCAGCAAGGAAGAGGAAAACAGAAGCCGTTGGAAGATGTAACCGAACTGGTCGGAAAAGATATATACGTAAAACCGGGGAAATATTATGATCGCCTCGTCAATCTGAACAGTGAATTAGGAGGAGGCATCCGGATTCATGAAGTCACCAATGACAGTATCACTATTGAGGACTTGATTACACAAGTAGCACAAGGAAAAATTCCGTATACGGTGGCCGACAATGATTTAGCCAGACTTAATAAGACCTATTATCCCAATTTAAATATCGATCTGTCCATCAGTTTCGATCAACGTTCTTCGTGGGCGGTACGAAAAGACAGCCCCGAGCTCGCAGCCGCTGCTACCCAATGGCATCAGGAAAACATGACTTCTCCTGCTTACACAGCAAGTATGAAACGTTATTTTGAGAATAGTAAAATGATGCCGCACTCTCCTATCCTCTCCTTAAAAGAAGGAAAGATATCTCATTATGACCATTTATTCAAGAAGTATTCCAAAGACATCGGCTGGGACTGGCGCATGCTTGCATCATTAGCGTATACAGAATCCAATTTTGACACTACCGCTGTATCTTGGGCAGGTGCCAAAGGACTCATGCAGTTAATGCCTGCCACAGCACGTGCAATGGGAGTACCTCCCGGCAAAGAGCAGAATCCGGAGGAAAGTGTGAAAGCGGCTATTAAATATATTACTGCCACCGACCGGAGTTTCAGCATGATTCCCGATAAGCAGGAACGGCTCAATTTTATCTTAGCATCTTACAATGCCGGTTTGGGACATATATATGACGCAATGGCACTAGCCGAAAAATACGGGAAGAACAAATTAGTATGGAAAGATAATGTAGAAAACTTCATCTTGCTTAAAAGCAATCAAGAATACTTCAACGATCCTGTCTGCAAAAACGGATATTTCCGTGGCATCGAGACTTACAATTTCGTTCGAGATATTATGTCGCGCTATGAATCCTACAAAAAGAAAATAAAAGCATAAGTAAAGTATTAGGTGTAATACCTAATACTTATTTCTTATAGGTCATCAGACTGATTACGACAATAGCCAATACAGATAATGGTAAGGCAAATAATATCGGGTCAATCACAGGGAAAGGATAAGTGGTTATCAACACATCCCGTCCGAATAACGCTTTACAGATACCTAATGCTGCAGATTCTTTCTGATGAAGAAACACAAGAGCAAACAGACTGCCGATTGTTCCCACCCAAAGACTTGCCATGACGCCTTGTTTAGTAGCTTTCTTCCAATATAAAGCACAGAAATAAGCCGGAAGAAAAGCAGCTGCACAAATTCCCATAAAAATAGAAGTTCCGCGGGCTATAATATCATGAGGCAACATATAACAAATAATATAACTGACCAGGATAGAGAACAATACGCCCAAACGGATCACATTGGTAAGTTTATTCCGTGAACGGGGTTTATAAGTTCCGTAAATATCAGAACCTACCGAAGCACCCATCGTGTGAAACTGCGAACTTAGCGTAGACATACTGGCTGAAAGGATGCACAACATAAAGAGTGCGGCAAACCAGTCGGGCATCGCTTTATTAATAAAATATGGAATTATCTTATCAATATCCTGCACTACTTCGGTAGCAACCGCTCCTTCTGTTTTCAGGAAGAAAAGATTACTCAAGGCTCCGGCATGATAGATAGCTCCTACTGTTATAATCAGAAAGAAACAACCGATAAATACACCGCGGTTCAACTGCTTACTGCTCTCTACGGTCATAAAACGAACGACCAGCTGGGGTTGTGCAAGACAGCCGATTCCTACTCCTAAAATCAAAGAAGTAACAAGTGAATACCACTGCGGTGAACCCATTACAGGCATTGCTGTCCACCCCTGATGCCCCAATGCTTTAAATTTTTCAGGAACCAATGGAGCAATAGCAGTCAACTCTTTATTAGCTTCGGTAAAGCCCATACCGAGCACCTGATATAGTGAGAATAACAGGAACAGCATACAGGCGAACATGATAACTGCCTGTAACGCATCCGTATACATCACTCCTTTCATTCCTCCTGCTATAACATAAGCAGCTATGACCAATGTAAATATCAACAAAGAGATATTGAAATCAATCTGGAAAATCTGTTCGATGAATACGGCTCCACCCTTCATTACAACCGCTGCATAAAGCGGCATTCCGATGAAAATAACAGCAGCAATAAATACCTGTATATTACGGGAACGGAAATGACGGCCTAATAATTGAGGGAAAGTACTCACATTCAACTTTGCCCCCATACGCCGGGTACGCAAACCGAAAAAGATAAAAGCTATAACCACCCCTACAAACATATTAAGGAAACAGAGCCACTGAATACCCATTCCAAAAGCAGCCGCCACTCCTCCAAAACCTACAATAGCAGATGCGGAAATAAACGTAGCACCATAAGAAAGTGCCATTACGATAGGATTCATCTGACGTCCGCCTACCAAATAGTCACTGGTATTCGTTGTTTTCTTATATCCCAAAAAGCCGAGGTAGGCCAGTGACAGCAGATAAGCTACCACAATTAGTCCAAGAGTAAATGTATTCATCGGGTTTCGTCTTTTTCGTCGTCCTTATTCCAATATTTCAGCCCAAACCAGGCAGCAAAAATCACACATACCACCGAAAGCAGGTAAGGCAGAATAATAAAAGGGTCGTCTATTCCAAACATTTGCGTATCAGATTTTAATCAATTTAGACGCAAATGTAAGGAAATTATTGAAAAGACAAAACTTTTGTTTACTAATACTGATTATAATGTATCTTTTTCTCGTCAAATTTCTGTTTCGGGTTCTCTTTTGTAGCCGGATAGCCAAAAGGAATGACACAAAGCGGAAGAATATTATCGGGCAGGTTAGTATATTTACGCACTACTTGCATACGGTCTTCATAAGGATAGGCCGCTGTCCATACAGCACCCAATCCCAGACTTTCAGCAGCCAACAAAATATTCTGTGCTGCTGCAGAACAATCTAAATACCAATATGACGAGCGTACTGAATCTCCACAGACGATGATAGCGTTACGGGCCTGCGTCAGCATTTTGGCATAAGGAAGTGCTGCTGCCATTGAATCCAGTTTGGCACGATCAGATACTACCACAAATTCCCATGGACGGATATCCCTACCCGTAGGAGCAGCCATTCCGGCACGAAGCATCAAGTCGATTTTCTCTTTCTCTACTCCTTTATTCAGATAAGCACGCACACTTTTGCGCTCGAAAATATTATCCAACACAGCATTTCCGGTTCCAGATGTTCCTTTTTCTTCTTTTGCAGAAGAACAGGAGGTCATAGCAGTGACTGCTACAATCAGACATAAGAAAGAGAAAATCTTTTTCATTGTGACAATGTTTAAAACAGGTTCAACTTATTTTTCTGTGCTTCTTCCAACGAAACAGTTTCACGTTTCATCAGCCCACTCTTTTCACGGAGTGCTTCATATTCTGTTTCCAATTCATTCACCAGCTCGGCTTTTGCCTGCGGGTTAAGCAATTTGGAAGCGACACTTGCATTTTGGGAAGCATCTTTCAGGTGTACTACCGGAGCATGATAAACAGGAGCAATCTTTAATGCCGTATGCATCTTCGATGTAGTGGCTCCACCAATCAAAAGAGGAATATCCAAACCTGCTTTTTCAAGTTCAACAGCCACGTGAGCCATTTCTTCCAAAGATGGAGTAATCAGTCCACTCAACCCGATCATATCTACCTTTTCTTCAATAGCACGCTGAACGATGGTTTCTGCAGGAACCATTACTCCTAAATCTACAATATCATAACCATTGCAGGCCATCACTACAGCTACAATGTTTTTTCCGATGTCGTGCACATCCCCCTTTACAGTTGCCAGTAGCACTTTACCTGCCGAAGCACTTCCTTCCACTTTTTCCGATTCAATGATCGGTTGCAAGATAGCTACGGCTTTCTTCATGGTGCGGGCAGTCTTCACAACCTGAGGCAGAAACATTTTACCGGCACCAAACAGTTCACCAACATGGTTCATTCCATCCATCAACGGCCCTTCGATCACATTCACCGCCTTATCGTAAAGAGGCAAAGCTTCTGCCAAATCCTGTTCCAGAAAATCTCCGATTCCCTTCATCAAGGCATATTTCAAGCGTTCCTGAACAGATTCTTCTCTCCAGGCATCATGCTTCACAGCCGGTTGTCCGGCAGTTCCGCTCATGGTTGCTTTCAGAGATTCCGCTAATTCAATAAGCCGTTCCGCCGCATCCGGACGACGGTTTAAGACAACATCTTCTATCTTTTCCAAGACATCAGCCGGAATATCAGTGTACAATACGGAAGTTCCCGGATTCACAATCCCCATGTCCATTCCTTGCTGAATGGCATGATAAAGGAATACCGCATGCATGGCTTCACGGATATAATTGTTGCCACGGAAAGAGAAAGAAAGGTTGCTGACTCCTCCGCTGATGTGTGCACCGGGGAGATTTTTCTTTATCCAAGCGGTAGCTTCAATAAAATCTACAGCATAGTTATTATGTTCTTCAATCCCCGTAGCTACAGCAAGCACATTGGGGTCAAAAATAATATCGTGAGGATTAAAGCCGATTTTGTCAACCAAAAGACGGTAAGCCCGTTGACAAACTTCGATTTTACGGGCGGCTGTATCTGCCTGTCCTTTCTCGTCGAACGCCATAACCACAGCAGCGGCTCCATATTGCCGGATGATTCGGGCATGTTCAAGGAAAACTTCCTCTCCCTCTTTCAAAGAAATAGAGTTGACGATTGATTTGCCCTGAAGACACTTCAGTCCGGCTTCAATAACTTCCCATTTGGAAGAATCAATCATGATCGGAACACGGGCTATTTCCGGTTCAGACATGATAAGGTTCAGGAAAGTAGTCATCTCTGTCTTTGCCTCCAACAATCCATCGTCCATATTGACGTCAATCACTAAAGCACCGTCCTCCACTTGTTGGCGGGCGATAGAAAGGGCTTCATCATATTTCTTTTCATTGATGAGACGAAGGAACTTGCGCGAACCGGCTACATTGCAACGTTCGCCGACATTCACAAAGTTTATTTCCGGCTTCACTTCCAACAGTTCAAGTCCGGAGAGCCACATACAATCCGGCGCAGAGGCAGGAACGTGCGGTTTAGCTCCTTCTACAAGGGCGGGATATTCAGCAATATAGGCATCTGTCGTACCACAACAGCCACCAATAATATTGATTAATCCTTCTTCAACATATTCTCTCACTTCATGAGCCATATCCGCAGGTGTCTGGTCATACTTACCCAGACTATTCGGTAACCCGGCATTCGGATAGGCACTAATATAATAAGGTGCATGGGATGCCAGCTGTTCCAGGAACGGCTTCAACTGACGGGCACCGAATGAGCAATTCAAACCGACTGAAAAGATATTGGCATGTTGCACAGAAGCCAGAAATGCATCCAATGTTTGTCCGGACAGTGTTCGTCCGCCAATATCGGATACAGTTACAGACAACATGATAGGCACTTCGACACCAGTGGCTTTCATGGCTTGTTCAGCAGCAAAAATTGCTGTTTTAGCGTTTAGGGTATCAAAGATTGTCTCAATCAGAATAGCATCTACCCCACCCTCAAGCATTGCTTCCATTTGTTGCTGATAGGATGCAGCCAGTTCGTCGTAACTCAAAGCACGATAAGCCGGGTTGTTTACGTCCGGGCTCATAGAACAGGTTTTATTGGTAGGTCCTACGGAGCCGGCCACAAAACGTGGTTTATCGGGATTCTTGGCTGTATACTCGTCAGCAAGGTCACGAGCCAGTTTTACGGCTGCAAGATTCATCTCACGCACGTATTCTTCTACGTGATAATCAGCCATAGAAACTGTGGTTGAACTAAATGTATTGGTCTCGATGATATCCGCACCCGCTTCCAGGTATTTACGATGAATATCCTGAATCACGTCGGGACGTGTCAGACACAATAAGTCATTATTCCCTTTCAGCTGTCCGGGAATATGCGCAAAACGTTCACCACGAAAATCTTCTTCTTTGAGATTATATTGTTGAATCATTGTACCCATTGCCCCATCCAGAATAAGGATGCGCTCGGATACGATCTGAGAAATTGTCTTTTTCATTACCCTATCACATTAATACCTAATTACCACTCTGCCAACATCTGCCAGACCTCTCGTAGTCCGGCGTTTTATCTTATAGCGTTTTTTACTTACCGCTTGAACATTCTTGCCATATCTCTACGGTCGTCTTTCTCCTTAATGGATTCCCGTTTATCATACTCTTTCTTACCTTTCGCCAAAGCTATGACCAGTTTCGCCAAACCTTTCTCATTGATAAACAAGCGTACAGGGACAATCGTAAAGCCGGGATTTTTCATCTCCCGCTGAAATTTTTCCAATTCTTTTTTATTAAGCAACAACTTCCTCTCTCTACGTGCCGTATGATTATTGTACGATCCATAGAAATATTCGGCGATGTGCATATTCTTCACCCACAATTCGCCTTTCGTAAAATAGCAAAACGTATCTACCAGACTGGCTTTTCCCAAACGAATGGATTTTATTTCCGTACCGGTCAATACGATACCTGCTGTGTAGGTATCTATCAGCTCGTAATCAAACGTAGCCCGTTTATTCTTTATATTTACAGGAGGTTGTTTCATCTTTACTCATTAATTAAGTATAGCCGTCAGTCTATTAAACACGATCTGTATCACCGCCGGACATAGTATTAACAATACAGACGACAAAAGGGTGTATTTTAATCGTTGTTTTTCTTCTACTCCCATCAATACAGGAACTCCCTCCCATACCACATAGACGATGTAGAACTGCAGCAACCAAGCAATAATTCTAAAATCAGGTAACAGTCCGGTTACTATCTGAAGCAGGAAAGGCACAACCAATGCATATCCTGCAAACTGTTGTGTCAACGGCATATTACTATGCATACCAAACATTCTTGTTCCCATTTCATTAATGGCATAAGCTGCCAGAAAATAGCCACCGAACAGGGCTACAGCTACGGCACAACAATTGGTCATAGCTATCTGGAAACTTTGCGGACCTCCCCATCCATTCGTCAATAACGAACCAATGAATACGGACAGACCGCATAAACCAATCATAGGATAGACAAAAGCTATATATACTTTTCGCCTATCCTCTTCCATAGAAATTTCCTCCCAGGCCTTGGCCGGAGAGGAAATCAATTTCATTGCTATGTTAAATAGTTCTTTGTAGTTCAATGTTATTCTGTAAACGCGTATTGATATTCAACTGAAGTTTCTCCATTCTCGTCTTTCAATTCATCTTTTGAGCTATTGGTTTCAGCTTTTAATACCAAATATTGTGGCAATTTACCAGTTTTCTCTTTAAACTGATAAAGAGCTGAACTAATTGAATAAGCTCTATAAGCATATGTGAAGTTGGAACGAGTTACACTTTCCTCTCCATCCTCAACACGGTGACTAATATATAAATTCAACTTAGTAGCATTGCTTTCTATTTCATCAGGATTATAGGAAAGACAAAATGAATGTTTCTTTAATTCTGATTCTTCAACACTAGAGTTTGTAACCTTCACCCAATATGGCATTGTTAAAACAATCGTATTTTTATCATAATAAACCAGACTTGACTGTTGCTTATCCAATGTATAAAGAGGATTAGTAGGTTTAGTCTTTGTTGTAGACAAACTTTCATCACCTTTAGGATCAATACAAAGTGGAGTAGATAACAGCGTTACTGGTATACTATTACTATTCGCTGATACCTGTGATTGGTCATATTGACATGAAATTATGTACATAATCCCATCCAATAAACCTAATTCTGTAGTTGGAACCAACTTAGTAGTTCCATCACCCATCAAAAATGATGAATAATTATACTTAACAGGAACAGTCATCGTAACATTGTGGTTATCGTCTCCATTCATACATGAAGTAACCGACATCCCCATAACCACAGCCATCAAAGCCACCAAGAAAAATTTCACTTGTTTCATAAACATATTTTTTAGATTTTGCAAAGATATAAATTCTAATTCATAATTAATAAATGCAAGTACTTAAAAAATACTGCATCCGTTACTTTATTATTTTTGCAAAAAGTTCCAAATGATCATCTACGTAGCTTGCAATCAATGCTGTGACTTGTTCTTCCATCTCTAAATAAGCTTCTTCCAACTCATCAAAAGCTTCATATTGCTCGTACATAGCCATAAATTCATCATCCGTCCGTTCCTTTTCCAAATCTTTCCGGTTGGAATCAAAGATTTTCTTAGCCTTATAGACTAATTTAGAGAATTCTTCTGCCCCCCATAAACGCATCACTTTCGCAAACGGATTATCAAAGATATATCCACCATAGCCGTTCTGAATTAATTGGCAAAATCCACCAACCATTATTTCATCACGAAAAATCTGATATGCCAGCAAAGAATGTTGTTCTCCTGTCAGCAGAGGCATTGTTTCGGCAGTTAGTTCGCCACCGATAATCTCTTTATATTTATCTGTAAACGCTTGGATAAATTCATCCATTCCTTCACCCGCAGCCTTCTGTAAAGCAGACTCTAAAACTTCGATCATATCTTCATTTAATATTTGAAGCAACAAAGTTACAACTTTAATCCCATATCTAATAATGATACGCCTACAATCTTACTAAAAACAATTATCAATCCGTTTCATTCCTTCCGGTATGGTTTTGAAGCAAATGATACTTTAGCAAACAAGTATTGAAACGGTAGCCCGTGAAATAATATAGAATTTACCTAACGTACAAACGTAGGTTATCTACCGTGTGAATGTCCGTTACCTACCGGGCGAGCATCAACAACCTACCAGACAAAAGTCGGTCATCTGCCGGACGAACAGTTCATGAGGGACACGGGAACAGAAACGGTACCGACGAAGTGATCCGAACCGACAACGGCAGCAGCCAAAGCCATCTTCTCTGCCCAGTATTATTGCTGTTGTTTATAACAGAAATAATACTTTTACTTACTCTTCTTTACTCTTCTCTTCTCTACTCTACTGGTTTTCATTGGCTTTTCCCCCTTTACTGGTGGGCGTTTCAGCGCTTTGTACACCCCTCTCCGAACACCCTCATTTTTGTATCCTTTTGAACTAAATAACGTAAGCTTTTAGCGGAATAATCCCTCTCCCCCTATTTATCTGCTGCCTAATCCTATACGTGTAATCGCATCCCCAAATAAACCCCTATTAAATAAGGTATAAGCCAAATGCACCAAACTACAATGCTGAAACGATTAAAATGTCTCTTTTCTATAGGCGTTCCCTTCACATAGGTCCATATCGCCCATAACGCATGTACAAACATCAGAAGAATAGCAATTGCCCCTGTCACCGTATGCATTTCGTCATGCAGATGAGTCAGTTCGGCAATATGCTCCATCAGGCTTGTACCCACCGTATCAACCAACAACCCGAGAAGAAAGAAAATGAGATGCCAAAACTTTAATTTCCTTTGAAGACGTTCTCCCCAAACACCTATCGTATAAAAAATAAGTGCAGATGAAATAACGCAAATTGCCGCTATTAAATAATGTATATCTACTTGATTCAGTTCCATAAATTTTCTTTTTCTAATAACAACAAAGCAAAGAATAGATAGTTCTCCCGGTCTCAATCTTTCACAAATGCAATCCCGACTTTACAAACGACAAAAAAACGTAAACAGATTTGTCACTTTTCACAAAAAAGTAATAAAAGGCGATTTGCAGAAACAAATAAATCGACTACCTTTGTGGGCGATTTAGAGAATCGTGACTACGTATTTTTAATTATATCACTTAAAAAAAGAGCTAATTATGACTTATTCACACGAAGTGGAACACATGTGTGTTGTAAAGAAGGGTCCTAACCATGGACCGGCTCCCATACCCGAAGAAGGCAAATGGGTAAAATCTAAAGAAATCGTTGATATTTCTGGTTTGACACACGGTATCGGTTGGTGCGCTCCTCAACAAGGTGCTTGTAAACTGACACTGAACGTTAAAGAAGGTATCATCCAGGAAGCCTTGATCGAGACAATCGGTTGCTCTGGTATGACTCACTCAGCTGCTATGGCTTCTGAAATCCTTCCGGGTAAAACAGTTCTTGAAGCATTAAACACTGACCTTGTTTGCGACGCTATCAATACTGCAATGCGCGAACTTTTCTTGCAAATCGTATACGGACGTACTCAATCGGCTTTCTCTGAAGGTGGTTTGATTATCGGTGCAGGTTTGGAAGACTTAGGTAAAGGTCTGCGTAGCCAGGTAGGTACTCTTTATGGTACTTTGGCTAAAGGTCCTCGTTACCTTGAAATGGCAGAAGGTTATATCAAGCAAATCTTCTTGGACAAGAACGACGAAATCTGCGGATACGAATTCGTACACATGGGTAAGTTCATGGACGAAATCAAGAAAGGTACTGATGCTAACGAAGCTTTGAAGAAAGTTACAGGTACTTATGGACGCGTAACAGCAGAACAGGGAGCAGTTAAATCTATTGATCCACGTCACGAATAATATAAGGAGGAAAGAAACTATGATTAGAGAAGTAAAATTCGAAAGCCAAGACCGTCGTATCAAAGGTATCATTGAAGCCTTGAACGCTAACGGCATCAAAGACATCGAAGAAGCTAACGCTATCTGCGAAGCTGCCGGACTTGATCCTTATAAAACGTGTGAAGAAACTCAGCCTATCTGCTTTGAAAATGCAAAATGGGCTTATGTAGTAGGTACTGCTATCGCTCTTAAGAAGAACTGCACAAACGCTGCTGAAGCTGCTGAAGCTATCGGTATCGGTTTGCAAGCATTCTGTATCCCGGGTTCTGTAGCTGACGACCGTAAGGTTGGTATCGGTCATGGTAACCTGGCTGCTATGTTGCTGCGCGAAGAAACTAAATGTTTCGCTTTCCTGGCAGGTCACGAATCTTTCGCTGCTGCTGAAGGTGCTATCAAAATCGCTGCAAAAGCAGACAAAGTACGTAAAGAACCGTTGCGTTGCATCCTGAACGGTCTTGGAAAAGACGCTGCTCAGATCATCTCTCGTATCAACGGCTTTACTTATGTTCAGACTCAATTCGATTATTTCACAGGTGAACTGAAAGTTGTTCGCGAAATCGCTTACTCTGACGGCCCTCGTGCAAAAGTAAAATGTTATGGTGCTGACGACGTTCGCGAAGGTGTAGCTATCATGTGGAAAGAAGGTGTAGACGTATCTATCACAGGTAACTCTACTAACCCGACTCGTTTCCAACACCCAGTTGCTGGTACTTACAAGAAAGAACGTGTTCTTGCTGGCAAACCTTATTTCTCTGTTGCTTCTGGTGGTGGTACAGGTCGTACTCTTCACCCGGATAACATGGCTGCCGGTCCTGCTTCTTATGGTATGACGGATACGATGGGTCGTATGCACTCTGATGCACAGTTCGCTGGTTCTTCATCAGTTCCTGCTCACGTAGAAATGATGGGATTCCTAGGAATTGGTAACAACCCGATGGTAGGTTGTACAGTAGCTTGTGCGGTTGATGTTGCTCAGGCTTTAGGTAAGTAATTCAGGTTACTTTATATAGATAAAGAACTCCTGTAATCTTAACGATTACAGGAGTTCTTTTTATTTGTAATAATTTGATATGGATAAATTTATTCTGAAATGTATTACTTCATATAAACCATATCATCTTTTCTTTCTCCTTTGTACCAATCAGTGTTTGATTTACATCCACTTTCAACCCACTTTGAATACCCTCCAGACACTATTTAAACTGGACAAATAGGTAGCTTTTAACTTGAATATACAAATATAAACCTGTAAGAGCAAATAATGTAGCTAATTCGAGAACTTTTGTATGACTTCGCCTGTTTACATAACAGATACTAAAACATTATACAACAATGCTACTCACATTCTTAAATACACTTGCCACTATTATCAGTGTTATTAGTCTGCTAATTGTCACTTACGGAGTATTAGTCTGCTTCATCGCCTTTTTACGCAATGAAATAAAACGATTCAACGGAACATATACGGTTTACAATATACGGCAGTTGAGGGCGGATTTTGGCACTTACCTTTTGCTTGGATTGGAATTTCTAATTGCTTCCGACATACTAAAAACTGTGGTTGATCCAACGTTGGACGAATTGGCAATCCTGGGTGGAGTGGTTGTAGTAAGAACTGTGCTTTCTGTATTTTTGAATAAAGAGATCAAAGAATTGGCCGAAAATGATTCAGCGAAAGAAATATAGCATATCGCCG
This sequence comes from Bacteroides sp. D2, assembly GCF_025147085.1. Lineage (NCBI taxonomy): Bacteria > Pseudomonadati > Bacteroidota > Bacteroidia > Bacteroidales > Bacteroidaceae > Bacteroides > Bacteroides sp. D2. Next base: position 3,999,071 of record NZ_CP102261.1, on the reverse strand, counting down.
CACAACTAAGTTTCTCCAAAGCCATATCTTTTTTATTGCCTGATATTTCTATTTTGCCTACCTTTGTACGGGAAACATTTACACACTGACTGGCAAGGAATAGAAACACGTCAAAAAAATGGGAATTACACATCTATCTATTGAGCTTACACTTGATCTGATTGCGTTAATTATAGGAATCATCCTTATTATACGTGCTAAAGACAATTATCCGAAATTATATTGGGGAATTATAGCAACTGGCATCGGTATTATGTTTTCATGGGAAAATATCGGATGGCTGACAATTGTCACAGACACTCCGGAATACAACTTCACAGAATTGCTCAACATTGAGAAAATGCTCAAATGGTATGCTTTAGCAAATATTGTAGCCCTGTTCCCTATCGCTTCTTTATCACCGGGCTATCTGAACCATTTCAGAATATTTACTTTTCTATTATTACCCATCATTACGATAACTGTAGGAATCAGTTATTTAGGTTTCAATGGGAATATCACTCCCATCCACTCCATAGATGAAATTATTCCGAATATCCATCAAATAGATGTCAAGCTTAGGGCTTGCATATTCCTATTATCCGTTTTTACCCCACTCGTTCTTCTTATTTATCCGATGATGAATAACAAGACCTACCGCAGGATAAATAATAACATGTATCTATTCATCGGTTTTCTATTCGTATTTTTAGGGATATACATTTTGTTCACTCTAAATATCAATGAATTTGTTTTCAATCTGTTCGGCATTATGGCAATCGTTTTTACGGTCTTATTCTCCATACAATATTTACGTTATGAGAATCCGTTTTCGAACCATATAAACATGATTCATAATGCAAAGAATACGGAAAGCACTATAATGCTACAAGCTGGAAAGCCATCTCCTACTCTCCCGCTCTTCTCAACGATTGAAGCCTATCTTCAGGAACAGCATCCCTACACCGATCAACGGTATAACATAGAACTTTTAGCCAAGTCCCTGAATAAACAGGAACATGATATTTCAGCAGCAATCAAAAGTCAGGGCTTTACAGGTTTCCGGGAATACATTAATTATCTTCGATTGGAATATTTCAGACAGTTAGCCGCCGAAAATCCAAAGAGTAATGTAAAAGAACTTATGTTTGCATGCGGTTTCACCTCCCGGGCAACTTTCTATCGTAACTTTTCAGAAAAGTATGGTGTATCACCCAGTAAATTCATTGAGAATCAAAGAGTAGAACAATAATTTCCTTTTTTAAAAGCACAATTCTTAATAGTAAAAAGTGTCTCATTTCAGGAATGAGACACTTTTTATTTTTATAGCTAAAAGCAATCCGTTACTTTTGATGCAAAATAAAACTACGACGTTGGCATCATCAACAGATTAATCGAATACTAAGATAAATAGAATATGAATATTGACAATTGTAATCACACCGACACAGAAAAACATCAAGAAGAAAAGATCTTTTTATATACTACCATTACTGGAAACTTGCAACTAATCCATTTAGAACAGATTGGCTATTTCCGGTATAACTCCAAGAGTAAACTATGGGAAGCTGTATTAAATAATAATCATACCCTGGCACTCAAAAGAAATACAAACTCACAAAAGATATTGAGTCTGCATCCCTATCTTATCCAGATTAGCCAGTCACACATTATCAATATAAGCTATCTGGTTTCGATTGAAGACAACAATTGCATATTGCTTCCTCCATTTAATGAGATGGAACTTTTACAAGTAAGCAAGTCTTTTATGAAAAAGCTAAAAGAAAAATATCCATGTATCTGATTGTATATAGCTCATCTTTATGTTCTATGCAACGCCAAGCAGTTCCACTTCGAAGATCAATGTCGAGTAAGCAGGAATAGAATCAAAAGATTTGATACCGTATCCCATTGCATAAGGAATATAAATAATCCATTTATCACCAACATGCATTTTCTGAAGTGCCACCTGCCACCCTTCTATTACATCACTAAGACGTAAGGCATCGGGACAAGTACGCTCATAAGAATTATCAAACACCCGACCATCAATCAGACTTCCTTTGTAATGCACGGTAACAATACTCCGCGCACCCGGAGAAATCGTACTTTCGCCAGTTTCCAAAACTTTGTAATAGATTCCACACGGCAACGCGAAAACACCTTCCTGAAAAGACAGTTTTTTCAAAAATCGCCGATTGGCCTCTTTGTATTCTTTCTTTTTCCCCATAAATAAATTGATTAAGAACTTGCAAAAATAATCAGAATAACAAAGGATTTAGCATAAAAACTGTATATTTGTTTGTTGAACTATAAAAAACTTCTCACTATGGGACAAACAAAGACTACACGTAGCATCAGTGCTACCGGACTATTCTTACTTATCATGATGACTGTGGGCCTATATTCATGCACACGCACTCAAAAAGACATCATTCCTTCTGCCGATTATGCACCGTATGTAAATGCGTATACGGGAGGAGTCATCTCGCAAAATTCGACCATACGTATAGAACTGACCCACGACCAACCCATGGTGGATATGAACAATGAGTTAAAAAGCAATCCGTTCAGTTTCTCACCTTCATTAAAAGGAAAAGCATATTGGGTTAGCAACAATACCATTGAATTTGTGCCCGAAGAAGGAGCGCTGAAACCGGGAACACTTTACGAAGGAACTTTCCGGCTCGGAGACTTCATCGAAGTGGACAAAAAGCTGAAAGAGTTCAACTTCTCATTCCGTGTACAGGAACGTAACTTCACCCTGCAACTGGAATCATTGCCGATTACAGCTACCCAACCGAATGAAATAAATATTAAAGGAGAGATACGTTTCAGCGACGTAGTGAAAAAGGAAGAGGTAGAAAAGATGCTGACTGCCAGTGACGGAAAAAAGAGTTATCCGGTGGAAGTCACCGCAACCGACAATCATACCCGGTATTTGTTTAGTATCAGACAAATCCCCAGAGAAGCTGATGATTACCCCTTGACTATCACAGCCAACGGCAACGCAGCCGGCATCGACCGTAAACAAAGCGAAGAAGTACTGATACCGGCGAAAGATTGTTTCCGTTTCATGTCTGCCGAACGCATCGACCAACCGGAAAATGGAATCGAGATTGTTTTCTCCGCTCCCTTATCCACTACTCAAGATTTAAAAGGACTGATTGAGATCCCGGAAATCTCCTCATCGATCTTCCAAATCAGTGAGAACAGAGTTTTTATCTATTTCGAAGCAAACACACAGAACAAACTGACGTTGAATATCCATGAAGGAGTCAAAGACTGTCAAGGTAAAGCATTGGGAACTTCTCATACGATCTCATTCAGTGAAGTAAGTCTGAAGCCACAAGTGGAAATGTCTACTACCGCCGCTATCCTGCCCGATTCGAAAAGTCTGATTATTCCTTTCAGGGCTGTCAACTTATACGCTGTGGATTTGAGCGTGATCCGCATTTTCGAGAACAATGTATTGATGTTTATGCAAACCAATTCACTGGCCTCGGCCAATGAGCTACGCCGTTCGGGAAGACTGGTTTACAAGAAAACATTATGGCTTGCCAAAGATGCTTCCAAAGACATTCATCATTGGGGAGATTACTCGATAGACCTTGCCGGATTAATCCACCAGGAACCGGGTGCCATCTATCGTGTCATACTTTCATTTCGTCAGGAATACTCCGCTTATCCTTGTGGAGGAGGCGAGAATCAGGATATGAAATTCGCCGACAGCAGCACCTCCGACGGGCTGACCAAAGTAAGTGGAAGTGTTTTGTCCGAAGAAGATGAAGCAATCTGGAATACCCCCGAAGCCTACTATTATTACAATGGCGGAACAATGGACTGGAGTGTGTACCGATGGACGGAACGCGACAACCCCTGCCATCCGTCTTATTATATGGATTCAGACCGGGCAGCTGCCTGCAACGTTCTTGCTTCCAACCTGGGAATGATTGTAAAACGGAACTCACTGAATAAACTGTGGATTGCCGTTAGTAATATTTTGGATACAAAACCGATAGGAAAAGCACAGGTAACAGCGTATAACTTCCAGTTACAACCCATAGGGAAAGGAGAAACCAATGGAGAAGGATTCGTTGAAATCGCTCCGAACGGTGTGCCTTTCATTATCGTGGCAGAATCGGAAAAGCAAAAGGCGTATGTGCGCGTTGTGGACGGTGAAGAACAGTCCGTCAGCAGATTCGACGTGGGAGGAAAAGATATTCAAAAGGGACTGAAAGGATTTATATATGGCGAAAGAGGGGTATGGCGCCCCGGAGACACGCTGCACATTTCCTTTATATTGGAAGACCGCGAAAAGAGAATCCCCGACAAGCACCCCGTAGCACTGGAGATTTACAATCCGAGAGGACAGTTCTACACGAAAATGATTTCAACACAAGGAATGAACGGATTCTATACATTCGACGTTCCGACACAGGCAACAGACCCGACCGGACTTTGGAATGCGTATATTAAGGTGGGAGGAACCACCTTCCACAAAGGTCTGCGTATCGAAACCATAAAGCCCAACCGCTTGAAAATAAATCTGGCATTGCCGAAGGTTCTTCAAGCCACGGACAAGGATTTCTATGCCCCACTCACTTCAACCTGGCTGACAGGAGCAACTGCCTCCAAACTGAAAGCCAAAGTAGAAATGTCTTTATCGAAAGTGAATACACAGTTTAAGAATTACGGACAATATATCTTTAACAATCCGGCTACGGATTTCACGACTATCAAAACAGATATATTTGACGGCACACTGGATGCAGAAGGAAAAGCAAATGTCATGCTGAAAGTTCCGACCGCAACGGAAGCGCCGGGTATGCTGAACGCCACTTTCACCACCCGCGTGTTCGAACCGGGAGGAGATGCCAGCATCTACACTCAAACAATTCCATTCTCACCATTCACCTCTTATGTCGGTATCAATCTGAACCAGCCAAAAGGCAAATATATTGAAACTGACAAAGATCATGTATTCGATATTGTAACTGTAAACACGCAGGGACAGTTAGTGAACAGTTCTAATCTGGAATACAAAATATACCGCATCGGCTGGAGTTGGTGGTGGGAAAACAGTGGTGAATCTTTCGGAACGTATATCAACAACAGTTCCATCACTCCTGTTGCCAGCGGCAATTTACAGACAAGAGGCGGAAAAGCATCTTTCAAATTCCGTATCGATTATCCGTCATGGGGACGCTACCTGGTTTACGTGAAAGATAAAGAGAGTGGACATGCCACCGGAGGTACAGTTTATGTTGACTGGCCGGAATGGCGGGGACGTTCGAGCAAGACTGATCCCAGCGGTATCAAAATGCTTGCTTTCTCGCTGAACAAAGATTCTTATGAAATAGGAGAAACAGCCACAGCAATCATTCCTGCAGCAGCGGGAGGACGTGCACTGGTATCCATAGAAAACGGTTCTACCGTATTACGACAAGAATGGATAGAGGTTTCCAACGGAGGAGATACGAAATATACATTCAAGATTACACCAGAGATGACTCCGAATGTATATCTGCATATCAGTCTGTTACAGCCTCACGCGCAAACAGTCAATGACCTGCCTATCCGTATGTATGGCGTCGTTCCGGTATTCGTGACTAACAGTCAGACGGTGTTGCAACCGCAGATACAGATGCCGGAAGTGTTACGCCCGGAAACCAACTTCAATGTGACCGTCAGCGAAAAGACCGGAAAACCGATGACTTATACATTAGCTATTGTAGACGACGGTTTGCTGGATCTTACCAATTTCAAAACCCCGGACCCATGGAATGATTTCTATTCACGCGAAGCACTCGGCATCCGGACATGGGATATGTATGATAATGTATTGGGAGCTTCCGCCGGAAGTTACAGTTCACTTTTCAGTACGGGTGGAGACGCCACATTAAAACCTGCCGATGCAAAAGCAAACCGCTTCAAACCGGTAGTCAAGTTTATAGGTCCTTTCTATCTGGGAAAAGGTAAGAGCCAGACGCATACGCTGAAACTTCCGATGTATGTAGGTTCGGTACGTGCCATGGTGGTTGCCGGACAAGAGGGAGCGTACGGCAATGCGGAAAAAACGGCTTTCGTGCGGACTCCGTTAATGATGTTGTCCACCTTGCCCCGTGTGCTTAGTATTCAGGAAGAAATCACCGTTCCGGTAAATATCTTTGCGATGGAAAATCAAGTGAAGAATGTAACCGTATCACTTCAGGCATCCGGTGGAGGAGTACAGATTGTAGGGGCCAACCAACAGTCGCTCAAATTTAGCCAACCGGGTGACCAGCTCGTGTTCTTTACCTTAAAAACAGGTAGTAAAACAGGAAAGGCTACCATCCATCTGACAGCCAATGGTGGCGGACAACAAACTAAAGAAACCATTGAAATAGAAGTACGCAACCCGAATCCGGTAGTAACCCTGCGCAACAGTCAATGGGTAGAAGCCGGACAAAGCAAAGAACTTTCATACAATCTAAGCAGTTCTTCTGCAAATAACCAGATAAAGCTGGAAGTATCACGCATACCTTCGGTTGATATCAGCCGCCGGTTCGACTTCTTATATAACTATCAGCACCATTGTACGGAACAGTTGACTTCCAAGGCTTTGCCTCTTCTGTTTGTCGGTCAATTCAAAACAATAGATAAGATAGAAGCCGAAAAGATAAAGACAAATATACAGGAAGCTATCCGGCAGATTTATGGTCGTCAACTCCCCAATGGCGGATTTGTATATTGGCCGGGAAATGCTGTTGCCGACGAATGGATCAGTTCTTATGCAGGAATGTTCCTGACACTGGCACAAGAAAAAGGATACGCCGTTCATTCGAATGTACTGAACAAGTGGAAGCGTTTTCAACGTGCTGCCGCACAAAACTGGCGGATGCCGCAGGATGCAAGCGGCTGGCAACAATGGCAGTCGGAATTGCAACAGGCTTTCCGCTTATATACGCTTGCATTGGCAGGAGTACCGGAATATGGGGCCATGAACCGGATGAAAGAACAGGCAGGATTATCCATTCAAGCTAAATGGAGACTGGCAACAACCTATGCACTGACCGGAAAGATGAAACCGGCTGAAGAACTGGTGTATAATGCAGAAACAACAGTAAGCCCCTACTCTTCCATGAATCAGATTTATGGTTCCTCCGACCGTGATGAAGCTATGATTCTGGAAACACTGATCCTGATGAACCGGGAACGGGATGCTTTGCAGCAGGCAAAAGTCGTTTCAAAGAATCTGTCACAAGAGGAGTGGTTCAGTACACAATCCACCGCTTTTGCTCTTATGGCAATGGGACGTCTGGCTGAAAAGCTATCAGGCACACTGGATTTCGTATGGACATGGAACGACAAACAACAACCTGCCGTGAAATCGGCTAAAGCTGTGTTTGAAAAGGAAATCGCCACCACTCCCAAATCCGGTATGATTGCTGTGAAGAATCAAGGAAAAGGAGCGCTTAGCGTAGACCTTATCACACGCACACAGTTGTTGAACGATACATTACCGGCCATCAGCGACAATCTTCGCATGGATATAAGATATGCCAACCTGAACGGTACACCAATCTCTGTCAATGATATTATACAGGGAACTGACTTTATGGCTATCACTTCCATATCCAATATTAGCGGAACTTCCGATTACACCAATCTGGCACTGACGCATATCATACCGTCCGGTTGGGAAATATACAACGAAAGAATGGTTGCCCCCGAAACGGAAAGCGGAGCAGCCGACGGTTCCGGTAAATCCGTCAGCAAATATAATTATCTGGATATACGCGATGACAGGGTATTAACTTATTTCAATTTGCGTCGTGGTGAAACAAAAGTATTCACTGTCAGACTGCAAGCGACTTATGCAGGTAACTTTATTCTTCCTGCCGTTCAATGTGAAGCAATGTATGATGTAAACGTACAGGCACGCAGCAAAGCGGGAAGAACAACTGTCAGTCGATAAATTTCAGGCACGGATTACACGGTTCTACTCGTTAACCAAAAATGCGTAATCCGTGTAATCCGTGCCTAATTATTTGTCACAAAGATATGTCTCTTAGCTCTTAACATTTAAATGAATCCTATATATAAATTCTTCAAACGATTATCTGTTACTAAGAAAGTAATGACAATAAGCATTGCTCTTTTGATGATAGGATACATCTTTTGCCTTCCCCGGCAACTGTTTCATGTACCCTACTCCACCGTTGTGACTGATCGAAACGAAGAATTACTGGGAGCACGTATCGCTTCGGATGGTCAATGGCGGTTTCCTCCCCGAAAGACAACACCCGAGAAAATCAAACAATGCCTTATTACCTTTGAAGATAAACACTTTTACCACCATTGGGGAGTTAATCCGCTATCTACCGGAAGAGCACTCTATCAGAATTTAAAGAATAAACGTGTTGTAAGCGGAGGCAGTACCCTTACCATGCAGACCATCCGTCTCGCCCGGAACAAACCCAGAACTATCGGAGAGAAAGTCATCGAAATGATCTGGGCTACCCGTTTGGAGTTCCGGACTTCCAAAGAGGAAATCTTATCCATGTATGTCTCTCATGCACCATTCGGAGGAAATGTAGTAGGACTGGATGCTGCTGCCTGGCGCTACTTCGGTCATTCTGCCGAAGATTTATCATGGGCGGAATCAGCCATGCTGGCCGTCCTGCCAAATGCCCCCGCCATGATTCATCTATCCAAAGGACGAAAAACACTACTTTCCAAACGCAACCGTTTATTAAAACAACTTTTTGAAGAAGAGATTATTGATGCGTCCACCTATGAATTGGCTATCAGCGAACCGTTACCCGACGAACCACATCCTCTTCCTCAAATAGCCCCCCACCTGGTTACCCGCTTTTATCAAGAAAGAAACGGATTATATACCCGCTCAACCATCGATAAAGGAATACAAACCCATATAGAGAGTTTGGCGGAACGGTGGAGCAATGAATTTAATCGAAGTGATATCCGTAACCTGGCTATCCTAATTATAGACATTCCCACCAATCAAGTGGTAGCATACTGCGGAAATGTACATTTCGACCGTAAGCAAGGGGGGAATCAAGTAGACGTGATTCAAGCTCCCAGAAGTACAGGCAGTATTTTAAAACCCTTTCTCTATGGTGCCATGCTACAGGAGGGAAGTCTATTACCGCAAATGCTGTTACCGGACGTACCCGTTAATATCAATGGCTTTACTCCACAAAACTTCAGCATGCAGTTTGAAGGAGCCGTCCCCGCTTCCGAAGCTCTTGCCCGCTCATTGAATATCCCGGCTGTCACCATGTTACAAAGATATGGAGTACCCAAATTTCATCACATGCTGCAACAAATGGGGTTCAAGACTATCAACCGATCAGCCTCCCATTATGGATTATCACTCATTTTAGGAGGTGCCGAAGCTACTTTATGGGATGTGACGAATGCTTATGCACAAATGGGACGAAGCCTCTCCAACAGTCATTCCAACGACCTTCCCCAAGAAAAGGAAGTGCAGATACTACTGGGAACAGAAGAAAAGACAGTTTCGGAAAGAGATGGTTCAAGAAAAGTTACTTCAGGAAAGACCATTTCAAGAAAAACAACTTCGAGAAAGGATATATCAGAAGGAGTTATTTCAGAAGGAGTCATTTCTGCAGGAGCGGCCTGGCTCACCCTTTCCGCCTTAACAGAAGTCAACCGCCCTGAAGAAATTGACTGGAAATCAATCCCCTCAATGCAGACTATCGCATGGAAGACCGGAACGAGTTACGGATTCCGTGACGCCTGGGCCGTTGGCGTGACTCCCCGTTATGCAGTAGGCGTATGGGTAGGAAATGCAACCGGAGAAGGAAAACCCGGATTGGTCGGTGCACAGACAGCCGGTCCCGTATTATTCGATATATTCAATTATCTCCCATCTTCACCCTGGTTCGAACGTCCCACAGAAATTTTCGTTGATGCAGAAATATGCCGTCAATCCGGTCATCTGAAAGGACGTTTCTGTGAAGAAACCGACACCGTACTGATCCTTCCCGTCGGATTACGGACAGAGGCTTGTCCTTACCATCATCTCGTCACACTATCCGCCGACGAAAGCCACCGCATCTATGAAAACTGTGCAAACACGGAACCTACCATTCAGAAATCATGGTTTGCCCTGCCGCCCGTATGGGAATGGTACTATAAACAACACCATCCGGAATATAAACCGCTGCCACCTTTCAAAGCCGGCTGCGGAGAAGATTCTTTCCAACCCATGCAGTTCATCTACCCTCCGATGAACGCCCACATCAAGCTGCCCAAGCAACTGGATGGCAGCAAAGGCTTTATCACGGTGGAACTGGCACACAGCAATCCCAATGCCACTATCTTCTGGCATCTCGACGACACCTATCAGACACAGACACAGGATTTCCACAAAATTTCCCTGCAACCTGCTCCCGGCAAACATTCCCTGACGGCAGTAGACGGAGAAGGCAACACAGTTTCCACCACTTTCTTTATCGAATAAACATCTTATTTTATTATCTTTGCCGCATGAAACAGCCATTAAAAGAAAACGGGGGACTACCGGCATCTATCCTCTGGACACTTGCTATTGTGGCCGGTGTCTCGGTAGCCAACATCTATTATATTCAACCCCTATTAAATATGATACGCCATGAACTTGGCATATCAGAGTTCAGAACTAACCTGATTGCCATGGTCACGCAAATAGGCTATGCGGCAGGATTGTTGTTTATCACCCCTCTGGGAGATTTATATCAGCGTAAGAAAATCATCCTCGTCAACTTCACCATTCTGATATTCTCCCTATTGACTATCGCCCTGACGCACAATTTTCATTTGATACTTATCGCTTCATTCCTCACGGGAGTTTGTTCGATGATTCCACAAATATTCATTCCGATAGCCGCCCAGTTCTCCCGTCCGGAAAATAAAGGCAGGAATGTAGGGATTGTCTTATCAGGACTATTGACCGGCATTCTGGCTTCACGTGTCGTCAGCGGATTTATCGGTGAACTGATTGGCTGGCGGGAAATGTATCACATCGCTGCAGGCATGATGTTTATCTGCGCAATCGTTGTATTAAAAGTCCTTCCTGACATTCAGACCAACTTTCAGGGAAAGTATAGCGGCCTGATGAAATCCCTGTTAGCCTTAGTGAAAGAATACCCGCAACTACGCATTTATTCGATCCGGGCGGCACTGAATTTCGGTTCCCTCCTCGCCATGTGGTCCTGTCTGGCTTTTAAAATGGGACAAGCCCCGTTCTTCGCTAACAGCGACGTAATCGGTATGCTGGGACTTTGCGGAGTGGCGGGAGCATTAACAGCCTCTTTTGTTGGAAGATATGTAAAACAAGTCGGGGTACGCCGCTTCAACTTTATCGGTTGCGGATTGATTCTCTTTGCCTGGTTACTGTTCTTCATCGGTGAAAACACCTTTATTGGTATCATTGCCGGAATCATCATCATTGACATAGGGATGCAATGCATCCAACTTAGCAACCAGACAAGTATCTTCGAACTAGACCCGCGCGCTTCGAACCGTATCAATACAGTTTTCATGACTACTTACTTTATTGGCGGTTCGATGGGAACATTTCTGGCGGGCAGCTTTTGGCAACTGTATGGTTGGCACGGAGTTATCGGTACCGGAGTCGTTTTAACCGGAATTTCTTTATTAATTACGACTTTCTACAAGAAGTGAGTCAACAAAACGGACGGTCAAACCGTTTATTACAATAAAAAAGCCAATGAAATACGGAGTTAACAGACAAATCTTACTTATCACAGCCGGCACCGTCTGGATTATAGCCGGTGCGAATATTCTGCGAATAGGAATTGTAACCTGGTTAAACACCTCCCAAGATTGGATGTTCAAAATAGGAGAAGCTACCGTCGTTTTCTTGTTATTCTTCGTTCTGGTGTTCAGAAGACTTTATTATAAACATACCCAACGAATCGAACAAAAGAAAGAACACAAAAATTGCCCGTTCTCCTTTTTCGATGTGAAAAGCTGGATTACAATGATCTTCATGATTTCTCTGGGAATTACTATACGTAGCTTCCATCTTCTGCCCGAAACGTTCATTTCTGTTTTCTATACCGGATTATCCATTGCCCTCATCCTGACAGGGGTACTTTTCATCCGTTACTGGTGGATAAGGCGTAAGACTTTCGCTAATTGAGCCGGTCTTATACATATTCCAATCAAATACAAACTTATAATAATTTTTATTGCCTGACATTTTGAAGCAAAAGATTTCATTCTTTTTTGTTGTATCTTTGCGCGGCTATAAACAAAACAGTAGCCGGAAAACAAATAAAAGGTTATAAGAATCAACATGAAGAAAGCCCCCTCTCCCCTTGTATCATTGATACCGATCATTGTACTGGTGTTATTATTGTTTGCCACTATCCGCACATTTGGCAGTGATGCCCTAAGCGGCGGAAGCCAAGTGTCACTACTCACCACTACAGCTATTTGTATCCTTATCGGTATGGTGTTCTATAAAATTCCCTGGAAAGATTATGAGCTCGCCATCACCAACAATATTGCCGGAGTGGCAACAGCCATTATTATTCTATTGATAATCGGTGCGTTGAGCGGGATCTGGATGATTAGTGGAGTAGTGCCTACGCTAATCTACTACGGGATGCAAATTATCCATCCCAGTTTCTTCCTGGCATCTACCTGCATCATCTGCGCATTGATTTCCGTCATGACCGGAAGTTCGTGGACTACCATTGCTACCATCGGTATCGCCCTGATGGGTATCGGAAAGGCGCAAGGTTTTGAAGACGGCTGGATTGCCGGAGCCATTATTTCAGGGGCATACTTCGGAGATAAAATATCTCCTTTATCCGAAACCACCATCCTGGCTTCTTCCATCACAGATACTCCCCTGTTTCGTCACATCCGTTATATGATGATTACTACGGTTCCATCTCTTGTCATTACGCTAATTATTTTCACTGTAGCAGGATTCTCTCATGATGCCAACAATACACAACACATCGCAGAAGTGGCAACAGCTCTGAATGAAAAGTTTCATATCACTCCGTGGCTGCTGATAGTTCCCGTAGTAACCGGCATATTGATAGCGAAGAAAGTGCCGTCTATCGTTACGCTGTTCCTGTCCACCCTGCTGGCTGCTGTTTTTGCTTTGATCTTTCAGCCGGATTTGTTGGAAGAAATTTCAGGAATTGCCGCTTCCGGATTCGATTCACTGTTTAAAGGACTGATGATGACTATCTACGGAGAGACAAATTTACACACGGATAATGCCGTTCTGACAGATTTAATTGCCACACGTGGCATGTCAGGAATGATGAATACGATTTGGTTGATACTATGTGCCATGTGTTTCGGCGGAGCAATGACAGCAAGCGGCATGGTGGGAAGTATCACTTCCATCTTTGTGCGCTTTATGAAGAAAACAGTCAGCGTGGTCAGTGCGACGGTTTGTTCCGGTCTGTTTCTTAATCTGACCACTGCCGATCAATATATCAGTATTATTCTGACGGGAAATATGTTTCGCGATATTTATGCCAAGAAAGGGTATGAAAGTTGCTTACTAAGCCGTACCACGGAAGATGCAGTAACCGTTACATCCGTATTGATCCCGTGGAACAGCTGTGGAATGACTCAAGCCACTATCTTGAGTGTACCCACACTTGTGTATCTCCCTTATTGTTTTTTCAACATTATCAGTCCTTTAATGAGTATCACCGTGGCAGCCATCGGATATAAAATTGCAAGACGTTCGTGAACAATCTGGCATGCTCTTTGTTTTTGCAATAAACGAACAACGTATTAAACCTAAACAAAAAAAAGTTATGAAAAAGTTTATTGCATTAGTAGCATTAGTATTAGTGAGTGCAAGCACAATGATGTATGCACAAGAAAGTAACGCAGCAGCACGCCGCGCAGAAAGAAAAGCAGAAAGAGATGCAGAGAGAGCAAAACTCCGTGCCGAAGAAGAGGTGCAGGACATGGTAGCCTACCAACAAGCTGTACAGGCTTTGAAAAACAAGCAATTTGTTCTGGAAGCTAATCAGGTTGTCTTCCGCAACGGTATGAGTGCTTTTGTTACTTCAAACACCAACTTCGTCCTGATGAACGGCAACAGAGCTACCGTACAGACTGCTTTCAACACTCCTTACCCTGGTCCTAACGGAATCGGTGGTGTGACAGTAGATGGTAATTCTTCGGATATGAAGATGAATATCGACAAAAAAGGAAATGTGAACTGTTCATTCAGTGTTCAGGGTATCGGCATCTCCGCTCAAGTATTTATTAATATGAGCAGTGGAAACAATACAGCTTCGGTTAGTATCAGCCCGAACTTCAGCAACAACAACCTGACATTGAACGGAAATATCGTTCCGCTTGACCAGTCAAATATCTTCAAGGGACGTTCCTGGTAATCCGAATACAAGAATCTTATCATAACTCCGCTACAAATCACGCAAAATGCGTACATTTGTAGCGGAGTTTTTTTTATTCAGTATGGCTTATGAGAGAATTTATCATTGCAGACAATCAGGATATCAGTAAGGCAGGAATGATGTTCCTGTTGAGTAAACAAAAGGAGGTATCCCTCCTTTTAGAAGCTGACAACAAGGCTGAACTGATTCAGCAGCTACGATTGTATCCGCAAGCAGTGATTATTCTGGATTATACTTTGTTCAATTTTGCGGGGGCAGATGAATTGATTGTCTTGCAGGAAAGATTCAAGGAAGCCGACTGGATTCTATTCTCTGACGAACTAAGCCTGAACTTTCTCCGCCAAGTATTATTCAGCAGCATGGCTTTCGGGGTAGTGATGAAAGATAACTCAAAAGAAGAAATCATGACTGCCATTCAATGCGCCACCCGCAAACAACGGTATATTTGCAATCATGTCAGCAATCTGCTGCTTTCGGGAACTTCTTCTCCGCTGGCAGCGTCAAGCATGGACGACCATTTGCTGACGCAGACAGAAAAGAATATCCTAAAAGAAATTGCATTAGGGAAAACAACGAAAGAGATTGCCGCAGAGAAAAATCTTAGTTTCCATACGATCAACAGCCATCGTAAGAATATCTTTCGCAAATTGGGAGTGAATAATGTGCACGAGGCTACTAAATATGCGATGAGGGCAGGGATTGTGGATTTAGCCGAATACTATATCTGACACCGCTATTCACTAACCTCTACCCCTCTAAGGGAACTATTTAACAGATAATTTCTCCGCTTCCCACACAAACTTTCGCCTCTTCATCATAAATCACCCCAAACTGCCCCGGAGCAATGCCTTGCAGCTTTTCAGAGGACAAAATGTGGAATTGCTTCTCCCCTTCCTGTATCAGTTTTCCTTTGGTAAAGTCGGGAGTGTGACGAATCTTGAAAGTGATGTCTATCTCCTTCTCCTGCCCTTTCCAGGGATTATCAGTAATGAAATGGAAATCATGCATCCGGAATTCATTGCCGTACTGTGTTTCCACACCGTAACCGCGGGACACATAAATTGTATTTTCTTCCATATCCTTCTTGACTACGAACCAGGGTCCACCACTCAATCCAAGCCCTTTGCGCTGGCCGATTGTATGAAACCAATAGCCGCGATGTGTACCCAATTTCTTTTCGGTTTCCAATTCAATAATCGCCCCTTCCTTTTCTCCTAAAAAGCGACGGACAAAATCATTGTAGTTTATCTTCCCGAGAAAACAGATACCCTGACTATCTTTCCTTCTGGCACTCGGCAATCCGGCTTTATTGGCAATCTCACGCACTTCCTGCTTCATCAAACCTCCAATGGGAAACATGAGTTTGGAAACTTGCAGGTAATCAATCTGTGCGAGAAAGTCCGTCTGGTCTTTCACAGGGTCTTTCGCTGTGCCCAACCAAGTTTTACCGTTGCGTTGCAAGGTGGTGGCATAATGACCGGTTGCCGTAAAGTCGAAGTCTTTCCCTACACGCTGTTCAAAGCAACCGAATTTGATAAGCTTATTACACATCACATCCGGATTAGGCGTCAGCCCCTGCCGGATTTTATCAATGGCATAGGCCGCTACATTCTCCCAATACTCCTGATGCAAATCCACTACCTCCAAAGACAGACCGTACTTACGTGCCGTAGCAGTAGATAATTCAATATCTTCCTCTGCCGAACAGTCCATATATTCCGCTCCGTCCATGCCTATCTTAATATAAAAAAGAGTGGGCTTATATCCTTGCTCACAAAGGAGATGTACAACAACCGAACTGTCGACACCTCCTGATAATAATGCAGCTATATCCATGAATAATGATTCGTCTATTAATAACGTTCTATATGTAAGCTAATACCTATTAAAAAATTCTATGCTACAAAGATAAGGCAAGAATCTCTAACAGCCAATCACATATTGAAGGCATTTTTATACCATAAATGTGGTAGATAAGCAAAGTATTTCCTACATTTGCACAGTAAAAAGCTTTTTATGATGACGAAATTAAGAAAGATAATCCTCATACCTGCCCTGAGCATCGTATTTATCAGTGGCTTTTTCTCCTGTGGTGTCGACCGCTGGCCGGAGTATGCCCATCAGACCGCACTGGATACATGGATGTACGACATCATGCAGCAGAACTATCTGTGGTATCAAGATCTACCTTCCTACGATGATGTGAATCTGTTTCTGGAACCTGCCTCGTTTTTATCTAAAGTAAAATCAAAAAACGACAGCTATTCGTTTGTGGACTCTGTGATGGAGACTCCGCTGCCTACCTATGGATTTGATTATTCACTGGTTCGAAGTGCGGATATCGATACAGCATATAATGCATTAATTACTTACGTCATCCCCGGTTCACCGGCAGAAGCAGCCGGACTGGAACGTGGAAACTGGATTATGAAAGTCGATACTTCTTACATCAGCAAGAAATACGAGACTCAATTACTGCAAGGAACCCAAGCCCGGGATTTGGTGATGGGAGTATGGAAAGAAGTTCCTGTTGAGCCGGAAGAAGGGGAAGAAGGAGAAGAAGAATTTGTATACAAGGTAGTACCTAATGACATAACATTAAAACTACCTGCGGCACGATCCGTTGAGGATAATCCAGTGCATAAGACCAAAATACTTACGGTAAAAGAAAACAATAGAGATATTAAAGTAGGGTATCTCATGTACAATAGCTTCACAGCCGGAACCAATAGTGATCCGGACAAATACAATAACGAACTGCGACAAATCTCACAAGAGTTCAAGACAGCTGGCGTGAAATATGTTATACTTGACCTACGTTACAACACCGGTGGTTCATTGGATTGTGTTCAGTTATTAGGTACAATTCTGACTTCAGAGGCACGATTAAATAAGCCGATGGCCTATCTGGAATATAATAATAAAAACAGAGACAAGGATGCTACCATCAACTTTGATAGTGAGATATTAAAGAGCGGTGTTAATTTAGACCTGCCCGCTCTGTTTGCTATTACAAGCAGTACAACAGCCGGAGCACCGGAAATGTTAATTAGGAGTCTTTCACTGAAAGACAGTTATCCTGTCGTAACCATCGGTGGTGTCACTAAAGGACAAAATGTAGCAACAGAACAATTCATTAATGAAGAATTTCTGTGGTCAATCAACCCGGTAGTATGCACTGTCTATGATTCCAACCACGATGCCGGAGGAGCTATCTCCCCTGCAACAGATCTTAAAATCAGTGAAACTACTATTGATGGAGTTACTAATTATAGTGAATTTTTACCATTCGGTGATCCTAACGAAAGAATGTTAAAAGTAGCCATCGGTGTTATTGACGGAAGTTATCCACCAAAGGATGAAGAAACCGAAGAGACCACAAAAGCGCAATTCAAAATAGAGAAAAGCGTAATAAGTCCGGCAAGTAGACGTTTTAGTAGTAACGGATTACGATTAAAATAAGAAAGGATGAAAAAAATAGCTATTTTATTGCTGGCAATACTGATATTCAGTTGTTCGGATGATGACGAAAAGGGCACAGTAGAGAATAAAGGGCAATGGGCTATGATTTTCAATGAATCCGTCAAGAACGATTCAAACCCTGTAGATAAGACAGAGAAATTTATGTTCGATGGTGAGCGCCTGATTCAACATATTATAAAACAACGTTATTTCGAAGAAGAAATCAGCAACGAAGTAAACTTGAGCTACTCTGATAATCAGGTAACAGTTACCACTGACTATCTCACTTTAGTATATACATTAAATAGCGAAGGCTATGCCAGTCAATGTGTATACAGTTTGTCTTCACAAAATCGTATTTATCAATTTTCTTACTCTGCAGAAGGATACTTAACCGGAATTGTCGAGAATATTGACAATACAGAATACTCATCAACATCACTTACATACGAGAACGGAGATATAACCTCTATCAGTTCCAAGATGAACGGCCTTGAAAACAAGTTCATTTATGAACCGGGAGAAGAAAGTTCGACATACCATTTACCCTGCCTCGGTTTATTAGAAATACACCCTCTGACATTCCATATTGAAGCTCTTTACGCTGGGTTATTGGGTAAGGACCCGCGCCATTTCACCATACGCAGTTGTCCTGCAGGAAGTAACGATGAAAAGACAATCTATTCGTATGAGTTTGATAAAAAAGGGAATCCATCCAGGATGATTTGTCAAACGACCTATGCCGGAGGACAGGCCAACTATTATCCATACACACGCAACATTTCGGTTTCTTTCGAATAATCTTTCATTCCGAACATCGCATTCTCTTTTAAAGTAGCACAATCACTCTATTTCTGTCAAGAGCAGAATTATAGATTCTTAACCTATAAAGCCCCTTTTCATACCTCAACTTTGTTTATTCCGAAACAAAGGCTCTGATTTTACCTAACAAAGGCTTCAACTTCTCCTAACGCAGCGTTTAATGAGTCGTAACGCACCGTCTAATTTTTATAAAGCTGCGGTATAAAACACGTTAATCTCTGGTTTCATCCCTTTTATAAGCCGGGATAAAGCTCACGCCTCCCAAGGATACAACAAAAAAGGAGAAAGCTTCCACTCCCTCCTTCTATCGTAGTTTAACCTCAATCTATTTTATGATTCTGTACCAAAGATACAACATTGAAAAGCCAAAGTCAAGTATTCCCGGTTTTATTTCTTGAAAAACTTATCAAAGAACAGAATCTGATAATCAATGGAGTTATTCCAATACTGCCCTGTATGTCCTCCCGGACGGGTAATAAAATCATGATCGATTTTTTTTTCTAACAGGCGGTTATGCAAATCCTTGTTCACATTCAAGAAGAAATCTCCTTCTCCACAATCGACAATGATAGCCAAATCGCCATTCTCTATCTTATCAATCTGATTGATAACGGTATGATTATCCCATACTTCCTTGTTAGATTCATATTCTCCCAACTGCTTGGACATGTCCCAGTTTTTCGGGAACGGGCGAATATCCATCCCTCCGCTTGTACTTCCACTGGCACCAAACGTATCTTTATGACGGATTGCATTCCACATCGCTCCGTGTCCACCCATACTTAATCCGGTGATGGCACGTCCTTTTCTGTCGGCAATCGTCTTGTAATGTTCGTCGATATACTTCACCAGTTCCGATGAAATAAAAGTTTCATAACGATAAGACGGATTGAGCGGACTATCCCAGTACCAGCTATTCTTTCCGTCCGGACAAACGAATATAATTCCTTTTTCGTCCGCAATTTGAGGAAGATTCGGTTTAATTCCAATCCATGTTTTAGCATTTCCACCGTAACCGTGCAACAAATAAATGGCGGGACAAGCTACCGCTTTCTTCCCCAGCGCAGCATCCGGCGTTACCACCACCACTTGCACATCCTTATTCATGGAAGGACTTTTAATTAATAAAGTATCTACTTTGGCAGCAAACGAAGGAGCCACCCATACTAAAAGAAGAGCAATTAATAGAAGTTTTTTCTTTTTCATTGTGTGTTATAATAGTTAGATATAGTTATTCCTCTGTCTCTGCAGAAGGATTAAATTTAGAAACCGGCATTTCAAAGGTTTTATGACACTGTTTACAGGTATAGTTCCAGTGGTTATCTCCCGGAGGAGTGACCATCAATGCAGAAATGATAGCGGCACCCAAAGCGCGCCACCGCTTTCCTTTTCTTAGAACCAACTGAATGTCCGATGAACCGCAATACGGACAAAGCGTTAATTCTTCCGGCCAACTATCGTTATCCCTCAACACTTGGACAGCATTTTCATAGTCCTCATCCGCCACCAATATATCCACTCCTGCTATATTGCTCACACAACTCTTATACAAAGTAGAGAAATTCTCATTGTGCAGAATAGACTCAATGCCTTCATTCTCCAACGCTCCCTGAAGGATATGTGCCTTCATCGCATCATTACAAGTTATCAATTTTACAGTCTTCATAAGGAATCTGTTTTAATATGTCCCACAAAAATAAGATATAAAAATGAAATGTGAAACAAAATCCGGCTAAGTTTATCAGTAGGTAAAACGAACCAAACAGGAAGTGATTCTGTTTTTATTCACGGAAGGTATCATTCTTTAATACTTTTTTCGTACTTTCGCAGCAATAATTCGCAATCACATGAAAAGACTGTTGACTCTGCTACTATTTTCAAACCTTCTACTTTCCCTGCTACAGGCACAACCTGTACATCAAATCAGGGGAACGGTTATTGAGAAAAACAGCCGTCAACCATTAGAGTTCATTAACGTAATGGTTCTCGGGCTGAACAAAGGTGGCGTCACCAATGCGGAAGGCCATTTCACCATCGAACAAGTACCTCCCGGCATCTACCGCCTGCAAGCAACTGCCATCGGCTACAAAAGTGTCACTACTCCCGAATATATTGTATCTACCAAAGATCTGAATATCTCGATAGAGATGGAAGAGAACCTGACCGAACTCGCAGGAGTAACCGTCACCGCTTCTCCTTTCCGACGTGATTTGGAAAGCCCCGTCAGCCTGCGCATTATCGGATTGCAGGAAATAGAAAAAAGTCCGGGAGCTAATCGGGACATTTCACGTATTGTTCAGTCTTATCCGGGAGTTGCCTTCTCACCGATTGGATACCGCAACGACTTGATTGTGCGCGGTGGTTCTCCTTCTGAAAACCGTTTCTACCTGGATGGAGTGGAAATTCCCAATATCAATCACTTCAGTACGCAAGGAGCCTCCGGTGGTCCGGTGGGAATCCTCAATGCCGACCTGATACGTGAAGTCAATTTCTACACCGGTGCTTTCCCCACTGATAGAGGAAACGCACTTAGTTCCGTTCTTGATTTCAAGTTGCGCGACGGAGATATGGAGCACAACTCTGTAAAGGCTACCCTCGGAGCATCCGAAGTCTCGCTCGCCTCCAACGGGCATATCGGGAAAAAGACCTCTTATCTGGTATCTATACGTCAATCTTATCTGCAATTCCTGTTTGATATGCTCGACCTCCCTTTCCTGCCGACTTTCACCGATGCGCAGTTCAAATTGAAAACCCGGTTTAACGAACAGAACGAGTTGACAGTGCTGGGACTCGGAGGAATCGACAATATGCGATTGAACACGAAAGCGGATAGCGAAGACAACGAATATATTCTTAGTTACCTGCCGAAAATCAAGCAGGAGACATTTACATTGGGAGCCGTTTATCGTCATTATGCAGGCGCACATGTGCAGTCAGTGGTAGTCAGTCACAGCTATCTGAACAACCGCAACACCAAATACCGTCAGAATGATGAAAGTATTCCGGAGAATCTGATGCTCCGCCTCCGTTCTACCGAACAAGAGACAAAATTCCGTTTCGAAAACAATTCTTCTTTCCGCAACTGGAAGGTCAACCTCGGATTGAACCTGGATTACAGCCAATATACCAACACCACCTTTCAAAAGGCATATACCAATCAGGCACAAACGTTTGATTACCATACTTATTTGGGGATGATGCGCTGGGGACTTTTCGGCACTATCAGCTACTCTTCGATGGACGAACGCTTCACTGCTTCTTTGGGATTGAGAGCGGATGCCAACAATTATTCATCGGCGATGAAATCACTCTCCGACCAGCTTTCACCGCGCATATCGCTTTCCTATCAACTTGCCGATCACTGGTTTTTAAGTGGAAATGCAGGACTTTATTACCAGTTGCCTCCTTACACGGCTCTCGGTTTTAAGGATAATAACGGAACGTATGTCAACAAATACAATCTCCGCTATATGAAAGTCAGCCAGGAAAGCTTGGGTATCAGTTGGCGCAAAGGAGATACTTTCGAAGTTTCCGTGGAAGGATTCTACAAAGATTATGATAAAATTCCGCTCTCCGTTGTGGATGGCATTCCTCTTACCTGCAAAGGAAATGACTACGGGGTGATTGGCAACGAATTGCTGACCTCCACCGCCCAGGGACGTTCGTATGGTGCGGAGATTTTGGTGAAATGGCTGATCACCAAGAAACTGAATCTGGCTTCTTCCTTTACCTTATTTAAAAGCGAATACCGCAACGACAAAGAGAGTGAATACATTGCATCCGCATGGGACAACCGGTATATCTTCAACTTACGGGGAACCTACAATCTGCCGCGCCAATGGAGTGTCGGGATGAAAGTCAGTTGCATCGGCGGTGCTCCTTATACGCCTTATGATGAAGAAAAGTCATCTCTGGTATCTGCCTGGGATGCACAAGGTAAAGCATATTACGACTATTCTAAATATAATAAAGAACGTCTTCCGGCTTTTGCACAGGTAGACCTCCGTATCGACAAGACATTTTATCTGAAACATTGTATGCTGGGATTCTATCTTGATTTGCAAAATATCACGGTAAGCAAACTGAAACAGCAAGATGTACTGATGAGCACCGGTATCATCGAAAATCCGGAAGCTCCTGCCGACAGCCAACACTATAAAATGAAACGCCTCAAACAATCGAGCGGGACATTGCTCCCCACATTAGGAATAACATTTGAGTATTAATTTATGCATAAAACTGTAAACTAGAAAAGAGTATGAAAAGAGAAATCGCTATGATTGCCTTCGTATTGTTAGGCATGGGTATGACAGCTTCTGCACAATTCGGCAAGAAGATTAATTTGGGAAAAGCGTTACAAGCCGGTAAAGACGTAGTATCAGCCGTTACTTTATCTGATGCGGACATCGCCAACATGAGTAAGGAGTATATGGTATGGATGGATGCTCATAATCCATTGACCAAACCTGATACTGAATATGGCAAACGTCTGGAGAAGTTGACGGGACATATCAAAGAAGTGGATGGACTGAAACTTAACTTTGGTGTATATGAAGTGGTAGACGTAAATGCTTTCGCTTGTGGCGACGGTAGTGTACGTATTTGCGCCGGTCTGATGGATGTGATGACGGATGAAGAAGTGATGGCAGTGGTAGGACATGAGATTGGCCACGTAGTTCACACAGATTCTAAAGATGCCATGAAGAATGCTTATCTCCGTTCAGCCGTGAAGAATGCAGCAGGTGCCAGCAGCGATAAAGTAGCCAAACTGACCGACTCCGAGCTGGGAGCTATGGCTGAAGCTCTGGCAGGCGCACAATATTCACAGAAGCAGGAAAGCGAAGCGGATGATTACGGAGTAGAGTTCTGTGTAAAGAACGGTATCGACCCGTATGCAATGGCTAACTCACTGACTAAGTTGTCCGAACTGTCGAAAGATGCTCCACAAGCTTCTTACCTGCAAAAGATGTTCTCGTCACACCCGGATACCATGAAACGTATCGAACGTGCGAAAGCAAAAGCAGCAACCTACGCTAAATAATAACGGACATCGTTCCTAAATCAAATAAAGGAGGAGATACTGCGGTTGACAAACCAATGTATCTCCTCCTCTGTTTTTGATAAAAAAGGACACACTATTATTAAAAAATCATTAATCTATAACATAGATTTGCATAGTGCCCTGATTTCTTGTAATTTCGACCCTATAACCATTTTAATCCATTTATGGAATTTCTTATCATACTTCTCTTACTTGTACTGAATGGCATTTTTGCCATGTATGAAATTGCGCTGGTATCATCCAGCAAAGCACGTCTTGAAACACTTGTCGCAAAAGGTAACAAATCAGCCCGTGGAGTTTTAAAACAATTGGAAGAACCGGAAAAGTTCTTATCTACCATTCAGATCGGTATTACGCTGATCGGTATCGTATCCGGTGCGTATGGTGGTGTGGCTATTGCCGACGACCTCGTTCCTTTCTTTTCCCTCATTCCGGGCGCAGAAGCTTATGCACGCAACCTGGCAATGATTACTACCGTAGCAATCATTACCTATCTTTCTCTGATTATCGGAGAGCTAGTACCCAAATCTATCGCTCTTAGTAATCCGGAGCGATACGCCACTTTGTTCAGCCCGGTCATGATTCTCCTGACAAAGGTTTCTTATCCTTTTGTATGGTTGCTGAGTGTCTCTACCCGGCTACTGAATAAACTCATCGGTTTGAAAAGCGAAGAACGCCCCATGACGCAGGAGGAAATCAAAATGATTCTCCATCAAAGTTCGGAACAGGGTGTGATTGACAAAGAGGAAACGGAAATGATACGTGATGTGTTCCGCTTCTCCGACAAACGGGCTAACGAACTGATGACGCATCGCAGAGATCTCATTATCCTTCACCCTGATGATACGCAGGAAAAGGTGATGAAGACAATCGAAGAAGAACATTATAGCAAATATCTGTTGGTGGACGAACGGAAAGATGAGATTATCGGTGTGGTTTCCGTAAAGGATATTATCCTGATGATAGGCAGTAAAAAACTGTTTAACTTACGCGAAATAGCCCGTCCTCCCCTCTTTATTCCGGAAAGTTTATATGCAAATAAAGTTTTAGAGCTATTTAAGAAGAACAAAAACAAGTTCGGAGTTGTTGTTAACGAGTATGGCAGCACAGAAGGCATTATCACACTGCACGACCTGACCGAAAGTATCTTCGGAGACATCCTTGAAGAGGATGAAACGGAAGAAGAAGAAATCGTCACAAGGCAGGATGGTTCGATGCTGGTGGAAGCTTCAATGAACATCGACGACTTCATGGAGGAAATGGGTATTTTATCCTATGAAGATCTGGAATCGGAAGACTTCACCACTCTGGGGGGATTAGCCATGTTCCTGATTGGCCGTATCCCGAAAGCGGGAGACATCTTCACCTATAAGAATCTGCAATTCGAAGTGGTGGACATGGACCGCGGACGAGTAGACAAACTGCTTGTCATCAAACGGGACGATGAACAGGAATAGGATAGCAAAAAACGAGCAATAGCTCACTATATTTATATTAACTTAAAGCACTTAACGATGAAAAAAGTAATTATGTTAGCAGCAGTCGTAGCTGCTTTGGCATCATGCCAATCAAAAGCAAACAAAGCCGCAGAGGCTCAAGCAGACAGTCTAGCTCTTGCTATGACTCCGATTACCGAACTAACTGAAGTTTATGAAGGTACTCTTCCTGCTGCCGACGGTCCGGGTATTGACTATGTACTAACCTTGAACGCTGCAACTGACGGTGTAGATACTGCGTATACACTGGATATGACTTACCTCGATGCTGAAGGTCAAGGACAAAACAAGACTTTCACTTCAAAAGGAAAACAGCAGACTGTACACAAGGTAGTGAACAAAAAACCTGTTACTGCTGTTAAGTTAACTCCGAAGGATGGTGAAGCTCCGATGTATTTCGTGGTTGTTAACGATACCACTCTTCGTTTGGTGAACGATAGCTTGCAAGAAGCTGTCAGCAATCTGAATTATGACATCATCAAGGTAAAATAATAATAAGCCTAACCCTAACCAGTAAAAAAAGCTCTGCATAGAACGGTCCGTTCTTGCAGAGCTTTTCGTTTTTGGGAGTCTTTCCTCATATTATTCCAAGTATTGTTTCAACTGATTCTTCAATTCCTCCGGATTGCTTGGTCTTTGTGCCTTATATTCTACAATAGTTCCCTCCCTATTAACAATAATAAACTGAGGAACTGAAAGCCCGGCGAAATTACCTTTCTCATCATAAGTGACAAACAACTTCTCCACTTCAACAGAAAATTTATTATTCTCAACACTATTCTCTGGTCGATGATAGGTGACAAAATACCCATTTAATAATCTTTCATCCAATCTTTTCAAACAGACATTCCAATCCTTGGGTTCATCTATTGAAATAAAAAGTCTTACAATATCATTCTTTTTGAAAAAATCATCTGTTTTTTCATATTCTTTGAGTTCTGCCAGACAGGGTTTACACCAAGATACCATTACATCAATATATACAATTTTTCCTTTAAAATGCCGAAGCAATAACTCAAACGAACTAGGATAATTCAAGCATTTGATATTAGACTGCACTGATTGCTCCTGTGCAGTAATGATTAATGATATCAAACAAAAAAAGAATAAAACTCCATTTGTTTTAATGCACTGTTTCATACAACATAGATTTATTGTTAAATAACTGTGATAAAGATAGTGTTTTATTCGATATAAATCTTCTTTATTTAATTACATTCTTTCCTTCTTGCAGACGTTTCAACCGAAGCAATGCTTCAATGTAGTAATAATCTGCATAAATAATAGAGGCATCTATCTCTGAATGAGCCGGCCAATGTCCTACGCTATGAAGCAGGAAGGACGGTTTGCTCTTGCCACTCTGATAACTGTCAGAGTTCAGGCTTGCCAGCATTTCAATAGCAACATCTTTATAACGTTTTCCTGTTCCATTCGGGAGGTAAGTGGATAATTCAAGCAAAGCAGAGGCCACCACTGCCGCAGCAGAAGCGTCACGCGGAGCATCCGGTATTCCCGGTGCACTGAAATCCCAATAAGGAACCTTGTCTTCCGGCAGACGTTCGAGATAAACATCTGTCACTTTCTGTGCGAAATCAAGATATTTAGGATCTTTCGTCTCCCGATAGACTACAGTATATCCGTAGATTGCCCATGCTTGACCACGCGCCCACATGGTACTGTCTGCATAGCCCTGATGGGTTACTCCTTTTATCAGATTACCAGTGATGGTATCATATACTGCTACATGGTAGGATGTATAATCGGGACGGAACTGACATTTCATTGTTTTATCAGCATGAGAAACGGCAACATCATACAAATAAGGATTTCCACCATTCTTTGCTGCCCAGAAAAGCATTTCGAGATTAATCATGTTATCCATGATTGTGTTGTGAGGCCAGTTGCGTGGTTCCACTTCACGAGGCCACGAAAGCATTGTTCCTACAACCGGATTGAATAAAGTAGCCAGCGAATCGGCCGTATCCAGAATCACTTTCTTATAAGCAGGATCTTTCGTCAAGCGATAGCCGTTTCCATAACTGCAGAATACGAGAAATCCCAAATCATGGTCATAAGCTGGTATTCGAGAAAGGAATTCCAATGAGTTCGTAAACTTCTTCGCTTCTTCCAGAATATGCTTATCCTGTGTATATTCGTAATCATACCAGAGCACACCCGGCCAGAAACCGGCACACCATTCTTCTTTCGTTGCCTTACGACAGTTCCAGTGGTGTTCGTCAGCCATAATGTTACGTGGCATCATCGTATAGTCAATGCCGGAATCTGTTTTCAGTTCCGTAAGCGTACGTTGTGTCTGCTCTGCACAATAGTCTAATGCCTTATTCACATCCAATGTACCGGAAGGCTTGTGAGTGCACATACAAAAACCTAACATCACAGCCAGACCTACTACAATCTTTTTCATCTTAGTTCAAATATATTCGCGTTAATTCTTAATCTTTATTTCTCTTTGTCAGTTACTTGATCGGTCAGTTACTTAGTCACTCCATCAGTTACTTAGTCATCCGAAACCAGTCTACATCTGCCCATCCACGATTGCCTTCATTCGGAGTTACGCAAAATACTCCAACTTTGGCTCCAATCCATTTGCCTTGTCGGGCTGTGAAAGGCTCTCCCACTGTCATGTATTTCTTTCCGTCCAGACTATAAGCGAATGTACAAACGGCTCCTTTACGAACCTTTACTTGCAAATAAACTGTTTGCCACTCATTATCTGCTACTCCCGGCATCTTCAGATGTTCCACCGGAATGTTTGCCAATTCTTTTATCTGTTCGGGATTTTGCTGTTCCGCATCCTTGCAGACTGCTTGTTGCAGAATAAACTGATCTCCCGCCTTACGAATGGAGAGATAGCTATAATCCCATCCCATTACAATGATTCCGGTTTGTTCCCCATCCTGCTTGGCAGTAAATGTCAATTTGGTCGTAGCCGTAAACTCTTCAGCCGGAAACTTTTGCATCAACAAGTTAGGAACTTCCCAGAAGTTCACAAATTCTTTTGAGAGACTGCCTGCATAAAGACGAATATACCCCAAGTCGGTCGTGAACCCGTAAGTGTCTTTTTTATTGGCATGCCATTGCCATTGTAACCCTAAATGCCGAGTATTGAATTCATCACTCTCCGGCGGAGTGGCTATCGGATATGTCTTTCCTACATTCGGTTTCTTATAGGTCGTTACCGGTTCACCGCAACCATCTTTATCCTTATCTATTCCGATTACAGGCCAATCATTTACCCAAGTCATCGGATTCAGATGAATCACGCGTCCGTAAGCTCCTTTATCTTGAAAATGAACGAACCACGATTCTCCTGTGTTGGTGTCTACCCAGCCACCTTGATGAGGCCCGTTGATATTTGTCTTTCCTTGTGCCATTACGATCTTCGATTCGTAAGGGCCGTAAATGTTCTTCGAGCGAAGTACTAATTGCCAACCGGTTGCTACTCCACCTGCCGGAGCAAAAATATAGTAGTATCCGTTGCGTTTGTAGAGCTTCGGTCCTTCTACCGTATGGTTCTTTCCATCATTTCCATCAAATACCATCACCGGATCGGAAATTACTTCTGTTCCCTCAGCATTCAGTTCGCAAATAACTACGATGCTATTCACTCCGCTACGGCTACCAGCGTATGCATGTACAAGATAAACTTTTCCATCTTCATCCCAAAGTGGTGTCGGGTCAATCATCCCTTTCCCGGCTATCACCAACACAGGCTTGCTCCATTTTCCTTTCGGGTCTTTGGTTTTAATCATATAGATTCCATAATCCGGATCACCCCAGTAAATGTAGAACTCTCCGTTATGAAAACGAATAGCCGGTGCCCATACGCCTTTACCATGCTGTGCCTTATCGAAGAATTCTTCCGGCTCCTGAATCGGTAAAGCATAGTTTACCAGCGACCAATTCACCAAGTCATTGGAATGAAGAATAGGAATTCCGGGAATACAATTAAAACTGGATGCTGTCATATAGAAATCATCTCCGGCTGCACATACATCCGGATCCGAATAGTCTGCATGAAGAACCGGGTTCTGATAAGTTCCATTCCCCTTATCAGCCACCCAGGTCTTAGAAATTTCTTGTGCACCTGCCAATGAACAGCAAGCCATCATTCCTGCTAAAAACAGAATCTTTTTACGCATATACCTTAATAATCAATTTCATTCAAAATAAGATTCGTTATTCCTAAAAACAGGTTCTTTCTACCTTTACAAAAACTAATCACTTAAAAAACTGAATCCAATCTCTGATTTCAAACAATCTATTTACTAACCTATTTGCTTATATATACGAAGGGGATTAGGTAAATACCTAATCCCCTTGCAAAAAATATTCAAAAATGAATATTATCATTCTCTATAATGCATCAACGTACCAAAACCTAACTGGTCAAATCCTCCACTGTTCGGTCCGTAGTTTCCACCTCCTCCGTCAGGACGCATCTGGTCGGCCCATTTTTCGCTATAGAGAGAAGAAATTCCTTTCTCCTTACAATATCCATAAAACAATTCCCACGAAGGCCGTTTAGTGCCACGTTGCTCTGTAGATATGGTTGCGTTTGTATACGAGGGATTAGAATAAGAAGTATAAGGGAAAGAATTAGAATCATAGATGAAATCATCCCCTACCAATGTTCCTTTGTTAAAAGACTCATCCTTGATAAGATTATACTTTCCTACATATTCTGCCATAGCCACTGCCCTATAATTATCATAAGCAAACAAGTCCTCACCAATACTATAAGCCATTTGACAAAATGCTCCCATCAAAGAAACACATAAAGTAGCATGCCCCTGGTCACGTCCGGACTCCTCACATTGCCCAAGTATTTCATCCGAATCCGGGTCTTGATGCAAATAAGGAACTGCATTCTTTATATTTCCCGCCTCTTTATATCTTCCTTCTTCATTCTTGAAATATACAATAGCCTGATTAATCATCACGTTATCATCACATAAAATACCAATTGAAAGAATAGACGTCATCTGGGCCAAATCCCAGTTCAACCAATAGTGCATATTACCTTGTCCACCATTATGATTTTTAAGAAACATATCGGAAACACTATAAAATGTATCTTTCATCCAAGTTTTAAACTTTTCAAAATCATCCCTATCCCAGCCATTATAGTCTCTAAGTAATTCTGCTGCATTTGCCCACTGATGTGCCTGAATAGGAATTAGATATAGATTAGGATCTGGAATATTATTGGTATAACCTTCCATTCTTAATATTCCCTTACAATTAGTAGCCCATGCATTGAAAAGTTTCACAGCAGCATCCGCAAATGATGTATTTCCTGATAACTGATAACGAAGTGCCAATTGATAAGCAGCCGCAGCATCATACATACATGCTGTGTAATTTGAATAATCCGAATATTTACCTGACCAATTATTCTTATCCATTCTTTTCAAATATCCGTCAAGCAAAGCTCTTGTGTTTTCAGTATAAGAACTTTGCGCATATTGGCTTGCTTCCAATTGGGCATAAGCTTCCGCCCAAGGGGATCGGTTCAAATTGCTCTTTACCCTATTAATATCAGCCTGCGTATGGAGCATACAAGGATGGTTCAATGGCAAATAATCTCTCTTTACCATATCCTCCTCCGGACTTTTCATATCACTAAACTTATTTGCGTCCCCAGTAGGAATTTCACTACTGCATGACATCATAAAAGATGCTATAACAAAACTAAATAACACATTTATATATTTCGTTTTCATACTTCAGATTTATTTGTTATTTTCTTTTTCTATGTAAGCTTTCAAATCTTCTAATGTTTTGAAGGTTTTTATCCAATACATATCATACGTTTTATCGATTGCGGCTTCTTTAACATCAGCAATCCACAAAGATAACAATGTCATCGTAGCAACACCGGCCTCATTGGTTGATATTGGGCTACTTCCTTTTATAGCATTATCCACAGACATATCATATACATAGATATTAGGTTCACCATATTTTTCTACTCCTGTACCTTTTTTTACGATGGTAAGAGTTTCTTTATCAAACACATAGTAATCTGCTGAATTGCAATAATTACCTGCAGTCACTCCATCTCCTATATCAAACTTCAACACACCTGCATTCGCAGTTGCACTTTGTTGCGGTCTCCTTAATTTAATAGCTAAATATTTATAAGTTTGAGGAGCATACTCCAGTTTCTTTTGATATGCATCATTAACTATATTAATATCTTGGCGCCAATTTCCATTACCGTCAGGACCTTTCATTATGACATGAGCATATCCATTATCAAATGTAACCGTACCACCTTGATTAGGTTTTAAATCACATGGTTTCAAAGTAGATTGGAACTGATAATCCAATAAAGCTCCTACAGTAACACTAGTGGTAGCCGAAATATTTGACATAGGATCGGTTGCGGTAATCGTTACAGTTCCATAACCCACTCCCGTTACAGCACCATCGGCATCCACAACAGCCACTTTTTCATCACTACTTACCCAACTTAACAAACCGGAAGTGGCCTCTTCAGGAACTAAATGACAGCCAATAACAACAGTCTGTCCAATCATTATGTCATCAACCGGATCTAATTGTATTGATTCTACCGGGATTACCTTCCGAACAGTCACTTTAGCAGAAACTGTCAAAGAAGTTCCATCAGTGGCAATAGCTGTAACAACAGCTTCTCCCGGGATAATTCCAGTCACAGTACCATCTGCATCCACCTTTACTATTTCCTCATTGCTACTTTTCCAATGAAAGACATTATATCCGTTAGAAGGTGTAATTTTTACAGAGGCTTTTTTAGTCGTACCTTCAAACAGTTCAAAGTCATCCATCTCAATCGCAGTAGCTACCGGTTTTACTTCCACATCTATCGTTTTAAGTGTTTCAAAGGCCGCTTTCTGGGAAATATTCACTTTTGCCTTTCCTACTGCTTTTGCAGTAATTTTACCTTCTTGTGACACAGATACTATATTCTCATCTGATGATTTCCAAGACATCTCCGGATAAGTAACATTCTCCGGAACAGGTTTGCAAATAACCTGTATATCCATTCCTACAGCTAACGCTATGGATGATTCTATATTCATCTCAATATCATTCATCAATTGCCCTTCACTCATCGCATCACCATATTCTTTATCGTCACATGCAATTGCTGACAATAACAAGCCTAATATAGCAAGGCTCACCGATACACATTTCGCTGATAAAAAAGTTATATATTTCATATTGATTCTCTGTTTTTATTCATACTCCGTTATTTCCAACCGGGATTCTGTCCCAAATTCGGATTCAACTGTAACTGATCGGAAGGCAATGGATACAAATAGTTCTTATCTGCCCACTGGCGACCTGTTTCTACAACAATACATCCATCATCATTCAAACTGAATGGCGTATTCCATGACTCATATTGAGTACCTTTCCATTTAATACCTAACATTGCTTGCGGCATCTCATTTTCTGCAGTTTTCCAACGCTTCAAGTCATCAATACGAAAACCTTCGTTAAACAGCTCAACAGTACGTTCTCTACGTATTTCTGTCCTCATATCCAGTCCGTGGGTCTGCGCAAATTCCTTGGTCAAAGCCGGCATACTGCCATTCACCCGCTGACGAACCTGGTTCAAAGATATATTCAAGTCTTCATTTTCTATCTTATCATCCCTTTCATACACAGCTTCTGCATAATTCAACAAAACTTCGGCATAACGGATAAGTGGAAAGTCATATCCTTCTTGTGTATCCGGAACGACACGTTCAGCGCTCCATTTTTGATTACCATAACAAGTACCGGACGCAGGATCATATAGCTTTGAGGTCTTCAGATCTACCTCATCCCATTGCCAAGAAGTCCGTCCGAACTTATTTCCCCAATAACGAGTTCCCGGCTTTAGTAAAGTATAACGCATACGATTGTCACGGTTCAGAAATTCAGAAACTTTCTCATCATATTTCTGAAAACGATCTGATTTATCAATGGGCAATCCGTCATCACATAGATAAAGATTGGCAAACTTACGAGTAATCCATTGTACATTTGCCAGACACTCTTGAGTTATATTCTTTCCGATTGAAGCTAAAATCTGGTCATGGCGACGAGCAAAAATATATTCATGATTAGCAGATTTCTTGATGCCAGCCGGATTAGATTTCTCATTCTCCAAAATAAACATATACTTCTGTGCGCTGTCACCCAAGACTTTTGTTTCACTATCTGTTCCAAATAAGCGGAAACTATATCCATATTTAGCATCCATCACCGTGCGTGCTGCCTTGGCAGCTATATCCAGTAAATTCTTGGTACGTTCCGTATTCTGGTTATTATTACGTGATTTCTGCCATGTTCCTTCATAAAGAGCAACTCTGGAAAGGAAAGCCTGCGCACCTTCTTTAGAAATACGT
Source organism: Bacteroides sp. D2 (assembly GCF_025147085.1). Lineage (NCBI taxonomy): Bacteria > Pseudomonadati > Bacteroidota > Bacteroidia > Bacteroidales > Bacteroidaceae > Bacteroides > Bacteroides sp. D2. The sequence goes on along the minus strand of NZ_CP102261.1, from coordinate 3,965,401 downwards.
CCCTCTTCTTCAGTACTAAGCTCCTTAAAAGCCGGCAAGTTGTCAATAGCATGTCCGAGATCATCAATAATAAGATCAACCACTTCACTACGGTCGTTCCGTTTTACCTTCATCTCCGGATCTGTAATATCCAACGGTTTCTTCGTTATAATAACATCACCATACAATTGAAGTAAGTCAAAATAACTATATGCACGGAAAAAATAAGCTTCCCCTAAATATTGTTTTATATCTTCCGGTTTGGAATAAGTTTCAGCATTTTCTATCAATAAGTTTGTACGACGAATATGTTTATAATTATCCGTATAGTTAGCATCTGAAGAAGGGATCGAGTTTATTCCGCGGCTAAATTCATTATAGCTCTGGTAAGTAATCAAGTCCGAACGCTTATCACTATGTGTTCCATCATATACAACAGAAGAGAAGTCACGTGTCCAACTATAAAAAGTATTGGCAAACTGTTTATAATCATTGACTGAAGTCCACATGTTTTTACCCCCCAACTGATCTTGAGGTTCCATGTCCAGACAAGAGTGCAAAGTTATTCCTAACACTATAGTAAGGAAAAATGTTATTTTTGATCGTTTCATAATATTCTATTTAAAAAGTTGCATTAACACCCACAGTAAAAGTTCTGTTAAAAGGATAACGTCCCAGATCTTTGGTTTTGCGTGAAGCCTCCGGGTCCCATCCGTCTTTTAATTTACTATGTTCCCAAAGATCTGCTCCGGTAAAGTAAATACGTAACTTACTTATCACATTTGTTTTTGCCAACCACGAAACAGGTAAGGTATATCCCAAAGTCAGGTTCTTCAATCGAAGATAAGATCCATTCTCTACTGACCAGGAAGAACACTGGTAATTATAATTGTTAATAGATCCTACACTGGTATAGGTAGGATAATAAGCATTTCTGTTTTCAGGACTCCATGTGTTGCCAATAGATTGAGTAGTTGTATTCAAATAAATGGCACTCATAGGTACTCGCCAAGTTTCGTTACCTTCACCACCACGATAAACAGTTCTGCGACCGACTCCTTGGAAAATAGCTGAAAAATCAAAGCCTTTCCATTCTAACCCGACATTAAATGAATAAGACAATTTCGGATCATCTGTTCCCAAATATACATAATCATTTTGATCCAAAACACCATCGCCGTTTACGTCCTCAAACATATTATCACCTAAACGAATATTATCCTGCATTCCTATCCCATTTCCATCCAAATAATAATATTTATATTTTTCCAATTCTTCCTGTGTCTGAATCTTTCCAATATAGCGTAAACCAAAATAAGAATTCAAAGGATATCCCTGTTGCTTATCTACAAAACCTGATTTCAAAACAGAAGTTGCACCCAAATCAATCAATTTATTAGTGGTATAAGTTATAGTTCCACCAATATGATATTGAACTGGTCCGATTTTATCCGACCATGTAATGTTTCCTTCCCAACCTTTGGCCTCAAACTTCCCTAGATTCATTGTAGGAGCATTGTCTCCCAACACACCCGGATACTGGGCATCAATCAACATATTATTATTTTTCTTCATGAAAAGTTCGAAAGTACCAGTCAACCGGTTATTGAGAAAAGCAAAGTCCACTCCCAAGTTATAACTATGAATACGTTCCCAAGTACGGTCTGTAGTCACTATCTTTCCGTTCGTATCAATAGTGGAAACTTTTCCGCTACCAATATATGCTCCGTTGGAAGAAGCAAAATTATATAACTGTGTTCCATCATAACGGTCTACTCCACTTTGATTACCTAATACACCGTATGAAAGTCTCAATTTCAGATTGTTAACTACGGAAGATAATGAGTGCATGAAACTCTCTTCGCTTAAGCGCCAGCCACTGGATACTCCCCAAAAGAATTGCCAACGATTTTCAGGACGGAATTTTGAAGAACCATCATAACGAAGATTACCTTCCAACAAATAACGTTGTTTATAATCGTAATTCAAACGTCCGAAATAAGACATCATAGCTTCATGCCATTTCGCTGGTTTGCTATCCCCGTCTTTAATCAAAACTTCTCCAGCACCATTAGGTATTTCCAAAGATGGATTTATGTCTTTTACTGATACAAAAGTATATTTATACTGTGTATAGTTATACTGTGCGCCAGCCATAGCACTCAAGTTATGCACCTCTGCCAATGTCTTATGCCAGTTTAAATAACCGGATGCCATATAATAATCAGTCCTTGAGAAAGAATCAGAATATTTACTATTTTCCTGTGTAGGTTCTGTTGCCAACAATGTTGTACCAGCGTAATTATACCAATCTATTGATTTTTCCACTTTCTCACGTGTTGCTGTAGACGTGTTATATCCCACATTCACAACCATATCAAGATCTGAATATATTTTCCAATTCAATGACTCACTAATATTAATGGCCGAAACCTTCAGTTTGTTATCGCCACCTTCTTCAGCCCACCAGTTCAATGCACGCCAAGTACCCCAGCCATACGGGCGTCCATCTATTGTCGAAGCAGGTAAACCCGGTTGAGGGGAAGACTGGGAAAGGACCTTGCCAATCATACTGGGAGACACCTGATCTTGACGATTATAGCCAATACTGGATGTCAACATTACATTATCCGATAATTTGAACTGATTATTCAAACGCATATTGTAACGTTGGTTATTATTATTTCCCCATTTCAAAGTACTGTTGTCATACATATATCCCAATGATAAACGAAATAAATTCCTCTCGGTACCTCCGGAGACACTTAGATCGTGCTGGGTAGACCATGAGTTTCCCCACAATATATCCTGCCAATCATTATCCATAAATACAAAATCTTCAACGTCTTTAAAACCTTCCGGAATAGGATGAGTACTATGATTTAAGTCAATATATTGATTTTTATAAAGCTTGGCCAGTTTTGCATAACGAATCCAGTTAGAATCTGAATAACCATCATTAGTCTGTGCAGTGATTACAGCATCTGCCCATTGATCTAAGGACATCAGTTCCGGTTGTAATCCAACAACTTTTCCTGTAAAGGAACCATTATACTGAACAACGGTTTTTCCGGCTTTTGCCTTTTTAGTTGTAATCAGAACGACACCACCCGCCGCTTTCGAACCATATATTGCAGCAGAAGCATCTTTCAAGAAATTTATAGACTCAATATCATCCGGATTCAGATTGCGCATACCATTAATACCATCACTGTATTCCACTCCATCCACAATTATAAGTGGATCTGTAGAATTAGAAGAAGATGCACCACGGAGTTTCATACCCCAGCTTTCATCTCCTGGTGCTCCAGAATTACGCGTGATAATCACTCCCGGAACTGTTCCTTGCATAGCTTGCAAAGGACTCGACATTGTTCCCTTATTTTCCAATTGTTTAGCTCCTACAACAGTCACCGCACCTGTCAAAGACTCCTTCTTTTGAGTACCATAACCAACTACAACAACTTCATCCAACACTTCTGTGTCTTCCTTCATCACGATTCTCTTCAAATTCGGATCAGAGGCAGGAAGTTCTAGTGATTTAAAGCCTATATATGAAATCACAATAATAGCGTTTGGTGCACTTACATTCAAAGAGAAATTTCCATCAATATCAGAAATTACCCCATTTGTAGTTCCTTTTTCAAGTATACTTGCACCAATAATCGGCTCTCCCATTGCATCTACAATTTGTCCTTTTACCTGTTTATGAGATTGTAGTACAACTTGATTTTCATTCGCATTATCAAAAGCCCAGATCTGTGAAACAGGACAAAGTCCCAGCATTAATCCTAACGCAAACACAGCTGTCTTGTTAGGTCGCGAATTAAATATTAATCCTCTTCGTTTCATAAAATTAAATTTGAGGTTTAAAAATAGTATTAAATTTTTGATCTCTAAAATAAGGTGAGGCATACAAGTACCTCTTTGTAAATTCTGACTCCTTTTCCATAAGCACAAAGGGTTATTTATTAATGAATAAGATTATATACAATTTCGGAAAAACTCGCGCATTTCACGGCGTCCAAGGAATAGGTGGTTTTCTACCGTCCTACAACTTAGATTCAATTCATTAGCGATTTCCGGAGAAGTTTTATTTTCGAAACGGTTTAATGTATAAATTAACCGACGTTGTTCGGGCATGGCAGCCAGACGGGTCCGTTCCATTGTCATTAAATCATCACCGATAATTTTTTCTTCTGTTTCATTGGTTGAAGTAGACACAGTATCATAGAAGTAGCTGTCTATTTCCTGTTTTTTATAATAACGACGGATATAGTCGATTACAATATTGCGGGCAATAGTGAACAGGAAATATTTCACTGTGTCCGGACGGAGCATTTGTTTGTAGTCGAGCAGACGTACAAATACATCTTGGGTTAGATCCTCCGCTTCGTAGCGATGAGTGATACGATAAGTAATATAGGTAAGAATCACCTGATAATATTCTTCATAAGAACGGGTGATAATGTTGTCGGAAATGTTAGCTGTTGTCTCCATAATACTATCTTTTTCGGTTTTGATCACGATGCAAATATAGAGGGGATTTCGGATATAACAGCTTGAAAATAGGGCGGAGTAATCTCTGAGAATCCAGATAGACTTATTCGCATATATTTCACTAAATATCAGTTAGTTACACTCACAGCAAACAGAGTCTCATTTTATAATCTGATACTCTGTTTACTAAAAAACAATGTATTTTCGCTCTCCTTATACCCATTTGCTTTCACCCCCTTCACCTCTTTAGTCCCTTTCTTCACCATTTTGGCCTTCCCTTCATCTTACATTCAGGCTAATGATGATGCAGGACATTAAGAGATAAGTTCCTTTTCATTAATGATAAACTTGTTTTGCTCTTGTTGAAAAGTTGCTTTCGGTTAATGACAAACTATAAATGAAAGCTCTGATTATAAAATTGCAAGCTTTGTTTTTATAAATGCAAGCTTTGATTATAAAAACAAAACTTGCATTTATAGATTGCTTCCTATGAAAAACAACTTTGCAATTAAGGAAAAGGAAGTTTAGATAGAGAGAAGAAGAATTTATCTAATAACAGATTGGAGATAGGAAAAGAGTAAAAGAAAGGATTCACCAGGTGAAAGGGAAGGGTTCACCCTCAAACCCCTATGAACAGGGAGAAGTGAAGGGTGAAGGGAATATGGGTGCAAAATAGATTTCAGAGATAATAAGTCGAAAAGTTACTCTTCTTTGGCTGTTCCGCCTATACTACGGATGTATTCATTCGGAGTAACTCCCGTACTCTTTTTAAATGAACGGAAGAAAGAAGCACGCGAACTAAAACCACAAAGTTCTGCCAATGCAGTCAATGTATAACGGGAATATTGGCTATCCGCTACCATCTTTTTGAATTGGGTAACGCGGTATTCGTTGATAAAGTCATAGTAAGACTGATTAAGATACTGGTTCAAAAGATACGATAATGAATGTGAAGAAGTATCCAATGCAGAAGCCAAGTCCCCCATTTTTAAATCGGGATTGATATATGGCTTTTCTTTCTCTACATAAGCCACCAGTTTCTTATGAAGTTCTTTACACTCCTCTTCGGTCAGTCTATTGGTCTTATATTTCTCTTCAACAGTGGAAGATTGTTGCTCTGAAATTACTTCCGGCTGTTCTACAGATTGCTCTCTCTGTTGTATCTCCTCCCCTGCTGATGCTGAAATCGACGAAGCAGAAGAATCTAGTAAACGACGCATACGTTTCCAGACATAATACCGTATAAAGGCTATAATTCCTACGATTAATAAAACGGAAAGTCCCCATCCCCACCAAGGTATCATAGGGCATACTGTCACTTGACAGCTAGCTTCGGATTGCTCATTTCCCGGAAGACGTACACGGAAAGTATAAGTCCCGGAAGAAAGTCCGTAATAAGAAACTTCGTTCTGTGCTGCCAATAATTTCCAGTCCTTGTCCACTCCTTCCAGTCTATATTCATATAGTAAAGCAGATGGGAGACCATAAGCAAAGTCTGTGAAACAGAAAGTCAAATTATTCTGATTGTATTTCAAAGAGGAGCTGGTAAAAGGGACACCATTAGCTAATATGTCAGTAAATACGATCGGACGGACCTTGCCACGCACTTCGTCCACACGTTTCGGATCGACATAAATCAGTCCTTTGGTGTTACCAAACCACAATAGTCCTTTTTCATCTTTATAAGCAGCTCCATTTGTAAAAGTTGGTCCCGGCACTCCATCATTGAAAGTGAAAGCATCATACTCCTCTCCCTCTTCTTTGATACGCAGCAACCCGTCATTACAGGCCACCCACAGCCAGCCCAAGTTATCTTCTATTACGGACATCAGCGAGTTGTCCGGAAGAGTAGAAAAGATAGAGCGGTTCTGAAAACGGTCCATCGTTAAAGTGGATGTAAACAGGCTTCCTTTCTCACGGATAAAATAGAGGTTGTGTTCAGCATCTTCGTAAATTGTACGAACCTTATCTTTATTCACGAATCCTTCGGGAAAGACATTGGAACGCAAACTTTGGGAAGCCGGGTCGTAAATACACATACCGGTTTCGGTAGCAATCCATCCTTTGCCGGTAGAGTCAAAACTGACTTCATACACATTGCCTTCCGGCAGTTGGGAGTTAGCACTGGTGAAGCTCTTTATCTGCTTTGTCTGTCCGTTATAGCTGAACAGCCCTTGCGAAGTCCCTATCCAAAGATTTCCTTTGGCATCCGGTTTCACACAGAAGATATGTCCTTTCTGGAAAAGCTCCGTATCACCTTGGGCAAAATATTTCAGAGACAGCGTTTCCGGATTCAATACCATCATACCGCCACCATACGTACCGATGTAATATTCTCCTTGATAGAAGCAGATTGTCAGTATCAAATCCGAGGTCAAGACGGGTTTTACAAAGCTTTTCACTATTCCCGTAGCTTCGTTTATATAAAACAAGCCGTCACGTGAACCGATGACCTTCTCTTGCCCTTTGTTTACAAAAGAACGAATGGAAAGATTGGCCGAATTGAACAAAGGCGGATAGTCATACGTACAAAAAAGGCCGTTCTGATAGAGTGAATAATCCAGTCCTGCCTGAAAATGCCCCACCCAGACGGCACCTCTATCATCTACAAGTAAGGAATAAATAGAATTACTGCGAATTCCTTCCTTATCATTAACATCATGGTAGAAACGACGTGTCACTTGCTGGTCTTTATGTGAAAGGAAGTGTACGCCATTGCCGTCAGTAGCTATATACACAGTCCCTTTACCATCGCTGGAAATATCGGAAACGACATCGCACCCTAAAGATACCGCATGAGAGAATGATTCCTTCTTTGTATCGAAACGTACTACACCTTGGCTCATTGTACCGAGATAGAGCGTTTCGCCGATACGGGTAAGGCAACGAAAATAATCGGCTTCGGGCACATTCTCCTGAAAATGCCAGGAATCAATCTTGCCGTCTTTCAGTGAATAAGAGAACAATCCTTGTACCGTGGCCAACCATAATACGGTTTTATCTTCATTCAGGCAAATATCCATAATTCTGTTACAAGCGGCAAGCATATTCCGGTCTGTCAAGACCTGTAGTAATTGACCGTCTTTATGAATGAATAAGCCTTTCTCTGTTCCAATATAAAGAATATCCTCATTAGCCAACAAAGTATTTACGGCAAAATCAATCTTTTCGGGGACAATTCTTTCCAATTGACTGTTTGTACGATTCAATCGCCAAAGTCCGATTCCATTTCCTACCCACAGTTGTTTGTTGGCTGTTTCTGTAACGCTGTTTACCCGTTTCTTTCTTCCTGATTCAATACCCCGGAATTCAAAATGGCGTACTTTTACTCCATCAAAACGGTCGAGACAATTATCTGTCCCTAACCACACAAAACCTTCGGAATCTTTATAAATAGCATTGACCAACAGTCCTGACAGCCCATCGGACATGACAATATTACGGAATATATAGTCTTTAGCTTGTAGTTCCACACCACAAGCCAAATATATTAATATAAGAATCAGATATTTAATCGTGTCTTTCACTTACAACTGCTTCCTTTCATATTAAACATGTGACAAACATACATAAAAATCTCCAAAAGGAAGTACTTATAATTAAAAAAGTCATCCCTTCGTATTCTCTATATGCACATAAACAAATACGAAGGGATTAAATTATTTACTCAATGTTATTTGAAAAATATTTGAGTAACAAAAATAAAGAATTTACTACCTTAGAAAAAGATAACAGCATATATACAAGAACGATGTTGTAGAATTTATAATTTCACTTTCACCTGCGATTTCTGATAAACTACCGGGATTTTCTTATCATTCACTTCTACAGCCACAGGCTTCTTTGTGCTTCTAAAGGTGGTATTTATCTTCGGCTGTCCGTTTATCCAAAGATCAAGTTTCTTATCTTCTGCTTTCTGAATAACGAACAGCTTAGCCAATGATGAAAAGTAAGTTTCATTATCTCGTCTCAATGCGCTTCCATAGGCAATGAAGAAGTCCTTAGCATCCTTTGCTTCAGTACCTTCTGGGTAAGAGACTGCAAACATATAAGCATCTGTCATCCAGCCGTCGGGCATAATCCATGAATTACTGTGCATTAATCTTCCGTCCGCCAGTTGGTTGATATATAAATCGGTAATTTTACCTTTATGACGGATACGAAGCCCTATCCAGTCCTGCCCTTCACGTCTTTCCATTTGAGGCAGGTCTTTTTCATCGGGAGCGTCTTTCAGAATAATAGCTGTCAGTCCTTTCACACGGTTCACCTCGGCTGGTAAATGGAATGAATAATATTTTTCGGTTCCTTTCAGATCTTCCGTAGGAGCTTCTATTTCTTCCCAATATAAATCTTCGGGATAGTCGTGCACAAAATCGGACTTAGCCAGCATGCGGGGATATAAAGGACGGATGACTACTGAAGAATTTCCGTTTGTCACATTCACGTCAATGCCCGATTTCTCATAAGTTCCATTAGTATGCCATAACCATTCGAACTGCCCTACCTTATGTGTCTTCAAATCATCGATCATATAAATCACATTATCCATCCACAGGAAATGACGGAAGTTACGGCTGAAATTATTAGAGACAGGACCTGTTCCATTGGCCAAAACATATTTCACATTACCCGCATCCAAGAGATGATAAAGATTTCCTCGCAAAGTAGAGCCGCTATACTGTTGTTCACGAGGTTGCCCCTCCCCGTTGAACAGGACTACATTATGTGCCTGGCTTTGAAAAAAATAGTTGCGATAGGCAGGATTGGGATACCAGCAGTTTCCTCCATCCTTGATAATATCAACGCCTTTATGAAATACAATAAAGGAGTTGGCATCCGCATGGGAATGATTCCACGTATGACCGCTTTTCACAGCAAGCATCGTAGCATCCTTCTCCCAAGAAGTACGCATGGTGGCCCAACCGAAATCCGAGAATAGCTGTGAGGTTTTCAAATCGGGAGTTACGGGAGCTTTACTCAAATCAGGGGTATAGAGAAAGCCCATCGGACGATTCAGGAAGAATCCATCGCGATGCTGTCCTTGCTCTACTTGGGCTATATACCACAGAATAGTCGGGTCTTTCAGTCCCAAAGCATACAATAACATCATACTGGATTCTGCTGATACGTTCTTATGACTATCACCAAAATTCAAACTATACAGCATACCTGTACGAGGATAGCATACTTGAGAAAAGTAGTTCGGAAGTTTTGCTAATTGGGGTATATCGCCGGGATTTTGTCCCGGATGAGTGTTTATCCAAGCGATTCGAAACAATAGAGCTTCCTGAATACCAAAGTTTGCATAATTCAGACTTTCATACATTCCTCCGGCCTCATCAAAACTCTTTGCTTTCTGTTGCAAGGCATCGCCTGCAAAGTCAAACCATTCGGGAAGTGATTCATGAAGTTGCTCCACCCAATCTTTTACCTCGGGAAGTTCATTCTGTAGGCTTAATGCTAATATTCCACCCTGGCATACACAGGAAGTCCACCAGTTGTGTCCCATAGAGTTCAAAGAATGGATTCGGGTAGGTTCCAACAGCCAGTCGCCCAAGGCAGGCTCTACAGCCAATCGTTTCAAGCCTTCGGCAATCTTTTTTCTTTCCGAAGAAGACATTATGTTATAAGCCGCATCATATCCTATGGCAGAAAGGAAGCTCTTATGTGCCATGCCCAGTTGCGAACGCCAGACCGGAATACGTGCCATCATTTCCATATCTCCCCAGGATTCGGCTTCCACAGCTTTCAAAAGAATCTCTTTGATTATATTTGCATACTCTTTATTATCCGTCATCAGATAGGCCAACGACAAATAATCCAACCGATTGAAATCTTTCTTTTGTAAGGCTTCATCGGCGGTTTTCTGAATATCCTCCCAGGCTTCCCGCAATTTCGGTTCATTCTGCATACGTTGTTTTACCTGCTGAATGCGTTGAGGGGTATACAAAAGTGAAGGATGATTTATCTTTTGTGCAGATACAAACGATGCAAATAATATTCCGATCAGGCATAGAACTATTTGTTTCATGATACTTATTGCTTTTTCATTTTACTGTTCAATATTGATTAAAAATTCTTCTAAAGCTGCATTGAATTCCTCCGGTCGCTCCATATTCATCATGTGCCCGCAATCCTCTATGATTTTCAACTTTCCATTAGGTAGATATTCCAATATGGGAGGATTTTTTGAAAATTTGTTATCAGAAGAATGACCTTCTACAATTAAAGCAGGTACAGCAGGGTGACTCTTCTTCAATTCTTCAATAGCATCCAGCCCTGCTACTACCCGTACTTCTTTGTGCAGCGGTTGCCATGCATCCCATTCGTCAATCATCTGCCACAAAGGAGCACGCATCCGCTCACGTTGACTTCCACCGGATTTCATTAATCCTTCAAACCACTCTTTCTTCATCACCTCCACTCCTTTCTTTTTCAGGGCAGCTATTTCTTCATCACGCACCTTTGCTTCTTCTTTAGTCATCGGCTCACTGGGACCCTTCGATTTCCGGATGTTTCCACTGGCTAGAAAAGCCGATAACATCCGGTCAGGGAAATACGCCAACATATCAGCAGTGATAAATCCACCCAAAGAAAGTCCGACGATATGCGCTTTCTTGATGTGCAAAGAGTCCATCAAAGTAACCAGATCTTCAACATGCATAAATTGATAATCTTCTGTTTGGGAAGAAGAAATGCCGTATCCTCTTAAATCATAGCGAATGACATGATACTTTTTCGCAAACACAGAAAATTGCTCATCCCACATACGATGGTCAAGCGAATGACCGTGTACAAAGATGATCGGTTCACCCTGACCGGCTTCCTCATAGTATAGAGAGCCATTTCCTACATTGATACGCCCTTGTTTGACAACCAATGGCTTCCCTTTCAGTATTTCTGAAACGGTCCGTGAAATGACAGGGCTGCCAAAGAAAGAAGAGAAACCGTCTTCTTTAACAGAAGAACCTGTTACATGAGAAATGAAGAACCCGTAAACTTTATCGTGTTTATTTATCCACGGATAAGCACCAGCCCATCCCGGTGAACTAATCTGATAAGCTTCGCCTGTCTTTTTATCTATTAATTCACGCCATTCTCCTAATCCATAGATTCCATTGTGGAATTGTCCTAGTCCTTTCGCTACATAATTATCCAAGTTATTCGAAGGGATTATGGCGCCTTTCACTTGGTCGGCCTGCATTTCTTTCACAGTTTCTGCTGATATAATTTGCTTGCCATTATACATTCCATCGTGATAAATCATGGACAGGAAGTGAAGATAATCATTCATTGTAGTACACAGCCCGCCCCCTAACATGGGTGCATGTCCGCCGTCCGTGTTGATTGGGGTAAAATGAGAGTTCTTCATTTCCAAAGGTTGTGCCAGCAGTTCCTGAAAAAGCGTTTCAAACTCCTTTCCCATTGCTACTTCCGCCATTCTTCCGGCAATCTGCATGGCAAGTCCGCCATATTCAAAACGAGTGCCGGGGGTAAAGACTGTATCCAAAGGGAGAATTTCTGTGACTGCCGAATCTAAATGATTATAGTTATCTACACGAGGTTCGGGAAGATACGGGCGTACTCCTGATGTATGAGATAATAATTGCCGGAGAAGAATCCTGCCTTTGGGATCACCTTTAAATTCAGGCAACCATTTCTCTACCGAATCATCCCATCCCAAATCTGTACGGTCTACCACTGCACCGATGACGGCAGCCGCTACCCATTTCCCGGCAGAAGCGACATATACTTTTGTATCGGGTGTATAGTCCCGATAGTTCTTCTGGAAAATGACGGTATCATTCTTCACTACACAAATAGATGCTCCGGGGTAATATCCCTTGTCTACCCATCCTTGGATAACAGAATCCAAAGAAGAGAAGTCATACTGTTTTCCCTGACCGGATGATACTTTGCAAGAACCACTCAAAAGGCTGATACTTACTACAAAAGTGGCAATTAATAGATTCTTCATATCGTTGTTTACTATCTATTATTCTGATTGTAAATCCCAATATACAACATAGCGCTGGTGATGTAAATCATACAGCGGACGAATCACATCTCCTTGTTCTGTCGTAAACTTCAAATCACTTCCTACACGTTGCAATGCACGTTCAGGGTGTTTCTTATCCAGTTTCAAAGAAGTGCGCAGATGTGCAGGGACATGAAAATTATAGGTATAATAATCATTATAAAGAGCCGGATTTGAGAAAGGAGCAGGTGCTTGCATACCTTCAGTTCCCCGTTCTCCCGCCAATACCAACGGGCCATATAACAGGGCTGCCTTATCCGGGTTATCCGGAGTAGTTTCCAGTTTGATTTGCATCGGATAAGTAGCCGAGATTTGATCGCCATCTTTCCATTCACGGGTAATGGCAATATAAGAACCAGATTTCTGTTTTACAGATATTTTCTTACCATTCACCGAAACTTTTACATCCTTGCTCCACGAAGGATAGCGCAGATAAATAGTCGTGCGGACAGGATTTTCTGCCTGAAGAGTAAAACGTGTTGTTTCTTCCTGTGGGAATTCCGTTTCCTGACGGATTGTCAGTCCTTTTTCTTTCCAGGTTACCTGTGAAGGGATAAATAGATTTACATATATTCCCTGATTGTTATGGTAGTAGATGGCTTCTCCAAACTTTGCATGATTCTCAAATCCGCTACCTACGCAGCACCAGAAAGAGTTCTCTTTTGTGCTATACAGTTTATGAGACCCGGAAAGCAAAGGCAGAAAATAAGCTACCATACCTGTTTCAGGGTCTTGTTGTCCCAAGATGTGATTATACAATGCCCTTTCGTAATAATCTGCAATAGATGAATCGCCCGTCCAGCAGAAAAGATGGCGGCTAAGTTTGAGCATATTATAGGTACAACAAGTTTCTCCGGTATAGCCGGTCAGATGTTGGGATAACTTCTTCGGATCAAAGTAGTGTTCTTTGTCACTGCTACATCCCGGAGCAAAAGTATGATGGTCAATCATGGTGTGCCAGAAGAATTCCGATAGTTTCCTGCTTGTCTCGTTGCGGGTTAATTCGTAGTTGCGGGCTTCAGCTATCACTTTCGGGATGAAAGTATTGGTATGCTTCGTTCCCAAGTCATCACGAAGTTCTTTCAATGGGTCGATTACGTCATTGTGGTAGAAATATTCCGCCAGCCAACGATAACGTTCATCTCCCGTTATTGAGTATAAATTATAGAATGACTCATTGATACCGCCAAATTCATTGCGGATCATAAGTTTACGTGTTTCTTCACTAAGGGGTTTCAATTTATTGTATGCCCAATCACCCATTCGGGTGACGATAGTCAATGCTTTCTTATTATCCGCATACAGATATTGATCTATCAGCCCGGAGAAAAGTTTGTGCAAAGTATACCAGGGAGCCCATACACCTTTTCCCTGAATATTCCGGTTTATCAGTTCCTCGGGCCAGGCACTCAAATATCCGTTTTTCAGTGCATTCTGCACTTCTTCCAATCCGTTAACCAAGCTATCGCCTTTCAGTTTGAATATCTCACTGCCGGTAGCTGCGTACATCAAACCAAGTGCCGAGAGCATGTGTCCGGTAGTATGTCCGCGAAGTTCGCAATCCAAAGATTCCCAACCACCCAGTTTCTTCACTGTCATATATCCGCCCTCACGTCCGGCAAATACACCGGCATTGGTACGGAAGCTATGTAGCAGACGATTCACATCTATTGACGTCATCCAGGCAGAATCCCGAAGCATATTATCACGGAAACGACTTGGCAACAGGCGAACATCTTTCAAATCAAAACTTTCCGCCTGAAGGGGAGCCACTGTTTCCTTTTTCAACTTTCCCTGATGTTGTCCGGGATATACAGATTGAGCTGACACTATACCCGATACTGTCAATGAACCAAACAAGATTACCGTAACTAAAACTTTCTTATTCATATTATTTCTATCTTTTATCTATAAGATACGAACAAGGTGCCTTAAACACTCAAAGCCACAAAATTATTTAATTAAGCTACAATTCTTTAATTTAAAGCCCACTTTCTTATAAAATTCATCTAAAACGTCCTATCTTTATTCCCCAAATCAAAGAAAGGAGCTACATGGATTTACGTACGGCAAATGTTACAAGATATATTCTTCCTCTGCGTGAGGGAGGCTCATTGCCTGCTTTAGCCGAAGCTGACGATGAATTTAAGTATGTAGTCAAATTCAGAGGGGCAGGACACGGAACAAAAGTGCTGATTGCCGAACTGATTGGTGGGGAGATAGCCCGTGCACTGGGTTTCAGAGTCCCCGAAATAGTTTTTCTGAATCTAGACGAGGCCTTCGGACGAACGGAAGCAGACGAAGAGATACAGGATTTACTTCAATGGAGTCGAGGACTGAATATGGGATTGCATTTCCTTTCCGGTTCGTTGACTTTTGATCCGATAGTACATCAAGTAGATGGAAAAACGGCTTCGCAAGTAGTATGTCTGGATGCCTTGCTGACTAACGTAGACCGTACCATTAAAAATACTAATATGTTGATATGGCACAAAGAACTATGGCTGATAGATCATGGGGCGTCCCTTTATTTCCACCATTCCTGGACTAACTGGCAAAAACAGGCACTGGTTCCTTTTGTACAGATAAAAGACCATGTATTATTACCGTTTGCCGATAAACTGGAAGAGGTAGATATCGAATTCAGACAGATATTGACTTCGGATAAAATCCGTGAGATAGTCAATGCTATTCCCGACGACTGGTTGAACTGGACAGAGGGCACAGAAACTCCACAGGATTTGAGAGACATTTATATTCGATTCTTAGAAGAAAGGATTAAGCATTCCGAAACATTTGTAAATGAAGCGCAAAATGCAAGAAAGGCACTTATATGAATACGCAGTCATCCGTTTCGTTCCTAAAGTAGAACGGGAGGAGTTTATCAATATGGGGATTGTGTTGTTTTCCAAACAAGCTAAATACCTGAAATCCCTCTATACGATAGATGAGAACAAACTAAAACTGTTTTCTTCCGAACTGGATATTAATTGCCTGAAAGAAGGGTTACAGGTCTTTGACAAGATATGCATGGGAAATAAAGAGGGAGGAGCCATAGCCAATATGGATATTCCTGACAGATTTCGTTGGCTGACTGCTGTAAAAAGTTCCTGCATACAAGTATCTCGCCCACATCCGGGATTTTCTACTGATTTAGATAAGACTTTGGAAAGATTGTTCAAGGAATTAGTACTCTGATTCCTTGAACAATCTCTTTGTCAAACTAACGGGCAGTAATATAAAAGCTCTGTTCTACTGCTTCAGCAGTCTGCACTTTAGGTTCTCCGCTACGCCCATATTGCCAGGCTACCACTGTCACCTTTACCGGAAATTTTGCACGTGGGGGAATTTTAGTCAATACCAGTTTATCTCCCTTTATCTCTGCCGGACCTTCTTTTACATAATAGTAAACCGGAAGGCCGGAGTCAGCAGTTCCATTTAAACTTATTTCTTTCACTGAAGCTTTTACATCGGATAGTTTCGGGAAAATTATACGTTGGGGTATCCCTTCCTTATTCCGGTAAGGAATACGAATCTCTACCTGCTGAACGGCACTCCGGTATTTACAATCCTGTTTTACGGAAGCCATCAGACAGATGCCTCCTGTACGTTTAGGATTATCCAATCCCATCCGATAGAAACGAACAGTAAAAGTTGTATCATTCACCACTTCCACCGGACCGCAAATTCTCGACATTCGAATGGGATGCGTACTGTGTTCTTTTGAATATTCGTTCCTTAACGTATCTGTGTACACTGCTTTCAGGTGGAAAGTGACTCCGTCCGCTTCGGGTTGAAAAGAAGGAGACATACGTACATGGGATTTCGGATTGAAAGTGATCAGTTTTCCTTTTTGCTCAAAACCGATATACTGCTCTGTCTTTCCACGCTCATTGGCGTAATATTTTTCTGTGGCATCTGCCATTTCCTTATCAAAATACCAAAACGCATGGTTCTTGTCTCCTTTATACTTATCATAGGAAGCGGCTTCGGCTGTAGGCTTTTCATTCTTTCGCCAACGGTCTGCCAGCCAGCCATTCTTTGCTTCTACCGGAATTAACTGAATCGGAGCATCCAATGACGAATGCTCCGGCAACCGATATTCCACTGTCTTTTTCAGAAAGAGGGAAAGATAATCAATCAATTCATCGGATATGTCGAAATGTCCGTGTCCTACATCAGCAAGAAATGAAAGGGGAGCATTCGGATATTCACGACGATAATCGAAAGAGGTTATCAACCGGTCTTCCCACCATTCGTCCTCTCCCATTACCATTAATGAGGGGATACCTTCAATCGTACGGGTTCCCCAATCCAAATTCGCACGCCCGTAACCCGTCAAATGAGTTCTGGGAGAATCACCGTGAATAGAGAGTACGGCCAATGTACGTTCAGGATTCCAGGCGGCAAAGTTCCACGGATAAGTAGCCATTGCCGAGTGTCCGATAGGGATGACCGGGGCAAACTTCAGTTCTGTATATCCGCTTACTTCAGACAAGTTCTTCATCATTGTTTCAAAGATTTGTTGGGTACCTTTTGTCACGTCCCAGCGTTGGTCTATTCCGGGAGTGATCCATATCTCTGCAATTCCCAGTTTGCCCATATTCTTCCGAAATTCAGGATGCTCGAAAATTGTTTCTTCGGTCATATTGTGTTGCCCGATGATGACGGCACGGACTTGTTTACAGTTTTCCGGTATCCATAGATAGGCAGAAGGGTGGGCGTTTGTCTCTTCTGAAATCAGCTCTTTTATTTCTACAGACCACTGCCAGGGGGCTGCTGCCACCTTAGCAACCTGCATGAATAATGACAACAATACAACAAGAAAATATTTATTCATAATGCTTCTTTTAATTGATTTAACTTCCTATACTACGAATATGAAGAACAAAATACTCAAAAAACGACTATATAATAGTAGATATTAAATGCAAAGATAGAGTTATCCGTAAAAAAGGTAGCAAAACCCGTAATCTATATAAAAACAGATTACCTTTTACAGACTAACTTTGTATAGAGGAAATAAAGATAATAAAAACATTAGAATACGCTTTTATTTTAATAATATACTCGATTATGGAAAAAGTAAAATTGAACAATGGCATTGAAATGCCTATTTTAGGTTATGGTGTTTATCAGGTTACGCCTGAAGAGTGTGAACGTTGCGTGTCGGATGCAATCAGTGTGGGCTATCGTTCTATTGATACGGCACAAGCCTATCATAACGAAGAAGGTGTTGGAAATGCAATCAGTAAATGCGGAGTACCGCGTGGGGAACTGTTCATCACTACAAAAGTATGGATTTCAAATGCCGGTTACGAAAAGGCTAAAGCTTCTATTGATGAATCACTTCGTAAATTAAAGAGTGATTATATAGACTTACTGCTGATTCATCAGCCATTCGGTGATTATTATGGAACTTACCGGGCTATGGAAGAAGCATATAAGGCTGGTAAACTCCGTGCGATCGGTGTCAGTAACTTCTATCCTGACCGCTTTATAGACTTGGCAGAGTTCTGTGAAATCACTCCTGCCATCAATCAGGTAGAGACACATGTTTTCAACCAACAGATAAAGTTACAGGAAGTAATGAAAGAATATGGTACTAAAATTATGTCATGGGGACCGTTTGCTGAAGGACGAAACGACTTCTTTACCAACCCGACTCTCCAGGAAATCGGTAAAGAATATAGCAAATCAGTGGCACAGGTCGCACTGCGTTATCTGATTCAACGCGATATTATCGTGATTCCTAAATCGACTCATAAAGAACGTATGATTGAGAATTTCAATGTATTCGATTTTTCATTAACACCGGATGATATGGCGGCTATCGCTGCGCTTGATACAGCTAAAACCCTTTTCTTCTCCCATTATGATCCGGAGATGGTGAAGTGGTTGATTAATTATAGTACCAAAAATGAATGAAACGATATGTATTCAAGAAATATTTGTGCTATATAAACAAGTTGTATGACACCCGGATCTCAAGCATGCTGACACCCGGGTGTTGGTATGCCTGACATCCGGGTCTCGGTACGCCTGACACCCGGGTGTCGTGCAACTAATTCTTGCAGTATGTTATTTCCTGCTTTATTATTTATCATATTTATTTTTCCAATGGAGTGAAATGCAATGCGGCTCCGCCACTCGCTTTTAGCTTCAAAACAAGCTTATCTCCGGCTTTTATCTTCTTATGAGTACTGCGTACTTTTGTGCGTGTATTCAATTTGTCGTCATCTTCGTACAGGTGAAGCATATACTTCTTACCCGGTTCCAGAAAATCCGTAGTCAATGTAATTGTGCGGGCTTCCGTATTCGTCATTGCTCCTACAAACCAGTCATTCCCCGAACGACGTGCCTGAACGATATATTCACCAATCTCTCCATCTAACGCGCGACTGTCATCCCATACACTCGGAATTGCTTTCCAAAATTCCAGTTCTTCTTCTCCCTGGTAGAATTCCGGTCTGTCATACCAAAACATAAATTGCAAAGGACTGTAATACACAGCTGCCATCGCCAACTGATGTGCTTTCGTATTCTTCACCCGATTATTGAAATAGCAAAGCGTATAGTCTCCTGCACCTGCCAGATAGCGGGTGAAAGGAAGAGTCGTATTGTGTGTGGCATCCGGCATTTCTTCATTTCCACGAATACCCTCCTGCGTCATCAGGTTAGGATAAGTACGGCTGAAACCTGTCGGACGATATTCGTCATGAATATCTACCATCAGATCATATTCTCCACATTTACGAACTGCATCATGCAACCAGGTACTCCAACGCTGATTACCTATCTGTACAAAACCGAACTTGATACCTTTCAATCCCCATTTCTTATACAATGGCAATAAAGTATCCAACTGCTGCACTAACGCACGCTGATTGACATACACCATAAGTCCGATTCCTTTCGATTCGGCATATTTACACAAAGCGGGTATATCGAGGTCTTTGTCCGGAGAAACAGTAGTAGCGTCCGAACTCATTTTCATTTCCGGTCCGTACCATCCTGCATCCATGTGCACATACTGAATACCACGTTCTGCCGCAAAGTCAATGGCTGCTTTTACTCTATCTTGTTTCAAGTCGCCCGAACGGAATACTTTCCCGGGTTTGATCCAAGAAGTATCAGCCAGCTTACAAGCCGGATTCAGATTCAAGACAATATCATTGTTATTAATTAAATCGACCGGACGTTCGGCAGCCATGATTACACGCCACGGAGTGCTGTAAGGAGATATAATATCGACGCTACTATACAGGCTTGTCTCCAAAGTGGAAGGTTTCTCTGCCGATAAACGGAATTTACCACGAACATAATCCACCATTTCCGCTTCCAACAAGGCTACAGATAATCCATCAGGCAGTTCCAATGTCAAAGGACGCTCACTCTCCTCTTTGCCCCATCCTTCCAACGGACGAAGTTCATAAGGCCCTTGTGCCCAACGTTCATAATACGCCATCGTTCCTTCAGGCATTGTGAAGCTAGTCTGCTCACCGACGATATGCAAGAAAAGACCGTTCGTCATTTCCGGAAAATGATAACGGAAAGCAACTCCTTCATTATAAGCGCGAACTATGATATTCATAAAGTAGTTTTTACGCTTATCATAACCACCATCCCGATTACCTTTTCCTTCTCCTTTCTTAAACTTCAAAGTCATCTCATTATAGCAATCACGAACCTCCGCACGCTCGCCATATACAGGCTTCCATCTCTCGTCCGTCTTTTGATGTTCAGTCTCTGTCAACTTCAGATTTTCACACCAAAAATGACAAGTATCATTCGGTATACCCAACGCCGATTCAAATAACTGATTTTCAATCAGAACACCCAGTTTACTTTCTTCAATCACCGGACGATTCTTATAAGTCAAGGTATAATACATTTGTGCATTATCCTCTCCCACCGCACGTTGATAAAAGGTAAAACGATAAGCTCCATCAGGAGACGTCAGTTCCTGACGGGTTTCTGTCATCACATCTTGCGCTTTTATCAATGCCGGTATCACCAACAACAAAAGCAAAATTCTTTTCTTCATTCTATTTACGTTCATGTTTATTCATCTTTCCTATTATATACGAACGAGAAAGAAATTATACTCAAATGTTTATTGCCTGAAAAGCTTATTCCATCTGCTCTCTATATAAAGTCGGTGTCATTCCTGTCACCCTTTTAAAAATGCGGTTAAAATGTACAGGTGATTCAAATCCGCAAGTAGCACTGATTTGAGATATATTCATCATACTACTATTCAATAGTTTACAAGCATATCCGATACGCATATCAAGTACATACTCTTTAAATGTCTTTCCTGTGTTTTCTTTAAAGTATCGGCAGAAAGCGGCAGGGTTCATCGCTGTATAAGAAGCAATTTCATCCAGACCGATAGACTCGGTATAATGTTTATTCAAATAGGCAATCACCTTTTCCATTCTTTCATTACGCATAATCGAAGGGGACGGAGTATAATGAGAAGTAGTCAGATATTTCTTATGATTGCTGGTAGCCATCATCTGTAGAAGTGAAAGCAACAGGATGATTTGATCCGCTCCTTTGGCAGAAGGAATTTGTTCCAATAACTTAATGATTTTCCCCGAACGGGTAATTGTGAATTTAATTCCTCTGCAAGCATCCTCCAATAAATTCCTGATAGGGATAAACTGGGAGTATTGAGAAATAGAATAATGCATAAAATCTTTCTCAAACTGAATATTGACTCCTCTTACTTTCGGTTCGGATTTTTCTTCGTTATCAGATTCTTCCCCGTCGTCCGGTGGACTTTGCATACTATGAGGCAGTTCGGAACCGAAAAGAATCAAATCACCTTTTGAATAGGAGATAATGCTGTCACCCACCAGACAATCCCCCTCTCCCTTCTCCACATAAATAATTTCATACTCACTATGAAAATGCCACGGATACGTGAAACGTGGATATTCATAAAAGCGGGCACGGACGGGATTAGAAGTCGTAATAGTCAACTTCTCATTCATTATCTTCTTCATAAATCTCCTTTCTAAACTGCTTTTGCAAAGATAGGTAAATATCTTGCAAAGATACGCATCATATCATGTATAAAAACCCGCTATTTTTGCATCAATTCATAAAAACATTTGATAGAAACCATGAACGAATTATTTAGTATTGCCGGTAAAGTTGCTGTTATTACCGGAGCAGGTGGTGTACTGGGCGGAAATATTGCCCAACACTTTGTACAGCAGGGAGCAAAAGTAGTAGCTATTGACATTCGTCAGGAGCAACTGGACAATCGTGTAGCTGAACTCAAACAATATGGTGACGATGTAATCGGTATCATCGGTAATGTCCTTGACATTGCCAGCCTGGAAAAAGTAGCCGAAAAAATCGTAGCCAAATGGGGACAGATTGATATTCTGCTGAATATTGCCGGTGGCAATATGCCGGGAGCTACTCTTGAACCGGAACAACATTTTTATGACATGGATATTTCCTGTTGGGAGAAAGTGACTAATCTGAATATGAACGGAACGGTTTATCCGTCTATGATATTCGGTAAAGTAATGGCAAAACAAGGCAAAGGATGTATCATTAATGTATCCTCAATGGCAGCATACAGCGCTATCACCCGTGTACCGGGATATTCGGCTGCAAAAACTGCCGTAGCCAATTTCACTCAATGGCTGGCAAGCGAAATGGCACTTAAATACGGTGATGGTATCCGTGTAAATGCTATTGCACCAGGTTTCTTCATCGGCGATCAAAATCGTCGTGTGCTTATCAATCCAGATGGTTCACTGACAGATAGAAGCAAGAAAGTATTGGCAAAAACTCCAATGAAACGTTTCGGTGACATTAAAGAATTGAATGGTGCAGTGCATTTCCTGTGTAGTGAAGCCGCTAGCTTCGTAACCGGAGCAATGCTACCTATTGATGGCGGTTTCAGTGCATTCAGCGGAGTTTAAGCAATAAATAATAGCCTGTAATAAAGAGAAAAAAAAGACTATGATGGAAAAGACTTGGAGATGGTTTGGCAAAAAGGATAAGATAACCTTGCCGATGCTCCGACAAATAGGGGTAGAAGGGATTGTCACTGCCCTGCATGATGTACCGAACGGTGAAATATGGACAATGGAAGCTATTAATGATTTGAAATCATACATCGAATCATACGGCTTGCGTTGGTCGGTAGTGGAAAGTCTTCCTGTATGCGAAGCAATCAAATACGCAGGAGCGGAACGTGAACAGTTGATTGAAAACTACAAAGTAAGCCTTGCCAATTTGGGTAAATGCGGTATAAAGACAGTATGTTACAACTTCATGCCCGTTATCGACTGGATACGTACAGACTTGCAACACCCTTGGCCGGATGGTACCAGTTCCCTGTATTACGACCATATCCGCTTTGCTTATTTCGATATCCGAATCTTGGAACGTGAAGGAGCTGAAAAAGATTACACTGAAGAAGAACTTCAGAAGGTTGCCGAACTAGATAAGGTTATCACAGAAGCAGAAAAAGACGCTCTGATTGATACGATCATTGTCAAGACTCAAGGTTTTGTTAATGGCAATATCAAAGAAGGAGATAAAAATCCGGTTTCCATCTTCAAGCGGTTACTTGCTTTGTACAAAGATATAAACCGGGATGCTTTGCGTGAAAATATGCGTTATTTCTTATCTGCAATCATGCCTGTATGCGAAGAATATGGAGTTAATATGTGCGTACATCCGGATGACCCTCCATTCCAAGTATTAGGTTTACCACGTATCGTTACCAATGAAAATGATATTGAATGGTTCCTGAATGCCGTAGATAATCCTCATAATGGATTGACTTTCTGTGCAGGCTCTTTGAGTGCAGGCGAACATAACGATACACGTGAGTTGGCTAAGAAATTTGCAAAAAGAACTCATTTCGTACATCTGCGCAGCACAGCTGCCATGCAAGGTGGAAACTTCATTGAAAGCTCCCATCTTACGGGAAGAGGACATCTGATTGACCTTATCCGTATCTTCGAAAATGAGAATCCGGGATTACCGACGCGTGTAGACCACGGACGAATGATGCTGGGAGATGAAGATAAAGGCTACAACCCGGGATATTCTTTTCACGGACGTATGCTGGCTCTTGCACAAGTAGAAGGAATGATGGCTGTGGTGGATGATGAGAAAAAACGACAGATAATATTATAATCATCACAGTGCTGATATAGTCAGAGCTTCGTCAGAGCAATAACCTCGTTATTTGTTTCAAGGCGGGAAACATTTTGTTTCGAGACACGAAACTGATGGTTTCCCGCCTTGAAACTTTAGTTCCAAAGACTCGAAACTCTAGTTCCAATAGCGGGAAACTATAGTTTCTAAAGCAGGTAAATTCTATCTCAAAGACAAGAAACGACTATTCCTCCGGACTTTTAGTTATGATCCTATAATTCCGATACAATAAAATACAACGGACTGTCCTCTCAATAGCTAAACCTTTCAATGCCAATGCATACTCATATCATTTGGTAAGCGTCGACAGTGTGAGGGTAAATTTTACCCTCACACTACCCTCACCTTTACCCTCACCCACGAAAGTACGATGGATAAAGGGATTGAGAGTCGGGTGAGAGTGTGAGGGTAAAATCAGCACAATCTTTTATTTGTTAGCTACTTTATCTGTATCTTCCCTACAAAATCTTTTTTATCTATATTCAGTTCTTCCAAAGAAGTGATCCGTTTGCCGTTCAACATTATGTTCTCAAACAAAATATTCTCAACCTTCCTATTCTTATCATAACCTTCCATCAAAGAAGGATTGATATATTTTCCGGTACATGAAATATTACGGAACGTTATGTTTCTGACACCTCTGCCGGGACCTGTGTTATACTTTTGGTTATACATCACCCGAAGATGAAACAACTGTCCTTCCTGGATATGTTCCACACGAATATCCTCAAAAGTGATGTTTTGTGCCAGATTGTGATCTCCTACATTAATAGTCATGCAGCCTTGGTAATCACGATCGTCCTCATCATGTTCCAAGATATCGATATTCTTGAACAATATATCTTCTAAAACCTCATCTCCTGTTTTCGTATTTCCATGCGTACCGATATTGATAGGGTGAGCAATATCCGCCCATAGTGTAGAATTAAGTACACGGATATTACGAGAATCTCCATAATAATTCCAACGATGCGTATAGATGGCTATACAGTCGTCTGAATTACGAAGAAAAACATCATCAATCACTACATCCGAGCAAGACATAAAATCCAATCCATCACTCCAACCCTGATAACTGAATGATTTCAAATTCTTGATAGTAATTCCCTGTGATTGTCCACCGGAAACTGTATAGTGACGGGAGTTGACAACTGTAATTCCATCAATCAGTACATTCTTGGAGTATGCCACCGATATTCCCTGCTGCGGTTCAAGCAACATACCGTGTCCGAGAATCTTTACATTCTCTACACTGTCGCAAGTCAGGCAACCTTTCAGCACCGCTCCACCTTCCAGATAGACAGTCGTGTTGGAAGGAATACGGAAGCATTTGCCTGCCACATCTGTGGGTTCGTGTATACCGGACTCAAAATACATCACATTCGGATCATTCTTATCAGGCACATTCTCAATGATCGGATTGGCAAACACATGCAGATTATTCAAACGGTCACCGTTGAACTCTACAGAGAGTTTTTGTGGTTTATCCAATGTGAACAGCAGAAAATTTCCGTCTATCTCCGGCTGAATTCCTTTAGATAGTGGACGCACTACTGCTGAACGGAGTTCCCCGTTATTCTTTTGCACCAGCACTTCCACTTTACCGGAAAAATCAAACTGTACCATGGTTGCATCCGACTTGGTATCCATATCCACCTTTACATTATATTCATAAAGGTCTACCCAATCTTTTTCACCCACTTGCCGTACTTTTACTGTATAATCGTCATTATGGCGGGCATAGTAGATGCCTTGTGGCACCGGATAGATGACAATTTCTGCCTGTATAACTCCTGAAGTCATTACAAGTAAAAATGTAAGCGCTATTCGTATCAATCTATTCATTTTGAATTATTCATTTATTGTGCATACATCAATGTACCGAGTCCAAGTACATCATACCCACCAGAGTTAGCATCATAATAACCGCCGCCGCCTTCTATTCCTACATATTCGGTAGCAATCTTAGTATATTTGAGATTATCATCCGAGATGTTTTTTATCCCTTTGTAATGATAGTAAGGCAACGCCCATATCGCACGTTTGATCCATTTACCGCCACCAAGTGTTGTTTGTTCTTCCGGAATCGGATATCCCCATTGACTCTGTTTTTGCCATATATAAGTAGTATATGGTACAGTCTCATTGGTATAATTACAGCAAGCGGCATATTCGCAGGCCCGTAGGAAGAGATTATCATCATAAGCAAAGAAATCGTCTCCCTGGCTCCATGCCAACTGACAAATAATTCCCATCAATCCGACACACATCAACGTGTGTCCTTGGTCACGTCCACTTTCCTGCCATTGAGCAAAGTTATAGTCCGGTGCATAATCGTGATAGATAGCACGACGTAAACGTCCGTTTGTATCACCTGTCTGCAAATGGGCGATACCTTCATTATAAATATCACGACGATCGGTTACAATGCCGATAGCCATTTTAGCCGCTATATTACAAAGACACCAGTTAGCCCAATAATGTAACGCATTCGTATCGTGATGACGTTTCAGAAAATCATCATTAGCAGGATAGAACACTTTAAGCAACCAATTCTGGAACGCTGCGAAGTCCGCACGATCCCATCCTCCATAATCCCTCAATAATTCACCGGCAATAGCAAATTCATAACCATAAAGTCCTGCAGCAAGCGATAAATTCGTATTACCTGTTACACCTACACAAGTCTGTACCCACTTATTCAGATTCTCCACCGCTTTTGCCGCATATTCATCATCTTGTTCAATTTTCCAACGAAGCGCTTGCTGATATACAATAGTGGCTCCTCTGGCTGCATTCATGTAATTTTCATCTCCTGAAATACCTCGTTTAATCCATTCTGTAGGATAAGTATCTGCCGTCTTCTGCGAAAACTGGCTTTCTACTAATAATTGATAAGCACTTACCCAAGGCTCTTCTCCGGCAGCTTTTTTATCCCGGATACGCTGGAAGTCTTCCTCTGTATGCAACCCTTCATGCAGCATAGGTTCCGTTGACGGTTTAAGTTCAACCTGTTCCAAATTTACGTTATTATCAGGAAGAGGAATTTTATTCAAATCAGTTTCCACATTGACACCCGGAAGGTCAATGCCGTCCCCACATCCTACCAAAAACAGGGTAGCAAATACTGCGGTTATATAATATATCTTTTTCATCATATTTTTGGTTTAATGGTACACCGCATCTACCATTGATTACGGTGCACCCAATTATAGTTTATTGCTCTACTAACTCTAATTTGAAATTATCTATCTTAGCCCGTCCTTGTTTTACTGTAATCGTACATACAAAACCAATGACAACATCGGTAGGCTCTTCAACAAGAATATCAACTACTACATCACCCGTACCCGAAATAGAAGCGTTTGCCAGACTCTTACTTGGTATATCACTCGTATTTGCCATCTCGTTACCTTTACAAACCGCAACATAACCGGTAAAACCTCTGCCGTCATATTCATAAACGTGTGCCGTCAACTTATATTTTCCTTTTTGAAGATGAGAAGTCTGATATACCTTACCATCATTTTTAGGATTGTCAAATCCCCAATCTGTTTGTAAAGCCAAACCTGCATCACTTCCATCACCATATTTCGTTTTAAATGCCAAATCAACAGCAGCACCTCCTTCACCAGCAGTCAAGTTAGAGTTCTGAACTATCCAATAAGCAGCTTTTGCCCACTCTCCTTTTTTATGGAATCCTTTATCCCCACCTTCTTTTACATATTCAAAAGGCTGTTTATAGTTCATGAGTACATATTGAGAAATATCTCCATCCACCGGCAGAGGTTGTAACATATCACTCTCTACGGGTTGTGCAATACCTTCAAACACCATTGTTACTTTTCCACCATTGAAACCTTGCGGAACCGTTACAGTAATAGAAGTCGTAGTAATCTCTTTAACCGTAACGGGTACGGATATTCCCTCAAAAGTAACTGTAACAGAATTCTTATCCGTTCCAAAACCTTTTCCTGTAAATGTTATTTCCTGTCCGGCTTTTACTAATGTGCCATTAGGATAAATATACGGTGTTTCAACAGAAGTGATTTCCGGAGTTTCCCAAACCTCAAATGTGCCCGATTCGCCCATCTCTATTTCCTTACCCTGAATTATCAGTTTAATCTTCACCGGAGCTTCAGATGAAACTCCTTTGGGAACATTCACTACGATATTACCTTTATCATTCAGTGTCACTTTATCACAAATTGTTTCTCCGAAAAAGACCTGAATATTTTCAGCTTTCGTACCAAAGTTCTGACCAATGATCGTTACTTCCGCATTAATGTATCCGGCTTTCGTTGAAATGCCTGTTACTGTCGGCATCGGTAATACCGTATATTTCAACTGTGTCCCGATAGCTTCAAACGGAGTAATGACAGTTATTGTATAATCTCCGGCTTCCAACGAAGCAGGTACAGTGAGTGGAATACTCTTATCCGTCAAATTATCTGTATCTATTGCAGCTTCTACAGGTTCTCCGCCAGCTTTAAAGAAAGTTACTTTCAAAGGCTCCAACCCTTCAACAGACTTATCCAGCAATTCTTGCACAAGATTGGTTCCTGTTATTGCAAATTTACTGCCAGCAAAACCTGATGGAACCGGTTCGTCTTCCTTAGGAGTATCAAGCGTTGCATGCTTCAACACAGTGAAAGGATAAGAAGCCAAATCAATCGTTTGTTCTGCCATAATAAGTGTCATAACTCCACTGACAGCTGTCTCGGGAATTTTGGCCATAAATTCGGTATCAATAGGTGTACCCACAATCTCTGCCTTGTCTGTGGAAGTCCCGAAAGTCAAAGTATACAGTGTTTTAGAAGAAACAAATTCTTGTCCTTCGAAAACGATACTGGCACCCGGAAAACCATAAGAAGGTTTCACTACGCTGACACCCGGCTTACCAAGTACACGATAAACTAGATCAGTCTCCACACGTTGCCCGAAAACCTCAACGGTTATCTTTCCGTTTGTTGCCGATTCCGGCACTTTCGCAAGGATAGCATCATCGGCGCAGGAGACTACTACTGCCTCCTGGGAACCGATAAATACTTTCACATCTTCTGTTATGATACCAAAATCACTGCCACTTACGGTAAACTCATTCCCAACATATCCTTCTACGGGATCTATCTTTGTTACAGTCGCCACAGGATCAGTGTAACTCATTGAAACAATTTCTTCGTTATCCTCGTCACAAGCAGCTAATGCGAAAAGCGAAAGAAAAACGGGAAACAGATAGTTATATATTTTCTTCATAATCTTAATTATATTATCACGATGAATTACTCTTTTTTCTTTTTCCACATCATTCAAGAATCAATTTCAATTCTGTCACCTTAAAGTATGAATTACCTTTAGCCAGAGAAGTCAGGAATCCAATGACAACATCCGTTGTCTCCGTCACTTCAAATGAAGGGGTTACCAAAACACCCGAGTCATCATTTGTTCCAGCTTTGTCATAGATCGCACAAACTCCATTTAATTGCTCAATATCAGCTACATTCGGTATATCACTCTCACTATTTCCTTTGGCCATCAATGCAGAAATAAAATTCCCCGCATCACTTACTACCATCGTATAGGCATAAGTAACTTCCAGTCTGTATTTACCAGGACGAAGTGTAGCAACTTGCCATATTTTTCCATTCGTATAAGCTTCCTTCTCCCATCCATTCTGGAACGCTAATGTGAAGCCCTCTGCTGCTTTATACTGCATTCCGGTAACAGTAGTATTGTTTTTTGCATTGAAAGATGCCTTATTCTGATTCCATACTGCCGGAGTCCACCATTCACCATTCTTCCAATTTTCATCATTTGCCTTGGCAAACGGCTGCTTGTAGTTTTGAAGGTAAAGCACTGTTACATCACCCTTTGAGTTAGGATTAAACATTGCACTACCTGTCATTGTATATCCATGAATAGTTACAGTCACATTACCTGTCTTATAATCTGCAGGAGTTGTCGCAACAATAGTAGACTCATCCACCAGTTCAAATTCAGCCGGTGTTCCATTGAAGCTGACAGAAATATCAGATGGATCCGTACCAAAGTTCTCACCTGTTATAGTGACCTTGTCTCCCGTATCGGCTACCCCTTCACCGTCTTCACTATCAGAAGTCACTGTAATGACACGCGGTGTAGGCAGTACTGTATAATGACCGATATTCTCCACCTTTTTATTATAAATCTGTAAAGACAGATTGCCTGTTACTGCAGTTTCCGGCACTTCCACTACCAAACGGTTATTTTTGCAATCGAGCACTTTATTGGATTGGGCTTCACCGAAGAAAACTTTCACTGCTTCAGCACGGTCACCAAAATTGGTTCCCGTAATAACTACCTGTGTAGTGACATATCCGTCCGTAGGATAAATGCTCTCCACTACTGGCACGGGATAATCATAAACTCTATACTTGGGGTCTTGCTCACAACCGGAGAAAAGTGCGGAAACACAAGCAAGTATTGCCAAGTGAAATGTATATTTGAATAAAAACTTCATATAATCTATGGTATTATACGTTAAACGATTGAATGATTAATATCCCGGATTTTGTACCAGATTTGAATTCAGGTTGATTTGATTTCTTGGAATCGCCCACAAATAATCTCCCTTAGTAAATGCACAGTCGGATGATTTGAGGAGCACTACACAAGGTAATTTGCCTTTACCTGTTTCCACTTCTTCCGTCCCCTTCGTAAAGATAGCCGAATTGAAAGCACTGGTAGCGTTCCCGTTTTCGTCTACAAATGCTGTCGGATAGCTGGCATTACCTACTACCGCACCGCAACGAGACTCATTCAGATTCTTCTCCGCAATGCCCCAACGTTTCAGGTCGTCACAACGGAAACCTTCCATATAGAGTTCCAAAGCACGTTCACGACGGATCTCATCCAACATTACCTGATTGACTGTCTTAGTCGCATTTGCCGGCACTCCTTCCTGAATTCGCTTTGCCAATGCATTTGTTAGGTTAGCAATTCCCGCACGGGCACGGATTTTATTTATCGACTTATTCAACTGGTCATCTGATATTTCACCATAGCGTTCCATCACGGCTTCGGCATAGTTCAGGTATACTTCTGCTAACCGAAGTACCGGATAATTAGCCGATTCATCTTTACTTTGACGTTGAATATCAGTAATAGCAAACTTAGAAACACCATACCCACAGCTCTCAACTGTCAGGCTCGTTGAATATGAACCCACATAAGAAGTCAAACGGAAATCCCGGTTCTGAAATTCATCCCCCGGATTCTTATACCCCTGAAACTTATCGGACATGCTAACCGGAAGCCCGTCAGTGCATAAAAACATATCAATCAATTTCCGGCTGGGACGCATATCCGTATAAATCACCTGATTCAAATCAACCTGTCCTTTACGCGTTTCCTGACTATATACAGAAGCTATGATAAATTCCTTGTTCGTCGCTCTTCCTGCACCGGCAGGATTGCTAGCTTCTTCTTCAATATTAAACAGATAACGGCTACTCAAATTTTTCATTGCTGCTACATTATTATAATTCCAAAGAGAATAAGCAGCATCCCCCATCACTATTTCGGATAGTTGAACAGATTCTTCCAAGAAAGTATTTACCTGATCGGAAGCCGGACCGGCAGAACCTTCAAAATCAGTAGAAGTGCCATTGTACTTACGCCAGGTAGCTTCATAAAGTAACACGCGAGCCTTAAATGCCTGTGCAGCCTGTTTGCTGATTTTACCTTTGTCGGCAGAGGTTATATTCTGTTCCAACGGCAACCCTGCAATAGCCTCATCCAAATCGGAAAGAATCAAGTTGACAACCTCATAACGGCTGTTACGTTTTCCATATAACTCCGGTGAAGTCACGTCGAGAACTTTCGTAACGACAGGCACTCCACCAAAAAACTTCAATAAGTAAAAATAGTTATAGGCACGGAAAAAATGACCTTCGGCTAATTCTTTTTTAATATCCGCTAAATTACCTGTATAGGAAGAAACTGCTCTTTCAAACATGTGATTAGTGGCACGAATATTACCATAGCAATTACCCCAACGGCTATCGTCATTAGGAACTCCCATCACACCGGTCCCCACACCATACGAATATCTGAAACAAGTAGAAAGATCGGATGCCGCATCCATGTGATCGAATATACTTCCATAGGAAGACTGCCATCCCAATAATTGCCCGTAAAGCCCGTTAGCATATTCACGGAAATGCTCCGGAGTTTTGAAATAAATCACATCTGTCTTGGCATCCAGTGGTTCCAAGTCAAGGAACGTATTCACGCATGAAGAAAATCCCAATGCGCAGGTGCAAATTAATATATAGTTCGTTATCTTTTTCATATCTTCTATTCTGTATTTAATTTTCCATAGCTACTATAAAGTGATGTTCAGACCGAACGACCAAGTACGTGCAAACGGGTATCCACTGTTGTTGGAGGCTGCTCCCATTTCCGGGTCGAAACCGTCTCGAATACTGGTAGCTTCCCATAAATCATTACCAGAGAAGTAAACACGTACTTTTTCCAGTTTCACCTTGCGAGTCCATATCTGCGGCAATGTGTAGCCGACTATTAATGTTTTCAAACGGATATAGCGGTTATTCTGCATCATAAAGTCGTTATTCTGATAATTCCAGCGTGCGAGATTCGCATTGGTAGTCAAGCGAGGGAATTCAGCATTCGGATTGCTCTCTGTCCATGTCTTTCCCAAATATGTCGGGTTCTGATTGGCAGTACGTGTTTGAAAAGGATAAGCCATCCAGTCATTACGGATAACATACTGCTTGCCGACACCTTGGAACATTGCGTTCACATCAATACCTTTCCATGATCCTCCCAGTGTGAAACCGAAAACAAAATGTGGATTGGAGTCACCGAGATATTGCAAATCGCTATTCTCATTCCCTGCACCGGAAATCTTATAATCACCATTCAAATCCAAACGTTTGGTATCACCTGGACGCAACCGGCTTGCACTTCCTGCTCCTACACCAGTCAAATCTTCTTTACCCTCTCCATAGAGTGCATAATAGCGGTCTACTTCTGCCTGATCTTTAAAGTAACCATCTGTGCGATAAAGAAAGTACGAATTCAACGGATACCCATTCACGGCTGCATTCCAACCAGCCCCATAAGAATCTGCTCCTTCCATCTCTTTCAACAGACTCTTTGTATCACCAATATTAAAGTTGGCATAGTAAGAAAAGTCTTTAATCTGATCGCGCCATCCAATAGTGAATTCCCAACCTTTTACATTCAAATGACCACTATTCGTTTTAGGAGCTTTACCTCCTAATACACCCGGATATGTGACATTTACCAACATACCGGTATTATCTTTTATAAAATAATCGAATGTAGCTTTCAAACGATTATCGAAAAAGTTAAGATCGATACCAAAGTTTTTCTGTGAAACTTTCTCCCAAGTACGGTCATAAGAAATTAAACCGCCAAAACCTGAAGATACCTGATTGGCAGGTATAGTTCCAAAACCGGCTGTTCCAAGAGAGACAGTAGACACATAATCGTAATCACCCAGCCCGACATCATTACCCGAACTACCGTAACTTAAACGCAACTTACCAAAAGAAAGAACAGGTTTTAAAAATTCTACAAATTGTTCTTCCGAGAATGCCCATCCCAAAGAGACAGAACCAAAGCTTTTGAAACGATAACCGGGAGCAAACTTGGAATTTCCGTCACGACGCCCCATCAATTCAACCATATATTTTTCCGCATAGTTATAATTCAAACGGGCAATATATGAATAGGTACCATTATGAGTCTTTCCTCCACCGTTACCCTGTGTACCCGTAGCCAAATTCAAATCGTAAATTCCGGCATCCTCAAACTTCTCACGGGCGGTAACAACTTTCTTAGTCACCCATTTCTCGGCATTGATGCCGAACATAGCATCTATATTATGTACTTCGGCAAATGTACGCTTATATTTCAATAACCCTGAATAGTACTGATACCGGGCATTATTTGCCTGTACCAAATATCCCGGCTGATGGGAATCTTTAAAATTCAGCACATCTTGCGGAGTACTAAGGGTTTGTGTTGTTTCATATACTAACTTCGCCGTCTGCTCGCCGAACCAATTGTAACACTGTACCGGAAGCGAATAGCGTTCTCTGCGATATTCCTCATTTTGAAATGAAGCAGTACCCTCGAAAGTGATTCCTTTCCAAATATCCACCAATGCTTTAAAATCGACACGAGTAGTCAACTTCTCTCTCTCGTCACGTCCACCATCCGTTGTAGCTGCTGCCGCATTGCGATCACCTACATTACCGAAGTTAGCGTACCATTGTCCATAGGGATTTTTTGCCGGGAAAAACGGAGCATCGTTTCCGTAAAGTGTACGGTCGATACCATGTGTGGGTGTTTCGGTATTTGTTTTAATCATACTGGCTAAAGTCTCCAGTTTGAACCAATCAGTCAATTTGATGCCGTAGTTTAAGCGCAAGTTCAACTGTTTCTGTCCGTCATAGGCTGTAGCCAGATTAGCCTGGTTATCAGCATAAGCTAATGAAATGCGGTAATCGGATTTATCCGTAGAACCTGCTACACTCAAGTTATGCTGGTAAGAATAACGGCGGGCAAACAATTCATCCAGGCGATTGGCATTACCAACGAACATCGTACCCCAATCGGCTACAGTCGACTCATAAATACCTTCAATGCCTTGAGCCATCTTCTTCAGGTTTTCTTCTCCCCAGCCCCACCAGTCATGTTCCGGCATTTCTTTATTGGCTTCCAGCCACATGGAAGCATATTCCTGCATACTGGGAGAGAAAGCCATAATACCATTGGTAGTGAAACGCATATTGAAGCCATAATCAACCGTTGTCTTGCCTTTACCTTTTTTGGTAGTAACCAAGATAACGCCATTAGCTGCTTTCGCCCCATAAATGGAAGCTGAACCGTCTTTCAATACACTAATATTCTCAATATCATCCGAGTTTAGATTTTGGAATGACTCTGAATTCAATACGGGTACTCCATCCACAATAATCAACGGACTACCGCCATTGACAGATGTCAGACCACGAATCTGGAAATTCAAACCTTCATTACCCGGACGTGAGGAAGAACGAGTGACTACCAAACCCGGAGTGGCTCCTTGCAGAGCAGCACCGACATTGGTAATGGCACGACTTTCCAATACCTGGCTACCAATTTGTTCTACCGCCCCTGTCAACGTCGCTTTTTTCTGCGTGCCATAACCCACTACAACAACCTCGTCCAGTGCATTATTATCTTCCTTTAATACCACTTTAAAATCAGAGCGGCCATGAAGGTTAATAATCTGATCTACATATCCGATATAGCTAACTTTTATCTGTTTGGCATCAGCAGGAATATTCAGCGTAAACCGACCGTCAATATCGGTAATTACTCCTGCATTACTTCCTACGACCACTACATTACAACCAATTAGTGGTTCACCATTCGCATCTGTCACAAGTCCTTTGATGATGCGGCCCGTCTGGACTACCATCAAACTCTCTTCTACAGAATCATTTGCATAGAGCAATACACCGGGCGAACCACCCAGCAGCATGGCGAAAGCCAATGCGACTCCTTTTGAACATAAGAATTTGGATTTAATTTCCATAATACTATTAAATTGTTAAAGTTAATATGTGTTTTTCCGAATCTGGTATTTAACCGACTTTGGAGAATTCATTTTTCAAATAAGTACGAACCGTTTTACGAGCCAGTAATAATTGACATTCTACTGTACGGGGAGATAAGGACAGCTTTCCTGCAATGGCAGGACAAGAGAGTTCATGATTGAAACTAAGTTCATAAATCTGACGGCGTTTAACAGGAAGAGCTTCCATAACCTGGTCATGCATCTTCTTTAGTTCACGAAAATGAATGGTATCTTCTGTGGTATTCCGACTGGTGTCTTCCATCCTATTATATATGTAGGCGACGAAATCTTCCTGTTTATAATAACGACGGATTTTATCGGTTACTATATTGCGAGCGATGGTAAAAAGCAAAGACCAGACTGTATCTTTGTTCACGAATGCCCTGTGTTCCCATAAGCGGACAAAGACATCCTGTGCCAAATCTTCCGCTTCATGCGGATGGCAAATGCGGATAGCGATATAGTTCTTGATATACTCCTTATATTTAAGATAGCATTCAGAGAAGAAGTCGTCAAATGTAGCTTGCTGTTTATTCATGGCATTAAATTTATCCGTTTAACGATGATACAAAAGTAGGAACAAGTTTCAAATTCAAATACCACAAAAGTAACAGATAACAAAACTATCGTAACAAGCGTGTATTTTTGCAAAAACTTCCCATTTCATCGGGATAAATCTAACCGTTACACCAATAAAAAAGGGGATGTCGTTACATTTGACGACTCCCCTGTTCTTATATTTGCATGGATGAAAGCTTTCATCCGGAAGGATTCATTATTTATTTTCCTGTGATGCCTGGAAATCCGGTATACGTTTTACGTTCGCACCTTTCATTACACCTCTTTTGATCGCTTCATTCGTATCGGTGATTTCTTTCTTCACACGTTTATAGTATTCTTTTGTCAGTCCTTTCTCTACTGCTTCCGATTCTGTTACTGCCCAAAGATACTGATAATCCATCAACATCAAATCCGGTGCCACTATTTTAAAGAAAACACTATCATTTGCAAATTTTTCACGTAAGTCTCCCAAATAGATGGTATCTGCAGGATTTACCTCCTTAACATTTGCATTATTTTTTGAACTGCTACCTCCGCAAGAGGATAACATCAAACCTCCTACCAACAAAATTAAAACTAATACTTTCATATCAATATATATTATAAAATAAAACTTCTTCTGCCCCAATGTGAACAAGATCTTACAATTATCTCACTTATTCAGCGCAAATGTAATAATTAAACTACAAACACAAGCACAATGTCATTCTTTTCTTCCCGATTCCTCGGCATATTGCTTGGGAAGCATACCGAACATTTCTCTAAAACACTTCGAGAAATAGCTGGGTGAACTGAATCCTACCCGGTTCGCTATTTCAACAATCGGCAACTGACTTCCTTGTAATAATTGTGCCGCCCGTTTCAAACGGATGCTGCGAATAAAGTCTGTCGGTGTATGTCCGGTGATGGATTGTAGCTTACGGTAAAGGCTCATACGCACCATACCCAAATCGCCACTCAATTCTTCTACGCCATATTCCGGATTGTCCATGTTCTTTTCTATGTATTCCAGACACTTCTGTATGAGCTGTTCGTCTACTGAAGTAATGGTGATAGCACTCGGATTTACTTCTATGTTTTTACGGAATTCCTGTTTTCTCTTTTCCTGCTGCTCTATCAGCTTTTCAATGCGTACCATCAGCATATCAAAGTTGAAAGGTTTCGACATATAAGAGTCTGCTCCTACTTCATAGCTGTTAATCTTGATATCATCGGCAGTACGGGCTGTCAATAATATCACAGGTATATGGGAAGTCTGCACGTTCGTCTTGATCCGACGGCAAAGTTCGATACCGTCTACTTTCGGCATCATAATATCGCTGATAATCAGGTTCGGATTTTCCTCTATCGCTTTTCGCTCTCCTTCCTCGCCGTCTGCCGCTTCAATGATTTGATAAAAATCTTCTAACTGTTCTTTCAGGAAAGTACGGAATTCCTGATTGTCCTCCACTAACAACAGTTTCTTCAGGTTATCATCGACTGTAGATGTAGTGGTTTCTTTCTCTTTAATGTCTGGTGTTTCCGTTCCGATGATTTCTTCCGGCAGTTCGTTCGGTTCCGGTTTCAGGTCCATCGGCAACCAAACGGTGAATACTGATCCACGATCTATCTGACTGTCCACTTTAATACGGCCACCATGTATATTTACATATTCCCTTACCAAATGAAGTCCGATGCCACTGCCTATTTTTTCGTCCCCTTCATTTCCTACCTGATAGAAACGGTCAAAGATATAAGGAAGGTCTGATTCGGATATTCCGATTCCAGTATCAGATACGGATATTCTCACGTAGTTTCTTTCTTCTATCTCTTCTGTCGCGAGCTGTAAGTTCACTGTGCCTCCCTGCGGTGTATATTTGAAGGCGTTGGACAAGAGATTATTCATAATCTTATGTACCTTATCCCGGTCGAAGAACATATAAAGCGCTCTATGTTCAGATTGGTTCACAAAGTTAAGGTGCTTCTCTACTGCCATTGGCATGAAGTTGTTATAGGCAGAAACAATAAATTCCTCCATATCGCCGTTCATCAGATGCAACCTCTCTCCTTTCATTTCCAGTTTGCGGAAATCGAGTAGCTGATTCACCAATGACAATAGGTTTTGAGCATTCTTATAGATGGTATTCAGTTGCTTTTTCATCGCATCGTCTGTCAATCGACGTATCACCATGTCTAATGGCGTGATAATCAATGTCAGCGGAGTGCGGAGTTCATGGCTTATATTTGTGAAGAAGCGGAATTTCATCTGATCCAGTTCTTCTTTCTGCTTCAACGCTTCCTCTTCTTGCATACGAATCATCTTCTGCCGGTTGCGGCGGTTTATTACGTAGATCAGCCCGAAGATTAAGAGAATAACTAAAATTGCATAGAAAATACGAGCGGCCAGTGTATCCCAGAATGGGGGATGAATTACAATTTTGAATGCAGACTCCGGTCCCCATATCCGGTCGTTTCCGGCAGCGGACACACGGAAGATGTATTCGCCCGAAGGGAGATTATTATAGACCACACGTCCTTGTCCATTCTCAAAAAGGGTTTCCGTCCATTCTTTGTCAAATCCTTCCAGTTGGTAACGGAAAGAGGTTTGAGAAGGATTAGGGAAGTTCAGACCAGAAAACTCAAGTGTGATATAGTTCTCATCATATTTTAATTGTACTTCGTCCGAATAACTTAATGCTTTATCAAATAAGACACGTCCGTTATATATTTCGCCCGAAACAACCGGAACATTAAACAAGCGGAATGAGGTAAACAGAGGACGATTGAGGCACTGATTATCTATCATGTTTTCTGGTGAGAAAGCAATAAAGCCGTTCATCAGCCCCAGGAAAAGCTGATTGTCCCTGGTCATTAACGAAGGGAAACTATATAAATCATCCTGACGGATTTCATCTTCCGACAGACAGCTGATTACATGAAAGCTGTATTTATCTGCTCTTCTGTCTACTTTTATCTTATAAATAGAAGTGACTGTCGAAATCCATATATCATGGTTCTTATCTTCCACTACGTTCAGGATAGCTTTAGACAGACCTTCTTCTTTCCCTAATGTGTAGCTTTGCCCATTGTAAGTCAAAACGCTCAAGCCATATTGTGTAGCAAACCATAAAGTTCCCTCATGGTCTTTGAGTATCTGATTATACTTGATACTTCCCTGATTGAAAATAGAATTAGCCTGGCCGTCTTCCTCCGGTATCCATATTTTATTCGTTGCAGGATCGTAAATGTAGAGTCCGTTATCACTGCCTACGACCAACCGGGATTGATTATCTATGGCCAATGCATTCGCTACTTTATATTTTTTGAGTTCGGGAAACTGTTCGGACAATAAGTTTATTTGCCCGTTTTCAGGATTGAATAATCCTACACCACCATATATACTTACCCACAATCGACCGGAAGAATCTTCGACCATGACACGGATATTACTGAAATCCAATTCATTCTGATAATCCGTATCGGGATAATCGTAAGATTGTACCTTTCCATGATCTATGCAGTAGAGCCCATCGTGGTATGTTCCGACCCAAACACGCTTCTTGCTGTCCTCATAAAGTACACGGCAATTCTTCTGACTGAATTCATGATAGAATCTGTTCATGCTTTTAGTCTCCGGTTCATAGCGATAGACACCCTGAGTAGTACCCATCAGAATTTCTCCTTTAGATGTTTCGAGCATACAGCGGATTTCCTCTCCTTTCCAGTCGCCATTTATCATCTTCTTATTGTACAGCACTATTTTATTCATGCTGGGATGATAATAACACATTCCCTGATTATAAAGTCCTATCCAAACGGAATTATTTTCCCGGTCGCAATAGATGCTTTGAATACCGTTTCGTACTGTATTACCTGATAATAAAGGAATATCCAGTGTCCGGGTTACAGAGAAATTGTGCATATCAATGACATAGAATCCATCGATAACGGTTCCTACCCATGCATTTCCACCTTTATCCACATCCATAGAAGTAAACCATGAATAGTGTCCGAGTTGGATACCTGAAATTTGGTTCCATTTTTTATTATAGACATCATAATAGCCTACTCCACGATCCCACATCAACCAAAAGTCACCATTATCGAGTATCTTCAAAACCACACGGTCATCCGGTTTCAGTTGGTCTTTCAGGAAATCAAGTTGATGCACGAAACGTTTCTTTTCTAAATCGTAGCAACGGATAGCCCCTTTCTGATGAACCATCCAACTGTATTTTCCATGACTTTCTACTCCGAGTAATCCTCCATAGTATTCCATAAACTCATCATTCCTACAAACCTGTTCGATTGATTTTGTCTCTGCATCGTACATATAGACAGAGGAACCCGGCGTCAGAAACCAACAATGTTTCTCTGAATCAATAATCAGGTCCGCCACTTTATCCTTTAAGCCGAATTGTTGAAATAAAGAATCTACGTTATAGATGTACTGTTCGGTAGTCAAATCGAAGACGCGTAGGCTCTTGCGTTCTTTCATCCACAAACGTTTGTCGGCATCAATATATTGTTCGGGAATAATATGGTTATATGCTATCGAATATTCGCCATGAATATTGAAAGGGAAATTTGAATAGTTCGCACCATCATACAGGCTTAATAACACAGTACTTCGCACACCGATACGTCCGTCGGGAATGGGGAAAACGCTTTTTACATAGTTATCCGGTAATCCTTCGACAACTCCAATCTGGCGGAATACATAAGGGGATTCTTGCGAGCTAATATAACCCGGATACAATAATCCCATTAGTATGATCAACAAACATATTCGAATTTTCATGGCCATCTTTTTTTGTAGTACTATTATTAAGTACGAACGAAGAATCAAATCCCCTTATCCTACTTTACTATTATTTTCTGAATTTCGAGTTTATCTCCGGCTTGCTCTATCTGTAAACGAAGTACACAAGCTCCTGCGGGAAGAGTGAGTTTTCCTATTTCTCTTTCCGTCCATTGTATAGAACTGGGTAATTGCATGGGTTCTGTCTTTACTTCTGAATCAGAAGCTACGGACAATAAAGAATTTCCTTTTGATTGATAAACAAGATAAACGGTATAATCTCCATCGGTAGGAATACTTACAGTATAATTCATCCATTCTCCATCTTCTATTTGGGTAACGACGTAATTATCTTCTTCTTTTCGTAGCTCTACTGCTCCGTCAGGTCTGTATTCGTTGCCACGTTTCTTTCCTACATTGTGATAGGTATGCCCTTCGGGATCTTCCGCAAGACAATAATAATCGTAATCGGCAGCCGATATTTCACTAGGTAGCAAATGAATTCCTGATACACGCTTTCCCGTAGAGAAAGAAACGGGATCGCCTGCCATCCAGGGAGTCAATCGCTTGGTCAATGTTCCCCAGTCAGTCCATTCATAAAACCAGTTGGGTGCTATCCCCCAGTTTTCGCAACCGTGATGTTCTATCATATAATCACGGTAACGTTTCAACCAGGTATAGTTGTTCTCCGGCAATCCAGCACGTACTGCATAATGCGCCAATGCCATTTCACGAGTTCCGCCACTACCTGCTACGTCTCCACGTCCGTGAGGAGATACGGCTACGGATTCCCAACGTCCACTACGGCTTTTTATCTGGAGAAATTTTCCGTTCTCAAAGGTAACTTCATTTGAATTCTTACTATAACTTGTCGGTTCCCAAGGCTCTTTTTGCTCTTCATAGGTCTGGACTTTAGAGAGGTTATAACGATAGTTCCATTCCAAACCAAGAAGCAAACGGTTATTGAGACAATTATACAAAGAATCTCCCTGATTCCATGCCATTTCTGCGATAGCTACATAATTGTGGATACCTGCCAATACATGTCCCTGGTCGCGACTCGACTCCTGACATTGACCGTTTGGATAGATATAATACTGTAGCTGTTCATCGTATCCATAATCTGAAATCTTGTTTTCTCTTCCTTCCAATTTATAATCAAGCATGGTTGGTGATTTCTTAATCGGTTCTTTGCTAATGACCGGTGGTCCTGAAGGATAAGGTAAATCATCCGGTCGATGCTTCATTCCCAATAAATAACGGTAAGCACGGTCATACATTACTTCGTTATCTAAGTAAATACCCATTGCCATCATTCCACGAGCAGCGAAAAGTCCTTGATTACCAAACCTTGCGGCATCGAAATTAAAAATATTCCAATAGAATGTAACTCCGTTCTTTGAATCATCCCAGTAATTTGCATATTTGGAAGAGAAATCTTCCGTATTGCTATATCCAGGATAGACCAACATATTTTTAAAACGTTGCTGGTCTTCTACTTTCCAACCGGAATAATCACGCATTAATTCGGCGGCATCAATTAAAAGGTAAATCTTTCCGTTATCTAATGGTCCTGTTCCACGACTACTTGTATTGGTATAATAAGAATTAGCATTCAGATATTCGACCGCTTTACGGGCATAAGCCTCATCGCCCGTCAGATGCCAAAGCAATGCTAAATCATGTGCCCGCCTGCCATCTACTCCGATAGTAGCATTAAAACGTCCTTCTCTGATTTGTTTTCCCCGATTGATAACTTGCGTATTGAGTGAAGAATAGGGAGATTCCTTTAATTTCAGAAAAGTAGAATAATAAGGCTCATGTTTCGCCTTGACCATAGCTTTCATCCGGTCTAAATCACCTTGGGTATAGGTGATTCCGGGATGGATAAAGTTACGTCGTTGCGCTTGCACTCCATTTTGAATATTCCCAATCCATACAATCCCAATAATCCATATAATTTTGTTAATCATAGTGCGATTCGTTTTTTATACAAGTGATAAGCAAAGATAGTATTTAGTAATAGAAAGGAGTTCAAAGTGAATGAAACATTTACTTTGATTAGCATAAACCCGGGAATAAAACTCTTGTATTTATACTCATGGTTCTCTTCCAGACTCCTTAATTCTGATTCCAGTGCAGCTTTGCTCTCATCTATTAATAGATAAGTTATTATCTTCCTATTGCAAAGTTCTTTCCTTCTAATACTAAAGTTACTCTTATCTAATAGAAATCTATAATTGCAAGCTTTGATTATATAAACGAAAGTTTCATTTATATAATTGCAAGTTCTAATTATATAAATGAAACTTGCATTTATAGTTTATGTTTAACCTAAAGAAAGTTTGATATTAGAAGAAAAGAAGTTTGCACCTAATACAAAGAGATTTTTCCATTCATACTTCATATACCAGATTATGCTATTTGACTGTGATATTCTTTATGTATTCATTCGTGATAAAATCATCTATATTTTTCATCTTCATGCCGTTGATAATCACATTATCGAAGATGATATTCTTGACGGAACGTTCTTTATCAAACCCTTTCAATAGAGATGGATTCTCCCCTACTCCATTATAAATGATATTCCGAAAAATAATATCTTCAATTCCCCGGCCGGGTTGCTTATCATACTTTGAATTGAAACGAACATTAATATGAAACAATCTTCCCTCCTGAATATTCTCTACACGGATATCCTCAAATAATACTTTGCGTACCAAGTTTTTATCACCGCAATCCACTGCCATACAGCCCTGATAAAGAAGATCATCTTCATCATGTTCCAGAATATCGACATTACGGACAGTTATATTCTCAAGAATCTCTCCAACCTTATCGTCCGGGTTACCGTGTCCTCCAATATTGATCGGATGAGCAATATCCGCCCAAAGGATTGAATTCTGTAAAGTCACGTTACGACTTCCTCCGTAATAGTTCCAGCGATGGGCATAGATGGCAATACAATCATCACTGTTCCGCATAAAAACATTGTCTATTAATACGTCACTGCAACACATCAGATCTATGCCATCACTCCATCCTTTACAACTAAAAGACTTTAAATTATTGATGGTCAACCCTGTAGACTCACCACCAAATACTGTATAGTGATCTGGATTTATAACTGTAATACCGTCAATCCATATATTTTTAGAATGGGTAACTTCTATTCCACGGATCGGATGGTCGAGAATACCACGCCCGACAATGCGTACATTTTCAGCTTTGTCAATCACTAATTTAGCTTTTACAACAGCTCCGGGAGCTAAATAAACAGTAGTATTGGAAGGAATCTGTATCTGTGTGTTCGGCAAATCTTTCGGACGATGGACACCCGGTCCGAAATACATTACTTTGTCACTGCTTTCAGTATAAGTTTCTGTTTCCAAAGGATTAGCAAACAAATGAAGATTATGCAAACGATCACCGTTAAACTCAATCGACAGGCATTGAGGTCTAGTGAGTGTAAAAAAGATAGCATTGTGGTTTACCGTATGTTGTATACCTATTGCTAACGGACGGATTTTCACATCCTGAATGGTGCCATTGTTCTTTTTCACCATCACTTCTACGGGACTGCCTATATCAAACTGTACCATTGAAGCAGATTGTACCCGATCCATATCTACTTGGACTTCATATTCGAATACATCTTTCCATTCACCGCCTGCTTCACGTACTTTGACTGTATAATCATCATTATGTGGCATACCAGTGTTCAATCCTTCCGGATAGGTTACTAATTGGGCATTCCCGAATGTCGAAAATGCAATAGCTATTGCTAACAAACATTTTCTTTTACCTGATAAAACTCCTACTATATTCATATCACTAAACTATGTTATATTTTAATTATTCTGTTTATTGAAGTTCTTTCTAAAACTATACTTTCTATTCCACCCAGGTTGGCAAACTGGTAACAGAAACTATAGAAAAAATAACCAATGCAAAAAATCTCCTTTATTGTCTATTACGAACAATAAAGGAGATTTACC
This sequence comes from Bacteroides sp. D2, assembly GCF_025147085.1. Classification (NCBI taxonomy): domain Bacteria; kingdom Pseudomonadati; phylum Bacteroidota; class Bacteroidia; order Bacteroidales; family Bacteroidaceae; genus Bacteroides; species Bacteroides sp. D2. The sequence continues at coordinate 3,920,687 of NZ_CP102261.1, read as the reverse complement.
TAGAACATTCCAGTTTTTTCTGTCTTCTTATTTTTTACTTTTTACATACGGTTCTGCATATTGAGTCGGCAGTGCTCTCAATATGTCTTTGAAACATTTAGTAAAACTAGTATACAATACACCTTCCTATTCTTTATTATAGCTTTATTCGAACGGAACTGCCAAGTACTAGAATATGAATTGAAAACGTCCCTGTACTACACTAAAGTTTGTGCTTTCGATCTCTTTGATATGCGAGCCGGGGATGAAGTAGCTATAATTCAATTTGACAGCAATGTGTTTATTGATATAGTAATTCAATCCGAAGGAGAGGTCTTTCTGTGTTCCGCCTTTTATTCCGGCATCATTCAGAGAGAGATAATTGAAACGGGCACATAGTTCAAGTGCTTTTCCTTCCGGTCTTCCGGGACAGGCTACTTCTTCGTCATACAGATAATTCTGTCCCAACAATAGCCAGGAACATTGCAGATAAGCTCCTTGTGCCGTATAGTTCTCAAAACCCTTTTCCCGTTTTACATGGGCGCGGATGTATTCACCCTGAAGAAAGAATTTATGATAGTAAATTAGCAGTTCGGTTCCTATTTTAAATTGGGATGCTGCATGATCTACATCTGCTTGTATTAATGTACGATTATCAATCGTGCTCACGCCCGGAGATTTATAAGTAAACGTATTCCTGTTCTCATCTTCGGGAAGCGTGCCGTCCGGTGTACGATGGATAGCTGCTAATCCTATATGTATCAGTTTCGCTTGCTCATAAAGTGGACGGTAAACCAAACGTCCGTCAATGGCATATCCTTGCGATGCGTTTTTCAGGTTGCTCAAATCATTATCGGTAAAGAATCCGCCACACAGATAGTAATATTGGGTACGATAGGAATAGGCTACTCCCATACGTCGGCTATTTGTCAATGCCAGCACAGCTCCCGGAGATTGGTTGAAGCGAAGATCAAATGTACTACAAATCATATCGAGACTGAATGGCTCATAGAATTGTCCTATCTGAATGGAACTATTCTTATAGGAATAGGTGGCAAAAGCATCTTTGATGGCTACTTTGTTTCCGGCATATCCCATTTCCAGTTTCATTCCCCAGTTCTGATAGGTAGCTTTTACACCGATGCGAAGGTCATTAAATTCCGTGCCGTTGCCAAAGTTATTCGGATTCTTCAGATACACTCCTCCATCCATTAATAGACGCCCGGTGATTTTATATTGTATGCCATCGGGCAGATTCTGTGCCGTTATCCGGGAAGTCGTTAGTATTAGAGATAGAAGGAAGGAGAATTTCAAATATAGTCCTATTATTTTCATCGTCCACCTTTTATCAAATTTGTGAAAAAGTAGTTGGCTCCATACCTTCTCCCGTAAATTTTATCCCGTTGCTCATTTCGGCTTCTTTCGCTTTCTTCAGCTGTTTCTCTTTTTTATAGCGCTGTATCAGGTAAATCATGGAGCAGGTGAAAGCAACCGTACAGATCAGTCCTACGTAACCGGATAATATATTATAAAATTCCAACCAGTTTATGTCTACATGGGCAAATTCTTTGAACATCAAGACAAGTACAGTTCCCGTATATCCGATAAAATCAATGGTCACAATGAAGAAACCGACATTTCCTTTTATCTTGAAACAAGCGATGAAGCGGTCGAAAAAAATGCTTTGAAAACAGAGGTAGGCAATATACAGACAGAGACTTTGGACAAACAGCCAGGTGATTGCATCCAATTGCAGAGAATCATAATTGAAAGATATAAAACTCATGGTGGCTGTCCCAAGTACGACCAATCCCAGCAGGGCAACCAAAACTTTTATGTTACTTTTCACAAAGACCATCGCTCCGAATAACGCCAGAATTATTAATGTAACGACTGTATCTACCTGCGCAAACATCCATGAGGACTGTCCGTTCATATCAATAATCTTCACCAGGAAATCTTCCTTAATATCTCTAAGCACTACCAACATTAGGTTAGCTACAAACAATAATACAAGAAATGGCATAAAGTCGATGAACAGTTCTTTCCGTTGCTTGCCATTCAGAGTTACACGACTACTCTTTTGTTCTATATCTTGTGCCGTAGGTTGTGGCAAACGGGTTAAGCTATATCCCAAAAGAGCCAATAAAGGAAGTGCAAAAGCACCGATAAGTGCCGGCATCCAAAATTCGCTGACGTTCAATGTATTCATAACGAACAATCCGATGGATTTTGCCGTTCCCGAACTGATAACAATACTGATTCCTAAAAGACTGGCCAAAATATCCGTAGTGCGGCGACCTTCGATAAAACTGAAAATAACTCCCCACATACAGCCCAATGACAATCCATTGAAGAACATGGCAAACATATTATAAGGAGTGGGAAGTGCTCCGAACGCAACCAATGACAATTCCGCTACGGCAATGGAAACGAGTATAAACTTCAGGCGATTCTCTCTCTTCAATTCGGAAATCAACTTGATACCTATAAACTTGGCTATCAGATAACCTGCTATCTGAATGATAGTAACCAGTACTTTATAATCAAAGCCGAATGCTTCTATCCCGTCAAAAGTAGCAGCTGTGAAAGGTTTGCGCAATGTATAAACCAGTGAGTAAGAAAGAAGGGCTGCTCCACCTGCCCATAGAATAAAGAGGAAATCGGCTAATCTTCTGTTTGAACTTTGTTTCGATATTGCTTCAGTAATCGTTTTCATACGTTTTCGTTTTAATTTCTGGAGCAAAAGTAGAGGAGAATAGCAAGGGAGAAAATGAATTCTAAAGATTCATTTTATTCATTATCAGGTAGAAATGGAAGTAATATTAATGTAACGTTTATGTAACCGTAATTTCTTGGAAATGGAATACAAAAAGGGTTGCACAATCACTAATCCGGTATTGCGCAACCCTTTTTATTCGATTTCTTATTTTTCTTCTTATTGGAAAGTAGGCATCTTGAATCTGTACAATAATCCACCTACCATGGAAGCTACGCGGTCAGGTCTTCCCTGTTCGGAGCCATCGTATGTATCGGTACGGATACCGACTTTAGGTTCGGCATACAGATACAAAGAAGAAGCCACTTTCAGCTTTACCTGCACACCGGCATCCAGTCCCGGCACTGCTCGGAACTTACCGTAACGGCGTACCAGTCCGGCCGTAACTCCCACAAAAGGAACAACATCTATCACATGGTCGGGGCTGTATCCTTTTGCCAATGTGGCCAGACTCATCATATAATCCATACCCAAACCGGCATAATGAAGATTCATCTTCGACGACGTTTTGGCCTTGTACATAATTGTTCCATTTACCCGCCATGCAGATAACGGAGTGTACCATTTACCTATGCTTCCTTTTGCTTCTACACCTGCATTCTTCACCAAATCTTTGTTGGCTACGAGCAAGCTACCCAATCCAAGTGCACCGGAGATGAAGTAACGCTTGTCATCCTGACCAAACACGCTGCGATTGGCTGCTTTTGAATAAGGAACAAAGCGATAGTGGAAACCTGCATTGACTCCTACCATTACGTCTTTCTGCATAAAGCCCAGATTACCTTCAATGAATTTATCTCCATACAAGCGAATCTGCGGTTCAATGTACAAACCGAGAAAATCATTCACATGCCATAATCCCTGTATGCCTGCATTAATACCCGGTTGGAACTTATGGTCTGATTTGGAAGTATAAGCAAGGTTGACACCTACCGAACCTATTAAATCAAAGATACGATCGGGATTATATCCACTCATGGTAGACGTTATGTTCCACAAGTAATCAAGACCACCACTGACGCTGGCATGTCTAAGTTTGCCCGCTTTAACACTTCCCGGAACTACATAGTTCGTAAAGAATCCACCCGTACCCACCAGGCGCAAACCGGAATAAGGGCTCAACCACTTACCGATAGAGACAGAAGCCTGCGGACCTAAAGAACCAAGGTTTTCAAGATTCGTCTTATTCAGGAACATTTGCACACCGATTCCCGAAGTCATAAACAGATTGTCTGCGATGTGATTGCTTGAGAATCCGTTCTTCGGACGTGCCGCACGGTCAATCGTATGATAAGTCAAACCAAAATTCAACTCTCCGAGCTGATCCGTATTGCCACCTACTCCGCGACCTCCTGCATATCTCTTATTATACACATTGAGGCGAGGTTCTATAAATAAATCCACAGAACGGTTGATACGGAAACTTCCTTGCACACCGACTCCTATTCCCGGAGCATACTTGGCGGTTTTATCCACTCCTTTCGTACCTGCCAGGTTAACTCCGGCAATACCGATCAGACTAAATATTCTGTCTTCATCATATCCCCAAAGAACATTATTGATATTCAACAGATAGTCCGCATGCAGATCGACATGTTTAAAGTAGCCGCTTGCACTGCCCGAAGGGGTGTCTGAAAGTCCAACCGTCCCGGACAAACGCAGACCGGAAGAAGGACTGAACCATTTACCGATTCCGGCAGAGAACTGGGGACCTAATCCTTTAATCGTATTCTTGATTCCCGGAACTTTCAGTGTACTGATACCACCGGATAAAGAGATAAACATATGATTCAGGAAGGAACTTTTATCGAAATCATCGAAATGAATCTTAGTTCCCATCGGAGCAGCAGGCATATAGGTCAGACCTACCAGAACCGAACCAGCCATTTTATAGTTTCTCCAACTTTCCGTATACGCAAAACCGTCATTATACCATCCGATCCGCGGTTCTACAAACAAATCCAATGTAGAAGAAAGACGTACATTTCCCTGTAAACCGAGATGAGCGCCGTAATAAAGCTGACCGCCGCCTTTCAAATCCGGATACTTTTCGGAACGATCGCTATTGTCGCCCACCTTAGAATAACCGGCTTCTATACCTGCAATCCCTACTAACTCAAAACAACGGTTTGCATTGTATCCGTATGCCAGGGAGGACATATTCAACAGATAGTCCAGGCTGCCGCCACCCATTTTTATTTTAGAATCGTAGATACTCGACGGCAGATAACCTAAATTCACCCCTATCCGAAGTCCATGAACCGGAGTAATCCACTTTCCCATAAAGAGATGGGCGGTCATTCCCATTCCATCCTGACTATCTCCACTTGTTAACAAGCTGTATGGCCCTATTCCGGCAGAGAAAAAGAGATGTTCATTGAATTTATTGCTCTCGAACTTTTCATTTGCAGGCCGTTTCTGTAACATATATTGCAATGCACCATAATCCTGTGCCTGTAAGGTAACAGCAAGCATCAGGAAGATTGCCACTGCTACATATTTATTGTTGATTCTGAAGATATTCATCGTTTACTCTTGTTGTATATATCATTATTTAATTTTCTGCTCTTCCGGCAGCAAGTCAATAATATCACCGTCCACCTTCGCTACTTCCAATAAGGAAGGATCAAGTTCAAGGGCCTTCTCAATGCTCATAATCGCATCACCTATTTTCTCCAGGCGGTTGGCGGCAATCGCTTTTATATAATATTCGCGGGCGGTCTCTACATCCATGGTAGAAATCTTATCCCATGCTTCCTGATTCTTCTTCATTGCCAGCAGCATCACCACCTCATTGAAAGGGCTGGTAGCCGCCACCTTTTCGAAAGCATCATTATAATAACCGGCCAATGCCTGAACAATGGCCTGCAAATCTTCAGAAACCGCTTCTTCGGGAACCAAGGTCAAGACTGAATCTGCTTTTGTATATTTCCCTTCATGCAGCAAGGCAATAGCCTGATTGGACAATAACTCCGCCGGTGCCGATTTACTGACAAACGGTTCGAGAATACGTGAATCCGGAGTATCTTTCTGTATCGTTGCCACTGCCAGTTCATTGGCTGCATACGTAAAGTTATCATAAAGTTCAAGAGCTTCCCTGCAATACTTTTCCCTTTCGTCGGGAGTTTTTGCTGTCGTAATCATACGGTAATATTCGAAACGGGTCAGTTGCTTCGGATTCTTTCTGTAAAGTTCTCTAATCTCGTCGTCCGTCAAAGAACGGAAGATTGAATAACCATAGGTATATTGCACCTTTCTCAATTTAGGCAGATAAGTAGCCGCAAGTTCCTTGTAGAAAGGTTTCGATTTCAAGACCCCATTCAACCGGTAAGGAGTAGCTGCATATTGTTTGATTAAGTCCTCTACTTCTTTAGCCAGTTCCGGCTTGGAGTTTTTTTTCAGCAATTCAGCTACCTCCTTCCAGGAGGCAACCGATGCATCCGATTTCACCTCCAACAGTTTACGTGTTTCCGGGTCCAGTTGTGCCAGTATACGTTCCAGGGCCTTATCCGTACGCAATTTTGCCAGACGAAGATTCGTCGCGTAAGAACCGTCCGGCGAAGCCACCCCCGTAATATGAAAACTCTTCAAAGAGGCATCCGGGTTCGTCTCAATAGCACGTAATTCCTGATTCAATCGGTTCAGTTCCACCTGATTTTGTGGATTCTTATCATCCAGGTCGGCTTTACCTACCAGGAAGGTTAAGTTTACCTCACCTTTCGTATCCCGCAACTGCATCACGGGTTTCGGAAGATATTTCTCGTCCGTCAGGCTGAAAGCGGAGAATTTATACTCCAAGAAACGAAGCGGGTTGACCGTTCCGCGTGCAATGGAGAAAGAGTCACGATAAATGATATTCCGGTAATTTTCCATCGCCAGATGCACATCTGCACGGTAGTCATGTTGCAGATATTCTATATAGATAGAATCATGGTAAGCAATAATATCCCCCTTGCGTGAAGAAGTAGTTTTCACACGGATGTAATCGTGCAAAGGATCTTTATCCATATCATAATCGTACATTCGATTTTGCGTTGTATTATAAGTATCCCCGTCGAATACAACAGGACGCATCAACAGACGCTTTTTCAGTGTCACATCATAAATGGAAGGCTGCAATACCAAGCGACGATGTGAGTTAAACATCTCCTTAGGCACCGGGACACGGGTTTTCAGATGAAAATAATTACCTTTGATTTCGATGTCCGTAGGTTCCGGAATCACTTTGTCCTTCACTTTGGAAGTAATCGTAACTTCGTCCAGTTCGATGACGGCATCTTTCAATACTACATTCAGAATCTGCTTTCCTGCCACCTTCACTGTTTTGTCTTCATAACCGACACATGTAAACTTCAACGAGCCGTTTTTCTCAACCAAGACACTGTAACGACCATCCTCGTCGGACATTTCTATACGTTCGTCATTGACCGGATTCAACACATTTACATTCGGAACACTTTTTCCCTGCGGGTTTGTGATATGCCCCTGCACGCGGATCCGTTGGGCGGATACATTCATACCGACGAACATCATCGCCACGAGAAGTATACCTGTTAATCTATCACGTTTCAAATTGATTTTCATTCTCTTTTCTGACTAGCTAATGTTCGTTATCGAATAATATAAACAAAGGATACCCCCAGTTTGACAGGTGCAATGGTGGTCTTACTATCGTTGACCGCACCCGGTTTCGGAGTACCCTTATCATACTTAAACTGACGGTAGCGCAACACACCCACTCCGGCAGTTGCTTCGATGTTCCAATGATCGCCCAGCACCCATGCGTATCCATAGGTCAAACCAGCGGCGTATGCATCGCCTTTGTGATGCACATCTTTTACCATCATATCAAAATTATTCACGAAAGCGGTGATTCCAAGAAAATGACTCACCATCGGACGATTTAGCCAGTAACGAACTTCAGGCTGAAAATGCGTGAAAGTCGTTTTAAAGTTGTCTGTACTGATTGGGTTCGCAGCAATCCCCATGTTCAAGGAGACATGACTACCCAATACAAATTCTGCTTCTACATTCGGACTGGCGGTCAGCCAACCCAATGCATTTGTCTTTACAGCCACCCGTTGTGCGTGCACATGTACACCACAACATAATAACAGAAATGATAACGCAGCTATTACCCTGCGACCATTTCTCATCACATATACCATCATTTATTTCCCACTAAATATTTCCCACTAAATATTTACCCACAAAAAAGGGCTTACTGTCCATTTTATATACTACTTGGACAGAAAGCCACAAAATTAGAAAAAATATAGTATTAAAAACGTTTAAACACGCTTTTTTTGTTTTTTATTGCAACAATTTCCATCTTAGGCCATAATATACCATACTACGGATAAGATATACAATTTTTCTTTATTACCAATGAAACATCAGATACGCAACAACATAGGCTCCGACGCAGCATCGGATTTTATCTTCTTATCGCCGATAACAACCGTACAGGGAGCAGAAGAAATAATATACCATTTCCCTTCTTTCTTTTCGAGCAATACATTAGCGGCATTGTCGGTCTGAATCATTACCCCGGGTGCAACCAATTGGGTTCCATTCCCTAAAAACAACGTCCGGTTTCCTGCATATTCATTGCTGATAACAGCATAATCCGCTTTCACTTTCATTCCTTGATAAGTAGCGGTTTGTGCAGCATCAGATAGAGAGAAGATATGATCTATACGTCCGTTTTTGCTTTTCACACAGATACCGGCAAAGTCTTCCAAACCTGCTCCTTCTGCATCAAAATAAGAAACAGACTGAATAGCAGACGGTTCCTTTTTCGTACTCGGTTCATATATCGAGACAAAAGGACGATTCCAAGCTTCTCCATGCTGACGGGCAACAAATGTCAGCGTCGGCTGCTCCTTTATATTATAGGGCATATTCGGTGTACGGCTTAGCCCTTCGGTCATTGGCGCCAAAGCCGTAAAGACTTCACGATCCGGTTCGCCTTTCATCCAAAGATTCATGTATATATCATCGCCGTCCTTATCTTTCATATCTATGGTGAAAGTTGCCTTGACATCCTTATTGGTCACAGCCACTTTCTTATCATATAAATAGGAATAAGCGTAAAGATGTGCGCCTGCAAAGGCGAGTTCTTCCGTAGGCTGGAGATTCAGGTCGCTGCCATCTGCTGTCGTCAATGTCAAAGTCTGCCCAAGGTTGTGATAAAAATAATCGTGCATCTTATCGCCTCCTTTCTCTTTCCGGCTGCGGAATACATCGACATAATACCCCGTCTCCGCCCCAGTAGTGACAATACTCATCATACGGGTCTGATCCGCCCTGCTTTCCGGTTCACGAAAATAAAGGTTACTGTAAGTAACGGACGTAAATGCTTTGCCCGGTTCCGCTGATGCCGGGAAACAGGAAAGCAAATCAAAAGAATGGTTACTTTTCATCACCGGATAGCTCGATATTCCATCCACACAAACTGTATTATGACTGGGGAATTGAGAATAATATTCCGCATAATCCAGTCCGCTATACAGGAAAAGCCCGATACCTGCATCCGGACCCAATACGTATCCTTTTCCGTAAAGTTCCATCGAAATGCCGTTAGCGTGCATGTGATTCCCTTCACTGCCATTCAACGAAATCATCAAACTGTTGCGCGGATGCATACCGTTACGCTGTACCAGCCATGACACATTGGGAGCATAAAACAAAGGAGAAACATAATCTTCTATCTTTCCCGGCTGCACTTTGGGATTTAGCGTCAGCGGTTTATCTTCAAAGAAAGAATTGACAGATACACGCACATTCTTCTTTTCTGTTTTATCATTTCCCAAATCCGGGTTCAGGCATTTCAATAAAGCCGTGAAATAGTTTTCCTGTTCTTTCTTCCCGTTCGCCTGTGCATTCTGTATCATACGGATAAAGAAGTTCGTACTCAAATATCCCGGATGCGTATCTCCAAAGCCACAAATCATACGGTTGGGAAACAGATATTGGGGAGTGGTTGCTACCGCTTTCGACAATACAGGCACTGCTTTCACCAAATCATATTGCAGATTCGTATCAAACTGATTCACGAAATTGGCATAATCATTGATTACCACACTGCTATATCCCGGACATTCTGCCCAAATTCCCGTATTTATATCGAAACCATAATCCGCCAATCGCGTCAGACTCCACTGGCGGATGCTGGAACGGTTCATCACATAGTCGATATAATATTCACGTCCTTTTCCGTCGGCATATTCTTTATTGTCTTCCAATACCAATCCGACATTCATAACAAACCGTGCCTGTAGCAAATTCCAGTTGTTATGAGGTACACCGTTCGCAATGATATTATCCGCCCATTTCTTAAAAGCCCCGGCGTAGATTTCCATTTTATCCGGGTAATTGGCCTTTAGATAATTATATAGAAAATCGTATAAAGGTACAGCGATATGGAGTGCGTCTTCATGGATGACTTCGAAAGAAGTCAATCCTACCAATGTTTGCTGATGGCCGTGATTCAGGTCGATGGGCGCGTTTCTATAATAAATACCTGTCATATATGTATCAAAGACCCCTGCGGCAAGTTTAGCGAATTTCTCTTCATCCGTCATCCAATAAAGGAAAGCGGCATCACGGGCAATTCCCAGGATTTCGCAGTTCAGGCTTTCAATATTCCGGCCTGTTTTGGATGGGTGTACACTCTCCATAGGACGGTCGGGAAGTGCATTATTGCAGAAAGTGACATTCCCGTCCTCATCATCATAAGGAACGACATCCGCCAATTTGGGACGGCCGTGGGTGGCAGCTGTGCCACGGGTTCCCGTGTAGCGCACAGTGGGATAAGGAGCTCTTTCACCACCTGCATGGTCGAACGTTTCACCTTTCACATATACTTCCGTGGCATGAGACTTCCAGTACATTGCCAAACGAGACAGCAACCACGCCGGTTGAGCATCCGTCAGGTTCGTATATACTTCCGTCCGTTCCTTCAATTTATTGAAAACATCTTTCGCCCATTCTTCTTTTTTAATCAGCTTCCATGTTTCCTGCTTTCCCGCCGGAGTAGTCAGTACCCGCGGATGTGTCTGCGGCATCTTTTCCGGCAAAGGAATCTCTTGTCCGGATGCGCTGTTCAGAAAGGATAGAAAACATAGTCCAAGTAAAATTCGTCTCATACTTCAGTTATATTTTTTAGGTTTGATACCTATTAAATACGAAGATAGAGATTTATTTACCTAAATCCTCCGTCAAAGAACAATTTTATTTGTACGAGACTACGCTGTTATTTCAAACAAAGAATTATATTTGCAAAAAACCGACTAACAATTCTGATACTTATGAAAATTTTATCTATCCATGATTTGGCAACAATCAGGAAGAGAGCAGAGCACAATCTTTCATTGCGCGAAGAAAGTAATGAAAAGGTGACTGAAAAGTGTTACGGACTGGCATCCGGTGCGCAACATCTTCAGATTCTGATCTGCGGTGGTACAGGCTGTAAGGCATCTTCCAGCCAGGGTATTACAGACAATCTTCTAAAAGCCATCAAAAAGAACGAAATCACCGATAAAGTAGAAGTCATCACCGTAGGCTGTTTCGGCTTCTGTGAAAAAGGTCCTATCGTGAAAATTATCCCCGATAATACCTTTTACACCCAAGTCACTCCCGAAGATGCGGAAGAAATCATCAACGAGCATATCATCGGAGGACGAAGAATCGAACGGTTGCTGTATGTAGATCCTAAAACGGAACATACCGTCAGCGACTCCAAGCACATGGATTTCTACCGGAAACAACTCCGCATCGCATTGCGTAACTGTGGTTTTATCGATCCCGAAAATATTGAAGAGTATATCGCCCGTGAAGGATACTTTGCATTGGCCGATTGCCTGCTTAACAAACAGCCGACGGACGTTATTGATATTATCAAACGTTCGGGACTTCGCGGACGTGGCGGTGGCGGTTTCCCGACGGGACTGAAATGGGAATTTGCCAACAAACAACAGTCGGATGTCAAATACGTGGTTTGTAACGCCGACGAAGGAGATCCCGGTGCATTCATGGACCGTTCCATAATGGAGGGCGACCCACATTCGATTGTAGAAGCGATGTGTGTCTGCGGTTATTCCATCGGGTCCACCAAAGGATTAGTATATATCCGTGCGGAATATCCGTTAGCCATCAACCGACTGAAAACAGCTATCAATCAGGCACGCGAATACGGATTATTGGGAGATCATATCTTAGGAACAGATTTCAGTTTCGACATAGAAATACGATACGGAGCCGGAGCTTTTGTCTGCGGAGAAGAAACTGCCCTTATTCATTCGATGGAAGGAAAACGGGGAGAGCCGACTCTGAAACCTCCCTTCCCTGCCGAATCCGGTTATCTGGGAAAACCAACCAATGTAAATAATGTGGAAACGCTTGCCAATATTCCCATTATTCTAACCAAAGGAGCCGACTGGTTTGCAACGATTGGCACAGAACGTTCCAAAGGAACCAAAGTGTTTGCTCTTGCCGGAAAGATTAATAATGTCGGACTGATCGAAGTGCCGATGGGAACTACTCTTCGGGAAGTAATCTACGAAATCGGAGGAGGCATCAAAGGCGGAAAGAAGTTCAAAGCTGTACAAACAGGAGGACCGTCAGGCGGCTGTCTGACAGAAAAACATCTGGACACTCCCATTGACTTTGACAACCTTCTCTCGACCGGTTCCATGATGGGTTCAGGAGGGATGATTGTCATGGATGAGGACGACTGCATGGTATCCGTAGCCCGCTTTTATCTGGATTTTACAGTGGAAGAGTCCTGCGGGAAATGCACACCTTGCCGCATTGGAAACAAACGTCTGTTGGAACTACTGAACAAGATTACAGAAGGAAAAGGCACAGAAAAAGACCTGGACACACTTGCCACTTTGGGACAAGTCATCAAAGATACGGCCCTCTGCGGACTGGGACAAACCTCTCCGAATCCCGTTTTATCCACATTGGATAACTTCTACGATGAATATATGGAGCACGTGCGGGATAAGACTTGTCGCGCCAAGCAATGTAAATCACTATTAACATATACCATCAGTCCGGAACGTTGCATTGGTTGTCATCTATGCGCCAAAAACTGTCCGGCGGATGCTATCAGCGGACTGGTGCGTAAGCCACATGTCATTGCTCCTGATAAATGTATCAAGTGCGGCATGTGTATGGCACGCTGCAAATTCAATGCTATTCTTGTCTGCTAAAATCTTATTTACTATGGAAGAAAAACAAATTACTCTCCAGATAGACGGTCATTTCATCACTGTGCCCGAGGGAAGCACTATTCTTGAAGCCGCTATCAAAATCGGTATCAATATACCTACGCTGTGTCATATCGACCTAAAAGGAACCTGTATAAAAAATAATCCGGCTTCCTGCCGTATTTGTGTGGTTGAAGTGATGGGACGGCGCAACCTGGCTCCTGCCTGCGCTACCCGTTGCACGGAGGGCATGGTAGTAAAAACCAGTACCCTGCGCGTAATGAACGCTCGCAAAGTGGTGGCTGAACTGATCCTTTCGGATCACCCCAATGACTGCCTCACTTGCCCTAAATGCGGCAACTGCGAGCTCCAAACGTTAGCACTGCGTTTCAACATTCGCGAAATGCCTTTCAATGGCGGTGAGCTGTCCCCCCGCAAACGGGAAATTACCGCTTCTATCGTCCGTAATATGGATAAATGCATTTTCTGTCGCCGTTGTGAAAGTGTTTGCAATGATGTACAGACGGTCGGAGCATTGGGTGCCATCCGTCGCGGATTCAATACAACCATCGCTCCTGCCTTTGACCGAATGATGACGGAAAGTGAATGTACTTACTGCGGTCAGTGCGTGGCTGTCTGTCCCGTAGGCGCATTAACAGAACGTGACTACACCAACCGTCTGCTCGACGATCTGGCTAATCCGGACAAAGTAGTGATTGTGCAGACCGCACCTGCCGTACGGGCGGCCCTAGGTGAAGAATTCGGATTTCCTCCCGGCACTCTGGTAACCGGGAAAATGGTGTATGCACTTCGCGAACTGGGATTCGACTATGTATTCGATACTGATTTTGCAGCCGACCTTACCATTATGGAAGAGGGTTCTGAAATTCTGAACCGCCTGACACGTTATCTCAACGGAGATAAATCCGTACGATTACCTATCCTGACTTCCTGCTGTCCGGCATGGGTCAACTTCTTCGAACATCATTTCCCGGACATGCTGGACATTCCGTCCACCGCCCGCTCCCCACAACAGATGTTCGGTTCCATTGCCAAATCCTATTGGGCGGAGAAAATGGGCATACCCAGAGAAAAGCTGGTTGTCGTATCTACCATGCCTTGTCTGGCTAAAAAGTACGAATGTGCACGTGATGAATTCAAAGTGAACGGTATCCCCGATGTGGATTATTCTATCTCTACCCGTGAACTGGCACGACTAATTAAACGTGCCAATATCGGGTTCCCTCTCGTACTGGACAGCCCATTCGACAACCCGATGGGTGAATCGACAGGTGCCGGTGTCATTTTCGGAACAACAGGTGGTGTAATGGAAGCCGCCCTCCGTTCTGTCTATGAAATCTATACCGGAGAAACTTTGAAAAATGTAAATTTCGAACAGGTACGCGGACTAAATGGCGTCCGTCGTGCTACCATTAACCTAAACGGATTTGAATTAAAAGTAGGCATCGCACACGGACTAGGCAACGCTCGTCATCTACTGGAAGATATACGGAACGGACATAACGAATATCATGTAATCGAAATTATGGCTTGCCCCGGAGGCTGTATCGGTGGCGGCGGGCAGCCTTTGCATCACGGCAACTCGGAAATACTCTATGCACGCGCCAACGCACTTTACCGTGAAGACGCCAACAAACCTTTGCGCAAATCGCACGAGAATCCGTATATCAAGACATTATACGAGGATTATCTCGGCAAACCGCTAGGTGAGAAATCGGAAACTCTCCTGCATACGCATTATTTCAACAAAGCGATTGATTAACTTTTAAATGAAGAGTATTATGTCAGATATCAAACTAGCCTGTGACATGGCAGAGCAAATCAAAACGATCTGCGACAAGCATGGAAACAAACCGGGCGAACTTATCAATATTTTGCATGAGGCACAGCATTTGCAAGGGTATCTACCCGAGGAAACGCAACGGATTATCGCTTCCAAACTTGGAATTCCCGTATCGAAAGTGTATGGTGTCGTCACTTTCTATACTTTCTTTACCATGACTCCCAAAGGAAAACATCCCATCTCTGTTTGCATGGGTACAGCTTGTTATGTACGTGGTTCAGAAAAACTGCTGGAAGAGTTCAAACGTGTATTAGGTATCGAAGTCGGTGACACTACCCCGGACGGAAAGTTCTCATTAGACTGTCTGCGTTGTGTAGGCGCCTGCGGACTGGCTCCGGTAGTGATGATCGGCGAGAAGGTATATGGTCGATTACAACCGGTAGATGTAAAGAAGATTATTGAAGAATTGGAATAACCGAATTCCCGAAAACAATATAAAACAAACGGCTGCCTTGATAAGTCAAAACAGCCGTTCATTAATATTAAAATGTAAAAAAATGATGCGGAGAGAACGAGATTCGAACTCGTGATACACTTTTGGCGTATACACGCTTTCCAGGCGTGCCTCTTCAACCACTCGAGCACCTCTCCTTACAATTACCAACTAGAGAAAAAACTCTCCATAAAAACAGAAAGCAGCAAAAAGCTGCTTTCTAGCGGAGAGGGAGGGTACTGAACCCATACATCTAACCGCCTATAAATCAGCTTTTTATTTTCCAAAATTTCAAATAGGTAACGAAACAGTAACGATTTTCACAGAGTTATCTGTCCAGCTTTGTCTGCTGTTTGTCTGCCTATCTCACGGGTTCAAAGATACAACTCTTTTCTGAATTACGCAAATGTCTGAATATAAATGTTTAGCGATTAGTGCAAGGTGCAAGCTATATATATAGATATATACTTGCACCTTGCACTAAAAGTAGATTTAACAGTTACATTGCAAATCATATAAAAAAAACAGTTATCTTTGCGCCGTTTTTTAAACTAAATGAAATTATATTATGTATCACGGTTTCGCAGCAAATACCCCTCCCCCGGTAGCCTAATGGCTAAATAACCGGTCTTTTATAATCTTTTATTCCTTATTGTCTTATAAGGAAAAGGGATATTTGTGTACTTATCTTAGTATTACAAGGTTGTTTAGCCTATATCTTGGCGTGTATATTTATTAATACATTAAACAATCTTGGAATGAAAAATATCAAATACATTTTTTTGGTTCTACTCGGTGGAACTATGTATGGTACAATGTCTTCATTGGTGAAGCTATTGTACACAAAAGGATTTAATGCTGCTGAATTAGCTTTTTGGCAAGCCTTACTTGCAGCCCTCTTTCTTGGGGTATGTACGTTTATAACAAGGAAATCCGATAAAGGCAAATTGTTATATAAAGATTTTTTGCCATTATTGCTAACTGGTAGTGCTATTGGATTGACCAACTTCCTATATTATCAATCCGTGAGTTACATATCTGCTTCATTAGCTATCGTAATTTTGATGCAATTTACATGGTTCAGTTTATTGCTGGAATGGATTATATTTACTAAAAAGCCATCACGACTTGAGTTCCTTACAGTTTTCTTTATTCTTATAGGTACATTAATGGCAGGAAATCTTTTCGATGTAAAAGAATGGTCTTTTTCACCTAAAGGTATTATGCTGGCTCTATTTTCGTCACTTACCTACGCAGTATATATAATAGCTAATGGTAGAGTTAGTAAGGGAGTTAGATGGCAAGCTAAAAGTATGTCTATTATGATAGGGTCATCATTATCCATTTTTATAATAAACAGTCAAACCATTTTGGTAAATAATCATTTTGGTAGTGATTTTATGCTTTGGGCTATATTTCTTGCTATCGTAGGAACAACCATTCCAACAGCTTTATTTGCAGCAGGTATTTCCAAAATAGGGGCAGGAATTAGTTCTATCCTTATGACTATCGAACTACCCGTAGCTGTAATCTGTGCTTATGTGGTACTAAATGAATATATTAGTCCATTACAGATAGCAGGCATAATAATCATGCTTGCAGCTATAACATCAATGAACTACTACAAATATTTAAAAACAAAAAAACAAAAATAAGTCATGTTCTATATAAGTGAAATAATGAATACAAAACCGACCGTATTCAATACAGAATTACAAAATTTAGTTTACACAACATTAGATAAGCTGGAAATTCCATTTGAACGTGTTGATACCGATGAAGCTATTTCAATGGATGATTGTGTGTTAATCAATCAAAAAATGAATATGAAAATGGTGAAAACTCTTTTCTTGTGCAATCGACAACAAACTGAGTTTTACCTATTCATAACTACTGCACATAAATCTTTCAAATCGAAAGAATTCAGTAAAGCACTCAATATTTCACGCATTTCGTTTACTCCCGCTGAACTATTACAGGAGAAGTTAGGGACAAAAATTGGAGCTGCAACAATTTTTAGCGTATTACTTGATGTAAAAAACGAAATACAAGTAGTTATTGACGAAGAAGTAATATCAGAAGATTTCTACGGTTGTAGTGATGGTACGACGACAGGATATATGAAAATAAGCACAAAGTTGATTATTAATAATTTCCTCAATTATGCTATGCACATACCTACCATTATCCAAATCCAATAATTTGTAAATAAGTTAATATTCAAAATAAGAAAATGGAAAAATTTGTAAATATGATAATATCTCAAATTAATACAGAAATAGAAAATGTCTGTATGAATAGTGATGTATCGTCCGACAAAGCTCTGTATATGCTTAATTTCATAAGACCTTTGTTTGAAAGGTTAAGAGAATTTATCCATGAATATACTTTTCAAGATGCTAATGAGGAAATATCATTCTTCAAAAACATTAAGCCATTCATTTTAAGCAAACTGATATATTTTAATGATATATACACACTTGAATTAAGAAAACCGAATGGAAGTAAAGATGTTCTTAAAGAGTATTACAAAAAAAAGCAAACTACAATAACGGAATTTTGTAATAATAATCTCGATTTTTACCAATATTACCGTTCTAAAGCTACTCACTTGGATAAATACTACTTTCTAAGAGGACATGAAAACTACAAATTATGCCATAACGGTGGTATGTTTGATAAAGACCCGTTGTTTTCAACCTGCTGCGACCATAGAGTTGCTAAAATGCTGGCTTATGATATGTTGGAAATTTATCTCCAACAGCGATTGCAAGAGGTAGAAAGAAAAGAAGTGATAGAAATCAGTCGGGCTTCATTACCGGATAATCCATTTCAATGGACAGGAACTAAAATTGCTGCAATTGAATTGGGCTATGCTATTTATGCAGCCGGAGTTCTAAATAATGGAAATGCTGATATTAAAGAGATTATGACCTATATAGAAGCATCATTCAAGATAGATTTAGGAGATTACTACCGTACTTATCTTACAATAAGAGAAAGGAAGAAAGATAAAACATCATTCCTAACCAATCTTATAAATCAACTACTGCGAAAAATGGACGAAGACGACAAGTTATAATAAACTTCCTCTAAAAAACTACCAAGTTATTACCAACTTGGTAGTTTTTTTATGTCCTATTCTAAAGGATATTTTTACTCCTAAATTCTCCTGTTTATCCCTTTTCAGATACCAATTCCCACAAAAAAATAAATCAACCAACTTGGTAGTATCTTGTAAGTTTTATCTTTTGTAACTCCCGACCTTTGCAGCAAATCAATTAGTTAGCAAAATGGAGATAATAACATTCGAGTCAAAAGCCTACAAGGATTTAGACAACAAAATTACCGCTATCGCCGATTATATATTCAATCACATAGAAGCGGAAAGTACCAATGAAGATGATATTTGGGTGGATAGTTACGAGGTCTGCACATTCTTAAAAATCAGTGAAAAGACGCTCCAACGTCTGCGAGTGGCTGGAACTATTGCCTACTCTAATATTCGGGGACGTTACTTCTACAAAATCAGCGAAGTAAAACGGATGCTGGAAGAACGCCTGATAAGAAGTAATAAAGAAAATATTCAAAACCTGATAACCAACCATCAGCTATATGTTAAGGAAAGAAGAAATATTAGAAAGGACAAATAACGGGTTATCCGTATTCAAGCATTACATATCCGGTAATTGGCGGATAGGTCGCAATTTCTTGAACCCGCTTTATGAGGATAACAAAGCATCCTGTAACATCTATTTCGACCGCCGAAGTGGTATCTACAAGATGAAAGACTTCGGCAACGACAGTTATAGCGGTGATTGTTTCTTTTTCGTGGGGCAACTTAAAGGGCTGGACTGCAATAATTCAATGGATTTCGTGGAGATACTGGAAACCATAGACCGGGATTTGGGATTGGGACTGGCAACAGGCAATCCGATACCAGTTACCCGTACTTCTTGTCATATAGTAGATGATATGCCGGAAGAAACACCTGAAAAGGAAAGCAAACCTTACCAGTTCAGGGAACAAAAATTTCCGCTTGCCGAATTGATGTACTGGCAACAATACGGCATCACCCCGGAGATATTAGAACTGTATAAGGTTTGTTCCCTGCGGGATTTTCAAAGTGAAACGGCGGATGGTACACCATTTACTTATACTTCGTCCGTGGCAGAACCGATGTACGGGTATAAAAGTAAACGATATATAAAACTATATCGTCCATTCTCGAAAACCCGCTTTCTGTATGGTGGCAGCTTCGGTGAAAATTATTGTTTCGGGCTGGAACAACTACCCGCAAAAGGGGATACATTATTTATCACGGGTGGTGAAAAAGATGTCATGTCATTGGCGGCACACGGTTTTCACGCTATCTGTTTCAACAGTGAAACGGTGACTATCTCGCCTACCCTGATTTATAAACTAACGTTCCGTTTTAAGCATATCATCCTATTATATGATACCGACAAGACGGGTAAGGAAAGCGCACGCAAACAGGAAAAACAGTTGGAAGAATTGGGGGTAAAACGTCTGCTCTTACCACTTCCCGGAACGAAAGAAGAAAAGGACATATCGGACTATTTCAAGGCAGGAAATACCCGTGAAGATTTCCTGAAATTGTTTATCGAATTTTTAGATAACCTATATAGTGATACATTGATTATGCTTAAATCGTGCGAAATAGACTTCAATAATCCTCCGGCAAAAGCACAGGTGATAATTTCTGCCGGAGATGTCCCATTGGGGACACAAGGAAACCTGTTTGGTATCACAGGCGGTGAGGGAACAGGAAAGAGTAATTATATAGCCGCCATGTTAGCGGGCTGTATCTGCCAACCGGATAAGGAAGTAGATACGCTCGGCATACAGATAGCCGCCAACAGTAAACACAAAGCGGTATTACTCTATGATACGGAACAGTCCGAAGTACAACTGTTCAAAAATGTAAGTAACCTGCTGACACGTGCCAAGCAACAGAACAAACCGGAAGAACTGAAAGCATTCTGTCTGACGGGTATGTCTCGTAAAGAACGCCTGCACGCTATTGTACAAAGTATGGATAAATTCTATTACCAGTATGGCGGCATCCAGTTGGTAGTTATTGACGGCATCGCCGACCTTGTAAAAAGTGCCAATGATGAAGTGGAAAGCGTAGCGGTGATAGATGAACTGTACCGACTGGCAGGGATTTATAATACCTGTATTCTCTGCGTGTTGCATTTCGTACCCAATGGATTGAAACTGCGGGGACACTTGGGTAGCGAATTACAACGTAAAGCGGCAACTATCCTTTCCATCGAAAAGGACGAAGAACCCACACAATCAGTGGTAAAAGCCCTGAAAGTAAGGGATGGCAGCCCGCTGGATGTTCCCCTGATGCTGTTCGCATGGGACAAAACAACCGGGATGCACCTTTACAAAGGAGAAAAGCCACGTGAGGAAAAAGAGAAGCGCAAGGAAAAGGAACTGGTCGGGGTTGCCCGTGACGTATTCGGCAGACAGGAACATATAACCTATATAGACCTGTGCGAGCAGATACAGCAGATTTTGGACGTGAAAGAACGCACCGCCAAAAGCTATATCCGCTTCATGCGGGAACGGGACATTATCATCAAAGACCCGTCCAACCAAAGTTATTTTATGATTGGTTTAATTTAATCGGACAGCCTTATGTATATAGATAAAGATGATTTTACCGCATGGATGGAACGTATCATGGATAGGTTCGATATGCAGGACAAAAAGATAGACAAAGTTATAAAGGGGCGTAACTGTTTGGACGGGGAAGAACTGCTGGATAATCAGGATTTGTGCCTGCTGCTAAAAGTAGCCCCCCGAACACTGACCCGTTACCGGAAAAAGGGAATACTCCCTTTCCTTATGCTGGACGGCAGGTGTTATTACCGTGCTACGGACGTACACAAGTTAATCCGTGAGAAAACCGATTGATTTTTTCTTTTCTAATGGCTTTCAATCCTGTTTTGTCGTGAGATAAGGCAGGATTTCTTTTTCCGATTCGTGAATATCCGAGACTTTCCGTATATTTGCAACTGTTTCATAAGATAATAACAGCATAGGCTGCAAAGCCGATTGCTTTTATATATAACATAGCGTTCGCAGAACGTCTCAACGTAGAAAACTGGTAATTTTCAAAGAGAAGAGATTTATGCGCAATGTTCATGCTATACTTCTGTATAGCGTGGGCTTGCCTGTTTCTTCTCTTAGGCGTACCAGTGCCTCTACGTTGGAATAGTGTGAGTTCACGCTTTTTCTTTGGATGTGCTGGCGAACAGTTTATAAAAAGTAACTGTTAAATACCCAATTATGAAACATTTAAAAACTTGTATTGCTGTATCTCTCGATGGCTTCATTGCCACAAAGGATAATGAATTGGACTGGATGCCTGAAAATGTAAAGCTGGAGATTTCAGCAGCCTATGAACAGCCGGATATACTACTTGCCGGAGTAAACACCTATTCTTATATCTTTGAACATTGGGGCGGATGGCCGTACAAAAGTAAAAAGACTTTTGTTGTGTCCCACTACGACACCAATGTGACCGAAAAGGAGAATGTAACCTTTCTTACCGATATGCCTTTACGGGCAATCAATGAACTTAAATCAAGTTCGGAAACGGATATTCAGGTCATTGGCGGCGGTAAGTTTATAACCTCGCTGATTGAAGCGTCCCTGCTGGATGAAATAACGCTATATATCGTTCCGGTCATGCTGGGGGACGGTATCAGGTTTATAGGAAAGACTTTCGGGTCGAAGTGGGAACTGACCGGACACCGGGTGATAGACAATCAGGTCGTTTGCCTGACCTACCAGTATAAAGGGGAATGATTTTAAAAAGCACCCGGTGTCCCTCCGGGTGCTTCAACCACAAAAATTTCAATTATAAATCTATCTATAATGAAACTTTCTGTGGCAAATATAACGATTTTCGTCTTATTTCTTCGGTTTGCCTTTCTTTTCAGGGAACACGAAAGTAACATTAAACTGTTCGTCAAAGGCAAGTGAAGCGTCAAAGACTTTGCCGTTCTTGCTTTTAAAGCCTTTAATTAACCCGGTTTTCCCGGTAGTCACCAGTTCGGTAATCTGTTTGTCCGTTAGCTGCTTGTCGCTCTTATTGCGGAAGATAGTAACGGAACAGTCCACATTGGAACATTTGGCGACTTTCGGATAGAAAAAGATGCGTCCGGTCTTGCATTTGGGGCAAATGCAACCACTACCCGAAGCGAAAGAAAGCTGAACGTCCAAAAGTTCAGCCGTAATTTGCCGTGCATATACTTCGATGCCTTTACGGAACGTATCGGGGTTCATTTCGCCGCTTTCTATTTTGGCAAGCGTATTTTCCCACATACCCGTCATTTCAACGTCTGCTATCTTCTTGTCCCGGATGATGTTGTAAACGGCAAGCCCCTTTTCGGTCGGGACAAGGTTCTTTTTCTCCCGGACAATGTACTGGCGGGAAAACAGCGTTTCGATGATGGCTGCCCGTGTTGCGGGCGTGCCGATACCCGTATCTTTCATGCTGGCTTTCAGTTCTGCGTTTTCCAGTTCCTTACCCGCTGTTTCCATTGAAGAAAGCAAACTGCTTTCCGTGTGCAACGGCTTGGGTTTGGTCTGTTTCTCTAACAGTTCAATGCCGGAAAGCGGTAAACTATCTCCGTCCTGCATGGCGGGCAAAGTGGCGTTATCTTCTCCGTCCTCTTTCTCGCCGAATACGGTACGCCATCCGGCGGACTTGATTATAGAGCCTTTGACCGTGAAAAGCGACCCTGCACATTCCAGCGTTACACTGGTAACGTCTTTGACGCATTTTTCAGAAAAGGCTTCCAACATCCGTCCGGTTATCAGTTCATAGATTACCTGTTCGTCCGTTTCCAGTTTACCGGGCAGGTTTTCCGTTACTATCAGGGCGTGGTGGTCTGTTACCTTGCCATCGTTCACGGAACGGGAATTTAAGGCTTTTCCTTTCATCCCGGCAGCATATCCGGCAAAACGGGCGTACTGTTCCAAATTAACAAGACGTTCCGGGATTTCCTCGAACACGTCCTGTGAGATATAACGGCTTCCGGTTCGGGGGTAGCTGATTAGTTTACCCTCGTATAACTTTTGTGCGATGGATAGGGTTTTGTCTGCGGAAAAATTCAGTTTGGTATTCGCTTCTTTTTGGAGCGTGGTTAGGTCATAGAGCAACGGCGGTTCTTGGTTCACTTCCTTACGCTCTACGTTTTTCACCTGTACCGTTTCCGCTTCCTTTATCCTTTGCAACGTGTCGATGGCGGGCTGCTGCTTATCGTACTTGTCTGCGGATAGTGCAACAAAGGAAACATTGTCCTTTGCTGCCTGTAATTTCAGTTGCCAATACTTTTGCGGGACAAAATTCTTGTTCTCCAAAAAACGGGTACATATCATTGCCAACGTGGGCGATTGTACCCGTCCCAAAGAAAAAATGCCTTGTCCGGCTGCCACACTTAAAGCCTGTGTACCGTTTATGCCTATCAAATAATCCGCTTCGCTGCGTGCCTGTGCCGAAAGGAAAAGATTATCATACAGGCTGCCGGCTTTCAGGTTTTGCAGTCCCTCACGGATTGCCTTGTCCGTAAGGCTGCTTATCCATAAACGGACAAAGGGCTTGTTGCATCCGATATACTGGTAGATGTAGCGAAAGATAAGTTCTCCCTCTCTCCCTGCATCGGTGGCGACTATAATCTTGTCCGACTGGTTGAATACCTCTTTGATTACCTTTAGCTGTTTCAATGCTCCGGGGTCTGCCTTGTACCCCTTATCCGCTTTCACCTGCCGGGGTGTAAGTTGAAAACTATCCGGGATAATAGGCAGACTTTCCCGGCGGAAACTCTGTATGCCGTAGGCTTCCGGCATTGCCAAACCTACAAGATGGCCGAACGCCCAGGTAACGAGATACCCGTTACCTGAAAGATAGCCATCCTGTTTTTCATTCGCTCCTAAAATGCGGGCAATGTCCCTTGCCACGCTTGGTTTTTCTCCGATTACTGCAATCATTCTAATTTCGATTTTAATTATTCTATTTCTTTTTGTCTTAGGATTTTCCGGTCATAGTAGATGTGATAGCCATCAACATAAAATTGTCGGTTCTGCTCGTCTATGGCTTTCCAGTCTGTTTTGTAACAGGCGAAAATGAACAGGGCGAAACTGACAACCGGGATAAGGATGAATACCGCTATCATCTTTTGCGTCCCCTGCTTTGTTTGGGTTTGTCCGTCTGCTCCTGCTTCTCCTTTTTATCCTGCTTGGTCTTTTGTTTTTCAGTGGGCTTGTCCTGACCCTTTTTCAAGGGTTCTTTCACTTTCTTGGTGGCTTCGTTGGTCTTGCCCTCCGAATTGACCGCTACCTGTGTGCGGTTCTTGCTGGCGGGGGTAATCTCTTTCACGGCGGAACGGTCAAAACTGGGATTGTCACTGTAAAAGCCTAACTTCTTCTTATCATGGTTCACCTGAATATAAGCATCATATTCTACCCCTCGCTTATCTTTCAGTCCGGCAACAAAGATGGTTTTGTCATTGACTAAATCCTGCTGTTGCTGGCGGGATAGTTCTATTCCTGAAATGCTTTTGGGAATGGTTACACCGTCACTGGTGACAAGACTGTTCTGCTGCGTTTGTTTCTGCTGTTGTTCCTGTGACTGTTTGGCATTGGGATAGATAAATTCCAGACTTTTCTTGTCGGCATTGACCTGAACGGTTGCGGAAAAGGGATTTTTACGGTTGGAAATCATATTTTCAAGGAATACCCCTTTTCCTTCCCGTAAGGCTTGCTGTTGTTCCTTGTTCAGTTTGACACCCTTTATTTCATCGGGTATTTGGACGCTGCTTGCACGCATGGAAACCAGTTCGTTTGTTACCTTATCCACGCTGACGAAAGAGGGTATTATTTCTCCCGTGATATAGTTTTTCAGGTTCACTATCCGTCCCATGTTTCCCGTTTCAAGAAGATTGGCTTTATCCTCTTTGGAAAACTCGTGACCGAAGAACGGGCGTTCAAGTTCCGGCTTTTGGCGGATGCCGTGTATAGCCAAAACCACATTCCCGTCTTTGTCGTGCCGGAAAGATAGGCGTGCATCCATCTTCATAATGGCGGAATTGTAGTTGCCCGCAATGGTGAACGCTCCGGGTGACTTATACCCTCTTAACATGGGTTCTAAAGCCTTTGCCTTTTCAAGCTGTTCTTTGGATAGCCCGAAGTTTTTCAGGGCTTCCCAGTCCACTTTATCGGGGTCGATGTAATATTTGCTTTTGTCGGGTTGCTGCAGTGCTTGTGCCGTTGCTCCCGCTTCTTTGGCTGACTGCTGCCCGTTTTGGGTTTCCTGCTGTTCTTTCTTCACTTCCTGCTTTACGGTTTCAGGTGTCACCCGGTAACGCTCTATGTTCGCTTCATTTTCCGGTGTAGGGTTGTTGAAGTTATCCCTGATTATCGGCTCGATTTTGGGAAGTTCAATCTTCGGGATTTTGAAGAAGTTGAAGCGGGTCGGGTTCTTCAACTGGCTCATCATGTTGGAAAAGAAATTGGAAAAGAAATCACCGTGACGATCGAATTTCAGTAGTTCGCTGTTGTTCTCCGGCGGTACGGTTTGAAGTTCCCCGTTTTCATCCACGCCTTTTACTGCGCTGATTGTCTTTTTCTCCTTATCCAGTACAAGAAGAATATCCATCATCTGCTCGTCACTGGTGGATTGGTTGGCTGTGTTTACATCCATAACTTTTTGAATTTTAGTGAATAAATAAAATTTTCGGAAGTAAAAGTAAGGATGAAATAGAGTATATTTAAGGATTTGGGAACGTGTGGCTTCATTAGTCCTCGTTTGTCCTTATTTGTCCTATTGTTAAAGAATTATTCAGAAAAATTAAAGTTTTAGTAGCTATGCTCCTTAAAACCAACATTTTTCTTTATTTTTGTAAAAAGCATAATAATGTTATTGATTGAAAACAAAATATAGATTATGATACATCCATTTTTCAAAGTGATAATTCACAAAGATGAAAACATACCAGATTTGCACGGGATATGTGCAGGATTTGAAGGACTAAAATGGAGAAAAGAACAGCTTGTAGACCATTTATTCGAATATTTACCGGAATTTGCTTTAAACTATTCTGAATATATAGACCTTAATGGAGAAAATGCTATTGCAAAAATAAGGCAAGTTGCAGCTAATATATATAAATCAAAAAAATTTGAAAGTAGAGGAGAATTTGGAGAGTTATTATTACATGCCATCATTCGGGAAACATATAACACAATCCCCGCTATCAGTAAGATATATTACAAAGATGGTCCAAATGAAACGGTAAAAGGCTTCGATGCTGTGCATGTCATTGATTTAGGAGAAACCTTAGAACTTTGGTTGGGAGAAGTTAAGTTTTATCAAGATATTTCCAGCGCAATGCATAGTGTTATAGAAGAGTTAAAACAACATATTGAAGTTAGATACATTAAGAGTGAGTTTATTGCTATTACAAATAAAATAGATAGTAAATGGTCACATTCGGATAAATTAAAAGCATTACTAAATCCAAATACATCTTTAGACGATGTGTTTGAAAATACATGCATCCCAGTATTATTAACATATGACTCGAAAATATTAGCTAAATACAATAAATCATGCAAGGAATATATTGATGAGATTACACAGGAATTGATACAATATCATGATAAATTCTGCAATGATTTAGGGAAATTTCCTGTTACTGTCCACTTATTTTTATTGCCTTTAAATACTAAAAAAGAACTGATTGAATGTATTGATAAAAAATTAAGAATATGGCAGAGTCTATAAATATACAAGAACTAAGACGAATTTTAAGAGGTAAAGTAATTCGTCAAATAGATAAATATTCAATCTTAAAAGATATTGCAAATTTAACTGCATTAAATAGAACTATAGGTCAAGAGTTTATTCTTAGGCTTTTGTCCCGAATTTCTGATTTTAAAGGATTTGAGGAAATCATTTATTCATTGGTAAGGCAAGTAGGATTATTTCCTTATCTTAATGAAGATGAATTATCTTTTAGAGATACAATTGCGTATGAAATGCACAGACCTACTGGATTTAAAGAGAACATTGTTTTTCATCACGCACAAGCAGAAATTTATTACGCACTTTTGCGAAAAGAAAACATTGTACTTAGTGCTCCAACTAGTTTTGGCAAAAGTCTTATTATTGATTCAATTATAGCTTCTTTGAATTATTCAAATATCGTCATAATTGTACCAACAATAGCATTGATTGATGAAACAAGGAAACGACTTTCAAAATTTAAATCTATATACAAAATTATTACACATCCAAGTCAAGTTATTACTTCAAAGAATGTATTTATCCTTACACAAGAGAGGGCATTGGAAATAATTAAAAATACCAATGTTGATTTTTTTGTTATAGATGAATTCTATAAATTAAGTCCACAAAGAACAGATGAAGAAAGATGCCACATCTTAAATCAGGTATTCTACACATTAGTAAAGACTGGTGCTCAATTTTATTTATTAGGACCAAATATAGAACGAGTTACCACAGAATTATTAGATAACATTCAATACAAGTTCATTAAAACAGACTATAAAACAGTCGTATCAGAACGGCATAATATAACTGTTGGTAAAAATGAAAAGCCCATTAATAAACTGATAGAATTATGCAAAGAATTGGACGAGCCAACTCTTATATTTTGCCAATCACCAGCAAGTGCCAATAAAGTAGCTACTGCATTTTTAGAAAGTCAAGTTTTTCCTAAAGAAACAATTAATGATGATTTAGTAAAATGGCTTAAAAACAATTATCATCCACAATGGATTTTACCCAACTGTATAGAACGTAAAATAGGAATTCATCATGGGAAAATTCCTCGTTCTATTGCTCAAAAATGTATCAAACTATTTAACGATGGAAATCTAAAATTCTTAATATGTACCTCTACATTAATTGAAGGAGTAAATACAAAAGCTAAAAATGTAATCATATATGATAATAAAATAGCAAGAAGCAAATTTGATTATTTTACATTCAATAATATTTGTGGTCGTTCAGGAAGAATGTTCTCACATTTTATTGGCAATATATATTTATTTCATGAGCCACCATTAGCAGAATTGCCATTAGTAGATTTTCCTATCTTTTCACAAACAGAAGATGTGCCTGAAAAGCTATTAATAAATATAGATGAAGAAGATTTAAAAGAAAGTTCAAAACTTAAGTTAAAAAAATATATAGAGCAAGAGGTATTATCCAAAGAGGTACTTAAGAAAAATTCATATATTGATTTAGATAAACAAATTAAACTGGCTTCATTCATTAAAGAAAATTTATCTAAAGTACATCCTATATTAAACTGGAATCAATATCCAACGAATGAACAGTTAAAAGCTGTATGTATATTGATTTGGGAATTTTTAGTTGCATCTAATAAAATGATATATGGTGTAAGTTCAGGAAGACAATTACATTTTAGAATAAATCAATATAGAGAAGCTGGAAATATTAAAAATTTTATTTCAATGATTATACAAGATTGTAAATCAAATGAAGAAATCAATGAAAAAATTGAATTATCTTTTGATATTCAAAGACACTGGATTAATTTTCAGTTTCCTCGTTTTTTAATTAGTCTCAATGATATAGCAAATGATGTATTCAAGAAGTATCGTTTAGAGCAATGTGATTATAGCTACTTTGCAAGTATGGTTGAATGTTATTTCATTTCTCCCTATGTTGTTCCTTTAGACGAATACGGATTACCTATCCAAATTTCTGAAAAAATCGGTAAAATCATTCAATTATCTCCCAATATAGATGAAGCATTACAACAAATAAGCAGATTTAATCCTATGATGACAAATTTACCTAAGATTGAAAAAGAATTTATAGAAGAGTTTCAAGAGTATATTTGATATACTCTTGAAACTTATACTAATTTTCAGTCTTAATCAAATGCCGCAAATCAGGGTCGTTCTTAATCCGTTCCATTTCGTCCGTGACAATTTGCTGGACTTCCTGCTTGACCCGGTTGTAATTTGCTTGTATTTCTTCCTGCATCCGGTCGTTCCCGTCCTCGTCCCTGAAATCTATAATTTGGGGTAGCTTCTTATATTGGGCTGTTTCCCGCTTCACTTTCTCGTTATCCACCACAATTTCCGCATGGAATATTTTCTGCTCTATCCGTTCATCGAAATTGTCACTGACCGCACCCACAAACATACCCTGTGTTAAGTTGGATATTTTACTGGGTGGTATCAAGCTATCCATCTGCGTACTGATAGAGGTTGATTTATCATTCCTGTTGATAGTCATACTTTGGCGTTTTTGTAAGACCTTTCCGAAACGGTCTGAAAGCGTTTTAGCCGTTTCAGAAACCACCTGACCGGAAAAGATATTACCTACTGTATTTTCGATTACTTTGCTTTCCTTGTCCCCATAGTCCCGGCGTAACTGGCTGAAATCCTGAAAGCCCAAACAGACCGCTACCTTGTTGCTTCGTGCCGTTGCTATCAGGTTATCCAGTCCTCGAAAATAGATGGTCGGTAGTTCGTCAATGATTACAGAACTTTTCAGTTGATGCTTCTTGTTTATCAGCTTCACAATACGGGAATTATACAATCCCAAAGCACAGGAATAGATATTCTGACGGTCGGGATTATTGCCTACTACCAAAATCTTAGGTTCTTCCGGGTTGTTTATATCCAGTGAAAAATCATCCCCTGTCATTACCCAATACAAAGCGGGTGAAATCATCCTTGAAAGCGGGATTTTAGCACTTGCAAGCTGCCCCTGTAACTGGTCTTGCGCATTACTTTCCCATGCGTCCATGAACGGTGAAAGGTAGTTTTCCAGTTCGGGATAGCTGGTTAAAATAGTGAACGTATCGGCATATTTCTTGTTCAGAAACTCGATGGCGTGCGGGAATGTACAATACTTTCCCCCCTGATAGATACGCAAATACCAAATGATAGAAGCGAGCAGGATAATCGGACTTTCCACAAAGAAATCCCCCTGTTTGGTTATCCAACTGCGGTTCAAATTTAACATGATTGTATAACTGGCTTCGTATGCGTCCGATATGTCCGTCATAAATGCCGGATTTATCGGGTTGCATCGGTGACTTTTACGTGGGTCGTCAAAGTTAATCATGTAGAATTTAGGCTTTACCTTATACCCGTCTAAATGGTTGATTAGATGGTTGTATGCTATCTCCGAAAGGTCGGGGAATTTGTAGTCATAAATATAAACAGCAAAACCTTTTTCAATTTGCTGTTTGATGTAATTATTGACTATCGCATACGATTTTCCCGAACCGGGTGTACCTAAAACCATGCTTGCCCTGAACGGGTTTACAATGTTTATCCATCCGTCATTCCATTTCTTCTTATAGTAGAAACGGGTCGGCAGGTTGATAGAATATTCGTTTTCAATCAGACGTGTTTCCTGTGCGAAACTTTCATTTTCCAAATTAAACACATCATCCATCAGGTTGTTTTTCAACAGGCGGGAAATCCATACTCCGGCAGCAAGTAGCGAAAGATACCCGGCGGTCATGGTAAAGATATACAATGCCGTGTTTGCCGCCAGTGGCAACGGCAGAACCAACAGCCACCAGTTCAGGAAAAACAGGATAAAACCGATTGTCAGGAACACATAAATCCTGTTCCATGTGATTTTTTCCTCTTTCACTCCCTTTGTTCCCAAACAGGAAAGCGCAAGGAATACCACTGAAAAAAGTTTGGTATATAGGATATTGGAGAACAGCCCGGCGGTACGCTGGAAGTTCAGCAGGATTTTATCGACTACCCCGATATTGATACCCCACTCCCGGAACGACTGGTAACAAAACCAGTAAATGTTTATCACTACAAATAAAATACTGATTGCCCGCATAAAGTCCATGACCTTTGCAAGTCCTCTTAAATCATCTTCATTTTGCATAATTGAAATTTTTATAGTTATTAAATACGTCTTTGTTTCTTCTTCTTTTTCTTCTTGGGTGGTGGAACTTGGCTGTTGTCGGGTGGCGTATCGTCCCCACCGGATAACAGGCTGAACAGTCCCGCAATGGTTTTGCCTGTATTTTCAATGTGTCCGGTCGGGTTAAATTCCGGCGTGTGTTCCTGCGTTTCCTGTTTGCTGTTTCCCGTCAAAGTACGGGAGCCGGAAAACAGGTCGTTGAACACATTGGCGGAAAAGTCCTTTCCCAACCGTGAACCGTTCAGGACGGTACGGTTTTCGTGGTCGATGAATGTTACACCGTATATCCTGCCTGTATCGTTCTGCCGGAAAAGAACATCTATGCCTTTCGCTTTCAATTCCGTAATAAGCTGTTCCCGGCTACGGGCGGATTGCATCACTGCGCCGACCGTCCGGCGGGTACGCTCTTTCAGGTTCTTGTCCTGAATGCCCTTTGCGGATTTCTTGATGTGTCGCTGGATGGCTTCGTAACCTACCGACTTACCCAAAGAGGAAGATTTGAACGGGTTTCCCCGCTTTTCTCCCTTGTCATTGGTCGCCGAATAGACAATGCCGTTATAGGGTTTGCCGTTCGCTTCCCCTTTCACTTCCTCCGCCTGTACATTATATATAGATAGCAACGCTTTGTATTCCGTAAAACTCTGGAAACGGTAACTGCTGGCAAGGGCTTTTACTGTATTGGATAACTGGTGCTTTACGTCCCCTGCCCGGTAGTCCACCTTTTTAAGTTCGGGGCGTTCGGTTGCCTGTTTCTTCTCTGCCGGATGCAACCCGTACTTCTGTTCCAGTTCACGGGTGATTTGTTTGCTGCGGATATGCTCGAACTTGTCGTTTATCTTTTTGCCCGTTTCATCCACCCGGATGGAAACGATATGGATGTGATGCCTTGCAATATCTTCGTGCTTGTAAACCATATACGGCTGGTTGCCGTACCCCAACTTATCCATATACTCTTTGGCAATATCCGCAAGCTGGCTGTCTGAAAGCACATCGTCCGGGTGCGGGTTCAGGGAGATATGGATAATCGGTTTTTCCGTTTTCAGGTCTGCGGGCAGGTGCATATCAAAACATTCCATACAACGCCGGATGCTGAAATTTCCGTCCTCGCTCTCGAACATACGGTTGCTTAAAAGTACCTTTCCCTGTTCTTCATCCACCTTGTTTTGGTTGTAGGAAAGCGCACCGAACAGGGAGCTTCCTACGCTTATCTTTGCAACCATCTTGTTTCAAATTCACGGGTCAGTTCAATAATTTGGCGGTTCAGGTCGGCAAGTTCCATCGTTGCCTTTTCCAGTTTATAGAGAAATGCGAGAGCTTTTTTCTCGGAGAAATTGGTATTGAGAGCCTTTACCACCTGATTATAATTCACGGCTATACCCCTGTACTGGGAATATAAAGCAGTCAGCCGGGTATAATATTCTACTGCCGCCTTGTCGATTTTAATCACTTTGAACGGTTCGCCAAAGATGCGGGCAGTGATAAAATGCGCTTTCGTGCGCATACCGGACTGGTCGAACAATGCCAAAAAGCGGGCGTGGTCTATCGCATTGAAACTGATAGAGTACCGGAACACTGCCGGGTCTGCTTTGGGCTTGCGTCCTGCGCCACCCGGACGGGACGCATTTTCATTTTTCTGTTTCATGCTACATTATTTTTAAAGGGTTACGACTTCGGAGTGACCCTATCCCGGCTTCGTCCGGGCAAGGCGTTCAAAGCTGCTGAAAGAATTTCAAGCAGCGCAGAACACACCTTGCTATCTGCCAGTGCAAATAAAAATCCGCCTACGGACGGATTGGAGTTAGCGGAGATTGGAACGCTCCCGGCGGCGGGGGCTTGGTTAGCCTGACCGATACCTTTCGGTTGCAAAGTAACGGGTATTAAAAATGCTGTGAAATAGCAGGTTATAGGACAAATGAGGACAAATGGGGACATTTGAGGACACATCTCGAAACGGGTTGTTTTTCTATGTTTATTTGTCCCGGATTTAAGAAAGATAGCAATATGGATAGATGGAAATATAGCTTGAAAAGCGTGCGGAAAGAAAGCGGTTTTGAAAACTTGAAAACAAGATTTCAAGATTGCAATCTTTCAAGAAAACAAGAAAGCAAACCGGATGGAATGATTGAAAGGAAACGGTCATTCAATCGGGAAAGAAAACTGTCCGTCTTTGTGGAAAGATTGAAAGGAACAAGAATAGGAAGAAAGAAATCATTCCTGCTTTCGGGCTTCCTGTATGGAACGAAAGAAAACACTCTGTCTGTCAATCTAAACGGATGGAATGAAATAAAGATGTATCACAATAAACCAGTATTACAATGAAGAAAGAAACCTTGTATGTAGCTTTCTCCACCCAAAAGGGCGGGGTCGGCAAAACAACGTTCACCGTCTTGGTGGCAAGTTACCTGTATTACCTGAAAGGGTATAATGTGGCAGTCGTGGATTGCGACTACCCGCAACATTCTATTTCCGCCATGCGCAAACGGGATGCCGAACAGGTGAACAGTGATGAGTATTACAAACGGCTTGCTTTCAGCCAGTTCAAAACACTGGGAAAGAAAGCGTACCCTGTCCTTTGCAGTTCACCGGACGAAGCGATAAAAACGGCGGATGAATATCTTGCGTCTGCCGGAATGGACTATGATGTGGTCTTTTTCGACCTGCCCGGAACGGTGAACAGCGAGGGTGTTATCAACTCCCTTTCAGGGGTGGATTATATTTTCACCCCCATAGCCGCCGACCGGGTGGTATTGGAAAGCAGCCTTTCCTTTGCGGTGGCTATCGACAAACTGCTGGTAAAGAATGAAGCCTGCCGACTGAAAGGGCTGCACCTGTTTTGGAACATGGTAGATGGGCGGGAAAAGACAGACCTGTACACCCTGTATGAACAGACCATCGGGGAACTGGAACTACCCCTTATGAAAGTATTTATCCCGGACACCAAAAGGTTTAAAAAGGAACTGGACGCACAGCGTAAAACCGTGTTCCGTTCTACGCTGTTCCCGGCGGACAAACGGCTGGTAAAGGGCAGCAACATGGAAGAACTGATAACCGAAATCGCATACCTTATAAAACTGTAACGATATGGCAAAGCAAAGCGGCGGGAAACCGCAAATAGATGAGGATTTTATGAAAGAGATTATTTCACAGGGCTTGCCTGTGAAGAAACAGGAAACGCCAATGGTGGCAATACCAACGGAAGTGAAAACTAAAGCGGAAACACCCGACATCCCGGCAAACGTACCTGAACAAGAACCGAAACGGGAAACGGAAACCGTAAAGGAAGAAAAGGCGGTGAAAGAACCTGCCCGCCGGAAAAAGAACGCTCCGGGAGATTTCCGGGAAACCTATTTCATGCGGGTGGACTTGACCGACCGACAACCGTTGTACGTCAGCCGTACCACCCACGAAAAGCTGATGAAGATAGTAACTGTTATCGGCGGACGTAAAGCGACCGTGAGCAGCTATGTAGAAAATATCCTGCTCCGGCATTTCGACCAGTTTCAGGACGAGATAAACGAACTGTACGAAAGCAAATTTGAAAAGCCGTTCTGATATGCTAAAATGGTTTATTATCGGAACGCTCCTGTATTACGCCATCCTCTTATGGCGATACCGGGACAGCTTGGGAACATGGTTTACAAGCGGAAAAAGAGAGCCGGAACAGCCGGGAAGCAAACCAACCGTGAAAACCGGAAACGGGGATTCTCTTGTAGGCGCAAGCCGTTATCGGATGGGACAAATGAGGACAAACGGGGACATCTTAGGACACCTTTCAAAAGGGGTTGATAATGCTTCTATATTTGTCCCGCAAGGTGATGAAACGGTAACGAAAACGCTTGATAACGAACTGGCAGATGAAAAAAACACCGATACCCCGCAAGCGATTGAAACCGAATTTGAAATGGAATTTGAAACGGAAGATTCGGAAGAACCGGACGTTTCGCCGGATGAAATCGAAGCGGAAGAAATCGCCTGTTACATGGGTGAGGGTGAACCGGAAATGGCGCAAGGTGTCACGCTGGGGGAACTGGGGCAAATGGTTCAGGTCATTCAAGTAAAACAAGCACCCGAAATGGAAGAACGGCAAGCGGTACAGACTATCTGCCGGACGGAAACAAACCTGTTTCATTCACTGGTGGAACAGATTAACGGGGGCAGGTCACGGGTAGCGGAACTTTTACAAAAGCATGAGATACCCGTACCCGTCACCGTCCCGGCTGCCGGAAATGATGAAGTGGCAGCCTTTGACATGAACGATTTTCTTTAATGGTAAACTTTAAATAATAAGATGATGAAACAGAGAGATTACGGTTAAACAGACCTTTTAGAAAACGGGGAACACTCCCCGCAACCACAAAAATTTAATTATTAATCACTCCGCCGGGCGGACTATCCACCCGTCCGGCAATTTTAAAATCAATGTATTTATAATGAAAAAGAAAGTTCTCTTTTCGGCAGCCGTTCTTTTGGCTGCATCCTCCGCTTTTGCACAAGGTAACGGCATGGCGGGCATTACAGAAGCTACCAACATGGTAACGTCCTATTTCGACCCGGCGACAAAATTAATTTACGCCATCGGTGCGGTGGTGGGCTTGATTGGCGGCGTGAAAGTATATGGCAAGTTTAGCAGTGGCGACCCTGATACGAGCAAAACGGCGGCTTCATGGTTCGGTGCGTGTATCTTCTTGATTGTGGCAGCTACCATTCTACGCTCGTTCTTCCTGTAAAAAGAACGGACTATGGCAGACTATCCGATTAACAGGGGGATAGGCAAACCAGTTGAGTTTAAGGGGTTGAAAAGCCAGTATCTTTTCATTTTTGCGGGCGGGCTATTAGCCCTGTTCGTGCTTTTCATCATCATGTACATGGTAGGCATTAACCAGTGGGTGTGTATCATCTTCGGCGTTACTTCGGCAACGCTGCTTGTATGGCTCACATTCCGGTTAAACGAAAAGTACGGGACACACGGGTTAATGAAATTGTCCGCACGCAAAAGCCACCCTTTCCATATCATCAACCGAAAAGCCATATCCCGATTATTCACTAAAAATCAGAAACAAGCATCGAAATGAGAAATATATTAAAAGCTACTACGCTGGAAAACAAGTTTCCACTGTTCACGGTGGAAAACGGGTGCATCGTTTCCAAAGATGCCGACATAACAGTAGCGTTCCGGGTGGAACTGCCCGAACTGTTCACTGTCACGGCAGCCGAATACGAAGCGATACATTCCGCTTGGAACAAGGCGGTAAAGGTACTGCCCGATTACAGCATCGTACACAAACAGGACTGGTTCATCAAAGAGAACTATGCGCCCGACATCCAAAAGGATGATT
The DNA here is from genome assembly GCF_025147085.1 of Bacteroides sp. D2. Taxonomy (NCBI): domain Bacteria; kingdom Pseudomonadati; phylum Bacteroidota; class Bacteroidia; order Bacteroidales; family Bacteroidaceae; genus Bacteroides; species Bacteroides sp. D2. Next base: position 3,884,073 of record NZ_CP102261.1, on the reverse strand, counting down.
TGAGTTTCCTTTCCCGTTCCTTTGAACGGCATTTCAATGAACGTCCGTTCTTAAACCATACCTGCTATTTGTTCCTGACGAAAACAACAAAGGAACGCAGCCGGATGCAGAGTAACTTCTCCACCCTTTGCCGGGGCTTCCTTGTCCCCAAAGAGATAAGGGACAAGGAAACGGTTACAAAGTTCCTCGAAGCGGTGGGGCAGTTTGAAAGCATTATGAACGATAGCGGTTTCATTACCCTTACCCGCCTGACTTCGGACGAAATCACCGGAACAAAGGAAACGGCGGGCATCGTGGAGAAATACTTTTCACTCTCACAGACAGACACCACCACATTGAAAGATATTTCACTGGGTGCTGACGAAATGAAGATTGGCGACGACATCCTTTGCCTGCATACCCTTTCGGATGCGGAAGATATGCCGGGCAAGGTGGGAACAGATACCCGCTATGAGAAACTATCCACTGACCGGAGCGATTGCAGATTGTCTTTTGCTTCTCCGGTTGGGGTGTTACTTTCCTGCAACCATATCTATAACCAGTACATTTTCATTGACGACCACACGGAGAACCTGAAACAGTTTGAAAAGATGGCTCGTAATATGCACTCGCTTTCCAAATACAGCCGTGCCAATCAGATTAACAAGTCTTGGATAGAGGAATATTTGAACGAAGCACATTCACAGGGGCTTATCTCCGTGCGTTGCCATTGCAATATCATGGCATGGAGTGATGACAGGGACGAACTGAAACACATTAAAAATGATGTGGGGTCACAGCTCGCACTTATGGAGTGCAAGCCACGCCACAACACCACCGACACGCCGACCCTGTTTTGGGCGGGAATACCCGGCAATCAGGCGGACTTCCCGGCGGAAGAAAGTTTCTACACCTTTATCGAACAGGCTCTTTGCCTGTTTACCGAAGAAACGAATTATAAAAGTTCGCTTTCCCCCTTTGGTATCAAGATGGTGGATAGGGTAACGGGAAAGCCGTTGCACATCGACATATCAGACCTGCCCATGAAAAAAGGTATCATTACCAATCGCAACAAGTTCATACTTGGGCCGAGTGGTAGCGGCAAATCATTTTTTACCAACCACATGGTGCGCCAGTATTACGAACAAGGGGCACACGTCCTGTTAGTTGATACCGGAAACAGTTATTTAGGTCTGTGTGAAATGATAAATAGGAAAACGCACGGGGAAGATGGGATTTACTTTACCTATACCACCGAAAACCCGATAGCGTTTAATCCTTTCTATGTGGAAGATGGGGTGTTTGACATCGAGAAAAAGGAAAGTATAAAAACGCTTATCCTGACCCTTTGGAAAAGGGACGATGAAGCACCCACACGGGCGGAAGAAGTGGCTTTGTCGAACGCTGTAAGTTCCTATATCGAACTGATTACCAAAGACAGTTCGGTTACTCCCTGCTTCAATACGTTCTACGAGTATGTGAAAACCGATTACCGGGAACACCTGCAAGAAAAGAACGTTCGGGAAAAGGATTTTGATATAGACAATTTTCTGAATGTATTAGAACCTTACTACAAAGGGGGCGAATACGACTACCTGCTGAACTCCGACAAGGAGCTTGATTTGTTACATAAACGCTTCATTGTCTTTGAGTTGGACAATATCAAAGACCACAAAATTTTATTTCCGATTACTACGATTATCATCATGGAAGTTTTCATCAATAAGATGCGTAAACTAAAGGGTATCAGGAAATTAATATTAATTGAGGAAGCGTGGAAAGCGATTGCATCGGCGAACATGGCGGATTACATCAAGTACCTCTATAAAACCGTCAGAAAGTATTTCGGTGAAGCGATTGTAGTCACACAGGAAGTGGAAGATATTATATCTTCTCCCATTGTAAAAGAGAGTATTATAAACAATTCGGATTGTAAAATCTTGCTCGACCAAAGAAAGTACCTGAACAAGTTCGACAGCATACAGAACCTTTTGGGACTGACCGACAAGGAACGTTCACAGGTGCTTTCCATCAACCTTGCCAATCATCCGAACCGGAAATACAAGGAAGTTTGGATAGGCTTAGGCGGTACACAGTCAGCCGTATATGCCACAGAAGTGAGTTTGGAAGAATATTTTACATATACGACCGAAGAAACGGAAAAGATGGAACTTTTCACCTTGTCTGAAAAGTTAGGTGGCAATCTCGAACTGGCTATCAAACGGCTTGCTGAAAGCAAGCGCAATCCCGAAAAATAATCAATTAAAAAATTAAAAATCATTCAGTATGAAACATTTAAAATTCTTGTTTCCGGTGCTGTTATGCACCTTGTTACTGGGGCTTTCCTCCTGTAAGGAAACAAACGCCGACCGTCTTAGGGCGATGCGTGGCGACTGGGTAAGCGTAAAGAACCGTCCGGCATTTACCCTTTTTGAAGAAAACGGGCATTACCGGGTAACGACCTATCGAAAGACCTACCGGGGGACTATCCAAACGGAAACCTATCAGATTTCAGAATAGGACGGAAACCTGTTCATTGAAACGGGGCTTTCCGTCCTGCTGACCTACGACAAGGAGAACGACCGGATTCTGCTTTCACCCGGCGGAGAATACAAACGGAGTAACCAACCAATAAAAAAGTAAGCGTATGAGAACAAAGATTATAATGCTGCTCGTAGTATGCAGCCTGTTTACCGGAAAGGTAAACGCACAATGGGTGGTGAGTGACCCCGGCAACTTGGCGCAAGGGATTATCAATGCGTCAAAGAACATCGTGCAGACATCATCCACCGCACAGAATATGGTAAAGAATTTTCAGGAAACGGTGAAGATTTACCAACAGGGTAAGGAATACTACGACAGGCTTAAATCAGTACATAACCTTGTCAAAGATGCCCGAAAGGTGCAAAAGTCCATCCTGCTTATCGGGGAAATTTCCGACATCTATGTGAACAGTTTTCAGAAGATGCTTTCGGATGAAAACTATACGCCGGACGAGCTTTCAGCTATCGCCTACGGCTATACCCAACTGTTGCAGGAAAGTTCCGATGTGCTGGAAGAAATGAAAAGCGTGGTGAACATCAACGGACTTTCCATGTCGGACAAGGAACGCATGGATATTATCGACCGGACGTATAACGCCATCAGGAATTACCGGGACTTGGTGAGTTACTATACCCGGAAGAACATTTCCGTTTCCTACCTGCGGGCGAAAAAGAAAAAGGACACCGACCGGGTAATGGCTCTTTACGGCTCGGCAGATGAACGTTACTGGTAACTTCTAAAAAACAGATAAGTATGTTATTAGCAATCGAATTTGATAACCTGCATCAGATTTTACGAAGTCTGTACACGGATATGATGCCGCTGTGCGGGAACATGGCGGGGGTAGCCAAAGGAATAGCGGGACTGGGGGCTTTGTTTTATGTGGCTGCCAAAGTATGGCAGTCGCTCGCCAGTGCCGAACCGATAGACGTTTACCCGCTTCTGCGTCCCTTTGTGATTGGCTTCTGTATTATGTTCTTTCCCACGTTCGTACTGGGTACGATTAACAGCGTGATGTCGCCAGTTGTCAAGGGGTGTAACAATATGCTCGAAACGCAAACTTTCGATATGAACGCCTACCGGGAGCAAAAGGACAAGCTGGAATATGAAGCGATGGTACGCAACCCGGAAACGGCTTACCTTGTTTCGGATGAAGCGTTTGACAAGCAGATAGATGAACTGGGATGGTCTGCCAAAGATATTGCCACAATGGGCGGTATGTACATGGATAGGGCAGCCCACAATATCAAGCAATCCGTCCGGGACTGGTTCAGGGAATTGTTGGAACTGCTCTTTCAATCGGCAGCCCTTGTGATAGACACTATCCGAACCTTTTTCTTGATTGTCCTTGCTATACTGGGGCCGATAGCCTTTGCCATCAGCGTGTATGATGGCTTTCAGGCGACACTGACCCAATGGATAACAAGGTACATTTCCGTTTACCTGTGGCTTCCCGTTTCAGACCTGTTCAGTTCCATTCTTGCCCGAATACAGGTGCTTATGCTCCAAAAGGATATTCAGGAACTATCAGACCCCAATTTCATACCGGACGGAAGTAACAGCGTGTACATCATTTTTATGATAATCGGTATCATCGGTTACTTCACCATTCCCACCGTATCGAACTGGATTATTCAGGCGGGCGGAATGGGCAACATGAGCCGGAATATAAACAGTGCAGCTAACAAAACAGGTAGCGGTGTCGGTGCGGTAGCCGGAGCAGCCACCGGGAACGCTGGTGGCAGGGTTGGCGGTAAACTAATCAAAAGTAATCAATAATTAAAAATTAAGATGGAATTTAAAAGTTTAAAGAATATTGAAACCAGTTTCAAACAGATACGTCTTTTCGGGATTGTGTTTGTCGTCATGTGTACCCTGATAACGGGGTATGCCGTTTGGAACTCCTATACGTTTGCCGAAGCGCAACGGCAGAAGATTTACGTCTTGGATGGCGGTAAATCGTTGATGCTTGCGCTTTCGCAAGACCTCTCGCAAAACCGTCCGGTCGAAGCAAGGGAACACGTGAAGCGTTTTCACGAACTATTTTTCACGCTCTCACCGGATAAGAACGCTATCGAAAGCAATATCAAACGGTCGCTGTTCCTTGCCGACAAGAGCGCATTCAACTATTATCGTGACCTTTCGGAAAAGGGATATTACAACCGTATAATCTCCGGTAACATCAGCCAGACCATACATATAGACAGTGTTTCTTGCAATTTCGATGTGTACCCATATGCGGTGGCTACCTATGCCCGCCAAATGATTATCCGTGAAAGCAGCGTGACGGAAAGAAGCCTTGTCACCCGTTGCCGGTTGCTGAACGCCGTAAGGAGTGACAACAACCCGCACGGCTTTATCATGGAAAGTTTCGAGATAACGGAAAACAAGGACTTGAACACCATAAAGCGGTAAACCATGATACGGAAAATTCTCTCTCCGGTGAATCAGGCAATTATCCATGTGCAGGACTGGGCGGATGAAAAACTCCGCCACCTGTGCGGGCGCATGACACCGGAAATAAGGGTGGCGGTAATCCTGCTTATGCTCCTGTTCTTCGGCGGGCTATCCATATACTTTACGGTATCATCCATTTACCGGATAGGCAAAGAGGACGGCGAAACCATACGGATAGAGCATATCAGGCAGTTACAGCTACAAGGTAAAGACAGTACGAACATTTTTAATCAGTCAGACAATGGAAGAAAAAGAAGTAAGGAATGAAGTTCCTGCACCGGAAACGGACAGGAAGAAAGAGGAAAAAACGAAAAAGGAACTTACCCCGCAACAGATACAGCAACGGAAGAAGATGCTGGTTTACCCGCTTATGGGACTGGTATTCTTAGGGTCTATGTACCTGATTTTTGCACCGTCCGATAAGGACGAAGCAAAGGTGGAAAACGTGGGCGGATTTAACGCCGATATTCCGCAACCCAAAGGGGACGGGATAATCAGCGATAAAAAGACCGCCTACGAACAGGAACAGATGGAGAACAAACAGGCGGATAAGATGCGCTCCTTGCAGGATTTTGCCTTTTCACTCGGAGAGGAAAACGGGAACGGGGAAGATTTGACTCTGATAGATGATGCTCCGGCAGAAAAACCGAAAACCAATGTAATAGACTTCGGGGCGGGTGCGCCGAGCAATAGCCGTTCCTCTATCCAGTCTTCGGCGGCGGCTTACCGGGACATGAACCGTCAGTTAGGCAGTTTCTATGAAACGCCGAAAGAGGACAAGGAAAAAGAGGAACTCAAACGGCAGGTGGAAGAACTCACTGCCCGGCTCGATGCGAAAGAAAACGGGGTGGGTAGCATGGATGAACAAGTGGCTCTTATGGAAAAGTCATACGAACTGGCGGCAAAGTATATGAACGGCGGGCAGTCGGGACAAGTAGCACAAGTAACACCCACAGCAGCTATTCAGGAAAAAGGAAATGCCGCACCCGTAAAATCGGTATCGGACAGGACGGTTTCAGGATTGCAGCAGCCCATGAGCAACGCCGAATTTATCGCCGAATACAGTAAGCCACGCAATTACGGGTTTAATACGGCGGTCAGCAGTAGCTATTCGATGGGAAAGAACACTATCCGGGCGTGCATTCATAACGACCAAACACTTACGGACGGGCAGACCGTCAAACTGCGGTTGTTAGAACCGTTGCAAGCGGGCAATGTCATTGTCCCGAAAAACAGCCTTGTATCGGGAAGTGCCAAAGTGCAGGGTGAACGGCTCGATATACTGGTTTCCTCGCTCGAATATGCAGGTAACATCATTCCGGTGGAACTTGCCGTGTACGACAGTGACGGGCAAAAGGGGCTTTCCGTTCCCTCGTCACTGGAACAGGAAGCGGCAAAAGAAGCGATGGCGAATATCGGTGCGGGACTGGGTACGAGCATTTCATTTGCGCAAAGTGCCGGGCAGCAGGTCGCAATGGATATTACAAGGGGCTTGATGCAAGGCGGTTCGCAATACCTTGCCAAGAAGTTCAGAACGGTAAAAGTACACCTGAAAGCGAACTATCAGGTGATGCTTTACGCCAAACAACAGTAATTTATTTATCAACCATAAAAATTTCAATCCAAAATGAAAAAGTTAATGATTTTATTCGCTCTTATCATGGGCGTGGTTTCAATGAAAGCACAAAGTAACGACTTATATCAGGGTATTACAAAGAAACTGCCTTACCGCCAAATGGTGACACCTTACGGCGTGCAGGTGACGTTCGCCAAAACGGTACATATCATTTTCCCGTCTGCCGTTAAATACGTGGATTTAGGCAGCAACTACATTATTGCCGGAAAAGCGGACGGGGCGGAAAATGTTGTCAGGGTCAAGGCTACGACAGAGGGCTTTCCCGGTGAAACCAATTTTTCCGTTATCTGTGAGGATGGCAGCTTTTACAGTTTCAATGCAAAATACGCACACGAACCGGAAATGCTGAACATCGAAATGAAAGACTTCTTGGAGAATGAGGACACAACGGATTTCAGCCATACCCGGATGAACATCTATTTCCGTGAACTGGGCAGCGAAAGCCCACTTTTGGTAAAGCTGATTATGCAGTCCATCTACAAGAACAATGACCGGGAAATAAAGCATTTGGGATGCAAGCGTTTCGGGGTGCAGTTCTTGGTAAAGGGCATTTATTCGCATAACGGGCTTTTTTACTTCCACACACAAACAAAGAATAGTTCAAACGTGCCGTTTGATACCGATTTTATCCGTTTCAAAATTGTGGATAAGAAAGTAGCCCAAAGAACGGCTATTCAGGAAACCGTCATTGACCCGGTGCGGAGCTATAACGAGATACTGGTTATCGGCGGCAAAAGTACCGTCCGTACCGTGTACACCGTTCCACAGTTCACTATCCCTGACGATAAGATATTAGTTATCGAACTGATGGAAAAGAACGGGGGCAGACACCAAACTATCCGGGTGGAAAACTCGGATGTCGTGGCAGCCAAAGTGATTAACGAACTTAAAATCAAATGAACATGAAAAGGATATGCTGTATTATATCCCTTTTTGTGCTGTGCCTGACTTTCAACCGGGCACACGCACAAAGATGTCTGCCGGGAATGAAAGGCTTGCAGGTTACGGGCGGCATGGCGGACGGCGTTCACTGGAACAGTAAAAGCGATTTCGCTTATTACTTCGGGGCTGCCATGAGTACCTATACCCAAAACGGGAACAGGTGGGTTATCGGCGGGGAATACCTCGAAAAGAATTACCCCTATAAGGATTTGCAGATACCCGTGAGCCAGTTTACAGGCGAGGGCGGTTACTATTTGAATTTCCTTTCAGACCGGAAGAAAACCTTTTTCCTTTCGCTGGGCTTGTCTGCCCTTGCCGGGTACGAAACAAGTAATTGGGGTGACAAGCTGCTACCTGATGGCTCTACCCTGACCGATAAGGACGGTTTTGTCTATGGCGGTGCGCTGACGCTGGAACTGGAGAGTTACATTACTGACCGGGTGGTATTCCTGATTAACGCACGGGAAAGATGCCTGTTCGGTTCTTCCGTTGGAAAGTTCCATACACAGTTCGGTATCGGTCTAAAGATAATAATGTGATAAACTAACCTATTATATATAATGTATATGAGAAATGTAATTTATAAGATGCTAACAGGGTGCTACATAGTGGCTACCTTGTTATTGGTGGGTGCGTGTAGTGACAACGTGGATATACAGCAGTCTTACCCGTTCAGTATTGAAACGATGCCAGTGCCGAAAAAATTAAAGGTAGGTGAAACGGCGGAAATCAGGTGTCAGCTTCACCGGGATGGACGCTATGAAGAAACAGAGTACTTCATCCGCTATTTTCAACCGGACGGGGCGGGAACATTGCAAATGTCCGATGGGACGGTTTTACTTCCGAATGACCTGTACCCGCTTCCGAGTGAAACATTCCGGCTTTATTATACTTCCGCATCGACCGACCAACAAACGGTAGATGTGTATTTTCAGGATAGCTTCGGGACGCTCATTCAACTGACTTTCTCGTTCAACAACGACAGTAGCAAGGAAAATAAATAATCGTTTTTGAATGAATGTGTTAAGAAACACTCTACAAAAATTTGCTGAGTGTTTCTTTGTGATTAATTTTGCAGAAAATAGACATAAAAAGCCTATTTATAATTAACACGAAGTATAATATTTAACATTATATCATTCAATCATGAGAATGTACAAACTAATAATCAATCTTTTATTTATTATCGCATTTATTGTTGTCATTTGGATAAACTTTTTTGAAGATTTGTATATCACTACAACATTTTTTAAAAATGCGGATAAATTTAACAGGCTTGTTGAAAACATATCAATGGCATATATTACTTCTTATATTTTCTATATTGTTATTTATGTTTTTAAATCAAAACAAGACGAGAGAGTAATATTGCCATTTATTGCAGATTATGTTTTTGTTGCAATGAATAACTGTGTATATTTTTGCTATTCAATGAGAAGTAAGTCTGGGTTAGAATATTTTCCGTTTGAAACAAGCATTTATGATAGAAACACTAAAATATACCCTAATGAGGAAGAACTTAAAATAATTTGTTCGAAAATAAACCCGAATGAAATTGATAAAGACAAGCCTGTGTTACCAGGATTCACACCAATACCACATTTTTTTGGTGTAATGATTAAATATGTCCACAGTATAGACTATTTCATAAAGATTGTACTTGAAAAAAGTGCATTTTTGGATGTTGAATTATTAAGGATACTGACAGATATTCAAACTCATGGTTTTCATCAAGAAATGATGTCATATGACAAAAGTATGCTTTTAACGGCAAAGCATCGACATGATAACTTAATGATTTATAAAGATTCTCTAAGAACTTATTTTGAGCTATTTATTAAATTGGAAAAATATTCAAAGGATCACTTAAAACAATATGTTGAAAGAGAGTCACTCAAAGTAAAAAGTATAAATAAATAGAAGTCTCCAGCATTAAGCTATATATTCAAATACTTAAATTATGAATAATGAAAGACTAAATCGTTATTTGCAATACCAGAACGAAGAAAAAATGGAAGAACTGAAAAAACATTCAGTTATTATTGACGAATTTATCAAATATTGCAACAGCAAACAAATAAATCTAACAAAAGCAAATTTTGATTATATTCAAACTATTGGAATAATTGCGAAATATCCAAATATTGTTTATTTGTTAAATGAAAAAATTATTCCTGATAAAGAAAACTTAGTTGGTATGAACTTATTAGAAAGTGAGTATCAAATGAAGCCATTTGCCTCTGGTTATTACTATTCGGATAAATATATGGTTATGGCTCACCCATATTTTAGACGTGGATATCATGACAATTGCAACTTTGCTCCAAGATTTATTGATGTTTTTTGGAAATTTAATAAAAAAGATATTCAAAAACACATTGCTATTGACTCTGATAGGGTGCGAATAAATGTAGACAATACTATGTATATGGAATTTGACACTTGGTATGGTGCTAAATTTCAAGAAACAATCAAAGATATAGATGATGGTGTAGTAAAATTAAGACCACCATTAGATTTAAATTCATTTGAAATAGAATTCTTTTTTGGTGACACATATGCTCTTGATATTAAATGGTCATCAAAAAATGGAATCAAGACATTTCAAGCAGAGGAATTTAAGAGTGAAAAATGTAAGATATCAAGAAATGGGAAAGATTTTTTCCCGACCAAATATCTACATGCGGAGTTCGATATGAATAAAAATACATTCAGACATTTTGACGGAGCAATTCATTTTTATACAAGTGATGAATATTACCAAAGACGTGATAGCGATTTTAATCACAATAACAAAAACAGCTCACAACTAAAAACTTTATCTTTAAAACTATTTAAAGTTAATGGATTAATCAGCATAGATGATTGGACGGAATTAACAAGCCAGTATTTGACTGGAAATCCTTTGGTTTTTGAATATTTTGAAGAAAAGTTCCCCGACCACATACAAGAGTTTATTAAAAATAGAAAAAACTAATAAAATCTGTCCGGAAAATAGGTTTCTTTGCTATCTTTCTTTGTCCGCTTCGGCTCACAGAAAGAAAGTAGCGGCGGCATTTGCCACCGTTCTTCATTAACCGATTATAATGTTCTTTATGGGTGTGTTATGTTCCAACCACTCTTTTACACATTCCATATTATATTCACTTGTTATCACTGCCTTATCTGTGCCTATGGGAGTGAAACGGGTGCTTTCGTAGCTGTCTATCCATCCTTTCAGGGAGCAGACACCCCATGTTTTCGCATCCTCAAAAATGCCGTTCAGCGTGTCGATGGAGTCGCCGAAAGTAACTATCATTGCATCGAATGTCGTTTTATCCGGCAACAGTTCCAAATACTTCAAAGAGCCGGAATCGTCCGCCTTACGTCCGAAAGACCAGTCATAGGAATAAAATTCATCACCCCACTGGTGCGGCGTGTCGAAACGTACTTTCACGCTGACCGTATATTTATCCTCTGTGGTGTCCTCGATAACACCCGTTACCAGTAAGCCCGTAAATATGCACTTGCAGCGTCTGCCGATAATCTTTTTATTTACTTCTGTCGTTTTCATAAATGTACTTATTTTATCATTATTGTTTCTTTTCTTTTTTCGCTATCCATTCATCCCGCTGTTTGCGGCATTCGGCAAGTGTTTTAGCCACTGTGCTGAACAGTTCCATATCTGTATGGCGATAATCATACTGGAAATAAATCTGCCCCCTGAATGCGCCTAAACAGCATTTTACATATTTTTCTTCTCCCGGTGTTTGGGTAATGCTTACCCCGTTTTTGTTTAAAGTTTCCATATTGGTATAATTTATAATGAGTTATCAGATAATCAGAAGTGAAAGCAGCACAATGAAAATAATCGCCATACAAAACAGGTAAACGGCAGAGATAAATAGCCGGAGAACGAACCGGATAATAAAAAAGCCTATGATTAGGGCTATCCACATTCCGGCAGTGCTGGTGGCTACCTGATAGATGATAAAAGCAAGTATAAACCATCGTAAAAAAGTCGTTATCTTATTATATACTTTCATTGTCTTGATGTGTTATGGATGGATTGCTCCACCCAGTTAATAATCAGGCACAACGGAAAACAAAACCGTTATCCATCCAGTAATCAGTCATAAACAGGTCACGGGCAAAAGCGGAATAATCAAAGTAGGTCTTTGCGAACTCCGGCAGGTCGTAACATTCCTCTACGATTTCATAGGCGTAATCTTCCTCGTCTTTATATTCTCCCTGATATTCGTCCTCAAAGGAAGAAACAAGGTCGTCCGCATCTTCTTCGCTTATATCGCTGTTGTGATGGTCGCACCATACGAAAAACGCTTCCTGCTCGGTTTCGCTTAGTTTTTCGATGGCATCCCGTAGCTCAAAGAACTTATCGGAAAGCCAACTTTCGGAAATTAGGGCTTCGGGTATGTTCTCGATGTCTTGAAACATAAATTCCGGTTCTTGCTCGTCCTCGTGTAGTTCCCGGCACGCTTCCAAAAACTCGTCCTTGTCCGAATAGTCCGAAAGGTCTAACCACTTGCCAAAAAGTGAACCGTTGTTATACTTGGCGTAAGTACCTACATAAACTCTTGCTTCTGATAATGTTACTGTTTCCATGACTTTTGTATTTTAATTGTTTACATCGCTTGTCGCCCACCACATGAATTTTTCCTTTAACTGAATGGGAACATTGTCTTTTCAAAGGTTCGGGAATGGTACAGGGCAAATTATTATTTATGAAATACTACCCGCAGGTGTGGAGATTTCTAAAAAATAATTTGAACAGTAACAGGCACGGATATACCTTTGACAATGTTCCAATCAGTTTTAGGGAAAATTTTCTCTTATTTGAGAGGATAGAAGTAAAAGCCATCAGGCTTTTTGTATTGGGTAATGAGAGAGTAAAAAAAGGGCTTAGATAAGCCCCTCGTCTGCAAAACTGTAATAGCTTTCTTCTGTCAGGATGATATGGTCGAACAGGTGTAAATCCAAGACCTTGCAGGCTTCTTTTATTTTTGAGGTGATTTGTTTGTCCGGTTCGCTCGGACGCAGGTTGCCCGATGGGTGGTTATGTGAGAGGATTATCCCCGAAGCGTGGACTTTCAGGGCGGTTTGCAGGATGATTTTCACGTCCATAACAGTTTCAGCCATGCCACCTTTAGAGATAAGGGAAACGCCTAAAGCCTTGTTAGCCCGGTTGAGGAACATTACATAACTTTCTTCGTGGTGTTCCATACATTCCGCATAGAACGGTTTCAAGAAAGAACAGGACGTTTCGGATGAGAGTATTTTCACCCTTTCGGATGCTTTTACATTGTCTTTATAAGAGATAGTGATTTCCGGCATGGTAAATTCTGTTGTTTTCATGACTACTGAATTTTAAATTAAACAATAAGAAATTTTGCCGGACACCCACAGTTTGGCGGGGACTTCAACCATATCTTTTCAAAAAATACGACCCGTAGGTGTGGAGATTTTTTAAAAAACCGGAACGGCTCGGATTTGGTATTTGTCCTCGCCGGGCTGTAACTTTGCTAAAATTTGTGATTGAGATACATTACTTTAGGGAACTGAAAAGGGGTATCACTGGTGACACCCCTTAGACAACCGAATACCTTAAACCGTTATTCGTCATAGGTTCTATATCCTATCGGTTTGCGTGGCTTCGGTTCGGGTTTGCTTAATAACTGGGTAAGTGCTTGGTACACTTCGCTGAATTGTGCATCCGTACTTTCTTCCAGTTCTTCAATGCGCTTTAGTAGTTCCTGATAGCCTGTTATCATTTGACGCAAGGCTACAAATGCCCGCATGATGGAAATATTCACCTGTATGGCAATAGGGCTGCGTAGCACACCGGACAAGGCGGCTACTCCCTCTTGCGTGAAAACATAGGGCAAATATTTAGTATGTTTACCACGTTTTGAACTGGTTTCTTCTTCCGTTTCATCGGGATTATTCTTTAAGGTCACAATTTGTGACCTTAAACATTCTACTTCTTCCTTTGTCACTTCAAACATAAAATCACTTGGGAAACGTTCAATATTACGTTTGACAGCCTGTTTCAAGGCTTTTGTTTCCACCTGATAAAGTGCCGCAAGGTCACTATCGAGCATAACCCGGCAACCTCTGATTTCATAAATCTTGCTCTGAATGATTTGTAAGTCCATAATGTTATTATTAAATGGTGAGTAATTAAAAGCATAAAGGGACTTATCACAACTTGTGACAAGTCCCCCTATATACCTATTTCATAGATACTTCTTTGTAGATTTTTTCAATGCCGACAAACTTCTTGTCAAGCCCCTGCATATCGTTACTGATTTTATTATTGGTAATGCGGGCGTATATCTGTGTGGTTTCTATGTTGGTGTGCCCCAACATCTTACTAACGGTTTCAACGGGTACACCTTTGGCAAGCGTGGTTGTCGTTGCGAAAGTATGCCTTGCAAGGTGAAATGTCAAATTCTTTTTAATTCCGCAAACGTCCGCTATTTCTTTCAAATAGGCGTTAAGTTTTTGATTGCTGATTACCGGAAGTATTTTACCGTTCGGCAGCTTGCCCTTATACTTCTTCAATATCATTTTGGGAATATCCAACAAGGGAACATTTACGTCCGTGTTGGTCTTTTGGCGTTTGGTGATTATCCATAAATTACCGTCAAAGGATTTACGGATATTATCTTGGGTAAGGTTGGCGACATCTATGTAAGCCAAACCTGTGAAGCAGGAAAAGATAAACAAGTCCCTGACGTTTTCCAAACGTTCGGAAACCATCTTCTTTTTAAGGATGATTTTTATTTCGTCCTCTGTCAAATACCCTCTATCCACTTTCTCCAAACGGATTTTATAATTGGCGAACGGGTCGCCTACCAAGATACCGTTATTACGGGCTATCAGGATAATGCGTTTGAAGAACTGCATGAACTTGGCAGTCGTATTATAACCACATTTACAGGCGGTACGCAAATACAACTCGAAGTCTGTTATAAACATCGGGGTGATTTCATTGATGGCAATATCCGATATATTGTATTTGCTTTGGATAAACTCGGCAAGGTGGCGGCGGGTCACTTCGTATTTACGATAGGTGGCAATCGTCTTGGATATGCCGACCAACTGTTTCACATCGTCATTGTGCTTTTTGAAAAGGTCTAAAATGGTTTCGTGTTTTTCACTGTGTCCCAAAAATTCATTCTTCACCTTTTCGGCTGTCACATAGTTATCACGCCGTTGCTGTTCGTGGTAGATATTATTCAGGGATGCTTTTATATCCTCCAATAAGGCATTTATTCTGCCTGCATCCTTACCTTTGGCTTTACCTGCTGCTATATTCCAGTTTTCGGGCAGGATGCTTTGTTTTGTACTGAACTGGCACAACTTACCGTCAATGGTAATTCTTGCCATAATCATAACCTCGCCGTTTTTCTTTTCAGAACCTTTCTTTAAATAGAAAAGGACTTTAAATGTACTCTTCATAACCTCACATTTTTAAGTTGCAAAACTACTAATAACTTATTAAATATGAGATAGATAGACGGTGGACAAATTCGGACTTTCTGCGGTCATTTCGGGACAAATCGTTACCGTTTTTGTCCGGTAGGAAATAGGTAACGATTTAGTAACGAAACTATGTCTTTTCAAGTCCTTTTGCTGTCTTGGAAACAAGACTTATAGGCAATAAAAAAACCTACAAATCGCTGATTTGTAGGTTTTTGTCCGCTTACTGTCCTGTTTTGTCCAGTAGGTTCTGCGGAGAGACAGGGATTCGAACCCCGGGTACCTCGCAGTACAACGGTTTTCAAGACCGCCGCAATCGACCACTCTGCCACCTCTCCAAAACTTCTTTATCAGAAGTGCTTTTCGTTAAAAGCGGTGCAAAGGTACGAATATATTTTAAACTTACAAGAGTTTTCACAAAAAAAAATCACGAACATCATTTCCAAAGAATAGCAATATCTAGGTATTTTATGTTGAAAAGCATAAAATAGAGCATATTTATGCTGATTATATGAAAAAACGTTGTAACTTTGTGCGCTCTAAAGAAAAGGATAACTACAACCTCTAATTTTATCATTTATGGAATTAAATAAGATCTTTAAAGACGGTCTTTGGAGCACAGAAATCAACGTAAGAGATTTCGTTAGTCACAACATCACTCCGTATTATGGAGATGCTTCTTTCCTCGAAGGACCTACCGAACGCACAAAAGCTGTATGGAACCGCTGCCTCGAAGCACTGGCAGAAGAAAGAGCCAATAACGGAGTACGCTCACTGGATAATGTCACCGTCTCAACCATCACTTCTCATAAAGCCGGATATATCGACAAAGAAAACGAACTGATCGTCGGTCTGCAGACAGACGAACTTCTGAAACGTGCCATCAAGCCTTTCGGAGGTATCAATGTGGTAAGCAAAGCCTGCCACGAAAACGGCGTGGAAGTGGACGACCGCGTAAAAGATATATTCACTCACTACCGCAAGACGCACAACGACGGAGTATTTGACGTATATACCGAAGAAATCCGTTCGTTCCGTTCTCTGGGATTCCTCACCGGACTTCCTGACAACTATGCCCGCGGACGTATCATCGGCGACTACCGCCGTATGGCTCTCTATGGTATCGACCGATTGATTGAGGCAAAAAAAGAAGATTTGCGTAACCTTACCGGTCCGATGACCGAAGCCCGCATCCGCCTGCGCGAAGAAGTGGCAGAGCAAATCAAGGCATTGAAGGACATGAAGGTAATGGGCGAATACTACGGACTCGACTTGAGCCGTCCTGCCTACACCGCACAAGAAGCAGTACAATGGGTATACATGGCTTACCTTGCTGCCGTAAAAGAACAAGACGGTGCTGCCATGTCACTGGGTAACGTCTCTTCGTTCCTCGACATTTATATGGAATATGAATTGAGCAAAGGAACCATCACAGAATCTTTCGCACAGGAGCTGATCGACCAATTTGTCATCAAACTGCGTATGGTGCGCCACCTGCGTATGCAATCTTACAACGACATCTTTGCCGGCGACCCGACATGGGTAACCGAATCTCTGGGCGGACGCCTCAACGACGGACGCACCAAGGTGACAAAGACTTCTTTCCGCTTCCTGCAAACACTCTACAACCTCGGCCCTTCACCGGAACCGAACCTGACTGTATTGTGGAGCCCGGAACTTCCGGAAGGATTCAAAGAATTCTGCGCAAAAGTATCTATCGACACTTCTTCCATCCAATATGAAAACGACGACCTGATGCGTGAAGTACGCCAGTCTGACGACTACGGAATCGCATGCTGCGTATCTTATCAGGAAATCGGAAAACAAATCCAGTTCTTCGGCGCACGTTGCAACCTGGCAAAAGCCCTGTTGCTTGCCATCAACGGCGGACGTTGCGAAAACACCGGTACGGTAATGGTGAAAAATATTTCCGTACTAACCAGCGACACACTGAACTTCGAAGAAGTAATGAGCAACTACAAGAAGGTATTGACAGAAATCGCCCGTGTTTACAACGAAGCGATGAACATCATCCATTATATGCATGATAAGTATTACTACGAAAAAGCCCAAATGGCTCTTGTAGATACCAACCCACGCATCAACCTTGCTTATGGTGTAGCCGGACTTTCTATCGCCCTCGATTCACTGTCGGCCATCAAATATGCTAAAGTAACCGCACGCCGCAACGACATCGGTCTGACAGAAGGTTTCGATATTCAAGGCGAATTCCCTTGCTTCGGTAATGACAACGACAAGGTAGACCACCTGGGTGTTGACCTGGTCTATTTCTTCAGCGAAGAATTGAAGAAACTTCCGGTTTACAAAAATGCCCGTCCTACTTTATCTTTGCTCACCATCACTTCCAACGTGATGTATGGCAAGAAGACAGGTGCTACTCCCGACGGACGCGCCAAAGGTGTCGCTTTTGCTCCGGGAGCCAACCCTATGCACGGACGTGACAAGAACGGTGCCATCGCCTCTTTGAGTTCCGTAGCGAAATTACGTTACCGCGACTCACAGGACGGTATCAGCAACACTTTCTCCATCGTCCCCAAATCACTGGGAGCTACTGAAGAGGATCGCGTAGAAAATCTGGTGACAATGATGGATGGCTATTTCACCAAAGGCGCTCACCACCTGAACGTGAACGTACTGAACCGTGAAATGCTTTACGATGCCATGGAACATCCGGAAAAATATCCGCAACTCACCATCCGTGTTTCCGGTTATGCCGTAAACTTCGTGAAGTTGAGCCGCGAACATCAATTGGAAGTTATCAGCCGTAGCTTCCACGAACGTATGTAATCAGATCTACTCAATATGACGATAAACGTACATTCATACGAAAGTATGGGAACATTCGACGGGCCGGGCTTACGGCTCGTCGTTTTTCTTCAAGGATGCAATTTCCGCTGCCTGTATTGTGCCAACCCCGACACGATAGCCGGAAAAGGAGGCACACCTACCCCACCGGAAGAAATCGTCCGCATGGCTATGAGCCAACGTCCTTTTTTCGGGAAACGCGGAGGAGTCACTTTCTCCGGAGGAGAACCTACGTTTCAGGCCAAAGCACTAGTCCCTTTAGTGCGTGAACTGAAAGAAAAGGGAATACATGTATGCATAGACAGCAACGGCGGTATCTGGAACGAAGAAGTAGAAGAACTTTTCAAACTGACGGATCTTGTATTGCTGGATATTAAAGAGTTCAATCCGGCACGCCATCAAGCACTGACCGGAAGAAGTAACGAGCAAACCATCCGCACGGCAGCATGGCTGGAAGAAAACGAGAAACCTTTCTGGCTGCGTTATGTATTAGTGCCCGGATACAGCGATTTCGAAGAGGATATCCGCCGCTTGGGAGAGGCTCTGGGAAAATATAAGATGGTGCAACGAGTGGAAATCCTGCCTTATCATACATTAGGCGTACATAAGTATGAAGCGATGGAGCAGGAATACAAGCTGAAAGACGTAAAAGAAAATACCCCCGAACAACTTGAAAAAGCTGCGGAGGTATTTAAAGAGTATTTCACTACTGTGGTGGTCAATTAACCACCACAGTAATAAATAGGATAAAAATCACCATGTCTCTGCTTTCACCTCGAAACAGGGACACTCTTTGATCCGCTCCCAAGGGTCAACAATTCCATTATAATTGGTGTCAGGACTCAAGTCCCGATGACCGACCACCTTTGCATCCGGATAACGCTGCAACAGTTCGCGTACCAGGCGATGCAAAGATTCTTTCTGGCGGGAAGTACGCGTATCCGCTGCCTTTCCGTCCTCATCCAGTCCGCCTTCATAGCACACCCCTAAACTAATCGCATTAAAACCGCGTGCATGAGCACCCACCGTATCTTCATCCCTCATCGGCTCTATCTGTCCCGACTTGCGAATGTAGTAATGATACCCCCAACACGAAAAGCCCCGAAAGCGATGGGCAGTGTCCACATCCTTCGCCGTGAAGTCGCGATCGACACGGGTAGCAGAGCAGTGAATCACAATCAGACTAATCTTTCTCATCGTCCTTCTCCCTTTCCGTCGTTTTCACATTACACACTTCCTTATGGGTAGCATTGAAGCGCACCTCTCTCACAATTCTGTTCCGCTTTCTTTTTCCGAAGAAAGGCACAAGGAACATGATTACATCCAAAATCTTAGTTACAATTTCTTTCATTTGATCTAATATTAAAGTTATCATGCTGCCGGATCCGGAGCTTCTCCGCTTCCACCACCGTCTGAACCACCACCGGAACCTTTGTCATCGTCTTCTCCTTCATTGCCGCTACCGCCCGTTTGGGCCACCGCACGCGTCGTTACTTGTTGGTAGCTAAGAATCTTCGTGATGTCCGCCAACGTCTTTCCGGGACGGAAAATAATATGGGCAGCCGTAATCAGCGAACTTGAAAACTCCTTGACCGACACAGCTCCTTCACTGTTCAACCCGATCTGCAAACTGCCCAAATCACCCAACCGGACTATTCTTCCCGCTTTCAACGCACGCTTCGCCTCATAAAGAATACCCGAAATGGCGGCACGCACATCTGTCTCCGTACAGGTAGACCGACTGGTGATTCCTTCGCACAACTCTTCAAAATCCAACTCTCCCGAAGCCTGTGCCTGCGCGTAATACTTTGCCGACTCATCCTTTTTGGCAGGATTCTTGCGCGGCACTACTGAATAAGTTACTGTCATTGCCATAATAAAATAATTTTAAGATTTCACACATTTCGAACGCGTTCCTTATTTGTTAACGACATAAAGATAACACATTTTCCACCCTCCGGATTCCCCAACGAAGTTTCCTGATACTCTATGAATAATAATGACGTTATTCTTTTAATAAACCATTAATTTTCAGTAACTTTATAGCATAAACCAAACATCATTCATCATGTATTATCCGGACCAGCCATTTCTTATCCGCACTTATAAAAAGTCGGAACTAGCTCATCTTTACAACCCCAACGTATGCCTCAAAGTAGCCTTACAAATACTACGTCGTTGGATTGTCTACAACCTTCCGCTCCTGCAAGAACTCGAACAAGAAGGCTATCGTGCCCGCAACCGCCTTCTCTCTCCCCGGCAAGTGGCAACGATCATACGCTATTTGGGAGAACCCTAGGAACTTAATCAAAAAAACGAAAAGTTCCATTCTATTATTTTACAAACAAATTTCTTTGCAACCGCAAATTAAAAAGAACAAACCAACATGGATCATTTTACCATCTTTCAAGACTTTTACCGCGTCATAGCCGAAATGACAGAAGAAGAAATCGTATCGGCCATCAGCAACGGCACATACCGGGAAACGGTGGAGGACGTGCGCCGAATCTTCGCGGAACAAGGCGAGAAAGCAGCCAACGAAAAGAAAATAGAACTACCGGAAATCACCTTTTCAGCCAACTACCGGGGAGGACGTTCAAACGCAACTCTCGTCAAGTATCTGGGATACATCGTGGTAGACATCGACCATCAGACACAGGAAGCATTGGCACGCATCCTCGCACTGGCAAAAAAGTGTGCCCACACCCGCATCGCTTTCATCAGCCCCAAAGGAATGGGACTGAAAATCGTGGTACGTGTATGCCGGACAGACGGGACATTGCCCGAAACAATTCAGGAAATTGAAGATTTCCATCATGCTGCTTATCACAAAATCGCTTCCTTTTATGCCCAGCTCTGCGGAGTTGAGGTCACACTTCCGGGCAGGATGTTAGCCGCACTTGCCTGTTCTCTTACGATCCGGATATTTATTTCAATCCCGATGCCACAGCTGTCATCGTGGAACAGCCACCGATGTTCTTCAAGTCTCAAAAGAAGAAAAGGGCATCCGGCAAAAAGAAAAAGACGACAGCACCAGACAACAATCCCCTCACCGAACAAGTGGCCCTCAACTACCATTCCTCGCACGCTTCCTTAATGGTGACTCTGAACTATTATCACAATAAATCCGAAAAGTACGTCACCGGCAACCGGAACAACTACCTGCATTGCCTGGCTTGTATGTACAATCGCTACGGCGTCCCCCAGGAAGAGGCGGCAGCTTTTATCAAGAGCCAGTTCACCGATCTTCCCGCGGATGAAATGGACGCACTGATCGGGAGTGCTTACGGACACAACGAGGAATTCGACACCCGCAAGCTGAATAGTACGCAGAAGCGAATGTTACAGATTGAGCAACATATCAAAGAAAATTACGATACACGCTACAACGAAGTGCTTCATATCATGGAATATCGCAGAAGGAAAACGGACACGGAGCAACCGGAACCTTTCCATATTCTCGACGAAATGATGGAAAACAGCATTTGGATGGAGATGAACGAACTGGGCTATTCGTGCACCGTCAAGACGATTCAGAATCTGATCTACTCCGACTTCAGCATCACCTACCATCCTATTCGCGAGTATTTAGACTCGCTGCCTGAATGGGACGGAACGGATTATATCGGTATCCTTGCCAACAGCGTGCATACTAGTCACCAGAAATTTTGGGTAGAATGTCTGGAACGTTATCTGGTGGGAATGTGCGCTGCCGCCACACAAGACGATGTGGTGAACCACACTGTTTTGTTGCTTTGCAGCGAAATACAGAACATCGGAAAGACTACGTTTATCAACAACCTGCTGCCGCCCGAATTGCGCGCCTATCTTTCTACCGGTCTTATCAACCCGAGCAACAAGGATGATCTAGCCAAAATAGCGCAGGCAATGCTTATCAATCTGGATGAATTTGAAGGGATGAGCGGACGGGAACTGAATATCTTCAAGGATTTGGTTACCCGCAAAGTAATCAGCATCCGCCTGCCATACGCGCGGCGTTCGCAAAACTTTCCTCATACGGCTTCTTTTGCCGGCACATGCAATTACCAGGAAGTGCTTCACGACACCACAGGTAACCGCCGTTTTCTCTGCTTTCATGTCGACTCGATGGAGTTTATCAAAATAAACTACGCGCAGTTGTATGCACAAATCAAGTATCTGCTCAACAAGCCGGGGTATCAGTATTGGTTCACCCAGTGGGAAAACTCACGGATTGAAGAGAACAACGAGGATTTCATTTTCCACTCACCGGAAGAAGAACTGGTGTTGACACATATCCGCAAACCGGAACGTTTCGAAAAGGTGCATTATCTGACGGTCACTGAAATTGCGGAATTGATTCGCGAACGGACGGGGTATCAATATTCTCACGGAACCAAAGCCCAACTAGGAAAAGTGATGTCCAAACACGGCTTCGAATTTCATAAGGGAAAAAACGGGAGAAGATACACTGTATTCATTATTGATACAGAACAGGTGAAATCAAACAGGCTATATGAATAAGATTTCATCTCCTTCGCACGTAAAAAGGTGAGGGTTGGTGAGGGTACTTTTGCAACTTTTCATTTTTATATTTCTTATTTCTATTCTTCTATTTTCTTCTAAAAAAAAATACGAATGTTAGAAATTGACCCTCACCTACCCTCACCTTTTTCCTTTTTCTTCCTCAAAAAAACGGTGGGAAATTTGAAAAAGACAGTTATCTTTTTCAAATTTCCCACCATGTTTTTTTTAATCGCTTCTTATAAAGACATCGAAAATTCGATCCTACAACCTAACGCATTCATGATACGATAGAAGGTAGAAACCTTAGGTTCTGTCTGACCACTTTCCACTCTTGAAATATAAGAACGGTCGGAACCGATACGCCGAGCTAACTCTGCTTGAGTAATCTTAGCCTTTTTCCTTGCGTCTTCGATAATTTGCCCGGTGTAGAAAGCATACGCTTTTTCTTCTGCTTCCGCACGTTCGGGAGTACCTTCTGCTCCAAATTTCGCATCAAGAACAGCGTCATAATCTACTATTTGATGATTGTTTATCTGCATAATATTCCTCCTTTATTTTTAATGCTTTATCTATTTCACTACCCGGTGTTTTTTGCGACTTCTTTTGAAAGCCATTAAACAACACTACAATATTTCCATCATCAAATATGAAAAATACCCGGTATATATTACCATTATATTCTGTACGAAGTTCAAAAACTCCGTCCTGAACAAATTTTACAAATTTAGTGGAGAGTCTTTCTTGTGTTTTCAACAAGAGTAGTCCATACTGGATTTTATCTTGTTCCTTTTCGGTTAAAGTCTCCATGAAAGCCTCAAAGTAACCTCCGTATGTACGGATCTTACGTTTCTTTTCCATACTGCAAATATACGAATTGTTGTTCAACTATACAACAATCGTCTTTTTATTTTATATTATTTTTCCTCAAATTCTCCGGCACGCTTTTTCTTCTCATAAGACACCAGCGTCTCTACACTAAGCGTTTTCCCATTCTTAGGGCTTATCACATCTACAACGCTTGCTAACGCACGAAAAGTCTGTTCGCAATTTGCTATTCCGTCATACGTCAACCTACCCCGATTGATGGCATCGAGCACAACAGAGACATATTGCTTCGGATTTCCCCGATACTCAATGGTGACAGGCGTGAGATGCGACATCTCTCGAGTCAGTTGACTGACGATTCTTTTTTTTGGTCGAGCAGCTCCATTAATTTTTCACTATGCACATTGATTTGTGCGGTTACTTCACGAAGTTCATTTTTCAATGAACAAAACAATTCATCATTACATGAATTTTCCATAAAACTTTTCATTTAATTGATTATAAAAAAGCCATTCCAGAAAGATAAGCAATCATTACTTACTTCCCGGAATGGTGACTAACATTTTTAAGACCAGTTTTTGTATATTACTGTTTCTTTCAATGGACAAAAGTAGCCAATTTATTCCTATAATATCTTTCCACCTCTTCCCAATGATAATAGGGTACTAGCTCACTTGCAAGCGGAAGTTTCATTTCTTGTTCATTGAGTAAAATTTTCACCAAGATATTATCATTTCCTTTCTTACGGTAAAAAACGAACTGAATATTACAAGCTTTTGGAAAGATACGATAGTTACGCCATATATCTGACAATTTATTTATATCAGTAGTCTGATATGCACAATCACCTAATTCCAATAAACAAGCCAAAGGAAGTAGACAAGTCTCGTGCCCGAAGCGCAGGGTAGCACTATTCTCTTTTTTCACGACGCAAGTATCTGCAGTATTCAGTATATTCTCAAGCAGGTTTGCTTCCACATAAGGCATCTTACCTTGAGTGAGCGGAGACGGCCCGTAGTCAATATACCAATTCAGATTGCTGATTAGCCATAAATCATAACACTCTTCTTTGGTAAAAAGAGAATAAAGATCAAGGTCCGTGTCGTGACTTTGCGTAATGGCTGCCAGTTCAAACAAATAACTCATCAACTTGCCAGCATCCACTTTCCACTTTACATAATTATCGTTATTAAAAAGAGACTTCATCAAACGTTCGGGATGGAGATGCTCTTTCCGAAAAGCTGCCTTTACAGCAATCACTTCATCTTCCTGACGCTTCTTTTTGAAGTATTCATTTCCATAATTCATATAATACATATCATAAGAAGTAGCCTCATCCTTGATTCTCAACTCCGGATTCAGAGATTGCAATTGCAAGCACTCAGCCGTCATAGAGAGTATACAGCGGATAACGGTTGTAGAACGTGCATCCACCTCTGCCGCTCCCTGAAACACTTCAGGAAAGTTATTGTACATTCTTCGGGCAATTCCCCTGTGTTGACGGGCACCTAATGGAGTCAAATCACCATATCTATTTTCTGCTCCGCGCGCAAGGCTGTCTACAAGCCAGAGGGCCTTCTTGCCTAAATCTGTAAGTACTCCGTCTTTCTCTGCTTCGCGAAGAATTGCCAACGGCTTCGTATAATCATCAGGATTCACTCTATAACGGGAACCGTGACGAGCATAATGGCTTAGGTAGAACGGTTTATACCCCTTGGGTGGGGCAGTCATTGTGAAATGGGGATCAGGATAGGCATAATGGTTGGCTGCCGAGCGATGTATGTCTTCAAATATTTCATCTCTTGCTATCTGTGCACTTATACTAAGCACAAGGCAACAAAGGATTGTCAACAAAATAAAACGTTTCATACTTTCTTTTTTTAATAAGTTTAAGATACCACAGAATTATTCACTAGAGTAAGGACCAAACCTGTTCGATATAACCAAGTCTGTTTTCCGGGCATCCAGCACATATACTTCATATTCCCCGTCCGGATATACTCTTATCACAATGTGCCCCTGTTTTGCTTTCAAGCTACGGGCAAACCAAGGACCAATAGCTACCCCCGTTTCATCATCATAGTAAGTCATAAAAACATCCCTAGGCTGCGTTCCGATATTCTTTGATAACAACCGTTGCCCCACTTCCGCTCCCGGATGATCGGTACTCCATGATTGAGCCACTACTACTTTAGGATCGAGCACTTCGAGAAAGTTCCGGTTAGTGGCATCCCGATTGCTATGATGATTGAGCGACACTGCCGACACCTTTCCTATTATGGGTGCCATAGGAGTTTCTATATCATACCATTCCGCATGGTCTTGGTCTACCAAACCAGAATTATCCCCTCCCGCATAATACTTGAATGCGCCATATTTCACCACAATAGCCGTCGACATTTGGTTTTCACTATACTTGCCATTTTTTGCCATCAATTCTTCCTTGGTAAACAGAATAGTCGTTTTTTTACCTTCCCCTGTCCACAACCGATTATTCGATTTTATATTCCTGACTTCAAACCCCGGATAAGATTTCGGTTCTTTCTTTAATACAAATTGCGTATTAGAGCCTATGTCGAACTTTTCGACTTTCAATCCGTTGTGTTTTTCCTGATAGTTGAGGAACTCCAATAGGTTCAAGAAAGTAGGCAAATCTACTCCATCATTCTTTGATCGTAAATCCACGGGGAATTGGTAGTCAGGATAATCCCTATCAACATACATTTTGATAGGAATCACATCTCCGACTTCCGTCAGCCCCGTAATACGATATCCGTTTTTGGAAGTTCCAGTGGCCTTCTGAACATCACCATAATGATCGGAATGAAAATGGGTCAGAAGAAAATAGTCAATCACTACATCCTTTCCCAATAGATTTGTCACATAATTAATGATAGACGAACCGGGCGTATAACTACTATCCGGAAATATCGGAACTGCATGCATCGGTGCATACTTAGCGGCATATTCCTTGCCATCAAAATCACCGGCATCAATCATCATGGTCGTTCCGTCAGGAAAAATCAGAAAAGCGCAATTCCCCCGCCCGGTATTGATGTGATGAATATCAAGGTATCCTTTCTCCCATTTAGGGAAAGGCGGTATTGTCATTTGAGCCTTGATTATACAACTAAAAACGAGTAAAAATATGAAATTAACTATTTTCTTTATATCCATCGTTCTATCAATCTGTTTATAAATTACTACTGTACTTTATTCTCCAATAATTATTTTACTCCATAGAAATGGATGATCTGAAAGACTAATGTCTTTTTTAAAAATGCTATATGCGATTTCCGCTTTCATACCAGAATTCTTATTGATTAATATATTATCAATCTGCCCATATTTGTATTTATCAATATATTGTTCAGCATCTTCCACATCATCCCATACACTCTTAAAGCCTGAATTAAAGATGTATTGCATGGCATTAGTTTCCGGCAAATCATTGAAGTCGCCCATGACTATGATTCTTTTACTAGTATCTTTCATCAAAACAACATCTACTAAATTCTTCATGACAGAACCTTCAACTACTCCTGCGCTACCCGGAATATGCAGACTATAAAAGGTTAGTTCCTTATTTTTAATCTTGGTTTCAATCCGAATAGTCGATGAATGTGTCCAACCTTTTCCCTCCAAAGCAAATTCTTTTGACTGCAATATAGGAGTTTTACTCAATATTACTTTGTATTTTCCTGCATATTTTCCAGTTTTATCCTTTCCCCATTCAATCCAATGATTTCCGGAGGATATATCACCGATATAAAAATATTCCATTCCCAAAGCTTTACCTATTATTGAATAAAACTCTTCAACTCCGGAATTCTTATCAATCAAAATGGGACATTCTTCCAATGAAAGAATATCTAAATAAAAAGACTTTAGACTCAATGCTATTTCTTCCGCTGTCGCCGTTTGCCCTACATCCACATTAAAAGTTCCGACACGAATAGAAGTATCTATTATAGGGGGGATTTTTTCCTTATCATTCTCCGGAGTATCACTACTGCATGAGAATATAAAAGGCAATATTATAAGCAAAATATTCAGATATTTCATAGCTATTAATTATTTAGAATCAGACCCTCTATCATTTAAGATATCATCTACTGATGGATTGTAGGCATTACCTTCACAATGATAACTTACTGTAGGCAGACTGGTTAATATTGGTTTTAATGCGGAAAGGTCAGTTAATTTTTCATTACCTTTGTCTGATTTGTTTCCACTTCTTATCCCTATATTAATTAGTTTCACTGCCGTAAGCCCTTCTAATCCATTCAAGTTTGTAAGGCTGGGATTTCCCATAATATAAAGATTCGTCTTTATTTCACTTAAATTTTTCAGACCGGTTATTGAAGTCAACATTGGATTATTTCTCAACCAAAAATTACCGCCAATCTTCTTTAGATTTTTTAGAAAATCAAGATTTCCCAGAAGACTATTACCATCTACCTCAAGGTTTGTACCCACCTCGGTAATGTTTGCAAGCATAGATACATCTGTAATATCACTGCCTGATGTCCCATTTCCAATTCGTAATTTACCGGTCACAGAAGTGTATTTCAACTGTAAATTATCGATTGCCTTTTGATTTGGCAGCAGCAAATCGCCTACATAAATATGTTCTATCACTCCTTCTTTCTGTGGAATCGTTACATTAACCGTACTTGCAAGAGAACGTACATTTGCATTATTCACCCAATACAAATCAATCTCGTAGTCCGTGCCCGGTTTCAACTTTTCAATTGAATATTTAGTTATAGCAGGATCAACGATATCAATCAGTCCGTCTCCGGGATTATATACAATGACATACTTCTTTACTTCCCCGTTTGGTACATCCCATGATAAAGAAATACTTTCTTCAAATACCTCCGTTGTCAACCCTGTTATCGGATCTGGTTGATTTATCCCGTCTTTATCATCTCCACATGAGGCTAACAATAAGGACATCGATAAAATAATGATGAAGTTTAAAATATCTTTCATGACTCTATTTTTATTTTTTATATTAATATTCCGGATTTTGTTTAATAACGACAGGATTTGCATTAATCTCGCGTTGCGGTATAGGATATACTAATTGATAATCTTTCACCGTGAACTTACTGCTCTCCTGGCTGCTATTATTCATTGTTTCGACAGCAGTACCTGTACGAATCAAATCGAACCACCTATGGTTTTCAAAAGCGAGTTCCAATCTTCTTTCATCCGCAATGGCTTTTCTGAAACTTGTTTGATCCGGCAAATCGTCTGAATCATAAGTAGATACTCCTGCGCGCGAACGTATACTGTTCAGAAGCGTAAAGGCCTCACCTGAATCGTCACCCGTATATCCTATTTCATTTAAAGCTTCTGCCAGCATAAGAACTACATCCGCATATCTTAAAACTATTACATTTATATCAGAATCCTGATCCTTAACGGTAGGACCTACATATTTTTTTGCATATAATTTATTGTTGCTGACTCCGATTGTTACATTCTTGCGCTTGTCATCTGAAGAATATAAATCGTACAATTCTTGTGTCGGTATATTCTGGTTGTATACAGCTCCCACAATACCCAATGTCGGACCTTCGCCTGTAGGTGCAAACAGATTAGCCAAAGCACTTCCCTCGTTTTCTAAGTTTGAGGTAAAGTTAACTTCAAAAATGGATTCTTCATTGTATTCATTATCCGGACCGAATATTTGTGAATAATTTTTCACCAAAGCATATCCTTTTACGTTGTGCAGTGCTTCCACAGCTTCCTGATACTGCTTCAATGTAAGATATACTTTTCCCAAAAGCGTATATGCCGCCCCTATAGTAGCCCTTCCTTTCTCTTCCTGAATAGCAGGCAATCTTTTGATCGCTTCTTTCAAATCGATAATTACCTGTTCATATACTTTAGACTTATTTTCACGACCGACACTTAATAAATCTGCGGGGTCTTTAGTTTCGGTAAGAATCAACGGAACATCACCAAACAGTCTGACAAGATTAAAATAATTAAGTGCTCTTAAAAAGTAGGTTTCTCCTATAGTAATTGTTTTTAGGGGTTCATCCATAGCTATATTGTCTATCCGCTCAAGTAAAATATTACAAGATTGAATTGCTTTATAACAGTCAGTCCATGAAGCTTCTATGATGCTATTGTCTGTTGCTACCTGAAGTATCTCAAATTGATAATACACACCTCCACGCACTGTGGCAGACGTTTCTTTCGAATTATCAGAAGGAACTTCCATCAGGAAATGGAAATTTTGTCCATATTGGCCGTTTGATTGCAGAAAAGCATAAACCGAATTTAATAGCTGTGTGAAATCTTCGGGCTTAGTATAACTATTTTCTTTAGTCGAACTGGAAATAGGATATAAATCCAACATATTCGTACAAGAAGTTATAGTAAAAATACCACTAATGAGAATAAATAATATTTTTTTCATAATGCAATTTTTAAGGTTGTTAAAAACTAATGGAAGCACCTACGACAAAATTCTTTTCTGCAGGATATTGTCCTAAGGTCACACCAGCGTTAAGTGGATTTGACGAGCCTTCACTTTCGGGATTCAGCCCCATGTATTTGGAAACAAGAAGCGGGTTTTTAACCGAGACGTAGACTCTTACATTAGTCAAAAAGGTTCGCGTTAACCACTTCTTATCCAATGTATATCCCAAGGAAATATCCCTTATTCTAAAGAAACTTCCGTCTTGCATCATTAAGTCAGACTCTCTGCTTAAAGTATTCGAGTTTGACCCGGCTTTTGCGTATTTTCCGGGCTTATCAGGACTTATCCATCTGTTGTTATAATATTCCTTGGACATAACAGACCAAATTTCACTACTTAAAATGGTAGTAGGAAGGTCTCTGTTTATAACATCAACACCGTAAACTCCCTGTATCGTTATACCTAAATCAAAATTCTTATAAAACAATTGAATGTTTCCACCATAAGTAAATTCGGGGTGAGGATTACCGATGATTTCCCGATCTTTTTCCGTTATGGTATTATCGCTGTCATCAATGTTTTTGAAAATATAGTCACCCACTTTTTGTGAGTCCCGATAATTAGGTAAAGATTTCAGTTGCTCTTCGTTTTCAAATATACCGATGATCCGATAACCATACAATGCTCCGATGGGATGACCTACTTTTGTGATATTTCGTGCCGTAATTATTTCATTTTGATTTGCCCCCAATGACAATACTGTATTCTTATTGGTCGAGAAATTGGCAGAGATCTGATAATTAAAATCTTTGATATGGTTCTTGAATGAAGCTGCAAATTCAAAACCTTTATTCCGAACACTACCTACATTCTGTAAAGAGGTAGAATAACCGGAATATGCAGGTACCGGCACTTCAAGTAGCATATCGCTTGTTTTCGATACATAATATTCAAAGTTTAAATTCAGCGCATTCCTAAATAAGCCAACATCAAGTCCGACATTAACAGTATTATTTTTTTCCCAGGATAAGTTGGCATTGGGAGATGTGTTTGGTCTCATTCCGGCTACCAGATTGCCATTGAAGTTATATTTAGCGCTACTCATCAGAGACAAACTGGAGTAATTACCAATCTCATCATTTCCTGAAATACCCCAACTTATACGTGGTTTTAATTCACTAATAATATCATTTTTCGGAAAAAAGTTCTCTTCTGATATTCTCCATGCGGCAGAAAGTGATGGAAATAGTCCAAATCTGTTATTGCGTCCAAATCTCGATGAGCCATCCATACGTAAAGCTGCCGTAAAAAAGTATTTCTTCTTATAGTCATACTTCAGTCTTCCAAAATATGAGAGTAACGCCCATTGATAACGGGTTGCAGAAGCGGTGTTTATAGTAAGAGCCGCATTCAATGTGGGGATATCATCATTAGGAAAGTTTTCCGCATCAATAGAGTTATTATTTGTCGTTTCTTTTTGGAATGACATACCACCCAGTATTTCAAAATCATGTTTTCCCCAACTCTTGTTGAAGGTTATTGTATTTTCAGACATCCAGTTGAAGGTTTCATAGGTAGAAGACGCAGCTTTTGCTACAGTCGGAGCGGCTTGCCTATAAGCGCCAATCGTAGATGGTCTATAATACTCGGCTCTGTTGGATATAAAATATCCTCCAACATAAGTTTTGAACGTAAGACCTTTAAGTGGCGTATAAGACAAGTATGCACCACCTAGAATCTTAAAGTTTTCAACTTGATTGGTCGTTAAGTTGGCAGTTGCAACATTGTTCTCCACTTCTGCCATACCTCCATAATTTTGAACCGCATGGATCTGTTTGCTTATTGCATAAGATCCATCGGGTTCATATACCGGGAAGAATGGATAGGAATTGTAAATCCCCATTGATAAAGGAGACTCTTCCCAGCCTTCCGTTATCTTATCTTGCATAGAATAATTGGGATTTAAATTAATTCCAAATTCAAATTTGTTTGATAGTTTTGATGTCAAATTTACTCTGCCCGAAATTCTTTCGTAGTCAGAACCGATTACTATTCCTTTTTGTTTGTAGTAACTGCCTGAAACAAAATAAACGGTTTGTTCATTTGCGCCTGAAACCGATAACTCATAATAATTTGTAGGTGCATCTCTAAATATATGATCTTGCCAATTGGTATTTACCAATCCCTGTTGATGCTCTAAATATGGCTTTATAAAATTGGGAATTTCTTGATTCTTATATTGAAAAGCTTCAGCCATCAATTCGGCCTGCTGATATGCATCTACAAGATCATATTTTTTCTCAACTTGTTGAACACCATAATATGTGTTAAATGTGTATTGTGCCTTACCAGCTTTCCCCTTCTTTGTAGTAATAAGAATTACACCATTTGCAGCTCTGGAACCATAAATTGCTGCAGAAGCTACATCTTTCAGAACGTTAATGCTCTCTATATCATTAGGATTGATTGAATTCAGTCCCACATCATCCGTCACCGGTAAACCATCTACAACAACCAAAGGTGAACTTCCGGAACTAATGGTTCCAGTACCTCTGATAGAAATCTGTGGATTGCCACCCGGTGCTCCACTTGCTTGTTTGACATAAATTCCTGGCATTCTTCCCGCAATAGCCTGTCCGGGATCACTATAAGATATGCTTTCAAAATCTTTAGACTTAACTTGGCTGACAGCGGTTGATAAATCAGATTTCCTTTCCGTTCCATAACCAATTACAACCACCTCATCCAACAATTCAGAATCTTCTTTTAATACAACTCTTGCCAACTGCTTGTCCTTCGCCGAAAATGTCAATGCGCCATAGCCAACAAATGAAATAGCAACCTTTGAATCTTCCTGAACATCAGTTAGAGAATACTTCCCTTCCAAATTGGTTATAGTACCTAACGCCGTTCCAACCACCGTAACACTCGCACCGATAACAGGTTCACCTTTCTCATCTACTACCGTTCCGGAAACATTTATATTCCGCTTCTTCTCTTGTTCTTTACGAATCAAAACGATGATATTTTCTTGCTCCTGTTTGTAAGTGAGTTCCATTTTGCCTAGAAGTTGCTTCATGACCTGCTGAATCGTTGCATTCTGTACATTCAACGATACTTTCTGATTTAATTCAGGAAGATTCTCATTGTAGAAGAATTTGTAATTACTTACTTGCTCGATTTTCTTTAAAGAGGCTCTTAAAGAGATGTCTTTTACATTCACCGTTATTTGAGAATAAGCGGTAAAAGAGACGCTTAAAAACAATAGCAGACAAAGAGCCCGCAGTGTTTTCCAGTTCTTACTTCTCCCTGCATTTGTTCGAGGGAATTTCTCAAAGGTTGTTCTGTTTTTCATATATCAAAACTTTTAAGTTGTTTGATAGGTATACAGACTGTCATACTCGCTCGTCCAATCGTCTATCAGACTTTAACTCTCGTTAACTTATTCAATTCAGAGAACAAAAAAGCCATTCCAAAGAAGCGGGCTCCGGAATGGCTCTATTCTATATTTTACTCAATAAGTAATTATACTACTTTGTATTCACCAATATTACGTTCTTCAGCATTAAAGGAGACACCGACTTTAACCAGCTCACGCCCGTCTGTTTGATAAGGTAACAGATATCCTTTTTCATCTATTTGTTTCAGAGCTTCGTCTACTGTTCCTTCCAGCTTAAACTCAAAAACATAAATACGGTCTTTTGTTTCCACCACGGCATCGGCACGCCCTTTTGCACTGCGGACTTCCGCATCTACATATTGTCCCATCAACTTAAAGACAAGATAGAAAATAACCTGATAATGACGTTCAGTCTTTGTATTCAATTCGTAGGGAATGTCGGCAAAGAATGATTTCATACGTTCCATAAAAGAATGAACGTCGCCCGACTGAAGTTCACGGACAAACTTAACGGCGTTAAAGTCCGTTTCATCAGAAGAGATGGGGGTATAATAGGGTATCAGGAATTTAAGGAAACCATATTTCACCTCGTCATTCGGGAAGCCTAATGTATATAGGTTCAATGATTTATCGAAATTTTTAATCGTCAAATAGCCGCTTTGGTAAATCATCGGAAGAGGATTCTTTGCTTCGGCCCGATATTCGGCAAAGCCGGAACTACCGACTTCCAAACCGTCTATGAGTAAACGTAAGTCATAATCACTTTGTTTCAACAAGTCTACAAGATAGGTAGGGGTACCGGTCTGGAACCAGTAATTATCAAACATTAATCCATCAAAAACATTGAGCACACTGAAGGGATTAAACAATCCATCTTCGCTATATGTAAAGTGATATCCATCGTACATCGCTGTCATTTTATCGACAGTATCGTCAAAAGACATCTCCTGTACTTCTGCCAAGCGCTCCAACTCGGGAGTAAATGTGGATACTAATTCCTTTTTAGTAATACCGCAGATATTGGCGTATGGAATCTTCATACTTATATCATTCAGCTGATTCAAATCACTGAACACACTTACTTGGGCAAATTTTGTGACTCCTGTCAGGAAGATGAACCGAAGATAGCGGTCGGAACTTTTCAGTACACCGTAAAAGGCTTTCAGGATACGACGGTATTCATCCAGCAGGTTCTCGTCTAAAAGGGCTTGCAGCAAGGGTTTATCATACTCATCTACCAATACCACAACTCCTTTTCCTGTTTTCAAGCAGGCTTGCTCAATGACATAGCTAAAACGTTCTTCAGGACTGCGGTCTTTTTTCTCATCGCCATAGACGGCTTCCCATTTTTCCAAATATTGGTTTAGCATGGCAACCAAATCTGCCGCCGTCTCATATTTCTTCGCATTCAAGTCAAGATGCAAAACCGGATATTGCTCCCATTTCTTCTCTAACTTTTCAATTGCCAAACCCTCAAAAAGGTCTTTACGACCCTGAAAATAGGCTTCAAGAGTAGAAATAAGCAGACTTTTGCCAAAACGACGGGGACGACTAAGGAAATAAGGCTTTCCCGTATTTATTATTTGCCATAAAATAGATGTTTTGTCCACATAAAGATAATTCCCTTGGCGTATATCTTCAAATGTCTGTATCCCTATCGGCAATTTGCGCTCTAATGTATTCATTGCATCTTCAAATTAGTGTACCACAAATATAGATGTTATTCGATGAATAAACAAAGATACTCTATGAAAGTTCCACTTATTTCTCTTTCAAAACTATCACCGAACCGTCCATTTCATAATAGAAAGGTGAAGTTAGCATCAGAATATTCAGCGCATTCTGTATGCCGCCTCCCGGAATGGTTCCGGTGAAATATTCATTAGGTAGTTTATTGGAGTCGAAACGAATCTCTACGTCATAAATACGTGAAAGAGTTTTCATGATATTTTCCAAAGATTCTTTCTCAAAGTACATATTTCCTTTCGTCCACTCAATATAGTCAGTCGGATGCACTTGAGTGGCTGTTATCTTATGAGTGGCTTTATTATATTCTATTTTGTCGCCGGGCTTCATGATATGCGATATTTTCTGCGCATAGACCCCTACTTTTCCTTCCAAAAGAACGACTGTCACGTCTTTGGCATCTTCATAGGCAGATACATTAAAAGAAGTACCGAGCACTTTCACTTCCAAATCACCGATTTGCACAATGAAGGCGTGTTTCTCATCATGGGCTACTTTAAAATAGGCTTCACCATTTAGTTGCACACGACGCACATTTTCTCCGAAGTTATTCAGGTAACTTAATTGGGAAGCTGAATTGAGAACAACATTTGTTCCGTCCGGCAATTCAATGGTTGCTTTATCTCCTTTGCCCGCTTTCACAATAAAGGGTGTTTCTGCCGTTGGAGAAGAATCTAAAAGATAGTAAGTGAAGAAAGCGACACAGACAGGTAATAAAATGGCAGCAACCCATTTCCAAGGGATGATACGGAGGGGGCGCACTTCCTTGCCCAAAGTCTCTTCTTTGATCCGGGCAAAAAGTTTATCACGCAACACTGGGTTCATGGAGGAATCCGATCTCTCAAACTCTTGTTCCCACCAGTCATGCAACTGACGGTCATTCTTTATCCAGTCTGACAGTTCTTTTATCTCGACATCCGTGATCGTTTCTTCGAAATATTTTTCAATTAGCTCTTTATAATGTGTCTTATCCATCTTTCCACTTATTTACAAGTATACATTTTCATCCTACTTCCCATCCAAAAACAAGTATTACTATTACATTTCATTAACAAAAAAGGCCAACAAAAGGGTAATTACCTTATCATAATGCTTCATCAACTGTTCACGCATAAATTTCACAGCCAAAGATAATTGGGTAGCAACCGTACTTTCGGAAATTCCCATGATTTCGGCTATTTCTTTATTTGTGTAATTCTGCCTTTTGCTCAAAATGAATATTTTCTTCCGTTGCGCAGGCAGTTCTTCGGCAAGAGAATCGATATACTCATTCAAAAAGCGCAGATCAATATTCTCTTCTGTCTGTGAATCACAGTCTACGCTACTTTTCATGAGATATTCATTGTAAACATACTCTACGGTCTGACGCTGATACATATTCATCAATAAGTTTTTGGCAATCGTACAGAGAAAAGAGATAAACGAGGAAGCCGGGTCTACTTTTTCATGCACTTCCCATATACGAATGAAAGTGGCTTGCACCACTTCTTCGGCCATATATTGATTGCCGGAAGAGAGTCGCATAATGAAATTGTACAGTTTGCCACTATACATATTATACAATCTTTCGAATGCCTGAAAGGAACCGCCTTTTAAGTCGATTAATATATGTTTTTCATCTGTAGAATCTACCATATCTTAGAATTTTGCAACAAAGGTATGCAGCCATAGGTCATAAACAGGTGACAATATTATTAATATTTTCTCAATTATCCGACTTTTCTGAAGAAAAAGATAGTAAATAGCAAATAGTAACGCCATCCGGTCAGGATAATGACGCTATCCAATCAGGATAGTGACGGTATCCGAACCGGATGGCGTTACTATATTTAGTGAGGTAATTCGTACTAATAAGTCAGACGAACACCTGCTTGTATGTTGAAGTTAAACGGATTCTCTTTACGTATAGTCTGTATATCGGAGCCATCATTGAAATAATAAGCAACACCCGGTTCCACGTAAATACCCAAACGTTTCGTTGCATTGATCTGCGCACCTACACCACCGGATACCGAGAACTGCAAAGGCTTCACTGTTTCTTTTTCAGATCCTAGCTTTCCATAAACACATTTCTCAACCATACCTCCACCGGAAACATAAAGAGTGACAAGTTTCTTATCCAGGAAGTTCCAGTTGGCACGCAACGGAATACCGATATAATGCAGTTTCTGCTCTATCTGTTGTTCTTCACCTGCCAGTTTTGCATCCGAAGAAAGCAGCGTATAAGTCAGTCCTGTCTCAAGAGAGAATCCTTTAGCTAAACCTTTACGAACGGACAATCCGAAAGAAATAGGCTGATGATGTTTAATGTCAACCACCTGTTTTGCCTGACGCAGGTAAGGTACTCCATCTTCGAAAACCAATGTTTGGTCATTAGGAATCGTCTCCATCAGACCGTTGGAAACTGAAAGCATACTCACACGTGACATATAAGCATGAGATCCGGCAC
The DNA here is from genome assembly GCF_025147085.1 of Bacteroides sp. D2. Lineage (NCBI taxonomy): Bacteria > Pseudomonadati > Bacteroidota > Bacteroidia > Bacteroidales > Bacteroidaceae > Bacteroides > Bacteroides sp. D2. The sequence goes on along the minus strand of NZ_CP102261.1, from coordinate 3,846,839 downwards.
CTACTTCTGTTGAAGCACCTCCTGAATTTCCTACCGAAAGTCCCATTGACCATGTTCCCTTTTGAGAAGATCTTTTTTCTGTCGGAATATGAAGTTTGTCTTTACCGGAAGGACGACGCGGTCTGTTATTCGATCGCTCTGTATCCTGTGACTGTCCCTGACTGACATCTGTATTTTCTGCCTGCTTCGGTTCATCTTTTACATTTTCAGTTTCTCCATTTCCTTTTACATTCTTATCTTCCTCACTCAAAGAGTCTTCTCCATTTCCTGTTGAAAGTTTATTTTCATTACCGATCCCTAATGGATCTACACCTGTTTTCTGCTCCGTATGATTCCTGTCGACTTTCGCCAAACGATCTTCGCGAGTTACCGGCCGTAAGACAGGTTCCACAGCAGTTCCCTGCATATCCGGTTGTTGCACACCCGGCAATGCATCGGGCGTGGAAGCCAATGCCGGAGTTTGTATATGACGTATTTCATCCGCAGCGGGTGTCCCTAGAAAATACAGACTTACTGACGAAACGACAGCTAATATTATAATAGCTGCAGCAGCCATCATCCATTTTCGATAAGGATATATTTTCTTCTCCACAGGAGGCATAAGTTCTTTCTCCAGTTGTTCCCAACCGGAAGCAGGCGCCGGTTCGGAATAATCCGCAAGCTTCTCCTTCAACTTATTCATCCACAATTCTTTCTCTTCCATCTCTATCTATCCATTATGCATTATCCATTCTTTTACTCTTTTTGCTAATACACTCTTCGCACGAAACAGTTGCGAAGCTGAAGATTTTTCATTGATACCTAATACCTGTGCGATTTCTTTATGCGATTTGTCTTCAAATGTATAAAGATTGAACACAGTACGATAGCCGGCGGGTAATTCTTCAATAAACTGCATCAACACATTTTGTGGTATCGCTTCTACATCGGAAGCATCCGGCTCTTCATATTCTTCGGGCAACTCTTCCAAAGGTGTCGACTGATTAATCACATCATTTTTCCGAAGATACTGTAAAACTGTGTTGACCATCACCCGTTCCATCCAGGCTCGCAAAGAGCCTTCACCCCTCCAGGTGAACTTATCGAACGAATCGAATATCTTTAAAAAACCGTCGTGAAGCAGATCCTGGGCTGTATCCCGGTCGCCGGTATAGCGTAGACAGATGCCAAGCATACGCCCCGCATACTGTTCATACAGTTCCTTGCGGGCCCGATTATTACCCAGCCTACATTGTTCCGACAACTCTATTTCTTCCATTCTCTTATACACGTGTTTACCTTATAAATGCAGCAAAGATAGAAATACTGCATAGAGAGAACAACTCTTTTATCACTTTTGTTTCTTTAACAGATCCGAATGCAATATTTTCTATCCTCTTGCATTTTCACTACAGAAAACATAAATATTATAAAATCTAAAACCTAGTAAGTATATGAAGAAATTTAAATTCATTGCCTTTATCTTTGCTATTATGACTACCATGCCGATTCTCCAGTCATGCTTGGACGACGATGATAATTCGTCCGATCTTCTGGCTATCAGCACCATCAATATGATTAGCCAGGATAGCAAGGAATTTTATTTCACTTTGGATGACGGGAAAAAGATGTATCCCAGCAACTCACAAGGATGGAACAATGAAGATTGGGTGGAGGGACAAAGAGCTTTTGTGATATTCAACGAGTTGGAAGAGCCTGTGAATGGATACGACCTTAATATTCAGGTGAAAGGTATCAATCCAATCTTAACCAAAGACATCGTCACAATGGGTGAAGATGACAACGACGAAGAGAAAATCGGAGATGATAAGATCAACACGACTTATATGTGGATCAATAAGGATAATAAATATCTGACGATTGAATTCCAATATTACGGAACACATAGTGAAGATAAAAAACATTTCCTGAATCTGGTGATTAACGACAAAGAAGAGACTGCTCCCACTGCTGACGAAGGCAATGCGGAGGACGAATATATCAATCTGGAATTCCGTCATAACAGTGAAGGAGATGATCCTCAACGTTTGGGTGAAGGATATGTGTCTTTCAAACTGGATAAGATTAAAAACCGGATGGAGGGGAAAAAGGGACTAAGAATTCGTGTCAACACCATTTATGGCGGGCCGAAAACTTATGAAGTGAAATTTCCTTAGACAACTAATCTAATGTGAACATGCGAAACACACTCTTTTTTAATATAATATATTAATTACGCAAAAGAGGGCGGTAGTTGTGAAACTGCCGCCCTTTTACTTTCTTCTTTATATTCTTTCTTCTAAAAGAGTTATTTCTTATCTCCCAGATAATTCCAAACAACTGCACTCAATGCAGCTCCTACAAATGGAGCAATGATGAACAGCCACAACTGCGACAATGCTTCTCCTCCTTGGAATAATGCCGGAGCAATACTACGTGCCGGGTTTACAGAAGTCCCTGTGATAGGAATACATACAATATGTACCAATACAAGAGTCAAACCGATGGCAAGTCCTGCCAGATTACCTGCTCCCTTCTTCGGATCGGTAGAGCCGAGCACTACCAATACAAATATGAAAGTAAATACTGCTTCCGCAATAAATGCCTGCAACATTTCTCCATCGCCAAAACCATTCGAACCTGTCGCTGTAGGCCCGTCATGAGCACCGGTAGAAACTAAAGCAAAAAGAATAGCCGAGCCGATAATAGCTCCAATTACCTGGAAAATCATATACATACCTGCATCTTTTCCATTCATACGACCAGTCAAAAACACTCCTAATGTAATAGCAGGATTAATGTGACATCCCGAAATACCTCCGATAGCATACGCCATCGCTACTACGGATAAACCAAAGGCTAAAGCTACGCCGATTGTTCCCACACCAGCACCTACTGTATCAGCCAAACCACCAGCAAAGACGGCGCTACCACATCCCATAAGAACGAGCACCATCGTTCCAATCATTTCTGCAATGTACTTTTTCATAGTAATTAATATTGTTTTTTGTTTACTTTCCAAAAATAAGCAATTCAGACTAGAAATCAAAACATATCCATATTATTATAACGCAACTTTGCTACATTTTTTACTGAAAGAGATTGTTCTCGATGGAAAAAGGGATTCCCTAATGTGCTATAACAAACATTGTATGGACTGTAAAGAAAGCATTTCCTTGGGAACCGCCGCCTTTATTTCCTCTTTCAGGACGCATAAGAGACTGTGGCGAATAAAATCTTTATTTGTTACCAGTACCACTTGCCGTGTAGGTCGGGGAATGGCAAACGGACGTACCAACTGCCGCTGTTCTTCCGTCAATTGCATCACTGCCAATTCGGGAATAAAAGTGATTCCTTTTCCACTTTCTACCATTCGCATAAAGGTTTCCATACTTCCCAAACGATAGGCCATCTGATTAACCTTCACGGCCTCCATCTGACAGAAACGGACGAGTTGATCGCGAAAGCAGTGTCCTTCGTCCAAAAGCCAAAGATGTTCGCCTGTTATATCAGAAGTGCGGATCATATCATGCTTGAAAGAGGATTCTTTTCGTGACACATAAGCGTAAAATTGCTCATAGAAAAGAGTTTCTTCTGTCAAGAACGTATCTTCCAGTTTACTGGCAATAATTCCCGCATCCAAATCTCCGGCATGCAAAGCCTGCTGAATATCCTGTGTCTTCATTTCCGTGACACGAATATCCAGTTCGGGATATTTTTCCATTAGTTGAGGAAAAAAGCGAGGAAGCAGATAGGGAGCGATAGTAGGCAATACCCCCAAGCGAAATACGCCTGACAATGACTGTTTATCTTCACTGATTATTTCTTTCACTTGAGCTGCCTGCGCCAGAATCACGCGAGCCTGGTCTATCACTTTCTGTCCGATGGCTGTCGGACAAACGGGCTGTACTGTCCTATCGAACAACTTTACTCCCAGTTCATCTTCCAGTTTCTGAATCATTGCACTCAAAGTAGGCTGCGTCACACGACAATATTCAGCTGCCCGTGCGAAATGCCTGAACTGGTCTACAGCCAGTATATACTCTAATTGTTGTATCGTCATCTATCAAATCTTATTAAGTTATAGATTTCATCTATGCAAAGATAGAAATTTTCAGTTTGACAGCAAGCATTTTACGCCTTATCTTTGCAGTACAGAAAAAAAGAAAATAAGTATAAATCATTAAAAATAGAAGAATATGAAAACTTTAGAATTTATCAAATTGAACGAATCGGGAGCAAACAACGTAGTAGCATCTTTGCAACAACTATTAGCAGACTTCCAAGTGTATTACACCAATCTTCGCGGTTTCCACTGGAATATCAAGGGACATAATTTCTTTGTACTCCACAGTCAATTCGAAAAGATGTATGATGACACGGCTGAAAAGGTGGATGAAATCGCAGAACGTATCTTGATGCTGGGTGGTACTCCTGCCAATAAATTCAGCGATTATCTAAAAGTAGCAAATGTGAATGAAGTGGATAAGGTAAGCAACGGAGACGAAGCATTGAATAATATCCTTCAGTCTATCAGCTATCTGATTGGTGAAGAACGTAAGATCTTATCTATCGCTTCTCAAGCCGGAGACGAAGTAACCGTTTCGATGATGAGCGATTATCTGAAAGAACAGGAAAAATTGGTTTGGATGTTGGTTGCTTATAATAGCAAGTAATTAAAATAAAAGGTTTAGGTTTTAGGTGAGAAAGAGAGGATATTTCCGCAAAAGGAATATTCTCTCTTTTTTATTAAGAGAAAACGAAACAGGAAATCTCTTAATATAGATATTAATAAAAATTACTCCACTAAAATAACATTCTGCAACCTAATATCATTAGAAGCGGCACCAATCATAAGATGGAAATTTCCAGACTCTACTACTTTCTTCAAAGTATAGTTAACCAAGAAAAAGTCCTCCTCTGTCAAAACAAAAGTAACTTTTTTCTCTTCTCCTTTTTTCAAATGGAAACGTTCAAAATGTTTCAACTGTTTCATCGGCTGAACAACTGATGCATATTCATCTCTCATATAAAGTTGTGATACTTCTTCACCATCATACTTCCCTGTATTCTTTACTTTAAATGAGACTTCAAAACAACGAGCAGATTTCTGCACTACCTGCAAAGCAGAATATTCAAAAGTGGTATAACTCATCCCATAACCAAAGCTATATAACGGAGAAGATGACACTTCCACATAATCATGGTTCCGAGGAGCTTTCTTATTATAATAAACCGGAATCTGGCCTACAGAACGCGGAACGGAGATTGGCAAACGTCCGGAAGGATTATAATCTCCAAAGAGAACATCCGCTATGGCATTTCCACCCTCCTGCCCCGGATAGTAAGCAGTCAGTAGTGCATCAGCATATTCCGAAGCCCAATTCTTTTCTAAAGGACGACCTTCAATATAAACGACAATCAAAGGCTTACCTGTCTTTTGCAAAGATTCCAATAGTTCTTGTTGTCTACCAAGTAAGGATAAACTGGCACGGTCAAATCCTTCTCCACACTCCATATCACTTACACTACCCTCTTCAGCTACAGCCGCACCTGTTTCTTTATAGCTCGTTTTAAAATCACGGGCACTGGAACCACCCACAACCACAATTACAACTTCGGAGCGACGGGCAGCTTCAATTGCTTGTTCTATCTCATTCACTGTAGTATCACGAATAGCACAGCCTCGTACATATTCCACACGAGAAGGAGATAATTTTGTTATAATTCCATCAAGAACAGTTTTCACATTACTATCTTCCTGCGGAGCTGTATAGTCCCCTAACATATTATATCGATTGTCAGCATTAGGGCCAATTACCGCCACCTTATTTATCGTCTTGCTTAAAGGAAGAATTGAATTCTCATTTTTGAGAAGTGTTATGGAAGACTGTGCGATTTTACGTGCCAGTTCGATATGTTCTTTACGGCGTACTGTTTTAGCAGCAATTTTCGGATCCACATAAGGATGCTCAAACAAGCCCATCTCAAACTTCATCCGTAACACCCGGCAGACAGCCGTATCAATCACAGCCTTATCCATTTGTCCGGATTGAACTGCATGACAAAGGTTGGTATAAGCATCCCCACCCAAGTCAACATCAACGCCAGCCGTTACAGATTGTATGGCTGCATTCTCTTTAGTTAGAGCAACAAAGTGGCTTTCGTGAATCCCTTCAATACTATATAAATCGGAAACTACAAAGCCACAAAACTTCCATTCATTACGCAAGAGTTGAGTCAGCAAATAATGGTTCGACGTACAAGGTATCCCATCTATCGAATTGTATGAAGTCATTACAGACAATGCCCCTGAATCTATTGCCTTACGAAAAGGAGGAAGAAAATTCTGATGCAAATCACGAATACCGACTGAAGCATAATTACCATTCTGTCCACCCTCCGGCACAGCGTATGCCAGAAAATGTTTCAAGGTAGCTATGGTAGCGTATTTTTGTGATAGATTACCTCCACCTAAACCGTCAACCATAGACGCCCCTAAAATGCCACTCAACACAGGATCCTCACCAAATGTTTCTTCCACGCGGGACCAACGGGGATCACGGGTCAGATCAAGTACGGGACCGTAACTAATATGCCCACCTTGGGAACGAATTTCTTTAGCGATAACTTGACCAACTTCTTTTACTAATTCCGGTGACCAGGTAGCCGCCATTCCGATACCCGTAGGAAAAACTGTAGCACCAATTGCCATGTGCCCATGAGGGGCTTCTTCCGCTAAAAACATCGGAATTCCCAGACGGGTATTCTCCATCACATACTTTTGCAATGCATTTCCGGCTTTCGCTGACAATTCTGGATTTAAGCCATTAGCCAATGTTTTCTTTGTCCAGGGATCAGCACGATAAGTTGCCCAAAGCATTCCGGCATTTCTTTCTTTAATCAATTGCTTGAACTTTCCGGAAGGATAAACCTTACTACCATGGATTTCATACATTTCCCAACCTAAAGGACAAAGTAACTGGCCAACCTTTTCTTCCAGAGTCATGCGGGAAAGTAAGTCTGCGAGTCTTATATCTATTGATAAATTAGGGTTTTGATAAGTCAAAACAGAAACCTGCTGTGCAAAAATAGGAGTACATGTCACCCAAACACATATCCATAAAATAATAAAAATATATTTCATTGTATTTCTTAATGTAAGTCAGTTCTTTTTCTACAAACAACAAAGTAACTTTTTATTTTCATTATATCTCCGTTATTAATCAGCTTTCTCCCTTTTTTAAAAAGGCTCTATGGGATTATGATAAAAAAGTCCCGTAAGATAGAAGTATTCTCTACTCACGGGACTTTCATTCAGATTAAATTACTAATCCTACCCTTCAATTCGATTTACCATCTATCACCAATCTTTCCTGATCATGACCTCGTCACATACAACTTCATCGTCGAATATATCACGAGCGATAATATCTAAACTCTTTTTCTGTGTACTCCACGGCAACCACGAGCCTGATTTACGTTCTTCCTGATAGGGTCCCATACCAAAAACAGTAGTGAGCCCATAGCCTCTACTATTTACTCTACTTAAATCTCCATAATTTCTGGCATACCATTGATAACCAGTCAACTCTTGCGAACCTGCTCCCATCTGCTTCATTTGAGCTCCACCTGCAGCAGAAGGATATAAATTATAATTAGGGAAGAAATAATCGCAATACTCACCTGGTGTCATGCCATCTACTGATTGAAGATAGCTCATCGATCCCCATAAGAACGGAATAATAAGCCTGTCAGGCATTAGCTTTTTAGTTTCATAGCATAAACGTGAAGCATTGGCACTTGACGCATATGATGAGAATCCAGGTTTTATGTCTACTCCATAAGAAGAATATTCGTCATCGAACAAGACACCATCCAGTCCGTATTGATCACAAAGATTTTTCAATTCACGGGCAAACTGTTTACAAGCCTCTGGCAACATAGATCCGCATCCTGTAAAATCTCGATTACCACAAAGCCCCATGACCACCTTGATGCCCATATCCTGCAAAGGCTTAATATATTTATCACGATTATTCAACAAATGGACAATATTAGGATTCTTGTATACATAGGCTTGTCCTGTTTCAGCATTATAGTTAATACCTGCTGAAAAGAGACACACAATGTCGAACAATGGTTTTCCACTTTTTTTCAAGAACATCTGCGTATGGATCAACGGATTCTCCCAGTCTAATCCAAAACAACTCATCACTTTTACATCAGGATCCTTTTGCGGATTGATGCGGTCTCCCTGTGCCTTAATTAAATAGTAATAAGTATCTCTATCTTCAGACAGAGCTATGTCGGAAGCTGATTCAATGCGGATAGGAAGTACATACGTTTTGCCTGTTTCCAGTGATTCTCTTGCTTCTAACTTAATTTTCACTGATTCAGATACTAAATTTCCGGCCTCAACAGTTACCACTTTTCCATTCTCGAAGACTACTTGTACAATGGGAAATATGGCAAAGTCCGTTCCATGTATCTGATTGTAATTAATCAATAACGATTCGTCTGCAATCAGTGTACATTTTGTATCAGCAGTCACAGGTTTCGTTAATTGGATGTTCAGCTCCACTTGTTCTCCTTCAGCATTGTAAAGATCGATTAGATTCTTTCCATCTCCCTGCACATTGCGCAGGAATGCACAAGGATGCTCGTTCACTTCGTAGCGGTCTTTGTCCACCGTATATGCCGTAAGATCATCTTCGCACGAACTCAACGCCATGAACCCTCCCCATGCGGTGAGCATTACGATTATCTTTATCCATTTATTATACATATCATATTGTTTTTACATTCAACATATTGTTTTATTTTGCAGGTAGTTCCACTGGTATCCACGTGATCTCATTAAGAGCTACTGCGTCATTTCCATGCCCAGTGCGATCGGTAACCTTACTACCTTCGCCATCGTCAAATTTCCAATAGGCAACCAGTCCTTCCGAATGTGGATCAACATAATAAAAGTTAGAAGCGATTTCTTCCTGCGTACGAGCAGTTTCCCACACACGCATTTCACACATTTCACCTACCCACCAACGACTCTTATCCCAAGAAGCACCAATAAGAAAACCTTTCATATTGCTGTCGTCAGCTGACCCTGAACTTTTCAAATTAATACTTTTGCGAGTAATTGAACCTTCCGATTGAGGTTTTCCATTGATATAAATGATTACATTTCCACTGCTAAATGTGAGAGCAATATGTATCCATTCATTTGCTGGCAGCACTTTGGTTGCATCCTTACCAGGGAAATTAGTACCTGTACTCAACATTAGTTGTCCCGGATAAAGAGTGTCACCTGTACGGAGAAGAAAATATCCTTCAATTCCCATCAATGAAAGGATATCATTACTTGATTCCGGATTCGTGAAAGACTTGGCACGAACCAAGGCCTCGAAAGTGAGCTCACTCATCGCACTAACATTGCTTTGCCAGTTCACTTTGCAATAATTTCTTTCCATATTGGCCACTACGTTAATCAAAGCAGCGCCCTTAAAGATATAATAAGTAGTAGCACTACGCGCCAAGATGGTACAATCACCTGCATCTACAATACGTACCGGCAATACATAACGCTTCTCGCGATCTAACTTATCAACATCTACAAAGTCAATTACCGCTTGTGTACTACGTACCGTTCCAGCCGGAATGATAGCTTCGGAAGTGGTGAATTTATATTGTGCTTCTGGCAATGGCAAGGCATTGTCTTTATATACAGTGTTGTATTCGTCCACTTTTGAAAGATCAGCAGCGAATCTCACAGTGATATCATGATCAAGAGCTTTGGGTAATGCAGTCTGCAGAGTTTTAGTATAGGAAGGTTCACCCGGCTTGATGAGTAGTGTTTCTTCCTTTTCCGAGTTAAGATATACTTTGCTTTCAAATGACGACTCTTCGATACCATCACCTGCACAAGCAGACAAAACGGCAGCACAGGCAAATGTTATCAGGAAGTACATCCAAGAATTAATCTGTTTCATACCTATTCTTTATTTAATAACTGGTGGATTCATAATTGAGATAGCTTCACGAATATTAGGATAGACCTTTTCAGAATGATAATAATCATTCTGTGTCTCCAAAATATAGAGTCCGGCTTTCTTGTAGTCATTATTGAACGAAACTACCCACCGAGCACATCCACTTACCGCACTGACAGCATTTCCTTTCACATCCCAGAAATGGCCAGTGGTCTGATCTTTTGCATCAAGTGAATAAGTACTGGCAGTCACTATAAAACGGTCGAAAGGAATTCCCGACTTGTCCATCACATTTGCCATCAGATAATCGATATCTGTAGCTGCTGTTGCAGCTGAAGTTTCGACGATAATATACTTAGAATTTAACAACAAGGATCCCTCTGCCAAATACTTATCCTCAATGAAATGTGGAGTTCCTCTAAAAATAAGTATCTTACCAGTATGTTCATTATACCAATTAATAAATATATCCAAGAAAATTGACTGACGGGCAATATAATCTTCCTTTTCGTCATTCGTCATATATCCAGTATACAAACCTACATAGCGAACAATTACGCCATCATACCCTTCTTTCTCACACAATGCCAAATGTCTGTTTACATACTCGGTTGCATAATCCGCAAATGTCTGTTGCTCTACTTCGGATGCACTTTCCAAATCTTTATACTCTTGTGAGAGGGTAGCAAAATCTATTTCATAAACAAACTTCATTCCTTTTCGGTCACGACAAGTCATCATCTCTTTCTGCATCCAATCAGGCAACACTTCCGGCTGTTTAAGTGAAATGATATCAATGCTATCGGGAAGATTGGTGAGGTGGTAGCGACGGCCACCCTGATTATCCAGATTATCAAACTGGGCAATAACTACCTTGTGGCTCACGTGCCGATAGTTGCGTATGCTTTCCAAGTACTTTTCATATAAAGCCGGTTCCTGCTCTGCAATGTTCGGCTGATTGACAGTAAGACTCTCCACTTCCGTCCAGTCATCACACGAAGCAAAGGTGAATACCGCGACTATGCAGACTGCTACCATCATCCATTTATAATTCTTAGTAAATAAATTCTTCATTTTTACTACTTTATTTCTTTGTTAGTACTCATTATTCCTTGCAATCCCACCAAAGATGAGTTGCCAGATTGTCCGGCCCGCCCAACAGTTTCAAAGCAGCCTGATAATTTTGTGCATTGCTTTGCCCTTCTCTTGTAGGATAAATGCAACGACGAGGAATCTCATCATTATTCAGCAAACCATTACTGTTATTCTGCACAACGGGTAACACTTTCGGATAACCTGTACGGCGCATGTCAGACCACGACTCCAATCCCAGCAGGAAGTTTGCCAGCCATTTCTGCACGATGATGCGTTCCAGGTTTTCTTCAAAAACACCTCCGTTATTCCACTGTACAGTGATGTTACTAACTTTGTTAGAATAAGAATTCTTTCCAGAAGGATCAGAATAAGTATCCGGAGCCTTGGTACTATGAATGTAATTGTCATCAGACACTCCCCAATATTCAAACGAAAGTTTAATACCCTGTTCATAATACGACTGTGCTGTTCCACCGCCCATGTTCCAACCACGCAACGCACCTTCCGCACACAAGAACATCACCTCTGACGGATACATCCATACCAACGGCGTTTCGCGTTCTATTTTAATGGTAGAGAACTTATTGAAATCTGACGAGCCAATCGGAGCCAACCCCGTACGAAGTCCGCAATAGGTTTGAGACGAATATCCCGACTCATTAAAATATGCAGCACGGCGCGGATCATTATAAGCATTCATATAAATAGTCATATCAGCAATAGCCCGGTGGTCACCCTCATTAAACTTAATAGCCTCATTCAATGGATTTCCAACATTAGAGAAAGTTGTCAATCGAGCTACATCGTCGTTCGATGTCATTACACCCACCGAGTGATTCACCGCTTCTTCCGCCAATTGTTGTGATGTCTTTCCATCTACATTAAATTGTGGCACGTAACAAGTACGTATAGCCAAACGAAGTTTCAGTGAATTGGCAAAACGAATCCATTTCAGCAAATCTCCCTTAAATATCAGGTCGGCATTCTGGGAAATAGATTCTGTCTGATGATCGGTTAGTTCAGTAATTGCTTGATTTAATTCGACAAACATTGCCTTATATACCTGCTCCTGTGAATCATAAGCTGTCTGTACCTGACCGTCAACTCCCACTTGCGTGTAAGGAATAGGCCCGTATGTATCTGTCACTCGATGCATAGCAGCCACTTTAATTATATGGGCTATCGCTTGGGGAACCACATCGTCCGTCACTCTCTCTATACTACTCACATAGGGGAAAATATAAGGAATCACTTCGTTAAATTCCACTCCGGACCAATCTGCAGGCGGATCGAAAGTTGAAAACTTGTTAGGCCATGAATTAGCTTTCGATTCAGCAGCATAGCGTCCCCATGTTCCTCCCAACAATAAATCTACATACTGCGCACGACTTGTACTGGTGGATATTACATTGTTCTGCAAAGTAATCAGTGAAGTCGTGATGTTGTATCCGTCGGCTTCGGCTTGTTCCTCCGTAACACCTGCATGATTCTGATTAATGTATTCATAATTGGGTGTGCATGCCGTGACAAGACCGCAAAGTACCCCAAATGATATGTATTTTATTATATTTTTCATAGCTTAAAACTTTAATCGTACATTAAATCCAATATTCCGGGTAGACGGCATCATAAAATAATCAATGCCCTGATAATAATTACCTGTGGTAGCTACGTTCTCCGGATCGAAAGGAGCCTTGCAATAAATCATCCATAGGTTACGTCCAACAATGGAGAGGTCGATATCCATTACACCTCCCAACCACTTGCGCGGGATAGTGTAACCAATGGAAGCCTCCTGCAAACGGACGTTCGTCGCATCATAAGTATAGAGTTGTGGAATACCTCCTGATACAGCCACTTGATTATACCAACTATGCGCCTCTATTAAATCACCTGCATCCATGATACTTTGATTGATTCGTACACCACCATTGTCACGGGCAATGGCAGAAACTTCGGACACACCATAATAATCCAATGTAGCTTGTGTACGCGAATATACTACTCCACCCAAACGTGCGGCAAGCATAAAACCGACGTTTAAATTGCCTATATCAAAACGGTTACGCCACGCCAAATTTCCTTTAGGCAACACACTTCCCAACTTTTTCCAATTCTCTGGTTCTTTGATACCTTTTTCATAGACAACCTTACCTTCGGAATCCACATAAATGTTACCATTATCATCACGTACAAAGTCTGCGGAAGAGTACATATCGCCCAGTGTCCCCCCTTCTTTCAACAAGAAATGCACATCACCCAGTCCTTTCATATCCAATGAAGATATAGAGAAGAGCTCCCCGGTGACCGGATTAACCAGATTGTTACCCAACTCGATAATTTTGTTATTGTTGGTACTAAATGTCAGATTAGAGTTCCATGTGAATTTTCTCCATGTATTCTTAAAACCTAATGCCAATTCCACACCCTGGTTACGAATATTTCCTGTCTGCACATAAATAGTACTATAACCCGAGCCAACCGAAATGTCAGGTTGGAAAAGCTGGTCATAAGTATTAGTCAGATAATAGCTAAGATCGGCATTAAAATACTTCAGGAAGTTAACAGTCAAACCAAACTCCCAAGACTTAGTACGTTCGGGCTTTAAGTTTGAAACCGGATAATTCGTCAACTGTTCAAACGTAGAACTGGTATTATTCCATTCAAGTACCGGGTTTGCAACAAAACGCTTAAACGCATTACCTACCGAAGCATAAGAAGCACGCACTTTCAAAAACGAGATATAATCTTTCGACAAGTTTGGAATCATTTCTGAAACAATGACTGATGCACCTATAGAAGGATAGAAAAACGATTTGCTTGTAGAGGCCGGTCCTGCCAACTGCGAAGGCCAATCGTTACGACCGGTCAGTGTCAGATAGTAAGTACTCTTATAACCAATTTCTGCACTGGCGAAGATAGAACGGGTCTGTTCCCTCCATGGATTCTCCACTTTTTCCAATGCTTTGTTACTCATATTAGATAGATTAAAAACATTGGCAACACCTGTCGTCTCACCTTCTATCGAACCATCGCGAAGAGGACTACGCATACCTGTATCTGAATAGTTCAGATCGGTGAGCGATACACCAAGAGTAGCAAAAAGAGACCAATCATTACCAAACCGCTTGTTTATATTTGCAAGAATATCACCATAAATCTGCATGTCCGATGAGCGGGTGATAGCATACAATCCATTCTTTGACAACATCGTCAGCTGTTCGGGGGTAGAAGCAAAAATGCGCTCCGTATATTTATTTACAGAATTATCCAAACGGATACGTCCTGACACATTCAGCCAATCAGTAATCTCATAGCTCAATGACGCATTCAACATATAACGGTTCTTGCTGTTCTCACGCAGATTACGGTAGTTGATCCAATAAGGATTCTGAATAATATACTCACCCGGATCCATTGTAAAATAGTGAGTCATAATCTTACGTTGCGGGTCGTAGCGTTCGAACATCTCCACGTCTTCCCAGTCGTTACCCCGGGGGAAGAGGTATGCACCAATCAGTGGGTTATAGTTGACACCCTGATTAGTCATATTACGATCTTTCTGATAGATATAACTGGCACCCACATCGAGCTTCATCTTATCATTCAAAAACGAAGTGGTATTGCGATATGTAAAATTATAACGATGATAACCATTGTTGGGAACTATTCCTTTTGAATCTACAGCACCTACAGAGAAATATGTTTGATTACGCTCCGTACCGGTAGAAAGGCTCACTGTCTCTGTAGCCACTAATCCTCCTTGCAAATAGTCACTTGCAGGATCATATCCGATATAAGATGATGAAGAAAGTAAGTCACCCCAACTCATGTCACCCGAACTGGAACCATAACGATTTTGGAACTTAGGCATAACAAATGCTTTCATGAATTCCATAGAACTAGACACTGTCACAGAGAGTTTTCCCTCTTTTCCTTGTCTCGTAGTCACGATGATCGCACCATTGGCAGCATCCGAACCATAAAGAGCAGCAGCTGCTGCACCAGTCAGTACGGAGAGCGATTCGATATCTTCAGGATTGATGTCGGCAATAGCTTCCGTCACACCCGAAGAACCATATTCCGTACCTCCTTCACCTTTCGAATTATACATTGGTACACCATCTATCACATACAATGCATTAGATGACTGTTCAATAGATTTAGTACCACGCATGATAACTCTGGAAGCACCTCCTACACCAGACGAAGATGAATTGATATTGACGCCGGCCACTTTGCCCGAAAGAGAATTGACAAAGTTAGCATCTTTATTTTCCAAAATATCATCCGCATTAATCTGCTGCACATTATAACTCAACGCCTTTTCCGCACGTTTGATACCTAGGGCAGTGACTACCACTTCATCTAAAGTTTTCGCATCCTCTTGCATTATTATTGCAAGTGAATTTCTTTCTGTCACCGTTTGAGAAGCAGCCACATATCCAACATAGGAGAATTCTAATATTTCTCCTTTGGCAGCCTGTAAAGAGAATTCGCCATTCAGATTTGTCACAGTACCTGCAGAACCTCCTTTAACTGAAACATTGACGCCAATCAATGGCTCACCATTGGCATCCTGCACCACTCCCGTTATTGTTTTCTTTTCAGGAGCAGGTTTTCCTGCAGGAACAATCATTATATATTTATCTTTAATCTTGTAAGTCAAACCTGTGCCCGAAAGAATAATAGTAAGGGCTTTTTCGAGAGGTTCGGCATTGATATTCAAATGAATTTGTTTTGTTTTCTCCAATTTTGACTCATTAAAAGCAACCAGATAAGCTGATTGTTTTTCTACGTCCTGCAACGCTTCCTGTAACGTTACATTTTTCTTTTTGATCGTAATTTTAACATTACCTTGAGCAAAAAGGGCTGTTTGCAATAAGAAACAGCTAAAAATTATAAAAAGAACAGCTTTAAATCGATAAAAATTCATAGATTTGAGCGTTTTTAGTGTTAACTCATAATATTTATTTCTCAAAGAGTAAGCATATAGCTTTAATACTAAAAAGGATTTCATATCCGGAATCAGGCGGCATCCTTTTTCCGGATACTTTTTTTCATGACTAACTCGTTATTTTAAGGTTATACAAATGTTATATCTTGACTGATTTATTTCTTCTTAATCGCCTTTATGTAGCATATATCTTCTTCTATCTTATAATCAAATCCTCCTACCACTTCTTGCATCACATCCATCACCTCTTTTATGCTTGAGTTCTCGCGGAAACGGAAATTATATTTATCGTCATTGAACAAGTTGGCATTATATTGAAAAGTCATCGCATACCTACGTTCCAATGTTAAAAAAATATCTTTAATAGACACTCCTCTGAATACAAACATTCCCTTTTGCCAAGCTGTTACATCTTCTAAATTGGCATCAGCAAGCAGACTCTTTGATGTATTACGTAAATAAGTCACTTGTTGTCCGGGAGTCAGTATATAACTTTCTTTTCCACTATTACAATCCACCTTTATTTTTCCATGAATCAATGTAGCGACAATTTCTTCATTTTCAGGATAAGCCATGACATTGAATTCAGTACCAAGAGCTGTAACAGACATCGTTGTTGATTTTACGATAAAAGGTTGTTCGGGATTCTTCTTCACTTTAAAATTAGCCTCACCAATCAGATAGACTGTTCGTGTATCACCCTTGAATACTTCAGGATATAGTAAAATAGTACCAGAATTGGTTTGTACTTTACTTCCATCCGGAAGCTCTATTACATTCATTTTTCCAGCAGGGGTAAACTTCTCAACCATGGCAACTGCAGAATACATATCTTTAGTATAATAGAAAGTTCCCGAAATAACAACCATCAATAACACGACCGCTGCAGCTGCATATTGCCATGCTCGTATACGGAACCGAGACTTGGTATTCTGCTGGGGAACCCTTAACTTATCATATACATTCGCCAAGGAAGTCCATGTGCCTGCATCAACTTTACCTTCTGTTTCTTTCCATAGTGTATTCAACGCTGTATCTTTCTCATCAGCATGCTCCTCATCCACCAACCATTGATGTACTTCTTTGGTTACATTCTCACTATGCTCGGAAGCAGTAAATACATTGATAATTTTTTGAATATAATTCTTCATTTTAGATTTGCCTTATATAATATAGACAACTTGCTAAAACGGACTACTCAACTGAAATAGAAAAAAAATGCAATTAAGATGACTTTTTTTAATTCTTGTAGTGCAAGATAGATGTGGCGCTCCACTGTACGAATAGAAAGTTGCAGATTATCAGCGATTTCCTGATTACTCATTCCATTTTTCCGACTCATAGAAAAAACCTTTCTACGTTGTTCCGGCATATTATCTAAAGTGAGTTTTATTAAAAGTTGGAGTTCTTTAGCATAAAGCTTATCGTAAATATCAAATTCGAAAGAGGGGGAATCTTCCTGCACTAACTTCTCTTGATAACTAAGCTCCACGGACTGATGTTTCAGAAAGTTATAAATCTGATTACGAGCCATCGTATAAATATAACTATCCCATGTTTCTTTGTTTTCCCAGATTTCCGGATTATCCCACAGCTTGACAAATATATCCTGAGCAATATCTTCCGCATCTTCTTCCGAACGCAAAATCTTCCATGCAAAAGCCTTTACCTTCGGAAAAGTAAGAATGAAAAACTGCTCGAATTTCTTCTTCTTTTCTTGTTCACCAATATGTGTCATCAGAGATTTTCCGGTTATTATCATTTTTTATGGGAGCCAAAAGTAGATGCTTTTATTAAAAAAAACAAATAATATCAGCAATAAAAGCAATTTTATTATTTCCTCCAGACATTCATTTTCCGGTATATTCTCTTATTTACCTAGGTTTATAAAAGTGAGCAACAACATCCTAATAATAAAACTTATTTTACTAAAATAGAACCTTCTAATCTAATATCATCCGAAGAACTACCAATCATTACCTGAAAAGTTCCGGACTCTACTATTTGTTCCAGAGCCTGATTAATGATAGATAAATCTTCTTCTGCTAACGTGAAGACGATTAACTTTTCCTCTCCCTTACTTAAATAGAAACGTTCAAAATGTTTCAACTGTTTCATCGGCTGAACAACTGATGCATATTCATCTCTCATATAAAGTTGTGCTACTTCTTCACCATCATACTTCCCTGTATTCTTTACTTTAAATGAGACTTCAAAACAACGAGCAGATTTCTGCACTACCTGCAAAGCAGAATATTCAAAAGTGGTATAACTCATCCCATAACCAAAGCTATATAACGGAGAAGATGACATTTCCACATAATCATGATTTCGAGGAGCTTTCTTATTATAATAAACCGGAATCTGACCTACAGAACGCGGAACGGAGATTGGCAAACGTCCGGAAGGATTATAATCTCCAAAGAGAACATCCGCTATGGCATTTCCACCCTCCTGCCCCGGATAGTAAGCAGTCAGTAGTGCATCAGCATATTCCGAAGCCCAATTCTTTTCTAAAGGACGACCTTCAATATAAACGACAATCAAAGGCTTACCTGTCTTTTGCAAAGATTCCAATAGTTCTTGTTGTCTACCAAGTAAGGATAAACTGGCACGGTCAAATCCTTCTCCACACTCCATATCACTTACACTACCCTCTTCAGCTACAGCCGCACCTGTTTCTTTATAACTCGTTTTAAAATCACGGGCACTGGAACCACCCACAACCACAATTACAACTTCGGAGCGACGGGCAGCTTCAATTGCTTGTTCTATCTCATTCACTGTAGTATCACGAATAGCACAGCCTCGTACATATTCCACACGAGAAGGAGATAATTTTGTTATAATTCCATCAAGAACAGTTTTCACATTACTATCTTCCTGCGGAGCTGTATAGTCCCCTAACATATTATATCGATTGTCAGCATTAGGGCCAATTACCGCCACCTTATTTATCGTCTTGCTTAAAGGAAGAATTGAATTCTCATTTTTGAGAAGTGTTATGGAAGACTGTGCGATTTTACGTGCCAGTTCGATATGTTCTTTACGGCGTACTGTTTTAGCAGCAATTTTCGGATCCACATAAGGATGCTCAAACAAGCCCATCTCAAACTTCATCCGTAACACCCGGCAGACAGCCGTATCAATCACAGCCTTATCCATTTGTCCGGATTGAACTGCATGACAAAGGTTGGTATAAGCATCCCCACCCAAGTCAACATCAACGCCAGCCGTTACAGATTGTATGGCTGCATTCTCTTTAGTTAGAGCAACAAAGTGGCTTTCGTGAATCCCTTCAATACTATATAAATCGGAAACTACAAAGCCACAAAACTTCCATTCATTACGCAAGAGTTGAGTCAGCAAATAATGGTTCGACGTACAAGGTATCCCATCTATCGAATTGTATGAAGTCATTACAGACAATGCCCCTGAATCTATTGCCTTACGAAAAGGAGGAAGAAAATTCTGATGCAAATCACGAATACCGACTGAAGCATAATTACCATTCTGTCCACCCTCCGGCACAGCGTATGCCAGAAAATGTTTCAAGGTAGCTATGGTAGCGTATTTTTGTGATAGATTACCTCCACCTAAACCGTCAACCATAGACGCCCCTAAAATGCCACTCAACACAGGATCCTCACCAAATGTTTCTTCCACGCGGGACCAACGGGGATCACGGGTCAGATCAAGTACGGGACCGTAACTAATATGCCCACCTTGGGAACGAATTTCTTTAGCGATAACTTGACCAACTTCTTTTACTAATTCCGGCGACCAGGTAGCCGCCATTCCGATACCCGTAGGAAAAACTGTAGCACCAATTGCCATGTGCCCATGAGGGGCTTCTTCCGCTAAAAACATCGGAATTCCCAGACGGGTATTCTCCATCACATACTTTTGCAATGCATTTCCGGCTTTCGCTGCCAATTCTGGATTTAAGCCATTAGCCAATGTTTTCTTTGTCCAGGGATCAGCACGATAAGTTGCCCAAAGCATTCCGGCATTTCTTTCTTTAATCAATTGCTTGAACTTTCCGGAAGGATGAACCTCACTGCCATGGATTTCATACATTTCCCAACCTAAAGGACAAAGTAACTGACCGACCTTTTCTTCCAGAGTCATGCGGGAAAGTAAATCTGAAAGTCTTATATCTATTGACAAACTGGGATCTTTGTAAGCAGGTAACGAGGGAGAGGATTGAGTAAACCCCAAAGTACATACCATCTGTACCATCACCAAAATATACAATCGTTTTATCATAATGTTATATACAGTAAAATGACTCAATTAATTTATAGTGTATTTCTAATCTTTCAAATAGAGATATTCAACCCTACTTACCCATTTCTCCCTCAAATATAACTGTATGTACAGGCTGATGAGTATCATTTGTTATCAACTTGACCTTTGCATCCAATAGATGGTTTGAAGATGATACATTTAATTCAAACAGAACCTCCAAACACTCATTTTGCTTCAAAACCTTTTCACCCCGGATATTAGTAGAAACAAATTCCGGACATTCTATTTTGCGGATAATAAGAGGATTCGCCCCTTCATTAGTAACTTTAACTTTTCTCTGAATACGCTTTTTTAATGAGATATTCCCCAAATTAAAATAAGACTGTGAACACTTCATCCGGGGAGCAGTTGCCGTGCTTACTTTTCTCATATCATCAATCACTGTACCAAAGATTTGTATAGGAGAACTGTGTACGGAATTGGCACTAATAATAATCTTATCTTTAAATGTACCGTAAAAGCCTTTTAAAGGAGAAGCTGTTATTTTTATAGTCGCACAAGATCGACCTTGAAGAGATGATGGCATAGATATCGACAAACATCCACTCTTATCCAACAGCGAGTATGACAACCTGACTATTTTATCCGACCGATTATAGATTCTAATTTCCAATTGTTTTGGCCTCCCATTATGCTGTAACAGATCATAAGATAGAGTCATTCGGTCTGCCAGAATATCTGATGATAAAGAATAAGGATATTCATCCTCTATACGATTCATTGTATTTATCGTGCCTTTTACCCAAAGAGTATTGACACTTTGCCCTGAATTAGAAACAACCCTTATACTCTTAGAGAAAAAGTTTGTTCGCCCTTTAGGATCGAAAGTTACGGTAATAGTGCCTGTATGCCCTGGTTTTACAGGTTGTTTACTATAAACAGGAATGGCACACCCACAAGTTGAAATCACTTCTTCAATCACAACAGGAGAAGTATGTATATTAGTAAAATGAAAAGTATGACTCACTTTGCCTTCTACTTCCTGAATATTACCAAAATTCCAAGTAGTAGTATCAAAACGTAATACAGTTTTTCCCTGTTGTTGAGCACATACGCCAACAATAGAGCACAGTAAAACGATCAAAGCTGACATAAAACGTTTCATCATCATTTCTTTAAGTTAATATTGGGAGTTACGTAAAAACACAATAACTCCCAATATAAAATCACATTTTAATTATCTTGAGGCAAATCATTGAATTCTGCATTCCAAATGATGTTTGCCGAAGCAGGGAAAGTTAAATCACGCCCATTGCCCGAACTGTCCTTCAATGTATTTCCTTCTCCTTCATCCAATTTCCAATAGCCATATAAGTCCGACGAAGATGGAGAAGCTATTGTACGCAAGTTAGCTTTTACTTCTTCCGCCGTCAGACACTTCTTCCACATACGAATATCAGAAATCAGACCATCAAAATACATACTTGAACTTGTATTACCAAACTGAATACCAGTCAACGTATATCCCACCTTGAATCTTTGAGAAGAGGATGGTCCCCAACGTTTAGTAGGTTTTGCAGAAGCAACTTCCTCACCGTTAATATATAAACGATAAGCAACCTCAGTATTCTGGCCCGTTTTTGTTCCGTCACAAGTAATAGTCAACCTTACCCATTGATTAGCCGGCAACGTTATATTTTGATTAGCCAATGTCAAGTCACATTGACGATTACCAATATTAGACGCTCCCGTTGCACCGGTCACACGTAGTTCACAACCACTAAAAAACTCATTATTATTGTTGGTATCTTTACCACGCCATGTACCTATATAATTAGTTCCACTATGCCAACTATATGGATATACAAGCATCTCAAACGTATGTGTATTATCTTCAATCGTAACTACTTCATCATTTGCGAAACTTAACGTACGATACATATCCGTTGAATAAGAACTCATATTCAATCCCGGTATATAATCCAATTCCCCATCAATGCTAATCGTAAAATAAGAAACAGAACGAGTGTCCGTTACAAATTGTCCTACACACGTTTCATCTATTGTTGCAACAATAGGAAGCAAATATTCTTCACCTTCCACCAAACCGAACAACGATGAAAACTTAACTGATAAGGAATTGGATTCTTGCTGTCCTGCCTTCACTATCGCATTTTTAGCTTGCAACTCATAGACAAAAGCAGGCATCATCTTATAAGACGTGTTATTTGCAGCATTATAAGCCTCTACCATACTTTCGTCCACGGCAATGTCACACAATAAAGTAGTAGCAGCAGGTTTATCCAGTTTGATAGTATAATCATAAACATAGCTTCCTGCATCCAGTATCTCCCTATAATCAATAGAAACAGGTCCTGCTTCCGACTGTGGCATCTCTATTGTCGGCAATTCAATAAAATCATTGTCATCATCCGAACAGGATGTGAATCCTACTCCTCCCAATAAAACAAGCAAAAGGAGAGTTAATCTATTTATATTGTTTTTCATTATCATACAGTCTATTCATTTATTATTACCTTATTCAAGACATTTATTCGTATCATCATAAGTCCAGTCAATCGTGATTCCATTCTTATAACTGATATCACGCTTTGACGGAGATAAATCATAGAAAGTAGTTCCTTCTCCTTCATTCATTCTCCAATAAGACACAAGCCCATTGGTAGAAGGGTCTACCCCACATACATTTGCTTTAATTTCACGAGCAGACAAAGGACGAGTCCAAAGGCGCATCTCACTCAAACGACCATAAAACAATTGTGAAGATTGATAACCTTTTGAAGGCATACCGATCTGTACTCCATAAAGCGCATATTCATACGGAGCAACTGTCATTGAGTTATCTTTCTCTCCATTAATATACAATGTCAACGTACTGCCGTCATTTACCAAGGCAACAGCATACCAGGTATTTAAAGCAAAGCGAGTATTCGATGACATTTTACCCTGTTTAGTTGTTACATGCAGCTGGTTCGGCTCATCCGTTCCTTCACCAAAACGAAGCAGGTTCTGGTCACATTTAAAGCCCCCATCATCAATTGCTCCCCCTTCTACAGACGCCTCACTACCTCCAAATGAGCAAACACGGGTAGTACCGGAAGCTCCGGAAGAACGGAATTGAGTGGCATAAATCTTCACTTCCCATGTATAAGTAGGCAAGGAAGGAATAGGATCCGGAAGCAAAAATTGATAAGCCATAGAAGCCTGTCCTACATACGGAGCATGGAAACGCAATGTTCGGGATACTTTCAGGAAAATAGTACGTCCTGCTTCTATAATATCCAAATCTCCCGTCGCACTTTTTATGGTAACTGGTATCAAATAAACACGTCCCGGAACAAATTCCGAATCATCGGCAATTGAAAGAGAGGCAGCAGAAGAAATTGCCTGTCCTGCTGAAATCGTAACCTCCGGATTTTCAAATGTATATGATTTATCCGGAATGGGATAATAATTGGTTCCCATTTCCTCATTATAAGTATCAACCAGACTTGCATCAACAGCCAGATTCACCTGAATATCCGATTCAACGCGAGAAGTTGAAGTCACAGAAACAGCATACGCAGATGGAAATCCATCAATGGCAAACTTTACCAATCTATCCGAAGATGTTCCGGTCATTAACAACCCGTCACCTTTTTGAGCGGCTTCCTGGCATCCCTGCAGCATAAAAGAAGCTATTCCTATCAAAGCAGCTCCCCATATCTTTTTTATATTATTCAATGTTTTCATACCTTGCATACAAATTTAAAATTCATCCATTTTCTTCTTCCGTTTCTTGTTTAGTAGACTGTTGTACAGGCTTTCCGGCAGGATTTTGTTCCTGAATACCACGTCGAAGGCTATAATAAGGAATAGCGGCTTTCTCTTTATCACCTATAGCCTGATTAGCAGGACGAGTGGTATTGTATTCATATTCAAAATAATATCCGCCGAATCCGCCTTTTCGTCCTTGTGTAGGATTCCAGCGTGCCATACCTATTACAGAATAGATTGGATTGCCCCATGAATCTACTTTATTTCCATCGGCTTCCGTAAATTCGACTCCACCATTCTGCCAGTACCATCCCATTTGTTCCGTAGCAACGAATTTTTCAGGAGGACACCAGCTGCTAAGCTGGTCAAATTTAGATTGCAAACTTTGAGCACTACCGGTGGTGTAACATTGTCGTACAAAATAATCGACATAAGGTTCTGTTTCCTTAGGAGGCAGCTGATTATAGAAGTCAACAATTAATAATTTGCCTGTACCCGATTGAGGACCGAAATAATTTCCCAATACCTTTATAAACTTTGTAAAGTTATCATTTTGCAACCAGTCGCCTTCCGGTTCGTAGTCCAAGTCCAAACCATCCAGATCGTTACGCAACACACATCTCACAAGATGTAAAGCATAAGCCTCGATACCTGCGTCGGTTTTAGGAAACTCCGTACTTCCAATACGGCAAATCGTACACATCACAACGCGAGTCCCCTTTACTGTACGGATATAATTCATTTCCTCATAAGCAGTCGGCAAATAACGCTCGTTATAATAACTAGTTTCTACATAAGCCGGATTGTTGGAAGGAATACCTGACCACAGACTGACGATGTCCAGACTATCCGGCAAACCTGTGAAATGAAGTCCCTGCGAAGGAGATGCTTCTGAAGTATAACCGGCATACCAGCCGAAACAAATAGCATGATCTGTTTTCTTATATTCACGTAAGTTCTGATAATATTCTTCATTATAAGTATTAGCCGCCTGTATAACTTCCGGTTCAATATCCGTATCACAACCACTCACAACAAATGTCAAGAGATAGGTGAACAAAAAATATACATAATTTCTTTTCATATTCTGCATTATTTAAGTAACCAATTATTTATTAGGCACATCCCACCACAATCTGACACCCGGGTTATCTACGCCACCTAAAAGTGTGATGCCTTTATCCAACTCTGTTCTATTCGTATTATATTCCGATTCCGGATAAGGTAATCTGCGGATTTGTATATTTGTGTCTACAGAACCTCCGGAACTTTCGTTCACAACAACCGGAAATACTTTCGGGTAACCGGTACGGCGGAACTCTGTCCATGCCTCTTGTCCCACCGGATAAAGAGCAATGTACTTTTGAGTAATGATTTGTTCCAGATTTGTTCTAAAATCTCCCGATTCATCCCAAGCGATAGAAACAGTCCCCAAAGCATCCATGGAATGAGATGATGTCACCGGATCCTCATAATTGGCAGGCACATATCCACCCGCCGCAGTTCTTGTCAGATACGCGTCAGCTCCTGATGCACCATGTTCATCAAAAGACATTCTTATTCCATCTTCATAATACTTTTTAGCATCGGCATTCGTTCCCCAACGCAAAGCATATTCCGCCAACAAGAAATATGATTCGGATGAACGCATCCACACTACATTGGAAGTAGCAGTTGCCTGTGGTTCGGCAAAGATTCCTGTTATATATTTATCCTTACTTACGTCCTTTGACATTCCGGCTCTTATACCCCGATATTTTCCACCCGTACCTGCCTCGAAGTAAGCAGAAAGTCGTGGATCCTGATAACCATTCATGTATGAATCCAGCGTCGCTCCCATACAAATATCATCCCATCCTTTCAGAATATACAGAGGACTTTCATAAGTCGCTATTGGAGTAATATGCTGAAGTTCTGCTAAATCAGACTTCACATTCATCAATCCATAACTATTGCCAATAGCCAGTTGGGCTTCACTTTTTGCCTTTGTTTCATCCACATAGGCAAGATGCAATGCAAGACGCAAACGAAGTGAATTGGCAAACTTTATCCAAGATGTAACATCACCGTTGAACACGCAATCCCATGATGACAAAACTTTACTTCCGGATGCAGCATAACTATCCAAGTTATTGATAGCTCCATCCAATTCTTCAAAGAATCTGTAATAAACATCCTTTTGCGAATCATAAGGCACTTCTTTTGAAACTCCAAAATTCAAATAAGGAATAGGCCCATAGGTATCTGTCACACGATGCATTGCCGCTACTTTCAAAATCTGCGCCATAGAAAACCGGGGATCTTCGTCATTGTTAATCGCTTTTCTTATTTCACGCCAGGCATTCATAGTCGTCAGGTAATTGGTAGTGAACATATCACCATACCAACTTCTTTTATCCCAATTGTAACGACCGGCAGAATTGATACTAGGAGCAGGAAAACCAAAATAGCCGACATAGCCATCTCCACCCATCACTTCCACAGTCTGATATCTGTCCGAACCGATATTAAGTCCCGGTTGTGCTACCACCAGTACGTTCTGCTCCATCTGTAAAAGAAGAGAACCAGTTCTCACATTATCCCAATCCGTCATCTCGTCGGTTGCTTCATTAGGATTGGTATTGTACTCCAGAAAATTTTTCGTACAACCTACATTTATCATGATTACTCCAAGGAGTAAGTAGTAGTTCCTTACTTTAAAAAACTTACGTATGTTCATCATTATTTTTTTTAAAGGTTATCCAATTAGAAAGAAATCTTTGCAGAAAATCCCATCGATCTCAAACTCGGTTGCATGAAATAGTCCATACCCTGGTTATAAGTACCTGTACTTGCAGTAGATTCCGGGTCAAATGGAGCCTTACAATACAGCATCCATAAATTACGTCCTACAAAGGATACATTCAATCCAGAAATCCATTTACACCATTTATTGATCGGAATATCATATCCCAATGTCAATTCTCCCAAACGAACATTAGTCATACTATATACATACATAGAACCTACATAACCTGTACCATTAGCTCCGATAGTCTGATACCATGTCTGGGCATCAATCATCTGGCCGTTTACTTTCACGCCACCATTATCCCGTGCTTCTGCCGATGTCTTAGACACTCCATAATAGTCCATTACAGCTTGAGTGGCAGAAACTCCGATACCGCCTACACGGGCATTCAACATAAATCCGAGGCTGATTCCTTTCCAATTAAATTCATTTCTCCAGCTAAGAGTATATTTCGGATTGGTATTACCGGCATAGACATAATTATTCTTATCTGTTTCCAATGCACCTGTCATTGAATTCATCCAGATATGTCCATGCTCATCAGTTCTCATTGTATTAACATAAACATCTCCCATAGAGCCCCCTACTGTTAGCCGTTGTTTGGCACCGCCTAACGAATAGACATCCATTTCGTCGAGATGTACTGTCACTCCCAACTCTTCATTTGTATATTCAGGGAGTAATTGGTCAATGCGGTTTCTGTTGAGCGACCATAGTAAAGTGGTTTTCCAATCTACAGGCCCTATATTCTGTTTAAAGCCAAGAGCTAACTCAATACCTTTATTCGTTACTTTACCTGCATTTACATATAGTTTAGAATATCCGGTTGTTGTAGAAATTTCCGGACTGAAGAGCTGATTCTCTGTATATGTCTTATAAGCTGTCACGTCCAGTGTCAGTTTATTATCAAACAGACCTAAATTAAATCCTCCTTCCCATGAATGAGTTCTCTCCGGTTTAAGGTCTTTTATCGGGAAATAAGAAGTGGTATTCAATCCTCCCAACACTGCGTAAGTAGTGATAGCCCTGAATCTTTCCGGTGCATTACCCACCTCACTATATGAAAGGCGAACCTTTGCATAAGAAAGAATGTTAGATTTCATTGTAAACATATTAGTCAGAATTGCTGAAGCACCGATAGAAGGATATAATATGGAAGAATGGTTTGTTCCTGCCAAAGCAGATATCCAGTCATTACGTAACGAACCGTCTACATAAACCATGCCCTTATATCCTAATGAGAATGTTCCGAATAAAGAATTGGTACGGTCGTGATAGTTCGTTTTTTTATAGGTTAATTTACCGGAAACGTTCGCATTGTTAGAAGTAAACAGATTAGGAATGGTCAGTAATCCTCCTCCAAAATTAAGCTCCTTATAATCCAAATCCAATAAACTGGCACCTAAAGATGCTGTCAAATTCCATGTGTCGTGATAAAAATATTTATTGATATTCAACATGGCATCCGCATATATCTGACTGGTATTCTTGTTCGATTGCACGTATGCTCCTTTATCCGAGTTTTCAGCAATCACATTCAAAGTGGAAGCATACATTTTCTTTTCCGAGTTGATAGTTTCCTTATCCAGTTTCACGCGTCCGGAAACATTCAACCAATCTGTTATCGTATATTTTAGTGAACCGCTTGCCAGAAAACGGTCTTTCTTGTTGGTATACATATTCCGGTTCGTAATCCAGTAAGGATTCTGCATGGATAATCCATTTTCTTTCAATGGCCAGAACTGTGTTTTTATGTTACGGTCTACATCATATCGTTCATAATACTGATATTTCGAGAAATCATCACCGCGCGGAAATAAATAAACGGGAACCAATGGATTGGCATACTCTCCTTGCGACAACATATTCTGTTCCTTTACATTAGAATACATAAAACTTAAATCCATCGTCAGTTTATCATTCAGCATAGAGGTCGTGTTACGAACAGAGAAATTATATCTGTCCAAGTCATTATTCTGAATGATACCCCGGGCATTCACAGCACCTACGGATACATAGGTTTGATTTTTTTGTGTCCCTGTAGTCAGACTTACAGTGTTTGCTACATTGTAACCTGTCTGGAAAAAATCTTTAACTTCATAATCGGTAGGAGATGACAATTTAGATGCCCAACTATACCACTCTCCAGTTTCCGAACCATACGTATTCTGGAATTCCGGCAATCGGAATGGTGAATAGAAGGTTGAATTATTACTGTAAGTCAATCTGGTTTTATCTACAGCCCCTTTCTTCGTTGTGATAAGTACCACACCATTGGCAGCAGCCGAACCGTATAGTGCAGCGGCGGCCGATCCGCTAAGTACTGAAATTGATTCTATATCATCAGCGTTGAAGTTAGCCAATCCGTCACCGGATTGTCCGGCACCTGTATACTGATCGTCAGGTTGTTCACCTGATATATTAGCCAAAGGAACTCCATCTACTACATATAGAGCGTTGTTATTACCGGATATAGACTTCGTACCACGCATTACCACACGGGCACCACCTCCAATACCGGATGAACTTGCATTAATATTCACACCCGCCACCTTACCGGCAAGACTGCTCATCACATTCATATCTTTCGCCTTTGCCACTTCGTCCCCGCCAATCTGCTGCACATTGTATGTCAAAGACTTAGTTTCTCGTTTAATGCCCAAAGCCGTTACAACAACCTCATTCAAGACTTTGGTATCTTCCGTCATCACAATGGAAAGCGATTTATTATCTGCAACCTTCACCTCTTGAGAAGCATATCCAATATAAGAGATCTCCAATACCGCTCCCTTTTTAGCTTGAATCTGAAAGTTTCCGTCGAAGTCTGTAATAGCACCGGTAGTTGTTCCTTTTACTTTCACATTCACTCCGATCAAAGGTTCTCCTTTTGTATCTTTCACTGTACCTTTTACCTGGATAGTCGGATCTTGCTCTGTTACATTCAATTTATTGGTAGACAAGATAATCTGCTTATCAACCACTGTATAAGTAATGTTGGTTCCTTTAAACACCTCATCAAGAATATCCAGTATCTTACCTGAATTGTTTCTCACAGAAACAATACGGTTCTTCTGAATTGTTTTATCATTATAAAGGAAAACATAGTCGGACGTCTCCTCTATTTTATTCAGTACCTGTTCTACAGATACATTGTTCATTGAAATGGCAACCCGCGTTCGCTGGGCATAACCATCTTCGGCAGAAAGTTGTAATACTACTGCGAAAAGTAGTGCTAGACTAATCCTCATAACTAAAGGAAGTTTTAGATTTAAAGCATATTTAGGACATAATGCTGTAAATGAATGATTTTTTTTCATACATTTGTGGCTAACTAAAGTTTATTACTAAATGAACTATGGTTTGATTCCGGCTAGTGTTTGCGAGACCTTGTACCGTGAATCTGGAAAATTCGGAGGAAGACAGCTGTTGGTAGCAGCTTTCTTCCTTTTTTCTTTTATTCTCTTGTGTTATTCCATGGGCTTTTATTTTAAGGGTTACTACTCTAATATAAATCTACTCTAATTTTAGTCTTTGATAATGTATCATCTGCCTGTTGTTGCGGTTCTTCAATTTTCCATTTTAAATCGGCAGACCTGGCCAGATAATCCAATATCTGCGACAGAGTTTCAGTCCGGAAAGTAGCCCGGTACTTATATTCTTTTCCAGACCTATTGTTAAACTGAATTTCTACATTGAAATGTCGTTCCAGACGCTTCAGGATTTCTTCCAATGAAGCATTTCTGAAAATTAGTTTTCCATCTTTCCAAGCTATCTTTCCATAGACATCCACTTTATTTTTTTTCGACTTTTGACTCTGTTTGTCGTAAAGCAACTGTTCTCCAGGAGCCAATACAATTGTCTCCTGATCGGGGGTTATCACATTTACCTTACCCTTTTCCAATACTGTTTCTATATAATTATCATCCTCATAAGCAGCTACATTAAATTTGGTACCATAAACATATACGCTCAAGCCATTCGGAGTATTTACATAGAAAGGACGATCTTTGTCTGCCTGCACTTCGAAATATGCTTCACCCTTCAACTCTACCAACCGGTTGTCTTTCTTGAAAGTGGTAGGATAACGCAATGTACTACCCGCATTCAACCATACTACAGAATGATCTGGAAGTTCATAACGTATGACAGAACCGGTAGCGGTTACCACCTCTGCATATTTTTCGTCGGTTTCTGTTCCACTAAAATATAAATATCCCAAAACCAGAGAAGAGAGAAATAAAGGTATAGTCAGAAATGCCGCATAACGCATCAGTTGATTATACATGTTCTTTCTTCTATTAGTTTTTAGTTTGGCTTGTGCTTGATAATAGGCACCCAATACATCAATGGATTCCATTTCTTTAATATCATCTCCCAATGCTTGTGCTTTACGGAGCAATGATTCCGGACTCATATTTTCCATATTTTCTTTCAAAATCTTATCTTTTAATTGTAATTACACTTATAATACAACTGAAGTAATTGGAAAAGGACAGCAAAAACAAACTTTTTTTTATTTTATTTTTCGAGCCATGCCAAATTGAAGCGGTAATGCAATCGGCTACTAAGGATATGAACCACATTATCAGGAGTTTGTGTTCCTGCAAGATAGCCACGTGGTTCAGCATGATTTTCATCCATTTCGAAATATCCCGTCCATGCTCCACCGTTTAAAAAGCGATATTCACCGTCCGTCAGTAGTTTTCTTACCGGCCATGTTTTTCCCTCATCGTAGGAAAGAGCCGCATACATGCCATATCCTTTCTTCACATTTCCATTTTTATCTTTAAATTCCAGACCACGTTCTTCCAAAGGCGTACGTTGCGGATGGTCTGTAAAAGAAACCAATAATAAAGGGCCTTCATTCAGTCTCATTAAAACAAGACGCTGACCTCC
The DNA here is from genome assembly GCF_025147085.1 of Bacteroides sp. D2. Classification (NCBI taxonomy): domain Bacteria; kingdom Pseudomonadati; phylum Bacteroidota; class Bacteroidia; order Bacteroidales; family Bacteroidaceae; genus Bacteroides; species Bacteroides sp. D2. Next base: position 3,815,101 of record NZ_CP102261.1, on the reverse strand, counting down.
GTCAATAGGAGGGAGTTCGCTTGCTACATATTTCCAGGTCTTTCCCATATCATCTGATATGCTCATTGGCATTCGGAGTTTTCCTTCTTTATTCCGTATGCTATTACCACGCCCCATAGCCATCAAACTTCCGTTCTCTAATTGTACAATCCCCGCATGGATACCTGCGATTGTACTTCCCGTTCCTTCTTCTTTGAAGTCTGGCAAAGGAGCGCCATCCCAAGGATCGCACCATGTTTTTCCTCCATCTTTACTGATTTGAACAGCTGCCCCGTCATGACTGCCGGGACCCGCATCACAGGCTTGAACCAGCCATCCCTCACGTGTGCAAATCGTACCAGCTATTACCTGATGACGTTTGGTATGTTCGGGAGCTATCAGTTTAGGAGTGCTCCATGAAGCACCGTTATCTGTGCTGGTACGTAGTACCATTGCGAGATTCTGCCAGTCACCCGATGCTTCCACTCCATTGATATGATACAATTTTCCTTTTCCATCATTGAGCAAAGCGCTTCCTGTCATATTCCGATCCGGAACTTTAAAGAATAAAGAAGCCACATCCCAATCAGTATGCCCGGCACGCAAGCGGGAACCGAGTACTACCATCCCTCTCCCATTCTCTTCATTTGCAGAAAACCATATTGCCAGCAAATCTCCATTATCACACCACGTAACTGCAGGCTGATGATTATGCAGATAAAATGGGGTATTCGAATCACATGCCGGACGTACCACAAATGGTATCGGAGGCAGAAACATCGGTGTGATAGCAGATATTTTTTTCCATTTTATAGATGTATTTTTTACAGATTCCTGATTGAACGGGACAGGGGCAGATGTTCCCGATACATTCAAACGAGTATCTGCTTCCACAATTCTAAATCCGGTTTGGGAATGTTTATCTTCCGGGAGCATAGCCAGTCGATTGGCACTTCGCAAGTATTTCTCCGGGGTGTGATGACTCCCTCCTCTAGTGACCCGAAACTCTCCTGCCAATGGTCCTGCCGGGTCTTTCTGCTTTTCTGCGGAATAAGAAGCATACCAATCCAAGCACCATTCTTCCACATTTCCATGCATATCATAAAGCCCGAATGTATTAGGAGGAGTCTGGGCTACTTTTAAAGATACCGGATCAAAGTCACGAACCACTTTTTGATTCCGATGATAAACTGCAGGTAACCCGTCTCCTGTAGAAAATAGTGTGTATGTGCCTGCCCGACAAGCATATTCCCATTCCGCTTCTGTTGGCAAACGATAGTTTTTGCCTTCTTTCCGGCTAAGCCATTCACAAAAGGCAACAGCATCGGAATAACTCACATTGACGACTGCTTCATCATCTTCCAGCGAAACACCGTTTTTTCCTCGTAATGCCCGATGTTCCGGACGGAATGATTCATATTGCGCATTCGTTATTTCAGTGATTCCCATACGAAACGGGCGAGAGATTATTACCTGATGGATAGGAGCCTCATCAAAATCTTCGCCTAATCCGTCACTTCCCATATAAAAACTTCCGGCAGGTATTTCAGCCATCGGAATAAAAGACTTGGAAACTTCTTGAGAATGTATTGGCAAACAAAAGGTTATAGCCAATAAAAAAAACTTGTTTTTCATATTTTAATCCTGTTTATATATAATACAATCAACCTATATACAAAAGGACAGTCTTATCTGATTATTTTCTATTCATTAGGGGTGAAAGCAAAAAAAAGAATCGAAAATGAGGCTTTGATAATTATCTTATTATATATTTGCAACGAAATGAAAAACTACAGAACCTCAAAATAATGAAAATATCTTTTTCTAAACAGACTAAAGAACGGGCTTTCAAACAACTTTATGAGGAGTATTATGCCCCATTTTGTTTGTATGCAAAAAGGTTTGTTGATGATAAAGAAACACGTGAAGACATCGTTTCGGATGTATTCACCTCATTATGGGATAAACTGGATACTGATTCTTTTGATCTTCAATCGAACACTGCATTAGCTTACATCAAAATATGTGTAAAAAATAGCTGCCTGAATTTCCTGAAACATCAGGAATATGAATGGAGCTATGCGGAAAATATACAGAAGAAAGCTCCTGTCTATGAAACAGAACCGGATAGTATATATACTCTTGATGAGCTATACAGAATGTTGTATGAGACATTAAACAAACTTCCCGAAAACTATCGAACCGTCTTTATAAAAAGCTTCTTTGAAGGCAAAACGCATGTAGAAATTGCAGAAGAGATGAATCTTAGTGTGAAATCTATCAACCGTTACAAGCAAAAGACAATGGAACTATTACGTAATGAACTGAAAGACTATCTGCCATTGTTACTTTTGTTATTCCATCACGCATAACAGCCACTCCTAATCAACACATACAAACTATTACTTGTCCGTCCGGAAAGTATTAATAATAAAGTTGCTATTGCCTAATAGCAAACTTCCAATCCTTTATATATAAAGCTGCTTTCGACTAATCATAAACTATAAATGCAAGCTTCGTTTTTATAATCAAAGGTTGCATTTATAAAAATGAAACTTGCAATTATATAATCAAAGCTTGCAATTATAGCTTATAATAGGTGAAAAACAAGTTTACTATTAACCCCAAACAAGTTTATCTATAATGAAGAATAACTTTGCTATTAATGATTTAGGCGTAAAATAGCAGTAGATTGTTATACAACTGCTATGAGAAATAACGAGAATGAGTATGAGAAATGCCAACTTTTAAAAGTATTTCTCATATTCTATTACATTATGTTTCAACAGGTTGACTTATATTCATGAGAATATGAGAAATAGAATTGCCAAATCGCTTATGGGAGGCTGAATTCAAGTTGTAAATGCGACACCTCCTTGTTTTACAAGTTCACTAGTTTTACCGGAAACCTCAACTACATTATTGCATCATCATGTAGTTCTATGGATGGGAACTGATGCGAATGGGAAAGGTATGATGCTGCCAAAGCGCGACATCCGACACGATCAATTTTGCCGTTTTCCGTCTGTGGAATAAATTCTGTAATAAAAATATGTTTGGGACGATAATATGGTTCCAATGTTGCCTGCAACTTATTTTCTATCTCCCTTGTGTCCAATTGTCCCACTATCAATAAGGTTACAGCCTGCCCTAAACGCTGATCCGGAACTGAAGTAATGACAAAGGACACAGGAATAAACGGGCGAAGTAACTTCTCCATCTCCTCTGCTTGAATCTTAATTCCGCCACTGTTAATCACATTGTCTTTCCGGCCTAGAATCATAAAACTTCCATCGGGATAGATACGTGCAATGTCATTGGTCTGCAATGTTTCGTCACATACCAAAGGGGCATCAATGATTAATGTATTCTCTGCGGATAAAGACAATTTTACTGAAGGAAATGGATAATAATGTTCTGAAGCCGATGCTCCGTTCAGACGACGAAGGGCAATATGCGACAAAGTTTCAGTCATGCCATAAGTGGAGTAAACGGCAGTCGGAAGATGGTTTATCTCCGTTTCCAGAGCCTCATCAACGGCTCCGCCTCCTATAATCAGAATATCCGTTTGTTTTAATCGCTCTTTTTCTTCGGGAACCTGCATCGTGTTATAAACTTGCAATGGGACCATTGCCACAAATCTCAAAGATTCTTTTATATCCGCCAACGGATGACCGGAAGCAGGACGAACAATCAGGTTCAAGCCTGCAACCAATGAACGTACGACCACCATCATTGCACCGATATAACGAAGATTCATACATAATAATGCCGACTCACCTTTCTTCAAATTCAGAAATTCACAAGTCAGACGTGCACTTTGCATCATTTGATCCTTGCGTACCATCAGTTCTTTAGGTATACCCGTGGAGCCCGATGTATGAACTGTAATAACAGGAGAATCATTAAACCATTCGTTCAGGAAAAGATATAAATCCCAATAAGCAGGAGAATGAGCTTCTGCTCCTCCTGCTATCAGTTGGCTTATTTCTTCAAAAGTGTATTCTTTTCCTTCCAGTAGCAAGCGCTGTTGTTGTCGATCGAATATCATCAGAATATCCTTTAAATACCACTAAATACCATCATTTACAAAACCACAGGCAATCTTTTCTGATTTCAAGAGGCACTTCTATATTGTCAGTAAAGAGCATACCCGTTCCCAATCCTTGTGGTAACGGATTATTGAATGTTGCACACCAATGGGCGATAGCATTCAAACCAATGTTGGACTCCAAAGCGGAAGTGATCCACCAGCCGATATGTTGCTTTTCCGCTTCCATAATCCATTCATCCCCTCCACATATTCCTCCGTGGAGAGATGGTTTAATGATGATATATTGCGGACGGATGGTTGCCAGCAGTTTCTTTTTTTCTTCCAGCGTGTTGCATCCTATCAGCTCTTCATCCAATGCTACTGGCAACGGAGATTCAGAAGTGAGCCGAGCCATTTCTTCCCATTGTCCGGCACGAATCGGCTGTTCGATAGAATGTAAATCAAATTCTGACAGACGTTTCAGTTTTTCCATTGCATCACCCGGAGAGAAAGCACCGTTTGCATCTACACGCAACTCTATTTCTTTAGAAGAGAAATGGGTACGAATATGACGTAACAACGCCAATTCTTTTTCAAAATCGATAGCACCAATCTTTAGTTTGACACAACGGAATCCGGCTTCCATCTTTTTCTCGATCTGGGATAACATGTGATCAAAATCTCCCATCCAGATCAGGCCGTTGATTGGAATCCCTACCTCTCCACGTGAAAAAGCCGTATCGGACAAAGCCCAACTCCCTGCAAAGAAATGCCAGATAGCCGTTTCCAAACCAAATAAGATGGAAGGATATTGGCATAAAACATCCTTATCCCACATTCCTTGTTCTTTCTCTACTTGCCGACAAATTCTTTTTAATATATCTTCATAATCAGGGAGATCATCACAACTTAAAGCGGGCAAAGGCGCGCACTCTCCAATTCCCACTCTACCCGGAAAGTCAGGAGAAGTAAAGTGAAGATACCAGACTTTTCGGGTAGTATATATTCCCCGGGAAGTTCCCGCGGGTTGCTTGAAATGAAGCAACCGGGGAATAATATCTATCTTACAATCCATAATGAATATCTTTTCAATCTGCTAATTACTGCACAATCAGTCTTTCATTAGCCTATCATTTTTAAGGGAATTTCGGATATTGTTTGAAGTTCGGTTTACGTTTCTCCAAGAACGCATTCTTGCCTTCCTGTGCTTCATCCGTCAGGTAATAAAGTAATGTTGCGTCACCTGCCAACTCCTGAATACCTGCCTGACCATCCAGTTCGGCATTCAATCCCGCTTTAATCATGCGCAAAGCCAACGGACTAAGCAACATCATTTCTTCCGCCCACTGCACGTATTCATCTTCCAGTTGTTCCAAAGGTACTACCTTATTCACCAATCCCATATCCAATGCTTCCTGTGCATTATACTTCCGGCAAAGGAACCAAATTTCACGTGCTTTCTTCTGCCCTACCACGCGTGCCAGATAAGATGCACCGAATCCGGCATCAAAGCTACCCACGCGAGGACCTGTCTGACCGAAAATGGCATTTTCCGAAGCAATGGATAAATCACATACTACATGGAGCACGTGTCCGCCACCAATGGCAAAGCCGTTCACGGCAGCAATCACAGGTTTCGGAATACTACGGATTTGCTTTTGCACATCCAATACGCTCAAACGAGGCACACCGTCTTTTCCGATATATCCGCCATGTCCTTTCACATTCTGGTCGCCTCCCGAACAGAATGCCTTATCACCGGCTCCGGTAATTACAATCACATCAATATCCGCTTCTTCACGGCAAATGCGCAATGCATCACTCATTTCGGCAGTAGTAGTCGGGGTAAATGCATTCCGATAACGTTCACGGTTGATTGTGATACGGGCAATTCCATTATAATAATCAAAAAGAATATCGTCGTATTCTCTGATGGTTGTCCACTCTCTTTGTGTTGGCATAATTTATTTTTGTTTTAATTGATGATAATAATTCTTCAACATACGTGCATCCTTGTTTTTGTTGGTAAACACTTCCAGGAGCACAGGTTGTTCCATAGTTTCCGGCTGGGTGAAAGTTTTCATTGCTTCAGTTAGCTCTTCATCATTTTGTACCTGCAGATAAAGGAAACCACGTTCCTCCGCCCAGCCTTTGGCTGACGTTTTATGAACTGCTGCAATAAATTTATGTGAGGTGCCCGACATATCCAATCCCGGTAAAGTATGGAAAATCTCTCCTCCTCCGTTATTTAATAAAAGGATACGCAGGTTGGAACGGACGTTGATATTCCATAACGCATTCATATCATAGAAGAAACTTAGATCTCCGATAGCTATGAAATTCAGTTTGTCGGAAGCTGCCGCATAACCGACAGCGGTAGACAACGACCCTTCAATACCACTTGTTCCCCGATTGCAACAAACTTCAATTGTAGGAGGAATCGAATATAGTTGTGCATAACGAACTACCGAACTGTTTGCCAGATGCAATGCACAGGACTCCGGCAAAGCTTTCAATAATGTACCGACAGCCAACATCTCCGAATAGGCAAAATCCGGTTCGGGAATAATCTTACAATAATTCTCCCATACACGGGGATAGTCAGGAGTCCGGTTATCCAGCAGGCTGGCGATCTTCTCCAGAAATTCAAACGGGTCCATCTCGATCATTGTAGTCAATGAGCCGTACAAATCGACCACCTCACCCTCCGGCGATACGTGCCAATGCTCTTTAGGCGGATGCTGACGGAGAAACTTCTTCAATCGTTTGGAAACGACATGTCCTCCGTAAGTAATCAGCAATTCGGGAACCATCTGGTCTATCTTCTCTTCGGGCATGGCATAAAGTGCCGCATCGAAATTCTTTACCGGAATACCGGGAACTGTCTGATTGCCGATATGTTCCGTCAACCAGGCAAAATGTTTATATAATAACTTGATATATCTTTTTTCAAACAGATAAATAAGGTTCATCTGACCGATGATAATCATGCGCTTCTGATATTTATTCATCCGGTCGACCAGATCATTATAATCACGGTCATAGACGTTCAATCCCTGATAACGGGTTATCACACGTACTTCCGGGAGTGCATCTACCGTGAATTGAAACAGCGGTTCGGAAATAGGAACATTGATATGCACCGGGCCTTTTCCATGATGATTCGTCTCCAGCAAGGCTTCATTCACCAGGCGATTACAATACCATTCATCTTCTTCCGTATGAATCTCCGGAAGATTGACCGACTTCTTTACCAGCGTTTGAAACACACCCGGTTGCGGCACTGTCTGTCCATCCATCTGTCCGATCCAGGCAGCGGGACGGTCTGCTGAAATGACAACTAAAGGAACATTCTGATAAAATGCTTCCGCTACAGCCGGATGAAGATTTAATAATGCAGTACCGGAAGTGCAGCACACAGCAGCGGGCTTACCACCATTCAACGCAAGACCAATAGCAAAATAACCGGCACTCCGTTCATCCGTCACTGCATAACAGGTGAAGTTCGGATGATTAGACAAAGTATGTACGATGGGCGTATTACGACTACCCGGACACAACACAACCTTAGTAATCCCGTGCGCCTCGAGCAACGCAACCAACTGGAGTATGTTCTTCTTGTCTGTATACATGATGATAATTATTAGTAGTTTATGATTTTAAAGGAGGCGTTGCAATCAGCCGTTTGATGGTTTGCAACTTCTTTTCCGTTTCCAGCCATTCGTCATTCAATTCCGAAGAAGCCAGTAGTCCACCGCCGGCATAAAGAGTCAGTTGTTCATCTTTAATATGCATACAGCGCAGATTCACATAGATGTCAGTTCGCCCTTCCGGGTCCAGCCAGCCGATAAAGCCGGAATAATAGCGGCGGTCGTAGCCTTCGTTCTGCAATATAAACCGATAGGCTTCTTCTTTCGGTAAACCGCATACAGCAGGCGTTGGATGCAACACTTTCAAGAGATCTCCCAAACCTTTGTTATCTTTCAAAGAAAACTGGAAATCTGTTTTCAAATGTGACAAAGCACCTGCATAAGCCGGATAAGGCCCGTTCTCCGTAGAATGAATACCCAACGAAAGGAGTTGGCGACGAATGTAAGAAGCTACATAAGCCTGCTCTTTCCGATTCTTTTCATCCCATATTTGGGGCAGTTTACCATCTTGCAAAGGCTGTGTCCCGGCCAACGCTACTGTATTCCATTCATCTTTTTCACCCGATAAAATGATTTCAGGAGTGCTTCCCAGCCAGATACCCGTCTGCGGAGTGTAGCACAAGTATATATATGAATGAATATAACGCCTGCACGCTGCACGAAATATAGATAAAGGAGAAAAACCGGATACTTTATCAATAGTAAGATGACGTGAAAGTACTAATTTATCAAAAGTATTATCACGCAAAGCATTTATAAAGGTATGAAAGCAGGAGGCATATTCCTCCGTAGAAGAAGTCAGGAACGATTCTTGTCCTTGCATCCGCAAAGCGACTTCCCGTTCTTCTGCCGTATCATTGTCAATCGGCAAAGGTTGCCCCCACTGATCGGGTTGAATCAATACGGCAGGACACGTCTCACTCACCTGAAACGGAGCGATGACAAATCCTCTCTGTCCATTCAGTTCTTTCAGGTCGTATATCAGACGTACCGCTCCTTCCGCCTGTGTCAACAGACGGGGAACTTTCTCCCCGGGAATACGGTAAACAGCAAACGGCTGCTTCCGCTGAATAAATGCATCAATAGTTGTCAAATTACTTATTTCTTCGTCGGTCATCTCTTTTTCATCACACTGTTGACTACCCGTATGGAAGACACTAGTTTGTTTGTTGAAGTAAACACGTCTACATTCCATACATGGGAGGAACGTCCCTTATGTACAACTGTTCCTACTGCACGCACTGTATCTCCTTCATGTGCAGAAGATATGTGGTTTCCACTGACCTGCATTCCTACTACAATCTCGTCCGGCTGGCAAAGAATCATTGAACCGAGTCCGGCAACTGTTTCCGCCAATGCAAGAGTAGCCCCGCCATGCAAAATGCCAAAAGGCTGACGGGTACGATGGTCTACCGGCATTGTTGCTTCCACACGGTCTTCGTCGGCATAGGTATATTGAATTCCCAAGTTTCCCATCAATGCGTGGCGTGCCTGCGCATTCAGTTGGTCAAGGGGAATTTCGGCTACACGCACTTCGGATATGATAGCCTTCTCCACTGCAACGGCCACTCCGTCTTCCTCATTCGAAGCAGTCACATAATCGGCACAGGCTTTCACCGAGTCTTGTGAATGTCCCATAGCTATGCCCAGCCCCGCCAATTGAATCATTGTTACGTCACACACACCGTCGCCCACAGCAATCACTTCCTCACGCTTCATACCTAGCACCTCCAGCAAAGCACCCAAAGAATTGGCTTTGTCGATGGCGCAGGGAACTACTTCCAGAAAATAGGGCTCCGAACGGAATACGTCCAACGCCCCATTCAGTCGTCTCTTCCAGTGATCTTCCAAACCAAGCAATGCTTCTTCGTCATCGCTCACCAGCATACACTTACAAGGAGCAAAATCAACGGCAGCAGAAAATTCTTCTTCTTTGATTATTTGCAGGTCATTCAACCGGGCTTCATTTTGGATATGTTCATTTTCAGGAGAATCCGTTATGATCGTATCATCATGATAAGTGAATAAAGCAAAACCGTTTTTACGGGCTTTCTTTTCCAGATACGGCAACATTTCGGGATTAATCCGACGTTCAAACAGAATTTCTCCGTTTTGTGCATTGATAATCTGACAGCCATTATAGGAAAGGATAAAACCTCCATAGTTTCCAAGTTCGAGCATCTTAGCTAGTGGCATTAAGCCATAAGTCGGTCTGCCGGATGCCAATACGATACGTACTCCCATTTGCTGAACCTTCAACAGGGCAGCCAATGTACGTTTACTAATTTCTTTCGCATCATTGAGGAGTGTTCCGTCTACATCAAGAACCAATAATTTATACTTCATGATTACACGATTTTGATTTAGATTACAAAGGTAGGAAATTGAGTGAACGACAGAAAGCGTAAACAGATAAAATTACTTTAATTTCACTCTCTCAAACGCATTTCCAGATAATCGCGAAGAATTCGGGCGTGATTATACACCGGTTCTTTTGAAGCATAAAGTAGTGTTATCACCGGATGTGGTTTGATAAGAGTCAGAAAATCAGCCATTGATGGAGAAGCATCCAGCTCTTTTTGATACTGCGTGACAAAATCTCCCCAATGTCCGGGAATATCTTCATGAAACCATTTACGTAATGTAGGGGATGGTGTTATGTCTTTTGCCCAATAATCGTATTTCAACCATTCTTTCTTCATTCCGCGTGGCCATAATTTATCTACCAACACCCGGTATCCATCTGTTTCTGAAAAATCTTCGTAAACCCTCTTTATCCTTACCTGTATCATTTCCATTAATATTTAGTTATCAATAGATAAACCGGGAAAAACGAAAATTGTTTAGTAGAACTATTTAATTCCTCAATGTGTCCTGCGCTTTTTTAAATTCATAAGGAGTCATTCCCGTCTTTTTCTTAAAAAGGTTATATAATATCGGGGCACTATTAAATCCGGATTCATCAGCGATGGCACGTATGGTATAGTTAGGATATTTTTTCATTAGCTTGATCGCATAATTAATGCGCAGTCCGTTGATGTACCCATTGAAATTAGTTCCGGTGCATTCTCTTATCATCCGGGCAAAGCGTGCATTATTCAGATGTACAATCTGCGCCAAATCTTCTCTTGAGAGCTCTGGAGAAAGATATAGCTGTTTTTGAACGACTGTATGATTTAATTCCTGGAATATTTTCTTGTTCTCCTCTTCTTCCCCACTTTCTTTGTCTGTTTCGTCCAAAAGTTCATCCTGTTCTTCAGGAGAAATCAATTCCGGTTCCAATTCTGATGAAACCTCCTGTTCCTCGTACACTTCCAATAACTGATTACCATCTTTTTTATTGGCAAATTTCTCGTTTATCAGTTTGGCAAGCATCCTGTTTTTATACTCGATTATATGGTTGAAACGCCACAAACGCCAAAGTATAAACAGGGTCAGCACTACAATACACGCCAAAAAGCAGAGTGAAACATTCCTTATTTTTAGCTGTGAGGCTTGCTCGGCGATGTATTCTTCTTTTTCGGAAGCACCGTACATCGCGTTCAATTCTAATGCAGCATTTTTCCTGTCGGTACTGTTAATGCTATCCGTTATTGCAATGATGGTTTCACGTATTTCTGCGGCTTCTTTATAACGATTCAGCCCCAGATATGCCTGGACTTCCTTATTAAGTATAGTTAAATATTGAGCGTTCAAGGTATCCCGCTGTGTTCTCAACAATTCTTTAAAGTCCTTACAGTTGTCTATTACTGTCTCATATTGTTTGGAAAGAATCAAATAAGGAATCGAATACATCTTGCCATCCGGAGTATGAGATTCTTTTATTGCCAGATATTTTTGATAATATCCTTCTGCTTGCGCATATTTCTTTTCTAAATAAGAAATATAGGCCAAATTTGCATATAAATAGCTATATTGACCATCAATGTAGCCTTCGGGAACCTCCGGTACTTTCTCTAATTTTTTAAGAAGTTTTTCACGTTCATAAGCAAGAGCCAAAGCTTCATCAATACGGGAATCTGTCATTAAAAATCCCATCTCTGCTCCATAATAATAGGAAAGCAGCATCATTTCTCTCATATCCTTTGACCCACGCAGTAATTCAATCGTACGACCAAAATAATTATACGCCTCATCTTTCAATGACAGCCTCCAATTATTCTCTCCTATGCAAAAAAGCAATCTAGCTTCCGCCTCTCTGTCCTTCAGTTTTTGAGCCTGCATAATTCCACTAAGAGCATAATGCATGCTCTCATTATATTTACTCATTATGGATGAAAGTTCAGCTAAATAAACCGTCATCTTCAACATGTGCTTAGGTTCTCTTTGAGAGATGGAATCAAGCAAGTACGACTTCCTTGCATACATAAAAGCTAGTTTATTCATATACATATTACGATATGACAAACTGCGCAATTCATTAATCAGACGCAGAGGGAAGGCTTTTCTGGTTTCGGCCTCATCCAACAACTGTAAAGCACGTTTGGGGTTGGAAATATAAATATCTCTGATATATTTTTCTGTATACAAAGAGTCATTATTTATAATTTTATCAGCCCTTGAAAATTGATTGTGTACAAATAGAAGCACAAAAATACATACCCAAAAACGCATAAAACTCTTAATCGTGTTTAATCATTAATTATCCAAAGGTATGTATTTTCCAAAAAATGTGCAGACACAATTTAAATTTGCAAAATAAAAATAAGAAACATTAGCTAAACATATTAGAGACGTAACATGGTTCCAAGTCAGCTATTCTACTGAATCACAGCCCAATGCTTTGCTCAATCGCCCTTCAAGGCATACACTTAAGTCAGTCGTTACAAACTTGCCATTATAAAAAAGAGTAAATATGGTAGCCGGAGTAGGTGCATTTTGCGCCTGTTCCATACTTTCCAATTCAATTATTTTCAATGGAATGTCTTTGCTCTTAGCAGCACTGACCAAAGAACCGCGAACATGAAACTCCGTAAACGGGCAACGATGGGTATAATAAACGACTATTCCACCCTTATCCGGACACTCACCACCCAACACGCAATCATTAAAAGAAGGATCAGGAGCAGCCGGGTTTAGTTTCAAACCTAAAAGACTGAATCCGTAAGGAAGTTTTTCTATTGTTTGGAAACCTTGTCGCAACAGCCATTTCGTGTCACTCATAAAATGAAATTTAGAAGTGCCCACCACTGTGACAAGCCCATCTTTCCCCTGCAATTTTGCATCATCAATGGCAGACTGCAATAATGCCTTACCATGTCCGCAACCTTTATATTTACCTGACACCCAGAAACAGTTTATCATCAGATAATTGGAAGCATTCACCGGAACCCATGCTTTTTCAGCAGGACCGTATTCGATAAACACTTTTGCCCGTTCATCAATACGTCTGAACACATAGCCGTTATCGAACTCTTTCTTCAGCCATTCTTTTTTGAGTTCATAACTATCCTTGCATTTCTTATCTGAGAAAGCACAGCATATATGTTCGTTTGCAATATTCTCCTTTGTCAAAGTGATGTAATTGGTTTCCATAATATTCTATTTAATTAATAGGTTAAACAAATAACAGTTCGATATTCACTCATTGTTATGAGTTGGTAGAAAATCGCCAAGCTAATATCCTGCTACTTTTAGTTCCCTGCTGCATTCGAATAACTTTATATTCGGACACATTCACCGATTTTAGTTTGGCATATAACTTTTCCAGATTTTTTTCTTTAGAAACCAAACTCGTAAACCATCCGCAGTTCTTCTGATATTTTTGGCTCTCGGAAATCATATTCAATAAGAAACGTACTTCTCCGCCCTCGCACCAAAGTTCATTCGCACTCCCACCGAAATTCAACTGCACTTTATTTATCTTCGTACCTTTCAGACTGCTTAATTTGCGTAACGTTCCGTCTTCCGCCTCTTCACGCGAACTATGAAACGGAGGATTGCATATTGTCACATCAAAATACTCATCAGGCATAATAATTCCATCGAAAATCTTCTTACTGTCTTTCTGAAGTCGCAAGTCAATCTTATGAGCCAACACAGGGTTGCAAGTCACTATCTTTCGTGCATTTTCTATCGAAACCGGATCAATATCAGTACCAACGAAAGTCCATCCATATTCAGTGTGGCCTATGATCGGATAAATACAATTTGCACCTACCCCAATATCCAGACATCTACATTTTGACTTCTGACCATTAGCATCTCCCGCCGGTAAATCCGGTGTTGTTCCGTTCGGCTGGATAAGATCGGCAATATAATGAATGTAATCCGCCCTTCCGGGAATAGGCGGACACAAATATTGCTTCGGTATGTCCCAATAGCGGATGCCATAATAAGTTACCAATAATGCTTTGTTCAAAGCCTTCACCGCTTGCGGATTAAAAAAGTTTATAGTTTGTATTCCGAGGGGATTGAGCGATACGAATCTCTTTAATGGAGGATAATTTTCCATCAACAATGAAAAATCATACTGACCATTGTGCTTATTTCTTATATGTAACTCACCTTTTTTTGCCATGCGGGCAAAGATACAGAGAATTTTCCTGCCTACAAATTCTTCTTAACTCTTATCCTAACACTCTTCTGAATATCATATATAATATTCTACCATTTCAATCAGCCCGGCGCGTAAAGTATACTTAGTTGCTTCATATACATTATTCACACCCAACTTCCGGAAAATATTCTTTTTGTGGGTGATAATAGTATGAATGCTTGAGGTTCTTTCCAATGCTATTTCTTTCACGGATTTCCCATGTGCTATCAATTTAAGAATGTCAATCTCTGTAACAGTCAAAACAGAATGAATTTCCGGTTTGTCGGAACCGATTATCAATAAATTGGTTATCTGATGACAAAGAAATCGTTCCCCGTGTGCTGTACACATCAATGCAGAATGAATTTCCTCACCGGAGTTCTCTTTCAAAATCATACCAATATTCCTTTCTATACTCATCCTACGAATAAAGTCTTCACTCAATTCATTGGAAAACAATATCCAACGAACTCTCGGAAAACGTTTTTCTATAATAAGAAACTCTTCTATACCATTGATGTCAAACAGTGTATAGTCAAGTATAACGACACTGTCATTACATTCTACCAATGCAAGCATGAGCTCTTTCTTGTCTGTCACATCTATCATGCGACATCCACTGAATATAGCGGAAATATATCCATGCATTCCCATTCTGGTTATATCCTGATTATCTGCTATGATAAATGTAATGTCAGTGTTCATTGTTATTCTGATTTTTAAATTCAACGGATATTTTTCAAACGCATATTGCAGCCCGGAGACACGGAGGTATCATCGTTCTTTATTAGCTACATCAAACCACAAACGGGTAGTAATCTCATCTGCTCCCTGATGGGATATGGCAATCTGATACTGCTTACCATTCAGTGATTGTTCCGTTACGGGATAAAAAAAGCGACGAGGTAACTCTCCGGAACCCAAAACGGAATCGGGACCAGGGATAAGCTGGGGATAACCGAGCCTGCGCCAGTCAGTGAAAGCATCGGGTCCCTGTCCATAATAAGCGATCCACTTCTGCCAGCCGATAGATTCATACCAATGTGCGGCGTCGAACCGAATTGCCTCCTGCTGTAAATAGGAATCGATTATACGATTGTCTATAATGCCAAACTGATTCAATGAAGCAGTAATAGCTTCGCGGTAGAGCGTTTCCGCATCAGCCGTTATCCAGCCGCGTGCAGCGGATTCTGCAAAGATAAACAAGACCTCGGCATACGTATAAAATACAGCCGGAGAGCTATCTTTCAAAAAATAAGTACCGGGACGGGAAACTTTATTAAATCCCTGATTATTAGCGGCATCAGCAGATAAGGAATTGGCAGCTCCTACATAGTTTTTCACACTTTCGTCTTGAGGTAGCTGGGCTAAAATTCCAATTCTCGGATCATTCCATTCATTCAGTTTATCAATCAACGTTTTTGATACCCGCTGATCATCACGTGAATTGAAAGCAGATGCCCATGGATTCCATTGTGGTGAAGAAGTAAAAACAAAACGGGCTATAGCATCATTGCTATCTATTACACTGTTACGATTATCCCAAAGGGAAGCAATAACCCGACGCGCTGTATCCTCATCACGGTCAGCTAATTCAAGGGCGATACGTAGCCGTAGGGAGTTGGCCAATTGTTTCCAGCGGGTAATATCATTTCCGTAAATCAAATCCCCTTCTACCGTTCCTCCTGTGGTAGAAAGCAACTGGTCAGCAGCAATCAACTCCTCCAAAAGCCCGCGCAAAACAGTCTCTTGCGAATCATAAGAGGGTGTTACACTTTGTGCATATTCACTGTATGGTATATTTCCATACAGATTGGTCAGCAACAGGTAAACCCACGAACGCCACACTGTAGCTATCCCTCGATAATTATCATTTCCGAGTTCCGAACTGATAATAGCATTCAAGTCAGTTATTAGCGTTGCATAGCCGGTGTCCCACGTAGTGGTAAAGCTACCATTATCCACATTATAGCAATCTGGCTCTGTATATTGTATTTTAGCCCAATGTTGCACCCACAACAGAGTCGAATTATAGTTCGTACTACTTCCCCAATAAAGATTGGCGGCATGATACTGTGCAGCGGCAAGTAAATAAGCCGGCTGTGGATTTTCAGTGGCATTGGGGTTGCGGTTGATATCAGTCAATTCATCATCACACGATGATAGGGAAATGGCAACCACTTGTACCCATATTATATATAAAAAATATATTCTTCTTTTCATCTTATCCTATTATTTAAAGGTTCACATTTAGAATTTCACGGAAAGGTTCACACCAAAGGAACGTGTTGTAGGCAATGAATAGGCTTCTACTCCTTGTGCATTTCCAGTAGTCAAAGCCGATTCCGGATCTATATTAGGGACGCTCTTATAAATAGTCCACAAGTTACGTCCCGTCAGTGTAACGGAAGCTTCTTGCAAATGCAGTTTCTGCGTCCACAAGCGAGGTAGACGGTAACTCAAAGCGACTTCTCGTAGTTTCACGTAAGAAGCATCATATACATTAGCTTCAGCAATACTGTAAATACGATGGTAGTATTTCTCGGCAGATACAACCTCTTCGTTCTTAGAACCACTTTCCGTCACTCCTTCTACCATAATGCCATCCTGATACACACGGGTGGATTGCCCATTGACCTGGGCATAGTAAAGTCCATCAGAGGATACGGAATAAGAAGGAGATTCTGGTAATCGTACATTGTTACCCATGGCGTCAGTATAATACCACAAGCCACCGTGCTCGGCATCCCGGCCCGATAATGTGTTAGCTAATACACCGGTATATTTTCCAGTTTTATTAGTGTTGGAAAAAATAGAACCACCTACACTTGCATCTATCAGAAAAGAAAGACTTAACGAACGATAACTGAAAGTGTTACTGATACCGCCTGTCCAGTCGGGCGTAAACTTCCCCAACGTTTTATTAGTGGTCGAAATCTTAGGCAGACCGTTAGCATCCACCACAACGTTTCCATTAGCATCACGCACGTATGAAGTGCCGAACAGGGTTCCATAAGCTTCGCCCACTGAAGCCAGTATCTGAATACCAGACGAGTAGAGCTGGTAACTCGTAATCAAACCTTCATCATCCAATTTGACAACCTTGCTGCTGTTGGCACCATAATTCAAATCCAGATTCCAACGAAACCCTTTCGATGTTTGTATAGGAACAGCGCCCAATTGTATTTCATAGCCACGATTACGGATATGTCCGGCATTACGCACCTGCGACGTGTACCCACTGGCAGCAGTAGTAGCTAGTTTCAATATTTGATTACGACTATCGGTCTTATAGTAAGTGAAATCCAAGTATAGGCGATTGTCCCAAAAAGCCGCCTCGAAACCAGCTTCTATAGATGACGTATTCTCCGGTTTTAGATTCGGATTCATACCAATGGTAGAAGAACTTTGAAGTGGATTCCCATTGAAAGCTGTTTCTGAAGTAAAGACCGTTGCCAATTGATAAGGATTGGCATCTGCTCCCACTTGAGACCATCCTCCACGTATTTTTAGGTAGTTAACAGCTTTACTTCTCCACCCGAAAGCTTCAGAAAGCAACACACTAGCCGTCACCGAAGGATAGAAATAAGAATTGTTGTCCACAGGTAGTGTAGACGACCAATCGTTCCGTCCTGTTATATTCAAGAAAGCCCAACGACGGTAATCCAGTTGTATGGAACCGTAAAGACCATATTGCCGTAAACGGTAGAAATCATTGGACGAAGTGAGCGGATCACGCGAGTTAGTCAATGTATAAAGATCAGCAACCGCCAAACGAGGAGCAGCCTGATAATTATTCTCATATTGTTTGTTACGTACATTAAAACCCAGAAGAGCGTCAATTCCCCAATTTTTATTCAACTGTTTGATATAAGTCGCCAATACTTCTGTGTTATTCTCTTTCACCGTATAGGCATCTTCAGCATAACTGCCGTAAGGCGAACCGGCACCTGCACTCCCCCATTTTACTTTGGATTTCCTCCGGTCATTATACCAGTCGGTACTAGTACGGAAACGCACATTCAACCCATCTGTCAGACGGAATTCGGCATGCAGATCACCTATCAGACGATGACGTTCCTGACTCTGTGTATTATAAGAAGCACTCCAAAAAGGATTGTCGTAATAGCTTGAATTCCAGTTGCGAGTATAGTCCGCCTTCAATGAGTTCGTATCCACTTGACGTCCGAACCACAAGAACTGAAGCATAGGACTGTTAGAACGTACGTTACTGCCCGAGGGGGTAGCTGACCCCGGTAAACTGGGAGCTGTATAAACGATGTAATTGGCCGTAGCTCCCACCACAATCCATTTTGCCAGATGGTAATCCGTATTTAAGCTGATATTCGTCTTATTAGTTCCAGCATCAGGAACGATACTGACTTGTTTTTCGTAGTTATATCCTACACGGAACTGGTATTTGTCGTCTCCACGGGCAATAGAAATACCGTTGTTTGTAGAAATACCCATGCGAAAATAATCGCGTACATTGTTGGGATGGGATACCCAAGGAGTAGCCACACGATTACCGTCAGCGTCCAATGGGCTATCGAACTGAGGAATCAACAAACCAATATCAAGACGTGGCCCCCAGCTTTCGTCTACCCCATCATTCACACCTGCACCCTTGCCATCTACATAACTGAACCGTCCCCCTGCCCCTTGTCCAAAAAGATTTTGAAACTCCGGCAAGGTAGCAACAAAAGAGACTTGCGTGGAAGAATGTAATGTAATCCCTATCCCTTTCTGCCTTTTGTCTCCTCCCTTAGTAGTGATGACAATAGCACCGTGAGCAGCACGCGCACCATAAAGGGCAGCGGCATTCGGACCTTTCAATACAGTAAGTGTTTTTATGTCTTCCGGATTCAGGTCTGCTATTGCATTTTTAAAATCACGTCCGCTGGAACGTGCATTAAGCTGCGAATTATCCACTGGGATTCCATCCACAATAAAAAGCGGTTGATTCTCACCTGCAATAGAAGTTTCACCACGAATAACAATGCGACTGGAACCAACATCTCCTTGTGTATTGGTAATACGCACACCGGCTATCTTACCACTCAACGAATTTAACAGATTATTATCTTTCCCTTGCACCAAAGCATCCTGTTTTACTTCCTGTGCCGTATAGCCCAATGCCTTTTTCTCGCGTGAAATACCCAAAGCCGTTACTACTACCTCATCCAGCAGATGCGTATCACTCTTCAGTGTTACCGATACCTGTGGTGCAATAGCTACCTCTTTTGCCATCAGACTAATGTAAGAGATTAGCAGCCGGGTGGCTGATGGCGGGAGTCCACTCAGTTCAAATCTCCCGTTGACATCAGTTACGGTACCCAATGCAGTTCCTTTTACTATAACTGAGGCACCGATAACCGGCTCCCCATCTTCTTCTGTGGTGACGATGCCCCGCACTGTTGTCACCTGTGCTGCCCCTTGTATCACTCCTATTGCAAGAGCAAGCAAAAATAAATGAATCCTTTTACCCATTATTGTTTACTGTTAAAATGATGGGGCAAAGGTATTAGATATATACAAACTGATAAATCCCGTATGAATGGCATTTTATATACCATATTTGCGGTATATTTACAGTTTCGTATATGACTTTTGGATTTTTGCTTCTAATCCTTTTTATTATCCAAAGCCTGTCTGACATCGTCAAACAGATCATCCACATCCTCCAAACCAATTGAGAAACGGATAGTCGTATCCAACACATCCATGTCCTGTCGCTGTTTATCAGTAAACGGTCCAAAAATAGTACTTGCAGGATGAATAGCAAGCGTCTTATTGTCAAACAAGTTAGTAGCGCGACGTATCAATTTCAGTCGGTTGATGAAAGCAAAGCACGTCTCTTTACTTTCCAGGTCTATCGTAATCATAGCACCGGCAGTCGGACCAAACTGTCTTTGTGCCAAAGCATAGTATGGATTATCCTTCAGCCCCACATAATTCACACGTTTGACAGCAGATAATATGCGAAGCTTACCAGCCAACATAGCGGCATTGGCAGACTGTATCCGATATCGCGCGTCCAATGTTTCCAATCCGATAGTATGCATATAGGCCACATGAGGAGTCATATAAGCTCCCAGATTGAGTAACATCTCTGTACGCATACGTTTACCGAATCCCGGACATGTACCATAATCAATTACTAAACCACCAATGGAAGTGGCTCCCCCTGATAAATATTTGGTACTGGAAACCACTTCAATATCTACGCCTAAGCTATGTGAATCGAATTCTGTGAAAGGAATAAGCGTAGTATCAACGATGAGAGGAATTCCCCTTTCATGAACTATCCGTGAGAGCGCCTGTAAATCCGCCACTTCCATCTGCGGATTGGTGATAATCTCCATATAAATGCAGCAGGTATTACTGTCTACTACTTTCTCTACTGCTCCAATGTCTGTCAAATCACACAATCTAGGTTCCACCCCGAAGCGGGACAATGTACCAGCAATAAACGAATAAGTATTACCAAACAAATGACGCGATGTAACTATATTCTTTCCTGCAGCTGCAATTGAAAATAATGTATTACTAATAGCAGCCATACCGGAATTGAGGGCTATGACTTCTGCTGCCCCCGTAAGTTCCTTCACCTTATTCTCAAAAAAAGTCACTGTGGGATTCATCACTCTGGAGTAATCCGGAGCATCTGTCCGCCCGCAAAAAGCATCAGCCATGTCATCGGCATTGTCAAATTCATAAGCCGCTGTATGGTAAACCGGCATACTGATAGAATTGTAAGCATCTCTTCTTTGGAACTGCGTATGAATCGCTTGGGTCTGTTTTTTCATCATTCTATTCATTAATATTATAACTATCAAATCTCGTACAATAAGAACAAAGGTAGATATAAAAACTGAAATCTGACAGTAGATAAAAACAGATATTTAACTGATAATAAGCATTTTGGAATAATATTCTTTAAACCGATAAATTCAATCTAAAAAAAGAGTGTTTATTCTAAAATAAACAGTTCAAATAGTGTTATTTTCTATTTCAACAGAAACCGCCCCTTTTTATGCTTATCTTATTCACATACACAAAATAAAAAATCCCCGTAAAGTACTACTTTACAGGGATTTATCTATTAATTGAAGCGGAGAGACAGGGATTCGAACCCCGGGTACCTCGCGGTACAACGGTTTTCAAGACCGCCGCAATCGACCACTCTGCCACCTCTCCAAAACTCCTTTATCAGAAGTGCTTTCCGTTGAAAGCGGTGCAAAGGTACGAATCATTTTTAAATCTGCAAACATTCTGATATTTTTTTCGCGAATTAATCGTATTTTTGCAGTTCATTAGTAAGAACAGAAATATGATATACCCTCAAAACTTTGAGCAAAAGATAGGATTCGACCAGATAAGACAGTTACTAAAAGATAAGTGCCTCAGTACTTTAGGTGAAGAAAGAGTTACAGACATGAACTTTTCCGAGCAACATGAAGAGGTTGAGGAGAAATTAAACCAAGTAACAGAGTTTGTCCGCATCATCCAGGAAGAGGACGGATTTCCCGATCAATTTTTCTTTGATGTCCGTCCTTCGCTAAAACGTGTGCGAATAGAAGGAATGTATTTGGACGAACAAGAATTATTTGACCTACGCCGTTCATTAGAAACCATCCGTGACATTGTACGCTTTCTACATCGGAATGAAGATGAAGAAGAAAACAATACCCCCTACCCCAGCCTGAAACGACTGGCAGGAGATATTGCCGTGTTCCCGCAACTGATAGGGAAAATAGACGGCATTCTTAACAAATATGGAAAGATCAAGGATAATGCCTCTACCGAATTAGCCCGCATACGTCGCGAACTTGCCAGTACGATGGGAAATATTTCCCGTTCATTAAACAGCATCCTGCGTAGCGCGCAGTCCGAAGGATACGTGGACAAAGATGTAGCTCCCACCATGCGTGACGGACGTCTGGTGATTCCAGTTGCCCCCGGACTCAAGCGAAAAATCAAAGGTATCGTACACGATGAATCCGCCAGCGGAAAAACTGTGTTTATAGAACCGGCGGAAGTGGTAGAAGCCAACAACCGCATCCGTGAACTCGAAGGTGATGAACGACGTGAGATCATTCGCATCCTTACCGAGTTCTCGAATATCCTTCGTCCATCTATCCCGGAAATTCTTCAATCATACGAATTTCTGGCAGAGATAGATTTTATCCGTGCGAAAAGTTACTTCGCCATACAGACCAATAGTCTGAAACCCGCTGTAGAGAATGAGCAACTACTGGATTGGACAATGGCCGTGCATCCTTTATTACAACTTTCATTAGCCAAACATGGAAAGAAAGTTGTACCACTGGATATAGAGCTCGATCAAAAACAACGTATCCTTATTATATCCGGACCGAATGCCGGAGGTAAGTCCGTCTGTTTGAAAACAGTCGGTTTGCTGCAATATATGCTGCAATGCGGCATGCTGATTCCCTTGCACGAACGTAGTCATGCCGGTATATTCAGTAGCATCTTTATCGATATTGGTGATGAGCAATCTATTGAAGATGATTTGAGTACCTACTCTTCTCACTTGACCAATATGAAAATCATGATGAAGAGCTGTAACGAACGGAGCCTCATCCTGATTGACGAGTTCGGTGGAGGTACGGAGCCGCAAATCGGAGGTGCTATTGCCGAAGCTGTACTGAAACGTTTCAACCAGAAAGGAACATTTGGAGTCATCACTACCCACTACCAGAATCTGAAACATTTTGCCGAAGATCATGAAGGAGTAGTGAACGGAGCCATGCTTTACGACCGTCATCTCATGCAAGCACTTTTCCAATTACAAATCGGTAATCCGGGAAGTTCGTTCGCCGTAGAAATTGCACGAAAAATCGGACTACCGGAAGATGTCATCGCAGATGCTTCGGAAATCGTAGGAAGCGAATATATCAATGCAGACAAATACCTTCAGGATATTGTACGCGACAAGCGTTACTGGGAAGGAAAACGTCAAACCATCCGTCAACGGGAAAAGCACATGGAAGAAACCATTGCCCGTTATCAGACAGAGATGGAAGAATTGCAAAAATCCCGGAAAGAGATTATCCGGCAAGCAAAAGAAGAAGCGGAACGCATGCTTCAGGAATCCAATGCCCGCATTGAAAATACGATTCGTACAATAAAGGAAGCGCAAGCCGAAAAGGAAAAGACGCGCCAGGCACGTCAGGAACTAACAGACTTCCGTACTTCTCTGGATGCATTGGCATCTAAAGAGCATGAAGAGAAGATTGCAAAAAAAATGGAGAAACTAAAGGAGAAGCAAGAACGGAAGAAAAACAAGAAGAGCGAACCGAAAGCTGCAGTCTCTTCTCCATCAAGTGCCCCTAAAATAGTGCCGATTGCAGTAGGAGAAAATGTAAAAATCAAAGGACAGACAAGCATCGGCCAAGTGATGGAAATCAGTGGTAAAAATGCGACTGTTGCTTTTGGAAGCATAAAAACGACCGTAAAAATAGACCGTCTGGAACGTACCAATCATACGCCCAAGACGGAAGGAATCGCCAAAAGCACCTTTGTCAGCAGCCAGACACACGATCAGATGTACGAAAAGAAGCTTAGCTTCAAACAGGACATTGATGTACGTGGAATGCGTGGAGACGAAGCTCTGCAAGCAGTCACCTATTTTATCGATGACGCCATATTAGTCGGTATGGACCGTGTACGTATCCTTCACGGCACAGGAACGGGAATACTTCGTACACTTATCCGCCAATATCTAGCTACCGTACCGGGAGTCAGCCACTATTCCGACGAACATGTACAGTTTGGCGGTGCCGGAATCACAGTAGTCGATTTTGACTAACACGTAAACAAAACGTTCAAAGAACTTGTTCTCATTTAGAAAACCACTACCTTTGTTACAGTGGTTTTCTAAAACGAGAATAAAGCATGAAGAATAATCTGTTAAGCGAAAAGCTTATTTATACAGGAGAAAGTCTTACTCCTACCCATTTACATCTTTGTACTTACAATGCTACCGAGATGCAGGAAAGTTCTAGTGATACTTTTCAAGCCATCAAAGGTACGCTGAACAACGATCAAATCAACTGGCTACAGATACACGGAATGAAAAACACAGAAACTATCCGGGAAATTTGCAGTCATTTCGAAATAGACTTCCTTGTCTTACAAGATATATTGAATGCGGATCATCCGACCAAGATAGAAGAACATGATAAATACATTGTCCTGATCTTAAAGATATTCTATCCGAACGAACATAAAGAAGAAAATGAACTGGATGAACTGCTCCAACAGCAAGTCTGCCTTATCATAGGAAATAATTATGTACTGACTTTCCTCGAAAAAGAAACTGATTTCTTTGATGATGTCAGTTCTGCCTTGCGTAATGATGTTCTGAAGATACGCAGCCGTCAAACAGATTATCTACTTAGCGTACTGCTCAACAGCGTGATGGGAAACTACATTTCAACCATCTCTTCCATCGATGACGCACTCGAAGATTTGGAAGAAGAATTGCTAACCATCACCAGCGGAGACGACATCGGTATCCAGATTCAGGCATTACGACGCCAATATATGCTAATGAAAAAAGCAATCCTCCCCTTAAAAGAACAATATATAAAGCTATTGCGAGCAGAAAATCTGCTCATCCATAAAGTGAACCGCGCCTTTTTCAATGATGTAAACGACCACTTGCAATTTGTATTACAAACCATCGAAATCTGCCGGGAAACCCTTTCTTCATTAGTCGATCTATACATCTCCAACAATGACTTACGAATGAACGACATCATGAAGAGATTAACCATTGTATCCACCATCTTTATCCCTTTGACATTTCTGGTCGGAGTATGGGGAATGAATTACAAATGGATGCCGGAACTGGAATGGCAGTACGGGTATTTATTTGCCTGGATTATAATGGCAATTATCGGTATTATTGTATATTTGTACTTCAGAAAAAAGAAATGGTATTAACAAAAACACATCATCAGTCATGAAATCGATTAAAGAGCTATACAGGATAGGTACAGGACCTTCCAGTAGCCACACTATGGGACCGCGCAAAGCTGCCGAAATGTTTCTGGAACGTCATCCGGATGCCGCATCTTTTAAAGTAACCCTTTACGGCAGTTTAGCAGCTACAGGCAAAGGGCACATGACGGATGTAGCTATTATAGACACTTTACAACCCATCGCTCCGGTAGAAATTGTATGGCAGCCCAAAGTCTTCCTACCGTTCCATCCCAACGGAATGACATTTGCAGCTCTGGACAGTAATGATAAAGTGCAGGAAAACTGGACTGTTTACAGTATTGGCGGCGGTGCACTGGCAGAAAATAATGATAATCCGACCATCGAAAGTCCGGATGTATATGACATGGAAAACATGACCGAAATACTTCAATGGTGTGAAGATACCGGAAAAAGTTATTGGGAATACGTGAAGGAATGTGAGGAAGAAGATATATGGGATTATCTGGCTGAAGTGTGGGCCACCATGAAAGATGCCATTCACCGTGGACTGGAAGCGGAAGGAGTACTTCCCGGCCCACTAAACCTTAGACGAAAAGCTTCCACCTATTATATACGTGCTACCGGATATAAACAATCCCTCCAATCAAGAGGACTTGTTTTTTCTTATGCTTTGGCAGTAAGTGAAGAAAATGCTTCCGGTGGAAAAATTGTGACTGCTCCTACCTGTGGTTCCTGCGGAGTGATGCCTGCCGTACTATATCATCTCCAGAAAAGCCGTGATTTCAGTGATATGCGTATTCTACGCGCGTTAGCCACTGCCGGATTGTTTGGCAACATTGTCAAATTCAATGCATCTATTTCCGGAGCAGAAGTAGGTTGCCAGGGAGAAGTAGGCGTTGCCTGCGCAATGGCTTCGGCTGCCGCTAATCAATTATTCGGAGGTAGCCCGGCACAGATTGAGTATGCAGCAGAAATGGGATTGGAACACCATCTGGGAATGACTTGCGACCCGGTATGCGGATTGGTACAAATTCCCTGCATCGAACGAAATGCATACGCCGCTGCACGTGCGCTGGATGCTAATCTTTATTCAGCTTTCACCGATGGTATGCACCGTGTCTCTTTCGACAAAGTTGTGCAAGTAATGAAACAAACCGGACACGACCTTCCATCACTTTACAAAGAAACAAGTGAAGGAGGGTTAGCTAAGGATTATAAACAAATGTAATTATAAAAAACAACGGGCTATTCCTTTTATAGAAATAGCCCGTTTTGATTTTTATGATTAAAAACTATTCAGTCGGCGGCCAATTTGTATCGTCTCCATTGCTAATATCTTTTTCATGTAGCAATCCGCCTTCCTGTAAGAAATAAAGCGCATAGCGTTGGCTACCTTGCTTCACTTGAATCACAGACTCCATCGGATTTTGTGGAAAAGTCAACACATACACATCCGTCACTACCCATGTATTATACTTGGAATCCATGAAAGCCGTATAAACAGCCGGCACCAGCTGGTCTATGCTATTCAGTTCATTTTCCGTCATCACCCAATTGGCATTGGCATCAAACCAAACCTCTAGTTCGTCATTACTTACCCAACAGTCAGCTACATAATAGGCACCTTTCATCTCCCATTCTACATTCTGGGCAGCCGGATATACCTGTTTTAAAGCTTCTGTAATATTACTGGGCGGAACAAAAGTATCATCATCATCATTATCACATGCGCCAAACGAAAGAGCAGTCATCATCAATACCACTGCCCAAGCGCTAAACTTAAATCTCCACATAGCTATCTTCTTGTTTAGGTCTATTTATCACAAATCTTCAGTTAATCATCAGCCTTGATAAACTTTCCCTTCTTATCAAATTTGAAAGAAAGTCCGGTAGACAATTCTATTTCATATCCTTTGCGGTCACGTTCGACTTTGGTCACTCCTTCGTTCACAAAATTATGAGACTTCAAATAATTGACAGCAAATCCCGGAATAATACTAACAGGAACAACCTGTCCTTTTTTTGCACTTACCTCTTCCCAGTTGCCTTTACTGTCAAAATCAATTTCCGTACCATCCATCAATACTACTTCATACTTGGTAGACTCCATCATATCTTTATCAATCTTGATATGAGCAATCTGTGGTTTTGTAAAATTACCATTGATAAAATTACGTGCCGGAAGCGGTAACTGATTCATGTCTTTGGTTATCACATCTTTTGCAAATGAAAACTGTACGGCTACAATAGCCAACACAAGTAAAGATAGAATTTTCTTCATAATCGTTATTCTTTTAGCGTTAATACTATACTTTATTCTATGCTACAAATAACGATACAGATTCTGGAAAGATTTAGGAATATTATGAGTTTGCTCTTTTTTTGTATTCTTTAACCATCCTAAAAAAGCAGGCGGGATTTAATACCCCCGCCTGCCATTCATACCTAACTATATCTATTTATAAGATACCCACTACAAAGTTGCTACCTGCACACCAACCACTCCGGCAATTGCACCGGCAACAGCAATAATCACTTTCAAAATTAATCATCCTTCCATAATCTTCCATTCCCCAATTGTGCATCGTTCACTATCAAAACTGACAGCTATCTTTATAATCGGGAGCCCACACAAAGCAAAACGTTCGGGATAATTCTTCAAGTTAATCTGTTCCATCGCCCTATCCGCTCCTTTATCCAACTTCAATTCCATCACATACAATGTGGTTTCTGTACGAAGTACCATATCCACCCGGCCACGGGGAGTACGAACTTCTACATCCACATAATACCCCAATAAACTGAATATGATATAAAATATTTGCTGATAATGTCCCTCATATTTCGTATTATCGCACTGAGGTATGGTGGACAAGAACATTTGCAAACGACGCAATGCAGCATCTATATCCCCATTACGGATATCTCGAGAAAGATACGCCACCATAGTATTGGTTTCCGGTGCTTTACTAACAACATAATATGGGAGAAGACTTTTCATTAAGCCTATTCTTACTTCCTTATTGGGGATATCCAATGTATATAAGTCTAATTCCTCATCATAGTCCTTTATCGTAATATAACCACTTTGATATAACAACGGGATAATGCTTGTCATCCTTTCTGTTGGTGCATCAAAATCCTCTACAGCGGCCTTTTTCTTCCCGATTTCGGAAGGTACTACGCCAAACTTATCCAGCATCTTTATCAGATATGTAGGCGTACCACTGCCAAACCAATAAGAACCAATCTTACCTTTTTCCATAGCTGTAAGCAGACTGAATGGATTGTATATGTCAGGCGACGGGTAAGTAAAGTGATACCCGTCATAATTTTCTTTCAGTTTCATCAAAACTTCTTCTGGAGTAATCTCCAACTTCTTCGCCAATCCCTCCACATCTTCTTTCATTTGAGAACGTATTTCATCTTCACTAATACCACAGATAGCAGCATAAGGTTCATCCATACTAATATTCTCAATATTATTAAGTTCGCTGAATATACTGAGTTGGGAGAATTTGGTAATACCAGTCAGAAACACATATCGCAAATAAGGATCACACGCTTTCAATGGACTGTAGAAGTTGCGCATGATGTTGCGCAATACATCAAGATTTTCCCGTTCATGCGCCACATCCAGCAAAGGAGCATCATATTCGTCGATAAGTACGACCACTTTCTTACCTGTTTGTTGATAAGCACGCTTTATCAACCCCATCAAACGTTGATTGGGATTAATCTCCTCCTCTAACTTTCCATAAATTTCTTCGTAATTGAACAATTTCAAATTCAATTCTTGAAATAACTGTTCCTCATCTACATGTTTGGCGGTACTCATATCGAAATGTAGTACAGGGTACTCCATCCATTCTTTCTCCAGCTTCTCAATAGCCAACCCTCTGAACAGTTCTTTATGACCGGAAAAATAACTGTGTAACGTAGAAGTGAGCAATGACTTTCCAAAACGCCGTGGGCGACTTAAAAACATATAGTCAGAAGCCGAATGTGTCATCCGGTAAACATATTCTGTTTTATCAATATAGAGGTAATTTCCCTCCCGTATCTTCGAGAATGTCTGTATCCCGATAGGATATAATCTTTGCAAATTTTCCATATCAATCATATATACATTATATATATATCACAAAGATAACAAGTAAATCCGAAAACAGGTATTATACAAGACATTATTATTTTTTCTTAAACAGACAAAAAGATAGCGTTAACCAACATCTCCTCTAAAAACAATATGCCAACGATCCTCACAGACAGCTGGCATATTTCACATATAGATACATATCAGTTTTTACACCGATATGAGGGCCAAGTTAAAAATATACCGCTGTACGATTTCTAACCTGCAAAATGTAGGGATTTCATGAGTTTATCATGAATCTAGGGACCTACATATTTCTTCATTTCAACATTTATTTTATACCATCCCAATGCATTACTACCACCCACTCTTTCGGTTGGTAAGTTCCGTGAAAACGGTGCGGAATCGTAGCAACCACCAAATCACAATTGGAAGCTAATACGGTTCTTAATTCCTTCAGCAACATATCCATCCGAACAAGTAAATGAAGATACTTCATCATACACTGTATCACCCGTACATACTGATAAATGCACATATCCTCTCCCCGTCTTATCTCCCCCAATGTATTGGGAGAGATAGCAAATTCGCTGATAAAGAAACTGTTACTGAAAATACGATCCGTTCCCATTAAAGCCAATACCAAATTGCTTAAAAACTCGTATGGTTTCTGTTTTTCTTTTGCCATGTCATTCGATAATTAATAATTTATAATATTCCAGTTTCTATTTGCTTTGTCCCATATTTTCCTTCGTCATCTAATCGCCGAACAACGTCATTCCAACGTCTTCAAACTTGCCTGTGAAGCCTGCCGCCGACACTATCCGCAAGAAAGCATATTACGTGAGCTTACTGCATTTTTCAAGCACACAGATTTTCGTCCCAAAGAATTAACAAGTGTTTATTGTCTGAATACAAACAAGTTAATGAACATGCACCCTCTTCCTCCCCACCAACGCACCCTCCTTTCAAAAGGACATAAGGACAAAAAGGACATATGGTACTACAGAAAATTCCGATGCCGACGACGGAGCCTATTGGTTGGGAGAGGAACTCTGGAAAGGAGCTCCTTAATTTCCCCGAAATTTATACAATAATATTACCAATTTACTAAATGACTGTATTATTGAAGACGGAAGCAAACGCGAACAAGATGTCACTCTCCTTTCCGAACTCGATCCTTCCACCGAAGAATCCTGACAATATACGTAATTTCGTTCAAGAGTTGCCCAATCATTTCCTGACAGACAAAACGATTCAGGTTGGCGCAAAACACGATTTCAATATTCGTAAGGCCACACGTCCACTAAAGCATTTAACATATTAAAAATCAGCAATGTACCTCATAGTTCTTATACTAAGATGAATAAATAATAGTCATAGATGTCTTTTTGTCCTTTTGTCCTTTTGGAAAGTCGGAAAAACACCGGAAGATTTAAAAAAAACATCTCAATGATTGAAATCAAACATTGGGAAGTTTCGATACAAATCTCCCAATGTTTTTTTTATTTGTATGTCTAAATACGTCACTATACGTAAAATCAGGAAATATCAACGATCTTCACAGACAGTTGATATAGTGGGAAATTCACATCGGCTTTAACCTCCGATGTCAGGGCATGGATTAGAAATGCGCCGTCGCGCTATTTCTAATCCACAATGTAGGAGAATCATGCTGTAAACAGCATGAAGCTAGGGACCTACATTTTTTTCATCTCACATACGAAACACTCACGTGTTTATTACATCTCAACATTTTATTTTATACCATATTTATTTTCGTTAGCATCCCTTTTACAACTATTAAGTAGCATGGTCCACCACATAAAACTAATCACGAACATTCTCTCCTTGCCATACCTCTCATCTCATTGTATAACCATATTTTTCTCTACATATATTCCACAAAAACAACACATTACCTACCAGATATCTACGCCACATTCGTTTAGGCTCTTTTAGCAGTCGATAAAACCATTCCAACGAATGTTGTTGCCACCATAATGGAGCCCGTTCAGTAGTACCAGCGTAAAAGTCAAACACCGCCCCTACGGTACCCACATGACAATGAATATTCAATTTTTGCCAATTACTGTAAATCCATTTTTCCTGCTTGGGAGCCGTCATACCAATCCATAAAAGATCTGGATTTGCCTCATTGATAGCCGCCACAATAGCCGCATTATCTTCCTGTGAAAATTCCGGTTTATAAGGAGGAGAATAAGTCACCACTTCCAAATTCGGATAATCCACTGCTGCCCGTTGTTTAATCAATGCCAGTACTTTCTCCGAGCTACCCATAAACATACATCGACCTCCTTTCTCATTAAGGCGATTCATCTCAAGAACAAAGAGATCCCAACCTGCTATTCGTTCCCGCGGTTGGCTTTGCATCTTTAGCCATTTACAAACCTTCACAATACTTGCTCCATCAGGAATAAGTACATCTCCCTTCATCAGCGCTTTGGCAAATTGTGGATCCTTCACGGCAGTATTGTAAGAATGTGCATTAATAGTGTTTATCAGCAACTTTCCTTGTGGTAATAATTTTAGTTGCTCTGTACTCTCCATGATAGAGAGTTCTTTTAGTTTAATCATATAACTACAATTACCTTATTATACATTTTTCATAAAATTCCGTTGTTCGTCTTTGCTATACTGCTTCACAATAGTTTTTATGCCTTACATTTCTGCTAACTAAAATCGGTAAAGTTTTTAACTTACACATAAGTACTATTTATTATCATAATCCTGATTGCCGTTTTCAAAAATATCACAATTGTAGTCTTTATCCATTTTCAATAATGTAAGAATGGGATATATGATAAGGGAATTAAGCCATTCCATATATGGCATTTAAATTTTGAATATATTTGTGAGGATTAAAATTCTGGAATATTGTTGCCCTCGCTTCATTTCCCAATCTTGACAACATTTTCCTATCATTATTTAAGTTCGTAAGAACTTCAATTATACTATCCGTATCTTTCATCTTTATAAACAAACCATTCTTGCAATCTTCCACCACATCACCAATAGAACCAACATTAGTGGTAACAGGCACTGCTCCATAACTCATACATTCGAGTAATGACATGGGCAAACCTTCGAAATAAGAAGGTAAAACAAATACATCAAGACTTTTCAAAAAAATATTTTTCTTTTCACCTGACACAATCCCTGCATAAATGAATTGATGCCCCAAATAGCTGTCAAATAATGGTAAAAAACTATCTTTCACTTCTTCGGCTCCAGCTAATTTTACGATAAACGGAATTTGCTTAGCTTTCAGCTCACGACAAGCCTGCAATAAATTTTCCATTCCTTTTGTCACAGCAATACGCCCTATATATCCTATATTTAAAGGTTCTATCCAATTATACACTCGTTCAAATGATTCAGCATCCTGCAGGTCAACACAATTAGGCAATAAAAATACCCTCTTAGCTTTTAAAGTTTGCTCGATGATATTTTTCTCATTTTCGCCCAAGACAATAAATGGAACATTCCAACTAAAAACTTTTTTCAGAATCCATTTTAAAAAGGATGAAGCTTCTTTGTAATGAGTCAAAAACACACCACCATGTATGTGAACTACCATCTTCCGTTTCTGTTGTAAAGCTATTCCCATAAATAATGGGTCTCTTAAAATTGATGCCTTACTTAATGGAAAATTATAATGAATGATAGCATCCCTTTCCTTGTTCAGCATATTCTTCCACTCTCTCATATTTTTAAGAATTGAAAATATGCGAAATATGCCACCTTCTTCATTATCCTTCCGCCCTAATTCAAAATGAATGTACTCCTGCTCTTTATTGTTGGATATTATAAATTTTGTTACAGAAGAAATGCCACTCACATTCTTAGACGGATCTAAGGATGGAGCTACTACGATTATTTTCATCGAATATAATTAGATTAGAATATAGAATAGTATCTTTTTTCTTAATACTTAATATTACTTTCCATCTGTTTTGATAGTTATCACTTTGAATAAATTTATGTAATTCTGCGCAATAGTAGCTTCCGAGAATGTAGACTTTAGTATATCACAATTCGTTCGCATAATCATGTAGTCGTCATAGCTTATTTGAGAGAGGTATTTTAATTTTTCATATAATGCCTCTTTTTCTTTATTATCATATAATAAGGAATTAACTCCATCGGTACATACATCTTTAAAACAAGAGTGATCTGGCGCGATGACAGGAAGCCCGTAGTTTACAGCGATCATCAGTGGACCTGAATTTGTAGCATCCCGATAGGGAAAAACCGCGAAATGATGACTGGCGAAAATATCAGGAATCTCTCTGTTATCAACAAATTCCAGATGCATTTCATAAAACTCCGGATGTTTGATCTTCTCTCTACATATTCTTTCTATTTCTTGGTTGCCACATCGTCCGTAAAGTGACAATCGCAAATTTGTCATTCCTTCTTCTATTAGCCTCTCAAAAGCATCGAACAATAAATCGTAGCCTTTATAGGGCTGAAGAGTTCCAAAAAACAGTATTTTTATCTCTTCTTTTATTGTATTACAAGTTTGTACACTAGGTCTCCCGAAATCTTTATAACTCATACCGACAAGCTCGCTTCTTTTGTTGGGATAAAGTTGCTTGAATAATTCATACTGATTTTTGGAAAATAACACATAACATCGAGCTGTCATTAAAGCAATCCATTGGGAAATAATCAAAAAGAGCGGAGGTTTTACACTTGAATGATTCTTAACGTCATGAATTCCCATAACTAGCGGTATTCTTACACATGTCAGTAAATAAAGACCCTGAAAATATAAATCTTGGCAACAGGAATAAATCAAAGAAGGATGTATTTTTCTTATTTCTTTGAAACAATCCGCAAACAAACATAGCATCTTCAGACTTCTTCTCCTGAAATTGAAAGGATAAAGATGCAATGTAATCTCACTTCCTTTCACAAATTCTCTAAAAAAGTCAACATCATAAGGCTCTGTAGGCGACCGTAAGACAAACCAATGCAAATCATACACCTTTGCCAGTTCTTTGACCACCGTAACGTCCGTATCAAAAAAGCCTAAATTTAAGTAGACTATTGTTTCCCTTTTCATAACAATATTCCTTTGATTCCACAATTCTCCGCGAATTTCATATCACTCTCGCTGTCACCAATCATCAAACAACGCTCTTTTTCTACATCCGGATAATCCCGCAGTATGTCCAAAAACATACCGTTCCCAGGCTTTCGTCGGTTGTCTTTTTCCGTCAACGCCGTACAATAATATATTTTATCAATCCGTCCGCCATGCGATATTATCTCTTCACACATTCGGCAATGTAGTCCCCGTAAAGCTTGCTCTGTCATTACTCCCTTACCTACACCTCTCTGATTTGTTACAATAAAAATATGCCTAAAATGTTTATTCCATTTCACTAATGCTTCAAAAATGCCAGGCAAAAATTCAAACTCTTCCCAACATTTCACATAGTCATTCGGGCAGAGCTTGTTAATCACTCCGTCGCGGTCCAGCAGTAAGGTATCATATCCTGCAACATCAATATCCACTAAATTCATGACTTGATTTTTATCCAATCCATCCACTCTTAATAATCATATCTTTCTTAAACATAGAGCTAATATTAAAAAATAGGCAATACCCGGAGATGAAAGATATGATGTATCGCCTACACTCTCTATCAATAGACATAGACTCGCCATTATAGCAAGTCGATAATATTTCAACATATTAATATTCTGAATTTGAGAAAATCGTCTTCTCCAAAAAACACAAAAAAGCAGCACTCCGACTATCCCAAACTGAGCTAATAAAGGATAAAATGCATCAGCCAAAAAAGCAGGATTATCTGGGCTTAACCCCCACACTCCATCTATATTATATTTATAATATAAAGGAGAATAATACACTCCTGCTGCATTTGAACTAAATGTTGCGAATCCTGAACCAAAAGGGAAATAGTCAACAAATATCTTTAAACTCGTTATATAGGATATAGGCCTTGCCAGTTCTTGACTTGAATCTTTAAATCCTTCTATATAATAGAAACTAAATTTTGTCCAAGTAAAGAAAAGAACAACGACCAACAATATTACTTCAATACATATTGCCTTTACTGATTTAAAATTCACTTTTTTCTTGACTAATAAAAACAAAGCAACCATCAAAATATATTCTCCAAAAAATTTAGATTTAAGAGAAAGCAAGCCGCTTGTCATTATTAATAGGGTTATGATTACTGCCCTTCTTGATTCTGTTGAAAAGTAATAATATAACAAAGCACAAACGATAGAATTTCGACTAAATTCAGCTCTGTCATACCCTAAATTTTCGATTATATGCGGAATAATAGATATAAAATATAAAACATAACAAAACAGAACCCATTTTCTCAAGAAACGACATTGCCCAGTGGTAAATTGTGGAGATATTGCAAAAGTCGCATAAAATATCAGGTAAGGTTTCACTTGTTGTTGCAAATCATAAAAAATTGCATCTACAGATGTTATAGCAATAAAAATGGAATACGCTACATAAGCCATCATGATTAGTAAAAAACAACAAAACTCTTTATTAAACGTCTTCTTACTTTGCATACAGAAATAAGCAACAAGTAATGCTGTCAGAATTTCATCTGAATAATCAAAATTCCATTCATAGTACAACAACAAGCATATTGGATAATATACTACTACAAATAGAGTATAAAACACATTAGATCTCATCAAGCTTATTTATAAAAGATATACATAAGCACTCGATTACTTTATTTCCATTCATAATCTGGCAAAACACATGTATCATATCCTGCGACATCAATATCCACTAAATTCATAGGTTAATTTCTGTTTTAGAAAGAAAGATTAGGAAACTCAATATTGGCCTTGGCTAAATCTTCCGGGATTCCAATGTCAATAAAATAACGATCCTGTACAATTCCTGATATACATCCTTTACCACTATTCGGTTCTAAGACTTGTGTTTCAAATGAAAATTTCCGGGGTAAATGGTCAAAGAACGGAGTCACTTTGTCTAATACATAAATACCTCCATTAATCATCCCTTGTTTACAATACCTCTTTTCTTCAAACACAAGAATCTCACCACGTTCATTGCACTTCACATTTCCATATCGGTCAAAATTGTTCATGGGCTTCAAAGCTAAAGACAACAATGCATTTTGATTTAGATGCTTGCAGATGAGATCGTTCAAGTCTACATCGAAAAATGTATCTCCATTCAAAATCAAGGCTTCCGTTCCTTCAATCTTGTCCATAGCAAGTTTGATACCACCACCCGTACCGAGAGGTTCATCTTCCACCGCATAATCGAAAGTGAACGGAAATTCATCTTTTACTTCATCAATCCATTGATAGATGACTTCCCGCAGATAGCCTACGGAAAGAATTACACGTGAAACCTCATATCTGGCAAGATACTTTAATAGATACCAAAGGAAAGGCTTTCCCGCCACGGGGGCCATACACTTGGGTATCTCACTCACCACACTGCGCAAACGTGTGCCCAATCCGCCCGCCAAGATTATCACTTCCATTAGCCCTTATTTGTTATTGTACTTTTCACTGAAAATATTCTCCTCCACAATGCAACAGATAATATGTCCAATCAGGGTCTGACACTCCTGTATACGGGGCGTCTCATTACTGGGAACCTTGATAACGATATCAAATTCATCCATCTTGCAGGGATTTGCACCAGTCAGCGCAATAGACGTAATACCCTTCTCACGGCATACAGGCAATACTTCTACAATATTCTCTGAATTACCCGATGTAGAGATACCGATAAACACATCTCCTTTCACACCTTGAGCTTGTATCTGACGAGCAAAAATCTGCTTATAACCACAATCATTGCCAATGGCGGTAATAATAGATGTATCTGTCGTCAGCGCAATTGAAGGAAGCCCCGGGCGATCAAAATAGAATTTACTGACCAACTCGCCAGCAAAGTGCTGAGCATCGGCAGCACTACCACCATTACCAGCAAATAATGTCTTCTTACCATTTCTATATGCCTCCGTACACAAATCAGCAACCTGAGCTATTCGCGCTATTACCGCTTCATTCTCTAGTAACAAATTCTTTACATATGCACTATTCCACACCTGTTTTCTTACTATATCGATAGAATCCATATTGAAATTTTTTACTCTTTATTTATATCACACTTTGTCGGTCGGATAAATCTTCCACCCATGCGCACCTCCCTCGGTAAACTGAAAAGGCATCACAAAACCATTAAGCTTTTTCAATGCATTCACCACTTCTTTCTTGCGTGTCGGCTCCACCATGAACATTACGAAGCCACCACCACCAGCTCCACTCACTTTTCCAGCCAATGCACCGGCAGACATTGCCACATCAAAAACTTCTTGAATCATGGGATTACTGATAGCATTGGCCATTTTCTTTTTGTCTTCCCATGCCTGTCCAAGAATGCGGGCGAATTCATTCATGTCACCTTTCAGCAATGCCAGTTTCATATCCTTCGCACTCTGTTTAATCCTGTGCATGGCTTCTATGGCGTTTTGGTTGCCTGACGAAGTATTCTTTTGCTGTTGTTCGATAATCGCCGCGCTACTACGGGATGCACCGGTGAAGTAGAGAACCATCGAAGCTTCCAACTCATCCATTATCCAGCGTTTAATCTTCAAAGGGTTCACTATCACAAGATCATTTGGCAAGAACTCCATATAATTGAAACCACCAAAAGCTGCCGCATACTGATCTTGCTTACCACCGGACAACGCCAAATCCTTACGCTCAATCTCATAAGCCAACCGGGACGCTTCATAATCGCCTAACGGTAAACCTAACCATTCTATGAACGCTTTCAAGATACACACAACCATAGCCGATGAAGTACCAAGTCCGGAACCCGCGAGAGCATCGTTGTAAGTTGTAATCTTAAAGCTTCGCAGACTTATGTCAAAGTCTCTCATTACTCGATTATATACCCCTTTTATAAGACTTGCCTCGCCATCAATCTCCAACTGTTTTGCCACCAAATAACTCTTATAGCAACGTGCGTCATCACTATCTATGGTAATCAGTCCATCATAGGTTTCTTCTATGGTACAATAAGTATACAGATTAATGGTGGCATTAAGAATCAGCCCTCCATAGATATCACTATAAGGCGACACGTCACTTCCACCACCTGCCAGTCCGAGACGCAGGGGAGCTTTACTTCGAATAATCATGATTTGTCTTTGAGCAATTCGTTAAAAATCTGTTGCCACCTATCAACAATCTTTTCTACGCTAAACCGCTTACAAGTATCCAAGCCCTTCAATGCCATACACATACGCATATCCTCATCAATCATCAACGATTTAAGCCGTTTTATATATTCAGTCACATTATTCATGCCAACAATGAATCCACTCTCTCCGTTTTCAATGATGTCATGGCAAGAAGAAAAGGTATCCATTACTATAGGAACAACGCCATTCTGCTGTGATTCAACCAATGTCATCCCCCATCCTTCATGAGCAGAAGTCATCAAGAATATCTTTGCTTTTTTATAATAATCCAATGGTAATTGATACCCCTCAAATTTTACCCGTTTCAACTGCATTTCTTTTGCCATGTTTTGAAACATAGGTTTGTCGGGACCATCCCCCACTAACGTAAAACTCCAACTATCCAGATTTCTATCGGCTTCTATCTCTCTCCAGATCTTTAGCATGACCGATACTTTCTTATGACTTTCATACATGCGACCGACAAATAAGACCATATTCTCTTTCTTATTGAAGTCAGTTTTATCAAAAGAGCATTCTAATGGCAATGGATTATTACAAAAGTCCAATTTGGCTAGATTCCTGTCATTTTTCCGAAAAGAGACATAATCATTCATAAACCCCTTTGCCAGAAATATATACTTGTCCACAAAAGGGAGAGATTCTTCAAGCTGCCTACATCGACTTTCTTTATGTATATAGTCATACAATGTTCTACCCATTATTTTTTTTATTATATCCAGACCTTTCCAAGTGAGATTGTCGTAATTGGCAGGAAGGAAGAGTGACATATGAAGACACTGCACGACTCTTGCCCTTTTACGCGCATTTTGAGTCGTTTGAGCAGGCCACCATTGATTTATAATAATGTCAATGTTTTCTTTTTCTACATGATCAGACAAAAATTTACTCGCAAAAGATATTTCATTTTTTGTGAAAGAAAACTGATGTTCATCTGATTTGATATTCGGAACAAACACCGATTTTACCCTATTATCAATCAAAGGTACATTCTGCGATTTGCTATCCTTTGTGTAGAATACAATAACACTTATACCTCGTTTTACAAATTCATTTGATAAAGTAATAGTTACTGTTTCTCCACCACCATAAATAGGCCAAGGGCGTAATAAAAAAGCAATTTTCATTTTATTTTTTTAAACATTCATTCTGTTTTTCTAGTTCATCTAATACTCTCATACTTCTATTCTTTCAGTAGTCTTTATTCTCACTTTATCTATTATTCAATCTTTGCATATCATTGAAATCCCCTTGTGAAATGACTTATATCTATTTATAATAGATAAGTTCGCAAGTGTTGTTAACTAGAGGAAGATGCATTGACATCACACTTTCATTAGGATGAGTTTTAAAAAAATCAACTATTTCATTTTCAAGTTTCGCTGAATTAATTCTCTGATAACCAACCTTTAAAAGTTTTGCAGGTGTTCCAGCTAACAGCATAGACTCATTGGAATCATATTTTTGAGGATAATTTTTGTTCAGAAGACTTCCGTGTGTACAGATAGTATGGTCAGTCGTTTTACATCCCTTAGTTATAACTGTATTATTTCCTATCCAATTGTAACGACCTATCTCAATAAGGCCTTTAATTCTCGGGATATTACCATCCCCATCAACAATATAGTGATGATTACTATCTGAGAATTTACATCCATAAGCTATTCGAGTTCCCTCACCTAATTGTATGCTATTATTACAATCCAATAATACGGACTGACCAATCCATACACGATCACCAAGTGTGAGACAACCATCTGTTATGTTTATGATGGCTCCTTGAGAGATATTGCAATAACCCCTAAAAACAATTTGCCCCAATTGGGATATTTTGACAATCGTTTTAGTTGGAGGCGTATAATAATCTCTATGTTTGCCAATTTTCACCATACCTTTTACCGGAATACAATCGAACAATACAGAACCATTTAAAGATACAAGTTCTATTTTACCATAAATATATACAGGTAATTTGCAGGCAATATTAAAAGGAAGTGTCCTGAAATTGAAATAAAGAGTACAAAACCAATTAATGCGATTAACACTCAATTTTCTTTCGATAAATCCAAAACTTCGGTTAATAAAATTATTTATACTCATTTTATAGATTAATTGTAATTTCAACAGTTTACTGTTTTAATGTACCATGCTTGATATTTCTCAATTTGTTTAATTTGAGAGCATTTGCCAAAATATTGAAACATGATTTTTAATATTTATTATTTGGTTCCAAACCAATAGCC
This sequence comes from Bacteroides sp. D2, assembly GCF_025147085.1. Lineage (NCBI taxonomy): Bacteria > Pseudomonadati > Bacteroidota > Bacteroidia > Bacteroidales > Bacteroidaceae > Bacteroides > Bacteroides sp. D2. Next base: position 3,774,301 of record NZ_CP102261.1, on the reverse strand, counting down.
TGTGGAAGCAAGTTCTTATAATCCACCCTTACAGACTGAAGCTCTTTTTTCTTTTCCACAAAGCAAATAGTTCATCCAGTTATCTATACGATATTGTACTATCAAATCTTCAATCTGTTCATTTTTATTTATTTTTTCATCCAAAAACAACAGCAAAGAAGTCGTGTCAACCATATTGTTAATAACCAATATTCTATCAGGGGAGTAAAATGGATAATTAATCGCATTTTTATTAGTCGTAATAATTTTTCTCCCTGCTCCTAATGCCCACATAAAACGTGGCGTCATACCTTCTTGAAAATCGTTATAAGTATCTATTACACATAAAGAAGAATATATGCATTTACGAAATTCAGAGGGAGATAAAGGTTCATGTATAAGAATATCTTGATTACAATCATTACAAGATTTCCTTTTAGTTATTTTTTTTATAACAGTCTTTATTCTTGATAATAAACTTTTTGGAACAGATGGAATATATAGCTTTATATAGCTAGGCAATTCATTTTCTATTGCTACTTTATAAAGAAGCTCAAATATAATTTTTCTGTCATTACGATAAGATCCGAATGCAAATATCTTATATTTTGCACATTGTGATCTATTACCTTCGATCCAATAAAGAGGAAGAAACTCCAAATTAAATTGCTTGGCGTCTTCCCTATCAAATGTAGCCACTCTATCAAAACAATCAAAATTCCTGTCAAATCGGTAATTTTTATAAGTTCTGTCCCAAAGATAGAGTACTGTTTTTACCATCGGATTATCACGCCTTATCTGATCTAGCAGGATAGGATGGAAAGATTTTCCATTAATTACCATTAAATAATCAAAAGTCTTTCCTTTCAGTTTCTTCTCATAAAGTTGGATATTTTTCTTTTTTAAGAATTGGATGTATAATTTTTCCTTCCAATAGCTTAGCTGCTTGTTTCTTATAAGAGAAGGGTCAAAGCTATATGATTCTTCTTCGATATACGTGACATTATACCCACGCTTTTCCCATTCAATCTTCAGATCTATATACAGGTTAAGAAATGTGGGTGCTATAAGTAATACTGATTTCATATTTCTATTTTTTTATTACCCTAACAGGATTTCCTGCTACAACACAAAAAGAAGGTACATCTTGAATTGCAACTGAATTTGCTCCTATTATACATAAATGCATCCTTTTTGATTACGATGTAAAGCTAGCTAGGATATCAATTACATACAAGACGTAGAAATTGAACGCTTACTTTTTCATTATTTACAACTTTATATTACTATAGTCAGTTGTGTTGTTACCCTTTACTGCACTATTAAATAATACAGTAAATTCTTTCACTCTTAATCCTTCTGCCTTTTTTTTCAAAATAAATGTATTAGTTAAAAGTTCACCAACATATCCAAAGACTCTATATAATGCAAATTCCTTATTGAGATCAATATAATGTTTTTTATTCAATAATTCGTTTTCCAACAAATCAAATACCTCGAAAATAAAAGAACAATATTCGTCAAATATTTCATTACGCATAATTTCTAGATTAGCATAATAAAGACGGCTTCCCCTCAGTGTCTTTTCAAAATATGGATAGTAATTAGGATACTGTTTTTTTAATATTAGACGTAATAAACGCATTATTATTGTTCCCACTCTTTCATCAAAATATTCTTCAACAGTTATTCTATAAAAATGATAAGGTTTAGGTACGACTATATCGCAACCACGCTCAAACAAATTAGGCAATTTTCTCAAAAAACAATCTAGTTTTTATTTATATTCCTCACTACTTTTACATTCCACTATCTCATTGTAAGTTATAGCTGAATGCTTGAACATATTTTTGGCATAATTTATCAATAGTCCAGTATAGATTCCAAATCTTTTAGACAGAGAGATGTTTTCCAACGTAAAAGAACGTCTATGATGCACCATACCTTTATATTCAGAAAACATATTCTTCCACAACCAATACACACCTGAATATTCACTATAACTAGGATGTTTTAATGAACGATTGTCACCCGTATTATCTTTCTGAATTCCCATCTCAATACCTGTTTCATAAAAACCTAATTGGATAGGAATACAATACTCATTACATATATATGTTGGCTCTGGCAAATAATAACATACACCTATTGACATTTTTCTATTCATTGATTATTTATTTAATTGATTATTTATATGTAACTTCTTTAAAACTAAAATTCTCATATTAGGAGTCATCCCCCATACAAAAATCACCAAAGTAGAAGTAATGAGACTCACACTACTTACGACTAAAAAACTGGACCAGCCTGTTTCCATCTGTTCTGAAATAATATATGGAATAATAAACATTACTGCTGCACCAGGAATTACATTGAAATATACCTCATGAAGTACCCTTTTGATTGACAAATATGTATATCGATTAGCAAAGTATAGATTACAACCATTAAGATACAACCAGATTGTTGCACTTGCGATATAAACTGTTACAGGAGAATAGCCTGTTTTCAACAAGATATATGATATTGGAAAAATCAAAATCAGGAGAGAAGCCCATATAGAAGGCCATTTCATTCTGCCTGAAGCATGAATTAACATACCCACAGGATAGCTAAGTGGGTTCCATGCTGATTGAATTAAAATAATTTGTACAAACACAGGAGTATACTCGGGATAATCTCCAAGCCAAATTTTAAGTACAAATTCGATCTCTATAAAAATGGGAATTGCGATGAGAAGATATAAATACTCAGCAATACGACAATTATATATCACTAAACGATGAAGTTTATCATATTCATTTGCTGCATACAATTTCACGATTTGTGGATTTACAGCAGTTTGGAAATTATTAACAAAATTCAAAAGAAAAGTATTGACTGTTATCGACAAGCCTCTTGCAGCATTAACAATAGTCCCACAAAATATATTCAGTAGAATATTGATACCTTGGTTAGTGAAAAATCCAATACTTCCTCCAACTATATTCCATCCACTATATGAGGCAAACTTTTTGGCCAAATTTCCATCCCATGCAATTCTAAATGTACATTCACTGAATTGCCTCCGGCTATAGAAATTATAGATGACAGCAGATGTGAGGTTTACAACAAACACCACCACAGCATATAATACCAGCTTATCAAAAGTAACATATTGTAGTATTATCACCAACATAAGTTTCATCACTACATCATAAATACTCATATAGGCATACATACTCATCTTTTCATGGGCAATGAGACAAGCCTGGAACGGTAGCTGGATTAGGTTTATCAAAAAACCTAATATCGTGAACTGATACACCCATAATGCAGCAGTCATACGTCCATCCGGTATCTTAAGATATTCGTAAAAGAACCACAGACCTATAGTTTCAGACAATAGCAATATGACCACAGCAATAGCCAGATGAAGCCCCAATACCATAGAGAATGTACTTTGCAGTTTTTCAAAGTTTTTTTCTCCCAAAGCAAAAGTCAGAAACCTTTGTGTTCCCACCGTTAAAGCTCCGCTGAACATTGAGAACATGGTAAGGATACCACCAATTACGTTATACAATCCATAATCAGAATCTCCCAATACTCGTAGCACTATACGCGATGTATACAATGACACAATCATTGTTAAGAACATTCTGATATATAAGTATATTGTATTTTTTGCTATCCGTTTATTGTTTTCTTGTTCAGTAGTTGACAACATTCTTTTTTACCGTTATTTTAAGACACAAAATAATCCTTTCGATTTTTTTCTTAAAGTCATCTTTTCCTTAACCCACTCAATAAGCTTTGATCACTCCACAGATAATCCCACTCTCCAAAACGTCCAATAGTCTCTATACCTATCGACCATAAATAATCACGAACTATTTTACGCATAGTATAGATATTCTGATCAAAAATCACATTTGCATATTTTTCATAACGTACATCTATAAAAAGAATATCTTCTTGTTTTATCACATTTAGTTTTATAAGCTTACCCACAGATTGACTAATCAATTCCTCATTCGTATATTTACCTTGTTCACAATAAATTTCCAATTGTAGCGAAGAACATCCCTCAGGAGCATTATCTGGAGATTTCAGAGAAGGGGAATATACGCGGGCCGGAAGAATATCCTCATCGTATATATACCACCACAAATAAGGAGGAATATCTTTTATTTTCAAACCTACAGAAATTTGATAACCACAAGTACAACGAAGCATCTTAGCAGCAGATAGCACTTCTTCTGGTACATCAGACAACATTTTCACTATCATAGGCAAAGGAAGACTACTAATGAGCCGATTGTAAGTATATTCTGTACCACTGGCAGTATGTAAACTTTTACTCTGTGGTGATATTTTTATTACCTCCTCATTATAACGAATATCTTGCCCCATAGCCAAAGTAACAAGGTATTGTTTATAACCTCCTTTTACTGGATAACACATTTCTTTCGAATAATAAGTTACTGGAGTATCTGCCGTTTGCGCACCTTGTATCACTTCATCAAGCGAAGGCTGATAAAGACGACTACCGATCCAACGAGTTTCAAGGTCATAAGCTTCAGTCATCCAATATTTACGAGTGTACACCATAGGAAAGTGTTCAGCAAAATAATCACCATATTGAATACGAAGCCATTGTTCATAATTTTCTACCACTAAAGAATCCACTTTGGGTCTGCCACGAAAATCAGCTATAATTTTTTCTTTTTCTTCCTTCGGCAATGGGAAAAGATTATTTTGAGCTGGGTGCTTTATCCATAATCCATTATAGAAGTTAAATGGATTAGGTTTATGGCAATATATTTCTGGACTACTATCTACAAAAAATTTATTTACTTTCTCATCTTTAGTAAAAGAGAAATGTACAAAGCGATCAAAACGAAATCCTTCGATGGTAAAATTACCACAAAGTCCTCCATAGGTTTCGTCTTTTTCTAAAATTATTGGATTATTCCCATTTTGAGCAAGAGAGTACCCTGCCCCCAATCCCGAAATACCAGCACCTAATATTATTGTATGCATGAGAAAGTCTTTAACCGTGTTACAATATCAAAATGCAAAGAATGCCCTACAATTGTCTCCAACTTATTTATAGAACACTTTAAATCCATGACTTCATTTTCTCGATATGGCAATGCACCATAATTAATCAGTGAAGTACTACCAATATTAGCTTTACAAATTTCAATGATTTCACGCAGTGAAATGCTTATGCCACTAGCTACATTTACAATTTCACCTATTATGCATGAATGATGTTCTATGAGTTTTCCTATACACCATGCAAAATCTTCCACATAAATAAAATCACGCTTTTGTTCGCAGAATGTAACATCAAGTTGTTTGTTCTCTTTTAGCTGGGTTATGATATATGGAATAAATTTACTAGCACTTTGATAAGGTCCAAAGAGGTTACCCGGACGAACTACCATAACCGGGAAACCATAATTATTATGGAGCATCAAAGCTGTATTGACTGTTAATTGCTTTACAAGTGCATAAGGAGAATTTGGAACCTCGCGTATTGTTTCAATAAAAGGCACTCCTTCGTTCCCATATTCTTCACTACTCCCAAACTGGATGAAAAGTTTCAACTGAGAACAATCCTTAAATCGATTATACAAGTTTAGCAAAACTTTTAGGTTACTACTTATTAATCCGTCAAAGAGAGAAATATCACGTTCTGCCGTTACTATAGAGGCTAAATTTATGATATAGTCTGGCAAAGGATAATCTTCCGGTACCTTCTGTTCCACTAAATCTATTTTCAAAGTTTTTATGGCAGGGCGTTCTAAAAAATAATTCACATCAATAAGCTTGTCAATCACAAAAATATCATATCTCCCAGATAAGTAATTCACTAAATTTTTTCCTATAAAACCACTACCTCCAATCAGAAATATTTTTTCCATTATCCGATGAATTTCTTAATTTCTTCTAAACATAATCCATAGACCTCCTCTGTTTTATAACACCTATACCAATCTATAACTAATTGGATACATTGTTCTATATCCATCCGCGGTTCCCACCCTAGCCGAAACTTAGCCTTACTAATATCAAGCATTAATAGCTCAGCCTCATGCAAAGCATTCGAATCTGACAAATCTTTCAATTCACCTTTTCCATAATTCTCTAGAATCCTTGTACCCACTTCCCAAACAGAAATAATGTTTTCTACTCGTGGGCCAAAATTCCAACCTTCACAGTATTCGGTAGGTTCATTCCACATTTTACTCGCCAATAACATATAACCATTTAATGGTTCTAATACATGTTGCCAAGGACGAATAGCTTTCGGACTACGAATTTCAATAGGTTTATTTGATTCTAAAGCGCGAATACAATCAGGAATAATTCTATCTAAAGCCCAATCACCACCACCAATCACATTACCTGCACGAACACTGGCTATACTTTTACCATGCTTTTCATATTGCTCTGGATTAAAGAAAGAACGCCTCCAAGAAGCAATAGCTATTTCGGCCGCTCCCTTACTACTAGAATATGGGTCGTAACCACCCATCGGTTCATTCTCACGATAGCCCCAAAGTTGCTCTTTGTTTTCATAACATTTATCGGTAGTTATCATGACACCTACCTTTACGCTATCCGTTATCCGTATAGCTTCCAATATGTTAATCGTCCCCATTACATTAGTTTCGTACGTTTCAACGGGAATTTCATAACTTAAACGTACTAGAGGTTGGGCAGCCAAGTGAAAAACAATTTCGGGTTGATATTCCTGAAAAATATCTTTCATTCGCTGACTATCACGAACATCAGCACGCAGGTCAGCTTTTATTTTTCCTCCTATTCCGGACAACACATAATTATCTTTATCTGTAGCCGGATCTTTAGCCACCCCGATCACTTCCGCTCCCAACTCATGGAGCCAGATAGAAAGCCAGCTACCTTTAAAGCCTGTATGTCCGGTTACAAGAACACGCTTCCCTCTATAGAAATTTTTAAATATGTCTATATCCATTATTTACCCCAAACTTTCCAGGGAGCTATCCCCTTATCCCACATTTCATTGAGTTCCACATTATCACGGAGTGTATCCATCGGCTTCCAAAAACCTGTATGACGATAAGCATGCATTTTACCATCTTTCGCCAAGTCTTCAAGAGGCTTACGCTCAAAAACAACAGTATCATCACAAGCAGGAATATATTCAAAGACCTTAGGTTCGCAAACAAAATAGCCGGCATTCACCCAATTACGATCACCATCCGGTTTTTCTTGAAAGGAAAGTACCTTGTTGTTATTCAAATCTATTTGCAAAGCTCCGAATTTGCCTCCGGGCTTGTAAGCTGTTAATGAAATGTCACAACCTGATAAATCATGTTCCTTAATGCTCTCTGCTATATTTATATCCGCTACTCCATCACCGTAAGTAAGAACAAAGCGTTCATCACCAATATATTTCTGTACTCGTTTCAGACGCCCTCCTGTTTGGGTATTCAAGCCGGTATCAACCATAGTCACTTTCCAATTTTCAGAGTGATTATCAAGTATTTCAACACTGTTATTGGACAGGTCGACTGTAAGGTCGCTATTATGACGAAAATAATTGGCGAAATATTCTTTTATAACATATTGTTTATAACCGCAACAGATAACAAATTCATTAATTCCATAATGACTATAAGTCTTCATAATATGCCAAAGAATAGGCTTTCCACCTATTTCAACCATCGGTTTGGGAATAAGATTGGTAGCCTCACTCAAACGGGTTCCAAAACCTCCTGCGAAAATGACTGCTTTCATTATTCTCTACGCTTTACGGGATGTAACAAATTCCTTGATTGTGGAAATCATATATTGGAGCATTTCTTCAGTCATACCCGGGTAAACTCCAATCCAGAAAGTATTATTCAATATAAAATCTGTACCTTTCAAATCACCGATAACACGATAACCTTCACCGTTTTGTCGCATTTCATTAAAAGCCGGATGTTTCAACAGGTTTCCTGCAAAAAGATTACGGGTTTGTATTTTCTTGCTCTCCAAATATTCAGATAATTCATTACGGGTGAACCCTGCATCTTCTTTCACTGAAATAAGAAAACCAAACCAGCTAGGATTAGAGTTCTTTTGAGGTTCAGGAAGTATTAGTCCTTCCGTATCATTCAGACCGTCAAGTAAAGTCTGGAAATTCTTTCTACGAGCTAATACTATACTGTCCAACTTATCCAATTGGGCGCAACCAATAGCCGCTTGCATATCGGTTAGCTTTAAATTATAACCGAAATGAGAATAAACATATTTATGATCATAACCTACAGGTAACTCACCAAATTGTTTACTGAAACGATATTTGCAAGTATTATCTACACCACCTACACACCAGCAATCACGCCCCCAATCACGGAAAGAATTGGTTATCTTATTGAGCAATGGATCATTTGTGTACACAGCACCACCCTCACCCATTGTCATGTGATGTGGTGGGTAAAAACTGCTAGTACCAATATGACCGATAGTCCCTGTCTTTCTCGTTTCACCATTAATGGTATATTCTGAACCCAAGGCATCACAGTTATCTTCAACTAACCAAAGATGATGACGATCACAAAAATCTTTTACCGACTGTAAATCGAAAGGATTACCCAACGAATGGGCAATCATGACAGCTTTGGTTTTATCAGAATAAGCAGTTTCCAGTTGAGTTGTATCTATATTATACTCCGGAATCGTCACATCTACAAATACTGGAATCGCACCATATTGAATGATAGGCGTTACAGTAGTTGGAAATCCACAAGCTACTGTTATAACCTCATCACCTTTTTTTATACGACGCTCTCCCAATAGTGGAGAAGTCAATGTCATAAATGCTAATAAATTTGCAGAAGACCCGGAATTTGTCAGCGAACAATATTTAACCCCCAACCAGTCTGCAAAACGTTTCTCGAATTTATGAGCCCAAGGTCCTGCTGTAAGCCAGAAGTCCAAAGAGGAATCAATCAAATTAACGAGTTCTTCAGCATTAAAAAAGCGACCACCATAATTTACAAAACTTTTCCCGGGTTCAAAGACTTTGGAGTCCCGATGAACCTCATTATAATATTCACGAGATAACTGAAGGATTTGTTGCTTCAGGGTGTCTTTTCTATTCATAAGCAGATCTATTTTTTTAGTAGAGATATGTAAGGCATTCATAATATGCCTGTAAAAGATATCTTAATATGCATTTTTTTCTCCAACAATTATATTTGCTATAGTCTTATAAATGATATATAAATCAAGCAACATTGTCCAATGCTCCATATACCAAATATCAGCCTTAACACGTTCCTCCATCTGTGATAGTTCCCTCGTTTCACCACGAAAGCCATGCGTTTGAGCCCAGCCGGTTACCCCAGGTTTTATAAAGTGTCTCACCATATATTTATCAATCAAACGGGCATAAGTCTCCGTATGAGCCAACATATGTGGACGGGGACCTACTAGTGACATATCACCCTTAAAGACATTGATAAACTGGGGGAGTTCGTCTATATTAGAACAACGGAGAAAGTTCCCAAATCGGGTTTTCCGGGGATCATCAGCCGTAGCCTGTTTACTGTCGGCTTCATTATTCACTTTCATCGAACGGAATTTGTAACATACAAAATCTACACCGTTCAAACCCGTACGCATTTGCTTAAAAAATACAGGACCGGGAGAAGTTAATTTTATAATACTTCCAACAATAAGATAAACAAAGGGGAAAACAGTAACCAGAAAAAGACCGGAAAAAACAATATCGAATATCCGTTTTAACATACGGTTCTCCATCTTACCTAAAGGCTCATAACGCAGATTCAAAATAGGCATATTGCCAACCATACTGTGCCAAATACGACGAGGAAAACCTTTGCAAACATTAGGAACACCATGAAAATAAAGCAAATGGTTTTCACAATGATTCATAATAGAAAAGTTATAGCGCCCCTCTTCCATCGACAAAGAACAAAAGACATGTTTGATTCCCGGGTGTGCAGACATAAAATCTGAAAAACCGTCAGGATTACCCAGATAGGAACATTGGGAGGAAAGGGCATCATTCGGTTTTATATCAAAATAACCCACGACTTCATATAGAGAAGACGCCAGAGAACTTTCCATCTCCTCATACAACACCTGCATATTATTGCCTCCTCCTATAAAAACAGCATAACGTCTATGCTTGCCCTTAGCACAATAAACTATCAGAAAATGACGGATAATGATACGATAAATACTTAAAATGACAAAGAGGAAAGAAAAATAGGCGACAAAGAAAAGAGGAGAATAGATAGAGATTCCACTAAAAGTCATGATACATGCCCAAAAGATGGAAAAAGCTATAATATTCTTCAACACGCGCAACACTAGTTGGTCGGGGCGAATTCCCCGACTGTCCCAAACCCTCCCACGGGAACCCGAGCAGGCCAGATAACAGAGACTTAATGAAGTCATCATCCATGAAACTCTGCAAGAGAAAGGTAAAGAGACAAAAGCTTCCTCCCAAAAGAAAAGGAGAAAGAACAAAACCAGATTCAGAATAATCAAGTCTCCCAGAACTGCTATAAATTCTATAAATTTATTGATTTGACTGGTGGTTGATACCATATCACATTAAAGATTGATTTTAGGCACATACTTCTTTGAACTTATTCAGGAGATCTTTTCCGAATAAATTCCAAGAGATAACAATACAAACAGACAGGAAGACAAATGCTAGAACATATATTTTTCTACTAGTCCCCGAAGGTTCCAAGGGGACAACAGCTGGTTCTACCACTGCAAATACAGGCTTCTCTTCCTGAACTTTGGCTCTGGCAACCTGAAGCTGATTTGCAACCTGACTATATATCTGATAAGCAAGGTTCATATCATTTTGCAAGCGTTCCTGTTCGGCACGGACACTCTGCAAAATGATATTATCATGAGAATCCAAATAATCGGCATATTTCTTTTGGGCAGCATAATATTCCTGCCGGCATTCCTTAAACAATTTTTCTAGATAGAGGCAATCCTCTTTTGCCTTGAAAGTGCGATAGTCTATAATATATTCCTGCAATTTTTTAACTACAGAGTCGGCTACGACTGCAGCAACTTTAGGATCCTGAAAAGTTACAGTAACGGAAGTCATCGAGGTTTTCTTATCCACAGAGGCAGCAATCATTTTCTTCAAAGTTCCTATTTTCATCAATTCCTTCTTTGACAACTCAATTGTACCCTGACGACTTACTTTATCAGAAGATATGGATTCATCTTCCGCAATAAACAAGGACTTTACCCCACCAATTACCATACCCGGGAGTCCAATTACATAACCCCACCAGGGAGATGTTTCCTCATCTAAATAAGTGTTCAATGTCATGACTTCATTCTTTGTTACCGGTATATTCATTGCGGAAAGCTCCAGTAAAAAAGGAGTAGAAGATACAATGTCAGCAGATAAAGAAGCATTCAAGGCATCAGTACCGTCACCCATAGAAACTCCACTTCCTAAAAAAGAAGCAGCTAAACCGGATAAACCGCCACCTTTGTTATTACCCATTTCCGGAGAAAGGATAACTTCAACCGTGTACTGCTTAGGAATACTTATTGCTATAATAACGCCAAACATTAAACCAATGCCAGCAGCTTTATAAATTGTCTTACGAATAGCAATAATCTTACGAAAAATCTCCATCAAATCAATTTCGATTTCTTCATCCGTATGATTATTATGTTTTTGTTTTATTTCTTTTCCAGATTCTCCTTCTATCATAGTGATATAAGCTGTTATTCCTTTATTTTTTTATCAAATTGGCAATAGAAGCAACCATCATTCCTAAAGTACTGAATGTAGTAGCATAACCTAAAATATTGCCAATATTAGTTTTCTTCTTAGCTTTACTAGGCACAATTATCTCACAACCCGGCTCAATCTGTTTCTTACCACTACCTTTAACTTTAGTCACCTGACCATTCATATAAACGATGAATTTCTTACTCTTCTTCGCATTTTCAGAATAACCACCAGCTTGATCCAAATAATAGTCTATATTCTTTCCTTCCATATAAGAAACAGTATTCGGAACCATTACGGCACCATTGATCGTTACTGTATTATTATTTTTCGGAATAGAAATCACATCACCCTCACGCAAGACAATATCTGCTGTACTACCAGGATTAGCCAATGCTTTTTCCAAGTCAATACCAACACTAAAGGTATCTTCCACACGAACACCCAAAGAGTCCATCATAGCTTCACCCAACTGCCTGCTCATCAAGCGGATCACATCACCCATGCGTTTCTTTTCACTTGCATTGGCCACACGAGTCAGTTTGGCACCACGTAAGTAGGCATAATTCGTTGCACCTCCCGCTTTATTGATTAAGTCCGAAAGACGTTCTTCACGACTGGTCATAGCATAAGAGCCTCCGAACAGAATTTCACCTTCAACAACCACATTCTGTTGAGCTTGATAACCCGGACTACGACGTACATAAACTTCATCGTAAGGTTGAAGGACAAAGCCAGGGGTTCCATCTACTATAAAGCCTTCTTTCAAAGAGAATGTATATATCTGGCCGATAGTATCATTATCCACTGTACTACGAGGATTCTTAATTCTTCGGGATACATCTACACGAACTACTGAAGCGGCTTCACGTAATCCACCTGCCTGAATAATCAAGTCTTCAAGGGTCATGTTATCCGCATAAGGATAAGAATCCGGTTTGGCTACTTCACCGTGGATTACGACGTTGCCTCTGTCTTCCAGGTCATGAATACTCGGAATATAAAGGATGTCGTTTTTCATCAGGATGATGTTTTGGGAAGTACCGTCCATGATGGCTTTAATGTCTACTGGAACAACTTCGGTAGTCAGATCTTCACGCTGGCGGTAGAGAACGGCACGGTTTAAGAAGGCATCACCGGTCAGACCTTGAGCTTCGTTTACCAGTTCACGGACAGTATTCAGTTTTCCATTCAACTGGTAGATGCCGGGACGATAAACGGCTCCGCGAATTTCAAGTTTGTTGATGAAGCGGTTAAGGATGGCTTCAGCGGTCACAACATCACCGTTTCGCATTTTATAGACACTATAGTCAAGGTCTTTGACTGTGTTTACTTCATATTCCTGTCCGTTCTGACGTACGACACGTAAGGAACGGGTGTAGGCGTCGGCTTCAAAGCCACCGGCATAGCTGATAAGAGTGGATAGACTCTCATCCTTTTTCATTTCGAAACGCATTGGGCGTTTCACTTTTCCGTCGATCTTAACCAATACGTCATAGGCAGGAACTATTACTACATCGCCTTCCTGAAGACGGATATCATCCTGAATGTTTCCTTTCATGATAAATTGGTAGACGTCGATCGTGGCGATATTTTTGCCGTTACGTACCAGCTGCACATTGCGAAGGCTTCCTATGTCACTGACTCCACCCGCACGGTAAAGTGCATGAAAGACTGTGGCAAAAGAAGAGAGGGAGTAAGTGCCCGGTTGGACAACCTCACCCATTACATTGATCTGGATAGTACGTATGCTGCCCAAAGTCAGACGGATGTCAGAGGTGGGATCATTCGCATTATTAAGACCATTATATATCTTGTTTAATGTTTTTTTGAGATAGTCATTGGCTTCAGCAATAGTTAGTCCGTTCAGGTTGACAGGACCTATTTTCTGAATGTTGATCGTGCCGTCAGGAGAAATCTGTTGGCGGATAGTGTTCTGGCTGGCTCCCCAGATATCGATAATCACTTCATCACCGGGACCAAGACGATAGTTCAAGGGAGTGGCGATATTGACACTGGGTTCAAAAGTAAGGTTACGGGTGTTGAAGATATTTCGTCCGAAAACCTGGTTCCCACGTGCGAGGTCTTGAGTGCTCGGGTGGTCTTCCAGCATATCGGAAGTGTTTTCTTTCATTTCCTCACGAAGGCGTGATTCATTGACATCGGTACCCGTTGCATTGGAAGCATTAACATTGTTTTGTTGTTCATATAGTTGCTTCACACGAGTTGCCTGTTCTTTGGTCACACCTCTACGTGCCAGTTCAGAGGCTAGTTGTTTCTGTTCTTTACCCTGGCGGATGCCATCCTTGACATATTCAAGAACTTGGGAGTCGCTCATGCTTTGAGCCATTAAAGGAGAAAAAACTCCCAGCAACAGAATGAATAGAAATACGTTAAATTTTCTTCGTGTTGTCATTGGTGATTTTTGTGGATTCTACATAACCGATTGGCATATCTACACAAGCACAGCCAAGCATATTTAAACGAACGGCAATCTTACTCTTCCCGCCTACAGTCACAAGTTCGCCAACAAGTCCACTCAAAGGACCTTTTATGACACGAACTTTCTCACCACGCGCTAGTGGAGTATCATTCATACAGACTGCTTCTTCGGAATAATCGAGCATGAAACGGAAACGGGCCATCTGCTCGTCAGGAATAACGGCAGGAGTGCTCTCTCCACGCATCACCATATAACGGCTGACCGTAGAAAATGAAAGGACTTCCATACGTTCTTTTGGATTGACATGTACAAAAACCATCATTGGGAGTAAGACTGTATCAACCATCTTACGACGGTCACTCCATTGATGAATTTGCTGCTGAACGGGAACAAAAGAATCAATTCCCATCTTAGATAAACGCTCGGCAACTTTCTTCTCGTGGTGCATTCGAACGAGTGCTACATACCAGCGTTTTGAGTGTGCTACGCCTTCCCCTGTCCCACTACTAGGCCCGGCATTTACTGATTTCGGTTTCGTTAAAATCATATTTTTTTACCCCATGTTCATCCGTTACTTCTTAGGTAACAGACAATACATACACGAAACGCATACTACAGTGAAAATAGAAATCACATACATGACAAAGGCGTAGAAAATGGAAAAGCCTAATATTCAATAAGAAAACTATTGAATTAGGCAATGAAAAAGTATAGAGCATGGAAATAAGATTATTTCATGTTCAGATAGTTTTTTGCTCTATGTTTCAGATAAAACGAAAAAAAGTGGAAGAATATTTGCTTACTATTCGTGTTTTTGTCTATCTTTGCGTCAAATTTAAGTTCTGTTACCTAAGAAGTAACACACATATTTTACTTCTGATTATCAATATTTTATATATCTACCATCTGTCTATACAACAGTTTCTCACGTAAGATAAATTCCCTTTATTTACCTCCGTACGTTCTTTAAGTCCGAAGCCTTTCAAATAGATTTGTGTGGTTTTTATAGATTTGTGTCCCAATGATTCACTAATCATTTCAATCGATACTCCCCGATACTTCGCTGTCGTTGCCCAAGAATGGCGAAGTGTGTAAGAAGTGACAGGAGACTTCAAACGTAAAGCTCTCGCTAAGTCCTTTAAACGGTTGTTGAATCGACGAAGGGCAGACTGGTATTCCCGATAAGCCCTTTCATCCGTCCGTTTCTTATCACTACTAAGAATATCAAACAGATAATCCGGAGAATCCGGATGAGAATCCTGATTACTACGAAGTCGGTTAATCATTTCCTTTGCAGTATCAAGTATTTCCACACTCATCGGAGTTTTAGTCTTGATACGGTTATACCGCAACACATTCTGATCTAAAGCTGATTTCTCCAGATGAGCTAAATCCGCGAATGACATTCCACAGAATTGAAACATCAGGGCAGCAATAGCCTGCGTACGACGCAAACGCTCCGATTTGGGATCCTCATACAGAAGTCTACGTAATTCACCAATAGGCAAAGCTTTCTTTTGGCGAACATCTACTCCCGTATAAACATCATGAAACAATCGGGGTACGTAAGGTGCACTACCTGCTTCCACTCCTCGATTATAAATACAACGAAGCATACGCATATACGTAGAAATCGTATTAGGCTTCAAGCCACACTCATAAAGATACTGCCCGTAACGTCGTAAACGCTCGCGGGTGATCTGTCTGAACGACACATTGGACGTGCCACAAAATTTGCTAAAAGAGAAGATAGCATTCTTATAGACATGCGCTGTAGAATGCCTTCCTTCCTTTCGCAAACGACCGATGTAGAACTCTGCACATCGGCTAAACCCATTTTTGTTCATCATTTGCATCACTAGTTATTTTATATATGCCATTTGGCAAGCGGCAAAAAAACAAATCTTTTTGCATACCTGACACGTACTTACTAGATGCAGTCCTATTTTTTATCATTTTTAACTTTATTACAATCAGCAAATTATGACAGTAAAAATGGTATCACTATCATTGCTGCGCTGACAAATAAACGGTAAAAGAACTAAAAAAATATCCGGATGCTCACAAAAAGAACATCCGGATATCACTCTCTTTTTACCTTCTGACTAATTACCTTTCTGAATAGTTTGTCAGATTGTAACATACCGGCTTAGTGCTATTACCTACACGGTAAATACCGAACTTGAAGTAATAACCATCATCGTCGTTACGTCCAATCATGATTTTTTCATTGTCTACAATGTGTTTACTAACCTTTTTCCCCTTTTCCTGATAGTCCATCTGCACATCGAGCATACCCGGTTTTACAATCGTTTCCGCCTCTTTGCCATAGACTGTCCAGTCGATATGAATGCGGAATGTAATCCAGCAGTCTTTCGGAAAATCGGCATAAGGCATTTTGTAAGCAATGGTCGATGCTTTATAGTCTGATGTCACAGGTTTCATGATCGGTGTTTTTTCGGGATTTGCGTTGCAACGGTCGTCTTTATCCGTCAGCCACTTTCGGTCGGAATTTGCTTTGATATAGAACCATCCGCCGGAGAACCCGAACGCCAATGGAGGATAGCCTCCTTGTTCCACGAGCCATCCGTTGGCCTTTCCGGCCTGATATACAGGATTTCCTTGTTTGTCTTTCACCGGATTACCTTGTTCATCCAGCTTGGCTACTTTCTCGTACCCTTCATTCTTTTTAAAGATCGTAGTCTTTTCCAGTTCAACGAACTCGTCAATCGTCAGTTTCTTCACTTCGCCCTGTGGAGTTTGTACCAATGTACGATCCGGCATTCCATGCCATTGAGCAAAAATTGTCGAGACATCGCTACCCAATGAAGAAGGAATATATACGGAAAACTCATAGTCGCGGGAAGCTCCTTGCGGACAAATACCCTTCCCATGATGATATACGGTTTTGGTAATCTGTGCTTTCTGATAAACATCGGCAGGCAGGCCTTTGAAATCATCGGAAGTTGCATAACAATAAAAAAATTCCGCACGCCCTTTTGTTTCCCCTTTGGCATATCCTGACAGGGTGTTATCATCTTCCTTCAATTCAAAACGATAGGAAGGCTTACCGTTGAACATACGTGTGAAGTCGCGTTGAATTGCATGAGGCTTTTTAGTCCCTACTGCTACCCAGCAATCGTCTATAATTTGATTGACGCGTGCCGAATCCGCCTGCACGTTTACCCGTTCCGTAAGCGGAACCAACGTTTGTGTATCTTTGGTTTGAGCGGTCAGTGCCGTACATCCTACTGCTACCACACAGATAGCAAAAATGTTTTTCTTCATTCTATTCGGTATTAAGTTTGTTGACGGTGCAAAAATACGAAAGGCAACCTCATTGGCTGCCTTTCTTTTGTCTCAAATGTTTTCACATTTGTGTAATTTTACTGTCAACACCCGCCTACAAGCTTAATTGGGTGCTTCATCGTCATAATCTTCTTCAAGCATATCCACTTTCTGTATGCTCATTTTTCCATCAGCGGTAATCGTTATGGAAAGCGGCATATACAAATCTGTCTGCGGATAACAAACACTCGCTGCATACACAATTCCCTGCGGAGTAGTCTTGTCATATACAATACCTTCCAATATAGACTTAGATAGGAAGTTTGCATCGACTACCGATGAAAAATCATTCTTGGTAAAGGTCTTGTTCAACACAGTTTCGTTACCACGCGTCAGGTGCAACACTATTTTATTGTCGACATAGGTATCTCCCATCTCGTTTGTCACATGGGGCAGATTTTCATCCGGAGTACGCGAAACGAGGGAATGATAATCTTTCCCCTTAAACTTAAAGTCGGTTTCGCTCTTAGACGTCTGCATACGCTGCAATCCGTGAGCATCCACACTGTCTATCATCGCCAATGTCGACGTATTATCTGAAGATCCTTTTTTACCGCCACATGCACTCACAGCCACTGCCAACGGCAATAAAAGCCAATAAATTAGTTTTCTCATACGTAAGTTTTCTGTTTATAAATAGATAGCAAAGGAACAAAAAGAGCGGGATATTTACAAGTGTAACCGACATTTTTCCTACATTTGCAGGAAAGAAGGAATACTTTTACAACAATTACAGATTTAAAAACCTGCAAACCTAACACCATGCGCGAACGAATTACAACAATTCTTTTTCTCATCCTTGCCTACTGTAGCAGTGGCAATGTGTATGGGCAAAAAGTAAATTATCAGCAATTCGACAACATCTATCTCGGGGCCGAAGCTTCGGTGATTAGTTGCTTCCTGCAAGATAGCGAGGGACTGATATGGGTGGGTTCCAACAAGGGTTTATTCAGTTATGACGGTTATTCCACACAACAGCATTTCACGTATGGAGAACGTACTAACACACGTATCTACTGCGGTATTATAGCAGATAACACTTATTTATATCTGGGAACAGATAACGGGATTCTTGTTTATAACTATCGAACAGACAAATATGAGCAACCGGATACTGATTTCCCAACGGATGTCCGTACCATGGTACTCCAGGGAGATACATTGTGGATAGGTTCGTTGAATGGATTATATACTTATCAGTTAAAAAGCCGTCAACTGAATCATTTCGATAGCAAACAGACCGGATTGCCTCATAACACCATCTATTCCGTCATTCAGACAAAAGATAATCAAATTTATATAGGTACTTACAACGGATTATGCCGCTATGTGCAGGCAAGTGGAAAATTTGAAAACATCCTTTTGCCCGTTAACCGGGGAGGCAGCAATTTGTTTGTCAATTCTCTGTTGGAAGACACCACCCGACAATGTATCTGGATCGGGATGGAAGGTTATCTCTTCCAATACAATCCCACTACAGGAGAGATGAAGGCGATAGAGGTATTTCATAACAACTCCATCAAATCACTGGCACTGGACGGAGATGAAAATTTGCTGGCAGGTACAGACAACGGGCTTTATGTGTACCAGAATGACAAAGAACCTTTGCAGCATATCATTCACGATTCACGCAATATCCAGTCACTAACCAACAATATTATCTGGAACATATTCTCGGATCAGGAACATAATATCTGGCTGGGAACAGATTATGGCATTTCCCTGTCACGCTATAACAGTGCGCTGCAATTTGTACCGATTTCTCAAATCACAGGCACGGGAGACGGAAATCAGTTCTATTCCCTGTTCCGGGATTCCAAAGGATTCTATTGGTTCGGAGGTACAAACGGAGTGATCCGGTTCACCCATCCGGCAGGCAATAAACACGATGCTATCTGGTATAGAATGGGGGATAAAAAACATCCGTTATCCCACAACCGGATACGGCACATCTACGAGGATAGAGAACAGCAGTTATGGATAGCCACAGACGGAAGTATCAACCGCTATGACTATAATACCCATCAATTTGTACACTACAACATCGTAGACAGTACAGGAACTTATAATACCAACTGGGCTTATTACCTGTTTGAAGATACTGACGGGAAGCTTTGGATCGCCACCTGTCTCGGAGGTATCTTTGTTGTGGACAAACATAAACTGATACAATCTGCCGGAAAATCGTATGTGGCCGATCAAAATTATTCCATTCATAATGGGCTGTCGGGGATGTTCATTAATCAGATTGTCCCTGATGCGGAAGGTAATGTATGGGTATTGTTATACAACAGCAAAGGGATAGACAAAATCAATGCCCGTACGCGACAAGTGACAAAGCTGTTTGCCGATGAATTAAGTGGCGAGAAGAGCCCGAACTACCTTTTACGGGATGAAGACGGCATGCTTTGGGTAGGATTTCACGGAGGGGTGATGCGTATCAATCCCAAAGACTCGAGTCAGCAAAGTATCTCTTTCGGCAATTTCAGCAATAACGAGATTCTGTCTATGACCTCTGTAAAAGAACATATCTGGGTTTCCACCACTAACGGACTTTGGATCATCGACCGGAGAACAATGGATGCCCGCCAGCAAAGCCTGACGGATAAACGTTTCACCAGTCTCATGTTTGATCCGGAAGATGGAAATATCTATCTGGGAGGTGCAGACGGGTTCGGCATATCCCGTCCCGAAATACAAGCCATGAGTCAGCCGGAACACTCCATTTTACTGACTGCCTTATATATCAACAATCAACTGATGTCTCCGCATACCGGAGAGAATATTCCCAACATCCGTTATACCGATGCTATCGAACTAAAATACGACCAGAACAACCTGGCTTTCGAACTTTCAGACCTCCCCTACTCGCTAGAAGAAAAACATGAATTCGTCTACCGGCTGGAAGGTATGGACAAAGAATGGAATTTCCTGCAATCCAACACGAATCGCATTACGTACAGTAATCTGGGTTATGGGGATTATCAGCTGGTAATCAGCAAAGTGGAAAAGAGCGGTTCTCCTTCCGAGCATCCATATATCCTGAATATTAAAATTCTCCCTCCATGGTATTACACACTTTGGGCAAAGATAGTCTACATTCTTTTATTCTTGAGCCTCATTGCCTGGGTTATCAACTTTTTCCGTGTCAAGAACCGTCTGAAAATGGAACGAATGGAAAAAGAGAAGATTCTGGAGCAATCACGCCAGAAAATGGCTTTCTTTACCAATTTGTCTAATGAATTAAAGACACCGCTTAGCCGGATTATCGCTCCTGTCAGTCAATTGCTCCCCGTTGCAGAAGAAGTGCATGAGAAACAGACACTGGAGGAGGTGCAGCGTAATGCAATGAAAATAAACTCATTGATTCATCAGGTATTAAACTTCAACCGGATAGAGGATAATAAAGATTCACTGCTGATTTTGTCGCGCATCGAACTTGTGTCATTCAGCCGTAGCCTGTTTTCTGTCTATGAGGAAAACAAACAGATCACATTCCATTTCGAGACAAATAAAGCCAAGATTTATGCTGATATGGATGCCATCAAACTTGGAGTGATTTTAGATAATCTGCTTTCAAATGCCGTCAAATTCACCCCGGATGGCGGAAGCGTCCGTCTGTCTCTTTTCTATCGTGAAGAAACGGGATTGTTGGATATCTGTGTTTCAGATACAGGAAGCGGAATCCCGCAACAAGATATTCCATATATCTTCCAGCGCTTTTTCCAGTCTCCACATTCCGGCAATAAGGAAGGTACGGGTATCGGACTTTATCTGGTCAAGACTTATACGGAACTTCATGGCGGTCACATCAACGGAGTCACCTCGAACGAAGGAAAAGGAACTTCCATTGGCCTGAATATCCCTGTCATCGCCGTAGAGAAAGAAGAGATTCCGGCGACACAGGTGAAAAAGCAGTTGGAATCGTTGCCTGTTCTTAAACCAATCGAAGCAGAATCTCAAGATGAGAAATTTCTGTCGAACATTATCCGCCTGATTGAGGACCATCTTTCTGAATCGGAATTGAATGTGAATGCACTTTGTGAATTATCCGGTATCAGCAATAAGCAGATTTACCGGAAAATCAAACAGCTGACCGGAATGTCTCCAGTGGAATACATCAAATCGATCCGGATGAAAAAGGCGGCCATGTTGTTGCAACAAAAGAAATTTACCGTTGCCGAAGTGATGTACATGGTAGGCTTTTCCAATCACTCTTACTTCTCCAAATGTTTTCAGGCAGAATTCGGAAAAACGCCACGCCAGTACCTTAATGAAGACCTGTAGAGGCATTTTGGGGCATTTCGTCCTATTTTTATCCTTATATGTCCAATCTGTGCTTTTATTGAAATGACCAATAAATTACTTTTGTTGCTGTCAATAAACCGATAAATTTGATAGCATGAAAAGACTGTTGATCCTTACCTTTATTTGTTTGATATCTGCCTTTGTCAAAGTGCAAGGCAAATCATCCTCTACACCTATTATATATATAGATGGAAATGGGGTGATGCGTTGGAGTGACACCCGCCGGGAGGCTTCCTTTTTCGGTGTTAATTATACGCTGCCTTTCGCCCATGCTTACCGTGCCATTGGATATTTGGAACTGGACCGCAAAGCTGCTATAGACAAAGATGTATATCATATCTCCCGTCTGGGACTGAATGCTTACCGTATTCATTTATGGGATGTGGAACTGACAGACGGACAGGGAAATCTCCTCGAAAACGAGCATCTCGACTTGATGGACTACCTGATTGCCAAACTCAAAGAACGCAATATTCATATTGTGATTACCGCGCAGACCAACTTCGGGAACGGATATCCCGAACGAAACATACAGACGGGCGGCTTCTCCTATAAATATGATAAATGCGATATGCACTCCCACCCGGAAGCTATCGCTGCACAAGAAACCTATCTTCATGGTTTGGTGAAGCACGTCAATCCATATACGGGGTTAGCTTATAAAGACGATCCCTCCATTGTTGGATTCGAAATCAATAATGAACCTTGTCATTCCGGTACGAAGGAAGAGGTAAAAGCCTATATTAACCGGATGCTGAAAGCGATCAATAAAACAGGAAACCGCAAACCTGTATTCTATAATGTAAGCCACAACGGATATGTAGTAGAGGCTTATTACGAAACTGCCATTCAGGGAACTACTTATCAATGGTATCCCATCGGACTGGTATCCGGACAGACACAGCAGGGAAATTTCCTTCCCTATATAGACCGCTATGATATTCCCTTTTCCGATAAAGTGAAAGGATTCGATAAGAAAACACGGATGGTATATGAGTTCGATCCGGCAGATATCATGTATTCTTATATGTATCCGGCCATGGTACGTACTTTCCGTACAGCAGGTTTTCAATGGATTACCCAGTTTGCGTATGATCCGATGGATATTGCTTATGCCAATACGGAATATCAGACTCATTTCTTGAATCTTGCCTATACGCCTCATAAAGCTATCAGTATGAAGATAGCCGCCGAAGCTGCACGCAGTCTGAAAAGAGGTGAATCATACGGCAGTTATCCACAGGACACTTTATTTGGTGACGGTTTTCGTGTCAGTTATACAGAGGACTTGAGCGAATTAAATAATGGAAAGAAATTCTATTATTCCAATCATACCAACACCCAGCCCAAAGATGCGTCACAACTTGTTTCCATTGCCGGTTGTGGCAGTTCTCCGATTATTCGTTATGAGGGAACAGGTACTTATTTCATGGATTGCCTCGAACCGGGAGTCTGGAGACTGGAAGTGATGCCGGACGCGGTAGTGGTGAACGATCCGTTTGCCAAACCGTCACTCGATAAAGAAGTGGTTACCATTGCTTATGGTGCTTGGGACATGGCTCTTCAAATACCTGATTTAGGGATGGAATTTACCTTTACGGCCCTCAATCAAGGAAATCAGCAGAAAGGAGATGTGACAGACGGGATTATCCGCGGACTTTGTCCGGGTACCTATCTGCTGAAACGTAAAAACTGTACGCCCAAACAGAACTGGCAGGCAGACTCTCAATGGAATTCCATCCGCATCGGAGAATATGTGGCTCCTGCTCCACGTGTGACGGATTATAAAGTCGTTCATACTCCATCGGCAACCACTGAAGCAAATAAAGATTTGACGATTAGTGCACAGGTGGTAGGAACCGAATTCCCGGATTCTGTGATTATCTACACCGATAAGATATCTTTTTGGAATGAGCACAATCCATATATCAAGATGAAACATACAGGCGGATATACCTATCAGGCAACGATACCCGCTAGAGAAATAAAGGATGATTGTTTCAGGTATAACATCATCGTATGCCGGGGCAACAGCACTCGCACTTATCCCACAGGAAATTCCGGTTACAGGAATTCATCATCGGGAATAAAGGAAAATCCACTGGACTGGAATTATACTTCCGGAGCCTATTGGACTACTCGTGTTGTTGCCCCAGATAGTGCGATACCACTATTGACTATTACGGACGCAGATAGCCGGATAGAAGCATACACGCTTCCCGAATGGAATGATCTCCAACGTACTTTGGTTGATTCTTCTCCGGTGGAAAAACCTTTGCTCCGGTTCCGGTTTACTCCTAAAGGAGAAAATCCGCACTATTTCCTCCGCACGTTCGTAAAGAACCTGATTGAAGAAAGAAAAGAAAGAGTAAAGGATTGTAGCGTTCTCTGTATCCGGGTAAATCGCACGAAAGCACTTCCGGAAGGACTCAGTGCCGGTTTCGTAACGTCAGACGGATATACTTATAAAAGCCCTTGTCCTGCTCCATCATCGGAGGGAATCATACGGATACCGTTGAAAGATTTACGCCAGACAGACACGGTACTGCTGCCGATAGCTTATCCGACATTCTTGAAACAGTATTTCCATCCGGAAACGGAAATCGCTTTTCTACCGGAAAAGATTGAGAAGCTGGAGCTATCAATGTCAGGAAACAAGAAAGAGTTAGTTGAAATTGAACTAGGAAATATCTGGCTGGAATAATCGTTCTTAAAGTTCCCCGTTGTCGAAGCCTTTGTTCCTCGGTGAGGAAAGGGTCGTTCATCGGTGAGGAACAAGGTCTTCCTCGGTGAGGAACAAATCTTTCGTCTGAACCACGTCTGAAGCCTTCTGAAAGGGGGTAGCAAACGGAAGGGACAGAAAGAGAAAAGCCGCTGATTTTTAAATAAAAAGTAAAAATAAATCTATTATCAATAACACAGTAATTATGAACAGGAATATCTTAAATCTACGCCATCTGACTGTACTACTTATGTTGTGTACAGCCTTTTTAGGAGGCATCATTCCTGCCTTCGCCCAACAAGGAGGCAAGAAAATCACCGGACAAGTGATTGACGAGAACAAGGAACCGATGATCGGAGTAAGTATCCTCATTGTCGGTACTTCTACCGGAACAGTGACCGATTTCGACGGTAATTATACACTCAATGTGCCACAGGGCAGCAAAGAGTTGCAATTCTCTTATGTAGGATATGAAACAAAGGTAGTACCAGTTCCTGCCAACAGTACTACTTTGAATGTCCAGTTGAGAAGTGATTCACAGGTATTGAGCGACGTTGTAGTAATCGGCTATGGTACGCAGCGTAAAAGTGACCTGACAGGTTCGGTAACTAACATCAGCAGCAAGGACTTCAACATGGGGTTGGTCAGCTCTCCCGAGCAACTGATTAATGGTAAGATTTCCGGTGTGCAAATCATGTCCAACAGTGGTTCTCCCACTGCGGGAAGCACGATCCGTGTGCGTGGTGGTGCTTCACTGAACGCTAGTAATGACCCTTTGATCGTACTGGACGGTGTTCCTTTGGAACAGGGAGGCATCAGCGGTAATGACGGGAATTTCCTTAGCCTCATCAACCCGAACGATATTGAAAGTATGACCATTCTGAAAGATGCTTCTTCGACTGCCATTTACGGTTCGCGTGCATCCAACGGGGTTATTCTGATTACTACCAAGAAAGGAAGTTCGGATAAACTGAAATTTACTTTCAGTACGACAAATTCCATCCAGACACGTACTAAGCTGGCTGATATGCTAAGTTATGACCAATTTGTCAACACCATCCGTACGCAAGGAACGACTGCCCAACAATCTCTACTCGGCACAGCCCATACGGACTGGAATGATGAAATCTATCAGAATGCTTTCGGTACGGATAATAATCTTAGTATTTCCGGAAAAATTGCTAAAAACTGGCCATTTCGTATATCAGTAGGTTATTACAATCAAAGTGGTTTGTTACGCACAGACAACGCGGAACGCTACACGGGAAGCATCATGGTGACCCCCTCTTTCTTCAAAGACCACTTGAAACTGAATATTAATGCGAAAGGGTCTATTAATAACAATACATTTGGTAACACAAATGCTATCTGGGCAGCTTCTACAATGAACCCAACCATCCCCGTTTATTCAGGACTGGATACTTTTGGAGGATACACGGAAGCAATAGACAATACAGGTGCACCAGCCAACGGTGCTGTAATGAACCCGGTGGGACTTATCAAAATGAATGATTCCCAAAGTAACGTAAGACGTTTCATCGGAAATATCGATGCAGACTATCGTGTTCATTTCTTCCCCGATTTAAAACTGCACGCTACATTAGGTTACGACTATGCACAAGGTAAGGGAAGTGTATATGTTCCGGCAGAAGCTGCACAGAATTACACCACTTCCGGTCTGGATTACAGCTACGGCCCACAGAAGAAAGAAAATCGCCTGCTGACTTTGTATGCCAACTACAACAAATTGGTAGAATCGATTAAAAGTAGTTTTGACGTAACAGCCGGTTACGATTATCAGTATTGGAAAGCTACGACTCCGCTTTACTACGAAATGAACACGCTGGGAGAAATACAAAAGACTTCAAAGGCTAAAGACGAACGCCATGTACTACTTTCATACTACGGTCGTCTGAATTATTCGTTCGATTCACGTTATATGCTAACTACCACCATCCGCCGGGACGCTACTTCACGCTTTGCCAAGAATGTACGTTGGGGTACGTTCCCGTCAGTGGCATTAGGATGGAGAGTGACAGAAGAATCATTCCTGAAAGATAATAAAGTATTGAGCAATCTGAAAATTCGTGCCAGTTACGGTGTGACCGGACAACAGGACGGTATTGGTAACTACAATTATCTACCTATCTATACTCAAAGCCAAAATGGTGCGGAAGGTATCATGGGAAATGAATATATTCATACCTACCGTCCCAGCTCTTACGTCCCTGACTTGAAATGGGAAACCACTACTTCATGGAATATAGGATTCGACTTCGGCTTTCTGGAAGACCGTATTACCGGTAGCTTTGACTACTACACTCGCCAAACTAAAGATTTGATTGCAACAGTTCCCGCCGCAGCAGGTACCACCTTCGACCGTAACATCACCACCAATGTGGGAAATGTGGACAGTCAGGGTATTGAATTCAGCGTGAATGCAACTCCTATCCAGACAGAAGACTGGAACTGGGATGTCAGCTTCAACATGACTTGGCAAAAGATGAAGGTAAAAAATCTGTCTTTATCTGCCGGAACTGTCGCTACAAATACCTCAGTAGGTCCATATATCGACAGTTACCAAGTACAAACGTTAAGTGAGGGATACGCCCCTTATATGTTCTACGTTTATCATCAACTCTATGATGAAAAAACAGGAAAACCGGTAGAAGGTGCCTATCTTGATGTGAATGGAGACGGACAAATCAACTCTTCCGATTTATATCGTTACCACTCTCCCGCTCCGGATTACATTCTCGGTTTCAGTACTTCACTGCGCTGGAAAAAATGGACTTTGAGTACAAGCTTGCGTGCAAACATCGGCAACTATGTCTATAATGCCATGGCTATGAATGCCGGAGCCTGGGAAACAGTAAGCTACAACTCCTATCAATTGAATAACCTGTCTACAAGTTATCTGAAAACTGGATTCCAGACCCGTCAGTACTTGTCCGACTATTATGTAGAAAATGCTTCTTTCCTGAAAATGGATAATCTATCGTTGAACTATAATTTCGGTCAAATCTGCAAAGGATGTAGCCTGAATGTGAGTGCTATGGTTCAGAACGTATTCTGTATCACCAAGTACAGCGGTGTCGACCCGGAGGTTCCTAATGGTGTGGATAATTCCTTCTATCCACGTCCGCGCACCTTCTCACTGAATGTAGGTTTCAACTTCTAACTATTTAAAAACAAGCGAATCATGAAAAAGATATTATATACAGCCTTCTATTTTTGCAGTGCATTATTGCTGAACTCCTGCATAGGCGACTTAGACCAATATCCGCATGAAGACGAAACATCTTCTACGATATATACCAATGCTGAAAACTATAAAGCCGTTTTAGGTAAGATATATGCTGCCATGGTGACCACCGGACAGGAAAAAGGGGGTGATCCAGACTTGAGCAGTAATAGTGGACAGGATTACATGCGTTGCTTCTTCAACCTGCAGGAATGTGGAACAGACGAGGTGGCCTCTACCTGGTTGTCAGGTGATAATGTGAGTGGATTGACTTATTTAAGTTGGGATGCTAATGATCCTTGGGTATCGGACATGTACTATCGGATTTATTATAACATAGCATTGTGCAATGAATTTCTCCGTAACGCAACCGATGAAAAGCTGGCAGAATTTAGCGAACAGGATCAAGCTGAAATCCGCCATTACCGGGCTGAAGCTCGTTTCATGCGTGCTTTATTCTACTACCATGCAATGGACTTATTCCGCAACATCCCGTTCATAACAGAGAATGACCCGACTGTCGGCTATCTGCCTCCACGTTATACGTCTGCACAAATTTTCAGTTATATAGAATCTGAATTAAATGCCATTACAAATGATATGCTTAGCAAAGGGGATTGTCCTTATGGACGTGCTTCACAAGGAGCCGCCTATACATTGCTTGCCAAACTTTATCTGAACGCAGAGGTGTATATTGAAACGTCGAAGTATACAGAATGTATCGCTGCCTGTCAACAGGCCATCGCACAGGGATATTCATTGGAAGATGACTACAGCAAACTATTCAATGCGGATAATGATAAGCGTACTGCCAACGAAATTATATTCACCTTACCTGTGGACGCTACACATACCGTATCTTGGGGTTCTTCCACCTACATCGTCTGTGGTGCCGTAAGTAATACTTCCGACAAACAGATTCCTGAAAATTATGGTGTGAAAAGCGGTTGGGGAATGTTCCGTGTACGTGGAGAAATTCCGGCCTTATTTAGTGGAACTGATGATAAGCGCTATATGTTCTTCACTGACGGACAAACACAATATCTGGATGTGATAGATAACCAGTCAAACGGATATTTTGTAGAAAAATGGACTAACCTGACAGATGCCGGAGCAACTGCTTCCAACACTGCAGATGGTGGTGTAAATACAGATTATCCTTTATTCCGTTTGGCAGACGTATATCTGATGATGGCGGAAGCTGTGGTACGTGGCGGAACGGGTAGTGATAAAGGAACCGTATTGGGATATATCAATAAACTGCAAGAACGTGCTTATGGCGACGACTCTCATAATAAAGCGGAAGCCGACCTGACACTGGACTTTATCCTGAAAGAACGTGCCCGTGAACTTTATTGGGAAGGGTACCGTCGTACCGACTTAATCCGTTTCGGAATGTTCACTACCGACAAATATCTGTGGCAATGGAAAGGTGGTGAAAAAGGTGGCGTAGCTGTAAATAGCAAGTATAATATCTATCCGATACCGGCTACCGAACTGACGGCTAATCCCAATTTATATAATGAAAATTATTAATCATCCTCTAATACAAACGATATATGAAAACAATAAATAGTCTGTTCCTTTCATTGGCGGCTCTCTTTATATTGAGTGCCTGTGAAGATGACGCAGATAAATATTATTTATCGAGCCTGACAGAAAATGAATTGATAGCTTCTACAAACAACATTGTATTGACGGAAGATATCGCACAAAAGAATGTTCTGTCACTGGCATGGACCGACCGGACATTGGCTATCAACAATCCGGATTTCAAACCGACCAACTTATTGAAAACAAGTATACAGGTTGCATTAAACGAAGATTTCTCCGGAACGATCGTAGAGTCTACCGAAACCTCTCTTTCCAAGACTTACAATGGAGCCGAATTGAATATTGTTACCAATAATCTGGGGGTTGAAGCCAATGTAGCCACTAAATTCTATTTCAGACTGAAAGGAACAACGGGGAACAACATCGAACCGGCATATAGCAATGTGGAAGTAATCACCATCACTCCTTATGAACTGGATATGCGTTTCGCCAGCATGCTGGATCAAAACGGCACAGACACCGGTATGAGTTTATTTTCAGTAAATACAGATGGTGTATACAAAGGATTTGTAGGAGTAAATGCCTGGTACAACTTCCTGATTAAAGAAGCCAACGGAACGATCTGGAGAAATGACAACGAAACCGGAATGCCGTTCTTACTAACTACAGCAGGAGATTGGAAATGCTGGTTCCCAGGAGTTGGAGGTTGCTATTATATCACATTTGACACGAATAATAAGCAATGGAACGGAATACAAATACCAACATTGAACGTCAGTGGAGATATCGATGCAACAATGGAATTTAACCAAACAAACAGAAAATGGACAGCTACATTCAATGCTAATGCAGCCGGAAGTATGACTATCCAAATCAGTGGAACGGGTAAATTATATGACCATACATGTGCCAATCCGAATGATAATGGGGGATACGACATTGATGACACGAAAGCTAAAGATACTCCTATGGCATTCAGCGGCAGTAGCACAGCGTTAAATCTCGGAGAAACAGCTGGAGACATAACAGTTAATGTGCCACAGGCAGGAGAGTGTACGCTTTCTATCGATCTAAGTAACCCTCAACAATGGACTGTATCAGTAGAAGAAGGTTCTATAGAACCGGAGCCGGAACCGGAAGAGGGACAATATTTGTATTTGCCGGGAATCGGCCAAGGTAGCGACTGGACATACGATCATAAAATTGAAGTGTACTATAAGGAAGAACAAAAATATGCAGGTATAGTGGATGTCAACTCACAATACGGAAATTATGCGATGACCCTGTTCTCATCAGGAGATGCATGGGACACCGACAAAATGTACACCATTGCCAATGATGACTCGGAAAGTACGGCAGAAGCTGGAACTCTTGTAAATGGACAAGCAAAGAATATTCCTGCACCTGCTGCCGGTCTTTATCTGTTTGACGTTTCATTAAAAGAGTTGACCTATAAAACTTATGCAGTTGGAAATAACATCTATTGTTATTATGGAATAGAGGGGGATAACAATTTATATCCTATCGCCACAACAGGAACTACCGGAGAATATTCGGGAACGATTACGTTATCACAAGATTCTAACTGGGGAATCAAATTTTATATAAAAGATGACTGGACCGGAGCGTATGGAGGAAGCAATGGAAAACTATATTATAACAGTAACGACGGTATTCCATTGACTGCCGGAACTTATACTATCACAGTCAATCTGATAGACGGTACTTATTCCGCTTCTAATAAATAACCTTTAGATAACAGTATATAATTATGAAACGATTCAAAAATATATTGATGGCTTCCGCACTACTGTGCGGAGCCTTCTTCACAGCCTGTGACGACAATGATGATAAACCGGTATTTCCGGAAAATCAAGATCAAGCCTATGACATGTCTGGTTTTGCCAAAGGAGCCGATGTCAGTTGGTTGACAGAAATGGAAAAGGAAGGTTACAAATTCTATGATGCTGAAGGAAACGGACATGAATGTATGTCACTACTCCGGGATTTGGGCATGAATGCCATCCGTCTACGTGTATGGGTAAATCCCGATCAGGGATGGTCGGAAGAGGAAGGTTTCTTTAATCCGGAAGGATGGTGTGATAAAGACGATGTAGTGACCAAGGCGTGGCGCGCTCACAACTTAGGCTACCGTATTATGATTGATTTCCATTATAGTGATATTTGGGCGGATCCGGGACGGCAAGAGAAACCGGCAGCTTGGGCCGACCTATCCTTTGATGAATTAAAACAAGCAGTAGCCGACCATACCACTGAAGTATTAAGTGCAATCAAAGCAAGAGGTATCGATGTGGAATGGGTGCAGGTGGGTAATGAGACACGTACAGGCATGTTAAAACCTGACGGAGCTGCTAGCAGCGGAAAAACCGCCAACTTCGCTCAACTGGTAACAGCGGGATACGATGCCGTTAAAACAATCTACCCGGAAGCTAAAGTTATCGTACATATCGATCAGGGCAATAATCCCAATCGATATATCTGGCTGTTTGACGGTCTGAAAGCTGATGGGGGAAAATGGGATGTAATCGGCATGTCTCTTTATCCGGAACCGGATACCCAAGACTGGAGACAATTAAACAATGATTGTATTGCTAATATGAAAAGTCTGATTGAACGATATAATACACCTGTCATGATGTGTGAGCTTGGTATTTACTGGAATTATGAAGAAGCAGAAGAGTTTTTTACCGATTTCATGACTAAAGCTAAAGAAATAGATCAATGCCTCGGTGTTTTCACTTGGGAACCTCAAAGTTACGGTGGTTGGAAAGGCTATCACAAAGGCATGTTTGACGACAGTGGTAAACCGACCAGCGCATTTAATGCTTTCAAGAGATAAGATTATTGAATCATTTTTTATAACTTTACCCCGAATCCAAAATATTTTATACCTGAAAAGCAAAAATGAACATGAAACACCAAAAACAGTTATTAGCTGTACTTTTGATGGGCGCCGCTTGCACATTGCAAGCGCAACGTAGTGAGACGCTGCTCGAGAAAAACTGGAAATTCAGTAAAGGAGATTTTAAAGAGGCTAGCCAGCCGGAGTTTAATGACACTAAATGGGAATCGGTTGTTATTCCACACGATTGGGCGATTTTCGGTCCATTCGATATGAATAATGACCTGCAGAATGTAGCTGTAACACAGAACTTCGAGAAAAAGGCTTCCTTGAAAACAGGACGTACCGGTGGGCTCCCTTATGTAGGCACCGGATGGTATCGAACCAGTTTTGATGCTCCTGCCGATAAGGAGGTGACGCTGCTCTTTGATGGCGCCATGAGCGAAGCACGTGTCTATGTAAATGGAAAAGAAGCTTGTTTCTGGCCTTTCGGCTACAACTCTTTCCACTGTAACGTGACGTCTTTATTAAACAAAGACGGAAAGAATAATACGCTGGCCGTACGTTTGGAAAATCGTCCGCAGTCCTCGCGTTGGTATCCGGGAGCAGGTTTGTATCGTAATGTGCATCTGATCGTGACTGATAAAGTGCACGTGCCTGTATGGGGAACACAAATCACAACTCCTCATGTCAGCAAGGACTTTGCAGCCGTACGTCTTCAAACGAAGATTGATAATGCCGGTGAGAAAACACAAATCCGTATAGAGACAGAGATTCTTTCTCCGGACGGAAAAGTGGTTACCAGCAAAGAGAATACGAGCCGCATTAATCACGGACAACCATTCGAACAAAACTTTATTGTAAATGCGCCCGAACTCTGGTCACCGGAAAGTCCGTCACTCTACAAGGCTGTTTCCAAAATTTACGCAGATGATAAACTGGTGGATACTTACACGACACGTTTCGGTATCCGCAGCATTGAATATATCGCTGATAAGGGTTTCTATCTGAACGGAAAACATCGCAAATTCCAAGGGGTATGTAATCACCATGATTTAGGTCCGCTGGGTGCCGCTATTAATGTGGCAGCGCTTCGCCATCAACTTACATTGCTGAAAGATATGGGATGTGACGCTATCCGTACTTCTCATAATATGCCGACTCCCGAACTCGTAGCATTGTGTGACGAAATGGGATTTATGATGATGATTGAACCGTTCGATGAATGGGACATTGCCAAGTGCGAAAACGGTTATCACCGTTATTTCAATGAATGGGCGGAACGTGATATGGTAAATATGCTCCATAATTATCGGAATAATCCGTGTGTGATTATGTGGAGTATCGGTAATGAAGTACCGACCCAATGTAGCCCTGTCGGCTATAAAGTGGCGAAATTCCTGCAAGATATTTGCCACCGCGAAGATCCGACACGTCCTGTCACTTGTGGAATGGATCAGGTTACTTGTGTACTTGCGAACGGATTTGCAGCAATGATTGACATTCCGGGACTTAATTACCGTACCCAACGCTATAAGGAATCTTATGACCAACTCCCGCAGAATCTGATTCTGGGTAGTGAGACTGCTTCTACTGTCAGTTCACGCGGGGTATACAAATTCCCGGTAGAGGATAAGAAAAGTACTAAGTATGAAGACCATCAGTGTTCCTCTTATGATGTGGAAGCCTGTTCCTGGTCAAATATTCCGGACGAGGACTTTGCACTGGCCGACGATAACCATTGGACAATCGGACAATTTGTATGGACAGGATTTGACTATCTGGGCGAGCCATCACCTTATGATACGGATGCATGGCCCAATCACAGTTCCATGTTTGGTATTATCGACCTTGCCAGTCTGCCTAAAGACCGCTATTACTTGTATCGCAGTGTATGGAATAAGGATGCGGAAACTTTGCATATTCTGCCTCACTGGACATGGCCGGGACGTGAAGGCGAAGTGACTCCTATATTTGTATATACCAACTATCCTACAGCCGAACTGTTTATCAACGGTAAAAGTTATGGTAAACAAAGCAAGAATAATAGTTCGTTGAAGAACCGCTATCGTCTGATGTGGATGGATGCTGTATATGAACCGGGAGAAGTAAAAGTAGTAGCCTATAACAAAGAAGGAAAAGCTGTAGCGGAAAAAGTGGTTCGCACTGCCGGAAAACCTCATCATATCGAACTGGTCAGCAACCGTAACGAATTGACTGCAGACGGAAAAGACTTAGCGTATGTGACTGTGAAAGTTGTAGACAAAGATGGTAACCTCTGCCCTACTGATAATCGTCAGATTAACTTCTCTGCAAAGGGAACCGGTAAATATCGTGCCGCTGCCAATGGCGACCCGACAAATCTGGAACAATTTCATCTTCCGAAGATGCATGCTTTCAACGGAATGTTGACAGCTATCATACAAGCTGGTGAAACTGCCGGAGAAATTGTATTTACAGCCAAAGCAAATGGAGTGAAAGCCGGAAATATTCGTATTCAAACGAAATAAGGCATACGCTTTATAATATCTGATAAGCCACCGGATTTCTTAACTAAAGAGAAGTCCGGTGGTTTTCATATATAATATACTGGATTTTTCACTTTTACGAGAAAAGAAGCAGGTAAATACAGGTTAATATCTATCTTTGCCAAAGAAAACGTTACAGATATGTCGCACAGGATTCACTTCCTTATTTTTACAGGTCTTTTACTGATGTTCTGTTCATGCCGGAAAGAAAACAGGTTTGAATGGCAAGTTAATCAAAGACACATGGAAGTATCTCTGAACAAAGAATCTGATTCGCTCTATGTCATTCATTTGAATACAGACCAACCCTCCCACTCTGTTTGGAAATTGCCTTATCCAGTCTATCAGTTTGATTATGGAGATGTTACAGGAGACGGGATGCCGGAAATCATTGTGGGGGTTATCAAGCCTACCCGATTCGATCCCAAACCTGACAAGCGGTTATTCATTTACCGGATTGCAGATGAAGCGTATATCCGCCCACTTTGGTTAGGTTCGAGGGTAGCACAACCTTTGGAAGATTTCAGAGTGATTCGTGAACATACTTCTGTGTTGATACGCACCATGGAACGGGAACGAAGTGGAAAATATCTGATAGCGGAATATGCATGGAGAGGTTTTGGTCTGGATTTTAAGGGATATCTGAAACGCGAGACAGAAGAAAAGGAGGCCAAACGCATTCTTGAACGTTAACGTTAGATACTATCATTTATATATGGCAATTTATAGAATAATGAAAAACATGAGACGACTATTATTACTGTCCTGTACACTAGTTCTTATTCTTTGCGGATGCAAGAACAAGAATAAAAACACCTCAACGGCATTGGCACAAGATACTGTTACGACTGCCACTTCATTATTGACCGATACGGTTCTACCTCAATCTATTGATTTGAAGCAGGATATCAGTCGTTACTCTTTTCAGGAGTTACGTTTATTACGTAGTTATCCATACGCTATACACGGTTATCATTTTATGGAAGCGGACATCAATGCTTTCTTCTCGGCCAATACGAAATGGTATAATGATCTTGTCTGGAAGTTATGGGAAGAATCGGAGGCAAACGGAGAGAATAAATTTCCGGAAAACTATGATGAAGTCAAACTGACGGCTGAAGAAAAGGCTTTTGTAGAACGCATCGATGCTCGCATGGCAGAAATGCGTCAGCAACAGTTTACTCAACGAGACTCTTATTATTTAGGAAATGCAAATAATATAGTCAACCTGTTCCAATTCAAAGATATAGACGAGGCATTACTAGCCAAGTTGCAACAGAACAACTTTGCCATTACAGAGGGAAGTAACTTACAGTTGTTTCATGCTTACGAAGAGAATGATTATCGCCAAGTGCCCAATTTCATCACCACTGACTTATATTTACAGGCATTTCACATGTATTTCTCTTATGTACTGAAAAGTCTGGAGAAACAACACATCATTCCTACTTTGGAAAGACTATGTCTATCACTCAACGCAACTTGCATAAGCATCTCCCGCCAGACAGAAGACGAATCTCTGAAAGATATGGCAGAATATGCCGCTACTTTCTATGCTATCCCTTATTATTTGCTGACAAAGGAAACGCCCAATCTCCCTGCTAAGTATCAAAAAGCATATCAACAGGAAATAGAACATATTAATGCACAAGAAGATGATTTCTCGGAATTTCTTTCATACAAAGAGGCATACTTCCCATACAGTCTTTTCAAACCACGCGGACATTATACCCGTGAACCCCAATTACAGGCATACTTTCAGGCTATGATGTGGCTTCAAACTGCCTGCTTTTGCAGAGAACAACAAGAACAGCTCAAACAAGCAATCTTTCAAGCTACCGTACTATCCACTTATAAGGATATGGCCGAGACACCACTAATGGAACTATACCAACGCGTCTATACACCACTTACCTTCCTGATGGGTGAGACTGATAATCTTTCTCTTCTCGATATTGCACAGATTCTGAAGAAAAATAAAGCAGAATATACTGAAGATGCATTGACTCCGGTTCAAATAGAAAAGGTGAATCAAGCGCTCATTGAACTGGCAAAAAGCAAGAACAGGATCAAACCTAAAATAGAAATCTCCTGCCGGGACAAAATCAACTTTATGCCACAAAGATATCTGGCAGATAATGAAGTTCTTCAGGAATTGGTAGACGTCACCCCAAACAGCAAACGTGCTTATCCGAAAGGATTGGATGTCTTTGCCGCTTTCGGAGTAAACTCCGCCGAGACTTTACTGACTGATTTTTACAAAGAACCGGGCAACTGGAACCAGTATACCGGAGAATTACAAAAACTGAAAGATAAATTCAAAGCTTCCCAGCCTGCGCAAGTATCTGTCTACGAATTATGGATGAAAAGTCTGTTCACCATGCAGAAAACGGATAAGAGCCAGCCGGGATTTATGCAAACACCCGAATGGGGATACAAGAACCTGAATACAGCTTTGGCATCTTGGGCTGAATTGAAGAATGACGCGATCCTTTACGGAGAACAGCCCATGGCTGCAGAATGTGGAGGTGCCGGCCCTCCTGATCCGATCGTAGTGGGATATGTAGAACCGAATCTTCCTTTCTGGAAGAAAATGTCAGGAATTCTGCAAGCCACCCAACTGGTTCTGCAACAAAGCAATTGCCTGACGGATGACTTGAAAGGAAAAACAGAGCAGTTGCAAGACTATGTCAGCTTTCTGATTCAAGTAACTGAAAAGGAACTGCGGGGAGAAAAACTGACCGAACAGGAATATCGCACTCTTGAGTATATGGGAAGTAGTATAGAATATTTCACTCTGTCTGTGCTCGATCCGGATTTACATCTGGATAACTGGTCATTAGTGCAAGGTCCGGACAAGTCGATAGCTGTAGTGGCTGATATTTATACCCGCAACGTGAGTGGATGTGATAAGAATGGAGTACTGCATGTGGCAACAGGAAATGCCAACAATATCTATGTGGTAGTAGAAATAGAGGGTAATCTCTATCTTACCCGTGGTGCCACATTTAGTTACTACGAGTTTGTCCAGCCACTGGATACCCGGCTCACGGACGAAGAGTGGCAGAAAATGCTGGAAGAAAAGAAAGCACCTGCCGTCCCGGAATGGATGAAAAAGATCCTGCTGGAGAAAGAACCGAAAGTAGATGACAGAGTTTTTTATAGTTCAGGATGCTAATATCCTTTTCCCGAATTAACCGGATTATAGGTAGTATAGGTCTGTTACTGCTTACTGCCTGCCAGCACCCGTCAGAAGAATGTCTCTCTATCGCTTTCACCGGAGATGTTCTTCTGGACAGAGGGGTACGCCAACAGATTCAACGGGGAGGTGTCGAAGATTTATTTGCGTCAGTAGCTCCTCTCTTTCATCAAATGGACGCTACGGTAATCAATCTGGAATGTCCCGTCACTTCCGTTCGTTCGCCGCTACACAAGAAATATATCTTTCGCGCGGAACCGAGATGGATGGAAGAATTGGTTAAAGCCGGCATTAGTCATGCGGCTTTAGCAAATAATCATACTATGGATCAGGGACGAAGCGGATTGACAGATACTTATCAGCATCTCTTATCGGCAGGAATCACTCCGATAGGATATGGTAATACTTCTTCCGAGAGTTGTCAACCCGTAGTGATAAA
Organism: Bacteroides sp. D2; assembly: GCF_025147085.1. Taxonomy (NCBI): domain Bacteria; kingdom Pseudomonadati; phylum Bacteroidota; class Bacteroidia; order Bacteroidales; family Bacteroidaceae; genus Bacteroides; species Bacteroides sp. D2. The sequence goes on along the minus strand of NZ_CP102261.1, from coordinate 3,735,904 downwards.
GAAAGGAAAAATTAAAGTAGCACTCTTCAATTCAGTTACACTTCCTTTGGAGAATTGGGTATATTTAGAAAATGATCCCGGTATTTGCCAGCAAACCACGGAAGAAATAGAAGAGGAAATCAAGGACTTCAAGCAAGAGAATCCCGAAAGTTATGTGGTCGTTATTCTCCATTGGGGAATCGAGTACCAATCCTCTCCTACTCTAAACCAAAGAAAGGGAGCACACCGACTCGTTCGTGCAGGTGCGGATGCTATCATCGGACATCATCCGCACGTCATTCAGAAAGAGGAATATTTCAATGGTAAGCCCATCTTTTATAGTCTGGGCAACTTTGTATTCGACCAACGAAAACCGGAAACATCACAAAGCCAGATTGTGCAGCTTGATTTCACATCTACGACATGCAAAGTTAAAGTGCATCCTGTAACGATCCATCAATGCAAACCGGAAATGCAATAAATCCGGTATGCATTCTTCTGCTGAAATCGGATTATTTACTTCCAAAAGTCACCAACAATCCTTTATGATCCGTAGGCCATACATCAAGCGGTAACAAGAACTTATCCTTAGATGTTTCCTGCACACGCTGCGCGCGTACGATAGACCCTTTCGGACCGAATATGATTGCCTTCTTTGCATCCAGACCATCACCTTTATAGAAAACAAAATCAATCCGGTCACGCTCGTCGGCTTTTGGAGCCCATGTTATTTTCTCCGGAGTTTTTGCCGGATTATCCGATGGATAAGTAAAACCGGGATGCGTCAAAGGGTTGGGATAAATCTTACGATAGCTATCTACAAATCCTGCTTCTTCGAGCAAGGTTGTCACCGTCCAAGGTACGACAAAGCCGTTATGGTCATATAAGTTCTTATTTTTTTCTATCCAGTCACGATGAGAGGGTTCATTAAAATCTCCGCCAACAATTACTGCATAACCATTAGCCAGGTCTTTCTCTGCCTGGGTGATAAACAAACGAATTGCGTCGTCCCGTTGAGAAGCGACATTGATTTTGAGAATTTCTTCCACTGAAGTGGGCAAAGGGATTTCTTTCCAAGTGGAGCCATCATATCCACGAACATTGTAATATGCACAATCCAGATAATCCAGATGCGCTGTATAAACTGCTACTTTACGTCCATTCACAGAGCTAGTTAATCGGTAGATACTTCCATGGTCCCCATTTTCCGGGAAAACTGTCAGAGAATCTGTGATAGGATGTTTACTTAGCAAACCGGTATCATAGCCGTAAAAAGAGTAATATTGAAGTCCCTTTTCCTGAAGTGAAGCACAGACACGGGCAGTGAAGTTAGTGTGATTATAATTTCTCACTTCACTGAAAGTTACAAAATCTGGTTTCAAACGAACAATCTCATTGACAATGGCATCATAGCCTCCCGGTATCATTGTTCCCTCCTGCCATACATTCCATTGCAATACTGTAAATTCATTGCCTTTCTGGCTTTTTGCACAAACAGAGACCAGTAGTAAAAGTGTTATCAATAGTAATTTGGTTAATCGCATTTTATTTAGTTTTAAGTTCAACTGTTACATTTTAAATAGCTTTCCAGAAAGTTTGGAAATCTCGGTATCTGCCGTAACAAACCAGTTCATCTCCTTCTTCCACTTTCTCATTCCCCGGTAATTCATTCTTCACATGAAGTTCAGTTAGAGAAATACCCAGGCAATTGGTTATCTTATTTGCCCGTTTCAAGCCTATCATTTTTAGATGAAACTCTTCATCCAGATTTAACTCATTCACAAAATACCCTACAAATTTCTTCGGAACCGTGAACTTCACAACATAATAATCCTGATCGATGCGGAACCCTTCCATGTTTGTGCCGAAGTCGAGCAGTTGCACCAGACTACGGGCTGCGTCTTCTTCCGGAGTCAGGATTCTTTCAAGATCAAAGGCCTCAAGCACCGCTTTATGCACGGCATCAATAGCACGGGCAAAGATGCGGGGAACCTTTTTCTGCTTCAACAAAGCAACAACACGTATCGATGCACCAAAATTCTCACCAATCGCTACAATTACTATATCCACACTATTTAATGGCAACACTGATAATGATTGTTCGTCAGTGGCATCAATGACAAAAGCCGTAGCAACCTTATCTTTGATTGAATCTACACGACTTTCACTAATATCCGCACCAATAATCTCGTGTCCTAACGCAGACAATTCCTCGGCCAACACATGACCGTAATTTCCTAAACCGATAATAATATACTTCATATCTTTAGTTTATTATAATGTTATCACTCGGATAACGGTATTTTGTATTCTTTTTCTGTTTGACAATTCCCAACATCAATGTTATCAATCCCACACGTCCGATAAACATCAACAAGGATACCAACAACTTACTGGCATCACACAAATGAGGAGTCAGATTCAAACTGGATCCCACAGTACTAAGTGCAGAGACACATTCGAAAGTCAATGCCATGATGGAAACACCCGGTTCGAGTATGCTCAATGTGAAAATAAAAATGAATAGCACTCCCAATGACATGACTACTGTTGCATTGGAACGCCGGATTGAATCGTAAGACAATTCTCTACCGAACACTTCTACCCGTTCAGTACCACGCAATACGGCTACAAGATTCAGAACCACGACCGCAAAAGCATTCACTTTCACACCACCTGCCGTAGACTGTGAACCACCACCAATCCACATCAAGAATAGATAAACCAATAAAGTCTGCACGCTCAACGATGCCAGATCGACACTACTGAAACCGGCTGTTCGCGGACAAGTGGCATTAAAGAAGGCTTGAGTCCATTTGTCTGCCAAAGGCATACCGGCAAAAGAAGCATTCCACTCAAAAGCAGCAATAGCTAATGTACCGATTAATAAAAGCAGGAAAGTCATGATTAACACAATCTTCGTATTCAGGTTATAAAGATGCTGCATTTTGTGACGATCCAGTTTGCGTGTACGGACCAATTTCCAGAAACGACGCAGGTGATATAATACAATATCCTTGAAATTGACAAGAATGGGGAAGCCGATACCACCGAAGATTATCAGCAAAGAAACAGAAATAAACAGTCCATTATGATTGGTCATCACCATCGGATTCCCTAAATTACCGGAAAGTGTAGAAAAACCCGCATTACAAAAAGCTGATATAGCATGGAAAGCAGCAAAACCTAACTCGCCTTCCAAAGTCATTCCCAGCGTACCGTGAATACTAAACCAAATCGAAACCATGCCAATCCCTTCAATGACTAAGGTAAAGCCCAATATATATAATAAGGTGGACAGTAATGAACCTAACGAATTGGAACTAACCATATCACGTACAACAAGCTGATTGTAAATGGAGGTGTTTCCCATGAAGAACATGGCAAAGAAACTGGTTAATGTCATCACTCCTAATCCTCCAATCTGAATCAATAGAATAATGACAACTAATCCGGAAGTGGTGAATGTAGTGGATACATCTACCGGAACCAAACCTGTAACGCATACGGCACTGGTAGCCGTAAATAAAGAGTCTACCCAGGTAATACCATTCACCGTGCAGCGCGGAAGCATCAGCAAACCTGCTCCAATCAGGATAATGGCCATAAAACTGACTGCCAATATCAAAGAAGGATTGGTACGCCGTCCCAACAGGCGCACCAGCCCATTGGACAAGTTGAGGAAAGAAAGGACTAGTAATAACAGGAGATGATAAAACTTCCCATGCAGGAATTCCCAAATCTGCAAAATAGCTCCTTCTTCTTCCGGACGGTGAAAAATGACGGGTACTAGAGTAAGATATAATAACCCGCTTAATATCCAGGCTAATCGCCGGTATTGTTTTTTAGTATTCCGGTATTCCAGTGAAATATGTAAAGTAACATCAATCAGAAAGATAATCCAGACTGTTTTATACAATGTCTGCAAATTAGCCACTTCATCTATGGATAAGGGAAAACCGTGTTCATATACTACTCCGACAATCAACAACAGAGATGCCAGATAGGTGAGTGCTTCTACCAGTCCTAACAGGATACGTACATAGGGTTTTAGCAGTTTATTTTGATACAATAAAAACTTATGATAAATCTTCATATCATCTTTTTTAACAGGGTCGTGCAAACTTAAGTAAAATAACAATTAGAACCGATTCTTTGTTGACAAAATTTTCTGAATATTAAAAAATTGAGTACTTTTGGCAACAAGAAACTAAAAAACTACAATATTATGAGTGAAAAAAGAAAACGGTATATTTTACCCGAAGAAGAAATTCCACACTACTGGTACAACATTCAGGCTGATATGGTAAACAAACCTATGCCTCCGTTACATCCGGGAACCAAACAACCACTGAAAGCGGAAGACTTGTATCCGATTTTCGCTAAGGAACTGTGTCATCAGGAACTGAATCAGACCGATGCATGGATCGAAATACCGGAAGAAGTGCGCGAAATGTATAAGTACTATCGCAGTACTCCGCTGGTTCGTGCTTATGGATTGGAAAAAGCACTCGGTACTCCGGCTCATATCTATTTTAAGAATGAAAGTGTCAGTCCTATCGGTTCACATAAGTTGAACTCTGCATTGGCACAGGCTTATTATTGCAAAGAAGAAGGAGTTACCAACATCACCACTGAAACCGGTGCCGGACAATGGGGAGCCGCTCTTTCTTATGCAGCTAAGGTTTTCGGTTTGGAAGCTGCTGTTTATCAGGTAAAAATCAGTTATGAACAAAAGCCATACCGCCGCAGCATCATGCAGACTTTCGGAGCACAGGTAACCCCTTCTCCATCCATGTCTACCCGTGCCGGTAAGGATATTCTGACTAAACACCCTACTTACCAGGGTTCATTGGGAACAGCCATTTCTGAAGCTATTGAACTGGCACAAATGACTCCCAACTGTAAATATACGCTTGGTTCTGTACTTAGCCATGTTACTCTTCATCAGACTATTATCGGACTGGAAGCCGAAAAACAGATGGAAATGGCAGGCGAATACCCGGATATCGTAATCGGTTGTTTCGGAGGTGGTTCCAACTTCGGAGGTATCTCTTTCCCATTCATGCGTCACACGATACAGGAAGGGAAAAAGACTCGTTTCGTTGCTGCCGAACCTGCATCTTGTCCGAAACTGACACGTGGTAAGTTCCAGTATGACTTCGGTGATGAAGCCGGATATACTCCGTTGCTACCGATGTTTACTTTAGGACACAATTTTGCTCCGGCCCATATCCATGCCGGCGGTCTTCGCTATCATGGTGCAGGTGTCATCGTTTCACAGTTGCTCAAGGACAATCTGATGGAAGCAGTAGATATACAGCAATTGGAATCTTTCGAAGCAGGTTGTCTGTTTGCACAGTCTGAAGGTATTATTCCGGCTCCAGAATCCAGCCACGCTATTGCAGCAGCTATCCGCGAAGCTAACAAATGCAAGGAGACAGGAGAAGAAAAAGTGATTCTGTTCAACCTTTCCGGACATGGACTGATCGATATGACTTCTTATGATAAGTATTTGGCCGGTGACTTGGTAAACTATTCATTGACTGATGATGATATTCAGAAGAATTTAGACGAAATAGGAGATTTAGCTAAATAAATAACCTGTTAGTTTCAAGTTTCACCACAGATTACATAAAAGAAACATCGATTCTGCATTGATAATCTTTGAATTACAATCAAATCCGTGCTAATTCTATGATCTGTGGTGATTCTTTTCCCACACCCCTTATTAATTTTCTCTATTGAGCATCTCCATATATTCACTGGGAGACATTTTTTCCACACTCGCAAAATAACGGTAAAAACTGGAGCGGGAGGTAAAGCCGCTCAAAAACATTAATTCCTTTACTGTAAGCTCCCTTTTCAACTGTGCCTGTTCTTTAAAATACTGCAAACGGTAGAAATTAATATAATCCCTGAAACCGGAAAAGCCATCATAATGAAGAGCCTTATTGAGCCTGTTTTCATTCGTATTCAAATCATTCAGAAATTCCTGCAAGGAATATTGAGGATTAGTAAACGATTTACTATGTTTCATGAGACTTTGCATCTGGTTGGATAGTTCAAGAACGACAGGCGAAACCGCAATTTCCCGGATGGCTTCTATTTCTTCCATCTCCAGCTCTTCTACAGGCTGGGGAGGTAAAGAAAGCGGATTCTCATTACGCAAATATAGTATATTTAAAAAAAGGACGGGAAGGATTACAATATAGCCGAATACGTTAAAACATAATCCACTAGTGCCCAGCATCAGCCAAATATAGCCGGACATGATGATAGCAAAACACATCATATAAATCGACATTGCCTGGCTCTGTTTACGCCGAATCGGAATCCATCGTCTCATATATGGAAAAAGGAAATTTACGGAAGGAGTAATTACACTGATTACAAACAGCATCAGCCTTACCCGTACATCCTGTTCACCAATATTCTCCCGAATAGAAGCAAAAGATTTTAGAGTAGTATAGTGACCGTTGAAAAACTCATAGCAACAAGCTATACATGTAATCAGCAAAATAGGGATACATAAACTGACGACTCTTGAAAAAGTCATCCAGCCCGGTTTCAATGAAGCTATAGGAAAAATAGAAAAGAACTGAAAAAAGACAATCACCCGGACAATATGCCATACCGAAAGATGATTCATCGGAACTTCAGTAAAACGCGGAATTGTCTCCTCACCTCCTCTACTGAAAATCCACATCCATTCCAGATTATCACACAAAAGAAGAAAGGACAGAGTGATAGCCAATACTCCCCATGCTTTTGTAAGTCCATTATTATCTGAAGAACGTGAATAAACAAGTATTCCCAATACCAAGCCCACAATATCCAACAATAATTCAATGCAGAGAACAATTACGTTTACCATGTTTTTTTTGTTTTGAGCGACAAAAGTAGTCTTTTCGCGAAAAGAACGAGAGCATCCCACTCGCAAAAAGCGTCCCAATATAGGGAGATTTGCTAAAATGGGAACCATTTGGGGGTAATATATTTCAGACTTTTCACCTTTACTAATACTTTTGTACCAGCATTTACTCCTAACAAGAACAATTATAATATGACGCGCTACTTAAAGAATATGGAAAAAGAAATCACCATCGAAAATCAGGTAGAAGAAATCTCAATAATTGCCCAATTCATCGAAGAATTAGGCATGTCATTACATTTACCTTCCGGCATAACAATGAGTCTCAATCTGGCTATTGAAGAAGCAATAAGCAATATTATCCATCACGGTTATCCTCAAAATCAAAAAGGTGAAATTACATTGAAAACTTCCGTGGCCCCCGGCCTACTGATTGCCCAGATTATTGACGATGGTATTTCATTCGATCCCACAAAATCTGAAAATGAAGCATCAGGAAATGCACTATCTCTGGAACAGCAACTGACACAAGGTTTGGGACTCTTCTTGATTCGCCGAACAATGGATAAAGTAGAATATCATTCGACGGACAGCCAAAACGAACTAATCCTGACTAAAAAAATAGAAATGGATTTCAAACCGGAAGCAACTCTTAAAACGAACTTATGTAAAATAGAGGAAGTAATCATACTCACTGTTGAAGGACGACTGGATACTGCCAATACTAATGAATTCAACGCTCTCATCCTACCTCTATTAAACGTTCAAAATCCTAATATTATAATCAATTGTGAAGGATTGTTATATATTAGTAGTTCCGGTCTGAGAAGTCTAATTACACTCCAGAAAAGCGTAAAACAACATAATGGACAACTTGTTTTGGAAGCTATGCGTGCGGAAATACGGAAAATATTCGATATGACAGGCTGTTCCGGCCTTTTTATCATTCGTTAATTCCATTTATAATGAGAAAAGCATCTATTATTTGCAGTATCTTGCTATCTCTGTTCTTTCTGACAGAACCGGTGAATGCACAATCCATTAATCTCACACCCAAATGGACGGCACAAGCACAATTTGCAGGCTATTACGTAGCCGACAAACTGGGATTCTACAAGGAAGAGGGACTTGACGTACATGTGGTACATCCTTCGCTTTCGGCAAGCTCTTTTTCTTTTCTGCAGAAAGGGTATTCGCAAGCGGTAGTTATGAACCTATCGTATGCCTTGACTGAATATTTTGCAGGTGCACAGGTAGTCAATATCTTGCAAACCTCACAGGAAAACAGTCTGATGCTTGTCAGTCGTTCGCCACTTAAGGGTATTTCATCTTTGCAACATAAGAAAATAGGGGTATGGAATCATCTTAGTCAAGAACTACTGGATCAAATAGCCAACAAATATCAACTCCAGGTGGAATGGATACGTTTCAATGGAGGAGTCAACATTTTCCTATCGAAAGCTGTGGATATTTGTCTCGTAGGAAGTTACAATGAGTTTCTACAACTGATTGAAGCCGGTGTAAAGACTGATTCAATTCATATCATGCATTTCTCGGATTATGGATATAACCTGCCGGAGGACGGACTTTATGTTAGCAGAGAATTCTATCAGAAATATCCCCAAGCTGTACAGAAATTGGCCCGTGCCAGCATACGTGGGTGGGAATGGGCAAACGAACACCGCGAACAAACATTGGACATTATAATGGAACAAGTGCATCAACACAACATAGGAACCAACAGATATCACCAGCGTAAAATGTTGGATGAGATCTTACGGCTACAAACAAACAAGAAGAGCGGGCAACGTCCCTATCGGCTAAGCCGAGAAGTATTTGATCTGGCAACTAGTATTTTGTTGCCAGATCAAATCAAAAACACCAGCGACATTCGTTATGAAAATTTCGTAAAATAATCACATTCATTCATGAAACACACTTTTTCCCGTTCCTTTGCAACCCGGCTAAGTATCTACGTACTTTCCTTTACGTTGATTATCTTTGCTACTATTATGGCGCTATTTTATTATTATAGTCACCAGAAAGTAACGGACTTTGCCATTGAACGTACTCATGGACTATTAAGTAACATTGCAACTGAAATCAGCGGTCAGCTATTGTCGGTAGAGACTACCATAGAGCAGTCCGTTTGGGTATTGGAAAAAAACATAGACCACCCGGATTCTTTACATAACATTATTGAATCTGTTGTTAGAAACAATCAGTTCATTGTAGGAAGTGGCATCGCTTTCGTTCCCGATTATTACAAAGAAAAAGGGAAATATTTCATGCCTTATGCTTCCTTCAAAGATGAAATAAACGGCGAAATCACTTACCAGGTATTGGGTAGCCAGAATTATGACTATCCATGCATGGACTGGTATCTCATTCCCCAACTGCTTAAACAACCTTACTGGAGCGAACCTTATTATGATGACGGAGGGGGAAATTTCATCATGAGTACTTATGCCAAACCGCTGTTTGACAGTGATGGGAAATTAGTCGCAGTCTTTACAGCCAATATATCTCTGACGCAATTCACTGATACAATTAGCTTGCTGAAGCCATATCCTTCCAGCTACACCTATTTAATCAGTCGCAACGGAAGTTTCCTGACCCACATGGACAGGAATAAGATCATGAACGAAACGATATTCTCCGAAGCTTTTGCCAAAGAGAATCTTGCACAGGAACAGATCGGACATGAAATGCTGGCAGGACATTCCGGAACCATGCGTTTCGATAACAAAGGAGTAGATTCGTATGCATTTTATACAACTATTCCCCAGATTGGATGGTCAGTATGCACCGTTTGTCCAAGCCAGATAATTCTTCAGGAACTAGACAGTACATCCCGAACAATCATCTATACTTTTATAGTGGGGATGATAGCCTTATTCCTGATTGTGTACAGCATCATCCGACGCCTTGTCCGCCCACTGGAGAAATTCTCCGAGTCAGCCCGCGAAATTGCGACCGGACGATTTGATGTTACCATACCAGAAGTGCATTCCAACGATGAAATCAGGGATCTATATGATTCGCTTATCTTCATGCAGCACTCTTTATCTACTTACGTAGTTGAACTAAAAGACACGACTGCCAGCAAAGAACGAATTGAAAGCGAGCTTTCTATAGCCCGGGAAATACAAATGGGAATGCTTCCCAAGATATTCCCTCCCTACCCCGAACGCAGTGATGTAGATTTGCATGCCATACTTCATCCTGCGAAAGAAGTAGGCGGAGATCTTTATGACTTCTATATGGATGGTAACCGCCTCTACTTCCTAATCGGCGATGTATCAGGAAAAGGAGTACCCGCTTCTCTGTTTATGGCAATCACCCGCAGTCTGTTCCGCACTTTATCTCAGCAGGTGCTTTCACCGGCCAAGATTGTGACGGATATGAACAATTCAATATCTGATAATAACGATTCCAATATGTTTGTCACGCTTATCGTTGGCATCCTTGATTTGGAAACGGGAAAACTGAAACTGTGTAATGCCGGACATAATCCTCCCATACTGATTCGTCCGGACGGACAGGTTTCTTTCTTGGAATTCAAGACCCAGATATTTGTTGGCGTCATTGAAGAATTTGCCTATACCGAAGATGAAACGACATTGGAAAAAGGAAGTAAACTGTTCCTTTACACCGATGGAGTGACAGAAGCTGAAAATACAGAGAAAGAGCTATATGGAGACGAGAAATTATTGGAAACATTGTCTGATAATACCACGTCTGACGTACGTACCACTGTAAATGGTATAGTGGACTCTATAGCAGAGCATGTCAAGGAAGCCGAAGCCAGCGATGACTTGACTATTTTACTTATTCAATATGAACCCGGAACAACAAACAATTAAGCACATATCATTATGGAAAGAGAAATAAAGATCTCAAACGATTTAAATGAAATTTCAGTTTTAGCCAGTTTCATCGAAGAACTGGGAGAGGAACTTTCTTTGTCATTTGAAACGACAATGAATATCAATCTGGCATTGGAAGAGGCCGTAGCCAATATTATTATGTACGCCTATCCAACTCAAGAGCAACACACCATCCTATTAAGAGTAACTTACAGCGAAAAACAACTTGTTTTCCTATTAACGGACAAGGGAGCCTCTTTTGATCCGACACAAGTAGATGAAGTAGATGTTACACTTTCTTTGGAGGAACGTCCAATCGGAGGTCTGGGAATATTCCTCATACGAAGCATTATGAACGAAATATCTTACCAACGTATCGACAATGAGAATCACCTCATTATGAAAAAAGACATTTGACGCGGGGCGGAAAGATTGTATAGTTTTCCAGCCAATTCATGGGGTATATCAAAGATTTCACTATCTTTGATGCCATTATTAATCTTATGAACTAATAATGAGCAGCCTTAACAAAATAGCAATCTGTCTACTTTTTCTATGCGCAGGGGTTAATTATGCTTTTTCTGATATTCCGGAGCAAATCAACTTCTCCTATATCTCTATTAATGAAGGATTGTCACAAAGTACTGTATTCTCTATCGATCAGGACCAACGAGGCAATATGTGGTTCGCAACTTATGACGGAGTTAACAAGTACGATGGGTATTCATTTACAGTTTATCAGCACAATGAAGATGATCCGAACAGCATCGCTAATGACATTTCGCGAATCGTAAAGACTGACAGTCAGGGACGGGTTTGGATCGGCACGCGGGATGGTTTGTCATATTATGATGAGGAGAAGGATAAGTTCAGAAATTTCTTCTACGAAAAGAAGGGGAAGAAGCTGCAAATCAACGGTATTGCGGAGATCTCACCGGAACAACTGCTCATAAGTACACAGGAAGGTCTGACTATGTTCGATATTAAAGAATCACGATTCGTTGATGATTCTTTTAGTACGGCTATGCATAAGATAGTGGCTTCTGCTCTTTACAGGCAGGGCGATATTATCTATATCGGCACCCCGGTTGACGGGCTTTACAGCTACTCCATTCCTCAAAAGAAACTGGAAAGAATTACTCCGATAACGGGCACTAAACAGATTCAAGCCATTTTGCAACAATCTCCTACCCGCATCTGGATAGCTACCGAAGGAGCCGGTCTACTTCTATTTAACCCGAAAACACAAGAAGTCAAGGCTTATCATCATTCTTCTTCCAATCCTAAAAGTATCAGTTCCAATTATATCCGTTCTCTGGCATTGGATTCGCAAAATCGCCTATGGATAGGAACATTCAATGATCTAAACATTTATCATGAAGGAAACGATTCTTTCGTTTCTTACAGCAGTAGTCCGGTAGAAAGCGGCAGTCTGTCACAGCGTTCGGTCCGCAGTATCTTTATGGATTCGCAGGGCGGAATGTGGCTTGGAACATATTTCGGAGGACTAAACTATTATCATCCGATCCGCAACAGATTCAAGAATATCCAACGTATTCCATATAAGAATTCTCTAAGTGACAATGTAGTCAGTTGCATTACCGAAGATAAAAATAAGAACTTATGGATAGGAACAAATGATGGTGGATTGAATTTATATAATCCAAAGACACAACAGTTTACACACTATATCCTGCAGGAAGACGAACGGGAAATCGGTATTGGTTCCAACAATATCAAAGCCGTATATGTAGACGAACAAAAATCACTTGTATATATAGGAACACATGCCGGTGGTCTGACTGTTCTCCACCGCAACAGTGGACAAATGGAAAGTTTCAATCAGCTGAATAGCCAGTTGGTCAATGAAAATGTGTATGCCATTCTTCCTGACAAGGAAGGTAGTATCTTATTAGGAACTTTAAGTGCACTGGTTAGTTTTAATCCGGAGAAACGGAGCTTCACCACCATAGATAAAGAAAAAGACGGTACGCCATTTACTTCACAACGAATCACAATCCTGTTCAGAGATTCTCGTAAACGTCTTTGGATCGGTGGTGAAGAAGGTATATCAGTCTTTCAGCAGGAAGGGATCGAAATAGAAAAAGCTCCTATCCTTCCGGAATCATCTGTAACAAAGATGTTTACCAATTGCATTTATGAAGCTGCCAATGGCATCATTTGGGTAGGTACGCGTGAAGGTTTCTACTGTTTTAATGAAAAAGAGAAGAAAATCAAACGATATACAACAGCTAACGGTTTACCCAATAATGTGGTCTACGGTATCCTGGAAGATACTTTCGGGCGTCTCTGGGTAAGCACCAACCGTGGTATCTCCTGTTTCAATCCGGAGACAGAGAAGTTCCGCAATTTTACAGAATCCGACGGGTTGCAAAGTAATCAGTTTAATACTTCTTCATTCTGCCGCACCTCTAACGGGCAAATGTACTTCGGAGGTATCAACGGGATCACAACTTTCCGCCCGGAACTCCTACTGGACAACCCTTACACTCCTCCGGTAGTTATCACTAAACTTCAACTGTTTAACAAAACAGTCCGTCCGGATGATGAAACTGGTATCTTGACTAAGAATATCAATGAAACAGAAAGTATCACGCTAAAATCATGGCAAACGGCTTTTACACTTGAATTTGTGGTATCCAACTATATTTCAGGTCAACACAATACTTTCGCTTATAAATTGGAAGGATATGATAAAGAGTGGTATTATCTGACAGACAAACGTGCTGTCTCCTATTCCAACTTACCGCAAGGCACTTATCATTTTCTGGTAAAAGCTGCTAATAGTGACGGGAAATGGAACACTGTACCTACGATGTTAGAAATCATTGTTCTCCCTATATGGTACAAGACCTGGTGGGCAATCGTGCTTTTCCTCGCTATTTTTATCGGTTTTATCACTTTCGTCTTCCGCTTCTTCTGGATGCGTAAAAGCATGGAGGCAGAGTTGGAGATTGAACGCAGGGATAAGGAACATCAAGAAGAAATCAACCAGATGAAGATGCGTTTCTTCATCAATATTTCCCATGAGCTTCGCACGCCGTTGACTCTTATCTTAGCTCCTCTACAAGAAATAATCAATAAGATCAGTGACCGCTGGACTCGTAATCAACTGGAATATATCCAACGCAACGCTAATCGCCTACTACATCTTGTCAATCAATTGATGGATTATCGCCGCGCCGAATTGGGAGTTTTCGAGTTAAAAGTAAAGAAAGAGAATGCACATCAACTCATACAAGATAATTTCTTGTTCTATGATAAACTGGCGCGCCACAAAAAGATTACTTATACTCTCCATTCCGAATTGGAAGATAAAGAGGAACTTTTTGATCCTAATTATCTGGAACTGATTGTTAATAACCTGCTTTCAAATGCTTTCAAATATACGGAAAGTGGTCAAAGTATCACTGTGACATTAAAAGAGGAAAATAATTGGCTGGTACTGCAAGTTAGTGATACCGGTATTGGCATTCCTATCAACAAACAGGGAAAAATATTCGAACGTTTTTATCAGATAGAGAGTGAGCATGTAGGAAGTGGTATCGGTCTTTCACTGGTACAACGTCTGGTAGAATTGCACCATGGTCGTATCGAACTGGATAGTGAAGAGGGTAAAGGCAGTACTTTCTCTGTCTATCTGCCACAAGACATAAATACCTATAAATCCTCCGAGTTGGCTTCTAATGACACTCTGAATGAGGAAGGTCAGGTATATTCCACCAACTCGAAAGAAATGTATTTCATTGATACGGAAAAGGTCGAAAACGAAACGATCGAAGCCGGTGACAAGAAGCGTGGCACTATTCTTATTGTAGAAGACAATAATGAAATCCGCCATTATCTTAGCAGCGGACTTGCAGAACTCTTCAATACGCTGGAAGCCGGGAATGGTGAAGAAGCCTTGGAAAAACTGAAAGACAATGAAGTTGACATCATTGTAACTGATGTCATGATGCCTGTGATGGATGGTATCAAACTGTGTAAGAATGTGAAGCAAAATATCCGTACCTGTCATATTCCCGTGATTATCCTGTCTGCTAAAAGCGAAGTCAAAGACCAGATGGAAGGTCTGCAAATGGGTGCGGATGATTACATCCCGAAACCATTCTCACTTGCTATCCTGACTACGAAGATACAGAATATGATGCGTACCCGTAGACGTATGCTTGAACGGTATTCCAAATCCCTGGAAGTGGAACCGGAAAAGATTACGTTTAACGCCATGGATGAAGCTTTACTGAAACGTGCCGTAGCTATTGTAGAAAAAAACATGGATAATATTGAATTCTCTACTGACGAATTTGCCAGAGAAATGAATATGAGTCGTTCTAACCTGCATCTTAAATTGAAAGCTATCACAGGCGAATCGACTATCGATTTTATACGAAAGATCCGTTTCAACGAAGCAGCAAAGTTACTCAAGGATGGCCGCTATACAATAGCAGAAGTCAGTACAATGGTAGGATTCAATACACCGTCTTATTTTGCTACGAGTTTCAAGAAGTATTTCGGATGTTTACCCACGGAGTATATTAAGAAAATAAAAGGATAAATCAGTGAATTCCGAATATGAATCTGCTGGCTTGAGATTTATGTTCATTTCGGTTCGGAAAAGAACATAAAATGCTATTACTGACAATAATACAATTACTATGCAGCTTTCAATTTATTCTCTTATTAGTATTATTTATCTTATTACCAAGCGAGCTTTCGTTTGACAGTTGTTGAACGAAAGCTTGACTTTAGTTAAACTATCATTCGACTTAAGTCAAACGAAAACTCATTAGGCAATGAAATAAATATCAATAGGGAAGCTATTACTTAAAAGTAGCCAATAAGATCATTATTGTATCTAAAAGGAGTAATATTCTACATAACGAATACTGAAAGCTAATTCCCGAAAATCTTCAACCTTTAAAGAAGAAATACATTCTTTACCCCATACAAACAAAAACATTAGACAAAAATGAAAGACTATTCAACAATACCAATAGTCGTAAAATTGTCATACTCCATATATTTGCAGAGAGATCATCATTAATTAAAAAACAAAAAAAGTATACTATGAATTCTTTAAACAAATTGTACTCCTACCTACTTTTATCATTGACCAGCATTCTTTTTGTGAATGCCCACCCGACAATTATAAAACAAGATATTGACTGGCCCCAATTTATGAGTCAACAAGATATGATATGGGAAAAGTTGCCTGAATATTGGTATGATTCAGCCTTTTTAGGTAATGGGAAACTAGGATTAATGATCTATAAAGAACCCGGGGAAAACTACATACGCTTAGAAACAGGGAACTGTGATGTACACGACCACCGTGCCAAAAGAGACGTTTTTGGAATCCCCAGGCTGCTCACCGGACATTTCGCATTACGCCCTAAAGGAGAAATTATCAGCGGGCAAATGCGCCTTGATCTTTGGAATGCCGAAGCATCAACAGATATAACAACGACCAAAGGAGTCATTCATTTAAAGACGATTGTTCATGCTGATGACATGATTATCGTAGTGAAAGCAACTACCGAAGGAGATGAAAATGATTTTAAATGGGAATGGATAGCTGCCGAAGCTAATAGCCCGCGTTATCTCATTTTTAAGAGACGAGGACAAACTAATAAAATACCTCAAGATTATGAGCTCAACCCTGCACCAACAATCAGTCGAAATAGAAATATTAGTTTATCCGTTCAGAAGTTATTAGCAGGAGGTCAGACAACAGTAGGCTGGCAAGAGACTCAACAATCTAAAAAAGAACGGACTCTATGGATAAACCTTACCCATACATATCCTCAAAACAATTCCAGTGAAATATGCAAAACAGAAATTCAGAATGCCATACATAAAGGATATGATTCACTGCAATGCACGCATCGGAAATGGTGGAATGCCTACTATCCATCCAGCTTCATTACACTGCCTGAGGCACAAAAAGAAAATTTCTACTGGATTCAAATGTATAAACTGGCTTCTGCTACTCGTGGTGACCGTGCTTTAATAGATAATACAGGTCCATGGCTTACAGAAACACCGTGGCCAAATGCCTGGTGGAATCTGAATGTGCAACTCACATATTGGGCTCTGAACGCCTCCGATCATCTGGACTTAGCAGCTTCACTAGAAAATGCTCTTTATAATCATGTGGATCAATTACGCCTTAACATCCCTGCTCCGTATCGCCATAACTCATTAGGTATCGGAGTCGCCTCCAATCTTGAATGTATGACAAGTGAAGTTGGAATTCCGGGAAAAGGCAAGGCACAAGTGGGATTACTTCCTTGGGCTTGTCATAATCTCTGGCTCATTTATCGCCACAAGATGGACGACGACGTATTAAGACACAAATTATTTCCACTACTAAAAGAGTCAATCAACTATTATCTGCATTTCTTAAAACAAGGAAGCGACGGAAAATTGCATCTTCCTACAACTTACTCACCCGAATATGACGTCGTTGAAGACTGCAATTTTGATCTTGCATTACTCCGCTGGGGATGCCAGACATTAGTAGAATCGGCGCATAGATTAAAGATCCAAGATCCGCTAATTGATACATGGAAAAATGTTCTCCTTAACCTCACTCCATATCCTATGGATGAGAACGGGTTACTTATCGGAAAAGGTATGCCGTATGCCTTTTCTCATAGACACTACTCCCATTTGCTTGCTATCTACCCTCTATACCTTATCAATAAAGAACAACCAAACGACATCGAAACTATAGAGAAATCATTAGCTTTCTGGCAAAGTAAACCTAAAGCCCTGCTCGGTTATTCATGTACAGGCGCATCCTCCATATCCTCTGCTATCGGTAAAGGAAACGATGCACTTACATATTTAAATAAACTATTTGGTAAATACCTTAGCCCTACCACCATGTATAAAGAAAGCGGTCCCGTTATCGAAACACCTCTGTCCGGTGCGCAGTGTATCCATGATATGCTTTTACAAAGTTGGGGTGGCAAGATTCGTATTTTCCCAGCAGTTCCTGATACATGGCAGGATGTAGCATACTGTGGCTTACGCACAGAAGGAGCTTTTAAAGTATCTGCCAGCCGGAAAGATGGAAAGACGCAGTTTATTCATATAAAAAGTTTAGCAGGTGAACCTTGCATAATAACAACAGATATGCCTAATCCTATTTTCAAGGGAGAACGGACCTTTACTGTGAGCTCATCCGATAACACATATCAAATCGATTTAAAGAAAGGAGAAGAAGTCTTAATTTACCCACAAGGAGTGCCACAAAATTTTGTTATCTCCCCAATTATGAAATCATCCAAAAATTGCTTTGGGCTGAAAATTGTCCAATCTAACACCTAAAATTATCCAAAATACAGCATTAAACTATGTCTGAAAAGGATGGCATTATGATATCTAATAGTCTATATCATAGAGTTAAATCCCCATTATTAGACAAAAATAACATATGATTCAACAAGATTAATATCAAAAAATCATTTTTGAACAAAGCTTGAACAAGACGAATCGCTTGCAATAAATAATCAAGTTATATTTGCAAACAGTAAAATAAAACTTTTAATAATTAAAACCTAATAAAGTATGAAGAACATCTTTTTTATTTGTTTATTCGCTCTGCTTTCATTTACAGGATGCACAGATGATGAAAATATTCTGGGGGCAGAAGAAGGAGGAAACATTGAGTCACTTCCTAATAATAAACCGAATGATGTACTTAACGCAAGGCTTTTTGAAGTAATCAACCTTGATTATCCGGGATTGGAAAAAGTAAAATCATATTATGAAGCAAACGAATATTACTATGCTGCATATGAATTATTAAAATATTATCGGAACAGATCCGATATCAACAATCCCAATATAAATCTGATTAATCCATCAATAACAGCTTTTGAGCAAAATATAGCAGATCAAGCATTGGATAGTCGTTTTTATGTGCGCAATTTCAAAGAGTCAGTAGATGCTAATGGAAATGAAGTTTATTATTCATTTAAAAAAGATGGAAAAATAGACTGGAGTTATATCCCTAGTGGAATGACAGATCAGGAATTTAAATCACAAATCCATCGTCACCAATGGATGCTTCCCCAAGCCAAAGCATACAGAGTCAATCAAAATGAGAATTACATTTCTTCTTGGATAACAGTATATAATGATTGGTTAAATACATTCCCTTGCCCCGAAGGTACCGTAGATAAAGATGCCGTGCAGTGGTATGGGCTTCAACCTGCTGAAAGGGTATTGGACCAGATTAATATTATGCCTCATTTCATCCAATCAACGAATTTTACTCCCGAATGGCTTTCTACTTTTCTAACCGCATTGGCAGATGAAGTGGAATGTATTCGTAAGAATTATTTCACGGATGGAAGTAATATCTACGTAACTCAAGTACAAGCTGTTACAACTGCAGGAATGTTAATGCCAGAATTCAAGAACGCCACAGAATGGTTGAATGAAGGTTCATTAAAAATCAGCGAGCAAGTAACAGCACAATTTCTTGCAGATGGAGTACAGGTAGAATTAGATCCCAGTTATCATATAGGGGTTGTTAATGACTTATATAGTATTTATAAACTGGCCCAATTGAATAACAAACTTAGTTTGTTTCCTTCCAATTATACAGAACTGCTTAAGAAAGCCGCCCGTTTTGTAGTGGATATTATTTATCCCAACTACACTATAGATAATTTCAACGACACGCGTTCTGTTTCATGGACTAAAAACGTATTACTGAAAAACTTCAAGAAATATATGGAAATGTTTCCTGATGATAAAGAAATACAATGGATGGCAACTGAAGGAAAACAAGGAACGAAACCTACAGAACTGGTTCAAATCTATGATGCTTCGGGATATTATATGCTACGTAGCGGATGGGAAAGCAGTGCAACCATGATGATTCTGAAGAATAACAATAATCCGGAAAACAAATGGCATTGCCAAGCTGATAATGGAACATTCGGACTTTACCGGAAAGGTCGGAATTTCTGCCCGGATGCAGGGGTATACACATACGGAGGAACATCTTCCAGCAATGCCGATCGTGCAGCATTTGCAGCAACAAAGATGCATAATACAATGACAAGAGAAGAAAAGGATATAGCAAAAGGTTATATGAGTGGAAAATTTCTGAAACAAGAAACTAAAAAAGGAACTAATATTCTCGTTACAGAAAATAAATCTTATAGTGATTTAACACATCGCCGTGCTGTGTTCTTCGTAGACAATACCTTCTTTGTTCTTGTAGATGAAGGTTATGGAGAAGGTTCCACTCCTTCTGTGAATTTGAGCTTTAATTTATGCCCGGACACCAAAGACGTAGTGATTGACGATGAAAGTGCAAACTACCAATATGGAGCTCATACCTTATTTACAGATAACAACAATATGCTATTCAGAACATTTGTTGAAACTAAGACAGGTTACAGTGCTACCAATAACACCGCCTATACTTCGAATAAAATAGAAGAAAAGACCCAACGCAGATTTTATCGGGTAAATATCACAAAACCTGAAAATGGCGCGGCACGTTTCATCACTGTGATTTATCCATTCAAAACAGAAGCTGATTTTGAAAAGATAAATATCGATGCCAAATTCATAGATAATACAGAAACAAGCGCAGGTACATTCCATGAAAATGGTGCCGCAGTTGAAGTTACTATCGATGGACAAAAGTATGAGTTATCCTATACATTATAATTTAATTAATATATCTAAGAACAATGAAATCTAATTTACAAAACCTGACTTCAAGATTCTTTGCAATCTTAATGACAATAGGGTTATGTATCACAGGCATCTCTTGTACAGATCCTGAGACAACGGACTCTACGAAGTTTGCGATCTACTATGCCGGCGTTACTGACATAGGTCCCTCTATGAATTTTAATATGTCCGGGCCTACTTACATCGGAGGTACTCCCTCAGATTTTGCTATTACTCGTGTTACCCTCAATGGAGAAGTATATGAAACGAGTAGCTTTCAGATTTCAGATCCAAGCACAGGAGCCATAAAGCTAACTGATACGGATAATTTGCCTGTTGGTACTTACTGCATTAGCATATCTTGTATATCTAACGGCAAGTATTATGAATTCAAGGATGTAATAACAGTAAATATGCTAGCACCGGTTCCAGATGGTATATCGGTAGATCCTAGTGAAGTTACAGTTGATTTTGCAGACATTTATAAAGAATCAGCCAGTGCTCAGGTAAAGACAGAAGAAGGAACTCATGTACACATTAGCAAGTATGAAATCATTCAAGAAGAAGGAAAAGAATACTTTGCCATTTCCAAAACCGGAAAAATCACGGTTAATGACAAGTACGAAGGAGAAATACTCCCAGGCAAATACGTATTGAATCTGAAGTTAACAACAGAAGCAGGAGCTGGTATTTATGAGAATGCAGTTACATTCAAGATCATTTCCAGTCCTCTCACGTTAACATATAATCCCAGTTCTGTGAAAGTGGAAAAAGATGAAGCATTTACATCTAGTGTACCCACTCTTAAAGGATCAACAGATGGACTGACATATAAGATTAAATCTATTTCACCTGAAACCTCTGCCATCACTATAGATGAACAAACCGGTGTTATTACACTTGCTGGTAACAATGGACTGGAGATCGACAATAGTTATAGTGTAGTCGTTACAGCAACTAATCAATACGGTAGCAAAGATTTCGATGAAACTCCTTTTGTTATTAATATAGTGGCATTTATCAATCCTATCACCAAGCTTCAATATGCTAATCAAGAAAAGGTACAAGGTGTAGCATTTGAATTTACTCCGGAAGATGTGGATGGAGACGAACTTACATACTCATTCGTTGATTTGGACTCCCGATTGACCGATAAACTGAATATAGATCCGGTAACTGGTGCTATTTCGGCTAAGAAGGGTAATTCAATAGAGGTAGCTACATACACTATTACAGTAAAAGCCAAGAACAACAAGAGTGAGCAAACAGCGACCTTCACATTGAATATTACCAAAAATCCTAATAGTTTTACATTCATACGCTATGGAAACAATTTAGGACTTACTCCTGAAGAGAATTATGCAGATCAATTTGATTATGATAAAAAAGCGACACTCTTGGCTGCAAAATTAACTCCGAAAACAGATATTCCAGAAGGACGTCCGGTTAAATGGGAAGTTAAGATACAAAATACAACCGCATTAAGTGGTACTACTATTTCAGAAACAGGAGAACTTTCATTTAGTGAAAATAAGTGGAATAGTAATTATGGTGTTAGTGTGCTCTTTGTCACTGCAACAGTAGGTGAAGGTGAAGAGGCTGTCTCCAAAACTGTACCTGTCTTTATACGACAAAACAAAGACAAAAACGATATATTCGTTGAATATACTCCATTCGCTGTGAAAATGAATCCTGCTAAGGGTGGTACGACGCCAGCTCCGGTAGTAAAACTAAGTGGTTCACCTTATACAGACTACACCAAATTCCTGATGGACTATCGTAGAGATTTCTATTATTACAGCTTCATAGGAGATCATGTTGACGGAATACAATCAACTGTAGGTAGTTTCATGTATGGCTTATGGACAACATATTATAATACAATAGGAAAAACGCCTAATTATAGTGCCAGAGGTCCTATGTCTTACTATGACAATTCTCAAAATACGAACCAAGCTTTGGGATATGTTAATAACAAAGATTTATCTGTTGTTATCAATCCGGGCAAATGGAAAGATACGGAAGGAGTATATGCCAATGGTGTATTTATCGGAAGAATGTCTTTCGTCACTGACGGTACACAGAATGACCTTGCAAATGACGGTACAACCAAAAACCAGATATTCCCATTAGCTATTTGGTTTGATGAAAGTTTCTAATTTAAATCTAATATAAATATGTACAATATAAACTTTAATACATTGAGCAAAAGAGGGTATCTTACCCTCTTAGCTCTCTTGATTGCAATCACTGCGTTTGGTCAGGAAATCACTGTAAACGGTGTGGTTATCGACGAAACGGATACTCCGCTAATCGGAGCAACAGTTCAAGTGAAAAACTCTCAAAAAGGGGTAGTTACAGATTTTGATGGAAAATTCTCTATTAAAGCCAATAATAATGCAACATTAATTATCAGCTATATTGGTTATAAGAATCAGGAGATTAAAATAAAAGGTACCAAAAACCTGAATATCAAAATGGAACCTGACAATGCAATGCTAGACGAAGTCATTGTGGTTGGCTACGGTAGCATGAAAAAAAGCGACCTGACAGGCTCCGTTTCTTCTGTTGCAGCTAAATCCATAGAAGGTTTCAAAACAGGTTCCGTAGTGGAAGCTCTTGGAGGTCAAATTGCCGGTGTGCAAATCACTCAATCGGATGGTACTCCCGGTTCAGGTTTTGACATCAAAATTCGTGGTGTCGGCACGGTAAATGGAGACTCTTCCCCACTTTATATTGTCGATGGTTTTGAAGTTGGTGATATTGATTATCTTGCAAACTCTGATATCGAATCAGTTGAAGTTTTAAAAGATGCTTCCGCTTCTGCTATTTATGGTGCACGTGCAGCCAACGGTGTTGTTTTGGTTACAACCAAATCCGGTAAGGAAGGAAAACCTGTCATTACTTATAACGGTTCTGCCACTTATCGCAACATTCCAAAGAAACTGGATATGCTTAGTACATACGAGTTTGCAGCATTACAGGTGGAACTCAATCCAACTAAATATGGTACAACTTACTATCAGGAAGGAAACGATTCTGATGGAAATCCCTACCGTCATCAAACACTGGAAGACTATCTGACCGACCCGGGTATCGACTGGCAAGGTGAATCTTTCAAACCGACTTGGTCTCAAAACCATGATTTTAGTATCAGTGGAGGTACAAAAGAAACTAAATATGCTGCTTCATTCTCACATTTCGATGAAAATGGTATTTTTAAGAATAGTGGTTATAAAAAGAATTCAGCTAAATTACGTATCAATCAAAAGATTAATAAATTTATTACTTTCGATGCTACTATCAACTATGCAAATACTGTAAAAGAAGGTATCGGTACTTCAGGAACAGGAGGAACACTGAATATGTTATCCAACATTCTGCGTTTCCGTCCTACAGGAGGTAATAGTGTTACTAACGAAGAGCTGTTGAACTCCGTTTTTGACCCATTGGAATTAAGTGAAAACGCAACTTACTCACAAATCAATCCGATTAAACAAGCAGAAGCTGTAAAAGACTGGAGACAAGCAGAATTGTGGGGAGCTAATGCCTCATTAAGTATTCAGTTGATGAAGAATCTCACTTTCAAAGCCGCAGCGACTTACAATACAACTAATACAAGGAGAGATATCTTCTATGGCGCAGAGTCAAGTCAGGCATACCGTAGTGGAGGTGTTTATGGTTCTACACAAATGCAGAAAGACTTGCGTTGGCAGAGCAGTAATACATTAACTTACAAACATAAAATCAATAAGAAAAATTCATTTGATGTTATGTTGGGACATGAGTTCGCATTCAGAAGCTCTGAACTTTTATATGGACAAGCTAAAGATTTTCCATTTGAAAATCTTGGTAACGATAACCTTGGAATCGGAGCTACCCCTAGTAGTGTATCCACTTCAAGAAGCGATAAAAAGCTATTATCATTCTTTGCACGTGGAAATTACAACTTTGATAACCGCTATCTATTTACAGCGACGATTCGTGCTGATGGTTCTACCGTATTCTCTGCAAAAAACAAATGGGGATATTTCCCATCATTCTCTGCCGCATGGCGTATATCAGAAGAGAAGTTCATGAAAAATATCACTCCAATATCAAATTTGAAACTTCGTCTTGGATGGGGTACAGTAGGAAATGACCGTATCACAAACTATTTGTCAATGGACTTGTATACAGCAAGCAAATATGGAGTAGGTCAACAACTGGTTACAGTACTGAATCCTAAACAGTTGGCTAATAAAGCTCTGAAGTGGGAAGGTTCTACTACCGCTAACTTAGGTATTGATGTAGGTTTTTTTGAAAATCGCCTGAATTTGACAGCTGATTTCTTTCTAAAAAACACAAAAGACCTGTTACTTGAACAAAAATTAGCTTATGTAACCGGATTCAATTCTCAATGGCAGAATATTGGTAAAATAGAGAATAAGGGTATTGAATTGAACATCAATTCTACTAACATCAGAACCCGCAATTTCTTATGGCAGACCGATTTCAATATTTCGTTCATTAAAAATACATTGAAAGCATTGCAAGACGGAACATCATACATACAGTCGGCAACTAAATTCAACAGTAACTTCAATGGAAATGACTATATTTCAATTGTGGGTTCTTCTCTTGGACAAATGTATGGATATGTTTTCGATGGAGTATATCAAACATCTGACTTCAACATGTTACCTGACGGAACAATGCAACTGAAACCTGGAATTGCAGACATAAGCCAACATGCAGGAAAAACAGTTGAACCAGGTATGGTGAAATATAAAGATATAGATGGAGACGGTGTCATTACAACAGATGACCGTACAACTATTGGAAATGGTCAGCCAGACTGGTATGGAGGTATCACCAACACCTTCAATTACAAAAACATTGATTTCAGTTTCATGCTCCAGTTCCAATATGGTAATGATATTTATAATGCGACCCGTATGTTTAATACACAATCGCAAGACGAACGCAGCAACCAACTGGCAGAAGTAGCTGACCGATGGACTCCGACACATGCTTCCAATCGCGTTCCTTCTGCTAAAGGATATGTGAAATATGAATTATACTCACGCTTCATCGAAGACGGTTCATTCTTACGCTTAAAGAATATCACATTGGGATATACTTTCCCTAATAAATGGACTAGAAAAGCATACATTAACCGTCTGCGTGTATACGGTACGGCACAGAATTTATTCTGTCTGACTAAATATAGCGGCTATGACCCGGAAGTGAACATGAAAAGCAGCCCACTTATGCCTGGGTTTGACTGGGGAGCTTATCCTAAGAGCAGAGTATTTACATTTGGTGTAGAAGTTCAATTCTAAACAGAAAAAGACAATGAAAAATTTCAAATACTACTTGTGCACATTAGCCTGTGCAATCGCAGTTTCATCCTGTTCGCTAGATGAAACCAGCTATACAGAGATTGAGAAAGGAAACTATATGAATAATGCAACAGAAGCAGAAAATGTGCTTTTGGGTGTATATCGTAATATGGTTCAGGATGGCATATATGGTTTCCATTTATCGCTTTATTTCACCATCCCTAGTGACATTGCTAAAGTAACGGGTAATAGTACTGATGGACTTCGTCTTATTCCATCAAACGCTTATACCAGTTCCCAAACTGAAATCGCAACTACATGGGCAAACCTGTACAATGCAATCTACAGTGCAAACGATTTTATCGAAGCTTTGCAGCAAAAAATAGGTACCTATGACGAAACTAATTATAAAAAGGCAGCAGTTTATATGGCGGAAGCACGTTGTCTACGCGCCCTATACTATTTCGAAGTAGTACGCTGGTTCGGACATGTAGCATTGATTACCAATACAGAACAGTCCAGACAACATCCCTCTACTTTCACACAAGCTGATCCTGCAGATGTATATAAATTTATAGAAGCTGATTTGCAATATGCCATTGATAATCTGCCATATGCAATAGATGATAATATACGTTCCGATAATAGCTTCCGCCTTTCTAAAGGTGCGGCATTAGGATTGTTAACTAAAGTATATGCCACTTGGGCAGGTTATCCCGTTCATGATACAAGTAAATGGGAAGATGCTGCAAAAACTGCAAAAATTCTAGTTGAGTCCGGCAAACATCATTTGCTCGACGACTACGAACAATTATGGAAAAACACCTGCAATGGTGTTTGGGACGAAGAAGAAAGCTTGATTGAAGTAAGTTTCTATGCTCCTACTGTTACCGGAGTATCAGCCAATGATCCTTGCGGACGTATTGGAAAATGGAACGGAGTACAAGCAAGTGGTATTAGAGGCGTTCGTAATGCTGGTAACTGGCGTGTCATTCCTACTTTTTTACGCGACTGGAAAGATCGTGAAAGCGATAAGAGATGGGGATTGTCTTTTGCGGATTATAAATATGGTAAGGCCACTGATACCGGTGAAGATGGAGTAAAGATTGTGATAAACAGTAGTGGTAATATTGAAGACGCCATCAAAGATGATGCTAAAGATGCATTGAAGAAATCATACATTGATAATGTATGTCCAAGAAAATGGGATACAGAAGACTACGTTAATAGTGCCAACTACCTGATCGACGCCAATCTTTCCAACATCAACTGGTATATATTGCGCTATGCTGATGTATTACTTCTATATGCAGAAGCCTTGAATGAATGGAAACAAGGTCCGACAGATGATGCATACAGAGCCATTAATATGGTACGTAGACGTGGCTTCGGGTTTCCGGTAGATACAGACAACAGTAAATCGGATTTATCCGGTATGTCTTATGAAGAATTCCAAAAAGCCGTACGTAATGAACGGGCATATGAATTGGCATTCGAAGGACACCGCCGACAAGATTTGGTTCGTTGGGGAATTTACTACGAAAGCATCAAACAGACAGCTCAAGACTTGGTAAACTGGTATAGTGGTGGCGATGGATATTATGTATGCGTTGACTACACTAAGAAGAACAAAAACGAGTTACTGCCTATACCACAACAAGAGATGGACTTGTGTACTCAGTTTAATCAAAACCCTGGATGGTAACTAATTGTACCTCCATATAGTAATGAAAGCGTTACAGAGAAAAAGCTCTTTTTTCCTGTAACGCTTTCATCACAATTATTCATTTATCCCCTCACCTTCCATATACCATGAAAAAGAATATTTGTATAATCGCTCTTCTTGTATCATTTATTACCAGCCAATCTGCTTTTTCTCAAATCTATTCATTTGAGGATAACAAAATCCCCGGAGATTGGAGCATAAATAAAGGTACGCTTAATATCTCTGCTGACAAATACAAATTAGGCAACCAATCACTCCAAATCAACTGGAAACAAGGAGCAATCCTTACCCTTCAATCACCGTCCGGAATTTCTGAAGCTTGCCAAAATAAAAACGGAGGGATTAATCTATGGATTTATAACAAATTTCCCATCAACGAACATCTAATTTTCTCATTCAAAGATACTAATGAAAAAGAAGTCTGTCGATTTCCTTTTCTACTCAATTTTAAAGGCTGGCGGTGTATTTGGGCCAAGTTTCAAGGAGATATGAATATGCCACCCAAGAGTAATATAAAGTCTGTTGAAATGCAATTCCCACAAGAGACAGAAGAAGGGGTCATTTTCATTGATTTTTTAGAATTCACACCAAAAGTTTCCTGGCAAAATATGTCAGATGCGCAATATAAGGTTAACCGTAAGGATTATAGTTTAGTCTCTGATTTTGTAAGCTACAGAAACACCACACCTCAAGTAAAGAAAATTATTACTGCTGAAGATCAACAAATAAAGATTATCGCAGACAGACTTACGACATGGTATCTCGGAAGCGGACAACAATCATCAGACAAATGGATAAAGATGAGAGAAGACAATGAAGAAGTATTTATCCGAACCGGTCTCAAAGCTGCGCAGAAAATTAAGATACAATATAATGAAGACAATACCCCCAAAGGAGAGCCCTTGTTTCCAATGGGTGCCCCTACTACTATAGAAGGGCAGCAATTGAAGAAATTCCGTACGATTAATGAAAACATACTGCTTCCATTGGCACTTGACTATCGAAAAAATCAAAACGTTCAGAGTCTAAAAAAAGTGCTTTATATTTATGACTGGTTCAACGATCAAGGCTGGGCAGACGGTAGCGGGATGGGGACTTTATGTTTTGAGAAACTACGAAGTTCCGGCTATTTCCACTCATTTTTTCTGTTAAAAGAGCAACTTTCTACCGAGTTATTGGAACGTGAACTTCAAACTTTAAACTGGTTTACAATGTTTGGTACATGCTATCAAACTCCGGCAAATGCCGGAGAGGTAGCAGATAATCTACGGGCACTGGCTATTCCCAAACTCATTTATGCATTATCAATTAACGATAAACAAAAAAAGCAAGTCGCACTGACCGCGTTTAAAAATTATATGGATAATGCTTTAGGAATAGCTCCCGGATTCTTCGGAACATTCAAACCGGACTTTTCCGGTTATCATCATAGAGGACCCTATAATAGTGCCTATTATCCTCATGCACTTTATGCAGGAGCATTAATAGCCTATTTATTACATGACACTCCTTATGCATTATCCGAATCAACTTTACATAATCTGAAACAAGGCTTATTAACTTTTCGTTTCTTCTGTGCAGGTTTAAATGTACCTGCCGGAACCGTAGGGCGTTTCCCAAAAGGACAACAAATTTTAGAAACACTGTTACCTGCATTTGCTTATGTATCTTTATCATATAAGGAACCAGACAAGGAATTAACAGCTGCTTTTAAACGAATTCTGGAGTCTGGTAGTAATAGACAAGCTATAACAAACTACGTAAGTAATGTAAACTCCAACCTCGCATATACCAGCACAGTAGGAGAAATTGAATTATTAACCCAATTGGCATCTACTTCCATTTCCAAAGAAGAAAAAGTCAATGGGACATTGTTTATGCCTTACTCCGGTCTATTGATTGCCAAAGACAGTTTATTCCATTTCAACATAAAAGGATTCAGCCGCTATATTTGGGATTTTGAGTCTTCAGCAACAGAAAACACAAAGGGACGTTATTTATCCTATGGTCAAATAGAATATTTTGATTTAAAGAATAAATATAAGTCTTTCAATCCGGAAGAGAGTGATTTCGACTGGAACTATATCCCTGGGGCTACTACAAAAGTATTACCGGAATATGTATTGCAAGATAAAGGCGGATCAAGTTCCGGGCATCGCAATTTTTCAGACGAGACATTCCTCACGGGTATCCATGGTTCTAAAAAAAGCGCAATGTTTTCTTTCAGAATGCATGATATTACTTATGACAATTCCTTCCGGGCTAACAAGTCCGTTTTTGTATTTGAAGACTTTTTGCTCTGTCTGGGATCAGATATCCAAACCAAAGACAAAAGATACCCTACAATTACAACATTATTTCAATCATTTGATAAAAACACAAGTAAAGAAAGAATAGATGAAGGGTATATTCTCACAGATCCTTCACTCATGTATGTAGTAAAAGGAGGAGCTGTACGGACTCTTTGCGAGGGAACCCACACAAGAGCCTATATAGAACATGGAGCACCAGCTATAGACGCTAAATACCAATACTACATACTGAAGCAAAAAGATAAAAAAACAGCTAAAAGACTTTTATCAAATCATAGTCCGATAGAGATAGTAGCTCAGGATAATGATGCACATATCATTCGTCACAAAACGGCAGGTATCATTTGCGGTGCCTTATTCAATCCTCTAAAAACATATACCGAGCAACTGGTTACTCAAGTAAATATTCCTCTCTCTTACATATTAGAAAAAGAAGAAGAGAACGATTCTTTCAGACTTTCCATCTGTGAACCGGATATGCGGAGAGCATCACGTGCACACATGGGCTTACTAACCGAAGAAGATGTTGTACAGGAAGAAAAAGCTTTCAATACGCAATTAACAATCAATGGAATATATAATGTTAAATGCCTTCAAAAGTCGATAAAGGTATCTCATGACAAAGAGAAAAATAAAACTTACGTAACCATCTCCACTATCCGGGGAGAAAACTACACTCTTTTATTACATCAAACCAATATCTGATATGAAACATAGATTAATAACATTACTGCTTATTTGCTTTTATATATTAGATTCTAATGCTCAGAGTGACCTGACATTATGGTATAAATCACCTGCAAAAGTATGGGAAGAAGCATTGCCTGTAGGCAATGGACGTCTTGGAGCCATGATTTTTGGAGAACCCCAAAAAGAAAGAATACAGTTTAATGAAAACACTCTCTATAGTGGGGAACCTGAAACACCAAAGGATATAAATGTAGCATCTGATCTTGGGCATATACGTCAACTGCTTAACGAAGGAAAAAATACAGAAGCGGGAAATATCATACAACAAAAATGGATCGGCAGACTTAATGAAGCTTACCAGCCTTTTGGAGATCTTTATATAGAATTCGCTTCCAAAGGAGCGATCACTGATTACATCCATTCGTTGGATATGAATAACTCTATTGTCACTACTTCTTATAAACAAAATGGCATAGCAATAAGAAGAGAAGTATTCGCTTCGTATCCGGCACAGGCCATTATTATTCACCTTAGTGCTTCTAAACCAGTATTGAATTTCACCGCCCATTTAGAATCACCGCATCCTGTAACCCAAGATTCCGACTCGCAAGCTATTTATCTGAAAGGACAAGCTCCTGCACATGCCCAACGAAGAGATATAGAACACATGAAGCGTTTCAATACTCAACGATTGCATCCGGAATACTTTGACCAAACGGGACATGTCATACAAAAAAAGCAAGTAATTTATGGAAATGAACTGGGTGGAAAAGGTACCTTTTTCGAAGCATGTCTCCTTTCAAGCCATAAAGATGGGAAGTTAGTGATAGAGAACAACCAATTCATTGCGCAAGATTGCAGCGAGGTTACATTAGTATTATATGCTGCTACCAGTTACAATGGACTACACAAAAGTCCGAGTAAGGAAGGTAAGAACCCACACCAAGAAATTAATAATTATAGAAAAATAAGCGAAAAGCACTCGTATAAAAAGCTAAAAGAAGAACATATTACTGATTATCAGTCTTTATTTAAGCGGGTATCTTTCAACCTTCATACGAACAAACAACTAAAAAAGACACCTACAGACCAACGACTAAAACTCTTCAAGAAAAAAGAGGATCAAACAATTATCACACAACTATTTCAGTTCGGACGATATTTAATGATAGCCGGTTCACGTGGTGAAGGACAACCTCTAAACCTGCAAGGATTGTGGAATAACGAGGTATTGCCTCCATGGAATTCGGGATACACTCTGAATATCAACCTGGAAATGAATTACTGGCCGGCAGAAGTCACTAATCTGTCTGAATGCCATCAACCATTATTCAAACTCATAGAAGAAATTGCAGATAAAGGAAAAAATCTGGCACGCGATATGTATGGTTTGAATGGTTGGGCTATCCACCATAACATTTCAATATGGAGAGAAGCCTATCCATCAGACGGATTTGTATACTGGTTCTTTTGGAATATGTCCGGCCCTTGGTTATGTAATCATATATGGGAACATTATTTATATACCAAAGACATAGACTTCCTGAAGAAATACTATCCTATACTAAAAGGATCAGCAACATTCTGCTCGGAATGGCTGGTAGAAAACAGTGAAGGAGAATTGGTAACCCCAGTCAGTACTTCCCCTGAAAATGCTTATCTTATGCCAGATGGTATTTCTGCATCTGTATGCGAGGGAAGCACAATGGATATAGCAATTATCCGTTCTTTGTTTTCAAATACAATAAATGCATCAAAAGTACTTCAGACAGACTCTCTATTCTGTGCAGAATTAACCCAAAAAGTAAACAAATTGAAGAAATATCAGATCGGTAGTAAAGGGCAACTTTTGGAATGGGATAAAGAATATATGGAGAATGAGCCCCAACATCGGCATGTATCACATCTCTTCGGATTATATCCTGGATGCGATATTACAGATTATACTCCAGAACTTTTCGATGCCGCACGAAAATCTCTAAACGCTCGCGGCAATAAAACAACCGGATGGAGCATGGCATGGAAAATTTCTCTTTGGTCACGTTTGTACAATTCTTTAAAAGCTTATGAAGCATTAAGTAATCTTATCAATTATGTTGATTCTGACACTAAAGCTGAAAATCAAGGAGGTTTATACCGTAATCTGTTAAATGCACTACCCTTTCAGATCGATGGAAATTTTGGAGCAACAGCCGGTATTGCTGAAATGCTATTGCAAAGCCATAAGGGAAATATCCATCTACTTCCTGCTTTACCTCCTACATGGGAAAAAGGAAATATAAAAGGACTAAAAGCAAGAGGAGGATTTACTGTAGATATGGAATGGGAAAAAGGTAAAATAACTGTTGCATACGTCACTAGTCCGTATGAACAAACCACTAATATTACCTACAAAGATATGATAAGAAAGACTCATTTCAATGCAGGTGAAAGGAAAAAGATTTCATTCAAATGATAAAATATAGGGCTGAAATCCCCTTTAAAAGGACATACTTGACAAAATTAATAGTTTTTTCAACAAAACTAATAGTCTAAAATCTGTTTCAATGTCCTTTTCAACATTCGTATCATTAAAAATAAAATAGTTCGCATACTTTTGCATCAGTACAAAACTTCTAAAAACAATCACTTAAAATGAATAACATGAAAAAGAAACTTGTTCTCTTTGCTTCGGTTAGTATTGCACTCGCGTCGTGCCAGATAACCCCAAAGGAAGACTACAGTTGGATAAAAAAAGGACTGGATGTAGCTTCTGCCCAATTACAACTTTCTGCTGAAGAAGTTAGTGGTACAGGGATGTTGCCACGCTCCATCCGTACCGGCTATGACATGGATTTCCTTTGCCGTCAGTTGGAAAGAGATTCATTAACATTTAAAGATTCCCTACGTGCACAACCTACTGCCGAGCAATTAGGCAAACGTCGCCTCTGTAACGTTTATGACTGGACAAGCGGTTTCTTCCCCGGTTCATTATGGTATGCATACGAACTGACAGGAAACGATACACTGAAAACTCAAGCAATCGAATATACCAATCTTCTGAATCCGGTACGCTATTATAAAGGTACACATGATTTGGGATTTATGGTCAACTGTAGCTACGGCAATGCAGAACGTCTTTCACCTAACGATACCATCGCTGCTGTGATGAGAGAAACTGCCGATAACCTCTGCGGTCGTTTCAATGATTCTATCGGTGCTATCCGTTCATGGGATTTCGGAACATGGAACTTCCCGGTTATCATCGACAATATGATGAACCTTGATCTTCTGTTCAATGTAGCAAAAACAACAGGCGACAATAGATATAAAGACATCGCTATCAAACATGCCATGACAACGATGCATAATCACTTCCGCCCGGATTATACTTGCTGGCATGTAGTAAGCTATAACAGCGATGGTACAGTAGAACGAAAACAAACCCACCAAGGCAAGAACGATGATTCTTCATGGGCACGCGGACAGGCATGGGCTGTGTACGGATATACCGCTTGTTTCCGCGAAACAAATGATAGTATCTTCCTGAACTTTGCAAAGGATATAGCTGATATGATTATGGATCGCGTAAAAACAGACGACGCTATTCCTTATTGGGATTATGATGCTCCTGTAACCAAAGAAACTCCACGCGATGTATCTGCTGCTTCTGTCACTGCTTCTGCAATGATCGAACTAAGCACAATGGTTCCCGATGGACAGAAATATCTGGATTATGCGGAAAAAATTCTGAAGAGTCTGTCAAGTGATGCATATCTTGCAAAAGTGGGTGACAATCAAGGATTCATTTTGATGCATTCCGTAGGTTCACTGCCCAATGGTTCTGAAATCGACACTCCGCTGAACTATGCTGACTACTATTATCTGGAAGCATTGAAGAGATTCATGGATCTGAAAGGTATCAACTACAAAGATATCTAATACATAAAATTATAACACCTATTATATCATGAATAAAACTTTAAAATACATCGTTCTGCTTGCAATCGCATGTTTCGTAAGCAAGGGTTATGCCCAAGAACTGAAAAGCGAAGTCTTTTCTCTTCTTAACCTGGACTATCCGGGACTGGAGAAAGTAAAAGCTTTGCATCAGGAGGGTAAAGATGAGGATGCTGCCAAAGCATTACTGGACTATTACCGTGCACGTACCAACGTAAAAACTCCGGATATCAATCTGAACAAGGTGACTATCAGCAAAGAAGAACAGCAATGGGCGGATGACGGATTGAAACATACATTCTTCGTACATAAAGGTTATCAACCTTCTTACAATTATGGAGAAGATATCAACTGGCAATACTGGCCGGTGAAAGATAATGAGCTCCGCTGGCAGTTGCACCGTCACAAATGGTTCACTCCAATGGGTAAAGCTTACCGTATATCCGGTGATGAAAAATATGCTAAAGAATGGGCACACCAGTATATCGACTGGATTAAAAAGAATCCGTTGGTGAAGATGGACAAGAAAGAATATGAGCTGGTAAGTGATGGAAAAATCAAAGGCGAAGTAGAAAACGTACGTTTTGCATGGCGTCCTCTGGAAGTGAGTAATCGTCTGCAAGACCAGACTTCGCAATTCCAGTTATTCCTTCCCTCACCTTCTTTCACTCCGGACTTCCTGACAGAATTCCTGGTGAACTATTACAAACATGCTGTACATATCCTTGCTAATTACTCGGATCAAGGCAACCATTTACTGTTTGAAGCTCAACGCATGATTTATGCAGGTGCCTTTTTCCCTGAATTCAAAGAGGCTCCGGCTTGGAGAAAAAGTGGTATCGACATTCTGAACCGTGAAATTCACGTACAGGTATACGAAGATGGCGGACAGTTCGAACTTGATCCACATTATCATCTGGCAGCTATTAACATTTTCTGTAAAGCTTTAGGTATCGCAGATGCCAACGGATTCCGTAAGGAATTCCCTCAAGATTATTTGGATACCATTGAAAACATGATTATGTTCTATGCAAACATTTCTTTCCCTGATTACACCAATCCATGTTTCAGCGACGCCAAGTTGACAACAAAGAAAGAAATGGTGAAAAACTACAAGTCATGGAGCAAACTGTTCCCGAAGAACCAGGCAATCAAATACTTTGCTACAGAAGGGAAAGAAGGTGCATTGCCGGATTATATGTCTAAAGGTTTCCTGAAATCAGGCTTCTTTGTATTCCGTAATTCATGGGGAATGGATGCTACCCAAATGGTAGTAAAGGCAGGTCCGAAAGCTTTTTGGCACTGTCAGCCGGATAATGGTACATTTGAACTTTGGTTCAACGGCAAGAATTTGTTCCCGGATTCAGGTTCGTATGTATACGCCGGTGAAGGCGAAGTAATGGAACAACGCAACTGGCACCGTCAGACTTGTGTTCACAACACAGTAACCTTGGACAACAAAAATCTCGAGACAACAGAATCTGTTACAAAGTTATGGCAACCGGAAGGTGCTATCCAGACTTTAGTGACTGAAAATCCGAGTTACAAGAATCTGAAACACCGTCGTTCTGTTTTCTTCGTTGATAACACTTACTTTGTCATTGTAGATGAAATGGCAGGTAGCGGTAAAGGTTCTATCAATCTTCACTATCAGATGCCGAAAGGAGAAATTGCCAACAGCCGCGAAGACATGACGTTCCTGACACAGTTTGAGGATGGAAGCAATATGAAACTGCAATGCTTTGGCCCTGCTGGCATGAGTATGAAGAAAGAACCAGGATGGTGTTCAACAGCTTATCGCAAACGCTATAAACGTATGAATGTATCGTTCAACGTGAGAAAAGACGGCGAAGAAGCTGTACGTTACATCACTGTTATCTACCCGGTTAAGAAAAGCGCAGATGCCCCTAAATTTGACGCTAAATTCAAGAACAAAGCGTTCGATGAAAACGGTCTGGAAGTAGAAGTGAAAGTAAACGGAAAGAAACAGTCATTAAAATACAAACTATAAAAAGCCTCAAAGCCTCTCCCTGCCCCTTTTCTTGGGAGAGGCTTCTTATCATTATGGAAAACTATTACACCTCCTCTACCCTACTCCTCCCATTGGCAGCACTAAGTCTCGTTTCTTGCAGCAGCCAAAAGAAAGAAGAAGTCAGACAGCCGAACATTATCTTCATGATGACGGATGATCACACTACCCAAGCGATGTCCTGTTATGGAGGAAATTTGATTCAAACTCCTAATATGGACCGGATTGCCAATGAAGGTATTCGCTTTGATAATTGTTACGCTGTCAATGCTCTTTCGGGACCTTCGCGCGCTTGCATCCTCACCGGCAAGTTCAGTCACGAAAATGGTTTTACCGATAATGCAAGTACATTCAACGGCGATCAGCAGACATTCCCCAAACTTCTTCAGCAAGCCGGATACCAGACTGCCATGATTGGCAAATGGCATCTCATCAGCGAACCGCAAGGTTTCGACCATTGGAGTATCCTTAGCGGCCAACATGAGCAAGGTGACTATTACGATCCTGATTTCTGGGAAGACGGAAAACATATCGTAGAAAAAGGATATGCTACGGATATTATTACCGACAAAGCAATTAAATTCCTTGAAGGACGTGACAAGAACAAACCGTTCTGCATGATGTATCACCAGAAAGCCCCACACCGTAACTGGATGCCCGCTCCCCGCCATTTGGGCATATTCAACAATACAACTTTTCCGGAACCGGCTAATCTGTTCGACGACTACGAAGGTCGTGGAAGAGCTGCTCGCGAGCAGGATATGTCTATCGAGCACACGTTGACAAACGACTGGGATCTCAAATTGATGACTCGTGAAGAAATGCTGAAAGATACAACCAACCGTCTTTATAGTGTATATAAACGTATGCCAATTGAAGTTCAGGATAAATGGGATTCTGTATACGCCGGGCGCATTGCCGAATATCGCAAAGGTGACTTGAAAGGCAAATCTTTAATCAGCTGGAAATATCAACAATATATGCGCGATTATCTGGCTACGGTTCTGGCAGTAGACGAAAATATCGGCCGACTACTGAATTATCTCGAAAAGATTGGTGAACTGGACAATACAATCATTGTCTACACCTCCGACCAGGGTTTCTTTCTTGGCGAACATGGCTGGTTTGACAAACGCTTCATGTATGAAGAATGTCAGCGCATGCCTCTTATCATCCGTTACCCGAAAGCAATCAAAGCAGGAAGTACCAGTAATGCAATCAGCATGAATGTAGACTTTGCTCCTACCTTCCTCGACTTTGCCGGAGTAGATATTCCGTCAGATATTCAAGGAGCTTCTTTGAAACCGATATTGGTCAACGAAGGCAAAACCCCGACCGACTGGCGTAAAGCTGCTTATTACCATTATTATGAATACCCTGCAGAACACTCTGTAAAATGTCACTATGGCATCCGTACACAAGATTTCAAACTAATTCATTTCTACAACGATATTGACGAATGGGAAATGTATGACATGAAAGCTGATCCGAGAGAAATGAACAACGTCTTCGGCAAACCGGAATATGCTAAAGTACAAAAAGAGCTGATGGAGCTACTTCAGGACACTCAAAAACAGTACAAAGATACTGACCCGGATGAAAAAGAAAAAGTCCTCTTTAAAGGTGATCGCCGGCAAATGCAAAACCGCTAAGAGGAGAACATATAAATAAGAATTAATATGCTTCATTATTAGTTTACCGAATAAATTAGATAAAACCATGGATAGAAGAAAGTTTTTAAAAAACACAGGCTGGTCTTTCCTCGGATTGGCAGCTTCAGGCAGTTTGCTGGGTTCTTGCGCAGCTGGAAGCAAAGAAGCAAAAAAGATTATGCCGTCAGCCAGTAACCTCAAAATGTACTGGGGCGATTTACACAACCATTGCAACATCACATACGGACACGGAGACATGCGCGACGCTTTTGAAGCTGCAAAAGGACAATTGGATTTTGTCAGTGTCACTCCTCATGCTATGTGGCCGGATATTCCCGGAGCAGATGATCCTCGCCTGAAATGGGTGATCGATTATCACACGGGAGCTTTCAAACGTCTGCGTGAAGGCGGTTATGAGAAGTACGTAAAAATGACGAATGAATACAATAAAGAAGGTGAGTTCCTTACTTTTGTCGGATACGAGGCCCACAGCATGGAACATGGTGACCATGTTGCATTGAATTATGATCTCGACGCACCGCTTGTGGAATGTACTTCTATCGAAGACTGGAAACAGAAGGCAAAAGGACACAAAGTATTTATTACTCCACATCACATGGGTTACCAGGGCGGCTATCGCGGTTACAACTGGAAATGCTTTACCGAAGGAGATATTACCCCATTCGTAGAAATGTATTCCCGTCATGGTCTGGCAGAAAGCGATCAGGGAGATTATCCTTATCTACACGATATGGGTCCGCGCCAATGGGAAGGAACCATTCAATATGGTCTTGAATTAGGCAACAAATTCGGTATCATGGCTTCTACCGACCAACATTCCGGTTATCCGGGAAGCTATGGCGACGGTCGTATCGGTGTCATGGCTCCGTCATTGACTCGCGACGCTATTTGGGAAGCTCTCCGCACCCGCCATGTATGTGCCGCAACCGGTGATAAAATTATTATCGACTTCCGCCTCAACGACGCTTTCATGGGTGACGTGGTTCGCGGTAACAGCCGCCGTATCTATCTGAACGTTACAGGTGAAAGCTGTATCGACTATGTAGATATTGTCAAGAACGGACAGATTTTAGCTCGCATGAATGGCCCGCTGACTCCGATTGCCCCGGAAGGTGATACGGTACGTTGCAAAGTTAAAGTTGATTTTGGTTGGAATCGTGAAGAGAAATACGTACATTGGCAGGGTAAACTGTCCGTGGACAAAGGACAGATCCATAGTGTAACTCCTTGTTTCCGTGGCGCAGCGTTCACTTCTCCGCAAGAAGGTGAAACTGAATTCCACACGCATGTCAACCGTATTGTATCCGTTGGCGACAAGGAAACCGAACTGGATATGTATAGCAGCAAAAATCCGAATACGACTACAGCAGCCATGCAAGCCGTCATTCTAGATGTGGAAATGCCCAAAGACGGTAAGATCATTGCCGAATTCAATGGCAAGAAGTTTGAACATACGTTGGGCGAGTTGCTCGAAGGTTCACGTTCACACTTCATGATCGGTTGGTTGAGCGAGGCGATCCTTTTCAATCGTGCTATGCCGGAAAGCTGTTTCACTCTGGAACACTACATGGAAGATAAAGACCCGCAACGTGATACGGATTACTACTATGTACGCGTTCACCAACGTGACGGACAATGGGCTTGGAGTTCACCGATTTGGGCGGAAAGAGTGTAGTTAAACAGTAAAAGCAATGAATAATCTAGTACTTAAATAGAAATGGAAAAAGAATACGCTATAGGAATTGACCTTGGCGGAACTTCAGTAAAATACGCCCTTATTGATAATGAAGGCGTATTTTACTTTCAAGGAAAGTTACCGTCGAAAGCCGATGTATCAGCAGAAGCTGTCATCGGACAGTTGGTTACTGCTATCAATGAAGTGAAAGCCTTTGCACAAGAAAAAGGCTATAAAATTGATGGTATAGGAATCGGAACACCGGGTATCGTAGATTGTACGAACCGTGTTGTTTTAGGAGGTGCGGAAAACATCAACGGTTGGGAAAACATTCACTTGGCAGACCGCATTGAAACAGAAACCGGACTTTCTGCTTTATTGGGAAATGATGCCAATCTAATGGGACTGGGAGAAACAATGTATGGGGCCGGTCAGGGAGCTACTCATGTTGTCTTCCTGACAGTAGGAACAGGTATTGGCGGTGCAGTAGTCATCGACGGCAAATTGTTCAACGGTTATGCCAACCGGGGAACGGAACTGGGACACGTACCTCTCATTGCCAATGGTGAACCTTGTGCTTGCGGTTCTGTCGGCTGCCTGGAACACTATGCTTCCACTTCCGCTTTGGTACGCCGCTTCAGTCAACGAATAGCAGACGCAGGTATCTCCTACCCGAATGAGGAGATTAACGGAGAATTGATTGTCCGCCTTTACAAGCAAGGGGATCAGATTGCAAAAGTATCACTGGAAGAACACTGTGACTTTTTGGGACATGGAATTGCAGGCTTTATCAATATCTTTAGTCCTCAAAAGATTGTGATCGGCGGAGGACTCTCCGAAGCCGGAGATTTTTACATTCAGAAAGTAAGTGAAAAAGCGCGTAGTTATGCCATCCCCGACTGTGCCATGAATACCCAAATCATAGCTGCCGCTCTTGGAAACAAGGCTGGGAGTATTGGAGCCGCGTCACTTGTATTTACTCAATTATCTGCTCCAAACCTGATTAAATTATGAGAAAGAATTTAGGAATGCTGACGCTGATTATGGCGTTTTGGTTCACCATCTCGTTTATTACTAATATTCTGGGACCACTCATTCCGGACATTATCCACAACTTCAATCTAAGTGACCTGGCAATGGCGGGATTTATCCCGACCTCTTTTTTCCTGGCCTATGCCATCATGTCTATCCCTGCCGGATTACTCATTGACCGTTTCGGTGAAAAACCGGTATTATTCGGTGGCTTCCTGATGCCGTTCATCGGCACCGTCCTGTTTGCCTGTATGCATACTTATCCGATATTATTAGCTTCTTCTTTCATCATCGGGTTAGGAATGGCCATGTTACAAACTGTATTGAATCCGCTCCAACGTACCGTAGGAGGAGAAGAAAATTATGCATTCATCGCCGAACTGGCACAATTCATGTTTGGTATCGCTTCTTTCCTAAGCCCTCTGGTATATACTTATCTGATTCGTGAACTTGATCCGGCAACCTATACAGCTGGTAAAGGTTTCTTTATCGACTTGTTGGCCGATATCACCCCACGAGAAATGCCGTGGGTATCTCTTTACTGGGTATTTACAATCCTATTGTTAGTAATGTTGATTGCTGTCGGTATCTCCCGCTTTCCCAAGATCGAATTGAAAGAAGATGAGAAAAGCGGGTCTAAAAATTCATATCTGGCTTTATTCAAACAAAAATATGTATGGCTGTTTTTCTTGGGAATTTTCTGCTACGTAAGTACGGAACAGGGAACTTCTATCTTTATGAGTACCTTTCTGGAACAGTACCACGGAGTTAACCCGCAAACAGACGGTGCACAAGCCGTAAGCTATTTCTGGGGATTGATGACAGCCGGTTGTCTGGTAGGTATGATCCTGCTCAAATTGATTGATAGCAAGCGATTACTACAAATCTCCGGAATTTTGACCATCATCCTATTATTATTAGCATTATTCGGAAGCAAAGAAGTATCTATAATCGCTTTCCCTGCTGTCGGATTTAGCATCTCCATGATGTATTCCATCGTATTCTCATTGGCACTGAACTCCGCGTCACAGCACCACGGTTCATTCGCAGGTATACTATGCTCGGCAATTGTAGGTGGTGCCGGTGGTCCGATGATTGTAAGTACGCTGGCAGATGCAACATCACTTCGCACGGGTATGCTCTTTATCCTTGTTTTTGTAGGATATATCACCTTTATCGGCTTCTGGGCACGTCCACTGATTAATAACAAGACTATTCGTCTGAAAGATTTGTTCAAACAACGTTGAACGCTGAACAACAAATGATGAATAAAAAAGGCAAAGTTATATGATGAAACAACGAATATCTATTTTTCTCTTGTTCACCATTCTGCTATCCGCCAGCGGGTATGCGCAAAAAGGAATCATGCGTCTGACTCAACAGACATTAATGCACGAGGTCCGCGAAACACCTTCGCCCCTGAACGGACAGCATATTACTGTCAATCCCCCACGTTTTATGTGGCCGGATAAGTTCCCGCACCTCGGTGCTGTATTGGACGGAGTTGAAGAAGAGGACTACAAACCCGAAGTAACCTACCGCATCCGTATTGCACGCGACCCCGAATTCAAATCGGAAGTGATTACCGCCGAAAGAAAATGGGCCTTTTTCAACCCATTCAAACTCTTTGAAAAAGGGAAATGGTATTGGCAACATGCCTACGTTGACAAAGAAGGAAAAGAAGAATGGTCACCTGTTTATCATTTTTATATAGACGAACACATACGTACATTCAACCCTCCTTCTCTACAGGAAGTATTAGCCAAACTGCCCAAGACTCATCCCCGCATCTTGCTTGATGCCGAAGATTGGGATAATATCATCGAACGGAATAAAAACAATCCGGAGGCACAGGCTTATATCCGAAAAGCCGATAAATGCCTGAACCACCCGCTGAAACATCTGGAAGAAGAAATTGATACAACCCAGGTTGTCAAGCTGACAAACATTGTTCAATATCGTTCTGCCCTGATTCGGGAAAGTCGTAAGATTGTAGACCGTGAAGAAGCAAATATCGAAGCCATGGTACGCGCTTACCTACTAACGAAAGACGAGGTATACTACAAAGAAGGTATAAAGCGTCTTTCAGAAATCCTTTCCTGGAAAAGCAGTAAGTACTTTGCTGGAGATTTCAATCGTTCTACTATTTTATCCATGAGTACTTCAGCGTATGATGCGTGGTACAATCTGTTGACTTCGGATGAGCGAAAACTACTCCTAAGAACGATTCGTGACAATGGAAAGAAGTTCTATCATGAATATGTCAATCACTTGGAAAACCGCATTGCTGATAATCATGTCTGGCAAATGACTTTCCGTATCTTGAATATGGCGGCATTTGCTACGTATGGTGAGCTCCCGATGGCTTCCACCTGGGTGGATTATTGCTACAATGAATGGGTATCCCGTCTACCGGGTCTCAATGCGGATGGAGGATGGCACAATGGTGATTCCTATTTCCAGGTCAATCTTCGCACATTGATTGAAGTTCCCGCTTTCTACTCCCGTATCAGTGGATTCGATTTCTTCGCTGATCCGTGGTATAACAACAATGTATTTTACGTCATCTACCAGCAGCCTCCATTCTCAAAATCTGCCGGACAAGGCAATTCACATGAGAGCAAGATGAAGCCGAACGGTACACGAGTAGGTTATGCGGATGCCTTGGCACGTGAATGTAATAATCCGTGGGCGGCCGCTTATGTACGTACCATTCTGCAAAAGGAACCGGATATCATGGAAAAAACTTTCCTCGGAAAATCAGGAGACTTGACCTGGTATCGTTGTACAACCAAGAAAGCTCTCCCCAAAGAAGGACATACTCTTGCCGAACTACCCATGGCGAAAGTATTCAATGAAACGGGAATCGGTACGATGAATACCTCTTTGGGAGATATAGATAAGAATGCCATGTTATCGTTCCGCTCCAGTTCTTATGGTTCCACTTCCCATGCACTGGCCAATCAGAATGCTTTTAATACATTCTATGGAGGTAAAGCCATTTTTTATAGCAGCGGACATCGTACAGGTTTTACGGACGATCATTGTATGTATTCTTACCGTAACACCCGTGCGCACAATAGCATTTTGGTAAATGGAATGACTCAAAAGATTGGAACGGAAGGATATGGCTGGATTCCGCGTTGGTATGAAGGAGAAAAAATCGCTTATATGGTAGGAGATGCTTCCAATGCTTATGGTAAAGAGACTTCTCCCCTATGGCTGAAACGTGGCGAACTATCCGGTACGCAATATACGCCTGAAAAAGGATGGGATGAGAATAAACTGGATATGTTCCGCCGCCATATCATCCAACTGGGAAGTACCGGAGTTTTCGTGATTTATGATGAACTGGAAGGAAAGGAGGCTGTTACATGGAGTTACCTTTTACATACTGTAGAATTACCGATGGAAATACAGGAACTGCCCAATGAGGTGAAAGTAACCGGAAGGAATAAAGCCGGTGGTATCTCTGTTGCCCATCTTTTCAGTTCGGCAAAAACGGAACAGGCAATGGTAGATACTTTCTTCTGTGCTCCGACCAACTGGAAAAATGTGACGAATGCACAAGGAAAAGCAGTGAAATATCCTAATCACTGGCATTTTTCTTCTACAACTGTTCCTTGCAAAACCGCCCGTTTCCTGACTGTGATGGATACACATGGAGATAACCGTCTGGATATGCAGGTAGTTCGCAAAGGCAATATCATTCAAGTAGGTGACTGGACTATCACTTGCAACCTTACGGAAAAAGGAAAAGCCGCTATTCACGTTAGTAATAAAGTGGAGAAAGTTTCCTTAAACTACGATCCCGATAAAAAGGAAGGTGCAACGACGGTAACAGATCAGGTGAAAGGGAAACAGGTTAATAAAGTTCTGACAGACTATTTACCGGATTTTGAGATTTAATCTCCCCCCCCAAAAAACTGTCCCGTTATTCAATCTTCTATAAATTGAATAACGGGATATTTTTTATAGAGGATAAAAGAT
Source organism: Bacteroides sp. D2 (assembly GCF_025147085.1). Taxonomy (NCBI): domain Bacteria; kingdom Pseudomonadati; phylum Bacteroidota; class Bacteroidia; order Bacteroidales; family Bacteroidaceae; genus Bacteroides; species Bacteroides sp. D2. Next base: position 3,691,066 of record NZ_CP102261.1, on the reverse strand, counting down.
AAAAAACAAAGTATAAAGTACATGGTCCTATGAATTACAACCAAGAAGAGTTCTCTCTACAAACATATACTCCTTTAAAAACGTTATATTTGCAGAGTAAAATAAATTAAGAAAGAACAATGAAATATATCGGAGCACACGTTAGCGCCTCTGGTGGCGTAGAGTTCGCACCCATTAATGCGCATGAAATAGGAGCAAATGCTTTTGCGTTATTCACCAAGAATCAACGTCAATGGGTAAGTAAACCGCTAACAGAAGAAAGTATCAGTCTCTTCAAAGAGAATTGTGAGAAATATGGTTTCCAACGGGAATATATCCTGCCACATGACAGTTATCTTATCAATCTGGGACATCCGGAGGAAGAGGGACTTCAAAAAAGCCGTGCCGCTTTTCTGGATGAAATGCAACGTTGCGAACAGCTTGGATTGAAACTTTTAAATTTTCATCCCGGTAGTTCTCTCAATAAAGTATCAGTAGAAGATTGTCTGTCACTTATCGCAGAAAGCATTAATCTCGCTTTAGAGAAAACAAAAGGTGTAACAGCCGTTATTGAAAACACAGCCGGACAAGGAAGTAATTTAGGTAGTGAATTTTGGCAGTTGAAATATATCATTGACCGAGTAAACGACAAGAGCCGGGTAGGTGTTTGTCTCGATACCTGCCATACTTATACCGCAGGTTACGATATTGTCAATGAATACGATAAAGTATTTGATGAATTTGACAAGGAAGTGGGATTCAATTATCTTCGTGGTATGCACTTGAATGATTCAAAAAAAGCGCTAGGCACCCATGTAGACCGTCACGATAGCATCGGTGAAGGATTGATTGGCAAAGCTTTTTTTGAAAGATTGATGCAAGATTCCAGATTTGATAATATACCGTTGATACTCGAAACTCCGGATGAAAGTAAATGGAAAGAAGAAATTACATGGCTAAGAAGTATGGAATAATGAGACAAAAGAATAAAAAATACAAGTTATAGAATATATTTTCGAAAAATTATTCAACTTTTCGATGATTGTGTTGAATAATATATATATCTTTGTACCCGTAAGCCTTTGACCTCCAAAGAACTTACGGGTTTATTTTAAAACACAAAACAGACTTAAATTATCGCATAAACAAAAAACAACGCATATGAAGAAGTTTTGGTTAGCATGTACAATGATTATTGCAATGGGTGTAAGCAGTTGTGTAGACAGTGACAAAGACTTATACCAGGAAGATCCAGGAACAGGTACTAATCCCTCTAGTTTCTCTACCGTACAAAAAGTACAAGTAGAAATTGACTATTCCGATTCTGAATCAAGAGTCCCTTTCTCCATTTATGATGGAAATCCATTAATTGAAAGTGAAAACACTATTACCTTAAAAGAAAATGTTCAGGCATTAGACGGTGCATGGACAGACGAACAAGGTAAATTTACCGCAACGGTTGATTTGCCAGCTTATGTATCTGATGTATATATCGTTTCTACATCACCTTTCGCCAGACGAGCAATACCTGGGAAAATTGTTAATGGTGTTTTGAAAGTATCAGACACAGATGAGCAACCTACGACTAGAGCATCCTACAGAGAATCTACAAAATTTGATGAGAATAGATTTGATAATCTAGGATGGAAGACGAATCTAGGTAAATACGATGAGTACAGTGGAGTCATTAATTACGCTTATAAAGGTAAGGACCCTAAACTCACATTGAGTAAATCTGAAATGAATGAATTACGTACTACTGTAAATAAAGTGTTAAATACTTTTAAAGATTGCCCTGAAGATTATCGTACTCAAGCGGATTTATACGTAGAGAAAGATGAAACAGCCGTAGTATTAACAGCATTGAAAGGGTGGACATGTTGGAACAGCTCATTAGGCTACTACTATTACCGACCTAATCAGATTCCTACTAGCCTGAAAGACGTAAAGGTATATGCTATATTCCCCAATACCCAAATGACGTGGAATAACGGGAGCCTCAAAGCTTCTCCTCAAGGTATAGAAGAAGGTACAGCTGTACAACTAAAATATTTTGATGATCCTGAACACCCGGAGGGGACGAACTTTCCCAAAGGATATAGCATCGGTTTTGTTCTCGCATGCAACGCATGGAACACTTATTTTACAGGTTTCAATAGCCATACTCTAACCTATGGATTTTATGCTTGCTCCACAAAGGGATTCAGCACCAAAGTTAATAGCAATATAGATGTACGTACAGCTATGTTTAGAGATAAAAACAACAACATTGCTATTGCTTTTGAAGATTTCATGGACGACCAAAACTTTACAGATGTTGTGTTCTCATTAAAAGCTAATCCTGAAATAACCAATGTTCCTCCTGTAGATGAAGACTTGAATACAACCATCGAAAAAACCGGTGTATACGCATTTGAAGATGAATGGCCTAAAGCTGGTGATTATGACATGAATGACGTATTGGTTCAGTATACTTATCAAAAAGTTTTCAATATATACAATGAAATCTTAAGCGAGTCATTTACGTTTAAAACTTTATATAATAAGTATACAGTATTCACTAACGGATTAGGTTTCACCCTTTCAAATGCAGGAAATGCACAGTCAACCGAATACTTAATTAAGAAAGAAGGTGAAAAAGAGTTCACTGTAGCTTCAGGAACTGATAAATTTACCCGTGAAAGTAATGCAATCATATTGACTGATAATGTCAAAACAAACCCGAATGCCGAATATAAGGTAACGTTCAAATACGGAGATAAAAATTCAAATAAAAAACAGGAAACATCAATCGACGCATTCATTTATCGTCCCAGTAAAGAAGGTAATCGCTTGGAAGTTCATTGCCCAATGCAAAAACCGACTTCCAAAGTCGACACTTCTTTCTTTGGACAAAACGATGACCGTTCCAAGCCCAATGAAGGTATTTATTATGTATCTAATCAAGAGAATATTTATCCTTTTGCATTCTATTTGGCAAATGCCAACGCTGATGATATTGCAGAATTAAAGAATTTCAATAAAAATGAGAAAAAGCCTATCAATGAAATCTATCCTAAATTTATAGATTGGGCTAAATATGGTACAAACTCCGATTGGTATAAGAAAAAATAAATACTTAATATACTAATACAAGAATAGCTGAAAGAGAGATTCTTTCAGCTATTCTTGTATATATCAAAGGATAAGAGTCAGACAATTAATAAATATTCGCCATACTGACTAAAGGTTCATACAGTTTCTCTATATCCTGCGAATCCATCTCTATTTGCACCTGATCGCCGGGCATTAATGTTTGCCCTTTAGGAGGCAAGTTCTTCCGGTCACGATGAACATTAATTATCACACAACGCTCAGGCAAACGGAGTTCATCTACTATTTTCCCGTCTAAATAAGATCCGCTCATTACTTCTACAGACAATGTATAACGGGGTTCTTCCTTAAATGCAGGTGAATGAATCATATCATCATATAAAATAACATTGAACGGTTTTATTTGAAGCATTTCCGTAAAGTAATAAGTTAATCCTCCTACAACAATAGAGGGATAAAAGACTTCCAAATGCCCCGTAATTTCGGTTATTAATACAATAGCTGTCAAAGGGGTACGGATTACTGCTACAAGGAATGCAGACATACAAATCAACATGATATAGCTAATATTCTCATAAGCAATAACACCCTGTTGAACCATAATTAATCCCACGATTTGTCCAAGAAGTCCTCCCGTCACCAGCGTCGGGATAAAACTTCCTCCCGGTAAACCCGAAGAAAAAGAAAAAGTGCTAAAAACAAAATGCAACAGCATCATGCCGACAATCCAGAGAATATGTGTGTCTGGACGCATAGCTTGTGATAACAAGAACTGCTCCCCTCCTCCGGTCAGATTAAACTCGGCCATAGAAATCAGAAAAGCTATAAAAAGCAAATACAACATCTTCACGTATTCCGGATGCTTAATAGCAGGGTAAATACGTTTCACCTGAAGAGTGGTGACAGAAAAGAACTTCCCAAAGACAGAAACCACTGCTGCCAACAAAAGAAACAATTTCACTTGTCCCCAGAAAGTCATTCCCGGTACAATAGCATCAATATGAAAATAAGGATTGATCGGGAAAATCCAACTGGCAACTCCACCTGCCACTACTCCTGCCAAAAGCGTGGTAATAGCTGTTTTAGGTGCATCGAACCGCTCAATAGATTCGATCACCAACAATGATGAAGCCAATGGGGCAGCAAAAGCAGCCGCTAACCCGGCACCGGCACCGGCAGACAATAGTTGTTTCCGTTCACCACTAAGCACCCTCCCCCATTTGGAAACCAAATATCCAACATACGAACCTATTTGTACAGAGGGACCTTCACGCCCCAAAGACAATCCGGTACTTAATGCAAGTATTCCACCTACAAACTTTGCCACCAATTCCAGAAAAGGATGTTTATAATCAACCCTACCATTGATAACTCCACGTGTTTGCGGAATACCTCCACCGGTAATAAGCGGCATTTTCTTTACCAACCAGGATACGAATACAAGTATTCCCCACATCAAAAGAAAAAGAGGTATGTACCAATACCATTTGGGACGAGAATCAAAGAAATCGTGACGGAGATTAAAGAAAAACTGTAATAGGTAATGATAAGGCACAGCCACAAGTCCTGTCAGTAATCCTACGAAGATACTGACAAAGTACAGTCGGGCATCAATCAACTTCAGTTTAAAAATGCGCCAACGACCTTTATCTTTTATCTTTTTTATCAGTCGAAACATTCAGCCAGCCTTACATTGTTTTTATACGTAGGACATACAACAATCAAAACCCTGCTGTGGTTTTCAAACTAATGAAGATTTAATTTCTAATTATTTTCCCATCATATTCAAACGAAGGATAGCATGCACCATAAAGTAAGAACCCAGTGCATTATAATCAGTGTCACGAATGGCAGTAGCGGTTATCGTGCGTATCATAGAAATGTCCTGATGAAGAATATCATATATTTTGAAGCGGATTAGTAACTGTTTCCTCTTCAAAAAGGCTTTTGACAGCTGACAGTTCCACATGAAATTTGCTTTGGCATAACCCTCATAACCATATCCGGTACGAAGGAAATAAGTCAGGTCATTATATAACTCCATCCCCCAGGGAAGATAAAGCTGCAATTCAGTTCCTGCCTGATAATCAAAAGTTTCAGTACGTTTCTCCCGTACGTCATTATAAGAATTGTTATAAGTCAGACCAACAAGCCCTGTAAGTTCCATTTGGCGGGTACGATAAGTAATCCGTAGACGTTCACGTCCCGTTAAATGCTGTACGGAAGTTTTCACCGGTTCTTCTTTGTTCAAGGTTGTATAGCCATTCTGATTCCGGTATTGCAGATAGGAGTAAGTACGAAATATCCAGTTACGATTCTTAAAAGGGGTATTGAGAGAAAAAGAACCCATGGCCCGCCAATTACCATTCATATTGACCGGAGATGTAGTTCGTACACCGGTTTCACTATCATAAGTCACCTGATTGGTTACATTGTTAATGGTATTCTCGAACAAAGCGGTAGCTACCATATTTCGCTGATGTTTGGTATTATAAGAATTGAAATTCAGCGTAAAAGTATTCATATATGAAGGCTTCAACAAAGGGTTTCCGACACGGATATTCAAAGGGTTGGTACGGTCGGTCACAGGTTGGAGATCACGTATATTAGGCTGTTTCCCTTTTCCCCTATACACAATTTGCAAACGGGTGCGTTTTGAAAACTTATAGCGGAAATTGACAGTAGGCGAAAAATTCATGACCGATCTTTCCAACTGATCTTCGGGAGCATCACTCAACAATGAATGGCTAACAGACTTTTGAGGTTCAAAATCAACACCAATATTATAATTGTACTTTTTTTGCGAGGTACGTATCGCAAGATTTACTAAATGATTAGTATATTGATTCTCAAAACGGTTACTGGATTCTTCATCAAAATCAGGAGCAAACTCTTCCAATTCCTTATCCCAGTCATAGACAAAGCGATCGGAATTATTCACTCTATACTGATAACTGTAACGTAGTTGCAGGAAATGCCGCCACGGTAATGGCTCTACATACACCAACTGCACCCGGTAATTGAATCCGTCAACATCATCCTCTATTTTCTGATTCTGAATCTTCTTCGTATTATTTTTGAAGTATCGGGTGGTGGAAAGGTTCGTCCGATCCGTAGCTGAAGCATTAGTACCATAGTCTACCTTCAAAGCAACATTTCTCCCCAGACGACTCAATTTCCGACTAAGCTGCAACATCAGTGCCAGATTATACCGGGAATTATGATTAGTGCCGGAGGACTCTCTCTCATTCAGCAACACATCATTCCCCCACCCTTCCTGAAAACCATTATTCTCTCTATCATTGGCTGCGAAACGATATTGAGGACGGAAAATCAATGTAGTAACAGAATCCATTTTCCATTCAAGAGAAGCATTGGCTACCAGTTCGTGATTCTGTTGCCGGCTATGACTCGTGCCAAGATTGATTGATTTATCTTCCCGGAGAAAGTTGTCGACTGTGGTACGGCTATCTTCCAAACGATCGGTGCCAACATATTGAACATTTGAACGTAATTTAACGCGCTTCCAGTCATAAGTTGCATTAAGCCCCAATGAGCGGGAGGTAGTTAGTCCCATCCGGCTACGGATATTGCCTGTTGAACTGGAAGATTCATTCTGTAATTCCGAGAATCCCTGGTTATTGGTATTATTCAGATTCCCGATAATGGTTAATTGAGAGTTTTCACGAAAACGGTTCAAGGTATTGGCTAATTCATAACGGTCTTTACTTCCATATCCTCCCATAAAATTCTCCATCCAGCCCCGTTTCATATTTTTTTTCACAGACAAGTCCAGAATCATCTCTTCCTCTCCGTCATCTATTCCCGTAAGACGTGCCAAATCCGATTGACGTTCATACGCTTTTAACTTCTCCACCATCTCCACAGGAAGATTTTTAAGAGCGGCTTTCGGATCATCAGAGAAAAACTCTTTACCATCCACCAAAATCTTTTTTACTTCCTTGCCATGTATCAGCAACTTACCGTCTGCATCTATTTCACCTCCCGGAAGCTGTTTTACCAATTCTTCAAGCATTGAACCTTCGGGAGTACGATAGGCAGAAGCGTTGAATACCGTTGTATCGCCCTCTGTCACCGCCATTGGAGCCTGCCCCACTACCACTGCTTCATCTAAAGCATAACTTTCCGGAGTCAGATTTATATCCCCCAATTCATAAGAAGAACTTTTGCCGGAAATGGAAACGGGATGAAAAACCTGCTTATATCCGATATATGAAACCTGTAATAATAAAGACTTCGCTTTAGTTACATGATTAGGAATGGAAATGGAAAGTTGAAATTTACCGATAGCATCCGTAGCGCCGCCGCCCAACAATGTACTATCCGGTAAAGCTAAAAGCCGGACCGTAGCAAACGGTACCGGCTGATAGGTTTCAGTATCAATCACACGACCGGAAAAACGCTCTTTGCCGGACTGAGCAAAAACAGTCAAACTAATCAGTAACAAGACATAGCAAGTAATCAAACGGTACTGAAAAGAATAAATATGGCTGTCTATGTTCAAATTGTGTTGATTTAGTAAAATAAAACTATAATAAAATAAACCTAATCTTTATTTCTGGTCCGGATGTGGAGCGCGAGGTCTTTGTCCCTGGTGATGTCCCTGTCCCGGTTTCTGTCCTTTTCTGCGGTCAAACTCTTTCTTAAACTTATTAGCATTCATCTTCTCCTGCTGATAAATCTTCAGAATCTGCTTCTGCGAAAGTATCTTGCTGAATTCATTGTAATACTTTTCACGAACATCCAGCATTTTACGGCTTTGAGTAAACTGATTCCGCAACATGGTCGCAATCTCGTCATCAGTCATGGACGGCCGTTCTTCCTTAGCATTAGCATCTGTCCCTTGTTTTTTCGCTTTTTCAGTTCTCGGTTTGGACATCATACGGCATTCGCGTAAATCTTTCAGATATTTCTCATAAACCGGAGTAAACTTGGCAGCTGTTGCATCATCCAACATCAGTATTTTTACCATCTGGCTAGTCTGCATCTGCACCATTTGTTCCGGTGTAGGACGCTGTTTTCTCTCTTTGTTATCTGTATTCTGTGCAGACAAGGCCATTTGACTTCCCATCAAGAGGACAGCCAAAATTACATAAATAAATTTAGTCTTCATAATCTTCACGTTTAAAAATAATGATTGAGTTACTTAATTCAAAAATATATCATTTTCAGAGAAGCTGACGAGCTCTTCCAACTCCTCATCCGATAGTTCTTTAATCCATTTATCTACAGATTCTGTACCATTAGCTAATACTTTCGAAGAAGACGTTTTCACCTCATCTGCCTGTCTCAAAGATGGAACAAACAAAAATCCGATCAATACTGCCGCCATGGTAATCACCGTAGAAATAATCAGCTTCATGTGAGATTTCCGCTGTTGCTTCACTCCGGCGCGTTCCATCACCTTTCGTTGCACATCCTCGAAGAATCCATCGGGGGTACGGTAAGGTGTCCGTTTACCAATATCGTCAAAATCAAAATCCTTTTTCATCATTCTATCTGTTTAATATATATTCCTTAATCTTCTCTTTCGCATAGTGGTAATTCACTTTTAGTGTATCCACTTTGCTATCCAGTACACGGGCAATCTCTTCATATTCAAGTTCATCGTAATAACGTAAGTTGAATACAAGCCGTTGCTTTTCAGGCAAACTTAGAATGGCCTCCTGAAACTTCACTGCCAGCCCATTTTCATAATCAATATAATCGGAAGCCTTCAACTTGCCCATCAACTCTTCCTGAACATCTTCTGCAGAAACAACTCCCTCATCTTTACGACCGTTCAGCAAGCGTAAACTCTCATTCGTGGCAATCCGGTAAATCCAGGTTGACAGTGAACTTTCTTCGCGAAACTGATCGATATGCCGGAACACCCGGATAAAGACTTCCTGAAGCACATCCTCCGCATCTTCATGAGATACGACCAGTCTACGGATATAATTATATATCGGTACCTGAAAAGAGTCCATCAACATCTTGAATCCCCGTTCGCGATTCGAGGCACAAGCTTCACGAATTTTATTCTCGTTTATCATCAATTCTTTTTCTGAGCTTTATTAGTTAGAACGAAGAAGAGCGGGGAAGTTAAATACGTGAATCCGCATTTTGCTTTTATTAACAAGAAAGAGTAAGAGAGAAGCTGCGCATAAGATATAAAAAGTGCCTCCATATCCTTTGTAAAGGCGATGAAGGCACTTTTAGTAGTTTATCTATAAGTTGTAAACAAGAAAATGATTACCAGAACTTATTGTGTTCTACACTATATTCAAAGCCCACGGCTTTCAACTGATTCACTAATTCATCCTTGTCCACATTCATATCTTCACAAAGTTCGTCAAGTGAAGAATAACAATCACGTAACTTCATATTGATGACGCTGAACAACATCATCGGATCTTTTGGTAATTCCATAACATACAATCTTTTAAACCGGATGCAAAGGTACAGCAATCTCATTGAATGACAAAACAAATCAATCACCTATTTCTTCTATCTTCAAAGAGATCTTTTCTATCAGTTTACTGATTTCCTCTTCCAATGGGATCACGTTGAAGTCCTTCCAAAAGTTCTCATCATATTTGAAATAGGTGTCAGAGAAGATGGTACGGGTGGGCAATCTGTCTGTACGGGGAAATACGACCACTTGTTCGGTATCCACCTTGCAAGTAATCATCTCAAACCAGATATGAAGATCCCGGCTGCCGAACAGCATTTTTGTCCGTTTCACTTTGAAATGAAGATCTCCACGGATATGGTGTATGTAATAAGTCCCTTGCCACGGTTTATAAGAAATTGTATATACCACCTTTTGAGGAATCATTCGCACGTTACGCGTACGCCTTTCGACAAACATACCTGCCGCATTCTTCACATATACAGGATGAACTTCCAGACGGGCTTGCAATAGAGCACTTGTCTCGGAATCAAGAAATAGTTCTCCACAAAAAAGAGGTTCGCTGATTCCCTTTTTCTGTTCAAAATGCACCACATTTACAAATCGGTCCTCTAAAAATGTTACTCCTTCTGAAGTATAGTCATAAATACCCTTCTCTACACTAGGAGTCAGGAACTCGGGCATATCTTTGATGATATCCATCTGGATACAAGCCTGAATTCCGGATTTTACTTTTACAAGCAAGCTGTCTTTTGCTTCTACATTACTTAGCCGACTCATCTTCAACAGCTTCACCTGATCCGGTACAGAAGAATATGAGGATGTCTTATAAACCTTAAACACAGCTTCCGACAAGTTTTGAAATTTGTTTTTCAACTGAACTCCTTCACGATAAAAAGTAGTCAGATATACCGGAGTATGCGAATAGTTCTTATTCCGCCGCTCAATCATTTCACGCAAAAGTTTCTTTGGATCACTTCGACGAATCACCACTTCCTGCAAAGGGACAACTTTAGGTTCGAGACTAAGTATATTGTGCCGTCCAACCAGCAAAGCAAACTCTATGTCCTGTGAAAGATAACCTATATGAGAAAAAGTAATCGAATCATTTTTCAAAGAATCGGGTAAAGACAGTTTAAAATCTCCATTCTGATTCGTTATACTGCCAATAGATGTTCCTCGCACTCCAACAGTAGCAGAAGAGATAGGTATTCCTGTCTCCTTATCCAGCAAAGTACCGATAATGACAAAGTTTGTTATCTGTTCCGGAACAAAATCTTGTTGCACACGTACCTTTTTCTCCGAAGGGAAAGTAATCAGGATGTGAGTGCCCATCACTTGAAACTCCAGACTGGTATTTCCTACGATGTCATACACTGCCTGACGAATGGAACGTTCGCCTCCCTTTATCTTCACTACTGCATCGTTATCAATGACTTTACTATCATAAATAAACATATATCCCGACTGTTGAGAGACATCACTCAACAATGAATAAACAGTACCTTTTATCTTGGGAAGTCTGACTATACGTTCCAGCACATCACTTCCATCCGCTCTCATCATATCGACGAAGAAGAAGAGTATCAGCAGAACGGACAGATAATGATAAGCCTGTTTCATTTTTCCCAACTTTAATGAGTTCTATTCCGATAATAAAAGAATATCTCCTTGCCAGATACATTGCAGACCGAGCGCACTAGCTATCAGATTAGCTATAACTTCAGAAGATTCGTCAGAGAATTCGACAGTCAGCCGACGTTCCTCCAATGCCGGTGAGACAACTTGTATTTGCAAACTATCCGAATTCAGATTCATGACTTTCAGAATGTTCGCTAACGATTCATCTTTAAATCGTATATGCTTAAAGAAGCTGCCCCACTCTTCATTCTCCTTATCTGTATCCAAAACGACTAATTGTTGTGATCGCACTACTACCGTTTCCCCCGCTTTTACATAACACTCCTGATTTCCTTTTTTTAGAGTAACCTTCACTATCCCTCTTTGTACGGATAAACGGAACGGAGCATTTTCATCACTTTGCACACTGAAAGCAGTACCTAGCACTTCAATCTTAGCTTGCTCCGTGTCAATCCAAAAGGGTTGTCCCTGCTTCTTTGCTACGTCAAAGAACGCATTTCCCTGTAGACTCACTTCCCGTTTATCAGCAATAAAATGTTTCGGATATAACAGGGAAGTTTCTTTTGCCAAGAGTACGACAGAACCGTCTTCGAGAGTCGTTGCCAAAGTGGAAACACCTTGATTTTCCTGTGTAAGAAGATGCTGTGCCAGTTCTTTATCAGAACCGGTCACCCAATACAAAGTTCCCCAAATGACGCCTATCAAAACGGCGGCAACTGCTCCGTACCTGATCCATTGTGAATATTTGCGTGTATGGTGGCCTTCATCCACTTTCGCAAGTAAACGGTCATTGTCCAAGCGATTATACAATCGATTCCACGCCTGATCTGTCTTTATTTTATAAATATCTGTTTTCATCACTTCATGTGAATATAAATTTCTACTTCTTCTCGTAATGTCCGGAGGGCTTTTGTCATTTCAGCCTCTACTGTCTTAACAGAAAGCGAAAGCTGCGTCGCTATCTCGACATATTTCCACCCTTCCAGACGATGCATCTCGAAAATCCTCCGTCTGCGAACCGGCAGCTTTTCAAGGGTTCCATTTATGAATCTCTCCAATTCCTCATACTCCATCTGTTGATGAGGATCTGTTGACTGCTCTGGGTTGGAAGTAGTCAATACAGTTTCACGGTATCTGTTCCGAACTTCCTCGTGTTCGCAATACTGCAAAGATTGATTACGAGTCGCTCTATACAAGTAACTTTTAACGGACTGAAAGATCTGTAAGCGCTCCCTTTCTTTCCAAAGTACATAAAAAAGTTCCTCCACAATCTCTTCAGCCACTTCCATTTGCCCGGTAATGCCTGCCGCATAACAGCAAAGAGGAAAATAGTAACGGCGAAAGAGTTCCTCAAACGCTTTTATGTCACCTCCCTTTATCTTTTTTAGTATGAGCAGTTCATCCAGCATACTTGCTTTTCTTTATGATTGACCTCAAATATAAGAAAACTATCCCTGTTTCAATTCGATTGCTTTTTTAATTTATCCACTGCGTGCTCCAAAGATTCCGTAGGTTCGATGATATTGTAGTTTCCCCAAAAGTCCGGACTCCAATATTCGTCTACTTTATCATAGAATATTTGATTCAAGCTGAAGGCTTCTTTGTTGGGAATAGTCTCCAACATTCCTTCTTTCTTGTCGGTCACGACCATTTCGGAAGCTACTGTATAGCTTGTGGAAAACAGTTTCTTCTTCCAGTCACATTTGAAACGGATTGTGTTGCTAATATAATTCAGATAAGTTTTTCCCTCCACATCTTTATAAGTGACCAGGTAGGACAGCTCTTGCGGCTTGAATCTTAAACCGAGAGGTTTTTTATATAGAATGGCAGTGGTTGCCTTCGATTTATCCTGCATGTCCAGACTCATCTCTATACGGGTAAATGACAAGCGTTCACGATCGATATATAATTTGCCATACAAGAGAGCATACATAAGGATTACCTTGGGGCGGAAATTAATAACATACTGCATACGGTTATCTATAAGCATGGATTCCGCCATCCAGAACTCATAATTATTCAATTCTTCCATATCGAGTAATGCTCCCTTGTTCTTCACAACATCCAAAGTGATACTCAAGTTAGGGCCGCCAACAACCTTGACAGCTAATGTATCACTCGCTTTCTGGCTAAGCAGGCGACGTCCCTTCACCACCCTTACTTTGTCATAATTAGTATTTCTATTAGTGTAGGCTGTTTTGGACACATCGATCACAGCCTCCGATATACCAATATACCGACGCCCTTTCTGTACAGTCTCCCGATAAAATCCCGTCAGCATATCACGCTTATCACTATAATTTAGAGAAATCTTACTGATTGCCTTCTCTACAATCATACGTGGATTTTCAGCAAACACCACCACTTCATTCAGCAGGTTAGCATGAGGTGTCAGCCAAACCGTCAACTTAGAGGGTGTTTCTTTCTCCAGAGAGATATGATTATTTACATAACCTATATGTGAAATCTCCAGTTCGCGCAGTGCTTCTGTTTTTTTGATTTTCAAAGCAAATTCTCCTTCCGCATTCGTCACAGTGCCGATATTACTGCCATGCACAGATACATTTACGTTCTCCAGAGCTTTTTTATTTTGCTTGTCTTTCACCATACCAACGATTGTTAGATAATCTCCGGCATCTCCTTGCGCCCACACAGGAAAGCTACAAAGCAGCAAACAAACTGACAGCCATCCAACCAAGTGTTTTTCTACATTCTTCATACTGATGCTTTTTAAAGGTAAATAAATTACGTTTCTATTTATAAGAGCGCTCAGACTGGAAATACCCTACAGCTTTTACAAAAAAAAGAAAAAGAAATCATATTCCAATGTTATATCCGGGAATTAATAAGAAACAATGTACCAATGGGATAACATATACTCCGATGAAATTTACGATAAGCAACTTCAAAGAATAATTCCCGGTAATCACTGATATAATTGTTAATTATGCTTGTGAATATGTATTTCATATAAAAATAGTTTCTACCTTTGCGGCCGTTATGATGAAGTACATATTTTGTATACTATTAGGCGTATTTCTGTGTTGGGGATTCCATCTGATTTCCGACGAAGCACAAGAGGCATACCGGTTAGAAGCCGGTAGTAACGGCATACAAACCTATTCCAATTCATATACCTCTAAAGCTAGCATTATACAACTGGATCAAGAACAGAAACTAGTCAAGACAAAAGAATACGCCGGAAAGCAAAATTACAATAACGATAACGGCGTTTTAAATCCATTTTCCTTCCGCCACCTCTCTCCCTTAAAAATACTAAGATTCAATATTCCTTCTGTCACTATCCGCATACTAAGCTCGCTAAAGATTCAACTTCCTAAAAATCAATGGACAGGTTTTTCATATTATACCAATCTTTTTAAATATTCCGATAGATATCATATCTATTCATTAGGACACATACTCATTTAGCCATTTTATATCTTTTTTCGGCATAGGACAATTCAAGTCTTTTATGCCCCACTTTCTGTTTGCATCCACCATTTGAGTGAAAAAAGAATTCACTATGGTCTGGAAGCCTATAACATTCTTTCATTACAATAATAACCAAAGTATATAAAATGGACTTTTTATTGGATTTTATACTTCATATCGATCAATATATGGTGATGATTGTGCGTGATTATCATGCCTGGACATACGCCATCTTGTTTTTTATCATCTTCTGTGAAACCGGATTAGTGGTCACTCCTTTTCTTCCCGGTGATTCTTTACTCTTCGTTGCAGGAGCCATTTCAGCATTACCCGATATGCCCATCAGCGTGCATATACTTGTCATTATTTTATTTGCCGCTGCCGTATTAGGCGATTCCTGCAATTACATGATAGGACATTTCTTCGGTCGAAAGCTGTTTAATAATCCCAACTCCAGGATATTCAAACAAAGTTATCTGGAGAAAACACACGAGTTCTATAAAAAGTATGGTGGGAAAACAATTATTCTAGCCAGGTTTGTCCCGATAGTACGCACGTTTGCACCTTTCGTAGCAGGAATGGGAAAAATGAATTACTACTATTTTATGATGTATAATTTAGTTGGTGGTGCAGTCTGGGTTGCTGTATTCTGTTATGCTGGTTATTTCTTCGGCGACCTTCCGTTTGTACAGGAAAACCTGAAGTTACTGATTGTAGCCATCATATTTATCTCTGTATTGCCTGCCATCATAGAGGTAGTACGTGCCAAACTAAAATCTCAAAAATAGCAAACTATAATCTGTATTTATTTGTTACTAATATAAATAGAGAAGAAAAAACAATTTAAAGTTTTTACACTTATGAAAAATTCTTTTTTTAGCCGGTTTACTCCAAAGGAGCCCAAATTTTTCCCTTTACTGAAACAGCTATCAGAAGTGCTCTGCGAAGCATCAGTTGTTTTAATAGAAAGCTTGCAACATGACTCACCTACAGAACGTTCGGACTACTACAAAAAAATCAAAGACCTGGAACGGGAAGGCGACAGACTGACACACCTGATTTTTGATGAATTAGGTACTACCTTTATCACTCCTTTCGACCGCGAAGATATTCATGACTTAGCTTCCTGCATGGATGACGTCATTGACGGAATAAACAGTTGTGCCAAACGAATCTCTATTTACAATCCCCGTCCTATTTCAGAGAATGGCAAAGAGTTGAGCCGTTTGATTCAGGAGGAAGCGATCTATATATGCAAAGCCATGGACGAACTCGAAACATTCCGTAAGAAACCGACCCTTCTCCGTGAATATTGTTCCAAACTGCATGAAATCGAGAACCAGGCAGATGATGTATATGAATTCTTTATCACCAAACTTTTCGAAGAGGAAAAAGATTGCATTGAACTTATCAAAATAAAGGAGATCATGCATGAACTGGAAAAAACGACCGATGCCGCAGAGCATGTAGGCAAGATTCTCAAAAATCTGATTGTAAAGTACGCATAAAGCAAGCCGGAACACATGGAATTATTAGTGACTATCATCATTCTGGCTCTGATATTCGATTATATCAACGGCTTTCACGATGCAGCAAACTCAATAGCTACCATCGTATCTACCAGAGTGCTTACTCCCTTTCAAGCTGTAATATGGGCTGCTTTCTTCAATTTCGTAGCCTTTTTCATTGCCAAATATATAATAGGTGGATTCGGTATCGCCAATACAGTATCCAAGACTGTGGTAGAGCAATATATCACCCTGCCCATTATATTAGCAGGAGTTATAGCGGCTATCACCTGGAACCTGGTTACCTGGTGGAAAGGGATTCCGTCTTCTTCCTCACACACCCTTATCGGAGGTTTTGCAGGAGCTGCCATTATGGCAAACGGATTTGAAGCAATTCAGCTTAACATCATTCTTAAAATTGCAGCCTTTATCTTTCTGGCTCCTTTTATCGGAATGGTCATTGCTTTCGGTTTCACCCTGTTTGTCCTCTACATCTGCCGACGCGCACATCCCCACACAGCCGAGCAATGGTTCAAGAGGTTACAACTCGTATCCTCCGCCCTCTTCAGCGTCGGACATGGCTTGAACGATTCACAGAAAGTAATGGGTATTATTGCCGCTGCCATGATAGCCGGCCATTCAATGGGATTGGGCATGGGTATCAACAGCATCAATGACCTTCCCGACTGGGTTGCTTTTTCGTGCTTCACAGCAATTTCACTCGGTACGATGTCCGGTGGCTGGAAGATAGTGAAAACAATGGGAACAAAAATTACCAAGGTAACCCCACTGGAAGGAGTGATTGCCGAAACAGCAGGTGCTTTCACTCTCTACATTACGGAAATGTTGAAAATCCCCGTTAGTACCACACATACTATCACAGGAGCGATTATTGGAGTAGGTGCAACTAAACGCCTCTCTGCCGTTCGTTGGGGAGTAACCAAAAGCCTCATGACTGCCTGGATTCTTACAATTCCAGTCAGTGGACTCTTAGCTGCAGCTATTTATTATATTGTTTCCATCTTTTTATAGATGGAAACATATTATCTATCAGGAATGTTATAATAAATAAACCCACATCTAATGTCACACTTGCCAACTTTGATTGCCGACCTTGCGCTGATATTAATATCGGCCAGTATCATAACCTTGTTGTTCAAATGGCTAAAACAGCCTTTAGTCTTAGGTTACATTATTGCCGGATTGCTGGCAGGTCCTTATATTAATATTTTCCCTACAGTGGGAGATATTGAGAATATCAATATATGGGCAGAAATAGGTGTTATATTCCTGCTCTTTGCACTCGGACTGGAGTTTAGTTTTAAGAAGCTCATGAATGTAGGTTCCACAGCTTTTATAACGGCTATCACCGAAGTAATCAGTATGTTGCTCATTGGATATTTGGTGGGACAATTATTAGGATGGGGCACAATGAATTCCATTTTCCTGGGGGGAATGTTGTCTATGTCGTCCACTACAATCATTATCAAAGCCTTCAATGATCTGGAATTGCGTAACCAACGTTTTACCGGTATCGTATTCGGTACTCTGGTAGTGGAAGACCTGATTGCTATCTTAATGATGGTGCTTCTTTCCACAATGGCAGTGAGTCAAGACTTTGTGGGTGAAGATTTGCTGATAAGTGTGCTCAAGGTCGTTTTCTTTTTAATCCTGTGGTTTCTCATAGGTATCTTCGTTATTCCGGCCTTTCTCAAAAAAGCAAAGAAGTTGATGAATAACGAAACTCTTCTGATTGTCTCTCTCGGTCTTTGTCTGGGAATGGTGGTATTGGCTACTTACACAGGTTTTTCAACAGCGCTAGGAGCATTTATCATGGGATCTATCCTTGCCGAAACCATCGAGGCCGAACATATCGAACATATCATACAACCGGTAAAAGATCTCTTCGGAGCTATCTTTTTCGTTTCGGTCGGTATGCTGGTGAATCCGGCTGTATTGGTAGAATACGCCTGGCCTGTCATCATCATTACACTGGTTACCATTATCGGCAAAGCCATTTTCTCTTCGTTTGGCGTACTCTTATCCGGAGAACCACTGAATACTTCCATCAAATCCGGATTCAGCCTGGCACAAATCGGAGAGTTTGCTTTCATCATTGCTGGACTGGGTGTTTCGCTCAAAGTGCTTGATCCGTTTATTTCACCTATCATTGTGGCTGTATCTGTTATCACCACTTTCACGACTCCTTACTTTATCCGTTTAGCCAATCCTTTTGCCGAATGGCTTTACAAAATATTGCCTACTAAAGTACAGGAGACATTAGATCGTTATGCTTCCGGCAAGAAGACCATGAACCACGATAGTGACTGGAAGAAATTACTAAAAAACATGATTGGGAGAGTTGTTATCTATAGCGTACTGCTCACTGCTATTTGGCTGCTGTCGATACAAATCATTTATCCCGCCATCAGCGAAATGTTTGCTCCTGTCACTGTATGGATCAACCTGGTGATGTGTCTGGGTACTCTTCTACTTATGACTCCTTTTTTATGGGCGCTCATCTCCAACAAATACAACTCTTCGGAATTATTCCTGAAGCTATGGAGAGACGAGAATTACAATCACGGACGCCTGGTTTCCCTGGTCCTGGGACGTGTATCTGTTGCTCTTTTCTTTATCACTAGTGTAGTCATCAGCTACTTTAAACTAAACTGGGGAATAAGTGTGATTATTGCCATAGCCGTGGTAGCATTGATTCTTATTCTTAGGGAAGACCTCACGCAATATTCACGATTGGAAACAAGATTCCTTGCCAATCTTAACCGACGGGAAGAGGTAGCTAAAAAACGGCACCCGCTAAAAACAAGTTTCAATAGCGAATTCAATGATAAAGACCTTGATTTGACATCTATCCTCGTATCGCCTTATTCCGATTACATCGGCAAGTCTTTAGGAGAACTTTCATTCAGGCAAAATTTTGGAGTAAATGTCGTCGCAATCACTCGTGGCGATCTGAACATATATATACCGAAAAGCTCTGAACACATCTATCCGCAGGATAAATTGACAGTAGTTGGTACAGATACGCAATTACAGGAATTCAGAAATAGAATAGAAGATGTAAAAAATACATCAGATATGGATGCAGTGGATAAAAAGATAACTCTCCACTCTTTCACGGTAGACGAAGAATTCCGCTTTTTAAATCAGACCATCGCTCAGTCTCATTTAGGAGAGAAGCATGACAGTATTGTTGTAGCTATTGAACGAAATGACGAACTGATTACCCTGGATAAAGACACAACTTTCCAATTAGGAGATCTCGTTTGGATTGTGGGCAACCGGGAAAAGATTAGAAAAATACTGTACTTAACGTAATTGGTATCTAAGCCAGAATGGAATACAAAAGTAAAGTACCCACTATACAACAGCTTCAATGTTTCTGTACAGGCTGTATACTGCAATAAAGTTCTGATTCAAAATAAATACGTTACATATAAAGTCCAGATGAGGCTGAACTCAAAACTAAATTTGAAGTTCAGCCTCATCTGCTTTAGTTATTTAACATTCTATTTACAAAGTGAGGACGTGTGAATGGCTTACTTGGTCCTACTGTTGATTTAGTACTGCGCGTTTGTGATTTATTCTGCAAATCAAATACGGCAAACTCCTCATAAGACATTTGTTTACGCAAACTTCTTTCCATTATTTTATCATATATCGCTTTACGGGAAGGAGCATTAAATCCCTCGGTATTACTATTCATCATACTCTCTTCTGAAGGACGATACGCACCTTTTATATAAGTACATGCCCCTTCAAATACTCCCAGTTTTTCTGACGCATACCGATTATCATTCAAGAAAGCAGACCAAAGTACCTGAGATGGATCGGATGTAAAATCAACATTCTGCGCCCATCCTAATGTCTGCAGATATTGTACATTTTTTATTTCTTTAGAAGAAATAGTCCCATTTTCCTGATAAGCATACTCATCTTCCAATTTGGCAAAACCATGTCCAACAGCCTCGTGTACAAGTACCTGCCTGAAACTTTCACTTTGCAAATCGTATATCACCGGGCAATAAGCAATAGCAAACTCAACCACTTTCGTCTGATTAGTATAACCAAAATAAGTAGTTCCTGCATACACAGGAGAATTTAGAATTACAACAGCCAATGTTTCACTCATATCTATATTATCCACGCATTGTACATAACGTTGTACAGCATTATCTTCACCGGAAATCCCCGTACTGTTTCCACCCGCCAGTTCACAACCAAGCGCTGTTTCATATCCTGTACCAAAAATATTGTGTTTCGAAACCGCAGTTACTGCATATACATTAAAATAATCTCGAAGTGACTTGATGGGTTCTTCCGTAAAAAGATTCTCAAAAGCTTTGTCCATAACCGCATCATAAGTTCCATCGTTAATTTCAGTATCTATAAATCCATCGCCCATAAGCACAATAGGAAGCCCTTTTCCCAACTTTGCTGTTTGCAGAACACGTACTTTTTTATCTGACGAATAATCAGTAGATTCACTAGCCACTTCCCCCCTTTGTATGATAGTAACCATCTCTACTACGATCGATTCCATATCAGTTACTTTCACAAAGTAGATATAGGCAGTACGGGAAACACCATCAGTATTAGGCAATACAGTCAGGTTAAGCATATAGGAAGAGGATGCACGAGTTTTTGTCTCCTGTGTCAGCCAAGTGCCAGTACCCAAAGAACCATAAATCAACAATTCATCTTCAGCTATATTCGTAGAGAATCTAATATCCAATTCCCCACCTTCAACAGATACATTATATATATTCTGCTCAAGATTCACAAATTCTGCCGATTCCTGCTCTATGGTAATGTCTTGCGTCAATGTCCCAGAAGTTAATGTAAGTGTTGCTGTACGTACATTTCCTGTTATATTCTCACTGATAGCAGTAAGCGTAATATTGCACGTACCCGCTTCTCCCGAAACCGGAGCGATTGTAAACCAATCCGCAACTGTACTCGCCTTCCATTCACGGGTACTCGTAAAACTGATTGTTACCTGCGAACCTTTAGCCGAACCCATCACGACATCTCCGACATTCTCTATCGAAAAGTTAGGATCTACTTCATCTTCAGTACAGGATACTATAAAAAACAAAAACAAGGGAAATAATAGAAGATAAATTGTTCTCATACCCATTACATGTTATTTGGTTATACCAAAGATAAGCTACATTTTCATTACCAGAAAATTTATTCGACAAATCGCCCTAAAAAAAAGACGTACGGACTTTTTTTTGAACTTTCCGATATAGAATAATAGTCATTCAGCAATTTTATTTCACCTCTTCAAAATCAACATGATATATCTATTAGCGACTTGCGTACATGTGTTGCAAATATAACGCAAATCCGAAAATAAGCATTCACAAGCAACAACAGTTCTTGCCCACAAAAATATGATATTCATAAACAACGGGATGTAAACGCATAAAAATCAAAAGAAAGCGGTTATTTTAACAGATTCTTCGGTTTTATCCTTACCTTTGTATGTGATATTGAGTTATTGTACTCGAACAATAATAAGAAAACCATGTAGATACATAACAAATTCAAATTATAAAACAATTTATTATATTGAATATATGTCAATATGGAGCAAACTTATAGGAATCAAGAAAACTGAGGACAGAAACAATGCCATCGGTAATAAAATTACATCTGTACCATTTAGTGCCCCAAACTATGCCATAGTAGATGTTGAAGTTGGCTTGAAAGATCATAAAATCCATGATATAGGGGCACTCCTACATGATGGCACGACATTCCATAAAACTTCCAAAGATGAATTGTTTAGTTTTCTTTGTGATATAGACTACATCTGCGGTCACAATATCATTCATCATGATGCCAAATATCTGTTCACGGATAAAACATGCCGCTGGATTTTAGTTGATACACTTTATGTCTCGCCTTTATTGTTCCCGGAACGCCCTTACCATAGGCTTGTGAAAGATGACAAACTGATTAGTGAACAGATGAACAATCCGGTGAACGATTGCAAGAAAGCAAACGACTTGTTACTGGACGAAATAGCATGCTGGAATTCATTGCCGAAAGAAAAGCGCATACTATTCGCATCGCTACTAAAGGGCAAAAAAGAGTTTGAGGGATTTCTCCGCATAATGAATGCGGAGTATATCAATGAAGGAATACCTGAACTTATAAAAAAACTGTATGCAGGAAAGATTTGCCAACATGCTGACCTTGACATGCTCATCGAACAATATCCATGCGGATTGGCATACGCATTGGCTCTAATTGATACTACTGATTACCGTTCCATCACTCCCGGATGGGTACTTTACAATTATCCGGAAGTGGAATTTATTGTAAAACTCCTGCGCCACACCAGTTGCCGGGAAGGCTGTGACTACTGCAATACGCAACTGGACGTGCTTCATAACTTAAAAGTATTTTTCGGATATGAACGCTTTCGAACATACGAAGGCGAGCCACTGCAAGAACAAGCAGCTCAAGCTGCGGTAAAAGGCAAATCGTTGTTGGCGATATTTCCTACTGGTGGAGGCAAATCACTTACCTTCCAGTTACCAGCACTCATGGCAGGACGTTCTGTACACGGGCTTACGGTTGTTATCTCCCCCTTACAGTCACTAATGAAAGACCAAGTAGACAACCTTGCCGACAGAGGCATCACGGATGCCGTGACCATAAATGGAATGTTAGACCCCATCACAAGAGCACTGTCCATACAAAGAGTACAAGACGGAGAAGCCTCACTTTTGTATATATCTCCCGAAATGCTTCGTTCAAAAACTATCGAGAAAATATTGATAGCACGCCACGTTGTAAGATTTGTGATAGACGAAGCGCATTGCTTTTCTTCATGGGGGCAGGATTTCAGGGTTGACTATCTCTACATAGGTAAATTCATCCGAGAATACCAGCAAAAGAAAAAATGCAAGAATCCAATACCCGTATCCTGCTTTACGGCTACGGCAAAACAAAAAGTAGTACAAGACATCTGCGACTATTTCAAACAAACATTGAATTTAGACTTAGAATTATTCGCATCAACAGCCTCAAGAACAAATCTGCGTTATTCCGTCATACATGCCGATAGTGACAATGATAAATATTTAAAGTTAAGAGAACTTGTGGCTGAATCCAATTGTCCGACAATCATTTACGTATCACGTACCAAACGGACTGAAGAACTGGCAACCAAATTGACTCGTGACGGTTATAAGGCACTACCTTTCAATGGTAAAATGGAATCAGATGAAAAAATTGCCAACCAAGATGCATTCATGAATGACCAAGTACACATCATCGTGGCTACGTCTGCATTTGGTATGGGAGTCGACAAAAAAGATGTCGGTCTTGTGGTACATTATGACATTTCCGATTCGCTGGAGAACTACGTTCAAGAAGCAGGTAGAGCCGGTCGTGATCCCAGCCTCAGCGCGCGTTGTTATGTGCTTTATAGTGACAATGATTTGGACAAGCATTTTATACTATTGAACCAAACAAAACTAAGCATCAGTGAAATACAACAGGTATGGAAAGCCATAAAAGACCTTACCAGACAACGTATGAAAGTCAGCTGTTCTGCATTGGAAATTGCCCGGCAGGCAGGATGGGACGATTCGGTATCTGATATTGAAACCCGTGTACGAACAGCATTAGCAGCTTTGGAACAAAGTGGATACTTGATAAGAGGAAATAATGTGCCTCACGTATATGCCACAGGCATCACGGTAAAGAATATGGATGAAGCAAGAAAGCGCATATCAATGTCATTGCTCTTCGACCGTGACGAAATAGAAAAGGCAGTCCGAATCATCAAATCATTGATATCCCAAAAACACATTGCCAAAGCCCAAGATTCAGAAGCAGAGTCGCGGATTGATTATCTGGCAGACATTTTGGGAATAAGCAAAAGAGAAGTTATATCCGTAGTGGAACGAATGCGACAAGAAGGCATATTGGCAGACAGCAAAGATATATCTGCTTATTTACTGGATGCAGGTGACTCGGAACGAAAGTCGCAAACACTCCTCGAACGTTTTGCAAAACTTGAACAATATATCCTCAACCATATTCCTGACGAGTCTTTGCGAATATCATGCAAGCAACTGAATGACAATGCAGTAAACAACGGGATCAATACATCCAAAGAAAAAGATATTCGGACACTACTCTATTTCCTCACCGTCAAGGGCTATACCCGCAAAAAAGAGGATGCGGTTCGTAATATAGAAATAAGTCGTCAGGCAGACTTGGAATCAACCATCAAGCGTTTTGAAAAACGATTGGAAATTAGTCGTTTCGCCATAGAATGGCTATACAGGATCGCCTCAGATACGGAAACGGGAAATTCACCCAATAAGGCTATCCAATTTTCTGTAGTAGAACTTCTGAATCAAATAAAATCAAGCCCCCAATCCCTTTTCGGCGGACTTGATGACATTCAATTGGAAGACGTGGAAGAAGCACTTCTGTACTTATCAAAAATTGGTGCACTAAAACTTGAAGGCGGTTTCCTGGTTCTTTATAACGCCATGAATATCCAAAGAATAAAGGACAACAAATCAAGATACAAGCAGGATGATTACCGGATGCTCAACGAATTCTACAAACAGAAGATTCAGCAAGTACATATTGTGGGCGAATATGCTAATCTGATGGTTAGGGATTACAATACAGCCCTGCGATATGTTCAAGACTATTTCCAAATGGATTACAGGAAGTTTGTTACAAAATACTTCAAAGGGGACAGAGTAAGCGAAATACAACGTAACTTGACGCCACAAAAATACAAGCAGTTGTTCGGGCAGCTATCCAAACGTCAAATGGAGATTATTTCCGATAAGGATTCACGTTGCATTGTGGTTGCAGCCGGACCAGGCAGCGGGAAAACACGAGTATTGGTTCACAAACTTGCCTCACTTCTGCTACTTGAAGACGTAAAACACGAGCAACTTCTGATGTTGACATTTTCAAGGGCAGCGGCTACTGAATTCAAACAGAGACTCATGGAATTGATAGGCAATGCAGCCCATTTTATTGAAATAAAGACATTCCACTCCTATTGTTTCGACCTTTTGGGGCGAATAGGAAATCTTGAAGATGCAAAAAGTGTCGTTGCAAAAGCAGCCGAAATGATCTGTCAAGGAGAAGTAGAGCCAAACAAAATAGGCAAGACGGTACTGGTCATAGACGAAGCTCAGGATATGGGAGTCGAAGAATATGCACTGTTAAGGGCCTTGATGGCCAACAACGAAGAAATGCGTGTGATAGCAGTGGGAGATGATGACCAAAACATCTATGAATTCCGTGGATCTGATTCCGACTATATGTACCGACTAACACAAGAAAACGGAAGTAAATTTGTCGAGATGACCGAAAATTACCGCAGTGCACACCATCCGGTGAATTTTGCCAACGGATTCTTGAGAACCATTGATAAAAGAATAAAAAGTACGCCAATTATCTCCATGAGAAAAGAAGAGGGTTGGGTCGAAGTAACACGCCATCAATCAAAGTATATGTATCAGCCACTCGTTGAAAAATTACTTCAACATAAAGACAAAGGCACTTCGTGTGTACTCACCCAAACAAACGAAGAGGCTGTTATCCTGATGGCTCTTTTGCGGAAACATGGCATAAATAGCAAATTAATACAGTCGATGGACGGTTTGCGCTTCTGGAATATGGCCGAAATAAGGTATCTCTTGCGGTATATAGACAAACGAGCAAAAACCCCTCTAATTCCAGAAGAATTATGGGAGGAAGCCAAACATGCAACCTTTTCTGCTTATGATGGTAGTCTAAGTCTGACATATGTAAAGCGTTGTGTAGAGCAGTTTGAACAAACCAACAAAGCAAAATACCTCTGTGACTTCAAAGAGTTTGTATTTGAATCATCGGTGGAAGACTTTTGTGATGTTTCAGGAGCAGAAGTAGTGGTATCAACCATTCATAAAGCCAAGGGTAGAGAGTTTGACGACGTGTATATACTAGTATCTGATAATTATTCAAAAGATGCCTATCTGATGCGCAAATACTATGTAGGAATAACTCGTGCGAAAAACCGGCTGTTTATACACACGAACGGTGACTGCTTTAATCGTTTAAGTACAGATCGATATTTTGTCGACCAACGACAGTATGACATGCCCGAAGAAATCGTACTACAGCTCTCACATAAAGATGTCTATCTAGGATTCTTCAAAGAACGTAAGCAGGAAGTTTTAGCATTAAGAGGTGGGGATTCTTTGAATTATAATGATTTCTTTTTGTATAGCTCATCAACTAATAAACCTGTAGCAAGGTTATCATTAAAAATGCAAGACACATTATCAGAGTGGGAAGAAAGAGGTTATAAGGTGAAATCCGCATCTGTACGGTTCGTTGTAGCATGGAAGCCCAAAGATGCACAAAAAAATGAATCAGAAACAGCTGTTCTTTTAGCAGATTTGGTTCTTTCTTTGTAAGTCAAGATAATTCCTGCGAAAGAAGTAGCTAACAAAGTAAATTGTACCCTAGGGAATAAGAAAAAGTGTCAATCTTATTAAAACATCAAAATGAAAAGCAACAGACTCTTTAAAAAGACTTACTTAGTTTACTCATATTTATCTATTTATCCTTAGTGAATGTAACCATAAACTCTTTGCATTTACGTTTATCCGGCCGAGTGGCTGCAACAGAATACGGACTATACTTCTCGTATATATCAAGTCCACGCCCCATTGAAATTACCCAACCATTGTCGGCCTTGATACAACGATCGTGAAATTCACGGAAATTATAATCAAACTCAATGCCATAGCCAATCATATCGTTTTTTATGTCATCCAGTTTATCTATGAGATCAGGTAACTTATCTTCTTCTTCATTGGTCACCAGATGCACTTTAAGGTCATCTACGTCGCGGGTATCAATGAGCATCGTCAGAAACTCCATGAGATTCTTTACTTGCCAACTTGTTCGGATGAACGGGTCTTCAATCGTGATTTCAGTTGCATCCTTAAGATATTCGGCAAAGAGAGACTGATAAGTGACCCCAGTCTGTCCTAAACGGAAGAACTGATTCTTTTCCTGTAAAGGAATGAATCTTTTGCGAGACTGTCGTTCTGAAGAAGGCTCTACTTGCATTGTTGTTTCAGTTCCTTCTTGGAAAAGCGGAATATCGCTATCATCCAAATTTGCCATAATAGTAGATTCTTGGTGAATATTGTTAGGGATGATAAGTGCATTACTCACCTTCTCTAGAGTCTCCACATTAATTTCTACACCATCTTTCTCACGCACGTATCTGAACTTGGCAGGCTCTGCATTAAATGTCTCATCCACAATATATAACTGGTCTTTGACACGCTTACGGCTTTCGGCAGCAAAGTCTATCAACTCAAATGCCTCTTCGTCCGTCATGTTACCATCCGGATAAATCAACTTCACCATACCGGAAAATGTTTTCCGGATGGCCAAGTGATCACGTTCAGACAGGGAACCATCAAACTTAGCATAATCCT
This sequence comes from Bacteroides sp. D2, assembly GCF_025147085.1. NCBI lineage: Bacteria > Pseudomonadati > Bacteroidota > Bacteroidia > Bacteroidales > Bacteroidaceae > Bacteroides > Bacteroides sp. D2. The sequence continues at coordinate 3,663,476 of NZ_CP102261.1, read as the reverse complement.
TCAATAATGCGGTCAAATCTTTATTGCGCAGTTCGTGCATAATGGCTGCTATGTAATCGGTAATCAGACCGTATCCTTTTGAGAAGCTATCTTTCTTCAGCATCCTAATCTCCCAACCCGGGTTGTAGAGGTGGATACGATCTAAAAAAGCTCCCTTGATAAACGAGGTAGGAATTGATTCAAAAAGATGGCTATTCTTTAGCATATAAGGAACCGTGTGCTTCGTATTACCCACAAAGCAAATAGAAGCGGAAGCCTCATGCGTACCCTTACCGCGGTTGAATGACTTATTGGCCAGATAATTTTGCATGGTATCAATCAATACCGCATCTACGGCGCGGCCTTTTTGCTGCTCAAATTCATCCCAAGCCACTACGTCCCAATAGCCTACCAATCCTAAAATCTCTTTATTACCACTCATCTTGACAAACAGTCGGGGACTGGTTACATCACCACCACTCACTAAAACACCGTATGGTGACAGTTCCTGAAAGACATGACTCTTACCGGTTCCTTTAGGTCCTAATTCCATAAAGTTAAAATTATTCTCAACATGAGGGAGTAGACGAGCTAACGTAATAAACTTCTCACGACGATTTAAGGTGTCGGGGTTCAACCCAACGGTATGCATCATGAAGTCCAACCACTCCTCCGTGGTAAAGTTCTTGCGTTTATCTATATAATCTTGAACATCCACATTGGATATTTGTACAGGCTTCAGGGTTTGAATTTCCCAGCGCACTTTAATATCTTCGCCTGATATATAGCCAATAGTGACGATACACCAAACACCATTTCCAGATAAGAGCTTGGGATTGTTTGTCACATATTGAGTGCCAATAGGCACATTAGTAAGACCTAAGTTAGCAAAATGAGCTTGGTATTCGTCCGCTTTCTCATTGAGAGTAACAGTCACCTTATCAATGATACGATGGCAACCCTGCTCACGGATTTTACCCTTAATGACTTCTGACTCCGCGCGATGCACATAATTATCTTGGATCACTTGTCTCACTTTTTCCAAACCTTCTTCTATGGTTGCTTCGTCATCACAGGCGCAATACTGCCCAAGCAGATACTCCAATACGTATGTAGGTACAGGGAGCCCTCCCTTTACAAGAAAAGCCAAATCTTTACGAACCACTTTACCTAAGAAAGCATTCATTATTTTCTGTTGTAGTGTCATATCAAAAAACTTAATCACTAATACTTAAAAGTCTTGTTCTATCATTGTATTATTCTTCACCACTTCACGAATAAGTGGATTCAAACAGTCTTCTTCATCATACACACGTAGTTGTAGCATACCTGAATGTACTGAATGATTCAAGATCAGCACAACCTCGTATACTCTGTTATTCAAATTGATCGTATCAGCACTGTCAAGCGTAATGGTTTGCTTTCCGGTTACGGGTGTATCGCCTTGATACACTTGACAAACGACCTTACGTTCAACTACCGTCATGGAAACCGCTTCACTTTGTATCAATTGAAATTTCAATCTACTGCTTACCATCACGAGATTGTGATCAACCAATGCCACACCCACTTTATTAGTCTTATCAGAGCGTTTCTGCGAACTATGAATCACGGGAATAAGCATTTCCTGCAAGGTCGCTCCGCCATGGGCAAAGCTGTATCCACCAGAAGCAGCCAAACGGTTGGTACCCATAGGTACTCCTATATATATAGGAGTCTCGGCTTTCATACCCGATACTTTGTCCAATGGCATTGTCACCACCCCTTCTTGCGCGCTAACTTGATCACTCACGTAGTAACGCGTTTTCTTCTCGATAATACCCGCAACTGTCACCGCATGTTTATCCTTCTCTGCAAATTCCACGTCATTGTAGAGAAAACCATGGTCGGCTGTCAGCACAACATTCGTCACATTCCAAGAGGCATGAAGGCGACGAACCAGCACAGCGAGCTGTTCAATAGCCTTGCGACAAGCCGCAATTACATCTCCGGCTCCAGCCCCGTGACTAGCAGCGTCAATTGTATCATGGAAGATATAAACCAACGGACTTTTAAATAGTGCGCGTGCTGTTTTTACATCTGCTTTGATTACAGTTTCATAGTCTACACAACAAGCACTTTCTTTGTATTTGGCCACCTGTGCCGAACGGCTCTCTAATGTGTCTAATACTTCACCATCTACCAGCATTTCTTTGTTCTTCCATATCAATGAAGTATGAGGCAGAAGAGCCGGCTTGCAGTATTTGGTTTCAGTAGGCAGCATGGCACGATATGCAGATAGTTTTGCTATATGTTTCTCTTTAGCCAGTTCCTGCATCAGTTCTGCCGCCACTTCATAGCGTAGCGCATCAGAGATGATTACTACCTGCTTGCTGTTACTGACACATTCATTAGCATAAAAATCCTCTTGTTTTTTCAACGACAGGTCGTTAAAGTAGTTCCCTTTTTCTATCACACAGATCATCCATTCCAGATTGAAGACATTAACCATACGTGCATACTCTCCATCAAACTGTTGTTTCAGTCCATTCAAACAAGTAAGTATAGGAACATCCTTTGACAACAATTCATGATATTCCTCCAATGCACAACGATAGAAGGTGTCAAGCCTATACAAGTCGTTCGTATAGAGTTGCACATAAGCTTCCGGAGTATTCAACTTCAGGCTACCCAGTCCTCTTACCATTTCATAATAAAAGGCCATTTGCATCAAGAAGCTTATAGCTTGTTGAAGCACACTATCGGCAGGAAGTTTTTGGGAAAGCAAACGCAAACGTTCTTGCATTTCTGCAGGTTCTGTCACGAATTTGCTACCGGCAATTTCTTGCAAAATAGGCCAACCTAATTCTTCCGTCAAGTAATAGAAGGAAGCATCCATGCCATAAATGGTTGTCAGTTCCTTTTCCCGAATATCAGCACCTAGTTCTTTCATCACTTTCGTGAATTTATCTGCAAACTCCCGGTCACGTGTGCCCAGTTCATAGATACGATTCATTTGTTCAAGTGCTATACTGCTCTTTATTTTGTAAGCCTTGTAGGAATCATCGGCAATCACATCAAGAAGTTGGGTGATGCTATTATACTTCAAACTCTCCACCAACTCTTTCACCTTCGCCTCTTGGTTGGGTTTGTAACTGAATCCAAATATCTTAGTCAAACGCTCATCGACCGCTGTCTTGGCATCCTTGTTTCGTTCCAACTTATGATAGAAATCCAACCGTTTCTTATTTTCTGAATCCAATCCGAGTATGAACATTCTTATGATGATGTTTTCCCATTCCAAGAGCCTCTTTTCACCCAGATAAGAAGAAATAAAACCGCGGACTACTACATCCTCACTGAATGCTTCCGGCATAAACCGATCTTTCAGCATTGCATTTATCTTATTCGACATCAATTCACCGATATGGCGGCTGATAAAGGCGCGATATTTCTCTGGAAGTTTATATTGTTGCATGAACGCGGCATAATCTTCCTCTTTATATTCCATGTTAGCTTTCAGCATGTCCATAAGAGGGAATCTGAGCTGTTGTTCCTCACTCATGGGATAGGTGCCTAATGGGAAGAGTAATACCACACGTTTCTCTTTCCATGCGTATTCAATGTTATATTTAGTGTTGAACCAAGCTCCATCAAATACTTTATAGATATATTCAGTTTCCCACGAACAGTCTGCCAAATCATTCATAATGATATTCGCCTTGTCGAAGATGAAAAGCACATGCAACTGCGGGTTACGCTGAAAATAACTGTATATTCTTTCTTGAGTCATAATGATTGCTTCTTTTTATACTTTTGATTCATATCAAAAGGGTTATCGGGAATGGTTCGCTCCAAATACCCTGCTTCTACTAATTCGGTAACATATCTTTTGATATTACTATTATGATATTTCACTCCTACCCTCTCAAGTATCTCCCGACTACTTCTCGGTACACTACAAAAGTTTACTATATCCTTTTGTTTATTGGAAAGTTTCATCTGATGAGTGTTAGGGCATTCATCAGAAGTGTTAGGGGTAGTGTCTAAGTGCTCCGAAAAAGTGTTAGGGCATTCATCGGAAGTGTTAGGGGTAGTGTCTAAGTGCTCTGGAAAAGTGTTAGGGGTAGTGTCAGAGTCAGCTAGATTACTATCCAAGTCTTTGTTCCTCTTTATGGTAATCAAAAACTCGTGTATCCGCTCATCATTCGTGAACTCTACTTGCACCCCTTCCTCCAAGGCACGTTGAATACCACTACCTGCACCTGTATAGGGAAGAAGATAGATAGCATTGCTAAAAAGGAAGTTGTTACGGGGCATAGAGGTGCCATTGGTTATGTCTTCTACTTGCAAGCCGTTAGGCAACGTGCCCGGACTGTGAATTTCAACTCTGTTATCAAAGATAAAGATACGTATGGGGGCTTTCCAATTCAGCGAACGATGGACCAGTGCATTTACTACAAACTCCATCAGACTCACGTATGGAATCTCAAGCTCGCCCAATGAATTGAACTCTTTTTTCACTTGTACATTCTTGAGGTTGCGAGTGAAGAAAGACATAATGGTCTCAAATTGGTGCAGAAGATTTCCTTCCATTACTGCATCGTTCACCTTGTCTCGAAAGACCTTGCCTCCAATTGAATTACCTACATAGCTGATGCATTTCGCTGTCATCACAGGCAACCAACGCTGGGTGTACTTACCAAAGAGCAATATGGCAGCCACTGTAAGGCTCCCATCCGGACGGATAAAACGCAGGTTGCGCATCAGTTTATTAAGATCATGTCCTTTGGCAATCGTATTGGCTATCTCATCAAGTGACGCTTCCTGCAAAGCATCGCCAATCATTCCTTTTTTCTCCAATACCATAGCAAAACGGTTTTGCAGGAACTGCTTGATAGTGTCTTCATCTAAATCATCCAACATGGCATCTTTAACGGCGGCTTCATCGGGAGTAAAGCTACCGCACTCGGTCATCATCTCCGCCAACTCCGCATTATCGAAAACCTTACGCTTATCCGCTCCATTTTTCATCCACACGATACCTTTATTATCATGGTAGGGCTTGTTAATTCCTTCCTTAATAGTAGCTATCACTACACTGCCGCCTTCAACGCTGACCGTATCTATCTCAAGTAGGATATTGGGCACCACATTCTCCGAAGCCATATTGCTCAGTAGATTGGTGGTTTCCTGCACTTCGGCATACGACAACGGATTAAAAGCTCCTGTCTTGTCGTTAATACCAATGACAAGTTGCCCTCCGCGAGCATTACTCATGGCAACTAGCTCGCAGCCTATATCATATTTATCCAAGATACGTTCTTTAAACTGTACCTTGCTCACTTCGCCGAGGTCTCTGAGTTTCTGTATATCTTCTGCGGTCATATGTAATTACAATTATTAAAAGAAAGAAATTACGTTATTCTGATTGTGTCCCTTGTCCATCAGAAATAACTTTTGTTATATCATTAAGCATATTCTTAAGTACAGAAATTTCTTCTTCATCAAGATTCTCAAACTCACAATCTTCAGCAATTGTATTATCGTCGAGAAGTTGTTTTAGCATCTCAACATAGTTAAAAGATATGAGGTTTGTACCTTTTTGTATCTGTACCTCTATGTCTCCTTTCTCGTTCTTTTCAAATATTAATTTCATTGCCTAAATTTTTTAAGATTATATTTTTTCACTCGTTTCTTTATCGAAGCTTTACCTCCGTCTGTGATTTTTGCAACCAAATCCAAAACGGGTTCGCCATTTATTTGCCCCTCAAGAGCAGCTGACCTGATAATGATTCTATCATTTTCATTCCTACAATAAATGATATTTTGTGCGTCACCCATCATAGGAATAGTTGCATTATGCGATACAAGTATTACTTGTTTTGAGCTTTTTACGCTTTTGATAGCTTGAACCAAACCATCATTAATATATGATGTTGCCAAATTGTCTTCAGGTTGATCGATTACAATAGGTGCAGTATCTTTCTCATACCCCAATATTAAATCCAAAAGAACAGACGTTTTCCAACCTGCACTTAAATTATGAAAATCCTGTCCATCCTTTGTGGTAATTTGATATGTCAGTTTGTTCTCTATCATGAAAATTCCTACAACTTTCTCAATAAACTGCTCATATCCTTCAACCTTGGGTCGTTGAGAGAAATGTGACTTATAAAGTTGGTCAGGAGTAATGTCAATATAGCTAGCAAATCTGAACTCTGATTTTAAAAATTCATTAAATGCATTTCTAACTTTATCTTTCGTCAGATTAAAGCGATTAGATACATCTAGGGTATGTCCCATTGCCACCACTTGTTTGGACATTTCTTTTACATTGTATGATGCAATCTTTTGAAGCGTCTGCTCAAATAATTTGGCTTTTACTGCATATTCTTTTATTAATGCAAGGACTTGCTGAAACTCTTGAGCCTTAGACTGGCTTTCTGAATTTCTGTCCTTGAGTTTTTCATTATAATTTCGATAATGCCTATCTATGACATTAGATACACCCTCGTCAACTTGGGCATACAGAAAAGCTTGTGAAAGGCGGTCAAGAATGATTTCAACCTCATTATCACAATCTATTACCAAGGGATTCTCTTTTAAAAATTTCTTAATAACGGAAAGACTACTAACATCCTCTTCATACTTGTTGCGTGAATATTTTATATTTTCACGTTCCTTGTCTTGCGATCGAAAGGTAACAATCACATTTTTTCGAATCTCTCCTTTTACCAGCAATTTGCCAATTTGAGAAAGATTGTTCAGTTCTCCCTCTATCTCTTCTATTCGTTCTACACACTTCATCAGAGTTGTAACATCTTTGCGAAGTGTTGCAATACCTTCTTCTACTTTTTGGGCAAAATCTTCGTCCTTTGGAAAGAGTGATTTTAATATATCAATTGATGTAAGTTCGCTGGAATTTGGACTATTGACAATCTGCATTATATAGTTCTGTTCAATATAATGAGGATGTCTTCCTGTTGGATTGTCGATTGTAATGTGTTCAACTTCAAATTTTTTATAATTGGAAGTATTGAAGATGGAAGGATTCTCACCTCCTTTTATTTTCTTTACAAGGGAATCAACGAGAAGAGTCTTTCCACTAGATGAGCCACCAATAATAACGTTTAATCCCGGCGTGAAAATAACATCAATATCCGCAAAGTCACTTTTTAGTTTTGCACTTCGAATATATTCTGCCCAACTTTCAGGTTTGTTATCACTATATATAAGACGAGTACTTTCTGACAACGCCATACGAAGTCCATCAAATGAAGGCTCTGCTAACATCCACGTGGGTATGAATGGGGCTGCATCAGTAGCTTTAGCCGAGGGATAGTTTTCAGGTATATAATTATCTGAGCAGGTTATCAAATTTACAAAATCCTTGATACCAAGTTTTTGGAAATATTCTGTGGTATCTTCCAACTTATCCTTACTTCTAGCAGTGAAACCATCAAATTGATTGTAGTATATACTCCGTTCCATCGTTGTATCAAACTTTGTATCGCGTGGAATAGCTTTGTTAAACGTAGCATGTGATTGACCACCATGGGGAAGCATAATATAATCATATTCGTCAAGCTCATGAATTATGCTTTCCAAAGTAGGTATGCTTTCATCCTTTTTTTCCACTAGCTTATGAGGATACAGTTTATCAAGAATGACATTAATGCGATCTATATTTTCAACATCAATTTTGTTTTTAAAAAATGCATGACAATGATATGCAGGACAATTATTCCGATACTTTATATGTAGTTCAACTCCAAGCAACAGATGCAACATCGGGTAATCACTAATATGCGCCATTATATCAATATACACACTCTTGTTTATTGTGTTATGATCTGTCAATGACAACAAAAGATCGTTTCCACAGGCCCTAACTTTTACCTTTTCGAGTAAAAGTCGCCAGTCATAATCCATATTTAAATTATCAGGATTTTCCGAAGTATGAATGTGTATGTCAGTATATATAGGATTCATAAAATACTTATTTTAATTTACTTACTACATCCCCAAGTTTCGCATAGTTCACCACCACGCCATCGTCAAGATCAAGCGGGATAGCTTGCTCAGCTACTACAGCGAGGCGGTCATGATATTCACGGCACTCTTCAAGTTGTTTATTCAGCGTATCAAGCTTCTTGCGCTCAGCTGTGCTGAGGTCGGCAGCGCGAGTTGTGAGATCGGCAATCTTGCGACCTAGCGTTTCAATGAAAGGCAGAAGATATTTACTGCGGATGCGTTCGGGGGTATAAGGTGTCATGCGATGCAGGTAGGCAATACACTGGAAGCTGCCTTTTTTGCTCGCAAACAGCCAATAGATGGGACGATTCTGATACATCTTCTTATGGTCTTTCCAAAAATCCTTTTGCCAATACTGCTCTATGGTCTTGCCGAGGGTATGCTCAATGTAGTTAAGGTTCTCCACCTGATACTCCGCACCAAACACATCGCTCACGAATTGAGCAGTACGTAGGCAGGCATTATCTGTGAAGCCACTATCGGCAGCCATCAAGGGGAAAATGCCATCATCATCTATCTCGATGGTGTGACCGTTATAGGTATAAGGAGCTAATTCCTCAGCTGTGGGGTTGGGGTGAGCGATATGCAGACTAGATTTATCAAGACGGTAACGGCCCATCCATACACCGGCGGCGTAACTGAAGAGTTGCTTCAATATTACTTCATCGTGCCACTTCAAGGCATTGCCCTCAATGCTCACCTCGTCTTGTTGCAAGATGGTAATTTCGTTCAAAGGCACATCGGGAGTAAGCTCATCTTGCAGACCGTAGATGTCGATGAACTGACGGTTGAGTTCTTCTTCATTGGCATGTAGCTGCATAAAGAGGGTACTCCATTTCTGATGATAACGTTCCATCAAGTCTTGCAAACGAACTGCACGAAGATTTTTATCTGCTTGCTGTGTTACTGCATCACTGTGTGCAGTAGTACTACACAAGGCAATAAGTGACTCTGTTGTAAGGTCTTGCTCGGCAAAATCTATAAGGGAGATAAGACCATTCTGCTGAAAATCCCAAGAGGTTTCGTGAGAGTCCCAGTCGAGCTTGCTGATATATACAGAATGTTGTACGGCATATTCTATTACAGCAGAAGTTTTTTCTATGAGTGGAAGACGATTTATATCACCAACATTAAATTTTAAACCAGGAGCTAACACCCTTAAAAATTTATCAATAACATTACTATTTAGCAAACCTAAATAATATACAAGATTTTCCTCAGTAAAGCCCATTGCTCCCGCAGAATCCCAGAGGAAACCACATGGCGTATATCTTACAGCAAAAGCTGCATCGCAAAGAACTGACCAAGTGATGCCTTCTTTAAATGCTAAATCCCCGTTGTAATTATGAGATCTAAGTCTCCCTGTTTTTATGTCATAGTTATGCTTGATATTGTATCCATCATTTTCATATTCAACTAAATATTCAAAATTTCCATACCATTTTCTTTTCTCTCCACCTTTATTATAAGGGAACCATTTTTTTTGTGAGGTTGATTTATTATCTGATAATACAAAGTCTGTTTTTCTCTTAGATACCTCATGCCATAGTCGAATAAATCTATCACTACTAGCCGGTGCCATGCCTTCTCGCGTAACCATCTTAGTTGATATTTGGGTATATTTATCCCAACATTTCAACATCTTTGAAGTAGCCCAATACCCCATAGGAATACCCGGTATTGATTCAAACCCAAATTGTGAAACATTAGTAAACACATTAGATTTTGACAGAAAATTTAAACGCTTATCTTCGCACTTGCCATCAGTTAATCGGAAATATACACCATTATATAAAGGTGGATGCTTTGAACAAATAAAAGATACAACTTTCACAACATCTCCACTTAGCTCTTCGAAGAAATGTTTTTCTAAATGTAAAAGACTATCAAAATTATAACTATTCAAAAAATATTTTCTTAAATTAAGAAAAGATGATTGGAACATCCAAGATTGCATATTAATCATTCCCATCTTACCATTTGGAGAAAGAGAATTCATTCCAACAAACATAAAAGTATTACATAGGTCAGTCTTGCCATCAGGATATTTACTTTGAATATAGTTATACAAGTTCTTATTCATCTTACTACTACCCATATACGGCGGATTCATCACCAACGCATCATACTGCTCTGTCAACGCTATAACCAAAGCAGCCGCCTCATTCTCAGCAACTAAAGAAGCTACCCATTCACGAGCAACAGATGTAAGGTCAAACTTCATAATGCTACCTAAAGAATCAGCATCCTTCAACAAAGTATTGACTGCATCAATCTCAACCGCTAATCGAGTATCAGTAGGCAATGACAATTGTACCTTCGGCATCGTCAGCACCCGTGGCAAGCAATGTGCATCTGCAAAGCTATGATCACGTTGGCAAGCCTTCAGCGTCAACGCAAAAAGCGAAAGTTGCTGTGCACGAGGATCGAGATCGATACCCGTAAGGTTATCTTGGAAGATATGTGTTATGGCTTCGACACGAGTATAACCCTCAGTGATATAAAGATCGTAGAGTAAATCGAAGCACTCATTAAGGATGTGTCCCGAACCACAAGCAAGATCAGCTACTTTCAGATCGGTCAGTTCATTGTAATGAAGAATAGCTTCAGCAGGAGTCGGCTCTGCAGGCTCCACGAGGTATTGCCATTTCTCCTTATAAGTCAAAATAGTATAGGGATTGTTATCGAGATAGATGCGCCCCACCGTATTCTGTACCATGTACTTCACAATCCAGTTAGGTGTAAAGATCTGTGTGGCGGCAGGAATCTCATCAGCCTCAAACTTGCCTTTCTTGGCAAATACCTCATCTTTGCGCTCACTGATGTAGAATTGGTAGAGCCAGCCAATCAGTTCCGGCGAGCGAAACTCTTCGTCGGTAATAAACTCGGTGTGGTTTAAGAGATCGATAAAACCATTCTCCGCCAAAATATTGGCGGGAAGCAACAGTTCAGTATAGTCCTCCATAGTGCCAAAGCAGCGTTGCAGGATAGGATTGGCATGGCACCATGCCACCAAAAGCACAGCAAACTGTTCAGTAACTTTCGTATCGTCATCAAGGAGTTCCAAGAGGTGACGTTTGCTCGCCTCCTCCATTGGTGGGAAGAGCCCTTGCCGGGCTTGGTTTACAATCTGCGGGGTATGTGCAGAGTCGGCATATGTACTTACCGGTTCGCAAAGTCCGTTCTTCTGTAAGATACGAATGGCTACCAGACGATTAAACCATGTGTAAGCTGCTTGCTCGTACACCTCATTCACACCTTTAGCCTGCACCTCCTCGTAGAGGCGCATCCATTGGTGAAAGAATCCTTCGGAAAGAGTCCGTCCGTTCCAAAGCGTACCGCCCTGCAAGAGTTGCGGACGTAAATTCTCAGCCACTTCGCCTTTGTTGTCGAAGCCCAAGCTGGTGAGTTTGGCGGCAATACCCGCTTTTAATATATTGCGTGCTTCAATAGCAAATTTCTTTAATCTATTGGTATCCATCTATCTTATTCCTTCATTTCATTATTTGATAATCATTACCGTCTCGCCTTTGTCAATATGTGCCATTAGCTGCTTCTTGAGTTGTGCCAAATACTTATCCACATCAGCCTCTGAGCCAATAGGTAAAGTAGTACGAGTACTCAAAGCTACCTGTGTAGGATACTTCTTAGCAGGAATTTCCTCCTTCTTGTTTTTGTCATCACCAACCGTAGGTTTAGGCTTCGGTTTTGCAGCCAATATCTTCGCCGTTTGCTCAGCAAAGAATGTATTGGTATCAAGGTTGGTCTGCAACACAGGAATGCTATCCGGTTGTGTTTTGAGTTTTACTATAACCTCTTGATCTGAAAGAATAGAAGTCGATACCTCATTTTCCTTACAGCCTTGTTCCAACTGAGCATACGTTTTGGCATATTCCTCAGCAATTTGTTTGCGAAGTTCTGTTCGCTTAGCATCGATAGCTCCGGCAAGAGTGTTGCGAAGCTTCATATAAGTACGTATACCGATAGGCCATGCTGCATTCTCTATTCCCATCAACTGCGTAACTGCCTCGTGAAGCTCAATAGGTACGAAGCTAAAATTATCCCGATTATCGCGTACAAAGTGGAGCACATCCTTATAATTACCCATTTGGTCTTGGACAAACTGCACGACTTCTTTACAAGTATCGAAGAGGGTGCGCGCCTGCTGCTGTTCGTCAATCACACGACGGAAATACTTCAACGGATCGCGCTCGGCAAGCCAACCTTCGAGCAAAGTCACCATCTCGTCGAGCGGCGCACTGAAAGAGTATGCGGCATTATCCTTGTAGTGCTGCTTGTAGCGTGCTACTACATTCTCCACACTTCGCACATTCTCTTTCTCTCGACTGAGACGGAATAGTTGTGTACTATCGGTAGTGGAGAAAGATTCGCTCACACCAAAGATGTTCTTCCAAGCGGCAATGAAACCATTAATCACCTCGGACGAAATGGTTATAGCCGGACGAATGGTAAACTTGTTGGTTTCGCTCAGCAAACGGTTTGCTACAATACTCACCTCCACATTGGGATTATTGCTATAACTATAGTCACGCCTATGCCGGCGTACAAGTTCGTTCACTACATAAAGAGTACAAATGCCATCCCAACCGAACGGAGCTTTAGAGAACTTGGCTACCACATCACCCACATTCAACTCCTCGTATTGCTTGTTGAGGTAAATTTCCACCTCATGTTCTGCTTCGGTAAGCGAGTCATTTAATCCCTCGTAATCACCCGGATTCACGGGACGAAGGATAGCTATCTTGAGTTTATCACTGTTTCGGGGAATTTGCGGTAAATCTACCAGTCCTGCTTTGGTATAGATACCGGAGAGATGCTTCTCTATAGCAGCCAAGTAGCGGTCATTCCCTTTTTTATTACCCAACTCTACATCATCAATCACAGAGAGACCACTTACTAGAGGACAGGTGTCGAGAATCTTTTGGAACTCTCTCTCAATGATGCCAGTCATCACTTCGCTGGCACGCTTTTTAAATTCTTCGCGCACAGCAGCATTCTCGTCGCTGGTAGCAGGGTTGGCGGTCATATAGCTCTGCACCTTGCAATACCAATAGAAGTTGTTGCGCAAACGAGCATTGGCACGGAACTGTGGCCCCACATAATACACCAACCGATTGGTCTGGTTTTGCAGAGCAAGTTGTTCAGGTGCATCATAGTCGTCATCCATCATAAATTCTAGCACTACATCGGGGTTATTACTGAGATAGTTGCGCTGATTGATGGTCATTCCCACGGCAAACGAACGAGTTTTATATTGTTCCTTGTTCTTCAATCCTTTCAAGTAGCGATTGAAGATTTCTTTCAGTTCACCGGCTTGTAGGTTGTTATCAGCAGTCTGACTTTTAATCAGCTCGGCTACCTTCATTTCCTCTTCGCTATAGAACGAGAAGAAGTCGGGCGCACCCTGACGGCCTTGTTCACGACGGATGATGTTGTTGTCGCAAAGGAAATCGACCACCTTTTCTACCTCATTCTTCAGATTGAGGCGAGGCGTGGTCATATCGTTAATCAGCAACGTGGTGATATTGTCGAGCGTTGCCGGGAAAACTAGTTGGTCAGTTTGCGAAATATTGCAAACCATAAAGAGGACATTGGCTACACGTACAGCCAATTTCGGGTCAGTATAGGTACGGGCAATGCGGATAGCATTATCCACAGCCTTCTGTCCACGAGCCTGCAAACCCTCCTCGAACATATTGTTGTAAAGTTCATCAAACGAAACGAACTTACCTACTTCGGCCTGAGCATTGTTGGGAGCCTTAGCCGTAGTGTGAATCACCTTGATGATGCTTCGTTCGTTACCTTTCACCTCCTTAGCCACATACCCCAAAGCAAGGAAAGAGTCGAACACCTGCATGATGAGCTTAAACTGATAAGGAACAAAGGGGTAAAAGTCGATAAAGTCAGTCTCCGTATCGTAGCTCTTATACGCATTTGGTAACTTAAACTGGAGACTGAAGGCTCCTTGCTGCTGCTCGTACATGGCAGCTAAATAGGTTTTCACCTCTGGCTTCTTTTCCAAAATACGCTTCTGTGTAATCACTTCGGGCTGCGTGCCTTTGAGTGATACTTTCACTTCAAAACGACCTTTAATCTTTCCTTCCTTGTCTTTTTCTTCACCAATATTACAGTCATCCATAATCTCGCTGAGGTCCTGTTGGGCTGTACAAGCCACCCACACTTGATTGTGACAGGATTCAGAGAGCTTGGTGATAATCTCTTGCAGATTCAAGTAACGGTCGCGTTCCTTATTGATAAACTGGCTCACCTCATCGGCAAGCAATATCAAGCGATAATCTTCGCCTTTGTCTTTGATATAGTCTGCCAGCTCCATGCCGAAGCGGTCGATGCTGATGGCATAGTCGCGCTTGTCGATATGATTGTATAGGGAGTTGCGGTCAAACTGCGGATTGAGTTCACAAGCGGCATCTACAACCATCTCCAAGGCTTGATCCACCAAATCGGCAGCCTCGCTGGGATTGTTCCAATCGCCACCCATCTCGGCAATCACCTCCTTAAATTGTTCCAACAGCCCACGCTCCATCAGCGGTTTTTCCAAAAGCTGTGCTAAGGTGAGGTTAAACTTGTTCAGTCCACGTTTGCCGTTAAACTCATCCCAAAACACCTGCAAAAAAGCCTTCTTTTTGTCGGTAGCCGCATTGTAGGAGGTTTCGAGGTTGAAGATACAGGTATCGATGGTGGCAGTCTTGAGCCACGAAGCAATATCTTGAACCTGTGAAAACTCAAACTGAAGGTTGTGCTTACCATCGAAAGGATCGATTTCTTTCACAGCATCAAGTAAACGTTCTAAAGCTACATCGCGAGTTTCGGGAGTAATGCAGTAGTCGAGGTACTTTAAGAAGTGAGATTTACCCGAACCGTAGTAGCCATCAATCCAAATACCAACATGGTCGTAAGGTTTATTGTTCTTGATAGCATTCAGAATGCGATAAAGTCCATTGAGGATTTCATCGGTAAAAACGTATTCCTTGATTTCAATATCAATGGTCTCTTTATCGAACTTGGTAGCAGAAACTGCCGGATTGACCGGACGATTAATGGATTTGATATACAGATCTTGTAGTTGCATCGTTTATTCGTTTATTAAAAAGGTTGCACGATAAGTATGATGGTCATTTAAGGTATCAAAGAGTTTGAATGAACTTTGTTCCCGATGTCCGGGATAAAAGAGAATGATTTTATAGCGTCCGGTCTCATTGTAATCCTCGTACTTTGCCAAAAGTTCATTGGCACGAAGATAAGGATACATGGTGCCGATGCCATAGATAAACACGTATGGGCGACGGTATTCATCATCAATCGTGATATGCGCCACGATCCGCTCATGCAGATATTTCACGAACTTCTCACTATGGGCATGACGCTCCAATGTGCTGAATATCTTATCGCTCGTATCGGGCTGCTCCTGTTCTTTCTCGAGCAAATATTGCAGCATGGAGTCGAACTTGAGAAACTTTTGTCCATTGAGGTAGTTACAGAACTCTTCAAACAAGTCGAGCGTGAGCACATCCACATAATTCGTAGGACGGATAAGGTTTTGTTTGAACTCCTGTATCTGCTTACGGATATCATATTCCTTCTCTGCCGGATATTGGTAGATGAAGAAATTATAGAATAAGTCGCCGTTCTCAGTATCCTGAAATCCGGGACTATTAAGTTTATCATCCAGTTCTTTTATCGTCATGCCAAACTGTTTTTAATCTTTTCTATTTGATAAGGCTGTAACAAACAAGCCTCCAAAAACCAAGATTCGCCAATCTGCAAATAGTATGGATAGTTGGTACAATCAAGCACTTGCAATTGGTTAGTTCTATCAAGAATTCCTATCTTTCGCAAAATAGATAAATAGGCACTAATCACTTTGTCCTTCGTAGCTTCACTCCACGAGTCAACAAATGCATCACGAGCAGATATTTCATTAAACTCCATGAGGATATCTTCTCTCTTCACAGACTTAGCGACGCTGTTCCAACGACGTATCGTCACGTTTACATGAAAATCAAAAAGTATTTTGTACGTCTTCAACATCACAAAAAAGAGAGCAATAGGCTGCTCTGCGGCAGTCATCACTAAAAAGTCCTGCCAGAAAGCAGGTGACATCGTATCATAACGACGACTAATCTCTAGGATTGCCTTCTTTCTTGATGTTTCAGCATTAATCATCAGTACACGGTTGTTCAATCGTTCATCTTTGAGAAGTTCTTCTCGATCTTCACTTTGCAAGAGAGGAAGCAGAGCAAGCGTCTCATTAAGTAGAAAACCTCCACCCGTAATTGCAGCCGTATAAGGGCTATTTATCTTCATTGCCATATTGTTCTTTTATTCTTTCGATTTATTTATCAGTTCTCGCACATCAATCTCCAAAACTACTTTAATGCGATTCAAATCTGCCATAATTGCATACATAACGCAAATGTAATGAAGTTACTCGGTTGAACCATAAATTTTGCCGCCTTTTTTAACACAATAAGTGTATTTCCCACTTCACTAGATCATTGATTCCAAATAGCTGTTGGGAAGGATGCCCAAAACATTATCTCAATCTCACCGACTCCTAAACGTAAAAAGCGTGCAACTCATTGAGCTGCACGCTTTTGCTTATTGTTTATTATCTGTTTCCTTATCGGAATCATTTGACTTCCTCGAAGTCAGCATCCTGAACGTTATCTCCGTGCTTGCTGTTATCTTGCTGGCCAGCAGCACCATTCATATCAGGACCAGCCTGTGCTCCACCTTGCGCACCGCTCTGTGCATACATTTCAGCACTTGCAGCCTGGAAAGCAGTATTGATTTCTGCCATAGCAGTATCAATAGCAGCCAAATCCTGTGCCTTGTGAGCATCTTTCAATTTCTGCAAAGCAGCTTCAATCGGAGCTTTCTTATCAGCAGGCAACTTATCACCTAATTCCTTCAACTGATTTTCAGTAGAGAAGATTACGCTGTCAGCCTGGTTCAGCTTGTCGATCTTTTCACGTTCTTTCTTATCTGCTTCAGCATTAGCTTCAGCTTCAGCCTTCATCTTTTCGATTTCTTCCTTGCTCAAACCGCTGGATGCTTCAATACGGATAGCCTGTTCTTTACCGGTAGCCTTATCTTTTGCAGATACTTTCAAGATACCGTTGGCATCGATATCAAATGTAACCTCAATTTGAGGAACACCACGACGAGCCGGAGCAATACCTGTCAAGTTGAACTGACCGATTGATTTGTTCTGTGCAGCCATCGGACGTTCTCCCTGTAATACGTGGATAGTAACTTCCGTCTGGTTATCGGCAGCAGTAGAGAATGTTTCACTCTTACGAGCCGGGATGGTAGTGTTAGCGTCGATCAACTTAGTCATCACACCACCCAGTGTTTCGATACCCATTGACAACGGAGTAACATCCAATAATACTACACCTTTGATTTCATCTGTCAAAACAGCACCCTGTACAGCAGCACCAATAGCTACCACTTCATCCGGGTTCACACCTTTAGAAGGAGTCTTGCCGAAGAAATCTTCTACCAACTTCTGAACAGCTGGAATACGAGAAGAACCACCAACAAGGATTACTTCATCAATATCAGCATTGCTCAAACCTGCATCGCTCATTGCTTTCTTACATGGTTCAAGACAAGCCTGAATCAATTCGTGAGCCAAAGATTCGAATTTTGCACGAGTCAAAGTCTTCACCAAGTGCTTAGGCACACCACCTACCGGCATGATATACGGCAAGTTGATTTCTGTACTTGTAGAAGAAGAAAGCTCAATCTTAGCTTTTTCAGCAGCTTCTTTCAGACGTTGCAAAGCCATCGGATCCTGAGTCAAGTCAGCACCTTCGTCGCTCTTGAATTCCTGTACCAACCAGTTGATGATTACCTGGTCGAAGTCATCACCACCCAGATGAGTATCACCATTTGTAGAAAGTACTTCAAACACACCACCACCAAATTCGAGGATAGAGATATCGAATGTACCGCCACCAAGGTCGAATACAGCAATCTTCATATCTTTGTGAGCCTTATCCAGACCGTAAGCAAGAGCTGCGGCTGTCGGTTCATTTACAATACGTTTTACTTCCAGACCGGCAATCTGTCCGGCTTCTTTAGTAGCCTGACGTTGAGAGTCGGAGAAATATGCAGGAACGGTGATAACTGCTTCTGTCACTTCCTGTCCGAGATAGTCTTCAGCAGTCTTCTTCATTTTCTGAAGAATCATAGCAGAGATTTCCTGCGGAGTGTACAGACGTCCGTCAATGTCAACACGCGGAGTGTTATTGTCACCTTTCACTACTTTATAAGGAACACGAGTCACCTCCTTCTGTACCTGATCCCAAGTTTCACCCATGAAACGTTTGATAGAGAAGATTGTACGTGTTGGGTTCGTAATAGCCTGACGTTTTGCAGGATCACCCACCTTACGTTCACCGCCATCTACGAAAGCGACAACAGAAGGAGTCGTACGTTTACCTTCACTGTTTGCAATTACTACAGGTTCGTTACCTTCGAATACGGCAACACAAGAGTTTGTAGTTCCTAAGTCAATACCAATAATTTTTCCCATGATCGTTATTTTTTTATTTATTATTTATTCATTGATTTCTTTTTGTCCGGTTGTTTCTCCGACTCTTATCAAGGAGCCTCGTCGCGAACGGACGCTTACTAAAAAGCAAACCGTGTGCCAAAAAGAAATTATACGAATGCATGACATAATATCTGCCAAAAAGACAGTTTTAATAAATAAACACTGCTGACATAGTCATATTCAAAGCCAGTCAGCAACTGTTTCTTTAAACAAATGCAGACGGCTCTGGTTCGATGAAAGAAAAAAAATATGCCTGTGTCGTCATGTGCGACACAGGCATATCCTATTATATAGATTGATCTATTTATTACTTTTCCAGCACGATGACCAATGCGCCATTTGCATCATACAAGCCAATGCCGCCACCAGACAACACATCGAATGACTTCACCTCATTGATAGCTTTCAACACCTTACCTTCTGTTTCCATGTCCGGACAAGCCATCATTGTACTTGCTACTCCCGGGAAAGAAATTGATTTGGCATTACTGGTACTGGTTTCAAAACCGCCATTAATCAGATTACATCCGGCATTGCCATGAATTGTCTTTTTCTTCACATCAAAAGCAATGAAAGGTTGTTTTTCCATTCCGGAAGAAATTGCTTCACCATTCACTTCTTTTATTTTCCATTCTCCATTCAAAACCGAAAGTTTCACATCAGCCTCCTTCTTTTGTAGAACGACAACCGGACGGTTGGACGAATTGCAAAGATACACTTTGTCCTTACCTGCCTTCTTATATCCTTTTACTTGCGCAAAAGCATTCAATACATTATTTTCAGTAGTCATATCCGGACACATCATCCGGGTACTAGCCATTCCTGTAAGTTCAAGACTTCCCGGCTTCGCATTTACATCGAAGCTACCCATCATCCGATTACAGCCGCTATTGCCGGACACACGACCGGTTGCTGTATCAAAAGCGATAAAAGGAAGGGATTTACTTTCGCCCGGAGTGATTTTCGAGCCATTGACTTCTATGATATTCCATTCACCATTGATAGATGACAGGGGAATTGCCTTCTCAACCGAACGGCACGAAGACATTGCAAGTGCTGCACCAGCAATGCAAATTGAAACAAATACTTTCTTCATATTGTTATAACGTTTAAGTTAAAATCGAGGGCAAAGATATCAAAAAGATTGGGAAATAACATCCAATGCAACATAAAATATATACATTTGCCAGTAAATGTACAACAAACGAACAATTTACATAGTTCACTTAAAGTAAACAAATATGAGAATAATTGTCCTGTCTTTGATTCTATTCTGCTGTGGTACGTCTCCTATCACAGCCCAAAGCGATTACATCGTCACTACTCCTTCTGCACAGGAAATCCCTGTAGGCCAAGAAGAACAGTTTATCAAAAGTAACTTTCCGTTGCTACCGCTGGGCAAATGGACACCCGGAATGAAATTTATGTTCGTTCCATCTCCACGGAGCATGTTCCTTCCCACCCTTTCCAGTTACGAGACCGAGAAAGGGGTAGACAACAGCCTGCTGAAACATAAAATACTCACTTTCACGGGAACTGAAGAGAAAGCTCAGAATATCCCCAACGGGACTAACTACTCCACTCGCTTCATCTTCGAATGTGAGGGAGGAAAATATTATTATGAGATAAAGAATATGCGGCTGGAGGAGATCTCCGAAAAAGCTCCCCGTGCCGGCATCAACGGATTGGTTTATCTGAAAGATGTGGATACTGCAAAAGAACTGTTGGTAGGAAAAACTGTCTATATACAAGCAGAAAGCGTCCGGATAGACGATGCCAACAATTATTCCGGCTACCGGGATATAGCCATTCCCGTCAATACGGAAGCAACGATTACCGCTATTGGGGTCGGCAGTCAGGCATATCCGGCAAAAATCGTATTCAAAGATACACAGGGACATTCTTATTATCTGGAAGTTGCCCTTTCACGAACAAACTCCGGCATGGACCTGAATGATTTTCAAGGAGAAAAGAGAATGAAATATTTCTCAAATGCATTCAGTTTCACCAATAAGAGTCTGGGCACTATCGAAAGCCTGAAAAATAAATATATGGGAATGACAGTTTATCCTAAAAAGGTGCTGCCAGCCAAAAGAATTATATCTTTTGAAGACAAGCAGACCGAATCACGCGTTCACCTGCCCCGATATACAGTTCTGCAAATCAAAGATATTAGATTATCTCCTCCCGGCAGTCTGGCTGTTCTCTCATTAGAAGACAAGGACGGAGCAATCTATGAATTGGAAACCGATCTGAAATATGATGTTATCGTCAGAAATGAAAATTATATCGAAGACTTTTTCGGATTCGAAGATATACATAAAAAATATCCGGGTATCACAGAAAATCGTTGGCAGATTATCTCCCGGGGAGATCTGGAGACGGGCATGAGTACAGTGGAATGTCGTTTATCCATTGGTGATCCGATAGAAATCGAGCTGAAAAAAGACAATCGTTTCGAAACTTGGTTCTACAATGGCAAAACACTGGAATTTGAAAATGGAACCTTGCAGCGTTACAAATAAAAAGGGGTAGCTGCGAATGATTATCTGAAAATAATCACGTATATTTGCAAAGCTAACAATTCCAATATTCTTAATATTTTAATTCGCAATTAACGAAATGGGTAGAGTTCTTATTATTGGTGCGGGCGGTGTTGGCACTGTCGTTGCGCACAAAGTGGCACAAAATGCCGATGTATTTACAGATATCATGATTGCCAGCCGTACGAAAGAAAAATGCGATAAAATCGTCGAGGCAATAGGTAACCCCAATATAAAAACAGCTAAAGTTGATGCAGACAATGTAGATGAGCTGGTAGCCTTATTCAACGATTTCAAACCGGAAATGGTGATTAATGTGGCTCTCCCTTATCAGGATCTGACTATTATGGAAGCTTGTCTGAAAGCTGGAGTGAACTATCTGGACACCGCTAACTACGAGCCGAAGGATGAAGCTCACTTTGAATACAGTTGGCAGTGGGCTTACCACGATCGCTTCAAAGAAGCAGGTCTGACAGCTATTCTCGGTTGCGGATTCGACCCGGGAGTAAGTGGCATCTATACCGCTTATGCAGCTAAACATTATTTTGATGAGATTCAATATCTGGACATTGTAGACTGTAATGCGGGTAACCACCATAAAGCATTTGCTACGAACTTCAATCCGGAAATCAACATCCGCGAAATTACGCAGAACGGACGCTATTATGAAAATGGCAAATGGGTAACTACCGGTCCGCTGGAAATTCATAAAGACCTGACATATCCGAACATCGGTCCGCGTGATTCTTATCTTCTTTATCACGAAGAACTAGAGTCATTGGTGAAACATTACCCGACAATCAAACGTGCACGTTTCTGGATGACTTTCGGACAAGAGTATTTAACCCACTTACGCGTTATCCAAAACATCGGTATGGCACGAATCGACGAAGTTGATTACAACGGAGTGAAGATTGTGCCGCTGCAATTCTTGAAAGCTGTATTGCCTAACCCGCAGGATTTAGGAGAAAACTACGAAGGAGAAACCTCTATCGGTTGTCGTATCCGCGGTTTGAAAGATGGCAAGGAACGTACTTATTATGTATACAACAATTGCAGCCATCAGGAAGCTTACCGGGAAACAGGTATGCAAGGAGTGAGCTACACCACTGGAGTTCCGGCAATGATCGGAGCCATGATGTTCTTCAAAGGTGAGTGGAAGCGTCCGGGTGTAAACAACGTAGAAGAGTTCAATCCAGATCCGTTTATGGAACAACTCAACAAGCAAGGTCTTCCCTGGCATGAAGAGTTCGACAAAAATCTGGAATTATAAGAGTAGACTTGTTCATTAAAAAGATAGTTATGATAAACGTAGGAGATAAAGCACCGGAAATCTTAGGCATCAATGAAAAAGGCGAAGAAATCCGTTTAAGTGCTTATAAAGGAAAAAAGATTGTGTTGTACTTCTACCCGAAGGACAGTACATCGGGTTGCACGGCACAAGCGTGTAATCTGCGCGACAACTATTCCGAACTACGTAAAGCCGGCTATGAAGTAATCGGTGTCAGCGTAGACAATGAAAAGTCGCACCAGAAATTTATCGAAAAGAACAATCTTCCTTTTACCCTGATTGCCGACACTGACAAAAAGTTAGTGGAAGAGTTTGGAGTATGGGGAGAAAAGAAACTGTACGGACGTGCTTATATGGGTACTTTCCGCACTACTTTCCTGATTAATGAAGAGGGAATCGTAGAACGGATTATCACTCCTAAAGAAGTGAAGACCAAGGAACATGCCTCACAGATTTTAAATCAATAACTCCATTAATTATATAAGAATAAGGTATGGCAAAGAAAGATGAACTTAATTTTGAAACAGATAATAAAATGGCATCAAGCGAAAAACTAAAAGCCTTACAGGCTGCCATGGAAAAGATAGAAAAGAGCTTCGGTAAAGGTTCTATCATGAAAATGGGAGATGATAGTGTTGAACAAGTAGAAGTGATCCCGACAGGCTCTATTGCCTTGAACGTGGCACTTGGTGTTGGAGGTTACCCTAGAGGTAGAATCATCGAAATCTATGGCCCGGAATCATCCGGTAAAACAACATTGGCTATTCATGCCATTGCTGAAGCGCAAAAAGCTGGCGGTATCGCTGCTTTTATTGATGCCGAGCATGCTTTCGACCGTTTCTATGCATCTAAGCTGGGAGTAAACATTGATGATCTTTATATCTCTCAACCGGACAATGGAGAACAGGCTTTGGAAATTGCAGAACAACTGATCCGTTCTTCTGCTATCGACATCATCGTTATCGACTCTGTAGCCGCACTGACTCCTAAAGCGGAAATCGAAGGTGACATGGGTGACAATAAGGTAGGTCTTCAGGCACGTTTGATGTCTCAGGCTCTCCGTAAGTTGACAGCTGCAGTGAGCAAGACACGTACAACTTGTATTTTCATTAACCAGTTGCGTGAGAAGATCGGTGTTATGTTCGGTAACCCGGAAACAACGACTGGTGGTAACGCTTTGAAGTTCTATGCTTCCGTACGTTTGGATATCCGTGGTAGCCAACCTATCAAAGATGGTGAAGAGATCCTTGGTAAACTGACCAAAGTGAAAGTAGTGAAGAACAAAGTAGCGCCTCCTTTCCGCAGAGCTGAATTTGACATCATGTTCGGTGAAGGTATCTCCCACTCCGGAGAAATTATCGACTTGGGTGCTGAACTGGGAATCATCAAGAAGAGTGGTTCATGGTATAGCTACAACGACACTAAGTTAGGACAAGGACGTGATGCTGCAAAACAATGCATTATGGATAATCCTGAACTGGCAGAAGAACTGGAAGGACTGATTTTTGAAGAATTGAAGAAGAAATAAATAGCTTTAGATCTGCTTATCCGTAGGCTGAAAGCTAAATAAATAAAGGTGGGAGAAAGTCGTATACGATCATTCTCCCACCTTTTTCTCTTTTATATCATTCTCTCTTTTATCTCTTATACAAAATAAATATATGCTAATGTACTCAAGCTGATAATTATCCAAAGCAATATTCCTTGAATCAGAGGTTTAATTCCAACGGCTTTCAGAACATCAATAGAAAGAGAAGCACCGATAAAGAACATAGTTATCGTCAAAGTCTTACGGGCAATACCGTTGATAGCTGCTCCTAATTGTGGCACTCCATCCAGTAAATAAGTATTTACCACCAATGCCAATACAAAGAAGAGGATGAACCATGGAATACTGATCTTTTGTCCTTTGCTCTTGAATATAAATGAAGTAGCAAAAGCCATCGGGATAATCCAAAGAGCACGGGTCAATTTGATAGTAGTAGCCACCTTCAATGCTTCTTCTCCATAAGCAGCTCCCGCGCCTACTACAGAACTGGTATCATGAATGGCAATAGCTGCCCATGTTCCGAACTGTTGTTGATCCATATTCAATGCATGACCAATGGCAGGGAAAATGAAAAGTACAATAGCATTCAAGATAAAGATTGTACCTAATGCCACAGACATTTCACTGTCCTTCGCTTTCAACACCGGTCCCACTGCTGCGATAGCACTACCACCACAGATAGCGGTTCCCGAACTGATAAGATAAGCTGTATTCCGATCTATTTTAAACAATTTACGTCCGATGAACCAGCCAATTACCAATGTTCCGATTACTGAAATGACCGTAAATTCCATACCTTCCTTACCGGAAGCTAAAGCAGAATGAAGGTTCATACCGAATCCCAATCCTACTACTGAATATTGCAACAGATATTTCGATGTTTTCTTATTAAACTTTGGATGTGCTTGTCCGCAAGTTAATGCAAAAATAAGTCCGAGGAACAAAGCAACGGGAGGAGTTACCCAAGCCGACCATGCTTCCAATCCCGGAATATAGTCTAAAAACAGGAAGAAAGTCAGAGTGGAAAGCAGCGCAATATAAATCATCTTATTATTTGCCTGCAAAGTTTTTGTAGCTGTTGAAATCATATCTTTTTGTCTTTAATCGTTTTCCGAGTGCAAAGGTACGATAAACAATCAAGCCCCACCAATAGTTTCTAATTATGCATTATAACTTTTAATTATAAGCATACTCTCTCCCAACTACTCTTACACTGTTACAATGTCTTTCCCAAAAGGCGATAATGCCAAAGATGCCAACTTGAAATGTTGTAATCCAAAAGGGATTCCGATAATGGTAATGCACAATATAGCCCCGAAAACCAAATGTGACAGACAGATCCAAATGCCACCCAGAAATATCCACAGGATATTCATCAATATATAGAGGCAACCACCGGAACGGTTCCCACTTCTGACTTCTTTACCGAAAGGCCATAAAGCAAGTCCGGCCAACTTCAATGTTTGCATCCCAAAAGGAATGCCGATAATGGTCAGCATCATCAATAAACTCGAAATGAGGTATTCGACAGCAGTAAAGATACCACCAAGCAGCAACCACAATAGATTCATTAAACAGCCCATATAAAATAGTATTAGTTATTATTCCAATTTTCTTTTTGTTGTCTCATCCACTTTACCCTGATAATAATGGCCGATCACTTGCTGAAACAAATCATCCGAAGCAACTTCATTAAAAAGCGTCATGCATGACAATACTTTCATCGCATCTAACGAACCGAAAACTTCCTGCGCCGTTTTATTTTTCAATTGAAGAAAAACAGACGTTATTTCACGAAGTCTTTCTCCCAAAATTGGATGGGCAAGATATGCTTCAGCCTCTTCTTTGCCGCTAAGACCATAATACTGTGAATTATAACTCATGCCCAATCCTTTCAGTTGAGGAAATATATACCAAATCCAATGGGAATATTTCCGCCCGTTTCTAACTTCTGCAAGGGCTTGTTCATAATCACCTCGCTGGGCATCTAAAAATCGTTGTAAGTTATAGTTAGTCATAGATACTTCTCGCATTTTTTAAGTTATCATACTTTCAGGAGATAACAGAATCAAATAAGTGATTTATTTCGAATCACAGCACTTTTTTCAATTCTATTAAAGCCGAGACTTCGTTTTCCTTATTAATGTACTTCTCTATTTCATAGGGTTTATATCCTAATTTAGTATATAACAGAAGCCCACTCGTATTAGCATCAAAACAAGACAAATGAAGCTCCGATACATTATATTTCTTTTTCCCAATATCTTCCATAGCATTTATCAGAAATGTGCCAACGCCACGATTACGAAAACAAGGACTTACTATTACATTTCCAATAGCACAATATTGAGATTCTCTTACCTCATAGAAATTTGCAAACCCTACTACTTCATTATTAAATAAAACAACAGTCGAATCAAATCTATCTTTTATTGTATTCTTTAATTGATCGATTGTTAAAGGAAAATCAGCTTTAGGAAACATAAAAAACAGTTCCAGCTTGTTTCGAGGTAATTTACAAACAGTTTCTAAATCGTCAAACGTAAAATCTCTATAAGTAAGTTTTTCTTTTTCCATAATAATCATGCTGATACCCTCCATTTCTTTTCTACATACAATATTATAACCGACTTTGCTATATAGATGCAAAGTATTGGGTGTCTCTTCACCCGTAAAAAGAGAAAACTTATGACAGTGGGGAAATAATCGTTCTATTTCAGTCATAAGTTCTCTACCTATACCTTTATTCTGAAAATCGGGATGCACTATCAATTTACCAATATGACATACTCTATTTTCATCCATACATCCCCTGACAGAACCTACAATCTGTCCATCATCTGATACGTATTTTAGAATAATGCCTGTCTGATACTCATCACAAATCTCATCCTGATTTTGCAACAAAGGGGGAAGATCGAATTTATTCATTCGTTCGGCCACCACCATAAAAGATTTCTTTTGCAAAGATAAAATGTTTACCAAATCATTTTCTTCAGCTTGCATGATATTAGTATGACTCATAATATTACAAATATACACTTTTCTAAAAACTAACAGAAGCATTGCATCCACTTTTTAGAAAATAATATATTAAGCATAAAATCCCGTTATATCCTTTCTCTTTAATCATCTTCATTCCCTCCCAAACTATTAATAGAAAACTTCTTCTTTATTAAGGATAAACTTCTTTTTGTCAAATAGAAAACTTATCTTTGTATAAGAGTAAACTATAAATGCAAGCTTTGATTATAAAAATGAAAGCTTTGTTTTTATAAACGCAAGCTTCAATTATAAAAACAAAAGTTGCATTTATAGTTTATAATTAATCAAAAGGAACTTTACTATTAGAAGAAAGGAAGTTTGCCTCTAATACAAAAGAACTTATCTATTAATACTTTAAACAATAGATGATATGGCAAGATATATCATAGAGGAGATGCCCGATCTTCAGAAAACAGGCAAAAGAATTACTTATCCTAAAT
The DNA here is from genome assembly GCF_025147085.1 of Bacteroides sp. D2. Classification (NCBI taxonomy): domain Bacteria; kingdom Pseudomonadati; phylum Bacteroidota; class Bacteroidia; order Bacteroidales; family Bacteroidaceae; genus Bacteroides; species Bacteroides sp. D2. The sequence goes on along the minus strand of NZ_CP102261.1, from coordinate 3,636,007 downwards.
TTGCGCGGATAGATAATACAAGCATAAAAGAGTTGGCGCAACGAGTTGGCGACGTCAGTGGATTCAGTGCAGGAGACATAGAAGGCGTACTACTTCAGACCGCCATTGAAATGGCGCATTTGATGGCAGAAGGACGCTCGGTAAAGATAGACGGAATAGGAACGTTTACTCCCTCTCTTACTTTAGGCAGAGACAAGGAGCGGGAAGATCCGGAAGAAGGTGGGAGTCATCGCAACGCACAAAGTATCTTTATAGGAGGTGTAAATTTCCGGGTAGACCGAGAAATGGTGAGAAATATCAGCGAAAGATGCCAACTGGAAAGAGCACCCTGGAAAAAGCAACGATCCTCTAATAAATTCACATCGGAACAACGACTGGCATTAGCTCTAAAGTATCTGGATGAACATCCCTTCCTGACCGTTTGGGAATATCGCAAACTAACAGGATTGTTGCAAACAGCAGCAACCAACGAACTAAGACAGTGGGGACATCAACCGGATTCTGGAATAGAAATCACAGGAAGAGGAGCACACAGGGTATATATAAAGAAAAAATAGTCGAATGAAGGGGATAACAGTATGAGAAATACCTCGAAAATAGATGAGAAATAACAGTTTTGAGGCCTATTTCACTAAAGAAGCTATGAGAAATAGGCTTTCTCAAAACATTTCTCATTCAGTAATCAACTGGTTATAAGATTATTATAAAACAATTATGAGAATATGAGAAATGAAAATCATTTTTCTTATTCTGGAGAAGCGATTGCACGAGAGAAAAAGACAAACTTACAGGCTTTTACTATGATGTCCAGCGAAACGCATAAATACCTGTGACAATCCTCCCTCCTGCCCTTGCAGCTGCACAAAGTTAAATTCGCGCAGCATTGGCATTCCTTTTATTTCGACTACACGGAGATGGCCAGCTACAAGCTCTTTATGCACCGAACGGATAGAAACAATTCCCATACAGTCCGTATGTTCCAAAAAAAGCTTGATACTCTCTGTACTACCGAGATACATCAATACATTTAAAGAAGAAAGTTTGAGATTATGTTGCAATAAGGCACGTTCAAACACATCTAATGTTCCGGAGCCCCTCTCCCGCAAAACCAAAGGAATATTCAGCAAATCTTCCGGAGTAATCTCATCCGTGACAGCTAATTTACTCTGTGTATGCACCACGGCAACCAGTTCGTCTTGCAAAAATGGAGTATATTTCAGATTAGGTAAGCGGAAGATCCCTTCGACCAGTCCCAAATCAATCCGATGCTCTTGCAAGGCAGCTTCCACTCCCCGGGAATTTCCATTAATCAAAGAAAGATTGATTTGCGGAAACTTGGCTATAAAGTTCGCTAACAGAGGAGGAAGTACATATTGCGCAATCGTAGTACTGGCCCCCAATTTCAGTTCGCCGATATATTCATTATGCAACAAATGCATCTCATATTCTAATTGTTTATAATCGTCCAAGATTTTCTCGCTATGTTTCAACAGCAATTCTCCGGCCTTAGTCAGTGAGATTTTGCTCCCTTGACGGTCGAACAAACGAGCTTGATAGTAAGTCTCCAGCTCCTGAATATGTTTGGTGATAGCAGGTTGACTGACAAACAATTCTTGCGAAGCCTTCGTAAAGCTTAGATTCTTCGCTACGCTCTGAAATACTTTTAAACGAAAATCGGACACGGCAATTATGATTAACAGTTAAGAAATCAATGACGAATAATGAATTACAGAAAGAATAAAAGCACAATAGTTATTGCAATTCTTCCGCTTTTATCCCCAACGCCTGCATGACAGGGAAAGCCAGCATATCCCATTTATAATCCACCGGAAGTTCGGGCTCATTCATACGGAATTGAATGACCTCTTTGCCTTTCACTTCATGCAAAGCATCAGTCACTTTCTTTCCATACTCCTCATTGAAAGAAATAACGATCATCCTTTTCACGTCTGCCGAATCGGAAACGATAGAGAGTAAATCCAAAAACAAATCTTCTCTTGACACCATTCCTTCCGATGGAACGCTGGCAAAAGAATATTCACCATAAGGGCTCTGAAACGCAACTCCATTCAATTCTTCCTGCAAACCGGAAGGTTGGCAATATTGCAATCGACTGGATTCTTTATCATACACAAAAAGAAATTGCACCTCGTTCTTCCCTTCTGTAATCCCTGCATCCAAGGTTATATAGGTGGTCAACATCGAAAGGTCTATCTCTTGTAAAGAACGATGCAAAGTTTCTTCAAAATATCCTTTTATATCCGTTATTACAAAATTCAAAAAAGCAGCGTCAATCAACACCACTGTTTCAGCAAGTTTTATTTGGGGCTTATCACTCATATACCATCTATATTATTACAGCGGATAAAGATACTACAATACTTTTATTTATCCACTTTTCAATATTTATTTTCTTTCATCACAGGCTAAGATTACACAAACAAGCGTATCAGGTAACAAATGATATTTTATAGCAAATTCGTCAGTTACTCCCAGATAAAAAGGTCATTTTGTCCTTTAACTCCTTAATACTCATGCTATTTTGTCATATTTTTATACTTGGCAAATCTTTTGCGCCCTCTTAGGTGTTATTAAAAACGTGAAATAAGAAAGGAGAACAAAGATATGAACTTTAACAATTTTACCATCAAATCTCAAGAAGCGGTACAGGAGGCCGTGAACCTGGTACAAAGCCGGGGACAACAAGCCATTGAACCTGTCCACATCATGCAGGGAGTAATGAAGGTGGGTGAAAATGTCACTAACTTCATCTTCCAGAAACTTGGCATGAACGGACAGCAGGTAGCTCTTGTTGTCGACAAACAGATCGACTCCCTGCCAAAAGTATCCGGCGGAGAACCGTATCTGAGTCGTGAATCTAACGAAGTATTGCAGAAAGCAACACAGTATTCTAAAGAAATGGGCGATGAGTTTGTTTCATTAGAGCATATCATACTAGCATTGCTGACTGTGAAAAGTACCGTCTCCACTATCTTGAAAGATGCCGGTATGACGGAAAAAGAATTACGCAATGCCATCAGCGAGTTGAGGAAAGGAGAAAAAGTAACGTCACAATCTAGTGAAGATACTTATCAATCATTGGAAAAGTACGCTATCAACCTGAACGAAGCTGCCCGTAGCGGAAAACTGGATCCTGTAATTGGACGTGATGAAGAAATCCGCCGGGTACTCCAGATATTGAGCCGCCGTACAAAGAATAATCCGATTCTAATCGGTGAACCGGGAACTGGTAAGACAGCAATCGTAGAAGGCTTGGCACATCGTATCCTTCGAGGAGATGTACCTGAAAACCTGAAAAACAAACAGGTCTATTCATTGGATATGGGAGCACTGGTTGCCGGTGCAAAGTATAAAGGTGAGTTTGAAGAACGACTGAAATCAGTTGTCAATGAAGTGAAGAAATCAGAAGGTGATATAATTCTGTTCATTGATGAGATTCATACACTGGTAGGAGCCGGAAAGGGTGAAGGCGCCATGGATGCTGCAAACATTCTAAAACCTGCCTTAGCTCGTGGAGAACTACGTTCTATCGGAGCAACAACCCTCGACGAATATCAAAAGTACTTCGAAAAGGACAAAGCTTTGGAGCGTCGTTTCCAAATCGTACAAGTGGATGAACCGGACAACTTGAGTACTATTTCTATCCTTCGTGGACTGAAAGAGCGTTACGAGAACCATCACCATGTGCGTATCAAAGATGATGCCATCATTGCAGCCGTCGAATTGAGTAGCCGTTATATTACCGATCGTTTCCTGCCGGATAAAGCCATTGACCTGATGGATGAAGCTGCAGCCAAACTGCGTATGGAGGTAGATTCTGTTCCTGAAGAACTGGATGAAATCTCCCGCAAAATCAAGCAGCTGGAAATCGAACGGGAAGCTATTAAACGTGAAAACGATAAACCGAAACTGGAAATCATCGGTAAGGAGCTTGCCGAACTTAAAGAACAGGAAAAGTCCTTTAAAGCCAAATGGCAGAGTGAAAAAACACTGATGGATAAAATCCAGCAGAATAAGGTTGAGATAGAGAATCTTAAATTTGAAGCAGAAAAAGCTGAACGTGAAGGTGACTATGGTAAAGTAGCCGAAATCCGTTACGGTAAACTTCAGGCTTTGGACAAAGAGATAGAAGATACTCAAAAGCAGCTACGTGATATGCAAGGCGATAAAGCCATGATTAAGGAAGAGGTAGATGCTGAGGACATTGCCGATGTTGTTTCCCGTTGGACAGGTATTCCTGTCAGCAAGATGCTGCAAAGTGAAAAGGATAAACTATTGCACTTGGAAGAGGAACTTCATCAACGTGTAATCGGTCAGGATGAAGCGATTGAAGCCGTGGCAGATGCCGTGCGCCGTAGTCGTGCCGGATTACAGGATCCGAAACGTCCGATTGGCTCGTTCATTTTCCTCGGAACCACCGGTGTAGGTAAGACCGAACTGGCGAAGGCATTGGCAGAATTCCTGTTCGATGACGAAACGATGATGACTCGTATCGACATGAGCGAGTATCAGGAAAAGCACAGTGTTTCCCGTTTAGTCGGAGCGCCTCCGGGATACGTAGGATATGATGAAGGCGGTCAGCTGACAGAAGCTATACGTCGGAAACCTTACTCTGTTGTCCTGTTTGACGAGATAGAAAAAGCTCATCCGGATGTTTTCAATATCCTGTTACAGGTATTGGATGACGGACGACTGACTGACAATAAAGGAAGGGTGGTCAACTTCAAAAATACAATCATCATCATGACTTCGAATATGGGTAGTTCTTATATACAAAGTCAGATGGAGAAGTTGCACGGTTCCAATAAAGAAGAAGTGATTGAAGAAACGAAGAAGGAAGTCATGAATATGTTGAAAAAGACGATTCGCCCGGAATTCCTGAACCGTATTGATGAAACGATCATGTTCTTACCATTGAATGAAAAGGAAATCAAGCAGATCGTACTCTTACAAATCAAGGGAGTTCAGAAAATGCTTGCCGAAAACGGAGTGGAACTGAAACTGACGGAAGGAGCATTGGACTTCTTATCTCAAGTGGGATATGATCCTGAATTTGGAGCTCGTCCGGTAAAGAGGGCTATTCAACGTTATCTATTGAACGATCTATCCAAAAAGTTACTTTCCCAGGAAGTCGACCGCAGTAAAGCAATTACCGTTGACGCTGGTGGAGACGGATTGGTATTCAGAAATTAAGAGTTTCCATTTAAATAGAATACCGGTATGCTTGATAAGAAGCATACCGGTATTATTTATATCCCTGAATATGTAAATCTCCGGACTTCCGGTTGGCAATTCGGATGGCTCATTACCAAAACATAGGTACCCTGTTGAGGGATTTCCATAGTCAATAAAGGCAAAGCAAATTTATGTTTGCCTTTTAATTCTCCCTGTGAATCATAAAGGAATACCATTGTACCTGCCAACAAACCTGTTAGGCATAATGTCCCTTTTTCATTGTCCAAACGGACGTTTACTTCTTTATTTGTTATTGTCTCCATACCCTACATCAAAAACCATCTGCTCCCCTAGAAGGCTATTAAAAATAAAAAGCGTGGGAACTTACTACAATTATCCCCCCTTGACGCTTTAGACATCTACTAGCTAAATCATGCAAAACAACTAATGTTCAACCACATATTTACATACATGGCAGAACACGAGCGTTTAAACATTATTCCTAAGTAGTTCAATATTGTCCAGATCTCAAGTCTTGAATAATATCTTTATAACGCTTTTGTTCTCTATTGTTATTCGCCGTTCACTACTGCTATTCCCAAGAATAGTGAACAGCGACAAAGATACATAAAAAAGCATCATTATTTACAATATAAGTAGAAGATATTTATTTTAGTAAAAGATTACCCAAATAATACTAATTTTTTCCTGAACATACAAGTGTTTATACGAAAAAACATGATAACCATTTTAAATGATTATCATGTTCTCTATTTTTAATTAAATAAACGGTACAGATTATTCTGCAACTGCTTCTTCCTTAACTTCGCCTTCCGGTTTGAACTCTGTGATTCCATTAGAAATCAAGATGTTATACCAAGCTACCAATTTCTTGATATCTGCTACATATACGCGTTCACGATCAAAGTTTGGTAATACTTCAGCCAAGTATTCACGCAATTGTTCAGGAGTAGCCTTTTTCGGGTCGATAGAAGCCTGCGCTGATTTCTCTTTCTCTTTTATAGCTTCCAGCACATCATACAAAGGAACTTCTGCATCGTCCGTATACATTGCTATATCGGCCAAAGAAATAATTTTCTCATTACCATAAGCGGGGAAACGTTTCTTCTCAGCATTGACTGATTCAACAATCAACATATTTTTTCCTTGCGAAATAAGTTTGTATAATCCCGGTTTACCTGAGATAGACAAGATAGTCTTCAACATAGTATATATCCTTTTATTTATTAATTATTTTTTGCGGAGCAAAGGTAATGATTATTTTTAGATAGCAAAGAAATAAGCTCCAAAACCTGCGGAATTAACGGTGTTTCATCATCATTGACTATCACAAAATCAGCATGACTTCTCTTAACTTCATCACTCATTTGTGCCTCAATACGCTTCATCACCTGTTCTCTCGATGAACAATCCCGTTTTATGGTGCGCTCCACTCTCACTTCCAGCGGCGCATACACCATAACCAGAAAATCAACTTCACTCCTGAAACCGGCTTCCACAAGTATGGCAGACTCCATACCTACCAATTGTTCACCACCAAACCGGGCAGCCCACCGACGAAAATCTTCTTTCACCTGTGGATGAATAATTTCATTCACTTTCTGCACACGATCCGGATGACCAAACATATAGGATGCCAACAAAGAACGATTCAACACACCATTTTGAAACACATCCTGACCGACCAGCGCACAAAGTTCCTGACAAATCACCGGATCTGTCTGCGTGATACGCTTTGCTTCTATATCTGAAATATAAACAGGAATTCCCATTATTCCAAATAATCTGGAAACCACACTTTTCCCGCTACCGATACCACCGGTTATACCAATCTTAATCGACATTAGAAGTAATTTGTTCTATCAAGAAGTCTACTTGCTCAGGAACAATACGGATTTGATTGATTCCACTTGGGAACGACTTCAATTTAACCGTATATTTATCAGAACCCAGCTTCAACAACTCTTCGTAAGAAATATTGATGATAAAATCGCTTGCTTTTATGCTGCGGAACCGCTTTAACCCCACCTGGAAAGTTATCTGAACTTTGGAAGGGAAGGTACGTAATGCCTTATCGGCTGGGAAATTAACTCCGTGTAATGGCACCTCTACTGTTTTCTCCGTATAAATATCTACCGGAAATATCATTTCTACCGAAGCCGGAACAAACTTCACTCCTCTTTCAGAATTCAGCGGAATTCGTCGCCGGGTTGTATCTGAAATATTCTCCAGGTTTATCTTTTGAGTATATGCGGTGGTGATAGTATCCAGAATTCCTTCCGGAGCATAAACTAATACAGAATCCGGATTACAAATCGTATCTGATACATAATATTGAAGTCCGGCTGTCACTTTCCCCTGAAAGCGGACAGGTACTAACTTAGACTTTCCTTCAGAATAGATATACTCTAATGTATCCGGCTTGATTGAAAGAATTTTGGAAGACACATTCAATTGACTCAATATCTTTTTCTCAAAATCAGATGCGTAAATCTTCACATGATTATCTTTTCCTTTATAATCAAGAAAACCTAGATTTACCGGGAAAAAACTTTTCCCCAGCATATAATTGAGCAGCACCGTACCTTTATCTTTCACTCTGACGCGAAGTTCGGAAGGCGGTTCCGAAGTCAGCACTACATTATTGGGAACATCTTTTATTCGTACCGGAATGGAGAACTCGGCTTCATAGTCACTATTCAGAGTCTGAAGCAGCCAAAATCCACCGGCTATCAAGAAGAAAAATAAAAAAATTAAGAACTCTCTGCTCTTATCACTGAGCAGAAAATCCTTAATTTTCTTTGATAGTTTTAAATATGTATATTCTATTTTCCTACGATCAAACATAGGCACTTATTTATCAACTATTATTTAGATTGATTGCTAGCAGCTGAAGCATCAGCGAAAATAGAATTCTTGTCTATTTTAATCTTTACATTAGAAGCAATCTCAAGTACTATGTAATCGTCAGTAATTTCCTTGATTGTTCCGTGGATACCACCTGCAGTAATCACATTCTGATTTACCTGAAGAGATTTACGGAAATTTGCTATTTCTTTTTGCTTCTTATTCTGAGGACGGATCATAAAGAAATACATGATAACAAACATAGCTATCAGCATGATCCACATCATACTTCCACCTCCGGCAGCACCGGCAGGAGCTTGCAATAATACAGTCAATACGTTCATAAATAATCTGTTTTAGTTTCTACTATATGGACAAAGGTATCAGTTTTTAGTCAACTTACCTTCTTTTTTTAATTGATTAACTATTCCATCCAGCGTACCGTTGATAAAGCTACCGCTTTTAGCTGTGCTATACAACTTCGCTATCTCTACATATTCATTTAACGAAACACTGACCGGAATGTTCGGGAAACTAAGAATTTCTGCTAATGCAGTCTGCATAATGATAACGTCCATAAATGCAATACGGTCCAGATCCCAGTTTTTTGTATTCTCACTAACCAAATGACGGTAATAGTCGGAATTCAAAATAGTACGACGGAACAGACGACGTGCAAACTCTTGATCTTCGTCATCCTTAAATTCCGGAAGCAGTTCCTGGTTGGCACCCTTCTTTTCATCAAAACGTTTGATCGTTTTCAGGACGAATGTATCTACAATTTCTTTGTCATCATTCCAATACAGACTCTGATCTTCCAATACCTGATCGAGAGAATCATTATTAAAGATGTATGTTTTATAGAGTTTTCTCCATAATTCACGATCGGCCTCGTATGAGTGGTCGTCAGAAGCCATATAATCTTTATAGATATCGGTTTCTACAATTTTCTCATAAAGTTCCTTGATGAAGTCCTGGTCGTTTGCCCAGGTTCTTTTTTGATTGGCTATAAACTCTACCAATTGCTTATTGACTTCCAATTGAGCAATAAATTTGTTATCCACGAATTTCTTGTTGGGGTACAACTCTTCTTTCGTAGGTGCCAATTTAGCTTTTGCCGCATCAATACGTTTTTGTGCATACTCTGTCAATGCTATCATCAGCATTAGCAAATAATTATAAAGGTCATACGCCTTTGAAAGACTAAAGAATAACTCTTTCTCCGCTGAGTCTAGATTTTTGCTGCCATTTTGATAATAGGCATATACTATCTGTATAATCTTAAGACGAATAAGAACTCTGTTGATCATAATTCAAATTAATACTGTTGTTATCGAACTGCAAAAGTAGATATTTTTAATGAGTTTCCACTAATAAATCACATTTTTTAATGCAGTATTTGATTCTCTGCGCTTTTTCTTTTGACAGTTTAAAAAAAATATCCAATTTTGAGGCCGATTATAAACGGACCGAAAGATATGGAAGATTTAAAAAAGAAAATGAGCGCAGACATGAATGATAAGGAGATTGTATTCTCCAAGTCCATTAAAGCAGGTAAACGCATCTATTACCTTGACGTAAAGAAGAATCGTAAAGATGAAATGTTCCTGGCTATTACAGAGAGTAAGAAAGTGATAACGGGAGAAGGTGACGATTCTCAGGTTAGTTTCGAAAAACACAAAATCTTCCTATATAGGGAGGACTTTCAGAAGTTTATGGCAGGACTCGAAGAAGCAGTCAACTTCATTGAGTGCAGTGATGCGAACGAATACATCGCCCGCCTGAACACCGAAGCAGATGAAGAAAGTGAACAGAAAGCAATCGAAGAAGCCCGGGCAAACAAGTTAGAGAGCGAAATTAAGATCGATATTGACTTTTAAGAAAGTAACTCTTTGATATTTCAAAAAAAAGACGTACTTTTGCACCGCTTTTTTGCAACATCGTGTGATAATCCACATCGTGTGATGGTGAATTAAGCAAACTAACTTAATTTAGAGTAACACAAATTTTTAAAGAAATGAAATCAATTGAAGTAAAAGGAACTGCAAGAACAATTGCAGAACGCTCTTCTGAACAAGCTAGAGCTTTGAAAGAAATTCGTAAAGACGGTGGTGTACCTTGTGTACTTTACGGAGGTAATGAAGTAGTTCACTTCACAGTGACTAACGAAGGACTTCGTAACTTGGTTTATACTCCGCACATTTACGTTGTAGACCTGGTTATCGATGGCAAAAAAGTAAACGCTATCCTGAAAGATATTCAGTTCCACCCGGTAAAAGATACTATCCTGCACGTTGACTTCTATCAGATTGACGAAGCTAAACCTATCGTAATGGAAGTACCTGTACAGTTGGAAGGTCTTGCAGAAGGTGTGAAAGCCGGTGGTAAACTTGCACTGCAGATGCGTAAGATCAAAGTGAAAGCTTTGTACAATGTAATTCCTGAGAAACTGATCGTTAACGTTTCTCACCTGGGATTGGGTAAGACTGTTAAAGTTGGCGAATTGAGCTTCGAAGGTCTTGAACTGATTAGTGCTAAAGAAGCCGTTGTATGTGCTGTTAAGTTGACTCGTGCAGCAAGAGGTGCAGCAGCAGCCGCTGGCAAGTAATTGAGATTATCCCTGTAAAGAGATATACTTCAAACGCAGATTAATGCAGATTAAAGCAGATGTTCAGTCTGCATTAATTTGTATTAATCTGCGTTTCTCTTTCTATATTAATGAACTGTTTTACGGAAAAACGATGATAAAATATTTAGTTGTCGGACTGGGAAACATTGGTCCCGAGTATCATGAAACCCGACATAATATCGGATTCATGACAGTAGAAGCATTGGCCAGAATTAACAATGCTCCTCCTTTTATGGATGGACGCTATGGATTCACCACCAGCTTTTCCATCAAAGGACGTCAGTTGATCCTGCTCAAGCCATCGACTTTTATGAACCTGAGTGGATTGGCCGTTCGTTATTGGATGCAGAAAGAAAATATTCCATTGGAAAATGTGCTGATCGTAGTAGACGATCTGGCTCTTCCTTTCGGAACGTTACGCCTAAAAGGAAAAGGAAGTGATGCAGGCCATAACGGATTAAAGCATATTGCCGCCACTCTGGGTACTCAAAACTATGCCCGTCTGCGTTTTGGAATCGGGAGTGATTTTCCACGTGGCGGACAAATCGATTACGTACTCGGTCACTTCACTGATGAAGACTGGAAGACAATGGATGAAAGACTGGAGATGGCAGGGGAAATTATCAAAAGTTTCTGTCTTGCCGGTATCGACATCACAATGAACCAGTTCAACAAGAAATGATGAACCTGTTCTATAAAAAATAAAGATAGCAATGAACGGTTAGCGATCAATGATAACGTCCACTAACCGACTAATTACTTATCACTAAATAACTAACTAAAATGGCTGAAGCAAGAATAGATAAATGGATGTGGGCTGTCCGCATCTTCAAGACACGTACGATTGCAGCAGAAGCCTGCAAAAAAGGACGTATTACCATCAACGGTTCGCTGGTCAAAGCTGCCCGTATGATAAAACCGGGTGACGTTATTCAAGTGAAGAAACCACCTATCACATACTCATTCAAAGTATTACAACCGATTGAGAAACGTGTAGGAGCCAAACTGGTATCGGAAATGATGGAAAATGTAACGACGCCCGATCAATATGAATTACTTGAAATGAGCAAAATCAGCGGATTCGTAGACCGGGCACGTGGAACCGGACGCCCGACCAAGAAAGATCGCCGGGAACTGGAAGAATTTACAACTCCAGAGTTTATGGATGATTTTGACTTTGATTTCGATTTTGAAGAATAGGATAAATAGAAAAACGATGAATCGTAAACAATGAACGGTGAACAGACTGCGTTATATCCACAGGCTTGCTCACCGTTCATTGTTTACGATTTGTATAGCTTACCACTTATAGAGTTGCAGTTCGCCCTTTCTTTTTACAGATTTGCTTTAACAGCATCAATCAGTTCCTGATATTCTGCGTCAGTCAGATAAACCTTTCCCGGATTCATTTGGAATATACCTCCATAATCAGGTCCATCCACATATTTAGGTGCTAAATGAAAATGCAAATGAGACAATTTATCCGAGTAAGCACCATAATTAATCTTTTCCGGCTGGAAAGCTTTTTGCATGGCACGAGTGACACGCGCTACATCTGCCATAAAAGCATTACGATCTTCATCACTCAATTCATTCAAATCGTTCACATGGTCTTTATAAGAAACAAGACAACGTCCACGGTAGGTTTGTTCCTTAAACAAAAACACACGTGACACACTCAATTGCGCAATCTCAATCATCAGATTATGCAGCGTTTCATTGTTCTGGCAATACAGACATTCTTTCGGATCACTCTTCATGATATTATTATTTTAAGTTTTTATCGTTGCAAAAATAAGTATTCCATTCTTATCCTGCTTGTACTTTTTCGTTTTTTTGATCGACTAATTGGTACACATCCTCTTTTTCGCCTACCACCCAAACAACATCGCCTTCTTCGAGTGGAGCATTTACATCAGGAACCATCAGTGTACCGTCTTCACTTTCAACACCGGCTATCATACAATGATATTTGTCGCGGATACCCGATTCACGAATCGTTTTACCCAGAAAAACAGAATCACTGTCAATGATAAACTGCTTCAAAGCCATCTCGCTCTTTTCATAGACCTCCCAGTCTATCTTCGCTCCGTTTTGCATCGCCTCATTAAACACACTTAATTGTTCATCTGTACCTATCACCTGTATCTTATCCATCGGAAACAGGCGGACAGAACCACCGGGGATATTAATCCTCCTCTTTCCACGAAGAATAGAAGCAACATGAACTCCAAACTTCTTCCCCAGATTCAGCTCCATCAATGTCTTTCCCGCCCAACTGGATTCACCCGGAATTTCCATATCGGCAAGATGCAAATCATGCGACAACAAACGACCGGCATACTCCGGCTTTTTCTCTCCCAGATACTCTGCACGTACATCTCTGGAACGGAGATTCTGGAAGAAACGACGTTCAATCAATATCGATTGCTTTTTCAAACGGCGAGACCATACCATCAACAATACAACAAGTACAGCCACTCCAATAATCAATCCGATAGACGCCTTAAATAATCCGGAAATAACAAAGATAACAAAAAGTGCCGCTATCATAATACGAATCACGATTGTCGATACCAGCGGTGCGCGGTTGGCACGGCTGTCATGCCATAAGGTCATAAACTCAACCGAATGATTTTTCTTCACCATAATGGCACGCAAGAAAGGAGCAATACACAGAATGATAAATACCGCTCCCAACAATGATGCCCAGAAATGAGGCAGATTCTCTTTAAAGAATGGCACGACAAAACGAAAAGAAAGTGCAATAATCGACATACTGACAATTGAATAAACAACTGTTATACGTACCATTGACAAGATTAGCTTCTTCCACAAATTCTCGTGATTCAGAGCTGTTTGCGAACCGGAAGAATAACGCATCATTATTTTTTTCCATGATTCCGGAAGATGAGCATCCACAAAAGTAGAAGCCGGCTCGGCAAAACGAATCATATAAGGAGTCAGGAAAGTAGTAATCACAGAAACCGCTACCACTATCGGATACAGAAAGTCACTCGTTACATGCAAAGAGACTCCCAAAGAAGCAATAATAAACGCAAATTCGCCGATCTGCGTTAAACTAAAGCCGCATTGCATAGCCGTCTTTAAAGGCTTTCCGGAGAGAATAACACCGAATGTACCAAAAACGGCCTGTCCCAAGATAACAGCCAAAGTAATAACTATAATAGGTACGGCATATTCTACAATCATTGCAGGATCCACCATCATACCGACCGATACGAAAAAGATAGCTCCAAAAAGATCCTTTACCGGTTTCACCAGCCGGTCTATGGATTCCGCCTCGATTGTTTCCGCCAGAATAGATCCCATTATAAATGCACCAAATGCAGCAGAGAATCCTGTATGTGCCGCCATCACTACCATACCGAAACAAAGCGCCAACGACACAATAAGCAGAGTCTCCTCTCCCATCAATTTCCGGCAGCGCTTTAAGAATTCAGGAATCAGATAGATACCGACAACAAACCACAGAATAAGAAAAAACAATAATTTCCCGATACTCTCCAACATTTCGGTACCTTCAAAATGTTGACTTACCGCCATGGTGGAAAGCATCACCATTAATACAATGGCCAAAATATCTTCCAAAATCAAGATACTCAACACAAGTCCGGTGAACTGCTTCTTCCTTAATCCTAAATCATCAAAAGCTTTATAAATAATAGTAGTAGACGACATCGCAATCATACCGCCCAAGAACAGACTGTCCATCCTGTGCCAGCCGAAACCCATGCCGACTCCTATTCCTAACAAAATCATACAAAAGATGATGGTACAGGCAGCTATGATGGCAGAACCGCCCACCTTGACAATCTTCTTAAAACTAAATTCCAAACCAAGAGCAAACAGCAAGAAAATAACACCAATATCCGCCCAAGTCTTAATATTGGCAGTATCCATCACTGAAGGAGTATACGGCATATGCGGACTTGCCAGAAATCCGGCAACTACATATCCCAAGACCAGAGGTTGTTTCAACTTCTTAAACAACAAAGTCATAACACCGGCACAAATCAATATAAGTGCGAGGTCAGCTATAAGAGTAGGTAATTGAGACATTATTTTATCGTATTTGATGACAAAATTATATTATTTCTATGGGATAAACAACATATTTACGGATATGTTTTGCAATAACCATCATAAAATAAGTTAGCCCCGGATAGAGTCGTAACTTATCCGGGGCTATACACAATAACAAGCTTATTTTTTACTTTCTAAAAGGTGGTTTCACTATCACAGCTTTCAATTTCCGACCACGCATATCGATACAGATTTCCGTACCCACCTTACTATATTCCGGTTTCACATATCCCATACCGATACCAATCTTACGGGTAGGCGACATCGTACCGGAGGTCACCACTCCCATTTTCTCGCCTTCATCATTCACCAGTTCATAGCCATGTCGGGGAATTCCACGATCAATCATTTCAAAGCCAACCAATTTACGGGTAACACCTTCCGCTTTCTGTTTTTCCAGCATCGGACGGTTGATAAAATCCTTACCCTCCACAAACTTAGTAATCCATCCCAATCCGGCTTCTATCGGAGAAGTCGTATCATCCAGATCATTGCCATACAGACAGAAGCCCATTTCCAACCGGAGCGTATCACGGGCACCCAAACCGATAGGTTTAATATCATACTCTTCACCAGCCTCAAAAATAGCCTTCCATATAGAATCAGCCGCAGACGGATAGAAATAAAGCTCAAAACCTCCCGCACCGGTATAACCCGTATTGGAGATAATCACATTCTCTTCACCTGCAAACGTTCCAACCTTAAATGTATAATAAGGAATAGAAGCAAGATCAATATCCGTCAACTTTTGCAGAACCGAAATAGCCTTCGGACCCTGTATAGCAAGTTGAGCTATGTTATCCGACGAATTTTCCAACTCGGCTCCCTCCGTATTGTGAGAAACACACCAATTCCAGTCTTTTTCCATATTGGAAGCATTCACCACCAACATGTATTTTTCCGGTTCATACCGATAAACCAGCAAATCATCTACAATACCTCCATCCTCATTCGGAAAACAAGTATATTGTATTTTACCCGGAGCCAGTGCCGCCACATTGTTGGATGTTATTTTCTGCAGAAAGGCCAACGCTTGCGGACCTTTCACCCAAAATTCTCCCATGTGCGATACATCAAATACACCGACACCTTGACAAACAGTTATGTGTTCATCAATGATACCGGAGTATTCAATAGGCATATTATAACCTGCAAACTCGTGCATTTTAGCACCAAGTGCTATGTGTTTCTCTGTAAACGGAGTGGTTTTCATTATTTAAAAGTATTAATTATCAGGCATTAAATTAAAAGCATTCAGTATTACCGGAGATTACCGTCTTTTTATTTGGAAGCCACCAGTTCTGCAATTTTCACGATCACCTTCATCGCTTTCTCCATATTCTGGATAGGCACAAATTCGTAACGACCGTGGAAATTCAGACCACCGGCAAAGATATTCGGACAAGGCAATCCCTTAAAGGAAAGCTGCGCACCATCCGTACCTCCACGAATCGGTTTTACATTCGGTTTCACACCCACAGCTTCCATCGCAGCAAAAGCGGTGTCGATGATATGCATTACCGGTTCTATCTTCTCACGCATATTATAATACTGGTCGCGTAGTTCGAGAGTTGCAGTACCCGCTCCATGTTCAGCATTCATTTGAGCAACCAGGCGTTCCATCTCTTTTTTACGATTCTCAAATTTCGCACGGTCATGATCGCGGATGATATAAGATACAGTGCTTTGCTCCACATCTCCCTGAATACCGATTAAATGATAAAATCCTTCGTAACCGGTCGTATGTTCCGGCCTTTCCTGCGAGGGAAGCAATGTGATAAATTGATTGGCAAGATAGATTGAGTTAATCATCTTATTCTTGGCATATCCCGGATGCACATTACGTCCTTTAAAAGTAATTTTAACAGCGGCAGCATTGAAGTTCTCAAATTCCAACTCCCCTACTTCACCTCCATCCATCGTATATCCCCATGCGCAACCGAATTTCTCTACATCAAATTTATGAGCACCTTCACCAATTTCTTCGTCCGGATTGAAGCCGATACGGATTTTTCCGTGTTTGATCTCCGGATGTTCCTTCAGATACACCATTGCAGATACAATTTCCGCGATCCCGGCTTTATCGTCAGCACCAAGCAACGTCTTTCCATTGGTCACAATCAAGTCTTCTCCCTTATGATCCAGCAATTCCGGGAATTGTGATGGAGAAAGGACTACATTCTCTTCAGCACAAAGCACAATATCCGAACCGTCATACTTTTCCACAATGCGCGGAGTGACATCCTTACCCGTCATATCAGGACTTGTATCCATGTGGGCAATAAACCCGATAGTGGGTACTTCTTTATCTATATTGGCAGGAAGTGTAGCAAAAAGATAGCCATGCTCATCCAAAGTAATATCTTCCAATCCCAAAGATTCCAACTCTTTTTTCAAGTATTCAGCAAAAATCATCTGCTTCGGAGTACTTGGAGTAAGCCCTGTCGATTCATCAGATTGTGTATCGAAGCTTACATACTTTAAAAATCTGTCTACTAAAGTCATATTGTTTTAATTACAAGTTACTAATTACAATTTACAAATTGATAGTTTATAGTGCCGTAAAGGTAAAAAAAGAGCCGTGAATTACAAAGCAATTCACGGCTCTTTTTTATTGTATACTTTTATCCGGATACTTAAATATCCTATTTGACTACTTTAAAAATGGCTGCTACCATCAAAGCAATGTGTACAAACCTTGCATTTAGGTAATCCGATAGCCTCAATCAGCGTTTCCAGTGTATTAAACTTCAATGAACTGAGACCGAAACGCTCGGCAATAATGCTAACCATCTTATCGTATTCCGGAGAACCGGTAGTAGCATACTTCTCCAGGTTCTTATTCTCATCCCCTTCCAGTTCCTTGATAATACGACGGGTAATCAACTCCAATGCATTTTTAGAAGCCGAAAAACCAACAAACGGACAAGCATAAATCAATGGCGGACAAGCGATACGCATGTGCACCTCCTTTGCTCCGTAATCATACAGAATCTTCACATTGTCACGCAATTGAGTTCCCCGCACGATTGAATCGTCACAGAATAACAAACGTTTATTTTGCAACATGGCACGGTTTGGAATCAACTTCATCTTAGCAACAAGCGAACGCATCTCCTGATTGCTCGGAGTGAAGCTACGAGGCCATGTCGGTGTATATTTTGAAATAGCACGATGGTAAGGAACCCCCTTTCCTTCGGCATATCCTAAAGCCATACCCACTCCCGAATCAGGAATACCGCAAGCACAATCCACTTCCGATTCATCCGTCTGTCCCATTTTCAATCCGCTGGTGAAACGCACTTCCTCTACATTCTTTCCTTCATAACAAGAAGTCGGGAAACCGTAGTATACCCACAAAAACGAGCAAATCTGCATATCCTCATTGGGCTTGCGAAGCTGGTCAACATGATCGTCATACATACGGACAATCTCACCGGGACCTAAATATCTCTCAATCTCATAATCCAGATTCGGAAAACTGGACGATTCGCTCGTTGCAGCATAAGCACCGTCTTTCCTTCCAATCACCACCGGAGTACGTCCCCATCGGTCACGGGCAGCGATGATACTACCATCTTCCGTCAGAAGCAACATCGAACAAGAACCCTTAATGTGCTTAAACACATTTTCGATACCTTCCACAAAAGTTCTGCCTTGTATAATAAGTAATGCGATAAGTTCCGTCTGGTTGGTGTTGCTCGAACTAAGTTCGGCGAAGTGCATGTTTTGACTGAGAAGTTCTTCTTCCAATTCCTGGATATTGACTATTTTAGCGACTGTGACAATGGCGAAGCGCCCGAGGTGAGAATTGATGATGATAGGTTGTGCGTCTGTGTCGCTAATGATGCCGATGCCGGCGTTTCCTTTGAATTTGTCCAGTTCTCCTTCAAACTTGGTTCGGAAATAAGTACTTTCCAAATTGTGAATGGAGCGTATAAAACCTTTTTCCTCACTATATGTTGCGAGTCCTCCTCGCTTGGTACCCAGATGTGAGTTATAATCTGTGCCGTAGAATAAATCAGTCACGCAGCTAGTTTTCGAGACTGTTCCGAAAAAACCTCCCATGTTGTTCTCTTTATTGATGATGTTTTAAAAAAGATGGCGCAAAAGTACAAAAAAGAATCCGTCCTATAAAAAAAGCGCTCCGCAAAGTTTTAGTTTTCTTTGCGAAGCACAACTAATATTTATTAAAAAGCGGGGAATCCGTAAACAATCTTTTTACCGGAATCTTATTTCCATTTCTTGATCGTTTTCAAGTCAGCGGGAGTTGCTTCAATCAGACTTACTGCAAATCCTCCGCTACGTGCCAGCTTCACAGACATCTTATTCTTGTTTGTTACCAGTCCTTTTTTTATCTGGTAAGAAGTAGGATTCTTTTCAAAATCCGCCTCCTTTCCGTCAGCATAAAGAGTGGCTACATATTGTTTTCCCGGTTCGAGAAAATCAAGTGTAAAAGCAGAAGTACGGGGATTCTCATCGGTGATACCACCTACAAACCAGTTATCAGTACCTTTTGCCTTACGTGCTACGGTAATATAATCTCCCGGTTCCGCTTCCAGATACTTGCTGTCATCCCAATCAACGGCTACATCCTTGATAAATTGAAATGCATCCATGTGACGTTCGTAACTCTCCGGAAGGTCGGCTGCCATTTGCAAAGGACTGTACATCGTCACATAAAGTGCCAACTGTTTTGCCAAAGTTGTACGTACAAAACTGTGGTCGCCTGACAGGAAAGAAAGTTTTGTATCAAAGATACCCGGTGTATAATCCATCGGTCCACCAATCTGACGAGTGAAAGGAAGCAAGGTGGTATGGAACGGCTTATTCCCTGCAAAGGCTTCATATTCCGTGCCACGAGCCGATTCATTACCGATCAGATTCGGATATGTGCGACATAATCCTGTCGGACGGGTTGCTTCGTGAGCATTTACACAGATCTTATATTCGGCCGCTTTTTCCACCGCATATAAATAATGATTGTTCATCCACTGTCCGTAATGATGTTCTCCACGCGGAATAATATTACCTACATACCCGCTCTTCACAGCATTGTATCCGTTATCTATCATAAACTGATAGGCTTTATCAAGATGACGCTCGTAGTTACGTACAGAAGCGGAAGTCTCGTGATGCATCATCAGCTTCACTCCTTTTTCCTTTGCATACGCATTGAGCATCTTCACGTCAAAATCAGGATACGGAGTTACGAAATCAAAGACATAATCCTTCGAATTTCCGAACCAGTCTTCCCAGCCTTCATTCCAGCCTTCCACTAAGATCTGGTCGAATCCATGTTCCGAAGCAAAGTCAATGTAACGCTTCACTTTGTCATTATTGGCCGCATGACGCCCGCTCGGTTTTGTTTTGGAATAATCCGTCTGTCCCAGTTTCACAGAATAAACATCATCCGTGTACGACCAGGAACTTTTTCCGGTAATCATTTCCCACCACACACCAATGTATTTCACCGGCTTAATCCAGGAAACATCTTCATAGGCACAAGGTTCATTCAAGTTCAAAGTCAATTTGGAAGCCAGAATATCACGAGCATCATCACTGACAATCACCGTGCGCCAGGGTGAACGGCAAGGCGTTTGCATATAGCCTTTATCCCCTTTCGCATCAGGAGTCAGCCATGATTCAAAAATCAGGTTCTGATCGTCAAGGTTCAGATGCATACAAGAATAATCAACCAAAGCCGCTTCATGCAAATTGATATACAATCCGTCGGCTGTCTTCATTTGCAGGGACGTTTGCACCCCCGTTGGAGAGAAAGGCGTTTGAGAAGCATTGCTGGTGATTGCGCCCTGCAGCAATCCGCGAATTTCAGAAAGCTTGGATTCGGTATAGTCATATTCCTGCGTATCATAATCGCCTGGAATCCAGAATGCCTTATGATCGCCGGCCATAGCAAACTGCGAATGTTCTTCTTTTATAACGAAGTAATTCAGATTCTTTTGCTGCGGGAACTCATAGCGGAACCCCAAGCCATCATTATAAAGACGAAAACAAATAATCAGATTACGATCTTGCGCCTTTTGATTCAGGGTAACAGCCATTTCATTATAATGGTTGCGGATTGATTTCACCTCTCCCCACACCGGTTCCCATGTTTCATCAAAAGCAGAAGTTTTAATATCGGCCAGAGTGAATCCATTCATCAGTCCGGGATCATTTTTCAATTCCAGTCCCAGTTTCGAAGGGTTAATCACCTCTTTTCCTTTATAAGAGAGTTCATACACCGGTTCTCCTTGCGTGTTGACAGAGAAATTAAGTTTTAATTGTCCGTCAGGAGAAGTGATACTTTCGGCCTTTGCTGATGTGCCGAAGAAAAAAGAGAGCAACAGGCAGACCCATATTGCAGTTCCTATTTTCATGTTCTTCATGACATAAATGAGTTAGTTAATAATCGTATGGCAAAGATAGACAGGAAACAATAGAGGTGTTTTTCTTTATAAAGAAAATATAGAAGGATATAGAAGTTAAAACGGGATAAACATTTAAATATAAAGCAGATAACAAATCCAGAAGCTAGAAAAAATATAGTGTCTATGGTGAAGAAATTAAAAGGATTAAAGACGCATATTACATAATCTTTCTATATTTGCAACGTATTATCCCAACTATATCAATAAACACTTTACTATTTAGAATATGGCACAGCACCTTAAATTGATCGCTCTATTGATTTTCACATTGTCCGCCAGCTACACTTCCGCGCAGTCTTTACGTAAACTGCTGGAACGTCCATACGGTATCATCGAGTCAAAATGGGAAAAAGATGCTCAGGGAGCTACCGAACTCAATTACTACAATGAAGACTATTGCGACTATTATCTGTATCGTGCCAACGACCGTTCCTACAATTTAAGTAACGGAAAAAACACTATATTTAAAATAGAAAAGAACGCACAGGTAGACAATCCGTTTAAAAGTGCCTCTTCTTATACGTTCTACCGGGGCAAGTTTCCTAAAGATTTCAATATTCAGACTCCTTATGCTTTACCCGTAAAAAACAATCAAAAGACAGCCTGGAAAACCGATCCGCGTGAACCATTCAAGACCTTGAATTTTCACATCAAACAAGGTGATACAATCTACGCCACCCGCAGCGGAATAGCCTGTAAAACCTCCAACCCGCAACAGCTGCTCATCTATCATCCCGATCAGACTTTTGCAGCCTATCTGGTGATGAACGAGAATTTCATCGAACCGGGCGAAGAAGTACAAGTTGGACAAGCCATAGGAAAGGCAGGCCCCACAGGTGCTGCCATCTCCTTCTTTTTTCTGGATGAAAATAAGTTCAAAGGAGGATTATCATCCGGATACCCTTACTCCCACTTTATTCCTGTATTCCGCACAACTGAAGGAGATGTGAAACCGGAAGAGAAAACCATCTATCAGGCTGTGACCGACCATGACCTTATCATGCAGGACATGAGTAAACGTGATAAAAAGAAATATATGAAGCTACACAACCTGAAATAATAGATGTATCATGCGCATATTTTTACTTTTCTTCCCGGTCTTCTTTTTCTGCGGTTTGCTTCATGCCCAAACCGTAAAAGTGGAATATGGCGGTGACCCGCTTCCCGACAAAGACCGGAAGAAGATAGAACAGTTTCTTCAACATGAGGTTGATTTCTATTCACAATTCGGACTGCCCGATACGCTTAGCCTCCAACTATATGTTTTTGAAAATAGAAGAGAAGCAATAGATTACTTAGAAAGTATCAATGTGTCTCTGCCTATCAAGGCAAGCGGTGCATACTCACCTAAGCTACAAAAGGCAGTCATCTTAGGACGGGAGAATGGACGGGAGAGAAGTCTTGCCATCATCTATCACGAACTAAGTCATCATTTCGTTTCGCAGATTCTCGGCAAGCGTCCTCCAAGCTGGCTTAACGAAGGACTGTCGGAGTACTTCGAACATTGCACCATTCACAAAAAAGCAGTCCGCCACACATTTACCGAATACGAACAAGGGAGAGTTCGGACGATGTATATGCTGGGGGAAGTAAACCTTCCTACATTTTTAAATAGCAGCCAAGGCAAATTTATGAAACAGCAAATGACGGACGAGCAATACTCTTATATCCTTTCGCATGCGCTTGTCACCTTTTGGATAGAGAGCGTTCCCCGCGAGATATTCAAAAAGTTCATATCCGTTCTGCAAAACAAAAATGATCCGTCAACCGTTTCAGAACAAATCAATCTTGTTTATCCCGGAGGCTTCCAGCAATTCGAAAAGGATTTTGAAGCCGCCTACAAATAATATCAATCTTTCAATCAAATGAGTAAAGAAGTTATCTATATCTTTATCGGTGGAGGAACCGGTAGTGCACTGCGTTATTTCATCCAGTTGCTAATGCACGAACGAATCGTCCCTTATCATTTTCCATGGGCCACTTTCACGGTCAATCTTCTCGGCAGTTTTCTCATCGGCCTGTTCTATGCCCTTTCAGAGCGATTCCACCTTCCGTTCGAGGTCCGTTTGTTTCTGACAACGGGTTTATGTGGAGGTTTCACAACGTTCTCTACTTTCTCCAGTGACGGCGTAGGTCTGCTGAAAGGAGAATTTTACGGAGCATTTGTTCTATATACATTATTAAGTATAGGAATAGGATTAGCCGCAACGTTAGCCGGCGGATATGTGGGAAAACAGATTTAATAATTCGAATATAAATCCTACCTTTACGGCATGATTAAAAGAAACCCAACCAAACCCGTCCGCGTTGTTCCTCCCATGATGGAAGAGCAGGAAGTCAGTACTACTACCCTACAGGAATGGCTCGACAGAGAAGAAACCGTCTCTCATCTTTTATTCTGCAAAGGAAAAGAAGAAGGCATCGACAAATCTTATAAAAGTTTCAAAAACTGCACCTTTCAGCATCAGACATTCAGCGAATGTAAATTCCGTTCTTCCCAGCTGACCGATGTCAGGTTTGAGAACTGCGACTTATCCAACATTTCTTTCGCTGAAAGTTCGCTCTACCGGGTAGAATTCATTTCCTGCAAACTATTGGGTACCAATTTATCGGAAACAACGATGAATCACGTCTTGCTGCATGACTGCAACGCAGGTTATATCAATCTGGCTATGAGTAAAATGAACCAGGTACGTTTTGCACACAGCCAGCTCCGCAACGGAAGTCTGAACGACTGCCGTTTTTCATCCGTCGCATTTGAGAGTTGCGATCTCGTAGAAGCCGATTTTTCACACGCTCCGCTTCGCGGAATAGATTTGCGCACTTCCCGTATCAGCGGAATCACGCTTAACATCAGCGATTTGAAAGGGGCTGTCATCACTTCCCTGCAAGCTATGGATTTGCTTCCACTGTTAGGGGTTATTATCGAAGATTAAAATCCTGCAAATTCACTCCGCCGCACTCAAACAAAAAGCATCGTCCCGTTGTTATAGTATAAGGTCGGACTAACGACATATAGGGAATAGGCATAAAAAGAATACCTATTTATAGTGATTTCTCACTCCCCGTCAAGTCCGTACTTTTGCAGAAATCTTATTCAAAAACAATAGAAACGATGAAAATTGAAAAAATTGTAGCTCGAGAAATTCTCGATTCAAGAGGTAACCCCACAGTAGAAGTTGACGTAGTATTGGAATCCGGCATTATGGGACGTGCATCTGTGCCGTCAGGTGCTTCCACTGGTGAACACGAAGCATTGGAACTTCGCGATGGTGACAAACAGCGCTATGGTGGAAAAGGAGTACAAAAAGCGGTTGATAATGTAAATAAAATCATCGCTCCGAAGCTGATTGGTATGTCTTCACTCAATCAGAGAGGTATCGACTACGCAATGCTGGCATTGGACGGCACTAAGACTAAATCGAATTTAGGTGCTAACGCTATTCTCGGCGTATCTCTTGCCGTAGCTAAAGCTGCTGCCAACTATCTGGACCTTCCTCTATACCGCTATATCGGTGGAACAAATACGTATGTAATGCCTGTACCGATGATGAACATCATCAACGGTGGTTCACATAGCGATGCTCCGATCGCATTCCAGGAATTTATGATCCGCCCCGTAGGTGCTCCTTCTTTCAGAGAAGGTCTGCGCATGGGTGCTGAAGTATTCCACGCTTTAAAGAAAGTCTTGAAAGACCGTGGCCTTAGCACTGCTGTAGGTGATGAAGGTGGTTTCGCACCTAACCTCGAAGGTACGGAAGATGCTTTGAATTCTATTCTGGCCGCTATCAAAGCAGCAGGATACGAACCGGGCAAAGACGTTATGATCGGTATGGACTGTGCTTCTTCCGAATTCTACCACGATGGTATTTACGATTATACCAAGTTTGAAGGTGAAAAAGGTAAGAAACGCACTTCCGCAGAACAAGTTGACTACCTGGAAGAACTAATCAACAAATTCCCTATCGACTCTATCGAAGACGGTATGAACGAAAACGACTGGGAAGGCTGGAAAAAGCTGACCGAACGCATCGGCAACCGTTGCCAGCTGGTAGGTGACGACTTGTTCGTAACCAACGTAGATTTCCTTGCAATGGGTATCGAAAAAGGCTGTGCCAACTCTATCCTGATTAAAGTAAACCAAATCGGTTCGCTGACAGAAACACTGAACGCTATCGAAATGGCTCACCGCCATGGATACACTACTGTTACTTCTCACCGTTCGGGTGAAACAGAAGATGCTACTATCGCCGATATCGCAGTAGCTACTAACAGCGGACAGATCAAGACAGGTTCTTTAAGCCGCTCAGACCGTATGGCTAAATACAATCAGTTACTCCGCATTGAAGAGGAATTGGGCGATTTGGCTGTGTATGGATACAAGAGAATCAAGTAAAAACTGAATCCCTATAAAACTAAAGGAGGTGTGTCAAGAACTTTTTTTGACGCACCTCTTTTACATTGTTTACCCTCTTAATAAAAGGTATAAAAAGAAAAAAAGCATCCAGACTAATACCTGAATGCTTTTTTCTTGGATTTGTTATATATCCTTTTTGAGCCTCTTGTCGGATTCGAACCAACGACCCCGAGATTACAAATCACGTGCTCTGGCCAACTGAGCTAAAGAGGCGGGTGGGTAAGCTATCTATATCGCGCCGCTACAACCAACTACCTTTGCTGCGATCAAGCCCTGGAGGATTCGAAGGGAGCTGGCCGTATAGGACTTACCCGTTTTGCGGTTGCAAAGGTAGACATTTTTATGTATTCTGCAATAGCTGCAGACAACTTTTTTACTAACAAAAGACTAACAGGCTACATTTCAGGCAATTAAAATTGCAAAAAAATATTCAGACAGCAACTTCCTCTGCTTTATTAACTTTAACAACCAGATTTCCCCTACCAACCGATATTATTTGTACCTTTGTGCGCAATTTATAAATGAAGATGACAGAGAACAGAAGCTATTTACAAAAATATGCCATGCATTTTGGCACGTATATGGGAATCTACTGGATATTGAAGTTCATATTATTTCCGCTGGGATTCCACATACCTTTCCTTTCGCTTTTATTTGTAATCCTGACATTATCCGTACCTTTCATCGGATATCACTATGCGAAAATGTACCGGGATAAGATTTGCGGGGGAAGTATCCAATTTTCGCATGCCATGCTCTTTACCATATTTATGTATATGTTTGCTTCTCTGCTGGTAGCTGTGGCCCACTACGCCTATTTCCAATTCATCGATCATGGATTTATCATCAACTCTTACATCCAGTTGTGGGACGAACTGATGACCAACACCCCGGCTCTGATAGAAAACAAAGAAGTTATAAAAGAAACGATAGATACCGCCCGTTCACTTACTTCCATCAATATCACCATGCAACTATTGTCATGGGATGTATTTTGGGGAAGTATCCTGGCCATTCCCACCGCATTGATGGTAATGAAAAAGGCCAAACCGGAAAATGACGGAGTGGCTCAATCGTAATTTGTAATTCGTAAGTAATTAGTAATTAAAAAATGGATATATCAGTTGTAATCCCATTATTCAATGAAGAAGAGTCACTACCCGAACTCTATGCTTGGATAGAACGGGTAATGCAAGCCAACGGATTCTCATTCGAAGTGATTTTCGTTAACGATGGAAGTACCGACCATTCATGGGAAGTGATCGAAAAGCTTAAAGCTCAATCGGAACATGTAAAAGGTATCAAATTCCGCCGTAACTACGGTAAATCACCTGCACTCTACTGCGGATTCGCTGAAGCGGAAGGAAACGTAGTCATAACGATGGATGCGGACCTGCAAGATAGCCCGGACGAAATCCCCGAACTTTACCGGATGATTACAAAGGATGGCTACGACCTGGTATCCGGCTGGAAGCAAAAGAGATATGATCCTATTTCAAAGACACTGCCCACCAAGTTGTTTAATGCTACCGCCCGCAAAGTATCAGGCATCAAAAACCTGCACGACTTCAACTGCGGACTGAAAGCCTATCGCAAAGAGGTCGTAAAACATATCGAAGTGTACGGTGAGATGCATCGTTATATACCTTATCTGGCAAAGAACGCCGGATTCAAGAAAATCGGTGAAAAGGTGGTTCAACACCAGGCTCGCAAATATGGTACGACCAAATTCGGACTGAACCGTTTCGTAAACGGGTATCTGGATTTACTCTCTCTTTGGTTCCTCTCCAGATTCGGCATCAAGCCGATGCATTTCTTCGGACTGTTGGGATCATTGATGTTTATGATCGGAATGATTTCTGTCATCATCGTAGGTGCCAGTAAACTATATGCCATGTACAACGGTCTCCCCTACCGACTGGTGACCGACTCTCCCTATTTCTATTTGTCACTTACGGCAATGATTATAGGTACGCAATTATTCTTAGCCGGATTCCTTGGCGAACTCATCTCGCGCAATGCCCCGGAACGGAATAACTATCAGATAGAAAAGAAAATTTGATTCACATTCAATAAACTGACTATGAAGAATTTAATTCGTATCTTTCTCATATTGACTATCATTGGCGCTGCAGTCAGCTTACACAGTGCCTGCTCGGATGAGAACGATTGCTCATTGGCAGGACGTCCGATGATGTACTGCACAATATATACCATTAATCCGGATAACCCTACTATTGCATTAAAAGACACGCTTGATTCATTAACAATCACAGCATTGGGCACCGACTCTATCATCCTGAACAATGAAAAGAATGTGCATACCCTGATGTTGCCACTACGATACACAAGTGACACTACTGTGTTCATATTCAGATACGATCCCAAACGTAGAGATAAAGATGTTGACACATTATACATTGTACAACAGAATACCCCTTATTTCCAGTCCATGGAATGTGGTTATATGATGAAACAAAATATAATCAGCGCTAAATTTGGAAAACCGGGAAGACCGGGTAACCCTCCTCCCTATGGCAACGGGCAGCCGGATCAGATAGATTCTCTTCATATAAAAAATAAAGAAGCCAATACAAATGAAATCGAGAACTTGCAGATATTCTATAATTATCGGCCAGAACGCACACCTGATGAAACGACTAATTAGTCTGCTTCTGCTCTTTTGCATTGGGCTTCCGTTGCTGGCACAACAGCAACGTCCAGCGCAAACGCCCAAAAGAGATCAGAAGAAAAAAGAGGTTGCCGAGATAGATACCATTCCGCTCTACAATGGTACGTATGTCGGTGTGGATTTATATGGCATTGGAAGCAAGCTGCTGGGAGGCGACTTTATGAGTTCTGAAGTCAGCGTAGCCGTTAACCTCAAGAATAAATTCATCCCTACCATTGAGTTTGGTATGGGAGGAACAGATACCTGGAGCGAAACAGGCATACACTATAAGAGCAAAATGGCCCCATTCTTCCGAATCGGTGTGGACTACAACACCATGGCAAAGAAAAAAGAGAAGAACAGCTACTTGTATGCAGGACTTCGCTATGCATTCAGTTCATTTAAATATGATGTTTCCACGATGCCAGCAGATGATCCTATCTGGGGAGATGTAATAGGTAACCCCAGTTTGGAAGACGGTTATTGGGGAGGAAGTGTGCCATTCAGTCATCTGGGTATGAAAGGATCGGTGCAATGGCTGGAAATCGTTTTAGGCGTCAAAGTACGTATTTACAAAAACTTCAACATGGGGTGGTCAGTACGTATGAAATACAAAACCAAAGCATCTACCGGAGAATATGGAGACCCATGGTACGTGCCCGGTTACGGAAAATTTAAATCGAGTAACATGGGAATCACTTATTCCCTTATTTATAAATTGCCTCTTTAGAATACAATGACAGGACTAGAGATTTGGCTGCTTGCAATAGGTCTGGCGATGGATTGTTTCGCTGTCTCAATTGCAAGCGGTATTATTCTGAAACGTACCCGATGGAAACCCATGCTAGTCATGGCTTTTGCTTTCGGCTTTTTTCAGGCAATCATGCCATTTATCGGATGGATGTGTGCAAAGACATTCAGTCGTCTTATAGAAAGTGTAGACCATTGGATTGCTTTCGCAATCCTTGCCTTCTTAGGCGGACGAATGATTTTAGAATCTTTCAAAGAAGAAGAATGTTGTAAACTGTTCAATCCGGCAAATCCGAAAGTGGTATTGACCATGGCAATAGCCACAAGTATTGATGCATTGGCAATCGGCATTTCCTTTGCCTTTCTGGGAGTTCAGGACTATACCGAAATCCTTCCGCCTATCAGCATCATCGGGTTTGTTTCATTTGTCATGTCACTCATCGGTCTGATCTTTGGTATCCAATGTGGCTGCGGCATCGCCCGGAAACTGAAAGCAGAGTTATGGGGAGGTATCATTCTAGTCATTATCGGACTAAAGATATTAATTGAACATTTATTTCTTCAATAAAACGAGTTTTCTCATCAAATAGAAGAGCGTATGAAAACAAAGAAAAGTTTCCTTTGGCTGGCTTTCCTGATTTTGGCAACTATCTGGATATTAGTCAGACATAATCAACAAGTTGACTATTACAGTGTCAAAGGTTTAGTGTTTGGGACAGTATATAAGATTACTTATCAGCATGATGGTGATTTAAAACCGGAAATAGAAGCTGAACTGAAACGCTTCGACCAATCTTTATCTCCATTCAATGACAGTTCTGTTATCAGTCGTGTCAACCGCAATGAAGAGCTGGTGACTGATAGTTTTTTCCAGAAATGTTTCCATCGCTCGATGGAAATTTCCCGAGAGACAAAGGGTGCTTTCGACATTACAGTGGCCCCTCTTGCCAATGCTTGGGGATTCGGTTTCAAAAAAGGTGCTTTTCCTGATTCATTAATGATAGACAGTCTGTTACAAATCACCGGATATGAAAAAGTGAAAATGGATAACGGCAAAGTTATCAAACAGGATCCTCGTACCATGTTAAGTTGTAGTGCCGTTGCCAAAGGGTATTCGGTAGACGTAATTGCACAACTACTCGACCGTAAGGGAATAAAAAACTATATGGTAGATATAGGAGGCGAGGTGGTAGTGAAAGGGAAAAATCCTTCCAAAGGCTTATGGCGCATTGGAATCAATAAGCCTATCGACGATTCACTGGCCATAAACCAAGACTTACAGACAATTCTTGAGATAACAGATTTAGGCTTGGCTACTTCCGGAAACTATCGTAATTATTATTATAAGGATGGGAAGAAATACGCCCATACGATTGACCCTAGAACTGGCTATCCGGTACAACACAATATCTTGTCCTCTACGGTAATCGCCAAAGACTGTATGACTGCCGATGCCCTTGCCACCGCCTTCATGGTGATGGGACTGGAAGAAGCGGAAGCTTTCTGCAAAGCGGATACAACGATTGACGCCTACTTTATTTATAGCGGAGAAAATGGAGAGTTCAAGACTTATTATACGGAGGGAATGAAAAAATACATAACTACTCCGTAATATATATATTTTATACAAATAGAGGTTCTACTTGAGAAAACAGAACCTCTATTCAATTGGCAAATATCTATTTCATAAACACGAAATACACTGCTGCAATCAGACAGACAAATGCAGCCAGATGATTCCAATGTAAAGCCTCACCTTTAAAAAA
This sequence comes from Bacteroides sp. D2, assembly GCF_025147085.1. Taxonomy (NCBI): domain Bacteria; kingdom Pseudomonadati; phylum Bacteroidota; class Bacteroidia; order Bacteroidales; family Bacteroidaceae; genus Bacteroides; species Bacteroides sp. D2. The sequence goes on along the minus strand of NZ_CP102261.1, from coordinate 3,605,169 downwards.
GATTGTAGTGAACACTGTAAAAATAACAAGTGTTATTACCTCTTGAATGACTTTTAGTTGCATCAATGAAAACGGGCCTCCATTGCCTATAAAGCCAATACGATTGGCCGGTATCTGACAGGAATATTCAAAAAAGGCGATCGCCCAACTGAACGCAATCACACCGATCAGCGGAAGAGCTGCGAACCAACTGTACTCCTGTTTCATCTTTAAATGTCCGTACCAAGCAAATGTCATAAAGACATTAGATACGATCAGCAACAAAATGGTATAGAATCCTTTCATAACAATCTATTCAAATTAATCTATTTTATCTGGTAATAATTCCTCTTGTACATTAGTCATACTGCCCCAAAGGCTATAACGAGCTTCCGGGTTCATCACTTCCAACTGCCGTAAAATTCCTTTCATATCACTCCGGCTGGACTGCGATTCATAAGGACAATTCTTCACTTGCTTCTGATAATGACGCAAAGTCGCCAATTCTACCAAATCAGCTTCATGAACCAGACACATCGGACGAATAATTGTCATATCAAACTTCTTCATCACCAACCGGGGCGGCATTGTACTGAAAGCTCCCTGATAAGTGATATTCATCAATAAAGTTTCCAAAATATCATCCATATGGTGACCGAGAGCGATTTTATTGCATCCGTGTTCCTTGGCAACTGTGAACAGGGCCTTCCGACGGTTCCATGAACAGAGGAAACAGGGAGATTTACGTGTGTCGGTAGCAGGATCAAAGGCAGTCTCATACTGCACAAAGGGAACTCCATACGCTTCACAGTGCGCTTTCAAATATTCAGTATCACTCTGATAAGGAATATTCTTCATCACTACATGGACGGCAACGACAGAAAAGCGAGGTTTATAGATACGTGCGCGTCTCCCCAATAGTTCCACAAGCGCCAACGAATCTTTTCCTCCCGACAGTCCGATAAGGATTTTGTCTCCTTCTTCTATCAATCCATATTGCACCACTCCTTTGCTAAACCGCCGTTCAATGCGGCGAATGGTTTTCTCTTCTTCCGTAAATTGTGTCATATCTTTGAAAATCGGCTGCAAAAGTAAGCGAAAAGAATGATTTAAAGAAGAATTAACATAATAGAATCACTGAAAAAGGGTTTATTTCTAATAAATTTGTACTTTTGAACAATTGATAAATGGACCGGTGCCCGAAAGCAGCAATGTTTTCAATCTACCCGTCACTCATAAACGCTCAAAACGATGAAAGGAAAATATATTCTATTTTTAATTTGCAGCCTCTTCCTTTGCGAAGTCTCTGCACAAACGTTGGAACAGGCACGCACCTTATTTACCAAAGGTGAGTACGAACAAGCCAAACCAGTTTTTAAGAAGTATGCTAAATCACAACCGTCGAACGGGAATTATAATTATTGGTATGGCGTATGTTGCCTGAAAACCGGAGAGGCGGAAGAGGCGGTGAAACCTCTTGAAATAGCGGTAAAGAAACGTATCACCGGTGGACAACTCTATTTGGGACAAGCATATAATGAGACATACCGCTTTGAAGACGCTGTGAACTGCTTTGAGGAATATATCGCAGATTTAAGTAAACGTAAAAAACCGACGGAAGAAGCAGAAAAGCTTCTGGAAAAAAGCAAATCCGACCTCCGTATGTTGAAGGGAGTTGAAGATGTATGTATCATCGACAGTTTCGTTGTGGACAAAGCGACTTTCCTGAACGCTTATAAGATTAGCGAAGAATCGGGCAAACTGTTTACTTTCAATGAATTCTTCAAGACAGAAGGAGATCATCCGGGAACTGTTTATGAAACAGAAATCGGAAATAAAATTTATTATAGCGAAAAGGGCGAGAAAGGTAATCTTGATATCTTTTCAAAGAACAAGTTGTTGAATGAATGGAGTGACGGACGTCCGTTACCGGGTAGTATCAATGCTTCCGGGAATGCGAATTATCCGTTTGTTCTATCGGATGGAGTCACCGTTTATTACGCCAGCGATGGCGAGGGATTGGGTGGCTATGATATTTTTGTCACTCGCTACAACACGAATACCGACACTTATCTTGTTCCGGAAAATGTGGGTATGCCGTTCAACTCGCCGTACAACGATTATATGTACGTCATCGATGAATACAACAACCTCGGATGGTTTGCTTCCGACCGTTTCCAACCGGAAGGAAAGGTATGTATTTATGTATTCATCCCTAACACTTCCAAACAGACTTATAATTATGAAGCAATGGAGCAGCAAGAGATCATTCGTCTGGCACAGATTCATTCGCTGAAAGAAACCTGGAAGGATAAACAAGCGGTTACCGAAGCACTGCAACGATTGAAAGCTGCTATCAGTCATAAGCCCAAAGAACGCCGTGCCATGGATTTTGAGTTTGTCATTGACGACCATACGACTTACTATCTGATGAGCGACTTTAAATCCGCAAAAGCCAAGACACTTTTCCAACGCTATCAGCAGATGGAAAAAGACTATTATCAACAAGAAGAAAAGCTGAACAGCCTTCGTCAACAATATGCCGGTGCCAACCAACAGGGAAAAGCAAAAATGGCTCCTGCCATTCTCGACCTCGAAAAGCGGATACTGCAAATGTCCGAAGAACTCGATGCTCTCGAAGTGAATGTACGTAATGCAGAAAAAACAAAATAAATAATAACTCTGAACTATGGATATACTCATTATCGCCGTTCTCATTATTGCCGCAGTCATACTGTTTCTGGTAGAGCTGTTCGTCATCCCGGGCATTAGCCTGGCCGGAATTTCTGCATTGGTTTGCATCCTGTATGCCAACTACTATGCGTTCGACAATTTAGGTATGGCAGGAGGATTTGCCACTCTCGGCATATCAGCGGTTGCCTGCATCGGATCACTGATTTGGTTTATGCGGTCGAAGATGCTAGACAAACTGGCGTTGAAAAAGGATATTGATTCAAAAGTAGACCGTAGCGCAGAAGATAGCGTCAAAGTGGGTGATACAGGAATCAGTACTACCCGCCTGGCACAAATCGGATCTGCCGAGATTAACGGAAAAATTGTAGAGGTAAAGTCAATAGACGGGTTCCTCAATGAGAAGACTCCGATAATCGTAAGCCGGATCACCGACGGTACAATCATGGTTGAGAAACACAAAGAATAATATTCACTTAATAAAAACATCAATGGAATCATCTTTCTACTTGCCTATCTTTCTGATAGCCGGAGGTATTATCTTCTTGATAATATTTTTCCATTACGTGCCGTTCTTCCTTTGGTTGTCGGCTAAAGTTTCGGGAGTTAACATCTCGCTGATACAACTATTCTTAATGCGTATACGTAACGTTCCGCCGTATATCATCGTTCCGGGAATGATCGAAGCTCACAAAGCCGGTCTGAAAAATATCACCCGCGACGAACTGGAAGCCCATTATCTGGCTGGCGGACACGTAGAAAAGGTAGTTCACGCCTTAGTATCGGCATCGAAAGCCAACATCGAATTGCCTTTCCAGATGGCTACTGCTATCGACCTGGCAGGACGTGACGTATTCGAAGCTGTACAGATGTCTGTAAACCCGAAAGTGATTGATACTCCTCCTGTAACGGCTGTTGCGAAAGACGGTATCCAGTTGATAGCTAAGGCTCGTGTTACAGTACGTGCCAATATCCGCCAGCTGGTCGGTGGTGCAGGTGAAGATACGATCCTTGCCCGTGTAGGTGAAGGTATCGTTTCGTCTATCGGTTCTTCTGAAAACCATAAATCGGTATTGGAGAATCCGGATTCTATCTCTAAACTTGTACTTCGTAAAGGTCTGGACGCAGGAACTGCTTTCGAGATTCTGTCTATTGATATTGCGGACATCGACATAGGTAAGAACATCGGTGCGGCTCTGCAAATCGATCAGGCTAATGCAGATAAGAATATTGCACAGGCAAAAGCTGAAGAGCGCCGTGCTATGGCAGTAGCTTCCGAACAGGAAATGAAAGCAAAAGCACAGGAAGCTCGTGCCAAAGTGATCGAAGCAGAAGCTGAAGTTCCTAAAGCAATGGCTGAAGCTTTCCGCAGTGGAAACTTAGGCATCATGGATTATTATCGCATGAAGAATATCGAAGCTGATACTTCCATGCGTGAGAATATCGCCAAGCCGACAACAGGCAATGCTGGCAATCAGCCATTGAGCAAATAATCGTTCACAAACGCCGGAATCCGATTTCATTTCAGTCGCAAGACGTTCTCTCCTTTTCTATGGAAAAAGAAAGAGACTTCTTCTGAACTTAAATCCGGTTCCGGCGTTTCTATTTATAGATACAATCCTATTATAAAACTAAAACCTTTCAATGACATGAAAAAGTACTTTCCATCCTCTGAATTGATAATCAATGAAGACGGTTCAGTATTCCATCTTCACGTAAAACCCGAATGGTTGGCAGATAAAGTAATCCTGGTAGGTGACCCTGGACGTGTAGCACTCGTAGCTTCTCATTTCGAAAACAAAGAATGTGAAGTGGAAAGCCGCGAATTCAAAACCATCACGGGTACTTACAAAGGTAAACGAATTACGGTAGTCTCTACAGGAATCGGTTGCGATAACATCGACATCGTAATGAATGAATTGGATGCACTCGCCAATATCGACTTTGTCACCCGCGAAGAAAAGGATCAGTTCCGCCAACTGGAATTAGTGCGTATCGGCACATGTGGCGGTCTGCAACCCAATACGCCTGTCGGAACTTTTGTCTGTTCACAAAAGTCCATCGGTTTCGATGGGTTACTGAATTTCTATGCCGGACGTAATGCCGTATGCGATTTGCCTTTCGAACGTGCTTTCCTCAATCACATGGGTTGGTCGGGAAATATGTGCGCTCCTGCTCCTTACGTCATTGATGCCAGTGAAGAATTGATCGACCGGATCGCCAAAGATGACATGGTACGTGGAGTGACAATCGCTGCCGGAGGTTTCTTCGGTCCCCAAGGACGTGAACTGCGTATCCCGTTAGCAGACCCGAAACAGAATGATAAGATTGAAGCGTTCGAATATAAAGGTTACAAAATTACCAACTTCGAAATGGAAAGTTCGGCTTTGGCAGGACTTAGCCGGTTGATGGGACACAAGGCAATGACCGTCTGCATGGTGATAGCCAACCGACTTATCAAAGAGGCCAACACCGGATATAAGAATACAATCGATACGCTGATTAAGACAGTACTTGACAGGATATAAATCTATATTTAAAAGGATAAATTGTAATCGAAAGAATAAAATTGCAATTAAAAGAATGTATAATGGCTTGAATCTTTCACTGATAATATGTGTGGATTCAAGCCATTTTTTTTATTAATAACCAATCGTAAATCTCTCCTGGTGGTGTTTCGGATATTCCAGTTCATCAATCATGGCGGCGGCATAATCTTCAACAGAGATATGGCTGTTTCCTACAATATCTACAATCATATCATCTTTTCCCAACCGATAACGTCCTGTACGTACTCCCGGACGCATATCCGCTGCCGGAGAGAAAAATACCCAGTCTATTTCCTTTTCTTTCTTTAAAAAGTTCAGATAGAACTCTCCTAGAGCTTTCACTCCCGGCAATATATTTTCGGGTACTTCACCGGAATCCATCAGACGCAAGCCCGGAGCGATAAACAAAGAACCGGCACCGCCTACCATCAAAAAGCGATTAACACCCGCTTTCTTCACTCCATCAATAATGGTCAGATAAACTTTGATTGTTTCATCGTATATATCAGGATTATTCCATCCCGGATTGAATGCACTAATAACCGCATCTGCACCCTTACAAACGGCAGCCACTTCATCAAGCGCGGAGACATCGGCTTTCACCACTTTCAGATTTTCATTCTCTATCTTTATCTTTTCCGGATGACGAACCACTGCCGTAACCTCGAAACCACGATTCAATGCTTCATTCAGAAGGGCAGAGCCCACAAAGCCGCTTGCCCCGATAAGGACTATCTTTTTCACTTTCTCCATATTCTAATATATTATAATGTTACTACTATATAATAAATAACACTACAACATTCAGAATGTTAGTTCTCTTTTAGAAAATTAATTATCCGATATAAGATTCTATTGTCTCTTTCAACCTTTCCAAAGAATAGGGCTTTGAGATAACAGCATTGCATCCTGCCTGAATAGCCTGTTGCTGTTCAGTATAGAAAGCATACGCGGTCACTGCAATAATAGGCACAGTCAGGGAAATAGTACGGATCTTTTCAGTAGCTTGAATACCGTCCATGATCGGCATACGAATATCCATCAGAATCAAATCCGGCTTTTCGCGGATAAAACTATTGATGGCTTCCTGTCCGTTGCGTACCCATGAAATAATATATTCCTTATTCAGAAGAATATTAAGTTGGGCAAAGTTCGACTCAATATCTTCTACCACCAATATCTTTTTACGTTTATCCTCATCGACATTCTTCTTATGCGGAAGTCTTCTTTCGACAACCTCCTTCGGTATTTCCTGATAGGGTAAATAGAGTGCAAACACACTCCCCTGCCCTAATTCTGAAGTTACTTCGATACGGCCGCCCAGTCGTTCTACAATGCTTTTACAAATTGAAAGCCCTAATCCGGTGCCTTGCACAAAATCATTCAGTTTTTCAAACCGGGTGAAAATTTGAGGGAGTTTCTCTTTGGATATACCGCAACCCGTATCGCTGACATACAGTTTCAGCCAGGGTCCTTCATGTTTCAAGCCTAAAGTTATACTTCCCTTTTCCGTATTTTTAATCGCGTTCGACAAGAAATTGAACAATACCTGCATCACACGGTTACGATCAGTAGAAGTCCAGTATTCTCCTTCGGGACGAATCACTTTCAATTCTACATTCGACTTCATCTTCAGCTGGTGCACTTTTTCCACTTCTTCCACTAGTCCTGCAATCTCAACCTGCTGGAAATGCATTTCCGATTTGCCGGATTCAATACGGGAAAGGTCTAAAATATCATTAATCAACTGTAGTAACAGGTTGCTATTTCTCTGGATAATCTCCAGATATTCCCTTTTCTCTTCTTCACCTTCCGTCACCGCAATAATCTCCGAGAAGCCAACAATAGCATTCAACGGAGTACGAATCTCATGGCTCATATTCGCTAGGAAAACCGACTTCATCTTATCAGCATCCTCCGCACGACGTTTGGCTTCAATCAATTCCTGCGAACGCAGAATGCGATCTCCAATATCATGTATCAATGCCAACACTCTGTTCCCTTCAAAAGGAGCGATACGCGCCTGAAAATAATGTACACCGCCATCCACTTCAACCGGATATTCTATTTCTTTCAACTGTCCGTCTTGCAGGCACTCGCGAATGTTACAAATAAACAAGTCGCTAACCTCCGGTGAATAAATAGATCGTCCATCTGCTCCGCGTAGCACTTCCACAGGGTGAAGCAATATCGTTCCCGGTGCCATTAGGACATCGGTAATAAAGAAATTATCATCAAAAATAAAAATGAATTCCGGCAATGCTTCAATTATTTTGCGATTATACTCTTCCAGATATTTGATATGTTGCTCCTTTTCGCATTGTGAAGTGACGTTCACCGTATATGCCAGCAGTTTACCCGGATGGCTTTTACAACTCTCTTTGTAAGACAAGAAATGATCTTCCAGCCAAACCACTTTCCCCTGTTCACCAATACAACGAACTCTGATTTGTGAAGTCTTAGAGTCTGATGAAAGCATCTCTGCAAAAGCCTGCTTATAAGCTTCGGTATCGTCCGGATGAACAAACCGATAGAAACTATCAATATCTTCAAAAAGGACTCCGGCATTCTTCAAGCCAAGTGTAGAGAAATAGTCGTCAGAAAAAGAGCATTCGCCCGTAATGATATCATATTCCCACAAAGCTATTTGATGAGCTGCAAGGACAGAAAGTATTTCTTGTGAGTTCTCCCGTATGAGTTCACTCTTTTCATTGGAAGAATATAAATTAATCGCTGGTTCCATAAGCATTATTGTTTTATTTTGTTTGGTGTACCACTGCACGGCAGCAAATATAAACAAATAAAGCACAAGTTGTGCTCAATTTTCTGTTTTTTACTTAGAAACAATTATCTTTGCTCATCCAAAAAGAAAAAACAATGATTCAAGATACTATCTGCGCCATCGCTACCGCTCAAGGCGGTGCTATCGGAAGCATCCGCGTTTCCGGTCCGGAAGCTATTTCCATTACCGGCAGCATCTTCAAGCCAGCCAAAACTGGCAAATTATTAAGCGAACAAAAACCATATACTTTGACATTCGGACGTATTTATGACGGAGATGAGATGATTGATGAAGTGCTCGTCAGCCTTTTCCGTGCTCCTCATTCATATACGGGAGAAGACAGCACGGAAATCACGTGTCATGGTTCCACTTATATTCTTCAACAGGTGATGCAGCTGCTTATTAAGAACGGTTGCCGCATGGCCAAGCCAGGAGAATATACGCAACGTGCTTTCCTCAATGGAAAGATGGATTTAAGTCAGGCAGAAGCTGTGGCGGACTTGATTGCTTCTTCATCTGCTGCCACTCACCGATTGGCTATGAGCCAGATGCGGGGTGGATTCAGTAAAGAGCTGACAGATCTACGCAACAAGTTGTTGAATTTCACTTCCATGATTGAATTGGAGTTGGATTTCAGCGAAGAGGATGTGGAATTTGCCGATCGTTCGGCATTAAGGAAACTGGCAGATGAAATTGAACAGGTCATTTCGCGGTTGGCTCATTCATTTAGTGTCGGCAACGCCATTAAGAATGGTGTTCCCGTAGCTATCATCGGTGAAACAAATGCCGGAAAATCGACTTTACTGAATGTATTATTGAATGAGGATAAAGCCATTGTCAGTGATATTCACGGGACAACACGTGATGTAATCGAAGATACTGTCAATATCGGAGGAATCACTTTCCGGTTCATTGATACCGCCGGAATCCGGGAAACCAATGACACGATTGAAAGTTTGGGTATTGAACGTACTTTTCAGAAGTTGGATCAGGCGGAGATTGTTCTTTGGATGGTAGATGCTGTGAATGCCGCTTCTCAAATTGAACAGTTATCGGAGAAAATAATTCCACGTTGCGAAGGAAAACATTTGATTGTTGTATTCAATAAGGCTGATTTGATTGAAGATAAACAGAAAGAGAATTTATTATCTTTATTAAAAGACTTCCCCAAAGAATCTACGGAATCTATTTTCATCTCGGCCAAACAACGGAAGAATACAAGTGAGCTACAAAAAATGCTTATTGATGCCGCACACTTGCCTACAGTGACACAGAATGATATTATTGTGACAAACGTAAGACATTACGAAGCTTTAAACAAAGCTTTGGAAGCTATTCATAGAGTACAAAACGGACTTGATTCGCAGATTTCCGGGGATTTTCTTTCGCAAGACATACGAGAGTGTATCTTCTTCATTTCGGACATAGCGGGGGAGGTTACGAATGATATGGTGCTTCAAAATATCTTTCAACATTTTTGCATCGGTAAGTAAGAAGCGCATACTATCATTGCTGCAATAAAATAGATCGTTTAAAGAAATCACTATGCCCATTATAGAAATATCATCCTTAACAGACTCCGGAGTAGAAATATTCAGTACCCTCACCGAAGCTCAATTACGCAATCGTATCGAGCCTGATAAAGGATTGTTTATTGCAGAAAGCCCCAAAGTTATCCATGTAGCTCTGAATGCTGGTTATGAGCCTTTAGCCCTCTTGTGTGAACAGAAGCATATCACTGGTGATGCCGCTGGCATCATTGAACGTTGTGGTGATATACCTGTCTATACCGGTGAAAGAAAGTTACTTGCCACATTGACCGGATATACACTGACGCGCGGTGTCCTCTGTGCCATGCGTCGTCGGGCACTACCAAGTGTAGAGGAGGTGTGTCGGAAAGCTCGACGGATCGTAGTCATTGAGGGCGTGGTAGACGCTACTAATATCGGAACCATCTTCCGTTCCGCAGCCGCCTTGGGGATAGATGCTATATTATTAACACGCAATTCTTGTGATCCGTTAAACCGACGTGCAGTCAGGGTTTCGATGGGTTCTGTCTTCCTGATACCATGGACTTGGTTGGACGGTTCTCCCTATGAGTTGCGCAAACTGGGTTTTCGTACAGTCGCTATGGCACTCACGGAGAAATCAATCTCTATCGATAATCCTATCTTAGCAACCGAACCCAAGTTAGCCATCGTAATGGGAACAGAGGGGGATGGTCTTCAAAACGAAACAATTAATGAGGCGGACTATGTAGTCCGCATTCCTATGGCAAACGGTGTCGATTCTCTCAATGTAGCTGCCGCATCCGCTATTGCTTTCTGGCAACTTCGTGTTCAAAATGACGCAATTCTGCCACCATTACCGGATGATGTACATATATGATACTTAATTCCTACTCACACCTACAATACGTATTTGCGCCACAGGAACAGCGAGGCAACAACTTTTCCATCAATTCACTCCGAAAGAACTCATACAGTTCTTTATGCATGATGTCATATAGTGCCCTAACCCGTTCTTCCTGCTCATCTTCTACATAAATTCCTCCCTGAAAGGGATCTGTAAAATTGAAAGAAACGTATTTTCTCACTACACCCTGCATTTCCTTTTGCACTTCCTCTGCTTCCGGACAAAGGGTAATGACATAATCCCACGTCTGTTGGGCATACGTCGCAACATCACAGGGTTTTCTACGCGAAAAGTCATATCCATTTTGTTCCATCACTTGGCAAACAACGTCAGGGACAGAATTTCCAGCCAAAATACCGGCAGTACTAATCTTCATCCCTCTACCGAAGGAGTTCAAAATTTCCTGTGCCATACGACTGCGGCACATATCATTATTACTTACTATCAGTATATTCTTCATACACAAATTCTATTTTTATTTATTTCCTGATATAGCTACTTTAATAACTCCATCTAATTTGTTTTCAAAGATACGATAGGCCTCCTCAATCTCATTCAACGGAAATCGATGTGTAATAAGAGGAGTAGTATCAATTTTACCTTCCTCAATCAGCATGAGAATCTCGTTACAGTCGCAGCCATCCACTCCCCCTGTTTTGAAAATCAAATTCTTGCCATACATATCAGGTAAAGGAAGAAGCTGTGGTTTATCATAGAGGGCTACAATCGTGACAATAGCATTAGGACGGGCACAATTCCAAGCCAAATGGAAGGAATCGTCACTCCCTGCCACTTCCAAAACAACATCTGCACCACCATGGTCACTGTTCTTGAGAACAAAATCCTTGCAGTTTTCCGGTTCAGTCACCAACACATCAGGATAATGCTCACAGACAAACCGAATTCTTTCAGGAGACTTTTCACAGACAATAATGCGTTTTGGCTTCTTCAGCATCACACACAACAAAGTACAAATCCCGGTAGGTCCGGCACCGATGATAAGAACAGTATCTTCCGCGGTTATTTCCGAGATACGTGCTGCCCAAAAACCTGTTGCAAGCACATCACCGACAAACAAAGCTTGTTCATCACTCACTGTATCCGGAATACGATTCAAACCTTGATCCGCATAAGGAACTCTGACATATTCCGCCTGACCGCCATCAATTCGACAACCTAAAGCCCAACCGCCATTAGGATCAGTACAGTTATTCACATATCCATGCTTACAGAAAAAACACTCACCGCAGAAAGTTTCGACATTCACAGTCACCCTGTCACCAGGCTTCACCGAAGTGACATCAGCCCCTACTTGTTCTACCACACCTACCATCTCATGCCCGACAGTTATTCCGGGCACAGCACGCGGCACACTGCCATGTTTAATATGAAGATCACTGGTGCAGATGCTACCAAGTGTTACACGCACGATTGCATCCCGTGATTCCTTTATTTCCGGTCTCGCTTTCTCCTGCAATTCAAACCTTCCGTGCTCAATATATGTGTATGCAAGCATAATATCCTCCTTGTTCATTAATGTATACCTTGCAAAGATAATGATTTCATTGGCAAAACAAATCTCTTTTATCACGTTCAATACTCCCAAACCGAATCTCACTCTATATTTATAACAATACAAAGCTGAATAAAGTCATTCACTGTTTTTTCTACTTCAGCTTTGATATTCTGGAAAATATTCTTACTTTTATATCCAAAATAATAAATAAAAACACCAGCACGACTTATTATATTTACACACAAGCCTATGATAGATACTTCCGAAAATCTGATTATTATAAAAGGACAAATCAAGACTCCCGAAATAGAGAGCTGCCAAAATCATAATGGCAACTATAAGGTAGTATTCCGAAATGTTCCTAGTGCGTATACTTACAAAGAAGAAAATGTCCTTTGGCTGACTGATCCGGACAAACCGGACCCCAATAATTATCAAATAATCAGTAAAGGGAGAACTTTATCAAATATCAAAGCCTTATCTATTTTCAAGGCCGGATCACACAGCTATTGGCACATTCGTTTTCAGAATGGTAAAGAGTATGATTACAGAGAAAAGGACTTAGAAATTATCGAATCATGCTTGGGAGAGAGTCGTTCGAAAAGTATATTCGAATATTTGAAGAAAGTTGCCGATGCGAACGAATTGAAAGCCGATGACGGAACGAAGCTATTGGCAAAACAATATGAAAAGATTCATTTTATCGCAAACAACAGAGCTATTGCTGTATATCTGAATCCTCAAAAATATAAAATGCAGACCCGGACTGCCTCAACCTTGATTTTTCCTTTTGGTTGTAATGCAAGCCAGCAAAAAGCAGTCCAGGCAGCTTTTGAGAATCAAATCAGTGTTGTGCAAGGACCTCCGGGAACCGGAAAGACACAAACTATTCTGAACATCATAGCCAATATCCTTGTGCGTGGTAAGACTGTTCAGGTAGTATCTAATAATAACTCCGCCATCGTCAATGTACTTGAGAAGTTATCCAAATACGATATGGGATTCATTGTTGCATTGCTTGGCAGCACAGCTAACAAAGAGAAATTCATCGAGACTCAAGAAGAGGAAAAACAATATCCGGAGAACTTTGAGTCATGGCATGATGCGGATGCCGACCAACCTCAATTTCTCAATCAGATACATCATCAGACCGAAGAACTAAAAAGCATATTTTACAAACAGGAACGCCTTGCCATGGCAAGACAGGAAATACAAGCTTTAAAAATAGAGTGGCAACATTATCTGCAAGAGTTCGGAACAAAAGAAATTACTCTCCAACAACGGAAAAGTTCCAGCTCGGCAGACCTTCTGAATTTATGGAATGAATGTCAGCAATTTGCAGAAAAAGAACAATCATTAAGTCTTCAGGGAATAGCAGCTTTTATTCAACGGTTGAAATGGTTATTCTTTAAATTCAGGAGCAAAACGATTTGTAGAATCCCCGATAAAGGTTTCTATAAACGGGAGATGAGTTTGATTATCGCTGACTTCCAAATCTTATTCTACCAAACAAAGTACGCAGAGCTGGAAGTTGAAATAGACACATTAGAAAAGGAACTTGCCAACAAAGATGCAGCAGAAATGGCTAGACAAATGGCCGATACATCAATGAAATATCTAAAGAATCAGTTATTTCATACCTATGGCAATAATCATGACAAGCCCATCTTTACGCTCCCTGATCTAAAAAATAATTGGCGAGAGGTACAGAAAGAATACCCTATTATCTTAAGTACGACCTTTTCATCATTAAGCAGTCTGCAACGAGATGCCGTATATGATTATATCATTATGGACGAAGCATCACAGGTTTCCGTTGAGACCGGAGCTTTAGCCTTGTCATGTGCTAAAAATGCAATCATTGTCGGTGACACCATGCAACTTCCCAATGTGGTCACGGAAGAAAATAAGGAAAAGCTAAACTTTATCGCTAATGCGTGCCTGATTAAGCCGGAATATGATTGTGCCAATATGAGTTTTTTGCAATCCATCTGCAAAGTTATTCCGAATATACCGCAGACCTTGTTACGGGAACATTATCGATGCCATCCCCGAATTATCAACTTCTGTAATCAGAAATTTTATGGTGGAGATCTTGTCATCATGACACGTGATAAAGGAGAAGAGGATGTCATTTGTACCATACGGACAGCCAAAGGTAATCACTCCCGCAGTCACATGAATCAACGGGAAATAGATGTTATCAAAGAGGAAGTACTACCAAGTCTATCTTATGAAACAGATGAAATTGGCGTCATAGCTCCATATAACAAACAAGTAGATGCAGTAAAATCCGCACTTGGAGAGGATATTGATGTTGCAACAGTCCATAAGTTTCAGGGAAGAGAAAAGGATGCTATCATTATGACCACTGTCGACGATGTCATCACTTCCTTTTCCGACGATCCAAACCTGCTCAATGTTGCTGTTTCGCGGGCTAAGTCACAATTCTACTTGGTCGTATCGGGAAACGAACAACCCAAAGACTGCAATATCAGCGATTTGATCGCTTATATCGAATATAACAATGGCACTGTTTCCACCAGTAAGATTCATTCTATATTCGATTATCTATATGAACAATATACAGATGCCCGAATTGCCTATTTGAAGAAACACAAGAAAATATCCGAATACGATTCCGAGAATCTCACATTTGCATTACTTGAAGATATCCTGAAAGAAAATATCAATATGCGTCATTTGAATATCATTTGCCATTTACCACTCTATATGTTGATTCAGGATTATTCTCTATTGAATGAAGAGGAAAGCAAATATGCTGCAAATATAAATACTCATATTGATTTTCTAATTTATAATCGTGTGAGTAAACAACCGGTATTGGCTATTGAAACAGATGGTTATACATTCCATAAATCGGGAACGAGTCAATCAGAACGCGATATTAAAAAGGATCATATCTTAGAGTTGTACGGAATTCCGTTGGTGAGATTGTCTACTATCGGTAGTAATGAGAAGAAAATTATTGGAGATAAGTTAAGCGAAGTATTAAACTTGCATTAGAGTGTTCATTGCAAATCATTCTTTTGTTAGAATAGGAGTTTCTGCATATTCTAACAACCAAAAGAATAAATTTTACCCCAACTATAACAATCACATCAATAATAATGCCTACATTTACTTCTCATTTAAAGTACGACAGCACTATGGAAATTATTTTCTACTTTTGCATCAACCTCATTAAAAGTTTCTAAGAACTTAAAGTGAGTACATAAATAAACATTAATCACAATGACAAAAAACTATCTCATCGTAAATACATTAATTAAAATGCGGATAAGATACAATACATATAACAATAAGAATCATCTGTTTTACAAAAATAGGCAGATAAATAAATCGTATTTCGACCAAATACTAAGAAATGAACAGGAAAGTATTAGGTTAACAATTCTGCGCGACACACTTCTCCCGAAGCTGATGTCAGGAGAACTAAAAATTAACGCAACTGAAGTATTATAGATTACGATGAACAAGTCAATAAACATACTTGATAAAGAATATCTGCAATGGGTGAAAGACCTTTGCGGTCGCTATCGTCAAAGCCAAATAAAGGCAGCGGTGAAAGTTAATGTGGAACAGTTGAAATTCAACTGGCTTTTAGGTCGTGACATTGTTGAATTGCACGTAGAAGAACGCTGGGGCGAAAGTGTTATCACTCAATTGAGCAAAGATTTACGTGAAGCTATACCCAATGCAGCTGGTTTGTCAAAGAGTAATATCTACTATTGTAGGAAGTTTTATTTGTTATATAAGGATGCTCTGAAAACTTTCCACCAACTTGGTGGAAAAAATGAAACGGAATTATTCCACCAAGTTGGTGGAATATTTGAAGTCCCATGGAGACACCATTGCTTGATAATGGATAAAGTGAAAGACGATATAGACAAAGCTCTGTTCTATGTTCACCAGACGGTGGAGAACGGCTGGAGTCGTAGTATGCTGCTCAATTTCATTAGCACCGACCTTTATGAGCGGCAGGGCAAGGCACTGACTAACTTTACAAAAACATTGCCCGATGCGATGAGCGACCTTGCACAGGAGTTGACCAAAGACCCCTACAATTTTGCTTTCACGGGTATAACTGGGCGTTACAATGAACGATTGCTCAAAAATGCTCTACTGAATAACATTACCCGATTCCTGATTGAACTGGGTACAGGTTTCGCTTATGTGGGCAAAGAATATCGTTTGGAAATAGGCGAAACGGAAAACTTTATCGACTTGCTCTTTTATAATCTTTCGCTTTCCTGCTATGTAGTGGTAGAGGTAAAGATCGGCAAATTTGCTTTTGCCGACATCGGTCAATTAGGTGGATATGTGGTGGCTTGCAATCATTTGCTGCGTAAGGAAGGACGGGATAACCCAACCATCGGCTTACTGATTTGCAAAGAGAAAGACCGCATACAAGCTCAGTATGCTTTGGAGTCTAGCAGCCAACCTTTGGGTATTTCCGAATATGATCTGGAGAAGTTCTATCCCGAAAAAGTGGAAGGTACCATGCCTACCATTGAAGAGATAGAAGCTAAATTAAGAGATAACTAACATTGACTGGCAGAAAAAAGAATCTGCCAGAGCCGGAATGCGCAAAATGATAAAGCGGTTGCTGAAGAAATATAAATATCCGCCCGAGGAAGCTGCTAATGCTTTGGAAACAGTCATTCGTCAATGCGAACAATGAACGGATAATGATGATTCAGAACCTCTTTATCAGAAAGCCCCGAAGAAATATGAGTTTCCTGAAAGCAGTTCATACACCATAGCTGCTGAACCAAACATCAAATACAATAATTTATCAGAAAAAAACAATGAGTAACAAGTCTATAATCATACCTGTGAACAATAAACCTACAAAAATTGAGAGTGTACAAAATTTTGTTATTGTAGGCGCAAATGGAAGTGGAAAAAGCCATCTAGGTGCTTGGATTGAACAGCAATCAGCAAATGGAGAAGTCCTTAGAATTTCAGCTCAAAGAGCATTGTCAATCCCGGATAGTATCACTATCAAAAGCGAAGAAGCGGCATGGAATAAAATATATTATGGTGAAGAACTTCACCATGATAAAAATTACAAATGGAATTGGGGGAATGGATTAACTACTAAACTAATAGATGATTATGACAGCGTTTTATCTGCTATCTTTGCCCGTTTAAATAAAGAAGATAGAGCTTATGTTATAGACTGTAAGGATAAAGAAAAAAGAGGTGAAACGAAAGCCGATGTTCCACAAATGATTATAGACAAAATTACTTCTATATGGAATGCTATATATCCTCATAGACAAATTATTCTTGAGGATGCAAAGATAAAAGCCAAAACCACTTCATCAGAGGAATATCATGCCAAAGAAATGTCTGATGGAGAAAGAGTAACAATTTATCTATTAGGTCAATGCCTTATTGCGCCGAACAATATGATAATCATAATAGATGAACCTGAAATACATTTGCACAAATCTATTATGTATCGTTTATGGGATAAAATTGAAGAATTCTGTCCAAACAAAACATTCATATATATAACTCATGATTTAGACTTTGCTGCTTCAAGAAAAGAAGCAACTAAAATATGGGTTAAGTCATATTTTGGCAATAATCGATGGGATATTAAAATATTAGATCCCGATGAAAATATTCCTGATAGTTTAATGTTTGAGGTATTAGGCAATAGAAAACCTGTTCTATTTGTCGAAGGAGAAAGAGGAAGTTACGATAATCAATTATACCCTTTCGTTTACAGTAACTATAACATAATTCCATGCCATGATTGCTCTAAAGTCATAGAAATGACAAAATCATTCAATAATGAGCGAATAAAAAACATGCATAATTACAGCATAAAAGGGCTAATAGATCGTGATTATATGACGGAAGCGGAGATTTCATGCTATAAGGAATCGAATATTTACACTCTAGATGTGGCTGAAGTCGAAAATTTATACCTAATCGAGGATATAATAAAACTAGTGGCAGAGAACCAAGCATTAGAACCTAATGAAACATTTAATCAGGTAAAACAGTTTTTATTCAACAAGTTTAAAGAAGAATATGATTTACAACTATGTTCAATTTGTTCTAGAGAAATCCGCCATAAACTTCAATGTTACACAAAACCTAGTGAAAATACAATGGAAGCTTTAGAGGCGCAAGCACAAAAGATTGTGAATTCTATTGATATTCCGCAAATATATAACCAATCTAAACAGAAAATTGATGCCATAGTTACATCGCAAGATTATGATAACCTACTGAAAATCTATAATCGGAAAAGCTTACACCTCCAAATTTCAGGTATTCTAAAGTTATCATCAAATGAATATCCTAAATTGATTCTGAGAATGATGAAAACGGATAAAAAAGAAAGAATTATAGAAGCGCTTAAAAAACATATGCCAATTTTGGACGAGAAAGAGCCATCCATCGAAGTCATCTAAACTTTATCCCCGATTGGTCATTTGTACCGCAAACCTTGTTACGGGAACATTATCGATGCCATCCTCGAATCATCAACTTCTGTAATCAGAAATTTTATGGTGGAGATCTTGTCATCATGACACGTGATAAAGGAGAAGAGGATGTCATTTGTGCCATACGGACAGCCAAAGGTAACCACTCCCGCAGCCACATGAATCAACGGGAAATAGATGTCATCAAAGAAGAAGAAGTACTACCGAATCTATCTTATGAAACAGATGAAATTGGCGTCATAGCTCCATATAACAAACAAGTAGATGCAGTAAAATCCGCACTTGAAGAGGATATTGATGTCGCAACAGTCCATAAATTTTAGGGAAGAGAAAAGGATGCTATCATTATGACCACTGTCGACGATGTCATCACTTCCTTTTCCGACGATCCCAACCTGCTCAATGTTGCTGTTTCGAGGGCTAAATCACAATTCTATTTAGTCGCATCGGGAAACGAATATCATTTGCCATTTACCACTCTATATGTTGATTCAGGATTATTCTCTGTTGAATGAAGAGGAAAGCAAATATGCTGCAAATATAAATACTCACATTGATTTTCTGATTTATAATCGTGTGAGCAAACAACCGGTATTGGCTATTGAGACGGATGGTTATACATTCCATAAATCAGGAATGAGTCAGTCAGAACGTGATATTAAAAAGGATCGTATTTTAGAGTTGTACGGAATTCCGTTGGTGAGATTGTCTACTATTGGTAGTAATGAGAAGAAAATTATGGAGGATAAGCTAAACGAAATATTACATTTACAAACACAATAATGGAAGTTTAATAAGTATTCAATTGTATCTTTTATTATTCCAGTAAATAGTCCTCTTACAATAAAAATAATATATTATGAAATCTTGTATAATTCCACGCAATGACAGTCTATGTGCACTATGCCCAATAAGGGAAGCTGATAAAACAGGAAGTCATATGGTGCCCAATTTACTTACAGCAGTAACTTTCTCATTTGACGGAAAAACAAAACGTGATCGTGAAATAGTAGAA
Organism: Bacteroides sp. D2; assembly: GCF_025147085.1. Lineage (NCBI taxonomy): Bacteria > Pseudomonadati > Bacteroidota > Bacteroidia > Bacteroidales > Bacteroidaceae > Bacteroides > Bacteroides sp. D2. The sequence continues at coordinate 3,585,731 of NZ_CP102261.1, read as the reverse complement.
CTCTATCATATAAACAATCCCGAAGACAATGCGATATATTATGGTAGCCAGGTTGCACCTGAAAAAATAGCAGAAGATTTGGGACATGAAATTACAGATGAAGAATTAGAGAAAAACACCAATCTCCTTTGTTACGACAACATCTTTTGCTATCAATGTGAAAATCGTTTCGGAGTATTAGAGACCACATATGGAGAATATTATAAAGGTTTGAAAAATGACATTAATCCACGTATAGCTTATTTATTCTGGTTATCTGTCTACTGGCGAATGGCAATTGGCTATATGGGGATATTCATGGATGGAGAAGACGAATTCGCCCTACGCGATATATTAAATAAAAATATACATTCGTATAATGAAATTATAAACTCGAAAGAAAAACTAGGCGATTATGGATATGTTATTTTTAGAGTAAAAGATGGTATTATTAAAGGAGATTCAGGTATATTGGGGACTCGAACCCCACATTGTCCCTACGTAATATTAGTTGCAGATTACGTTGTTGCATTATTCAGCAATTACAAAAAACTACATAGTAAAGTGCATATTTTTAATTGGGAAATATACAAAGAAGATATAAATACGCCTGATAAACCTTTCGATTATATTGAAATATCTATTGAAGAGTTTTATGAATTCCGTGATAATATTATTGATAATGGATATAATGAAGGCTTAGGTGCAGAACGTGAAAAACTGGCCCGTAAGATTAGGGAATATGAACGATCGCAAGGAAAACCAGTAAACAAATACGAAGTAAAGAAACTTATGGACATGGCGCATTTAGTCGATAGTGAAAATGTACATCTCCGAGTACGCAAATTGTATCGTTTTGAAGCAGCCTATATGAAGATGATTGAAGCCCAAAAGAATGGGATATCATATGATTTCTTAAAAGATCGTCAGCTTATGCTCAACCAAGAAGACATCAACAATTATATTGTTGATTTGCAGAACCTACGTAAGCACAATCATTCAATAGACGGTTTTCCTTTCGCTAAAGAATTTCTAGAAGATGAAACTATAACCTCTTTTGAAGAAATTATAAATAAATATCGTCCAACCTAATTTAGAAAATCATTTCCCATATACTTCAAATAAGTAACCAGAAAGAGAGATTAAGTTTTAAATTACACAAGAGTAAAACGATAAAATCAATGTTTTACGACATAATTTGATAGAAAAGTAAGATATTAAAACTATCTTTTCTTTTTCTGCATTAAAAAAATTGTAACTTTGAGCTCTTTTATCCTTAATCTATTAGATTATGGATTAAAAATACGACAACATATGGTTACTCAAAGTGAACAAGTATTAGAAAGCGGATTAATAAAGACCTTAATGGAAATGAACTATGAATATATTTCCATCAAGGAAGAAGATAATCTGTACGCCAATTTTAAAAAGCAACTTGAGAAACACAATAAAAGAGAACTCTCCCTACACAAGAGAAAACATTTCACTAATAAAGAATTTGAAAAGATCTGTATTTATTTAGAAGGAGGTACACGTTTTGAGAAAGCTAAAAAGCTGCGTGACCTATACCCATTAGAAACAGAAGATGGGGAACGTATTTGGGTAGAATTCTTGAATAAAAATAAATGGTGCCAAAATGAATTTCAGGTATCCAATCAAATTACAGTAGAAGGGAGAAAAAAATGTCGCTACGATGTAACCATCTTAATAAATGGATTACCATTAGTTCAGATAGAATTAAAAAAACGAGGAGTTGAATTAAAAGAAGCATATAACCAAATTCAACGCTATCATAAAACCTCATTTCATGGATTATTTGATTATATACAATTATTCGTCATATCCAATGGTGTAAACACACGCTATTTTGCCAACAATCCTAATGGAGGCTACAAATTTACTTTTAATTGGACAGACGCCGAAAATATACCTTTTAACGATTTAAGTAAATTTGCTTATTTCTTTTTTGACCAATGCAACTTGGGTAAAATGATAAGCAAATATATTGTATTGCACGAAGGGGATAAATGTTTGATGGTACTCCGCCCCTATCAATTCTACGCAGTAGAACGTATATTAGAACGAGTACAGAACTCCAATAAAAACGGTTATATATGGCATACTACTGGAGCAGGAAAGACATTAACATCATTCAAAGCCGCCCAGTTAGTTTCAGAGCTTGATGGTATAGACAAAGTTATGTTTGTTGTAGACCGTCATGATTTAGACACACAGACACAATCAGAATACGAAGCATTTGAACCAGGTGCTGTTGATGGGACCGATAATACTTATGAACTAATCAAACGATTAAGTGGTAATTCTAAAATCATAATTACTACTATTCAAAAGTTGAATTGTGCTATTACCAAAGATTACTATAACAAGTATCTTCAAGAAGTACGCCATCAGAAAGTTGTGATGATTTTTGATGAATGTCATCGTAGTCATTTTGGTGATTGCCATAAAAATATTGTCAAATTCTTCAGTAATCTTCAAATTTTCGGATTCACTGGTACCCCTATATTTGTAGAAAATGCCAAACAAGAGCATACCACAAAAGAAGTATTTAGTGACTGCCTTCACCGCTATCTTATAAAAGATGCTATTGCTGATGAAAATGTGCTAGGTTTCTTAGTTGAATATTATAAAGGTAAAGATGAATCTGGGATTGATTATATGAATGAAGCTCGCATGAAAGAGATAGCCAGATTCATTCTTACAAATTTCAACAAGTCAACAGTTGATGGCGAATTCAATGCGCTGTTCGCAATCCAATCTGTCCCCATGCTATTACAATATTACAAAATATTTAAAGAACTCAATCCTAAAATTAAGATTGGGGCTGTATTTACATATGCAGCAAATAGCAGCCAAGATGACGAACAAACAGGAATGAACCAAGGCTATGCTAATGATAAAGTTACGGCAGATGAGCTACAAGTCATTATGAATGACTATAACAACACATTTGGTACATCTTTCACAACAGATAACTTTAGTGCCTATTATGATGACATAAATCTACGCATGAAGAAAAAAAAGAAGGATATGGAACCTTTGGACCTGCTTCTTGTTGTAGGTATGTTTCTTACTGGCTTTGACGCTAAAAAGCTAAATACACTTTATGTTGATAAGAACTTAGAATATCATGGATTGCTACAAGCCTTTAGCCGAACCAACCGTGTATTAAATGAAAAGAAACGTTTCGGAAAAATTGTATGTTTCCGTGATTTAAAAAACAATGTAGATGCTGCCATAAAATTATTTAGCAACAATAATCCCGCAGACACAATTCTACGTGAGCCCTTTCCTGTTGTAAAAGAAAAGTTTAATGAGTTATCTTTGAAATTTAAAGAAAAATATCCTGATGTACAAAGTATTGACAAATTACAAAGTGAATATGAAAAAAGAGACTTTGTATTAGCTTTCCGTGAAATTATAAAAAAGCGGGCAGAAATGCAAATCTATGAAGACTTCGAATCTGACGACAAAGAATTCATCTTATCAGAACAAGAGTTCATGGATTTTCGAAGTAAATATTTGGATATTACCACCGGGGTAATTAACCCCAATCCTGATGACAAGAAAAATACAGGAGATACAGATGTGCCTCCTTATGGCAAAGATGAAAGAACTCTAGACGATATTGATTTCTGTCTGGAACTCCTTCATAGTGACGTGATAAATGTAGCATATATCCTGACACTAATCAATGACTTAGATCCTTCGAGCAATGATTATCAAGAAAGACGTCAGCAGATTTTAGATACCATGATAAAAGATGCTGTTATGCGTAACAAAGCCAAACTTATAGATGGATTTATTCGTCAAAACGTGGATAATGACAAAGATGGATTTAGCAAATCTAAATCTGATGGTTCAATTGACTTAGAAAGTAGACTGACGAATTATGTTAGTCAACAACGTTATAAAGCTATTCAAGAGTTGGCAGAAGAAGAAGGAATTGATGAAGAAGCCCTCATTAAGTTTCTAAATGAATACGATTTTTTACAGAAAGAAAAGCCCGAAATCCTTCAGGAGGCCGTCAAAAAGAAAAGAATCGGACTAAAAGAACGCCGTACACTACTCAAAAGGATAATGGACAAACTACATTCGATAATAGAATTATTTAACTGGGAATAAAATTACATTAAATATATGAGCGAAGAACTACAACAAAAATTGCGCAGTCAATTATGGACTGTCGCCAATACTTTAAGAGGAAATATGTCTGCTAGTGATTTTATGTATTTCACTTTAGGCTTTATTTTCTACAAATATCTATCCGAAAAAATAGAACTTTATGCCAACGAAATATTAGAAGAAGATCATATTACTTTCAAAGAGGTATGGAATGGCAAGGATGAGGAATTAAAACAGGATGTAAAAGAAGAATGTATTCAAAATCTAGGTTATTTTATAGAACCGGAATATCTTTACTCCACCATCATAGAGCTAATCAGCAAGAAAGAAAATATCTTGCCGTCTTTAGAACGTTCACTCAAAAAAATAGAAGATTCTACAATAGGACAGGATAGTGAAGATGATTTTGGTGGTTTATTTTCTGATCTGGATTTAGCTTCTCCCAAACTAGGAAAGACTGCTGACGACAAGAATAAGTTAATTAGTGATGTATTGATTGCACTAAATGGTATCGACTTTGGATTACAAGAAGCCGGAGATATAGATATTCTAGGGGATGCTTACGAGTACATGATAAGTCAATTCGCTGCCGGAGCAGGAAAGAAAGCGGGAGAGTTTTATACTCCGCAAGAGGTTAGTCAGATTTTAGCAGAGATTGTGATAACAGGCAAAGTACGATTAAAAGATGTATTCGACCCGACATGTGGTAGCGGCTCCCTACTTCTTCGTACAGCTAAAAGTGGCAAAGCCGATTCTATTTTTGGCCAAGAAAAGAATCCTACAACATTCAATCTTTGTAGAATGAATATGCTTCTTCATGGTGTAAAATACAATGACTTTGACATCCAAAATGGAGATACATTAGAAGCTGATGCTTTTGGAGACAGACAATTTGATGCCGTAGTTGCCAATCCTCCTTTTTCCGCAGACTGGACTGCAGCAGATAAATTCAACAACGACGACCGTTTTAGTAAGGCTGGAGTATTAGCTCCGAGATCTAAAGCAGATTATGCTTTTATCCTTCACATGATTTACCATCTCAATGATGGAGGAACAATGGCTTGTGTAGCACCACACGGAGTATTATTTCGTGGAGCTGCAGAAGGAAAAATCCGCCAATTCTTAATTGAAAAGAAAAATTATATCGATGCCATTATCGGATTGCCTGCCAATATTTTCTATGGAACCAGTATTCCAACTTGTATCTTAGTAATAAAAAAATGCCGCAAAGAAGATGATAATATCCTCTTTATAGATGCAAGTAAAGAATTTGAAAAAGTAAAGACACAGAATAAGTTACGTCCTGAACATATTCAAAAAATTATCGATACATATCGTGAAAGAAAAGAAATAGAAAAATATAGCCATTGTGCCACTTTGCAGGAAGTTAAAGAGAATGATTATAATTTGAATATACCTCGCTATGTAGATACTTTTGAAGAGGAAGAAGAAATAGATATCCATGCGGTCATGACTGAAATTAAAGAATTAGAAGCAAAACGAGCAGAACTAGATAAACAGATAGATGTTTATTTGAAAGAGCTAGGCTTAATCCAATAATTTTTGTTCGTTACAAATCCTCAATGTTATTTTCTAGAAAAATAAAATGATTATGGCAAATAATAACAATAAAGATAAGTGCAATGTTCCCCATTTGAGATTTCCGGAGTTTACGGAAGAATGGGAAATATACAAAGTTTCAGAGTTGTTGGATTTCTATTCAACCAATTCTCTGTGCTGGGAACAATTAGAATATGAGACTAATACAGTTCAAAACTTACACTACGGGCTTATACACGTTGGACTTCCAACTATGATTGACTTGAGTAAAGATAAGTTGCCTAATATCAAAGAGGGGAATATGCCTAAAAACTTTGAATTGTGTAAAAATGGGGACATTGCCTTTGCTGATGCTTCGGAGGACACCAATGAAGTTGCAAAAGCTGTAGAGTTTTACGATCTTGATGAAAAGGATGTTGTTTGTGGATTACATACAATTCACGGTCGAGATAATGCAGATAGAACTGTTATAGGTTTCAAAGGCTATGCCTTCTCTTCGGACACATTTCATCATCAAATTAGACGTATTGCACAAGGCACAAAGGTATTCTCAATCAGCACAAAGAATTTCTCCGAGTGTTACATAGGTATTCCCTCGAAAGAGGAGCAAACAAAAATAGTAACTCTATTACGTCTAATAAATGAGCGTATCGCCACCCAAAACAAAATCATTGAGGATTTGAAGAAACTAAAGTCTGCAATTAGTGCAAAATTATTCTCTCAAGAACCAATAGTATGGAATAGATTAAATTCTTACTTTATTAAAGGGAAAGCTGGAGGGACACCCACATCTACAAATAAGAAGTTCTATGATGGAGATATACCTTTTTTAAGTATCAACGACATTACTAAACAAGGTAAGTATATTTGGCAGACAGAAAACCATATAAGTCAAAACGGGTTAGACAATTCTTCAGCTTGGATAGTACCGAAACATAGCTTAATTATGTCAATGTATGCTTCTGTGGGGTTAGTCACCATAAATCAAGTTCCCATAGCTACAAGCCAAGCAATGTTTTCAATGCTATTGAAAGACGAATCTCTGTTAGATTATCTATATTACTATTTGTCCTATTTTAAGCGCAGGCATATTCATAAGTATCTTGAAACAGGTACACAAAGCAATATCAATGCCGACATTGTTTGTGGAATAATGATACCTGATTATGAGTATCGTCACAACATTAAGATTGCTTCTATGTTACAAAGTATCGATGTAAAACTTGATAACGAATCACTCATACTTAACCAATACAATCAACAGAAGCAATACCTGCTCTCGCAAATGTTTATATGAACATTTGCGAGAGTAAATATTGTTTCTGCTTTGTATACTCGGCGAGTAAACTATTATGTGTGGTCAATAGTTTTTGTAACTTTCTGAAAATGATGGAAATTCTTTTTTGTTCATCCAATTTTGGCAGGCGTATTTGAATGTTTCCCATTGTATTGTTCATAAGTTTTGGGTTGGCTAAGTTTATTGAGACATATTTCTTTGTCGCTTCTGCCAAAACCAATGAAACAAAATGAGTATCAAACTCTTTCCTAAGTTTTAACAAACCACAAACATTTGTGCAATTAAATTTTCCATTACGATAAAATACAGTTCCTGCATTTGCACCGTCAGTTGTCCAACTGATGTATTCGCCCTCAAACATATAATCGTCAAGGTAGCCCATAATACCATCATTTGATGTTTGAGAGGAATATACGGGATATGTAGGGTTCTTTTGCTGGCTAATTTCTATGAAGCTAATAACTCTACCACGCCCTATTTGGGCTATATCTTTGATTTTGAATTGTTCCCAAGTTTCGGAATGAAGTAAATTCAAACTAATTGCAGACATTACTGATGTCGTATCCTTAATTAAAGGGCTTATAGATGATATAATAACTCTGGAGTGTGGGCTGTTAGTGACATTTGAAACATTATATAGTAAAGCAGGTGAGGGCGGAACACCCACTACGTCAAATATGGAATTTTATGATAACGGCAATATCCCATTTATAAAAATAGAGGATTTGAACAATAAATATTTATTAACAAACAAGGACTGTATTACAGAGTTAGGACTCAAAAAATCTTCTGCATGGCTAATTCCCACGAACTCCATTATATATTCTAATGGAGCAACAATCGGAGCTATTTCTATAAACAAATATCCTATCTGTACCAAGCAAGGAATTTTAGGAATTATCCCTAATTCAAACATTGATGTTGAATACCTTTATTACTTTATGCGTTCCTCCTATTTCCAAAAAGAAGTTGAACGTATTGTAACAGAAGGTACGATGAAAACAGCCTACTTAAAGGATATAAATCACATAAAATGTCCAATACCTGATTCAGATAAGCAAAAGGAAATTAGTCATGCTCTTTCAACGTTATCGCTTAAAGAAGATATTGAAAATCAACTATTAAAGAAATATCAAATACAAAAACAATATCTATTAAGCCAAATGTTTATATAAACATCTGTCCCAATAGGTAGCGTTTTTGCCAGTTGAACGATGCAAGGATACCTTGTTCCAATAAGAGTTTATTCTCCAATTTGTCAAGCACATTTGCGACACGCTTTTGTTCGGTAATCGGAGGGAAATATATTTTCGCTTTACCATAATCTTTGAAGTAGATATGTGGTATTGCCATACCAGTTTTGTACGGTTGAAAGTTGAACACTGACAGCGCAAAGTACAGATACCGCAAATTATTGTTGCCTATGACTGTAAGATAGTTGAGTGTGCCAATTACCGAAAATTTGCCCTGTGCATAGGAAACTGTACCAACACCTGAACCATCCTTGATTACCAGTATCGCATCACCGTTCATCTGTGGCACATCTGTATAACCAACCAATCCATTTGCGCCAAATACTTTATACAATCCATTCGGAATAACTTCGCTTTCTTGAAGTGCAGAACTATGACACTCTAAACATTGCGAAATTGCAGTATTAGGTTTTCCTTTAGTCGTTAGCGCAACCGCAAGCCCTTTAATTAGGGATTTTAATTTGTCAATGATTTTGTTTTGGGTGGCAATGCGCCCATCTATGAGAGACAATAGATGAGTTATCTTCCTTTGCTCCTCAATGTTGGGATAATAAACTCTAATCTGCTTTAAGTTTTCACCATATAGGTGTACAACAGAAACACCTTGGGCAACACGAGCAATATCTTTTTTACGAGCACCATTAAGTTGATAGGCGAAGAATCCTCCATCATCATATTTGAGTCTTATGATGTTCAAATCGCCACCCAGCAGGATGTTATTAAACAGAACACATCGAGCTGTTGATATGTCAATAGCTGTTTCCCCAGAACATGGGATTATGACATCATTTGCCTTACTTTTAACCAATGGAGATGAATCCAACTCTGTTCTACTATATACCTCATTTATAATTTCAGACTTGTATTTGGTATAAAGTTCACCATACAATATACAAGGAGAACCTTGCTCTGATAATTGGTCTTTTGATATTCCACTGCCTTTTGTTATCTCTGCGATTTTGCCAAGTGTAGTTTCTTTCCACTCCCCACTGAACTCCGGAAATCTCAAATGGGGAACATTATAGCAATTATATCCTCAATGTCCCGTAGCTTTACCTTGTTTTGTTTAACTAAAAATATATAAGTATGATTCAAAAAAAAACTATCAAAGAAATTTCCGTACTTTGGAAAGAAGACAAAAAGCAATATGTAAAACAATCGACATTTGCTGCGTATGTACTAATTCTTGAAAATCACATTTATCCGACATTTGGAGAAATGTATGAGTTAGAAGAAAATAAGGTACAGGAATTTGCTCTTCAGAAGATTAATAATGGGTTAAGTAAAAAATCCATTAAGGATATTTTAATTGTATTGAAAATGATATTAAAATTCGGAGTAAAACATGGATACTTAAATTATAAAGAATGGGAAATCAGATTTCCAACGGAAGATGAGAAACAACATTTAGAAGTTCTTAGTATCTCACATCAAAAAAGGATCATGAGTTTTATCCAAGAGCATTTTACATTCAAGAATTTAGGAATTTATATTTGCCTTAGCACCGGACTACGAATAGGAGAAGTATGTGCTTTAACGTGGGATGATATAAACATAGAATTAGGAATAATTTCTATTAAAAGGACAATTGAACGCATCTATATCATTGATGGAGAGAAAAGACATACAGAACTTATTATCAATACTCCAAAAACTAAAAATTCCATTCGTGAGATCCCAATTACAAAAGAATTAATCAGAATTCTAAAGCCATTGAAAAAGATAGTGAACGGCAACTATTACATTCTAACAAATGAAGAAAAGCCTACAGAGCCTAGAACATATCGCAATTATTACAAGAAACTAATGAAAGATCTAAATATTCCAGAACTAAAATTTCATGGTCTTAGACATAGTTTTGCTACACGTTGCATAGAAAGCAACTGCGACTACAAAACTGTAAGTGTTATTTTAGGCCATTCTAATATAAGTACAACACTTGATCTTTACGTTCATCCCAATATGGAACAAAAGAAAAAATGTATAGATAGAATGATTAAAGGATTAAAATAATCCACGTAAAGGGGAAAAGTCAATTTCTTTTTCCCTTTATAACTTTTTCTTCATATATTTGTACTCAAGCTATCCAAATCGGAAAGCTTATCCTAAAACTACTAATCTTAAAAACAAATTACTATGGCAATCATTAAAATTGGAGAACTATTAAAACTTAGAGGGTTAGATATAAATAAAAGAATCAAGTTAGTTAGGCATAAAGACGCACGCCAGAAACAATTCATAAATGGAGTAGAAGTAGAAGGTAACCCGTATGACTGGTATAGAAATGATAAAGACAAATTTATAGCATATCAAAGTGAGCAGCATAGGGATGTATTTAAAAATGTCGATTATATTGTTTCCTTTATTGGAGAAAACGGCACTATTGCCCGTTTTATCGGTATTTACAAAATTGAAGGCCCTGACAACGAACGCAACACTAACAAATATTGCTATAAAATAACTGAAGTAGAAGGCTTTGATGAACTAAAAGAACGTATCATTATAGACTGGGGGCCTTCAACCATATCTTGGCATCAATGGCTTAATGATAAAAATGATAAAGAGATTATTGAAATTACTCCAGGATTTGACCATATTTTCCCCGGATATGAAAAAATAGCTCTAACCCTCGCACAGCTAAAAAATATAATATTAGAAAAAGAATATCCTGAATGGAAAAAAATGCTTTCTGCTGTAAACTGTATTTATATAATAACAGACAGAAAAACTGGAAAAAATTATATAGGTTCAACATATGGGAAAGAAGGCATTTGGGGTAGATGGAAAGAATATGCCAAAACAGGAGGACACGGAAACAATGTAACCTTACAAAAATTATACGATCAAGACAATAGCTATCCTAATAATTTCTCTTGGTCTATCCTTGAAACATTATCTATTAGCATTAGTAGTTATGAAGCCATAAATATCGAGAAATGTTATAAGCAAAAGTTAGGTACCCTAGCTTTTGGCTTAAATAATAATTAATGATACAAGAAATAGTTAGTTAATCGAAAAATTGCAAGGCTGTCAAAGGCGCATTGACAACCCACAATTAACATATTGTACGAATCCTCAAATGTTACCACCGACGGATTGAAAGAGTATAACGAAGAAACGGTTTTATATAACACAAATAATTTTTATGAGAATTGCGGTGTAAAAATGCAATTGGTAATAACCAAACATTCAATAATTTTCCCATAGAACAAACGATTGAACTCTTTGAGAAACTGTTAGAGAAACAGAAAGAACAATTTGAGAGCTTAAAAAAGAGAAATAGATGACCTTTATAAAACACTCAACTTCGTTTATAACAATTATTTCCCTAAGGAAGTTGTAGATGAATTAATTTCCTCAAAGAACAAAGAAATTGATTGGCTAAAAATAGAGATAAAGAACCTTAAACAAGAAAGAGAAACCTTGCTGCAAATAATTAGGGATATGTATTGAGTATCCCTAATTACCAAATGTTGATAAGAAATCCCCATAACATACAAATAAAACAATCCCAACGCTTCCCATTCCCAAAATAAAGTCCTACTTTTGTGAAGAATTCTGTTTGCTATATTTACAACGGTATTTCACAAATAAAATAAACCCTACAAGATGAAAGAAGAACCCGATAGCCTGTCTGTCCCCTACAATTTTGCCCGTTGCTTCAACGCTCAATGTCCACAAGCCCCCAAATGCCTGCGCCACATAGCTACACAACTTGATACAGCCGACAACCTATATATCACTATCATTAATCCGGCACGTTATCCTGCGGATGGAAACCAATGCGAATGTTTCAAGACTGCTGTCAAAGTTCATGTGGCATGGGGACTAAAACGGTTGCTCGACAGAATCCCTTATGAGGATGCAGTCAGTATCAGAATACAATTAGTGGGACACTACGGGAAAACGGGATATTATCGGTTCTATCGTGGAGAACGGGGGCTTATGCCTAAAGACCAAGCCTATATAAAACAACTGTTCCGCAATAAAGGGATAAAAGAAGAACCAACTTACCAACGTTACACAGAAGAATATATTTGGTAAGTTGCTGTCATCTGTCACAGTTTAGGAGTTAATAGTTTAGTAATGAACCGATAAGCCCGTGACAGCAAGAGGTGACAGCAGGGTGATGGCATTTTTGCCGTCACCTGGTTATTAGTCTTACGACATGATAAAGAGTACCGCTACGCGTATGTTTGGAAGGTATTTCTTGCTTTTTCAGTATTCTTCCGAAGGAATTAACCCTCTTGACAGACATCGGGATTGAACTGCCTTTTTGAATATCCTCCATAATCTCCGCTGGAGACAACCACTCCCCTTCTTCAGGCTGTGCGGCACGGAAATAACGGAAGAAAAGTTGCTCTTCCGGCGGGACTTGTTCAAATTCACGGTTGTTTTCCACCATGATCTTTTCTTCCTCCTGGTCGAACCAGTAACGTTCGCCATGTTCCAATTCGTACATAGCTTGTGCGTAAAGCTGCTCATAGTCTATCGGACGGTTGGTGTCAATCACTCCGGTCACTTCGATACAAATAAAACGACGGCTGCCGGAAGGGTCGGTCAACAGGTCTTTCTGGTTACTTGTAGCTATGAATGAGGCGTACCGACGCATTTCAAGCACGGCACTGCCATGAGGTTTCTTCACATTCAGTACAGGCTTTTGCAGAATATGTTTCAGAAAGCCTTGTTGTGTCGAACTCACCTGGTCAAATTCATCGATATTGATAAGCGCAAAACGATTGAGGTAAAGTTCAGCATCTTTCTTTCGGGAGAAATCAATGCTGTCAGTATAGTAGGAACGCTCGGAAGGGGGCATTATGCTCCGGCAAAAGGTGGATTTACGTGTTCCTTGTGGTCCGACGAGTAAGGGAGAAACACTGTTTGCATACTTTTTATTGCTTCCTTTCCAATGAGAAACCATATTGAGGAACCAACGGTGGAACAAATCCATCCAATACGGATTCTTACAAGGGACGGTGGCTGCCAATGCACGAATACGGTCTTTACCGTCCCATGCGGGAAGCCGGTAGAGAAAATCTTCCAACGGGTTGAATACAGGCACGCGATTGGAGTAAATATAACGGCTAATATCCCTGTCCCACAAGGGGATGCCTTCCATTTGTGCATCCAAAGCAATGCTGTTCAACGCACGTTTGTCGAGAGGATTGAAGCGGAAACGAAAAGAAAGCCTTTCACGATATTCTACCTCACCAATTTGGGTATTATGGCGGAATTCATAGCGGCGTTTCATGAATTCTTCAGTCTGCAAGGCGAGTTGCTGCTCTTTGCTTAGGCTGATATTCTTGCCGAAGCCTTTGCACTCGGTATATATATTGCCAATCATTTGCCGAATAAGCTCTTCTTGTTTATACATATAGAAGTGGAAAACGGTACGTCTCACGACTTCTTCTTGCGGAAGTCCCGAAGCAAAACAGTTTTTAGCCAGTTGAACGACTAAAGGATGCCATGTGCCTTCACGCAATTCAAGTCCCGCTTCCCGAAGATCGGCATACGCTTTCCGAAAAGCGGCTTCGAAAAGCATCAGGAAGGCATTTTCCGCATCATATCCCGGTACGGCACGGGTCAATGGAGATTTCTCCGCCTGAACCGCTTCACGGAAAGTGGTTTCTTCGGGCATTGATGATGGTTGAGAGAGATAAAATTGGACTGAATCCGGACGATATATGATATCCGGATCGTGGGATAATCGCGAATATTGTTCCAAAGTCGGTTCTTTGGGAAGTATATCGAATGGGATCTGGGGCTGATAACATTTCACAGCCAATCGATAAGCATGGGCGTGGAATAATTCCGCTTCTTCCCGTGTATTGGGAAGCGAGTTGTCCGGTCGGGTAAAGGTAGTCCATATTTTCACCGTTTTGCCACTTGAACCCATAAAAACACAACGGGTTTGTGGTTGCTCACAGGCTTTTTGTTTCACTAAAGCGATTTCCGACTTATTAGACAAGGGACCGATGGTCAGTTCTACAATACCGTTGTAGTTTTTCATCTGTTTCTGACCGTTTACTTTTCGGAATTCGGCAGCAGGAATTATTTGAGGAAGTTTATTGGCAAACATACACCGTTCATCGGGAAGGGTATATCGCAAATGCTCTCTGAATGTAGAAACAGGACGGGATTTTATTTCTGTCTTTATCTTATTTACCAGTATATCAAGATCCATTACGCTGAGCGCTATCGTATCTTCATTCTTACGAAATTGAGTAATTTTCATTAATTTGATAATAAATTGTTTTGTCAGCGCCTTTGTGATCGTTGAGACTGCTAAATTACTCATATTATTCGGGACCGACAAGAAAAACAATATTTTAATATAGAAAATTATTGATATATCAAGTGCCTATTTAGCCGAAAGAAACGGGATCATTATCACTCAATTACGGTTCAAGTTATTTTTCTCTGCTTGAAACTAAAGTTTCAGCTAGGAGAAACTCTAGTTTCATCGGCAAGAAACCAATAGTTTCAAGTAATTGGAACTAGAGTTTCAAGCGTATGAAACTAGAGTTTCAAACCGCAGAACCAACAGTTTCACGCCTTGAAACCGTTAGTTTAAAGGCAGGGCACAACTCATAAGTACGGGGATAATAAATTGAACGACTTATCTTTCTATAGCTGATACTATCAAATTCCAAACAGTATCTTTGATTTTTTCTTTGTTTTTTGGGGTGACAGCATTATTGCTATCACACTGCTGTCACCTTGTGCTGTCACGCTACTAAGTTCTTATACTCTGCAAGTTAGATTATAATCTGTGACAGATGACAGATATATTTTGTTTTTTATTTCATAGGAGGGCTAGTCTTATTTCACAGGGGACAATTATTCCGTCATCGTATCATATTCCACAATCTTCTCCTTACATAAGCGTTCAGTAATATTTTTCAGAATATCTACGCGGGAAATAAGATATTCCAATTGTTCTTGCGAGATACTGAAATCTTTGTTATAGCGAGCTTCAATGTAAGAACGGCATAATAAATCAAAACATTCTTTCTCTGCATCCGTATTTTGAGGAAAGACTGTAGTTAATTCCATAGAAAAACGTTTCACCATCCCACCAAGTTCTTTGATTTTATGACTTTTTGGGCGATAGTTTGTAAAGACCATCAGGATACAATTATAAAGTTTCTCACACGTCTGATGAAGAAGAAAAGCTGAAATCTTAGTTTGTTTCTTAGGCAAATAATATTCTTTCACCCCTTCTAAAAGCCCGCAAGCATATGGATATAATTCATCAAATTCTTTTTGCGCAATATCCCGAATCTCCCTAAAGCTCAACTTACGTGGTTTAGCCAATTCACATTTACCACTATCGTAAAGCATGATACCCTCCTTTACTATATCCGTAAAGAAATACTGGCTGACTTCCAAATTGCGGTTTACCGTATTAATATGCTCTACTATAAATTGCGGAAAAGCATGACGGCGGTCTGCAAACAAGTCATGATATTTATTCGTAATACGGTGTAATTTCTCTTCCACTTGCTTAGCCGGTCCGGTTATGACCACAAGAATATCATAATCACTCTGATAGGAAGTATGCACACCGAATTCTATATTACTATCCCATAAAACATAGTTTCCCCTTGCATAACTTCCGAACAGGATAACCATCTGACAATTCCTGATGTCCTTACGCACTAAATCCAGCAAGACTGTCAATTCTTCCTGCGTACGTTTGGGTAAACGTTTTATAGACTTTTTCATAACCAAGCTTATTTGATAACCTTACAAAGGTACGAACTTTGCTATCTCCAAACAACAGAGATGCAGAAAATATTTCCACATTATAATCATCCGTACCCTCTACGGTTGCAGTGCATTCACTAGGTGAAATTTCTTCCAGTTCAGAAACGGTATCCGTATCATAATATTCTTCCCCGCGCATCAACATCTTATAAGGGACAAAATTCTCAAAATTACCCAGTGTAATCATATTACTAATTTAGTCCTGTATATATCCTTCCTGTTCATACGCTTTCCCATATTTATGAATCATTGCAACCAATGGACTTAAACGTTCGTCAGAAACCAACATGGCCCTATAACACATTATACAACTATAAATTTCAAGTAAGAATTTGCAAAGGCAATTACTATTTATACCTTTGTGACTTCAACAGAAAATATGATTTCAATAGAGAATTAGTAACCCGTTAAAAGAGAAATTGATTATGCGTTCATTCATAGTATTTCTTTGTTTGATCCCCACCCTCCTGTTTGCCCGACAAACTCAACTTGAGACACAGTTGAAAGAAGCCATCAAAGGAAAGAAGGCCGAAATAGGAATAGCCGTCATCATTGATGGAAAAGATACGGTAACTGTCAATAATGATATTCACTATCCACTGATGAGCGTATTCAAGTTTCATCAGGCATTAGCATTGGCAGATTATATGGGAAAACAGAAGCAATCGCTGGAAACCCGGTTACCCATTAAGAAATCGGATTTAAAGCCGGACACTTATAGTCCGCTTCGAGATAAATATCCGCAAGGAGGAATTGAAATGAGTATTGCCGACCTCCTAAGATACACACTTCAGCAGAGTGATAACAATGCTTGCGATATTCTTTTCAACTATCAGGGTGGTCCGGATGCTGTGAATAAGTATATCCATTCACTAGGAATTCGGGAATGTGCCATCGTCGGTACAGAAACTGCCATGCACGAAGACTTGAACCTATGTTATGAAAACTGGACTACTCCGTTAGCCGCAGCCGAATTAGTGGAAATATTCCGTAAGAAGCCATTGTTTCCCAAAGTGTACAAAGACTTCATATTTCAAACAATGGTAGAATGTCAAACCGGGCAAGACCGTCTGGTTGCTCCGTTGCTCGACAAAAAAGTAACCGTAGGTCATAAAACCGGAACTGGAGATCTTAATGCGAAAGGACAACAAATCGGTTGTAATGACATCGGTTTCGTACTTTTGCCCGGTGGACGTACTTATAGTATAGCTGTCTTCGTGAAGGATTCTGAAGAAAATAATCAGGCGAACAGTAAAATTATCGCTGATATTTCCCGTATCGTTTACGAATATGTAATGCAGCATTAAGATGGAGACAAAGTACGTTCGGTACGAATGAAGATTGAAACAAAGTAATAGAAATTAGAAAATTCATTTATATGAAACTACATCATATCGCTATCTGGACTTTTCGTCTGGAAGAATTAAAAGAGTTCTATGTCCGCTTCTTCGGAGGAAAAAGCAACGAAAAATATATCAATCCCAAGAAAGGATTCGAGTCCTATTTTATCTCCTTTGGAGAGGGAACAGACTTGGAACTGATGAGCCGTACAGATGTACAGAACACTCCCATTGAAGAAAACAGGGTTGGACTGACACACTTTGCTTTCACCTTCCCCAGCCAGGAAGAAGTATTACGCTTCACCGAACAAATGCGTTCGGAAGGATATACCATCGCCGGCGAACCGCGTACTTCGGGAGACGGATACTTTGAAAGTGTAGTCCTCGATCCTGACGGAAACCGGATTGAGTGCGTATATCGGAGAACTGCAAACGAATCGAAAAACAAAGCAAGACAGGAAACTGAAACAGAAAGTATTCCCCCCGTGACGCTCCATACAGAACGTTTATTTCTCCGCCCTTTCGAAGAAAGAGATGCAGAAACGTTCTTCGCTTGCTGCCAGAACCCGAATCTGGGAAACAATGCCGGATGGCCGCCCCATCGTACGTTGGATGAATCCCGCCGGATACTTCATTCCACATTTATCAACCAAGAGGGGATATGGGCAGTGATACTAAAAGATACGAAACAGCTAATCGGTTCCGTAGGAATTATCCCCGATCCTAAACGCGAAAATCCGCAAGTGAGAATGTTGGGTTACTGGCTCGACGAATCTTATTGGAGCAAAGGATACATGACTGAAGCAGTGCAGGGTGTCCTCAACTATGGCTTTGAAGAATTGCGGCTTAGCCTCATTACAGCGACCTGTTATCCGCACAACAAACGTTCACAGAAAGTACTGAAAAAGAACGGTTTCATCTATGAAGGTACACTTCATCAGGCAGAACTGACTTACAACGGAAACATCTACGACCACCAGTGCTACTACCTGCCCGGCATCTCCCAACCTACTCCGGAAGACTATGATGAAATCCTCCATGTATGGGAAATGTCCGTTCGCCACACGCATGATTTCCTGACGGAAGAGCATATCCAATTTTATAAACCACTGGTGCGGAAGCATTATCTACCCGCTGTTGAACTTTTTGTCATCCGGAATGCCAACGGAAAGATTGCCGCCTTCATGGGATTGAGCGACGAACTGATCGAAATGTTATTCGTACACCCCGACGAACAGGGAAAAGGATATGGCAAACGATTAATGGAATATGCAAGAGACAAAAAGCAGATGGATAAGGTGGACGTAAACGAGCAGAATGAAAAAGCACTCCAGTTCTATCTCCATTTGGGATTCCAAGTCATCGGCAGAGATGAAACGGACAGCATGGGTAAACCTTTCCCTATTCTTCATTTGCAACTGCCGGAAGCTGATTCCGCTAATAGAGATTAATTTCCCAAAAACGAAAGCTACATGAACCTACGTGCAAGATTATCCGAACGAGTACACATTGAAGATATCAGAGAGGTACTCCACTTTATACAGGATGATGAACGGCTTAGAGAAGAAATCTACCAACTGATATTCGACGAAGACGCTATCGTCTCCTATCAGGCATTGTGGGTATGTACTCATTTCTCAAAGGCAGATGTAGCATGGTTGAGCCGGAAACAAGAAGAATTGATCGACGCTGCCATGACCTGCCCACACTCGGGAAAACGGAGAATGATCCTGAACCTGATATGCCAGCAACCTGCCGCCGATCCGCCACGAGTGGATTTCCTCGATTTCTGCATGGAACGCATGATATCCCGCGAGGAACCACCGGGCGTACAATCGCTCTGCATGAAACTGGCTTATCAACTGACACGCTCCATCCCGGAACTACAACAGGAACTACGCACAATACTGGAAATCATGGAGCCCGACTTACTGGTTCCCGCTATCCGTTCCGTACGGAAAAATACCCTGAAAGCCATGAAAGCAAAGAAAAACAGATAATTTCTATCGCTTTTATCTCACCGTTCAATTAGAGTATATTCAGATGGAATATCTGGGATATACCCGTCACCGAAATCTGGATACCGATGCAGAAAGTGAAAAAAGCAACGAGCTTATTAATGATTTGATTTCCCACCGGTCCCAACCTCTGAATAAACCTCTGTCCTTGTGAAAGGAATACATAAAAGATGGCCGCCATACAAATAATGACAAGCGCAATGACCAAATAATTAATCCCAGTTTGCAACAATTTGCCTTTAACACTGGCAGACGCCATCAAAGTAAAGATAACCGATATACTGCCCGGCCCGATACTGATAGGAAACGTGATGGGATAAAATATCTTCTGCTCGATGTTTTTCCATCTGAAGCCGTCTACATTCTTACTGGCTTCTTCTTTATCAGACGAACCTGAATCGCCCAACAGCTCCATTGCCGTCTTACAAATCAATATTCCACCTCCCAACTGAATAACAGGAATAGCCAAACCGAAAATCAACAGAAACAAATGCCCTATCACCAATGTCCCTACACCGATCATTATAAAATTGAGCGTCAGCTTCTGAATGGCTGCTTTCCGTTGTTGAGGATCGAGGTCTGTAAAGAATCCATTGACGACAAAACCATTCCCCAAAGGATTTATCACCGGAAACAGCGCCATAAACGATGACGAAAATATGATGAGAAGATTACTTAATGACATAATACCTGTTTTTTGATACTTTATTAATATCTGATATGTATCTAAAACATAAATGGAACGTTATTGTTTTGAGAATATGCTTTTGCGAGAGGAATCCGCATCGGTTGAATACCTTGTGAAAGCAGCTTATAATAAACCTTTAACTAGAAATTAAAATTATGTGTACAAGAGTCGTTTATTCGGAAAAAAATGGAATGGTAGCAACCGGCCGGTCTATGGACTGGAAAACAGAAATGCACAGCAATCTTTGGGTATTTCCCAAAGGTATGGAAAGAAATGGAGAAACGGGAGCCAACTCCCTGCAATGGACGTCCAAGTATGGCAGCGTGGTAACTTCGGCTTTCGAGATTGCCAGTACAGACGGGATGAATGAAAAAGGATTAGTTGCCAATCTGTTATGGTTACCCGAGACGGAGTATCCGGTCAGAGATCAAAGTAAACCGGGACTTGCCATTACTGCATGGGTGCAATATATGCTGGATAACTTCGCCACCGTAGACGAGGCTGTCGCTTTCATTGATGAAAACACTTTCCAAGTGGTATCGGACCTGATGCCGGATGGTTCCCGCCTGGCAACCTTGCATTTATCTATTTCCGACGCAACGGGCGATTGTGCGATATTCGAATATACGGGTGGAAAGCTGACTGTTTACCACAGCAAGGAGTACAAAGTAATGACCAACTCCCCTACCTACAACAAGCAACTGGCACTAAACGAATACTGGAAATCAATAGGAGGATTGAGCTTCCTGCCCGGAACCAACCGTCCGTCCGACCGTTTTGCAAGAGCCAGTTTTTATATCAATGCCCTGCCCCAAACAGATGATGTGAGAATGGCCATAGCAAGCGTATTCAGCGTTATCCGTAATACTTCTGTTCCTTATGGCATATCCACTCCCGAATTTCCGGAAATTTCCACCACACAATGGAGAACGGTATCGGATAGTAAGAATTTGCTCTACTTCTTCGAATCAAGTCTGACACCTAATACATTCTGGGTAAACTTACGGGAAACAGACTTGTCGGAAGGAGCTCCGGTACTCAAATTATCTATCGCCAACGGTGAAACTTATCATGGAAATGCAACGAAAGAGTTTAAACCGGCACAGCCGTTCAGATTTATGGGAGTAAAAGGATAAAATTATCCCCGGAAACGATCCATCTGAAGCACATCCCAAAAGTTTTTGTATCTAACTTTTGAGACGTATTTCAATCATTTCCGGGGATAAAATCTGTTTCTTTAACAGCTTGCCATTAATTGAAATAATAAAGGAATACAGCAATTCCTTCCAGTGCCTTCTTTGGTTGGTCTTTTATTTCGATAGCAAACTTAATTTCCGCTTTTGCCACACCACGCAGATTGGTCAATGAGTGCAAAGTAGTTACCAGACGCACGCTCTGTCCTGACAATACAGCCTGACCGAATTTCATCTTATCCATACCGTAGTTAATCATCATTTTCAGGTTATTCACCTGAATAATCTGATTCCACAGATAAGGAAGCATAGACAATGTCAGGTAGCCATGAGCAATCGTGCTATGATAAGGGCTATCTACTTTCGCACGTTCCGTATTTACATGAATCCATTGATGATCCAGCGTTGCATCAGCAAAAAGATTAATACGTTCCTGCGAGAGTTCCACATAATCGGAAACACCTATCTGTTGGCCTACTAGTTTTTCGAATTCTTCATACGAATTGATAATTACTTTTTCCATAAGTCTTATCGTTTTTATGGGGGTTATTTACTATTAAATTGGGGACAAAAATAGGAAAAATAAACTGATATGCCACCAAATTTATAAATAAAAGCAAGGAATGAAGTATTTAGGTATGTTTTACAAACCGGAAGCCCGTTTCAGTGCTTCTGACAAAATACTGTAACCCCTGCCATTCAAATGTAAATCGTCGAGAGTCAACTCCGGATTCAGCCTGCCATCCTGCAACAAACGGTCGAATACATCGAGATAGACAATGTCCGTCCCCTGCAATTTCTCGTATATCTTCCGGTTAAGGACACGAATGAATTGATTCACAGCCGTACTGTAATCGTCGTAATCATTACGTGGAAAAATACAGAAAAGATATGTTTTCAGTGAAGGGATAGCAAGAACCGCTTTTACATAACGTTCCACATAATCGTCCATATTTTCATCATTCAACTGATAAATATCATTGGTTCCGAATTGAATGACGACTTGACAATCGGAAGTGTCTACGGTAAAAGACTCCACATAAGCCAGTCCTTCACCGGGAGCACCATAGTTCAGACATTCCCATGAAGGAAAGTAGACATCCAATGCCCAAAATGCCATGTGACTGTTGCCAAGAAAGGCAAATTTAGGTTTCTCTCCCATTCTATTCATGTTACTTCATTCGATAATTCACGGATTTACTTTACTTTTGCAAAGGTAATCACATTCATTCATATATATAAACCGATGATACATTTTTTCAAGCAACCCATTTCTCACCTTGCGTTACCGGATAAATTCACTTATCCTTTCCACTATACGCCTCATCCATTGTGCGTGTTGGCAGCGGAAGAAGTGAAAGAATATATCGCGAGCCGAGAAGAATGGCAAGAAGAATTAGCTTTCGGAAAAATGTTCGGGGTACTGATTGTACAAAAAGAGAATAAACAAGAGACTGCCAAAAAAGAAGCAGTCAATGAAATTGGTTATCTCGCTGCTTTCTCCGGCAATCTGGCAGGGAAGAATCTGCATCCTTATTTTGTCCCTCCTGTCTACGACTTATTGCAACCGGAAGGATTCTTCAAAATTGAAGAAGAACAAATATCTTCCATCAATATCCGTATTCGTGAATTAGAAAACAATCGTTCTTATCTCGATTTAATAGAAAAGTGGAAGACGGAAACGGAACAGGCTAAAGCAATTTTGAATCAGGCTAAAGCAGCACTCAAAGCAGCAAAGGAGGCGAGAGAGATGCGCCGCCAATCATCCTCTGCCCTTTCCGAAGAGGAACAAGCCTCCCTGATCCGGGAAAGCCAATACCAGAAAGCGGAATACAAACGACTGGAAAAAGAATGGAAGAAACGATTGGAAGAACTCGAAATGGAAACGAGACACTTCGAGACTGAAATAGAACAACTGAAAACCGAACGGAAGGAACGTTCGGCAGCCTTGCAAAGAAAGTTGTTCGAGCAGTTCCGGATGCTGAATGCCAGAGGAGAAGTGAAAGACCTATACACTATCTTCGAGCAGACAGTTCAGAAAGTTCCTCCTGCCGGTGCGGGTGAATGTGCTTTGCCTAAATTGTTGCAATATGCGTATCTTCATCAATTAAAGCCATTGGCTATGGCTGAATTCTGGTGGGGAGACTCTCCTAAAAACGAAATCCGGCATCATGGATATTATTATCCATCCTGCAAGGGAAAATGTGAACCTATTTTGCAGCACATGTTGCAAGGACTGAAAGTAGACGAGAATCCGTTGCTGAACTCCATCCATGAGGATGAAGAACTGGAAATCGTATATGAAGATGAATGGTTAGTGGTAGTCAATAAGCCGGCAGGAATGTTGTCCGTTCCGGGAAAAGAGGAGGACAGAGATTCAGTCTATCATCGCCTGAAAAAGAAGTATCCCGATGCTACCGGACCTATGATTGTACATCGCCTCGATATGGCGACTTCCGGATTATTGCTCGTAGCTAAAACGAAAGAGGTACATCAACATTTGCAGGCACAATTTGCAAGCAGAAGTATCAAGAAACGCTATGTAGCCGTGTTGGATGGGGCAACAGCAACAGTAGAGAAGACAGTACCGCTGCCCGGAAAAGCAGGAAGAATTGAACTCCCTCTCTGTTTGAATCCCCTTGATCGTCCCCGGCAAATCGTCAGTAGAGAACACGGGAAAGAAGCGATTACAGAATACCGAATCATCTGTGAATCAGAAAAACACACCCGGATTGCTTTCTATCCGTTGACCGGACGGACACACCAATTACGGGTACACGCCGCCCATCCGGAGGGATTGGGTTGCCCCATTCTTGGGGATGAACTTTATGGAAAGAAAGCGGACAGACTATACCTCCACGCCGAATATATAGAGTTCCGTCATCCCATCAGCGGAAAGATTCTACGCATACAGAAAGAGGCCGACTTCTAAACAGTAACCGTACTTGTGAAAACCTGCTTCTTCAACCTGCGATAAACGTAGATAAATGCCGGTACGAGGAACAAATCTGCCGCTATCCAAGCCATCGGATCACCGTAGCAGACAGCAATAAAACCGAATGCAGGCACAGCGTAAATGCTGACAAGGATACGCGCAATCATCTCCGCCACTCCCGAAAACATGGCTAGATTGGTATATCCCACTCCCTGAATCGTGTAGCGCAGGATACACAACAATCCAAGCATCGGGAAGAACATACAGGAGATATGCAGGAATAACTCGGTATCCAACAGAATTTCCGTTTCCGACGGATCTACAAAGATCAATGCAAAATATTTGGCTCCCACCATCAGAAGAACGAATGTAAATGCCGCATAAACGATCATCATCAAAGCACTCGCCTTAATTCCCAACCAGACACACTCCGGTTTTCCTGCCCCATAATTCTGTCCGCTATACGTAGCCATCGCAATTCCCAGACTCTCGAACGTGCAGATAAAGAACATCTTGATGCGCATAGCAGACGTAAAAGCTGCCACACACGCTGTTCCCAATGCATTATTCGCACTCTGAAGCATGATGCTGCCGATAGCCGTGATAGAAAACTGCAATCCCATAGGCACACCAATGTAAAGCAGCGTCTTAGCCAGTTTCGACTGGAACCGGCGTTCTTTCGGAGTACCTTGCAATATTTCAAACTTCCGGTACATATAAATGTAGCAGAGAACAGCCGACAATCCTTGCGAAAAGACAGTAGCAATAGCAGCTCCCGCCACTCCCCAGCCAAGTACCAAAATACAGAACAAATCAAGAATGATATTCAGAACAGCCGCAAACAGCAGAAACCAAAAAGGCGTCTTACTGTCTCCCAACGCACGGATAATGCTCGAAAGAAGATTATAGAAGAAAGTACACGGCACACCAATAAACGTGACAAGCAGATAAGCATAAGCCCCTTCAAAAATATTCTCCGGCGTACGCATGATCCGAAGAATATCCTCACATAAAATACAGGTGAGAAGAGCAATCACCACAGACATTCCCGCAGCCAGTTTCAGACTAACGGCCACATAACTGCGCATCGTACTGTAATCCCGCGCCCCAAACTTCTGCGCAACGGGTATTCCGAAACCTCCGCAACATCCATTGCAGAACCCGAGAATAAGAAACACCACCGATGTGCTGGCTCCAACAGAAGCTAACGCGTTAATTCCCAAAAACTTTCCTACAATTGCAGCATCAACAAGCGAATACGTTTGTTGCAACAGATTGCCGAGTAAAAGCGGCAGCGTAAACTTTAAAATGAGAGGTAATGCCGGCCCTGCCGTCATTTCTTTAGAAGTTGCCATACGTCTATGTTCTAAAATCGGATGCAAAGATACGGAAAATTCAATGAATTAGTTCTTGATTTGCGTTCCTCTTTTAGTTGACATAAATCAAAAAAATCAGTATGAGAGCATGAGTCTCCCGGTCTATCGTTTCACCAACCGTTTAGGTGAACCATGCCACGAGCATCCCAGGCAGAAGACTTCTGTCAAATCGAACCCCTCCATCGAATCTTCCGGATATTTGGGAACAACTTCACCATCTTCGAGCACATAAACCAGCAGCCTGTCACCCTGTTCATTCTTCACATACATAGCTGCAATCTTGCATTGCGGACACAATAACTTTTTCATGCTGCAAAGATACAGATTGTTTCCGTCAACCACAAACTCTTCCAACGATGTTTCAGAAGCCCGTTCATGATTTACAGTTTATCTATTCTTCCAGAATCCCGGATAAAACAACAGGAGTACACTAAACAATTCCAGACGTCCCACCAGCATCAGAAAAGAAAGTATCCACTTTGCCAGATCAGGTAAAGAATTCCACGAATATGCAGGCCCGCAAGTTCCCAATCCCGGACCGACATTGCCTATACTCGAAATAACCGTACTGACGGACTCGGAAAAGCCAACTCCCAAAAACAAAAGAGCCGTCCACCCAATCAGGATCAGAACCAGATAAAAAGCAAAGAAAATCAATACGGTAGTTACGATAGAAGAAGACACCGTCTGCTTATTGATACGTACGGGAAGCACGGCATTCGGGTGGAGCAGATGTTTGAACTCATTCCGGATGGCACGCGCCACAATCAGCAACCGCATATTCTTGATACCTCCACTGGTAGAACCCGTACACCCTCCCGAAAGCATCGCAATAAACAACAGTAACCACGTGAAAGGAGGCCACATATTATAATCATCCGTAGCAAAACCGCAGGAAGTATGCACCGTAGACACCTGGAACAATGCTTTCCGGAAAGCCAGTTCCCAGTCATAATGATTTTGAAAGACGAGCGCCAACGTGATAAGAAAAGTCAAGATACCCACTGACGCCAGAAACCAGTGCAGCTCTTCATCTTTGAATAAACGACCGACTTTTCCTTTCAAACACATCAGAAACAAAGAGAAGTTGATACTGGAAACAATCATAAAGATAGCCACCACATATTCTATATACGGAGAATTCCAGTAAGATATACTGTTCTGCTTGGTAGAATATCCGCCCGTAGCAGTAGTGGCAAACGACTGGCAAATGGCATCAAACAAGCTCATGCCCCCAAACATCAATAAGACAGTTTCCGAAACTGTCAATACCAGATAAATTGTCCACAACCACTTGGCCATGACATTGATTTTCGGATGGGTACGGTCGTGCGTCACTCCCGTAGATTCAGCAGAGAAGAGTTGCACTCCTCCCGTGGTAAAGATAGGAAGAATGGCAATCGTGAAAAACACAATCCCCAAACCACCGATCCACTGCGTCAGGCTTCGCCAGAAAAGCATACCGTGGGAAAGGGATTCAATATCATCGAGAATAGTAGCTCCTGTAGTGGTAAACCCAGACATAGTTTCGAAAAAAGCATTGGTTATCGTATCAATGCTTCCGCTAAAATAAAAAGGAAGCATGCCGAAAAAGGTAAAAAACACCCATGAAAGAGTGACCACACAATATCCGTCTCTCCGGCTCATCTTATTCTCCGCTCCCCGTCCGTAGAGCAGTAACAATCCGCCTACCACAGCATTGATGATACAGGTGTAAAGAAAGTATTTATAATCACTTTCCCCGTAACCAGCCGACACTCCGGCACAAAGTAAGAACATCCCCAATTCGATAAATAGCAACATACCCAGCACGCGCCCTATCATCTTCCGGTTAATCATGCTATTATTCTTACTCCGAATATACAGACTGTTATCTGAAATGTACTCTTCCATAACTCATGAATTATTTTGTATGTTCCCCTCATAGCCAAGAGTATGCCAAAATGAAAAGGATTCTGATAATTAGCTTGTAATCAATGCAATATTTTTTTCATTTTGAAAAAGTAATCTCTAAACACCCTACCAAAATGAAAGGGTGCTTTTCAAAATAGAAAAAAGAAGAAGGTGTATTTTAACAGAATACGCCTGCATTTCTGCATAATCTTCGCTATCTTTGTCATTCCAAAGTGTAAAAAAGAAAGAGATGAAAGCATCACGCATTGCGCACGAAAAGAAAACGGTAGAGTTGATGATCCGCCTCTATTGCCGGAAAAAAGAAAAAAATACAATTCTTTGTGCCGACTGTGAAGAGTTGCTCCGCTATGCCCACGCACGTCTCGACCATTGTCCGTTTGGAGAGAAGAAGAGTGCATGCAAGGAATGCACCGTACATTGTTACAAACCCGTCATGCGCGAACGAATGCGACAGGTGATGCGTTTCTCCGGACCGAGGATGTTGCTTTATGCACCCTGGCAGGCCATACGACATTTATTGAACCTATAACTTACTAAAAAAATCAGTAATGAAAAAAGCCATTATCATTGGCGCTACCTCCGGCATCGGACAAGAAGTTGCAAAATGTCTGTTACTGGATGGATGGCAAATCGGAGTAGCCGGCAGACGGCAATCTGCTCTCGAAAACCTGCAACGGGCAGCACCGGATCAGATTCAAATTCAAACGTTGGACGTAACCCAGGAAGATGCAGGCGAGAAATTGAATATGCTCATCGACAAGGTGGGCGGCATGGATTTGTTTCTTCTTAGCTCGGGCATCGGTTTCCAGAATACGAATCTGAACATGGAGGTGGAGCTGAACACAGCATACACGAATGTAGAGGGATTTATCCGCATGGTGGATACCGCTTTCATCTATTTCAGGAAAAGCGGAGGCGGCCACCTGGCAGTCATCAGTTCCATCGCGGGAACGAAAGGACTTGGAGTGGCTCCTGCCTACTCTGCCACCAAACGCTTCCAGAACACTTACATAGATGCTCTCGAACAACTTTCATATTTACAAAAACTGAATATCCATTTTACCGATATCCGTCCCGGATTTGTTGCCACCGACTTGCTCAACGACGGGAAACATTATCCGCTATTGATGGATGCAACGAAAGTGGGACGTCACATCGCCTGGTCACTGGAGCGGAAACAACGGATAGTAGTGATCGACTGGCGCTACCGGATACTGGTCTTTTTCTGGAAAATGATTCCCCGTTGGATGTGGAAACGGCTGCCCGTGAAAACCAATTAACACCAAAAGCAAACCAGGAAAGAAATAAATGAATAAATAGCAAGACCGGATTACTTCTTTTCCAATATTTCTACTTACATTTGTCTTGTAACATAAACTTATAATCTAACAAAAAAAGATGGAACAAAAATTTTGTCAAAGTTGCAGTATGCCGATAGACGACTCAACTTTTGGAAAAGAAACGGACGGTAGCAAGAACGAAGATTATTGCCACTATTGCTATGCGGACGGACATTTCACGAAAGAGTGTACCATGGACGAGATGATCGAGCTTAATCTGAATTATCTGGATGAGTTCAATAAAGACTCGGAAGTGAAATACACAGTGGAGGAAGCACGGAAAACGATGAAAGAGTTCTTTCCACAGTTGAAGAGGTGGAAACAGTAATTGAGAAATAAAAGGAGCTTTCAGGCATGAATACATATTCATACCTGAAAGCTTATCTATTTATTTTCTTTTATAAAATCCGTAAAGTTCGACCAGTCTTCTACACGAAACGCACGAAGATCACGAACTGACGCCTGAAACCAAGGAATACGTTTCAATGCGTCAATTGCACGAAAAAGATTTGCCATATCAGTTTTCTCTGTTAAATATACACTACCCTGCGTATTATAAAACTCATACTGACGCAACACTTTATTTATTTCAAAATAGGCATTGTTATAAGGCTCTCCATAATTGGCACGTAGGTCTGTAATGACCATATCAAAGGCTATTGCATACATACATTATCCTCATTTACAGGAATAAAATATTTCTGCTCACCAAAGAAAATACGGTTAAATTTATCACGAATCGCTATAACTAAGCCTTTGAACGGATTATGTTCAATATCAATTACTGTACCCTCTATCCATTCATCGAGTCCCGTTAACCTAGGATCCACTTTTACCTTTTCACCTTCTTTTATCATAACACTATTTTTCTTCATTGATTTCCAATTACAAAGATAATATTATTTCCTTTTCCGACGAATCAAAAGCGAGTATTTAACCATTTATTTCCGGGTGTCTTTCCAACCACTTCACTGCATAAGAGCATGTTGCTTTCGGCTTCATCCCGTTAGCTAATGCATAGGCGTAAGCAGCTTTTACCAAAGCAGCGGCAATCCCCCGCCCTTCAATGGGTTGTGGCACAATTGTGTGGATAATATCAAGAGAATCACCTATCAGGCGATATTGTACAAAGGCGGTGCGACCGTCTACTTCTGTCTTGAACAATTTTTGTTCGGGCTGATGAATAATTTCGTAATCCATAATTTCTGTTGTTTTAAAGTTGTCTCATTGTTCGTTAAGCACTCCGGCAAAATAATCTTAGGTTATCAGGCGCAGATTGCGATCAGAGTTGCTCGATCCACTTCAACTGGCTCGTATCGTATCCACGACGTTCGGCAGCGGTGACGAGTTTCTTCTTGATTTCTTCCGGCAGTTGGGGTGTACGGCTTAGTATCCAGAGATATTTATCAGTACTGCTACCTACCAGGGCATAATTGTAATTCTCTTCATCCAGTTCCAAGATATAATAATCAGAATAGAAACTAAGGAAGAAAGACACTTTCAGTTTGCCTGGTTGTGCGGGATCGGGTATTTTGGCATGTCCGTTGGCAGTCTTGCAGATGTCGTAAGGAGAATTACGTTTGCATCCCCGGTTCTCCACACGAATCATGCCGTCGGGACGGAGCGTGTAAGTAGCCGTGACGTCTACAAGTCCGTATTCAAAACGATTCTCGTAGCGGGCTATTTCATACCAAAGTCCCATATACCGGTGCAGGTCGAGAGAGGTAACCGTACTATGGTTTGTACCTCTGAAAAAACGTTCGACATTGGGAATGGAGAAATGAAATCCCGCCTCCGTCAGACGCGTTGGGCGGACTCTCTGGCCAGCAGTCAGGAAAGATGCCGCTTCACCATATAAGATACGGAAAATTCGTTGCGGAGCTACCATCGTTGTCCATGCCCGATAAGCCTTTCCCATCGCACGGGTGAAAGCATATTGCGAGATTTGCTGCGGAGCAACCAGATTATATACCCCATGTGTCTCTTCGTGAGTGATAAAAAACTCCATTGCACGGCAAAGATCCCGTATCGATATCCACGGAAAAGCCTGCGTACCGGGACCGATGGCGGTAGCTATCTTGGTAGCTTGCAAAGGGCGAAGCATCTGCTGCATCGCTCCCCCGTCCGGAGAAAGCACTACGCCAAAGCGTGTGATAACGAGCCTTGTAGGTTCGGGACAGTGTTTCGCTTCCTTTTCCCACGCATAGCAAAGATCGGACAGAAAACCTTCTCCACGGGTACGAGTATATTCGTCCACCTCCGCTTCCGAAGGATAATAACCTACGGCAGAAGCCGAAATCATCAGTTTCGGTTTCGTTTTGACTGCGTTCAAAGCGCGGATAATACGATTGGTTACAACAATACGACTGTTGAAAAGCTCCTGTTTATATTCCGGTGTCCAACGTTTATTGATAGGTGCACCTGCCAGGTTGATGACAACATCACAATGGGTCAGTGTCTGAATCAAATAACCGGACATACCTTCGCGAAACATCGACCTTCCCAGAGGAATGATCCGATGTCCGCCCTTTTCTGTGAGATAATTAGAAAGATGTTTACCTATATATCCGGTAGCTCCGGTCATTGCTATATTCATCTTGATTCGTTGTTTATTTTAACTCTATTAGAAAAACGTATAAAATGCAAGAAAAGTTCTTTGAAAAAAGCAAAATGAGGTTATCTTTGCAAGATAGGCTTAAACATTGAAGCATCCAAAAAGGTTATAAAATGAAAAGACGAATGAAAATCAACTATATTCTTACACTTATATTAGTATTTTGCATCGGCGCTTCCATCCCAATATTGACAGGCAGCAGCCAAGTGAACGAACAACATTCCGCCAAATCGGAGGTGCCTTATTGTGTCACTCCGCCTACTGTTCCCGCACAGGTCACCTTCGACGGGGAAACGATCGACCTCCGCCGCTATGACCGTCGCGAACGGATGGACCGCGAGATGATGGCCTTCACCTATATGCACTCCACCACCATGTTATTAATCAAGCGCGCCAACCGTTACTTCCCCATCATCGAACCGATACTGAAAGCAAACGGTATCCCCGACGACTTCAAATACCTGATGGTCATCGAGAGCAATCTGAACAACATTGCACGCTCTCCGGCAGGAGCAGCGGGCCTGTGGCAATTTATGCCTGCCACCGGACGGGAATTCGGGCTGGAAGTGAACGATAACGTAGACGAACGCTACCATATTGAAAAAGCAACCGTTGCCGCCTGCAAATACTTCAAACAAGCGTATGCCAAATATGGCGACTGGATGGCTGTCTCCGCCGCCTATAACGCCGGACAGGGACGTATCTCTTCTCAACTTGAAAAGCAGTTGGCAAGTCATGCCATGGACTTATGGCTGGTAGAGGAAACTTCCCGCTACATGTTCCGTCTGCTGGCAGCCAAAGAGATATTCAACAACCCGCAACGTTACGGATTCCTCTTGAAACGGGAACATCTGTATCCGCCTATTCCTTATAAAGAGGTAACCGTCAACACTTCTATCGACGATCTGAACGACTACGCAAAATCACAGGGAATCACCTATGCCCAACTCCGTGATGCCAACCCCTGGCTGCGCGACACTTCATTGAAAAACAAGACCGGAAAGACATACATTCTCTATATTCCCACACAAGAGGGAATGTATTACAACCCGCAAAAGACCGTTGCCTACAATAAACAGTGGGTTATCGACTAAAAAGGCTTTTTCTTTAATTCCGGCCAAGCACTATTGATATGAAACTGAAAGAAAGAATCCATCGTTTTTTGCATGACGAGAAACTGAAACGAAAGTTATACGTCATCATCTTCGAATCGGACACCCCTGCCGGGAAATTGTTCGACGTGATTCTTATCGCCTGTATTCTGGTCAGCGTATTGCTCGTCATCATCGAAAGTCTGAAAGGACTTCCCACCTATCTGACGACTCCGTTCGTCATTATGGAATTCCTTTTCACCGGCTTCTTTACTTTCGAATACCTGACGAGGATCTACTGTTCACCCCGTCCCCGGAAATACATATTCAGCTTTTTCGGTATCGTAGACTTACTGGCCACGTTGCCTCTTTACATCGGCCTGCTCTTCCCGGGCGCCCGTTATCTACTCATCATCCGTGCCTTCCGCCTGATACGTGTGTTCCGCGTCTTCAAGCTTTTCAACTTTCTGAATGAGGGGGAACGGCTGCTCACTGCCTTGCGTGAAAGTAGTAAGAAGATTGCAGTGTTCTTCTTGTTTGTCGTCATTCTGGTGACTTCCATCGGAACGCTAATGTATATGATTGAAGGAACGCAACCCAACTCCCAGTTCAACAATATCCCGAACAGCATCTATTGGGCTATCGTCACCATGACTACCGTAGGTTATGGAGATATTACTCCCGCCACCGGCCTCGGAAAATTCCTTTCCGCCTGTGTCATGCTGATCGGTTACACGATTATTGCCGTACCCACAGGTATCGTATCTGCCTCCATGATGAAAGAGTATAAACGCAGGAGAGACAAAGAATGTCCCAACTGCCATCGCTCCGGACACGAAGATAATGCAGAGTTTTGCAAATATTGCGGCCACAGCCTGGACCCATCCGAAACCAAAGCGGAAGAGAAATAAATCCTCTACGATCTACGCCGGACGAAATGCTCGAATAAGACAATGAAAACGCATCCCACAGCATAACAGGCAATATCTCCCCAATCGAACGTAGAACCCAGCACAATTCGGGCTACGCGGTTCGTGACACCCAATGTCTCCACCAGCCGGAAGTATTGCAAGACTTCTACAAAACAGGCAAAAAGAAAGACATAAAACGGCATCCGCGGAATCCCCGTCGGTAGAAAGATACGTACAAAGCTATATACTAGCACTACAACCAGCATATCTCCGACATAGGGACGTATGAAACGGTCGCGCACATACAAAGCTATCAACACCTCAATACAGAAGATCACCAGAAAGCTGATTATATAAAAAATTCTTTTCTTCATTATTTGCTCGGTCGCGGGATTAAACATTTATTTGAATCTGCGAATATACGATAAAATGAATTGGATACGTTCAAATATTACTAAATGATTGATACAAAAAGGGGAAATAATTGTATATTTATAGTCCTAAGCATTTTTCCACAAACAATAAAAAACAGAAAGGAGATTGAACACATGATGTTGAATATGGATTTTGTAATCCGTTTATTGGTCGCCGGAATACTGGGAACCATCATTGGACTGGATCGTGAATACCGTGCCAAAGAAGCCGGATACCGCACTCATTTTCTCGTGTCGCTAGGTAGTGCTTTGATTATGATTGTTTCCCAATACGGATTTCAGGAAATTATAAAAGAAAGTAGTGTCACACTCGATCCCAGTCGGGTGGCGGCACAGGTTGTCAGCGGTATCGGATTTATCGGTGCAGGAACCATCATCTTTCAAAAACAGATTGTACGCGGACTGACTACCGCCGCAGGAATCTGGGCAACAGCAGGTATCGGCCTGGCGGTAGGTACAGGAATGTACACCATCGGCATTGCCGCCACGGTGTTAACCCTCGTCGGACTGGAACTACTTAGCTATCTATTTAAAAGCATCGGAATGAAAAGCTCGATGGTTTCTTTCTCAACTCCCAACAAAGACATACTGAAACAGATAGCGGACAGATTCAACTCTAAAGACTACCTGATAGTCTCTTACGAGATGGAAACGCAACACACGGGTGAAACAGAATATTATCAGGTTACGATGGTTATCAAGTCGAAGCGAAATAATGATGAAGGGCATCTGCTTTCGCTGATACAGGAATTTCCGGATGTAACGGTGCAGCGAATTGAATAGTCAGACTTCCGCTCCTCTCCCAAAATGGAAATCTACTTTTGCTTTTCCGTCAGATACTTCCAATAACGTACAGGCATATCCTGCCTGTGCTTTCTCGGATTCATGCGTTCTTTGATACAAATAGCCTTGAAATATGTCTTCCAAAGTTGTTGGAAAAGCTTCTCATCCTTGTCCATCAGGCTTTCATCCAGCATCCCCGTAATCAAATGGGATTCACGGCTGTCATCATCAAACGAGATAGTTGTCACCTCCTGCAAATCATAATAAAATCCGTAACGGCGTTTCATGTCATAAATAATCCACTTCTGATCGGCAAAACGGTCTTTGAAATGGTGAACGGTCAGCGGGAGCGCATTATACTGTGGTTCGAAAGCGGCAAAGAATGTACCGTCGGCAGCTTTCTGGAAACGGACAAATTGCATCAGGTGTACGCGTTCGCCATCCACCTTCTTCCATATTTGCGCTAATTGCAAAACGTCCGGATCACCAAAATTGGTTTCAATAGAGCGGGGGGCATCGATTGCTTTACGGATATATCGAAAAATAAGTATTCCTATTTCCGGAAGTTCCGACAGCCAACTTTGTGTGAGGCAACCCAAAGCAGAAGAGGAAACTTTCTTCTGCAATCCCCGCCACACACGCCCGGCCTTTTCTTCATCGGTCACTACCGTATGCAGCTCATCACAAAATAAAGGCAAAGCATCTCCTTCCGACAACAAAGCATCGGGAAAAGTCTTGCGGAAATAGGCGTCGAACACAGCCGTCAGCAGCCCATCAAAGGTTTTATCGTAAATATAAACATTCATAAAAAACACCAAGCATATTTACTATTCGCCAAAATCAAGCAACAACTGACGTTCATCCACTTTCTTTTTCGGTTTCGGCAACAATAAGCTGCGCACCCGTTGCGGAGAAAGTTCGTTCACTGTCTGCATCTGGAGAGGTAGTTCTTTGCAAGTGATGAAATATTGCGCTTTCTTCATCACCACTCCTATCTTCTTCAGTTCATAAAATCCCAGCCGCGAAAAACGACGGGAAGCAACAATCAGTTTCGCCGACTTCACCCCTACTCCCGGCACACGGAGCAACATTTCGTAGTCTGCCTTATTGATGTCGACAGGAAACTGTTCGGGATGGCGCAAAGCCCACGAAAGTTTCGGGTCTATTTCGAGATCGAGATCCGGATAAGAATCATCCACAATTTCATCTACCTTGAATTGATAAAAACGCAATAACCAGTCAGCCTGATAGAGCCGGTTTTCACGTACCAGAGGCGGCTGTTTCAATGCCGGAAGACGCTTATCATACGTATTTACGGAAACGTAGCCCGAATAATAGACACGTTTCATGGTGGGGCGCCCGTAAAGTGCCGACGAAAGAAAAAGAATATCTTTATCCGATTCGGAGGTAGCTCCCACAATCACCTGGGTACTTTGTCCCGCAGGTGCGAAACGGGGTGCGTGGCGAAACTTCTGCCGTTCTTCTTTGCTCTCCAACACGCCTTGTTGAATGTATTTCATCGGAGCAAATACGCTTTTATGGTCTTTTTCCGGTGCAAGCAGTTTCAAATTTTCTTCTTTGGGAATTTCGACGTTGACGCTAAGACGATCGGCATACAATCCGGCTTCATTCACTAATTCGCGACTGGCTCCGGGAATACTCTTGAGATGGATATAACCGTTAAAACGGTACACTTGCCGCAAATCTTTGGCTACACGCACAAGTCTCTCCATTGTATAGTCCGGATTACGGACCACTCCGGAGCTAAGAAACAGCCCTTCGATATAGTTACGACGGTAGAATTCCATCGTCAGCTCCACCAATTCCGAAACGGAAAAGGTAGCGCGGGGAAGATCGTTGCTACGACGGTTGACGCAATAGGCACAATCGTAAATGCAATAATTGGTAAGCATGATTTTCAATAGCGAGATACATCGACCGTCCTCGGCAAAACTGTGGCATATCCCCCATCCTCCCACAGTGTTTCCCAGCGTTCCCGGCTTATTGGAACGCACCGTACCACTGGAAGAACAGGAAACATCGTACTTGGCAGATTCTGCAAGTATCTTCAGTTTAGCTAAGACGTTTTCGTTCATCATTCCCGATCTTGATTCTTTTCGCAAATATACGATTTAATTTGAGATGCATATAGAAGAAAAAAAGTTTAGCAAATATATAAATACAAAATTAGTCAATTTTGAAGAAATAAAAAGCTACGCTTATATTCTTATTAACTAAGCAATAGAAAAGATAAGATGTTTACGAACAGGAAAGCAGACAACTCTGGAAAATAAAAAAAGCGATTCATTCAAACGAACCGCTTTTCATGCTATAAATAATTATTTCATTCTATATTAATATTACTCTGCTTCTACCATCCATTTCTCTATATTTCGTGTTGCTGAAGTAAAGTTCACTCCGATTTTAAATAGTTTACGTTCATCGTGTTCAAATGGCAATGCATAATGTTTTTCATTAATTTGCTGCAATGCTTCTTCTGCCGTACCATTCAACTTAAATTCCATAACATAAATGAATTTATCTGTTTGCAAGATTAGGTCAACACGTCCTTCACTCGTATGATATTCAGCCTTGACATAAAATCCGACTAACTTGAACACTATAAAAAGAACATTTTGATAATGCAACTCTAAGTCACGAACCAACTCATAGGGAGTATCAGCAAAGAAACTTTGCAAGCGACGGAAAAATGACTCATAATCTCCGGATTCTATTTCACGAACAAACTTTTGTATGGCAAATGAAGATTCCACTGCATTAGTATTAGCATAAAAAGGAAGTAGAAATTTAACAAAACCTTCCTCTACTTCACGATTAGGAAATCCCAAACGATAATTGCCAAAACGAGGATCATATCCTTTTATAGTAAGATAACCACTTTGATATATCACAGGGATTGGATTGTCGGAAGTCGAATCAATGCTATTTAAAACCTCGGCAGTCGTCTCTTCATGAGCCATGCGATGAAGATCATAATGATGTTTTTTCAACAGTTCCACCAAATAAGTAGGCGTACCCGTCTCGAACCAATAACTACTGAATTCCTGATATTTAAATGCATTCAAAAGGCTGAACGGATTGTATATACCAATAGAATTATGAGTGAAATGATAGCCATCATAGCACGCACGCAGTTCATTGCAAACGTCATCATACGATACCCCTCGAATTTCCGCCAATTCATGCAACTCACTCTCCAGATTATCATGAAGTTCTTGTTCACTGACACCGCAAATATCTACATAGATCTGACGCATCGATATGTCATCCAGATTATTCAAATCACTAAACACACTGACTTTACCGAATTTAGTAACCCCTGTCAGCATAGCAAACTTTATGTAACCGTCCATAGACTTCATTACACCATAGAAAGCCTTCAATGTATTCCGGTACTCTTCTTGCAACTCATCCCTACCGATTGCTTGCAGCATCGGCTTATCATACTCATCCACAAGAATCACAACACGCTCTCCCGTTTTCTCTGCTGCCATACGGATCAGGGTAACAAAGCGGTCGTCTATCGTTTCATCTTTCGAACATGAACCATATTGCGCTTCATATACAAGCAACTGCCGGTCTACAAGACGAATTAAATCATCTACTGTATCGAATTTCTTTGCATTCAAGTCTAAATGAATGACGGGGTATTTTATCCAATCTTTCTCTAGCTTTCCCATTGCCAACCCTTCGAAAAGTTCTTTCTTTCCTGAAAAATAAGATTCGAGAGTAGAAAGTAGCAAGCTCTTACCAAAACGGCGCGGACGGCTAAGAAAATAATATCCACCTGTTTTTACCATTTGGTAAATCAGCGCAGTCTTATCAATATAGAAATAACCGTCGTTACGGATTTTCTCAAAGTTCTGTATGCCGATAGGATAAATCTTATTACTCATATATTCATATATTTGGGATTGCTACATACAAAGATACACCTTTCTACTTAAATAATTGCCACTATCCATACTAAAACAATTAAAAGTCATTCCGCATTAAAACAGAAAGAGGGCATATCGCTTACGATATGCCCTCTCTTTTTTCTGATATCTTAGTAGTCTTCTAACTATTATTTCTTAGAAGCTTCCAAAGATGCTTTACGGAATTCTTTCATTGCTTTTTCGATTTCCAAAGAAGCCTTACGAGCACGAGTTCCTGCTGCTTTGTTACCGTTTTCGATCTGTGCGTTAGCATCTTTTGAGAAGTCAGCATAAAGAGCTGCTACCTTTTCTACCAATTCTTTCATAATCCTTTTATTTTTTTCGTTAATAATGTGCCGCAAAAATACACTGTTTCCCGAAATAAAAGCATAAAATCAATATTTTTTTTGAAATAATCTTCGAAAAATATCTAAAAAAGGGGCTTTTTACCTTTTTTACCTACCTTTGTAGCCATGAAACTGCTTACAGATACCGATTATATACATGCACTGATTGCTGAAGGAGAGCACCAGCAACAGGACTTTAAATTCGAAATTTCCGACGCACGCAAAATAGCCAAAACACTCTCGGCCTTTGCCAACACGGACGGAGGACGATTACTTATTGGCGTTAAAGACAATGGTAAAATTGCAGGAGTACGCTCCGAAGAAGAAAAATATATGATTGAAGCCGCCGCACAACTTTATTGCGTGCCGGAAGTGGAATATTCTCTGCAAACATACATAGTGGAAGGACGGCAAGTGTTAGTGGCAACCATCGAAGAGACTCCACATAAACCGGTTTACGCCAAGGACGAAACCGGAAAGCCCCTAGCCTATCTCCGCATCAAGGACGAAAATATTCTGGCAACTCCCATACATCTCCGTGTATGGCAACAGAGCGATAGCCCCCGTGGAGAATTCATCCGCTACACCGAACGTGAACAGCTCCTGCTCGATCAACTGGAGCACGGAACTTTACTCTCACTCAACCGTTACTGTCGACAAACCGGACTTTCACGACGTGCCGCTGAACATCTGCTCGCCAAATTTGTTCGTTATGATATTGTGGAACCTGTATTCGAAAATCATAAATTTTACTTCCGAATAAAAGACGAATAACCACAAACAATGCTTTATACTTAATACTTAACTATGACTTTTATCAACGAGATTAATGACATACTTTGGACGTATATTCTAATTATTATGTTATTAGGATGTGCTGTCTGGTTCAGCATACGGACACGCTTTGTACAATTTCGCATGATCCGGGAAATGATCGTGCTATTAAGCGAATCCGCCGGCAAAGGAAAACAGGGAGAGAAACATGTATCTTCTTTTCAGGCATTCGCTATTTCTATCGCCAGTCGTGTGGGTACGGGGAATCTTGCGGGAGTGGCTACTGCCATTGCCATCGGAGGTCCCGGGGCTATTTTCTGGATGTGGGTCATCGCACTGTTAGGGGCTTCGAGTGCTTTCATAGAGTCTACTTTGGGACAATTATACAAAATACGCGGAAAGGATTCGTTCATCGGAGGACCTGCTTATTATATGAAGAAAGGGTTGAAACAACCGTGGATGGGAATGCTTTTTGCCGTATTAATAAGCATTACTTTCGGGTTTGCTTTCAATTCTGTACAGAGTAATACGATCTGTGCTGCGGCAGAGCATGCTTTTGGGTTCAATCATATTATATTGGGAGGTGTGCTGACTTTGCTGACATTGCTTATCATCTTTGGAGGTATTCAACGCATTGCCCGCGTCAGCAGTATTATCGTGCCTGTTATGGCTTTGGGATATGTAGGGCTGGCACTGGTTATTGTTGCACTCAATATCACTCATTTACCGGGTGTTATCGCACTGATTGTCAGCCATGCTTTCGGTTGGGAGCAGGCATTGGCAGGAGGAGTTGGTATGGCATTAATGCAGGGCATCAAGAGAGGACTTTTCAGCAATGAGGCCGGTATGGGTTCGGCCCCGAATGCGGCTGCCACGGCTCATGTCAGCCATCCCGTAAAACAAGGGTTGATACAGACTTTGGCGGTATTTACAGATACATTACTGATATGTACCTGTACGGCTTTTATCATCCTCTTTAGTGGGGTTCCTCTGGATGGTTCGGCTAATGGAGTGCAGCTGACTCAACAGGCGTTGACAAACAAAATAGGTTCTTCGGGCAGTATCTTCGTTGCCGTAGCTCTTTTCTTTTTTGCTTTCAGCAGTATTCTGGGGAATTATTATTATGGTGAGGCTAATATCCGTTTTATCACTCACCGGAAATGGGTACTTCATGGTTACAGGATATTGGTGGGTGGTATGGTACTCTTCGGTTCACTTGCCACATTGGATATGGTATGGAGCCTGGCAGATGTCACGATGGGGTTAATGGCTATCTGTAATCTGATCGCTATCCTTTTCCTCGGAAAATATGCTATCCGCCTGCTAAATGATTACCGCGCGCAAAAGAAAGCTGGCATCCAAAGTCCTGTTTTTAAGAAAGAGACAATGCCGGACATCGAAAAGGACTTGGAATGTTGGTGAAAACCAACTGTTTTTGTACCTTTGCACGCAAATTGACAGATGGTAGTTATGTTATATACCTTCCACACGCTCAAAATAGTAAATTGTAAATAATAAAATTGTAGAGATAACAATGGGCTTATTTGGTTTATTCAAGAAAAAATCCGATGAAACGAAAGTCGGCAATGTAGAAGATTTCATATCACTGACCCGGGTATATTTCCAGTCAGTTATCGCCACAAACCTCGGTATCACTAATATCCGCTTCTTGCCGGATGTAGCTAACTTCAAACGTTTGTTTAAAGTTCCTACTCAAAACGGTAAACTGGGATTGGCCGAAAAGTCTGCTGCACGCAAAATGCTGATGCAGGATTATGGGTTGAACGAGAACTTCTTTAAGGAAATCGACTCTTCCGTGAAACGTAACTGCCGCACTCAAAATGATATTCAATCTTATTTGTTCATGTATCAGGGATTTTCCAATGATCTGATGATGCTGATGGGAAATCTGATGCAGTGGAAGTTTCGTATGCCATCGATCTTTAAGAAGGCTTTGTATGGTATGACACAGAAAACGGTACACGATGTTTGTACCAAGACAGTGTGGAAGGCTGATGATGTGCATAAAACGGCTGCGACTGTCCGCCAGTACAAAGAGCGTTTGGGATACTCTGAACAGTGGATGACGGATTATGTGTATAATATTGTTCTTCTTGCCAAGAAGGAGCCGAAACGGAAGAATGACGACACGGAAACGAAAAAATAAGTCGCTTTAAATGTTAGAAAATCGTAAAGATTAATAGGATAGAAAAAGCGGGGGTTTTGTACCTCCGCTTTTTTTGTTATCTTTATGTACTTTTTTCTTTTGTCTTGATACAAAAGAAAAGTACCAAAAAGAAAAAATCAAGGCTGCGCCTGCCCGGCTACTTGACGCCATGCAGACGAGGCCAGGGGGACCATGCGACGTGGTAGTATATTATAATAATTAAAAAATAGAGAGATTGCTTATGAAACAAAAGAAAATGCTTGCGCTTACTTTTTCACAGTTGAAACAAATCTATAATCAAGAAATTCCGGAAGTGGTGGAGATAGCTGATAAGAGCTCTTCTGCGGAAGAGTTCAAGGCTGGGATGCTGCGGTTTTTGGAAATTTGCGGGATAGAAAATGAGGCTGCGGAGGAGGCGAGGGAGCAAATTCGACTCTTACTCGATTATGATGGGCAGAATGTCCATGAACTGTCTACTGGACAGGATATGTCAGTACAGACGATTCGGTTGCTTTATGAGTTTCTGACGGGAACGTTGGAAAATATGGAGATGCCGACGGATTTGTTTATTGAAATTTTCCAGATGTTTAAACGGTTGAAGGGAGAGGTTGTGCCCTTACCATCGCCGCAACGTATCAAAAGTCGGAATGACCGGTGGGAAACGGGATTAGATGAAGAGGTACGTGAAGTGCGGGATGAGAATAAGGAGCGGATGTTGCACTTGCTGATTCAGAAGATTGAAAACAGGAAGTCGAAGCCTTCGGTGCGTTTTCACTTTGAGGAGGGAATGAGTTATGAAGAAAAATACAGGTTGGTCAATGAGTGGTGGAACGATTTCCGCTTTCATTTGGCAATGGCTGTGAAAAGTCCGGGCGAGTTGAATCGATTCCTGGGAAATTCACTTTCTTCAGAGACTATGTATTTGCTTTATCGTGCCCGGAAGAAGGGTATGCCGTTCTTTGCAACTCCTTATTATTTATCGTTGCTTAATGTAACGGGATATGGGTATAATGACGAGGCTATTCGGAGTTATATTCTGTATTCTCCACGTTTGGTGGAGACGTATGGAAATATTCGCGCGTGGGAGAAAGAGGATATTGTAGAAGCCGGGAAGCCTAATGCTGCGGGATGGCTTTTGCCGGACGGGCATAACATTCATCGTCGGTATCCGGAGGTGGCTATCCTCATTCCTGACACTATGGGACGGGCTTGCGGAGGACTTTGTGCTTCCTGTCAGCGTATGTATGATTTTCAGAGCGAGCGGTTGAATTTCGAATTTGAGTCATTACGCCCGAAAGAATCATGGGATCGTAAGTTGCGTCGGTTAATGGCTTATTTTGAAGAGGATACGCAGTTGCGGGATATTCTTATTACAGGAGGCGATGCGCTGATGAGTCAGAATAAAACGCTTCAGAATATTCTGGATGCGGTGTATCGGATGGCGGCACGCAAACAAAGGGCGAATCTTGAGCGCAAGGATGGAGAGAAATATGCGGAATTGCAACGGGTACGGTTGGGGTCACGTCTGTTGGCTTATTTGCCGATGCGTATCAATGACGGACTGGTTGATGTTCTGCGGGAATTCAAGGAGAAAGCATCGGCTATCGGTGTGAAACAGTTTATTATTCAGACTCATTTCCAGACACCGCTGGAGGTTACTCCTGAAGCTAAAGAAGCGATTCGGAAGATTCTTTCTGCGGGATGGATTATTACGAATCAGTTGGTATATACGGTGGCTGCTTCACGTCGAGGGCATACAACCCGGCTCCGTCAGGTGCTCAATTCGTTGGGGGTAGTATGTTATTACACTTTCTCGGTTAAAGGATTCAATGAGAATTATGCGGTATTTGCACCCAACAGTCGTTCAATGCAGGAACAACAGGAGGAAAAGATTTATGGCCGTATGACACCGGAACAGGCGGATGAGTTATATAAGATATTAGAGACAAAAGTGGGAATGGAAGAGGAGCCTAAAGAGGATGTTGCCAAGCAATTAAGACGCTTCATGAGAAAGCATCATTTACC
The DNA here is from genome assembly GCF_025147085.1 of Bacteroides sp. D2. NCBI lineage: Bacteria > Pseudomonadati > Bacteroidota > Bacteroidia > Bacteroidales > Bacteroidaceae > Bacteroides > Bacteroides sp. D2. The sequence continues at coordinate 3,541,838 of NZ_CP102261.1, read as the reverse complement.
TTTCCTTGCCACTGATCGCAGTGTTTTGAATTTACCGGCTATCGGTAAAAGCATGACTTTCCAGTTGGTGGGACTAACAGAAGAAGGAAAACGAATTCTACGCTTCGAACATGATGGCACTCGTCATCATAGCCCGATTATCGATCAGATGGGGCAGATTTATATTGTAGAGAATAAATCGCTAGCTGCTTACCTGCGCCAGTTAGCCAAGATGGGAGAAGATCCGGAAGACTATGCTTCTATCTGGAATTATACGAAAGGAGAAACCGAACCTCGTTTCAGTCTTTACGAGTATCCAGATTTCCCCTTCCGCACAACAGATAAAATGAGTAATTTAAGTATTAAGGAATAAGAAATAAATATTAGGTATTAAGTATTAATCGACAAATATCGAGCGTAAATCAGCTACTTCGGTGGTAATACCTAATACTTGATATTTAATACTTATTTTTCATTCTTTTACCCGTATTACTATATTTGCAATAATTGCAGTTAAGCCTCCGGTGGTGATTCCTGAAGAGAAGATACTTCGAATTGCTTCCGGAGTTTGTTGTAATACATCCGGCATTAATTCTACGCCCAAGCCTAAAGAAAGGCTGACCGCTAATACCAGAGTTTCTTTACGTCCAATTTCTTGTGAGGAGACAATACGGATTCCTGCAGCGGCTACCGTACCGAACATCAATAAAGTGGCACCGCCTAATACAGGATCAGGCATTAAAGAGAATACGGCACCGACGATGGGGAATAAACCTAAAAGGACGAGCATTGCTGCAATATAATAGCCGACATAACGGCTGGCTACTCCAGTCAGTTGAATAATACCGTTGTTTTGTGCAAAGATGGAGTTTGGAAAAGAGTTGAATACACCGGCGAGAAAGGAGTTGAATCCATCCGCCATTACTCCACCGGAAACCCGTTTCAAATAGGAATCTCCTTCAATGGGAAGTCCGGAAATCATAGAGTTGGCAGTCACATCGCCTGTTGCTTCGATTGCTGTGATTAGATAAACCAAGCCAATGGCTATGAAAGAAGATACATTGAAATCAACACCGTATTTGAAAGGTTGGGGAATATTAAAGCTCATCAGCATTTCCACATTCAACGAACTCATATCCACTTTTCCCAAAGCAAATGCCAAAGCATAACCAAGACAAAGTCCGAGCACAATGGAACTCATACGCAGGTATTTATTCCGGCAACGATTAAAAAACAAGACGCTAAGAAGCACCAATCCTGCAATGGACAGATTTTCCCAAGTGGCAAATGTACCGTTATCCATAGCCGCATATCCGCCTCCGCAAGATACAATACCGACCTTTATCAGGCTTAATCCGATCAGCAGTACAACAATACCGGATACCAACGGAGTAATAATATTGCGCAGATACTTGAATGTGCGGCTCACAATCATCTCGATAGGTGCGGCAGCCATACAGGAACCGAATATCAAAGGCAAACCACCCACTAATCCGGTGGCGATGATAGGGCCGATAAAAGAAAAACTGGTACCCTGAATGCAGAGTAACTTTGCTCCTATCGCACCAAAACGACGGCATTGTATGAAAGTTGATACTCCCGAAGCAAAAAGAGACATGGAAACCAGAAAGCTTGTCTTTTCCACATCCAGTTTCAAGGCACTCGCGATGATTAGCGGAGGTGTAATAATTGCTACGAAAATAGCCAGGAGATGTTGTAAAGCCGCAAACAGGGCGTCTTTAAAGGGGGGACGGTCTTCTACGCCGTAGATTAAATCAGTTTTCATTTAACAGGTTGTTCTATATATTTTTAACTTCCGCAAAGGGATAAACAGAGATTATTCTGAAGTCCGGCTTCTTTTAGTCCGACTTTTTTTAATTCTATTTCTTATAATCCGTTTTTTAGTTCAGCGTCCATTTCAGAGCGAGTGTCGGGATAACATAAAAGCCATCACGACCGCCGAAGTTATTACTCAATTCGACTTCGGAGCCAACACTAAGATTGAAATTTTTATTTACTCCTTTGATTTTGTTTAGGTTTACCCAGAATTGTGGTTCGGAGAGAAAGATAGTCTTTCCGTAGTTGGTTTCTTCACGCCACCAATCGGCAAAGCCGGAGAAAGTGAGCAGATTGCGGCAGAAATTTACGTACCACGTACCTGTCAGCTGGAAGTTGTTGGGCGATTGGTGTTTCTGAATATACTTATACATAGCAGTCAGCGTGAAGCCTTTGGAAAAGGAAGCATTATTAAAAGTGTAGGTAGCTCCTGCCAGATAAGCATTTTTATAAGACATGCCTTTCGATAATCCACCGTTATATTCAAGATGTGCAGAGAAAGGACCTTTCCAGAATTTTATCTCACGTGCTATTTCCCAATAAGCGGAAGCGACACCCTCGGAGGTGTAATCCATATCAACAAAGAAATAAGTGCTTCCCCAAGTATCAGGATGAAACTTCTCCACAGTGGAGGTGAACAGCGGGCGACCTTGCAAATCTTTATCATACAAAGAACGTCCGAAATCATAATGTAGCTGAATGTTTTGCGCCTGCAATCCCGGTATGCCAGAGAGCAACATACAGAGGAAAAGAGCAGAGATAATCTGTTTCATAAGTAAATGTGTTTAAATGAAGATGCAAAAATAGTTAAAGCTACACATATAAGCACATTACTTCTGTCTTTTTTTATTCCAGGTTATTATTTCCCGTATCCCACCAGAGTCTTGTACCTCCATGGTCATCTCCGCCTAAAGCCTCCATAAGAGCAGAATATTGCTCCGGGTCTTCCGTCTGCAATGTACCGGGGAAGTTTAGACGACGCACCATGATCTCCGTGTCAATACATCCGTTTCTGCTATGGTTGAATCGAACGGGAAATAAACGGGGATATCCTGTCCGCCTTTGTTCAGCCCAGGCTTCACAACCTTCCGGGAACATGGCAATCCACTTCTGCGTGATAATCTTCTCCAGTTTGGTCTCCTTATCATCCTGCGGATTCCATTTGGGAGTGACTTTACAACGGGCCTCTATATTATTTTCTTCATCATAAGTGTCTATAAAGCCGGAAGCTGTCAGCTCACTTTTCAGGTAATCCTCCACCCCATAAATTCCCCATTGATGAAAAGAGGTAGTTACGCCGTTCCGGTAACAAGCTTCTTCATCTTCATCAGTCCACCCGCGCAAAGCGGCTTCGGCACGCAGAAACCAGACTTCCGAAGCAGTCATCAGAGGCGCATCGGTGCTTTGCAGGACAAACAGCTTCGACAATCCGGAATAATGACTATGAGCAAAACATGTCCCTTGACGAATTCCACGATATTGTCCTTTCAAAGCTTCATCCGTACAGTGTTCGAAATAAGCTCCAAGACGAGGATCATCATATCCGACCAAGATTGATTCCATGTTAGCACTCATGTAAGTTTCATTCCACACACAGTTAAGTTCTCCCAATGGATTGGTATATCCGGATTTGGTAGAAACGATTGCTCCGCCTGTTTCCGCTTCAAAGAAGCCATAATCGTTTTCTTTTATTTTCTGTATTTCAGCACAAGCCTTATCGGGAGCAACAGAGGCAATACGCATTGCCAACCGCAAACGCAACGAATTGGCAAACTTCACCCAGGAAGCGTATTTCCCATCCAACAAAATATCAAAACGTGCAAATCCATTGGATTCCGGTTTCTCATCTATATAGTTGGTGAGAGCAACTACAGCAGAATCGAGTTCATTGAAAAACTCATAATAGACATCCTCTTGTTTATCCGGACGGTAATGTTTTTCGGCATTAGCAAAATTCTTATAAATGATAGGACCATAATAATCCGTCACACGATGCATCGCTTCCACCTTTAATATTTTCGTTATCCCGAACAGAGCAGGATGTGTATTTCGGGTAGCATTCTCCGACTGATATATCTGTGGGAAAATATAAGAATACATGTGTGTCCACATGGCGCTATTCCAGCCGTCCTGCATATTATAATCGGAATTATGCGAGCCCCCGTTCAGAGGTTTGCCGTCATGCATATACCCACTGAACATGTCCGCGTTCAGATTCTGTATCAGCTGGAAAGGCCAGTTCTTTCCTTTTCCGTAGTCGTAATTAAAATAAATACCTTGCTGAATAATTCCCAAACGGATTCCATAGCCATTGTCATCAATAATCAAGTCATCATCCGTGATACCGGACAAATCGGTATTGTAATCACGGAAGTTACCGGTACAAGCTACAGAAAACAGCAATAACCCCAACAAATATAGATATACAAATTTTCTCTTCATTTCTCTCTCTTGCCTTTAAAATTCACATTTCAGAGTAAAGCCCAGACTACGGGTCGTAGGCATTCCGAACACTTCAATTCCTTGATTATCATTTCCGGTAGAAAGTACCAGATCCGGATCAAAAGGAGCTTTCTTATACAAGAAACATAGATTGCGAGCTACAAACGAAAGCTGAACATCTTTCAGTACCTTCGTTTTCTGTATCCACTTCTTGGAGAAATTATAGCTCAATGATACTTCACGCAACCGTAAATTCGTAGCATCATACATATAATATTCCGTCACCCCGGCACGCCCGCCTACTATTTTATAGAATCCTTTCACATTGTCTATACGCTGACCGTCGAGCATTACATATCCCCTGTCACGCGCATCGGCCGTTATTTCAGATACTCCATAAAGATCCATTTCCGCCTGCGTCTGCGAAAGAACTTCGCCTCCGTAACGCCAATCAAGCAGAAAATAAATGGTGAAGCCTTTGTAAGAGAATGTATGGTCCCATCCCATCATAAAGACAGGGTTGGCATTGCCTACTTTCACCGTATTCCCATCGCCCTCCACCAATGGAAGTCCTTTATTATCACCCTCTGTTTCGTAGACGATATTGCCTGCATCATCACGCACAAAAGCCTTACCATAAATATCACCGATAGAACCGCCTTTAATAAGCTTCATGGCATAGCTGGAAGAAAAACTGGTAGGCCCGTAAATCATTTCTTTCAGATCTTCGTGCAACTTCACTATCTTATTCTTATTGGTAGAGAAGTTTACAGAAGTTTTCCAGTTGAAATCAGGAGTTAATACGGGAGTTCCATTCAGTGTCAATTCCCATCCTCGGTTCTGGATATTCCCGGCATTTACATATCGGTAAGCATACTTATCGCCTGCAAGTGCGGGAAGTTTGAAGAATTGATTATAAGTATTGGTACGATAATAAGTCAGATTAACCCCTAAACGGTGTTGAAAGAATCGCCATTCAGTTCCAAATTCGATGGCATGAGTCATTTCCGGCTCCATATCCTTAAAAGGTGCGGCATCATTCGCCTGTATCTCGCCACCGGCATTGATATGCGAAAAGGAATTAGTGATAAATGGAGGAATATCATTCCCTACTTTACTATAAGCGCCACGCAATTTAGCGAAAGAAACCCACTCGGGTAACTTCACCCATTTATCAAGCAGCATGGAAAGCCCTACAGAAGGATAAGCGAATCCGGATTTTTCATGTTTGGTATATGACAAGGTTGACGCCCAGTCATTACGGGCCGTCAAATCAAGAAATAGTTTTTCCTTATAACCGATCTGTGCCGTACCGAATATAGATTGCAACTGACGGCGTTGATCTATTCGCTGGTCAATACTGGCAGAGCTGTTCATAACGATATTGGCTATATTAAACACATTAGCAAACTTCAGAGATGCATTTTTCGAATCATATCGGGTAGAATTAACGACTTTATCATTTATACTACCACCAATCGCCGCATCCAACGTAAAATCGCCCCAGGTTTTCTTCACCATCGCCATGACATCACCATACATCTGCGTTTCCTGATAATCCATCTCAATATATCGTCCGTTCGCTCCACACAGGGCGGTGGCGGTAGACGCATAGAATTTCTGGCGTAACTTGTCCGCCCAGTAATCCATGTTTCCACGGGCTTGAATCGTCAGCCAGTCATTTACCTTAAAGTTTGCTGAAAGAGAAAGGATAACGCGCGTACGTGTTTCTTTACTTTGTATGCGGTTCGTTATCCAATATGGATTCTGTTCGAAGTCTTCGGTAAACGTATGCCAGTTCTGCACACCCAGTTTCCGTTCTTCGTCATAGGTTTCAAAATGATCTTTATAATAAGACAAATCCTCTCCACGAGGGAAACGGTAGAGCCCTACCAATGGATTCATATAGAAACCTCCCGATACCGGCTTATTCTCGACGGTTTGTTTCATGACATTCACACTACCGTCCAGTTTCAGACGTTTGTCGAACATAGTAGCCGTCTCACGCAAGTTTATATTATGCTTTTTCAGTTTATTCTTGTCGATTATCCCCTTTCCGGTAGTATTGGCATAAGAGAAATAAGTTTGCAGGTTTTCATTTCCATAACTGATAGATACGGAAGTCATCGATGTCAATCCGGTACGGAAGAAGTCATTCAGATTATCATAAGCCATCAGATTCTCTTTCTCGCCCCAACTGTCTACCACATCACTGACACCATAACGATTCTGCATTTTAGGCATACTGAATGCTTTCTCGAAAGTGAGTCCCGTAGAGAAATTTATATTCCTTTGCCCGGCAGAGTTTCCTTTTTTAGTCGTAATAAGAATCACTCCGTTAGCAGCCATGCTACCATATAAAGCCGCAGCAGGAGCACCTTTCAGGATACTGATGCTTTCCACATCTTCCGGATTCAGGTTAGAGATTCCGTCTCCTCCGTCACGATTCCCCGCATTCGCCGTACCACCAATAGCCGAATAAGCCTGTTCGGAAGAGGTGTTCGACATCGGCACTCCATCTATTACATAAAGCGGTTGATTATCACCGGATACAGAACGGATTCCCCGGAGACTGACTTTTGCAGAACCGCCCATACCGGAAGAGTTTTTGTTGATTTGCACACCGGCAGCTTTTCCTGCCAGGGCAGCAATCATATTTACTTCTTTGACACGGTTCAGTTCTTCTCCCTTGATTTTTTGCACAGAATAAGCCAATGTAGCTTCATCCTTTTCAAGTCCCAAGGCTGTTACGATGACATGTTCAAGCATCACCGCATCTTCCTGAAGACGTATTTCAAGCACATTCCGACCTGTCACATTGACTTCTACAGTCTTGTAACCTACAAAAGAAACTTGTAAGACAGCACTATCCGGTACAGACAAAAAGAATTTTCCATCAATATCGGTCACAGTACCATTAGTTCCCCCCTTCTCGCGTATTGTAGCACCGATCAGTGGTTCACCATAGATATCAATAACACGCCCTCTCACGGTATTATTATCAGAAGGAACTTCTATCGTCCCTCTTAACACTTGTTGCTCCGAAGCATAACAATTTCCTCCCTCCAGGAAAAATAGGCCCATTAAGAAGCAACTCACAAAAACTTCTTTTCTCAATGATATAATAAAATATTGTTTGTTCATCACGCCGCAAAAATAACTAATTATTTTAAATCTAGCATTTTTTCTCATTGATTTTGAAGGAAATAAACATTATCACTATTTTTGTACGAAATTAAAATGAAAGGAATTATGGAAATCGAAACACATCCGTTAGAACCATTTCTCCCAGCGAAATCAAAGCTTCTGATGCTGGGAAGTTTTCCGCCACAGAAAAAACGTTGGTCTATGGAGTTTTACTACCCGAACCTAAATAACGACATGTGGCGTATATATGGAATTTTATTCTTTAATGATAAGAATCACTTTCTAAATTCGACACTAAAATCGTTCTGCCGCGAGCAAATCATAGACTTTTTGAACGAAAAGGGGATTGCCCTATTCGATACGGCTTCATCCATTCGCCGATTGCAGGATAATGCATCGGACAAGTTTCTTGAAGTAGTGGAAGCCACCGATGTTGCAGCATTACTGCGGCAGCTTCCCGAATGCAAAGCAATCGTCACTACGGGCCAAAAAGCAACGGACACTCTCCGACAGCAATTCGACATAGAAGAACCCAAAGTAGGTGATTACTCCGAATTTGTTTTCGAAGGTCGTGCCTTGCGACTATACCGGATGCCCTCATCATCAAGGGCGTATCCATTAGCATTGGATAAGAAAGCAGCCGCTTACCGGATTATGTTTCAGGATTTACAGATATTGAAGTGAAGTTCAAGTATTAAGTATTAAATATCAAGTATTAAATTATAAATGAATATGGCAACATTATTTTTGCAGTACCCGGCATGCAGCACATGCCAAAAAGCCAAGAAATGGTTAACAGAAAATAACATTGAGTTTACCAACCGCTTAATCGTAGAAGAAAATCCTACGGTGGAAGAATTAAAGGCATGGATTCCGCGCAGCGGTCTGCCGGTGAAGAAATTCTTCAACACGAGCGGATTAGTATATAAAGAGCTGAAACTAAGCGAGAAGCTACCTGCAATGAGTGAGGAAGAACAGATAGCACTATTGGCAACCAACGGTAAATTGGTGAAACGCCCATTGGTAGTGACAGACAGCTTCGTTCTGGTCGGTTTTAAGCCCGATGAGTGGGAAAAATTAAAATAATTCAAAACTTATTTACCCGAATGTTTGGAGATTCAGAAGTTTCTACTACCTTTGCAGCCGCAAACACGGGAGTAGCTCAGTTGGTAGAGCACCGGTCTCCAAAACCGGGTGTCGGGAGTTCGAGCCTCTCCTCCCGTGCAGAGTTAAATAGCTGTAAACAATAAGTTTACGGCTATTTTTCGTTTCAGGTCGGACGAAATTCGGACGAAATAAATGATAGTGACGCTATCCGACAAAGATAGTGACGGTATACAACAGCGATAGCGTCACTATCCCGAACATATACCGTCACTATCATTTTCTACGATTATCCATCTGGAATTCTACGCTCATTCATATCTGTGAATCTTACGCATAGTCATATAGCGTACACTCACAATGACTCCTGTCCGATTTCCTAATTCTTATTCGTTCTTTCCAATCCTTTGGCAGCCTCAACCAAACGGATGAATTCTCTTCTATATCCTTTATCATCATTATTCAGTCCCTGTTTGGCCAGATTAATCACTTTATCGTAACTGGCATTTCCTTTGAAGTCAGAGTCCCGAAGCAACTGTCCGAACATAGCCACTGCAGAAGCAAAGCGGAAATCGGAAGAAACATTATTGCCTTTATTATCAACGAAAGGAAGTTCCATTTTCTTGCTGACATCTTTATCCGGAGCTTTATAACGCAGTTTCACAGTCAGGAGATCATTAGAGCCTGTCGGTTTCACCGTCACTTTCTCTTTCTTCTGATATTTCAGATCGTCTATTTTACCCACATATTCATTCTTTGCACCTGTAGGAATCACTTCGTAAAAAGCAGTTACCGTATGTCCCGCACCCATATCTCCGGCATCTTTAGCATCATTATTAAAGTCTTCGTCTTTCAACAGACGGCTTTCGTAACCAATCAAACGATACGCCTGCACTTGGGAAGGATTAAATTCCACTTGCAGTTTGACGTCTTTCGCCACCGTATGCAATGTAGCACCGAATTCGCCTACTAAAACACGGTTGGCTTCCTGCAAGTTATCTATATAAGCATGATTACCGTTTCCCTTTTCTGCCAACACCTGAATCTTTTTATCTTTATAATTACCCATGCCATAACCTAATACGGTAAGGAACACTCCACTCTTACGTTCTTTTTCAATCAATTGTTCCAATCCTTCGGCGGAAGAAACGCCCACATTAAAATCACCGTCAGAGCAAAGTATGATACGGTTGTTGCCATTAGAGATAAAATTCTTCTTGGCTATTTTATACGCCAACAGGATACCCGTACCACCTGCCGTAGAACCACCTGCCGTTAATTCATCTATCGCTTCACGAATCTTCTGTTTGTCACTACCCGGAGTGGCCTCCAGTTTCACACCGGCACTGCCTGCATAAGTCACGATAGCTACTTTATCTTTATCCCGTAAGTTGTTTACTAACAATTTGAGAGATGATTTCACCAAATCCAACCGGTTGGCTCCCCACATAGAGCCGGAGACGTCAATCAGAAACACCAGGTTAGATGCAGGCAAATTATCCGTCGGAATTTCTTTAGCTTTCAAGCCGATACGCACAAGACGGTGATTCGCATTCCAGGGACATGCTCCGGCTTCCATCGTGATTTTCACAGGATCACTTCCTGTCGGTTTCGGATAATCATAGGAAAAGTAGTTCACTAATTCTTCCGTACGGATAGCATCTACAGGAGGCAATTCCCCTTTATTGATAAAACGACGCATATTACTATAAGAAGCAGCATCTACATCAATAGAGAAAGTAGAAAGCGGAGCATCCGACACACTCTTAAATCCATTCTCCTGAATCTGCCCGTATTCTTCCGCATTTACAGCATCATACATGATTCCCGGTGTCGGACATACCGCCATATAAGCAGCAGACACCGATTTAGTAGCCTTTAGCTCATGCCCGTATCCTACCACTACACATTCTTCCAATACCACATCATCAGCTTTCATCTTCACATCCAGCGTAGCCGATTTCACCACCCTTCTCTCTTGCTTATACCCGATATACTGGAACAACAACGTCTCCCCCTTCTTGGCCTGAATGGTGTACTGGCCCTTCATATTCGTTATTGCACCCTTCGAAGTACCCTTGATCTGTACCGAACAACCTACAAGCGGATTTCCATCCTTTGCATCCGTCACCGTACCCGACACAGTAATAACTTGCGCATTCATCCTACCTAAAGAAATAACCGCCATTAGCAGCACGAGCATCATCGCTCTGAATTGATTTGTTTTCATAACTTCTTATTTTAAAATGTTACTATTAGTTCGCTTTTATTATAGAGATGCACATTTCACACAGATTCCATAAATTGCCTGAACTTTTTTTTATCCGGCAGAAAAAAGAGTCATTTCAAAATTCTCACTCATTCCTTTGCAACTCTTAAGATGATGTGTATATTTGCCGATCATAAACATATTATAAATATGAAAAATGAAGTCGACGGAAGGCGGGAAATAGCCTCACGAAACACGGCCTGGGCTACTATTATTGCCCGCAAACTAACTCGTTGGGGTGTCACTCCCAATCAAATTTCCATGATGAGCGTATTCTTCGCTATGGTGGGGTGCCTTCTGTTGATCGGCACAGTCATTGATCCCGGTTTTAACAAGTATGTAGCCTACATTCTGTTCATCGTTTGCATGCAGTCGCGGTTACTCTGCAACCTGTTCGATGGGATGGTAGCTATTGAAGGAGGGAAGAAAAGTGCCAACGGAGATCTCTACAATGATATGCCCGACCGCTTTGCTGATGCTTTGTTCATCATTCCCATCGGATATATAGCAGGTGGATTCGGTATTGAACTGGGATGGCTAGCGGCCCTTCTTGCCGTTATGACAGCTTATTTCCGCTGGATAGGAGCCTACAAAACGCACCAGCATTTCTTTAACGGTCCGATGGCCAAGCAACACCGCATGGCATTGCTCACGCTTGCCTTTGTAGTAGCCACCTGCACCATTCACGCAGGATACGACCGGATGGTATGTCTCATAGCTCTGATAATAATCAACGTCGGCCTTGTCGCAACACTGATACACCGTCTGTACCTCATGTCACACACAACAAACAATGAAATAAAATGAAAGAACTACTGGATATCATATTTCCTACGCTAAGCGATGAACTGATTATCGTCATTTCGCTCATCATCGGACTGCTTGTTACGGCAAGCCTTATTCTTTTTCTCGTAAAGAAAATCTCTCCAAAAACAAATATCAGCGAACTCTCCGCCCGCACACGTTCATGGTGGATCATGGCGGGCATGTTTATCGGCGCTGTATTTATCAGCTATAACATTTCTTACTTCTTCCTTGCCTTTCTCTCTTTCATCGCTTTCAGAGAACTGTATTCGGTGTTGGGATTCAGAGAGGCAGATCGCGGAGCATTGTTTTGGGGGATATTGGCCATTCCCATTCAATATTACCTTGCTTACCTTGCCTGGTATGGAGCATTCATCATCTTCATTCCGGTAGTTATGTTTCTCGTATTGCCCTTACGACTTGTTTTAAAGGGAGACACCCACGGAATTACCAAGTCGATGGCTCTGTTGCAGTGGATTTTGATGCTTTCAGTATTCGGTATCAGCCACCTCGCTTATCTCCTGTCGCTTCCTGAACTTCCGGGATTCAATGCAGGAGGACGAGGTCTGCTATTATTCCTTGTATTCCTTACGGAAATCAACGATGTTATGCAATTTATCTGGGGCAAACTTCTCGGACGACATAAGATACTCCCGAAAGTAAGTCCGAACAAAACGTGGGAAGGATTTCTGGGCGGTGTAATCAGTACTACCGTCATTGGTTACTTCCTCGGTTTCCTGACTCCCCTCTCCGCTCCCAACGTTATCCTGGTAAGTGCTCTCGTTGCGATTGCCGGATTCTCGGGAGACGTAGTCATCTCCGCCATCAAGAGAGATAAAGGAATTAAGGACATGGGGAACAGTATTCCCGGTCATGGAGGAGTATTCGACCGGATAGATTCTCTGGCCTACACGGCTCCTGTATTTTTTCATTTAGTTTATTACATTGCATATTAAACGGAAGGAATGGAAAAAAGATTCATGCAAGCTGCTGCTATGCAGATTATATATAAAGGTGTATTCCAATGGTTTCTGAAATTGGTTGTAGGAGTTCAGTTTACCGATTGCCAGTTCCTCAAAAAGGAAAAGCAATTCATCATCCTTGCCAACCACAACAGCCATCTGGACACCCTAAGCTTGTTATCTTCCCTGCCCGGAGGACTTTTATGGAAAGTCAAACCCGTAGCAGCAGAAGATTATTTCGGGAAAACCCGCTTTCAGGCTTCCATCAGCAACTTTTTCATCAACACACTGCTAATCAGAAGAAAAGGAGAAAAAGATTCGGAGCATGATCCGATCCGTAAGATGCTTGAAGCCATCGACGCCGGATATTCACTGATTCTTTTTCCGGAAGGAACCAGAGGAAAGCCGGAACAGATGGGAAAAATTAAATCCGGCATAGCCCGCATCCTGTCTCTGCGACCCGAAGTGAAATATATTCCCGTATTCATGACCGGTATGGGACGTTCTCTGCCCAAAGGAAAAATGATATTGTTGCCATATAAAGCATCTATCTATTACGGTATGCCCGCATTGGTAAAGAGTACGGATACGCATGAAATATTAGACCAGATTACAGGTGATTTTGAAGCAATGAAAGAAAAATATCAAGTCATTATTGACGAAGAAGAGGAATAGATGTTGTTTTTCAAAAGAAAAATATCAAAACTATCGGACGAGGAATTACTAATACATTACACGAAGTCCGGTGATACGGAATATTTCGGTGAATTATATAACCGATATATCCCGTTACTATACGGACTTTGCCTGAAATATCTGCATGATGAAGACCGGGCACAAGAGGCGGTGATGCAGTTGTTTGAAGATTTATTGCCTAAACTGGGAAATTATGAGATAAAAGTGTTCAAGCCATGGCTCTACCGGGTGGCAAAGAATCATTGCTTGCAACTTTTACGAAAGGAAAATAAAGAAATTACGTTAGATTATACCGTTAATGTTATGGAATCCGACGAATTTCTGCATCTATTAAGTGAGGAGGAAAGTTCAGAGGAACAACTAAAGGCATTACATCACTGTCTCGAAAAGTTGCCCGAAGAACAACGGACCAGCATTACGCGTTTCTTTTTAGAGGAAATGTCGTATGCCGACATTGTGGAACAGACCGGATTTACTCTGAACAATGTGAAAAGCTATATCCAAAACGGAAAGCGAAACTTAAAAATTTGTATTAAGAAACAAGCCCTATGAAACTATTGGACTACATACGAGGACTCCGCAAAGGAAAAGAGGCACACCGGCTGGAAAAAGAGTCGATGCAAGACCCTTTCCTGGCCGATGCTATGGATGGATACAACCAGGTGGAGGGAAATCACGAACAACGGATCGAGAAACTGCGGATGCAGGTTTCTGCTCATTCGGCAAAGAAAAAGAACACTTATGCCATCACCTGGAGCATCGCTGCGTGTCTGGTGATCGGATTCGGTATCAGCAGTTATTTCCTGTTCCTGAAAAAGAGCATGACAGATGAAGTGTTTATCGCTGAAGAGTCTGTTCCTGCAAAGTTGCCTGAAACTACAACGCCGGCAACTCCTACAAATCCGGCGACTCCGGCAGCTCCTGTAACCCCGCGAGCGGACAAGAAAGAGATGAGCGCATCCGCAGTAATAGAACCGATGATGGAGGAAGCCTTGGAGCAGACTGCTGAATTACAAGAGGTAGCAGCAACAATGGATACTTCCGAGTCTGTTTCCGACAAGAAAATGAGAATGGCTAAAGTGGTGACTCCCCCCAACAGTAACATTATTCAGGGAAAAGTGACCGATGAAAAAGGAGAACCGATCATCGGGGCCAGTGTGGCATATAAAGGGACAAATATCGGAACCATTACGAATATGAACGGAGAGTTTTCGCTGGTTAAAAAGGAAGGTAAAAAACAGTTGACAGCGCAGTTCATCGGATACGATCCGGTAGAAATTCCGGTAGATACCAGCCAGACAATGCTTATTGCCATGAACGAAAACAAACAAACGCTTAACGAAGTGGTGGTAGTGGGATACGGAACAAATAAAAATAAGAAGTCGACAACTGTCGTGACGGCTAAGGAGCAGGCAGACAAAGATATTACTCCGCAACCCGTGATTGGTAAACGCAAATATCAGAAGTACCTGAAGGAGAATCTGGTTCGTCCGACGGATGAGAAATGCGCACAAGTGAAAGGGAAAGTGGTATTAACTTTCCTGGTTAACAAGGAAGGGCGTCCCTTCTACATCAAAGTAAAAGAGAGCCTCTGCGAATCTTCCGACAAGGAAGCCATCCGCCTGATTCAGGAAGGTCCGGACTGGATTTATGGCAATAAATCAGTGGAAATAACCGTCAAATTCGAATAGGACAAAGTCTCTAAATCCAAGTTCCTTTACGCCATAAGAATTCGAGTGGTCCCTGTTTATGGCGGGCAAGCCACCAACGACTGAATATCAACTGAACGGTAAAGATGAGCAATGCAATAAGCAGACTTGCCGTTGCTCCGGCATATTTGTACATCGCTAATCCGAATCCATAATAGATGGTAACTCCCATAATTGACTGGGATATGTAGTTCGTCAGACTCATACGACCGTAAGGAATCAGCAAACTTTGCCAGCTATACCCTTTCTCTTTCTTAAACCAAAGCAGGGTGAAGATAGAAACCAGAATAATCATAAAGGCAAAATTGGCATAAGACGGAACTGCTATGTTATAAGGAACTTGTATGGAAGGATTAGTGAGTAAATCCGGTACAAAGGTTTTCAGGCAATAGAGAGGAATGAACGCAAGGATAGCGCCTATCAGCATCTTCTTCCAGAAACACACGGATTCTTCACTCTTTATTAAATATTTCCGGCGTCCGAGCAACATTCCGAACATGAATAAAGCAGCCGTCTGAAACAAACGACCATTTTCTACTTGCCAGATGTTACTGTATAATTGTCCGTCGATAATGTTAGACCGCAATACTTCAAGGAAGTTGCCGTTGAGCGTCGCCTCCTGCGCACGTATGGCATAAGGCACGCAATGACCGGTCACTGCCACATAATCAGGATTTATCATTGCATAAACGGCACGTCCCCACTCATAAGGCTGAAGAAGCAGAATCAGGGCAATCCAGAAAACCGTTTTATCTTTTAGCTTGCAAACCGGTATCAATGCAAAGCCTACTACGGCATAGAGTAAAAGAATATCCCCGTTATAGAATAAAGCGTGCAACTGCGCAAACAGGAAAAGCAAACACAACCGCCAGGCAAATCGTCCGCGGAAGTCTATGCCACGCTTCTCCGCATTGTGAAACTGAATGTAAAAACTAAAGCCAAACAACAATGAGAAAGTAGCGTAAGCCTTTCCGGCGAATAAGAAAAACATGGTATCCCACGCATATTTATCAATCGTTTGCAACCATGCAGGCATATTCTCCGGTATAAAAAACAGATTATAATGCTCCAGATTATGTAATAATACAATTGCCAAAAGGGCAAATCCGCGCAGAGCATCCACTACTCCAAGACGTTCGGATGTTTTCAGTGTTTGAGTCATTAGATATAATTATTTCAGATTACTTTAGCAGCGGTAAAAGTAAAGGAAATATCTGGAACTCAAAAATTTGTGGATGTAAAAGATTAAATCAATTCATAACTGGCCATCTGTATCGGCATATCCAGATTGTGAAGTACTTTCTCCAACAGAATCCCCTCCCGATTGTCATATTCATACCCGAAAGTGGCACGGATTCCTTGCAGGATAAATTGAGTGGCACGGTCTAATGCCATCGGCAAGCTGTCTCCCTGCATCAAAGAGCCGGTTATGACACTTGTAAAAGTATCTCCCGTACCGGGATAATGTGCAGGCAGATAAGGACAGGTCACTTTCCAGTAGCGGTTTCCCTGACGGTTATAAGCATAGACAGACGTTTTATGGGGTTCATCATGCACGGGGACACTGGTTATGATAACCACTTGCGGACCTTTATCGGACAAAAGGCGAAGATATTCTTTCAGCTCTTCATCCGTGTTGTCTGCTTTATAGGGTTCATCCAATAAATAAAATAACTCCGTCAGATTGGGAGTAATCACATCTGCTTTGGTTATCAGATGGCGCATTTCTTTCACCATCTCCATATCAAAGTTAGTGTACAGCCGGCCGTTATCTCCCAACACCGGATCGGCAACTATCAGGCTATCCGGCTGACGAAAGTCTTTGATAAAATCAGAAACAATCTGAATCTGTTTCGGAGAGCCCAGATATCCGGTGTAGATAGCGTCAAACTGTACCTCCAGTTTCTTCCACTGGGCAATAATCTTTGGCATTTCATCCGTCAGGTCGAGGAAGGAGAAACCGGGATATTGCGTATGGTTGGATAATACAGCTGTAGGAAGCGGACAAACCTGAAAGCCCATAGATGAAAGAATAGGAATAACGACAGTGAGAGATACGCGTCCCATTCCCGAAAGGTCATGAACGGCGGCTATTTTCTTTACTTTATTGGCATACATATCATTTAAATTTAAACATTTGACTACTCTTCTATGAACGAACCGGAACAGAGGCTCTATTTACAATAAACAGAAGTTCTGTTTATACCGAACAGAGGCTCTACTTCCTACCAATAGAGCCTCTGTTTTGAAACACTAGATTAATATCACTAATACGTCCCGTGCCCCATGTGCTCCCATCACCAATGCCTGTTCAATGTCGGCAGTCTTCGAAGGACCGGAGATGAATGTTCCGAATTGATATTCCTGTCCATCCAGCTCCCGATAAGCATCATACATGGTATTCACGATTTTATTCCGGTCGAGCAGGATAACCAGCTTTTCCGAGATAAAATAAATAGCTTTATATTTCACCGTCTGCGGTATCCAAATGGCTCCGTTCTCGGCAACTCCTATTTCTCCTTTCACTACGGCTACATCGGTGCCATCCAACTCTTTCGGATCATCCAGATTGTCGGGATTGAATGTCGCGCAGGAAATATCCGGTAAGACGGAAGCAATGCGCATAGCATCCGGATAAGTCCGGCGTATTACCGCATTCACATCTTCTCCTTCGCCCAATACCACTGCTGTGCCACCCACTGCACGACTGATTGCACAAAATTGTTCTATCTTGTCAGGATACGACAATCGCTCCATATCCGCAATATCCGGTTTATCATAACGAGTTTGCGTATTCTTGCGAATACTGGCTAATATCTCTTCTCTGCTGCTCATTTGGATTCCTCCTTTCCCTGTACTTTGTTCTTCTTCCACATTTCATTGAACGACTCTTTGGCAAATTCCGGCAGTTCACGCCCTTTTCCCCAATCGTCGAGATCGTTGTATTTCATAAAACGAGGCAGACCGTTCACTACCGGAGCCGCCCACAAAGCAGCATTGAACAATGCCGGACGTTCCATCAGGAACTTCATGCCGCCGGACATAATCTTCTTTCCTGTATTGGCTTTTCCCAGTCCGTCCAAATCCTGACGCCACTTGTAAATCTGTTCGGCCAAATCAACTTGCACCGGACAAACATCAGAGCAGGACATACACAGGGAGCAGGCAGAAAGATTATCATAATATTTCTCCGGATCGTGAGCCATGCCCAGATTGATACCGATAGGTCCGGGAATAAAATAGGTATAAGAGTATCCCCCACTTCGGCGATATACCGGACAGGTATTCATACACGCACCACAACGGATGCAATTCAGTGTCTTGATATGATCGGGCTTAGAAAGCAATGTACTCCGGCCGTTATCTACGATGATAATATGATATTCACCGCCTTCGCGGGGACGGCGGTAATGGGAAGTGTAGGTGGTCACCGGTTGTCCGGTAGCCGAACGGGCAAGCAATCGGGTGAATACGCCCAGTGCATCCAAATCCGGAACAATCTTTTCCATACCGAAAGCGGCGATGTTCAGCTTCGGGTAGGAAGTACCCATATCGGCGTTTCCCTCATTCGTGCAGACTACGATGTCGCCGGTTGAAGCTACGGCAAAGTTGGCACCTGTCATAGCAGCTTCGGCATTCAGGAAGAGAGGTCGCAGGTTCTTACGTGCCGCATGAGTCAGGTAGGTAGGATCGAAGTTTCCTTCCTCGGTTCCCATCTCCTTTTCGAAAAGTTCGCCTACCTGCTCCCGCTTGATGTGGATGGCAGGCAGTACGATGTGACTTGGTTCGAGATGCATCAGTTGCAGGATGCGTTCGCCCAGATCGGACTCTACAACATCAATGCCCCGCTCCATCAGGAAAGGATTCAATCCGCACTCTTCGGCGAGCATGGATTTGCTCTTGATGAAATGGTGCACATTATGTTCATTCAATATCTCATAGACAATGGCGCAGTATTCATCGGCATCTTTTGCCCAATGCACAATGGCGCCGTTGGCAGTAGCGTTCTTCTCGAACTCCAGCAGAAGTTCTTCGAGGTGGCTGTTGGAATATAGTTTCAGTTCGCAAGCCCTGTTGCGCAACTCTTCCCATTCGGGAACTTCCTTGCTCATCTTATCCCTTTTGGCACGGACCATCCAAAGGGTTTCATTATGCCATGCTGCCATCTTGCTGTCCTGCAAGAACTTCTCGGCAGCCTTTGAATGTTTTGTACTCATGATTGCGACGCTAGAATTTCTACAATATGGATAATCTGAATAGGCAGATGCTCCCGTTTGATAACACCTTGCATGTGCATCAGGCAGGAACTGTCCGCTCCGACAATATATTCGGCTCCGGTGGCCATGTGGTCTTTCACCTTATCACGCCCCATGCAGACGGAGACTGCCTGCTCTTCCACGGCAAACATTCCGCCAAAGCCGCAACACTCGTCAATATGGCTGGGTTCGAAAACTTCGATTCCTTCAACCAGATCGAGCAAATCACGCAATTTATTGTAATAAGGAATATTCATCTCGGAGGGAGCGGAAATAAACAGTTCGCGCACCCCATGACAGCTATTATGGATGCTGACCTTATGAGGAAAGCGTGCAGGAATCTTGGAAGGTTTCAATACATCGTGAATAAATTCACAAATATCACAAATCTTTCCCGCAGTCTGACAAACATGTCCTTCTTTCTCTAAGATGCCCGGATGATTCTCTTTCACAAAAGCCACACAACTGGCGGAAGGACCGACTATGTAATCGTACTCCCGGAATAAATCGCCAAAACGGAGCGCCAACTTCATCGATTCATCTTCAAAACCGGCATTTGCCATCGGTTGTCCGCAACAGGTTTGATCCAACGGATAATCGACGTCTACTCCCAAACTTTTCAACAGTTTATACGATGCCACTCCCACATTGGGATATATGGCATTGATATAACAAGGAATAAACAAACCTACTTTCATAACTATATTATGTAATAATTTAAGATTCTTCCGTACCACCCGTCTATTTTGCTCAACGGATGTCGATTAATTTGTGTGTTTGCAGGCTGAGTCTCCATTTGGGATGTCGCATTACACAGTCCACTGTCAAAGCAGTGTTATTACAAGAACAAGGCTGGAGGAAAAAATGTTCGGCAGGAAGTAGTTCAAAAATACTTATATCTTGTCCTTCATAGACAACTTTCACTTCATTCATCCGGTCGATTGCCAGTTTTGCCCCTTGTTTGGGTGAGCAGGTCACCCAGTCGATAGATGCCGGTAAGGGGTGTGTACCGTTGGTTTCGATGGTCACATATTTACCGGCCTGGTGCAAAAGGTCGATCAATTGGTCGTCTATCCATAAGGAAGGTTCGCCACCTGTGAGGACAACGGTAACGGCAGGATATTTTTTCACTTTGGTGATAATTTCTTCATCAGTCATCATTGTTCCTTCTTCGTGTTGTGTGTCGCAAAAGTCACATTTCAGGTTGCAGCCGGAGAAACGCACGAAGATGGCCGGAGTTCCGGTGTGGTAACCTTCGCCCTGCAAACTGTAAAAGATTTCATTAATCTTTCTCATCGTCATACTTGTTTAATTTGCTACTCTTGTCCCTCTGCGCTGGCGGAATCTTTCTCATAGATGACTATGTTTCCTTCCGATTCCTGCACCTCTACCTTATAGCATTGAGGAAGCTGTTTGCACACCCACCGGGCGATATTCTCTGCTGTGGGATTGAACGGAAGTACTTCATTCAGATTTTGATGGTCGAGTTTTTCCATGACCACTTCTTTGATACGGGTGAAATCTACCACCATTCCTTCGGAGTTGAGCCGCATGGAACGGCAATAGACGGTGATAATCCAGTTGTGACCGTGTAAACTGGCGCATTTACTGCGATACGGGAGTACCAGCTTATGAGAAGCCGAGATCTCCATGCGTTTGATTACTGTAAACATGGGTGTATGTATTTTAATAGTTACACGCATCTAATGTCACCTCGATGCAACGGCAAAGGTAATACAAAATAGAGTTTTCATCCAGCAAAGAGTGTTATTTTTTCCCTTTTTTTGCACTATCTTTGCCGCATGAAAACTCTGTATATTGTTTTAGGTAGTATCTCTCTTGCACTCGGCATTCTCGGCATCTTTCTGCCGCTACTGCCTACTACCCCTTTTCTGTTACTCACCGCCGCCCTTTATTTCAAAGGGTCCCCCCGATTATATAACTGGCTGCTCAATCATCGGCACTTCGGTCCTTATATCCGCAATTACCGCGAAAACAAGGCGATCCCTCTCCGAGCCAAAGTAATCTCGCTCGTGTTGATGTGGGGAACTATGCTTTACTGCATTTTCTTCCTGATTCCTTTGATATGGGTAAAGATTCTCCTGGGACTGATTGCCGCAGGGGTCACTTATCATATTCTTTCTTTCAAGACATTAAAGTAATGCGATAGTCCCTGTCGTGCATCGGCAAGTTTATCTTCCCAATGTTTCACGGAGTTATGACCAATAATGTCAGTCACATATTTCACGGAAATAAACGGAATTTCTTTTGAACGGCAAACGAATGCCTGTGCATAGGCTTCCATGTCTACGACATCTCCGCTAACGTGAGTCAATTCTGTAAGAAAGCCATCTCCCGTGTTACAGATTCCTTCTTCTGTCCAGTGCTCGCAATAACCTTTTTCTTCGAGCAAGGCCGATGAATCAATCTCACACTCCAATCCGAACTCTTTCATTTTCTGCATATCACGGTCTACGAACTTGCGGCAGACAAAGATATCTCCTACTTGATGGTTGACTGTTCCGGCACTTCCGATATTGAGTACTAAGTCTGGTTGTACCTGGCAGATTGCTTCTGCCAGATGAAAAGCTGATTTTACTTTTCCAATACCTGTACGAATGTAATAAGGTTCTACATCCGGCCATTTAATCTCTACAAATTCGCCTTGGACGGCGTAGGTTACTAATATTTTCAACATATTCTTCTCTTGATTTATGAATATGCAAAAATAGAATTTTTATCGGAGATTAATCATTCAAGTGCAGAATAAGCCGCAAAATTTGCGGCTTATCTCCTGATTTTAACCGCAACATCCTGTCACAATTAAAATCTCATATCAGATAATCTTATAAGTTTTCACGACTATTCATACTACCTTTTGTTCTTCATTGACGTTTTCATACTTATTCTTATTTTTCAGAAATCAGACCAGTTTTCCTTCTTTCACAGCTCTTTCCAAATCTCCAAGTGTTATTCTTTTTTTGACTTTTTCCTTTCGTCCCAAAATTAAATCTAATAATTTAGGAAGTATCCAATCCCCTTCAGGATAAAAATACTCTTCAAAAACAAACTTTTCAACATTTACATTAAATATCCGACTAAACAAAGAGATAAATTCATAAGCATCATCTCCCTGAAGTTTCAAATCTCTTGCAAGATCAGTCTCACGAGTAAATTCACCACCCCACCGTTCTTCCTCAACAAACTGAATCACTTGTCTCCAAATATCTTCTCCATCCATAATTTTCATTCAAAAATCGTTTTTAATCACATACTGATTATCTGTCACATCATAGCTATGCAGTTCCAATTTTAATACTCGAAAACATATCTCGTTTTATAATCAGAAATATACTTTTTTCTATTTAGTATAAAACTGTAAACCCTTCATTTCCGTCTTTTTTATGTTTATATTTTGTAAAGGAACTAATAAATATCAACACAATCAAAGATTTCACTTTCCTTTTCTGAACACACCCAAAAAACAAATATCAAAAACCTCAAATATATTATTAACTTCAAGTATAGTATATATAACCAATACTCTCTATATAGTCACCATATTGTACATATATACACAACAAATAGCCATTACTCCACGAACATAAAAGATTAAGCATCTTTTTCTCTTCACAATGCCAACATATTAAATATATCATTACCTTTGTCACTGAAAGCAATTTGATTGTCAAGCCAATAGAACAAACAATTTTATTATCAAATATTGAAATAGCCTTTCAACATCTTATTGAATGCATAACTATAAAATAAATAATTCCATGAAAAAAGTATCATTATTGCTTTTAACAATATTACTAACAATTGGTTGTAACCAAAAGCCAAAAGAACAAGTAGTATCTCAAGAATCAAATCCACAGCTCACAGCAGCAGAAATAAGGAATCAAGAAATACAAGACTCTTTAAAGAAAGTAAGAAACGACTCGCTTGCCCTAATTGCATGGGGAGATGTTAAATTTGGGATGAGCATGAGAGAAGCATTAGCTACTGAAACATTTAAGGGTGGAGATAAATTTCCTGATAGTAATCGCATATCAATGAACTTCAATGACGAACGAAATTTCAGAAAAGCTTTTGGGTTAAATGAATCTTCCGAAATCTGGGCCAAATTTCAAGAAAATGAATTAACCAGAATATATATAGAATCACATTATCTAACAGCAAATAGCATTAATGATCTAGTGAGTGATTGTGATATATTTATCAAAAATTTCACAGAAAAATATGGAGAACCTTCATATAAGAAGAGTAAAGTTAATATCTCCGAGTTTAATTCCGGTGAAGAGTTTGAATACGCCAAATTCCAAATAGGAGATAAGACGATAACAATAGTATTAGGAGAATTAAGCAGTGAAGTCAAATTCTACTACCATGTATATATAGACAATAGCAAGTTCCCCCAAAAGAAGCATGTCATGACAGACAAAGAAAAAAGAGAAGAACAAAAACAAAAAGAAGATACTGAAAAAATAAGAAATAATTCATTCTAAATAAAGTATTAGAAAAATAAAAAAACAATTATGTTTATGCCTCATCACCATAACTCTGAAATAAATAATTCCATGAAAAAAGTATTTTTTCTTCTATTTATGGCTACTATAGTCTCTTTAGTTGGCAATGCCCAAAGCAGAACTAATAGTGATCCTACAGCGCTATCTTATAAATCTAAAGAAATAAAATCTGCCCTATATTGGCAACAAAGCAGTAAAACGGGACGTTGGGAAAGTCGCAAAAACACAAAACGCGTATATCTTGGCGAAGGAGTAGCCATCGAAAATTTCAACAACATATTCATAGGAGAATATAATAATAAGCGTTATCTTTTTTTGGACTTTTATAGATATTTCTGGCGCTATCCTGCATTGAAAAAAGAATGGATGTATTCACGAACAATAATGGCAGCATTACTTACCGACGATGATTATAGCCATTTATCATCGCTTGCTACCAATCAGACACTCTCAATTATACCACGCTTCTACCATAGTATGTATAAAGGACACGCAGAATACTCATTTCCATTCTTTTTAACTTTAGGAGAAACGCTTCTTTCTGCCACAGAAACACTATATAAATCCAATAAAAGAGCATACGGAGAAGAATATGCTAACAAAGAATGGAAAAAAGACTATCCACCTATTAATTTTATAGTTTTGAAACGTATCACAGATTCTGACGGTCAGGACGTTGTACGATTCATTTTATATCCTAAAGCCCTACCAGAGCTTATAGACTACACATATTTCGAGGTTGATTATTCCGTTTATAAGAACCTACTCACAAAGGACAAGAAAGTAAGCTACAAGTAAAAACAAATAAGGCAGGCGAAATCGATATAATAACTACATAAAAGGAGACTCACTTCCCTTTCTTTGCCTTTTTGCCTGTCTGCTTTTCAAACTCTTGTTTAGTGATATCAACAGCATAATTTCCATTAGACATAAAATGCATAAAAGCAATTTGGGTACCTGGGTGACCAGACCAATGATGATATTCTACCTCCCAATAAACGTTTCCATTTTCAATGACGTAATGCGATTCACTTTCAATCTTTCCTGATGATAAAACAGAATTTATCTTATCATATACTGCTCTTCTCCCCATTTTTACCTGCTCCGATTCGCAAGAAGTGAAAACAAATCCACAAAATAGAATTATAGTAAGAATTATCTTTCTCATACTCAACAGTTTCTTATAGCTTTAAGTTTTTAGATTTATTATTTTAAAGAAATAGAACTTTTATCATAATATCCTGTCGCAAATTCATAAGGATAGTTATCACCTCTAATCAATAATTGCTCACCTCCAGTTCCATAATCTGTCATTTTCTCATGTCCCCAATGAACAAAACTTATATAAAGAGTATAGTATTCTCTTTCACCTCCCAAAACTTCTTCCATGTATGGATGTTTAACAAGGTTGAGATCATTCTTATTTATGGAATAATCAACAGAGTGAATACTTGTAAATTTCCCCCCTTTATATGTATAGTACCCTAATTTCCCATTTTCAAAAACTAAGTAATATGTATATGAGCCTTTGTTCATTACATATGTTCCCGTACCAGATTCTAATTCATTTGCAGTAATTTGTTTTTCATAAAACTCATCTTTTTCTTCATCTTTGCTACATCCAGCAAACATTAGTGCAGTAATCATTAAGAGCAGTAAATTCTTCATATTTATTTTTGTATGTTTATTGTTTACAAAGGAACTAATAAGTTTGAATACAAGCAATTTTTTTACTTTACTTTTTTGAAGATATTCAAAATACAAATATCAAAAGGCTCAAATACATTATTTATTATAAACATGTTGTGTATATATCTCCAGCGTATTGGATATATATAACCAATGTGCAGGAGATATATAACCAATATGTAGCGCATATATACCATGCGTGTAACATATACATAGCCTGCATGTAGCACATATATACACAACAAACAACTACTACTTATGCAAACATGAAAGATTTAGTACAATTTCTCTTCAATAATGACCCGATTACAAAATATATCATTACCTTTGCCGCAAGAAATAGTTATACAGCGAAACAAACAGGCTTATACTTCTAATTCAAAAACAAACACTTAGACAAAACTAATTTTAAACATATAATAATGAAAAAAATTCTACTTCTATTGGCTATATTGCCAATATTGACAACAGCGTGTTCAAAAGATGATAAATCTACCGAACAAACCTTCTTTGTTAATGTGTACACCAAATGGGAAAATGATGAGGAAGAAATATCAAAACAGGCTTTTGTCTATATCTTCGCAAATGAAAACAAGAGTATTGATAATGCCAAAAGTGCTGAATCTGTAGCAGATGATGGAGTAATCACTTACACAGATGGCAGCAAATCTTCCAAACCTAAATATGCTACTAAATATCAATCCGGTGTGTTTAATATAGAAAACATGCCCAATGGAGAATATATATTATGGGTTACAGATATGAACGAGTACGGTGGTGCATGCTATTCATCATATAAGAAGATATCTGTAAATGAAAGTTATAGAGGTACAAGTGAGAAGAAAGTATTCCTAAGAACTGCACAAGACAGAGGGTTGTACCTCTATCAAAACTGGTAACAAAATGACGATATAATTTTTAAGACATATATTTATAAAGAATTTTTTATTTTTAATTGCAGTTACATTAGTAATAGCTGGATGTAGCAATGACAAACAAGAAGAGATTATTGAACAGACTACCCCACAAGAGATTATAGTAACTTTTGATTATTATTTTTGGGAAAGTGGAAGTATGACAAAAAGTACAGGAAATGAATTATATACTACTTTTTATAATAAATATATAAAAAACAAGACACTTACTCCAAGAAGCTATGCATTGACATTGAAAAATCTGAAAACAGGAGAATCATCTTATATAAGAGGTTATTGGAATAAAAAAGAAGGTGTTAAATTAATGGAAGGCACATACGAAGTTACAGGAACCTCTTCACCTATATATAATAGTTATCTTTATCAGAAGTTAGACACAGTTTATCTAGCGTTTAAAGAAAATATAGCCATAAACAGTAATACCACATCTGTTAATCTTTCCGCAAAATACAATTCTTTCATGTTGATGTTTGATACAGATAATACAAAATCAATCGAATATGGTTATGGAGAAAACAGTAGCAATAATATTGTGTTATCCAAAGTAGACAATATTTATTATATGTTCCTCGACAAACTCTCAATAGCTGGTAACGACAGACTTCGTATAAAGAGAACTAGCGGTTCTGAATCCAACATTGGTATAAGCAAAACTCCTTTTGAAAATGGAAAATACTATTATTTCAACGATATAACTAATTCTTTTGATGTCCCCCCCAATGGAACAAGGAAATTAATACAATCTGCATCTCAAGTATTAATATTCACCGTGTAGAATGTTGATACTTGAGATGTTGACTATTAATATCCAAGAAGTCAGGTATTAACTATCAAAATTAAGAATCTTTTAATAATGACAATCTCTTTCTAAATTAAAGAAATCATTAAATCTAACACATTCAACTTTATAGGTATTTTTTCGAATAATGATTCTCGTTGCATAAACAAGCTCCTTAGGAATTAAAGAAGAATTATCTTTTTCCTCTTCTTTTATCTTCAGAATGTTCCATTGGGATACTAGCCCCATCATATATTTTGTAAATAACAGATTGCTTACATATCCAGGTTTATCCTCCGTATTTGTATATGAGATTGTATCTACTTTATTCCAATAAGTCAAATACAAATCTCCTTGAAAGCCCAACATTTCTAAAGCAAATACAGTATCATTAGCTGCCGAATATCTTAGCCTTTCTAATATATTCGACTTTTCCCTATATGCTTGTAGCCCTTTTAGCAGCATAGCATCACCAAACGCTTGAATTTGATTCATGTAGATGTTATTAGCAACCTTCACGAAATTGAGTTGCTGTTTACATCCTCCTAAAACAGCTATAAACATGAATAAATATATTCCTTTCTTCATGACTACTGCATTTTTTTACTTTGCCTATTCCGCTTGCATTATGAATTCAATTAAACCATATCTTTAACTTCATGGATATCATAAAAAAC
This sequence comes from Bacteroides sp. D2, assembly GCF_025147085.1. Taxonomy (NCBI): domain Bacteria; kingdom Pseudomonadati; phylum Bacteroidota; class Bacteroidia; order Bacteroidales; family Bacteroidaceae; genus Bacteroides; species Bacteroides sp. D2. Next base: position 3,514,026 of record NZ_CP102261.1, on the reverse strand, counting down.
GTGATAAACATATCTCTATTATTATTTAATAAACAAACAGAGACTAAAAAGATTTTGTAAATATATTGATTATTAGAAACAAAATCTATAAAATTTCAAAGAAAAAATACAGAATAATTTTGTTGTTCATTATCCCCTTCGAAATATCGAACCCAATAATATGCGTAAGAATTAATTTGTGCATACTGGATTATAATACAAATAAGAATAGTCTACTTCACAAAAATAGTCTACCTTTGTATCGTCTTAATCGACTAGGTGTTTTTACCAATTCATAAGGAAGATATAATTAGTTCTACTTCATATATTAATAATTCCCCCTTATCTTTTAGCAAATTCATCCGCATGAATTAATCTGTTGCACTTGAGCAACTATTCAGTTATACTTGTGCAACCACCCAGCTACACAAGTCCATTTCTGGATTTACTCAACTGCAATATATAATAGTCATCTAAAAGAAATTATAATTATGAGCATACTTTATAAAACCACTCGTTTTGCAGATACTTTTACCGGCGACAAAGAAACGAATGTGCGGGTACAACTATTATCATGGGACACTTTGGATACCAAAGCTTTTGTTGAATACTTAGCTGACAAAAACAATATCACCAAAGGCGACGCATACAGGAATCTAAGTATGATACTGGAGGGAATAGAGGCCATTCTGAAAGATGGAAATATTCTCAATCTGGATGACTTCGGCAGTTTTTCTCTGAATGGCAGTTTCTGCGAAGACAAAGAACCAGGTGAAAACCACCGGGCAGAATCCATAGAAGTGAAGAATGTTGTATTCAAAGCTGAAAAACGTTTGAAAAAGGCGATAACAGCAGCCGGATTTGAGAAATATAATCCGGAAAGACACAACAAACGAAAATACTAAAACAACATGGAATACGATAGAATTTATTCCATCCGAAAAGGTGAATACTTTGCGGATGCATTGAAACGTGCCGGCAAAGACTTTATCCCGACCAATTGTATCATTAATAAACTCCTTCCCGGATTGGGAGCTACACACTGCGAATTGACGGCACTCCGAAAGTCTATTATTATCGAGCCCAACGTGCCTGTTATTGAGTCTAAAGCAAAGGTACACAAAAACTCATTGGCTATCTATAAAGGAGTCAGCGTCCGGCAAATCACAGACTTTCTGGAGAAGAACCAAGACAAACATTACAAACTGTTGACTACTCCCGAAGGCTTCACCAAAATCAAGGAAGCCATGCTGGCTGTAGATATAGATATGTATACAGAATGTTTCATCTTGTTTGATGAATGTGAAAAGCTAGTGCAGGACGTGCATTATCGTGATTCTATCCGCGAACCGATGAATGATTTTTTCCATTTTCAGCATAAGGCATTGATTTCGGCTACTCCCATCGTACCCGAAAAAGACAATAGCTTCGACAGTTTCATGCGGGTACTGATTCAGCCGGATTACGAATATCGGCAAAAGCTGAAACTAATCACCACCAACAATGTTCTGGAAACTTTGCAGGAGGTGATTGAAGCGAAGCGCGGCACGGTCTGCATTTTCTGCAACAGTATCGATTCGATAGATAGTTTCTATCGATTGATTCCCGAATTGAACAATGCCTGTACTTTTTGTAGTGAAGACGGACAATACAAACTATGGAAAGGCAACCGACGCAAAAAATCAATGATGATTACCGAACTGGAACGTTACAACTTCTTCACTTCACGTTTCTACTCCGCGGTGGATATCTTATGTAAAAACCCGCCACATGTGATTCTCATCAGTGATTTGCATGGCGCAACCCAATCGGTTATCGATCCTACTACCGAAGCCATTCAAATCATCGGACGATTCCGAGGGGGAGTAAATACCGTGACACATATCGCTTCCATCCGGCCGGATCTGGAATGTATGTCAGCCAATGAGATTGATAGTTGGATACAAGGCGCTTCCCATATCTTCAACGGATGGAAAACTCAACTGGCACAAACCTCCAATATTGGTGAACGTACTTTGTTGCAGGAAGCTATCGGAGAAAATTCATATCTCCCCTATCTGGATGCGAATGGAAAACCTGATCCGTTTCTAATAGCAAATTTATATGAGAAAGAGCAAGTGAAGCGACTATACACGTCCACCGATCTGCTTTGCAGTGCCTATCAACAGACCGATTATTTTATATTCTCTCATGAGGAACGTCTCATGCCGGTTTCGGATAATGAACGTATGGCAATCCAGCATCGCTTGGCAAAAAAGAAACGGGCAGAGTTGATCGTCCGCAAGCTGGAAGAAATGGAGAAGATGAGCCGCACTACTGACAAGAAAGTGCAAAAACGCTACCAACGTATGCTGGGAAATCTGCTTACTACGATCAATGACAGGTATATATACGATTGTTTTTGCCGATTTGGAGGAGATTTCATTCGTGAATCAGATTACAACGAGAATAAATTGCGGGCTGCATTGAATGTAAGCAGTGAACATACGATTAAACAATCCGTGCAGATGCGTAGCTCTATCCAACGTACTTTTCCCATAGGTTCGGAACTTTCCGTTCAGGAAGTGAAAAGTATGCTGAAACAAGTATATAAAAAGATGGGACTGAATACGGGACGAGGGATCACAACCAAAGAACTGGAACAATATGCAGAAATAGAAAAAGGATGGAAACACGACAATAGAACAATCAAAATACTGAAGTTCAAATAATTGGCAATAAAATGCAGTTTTCCTTCCGAAAAATGCAGAAACACCGTATATGTTTCCTGTAAACTTCTCTTATTTCCGGCTATTTTCAGAGATAAGTCATTGATTATATGATCTGCCACATTTTTGTTTCTCCCCGTATAATACTTAAAAGAAAGACGAAAATGTGGCAGAGAGTTTCTTTAAACGTCTGCGGGCAAACAACGCTAAAACAAGTACGAGACATACGCCCAATCCCCATATCCACAACAAGAAATCTCCTCCTTCGGTTTTTCCATAAGAATGCAGACCGCTCAAATAGTAGTTCACTCCAAACCAAGTCATTATAACCGAAAGGACGGCAACAACGGAAAGCAGATTAAAACACCAGGTGGTCTTTCCTTTCAGGAGGGGAATAAAGCGGATATGAAGCACCAATGCATAGACAACGATTGAAATCAATGCCCAGGTTTCCTTGGGATCCCATCCCCAATATCTACCCCAGGAGACATTGGCCCAGATAGCTCCAAGAAATGTTCCGGCAGTCATAAAGAACAGACCGAGAATCATTGCCATTTCATTCAGCAGTGTCAGTTCACGGATACGGAACAAAAGTTTCACCCGGTTGGTGGCGGAAAGCAAACTCATCAATACAAGATTAAACAACCCTGTCAGCGCACAAAGAGCAAAAAAGACGTAACCGATCATAATGATAGCGACATGAGACATCAGCCAATAAGATTGAAGTACCGGGACTAAAGGAGTAATTTCCGGATTCAGGTGATTAAGTCCTGCTACAAAAAGCATGATTCCGCCCAATAGTCCTGCCAATGCGGGAAGAATACGGAATCGGCGGGCAAACAGGAGTCCGCTACCTACCAGCATCCAGGAAGTACATATCATCGACTCGTAAGCATTCGCCCAAGGGGCATGTCCGCAAATATACCAACGTAACAAGACACCTCCCGTATGTGTGAGAAAAGCGATTGCCAGAAGAGCAATCAGAATACTGCTAATTTTTCTTCCCCATTTAAAGTCCGCAATAATCTCTCCGCAGGCAATGAAAAGTAGGATACCACCCAAAATCAAGTAAGCCAGACGACACCAGAAAAATAAATCCAATTGATTATAGAGAAGTTCGGCTTTCACTTTCCGGTTGTCAATAGCGGGGACTTTAGCTTTTGCTTGTTGGTAGACATTCATCATTTCAACTACCTTGTCTGCTTCCTTCCAGTTGTTGGAACGAACTCCATTTCCTAGCTCATAGATATACCAGTCCATGATTTTAGTTACAAATAGAGAATCTTTCCCATGAAAAGCGCTCAAGTCATCACCCGGTGAATACCATTTTCCCTGCAAATCATTTCCATCCGGGAAAAGCGGTAACAGTTGGTGTTGCATGATGCGATATATGATGTTTACTGATTCATCCAGTTTTAATAAATCCGAGTCCAAACGTTTTCGCTCCGCAGCCGGTTTAGCGTAAATTGTGTTCAGTTCATTCGTCAGGATATAGTTACCGTCTGCATCAAACACATCTTGCCAGGCAATGTATTTGCCATCTCTGCCGAAGCGTTGAAGAAGTTCTTTATTATCAACTTTGATAAAAGGAAAAGCTCCCCATTCATCGGGAAAAGAAAGTAGATTCAAAAAGAATTGATCTGAATTGATGCCATTCAGTTTATCGGCTCCATACAATTTGCGTAAAATGGCAGATGTATAACTGTTGACGGGTTCGAGGCGTCCGTTAGGGTTAAGCACTACCAGACTGCCAAACTTTTCGGCATGTGAGGAAGAAACACAAGGTAATTGCGAAACGAGGAGAGATTGTTGTGAAGAGGCAACCGGTTGTTGTGCAGACAATGCCTGCATATTGGAGATACCGGATAAAGCCAGAAAGAGCAATAAGCAGAAAGGGGTATTCTTTTTCATTTCTCCCAATTCTCTGCGCAATCGCCCGAAACGGGATTTCTTACTGAACAATGTCAAGACAAAACCTACCAGTAAAAGGAAATATCCCGTATATGTAAGCTGCATACCGGGACGATCATAGCTCACTGATAACACAGTGCCTTGTTCGTCGGAATCGAATGAAGACTGGAACAGACGGTAACCATTCACATCAATCACTTTATTCATTCGTATGGTTGCCTGTAAAGGAGATTCATTTTCTCTCTTAATCACCAGGTCACTTTCATAAGACATCGGGCTATGAGAACCCGGATAGCGCTGCAACCGGAAATCTTCCAGAGTTACAGAGAAAGGCAGGGAAGCATTTTCCATCCCTGTTCCTTCCTCTTTCATCATGCTATTTGCCGTTTCCCCTTCACGGATATGCATGATACCCGTCACTCCTACATAGTGAGTAACAGCAGCCCCCAACCAGATAAAAAGAAAAGCTCCATGAAAAATCAGACTGCCTTTACTAATTCTCTTAAAATAGCTTCCCTGAAGGAACATAGCCAATAAATTAGCTGCCTGCAACAACTGCAACAGTATAAACCAGGGGGCATAGTAAAAAGATTCACGGGCAACGGCAGGACCATAAAAGTTTTCCACTAAAGTGGCTACCGCCAATATCAGGGCATAAAGTCCCGCTAATATGTACATCAATACCGGTGAAGCGATCAGTCGAATCAATTTCATCTGTTTTTCTTTTATAATAAACAATGCTTTTATAAATGAGGCTTTTATAGATAAGCAATTCCTTCAATTTCTACCAGCAATTCCTCTCTGCATACATCCGCATAAAGATATACGATAGGAATGTCCGGACAGAGTTTATCCAAGTCTGCTTTCACAGCTGACGCATCCTCTTCATTCTTGAGATATACACGAAGAAGCCCCAACTTACCGGAATGTTCCGGTAGTTTCTCCCTACCCTCTTCCAAGCCAATCAAATGCTGGATATTTTCAAGAGTGATTTCCGTTTGAGAGAGAACATCTCCGGTCGTTACACTTTCCTCGCCACGGATAGCAGCTGTGCCGGAAATATAAATCACCTCCTGCCGACGGTCGGACAGTGACTTTCCTCTTTCAAATTTAGGTGTTCCTTTCTTCCTATCTGCCCGATGACTAATCAACACCTCATCCGAATAGACATGAGCAGCCCGTTGCCAGTCATTATCTAAAGGAGCAATATCCACTTCTCCACTGACAGCATTGAAATCAATCAGAACGCCGCCATGCTGTGTGCCAATCCCCGTTGCCGCCGGATAACCTGATTCCCACTCCGAAGAAGCATAGAACAGGGTACGCACATCATTGAAATCCTGATAACACTGATTGCCATGTGCAATATCCGTGATATTTTCCAGATAATTCCACTGACGGACAATGTCGCCGAAATTCATCTGCTCCGTCTTTAAGATCTCTTCTGCCTTTCTCAAAGCCTGTTCCGATTGTTCGCGAACAGGAAGATTCAAATCATCTGCGTAAAGTCCCCCTACTATTATTTCCCGATAGTGAGGAGTCATAATCCGCAGGTAGCGGACAGAGGAAGAAGTGACTTGTTCCTCTATGGTGACTGCCTCATCCGTAATTTCCACCAACGAATGTACCTCCAATACCAAGTCTGCTACCAAAGGCTTTTGAGCCACCAGCGAAACAACCGGACGGGGAGAAACGAAATGCCGCTCCACCCATTGTTCCAGAAAGGAACGCTGAAACTTGTATTCCTGATTATCCGTACAGCGTGTAAAGAGTACAAGACGGAGCACCCTCTCTTCGCGGACAGCGGATGAAAGTAATTCCTCCGCCATCTGTTCCCAACTGTTTCCTGTCGTTTTATACAAATTACATGTGATTCGATGATACTTCATACTGCAAATTTCAATGTTTTTTCTGATGATATATACTTTTTAATGATAGGAAGTGACACCTGCCGGAACGTCCATGCTATAGACAGATGACATCGTCTTCAATCCCGGAGTATTCTCCAAAGAATAAAGCACTTTCTTTTGACGGTCTACCAACAACATGTGTACCTTTTCTTTTGGATTCACATGTCCCGTCCAGTTCGTTATCAGGATGCGTCCGTCAGAAAAATACTGAAAACCTCCCAAAAACTTCAACGGTTTTCCAGGGATATCCGCATTCGATAATTCCCAAACAGTCTTTCCGTCTGCCGTTACTTCGATAATTCTCGGATTCCGGTCTTTATCTGCTACGGCAATCAACGTATGCCCATTGGGCAGACGAGTCAGAGAATGCGGTCCGCCGGGAACATCCAGTTTCCACACCTCTTTGCCGTTCGTGTCATATTCCGTCACACATTGCGGTCCGTAATGTGCTACCAGAAAATGCCCGTTATCCAAGCGACGTGCATTACGCATAAATGCAAAACCTTTCTCTTTCACTCCCTCCGGCAGGATGCAGACTTCTTTCACAATCTTACCTTTAGGAGAGATTTCCAGCATACGCCCCGTGGTACATTCACCCACAAACGTATTGCCGTTCTTCAACCGCTGACAGGCAAAGACCGGACTTTTAGACTCGTAATGGAAGATTGTATCATTCTGACGGGTCATTTCGAGTACCCCATGCCCAGTGGTGAAAAGGATATTGCCATTAGGCAATACCCATAAATCATTAGAATCGGGAGCTTTGTGCTGCCATACAATCTGATTGTTTTCCATCACAAAGACGATTCCCTGTGAATAATCTGTTCCTGCAAACGTCCGGGTCTGTGCCAACAGGGATGCAGAGAACAGAAATATCAAAATCGCACTATATATTCTTGTCATAACCAATCATTCAAAATTACAAAGACAATACATATTCCTCCAACTCTTCCAGTTCTTTATCAGAAACAGGCTTATGAGGTCCGTGTACCTTTAACATATCTTTCATCGAATAGCTACGACCGTCATACAAATAAGGAGCCGTACGCCAACATTCGTTCAGAGCAGGAACGTCCATAGCCAGCCCTTTATCAGGTCCGGTAGTCCAATCCACTTTATATTGCTTCTGATCCGTATAGTATTCTCCGGAATGGCAACTCGCGCAGTTTTCTTCAAATATCTTCTTTCCTCTTTTCGCTTTCGCAGAAAGTTTACCATTCTCAAGATAAGGGCTTGGCAGAGGCTTCAGAGATTTCAGATATTCGTCGATAGATTCGTAGATCTCATCATTTCCCTCCATAAACAGGATATATTTCACTCCCGAACGAACGGCTACTTCGGCATTTTTACGAATACCGGTTGCCATACAAGGCGGAGTTTGATGGGAAAGCAAGAGTGTTTTCGTGTTTTTCGGATTACCCATGCCATCATTCAGCAAGTCCCAGTTAAGCCCGTCCATGCGTGCATCATTCGGATGACAGGTTGCACAACTTTGCCAGTTCTGGAAACAAATGGTTGCATCATGGAAGTACATATCTCCCTTACCAACTTTAGTGAAAGCCAATGGAGCACCCAGAATCTGCTTCTGCACATTCTTACCGTTCAAATCCATAGACACCAATTCCGACGTATAATAGTTGGCAGTATAAATTTTACCTCCCGTAGCTACGACCGAACGCGGACCTTTTCCCTGTGTAGGAATGAAGTCACGGATGCCATACAAGAATCCCGCATCATTAGGTATATTCCCCCACGCTTTCATGGAAGGAGTAACCATTTCTCCTTGTTTCGCTTTGCCAAGACGTTCATGCAAAGCTATACGATCGATGCGCACCAATTCCTGACTACCGGCAGCAGCTACTATGATCTGCTTATCATCCGGAGTAACAATTACCGACCACGGATTGGCTGCTCCTTTCTGTGGAGTGTCCAAGATGACGGAAGTGAGCCACTTTCTAGCTTTCAAATCAATGATGGATAATGTATTTGTAGCCATCCATCCTCTATCCAGCTGATTGGTAGGCAACTGATAGCGGGAGATTAAATGAGTGACATACGCGAAAGTATGATTCTTATCCACCGCTACCGACTTCACATCCGTAGAACCGTTCGGCAACATAACACGTCCCGAAACCTTTTTCGAAAGTACATCTACCATATCGAGCTGTACTGCAATCGGATAAGCCGTAGAAGGCATTTCCGGCAGATTATTGGCTATCAGCAGGCAGGAATCACCAGCAAAGGCAGCCATCGACACTGGTTCGCGACCAACAGCTATTTTTGTTTTCACCTTACGGGTGGCCGGATCAATCTCCCAAAGTTCGTTGTTGAACCGCTGCGTAACCCAAAGAGATTTAGACAACGGATTATACAGAATATCCGAAGGAGTAGCTCCGCTTTTTGTTTTGGATTGTACGGAAAGTTTCTTTCCATCCAGTTCGTACATGGTACCGTAGTTTCCGTCACATACCACCCAGAGTTTACCATTCGCATCCTGCGTCATGGCATTGACAGGGGACGAGAAAGAGACTTTCTTTTCCATTTTCTGTCCGTCGGACGACATTTTGATGAGTTCACAGCCTGCCCTGTTTGTTACAAACAAGGATTTCCCGTTGTCTGCCAGAAACAAACGGTCCGGTGAAACCGTCGTTTCCGCTTCTTGCCAAGACGCACAAAGAAATATAGCAGCCATACCAACAGGTATCAATATCTTCTTTTTCATTTTTTCTCTTGTTTAGTTTGAAGGGATTGAATGTATTGACGAATATTCTCCTGATCTTCCGCACGGGCTGCTTCCCGCTTCTTATCATAATAGTTGTAGAAGTCGAGATCCTTTTGCGACCAGTTGTTCGCTTCACGGTAGTCTCCGATTTGAGGCACAAGCAAATCAATCCAGAGAGCTACTTTTCGTATTTCCTGCGGAGTCAGTTTAGTACCTCCATGTCCGCTTTCCAAACGTTTAATCAGATTGCTCGTGTTGGAGCCTGCAAAATAAGGCGGCAACAACGTAGGTTCGGACAAAGCACTGATCCAGTTTACTTCCGGATGATGTGCGTTACCTCTCCATGATCCCTCTTCTTTTTTCTGGGTGGCATGAGTCAGGTTCAGATACGAATCCGTATATTTTCTTTTGCTTCGTTTATCCATTACTTTCAATTCGCCTTTCAGGCTCATTGGTTGCTTCACTCCATCGTGACAAGAGATACAATGCTTGTCCCAGATTGGTTGGATTTCTTTCAGGTAACTGAAATTACGTTCGCCCATCTCATCTTCCGGAGCCAATGCCTTGACACCTTTGTTCATTGCCATGGATACCGGATGCCCTGCTACGGGAACCGTGTTCTTATGTTCGTGGCATCCTACACAACTCTGCACTTCATTCGGCTGTAAAGTAGACCAGCTACGCATAGTTTGCACCACACGCCCGTTTTCGTCCAATGCCTGAAAATAAAGCGGTCTGCGTGCAGGAACTTTAAAGAATGCGGAACCGTCAGGATATACTTCCGTCACTCCCAACACTCTCTTCACATCCCAGGCAGCATTGCCCACTCCTACCGGAGAACTCATGATAGCTCCTCCACCTTTATCATTACCGTTCACTTCACCTACACCTGCTGCACGGAACTGGATTTCCACCACACGCAACTGTTTGATAGTTCCCGGTTTCACACCTTTCAATCCATTACCCTCGTAGATATTCTGCATATAATATACGCCTTCATTCTTTGTATAATCTATCGAAGATGAACGGCGGAACGGACGTTTACGGGGAGCGACCAACACAGGCTGGTTGCAGGATATGCGTGCATCGGATACGAGTAATTCACGTTCTCCGTCCGCATTCATCCAATAAACGCCAAATTCCATCGGATGTCCGACGTAATAACCCAACGGAGTATACGATATTAAAAATTCCGTCTCGCTCAATGGAAAAGGATGCTGGAACTGATCGGTAAACTTTCCATAACCGTCAATACGTTCCGGTTCCGGTTTGTGAACCGGAGCTACGAACATAACACCTTCATTCTCATCACGCCCGGCTTCGGGATCTATGATACCCAGTTTGCCATGTTGAGGAGTATGGTGACCCATAAAAACTGCCATCAACTTACGAGTGCCGGGAATCTGGCGAATCTGTGCCACCGTTGTCGGGAACCAGCTGTTCATTCCGTAATATTCAGCCTGTCCTGTTCCATCGGGATTCATCTGGAACAAAGGCTGTGCCCATACCTGGCCACGGTCATTGTAATCCCAACGAGTATAGACCACCCGACCGTCATCCAACAAAGTAGGTGTCACCGTATGTACCTGGTCGAACCCAACCTGACGCATATAACGCCCCTCCCTGTCGCAGAGATACATATTGCTGACTTCCGTAAACCAGCAGTCTACCGTACTTCCGCAACGGGTAGAGTTGAACAGGATATTGTCATCCGGCAAGTAAATACCTTCAATGTCGGCATGTCCTTTTCCGAAAGTCAACTGCTTGATTTCCCGTGTCTTTAAATCCATTTCATACAGATGGAAGTCGTCTTCCTTGGGGGATTTCTTCCAGGAAAAAAGCAGATGCTGACCATCAAAATGAAGATTCGGATCACGCACTACTCCTTCTTCATCTGTCAGCATGGTTTCTACTTCCGCCCAAATTCCATTCATCTTCAATTTCGCCAACGCACCGCCCGCAATGTAGTTGCATTCAGCACGGGCATCCGACACCCCTTCGGTATAAGCAAAGAAAGAGGGACGCAACGTTCTGTACTTTGTGAAAACAATCTCCGGTTTATCTGCAGTGAAGGCTTCCAAACGCTTGATACGCCTTTGTTCACACGCTTTCAGATAAGACAGGAAAGCCGATTCGATGCTTTCCGGAGTATTAGTCACGGCAGCTTTGATGTTCAGTTTCTGTAAACGCACGGAAAGTTCCTGATTAAAACTCTTATTAAACCAGTCTACATCACCCGTTGTTCCATCCTGTAGCCACCAATCGTAATAGACCGGATAGGCACGCGTCAATCTCCGGTGCACGGCTTTTATCTTGTTTTCTGTTTCTTCCTGATTACCTTTCTGTTTTATCGCCTGAATTTCCGCGTACTTCTTCTGAATCTCGACGATAAAACCTTTCGCGTCGGTAGGCTGAAGGGAAGTGTCTTTCGTCTGCCATGCTACGATGGAGAGGAACACACAGCATGCCATCCCACACTTCAACAGCTTCATTAATTTCGATCTTATCATTTTATCTTCTTATTTACCTTAAATTTACCTTCCTGAAAAAAGAACGATTACAAACCTTTCTTCAGCTCCTTATAGGATTCCACAATCTGAATACCGCTTGATGTACCAATACGGGTAGCGCCCGCCTGAATCAATGCCAACGCAGAATCCAGATCACGAATGCCACCTGCTGCTTTCACTCCGATAGTAGGTCCTACCACACGACGCATCAATGCTACATCATGCACTGTTGCTCCTGCTGTTCCGAATCCGGTAGAGGTTTTCACAAAATCCACTCCGGCTTCTTTAGCTATACGACATACGGTTTCTTTCTCTTCATCCGTCAGATAGCAAGTTTCAAGAATAACCTTACAGATCACACCGGCAGGTTTGCAGATAGAAACCATGTCTTCAATCTCTTTCTTTACGATTTCAGTCTGTCCTTTCTGTAAAGCACGAACATTGATGACTGTATCTATTTCAGTAGCACCTTTGGCAATGGCATCACGGGTTTCAAATGCTTTGCACTCTACTGTGTTCTGTCCCAACGGAAAACCGATAGCGGCTCCTACACGTACTCCCGATCCTTCAAGCAACTTCACACAGGTTTCTACTTCCGCAGGATTGATGGCTACCATCGCAAACTGATACTGACGGGCTTCCGCACAAAGTTTCTCAATAGGCGATGCATCACCGAAAGGTTTCAGGAATGTATGGTCGATCATACCTGCCAACTGTTCTACTGATAATTCTGCAATCACTTCGTTTATATTCTTCTTTTCCATTATTTTGAGTCGTTTAATAAGTTATTATAAATATGCTGTTTCTTAAAAGGTCAATACGCATTTCAATACTTCACCCCGTTTCACGGCAGCAAAGGCTTCTTCTATTTCTTCTATCGCAAAGCGATGCGTGATAAAGTCGGATGCAGAAAGTCTGCCCTCTTCAATCCATTGTGCCAATGTGGTCATTGCCGCCTTTTCTTCGGAACGGGTAGGCCATTGATGCATGTGCAGGTCGAAGTTATAAGGAGCTTTCGATAAGTCGAAAGTTGGATTCTTAGTCATGACGCCATAGACACAAACATCTCCACCCATCTTCACTAATGGTAATACGGAATTTACGACTACATCCAGTCCTACCGCATCAATGACAGCATCATAAGAGCGATTAGCCGCGGCAATAAATTCCGGAGTACTAATTTCGGCGGGTGTATATCCGTTGTCTGCTCCCATCCGACGGGCTACTTCCAGTTTAGCGGGAAGCATATCGACAATATCAATCTGTCCCAGACCGAACAATTTACCCAACTTCACAAAGCTCAATCCTACAGGACCGGAGCCTACTACGATCACCTTTTTCCCCGGAGTCAGATTGAAATCCTTGAAAGCTCCCAACACTTCGCGCCAGGTACAAGAGATGACTGCTTCTTCCGGTTGCACATGTGAAGGGACTGTGTTCTGAATCTCAAAACTGTCCCAGCATCCCTGTTCGGGTGTAGCCAGTCCCTCTTCTTTCAGTACTTCAAAGTCATTCACTACTACATATTCGCTGAAACCACCCCAGCCGCTGTCGACACCTTGCGCACCAAAATCGGAAATAAGACCACCAATAGCACGGTCGCCTACCTTAAAATTACGTACTTTTTCACCGACAGCTACTACAATTCCGGCATTCTCATGTCCCAAAGCCAACGGATAAGTATCCACTCCGGGAAATTTTCCGGCTATCAGTTTACTGTCAGTCGCATTACACAAAGCAACCATTTCCGTTTTCACCAATGCCTGATAAGCATTGATAACAGGAGTTTCCACCTGTCGTATTTCAATTTTGCCGGGAGCCGGCACTATTACTGTTTTCATTTGATTATTAGGTTTTATATAGAATCTAGTTCAGTTTTTGCAATTTCAGTATACATATCGCACAAAGCGTGATAAGCTTTATCAAAAACAGGCATCCAAGCCTCATACTTCTTCACGTTTTCCTGAATTGGCTGCACGGTCTGTTCGATACGGACAAAGCGGTCTATCACAGAGAAGTCTTTAAAGACTCCCGCACCGATACCTGCCAGAATAGCCGCTCCCATCGAAGTAGCCTCTTCCAGATAATTAGGTACACGGATTTCTGCCTGATAGATGTCTGCCATCATCTGGCGCCATACAGGATTCTGCGCACATCCTCCAATCACCGTCACCTGGTCGATCGGAACGTGTTTGCGGAAGATATTGACGATAAATCCCAGATTGAGGGTAATTCCCTCCATCACAGCACGTAGCATATCACCATGTGTATGCCCCAGCGTCAGACCGATAAATGCTCCTTTGGCGTCTACATTCCAACGGGGGGTACGTTCACCAAGCATATAAGGTAGGAATAGGAGTTTATTGGCTCCTATCGGAGAGGAAAGAATCTGTTCGTCAATCAGTTCGAACACGCTACGTCCGAGTTGAGTAGCCAATGCCTGCTCGTGCTGGCAGAGTTGGTTAATCATCCAGTTGTAGGAAGAGCCTGCCGCCTGCATCGTTCCCGACGGATGCAGCATGCCCGGCACTACGTGCGCCCAGTTCATGGTGCGGCGTTGTTCGTCTACAATCGGCTTTTCTACTGTCAGAGCTACCCAGGAGGAAGAACCCAGATAGTTGTATGCGCTACCCGGAGCCACACAGCCGACGCCTACTCCGGCACAACTACCATCGCCTCCACCACAGATTACGGGTGTTCCGGCAAGCAGTCCTGTTTCACGGGCAGCTTCGTTGGTCACTTCACCGATCACGTCGATAGATGAACGGACTTCCGGGAATAGGGAAAGGTCGAGTCCGGCAGCTTCTATGATTTCTTCACTCCATTGCCAACGGTTCAGATCGTATGCATTGGTACCCGAAGCATCCGAGGGATCAGTGGCTAGAGTACCGCAGAGACGGAAATTGATATAATCCTTGGCATTCAACATCTTGGCTGTCTGTGCAAAGATTTCCGGTTCGTGTTTCTTTACCCACATCAGTTTCTCGATGGAATAGGAAGCGCTGATTCGGTGTCCCGTGATTTCATAGAAATGAAGCGGGTCTATCTTTTCGGAAAGAATAGTCTCTTCTTCCTGCGAACGCTGGTCGCAATAAAGCATGTGAGGACGAAGCGGATGACCGTTTTTATCCACACAAAGACAACCCATCATTTGTCCGCTAAGTGCCACACCGGCAATATCATTGGGAGATACCAGTTTGAGAAGTGCCTGCGTGGTATCTACAATCGCTTTCCACCAATGGAGCGGATTCTGTTCCGCCCGATTGCCGGAAGCGTAATCTGTAGGGTATGCGGCTGTACGTGAAGCAATCAGTAATCCCGATTCATCGAATAAGGTTGCTTTGTTGCCGCTGGTACCCAAGTCATGTGCTAATATATACATAATCTCTTTTTCTTTTTCAATTAATAGGATCAGAGTGCCGCATTCGTGTATCCGGTAAGTCCGACGAAAATACCACCTACGATACCTCCGAGGATAATCACCAGCCAACGGGGGAAGGCTTCTTTCAGCAGTCCGCCGCGTGTCCCTTTCGGTGCGCAAAGTACGTCGGCCAGAATGAAGCCCATCGCAATCGCCCATCCCATATCTACCCAGGGAGCACTACCCCGATTTCCCTGATGAATCAGGCAGAATTGCATTGGCAGACCGTCGGCGTCATTCAACAGTCCGGTGGAGAAACCAAAGCCGGGCAGTTTGTGATTGACCACCCAAAAAGTACCGATAATAAGAGCAGCTGCCATAAATCCACCTATCGGACCAAAGTCCTTTACTAATTTAGGCCAACTCATCAACACGGTAAAGGTGACGGCAAAAGCTCCGAAAATAGATGTGATGATTCCGGCATGATACATGCCAAAGAATTCATTATAGGTCTGTAACCATTCACTCATTGTTCTTTCCTCCTTAATTTATCTTCCGGGCACAATCGCACGAACGGATTTTCCATACTAATATTCCTGCCAAGGCACCTCCTATCAGACAACATATTAAGGTAGGTACTGCATAAAAGAAGTTAGTGATATCGCCTTGAAAGCGGACAATTCCCCAGGCAATTCCGGCAGAGCCGATACACCAGCCCTGATCCAGCCATATTTTTCCCGGAGGATTCAGAATAGCTCCATGATAATGGTTCATATACCACATAATGCCGATAATCAGTGTGGCCGCCAACCAGCCTCCCATCAGACCGTATGTCTTCCAAAGTTCCGGCCAAATGCCAAAAGCAAATCCGCCACAGATGGCAGAGCCGGCAAAGGTCGATAGATATTGTTTCATATAATTGATAATGTGTTTTTAGGTTTATAATAGTAGTTCGGGGTTGTTTATTTATTCCAAAGACAACTTAGCCAATGTGAAAGGCTTGTCATGTTTCCTGTTTACCTTATCCGGTCCGGTCACCAAATCGAAGCAGGACACAATCACTTGTCCGTTCCATACGATAGGTTCGCCCGGCTGATCCAGACCTCCGTCACTTCCGTCGCAGTCAGGGCTTTGAGCAATACGCTGAATTTTTCCGTCTTTATCAATGCGTGCAACTGCATTCGCCGAGAAATCCGCTACCCAGATATTACCTTTATCGTCTATACACATTCCGTCCGTGGTACGCAACTGGGTGGTATCTTTTGCCCATACGTCATTAGTAAATACATTCCCTTCCACATCCATCTTTATGCGGTGAACAGCGCCGTCACCGAAGTTTCCTACAAAGAGGTCGCCCGCTTCGTTGAAAACAATTCCATCCAGTCCGTATTGTACTTCTGGGTTCTTTGTGATAACAGTAGTAATAAGGTTTTTATCTTCTAATGTATTAGTCACTGCCACATCACGGTCATTCATATCAAAGCAATATACCCCGCTGACCAACAATCCCGAAGGATCTTTTATCTGCGATAATGAACTCTGGGTGACGTACAGTTTCCCGTTGCGGATACGCAGACCGTTAGGATGCTCCATACCGGATGCCACAGTGATTGTTTCTTTTAATTGGTCGTTTTCAAACTTCAGACGAAGAACACGTCCTTTATTCTGTGCTTTCTCTGCTCCACTCCAACCTTGATTGTCGCAAATAAACAGATCACCCTCTTCATTAAAGGCAATCCCCATCGGAGAAGCCCAGCCGGTTTCTTCCAATACCGGAACATCCATCCATTTCGTAATCTCGCCATTTTTGGTGATGCGCATCAGACAAGCAGGCTGTGTGATATCTGCAAAATTCGGACAGGCCAGAATCAAATCTCCATTAGGAGCGATAGCCATTCCGTCCGGTGTCGGACAACAATCCGGTAAATTTGCAAACAATTCGCTCTTCTGCGGAAGAGCATTCTCACCACCTTTTTGTTTCGGAGAAGTACATTGAATACAAGTTGCTCCCATCAAAGAAGCTGCCACAAGAGATAGTAAATAATACTTTTTCATGGTTAGATAATACAAATATTTATGTTTATAATACGAGTCCGTTAGTTCGGTACGCAAACATACTGGTATTTATCAGTAAAGAAGGAAAATGACAAATCAATAAAGGACAAAAATTGTTCAAAATGCTATTAAAAGAGCCGGTTTGAGCTGTAAATAGAGAGAAGGAACAAAATATGGAAAGGCTGAAAACAGAATATGAAAGGATTGAAACCCCTTTCATATATACCTTATATTATAAAAGCAGTCATCACTTACTTCCTATGCAATACTCTACTTTCCCCTCCGTTCATGGCTAATTTAGGCTAAAAAGAACATTTTCTCATAAAAAGTTTTTGTAATATCAGAGTTAATCGTATTTTTGTGTACAATTTTGGTATAGTGATGACAGAAGAAGAAAAAAAGTTATTGAATTCCTTTGAAACGCAACTCCGGCATTTGATTTATTTGCACGATGAACTAAAGCGTGAAAATGCCGAATTGAAAAAGCTTCTCGATAATGAAAAGCTAAAAAACGAGAAGGTACAAGCTCAATACGATGAATTGGAAGTCAGCTATACAAACCTAAAAACAGCTACGGCAATCAGCCTTAACGGCAGCGACGTAAAAGAGACGAAGCTGCGATTGTCAAAATTAGTGCGTGAAGTCGATAAATGCATCGCTTTGTTGAATGAATAAGAAGAAGATGTATGAACGATAAAATAAAGATAAACCTGCAGATAGCAGATTCAAACTATCCGTTAACCATCAACCGTGAGGAAGAACAAATGGTACGGGAAGCTGCCAAGCAGGTAAATGTCAGGCTTAATAAGTACCGGGAGGTTTATAAGAACCTGGAACCGGAGAAAATTATTGCCATGGTAGCCTATCAGTTCTCGTTAGAGAGACTGCAATTGATGCAACGTAATGATACCAGCCCCTATGTGGAGAAGGTAAAAGAACTGACAGAATTGCTGGAGGATTATTTTAAGGAGGAATAAATCCCGACCGGCTATTCACTGATAAGAGATAAAACAACCACGCACTGCACAATATCCAAGCAAAGATACATGCTTTGATATTTGGCGGTGCGTTTTTATTTATATACTTAAATTAAATGTAGAATGATAGCAATAATAGCAACAGCAATTGCTTGCTTCATCGTAGGAGGAATCCTTTCATATATACTATTCCGGTATGTACTGAAATCCAAATACGATAATGTCCTGAAAGAAGCAGAGACAGAAGCGGAAGTAATTAAGAAAAACAAGCTGCTGGAAGTGAAGGAGAAATTCCTGAATAAAAAAGCAGATCTTGAAAAAGAGGTAGCATTGCGGAATCAGAAGATTCAGCAAGCGGAAAACAAACTGAAACAACGCGAAATGGTTCTTAGCCAGCGTCAGGAAGAAATCCAACGCAAAAAGATGGAAGCCGAAGCGGTAAAAGAGAACCTGGAAGCGCAACTTGTCATTGTTGATAAGAAAAAAGATGAACTCGATAAACTGCAACAGCAGGAAATCGATAAACTGGAAGCAATCTCCGGATTGTCTGCCGAAGAGGCCAAAGAACGCCTGGTAGAATCACTGAAAGAAGAAGCTAAAACGCAGGCACAATCATTCATTAATGACATTATGGATGATGCTAAGTTAACTGCCAGCAAAGAAGCGAAACGTATCGTTATCCAGTCTATCCAACGGGTAGCTACGGAAACTGCCATCGAAAACTCTGTTACGGTATTCCATATTGAATCAGATGAAATCAAAGGACGTATTATCGGACGTGAAGGACGTAACATCCGTGCTTTGGAAGCTGCTACCGGCGTTGAAATCGTTGTTGACGACACTCCGGAAGCTATCGTTCTTTCTGCCTTCGACCCGGTTCGCCGTGAAATTGCCCGTTTGGCACTGCATCAGCTTGTGACCGACGGACGTATCCATCCGGCTCGTATCGAGGAAGTGGTGGCTAAAGTTCGCAAACAGGTGGAAGAAGAAATTATCGAAACCGGTAAACGTACAACCATCGACTTGGGTATCCACGGTCTGCATCCTGAATTGATCCGTATCATCGGTAAGATGAAATATCGTTCTTCTTATGGTCAGAACTTGTTGCAGCATGCACGTGAAACAGCCAATCTTTGTGCTGTGATGGCATCTGAACTGGGATTGAACCCGAAGAAAGCGAAACGTGCAGGTTTGCTGCATGATATCGGTAAAGTGCCTGATGAAGAACCGGAATTGCCGCACGCATTGCTGGGTATGAAACTTGCCGAGAAGTACAAAGAAAAACCGGATATTTGCAACGCTATCGGTGCTCACCACGACGAAACGGAAATGACCAGCTTGCTGGCTCCTATCGTACAGGTATGTGACGCCATCTCCGGTGCACGTCCGGGTGCACGCCGCGAAATCGTAGAGGCTTACATCAAGCGTCTGAACGATCTCGAACAACTGGCTATGGCTTATCCGGGTGTAACAAAGACTTATGCTATCCAGGCAGGGCGCGAACTCCGCGTTATCGTTGGTGCGGATAAGATTGACGACAAGCAGACAGAAAGCCTGTCAGGCGAAATCGCTAAGAAGATCCAGGATGAAATGACTTATCCGGGACAAGTGAAGATTACCGTCATTCGTGAAACACGTGCGGTTAGTTTCGCTAAATAAAGAAACCATTCAAAAGAAGATTCATATAAGGGCGAAGAAATTCGCCCTTTTTTAGTATACGACTATGGAAAAGTTTCAAATTGAGATTTGTACGAATTCAGTGGAAAGCTGCCTGGCTGCACAGGAAGGTGGTGCCAACCGCGTGGAATTATGTGCCGGAATACCGGAAGGCGGGACAACCCCTTCCTATGGTGAAATAGCCATTGCAAGAGAAGTACTGACTCATACCCGCCTGCATGTTATTATCCGGCCACGTGGAGGAGATTTTCTTTATTCGGATATAGAAATCAGAACAATGCTGAAAGACATCGAAATCGCACGGAGATTGGGGGCAGACGGAGTCGTATTCGGTTGCCTGACAGCAGACGGCGAAGTAGACTTGACATCAATGCAGATTCTAATGGAAGCCTCTAAAGGGCTGTCAGTCACCTTCCACCGGGCATTTGACGTATGTCGTAATCCTCAAAAGGCACTGGAGGAGATCATAGAGCTGGGATGCAACCGTATTCTGACTTCCGGGCAGCAACCTACGGCTGAACAAGGTATCGGTCTTTTAAAAGAATTGCAAGGACTGGCTGCGGGAAGAATTACGCTACTTGCCGGCTGTGGAGTAAATGAAAATAATATTGCATGGATTGCGGCAGGAACCGGAATCAATGAGTTTCATTTCTCGGCACGCGAAAGTATTCAAAGTGAAATGAAATTCAGAAATGAAGTTGTCTCAATGGGAGGAACAGTACATATCAACGAGTACGAACGAAATGTGACTTCCGTGCGAAGAGTCAAAGAAACAGTGGAGGCTTTATATAAAGGAATGTAAGTTATCGCCTCTCTACTATATACTAAGAAATGGCGAACATACAGTTTTTAAGCCTTTTGTTCACCATTTCTATTTTGCATTACCACCAGCAGTATCAAGAAAAACCGCTATACCTTTATTTATAAATAAGGAATCACCGTAATATAAATACCTGTAATAATAGCCGAAGTAATTACTCCCGAGATATTAGCTCCCAAGGCATCTCCCAAGACGAATGAGTCCGGATTATCTTTGCTTACAATCTTTTGTGCAACCTTTGCGGTAGTCGGCACACAGCTAACAGCCGCAATACCGATGACCGGATTGTAATTACCCCGTTTAATAATATACATGATATATCCTCCGATTATTCCTCCGATACCGGAAAGTAATAATGCTACAATGCCTAATACTAATAGTTTCAATATCTTCGGATCGAGCAGCAGATGTGCATCACAAAGTACACCCAGCAACACGCCCAACATAAAAGTCGATCCATAAAGCAG
Organism: Bacteroides sp. D2; assembly: GCF_025147085.1. Taxonomy (NCBI): domain Bacteria; kingdom Pseudomonadati; phylum Bacteroidota; class Bacteroidia; order Bacteroidales; family Bacteroidaceae; genus Bacteroides; species Bacteroides sp. D2. The sequence goes on along the minus strand of NZ_CP102261.1, from coordinate 3,492,929 downwards.
CGGACCACTCACAAAATCATAAATATGTTTCATACCCGACTCACGAACAGCAACCCCCAGAAACAAAGAGAAGAACAAAGGAGAAGCTACCGGGAATAAGAAACAGAGAATAGCACAAAGAACAGCAGAGAAAGCCAGTTTCACTTTGGCATCGTAATTCTTCGGAGCTTTCTTTGTCACCATCTTAATAGCACGGAAACGTTTGGGAACCAGCAGCTTCACAAGGTAAGGATAGCCTCCATAAGTCAATCCTAAATAAAGATAGGCAACCACCGTAATAGGCACAAACAAATGCTTTGCCAATGCCAGTGAAGTAAACAATACCATCGGTCCGTCTGCTCCACCTACCATAGCCACTGATGCACTTTCTTTGAGAGTCAGGCCGAGAGCGGAAGCAATAGGGACTGTCAGGAAAGTGCCCAGTTCTGCACACAGAGCAAGAAATATACTTGCAAATGGTTTCTGAAGCAGGAATCCAACATCCAAAAGCGCCCCGATACCCATAAAGACAAAGCAGGCTATGAGTCCATTACTAAACGTCAGAGTGTAAACAGGTTGCAGGAAATCTATCTGCATGGTATTCATTAATTGATCCGTATCTGAAAGCATCGGATCAAGAAAGAGGTTACCCAGTGTGCCGTCGGGCATCATCAGTGTTCCGCAGTTGATAGCTACCATTCCCAGTCCCATAGGGATCATCACCATAGGTTCGAGAATACCTTTCCAACCTAAATAGATCAGCAACAGACCGAGCAGTGCCAGAAAAACTCTTGCAGAAGCAAGTACCCATCCGCTTGCCATCATTGTACCAATACCTTGAAATAAGGTAGCAAAATCTATATTTTCCATAAATTAGTTTCCTTTTATTGTTTGTTGTTAGTAAGTTTCTTTGAGTTCTTCTTATTGACATGTGCCTGCTCTTCTTCCCGCAGAAAGAATTCACGAGTATCCTGTGAATAATAGTAATTCATTAAATTATTTTCCGAAGCTCCCGGACTCACGCCATGATAATAGCCAGCGTAACCGGTGAAGTTCCTGTCAATCCCCTTACTGTAGTCTTCACGAGAATCACCTAAAGCATCTTCATCTGCAATAGGTATCTGCCGGACTAATCTTTCCACCTTCTGCCGATGCTGCCGCCAGCGTCGTAACCGGAGTAGCTCCAAACGGTGGGAACTATAAAAGTCAAATGAATCAGCCGCATAGGCAATCAACTTAATGACCGCAGCGACAAAAAAACCGATGAGGAAAGTAAGCCCCATCATCGCAAGAGTAGACAGTAATAAATGAATCATAGTAATATAAAAATTAGGTTGTACAATCATATTCAAAATAAAGAAGAGGCGCCCAATGGTGAAACCATTATAAAATTTAGACACACATGAAAGTTAATCCCATTGGGCATTCCTCATCACCATATAAAAACAATCGGCGGATATTATTTGCCTGAAATCACTTCGGTATATATCCTTGCTTTTATACGACGTAACTCCCGTTTCACAACGGAAAACACAATATTTTAATCCTTGAATACCTTATCATTAGTATTCAGGAGGTATATCATTCAACTGGGCTTTGGTAAATACGGGACCGTCTTTGCAGACATACAACTTCCCGACATTACACCGTCCACATTTTCCAACACCACATTTCATCCGGTTCTCCAGGGTGGTATAAATATTCTCATCGGCAAAGCCTAACTTCTCCAATACAGGAAAAGTGAACTTTATCATCACCGGAGGTCCGCAAACTATTGCCACAGTATCTGCACTGGCAGGTGCAGCAGCCTCAAGCACCGAAGGTACAAAACCGACTTTTCCTGTCCAGTCGGGAGTCTCCCCCCCGGGATCAACCGTAGTTATCAGATTGACATCCGGACGGTTTTCCCATTCTTTCAGCTCTTCTTTATATACCAGGTCGTTAACAGACTTGGCTCCGTAAACAATCGTTATATCTTTAAAATCTTCCCGCCTGTCCAATGCATTCCAGATGACGCAACGCATCGGCGGAAGTGCTATACCACCTGCAACGAACAACAGATTCTTTCCTTTCCACTCGTCCAACGGAAATGTGTTTCCGAAAGGTCCGCGAAAACCGACGGTAGCTCCTTCTTCCAGTTTGGCAAGCCCGGTAGTCACCCGTCCTGCCTGACGGAATGTACACTCGATATATCCTTTACGAGTAGGCGACGAAGCAATACAGAAAGTTGACTCTCCTTCACCAAACGCAGAGTATTCACCGAACTGTCCGGCTTTGAAGTGAAAGGCTTCTCCCTCCTTCTCGTCTTTAAATCTTAACCGGAAAGTCTTCACTCCCGGAGCTTCATGGGTTATCTTCTCAATCACCATCAGGTGCGGAAGATATATATTCGACTGCTCATTCATGGCTTGATATCGATATTAAGTGTTCAAGTATATTCATATCTACCGGGCAGGCACGCGAACAACGCCCGCATCCGGTACAACCGGTTTCCTGTATCCTTTCAGGCATATAGGAGAACTTATGCAAAATGCGCTGACGCCAACGGGTGCTTTGTGTCGGGCGCGGATTATGTCCGGACGTATGGAGGGTAAACAGCGAAAAGCCGCAAGAATCCCAACAACGGATACGATGACCGGACGAACCTTTGGCATCTTCCTGAATATCAAAACAGGCACAAGTTGGACAAACATAAGCGCATGCGCCACATCCCAAACAGCGTTCGGACTGTTGTTTCCAAACAGGACTGTCGAATGCTCCCACCAACTTCTCACGTACATTATCAACATTGAAACGGGTGGGAACGGATGCCAGATATTGTTCCTTATCTATTTCTTCGGCAGGTGTATATTCTTTCACAAAGAATTTAACCAATGCTTTGCCTTTTGCTGTCAAGACTTCCACCAATGCACTCTGATCCGGCAACTCCGTAATCTGAATATCACTGCCGGCAGTATTACCGGGCCCCCCGTGAACGGAAGTACAGAAACATGATTCATCGCATTGTGCACAACTGAAGCTGATTAATGTCATTTTCTCCCGCCGGGCATTGTATAGTTTATCTTTATAATCCCAATTAAAAATACCGGAAAGGGGTGCAAACCCTGCTGCATCACAAGGACGGATTTTCCAGAGAATCGTTTCGGGAATTGCATTAATATCCGCTTCCTGCAAAGTAGCTTCTTTCCCGTCTTTCTGATAAGAGAACAGCACTTCTGTTTTCGGGAACGCAAAGCGTTTAGCCGACTGGGTAGTCTGCACATAGTCCGTCGCTACCTCATCGTAAGAAGTCACTCTTTTGAAGTCTACTTTATCTCCTGAATGCACAGGAGCAAAAATATGCATTTCCTTTTTCACCATCTGGTGAAACCATTCTTGCAGACTGCTTTTACTGATATGTAGATTTTCCATTACTTTCTTTTAATGTATAAAGTTCTCTTTATCTTCTGCCTTGAAGGTAGAAAGTACATTTCCCGCAGGATTGATAGCACCGGGAGCAACCCCGAACTCGCCCTGAATGTCTTCCATCATACTTTGTATCATCAAATGAAGAGGAATACCCACCGGACAGGCTTGTTTACAAGCGCCACAACCGATACAACGTCCTGCCATGTGCATCACGCGGTTAATCTGCCACTCCATATTTGTCAGCGGAGCAGACCAGGGTTGTACCCACTGCGGACAATTGACCTCCACAATACACCGGCTGCAATAACACAACGGACAGGCAGCCCGGCAAGCATAGCATTTGATGCATTTCGACATTTCCTCCATCCAATATTTCCACCGCTCTTCACGACTCATCTTTTTCAGACGATCAATCAGTTGAAGATTCTCCTCACTAATAGTCAAGGGAAAGTCTGCCAGATATGTTTTTATTTCATCGAATCCTTTAAACTGGATAACTTCTCCATGTCCGTCAACGGTCAATACCAGAAGATTATCTTCTTTCAACTGGTTTTCGAATGCCAATTGAACAATCGTCCGTAATGCCGGTACTGTAGCTGTTATAGCCACTTTGCCTGTTCCTGTTAATTCCCGTTTTATCAGATAAACTGCGATATTATTCGTGCAACGGTCGTCCAGTATCAGCCTGTCTGCATTTTCTGCCTGCCGGCAAAAGAGAGGACGTGTTCCGTGGTTTCCTTCTTCATAGCCTATCACAAGGTTCACCTCTCCTTCTTGTAACAAAGCAACTGCTTTTTCTGTCAGTTTACTCATAGATAGCCTCCTTTTCCAAATAGTCCGAAGCTTTCTGATACTCCAGATAAGGTCCCAGTTCACGGATTCCGGCAACTGTCTCATTCACCAGATCAGCCCACTTGGCCCCCTCTGCCGCCGACACCCATGAATAACGGATACGACGTACATCAATTCCCAGGAAGTCGAGCAGTCCGCGGAATACAATCCAACGACGACGTGCGTGGAAGTTTCCGGATGTATAATGACAGTCATTCGGATGACAACCCGAAACGATAATTCCATCAGCACCTCCGGCAAAGGCTTTCAACAGTAACATAAAGTCAATTCTTCCTGTACAGGGGAAGCGGACAATTTCTACATTAGTCGCATACTTCAACCTGCTCGTACCTGTCAGGTCTGCCCCGGCATACGTGCACCAATTACAAACAAAAGCTACAATGCGCGGTTCAAATTCCTGATTATTCTCGATCTTATTTTCGTTCATAGCTTACTCTCTTTTTAATGGTTCAGCAATGCCATCACTTCGGCATAGACCTGTTCATTGGAATATCCTTGTATATCAATAGATTTGGAACGGCAGAAAGCAACACAAGTACCACAACCCTGACAAAGTCCGGGATTTACTTTAGCTACGGTCTTTATTACATTTCCATTCCTGTCTTTTATTTCTTCACGTTCGATAGCCTGATAAGGACAAGCTGTCTGACACATGAAACATCCTACGCAAGTACTGAATAACGGAGGAGCAGTACGATTGACAACGGCTATCAACGGCTCGCGAACCAGATTTGCCTGTGAAAACAATCCTGCTACTTTCACAGCGGCTCCCGAAGCCATTCCCACTGTTTCGGGAATATCTTTCGGCGCCTGACAAGCTCCTGCCAGATAGATTCCGGCTGTATTCGTTTCCACCGGTTTCAGTTTGGGGTGAGATTCGGCAAAGAACTGATAAGGGTCATAAGAAATGTGCATCTTCTGCGCCAGTTCTTCCGCTCCCTTGTTGGCAACTCCCGCTGTGGCAAGCACTACCATGTCAGCTTCTATCTCGACAGGTGATGCTCCCAACAGGGTGTCTACTCCTTTAACAATCAATTTACCGTTCTTCTCATATATACGGGCGACGCGACCACGGACGTAATTCACTCCATCCTCTTCAATGGCACGGCGCACAAATTCTTCATAATTCTTTCCTCCGGCACGAATATCCATGTAGAACACGTACGATTCGCCACCATGAACCTTGTGCTGATAAAGCATCGCATGTTTGGCTGTGTACATACAGCATATCTTAGAGCAATAAGGAATTCCTTTGGCCGGATCACGGGAACCGGCACAGGCTACAAATACAATCTTTTGAGGAATCTGTCCGTCAGACGGACGGCGAATCTCTCCGAATGTAGGACCGGAAGCCGATGCCAGACGCTCAAACTGCAATCCGGTAATGACATCTTTGTATTTTCCATATCCATATTCGGGAAAAAAGTCTGTATTCAACACATTGAATCCTGTAGTTACTACAATCGCTCCGACTTCTTCGGTGATAATACGGTCCTCTTGTCCGAAACGGATAGCCCCCGTAGGACATAGCTTTTCACAGACTCCGCATTTACCATTGCGATAATGAGTACAATGTTCTTTATCAATCACCGGTTTATTGGGCACTGCTTGTGGAAAAGGAACATAAATAGCTGTACGCATTCCCAAACCGGCATTAAATTCGCTCGGTATCTTTTTGTTGGGACATTTAGTCGTACAAAGTCCGCAACCGGTACATAATTTCTCATCAATGCTCTTCGCTTTCAGGCGTATACTGGCTTTAAAATTACCGATAAAGCCTTCCACATGCTCCAGTTCGGCATACGTATAAAGAGTGATATTCGGATGCTGCGCTACTTCCACCATTCGGGGAGTAAGAATACACTGCGAACAGTCTAATGTAGGAAAAGTTTCCGAAAGCTGTGACATGTGTCCGCCGATGGACGGTTCTTTCTCTACCAGAATGACCTGATGTCCGCAATTGGCGATGTCCAGACTTGCCTGAATTCCGGCAATTCCTCCCCCAATCACCAGTGCTTTTTTAGTGATAGGAACCTGAATGGGAACCAAAGGATGATTCCGCTTTACCTTTTCAACCAGACTTTTGACAATATCGACAGCCTTACGGGTAGTTGCCTCCCCTTTCTCATGTACCCAAGAGCAATGCTCACGAATATTAGCTATCTCGCACAGATAAGGATTCAATCCGGCTTCCGCACATGCTCTCCGAAAGGTAGGTTCATGCATTCGCGGAGAACAGGCAGCAACGACAACGCCATCCAATCCATATTCTTTAATGGCGTTCTTAATCAATGTCTGTCCCGGATCGGAACACATATATTTATAATCAATGGCATAGGCAACGCCTTCCATTTCTTTTGCCGCCTCGGCCACTTTTTCGCAGTCGACAGTTGCACTGATATTTTCACCACAATGGCAGATAAAAACTCCTATTTTAGACATACTTCCGCCTCCTTCAAATTTACAGCTACAAAATGACGTCCCAGTCCCAATTCCTTGGGAGTCAGTCCGACAGCCAGTCCGATAGCCTGTGTGATATAAAGAACCGGTATGGTAACAGGTTTTGCCAGATAGTGGTTGATAGCAGGGCGACGCATATCCAAATTAGAATGACACATCGGACAAGCCACAATCACGGCTTCCGCTCCCCGGTCGTCAGCATCTTTCAGTATATTTCCCGAGAGACGTCCTACAAGGTCTGTGCGAGAAACGGACAAGCCCGCACCGCAACACTCCGTTTTGAAAGCCCAGTCAATAGGAGTGGCACCAATCAGAGACATGATTTTGTCCATGCTTTGCGGATCTTCCAAACGGTCGAAGTTTAATATTTTATGGGGACGCACCAGCAAGCAGCCATAGTAACAAGCCACTTGATGAGCAAAAGGACGTACTATCTTCTCTTTTAATGCATCCAGCATATATTTCTCTATCATCTGGATGACATTCAATATTTTCACATTACCGAGGTAGCGCATTCCAACTGTAGTCAGTATTTCATCCTTCAATGCTTCATTGTGCATTAATTCGTATTGAGCAACACTCAAACGATTGTAACAGGAAGCGCAGGGGACAACGATTTCTTGAAATCCCTGTTGTTCTGCCAAAGCCAACACACGGGTAGGTAAGGCAAGAGACAATTGTTTGCTCATGGAGTGAGCAGCCGTTGCACCGCAACAGTTCCAGTCTTTCAACTCGATTAGTTCGAGTCCCATCGCCTGTGCCAGTGCTTTGACTGATTCATTATATTCACGAGAAGTTCCGTTTAGCGAACATCCCGGATAGAAACCGATTCTCATAGCTACTTTTGAGTCTTTTCAATGGTTTGTGCAAATATCTTTTTGATCTTATTCTCATCTTTTACCCGTTCCGGAAGGAGGTTGAGCTTCCCTTTGACGAACATAACAGGAGCCACATTCAAATCCTGTGTCAGACGTAAAGTGCGGGCTTTAAAACCTGCAACCAATCCCACTTCGTAGAGTCTTCCTGTTCTTTTCACTGATTCGAGAAAAGCGGAATGGAAAGCTACAACAGGGCGTGACTCTTTACTTATGCATCCTTCTTTCCGGGATTTCTCACGCAGGTAGTCCATCACTTCAGGAATGTTTATTTCTTTGGGACACCGGGCAATACAGTTTTCGCAATTCAAGCAAATCCAAATGGCGTTGGAACTTAACACGCGACGGTCATTTTGAGCATTTTTTGTCTGTAACAACCGGAGAATATAGCTGGGAGCATAATCCATCTCCTCTGATAACACACATCCGGCCGTACATTTGCCACACTGGTAGCAATAAGACACATCAATACCCGTCTTTTGTTCCAAGTCATAGGAAATACATTCTTTGTTTTCCATGTTGACATGAATAAAATAGATAATAATAAAAATAAAGGAAAGAGTGGCAGAGAGGTATCAGAATAAGACACACCTCACCCAACCAAAAGAAAAGAATATTGTCTAAATGAGAATATGCGCCAATGTGTAGACGTAGTACTTACACGAATATTTAGTGTAATTGACATCAAGATCGGTATGACCCAAACGGTTTTCCGGAAGCAGAACATTCAGAGAGCTCAATATCTGTATAATCACAGTATTTGTATTGAACTTCAAGTTCTTGAAAGGAACAATGCTTCTCGGAAAAGAGATATTATCAAAAATACAGTCACTGACTTTACAATTAGATGTCTCGTCAACAAACTGCGAATGCGATACTTTACTTGACTTATTGAGGTCGGCAGAAGAGATGCGACAAGATGACTCTGCCGTATATTGCATACAATTAGATGAGATTTCAGTTTCTTTCTGAAATCCCTGCAATTCTTTATCGGAAACATTGCTAAGTCCCAACACCAGAAATGCGCATGCTAATATGCAAAAAATATACTTAGTCATAATTTGCTGCAAACGTAATCATTCTTTTTCGAAAAAAGCACATCAAGAGCAATAATTAACGATTATTCATACTGATTTTTTCTTATAATCCATGTACAACTTTCATCAATTGCTCACCTAAACCGATCGTATATCCTTGAGAGACAAAGACTAACCTATTGAATGTGTCGGCAATAATAAAGACTGGCAGAATGGAGTTATTCAAATTCATAGCCTGCACAATTCCTTTCCGAATGCTATCATCAGTATCAATACCGTAAGTGATAGTAGACGGAAGTCCCTTGAATTCGGCAGCATTAAATTTCTTGTATTGTTCTTCCGAAGGAAAAAGAAAGACCATTTTGCGTCCCCACTGTTCGAAGTCATTGCCCAGAGCGGCTATGTCTTTTAACGCATGATTGGTAGGCTCCTGCCCTGCTCCGAGAACAGCCACTACAAAATAACCACGTCCACAGGTTTGCAAAATACTTTGTCGTGCCAAAGGCATCACTTTCTCTCCTATTCGTTCCACCGGCGTAAAAAGCGATTCGGAATTGAAATTACCGATAACAGCAACCTTTTCTCCGGATTCACGCAAATGATAGGGTACTTTTGTCGCTACAGGTTTGAATTCGTCTTTCTGTGCAGGCAATACAAAAGAAGAAATTCTCGCCAACACACCTCCATCGGCAAGTCTCGTACCGGTAACCAACAAGTAATATCCGGCATCCAATACCCCCATATTTCTCAATCTGGGATCTTGTTCTTCATAACTAATCAATTCCGGTCTGCCCTCCTGCAACCTGGAAATGGTAAACTTGCTATAATACTTAACTCTCTTATCATCACGAGCAATTGCCTTATCACCTTCATAAAAATGATAAATCCCCCTGGATGCCTCCACTGCTTCTTGTTTATCGAAATCAACCTCCATGAATTCGCTTCCCCACCTGTTTTCAGGCCAACTTACATATCTTACACGCCCGTCTGTACTCCTTATATCAGCACCGATATTCATACTACGCGCCAATGCTACGAAAAACAGATCCCGTGAATATGAATCCGCCACCTTCGCACGCCAAACCCCTTCCGGAGAAATAGGGATACGCTGGAAGTTATTTTCTTCATCAATCGTAATATTACGGTTCACCCATTCAACTAAAGCTTGCGGGCGAGTCCGGAAAGTATCCATTTCCGCTTCAGAGAACTTAGACTGAAAGAAAGATTTATAAGGTGTCAATGCCTCCGTTGAAGCACGGGGAGCAAGAATGTCATAAACATATTCAGTCGAAGCATCCATACAGTGAAAGGGCGGTATAACACAGTCATACAAATAGGTATCAACATCTTTCGTATTCAACAAATGATCGATCAACACTTCATAACGCACATCACGAAGATCTTTTTTAGTAAGTATGGACAATAAAGCCGCACCTTTCATCAATTTTCCCTGCCGATCTGCCTCATTCAGAAAACGAACCAATACATCATGATTCCCTCTTGAATCCAACAAGAAAGAAGCCAGTGCCTTCCCGGCAAACGAACTTAATTTTCCTTTCAAACAGGATACAATGGAATCAGCTTGTTCCGCAGTTGGGAAAGTAGCGACATAAGCATTACGAATCGAATCCTCCTGCATCATTCTCCGATCATTCTCTGCCCGTTGCTCCGGCGTTACTTCCGGCAAAATAGGATTCTCAACGGGAGGAACGATATCAATATCTTCTTCAAAAATATCTCCTTCCTTTTTATCAAGTGTCAATGTCAATTCCGGTTGCTTGTCGAAAGATAGCTTGGAAAAGCCGAATGTTCCCTTATCGGAAGCCCATACCAGCATATCTCCCTTACCGGCTGTTAATGATACTTGACCATTGGTATCAGTGTATTTAGTAGCAACTGTATAAAACTCCGCATAGTTATATACTTTAAAATCCACTCTTGCTCCGGCAACAGGTTGTCCATTCTTATCTCTCACCGTCACCGATGCTTTTGCAGTCGGAGCATAATTCTCCGTTACATTGATTTCCGTATAATTCGGTGTCTCAAGCATCATTTCCTCCGGACCGTTATAACGCCCGAAGACCTTCGTATGCATCAACATTCCCCGACTGGCAGGAGCATTGAACCATCCCAGATTCAAAACCGGCTCCGGCTCACAGGCACCGAAGAAATACCAATGTCCGTCCGCCCATGCTTCCACCCAAGCATGATTATCATCCGTATGCGCCCAACGAGGCGTATACACCTGACGTGCCGGAATACCAACCGACCGGAGAGCAGCCACCGCAAATGTAGACTCTTCACCACAACGCCCATAAGCCGTCTTGACTGACGCTAATGGTGAGCTGGTACGCGCATCACTCGGACGATAGACTACTTTCTCATGACACCAGTGATTCACCTCTAATATAGCCTCTTTCATCGGCAGCCCCTTCACCCTGTCTTTCAGCTCGCCATAAAACACACGACGGGAATCGTCCAGATTCTCGTTATTCACCCGGATCGGCAAAACAAAATGACGGAACACTTCATCGGGAATCTCTTTTCCCCAAGGCATTTCGCTGCGCGTCTGCTTTGACAGCCGGACATTTTCCAGATAATAATCTCCCGGATAGTCCGTCACATCACCGATTGGCATATAAGCATAGAGAAACATCAATGCTTCGCGCTCGTAGACCGACAAAACAGAATCGGCAAAGACCGCAAATAAATCTCCATGAGGGAGTGCCTGTTTTTTCAGTTCAAAGTCTTGAATCACTTGATTCCGGTAGGCTTCTTCTTTGAGAAAGTGAGCATTGTTACAAGCAAACAGCGCAATTGATAAAATCAGGACGCACAAAAGATGGGTGAATGTTTTCATACGAGTGTTTGGTTTATTCTAATAATAAGGTTGCTGACTGACAAAAATACAAGAATATTTTCTGAAAGCCTAGATAAGTACATAAAAATGTGATAGATAAGAATAATATTGTCATCGACGGAGAATTACGGGCATTTTGTAACAGGTTTGTAACATGGACCGTGTTCGAACCCTTATAAAAAGAAAATTCAAAAGAAAAAGAAGATTTTTATGTTTTACAGCATATAATTCAAAAACAATTCGTATCTTTGCAGTGTTATTAGAGAAAACAAGATGTAAAACCGCTCTTCAAAACGTGGAGGGCAAAAAAAGAGGAAACAAATTATGAAAAAGAATGCAAATGAAAAAATTATGATGTTACAGTACCGTATTAAACGCTATCAAGCAATGGGAAATGGTGCTATGTGTCAGACCTTGAACGGTAAACTTCAAAAACTGCTGTCACAGCAGGTTGCCATGTAAACAAACACACTAATTATAATAAATAGAGCGAGGAACTTTCGAGTATCCTCGCTTTTTTTATACATTTGCAGAAGAAAGATAATAAAACACATTATGAAAAAGCTATTTATGTCGGTTGCGCTGCTTTTATTGGCCGTAACCTCTTTTGCACAAACACCCGGTTATGAATTCACAACCGTTGTATCTCACAAAGCAACACCTGTTAAAGATCAGGGTTCCACAGGAACCTGCTGGTGCTTTGCCACCGCTTCTTTTATGGAGTCGGAACTGCTCCGTATGGGAAAAGGAGAATATGATCTCTCGGAAATGTTTATCGTCCGTCAGAAGTACATGAATCAGATCGAAGATAATTATCTGCGTCGTGGTAAAGGAAGCATTGGGGAAGGAAGTTTGGCGCACACTTTCAAAAACGCTTATAAGAAAGCGGGAATCGTTCCGGAAGAAGTATACACCGGATTGCTAAACGACAGCAAAGATCATAACCACGGAGCATTGTCACGCTACCTCAAAGCATTGGTGGATGCAAATATTGCTTCTAAAAAGCGTACTCCGGAATATGATGCGCTCATCAACAATCTGTTCGATATTTATTTGGGCAAGCTTCCTGAAAAGTTTACTTATAAAGGAAAGGAATATACGCCTCAATCTTTCACTGAAAGTTTGGGATTGAACATGGATGATTATATCGAGCTGACCAGTTTCACTCATAAACCTTATTATGAAACCTTCTCACCTGAAGTGCCCGACAACTGGGAGAATCAACCGATGTATAATCTTCCGCTGGACGAACTAATCGGGGCTATCGACTATGCATTGAACAAGGGATATACCGTATGCTGGGATGGTGACGTCAGCGAACAGGGTTTCTCTTTCAAAAACGGAATCGCCATCAATCCGCAAGTAGAGGATGTGAAAGATTACTCAACTACTGATCGTGCCCGTTTTGAAGCTATGCCTAAATATCAGCGTATGGATGAAGTTTTCAAGTTCGAGCATCCTTATCCGGAAATCAATGTAACACCGGAAATCCGCCAGGATGGTTACGAGAAGTTTGTAACAACCGATGACCACCTGATGCACATCACCGGCATTGTAAAAGACCAGAATGGTACTAAATATTACATTACCAAGAATTCCTGGGGAGCAGAAAGCAACAAGTCCGGAGGTTATCTGAATATGTCTGAAAGTTATGTACGTGCCAAAACAATTTGTGTCATGGTACATAAAGATTCTCTGTCAAAGGAATTGAAGAAGAAACTCGGAATCCAATAAGCCGCATGGTATCACTCCAAGCGGGACGTGATTGTTCCATAGATCCTTTATCTATATAACAAAAGAAACAGGGCAACGAAGTATCACTACTCCATTGCCCTGTTTTTTTGTAAACCTACTATATATTAACCCCTTTAGTTTTTATTTCTTTCTCAATGTCACGTCGCTGATTTCTACAACGCCGCCTTTGTTTTGTGAAAGAATAGCCAGATAACAATCCTTCAGAATAGCAGCATCATCGTCAGTATCAGAAACTTCCAAGTCAGCATTTGCTTTCTTACTGCTAATTGCATTAACTACTTGTCCCATATCATAGTAAACCACTACTTTAGTCCATTTATCAGCATCTTTAATTTTAAAGTTGTACTGTGCGCCAGAAGCATTTGGTTGAGCATCTGCATCGTAGTCTCTACGCATGAAAAAAGTAGTATTGTACTTACCATTATCGTTCTTTTCTTCATTGGTCTGTTTGATGTATACACCTACCGGAGTACCTGCTTCTTTAGCTTTTGCATAGAAAGTAAGAACATAGACACCTTTTTCCAAACCATCGGTAATACGTTGTCCCAGGAAAGCCTTATACCAAGAGATATTCTTGTCGGCACCGGAGTTGTCCAATTTCATCGCATTCGGATATTTAGCATCTCCTGTTTGTTCCCAAGCAATAGTAGTAGCTCCATCAGCTTCATTATTCATGATAAACCACTCTCCTGCAGTTGCTTTGTTAGCGTTAGTCACTTTAGTCTTCACTTCAGTGGCAAATTTTTCATTCTTTATCAGGTTCTGTGCACTTACACTTACTCCTGCAATGACCAAAAGGCCGGCAAATAATACTTTTTTCATCTTACTGTGATTTAATTGTTTATACTTTATTTTTTCTTGCTTAAAAAAATCTACTTCATCTTACTTCACTTGTTGGATCACAAATTCATATTTACCAGTCGCTTTCTTTTCTTCTGTCTTTAGTGTGATGCGGTAAATCTCCTTGCCCCATACGTTAGACAGGCGCGGGTCATCTAATTTGATTGTTTCCAGTTCTGCTTTAAATTGTGACGGATAGGTCATTTCCACCTTTTGTCCTTTTACTTCGATTCGGATTTTTCCTTCGGATGGGAAAGTAACATTGCCCCAGGTTAAGAAATTCAATTGATTAGGAGCAATAACCTCATTCAATGTGTAACTATCACCGATAATTAATTTATTATTATCAAGTGCGTAAGAGCGAATCCAACTTTTCACTTTCGCCTCTGCCGGATAAGCAGTAGCTATATCAGTAGAGAATGTACGTTTCTTCTCATTGCAAACTGTGTTTGTCGCTTTATACTCCTGACCGAATTTCTGCGGTACTCCGTTAATCATCGGCAAATTGTGATAATTGCTTTGCATGGTCCAGATAGTATAGCGGTCTTTACCGAACGTCTGTTTGGTATAGGTACCTACACCGGCATCAATAATCACGGGAATCGTATTCACGTATAGAGAGAAAGTTCCTACATCATTGTGATTATGACTTTCGTTATTAAATCCGCCTTTAGCGGCAACGAACATACCGTTCTTGTTCTTCATATAGCAGAACTCTGTTTCGGGATACCAGGTTACATCCGGCATATCGTGTTTCGGAGTTACTTTTGCGAGTTCATTACAGCAAAGCAGAGACTGGAGAGAACGGAAAGCATCGTTGCCCATGGTAGCATACGGCTTTCTCCCATTCAGCAGGTAAGCGGCAAAATGCATCATTTCATCGCTGTTTACAGCTTTACCGAAACGATAAATTAATAAGGGATCACCTCCTCCTTGTGCCGATGCATCAGCAAAGTTCACCACCCAGCCATTGCCCACGTATGAGCGGGACATATATTCTCCCATCCGGCGAATCATCGGCTCATTGAACAGAGACAGTTTTCCACCTGTACCGTCGGAAAGTATCTGCAAATAGTCATAGAGTTTGCCGGCAGCATGTCCCCAGTAGGATGTACCTTCTTCACAGGCACCGTCGGACTTCACGAAATTGATAAATTTGTCGACTGATTGCATAGAGCGGTAAACGGCTTTTGCCAACTTGTCTTTATTGTTCTCCATCAGGAAGAAACATTGCAGGGCATTCGAGTTACACCAGGGATTCCAGTTGTTGATGATTTCCCCCGGTTTCCAGTTAAAAGCCATCCACCACATTTCATCGTCGTTCATATATGGATCGAGAATACGTTCTTTGATTGCTTTACGCATTTGTAAAGATACCACGGGATTGATTTTGTCGAATGGTTTACGGAAGAAATAGTGCACCCAAGCCATTAAAGCTCCATATCCGCCTGAACCGAGGTCAATAATTTGTTCGCGGAAATCGGGCAGTGAACGTTTGCTGCTCTGGCGAGGTAAGTGTGCGGATAAAACCCATGAATTCATTTCACAGCTCATATATGCTCCGTTCAGTAGTTGGTCGATGAAGCGTCCTTTTCCTTCGGCCAGTTCGGCGAGCATCAAGGTGTTAAGTGCCTGGCGGTTGGCGTCATAAGGAACTTCCATCACTTTCCGGTTACCGCTACGTTCGTACTCCAAATAAGCAGTGGCAGGTATCAGTTGCCATTTATAGTCGAGGAGTTTTTCACCGGCTTCGATGAGGCGCTGTTTGTTAGGGCCCATCAACGAGTCCCAAGCGGTGCGATCTGTATAAGCAGGGTAAGGCACCCAAGCCTGTTTCATTACCAACACGTTTTTCAACGTAGTTTCGTCTGCCGCTTTCTGCAGCATATTGCGTTCGGTATATGCGTTTGCCTTGAAAGAAAGACTTCCCAAAGCTGCTACCAGAAAAACACAAAGCAAATGTTTCATTCGAGTCATGGTATTTTCATTCATTTAAGTATTGCAAAGATAGTGTATCTGATAAAAAATGAGGTGAGTAAATCATACGAACCTAATGACAAAAAAGTACATACTTCAAAATTTATACTCATAATTGCTTCATTTCAAGCTTTTAGGTTATAGAATAATCGATTTCACTCATATCTAAACAGAGATTTCATCTCAAAAATACAGAGATTTCGTTCCAAGAAAACAGAGGTGCCATTTTAGCAAAACAGAGGCTCTGTTTGAGGAAAATAGAGCCTCTGTTTATTCCAAGTAAAGGCTCTATTTTGACATTCAGTTCTCTTCCCGTATTTCAGACCTTAATCCCAATCGCTAAATTCAAAACTCAACTGTTCCCAAACACCGTGTTGCTCATCGGCTTCTTCTTTTGGATTGGAGACAGAAAGCCCGATGAGCCGGATCGGATGTTGTTCATATTCCACACTTTTAAGCAGTTCCTTGGCAAGTGGGAGTACACGGTCTAAGGTAGTCAGTTCCTGCGATTGAGTAAGGCTTCGGGTGATCTGGCTAAAATCATGAAACTTGATTTTCAAGGTAAGTGTGTTTCCCTTGAAGTCTTTTCGCTGAAGACGTTCAATCAGCTCTACTGCAACGTGATATAATTCGATTATGACCGATGAACGGGCCGAAATATCCCGTTCCAATGTACGTTCACAGCCGATAGATTTACGGATACGAATTGCTTCGACAGGACGTTCGTCAATTCCTCTCGAACATTCATAATACAGCGTACCTGCTTTTCCAAAATGACCTGTCAGCATTTCAAGAGAACATTTCCGTAGTTGAAGTCCGTTGTGGATACCCAGTAAATGCATCTTCTTGGCAGTCACAGGTCCCACTCCCCAGAAAGATTCAATAGGAAGACGGGCGATGAAATCAAGAGCTTGTTCCGGGTGAATAGTACATAGGCCGTCCGGTTTGCGATAGTCCGAAGCTATTTTAGCTAAAAATTTATTATAAGATACTCCGGCAGACGCAACAAGGTTGAGTTGCTCGCGAATCTTCTGCTTTATTTCCTTGGCTATATCCACAGCCAGAGAAATATCTTTCTTGTTTTCAGTAACATCCAGGAAAGCCTCATCCAGAGAGAGAGGTTCGATGAGGTCTGTATATTCGTGGAAAATCTCATGTATCTGGCGGGAAATAGATTTATAAACGTCCATCCTGCCGGATACGAAAATAAGTTGGGGACAAAGGCGTTTCGCCTTCTGGGAGGACATGGCCGAACGGACACCATAACGCCGGGCTTCATAGCTGGCAGCAGCCACAACTCCCCTCTCTTCAGCATGACCTACTGCCAAAGGTTTGCCACGAAGTTCAGGATTATCACGCTGTTCTACAGAGGCATAGAAGGCATCCATGTCGATATGTATAATCTTTCTCTGCGTCATTCTTTAGGATTAGCAGAGCAAACTTACTACAAATTCCCGAATAATTCCCGCTTATCGGCTCAAGAAATAATGCGCTTATGTTTTTTATAGATATAAGTCAAAAAACATTCAATATCCTGTTTAATCTACTTCTTATAATGTTATATTTGCATATCGTCTATGAAAAGCATAGACATACCTGATAAGTTTATGCCACCATAGAATCATTTAAGATGATGAAAAACATACTATTTGGCTTATTAATATCTTGCAGTGTTCCCATATTTGCTCAAAATGGAATCACTTTTAAAGTTGAAAGGCTCTCAAAACCTGAAGAATTACTCGATTTGGATTCCCAAGACGACATTTATAAAAGTCTTATATTATCATACATGGACATAGAGCCTTATGAAATAAAAAAGAAGAATATCGAAATTCCTTATCATATCATTGCAAAGAGCCAATCTCCCGACAGTCTGGTATCCTTTGGAACTAATTCTTTTTTCAACGGTATGTATCAGGCTTATGCAGATCACAGACCATTTGTTCTGTCCCCAGACATGATTTGGCTACTAATCAGCCAAGGATTTGCACGACATATAAATGCCAATCAGGAATCAATGAGAAATGATCTCGTTGATTTCTCCAGCAAACTGTCCTTAATTGTAAGAGCAGACAAGAAACTGGAAGATCCTACTTTTTCATGGGAAGAGCTCTTTCCTCAATTCACAAAACAAATATCAGAACATGTCGGTAACCATCTGACTGAATTGCTCACCTGTAATTTTTCAACAACCACTTCCTTAGAGAAAGTTGCTTCTGAAATAACAATCATGGAAGCTGTGAAGCCATACTTTGAGTTTATAATCATACGCATGGTCTGTGGAATACCTAAAATAACCCTTGAAGGAACTCCGGAGGACTGGGAGAAAGTTCTACAGAAAGCCAGAAGCCTGAAAGAATATAAACTCGAATGGTGGATTTCCGAACTGGAACCTCTTCTGGAAGAATTTGTCAAAGCCTCCAAAGGCCAGGCGGACAAAAGCTTTTGGCGCAATATGTTCAAATATCATTCACAGAAGCAATACGGCGCTCCGAATATTATTGATGGATGGATTGTTAAATTTTTCCCTTATGACAAGGAAGGAAGAAGAAATAACCTGAAACAACTTGAAGGCAGAAATTGTCTCCCCGATGAAATAGTGAAGGTAGATGTAAAGTATCAGGAAGTATATACTGATGCCGTCAAAGAGACTCCATTAGAATTTTGGGCAGGTTTCATCGGACTGGAGCAAAATAGTAAGAATTTTGCTCTGCGACCACAAATTGGTTGGATGGTCAGAAAGAAAGACGTTAACAATGACGGATTAAAAAACAAGTTGAGTGCTGATGCCCAAAATGACGGCTGGGGCAGTGGGATTAACATTAGGGTAAAGGAGTTTCCTACTGTCTTGTTAGAACTGAAGGAGATAAAAAGGTTGGATATCCAGTTTATCGATAAGATCGATATACCGGATGAAATATCAAAGATAAAAATTGAATCGTTGACCCTATATGGAAAGATAACCAAAGAGGGAATAGAGCGCATTAAAAAGCTATTGCCCGATACGGATATAAAAATAAATGGCTCGCGAGGTGGAATAAATTCATTGATAGCCCCATAAAAAAAGAACACTCAATGTTACTATTGCAACGTTGAGTGTTCTCTTTATAGATACTAATGATTAGTATAAAGTGGAGCTGGAGGGAATCGAACCCTCGTCCAAACGAGGAAATCATAAGCTTTCTACATGCTTATCTTTGCCTAAATTTTCGTGCAGGAACAGAACCAAAGCCATCAATTCCTACCTTATCCTCTAAAGTTTCATCAAAAGTGCGAGGCCACTTCCAACTATCCCCGATGTAACTGCACCACTGAACCGGAATGCTTCGGAGCAACAGCTTCCGAGTGATGTCTCGTCCTGGCACCTAGTGCCTGGATTAAGCTAATCTACTGTGATTCGATTAAGCAGCAAGAGCGTAATTAGTTTCGCCAGATAAAATTTTGATAACTGATATTTAAGTGGAAATTACCGACCCACTGCATGCTTACCTACCATTTCTGCCCGCTGTCAAATCCAGTCAACCCCAAATTCTTATTCGTACAGAATAGCGATTATTTAGAACGCTTTCCAAGGGTGCAAAGATAGGAAATGTTTTCTAAATTACGAGAAGACGTTAGCAAATATTATATCAAAGCATTATCTTTACGGAGCTATTTTATACTTAAAATGAAAAGGCATCATGAAGAACCAACCAATAACATGCTATTTATGAAGAAGACATTTTTATCTAAAACATTTATATTCAACTCATTCGCTGCTGTTTGTATATTAGGAATCAGTATCAGTAGCTGCACATCTAAAAAAAAGACTCATATGGAAACAACCGGTACTACGGAAAATGAATTAACGATGTTAGTAGGTACTTACACTTCAGGAACCAGTAAGGGTATCTATAGCTTCCGCTTTAATGAAAAAGACGGAATTGCTGTCCCGTTGAGTGAAGTAGAAATAGAGAATCCTTCTTATCTCGTTCCATCCGCTGACGGAAAATTCGTTTATGCAGTCAGTGAATTTAATGATGAGCGGGCTGCTGCCAATGCATTGGCTTTCGATAAAGAGAAAGGTACTTTCCAACTATTAAACTCACAAAAGACCGGAGGGGAAGACCCTTGCTATATTATCACTAATGGTAAGAATGTGGTGACTGCCAATTACAGTGGAAGCAGTATTTCTGTTTTTCCTATTGCCAAGGATGGCTCTCTCCTTCCTGCTTCCGATATCCTGAAGTTTGAAGGTTCGGGAGTAGACAAGGAACGACAGGAAAAATCTCATTTGCACTGTATACGGATTACTCCGGATGGAAAATACCTGTTTGCTGATAATTTAGGAACAGACCAAATACATAAATATGTCATCAACCCGAATGCAGATATCACCAACCAAGAGAGCTTCCTTAAAGAAGGACAACCAGCAGCCTATAAAGTAAAAGCCGGTTCGGGCCCTCGCCATCTGACATTTGCCCCGAACGGTAACTATGCTTATCTGATAAATGAGTTATCGGGCACAGTCATTGCTTTTGAATATAAAGACGGAAACCTGAAAGAGATGCAAACGATAGCTGCTGATACTGTGGGAGCCAAAGGAAGTGCAGACATTCATATCAGCCCGGATGGAAAATTCTTATATGCCAGCAATCGCTTGAAAGCAGATGGCATCGCTATCTTCCGGATTCATCCGGATAACGGAATGTTAACGAAAACAGGCTATCAACTTACAGGGATTCATCCGCGTAATTTCATCATCACGCCTAATGGTAAATATCTGTTAGTCGCTTGCAGGGATAGCAATGTGATACAAGTTTATGAAAGAGATGCAGATACGGGATTGCTAACGGACGTGCACCGGGATATTAAAATAGACAAACCGGTTTGCATACGGTTTGTTCCATAACTTATTATAACCAATCCATAAAGTTACTGTCTCCGTCATTATTGCAACTCTGAATCTGCTCTCCTATACAAATCAAATCTCCCGATGAGACCAAACACAACAAAAGAAAGTGTATATGTTCTCAAAGGGAGATTCGCATCTCAACTAACTATTATTAAAACAATAAATCTATCTTTTCTACAACAATCCCCTTATTCTTCTGATTCTCCACATCGTAAAGTTCCTCTCGAAGCGAAATCTGAACAAAGTCAATAATTCTCCAATCTAATGCGACACCATTATTATTTTGTGCAGAAGCCGGATACCAATAAGGATTAACTCCGGGCCAGTCTTGAGGTAACATAGCTGCTTTCGTCGGTATAAGTTCAGATACAGGTATTAAGATATCCGAAACTTCATCCTTCAAATTGAAGACCGCGCCATACCCTCGTCCTTCTCTATCTACCAAATTACAAATGGCTTTATCTGTATTATTTACCCCATAAGCACGAATACGGATATAAGAAGGAACTGTTTTACTTTTACTCCGCCAAGCTATCCGCCCACCAATATAGTGAGAGAAAGTCACATCACAAGGAGCAGTATAATCATCCTTTTTCTCCAAATCAGAAACAGAAAGTTGAAAAGCAGGCGTCAGCTCCGTGCCTGAAACAACCGGACTGAATTGTGATTCGGGACTTCTGAATGTACGCGTACGGCGGATATGTTTCCAGTTATCCTGTGCTCCCAACAGAGACAAAGGAGTAGTTTCATTCACCAGACGCATTACATAAGTAGCCTGTTCATAATAATCCCACCGTTCGGGCGTACAATACGTCTTCGCCGGAAATAATAATGTATCCTCACCCGTATCTACCCCAAAGTGATATTCATAATTACCTTTTGCAAGCCAGCTTAAATCCACTTGAGCTTTATAATAAAAGCCATCTTCTGCCGTCATCGGTATTCGTTTACAGCCCCAAGGCTTCAACATCAGGTATACATCTACCTGCTTAGGGCGCTTTGGTCCAAAGACTTCACAACAGAATGTGATCTCTTTATCAGAAGTAAATTCCGACCAAGTATGGTTTGCAATCTTCCATTCTTTCATGGGAATCTGGTAGAAATCTTTGGCTGGGAGTTCTTCCTTACTGACTAATTTTCCTTCTTTAAACAAATATTTTCCCGGTAAGATAGTCGTCTCTATTTCGAAGCCGGGAAGTTGTATTTTTATAGCCCGCTCATTATAAGCCGATTTTCTTGATACTCTATGCTTATTCAACATCTTGAAAGGATCATCCACATCCATAATATCCGGATACACTTCCAATTGCCAGTTATTATTATCCTGTTTGTCGAGAAAATAAATACCTGTCCCTGAATAATGGACTACCGGAGAAGAACCGACTCCGGCAATATGCTTTAATGCTTTCAAATCTTTAGGCTGTGTAGTCGTCGTATTTGAATAATAAAACAAATCTCCTGAATTTATCTCACTCAACCGTTCGTCATAACTCACCCGAAAATCTCCAAATGTCCTATTATCCGGATAATATCCAAAATGCTTGCCACGAGGGACGCGACGCATTACTTCGGCTGCAATCATCCCGCTCACTGCCTTTGAAGGAGTAAAGACCATATTAAAGAAATGCGTCTGCCAACCCAGATTCATTGGAGCAGTACGCAGCATATCATAAGAGAATAACGCAGCAAACTGAATACCTCCACGACGATATTCCCGCACCATAGCCGGATACATAAAACCGGAAGCCATATCAGTAGCATCAAATTCATAGACTAGCTTTGCTTTCCCCTTCAAATCAGGATGAAGCATCTGCTCATAGCGGTCGACAAATAACAAGCCATTTCCTTCTATAGAATGATTATTATTGAGCGCACTCGGATACCAAGCATAAGTAGAGCCTTGTATATCCGATTTCTTGATAGCAGGAGATACCCGGAAGTCCTGACTGACATTATAGAAAGTCAACTTCTTGCAACCGGTACTACGGATGGCTTTACACATCCGATTTATATAGCACACCATACCGGGAATATCTTCCGGAAATTGGGTAGGCTCATTGATTAACTCAACAAATAAAATATTCGGTTCATCTTTCAAACAACGCCCCGTGTAAGGGTTACGATGATTAAGCAGCTGCTTCATATAATTCTCCTGTGCACGAACTGCATTTTCATCATGAATAAGCGTAGTTTTAGGATAATATTTAGCCAAACCCGTATTGGTAGTATCTCTCATTTCCGGCCATTGAGAATCATAAGTGACAATAGGACTTAACAGCATATAAATATCTCGTTTGCACGCTTCCGCAATAAGATAGTCAAACAGTTCCAAATGCTCATTCTCCTGTAAATTACCCAGTCGGTCGGTATTCTGAAAGTCTCCCCAAAAGCATAGGCGTAAAGCATCCCAATTCATTCTTTTAAAATGATCCAAATCTTCTACAACCATCTGTTTCCTATCACCGCCAACATAATCTGCCGCCCGAAAATCACAGGCAGAAGGGAGACAGTAGTTGGCTCCGAACAGAGCGATCTCCTGTTTATTCTTTTTCCAGCGAATAACCCCTGAAGAATCCATATATACCAATTCCTGCGCCCCTATCTGACAAAGATAACCCAGAGAACAAAGTAAAATGAAAAGTATTCGTTTTATCATCTTATTTATCGTTTAGAATTTTATCGTTGTAATATATTCAGGCACTACTTCCACATGATTGATCGTACAAACCGCTCCTTTCGAAAAGTCGGGTATTGCTTCTTTAGGCAAGTCAATTAAAAAAGGAGCATCCGAACGCAACGGGCGGAAGTAAAAGCTCAAATCTTCTTTTTCCATCTGTTGTGAAAAGCGCTTCAACCCAATAGTCCATGGAGCACCATGATAGAAATGGTCGAGTACCAAAGTTCCATTCATAAAAGCCATTGCCACATCTCCTGTATAATTAAGACGAAGGAAATATTCCTGTACCTGGGGAGCTTGCAACTTATCGTCAAAATGTACAGTCAAACGACGGGCACCTACTTTCTTATAAGAAAAGTCAGGTTTCACTATTTCCACTTCTTTTATATATGGTTTGAAACCTTGTTTAGACGGATAAAGCACATACTCAAACCTATTATTGCCAAGACTTAACAACTGTACTTCTCCACTGCCCGGAAGAACTGTTGCTTCGGTTATAAGCAACTTTCCATCTATCTTGCAGCTATTCAACGCCTGCTCACGGGTAAGAGTAGTGATTTTTACTTCCTTACCTGCTTTAGTACGGATACTAAAAGTGCTCTTCAGTCCGGGAACAGGAGCAAACTGATTCTTTCCACGCACAGTTGCCTTATCAAATACATATTCTGTATTCATGCCATCGGGAGTAAAGAAGAAATAGTGTTCTTTACCGTTATCATCAATCTTCATCAGAAGTTGAGCCGTAGCATACTTCAACAGAGCATCTTCCATAAGGAAATTGAAAGGTAAAATTACACTCTCGTCTTTCGGTAAAGTAAAACTTCCCTTAGCCGGAATCTGTATCGTTTCATTATCCAGTTTCAAGCGAAGCTGCAAATCTTTCTGGTCAATACGTGCAGTATCGTGATCTTGAAAGTTAACCATGAAAACGAAACCGGAACCAGCTTTCATACGAGCTGCATAACGCAAAGTTTCACGATTATCCGGAGTAATTTTCTCATAACCTTCAGGTAAAACAGTTTCCATTGGGGCCAGACGATCTGCAAAGTCAGCAAGAAAAGAATGTAATAGGCGAAGAGTGCGATAGGATTCGTGTTCCAAACCAAACTCTCCCAATGGAGCCTGAAAATCATAAGAAACTTTCGGCATCCCCATCGGTTCATCATTGAACGAAGCCACACCACCAATCATTTTCGGAGTGGAACCACCATGATACATATAATAACCAATACCGTTAGCTCCACTACCCAACGTACGTACCATTAAAGCCTCGGCAGCTTTTGCCGTAACAATAGGACGACGTTTGTAGATCATCTGAATCCCCGCTCCCATCTCCGCACAGAAAGAAGGAAATTTATCCGTGTCATAACGAACCGGCGCATAATCCGGATTTTTTTGAATATCCTTAAACATACAGAAAGGAGACATCTGAGGTTCAGCCCAGAACGGATAGGTGTAAGCTGCAGTCACAGGAATCGCCTCATTACCGATAACAGCAGCATTTCCCCATCCGGTAGCTGTATAGATTGGAGTGATAATACCAGCATCTTCCGCCATTTGCTTAAGTGTTTTCATGTGCAGATCACCCAGTTCGGCAGTCGTGATTTTCTTGTCCTGTACACTAACACCAATCATAGTAATTGAAGAATCGTAGGTCGCAGTAGTCATATCCAACGGTTCACCCGGATAATTCACTCCCCATGGGGCAGCCGAGTGTTGATGTTCATTCTCTATTTGTGTACCGATAATAGGACCACCGTCTTTATAATAAAGTCCTTCAAGTTGCTTGGCTATTTCTTCATAAAGGCGTTTAGCATAAAACAAATAATTTTCGTCATTTGAACGAACTTCCAATGGTTTCGCAAAAAGCCAGTCAGGCAAAGCGCCATTACGTATTTCCCCGTGACCAAAAGGCCCGATGCGGACAATCACATTCATATCATGCTTTTTACACAGTTCAAAGAACCTGCGTATATCCAGATTTCCACTCCAATTAAAAACTCCTTCCTGCTCTTCATGCAAGCTCCAGAATATATAGGTCGGAAGTACGTTTATTCCTCCGGCTTTCATCTTCAGAATTTCTTCTTCCCATTGTTCATGGGGATAACGGCTATAATGGAATTCCCCCATCACCGGAATGACAGGTTTACCATCCATAGACATATAATAACTATTCACGTCAATGCTGCCGCCTCCGGGACGGGTTCCGCCCAACTTCAGATGGCCTGTATAAATTACTTTTTCCTTTACAGGCGCTGAAAGTTCATATACCTGTTGAGCCATAACAGTTGCCGTCATTGCACAAAGTGCTGATGTTAATATAATACTTTTCATAGTCTATATATTCATTATTTACAATTCATTCATTTTTTGTTTATGATTATCTATCATAATTATTTTGCTTGATAGCCCCCTTAGATTCATCAATGAAACTCTGCGGAATCCAGAAACGATTGTGTCCTTCATGCACATTAAAGTATCCCCTGCCTTCGGACCTGTTAATTGCATCAATGCGTGCATTGGCATATTCGACATATTTTCCAAAGCGAACAAGATCCTGCCGGCGAAGACCTTCGAGATAAAATTCATGTCCGCGTTCTAAAAGTAAAGCCTCATTGAACGTTTCTTTTGAAGCAGTTTGTGAATCATCCAAAGCAGACAAGCCAGCACGATTACGAACACGATTCACGAGACCAATCGCCTCTGTTGTAGGAGAACCTTCATTGCGGTTGATACATTCGGCAAGCGTAAGCAATACATCCGAATAACGATAAATAACCACATCAACACCACTTTGCGCATCTTTCATATCCGGGTCCATCCCATATTTCAGAGGTAATGCACCTTTAGCCAACTGACTACTGTTTGTACGGTCGATCTTCTCCCCCTTCTTATTTGTATAACCCGTCACTACATTCTTTAAACGTGAATCACCTTCCTCAAAAGTACCATAAAAATCCCAAGGCATCACATAACCGCCCCAACCTGTTGCCTTCTCTGCCCAAGGATAATCGGCAGGAAGCACCTCGGCCGTCATATAGTTTGAGTACCAACTGGCAGTACTATTACAAGCCAATTGTAAGATGACCTCATTATTGCCTATTCCCTCCTTAGAAAAAACATAATTATAATCAGGTTGCAAACTATATACACGTCCCTCCATCTCCATCAATTCACGAGCTAGAATTTCCGCCTTTTCAAAATAGCCTTTTATCATGTAATACTTCAACAAAATCATACGGGCAGCGCCTTTAGTCATACGACCGCGTGCTTCAGCTACTTCAGGTAAATCCCGAATCGCATCCCGCAGGTCTGTTTCCATCATCGTATCATACTCCTCTTCCGTCAGACGAGGTAAGTAAACAAATGTTTGCGGATCATCCAACACTTCATCCGGAGCTACGGGTACAGGACCAAACATATCATAAAGATAAAGTCCCATCCAACCTCGCAAAGCCTTCGCTTCACCGGAATAAAGAGTTTTAGCCTCCTCACTTACCGGAGAATTCTCAATACGGCGAATAGTATTCCGTGCTTTCGAAAGGAAATTGTAGCGTTCGAAATTCGAATAAGCATGATTTTGAATACTGCCTCCTACTGTGGCATACCATTGTTGGAAATATAATTCATCCGACTCCCATGCCCAGCAAGACCAAAGTACATCAGTTGTCATATCTCCAATAATCTGATAACCGGAATAATCTGCAGAATAAACAGATTTAAAATCCCCGGGGTTAAAATCATAGTAAAGCGAGTTGACTGCCAGTTTCAAATCAGTCTCCGTCTTAAAGAAATTCTCCGGAGAAATCTCGGTATAATCCAGACGTTCCAATTCACAGGAAGTCATTGAAAACAGCATCAAGGCTGTTGCTATATATTTCATTGTTTTCATACCTATTATATTTTAGAATTTCACATCCAAACCAATAGCAAATGAGGACTGATTCGGGTAAGCTCCAATACCGTTTCCTGTTTCAGGGTCCATCCCTTTATAAGGAGTAAACACGGCAAGATTACGTCCTGCAGCATACAGTCTGACTGAACGAATTTTATTCTTAAACCATTGAGCAGGGAAAGTATAGCCGATAGATACGTTATCTAAACGCAAATACCACGCCTTCTCAAGGAAGAAATCGCTCTTACTGGGATTCACACCCGAAGAAGCTTCTGCCACTCCCGGCAATGTGCCCATAGGATTGGCAGGTGACCAACGATTCTTCACTTCTTTCAAGACATTGACGCCATACGTAATATCTTCAATACCATAAATGGACTGTAACTTAATATCGTTCACTTTCCATCCATTCAAAGAACCATACAGGTAAATGTTAGCATCCCAGTTCTTCCAGCGGAATGTATTGTTAATACTGAAAGGAATCGGTGTATTATTTGCCAGTACCACAATGTCCGCATCATCCAAAATTCCGTCTTCACCCGCAATCCGGATATAACGACCTTCACTATCACGCATTTTTTCTCCATTCTCATCAAGCTTATATCCATACAAGTCCTGATAAAGAATAGCTCCGGCACCGGATTTCTGTAAATGTTTATAAGATTGATCCATTTGAATCAGACCGTTCGTTTTGTATCCATAAATATTATTCCATTCTTCCACATAATCTTGATAAACGGCAGGAATAAAATCAGGGTCACGTTTTGTAGTATGATTACGATAATAAGAGAAATTAATATCAGTGGTCCATCCAAAGTTCTTATTGTCGAAATTTACACTATGAATACCAATGTCAATACCACGGGCACGATAAACAGTAGCCGAATTATAGTCTATCGTCTTCACTTCATGATAAGACATCAAGCTTTTAGACATAATGACATCTTTACGAAGGCGCTGATACAAGTCGATAGAGCCGGACAATCGGTTATTGAAGAAACCGAAATCAATACCCAAGTTATAGTCGGTCAATGTCTCCCATTTCAGCTTGTCATTACCTAATTTGGAGATAGCCATACCATTTACCAGACTCCCGTTGGGCGCAAATGCACCTTGAGATACCTTATAATAGGTATTGATACCTGTCAAATTACCGGCATTACCTGTTTGCCCCATACCGGCACGCAGTTTCAGATTACTCAACCAATTGATATTCTTCATCCAGCTTTCTTCATTCATACGCCAGGCTGCAGATACTCCCGGAAAAGCTCCCCACTGATGCTCCTTCGAGAAATTAGACGAGCCATCTACACGGAGATTGACAGTCAGAACATACTTGGATGCTAGTGAATAGTTCAAACGCGCGATGAACGAAGCCATTTCACTGGCTCCTTTATACGAACTTATAGCCGGCTTTTCCTGTTCGCTTGTTCCTATATTGTTCATCAACGAGCCGTCATAAGGAAACTGGGAAGCTACAATGCCCATTCCTTCCCAAGAAGATTTCTTATATTCAAAACCAGCCATCAGATTTACATCATGAATCTCATTAAAGACTTTGGTATAATTGGCAATGGCATTAAACAGGTTCATCTGTGATTTGGCATTCTGTTTGGAAGCTTGTCCGTCCATACTATATCCCTTTTTTGTCGTAGTGGGAATATATTGATCCGCCTGCACATCTTTCATATCAAAGCCGACCGTAGCTTTCAGCAACAAATCCTTAATCGGTCTGAATTCCAGATAACCACTGACAAACAGGTCACGGCTCACAGTCTGGTCAGTTATATCCAATAATGAAACCGGATTCGGATAAATATCGCGAATCGGATTAACCGAATATTTTCCATCTTCATCGTATACCGGTACAGTAGGAATAAACGTCATAGCCGAATAAATCAACGCCGAATTATCTTGCCGTTCATTACCCAATGGCACATCGTGATACTTTATTTGAGAGAAAGTAGAATTAATACCAGCTTTCAGCAGACGATTAATAGTCTGATCTACATTCAAACGACCCGTTATGCGATTCATCGAATTATTTTTAGCAATTCCCTGATGGTCGTAATAGCTCAATGAGAAGAGATATTTTGTAGCATCCGTACCGGCAGATACCGAAAGATTGTGTTCGTTTACAATACCTACACGAGTTACCTCATCCATCCAGTCCGTACCATCGCCTACAAAATTTGCAATCTGTCTATCGGTATATTTCTTTTCATCCCCACGTCCCAGTTCATCAAACACTTTATTCTGTTCAATCATGAAATCACGTGCATTCAAGAAATCCGGTGCATCTTTAATATACTGAAAAGCAACCGAACCTGAATAGGAGATGTCAGGCTTACCCGTTTTTCCTCGTTTGGTAGTAATCAGGATTACACCACCCGAAGCATCCGAACCGTAAATTGCAGCAGCAGAAGCATCTTTCAGAATATCAATTGTCTCAATATCATTAGGGTTAAGGTTAATCAGAGCATTATCTTTCTCCCCTCCACTATAAGCTGTACCCGCTGTCACGGTCTTGGAAGAAGCCTGCGGTACACCATCAATCACAATCAACGGAGTCTGCCCGGAGAGACCACCTCGAATGGATATATTCATTGATGCTCCCGGATTGGCACTGTTTTGTGTGATGTTCATTCCTGATGAACGTCCACGCAACATAGAACCGACCGAAGCAGAGGCAGCTGTTGGTAGTTCATCTGCTTTTACAGAAGCTACCGCACCGGAGATACTGCTTTTTTTAGCTGTACCGTAACCGACTACCACAATTTCATCCAATGTCTTATTATCTTCTTTCAATGTAAATTCCATTGGAGCAGTGGTTACTTTCTTCTCTTGAGAAATATAACCGATATAAGAAACAGTTATCACTGCTCCCGAAGGTACATCCGAAAGATTAAAATGACCATTCAAATCAGTGATAGAACCATTAGTAGTACCTTTCACTACTACACTCGCCCCAATGATTACTTCACCAGCCGGATCTTTCACTACCCCTTTCACCTGAATACCTTGTGCTATCAGCGAAGTAGTCATCAACAGGAAGGACAGCATAAATCCCGCCTTTTTTACTAGTTGAATATATTTTTCCATACTTGTTTCATTTTATTCTGTTACTTTCTTGATTGTCGCCCACAGTGCAGCTGTATCAAAGGTGACTTTCACTTTACCTGCATAATCAGTTTTGTAAGTAATGCAACTACCCGTTGCTGCTTCAAACCACCAGTTGCCCGCTGCATCTGCACGGAATACCCGCGCCCAGCCACTCGTATAGAAGTAATACTGACGATCACCGGCATAATCGCCCAGAACGGACGTTTCCACTTCATAACGATAAGTATCCGTCTGTGTCATCTGATCTGAAGCTCCCCAATCAGCAAAACTAAAACCTGTGCCCGACATCCATAAAGGTTCGGTGCAAGTACCCGACGGAATATCCATATTCCAATAACTATATGTATGAGCATTCAAATCAATCCAAACACTGTAATAGCCTTTTTTCGGAAGCACAACTGGAACTACATAACCATTCTTATTCATCAGTTTGCTGCTAACATAAGGGCTGGTTCCATACAAATCTCCTTCCATCGATTTTGTCGGTACAAAGTAAACCTGTGCATTGTCAGTCGGAGCATAGAATTTTCCTTCGTATTGATATTCACCTTTTCGATCCATATAACGATAATAGCCATTCACATAATCATTCGGATTCTCATCAGCATTAACAATATACATCTGTGCATAATCCTGAATCGGGTCTTCTTCCTCTGCCAACATTACAACTACCGTAGTATTGACAACCGTTTCATTGCCACCTGCATCCGTAACAGTTAAAGTAACCGGAAACTCTCCGGTAGTAAAATCAATAGTACGTTTCAATTCTCCACTACGCCCGCTAACTTCCACAGTCTCGTCAATTTGCATACCGGGTATTTGCAAACGGATGTTCTTTAGTTCACGGTCATCCGTAAACTTCATATTCAGATTCCAACTTCCCTTATTGGTAGCAGTATTAAAGTCCACCGCAATTCGTGCCGGAAGCTGTGTTTGCATAACCGGACTTTCCATATCCGCAATATAAGTCAATAGAACATTCTTCTTTGTTTCCCATCCGTTCACGTCACGAATTGTAATTAACAGATGCTCTTCAAAAGTAGCAGTTTTCGGTACAATCAGCCGATAATCATAGTTAAATACTTTTGGTTTCTGTCCATTCAAATCATAGGCCTTATGTATCCCCCAACT
The DNA here is from genome assembly GCF_025147085.1 of Bacteroides sp. D2. NCBI lineage: Bacteria > Pseudomonadati > Bacteroidota > Bacteroidia > Bacteroidales > Bacteroidaceae > Bacteroides > Bacteroides sp. D2. Next base: position 3,461,166 of record NZ_CP102261.1, on the reverse strand, counting down.
TTCACAACTCAATGTAATGCTTGCCAATCCGGCATAGTTAGAAGCCGTTCCCGACACCAGTACCGTATCACCGGGAAATGTTTCTATCTCTTCATTTGCCACATAAAGACCGGGAGCCACATCTTCCTTATCATCCTCACAGCCAACAGCCAAACAAACGAGCGTCAGCAATAGATATAGTTTTCCGATTGTTTTTAAAACGTTCTTCATGGTATATTATTTTTAGTTATTATATTTGAATGCATCTAATACTTCCATTCTATTTCCTGAAAAATCGAACAGAGTGGTATTACTTACATAATTCTTGGCACCCAATTCCCATCCCATACCTTCTACTTCGATAAAAATAGGATCCCAGTAAAGGAAACCAAGAATACGGCAATCTTTCGCCTGCTTTATTTCTTTGATAAGTTCGAGCATAAAGTTCTTTTGTCCGAGCGGAGAGAAATCCGCATACGGGCCATTATCTGCCAATTGTCCCGGGCTTCCATCAGGCAAAGTTTTGTTCCAGCTATAACCGGTTTCCATAATCAGGATATCTTTATCAAATTTAGCAGAAACATAATCCGCCCATTCACGCATCTGTGCAGCACTTTTATCAGTCCAAAAAGGATAGTAGGAAGCTCCGATTACATCATATTTTGTATGTCTATTCTTCAATTCGCCAAAATACCAGTTATATTGAGACTTATCTCCGGCAGCATTCAAATGAATGATAACCTTCGAATCTTGTGATACAGCTTTCACTGCATCATAACCCGCATTGTATAATTCGGAAAGTTGAGCAAAATTTTCATAACTTCCTTCAGGATACAACATACCGGCTTGTGTCTCATTGCCTAAGGCTACAAATTCGGGAGTAGTGCCCTGTGCTTTCATTTTATTCATGAAGTTGAAAGTAAAATCATAGAGCGCTTGCTTTAATCCGGCAAAATCCAATCCTTCCCAATCGTGTGGTTTGGTTTGCGTTTCCCCATTGGTCCAATAATCACTATAATGAAATGTCAACTGTATTTGCATACCGGCCTGCTTGGCCCGTTTAGCCAAACGTAAAATATCATCAGGTCCGGAAATACCTTCAGGCAAACGGTTGGAAGGAGAATAGTCAGGATTTCCCGGATCATTATATAAACGAAGACGAACAATGTTAAACCCATTGTTTTTAAGAATATCAATACAGTCTTTTTCTTCTCCATTCTCATAGAATTTGCCGCCCATCTGTTCTACATAGGTCAACTGTGAAATATCACCGCCCTTCAGCAGATTATACTCTTTCTCCGTTTTCTTTAAACGCAATCCATCGAAACGACTCCAGTTGGTTTCAGCCGATTCACTGTGTATTTCAATATCACATTTTCCTCCTTCTACTTTAATCCCACGCACATAAGAACGAATCCAAGTAGCAGGAGATGCTTGTAAGGAAGTCATCTTCTTATTATCAGTACCGGCAGCCACACAACAGGAAATTTGTCCTCCACTACTTTTATAATAAAATTCAAGGTCATAAATTCCATCCTCCAAACCATTAACAGTCTGACGGGTGGATACCGTGTAGGCAGAAGTTGCCCCATAATGCAAAGCATAGATTCCTTCGCATCCTCCTTCAACTACTTTTACGGCAGAATTATCTCCACTGATTGTCCATCCTTTCGGGGAAACTGTTTCAGCAGCATCTTCTTCAAAACTGCCATTAGGTACTTTTACCACCACAACAGCAGGTTCAGGATCAGCAACTGTCACAGGATCATCCGAACAAGCAGTCATACTGCATACAACGGAAAAGCCCATCACTATAAAGCTTGTAATTTTCATGATTAAACTGTTTTTAATATTTCTCATGTCATTGTTGTTTAAGGTTTATATAAAAGTAAGAACTTGTGACGATACTTATAGAAGCACCGTCACAAAGTTGTCCTATCCTATCAGAGTCCTAAAAGCCTGGATACCCTGATGATTTATATCCAATCTTTCTACTTCATTCAATAACCGGATGGATTTCTCCTTCTGGTTCAGCCCCCAATATCCTAATGCCATCATATATTTGCAGTGAATTACATTCCTTATTGTCAAGTCATCCTCCCAAATTAATAGATCGGGTAGCGACACTGCAAAATAATCCATTTTAATCTTGTCAAACAAATGTTTTTCTCCATAAGAAGTCAATTTATGGAAGCGACCATTAGCCTCATCCAGACGCCCGAGTTTCAATAATGCCAAACCTTGATAGAATATTTTATCGGGTTTTGCATCGTTGTAGTACATGGCAGCAGCTGGTTCAGTTGGCCCGAGAATTGCCTGTTCCCAACATTCTGCAGCTTTCTCATTCTGTCCTAAACCTTCATAAGCACAACCTAAAAAGTAGTAGAAGTCGTTCTCTTGTGCACCATATAGTTTTCCTTCACCCAAATGATGCGGATATTCCAGACATTCTTCCAGCAATGCAATAGCTTCCTTATAATTACCGACAGTTAATGCCTGTTTGGCTAATTCTACGCGGGCCAGCTGATATTGGGCAGGTACTTTTCCTTCTCCCCCCTCCCATGGATGGAAGTTATGTGCATCAAGCAGTGTCTTAGCCTTCTTGTATTCTCCTGTTTGATTCAATAATGTGATCTCTTCCAATATTAAATCATCACGTTGCATTATCAACTCCGGATATTGTTGCAGGAAAGCCAGACGCTCTTTATGCAAACGGCGAACACGTTTGTACAGCTGATCCAGTTCCATTAAAATACGTGCATCAGTAGTGTCAAGCCGGAAAGCACGTTCCATATATTTGATGGCTTTTGTCTCTTCATTCTTTTTATTGAAATAAGCCAAAGCCAAATTACGCCATACGGTCGGAAAACTATCGTCCAGTTTTGCCGAAGTTTCCCATGCTTCCATAGCCAAATCGTACTGCCGTTTATCGTAATAAAGATTACCTAAATAATAAGGTGCTTTTGCATCATCCGGATTCTGTTCCATAGCACATTGCAGTGCTATAATTGCTTCCAGGCGATTGGGGAAACAGTAATCAGGACAAGCCATCTTTGCATCGGCAAATGCCTGATGCGCTCCGGGAAGTCCTCCCTGAAACAGACACCATCCCAAGTAATAATAAGTCATTGGAGTAACAGCAGCTTCTTCAATAGCTATCTTCCATAAAGAGGCAGCTTCCTGCCAACAACCAGCCGCACAATAATCAAGAGCAATTTCATCATAATTGTGAGCTTCACCACGCATCATTTCTTTCAAGGTGACTAACTCTTCGGAAGTACTCATAATCAAATACTTCTCATAACGACAGCCAAAGTTGAATTGATCGATAGCTAATGAATCATCAATCAACCGCAGAGCTTCTTCTGTTTTACCCATTCGGCGGAGAATGGTAGTCTTTAAGGCACGAGCTTTATGATTGTGCCAGTTACGAATAAGTGAACGGTCAACTTCATCCAATGCATCTTCCAAACGATTTTGCATAATAGAAATCTGTGCACAAGCAAAATATCCGGCATCCTGCCAAGCTGCATTCCAACAAGATTTATAGAAACGATCATAAGCCTCATTGTAGCGCCCCTGATACTTCAAAGCAAGACCAAGATTATAAATAGGTTCTCCATCATACGGATTTGGATTGCGTTTCTGCAAGGTTTTTACGGCTGTGAGCAGATATTGTTCTGCTCTACAGAAACGACCTTTACGAATATACCACAAACCAAGCGCATTATTATTACGCACATCAATCGGATCACGACGTAATGCCTCTTCATAATATTCTACGGGATTGTATGTAGCGTGCCTGTATTGTTCTAAATGTAATCCGGTCAGATAAAGCTGTTCGGTGGTCTTTATTTCTTCCGGTAACAAAGCTGCTTCGGCAGCATCAGGAATCGGTTTCACTTCTTCCGGTTCTGCATGCCAATACAGTAATTCTTTTCCGCTGGCCGTGATTTCAAGATTTAGCCTGTTAAATTCTTCACCTTTTACATTTACCGTTTCATCCAGCAATTCCTCCGGAGTAATAGTTTTCTCTTTATTATAATATACCTTACCGTCTTCATTTTTCAACACCACGTTTACCATCTGTCTGGAGGTAGCGAATATTTTAAAACGTACACTGTCCTCTCCCTCCGGTTCAATGTTCATCAGTAAATCTTTACTTGCATTTTTCACTACTCCCAATTCCCGATAAGGCAGGAAATACTGCACGAAACTCTTTTCTTCATAAGGTTGCAACCAGGTAAAGTCCGGCTGATTTTCGGTATATACACCTGCCATTAATTCAATATACGGACCATCTTCATCTGTCAGATTACGATCCCATGCACGACCAAAATCGCCATTCCCCCAAGTCCACTGTTTTTTACCCGGAGAAATATGATGGTTGGCAACATGAAGCATACCGGCACGAGTGTCATTTTCATATCCCCCTTCAAAATTAAAACGGGAATTGACAGCCATATAGGAAGTAGGAACTTTGATATTCTTGTAGTTCGAGATGTCTACGCCGGCAGAATAGTCCATCTTGTAGTAAGTGCCCGTTGCAATAGGGAAACTCGATACAGCACGCTTTCCATGATCGAATACAGCATTAATATCTGGCGGGAATACGCTCTGATAATAGTCATTGACAGCTACGGCAGGATTAGCCCACCATAAAAAGGTTTGTGGAACTTCAGTGCGGTTATAAAGCACCCCTTTTATTTCAAGAAAAGCGTGTCCCGGACGAAGGGTAAAACCTGCCATTCCTTTCTGATGAAACATACGTTCCATTTCATTCACCCACACAGTAACACTGCCATCGGCATTCTCTTCAATAGTTGTATCCACAGGCATATAAGTGCTGGGACGATGATGCTGTGGCCAGTTAAACTCAATACCTCCTGATATCCACGGTCCAACAAGCCCTACCAAAGCCGGTTTTATGACATGATTATAATAAATAAAATGACGCTGTTTGATCTTATCATAAGCCATTTGCACACGCCCGCCCAGTTCCGGGAGAATCATGACCTTGATATATTCGTTTTCGATAAAAACAGCATTATACTCCTTATCCACTTTCTCATCGGACATCGATTCAATCACAGGATAAGGATAAACTACCCCGCTACTGCCTTGATACACACGCTTCTCTAAGAAAATAGGATTCTTCTCCGGTTTACCTACTTCATAAGTAGGAATTACCACCTTTTCTTTCCATGCTTTTACCATCGTATTATTGATTATATATTTGTTTTTAAATTCGTTGTCAAAGAAATCAAGAGACAAAAAGGGTTGGGGACAGGGAGATTTTATCTTCTCCCCGCCTATTAATAATGTCACCCAATACCTATTTACTTACTTATTTATTTGCCAACCCGTTATCGTTTATTTAATTAAATCCTTCTCCAAAGCTTCCAGTGATTTGCCTTTTGTCTCGGGCAATGCTCGGAAGAAAAACAGATAGCCTACAGCACAAATCGCTGCATAAATCCAGAATGTGCCACTGCTTCCCAAAAAGTTATTTAGTAATGGGAAAGTATATGTTAATGTGAAACTGCCTACCCATAAAGCAAATGTACAAGTTGCCATTGCCACGGCACGTACCCGGTTCGGGAAAATTTCAGCAAGCAATACCCAAGTGATAGGTCCTAATGACATAGCATAGCAAGCAATAGCTAAAACTACCAACACCACCATAAAGAAACCGCTTACTTCGAAGAAATAACAAGTGCCGAGAATGAGATAAATACCAGCCAGTCCTCCAGCTCCCAGAAGCATCAAGGCGCGGCGTCCCAGACGATCTACTGTATAAATTGCCACAAAAGTAAAAATTACATTTGCCACTCCCGTCACTACAATATTAAAGAGAACATCTCCCAATGAATATCCCGCAGACTGGAATATCTCTTGTGCATAATTGAATATTACGTTCGTACCGCACCACTGTTGGAATACAGCTACGATAATACCTAAAATAAGTACCTTACGGAACGGACGGCTAAACAACAACCTTAATCCACCTTCCGATTTCGAAGATTTCGTTTCTTCTACCAGACGAAGTTCCTGATCGGCATAATCGTCACCTCCAATTTGCCCAAGCACTTTCCATGCCCTGTCTTCTTTTCCTTTCATAGCCAGCCAACGAGGACTTTCAGGAATGAAACATGCTAACAGTAAGAATACCGCAGCAGGAAATGCAGCAGCCCAAAACATCCATCGCCATCCCATCTGCCCATTCCAGGAAGCACAAATATCAGCAGGAGTAAAATCGGCAGGAATAGGATCCGCTATCAGCCAGTTAGTAATTTGAGCCCCTAAAATACCTAGTACAATCGTTAATTGGTTCAATGAGACAAGCTTTCCCCGGATGGAGGTAGGAGCTACTTCGGCAATATACATAGGAGAAAGTCCTGAAGCAATACCAATGCCAATACCTCCCAAAAAACGGGCAGCGAGAAACCAGCTAAATACAGAAAAAGCTCCGGTAGCATAAGCTGAAGATAAGAATATGAAAGCGGAAATTATTAAGAGAGGCTTACGACCATAACGGTCTGCCATCATACCTGCTACCATTGCGCCAATCAAACAGCCAAGTAAAGCTACGCTCATAGCTAACCCTTGCATAGCAGGTACATCGGCAATATCAAAATAAAGTTCGTAGAAAGGCTTCGCTCCTCCTATCACTACCCAGTCATAGCCGAAAAGCAGTCCGCCCATCGCGGAAACTAAACAGATAAAATAGACAAATTTTTTATTATAACTTTTCATACCATTAGAAGATTGATTAATTGATATTGCAAAGATAGAGGATGTTAAGAGGATAAAAAATAGAATTTCATTCGATAAAGATGGACAATCTTATTTTTTGTTGTTTATTTGATAGATTGCATACATTATTATATATTTGCGCCAAACAGCAAAATCATATACTATGAGATTATGGTAAAATTAAAAGATGGATTTACCGGTGAAAGAGCTTTAGTACTTCCCCGCATAATCGTTGACAAGATGGAAGAGGATCCTCTGACCTCTATGCTCCATATCACTGACATCGGGTATTACCCGAAAGCCAAGCATCACTACCGTGAACGAATCGAGCCTATCAATCAATATGTATTCATTTATTGCATAGATGGAGCTGGATGGTACCGCATAGGTGAACAGGAATATACTGTCTCCGCCAATCAATATTTTATTCTTCCGGCGGGAGTTCCTCATGCGTATGCTTCTAATAAATCCTTACCATGGACTATTTACTGGATACACTTTAAAGGTATTCTCGCTCCCTTTTACGCTCAAGAGGCGAGCCGTCCGATGGATATTCAACCTGAATTGCACTCACGTATCAGCACACGTATCAATCTATTCGAAGAGATATTTAATACTTTAAAGAATGGATATAGCAATGAAAACCTGCGTTATGCATTCTCTATGTTCCATTTTTATCTGGGGACATTGCGATATATACAGCAATTTCGTAATGCAGCTGCAGGCAATGACGCAACAGATGATGAAAACATAAGCGAACTGGCTATTCATTATATGAAGGAAAATATGGAGAAGCATCTTAGCCTGCAAGATATAGCCGATCAGATAGGATATTCTCCTTCTCACTTTTCGATGTTGTTTAAAAAGAAAACAGGTCATAGTCCATTGACCTATTTCAACTTATTAAAGATACAGCAAGCTTGCCTGTTACTCGACACTACTGATATGAAAATTAATCAGATATGCTATAAAATAGGCATCGAAGATACCTATTATTTCTCCCGGTTATTCAGTAAAATAATGGGCATGTCACCACGAGAGTATCGTAAGTCTAAAAAGGGATAAGGGAGCTTTACTTCTTTTGGACTTTGAGCAATCCGGTTATCAGGAATGTGAGTCTTCACAACGATTTTACTTCCATTCCTGGTACACTTGATACATTCTTTCCGCAATGTTCCCTCTTTCAGGTTGAAAATCAGATTCGGATTGAAGTGTTCTCCGTTGATACGGGTTTCGAAATGCACATGTTCGGTAGTGGCACGACCAGTACGCCCGGTTAGCGCGATAGGTTGTCCGGCTTTTACGATATCACCGCTTTTAACCAGATTCTTGAAGTTGTGGCTATAAAGGGTTTCTAATCCGTTAGGGTGACGGATGACAACTATATTTCCATAGGCATAATACGGCTTTGCCATACGTACCACTCCATCAAAAGCAGCACGAATCGTATCTTTTGCACAGGTTTTAATATCTGTTCCCGAATGCCCTCCACGAGTTCCATAAGCAGAGATTACTTTTCCTCCGGGTAAGGGAAAAGCATATTCGTGATCTTTCAAAGAGTCCAAACGCAGATAGATGTGATTATCTTTAGCAAATAGTCCGGGAGTAGCTACTCGAACATCGCTCACTTCCCGGGCAGAGAATGAAGATTTATTCTGTCCGTTGGCAACCAGTGGCAATAATAAAACAGTCAGTAAGATAAGTATGTTTTTCATGTATTTTTTCTTTTTCAAGCCGGAGAAGAAAGCCTCATTATTCAAAGAACATGATTTCGCCTCCATCCGATTCTGCATAGTTTCTTAATAAAGTCTGAATCATTTCAGCAGCTTCTTTCAAGCCATCTTTCCCATTATAACCGTTGACTATCGCCAGGATATGAGTAGTTCCGAGATCCATTTTCGTACGTTCGTGATCGCTTGTCGGGGTTCCGATTCCTCCGAATGAATCGCGATATACGGGTAATCCTTCAATATTCAACACACCGCGTCCGATACCTTCAAACGGTTCTCCAGCTTTACCGATACCGAGTTCAAGGTGTATACCTCGTATTTTATCCGCATCGAAACCACCAATAGAATGTCCCGTACGAAGAGACACGAGGTTAATCAGGTCTACCAATGTATCAATTTGATATAAAGGGATTCCGCGCATCAGGCGGCGACGCAAAGCTTCGGCTGACGGACGATAACGCCCGGGGTCTTTGCCACAACGTTTATAAGCCTCACGGGTAGCAAAGATAACAGGTTGATGTTTGATGTCTTCCATCTGTGTAGTGGAAGTCAGTTGTTCGGTGAAAGCATTGATTTCGTGCCAAAGACCTTCGCTGTAAGCAGTATTCTTCACTTCAGCATACACGGCGGCTCCGGCGAAAACCGGGCATGCGTCTTTTATTTCTTTAGATACTTTTATTTCAAACATAACTTATCATAAACTAATCATCAGCGTCCTGCAATTACGGACACCAATTATTACTTTCTAATCATTATTCCCGACAAGATACGACCGGAATCTATTCCCAGTCTACGTGCAGAGAAGAATTCATCATGATGAATATAGGTACAGATGCCAGCTACTTCTATCTGTTCTGCAGGCACTCCGGCATTCAGTAATTCAATCCGGTTGGCTTCCCACAAATCAATATGATATTTGCCCGTCTCCTTCTTCTTCATAGAAATAAGAGACATATCGAAACCGCTTTCTTTAAAAGCATCATACACCTCATCACCTACTTCAAATGATTCGAGCGAAATGCTCGGCCCGATGCAAGCTACCACATCTTCGCCTTGCGTCCCGAATTTCTGATTCAAGTGATCCATCACATGACTGACAATATGCTTCACAGTTCCTTTCCATCCGGCATGAACGGCAGCCACAACGTGTTGTTTTTTGTCGTACAGCAATACAGGAACACAATCCGCCGTCGTGACGCAAACGCAATACCCCGGCACATTAGTTATCAAGGCATCCATTCCTCGCAAAAGTAGCCGTCTCATTTCTAATGACTCTTTAAAAAATGATTCATTGATAATCAGACTGGCACAACCATGGCTCTGTTCAGGAATAAACAACTCCTTTATCTGATGATTCATGCACTGAAACAACCAGCTCTGATTGCGATTGACGTTCATGCATGAGTCGTTGGTATAAGGCGAACAGTTGAAAGAGCCGTAAGCTCCGGTGCTTATACCTTCGTGACGCGTTGTTACGAAATGAGCTACCTCGGGATATACATCCAGTGACTTATATCCCTTCAACTCATTATTTTTTGTAAGTGAAATCATTTTTCTTCCCAATCTTCTTCCTCGTATTCATAGTCGATATCATCGTCATCATCATCAACATTGTCATCATATTCATAAACGATGTCTTCATCTTCGCCCATGTCTTTGAGCTCCTGTTGCAGACGGGTTACGTCCTTCGGACGGTGAACGATGTCCTCTATCTTATTGCTTTCCTTATTCAGTTCTTCCCAAAGAATGTCTTTCAACACCGAGATACCCAAACCGGAAACAGAAGATATGAATACGTGAGGAATGCCTTCCGGCAATGTAGGTTCTATTTCGTCCATCAATTCCTGATCGAGCATATCGCTCTTGGTGACAGCCAACACACGTTGCTTGTCCAACATTTCAGGATTGAAGGTACGCAGTTCGTTCAGCAAGACTTCGTATTCCTTACGAATGTCGTCACTGTCTGCCGGAACCATAAACAGCAGTAATGAATTGCGCTCGATATGACGCAGGAAACGCAGTCCCAAGCCTTTACCCTGACTGGCTCCCTCGATAATACCCGGTATGTCCGCCATCACGAAAGACTTTCCACCGTGATAGGAAACGATACCCAAATTGGGTTCGAGCGTAGTAAACGGATAATCTGCAATTTTCGGTTTGGCAGCCGAAATAGAAGAAAGCAAAGTTGACTTACCCGCATTCGGGAAACCTACCAGACCAACATCGGCAAGCAGTTTCAGCTCCATGATAACGGTCATTTCCTGCATCGGTTCTCCCGGCTGCGCAAAACGCGGAGCCTGACGGGTTGCCGTCTTGAAATGCCAGTTACCCTGACCACCGCGACCGCCTTTGAGCAAGATCACTTCCTGTCCGTCTTCTGTTACGTCACAAAGATATTCCCCGGTCTCGGCATTATAAACGACCGTTCCGCAGGGTACTTCTATTACTTTATCCGCACCGTCTTTTCCGAAACTACGTCCTTTGCTCCCCGATTCACCATGACCGGCCATTGCGTGACGGTCATATTTCAAGTGCAGCAATGTCCAGTAATTACGGTTACCGCGCAAGATGATATGACCTCCTCTTCCACCATCGCCCCCATCGGGACCTCCGTTAGGACAATATTTCTCGCGCCTCATGTGCGTAGAGCCTCTTCCGCCCTTACCCGAGCGACAGTATATCTTTACGTAATCAACAAAATTCGATTCAGCCATATTCTTTTTAAGTAGTTAAAGTAGTCAGTAGTTAGAGTAGTTAAGTAGAATACTCCGGCTACTGACTGACTTATTCATTTATAATAGTGTATTGATAATTAGTAAGATTACTAAATTACAATTTATCTACTGCTTCGCAGATTTCAGCAAAGATACCTTCCATAGTACCCAAGCCGTTGATGTGTTGGTATTTCTTTTCGTTCTTGTACCAGTCGATCAGTGGGGCAGTCTGTGAATGATATACGTGCAGACGTTTTTTGATTGTCTCTTCGTTATCATCAGCACGACCGGAATCCTTACCACGTTTAATCAGACGTACCATCAGTTCTTCTTCCGGAACATCCAGGTCAACCATTACAGAAACATCCTGTCCTCTTTCTGCCAACATTTTCTTTAATGCTTCAGCTTGTGCAATTGTTCTTGGGAAACCGTCGAAAATTACACCTTTGCTATCTTTGAAGCTGTCGAATACGCTTGCCAGAATATCAATCATTAATTCATCAGGAATCAATTGACCTTGGTCGATGTAACCTTTAGCAGTTTTACCCAGTTCTGTGCCATTCTTGATTTCAGCACGCAATACATCTCCTGTTGAGATGTGATTGATTCCATACTTTTCTACAATACGTTCGCTCTGTGTTCCTTTTCCTGAACCCGGAGCACCGAAAATTACGATGTTCAACATTTTGTTATTTACAATTTAACGATTTACTATTTACCATTTAAACTGGTACCTATTTAATATTAACTGTTTAATCTACTACTGTATAAATATCGGGATAGTTGCGTCCGAAACCATCATAATCCAGTCCGTAACCTACAATAAAGTCGTTCGGGATTTCCATTGCTACGTATTCGATGTTCAGATTGACCTTGAGTTTTTCAGGCTTCACTAGCAGAGAAGCAATATGGATTGTTTCAGGGTTGCGTGTACCCAGTGTATCCAACAGGCGTTGCATGGTTAGCCCGGTATCTACAATATCTTCTACAATAACTACTGTACGTCCGGCAATGTCTTCATTCAGTCCGATCACTTCCTTAATCACTCCCGAGGAAGTCACTCCCTGATAAGAAGCCAGTTTCACAAACGAAATCTCGCAAGGGATGGTGATATGCTTCAACAAGTCGGCAGTAAACATAAATGAACCGTTCAACACACTAAGGAAGAGCGGGTTCTTACCTGCCAAGTCGCGGTTGATTTCGTTCGCTACGCGAATCACTTCTTTCTGAATATCCTGTTCCTTAATAGAAACAGTGAACTGTTTGTCTTTTATCTGAATGGTATCCATAACCGGTAATTTTAAAAATAACCTTGCAAAAATACGATTTTTTATTCTACCCCGTGCATCATCTTCTGTAATTTCTTCGAGAGAAGGAACAGAATCAATGAAGCAACACCGGACATGACAACGAATACCATAAAGAAATCGTACATGGTAGCAATCTGATAACCAAAGATTGATTTCACTTTTCCGGCTTCCGGATAAAGTCCGCTCAACATGCCTGCAAATTTATTGGCTGTGGCAGTAGACAGATACCAGATTCCCATCATCAAAGAGGCGAAACGTAGCGGACTCAACTTATTTACCATTGAAAGTCCGATAGGTGACAAGGCTATTTCACCCATTGTATGAATAAAATAAAGTCCTGTCAGCCAAATCATGCTTACCTTCACTCCGGGGATAGCATCTTTCACTCCGAAACAGATGAAAAGATAACCTAAAGAAAGAAGTAACAAGCCAATCGCTTGTTTGGTAGGAGAAGCAGGTTCCATCTTTCGTTTGTTGAGGAAACTCCACACACCCGGCATTATATATGCCAGGACAACAACAAACAGAGGATTGAAGGATTGAAACCACGAAGCTGGCATTTCCCAACCTAAAATATCACGATTGGTCTGTTCGGAGGCAAAGAGAGTTAAAGAGGCTCCTGCCTGTTCGTAAGCCGCCCAGAAGAAAATGACAAAGAAAGCTACTATATAGATAACGAAAATACGACTACGTTCGATCTTGGTTAATGAGCCATCCAATAGAATGAGGACAGGGAAAACAATGCAGGCGGTAAAAATACCGATGCTCACCCAGTCACCCTCAAAAGCGTAATTAAAGAAGGCTATTAAAGCAACTGTAAGAATAGTGATTACAAGGGTATTACGCAACTTGGTACGCTTATCCATTTTCGGGTGTGAGATATGCTCGGCTTTATCCTCTTTCTTTTCACGTTTGGCATCGGGGATAATACCGATTGGTTCTCCAGAGGGAGAGAAAAGATATTTATTCTTTTGAGTTTCAAAAAGTACAACAGTGAACAGTGTCATGATTCCGGCTGCAAGAAATCCCCATTTAAAATCGTGCGGGTCACCGGTATCGCCCAGATAACCACAAATCAAAGGGGCGGCAAAAGAACCTACATTCACTCCCATATAGAAGATGGTATATGCAGCATCCAGCCGTCTGTCTCCCGGTTCGTAGAGTTGACCAACGAGAGAAGAAACGGTAGGTTTGAAACAACCATTTCCCAAGATCAGGAATCCGAGTCCGCCATACATCATCCAGTGAGCAAGTTCCGTATTATCTAAAGTAGAGGCACTCATAAACATCAGGAATTGTCCGACTGCCATCATCATTGCTCCCCAAAACACAGAGCGACGGATTCCCCAATATTTATCGGCAATGTATCCGCCAATCAAAGGAGTTAAATAGACTAACCCGGTATAGCTACCGTAAATGGATGCTGCCGCTTCTTTGTCAAACAATAATGCCTGCGTCAGGAAAAGAATAAAGATCGCGCGCATACCGTAGTAACTGAAACGTTCTGCCGTGCTTGTCGCGAAAATCAGATAAAGGCCTTTCGGATGCCCTTTCAATGCACTCATGAATTTATGTGTTTAGTAGTTTATGGGGTGCAAAGGTACGAAAAATAGATTAAATGCTTCAAAAAAAGAAAGTTCTTATCAAACGGGAATATAGGGGGAATAATAAAAATGGGCATAAAAAATCCTACTGATCCACTTCATTATTTTTTTTAGCTGTGTAAATAACAAAGTGGAGATCCATCTTACATGCAGGTTACTTACCACTTTAGCCAAAAGTAAATTCGACATTTTCGACACTGGCAAAAAGCATTCCTTCCCTCTTCCTCAAAAAGACCTTGCTTTCTCTAGCCAGCCAACCAATAGCAAGAGCTACATCTTCGAACGTCAAACTTAATTCACGGCACAAATCAAACATGGAGAGTTCACCTTTTTCATTTAAGATGCGCCATACTTTTCCGGCATTCAAGCCAATCTTTGTCTTTTCCATCATGCAAACTTTAAAAGATTAAACAATCTATTATTTATAATCTTATTCATTGTGAGCATAGGAAAATGATGCAATACACATCACCTACCCCAAAGATAATATTTTTATTGGAAACCGCAAATAATCAAACACTTAAATAGTTCAAAAGCGGATATCCCCCTAATCGGACAGATTATGCCTAATCTATTCATAACAAAGTTACTCTCTATTAATGATAAACTTACTAATGACTCGTTGAAAAGTTCCCTTTCACTAACCCAAATCTATAAATGCAAGTTGCATTTATAAAAACAAAGCTTTCGTTTATATAAATGAAAGCTTCATTTATATAATCAAAGGTTTCAATTATAGTTTTCTTCCTATACTCAAAAACTTTGCAACCCATAGAAAAGAACTTTGCTATGGGTCAGGAACAACTTATTTCCCTATTCCCTGCAGCTCATCTCCTTATAATTAATAAGTTTTCTTCCCACAACAAACGGGAAAAGTCAGAAGAATCATGTACATTTGTAATCCGAAAACTAAAAGAACATCGCAATGAAAATATTTCCAAGCAGCAGTATCAAGAAATTGGACGCTTATACTATTGAGAACGAACCTATTGCATCAATCGACCTGATGGAACGTGCAGCAACCGCATTAACTAAAGCCATCACAGACAGATGGAATATGGAAACACCGGTCACCATCTTTGCCGGACCGGGAAATAATGGCGGAGACGCTCTTGCCGTAGCCCGCATGATGGCTGAAAAAGGGTATAAGATCGAAGTATATCTCTTCAACCCAAAGGGAGAGCTTTCGCCCGACTGCCAGACTAATAAAGAACTGGTAGAAATGATGGAAGAAGTGACATTCCACGAAATTAGTACCCAATTCGTTCCTCCTGTCCTGACGCCCGATCATCTGGTTATTGATGGATTATTCGGTTCCGGCCTGAACAAGCCGTTGAACGGAGGATTCGCTGCCGTAGTGAAATACATCAATTCTTCCCCTGCCATGGTAGTAGCCATTGACATTCCTTCCGGACTGATGGGAGAAGAAAACACATTCAACGTAAAAACCAATATTATCCGTGCCGACGTTACCTTCAGTCTGCAACTGCCGAAGCTGGCCTTTCTGTTCGCTGAAAACACTGAATTTGTAGGAGAATGGGAATTATTGGATATCCAATTGAGCGAGGACGGCATTGAAGAGACGGAAACAAACTACGAGATGTTGGAAATAGAGGATATCCGTTCACTCATCAAACCACGTAAACAGTTTGCCCACAAGGGAAACTTTGGTCATGCACTATTAATAGCCGGTTCAAAAGGAATGGCAGGAGCTTCCGCTCTCGCTGCCCGTGCCTGCCTCCGTTCGGGAGTAGGACTGCTGACCGTTCATGCACCAATGTGTAACAACGACATCTTGCAGACTTCCATACCCGAAGCAATCGTAGAAACCGACGCTAACGAGACCTGTTTTGCCGTACCCACCGACACAGATGATTATCAAGCAGTCGGCATCGGCCCGGGACTGGGACGAAATGAAGAAACGGAAGCTGCCCTACTGGAACAACTGGAACACTGCCAAGCCCCTGTTGTAGTAGACGCCGACGCACTTAATATCCTAGCCAACCACCGCCACGCACTTACACATCTGCCGAAAGGTTCCATCCTCACCCCACATCCGAAGGAGCTGGAACGTCTGACCGGCAAATGTCAGGATTCTTACGAACGTCTGATGAAAGCTTGCGAGTTGGCTCGTGCCGCTCATGTACACATTATTTTAAAAGGAGCCTATTCTGCCATCATCACCCCCGAAGGCAAATGTTTCTTCAATCCAACCGGAAATCCCGGAATGGCAACCGGAGGTAGTGGTGACGTATTGACCGGAGTAATTCTGGCACTGCTTGCCCAAGGTTATCCAACCGAAGAAGCTGCTAAAATCGGCACTTACATTCACGGATTGGCGGGCGATGTTGCTCAAAAGAAGCAGGGAATGATCGGAATGATCGCAAGCGATATTATCACCTGTCTACCGACAGCATGGCGACTTGTAAGCGAATAAAAGTTAAGAACTTACAGTTTTTTCAATAACTTCATTAACTTTGTTTTCAAAACCAGTTAAAAAGAACCGAATATGAAAAAGTTGATTATAGCAGCGGGACTACTGATGGCAACGTCCGCCTATGCACAAACCGAAGTACTGACGGGAGTTACCCGGGGAAAAGATTACGGAGTAGTTTACAGTCTTCCCAAAACCCAAATAGAGCTTGAAATAAAAGCCAACAAAGTCAACTATACTCCAGGAGAATTCAGCAAATACGCTGATCGTTACCTGCGATTGGCCAATGTTTCCACCGAACCCGAAGAGTATTGGGAACTGGCTAGTGTGAAAGTGAAATCTGTAGGTGTACCCAACAGCGAAACTACTTACTTCGTAAAATTGAAGGATAAAACAGTAGCACCACTCATGGAACTGACAGAGGACGGCATCGTGAAAACCATCAATGTGCCTTACAGCAAAAGCAGTTCAGACAAGAAAGCAGCTCCTGCTCCCACTGTCCTCTCAAAAATAGCGAATCCCCGCGAATTCCTGACCGAAGAAATTCTGATGGCCAGTTCTACCGCGAAGATGGCTGAACTGGTGGCTAAAGAGATCTATAACATCCGCGAAAGCAAGAATGCCTTATTGCGCGGACAAGCTGACAATATGCCTTCAGACGGAGCACAGCTTAAAATTATGCTTGATAATCTGAATGCACAGGAAGAAGCAATGACGCAAATGTTCTCCGGCACTCGTGATAAGGAAGAGAAGACATTCACCGTCCGTCTTACTCCGGACAAGGAATTTAACAACGAAGTTGCTTTCCGCTTCTCCAAGAAACTGGGTGTAGTTGCCAACAACGATCTGGCAGGAACTCCGTTTTATATCAGCTTGAAAGACCTGAAATCTGTCAAAATTCCACAGGAAGACGGTAAGAAGAAGAAAGATTTGGATGGAATCGCCTACAACGTGCCCGGACAAGCAATGGTTACATTGACCGACGGTAAAAAGAAACTTTACGAAGGTGAACTTCCTATTACTCAATTCGGTGTGATAGAATATCTGGCTCCTGTCTTATTCAATAAGAATTCTACAATCAAAGTTTATTTTGATCCGAATACGGGAGGATTGTTAAAAGTGGATAGAGAAGAAGGCAAATAGTAAACTTCTAAAGGGCAAAGAATATGGGTGGTGAAGGACACATGCTCGACATGATACGTCGGCTTAGCGAAGGGCGAGAGGCTTCCCGTCTACGCCGTGAACGTGCCAACGACAAACTGAAGCACTTAAACCGCACCAACGAGCCTTATCCACTGCCCAACACCACTCCCGAGGAAATGGGACGTATCATCAACGACTCGGAGAAAAAGAAAGAAAAGGACAGCAATTATTTCGTTTGGGGGACGCTTATTATTATGGGAGTCCTCATTGCAACTGCTGTCATATTCTGGGCTATTTTCCTTAATTAGATAATTTATTAGATGATAGGTGATAAATGATAGATGGGAGATGCTTCCTAAATGATAAGGGATATTCAGTAAATAAGAAATATAAGTAACTAAAGATATTCTCAAAATACTAAAAAGGCAACTACATCATTACGAATCAGTTGCCTTTTTTCATATCTTTAAACGGGATATTTGATAAACCTCCTTAGGAGGCTGCACTATCATATAACTAGCTATTATGCCGCATAGTAACTATCATTTATCACCTATCATCTGATTAAGTCAATTAATAAAAAGTTTTATAAACCCATCTTTCTGCATTTGAGAAAGATAAGCCGATACACGAGACTCGTATCCCGCTTCATTTTGAAAATGATCTGCGAGTTCTTCTATGATTTCACGAACAGTACGTTTTCCATCTATCAGTTCCCATACAGCCGTACCGTGTTCTTCCAATCGCACATGAAGTTCTTTCGACATTCCTGCCGGTACAAGGAAGCGTTGCATCCACGGATATTTAAAACGGGGAAAGGAGAGCACAATCGTCTCCCCTTCCCTTTCTGCTGTAATATGTTCACTGCGACAGGGAATGACCTCTAACAGGTTGATTTTCTCTTTGGCAGCCATAATTCTTTTTTTTTATTTCAGAGCATTAATACTAACCCTCTTTTATTTTCAAACCTTATACTCTCGGATTTATAACGTTACTTCGAATTGTAACTGTTACTTCTGGATATTTGCCTCTTCCAAACCATATCCTTTCTTCTTGTTCTCTGCTTTCAACATCAAAGCAACAATCAGAGCAAGTACACCAAAGAGAGCAAAAATAGTCATCGGCAATGTGTAATCATAAGTCTGTGCACCGTCTACCACCGGACCTTTGCAATAAGTATTCAATACCCATCCGATTAACAAAGGAACACCCATCAGTCCCCAGTTCTGTACCCAGAAAATCAAAGCGTAAGCAGTACCCAGCTGTTTTTCCGGAATAATCTTCGGAACAGAAGGCCACATAGCCGAAGGCACCAGTGAGAAAGCAAATCCCAATATAATCATTATAATAGTAGCAAACCACCATATATTCAGTATAGGCAGGGCAAACATGGTATGTACAAAAATTAGCATCAATGATCCGATCACCATCAATGTGGCTCCCTTGCCGATACGGTCATATAACGAACCGAACAACGGAGTCAGGATAATTGCACCAATCGGCAACAATCCGGGAATCGTTCCCGCCAGTTTAGGATCTACATTATATTTCTGCACCATCAAGTCGGCAGCATATTTGATAAAGGGGAATACTGCCGAGTAGAACAATACGCATAGTAATGCGATCAACCAGAATCCTTTATTTGTGATGATATACACAATGTCTTTCATACGGAACGGTTCTTCCGGTTCCAAGCCTTCTGCATCCAAAGAAGCATCCAATTTCTTATCGTAGAAAGTATAAAGGAAGAAAGCAATGGTACCTACACACAGCATAATCAGACAAAACAGAATAGGAGCAGGAATATTGGTATGGAATGCACCACCCTCGTCCGTATATCCGAAGAAGTCTGCCAAAGGAACTGTCAATACCATCGCCAGAGTTGTTCCGATACGTGCCGTAGCCATTTCAAGTCCCATAGCCAATGCCATTTCCTTGCCCTTGAACCATTTCACTATAATCTTGGAAACAGTGATACCAGCAATCTCCACACCTACACCAAAGATAGCATATCCCAATGCAGCCAACGTCACCTGTGTTTTGAATCCGAAGAGCATGGCACCTTCCGGAAAAGTAGTAGAAATCGCATAGTATTTCAATCCACAACCAAACACCATCAATAAGCAAGCTCCCATTCCGGTGAAACGAACTCCCATTTTGTCCAAAATGATACCACCGAAGATCAGCATCAACAAGAATACGTTAAACCAACCGTAAGCGCTTGTGAAGAATCCATAATCAAGACTATCCCATAATAGTTCTTTCTCAAGCATGGGTTTTAGAGGAGACATTACGTCGGTGAGGAAATAGCCGCATAGCATAGTAAATGCGACCAATGCTAGAACACTCCATCGGAGTACGGGGGAGTCATTCAGTTTCTGTTTCAAATGTTCTGTCATTGTTATATTTAAAAAGTAGTTAATAATCTTATACAGCCAACAAAGGTAGTTAAATCTCGTTTGTTTCTATCACAAAGAGATTCTTTTTACAAGAAAAAGTTAAGTGCGGATTACACTGACCACTCGGAACATTGAAAATCCGTGTAATCTGCGTAATCCGCACTTAAATATCAAAGAAATGCAGCATCCGTCTGCACCTTCCCTTAAATGGTTTTATCCCAAAGCCTTACCTGACGGCGGAGCAAATTACTCTGCTTTAGGAGCAGGAGTTTCAGCCGGTGCCGGAGTTTCTGTAGCAGGTGCATTGGTAGCAGGAGCTTCAGTTTGCGGCGCAGCCGTACCTGCGGGTAAGTTATACGGGTTAGTCTGTTGTTCTTTCTGTGCCTGTTCCAACACTGCGTCTTTAACAACAGCAGAACGAGGAACTACATAAGCAGTAGCAATGCTCATTACAACCATAAAGATGGCCAGGCCCCATGTTGCTTTTTCCAGAAAGTCTGTAGTCTTGCGCACGCCCATGATGGCGTTAGATGAAGAGAAACCAGAAGCAAGTCCGCCTCCTTTTGAGTTCTGAATCAGCACGATGAAACACATCAACAAGGCTGCAATAACCATTAAGATAACGAATAATAAGTACATTTTTAGTTATTTTGAATTAGCGTTAATAATCAATTTCTCCAAAAATCTGATTTGGTCTGCAAAGTAAGCATTTTTTTTTGGATATTTCAAGCTTAATTTTTTAATTATTTCAAGAGCTTTTGAATATCGTTGCTGTTTAACATAGATTTTTGCCAAAGTTTCCGTAAAACAGCTGTCATCTTCCTCTTCTTCCTCCTTCGTTTCTTCTTCGGATTCGGAGAGCTCGTCCGAAGAGGTTGTGGAAGATGACATTTCTTCCCTTAAAGGTTTCATGCAGAGGGGAGAGTCGCTCTCGCTCTTTTCTATAAAGTCGTCAATCAGTTCGTAGCCTTTGAGTTTGGGCATTTCTTCGGACGACTGTTCCGTGTCCAGAGTCTCCTCCAAAAGATAAGAGGTGTAATCCATCGAATAGTCGAAGCTGGTCTTGGCAGTCACCTCTTCGGGTACTGTGGACAAGAAAGCATCGATCAATGCCAATGTGCGGTCTACAGACGGCTCGTCTTTCAGTACCTCCGTAAGAGGTACTCCCTTTTTCCGTGCCTGCACATTGTAGCGGTCACCTTCAATCAACTGGAACAACTGCCGTCTGTCTGCAATGTAAAGAACCGCTTTCCGCAGTTCTCCACCGAAACTAATATCATGGAGAATATACAAGTTCTTCAGATACAACAGACGAAGCGACTGAAAATACGGATACCTCGCAAGAAGGTTGCGCAGTTCGTATAAGGTATCCCTATTCAGCGTTTCGGGATGCTGAATCCATTGTTGAAAGTTAACAGAAGTCATTTATATTACCAGTTTGCTACAGTTGCATTAAAAATTTGGTCGGTGATCTCTTTAGACATTTCAGCAATCAATCCGTCCTGTACGGCAGTCAGCAACTGGGTAGAGTCGTAGGTACGGAAAGCAGAAAACTGTTGTTCAAAGTCTTCGGCATGATTGGTATTGTTGACAAAGCGTACATTGACGGTAATAGTTAACTTAGTTTCCGAAGAATAACCGTCGGCAGATACTGCCTGGTTATACTGATTGTATCCTGTGATTTCTCCGTCAATCTGCAAGTCGGCATTCTGACTCGGCTTGAGCAGTTGCAGACGGGTTTGCCGGATGAAGATATCTTTCAGGTCTTCATTAAACTTGGTCGCCAACGGAGCATACACATACTCCGACTTGATCGGGAAGTCGGCTATCGAAATAGTCTTTACCTTATCATAATTGATAGACGATCCGTTAAACTTATAGGAGACAGTGCACGCGATGACTACCAACGGCAAAACGAACAGTACCAAAGGGCGTATTATTTTCTTAATCCAATTCATATTCTTTTATTTTTCTATAAAGTGTACGCTCGGAAATATTCAAGTCCTTAGCCGCACTTTTCCGCTTTCCATGATGCCTTTCAAGTGCTTTGCGGATCATTTCTTTTTCCACTTCGTCCAGTGACAAAGGAGGTTCTTCTACATATTCTTCCGTGTCTTGTATGTCATCATCATCCTTGCAAACCGCAGGCTGCATGGTATGAATGATCGCAGGTACCGAAGGTTGGTGTGTCGTCACTACCGGGGTAGTAACCACCGTTCCCACCTGTCCTACCTGCCCCACCTGTCCGGCACGTTCAGCCATCAGGTTGTGTACCATCTTCTTCAACTCCGCTACCTCCTGACGCATGTCGAACAGAACGGAATAAAGAATCTCCCGTTCACTTTCAAAGCCTTTACTTTCACGTGTTCCCATCAGTGCGGGAAGACGTTGTATATTTTGTGCGGGAAGATAATTCTGTAAGATGGCGGCAGTGATCTCCCTGTTTGTTTCAATGATGGATATTTGCTCGGTGATGTTCTTCAGCTGGCGCACGTTACCAGGCCATGGATAAGCCAGCAATTCTTTCTTGGCATCCTCCGTCAGCTGAATAGCGGGCATCCGGTATTTCTCTGCAAAGTCTGCGGAAAACTTACGGAACAACAGGAGCACATCGTCTCCACGTTCACGCAAAGGAGGAATCTGGATAGGTACCGTATTTAACCGGTAATATAAATCTTCACGGAAACGCCCTTCGGCAATCGCTTGTGTAAGATTGACATTGGTAGCTGCCACAATACGAACATCCGTCTTTTGCACTTTGGATGAACCTACTTTTATAAACTCGCCACTCTCCAACACACGGAGCAAACGCGCCTGGGTAGGCATCGGCAACTCCCCTACTTCATCTAGGAAAATAGTACCACCGTCGGCTTCGCCAAAGTACCCTTTCCGTTCGCCAATCGCACCGGTAAACGCACCCTTCTCATGCCCGAACAGTTCGGAATCAATCGTACCCTCCGGAATAGCGCCACAGTTGACAGCGATATACTGTCCGTGCTTCCTCCGGCTATATTGATGAATAATCTGCGGAAAACTTTCTTTTCCGACTCCACTTTCTCCGGTAATCAGCACAGACAAATCGGTAGGAGCTACCTGAATGGCAACATCTATGGCGCGCGACAATGCTTCGGTATTACCTATAATACCGAAACGTTGTTTCACTTGTTGTATCTCTGCTTTTGTCATTACTTGTTTTAATCTTCGTCTACTGTATCCAGTTTCAGTTTATCACTATCATCACGTTTCTCGTAATACTGTTTACGCAACGGATTGGCACGAGCCACTCTTTCCCGCTGACGATTACGGAACACGTCGATGGCAACATAAATTGCCTGACGGAAAGAATCTTCACAAGCCAGTCCCTTGCCTGCAATGTCATAAGCAGTGCCATGAGCCGGAGAAGTACGTACTACCGGCAGACCTGCCGTATAGTTTACTCCATCTTCCATAGCCAATGCTTTGAACGGAGCCAGTCCCTGATCGTGATACATTGCCAGGATACCGTCAAAATGAGTATAATTGCCTGAACCCATAAAGCCGTCGGCCGCATAAGGGCCGTAGCAAAGGATTCCTTTCTCTTCCATTTCTTTCATGGCAGGGATAATCACTTCCTGCTCTTCCATTCCCAACAAACCACCGTCTCCGGCATGAGGATTGAGAGAGAGCACCGCAATACGCGGAGCGCCGATACCGAAATCCTGTTTCAGGCAACGATGGAATATCATCAGTTTCTCCTGAATCAGTTCTTTGGTAATCGTAGTCGCGATCTCTCTGACAGGGATATGTGTCGTCACCAAAGCCACCCGGAAGTCATTCTTCATCAAAATCATCAATGACTTATCACCATTGCCCAGACGTTCTTCGATATATTCCGTATGTCCGGGGAAGGAGAACTCTTCCGACTGAATCGTATGTTTGTTGATCGGAGCTGTCACGATGACGTCGATCAAGCCTTCGCGATATTCTTCAATGGCACGTTCCAAGGCTCCCAGCGCAGCTTTACCCGCTTCGGGATCGGGTTTGGAAAATTCCACTTTCACCTCATCATCCGTACAGTTCACCACACTCAAGCGGTTGTATCCCGCTTCGGTGGCAGAGTTGACAATACTGAAATTCGTCTGTATGTCCAACGCTTTACGATGATAAGCCGCTACTTTTGGTGAACCGTAAATGATCGGAGTACATAGTTCCAACATTGTAGGGTCAGAAAATGTCTTCAGAATCACCTCATAGCCCACCCCGTTAATATCTCCCTGGGTGATACCTATTCTTATCTTGTTATCTTCCATGTTTTTATTTTTTAGTTTGTTCCGCTGCCGCCTTGGATACACCTCCCAATGGAATCTGATTCTGCTGAACCTCATTCGGAAGTTTCAGTGTATAAAGAGATGCTTCCATCTGGCGTACCAGGTTGCGTTTCATTTTATCAGGTGAATAAACAAATATTTCTGCTGTAATAATTCGTTGGTTTTTCTCGTCCAGACGAGTGTGGGAAACGTATGGGCCACCCATAAAATCACCCTTCATACGCCACAAGCCGCGTGCTTCCATCGTATAGCTATTCTGTACATTGATGGGACGAACGTCGGTCAGCAAGCTGTCAGTCGACATATAAACGCCTTTCTTGAATCCGGGGATATTGGCCTGCATCACAGAGTCACGTTTGTGCACAAAATATTCTTTCGTAAATGTATCCTTGTCAGTATAAGGATAAGAGTACATCACGAAATTACGGTCGGCAGTACCTGTGTTGGTAGAAGCCCAGAAAAAGTCCTCACCGGTTTTAGAATTGGTCAGTTCGGAAGGCAACCAGATGTTGCAGCCGAACAGGCTATCCACTTTATTGGAGATAAAGTTACTGTGTTTTTCTTCCAATAACGTAATCTGACGGTTCATTTCCGCACGGGTAAAGAAGTCGACAATCGTCTTTTTATTCTCTTCTACAAACTTTTCAAACTCTTCTTCGTTCGGAGCCTGGATAGTCAATATCATTTGCGGATTGGCATATACGTCTTTCGCATATTTGAAAGATGCTTTCGTATATATATCCTGTATATCTACAATAATAATGTTACGTATCAGTTTCAACGTAGAATCATAATCTTTCGGTGAAGTATACATAATCCGGAAAGAGGGTTCCGACTGCGGCAAACCGGGCATATCAGAATCGAGCGCATCATGTAAAGCCCTTCCGGCAGCACGATCCCAAACACCGTGATCTATTACAACCAGAAGCTCGTAGGCACGACCACTAGAGGTATGATTTCCTTTCAGACCACAAGAAGCAACGACAAAGGCTACCAAAGCGATGCTTAAATAAAAAAAGTACTTTTTCATGATGTTCGGTTTTATATATTAACTCTCATTATTTTCTTCCTGTTTCGCTGTCGACAACATACCACAAGCTGCAAAAATATCTTCTCCTCTTGAAGAACGGATGGTGGTGAAAAGCCCGTGTGACGTCAGATAATCACGAAAACGGGTCATCGTATCCATGTCCGCTCCTTCGAGGTCTACCCCCGGTATGGCATGAAAACGAATCAGATTCACTCTGCAATCCAGTCCGCGAAGAAGCTTCAGTAACTCTTTGGCATAGACCTGCGAATCATTAAGCCCTTTAAAAACAATATATTCAAATGAAAGTCGACGTTGTTTGCTAAAATCATAGTTTTTTAACAGTTCCACCATCTCGGTGATCGAATATGCCCTTTCTGCCGGCATCAATTCGGAGCGTTGAGCTGTCAACGGAGAGTGAAGACTGATGGCGAGATGGCAATCATTTTCTTCGATAAAACGCTGCAATCCTTTCCGTAGTCCAACTGTAGAGAGTGTGATACGCTTCGGGCTCCAGGCATAGCCGTAGTTAGCGGTCAGTAGTTCCAATGCTTTCAGCACCTCATCCAAATTATCAAGCGGTTCACCCATTCCCATCATCACAACATTGGTCAGTTTGTCGCGTTCCGGCAGCGAATGAATCTGGTTGATGATCTGACTGGCGGTCAGGTTGGCGGTATAGCCTTGTTTACCCGTCATGCAGAACTTACAGTTCATCTTGCAACCTACTTGTGAAGACACGCACAACGTTGCCCGGTCGTCATCCGGAATATAAACCGACTCTACAAAATGATTCTCACCAACTTTATAAAGATACTTCACCGTGCCATCTACAGAGCGCATTTCATCTACCGGAGCAGCTGCTCCCACCTCATAGTTCTGCTTGAGCAACTCCCGGTGTTTCAATGACAGATTAGTCATTTCATCAATCGAGGCCACCTTCTTTTCGTAGAGCCAGGATACAATCTGTTTGGCTGTGAATCCGGGCATACCGAGTCTTTTTGCCAATGATTGAAGCTCCACGAGGGTCATTCCTAAAAGGGGATATTTAGACATTCTTCTTTCTGTTGATGGTTTATATTTGCAAATGTAAGGAAATAAAGTCGATTTCTATATAGCGAGAATGCAAAAGTTAACAAAAAAGGGAAGTAGACCCAAGTTATGAACGAACCACATCTATATATTGAAGCAGCTTTTTCGCTACTGCAGAGTCACTACCATTCTTTTTCACTTCATGATCGTACGCCTCACGAAAACAGGCCAACGCATCTTCCCGTTCATTACAAAAACTGTGTAAAACCCCTAGATTTTGACAAGCCAGAATCGTATGATCGTCCTCCCACCCCAAGTACTTCTTTCGTAGTTCAAGCTCTCTGGAGAAAGCATCTTTCGCCATTGGATAGTTTTCCGTTTTTGCATAAGCTTGCGCTTCATAGTAACAGACCTCACTAGAAACGTTAGGATCAATATCCTCGTGAATATCTAAAGTCGTTGCAATACGAATTACGTTCCCATACTCCTTATTCTCGTAATATTGTCGCATAATATCACATCTCAATGCCTCGTAACGGACTGTTAATTCAGCCAGACGCGGCTTTTCACTGAAAAACTTTTCATGCAGAAGAGACTCACGGAAAAATAAAGTAGAACTTTGTTCATCTCCACGCTCCTTCATCACCCGCTTAAACTCCTTGCACAAATGATACAACTCTTTGTGACAAGCCACGATCTGTTTCCTATTATCTATCTGTATAGCAATACCCAACGCCTCATTCACCAAACTCCACGCTTCATCATATCGCTTAATATAATAAAGACATTTTCCCTGCATACGCAAACATTTAGCCACTCCACTCGACAGTCTGCCATTCAAAGATTCGTGCATTTCAGCCACTTTCCGGAATTTCTTGGCGGCACTCTCTTCCTCATCCCTATAATAATCACAATAAGCCAAGAATTCGGAAAGTTCAATAACTTCTGCCTGACTCTTCTCGTCAGTAGAAGCCGCATGATAATTAAGCGCCCTATTCAAATAAATCACAGCTTCATTGTATTGCTCATTGTAGTAATATGCCAGACCCAGATTCCGACAGGTATTGGCAATCTCCAATTCCGGAGTTGGTACAATACTTTCCTGCATCACCAATGCTTTCAAGAAACAGTCGCATGCCGTTTCGTATTCTTCATTGCGGGCGTACCGGCATCCTTCATTCATCTTTAATACCGACTTGGCAATTAACGGTATCGCTTCTCCTTCCATACTTTTCTCGCTCACCTCCATTGCCGCCTTCGTCAGATGGAAAGAGCTGCTTAAGAAAGTAGCCATGTCATTAGCAATGACAGGAATCAAAAAAGAGTCAATCTGACCAAAGTCCAATTCAACATAGGCTGCAGGCGTAAGCGAAGGATTATCGTTCATTATCGCCTTCCAGCAATCTTCTAATAGAGAATAATTAGTGCGATACAGGATTTCGAAGGTTTCCGCATCACAAATCCAATCTCTTAAAAAGTCCCAATGTTGCATCTTATAACTTTGATAAGTAATTTCCACTTGATAGCGATAAGAGTCATGGTAACAAAACTGTTTCATGCGATAGTTATAATCAGCAAAAGTCAATGGATGCGAAAGAGTATCGCTATCATCCAGAAGAGCAACAATTATTTCCTTGCGACACTCGTCTATAGACGCATCATCTTGAGCAAAACTCCGTTCAATCGCCTCTATCATTTGTGTATCACAAATGCAATATCGCCCCCCTTTGTTGGTGAGCCAGCTACTCATTTCCACCCTCAACTGCGACCAAAGCAGCTGATTAATACCTGTCATACTCTTTACCTCATCTTCGGTAAATCCTTCTAAAGTAAGTGAAAGCATTAAAAGCGCTCTTCCAATCCTATCGAAACCATAATCAGACGACAAACGCCGGAGCACACTGTCGTAGAATTGAGCAATCTCGTTTATCTGACAATATCCACTCATATATTCACTAAGAGTATCATATTGACCAAACGAAACTAATTCATTGAGCAACACATTTAAGCAGCGCGGTTGTTTAGCCAGTACCCACGAGCTAAGAATATCTTCTTGCTGTGCAGACAGAGCCTTAGAATAGGTAGACAAATATTGTTTTGAAAACGACTTTGCATCAGCCTGCGAAAAGCCATTCAATCGGTAATGAACGTACCTGTTCTGGACAAAAGGCAGATATGCAGTAGATGACGCAGCAAAACTTAACACGACCTTCACATTGGACGGTATAGATCCGAATAAAGAAAATAGAGATACTTCCGTTGAATTTAGATAACTGATGTCATCAATCAATAAAATGATAGCATATTTTGATCTCCCTAGCGCAGCCCATAACTGACTGAACTTTTGAATAGAATTCAAATCTTCCTCAATCTCTTTAATGTTTCGAAGTGTATTTTCTGAAAAACCGTCCAATACATTATTCCCAAACACCATTGATTCTCTCACAATATCCAGAATCGATCTGGCTGTACCTTGAGTTGAGTCTGATTCCTTTGAAACTTCAGCGGTAAACAAATCTTCTTCACCTAAAGTCTGACATTTGAGTGCATTCTGGCATTTTGCAGCTAATGCCCTCACCAAAGTCTCCGGATAAGAAGACAGCGTAGTATTGTCCAATCGATGATATATGGGAATCATCTGCGTATCATTGTTCACCCAATCACTCCAATGAGCCAGCAGAGCACTCTTACCAAGACCACCATCACCCGTTACAACGAGACACCGTTGCTCATCCGCAGCTAAGAAATCGGAAAAAGCCTGATCTGCTTCAGGTATTGGATGATAATTAAATAAGAGTTCATTACGGGTTAACTGTTCTTGCAATGCCTGGTTATCTTCCACAGTCAATACACTAGGAAACTCTTGTTCGAGCAATTCAGTGAAAGCAGATTCTACAAATTGACATAGCTGATCGGGCGAATCATACTCTTGCACAGGATAGCGGTCCTGCTGCAAAAGACACTCTTTAAGATGCTGTAACTTATGAAACTCCTCTTTAGGACAAGAGGGATCAGTAGCCGACTGTTTGATATAAAAATAGGCATGCAACGGATTGGGATTGCGCAGTACGCCAAACTGCATTTCCATCTCTGTCACACTCAAGCGGTTATTCAAATCATCTTCCACCCAACTATATTCCAGGCTATCACTGAAAGTCTGCGATAAATCTTCATAACTGGGACACCATCCATAGCGTTCGCCTACCATGCCAATGAAGAAAGGCCGGGAATGCACTATCTCTTTCAAACAGATTTCAACCACCTTGCCACTTTTTGCATCTTCTTCTGTGATCCCCCAACGCAGGTCGACCAATGAAATGGTAACACCACGACTGGCAGCCTTCACTTGCAAACCTTTAAATAGTTTGACTAATGCAGAACGCTCCATCTCCATATCTCTGAACGTTGACGAAAGGAACACACGAATAGCACGTGAATTTTCAGCGGGTACTGAATACTGGGCAAGTTGTTTTATCATAATATAGATTTGTATTAATAAATGAGATCTTCCATAGACTCGATTAACAAACATTGGCAAGTTATAGAAAATTTATCAGATAACAAAAACCGCAAACGGAAAACGACAATAAAAAAAGGCACGGATTACACGGACTCGCGGTTCTTTATCAATTAAAACCGCGCAAATCCGTGTAATCCGTGCCCGAATATCTATTTCCTATTACTTCCTTAGAAGAACAGGAAGCGTGTATCTTTTACGTTTGCTTTCAGATACAAGTCATTCATCAGACGGTTGGCAAAACGTGCGTGCATGTTAGTCAGCGTAGCTTCTTCAGCTTTTGCGTCGAATGTTTCGTTCAACTTGTCTCTACCGTATACTTGCAATACAAATACTCCGGCATTACCTTTAATAGGAGCACTCAACTGATTTTCTGGAGCAACAGAAGCATAAGCACCTACCAACGGTTCGCTGCTACGCAATGCTGATACATAAGCAGGAGCTGCAAAAGTAACCATCTTCAAAGAGTCGCTGACTGCATTAGCCATATCTTTGTACTGGTTGAATGAAGTTGCATTGGCAGCTTTCATGTCAGCCATGATCTTTTCAGCTTTCTTGTCTTTCACGATTTCAGCTCTCAACTGATCCTGTACAGCTTTCAACGGACGGTATCCTTCCGGTTTAATGCTTACCAGACCTACCACCATCAGGTGATCGCTTTCGCCACATTCGTACAAGCCGGAAACATCACCCGGTTTCGCTTTATCAAATGTCCATCTCAAAGCCTCTTTTGTACCTCTCACACCACCGATGTTATGTTCAGAGCTACTCAAGTCCATTCTGTCGAGCAATCTGTAACCAGCTTCTTCAGCGTTAGCTACCATCTTTTCTACACTAGGGTTAGCTGCGATAAACTGACTGAAATCATTATAAGCACGATTGTAAGTTTCTTTACTGAACTCTACTTCACGCTTGATAACAGCTACTTTATATTTATCTTTCACAGATTTCTTGTTAGTCACCTGAAGGATTACATTTGCTTGTCCCATCGGCAAGTTCACCAGTTCGTTCACACCTGTATTGTTGATAGCAGAGATGAATTTCAGGTTGTCACCATCTACCTGTGCACCTTCGTACTGTGCAGAAGTGATCCAGTTAGCATCACCAGTCTGGCCATATTTCTTTGCAACATCTGCAAAGTTAGCACCACCCTTGATAGCGTTATAGATACTGTCAGCCAATGTCTTTGTCTTCACTGCATCTTCTGCGTATACCTGGATCTGACGGAATTCCACAGAGTCGGCAGCAGCAGCCTTAGCAACTACTTTGAAAGAGTTGATTGTATTGTCGGCTCCGTTATAGTAAGGACCATAAATAGCACCAACAGAAGCAGAGTCCAAACGTGCAACTACGTCTGACGGGAAAGCTGTCTTGTTATAGAACAAGTCCACATAAGGAGCTTCCGAGCCAACCGAACGGATAAAAGAAGTATAATCATCCGTAGTAGTAGCCAACTGTGCAGTAGCTTCGTCTACTTCTTTCTGGATAGCTGCTCTATCTTCAGCACTTGCAGTTACCTGTACATCAATATATTTGACGTCACGAGTTTCCTGATATTGCTTGAATTGTTCTTTCTTCTTGTTATACAAATCTTTCAGTTCCGATTCTTTCACTACAATTGTAGAATCTACCACAGAAGAGTAAGGAATACCAGCCATCAACACATTGTACTGGTTTACTCTTGCGTCGAAAGCATCCTGTGCTTCCACCGGATTAGAAAGAAGAGCTTTAGACACCAATGCCTGGTATTTCTCTGCCAGACGGCTTTCAATCAAAGTTTTCTGAATGAATGTCCAGTATTTATACATGTTGTTGTATTGTTCAGCATACTGTGCCGGCATTTGTGATTCGCTCATTTTGGCATATTCCACGAGGAACTTGTTCAACATATCCTTGTCGAAGTTACCTGTTTGCGGATTCTGGAAAGGAGTTTGTCTCAACAAAGGATGAACGCCAGCTTTCAGGATGTCCTGAATTTCAGCAGCAGAAACAGTCAGTCCCAGTGCTTTTGCTTCTTTTTCAACCAGTTTATTGTTTACGTAGGAACGCCATACTTCATCGCGCACCTGATTGGTTTGTTCGTCATTCAAGGCGGTCACCCCACGCATGAGTTTCACCACTTCGGTATATTCTTCTACCAAATTCTGATACTCTTGAGCGGAAAGAGCGTCTCCGTTCACCTCACCTACGTCATGTGCCTGATGCGGCTGCATCACCTTCCATGCGTCACCCGCAATGAAAGCAAACAGCGCCAAGCCGATAACAATCACCAATAGAGGTCCTTTCGACCTAATGTTTTGTAACGTTGCCATTTTGATTAATACGATTTATGTTTATTATTATTTCTTTCTTTTGTCGTTTTAGCGCACGAAGATACAAAAAATGCTAATATGCATCTATTTATTGGCTAAAAATTTCTTGATTATCGTCATTATTCCAAGACTTTTAATCGCACGAGTTCTATTTTTGTCGCTGTGACCTTAATTATCTTGAATTGATAACGTCCTACCCGCACCACTTCATGCAGCTTCGGAAAACTCTGATATTGGTTCAGAATCAGCCCTCCTACCGTCAGGTAATCGTCCGATTCGGGTAAATCGAGTCCAAACGTCTCATTGACTTTTTCTATCTCCAAGCGGGCGGACAACACATACTCGCGTTCATCAATCTGCTTGCTGATATAGGAAGTATTATCGTGCTCATCTTCTATATCTCCAAATATTTCTTCTACCAGATCTTCCAGAGATACAATACCGGACGTACCGCCAAACTCATCCACCACTACGGCAATCGTTTTCTTTTGCTGCATAAAGAGCTTCATCAGTTTATTGGCGGACATGGTTTCGGGCACAATCGGCACCTGCTTCACATTCTCATGCCAGTTTTTCGGAGCACGAAACATTTCCGACGAATGGATATAGCCCACCACATTGTCGATATTTCCATCGTACACAATGATCTTGGAAATTCCGGATTCGATGAAGCGGCTTTTCAACTCGTCCAGCGAAGTTGTCAGATCAACAGCCACCACTTCGGTACGCGGAACGATACAGTCGCGGATTTTTATGTTCGAGAAATCCAAAGCATTCTGAAAGATTTTCACTTCCGTATCCAGTTCCTCCTCATTCTCGGCATTATCAATACTGCTTTGCACGAAGTAGTCCAAGTCGACTTTTCCAAACGCTCTGTCGGATGCATCCTTGTTAATCTTCATTCCAAAGACACGAAGGAATAAACAAGACAAACCTGAAGCCAGTTTAGAAATAGGATATAGAATGACGTAACAAATAATCAGTGGAATGGCAAAAACATTCAAGACCAGATTGGGATTGATTTTGAATAATGTTTTCGGCAGAAACTCTCCGGTCACCAGAATAATAAGGGTAGAAATAACGGTCTGCGCCAACACCATCAGAAAATGATTATCAATGAATCCCGCCAGCAGATTGTCGCCGATAATCTGTGCCATCAGGATACCATAGATGACCAGGGCGATATTATTTCCCACCAACATGGTAGAGATAAATTCATTCGGGTTCTTGAAGAAGATGGAAAGGATACGGGATGTAATTCCCCCCTTGCGTTCCATCTCAAAACGCAGTTTGTCTACCGACACAAAGGCAATCTCCATTCCTGAAAAGAAGGCGGAGAAGACCATGGTGATAATTAGAGAGATATAAATATTCATAGTTTATTTCACAGAATCTTTTCGCACTGAATCCGGCAGTGCTTTTGTTTCCGGTTGGGGCGGACCACCCGCTTCCTCATCCACATAGAAAATACCTTCGATATTATGGATGGTATATATGGTCATTTGCTGGTTCGAGTCGAATCCATGCCCTGTAATAATTCTGTCCGGTTGTTGAATACGTATAAACTTGTCGGAATACACCTTTTGGGTAGCTTCGTTCCAGTACAGCAGTTCCGTATTAAAACGCTCTCCTTTCCGGTTCTGTATATCTACGTTCCCTATCAGCTTCCAAAGCCTTTCTTTGTCATAATAGTAGGCAGTATCCGCTTTGATACTGGCTTCTATATGAAAGATAGAGTCGAACTGTTCCAGATATACACCTTTCTCAAAGGCCCAATAGGATGGTTTCTTACGGTCGTACACCGACCATTCTTCCGTATTCACTCTGTAGCGTGTCACTCCGGAATCGGAGATAAGGGTAGTGACTCCCAATGTTGTCATCATCGGAAGGGAATCACGTTCTGTGATAGCCTCACCCATAGCTTTCTTCTTTCCGCCACAGGAAGATAATAAAAGAAGCATAACAATCGCCCCGGAGGTGATTGTTATGCTCATGCTTTTATGCAATAAACGGTTTCTTCGTTTTCGCAACATACATTTATCTAATCGTTGTAGTCTCTCCTATCCAACCGCCGATAGTGATGCGGTCGCCTTGCTTGTAACCTAACATAAATAGGTCTTTAGCTTGCGGAGTATGACCTGAATATCTACCGATCAATTTGTTAGCTTCTTCAGCTACACTCGGATCCACTTGTTTTGCACGTTGCAGTTTGTCAATCACTGCAAAGTAAGTACACTTGTTCAGAGCAGATTCATCGCTCCAGTTAGGACTCATTGCATAAAGGTTAGCAATCAGTATATAAGGAGCACCATAATTCTCATTGAAACCAATTGCTTTCTGGCAATAAGCTCTTGCTTGAGACAGTTTCTTGGCAGAAGCCAGTACTGCTGCAGCAGCGTATGCTTTTTCAGCCTTCTTCAGATTGTCTGTTTCCAGATTCACTGCTTCATCGAAGAATTTCACCGCACCGTCAATATCACCTTTCTTAAATGCCTGATAAGCACATCCCGTAGCAGCTTCTGCAGTAGGTTCTATCTTATATGAATAGAAAGAAGCCTGTTGATAAGCGTCACTTTCAGTACATCTCATCATTTTCATGATATCGATTACTTTCTTCAAGTAAGCCAAGTCAGTTTGGTTAGATTCTACTTTCGGTCCATAGATGCTTTGCAGTGATTCACAATCAGCTGTTCCACTGTTTACAAACAAAGCCACTAAGTTGTCCTTGATACCCAGCAAAGGTTTCTTTTTAGCTTCACTAGCTTCGGCTGCAATAGCAGCATCGATGTATTCGGAAGCAGCCAGATAATCCTGAATGAACTGTTCTTTATGATTCGGATCCGTTTTCAATTTATCCAAAGACATTTGCAGGAAATAGAAGATAGTCGCACCTGCCGATTC
This sequence comes from Bacteroides sp. D2, assembly GCF_025147085.1. Taxonomy (NCBI): domain Bacteria; kingdom Pseudomonadati; phylum Bacteroidota; class Bacteroidia; order Bacteroidales; family Bacteroidaceae; genus Bacteroides; species Bacteroides sp. D2. The sequence continues at coordinate 3,426,001 of NZ_CP102261.1, read as the reverse complement.
GCCTTTCACTGCATTTACAGACTGACTCAACCATTGATAAGCCTGGTTCACATCAATCTTCGGAGCAAAAGCGATATAATCTACTGCTTTGATACCCAGAGCTTCGTCGGCAGAAGACACTTTTGTACCTTTAGCTAGAAACTCATCTGTGTATTTAATACGCAAGTCATGCGTATTCATCAGTTCATTAAAATATTTCTGATAATCTGCATTATTCCGATCCTTGATTTGTCCCATCAAGCCTTTCAGAATCTTATATCCGTCAGTAAAGGTATAGAAACGAAGCGTCGGACAGTTTTCCAACACAGCTTTCCAAGGAGTATACGCATCTTTAAAATTACCAGCACGCACAGCTTCATGCGAGATACTACTGTTCGAGTTACAGTTAGACGCATCCTGTGCTACCACAGTGGTTGCTCCTGCCGAAAGGAACAACATAGCCACAAGCGTTTTAATTTTCATTGTATCTAAATTTTAGTTGTTATTATATAGTCGTCTATTCTTTCTTACATTCATCTCATTACTCCACTCTGCGTTTGAAGAACCAACGTTCGTTGAACGTCAATCCGATGCTCACGCGGAAGATGTTTTCATTTACAAAAGCCGATTCCTGTCCACTGATACGGACAAATTGTCCGCTGATGCTAAGAATGGAACGGGAACGAGGCACAGGCAGACCGAAACCGGCAGTTACGCCATATTCACGGGTAGCCTCTTTGCCGCCGATCTTATAATACGGAGTCGTATAATAAGCTCCCAGACGGTATTTAATATGGGATAAATAGGAACGTCCCATCAAATTAGGAATGTATTCCGCACCCACTGATACTTTATGACGATCGCAATACGTGTATGTTTCATTGAAATCTTCACGTACAGCTTCATCTGATGTATTTACGTCAAATTTCGTTTTTGACCATTGTTGCAAACTATAATCCAGACCAACAGTCAGGCGTTTGTCATAGTTATATGTAAATCCGACGCCAAATGTATTAGGAACTTCAAACGTTGCATCCGGTTTCAATGTTGTAGTAGAAACCGCTGTACCCGTAGAATTTGAAACCATTTGTGTCGTTACACTATAGTCATTACCCAGTTTCAACTTCGGAGAATATATAGCTCCAATTGTCACTGAATGTTTTTTATTAATATCGAGTGTATATTGTGCTCCAAAATCAAGTTTATAACTCGACACTGACGCAACCGACTGGTGATTATAATTATAAGCACCTGATACACTTGGGAAATAAAGGACACGTGTCCGATTAATATCTCCCCAGAAATAAGAAGCATTCACACCTACCGAAAGGTTTTTGAGCACTTTCACTCCCACTCCGGCATATAATTGATGCAAACCTCCATCTCCGGTATAGCTTCTGGCATAATCAGCCGTATTACCGGTAGTAGGATCTGTTGCAGCCTGTGTATCCGACACTGAATATCCCACATTAGAGAACGGCAACAGACCGATACTCATCGCTATCCTCGGATGCAAACGAAATTGCATAGCCAGATAGTCAAAACTGGAGTTTTTAGCGTTCAGTTTCACACCGCTACCGCTAATATTCATATTTTGCAGACTGACACCTCCTTCAAAGAGGAATGTCAATGAGTCAATGGCTGTATACGAAGCAGGATTCAGCGGATTGATCTGTGCTCCATCCCGAAGTCCAAAAGCAATTCCCCCCATCGCCCTGCTGTTACCGAAACTCTGATCGGACAAGTCGCCATAGCCATATCGTGTATAAGGAGAGTTTGTATTATTTTGAGCGATTGCCATTCCGGTAACCATCGTGAGCAAAAGCGCACAAAGTGTGTGTTTAAATCCTACCATTATTATAGTTTAAAATTCTATTTAATCCTTTCAACACTAAAAATCTATCTGCAAAGATGATACTTTTTACGCTGCTATCAAAAGAAAAATCATCTCCACCCGTTAAAAAAACCAAAAGTTCAGGATATTTATGCTTCATAGACTCAATATAACCTGAAATTTCGTATTCCATCCCTTTCATCACTCCGGCACGTATAGCCGTTTCGGTGTCCCGTCCCATCAGGAGTTTGCGCCCGTTGGTGTCTACCAGAGGCAAACGTCCTGTAAACTGATGAAGTGCTTTGAAACGCATCTGCATACCGGGAGAAATATTACCGCCATGATACTGACCTTTTGAGTCAATAAACTCATAAGTAATGCAAGTTCCCGCATCAATCACCAATATATCCCGATGAGGAAACTGCTCATTAGCACCCACTACGGCAGCCATACGATCATATCCCAATGTTTCGGGAGTTTCGTACAGGTTGACAACCGGAAGCGGAGTCTGATGATTGAGCCAGAGCAAAGGAAACGGCAAAGCTGCCAAATCAGCTAATACCTTTTCGCTTAAATCAATGACAGTAGCCACAATCCCCTGTTCAACCGGATATTTGGAACAAAAAGCCTTCAAGCAACCCAGCGATTGATTGGATTCAGCTACTATATCCACGATTTCTCCGCCGTCGAAGAAAGCAATCTTTGCCTTTGTATTTCCTATGTCGATTATTAAATTCAAATCTTTTGGTTCTTTAGCGGGCGCAAAGGTAAAGTAAAAAAAGAAAAGTTGAAGCATAGAAGAGGAATTATCTTCTTTTTTCATTTTAGAAATCCCCAAAAACAAAAAAATCGAACTATCTATTTTTAAATAGATCAATTATCTTTTATTGTTTATTATGTATTCCACTTTGCGTTCGGCAGTCTTTTTTTATTACATCATAAACAGCTAATAAGCAACAGATTACAAGAAAAAAACAGCATTCCAAAAAGTGTTCCACTATTTTGTAACCGATTTTCCGTTCAAGCAGAAACATTATTTTACCCAAACAGAGGCTCCATTTAAAGAAAACAGCGCCTCTGTTTAAGCCATATAGAGCCTTTATTCTGATAAAATAGAGGCTCCGTTTTCCCGAATCCAACTATTCTTTCTATATTTGCCACCGAAATAAAACGAACCAGCTAATGAAACGGTTTTTCTCATACACCATCCTCTCCTTCTTCCTGTTGCTTCTGCCCACCGGACAAGCATCTGCCAACAACAACGACTCCATCCGTTTGAGTCTGCTGACTTGTGCCCCCGGAGAGGAAATATATTCCCTATTCGGACATACTGCCATCCGTTACGAAAATCCTTCACAAGGGATTGACGTTGTATTCAACTACGGATTGTTCAGTTTCAACACTCCCAACTTCATTTTCCGCTTCTCGCTCGGAGAAACAGACTACCAACTGGGAGCAACGGATTATGAACGTTTTGCAGCTGAATACGCATTTTTCGGACGCAGCGTATGGCAGCAAACGCTCAATCTGACCGATGAAGAAAAAACAGAACTGATCCGGTTATTACAAGAAAACTATCGTCCGGAAAACCGGGTGTACCGTTATAATTTCTTTTACGATAATTGTGCTACCCGCCCCCGGGACAAGATAGAAGAAAGCATTGCAGGAAAAGTGATTTATCCCGCAGAACCGCAGGATGGCTCCCTCACTTTCCGCGACATCGTACATCAGTATTGCAAAGGACATCCGTGGGCACGTTTCGGCATTGACCTCTGTATCGGAAGTGAAGCCGACCAGCCCATCACACAACGTCAGATGATGTTTGCCCCTTTCTACCTGATGGATGCTTTCGACGGTGCACAAATCAAAAGCGATTCTATCCAGCGTCCACTCATAACGGCCAACGAGCTGGTAGTCGATGCCACTCCCGAACCGGATGAAAGCGGCTGGATGCCTACTCCGCTTCAATGCACCTTACTCTTATTTATATTGACAACCGCCGCCACCATCTATGGAATCCGCCGGAGAACCGGATTATGGGGAATCGACCTCTTCCTTTTTGGGATAGCAGGTATTGTGGGATGTGTCCTTGCATTTCTCGCGCTCTTCTCCCAACACCCGGCAGTCAGCTCCAATTTCCTATTATTGGTATTCCATCCGGGACAACTTCTTTTCTTGCCATACATTATATATTGTGTCCGAAAAGGGAAGAAATGTTGGTATTTAACCCTGAATCTGGCGGTTTTAACACTTTTTATAGTGCTTTTTCCTGTAATTCCGCAAAGATTTGACTTTGCTGTTGTACCTTTGGCACTCGTTTTGCTGATACGTTCAGCGAGCAATCTGATTGTGACATCTAAAAAGAAATAATGAAAGGACTACTAACTTCCCTCATCACCGTACTGACTTTCACCGGGCTACAAGCCCAGTCACTGCCTGCCGCCCCTAAATTAGTGGTAGGGCTGACGATTGACCAATTACGTACGGACTATCTGGAAGCTTTTTCGTCACTCTACGGTGAGAAAGGCTTCAAACGTCTTTGGAAAGAGGGAAGAGTGTTCCATAACGCCGAATATACCTTCTGCGGTATAGACCGCGCTTCTGCCATAGCGGCTATTTATAGCGGTACGACGCCTTCCATGAACGGAATTATTTCTCAACGCTGGATGGATGCCTCTACCCTTCGCCCCGTCAACAGCACAGACGACACGGCATTTATGGGGTATTACACCGACCAGACTGTCGCCCCCACCAAACTACTGACTTCAACCATTGCCGACGAGCTTAAAATAGCGACACAAGGCAAAGGACTCGTATATGCCATTGCACCTGATTGCGATGCCGCACTTTTTGCAGCCGGACATGCCGGAAACGCTGCTTTCTGGCTCAATCCCAACACCGGAAAATGGAGTGGAACCACCTATTATGGAGAGTTTCCGTGGTGGGCAAGCCAATATAACGACCGTCAAGCGATTGATTTCCGTATTGCCGGTATGACATGGGAACCCATATTTCCGCGGGGCATGTACACTTTCCTGCCAGATTGGCGGGATATGCTCTTCAAATATAAATTCGATGATGACCGCAGTAATAAATACCGCCGCTTCATCGCCAGCCCTTTTGTGAATGATGAAGTGAATGCGCTTGCCGAAGAAGCATTGAACAAAAGTTCCATCGGCATGGATGACATTACTGACTTATTGGCACTCACTTACTATGCTGGAAACTATGCGCATAAATCCGTACAGGAATGTGCCATGGAAATACAAGACACCTACGTGCGTCTTGACCGCAGCATTGCCGACCTGCTCGAAGTTCTTGATAAGAAAGTAGGACTACAAAATGTGCTTATTTTCGTCACTTCCACCGGATATATAGACAGCGAATCGCCTGATTCGGGATTGTACAAGGTTCCCGGCGGAGAGTTTTATCTCAACCGTTGTGCGGCTCTATTGAATATGTACCTGATGGCTACGTATGGCGAAGGAAAGTATGTGGAAGCTCACCATAACCAACAGATTTACCTGAATCATAAGTTATTGGAAAAGAAAGAACTGAATCTGGCAGAAATCCAACAAAAGTCAGCAGAATTCCTGATGCAGTTCAGCGGAGTGAACGAAGCCTATTCGGCTAACCGGCTATTATTGGGTTCATGGACTCCGGAAATCTACAAAATACGTAACGGCTACCACCGCAAACGTTCGGGTGACCTCGTAATCGACGTCCTCCCCGGATGGACTATCGTCAACGAGAACGGCGGAGACAATAAAGTGGTACGTCATTCCTATATCCCCTCACCGCTGATTTTCATGGGACATTCCGTGAAACCGGCCATTATCCAGACACCTGTAACCATTGACCATATTGCGCCTACACTGGCACATTTTATGCGCATCCGGGCTCCCAACGCCTGTACTTCTGCTCCTATTACCGACCTGCGGTAAAAATTTACTCACAAAAACAGGGAGCAAAACATAAATAAATCAGCATTTTAATGTAACTTTGCGGAGATTATTCGTCACATAATCGATCGATTCACACAGATTTCTTTCTTGAATCTGTGTGCGGAATGAGAAAATCTATCCGGATGAATATGACCTGCAATAAGAAAAAGATAAATAATAAACTAAATAATATAACATGGGATTTAATGAATTTTTAAGCTCGGTTTTCGGAAACAAATCCACACGAGACATGAAAGAAATCAAGCCCTGGGTGGAAAAGATCAAAGCTGCTTACCCGGAGATTGAAAAACTAGACAACGACGCCCTCCGTGCCAAAACGGAAGAACTCAAAAAATATATCCATGAATCGGCTACTGCTGAACGTGCGAAAGTGGAAGAGTTGAAGGCAAGCATTGAAACTCTCGAACTGGAAGACCGCGAAGAAGTCTTCGTACAAATCGATAAGACAGAAAAAGAAATTCTGGAAAAATATGAAAAAGCACTGGACGAAGTACTGCCTGTTGCTTTTTCTATCGTAAAGGCTACCGCCAAACGTTTTACAGAAAATGAAGAAATCGTTGTAACTGCTACCGACTTCGACCGTCAACTGGCTGCTACAAAAGATTTCGTACGCATCGAAGGTGACAAGGCCATCTATCAGAATCACTGGGTAGCCGGTGGTAACGACACATTGTGGAACATGGTTCACTACGATGTACAGCTCTTTGGTGGTGTCGTTCTGCATAAAGGTAAGATTGCGGAAATGGCAACCGGTGAAGGTAAAACATTGGTGGCTACACTCCCGGTATTCCTCAACGCATTGACCGGAAACGGTGTACACGTAGTTACCGTGAATGATTACCTCGCCAAACGTGACTCCGAATGGATGGGTCCTCTTTATATGTTCCACGGTTTGAGCGTAGATTGTATCGACCGTCATCAGCCGAACTCCGACGCACGTCGTCAGGCATATCTGGCAGATATCACTTTCGGTACAAACAATGAATTCGGTTTCGACTACCTGCGTGACAACATGGCTATCAGCCCGAAAGACCTTGTACAACGTCAGCACAATTATGCCATCGTCGATGAGGTCGACTCGGTATTGATTGACGACGCACGTACTCCGTTGATTATCTCCGGTCCTGTACCCAAAGGCGATGACCAGTTGTTCGAGCAACTCCGTCCGTTAGTGGAACGTCTGGTAGAGGCACAAAAGGTACTGGCTACCAAATATCTTTCCGAAGCAAAAAAACTGATCGCATCCAACGATAAGAAAGAGGTGGAAGAAGGATTCCTCGCTTTATACCGCAGCCACAAGGCATTGCCGAAAAACAAGGCTTTGATTAAGTTCCTTAGTGAACAGGGTATCAAGGCAGGTATGCTCAAGACGGAAGAGATCTACATGGAACAGAACAACAAGCGTATGCATGAAGTGACTGATCCGCTGTACTTCGTAATCGACGAAAAACTGAATAGCGTAGACCTGACAGATAAGGGTGTAGACCTGATTACCGGTAACTCTGAAGACCCGACATTATTCGTGCTTCCGGACATCGCCGGACAACTTTCGGAATTGGAGAACCTGAATCTAACCAACGAACAACTGCTTGAAAAGAAAGATGAACTTCTGACAAACTATGCCATCAAATCGGAACGTGTACACACCATCAACCAGCTGTTGAAGGCTTACACCATGTTCGAGAAAGATGATGAATATGTAGTGATCGACGGACAGGTGAAGATCGTAGACGAGCAGACAGGCCGTATCATGGAAGGTCGCCGCTACTCTGACGGATTGCACCAGGCTATCGAAGCCAAGGAACGTGTGAAAGTGGAAGCTGCTACGCAGACCTTTGCAACAATTACTTTGCAAAACTACTTCCGTATGTATCACAAACTGTCCGGTATGACCGGTACTGCTGAAACGGAAGCAGGCGAACTTTGGGATATCTACAAATTGGACGTAGTCGTGATCCCGACCAACCGTCCGATTGCAAGAAAGGATATGAACGACCGCGTTTACAAGACGAAACGCGAAAAGTATAAAGCTGTTATCGAGGAAATCGAAAAATTGGTTCAAGCAGGACGTCCGGTATTGGTGGGTACTACTTCGGTAGAAATCTCCGAAATGTTGAGCAAGATGCTTACCATGCGTAAGATTGAGCACAAGGTATTGAACGCCAAACTGCACCAGAAAGAAGCGGACATCGTTGCTACCGCCGGTTTAAGCGGAACAGTAACCATTGCTACCAATATGGCAGGTCGTGGTACCGACATCAAACTAAGTCCGGAAGTAAAGGCTGCGGGCGGTTTGGCAATCATCGGTACGGAACGTCACGAATCCCGTCGTGTAGACCGCCAGTTACGTGGTCGTGCAGGACGTCAGGGTGACCCGGGTTCTTCTGTATTCTTCGTGTCATTGGAAGACGACCTGATGCGTCTGTTCTCTTCCGACCGTATTGCCAGTGTAATGGACAAGCTCGGTTTCCAGGAAGGCGAAATGATCGAACACAAGATGATTTCCAACTCCATCGAACGTGCACAGAAGAAAGTGGAAGAAAACAACTTCGGTATTCGTAAACGTCTGTTGGAATATGACGACGTAATGAACAAGCAACGTACGGTGGTTTATACGAAACGTCGTCACGCTTTGATGGGTGAACGTATCGGTATGGATATCGTGAACATGATTTGGGACCGTTGCGCCAACGCTATCGAGAACAACGATTATGAAGGTTGCCAGATGGAATTGCTCCAGACATTGGCAATGGAAACTCCGTTCACTGAAGAAGAATTCCGTAACGGAAAGAAAGAGCAGTTGGCTGAAAAGACTTTCAACATTGCTATGGAGAACTTCAAACGCAAAACTGAACGTCTGGCACAGATCGCTAATCCGGTTATCAAACAGGTATATGAAAATCAGGGACACATGTACGAAAACATCCTGATTCCTATTACAGACGGTAAACGGATGTATAATATCTCTTGTAACCTGAAAGCGGCTTACGAATCGGAATCTAAAGAAGTGGTGAAATCGTTCGAGAAATCAATCTTGCTCCACGTAATCGACGAAGCATGGAAAGAAAACTTGCGCGAACTGGACGAACTGAAACATTCTGTACAGAATGCAAGCTACGAACAGAAAGATCCGCTATTGATCTATAAACTGGAATCTGTGACTTTGTTTGACGCTATGGTGAACAAAATCAATAACCAGACTATATCTATCTTGATGCGTGGACAAATTCCTGTACAGGAAGCTCCGGACGAATCAGCAGCACGTCGTGTAGAAGTGCGTCAGGCTGCTCCCGAACAACGCCAGGATATGAGCAAGTATCGCGAAAACAAAGAAGATTTGAGTGATCCGAACCAGCAGGCTGCTGCAAGTCAGGATACTCGTGAACAGCAGAAACGTGAACCGATTCGTGCAGAGAAGACAGTAGGTCGTAACGATCCTTGTCCATGCGGAAGCGGCAAAAAGTATAAAAACTGCCACGGAAAGAACCTTTGATTAATTAAAAATTATAAATTAAAGGTTGGAAATTGTAGGGTAATGTGCTTTATGGCATAGTCTCTCTATATTCAACTTATAAAAGAAAGTCTCAAACGGTTAAAAACTGTTTGAGACTTTCTTTTATTCTTCCAAAGTTGTACTTTTGTTCAAATTACTAAATAGAACAAAACTATGGCAAAATCTTATTCACTGGTTTTCATCGTTTTATTCCTGCTGACTCTGGGTAGCTGTCAGAGTCTGGAACAGATCCCCATTGATTATCTGCAACCTGCCGACTTGAGCTTTCCTCCGCAACTCCGAAAAGTAGCTATTGTGAATAACACCAGCGACGCCCCGGATAATAAACTGATAACAGAGACTGAAAAAATTAAAGAAGGTACACCATTAATAAGTCGTGCAACAGCTTATGCCAATGGAGATCCTAAGGCAGCCACTGAATCACTGGCAGAAGAAATAGCACAGCAGAACTACTTCGATGAGGTGGTTATCTGTGATTCTGCCTTACGCGCCAATGATAAACTGGCCCGCGAAAGTACATTGAGCCAGGAGGAAGTGCGTCAACTGACTTCTAACTTGGGAGTGGACTTTATTATTGCGCTGGAAAACCTACAACTCAAAGCAACAAAGACTGTCCGCTATCTGGATGAGTTCAACTGCTTTCAAGGAGCGGTAGACGTGAAAGTTTATCCCACGGTGAAAGTTTATCTTCCCGAACGTAGCAGACCGATGACTACGCTCCATCCTAATGATAGCATTTTTTGGGAAGAGTTTGGAGGTACAGCCATAGAAGCCGCCACTCGCATGATTCCCGACAAGCAGATGCTGGAAGAAGCGGCAGCATTCGCAGGAACGGTTCCGGTGAAAAATATTGTCCCTATTTGGAAAAAAGGAACACGGTATCTTTATACTGGTGGTTCGGTTCCTATGCGTGACGCTGCCATTTATGTACGCGAAAATTCATGGGACGACGCATACGAACTTTGGCGTCAGGCTTTCGAAGGTACCAAGAACCAAAAGAAAAAAATGCGGGCAGCTCTCAACATTGCTGTTTACTACGAAATGAAAGATAGTTTGGCTAAAGCAGAAGAATGGGCAGAAAAGGCCCAACAACTAGCTAAAAAAATAGATAAAAAGAACATCACAGATAGCCCTCAAGCTACCATTGATGATGTGCCGAATTATTATCTTACTACTTTGTATTTAGCTGAACTAAAGGAGAGAAATGCTCAATTACCCAAGTTAAAATTGCAAATGAGCCGATTTAATGATGATTTTTAAGGAAATTGTGTATCAAATCTTATTTTTTTTATACCTTTGAACTTATAAAAAGAAGGAACCCATGAAATTGAGCCAACAATCATTATCTATTATCGAATCGGCTATCCAAAAGGCAGTCGCTAAATATGTATGTAGCTGTGAACAAACAGTTGTAACCGATATCCATCTCCAACCGGATCAGGCATCGGGACAACTTAATATTTACAACGATGATGATGAAGAACTGGCAAACATCATGATCGAAGAATGGGCTACTTATGAAGGGGATGATTTCCTTGAAAACGTGGAACCTTCTCTTCGCAACATTCTTTGCAGAATGAAGGATGCCGGAGATTTCGACAAAGTGACTATTCTGAAACCTTATTCTTTCGTTTTGGTAGATGAAGAGAAAGAAACCGTAGCAGAATTGCTGTTGATTGACGACGATACCATACTGGTGAATGATGAATTGCTGAAAGGGTTGGATAAGGAGTTGGACGACTTCTTAAAGGATTTGTTGGAAAAATAAAGAAGAATTGTTGGAGAAATAAGATATCGTTCTTTTTGAATAGAGATCGTTCAAGATCCACATATAAAAAGATAATCGGAAGCAATCAGGATATGTCCTTTATTGCTTCCGATTATTTTATATATATTCCCTATTGATTATTTGTTGTATTTGATTGAGATATTAGCAAGTCTAAGCGGCATGAAGCTGGATACCCCTGCCGGGAGTCTGACCGGTCGCAATCTGATGCAAATATTATCACGGTTCAATAAGGCATCCGGCAACTTAAAGTCATAGACTTTATAACCAGGAATGTTCTTCTCCGTCTGTCCACCTGCAGCCGTTCTATCAAACTGTCCCAGAATGGTAAACTCTGAATTATCTACTTTAATCCATTCACCATTCATCGAATAAGCATATTCAACCACTGCAACAGGGCCACCTCCCCAACTTGCATTCATTTCAACCTGAAGAGACAAGGATGTAGAAATACCTACTGTCGATATTTTGTCTACGTAGAAATATGAACTTGTAGACCACGGTTTACTATTAAAAGCACCGCCTCGCATACGACCATAGTATCCATCGGTCGTGTTAAGGTTAACATCTCCTCTGAAATCATCCTGGAATCCCAGAATGTAGTCTGCATAGGTTTGCTGGAAATATTTATTTCCGTCTTTGCTAAGAAGAGCATTCGCCTGCGATGCCTCGCCACCCGTAGGATGGTAATCCGTAAAAGTAGAAGAGCCTATTTCTTTCCAATCGGGTACATTACAATCCCATTCTACAAGCACATCAGTGATCTCGTTTATATCACTGATGTTAATATCTTCTCTGTTAAGCGGAAGAATACATAACCGGCTTTCAGAGATGTCGAAATTTGTAAGTTTCACTTTCGCCACCATTCCTGTTATGCTTCCCGAACCTTTAGGAAGTGTTTCGTGAGCATAAGGAGCTTCAAACGCAGTAAGCATATATGTATTAGAACCGTTTTTATCTCTTATACAGGTCGGATAGTATCTGTAATATGCAGGGAACTTTTCTACCCAATAGTTTTTATTAATCTTACGATCGGCAGCTCCCGGGTCAGTAGTCTTGAAATTAGTGAATGCACCTACCGGAGATGCAATCTCGACATCTTTCAGGGTCACAAGACTAAATACCATATTATCCGTAAGTTCAGCAATCGTTCTTTCAGGAATTGTGAAGGTAGAAAGTTCCGAGCTGATTACGTGGGCAGCAGTGATACCGCTAATCAGTCTATAAGTAAAGCTACCCTCTGATTCTTCTCTTATCATTCCATCTTTCAGACACAATGACACTTTGGCAAATTGTGCAAACGTAATTAAAGATTCGGACTCAAACACAACTGTCTCTCCTGCCTCATTCTGAATGACATAGCGATTGCTCGGGAAGTTCTTCGAAGTGCCATTGGCTACGATGGTTCCTTCAACATATACATTGTTAGTAATTCCACCGACAGCATAACCATGTACGGTTGGATAACTGACAAGTTCCGCATTCGCATATTCAGAATATGCTTGCGAGAGATTAATGGTAGCCGTGACCTTACGCTGGTACTGATCGTCATAACTCAACACAATACTTCCTGTACGGGGTGATTGCGAATTTGTTTCCGTATTAAAATAAAGCTTTCCATCACTTATCCTATACTCCTGCACCCAGTTCACCGTTGGCGTAATAACGATATCCGTTTCGGGCACATTGGTAGAGATTTCCATTTCATATTCACCTCCTTTAGTAAACAGCTCCATCTTATCACTGGCAGGAACAATAAATGGATAACGGGATAATTGTTTTATCTTGATTACATCCGCAGTCTTACCATCTTTCGTAAACACACGAATATCACAGAAACGTTCGGAATCACTGATATTCTCATCATAAGTCACAGTGAAATAAGTTCTTGATGACTGGGCTCCACGTATATCCGTAGAGAACCAGGTTGATTCTACAAAATCAATTCGCCACTCGGTATTGGACTTCACCTCCACCTGAACCGGATCACCTTCCGCCTGAAGAATAATCTCATTATTTGTTATTTCCAATATACCGGCTTCATGTTCGTCAGAGCATGACGGAAACATTATGATTGCCATCACAGCCAGAAAAGCTGTCCAGACTATTGAATCTTTAATTTTCATGTTCATCAATTATTAGATTTAATCTCACCTGTTTTATATAGTATCTCATAAGCTTCATTCCGATCATTTAATACAAAGATCTGAAACTTCTCTCCACCCGGATAAACACGCGTAACAACATGTCCGGCAGGCTTTATCTTCAAGCCGTCTTCACCCAGTCTGCTCCTGTTACTGTCTACCATACCGGCGGCAAAAACCGACCGTTCACCAGGATAAAGAGTTTGAGACAGCATCCGGCTCAACGTTGCCGGTTGAGGGTGATAGTAATCCCATACGGGAATTACATAGACTTGTGGTTTCACTTGGGAAATGTAGGTATCGCACATAGCATCAGAATAAGCGTGATGATTGGCAACAACCACATCCGTCTCACCGAGCAATCTGGCTACCGGCGTTTCTATATCAAACCATTCCGGTGCTTTTTCTACGCCCAGAATATCTCCTGCGGAGAAATAATCAAAATTACCGTATGTGATACGGATTCCACAACTGCAACGGTTTTCGTTCAACTGTTCACTTGAAGAGGCTGTAGAAGGCACAAGCTCTTTGGCTGTTGTTCCGCTACCTGTCCAAATTTTACCATTACCCACGATATTACGTACTTCGAATGTAGGATAAGAGCCCGGATCTTTCAAGAGTTTGATCTGACTATTGCTTCCTATTACAAATCCCTCATTCTTTTTACCTTCCCTGTCACGAGCGGCAACATATAATTTATAGTTTGAGATATGAGCACCAGAGACTTTAGCTGCTGTCGGATAATCATAAGTAGGATAACCACGATCTATCAAAGTGGAAATATTGAGAAGATTACCAACATGAGTGATTCCGGTAAGTTTGTAATCCAGTCCTACTTTTTCGATTGCCAGTTTTCCATTCTGTCCGATATGGTCCGTATCAAAGTGAGTGAGCAAGGCATAATCAAGTGCTCCGTTATTTTTTAATGGCAATGAGAAATGTTTTATATATTGAGCAATCCATTCGGCAGGCCGCTTAGAATCATTAGGCACTGCTTTCATAATTTCCTGTGTGCCTGAATGTACTCCTAAATCTCCTGCATCCAATAACATGGTAGTCCCATCCGGAAAAATAAGATAGGCTGCATTACCTCTTCCGGTACTAATCTGATGAATATCCAAATAACCTGCCTGCCACTCCGGAAGGTATTCATACACTTTATCTACTGCATCATCAGGAAAAGGCTTTTCTTGTTGGCAACTTGCGAATGTAGGCAGCAACATGATGGCTCCTAAAAAAAATATCTTGCTATTCATTATATTATTCTTTAATAGTTGATTAATCGATTTGTTTCACACTATAGATACCGGCTTCTTCTTTAGTCATTTCATTGCCGCCTCCGTATCCCGGATTTTGCTTCAAGACATTGCTGACAGAAATTGACTTTTCCGGAATAGGAAAAAGCTCATAATGATCGTCGTTAGTAGGTTTATGATCCCACCAAGAACCTGTTGTATACAACCCCCAACGACGAAGATCGGTACGACGACGCTGTTCACCCAGAAACTCGACCATCCACTCATCAAGAATCCGGTACTTGTCGATATTCGTTTCGGTCACCGGATCAGGATCGGCTTTATTCTCGAAATTGCGTTTACGCACTTCATTGAAAAGATTGGCTGCTTCTTTTTTATAGCCGCTTCTATATTTACATTCAGCAAGCATATAATAGATTTCAGCAAAACGAATAACCGGATAATCCGGATTAAAAGCAATGGTTTTGTCGATATTGTCGGGAACCGGTAGTTTGCACAAACGTATTCCGGAATTCTCTTCCCCGGTACTTATATTGGAGGGAAGCTCATTCACTGAAGAATATTCTCCATCTTTCACTTTCTTGAATTGTGCCACCTGATCGACAAATTCAAGAACCTCACCCGGATATTCGTACAGTCCCGTACACTTCACCTCTGTACCACTTCTTGATGTACGCTGTAATTTTCCATAAAGGAACATTCCTTCGTATTTTCCATTCCCTTTATACAAGTACAATTTTTTACGAAGATCTTTATTGTTGAATTTGGCAAAAGGTCGCCCAAGCTTATCCGTATAGGGATCGCCATTGGGTTTAAGAGACGGCTGAAGATGCATACCATTAGTAGAAGAATAGCCGCTTAGATCAAAATAGTTCTTTGCATTATAATGATTATAGCGTTCGAACTGCCATTGAAACAAAGTGCCTTTTGCATATTGCGACTGAACAGACCACATTACTTCCTTAGATTTATTATTGTCGAAAGTGAAAGGACCGAACCAGTCTTCCTCCAATTCGTAATAACCGTATTTGCCATCTAATAGATCCTGGCAGACCTGCGCACATTCAGCAAAACGGTTCTCTCCCATGTAGACTTCCGCATTAAAATATAACTGAGCAAGAAGGGCGGCGGCAGTTCCTTGACGTAAATAGCCTTCTTCCAGCATATCTGCTCTTTTTTTCTCTAATTTGGGAATAGCGGCAAGCAACAGTTCTTCCACATAATTAAAGGTTTCGCGTGCAGTGGAACGTGGAACTTCCTCGGTAGTAGAGCGCCGGTAAATAGGCATACCCCCATAGAAATCAAGTCCCCGCAGATAAAAATAGGCAACCAATGTCTGAAGTTGCATCTGATGATCTGCTTTCAATTCTTCCGTCATGCCCAGTGATACATAATCCACACCGGATAAGTCTTCCTTACAAGCTAAAGCCATTGCCACTCCCATGCCTACCCCACGCCAGGTTTCTTCGTTGTTGGGGTGAAGAGGTGTCCAGTCGTGATGCTGCAGTTGGGAATATCTGACATCATTGTAATGTATTCCTTTTTGTGTGACACACATCTCATCTGTTGTACATTCTTGAAGAATGGCACGGTCGAATCCGTGAAACCAACGCCAATGTGTGAAAGAGCGTACCAAGAAAGAATAAACAGTTTCCTTAGACGTGAAATAAGTGTCCGGAGTGACTTCGGAATACCACTTCTCATCCAGATTTGTACAACCGGATGACACCAGAAGGGTGAGGAAGGAGATAATGATTAAAATATTTCGTCTCATATCATTTTATTAGTTTATAGGTACTTTAATATTAGAATTGGATTTTCATACCAACGGTATATCTACGAGTTTCAGGATAAATATTATTAAACCATTCATAACCAGGGTCCAGTCCGTTGACATTCACTTCCGGATTAAGTCCTGAATATTTCGTGAAACATGCCACATTCCGGACGGTCAGGTAAAGATCAATCTTATCTATATATTTCTGCCACTTTTTCATGTTAAGAGAATATCCCAGACTAATGGCGTCTATCTTTAAGAAAGTGCCGTCCTCAAGCCAGTAATCGCAAAGCTGCTTTACTTCTTTGATGTGCCGGTTGTCAATGTACGCATTGCGAAGAACGTTCTGGCCTGCTACTTCAGAAAGTCCATAGTACATATTTATGGTATTAAACACGTCGAAATCGATCCAGCTACGCAGGTTGATACCTAAAGAGAGGTTCTTGTAAGTGAAGGTATGATCCCATGATACCATCAATGCAGGAATAGCATTACCGATGTACCGCTTGTCATCATAGGTCTTCTTATCGCTAAGAATCACATTGTCGTTCTTATCATACAGAAGCCATCTTCCATTATCCGTGATACCGGCATATTTCCAGATATAATAGCTTCCGATCTTTGTTCCTGCTTCAATTCTTCCGGCTGATCCGTTCGTTCCCGGTGACGGGAATCCTACACGATCCTGGTAAGTATTATTCCCCCACAAAGAGGTAATTTTGGAAGAAGAATGGGATAGACGCATGGTAGTTGTCCAGTTAAAGTCTTTCGTTTTAACAGGCACTCCGCCAATCTCAAACTCCCATCCGGTATTCTCAAGATTACCATAATTCATGGTCGTTTTCTCGTAAACGGCGGGAGGATTGGGTACACTGATATTGTATAACATTCCGGAAACTCTTCTTTTATATATATCGAACTTTCCAAAAAGCCGGTTATTCAGAAACGCATAATCCAAACCGATGTTAAGCTCTGCTTTCTTTTCCCAATGCAAGTCATTATTGACATTACGAGCCGGTCCATAAGAAGTGATCCATGTACCGTTATAAGGCCACATTGAATTGGAGGAGTACATGGCTGTGGATGCTCCTGCAGAGAAATTGTTATTTCCCGTCACACCATAACCGACACGTACTTTGAGGTCATCAAGAAAACTGACATCACGCAGAAAGGCTTCATTGGATATACGCCATCCACCTGATACAGCCCAGAATGTTCCCCAGCGATGATTCTTTCCAAATTTGGAAGATCCCTCATGACGGACACTTCCAGTAACCATATAACGATCTTTATAGCTATAATTCGCCCGACCAAAGAAGGAGATAAGACGTTCACGAGGATATTTGTGAGAAGACATAGCTGCTTTTCCATCAGAAAGCCAGCTGCCTGTTCCCATATCCCAAGCTCCTACTCCATCCACAGGGAAATCGAAGTTAGACATATCAAAGTTTTCAGAATAGTTTTCCCAATAGCTATATCCGGCCACCGCACTAACCGTATGGTCATCTGCAAAAACACGCATGAAATTAATGGTAGGTTCAAAAGAAACATTTACTGTTTTACTATATCCGTGAAATCCCTTTCCTTTATAACTTCCATTCAAAGATGTTCTGTGTAATGCGGATACATAATGCGTCTGCTGATACTGGCGATCTTCCCATCCGAGAGTGGCTTGTGCCGAAAATCCGGCAGGCAGATTGAGCTTTACCGTAGCATCCGCCTTGAGCCATTTATCAACATTATCCGTCTGCTTGAGCATAACTTCCGCTAATGGATTGTAATATTCACTACCACCAACCAATACATTGTAGCCTGTTTCACTAGTACTATCATAAACATGTTCCGTTGGATTCATCTTCAATGCCATGTCGAAACAGGAACTACTGCTCCGCTGATCCCGATGTGCTTCACGATATTCTGTATGTAAGCCTATTTCCAGCAAGTCATTGAGAAGATTAAAGTTTGCATTGATACGCCCCGAATAGTCTTTACGATTATCGCCTATCGCAATACCTTTCTGATCCTGTGCCATAATAGTGGCATATATTCTGGCTGTATGTCCCCCTCCCGAAAGGGTGACAACATGGCGCTGGGAAAGTGCTCCCTCATTTAAAAGTTCACCGTACCAATCGGTAGACGCTCCCAAATCTGTTCCTACACCGAACCTCACGAAAGCATCGCGATCCAGGACCTGTGGTCTTCTGGAAACTTGTTCGGTGGACAGCTCGCCTGTATATGATAATGTGATAGGACCTTCTTTCGCTTTCTTGGTAGTCACGAGAATGACACCACCAGCTGCCCTTGTTCCGTAAATAGCACCTGCAGAGGCATCCTTCAAAACATCAATGGATTGAATATCTTCCTGACTGATAGAACGCAAATCACCACCAGGAATTCCGTCTATCACAATCAAAGGGGAAGAAGAAGCATTGATGGAAGCTACCCCACGAAGCTGGAAACTAGCAGAGGCATTCGGACTGGAGGTCTCGGAAACATTCATACCGGAGATTTTTCCTTTCAGAGCAGTCGCAATGGTAGAGCCTCCCAATCCAGTCACTAAATCTTTTGAAGATATGGAAGTAATGGAGCTGGTCACAGCACGTTTCTCCATTGTTCCATAACCGATAACGACTACTTCATCCAGCAACTGATGATCTTCTTTTAATACCAAAGACAAGCTTGTCCGATTTCCCACCTTTACTTCAAGAGACTGAAAACCGATATATGAAATCAGTAATACAGCATTTGACGCAACTGACAGGTTAAATTTTCCATCCAAATCAGACACTGTACCTTTCCCGGCCACTCCTTTCTCCTGAATACTGGCACCAATCACCGGATCTCCATTCGTATCTACAATCACTCCTTGTATCTTTTTCGAAGTTGCTTCCGTTTGCTCTTGTTTTACCGGTACGGGAACCAGAACGATATACCCTTTTTCTATCTTGTAAGTAAACCCCGTTCCCGCGAGCAACTTATCCAAAACAATAGAAAGTTTTTGTTTCTTAAAATCAACACTCAATGTCCGATTCACATCTATTTTAGTCCGACTATAAGTAATGCTTAATTGAGTCTGACTTTCAATAGCATCAAAAGCTTTCAACAAAGTTATGTTTTTTCCGGCAATAGTAATCAACTGATTCTGCCCATAGATAGTACCCAAAGGGACTATAAAGAATAAGGTTAACAATAAAATACGCAAATTACTGGTATGTTTTATAGTAAAATAAGAATTAAAATTCATACTTTTGTATATTAAATGAATACTACATTTAAGGTTCACTATTTCCTAAAATTTTAAATGATAACGGTATTTATTTCGGGTTGGACAAAAGGATCAGTTTTGTCCAACCTTTTTATGGATGGGTACCTCCTTTCTTACTCTTATTCGCCGGTGAAGCAGCTGTCAGTATCACAACCTTATTGTCTGTGACCTTGCTTTCCATACCTCCGACGGTCATTGTTACAATATGAATTGCTGCTTGAAGAGGTTCGCCCTTTCTAAGCTTAATGGTATATAAATCATTTGTGTATAAATGCGGTTCTGCCTTTATTTCTACATTATAATGTCGTCCCAATGTGTTCAGAATATCCTCCAGATGGCAATCGACAAAATTCAATTCACCACGTGTCCAACCGGAAGCCATCATCACATCTATTTTTCGTTTTTCATAATTCTTAGTCAGGTGATTGTATTCAAGTTGTTCACCGGGAGTAAGAATAAAACAGCTGTCTGGTGCCAGCAGGTTATTGATTTGCACTTTTCCATTTTCAAGAGTTGTAGTCGTTTTCCTGTCTTCCGAATATGCCTGTATATTAAACTTCGTACCTAAAGCACGAACTGATAACAAAGATGTCTTGACAATAAACGGATGTTTCTTATCCTTATGGACATCAAAATTCGCCTCTCCGGAAAGATAAACAGTGCGTGTATCGCCTCGAAAGCTTTTCGGATAAATGATACTGCTCTCCGAATTGATCTGTACCTTTGTCCCATCCGGCAAAGTCAATTCTCCCCGTTCACCCATGGGAACAATATATTCTACCAATTTGCAAGAATCAGTATAATCATTTATATAATGCCACGATAATAGCACTGAAAATAAGGGGATTAATATCATAGAAGCAATGCGAAGAAGTGGTTTGATTTCCCAATGTGGTTTTATTATCGGATTTGCAAGTCCCGCTTTACGCCGGACCTCATACCATGAACGCCGGGTGGCCTCATCAGGTTCAGCGATGATATTCATCCACTCTTCCTGTATAGCTTCTTCTTTATCTTCTGCATCAGCAGGAGAAACCAGCCAACGCCAAAACTTCATCTGCAAGGAGTTTTGCAGGGGATGGCGAACAAAAAAATGTATTAGTTCTGATATGCTTTTCTTCTTCATGATTTTATCCGTTTATTAATAAGATGCACGAGATAGAATACACACACAGTCTAAAAGCTATTTTTTCTACTTTTTTTGAGAAAGGAGAATAAAAGAAGAGTTTTTGTCAATAGGAAGTGGTTTTATTTAGAAAAGATAAAAGTGCTTCAGCATCTTGCGGATATCAGCCAATGCTTGTGTGAGATGGTTTTCTACAGTCCGTTTGTTTATTGCAAGCAGTTGCGCTATCTCATCATTGTTTTTACCTTCTTTACGGCTCATCTCATAAATTCTTTTTCGTTGGGCGGGCATTTGCTCTACCGTATGCTGTATCAACAACAGTAATTCTTCGGCAAACATATTTTCTTCGATGTTTCCCGCACCCTCATTCTGCTGACGGGAAAGATTCTCCTGTTGCTTTTCTCCATATTCATTCACCAAAAGTATATGTCGTAAATGCTGGTACACAGCATTCCGGGAAGTCCGATAAAGGTAGGCATTCAGATTTTCGATTTTTGCCATCTCCTCACGCTTCTGCCATAGTTTGAGGAGAATATCTTGTGCAAAGTCCTCTGCCGTTATATCATCCTGAAGTAAACCGGATATAAAACGTTTCACCCTCGGGAAATAACGCATAAACAAAACCTCAAAAGCTTTCTCATCTCCTCGTGACAAAGCTCTCAACAGTATTTGCTCTTCTGTAAATTCCATTTGCAACTTATTGTGTTTAAGTATTAGTTGCAGCAAATATAAGAATTTTCCTATTAGCAATGAAATTAGAAATTCTTTATGAAAGGGTTCTAAGACAAATATAGCCGGATAATATTTCATACCCGCCTATATATTACGTGCATATTACTTATATATCACTTGCTTTTATTTAGTTCTTCAATGTCTGTGCCTTACTCTTCTCTGCCCAGGCTTTCTCCATCCCATAGAAGTTTATTTCCTGTCCTGCAGGCTTCCCATCCAGCTCCGCCTGTTTCTGCTCAAAGAAGGCTTTCCAACGCTGATAATACAAGTCTTTCAAAAGTCCACTCCATTCCCGATGCGAATAATCATGTAGTCCGCCTTGATTGGCAGCAATGCTATCTCCCCAGACTGTGATTAATGCGGAAGCATTCCATTCGTACAATCGCTTTTCTTCTTCTGTAGTTCCCAGAGAACGAGCTGCATTCAACCAAGAGGAAACGGAAAATTCTTTCCGGGTAGATAACAAACGATCTTGCGCCAATATCAAGTCCAGGAATTGCTGTGTTTGTTTGCGGAAATCCTCTTTGTCCTTTCGGTCATAGCTCTGTGATATTTCTTCAAGTAACACATTTCCTTTATCGGCATTACTCTGACGTACGATGTCTACCAAGTCATACTCAAAATTGTTGTTTCCTTTATACTGGTCGGCAACGGAAGTAAATAGCCGGGCTGCCTTTGCAGTAGAATCGGGAGCATAAAATAGTTTGGAATATCCCCAAGTAGAAGTTCTGTCCAGATGGAAACCCGGACGGGCACATAACAAAGACTCAATGGTTCCTTCACCCTGATAATCTTTCGGAGCATTGTAAACGGTGTGTTCCAATGCACGCCAAGCCTCCATTATTTCCGGTGAAACTTCTCTGCCATAACGAGCTTTCAAGTAAGTCTGCAACCATTCATCGGAAGAAAAGCGTTCTTCACGCCAAGGAAGTTCGTAAAGGAGTTCGAACATCACCGGATTATTCTCTATGCCCTCCGGGGTTGCTCCTACTCCATGCAACATTTTCCCATTAGTGTGTGCACAAGCATCATAATACCCGTTCACCAGCTGATTCATCCGGCCGTGCAAACCAACATTACCTCCAAAATTCAGCAACATACAATAAAGCCAGTCGTGTTTGCCAAAGCCCTTTTCCCGATACCACATGGAATCCGGATCTCCCCATTGGGGACGTTTCTCACTATATAAATCTAAAACGAGCAAATCTCCCTGATTAAGAGAAGCAATCATTTCTTCCCGAGGATTCGCCTGCCAGGCCTGAATGATCCAAACAGCCTTCGGATTGGCTTTCTTCATAGCTGCCATAATGGAAGCACCGGTTTTCGCCAAGTCGACTCCTTCCGTGTTACCTCCCTCATGAAATGGATCCATGCTGTAATAGTTGGCTTTTCCATAGAGTTTCTCCAATTCCTCATAATACATAGCGGCAAAAGAATCGAAGTGTTCATCTTCCGTAGAAAGGAAAGCCGGACGGGGGAAGCCACACCATTTACCGGGATCAGCAATCTGATAACCTAGCTTTTCACCAATGTTACGGGGAACCATTCCAGCATATCCGGGGAATACTGGTTCAATACCCAACTCCCGCATACGGGCTACGATCTTCTTCTGAAGCGCTTCTTGTTGCTGATACCAGCTATCGGGATTCGGTCCACCCCAACCCTCGAGATTATTCATTTGCCACCAAGCCATAAAGGCCGGGCCGGAAATAAATTCATTGACTTCTTCTGTTGTGTATCCCAAACGTTTCAGCAAATTGTACCAGACCACCTCCATTCCGGTGATGCTCAAAGGCATATTGATGCCATGCATTGCCATCCAGTCTATTTCTTTTTCCCAACGCTCCCAATCCCAGAAAGCCATGGAATAAGAATAAGTGCAATAGTTCAGATAATATCTGTTCTGCATGGATGTCTCCTTACGTATCTTTTCTTGTGGAAGCGGTAGTATTTCCGGTAACTTCTGCGAAAGATTATTCCAGGAAAGATGAATACCGGCTACATATTTCAGATACCAGTTCAACCCCGTAGCCAGAGACAAATCAGAGTTTCCGGTTATCAGCACTTTACCGTCTTCAGAAGATATTTCAAAATAATCTTTTAACGGATTGTTTTCATCAGCAATCATCCGAAAAAGAATTCGATCTTTCGAAGTACCCTCCGTCACACGATCTGCCAATGTATTGACAGGAGACTGTTCGGTTTGGCAGCTACACATCCATGTAGCCCCCAATAATAGAATGAATAAAAGACGTGTATACATAGTTTTATTTACAGTTTGTCAAATATAATAATTAAGAGTCGTATTTTATCTATTTACTACGTTTTATTCAATGAAATAAGAAGAATTGTGGACGACCATATATATTTATATCTTTCACCTTTCCTGATAAGAATGAACCTTTACGAACTTTCACGCGAAAAGCCGAAACCTTATAAATTTCTTTCATGTCTATAATAACCCGGTGAGGATGGTTAGACTCCACGGCCGCATTCGTATGCCAGAAAGAAGAGATATCTCCATCAAACAGGTTTTCTGCTATTCCCAAGTTCTTATCAGCTTGTTCGCTGCTTACATAAACGACTTCCCATTTAGTTTTGTCAATCGGCTGTCCCTTATCATCTATCAGTTCCACTTCCGAAATGCAGGCCTGATTATCCTCTGTGTAGGAAGCCAGAGTCTCTATACAGAAGTGGCGAAGAGTAGTCGCAACCGGTAAATCGAATGACTGCCACTCATTAGTCTCCTGCAAAGTAGTTTTTAATGCAAGATCACCATCTTCCAGAATCGGAGTGCCTACCACTGCACGACGCTGGCCTTTCTGATAATTCTTATCAATACCCAAACTATCCAGAATGGGTTGATTCAATCCTTGCAAAACACGCTTACCCGTATCTTCCATTTCAAACACTACAATTTCATTTTCTCCCTCTTTCAGCCATGGAGCGGGCAGATAGAGTGTTTGTTGAGGACCGATATTCCAGAAACGTCCCAGAGATTTGCCATTTACCCAGACAGCACCTTTGCCCCATTGACTCATATCCACAAAGCAGTCACCTTTCTTCTCTACTGTAAACGTTCCTTTATGGAAAGCAGGAACGCCTTTGATGGTTTCGCCAAACTCCATTTCCGAAACTTTTTCTTTATACAGAGGCAATGGAGTAATAGACCATCCGGTCAGCTTTTCATTTCCCCACAAAACTTGGCTGGTGATACCTTTCCGGTTAAACAGTATATCGGGACCATAGTTGACGCGTCCGGTATTTTCTACCAGAATCTCCAGTGTGGCAGGTGTCTTCGACACATTCAAGGTCACACTGTTCTGATTGTAACGACGATCCAGGCTGGCTACTTGCTTACCATCTATGAGGATCACAGCATAGTCACGCAAATCCTGTATGACAAGTTTCTGTTTTCCCGCTTTTTGAAGTGTGGTCTGATAATGAATATATCCGAAATCAACTCCTAAATCTTCCATCGACAGCACATTTTCAGACTGGGTAGTCGGATGAAATGCAGTCCTTAATGGAGCACTTTCCTTTAATTCGACTGTTGCAAAAGTGGTAGTCGGATTATCTGCCGGAACTTCCGGCAGTACTGTTCCCACAGGCAGGTATTTCTGAATCACTTCCCTGAATGCATGATATTTGGGATAACAATTTCCCCATTCACCCAAGGGAGCGTCATAATCATAGCTTGTGGGCTGGGGCTGATAACCGCCTCCGGTATTGGCTCCATTGGTATACTCAAAGTTTGTACCACCGTGGAACATATACATGCTGACAGAAACACCATGACTCAACATCCAGTCCAGCTGTTCGGCGGGACGTTCATAAGCAACAGAGGAATGTCGTCTGCCCCACTCATCAAACCAGGCCGGATAAAACTCCGCAACAAAATAGGGACCGCCCTTTTGGTACTTATCTACCACTTTGAATATATCTTCACCAAACACTCCGTTCAATGTAGGCAGTGCGCCCTCAACATGTCCGGCTTCCACCTGTCCACCACCGTCGCAGGTAAATAGCGGAACATTGAATCCTGCTTCTTTAATCATATCGCGGATAGCAGCAAGATACTCTTTATCCGCTGCATACGATCCATATTCATTCTCCACCTGCACCATAATAATATTACCTCCATTATTGATGGTCAAAGGAGACAGTTGTTTGCCAAGTTCTTTGATATATCGTTCACAATAGGACAGGAAACGCGGATCTTTACTGCGATAAGTCATATCCTTTTCTTTCAGCAGCCACGACGGGTAACCTCCGAAATCCCATTCTGCACAGACATACGGACCGGGACGAAGAATCACATACAGTCCCTCTTCCTGTGCCGTACGGATAAATTCCGCAATATCAGCCTGTCCACTAAAGTCAAACTCTCCCGGCTGACGTTCATGGAAGTTCCAGAAGACGTAGGCAGACACCGTATTCAGTCCCATCGCACGCGCTCTCTTCAGGCGGTCACGCCAATACTCGTGCGGAATGCGGGGATAGTGCATTTCTCCACAAATCAACTGGATATCCTTTCCCTCGATAGTAAAAGTACCATTTCCTATTCTAACCTGTTCCTTGGGGGAGGAACAGGAAGAAATTAGAAATGATACTATGATGTTAAGTATAACAAGTACGGTTTTATGATTTTTGTTCATCTTCATTCAAATAAGATGTGAGTTTCAAATACTCCGACCGCAACATGAGATCTGTTCTATACGGTCGGAAGTATTCATCAATTTATTTTTAGAATGTAACTGTTCCGAACAGGTTCACGGCATATTTGTCTGCATCATCATACCAATGAGTCACATTCTCTGTTTTAGCAAACTTAATGGCATATACCGAATTGTATTTCCAATCGGCTACTTTTTCGGGCATCCAGATTCCCACTTTATAGGTTCCGCTCACACCGGCTGCCACACTTCCTTTGATAGTGTATTTCGCAGCCTGATTCGGTTCCTGTTCGGTAGCCGGAATCCAGGTTTTAGGATCCACATCCAGTTTGAATTCTTTCACTACCTGGCCGCTTTCGGAAACCAATACGAGATATACCTCTTTCGGATTAATCACCGTAGCAAAACCGGTATTTGTAATCGTCAGATCGTATTCCAAATTTCCACCTTTTGCTTCTACTTTCGATTCACTTTGAAGATTCAGACGATAGCCCAGATGGTCGCGTACAAAATCATAGAATGAACGGACAACTTCATTGCCCTCCTCATCTTTGAAGTAACTCTCATCAAACAGAATGTGATTATCATTTAATAAAGCGGGATTTACCTTTACCCGTTTCCAACTCATGATATTCAAATCATAGTTTTGCGTCACATCAAATGCCGAGTAACGGTGTTCGCGCAAAATACGCAGTGATTTTATCGGACTAATCAACTCTGCCAATCCCCATTCTGTATCCTCATTATAAGGGATCTCACCACTCATATAGAAATTGTTCACTTTCACCTCTTCCGTTATCTGCTTGTAATCATCCGTATTAGGAACAAAGTCATTGCCCGGTGCAAGCGGATGTTCGCCGGCTGTAAAATAATCATTCGCATATCCGATGCGTCCACGAGATCCTTCCTGTTCCAGTGTCAACGCTTTCTTATGATTCGGATAACGCATTTCTACACAATAAGGTGCAGGCAAGGCTCTCAATAAAGCACTGACGATTGCATTCTTCGCACTCTGGTCATTCATCAACGGAGAAGTATGCCACTCTCCCCAAGCACCGATAAAACCAACCTGCATGGTAGCAATTTGTCCAATGTATTCATTCAACAGAGGAGTAAGTTGCTCGATGTGCCGGAGAATCCATTGTTTGGATTCGCCACCGGAAGTATTCAGCCCGGCGTGATTGTATGCAAAACGAAGAATGGCTTTATACCCCTGCGCTTTCATCAACTCGAATATCTTGCGGATATTCGACAGAGCTTCAGCATCCAGGTCTTTACTCACCCAGTTAGTTAAGTAGATATATTGCTGTACAAGAGTCAGGTTGTCGTCCTTTGCATCAAATTGCTCTACTTTCTTCGTATACAAATCATTGCCATAAACCTCATAATCATTATATGGACTTTTCATTTGGTCGGCAAGCAAATTACATTCCAAGTGGAATCCCCTATCGGGATTCCTTAGCGACTCGATCGGTACAATATTTCCTGTTACCTCCGGAGTTTCCGGTTCACTCGTTCCGTCTTCTTCTCCATATTGTCCCGCATATACATCTATTGTATCAGAACAAAAGCTACACATAATACCTAATAATAAGGTAGATAATATGGTCATAGTTTTCTTTATATTGATTAACATGATTGATATACTTTTAATTTTCACCCGATTAATTTTCATTGTAGATAAAACGTGCAGGAGCACCGGTTGTCCAAGGACTCCACAATGTTGCCCCTCCATCATGAAGAATACATTGATGAGACATATCATCAGTGACCAACAGATAACAGTACGGTCCGGTATGATTAGTGATTGCATCACCGCTCCATTGACCGGAAGCACACAAATTGAATTTCCAGTCGTTCAAATGCGCCTGTCCTTTTACTGATTCATAATATTCAGGATCTTTCAATACATTCCATTGACCTTCGGCAGTTCCGGCTTCTGCAAACAAATTCTTATATTCCTGTATGGTCGGCAAACGCCATCCCTTAGGTGCTATCTTATCACGAATATCGTAATGATAATGCACTCCATAGGCTTTCACTCTACCTTCTCCGAGCGATGCAGGTGTCTTTTTGAAATTATTCGCTTCAATATCTGTACCATCAGCATATTTAGTTGCGCGCAGGTTATCTGCCAACCAAACCAATGATGTTTTGTCACTATAAAATATACGAACAACACGATAAGTAATCTTTTCATCTCCACGAACATCTATGAAGCGCATCATTTCTGTCATATTCAGTACTCCGGAAGAACGTGACACCCATTGCCCATCATCAGTCTTCACATTCCAATACACAGAATTGGAAGTCCAACGTTTGATAGAAAGTTTATCGAGCAGTGCCTGAAGTTCTTCATGAGTCAATGATGATTTACCATTCACAACTCCCACACTATGTTCGGCAACCGTCTGTTTCATTTCAGGATCCAGTGAGAAACAAAGCGAGTACGAGGTAGATTCAGGCCATTCCTGGGTATCCCATTCAAACTGCACAGCAGTCTCCGGGGCATTTTCAGCCAAAGAAATCTTAGTCAAATCTTCCGGCTGCACTAATTTGCTAGTCATACGTTTCACCCGAATGGTGCGTGCTTCCGAAGCTGCTGCGGTTATATTACCGGTTTCTTTGACTGTCCAATACAGTACCGCTTCCTGCCCCGCTTTAATTCCCAATTGAGAAAAACTCTGATCGGCAGTCAGTGCAGATATCGCAACAGAAGTCGATTTTCCTGCATCAATTATCACCGGTTCTTTGAATTTCCTGTCAGTACAAATAAGTAGCTTTGCTCCATTTTCCAGAGGTTTCTCCCAAGAGAAACTATATTTCTCAATCGATAAATCATTCAAATCAATGATCGCTCCATCTTGAGGCGCGCTCAAGTAAATATCCGACATCGGAATGATTACATTGTACTTGTCTTCCTTACATCCGGCAAGCAACAAGATTCCTAATAGACTATATAATAAATGTTTCATAATGCTATCTATTTTTTAGTAACCGGGATTTTGAATTATAATGCCTTGTCCTTCAGTAATCAGATGAGTAGGCAACGGGAATTTCTCATATTTATATTGTCCATCCACTTTCGTTTCTATTTTACCTGTCGGCTGTCCAGCAAATCTTGCTTTGGCAAGTGCTGCTTCAATAAATTTTCCGTGGCGGATCAAATCCTGACGACGCACTCCTTCAAAATAAAATTCATGTCCACGTTCTTCCAACAATTTATCCAGAAAATCTTCTACAGATGAAAAATCACTCAATTGATAAGCTTTTAGTCCACCATGAGTAACCCGCACCTGATTCAACAGGCCAATCGCCTCTTGAGTGATACTGTTTCCATTGCGAACGATAGCTTCCGAAAGTAAAGTCAATACATCCGCATAACGATAGATGGGCATATCTATTTCGCACTTCTCACCTACTACCCCCTCAATTTTATATTTCACCGGAATTGCACCGTAGAAGAGTATACCTGTCGTACCACCGTCACGGTCAAGCGCCCGGCTATGGTGTACGCCCTCTGTACCTGTATATTCACCAATAATTCTTTCACGTCTCTTGTCTTTAGGATCATAAGATTCGTATGCAGGCCAGGATATTTTAAATCCTCCCCAGGTAGTCACCGACATTCCGGCAGGAAGCGGATAGTCAGAAGTCAGTACGTGAGCGAACCATTTCTGTTCCATCACACCGGCCTCGGCCACACATGAGAATATGACTTCCGAATTCTTTTCACCAGATAAAGAGAACAGAGAGTTATAATCGTCTACCAATTTATAACCGTATTCCGGTTTTGTCAATTCACGTCCTATTTTCTCCGCCTCATCCCATTGCTTGGTCATCATGTAGAATTTCAGCAATAATGTATTGGCCAATCCTTTGGTGAAGCGTCCGTAATTTGTATCTTCATACTTATAGGGCAACACATTAGCTGCATCTTTCAAGTTGGAAACAATGTATTCACGCATAGCTTCTTCCGACAAACGTGGAATAACAATCTCTGCTTCCGGTTTTTGCAAAGTCTCCAGATCGGCGATAGGTATCGGACCATACATATCATACATCAGAAAAGCCAGGAAACCACGTCCGCATTTCAATTCCGCCATATAGCGAGCTTTCAAGGTTTCATCCATATTCACGTCCTTGATGCGATCCATTGTCAAAGTCATGGAAGCCAAATACTGGGAATAGTCATACACACGACGATAGTCACCGTCGATATGCCAGTCATTAGCTTCATACGAATTGTATACGGTAGTCCATCCCCAAGTGTTTTCCACATAATCGGTTACCATTTCCGAAGTCGTCACATAGCCTGCCGCTACTTCAAAAATTCCCCACGGAGAAAACACATAATAAGCACTCGAATTGACCAAAGCATTTACATCTTCAGCATTTTGGGGAAACATTCCCGGATTAATTTTATTATATACTTCCTGCTCCAGCGTACAAGACGAAATGAGGAACAAGAGAGTTGCTATTGCAGTATAAATTGTCTTTTTCATATTCATCACTTATTAGAAAGATATTGATACACCAAAATTATATGAGGTTACATTCGGATATGCATAGGTTCCATTGTCCGTTTCCGGGTCCAGACCTGTCCAGTTAGTAATCACAAATGGATTATTCACGTCTACATATACACGGAGATTCTTGGCAATCTTCTGGCTGATAGGCACTTTATATCCTAATGTAATGCTTCCACAACGAACGTAATAGATAGATTTCACATAGTAATCCCCCCATCCGCTTCCACCTCTGACAAATGTCGGATCTGTGGCTGTCAGGTTATTGCTATTAAAAGCTTTCAGGGCATAAGTAGAAACATTGATACCATTGTCCATACGTGTCCAGCCCTCATAATAACTGGCTCCTCTCTTTCTGCCGGCTTCTCCATAGAAATAGATATTCAAGTCGAAGTTCTTATATCTGAACGAGTTGTTCAGACCGTAGATAATTTTAGGATCACCATTACCCATATATACTTTATCCTCATCTCCCAATACTCCGTTTCCATCGCGGTCTTTCAACTTCATCATACCCGGAACCAAGTCTTTTTGAGCGTCTGGAACTTTTTCTCCCGGTTGCAGGATGCCAAGCGCTTCATATTCCCACCATGCACGAATCGGATCATTTTCTTTTTCATAAGGTTTGGGTTTCCAGTTCGGGTCACGTGTCAGCCAACGGTCATTGTAATGTGACAAGGTTAATGTCGTATCCCATTCAAAATCTTTAGTAACGATATTCACCGTATTCACAGTGATTTCCACACCCTGACTTTGTGTTGATCCTATATTACCCGCTATTTTATTTATTTCATTATAAAAAGGCAATGGTTTATTTGTCACCAACAAGTCTGTAATCTTACGTTTGAAATATTCGGCTGTCAACTTAAACCGGTTGTTGAGTATACCTAGATCCACACCTACATTAAATTCCGTAGTCGTTTCCCAAGTCAGGCTCCTGTTGCCCAAATCCGAAGCATATACTCCTGTTGATTCTGCACCTCCGATAATGGCACTTCTTCCCACTTCATAATAGTCGTAAATGCGATAACCGACATTAGAGTTACCCGTCTGTCCATAAGAAGTTCTTAACTTCAACATAGACAACCAGTTTGAAGCCCCTTTCATGAAATTTTCTTCACTTATCATCCAACCGGCTGATACGGACGGGAAATAACCCCAACGATTTTCCGGGGCGAAATTGGAAGCAGCATCAGCACGAACTGTAGCTTCCAGTAAATATCTGCCTTTATACGAGTAATTGGCACGGGCAAACAAAGAAGCAATACTGTTAATAGAAGCCCATGAACCTACAGATGGTTTCTTGTAATTTCCTGAACCCAAACTACTATATCCAAAGCCATCTACAAGAAAATCTTCATTTCCGGCACTCAATCCATCATTTTTAAATTTTTGGAAAGAATAACCACCAATAGCTTTCACGTTATGATCGCCAAAGTTCTTGGAGTATTGAGCTGTCAGCTCCATCAGATAGGCAGTACTTGTTTCCTGCGAAATATCCGCTCTTCCGTTTTTGGTCTTTCCCTGCAAAGTTGTCTTAGGCAAATAGCTGGAACGTTTCTGGAAACTACGGTCGACACCTAACTGCAACTTCACTTCCAAGTCTTTCAACGGTTTCACGGATACGAATGCAGATCCTATGATCCGGTCTTTTACCGTATTATCCTTAATATCCAACAAAGACACCGGATTCGCAACGAAGGGACGTTTCGGATCAATGAAATAATTTCCTTCAGAGTCATAGATAGGAATTGTAGGATTGGATTGGATAGCACCGGTCAATACGCCGGAATATTCATTGGCATTGTCTCCCAGAGGAACATTGTCATACTTATTCTGCGAGTAAGTAGCAGTCAGTCCGAAAGAAACATATTCACTCAATTCTTGATCCAGATTCAAACGGGCAGAAAAACGACTGACACCATTATTCTTGACAATTCCTTCCTGGTTCATATAGTTGACAGAAGCCAGATAACGAGTTTTCTCCGTACCACCATTCACAGAAAGATTGTGCTGTTGCGTATATCCATTGCGCATCACCGCATCCAACCAATCGGTACCGCTAGCAGTCAATATTTCATCATTATTGAAAGTGGGTTTATATTGAGTAGGCGGAGTGTCCTGCTTCTCAACATATCCTTCATAAATACCCATTCCGTTCAACTTTAACCACTCTTCATGCATCTGTTTATTATACATATCCATATACATACGAGTATCAAGCATCTTGTAGTTGGAACGAGCTACCTGCACCGACCCCATACCGGAATAAGTCACTCTGGGCTTTTGACTTTTACCACGTTTGGTGGTAATCAAAACAACTCCATGTCCGGCACGCGCACCATAAATAGCTGTGGAAGCAGCATCTTTCAACACAGAAATGGATTCAATATCATCCGGATTCAATGATTCCAGTACATTATCAATATTACCCGATTCATAGAAACCATTACCAGAACTTAAATTGGAAGTAGAAGATACCGGGAAGCCGTCGATTACAAATAAAGGTTCATTACCAGCACCGGTAGACGCTTCTCCACGAATACGAAACTTCGCCTCACCACCCGGCTGTGCAGAAACCTGGTTCACACGGAACCCCGCTGCCTTACCCGCCAACGCACGAGATACATTCGGTACGGTATTCATCTCCACATCTCCCATGTTTACCATAGAAACGGCACCTGTCAATGTCTTCTTGCTCTGTGTACCATAACCCACCACTACCACTTCATCGAGTTGTTTGGAATCTTCCTGCAAAATGATTTTCATATTTTTTCCGGGTTGCACGGCAACCGTTTGAGACTGATAGCCGATATAGGAGATATCGAGCTGTGCCTTCGATGAAGAGACGGAGATTTTGAAGTTCCCGTCAATATCTGTTATCGTACCGTTACCCTGTACTCCTTTTTCTAATACACTGGCTCCGATAATCGGCTCCCCTTGTGCATCTGATATAGTACCGGATACGGTTATTTTCTTTTCTTGTTCAGGAGACTGTGCCTCAATGGATAATATAATCTTCTTGTCTAGTACCGAATATTTTACATTAGTACCGGAAAAGATTTCTTTCAACACACTAAAAATGTTGCTTTTATCAGCAGAAACTGATACGCGACGATTCAAATCGACATGCTTATTATTGAAGAAGAAATCAAAATCAGACTGCTCTTCAATTTCTTTTAGAATGTCCTCCACCCGCTGATTACGTACATCAATACTGATTAAAGCCTTTTGAGCGTAACTATCGGCTGCATAGGTCAGCCCAATAGAACATACTAAGAACAAAACCAATAGTCTCATAGATAATGGGATTTTTTTTGAGGTTAGCCAAAGTGACTTTACCACCCATAAAAATTGGATGCTAAAATAATTTTGCATAATTTTGTAATGACTTAAAGTTAATAAAAAGTTTATCTAAGCTTGTCGCCAAACAAGCATCAAAAAGATTTACCGATTTCCATACGGGAAGATACGCCAATATCCTCCCGTATGTTTTTGTTTAAGGGGGTCTGTCTTTCATTGCATTTTTGTTTTAAGGTTAATCAATCAATATATTTCTATTTTACTCTTTTCATCTTTTATATCCGGCGAATCAAGATAACGCCAACGGATTTGAGAAGAAAGCTGGAAATATTCCAGAATACGCTCGAGGCGTTGATTTGTAAACGTACCTGTAAACGAGTCTCCTTTCAAGCGGTCGTTTTTAATAATGAATTCCACATTATACCGCTTCTCCAACATTCGCAATCCCTCTTCGAGAGAAGTATTTCTAAATATAATCTTTCCCTCTTTCCAAGCTATTTCCGACTCACCGGAGGTGGCATAAAGCTGCACTTTACTGTCTCTTGTATCATAGACCAGCTTCTGTCCGGGATCCATCAGCACCTTTTTCGAACCATTGTCAGATGAATAAATAAAACCTATCTTTCCTTCAACCAATGTTGCTGCAATCCGGTCTTCTTTTTCATAAGCCTCTACATTAAAATGAGTTCCCAGTACTTCGATCTGTGATTGGTGGGAAGTAGAAACTATAAACTTCTTTTCCGGGTTCTTGGCTACTTCAAAATAAGCCTCTCCCTGCAATGTTACATTTCTCGTGTCGCTATCGAAGCGTGAGGGATAACTCAAGGTAGATTCGGAATTCAGGAAAACCAATGTGCCATCGGGCAATGTCAGAGAAGTCATCATTCCGGGATTTGTTTTCACTTCCATCATTTGTGCCAATTCCTGTTCGCTTCCTCCCCAATGTTGTACCATCAGAGTAACGAGAAGTGGAATGAACAGCACTGCTGCCGCACGTTGCGCCCATTCCCACCATGTCGTTTTCCTTTGTCTGTTACCTGTCATTCTACTTTTCACCTTTGTCAATGCTTTCTCTGTGTCGACTTTCGTCATGATGTGAACAGTATCTGTAGCAAGATAGAGAGCATGTATCTGTTTGGCCATCCGCCGGTTTTCTTCCGACTCATCCATCCACGTCTCAACCTGCAGACGCTCTTCTTCCGTTGCCAGTCCCTCACAATAACGGGGAAGCAATTCTTCTATTGTATTTTTATCAGTCTTATCCATATTCGTATTTTATTGCCTTTTACTATAAGACAAGAGAGACTTGTGGGATTCCTAAACCAAATCTCATTTTTTTTCAGAAAATCTTTGTTTTCTTATAAAAAAGCTATATTTGCAGTGAAATATCAAACTAATACATGAAAGAAATTCACCTGTTAGAAAACAATTATTTACTATCTGCCATACAACAGGGAGACCAAAAGGCATTCGACGCACTGTTTCGGAGGTATTATCCGACACTGTGTGCTTATGGTCATCGTTTTGTAGATCTGGAAGATGCGGAAGAAATTGTGCAGGATTCTCTTTTATGGATTTGGGAGAACAGAGAAAATTTGTTTATCGAAACCTCGCTTAGTTCGTACCTTTTTAAAATGATATACCGCAAAGCTCTGAACAAGCTTGCACATATTGACGCCACTCAACGTGCCGACACTCGATTTTATGAAGAAATGCAGGAGATGCTACAAGATACGGATCTTTATCAAGTCGAAGAGTTGACACAACGCATCAAGGATGCCATTGCCACATTGCCGGAAAGTTACCGGGAAGCTTTCGTGATGCATCGGTTCCGGGATATGAGTTATAAAGAAATAGCGGAAATTCTGGGAGTATCTCCCAAAACTGTAGATTACCGCATTCAGCAGGCATTAAAGCAACTACGCGTAGATTTAAAGGATTATCTGCCATTATTGCTACCGATTCTATTTCCTTAAAATAAACCCGCTATCTATTTTCTGATCTATTACGTTCTATTTACTAAAGTACTAATAGATAACTTCCGTTGTATTAGGGATAAACTTACATTCCCCTACTGCCAAACTTCTTTTTGACCGAGAGAAAACTATAATTGCAAGCTTCATTTATAAAAACAGAAGTTCTGATTATATAATTGCAAGTTTCGTTTATACAATCAGAACTTGCGTTTATAGTTTCTTCTTAGTCAAAGACAACTTATCCAATAAGGGAAAGGAAGTTTGCAATAAGAGCATAGCAACTTATCTACTGATAGATTGGAAAGAAATAAAGCATTAATTCTGCCGATAAGGTAAGGTAAACCAGAAAGTAGATCCTTTGTTTTCTTTCGACTCCACTCCTATTTTCCCTCCCAGGCGGTCTACAATCGTATGGCAGATAGAAAGTCCCAGTCCGGTACCTTGCACAAAGGAATTGTACTTCACAAACCGTTCGAAGACATGGATACACTGTTCAGAAGACATTCCACAGCCAGTATCCGACACATAAAAATAAATCGTTTCGGAGTCTAGCAGACGATACCCCATACGAATGGTACCCACTTCTGTAAATTTGATGGCATTAACAATGAAATTGGCAAGTAACTGAATCAAACGGTTCTTATCCGTATATAATGTACATTCGGGCAGTCTCTCCACAAATGTGCAAGTCACATTATTGTGTCGCAGACGTAACTGCATACTCTGCTCGATTTCTTCAAGCGTCCGATTCACATCAATCAAGGCAGGATAGAAATCGAATGTACCGGCTTCAATCTTCGACAAATCCAGAATATCATTAATCAACTGGAGCAACAAATCCGTATTTGTTTCAATGAGGTCTGCATATTCGGACATTTCTTCACGGTTTTCGACATGAGGAAGCATATTGGAGAATCCTACAATGGCATTCAAGGGCGTACGTATCTCATGACTCATATTAGCCAGGAATGCGGATTTCAATTGATTGGCCTGTTCCGCTTTTTCCATTGCTTCATGCAGACGACTATATGCTTTCCGAAGAATGCTGATATAATATATGATAGCAACAATCAGAATTAACAGGAAGATGGAACAGACAATAATTTCAACAGAATACTGCTGAAAAAAAGTCTTGGGCTCATTGACATAAACAGCATCGGCCGGGTAACGGTATGACAGTATATTATGAGCTTTCAATACCGGATAACAAAGATAGGCACTTCCTTTCCCTCCCACTCCACCGGGAATATTCCGGGCCTGTTCACCCTTCAATATCCGATCAAGAATCTCCAGCAGAGAATCGCTGAAAGATTCTGCCGAGACATAGTACCCTCCCGCAAAAGTATTGTTCGATAAATCTTCATGAGAAAGCAGGAACAGAGGCGAAGGAGTAAAATTAGTGATAATCTCCTGAATGTGATCGAAGAGATAGTTGTTATCATTCTCGTTATGCGACTCAAACCATGAATAATAGATAATCCCCGTATTGGATTTATAGCTGCGCAACGTATCGAGTAGCATTTCCGTGGATAATTGAGTAGTGGAAAGAAGCTCCAGACGCAAATCAGGAAAGTTTTCCTCTACGGCTTCTTTCACATCTCGGCGGGTTTCTTCACTGATATACCGATCGTCTGAAATAAAAGCCAGACGTTCCATGTCAGGTATCAGTTTATAAATTAAATCTACGGTCTCCTTGACGTAATAATGCTGCTTCAAGGAAGTGATATTATATTCCCGTCTCCATTCTTCCGCAGAAACACTGTTACTTTCTGTGAGTGGAGCATGAGACAGCAGGATATCCAGAGAAGCAGGCAAACGATCGCGGGCATTTGTCACAACTACCGGGACATCTTCCCATACATCATCAAACAATTCACGGCAAACAATCCATCCCGGATCTCCAATCATCACAATAGCAGTGGGAGGCTCCGGATACTTCTGACGCAAATGGGTGACTACGGCATTCGCCTCCATCTCATTCACCAGAGCAGGTACGGAAAGCGATTCCGCCTTCACAGAAATTCCTTGTTTCTGAAGAGCATCATGAAGACACCAATAAAAGTTTTTAGCCCAAGGCAGATTGAAATTAATCGAGTTTAAAACCAGTACTTCTTTATTTGTATTTTCGGTTCGGGCTGACGCAGGTGATAAGAATCCTTCAATAAAAAGGAATAATCCAAGGAGGAATGGAATGATCCGTAACGATTGTTTCATTTGTGGTATTCTATAAATAGCGGAAGCAAAGATAGTATTAATTTCTTTAGTGCAAAAAAAAGGCATCCCAAAACGAATTGAGATGCCCTTTATTATATAAAATTAAGTATCAAAGGATTATGATTTCTTCAAAGCCGCAATACTTTCTTTCAAAGAATTAATGATGCTCTCTGCATCGGCTTGCTTCTTACGTTCCAGTTCAAGAACGGCAGCCGGAGCATTATTGACGAATTTCTCGTTGCTAAGTTTCTTCATCACTCCCTGCAAGAATCCTTCTTTATGCTTCAATTCGGCTTCCATACGAGCGATTTCGGCTTCCACGTCAATCATATTACCCAATGGCACGGCAAATTCGGTCGTTCCTATCATGAAAGAAGAAGCACCTTCTGATTTGCTTTCTACCACTGTTACGGAAGACAGGTTACACATCTTGATTATCACCGGATTCAATTTCTCTACCGGATGAGTGCCTACAACCTGCAATTCGAGTTCTTCTTTCAGAGCAATGTTCTTCTGCAAACGGATGCTACGGACATTACTGATGATTTCCTTAGCTACTTCAAACTCTGCCAGGAATTGTTCATTTGCTCCGACCGGTTCAAACAGTTGAGTAACCATCAAACTTTCACCCGGTTCACGCTCACGCAGTTGTTGCCACAATTCTTCTGTGATAAATGGCATAAAAGGATGCAGCAATTCAAGCAGACGCTCGAAAGAGCTAAGAACCATACTATAAATAAAGCCATTAACAGGCTGTCCATAAGCAGGTTTCACGATTTCCAACAGCCAAGAAGAGAATTCATCCCAGAACAGTTTGTAAACCAGCATCAACGCTTCGCTCAAACGATATTTGGAGAAGAGATCGGCCACTTCAACAGCTGCCGCATCCAGTCTTTGGTCAAACCACTGAACTGCCAGATGTGCATCGGTAGGGATCTCAATAGTACCTTTGGCATTTGTCCAGCCCTTAATCAGACGGAAAGCATTCCATATCTTGTTGCAGAAGTTACGTCCCTGTTCGCAAAGTGCGTCATCGAAAAGAATATCGTTTCCGGCAGGAGCAGAAAGCATCATACCCATACGTACTCCATCGGCTCCGTATTTCTCGATCAACTCCAACGGGTCGGGAGAATTACCGAGTGACTTGGACATTTTACGTCCCAGTTTATCACGAACGATCCCTGTGAAGTAAACGTTCTTAAACGGCATCTGTCCTTCGTACTCGTAGCCTGCCATAATCATACGGGCTACCCAGAAGAAGATAATATCCGGTCCTGTCACAAGGTCGCTGGTCGGATAGTAATAGTTGATTTCTTCGTTACCCGGATTGTTGATTCCGTCGAACAAAGAGATAGGCCACAACCAGGAAGAGAACCAGGTATCCAGACAATCTTCGTCCTGACGGAGATCTTCGATTGTCAAGGCGGCATTGCCGGTTTTCTCCTTCGCTTTTGCCAATGCTTCTTCTGCTGTAGCAGCTACCACATAACCGCCCTCCGGAAGGAAATAAGCAGGAATGCGATGTCCCCACCACAACTGACGGCTGATACACCAGTCTTTAATGTTCTCCATCCAGTGACGGTAGGTATTCTTGTATTTTGCAGGATAGAACTTCAGTTCATCGTTCATTACCGGAGGCAATGCCATGTCTGCAAAATGCTGCATCTTGAGGAACCATTGCATAGATAGTTTCGGTTCGATCACTACGTTGGTACGTTCCGAGTAACCTACCTTATTTGTATAAGCTTCTGTCTTGTCCAGCAGTCCGGCAGCTTTGAGGTCTTTCTCTATCTGTTTACGAACGTCGAAACGATCCATGCCGATATACATACCGGCAACTTCGCTCAATGTACCGTTATCGTTGAAGATATCAATGCTAGGCAGGTTGTACTTTTCACCCAGCATATAGTCGTTTACGTCATGAGCAGGAGTCACTTTCAGGCAACCTGTACCAAATTCGATGTCTACATAATTATCTTCAATCACAGGGATGGCGCGGTTTACCAGCGGAACGATCACTTTCTTGCCTTTCAGCCATTCGTTTTTCGGGTCGTTCGGGTTGATACACATCGCTGTGTCACCCATGATTGTTTCAGGGCGGGTAGTTGCCACTACGGCATAGCGTCCTTCCGGATCACCTTCTACTTTATAGCGGAGGTAATATAGTTTTCCGTGCTCTTCTTTGTAGATCACTTCCTCGTCAGAAAGAGCTGTCAACGCTTTCGGGTCCCAGTTTACCATACGGACACCGCGGTAGATCAATCCTTTATTGAACAGGTCTACAAAAACTTTCAGTACACTTTCACTGCGTTTCTCGTCCATAGTGAAAGCAGTACGATCCCAGTCGCAGGATGCACCGAGTTTGCGGAGCTGTTTCAGGATGATACCTCCGTGTTCGTCTGTCCAGTCCCAGGCATGTTTCAGGAATTCGTCACGAGTCAGGTCGGTTTTCTTGATGCCTTGAGCAGCAAGTTTGTTTACTACTTTAGCTTCAGTAGCAATAGAAGCATGGTCAGTTCCCGGTACCCAGCAGGCATTCTTGCCTTCCATACGGGCACGACGAACTAAAATATCCTGAATGGTATTATTAAGCATGTGTCCCATGTGCAACACACCGGTGACGTTCGGGGGCGGAATGACGATGGTGTAAGGTTCACGGCCATCGGGTTTCGAACTGAATAAATGATGGTCCAGCCAATACTGGTACCATTTTCCCTCCACGTCAGCGGGATTGTACTTACTTGCTAATTCCATATTGTTTTATGTATATATGATAATGTATATTCTAAAAATAACGGGTGCAAAATTAATAATTTAAATTCAAATCTTACCACCCTCGGGGTGTTTCTGTGCACGGAAAGAGAATTTATACCCCTCATAAAGAGCGAATCCGTAGAATAAAGCAGTCATTGACATCACATTTTCCAGCATAATAGAGAATATTTCTCCATAGTCCACACTTACCAGAACGTCGAAATAGGACATATCATAATCCTGGGAAATATACCCGATAATGGAAAAGAAATCACCCAGGACACAACTAATCAGGGATAATGCCGCACCGATAATTCCGAAAATGGGACGTATTCCTTTCCCTTTCCGCATGGCAAAGCCAACCATAAATCCGATAGCAATGGGCATAAATCCAATCTGACGACCCGTAGAAACAGATATCAGTCCCCATGCCACCGCACCCACAATACAGGCAGCGACTGCGTACAGTACTCCTTTGGAGAGATTCTCTTCGGCAAGCATTTCTTCTTCTGTCATAGATACCGGGAAGTCTTCCGGCTTGGGAGGGGCTAATCTTTCCAGCTCTTCATCTTTCTCAAAACTTTCACATTCTTCTTCAAAAGCAGGAAGTTCTCTGGTGCGCTTACAAACAAGACCTTTACCATTCACGAAATCACGTGATACGCAATTCCGGCAATACTTTTCAATTTCTTCTGATGTAGCCATCTTTTATCCGGTTTATGTTGAATGACTTTCCCTATTATACAAGTTATAAAGCCATTGTTAACAGATTTTTTGCAAATATAGAGGTATT
Source organism: Bacteroides sp. D2 (assembly GCF_025147085.1). Classification (NCBI taxonomy): domain Bacteria; kingdom Pseudomonadati; phylum Bacteroidota; class Bacteroidia; order Bacteroidales; family Bacteroidaceae; genus Bacteroides; species Bacteroides sp. D2. Next base: position 3,384,378 of record NZ_CP102261.1, on the reverse strand, counting down.
TTTTCGCGCGACGTCTATTTAATGCATATTTTTGTTGACTGATATTAAACAAATGATGAAAAAGAAGCCAAATGTAAGATATTTAGCCTTAGGAGCAATCTTAATCCTAGTGTGGCTAACACAATGGATTCCTGCTCTGGCAACAATCTATTCGCAAACAATCTATCCTTTTATCTCTTACGTTTTGTCGTTTTTTTCCAATTTATTTCCTTTTGCGATAGGAGACTTATTTATCTTCCTTAGTATCGCGGGTGTGATTATTTATCCTATTTATGCCCGTCTCCGCAAAAAGTTGCCTTGGAAGAAAATTTTATTGCGTGACGGCGAATATCTGTTGTGGATTTATGTATGGTTCTATCTGGCTTGGGGACTGAATTATTCTCAAAAGAACTTTTACCAACGAACCGAAATCCCGTATACAGCCTACACTCCCGAAAATTTTCAGGAGTTCGTTGACGACTATATCACCCAATTAAATCGTTCGTACACCCCTGTAAATAGTATCAACCAGGATTTGATACGGGAAGAAACCGTACGAATCTATAATCAGTTAAGTGATAGCTTGGGCGTGCACCGACCTCCACACGATCATCCGAGAGTAAAGACCATGTTGTTTACTCCGTTCATTTCCATGGTAGGAGTAACCGGTAGCATGGGGCCTTTCTTCTGCGAATTCACCCTTAACGGAGATTTGCTTCCCGCCAACTATCCCGCCACTTATGCTCATGAACTAGCCCACTTGTTAGGTATCACCAGCGAAGCGGAAGCCAATTTCTATGCCTATCAGGTTTGTACCCGTTCACAGGCAATGGGTATCCGTTTCTCCGGATATTTCTCTGTACTGGGGCATGTACTGGGGAATGCAAAAAGATTACTTTCAGAAGAAGAATATACAAAACTCTTTCAACGCATCCGACCGGAAATTATTGAATTAGCCAAGAATAATCAAGCCTATTGGGCTGCCAAGTATAGCCCGGTAGTGGGAGCCGTACAGGATTGGATATACGATCTTTACCTGAAAGGAAACAAGATAGAAAGTGGCCGCCAGAACTACTCGGAAGTAGTAGGGTTATTGATTTCTTACCAGGAATGGAAAAAAATGAATTAAATAGATAGATTTATGTCACATACCAGACAAGAACAGATGGAAGCCTTTGGACGCTTCCTGGACATTCTCGACGAACTACGTGTTAAATGTCCCTGGGACCGTAAACAGACGAATGAAAGTCTGCGTCCCAACACCATAGAAGAGACTTACGAACTTTGCGATGCCCTGATGAGGGATGACAAGAAAGAAATCTGCAAAGAGTTGGGAGACGTATTATTGCACGTCGCTTTCTATGCTAAGATAGGCTCGGAAACAGGAGATTTTGACATCAAAGATGTTTGCGACAAGCTGTGCGATAAGCTGATTTTCCGCCATCCGCATGTCTTCGGAGAGGTGAAAGCAGATACAGCCGGACAAGTTTCCGAGAACTGGGAACAGTTGAAACTTAAAGAGAAAGATGGAAATAAGAGTGTATTAAGCGGTGTGCCCGCTGCCCTGCCCTCGCTTATCAAGGCTTACCGTATTCAGGACAAAGCCCGCAATGTAGGTTTCGACTGGGAAGAACGGGAACAGGTTTGGGATAAAGTGAAAGAAGAAATAGGTGAGTTTCAGGAGGAAGTGGCCAACATGGATAAAGAGAAAGCGGAAGCTGAATTCGGCGACGTGATGTTCAGCCTCATCAATGCGGCACGCCTTTATAAAATCAATCCCGATAATGCACTGGAACTTACCAACCAAAAGTTTATCCGCCGCTTCAACTATCTGGAAGAGCACACCATCAAGGAAGGAAAAAGTCTGAAAGATATGTCTCTCGAAGAGATGGATGCCATTTGGAATGAAGCAAAGAAAAAAGGACTGTAACTTCCTTACCGGCATAAAAAACAGAGGCTCTATTCCCACCGGACAGAGCCTCCATTTTACTCAAACAGAGCGTCTGTTCATACGAATCAGACGCTCTGTTTTTCTTTATTTCTTCTTTGAATCGTCTCCCTTGTCTTTGCTACGATTCATACCTTTTATCATTTCGCGGTGAAAACGCATCTCTGCACGTTGCACGAGAAAAATCTTCTTGCTTGAAAGAATCTTTTTAAACTTACCCAAATAAGTTTTATCAAGCTGGTCGGCAGCAATACGGTTGTTGGCTACCTTCTCATTGATTTCTGCATATTGAGCTTCCGTCGTTTTATCATCCTTGCCTTTGCGCATCAAATCCCATGACTCATCATTCAGTTTCTTCTTTTTATCCTGGAGTTCAAAATAAACGGGAAAGAACTTGGCTGCTTCTTCTTTATTCAATCCAGCCTGTTCGATAATGAAAGCTTTTTGTTTTGCCCTGAACTCCTCCCGTGATAAATGCTGATCACATCCATCAGCAGCCCAAAGAACAGGCATAAAGCCACATAACAAAACGACCAATGCGATAAGTTTTCTCATTTTCTGTATTCAATCAGTTTTTATAAATCATTCTACACTTGCGTCACTCAAATAAACATATAACGAATAATCATCCAGCATGGCACGATCCACTGCTACATCAATCATTTCGTCAGATACGACTACTTCAGTATCCACTTCTGTCACCGCTACATCATCTGCTGCAGCAGGTTTATGATCTGTTGACGCTACCCGGATAATCAAGGCCGCCCCTACGAACATAGCTGCCATATAGAGCAATGGTTTCAGTCTTGTCCATGTGCTGACAGGTTCTTCCTTAAAAGCAACTTTCTCTTTTTCAGGAAGTTTATTCATTACCTCCGAAGTCAGGTTCTCAAAGTAACCATCGGGCACTTTGAAGGAATTTTCCTTTCCAAGCTTCTTCAATAAAATATCTTCTTCTTTCATACGTTTTTCTCCTCTCTTTTCATTAGACAGTGTCTCATTTAAAAGGTTTAATCTATTTCTTCTAAAAACTTCTCAATTTTCTTCACCGCATGATGATAAGATGCTTTCAGTGCACCGACCGACGTGCCGAAGATCTCCGACATCTCTTCGTACTTCATTTCCTGATAGTATTTCAGGTTGAACACCATACGCTGCTTTTCGGGCAAAGTCTGCAAGGCTTTTTGCAAGCACATCTGTATCTTGTCGCCCGAAAAGTAGGCGTCACTTTCCAGTTTTTGCACAACTACTGCTTCGGGATCGTCAATATCCACGGTAGTCATGGCACGCTGCTTATTCAGAAAGGTAAGACACTCATTCAGCGCGATGCGATAGAGCCAGGTCGACAGCTTCGCCTCGGCACGGAAATAATCGATATTCGTCCATGCCTTGATGAAAGTGTTTTGCAGGAGATCGTTCGCATCCTCATGCGACAGTACCATCCGGCGGATTTGCCAATACAATTGCTCGCTATACTGCCCCACAATCATTTCAAATCCTTTCCGCTGTGTACTCTCCTCCTGAAGGAGTTTCAGAACTTCGCGTTCGTTATAAGGGGTCATAATCTCTCGTATCTGTATGTTTATTTATGGTTTCAAATTCAGGTTATTCATCGCTTCTAGTAAGGACGGATCATATTTATAAATGTCCTCACAATACCTCAAATTATTATCGGTAGACAGATAAACCGTCTGATAATCTATAAATAAAGGTATATATTGTTCCAAACTATAATGTTTCAATTCACGATAAGCCGCACTGATGGGCAGCTTCTTTCCCTCTTCACTCACCGGCTTGATATCCATTGCAATACGAATACGGTCTTCCAACAATTCATCCGGCTCTTTCAACAGGAAGAACGCGAAGTCGAGTGCTTTTTGAAGACGGACGCAACCGTGGCTCACCGCACGATTATTCCGTGTAAAAGCCCACCGTGACGGAGTGTCATGCAGATATACGGAATGAGGATTGGGAAAACGGAAGATGATACGTCCCAAGGAGTTCCCTGTTTTATTGTCCTGCTTCACCGTATAAGGTACGCCACTTCCTGCATACTTCGCCCATTTAATACTGTGGGGATCTACCTGGAGTCCATTCTTATCGTATACCTTCATGCGGTTACGGGTAAAATACGTCGTATCTCTGCGGTAAGTAGGAATGATCTCTTTCCGAATTATGCTTTGAGGCACATTCCAGTAAGGATTCAGTTCCATATAATAAATCCTGCTTGACAATAGAGGAGTTTTATTCTTCACAGTCCCTACACAAATACGCATCTCCAGGATAGAGTCTGTTTCTTCGTTGACGGCCTGCAACATAAATGCCGCCACATTAGCTATCACATATTTTCGTCCTTTATCCAATGCATATTGCCAACGTGCCCGCTCCATGTTTACCAATAGGCGGTCGCGATAATAATCCGTAGTATCTGTCACTCCCCAGCCATTCACACGAACCAGCTCTTCCTGCATCTTATGATAAAGCGGGGAAGCGGGTTGCGCCCGGTGAAAAGCGGCGTTAGGATTTGCACGCAAAGAGTCGAGAGCGGCCATTGCAAACTTCACGTCACATTGTTTTAAAAGAATGTGGTCGATCGAATCATTCCATCTGCGCTCTGAAGGCAGGAACCCAAATTTCAATTGACACACATACGAAAGATAGGCGGCTGTTAACTGATACTCCACGTCTGCCAGCAGACGGTTCATCGTCTTCCCTTCGCGCAGCTTCAAGGTCCGTATCTGTTGCAATTCCTCACGGATGCTATCGACAGGATACAGATTCGGATTAACTCCATGTTGTGAAATGTTTCCTAACCAGAATAACATCGAGTCCGCCACCTGTACGGCAGGTTTATCGGATATGAGAGAATCGTTCAGCCAAAAGAATTCATCCTTTTCCTGATAATGTGCCAGCAAAACCGAATCCCAGGGAGTTACCGGATTTTCGTTCAGGCAAATACGAATCATCTGATGAATGCTGTCTGCATTTATTTGATAAGCAGGATGGAACAGTTCCCGGAGGGAAGACAAAGAATCCGGTATCGGAGATTGAGGTTTCTCTTTTTTACAGGCTGCCAAGCAACCGAAGAGCAGGATGATTACTCCCCAAAGCAGTCGACTACTTTTCATAGACAGTTCCTCCATCAACGTCAATACACAAATTTTCTTTCGCTAAAATGGTTTGTGGAAAAATGGCGGACGCTTCATGAAGTAAGACAGATTCATCTTCATAACGGGCGGAAAAATGTCCGATCACCAGTTGTCTCACATTGGCATCCAAAGCAAGATGCGCAGCTTGCGCAGCAGTGGTATGATAAGTTTCCTTAGCGCGTGCCTGCTCGGTCTGTGCAAAGGTGGCCTCATGGAAAAGCAAATCTACATTTTTAATTTGTTCAGCAAGGGACGGACGATAGATTGTATCGGAACAATAAGCATATTTACGCGCCGGAGCCGAAGGGCGGGTTAAACGTAAATTGGGTATTACTTCTCCCTCGGGAGTTACAAAATCCGCTCCGTTCTTGATGCGGTTCAGTTCATAGACCGGGACTTTATAAAAGTCTACCATGTCTCTGATGATATGATTAGGACGCTGTTTTTCTTCAAAAAGGAAACCACAACAGGGAATACGGTGTTTCAAGGGAATCGTCGTCACAGTCACCGAACGGTCATCGTAAATGAGCATCGGCTCCTTCGTTTCGAATTCGTGAAAGAATACTTTGTAGGTCAGAGTCTTGCAAAAGAAAGCAAGCATCGGTGCAAACAATTCTTCTAATCCCCGTGGAGAATGGATATGCAAATCGGCAGTCCTCCCCAATAATCCGAATGTAGAGATCAATCCCGGTAATCCGAAACAGTGGTCACCATGTAAATGAGAGATAAAGATATGGTTCAACCGGGAAAATTTCAGCCGGGAACGGCGTAACTGCATCTGTGCCCCTTCACCACAATCAATCATAAAAAGCTTTTCACGCAAATTCACGACTTGAGAGGTCGCAAAATGTCGCGTGGTAGGCAAAGCGGAGCCGCATCCCAATATATGTAACTCGAATTTTTCCATGGTATGCAAAGATAAAGTATTTCATATTCAATCTTGCAAAGGAAACGAAAATATTTCACCATAGATTATATAGATGTACGCAGACAAGCATAGATAAACAAAAAAAGCGCCCCCAAACGGGAGCGCCTTTCATTGGAAAATATTCTATTCAGATTATTTCTTTCCTTCCAACTGTTCTTTCAATGCAGCAAGAGCGTCGATATCGCCCAGCGTAGTTGAAGCAGCCTGGTTCTGGATCATCGGAGAATCTTCTCTCTTGTTGCTAGAAGATGACTTCTTAGCACCAGAAGCAGCTTTCTTTTCTGCTCTTTCTTCAGCCTTAGCTACATCTTCGAAGATACGGCTGTGAGACAGGATGATTCTCTTAGCGTCTTTGTTGAACTCGATCACTTTGAATTCAAGTTTCTCATCCAACTGTGCTTGTGAACCGTCTTCTTTTACAAGGTGTTTCGGAGTTGCGAAACCTTCTACACCGTAAGGAAGAGCTACAACAGCACCCTTATCCAACATTTCGATGATTGTACCTTCGTGTACAGAACCTACAGTGAACACAGTTTCGAATACATCCCAAGGATTTTCTTCGAGTTGTTTGTGACCAAGGCTCAAACGACGGTTTTCTTTGTCGATTTCCAATACCTGAACTTCGATGTCAGCACCAATCTGAGTAAATTCTGATGGGTGTTTTACTTTCTTAGTCCAAGAAAGGTCAGAGATGTGGATCAAGCCGTCAACACCTTCTTCGATTTCTACAAATACACCGAAGTTAGTGAAGTTACGTACTTTTGCAGTATGCTTAGAACCTACAGGATACTTTTCTTCGATAGTTTCCCATGGATCTTGTTTCAGTTGTTTGATACCCAAAGACATCTTACGTTCTTCACGATCAAGTGTCAGCACAACAGCTTCTACTTCGTCGCCTACCTTCATGAAATCTTGTGCAGAACGCAGGTGTTGGCTCCAAGACATTTCTGAAACGTGGATCAAACCTTCTACGCCCGGAGCGATTTCGATGAATGCACCGTAGTCAGCCATAACGACCACTTTACCTTTCACCTTGTCACCAACCTTCAAGTCAGTATCAAGCGCATCCCATGGGTGCGGAGTCAGTTGTTTCAAGCCAAGAGCGATACGTTTCTTTTCGTCATCGAAGTCAAGGATAACAACGTTGAGTTTCTGATCCAGCTCAACCACTTCTTTCGGATCGCTAACACGTCCCCAAGAAAGGTCAGTGATGTGGATCAAACCGTCTACGCCGCCAAGGTCGATGAATACACCGTAAGAGGTGATATTTTTAACAGTTCCTTCAAGAACTTGTCCTTTTTCAAGTTTACCGATAATTTCTTTCTTCTGTTGTTCCAGTTCAGCTTCGATAAGAGCCTTGTGAGATACAACAACGTTTTTGAATTCCTGGTTGATTTTAACCACTTTGAATTCCATTGTTTTGCCAACGAATACATCATAGTCGCGGATCGGTTTAACGTCGATCTGAGAACCCGGCAAGAATGCTTCGATTCCGAATACGTCTACGATCATACCACCCTTAGTGCGGCACTTGATGTAACCCTTGATAATTTCTTCATTTTCCAGAGCAGCGTTAACGCGATCCCAAGAACGAGTAGCGCGAGCTTTTCTGTGTGACAGAACGAGCTGTCCTTTTTTGTCTTCCTGATTTTCGATGTATACTTCTACTGTATCACCGATCTTCAGATCCGGATTGTAACGGAACTCATTCAATGGGATGATACCGTCTGATTTGTAACCGATGTTCACAACTACTTCACGCTTGTTCATTGCGATTACGGTTCCGTCAACAACCTCACGGTCGTTCACTTTGTTAAGCGTACCGTCGTAAGCTTTTTCCAGTTCATCGTGGCTAACGTTGGTTACTGTTTCGCCATTTTCATAAGCATCCCAGTTGAAATCTTCAATAGGAGCTACGTTCTTTAAGTTTTCCATTAATAAATAAATTGTTTAATACTTTAATTAAATAAGACATTATATTATCTATAAATCGGGCGCAAAGGTAGGAATATTTTCTTGATTGACAAAAGAATGGCAGAAGAAAAGAGAATTATATCCGTATTTTTTGTAATATTGCAATCTTTAATTTATACAGTTTTTGCCATGGACGAGAGATTGGACAAAGTCAAGGTGCAATGCGACTATTTACCGCTTATTAATTTTGCGATACAACAAAACGGTGCATCAATCATTCATCAGCTTTCTATTGAGAATACAACGCCTGCCCCGCTGAAGGACATTCAGGTACAAATCACGACAGAACCGACTTTCGGAAACGCCGCTCCGATAGCTGTGGCACAAATTCCGCCCAATGAATCGATATGCCTGTCGTCATTCAATCTCACTTTGTCCGCCAACTATTTCACACAGCTGACCGAACGTTTATCCGGCAATCTGAAAATTGAAATTACCTCCAAAGCAGAATCCGTATTCTGCCAAACCTACCCTATCGACATTCTGGCATACGACCAATGGGGAGGGCTCAATGTATTGCCCGAAATGCTGGCCGCTTTCATCACCCCCAATCATACAGCCATTGTGCCGATCATCAAGAGAGCCGCTTCCATCTTGGGACAATGGACTGACAATCCGTCCCTCGACGAATATCAAAGCCGCACTCCGGACCGGGTAAGGAAACAGATGGCCGCCATCTACACGGCTATCACGGAACAACAGATTATATACAGCACCATCCCCGCCAGCTTCGAGGAATATGAGCAACGTGTACGGCTAGCCGACTCCGTGATGGCACAAAAACTGGGAACCTGTCTGGATATGGCTTTGCTCTATGCTTCCTGTCTGGAAGCAATCGGGCTGAATGCACTCATTATCATCACTCAAGGGCATGCTTTTGCTGGAGCATGGCTAGTGCCGGAGACTTTCCCGGATCCTACCATTGACGATGTTTCCCTGTTAACCAAACGGACTGCCGAAGGAATATACGACATTACTTTAGTTGAAACGACCTGCATGAACATGGGACATTCGTCCGATTTCGACGATGCAGTGAAGAAAGCGAACGGAAAGCTGACAGATGGAAACAGTTTCATTCTTGCCATAGATGTGAAAAGAGCGAGACATTCGGGCATCCGCCCCATCCCCCAACGCATTCTGCACGGGCAGGTATGGGAAGTAGAAGAAAAGGAGACCGACATTCAAAGAAGTGCCGTTCATGCCACTCCGCAAAGTATCAATCCGTATGATTTATCGGGCAATGAAACCCAGGCCGTGATTACCAAACAACTGTTATGGGAAAGACGGTTGCTGGATTTAAGCCTGCGCAACAATCTGCTGAATATCCGGATTACCAAAAACACGCTCCAACTCATCCCGGCTAATCTATCCTGTCTGGAAGATGCATTGGCCGACGGAGAAGAATTCCGCATTCTTCACCGCCCTGCCGATTGGGAAAGTCCGGCGATGGACTTCGGGATTTATTCCTCCATACCGGAGTCTGATCCCATGGTTGGTTTCATCAACTCGGAACTTTCACAGAAAAGGTTACGTTTCTATCTGCCCGAAAACGATTTAGGTAAGGCACTGACTCACTTATACCGCTCTTCGCGTACTTCTATCGAAGAGAATGGAGCCAACACGCTCTATCTGGCTCTCGGACTTTTGAAATGGTATGAGACACCTTCCAGCGAACGCCCCCGATATGCCCCCATCTTGCTATTACCGGTTGAAATTATCCGCAAATCGGCAGCCAAAGGTTACGTAATCCGTTCCCGGGAAGAAGAAACAATGATGAACATCACCTTATTGGAAATGCTTCGCCAAAACTTCGGAATCACCATATCAGGATTGGACCCGTTGCCTACCGACGAAAGCGGCGTAAACGTCAAGCTGATCTATTCCATTATCCGCAACAGCATTAAGAACCAGCGTAAATGGGACGTGGAAGAGCAAGCGATTCTGGGTATCTTCTCTTTCAACAAGTTCATCATGTGGAATGACATTCACAACAATGCCAACAAACTGGTTCAGAACAAGATTGTGTCCAGCCTCATCAACGGAAAGATAGAATGGGAAGCTGCCACAGAGGAAATAGATGCAACGGATATGGACAAACAAGTGTCGCCCGCAGACATTGTATTACCCATCATCGCCGATTCTTCGCAACTGGAAGCTATCTACGAAGCCGTACACGACAAGACTTTCATCCTGCACGGCCCTCCGGGAACAGGAAAATCGCAAACGATTACCAATATCATCGCCAACGCGCTTTACAAAGGAAAACGTGTCTTATTTGTAGCGGAAAAGATGGCTGCCCTCTCCGTTGTGCAAAACAGGCTGGCAGCTATTGGCCTGGCTCCGTTCTGTCTGGAAATTCATTCCAACAAGACAAAGAAATCCGCCGTTATCTCGCAACTGAAAGAAACTACGGAAATTATCAGGCAGACACCTCCCGAAGAATTCAGAAAGGAAGCGGAACGCCTGCTGAATTTACGGGCGGAATTGAATCAATATATCGAAGCCCTGCATAAAGAATACCCGTTCGGGGTTTCATTATACGACGCCATTATTCATTATCAATCCGTGGACGTCGAATCTTGTTTTGATATTCCACAAGCTTATCTGGATACATTAGATAAAGACACATTTGCCCAATGGGAAGATGCCATCGAGCTGCTAGTCCGGACGGCCAATGCGTGTGGACATCCTTACCAGCATCCATTAACCGGTATCTCGATTACCGAATATTCATCAGCCGTTAAGGAGGAATCCTCCCAACTGCTCACCGGATTTATCGACCTGTTGACCACCATCCGGCAGAAGCTGGATGTATTCTCCATACTTCTAAAAGATACGGATATACACCCTACACGCAAGGATTTCCAGACAATCGCCCACATCATCCGGAGAATTCTCGACATTCCGGAACTGACTCCCGGATTGCTGACTTTGCCGTTGCTCAACGAAACACTGAATGAATACCGGGAAGTAGTGGTTCACGGACGGAAACGGGATGAACAAAGGAAAGAGATAGAAACCGGATTCACCCAAGAAATCCTGTCCATCAACGCAAAGCAGATGTTAGCCGAATGGAACCGGGTATCCGGTCAATGGTTCCTTCCCAGATATTTCGGACAGCGGAAAATCAGAAAGGCAATCAACATATATGCTTTAAAAACGATTGAAACAGAAGATATCAAACCTCTGCTCCACCGCATTATCCGGTATCAGGAAGAAGCAGAAGCCGTCCGGAAATACATCGGACAACTTCCCTCCCTGTTCGGACGCCCCGGCAAGAACGAGGATTGGAACACCATTGAGCAGATAATCGACGACATGGCTTCCCTTCATTCTCATTTGTTGAACTACGCAAAAGACATTGCCAAAGTTTCGCAAATCAAGCAGAATTTGTCCGCACAACTCACTGAAGGAATTCAAACATTCAGAGATATTCATGCTCATTCTTTCAATGAACTGTATCAACTCGCAGATACACTCACAGCCACCGAAAAGAAATTGTCCGGCATGCTGGGTATCTCGATCGAAGAACTTTATACCGATTCAGCCGACTGGATAACAATTGCCTTATCAAAAGCCCGAACCTGGAAAGAGAACCTCGACAAGCTCAAGGACTGGTATCAGTGGCTACAAGCCTACCAAACCCTGCATAGTCTGGGAATAGGATTTATTGCGACGGAATATAAAGAAAAGAATATTCCTACCGGCCAACTTACAGACAGCTTCCGCAAGAGTTTCTATCAGGCGGCTATCCGGTATATCATTGCCAAAGAGCCGACTCTGGAATTATTCAACGGTAAGATATTCAATGATATCATTGCTAAATACAAACAAATATCCGCCAAATTCGAAGAAACGACCCAAAGAGAATTATTTGCCCGGTTGGCCTCCAACATTCCGTCTTTCACTCACGAAGCCATCCAAAGTTCCGAAGTGGGTATCCTTCAAAAGAATATCCGCAACAATGCCCGCGGCATATCTATTCGCAAGCTATTCGACCAGATTCCCACTTTGTTGTCGCGCATGTGCCCGTGTATGCTGATGAGTCCTCTTTCCGTCGCTCAATTCATCGATACGGACGCTGATAAATTTGATTTGATTGTCTTTGATGAAGCCTCACAGATGCCTACTTATGAAGCGGTGGGCGCCATTGCACGGGGCAAAAACGTCATTATCGTAGGCGACCCGAAACAAATGCCTCCTACCAGTTTCTTCTCGGTCAACACCATTGATGAAGACAACATTGAAATGGAAGATTTGGAGAGTATCCTTGACGATTGTCTCGCTCTGTCTATCCCTTCCAAATATTTATTATGGCACTACCGAAGCAAACATGAGAGCCTCATCGCTTTCAGCAACTCCGAATATTACGATAACAAACTGATGACTTTCCCCTCACCGGACAACATTGAATCGAAAGTCAGGATAGTCAACATCAACGGTTACTATGATAAAGGCAAGTCGCGCCAGAACCGAGCGGAAGCTCAAGCTGTGGTGGACGAAATAGCCAGAAGATTGAGAAGCGAAGAATTAAGAAAGAAAAGTATCGGTGTAGTCACTTTCAGCATTGTCCAGCAAGCCTTGATAGAAGACTTATTATCTGACCTCTTTATCTTTTATCCCGAACTGGAAACTCTTGCGCTGGAATGCGACGAACCGTTATTTATCAAGAACCTGGAGAATGTGCAGGGAGACGAACGCGATGTTATTCTCTTCTCTGTGGGCTATGGCCCGGATGCAGAAGGGCGCGTCAGCATGAATTTCGGACCACTGAACCGGGCAGGCGGCGAAAGAAGATTGAATGTAGCCGTTTCCCGTGCCCGGTATGAGATGATTATCTATTCCACCCTAAGGTCGGATATGATCGACCTGAACCGGACTTCTTCTATTGGAGTAGCCGGACTAAAACGTTTCCTCGAATATGCGGAGAAGGGAACCCGGAGCACCATCAGCAGTGTGCCAAGACAACTGTCGGAAGCAACAGCCTCCATCGAAACGATCATTGCCGACAGACTGCGCTCATTGGGTTACACCGTGCATACAGACATCGGTTGCTCCGGATACAAAATAGACATAGGTATCGTCGACACCGAAAATACCTCTAACTATCAGTTAGGTATTATCTGCGACGGCAAAAACTACAAACGTACCAAGACCGCACGTGACCGGGAAATTGTGCAGAATAATGTATTGAAAGCACTCGGATGGGACATCTACCGGATATGGACAATGGACTGGTGGGAAAAGCCGGACGAAGTAATGGCAACTATCCAAGAGGCTATCGCCCGGAAAAAGAGTTCAAAGGTCGGTTCAATGACAGCAGCCGAAATTAACTCAACTCCCACAGAAGTGGCAGTACCTGCACCGACGGCACAGATAACCAACAATGAAATTTCATTCGTGCTCAAGGCATCACCTGCTGCTCCTGAAAAACAAGCAGCTTCCGTTCTTTCTACGCAAAACCGGATAGAACAAAAGTACAAGTTTGCAAAGATTACCCCATACAATTATTCACCGGAAGACTTTTTCTTTACGGACAGTTACTCTATCCTCCTCTCCCAAATACGGAAGATTATGGAAAGCGAGGCGCCAATCAGTAAATCTCTGCTCTGTAAGAAAATCCTGTCCGAATGGGGAATCAGCCGCTTGGGAACACGGGTAGAGGCACAGATAGAAACAGCACTCGACACATTGAATATCTATCGCACAGAATACGAAGGACTTGTCTTCTGCTGGAACGACAAAGAGCAATGCGCTTCCTATTCAATCTATCGCCCGGTTTCCGACCGGGAAGCGACAGACATACCACCTGAAGAAATAGCCAATGCCATCCGGCAACTATTGACCGACTCCATCAGCCTGCCTGCGGCAGATTTGATAAAAGCATGCGCACAACAGTTCGGCTTTGCCCGTATGGGATCGAACATAGACGCTGCCATGCAAAGAGGTATTCGCGAAGCTGTGAAAAGGAATTACGCCAAGATAGAAAATGAACGGGTAACGATTGCCAATTAGATTAATACCCTTTCTCCAAACATTTCAAACGGTTAATAGAATCGGATACATACGCATTGTCCGGTTCTATTGACCGCCAATAACAAAGTTCTCCAATCAGCCGTTTCAGATAAACAGGATCACTCGAGCCAATCCGGCGCTGATGTTCCGCCAAGCCTTTTGTCAGGATAAAATAGACATTCTTCCGGATCTCTCTCTTTCTGGCTTTAGGGATTGTCAGTTTCGCACCGGAAGAAACAGATACTCCTGTAATAATCTTCCTGCCATACTCATTGATAAAACGGGTCTTCTTATGATTCGGTTCGAATTTCTCATCACGGATGATCTGTTTGATCCGGGGAATGATTTGTTCTTTGGGGAACACATCTCCCGAAAAAGTCAGGTCGTCGGCATAGCGGGTATAAGTCAGTCCGTATTCCGCTGCCAGTGCAGCCAATTTCTTGTCCATCTCATACCCCACGATATTGCTTAACGCCGGACTTGTAGGCGCTCCCTGCGGCAAGTGCCTGTACAAGCAGCACAACACTCCCAATACTTTAGACACATTTTCCGGATAACCAATTTTCTCAAATGTCTTTTTCACCCTCCGGCTCCGTATCGAAAAGAAAAAATCATGAATATCCATTTTCAAGATATACCGTTTTCCCAGATGGGGACTGACATTATCAACCACAGAATGACCGCTCCGGAAACCTACTGCCGCCGGATGAATCATTGTCACAGATGATAATATTCGAGAATTAATAGTGGTTTGAATAGATTGTAATTCTTTGTCAGGAGCAGAAATCATCCGATAACCTCCCTTTCTTTTTCTCATCCAGAACTCCCGGTAATGTTCGGAAACATCCCGTAGAATTTCCTTCAACCGTGCCGTTTCCACTCCCAACAAGTTGGCACACCAAACAACAGCCGATTCATCAAACTTTTGAACATACTGCGCTCTCGGAACAGTTCCCCCCAAAGCATGCCTAAGCCAGGCTCCGTGTTCCCATTTTACCTTAGTAGTCTTTTCTTCCTTACCACTGCTTGTTGCTTTCCATCTTTTATACCCCTCCTGTTTCCTGCTTGAGGAAATCATCTTATAAACCAGGAAAGCGGTGATAACAATGATCGTTATTAAAATTCCGTCCATTTTGTATATGCATATAAAAAAGAGAGAAGAGAGGATGAGTTATTTACTAAAATAAATTTAGGTATTTATACCTTAGAATTTATTTTCTAGGAAAATACCTGTGCTTATGAGGCGACTACACCTCTTTGATGCTAAATTCTGCCCTCATCCTCTCTTATACAAAGATAACTAAAATCTTTCGATAAAACAACCGGAACGAAGAAAACTATCGGTTGAACAACTCAAACGTGAACTTACAGCCTATTCCTCCAAATTTCCAGTTTTCGCTGCTCACAAAAACTCCTACGTCGAAAATATGCGTACCGATGCC
This sequence comes from Bacteroides sp. D2, assembly GCF_025147085.1. Classification (NCBI taxonomy): domain Bacteria; kingdom Pseudomonadati; phylum Bacteroidota; class Bacteroidia; order Bacteroidales; family Bacteroidaceae; genus Bacteroides; species Bacteroides sp. D2. The sequence continues at coordinate 3,368,943 of NZ_CP102261.1, read as the reverse complement.
ATATCCTACTTCCAGATAAGGCTGAAGGTGCGGCATAGAGAGCGCACTGATATAAATACGTTCATTCTGCACATAACGGGTGTACTTCATCAGATGCCGGAGAATAAGGAACGGAGCTTCATAGGTGAAATGCCCCCGTACATAACGGCGGGAGGAGTTATACCAACGTGAGTCAAGCACCTGAAACACTCCACCGATTTCATCATTCCAGCCCATCGGAAGGTTATGCCGGGAGAAATTGGCAAAGTCCACAAAATACAACTCATCCTGATTGGTGAATGCTCCGAATCCGAAACGATAATAAATGTTACGCATCAATCCCATCCGGATTTGATGTTGAAGGTCGAATTCTATTCTTTCATATTCGCCCGTACTCTTGAACACTCCTTTAATACCCCGTTCATAATCGACCGAGAAAGTCGGGTATAAAGAATGGAGGTTAATCTTTCGTTTTCCGTTCATATAATAATAGAGTCCCGGAGTCCACTCTATCCGGATGCGGGGAGCGAAACTGATATAAGTGTTCTTGAATTTATCCATAAATTCCGGGGGGGGCATCGGATAGTCACCGGTAATCACAAAACGGGAAGGCTCTACCGCTGTTCTTTTATGAGCAGAGAAACCCAGACCGATATCCAGTCCGTTGACTACTTCAACGGTATGACGGAAATTGAAATACAAGTCCTTGAAATAATCAAGATGAATTAAATCGAAATTGAAAATACTGTCCGGCATGGCTTTCAGTTCGTCCAGCACTTTACTACTATAAATACGGTTACCGTTACCCACATTCAACCGGAAGAATCCCCGTTTCTGCGGCCAGTATTCAAAATCGGCATTCAATGACCAGTAGAATTCCTTACGCGTAAAGTTGTATCCGAGTTTAGGCACAATGCGAAGTAATTTATCCCCTCTGAAAAGACGGTTATAACGGAAATCCTGTCGATAAGACAAACCGTTGCTTCCACTATAACTGAATAAGAGCGGATTGATAAACGGAGAGAACCGCACGCTTCCGATGTTGGACAAGTTGAATTTATAATCTTCTACCATCAAATCCCCCATCGTTCCCCAGAAAGCCTGACTCTTAGAATGCTTTTGTACCGTTGTCGTGTCACGCCGAAGCAAATTGTCGGAATATAGTTTCTTCTCGCTTTCGCTCAAAGGGATGGGGCGCATGATGGCAAAGGTAGAAGCATCCGTCTTATAAGCATTCGTATCACACTGCAAAGAGAAGGATTCTGAAAGGTTATAGTTCTTCTTTTCTTTCTTACGTACCTTCTTTTCTTTCAATTCAATGGATTTATAATCTAAAGAAGCGGTATAATTACCGTCCACCTTATTTCCGAGAAATTTGAAAAGAGCTTCCACTTCATAACGCACTGGCAGAAATTCATTTTTCTTGCCTACATCTCCCATCTTAATCCAACAGGTAAATGTTATCAGTTCCGATCTCCCCGAAAAACGAATTTCACGAACACTCCAAACGTTACTACTGACCACCATATATCCACCCACCAACTGATCGCTCTTAGTGCGGGGGATAAAACGAACCCGATAATCCAGATTGTTAGGATCTCCCATCACGCTGTCTATCCGGTATTTATAGTATTTCTGTCCGTTTTTGGCCAGTGGTGACAATAAGCGTTCATCATTCAATAAAGAAGAAGAGTAGATATTTACATTAAAGTACTCGAGCAATCCTGGCAATCCCCTGTTTCCTCTCACAGTTCCCTGGGAAGCCTTTACTTTCTGATCGTAAATATTGGGAGCCGTATAATGAAGGTCACTGTATGTTTCAAGCAGATATTCGCGAACACCCTTTTGCAAACGAAACATAGAAGGTACATAACGGAGAATAAAATTCTTCTTCTGAATGTCCATCTTACCTTTTATATATAGGTTCGCGCGATAATCACTGACTATCGTTTCATACAAAGGTGCAAAAGTCATCACACGTTCTATAATGGAGTCAGCAGAGATTTCCTGATGGGTATAAGGATTCATTATATAATTATTGGCTGTCCCCTTTGGTATAAAAGAGAACAGACACAATATGCATCCTATCAATATTTTATCTCTCAATCGTCGTATCTCCTTCATTAACGTAGGCAAATATAAAAAAGAATATCGAAAAGCAAGAGAAGTTGGACACTAAAAAGAGTTATCAGAAGAAAACCTTCACATTATTCAAAATAACATGGAGATGAACTAAATCTTTGGCGCGATTGTCTCGAAATAAATGCAGGAAGCTCTGCATATTCTGCTATTCTCTTCATATATAAAAAAACGAAAATCCTCTTTCAACCTATCACCACCTTTCTAAAACTCTTTATTCATCGCACTTACAGAGCGGTGATAGGTTGTTTCTAACCTGTCACCTCATCTATCACCTATCACCGCCCAACATTAAATAAAGCCTGCATAAAAACAGAAGCCTTGTGGAAACAAAAGTCTCCACAAGAGATTACTCCAGTTTCAAGCCTTGAAACTTTAGTTTCACACGCTTGAAACTTTAGTTCCAATTACTTGAAACTATTGGTTTCTTACTGATGAAACTAGAGTTTCTCCTATCTGAAACTTTAGTTTCAAAGGCTTGAAACAAAGTGTTTCACGGCATGAAACACTTTATATCATCATAGGTTTCCTTTTTTACAAAACGCAGGAAGTTTATAAAGTGACGCGGATAGAGACAAGAAAAACATAAATATACAGTATCACCAAGGTGATAGGTGACAGATGTGGTGACAGGTTAGAAACAACCTATCACCATTCTGCAAGCACGATGAATAAAGAGTTTCAGAAAGGTGGTGATAGGTTGAAAGAGGAATTAATAAAACCCGTATGGAAGAAGTTATAATATGAAGGGGATTTCAACAATAATGGAAAAAATACAAAGTTCCAATATCTGTAAATATAAGAGCCCCCTGAAAACATATTAATGACTAAATCAACCCTTCTATCTTTTTATTTATCACTTTATTCTTGACAAAGAAGAAAATTGTCGTACCTTTGTAGTGCATTTCATACCAGAAGGCGGGGAAACCTGCCAATTTCCGTGGCAGGCATTTTTATGCCTGTTCATGTTCATTCTATATGGCGGTTCCGTACCCCCGTGTAGAATGTTAATGCATCTACTGCCTTCTGGTGAAATGCAACGGGAAAGGCGGAACCGCTCTTATTTCATAGAAAATCTTCGCCTACCACCTTATTCATAATTATATTATGGAAACAAAACAAGTTACCGTTCAACCAGCGGTGGGAGGCATGATAAAGGCTTCCAAAGATTCATTTGTTATTCCTAAAGAAGAATTAAAGGATTTCTACCTTAAATTCGCTTTCCTCCTGAACCCGGATTCCTGCTCCATAAACCGCACCGAATTCGAACTTTTAAACATTCTGCTGAAAGACCTGAAAAAAATCCTGGCAGCATTGACTCACCTCAACACCCATCCTTGGGATGAAGGCATTGCAGAAATCCAAATTTCATGCGGTGTTTACTCCCTACAAGACAACTTGAGCAAAAAAGAGCGTATGCAGATGAACACCTCTACGGGTAAACACCTACAATTTCTTACCCAAATGGCTGTGAACAGCCCAGTGTTCAAACTGTTATTCAAGAACTATCACAACCATTATATCCAAGTGGAAAGTTTGGTTAAACAGATGGCTAAAGAAATCGACCAACAGCAACGATCAGAATAGAAGTTGGAGAATAAACAGAGGGGGTACTTTTAGAAAAACACATTATTTTTCAAAATACCCCCTCCAAAATAGGGGCACTTTCAGAAAAAACATATAATTTTGCGCCATCAACCGATAAAAAATAGACCATTTATGTCAAAAATGCGTTTTTTTGCCTTACAAGAGCTTTCCAACCGGAAACCTCTGGAAGTTATTGCCCCTTCCAACAAACTCTCTGATTATTATGGTAGCCACGTGTTCGACCGCAAGAAGATGCAAGAGTATCTTCCCAAAGAAGCATACAAAGCTGTAACCGACGCTATCGAAAAAGGTACACCTATCAGCCGTGAAATAGCAGATTTAATTGCTAACGGTATGAAAAGTTGGGCTAAGTCACTCAACGTCACTCACTACACACACTGGTTCCAGCCTCTGACAGACGGAACAGCCGAAAAGCATGACGGCTTTATCGAATTCGGCGAAGATGGCGGAGTGATTGAACGCTTCTCCGGAAAACTACTGATCCAGCAAGAGCCGGATGCTTCTTCTTTCCCTAACGGCGGTATCCGCAACACTTTCGAAGCACGAGGATATACAGCATGGGATGTTTCTTCACCGGCATTCGTTGTAGATACCACTCTTTGTATCCCCACTATCTTCATTTCTTATACAGGTGAAGCGTTGGATTACAAAACTCCATTGTTGAAAGCACTTGCCGCTGTAGATAAAGCAGCAACGGAAGTCTGCCAGCTATTCGACAAGAACATCACACGCGTATATACCAATTTAGGATGGGAACAGGAATATTTCCTTGTAGACTCTTCCTTATATAATGCACGCCCCGACCTCTGCCTGACAGGACGGACACTGATGGGACACTCTTCTGCCAAAGACCAACAGTTGGAAGACCATTATTTCGGCTCTATCCCTCCACGTGTCACTGCATTTATGAAAGAACTCGAAATCGAGTGTCACAAACTCGGTATTCCTGCCAAAACACGCCATAACGAAGTAGCTCCCAACCAATTTGAGTTGGCCCCTATCTTCGAAAACTGCAACCTTGCCAACGACCACAACCAGCTCGTCATGGATTTGATGAAGCGTATCGCCCGGAAACATCATTTTAATGTACTCCTGCACGAAAAGCCATATAGCGGAGTAAACGGTTCGGGCAAGCACAACAACTGGTCGCTCTGTACAGACACTGGCATCAATCTGTTCGCTCCCGGAAAGAATCCGAAAGGAAATATGCTATTCCTCACCTTCCTGGTAAATGCCTTAATGATGGTTTATAAAAATCAGGATTTATTGCGTGCCTCCATCATGAGCGCCAGCAACAGCTACCGTTTGGGAGCCAATGAAGCTCCTCCCGCCATCCTCTCTTGCTTTCTGGGTTCACAACTCTCGTCTACTCTCGACGAAATTGTCCGCCAGGTAGGAAATGAGAAAATGACACCGGAAGAAAAAACCACACTGAAGTTAGGCATCGGACGTATCCCCGAAATTTTACTGGATACCACCGACCGCAACCGTACTTCTCCTTTTGCATTCACCGGAAACCGTTTCGAATTCCGTGCCGCAGGTTCTTCTTCCAACTGTGCCGCCTCCATGATTGCAATCAATGCGGCCATGGCAAACCAACTGAACGAATTCCGGGCATCGGTAGAAAAGCTGATGGAAGAAGGAGTTGGCAAAGACGAAGCTATCTTCCGCCTGCTGAAAGAAACAATTATCGCCTCCGAACCGATTCGTTTCGAAGGGGACGGCTATTCCGAAGAATGGAAACAAGAAGCTGCACGCCGCGGACTGACTAATATCTGCCACGTACCGGAAGCCCTGATGCACTATATTGACAACCAATCCAAATCGGTGCTTATCGGCGAACGTATCTTCAACGAAACTGAATTAAACAGCCGTCTGGAAGTGGAACTGGAGAAATACACCATGAAGGTGCAAATCGAAGGCCGTGTATTGGGCGACCTCGCCATCAACCACATCGTACCGACTGCGGTTGCCTATCAGAACCGTTTGCTCGAAAATCTTCGCGGACTGAAAGAAATATTCCCGGCTGAAGAATACGAAGTATTGAGTGCCGACCGTAAAGAATTGATTCGTGAGATTTCACACCGGGTCACTTCTATCAAAGTACTCGTGCGCGACATGACCGAAGCGAGAAAAGTAGCCAACCACATGGAAAACTACAAAGAAAGGGCATTCGCATACGAAGAAAAAGTACGCCCATATCTTGACCAAATCCGCGACCACATCGACCACCTGGAGATGGAAGTGGATGACGAAATATGGCCGTTGCCTAAATATAGAGAACTGTTGTTTACCAAATAAAATGTCTGCAAGATTGCACGAAAGCTCCCACTTTTGTGCAATCTTTTTATAGATTCGTTCATTTTCTCATTTTTTCTTTTTACTTTTGTGCTGTATAACACAGTTTTGTAGCACTCATGGTAAAAATGAATATGTCAGACATCGATATTTCGGAACCGTTATCCGATATGTTAGCTCCTCTAAACAATGAGCAAAAGGAGTTTCTGATGAATAATTATACGATACAAACCTACAAAAAGAATGAAACCATCTACTGTGAAGGAGAAACGCCACATCATCTGATGTGTCTCATCAGTGGAAAAGTGAAAATCTTCAAAGATGGTGTGGGGGGTAGAAGTCAAATTATCCGCATGATTAAACCACGCGAATACTTTGCATATCGTGCTTATTTTGCCAAACAAGATTTTGTAACTGCCGCAGCAGCTTTCGAACCTTCCGTTGTTTGCCTGATTCCTATGAGTGCCATCACTACGCTGGTTGCCCAAAACAATGACTTGGCCATGTTCTTTATCCGCCAGCTTTCCATCGACTTGGGTATCTCTGACGAACGTACCGTTAATCTGACACAAAAACATATTCGCGGACGCTTGGCCGAATCACTTATCTTCCTGAAAGAAAGTTATGGACTGGAAGAAGACGGTTCTACGTTGAGCATTTATCTTTCACGTGAAGATCTGGCAAATCTTTCCAATATGACTACTTCGAACGCTATCCGTACCTTGTCGCAATTCGCTACGGAAAGACTGATTACTATCGACGGAAGAAAGATCAAAATCATCGAAGAAGAAAAGCTGAAGAAAATAAGTAAGATTGGGTAAGAGAGTTTCTGCACCAATCGCTCCACCCTAAATAGTGAACATACATATAGAAAATATAATTGCAGACATAAAACGTGGCAACAAACAGGCTTTCAAAAAGCTATTTGATGACTACTACCCTATTCTTTGTGTTTTCTCATCTCACTATATCGAGGACAAAGAGGTCTGCAAAGACATCGTACAAGATGCATTGTTAGTTTATTGGGAGCGAAAAGAAGATTTTGATGACATTCTGAAAGTAAAGAGCTTCCTTTATACCGTCACCCGAAATAAATGCCTGAATCATCTCAAACATGAGCAGTTGGATATTCCTGATTTTGCAGAGCAGGAAGAGTTTGACAGCGGCTTCGAAGCTGCAATTATCGAGCAGGAAACTTTCCGCATAGTGCGCAAAGCGGTAGAAGAATTGCCTACCCAGATGCGAAATATCATTTTATACTCCATGAAAGGGTTAAAAAACCATGAGATTGCTGACAAATTGCAAATTGCAGAGGGTACTGTCCATACGTTAAAGAAATTCGCCTATCGCAAACTTCGCGAAAGCCTCAAAGGCATAAATTACGCCTTATTACTATTTTTATGTAAATAAAGTAACTTTTTGATTACCCCGTTTTTTCGATTGGATTGTTTTACTTATATAACAAATCGAAAAAACGATGAATTCATTCAAAGAAAAATTTAAAATTGCAAAAATCTTAGCTTCCTTATTTACTCATTCGTCTACCCCCGAAGAGGAAAAGAACTATCGTGCATGGTTGGATGAAAACCCGGAACATCAAAAGATAGCCGACCGGATATTAAATAAGGAAACGTATGAAGAAAACAGCCGGTTAATAAAAAGTTTCTCTTCACAAAAAGCGTGGGAGAAAGTCTATCCGTTATTAGGAGGCAATCAATCGGGTACTGTTTTTTCGTGGAAAAAGAGTCTGAGATATGCAGCTCTCATCTTATTGTTATTAGTACCTGCTTCTTACTTTATCTATCATTGGATATCCGAAGAAACGATTAGCGACATCACTCCGGGAACCCTTGGCGGGGAACTGATCTTGAGTGACGGCAAATCTTTCAATCTTTCCGATAATAATCTTCCGGAGAATGCGGTCAAAGCATTTGTGATCGATTCTAAAGGGATTAACTATCAGATTCCCGCCAACAAACCACAAGTAAAAGAAATCCAGAACACACTACGCACATTGCAGGGGATGGAATGCCTTATCACGCTTTCCGACGGCACAAGGGTACATCTCAATGCGGAAACCCGGCTGACTTATCCGGTTTGTTTCAGCAGCAAAGAACGTATTGTGCAAATTGAAGGGGAGGCTTATTTTGATGTTGCCCCGGACAAGGAGCATCCGTTTATCGTAAAAACATCGCATACATCTATCCGGGTAACGGGAACGTCGTTCAACGTAAGGGCCTACGCTGATGAAGATACAGAAAGTACAACCTTAATCAGTGGAACAGTAAGAATCAACAGTAGAAATGAAGAATTCGAATTAGTTCCCAACCAGCACTATACATATAATAAAAATACCGGTACAAATACCGTCGCCAACGTAAACACTGATTTGTATACATCTTGGGAATCCGGATCATTTATCTTTTTAAATGTCCCTCTTGAGAATGTGATGTCATACCTGTCCAAATGGTATGGATTCCAATATTCTTTTGAAGACGAAGCAGCCAAACAGGTGCGTATCGGAGCTTACCTTAACCGCTACGCCAACATGAACCCGATTATCGACATGATTACAGAATTAAATCTGGTCAATATCAAACAACGGGAGGGCATCCTGCACATTTCCTACAAACAGTAATAATACATAATATAACTAACGCATTATGAAAAAACGAGTAAAATCCCTGCCATGGGTGGTATCTTATGCAAGCAGAAACTTTGTGAAGTTCTGTCTTTTATGGATATTCTCCCTTTCTTCACTCATGATTCAAGCACAGGACAATCAGAGAATCTCCATCGACTTGAGAGGAGAAACGCTGGAAGCAGCGCTCTGGTATCTGCAGAATCGTACGAAATTTGTCTTTATGTATGGAACGGAAGACATTGCTAATGTAACCGATATCACTATCAAGGCGAAAGACAAAACGATTACAGAAATTCTGGATGAATGTCTGGAAGGTACTAACCTGACTTACGAAATCTCTGGTAGCGCAATTGTTATAAAGAAAAGACAAAGCCAAAAGATAACTATCAGCGGTTGGGTCCGGGATACTAACGGTGAGGCCTTACCCGGCGCTACTATCACGATCCGAGGTTCCAAACATGGAGCCATCGCAGGATTGGACGGACAGTATACGTTTAATATTCCGGCACAGGAAGGGCTGATTCTTACGTACTCTTTCATCGGAATGGAAAAGAAAACGGTAAAATATACAGGTAAAAAGACCATTAATGTCACTCTGAACAGCTCCACCAGCACAGAAATAGACGAGGTGGTGGTAACCGGATATCAGAATATTCAACGTCGTGACCTCGTTGGGTCTATTACTACCGTAAAAGCCAAAGATATCATGATGCCCTCGTATACATCCATCGATCAGATGCTACAGGGACGTGTAGCGGGGATGGTTGTAACTAATACAAGCAGTCGTGTAGGTACTGCCCCAAAAATCCAAATCCGTGGTACAAGTACATTGTTAGGTAATCAAGATCCACTATGGGTAGTTGATGGTATCATTCAAGAAGATCCGTTAGAATTGGACAACACATCTTTGATGACAGAGGATTTGAGAAACATTATTGGTAATCAGATTTCATGGTTAAATCCAGCAGACATTGAAAGCATCAGTATCCTTAAAGATGCTTCTGCAACTGCCATATACGGCTCCAAGGCTTCCAACGGTGTAATTGAAATTACAACTAAAAAGAACACAACAGATCGTTTGAGTATTAATTACACATCCAATTTCATAATAGGAACACGTCCTAATTATGATCAATTTAACTATATGAATTCCAAGGAAAGAGTACTGTTTTCACAAGAAGCTTTCAATTGGGGGACTCCATACAACGCAGAACCTATCAAACAAATATATACTTACGAAGGGTTGTTAAATATGTATCTATCCCATGATATATCATCAGAAGAATTTCTAGCTCAACGTAATGTGTTAGAAACACAAAATACTGATTGGTTCAAATTATTGACTCAACGTTCTTTTAGCCACAATCACAATTTGAGTGTTTCAGGAGGAACAAACAAGTATAGCTATTCAGCCTCTTTGGGATATTCCAATAGCGAAGGACAAGAAATAGGAAATAATAGTGAACGCATGACCGGACGCATTGCTATCACTATACGCCCGATACAAAAGCTTACAATAAACGCGACTATTAACGGAAGTGTAAGTACAAATGAAGGTTTTGCAGGAGGGGTCAATCCTATGAGCTATGCAACTACCACAAATCGCTCAATAGACCCAGACGCCTATTACCAAAAGAAAGCGTCATATACATATAATTCCGGAATGAAGTCCTTATCATATAATTTCATAAATGAGCGGGAAAACAGTGGTTCAAAATCAAAATCAAGTTTCATGTCTGCTTCCCTTGATCTAAAATGGAATATCTTAGACTGGTTAACTTATCAGTTCACTGGGGGATATTCAGATAATAACAGTACCAATGAAGCCTGGGAAACAGAACAGACGTTTTACATTGCTGATACATACCGTGGTTACGATTTCAACTCAGTCTCTCCCAATAGTAAAGAATTCAAATCAGCTCTACTTCCATTCGGAGGTGAATTATATACCAATAATACACATCAATACTCTTATAACATTCAAAACAAGTTACAATTTAGCAAAGCATTTAATAATGAGAACCGCTTGAATGCACTGCTAGGTATGGAACTACGTTCTTCTACTAATAAAGGTCTTACCAATACAGTATGGGGATATGCGCCTGACAGGGGAGAAATCATTACAAGTCCAACAACTTTACAAACTTTTGAACCCATAACAGGCTCTCTACAAGAGGGATGGGGTATTCTACAGAAGATATATAATAATGGATGGAGAAAAACAAATACTACGGACAATTACTTTTCTGTATTCGCCACATTGGCATACTCATTCAAGAACCGATATGTAGTTAATGCAAACGTACGTAATGATGCATCCAATCGCTTTGGCCAAGATACCAACCATCGCATTGACCCGACCTATTCATTTGGATTCTCATGGAGAGCATCAGAAGAACATTTTATGAAGAAGTATCTCAATTGGATTACCTCTTTAAATTTCCGTGGTACATATGGTATTCAAGGAAATGCACTAACACGCCTCAGTCCGGATCTCATTTTGAACCAAGGAAAAGTAGCAGATTTGTATAATAGATATCAATCTACAATTTCTCAGATTCCCAACCCGAATCTTTCATGGGAACGTACTAAAACTTGGAATTTTGGCGTAGATCTAGAATTATTCCATCTATTTTATATGAATTTAGAATACTATACACGACGTTCTAATGCTATTGTCGAATTAGAATTACCTTTTGAATATGGAATTTCGTCAATGAAACGTAATGGTGGTATTATCAAAAATAGGGGTATTGAATATACATTAACCTTTACTCCAATACAAAAACGTGATTATGCATTAAGCGTCAGCCTCAATGCTTCTAAAAACTGGAATGAAGGCGGACATACTAATATTGAAGTCAATGCAGCCCACTTTCTAAATGGACGTTCAGACATCATACTCAAAGAAGGATATCCCCTTAGTGGTTTCTGGTCATATTCATTTGCCGGTTTGGATGGAAAAACTGGTGAAGCACAGTTTAATCTTCTAGATATTCCGGAAGATCAACGAAGCCGTCAGATAGATCCAACCACTTATCTGGTTTACTCTGGACAAAAAGAGCCTTATTTCACAGGTGGACTAAGTCTAAGTTTCCGCTATAAATCATTGACATTAAATACTAGTTTCTCACTTTTGTTAGGCAATAAGAAACGCCTCCCATCACCATACGAGCAATTTGCAAGTTCTTATTTTATGCCAGATCCATACACAAACGTCAATCGTGATTTATTAAATCGTTGGAAAGAGCCTGGAGATGAATCACATACAATCATTCCGTCATTACCTAAAGCTGGCATGACTTATGTGCAATTGCCCAACCTAGAAAATGTTTACAGAATTCCAATATGGGAACAATCCGACGCCATGGTTGTAAGTGGCTCTTTTTTACGATGCCGTAATATAGGTTTATCTTGGCAAATGAAACGAGAATGGTGTGAAAAAATATCCATGAGAAATTTATCTCTCAACTTTAATATGGACAATATATTTGTTATAGCCAGTAAACGTTTCAACGGTTTTGACCCAGAAGTTAGCAATAGCGTACTGCCACGTAATTACTCACTAGGTATTAACATCGGTTTTTAAACAAATAAAATATGAAAATGAAAACAATTATATATATAATGACAGGAATAGTTTTATTCTCACTTTCCTCCTGTTCAAATTTTCTGGAACCACAATCTCAAAGTGAATATATTCCTAAAGACGCTAATGCTCTGCAAGAAATGTTGATAGGTTCTGCATACCCAAAACATGCCGGTGGTAATAGTCTGTTAGCCTTTCTTAGTTTTTTTGACGATGACGTACAATTTCATAAAACAAATTACGAATTTAACACAAATACTTTAGGAAACATAGAAGCCAAAAAAGCCGTTTATACATGGCAACCGGATATGTTCTTCATTATGGACAAAAATAATTATAATATTCAAAATATCTGGGAAGGATACTATAATTATATTTTAGGTGCAAATGCAGCTCTTGATTATATCAATGAAGTAAATGGTACAGAAGCCGAAAAAAATTATGTAGTAGCACAAGCTTTAGGGCTAAGAGCTTTTTATTATTTTATGTTGGTTAATCATTTTGGAGCACCATATAATTATAACAAACAAGCTCTAGGAGTTCCGTTAAAATTAAATAGTAACCTGCTACCGGAAGACCAACTACTAATGGCACGTAATAGTGTAGAAGAAGTATACAATCAGATTATTATAGATTTGAATGAGTCTGAACGCCTATTTCTCACTTTATCTAAAGATAAACAATATGAGCCTAATTATTTGGTCAGCCTACCAATGGTACAATTGTTAAAATCACGCATTTTTCTCTACATGGAAAATTGGAAAGATGCGGCAATATATGCTCAAAAGGTAATTAATGACTGGACTTTCTCTTTGATAAATTTAAACGGGCTACCGGCTCCTTCGGTAGCAGAACCTTATTATAATTTTACATCTTTAAAGTCGTCAGAAGTTATATGGTTATATGGAAAGATTGCAGATCTCACAGTATTCAATGACGAAACGGTTTCACATGAGGAAGATGGTTATTTTGGCAAAGTTACTCATTACCGGAAAGCCTTTATTGCTTCTGACGATTTAATAGAAAGCTTTCAAGATGGAGATTTAAGAAAAGAGAAATATATAGCAAAAGAATATGATAAGGACAATAACGTGTTTCTTGAAGATTCATATAGTTCTTTTGGAAAATATAAAGTTTCAGCAGTAGGAGAACCTAATGGTTCAGAAAACTTCGCCCTTTCTTTCAGATTGAGTGAAGCTTATCTAAATTTAGCAGAAGCAGCCGCTCACAATAATGACGAAAAGACTGCTCTCTCCACTCTGAAAACATTACTTGAAAATCGCTATGAACCAGGCAAATTTGTAGAACCAAACGGACTGACAGGTGAGGTACTTAAAACTTTCATTAAAAATGAAAGAAGAAAAGAACTCTGCTTTGAGGGACAACGTTGGTTTGATCTTAGGCGTTATGGAATGCCACAAATCACTCATAGATGGGGAGAACAAGTATACACATTAAAGCAAAATGATCCTTCCTACACTATGCCAATACCGGATGCTGTCCTACTAAAGAACAAAAAGTTAGAACAGAATCCTCTTGCACCCAAACGAGAAAATTAATATAGAATGTCTCATAATTTAAACAAAGAATAAATATGAAGAAACATATATTATGGGGATTATTTACTTGTATAGTACTAGCCTCATGTTATAAAGAAGATGCACTCAGTCCGACAGAAGGCGGAATTGAATTGCGTTTTGAGGTACCTCAAGGTAATAACAGTTGGGATGATGATATAAATCAAATATATAAAGATTTTGGGGTTTACTTAATTTATACAGATTTAAAAGATGCAGATTTTAACCGAAGTTGGACTGGTACAGCGGTAGGAAGTGATGGGCTCTATGGACAAGGATGCATAAGCAATGAAATGACAAATTATTATGTTGAATTCATGAAAAAACATGTATTTGCCTATATCAATCCCCAGGTCACTTCTAAAGTTCTGCCGATGTATTGGTATTTAGCATATAATGTCTACAGTAAAAGTGTAATTGAATTTGGAGGAATAATCTTTGGAACTTACATCGTACCCATCCATGAAATCGACGATGGATTAGATTATTGGAGTACTTGCATGTTTGGAGAAGATAATCCGGATGACCCTTATTTCATTCCTACTGATAGAGCTACACTTGATAAACGTCGAAAAATGATACTGGGTCCCATCATTGAAAAAGCCGTTAAAGCTGGAAACATCGTCATTCCAACAGATTTTGAAATAGGATTCGACCATGTAACCTCGTTAGTAAACAGCTTGGGAATGGAAGATGACCCCAATTATTATCTCACTAGGGGATATCCGGGAACTGTAAACACTTATAAGTTTTTAAGAATTACTACACCGGACCATAACAAATTACCTCCAACCAACGAAGAGACTTTTATTGGCTATATATTGATTTCAATGTTTTATAACCAAGCTAAAATAGCAGAAGTATATCCAGCTGATAAATATCCTCTTATTGCAGAAAAGTTTTCTTTTGTTCAGAAATATATGAAAGAAAAATATCAGATTGATTTAGAAGCAATAGCTAATGGACCTGATTGGGATCTCCCCTTACCTACAATACCGGAGAAACCAAATGAAGGAGAATAATAGTAAACATATAAAAATACAAATTCATGACAATGAAAAAAGTTAAGGCTGTATTATTAGTTCTATCGGTTATATGTAATGTAGCTGTATGGGCTGGCAATGGATTAAAAATATCCGGTAAAATGAAAGTCCTAAAGTCAACAACCTTACAAATAAAGGATATAAACGAAAATATTATACTAAGTTGTAATATTGGAATCAATGGTGTATTTACTACAAATGAAAAAAACATCATCCCTGATATCTATAAATTGTATATAGGTGAAACAGAGCAGATCATCTATCTGGAAAATAATCCGATAACAATAAAAGGCTATTTCGATGAAAAGAATCCCGAACAAAGCTCACTTTCATTCACCGGCATTGATCCGTTTCTGACTTTACAAAACTATATGCCGACCGAAAGAGATCCGGATAAAGCAACAATCTCGACTTCTGCCAAAGAGAAACTGACGCCTGCCATGGCGTCAGCATTAGCTTATCTGGCAGATGTGAATGATTACCCATCCAACAAAATGTTATTGGATATGATACCGGAACAAGATAGGAATTCTTTGTCTGCCAAATGGTTAATCAACAAAGTAGAAGTTCTCTCCCACCAGATCATCGGTGCAGAATGTCCTGGTTTTACGTTCATTGACAGCAATGGAAAGAGTGTAAGTTTAAAAGACTTCCGTGGAAAAATTGTCGTACTGGATTTCTGTGCTTCCTGGTGTGGTCCTTGCCGCAAAGAGATGCGCAGTATGCTGACAATATACAATGATCTGAAAGCTGACGATTTAGAATTCATCAGTGTTTCGTTGGATGACAGTGAAGCAAAATGGAGAAAAATGCTGGATGAAGAAAAACTGCCGTGGGTGATGTTGTGGGATAAAACAGGATTTCCCAAAAACAGCAAGACTCCAAGCGCTATTCAGGCTGCTTACGGTTTCTACTCCATCCCTTTCCTCGTTGTCATTGACAAAGAAGGCAAACTCGCTGCACGTAATGTCCGGGGTGAACAGGTGCGTGAAGCCATTTTAAAAATAAGAAAATAACTAGATTGTATAAATTATAACTCATCAACAATGAAGAAACTTATATTTCCTATCGTATGCTGTTTTATCAGCATTACAGTATCGGCGCAGTTAGTCAAACAAGAAGCAGAAACACAAAAAAAACAATCCGAACTGGACTGGTTTAACTGTTCTTTCGACAAAGACAGTGTATACGGTGCTGAAGTAAACAAGGCTTACGAGTATCTGAAAGCCAACAAAAAGAAAGCTAAAAAAAGACCGGTTGTTGCATTGATCGGAACAGGAATGGACGTAGAACACGAAGATCTGAAACAGGCTATCTGGGTGAATCCCAAAGAAAAACTGAACCAGAAAGACGATGATAAGAATGGTTTGATAGACGACATCAATGGATGGAATTTCATCGGTGGCAAAGACGGTCAGGTCATGGAATCCCTGACACGTGAAGGAGAACGCGAATTTTTCCGTCTGAAAGATAAATATGCGGATTATATCTTTGACGGAAAGAAATATTATAAAATCATTAACGGAAAACGTCAGGAAGTACCCGCACCAGAAAATATGGAAGAATACAATTATTATCGTTATAAAGTAATGCCAGAATCCAGAATCGGTGGTTCATACGGTGGTCTGCAACTCTCTTATGTCATTGAAGAATATGTTGAGAAGTTTGATAAGGACATGAAAAAGCGTTTCCCCGGAAAAGAGCTGACTGTCGATGATTTCCAGAGTTGCTATGATCCTAAAGCAGAAAGAGACAGCCTTTCTGAAATTGCTTTTGTATTTACTGCTTATTACTTCAGCCTCTATAATACGGATAAATGGGAACCCGTATATCAAAATATGGGAAAGAAAAGTGTAGCAACGGCCAAAACGTCTTATGAAGATGCTTTAAAGAAATACGGAACTGATAACCGGAAAGAAATTGTAGGTGATAATCCCCTGGATATTAACGACACACAATATGGCAATAACGTACTGTTGACGTCTGACGCAGCAACAGGGGTTATGAAAGCGGGAGTGATCGCAGCCAAACGCGACAACGGTGTCGGAAGCAACGGTATTGCCGATAATGCAGAAATTATGACTTTACGTATTCATCCGGGAGAAGGAGAACCTTATTTAAAAGATATGGCACTGGCCATCCGGTATGCAGTAAACCACGGAGCGGATGTTATTTTATTGCCGGAACAAAATTCATTATACCCGGAAGAACAGAGACAATGGATAGCAGATGCACTGAAAGAAGCTGAAAAGAAAGGAGCATTGGTAATAGTTCCGGTTTGGGATCTGTCAGTAGACATGGATAAAGATGAATTCTTCCCTAACCGGAAGATGAGAAAAGACGGAGAACTTACCAATTTTATGGTGGTTGCTTCTTCAGATAAGAATGGAAATCCGGTACTGAACACCAATTACGGTGCAACTGCTCTCGATCTGTATGCACCGGGAACAGATATTTATTCATCCTATATGGGTGATACGTACCAAAAAGGTACAGGTGAAGGAATGGCTTCGGCTACTGTTGCCGGTGTAGCTGCCTTAGTGAAATCATATTTCCCTAAATTAACCGGCTCGCAAATCCGTGACATACTACTGAAGAGCGTCACTTCACGCAAAGGGGTGGAAGTGGAAAAAGGAATCCGCGTAAACGACAGTCCTTCACAAGACTTGTTCCTTTTCGATGATTTGTGTATTTCCGGAGGTATTGTAAACGCTTATCAGGCAATTTTGGAAGCAGAAAAAGTCAGCAAATAAAATTAGCTTATGAAGTATACGACTCGTATGATAGGAACCGTCGTCGCCTTTTGCATGGCGGTTCCTGTATTCGCCCAACAATATAAGGCAACTATACCTTACCGGATGGTAGGTGAAAAGATGATTATCGAAATGAAAGTGAACGGCACGGCACGTCCTTTCATTTTTGATACGGGAGGACGTACGGCACTCACGACTCAAGCCTGCCAGGCACTGCAAATGGCAGCCACCGACTCGACTAAAGTAACGGATGTGAATAACGTGGAAAGCTATTACAAGACTACTCGGATAGAGAACCTGACTACCCCCGACCATGTCATTAATTTCAAAAATGCTCCGTCACTGGTCATTGATGAAGTAAAAGGCTGGGAATGTTTTGGAGTAGATGGTATCATCGGCAGTGATTTATTCGCCAATACCATTGTCACTATTGATTCGCAAGCCAAAAATATCATAGTTACTTCTGCTGAAAAGCCATCGACAGTGTCTTTACGAAAGATGTTGAATTTCACCAAAGGGGGCGGCATGCCAATCGTCAGCGTACAGATAGCTCCGGTCAGCAATATAAATGTATTATTTGATACTGGTAGTCCCAGCCTGTTATCGCTTATCGAAAGTGATTTTGAGAAAATCAAACCGGAAGCCTCTATGGAAGTGGTTTCCGAAGGATATGGAGAAGGGAGTATCGGAGTATCCGGCCAGGCGGACAAGGCTTCTTCTTACAGGGTTCGTATTCCATTGCTATCAGTCGGAGCCACCAAATTCCGTAACGTAACAACCAGTACCAACAATCACCCTTACACATTATTGGGTGTCAAACTGTTGCAATACGGTAAAGTGACCATCGACTATCCACGCGGAAGATTCTATTTCGAAGCATTTCAACCGGACAATGAAATAAACAATCAAGGTAACAATTTTGACTTAACGGTCAAAGACGGAGATTTGTTTGTATCTACCGTATGGAGCAGTACGAAAGGTAAGATAGCAGTCGGAGACAAGGTGGTTAAAATCAATGGCAAACCAACTAAGAAATATGACTTCTGCGAAAGTATTCTGAACGGAATACCGGAATTGAAAGAGAAAAAGAAAACGAAACTGACGATTGAGACAGCTTCCGGAGTAAAGGATATTATCTATGAAAAAGAATAATATGAAAAGTATAGGAATACTGACCGGCTTATGGCTGCTATTATTTCTAAACTGCGGACAAAGAATGGCAGCGCAAATCCGGAATAAGGTTTGCGACACCA
The DNA here is from genome assembly GCF_025147085.1 of Bacteroides sp. D2. Lineage (NCBI taxonomy): Bacteria > Pseudomonadati > Bacteroidota > Bacteroidia > Bacteroidales > Bacteroidaceae > Bacteroides > Bacteroides sp. D2. The sequence goes on along the minus strand of NZ_CP102261.1, from coordinate 3,350,060 downwards.
TTCCTTATGAGTTTATACAAGAGAAAATCATTATCCCCGTCACTGTTAACGGTATAAAAGTGAAATATATCGTCGATACGGGAGGAAGAACCGGAACGATGTATGATGCCGCAACGGAAATGAAAGCTACTGCCGCAGGATATATGCGTATCTCCGATGTGAATGCACAAGGCTCCAATTATCAGGAAGCGCACGTACAGAATGTTTCTATCGGGGAAAACTATAAAATCAAGCAGTTGAAGACGATGGTACTGCCTAAGAATCCATTCTTCACCGGACTAGGGGTTGTCGGTATTCTTGGAGGAGACGCTTTCGCACAGTCGGTAGTCACATTCGATTCCCGTTCTAAAATAATGGTTATCAATTATCCGTATCGTCCCGAAGGACTAAAAGTAACGGATGGGATTCCGCTGTTGGATGAGACGGATCATCACTCCATTGTCAATGTCCGCTTAGGGGACAATGACTTCAAGGTTCTGTTCGATACAGGTGCGGGAGGCTTTCTGCTTTATTCTACAGAAGATTATGAAAGGCTGTCTGACATTTCGAAAGTTACTAACCATGGATATGGTATCGTAGCTGCCGGAATAACAGGTCTAGGCAAGCCGGTGGATATAAAGAAGGTGACTGTTCCTCCTATCAACATCATGGGGAAAGAATTCACGAACGTGGGTAGTACGACCACAGTGATGAATGGAAGCATCATCGGGGTGGATTTACTGGAATACGGTAAAGTAATTATCGATTATATGCGCAGACGATTCTACTTTTTCCCGTTTGAAGAAGGAAAAACCGACATGGGCGGTGCTCCCGCTCTCTGGAACGTGAGTATTCTGCCACGCAATGACAGATTCGAAATTACAACGATCTGGGACAGCATGAAAGATAAAGTTGCTTTCGGCGACCAGGTGATTAACATCAACGGTACTTCTTTGGACGATTGTCCCATGAGCCAAATGGCTGTGGAAGATATCATGAACGCCATCCCCGGTGATACCGGTTATATTATTGTCAAGAAAGACAATCAAGAGAAAAAGATTGAAATCAGGAAAGAGAAATGAACTTTAAACAGAAAAAAGATATGAAGCGAATAATAACAAAGATGTATCTCTGTCTACTTGCATTTTGTATTGCCGGAGGAATCAGTGCACAGACACAGAACAGTATGACAGAGGTCATTCCATTCAAAACCATTGATGGAAAGATTATCGTAGAAGCCGCCATTAATGGCGAAGTGGCAGACTTCGTCCTCGATCTGTCAGGACATAACGCCCTGCTTCCTGAGGCTCTCAAGAAGTTACGCATCGACACGGGGAAGAACGGTACTTTTAGTGCTTATCAGGATTTTGTATTCAAACAAGTACCTGTTAGAAAAGTATATGAAATGGCAACAGTTGCTATTGGCAACAACACGTTTAACAACGATCTGCCTGCTTTCACTCTGGAAGACGAACCATATCTGCGCAAGCTGGGAGTGATGGGTGTATTAAGCGGTGCTATTTTCCGCACTTCCGTTCTGACTATTGATATGCAGCGGAAAAAACTCACAATTACGCAGCCCTATCGTCCTTCTTACATGAAATTAAACTACCGGGAGAACTTTGAGCTGATTACAGGATTAGGAATCGTATGTCCGATATCCATTCAGGGAAAACCCGTTTCTCTTGTTCTGGATACATGGAGCGAAGGATTGGTGAATCTTACCGAAAAAGATTTCAATACATGGAGCACACAATATACCAAAGGAACCAACCAAAAAGTTTCCAATGGATATAAAGAAGCGACTCAAGAAGAGGAAAGCCTCATCTTACCTGAAACCATGTTTGTAAAAACAAAGATTGAGGATGCCATGGCAGTGAAGAATCCATACCTGAAACGCTCCGTATTAGGCAAAAAGATATTGGACTACGGAATCATATCCATTGACTATATTCATCAGAAAATTTATTTCCAGCCGTTTGACATGGTTCCTATACCGGAAGCGGAAGCTAAAGTAACGGAAACTAAAGTTGAAGACGGTAAACTGAATCCGATTACCCGCCAATTCTTCCTCGAACACATCTTCGACTACAGAAAAGGGAACGATTTCGTTTATAATGGCGACAAACCGGTTGTAATTGATTTCTGGGCAACCTGGTGTGGACCTTGCATGCGCTTACTTCCGGAAATGGAAAAGCTGGCTGAAAAGTATAAAGGTAAAGTTGTATTCTACAAGGTTAATGCGGACAAAGAAAAGGATTTATGCAATCACTTCGGTGTACAGGCATTGCCTACCTTATTCTTCATACCTGCAGGCGGCAAACCGATTATTGAAGTCGGAGCTACTCCGGAGAAGTACGTACAAATCATCGAAGAGCAACTACTGAAATAAAAACTCTCTCTTAATTATATAACTACATTAATCTGAAACTTTAGCTAAAAGCCGGACATCATTCCGGCTTTTTTTATTTCCATATTATTGGAACTTATCATATAAACAAGTACATTTGCCCTGTCAAATCTATTTATAACTTAACACACATTTTGACCATGAAGAAAAGTATTTCTCTTCTTCTTTTGTCCTTGCTAATGATTACCCCCAGTTGCCAGAAGACAAAAGAAGCGGCGAACGAGTACAACATCGTTCCCAAACCCAACCAGATTCTTCCACAGGAAGGACGCTTTGAACTAAACAACAAAGTCTGTCTCGTAGTTCCTTCGGATGCTCCGGAAGTAAAAAGCATTGCCGACAGCTTGGCCGGACAGCTAAAGCTCACAGCAGGAATTTCTTTGAAAGAAGCTGAAAGTGCAGACGGAAAAACAGCAATCTCTTTTGTTGTACAGGAAGGTATGCCGAAAGAAGGTTATAAATTGTCGGTTACTCCCAGTTTCATTACACTCACCGCTTCCCAGCCAAACGGATTCTTTTATGGAGTGCAGACTCTTTATCAGTTACTCCCTCCGGCAATTTACGGAAAGCAGTTGGATAAGAAAGCTGACTGGTCGGTTCCTGCCGTAGAAATTGAAGATTCACCCCGTTTTGTTCATCGCGGACTCATGTTGGATGTTTGCCGCCATTATGTACCGATTGACTACATTTACAAGTTTATCGACTTACTGGCTATGAACAAGATGAATGTCTTCCACTGGCATTTGACAGACGATCAGGGATGGAGAATCGAGATTAAGAAATATCCCAAATTGACGGAAATCGGTTCCCAGCGTGAAAAGACATTGGTAGACTATTACTATGTAAACTATCCGCAAGTATTCGACGGAAAAGAACATGGAGGTTATTATACACAGGAGCAAATCAAAGATGTAGTGGCTTATGCCGCAAGTAAATATATCAATGTTGTTCCCGAAATAGAAATGCCGGGACATGCATTGGCTGCACTTGCTGCCTATCCGGAATTGTCATGCGACTCTACACAGACTTACAAGGTATCTCCTACCTGGGGAGTATTCGAACAGGTATTCTGTCCGAGTGAAACGACTTTCATTTTTTTTGAAGGAGTGATGGATGAAGTAATAGAATTATTCCCCAGCGAATACATTCACATCGGTGGCGACGAATGTCCCAAGACAGCATGGAAGAATAGTGCTTTCTGCCAGCAGTTAATCCGTCAGTTGGGATTGAAAGATGATACGACTCCCAGTAAGATAGACGGAATAAAGCACAGCAAAGAAGATAAGTTGCAGAGCTATTTCGTTACCCGTATGGAGAAATACCTGAATAGCAAAGGTAAAAACATCATCGGCTGGGATGAAATTCTCGAAGGTGGTCTGGCTCCCAATGCAACTGTTATGTCATGGCGCGGTGTAGAAGGGGGTATGAACGCAGCCAAAGCAGGGCATAATGCCATCATGACTCCGAATCCTTATGTATATCTGGACTACTATCAGGAAGAGCCGGAAATTTCTCCGACTACTATTGGCGGATACAATACCTTGAAGAAAACATATAGCTATAACCCTGTTCCGGACGATGCTGACGAACTTGCCAAGAAGCATATCATCGGAATACAAGGTAATATCTGGAGAGAATATATGCAGACTTCAGAACGTACAGACTACCAGGCTTTCCCGCGTGCAATGGCTATCGCCGAAACGGCCTGGACACAAAACGCAAACAAAGACTGGAAGAATTTCTGCGAACGGATGGTGACTGAATTTGAACGTTTGAAAGTTATGAACACCCAACCTTGTCTCAACTTCTATGACGTAAATATAAATACGCACGCAGATGAAAACGGTCCTTTAATGGTATTGCTGGAAAGTTTCTACCCGAATGCGGAAATCCGGTATACAACGGATGGCAGCGAACCGACCAAAGCGTCCGTCTTATATGAAAAGCCTTTCGTTCTTGAAGGTAATATCGACCTGAAAGCCGCAGCTTTCAAAGACGGAAAGATGTTGGGTAAAGTAGCTCACAAGCCACTGTATGGCAATTTATTGACAGGAAAGCCCTATACGGTTAATTATACGATGGGATGGACAGGCGATATATTCGATGAAAACGATGTATTAGGAGCTGACAAAACCACCTTTGGACTGACCAACGGCAAACGAGGCAATAATGCTTCTTATACTCCGTGGTGTAGTTTCGGCATCGTGGAGGGTAAGGACTTGGAATTTATCGTTCATCTGGATAAACCGACACAAGTCAGCAAAGTTATTTTCGGTTCTTTATTCAATCCTGCTATGAGAATTCTTCCTGCAGGAGGAGTTGCCGTAGAAGTATCAGCAGACGGCAAGCAATACACACGGATAGCCGAAAAAGCTTTGAAACACGATTATCCGGAAACAGGAAGAATTGCATTCACCGATTCCATTGAATTTGAACCGGCACAGGCTACATTCCTGAAAGTCAAAATCAAGAATGGCGGCACACTGCGTAATGGTGTCAACTTTGAAAAGAATAACGGTCCGGAAGTCATTCCTGCCGAATTATGGATAGATGAAATAGAAGCGTATTAACCAAAGACAATCGACAAATATTGTTCGAGAAGCTTTGAGTTTACAAAATAAAGGGGAGCAAGACTCCCCTCTCTACAAAATCACCCACGCTACAGATTAAACTCTAGCGTGGGTGATTTTTATATTTATAAGGGTTTTAATACCCTCCTATGATCGGATATAAACCGGATTAAATGAGTCCTTTGGCAGAAAGATAACGTTCTGCTTCCAAAGCTGCTTTGCAACCACTTCCCGCAGCCGTAATAGCCTGACGATAATGCGGATCGGCAACATCTCCTGCCGCAAAAACTCCGGGGACTTTTGTACGGGGACTATCACCTTCCGTGATGATATAACCCACTTCGTCCGTATCAACGTATTCTTTAAAGATTTCAGTATTCGGCTGATGTCCGATAGCCAGGAAGAAACCGTCGATAGGCAAGCTGTAACGTTCTTCATCCGGTTCGCCCCAACGTTTCACCAGGTTTACACCTTCTACCCCATTGTCGCCAAACAAACCAACCGCGTTGTGTTCAAAAAGAACTTCTATTTTCTCGTGGTTCATTACTCGTTCCTGCATAATCTTCGACGCACGCAGGAAAGGTTTGCGGACAATCAGATATACTTTGGATGCAAGTCCGGCAAGATAAACAGCTTCTTCACAAGCTGTATCACCGCCACCGACTACGGCAACTACTTTCTTACGATAGAAAAATCCGTCACAAGTGGCGCAAGCACTTACACCCATTCCGGCATATTTCTTTTCATCTTCCAGTCCCAGATATTTAGCAGTAGCTCCGGTAGCAATAATCAATGATTCTGTTTCAATAACCTTATCACCATCGATTGTTATTTTATAAGGGGCTTTGCTCAAATCGGCCGCCGTAGCAATACCGAAACGAACATCTGTTCCGAAACGGCTTGCCTGTGCACGCAAGTCTTCCATCAACTGTGGACCACTGATTCCTTCCGGATAACCGGGGAAGTTCTCCACATCCGTAGTAGTAGTCAACTGGCCACCCGGTTGCAATCCTTCATAAAGCACCGGACATAAATTTGCACGTCCTGCATAAATCGCTGCCGTATATCCGGCAGGTCCTGAACCTATAATCAGGCATTTCACTTTTTCTATTTCTGCCATTTTAATTTATCTTTATCGTTTTGTTATAAACGTATATTATCTCAAATCTATTACCTCCGCATTGGGGTATTGTTTCTTATTAAACGTAAAAACCTGATCCGCATAATTCTGCTTAGTCTGATAACTTGTAATGGTTATCTCATTACGCGTCTGCTGACCACGCTGTTGAAGCAAAATATACAAAGGTTCGTAAGTATCCTTCGTCACAAAAAGAGTGATATGTTCCAACTCCTGTTTCTTATCCCTGGCAGTCAAAACGACTTCCCAAACGGCTTTTCCACGATACGTCTTAGTTGTTCCTAACTTATAAGAGAATCCTTTCTGATACATATATAGAAACGTATACGGATTAATCTGCTGCAACTCTTCCTGTGTCGGATTGCTGACGTTCACTTCATCATTCTTTGTCACATAACTCCACTGCGTTTTTCCATCAAACCAAGTGATGATATCCGACGTTTTCAGTACGAATTTCTCTCCTTTCAACTGAATCGTTCCATTTTCTGCACCTTCTACCAGACCGTTCGTCACAGCCTTTACAGTAAAATCAGCCTTTACACCACCTGCTTTACGAAACGCCTCTGCCGTCTTGTCAAGAATAACTTTAGCCTGCGACTGTTGTTGGGCAATCACAGGCAAAGACAGTAAAGCTATTAAAACACTAAAAATGTACTTTCTCATTTGATTAATAAACGAACGGTTACTGTAAATTGTTCAATCGCATTTCAAGATCGTTATCATCCATGCACAAGACATCGCGCGCCTTGCTTCCCTGGGTAGGGCCTACGATTCCCGCTTTTTCGAGTTGGTCCATAATACGTCCGGCACGGTTGTAACCGATAGCGAATTTACGCTGAATTAACGAAGTGGAACCTTGCTGATGGATCACCACCAGTCGGGCTGCATCTTCGAACAACGGATCAAGACGTCCCATATCAATATCTCCGACTTCACTGCCACCATCTTCACTCACGAACTCTGGCAGGAAAAACGGAGTAGGATAACTTTGCTGACGGGCAATGAATTTCGTAATTTCTTCCACTTCCGGCGTATCGATAAAGGCACACTGCACACGCACCGGATCGGCTCCCTGCAAGAAGAGCATATCACCCTTACCAATCAAACGGTTAGCACCCGGACGGTCGAGAATGGTACGGGAGTCCATCATGGCAGAAACACGGAATGCGATACGTGCAGGGAAGTTGGCTTTGATCGTACCTGTAATAATATTAGTAGTCGGACGCTGTGTAGCAATAATCATGTGGATGCCGACAGCACGCGCCAACTGTGCAATACGGGCAATCGGAAGTTCCACTTCCTTACCGGCAGTCATAATCAAATCTCCAAACTCGTCAATCACCACTACGATATACGGCATAAACTTATGTCCCTTTTCCGGATTCAGGCGGCGGTTGATAAATTTCTCGTTATATTCTTTGATATTACGCACATGTGCCATCTTCAAAAGATCATAACGGGTATCCATCTCCACACAAACAGAGTTCAGGGTTTGCACTACTTTCGTTACGTCCGTAATAATCGGTTCGCCTCCATCAGGAAGTTTGGCAAGGAAGTGATTTTCAATCACCGAATAGATACTGAATTCCACTTTCTTCGGATCGACCAGCACAAACTTCAATTCTGCCGGATGCTTCTTATATAATAAGGAAGTGATAATGGCATTCAAACCGACTGATTTACCCTGACCGGTTGCACCTGCCACCAATACGTGCGGCATCTTGCAAAGGTCGAACATAAAGACTTCGTTCGTAATCGTCTTACCCAATACAATAGGCAAGTCATATTTGGATTCCTGGAATTTCTTACTTCCGATCACACTCTGTCCGGAAACAATTTTCGGATTCTTGTTCGGTACTTCAATACCGATGGTTCCTTTACCCGGTATCGGAGCAATAATACGGATACCGTCAGCGGAAAGGCTCAATGCGATATCATCTTCCAACCCACGGATTTTAGAAATACGTACTCCCTGTTCCGGAGTAATTTCATATAGAGTTACCGTAGGTCCCACGGTTGCTTTAATCGTACTGATTTCGATTCCGAAGCTGCGCAATGTATTGATGATACGGTCTTTATTTGCATTCTGCTCGTCCATGTCAATCGTCGGATCATCATTTTCAAAATGCTTCATCAAATCGATAGTCGGGAAACGGTAGTTTTCCAAATCCTTAGTAGGATTATACGGTTCGAGTTCAGGTCCCTGGTATTCTTCTTCCGAAGCTGCCGGTTCCACCTCAAATCCGGGTTCCGCCTCTTCCAAAGAGTCTTCCTGCACAATAGGAGCAGGATTGGAAACAGTCGGTTCAAATACCATAGTCACTCCTTCACTCTCGTCAGATACGGAAGTATCTTCCTTTTCCGGTTTATTAATAGGAAAGTCGTCTTCAGGTTCTTCAGCCTGAATATCCATCACTGGTGCCGGAGGAGGTGTCTGTTTATACGTCCGTTTCAAATTAAACTCCACTTCTTGCGGTTGGGAAGTCGTAAATTCCGGATCGCCTTCTCCTTCCGGAACATTCTCCTTTTCTTCTTTCTTTTCGCGTTTCAGGAAACTCAATGCGAAGAGTTTACGCAACCAGATGACGGTACGCGCACTTATATATATGAAGAAACAGATAGCCGTTATCAACAGGATCATCCACACACCGGGTACTCCAACTTGCGAGATCAGCCAACGACTGACATTATATCCGTGCATACCTCCCAAATAAATGAAGGAATCCTGATAATGATCCATAAAGGCAAATCCGAAGAATACGGAGAACCAGACCAGCAAGAGTGTGCAGCCGATAAACCACTTCCACAAACGTACAACACGTACACGCATCAACTTCAATCCTGCCACTGCCAGGAAAACAAGTATGAAGAAAGAGGAAACACCGAAACAGTCATTAATCAGATAACTGGCCAATTGTGCTCCGCGTGAACCTGCATAATTCTTCACCTGATTATTAACAGCCGCCAAATCTGCCGAACTGCCACTATCAATAATACTTTGATCGGCAGCCCCCGTGAAGAAGAAGGAAGAAAAAGCCAACAACAGGTAAACAGAAAAGATGACCAGCATCAATCCGATTACAAAATGAATGGTTTCATTCTTAAATACAGCCACAATTTTACTGGGGGAAGAGGGAGTACGTTCCGCCTCCTTATCTAATTTCTTCTTTGCCATGAGTCTTTAATTCTTTTTTATAAAACAGGAATGAGATTCTAAGCTGCAAAAATAATAAAAAAATAACGAGCACTACGCTCATTCAATCCTTTTTCTTACCTTTGCGTTTCAAATCAATATAGATCATGGAAAAAGAAAGCCAAACGATATTTGATAAAAACGTAATTGAGTTCGTAACGGTAGCTGCCGAATTTTGTGCATTTCTCGAACGTGCCGAACGCATGAAGCGTAGCACTTTCGTTGATACATCATTAAAAATACTTCCCCTACTCTATCTCAAAGCATCTATGCTGCCCAAATGTGAGACTATCGGGGACGAAGCACTTGAAACGTATGTCACAGAAGAGATTTACGAAATTCTGCGTATCAACCTTTCCGGATTGATGGCTGACAAGGATGATTATCTGGACGTATTCGTGCAAGATATGGTGTATAGCGACCAGCCTATCAAGAAGTCTATATCGGAAGACCTGGCCGACATTTATCAGGATATTAAAGATTTCATATTTGTCTTCCAACTGGGACTGAACGAAACAATGAATGATTCATTGGCCATCTGCCAGGAAAACTTCGGTACACTGTGGGGACAGAAACTGGTAAACACACTTCGTGCCCTTCACGACGTGAAATACAACCAGGAGGAAGAAGAAGAGGAAGTAGGTAATGAAGAAGGATTTTACGAACCAAGCGACGACAACGATTGTTGTGAAGAAGATGGCTGTCATTGCCACGATGATGATTGCCACTGTCACGAAGACGGTTGCCATTGCCACGATGATGAATTAAAATAGAAATGATTGTAAGAAGAACCATAGATAAAGATGAACTAAAAGAACTCCCGAAAACAGTCTTTCCGGGACGTATTTATGTTATCCAGTCGGAAGCTGAAACGGAAAAAGCAGTAGCTTACCTCCAATCCAGACCAGTGATAGGTATCGACAGCGAAACTCGCCCTTCCTTTACCAAAGGACAATCGCACAAAGTAGCACTTCTCCAGATTTCTTCCGAAGAATGCTGTTTCTTATTCCGGCTCAATATGACGGGATTGACCCAGCCATTGGTTGACTTGTTAGAAAATCCGGCTGTAATCAAAGTGGGACTTTCACTGAAAGACGACTTTATGATGCTGCACAAACGTGCACCTTTCACCCAACAAAGCTGTATCGAATTACAGGACTATGTGCGTCAATTCGGAATACAGGACAAAAGTCTGCAAAAGATTTACGCCATCTTATTCAAAGAAAAAATATCCAAATCACAACGCTTGTCCAACTGGGAAGCTGATGTATTAAGTGACGGACAGAAACAATACGCTGCTACCGATGCATGGGCATGCCTCAATATCTACAATCTGTTGCAAGAACTGAAACAGACGGGAGATTGGGAGGTTTCTCCGCTGACAGCTACTGTCTCTCCCGCGGAGGAAGTGATGAGTAATAAAATAAGTGATTAATAACCAATAATAAAACGATCTGAAGCCCTCCCCCTTGGGAGAGGGTTGAGGAAAGACTACATTATGCATAAAGTATATCTCAAACCTGGTAAAGAAGATTCTCTTAAGAGATTCCACCCCTGGATTTTTTCCGGTGCTATCGCTCGTTTTGACGGAGAGCCCGATGAAGGTGAAGTTGTAGAAGTGTACACCTCAAAAAAAGAATTTATTGCCGAAGGACATTTCCAGATCGGAAGTATTGCTGTGCGCGTACTGTCTTTCCGCCAGGAACCTATCGATCACGATTTTTGGAAACGCAAACTGGAAATTGCATACGATATGCGTCGCAGTATCGGCATCGCCACTAATCCGACCAACAACACTTACCGCCTCGTTCACGGTGAAGGAGACAATCTCCCCGGACTGGTGATTGACGTTTATGCCAAAACCGCTGTTATGCAGGCACACTCTGCAGGAATGCATGTAGACCGCATGGCAATTGCCGAAGCTTTATCCGAAGTAATGGGTGACAAGATCGAAAATATCTATTATAAATCAGAAACAACTCTTCCTTTTAAGGCAGACCTTTTCCCCGAAAACGGTTTTCTGAAAGGAGGAAGCAGTGATAATATCGCACAAGAATATGGCTTGAAGTTCCATGTGGACTGGCTGAAAGGTCAGAAGACCGGGTTCTTTGTAGATCAGCGTGAAAACCGTTCTTTGCTGGAACGTTACGCCAAAGACCGTTCGGTACTGAATATGTTCTGCTACACCGGCGGATTCTCATTCTACGCCATGCGCGGAGGTGCGAAACTCGTGCACTCTGTCGACAGTTCAGCCAAAGCGATTGATCTGACTAACAAAAACGTGGAATTAAACTTCCCTGGTGATTCCCGCCACGAGGCGTTTGCCGAGGATGCTTTCAAATATCTCGACCGCATGGGCGACCAGTATGATTTAATCATCCTTGATCCGCCCGCATTTGCCAAACATAAAGATGCACTACGGAATGCTTTGCAAGGTTACCGTAAACTGAACGCCAAAGCATTCGAGAAAATCAAACCGGGTGGTATCCTGTTTACTTTCTCTTGTTCGCAAGTGGTAAGCAAAGATAATTTCCGTACTGCCGTGTTTACCGCAGCAGCCATGTCAGGGCGTAGCGTACGTATTCTACACCAGCTGACTCAACCGGCCGACCATCCGGTAAACATCTATCATCCCGAAGGAGAATATCTGAAAGGATTGGTACTCTACGTAGAATAATCGGCAAGGTGCCGGAGCCAAGTTTCCATTCGGATATCAGACATTTCTCCGGAAGTATAGCTGATTAGAGAGGGCAATAACAGAAAAACGGAAGATTCAAAGTTAATTAGAGTTAACAAATAGAAGATTTTCGAGAAAGCATTATGTTATATAACATAAACCCTATATCTTTGCACTGTGTTTTTCATGGTATTAGATTTAAGGTTAACAAAGATTGGCTGTCTGGGATAGATAGCCTTCTTTTTTTTATACCCCCTTCATTTGTTTTTTCACACCCAAATCTCATCTTTTCTTCGCATTTATGCCATTTTTATCCCCTTTTTATCAAATTACTTATCCACCTATTCAACGAAAATATTATATTTGCAAGGTTTATGAATGTGAAGAGAAACACAAATTAAAAAAGTCATGAGTATAAAAGTTCGTTTGATTATTATGAACTTCCTGCAATTCTTTGTATGGGGGTCATGGTTAATATCACTAGGTGGCTATATGGGAAGAGAACTCCATTTTGAAGGAGGACAGATCGGAGCCATTTTCGCCACCATGGGGATTGCCTCTTTGGTAATGCCGGGTATTATCGGTATTATTGCCGATAAATGGTTTAATGCAGAACGTTTATACGGGCTTTGCCATATTGCAGGAGCAGGATGTCTCTTCTACGCTTCTACCGCAACGGGATACGACCAGATGTATTGGGCCATGTTACTCAACCTGTTAGTATATATGCCCACTTTGTCCCTTGCCAACACGGTATCGTACAATGCACTGGAACAATACAAATGTGACCTGATTAAAGACTTCCCTCCTATCCGCGTATGGGGAACAATCGGTTTTATTTGTGCCATGTGGGCTGTCGACCTTACCGGATTCAAGAATTCAAGTGCGCAACTTTATGTAGGCGGTGCTTCCGCATTGCTACTCGGACTTTATTCATTTACGCTCCCGGCCTGTCGACCGGCTAAATCTGAAAACAAATCATGGCTCTCCGCTTTCGGACTGGATGCGCTGGTGTTATTCAAGAAAAAGAAAATGGCTATTTTCTTCCTTTTCTCCATGCTTCTAGGTGCAGCATTGCAGATTACGAATACTTACGGCGACCTTTTCCTAGGCAGTTTTGCCAGCATCCCTGAATATGCAGATTCTTTCGGAGTGAAACATTCAGTCATCCTGTTATCCATTTCACAGATGTCCGAAACATTGTTTATTCTTGCCATACCTTTCTTCCTGCGTCATTTCGGAATCAAACAAGTCATGCTAATCAGTATGTTCGCTTGGGTGTTCCGGTTCGGCCTGTTCGGTTTTGGAGATCCGGGATCAGGACTATGGATGCTGATCCTTTCCATGATCGTTTATGGTATGGCCTTTGATTTTTTCAACATTTCCGGTTCGTTGTTTGTTGAACAAGAAGCCAAATCTTCTATCCGTGCCAGTGCACAGGGCTTGTTCTTTATGATGACTAACGGATTGGGAGCCATCATGGGCGGATATGCCAGCGGTGCGGTAGTTGATGCATTCTCTGTATATGCCGACGGCAGACTGGTGAGTCGCGAATGGATGAACATTTGGCTGATCTTTGCCGCTTATGCGCTGGTAATCGGCATTCTGTTTGCCTTGGTATTCAAGTACAAACACCAGCAGGAGAGTAAAACAAATTAAGTAAAAGAGAACGATGGACAAAAAGGTAGAATTACAAGTTATAAATATCACGAACAGCCAGGCGCAAGTAGGCGCGTTTGCTATGCTATTAGGTGAAGTGGACGGTGAAAGGCAACTGCCTATCATCATCGGTCCAGCGGAAGCCCAGGCTACCGCTTTATATCTGAAAGGAGTGAAAACTCCCCGTCCGTTGACACATGATTTATTTATAACAAGTCTTACTATACTGGGAACCAGCCTGATACGTGTATTAATTTACAAAGCAAAGGATGGTATTTTCTACTCCTATATTTACCTCAAAAAAGACGAAGAGATTATACGTATCGACGCACGGACTTCAGACGCAGTTGCCCTGGCAGTGCGTGCCGACTGCCCGATTCTTATTTATGAATCTATTCTTGAACAGGAATGTCTTCACATGTCGTCAGAAGAAAGAACCCGTTCTGAAGAAACGGACAACGACGAAGGGGCTGAAGAAGAACATGATTTGCCCGGTGCTACTTCCAGAACGCTTGAAGAAGCACTGGAACAGGCTATTAAAGATGAGAATTACGAGTTAGCCGCGCAGATACGCGATCAAATCAATTCAAGAAATAAAAATCAGTAAGTAATATTATGCACGTATTTTATACTCCAGATATACAGAAAAGCAACGAGCTTCCCGAAGAGGAAGCACAACACTGCATCCGTGTTCTGCGGCTAAGTATCGGAGACGAAATCACGCTTACCGACGGTAAGGGTAACTTCTACAAAGCTGAAATTACTGTTGCAACCAACAAACGTTGTTTCGTAAACATCAAAGAAACCATTTTTCAGGAACCGTTATGGCCGTGCCATTTACACATTGCCATGGCACCGACGAAGAATATGGACCGTAACGAATGGTTTGCAGAGAAAGCTACCGAAATAGGTTTTGACGAACTGACTTTCCTCAACTGCCGTTTCTCGGAACGTAAAGTCATCAAGACCGAACGGATTGAAAAGATTCTGGTATCAGCCATCAAACAATCTCTCAAGGCACGACTGCCAAAGTTGAACGAAATGATTGAGTTCGATCAGTTCATCAGGCAGGAGTTTAAAGGACAGAAGTTTATCGCCCACTGTTACGAAGGGGAGAAGCCTCTATTGAAGAATGTTCTGAAACCAGGAGAAGACGCCCTTGTTTTGATAGGTCCCGAGGGAGATTTCAGTGAAGAAGAAGTGAAGAAGGCCATCGAACGGGGATTCGTACCGATTAGTCTCGGCAAATCACGGCTCCGTACAGAAACAGCGGCATTGGTGGCCTGCCACACGCTGAATCTGCAAAATCAATAACAGCAGTAAATGTCTGAATCAATGATTATACAACTTTTAAATAACATAAGTATGGCAAAGAAAACGATTTCACGACTCTCGGTACTGGCAGTACTGATTGTTTTTCTGGCAGCATGTTCCAAAACATCGGAATATACAAATGTGATACCGGCTGACGCTTCGGTAGTTGCCTCTATCAATCTTAAATCCCTCGCAAGCAAAGCGGGATTGGATGATAAAGAGAATGAAGCTGCTAAACAAAAAGTACTGGAAGCACTGAAAAGCGGAATGAATGCGGCCACATTCCAACAACTGGAAAAGGTTATGAAGAATCCGGGCGAATCGGGAATCGATGTTGAATCTCCATTCTATGTGTTCTCTTCATCTTCTTTCCCTTATCCCACTGTTGTAGGTAAAGTGAACAATGAAGATAAATTACATGCATCACTCGATGTGATGGCAAAAGAACAGATCTGTCAACCGGTAGGCGAAGCTGACGGTTACAGTTTTACAACGATGAACAGCGGTTTGCTTGTTTTCAATAGTTCTACTATATTGGTAGTCAATGTCAGCGGAACAACTCAAACTGATAAAGCCAAAGAAGCCATTACTAATTTGTTGAAACAGACAGCAAGCAATAGTATCGTGAAATCAGGAGCTTTCCAGAAAATGGAGAAACAGAAAAGTGATATTAACTTCTTTGCTTCCATGACAGCTATTCCTTCAACCTACCGCGATCAGATAACCATGGGATTACCTACCGAAGTGAAAGCGGAAGACATCACTCTGATAGGAGGACTGAACTTTGAAAAAGGAAAGATTGCCCTCAAAACAGAAAACTATACTGAAAACGAAGCAGTGAAAGCTCTCCTGAAAAAACAAATGGAATCTGTTGGAAAAGCGAACAATACTTTCGTTAAATACTTCCCGGCTTCTACCCTGATGTTCTTCAACGTAGGTGTAAAAGGAGGCGAACTGTATAACCTGTTGAGCGAAAACAAGGAATTCCGCAACACAGTATCTATCGCTAAAGCAGACGAAGTAAAAGAGTTGTTCAGCTCGTTCAATGGTGATATTTCTGCAGGATTAATCAACGTAACGATGAGCAGTGCTCCCACTTTCATGATGTACGCTGACGTGAAGAACGGCAATGCTCTTGAAATGATTTACAAGAACAAGGAATCATTGGGATTGAAGAGAGGGGAAGATATCATGCAACTTGGCAAAGACGAATATGTCTACAAGACAAGAGGCATGAATATATTCTTCGGCATCAAGGATAAACAAATGTATGCAACCAATGATGAGTTACTCTACAAAAACGTAGGTAAAGCTGCCGACAAATCAGTCAAAGATGCTCCTTATGCATCGGATATGAAGGGAAAGAGCCTATTTATAGCAATCAATGCCGAAGCAATCCTCGATCTGCCTATCGTTAAAATGGTAGCAGGTTTCGGAGGACAGGAAGCTAAGACATATATCGAACTGGCCAACAAGGTTTCTTACCTGTCCATGAGTTCGGAAGGGGAAGTCAGCGAGATCGACCTCTGCCTGAAAGACAAAGATGTAAATGCCCTCAAACAAATTGTAGACTTTGCCAAGCAATTTGCCGGCATGTAATAAATGTATAAACCAACGGTATGAATAGTATTCACTTACAGCAAACACTTCCCCAAGTGTTTGCTGACCGTAATTCGGTGACTTCGGACGTATGGCATCAGGATCTTTTCTTCCGGAAAGGAGAAATGTATCTGATTGAAGCTGCTTCCGGCACCGGCAAATCTTCGTTGTGCAGCTATATCTATGGCTACCGCAACGACTATCAGGGGATTATTAATTTCGATGAAACCAATATCAAAGCATACTCCGTGAAGCAATGGGTCGACCTGCGAAAGCATTCACTAAGTATGCTTTTTCAGGATTTACGCATCTTCACCGAACTTAGCGCTCTTGAAAATGTGCAATTGAAGAATAACCTCACCGGATGCAAAAAGAAAAAAGAAATCTTATCATTCTTCGAACAACTGGGGATCGCAGATAAAATAAATGTGAAAGCCGGTAAGTTATCTTTCGGACAGCAACAGCGCGTCGCCTTTATCCGAGCGCTCTGCCAGCCGTTCGATTTTTTATTTCTGGATGAACCAATCAGCCACCTGGACGATGATAACAGCCGCATCATGGGTGAACTTATCATTGCCGAAGCAAAGGCACAAGGAGCTGGAGTGATCGCCACTTCCATCGGTAAACATATCGAGTTGCCTTACAACCATACACTTCAACTGTAGTAAGCTGGTTAATAATAGGTAGCAGGTAATAAACAACCTCTTTTCACAGCATCATTTCAAATCGTAAATCGTAAATTGTAAAATCGTAAATAAAATGCCAACTCTTGTCTGGAAGCTTCTCCGCCAACATATCAGTATCGGTCAATTAGCCGGTTTCTTTTTA
Organism: Bacteroides sp. D2; assembly: GCF_025147085.1. NCBI lineage: Bacteria > Pseudomonadati > Bacteroidota > Bacteroidia > Bacteroidales > Bacteroidaceae > Bacteroides > Bacteroides sp. D2. Next base: position 3,332,693 of record NZ_CP102261.1, on the reverse strand, counting down.
GCCAACCTATTCGGCATGATGATTGTATTGCTTAGCGTACAGTTTTATAAAGATGTCATTCCGGTATTCACCGAAGGAGACAGCTTTATGAAAAAAGATTTCATCATAGCTACAAAGAAAATCAGTGCTCTCGGTTCTTTTGCAGGAAAGAGTAATACATTCTCTGCCGAAGAAATTGCGGATCTGAAAAAGCAACCGTTTACCAAAACAATAGGAGCTTTCACTCCTTCTCAATTCAAAGTTTCAGCAGGATTGGGAATGAAGGAAGCCGGTATTCATCTTTCCACAGATATGTTTTTTGAGTCAGTTCCCGATGAGTTTGTCGACATCAAGCTTGATAAATGGCATTTCGATGAAAACACACATACCATACCCATTATCATTCCGCGCAACTATCTGAACCTTTATAATTTCGGTTTTGCGCAAAGCCGCAGCCTCCCCAAACTATCGGAAGGGTTAATGAGTCTGATTCAAATGGATATTATGATGCGTGGCAACGGACGGGTGGAACAGTACAAAGGAAACATTGTCGGTTTCTCCAATCGTCTGAATACGATTCTTGTTCCCCAGTCTTTTATGAAATGGGCTAATGAGAATTTTGCACCGAATGCAGAAGCCCAACCGGCACGGTTGATTATCGAGGTTAGCAATCCGGCAGATTCCGCCATCGCCAGTTATTTTCAGAAGAAAGGATATGAAACGGAAGATGGTAAACTGGATGCCGGAAAAACAACTTATTTCCTCCGTCTTATCGTAGGTATTGTATTGGGAGTGGGTTTATTTATCAGTATCCTTTCATTCTATATACTGATGTTGAGCATCTTCCTGCTCTTACAAAAGAATACGACCAAGCTGGAAAGTCTACTACTAATCGGATACAGTCCCAACAAGGTAGCATTGCCTTATCAGTTGCTCACGGTAGGATTGAACGTTATCGTGCTAGTATTATCCATCGGATTAGTCTCCTGGTTACGTAGTTATTACATAGACAGCATCCGCCTACTATTCCCACAACTGGAAACCGGATCATTATGGGCAGCAATCAGCATGGGTATTCTATTATTCATCGTCGTATCGGTGATTAACATATTGGCAGTAAAAAGGAAAGTGCTTTCAATCTGGATGCACAAATCATAGATGTAGAATCAAACACATACCGTATGAAAAATAAAACTACATTTTCTATCCATAGAGGCTTAATAGCTTTCTTTTTCGGAATACTGTTCTGTTTTGCCCCATTGTCGGGGCAAAACGTACAAGATACAATTATTGCATATTTTAATCTACTGGAAAAAGTCCCACAGGAGAAACTCTATTTACATCTGGACAAGCCTTTTTATGGGGCAGGAGAAAAAATATGGTTTAAGGGATATCTGGTAAACTCTGTTACACATCAAGATAATACACAAAGCAACTTCATCATTACAGAACTTGTCAACCGTTCCGACTCTATTGTAGAACGGAAAAAGATTCGTAGAGACTCATTGGGTTTTCATAATGCCTTCACCCTCCCTCCCACTCTCCCTGCAGGTGATTATTATTTGCGGGGATATAGCAACTGGATGCTTAATCAGGAACCGGAATTCTTTTATTCACGCAATCTAAAAATCGGTAATTCGATTGACAACACGATTGTTTCAAACATTGAGTATCAGCAAGAAGACGAATCACATTATACAGCCAAGGTAAGATTTACCAGCAATACCCAAGAGGCTTTCGGAAATACCGCCATCCGCTACCGCTACATTGAAAACGGAAAGATTAAAGATAAAGGTAAAAGAAAGACAGACGAAAATGGGTTGATTTCTATTTCCCTGCCGGATCTGAAGACTATTGCCACACGCTACATTGAAGTAGAGTTCGATGATCCCCAATATACTTATAAGAAGACTTTCTATCTGCCTTCGTTTACAAAAGACTTTGATGTTAAGTTCTTCCCGGAAGGAGGTGCTCTCCTGACCGTTGCTCATCAGAATATAGCTTTCAAGGCTCAAGGATCGGATGGCTTTTCTACAGAAATAGAAGGATTCCTGTTCGATGCCAACGGAGACACATTGACAGCTTTCCGCTCGGAGCATGACGGCATGGGAGTTTTCACACTGAATCCGACTGTGGGAAATTCTTACTATGTGATTGCCAAATCCGGTGACGGGATCAGTAAACGATTCAACCTCCCAGCTGTAGAAGAAAAAGGAATCACACTTTCCATGACACATTATAAAAAGGAAATCCGTTACGAAATCCAGAAAACAGAAGCTACCGAGTGGCCTCAAAAGTTATTCTTGATTGCGCACACTCGTGGAAAGCTAGTCATCCTACAACCAGTCAGTGTCGACAGGACTTTTGGAAGAATGAACGACAGTTTATTCAACGCAGGCATCACCCATTTCATGCTGATCGACCAACAGGGCAATGCACTTAGCGAACGCCTGGTTTTCATACCCGACCGGAATCCACATCAATGGCAAATTCTTGCGGATAAGCCGACATACGGAAAAAGAGAAAAGGTATCCCTGCAAATTTCAGCAAAGGATGATAACGGTACTCCGGTAGAAGGCAGTTTTTCTGTTAGTATTACCGACAGAAAGAGTATCCGCCCGGATTCGCTTGCTGACAATATCGTATCGAATCTTCTATTAACCTCCGACTTAAAAGGATATGTAGAAAATCCCGGATATTATTTTTTGCAGCAAGACCTCCGGACTCTCCGCACGGTAGACTTCCTGATGATGACGCACGGATGGCGCAGACACCATATCCAGAATGTACTGACTGCACCTTCAATGAACCTCACCAACTATATGGAAAAGGGGCAAACTATCAGCGGACGTATCAAAGGTTTCTTTGGAGGTAACGTTAAGAAAGGACCTATTTGTATTCTGGCTCCCAAACAGAACATCATCGCCACTACCACCACAGACGAAAAAGGAGAGTTTATCGTGAACACATCTTTCAGAGATAGCACGACTTTCCTTGTTCAAGCACGTACCAAAAGAGGATTTGCCGGAGTGGACATCGTGATTGACACTCCTCAATACCCGGCAACTTCGCACAAGTCTCCTTTCCATGATGGAACAGCAACGTTTATGGAAGATTATTTGCTCAACACCCGCGACCAATATTACATGGAAGGTGGAATGAGAGTGTACAATCTGAAAGAAGTGGTAGTCACTGGAAGTCGTAAAAAGGCCAGTTCAGAAAGTATTTACACAGGAGGTATCAACACCTACACGATCGAAGGGGACAGACTGGAAGGATTCGGTGCACAAACAGCTTTTGATGCAGTCACCAGACTTCCGGGTATTAGCGTGACAAATGGAAATGAAATACATATCCGCAACAATCCCGAGCAACCTGTCATTGTTGTTGACGACGTGGTGTATGAAGACGATAACGACATCTTGACCATGATACAAACCAGTGATATGTCGAGCTTGAGCCTTCTTCGCGGTGCCGATGCAGCAATCTTAGGTTCCCGCGGTTCGGCAGGTGCTATCGTTATTACGCTGAAAGACGGCAAAGATATCCCGGCAAGACCGGCACAAGGTATTATCACGTGCACTCCACTAGGGTACAGCGACTCGGTCGAATTCTACCATCCGACTTATGATACGCCCGAAAAAAAGAATGACCAACGCTCGGATTTACGAAGTACGATCTATTGGAATCCTACCCTTCAACTGGATGCCAATGGAAAAGCAACTATCGAATACTATACTCCGGACAGCACTGCACCGGAAGATATAACCATAGAAGGTGTGGATAAAAACGGAAAGGTATGCCGAATCATACAGACAATAAACAACAGATAAATGTGGAAATGATTTTGAATGCCAGGTTTATAGACTTACGCAAGTAAGCACAACTCTATTAAGGCACCTTTATCTTTATTCTATCAAGCAGGTATACATCTGTTAAGCTACCGATATCATTCATTCACCACGGCCGTGGTGAGATCTTCCCACGGCCGTGAGAAGAAGCTACCACGACTGTGGGAAGAAGCTACCACGGCCGTGGAGAACTAACAAGAACGGTACTCTAGCAGAACAATAAAGGCACTCTAGCTGAACAATGCCAGTATCTTTAAGCTACTTTACCCGTATCTCCGTGTTATTCTATCAGCATACTAGAGTTATCACACCTGATTTTTCAACACAACCTTAGTGGTAATATAACGTAAAAACATACAGATATACAGAAGTTATCACAAAAATAGCATCATGATAAAAAAGGAGATAAACAACTGTTTATCAAATAGCTATACTATTTAATCAGCAAAAACAAAGCTGACAATAAAAAAACAAGACCTTTATTGTCAGCCTATTGTCAGCTCCTATCATCAGCCATATTCCACTAAAAATCAAAAGATTAGCTACTATCCTGACAGATTGACAATAAAAACAACACAAATATCATAGTAGATAATATCAGATGGCGGTATTCTCATACACTTCATTATTATTAGATTGAATACCACCAATTAGAGGTTAAAATACAAATTAACCTTCCCTATCCCCTTATTAATCTTGATAAAAAAGCGATTGAATACCAAACAGGTTAAAAATATTTCGTAATTTTGCAGATATAAAAGAATGAAGCTATGCCGGACTATGATTTAATCGCCATACTCGGACCTACAGCCTCGGGTAAAACTCCCTTTGCCGCTGCCTTGGCCTATGAACTCAACACAGAAATTATCAGTGCCGATTCCCGTCAGATATATAGAGGAATGGATCTCGGTACAGGAAAAGATTTGGCCGACTATACCGTAAACGGACGTACAATCCCCTATCATCTGATTGACATCGCAGACCCCGGATATAAATACAATGTGTTTGAATATCAACGTGATTTCTTGAATTCTTACGAAAGCATCAAACAAAAAGGCTGTCTTCCCGTTTTATGTGGAGGGACAGGTATGTATCTGGAATCCGTGTTGAAAGGATATAAACTGATGCCCGTACCGGAAAATCAGGAATTACGCAACCGTTTGGCAAATCATTCGCTGGAAGAGTTGACGGAAATGCTAAGTCAATACAAGGTTTTGCATAACTCCACCGATGTGGATACCGTGAAACGGGCGATACGGGCGATAGAAATTGAAGAGTATTATGCAGCCCATCCGGTTCCCGAAAGAGAATTTCCGGAACTGAACAGTCTCATCATCGGAGTGGACATTGACCGGGAACTGCGCCGTGAAAAGATCACCCGCCGATTGAAACAACGATTGGATGAAGGAATGGTGGACGAGGTAAGACGATTGATCGAACAGGGAATTGCACCGGACGATCTCATCTACTATGGACTGGAATACAAATACCTGACATTATACGTCATAGGCAAACTGACTTATGAAGAAATGTTCAACGGTTTGGAGATAGCCATCCATCAGTTTGCCAAGCGACAAATGACTTGGTTCCGCGGCATGGAAAGAAGAGGATTTACGATCCATTGGATGAATGCAGAGCTGCCAATGGAAGAAAAGATAGCTTTTGTAAAAGAGAAACTGCAAGGGAATTAGTATCTTTGGCAGTTATTATAGTGCGATTTTTAATACACAATAGGATAGATAAACAAATATGAGTGTAGAACCGAAGAAATGGGGAGTGATTTACAACCCAAAAGCTGGTACCCGAAAGGTAAAGAAGCGCTGGAAAGAAATTAAGGAGTACATGGACAGTAAAGGTGTAGACTATGACTATGTACAATCCGAAGGTTTCGGTTCGGTAGAGCGTCTCGCTAAAATCTTGGCCAACAATGGTTATCGCACGATTGTCATTGTGGGAGGTGATGGGGCATTGAACGATGCCATCAATGGCATTATGCTATCCGATGCCGAAGACAAAGAGAACATCGCCCTCGGCATGATTCCGAACGGTATCGGAAATGACTTCGCCAAATATTGGGGACTTAGTACCGAATACAAGCCGGCTGTCGACTGTATCATCAATCATCGGTTGAAGAAAATAGACGTAGGCTACTGCAACTTCTACGACGGAAACGAACACCAGCGTCGCTATTTCCTCAATGCCGTTAATATCGGACTGGGAGCACGAATCGTCAAAATCACCGATCAGACCAAACGTTTCTGGGGTGTGAAGTTCCTTTCATACGTTGCCGCCCTGTTCTCCCTCATCTTCGAACGGAAACTTTACAGAATGCATCTCCGCATCAATGATGAACATATCCGCGGACGCATCATGACCGTATGTATAGGAAGTGCCTGGGGATGGGGACAAACTCCCAGTGCCGTTCCATACAACGGATGGCTGGATGTATCTGTAATCTACCGCCCGGAATTCCTGCAAATTATTTCCGGGCTATGGATGCTGATTCAGGGAAGAATCCTGAATCACAAAGTGGTGAAAAGCTACCGGACGAGAAAAGTAAAGGTACTCCGGGCACAGAATGCAGCGGTGGATTTGGACGGGCGTTTGTTGCCTAAACATTTTCCTTTAGAAGTAGGCGTGCTCCCGGAAAAGACAACGCTTATCATCCCCAACTAATCAGGATCACTCCACCCAAGGAAAGAAACATATACTCACAATCTAATTGATAATTTGTAATTGGTAAATAATAAAATGATAGAACTTAAGAACAACCCCGCCGGCAACTTTTTCCTGTTGGCCGGTCCGTGTGTGATAGAAGGTGAAGAAATGGCAATGCGCATTGCCGAACGAGTAGTAAAGATCACCGAAGCACTGCAAATTCCTTATGTATTCAAAGGTTCTTACCGTAAGGCAAACCGCTCACGTCTGGATTCGTTTACCGGCATTGGCGATGAGAAAGCACTCAAAGTATTGAGAAAGGTACATGAGACTTTCGGAGTCCCCACCGTAACCGATATCCATACCGCAGATGAAGCTGCAATGGCAGCCGAATACGTGGATATACTTCAAATCCCGGCTTTTCTTTGTCGCCAGACCGACTTGTTGGTTGCTGCAGCCAAAACCGGAAAAACGATTAACATCAAGAAAGGACAGTTCCTTTCACCGCTGGCAATGCAGTTTGCTGCCGACAAAGTGGTGGAAGCCGGAAACAAGAATGTGATGCTTACCGAACGCGGAACAACTTTCGGCTATCAGGATCTTGTTGTAGACTACCGTGGCATCCCCGAAATGCAATCATTCGGCTATCCGGTGATTCTGGACGTCACTCACTCCTTGCAGCAACCCAACCAGACCAGTGGGGTAACGGGAGGAATGCCGCAGTTGATAGAGACTGTTGCCAAAGCAGGTATCGCCGTAGGTGCCGACGGAATATTCATCGAAACACATGAAAACCCTGCCGTAGCAAAAAGCGATGGTGCCAATATGTTAAAGTTAGACCTTCTGGAAGGACTGTTAACTAAGCTAGTCAGGATACGGGAAGCTATAAAATAACTCTTTTCCCTGTCTATTTGTGATTTACAACCAAGCACAACGACAAATAACACAGAAATATTTATTTAAACTAAATAGAACATGAAACATTTATTACGTGGATTATTTATTGCAGTCCTTTTTATATGCTGCAATTTCCAGCTCGTACTTGCACAACCCATGCAAGAGTTACCTGTGGACAAGAATGTTCGCATCGGTAAACTAGACAACGGGCTTACCTATTACATTCGCCACAACGCCCTTCCCGAAAAACGAGTTGAATTCTACATCGCCCAGAAAGTAGGTTCCATTCTTGAGGAACCGCAACAACGTGGTCTGGCTCACTTTTTGGAGCACATGGCTTTCAACGGAACAAAGCACTTCCCGGGTGATGAAACCGGACTTGGTATCGTGCCTTGGTGCGAAACGAAAGGTATCAAATTCGGCACGAACCTGAATGCATATACCAGTGTCGACCAGACGGTGTACAATATCAGCAACGTACCGACTGAAAATATAAACGTGGTAGACTCTTGTCTGCTGATTCTTCACGACTGGTCGAGCGCTATCAACCTTGCCGACAAGGAAATTGACAAAGAGCGTGGCGTTATCCGCGAAGAATGGAGAAGCCGCAACAGTGGTATGCTTCGCATCATGACTGATGCACAGTCGACTCTGTATCCGGATTCTAAATATTCAGACTGTATGCCTATCGGAAGTATTGATGTTATCAACAACTTCCCTTATCAGGATATCCGCGATTATTATGCGAAATGGTATCGTCCGGACTTACAAGGAATCGTTATTGTAGGTGATATCAATGTAGATGAAATTGAAGCTAAACTGAAAAAGGTATTTGCAGATGTAAAAGCTCCGGTAAACCCGGCCGAACGTATCTACTATCCAGTGGCAGATAATCAGGAACCGCTGATCTATATCGGTACAGACAAGGAAGTGAAGAATCCTTATGTGAACATCTTCTTCAAACAAGACGCTACACCGGATTCTTTGAAAAACACCATTGCTTATTATGCTACTCAATATATGGTCAGCATGGCTATGAATATGCTGAACAACCGTTTGAATGAACTCCGTCAAACCGCTAATCCTCCTTTCACTAGCGCAAGCGCAGAATATGGAAACTATTTCCTTGCCAAGACTAAAGAAGCACTCGCACTTGATGCAAGCAGCAAAATAGACGGTATCGATTTAGCAATGAAAACTGTTTTGGAAGAAGCGGAACGTGCACGCCGCTTCGGATTTACCGCATCAGAATATGAACGCGCACGCGCCAACTATTTGCAAGCCGTAGAATCTGCTTACAACGAACGTGAAAAGACTAAAAGTGGTTCTTACGTCAACGAATACATTAACAATTTCCTTGAAAAAGAACCGATTCCGGGAATCGAAGTTGAATATACACTGGTAAACAAACTGGCTCCGAATATCCCTGTAGAAGCTGTCAATCAGGTGATGCAACAACTAATCACTGACAACAATCAGGTGGTTTTGCTGGCCGGTCCGGAAAAAGAAGGAGCAAAATACCCTACTAAAGAAGAAATTGCTGCTTTATTGAAACAAATGAAGTCATTCGATCTGAAACCTTATGAAGATAAAGTTTCTAACGAACCGCTAATCTCTGAAGATATTAAAGGTGGCAAGATTGTTTCTGAAAAAGCTGGTGAAATCTATGGTACGACTAAGTTGGTACTTTCCAACGGTGTAACCGTATATGTGAAGCCAACTGATTTCAAGGCTGACCAGATTGTAATGAAAGGTGTAAGCTTTGGTGGTACCAGCGTATTCCCGAACGAAGAAATTATCAATATCTCTCAATTAAACGGAGTAGCTCTAGTAGGTGGAATCGGTAATTTCAGCAAAGTAGATCTGGGTAAAGCTTTGGCTGGCAAACGTGCAAACGTAGGTGCGGGTATCGGCAACACTACGGAAACTGTTTCCGGTAGCTGTGCCCCGAAAGACTTTGAGACAATGATGCAGCTTACTTATCTGACTTTCACATCTCCGCGTAAGGATAACGAAGCATTCGAATCTTACAAGAACCGTTTGAAAGCCGAACTTCAAAATGCGGACGCTAACCCGATGACTGCTTTCAGTGACACTATTACAAGCGTACTATACGGTCACCATCCACGTGCTATCAGAATGAAAGAAAACATGGTAGACCAGATCGACTATGACCGTATTCTTGAAATGTACAAAGACCGCTACAAAGATGCAAGTGACTTCACTTTCTTTCTGGTAGGAAACGTAGACTTGGCTACAATGAAACCGTTAATCGCTAAATATCTGGGAGGTCTGCCATCTATCAATCGTAAAGAGACTTTCAAAGATAACAAGATGGATATCCGCAAGGGAGAGATCAAAAATGTATTTGCAAAGGCACAGGAAACTCCGATGGCTACCATCATGTTCCTTTATAGCGGCACTTGCAAATATGACTTGCGCAACAATGTCCTGCTTAGCTTCTTAGATCAGGCTCTGGATTTGGTTTACACTGCTGAAATCCGTGAAAAAGAAGGAGGTACATACGGTGTAAGCTGCAACGGAAGTCTTGGTAAATACCCGAAAGAGGAACTTGTTCTTCAGATTGTATTCCAAACTGACCCTGCCAAGAAAGATAAATTGTCTGCTGTTGTTGTAGAACAACTTCACAAAATGGCAAAAGAAGGTCCGTCTGCCGAACACATGCAGAAGATCAAAGAATATATGCTGAAGAAGTATAAAGACGCCCAGAAAGAAAACGGCTACTGGCTTAATAATATGGACGAATACCTCTACACGGGTGTGGATAATACAAAAGACTATGAAAAGTTGGTCAACAGCATCACAGCAAAAGAAGTGCAAGACTTCCTCGCCAAATTGCTGAAACAGAACAACGAAATTCAAGTCATCATGACCGTGCCGGAAGAAAACAAATAAAAATTCTCTAGTATATCTACTGAATGATGATATTCAACGAATTACGCAAACATGGAAGGCTTGCCGCCAAACGGCATCCGATGTATGAAAAGAACAAAGTTGCTAAAATACTCGGTTATGTCATGGGCGCATTCTGGGCCGGTTACCTGATATTCTTTGGTACGACGTTCGCGTTCGGATTTTCTGATATGGTTCCCAACCGGGAACCATATCATGTGATGAACGCAGTGGTTCTGATCTTTATCCTGGCACTGGACTTTCTGTTGCGTGTTCCGTTTCAAAAAACACCGACGCAGGAGGTAAAACCTTACCTCCTGCTGCCGGTTAAACGAATTCGTGTCATCGACTTCTTACTGATCCGCTCGGGACTAAGCCTGTTCAACCTGTTCTGGTTGTTTCTGTTTGTCCCTTTTTCCTTCATCACTATTACCAAGTTTTTCGGTATCCCCGGTGTCATCACCTATCTTATCGGTATCTTGCTATTGATTATTGCCAATAATTACTGGTACTTGCTTTGCCGCACTCTTATCAACGAACGTATTTGGTGGATTCTATTACCTATCGCTTTCTACGGTGGAATAGGCTGCCTTCTTTTTATTCCCGAAGATAGTCCTCTCTTCTATTTCTTCATGGATCTGGGAGACGGATACATACAGGGCAACATTCTCTATTTTCTCGGCACCATACTTGTGATTGCCATTTTATGGCTGATTAACCGCAAGATCATGTCCGGACTTATCTATGCAGAGCTGGCAAAAGTAGAAGATAGCCAGATTAAACATGTCTCCGAATATAAATTCTTCGAACGCTACGGGGAAGTTGGCGAATATATGAGGCTGGAACTGAAAATGCTTTTACGCAACCGCCGCTGCAAAGGTGCATTGCGCCATATTGCTATCGTAGTCATGGCTTTCTCCCTTGCACTTAGCTTTTCCAGTGTCTACGACAACAATTTCATGACTTCTTTCATCTGTGTATACAACTTTGCCGTATTCGGAATGATTATCCTTTCACAGATTATGTCATTCGAAGGTAATTACATTGATGGCCTGATGTCTCGTAAAGAATCAATTATGAGTCTGCTGAAAGCCAAATATTACACATACAGCATTGGCGAAATCATACCTTTCATACTCATGGTTCCCGCCATCATCATGAATAAACTCACTTTACTGGGCGCCTTTGCCTGGTTTTTCTATACCATCGGCTTTATTTATTTCTGTTTTTTCCAACTGGCTGTTTACAACAAACAGACGGTACCCTTAAACGAGAAAGTGGCAAGCCGGCAAACGAATAGCGCTATACAGATGGTGGTTAATTTCGCTGCTTTCGGTGTGCCTCTCATCTTATACAGTCTATTAAATGCATTTTTAGGTGAAACAATCACTTATATAATTCTGTTAGTTGTCGGTCTCGGATTTACCCTGACTTCTCCTTTATGGATTAAAAATGTATATCATCGTTTCATGAAACGGCGATACGAAAACATGGAAGGCTTCAGAGACAGCCGCCAATAAACGCTCATGAATCATTAACCATATAAACATTGAAGATCATGATTATCATTGACAAACTTAAAAAGAATTTCGGTGAGAAGATTGCCGTAGACATAGAACACTACGAAATCAATCAAGGCGATATGCTCGGATTAGTGGGAAACAACGGTGCCGGTAAAACAACTCTCTTCCGAATCATGCTGGATCTGCTAAAAGCAGATGATGGTAAGGTGATTATTAATGATATTGATGTCAGCCAAAGCGAAGACTGGAAAAGCATTACCGGTGCTTTCATTGACGATGGTTTTCTGATTGATTATCTCACTCCGGAAGAATATTTCTATTTCATCGGAAAGATGTACGGACTAAAGAAAGAAGAAGTGGACGAACGTCTGATTCCTTTCGAACGTTTTATGAGTGGAGAAGTGATCGGGCACAAGAAGCTAATCCGCAACTACTCCGCAGGTAATAAGCAAAAGATCGGAATTATTTCTGCCATGCTTCATTACCCGCAATTACTGATACTGGACGAACCGTTCAACTTCCTCGATCCAAGTTCTCAGTCTATCATCAAACATCTGCTCAAGAAATATAATGAGGAGCATCAAGCTACGGTTATTATATCCAGTCACAACCTCAATCATACCGTAGATGTATGTCCGAGGATCGCTTTATTGGAACACGGTGTCATCATCCGGGATATTATCAACGAGGACAACTCCGCAGAGAAAGAACTGGAGGATTATTTTAATGTAGAAGAAGAGTAAACGGTAAATAGGGAATGATAAAATAATGAATGGTAAGTATTCATCCTTACCCAAATTATTGCATAAACTAATGATGATGAGATATATAACAGAAAAGTCTGATAGCCATAAGTCTAGTATAAAGAAACCTGATAAAAAGAAAAGATACTTCCTGCAATTCATCCTTTTATTAGGACTGGTTGCCAGCCTTAGTTCCTGCCGCACTTCCGCGCCCCGGCTGGATTATCAAGCATTGGCGCGAGCTTCTATATTGTTGGGGGTAGATATTAATATGGAGGATAACCATAAGCTCTATCTGGAAGCAGCCGACTGGATAGGGGTTCCCTATCGTGGTGGAGGTGATTCGAAACGAGGAGCCGACTGTTCGGGATTAGTTTATCAAGTGTACCGTAAGGTATACCGCACCCAAGTGCCGCGTAACACGGAAGATCTGAAAAAAGAAAGTAATAAAGTCGCCAAGCGGAATCTCCGGGAAGGAGACTTGGTATTCTTCACCAGCAGTCGTTCAAAAAATAAAGTAGCTCATGTAGGCATTTACCTCAAAAACGGTAAGTTTATTCATTCCAGCACCAGTAAAGGAGTGATCGTCAGCAACTTGAACGAGAACTATTATACCAAACACTGGATAAGCGGGGGCAGGATACGTTAATTATCAACTTCTAATGATATAAAATTATGAAATCATTCATCGGAGCAGTTCTATTTATTTGCGTGGCATTCAGCGCCAATGCACAGCTTTTATGGAAAGTGTCCGGCAACGGACTGAACCAACCTGCCTATATCATAGGCACTCACCATCTGGCACCGTTCAGCATCATGGATAGCATTGCCGGACTTAAAAAGGCTATGAATGAAACCCAACAAGTATATGGAGAGATGAAAATGTCGGAAATGCAATCGCCTGCCACCATGGAAAAGATGCAAAAGGCAATGATGATTGAAAGTGATACCACGCTGAACTCTCTCCTTTCTCCGAAAGACTTTGAGACTGCTAATAAATTCTGCAAAGAAAACCTGATGGTAGATTTAAATATGGCTCCGAAGCTAAAACCTGCCTTCTTATTAAATAATGTAGTGGTGATGGCTTACGTAAAACATATAGGGAAATTCAACCCGCAAGAGCAACTCGACACATTCTTTCAAAGCCAAGCCATCCAAAACGGAAAAAAGGTGGACGGACTGGAAACTGCAGAATTCCAATTCAACCTGCTTTTCAATGGCACTTCACTACAACGGCAAGCACAACTATTAGTGTGCACTCTTAACCATATAGAGACTGAAGTAGAAAACCTGAAAAGGCTCACAAACGCCTACATGAAACAAGATCTGAACACCATGCTTAAAATCAGCGAAGAGCGTAAAGGCGATCAATGTGACGCACTTCCCGGCGAAGAAGATGCTATGATTTACAACCGTAATAAAACATGGGCTGAAAAACTACCGGCAATCATGAAGGCTGCCCCGACTTTTGTTGCAGTAGGCGCCCTGCACCTCCCCGGAGAAAAAGGATTATTAAACTTACTAAAAAGACAAGGATACACGGTAGAAGCTGTGAAATAAGAAAAGTATTTAGTACTTTTGCGGAAAAGTCTTCCCCAATGAACTACAAAACCTATTTATTCGATTTCGACTACACACTAGCCGATTCGTCGCGTGGTATCGTTAAGTGTTTCAGAATTGTGCTTACCCGGCATCAGTATTTAACCGTTACTGATGAAGCTATCAAGCGTACAATCGGCAAAACATTGGAAGAATCATTCAGCATTCTCACCGGAATTACCGACCCGGCTCAGCTGGAAGCCTTCCGGCAGGAGTACAGACTGGAAGCTGATGTGCACATGAATGTAAATACCCGTCTTTTCCCCGACACATTGTCTACGCTGAAAGAATTGAAGAAACGAGGTGCCCGCGTCGGAATTATCTCTACCAAGTATCGTTTCCGGATATTGAGTTATCTGGAAGAATTTCTGCCTAAGGATTTTCTTGATATAATAGTGGGAGGAGAAGATGTAAAAGCACCGAAACCTTCGCCGGAAGGAGTTAAATTTGCATTGGAACATTTGGGAAGTAGCCCCGAAGAGACATTGTATATTGGAGATAGCACCGTAGATGCCGAAACAGCGCAGAATGCAGGAGTCGATTTTGCAGGTGTACTAAACGGAATGACAACAGCAGAGGAACTTCGTGTTTATCCACACAAAATCATTATGCAGAATTTAGGAGAATTAGTCCAATAGGCTACAATGAGAGCTAAAATGCTCATTTATTTGCCGTAATCATTTTATCTCCTATAAAAAATAAAAGAAATATTTGTCGGGAACGAATAAAAATAGTACTTTTGTGCCCGATTATTCCGCAACGGGTTCGATAAAGAGTTCTTTAAGTGATTAAAGACCACCCGCCGGAGCTAACTTATACATTTATATATAAGATGTACGCAATTGTAGAGATTAACGGTCAGCAATTTAAAGCAGAAGCTGGTCAAAAGTTGTTCGTTCACCACATCGAAGGTGCAGAAAACGGTTCAACAGTAGAATTTGAAAAAGTTCTTTTGGTAGACAAAGACGGAAACGTAACAGTAGGTGCTCCTACCGTAGAAGGCGCTAAAGTTGTTTGCCAGGTTGTTTCAAACTTGGTTAAAGGCGACAAAGTTCTTGTTTTCCACAAGAAAAGAAGAAAAGGACACAGAAAACTGAACGGTCACCGTCAACAGTTCACTGAATTAACAATTACAGAAGTAGTAGCTTAATCAATTAAAAAGTAAGAAGAAATGGCACATAAGAAAGGTGTCGGTAGTTCTAAGAACGGCCGCGAATCACAAAGTAAAAGATTAGGCGTTAAGATATTTGGTGGCGAAGCTTGCAAAGCAGGTAACATCATCGTTCGTCAAAGAGGTACTGAATTCCACCCGGGTGAAAACATCGGAATGGGTAAAGACCACACTCTTTTCGCTTTAGTAGATGGTACAGTTAGCTTCAAAGTTGGCAAAGAAGACAGAAGATATGTTTCTGTTGTTCCTGCTACTGAGGCATAATTGCACAACTGAAAATATTTAAGAGAAGGAGATGTAATCCAATGGATTACATCTCCTTTCTTTTTATGTCTAATTCACTTCATTGTATCAGCACCTAACTAAGATTTTCCTCATAAAATGTGTATTTGATATGCATATATGTATCAGATAATACACATATACTTGCTCGATTATTCGTTTTTTCTTTATCTTTGTAGCCTTAAATAAGAAAGTTCATAAAAAGTATAGATATGCTTACCATTAAACAAATTACAGAAAACACAGAGGCGGTACTCCGCGGACTGGAAAAAAAGCATTTCAAAAATGCAAAGGAAACGATCGACCAAGTGATCGCTCTTAACGACAAGAGACGTAGCACACAAAATGAATTAGATAAGAATCTGGCAGAGGTTAACTCGCTTTCACGCACCATCGGTCAACTGATGAAAGAAGGCAAGAAAGAGGAAGCTGAAACTGCACGTGCCCGCGTTGCCGAACTAAAAGAAGGTAACAAAGAATTAGACGCCGTTATGACACAGGCTGCAACAGATATGCAGAATATACTTTACACCATCCCCAACATTCCTTACGACAGCGTACCCGAAGGTGTAGGCGCTGAAGATAACGTAGTGGAAAAAATGGGAGGTATGGAAACTGAACTTCCTAAAGATGCACTCCCCCACTGGGAACTGGCTAAGAAATATGATTTAATAGACTTCGATCTGGGTGTAAAAATCACAGGTGCAGGTTTCCCTGTATATAAAGGTAAAGGCGCACAACTTCAACGCGCTCTTATCAACTTCTTCCTGGACGAAGCACGCAAATCCGGATATACTGAAATCATGCCACCGACAGTAGTTAACGCTGCTTCCGGCTATGGCACAGGACAGCTTCCTGACAAAGAAGGACAAATGTATCATTGCGAAGTAGATGATTTATATCTGATTCCAACAGCAGAAGTGCCTGTAACCAACATCTACCGTGATGTAATTTTGGAAGAAAAACAGTTGCCAATAATGAATTGCGCCTATACACAATGTTTCCGTCGTGAAGCTGGTTCCTATGGTAAAGATGTGCGCGGACTGAATCGTCTGCACGAATTCTCCAAAGTAGAATTGGTTCGCATTGACAAACCGGAACACTCCAAACAATCTCATCAGGAAATGCTAGACCACGTAGAAGGTCTGTTGCAAAAACTGGAACTTCCATATCGTATCCTCCGCCTCTGTGGTGGTGATATGAGTTTCACTGCTGCCCTTTGTTTCGACTTCGAAGTATATTCAGAGGCACAGAAACGCTGGTTGGAAGTAAGTTCCGTATCCAATTTCGATACCTATCAGGCCAATCGTCTGAAATGCCGTTACCGTAATGCAGAAAAGAAAACCGAACTCTGCCACACACTGAACGGTTCAGCATTAGCACTGCCACGTATCGTTGCTGCCCTACTCGAAAACAACCAGACTCCGGAAGGCATTAGAATTCCGAAAGCGTTGGTTCCGTACTGCGGCTTCGACATGATAGACTAAGACTTGATCTGACAGACTAATAAAAGCACCCTTATATAGAGAGCCACTCATCAAAAGAGTGGCTTTTCTTTTATATTTCGCAAATAAGCTGTATCTTTGCCAAAATTTATATCATTCTGATAGCAGTTACGTAATAAAAACAACAAATTAATTAGATAATGAACAAAATCATTAGCAAGGAACGCTTTTCTGAAAAAGTATTCAAATTTGAAATTGAAGCTCCTTTAATTGCTAAATCTCGTAAGGCCGGACACTTCGTCATCGTACGTGTAGGCGAAAAAGGAGAACGTATGCCATTGACTATCGCAGGTTCCGATCTAAAAAAGGGCACCATTACTCTGGTAGTGCAGGAAGTCGGGCTTTCTTCTACCCGTCTCTGCGAGCTGAATGAAGGCGAATCTATCACTGACGTAGTAGGCCCACTCGGACAAGCTACCCATATAGAAAAATTCGGAACAGTAATCTGCGCTGGTGGTGGTGTAGGTGTGGCTCCGATGCTTCCTATCGTACAGGCTTTGAAGGCTGCCGGTAACCGTGTTATCACTGTATTGGCTGGACGCAATAAAGATCTTATCATCTTGGAAAAAGAAATGCGTGAAAGCTCTGACGAAGTAATTATCATGACGGATGACGGTTCTTACGGCCGGAAAGGTCTGGTGACAGAAGGTGTAGAAGAAGTTATCAAACGTGAGAAAGTAGACAAATGTTTCGCTATTGGCCCTGCCATCATGATGAAATTCGTTTGCTTGCTGACTAAAAAATATGAAATTCCGACAGATGTTTCGCTAAATACTATCATGGTGGACGGAACTGGTATGTGCGGCGCTTGCCGTATCACTGTAGGAGGAAAGACCAAATTCGTTTGTGTAGATGGTCCGGAATTCGACGGTCACCAGGTGAATTTCGACGAAATGCTGAAACGTATGGGTGCGTTCAAGAATATCGAACGCGAAGAAATGCATAAGCTGGAATCGGAATGTGAAGCAACCAAAGAAATCGATGAAAAAAGTCGTAATGCTGCTTGGAGGCAGGAGTTACGCAAATCCATGAAGCCAAAAGAACGTACGGCTATTCCTCGTGTAGAGATGAATGAACTCGATGCTGAATACCGTTCACACAGCCGTAAAGAGGAAGTTAATCAAGGATTAACAGCAGAACAGGCTGTTACAGAAGCCAAACGCTGTCTCGACTGTGCTAATCCTGGATGTATGGAAGGCTGTCCGGTAGGTATTGATATTCCCCGCTTCATTAAGAATATCGAACGCGGTGAGTTTCTCGAAGCTGCTAAAACATTGAAAGAAACAAGTGCGCTCCCTGCAGTTTGCGGCCGTGTGTGTCCGCAAGAAAAACAGTGCGAATCAAAATGTATTCATCTGAAAATGAATGAAAAGCCGGTAGCTATCGGTTATTTGGAGCGTTTTGCAGCTGATTACGAACGTGAAAGCGGACAAATCTCCGTACCTGTCATTGCAGAGAAAAACGGCATCAAAATAGCTGTTATCGGTTCAGGACCTGCAGGATTGGCATTTGCCGGAGATATGGCTAAATATGGATATGATGTAACTGTATTCGAAGCGTTGCATGAAATTGGCGGTGTATTGAAATACGGTATCCCCGAATTCCGTTTGCCAAACAAGATTGTAGACGTAGAAATCGACAACCTCGGTAAGATGGGCGTTAATTTCATCAAAGACTGTATTGTAGGAAAGACTATCGGTGTAGAAGACTTGAAAGCGGAAGGTTTCAAAGGAATATTCGTGGCTTCCGGTGCCGGACTGCCAAACTTTATGAATATTCCGGGAGAGAACTCTATCAATATCATGTCTTCAAATGAATACCTCACCCGTGTCAATTTGATGGATGCCGCCAGCGAAGATTCGGACACTCCGGTAGCATTCGGTAAGAATGTGGCAGTAATCGGTGGTGGCAACACAGCTATGGACTCTGTCCGTACGGCAAAACGTCTTGGTGCTGAACGTGCTATTATTATCTATCGTCGCTCGGAAGAAGAAATGCCTGCACGTATCGAAGAAGTAAAACATGCCAAAGAAGAAGGGGTTGAATTCCTCACTCTGCATAATCCTATCGAATATATTGCTGATGAACAAGGTTGCGTAAAACAAGTTATTCTACAAAAGATGGAATTAGGCGAACCGGATGCTTCCGGACGTCGTAGTCCTGTAGCCATCCCGGGAGCAACAGAAACAATTGACATAGATCTGGCCATTGTCAGCGTTGGGGTATCTCCTAACCCGATTGTTCCAAGCTCTATCAAAGGACTGGAATTAGGACGGAAAGGAACTATCGCAGTAAATGACAACATGGAATCTTCTATCCCGATGATTTACGCAGGTGGCGACATCGTTCGCGGTGGAGCTACTGTAATTCTGGCGATGGGTGATGGTCGTAAAGCTGCCGCTGCTATGCATGAGCAATTGAAAACAAACGCCGACAACTAACTGCCGCTTATTAACACCCGGGCTAAAACCAACTCACACGTGGGTAGAACATCGATCACCCCCGGCATAAAAAAGTAGAATAAGAAAAGCCCCGTTTACGAACTGTAAACAGGGCTTTTCTCATTTCAAATATCAAAGATACTTTCTACTTTACCACTTTATTCGTAGCAGGATCAGGGAAAATTACAGCCGGTTTAAACGACTTGGCTTCCTCAAAATCCATCAATGCATAGGACATGATTATCACAATATCATCCGGTTGCACCTTGCGGGCAGCAGCACCATTCAGACAAATTTTGCCCGAACCGCGTTCACCTTTGATAATGTAGGTTTCAAAGCGTTCACCGTTGTTATTATCAGCGATATACACTTTCTCTCCCGGAATCATGTTTGCAGCATCCAGCAGGTCTTCATCAATCGTGATACTACCCATGTAGTTCAGATTTGCCTCCGTGACACGTGCACAATGAATTTTCGACTTCAACACTTCAATCATCATAAGGTTTCGTCTTTTTAGTTATTCTTTATATTTAATGTTATCAATCAGACGGACTTCTCCACAGAACACTGTGATGCATCCCACTACATAGGAAGTATCTTCCCAATTACTAATTTTCTGCAATGTGTTTCCGTCTACGATCTCAAAATACTCCATACGCAAACCCGGAGCGGCTTCAATCGCATCTTCAACCATCTTTTGCGTCTCGCTCACTGTATGAGTGGCTGCAAAGTTACGACTTTTAAATAAGGTGCGAGAAATATTTAAAGCATTTTCACGTTCTTCTGCAGATAAACGTTTGTTCCGGCTACTTAATGCCAGTCCATCTTCCTCACGTACAATTGAACAACCTACAATTTCAAGGTTATATTTCAATTGTCGAACCATCTCACGAATAATTGCTAACTGCTGGAAGTCTTTCTCTCCGAAATATGCACGATCCGGCTGTACAGCATCAAACAGCTTGCTAACAATTTGGCAAACACCATTAAAATGTCCTGGACGGAAAGCACCTTCCATCACCGTATCCAATGGTGCATAGCTAAATTGACGGGTATCCGGTTCCGGATACATTTCGCTAACTGAAGGAGCAAAAGCGAAATCCGCCCCGCATTCTTCCAACAAACGGCAATCTGCATCCAATGTACGCGGATATTTCTCCAAGTCGTTTTTATCGTTAAACTGTGTGGGATTCACAAAAACACTCACAACAGTTACACCATTCTCACTTACGCTGCGCTTTACCAGAGATGCATGTCCCGCATGTAAAGCACCCATTGTAGGAACCAGTCCCACCTTTTTACCTTGGGCTCTTAGGACAGCCAATTCTGCCTGTAAGTCCTTGATAGTGTGCACTACTTTCATTTTCGTCAATTGGTTTATGTTTTACTCGTTTGCAAAAACTCTGCAAAATAAACTAATATTTGCCACATAAAGAAAGAATATCTTATTTAATGTGTCTTTTTTTTCGTATCTTTGCAGAATATTATAGTGAACTATTGTTATTATGACAAAGGCGAATAAAGTTTTATTTATTACTCAAGAGATTACACCTTACGTTTCAGAATCCGAAATGGCCAATATAGGTAGAAACCTTCCACAGGCGATACAAGAAAAAGGCCGTGAAATCAGAACCTTTATGCCTAAATGGGGAAATATCAATGAGCGCAGAAATCAACTGCACGAAGTGATCCGCCTCTCTGGTATGAACCTGATTATCGACGATACTGACCACCCCTTGATTATAAAAGTTGCTTCTATCCAATCCGCACGCATGCAGGTATATTTCATCGATAACGATGATTATTTCCAGAATCGTATGCAGACAACGGATGAAAATGGTATAGAATATGATGATAACGATAGCCGTGCCGTTTTCTATGCACGCGGTGTATTGGAAACAGTGAAAAAACTTCGCTGGTGTCCTGATGTCATTCACTGTCATGGCTGGATGACAGCTTTAGCTCCTCTTTATATTAAGAAAGCCTATAAAGACGAACCTTCTTTTCGCGACGCTAAAGTGGTATTCTCTGTTTATGAAGATGATTTCAAGAGTACGCTTAGCGACGATTTCGCAACAAAACTGATGCTGAAAGGTATTACTAAGAAAGATTTAGGTGATTTGAAGGAACCGGTAGACTACGCCGCTCTTTGCAAACTCGCTGTTGACTATTCGGACGGAGTAATACAAAACAGCGAAAAGGTAGACGAGTCTATTATTGAATATGCCCGCCAATCTGGCAAATTGGTACTTGACTACCAAAACCCGGAAAACTATGCAGATGCCTGCAACGAGTTCTACGATCAGGTATGGGATGCTACTGTAAACGAAGAAGAATAAAAAAATCAAGATACGACGATCATGAAAGCAAAATACGCCTTAATAGCTTTACTGGCAATCACCTTTTGGGGTTGTGATGACAACACTGCCGGACTGGGATTGGGAATGTTTCCGGGAAGCGACCAGAATATCAATGGAAAGCTATCTACATTTGATGTAACTACCGAATCCGTTCATGCCGGTGAGATTTATGCAATGACTAATGTGGGATACGTAGGTAAGTTCACTGATGAAACATTTGGAACTTATCAGGCAGGTTTCTTGGCAGAACTCAACTGCCCGTCAGGAATGACATTCCCTGGAGTATATGATGGTACTGCTTTGGACGAAAAGAAGAAAGCTACCCGCGTAATGGTAGGGGATGATAATGAAGATAATAAAGATGTCACATTCATACGTGATGACAACAATAAAATCATTGGTAACATCCACACTATCGAACTTTATTTATGGTATAGCAGTTACTTTGGAGATTCATTAACAGCTTGTCGTTTGAGTGTCTATGAATTGAGCGAGAACTTAGATACTGAACATGCCTACTATACAAATATTAATCCGGAAAACTACTACGATCACGCAGATCCTAATAGCTTATTAGGCACGAAAGCTTATACAGCAGTCGATCTTTCAGTAAAAGACTCTATTCGTAATCTTAGTACATATGTCCCTAGTGTTCATGTTTCTTTCAGAGACGAAGCTGCCAAGGAAATTGGTAAAGAGATTATAAAAAAAGCCAATGAGTTAGGTGTCAATCTTGACAATAAAGAGTTTAGGAAGATTTTTAAGGGAATTTATGTGAAGAGTGATTACGGTGATGGTACGGTACTTTATATAAATCAAGCTCAGATGAACGTAGTATATAAATGCTATGCTGTTGATACAATTACTGGTGTTAAATTGCAAAAGAAAGTAGCTGAAAATGGAGTATATAAAGACTCTACTTACTATGGATATCGTACGTTCGCTACCACTCGTGAAGTTATTCAAGCAAACCAGTTAGAGAATGATAAAGCAGCCATTCAAAATTGCATCAATAAATCTGAATGGACTTACTTAAAAAGTCCAGCTGGAATCTTTACTCAGTTAACTCTCCCTGTTAGTCAAATAGCAGAAAAGCTTCAAGGAGACACTTTGAATGCGGTAAAATTAGGAATTCCTATCTATAATGAAACCAGTGATAAGAAGTTTGGTATGTCTACTCCTAAAAATGTTTTGCTAATACGTAAAAAGTATAAAGATAGCTTCTTCAAAGGTAATCAACTCAGTGATGGTATAACTTCATCCCTATTTACTCCTACTACAACTAGTTTTACTCAATATACATTCAACAATATCACTCAAATGATAAATGATTGTTTAGGAGATGGAGAAAGAGAAAAAGCTGAGAAAAGCTTACCTATGACTCTCGAAATAATCAATTCATTGGGAGAAAAAGAGGAAAAAGTAGTCACTACTATTGAAGAATGGGAAGAATATAGCGATTGGAATAAATTTATACTTATTCCAGTACTTGTAACCACAGATTCTTCTTCAAGCAATAGTTATTACGGTTCATCAAGCAATGTTATTAGCATACAACATGATTTAAAACCGGGCTATGCACGATTAAAAGGAGGTACAAATGCCACAAATGCTTCTTTACCCAAAGAAGAACAAGATAAATACAAATTAAAACTTGAAGTTGTTTCTACAAACTTTGGAACAAAATCAAAATAAGAAATAGTCAAAATATTATAAAACAATAGCGCAGGTTACTCAATGTAACTTGCGCTATTATTTTATAATATATTTATAGACAAGTCAGATAGAATAATTTCATAATAATAACGGTATATGCTTGGGGTATTAACGGTATCGTTATCAAATAGCGTTACTATTTTATCGGATGGTGTTACTATCTTGCAGAAGAATATCCGCCAACAAAGGTCTCGACTTAATCCACACAAAAAACCGTGAGTTTGATTTTATCTCACTCACGGTTCCAATATAATAAACATAATAATTTCTTATTCTTCTACTTAGCAGCAGCCTTTTTAGCTTTACCTGTAGCCTTCTTCGGCTCCGCAGCAGCTTTCTTAACTTCAGCTTTCTTTGCAGCAGGTTTTGATTTAGCAACAGCTTTTTCTTTTACTGTCGGTTCTTTAGCATCAGCAGTCTTCTTAACAGTTGCTTTCTTTGCAGCCTCCACTTTTGCCTGCAATTTAGCCACTTCTTTCTCCAACTCTGTAATCTCATCTCCCTGGTTCTTAATTGTAGTCAACAAAGAATTTAATTCTTCACTGTCTACATCGGCAGGATATAGTGCATCTACCCGTTTGATAAAGTCACCCAGAATATTCATATAGTTAGTGAAAGCATCATAAGGAGAATCATAGATTCCACGATTCAACCACATACCATTATTCTTCGTTGTCATAAAACGGAAGTTATTGCTAGCCTGCAAATAATCCCAATCCTGTTTGATACGACGGTCGTCACACAAATGAACACGTTCAGCTACACTATACAATTTATTGAAAGCCTCGCGTTGCATAACATTACCCAGCCAACAACTAGTATCTCTTTCCTCATCAACCCATGACATCGGATATGCGACATCAAGCTGTGACACCGATTTCAGTTTCGTTACAATTTCTGTCGGTGTAGAGAAAGTGATTCCCTTAGCCTTTGCGCATTCTGGCAACGCTTTCAAGAATTCAAGAATATTAGAAGATAACGGTTGAGCCATACCAAGCGAGCTCAATTCCATGAAGATATTAATCACTTGTTCCTCTTGCGGCAATACATCAATCCAATTAATATACTTATCGGCAAACAAAGGATATTCAGCCCAATCCGAATTGGAGAAGCGCAAGCTGATGTCGTCAGAAAGTTTGAAATCCCTCAACAAAAGCTTAAGACTGGGAGCTTGATTACAGTGATAAACATAATGCGGGCTCTTCCAACCCAATACATGTTTAGCACCTTCCGTCAACATTCCCTTGAAGCCCATAGAAGCTACCAACCCACCTATTTCATCAGAATAAATCAGACTAGAATTACGGAACACTTTCGGTTCTTTACCAAACATCTGTTTCATCTTATCACGTTGACGAAGTACTTCTTCGCGGAAGCAATCCTCGTTGGCTAGTGAAGACAAGCCATGTGAATAAGGCTCACATAAGAATTCACAACAACCAGTGTCATTCAACTGATGCAATAAATCAATGACTGCCGGAGCATGAATTTCCAATTGTTCCAAGGCTACTCCCGAGATAGAAAGCGCTACTTTAAAAGCACCACCCGAATTCTTCGCCATTTCAATCAATGTATTGAGAGCAGGAATATACGAACGTTCAGCGACCTCATTCATACCCGTTTCGTTGGCATAATCATCATAATAGTAATGGTCATTACCAATATCGAAGAAACGATAACGTTTCAAATGGATAATTTGATGTATTTCAAAATAAAGACAGATAGTTCTCATTTTTATTTATTGTTTTGTTATTTACCATAGTTTCTTAACACAGCCTCATAGAGAGCACGGATTCTCAAGCCAACTTTCTCCCAAGTAATCCCATCTACTTCCTTCTTTCCCTCTTCCTTGAGGTATTCGAAAAGAGACGGATTAGTACAAAGAGAATGGATAGCGTCAGCCATTGCATGAATATCCCAGTAGTCAGTTTTTATCACCTTATCAAGAATCTCGCCACACCCCGACTGCTTAGAAATAATGGAAGGTGTTCCACACTGCATGGCCTCCAATGGAGCAATACCGAAAGGTTCAGAGACAGACGGCATGACAAATACATCGCTGTTCTTATAAACCTCATATACCTGCTTACCTTTCATAAAACCCGGGAAATGGAACCGGTCAGCAATACCGCGTTCAGCCACCAGGTTAATCATGGCATTCAACATATCGCCCGAACCAGCCATGACGAAACGAATATTACGAGTACGACGCAACACAAGTGCAGCAGCTTCTACAAAATATTCCGGTCCTTTCTGCATCGTAATACGTCCGAGGAAAGTGACCACCTTTTCTTTTGAATGATCGGGACGTGGAATGTCCAACAGCTCCTGCGACAATGGATAAACAGCATTATGCATTGCAAATACTTTTCTGGGATCTTGATGATACTCGTTAATAACAGTGCGGCGAGTCAGCTCGGATACACACATGATGCAATCGGCATGATCCATACCGTTCTTCTCTATCGAATAAACAGTAGGATTGACTTTGCCACGAGAACGGTCAAAATCCGTAGCATGCACATGGATGCAAAGCGGCTTTCCGCTAACCATTTTAGCATGTACTCCGGCAGGGTAAGTCAGCCAGTCGTGCGCATGAATGATATCAAACTCCTGCTGACGGGCCACTACCCCGGCAATGATCGAGAAATTATTAATTTCTTCGTGCAAATTTCCGGGATAACCACCCGCAAATTCCATACATCCCAAATCATTCACATGCATATAAGAAAAATCGGCATAGATATGATCGCGGAAAGAGTAATACTCTTCAGGTGTCATTTCTAACAAACGGGATTTCAAGTAGTCATAGTTGACGTCACGCCACACGATAGGTACTTGATTCATACCGATTATTTTCAAGAATTTTTCTTCTTCGCCGCTAGGCTTAGGCATACAGAAAATCGTCTCCATATCACCTTGTAGACTCAATCCTTTAGTTATTCCATAAGAAGCAACTGCAAGACCACCATATATTTTGGGAGGGAATTCCCATCCAAACATTAAAACTTTCATCTTCGTTCCTCCTTTTTTAATAATACTTAGACAGTAGCTTTAAAACACGTAGTATTTCGGCTACATTCATCGCAAACGACACTGCGCCACGTCCTTTGAAAGGCGGGTTCCCATCGAATAACTCGGGAATGGAACCAACACAGTGGCTTGTCATCTCGTCATCATAACTAATCAGTTGGCGTTCAACAAATGACAATCCGCTCATCTTATAAATTCGAAGATAAGCTTCCAGATAGAATCCCATCAACCAAGGCCAGGCCGTTCCCTGATGATAAGCATAATCGCGTTGTATCTGCGGACCTACATAGTTCGGATTATATCCGCCACTCTTCGGACTCAACGAACGAATTCCTTTCGGAGTGAGCAGCTCTTTGGTCACAATATCAAGCACCTGTTTCTTTTGTGCACGATCCAAAGGAGAATAATCAAACGCTACGGTAAATATCATGTTAGGACGTACACTCCAATCCATCATATTACCGTCTACATAATCAAGCAGATAACCATATTCGTTACGGAATACCTCGACAAAAGACTTTCCGGTTACTTCTGCCTGCGCATCAAGTTCATCCGCCAAGTATACGTCTCCTCCTTCGCGCACCAAATCAGCTATAAAACGCAACGCATTATACCACAACGCATTAAATTCAACAATATACCCCGTACGAGGAATCACCGGATGTCCGTTCACTGTAGAATTCATCCATGTAATCGCCTTATCCGTACCGTTGGCAAAAAGTAATCCATTATCATGCAAGAAAAGATTCTCATGTTTCCGCTGACGAATAAACTCCATTATATCTTTCAGAAGTTCTCCGTATTTCTGACGACATTGCTCACGAGAAGTTTCTTTTGCATATTGCTGCAAAGCCCAGACAGCCCAAAGCAAAACGTCAGGATGCTCCATTTCATAAATCTTGTAGCCTACTGGTTCTTCATTTATAAAATTGCGAATCGCCTTTTCCGCCGTTTTCATCACATCCTCAAACTGGTCGACCTCATCGAGTGCAAGCGTCAGTCCCGGCAGGGCAATGAACATATCACGTGCACGACATTTAAACCACGGATAACCGGCAAGAATATAATGTTCGTCTTCCTGCTGGTTATGGAACTGATGAGCGGAATTCTTCAGACAATGGTAAAAGCTATCACGAGGGGTACGATCAAGCACTTCAGCCTCAAATGTTTGTTTCAATCTACGGGGAGTCACTTCTGAAGTTCCGGCAGAGAATACGATGCTCTCCCCTTTCTTTATATCCACCTCAAAATAACCGGGAACATAAAGATCTTCATTGAAGTCATACCCACGCTCTTGTTCTTTCGGGTATTCAATACCCCGATACCAATCAGGCATGAAATGAAACTCACACTTTTTATTCAACTGCATATATAGTTCCGGATATCCGGGATACATACAGGTTTTAATACCATTTTCCACAAGTTGATACTCACGGCTTGCCTGCGCATTTTCATGTGTGTACTCACGTACACTCCTGAAAGCGAGGAATGGGCGGAAGCGCAAAGTCGTAGCCGAATGCGCATCCAGCAAAGTATAACGAATCAGGATTCTATTTTCATGATGTACAAAGATTTTTTCTTTGCGGAGGATAACACCTCCGACACGGTAAGTTGTTGCCGGGATATGCTCACAGTCAAACTCGCGGATATACTTGTGTCCATTAGGACTAAAGTTGTTTCCCTGATATTTGTGCAATCCCAAGTTAAACTCCGCACCGTGTTGAATTACCGTTTCATCAAGAGAAGATAGCAGCACATGATTTTCATCGTCGATATTGGGAACTGGAATTACCAACAGGCCGTGATATTTGCGTGTGTTACAATCAACAATCGTCGTACAATGATAAGCTCCTGCTTTGTTCGTCCGGAGGATTTCTCTTTGAAGAGACTCTTCCAGATTCGTCATGAGGGTCTTGTCAAATCGTAAATAACTCATAGTTGTGCATTATTAAAGGTTAATTTATTGGTCATTATATCGTATATCTATTTATTGTTACATACCGCACATATGGGCTGTAGCATCATATACAACGGGTATAACGCCCAAATGTACAAATTATAGATAAAAACAAAAATAAAAAGGCTTTTTATTTTCAGATTTTGTGCAAATATTCGTAGTATTGCGTAAAATATCTAAAGAAAAGAATGTCATGAAGCAAGATATTCAGCGTATCATGCTAGCTGCAGCAAAGCCTTTGTTTCTTATTTTTATTCTCTATATACTCAAGATTTTGGAAGTCGGGATGGACTGGGACTTCTCTCGCTTGGGAGTATATCCTATGGAGAAACGAGGTCTGGTAGGTATTTTAACTCACCCGCTGATACACAGCGGGTTCAGTCATTTACTGACAAATACAATCCCTTTATTCTTCTTGTCATGGTGTCTTTTTTACTTTTACCGGGGAATAGCCGATAAAATTTTTATTCTCATTTGGCTCGGAAGCGGGCTACTTACTTTTCTTATTGGAAAACCAGGATGGCACATCGGTGCCAGCGGACTGATTTATGGGATTGCTTTCTTTCTCTTTTTCAGTGGTATTCTCCGCAAATATATTCCACTCATTGCCATCTCTTTACTTGTCACCTTTTTATATGGAGGGATTATATGGCATATGTTTCCTTATTTCTCCCCCACCAATATGTCGTGGGAAGGACATCTTAGCGGAGGAATTATGGGAACACTCTGTGCTTTCGTTTTCGTAAATCACGGACCGCAACGACCGGAACCTTTTGCGGACGAAATGGAAGAGGAAGAAAATACAGAAGAAGAAACAGCAGCAGAAGAAGAAGAAAAAGAAACGTTATAAATGCCAACTCGTGCCACCACATTGGCACACTTGTGACATCAAAGTGGCACGATTGTGACAAAGACATGTCACAGTTGTGCCAACACGATGGCACAACCGATACAATAGCTTTCAATTTAATAAGAAAATCAAGACTGATGCAATGCCTCAATCAATAACGTTATATTTGCCGTAAACAATCTTACAGATATAGCCAACAAGATGATACCGAAGAACTTACGAATAATATAAATACCTCCTTTTCCCAGGAAACGTTCTACACGACCGGTCATACTCACTACAAAGTAAACCCAGATCATATTCAAGACTAAAGCTATAATGATATTAACACTGGCATATTCTGCCCGGAGAGAAAGCAAAGTTGTGAAAGCTCCGGCACCTGCCAACAGAGGAAAGACAAGCGGCACCAAAGTTGCTTCTTTGATAGGACCCTGGTTCTTGAAAATCTCAATATCCAGAATCATCTCCAAAGACATAAGGAAAATGACAAATGCACCGGCTACTGCAAACGATTCAATATCTACATGGAAGAGTTTCAGCATCATATCTCCCGCATAGAAGAATCCGATCAGCAAAGCAAAAGAGATGACAGTAGCTTTCATTGCATTCACATCTTTCCCTTTTTCTTTCAGGTTAATTATAATAGGTATAGAGCCGATAATGTCTATCACGGCAAAAAGTACGATAAACGCACTAATCATCTGCTGCCAATTGAAGCCTGCGAACATAATTCCCTCCTTTTTTTCTGCAAATATACTCTATTTTTATGCATTCAAACAATAAAAAAAACAAAAAGAACGGTCGGATGTTGACAGCAGTATTGTATTATGAGTAAATTTGTACGATTAACAAGAGATTACAACATATGGAAACAATGTTCGACACTTTGCTCCAATTGCCTTTATTTCAAGGTCTTTGTCATGAAGATTTCACAAGTATTCTGGATAAGGTCAAGCTACACTTTATCAAGCATAAAGTGGGAGAAACTATCATAGAGAGTGGTAGTCCGTGTAAACAACTCTGCTTCCTGTTAAAAGGAGAGGTTTCTATCGTCACAAGTTCCAAAGAAAATATATACACCGTCATCGAACAGATGGAAGCACCTTATCTGCTGGAACCACAGTCGTTGTTTGGCATGAATACCAATTACACTTCTGCTTATGTAGCACATACGGAAGCACATACAGTGAGTATCAGCAAAGCATTCGTACTTAGCGATCTGTTCAAATATGAAATATTCCGGCTGAACTATATGAACATCGTAAGTAACCGGGCACAAAATCTTTACTCACGTTTATGGGAAGAGCCGACACAGGATTTAAGAGAGAAAATCATTCGCTTTTTCCTGTTACATTGTGAAAAGGCGCAGGGAGAAAAGATATTCAAAGTAAAAATGGACGACCTTGCCCGTTACTTAGATGATACCCGGTTAAATACATCGAAAGCACTCAACGAGCTACAAGACAAAGGATTATTAGAGTTACGCCGGAAAGAGATTCTTATTCCGGACGCACAAAAGCTGGTAAGCGAGTAGATACAGATTAAGCAATCAAAAAAGAAACTATCCATCATAAAAATAGCCTCAACAGTAATTTCCGTTGAGGCTATTTTTATGATGGATAATGTTATTATTCCCATTCAATGGTTGCTGGCGGCTTGGAACTGATATCATAGGTTACACGGTTCACTCCTTTCACCTTATTAATAATATCATTCGATACCTTACCCATAAATTCATAAGGTAAATGTGCCCAATCAGCCGTCATGGCATCTGTAGATGTCACAGCACGCAAAGCAACCGCTCTTTCATAAGTACGTTCATCTCCCATTACGCCCACAGACTGTACCGGCAACAAGATAACTCCTGCCTGCCATACTTTATCATACAATCCCCAGTCACGCAATCCCTGGATAAAGATATCGTCAGCATCCTGCAGAATACGTACTTTTTCAGGAGTAATATCTCCCAAAATACGCACTGCCAGTCCCGGTCCCGGGAACGGATGACGAGTAATCAGATGCTCCGGCATACCCAGCTCACGACCTACCCGGCGCACTTCATCCTTAAATAACAAACGAAGCGGTTCACACAACTTCAGATTCATCTTTTCAGGAAGACCACCTACATTATGATGGCTCTTTATCACTGTGCCCGTAATAGACAATGACTCAATACAATCCGGATAAATAGTACCCTGCGCCAACCATTTCACGTCTTTTATCTTGTGAGCCTCCACATCAAATACATCGATGAAGCCCTTACCTATAATCTTACGCTTACTTTCCGGTTCAGCCACACCAGCCAGTTCTGCGAAGAACTTTGCGCTGGCATCAACGCCAATCACATTCAGACCGAGACACTCGTAATCCTTCATCACATTCTTGAACTCATTCTTACGTAGCATACCGTGATCTACAAAGATACAAGTCAAATTCTTACCGATAGCCTTGTTTAACAACACTGCTGCAACTGAAGAATCAACTCCGCCACTCAAACCGAGAACGACTTTATCATCCCCCAACTGCGCTTTCAGCTCGGCAACCGTACTTTCAATGAAAGAAGCCGGCGACCAGTCTTGTTTGCAACCGCAAACATCTACTACAAAGTTCTTCAGGATTTGAGTTCCGTCTTCACTATGGAATACTTCCGGATGGAATTGAACACCCCACACTTGCTCACCTTCTACCTGATAAGCAGCAATCTCTACTTTATCTGTTGAAGCTATTTTCTTGAAATTATCAGGAATAGCAGTAATCGTATCTCCATGACTCATCCATACCTGCGATCCATCACGTACACCTTTAAATAGCACATTATCTTTGCAGAAAGAAGCCAAGTGAGCACGTCCATATTCGCGTGTTCCGGCTGGTTCCACTTTTCCGCCATTGGTGTATGACATAAATTGTGCACCATAACAAATACCCAATATCGGATATTTACCACGAATTTCACTCAAATCTACTTTGAAAGCATCTTTATCGTAAACCGAGAAAGGACTTCCGGAGAGAATGACTCCTTTAATAGTAGGGTCTTCTTTAGGAAATTTGTTATAAGGAACAATTTCACAATACGTATCCAATTCACGTACACGACGGCCTATAAGCTGTGTTGTCTGCGAACCGAAATCAAGAATTATTATTTTTTCCTGCATATCAATGGTTGGATTTTGAATAAATTGAGTTGCAAAAGTAGAAAAAAGTACGCAATCTATATTAATAATGAAGAGAAAAATAAAGGAGATTCACAAGTTTATACTTGGAATCTCCTTTATTTTAATTAGAATCAACTATTCTTTTCTTTCAGCAAATCGCGTATCTCCGTCAACAAGACTTCTTCCTTCGTTGGTGCAGGAGGAGCCGGAGGAGTAGCTGGCACTTCTGCCTGTTTTTTAGTTGTCAGTTTCGTAATCAACCGTATAAATAAGAATATAGCAAAAGCAATAATCAGAAAATCAAAGGTGGCTTGCAGAAACTGACCATAATCCAATGTCACGGCCGGAGCTATCTCTTTACCGTCAGCACCGATCTCTGCCGCTTTCATCACCCATTTCAAATCCGTAAAGTTCACACCGCCAACCAGTAAACCAATCGGAGGCATAATAACATTAGCAACCAATGATGATACGATTTTTCCAAACGCACCACCAATAACTACACCGACAGCCATGTCTATGACGTTACCTTTCATGGCAAACGCCTTAAAGTCCTGTAAAAATGTGCTCTTTCCCATCTTTTTTCAATATTTAATGTGAATTTAATATGCGAATATAAAAACATTTTTGTAATTTTGCACCGCATTTGAAAATAAAACAAGTGCGCAGGTCGAGAGATATTTGAACAAATATTATAAAACCCTTAAAAGTTTAAACAAAATGATTAAAGTAGGTATTAATGGATTCGGACGTATCGGACGTTTCGTTTTCCGCGCTGCAATGGAGAGAAACGATATTCAAATCGTAGGTATCAATGACCTTTGCCCGGTTGATTACTTGGCTTACATGCTGAAGTATGACACGATGCACGGACAGTTCAACGGTACTATCGAAGCAGATGTTGAAAACAGCAAACTGATCGTTAACGGTCAAGCTATCCGTATCACAGCTGAAAGAAATCCGGCTGACTTGAAATGGAATGAAGTAGGTGCAGAATACGTTGTTGAATCTACAGGTTTGTTCTTGAGCAAAGACAAAGCTCAGGCTCACATCGAAGCTGGTGCAAAATATGTTGTAATGTCAGCTCCTTCTAAAGATGACACTCCGATGTTCGTTTGCGGTGTAAACGAAAAAACATATGTAAAAGGTACTCAATTCGTATCTAACGCTTCTTGTACTACTAACTGTTTGGCTCCTATCGCTAAAGTATTGAACGACAAGTTCGGTATCCTTGACGGTTTGATGACTACAGTTCACTCTACAACTGCTACTCAGAAAACAGTTGACGGTCCTTCTATGAAAGACTGGAGAGGTGGTCGTGCTGCTTCTGGCAACATCATTCCTTCTTCTACTGGTGCTGCTAAAGCTGTAGGTAAAGTAATCCCTGCATTGAACGGCAAATTGACTGGTATGTCTATGCGTGTTCCGACTTTGGACGTATCTGTAGTTGACTTGACAGTTAACTTGGCTAAACCGGCTACTTACGCTGAAATCTGCGCTGCAATGAAAGAAGCTTCTGAAGGCGAATTGAAAGGTATCCTGGGTTACACTGAAGATGCAGTAGTTTCTTCTGACTTCCTGGGTGACGCTCGTACTTCTATCTTCGACGCTAAAGCAGGTATCGCTCTGACTGATACTTTCGTTAAAGTTGTATCTTGGTATGACAACGAAATCGGTTACTCTAACAAAGTTCTTGACTTGATCGCTCACATGGCATCAGTTAACGCTTAATTAGAAGCCTGAACAATATAGAAACCGCTGCGGGAAACCGTAGCGGTTTTTTTATACATTTCATTTTATATATTGTTAAAAAGCAACGTGTTATCCGTTGAATAAGCTACAATTTTAGTAGCTTTGTAACTCTATGGAGAGATTATTAATAACATTGATACTAGTTTGCACTATGAACAATATAACAAATGCCCAGAATCCTTTCTACGGGCAATACCATACGCCGCACGAAACCGTGCCGTTTGACCGGATTGAAACTGAACATTATGAGCCTGCTATCCTCGAAGGAATCAAGCTACAAAATACTGAAATAGAGGCCATTATACAGAATCCGGAAAAGGCTGATTTTACCAATACGATAGAAGCTTTCGAAGAGTCAGGGGAATTACTGGACAAAGTAGTTGCCGTCTTCGGTAATATGTTGAGCGCAGAAACGAATGACGATCTACAAGAACTCGCTCAAAAGATTATGCCGTTGCTTAGTGAACACAGCAATAATATCACACTGAACGAAAAGCTATTCGCACGTGTGAAGGAAGTGTATAACCAAAAAGAGACTTTGCAACTGACACAGGAACAAAAACAGTTACTGGAAAATGCATATAACAGTTTTATTCGTCATGGCGCCAATTTAGAAGGAGAAGCACGGGAAGAATACCGTCGTCTGACTACCGAATTGAGTAAATTGACGCTTACCTTCAGTGAAAACAACCTGAAAGAGACGAATGCTTATCAAATGCTGTTAACGAAAAAAGAGAGCCTCGCCGGACTACCTGAAATTATCATAGAAGCAGCTGCAGAAACGGCCAAGAACGAAGAAAAAGAAGGATGGGCATTCACACTTCACGCTCCGAGCTATATTCCTTTCATGACGTATTCTGACAATCGGGATTTACGTCAAAAACTCTATATGGCTTATAATACCAAATGTACACACGATAACGAATTCAATAATATCGACATCGTAAAAAAGATAGCCAATACACGCATGAAAATAGCCCAGTTACTGGGATACAAAGATTATGCGGAATATACGCTAAAGAAAAGAATGGCTGAAAACAGCAAGTCGGTATACAAGCTGCTCAACCAACTGCTGGAAGCATACACTCCTACTGCACAACAAGAATATAAAGAGATACAAGAACTGGCTCGCAAAGAACAGGGAGCTGATTTCGTTGTCATGCCTTGGGACTGGAGTTATTATTCAAATAAACTAAAGGACAAAAAATTCAATATCAACGAAGAAATGCTCCGCCCTTACTTCGAACTGGAACAAGTGAAGAAAGGAGTGTTTGGCTTGGCAGAAAAGTTATATGGAATCACTTTCCGGAAAAATACAGAAATTCCGGTTTACCATAAAGAGGTGGAAGCCTTTGAAGTGTTTGATAAAGACGGTAAATTTTTAGCCGTCTTATACACCGATTTCCATCCGCGTCCGGGAAAGCGGGCCGGAGCCTGGATGACGAGTTATAAGGACCAATGGATAGATAAAAAGACCGGTAAAAACAGCCGCCCTCATGTATCCGTTGTGATGAACTTCACCAAGCCAACCGAGAATAAGCCCGCTTTATTGACTTTCAATGAAGTAGAAACATTCTTGCATGAGTTCGGGCATAGTCTGCACGGTATGTTTGCCAATTCTACTTACAGGAGTTTAAGTGGAACCAATGTATATTGGGATTTCGTGGAGCTTCCCTCGCAAATTATGGAAAATTTCGCCATAGAGAAAGATTTCCTCAATACCTTTGCCCGCCATTATCAGACGGGAGAAGTATTGCCGGATGAATTGATAAAACGCCTTGTAGATGCATCAAACTTCAATGTTGCGTATGCTTGTCTACGACAAATAAGTTTCGGTTTACTTGATATGGCATGGTATACGCGCAACACTCCTTTTGAAGGAGATGTGAAAGCTTATGAACAAGAAGCCTGGAAGGATGCGCAAATATTGCCGGTAGTACAAGAAGCTTGTATGAGTACGCAATTCTCCCACATCTTTGTCGGTGGATATGCCGCCGGATACTATAGCTACAAATGGGCGGAAGTATTGGATGCCGACGCATTTTCATTATTCAAGCAAAAAGGGATATTCAATCAGGAAGTGGCAGACTCATTCCGCAATAATATTCTGTCGAAAGGAGGAACGGAACATCCGATGATACTTTATAAACGTTTCCGCGGACAGGAACCGAGCATTGATGCTTTGCTAATCAGAAATGGGATAAAGAAATAAGTAGTAAATATTAAGTTATTAGATATTAAATATGAAGAGAAGTATATTTCAAATAGTAGGATTGCTTTTATTGCTTCCTTTATTTTCAGGGTGTAATGATTCGGACGATGTAGCTGCTATCTTTACAGGAAAAACCTGGAAACTAAATTATATCACAGTAGATGGAGGTCATGAGATGTTTGGCTTTTGGGAGAATGAAGAACAAGAGAAAGCAAGTATTAAAGAGCTTAATAAGAACGGTACATATAATATTGTATTTGATGGCACAGTAGATGGAGATGTTATTAACGGAAATATAAAAGGAACTGTAATTGCAACCAGTACTTTTGAAGGAAAATGGAATGCCAACGCCAAAAACAATAGCTTCAAAGCTACAGTTACCACTGCAGGTAGTTATGGCGACGACAAACTCGCCAAAAATTTTATAGAGGGGCTTAATGCAGCTACATCTTACGAAGGAGATAGTAATAACTTATACCTTTTATACAAACCGGCATCCGGTAAACAAACTTTCCGTATGGTTTTCCGGGTAGTAAGCAGTAAATAGTAAACAACATGGACACTGAAAAGAAACAATTAGAACTTGACAAACGTTATATACGTATGGCCAGTATATGGGCTGAAAATTCCTATTGTCAACGCCGTAAAGTAGGAGCTTTAATTGTTAAGGATAAAATGATTATCTCCGACGGATATAATGGAACACCTTCCGGATTCGAGAATGTATGTGAAGATGAAAACAACCTGACAAAACCATACGTTCTGCATGCGGAAGCCAATGCCATTACCAAAATAGCGCGTTCAAATAACAGTAGCGACGGTGCTACCATGTACGTCACCGCCTCTCCTTGCATCGAATGTGCAAAGTTAATCATACAGGCAGGAATCAAACGGGTAGTTTATTCCGAGCATTACCGCCTGGAAGATGGAATAGAGTTATTAAAACGGGCGGGAATCGAAGTTATCTACACAGAGTTAGATGATAATTCCTCTCCAAATAAATAAGAAGACGAACGTTTTAAAAAAGGAATAGACATGAGTACAAAAAACTCTTCACGTTTTACACCTGTCATCATAGCAGTCAGTGTGGTAGTCGGGATTCTTATCGGTACATTTTATGCCAAGCATTTTGCCGGCAACCGTTTGGGTATCATTAATGGTTCCTCCAATAAGCTAAACGCTTTGTTACGCATTGTAGACGATCAATATGTCGACACCGTAAACATGGCCGATTTGGTAGAAAAAGCCATGCCGCAAATTCTAGCCGAACTGGATCCGCATTCAACTTATATCCCAGCCCAAAATCTCGAAGAAGTCAACTCTGAACTGGAAGGCAGCTTCAGCGGAATTGGTATCCAGTTTACCATACAGAATGACACCATTCATGTCAATGCTGTTGTTCAGGGAGGTCCTTCTGAAAAGATAGGATTAATGGCGGGCGACCGTATTGTTACTGTAGACGATAGCTTGTTTGTCGGCAAGAAAGTAACGAACGAACGGGCT
Source organism: Bacteroides sp. D2 (assembly GCF_025147085.1). Lineage (NCBI taxonomy): Bacteria > Pseudomonadati > Bacteroidota > Bacteroidia > Bacteroidales > Bacteroidaceae > Bacteroides > Bacteroides sp. D2. Next base: position 3,294,596 of record NZ_CP102261.1, on the reverse strand, counting down.
ATGCGCACCTTGAAAGGTCCGAAAGGCTCACAGGTAAAATTGGGAATCAAACGAACAGGAGAAAAGGACTTATTACACTTCAACATCACACGTGGAGACATTCCTCAAAATACCGTAGATGCTGCTTACATGGTGAACGACGATATCGGTTATGTGAAAGTCAGCAAATTCGGACGTACCAGCCATGTAGAATTGCTTAATGCATTAGCACAACTCAACCACAAAAAATGCAAAGGTCTAATCATTGACCTGCGCGGTAATACCGGAGGATATATGGAAGCTGCCATCCGCATGGTAAATGAATTCTTGCCTGAAGGCAAGTTGATCGTATATACTCAAGGTCGTAAATATCCACGTGCAGAAGAATTTGCCAACGGTACGGGTAGTTGTCAGAAAATGCCGCTCGTTGTATTGATTGACGAAGGTTCTGCTTCCGCCAGTGAAATTTTCACCGGAGCTATTCAAGATAACGACCGGGGTACAGTTGTAGGACGCCGTTCTTTCGGTAAGGGACTTGTGCAACAGCCTATCGATTTCAGTGACGGATCGGCTATCCGCCTGACAATCGCCCGCTACTACACCCCATCCGGACGTTGCATCCAACGCCCATACGAAAGTGGTAAAGATCGTAACTACGAGCTGGATTTATACACCCGTTACGAACATGGAGAATTTTTCTCACGTGATAGTATCAAGCAGAATGAGAGCGAACGTTATAATACCAGCTTAGGACGTACTGTGTATGGCGGTGGTGGTATCATGCCGGATATATTCGTACCGCAGGATACAACGGGAGTCACTTCTTATCTATCGACAGTTATTAACCGGGGACTGACTATTCAGTTCACATTCCAATACACCGACAATAACCGGAAGAAGTTAAGCCAATACGAAACTGAGGAAGAATTACTGAACTATCTTCGTCATCAAGGTTTGGTGGAACAGTTTGTCCGTTTTGCCGACAGTAAAGGAGTGAAAAGAAGAAATATCCTCATTCAGAAATCATACAAACTATTGGAAAAGAACCTCTTTGGCAACATCATCTACAATATGCTTGGACTGGAAGCCTATCTCCAATACTTCAACAAGACAGATGCTACTGTCATTAAAGGTATTGAGATACTTGAAAAAGGAGAAGCTTTCCCCAAAGCTCCGGTAGCCGTTGAAGAAGAAGTGACGAAGGATAAAAAAGATGGAAAGAAAAAAAGAACTGCGCAAGCATATAGCATTACTGAAGACCCAACACGCGGATTCAACTATGCGAAAGCTGCAATCAGCTAATATACTTGCCGCCCTTGAAGCCCATCCGGCTTTCAGGGCGGCAAATACTGTATTACTATACCATTCGCTGAATGACGAAGTAGATACACATGCCTTTATTCAAAAATGGAGTAGCGAAAAACGGATTCTACTCCCTGTAGTAGTAGGCGATGATTTAGAACTACGGATATACACGGGACCGGAAGACATGTCAATCAGCGGCATCTACGGTATAGCAGAACCAACCGGAGAAATATTCACAGACTATGCAGCCATAGAGTTCATCGTCGTTCCCGGAGTAGCTTTCGATGCTAAAGGTAACCGTTTGGGGCGGGGAAAAGGATATTATGACCGTCTCCTGCCACGCATACCATCAGCCTATAAAGCAGGAATCTGTTTCCCATTTCAATTAGTAGAAGAAGTTCCGGCGGAATCATTCGACATCCGCATGGATATAATCATAACAATCAATGAAGACGAATTATCACACCCACACCACCCGCTGCCATCATGCGACAGGGAGTGACGAAGAATTTGTTTTAAGTGCCATCAAAGGCGGCTATCAAGAATTAGGCTTTTCTGACCACACTCCGTGGAAATATCACACTGATTATATATCCGACATCCGGATGCTTCCCGAAGAGTTACCGGGATATGTGGAAAGTATCCGTTCGCTGCAAGAGAAATATAAAAATCAAATCAGCATAAAAATAGGATTGGAATGCGAATACTTTCCTGAATACATACACTGGTTAAAAGGAATCATCAAAGAATATAAACTGGACTATATCATCTTTGGAAATCACCATTTTCACACAGATGAGAAGTTCCCCTACTTCGGCCGGAATACAGATTCGGTAGACATGCTCGAACTCTATGAAGAGAGTGCTATTGAAGGAATGGAAAGCGGACTATTTGCCTACCTTGCCCATCCGGATTTATTTATGCGTTCTTACCCCGAGTTCGATCGTCATTGTAAGCTAGTCAGCAGACATATCTGCCGGACGGCAGTACGGTTAAACTTACCGTTGGAATATAATATCGGATATGAAGAGTACAATGATATTCATGGCATTACTACCATTCCTCATCCGGATTTCTGGAAAATAGCCGCCCATGAAGGTTGCACCGCTATCATCGGCGTAGATGCCCATAACAATCAATATTTGGAAAATCCTTTTTATTACAACCGTGCAACCAAAACACTCCGGAAGCTAGGTATAAAGGTTATAGACAGAATATCTTTCTTCAACGAAAAATAATATTTGTAATTACGGTAGCTCCGACTCTCTGATTCAGCGTGCGCACCAATACCTCACGCCCCATCATCAATTCCTGACGAAGAGCTGCGGAAGTCAGATGCACATATAATGTCTGATTACGAATATAAAGATTGCTGGTATAAGCCGCCGCCGGTCCCAAGATTTGAGGCCAGGCGTCCAGTAGTCTTTGTTCGTTCAGCGGAGATTCCAAACTCTCCTGACGAAGAAACTGTTGAATCAGTTTTCCTATTTGTTCGGCATCATTGCGCTTCATTATCAGCCTCCGTTTCTTGAATTGTGCCCTCTTCTACACGAAATATTTTATAATCGCTGCCTACCTTATGTAAAATACGGTCGAGATGTCCCCGGTTCGTGTCCGTTATAAATATCTGCCCGAAATTGTCTCCAGCCACCAGCTTCACTATTTGCTCTACACGGGAAGCATCCAACTTATCGAAAATATCATCTAATAATAATAAAGGAACAGTCCGGCCGGTACGCTTCAAGAAATCAAACTGCGCCAGTTTCAATGCTACCAGATACGTTTTGTTCTGTCCCTGCGAACCTTCTTTCTTTATCGGGAATTCACCCAACAACATATTCAACTCATCTTTATGAATCCCACGCAAAGAGAATCCCATTATCTTATCCCTCTCCCTGCTTTGCTTCAACACTTCCAACAAAGAAGCATCTCGCGCATGAGACTCATAAGATAATCCCACCACCTCTTTATCCTGCGAGATAAAGGAATAGAAAGATTGGAAAATAGGAATAAACTCCCGGATAAACGCTTCACGTTTCTGGAATACGATTGCACCGGCTTGCGCCATCATCTCCTCCCATACAAGAAACAGCTCCTCCTCCACCGGAAACTCACTCTTCAACAATGTGTTACGCTGCGCCAATACTTTATTATACCGTATCAGCGCTTCAAGATATTCCTTATCATACTGCGAAATCACTACATCCATAAACCGGCGACGCTCCTCACTTCCCCCGGCTATCAATTCGGAATCGGCAGGTGAAACCATCACCAAAGGCAGAAAACCGATGTGGTCCGAAAAACGGCTATATTCTTTCTTATTCCGCTTAAATTGTTTCTTCGAACGGCGTTTCATCCCACAATAAATCTCTTCAGGAGTTCCGTCCTCCGCTTCATAAAAGCCCTGAATCACGAAAAAGTCTTGTTCATGACGAATATTTTGAGAATCAATCGGGTTTCCGGAGCTCTTACAGAAAGACAAGAAATACACCGCATCCAGCAAATTCGTCTTTCCCATTCCATTCAGTCCGAAAAAACAATTCAGCTTAGCAGAGAATCCCAGTTCTACCTCTTCCAGATTCTTATAGTTTAATATGGATATTCGTTTCAGTATCATTGTGTACACGTTAATTTGTTCACAAAAGTAGCAAGATTTTCGTGGTTTTCGGGTGTAAAACAAAAAAAGATGCTTCTAAATTTCGTTTGTAGATATAAAAAAACTACTTTTGCGAGTCGAAATATCAAACTGTGAATAATAACAAAAAGAATCATATAAAATGGCAGAACAAAAGAATCAGAACGAACATCTGAACGTAGAAGATGCACTGACACAATCGGAAGCATTTCTTATCAAGTACAAAAACGCAATTATTGGCGGTGTTGTTGCTGTGATTATTATTGTAGCAGGTTTTATCATGTACAAAAACCTCTATGCTGAACCACGTGAAGAAAAAGCACAGGCAGCTCTTTTCAAAGGACAGGAATACTTTGAACAGGATGCTTTTGAACAGGCTTTGAACGGTGACAGCATCGGTTATACAGGTTTCCTGAAAGTTGCTGATGACTACAGCGGAACAAAAGCTGCCAATTTGGCAAAAGCTTATGCTGGTATTTGCTACGCACAACTTGGCAAATATGAAGAAGCAGTGAAGATGCTGGACAGCTTTAATGGAAAAGACCAAATGGTTGCTCCGGCAATCTTGGGTGCTGCAGGTAACTGCTACGCACAACTTGGCCAATTAGACAAAGCGGCTTCTACTTTATTGTCGGCAGCAGACAAAGCTGACAACAACACATTAAGCCCGATCTTCCTGATACAAGCTGGTGAAATCCTGGTAAAACAGGGAAAATATGACGATGCTGTAAACGCTTACACTAAGATCAAGGATAAATATTTCCAATCTTATCAGGCTATGGACATCGACAAATATATCGAGCAAGCTAAATTGATGAAAAAATAATATACCATCTATTATATAAGGGAATCGAGGCACGGATTACACCGGATTAAGCGGACTATCTATTAAAACCGTGGAATCCGTGAAATCCGTGCCTTTCTTTTTAAATCTCTCATACTCTCAAATCTTCATTTTATAATTCTCAACTTTTAATTAACTATGGCAACAGCTTACCATAACTTATCCGAATATGATTTCAATTCCGTTCCGAATGCAGAAGCAATGAAATTTGGTATTGTCGTATCCGAATGGAATTTCAATATTACCGGTGCTTTACTGAAAGGCGCAGTCGATACATTAAAAAAACATGGAGCAAAAGACGAAAATATTCTGGTGAAAACTGTACCGGGAAGTTTCGAACTTACTTTTGGAGCCAACCAAATGATGGAAAATTGCGATCTTGATGCAATTATTGCAATTGGTTGCGTAATTAAAGGAGATACCCCACATTTTGATTATGTTTGCATGGGAGCAACCCAAGGAATTACCGAATTAAACGCAACTGGCGATATACCAGTTATTTACGGATTAATTACCACAAATACAATGGAGCAAGCAGAGGATCGTGCCGGTGGCAAACTGGGTAACAAAGGAGATGAATGTGCAATTACTGCAATAAAAATGATCGATTTTGTTTGGAGTTTAAATAAATAGTTGTATCTTTGCACCGCAATTGAGAAACAAACCTCCTCAAAAGCAAAAAAGGGCAAATACCAGAGTGGCCAAATGGGGCAGACTGTAAATCTGCTGTCTTTCGACTTCGGTGGTTCGAATCCATCTTTGCCCACAAAAATTGCGGAAGTAGCTCAGTTGATAGAGCATTAGCCTTCCAAGCTGAGGGTCGCGGGTTTGAGCCCCGTCTTCCGCTCTCCAAAGAGAATCTGAGAAATTAGATTCTCTTTTTTTTGTTTTACTTTAGACCGCTAAGCTTATGAAAAATTCTCCGGTACAATCGCACGTACTCCGACTAGCACATCCCCCTATCCCCACTATCCGCATCGGGATTATAGGACTGGGCAATCGCGGATTGCTCACCTTACAACGTTATCTGCAAATTGAAGGAGTAGAAATCAAAGCTCTTTGTGAAATAAGAGAAGGAAATCTAAGTAAGGCCCAACAACTATTAAAAGAAGCCGACCGTTCCGAAGCCACCGGATATACCGGAGTGGAGGGATGGAAGAAGATGTGCGAATCGGATGAAGTAGATTTAATATTCATCTGCACCGACTGGTTAATGCATACTCCAATGGCAACTTTCGCAATGGAATGCAATAAACATGTAGCTATTGAAGTTCCGGCTGCTATGAGCGTGGAAGAATGTTGGCAATTGGTAGACACCGCAGAAAAAACCAGGCGACACTGCATCATGCTCGAAAATTGTTGTTATGATCCCTTTGCACTAATGACTCTCAACATGGCCCAACGAGGATTGTTCGGAGAAATCATGCATGTAGAAGGAGCCTACATTCACGATCTTCGTTCAATGTATTTTGCCGAAGAGAGCGAAGGCGGCTATCACAACCATTGGGGAAAAAGATACAGCATCGAACATACAGGCAATCCTTATCCCACTCATGGGTTGGGCCCCGCCTGCCAGATACTGGATATTCATCGCAGTGACAGAATGGAATATCTCGTTTCCATGTCTACTCATCAGGCAGGAATGAGCGAGTATGCCCGCAGACTATTCGGCGAATATTCACCGGAAGCCCACCAGAAATATCAATTGGGAGACGTAAACACCACTCTTATCCACACGCTCAAAGGAAAGACAATCATGCTTCAATACGACATATCCACCCCACGTCCTTACAGCCGCCTTCAAACAGTATGCGGCACACTGGGATTCGCCCAAAAATACCCTGTCCCCTGTATCGCCCTGGATCCTAATGGAGACACTCCACTTGAAGGAGAACTGCTAGAAAAAATGATGGCACGCTATAAACATCCTTTTAGCGCAACCATTGGCGAAGAAGCACATCGCAGAGGCCTACCCAATGAAATGAATTATGTTATGGATTACCGCCTTATTCATTGTCTGCGCAACGGGCTTCCACTGGATATGGATGTATACGATGCAGCCGAATGGTCGTGTATCACAGAACTAAGTGAAAAATCTGTACTGAATAAGAGCATGGCAGTAGAAATACCGGATTTCACCAGGGGAGCCTGGAAAAAATACAAATACTAGGTTCTATCAGAAGTACAGACGAAGTAGATAGTTTACCCCAACAGGAGTAGTAAACGTTAAGCAATTCTAAAAAGGTGACTTCTTTTTAGGAAGAGCCTTTTTCTGGCATGTCTTTTATATGTATTTGACATCACATAAGCCTACACAAAATCAGGTAGAAAAAGTCAGACTCATCTTTTACCTCATAATAGAAACTTTTGTGATGAAAATATCGGGAACAAATACAAATAGTTGGCTAATTAATTACTATTTTTGACACGTAAATGAAAAACATCGAATAACCCCTATTAAAAACTTTAAAATATGATGAAGAAACTATTTACAGTCACTGCCATCGGCTTGGCTTTGTTAACTTGGCACACCAGTTGTACTCAACAACCAAAGGCTCCCGAAGCCTTTACCCCTATCAAAGTAGAAACTCCTGCCCGCCCTGCCGGACAAGAAGATGTAATCCAACTCGTTACTCCTAAAATTGATACCGTTCGTGTCGGTTTCATCGGATTAGGAATGCGTGGTCCCGGTGCCGTGGCACGCTGGACCCATATCCCGGGAACTAAGATTGTAGCATTATGCGACCTACTTCCCGAACGTGTTGAAAAATCACAAGAAATTTTGAAGAATGCCGGACTTCCTGAAGCTGCTTCTTACAGTGGTTCGGAAGAGGCATGGAAGCAACTTTGTGAACGGGACGATATTGATCTGGTATACATAGCCACCGACTGGAAACATCATGCTGCAATGGGTGTTTATGCCATGGAACACGGTAAGCATGTAGCTATCGAAGTTCCTGCCGCCATGACACTGGATGAAATCTGGCAGCTAATCAATACTTCCGAAAAGACACGTAAGCATTGTATGCAGCTCGAAAACTGCGTATATGACTTCTTTGAACTGACTTCTTTAAATATGGCACAACAAGGCGTATTCGGAGAAGTACTTCATGTAGAAGGTTCATATATCCACAATCTGGAAGATTTCTGGCCTGAATACTGGAATAACTGGCGAATGGATTATAATCATCTACACCGTGGTGATGTATATGCTACCCATGGCATGGGCCCTGCTTGTCAGGTACTTAATATCCATCGTGGCGACCGCATGAAAACATTGGTATCGATGGATACGAAAGCTGTCAACGGACCGGCTTATATTAAGAAACAAACAGGAGAAGAGGTGACCGACTTCCAGAATGGTGACCAGACTTCTACCCTGATTCGCACAGAGAACGGTAAAACGATGTTGATTCAGCACAACGTAATGACTCCACGCCCATACAGCCGTATGTATCAGATAGTGGGAGCCGATGGTTACGCAAGCAAATATCCGATTGAAGAATATTGCCTGAGACCTTCACAAGTTGATTCAAAAGATGTGCCTAATCATGAGAATCTGAATGCACATGGTTCTGTACCTGAAAACGTAAAAAAAGCCTTGATGGATAAATATAAAGATCCTATTCATATAGAGTTGGAAGAAACAGCCAAGAAAGTAGGTGGACATGGTGGTATGGACTTTATCATGGACTACCGTCTGGCATATTGCTTGCAGAATGGACTGCCATTGGATATGGACGTTTATGACCTGGCAGAATGGTGTTGCATGGCTGAACTTACCAGACTTTCTATCGAGAACAATTCAGCTCCGGTAGAAGTACCCGACTTCACTCGCGGCGGATGGAATAAAGTACAAGGCTACCGTCACGCTTTTGCAAAATAAAACAGAATATTTCCTTTTAGCACGAGCATAATGAACCAATCCGGCTTCTCCCCCAAAGCCGGATTATTCATGGGTTCGTGTTTGAACATTTTATAGATTATCATAATCACGTTTATGAAAACAGCTATTCCAAAGCCTTCTAAGCAAAGCATTATCCGTGAAGCCAGAGATTATGTAATGATTGCCATCGGCATGATTTTGTATGGTATCGGTTGGACCGTTTTTCTGTTGCCTAACGATATCACCACCGGGGGAGTACCGGGTATTGCTTCTATCGTATATTGGGCCACAGGTTTTCCGGTACAATATACGTACTTCAGCATCAACTTCTTCTTGCTGCTACTGGCCCTCAAGTTGCTGGGACTAAAGTTTTGCATCAAAACTATTTTTGGTGTATTTACCCTCACCTTCTTTCTGTCCGTCATTCAAAAATTGACGGCAGGTTTCGGGCTTCTCCACGACCAACCCTTTATGGCATGTGTCATCGGAGCATCCTTCTGTGGAGGCGGCATAGGTGTTGCTTTTTCGGCTAATGGAAGTACGGGAGGTACAGATATTATTGCAGCCATCATCAACAAATACCGGGACATCACATTAGGAAGAGTCGTGCTCATCTGCGATATGATTATCATTTCTTCCAGTTATTTTGTCTTAAAAGACTGGGAAAAAGTGGTGTATGGGTTTGTAACTCTTTATATTTGTAGTTTCGTTCTCGACCAGGTAGTGAATAGCGCCCGCCAATCCGTACAGTTCTTTATCATATCTAACAAATATGAAGAAATAGGACGGCATATTAACGAATATCCACACCGGGGAGTAACGATTATCAATGCAACCGGCTTTTATACAGGACGAGAAGTAAAGATGATGTTTGTATTAGCCAAGAAAAGGGAATCGCCTATCATCTTCCGGTTGATAAAAGACATAGACCCGAATGCATTTGTATCGCAAAGTGCTGTCATCGGAGTGTATGGAGAAGGATTCGATCATATCAAAGTAAAATAAAAAAGAAATGAAAAACCAATATTGAGAAACATGAAATTTCGACCAACCCCCAACTTATTAACAGGCATTTTCATGGGAATATTTTCCCTGACAACACTTAGTACAATGGCTGAGAAAGCCGTGAAACCTTATTGGCAGGACGTGCAGGTAGTTGAAGTCAACAAAGAGTATCCACGTACTTCTTTTATGACATACAACAATCGCGCTGATGCCTTGAGTGGCAAGTTCGAACGAAGCAAGTATTACCGCTTGCTGAACGGAACTTGGAAATTCTACTTCGTAGACTCTTATAAAAAACTTCCCGAAAACATTACCGATCCGAACACCAATACAGATTCGTGGGATGATATTCAGGTACCCGGCAACTGGGAAGTACAAGGACACGGAATAGCCATCTACACCAATCATGGTTATGAATTCAAACCGCGCAATCCACAACCTCCTACTCTTCCCGAAGCCAATCCGGTAGGAGTTTATCGCCGGGACATCGATATTCCGGCAGACTGGGACGGGCGGGATATCTACTTGCATCTGGCAGGAGCTAAGTCTGGCGTATATGTATATATCAACGGACAAGAAGTAGGATATAGCGAAGACTCCAAGAATCCGGCAGAATTTCTTATCAACAATTACGTGAAGCCGGGAAAGAACGTACTTACAGTTAAAATCTTCCGTTGGAGCACCGGTTCCTATCTTGAATGTCAAGACTTCTGGCGTATGAGTGGTATTGAACGCGATGTTTTTCTGTATTCACAGCCTAAAGCAGCTCTCAAAGATTTCCGAATTAAGTCTACGCTGGACGACAGTTACAAAAATGGAATCTTCGGTTTAAATGTCGATTTGAGAAATCACGAAAAGGCTGCAACTAATCTTACATTAGTTTATGAACTATTAGATGCACAAGGAAAAGTTGTAGCTACTGAAGAGAAGACAGCCTATATTCCATCGAACGAAGTACGTACACTTTCTTTCGATAAGAATCTGACAGATGTCAGCACATGGACCTCCGAACATCCGAATCTATACAAACTGTTGATGACAGTAAAAGAGAATGGCAAAGTCAATGAAATCATTCCTTTCAATGTAGGATTCCGCCGGATTGAGATCAAGCCTATCGAACAGAAGGCTGCTAACGGAAAACCGTATGTCTGCTTATTCATCAACGGTCAGCCTCTGAAACTGAAAGGGGTAAATATCCACGAACATAACCCGTCAACAGGTCATTATGTAACAGAAGATTTAATGCGCCGTGACTTCGAATTGATGAAACAACATAACTTAAACAGTGTACGCCTTTGCCACTATCCGCAAGACCGCCGTTTCTATGAACTTTGTGATGAATACGGACTTTATGTATATGATGAAGCCAATGTGGAAAGCCACGGAATGTATTATGATCTCCGGAAAGGCGGTTCACTGGGTAACAATCCCGAATGGCTGAAACCGCACATGGATCGTACCATCAATATGTTTGAACGTAATAAGAACTACCCGAGCGTTACATTCTGGTCGCTGGGAAATGAAGCCGGAAACGGATATAATTTCTATCAGACTTATTTGTGGTTGAAAGAGGCAGACAAAGACCTGATGGATCGTCCGGTCAACTACGAACGTGCTCAATGGGAATGGAACTCCGATATGTATGTTCCGCAATATCCGGGTGCCGACTGGCTGGAAAATATCGGAAAGAATGGTAGCGACCGTCCTGTAGCTCCTTCGGAGTATGCACATGCCATGGGAAACTCCACGGGAAACCTGTGGGGACAATGGCAGGCAATTTACAAATATCCGAATCTCCAAGGTGGATATATCTGGGACTGGGTAGACCAAGGTCTTCTCCAAAAAGATAAGAATGGAAGAGAATACTGGGCCTACGGAGGTGACTTCGGCGTAGACGCACCTAGCGATGGTAACTTCCTCTGCAACGGTCTTGTCAATCCGGATCGTGGTCCGCATCCGGCAATGGCTGAAGTGAAATATGTACATCAGAATGTAGGTTTTGAAGCAGTAGATGCCGCAGCCGGTATATTCAAAATCACCAACCGTTTCTATTTCACTAACCTGAAAAAATATCAGATTCACTACAATGTACTTGCTAACGGAAAGACAATAAAAGGTGGAAAAGTATCTTTGGATATTGCTCCGCAAGCCTCTAAAGAATTCACCGTACCGGTAAATGGTCTGAAAAACCAACCGGGAACAGAATATTTTGTCAACTTCAGTGTAACAACCACAGAGCCTGAACCGTTGATTCCAACCGGATATGAAATTGCATACGACCAGTTCCAACTTCCTATCCAGGCAGAGAAGAGTATATATAAAGCAAACGGTCCGGCATTGAAAACAACGATTCAAGGAGATGAATTAATCATTTCTTCCTCCAAAGTAAACTTTGTATTCAACAAGAATAGCGGATTAGTAACCTCGTATAAAGTAGATGGTACAGAATATTTCAAAGACGGATTTGGTATTCAGCCTAACTTCTGGCGTGCTCCTAATGATAATGACTATGGTAACAGCACTCCTAAACGTTTGCAGATATGGAAACAATCAAGCAAAAACTTCCGCATAACGGATGCCACCATGACAGCAGAAGATAAAGCAGTCTCCTTAAATGTAACCTACTTACTGGCTGCCGGCAACTTGTATGTTGTCACTTACAAAATCTATCCGAACGGAATAGTTAACGTAAATGCCAAATTCACATCAACGGATATGCAGCCTACAGAAACAGAAGTTTCCGAAGCTACCCGCATGGCTACATTTACCCCCGGAAGTGATGCTGCCCGTAAGGCTGCCTCCAAACTGGAAGTCCCCCGTATCGGTGTGCGTTTCCGCTTGCCGGCACAGATGAACAATGTACAATACTTTGGCCGTGGCCCGGAAGAGAATTATATCGACCGCAATCACGGAACGCTCGTTGGCGTATATAAGACAACAGCGGATCAAATGTACTTCAACTATGTGCGTCCACAGGAAAACGGACATCACACTGATACCCGTTGGATCGCTTTATCTCCTAATAAAGGAAACGGCCTGGTGTTGGTAGCGGACAGTCTTATCGGTTTCAATGCCTTGCGCAACTCTATCGAAGACTTTGACTCTGAAGAAGCTCTGCCCCACCCTTACCAATGGAATAACTTCAGCCCGGAAGAGGTTGCCAATCACGACGAGAACGCTGCCCGCAACGTATTACGGAGAATGCATCATGTCAACGACATCACTCCCAGAGATTTCGTTGAGGTTTGTGTAGATATGAAGCAACAAGGAGTAGGCGGATATGACAGTTGGGGTGCTCGCCCGGAACCTTTCCACCAGATCCCGGCTAACCGTGATTACCAGTGGGGCTTCACATTAGTACCCGTTCGCTCGGCTAACCAGGCCAACGAAGCTGCTAAATATGATTATCGATAACCTTAGTATAAATTTTTAAAGAAAAAAAACATGAAAGATTTATCTAGCATCGTAGCTAAATTTAAAGTCCAAGGTACGATAGAAGAAATCAAACCTTTGGGTGCAGGACTTATCAACGACACTTATAAAGTAAACACCAAAGAAGCAGATGCTCCCGACTATGTTTTGCAACGCATCAATCATGCCATTTTCCAGAATGTAGAAATGCTTCAATCCAATATTAGCGCTGTTACCAATCACATTCGCAAGAAACTGACGGAAGCCGGAGAATCGGATATAGACCGCAAGGTGTTGAGTTTCCTCGAAACAGAAGAAGGTAAAACATACTGGTTTGACGGTGACAGTTATTGGCGTGTGATGGTATTCATCCCACGTGCAAAAACGTATGAGACGGTAAATCCCGAATATTCCAATTATGCAGGAGAAGCCTTCGGTAACTTCCAGGCTATGCTGGCCGATATTCCGGAAACATTGGGTGAAACCATACCCGATTTCCACAACATGGAGTTCCGTCTCAAACAACTACGTGAAGCCGTTGCGAAGGATGCTGCCGGACGGGTAGCAGAAGTGAAGTACTATCTGGATGAAATAGAGAAACGCGCAGATGAAATGTGTAAGGCTGAACGTTTATATCGTGAAGGGAAACTTCCCAAACGCGTTTGCCATTGCGATACGAAAGTGAATAACATGATGTTCGACGAGGATGGTAAAGTGCTTTGTGTCATTGATCTGGATACGGTAATGCCTAGCTTTATATTCTCCGATTATGGTGACTTCCTACGTACAGGTGCCAACACAGGTGATGAAGACGACAAAGACCTTGATCGTGTAAACTTCAATATGGAAATATTCAAAGCATTTACCAAGGGCTATCTGAAAGGAGCCAAATCATTCCTGACTCAGATCGAGATTGAGAATCTTCCTTATGCGGCGGCTTTATTCCCATACATGCAGTGCGTACGGTTCCTGGCAGATTATATCAACGGAGATACTTATTATAAAATCAAATATCCGGAACATAACCTCGTTCGCACCAAAGCACAATTCAAATTACTTCAAAGTGTGGAAGCAAACACACCGGAAATGATAGCGTTCATCAACGAATGCTTGTTAAATTGAGAATTGAGAATTAAAAATTAAGAAATAAGCTGCGCTGTGGTGTAGCTATTTCTGGATATTCTCAAAATTTTAAAATATAAGGCAACTAATTCTTTACGAGTTAGTTGCCTTTTTGATATCTTTAATCAGAGGGATTATTGAATAATCCCTATTTCTCAATTTTTAATTCTCAATTCTCAATTTAATAAATGCTCCATTTTTCCAATGGTAGACTACAGGGCGGCGGAGAAACGGTTTCAGTTTCTCTGCTGTTTCTTTTGACATATAGTCGGAGGTTGTTAACGTAAGTGTCAGTTCCGTATTTTCTTTATTAAAATCGGCTTTCATCAATAGCATATCTGCCGAACGGCGTGCTTCATCAAACTCATAAACTCCTGCTGAATCGGGAGCATTCAGAAAATCATCCATCAGGGGCAGGGTAATAAAGAGAGATGTTGTAAGCGGTTTCCAGTCGTCCGTATAGAAATGGATGCTGCTATCACAGGCAGGAGCACAAACAGTAGAGACTGTACAGATTACGTTCGTTGAATCATTTAATGCCAACACTTTCATCTGCCAGGTCGATTGAGCTGACATTTGCATACGGATATAGTCTTTGCTAAGATCAGTCATCTCCGACTTCTTGCCAAAACGGTTTTCTACTTGCGCTTTCATCTTACTTTCCAGAAAGTCTATGCAATCTTCACGATTCACTTTTGTAAGCAAGGGGCTTAGAGAATCCGGCATATTCACAAACAACGTTTTGGCCTCTTGTGCCTGAAGAGCAGTCAAAACAAAAAGTCCGACAGCAGAGAAGAATATAGTGATAACAAGTTTATTTATTTTCATATCTATCTTATTTAACCTATGATAAACAGTCTTGTGTAACTGTTTTAACTTTTAGACCCCAAATATAAGAATATCATTCCGATTAACACCAGTATAAGGTCAATCGCTTTGCTTTTTAAATTCTTTTCACGGAAGAAAAGCGCACCGAAAGTAAAAGAAACAACCACACTTCCCCGACGGACCATCGAAACGATAGAAATCATCGAATCGTCGTAACTTAATGCGTAAAAGTAAACAAAATCGGCAGCAGAAAGGAAAATGGAAATCAGGATAATCGTCCAATCCCAGCGGAACGGAGTAGTGGACTTTCTTTTAGGCCACCAAAGCAACAACAGGATAGGACACATGATAAACACCTGATAAACATTATACCAAGATTGCACCAGCATCGGATTCAGAGACTTCATCAGATATTTATCATACAAACCACTGATAGCACCTGTAATGGCAGCCAGTACAATAAAAAAAATCCATTTGTTATGCTTAAAATCAATTCCTTCTTTCTTTCCCGAACGGCTCAACATAAAGAAAGAGGCAATGGCCAGCATCACACCAATCCATTGATAGAGATTCAATCGTTCACCAAATACCAGCATAGCTCCCACGAGCACCATCACCGGACGGGTGGCATTGATAGGTCCCACAATGGTTATGGGTAAATGTTTCATTCCGAAATATCCGAATATCCACGAAGACAATACGATGAACGACTTGATGATAATATATTTATGCTGTTCCCAACCAGCAACGGGAACATTGAATATTGTTCCTCCCAACAAGTCCGGTTGATAAACGGATATCAGGATAAACGGTAGAAAGATGAGACTGGAAAAGAATGTATTTAGAAACAAAACAGGAAGTACTGCATTATCTTTCAACGATTTCTTCTTGAATACATCATAAAAGCCCAGCAAAGTAGCCGAGAGGAATGCTAATAATAACCACATGAGAATATTTATTATTTACTAATTACCAATTATAAGTTATCAGCGACAGACGGTTCGCCAGTTATGGATGATTGCTGGTCATCACATTCAAATATACTTTCCGGGTATTCCACGTTGACCAGAAACAGGGCTTGCCCCGGAGCAGATGTCCCGGCTTTACAACGGTCCTGCTGTTCTATAATCCGCCGGAAACCTTCAACAGTCAGTTTCCCGCGTCCCACTTCAATGAGCGTACCTACAATGGCTCTCACCATATTCCGCAAGAAACGGTCGGCACGAATGGTAAATACCCAGGTAGCATCTTCTTCCTGCGTCCATTCTGCATGAGTGATATGACAAATATTGGTCTTTACATCCGTATGAAGTTTACTGAAACTCGTAAAATCGTTGTACTCGAAAAGGATATGCGCTGCTTCGTTCATGCGTTCATAATTCAACTGGTTATAAAGCCGCCAGCGATATTGCCTGTTAAAAGGATATTTCGATGTCGTCACATAATATTTATAAGTTCGCGCAGTCGCATCAAAACGGACATGGGCATCCGGCCGAACCCGGCAAACACGATAAATAGAAATATCGGGAGGCAGCAGACGATTTAATTTATCAGTAACAGAAGTAGTATCCAACAGTTCATCGGAATCAAAATGAGCAACCATCAGAGAGGCATGCACTCCCGCATCCGTCCGGCCTGCTCCTATTACTTCAATTTCGCGACGCAGAAAGGTAGACAATGCTTTCATCAGACATTCCTGCACACTAATCCCATTCGGTTGAATCTGCCAACCGTGATAGTTGGTTCCGTCGTAAGCCAAATAAATAAAATACCTTTGCACGCTAATTCCTCTCTTTTAGGGTTTTCGCGCGCAAAAGTAGTCATTTTATCTCATTTATCTTTGTATAATTCGCATAAACCTGTATATTTGGAGAACAAAATAATCATGATTCACTAATACCTCACAATTATGAGTAGTACCATTTTCCTTATTATTGCCCTTGTGACAACAGGAATATTTGTAATCCAATTCGTTCTATCCATCTTTTTCGGAGACATAGATGCAGATGTAGACGTAGATGCTGACATCAGTAGCGTAGTTTCTTTTAAAGGACTAACTCATTTTGGAATCGGATTCGGCTGGTACATGTATTTAGCGGGAAACACTGAAATTCAAAGTTATGTCATCGGAATTCTGGTGGGTCTTTTCTTTGTTCTCGCTGTGTGGTTTCTCTATAAGAAAGCTTATCAACTGCAACAAGTGAATCATTCTGAACAGACAGATCAACTTGTAGGACGAGAATGTACCATCTACTTCAAGCAAAGCGACAGCAAATATACAGTACAAACAAGCCGAGACGGAGCAATGCGCGAAGTAGACGTCATCTCCGAATCCGGAAAAGCATATCAGACAGGTGACAGAACAATCATCACCAGTTACAAAGACGGAACGCTATTCATTCAATAACTATTCAAATACACAATTTTATGACACAAGAAATGTTGATTATGGCTGCTATATTAGTGGCAGTCATCCTACTCACTTTTATTGGTATTCTTTCTCGTTACCGCAAATGTAAGAGTGATGAAGTCCTCGTTGTATATGGTAAAACAGGAGGAGATAAGAAGTCGGCGAAGCTATATCACGGTGGTGCAGCTTTCGTATGGCCGATTATCCAGGGATACGAATTCCTTTCCATGAAACCAATGCAGATTGAATGCAAATTGACGGGTGCACTGTCTGCTCAGAATATCCGTGTGGATGTGCCGACTACCATTACTGTAGCTATCAGCACTGATCCCGAAGTAATGCAAAATGCAGCTGAACGTATGCTGGGTTTGACGATGGACGACAAACAGAATTTAATTACCGATGTCGTATATGGTCAGATGCGTATGGTGATCGCCGATATGACTATCGAAGAATTAAATTCAGACCGCGATAAGTTTCTGGCTAAAGTAAAAGACAACATCGATACAGAACTTCGCAAGTTCGGTTTGTATCTGATGAACATCAATATCAGTGACATTCGTGATGCTGCCAACTACATTGTCAACTTAGGTAAAGAAGCTGAAAGTAAAGCTCTGAACGAAGCACAAGCTAACATCGAAGAACAGGAAAAGCTGGGTGCTATCAAAATTGCCAATCAGATTAAGGAACGCGAAACCAAAGTTGCAGAAACGCGTAAAGATCAAGATATCGCCATCGCAGAAACGAAGAAACAACAGGAAATCTCGGTTGCCAATGCAGATAAGGACAGAATTTCTCAAGTAGCCATCGCTAATGCGGAAAAAGAATCACAAGTAGCAAAAGCTGAAGCTGAAAAGAATATCCGTATCGAACAGGCGAATACCGAAAAGGAAAGCCGTGTTGCCGAACTTAACTCGGATATGGAAATCAAGCAGGCGGAAGCTGCCAAGAAAGCTGCTATCGGACGAAATGACGCACAGAAAGAGGTGGCCCTGTCAAATTCAGAACTGGCCGTGACGCAAGCTAATGCCGACAAGCAAGCCGGTGAAGCTGCTGCTAAGTCGGAAGCTGCCGTACAGACTGCACGCGAAATTGCCCAAAAGGAGGTAGAAGAAGCTAAAGCACGTAAAGTGGAATCTTCATTGAAAGCTGAAAAGATTGTTCCTGCGGAGATTGCCAGACAGGAAGCTATTCTACAGGCTAATGCCATTGCCGAAAAGATTACTCGTGAGGCAGAAGCACGTGCGAAAGCTACTTTGGCACAAGCGGAAGCAGAAGCAAAAGCTATCCAGATGAAACTGGAAGCAGAAGCGGAAGGTAAGAAACGTTCATTACTTGCTGAAGCGGAAGGTTTCGAAGCAATGGTAAGAGCAGCTGAATCGAACCCGGCTATCGCTATCCAATACAAAATGGTAGACCAATGGAAGGAAATCGCCGGCGAACAGGTAAAGGCATTCGAGCACATGAACTTAGGAAATATCACTGTATTCGACGGAGGAAACGGCGGCACAAGCAATTTCCTGAATACACTGGTGAAAACGGTAGCTCCAAGTCTTGGCGTACTGGATAAGTTGCCTATCGGTGAAACGGTGAAAGGTATTATTAATCCGGACAGTAAAACGGAGGAAAAGCCTGCAACGAAAGCTGAAGAGAAGAAGGATAAGAAATAATCCTGCTCCGACAAATAATAGTGCGCTGATAAAAGAAAATGATTGTTCTTTCATCAGCGCACTATTTATATACACATAAATAAAAAAAGTCTTTGAATATTCCCCAATTATTACGTTCTTTGTATTACATAAAACATGTAACATAAAAGATATAAATAAGATATGAAACCATATAATCCATTCCTTGTGTACGGTTATAACAGTCCGGAATACTTTTGTGACCGGGAAAAAGAAACTGATAAAATGATTTCAGCTTTACAAAACGGGCGGAATCTGACATTAATATCCCCTCGCCGTATGGGAAAGACGGGACTCATCAAAAATGTATTCTACCGGATGAAACAGGAAAAGAATCCGAATACCGCCTATTTCTACATGGATATCTATCCCACACGCGACTTAAAGGCATTCATACAATTGCTTGCTCAAAATGTTCTCGGAGAATTGGATACCCTGTCCCAAAATGTACTCCGTCAAATGACCGCTTTCTTCAAATCTTGCCGTCCCATAATCAGTGCTGACGAAAGAAGCGGCATGCCTACCGTAACTCTGGACTTTGTTCCCGCCCATGCCGAACAGACACTAAAAGAAGTGCTCGACTATATAGCAGCCTCAAAAAAACATTGTTACCTTGCCATTGATGAGTTCCAACAGATTACAGAATACCCGGAAAAAGGTATAGAAGCATTGCTCCGTTCCCATATCCAATTCATGCCAAATGTACACTTTATATTTTCCGGAAGTAAAAAACATGTAATGGAAGAAATGTTCAGTTCAGCAAAACGACCTTTTTATCAAAGTACCCAAATTATTGTGTTAAAGGAGATTCCGTTGGAGAATTATTATTCGTTCGCACACTCATTCTTTGCCAAAGAAAAAAGAGAGCTACCGTTAGAAACATTCTCCTACTTATACCAACTTGAAAACGGACACACTTGGTATATTCAAAGCATACTCAACCGATTGCATGAGAAAAAAATCAACCCTATTGATAACCGACTGGTAGATAGCTGTATAAATGACATTTTAGATGAACAGGAAACCATATACCAAAGTAACCTGACACTACTAACCAACAATCAAGTGGATCTATTGAAAGCTATTGCCACAGAAGGCTGTATAAAAAGTATAAATGCCAATGACTTCATCAAAAGGCATCATCTAAAAACGCCCAGCAGCGTTAATGTGGCACTGAAGTCCTTACTAAATAAAGAGCTGATATATAATACATCAGAAGGCTATATTGTCTATGACCGTTTTTTCGGAAAATGGCTGAAAGACACAGTGATCTAACCTTAGCCACACTAGAAATGATTTGGCAATTTCATTTCTCATATTCTCATAAGATTTAATTAATAATCTACTAATCAACAATATATAATATGAGAAATACCTTATTGAAAAGTATTTCTCATATTATTTTGCCTGAAAAGTCGTAAATAACCGGTATTTCTCATACTTATCATCATGCATTTCTCATACCGGAATTGCCATTAAATAAATGGAAGCACACACCTTCTTCTTACTTTCATCATAGGCCCGCTTTGTCCCATATATTATGGGAAAAAATTCCCTGATTGGAGGGAAAAGATTCCCCTATTTTGCGGGAAAGTATTCCCGAATTTTATGAGAATACTTTCCCACAATATATGGGACTACCGGAACTAGCGAACATCCTTAACCAAGATCATAATATTCTATGTATTCGTCAAATTGAGGTGATCCGGCAACACCCCTCTTACGGAAAAGTCCTTGTATATATTCCTGTTCTTTGGGTTTAATCAATCGTTCTTTGTTGCAGCAACGGTAATAAACAGTCTTACCGAAATAGGAAATCATCTGTCGTTTGATAATGTTGGCATCAGCAAGCGGCACACGGTCCAATATATGTTTCATTCCCCGTGCAAAAAGCAAAGGCTTTTCATCAATAAAGTAAGTGCAGTCTCCGCCATCGGAAGTGATATGTTCGGGATTGATAACCGTTACAGCAGCCCGTTCTTTCGGCATCCGGAGAGTTACTTGTCGACGCAGACATTTGTCCGCACGCAAACAATGTCCATTCAAGCAATGAGCGAAGCTGACGGGCATAGAATTGTAATCGAAATCTGTTTTCATGTGTGTTATGTTTAGTGGGAAAACAACCTATTCTTTTGATAAGCAGTCACAAATGTATGAAAATTGCTTGATGGCAGGAAATAAATATAACATTTAATTAATTATATTGATTAAATCCATATATTTGTCTCCAACATCAACACAGGAACTTATACAACTATATCTCTCCTGCTAAACTATAAAACAGAATAATCATGAAGACAAAACATTTACTTGGAGCGCTACTGTCATTTCTTTGTACCATTTTTCTTTTTAGTTGCGGTAATGACGATGAAAAAGAAATATATCCCTTATCTTTCGAAAAAGAATATTATGAACGACCCTTGCTAGGAGCAACCAATATTATGATTAGAGGCGGAAACAGAGACTACACTGTAACCGTAGAAAGAACAGAGATTTTGAGTATAAGTGTAGATTTATCCAGTTCCACAGGAATGGGAAGTTTATTAGTCTATCCCAAAAAGAAAGGAGAAACAAAGGTAAGCGTAAAGGACAATATCACCAACGAAACTGTCGACTTAAAAATTAAAATTACAGACGCCTATCTGGCGTATTCAATAAAAGAAAGCAATCATCCGGCACTTTCCAATGGTACTGCGGTCTATCTGATCAACAATGAAGCAAAAGACTGTTATTTCTTCCATTATAATTATTCTCAACACGAACTATCCCCTACTCCGATAGCCAAAGGAACATACGATTTTTCAGTCAAATTAGAAAATGGTTCCGGCAACTCGTCTCCTACATACCCCATACCTTATTTAACATTAAATTATGCATCTGACGAACAAGGAAATTTCACAGATGCATCAACCCCTCCCACCTCTCACAAATTAAGATTTGAACTATTTGATGGAGTTACAAGTGTAAATGCTGTTGTCAATCTTATACAAAGATATTTAAAGGTAGATTGGGAGCAACTGATTAACAAGGCTCTTACTAGAAGTGATTATTTGATAATACCAACGCTGAAGACAACAATAGACAACACGGACTATACCATTATAGGCACTCTTGATACCCATCCGGAAATACCGGAAAATATTTTAGAGTGACCCATAAAAGATATGAGGCGGAAAATAATGCAAAGCATAGAACGTATGAAAAAATAGCGTATATTTGCGGGCAAAAAATACAAAATGACTACTTACAAGCTTCGCATATTACCGCTATTTTTACTTGTTATTGGGCTTACAACGCTTACTTCAAGCTGCAAAAAGAAAGACATGTCACTGAAATTGAACAAGCCGCACAACATTCGTGGTGTTGTCAGTTACAAACGTTCTTTCCCAGATTTGAACGATGCACATCTGGAAGTCGCTAAAAAGATAGGTATTAGCCCGCTGGCAGACCGAGAAGAAGCGGAAGCTATGAAAGAAAAGTTGACTCATATCACTGATAATGAATTTTATGCAGTGGATTCATTGACACATTCCATTCCCTACCTCGTTCCACGTGCCAGCGCATTGCTCGATACAATTGGCTCCAATTTTCTCGATTCATTGGCTGCCAAAGGGCTGAATCCCAATCAGATAATCATCACCTCCGTACTACGTACTGAAAACGATGTGAAACGTCTCCGCCGTCGCAATGGAAATGCCTCCGCCAACTCGGCACATTGTTTCGGGGCTACTTTTGATGTTAGTTGGAAACGTTTTAAGAAAGTGGAAGATAAAGACGGTCGCCCTATGCAGGACGTGAGTGCCGACACACTGAAACTTGTTCTATCCGAAGTTTTAAGAGATCTACGACAAGCTGAAAAATGCTATATCAAATACGAACTGAAGCAAGGTTGTTTCCATATTACTGCCCGATGAACGGAAGATGAATGTAAATTGCAGTAAAATTCACCTCCAAACAATCAGAGAATCCAAAACGTTTCATTAAATTTGCAGAAATTTTTCTTTAATACAACTTAATGATAGAGAAGCTGATTGTTCTTGAGGACATTGATCCGGTTATTTTTTACGGCGTAAACAACGCCAACATACAGTTAATTAAAGCTTTATATCCAAAGCTACGCATAGTTGCCCGAGGCAATGTCATCAAAGTGCTGGGCGACGAGGAAGAAATGTGTGCCTTCGAAGAAAATATCACCAAACTTGAAAAGTACTGCGCCGAATATAATTCACTGAAAGAAGAAGTTATCATTGACATTATAAAAGGAAATGCTCCGCAAGCGGAACAGACAGGAAACGTGATTGTGTTCAGTGTCACAGGAAAACCTATCATCCCCCGAAGCGAAAACCAGTTGAAACTGGTAGAAGGATTCGCCAAGAATGATATGGTATTCGCCATCGGTCCGGCAGGTTCAGGAAAGACATATACCGCTATCGCTCTCGCCGTACGTGCATTGAAGAATAAAGAAATCAAAAAAATCATCCTTAGCCGTCCCGCCGTAGAAGCCGGAGAAAAGCTCGGTTTCCTGCCCGGCGACATGAAAGATAAGATCGACCCATACCTGCAACCTTTATACGATGCCCTGCAAGATATGATACCTGCTGCCAAGTTAAAGGAATACATGGAATTGAACATTATCCAGATTGCCCCGTTAGCCTTTATGCGCGGACGCACGCTGAATGATGCGGTCGTCATTTTGGACGAAGCCCAGAATACCACCACACAGCAAATCAAAATGTTCCTCACCCGTATGGGCATGAACACCAAGATGATTGTGACGGGAGACATGACACAGATTGACCTCCCCGCTTCACAAACATCGGGATTGGTACAAGCTCTCCGTATCTTAAAGGGAGTGAAAGGTATCAGTTTTGTTGAACTGAATAAAAAAGATATCGTACGCCATAAACTGGTGGAACGTATCGTGGATGCTTACGAAAAATTCGACAAAGAAGCGAAAGCCGAACGGGAGAAACGGAAAAACGAACAACTGGTTATCAACGGCGAACGTCCGGTGAAACTGGCCAAAGACTAATCGTCTTTAGATTCGAAATCCTATTGCGACTTGTTATTTGTAACTTGTAATTTGTAATTATAATAAAGACAATGAAAGCATTAACAAAAACAGATTTCAACTTTCCGGGACAGAAAAGCGTGTACCACGGAAAAGTGCGCGATGTGTACAACATCAACGGCGAAAAACTCGTCATGGTAGCAACTGACCGTATTTCGGCCTTTGACGTAGTACTTCCTGAAGGCATTCCTTACAAAGGACAAATGCTGAACCAGATTGCAGCTAAATTCCTCGATGCCACTACTGACATCTGTCCGAACTGGAAAATGGCTACTCCGGACCCAATGGTAACGGTAGGTGTATTGTGTGAAGGTTTTCCGGTAGAAATGATTGTACGCGGTTACCTGTGTGGTAGCGCATGGCGTACTTACAAAAGCGGTGTACGTGAAATTTGTGGCGTAAAGTTGCCGGACGGAATGCGCGAAAACCAGAAATTCCCGGAACCCATCGTAACTCCGACTACGAAAGCTGAAATGGGATTGCACGACGAAGACATCTCTAAGGAAGAAATCCTAAAACAAGGACTGGCTACTCCGGAAGAGTATGAAATTCTCGAAAAATATACATTAGCTCTCTTCAAACGCGGTACTGAAATCGCAGCAGAGCGCGGACTGATCCTCGTAGATACAAAATACGAATTCGGTAAGCACAACGGCACTATCTATCTGATGGACGAAATCCACACTCCGGATTCAAGCCGCTATTTCTACTCTGAAGGTTATCAGGAACGTTTCGAAAAAGGCGAACCGCAGAAACAACTTTCTAAAGAATTCGTTCGCGAATGGTTGATGGAAAACGGTTTCCAGGGCAAAGACGGTCAGAAAGTACCGGAAATGACTCCGGCTATCGTACAAAGCATCAGTGACCGCTACATCGAATTGTTCGAAAACATCACCGGTGAGAAATTCGTGAAAGAAGATACTAGCAATATCGCTGAACGTATATTCAAAAACGTCGAAACTTTTTTGAACAGCTGATAAGCGATAAATGACAGATAATAAATGATAGTTGATAGATGATAAATGATAGTTAATATGCAGCTTATCGCATATAACTATTAACTCTGTCATCTTCCAACTATCATTTATCAACTATCTTCTTCAACTATCAACTATCATTTATCAACTATCAACTAAAAAATGGATTACCCGCAACAACATATCAAGCCTTACGACGAAGAAGGAAAAAAGACCGAGCAAGTGGAACGTATGTTCGACAACATCGCACATGCCTACGACAAGCTGAACCATACCTTATCTTTAGGTATCGACCGCAGCTGGCGCAAAAAAGCTATTGCCTGGTTACACCCTTTTCAACCGCAGCGAATGATGGATGTAGCGACCGGTACAGGGGATTTTGCCATCCTCGCCTGCCGCAAACTGCAACCTGCCGAACTAATCGGCACGGACATCTCGGAAGGTATGATGAATGTGGGACGTGAAAAAGTAAAAAAGGAAGGACTGTCGGATAAAATATCTTTTGCCCGGGAGGACTGCACTTCACTCTCTTTTGCCGACAATGATTTTGACGCTATTACTGTAGCTTTCGGTATCCGCAACTTCGAAGACCTCGACAAAGGGCTCTCCGAGATGTGCCGCGTACTGAAACCGGGCGGTCATCTTGTAATTCTGGAACTTACCACTCCGGACCGCTTCCCGATGAAACAACTGTTTTCCATCTACTCTAAAGTCGTCATTCCATTATTGGGCAAGCTTCTCTCCAAAGACAACAGTGCCTACCACTATCTGCCGGACACGATCAAAGTATTTCCTCAAGGGGAAGTCATGAAAGGAGTCATCGCACGAGCCGGATTTAGCGAAGTCAACTTCAAACGGCTGACCTTTGGCATTTGCACTCTTTATACCGCGACAAAATAACCTAATAAATTAACCTTATGAAAACAACAAAATCAATTGGACTATTTCTACTCTGCATTTTTTGTTGTATCAATTTCACCTCTTGTGATCCGGCAAACAACGGAGAAGATGATCTAATATGGGATTTCTCTCCCATAGTTCTTTACATTTCAGTACAGGATGCTCAAGGCAATGACTTACTGAATCCACTCACCAAAGGCTCTATTGCCAATCAAGGAATAAAAGCGATCTACAAAGGGGAGACTTACGAAAAAGATGCTCCGCTAAACGAACGCACCAGAGCTTATATGGCCTATTTCACAGGTCTGCAAACAGGAGTAAGCAAAGACGGAAAATATTATCTGACTTTCGGAGAATTCAATGGCGATCATACATTCGATAATGAGAAAGTAGAAATAGACTGGAATGATGGAAAAGAACCATCTGTCATCACTTTTTCCAGTAAACTGACCTGGAAATCAAAGAAAGAACCCGTATTCGACCGGAAATTCTGCCTGAACGGACAAGAAATTGACCAGAAACAAGGTTTAGTAATTACCAGAACCCCCTCTCAATCTGAACAGAAATTCGATATCGTTGCCATAGAATATGGCATAGATGTAGAAACGGATGAAATTAAAGAAAAAATAAAAGCCGATTTAGAGAGTAAATCTCCCTATACCAATGGAGAATCATACAGTATATCTATTCAGGAAAAGAACTCCGGTACATATACATTACTCAACTCTGATGGCTTTCCTATAACAGAAAAAGAATTCGCAATCGAAGAAGCAGAAGCTCACGGTATGTATGGAATAACGACTGAAATAGCCAAAACTTGCAGACTTATTCCTCCTGACGACCAAATATACAACCATATAAAATTGAAATTAGGCATTGACGGCGAGAAGTCATCTAACACTTTCAATATCTTTATCGGCCGCCCTTATAATTTCTGGATATACGAAGATTTGACGGAATACTATAAAGACAAATACCCTGACGGTAAAGTAAAAGAAATAGTACGTCTTCTAAAAAGTAAACCCAATAACCCAACTAAGCAATAAATGATTATGGAAAAATATGGTTTAATCGGCTACCCTCTGCGACATTCTTTTTCTATCGGATACTTTAATGAGAAATTCAAATCCGAAGGTATCAATGCAGAGTATGTGAATTTTGAAATTCCCAGCATTAATAACTTCATGGAAGTTATCGAAGAGAATCCCAATTTATGCGGACTTAATGTGACTATCCCCTACAAAGAACAAGTGATTCCTTTTTTGGATGAACTCGACCGTGATACCGCAAAGATAGGTGCAGTGAATGTCATTAAAATCATCCGCCAGCAGAAAGGAAAAGTCAAACTGGTTGGCTACAACTCCGACATCATCGGATTTACTCAATCCATTCAACCTTTATTGCAGCCTCATCACCAAAAAGCATTGATTCTGGGTACTGGCGGAGCTTCCAAAGCCGTCTACCACGGGCTGAAAAACCTGGGTATTGAAAGTATATTCGTATCACGCACCCACAAAGCCGATGATATGCTGACTTATGAGGAGCTGACTCCCGAAATTATGGCAGAATATACAATCATCGTCAACTGTACTCCCGTAGGTATGTTTCCTAAGGTAGATTTCTGCCCTAATATTCCTTATGAGCTACTGACTCCAAACCATTTGCTCTACGATTTGTTATATAATCCGAATGTTACACTGTTCATGAAAAAAGGAGAAGCACAAGGGGCTGTTGTTAAAAACGGTCTGGAAATGCTGCTGCTCCAGGCATTTGCCGCATGGGAGATATGGCATAAATAAGGATTAGAGAGAGTTTTTATGAGGAGAAAAGTTGTATATAGCATCATTATTATCATGCTGGCATTGACCGGCTGCACCATCGGAGGAAGTTTTTATATGTTAAACTTTTCATTGACTCCGAATGCCAAGATTTTGTCTAAAGATGCTGACTCTTATCCCTTCATGTATAGAAACTACCCTTTCCTACGTCCATGGGTGGACAGCCTGAAACAAGTGGATGCATTGAAAGATACTTTCATCATCAATCCGCACGGAATACAACTTCATGCGTATTATGTTGCTGCTCCGCAACCCACCAGTAAGACAGCCGTCATTGTGCATGGACATACAGATAATGCTATCCGTATGTTTATGATTGGTTATCTGTATAATCGAGATTTAGGATATAACATATTACTTCCCGACCTGCAACATCAGGGAGAAAGTGAAGGCCCGGCCATCCAGATGGGATGGAAAGACCGTTGGGACGTATTGCAATGGATGAACATTGCCAATGAAATTTTCGGAGATAGTACACAAATGGTTGTACACGGCATTTCAATGGGAGGTGCGACAACCATGATGGTGTCCGGTGAGGAACAGAAGCCATTTGTTAAATGTTTTGTTGAGGATTGCGGCTACACCAGCGTATGGGACGAATTCTCACATGAGCTTAAAGCCAGTTTCCACCTTCCTCCTTTTCCACTAATGTATACCACAAGCTGGCTCTGCGAAAAGAAATATGGATGGAATTTCAAAGAGGCTTCCTCACTGAAACAAGTAGCCAAATCACAGCTTCCGATGCTGTTTATTCATGGGGATAAAGATACGTATGTACCCACCTGGATGGCATATTCGCTCTACGAAGCCAAACCGGAACCCAAAGAACTATGGATTGTGCCGGGAGCGGCTCATGCTGTTTCATACAAAGAGAATAAACAGGAGTACACCGACCGAGTCCGTGCATTCGTCGGGCGATACATTCATTAAACCTATTATAACAAGGAGTTTTAGATTCATAACAGAAAAAGTTTCTATATTTGCAAACGTAAAATAATCGTTATGAAATCAATATTGACTTTTATACTAGCTACTTTTCTTCTGTTCCCACTACAAGCTCAAGAGAAAGTATACACGGTGGACAACCTCCCGAAAGTTCACCTGCAAAACAAAATGCAATATGTTTGCAACCCGGCCGGCATACTTTCACAGGCTGCTTGTGACAGTATAGACTCCATGCTTTATGCCTTGGAACAACAAACAGGAATTGAAACGGTGGTTGCCGTAGTTCCTTCAATCGGAGAAGAAGATTGTTTCAACTTCTGCCACCAGCTACTCAACCAATGGGGTGTTGGGAAAAAAGGCAAAGATAATGGATTGGTCATTTTGTTGGTCACAGATCAACGTTGTATCCAGTTTTATACCGGTTATGGCCTGGAAGGAGTGCTCCCCGATGCGATCTGCAAAAGGATTCAAACCAAATATATGATTCCTTACCTGAAAGATGGAAATTGGAATGCAGGAATGGTAGCTGGTCTTAAAGCAACTTGCCAGCGTCTTGACGGTTCCATGGAAAACGATGCCCTCTCCGATTCGAACGACGGTGGTTCCTTTGATTTTGTTCTTGCCATCCTTTGCTTTATTGTCATCGGTGGAGGTCTTGCTTTCTTTTCTGCACGCAGGCAAAGCCGTTGTCCGAAATGCGGTAAACACCAATTGCAAAGAACCGGAAGTGCAGTCGTATCCCGGATTAACGGAGTGAAAACTGAAGATGTCACCTACACATGTAGAAACTGCGGACATACCATCATACGTCGTCAACAAAGTTATGATAGCGACTACCATCACCGGGGAGGTGGCGGAGGCGGTCCATTTATCGGCGGCTTTGGTGGAGGTAGTTTAGGAGGCGGAGGCGGTTTCGGTGGAGGCAGCTTTGGCGGAGGAATGGGAGGCGGTGGTGGTGCCGGCTCACGTTTCTAAAGAAAATAAGAAAAAACAGATTATCAAATTCAATAAAAACAAGAAACATGAAGAAGTCAATTATTATCATCTTAGCCGTTGTGGCTATCCTTGTCATATGGGCAGTAAGTGTATATAACGGTCTGGTTACTATGGACGAGAATGTAAGTGGTCAATGGGCAAATGTAGAGACTCAATACCAACGCCGTGCCGACTTGATACCTAATTTGGTAAATACCGTGAAAGGATATGCGACACATGAAAAGGAAACATTAGAGGGAGTTGTTGCCGCACGTAGCCAGGCAACTCAAATAAAAGTGGACGCTGCCGATCTGACACCGGAAAAGCTGGCGCAATACCAAAAGGCACAAGGTGCTGTAACATCAGCACTGGGCAAGTTATTAGCTATTACCGAGAATTATCCGGACTTAAAAGCTAATCAAAACTTCCTGGAATTACAAGCTCAACTGGAAGGAACTGAAAACCGTATCAATGTAGCACGCAAAAATTTCAATGATGCTGCACAGGCTTATAACACCAATATCCGCCGTTTCCCAAAGAATATCTTTGCAGGAATGTTCGGCTTTGATAAGAAAGCATATTTTGAAGCAGAAGAAGGAAGTGAGAAGGCTCCAAAAGTAGAATTCTAAAAAACTTCTCAACATAAAAAAACGTTGCCTGAAAAGTTTGAGTATTAAAGAAAATACATAAAACTTTTCAGGCAATATTTTTAGGTCAGTCCCTCTACACGAGAGAAACTATAGAACGTCTAAACGCTACTTATTCCACAGTCAGGATTTCATTATCTTGCCAGTCAATTGTTCCACTTGCTCCATTCTGGTCAGTCCATCCTTTGGTTTGTCCAAGCCAAGAGTTATTATCCAGAATATCTTTGGAAAGTCCCAAAACATAGTAATTAGTGTTCCAACCGATCTTAATCCATTCATTGTTATTATTCTTATCCGGTTGTGTGTTAGGCTCACCATATTGGAAATTGGCTTCCCAAAAATCGGCTACTTTCTTGAGTTGATTTTGGAAATCAGCAGATTCCGGATCAGCAAAGATATTCTTACGAAGATCAGCCAACACGTCTTTGCTGGCCGGTGTATAGCCATCCTTAACGTCTACATATTTAGCAGTTCGGTATTTCTCAGTCAATGGAGTCACCCCTAAGAAGGAACAAGTATTTGTAGAACTTAACTCCATTGTTCCGCCCTGTCCGCCATCATAAAGCATCCAGCGCCAAATATCCCAATACCTTTTTCCCTCATAAGCCAGCTCAACCTGACGTTCCCGCAAACATGCGGCAAGAGCTGACGCACGGTCTGTTACATAAGTATCCAACCCATAATTATTATCCGCTGGGATACCGACACGTGCACGTAACTTTCCAATAGCCTGTTTACATAAATCAATCTGGTTAGTAGCCGCATAGCATTCTGCCAAATTTAATTGCAATTCTGCATAGCGATAATCATAAATATGCACGCCTGAAGCTTCATAGTTATTATCCGAAGCCGTAGTAAGCCCACTCATCTTGCGAACAAATACCGGACTGGAAATATTTACACCTTCACTATAGGCAAACCCGCTAGTAGTCGATGTCGTAGTTCTCCAACGATAAGCCCAAACTGTATCATTCGTCAAACTCTTATGTCCCCATTTCAAGCCATTGAAAGCAAATGTCTGATAGAAACGCGGATCACGATTTTCCATGAAACGCAAGCTTCCATCTTCCACTCTATGAGCAACATCGGGCAAAGTTCCGTCAGCCATTGGAAATACATCTATCAACTCAATAGGCACACCTTTTCCACCACTACCTCCTTGAGAACTCAAACGGATTGCTTTCTCCCAACGATTATTTTTATATCCCAGCGAAGAATTACTTTCTTTTGCCAACAATCTGACAACCAACGTCTCTCTATTTGAATGTTCATTATCATCATCCGCAAGAATCTTACTCCAACTTGCCGCATCTGTCACACCATTCAGTCCGCTAGCAGTAATACCTGACATTGCATTCAAAGTAGCATTCAAGGCTTTCTGCCAGCGATCATTACCCGCATCATTCCATCCTTTATTAAATATAGGGCTGGCATAAAATAACAACACACGACTTTTGTATGCCAGTGCACCTCCACGCGTCAGCCGACCATAATCGTTTGTTCCCCATTCATCCGGCAGCAAAGTTGCCGCTTCAGTCAAATCTTTCACAATCTGTTCTACACACTGTGTCACAGAAGCTCTCGGCAGCCCTGCATCCGTAGCCTCTGCATTCAATACCGTTGTCACAATAGGCACACAACCATACATACGCACCAAATCGAACAATTGCATAGCACGCAAAAAAAGTGCTTGGCCTTTAGCTTTGTCCTTTGTCTCCTGCGAAACAGAAGAGGCATCTATATCACGAAGCAAAATATTGCAGTTACGAATACGTGTATAAGCATTATTTGTAACGCTTGATCCTAACGCCTTACCGAAATAACTGGCAAACAATGGGTCATAGCTTTTACCACTAGAAGCATCTGTTTGTGTTTTGATATCATCAATCGTTGAATACCGAGTACTCGGGTCAATCCGGCTGGTAGAAGTAATTCCCCACATTTCATCAGTAAATTCATTAAAATCCTGGGCGTATGAGGCGTGTAATCCCAGATATTGAGAGGTAGGAGAAGTGTAATTCTCAAAACAATTCTGATATAAACCTGCCAAATACCAGGTTATTTTAGTTTCTGAATCAAAATCATCATAAGCTCCATAATTATTCATATCCAAAAATGAATCGCTACAGCCAGACATGAACATACCCAAAGCTAAAGTTCCTGCATATAAAAAATTTCTCTTTTTCATCATTGATACAACTATTAAAATGTAACATTAACACCTAACGACCAGGTTCTCAAAGTAGGATATTCTGTAGAAGAACTATCATACATATTGCGATAATGATTCGGATAAGGATTATACAAATCCCACAAATTATTACCGGTCAGATTCAGACGGACAGCCGACATCTTCAACGGTGCAATCCATTTCTTAGGAAGTGTATAGCTGACAGACAGATTACGTATATAACAACGGAACGTACTAATCATCCATAAATCTGAATTGGCAAGGGCTGAACTGGAGATTAATGATTCTACTCCTAAATTGGGATATTTACCATCCGGATTGTAAACTTCATCAAACATATCTCCCCAGAATGAATCCGGTGCCCAAATCATTGTACTCTTACTTCCTCCCATAGAAGCACGGTCTATAAAACGTACGCCTCCCCATGAAGTCGAGATGCTGGCACTAATAGCAAGACCTTTCCAGCTAGCGCCCAATCGAGTTGACACATTGTAGGTTTTATTCTTTTCACACAATTTTCCATAATCCTGTTCAAGAACGATCTGTCCATTAGGTCCCTGCTGCACACCATTAACCATTTCACCACCCAAATCTTGATAAGCAACCATACCCGGACGTAAATCATCTTTACTCGTTTTATCCAAATACTTAGTTTGTCCACCTTCAGGAGTCCACGACTCCAAATAATTCCAATAATTATTGATGTCTTCCTGCGTACGCAAAATACCATCGCCACCGGAAGTATTCTTCCACACTTTAAATCCCCACACAGGAAGATAAGTAGACATTCCTTCCTCCCAACTTGAGTTGCACGGATATTTGTTATAACGTAAGCTCGGAACCCATTCTCTGACTCTACTGCCACTTAGACCGAAATCCATACCGATATTATAGTTTACTTGTCCGATCTTGTCACGCCAAGTTAAAGACAATTCACCGCCGTAAGTATCAACCCGGCCAAAATTTTCTTCCGCATACGAACCACCTGCATAAACAGGAATACCTGGCTGACTAGCCATATACTGATTCAGAATGTTATCATTTATGTCATAGTAGAAATCAAAAACTGCGCTTAACCGACCATCAAAGAAACGAGTATCAAAACCCAGATTAAACTTATCTGAAACATCCCATTTTACATTACGGTTCGGAGATGCCTGCGGTATCAGACTAGTACCAGGTTTTCCACTTTCAGCACCAAACTGCATACCTTTCAAATCCATTTTATATTGTTCTTTCCACTTCCACATTTTAATATTATCACGTCCTGTACGCCCCCAAGACGCACGAACTTTCATAAATTCAAACCAAGGCAATGAACGTTTGAACCATGACTCTTCAGACATGATCCATCCGGCAGAAATACCAGGAAAAAAGCCCCAATAATTTTCAGGAGCAAACTTTGTCGAAGCATCCGAACGGAAAATAAACTGCAACATATAACGGTCCGCATACGAATATGCTACACGTCCCAAATAAGAAAGTGAACCTGATTCACCTTTTGATGTCACTGTATTATCTGAAGTCAAAGCCGATTTGCCATCCTGCCCCACGATAGAAGGTCCACCAACTCCCAGATAAGTATCAGATATATCATGTGCTAAATCAGCATACTCAATATCACGGGAATCATAGAATGATTCGTAACGTTCAACAGAAGCCATAGCAGAAATAGAATGTTTGCCAAATGTACGGTCATAGTTCACATAGAAGTTCATCTGCCGTCTTTCCGCTTGCTTATCTTTAAATGACAAGGTACTGTTTTTATCAAAAATAGCTTTTGTAAAAGAACTGTTAGGAATAGTATAGACCAGATGTTGATCAGAAGCCATTCTGGTGTTTACATAAGCCAACTCATAAGGAAAACTAGCCTGTTCAGTGGCTTCGCTCGAATGTGAAGATGAATAAGTGGCACGAAGAGACAAACCTTTCACAAAAGGCACCTCATAAGTCAATGAGATATCAGCGTTCCAGCTATTAGTCCTTTCTTTACTAAAGGAACCGCTATTGTTTAAAGCAAAATAGTTCCAGGAAGTCACGTAGTCACGATTGAAGTTGGGGTTATTATAAGTGTTCTCTATCGGTCCCAACCAATATTCCTGATCTTCTCCGTTTTCATTGGGTAATGTTACACTCCAAGGCATATGATTAGGCATGTGGTGTAATGCGCTATAGTCAGACTTTTCAGTACTTCCTCCCATACCATACAGTTTGAAACGTGCTCCTTTAGTATATATCTGATCAGACTTACCTTCGTTACCGGCAACGGTAGCAGACAACTTAATATCATTTGTCAAACGTACATCCACACCAGCACGATAAGTATAGCGCTTATAACTTTGATTTCCCAGATTCGCTCCCTGGTCAAAATAAGTAGCTCCTGCATAGTAAGTAGCACGTTCACTACCGCCACTCACATTCAACGTATGTGTCTGCTGGAAAGCGGATTTCCACCCAGCTTTATCCAACCAGTCATAATTCAAGTTATCCATTTCGGCCAACTCCATATCACTATAAAGCACATCAAAATCATCATAACCACTAGCTTTGTTAGAGCCTATTGCCAAAGAATTATAGAAACGTCCATAATCGGAACCTTTCAAAACCTTGGAATGACTAACCGCATCATTTACGGCGAATTTACCGGAATAAGAAATCAGGGGAACACCTTTTTTTCCTCTTTTAGTCTTCACCAGAATAGCTCCATTAGCAGCACGAGAACCGTAAATAGCTGCACTCGCATCACGCAACACCGTAATGCTCTCCACTTCTGAAGGATCCAGCATATTAAATTGTTCCATACTTGGCTGACCGTTAGTACCCAACTGAATCACATCATCAATAATTATCAATGGTGTAGAATTTCCTCCATCTTTAGAAATGCCTGTAAAAGTTCGATTCTGACGAATATAGACTTCATTGGCATTTGTACCCGGACGGCTGGAGCCTAGTTCTACTGTCAGGCCATTAACCATTCCCTGTAATGCTTCTGAAAGATTAGACACCGGAAGGTCTTCCAACTCTGAAGCCGAAATTGTTGATACAGAACCTGTAATATTTTTCTGTTTCATGCTACCATAGCCAACCACAACTACCTCATCAAGTTTTTGACTATCTTCCTGAAGAACAATATGCAAAGTATTAGCTTTGGGGGTAATAACTTGAGTTACAAAACCAATATAAGAAATAACCACTTTCTTACCTTCCGGTACATTTAACGAGAAATGACCATCTATATCAGTAACAGTACCTGCCGAAGAATCTTGCAATCTTATGGTAGCACCAATGATTGCCTGCCCACTTTCGTCCAATATCTGCCCCGTTACTTTTCGGGTCTGTGCGTTAACAGACAGTGCAAATGCAATAAAGCATAACAATACACCTATCTTTTTAACGAATAAGGAACTTATTAACTTCATAAATATAACGTGTTTATCCATATTATTTTTGTTATTTGATGTGTGTCGATTGCGAACTATTGTCTCCATTTTAAAGCCCCTACACTAGAACAACCAGAGAATAATTCGTTCAGCTTGAAATTGTTATTTCCAGGATCGGTAAACAAACTGATCGTCGACATTTTGGAGTCAGCCAACCCAAGACTTCCCTTACTGGAAGAATGGTCGTTTGACTGGAAACTATTCACTGGGCTGAAACGATAAGTTCCGGTATAATCATCCTGTCCGCCCGAACCCAGTTCGTTAAACATTGGAAGATTGCCATTAATTTTCATAGAGCCACCAAAAACGCAATTCTCAATATTGACAGCAATACTCGCATCCACCCGGAATAAAAAAGAGTTTTCCATTGGAGCATAACAGAAAGTGGTGTTTGTAATCGAAATATTCTTACCGCTGTCACTATTTCGAAGATCAGCAATGCCACAAATATTGGTTATGGTACAATTGTCAAAAGAAACATTGTTTATATAATTACCTTTTTTACCATCCGTCGATACTATACCTTGATTACCAATCGCATTTATCGTACATTCTTGAAATGAAATAGCTTCAACATTTCCACCAGTGCTCTTTGAACGAACGATAGCACGGAAATTTTCAATATAACAATTAGAAAAATCAATCTTATTAATCAAGAAATTAGTAGTTTCCGGACAAATCACCTGTTTACCACTTAAACTGTTATTGGTAGCTTCATCTAATGATTTCGATGCTTTAAGATTAATACGTTTGAAAGTTACTTTATCTATTGCCCCACCTTCTACTACACGGAAAGCGTTCTCAAAGCTAAAGGTACAATAATCCTCCAAAGTTTGTGGCGTCACAAAGTTGACAGAATGTGCAAACTCTGCTACCACTTCACCGCTATTCACCACAAATGTTTTTCCTGCAGGAAGCAGAAAAGTCGTTCCTTCCTCCAAAGAGTTCCAATCCAGTTTATTGAAATAGTCCGGATCAAACGCTTCATTACGTAAATCTACCCGGTTCGCCGTACCATAATCCGCATCCAGATTTTCGGTAGCTTCTGTTTTCACCTCTACGCGCGCCTGATATGTATCAGAGGTCTGTTCTTCACCTGAATAAAGGCTAACCCGATAAGCTGTTTCAGGAGAAAGTCCATCAATCACCTTAGAACCAGACAGATACTCTTCTGCAGAAACAGGATACACTTTCATTGTTTGTGTAGATACTTCTTCCGTTCCCATCGGAACAGCGGTCAAAGCTGTGATAACAACCGTATCATTAGGTATCCATGCGACAAGAGCTTTTGTATCTATAGCACGGGATTCTTTCAATTCAATAGACAACGGGCGATAAAGAATACCTGTTACTTCTGTCTCCCAATAACCGGACAGTCTTCCATCACCAGTACATTTTACCTTAAATTTGTAGTTTTCCTCCCAATCTAAATCTATCACACAGGAAGATTGACTGGCAGGTACTATTTCTGTTTTATAAAGCTCCTCCCCTTTATCGGTCACTTTATAAACGTCAATTACATACTCAGTTGCTCCTTCTACCGTTTTCCAACTTAAATAGGCCTTGTTTTGTACAACCTCCATAGTAGCAACCGGACGCAACAATACTTTTGAACTCGAATCATCATTATCCGAACAGCCTGTCAGTAATGCTGAAAAACAACTCAAAAGGAGTCCTACCGCCATCAGTTTCATTAAATTCATAGCATTTTATTTTAATATTAACATTCGATTGATTTACTTCTTAAAGTTGTACGAGATGCTTTCATCCACCAGACTATTGAGATATACTTCCAAAGCAGTATACCCAACATCCGTAGTTCTATTACGGTCTTCAGGATTATTCGGGTCCAATCCTACTTTCTTTTCCCAAGCATCATCCATGCCGTCTTTATCCGCATCAGTAATGGCTCCTGAGGTTTTATAGGTCAAACCTCCAAAACCTTCGGCTTCATCAGGACTATTAATTATCCCAGGAATAGAACCGCTAGTTTCATTTCCTGCTCCCGTGTAAGTACAACTGCCGTTCTTCACTTCCTTCATAATACGTTCATCGACCTTGTCACGTGGAAAAGCACCGGCTCCATTTTGTCCAATTACCGACTGGAAAGCCTGTTCTGCAGATTCATATTTTTCAGATAACGTATATGTTTCCCAATCAAACCAATATTGTTCGTAGTTATCTCTTCCAGAGGCTACAATAAAAGAAGGAGCTTTCATTTCATCGAAACTATAAGGATAGCTTCCATCTGTATATACCCCTTTCCAATTATCAGAAGTCAGTTCTGAATTACCTTCCATCACATTGCCACTAAAATACCATTTAGAGACAGCACGTAAAGGTGCTTTTTCCGAATCACGCGCACTCGACTGACGGAAAAATTTCAGATCTTTCACCCGGCTCGTTGTAGCAGGTCCAGGTTTATAATAATTATTCACGAAATTACATGCCCATCCATGATGTTCCGGATCTTGTGATTCATCCATTCCACCGTAAGTTGCCATCTGACTTCCCCAGTTATAATTCACATTATTGATGTATTCCATATATACATTAATATCTTGTCCGGGATCTTTTCCACGTGCACCATTCATCAACGGAGTACGGCTATTACAGTGAGCAAATAGATTATGATGGTAAGTAGATGAAGTTCCTCCCCATGCACCTCCATAAGCACGGGAACCTTTCTTATTAACTGAATAATAAAGTCCTTCACTAGAAATACACCATTGTACTGTAGAGAAATGAGTATCAATAAAATCAGTATTCTCTTCACTAGCCCAACTAAACGAACAATGGTCAATTATAAAATTATTCGCATTCTCCACACGAAGACATGCTGCATTATGATCTTTTCCATTCGCATCTTTATCCCCTACACGAAAGCGCATATGGCGAATTATAAAATTCTCGGAACCTCCAAAGTTTACTTCATTTTTAATTACACAAATGCCACCTCCCGGAGCCGTCTGTCCAGCTATTGTAAAATTCTTAGCTTTACAACGTATATCTGATTTCAGTTCTATTTTACCGGAAATAGCAAAAACAACAGTCGTAGCTTCATTTTCAGAGCATTGCTTCAATGCCCACCGGAAAGACCCTTCCCCATCATCATCGGTATTAGTAACAATAACAACTTTGCCTCCACGTCCTCCTGTAGCATTTTTACCGAAACCTTCAGCAGTTGGAAAAGCTTTTAATACTTCCGGATCTTTTGCATAAGGCCCCAGTTCCATGTTAGTAAATCCTTTAATATCAGTACATGCTCCCAAACTCAAAGTGCAGCCAATTAGAAAAAGACTTTTAACTAAACAACGTTCCATTGTATTAGAAACACTCACATGTCTTGGTTTTAAAAACTCAAAAACACGCTCTGTACGCATACGTGTTTTCCATTTCTCAATAAATGCATAATTTTTCATCCATTTTAATTTAAAGTTTATACAAATTACCATAGCTTTATGAGAGAGCTATATGATTATAATCGTTAATATGACACGATATAAATTATATTGTACTCACTTTTTCATACTTAATTTCGCCTTTTAAATACTATTTTTCCTAAAAGAATATTCATTGCCACCTTCTATTTTCGCATAGATTGTCCGTAATTATACAATAAGATATAAAATTACTTAACTACATAATCCAAGATTATCTGGTATTTTCAATACTACATAATGATAATTTCCTAACGAAAAGAATACGAAAACTATTTTGAGTAATGGCATTTCTATAAAGATAGTTGGCTGTACAAAAAAAAAGCAGTACTTTTGCAGCCGTATACAATATAATTCTATAACTCATGAGTAATCAACGATACATGATGCGTGGAGTAAGCGCATCAAAAGAAGATGTGCACAACGCCATCAAGAACATCGACAAAGGAATTTTCCCGAAAGCATTTTGCAAAATTATCCCCGATATATTGGGAGGTGACCCGGAATATTGCAACATTATGCACGCCGACGGTGCCGGAACCAAATCATCTCTTGCTTATATGTACTGGAAAGAAACGGGTGATTTGTCCGTTTGGAAAGGTATTGCACAGGATGCATTGATTATGAATATCGACGACCTGCTTTGTGTAGGTGCCGTAGACAATATTCTTGTCTCTTCTACCATTGGACGTAATAAACTGTTGATTCCCGGAGAAGTAATCTCCGCCATCATCAATGGAACAGATGAATTGCTGGCCGAACTCCGTGAAATGGGTGTAGGTGTATACGCAACCGGCGGTGAAACTGCTGATGTCGGCGACTTGGTTCGTACGATCATCGTTGACTCTACCGTAACTTGTCGCATGAAGCGTTCAGACGTTATCGACAATGCCAATATTCGTCCGGGCGACGTGATCGTTGGTCTGGCTTCTTACGGACAAGCTACTTACGAAAAAGAATATAATGGCGGTATGGGCAGTAATGGTTTGACAAGTGCCCGTCATGATGTATTCGGAAAATATCTTGCTGAAAAATATCCGGAAAGCTACGATGCTGCCGTTC
The DNA here is from genome assembly GCF_025147085.1 of Bacteroides sp. D2. Taxonomy (NCBI): domain Bacteria; kingdom Pseudomonadati; phylum Bacteroidota; class Bacteroidia; order Bacteroidales; family Bacteroidaceae; genus Bacteroides; species Bacteroides sp. D2. The sequence goes on along the minus strand of NZ_CP102261.1, from coordinate 3,253,997 downwards.
CTGAAGAATTAGTTTACTCCGGCAAGTTAAAACTGACAGACAGTGTAGAAGATTCTCCAATTGATGCAGGTAAGTTAGTACTCTCCCCTACTCGTACATACGCACCAGTAGTGAAGAAATTACTCGATGCACTGCGCCCGGAAATCCACGGAATGGTACACTGCTCTGGTGGTGCACAAACCAAAGTTTTACACTTTGTTGAAAACGTTCGTGTAGTAAAAGATAATCTTTTCCCTGTTCCTCCTTTATTCAAAACTATTCAAGAACAAAGCGGTACGGACTGGGCAGAAATGTACAAGGTATTCAATATGGGACATCGCCTCGAAGTCTACTTGTCACCGGAACATGCAGAAGAAGTAATTGCTATTTCCGAGTCATTCGGTATCCCGGCACAGATTGTAGGACGTGTTGAAGCATGTGAGCAAACAGAATTAATCATTAAGAGCGAATTCGGAGAATTTAGATATTAAAGAATGGCAGATAACAGTACCATATTAGAAAAATTAGACGGACTCGTAGCCCGTTTTGAAGAAATATCTACCCTTATCACAGACCCGGCAGTGATTGCCGATCAGAAACGTTACGTCAAGTTGACTAAAGAATATAAGGAATTAGACGACTTGATGAAAGCAAGGAAAGAATATATCCAATTACTGGGTAATATTGAAGAAGCTAAAAATATCCTTGCTAATGAATCGGACGCCGAAATGCGCGAGATGGCGAAAGAAGAAATGGACAATAGTCAAGAGCGCCTTCCGGTATTGGAAGAAGAAATCAAACTGATGCTTGTCCCTGCCGATCCGCAAGACAGCAAAAACGCAATTCTTGAAATCCGTGGTGGTGCAGGAGGTGATGAAGCAGCTATCTTTGCCGGTGACCTCTTTCGCATGTATGCCAAATTCTGTGAAACCAAAGGTTGGAAGATGGAAGTCTCCAATGCAAACGAAGGGACAGCAGGAGGATTCAAAGAAGTTGTTTGTAGCGTTACAGGTGATAATGTATACGGAATTTTAAAATATGAATCGGGAGTACACCGCGTACAGCGTGTTCCTGCTACCGAAACACAAGGACGTGTTCATACTTCTGCCGCATCAGTGGCGGTACTTCCCGAAGCTGAAGAATTCGATGTAGTCATCAACGAAGGAGAAATCAAATGGGATACTTTCCGAAGTGGTGGTGCCGGTGGACAGAATGTAAATAAGGTAGAATCCGGAGTACGTCTGCGTTATATCTGGAAGAACCCGAATACAGGCATTGCCGAAGAAATACTTATTGAATGTACCGAAACACGTGACCAACCGAAAAATAAAGAACGTGCTTTGGCCCGTCTCCGTACATTTATCTATGACAAGGAACATCAGAAATACATCGATGACATTGCCTCTAAACGTAAAACAATGGTATCGACCGGAGACCGTTCTGCTAAAATCCGCACCTACAACTATCCACAGGGACGAATCACCGATCATCGCATCAATTACACGATTTATAATCTTGCTGCATTCATGGATGGGGATATTCAAGACTGTATCGACCACCTGATCGTAGCAGAAAACGCGGAACGCTTGAAAGAAAGCGAACTTTAGAAAAATGAAGAGTTGATAGTTGAGAATGATTTCTTAGAAATAGTCAATAGTAAATTGTATAATAGTAAATAATAAGATGGATAAGCAACAATTATTTGAAAACATAAAGCGCAAAAAATCATTCCTTTGTGTAGGACTTGATACTGACATCAAGAAAATCCCGGAGCATCTGTTGAAAGAAGAAGATCCGATCTTTGCATTCAACAAAGCCATCATTGACGCGACAGCTGATTTGTGCATCGCCTATAAGCCTAATCTGGCTTTCTATGAAAGCATGGGCGTAAAAGGATGGATCGCATTCGAAAAGACAGTAAAATTCATCAAAGATAACTATCCGGATCAATTCATCATCGCTGACGCAAAGCGTGGTGACATCGGAAATACTTCTGCAATGTACGCCCGCACCTTCTTTGAAGAACTTAATATCGACTCTGTAACGGTAGCTCCTTATATGGGCGAAGACAGCGTTACTCCGTTCCTTAGCTATGAAGGTAAATGGGTGATTCTGTTGGCATTGACTTCCAACAAAGGTTCACATGACTTCCAACTAACAGAAGATGTAAACGGCGAACGTCTGTTCGAGAAAGTATTACGTAAATCACAAGAATGGGCTAGTGACGACCGTATGATGTATGTGGTAGGTGCCACTCAAGGACGTGCTTTCGAAGATATTCGTAAAATTGTTCCGAACCATTTCCTTCTCGTACCAGGTGTAGGAGCACAAGGCGGCTCGCTCGAAGAAGTTTGTAAATACGGAATGAACAGTACATGCGGATTAATTGTTAATTCCTCACGTGGTATCATCTACGTAGATAAAACAGAGAAATTTGCAGAAGCTGCCCGCACCGCCGCACAAGAAGTACAGGCGCAAATGGCTGAACAACTCAAAGCAATTCTCTGAAAAGAGAAAAAGGATCTCTAAAGAAAACGAATGCCTTACGAAAGAAAGATAATTAACGACCCCGTATTCGGGTTCATCAATATTCCAAAGGGGTTACTGTACGATATAGTACGGCATCCCCTTTTGCAGCGTCTTACCCGCATCAAGCAGGTAGGATTATCATCTGTTGTATACCCCGGTGCGCAACACACCCGCTTCCAACACTCTTTAGGTGCTTTTCACCTGATGAGTGAAGCTATCACCCAACTGGCTTCTAAAGGTAATTTTATCTTTGACAGCGAAGCGGAAGCTGTACAGGCGGCCATCCTGTTACATGATATAGGACATGGTCCCTTCTCACATGTACTGGAAGATACTATAGTAAAAGGAGTCTCCCACGAAGAGATTTCCCTCATGCTGATGGAACGGATGAACAAAGAGATGAACGGTCAGCTTAGTCTTGCCATTCAAATCTTCAAAGACGAATATCCCAAACGCTTTCTCCATCAACTTGTAAGTGGTCAGCTGGATATGGACAGATTGGATTATCTTCGCCGCGACAGCTTTTACACAGGCGTGACAGAAGGAAATATCGGTTCCGCACGAATTATAAAAATGCTTGATGTAGCGGATGACCGCCTGGTTATCGAATCCAAAGGGATCTACTCTATCGAGAATTTCCTTACGGCACGTCGCCTGATGTACTGGCAAGTATATCTGCATAAGACGTCCGTCGCATACGAAAAAATGCTTATCAGTACCCTATTACGTGCTAAAGAACTGGCATCACAAGGAGTAGAACTGTTCGCATCACCCGCATTGCGTTTTTTCCTTTACAATGATATCAATCCTACGGAGTTCTATAACAATCCCGACTGTCTGGAGAATTTTATTCAACTGGACGACAATGATATATGGACAGCCTTGAAAGTGTGGAGTACCCATGCAGACAAGGTTCTTTCTACTTTAAGCACGGGAATGATAAACCGAAATATCTTTAAAGTAGAAATTTCATCGGAACCGATTAGTGAGGACAGAAAAAAAGAATTAACTTTGCACATCAGCCAGCAATTAGGTATAACCCTTTCCGAAGCGAACTATTTTGTCTCTACCCCCAGCATCGAAAAGAATATGTATGACCCGGCAGATGACAGTATTGACATTATCTACAAAGACGGCACTATCAAAAATATTGCCGAAGCATCGGACATGCTGAACATCTCATTATTGTCCAAAAAGGTAAAGAAATACTATCTCTGCTATCAGAGATTACACAGATAAGTATAAAATATTCATGCAATAACACGGAAATCTGAAAAAAAAATCCGTTATTTGTGAACTAATTAAATTTTAAATTAAAGACATGGAGTTCTCGGCTAAGCAAATTGCAGCATTTATCCAAGGGGAAATCATTGGAGACGAAAACGCTACGGTACACACATTCGCTAAAATTGAAGAGGGAATGCCCGGAGCAATTTCTTTCCTGTCAAATCCCAAATATACACCTTACATCTACGAGACACAATCAAGCATTGTCCTGGTTAATAAGGACTTCACTCCCGAGCACGAAATTAAAACTACTCTGATAAAAGTAGACAATGCATATGAAAGTCTGGCTAAATTGCTCAATCTTTATGAGATGAGCAAGCCTAAGAAACAAGGTATAGATTCATTAGCTTTCGTTGCACCCAGCGCCAAAATTGGGGAGAACGTATACATCGGTGCATTTGCCTATATCGGTGAAAATACCGTGATCGGAGATAGTACCCAAATTTATCCACACACTTTTGTTGGAGATGGCGTGAAGATAGGCAACAGTTGCTTGCTTTACTCCAATGTAAATGTTTATCATGATTGCCGCATAGGTAACGAATGTATTCTACACTCGGGTGCAGTGATCGGAGCTGACGGATTTGGTTTTGCTCCCACCCCGAACGGATACGATAAGATTCCGCAAATCGGAATTGTTATTCTGGAAGATAAAGTAGATATAGGTGCTAATACTTGTGTAGACCGTGCTACGATGGGAGCTACGGTAGTGCATAGTGGTGTCAAATTAGACAATCTGATACAAATAGCACATAATGATGAAATAGGTTCGCATACCGTAATGGCTGCACAAGCCGGAATTGCCGGTTCTACCAAAATTGGTGAATGGTGTATGATCGGAGGTCAGGTAGGTATTGCAGGACATTCCAAAATAGGAGATAAAGTTGGTTTAGGTGCACAGTCAGGTGTACCCGGAGACATTAAGTCCGGTAGCCAGCTTATCGGAACTCCTCCTATGGAACTGAAGCAATACTTCAAAGCATCCGTCGCACAAAGAAGCTTACCGGATATGCAGAAAGAATTGCGTAATTTGCGCAAAGAAATAGAAGAATTAAAACAACTATTAAATAAGTAAATAAGTAACCAATGCTGAAACAAAAAACGCTGAAAGATAGCTTTTCACTGAGCGGGAAAGGTCTTCACACTGGACTTGATCTCACTGTAACATTTAATCCTGCTCCGGACAATCATGGATATAAAATCCAGCGCATTGACGTAGAAGGACAACCAACTATCGATGCAGTAGCCGACAATGTGACAGAAACCACTCGTGGTACTGTATTGTCGAAGAATGGAGTCAAAGTAAGCACCGTTGAACATGGTATGGCAGCCCTCTACGCATTGGGCATTGATAACTGCCTTATTCAGGTTAACGGACCGGAATTTCCTATTTTAGATGGTAGTGCACAATATTATGTACAAGAAATAGAACGTGTAGGAACAGTAGAACAAAATGCCGTCAAAGACTTTTATATTATCAAGTCTAAAATTGAGTTCCGGGATGAAACGACTGGTTCTTCTATCATCGTACTTCCTGACGAGAATTTCAGTCTGAATGTACTGGTTTCTTACGATTCAACCATTATCCCGAATCAGTTTGCTACACTTGAGGATATGCATAATTTCAAAGACGAAGTGGCTGCCAGCCGTACTTTCGTCTTTGTTCGCGAAATAGAACCACTGCTCTCCGCCGGATTGATTAAAGGGGGTGACCTGGACAATGCAATCGTAATCTACGAGCGTAAGATGTCACAGGAAAGTTTCGACAAGTTGGCAGATGTGATGAGAGTACCTCACATGGACGCTGAACAATTAGGCTATATCAATCACAAACCGTTGGTTTGGGCAAACGAATGTGCCCGCCACAAATTATTGGATGTAATCGGTGACCTTGCTTTAATCGGTAAACCGATAAAAGGCCGGATCATTGCTACCCGTCCCGGACATACGATCAATAATAAGTTTGCACGCCAAATGCGGAAAGAAATCCGTCTGCACGAAATACAGGCGCCAAGTTACGACTGTAACCGTGAGCCAGTAATGGATGTAAACCGTATCCGCGAATTATTGCCACACCGCTATCCTTTCCAACTGGTTGACAAAGTAATTGAGATTGGTGCTAATTACATTGTAGGTATCAAAAATATCACAGCTAACGAACCTTTCTTTCAGGGACACTTCCCACAAGAACCTGTTATGCCGGGAGTACTTCAAGTAGAAGCAATGGCACAAGTCGGTGGTTTACTTGTCTTAAATTCAGTAGACGAACCCGAACGTTATTCTACCTATTTCATGAAAATAGATGGAGTAAAATTTCGCCAGAAAGTAGTGCCGGGAGATACTATTATCTTCCGTGTAGAAATGCTGGCACCTATCCGCCGTGGCATCTCTACTATGAAAGGATATGCATTTGTTGGCGAGAAAGTTGTTTGCGAAGCAGAGTTCATGGCACAAATAGTGAAAAATAAGTAATAATTGATATATTAAAAGCATGATAAGTCCTTTAGCGTATATTCATCCCGAAGCTAAAATTGGGGAAAATGTAGAAATTGCGCCTTTTGTATTTATAGATAAGAACGTAGTTATCGGCGACAACAATAAAATTATGGCTAACGCCAATATTTTATATGGTTCACGTATTGGTAACGGAAACACTATTTTTCCGGGTGCCGTAATCGGAGCCATTCCGCAGGACCTTAAGTTTCGCGGTGAGGAATCAACAGCCGAAATCGGGGATAATAATCTGATTCGTGAAAATGTAACAATCAACCGTGGTACAGCAGCTAAAGGGCGCACGATTGTAGGAAATAACAATTTACTGATGGAGGGTGTACACGTGGCACACGATGCATTGGTTGGTAACGGATGTATCATTGGTAACTCTACCAAAATGGCAGGTGAAATCATTATTGATGATAATGCGATTGTCAGCGCCAATGTATTGATGCACCAATTCTGTCATGTAGGGAGTCACGTAATGATTCAGGGCGGATGCCGCTTCAGTAAAGATATTCCTCCTTACATCATCGCAGGACGCGAACCGATTGCTTTTAGTGGAATCAACATCATCGGCCTACGCCGTCGTGGTTTTGCCAATGAAGTGATCGAAAGTATTCACAATGCATATCGTATCATTTATCAAAGTGGTTTGAACACGACAGAAGCATTGAAAAAAATAGAAGATGAATTTGAAAAAAGTCCGGAAATTGACTATATTATCGATTTCATCCGTAATTCAGAACGTGGTATCATTAAATAAACAGTTCAAAATAGTCATATTATGATATACAGATTTACTATCATATCTGATGAAGTTGACGATTTTGTCAGAGAAATACAAATTGATCCGGAAGCTACTTTTTATGACTTCCATGAAGCAATACTGAAATCAGTAGGGTACAAAAACGACCAGATGACTTCTTTCTTTATCTGCGATGACGATTGGGAAAAAGGAAAAGAAGTAACCTTGGAAGAAATGGACGACAATCCGGAAATGGATAGCTGGGTAATGAAAGACACTACTATCAGTGAACTGGTAGAAGATGAAAAACAGAAACTACTATATGTATTCGATTACATAACAGAACGTTGTTTCTTCATCGAACTATCCGAAATTATCACCGGAAAAGATATGGATGGCGCCAAATGTACCAAGAAATCAGGAGACGCTCCTAAACAAACGGTAGATTTTGAAGAAATGGCCGCTGCCAGCGGTTCTCTTGATCTGGATGAAAACTTCTATGGAGACCAAGATTTCGACATGGAAGACTTCGATCAGGAAGGATTCGACATAGGCGGCGACGCAAGTACTCCATACGAAGAAGAAAAATTCTAAGTATTAAGTACTAGGTATTAGGTATTAATTGCTATGCAGCGCCAGGCAGTTAATACCTAATATTTTTTAGTTCCGCACACATCTTAATACTCAATACTTAATACTTAAAAGCCCAATGCCTACTCTCATCGTTCTTATAGGTCCTACAGGTGTAGGGAAAACGGAATTGAGCCTGCGCTTAGCAGAAACTTTTCAGACAAGTATTGTATCTGCCGATTCGAGACAGCTTTATGCCGAATTAAAAATAGGCACGGCAGCTCCTACTCCCGATCAACTTAAACGTGTCCCTCATCAATTGGTTGGTACACTCCACCTTACAGACTATTACAGCGCCGCCCAATATGAAATAGAAGCGTTGGAAATTCTCGAGAAATTATTTACGCAACACGAGGTCGTGATTCTCACAGGTGGCTCAATGATGTATGTAGATGCTATCTGTAAAGGTATCGACGATATTCCTACCGTTGATGCGGAAACCCGTCAACTCATGCTACAGAAATATGAGGAGGAAGGACTTGAACAACTCTGTGCAGAACTTCGCCTGCTAGATCCGGAATATTATCGGATAGTGGATCTAAAGAATCCCAAACGGGTAATTCATGCATTGGAAATTTGCTATATGACCGGACGCACTTATACCTCTTTTCGCACCCAACAAAAAAAGCAACGTCCTTTCCGCATTCTAAAAATCGGTCTGACTCGCGACCGGGAAGAGTTGTATGACCGTATCAACCGTCGGGTAGATCAGATGATGGAGGAAGGATTACTGGAAGAAGTACGCTCGGTACTTCCCTATCGCCACCTCAATTCGCTCAATACAGTAGGTTATAAAGAACTGTTCAAGTATCTGGATGGAGAATGGGAACTCCCCTTTGCCATAGATAAAATCAAGCAAAACTCCCGCATTTATTCGCGTAAACAGATGACTTGGTTCAAAAGAGATGAAGAAATACAATGGTTCCATCCGGAACAAGAAACGGAGATACTAGCGTACCTCCGTCAACAAATCAATGCATGATTTCTTCTATTTCTTGTTCTGACGGGTCTGATATTCCTCATCCGTCAACATTTCTACAATAATTACCCCATTCTTTCCTTTATCGCCATAAACGGCCTGTGCTGATTTATCTTTCAGCACAGAAATACTCTTTATATGGTCCGGTGCGAGCTTGGATAAGGCATCTTTATCCATAGCTTCTTTCCCGTCAATTATGACCAAAGGCTGTTCACCTTTTATCCCATATATAGATACACCATTAACACCCTTAGTTCCGGAACTTACATTTAGCGCACTGCCTGAAAGTTCAGGGAACAGTTTAACAACCTCCTGCTCCATCCGTATATTCATCGTAGAAGTTACAGGAGCTTTTACAGGCTTATATCCGATAAACGAGAACCACAGATTGCCGTCTTTTATTGCTTTTAGACTAAAATGTCCATTTATATCCGTTATCGTGCCATGATTTGTATTAGGTACAATAATACTTACCCCAGCTTTTGGACGTCCCTCTTCGTCAACAACAGTTCCACTGACAGGGAAATCAGGTATAGCATCCGCATTAGTTGCTTTCTTAGAAAAACTGATTTCTATATTGTGTTTTTTGTCCTTACTGCCTCTTTGAGTATTCACAAGTATCACCCCGTTTGCCCCACGTTTACCGTACACTTTTATTGAAGCAGAGTCTTTCAACACAGATAGACTTTCGATTGTTGACGGGTCTAACTTTTCCATAGCTTCCATGCTAATCTCCTTGCCATCAGACAAAATCAAAGGCGGTTTATTCTCTGCAAATCTGAAACTTCCGAATCTTACAGGGATAGTATATTTCACCGGCACAGGTCTGCCACGTTGCTTTCCGGGAATCCAATCCGGCATTTCACTGACAATTCTTTCTGCTTCCCGATTCAATGCCTCCTCATCCGACTGAAGTACATATACATCCTTTATCTTCCCTGTTTCAGCTACCGTAAAACCAACCATCACTCTGCCACCTGCTTTACCTTTCATAGGAGAACTGGTTATTTTATCCATCAGATACTTTTGCAATGCATTCATACCACCAGGATATTCCGGCATCTGCTCCACAACTTCAAAGACGATAATTTCTTCTTCCGCTTTAGACTTCACTCCAGACACCACTACGGCATCTCTCTTCTCATCTTTTGATACTTTCACTGTATCTTGCAGTACCTTTTCTTGCACAATTTCCGCCAAATCATTAACTTTGACAGCAGAAATCTCTTCCATTTTTTCAGAGATTTCAGGACGGGCAAAAGCAGTTACTGCAATAGCTGCCAACGGAAGTACATACAAATACTTCAACCGTGCCCACGGATTCGATTTTTCTTTTAACATCATAGTGATACGTTTTTTTAAGTTTACTGTGATTAAAGCTGTTGGCCATAGAGTAGAGCCTTGTGCCAACAGCTTTTTTTATTAATAATAGTTGATATTCCTTCGCGTTTACACCCTCATTGATTACAGTCTCATCCGCTTCGTACTCATGAATATTCTGCAACTCCTGTTTCAACAACCATGCACCGGGATTGAACCATTGGAAAAAGATACAAATATCCGCCAATAACAAGTCAATAGAATGGCGGTGATGAATATGAGCCATTTCATGTATGAGAATTTCCCGCCCATTCTCTTCCAGATCTTTTTGACTAATCACAATATACTTCATCCAACTGAACGGAGCTATCTCATGATGGTGTACCACAAGCGTAACCCCTTTCTCCAACTTCTCCTGTTTACCGGAATGTATCAACCGGAAAAGACTAATCAACGAATAAATACTCCGACAGGCAAGAAATAGAATACCTGCCAAATAGACCAGCAAAACAATCTGTATCCAGGACGCCACCGTTTCCTGCACTGCACCGGCTTCAACAGGGGTAGCTTCCAACTCTGCCATCAGTAGCAACTGCTCGATGGAAAGCATAGCCTGTTGCACCTCAACCTGATGCCGGGTAGTTACTTCGATACAAGGAATGAGTAATGAAAAGAACAACACTCCCAATAAAGCCATTCGATTGAAACGATGAAAAGTTTCCTTGCTAAGCAATAACCTGAAAAACAGGTAAAACAAAACAAGACAAACTGACGATTTTAATATATAGATGAAGAAAACTCCCATAGCATAGATTTTCGTTAAAAAGATTAGTGTTTCTTATCAGCCTGTTCCACTTCGTGAATAAGTTGCTTCAATTCATCCAACGAAATATCCTCCTCCTTAACCAAAGAAGAAACAGCATTCAGATAAGAATTATTAAAATACTTGCTAATCACATTCCGCAATGTTCCTTTACGAAAATCCTCTTCACTGACTACGGGATAGTATTGATAAGTATTCCCAAAAGTATAGTGAGCTAAAAAGCCTTTTTCTTCCAGCCCACGCACAATCGTAGATAATGTATTAAAATGCGGCTTGGGCTCTTCATAGAAAGCCAACATTTCTTTCACGAACAAGGGGCCTTTTTCCCAGAAAAAGCCCATGATTTCTTCTTCTTTTGCTGTTAATCCTTTCATATCTGCAACTTTGTTTGCTGCAAATAACGAAAAGTTTTAGTTCATAAACTAATTTATCTAGTTAAAGTAAACTAAAAGCTATAGTTAAGAAGAAAATCTTACTATTAAATACCTGTGAAGCAGAATTTATACTAATCCTTTAGCCCCACAGTTTATTCACAATAAAGTTGCCGATATAAAATAAGTCGCCCATAAAAACAATACTGAATACCAGAAAAGTGAAACAAGTACTCCACCGGGCTCCTCCATCCTCTTCGCCGCGTTTGATACGGAGCAGGGAACTATGCAAACAATCACCTGCTATGAACAGCACAAACAAACTTGGTATCAAGTCACCCCACGATACCAACCACAGATTATCCCCCTTCCCCAACAGGAATGTCAATGCTACAGCCAATAAGAAGACAGAAGCATATTGCAAGTCTTTTCTTTTTGAATTCATAGTGGTAATGTTTAAAGTCCTTTTCACAAAGATATTGAATCTCACCCAATAATCCTTATCAAATCTATATAAAAATCGGTCAGGCTTTGTTGAATCTAAGTTTATTGTTACTTTTGCAAGTACGAATTAAAACCAAAACCGATTATAAAAGCAGATGAAAAAGATCAGCATCACTTTATTACTCTGCCTTCTCTGTCTGACCGGAATGGCACAAGGACAAAAGGCACTCGATTTAAAAGATATCACCTCCAGACGTTTCCGCCCGGAAAATATCCAGGGAGTAATCCCCATGCCTGATGGCGAACACTACACGCAGATGAACGCCGACGGCACGCAGATCATTAAATACTCTTTCAAAACAGGCGAGAAAGTAGAAGTGATTTTCGATGTAAGCACTACACGCGAATGTGACTTCAAGAACTTCGACAGTTACCAGTTCTCGCCCGACGGTCAGAAATTGCTGATTGCTACTAAAACGACACCTATATATAGGCATTCATACACAGCTGTACATTACATTTACCCTTTGAAACGAAATGATAAGGGCGTTACGACAAACAACATTATTGAACGGCTGTCTGACGGTGGACCTCAACAGGTCCCCGTCTTTTCTCCAGACGGTACAATGATTGCTTTTGTCCGCAACAATAACATATTTCTTGTTAAGCTGCTTTATGGCAACAGTGAAAGCCAAATTACGGAGGATGGCAAACAGAACTCTGTAATCAACGGCATCCCCGACTGGGTGTATGAAGAAGAGTTCGGTTTCGACCGTGCTTTGGAATTCAGCGCTGATAATACACTGATCGCTTTCATCCGCTTCGATGAGTCAGAAGTTCCCTCCTACTCTTTTCCGGTATTTGCCGGACAGGCACCCCGTATTGATGCCTTAAAAGATTATCCGGGTGAATATACCTACAAGTATCCGAAAGCCGGATACCCCAATTCGAAAGTAGAAGTACGCACGTATGACATCAAGTCACACGTCACCCGTACGATGAAACTCCCGTTGGATGCAGATGGATACATTCCACGCATCCGTTTCACAAAGGATGCCAACAAATTGGCTATCATGACATTAAACCGTCATCAAGACCGTTTCGATCTCTACTTTGCCGATCCTCGCTCAACACTTTGCAAACTAATGCTCCGTGATGAATCTCCTTATTACATAAAGGAGAATATTTTCGATAACATCCAGTTCTATCCCGAATATTTCAGCATGCTTAGCGAACGTGACGGTTACAGTCATCTCTATTGGTATAGCATGGGAGGTAATTTGATTAAAAAGGTTACTAACGGTAAGTTCGAAGTGAAAGATTTTCTGGGATATGATGAAGAAGATGGTTCTTTCTATTATACCAGCAACGAAGAGAGTCCTCTGCGCAAGGCTGTCTATAAAATAGATAAGAAAGGCAAAAAGACCAAATTGTCTCAACAGGCAGGAACCAATACGCCTCTCTTCAGCAAATCGATGAAGTATTATATGAACAAGTTCTCCAGCTTGGATACTCCTATGTTGGTTACCTTGAACGATAATTCAGGCAAAACGCTCAAAACGCTTATTACAAATGATGCGTTGAAACAAACATTGTCCGGATATGCAGTACCACAAAAAGAGTTCTTTACTTTCCAGACTACAGATGGCGTGAAGTTGAACGGCTGGATGATGAAACCGGTTAATTTCTCCGCATCCAAAAAATATCCGGTACTGATGTATCAATATAGTGGCCCGGGTTCCCAACAGGTATTGGATACTTGGGGAATCAGCTGGGAGACATACATGGCAAGCCTCGGTTATATCGTGGTATGTGTAGATGGTCGTGGCACTGGAGGCCGTGGAGAAGCTTTTGAGAAATGTACCTATTTGAAAATCGGAGTCAAAGAAGCCAAAGACCAGGTGGAAACAGCGCTTTACCTAGGCAAACAAGCGTATGTGGACAAAGACCGCATTGGTATCTGGGGTTGGAGTTATGGCGGATACATGACTCTTATGAGCATGAGCGAGGGAACTCCTGTATTCAAAGCCGGAGTAGCCGTAGCCGCACCGACCGACTGGCGTTTCTATGATACGATTTACACCGAACGTTTCATGCGCACTCCCAAAGAAAATGCGGAAGGATATAAGGAATCATCAGCTTTCACCCGTGCCGACAAACTTCATGGAAACTTGTTGCTGGTACATGGTATGGCAGACGACAATGTTCACTTCCAGAACTGTGCAGAATATGCCGAGCAGTTAGTCCAGCTTGGAAAACAATTTGATATGCAAGTGTACACGAACCGTAATCATGGAATATATGGTGGCAACACCCGCCAACACCTGTACACACGGTTGACCAACTTCTTCTTGAACAACTTATAATGACGGATAGAGTACGTAAGCCCGAATGGCTGAAAATTAATATCGGTGCCAACGAACGATACACCGAAACAAAACGAATTGTCGACTCCCACTGCTTGCACACGATATGCAGCAGTGGGCGTTGCCCTAATATGGGGGAATGTTGGGGAAAAGGAACAGCCACCTTCATGATTGGCGGTGACATCTGCACGCGTAGCTGTAAATTTTGCAACACACAGACAGGACGTCCCCATCCGTTAGATGCAAACGAGCCTACCCATGTAGCAGAATCCATCGCACTGATGAAACTGGATCATGCCGTCATCACCTCTGTAGACCGGGATGATTTACCTGATTTGGGAGCAGAACATTGGGCACGTACCATCCGGGAAATAAAACGGTTGAATCCACAGACAACCATTGAAGTACTGATTCCGGATTTTCAAGGCAGAATGGAGTTGGTAGATTTAGTAATTGACGCCCGCCCCGACATCATATCACACAATATGGAAACTGTGCGCCGCATTAGTCCACTAGTCCGCAGTGCAGCAAATTATGATACAAGCTTACAGGTTATCAGACACATTTCCGAAAAGGGAGTCAAATCTAAAAGCGGCATAATGGTCGGACTGGGTGAAACTCCGGAGGAAGTCGAAACATTGATGGACGATCTGTTAGCAACCGGTTGCCAGATTCTTACCATAGGGCAATACCTGCAACCGAGTCATCGGCATTATCCCGTTGCGGCATACATCACTCCGCTGCAATTCGCGAAATATAAAACAGTTGGTTTAGAGAAAGGATTCAACATCGTAGAGAGTGCTCCCCTTGTTCGTTCCTCCTACCATGCAGAGAAACATATTCGTTAGCAAACAAAACACATACACTATTTGTTTTATAGATAGAACCGACAAATAAACATAAATATAGAGATGGATCATAAAGGAATACTTTCTTCCGCATTTAACATGTCGCTGGGTTTTATCCCCGTTATTATTTCCATTTTATTGTGTGAACTTATAACGCAAGACACGGCTATTTACATCGGTACAGGTATAGGTATTATAGGAATATACCTTTCTTATCGACGTAAAGGATTGTTAATTCCTAATTTTATCCTCTATATAGCGACCGGAGTGCTGGCACTATTATCCGTAGCAGCTCTCATTCCTGGTGATTATGTTCCCCCCGGTGCGCTCCCGCTTACTCTGGAAGTCAGTATTCTCATTCCAATGCTAAGTCTTTATATGCATAAGAAAAGGTTTATCAACCACTTCTTAAAACAGATAGGTTCTTGCAACAAACGTTTATATGCTCAGGGAGCAGAAGCCGCCGTTGTATCTGCTCGCATTGCCTTGATTTTCGGAATACTGCATTTTATTATAATCAGCATCACCGTCATTTTCCAAAACCCACTAAGTAAGACAAGTCTGTTTGTACTCTATAAAGTGTTACCTCCTACTGTCTTTCTTATGAGCATCCTGTTCAACCAGATCGCTATCCGTTTCTTCAATCACCTAATGTCTCACACAGAATATGTTCCTATTGTGAATACCAAAGGAGACGTGATCGGGAAAACCCCTGCGATAGAAGCTGTTAATTATAAGAACGCATACATCAATCCGGTGATAAGAATTGCCATATCCACTCATGGAATGCTGTTCCTTTGCGACAGACCGTCAACAGCCATTTTGGACAAAGGAAAAGTGGACATTCCCATGGAATGTTATCTCCGATATGGAGAATCTTTAGAGGCGGGTGCCACCCGTTTGATTAACAATGCTTTCCCGCACGAAAAAGATATCAAGCCAGAGTTCAATATCGTTTATCACTTTGAGAATGAAGTAACCAATCGTCTTATCTACTTATTCATCGTTGATATCAAGGATGATTCCATCCTTTGTACCCCTCGCTTTAAGAACAGTAAGCTATGGAGCTTCAAACAGATAGAGGAAAACTTGGGAAAAGGCTTCTTCAGTAGCTGTTTCGAAGATGAATATGAACACCTGAAAGGCGTTATTTATATAAGAGAAAAATACAGGGAATCTTAGACAATTCAGGCACATGTCCCTTCCAGTCCTTCACAGTACGCGTCTGTATATACTCTCCTTCACATGTAATATCGGCAGCAATACAAAGCTTTGTTTGAGGACGACAGTTTAACAAAATATCTTCTATCATCTTATGATTCCGGTAAGGCGTCTCAATGAAAAGTTGTGTCTGATTTTCAGCATACACACGCTGCTCCAATGTTTTCAGTTTCTTGGCACGTTCCCCCGGTTCAATCGGCAGATAACCATGAAACGCAAAGCTCTGCCCGTTAAAGCCCGAAGCCATCACGGAAAGAATAATTGAAGAGGGTCCAACCAAAGGAACTACCTTCAGTTTTTTACGTTGTGCGATGGCAACCACATCCGCTCCCGGATCAGCTACCGCCGGACAACCGGCTTCGGAGATAACTCCCATTGAAGCTCCGCCTACCAAAGGTTGCAGATAACCGGAAATATCTTCAGGTGAAGTATGTTTGTTCAACGGATAAAATGTCAACGCATCAATATCAATCTCCCGGTCCACCTTTTTCAGGAAACGACGGGCAGAACGAACATCTTCGACTATAAAATACCGGATACCGGAAATAATTTCCTTATTATAAGAAGGCAACACCTTTTCAATAGGTGTATCGCCTAAAGTCACGGGCAACAAATAAAGGGCAGTTTCCACTTATTAAATTGAGAATTGAAAATTAAAAATTGAGAAATAAGAAAGAGAAACGATTCAGGAAGCCAGGTAGTTAGATTCACTTAACATTTCGTGGTAATCAGTAAATTCCAGAAGATCTTTCAGCTTCATATCCTTATGCTTTTTCATGTAAGAAGCAATGATTCTTGCTCCCATCCATGTACCTATCAATGCCGGAGCTTGAGCACCCAACATATCAACAGCAGGAGCAGGCTTCATATAATAGCGGATCACCATCGGGTCACGAGCATGCAGATGATCGTTGGTACAGATATAATTCCATATCTCCTTTTCATTATCCTTGCACCAGTCGCTTTCCTCCTTAGAATACCCCATTGCTTCACCAATATCACTATATCCCAATAAGTTTTGCACTACGTAATTGATCTTTCCCGTATGCATCATCAAGTCAATCAGACAAGTACCTTCATGATAGTTCATACCGTAACGGCTCAAAAGATAAAAAGCAAAACAATCCGGCACAATCCGTTCCGGACGCATCGAGCGACACTGATAATCGTAATAGAAACGCTTATAAAGAGGATAATCTTCCCCCATATATTTATCAAGACTGATTCCCAATAAAGAATCCACTAAAATAATAGATTCGTTGAAAGCGGATACTTGCGAATAGATAAACGGCACTTTCGTATCAGGCACTTCCTTTTTCAGTTTCCGAAATCCTTTGCTAAGTCCTTTTTCCACTTCATCCAGATTAGGATATTTTGCTTCTACATCGCTAAGCAAACGAACCAAAGTCGTATCCGAATAGAATTTTTGCAGACGTTGCGAGATGGTATCATCTTTCACCGTACCGATAGACAATACATCCTCAATCAGGATTTTCGTCGGCATACGGTAGTCCATCGTCAACTTCTGCATAGCAGAAAAGCTGTTGGAGCGAACATATTCGCTCAACAGCTTATCATATCTCAGAACAGAAATCTCTTCTTCCTTCTGCTCCGTACCCTTTCCTGTGCTTATCCCGCAGGAGGTGAAAAGCATACTCATTAATATAATAAGAAGAGAGATCCGTAGTTTCATAATCTTTTATCCGTAAATGATGTTACCATTTTCGTCCATGTACTCATCGAGTCCTTTCTCGTAAGTAGCCATGGCACGAAGACTCATACCTACGCTGGAGAATCCACCGTCATGGAATAAGTTCTGCATAGTCACCTTACGGGTAAGATCGGAGAACATCACGATGCAATAATCGGCACATTCGTCAGCCGTTGCATTTCCGAGCGGAGACATACGGTTGGAGAAGTCGAACAGTTTGTCCATACCCTTCACGCCCGAACCGGCAGTAGTAAATGTAGGCGACTGTGAAATCGTGTTCACACGTACGCTATGTTCGCGTCCGTAAATGTAACCGAAGCTGCGAGCAATAGATTCCAACAAAGCCTTTGCATCTGCCATATCATTATAGCCATAGAAAGTACGCTGTGCGGCTACGTAGCTCAAAGCAACGATAGAGCCATAATCAGCAATAGCATTCAGTTTCTTGGCCGACTGAATCATTTTGTGGAATGAAACAGCTGAAATATCCAATGTCTTATCCAACATTCCATAGTCAAGGTCATCGTAAGTACGTTTCTTGCGCACGTTGGGAGACATACCGATAGAGTGGAGTACAAAATCAATTTGTCCACCCAGTATATCCATGGAGGTCTTGAATACATTCTCCAAATCTTCTACGCTAGTGGCGTCTGCCGGAACAACTTGGCAATTTAATTTTTGGGCCAAAGCATCGACTTCTCCCATACGGATAGCCATCGGAGTATTTGATAATGTAATGGTTGCACCTTCTTCTACGGCACGCTCTGCCACTTTCCAGGCAATAGACTGATCGTTCAAAGCACCGAAGATAATACCTCTTTTTCCTTTCAACAAGTTGTAACTCATATCTTTTAATAGTTAAATTTTGTGCAAAGATAGGAACTTTCTGCATAAAAACACGAGAAGTGTGCAAATAATAGACAGAAATGACAAAAAATACACGTAATCTATCAATTAGTCCACATCGCCTTAGGCTTTCCCACCTATCTTTGCAATCGATAATTAAGAGGTTTTTTCATAATATTTATTTAAGGTTAGAATTAGGTTAACATGAATTCGTCTTATTCCTCTCCTGCAGGCTGCCTGCGACAGATCGCCTGCGGAAGGACATAAGAATTATGAAATCATCCTTATTAATCATCAACCAACTACCAAGAAAAACAATAGATGTATAACCCTATAGAAATTAAGTTACTAAATGAACACATTGACAAAAAGACTCTTCTGGATGGCCGTATGCTGTTTACCGTTTATCTCATCGGGATGTAAACAAAGCGAGACTGCTGTAAAAGAAAGCTCAATCAGTGACGCTCTTTACCAGAATTTACCTTTTGAAATGCCGAAAGTACAGCAACCGGTTTTCCCTGCTTACGAAGTAAACATTGAGAAATTCGGAGCCAAAGGAGACGGTCTGTTCCTGAATACCAAAGCTATCAACGATGCTATTAAAGACGTGAATCAACGCGGAGGGGGTAAAGTGATTATCCCGGAAGGTGTCTGGTTGACTGGTCCGATCGAGCTGTTGAGCAATGTAAATCTATATACGGAACAAAATGCGCTGGTACTTTTTACCGGTAATTTTGAAGCATATCCTATCATTGCCACTTCTTTTGAAGGACTCGAGACTCGTCGTTGCCAATCGCCGATTTCAGCACGCAATGCAGAAAATATCGCTATCACCGGACATGGTACATTTGACGGAAACGGTGACTGCTGGCGTCCGGTAAAAAAAGGAAAGCTGACTGCTTCACAATGGAAAAAGCTGGTAAACTCGGGAGGTGTTCTCGACGAGAAACAAGAGATATGGTATCCCACTGCCGGCTCACTGAAAGGTGCAATGGCTTGCAAAGACTTCAATGTCCCCGAAGGTATCAACACAGATGAAGAATGGGCAGAAATCCGTCCGTGGTTGCGTCCGGTACTGTTGAGTATCGTTAAAAGTAAAAAGGTACTGTTGGAAGGCGTTACTTTCAAAAACTCACCAAGCTGGTGTCTGCACCCCTTGTCTTGCGAAGATTTCACAGTAAATAATATCATGGTCATCAACCCCTGGTATTCTCAAAACGGTGATGCTATCGACTTGGAATCTTGTAAAAACGCTCTGATTATCAATAGTGTGTTTGATGCGGGAGATGATGCCATCTGTATCAAATCCGGTAAAGACGAAGATGGACGCCGTCGTGGAGAACCTTGCCAGAACGTTATCGTGAAAAACAATACAGTATTGCACGGACATGGTGGATTCGTGGTAGGTAGTGAAATGTCCGGCGGTGTGAAGAATATCTATGTAGAAGACTGCACATTTATGGGTACAGATGTAGGTTTACGTTTCAAGAGTACCCGCGGACGTGGCGGTGTGGTAGAAAACATCTACATTAACAATATCAATATGATTAATATTCCGAATGAACCCTTATTGTTCGACTTGTTCTACGGTGGAAAAGGTGCCGGTGAAGAATCGGAAGAAGATCTGTTGAGCCGTATGAAGACTGCCATTCCTCCGGTGACGGAAGAAACACCTGCTTTCCGCAATATTCATATTTCCAATATTGTTTGCAGAGGTTCGGGACGTGCCATGTTCTTCAACGGACTGCCGGAAATGCCCATCAGCAATATTACCGTTAAAAACGTTGTGATGACAGAAGCTGCGGATGGAGTTGTTATCAGCCAGGTGGACGGAGTTACTTTGGAAAATATTTATGTAGAATCTTCTAAAGGCAACAATATATTAAACGTTAAGAATGCCAAGAATCTGACTATAGACGGAAAGGTTTATGAGGAATTAGGTGCAAAAGAGGAGATTTTAAGTCTCAAATAAAAACTCATTGCCATTCTGTGATGCAAAATAGAAACCACAATATCATTATATAGAGTAAAAAGCTCAAATAGCAGACTATAATCTCCTCAAAAGAGACACAGTCTGCTATTTTTTCTGCTATTTTTGCAAGGAGAAATACGACGTATAATTTCAGCCTTAGAAACATGAAGAAGAATCTTTTTATTATTACTTTCTTTTTAGGAGCTTTCAGCCTGTCTGCCCAAGCGCAGAAACAGGAGAAAACCATCACAGTTGAAGTGCAGAACAACTGGAATCAGGCAAAAACGGACGCTCCGATTGTCATCAATTTGCATGAACTGCACGCAGGTTTCAAAGTAAAGTCTGCCATTGTCATGGAAGGGACCAAGGAAATAGCTTCCCAGTTAGACGATCTGAACAGAGACCGTAAGATGGACGAACTGGCTTTTGTTGCCGATCTTCCTGCTCATGCTAGAAAAACATTCCAGATTACACTTTCTTCAGAAAAGAGTACAAAGACTTATCCTGAACGAGTTTATGCCGACATGTTTATCGTAGACAACCGGAAAGGAAAGCATCAGCGGGTACAAGCTATCACTGTTCCCGGCACTAGTAATATATACAGTATGGTACGTCCTCACGGTCCGGTATTGGAATCGGAACTGGTAGGATACCGCCTTTATTTCAATGAGAAACAGACGCCGGATATTTATGGCAAGTTCAACAAAGGGCTGGAAATCAAAGAATCGCAGTTCTATCCGACGGATGAGCAGTTAGCTAAAGGATTCGGAGATGACGTGCTCCGTGTATTCGACAGCTGCGGACCGGGCGCGTTGAAAGGTTGGGACGGACAGCAAGCTACCCACATCACTCCGGTGGATACCCGCACGGAACGTATCATTTCTTACGGACCGGTACGCGTGATTGCTGAAATTGAAGTGACCGGATGGAAATATCAGGATACGGAACTGAATATGATGACACGCTACACGCTCTATGCAGGACATCGCGATCTTCATATTGAAGCATTCTTTGACGAACCGCTCAATAAGGAAGTTTTCTGCACAGGTGTACAAGACATTGTAGGTACTTCCAAATCTTTCTCCGATCATAAAGGGCTTGTAGGAAGCTGGGGAACGGACTGGCCTGTAAACGACACTGTGAAATATGCTAAAGAAACCGTAGGACTGGGCACTTGCATTCCTCAACGTTATGTGAAATCGGAAGAAAAGGATAAAGCTAACTTCCTTTATACGATTACCGCTCCGGGAAATAAATATTTCCAGTATCATACGACTTTTACTTCGATGAAAGAAACTTTCGGATATAAAACACCGGAAGCATGGTTTGCCTATCTCCGTGAATGGAAAGAAGAGTTGGCTCACCCGGTAACTGTAAAGGTGATAAGGTAGATACATATACAACTAAACAAAAATTACGAGGTTTCTACCAATTTTTCTATGACTCTGCACAAATATTCCTCCTTGTGCAGAGTCTTTTTTTCTACCTTTGTCACCAGATAAAACCAGCAAATCACTTATATAAATATAATCTATAACATGAAACGATTGACACAGACTTTAGCTTTTTGCCTATTAACGGTCTTCACCGCAGTAGCACAAAAAAACTATGTATCTGAGGTATGGGTTTCCGACCTCGGAAACGGTAAATACAAAAATCCGGTACTTTATGCCGATTACTCCGATCCTGACGCTTGCCGCGTAGGAGATGATTTCTATATGACTTCATCCAGTTTCAACTGTTTACCCGGATTACAAATCCTACATTCCAAGGACTTGGTGAACTGGACGATTATCGGTGCCGCCGTCCCCAATGCCCTCTCTCCCATTGAAACTCCGGAACGGCCGGAACATGGCAACCGTGTCTGGGCTCCAGCCATTCGCCATCACAACGGAGAGTTCTATATCTTTTGGGGGGATCCTGACCAGGGAGCTTTTATGGTGAAAGCCAAAGACCCGAAAGGTCCGTGGAGCGAACCAGTCTTGGTGAAACCGGGAAAAGGAATTATTGACACCTGCCCGTTTTGGGATGAAGACGGGAAAGTGTATATGGTACATGCATACGCAGGAAGTCGTGCCGGGCTGAAAAGTGTAATCACCATCTGCGAACTAAATGCAGAAGCAACAAAAGCCATCACTCCTTCACGCATAATCTTCGATGGTCATGAAGCACATCAGACTTGCGAAGGTCCTAAAATGTATAAGAGAAATGACTATTATTATATCTTCCATCCGGCCGGTGGCGTACCAACAGGCTGGCAGGTTGTACTACGTTCTAAAAACATCTATGGTCCCTACGAATGGAAAACCGTACTTGCGCAAGGTAACTCTCCTGTCAACGGTCCTCATCAGGGTGCATGGGTAGATACTCCTACCGGAGAAGATTGGTTCCTTCACTTTCAGGATGTGGGTGCTTACGGACGTATCATGCATCTTCAGCCTATGAAATGGGTAAACGACTGGCCTGTGATTGGCATAGATAAAGACGGTGACGGCTGTGGCGAACCTGTTCTGACTTATAAAAAGCCGAATGTAGGTAAAACATATCCTATCTGCACTCCGCAGGAAAGTGACGAGTTCGATGGATATACCCTCTCTCCACAATGGCAATGGCATGCCAACATCAATGAAAAATGGGCATACTATGCAGGTGATAAGAGCTATGTAAGATTATACTCCTATCCGGTTTTGAATGACTATAAAAATCTGTGGGATGTAGCCAACCTGCTTCTACAGAAAACGCCTTCTGACAATTTCACTGCAACAATGAAACTTACGTTTACCCCTAATCCTAAAAATAAAGGTGAACGCACCGGACTGGTTGTAATGGGTAGAGATTATGCCGGAATCATTCTGGAAAATACAGATAAAGGTCTGGTCCTGTCTCAAGTTGAATGTAAAAAAGCAGATAAAGGAAAACCGGAACAGGCAAATGCTTCTGTGGATCTTTCTCAAAATACTGTTTATCTGAAAGTTCGTTTCAGCTATGACGGCAAGAAGATCAAAGGCAGCGAAGGTGGACACGATCTCATTGTGATGTGTAACTTCAGCTACAGCCTTGACGGAAAGAAATATCAGCCACTAGGCAATCCTTTCCAGGCAAGAGAAGGACAATGGATTGGCACAAAGGTCGGAATGTTCTGCACACGACCAGCTATCGTCACTAACGACGGAGGATGGGCAGATGTAGACTGGTTCCGGATTACTAAGAAATAGTTTCAAATTTAGTTCCCTGGTTTGAAACTTCTAGTTTCATGCCTTGAAACTGTTAGTTCCATACGGTGAAACCATTGGTTTCTCGGTGTGGAACTAATTGTTTCCCGTCATGAAACTAAAAGTTCCGTGGCAAGAAACAATTCTTTCCAAAGGAGAAGATAAAACCCGGCAAGATAGGAAAGGATTTCTTTATCTTATCTTTTTTACCTATTTTTGTATCGGTAAAAGAGATTAAAGGAGAACAATAAGATACAGTAAGAATGAAGAAACTAGTTATATTTGACCTGGATGGAACATTGCTGAATACCATCGCCGACCTTGCCCACAGCACCAATTATGCTTTAAATAAATTAGGATACCCCACTCATGAAATAGAAAAGTACAACTTCATGGTAGGCAATGGTATCAATAAACTCTTTGAACGCGCATTGCCCGAAGGTGAAAAGACGGAAGAAAATGTACTTCGTGTACGCAATGAGTTCGTTCCTTATTACGATATTCACAATGCAGATGATAGCCGACCTTATCCGGGCATTCCGGAACTGTTATCCTATCTGCAGTCTGCAGGCATCCAAATTGCCGTAGCATCCAACAAATATCAGGCTGCCACAGAAAAGCTGGTTGCCCACTACTTTTCCGGTATTCACTTTACAGCAGTTTTCGGCCAACGGGAAGGAATAAATGTCAAACCCGATCCGGCAGTTGTTTTTGATATATTAAAACTAGCCAATGTACAAAAGGAAGATGTTCTTTATGTAGGCGATTCCGGTGTAGATATGCAAACGGCTGCCAATGCAGGAGTTACCGCTTGCGGAGTGACATGGGGATTTCGTCCACGCACGGAGCTGGAAAAGTTTGCTCCTCAACACATCACAGATACTGCTGAAGAGATAAAACAGTTCCTCTCGACCGGTAAAGTCTAATATTACATATTTTCCGTACAAATTTCAATATTACTTTTCTTACAATGCATTTTCTTTGCAACAGGTAAAGAAAGGTTCACTTTTGTGCACCTAAATCAAAGAACAGTAGTAATTTAATTTATTATACAATGAAAAAGCATCTTATACTATTTTTTATCGGAGTAATATTGAGTTATGGGAACATAAAAGCACAGACAGTTCCCGATAAAAAAGAAATTCTCAAAGTAACCCTCCAGGTGAACGACTATTTTATGAAGAAATATGCTGATTATCGCACTCCTTCTTTTGTCAAAAAAGTGGTTCGTCCTAGTAATATCTGGACACGGAGTGTGTATTACGAGGGTCTAATGGCACTCTATTCCATCTATCCTGCAGACGAATATTACCTCTATGCCAAGGAATGGGCAGATTATCACCAATGGGGATTCCACCGGGGAACAACCACCCGTAATGCTGATAACTACTGCGCCAGCCAGATCTATCTCGATTTATACAACATTTGCCCTGATCCTGAAAAAATACGGAAAACGAAAGCCAATATGGATATGCTGGTCAACACTCCACAAGTAAATGACTGGTGGTGGATAGATGCCATCCAGATGGGGATGCCGATATTTGCCAAAATGGGAAAACTTACAGGTGAACAGAAATACTTTGATAAGATGTGGGACATGTATGAATATACCCGCAACCAACATGGAGAAAACGGAATGTTCAACCCCAAAGACGGTTTATGGTGGCGAGATCATAATTTCGATCCTCCATACAAAGAACCGAATGGTAAAGACTGTTACTGGAGCCGTGGAAACGGATGGGTATATGCAGCTTTAGTACGAGTTATGAATGAAATTCCATCCGATGAAAAACATCGTCAGGATTACATCAATGATTTTCTGACTATGAGCAAAGCACTGAAACAATGTCAGCGTGAAGACGGCTTTTGGAATGTCAGCCTCCACGACCCGACAAACTTTGGAGGCAAAGAAACTTCCGGTACAGCCCTTTTTGTATACGGCATGTCCTGGGGGGGTACGTAACGGGCTATTGGATAAAAAGACATATCTGCCTGTAATCATAAAGGCATGGAATGCCATGGTGAAAGATGCAGTTCACCCAAATGGTTTTCTTGGCTATGTACAGGGAACCGGCAAAGAACCGAAAGACAGTCAGCCTGTCACTTATGATAAAGTTCCTGATTTTGAAGATTTCGGTACAGGCTGCTTCCTGCTTGCCGGAAGTGAAATCTACAAATTAGACCTCCATATATAGTTGATAAACAATCTTACGTTGAATCTGGTCAACTTTTCATAGACCAGATTCAACGTAAACTCTAAGCTTTATTTCTCTCCCCTTTCTGGTAAGCAGAAGGAGATACTCCAAACTGTGCCTTAAAGCATTTGCTGAAATAAAGGGGATCGTTAATACCAACTTTATAAGAGACTTCCGCAACAGTCAGATTCCTTTCGGTCAAAAACAATTCGGCAGCCTTCTTCATTCGGACAACACGTAAATACTCATTCGGTGAGTACCCTGTCACTCCGCGTAATTTCTTATAAAACACAGTTCGTCCCATCCCCATCATTTGCGCAAATTCATCAATAGAAATATTGTATTGAGAATAAATCTTTTCGACTACAGCTACCAACTGGTCTGCAAATTCCTTGTCCCGGTCCGTGTTACATAAAGCAGGACGTACTATTCCCGGTTCACTGGAGAATTTCTTCCGCAACTTTTCGCATTGCTCTATCAGCCGGAACACTTGCGCAAGCAAAAGCTTAAAGCTAAATGGCTTCGCAATATAAATATCCGCTCCCGCCTCAAGACCTTCCAGATGTTTATCCGGCGAAGTCAATGCAGTCAGTAAAATAATGGGAATATGGCTTGTCGCAAAGTCTGTTTTCAATTTCTTGGTTACTTCAAAACCGGTCATTCCGGGTATCAACACATCACAGATAATCAGATCAGCATCATAGTTGCATGCCTTTTCAAATCCGGATATTCCATCTGCTGCCACTTCTACTTCAAAATAAGCACTTAGTTCCTCTTGCAAGAATCCACGAATATCATTATCATCTTCAATTACTAGTATTTTATGTTTTCTCGATGAAGTAACAGCCTTCTCATGTTCCTGATATTCTTCTGAAAGTTCCTGCAAATGGTGAGCTTGCATATTCGCTTCTTCCAACAGAACATTGCCGGGCACCAGAAAATCTTTTTCCGAATAAACCGTTTTATCGGTTGGAATACATACGATAAATACAGAACCTCCTCCTTCATTATCTTCATATTCAATGGTTCCTTTATGTACCTGCACCAATTCATGGCTCAAATGCAGCCCTACCCCAATGCTATCT
Organism: Bacteroides sp. D2; assembly: GCF_025147085.1. Lineage (NCBI taxonomy): Bacteria > Pseudomonadati > Bacteroidota > Bacteroidia > Bacteroidales > Bacteroidaceae > Bacteroides > Bacteroides sp. D2. Next base: position 3,226,938 of record NZ_CP102261.1, on the reverse strand, counting down.
CCAGAGAAACTGCTTTGCATAAAGCGCTTAAACAGTTCACTCTGCTTCTCTTTAGGGATGCCTACTCCCGTATCGGCTACCTGAATCTGCAAGCACTTCTTTGCCTCATCCACATTTACAGAGAACAGAATTGTTCCACCCGAAGGAGTGTATTTGAAAGCATTTGAGAGCAAGTTATAAACCACTTTATCCAGGTTTCCTTTATCAATAAACATTTTGTAGGATGGCACTGACGGCAAAAAGCGGAAATCCATATTTTTCTGTTCTGCCACGTCACTGAAACTTAGATATATTTCATACAGGAAAGCAACTACATCTGTTTCCTGCAGAGAAAGAGCCAATTTGTTATTCTGCATCTTCCTGAATTCCAGCAACTGATTAATCAGCCTCAACATGCGCTGGGTACTTTTATCCATCACCTTCAAAGGATGCAATAATGCCTGAGGAATATCGTCTATCCGGTACATTTTCTCCAATGCTCCCTGAATCAACGTAAGCGGAGTACGGAATTCATGAGAGATATTCGTAAAAAATACCAGTTTATATTCCGTCAATTGCTTTTCAACGTTGATGCGGTTGCGCAGTCTATTGAAATTAATGATGATACGATATGTGAAATACAAGGCTATCAATATCAAGATGAAATATCCAAGCATAGCCCAACTTGTTTTCCAGAACGGCGGTACGATGACAATCTTCAAAGTTGTTTCGGTATCATTCCAAATGCCGGCGCCATCACAGTATTTCACATGGAATATATAAGTGCCCGGCTCAAGATATTTATAAGAAGCAAAGCTCAAAGAAGATGGAACATTCCATCCTTTATCATAGTTCTCCAGCCAGTACATATACTTGATTTGTCCATTATCCGAATAATCGAGAGTAGAAAAATCAAGCATGAAAGAGTTTTGGAAATATTTCAATGTGATCTTATCCGAATAAGCCAAAGATTCTTGCAAAGGAGAACCTGGCATATTAGGCTTCACCTGAATTCCATTGACAGACAGTCCGGTAATAACGATCGGGGAAAGCAGTCTCTCGGTTGGAATCTTTTTCGGGTCAATAATGGTTAATCCATAGTTTGTTCCAAAAATGAGTTTCCCGTCTGCTCCCATACATGCACTGTTTTCGCTATACACATTTCCCAATGTATAGGATGAGAAGAAGTAGTTTTCAAAAGAATGACTGTTCGGGTTGAATCTTGAAATCCCATATTCCGTGGCAATCCATAATTGCCCCGAATAATCTTCCTGAATAGCCTGAACCATATTATTGACCAATCCTTCTGATATTCCATAATGCGTATATTTCAAAGATTGGCAATCATCTGTCAGTTCACATAGATTCAAACCAGCCCCCGAGGTTCCCACCCACATACGCCCTTTACTGTCACGAAACAGGCAGCGAATCTCATTGCTACAAAAGTTACCATCCGTATAGCTAAACAAACGATAGTTGTCTTCATCAGTTATCAATGAATCCGGGTGGAAAATACAAATTCCTTCACTTGTACCCATCCATATCATTCCTTTTTCATCTTCTGCCATCACCCGGACTATCCGCAAACCATATTTTTTTTGTTGGAAGAAACGACGGAACTTATATTGTTCGCCCGCAGTTTGTTCGGCCAGATCTAATCCGCCTCCAAATGTTCCCACCCACATACGGTTCTTTTTATCACGAAGAATGGAATAAATATTAGAATGAGACAAAGCAAAAGGATTAGACGGATCCGGTTTATACCAAGTGTCTCCTACTTTTAGTCCGTCTCCCCGGGTTCCTATCCATATATTCTCCTGACTATCTTCTGAAATCGCATAAATATTATAGGGCAAATAATGATTATCTATCTTAGTTTTCAGATGAGAATCATAATTATACAATCCACCTCTTCGCGTTCCTACCCATATATCTCCATTCGACATTTTAGTCAGTAACCGGATTGTATTCGAACGGTCAAAAACATCCGGTGATTCTGGATAGACATGCGTAATGCCTTTATTTGAAATGGAAATATGAGACAAACCGGAATATTCGGAGCTTACCCATATTCCTCCTGTCCTGTCTTTCATCAAACATAACAAGAAATCTGACCCTATAGGTCCTGCATTCTTCCCTTCGGAAACAAAGTGTTCCAACCGGTCTTCCTGAATATCATAAGTGAAAAGTCCGTTCCCATAAGTCGAAATCCACACCATTCCCCGATCATCACGAACCACATGATAGCGTTCATAATCTATATATTTCATCTTCTCTTCCGGGATCAACTGGAAGTCCTTTATTTCTCCGCTCTTCACGTTTATATAATAAATCCGTCCCGTATTATTGTAAGCCCAACAATCTCCGTAATTGTCATGAATAACTTTCCCATTATTTATTTTCAACTTCCGATAAGGAGTTATTTGGATAGTTTGAAAATCAAACTCATACACTCCCTCGTTTGACGTAAATATAACCCATTTGTCTTTTATCAATGAATGTGCACTGACGGATGTATTACCGGCAATCGTAGAAAGAGATGCTAAACAATCTATCTTTTTCGAGCCATTGACACAGCGATATACATCTCCACCCTTTGTCAAAAAATACATATCCCCTCCATGAGGAAAAGAAGAGGAAAAATTCAGTTCCCTATCTACAATCTCAACTTTCCCTTTATAGACCGATGCAAGTCCATGCATGGTACCAATCCATATTCTGCCACTGGAATCTTCATTGATAAATTTAATTCGATCGTCCGGCAAGCTTCCTGACTCTGCGCGGAACTTCACAGAAGTCATGGTACGATTCTCCTTACAAACGATTTGACGCACTCCACTTGCTCTGTGCCAAAGCCACACATCTCCATTAGAGGACATATATATTTCCGAGTAATTTTCTCCATCATCTCCGGTACCGGTAAAATCGACAAAACAAGCTTTTTGCAAGTCATAACAACTGAATAATTCCGGCACTGTCTTTATCCATAGGAAACCATTTTTATCCTCTGCTACGTGTTTTATTCTATTGTCTGCCAAAGAGACCTGATCGTGTTTGCCAGTTTCCAACTGATAGGTAAGAAAAGAATTACCATCATAGCGGGTCAATCCATCTAAAGTGCCCAACCACAAAAATCCTTTACTATCCTGATACATACATCGCACAGAATTACTGGGTAGTCCGTCACTGGTCCTCATTTGTTTGGAACTAAGTTCGATATCGGCATAACTTTCCGACACAAATAAAAACAACAAAGCGAAGAGGGATAATAATTTATATTTCATATAGTCCTTTGGGTTATTTTGATTGCTGGTTACAAAGATACGTCTTTCCCACTGCAATAAAGAGTACAGCATTATGAAATAATAGAAATTCCATATAAGTTTGTTCCTAATATAATCAGACGACAAACGGACTAGATACACGTTCAGCAAATGACTCTTTTGAAATCTATGTGAACAAAACTAGTTAAAAAGTAAATAAAGTACAAAAAAAGATTCCTACAAATTCCGAATAAGGATTATTATCCATATTTATGTCATTTTTTCCATATACCGAGCTGTACTTTACACAAGCTCAACTCCGATACAGAAGTGAGCAAACTAATTTGTTTTCTCTAATACCAGCAGTAGTATCTCCCCCAAAAAGAAAGAGTGCCGAAAAACGCTTCACCCTTCACCTTCTCCTGTTCATCGGTGTTATCGGGTGAAGGCCCGCCTTTCACCGAGAGTTCACTCCCGATTTCATTATAGCAAATCTAATTTTCATTATAGCAAATCAGAATATGCTTATAGCTAAAATTATTATGCTCCCAGCAACCAGATTTTTTCTTCCTAAGATTTGAAACAAACATTAGGATGTTTCAAGTGAAAGATGCTAAATGATCGAAACAAACTCTTTGATCTTTAAAAAGCATAGCTTTAAGCAGGCTAAAGCTATGCTTTACTACTTCTAAAGCTTAGCTTTGGATAAAAAATATAATATGAAAGTATAGGTGAAAGACAGCTTCTTCACCCTGTATCGCTTTATTCATCAGCTTTTGCTATGAAAAGGTGAAGGGAGAATGAGAATGTGGAAACTGCAGTGATTTGAACATCATAGACAGTATTCCACTCTTCTTCATTCATAGCTGGATTTTTATCTATTACAGCTATATCCTATTTCACCAATTCACCATTGATATAAAGGTTCTTGAAAGTGACATCTTTCGCCCCTTTAATATCATTTCCTCCTTTGGCTACATTATTAAAATGAGAATCCTCTACACTGATGTTATATACATGTTTATCATCCTCCAATCCGATAATAAGCACACCCAATTTACTCTTCTCACAAGTTACATTCTTCAAATGCACGTTACGGACAATCGGATCAAAACCTCTCTTGCATTTTTCCCGATTCTCATATTGCAGATTGATACGAAGTACTGCTTCACGACATTGCCCTACTGTTACATTGCGCACATATACATTTTCTATAAGTCCTCCACGGCAAGTACTGGTCTTAATACGAATGACACGATCCAGATTCGGACTATCCATCCGGCAATCTTCTACAAACAAGTTACGATAACCACCGGAAATCTCACTGCCAATCACTACTCCTCCATGTCCATTCCTCATCATGCAACCACGTACGATAATGTTCTCACTGGGAATATTCCATTTACGTCCGTCTTCATTACGTCCTGATTTAATGGCAATACAATCATCACCCGTGTCAAATGTACAATTCTCTATCAACACATTCTTACAAGATTCAGGATCACATCCGTCTCCGTTAGGTCCACGATTGAAAACAGTCACTCCACTTACAATCAGGCTCTCACAGAAAAGAGGATGAATCACCCAAAACGGAGAATTCAACAAAGTAACACCTTCAATCAAGATTGTGTGACAGGAATGTAAATTCAGTAGCTGCGGACGCATCCCGTCTTCCGGCTTCATCAGACGTTTGTAAACGGGAGTTGATGTTTCACCATACATCAACAAGCGTTCACGACCTCCATTGCGTTGAGCCACCATACCTTCTTTCCAACCATACTTTACGGCCCCACACATAGGCCACCAAGTTTCCATGCTACCCTGTCCGTCAATTATACCTTTTCCGGTTATGGCAATATTACTTTCGCCATAGGCATAAATCAAGGGGTGAGCGTTATAGCAATCAATTCCCTCCCAACGGGTTAAAACAGCAGGAAAGTAAAGGCTCTGATCCGTAGAGAATTTCAAGACAGCTCCCTCTTCGAGATGGAAATTCACATTACTCTTCAGAGTGACAGGTCCGGTATAGAAAGTTCCTTTGGGCACAATTACTGTGCCACCTCCTGCCAGACTACACTGTAGAATAGCTTGATTGATAGCTTCATGACAGGGATTAGCTTCATCATCTGTTTTTGCTCCGAAATCTGTTATAAGAAATGTTCGTTTCGGAAAAGAGGTCCGTTTAATCTGTTTTTCGATGCGGGCACTTTCTTTAAACGCCTTATCAAAATCAACAGTATTCGCATAAGTTACCTCTGCCACAAATAGCAGTATAAGTAGTAAATAAATAGTTCTTCTCATCATAATGCATCTCTTTTTAATCATTTATTTTTTGTTTTATTGAATTGTAATTCCCATCAGACCGATAACAACATCATTCGAAAGTGTTTCCAACGTCAGATGGCTTAACTCTTTAGAAGGATTCAGAGGCATATCTAAAAGTATACCCGCTCCCCCCTCAATGGAACGTCCATAAACACCTTTTATTCCTAAGTTTTTTCCTAAGTCATTACTTACCATACCGGTCTTGAAATGAATACGGTAAGGACGAGGAGAAGATACAGTGAATGCCTGACCATCGACATAGAAATCCTGCTCAATAGGACACCAGTTATCCGGATTCACTAATTCCAGCACATCGGAAGTGCCATCCGTATAGAATACACGAATGATACCATTAGCAATGCGGCACTGCATGTGGTTAGTACTACCTGCCATCATCAAATAGGCATGAGAAGCTCTACCGGAAAGCGGAATACTCAAGCTATCCGGATAATTATCCCACAAAGAAGTGAAAGCTATATTCTTTCCTTGAGCTAATGTTCGGAATGAAACACCCAATTGGGTAGTCAACACCTCATTACGTACCAGCGCACGCAAACCCGTATCGTCAATATCGGCTGTTAGTTTCGGGTGACACCACTCACCAATGCCCTGGATAGGAAGCGATAGAGTGGTATAAGGTGAACGGGGAGTGAGATACTTATTCCGGAAAATATCAGTAAGATTCGCATTGAACAGAGAATCCATATTTATCATCCGGCACTCTAATGTGTTCACCTGTGAAAAAGGGAGAATGACCGATGATTTTTCTAATTCTGATATTTGTATATTCACAGGCTGCCACCATTCCATTTGTCCCTGTTTCATGCGAACAAAGAAAGTATGATGCCCTAAATGATCGTTGACTTTACTTCTAATAGATGTATCACTAACGTTCGGTTGTACCAAAACTCCCTGTGGATCATATATTTCACCGAATAATGCCCCTGAAGTTGAAGGGATATTGATCTCCGCTAAAGCATCCGCCTGTATTTCAGGCAGCACCGAACTCAAACTTTTTCCTCCCCATACAATTTCGACTGTTGATTTCTTTACAGAAGAGGCAGGGATGATAATCACCGGATAACCGGAAGCCGCTTCTGCAAAACTCCAGTCAACCTCTCTCCCATTCACTTTCACCGAATGAATTTCTTCTCTCCCGGCATTCACTTGTAATGTCAATGCCAAAGGAGTCTCAAAACGTTGCTCTATTTGGTAGGTATCCACATTTTTTTCCCGAACAAAGCTATAAGTCATATCCGGCAAAGAAATAGAAGCTTTTGACCATTCTGCGGGAAATCCCGGACGAATCACCATCTTACCGTTCAAAACATCCGGTAAAATACCATACAAGCCTTGTACCAGCAATCGGGAAGCTACCCCAATCGGATCTCCAAAGTCACGATAGCATTCTCCACGGGCAGCATCATAAAAACTGACTTGTCCAAAATTGCCCGGACTGTTCCCTAGATACATACCATCCAGAAAGGAGCTTTTCATCAGTCGGCATCCTTCCTCCGGACGCCCTGCCTGAAAATAAGCCAAAGCTGTATGCATCACCTCTGCAAAAGCCACATTATTGATACTCCAGGAATAAGGTAACCAATTGGTAGTGGCAATCGTTGCATATCCCTCTTTCAGTCCATCGGCACATACGGGAATATGAGGTATTTCCGTATCGACATAACGCGTAGCCTGATAAGCCTGAAAAGGATCAGCAACTTCACTATCAAGTGCATGATATATAGTCCACAATCCCGGACTTTCATGAAGTCGACGATGTCCCATGAAATCCTGATACTCCGCCCAGCAACCTTTACTCTGCATCCAAAGGCGTTTATTCATCGCTTTCAATATTTGTTCGGCTTCCTTCTGATAAGGTACAGAATCTTCACCTATCAAGGAAGCTAGAAAAGCTGCCATTTTATTGGAACGATAGTTGTAAGCCGATGAATGGGTGACAGCACCACTATTATAATAAAGTGCATCGCTTGCCCAGATACAAGCATAAGCATCATATAAGCCATCATTGTCCGGATCATAATTTAATTTTTCCCAAGCAAGATGACGGGTAATTACAGGCCACATTTTACGGACATACGCCGTATCTCCCGTCCAGTTGAAATGCCATAAGAGTTCATCCATATAACAAAGATTCATGTCATAATGATGCATTTGATTATTGCGCCCCGGATTCCGGCAAATATAACCGTTACTATATTGAGGAGTTCCCCAACGTTTTTCCGAACGTGCCAGATTCATTGTGGAGTCCTGTGCCGGATGCGGAATTGTATTCGGAACATCAGTCACCTGACTGGCCGCATAAGCATCAAAATGAGTACGTGCCCGATCATGCCATCCTAAAGCATCACCGGTATACCCGGCTCTCCACCCACTCAACGGCATACGCCAGCCAATAGCACCGTGCAACCAGACTTGCCCATCCCAAATTCCATCGGCAGCAGCAACTAACGCTCCTCCCAAGGCATTCAAATAAGGGTCCGGAGTCTCTATTTTCAAACGGGAGGCTAATGCCAAAGAAGCCGCCTCCGCTTTTTGATAGAGTTTACGGGCATTAGATTGTTCAGGCACTTCCCCACGTACTAAGTATGCTTCTTTCTGCAAGGGAAGTTCACCTGTGACAAGGTCGGCAGCTTCGGCCGGAAGTTCGAAACAATCAGCCGGATCGACTCCCATATCTCCATTACGACTCAAACGTTTCCCGGTAGCACCTCCATGCTGCCAACGAAGTATAGCCCCTTTAGGCATATTCGAAGCGGAAAAACGCCAGATAGCTCCGTCCATATCGGCTAATGCCAATACTACAATACGCAGTTCTCCTTTTCCCCAGGAAGGGTCTGTCAGATAATAGGTACGTTTTCCTGCCGAGTAGCGGGATTCACAATGTCCGGTACGGTCAAGTGCGACTTCTGTTCCATCACGAAGAATGATTTTGAAACTTATATTTCCTCCACGTCCATTATTATAAAACGCAAAAACCGGCCGGTCACTTGTTTCTACACGAAAAGGGCTATGGCTACCATACAAAGCACGGGTATAGCGGTTCTTACCGTTGATACAAACAAACTCATCTCCATCAGGATGGTATTGCAACGTCCGTTTTGCCCCTCGCAAATGCTCGTTTAAGGAGATGGATTCTTTAAAGTCACCGATCTGTTTTGCCTCTCTTTGAGCATTTAATTGCATTGCCGGCAACATAAAAAGACAATAAGCAGTAAGCCCTCCTTTTAAAATAAGATTCAGACGAAAATATTTCATATTTTTTGTGTTTGATTATGGTAATGGCTTCAATCCTTCCCAACGAACATTCCATGTCCCGTCTTTCGGAAATCCCGGATTAGTTTCGATACATCCGTCCCAACCTGCACACATCATTGCAATAGCAGTCAACAAGCCACCATTACCCGGTAAATAAATGCGCAAACGACCATCTTGATAATTATGACCATTTATCAGGTATGTATTTGTGCGTTTATCCATCAGCAAAGCTCCAACAGCCTTTTCCGGTTCGCCCAGACGGGCAGCATTCATGGCTGTCATCGGATAATCCCATCCCCAGGTTTTACCCCAATTCCAGTTATCCCAAATCCAGTGCAATGTATTTTTCATATAATCTTCCCGGATAAGTTTATTCATCGGAAGGATACCGACTGACCCCAGCACTGCCATGTGATCGGAAGTATAACGAATGTCCTTATAAGTATCTGTAGCTGTTTCAGCAGCCAGATAGAGTCCATCTGCATTATAAGCTAGAGGTGAAAGTTTGTCGAGCATTTCATCCCATTCCAGATTACGCTGTTGCCCCATGCGCTCACGCCATTGTTGGGCGGTCTGCATTGCAAAATGCCAGTAAGAAAGCTCGAAAGGAGGATTAACAGTTTCTGCTGCACGTAACGTTTCTTGTGCGGGGATGGCACCTTTCAACACATAGCGTCCTTCCAGTTCATCATAGGTAGCAAAGGAATACATAAATTCAGCTGTCTCTTGTACTAAACGATTATATTTCTCTAGTACTTCTTTAGTCGGATCGGCACGATAAAACAATTCTGCCAGATAAATTAAATGGGGTTGTTGCCAAATCAGAAAACTTCCTACTTTAGAGGGAGCTTCTGTTCCTGACGGGTCGGTCATTTTCATCCAACGAACACCGTCAAATCCTTGTCTCTGTGCTATTTGGCGTGCTATAGGTTCTGCTTTTTCATACCAAGCAAGTGTACGGTCGAGTAATTTGCTACGGTTCCAGAGAGCAAATTGGGCTTCGTGCCACCAGATCATTTCAAGATGAAATTTACCAAACCATGAATTATAAGTAAGCCCCGTTTCTTGCGGAGGAGTAGTACCCGCGCTTTGAATAGCAAGCAGATATTGACTAAGTACCACACGTCGTTCCAATTCTTTGGCACGTGAATCCGTACATGACGAGAAATCAACAGCTGCACCTTCTTTCCAGAAAGAGTTCCAATAGTTTTTTGCTTCTTCCTGAATCTGTTCCACGGTGACAATCTGCGTAGAAGGAGCTTCACTAGTAAAAGCACAGGTAAAAGCCAGTTTGTCATCCATCGGAGTCAGGACAAAACAGTGTTTTACTTTCTCATTCAAAGTCGCTTCCCCTTCCCAATGCAAAGTTATATAATACTCTGTACTATCTAAAGTGTGCTTCAGGACTGCAGAAGATTCATTTTGAGTAACAATCGTCGTCGTATGTTTATCAATGGCTTCCCAATTACAAGCATCATCACAGTGTCCTCCTGTAGGATACGGAAAGCGAAAACAAATTCCGGTATGTGCCTTGGAGGTTATATGAGCAGCAATCATATCACTGGAAGGATGGCAGACAGTCTCCACCTGATAATCTTCACCATTTAATTTAAACCTGCTCTCAATTTTTCCATTCCACAAACAAAGTTTCTGATGAATATCAGTCACTTGTTCAATATCCGTATCTTCTTTCACGTCGAAACCGACAATCCCTAAATGAAGACGGTGTGGATTGACACGAAACCAGTTAGCGGCATCTTGCTGTCTGCCTTTCTCTTTGAACTGTGTAGCATAAAGTTCTTTCTTCCCTCGCCCAAAATCGTACTCTTTCAGGGTTTCTTCCGGAGTAAGATGTTCCGGATTGGCAAAGCTATGCCATCCCCACTGGCTTTGCGTTCCTAATGGAACACCTTTGCTGTAATTGTCCGGAAATGTCTGCAAACCGGTTATATCTACCGTATAAGCAAACTCTCCATTTCCTACAGAAAGGGAAGCCAATGAATCGAATGCCGTAACAACGGGACTATTTCTTTCTACCAGCGCCTCACGGTCAATAACGGACTGTTTTCCGTCTCCGCAAGCTGTCCAAACAAGAAGTGCTGCAATATATGCTGCTAATGTTTTCATCATTCTTTGTTATTGTTATTTGCAAAAGTATTTATATTTGAAACAATGACGCGGATTCTCATTCAAAAATCCGCGTCACCCCAACCTAATCCACATCAAAGGATGATTTGAGGATTTTTTATTTTAACTTCCATTTAATGAAATAATCTCCACTCATTATTTTGGAACGGATGGCTGCAGCATTGCCAGTACTTTCATACTTTTCCGAAATATATTTCGCCATGAAACTATTATCTTTATAACGTTTCGCCATACGAATCATAGCCGGATAAACTTTTCCTTCGCACGCCATTTCCAACATCATTTCTTTCAATATTTCTTCGTCATTATTTTGCACATTAGATGTGAAGGTTCGTGCTCCTAGGTTACTATAGCTTACTTCTACTCCACGAATCCCTCTGTCACCATATTTACGACTACCAATGCCTGTTGTCCCGTTTGAATAATAATATACAGTACTGTTATTCGTCCAATGAGGAGTAATACCATACCAATTCCCGGAATAAGTACCTTCTTCATCAATATCAAACTCACTAGAGTAAGCATTGACCCCTACATTAATCAGTGCGTCTACTACAGATCTTCTGCCCAATTGATTGAATGCTTCCGCCAACATAAAATAAAGGTCTGCACCGCGGTAAGTATATACGAATACATCATCGCGATAAGCGTTACGTACAGGTTTAGAAGTTGGACGGAATTTACTGATAACCCATTTACCATTGTATTCAGATACCGTATAACCCATTCTGAAATCTTTATCTTTATTGCCCAGCGGACCGAATTCATTATTTCTGAAACGTTCTACAGCAACCTCTGCTGGTGCCAGCCAATATTTATTCGGATAATCAGAGTCGAAATGCTTCAGCAGACTGTTCGTCTGCCTGTTTTGATAGTCATACATAATTGCAGATGCCGATTCATAGTCATACGGAGTCTCATTATTAAAGAAATTGGTATAATGGCTGAACAACATATCATTACGTAAGAAAGCAATAGATTGATTCGTGGTACTTTGATATATACTATTCATTTTATTAAGTATTAGGTTGATACATTGCTGGTATCTGCCTAACCACAAACAAATCTCTGCATATATAGCATAGTAAGGAGGAGTCATCATATCCCAACGACGATATTCACTATTTGCCAGTTCTGTATCCGGGTCCACCCAGTCTTTCCATGCTGTTTCGTAAGTCCCGTCAATGTTGTCATAACCGATATCTAGCAGATTCTTGCAAGCTACCATCGTTTCGTCAAGATTCAATATGTCAAACTGTGACAGATCTCTCAACGAAGTCATTGGTTTGTTCACCCATGCCACTTCTCCGTAAATTTTAGCGATTGTCATAAACATCCATGCTTTAATACGTAGCGTACTACTGACTAATGCTTTATAGTGGCTTTCATTAATAGAGTTCTTTTCTTCGTATGTTTTCAATTTCCGAAGATAATCGTTACAGGCATTTACTACTTCGTAGAATCCAGAAGGGTCTGCGTATGAATTACCGCTTAAATCATCATCGTAATTGTACAAATTGTAGAGTTCTGTGGGTGCCGTTGCAGTCGGCACCACCATTTCTCCTCGAAGTTCATTCAAATAAATCACTTTGTCTCCAATGGCTTGCATTTTGGTCATGATACCAATGTAGCCGGAGTACATCTCACTTTCTTCTGATATATAATCCTCATTATCCAGTGTAACATCTGTATCAGGATTGAAGAAGTCATCGCATCCTCCCAATAAGGTAACCGCCAGAATGAAAGCGGCGTTTAATAATATCTTTTTCATCTGCATCATTAGAATTTCAAGTTAATACCCAGTTTGACTGATTTCGGTTGCATCACTTTTGCATAATCAAATCCCTGTGTGGCACTGTTACCGGATGAATAGGCAAATTCAGGATCCATTCCTAAATATTTGGTAGCAGTAAGCAAGTTTTCTCCTGTCACATACAGTGTGCCGGAACGGAAAAACTTCCAAATCGGTTTGTCGAAACTATAGCTCAACGTAACGCTTTTCATACGTAGAAAAGAAGCATCTTCAATCCAACGGGAAGAGAAATTATTATTTCCAATAGCATCTCCATAGCTGGCACGCGGGATATTAGTCACTTGTCCTTCCACATTCCAGCGATTAGCTACTGCAATACTCTGGTTGGAAAAAGAAGAAGCCGATTCCAGCGTTCGTCTTACTGCGTTGTAAGCTTCATTTCCTTTTGAATAAGAAAACTCGGCAGACAAGGCGAAATGTTTGTAACGGATGTTGGTATAAAATCCTCCAAAATAATCTGGAGTGGCACTACCCAATGATACATAGTCTTTGGAATCGATACGACCATCGTTGTTCTGGTCTATGTAGTGTACGTCACCAGCGCTATATGCTTGATTACTGCTATTGAGTAATCCTGCTTCTTCAGCCTCTGCTTGAGTAGAATAAACACCAGTTGCCTGAAGTCCGTAGAATTCATAGGGATTACCTCCCACACGGCTCACCACCATAGAACCATCACTATATTCAACCACTTCCTGTTCATTACCACCTAATGACTTAATTTTGCTTTCTGTAAAAGCAATGTTACCTCCAACAATCCATTCAAAATCGCGCAGACGGATAAGTGAAGCTTGTAGAGAAAGTTCTACTCCATTATTATCTATCTTGCCGACATTTGCATAATAAGCAGACGTACCATAAACTGCAGATTTACCGATGTTCATAATAACATCTTTACTTCTTCCACGATAGTAATCGACTCCTACGCTAATGCGGTTTCTCAAAAGGTTTGCGTCCAGACTCAAGTTCATTTGTGAAGTTACTTCCGGTTTTAGATATGTATTAGGGATTTGTGTACGTATAATACCTGATACCGCCATATACGGTGAACTGCTATAATACGATTTTCCATAGTTGGAAGAGAAGCGACTGTTTCCAGTCAAACTATATTCTGCACGTAGATCCAAACGGTTTATCCAGTCTTTATCTATCAGAAAAGGCATGTTTTTGACCATCCATGTGACTCCTCCTGACGGATATACCTGAAAATGATTAGTATATCTTCCGTTGGCGGAAGAACCATCGATAGACATATTCAATGCAGCATTCAAAACATTATTGTAGGTGTAATCAACGTGACCATAGATATTAGCCCAGTTCCATTTATTCTGATAACCGTCGAAATAACGACCAATAGCATCTGCTGAACCCAATACTTGATAGAAATCATTGGTTGTGTTACGAGCATATGCTCCATCATACTCCTGTTGAGTCGTCAAGATTTGTACTCCTGCCAAGACGTTCAGTGCATGGCGGTTGTTAAATAGCTTGTTATAACATGCATTCATGTTGTAAAAGAAATTCGTAGCTTCCGCTACGCCCTCCCGTATTGTATTTTCCTCCGTACCATATGTATCGGTGATAGGAATGATAGTGAAATCCGTACGTCCGGGAACAAAGATGTGCTCTTTATTATAATTATAATATAAACCGAGTACACCATTTAGGGAGAATCCCGGAAATATTTTATAATTGAAACCAGCTTTGATGTTTACGTCATATTGGCGGTTGTTCGCATCCAGAGTATTGACAATAGCTGCCGGATTACTTACAGCGTAGTCCATGTTCTCGCTGATACCGTAATAATAAGTAGAATAAACCGGAGTAAATACTCCGTTATCAGCTTTCTGATAGGGAGCAAGTAGTGGAGATTGTGCATAAGCGGTGAGCAACGGATTAGTACGTGTATTCATCCCTTGTTCCTGATAATTACCGTTGATATATGCCAGTCCCACAGTGGCATACACTTCTAAGTTCTTACTAATCAAGAAGTTCCCGTTCAACTGTGTATGGTAACGGTTCTGTTGAGTACTTTTCAATATTCCGTCCTCTTTAGAGTAACCCAAAGACAAGTCGTATTTAGCAATAGCGTCACCACCTTCTACCCGAAATAGGTTTTCTGTTACAAATCCACTCCGATAGATTTCATCCTGCCAGTTCGTATTATTATTGTAATAATTAGCATATCTACTGTTAGTTGGGTCACTCATGAAAGGAAATTCGGTAAAGAACTCATCCATGTTTCCGAAATAGCTCATACCCATATCCGACAAATAAGAACGGTAATTGATTCCACTTAATAACGGCATACGTTTGTTGTTCCAATTGACACCGAATTGCCCGTAGTAACTGATTTCTGTATTCATATTATCCGAATTCGCACCGTCCGTCTCAATCAGAATAACGCCATTGGCCCCCATAGAACCATACAAAGCAGCTTCTGCACCTTTTAAAACCGTAATGTTTTGAATATCATTAAGGTTGTAAGCCTGAAAGATATTGCGACTCAATCCGTTAATTAATGGAGAATCATTCACGTCCGGTATATAAGGAACACCGTTGATAACAACTAATGGGGCATTGTTACCCACAAATGAGCGTGTTCCACGGAGATTGATGAAACTCCCTTCTCCGGGCATACCACTTCCGCGAGTTACCTGTAAACCTGCAATCTGTCCTGCCAAGGCACGGTCTATCTTCATACCAGCAGGCACAAAGTCTTTTTTAGTAATGTTCTCGGCAGAAGTAGTAACTTCATTTGTCTCTACGCGGAAAGGCAACACCGTTGTCTCATTGTACTTGTATTCTGATTCCGGAATCAGGATGATGGATATCTCTTTGCGATTATTTATCGTCTGAAGCACTGTATAATATCCAGCAGCCCATACTGAAATATTAGCTTTCTGCGGATCCTTACATTCAATTTGAAATACTCCGTTCTTGTCCGTAGTGACATCTTCACTTCCGGTGACGGATATTACCGCACCCTTAATTGGAACATTCAGGGTGGATAATACTTTACCGCTTATTTTGCCTTTTTCCTGCGCATACAGATTGGCTGCAGACAGGCAAATTAACAGGGTGAAAAATAAAACTTGTATCTTTTTCATATTGTCTTTATTTTCATAAGATTAATAACAGTCCTTAGTTGGTTTCAGACACCAATGATATAATGCTGCCCGTACCAAATTAGAACCTGAGGCATTAAAACGTATCACAATTTCAGTCGCCTCGTCTCCCGGAATAGTGACTGTACCTACAGCACCACCGTCACGATCATATTTAGATTTATTTTTAAATCCTTGTGCAACAGCTTCGTCTATCCCTTCTGGATATCCGCCTCCATCACGGTCATAGTGGTAAGATGCCGCATTATTTAATACCGATTGAGAAAGAGTATTGATAGGAATTTCTACTCCATCTTTGATGATTGAAATAGCAATCGCTCCCAAATCTTTTCTTTGCCGGAAACCCATGGTAAAGGTATAGGTTCCAGGAGGAATCTTATAAGGAGTAGCAACATAGTTACTTCCCATAGTTTCACCCCTGAACGGAGTATAATCTAATGTATAAGTCTGATTCCCTGCATCTGTCAGTGTATAATAAAGTACTCTGTATCCAATAGTCGGGAATCCCAACGCTGCCCATCCTGTACATGTTGCCTCATCCGTTTCACTGATTTTTTCAAATGAAAGATTTGTAGACTTGAAATATGCATCCTTCTCAGCTGCTCCCAAGTATTCGTAATTCCTGAAAAGCTCCTTGAGACGGTAGATCAATACATTGGTAGGTATTTTCATCTCTGTAACATGGTAAGCTATTCCGTTACTCATAGAGATCGGGTTGTCAAGGTCTACCTTCTGTACAGTGGTACGCCATTGTTTGCTAAATATGGAAGTCAAATCTTCATTGTTTTCGAAATCTACCTTGCTGTAAGTACGGTTAAAGAAAGCAGCTTGAAATACCCAATTCTCCAAAATACTATCTGCACGTGTCATATTCCAGTTCGCTAGATTCTGTCGTGCTGTGTTCAAAGCCTTATTTACGACATCATTGGAAGGAAGTAACATCGTAGCAGTTAGATTCTCTGACATGATATTAAACCCTTTATTCTCAAAATAAGGCGCTTTTACTGTAAATACCGAGTCATACAAAGTATTTCCGGTATTGTCGACTCCTACTATTGTGCTTGCATTTTTGTCAAACGTCAACACATAACGTGACCTAACCATATCACGGAAGATGGAATAATCATCCCCCAGATTCTCTATAATTTCATACATACTTCTTGGAGATTCAATAGCTTGATCTAACAGATACAAATACCCATTAGTCAACTTAATAACCCGAGTCACGTTTGCATTATTGAAACGAATACCAGTGGTCCCTCTTGCTTCGGGAGAAGTAACAGAAATATTCAGATACTTACCACTCCACATCAGGATACGTTGTCCGTCTTTCAGATTAGAAGGCGAGATAGATGCATCAGAGATATAGGTTTGAGCAGTGTATTTAGGATCATCCCCCGCTGCAATACTGGATTCTGCAGCCAGAATGGTGTACATCTGTTCTTTCGCCAATAATTGCTTTACCATGCCCGTTTCATTGAATAGTTGGTACATGTTGCTCAACGAAGGCTCCTGAGCTAGATAATCAGTAACGGTTGCATTAACTATAGAAATCTCCGTATTATTTACTGTACTGGAGTCTTGGGTATAATGCTCATTCCATGTATCGGTACAACTGCTTCCTATCAATCCGATAAGAGCTATCCCGAGTATATATTTTCTTGCTTTCATGGTTTATTCGTCAAATATAGGTTCAAATAATAAGTAATCGATGTATATACGATAGCTGGCATTCTTACTTGCCGCAGGGTCATTTATCACCAGTCGGAAAGTATGGGTAGAAGTTTCCGAAAATTCCAACTCATCATAAATCACATAAGAGTAGCATCCTAATGTATTCGAAGAAATTGTCGTATACGGAGCATGCGTGACAGAGTTTTCTCCATCAAAGCTAAAAGTCATTCGTCCTCCATTACTTCCCCCCTTACTGTCTTGCGTTCTGATGAAATCCATAGATGTAGCGTATCCAAATTGCAGTGTCACTTTATATTTTCCTTTGATAATGGATGGCGTTTGCATGGAAATCCAACCGGTATTACCCAAGTTTAACATCAGGAAGTCCATGTTATTCGCTGTGTTCCATCCATTATTAGTTCGGGTAGTGAAATAAGTAACATTAAAATAACTGCTAAAAGTACCAGAAGGATTATTGAGGCTATATTCATAGCAGTTGAGACCTGCAACATCACATTTTTTCTCTGCTGTTCCAAAAGATTCTTGGAATTTGATACCCTCTTCTCCATTGCCAGCCGCTATCCAATCACCGATTATAGAATAATTACATACGTCAAACAAAACAATCTCCGGTTCGGCTTCTGCTACAGGCAGATAAGAGGAAACTTGATGAATGTAACCGTTCTTAGCTTGCAAATTACAATAGTCTTCCAAGAAAATAGCCCGATTATCATCTCTGTAGTTAAGATAGTATATTCTGTCTTCCTTGCTGATTCTTACCACACTTCCTGTATTCAACGTATTCCATATTTTGGAGGTTGCATCTGACGTATCGAAGCTCTGTAACTTACTCAAATCGTAGCTTCCATCCAGAACATGGTAGGCTAAATATTGGTATAAGGCATTCTCTGGATTAGTATAATCACTACTTGCTCCCAACAGTTGTACCAAATCTTGCAAACTGTTAACCCCTGCCTCTTGGAACACAGCATCCGAAACAGCCAGCAACGTGTAATTACGTTTCTGTTGGGTAACTTGCCCCAAATCATCTACCACATCATCATATATAACATTTAATTCTGCTCCCACTCCAGTAGCATCCAGTGCAGCTTTTAGGATAGTGTAAGGACGTCCGCTTTCAGATATCCGGGCATATACGCTTTCAGTAAGCGGAGTCAGTGTACTTTCCAATACATACACATAACCGTTGGATACCGGATTCGCAAATTCGAGTACACGGGCTTCACTGTTCAGATAGACAGACTGTATACCTCCACCACCAACTTCTGCACTTCCAAAAGATACCATCAAGACATCATCTGAAACGGTTCTCTTTGCTAATGCACCTTCCTTTTCGATAAAAGTTGCCTGATTAATGGTGTCTTGTACAATATGGTAGGACACCAAGTTACGTGCATATTCCGCACCCAAATCTTCGATGGAAGAGACACCTTTTCGAGTATAAAACTCTTGCACAGCAGCATTGTTGGGAACGAAAAGGGTAAAGGATTGGGTAGCCTGATTTACCGCATTGTATAAGTCTGCATATTTCATGATGTGAATCCATTCGGAAAAGTCTTCCGACCGATTAGACAAATAAGTTGCAGCAGGCTGCATATCGAAGACTACGTAAGTATCTCCGTCATATGGATCATTGCAAGCTGCACATAAGATGATGAGCAGCATCCAGTATAGTCTTTTTATTTTTTTCATCGTATGTCGTTATTTAGTTATTCATAATAAGGATTTTGTGTCAATAACGAATTGTTGAATATATCGTTGGCAGGAATTGGCAAATACCAAGCATTATCATTATCCAAAACAGAACTCAACCATCTACTTTCCGCAGTCAGATTATTCTCCATTATGATTGCTTTGAAGCGAGCTCTATATTTGAAGTTCTGCTGTTTGCCGTAACGCAACAGATCGTACCAGCGTTTTCCTTCTGCAGCAAATTCCATATCACGTTCATCCAACAATATTTCTAATAGCATTTCTTCTGTAGCCTCGTTGATATTCTCTGCAGTGATTTCGCTCCGTGGGCTCAATTCGGAACGTTCCCGTATTTGATTGACGATAGCCAGTGCTTCCGTCCAGTTGGTAGAGCCGCCGATACGAATCAATGCTTCCGCTTTCATCAACATTACGTCTGCCATACGATAGATAATATAGTTGGCATCCAAAATGGTACGTACCGCTTCTCGATCGGCTACCCCCATTCCCGAGTATTTCCAGATGATACCATTCTCCGGATAGCTAACATAAGATGTTCCAGCGAATGAGCCATAATAAGTACGACTTACTTCATCCCCTGTATGTTGAGCGTATTCATTCATCAAACGAACAGTCATCGGTTCTGAATACATATAAGTACTGGTTGTTATATCAGTGCCGTAAGGAAAGAGCCTTGACGGGCTTCCACTTCCTTGTGCATAATTCGTTTCGTCATACTGTATCTCAAAGATAGATTCATTACTGTTGCCAGGATAGAATATATTGAACCATTGTCCAGGTGTCGACATGAACACTGGTCGCATAGCAGCTGTAGCATTAATCAGGTAGTCAGCGTATGTGATACATTCTTCGTAATCTTCCGCCCAAAGACAGGTTTCCGCCATCAAAGCATATAAAGCCCATTTGGTGGCACGTCCTTTGGTAGCCCATGTTCCGTCAAACGTTTCCTTAGCGGCATTGGTTGCTAATGCTGCACGCACATCACTCTTTATTTGTTCCAAAATTTCGGCTTCGGAGGATTTAGCTACATCAGTAGGCATAGCATCATCTACATAGGGTTCAAGAATCAGAGGAACTTCCCGGAAGTTGCGCACCAGATACAAATACGACAATCCACGCAGGAAATAAGCTTCTGTCCTATGCGAATTCATTTGCGATTCATAATAACTCGCATCTTTCTCCATCACAGTTGGGGCGTATTGCAGCACAGCATTCGCCATACCGATGACCTGATAAAAAGTACCCCATTGAACAGTTGTCACACTAGGCAACACCGTAAAATTCTGGATTAAACCAGTAGAGGTTGACCTACCAGGAACAATCACGGAACCTCCTCTTAACTCTCCCCAATTAATGATATAGGGAACGCAAGTACGCAGACGACTGTATCCCTGTGCCAGAATAGCCTCCACATCCTCGGAAGACTCCCAGTACATATCGGTGGATTGCTTATCTTTGGGCAGTACATCGAGCCAGTCGCTGCATCCACTCATTAACAAACCACCGGATAGTAACAATATAGTAAATATCTTTTTCATATTCGTAGATCTTTTAGAAACTTAAATTAAAGCCGGCAACAAGCTGAACGGAAGCCGGTGTAGTGGCACTGTCTCTGGCATAAGTATTTTCAGTCTTCACTTCTGGATCCTGACCAGTGTATTTGGTCCATGTCAGAAGATTGTATCCAGTGACGTACACATCGATATTGTTGAATCCCCATCGCTGAATAGCTTTCTTAGGTAAACGATAAGTGAACGACAACGATTTCAAACGCAAGTAAGAAGCGTCTTCCACAAAACGGTCAGAACCCAATGTATTGTATCCTTCTCCGTAGAGTGCTCGTGGAATGTCAGTTTGATCACCTTCATTTCGCCAGCGCCTGAGGACAGCTGTACTCTGATTGTCAATTCCACGCATGGATTCGTTGTTCAAACGGGTAGAGTTGACTACATCCTGTCCATAACGTCCGTAGAAGATAGCAGATAACTTAAACTGCTTATAGCTGATATTAATACCTGCTCCCCCGGTGAATCTTGGATTTGAATTTCCTAGATAGACAATATCATACTGGTTAATAACACCATCATGGTTAATATCTTCGTAGATAGCATCTCCTGGAGCTACGGTCGCATTGCCGTTCCGCATAACGATCGCATTGCCAGAAATATCTCTCATTACATTGCCGTCGGCATCACGTGCATACGTAGCATCTTTGTTCTGATAAACACCTTTATAACGATAACCATAGAAAGAGCCCATTGGGCGACCCTCTTCTCTACGGTATGCATAGTTACCGTTGTTGAAAGTATAGTTTTCTTCTGTATAGTTATCCGGCATTTCAGTTATCTTATTCTCGTTGTGGGCAATGTTGAAGTAGAATCCGACACGCCAATCTTTATTTTCAAACGGAACGGCATCTACACGAAATTCCCAACCTTTGTTCGTCATCTTTCCGGAGTTCATATAACTGACTTCATAACCGTTTCCATAACCGATAGAGGTCGGCATCTCTACTTTTTTCTGCAATAAGTCTTTAATGTATTTCTGATAGACATCAACCGTAAAGCGAAGTTTACCTCTCAAAAAAGAAGCATCCAAACCGGTGTTATATTCAGTGGTTGTTTCCCATTTCAAACGGTTGAGCTGCATAGTGCTCGGGGTAATGGCGCTCATATCCATATAGTTATCACCAGAAGCATAAGATCCCAGATAAAGCGAAGCACCGCTGGCGGCATTACCGGTTTGACCTAAACTAAAACGAAGTTTGAATTCATCCATCCAATTATTCGAAAAGTCCATGAATTTCTCGTCTGCCAAGTGCCAAGCAAGACCGACAGTAGGGAACATGCCCAAACGTTCCGATTTACCCATGGTTGAGTTACTTTCCAGACCTAACGAGGCATTGACAATGTAACGGTTCAACAAAGTATAATTCATTAAAGCTACACCGTTGATGCTACGTACTTTGGAGTCTCCAGAGCTAATCTTACGTACAGCACTTCCAATAGTTGGATCGGAAAGCCCAGAAGAAGCGTTACCGGAAGTCTCGCTTCCATAGCTGGATTTATTCGTTTCCGTTGTACGGAACAAGGCAGTTGCAATGATAGCATGCTTGTCGTTCCAGTTTTTGCGATACATCAACTTATTTTCCGTGTTGATAGTTAACTGATCTGAAGATGTGTCTGTACTGCGGTTTGCATAGCTATCTGTCCAAGCAAGGCCGGTAGCTACTTGTGGAAGGAACATACGCCCTTTGGTATTACGAATATTCATATTGACGTAACCTTGGTAAGTCAGTCCGCTCAATATATCATATTCGATACGAAAGTTCATTTTGCTTTCACGTTGTATAGTCCGGTCGACACTTTCATTAGCCATGGCAATAGGATTATAGTATTTACTTTTATCACCATCTTGTTTAAAAGCTGGATCTAGCGTGGAATGCTCGCTATGATTGAAGTATTGAGAAGTATGACTTCCTGTCTCATCATCAATGTAGTAAGGAGACTTATTCGGTGCTTTACGGAAAGCTTCCGTACGTACATTATAATAGTTATTATTTCTCTTGGATTGAACGTAAGAGAACTGTGCATTAAAGTTCAATCTGTCAGAGAATTTGTAATTTACATTCAACGAAGAGTTCAGGCGACTGAAGTCAGTTCCAACGGTTGTACCCCCTTCATCCAAATAGCCTAAAGAGAAACGATAGGTCGCTCTTTCACCACCACCGCTCATAGCAAATGTATTTTCCCATGATTGGGTATTTCGACGTACTTCGGACAGCCAGTCAGTATTCTGATTATACTCGTCAAAATACGTCCAGTTTGGTTGGTATCCGATTTCTGGAGAACCATACAACATTTGCAGGTAGCTGGAAGAGTTGGCAAGACCGATATAGTTTGCACTGTTCCACAGCGCTTCGGAAATCAAAGCAGAATATTGATTACCATCCAGCATTGGAATACTCTCTGGTTCAAACTTAGCAGAAAATTTGGACGAAAAACTGAAACGTGTTTTCCCCTGTACTCCTTGCTTAGTCTTAATGACCAATACACCATTAGCACCGGAAGTACCCCAAACGGCAGTAGCTGCCGCATCTTTTAAAACTTCGATTGATTCAATATCTTGCGGAGAAATATTTAACAAAGCTCCTAAATCGTCATTATTGATAGTAGAGAAGTCGGTATTGTCATCGATTTCCGCCGGATAAGGTACACCGTCTACTACAATCAGCGGTTCGGCATTAGCATTCAGAGTGCTACCACCACGAATTTGTATGGAAGCACGTGCACCGGGATCACCACCCCCCAACACAATATCCACACCACCAAGTTGTCCTTGCAAAGCATCCTCGATGGAAGTAACAGGAGCGATAGCTACCAAGTCTTCCATACTGACTTTTTGCGTAGCGGAAGATTGCTCCCTAGAACTGATACCTAAATCATTGCGTTCTATTCGTTTTCCCGAGATTACCACCTCGTTAATGGTCTGTGTATCATCCTTCATTGAGACATTCAAACGAGTCTGACCATTGTACTTAATTCTCTCGCTCTTCTTTCCGATATAAGAAAAGACAATTGTAAGATTGCTTTCATTCGGGATCGAAAGGTTATAGATACCGTCCATATTCGTAATAGTACCACCTAAAGAACGGTTTTGGGAGTTAAGGATGTTGACATTCACTCCTATCATCGGTTCTGCCGTCGTTCCGAACATCTCGGTTACCTTTCCAGAAAGGACTTTCGCTTGTCCGAAAGCTTCGCCAGTAGTCGCTGCGAATACGATAGCAATCAGTATGTATTTTAATAATTTCATAATCTCTGTTTTTCTGTTAATCAAAAGACATCATCAATCAGATGGAAACAACCTCCTTCGTATGCAAATGGGAAGTAGTCATAAGTTGACACCACGTGACATGCATTAAAGCCCTCCAACTGGATACTCAGCGAAGTTCCGTTATCCGTATAAATCAACTGTGGCACAGTCACTCCTTCTATTGTTGCCGCACGTTCGCTCCAGTAACGTCCACTTCTGAAATCTGAACCTATGTACGGATAAGAGGGAATTGCATTTTGAGCAGCAGTTATGAAATAGGAATTCAAGTAATTTGCTAATATTGCTGCATCAAACGTACCAGTCAAATTACCTTCGGCATCGAATGAGGCATTGGTTGCTCCCGGAATTTTGTCGTTTGCCAATGCTTGCTGTATGGCGTCATTGGTAGGAATGAATGCGATGAATCGTCCTTTACCAAATAGATTCATTAGAATCTGATTAGATACTAGGTTTGCCTGTCGGAGCAACTGGGCGAAACAGTAGTATGGATAGTTGTGGTCAGCACAGATAGCGATATTATAAGCTAAGTCTCCACTTTCTGTTGAGAACAATTGATTGCCATCAAAGCTATATGCACTTCCGTTGCTTCCGTCTTTAAGTTTAGTGAATGGCGTGAAAATCTCACCATTGAACTGTGGATTCAGTTGTTGATTAAAAATTGAACTGCAGGTAATGGTTCCGTCTTTGACGAACCAGTAGTTCCAAGGAGACTCCGTAGGGACTACCCGTGTCCCGCTTTCTGGTAATTCACTTGACTGATTGCTCGGGATGCTGGCAGAATGTAAATAAACAATGCTCTGTTTGGCAGAACTGCTAATTTCTGACCAGCCGTCATCCCCCTGCGCTTCCAATCCCTGAGTACTATAAACAGTTCGGATACCGGAAGCTTCAAACTGATCAGCGGTAGGAACCAGCACGATATACTTAGCTAAGTCCGAAACGTAAGAAGAAAATAATGAACTGCCTACTAATGCATAAAGGAAGGAACGAGCGCTTTTATATTGAAATACGGGCCCAATGACGGAAGCAAATGCACTAGGATCTTGAATCTCGTTCATACCGTAGAAAGCACCGTTGACGCACATAATCCTTTCGTTTAACATAGCGGGGTTAATCTTGAGAGTTGAACCTGACACGTTTTTCAGTTCGTCATTTCCCAATTCATCGGGGAATAACATAGAACCTCCATAAATGAACTGATAAAGAAAATAAGTCAATGCCAGCTCATCGACTTCTTGCATAGAAGAATAACCACCGACCTTCCAAAAGCTATCAAAGAAATGGTTGATAGCAGTGTTCGACGGTGCGAAGATACTATAAGCGGTAGCTGTCAGAGCCGTGAAATTCAAATAGCTGGTTGTAGGCCATTCGCAGGCAATATTCGGTAGTCCGTCATGCATATATTGGTAAAGTGTGTCTACTCCATATGCTGCAGCATAAGATTTACTTAACTCATTATCGGCCACATAGTAGCCAAATGAATCGTATAAATTAAGAAAAGTAGAATATTCTTCCTGACTTTTCAACTCCGTATAAATTGTTTCCAATGGCTCAACAACCCGGTCGACAGTATGAATGTAGCCATTATTGGCAATGATTCCATATTCCTTTACCGATGCGTTGGATACATTAAAACCGTTATCTCCCGTCCAGGTAGAGTTAGGGTAGAAGGCTTCATAATTACTCTTCGCATTGATACCTTTCGTCTGGAAGTAGCGATAAGAGAATACTGGCAAGTAACGTTCCAAATGATATACCATAACTGTAGAACCTGCAGAAGTTGTCTCAATAGTAGGAGCATCGCTACTTCTTGTGCGATGTTTGTAATACAGCCCTGCTGCTACATTCTGTTCTTCTTCCGTTTCCGTGCTTCCCGTCGGACGGAAATTGACTAACTTCTCTTTATTATAAGAATAATAAAGTATGTGGTAGCCGATGAGTTTACTTACTTCGGTAACCGGCATGTCGCTAATACTAGTATAACCTCTCTCATTCAAATAAGCTCTGAAAGCATCGTCATCTGGTGCCATAATAGTTAAGATTGCTTTGCCTTCTAACATTTGCTTGTAGCCGGCAATCTCAAGTCCCTGTAGGAAGATGGAATAGTTCCCGTGTTCACCGGAACTTAACACTTCCCATGCATTGTCTGCTACCCAATCGGGTACTTCATAGTGCTCGTCCATTTTGTCCTCACACGAAAGTAGGAGTAATGGAAGGCATAACAGCCATAGCATTTTTCGTAAAAATGTAGTGTCTTTCATTGTTTTTATTAATTTTAAATTATAAGTTCTTTCTATTATTCGAAATTCAAATTAATTGATAATGCATAATTATTCTCTTTCATATATGGATAATCAATGTCAAATTCTGCTACAAATCCGGCTGTTGTAGTAGATGTATAGTCTTCATCTAAATCTACCGTATTATAATAAAATTCTTCTCCTAAAGCTGTAATTTCAGATGTTGCTAATATTGTACATTTTCGATATAAGTAACGGAGTCCCTCGTCTATTATAATAATTAGTTTTACATGATGCTTTCCAAAAGACATCTTATACCATATGTCAACATACTTATCGTTTTCTAAGGGTATAGTGAGATTTGGAAAGGTAGGATACTCTACTCCATCTAAATAGATATGACAATAATCTTGCCTATCTTGCGCATTATAAATATATCCATTATGAGTAGATGCAATTACAGATATTAGATTTTCAAAAGTGGAATCTTGTTCTGATATACTTTTGACATTTTTCTCTATTTTTTGTATACATGCAGATGTATCGAATAAATCCGTACTATTGCAAGCAACAATGAAAAAAGTAAAAAGTAAAATTCCTAAGATGAATTGTAGAAAATATCGCTGTTTCATATATTCTTTTATTTATTGTTTTTCACTATTTATTCACCGTATGCTTCTTTCCAAGCCTTTTCGTACTCATTTGGAAATTCAAGAGAAAGAGCATAATTTTCAATCATTGTATATCCGTTGTCTGCAATCCGAACAGCATCCCCGGCACTATTCTTGTTCAGCCCCCATTTGTCTTCAAAATCATCGGGGATACCATCACCATCCGTATCTGTTTTAGGAGCGCCAATATTGATATTTTGCCAAGTCGTGGCAAGAGGGTACTGCGTTTCGTAATTTTGATTACGGAATATCGTTCCTTTAGTCCCTAATGTGATTAATTCATCAATCATAAATTGATCTACCAAATCACGGTTGGGCAAAACAGGACCCACATTTTCAACAACCCAATGATAGGCTGCGGTAGCACTAGTTTTTACACTTATCTCCGGGTGCTGGCTATCCGGTTTACTTAAAAAGACAGGAGTAGCACTACAGTAAGTTTGCCAATTGCCCTGCGTGAGCTCGAATCCATTCAATATACCATCCTTATCATCATCATAATAGTTACCAACACAATAAGTATCGAAATCACCATCTCCATCACCTCCAATGAAAGGTTTGGTAGGATTTACCTGTTGATAGGTATCTGCCAAATAGTCGGATCCGCTTATTCCATTATAATGATATTTTGTTTCATCATCAAACATACTCAGATCTGTGGTTGCTATCGGGTATGCCGTATTTATCCATGTATAAGCCGGACCTTTAATAAAATAATTATTTTCAATTACTGTGTTTGAATGTCCTTTAGATTCTCCCCCCATGTTATAGGCAGCCCCGTTTCCCCAATTATAAACGATATTATTGACATATTGATTTAGACCTTTTACTTTAAAATTACGTGTCTTATTATCAATCAACAAATTACGAAAAATTGTAATACCCTCAGAATCTTCTGTTTGAATTAATCCCCCGCAAGAATGGTTTTGGCAGCCTTGTCCAAGGATACTGTTTTGGAGCGTGATATTGAACAATCCATCTCCTTTACCATCCCGATTGAGTGAAAAACACTCATCTGTTCCCCAAGTAAATGAACAGTGGTCGTAGATCTGATTTTTCCCATTGGCACAACCACCAGCATCAATATTATCAGAGCCACTTACTTGGCGACCAACACGCACACGCATATAGCGTATAATCACATCTGAAGCACCGGAAGAAGAAGTATATCCATTGTAAAGTTCAATGCCATCACCTGGTGCTGTTTGGAACAAAATAGTTTGATTACTTTTAAACACTAATTGTTCTTTGTTTAAATCAATAATACCAGATACATTAAACACAATAATCCTGTTTGACTGACTAATCGCATCTTTGAATGATCCTGCACCGCTATTATTCAGATTGGTTACAACATACACTTCCCTAGTACTACTAGCACGGGCGCCTTCCGCATTTCTACCATATCCTACTGCGCCCGGAAATGCCCGCGCATTATCCGCAAAGGCAGGAAATGCAGGACCGGAACTTGTATTACCACCATTTTCTTCTTCCTCCAGAAACGAACTGTGAGGATTGATAGCGGGATCTGCATCTTCTTCATCAACTGGTTCTTTATCTACACAAGCCGCCAGTGACGAAAGCGAAAATAAGAAAAAATAGAAAATGCTTGTGAAGCATTTCGTGGCAATAGATATGCCTTTTTTTTCAAGAAATACTGTGTTTTTCATTTTCATAAATTATAATTTAAATCATTAATTTGATTAATAAATAAAATCAAACTTAAAAAGTGTACATCTATTATGGAATACACTCAATAATTCAGTTCAATACATCCCATAATGAAAGGTCCTGTTGCTTTAGCATCATTATCTCTCATTTTCTCTCCTATATAATATTCGAAACTGCCGTCACGATAAGGCTTACCACCTAATCCACCCACTTGACAACATCTTGTCAATGTCAATGTGCCGTCCGGATTTGAGAATAGCAGTTTATCGCACAGACCTTTAAAGGCCTTTTCTGCAATAGCACGATACTGACTATCAATATATTCTTTATTCACAGCTTTCATATAGGCATACATACACTGTGTCGTAACAGATGCTTCCGGGAAATTACCGGTACGTGAAGGTTGGTCAATTACCTGATACCATAATCCATTTTTATCTTGGTATTTTGAAAGGGTTTCTGCTAATTCTTTCGTCCATTTAATCATATCAGCATAACCTGAATGATCTTGGGGAATATATTCCAAAGCATCTACCAAAGCCATAAACCACCAACCGATACTACGTCCCCAGAAATTAGGAGAATGACCAGTCTCCGGATCAGCCCATCTCTGACTCCGATCCTCATTCCATGCATGATAGTAAAGTCCGGTCTTGGCGTCATAAGTATGTTGATGGCAGAGGGCGAACTGTTTAACAGCCTCATCAATCCATTCCGGATGATTAAATTCAGCTCCATATCGAGCCATAAAAGGAGAAGCCATATACAGCCCATCCAACCACATCTGATAGGGATATATTTTTTTATGCCAAAAACCTCCATCTGTTGTACGAGGTTGTTTTTTCAGTTGATCTATCAAATTCTCGATAGCCAATTTATATTTCTCCTTTTTGGTTTCCTTGTACAAATCAAACAGAACTTTCCCGGAGTTGATATAATCCAAATTATAGGTTTCTTTCTTATATAAATGAATCTCTCCTTTGTCGTCTACCAAAGAATCAGCCCATGCCTCTACATAATCAAAGTACCTACGGTCTCCTGTTTTCTTCCAAACTTGTAACATCGCACAACAGCCTACTCCTTGCGCATAACCAAAATACAGGCGTTTTCCATGATCCAGTTGCCAAGCTTCCGGGAAACGGCGAATTTCCGAATCGGCAAACTGACGATAATAAGTGTCGGGAGCAAAAGTATCTGTACGGAAAGGAACTGCCGGAAGTCCGGCTTTATTAAACAGATTCACTCTAAAGAAAGTCCCATAACCATAACGTACAGCCACAGGCGCAGAAACATAAGTTGAAGAAAGCGTTATCGAACTTCCATCAATTACAGCTTCAGCCGGATAAAACCGCGCATCATTGCCGGCAATAAAAAATCCTTTTACCGGTTCATTGCCGGGTGTCTGCAGACCACCTTCCGCAAATTCAAAATCCAATGTAATTTCTCTCCCATTCACTTTCATTGATTTGTAGAGAGGTCCTGAATAAACAATCTTTTTACCATATTGCTTTGCTAATGCCCAAGCTGCCAGCCGTTCGCCCGGTGCAACTTTATTTCGTGGATGTATGTCGGTAGAATCGGCTGCATCCGTCACTACTGCCATACCAATGTTTTCAAGTCCACTTAACCATGTTTTTAATTGTGCTTCACGAATACCTGCCGGTTGTTTGTAATGTGGTGCAATCTGTACAAAATAGAAAGGCATATCCGGTTGGTTCCATTCTTTCCGCCAACTATTTATCAAGTTAGTAAATACTTCCTGATATTTCTCATAGCGAACAGAGTTGGATTCTCCCTGATACCAGATATTTCCTTTCACTGTATACCCTAGTATAGGAGCAATCATACCATTCCACAAAGTAGCCGGAACCTTACACTTATCTTTTTCCCTACTAACCTTTTCTTTTGAATACTGTTTCAATA
Organism: Bacteroides sp. D2; assembly: GCF_025147085.1. NCBI lineage: Bacteria > Pseudomonadati > Bacteroidota > Bacteroidia > Bacteroidales > Bacteroidaceae > Bacteroides > Bacteroides sp. D2. Next base: position 3,196,257 of record NZ_CP102261.1, on the reverse strand, counting down.
CATCCACATACAACGGATTATTTTCCATCACTTTCATACTTGTCCAGGATTCAGCGTGTGTTCCTCCCCAAGTAGACTGAATTAATCCAACCGGTGTACTCAATTCTTTATACAATTTACGCCCAAAGACAAATCCTATAGCAGAAAAGTCTTTCAGATTCTCCGGATTACAAACCATCCACTTTCCAACACAATCCTCTTTTTCACTATCAGGTGCCATTTGATGCTCTACATGAAACAGGCGTATTTCCGGGAAATCAGCATCTTTCATTTCTTCCGCTTCATTCAACATTCCCGTTTTCCATTTCACTTGTAGATTACGGGCTACAGGAAACTCCATATTTGACTGTCCCGTACAAAGCCAAACTTCACCTATTAATATATTATTGATATGAATCTTATTATCGCCTTTCAATATCACAGACTGTCCGGTAGTAGCAGCTGGTGTTTGTATCATCAATTCCCAATGACCGTTTTCTGAAGCAACCACCTTATATTTCTTATGATCCCATGAAGTCTTTACCTGAATCTTCTCTCCGGGACGTGCTTTTCCCCAGAAACGTACTTTTGCATTTTGCTGAAGTACCATATTATCTGATAATATAGAGGGAAGTTGTATATCTGCATGAATTTCTATTGGAAAGAAGCAGACCAATAACCACAGACAAAAAATAATTCTACAGAATTTCATTGTATTTTATAGTTTTAGATTCAATGTTTTACTAAATAAGCACATGTCAAAGATACCGCATTACATGGCAGAATTAAAGGAAAAGGATATGGACAATTCGACTTTCTTATGTAAATTCATATGTGTACAGCCTGCCACACACCGATTTTGTACGATTTTACAGGCTATGTACAATTTTCCAGTCTTCCATCGTTCTTTTTTAATTCACTTTAGTTATCTCAACCTTTCTTATGATGAGTGAATCAATTATATTTTCATCTATCTTCACATCCTTTTTAGCCTTGATAGCCAAATTGTCGAAACAGAAATTGGATAATTTGTACTGATTTGATTTCTCCACAGCAAAAAAGGAATCGCAATCCAGGTGAATATTACGCATCGTTATATAGCCGGAATATGAGACAGGCATATCTTTGCGATCTTTCAGATCATAAAACTGTGTCCATGGAGCAATAAAGATGCAATTGCGAACATTCCCTTTTATATCTTCAACCAAGATATACTTATATTGTTGAGGAGTATCCGGACGCATTTTCAACCATAAAAGGCGTTTAGCCTTATCCAAATCACAGCGCCGGAGAATAATATTATGATTATAGATTGATTCACTACCACAAGTCAGAACTCCGTGACAAAATCCGAAAGTACAATCTTCAATGATGATATCACAATTGCCACCATTATCGGGATCTTGGTCAGCCCATGGACCTTTGCCACCTTTTAATGCAATAGCATCATCATTAACCGACATATAGCATCCCTTAACAAGTACATTTTTACATGCATCAATATCGATTGCATCTGTGCTGGGAGCTTTCACGGGGGAGGAAGGTGAAAAGATATGCAAATCGAGAAGTTTTACGCTATCACACTTATAAATGTGAGTTGTCCAAAATGGGGAATTAACAAGTCGTACATCTGAAACTTGTACATTATTACTATGGGATATATGAAGCAAACGAGGGCGTAATTCATCCATATTAGTACATTTAGGGATAACACTACGCCGTAACCAGAATGACTTCCAATACCGTTCACCATTTCCATCAACTTTTCCTTTTCCGGAAAGAGTGAAACCATTGACCTTATCAACATTTATCAAGGCAGAAAAGTATTTCAAATTCTGTCCTTCCATTCGTGTTTCTATTACAGGAAAGTCGCTAATATCATCACTACCTTTTAATACAGCCTTCTCTTCCAAATGTAAATGTGTCCCCGGTTTAAAGAAAAGTGCACCACTAAGATAAGTACCTTCCGGAATAACAATAACTCCCCCCCCGTTATTAGATGCCAAATCTACAACAGCTTGAATTTTTTCTGTTTGTAGCAGTGTACTATCATTCACTACTCCATAGTCGGTAATCAAGAATTTCTTTCCCAATCCATTTATATCAGTTTTATCATTTTTGTAAAACCAATCCGGTATTATTTTACCATCGGGAAATTTCTCCTGACCAAACAGTTGCAGACTACAGCATGTTGCTACTATTAAAATTACTGACTTTATCATTTTTAGATTTCGTTACTTTTTTCGCAAAAGTACCGTATCTTTCCATTTGCCCAAAACAAAGGATATGGAGATATTGATTTTCTTATGGAGTTCCATGCAGAAGGTTCAAATACTACTTATCTACATACAATATTCCATATTCTTACTCATTTTTGTCATACAAAGAATTAGAATAAAAACTCTTTCTCCAGCATCAAAAAAAAGCGTACCCTCTTTATCTAAGAAGATACGCTACAAATACATTGAAGCTTTTTTATATTATTATTCCGGTATGGACAATCCGGTAAGATATTATTTTGTAAACACAATCTCTCCCTTACGCCCGTCACCACGAAGAAAGATCTCATAAGTATTATTACCTGATTCTTTTATTTCAAGCAGATCTAAATCCGTTTTCTTTGTTTGTTCACCCCGTATAACAGTTTTTAATATCCCGTCTGTTTTCTGCCCGGTCGATAATCCTCCTTTCCAAGTGAGTATATATTGTTTTCCTTCTGTAAGATTGGTTATTGAGACTTTTTCTATAGCCAAAGTCATACACCAGTTATTTGGCTGTTCAAGTTCGATAGCAATATCCCAAATGAAACGAGGAGTTCCGGTTATGCCTGTTTCCTCCGTAATAACATCTTCTTTGCTACACGATGCAACAAAGATACAAAGAAATAAAGCAAATATCGCTTTCCACAATATACCCAATGACCCGTTTATGATTGTTTTTCTATTCATATTTTCCTAGTTTTATGAATCGGTTTCATAATTCTACATTTCTGCGCTATCTAATCACTTTCAATTTAGTTATGACACCATTATCTGTTGTCGCTCTTAAATCAATCTCTCCATTATAAATAGACAAGTCTACTCGTCTATCAGAAAAGGAGACCTCCTTTCCATTAATATAAAAATGCACAAAAGCGTCCGCACCCTTCCCTACCATTTTTGCAACATCCCTTTCAACAAAGATAGCTGCATCTTCCAGCCAATCATAACTAGTGTCTTCACTGCTCCCGGTAAGAAAACAACCCATTCCGGCATTATACAATTTACTATTCGTCTTCGGCCGCAAAAATTCTATATAGGGAAGACTTCCATCTGACTTACGAGGCAAAGTCAGTTGGGAAGCATCTAAACTGACAAAATCATCATCTGTCACAATCATCTCCACCGGAAGAAAAGAATTGTTTGTTATTTTACATTCCGCTTGATTAACATCTATAATATGTTTTCCCGAAGATCTCGGTTTATGCGACAAGTTGTTCTTTATAATATGACCATACCCCGGCACGTCAACCGCTTCCGTTGCTGTCTTCCTGTTCAACATACAGAAATTGGACGGATTCTGATAACCTGTATTATTATGCCAAGCTATCCCTCCTAAATGATGATTAGCATAGAAACCTTTATTCTTATTCATATAAGCCAGACAGTACTGAACAATGTGCATAGGAATCATACTTGGTGCTTTAGGATTATCACTCATCCCATATCCTCCAGACTTAAATCCGGTACCGTCACCCGCTTTACCACCATCTTTCGTATATCCATTCAGGAAAGACCAACAGTCATCAATGGTAAAGACTGCCTGACAGTTAATCAAATCAAAACCATCATCACTGTTATACCACGCACGACACCCCCGGAATACATTATCCGTATACTGGGGAGAAGTGAGATGTCCCCCGAATCCATCGACGTTTCCACCTTTACCACCATCGGAAACAGGATCATAATTATTATACGCATCGCAATTCAGCACCAAATTGTTCTTACCCGTCACTATATAGAAGCCAATCGCCATACCATCATGCATCGACAAATGCTCATAGATATTATCACTTCCTCCTTCATTGCGAAAGCATTCGGACTGGGTATGTCCCACAATAGTTACTTGTGTTCCCACCACCTCCATATTTCTAAAATGTAAATAAGAGCCATTCACATAAAACACAATAACACGCTCATTTTCCGGCTTTACCGCTGAAAGGTCAAAAACCGGACGCTCATTCTTATAACCGGAGTAACATATTCGTTTGTCCGGTCCAGTTCCACTCTTTGACATTTTAAATACACGGCTCCAAGTAGTACTTCCTGCAGTATAATGTTCCATAATCTCTGCTTCCGTCACTCGATATGTCCCTTGCCGGATATAGACAGTATCTCCTGCCATCACTTTTGATTGCGCTTTGCCCAGCGTGGCAAAAGGCTTATCAATCGTTCCACTGTTTGAATCGTTTCCATTAGTAGCCACAAAATAATTCGTAGCCGAAAGAGAAAGAAGGAAACATCCTATAAAAAAAAGAAAAAGACTCATGCGTTTCATAGTATATCATGTATTATGTTAATGCAAAGCTACTGCTTTTTATACCACAAGAGCTGTAATATCGTACGTAAAGGATAGAATTTTATGACAACAACGTCTTTATCATTTACTTTCCATAGAAAATGTAAGATGAAGCATCATTTATCTTAAATCAAAAAAGAAAAATGAGGACTCTTCTTTCATAATCTTCTTCAACGTTCTTAATAAACTATTGAAGAGTTTATTATAAACGGTATCCAAGTTTATTATAAACGATGAATTCCTGAATCAAAGATATAACCGTGATTTTTCGCAACAAAAAAGGCTGCAAATCCCATAAAGATTCGCAGCCTTTGGCTCATACAGAAACTCTCACAGCTTAACTACTGTAAGGACTCCCTGATATATTGTCATCATATTGTACTGTTTTCTTTCTCATTCTTTTTAATTATACCTTTTACTCATTGATATTCACCGCCTACAAATATACAACATAAAAAAGGTTTTGTCAAGAGTGTCTTGCCTGTAAGGGAAATTATTTGTAATGAATCTCAATCTTACTATCTACATTATCCGTTTGACGCAATCGGCTTTTATCTTTTACCTTCAAATGAATATCCCGCAACTGGAAGTTTTTCCCATAAGTTATCTTCCCGACAGATTCCACTTCCGCATTAATATTAGACAGATAAAAATTCTCGATACGATGACTCGCATCCCAGCCTGAAGCAGAAATGAAGCGCTTTGCCCCACCTGCTTTTACATGAGAGAAATATACGTTCCGAAAATTAGGATACCCCTTTTCCTTCGGTTCTACCGGAGTGAGCATTGTAGTCCAGTGTTCAGGAACTTCCTTTCCCTCATATTCTTTCGGCAACGTGGAATAACTGTATTTCGGATTCCAGTTCAAATCGACAGACAAAATATGAGTGATACTATCAGCTACAACACGTGTCATATAGATGTTCTCAACCGTTCCACCACGGTTCATGGATGATTTCAGACGTAACGTCGTTCCTGTGCCATAGGCTGTCAGATCATGAGCCAGTACATTGCGGATAGAACCGGAAGTCTCACTTCCGCAAGTCAGCAAGCCCGCACCTTTACGGGCGATACAGTTACGAACCACTACATTCTCCGTGGGACGATTCACACGCAGTCCGTCGGCATCACGCCCAGCCTTAATACAGATATTATCATCGTTACAATCCACATCACAATTTTCTATCAGGATATTGGTAGACGAATCAATATCAATGCCATCTGTACTTGGTCCGTGACCGCCTACATTATTATTAATAGTAAGTCCGCTCACCGAACAATGATCCGAATACAAAATCTGACAAGCCCAGAATCCGGTACGCACCAATGTAAAGTCTTTCAACGTGATATGCTTGCTATTGGAAACCAGCACTCCCCTCACCCGCTTGCAATCATAATCCACAATCCAGCGCAGATTCTTTTTCTCATAATCCTCCCGCATCGCCCAATATTTATCCCAGAAAACTTTACCACGGCAATCGATAAAACCTTCCCCCGTAAGAGCGGCATTTTCTGCATCCATTATATTGATAACAGCCGAAGGCCATGTCATTTCGATGCCCGCAATGCGGGAAGGAAATTCCGGGTAATCCTGAATATTCTCACTTGCAAGTAAGGTTGTGCCTTTGCTAAGATGCAGGTTCACTCCGCTTTTGACAAACAAAGCCCCTATTTTATAATACCCCGGAGCAACTACTACCGTGCCTCCTCCCTGTTGATGGCAAGCATCAATAGCAGCCTGAATAGCATGGGTACTAAACACAGAAGTATCATTCCGTAACCCGAACTTACCGGCATCCCATTCTGTGTTTTCCGGAGTCCTCTGTGCCCCCACCTGATCGGCCCACGACAAATCCGGCTCTGCAGATACACTTCCCCAATCATAAGCAGGAATCGTCTTTTTCGGAGTTGTAAAACCAATCAAGGCCAATAGTACAATAGATAAAAGATATTTCATAATTACTTCTTTTAGTTCACGTTGCAAAATTATCGCATATCATCAAAGAGGTAATGGACGGATGTACGCAAAAGATAGAATATTATATCATACGGACAATTAATACCAAAAGGTGCACAATTGTATATAGTCTTTGTACATTTCTCCATTTCATACATTCAAAAAAGGAGTAATTTTGCGAGTGAATAAATATAATAAGGTTCAAACCGATCAAACAAATATGAGAAGAATTGCAATTTATCTATTGTGCATATTCATGTCACTGCCTCTAATAACAATGACGGCACAACCCGGATATAACTACTCTAAGTTACAACGGGAGAAATTAAACCGCGGCGTAGTTGCCATTCGCGAAAATCCTTCAGAGGTAATCATTTCATGGAGGTATCTTTCTTCCGATCCGATACAGACCGGTTTCAATGTGTATAGAGACGGGAAAAAACTGACAGATACCCCCGTCACAGTCAGTACCCTGTTCCGCGATAAGAACAACAGCCAGAAAGCGGCCGTTTACGAAGTGCGCCCTGTCATAAAAGGAAAGGAGACACATCACATTGACGGTACATACACCCTTCCGGAAAATGCGCCGCTCGGCTATCTGGAAATTCCTTTGCAAAAGCCGGCGGACGGAGTAACTCCGGCAGGTGATACCTACACTTACAGTCCCAACGATGCTTCTATCGGTGACGTAGACGGTGACGGCGAATATGAAATTATTCTCAAATGGGACCCCAGCAATTCACACGACAACTCACACGAAGGTTATACAGGTGAAGTATATATCGACTGTTACCGAATGAGCGGAGAGCAGCTGTGGCGTATCAACCTGGGTAAAAACGTACGTGCAGGAGCTCACTACACCCAATTTATGGTGTATGATCTGGATGGCGACGGCAAAGCGGAAGTAGTGATGCGGACTGCCGACGGAACAATAGACGGCAAAGGGAAAGTAATAGGAGATGCAAATGCAGACTATCGCGAAGAGGGAACTTTCGACCCCGGCAGAAATCAGATAATGAAACAAGGACGTATCTTGAAAGGTAAGGAATACCTGACTGTCTTTTCAGGAGACACCGGTGAAGCATTACATACCATCGACTATATCCCTGCCCGTGGCAACGTGGCCGATTGGGGAGATTCAAAAGGTAACCGGAGCGATCGCTTCCTGGCTTGTGTAGCCTACCTTGACGGAGTACGCCCAAGTGTCGTTATGTGCCGAGGCTATTACACACGCACCGTTCTGGCGGCCTTCGACTGGAATGGGAAAGAACTGAAGAACCGTTGGGTATTCGACAGCAGCCATCCCGGATGCGAAGATTACGCCGGACAAGGAAACCACAATCTGCGCGTAGGCGATGTGGACGGTGACGGATGCGACGAAATCATCTATGGTTCGTGCGCTATCGACCACAACGGCAAGGGGCTTTATTCTACCCGAATGGGACATGGAGATGCCATTCACCTGACACATTTCGACCCTTCCCGTAAAGGTCTGCAAGTATGGGACTGCCACGAAAACAAACGTGACGGAAGTACGTACAGAGATGCCGCCACCGGAGAAGTGTTATTGCAGATAAAAAGCAATACCGATGTAGGACGTTGCATGGCTGCCGACATTGACCCGACTCATCCGGGCGTGGAAATGTGGTCAGGAGATTCACAAGGAATCCGAAACGTAAAAGGAGAAATCATAGCCCCCAAAATGAGAAATATGCCTACCAATATGGCTGTCTGGTGGGATGGAGACCTGCTGCGTGAAATGCTGGATAGAAACATGGTTATTAAATACGATTGGGAAAACAAAAAGTTTGTTCCGCTTGTCAAATTCACAGGAACTCTTTCCAACAATGGTACGAAATCGAACCCTTGCCTGCAAGGTGACATTATAGGCGACTGGCGGGAGGAAGTACTCGTACGCTCCGAGAACAACGCTTCTCTCCGGCTCTACGTATCGACTATCCCGACCGAGTACAGATTCCATACTTTCCTTGAAGAACCGATATACAGAATCAGTATCGCTACTCAAAATGTAGGCTATAACCAGCCAACACAACCCGGATTCTACTTCGGCCCGGAACTTATAAAAATGAAAGGCACTTTCAGAGGATACCAATTCAAATAAGTATTGCATTAAAAGTATCAGCGCCAACCACAAATACACATCTCTTGCCCTTGGTATTTTACTATACGAAGGGCAGATTTGTTTAAAATCCAAAGAAATAACTATCTTTGCCTGCATATAACACATATAAATCCACTATGAAGAAGAATACATTCCTTATATTATCGCTTTTATTGCTTTATCTCTATCCACTGTCGGCCTCCGTGGAAATTCGCTCCAATAAGCTGACTACCGGAGATGGATTAGCAAATAATTCGACCCGCTATATGATGCAGGACAGTAAAGGATTTATCTGGCTGGGAACTCTCAACGGATTAAGTTATTATGACGGCAATTCTTTCGTCAATATCTATCCGGATATAAATAACCCGCTCTCATTAGCCGATTCCCGCATCCGAAGCATGGAAGAAGACCCGAACGGCTTCATGTGGATTTCAACAATTTCTTCTTTTATCAGTTGCTATGATTTGCGTCATGGCTGTTTTGTAGATTTCACCGGAAATGGGGAATACAAGGAAAACTATTCCAAATTCATTATCCTTTCCGACAACTCTATTTGGTTATGGCATAATCAAAACGGTTGCCGCAGAGTCGTTTATCAGGACGGCAAATTTTCATCGCAAGCGTATAAAGAGAAATCAGGCAACCTGCCTTCCGATAAAGTACAATTCGTTCTGGAAAGTGCAAAAGGAGAAGTCTGGATTGGTACGGACAAAGGGTTATTGAAGTATCAGAATGGTAAAACGAACAACCTCGACCCGCAACAACAGAACTGGGAACACATCATTTCTTATGATAAATACACTTGTATCATTACCGATAAAAATGAAATCTACCGTCATACCTATTCCACGGACAAGCTAGAAAAGGTTGCGTCGTTAGCCGAAAGCTTTGATGATACAGGCCACGTCACAGGCAACTTCCTCTTGCAGGATAAATGGGTATTGTTTACCGTCAACGGCAGCTACATACTGGATATTCCGACCGGTAAACTAAGTCGTTACTCGGAACTGAATATCAAAAATGGCGCTGTCACCAGGGACAATAAGAAAAATGTATGGGTACATAACTATACGGGCAATTTATGGTACGTCGATATAACCACCGGCAAAATCAAACCTTTCCAGTTCCTTTCCTCCAAACATATCGGTTACATCGATGTGGAACGTTACAGCATCGTACACGACTCACGGGACATTCTCTGGATATCGACTTACGGCAACGGGCTTTACGCTTATGAATTATCGACGGGTAACCTGCAACACTTCACATTCGAAGTCAATCAATCCAGCCACATCAACTCCAACTATCTTCAATTTGTAATAGAAGACCGTTCCGGAGGTATCTGGGTAAGCTCCGAATTCTCGGGTTTATCTCATTTGGAAATTCTGAACAAAGGAACACAGCGTATTCATCCCAGCGGTGAAAACAGTTCCGACCGCTCGAATACCATCCGCATGCTCTTTCAGACTCAAAACGGCAATATCTACATGGCCAACCGCATGGGTAGCCTTTACGAATACAACTCTGCCCTGACCAAAGTGATCCGGCAAGAGGACTTCACCCATAACGTTTACAGCATGAACGAAGATCAGGAAGGCAACTTATGGCTGGGAATGAGAGGGATCGGCCTTCGCATCGGCGCAAACAAATGGTATAAGAATGACCCCAGAAACGCTAACTCTCTATCCAACGACCAGGTTTACTCCATTTATCGCGATAGAAAAGGACGTATGTGGCTAGGCACTTTCGGTGGAGGATTAAATTTAGCAATTAAAACTGCCGACGGCTACCAGTTCAAACACTTCTTACAAGACAACTACGGTGAAAAACGCATCCGTGTCATCGAAGAGGACAAGAACGGACGCATGTGGGTAGGCACGAACAACGGTATTTATATCTTCCATCCGGATTCACTGATTGCATCACCCAAGAATTACGTGATTTACAATCATGCCAACGGCACATTCCCCAGCAACGAGATCCGTTGTTTGATGAACGATGATAAAGGTAATATGTGGATTGGTACTTCCGGGGCCGGATTCGCAGTCTGCCACCCGGGAGACAGCTATCAACACCTGACTTTCGATTGCTATGATATAAAAGACGGATTATCCAATGCAGTCGTACAATCCATTGTCCAGGATAAGGACCATAAAATGTGGATTGCAACCGAATATGGCATCTCCCGTTTCACCCCGGCTACCAAACAGATAGAAAATTACTTTTTCTCTTCCTACACTTTAGGAAATGTATATAGTGAAAACACCGCTTGCGTCAGCAATGACGGCAAATTATTGTTCGGAACAAACTATGGCTTGGTAGTACTGGATGCCAACAAGATAGAGACGTTGGACAAGCCTGCCTCCGTTATCTTCACCGGACTTCAAATCAACGGTGCGCACATGCTTCCGGGAGTGGAGGATTCGCCTTTACAAGAAGCAATGCCTTACATCAACGAACTGAACCTGAAATATTATCAGAGTTCACTCACGATCTCTTTCTCTACCTTCAACTATCTGGACGGGGTATCCAAATACTCTTACAGTCTTCCTCCATACGATACGGAATGGAGTTCGCCCTCCAGCCTGAACTTTGCCACTTACCGGAATCTGCCTCCGGGCAAATATGAACTACATGTGAAAGCCTGCAACGCCGCCGGTATCTGGGGAGAAGAAAATGTGATGGAAATCGTAATAGCTCCTCCTTTCTGGAAAACCGGATGGGCTTACCTGATCTATGCCATTCTGATAGCCATAGCGGGTTACTTCAGTTTCCGTATTATCAGAAATTTCAATGCGCTGCGTAACCGTATCGCTGTAGAAAACCAGTTGACGGAGTATAAACTGGAATTCTTTACCAACATCTCTCATGAATTCCGCACTCCGTTGACACTGATTCAAGGTGCTTTGGAAAGAATTGTCAACATGGGAAACCACTCCAAGGATATGCAACACTCCCTGAAGATCATGGACAAGAGCACGAAACGAATGTTGAGGCTTATCAACCAACTACTGGAATTCCGGAAAATGCAGAAAAACAAACTCGCCCTCTCTCTGGAGGAAACGGATGTTGTCGCTTTCTGCTATGAGATATTCCTTAGTTTCAAGGACGTCAGCGAATCCAAAAACATGGATTTCCGTTTCGAGCCTTCACAGAACTCTTACAAGATGCCTGTGGATAAGGGGAATCTTGATAAAGTGATCTACAACCTGCTCTCCAACGCTTTTAAATATACTCCTTCCAACGGAAAGATTATATTCAAAGTAGACGTACAGGAACAGAAGAAACAGCTCTGCATACAAGTGATCGACACTGGACTCGGCATCCCGAAAGAGAAACGTGCCGAACTGTTCAAACGCTTTATGCAAAGCAGCTTCTCACACAGCAGTGTAGGCGTCGGACTTCATCTGACATACGGTCTGGTCAATATACATAAAGGAACGATTTCTTATAATGAGAATGAAGGCGGCGGTTCCATCTTCACCGTCGAACTACCAACGGACGCCAGTGTTTATGAAGAAAAAGATTTCCTGGTTCCTAACCAGTTATTGATTGAAGAAGAGAAACAACGCCATAAAGAGTTTGTCACAGACGAAAATACGGACGAACAGGCAGCACCTCCCGTACCGTTGAACAAGCGGAAAGTATTAATCATTGAAGATGATAATGATGTCCGCGAATTCCTGAAAGAAGAAATCGGTCATTACTTCGAAGTAGTGGCAGAAGCGGATGGTATCAGTGGCTTCGAACGTGCACAAACTTATGATGCAGACCTAATTATCTGCGATGTATTAATGCCGGGTATGACGGGATTCGAAGTGACCAAGAAATTAAAGAATGAATTTGCCACCAGCCACATTCCCATCATTCTGCTAACCGCCCTCAATATGGAAGAAAAATATCTGGAAGGTATCGAATCCGGCGCGGATGCTTATATCACCAAACCATTCAGCATCTCCTTATTACTGGCCAGAATCTCCAAACTGATCGAACAGCGGGACAAACTGCGTGAAAAATTCTCCAACGAACCGGGAATGGTTCATGCGGCTATCTGTACGAACAACAAGGACAGCAAATTCCTGGCAAAACTGAATGAAATGCTGAACGAGCACATGGTGGAAACGGAATTTTCCGTAGATGACTATGCCAACCTGATGGGATTGGGACGTACCGTATTCTACAAGAAAGTACGTGGTGTCACCGGATACTCTCCCAATGAATACCTGCGTGTCATTCGTTTGAAGAAAGCTGCGGAATTATTGTTAACCGAAGACCTGACTGTTTCCGAGATTTCCTACAAAGTAGGTATCAACGATCCCTATTATTTCAGCAAATGCTTCAAGAATCAATTCGGTATAGCCCCTTCTGTTTATCAGAAGAACGGTGGTAAAGCTCCGGCTTCCAATGATACGGCAGAGAACACAGAACAAACTTCCGAAGAAAAAGAAGAAGGGAATAAAACGGATGTTTAAAAAGAACATGTGCTAACCGCAGATAATAGTATCTCATTCTCCTATCAACGGGGAATGTGTACTATTATCTGAAAGTGTGTACAAATACCAGTCGCTTTTTTTTCATCATGAGATAAAAATTACATCCTTTCCGTACGGTAGTATATGTATGTTTTCTCTCAATGTACTTCCTTTGCAGCAGAACATTTTAATAGACTATCATGAAACACAAATTATTTCTTTTCGTATTTCTGCTGACTGCACTGTCTGTCATCAACGGACAGGCATCCGAACGCAAAAAATACAATTTCAACAGCGAATGGAAGCTGCGGATAGGAGACTTTCCTAAAGCCAAAGACGCAAAATTCGACGACAGTAAATGGAAACAAGTGACTTTGCCTCATGCCTTCAATGAAGATGAAGCATTCAAACTTTCCATCGAACAATTGACAGATACAGTGGTATGGTATCGCAAGAATTTCCGGATCCCGGAACTGAAAAGTAATCAGAAAGTATTCGTCGAATTTGAAGGAGTACGCCAACGCGGAGACTTCTATCTCAACGGACATTATCTGGGCAGACACGAAAATGGTGTTATGGCGGTAGGGTTCGACCTGACTCCGCATATCAAAGAGGGTGAGAACGTGATTGCCGTTCGCACCGACAACGACTGGATGTACAGAGAAGAAGGAACTAACTCCAAGTTCCAGTGGAACGACCGCAATTTCAATGCCAACTATGGCGGTATTCCTAAAAACGTCTTCCTGTACGTTACCGATAATGTATATCAGACTCTTCCCTTATACAGCAACCTGAAAACAACAGGCGTATATGTCTATGCCCAAGACTTCGACATCAAAGGACGCAAAGCTACGATTCATGCCGAATCGGAGGTCAGAAACGACAGTAAGGCTACCCGGCAATTCAGCTATCAGGTGACTGTACTTGATGCCGACGGAAAACTAATGAAAACTTTCCAGAGTGATAAAGTGACTTTGAAAGCCGGAGAGACTAAGACGGTAAAAGCATCTGCCATCCTCCATAATCTTCATTTCTGGAGTTGGGGATATGGTTACTTGTATACGGTAAAAACCGCTTTGAAAGATGAAAACAATCAGGTATTCGACGAAGTAAGTACCCGCACCGGCTTCCGCAAGACCCGCTTCGCAGAAGGAAAGATATGGTTGAACGACCGTGTTATCCAGATGAAAGGATACGCGCAGCGTACCAGCAACGAATGGCCGGCAGCAGGTCTGTCCGTACCTGCCTGGTTGAGCGACTTTTCTAATGGTCTGATGGTGAAAGGAAACGCGAACCTGGTTCGCTGGATGCATGTTACTCCGTGGAAACAGGATGTAGAATCCTGCGACCGTGTAGGCCTGATACAGGCAATGCCTGCCGGAGATGCTGAAAAAGACCGTGAAGGACGCCAATGGGAACAACGGGTGGAATTGATGCGCGACGCAATTATCTACAACCGCAATAACCCGAGTATTTTGTTCTACGAATGTGGTAACAAAGCCATCAGCCGCGAACACATGATAGAGATGAAAGCAGTCCGCGACAAATACGACCCGTTCGGCGGACGTGCCATCGGATCACGTGAAATGTTGGATATCCGCGAAGCGGAATACGGCGGCGAAATGCTGTATATCAACAGAAGCGAACATCATCCGATGTGGGCGACCGAATATTGCCGCGACGAAGGTTTAAGAAAGTACTGGGATGAATACAGTTATCCTTTCCATAAAGAAGGTGACGGACCACTTTATAAAGGACAACCGGCCACTGACTATAACCGCAACCAGGATGAACTTGCCATCACCATGATAGCACGCTGGTATGATTATTGGCGTGAGCGTCCCGGAACGGGTAACAGAGTCAGCTCCGGGGGTACTAAAATTATCTTCTCCGACACCAATACCCATTACCGGGGTGCGGAAAACTACCGAAGAAGTGGAGTGACGGACGCAATGCGTATCGAAAAAGATGCTTTCTATGCACATCAGGTAATGTGGGACGGATGGGTAGATACGGAAAAAGACCAAACCTACATCATCGGACACTGGAACTATCCGGAAAATACGGTAAAACCTGTGCAGGTAGTGTCTACCGGAGAAGAGGTTGAGCTTTTCCTGAATGGTAACTCCCTGGGTAAAGGCAAACGCCAATACAATTTTCTCTTTATTTTCGACAACGTAGTCTTCAAACCGGGCAAACTGGAAGCTGTCAGCTACAATAAAGCAGGGAAAGAAATCAGCCGTTATGCTGTAAATACAGCCGGTGAACCTGCCAGTCTGAAACTTACCGCTATCCAAAACCCCGAAGGCTTCCATGCAGACGGTGCGGATATGGCATTGATACAGGTGGAAGTGGTAGATAAAGACGGACAACGTTGCCCGTTGGACAACCGTACTATTCAGTTCACACTCAAGGGTCAGGCGGAATGGCGCGGAGGTATTGCCCAAGGTGAAAACAATCATATCCTTGATACCAACCTTCCGGTAGAATGTGGTATCAACCGTGCACTGATCCGCAGTACGACTACCGCCGGGAAAGTAACTCTGACGGCACAAGCAAAAGGACTTCCGACTGCCACTCTCGCATTAGAAACGGTGCCTGTAAAAGTGATTGAAGGTTTGAGTACCTATCTTCCGCAGGCCACTTTGAAAGGCAGACTGGATAGAGGAGAAACACCTTCTACCCCTTCTTACAAAGACAGTAAAAAGGGAGTACGAATCGTTTCGGCAAAAGCCGGTTGCAACAACAATGACGCAGAAAAAAGCTACGATGATATCGAACTGACCGAATGGAAAAATGACGGTAAACTAAGTACTGCATGGATTACCTATACATTAGAAAGAGATGCTGAAATAGACGATATATGCATCAAACTGCAAGGATGGCGTTCACGAAGTTACCCGCTGGAAGTATATGCCGGCAACACCTTGATTTGGAGTGGAAACACGGATAAAAGCCTGGGATATATCCATCTCGATGTAGAAAAGCCGGTACGTGCCAACACGATAACTATTCGCTTGAAAGGAAACACCAGTGACAAAGATGCTTTCGGGCAGATTATCGAAGTAGAGGCTAAGGCTGCCAATAAAATGGAACTGGAAAAAAGCAGTAGCAGGAACCAGTTGAGAATCATCGAGGTAGAGTTTCTCGAAACAATCAAATAAATAATTTTCAACAGGTATTAGATTTCTCACACGATTGTTAGTTTGATAAGAAGTCCTCCCGAGCGATAATAAACGTGAGGAGGACTTTTTATTACCTCCATAGTTTAAAAATCATAAAGCATATTTCTATCATGAAGAATTTACTGATCCTTTTCATACTTGCATTCAGCTACAACTGCATGGCGGGCAACAACGAACCTGCCCATGTGATTATCACCGCCGGACAATCGAATACCGATGGACGCGTACCCAACGACCGTTTGCCGGATTACATCAAAACAATGGCAACGGACACGGCTTTTACGACAGGAGCTTACAAGTATTGCAGAATTGCCCAAAACCGTACAGACGGGAAATTCCGCCCCTTCTGGCCTAAGAGTAAAAGAAGAGCCAAACCCAATACCTGGGGATATGACGCTATTACCTACTATTGGTTGGAACAATTATGGCAAGAGCCTTTCTATGTTATCAAATGGGCAATCGGCGGTACTTCTATCGAGCCTTCCAACGCTTCGGACAAATCAATTCACTGGTCGGCGAATCCCGAATGGCTGGCAAACAATACGGCAACCAGCGAGAAGGGGCGTTCTTTGCTTCTGTCTTTCATCAATGACATAGACGGCTGCATTGACAATACATTATCCAAGTTGAAAAACGGTTATCAGATTGATGCGTTCCTATGGCATCAGGGAGAAAGTGACCATGCGCATGGAGATAAATATTATGAAAACCTGAAAGCAGTAGTCACTTATGTACGCAACCATCTAAGCGAAAAAACAGGAAAGGATTACTCTAATCTACCTTTTATTTTCGGTACGGTAGCCAAGAAGAACAAACAGTATGGAAGCGAAGTGGAAGCCGCCATGAAACGTTTTGCCAAAGAAGACAAGAACGCTTATTTGATAGACATGTCGGATGCGGAATTGATGGGCGACCGTTTGCATTTCAACCAAAATTCTGCCGAATATTTAGGCAAACAGATGTACGAACAGATAAAAGCAATCCGTTGAAAAGGCTATATTTGTACATTCATAAGGGGGTGGCGTACAAATGCCAATTGTGTTTTTTAGCAATTAGTATGAAATTACATCTTTTCCGTACGAATACTTGAGCGTAATTTCTCCTAATACACTTCCTTTGCAGAGGAAGTCAGACAAACGGAAAAGCATGTCTGCATCTTCTATTATTTACTAATTTAATCACTTAGATATATTAACATGAAAAACATTTTGCATGGAAATGGCAGTCTGGGGAGGAGGCTTCAATATCTCCTTTTAATGACTCTGTTCGTAGTACAATCTACCCTGTCATTCGCACAAAACCGAACGGTGACAGGTGTAGTCGTAGATGAGAAAGATGAACCGATTATCGGTGCAAACGTCACTGTGAAAGGAACCGCCAAAGGAACGATTACTGATTTAGACGGTAAATTCGTACTCTCCGCTCCCAAAAGTGCCAAACTGCTGGAAGTGTCCTTTATCGGATATAACACTCAAACAGTAACCATCACCGATAAAATACTCCAAATCAAACTGTCGGAATCTGCTATCGCACTGGATGAAGTTGTAGCAATCGGTTACGGCAGTGCCAAGAAAGGTAATGTGACCGGAGCTATCGCCAAAGTAAATGCCGAAAAACTGGAAGACCGGGCATCAACCAATATCGCTTCTTCCCTGCAAGGACAACTGGCAGGTGTGGAAGTTCGCAGTACCACCGGCGAACCGGGTTCCGAATTACAAATCCGTGTACGTGGAGCTGCTTCTATTAATGCAGATGCTACTCCTTTATATGTAGTGGACGGTATTCCTGTCGATGATCTCGGCAGCCTCAACCCCGGAGACATACAATCTATTGAGGTATTGAAGGATGCTTCCTCATCAGCCATCTATGGTTCCCGCGGTGCCAATGGTGTCGTTTTGATTACCACCAAACAAGCCGGTACAGATGAGAAAGTGCGAGTACAGTTCCAGGCATCTTTCGGTATTCAGTCATTGGAAAGAAAAGTAGACGTACTGTCACCGGAGGAATGGATTGAATTCCGTACCGCATATAATAACAACAGATATATATCTCAATACGGAAGCAAAGGAGCAACGATTGAAGATGATTACGCTACCCGTCTGGCAATGATAGGTGGAAAGGAAAGTTATTATTTCCTGAATGATCCCCGTTGGACAGAACCCGGCTACGGCAATCTGAAATTGATAGACTGGCAGGACGAATTCTTCCGCCTGGCTCCGATACAGAATTATCAACTCTCTCTTTCAAGCGGTCGTGGTAACACCAAATATCGTGTATCAATGGGATACACAGATCAGGAGGGTATCGCTATCGAAAGTAATTATAAGCGCCTGAATTTCCGTGCCAATGTAGAATCGAAAGTGCTCAACCGGATTACTGTCGGAGTTAATCTGGCACCATCTGCCAGTTGGAATGAAGGAGGACGTGTAGATGGTAAAGACCGTCAGGCAACGAACGTACTTACCATGGCCCCGGTTGCAGAACCTGAAGATGGTATCTATACCGGCGCAGGAGCTTACGGTTACTATCGCTGGACCAGTTCCAGCAAAATCAGCCCTGTTGCCTATATGGAACACGTGCAAAATAAAGGAGAAAAAGTGCAATTAAGCTCCTCCGCCTATGTCAAAGCTGATATATGGAATGGAATCAAAGCGGAAGTGACCGGTTCATATAACTTTAGCAGCAGCCAAAGCCGCTCGTTTGTGCCGAGCACTATCACCAAGTACCGGACAGATGTAGAAGGCTACAGAACAACAGCAAGTCGTACCGAATCACGTAGCAACAAATTCCTCCTCCAGGGAGTATTGCATTACGACAAGACATTCGGCAGACATACTATCGGTGCCATGGCCGGTTATTCTATGGAAAGTTCCGGTGGTTCTTCCATGAGATTATCAGCCACTCAATTTCCGGACAACTCTTTGGAAGTAATCGATATGGCCGACGTCGTACTCACTGCTGCTACAGCGTCCTTATCAACCCCATCCCGCCTGATGTCTTACTTCGGACGTTTACAATACGAATATGACGATCGCTACCTGCTGACGGCAAGTATCCGTCGTGACGGTTCTTCCCGTTTCGGGAAAGCGAACCGTTGGGGTATCTTCCCGGCTGTTTCCGGTGCTTATCGTATCTCAAACGAAAAATTCTGGCCGAAAGACTTCGTCATGAATTCATTAAAACTGCGTGCCAGCTGGGGCGCAAATGGTAACAACTCCATTCCGACAAATACAGCCCTTGCCAAACTAAGCAGCGCCAATTATTCATCCGGCAGTATCATCAACGGTTTTGCACCGACATCGCTCGCCAATCCCGACCTCGGCTGGGAAAAGACTGAAAGCTGGAATGTTGCCTTTGATATGGGATTGTTCAACAACCGTATCTTCATTTCTGCCGACTATTATGTGAAAACAACCAAAGATCTGCTATATCAAGTAACTGTTCCCGCATTGCTCGGCTTCACCAAAGCGTGGGGAAATATTGGTTCTATCCGCAACAAAGGTTTCGAACTGGAAGTCACGACCCAGAATCTGACAGGCAGATTGAAATGGAGCACTTCTCTGAACGTTTCTTACAATCAGAATAAAGTACTTAGCCTAGGAGATGACAACAGTACTGTATTTACAGGATACGACAGCACTACACAGGTGTTTATGGTGAACCAGCCATTGAGATCTTTCTATATGTACGATGCAGTCGGAGTCTATCAGACACAGGCAGACTTACAAAAATATCCTGTGATGCAGAACAGCAAAGTAGGCGACGTGCGCTATCGGGACGCAAATGGCGATGGAGTTATCAATGACAGTGACCGCACATTGATGGGCAAACCTGATCCGGATTATACTTTCGGTATAACAAATACTTTCAAGTATAAGAACTTCGACTTATCTTTCCTGATTACTGCACAGACAGGTGGCCAGATTTACAGCGTTCTGGGACGTGCTATGGACCGTCCGGGTATGGGAGCCAACGGTAATGTGTTGTCTCATTGGAAAAACATGTGGAAATCGGAAGCAGAACCGGGTGACGGAAAAACTCCGGGTATCGACAACGCCAATACGGGACAATTCTATGACAGCCGATGGTTATACAGTACGGATTTCATAAAACTCAAAAACGTAACATTAGGCTACCGTATTCCATTCAAAAAGAAGTTCATACAGAATGCCCGTGTTTATCTGACAGGGGAAAATCTTCTGATGTGGGATAAATACGAAGGTGGCTTCTCACCTGAAGCTAACAATGGCGGTTCAACGGGAGACTATGACTACGGTTCATATCCGCAAGCCAGAGTCATTACGTTAGGAGTGAATGTTACATTCTAAATAAAAAAAGGAAGAAACTATGAAACTATATAAATATCTTATAAGTGGAGGATTAGCACTGACATTGGCATTGTCCTCTTGTGAAAGTTGGCTGGAAGTAGAGCCTAACGACACGCGTACCACAGACTATTTCTATTCAACTCCCAGTGAAATGGAACAAGCCATTATCGGTATCTATAATGGTCTGCTTCCTATTTCAGACTATTCCTGGCTTATGTCGGAAGTTCGTTCAGACAATGCATGGGTGGATAAAACGACGGATAAGCAACGTGACTATATCGATATAGGAACTTTCAACCCCAACATTTCTACCATCAGTACCCTTTCCGGAGCCTGGAATAATCTGTACGAGATTATAGCTCGTGCCAATATGTTTCTTAGCAAAACCGACGGGGTTACTTTCTCTTCGGAAGCTATCAAAAACCAGTTCATCGGCGAGGCTAAATTCCTTAGAGCATTGGCTTATTTTGATTTAGTACGCTATTTCGGACGTATTCCTATCGTGTTGCAACCGGTATCGGTGAATGAAGCGATGACTATCAAGCAGTCTGAACCGGTGGAGGTATATGAGACAGCAATCGTTCCGGATTTGGAAGATGCAGTAAAGAAACTGGTAGACACTCCGCTGAATTATATGGGAAACAGCGCTTCAGCCGGACGTGCTACCCAAGTGGCTGCAAAATCTTTATTAGGACGCGTTTATCTGACAATGGCAGGATATCCCGTACAGGATGCATCTAAAAAGGCATTGGCCGAGGAACTATTCAGCGAAGTAATCGATTATTCTTTCGCCAACAATAAATATTGGGCGAGCACAGCCGACGAATGGATTAAAATATGGATCAGTGATAATGATAACAAATATCATATTTTCGAGATACAGTATATTGCAGCCAAGAACTACGGTAATCCAATGGTATTCAACTCTGTGCCATCTGTCAACGATTCTTATACGAAGATACAAATGTCCGGCAACAGAATATGGTGTGAGAATCAGTTGGACGATATTTTGAAGCAGACCGACGAAACAGGTGTTTTCATTGACAAACGTTGTGTAGGAACCATTAATACGAATGAATTCGTCGACGAAGATGGAACCCCTTATACAGGAGGAGACTTCTTCCTCAAATTCTTTGAGCACAAAATGAAACGCAAGCTTTTAGGATACGAAGACATTGATGACCAAATTGCCGACCGCACCTATTTCCCCATCAATTATCCGCTAATCCGTCTGGAAGATGTGATGTTGATGTATGCTGAAATTGCAGGGCCCACCGGAAAAGGAAAAGAAATGGTGAATAAAATTCGTACACGCGCCGGACTGGATGCCTTGGACGATGATATTACCATCGAGAATTTCGCTGACTCTGTAGATATTGAACGCCGCCGTGAACTGGCATCTGAAGGAATACGCTGGCATGATTTGGTACGTCAGAACCGATATGTAAGTGTATTGCAGGATATGTTCAAGCGCAATGGTTCCGATGCTAACGGAGTAATCACCAAGCCGGAAACGTATGAATTATACAAACTGGTCACCAAAGACTCATACATCTACCCGATACCGGATTCACAAATGAAAGTAAAAGAAGGATTGTACGAACAGAACAAAGGATATAATTAAGCGACATTATACTATTTATAAGTTTGTTTGAAGGTTAGTAGTGAAAGTCCTCCGGCGGCAGCCTGGAGGACTTTCACTTGTATATACAAAAAAGGTTCCGGCAATGTTGTTTATTTGCCTGTCATCAAGTATCTTTGCTCATAACCTGAATTTTAACGCTAATGTGTAATCGTATTTGCACATTACCTTAAAGTTTAATATCTTGCTTCTACTCTCATACGATATTTTGCAGATTTTCAAGTTTTATCTTTGTTCTTTTCTATTATTTTTGCACTTAACATGTAATTGAAAATGAGCCAAAAAGAGTTTAGTGGCCATATCCGGAGTATTGCTTGTCAATCGCTCACGGAACGCATGACAAGTCATCAGCTTTTTACCATAACTTAATTTATAGCTTGTGTCTTAATACTATTGCGATATTCATTGGGGGTGCATCCCTCTATCTTCTTGAACCAACGGGTGAAGTGTTGCGGATACTGGAACCCCATTTCATCAGAAATTTGGCTGATGCTTTTGTCCGTATTGAATATGCGCTCTTTGGCAATATCCATGATCTTTTGCCGGATATGCTTGATAGCAGATATTCCTGTCTCTTTCTTGACTAAATCACTGAAATAATTCGTAGAGAGACAGAGCTTGTCGGCACAATACTGTACGGTAGGAATACCGCTCATTGCCGGTTCTTTAGAATTGTAATAAGCGTCGAGCAAGGCTTCGAACCGTGCCAGCAAGTCGCTGTTCATGGGCTCGCGGGTGATGAACTGGCGGTCGTAGAAGCGGATGCACTGGTCGAGCAGCAGCTTCACGTTGTCAATGATGAGCGAACGGCTGTGCTTGTCTACCGGATACTTCAATTCCTCCTGAAGCCGTTCGATACAGTCGATGAAGGTCTTCCGCTCGTGTTCCGACAGGTGCAGGGCTTCGCTGGCATTGTACGAGAAATAGGTGTAGTCCTTCATCATCCGTGCGACAGATGTGCCACGCAACAGTTCGGGATGAAATACTAACGCCCATCCGGCAGGTTGGTGCAACTGTCCGTCGTCGTCCGCTCCCATCACCTGACCGGGAGAGGCGAAAAGCACCGTCCCTTTCTCGTAGTCGTACAAACTGCGACCGTAGTTCATCGTGCCGCAATCGGTATCCTTCAATAAGACGGCATATACGTTATACAATCTTTTCGAGTGCCTTATCGGCTGCATCTCGTAACAGTTTACCACACTTATCAACGGGTGTAGCGCTTCGATACCGAACAGGTCGCAATATTGCTGCACCGTGTCTATTCTTGTTATTCCCATCTTCTTTCCTTTTCTTGCAAAAATACGAATATTCATTTGAAACTGATGCAAAAATAGCCGATTTTCAGGAAAAGAGCATGACCCGAACCACAGATTTTATTACCAATATCACTGACAGAAAATCCTCCTTATCGACACCGATGAAAATGGTCATTTAATCAGTGGAATAGATACAAGTAAACATATTGATACCCTGTACCTTTGCAACAAGAAAATTTTGTAATAATGAAACGAATATGAAACAGTTATTTTTAACCATCGCCTGCCTGACGCTCTCCACGAGTACCGTGTGGGCACAAAACGAGAAAGGAATGTTGAGTTTGAAAGAACGTTACATCGTGGCTATCAGCATGTACACCGCACAAGGGAATACCGGCTGTCTGAAAACAGCTCTTGACGAAGGACTGAATGCCGGGCTGACGGTGAACGAGGAGAAAGAGGTGATGCTGCAACTTTATGCCTATTGCGGCTTCCCTCGGAGCATGAATGCGCTGGCGACGCTGACGAACTTGATGAAGGAACGCACCGCCAAAGGAATCAAGGACAACCTCGGACTGGAACCTACGCCCATCACAGCGACCGACCGCGCGACGTTCGGGGGAGAGAACCGACTGAAACTGTTCGGTCGCCCGGCGCAGGGAGAAGTACTCAGCTACGTGCCGGCCTTGGACGAGATGCTAAAAAGCCATCTCTTCGGCGACATCTTCGGCCGCGATAACCTTGATTGGAAGACGCGCGAACTGGTGACTGTCGCCGCTGTCTCTGTCATGGACAAATTGGATAACGAACTGCGCATCCACATCGCCCATGCCAAGTATAACGGGGTGACAGATGCTCAGATAAATGAAGTGTTAACGATGGCGGCCCGCTGCCGCAACGACATGGTGCTGATCGAAGAGCAGGAACCGCCCAAGACTTTCAAGGCAGATCCGGCGATAACCGTCCGCAAGTTTTTTTATAAGAACAGGTACGACATCACCCTTTGTGCGGAAGTCTATCTGCCTGCCGATATGGATGAGACGCGGAAATATGCCGCCCTCATCGTGGGCCATCCATTTGGAGCAGTAAAGGAGCAATGCAGCGGATTGTACGCGCAGGAAATGGCAAAGCGTGGCTTTGTGACTCTGGCCTTCGATGCCTCCTATCAGGGAGAGAGCGGCGGCGAGCCTCGCCACACGGTGTCGCCCGATGCATTGGTAGAGGATTTCAGTGCGTCGGTGGACTGGCTCGGTCTGCAAGCGTATGTTGACCGTAACCGCATCGGTGTCATTGGCATTTGCGGCAGTGGTGGTTTTGCAGTCTGCGCCGCTTCGCTCGACCCGCGCATCCATGCATTGGCCACGGTGAGTATGTACGACATGGGGCGTGCCACTCGCAACGGATTGGGCAATGCCCTGACCGACGAGCAGCGCAAGTCGATGTTTGCCGAAGTGGCGCAGCAACGTTGGAAAGAGGCGGAAGGAGCAGAGCCGCGTATTCGTTTTGGCACGCCTGAACAATTACCCGAGAACGCAAGTGCCGTGCAGAAGGAGTTTTTTGACTACTACCGCAATCCGCAGCGCGGACAACATCCCCGTTACCAAGGCACGCGCTATACAAGCCTGGCTGCACTGACCAACTTTTATCCTTTTGCACAAATCAAGGAGATTTCGCCACGCCCCGTACTGTTCATTACCGGCGAAAATGCACATTCGCGCTATTTTAGTGAGTATGCCTACAAGCAGGCGAATGAACCGAAAGAACTGTACATTGTGCCTGGTGCTAATCACGTGGACTTGTATGATCAAATGGATAAGATACCATTTGACAAGCTGACTGAGTTTTTCGAAGAGCATTTGAAATAATAATCCGAAAAACAAAAGGCCATTTAATCTGTGAAATACAGTGGAGTAGAGGTTCCGCCTGTATTTTCGTACTATAAATACAATCAAATAATTAAAAATATGAAAAAGGAACAAATTCAGGAGAACGGCATGGATCGTCGTGGTTTTCTGAAGCGGACAGCATTGGCAGGAGCAGCATTGTGTATTGTACCCGCACTTGAAAAGGTAAACGCAGCAGAAAAGGTTATTTCAGATAGACAGAAAAGTCTAAATACAGGTATGCCAAGTTTGGCCGCCCTTCATGATACCCGTACATTAGGCAGTGGCAAAGCTGCATTCCAAGTATCGGTAATGGGCTTTGGATGCATGGGATTGAACCATAACCGTAGCTGGCATCCCGACCGCAAGCAGGAAATCGCTCTGATACACGAAGCAGTAGAACGCGGCGTCACCCTCTTCGACACGGCCGAAAGCTATGGCTATCATGTCAATGAAAAGTTAGTGGGCGAAGCACTGAAGGGATATACCGACCGGGTATTCGTATCTTCCAAATTCGGACATAAGTTCGTAAATGGTGTGCAGGTGAGGACTGAGGAAAACAGTACACCGCAGAACATCCGGCAGGTATGCGAGAACTCGCTTCGCAATCTGGGCGTGGAAACGCTAGGCATCTTCTACCAACATCGTATCGACCCGAACACGCCCATCGAAGTCGTTGCCGAAACATGTGGCGAACTGATAAAGGAAGGGAAAATCCTGCACTGGGGGATGTGTGAGGTAAACGTAAATACCATCCGCAGCGCCCACAAGGTTTGCCCCGTCACAGTCATCCAGAGTGAATACCACTTCATGCACCATTCGGTGGAAGAAAACGGAGTGCTCGCCCTCTGCGAAGAACTGGGCATAGGCTTCGTGCCATACAGTCCGCTCAACCGCGGTTTCCTCGGCGGCATGATAAACGAGTACACACAGTTCGACCCGAAGAATGACAACCGCCAGACGCTGCCCCGCTTCCAGCCCGACACCATCCGTGCCAACTATCGCATCGTGGAGGTACTCAACGCTTTCGGACGGACGCGCGGCATCACGCCCGCACAAGTGGCATTGGCCTGGCTGATAAACAAGCGGCCGTTCATCGTCCCCATTCCCGGCACCACCAAACTGTCGCACCTCGAAGAGAACCTGCGGGCAGCGGATATTCGCTTCACGCCTGAAGAGATGCAAGAGTTGGAAGCGGCCGTGGCGGCTATCCCGGTGGTCGGCAGCCGTTACGATGCATTGCAAGAATCGAAAATACAGAAGTAAAAGAATATGAAAACAGCTATTGTTATAAGTATGTTGGTTGCTTTGGTATCTTGCCACAATGGCGGTAATACACTGCAAATAGCCGGACAGGGAAGCTTTTCCGTGGGCGGAACGGTGCTCACGGATTCCGCAGGGCGACAGTACCACGGAGACCATGCCTACGTGTTCTATCAGAAGCCAGTTGATGCAAGGCGTTATCCGCTGGTATTCGCTCATGGAGTAGGCCAGTTTTCGAAGACATGGGAAACAACTCCCGACGGACGAGAGGGCTTTCAGAACATATTTCTTCGGAAGGGTTTCTCGACCTATCTTGCGGACCAACCTCGTCGTGGCAATGCCGGGCGGAGCACTGACACTGCCACCATTGCGCCCCGGTTCGATGAGGAAGAATGGTTCAATCGCTTCCGTATAGGTATTTGGCCGGATTATTTCAAAGGCGTACAGTTCAAGCAAGATGAAGAAACACTAAACCAGTTCTTTCGTCAGATGACCCCGAACATTGGCAGCAAAAACCTTGACGTATATGCCGATGCATATGCCGCACTATTCGACAAAATAGGCAAAGCTATATTCATGGTACATTCACAAGGTGGCGCCGTGGCATGGCAGACTGTGCCGAAAACACGGAATATCAAGGCCATTATTGCTTTAGAGCCTGGAGGGAATGTTCCTTTTCCTGAAGGAATGTTACCAGAAGAGGGGAAGATAGAGACGCATTCTAAGCAGAATACGGAAGGTGTGGAAGTACCTGCGGACATCTTCAAAGAGTTTACGCGCATCCCTATTATCATATATTATGGCGACAACCTACCCGAAACGGATGAGTATCCCGAACTCTACGAATGGACCCGTCGTCTGTACTTGATGCGCATGTGGGCGAAAATAGTCAATGAGATGGGTGGTGATGTGACAGTTATCCACTTGCCCGAAATTGGTTTGCATGGCAATACACATTTCATTATGTCTGATTTGAACAACATGGAAGTGGCTGCGCATATCTCCAAGTGGCTGCATGAAAAAGGGCTGGATTAGAATGAACCAACAACTATGGACAGACAGAGACATGGTTGAGACTGAGGTTGTAGAACCTTATTTGTCTATATATAACGAAGTTACAGCACTTGTCCGGCAGGAATTGGGCAATAATATCCGCCCTGCATTACGGACACATGTAGAGAACATAGATGAATTACAAGACAAGCAGTAATTTTAGAATATATTATATGGAAAAATAAAGACTGCCACAACTTAAAGAGGGGGGGAGTTGCCTACAATGCACCTCCCCCCTCTTTAAGTTAACAGATTAATAGATTCTATTATTTACCTATACTACCTGCCCAATCTTTAGCAAAGCGGAAATTTCCGATATTTCCTTTAAAGCCACTGCGATTTCTAAACGAAATTGCTTTCAGACCAGCTTTCAAAGCACCTTCTTCGCCAGCTACTACAGCATCAGCTTTCGGCTCATTCTGACTTAATTCAGGGTCAACGAACAAAGATACTTCATTTTTGTCATAATCGACTTTCAATACCAACAGATGCGTTGTATTATAATCATATACCATAGGAGCCTCATTACGTTCTTTCATCAAACCAACAGCAAATTTGATTTTATCATTTCCTTCACGTCTGACATATACTTGACCACGATTTCCTCCGCCAACATAACTGGCACTCGCAGCCAGAATATCTGCCAAATTACTTGAGCCGACTTTAGCAAAGTTCACCAGACAAGCCAAATAATAAGTTCCTTTTGAGTAAACTTTTCCTGATTCTACCAAAGAATATACGCTAACACGGGAACCTTTCACACCTTGCGGAAAACCAAAATTGATAGATGGTCCCGTCTCATTATATCCGGCATAAGTCAAAGCCTTTCCAACAGTAGGGCTTACAACTCCTTCAACCGACGTCGCAGTAAATGCGCCACACCAGGTATCTACGTTAATAGGAGCCCGTTTGTCATCATAAACTGCTTTCTCCAAACGATCACCTTCCTTATAACCTTTCAACAGGTCATTCTTTAAAACTTGTGCCTGGCTTCCTAATGCTAGTACTACCAACGCCATTGATACCATTACTTTTTTCATAATCTCTCCTCTATTTTATGTTTTTAATCTACGTTATTTGTCAGATTCAAAAGTCAGACTCCTTTTATCAATTACCATCCGGTTTTTCTATTTCTGTAAACGGACAAAGACTCCATTTAAAATCTTCAAAATTATCAGGATGCTTCGGATTGAATCCATTATAATCTTTCCTCAAAAACTTCACTACCTGCAAATCGGCTTTCTTCATTCCTTCAATAATACATTTCGCCAACTCATAAGCACCGAAAGTGTTGGAGTGGGAATTATCTTTCAGCTCCTTAGTTTGTCCCGGGTATGTATTAGCAGGGTAATGCACGAACGCATGTTCAGAACCGTCTACACCCATTGCCTCATAAAGCGTACGGCTTATTTCGTTCAAGTCAATCAAAGGTACATTTTCTCTGGCTGCCAACCAACGAATCGCATCAGGATAATCAAGGTGAGTATTTACAATTTTACCATTCTTATCAAAACGACGACGCTGGGTAGGAGTTATCAATACAGGCTGCGCACCTCTGGAACGTGCTTCATCAATATAAATCTTCAAATTATACATGAAAGAATAGAAAGCTCCTTTACCTGGACCCTTCTGCTTCTGATCGTTATGACCGAACTCCATAAAAAGATAATCCCCTTTCTTCATCTGTGTCAATGCTTTCTTCAAACGTCCGGCACCGATAAAGGTATTGGCAGATTCTCCGGATTCAGCATAATTGGCAATAGCCACCTGATCGGTGAACCAACGCGGAAACATTTGTCCCCAGGCAGCCCAAGGTTCGTTGTCATAATCCACTACGGTGGAGTTACCGCAAAGAAAGATAGTGGTCACTTTATCTACACGCTCAATGACCAGAGAAGTCATACGAGGAGCATCACCATTAAATTCAAGAGTCAGTTTTTCATCCCAGTTCAGTTTGTTTTTTTCACGTGCCTTGATTTTAACTTTCTCTCTTTCGCTGATTTTCATGTTCCGTTTGTTGACGGTAAAAGATTCGGTAATCATTTCTCCTTTTTTAGTCGGAAGATTTTCAATAAACAGTCGGCGGGACTCGGCACGTACCGTAGTATTTCCGGCTGAATCCTTACTGCCAAGAGTAACGGTTACTTTATAATTGCCATCAGGAACATTGACAGAGAAAAAGAAAGGCTGATTGCTTTTTCCATCCCACGCCGGTTGCAAATCATATCCGAAACCCTGTTCGTTATTGAACAAAGTTTCGGGTGTCACTTTAATATATCCCTCTTCTACCTTTTTATCGGGAGTAAAGTCGAATTTATAGACCTGAGCGCGTACTAAAAGGCAACTGGTTACCGACAAAAGACTAATAAGAAACAGTATTCTCTTCATCATCATACGAATATCTTTAAATTAGAATCCCAGGAAGAAACGATAAGTGTAAGTATTGGTCTTGACACCGCCAGTTCCTGCCGAACCAGCAGTTTTAGAATAAGTAACAATGTACATATTCTTATTATTTCGTTCCGTACTGCTCCAATAGGTAGCAGACATATCCATTGTTTTATCTGATACTTTTATCAACTTAGAGTTCACCTTACTCTCTAAAGAATTATCTTTATCCTGCAAAGCTACAAGTTCCCCACTGGAGGGCACATACCAACCGGTAGTAATAGACGGAGCCGGAAAACTGCTTTCACAATCATCCTGATATCGGAAACATTCAAAATCAGTTTTGAAAGTATCATAATACAAATCCAATACTTCCGAATTATTATATCCCAAAAAGCGAAGAGGTTTGTTTTTATTATTTTCATTTACATCATAATATCCAGTGACAGAGACATAGGAAGAAGTAAATGAAGTGGTCATAAACCAGTCGTGTATACTTTGAGTAAGAGCAGGAGAGAATTTACCGGTTTCTGTATAAAGACTCATTACTAATCCATGAACACAATTGGGATGTGAACGGAGCAATGCGTCATTATTGGCAGTGTAGGGAGTTCCCGCTACATCTTTATACAATACAGAAGGCATCGGATTTCCGACCCAGCATACGATTCCAATGCAATTTTCCTTTGCAGGTTCTGCTTCATTGCCACTTACCACACTGCCATCTGCATAATAATAATCGCCTACCTGTAGATGGTGGGTCACCTCTTTATAACCGCCATCGACAACAAAACGTTTGTACCTCCCTTCTTTCATCTTTTCAGCCGTATCAAACGTACATTGTTTATCATTGTAATGACCAATTATCTGATTTTCCGAAGACGGCTTTCTTAGTAAACGATATTCATCTTTCTTCGCGTCATAATAAGGAGAGATCTTTGTTCCTTCCTCTACATTATCAAGATAGAAAGCTACATTGACAGGCATAGCAACATAAGGAGTTGCTTCCGGCATTGCCACCCCCTCTGCATCTGTGAAAATATACCGTGTAGAAGGCAACTTCACCACAAGCAGACTCATACGGTGTGTCAACTGAAAACTCAATGTATAGTTTCCGTTATCGCCAATCAATGCCGTTGCATTTGAAGTCATTAAATCTTGCTTTGCATACGCTTTCTGGTCACTCTGTTCTGTTGTCAATTCCCAACCGGCTACCAAAGGAGCAAAAAAGTCATCACTTGCCAGATCTATTTTTTCTGTCATTTCCGGTTGATAAGGATAGTAAGCGTAGAAAGTCACTCCGGCCAACCGGTCATCATATAATATCGGTTTGCCCGACCAACTCGAACCATTGAACGTAAAAGGCATATTATTGATTTCATCCAATATCGCACCATCTTTCACGGCGAACAATCCAATCTGGTCTCCCTGCGTAAAAGTGGTAACAAAGCCTGTATCTTCCGTACGTGTAGACGGTTCATTGTTAATTAACCCTGTATCAGTCACGTTCAGTACAATCCCGTCCCGTACATTTCCCGGAACTTCTTCCTCATTTTGAGAACAACCAGTCCAACCGCACAACAGGATTGTCAGTAAGGCTGCTTGCATAAATTTATATTGTTTCATCTTCGCTTCAAATTTTGAATATTATTCTCTATCAGTTCCTTCAACCTCTTCATCATCACCTTCCCACGAAACAGAATCTTTCTCTATCGTCACTTTCAATCCAGGTTTACCAACTCCTACATTGTATGTATATTGGTGTCCGCCTTCTAATATGCCTTCACCATTGCCCGGCATATGACCGAAATTTCTGCCGTCTTTCAACGTAACTTTAAAGAATAATTTGCCGGACATATCCTGCGGAATCATCAGCAACTGAAAAGAATAAGCATATCCCTCTCTAGCATTTTCCAACAGATAAGGTTTCATCACTGTCGCTTCAACTCCTGCGGCAGACTGTAATTTGCCTTCTGCCATAGTACCCTTTGTTACAGCACTCACAGTAAATACAATATCTTTCAAATCTTCTTCCGATACGGTATCTCCGTCACCTTTCACATTAATAACCAACTTCACTGTTCCGTGATGGAATTTAAGTTTCCGTTCGCTACGGAATTTCATTTTCTCATAAGCATAAAGGAAATCCGAGTTTTTATATGCCTCTTCAATAGTCTGATCGGAAGCTACAGTCCACTCTGTCAGCAAAGTTTCCGAAGAGGGATACCAGGCAAACAAAGTCTCTTCTTCCGTCGTCGTATACCAATAAAGAGGATCGTTATTTTTAGCACTCATTTCTCCTGTTTGAGAAACCTCATACAACTTTTGTGAGAAACCATCGTATAGGGAAACTGATTCTCCCCCCTCCCATTCAGTCTTCTCCCCGATGCTGTGCGTAAAAGTCATAGCTGACTTTTCCGCCATTAGCTCCATCGGATATTGATTATTTTGAAACTCGTCTTCCGCTACATTGGTACAAGCTCCAAAGAAACCTGCTACTGCCAATAAACCGCCAAACCATAATTCATTTCTTTTCATATCATCCTTTTTTTGAATCCTTGTCAGTCGTTTATTCAGTAACCGAAGCAGTCACATCTTTATCATCTTCTACGATCCAGTCTTCAATTTCCGCTTTGGTAATTGTCATTGCAGGATTTTCGAAGGTCACATTATAAGGATATGCATGCCCACTTTCCAGATTCTGAACAGGCATATATTGTGTGTAGGTCTCATCATTCATTTTTACTTCCAGCAAGACTTTCTCCGGCATATCTTGCGGGAACAGGATAATAGATGCGGTCATTTCACCTTCTGCCGGTTTGGCAATATCCATACTTAATTCCGAATTCGGAGTAGCACCACTTTTAGCAACAGCCTCACCAGTAGTTACATTAAAAGAGCCTTCCAATTGCAGGCTTTTCAGATAAACTTTCATATTATTTAATGTAGCCCCATTGGTTGCTTTAAACTTCAAAATGATTTTAGTCATTTTATGAGAGAAGTCAAATGTAACAGGAGACTCTGCATGGACTCCGGTAGCTTTGGCAAACAGGAAGTCTATTTGCGGCTGCTTGTCGGTTGCCTGATCTGCTCCGCTGATTGTTTTTACAATCACTCCTTCCGTACCCGGCAATGTGCCATTCGCTCCCTGATACGGATAATAAGCACTTAAAGTAAACTCACCTTCTCCCTTCAAACGGATATTATTGTCTGTTGAACCTTCATTGACCACACGAAACGAACCTCCGGTTTCATTGCGATATTGAATATTAATATAGGTATCCACTGCATTAGCCGTCGCGTTATCCTCGTCCGCTTCAACAGTTACTCCAATACGATCGTCCGACCCCCATGCCGCACCGACAGCACGAGTTTCCTGGACATTACTCACTACTTCGTTGATATTCCCAAAAATTTCAATGGGTTTATAGGCGCGGTCCGCTTTTCCCGACTCTTCGTCACTACAAGCAGAAAAAGCTAATGACACTACCATAGCGGCAGCTAAATACATGTTTTTCATTGATGTCTTCATTTTAAGTTATTGTTTTTTCTATTTTTTACTTCTGCAAATGTAGACGTACTGATTGAAGTACACAATGGACGATTGTACGCAAATACCTTGGCAATCATTCATTAAGGGGAACAAAGGCTTCCAGAGTATAATTACCTATGGAGAAGTGTATATTATTCTATTATTTCAACTTGTACACTTCCGTCCCGGCAAGCAAAAAACAACCGACCCCATAATCTTCAAAATCGGGTATGCTTTTAAATGTGACCGGCTGTCCGTCTTTAGGCTCTTTGCCTGTTCCCTGCACATATCCCAGAAATCCATTCGGATGTACGGCATCTTTTACCATAGCGTTCCACGCTTTTAAAAGGATGGGAAGATATTCTTTACGGTCGAGTAATACGTTACGAACTCCCCAAGCCATACCGTAAACAAACAGTGCCGTGCCGGAAGTCTCTTTGCCCCCGAAGTTCGTCGGGTCATGAAGACTGACATTCCAGAAACCATCTTCACGCTGGCATTTCTTGAGTGCCTTGCTCATGGTCAGGAAATCATTGATATAATCCTGACGGTGTTTTTCGTCAGAGGGAATTTCATCCAATACACGCACCAAAGCAGCATATACCCAGCCATTTCCACGACTCCAGTAGCAATCTTCTCCATTAGGCTCCTTATAGGGAGGATTGAAATCCTGATCGCGCCACCACAGACCGTCTTTCTGATTGAACATACCGGTTTCATCGTGCTGACTGCGTGTATAATAGTACATATCCCACATCTTGTCGTAGTACTTCTGTTCTCCGGTCATCTTTCCGAATTTAGCAAAGATCGGCATCGCCATCTGCACAGCATCAATCCACCACCAGTCATTCACCTGCGGTGTATTCACCACCATATCGATGCTCGCTTTGATATTCCGAATCATGTTCGGATCTGACGGACAAATCTTATATAAATCAATATACGCCTGTCCGCAACAGTGGTCATCAGCATTACGGGTTGTATTACCATTTCGCATTCCCCATTTGTGGAAATCAGCCCAGTCGTAGGCATATTTATAATAATCCTCACGTGGGTAAATAGAATAAAGCGCCATCAGTCCTTCATAATACACGCCACGTGTCCAGATATTACTGGGACGTACACGACCATAAAAACTGGGGATAGTATAATCGGCATACTTTTTCATAAAGTAACCGTTCACTTTCTTCATGACCTCCAATGTTTCCTTTTGGTCGGGCAAGGTTTGAGCATTTACACTGACAGCAACTGTCAATATGAAAAAGAATAATAATACTAATTTATTTCTCATGTACATTCTTAGATTGTTTATAGTTGAAACTTACTTTAATTTTCCCTGCATACGGATTGAAATCAAAAAGGACTTTATCTCCGGCAATATGTGCGGAAAGTTGCTTTTTACCTTGTTTCACAGACACCTTTTCTACAGCCTCCCCCACAAGTACCATGGTTAATGGTTCTGTATACATTTTCTTATCCAATGTCATTTCAGGAGTAATCGTCATTCCTCTCTTATGTATGGAAACGTTTAATTGAATATCGTCTCTCTCTTTTATATAAGCGGACACTTCGCGAAACGTTCCTACCCAGATTTTATCTTCCAAGCTTTTCACTTTATCGAGATGTGCCCAAAACAAGGAAGGG
Source organism: Bacteroides sp. D2 (assembly GCF_025147085.1). Classification (NCBI taxonomy): domain Bacteria; kingdom Pseudomonadati; phylum Bacteroidota; class Bacteroidia; order Bacteroidales; family Bacteroidaceae; genus Bacteroides; species Bacteroides sp. D2. The sequence goes on along the minus strand of NZ_CP102261.1, from coordinate 3,160,990 downwards.
TCTTTAAAAGCATCATATCCGTAGTTGATTCCATGCGTCATACCTACTCCCCACTCCTCTTTCTTCATTAAGTCATCCAGCCATTTGGCAAAACGTTGAGGGGTAGATTTTCCACCAATCGAAATCTGTTTGATACGTGTTCCCACTCTGTTTTTAGAAGCCAGTGCCACGATCTCATCTGTCTTATAGTTATATGGATAACAATAAGTGACAGGCATAACGCCTATATTGGCAAAAATCGCACTATCATTCTTCTCTATTTCAGATTTCACTTGTTCCAAAGTCAAACGTTTCGCATTCTGATGCGACCAGCTATGATTGGAAATTTCATGTCCGTTCTTTGCCATTTTCTTTAGTTCATTCCAAGTCATTCGAGGTAACTTGGATGATACCCCTTGTTCCGTGTAATAACCGCAAACCCAAAAAGTTCCTCTAAAGCCACGCTTTTCCAATTCCGGTGCAGCCACTGTGGAATGTTCTGCCAAACCATCATCAAAAGTATAGGTGATGGCACAGGTTTTGTCCTGCTTATATTTGGCAACATAAACTTTCCAATCTGCAGCCGATAAAGTATTTATGCCAAAAGCATAGAAGAAAGAAGTCAGAATAAATAAAGAAAGTGTTTTCATGATTCTATTAAATGATTAAATATATGGATACGAAATCCATAGTTACACACTATTTTACCCTGCAAAGATAGGTGTACCTTTCCTGTTGTACAATGGACTATTGTACACAAATACAAGGACTATTATTCAATATAAAGGTCCGGAAGCGAAATGGATAAAATCCATCCTACATGGAATCTCCCTCACTATTCACACCACGTTGATAAACCGATGGTGCCACTCCAAACTGTGCTTTAAAGCATTTACTGAAATAGAAAGGATCACTGATGCCTACCTTGTAAGAGACTTCCGCAACCGTCAGATTATCTTCTGACAGCAACAACTCCGCCGCTTTCTTCATTCGTACCACACGTAAATATTCATTAGGCGAATATCCTGTTACGCCACGCAGTTTCCGATAAAATACGGTTCGTCCCAACTTCATGAGTTGTGCAAACTCGTCAATAGAGAATTCAGGACGGGCAAGATTCTGTTCGAGGATGGCAGCCAAACGGTCTGCAAATTCTTTATCCCGATCGGTAGTACACATAGCCGGACGCACAATACCAGGTTCGCTGGAGAACTTCTCACGCAATTTATCACGCTGCTCAATCAAACGGAATACACGTGCTAACAGCAGTTTTACACTAAACGGTTTTGCGATATACGCATCCGCACCTGCTTCAATTCCTTCCAGATGCTTTTCCGGTGAGTTTAATGCGGTCAGAAGAATAATGGGAATATGGCTCGTATCAAAATCCGTTTTTAGTTTCTTGGTCACTTCAAATCCGGTCATACCCGGCATCAGAACGTCACAGATTATCAAATCGGCATCATACGTACGGGCCTTTTCAAATCCGGATGTACCGTCGGCAGCCACTTCCACTTCAAAGTACGCACCGATTTCTTCCCGCAGAAACTCACGGATATCATTATCATCTTCAATAATCAGCACTTTCCGTTTATTCAAAGGAGTAGCCATCTTTTCCGGGTCAGGAAGTTCTTCCGAAAGTTGCAATAAATGATGCGCGTGACCGTCTGCCTCTTTCAGCAGCACATTGCCCGGAACAAGGAAATCTTTCTCCGAATACACCGTCTTATCTGTCGGAATACATACGGTAAATACAGAGCCACCACCTTCATTATCTTTATACTCAATCGTACCTTTATGTACCTGCACCAGTTCGTGGCTCAAATGCAGACCGACACCAATACTGTCACCGGAGAAATTGCTCTGCATAAATCGCTTGAACAATTCGTTCTGCTTTTCTTTAGGAATACCGACTCCTGTATCCGAAACCTGAATCTGCAAGGTTTGCTTCCCTTCGTCCACATTCACCGAGAGAATAATTGTTCCGTTGGAAGGAGTATATTTAAAGGCGTTGGAAAGCAGGTTATAAGTCACCTTATCCAAATTTCCTTTATCAATAAACATCTTATAAGATGGCACTGAAGGCAAGAAACGGAAGTTCATATTCTTCTGTTCCGCCACGTCCCCGAAACTCAAGAATATTTCATAAAGGAAAGCGATGACATCCGTTTCCTCTAAAGAAAGTGCCAGTTTATTATTCTGCATCTTTCTAAATTCCAGCAACTGGTTGATGAGCCTCAACATACGTTGCGTGCTCTTATCCATTGTTTTCAGAGGATATATCAATTCACGCGGAATATCCGTGACACGCTGGATTTTCTCCAAAGCTCCCTGGATTAAGGTAAGCGGAGTACGGAATTCATGAGAAATATTAGTAAAGAAGACCAGCTTATATTCAGTCAGTTGCTTCTCTACGTTAATACGGTTGCGCAAACCATTAAAGTTGCGAACGATACGGAAAGCAAAATACAAGGCAACAATCAATAACAGAACATAACACAGCATTGCCCAAGTAGTTTTCCAAAACGGTGGAACGATTACAATCTTCAATGTAGTCTCACTGTCGTTCCATATACCCGAGCCATTGCTGGATTTGACATGAAGTATGTAGGTTCCAGGATTCAGATACTTAAAGGAAGCGAAATTCAGTGGAGAAGGAGTACTCCATCCCTGGTCATAGTTTTCCAGCCAATACATATATTTCGTATGTCCGCTATCCGAATAGTCGAAAGTAGAGAAATCTATCAGGAACGAGTTTTGAAAATATTTCAGCGTAATTTCATCCGAATAAGCAAGAGACTGTTTTAATGGAGAATCCTCCATCTGCGGATTCATCTGGGTTCCATTGACGTACAAATCAGTGAAAACAACCGGAGAAAACGTCTCACTATCTTGTATCTTTTCAGGGTCGATCACTATTAATCCATAGTTCGTTCCAAAAAGCAGTTTTCCGTCTTCACGCATACAGGCACTATTCTCGCTATACACGTTTCCTAAAGTATAGGAAGAAAAGAAATAGTTCTCAAAAGAATGAGTGGACGGGTTAAACTTGGATATTCCATATTCGGTCGCTACCCAAAGATTCCCTTTTTTATCTCCCAAAACAGACTGGATCACATCGTTGACCAACCCTTCGGAAGTTCCGTAATGCTCATATTTCAATGAATGATAGTCATCCTGCGGTGTACAAAGGTTCAGTCCCGAACCGGAAGTACCAATCCACATACGTCCTTTCGTATCACGATAGATACATTTGATCTCATTACTACAGAATTTTCCGTTTGTATAACTGAAGAGATGATAATTATCACCATCAGCAATCAGTGAATCCGGATGAAAGATACAGATACCCTCACTGGTTCCTACCCAAACCATTCCGTTTTCATCTTCTTCTATCACACGCACCATCCTCATTCCGAATGTTTGCTGAAAGAAATGCCGGAATTTATATTTTCCGTCAGAAGTAGGTTCAGCCAATTCGAGCCCTCCTCCAAATGTACCCACCCACATACGCTCTTTGCGATCACGATAAATAGCAAAAACGTTATTATCAGACAATGAAGTCGGGTCGGACGGGGTATTATAATACCAGGTATCTCCCACCTTCAATCCATTACCACGGGTTCCTGTCCACATTCGCCCCTGCCGATCTTCAGCGATTGCATAAATATTGGAATGGAAATATTGATTTGTCATTTTCGACTGAAGATTCGCATCAAAGGTATAAAGTCCGCCTTTACGCGTACCTACGCAAATATCACCATTAGACATTTTGGTCAACATACGAATGGTATTCGAACGGTCGAACAGCTCACGGGATTCGGGATAGATGCGGGAAGTACCTTCATTCAATACAGAAATGCGGGATAAACCCGAATATTCCGAAGCCACCCAGATACCACCGGCACGATCCTCCATGACATATTGCAGAAAATCCGAGCTGATATGACTTTGATCGTTGATGTTGGCAACGAAATGTTCCAGCTTATCTTCGGCTATATTATAAGCAAAAAGACCATTACCATAAGTAGAAATCCAGATTATTCCCCGGGAATCATGTACGATATGATAACGTTCAAAGTCGATATAGCCGATTTTATCTTGAGGAATTAACTGAAAATCTTTACTTTCACCGGTTGCAGCAACCACATAAGTAAGGTGTCCCGTATGATTGTATATCCAATAGTCTCCGTGATTGTCACGAATCAGTTCGCCCTTTTTAATATTTAGACGGGGGTCAGCGGCTACTTCTCCGGTCGTAAAATCATAAGTATATACTCCGGTCGTAGTCAGAATCATCCATTTATCCTTCAACAAGAAATTTCCGGTAGGCGACGTCTGCCCAGCAACGGTTGAAAGGGCAGCCAGCTTTTGCATCTTCTGCGTAGCCGAATGGTAATAATAAATATCTCCATCTGCCGTAAGGAAATACATGTCATCCTTATAAGCCAGAGAAGAAGTAAAATGAATCAACCGGTCTTCTATCCGATATTGTCCATTGGAAACAGAAACTAATCCGCATTGAGTGCCAATCCAGATGCGTCCACTGGTATCTTCATTCACGAATTTCACCCGGTTATCCGGCAGGTTGCCACATTCTGTCCTGAATACGGTAGACGTCATTTCACCGTTTTTCTGATGCACCATGCGTCGGCAACCATTGCCCTGATGTGATAGCCACACATCTCCGTTGGCTGCAACGAATACAGTAGAGTAATTCTGCCTTAACTCGCCACAACCCGTGTAATCAACAAAACGAGCACGTTGCAAGTCGTAGCAGCTATATAGTTCAGGTGTAGTAGAGATCCATAAGAAACCATCTTTATCTTCTGTGAGATCGTAAATCCGGTTGTCCGCCAAAGACACTTTATCTCCGGCTTCCGGACGAAAGGTCAGGAAAGAGTTGCCATCATAACGGCTTAATCCGTTCAAGGTAGCCAGCCACAAAAAGCCTTTGCTATCCTGATAGATGTATCGGATAGAGTTGTTGGGAAGGCCGTCACTGGTTCTCATTTGTGTAGAACGAAGCTCTATTGCACTATAAGCATTCAGTACAAAGCTAACAAGGAAAGTGAAGACTAAAAGGTGTCTTTGCGTCATATAGATTCCAAGATTAATAATAAATGTTGGACAAAAATAATCAAGATAGTTGAGATAATAAAAGAAACACTCACAAAATAGCACGAGGAGGACACCAGTTTTCTCTACCAAGTATCCCCCTGCACAAACAATTCAACCTAATTACTAGAAAATCAATCCATATGGAATACTTCCGGCAAAGGAATGGATATCGGCGAGTTGTCCGGATTCACTTCCATGATATCCGCCATATAATCCCACCATTTCTGTACGATTTCCGTATTGCCTAAATCCTGTGAACCTGCTCCCCCTTCCGTTTTTTGGAAAGCGAACAGGATATTTGTTTCTTTATCCCAGTAAATCGAATAGTCCGACACTCCATTCTGTGAAAGCAACGCTTTCAGTTCTGGCCAGATGGCAGCATGTCTTTTTTCATATTCGGCTTCACATCCGGGTTTCAAATACATTTTAAATGCTTCTCGTTTCATGGTTTCAATCTATTAAAGTTAATCTTTCTTTTCTTCTGTGTCGATGGCAAAAATAGGTGCCGTCGTCTTTTGTTTCACCTGGTAGTATTGAACGGCACTGTCATTCATCTGGGGGTATTGTTTTTTTAGCAAGCGAATCATTTCCGCACCTGCCCAAAGAACTGGTCCGTACCCATGTGCCGCATATACATTGACCGGACGATAGTAGTAAAAAGCAGGATCGAAAGCCATTCCCGTACCGACGCAGGTTCCTTCCACCTGCCCCTCCGCATTTATCTTGCCGGCTACGGCATGCCATCCCAGATGAGCAACCGGTCCGTAAGCAATGGCGTCAATCCATCCTTTATTGATGGCGTGTGCCAGACAGTATACATATATCGCAGTAGCGGAAGTTTCCAGGTAAGAATCATTCCGGTCGAGCAGTTGGTGCCAAAATCCTTCTCCGCTTTGTAAGGCTGTCACTCCACGTACATGAGCCCGGAAATAATCCATCACTTTCGCCCGTTGAGGGTAGTCTTCCGGTAGAACGTCGAGCAGTTCACAAGCCGTCAGCATAGCCCAACCGTTGGCACGTGCCCAACAGAAAGCAGGGTGGTCGGTACTGCTTTCCACCCAACCGTGGCGATACAATCCTTTTTCGGGAATAAACATACGATCGGCAAATTGCAGGAATTGTCTTACCGCTTCTGCCAGATATTTGTCTTTTTGCTCTTTGTCATAACAGCTCATTTGTGCTACTGCCGGAATACCCATAAACATATCGTCCAGCCAAAGAGTATTACGCTGCGGACGGTTGCGTGCAAAAGTTCCATCTGCCAGGCGATACTCTTTATGGATGATGAAATCAAAATAATTACGTATCAGTTCATCTACAGGAAGCGAGGGGTCTTTCAAACGGACTTTCATCATCGCTGCGCATACGGCTCCCGCATCATCCAACGCGTGTGGGGTGAGGATTTGAAGCAACTGCGGGTCTGTCGTACCCTTTTCTTTATAAACACGTTTGAAATGCGGTGCTACTTCGGCCAGAAAACGAAAACGATTCTGTACATAATCCATATAGCGTGTGTCGCCCGTAGCTTCGGATGCCGCTATCAAGGCAGAATAGGTCACTCCCCATTCATAACTTGCCAAACGAAAAGCTCCACGCTCCAGTTGCGCCTCCTCTCCCATCGTTGCATAGTTGGTAATCACTTTACCCGTATTCTTGTCTACCACACGGGCGGGAGTCTCCTTATCTATATAAGCAAATACACGGTCTACATCTTTCTTAACCTGTTCCGGTGTCAAATCACCATACGTGCCCTGATAAGCAGGTTGCAATAAATGCAAAGGGGTGTTTGAGTCATTCACTACAGTTTTCTTTTTCTGTGCGCTGACAGGCAGAGGTATTTTACATCCTCTGAATATGGTTCCCTGCAAATCCGGTCCAAAGTAGAATCCCGGTTGTGTCGGCTGGTTGTAGGCTACGTTTTGGGTAGCAATACTGATGCGATAAACAGGATCTTCCAAAAAGGTGTGGAAGCGGTAATCAGTGGGAATGGTAGAGACATAAAGCCGCAAAGCGGTATTATCGGCTGTACGCAACAGCACTTCTTCCCGCCAGTCGCCTACGATATCTCCTTGCAGGCAAGGTGTTGCTTTCGTTCCATTGTTGGAAAGAGCTCCTTCAAAAATGGCTATACGTTCACAGATTCCTTTTTCCCAATTATATTTGCTGACTATATTTCTATCCAATAGTTCGCGCAGCAAATCACCATCCCACCAGACAGCCATATTACATGATAATCCCCTTACCCGGGCTTTTACCACTTCTCCTTTTACATTTCTTATTCCTCCGGAAGCAAGAGACCACATTTCAACGCCCGGTTGGGTCGGGTCAATATCAGCCGCCATGCAACGTCCGACATCCGTACTATCTTTTATCTGGAAAAGTATTTCTCCGGTTGCCGCATCTCTGTACGTACTTCCGTCACGCTTGTTTTCGTGGCAGTCCCATACTTGCAGCCCTTTGCGGGAAGGATCGAAATGAGTCAGATGAATCGCGTCTCCATGTCCCATCTTCGTTGTGTATAGCCCTTTGCCGTTATGATCGATGGCACACGAACCATAAATGATTTCGTCGCATCCGTCACCGTCCACATCGCCTACGCGCAGATTGTGGTTTCCTTGTCCGGCGTAATCTTCACAACCGGGATGGTTACTGTCGAACATCCAACGTTCCTTCAGTTCCTTTCCATTCCAATCATAAGCCGCCAGTACTGTACGGGTATAATATCCACGACACATCACAACACTTGGATGAATGCCGTCGAGATAGGCAACGCAAGCCAAAAAGCGGTCGCTACGATTGCCACGATTGTCTCCCCAATCCATCAGATTTCCTCTTCCGGGTACATAATCAATCGTTTGCATCGCTTCTCCTGTCAATCCGTTGAAGACGGTCAGATATTCCGGTCCGGTCAAGATACGTCCCTGTTCGTTCCGATAGTCAGCTTGCGCATCTCCAATCACTTTTCCTTTTCCGTCCACTGTTCCGTCGGCAGTTTTCATTACTACTTCCGCTTTTCCGTCGGTATCAAGGTCAAACACCATAAACTGGGTGTAGTGTGCACCGGCACGTATATTGCGTCCCAGATTAATGCGCCATAAAAGTTTTCCGCTCAACTTATAACAATCGAAATATACCTCTCCGGTGTAGCCGTCATGCGAATTATCGTGTGCGTTCGACGGATCCCATTTCAGAATAATCTCATATTCCCCGTCGCCATCCACATCACCGATACTGGCATCATTAGGAGCATAATAATAACTCTGTCCAGCCGGAGTCGTTCCGTTTTCGGGACGATTCAGCGGGATGTTCAGATAACCTGCCGGAGCATCGGACGGCAGTTGATAACTGCTTTCCGTTTTTGATTTGATAGCTTTGACGGTATAAAGTACGGAGTTCGTACCTTTATATATATCCTGAAAGAAAGTCGCATTTCTTACCGGATGCTTGTTTATCTTTTCACCGTCTCTATAAACATCAAAAGATTCGTCCATCGGATCGGAAGATAGATAACGCCAAGACACGGCAACGGTAGATGGATTCTCTCTGATGGCAATTACACCGCGTCCCAAATGTTCGCGTTTCAGTTTCGAAAAGTCATAGTTCGGCTGCGCCACTACAAAAGCAGCTACCAGACACAGACTAAAAAAGGCACTTATGCATTTCATAGTTTTATCGTTAATCAATTTACAACACAAAAGTAAGCGGCACAGCCTATTTATAAAATAGAATATTGTACAGATCTATGTAGAAATCATCATAAAAGCTACTTTTAAACCGTATTATAACCATCCGGTGAACGAAAATGAATACATCTGCACGAAAATCCATTGAAGAAAAGAAGTGCGTCCCTTATCTTTGCCAATGAAAATTAGTATGAACACTCAATTAATAAAACAGAATTATTTCACCATGAAGAAATCACTACTCTCATTCTTTACAGTAACTCTTCTTTGTCTTATGACAGGAAAGCCGGTCGTAGCACAAGAATTACCTGCACAAAAAGAGACTTTAGAGACCATCGTAAAAGTAAACGACTACTTTATGAAAAAGTATGCCGATTACACATTGCCTTCTTTCTATGGCAGAGTCCGTCCAAGCAATATATGGACGAGAGGTGTATATTATGAAGGATTAATGGCTCTTTATGGCATTTACCCGCGTGAGGATTATTATAAGTACGCCTATGACTGGGCTGATTTCCACAAATGGGGAATGCGCAACGGTAACACAACCCGTAATGCAGATGACCATTGCTGCGGACAAGTTTATATCGACCTTTATAACATGTGTCCGTCCAATCCGAATATGATCCGGAATATAAAAGCAAGTATCGATATGGTAGTTAATACTCCGCAGGTGAACGATTGGTGGTGGATTGATGCTATCCAGATGGCAATGCCGATCTACGCAAAGTTTGGAAAAATGACCGGTGAACAGAAATACTACGATAAGATGTGGGATATGTATTCTTACACCCGTAATGTGCACGGAGAAGCCGGAATGTATAATCCTAAAGATTGCTTATGGTGGCGCGATCAGGATTTTGATCCTCCTTACAAAGAGCCAAATGGAGAAGATTGCTACTGGAGTCGTGGAAATGGCTGGGTATATGCAGCACTTGTGCGGGTATTGGATGAAATCCCTGCCAATGAAACACATCGCCAGGATTATATAAACGATTTTCTCGCTATGAGCAAGGCACTCAAGAAATGTCAGCGTGAAGATGGTTTCTGGAATGTCAGCCTTCATGATCCGACGAACTTCGGGGGTAAAGAGACTTCCGGCACGGCATTGTTTGTATACGGTATGGCGTGGGGAGTCCGCAACGGATTACTCGACCGCAAAGAGTATTTTCCCGTCCTTTTAAAAGCATGGAACGCTATGGTGAAAGATGCCGTACATCCGAACGGATTCCTGGGATATGTGCAGGGAACAGGCAAGGAGCCCAAAGACGGGCAGCCGGTTACCTATAAGAGTGTACCCGATTTTGAAGACTACGGAGTCGGTTGTTTCCTACTTGCCGGAACAGAAGTTTATAAATTAAAATAACATACACTGGTTTTTCATTAGGTTTAAAGATAATCGTTCATTAGGTTTAGTTAAAGGTTAGTTAGTAGTTAGCTCCCTCACTGACTATTTAGACACAAGTCAGTGAGGGGGTTCAAAGAAAAGTTGATTTATGAAAAGCAAATTATTCCTGTATATATGTTGGCTGATAGCCATTACATTTAGTTTGCAACTGCAAGCGCAAAATAAAGTTTCTGTCCCCATGGAAGATGTCAACCAAGTGATTGACAACACGCTGGACAGCTTGAATAAAGCACGCACCTCTCGACCGGAAGCCGGTTCCAGCCGGAAAGGTAACAATCCGGTTCTGTTTCTAGTAGGTAACTCCACCATGCGTACCGGAACTTTAGGAAATGGCAACAACGGACAATGGGGATGGGGCTATTATGCAGGTGACTATTTCGACTCCAACCGGATTACTGTTGAGAATCATGCGTTGGGAGGTACCAGCAGCCGTACTTTCTATAATCGTCTTTGGCCGGATGTAATCAAAGGTGTACGCCCCGGAGATTGGGTTATCATCGAATTGGGACACAATGACAACGGTCCTTATGACAGTGGACGTGCCCGCGCCTCTATTCCGGGAACTGGCAAAGATACACTGAATGTAACCATCAAAGAAACCGGAGTAAAAGAAACCGTATATACATACGGGGAATATATGCGTCGTTTTATCCACGATGTAAAAGCAAAAGGTGCTCATCCGATCCTATTCTCGCTTACTCCCCGCAATGCTTGGGAAGATAAAGACAGCACCATCATCACACGTGTCAACAAGACTTTCGGATTGTGGGCAAAGCAAGTAGCCGAAGAACAGCATGTTCCTTTCATTGATTTGAATGATATCAGTGCCCGCAAATTCGAGAAGTTCGGCAAGAATAAGGTGAAATATATGTTCTACATCGACCGTATACACACAAGTGCTTTCGGTGCTAAAGTTAATGCGGAATCCGCTGCGGACGGAATACGTGCTTATGAGGGCCTGGAATTAGCCAATTATCTAAAGCCCATTGAGAAAGATACTGTAACAGGTTCCAGCCGTAAAGATGGACGTCCGGTATTGTTTACCATCGGAGACAGTACGGTCCGAAATGAGGATAAAGACAAAAATGGAATGTGGGGTTGGGGAAGCGTAATCGCCGACGAGTTCAATCTGAATAAAATATCTGTAGAAAACCGTGCCATGGCAGGACGCAGTGCCCGCACTTTCCTGGACGAAGGTCGTTGGGATAAGGTATATAATGCTTTGCAACCGGGAGACTTCGTTCTGATTCAGTTCGGACATAATGATGCAGGAGATATTAATGTAGGAAAGGCCCGTGCCGAATTACGTGGTTCCGGTGACGAGAGCAAAGTATTTTTAATGGAAAAGACCGGTAAGTATCAGGTTATTTATACGTTTGGCTGGTATCTTCGGAAGTTCATCATAGACGTTCAGGAGAAAGGCGCCATTCCCATCGTTCTAAGTCATACGCCACGCAACAAATGGAAAGATGGAAAGATAGAACGTAATACAGAATCTTTCGGCAAATGGACACGTGAAGCTGCCGAAGCCACCGGAGCTTACTTTATCGATCTGAATAAGATCAGTGCCGATAAACTTGAAAAGAAAGGTGTGAAGAAAGCTGCAGCTTACTACAATCACGACCATACACATACTTCTTTGAAAGGAGCGCACATGAACGCCAAAAGTATTGCGGAAGGGTTGAAAAAGAATGATTGCCCGCTAAAGAATTATTTAAAGTAAGAACGTAAAGGATAGAGTATACTACTTGTCCTATAATCTATTAATAGAAAAGTAACTCTTATCCCTTTGCAAACATCTTTTGGATTAGTACCAAAGGTTCATTTGCTTAAGAGTAAACTATAAATGCAAGTTCTGTTTTTAAAAATGCAAGCTTTGTTTTTATAATCAAAGGCTTCATTTATAAAAACAGAACTTGCGTTTATAGTTTATAATAAATTGATTGTAAGTTTGGTATTAAAGGAAAGGAAGTTTATCCTTAATGCGGAAGAACTTTGCTGTTAATAGATTAGGAAGTAACTAATGCTACTTTACACTATTTCAGTTATCCATTGGAATAACTTCCTGCATATAAATAGCGTCGAGACTCCAAAGGGCAGCATCATTCGTGCTGATGCTTGTACATTCATCTAATGGAGCCGGTACTTCCGGCGGAAGTATGGTCGTGATACGGAAAGAGGGTGCAGGTGTATGTTCCAAACGGGTGAATAAGTCTTTCCAGGCTTCTTCTGCCATTTGTCTATCACGCAGATGATAAGCCGCGTAAGCCATCAGGCGGGATATACGGAAACGGCTGTGACTAAGTTCCCATGCTTTCTTCTTGTAACATGCGGCATGGTCAAGCCAAGCATCTTTCCATTCGGGTATATCAATCATACGCATCATTTCATTTGCAATCTCAAATCCGCCCATGATGGTCATTAAATGGTTGGTTGTTTCCAGTTTAGGATCACATTCGGTTGTGACAATCCCTGTTGCCGGATCAAAGCCTAAAGCTTTTGGCCCGGTAAAGAGACGGTTAGGTAAGGCGGCAATGCTTTTCATTCCTGCTATGATTTTATCACGATACATTGTGTTGCCGGTGCGTTCCCATTCCGTCATCCAATTACCGGCATAGGCTAGCCAATCAGGACCGATACGCAAACGGGCGGGAGCAGTACAAGGATATTCACTGCGGGGTTGAGCCAGGCGCATAGGATCCAATTCATAGAGTTTGTGGTCAGAATCCTTTACTTCAGTCATTAAATCACCGCAACGTTCGTCCGTAGTAAGGTAATAGTAGAAACGATTCCAGGCGGCCTGACTGATTCGTGCTTCTTTTGCACCACAGCCCCAATGGCTTACGTTATGGCGACTGCCCAATCCGGCATTCGGACCGACGTGGTAAACGTCGACTTCACCCGTATGCCGGGTCATGGCTTCAGCCATACGCCAAATATCAATACGCCCGGTACGCAGGAAATTATACCACAGCCACATATTAGAAGCCAGTTCGGTATTGTCCCAGGCAAATCCTCCGACATCATAACGCCAAGTATGACGAACGGGGTCATAAGCATGCATCACATCACCGTAATTCCAGAAACCGTACCACTTGTTTTGTTCGATTGCTTTCTGATAGAAGTCAATATAAGCATCCAAGCGGTCTTCTACACAAGTACGGAATGGAGTGCTACGGTCAGGAAGGCTCCATATTCCGAAAGCCTGGCGGGCATGAAGATAATTCGGGGTTGGCATTAATAGACTAGGGTTAGAAAACTGTTTGGCATAGTCAGCAAAAGCCTTTTTCCCGGTATAACCACCTTGTGGGATAAGTGTAAATGTAGTTGTACGGGCAATGCCGTATGGCGTGCTCATACCTTCCTGGACATCTTCATAGCTGGCATTCAGGTCATGAGCTATACGATCATAATGCCGTAAATCCATAGGCTCGGACTCCGGACTCCACAACCAGGCGGTAAGGGTAGCTACCGGGGTTCGTGCGTCTGAAATCTCGATAGAAGAGGGATAAGACTGCCAAAAGTCATGCATACAAAGTCCTAATCCTCCGGTAATATCTCCGACAAAAATATATCCATCGCTACGTGTGCCGGAAAAGGTTCCTATCCAGGGATTATCGTTATTGGCGCGTTTACGAATGGAGAAAGCATCAGCAGTGAGTTGAGACAGACGGTAGTCATTCCATGAAGCCCAGTTACCGAGCAGAGAACGGTTCTTTTCATCGAAAAATTCATAAGGCGGAATACGTTTGCCTTCCATTTGCTGCTGTTGCAGAGAAGGTTCATCAGTCGGTATCAGTTTTGTATCATTCTTTTCATGACTGTTTTTCTTATTATCTGCCTTATTTAAAGTCAGCATGCGACGTCCTATCAATGGTTGCACCGGCTCGCTCCATACTCCTCCATCCGCACACGAGAAAGCAATATGACGATTATACAAAGCTTCACGCATAGGAACATCGAAACGAATACCTAAACTACGAATGAAATCTTTCTTCTGATCTCCGTCATAGACGAAGCTATGTACCATTTTGACCTGTTCACTACCACCATAAAAGTAGAGACGTACCACAAAAGGAAGCCATTCACGGTTATTCAGACTGTTTTCATCAGAGTGATTCACTTGGTTCCCTTTAGAGTGACTCACTTGGTTATTTTCAGCGTGACTCGTTTCAATCTCCCTATTCCTGTTCCGATGCACACCTTCCAACTTGACAAGCGCCCGTACAGAGCCGAAACGTTCAATGGTTACTGATTTTATTTCTCCTATGTAACGAGTAAAAGATATTTGAGATGTATTTTCCTGAATCGGCTCGCTTTGAGTACTACAAATAAGACGCGCTTTCTCTCCTACTTTAGTTCCTTTATAGAGCAGGCTATCCATCAGGAAATCTCCGCGCCGGGGAATAAATACAGAAAGTACGCCTGTTTCAATTTGAATATTTTCAGGCGTTTCAGTTATAGCAATAGAAGCATTAGGCTGTTTATTGATAGTTTTTACTTTCTGGGGGGCTTTTTCCAGTGTCAGTCTTCCTGTTCCGGCAGGAATGACTCCGGCAACTCCACTCCATTTCACGGAACCATCCGGCCAGTAAGCTAATGGCCAAGTGTCCACCGGTATTTCTTGATTTCTACTTGTTGTCAGCCGTAACGGAGTTGCAGGAAATACGTCGCCTTCATCAAAAGGAATTCCGAAGCTTACAGCTTTGTCCTGTTCAGGAGTATCGCCGATCCAATGTAAAGGGACAGTAGACGTTTGGTGAGGCGAATATTCATAGTGGAAATTTGTAATACGGGTACGTGATAGGGTGGTGCGAAAGCCGAACCATCCTTCTGTCAGAAGTTCGGCATCGCGGAAGTCCACCAGTCGCTTGCCGTCTATGTAATAACTAACCCTATTATTTTCATTTGTTATCTTAATGTGGTACCAGTGGTTCGCCTTGAGCAAATGTTCGGCATCCGTATATTCTTTTAGTATGGACGGGCGAAGTCCGGCTTCCATTATTGCCGCTTCATTACCGTCATAGCGGCGAAAGCGTGTGGTGGAATTATAATTTCCACCATATCCCATATAGTAGAGTTGCAGAGAGTAACAATTCTGAAAAATTCCGTTACGCCACTTCTCACGTTTCCAGATATTATCGGGATATTCAGGGTCCGAAGCCATCCAAAAGCAATTCAAATCGCTCAAGCGATCTCCTTCTCTTTCTACAACGACGCATGCGTCATATTCAATCGTTACCCGCCCGCTCATCTTTTCTTTTCGCCAGAGAGTAAGCCCTTTGGGAGAAACGATTTCGGCGGTATCACCGACAAATGTCACTTTATAATCGGGAGATTCCGACTCGATCTTCCAATACTTATGAAACTGGCGGGCGTTAAGACCGGAAACTTGATTGTCTTGTGCATTCATGTTCATTCCCAAAGTGATGAAAAGGAACAAAAGAGGAAATATGTTCTTCATACGTCAATAAGCTATGTCACTCTGCAAAAATAGGGAGAGCCAATCAATTAAGAAATAGAATATTATACATATATATGTCGATTCGTTCAAATATGAAAAAAGAACAACCCGGCAGTAGACCGGATTGCTCTTTTTCAACAAACTTATTTCAAATGAGCGGTTCCTCATTCAAAGGCCTTTTCATTCTGCCTTTTTCAAAGTTTCAGCACCTACATAGTAACCTAAATTAGTTCCCTGATTATATCCCATATTCTGCATAGCTTGAGACATATCGTAATTATGATCGGTCATCAGGTGAGGAAGACGGAATTCAGTAGGATGGTTGGTAGAGAATATGTAAAGGGATTTACCATCACTTGAACCTAAAATCACCTCTTCACGATAATCACCCAAGAAGTCGCCATAATAACAAGGATTATACTTAGTACTATGATTACCATCATTACTACCATAAGCACCGAAATAGACCAAACGAGTTTTATTCGTCTTGTTTACATCCGGATTTTCCTTATAGCTCACGATACAAGCACGATCTAACATTTCCCGGGTAGGTTGTCCGCTCCAATAGATAGCTACATTATACATAATTCCACTACCAATGCCGGTGGGATACGTACTGGAAACCAATCTACCGTCACCGCAACTATATACTCCCGAATTCAAAGAAGACCAGTACTCAAAGTTCGGACTATCCGGGTCAATATCTGCCACAATACAACGACCGACATCAGTAGTCGAACCCGCTCCGTGCCCCGTAATCAAGCTACCGTCTCTTGCGTCAATCACCTGACATGCATAACCATGTCCCTGCCCATTATAATTACTTGGTTCTTCAAATGAAGCAACAATCTGCAATCCCGAACGATCCTTTATAAATTTACCTACATACAAACAGTCTCCGTGGCCGTTCCCTGTACACCACAATTCACTTCCATCATCATCAATAGCAGCCGAGCCATACAATATTTCATCTTTACCATCACCATCCAAATCGGCTACACGAAAACAATGTGAGCACATTCCCAACCATTTAGATGAATGGTCTTTCGTATCAAACTTCCAACGTGGAACAAGTTCACTTCCCCTTAGGTCAAGTGCCCATACCTGCCAGTTATGATAGATACCTCTACTGATAATTAAACTAGGATTACTAGTCCTCATTCCAGTTGTTTCATCCGGAATACCATCCAAATATGCGACCCCAATAAAGAAACGGTCCATACGGTTTCCGAAATCATCTCCCCAATATTCACTCCAATATTTGGCACGTGAAGTTTTTGAACCTTCTCCGCCACGCGGAATATTATCTATACGGGTTATTTCACGTCCATCATATCCCCTGCAAATAGAAATATATTCAGGACCTTCCAATATCAAGCCACAAGTGGTAGCCGTAGAGGCATCATTCGGATCACGCTGGATAGCCGCCCCGGAATACCAGCCCTTGGCATCCGACTGACGAATACGATAATCATTCACTTTACCATAAGCATCGGTAATAATCTTTCCATCAGCAAATTTCGTCCCTTCAGAAGAGCGGAACGCAATCTCACACAAGCCGTCACCATCAAAGTCATACAAGATGTAAGAAGTATAGTGCGAACCCGAACGGATATTAATACCCATATCTATCTGCCATAAAAAAGTACCATCCATCTTATATGCTTCCAACAAGGTGGTACCATTAAACCACACTCCTTGATTCGCACCATCATAAGGCTCTCTCTTCACCACGATTTCCAGTTCACCGTCACCATCCAGATCACCGACCTGTATATCGTCGGGTGAGTATGTTACCGATGCGTCGGGTACGTTCATGTTCAACGAGATTTCACGATAAAACTTCGTAGCCATCTCGGGAGCAAAAGTAAAATCACAAAGAGTTTCTGTCTGATTGGTGAGAGTGACACGATATATATTCGTTTTCGTTACATCAATATCAGCGTCAAACCAGGAGGTAGTACTCGCTATCGGATTTTCATTCAATTTTTCTTCCGCCCCGCCATCTACCGACTTATAAATATCGAACGCAACATTAGACGGATCAGTCTTCAACAATCTCCAACTAATCAATGCGGATGATATGCCGGAAGAGTTATTGGTGTCAGCATTTGGTGTCGGGTCGTAACTAACCCACATTGCACGGCTACCTGTTATAACTTCAGTAGGCAGAGGCGGCAACTCCTCTTCCGTCTGGTTTCCATTATTTACTTCAACAACGGGATCATTGTCCGAACAGGCAGTTACAGCCAACAAACCGAATAATCCCCATAGTATATAATATTTCTTCATTTCTCCGTTTTTTATTCTATAAATATCTGTTTCATATAAGTATCCTATTCTCTTTTCGAAATCCGGAGATGGGTTACCATCCCGGATTCTGCATTAGATTAGGATTCTTCGACCTTTCACTTTGAGGGATCGGAAAGAGATACATTTTGTCATCCCACTGACGATTGACTGTCTTGCGGATATATGTATATGTATCTGCATTCTTTGAAATTTTCATCTCCGTTATGCTTTTGAAGTGTTTGTCCCCTTCTTTCCAACGGCGCACATCCCAAAAGCGGTGTCCCTCGAAAGCCAATTCTACCATACGCTCATTCTGATATTTCTTCCAGAAAGCATCATTAGCCATACCGGTAGGGAATCCTGGCATCTTTGCACGGTCACGGACTTTCTTGACAGCAGCGGCAGCAGACATTGTAAACTCATCCGTAGTAATATCAGCAGCTTTTTCATGACCACTCAATTCCAAATATTTGAACAGCGCTTCCGCATAGTTTAAATAGAACTCACCCAAACGGAACGTAATCCATGTGTGGTATGTTGTAGATGCGGTACTAGAACGTAAATCGACAGCCGTCTGACAATATTTCTTCAAATAATAACTTGTTGGTGTACCGCCACTCAAAGGTTCTGCGTTCACTCCTCCCTGATAAGTCTGCAAAGGAGTAGTATTCCAGTTCGGCCATTTTTCATCTCCATTCTTGGCAATAGTAAGATAGAAACGGGGATCCCGTCCTTCATAATACGGCTGGCTGGAATCATAATCAGCCGTTTCATCCGGCCGTAGTCCCGTAGCCTGCATTTCATAGGCATCTACCAATGTTTGAGTAGGACAGTTACCACCCTTACAATTCTCCAACCCAATAGGAAAGTTATATCCTTCAAAAGAGTTAGTGGTTCGTGTAGCGCGACGACCGAAAATCAGTTCATCAAGAGCATCGGAGTAACTGCTCGCACTCCATAATGCAGAATAATCATCTATCAGCTTCATCTTCGCTGCTTCACAATTGTCAATCAGCTCCTTATTAGCCGTGGCGGCACGATGCCACAATTCTACATCATTATTAGTATTAAACAAAGGACTTGCAGCATACAAAGCTGCGCGTGCCTTCAAAGCCAGAACCGCTCTTTTATTGGCACGTCCTGTTTCAAGTGATTCACCGGAAGGAGCCATATCCCCCAGTTTACCATAATCCTCGACAATCAAATCCTTAATCGCATCACATTCAGAGATTACATAATCAAAAATTTCTTCTGCCGGACGACGTTCCAAAGAATTAACCTCGCCAGTCGTCAATACATGATCGGTAAAAGGGACAGCTCCATACTGTCGTGCCAGATAGAAATAATAGTATGCACGCAGGAAGCGGACTTCATATTGGTAATTGTTATAACGGAACATTTCCTGCTTATAATCCGAGATTAATTCATAATCGGAAAAAGTCAATCCCGTAAATTCATCCAAATAAAGGTTGCAGTTTGCTATTTGTGTATAGCAAGTAGTCCACATACTACTTTTAGCATTGGTCGGACTCCACGAACCATTATAAAAATCTTCGATTTGGTTGCCCGAATAAGCATATTCCGATTCATCGGTTGCCGATCCTAAAATCGCTCCGCTATAGTTGCCGAAATCGGTGTCCAGTCCCAAGTAGATATTGGCGACCAGTCCGCCCACATCTCCGAAGGTACGTTTTACATAATCCGCATCATAATTACTATATTCTTTATACTCCATCTGATCCGCGCAGGAAAAGAGGAAAAAGCAACTCAAGACACCATATATTAATTTATTCAGTTTCATTCTTTCGCTTTGTTTTTCATGATTAAAAACCAATTGTCAAACCGACTATCACGCTTTTATTCAGCGGATTTGTCGCACCATAAGATTCAGGATCCGCCACGTCAATCTTGTCGAAACAAAGTAAATCTACTCCGCGAACATACAATTTGGCACTACCCAGTATTTTTGTCTTCTGCAACAGAGCTTTCGGGAATTTGTAATATACCTCCAAGTTACGCAGTTTCAAGAATGAACGGTCGGCAAGCCAGATTGTATTGGTCTGGTAGTTGTTGGCATTACTCTGTGAACTCAAACGGGGATATTTGGCATTCTGATTTTCCGGTGTCCAACGATTCTCATAATAATGATTAGAGAGAGTCGTATTGTTAATCAACGGCCAAAACATACTCTTCGTATTCAGCACTGCGGAATAATTGGCAGTCCCCTGAAACATGGCATCAAAGCCTAGTCCTTTCCATTCAGCTCCCAAATGGAATGAGTAATATATTTCCGGTGCGGCGGTACTGTAACCGATAGCAGTCTGGTCATTAGAATCAATGATACCGTCACCATTTACATCCCTATATTTGATGTCACCCGGTACTACCGTACTGAAATTTTGTGTAGGACTGTCCGCAATATCCTTTTCATCTTTAAAGAAACCTTCGGCTATCAAGCCATATACCTGATTCAGGCGATTACCTGTCTGCACCAGGTTATTGTATATACGGGGCTCTTCCAGTTGTTCTTTGATTTCATTCCGGTTCCACGCTAAATTTCCGCCGACATTGAATACAACATCACCCATCCGTTTTGTATAGTCCAATCCAATTTCAGTACCCCAACTATCTACGATACCGGCATTTTCGAATGGAGCATCCATACCCAATACTTCTGAATACTGTCCGGAGGAAGCTACCCAAATATCTTTTCGTCTCTGATAATAACCGTCTACCGTCAGATTCAATCCTTTAAACAAAGTAGCATCAATACCTACATTATACTTGAACGCTTTTTCATGAGTAGAATTAGCTGTTGCCAGACGACTGATATATGTACTTCCGAATGCAGAACCATATCCCTCGTCAAAACGGTACATCGTACCGGTAGTCGTGTAAATCTGATCCCAGTAATTATTTATCGTAGTACTTCCGTCTTTAGGTAAATAATCAGCATTGATAACACCAAACGATGCACGCAATTTCAGGAAATCAATCCACGAAACATCTTTCAAGAAATCTTCTTCCGAAAGCACCCATGCAGCGGAAACAGTTGGTGAAAAAGCCCATTTATGTCCCGGAGCCAACAAGCTGGATTGCGAACCAACCAATGCAAGGTCAAGATAATAGCGCTTATCGTACCCCAAATGAGTGTACCAGGAAACATTCTGACGATAGATAGTGGTATTCAAGCCGTAAGTGTCGCGATATTCATAATCCCATTTCAACTGGGAATATACATCATATTTTCCAAAGGAACGTCCATAATCCAGGCTTCCGGCAAAATTGAACTGACGTGCCCAATCGTTCGTATTGGCGTCTTTCAACATTTCACCAGGAGCACCTCCGGAAATGTAAGTATAGAATGGACCGTTATCCGACCAGCTCGTGGTATATCCACCGTAAGCATACGTCTTACTGTGATTCTCCCAAATAGAAGAATAGTTGTCATACGATAAACGGAAGTTTGCCCCTAAACCTTTCAGGAAACCGGATAAGTCTTGTGACAAAGTCAGGTCGGCATATAAATTACGGGTATGCCCTTTACTATAGGCGGCTCCCTGTGACTGTGCTACAGGATTCGATGTCCCTGCCCATGTAGTACTTCCTCCCCATGTCCCGTCTTCCAGTTTCACAGGAAAAGCTGCAGACGGCAATGAGTAAATCATATCCCACAAATCAACAGAGTTACCGGGACGGCTGGATTCCGACAATGTACCAAGAATGTTCAATTTCAATTTGGTTGTACTTGTGAGGTCAATATCCAGATTCGTACGCAAATTGGCTCTCGAGTATTTATTCTGTGTAGAATAGCCGTCATTCTCATTCGGACTTTTCACAAATCCCTTGTCAGTCAACAAACCGACCATTGTATAATAACGGAACTTGGAACCGCCACCACGAAATTCAATCGTATATTTATTAGAAATACCTGTATCTTTAAAAGTCTCGTCCATCCAGTTGACATTAGGATAGATATAAGGATATAGATGAGAAGCACCACCATTACCCGCACCATAACGGAAAGCATCTACCTCTTCGGGAGTGTAACGAGCGCTTAACCCTTCATAACCGCGTGCTTCATTCACTGCTTCGGCATAGGTAGCGGCATCTACAAATTTAGGACGACGCGACTGGAAATTCGTCACATGATCGTAAGTGAATGTAATCTCCTTGGCATTGTATTTTCCACGCTTGGTTGTAATCAATATGGCACCGTTTATACCTTTATATCCATACAACGCAACAGCAGCCGCATCTTTTAATATAGAAACGGACTCCACTTCTTCAGGAGTTACCAGACTCATGTCGCGTTCCAATCCGTCCACTAAAACTAAAGGCGAACTGCTTGACAAGCTTTGCAAACCACGCACATAAAAGGTCGGTTCTACTGATGCATAATTACCAGCATTCTGTAAGGTTGTCAACCCCGCCCCTTGTCCGAACAACGAGTTAGATACATTCTTAGAAGCCCGTTTATTGAAGTCCTCGTTATAAACCGTAGAAACAGCAGCGGTCGATTCGTGACGACTGAACGTCCGGTTGGCACCCACGTCAATCGCTTGCCCTGCATAATCCATCCGAATCGTCATCGTCTTTCCGGCTGCCGCCTCAACAATAGCCGAGCCTTTGTCAACCGTCACAACCTGTAAATTCTTTCCCGCTTCAGCGGCTATCTCAAACTTACCATCCTTATCGGTTTCCACCCTGTTGTCCGGTGCATCTACCACATAGACAGATGCTCCATATACAGGATTTCCCCATTTATCAACAACAACACCTGTTATGTTGCCATTGTCCGTATTCTGTGCTCCGACCGGAATGCAAAGACAAGCCAGTAAAGCCAGTATCAGAATTTTATTTTTTCTCATATTATTATTCTAATATCGTTTAACTATGTTTCCTTGTCGCATCACCAGCCCGGATTCTGAACTAACCCATATCCCTTGTTGATTTCAGCCAACGGGAACGGAGAAAGATACCACTTCGAATCAAACCCATGAGTCCACCAATGACGTACAGGATTCTTCAACTCAAACGGTACATATTCAAAATTAACAGGCTGCAAAGCACCACCGAGCTTACTATTACTACCTGTACCGTCTCTCCATGCTGTAAGAATACGGCTGCCATCTTCTCCCAAACGATAAATCAACAGACCATGCAATCTTTTCTCGAAACGATCCGCACGTTTGTAGCGTACCAAATCAAAGAAGCGGGAATCTTCCATGCCCAACTCACAAGCACGCTCACGAAGAATTTCCTCCAACAAAGCATCTTTATCTGTCAATAAGTTCTTATCAGGATTGCACTCTACCAAACCAAGTAATCCAACACGGCTACGTACAATGTTAACTTGTTCTATTGCCCCCCGTGCATCATTATTTGCCTGAAGCAAAGCTTCCGCATAAGTCAGATAAATATCAGAAAGGCGAAGAGCTACCCACTGCGTATATTGACGCAAGTAATCATTATCTCCTAAATAATATTTCATATTGTCATATCCGGTAGCATACCTCATCGTTTCATTCTGTGAATTTGTTCCGGCATGAGTTCCACCTACCCAAAGTTCATAAGGATCTCCGCCCATGCTAACCGAACTCCAACCTAAATTTCCGGGCAGTCCATTTACAATCACTGATTCATACAAACGAGGGTCACGAGTCAGCACTATATCAGAAAGCATCTGTTCGCCCGGTTTAAAAGTTCCAGTCAGGAACATTTCATCCAACTTACCTTCAGATTTCGTCTTTTCCCAGTCGAAAGGAGTACCGTCACTCCATGGGAACATTTCTACATATTCTTGTGTAGGGGTGTACGAATTACGTCCGTTATCACTCCATGAATGCCAACAATAGGTACTTGAGTTAAACGCATCAGTAGTAGTGACACGAACAGAATGTAACACTTCAGGGCTATCCAGTTTGATATATCCCATACGATATGCATAACGATATTCGGCCGGTGTAGGATTAGTGCCGGAAGCAGTATTCAGCCGGTAAGTTCCATTGGCATCCACTGCCTTAAAGAATTCCTCACAAGCTTTCAAGCAGTTGTCCCACAAGTCAGAACGATAACTTCCATACCACACCAAATTCTGCCGTTCAGCTTCAGATCCACCACCGGCAAAGCCTTGATTGGCATTGAATAATGGCGAAGCAGCAAACTGCCATATCTTACATTTTAAAGCCATTGCTCCAGCCTTTGTCCAGTGTCCGGTTTCGGTAGTAGCATCTGCTCCGGTATATGCCCATTCCAGTCCGCCGGAATTAATGGCATCATCCAATAAGCTAATCATATAATTCACCGTTCCTTCTACTGTGGCACGCGGCATACTATAGCTAGATTCTGTTCCTGTAAACGAGGCATAAACCAATGGCAGTCCACCGTAGTGACGGAACATATCGAAATAACGGGAAGCTATCAAACACTTGGCTTCCGCCACTAATTTCCTTTTTTCCGTATCATCCATCCCCGGCACCCGATCTATATTTTCTATAAGCAACCAGCACCAACGCACTACTTGCCATACCATCTCCCGGGTATAACCAAACACGTCACCACGAAGGTCATAATTAGAAGTATGCGAACCGCTATAATAGCTACCGTAAATGGTAGTAGAAGTATAATGAAGCTGCCAGCAGTCTGTCAATGCTTCAAATTTACCCAGATAAGGGTTCGACGAATCCGGCAGATCCCCGGACGAATCATTGACATATGGCAGCCCGTAATACTGACGACTATAGCAAGTATTCAAAAACTGCCGTGTATATGCGGCACTGTTGAAAACCGTATCAATAGTGGCAGAACCACCCGGAGCTTTATCCAGAAAGGCATTTCCGAATTTTATTTCATCCACGCAGGAAGTTGAAGCAAGACTGACAGCCACTCCCATCACTGCACCGGTAAGCCATTTATATTTTTGTTTCATTCTATTTTTCCTTTCAAAATGATTAGAATCCTAATTTCAAGCTTAATGTATAAGTTTTAGTCAACGGATAAGAAGGCGCATTACTTGCCGTCGCTTCCGGATCGCCCCACAGATAAGGGGTAAATGTCAGCAGATTATATCCGCTGAATGCCAGTTGGCAGGTAGTCAGTCCCAGTTTCTTCATCAATGGGAACTGGAAATTGTATGCCACCTGAAGAGTCTTCAATCGCAAATATTTGGAATCCTTCTCAAACAAAGTGGAAGTTGCGTAATTATTTGTGGCATTCACCTGTGTGGCACGCGGATATTCTGCACTCTGTGACGGATTTTCCGGTGTCCAAGTATTAGCTAAATGATAAGCCAGCAACCCTCCTGCCGTATTACCCGAAGAAGAAACGAACGGCTGACGGAACACATCCGAAATCATACGGCTTACATTCCATGCTCCTGTCCATTGTGTACTAAGCTCCCAGTTTTTCCACGCAAAACCAAAATTAAGACCAACCATATATTCCGGGTCGTCCGTAAATCCATAATCATAACTCATGTCATTCCCGTCGATAGTACGGTCACCGTTCAAGTCTACATAAACGGCATCTCCATTCTGAAGGGTTACCGAATGTGTCGGGAACGGACGATTAAACGTTTTCTGGTACAACTCGGGAGTTTGCTCGTCATAATAACGCCAAAATACATACTGACTGCGGGCACCGATACGATGACCTTGTTGATATTGATAACCATAGTCTTTGGGCGACTCCTTCATTTCTAATATTTCATTCTGATTATAAGAGAGGTTTATCCCTGCCCAATAACGGAAATTCTTGCCTATCTTGTCATTCCATTTCAATGAAAGTTCCCATCCCCAGTTATTCACCTCTCCAAGATTGGAATAAGGTGTGGTGAAACCAAGCATTCCCGGAGCAGTGCCGTCTCGTACCAAAATATCCCAACGATGTTCGCGATAATACTCGAAGGTAGTCGACAAACGGTCATCAAAAAAGTTTATATCAATACCATAGTTGCGCTTGAAAGCTTTTTCCCACGAGACATCCGGATTGTTCTTCGCCAATTCACGCGCTCCCATGCTGACAGTGCCAAGATCGACACCATAAACATATCCCCAGGCATTCGCATTGTCACTGCTGTTCGGAATACGATTGGCAAGATTATTCAGATTTACATTATAAGGGTCGGCTGTATACATAAAACGTTCCCCTCCAATCTTGTCATTACCTACCAAACCTAGACTGGCACGTAATTTCAGAAAGCTGACATAAGGTTTCAATGATTTAAACCATTTTTCCTCACTCATAATCCATCCTACGGAACCTGCCGGAAAAGGAGCGAAACGCTTGTCAGGCGCAAAGTTCTCAGAACCGTTATAACCGATATTGAATTCTGCCATATAGCGGTTCTTCCAGTCATAAGTGACACGCCCTACCAAACCTACATATCCTCTGGGAATATCACTATAGGTTCCTGCAACATAATAAGACTTCGACTGGTTATAAAGCAATAAGGCACCTACGCTATGATTGCCAAAAGTACGGTTGTAGTTGAATCCCGCTTCCATATACCAGTCACGAGCTTTTCCAGTACCACTGCTATAGCTTACATCCGTATACTTACTGCCGTCAATCGGTTTGAGTCCGACAGTCCCGTCACTCAAATATGCTGGATTGTAAGTCATTTCCGTTCCTCCCGATGCATATTTATAGACTGTAAATGAACTGTTATAAGAACCTTTCAGTTTAAATGTCAATCCCTTGGTCAGGAAATCCAGTTTCTGATCCAAGATCAAGTCGGCATTCAATGAGTTATTGCTGGTTTGAGTACTACCGCCACCGTAATAAGAAAACGGATCGGTATCTCCCACGAAAGGCAACTGCAAACCATCATCATATGTTTCAGCAGTAGTATAAACTAACTTATCATCCACAAACCCTGCACTTTTGAACGGAGTAGAATAATAGATGTTCTTCACCATCCCCGATGAGCCCTGGCTCGTGCGCGGCTTATCTGAAGAATTTACATTACCGCTGATATTAAATGACAACATGGTTGTTTTAGTAACATCTATATCCAAATTACTACGGTAATTAAACCGGCGGTACTGATAGCTGATATTATACGGTAAGCTGAACTCATTGAACAAACCACCTTGTGTATAAGCACCTGCTGAAATAAAGTAACGCACTTTATCTGTTCCTCCCGAAATATTCATATTATGCTGACTCTGTAAAGTGGCATCTCCCATAATATAATCCGTCCACTGAATACTTGGAAAACGAATGGGATCGGAACCGTCCCTGAATTTCTGAATGACTGCATCACTAAACACTTGCTCCACTCCGTCATTCTTATTCATAGCATTATAAAACGTAGCATATTGATATGAATTAGCCTGTTCAATCATTTTTGTCGGTGCCAGAATAGAAGCGGAAGTGGTAAAGGATATTTTTGCCTTACCTTCCTTACCACGCTTGGTAGTAATCAACACAACACCATTAGCACCACGTACACCGAATACAGCTGTAGCCGAAGCATCTTTCAATATTGTTATAGATTCTATTTCATTAGGGTCAACTTCGTTCATATTACGTTCCACACCATCCACCTGTATCAACGGTGACGCGCCATCTTTAGTGAACGTCGCTTTACCACGAATAAAGATATTCGCCGCATCCGAACCGGGCTCTCCTGAATACTGGACGGTAGTTAGACCTGTCATCTGACCTCCCAATACATTGGATACCGAACCAACAGAAGTACGAGTCAAAGCTTCACTTTTTACGCTCGCAATCGCACCGGTCATCGTTATTTTCTTCTGTACACCATAAGCGACAATCTCTACTTCCTGCAAAGCTGTTGCATCCTCCGCTAGTACAACACGCATATCATTTTTTGCCGTTACAGTCTGATCCGAGTAACCGATAAAAGATATTCTCAATTTTGTACCGGGACTCACGTTCAGTCTGAATACACCGTCAATATCGGTAATGGTACCTACAGAAGTACCCTGAGCAACCACATTTGCACCGATAACCGGCTCGCCTTGAGTATCTACCACCGTTCCTTTTATAACACCCTTTTGTTGCACGACATCAATGGCTGCCGAAGCCGGCTGAAATCCTAGTGCAGGAGCTAAAGTAACCATGGAGAAAAACAAAGCAACAGGCAAAGCAGTCCCTTTTATAAAGTTTTTCTTATTCATATATTTACATTTTCATGATATAAGTATAATCGGCGGACTTATACCGCCTTGATTTAATATTAGAATGCAAGCACCATACGGAAATATCCGGCTCCTTCATTGCGTCGTTTGTCATTTATCACACCTGTAGAGAAGTTGTGTTGATATACAATTTGTGTATTTCCTGTACGTTCTGCATTACTCCAATGGCGAGAACCTTCAAGCAGCTCTTCTCCTCCTACAATTTTTAATCTTGCATTAATTGTCGATTTCAATCTGAACAACAAATCCAATTCTTTCAAAGAAGTGAGGAACCAATCAGAAGTAACTGCCGGAGCAGTAACGTCCGTGCGATATGCCTGCACAAAATTTACACCTGCTTCACACGCATTTACCAATGTTGGAGAGTTTATCATCAATACTGTATGATTATAGCCCAAAAATGGCATAGCCGCCACACCATCACTATCAGTTGTTTTTGTGTCAGTATTAATAAACTTACCAGCCCAATTTTCGTCATTGCTAAACCAGTTACCATGAAAATAGTCTCTCGAATTGGGAGAGAATACAGAGGTATTCGCATCATTATACTTAGCATAATTTACTGCAACAACCAGTCCGTGAGTACAATTCGGATAATCACGGCGTAAAGCGTCCTGTGTTTCCGTATATTCATCATGTGTTACCGAAGGCTGTATATTGCCCACATAACATACAAGACCAATCACATTCTCCGGTACTGTTTCCGACTCCACTGAAATAATCTTTCCATCAGCACAGTAATAATCTCCTACTTGCAAAGTATGGTTGATTTTACTCTCGTCATTGATCGTATACATCTTCGCAGTACCTCCGTCAAGAGTACCACCAGCAGTGTATTCCATTTCCTTCACCCCATTATATGTACCTTTAATAGAGAATGTTTTTTTAGGATTAACCAAGAAACGATAAGTATCAGTACTTTCCTGATAATAAGGAGTCGCTTCAACCTCATTTAAAGTAAACGAACCTACACTGACAGGTAATTTATAATCATCTATATTTCCATTCGTAAAACTATAAACCAGCTCCGGCATCTGTATTACAGCAAGTGCCATCTGATGTTTCATTGTGAAAGAAATCTTTCCTTTCAGACGATCTCCTTCTACAGTTCCCGTACTCGTCATCAAGTCATACTTCGTATATTCTCCTTCACTTTGGTTTTCTCCAATCTTCCAATTACTTACGTATGTTTCAAACGGATCAGTTTTAGCTGGTTCAAAAATTACATTTTCATCGTATGGATAGTAAGCATAGAAACTCATTCTCTGGTATTCCGAACCTTTGTATTCAATAGGATCGCCACCATCATCCAGTGTCCAAAGACCGTCTTGCATAGTGAATTTGCGGTTTTTAATTTCATCTACTATATTTCCACTTTTCACTGCGAATATACCTATCGCATCCCCTTCGGCAAATTTAGTGGAGTAGTCATTTTCGGTTGCACGTGTTTTATTTCCATCTATACTCTGATAACCTTCATCGAGTACGTTAATCTGGAAACCTTGCATGGAGTCCATATTTCCTCCACTCATCTCTTCGTCCTGCGAACATGACGCAAAAATGGCTGTACCGGCAAGGAGAAGCATCGATATATAATTATATACTTTCATAAAGCGAATTTTATTTGTTCATTAGTATTTTTGTATCTCTATTATAAGGTATAAGAAAAATTACTTTATAGGTGTTGGAGTAACCGTTTCTTCTGTGATATTCCATGAAGGATTAGTAGTCTCCGCATCCGTTCCGGCTACACTCGGATCGGATTCAATAGTTCCTCCATCCTCATTCTGCCATCCGACAATCTGCGTTTCTTCAGTAATGGTTAACACAAACGGATTATCTTTATACTCGTTTGCCTGAATCGTATAATTATAGGAAACTCCCGGTTTCAGTTCTTTTAAATTAGGGAAATGAACTTCATAATAATAGCCATTCATACCAGCTTGAATGTAGGCTTCATTGCCTACCATTTGTGGAAGTAAAATTGCCTGTATCGTATAATTATCAGCTGAACCGACTTTTGTCCATACGATGTCATCATCTGCGGTTGCAGGTTCCTCTGTAACTGTTGTGACTCCTGTATTGGGATTAAATGTTCCTTTTGTTTTCAGATTGATAAGATAACATGTAATATCCGACAAAGTCACATTCTCTCCTGCTGTAAATGTAAGCTTTATACGGCTCATCACGTGATTAAATGCCAGGCGAACATTGGGAGTTGAAGCTGTTGCTTTTCCCGCTGCATAAAGAAAGTCAATCTGCTCACGTTTTTCTGCCGTAGCTTGATTCTCGCTATCAGTAGACACCTCTATAGCTAAAGGTTCTTCACCTGACGTTCCTGTGAACGGATAATAAGCTGTTACATCATATTCTTGACTACCCAATACCCAGATATCTTCTGTGTAGCCACTCTTTGCTGAAAACAGGCTTGTTTCACCACCTGTATATTCATATTCAATATTTACTTGTCTGGTTCCGCATGTAATTCCCACCAAGTCCCCCATCTCCCAGCTCGTTTCCGTAGCTCTGGTTACAAGTTCGCTTGCCTCTTGATTATTAATCACCGCACTAAAGGAAACCTTCGCGCCCGACTCTCCAGCAAACTTGATATCGGATTCTTTCACGTCATTACTGCACCCCGCTAAAAGTAGCAAAGCAAAAGCAGCAGTTACATAGTTTATTTTCATACCATGTTTTTTAAAGTTAAACAAATATATTTTCATTAATAAATTCTCCATAAGTTAGAAGGAATAGCCTTGGAATTCATCTTTTCCGACAGCTCTAAATAAGAGGTAGCGTTTTCCATAGTTTATCATACTTCTAAATATTAAGTTAAACAAAAGTTAGATTCTCTTTTTTAAAAGAAGCTTTTCACACTCTACCTGTGAAAAAGTGTTGCAAACATAACGACTAAATCAAAATATAGCAATGCAGAATCGTACAAATGTATGGAAAATACCGTCTTTTGCACGATATTCCATGCTGTGGGCTCGTTTTTCAATTAGAGACCAATAGCTATGAACCTTTTTGTTTCTATTTTATTGTATGGAAAATAGTAATTTATAAACCTAAAAACGATATGGCGAATTTTTCAATTGTGATTGTTCCAACTAAAAAACTATCAAATGGTAGGCATCGAATAAGGATAGCAGTAGCACATCATTCGAAAACCAGATATATATCTACTCAGTTTACTTTGGATTCTGCTAGTCAGTTAAAAAATGGTCGAGTAATAAGACATGAGAATGCTGCAAACATGAATGCATGTCTTCGAAAACTAATAAATGAGTATGAGGAAATTGTTACATCGATTAGTTATTTGCCAGCGATCTCATGCACCGAGCTAATCCATATTATAGCTTATGAACAGAAAAAAAAAGGAATTACTTTTCAAACTGTTGCAAAGGAATATATGGATTTCATGAAAGGAGAAGAACGAGAGAAATCTTACAAACTTTATAAGATAGCTTCAGAAAGATTCATTAAGTATATGAAAGGAGATTTTCCCTTAATTCAGTTGACTCCTCTCCATATACAAGAATTTGCAAATGTTCTTCACGAAGAGAATTTAGCAGATACTACCATCAGGATATACCTGACTCTGATAAAAGTAATATTGAATTATGCTACTAAAATGAATTATGTAACCTACTCCATCCATCCTTTCACTCTTTTTAAAATGCCTGCAAGCAGTGTGCGGGAGCTCGATTTATCAATAGATGAATTAAAGAGAATACGAGATGTGCATCTTCTAAAATCTTCTTTGTCGATAGTAAGAGATATTTTTATGCTTACCTATTATTTAGGTGGCATTAATCTGAGAGACTTATTGGCATATAATTTTAAGGATAAGGATTATATGAAATACGTGCGTCATAAAACACGTAATAGTAAAAAGGGAGAGAATGGAATAACATTTACTCTACAACCCGAAGCAAAAGCTATCATAGATAAATATCAGACTAGAGAAGGTTATTTGAAATTTGGAAAGTATTCGTCTTATAGACAAATATACAGTTTGGTTTTCCGACATATAGATAAAATGACACAACTTTCAGAGATAAACAAAAAGGTTACTTACTATTCTGCTCGAAAGACATTTGCACAACATGGATATAATTTAGGAATCCAGATTGAAAAGATCGAGTATTGTATAGGGCACAGCATGAAAAATAATCGTCCTATATTCAACTATATTAAAATTATGCAGGAACATGCTGATAAAGTATTTAGAGAAATATTAGATCAGCTACTATAAAACGAATTTTAGTTTTCTCTGAACCATCTTTTCGATTATCGTATTTCTCTTTACCATTAAATATCGTTTAATGGTAACCTTGTTATTGTCTAAAGATTACTCTTGTATACTGATAACTATTTAATTATTAACATCTTATTTCTAAAATATAAATCTAACTTTTGTTTAACTCTATAATAAATAAGCTATGTAAATATATTAATATCATATGATATATTATACCACTAAACCTCTATAAAGTACTACATTACAGGAATATCCATATAAAATATAAAGAAAAAACAAGGAATCTTCATTAGAAGATAAAAAAATAAATCAACAATAAAGGATCTATAAACCAATATTTATAATTTAATAATTAAAGTATGAAAAGCAACAAAAAAGGTAATCACCTGTACGCCTATAAGGATACTATCCGACGGCTATTTCTCCTCACTTTGTTTTCTTTTTTAATAGTAGAATCTTATGCCCAGAATAAGACAATTTCGGGCACAGTTACAGATTTCACCGGAGAACCGGTTATTGGTGCCAGTGTATTGGTTAATGGTACTACTAATGGTACAATTACTGATTTAAATGGCAAGTTTTCTCTTTCCAATGTGCCAATAAAAGGTACAATCACTATCACTTATATAGGATATAAAAAACAAGAAGTATCCGTAGCAGGAAATACCAACTTTAAAATTACTCTTCAAGAAGATACCGAGACCTTAGACGAAGTAGTAGTTGTAGGCTATGGAGTACAGAAAAAAAGTGACGTAACCGGTGCTATGGCTCGCGTAGGTGAAAAAGAACTGAAAGCAATGCCTGTAAGAAATGCGCTAGAAGGGATGCAAGGTAAAACAGCCGGTGTAGATATTACATCCAGTCAGCGTCCCGGAGAGGTGGGCAACATTAATATTCGTGGACAACGCTCTATTAATGCGGAACAGGGTCCACTGTATGTGGTAGACGGTATGGTAATTCAAAATGGAGGCATTGAAAATATCAATCCTTCCGACATTGAAGCTATTGACATTTTAAAAGATGCTTCAGCCACAGCTATTTATGGTTCACGTGGTGCCAACGGTGTGATTCTTGTAACTACCAAAAAAGGAAAAGAAGGTAAAGTGACCCTAAACTATTCCGGTACTGTCACTTTTGAAACGCTACACGATGTTACAGAAATGATGTCTGCCGCCGAATGGTTGGATTATGCCCGCTTAGCCAAATACAATGCAGGTTCTTATGCTTCTGCCACTCCAACTTATGAAGCGGATAAAGCTGCATTTGGTAGCGTAACCGCTTCATGGAAAAACATCGAAAAAGCATGGGTAAATGGAGTCTACGATCCATCTTTAGTAGGATCATATGACTGGGCTTCGCACGGTAAACAGACGGGGATCACTCACGAACATACCTTAAGTGCATCCGGAGGATCTGACAAATTCCAAGGCTATGCCTCATTCGGTTATTTGGATCAGAAAGGTACACAACCAGGGCAAGCATATGAACGTTATACGTTAAAAACCTCATTTGATGTGACTCCTGTCAATTGGTTCAAAATGGGATCTTCAATTAATGCATCTTATTCCACTCAAGACTATGGATATAGTTTCTCCAAGTCTGTAACTGGTTCGGGTGATTTCTATAGCGCATTAAGAAGTATGATTCCGTGGACAGTACCTTATGACGAAAACGGTGAATATGTCCGTTATCCGAGTGGGGATGTAAATATCATCAACCCTATTCGTGAATTAGACTACAACACCAACCAACGCCGCACTTTCCGTGCTTCTGCCAGTTTGTATTCGCAAATTGATTTCGGTAAAATCTGGAAACCACTGGAAGGCTTATCTTATCGTCTTCAGTTTGGTCCTGAATTCCAATTCTACACTTTAGGAGTCGCTAATGCAGCAGATGGTATTAATGGAGATGGTAACAATGGCGCACAATACAAGAACGAACAAAAACGTGCATGGACATTGGATAACCTGATCTATTATAACAAAGCCCTGGGTCAACATAATTTAGGCATGACATTGATGCAATCCGCTTCTGCCTACCATTACGAGATGGGAGATATGAGAGCTACTAATGTAGCCTCATCAGATGAGCTCTGGTATAATATAGGATCTGCCGGTACACTAAACTCTTTTGGCACAGGTCTGACCGAGACTCAAATGGCATCTTATATGATTCGTCTAAACTATGGTTATAAAGATAAGTACTTATTGACAGCATCTATGCGTTGGGACGGCGCCTCTCAATTAGCCGAAGGGCACAAATGGGCAAGTTTCCCTTCTGCTGCTATCGCATGGAGAATGGATCAGGAAGATTTCCTGAAAGACATCAGTTGGCTGAATCAGTTGAAACTTCGTATAGGTATGGGTGTTACAGGTAATGCAGCAATCAAAGCATATGCAACTAAAGGCGCTATCACAGGCTTATACTATAACTGGGGACAGAATGAGTCATCCTTGGGCTATGTACCTTCAGATCCTTCACAGAAGGAACCCGCCAAAATGGCTAATCCAACTCTAGGCTGGGAAAGAACTACACAATACAATGTCGGTGTTGACTACGGTTTCTTTAATAACCGACTTACTGGTAGTATCGATGCATACAAAACGAAAACTGATGATTTGTTACTGGAAATGTCAATTCCTTCACTAACGGGCTATGTTTCTACTTATGCCAATGTAGGTAAAACATCCGGATATGGTATTGACCTACAAGTAAATGCAATACCTATACAAACAAAAGATTTTTCGTGGAGCACTACTTTAACATGGTCAATGGATAGAAACAGAATCGACGAATTGTCTAATGGTAGAACAGAAGATGTGAACAATAAATGGTTTGTCGGTGAGGAAATCGGTGTTTATTACGACTGGGTATATGATGGCATCTGGAAAACAGAAGAAGCCGAAGAAGCTGCCAAATACGGACGTAAACCGGGACAAATCAAAGTGAAAGATTTAAATAATGATGATACAATAGATGCCAATGACGATAAAAAAATTGTAGGACACACACGTCCACGCTGGACAGGTGGATGGAGTAACACTTTCAGCTATAAGAATTTTGAGCTATCCTTCTTTATTTTATCACGTTGGGGATTTACTGTTCCACAGGGAGCTGTTACTCTTGACGGTCGCTATATGCAGCGTAAAATAGACTATTGGGTAGCCGGTACAAATGAGAATGCAAAATACTATTCACCCGGTTCCAACGGTGAAGGAGCCGATGCCTTTAACAGCGCAATGAACTATCAGGATGGCTCATACATCAAAGTTCGTAATATCTCATTGGGTTATAACTTTACCCCACAACAATTAAAGAACTTGGGTATCAATAATTTGAAGCTATATGTTCAAGCCATGAACCCATTCAATATCTATAAAGCATGTGACTTTTTGGATACAGACTTGGTAAATTATGACAATAATACCAAAACATTTGGTTCACCTACCACTTTGAAGAGTTTTGTAATAGGTGTCAACATCGGATTCTAATAAACAAATTAAAGTAAAGACATTATGAAATTAAATAGAATATTATTTGCTGCTTTAATAGCCAGCATAACAGGAAGCTCGATCACTTCGTGCAGTGAATCTTTCCTTGATGAGAATTTAACAACTCAATATAGTACCGACCGCTTTAAGACACAAGAAGGTCTTGATGAATTAGTGACTGGAGCCTATCAGAAACTGAAATTCAAATTCAACTATATATGGGGGATTCAGTGCTACAACATGGGAGTAGATGAATTTACTGATGCTAATAATGTTATTCCAGCATGGAATCACTATAGTCAAGATTTAAATTCATCTGAAAATGCCGCTAACCAACCTATCTGGGACAATTACTACGGACTGGTTGAACCCGCAAACATATTGATCCAAAACATACCTCAATATTATAACCAAAGTTCACCTACATACAACACACGCTTGGGAGAAGCACACTTTCTAAGAGCCTATGCTTATTTCGAATTAGTGAAGCAATTTGGTGGTGTGCCGTTGAAATTAGTTCCGTCTACAAGCGCGGAAACATATTTTACACGGAATTCTGCTGAAGAAATATACACACAGGTTATATCTGATTTTGGAGAAGCCTACAGACTACTTCCGGATAAAGGTGAATCAATCGGACGAATTAACAAATATGCTGCTGCCCATTTCCTTGCAAAAGCACATTTATTCCGTGCCTCCGAATTGTACAGCGATTGGAATAGTAATTATATAGCATCCGACCTCGATGCTGTTATTCAATATAGTTCGGAAGTTGTAGACGCACATCCGTTGTGTAATGATTATGTAGAACTTTGGGACTATGAACAGCCGAACGGAGCCAATGAAAAAGTAAGTGAAGTGATTCTGGCAGCTCAATTCTCTAATGATGAATCAACATGGGGACGTTATGGAAACCAGATGCATCTTTATTATCCGGCCGTATACCAAGGTAATGATATAGGTGGATGTAAACGTGACATCTCCGGAGGACGTGAATTCTCATACGTAAGTGCTACAGAGTATACCATGCAGGTATTTGACCGTGTCAATGACTCTCGTTTCTGGAAATCATTCATCACCTGTTATGGAGCCAACGAAACCAAAAGTGCTCCCACCTGGACAGCAGAAGATATGCCATACGCTCCGGCAGGTGTAAAAGAAGGTGACAAACGTTTCAGTGGAGGTGAACTCGGTATGAAATACATCGTGAATGACCCGAGAGACAATCGCTATGAGAAATATCCCAACGCTCCGGCATATACTGTTTTGAAAGATGGAAAAATGTGTAACACGTATACATATGTACGCTATTTCAAAGGACAGGAACACAGCTGGAATATAAATGAGAAAACAGGTAATTATTACGATATCATACCTCACAAGCGTTCAGTAGCTTTATCTAAATTCCGTGATGGTTATCGTGTTTCCATCGCATCTCAATTCGGTACTCGCGATGCTATCATCGCCCGTTCGGCAGATGATGTACTAATGGTTGCCGAAGCATATATTCGTAAAGGTGAAGCCAATTATGACAAAGCTGTCGAATGGATGAACAAACTACGTGAACGTGCCGGTTATAAAACTGGTGAAGACCGTAGTAAGAACGTAGATGGTGGACAAGCTTATAAGAATAATCCTTATTGTTCCGGGAAAGGAGGCGGTCACTCCTCCGAAGGTGCTATTTACTGGGAAGAAAACACCTATTATGAGTCAAACAATATCGAACAGGAGACTACTGCTTCTACCAAAACTACAATGAAATTAAATAGTGTGGCAGATGTTTATAACTCTACAGTCGACACTCCTATCTACAACGAACTGGGGTGTACATCCAATGCTGACAAAATGATGTGCTTCCTATTAAATGAACGTACTCGTGAACTTTGTGGCGAATTGCAACGCTGGGAAGATCTGGCACGTACCAAGACGTTAGACACCCGTTGGCATAAATTCAACGATGGCGCCAGCAGAGGTCTTGGCGAATTCAAATCGGAGAAACATTACTATCGTCCGATCCCCCAAGCCTTCTTGGACGGTATCACCAATTCTAATGGTTCTGCACTAAGCAATGAAGAAAAGAAAGCAATGCAGAATCCGGGATATTAAGATAAACAACTAAACTTATTGCCACTTGGCACTCTTTGAAATAGTATTCCTAATCAAAGAGTAGCAAGTGGCAATATCATTTCTTATATTTCCGTTGTTTTTTCACTTCGTCTTCTTCATAAACATCTTAATCTGATCGCTAATCTGCTCCATCCCCTTTATCGAAGGATGACCACTCTTTTTGTCAATATCATGCAGTTCAATACAATCAATATTATAGTGATGACAGATAGCTCTGACCGACTCGTTAAACTCTTCCTTTAAACCTGAATTCAGCAGAAAATAGATTTCAACATTAGGATAACGATCAATCATGTGGTCGAGCAGATATGCCATGGCCGGACGGAATGTATATAAATCTTCCTTGGTCCACCCTTCATACTTGTAATCCCCAAGCGGTGAGCCGGCCCAACAATCATTCGTTGCACCGAAAATAAAGATGATATCCGGACATCCCAGTTTATCCATACGGGTAATAAAAGAACGATCCGAATAATCAGCCTGATTATAACCGGTATTACAAATCGTTGCACCGGAAAAGGAGTTGTTGACACAAAGGCGGTAGTTATTCTCTTTAATGAATTTATGCCACCAGGTCTGCTTTACGGAAGTTACATCCGTTTGCTGTCGCGGAGAAACATAATACCAAATGCTATTGGTATCGGGTTGCAGGTATCCTTCAAATGTTGAATACGAATCGCCTAAAATAGATATAGATTTCAGGCTTTGAGCAAAGCTGATACTGCTATATAGAGTGATTAGCAGTAATAAATAAAAGGATTTCTTCATCTTAGCATAAAGTTTTCAATTTTGCTGCTAAGATACTACATTATACTAAAATTATAGCATGAAACTTTCTACTACTTTCAGGAAAGGGTCATTTCCCTTTCCTATCATAAGTCACATTCTTTTCCACTACATTCTCGACATTATTCACTTTCTTCACGAACTCCTTTACCTCTCCTACTTTTACATCCCTAATCATTACATTCTTAACCGGAAGTTTGGAGTTACCTTTCAGTTCGTAAATAGCATCTGCCGACTCACAAGTCACTTTATCCATATAAATACCATCAATACGAGTAATTCGTTCTTCATAAGTAGGTACCAGATCTTTCCATTGGTATAACACTTCGGTATCTATTTCAAGTACACGTTGAGCCGTTCCTGCCTTTACATTCTTCATATAAACATTCTCTATAAATCCACCTCTGCGATGATTGGTCTTCACAAAGAAAAGGCGCATCACAGAATTCGGAGCAGTGCAGTCATGCATATAAATATTCCGTATTCCTCCCGATATTTCACTTCCGATACCAAGTAAAGTATGTCCTTTTAGAATCTGACAATTACGGATAACGATGTTTTCACAAGGAGTATTCAACCGCCAAGCATCCTGATTACGTCCGGCTTTAATCACTACTGCATCATCCCCCTGATCGAAAGAACAATCTTCCACTAAAAAGTTACGGCTCATTTCAAAATCAATACCGTCATTATTATGTCCGTGTGCTTTTACATCGAGATTACGCACTAATCCCCCGTCACACATATAGAGATGAATGGTCCAAAACGGACTTTCACGAATCTTAAACCCATCCAATAAAACATTCTTGCAACGATTGAAATGAATCAAATGCGGACGAAGATGGTTCTCCCCTATTGCCATCTGACGTTCGATCACAGGGATATTAGTCGAAGCTTTTGTATACAACTCCTTCAATGCTTCCAAATGAGGCTGAGGACGTTTGAACCATACTTTCCAGGTATCCATCTTCGGCTGAAGAGTCCCTTTACCTGTAATCGCCACGTTCTCACATTCAAAAGCATAGAGTAATGGCGAATAATTATAACATTCCAAGCCTTCCCAGGAAGTCATCACTGTCGGAAGATAATCAGAAGGATTATCCGTGAAATTCAAAACCGCATTCTCTTCCAAACAGAGGTTTACATTACTCTTGAAATGAATAGGCCCGGTCAGCCATGTACCAGCCGGAACAACCACACGTCCACCTCCCGCTTGATTACATGCCTCAATAGCGGCAGCAATAGCTTTTGTATTATCCGCCTCACCTCCCGGTTGTGCACCGTAATCCGTTATCGGAAAGTCTTTATCGGGATAAATAAAGATTTTAATAGGCTGCATGGGAAAAGGCGCTTTCACCTTTACCGTCTTATAATTATCACCGGCAAAAGCCAAAGAAACTGTCAACAGACCAAAGCAGATACCTGCCATATATTTCAATAAGTTCGTCTTCATCGTATGATTCTATTTTTAATTCATTCAAGTCCTGCAAAGATAAAAATATCCTTTTATTGTTACATTGAAAAGACCAATACCCCTGCCGTAGGAATTTCCGCAGTTCCTATCAGTACCTTGCCCCCTTTCGGCAAGTTGAATGTATAAGGACAATCCGAATAATTCAAAACAATTCCCAATCCATTACGGTATTCCATTGTCACACCATAAGGCAGATCCATCACCGGAATATTCAGTTGTGCATATAGTTTCTTCAATATATCTTTTTCCAATGCTCCATCATGACTGTCCACTCCAACATAAGTGATTGTTCCCTTTCCTAATTTACGGAAAGTGACAGCCGGACTTCCTTCATAGAATTCGTTTTTATAAGTAGCCCAGACCTGTGCATCAGTGGGAGGATTCAGTATTTCTCCCCATGTATTCCACGCATACTCCTTTCCATTCATCACTACAGTACCGGGATCTTCAGGAAGAAGCAAATCGTAAAAGTTCATTTCGTTTCCTGTCAAAGGAGCGATCATGGAACCGAAAGGAGCTTCAGGAAGACGGCCATAACGGTCCTTCTGTGCCGTACGGCAGGTTAAGATTAGATTTCCGCCATTCTTCACGTATGCAATCCATTTATCCACCAGTTCTTTATCA
This sequence comes from Bacteroides sp. D2, assembly GCF_025147085.1. Taxonomy (NCBI): domain Bacteria; kingdom Pseudomonadati; phylum Bacteroidota; class Bacteroidia; order Bacteroidales; family Bacteroidaceae; genus Bacteroides; species Bacteroides sp. D2. The sequence goes on along the minus strand of NZ_CP102261.1, from coordinate 3,120,108 downwards.
GCCAATTGATAAGCCGGTATTACGACCACCGGATAATCGAATAAAATCTTTGTCTCTGATATAAAATCGACAGGAGCTCCGAATGATTTTAGGGTACGATAGTACTTTTCGATGTGTGCAAAAGTGTCCCATGTACGATTCTGCTTCTGCCGCTCGATACTCCAGGAATTTTCATGATTGAAAAGAATTGCAGTACGACGGGCAAGGTAATCGGCAGGTTTGGTTTCACGGGAAGAGCTATGTTTACGAAGTTCACGAATCTCCTTTATAAATGTCTCATATTCTCTTCCGCCGGGAGTAACAGTCACTCCGTCCGTGCCGACAATTCCGTAATGATATTGTTCCGTGCCGTAAAGAGGCTGGCGATAACGATAAGTGCAGATAAAATCACTTCCACCGGCAAACACACTCCACATCCACAGACGAACTGCGCCCGGAAGAGGTTGGGGATTGATACTGCCCCAGTTCACCTGTCCCGGCTGTAATTCCATCACCCCATAAGTTCCCTGTATCGGACGGAAAAAGTCATTTGCCCAGGCTATCCGCAACGGATTACCTACCCGGTAGCCCCGACGACCAATCCCCTCATTATCACCATATACCATATAACGGGTATAACTTTGAAAATCAAGAGAGGGGCTACCACCGATGTGACCTTCATCATAATTCGGTATATAATTCGTAGTCACCCATTGGTTCTTTGCATATTTCTTAATCAACAGACATTGTTCGTTCAGGAAATCATTGGTTTGTGATGCAGCAAAACGACGATAATCCAAAATTTGATGATGATTCATAAACATCTGTACGCGCTTAGGAAGCGTTATTTCATCAAAAGACGAATAAGCCTCACTCCAGAAAGCAGTTCCCCATGCATTATTTAAAAGTTGAATGTCATTATTGTATTTGGCACGAAGAAAATCACGGAAAGCAAGCTCCGCTTTCGGATTATAATCAAACTGTACAGCAGGTTCGTTGTCGAGTTGCCATCCGATAATACGGGAGTCATTGCCATAGTGCTGCGCCAGTTTCTCAATCATCTTGCATGATAATTCCCTGTAAAGAGGCGAAGCAAATGAAGCATGCTGGCGAGCACCGTGGTCAAGTATCGTTCCATCCTCATTCTTCAATAGAATTTCGGGATATTTTCGGCTCATCCATACAGGAGGAGTAGCAGTAGAAGTACACATGATAACTTTCAAATCATACTTGGCTGCCAAAGCTACAGCCCTGTCCAGCCATGCAAAATCATAGCGTCCCTCTTCCGGTTCCAGTTGCGCCCAGGCAAACTCGGCAAAATGGGTAAATTCAAATCCCAATTCATGCATTTTCTTGAAGTCACGTTCCCACTGGCTCTCATCCCAGTGTTCGGGATAATAATAGACACCCGTCAAAGTCAGGTCTTTATCATCAAACCAGGGAGAAGTTTCAATTACAGTCTTTTGAGCTTGCTTCTGTTGAGTTCCGGTTGCCAGTCTCTCTGCTGCCTGTATTCCGGTAGAAACGGTTAATAGACCGGCACAGAAAGTAGCCAGAATTTTACTTTTTACCATATACTTCATAAATTCGATTGATTATTAGCGTTATAAAACGTTATTCATATATTTTCCATTCCCACAAACCGGCATCTCCCCTACGAATATGAAGACGGAGATAACGTGTCTCTCCTATCTCCTTAGCAATATGTGGAGAGCATACTTGTACTTTCCCTTGTTCAGCACACATCTGCCAATGTTTTCCGTCGATAGACTTCTCCAGTCGCCAGGTATGTCCTTCAGTGGGACGGGTAAAATAGAGCTGGCACTCCCCGACCTTACGGATTTCCTTTAAATCGACTGTAATAAACGGACTGCTATCCGTATCAGCCGCCATCCAACGGGTTCCATTCGATTCGTCAGCTACATGGGTAGCCTGATAAGTATGCGTGCGGGTATAGCTCTTCACCGAACCTTTTTCCGGCAACGGTTGATTGGGTTGCGTTTCGATATTGACCACGGAAGTACGGGGAGATTTCTCACTGGAAGCATAAAAATGCGACTGTAATGCCAGATTCGGCCGGGTCTCTTGGGAAGCAGCCAGATAACCTACACCACGCATATCGGGGATTAATGTCTTTATCGTTCCATCGTCATTAAATTCCATCCGGTTAGCATACACTTGACGGGTAGTTCCGCCATCTCCGTATTCCAGATAGAGAAAAATATATTCATCCGTTCCCTCGTCATAAAACACGTTGCCATGTCCCGGTCCCCACACTTGATTTTCAGGAGAAGAGAATAAAAAAATGTCGTTCCCCTCCGGCTTTACAAAACCCGTCAAAGGAGACTCGCGACTCATCATATAAGCATTGACATAATTCTGATGACCACTCAACGTATAAATATAGTAATAGATACCTTTACGCTTAAACATCACCGGACCTTCGGAATATTCCTGGCGGGCTGTTGCCAGAGTTACCGGCTCACCATCCAGATGAAGCCTGTCCGCAGAAAGCCGTCCCGCATTCCGGCGACGCCAGAAGATATATCCTGAACCATCGTCATTAATAAAAGGTTCTCCGTCAATATCATCAACGACAGCCGGGCTATCTGTTCCTTCTTCTCCGGGAGGCAAAAGCCCCTGTCCCGCAGTAAAATGGAAAGGACCATCCGGGCGATCAGCTACAAGTACATAAGTTCCCATCTTGTCATCCGGTTTCACAAACGTAACGTATAAATAAAACTTGCCGTCCTGCTCAATCACTTTTCCAGGCGCCCAATACCGGAAATAGCCCTTTTTCTTTTCACCTTTATCATTCGTGTAGTCATATCCTTTCGACCAGTCGAATCCACTGATATGGGAACCTTCGAAACTCCAGTTCACAAAATCTTTCGATTTCCATACGACAGGAGTTCCGGCACGTCCAAGTCCGTAATCCAGATCGGTAGTGCCATAAAGATAATAGGTATCACCAAATTTGGAGACAGACGGATCCGCCAGATTATCGGGAATAAGCGGATTATAGTTCCGGTCGGCAATCAGTGACTCCACAATGGAGGCATCCACCGCAAACGCCGTTCCATGACGAATCCCCCTCGGAAAAAAGACCTGATCGGACACATCTTCCCATGTTTCACCATAGTCCAAAGAACGAACAGCTCCATAACGATGGTCACGGTATTTATCAAAATAGACATAAAGCGTATCACCTACAAAAAGAGGAGCCGGACCTTCCGCCCAATATTTTCCTGTAATAGGCGCCGATACTTTAGTCGGGAATCCTTTTTCTATCTTCTTCGTACGCGTAACGCGCAAATTCTTTTCCGGCGGATTGGAATTTTCATTCTTGACTACCATTATCAGGTCTTTCCGCTTCGGGTCTTTCACAATAGCGGCATCAATCACACTGAAATCTGGATTGAAGAACATCTTCGTCTTCGAGAAAGTACGAAAGTCCTTCGTTGTTACATAATAAATACGATGATTCAGTCCCTTCTCACTTTCACTGGTAGCCACTTCTTTGTGACGGCCGGGAATCGTAGTTGCCCAAAAGATATAATAGGTTTGTGAAGGTTCATCATAAAACAGTTCGGGAGCCCAACAGTTATGTGCATCCGGCTCGTGCATCATCACAGGGATTGCTTGTTGCTCACTCCAATGAACCAAATCGCGGGAAGAGGCATATCCGATAATCCGGTCCGTCCAACTGGAAGTCCAGACCATGTGAAAAGTTCCGTCCGGCGACTGGCAAATGCTGGGGTCACGCATTAATTTATCTTTACCAACCGCAGGGGTAAGACAAGAACGTCCGCCATGTAAAGGCAGCCAGTTCAATCCATCATAACTATATGCTAAATGCAGTCCGTCTTTACTGTCATTGATAAAATAAGAAAAGAGGTAAGCTGTCTCACCGGCAAAGACTGTCATCACCGACCAAAGACTTAGAGCTATCCAGATTACTACTTTTTTCATGGTTCCTTATTAAGATTAAAAAGTTTACCTTGCAAAGATAAGGCATCTCCGCCCCTCCTCAAAGATAAAGAGCATGGACAATATTTCAAATCCATGTAGTTTTGTACACGAACGCTTTTAGATGTCCATTTTGATACAATATTCTATGTATCTGTACATCTTTCTATTTACTAAACCCTTAAAAAGCTCTACTTTAGCGGCAGATTTTAAAAAGAATGAAAAACATATCAACTCTATATATCATGAAACGACTTTTAGTAAGTATTGCTATCGTATTTATCTCCATACTGACCGTAGCGGGACAAAATCACTCTTTCAGTTTATCCGGCAAATGGAATTTCCAGATAGACCGGGAAGATACCGGCGTCAAGGAACAATGGTTCAAAAAATCCCTCGACGATTCTATCAACCTGCCCGGCTCCATGCCCGAAAAACTGAAAGGAGATGAAGTGACCGTCCGTACCCAATGGACCGGAAGCCTCTACGACAGTTCTTACTACTTCAACCCATATATGGAAAAATACAAGATAGAGGGACAAGTAAAGCTACCCTTCTTTCTGACTCCCGACAAACATTATGTAGGTGTGGCCTGGTATCAAAAGAAAGTGACAATTCCGGCTGACTGGAAAGGAGAAAGAATCACTCTTTTTCTGGAACGTCCGCACATCGAAACTACTGTATGGGTAAATCAGCAGGAGCTTGGTATGCAAAACAGTCTTTGTGTTCCCCATGTCTATGACCTGACTGCTGCAACCACCCCCGGAAAAACGTACCTGATTACCATCCGTATCGATAATAGAATCAAAGAAATCAACGTAGGTCCCGATTCTCACAGCATCACCGACCAGACACAAGGTAACTGGAACGGTATCGTCGGACAAATCGAATTACAAGCTACTCCTAAAGTCCATTTAGAAGACATTCAGGTATATCCCGATTTGAGCAATCAGAAAGCGCTGGTTCGCATGAATATACAGTCTGCTTCTTCCATCAAGGGAGAGATCACCCTTTCCGCTGAGAGCTTTAACACGGACATTCAGCACAAAGTGGCTCCCGTACATCAAAGTTTCAACATCCGTCCGGGAGATAATCCGGTGGAAATGGAACTTCCGATGGGAAAAGAGTTTCTGACGTGGGATGAATTCAGTCCGGCACTTTATAAACTGACGGCAAAATTGACCAACGGCAAGCAAACTGACACGCAACAAGTACAGTTTGGTATGCGTGATTTCAAGATAGAAGGGAAATGGTTCTATGTAAATGGTCGCAAAACGATGCTTCGCGGTACGGTGGAAAACTGTGATTTCCCATTGACAGGCTATGCGCCGATGGATGTAGCTTCTTGGGAACGGGTGTTCCGCATTTGTCGTAACTATGGTCTGAATCACATGCGCTTCCACTCCTTCTGTCCGCCGGAAGCAGCTTTCATCGCTGCCGATCTGGTCGGTTTCTATCTGCAACCGGAAGGACCGAGCTGGCCGAACCACGGTCCAAGACTAGGTAACGGACAACCGATTGACAAATACCTGATGGACGAAACCATTGCACTGACCAAAGAATATGGGAATTACGCTTCTTACTGCATGCTGGCTTGCGGCAATGAGCCTTCCGGTCGTTGGGTGGCATGGGTCAGCAAATTCGTGGATTATTGGAAAGCAACCGATCCGCGTCGTGTATACACAGGAGCTTCCGTTGGAAACAGCTGGCAATGGCAACCTCACAATGAGTATCATGTGAAAGCCGGCGCACGCGGACTTAGTTGGGCAGGTGCACAACCGGAAAGTGAATCGGATTATCGTACAAGGATCGACACGGTGAAACAACCGTATGTATCACACGAAACAGGTCAATGGTGTGTATTCCCGAATTTCAATGAAATTCGTAAATATACCGGAGTCAACAAAGCGAAGAACTTTGAAATCTTCCGGGATATTCTGAACGATAACCAAATGGGAAGCCAGAGTCACGACTTTATGATGGCTTCGGGCAAATTGCAGGCACTCTGCTACAAACATGAGATTGAAAAGACCTTGCGTACTCCGGACTATGCGGGATTCCAGTTGCTGGCTCTCAATGATTATTCCGGCCAGGGAACTGCATTAGTCGGTGTACTGGACGTGTTCTTTGAAGAAAAAGGATATATCAACGCAGAACAGTTCAGACGCTTTTGCAGTCCGACCGTACCTTTGGCACGTATTCCTAAATTTGTATATGCCAACAATGAAACATTCCATGCCGACATTGAAGTATCTCATTTCGGAGCTGCTCCCTTAGAAAGTGCAAAAACAGTATATACCATTAAGGATAAATTCGGAAAAGTATATGCTCATGGAACTGTCGGCACCCGTCACATTCCCATCGGAAATCTTTATTCTTTGGGTAGTGTAGATATGACTCTGGAAGGAATCGATACACCGCAGAAACTAAATCTGGAAGTACGTATCGAAGGCAGTGATGCCGTAAACGACTGGGATTTCTGGGTATATCCGGCACAAGTGGAACTGGTACAAGGAACAGTATATACCACCGACACCTTGGATGCCAAGGCATTGGCTGTGTTGCAGGACGGAGGAAATGTGCTGATTACAGCTGCCGGAAAGATACAATACGGCAAAGAAGTCAAACAATACTTCACTCCCGTATTCTGGAATACTTCCTGGTTCAAGATGCGTCCGCCGCACACAACCGGTATTTTCCTGAATGAATATCACCCTCTTTTCCGCGAATTCCCTACCGAGTATCATAGCAACCTGCAATGGTGGGAACTGCTGAACAAAGCGCAGGTGATGCAATTCACCGACTTCCCGGCAACATTCCAACCAACGGTTCAAAGTATTGATACCTGGTTTATCAGCCGGAAAATCGGCATGTTGTTCGAAGCAAAGGTATTGAACGGTAAATTGATGATGACCAGTATGGACATTACTTCCCAACCGGAAAAACGAATCGTTGCCCGCCAGATGCACAAAGCAATCCTGAATTATATGAATTCGGATGCTTTTCGTCCGGCAGACAAGATAGCTCCGGAGCTGATACAAGCATTATTCACCAAAGTGGCGGGAGATGTGAAATCTTATACCAAAGATTCTCCTGACGAGCTCAAACCGAAAATTAACTAAATGGGAATTATCAGGCACGAATTACACGGATTACGCTGTTGCTTTATAAAAGCGTAATTCTAAAACCGTGAAATCCGTGTAATCCGTGCCTAAATTCCATAAACAATATACATTAAATATCATTTTACATGAAAACTACGATCATAGGCTTGCTACTCTTAGCTACGGCAAGTGTCAATGCACAGGAGAAAGCCCAAACATACCAGTTGGCAGATGCTCCCCGCTACAGTGAGGAGACGGGATATGGATATGATCTCGTCGCTACTCCCGAAAAAGGCAGCAAGGCACCCTTCTTCGCGTGCCGGACGGTAACTATCAAGTAACCGTTCGCCTGGGAAGCAAGAGACAGGCAGGGGTGACAACAGTAAGAGGCGAATCACGCCGACTGTTCATTGATAACCTCGCTACTAAAAAGGGACAATTCGTAGATGAAACATTTATCATCAACAAACGCAACCCCCGCATTTCCGAAAAAGAATCCGTACGTATCAAACCCCGCGAAAAAGCCAAACTGAACTGGGACGATAAACTGACGCTGGAATTTAACGGCGATGCACCCGTATGCCAGAGTATCAGCATCGAGCCTGCCGATCCGTCGGTGATTACCGTTTTTCTATGCGGTAACAGTACCGTAGTCGACCAGGACAACGAACCATGGGCAAGCTGGGGACAAATGATACCTCATTTTTTCGGTACGGACGTTTGTATCGCCAATTATGCGGAATCGGGCGAATCAGCCAATACGTTTATTGCCGCAGGACGTTTGAAAAAAGCATTGAGCCAGATAAAGAAAGGAGATTATCTTTTCATGGAATTCGGGCATAACGACCAAAAGCAAAAAGGACCGGGCAAAGGAGCTTATTACTCTTTTATGACCAGCCTGAAAACATTTATTGATGAAGCTCGTGCACGGGGAGCATACCCCGTACTGGTCACTCCCACCCAACGCCGGAGTTTCGACGCAACCGGACATATCCGTGACACACACGAAGATTATCCGGAAGCCATGCGCTGGCTGGCAGCTAAAGAAAATGTTCCGTTGATCGACCTCAACGAGATGACCCGTACGCTTTATGAAGCTTTGGGAACAGAAACGTCGAAACGTGCTTTCGTACACTATCCGGCAGGCACTTATCCGGGACAGACCAAAGCTTTTGAGGATAACACCCACTTCAATCCATACGGAGCCTATCAAATAGCCCAATGTGTGATTGAAGGAATGAAGAAAGCCGTACCGGAACTGGCTAAACACCTGAAAATAGACCCGTCCTATAATCCGGCACAGCCGGACGATGTAAATGGTTTCCACTGGAACGAATCACCATTCACGGAAATTGAAAAACCGGACGGAAATTAAGAGATAAGTAGTAGGTATTAAGTATTAAGAATCAGGCATTAGATAAATATGAAAACCAAAAGCATCTTTCCCCTGTTCCTATTGGCAGGCACACTTTTGACAGCAGCTTGCGCCACCCCAACGGCTAAACAGGCAGGAAACAACAGCTTCGAATGGGGGCAAGTACCGCAACAACCGGATTTGTCATGGGCCGATAGTGTAGGCAGCCGGCAAATGCCCGGAAACCATGTAATTTTATCCGCTAATTCTTTTGGCGCAGTAGCAGACAGCACGGTGCTTAGCACGGAAGCTATCCAGAAAGCAATTGACAGTTGTGCCGTCATCGGTGGAGGAACGGTAGTTCTTCAGCCGGGATATTATCAGACTGGCGCACTGTTCATAAAAAGCGGTGTCAACCTGCAACTGGACAAAGGGGTGACTTTACTGGCCAGCCCTTACATTCATCATTATCCCGAATTCCGCTCACGGATTGCAGGAATCGAGATGACATGGCCCGCGGCAGTTATCAACATTGTCAATGAAAAGAACGCTTCCGTCAGCGGAGAAGGAACGCTGGACTGCCGGGGAAAAGTATTTTGGGATAAATATTGGGAAATGCGGAAAGAATACGAAGCAAAAGGATTGCGCTGGATTGTGGATTATGACTGCAAACGGGTACGGGGCATCCTCATAGAACGTAGCTCGGACATTACATTGAAAGGATTTACCCTGATGCGTACCGGTTTTTGGGGATGTCAGATTCTTTACTCCGATTATTGCACGATAGACGGATTGACCATCAACAACAATATAGGTGGACACGGTCCGAGCACGGACGGTATCGACATTGATTCTTCCTGCAATATCTTGGTCGAAAACTGCGATGTAGACTGTAACGATGATAATATCTGTATCAAATCGGGACGGGATGCAGACGGACTGCGGGTGAACCTTCCTACGGAAAATGTGGTCATACGCAATTGCATCGCCCGCAAAGGTGCCGGACTTATCACCTGCGGAAGCGAAACTTCCGGTAGCATACGGAATGTATTGGGATATAATCTGGAAGCAATCGGCACCTCCGCCGTGCTGCGGTTGAAAAGCGCCATGAACCGTGGAGGGACAATCGAAAACATTTATATGACCGAAGTAAAAGCGGAAAACGTCCGTCACGTGCTGGCGGCAGACTTGAACTGGAACCCCAGTTACAGTTACAGCACTTTACCCAAAGAGTATGAAGGGAAAGAAATCCCGGAACACTGGAGAATCATGCTGACTCCGGTAACGCCTCCCGAAAAAGGTTATCCGCGTTTCCGCAATGTCTACGTATCAAAGGTAAAAGCGGAAAATGTGGACGAATTTATCTCCGCTTCGGGATGGAATGACTCGTTACGTCTGGAAAATTTCTATCTTTATGCCATCGAAGCGCAGACCGACAAACCGGGCAAAATCTGCTATACGAAGAATTTCAACTTGTCTGAAATTACATTAAAGACAGAAGAAAAGAATGTCATTGAACTAAAAGAGAATGAACAAAGTAATATCAACTTCAACTATGTTAAGACATCTCCTGACCATCGTACTGCTGGGAATCTTGCTCATTGATGCGCAAGCACAAGCACTGACGCCACCTGCCGGCACTTTCCGGTTGGGCATATCAAAAGGAAATGAAAGCCACTGGCTAAAACCTAAAGAAAAGATACAGGGAGTATCCTTCCAATGGAAAGCACTGCCCGATAGTCGTGGATTTATTCTGGAAGTAGAAGTCGCCTCTGCTCCGGAAGCCGATGCCCTATTTTGGAGTTTCGGCGATTGCCAACCGGATTCGGACATCAATGTATTCAGCGTGGAGGGACAAGCCTTCACTTGCTACTACGGAGAAAGTATGCAATTACGGACGCTGCAGGCTGTCACTCCTACCGATGATATTCGCTTGAGTGACGGACATAAGGATGCAACTCCCCTGATGCTTTACGAATCAGGCAAACGAACCGACCGCCCTGTACTGGCCGGACGTTGCAGTCTCTCCCCGGCTTCTTCGCGAAACGAAGGAAGCAAGCCTTTCCGGCTTTACTTCTGTTTCTACGAACAGAATGAAAAAGCGGATTACAACTACTATATGTTACCGGATATTTTTGCCAAAATCGACAAAAAATGAAAAGGATCTATTTATTATTCAGTCTGTTAATAGGTTGCATCTATCTACATGCAGCCATTTATAATGTAATGGACTTCGGAGCCAAAGCGGATGGGAAAACGATTGATTCGCCTGTCATCAATCGTGCAATTGAAGCGGCCGCACAGGCCGGAGGAGGCACAGTATATCTACCTGCGGGAGAATATGCGTGTTATTCCATCCGGTTAAAAAGCAACATTCATATCTATTTGGAACAGGGCACCCGTATCATTGCCGCCTTTCCCGGAAAAGAGGAAGGATATGATACCGCCGAACCGAATGAACATAATAAGTATCAGGATTTCGGTCACAGCCATTGGAAAAACTCTTTAATTTGGGGAATCGGACTGGAGAATATTACGATCAGTGGTCCCGGCTTAATCTATGGCAAAGGCTTGACCCGTGAAGAGAGTCGCCTACCGGGGGTAGGCAATAAGGCTATCAGCCTGAAAGATTGCAGAAATGTGACCCTGAAAGATTTATCCATGCTGCATTGCGGGCATTTCGCCCTGTTGGCTACCGGAGTGGATCATCTGACGATTATGAATCTGAAAGTAGACACCAACCGGGATGGCTTTGATATTGATTGCTGCCGGAACGTACGTATCAGCCAATGCACGGTGAACTCCCCCTGGGATGATGCCATTGTATTGAAAGCCTCTTATGGATTAGGACGCTTCCAAGATACGGAAAATGTGACGATCAGTGATTGTTATGTCAGCGGCTTTGACAAAGGCAGTGTAATGGACGGCACTTGGCAGTTGGACGAACCGCAGGCTCCCGATCATGGTTTCCGTACGGGACGCATCAAACTCGGCACAGAAAGTAGTGGAGGTTTCCGCAATATTGCGATTACGAACTGTATCTTTGAACATTGCCGTGGATTGGCATTGGAAACGGTAGACGGAGGACATCTGGAAGATATTGTAATCAGTAACATCACAATGAGAAATATAGTCAACGCGCCTATTTTCCTTCGGTTGGGCGCACGTATGCGCAGTCCTGAAGGTACTCCTGTAGGCACCATGAAACGTATTCTTATCAGCGATATCAATGTATGGAATGCCGACAGCCGGTATGCTTCTATCATCAACGGAGTGCCGGGTGCATGTATTGAGGACGTAACTTTTCGGAATATTCACCTCTATTATAAAGGAGGATATAGCGAAGAGGATGGCAAACGTATTCCGCCCGAACAGGAGAAAGTATACCCCGAACCCTGGATGTTCGGCACTATTCCCGCCAAAGGGTTTTATATCCGCCACGCACGGAACATTACCTTCGACGGCATCCGCTTCCACTTTGAACAGCCGGACGGACGACCGCTTTTTGTAACTGATGACGCAGAAAATATAGAATACTATAACACACCGAAAGAATGATGAATAAAAGAGAATTGATAGTTCTTTGCCTGCTCGCCGCAGGTGGAGTAATGCAAGCACAACAATGGCCGGACACTCCGGTGGAAGCACGTCCCGGCGCCAGATGGTGGTGGCTGGGAAGTGCCGTAGACGAAAAGAATCTGACGTATAATCTGGAAGAATACGCACGTACCGGAATGGGAGCAGTAGAAATTACTCCTATCTATGGGGTGCAAGGCAATGACGCGAATGAAATTCAGTTCCTTTCTCCCCGCTGGATGGAAATGCTTAAGCATACACAAGCGGAAGGAAAACGTACGGGTATTGAGATTGATATGAATACCGGAACCGGATGGCCTTTTGGCGGACCTGAAGTTAGTATAGAAGATGCGGCTACCAAGGCTATCTTCCAGACATACGAAATAGAGGGCGGCAAAGAGATTGAACAGGATATTAATGTGACCGATCCCAAGCAACAACCATTTTCTGTACTAAGCCGGGTGATGGCATATGATGAGAAAGGCAAATGTATCAACCTGACTGCTCACGTCAAAAAAGACAAACTGCAATGGAAAGCGCCTGCCGGCAAATGGAAAGTGATCGCTCTTTACATCGGAAAAACAAGGCAGAAAGTGAAACGGGCAGCTCCGGGAGGAGAAGGCTATGTGATGAATCATCTCTCAAAAAAGGCGGTAAAAAATTATCTTTCCCGCTTTGACCGTGCTTTCAAAAGTAGCAAGACAAGTTATCCACATACTTTCTTCAACGATTCATACGAAGTTTATCAAGCTGACTGGACGGATGATTTCCTGGAACAGTTCGCTCGTAGACGGGGGTATAAACTGGAAGAACATTTCCCCGAATTCCTGGATAAAAACCGTCCGGAAGTTAGCAGACGTATCGTGTCGGATTACCGGGAAACCATTTCCGACCTCTTATTGGAGAACTTCAGTCATCAATGGACAGACTGGGCACACAAAAACGGTAGTATCACCCGTAATCAGGCACATGGTTCGCCCGGTAATCTGATTGATATCTATGCTTCCGTGGATATTCCGGAATGTGAAGGTTTCGGACTGTCGCAGTTCCACATCGAAGGATTGCGTCAGGACTCATTGACCAAAAAGAATGATTCGGACCTGTCTATGCTGAAATATGCCTCCTCGGCAGCTCATATTGCAGGAAAAACGTATACTTCTTCCGAGACATTTACATGGCTGACGGAGCATTTCCGTACTTCCCTGTCGCAATGTAAACCGGATATGGATTTGATGTTTGTTTCCGGAGTCAATCACATGTTTTTCCACGGCACTCCGTATTCTCCGAAAGAAGCCGAATGGCCCGGATGGTTGTTCTACGCTTCTATCAATATGAGTCCGACAAACAGTATTTGGCGTGATGCCCCTTCGTTCTTTAACTATATCACCCGTTGCCAGAGCTTTCTGCAAATGGGACGGCCGGATAATGATTTCCTGATTTATCTTCCGGTATATGATATGTGGAATGAGCAACCGGGACGATTGTTATTATTCACGATACACCACATGGATAAACTGGCTCCTAAGTTTATCGACGCTATCCATCGCATCAACAACAGCGGGTATGACGGGGATTATATTTCCGATAACTTTATTCGCAGTACACGTTTCAAAGACGGACAGTTGGTTACTTCGGGCGGAACGGGCTACAAAGCATTAGTAGTGCCTGCTGCACACCTAATGCCGAGTGATGTATTGGCACATCTTTATGAACTTGCCAAACAGGGAGCTACTATCGTATTCCTCGAAAATTATCCGACAGATGTACCGGGATACGGTCAGTTGGAACAAAAACGCCAAAGTTACCAGCGTACGCTCCGGCAACTTCCGGCTGTTTCTTTCTCGGAAACAACCGTTACTTCAATCGGAAAGGGGAAGATTATCACAGGAACGGATTATGCACGTACATTGGCCAGCTGCAATATCTCTCCCGAAGAAATGAAAACCAAATTCGGACTACAAGCGATCCGAAGAGTGAATGATACGGGACACCACTATTTCATCTCTTCCTTGCAAAATAAAGGAGTGGACGGTTGGATCACATTGGGAACGAATGCAGCCGCAGCCGCTCTCTTCAATCCCATGACCGGAGAATGTGGTGAAGCTAAGGTAAGACAGGCAAACGGAAAAACACAAGTCTATCTGCAATTAAAATCCGGTGAATCGATCATTCTGCAAACATATCAACAACCTTTGCAGGCATCCAAACCGTGGAAGTATGTCAAAGAGCAACCTTTCAGTCTTCGTCTGGATCATGGTTGGAAGTTACACTTCGCCGAAAGCAAACCGGAAATTCAAGGGACATTTGATATAGATCGCCCCTGTTCATGGACCCATATCGATCATCCGGCAGCCCAAACGAACATGGGAACCGGTGTTTATTCCTTAGACATCGAATTGCCGACTTTGCAGGCCGACGACTGGATTCTTGATTTGGGAGATGTACGCGAAAGTGCCCGTGTCCGCATCAACGGACAGGAAGCGGGATGCGCATGGGCAGTGCCTTATCAACTAAAGGTGGGCCAGTTCTTAAAACCCGGAAAAAACCACATCGAGATAGAAGTCACGAATCTCCCTGCGAATCGAATTGCAGAATTAGACAGGCAGGGAGTGCAGTGGCGCAAATTCAAAGAAATCAATATTGTTGATTTGAACTATCGTCCGGCCAATTATGGACATTGGAGTCCATTACCCTCCGGCTTGAATAGTGAGGTACGGCTGATTCCGGTAAATGTGATGCCATAGTTGAGACATTGTCATATCATCATACCGCAACAAACTACTTTTTCAATCTTGTACTTAAGACTTTTCAGTGCAAAGATTAAGGGTTTTCAGTACAGAGATTAGTAGTTTTTTATGCAGTCGGTAAGTCGTCCCGTTACAATGGGACAATAGGCACATTGCAAAGTGACCAATATCACCTTATAAGATGATATTGGTCACTTTGTAATATGATTACCTGTCTTTGGGAAGATGAGAAGCACTAAAGATACAAAATTAAATAGTAAAAAGCAAGAGTGAGACAGGAAATATAGCTTCATCCCCTGAACGGATTGATTTTATTTCCGAACCGGGGAATGGACTTAAAAGACTATTTTAAATCCATTACAGCCTGCTCCAACTGTTTCAATGCTTTTTCCAGCGTAGCACGTGGACAAGCAACGTTCAACCGCATAAATCCCTCGCCTTCCTTACCGAATGTTGTTCCATCATTCAGCGCCAGATGAGCATCTTCTACAAAAAGACGGTTCAGTTCTTCCTGATTGAGTCCCAATGCGCGGCAATCCAGAAAGATCAAGTAAGAGGCTTGCGGACGGATCATCTTGATAGCAGGAATATGTTCTTTCAAATACGTTTCAGTGAAATCCACATTTCCTTTAATATATGCTACCACTTGGTCCAGCCATTCTGTACCATGACTGTAAGCAGCTGCTACACTTAAATAAGCAAAGAGATGTCCTTCGCTAAACTCGCTTGCTTCCATATATGTCTGGAAACGGTGACGAAGTTCGTCTTTCTCAATAATTGCATAAGAACTAGCCAATCCCGGCATGTTGAATGCCTTGCTGGGAGACATAAAGACAAGAGAGTTCATCCGTGCCTTCTCTGAAATCAAAGCAAAGGTAGGATGTTTGTATGGAGGCAGGGTTAAGTCAGCATGAATCTCGTCAGAGATAACCAATGTGCCGCTTTCATAGCAGATGTCGGCTATCTGAGACAGTTCCTCTTTGGTCCATACACGTCCACCCGGGTTATGAGGGTTGCTTAGAATAAGCAATTTGCATCCTTGAATATCTTGACGGAAGCGGTTGAAATCAATATAATATTGTTCATCTTTCAGGACTAACGGGCTGAATACCACTTCACGTTCATTCTTTTGAGTGACTAAAAAGAAAGGATGATAAACAGGGGGCATTACCATTATCTTATCTCCTTTTTGCGTAAAGCAGTGGATCACAAAAGCCAAGCCGCGAACAATACCGGGAGTGAAAGTCAACATCTCTTCACGAATCGCCCAACCATGGCGCTCCTTCACCCAGTTAATAATAGACTCCGACCATTCTTTGCAAGCAAATGTATATCCGAGTACTTCATGCTCCAGGCGTTTTTTCAAAGCCTCTATGACAAAAGGAGCTGTGCGGAAATCCATATCAGCTACCCACATTGGAATCAGGTCATTGCGTCCCCAACGATTCTCTACTGCATCCCATTTTACGGAATCTGTACCATGACGGTTTATTATTTCATCAAAATTATAGTTCATACTGCATAATATTGTTAGGTTATGTGTATAATAAACAGTTAGCAAAGATAGTTGTTTTCGTGGTATTACCGAAAGGCAGCCTCTAATTTTGTATGCTCTATCAAAACATAGAGGGCCGGAGCAATACAGCATCCGACCCTCATATTCATACCCTGAAAAAAAAACTAAGAACCTATTTGTCTTTATTATTCATTCCAACGATGCACTATAAATCCACGCTTACCATCTTCTGTTTTTAAAGAGATGAAATAGATATGCGGATGGCTCGTCGGACCTGTACCGATACGTTTTTCCAAAATAAACTCGGTCAGTTTAACGGCAGAGGCTGCTTTGTCTGTATACGAAGTATTAGTGTCATTGATAGTCGTTTCAAACTTCGGATTACGGTTGGCAGCATTCACACAATTTAAATTGTTTGCCCAACCACCGTTAAAGTAGACATAATATGTATCTTTCACTTCACCGTTTTGTTGATACCAGTACATATCTTTTGGCGTTGCATAAGATCCGGTACTGGAAACTCCGACCGTGTTAATATCGGCACGATAACCATCCCAATAAATACGTGGCGTCGGGTCGTCAAGATTGAGCGGTACCCATAAATCTATGGAACGGCTTTCCTTTTCCTGGTCGGTCACAGTAATAGTTGTACCACCGTCACCTACCACAGTAACAGTTACTGTAGTGCCGGAGATTGCCACAGTAGCTACCCCTTCATTCAGAGATTTAACGGTATAACCGCCATTACCGGTCAGTATTTTCATTTCACGAAGAATAACACCGTCATTATCCAGACGCAATACTTCCACTCCCTCCGGGAGCGATTCGAGTGTCAGTTCCTGAAGTTTACGTACTTCAACCGTCATGAGAGCACGATTGTAGCTATCATCCGAAAGACGAACGATGGTGCTACCTATGTCACTGCCTGTCAACAGTATCTCGTTGCCAACCACCTCGGCAGTCACCACATCCTCATTATCACTCTCTACACGATAATTCACACCGTCCAAACCAATACCGATATGCAGGACTTCTCCCTCAACGAGCACCGGATTGTGCGTAGTAAGCGGAACATTGACATAAGGGTAATACACATCTTTGTCATTTTCACATCCCGTCATCAAGCAGAGAAGAGCTAGAAAAGGGATAAAGGATAAATATTTTATTTGTTTCATTGATTCAAGATTTTTAAAGCCCGATTAAATCTCCCCAAGGGAATATCCGGACAGACTGTTAGTTTTATCAAGTTCTGCAATATCCCGTCTTATTAAAACAGAAAGAAGCATAATTGCCATCCCATTAATAATTAGGATTCTGATTTATCGGCCTGCTGCAACGAGGCACCTTACTGCCTACTTTTGTACATTACGAATGGTTTGGCAATATCAAAATTAACCATGACGAACTTTTCATCCGGATCATCGAGAAACTGCTTCCTATCGTAGAAGCGAATAATGAACCCAGAAAGGTTATCGTATTGTCCGACGTGCTTTTCTCGTTTGACGGAATGAGCGAAACGGCATTGACTTTCAAAATAAAAGCACTCAAGAAACTTGGACAAAAAGCGTATGCACAAAGTGTTTATGACCGTTTCCAAAAGGAGTACCAGCAACTCTATGGAGAGAAGTATAAGGAGAATTCGTTAGAAGAATAAAGACTTGATGCCATGCTTGGGAAACTTTTTTAGTCAAAAGAATAAAGGAACCTATTATAATTAATCATTTTATTAGGCACTTTTAAATAATTGTGTTCCTATCGATAAGAGTAGAGACTTAAAAAAAGCATAAGAGAAATCTCCTAATTGCTATTTACATAGAAAAATAGTACTTTTGTACTCCATTCAAAAAAGAATTTATGACGAAAGCATTATTTTTTGATATAGACGGAACATTGGTCAGTTTTGAAACTCACCGCATCCCGTCGTCTACCATTGAGGCACTGGAAGCCGCCCGTGCAAAAGGACTGAAGATATTTATCGCTACGGGACGTCCGAAAGCCATTATCAACAACCTCTCCGAATTGCAAGACCGGAATCTGATTGATGGATATATCACCATGAACGGGGCTTACTGCTTTGTCGGGGAACAGGTAATCTATAAAAGTGCCATCCCCCAGGACGAAGTAAAAGCGATGGGAGATTTCTGCGAGAAAAAAGGCGTTCCCTGTATCTTTGTAGAGGAACACAACATTTCCGTTTGCCAGCCCAATGACATGGTGAAAAAGATATTCTATGATTTCCTGCACGTGAATGTGATTCCGACTGTATCTTTCGAGGAGGCAACCAGTAAGGAAGTCATCCAAATGACACCCTTTATCACGGAAGAGGAAGAAAAAGAAATCCGTCCGTCTATTCCTACCTGCGAGATAGGCCGATGGTATCCTGCATTTGCCGATGTGACCGCCAAAGGAGACACCAAGCAAAAGGGCATTGATGAAATAATCCGCTATTTTGATATTAAACTCGAAGATACCATGGCTTTCGGAGACGGAGGAAATGACATCAGCATGCTCCGCCATGCAGCCATCGGAGTAGCCATGGGACAAGCCAAAGAGGATGTGAAAGCCGCTGCCGATTATGTGACAGCTCCCATCGACGAGGATGGCATCAGCAAGGCAATGAAGCATTTTGGTATTATCTGATTATGAGCGTAGACACCAATAACGCAGCGTTTCAAGACGCCCTGAACCTGATTCAATATACGCGTCAATCGGTTTTCCTGACCGGGAAAGCGGGTACAGGGAAATCTACATTCCTGCGTTACGTCTGCGAAAATACCAAAAAGAAACACGTTGTACTCGCCCCGACAGGCATCGCTGCTATCAATGCCGGAGGAAGTACGATGCATAGTTTCTTCAAACTCCCTTTCTATCCGCTGCTGCCGGATGACCCGAACTTGAGTCTCCAGCGTGGTCGTATCCATGAATTTTTCAAATACACCAAGCCTCACCGGAAGCTGTTGGAACAAATAGAACTGGTCATCATCGACGAGATTTCAATGGTAAGGGCGGATATCATTGATGCCATCGACCGAATCCTACGTGTATACTCTCATAATCTGCGCGAACCTTTCGGAGGAAAACAACTGTTATTGGTAGGCGACGTATTCCAACTGGAGCCCGTCGTAAAAAACGACGAACGGGAAATATTGAACCGCTTCTATCCTACACCCTATTTTTTCTCTGCCAGAGTATTCGGCCAGATAGACCTGGTATCCATCGAACTTCAAAAGGTATACCGCCAAACAGACCCCGTTTTTGTCGGCGTCCTCGACCATATCCGGAACAATACAGCCGGAGCGGCTGATCTGCAACTACTGAACACCCGTTATGGAAGCCAGATAGAAGAATCGGAAGCTGATATGTATATCACTCTGGCCACCCGTAGAGACACGGTAGACTCTATCAACGAAAAGAAACTGGCGGAACTTCCCGGAGACCCAATTACTTTTGAAGGAGTCATCGAAGGAGATTTCCCCGAAAGCAGTCTACCCACCTCACAAGAGCTCGTACTGAAACCCGGTGCACAAATCATCTTTATTAAAAATGATTTCGACCGCAGGTGGGTAAACGGTACCATTGGTGTCATTGCCGGAATTGATGAGGAAGAAGAAACCATCTACGTTATCACCGACGATGGAAAAGAATGTGACGTAAAGCGTGAATCATGGCGCAATATCCGTTATCGCTACAACGAAAAGACAAAAGAAATAGAAGAAGAAGTCTTAGGTAGCTTCACACAATATCCCATTCGGTTAGCTTGGGCCATCACTGTCCATAAGAGTCAGGGACTGACTTTCAGCCGTGTAGTCATCGACTTCACAGGTGGTGTATTTGCAGGTGGACAAGCATACGTGGCACTAAGCCGCTGTACCTCACTGGACGGTATTCAGCTCAAAAAGCCTATTAACCGTGCTGACGTCTTCGTCCGCCCCGAAATCGTAAACTTTGCCGGACGTTTCAACGACCGGCAGGCTATCGACAAAGCTCTGAAACAAGCGCAGGCCGACGTGCAATACGCTGCTGCTTCACGCGCTTTCGACAAAGGAGACATGGAGGAATGTCTGGAACAGTTTTTCCGCGCCATTCATTCCCGCTATGATATTGAGAAATCTGTTCCCCGCCGTTTTATCCGACGTAAACTTGGTGTCATAAACACCTTGAAAGAGCAGAATAAGAAACTCAAAGAGCAAATGCGCGAACAGCAGGAACGCCTCCGCCAATATGCTCACGAATATCTATTAATGGGTAACGAATGTATCACCCAGGCACACGACTCACGTGCCGCCCTCGCCAACTACGACAAGGCACTTAGTCTCGACCCTAATTATGTGGATGCCTGGATACGCAAAGGAATCACTCTCTTCAACAACAAAGAGTATTTCGATGCTGAAAACTGCTTCAACACTGCAGTCACCCTCTATCCGGCAAACTTTAAAGCTGTCTATAACCGCGGAAAGCTCCGGCTAAAAACAGAAAACACAGAAGGTGCCATTGCCGACCTGGACAAGGCCACTAGCCTGAAACCGGAACATGCCGGTGCACACGAACTCTTCGGAGACGCTCTGTTGAAAGTCGGGAAAGAAGGAGAAGCCGCCTTACAATGGAGAATTGCAGAAGAACTTAGAAAGAAAAAATAGCCTATTCTTCCCGACCTCCGCACCTATCCATCTTTGTCATCTACACACTTACATAAAAATCATCCTACACACAATATCTCCATCAAACAGTGCCCCCCGCATGGCCTCCCGGCCTCGTTTTTCCGACGTCAAGTGCAGGTGTTTCCTCCGGCGTTAAAAAGGGCAGACACTCGCTACGCTCAAACAGTCTGCCCTTTTTAACGCCGGAGAAAACACCGGAGTAGTCGGAAAAACGCAGCCTTGATTCTTTCTTTTTGGTTCCTTTTCTTTCGTATCAAGACGAAAGAAAAAGAACTGATTCTCCCTCTATATCAAAAACTTTTATTAGTTTTGCTCTTTGTAATATCTCAAACTCTTAAAATAGAAGCAAATGAAAAAAGGTTTGAAAATCGCAGCTATCACAGTAGGAGTCATCATCATTCTGATGTTCCTTCTTCCTTTCGCCTTCCAGGGAAAGATAGCCGACATTGTAAAAACAGAAGGCAACAAGATGCTTAATGCACAATTTGACTTTAAGAACCTTAACATTAGCCTGTTCCGTAACTTTCCACAGGCTTCTGTCACTCTCGAGGATTTCTGGTTAAAAGGTACTGGTGAATTTGCCAACGACACCCTTGTACAGGCCGGAGAAGTTACTGCCGCAGTCAACTTATTCTCTCTTTTCGGAGATAGCGGTTACGATATTTCTAAAATATTTATTGAAGATACACGTTTACATGCCATTGTATTGCCGGACGGACGTGCCAACTGGGATATTATGAAACCGGATACAACAGCAACAGCCGAAGCTCCTGTTTCAGAAGAAGAAGCATCTTCTCCTTTCAAAGTGAAGCTACAACGCTTTGTTATCAAAAACATGAACCTGATTTATGACGATCAACAAGGGAAGATGTATGCTGATATCCGCGACTTTAACGCAGTCTGCGCCGGAGACTTAGGAAGTGACCGCACTACTCTGAAGTTGGAAGCGGAAACCAAATCACTTACTTACAAGATGAATGGAATCCCTTTCCTGGCCAATGCCAATATCTCCGCAACAATGGATGTGGATGCCGACCTTGCCAATAACAAATACACATTAAAAGACAACACCATCCGCCTCAACGCCATTCAGGCAGGTATCGACGGTTGGGTAGCCTTGAAAGATCCGGCTATCGACATGGACTTGAAACTTAACACGAACGATATCGGGTTTAAGGAAATCTTGTCACTGATTCCAGCCATTTATGCAACGGAATTCTCCAGTCTGAAAACAGACGGAACCGCTACGCTTACTGCAACGGCCAAAGGTATCTTGCAAGGCGACACCGTTCCTGCATTCAACATTGATATGCAAGTCAAGAATGCCATGTTCCGCTATCCGGCTTTACCGGCAGGAGTGGATCAAATCAATATCAGTGCCAACGTCCAGAACCCGGGAGGAAATATCGACCTGACGACGGTCAATATCAATCCTTTCAGTTTCCGTCTTGCCGGAAATCCGTTTAGCCTGACGGCTAATGTAAAAACACCGATCAGCGATCCGGACTTTAAAGCTGAAGCTAAAGGGATTCTCAATTTAGGTATGATAAAACAAGTCTATCCACTTGGAGATATGGAGTTGAACGGTACCATTGACGCCGATATGCAAATGTCAGGACGCCTTTCCTATATCGAAAAAGAGGAATACGAACGTATGCAAGCTTCAGGTACTATCGGACTGACGGGTATGAAACTCAAAATGAAAGATATGCCGGACGTAGAAATCAAGAAGTCTCTCTTCACTTTCACCCCGAAATACCTCCAGTTGAGCGAGACAACCGTCAACATCGGAAAGAATGATATCACAGCCGACAGTCGGTTTGAAAACTATATCGGTTACGTATTGAAAGGTACTACATTGAAAGGAAACCTGAATATTCGTTCCAACTATTTCAATCTGAACGACTTCATGGCCGCTTCTGCGGATGAAGCGACTGCATCAGAAACTGCGTCTACCGACTCCGTAGCTACAGCTGCCACGGGTATTATGGAAGTTCCCCGCAACATCGACTTCCAAATGGACGCTAACCTGAAACAGGTGTTATTCGATAAGATGTCTTTCAATAATATGAACGGCAAGCTTGTGGTAAAAGATGGCAAAGTGGATATGAAAAACCTCTCCATGAACACCATGGGTGGCAACGTGGTCATGAACGGCTACTACTCCACTGCCAACGTAAAGAAGCCGGAAATGAAAGCCGGATTCAAACTCTCCAATATCGGTTTCGCACAAGCTTACAAAGAATTGGACATGGTGCAGAAGATGGCTCCTATCTTCGAAAACCTGAAAGGTAATTTCTCCGGAAGTATTAATATACTGACAGATTTGGATGCAACCATGAGCCCTGTACTGAATACAATGCAAGGTGATGGCAGCCTTTCCACCCGTGATCTTAGTTTGAGCGGAGTGAAAGCAATCGACGAAATAGCCGATGCCGTTAAACAGCCAAGTCTGAAAGACATGAAGGTGAAAGATATGACACTGGATTTCACCATCAAAGACGGACGCGTAGAAACCAAACCGTTCGATATCAAGATGGGAGACTACACATTGAATCTTTCCGGTAGCACAGGCCTCGATCAAACCATCGACTACTCCGGAAAAGTGAAGTTGCCGGCATCTGTAGGCAATATCTCTAAACTAATGACTCTTGACTTGAAGATCGGAGGTTCATTTACCTCTCCGAAAGTCAGCGTCGATACTAAAAGCATGGCCAATCAAGCTGTCGAGGCTGTAGCCGATGAAGCTATCAGCAAACTCGGACAGAAACTGGGACTGGACTCTGCCGCTACCGCCAATAAGGATTCAATCAAACAAAAGGTGACAGAGAAAGCAGCAGAAAAGGCACTGGATTTCTTAAAAAAGAAACTCAAATAAGAGAGAAGGAGAATGAATTATGCTTCTGAAGCTATATGACAAAAATAATAACCCGCAGGATTTACAACGAATCATCGACATCCTGAATGACGGCGGACTGATTATCTACCCCACTGATACGATGTACGCCATCGGCTGTCACGGTTTGAAGGAACGTGCTATAGAACGGATATGCCGGATCAAAGAGATAGACCCTAGAAAGAACAATCTGTCTATCATCTGTTATGACTTGAGTAACATCAGCGAATATGCGAAAGTAGACAATAATGTATTCAAGCTGATGAAGCATAATCTTCCGGGGCCATTCACCTTTATTTTGAATGGAACCAACCGGTTACCCAAAATCTTCCGCAACCGAAAAGAAGTGGGTATCCGTATGCCGGATAATAATATCATCCGCGAAATCGCACGCCTGCTGGATGCTCCCATTATGACGACCACTCTGCCCTACGAAGAGCATGAGGACTTGGAATATATGACAGATCCCGAACTGATAGATGAGAAGTTCGGTGACATTGTCGATCTGGTCATTGACGGAGGTATCGGAGGTATAGAACCTTCCACCGTAGTGAAATGTACCGACGACGAACTGGAAATCATCCGGCAAGGGAAAGGCTGGCTGGAAGAGGTATAAAAGCCGAAAAATGAATCGAACTGGTATGCTATATGATAGGAACGTGAACAAATAAGTTTTATTATTAGTAGCATGCCAGTTCGTTTATACACAGCAAAACAACGATTGGTTATCCCCCCAACAAACCAAAATCATCATATTCATCATGAAAAAATTAAATCACATCGGCATCTTTCTTGTATGTCTATTCATTACTATCCAATCATTTGCAAGTGAACCCATACGGGTAGCGTGCATAGGAAACAGTATTACTTATGGAGCATTCATCCCCAACCGGGAAATGAACTGCTATCCGGCACAACTTCAAGCTTATCTGGGAGATGGGTATGAGGTCAAAAACTTCGGAGCCTCTGGTCGAACTATATTGTCTAAAGGAGATTACCCATATTCCGAAACAGATATCTACAAAGCATCTCTGGAATATCAGCCCGATATTGTATTAATCAAATTAGGTACTAACGATACCAAACCACAAAACTGGAAATACAAAGACGAATTCAAAGACAATTACCAGACATTAATTGACACATACCGGAATCTGAAATCACATCCACGTATTATTCTCCTGACTCCTATCCGTTGTTTCCTGCCGGAGGGTTCGGAAATCAATGCACAACTGATAGAAAACGAGGTACGCCCCACGGTGGAAGAATTGGCTTGGAAAAATCAACTGGAAATTATCAATCTGTTTAATCTCTTCGGCGACCAGTGGGATTCGGTTATGCTACCGGACAAACTGCACCCCTCTTCTATCGGAGCAGGAGTCATGGCCCAAAAGATGTATGAATATCTCGCTGTAAAAACAACAGCTTCTCCAACAAAGCTGCAGACATCACTGGGAATACAAGATGCCAAACGATTCAACTTCCATGGACACCAAGGGTATGAATTTGAGAATGAGGGAGTAAAATGCCTTGTAGTAGAGCCCGCAAAAGAAGCCATAGGAAAACCCTGGATGATTCGTGCACGCTTTTGGGGGCATGAACCACAGACTGACATAGCATTATTGGAACATGGCTTTCATATTGTTTACTGTGATGTAGCCGACTTATATGGCTCGGATAAAGCTGTTCAACGCTGGAATAGTTTTTACAAGCGAATGGTGAAAGCCGGATTCAACAAGAAAGTGGCACTTGAAGGGATGAGTCGTGGTGGGCTGATTGTCTATAACTGGGCGGCACAAAACCCGGAAAAAGTGGCATGTATTTATGCAGATGCCCCCGTAATGGACCTCAAAAGTTGGCCTATGGGACAAGGTAAATCTGCCGGTTCCACCATGGATACGAAACAACTTCTCAATGCTTACGGTTTTAAAAACGAAGCTGAAGCGTTGAACTGGAAAAAGAATCCGATAGACTGTGCACCGACAATGGCAAAAGCCGGAATCCCCATCCTGCACGTGGTAGGTGATGCTGACCAAGTGGTGCCGGTTGTTGAAAACACAGCCATTTTCGAACAACGTATGGAGGAATTGCATGCACCAATTACTATTATTCATAAGCCTGGAGTGGATCATCACCCGCACTCCCTCAACAATCCCGAGCCTATTGTGCAGTTCATCCTCAAAGCTACGAACAGGGCGGAAAATATGTGTGTGCATCCTGTACCGGGAAATGAATTCCGTTCGGCAGCCGGATGGACCCAAAACTCGGACTGGAACAGCGTAGCAAAAGACATAACCGCCACTCTCAATGGGAAACATTTAAAACTGTTGTTATTGGGGAATTCCATCACACAAGGTTGGGGAGGTAACAGAAAAGAAGTGACTTACAAGCCCGGCAAAGAGGCTATGGACAATGCCATAGGAAAGGATAATTGGGAAAGTGCCGGCATATCCGGCGACCGCACGCAAAACCTGCTTTGGCGTGTCCGTTATGATAACTACAATAGTTGCCACCCTGAAAACATTGTGATTGCCATTGGAATTAATAATCTGATAAGTGGAAAAGACAGTCCCGAAAACACGGCTGAAGGAATTATCGCAGTAGCCAATGAAGTACGGAAGCAATTCCCCGAATCACGTATCATTCTTTTAGGTCTGTTTCCATCCGGTAAGGAACAACAGAGTAAAGTGCGCACACAATGTGATAAGATTCATGACATATTACAACATCACCGATTCGAGAAAGTTGAATATATCAATCCCACCAAATGGTTCACCGAAGCGGACGGAACTATGAAAGACGGACTTTATGGAAATGATTACATTCATTTCACTGGTGAAGGATATAAAGTAGCAGTAACAGAAATAGCCAGAATACTTGCTCGTTAGATAATCCTCCAAAATCTAATCTTCACATAATAGTATCAGAAATAATAAGGGCTGCGTCACATTTTCAGTGCGCAGCCCTTATTTCTATTATTTCATCACAAATTACTTAATCAATGATTCCGGATCCAAATGAGCAGATTCGATATCTTTGAAGTAACGGTAAGTACCCACTTTCAATTCAGCTGTAGCAGCATCATCACAAACGATAATACCCTTTTCATGCATTTGCAATGCACTGATTGTCCACATCTGTGTGATAGCACCTTCTACCGCATGATACAAAGCACGAGCTTTGTTATGACCATTTACAATAATCATCACTTCTTTTGCAGAAAGCACAGTACCCACTCCCACTGTCAAAGAAGTCTTAGGAACTTTGTTGATGTCATTATCAAAGAAACGGGAGTTAGCAATGATGGTATCCATTGTTAACGTTTTCTGACGAGTGCGTGAAGTCAATGAAGATCCCGGTTCGTTGAATGCAATATGTCCGTCAGGACCAATACCACCCATGAACAGGTCGATGCCACCGTATGACTTGATCTTTTCTTCGTAACGTGCACATTCTGCATCCAGATCCGGAGCGTTACCATTCAGAATATTAGTATTCTCGGGTTTAATGTCGATATGACCGAAAAAGTTATTCCACATGAAAGAATAATAGCTTTCCGGATGTTCTTTCGGCAATCCTACATATTCGTCCATGTTGAATGTTACCACATTCTGGAAGGAAACGATTCCTTTCTTATTCAGGTCGATCAAAGCTTTATACATGCCCAGAGGAGATGATCCGGTGGGACAGCCCAATACAAATGGTTTTTCGGGGGTTGGATTGGCAGCTTTTATTTTAGCGGCAACATAATGTGCAGCCCACAGAGATACGGACTGGTAGTCCGGCTGAATAATAAGTCTCATAAGTCGATTATTTTATAGGTTAGTTAATAAATTATCTCATTCACTGTTTTAACGATCTTTCTTCAAACGGTCCGCCATGGCACGTGCCAGATTTTCGCACTGGGTATAAGTCAGGTCTTTCATAGCCTGCTTCATCTCCACCGGATCACCGATCAATTCGAATTTACTCTTTTCAGCAAACTCCGCCAGACGTTTCACCGCAGCACCTGCCCATGCAAAAGAACCGAAGTAGCCCAAATAGCGTCCCTTCACCTCACGCAGCAGAATCTTTGAAAGCAGCGCTTCCACCTCCGGAAATATCTGATTACTATATGTAGGAGAACCGATAATCAATCCCTTATAACGGAAAATATCCGCTATGATATAAGAAGGATGACTCTTTGTCACGTTATGCATAACGATATTCTTAACTCCCTGTGCAGAAAGCTCTTCAGCAATAGCTTCCGCCATCTGCTCCGTATTTCCATACATGCTTCCGTAGGCAATAACAACACCTTCATCCGCATCATAACGACTCAAACGATCATATATACCGATCACCTTTGCAATATTCTCTGTCCATACAGGTCCGTGAGTAGAACAAATGGCAGAAATGGGAAGTCCACCTAATTTCTGCAAAGCCTTTTGCACGGGACTTCCGTATTTACCAACGATATTAGAGTAATAACGAACCATTTCTCCCCAGTACTTATCGACATTGATCCGGGTATCCAGGAATCCGCCATCTACAGTACCAAAACATCCGAATCCGTCACCGGAGAAAAGAACTCCATCCGTTTCATCAAAAGTCATCATCGTTTCCGGCCAATGCACCATTGGAGTCATATAAAAACGCAGTTTGTGACGTCCTAAAGCGAGGAAATCACCATCCTTTACCAGATATTGTTCACCGGTTACCCCATAGAAACCTTCAATCATGCCGAATGTTTGCTTATTACCCACGATAATAATTTCCGGATAATGTTGTTTAATCAATCGGATAGATCCCGAATGATCCGGTTCCATGTGATTTATAATCAAATAATTAATGGGACGTTCTCCAATCACTTGCTTGATTTTACGCAAGTAGACTTCAAAATAACAGATATCTACCG
Source organism: Bacteroides sp. D2 (assembly GCF_025147085.1). Lineage (NCBI taxonomy): Bacteria > Pseudomonadati > Bacteroidota > Bacteroidia > Bacteroidales > Bacteroidaceae > Bacteroides > Bacteroides sp. D2. The sequence continues at coordinate 3,091,412 of NZ_CP102261.1, read as the reverse complement.
TATCTACCAATGCCACCATTTCATCATCAATCAGATAAGAGTTATATGAAACTCCATAGGGCAATGGCCACATCGCTTCAAATCTGTGCTTGTTACGGTCATTTACTCCCACATAGTGGACATTTCCTTTAATTCTTGTTTTACTTTCCATCTTTCAAATCCATTAAATATTTCTTCCACTATTCTATACTCCGCAAAACAGCTATTTATTAAGTGGTAAGTTTATCGTTTGCAAAAATAATCCTTTTTTCCGAATCCCTATACTTCTTACCTTGATAAGCACCTCTTTCTTTCATTCTTTTTTGTAAACGAGCTACAAATTCATAATTTTTCAATCCCCAGTCCGGAGCTATTAATAAATCTTTAGGAGATTGGGAAACAAAACGTTCCACAACCATATCGGGACGGAGATGTTCTACATAATCAATCACCAGATCAATATATTCCTCAACCTCGTTAAACAAATGAAAGCCAGCAGGAGTTACATCATACTCATGTGCCATCCGCGTACCACGGATCAACTGTAACTGATGGATTTTAAGTGTAGCTAAAGGCAGATAGGAAAGAATTTCCGCTTGTGCCACCATTGTATCATGTGTTTCTCCCGGAAGTCCGAGGATGATATGTCCACCTGTCAGGATACCACAGGCCGCTGTCTGACACACAGCTTCTACTGTATCTGCATAAGTATGCCCCCGATTGATGCGTTTTAAGGTTTCATCACAAGTGCTTTCGATCCCATATTCTACCATGAGAAACGTATGTTTGTTCAAATCTTCCAGATAATGCAACAAACTTTCCGGCATACAATCGGGACGCGTACCAATCACCAGCCCGACTACCCCATCCACCGCCAATGCTTCCTCATACTTACGCTTCAAGCCTTCCAACTCCGCATATGTATTGGTATAGGCCTGAAAATAGGCCAAATATTTCATTTCCGGATATTTATGGGCAAAAAAGCATTTACCTTCTTCCAATTGAATAGCAATAGATTTCTCTGTCCGGCAATAATCCGGATTAAATGTCTGGTTATTGCAATAGGTACATCCCCCCCACCCTTTTGTACCATCACGATTGGGGCAAGTGAAACCTGCATTCAATGAAATCTTTTGTACTTTGTAAGGAAAATATTTCCGCAAAAAAGTAGGGAAATCATTATATAATAGCTGTGTAGACATATTCATTCACTTCATTCTTTATTTTACCTACAAACATAAGCAAAATCAACGAGTTACGGAAAGTTGGCACAAAATATCTTCAATATATTAAAAATTTCATAAATACCATAAGATAAATTAATAAATATTGCAATTCGAAAAACTATTTAATTAGCTTTGCTATGATTTTAGGCATTGGCAGGAGGATACTTGTGAAAGTCTTGTGCAATTTATTCCCCAATTATGATTTCATCTCACCATACCCCATGCAACTCTTGTCAATAAAATTATCCTCTTTATAATCTGAATAAGATTATAAAGAGGATTTTTTTAACTAATATTACTCTCTTATTTTTGTTCAAAACACAACATAGAGATCAATGCTGTATAGGATGAAGAGGAAAAAATAGGAAAAAACGAGTATTATTCGTTCAAACCACTTATCAGACTTTCCATTCTGCATTGTTTTGTTTATTTTTGCTATAAACATTAAAGTAACTACTATGAAACGGCTCCATACTTTATTTCTTCTTCTAACAATAGCGATCGATATAGCTGCTCAACCTATCTGCCAAGTTAAACATTTCTCCGTGAGTGACGGTCTCGCTCAAGGTAATGTCATGAGCATTTTACAGGATCAGAAAGGGCTTGTTTGGTTTAGTACCTGGAACGGGCTTAACAAGTTTGACGGATACACTTTTAAGACATATAAAACTTCGCAAGAGAGTAAATATGCATTCGGCAGCAATCGCATGGGAACTATTTCAGAAAGTAAATACGGAGATATATGGTGCCCCACTTACGATGGACAAGCCTGCCTTTTTGATGTGGAAACCGAGAAGTTTATTGATGTTCTCCAACCGATTGAGCTTTCCACGAAACAAACTAACAATGTTACACGCATTTATTCGCTGGAGAAAGGGATTGCCTGGATTCTCTGTGAAAGCGGATATGCATTCAGAGTGGACGAACAATTATGCAAAAAAGGAGAAGGCATCACACTTTATTCAGCTTCCAACCACAACCTGAAAGGAAATCAAATATTTAACATTTATCAAGACTCTGAAGAAGATGAATGGATATTGACAGACAAAGGTGTTTCCATCATAGGAAAGAAAACACTGGATACTGACTTTCCTTTCCAGTTCATCACCCAAATAAAGGAAACGATCTATCTGATTGCAGAAAATGACAAGTTAGCCAGATATGACTTCCACACTAAAAAACTGAAATTCGTAGATATTCCTTATCCGCATCATAAAATAAACAATGTCACTACCATAGGAAAAGATATGCTGGCATTGGGAACGGATAATGGAGTGATTTTGTATTCTATCCCGAAGAACAGTTTCCAGCAAATAGACATCCGTACAGCTACCCAAACTTCCAACGATGTAGAATCTGTCTATCAAGACCACTTGGGAGATATCTGGATTTTTTCAAAAGATCCGGGCATTGTTCATCTTAACCTCGCGACCAATGAAAAAGAACATCTGTTCACCCCCAAAGATGAGATTATCAAGCATGGGCGTAAAAGTCGTAAACTTATTTTTGAAGACAATGCGAAAAACCTATGGCTACTCCCCACGGAAGGAAACTTTTGCTACTATGACCGGAAAGAAAGAACTCTCAAACCGCTTCTTACGGATATCAATAATCCCAAGTCTATTTTCAGTCCGTTAGTCAGGTCTTATACATTGGATAATCAGGGAAACTGTTGGTTTGCAACGGCACGTGGTGTAGAGAAACTATGCTTCTTTCCACAGAGCTATCAATTTAACCTGACTGATTACGAGGCAGAAACACGTGCATTCCTGCAAGACAGCAATAAACGTCTATGGACAGCATCGAAATCTAATTATATCCAGATATTCGCACCGGATGGTAACCTGGTGGGGTACTTATCCAAACAAGGAAATATCATTAAGGAAAAACAATCGTTCTATAATGGGGTATATTCGATTCTGGAAGACAAAGATGGAAATATATGGTTGGGGACTAAAGAAATCGGACTTTTCCAACTTAAAAAGACAGGAGCAAATCATTACTCTATTCACCATTTTGAACACCAGACAAATGATCCTTATAGTTTAAGCAGTAATAGCATTTATGCTATCTTTCAGGACAGTCGTAATAATATTTGGATAGGATGTTATGGGGGTGGATTAAATCTGCTGGCACAAGCTAAAGATGGAAAAGTTTCATTTATTCATAGTAATAATGAGTTAAGAAACTATCCCATAGCTTACGGTATGAAAGTACGCAATATTGCAGAAGCTCCGGGAGGAGTGATTTTAGTGGGAACGACTAACGGACTGCTGACATTCTCGAACAACTTCGAACGCCTGGAAGAGATTAAATTCTACCGGAATATCCGTAGACCGGGAGATAAAAACAGTCTTAGTGCCAACGATATCATGCATATCTATACAGACAAGAATAAAATCACTTATATCATCAGTTTCACCGGAGGCGTAAATAAAGTGATATCTCCCAATCTGCTGAACGAGAATATCCAATTCAAAAACTACGACAAGAACAACGGGCTGGCTTCCGATCTGGCACTATCAATGATTGAAGATACACAGAACCAACTATGGGTTGTTTCGGAGATTGCACTCTCCAAATTCGATCCTGCCAAAGAAACTTTTGAGAACTATGAATTAAGTTCCATCTATCAGGAGTTCAATTTCTCCGAAGCTCTTCCTATTATTAATGCCCGCAACCAGATTATCTTAGGAACTGATAAAGGCTTTCTGGAAGTTTCTCCGGAGAAAATGCGGAAGAGTAGCTATGTTCCTCCTATTGTGTTTACAGGACTCAAGATTCAAGGACACCTTACCGATCACTCTATTGACAATCTGGAAGAATTGGAACTGGAGCCGTCTCAAAGGAATGTAACTTTCCAGTTTGCTGCACTTGATTATGTCAATCCAAAAGGGATTTTATATGCCTATCGCCTGCAAGGACTAGAAGAAGAATGGAATGAAGCAGATAATAACCGTTCTGCTAGCTACATCAACTTACCTGCAGGCAAATATCAGTTGCAGATAAAGTCAACAAACAGTGACGGGGTCTGGGTGGACAATGTACGGACTCTATCTATACATGTACTCCCCACCTTTTGGGAAACCTACTGGGCATGGCTGCTCTATTTCATTCTATTCATACTCTTTACGGCAAGCATCGTATATGTATTATTTTACATCTACCGGTTACGTCACAGAGTGGATATGGAACAACAATTAGCAAATATCAAACTGCGATTCTTTACTGACATATCTCATGAGTTACGTACTCCGCTAACTTTAATCAGTAGCCCTGTGACAGAGGTATTAGAGAATGAGCCGCTTTCTCCTTCCGCCCGTGAGCATTTGACTTTGGTACATCAGAACACAGAGCGCATGCTCCGACTGATGAATCAGATTTTGGATTTCCGCAAGATTCAGAATCAGAAAATGAAACTATTGATTGAAGAGACCGATTTGATTCCACTTTTGCAAAAGGTGATGAGTAGCTTCAAACTGATAGCTGAAGAAAAGAACATAAACTATCAGCTGACTTCTACCATCCAGTCGGTATATAGCTGGGTAGATAGAGACAAGTTTGAAAAGATATTCTTCAATCTGCTTTCCAATGCATTCAAATATACACCTGCCGACAAGTCGATTACAGTCAATATCACAACGAAAGAGAAGACGGTAGAGATAGAGGTTGCAGACGAAGGAATCGGAATTGCAGTAGAAAAGCAACATTCCTTGTTCCAACGTTTCGAGTCATTGGTAAAACAGAATATTCTGCAACCATCTTCCGGCATCGGACTGTCTCTCGTGAAAGAGATGGTGGAAATGCATCATGGCACTATTACAGTAAATAGTCAACCCGGAGTAGGCAGCCGTTTTACAGTAAGCTTGCCTTTACAACGGGAAATTTTCGAAGAGGATGTACAGGTCGAATTTATCCTGAATGATAGTCAGAGTTCAGCGCCTCATCCCGTCGATAGCATGAAAGCACCGGAAGAGGTGGAAGAAAAAGAAGACCTTGAGACTAATTCGGATGGTTTCTCCATATTGGTGGTAGAAGATAATGAAGAGTTAAAGGCTTTTCTGAAAAGTATTTTGTCGGAAAATTATACGGTAATCACAGCTTCCAATGGTGAAGAAGGATTGCAACATGCTGTTGACGATCTGCCCGATCTTATTATCAGCGATGTTATGATGCCGGTGATGGACGGTTTAGAAATGATTAGACAAATCAAAGAGAACAACAATATTTGCCATATCCCCATCATCGTATTATCAGCCAAAGCCTCTCTGGACGACCGTATCGCCGGACTGGAACAAGGCATTGACGATTATATCACCAAACCTTTCAGTGCTACTTATCTAAAGACCCGTGTAGCCTCCTTGTTACGACAACGCAAAGCATTGCAGGAGCTCTATATGAATAGACTGATGGAAGGAAAGAATACCTCTACTCCCGATCCTCTGACTCCTTCACAACCACAGATTACTCCATACGACGAGCAATTTATGGAAAAAGTAATGGCATACATGGAAGAACAGATGGACAATGCCGAACTAACGATTGACGAATTTGCAGAACAGTTGATGCTTAGCCGTACAATCTTCTACCGGAAATTAAAATCAATCGTCGGACTGACACCTGTTGACTTTATACGGGAAATACGTATCAAACGTGCCGTACAACTGATTGACAGCGATGAATATAACTTCTCCCAGGTAGCGTATATGACGGGATTCAACGATCCGAAATATTTCAGCAAGTGCTTCAAGAAAGTGATAGGAATTACCCCGTCAGAATACAAAGAGAGAAAAAAATAACTCTTTGATAAGAATATAAAAAGTCCCTTTATACCCGGTTGTCTCATTATTCGATCAATCAAAATTCGATAGAGTAAACTGATATAAAGGGACTTTTCATACAAGATGAAGAGATTTGCCTGTCAACAACACATCAATATCCAAACTTACATTGACAAACAAACACCTGTTTTTCCGAATCATCATTAAATACTTCTTCTTCAAATCCTCCATATTTATGAATAATACTAAAACCATTCCATTCCAAATATGAATCCAACTCTTGAGGGAAAAACATTCTCATATCCAGATTTTGAATAGAATTGAATTCACCATTGATAAAATAATGCCATTCGATCCGATTAATCTGGGTTCTATTTTCATATCGCATTGTCTGCTTTATCGAGACTTCTCTTCCATCGCCAGTTGTATACGTGGCTATTTCCTGCTGTTCTTTCTCACCTTCAACTATATACCGAATATTCGGATTAAAACAATCCAACAGAAACAAGCCTCCGTCTTTGAGGTGATTTTTAACAACATGAAGTACCTTAAATAAATCTTCATTCTCATATAAATGATGGATCGAATTAAATGGAATAAAAATAAGGTCGTACTCCTCCTGTAAATCCAGAGTCCTGATATCCGCCTGAATGAAATTGATTCTTAGTCCAGCCTCGGCAGCTTTCATCTTAGCCTGATGGAGCATTGAAGCAGTGTAATCAACCCCACTTATATCATATCCATCCTTTGCAATAGGAAGAGTAAGTCTGCCAGTTCCACAGCAAAGCTCAAGTATTCGGGCATCCTTGTTTTTAGGTAACCACCGCTTATAAAAATGCAAATCATCCATGCCGGTATTCATTCCATCATAAATATTTGCATCATAAATTAAATCGCCAACTTTATAATCACTATTCATTTGCCTCCTCCAATATCCATTATTTACTATTATTTCTTATACAAACAAGAATATCCCCAACGTACAATGTACCCAAAGGATATTCTATAAATAACCAGAAGTATTACCGGTCGTTCGCAAATGTAGTAAATATCTATAAGCCAGCTATGATTATCCTCTAAAACCTTTACTTTAGTGATTTTCTATTTCGATAAAGGTTCGATATATGACCTTGCTGGATATTCTACTCAAATATGAAATTCTTAATAGATAAGCTCTTATTTGAACCTCCGAACACAAAATAGACTTTCTCTTTCTTTCGTAATTTCTTCACTTCAAAACTCTGCTTCGTCCACTCCCCGTTAGTAGATTGAATAGTGCAAGAAGCCAACAGTTCCCCTTGTAAAGAGCCTCTTCTCATCTCAAGAACTCCTCCCGGATTCAAAGCCTGCAGTTCGAATGTTATCTTTCCGGGTCTTTTCTTAAATGTCAAGTTATTAAACACAAGCCAATCACCGTCCTTTATATCCGTTAGAAATTGCATCGGACGCTTGCCGACAGGACGAACCAATGTCATCCCTTCCCGGTCGTCATAACGAGAGAAGTCTATCTCCGTAAATGCATCATAATGATTGCCGCGATGCGCACTTTCCAGTTCAAAAGAGTCAAAGTCAGCATATCCGCAAGGATTTCCTTTCATTACATTATAACAACAGAGTGCATGCCGTATCCCTAGAAATCCCCAGAAATTAGAAACACCTTCAGGACCGAAACGATGATATTGGCGATTATCCAAACTATAATGAAAACGGGTAGCCCCTTCTTTCGTTGTTTCTGTGCGCAGATAGATTCTCTGAACATCTTTCAATTCAAGACTATCCACAATCATCTCTGCCGCATCCCGGTTCCCTTCTCTCATTTCAAGCCAAAAGCGATTGTCTTTCTTTCTGACTCCAAATTGATACATCATTCTTCCCATAATCCCATTTCCGGCAAAGTCACCTTCCTTTAAACCGGACAAGTCTAATAATACCGTGCCCGTGCTATACGGTCCTGTCACCTTTTGAGTTAACGAGTTCCTCGCCCAATAAAAACCTTTGGCATGTTGAGCATATATTCTAAAATAACCCGGCCTGTCCGTCAAGCTCCACTTCTCTTTATACGGAACATGATTAAATTCCCAAACCGGAGCCAATTCCGGTTTGTCAAAAGAATCGGAATGATGAGGATAATTCATCTTATGTTTACCTTTGACTGCCGGTTTCCGATAAGTAACCACTCCTTTCCCCGGTCTGCCTTCCGGTCCGACAACCGGCCATTCATTCTCCCATTTCATAGGATACAACATAAGACATCTCCCCATATAATCGCGATCTTGAAAAGTGTATGCCCAGGATTCTCCTTCAGCCGTTTCTATATACCCACCCTGATGAACACCTGCACCAGCATAATTAATATCATCATCTATCAGAACTTTCGTTTCATAAGGTCCGTAAAGGTTTCGTGAACGACTTATCATCTGCACCCCATCATACCCCAACGCCGGATTAAAGACATAATACCATCCGTTTCTTTTATAAGTGTGACATCCCTCAAACAAATGGCCGTAACCTTCGGGAGCTGTTATAATAAGCGTTCCCTTATCTTGAGGGTCGAGCACTCCCGTAGCATCATCTTTCAACCGCGTCAGATAGATTTTCCCTTTTCCGTGAGTGACATACTTTTTACCGTCATCATCAATAAAAAAGCCGGGATCATACAACCGCTTTTCAAACTTATGCATCGTATAAGGACCTTCCGGCCTCGTACTCTTAAACATGACGAAGCCATCATCCGCAATATTGACTCCTATATAATAAATACCCTCATCATATCTGATGGTAGGTGCCCAGCACAAACGGCTGTAAGCCGTTTTCTCATTTTCCATCCGATATTGAGGCTGGAAAGTGATACTGTCATAAGCATGACCGATAATTTGCCAATTAATCAAATCTTTCGAATGACAGACCGGAATTCCCGGCATTGCCACAAAGGACGAACTAACCATGTAATAATCCTCCCCTACACGGATAATATCCGGATCAGGATAATCGGCATTAATCACCGGATTGGTATAGGTTCCGTCACCATTATCGGAGGAAAACAGGACATGTCTCTGAACTGGTGCACAAGCTTGCAGGAACGTCAATATGCACCCCAGAATCAAAAGATAAGGTAAACACTTAAAAGAAGAAGTTGAATGATACATCATAGTATTCGCATTTTAATCAATGAATAAACGCCCGGATGAGCTTAATTAACATGCAATATTAAGCATTTCCTCCATCCTGCCAGAGTAATAATCAGTACAAAAGGAGGACAATCATACATACCCTTTCAAACAAACATTTCAGTATCTTTCTATTTACATTATAAAGTTCACGTTCTATTCAGCTAAAATGTTTTATCTTTGAACAGGTCTATGGATTTATCGGCTCCAAATAAGCCTTGCATAGGAAATCCTCCTTTTCTACCGGATATTCCCCACAAAAATAATGAAAAGCGCGTACTATTGCAGTCTCAAATCTAAAAACCAAAAAAACTAGAAAATGAAAAAGCAATGGATCATTGCCTGTCTTATCGGAATTCAAGGGGTAAATGTACAGGCACAACAACCCAGCAAGTATCCCTATCAGGACACGAAGCTGACTGTGGAACAACGGGCGGATGATTTACTTCAACGTCTCACATTAGAAGAAAAAGTGGCGTTGATGCAAAACAACTCACCGGCTATTCCCCGGCTTGGCATTAAGCCGTATGAATGGTGGAACGAAGCTCTTCATGGCGTTGCCCGCGCCGGACTGGCTACTGTCTTTCCGCAAGCCATAGGTATGGCCGCTTCTTTCAACGACGAACTATTATACGAAGTCTTTGATGCCGTATCCGACGAAGCACGTGCCAAAAACCGCCAATTCAATGAAAAAGGACAATATAAACGTTATCAGGGACTGACCATGTGGACTCCCAACGTCAATATCTTCCGCGACCCCCGCTGGGGACGAGGACAGGAAACATACGGCGAAGACCCTTATTTAAGCGGACGTATGGGAATGGCGGCAGTCAGAGGTCTGCAAGGACCGGAAGATGCCGAATATGACAAACTTCATGCCTGCGCCAAACACTTTGCCGTACACTCGGGTCCCGAATGGAACCGTCACAGCTTCAACGCAGAAAACATTGCACCCAGAGACTTATGGGAAACCTACCTTCCTGCTTTCAAGGAACTGGTACAAAAAGCAGGAGTCAAAGAAGTGATGTGCGCTTACAACCGTTTCGAAGGCGATCCCTGCTGCGGTAGCAACCGTCTGTTAACCCAAATTCTCCGCAACGACTGGGGATTCAAAGGAATCGTAGTCACCGACTGCGGAGCAATCGGAGACTTTTTCCAACGCAAGAAACATGAAACGCATCCCGATGCCGCCCATGCCTCTGCCGACGCTGTTTTAAGCGGAACAGATCTCGAATGTGGCGGTAACTTCAAAAGCATCACCGATGCTGTGAAAAAAGGCCTGATTTCGGAAGAGAAAATCAATACATCAGTCAAAAGACTACTGAAAGCCCGCTTTGAACTGGGAGAAATGAATTCGACTCATCCCTGGAGTAACATTCCATTTTCTGTTATCGACTGTCCCAAACACAAAGAACTGGCACTGAAAATGGCACATGAAAGTCTGGTATTACTCCAAAACAATAACAACATCCTTCCATTAAATCGTCAGATGAAAGTCGCAGTCATCGGCCCCAACGCCAACGATTCGGTAATGCAATGGGGTAACTACAACGGCTTCCCTTCACATACCGTTACTCTACTGGAAGGAATACGCGCCAAACTACCTGACGCACAAATCATCTACGAACCTGTATGCGGATATACAAACGACACCACCCTGCATAGCCTATTCAATCAGTGCAGCATCGACGGAGAAGCCGGATTCAACGCCACCTACTGGAATAACCGCGAATATAAAGGCAAAATTGCCGCAACCGACCGTCTGACCACTCCTTTCCATTTCAGTGCAGAAGGTTCTACCGTATTTGCTCCCGGCGTAGGATTGAAAAACTTCACCGCCATCTATCGTTCCACTTTCCGCCCAACAGATTCCGGTGCCGCCACTTTCCGCGTGATGACTAACGGAGGAGTTACTTTATTCCTCAACGGCAAGCAAATAGCAGAAGCCACCAACATCAAGAATCATACCAATCTGTATTCTTTCAACTACGAAGCAGGAAAGAGTTACGACATCGAGTTGCGTTTTATTCAGGTTAAAGATAACCCTGCACTGAACTTCGACTTGGCAAAACAAACTCCAATGGATGCCCGTGAAATCCTGAACAAGTTGCAAAGCGCAGATGTAGTTATCTTTGCCGGAGGCATCTCCCCCCTATTGGAAGGAGAATCCATGCGGGTATCCGACCCCGGATTCAAAGGCGGCGACCGTACAGAAATCGAATTGCCCGCCATCCAGCGCGAAGTTCTTGCTCTTCTAAAGAAGAATGGAAAGAAAACAGTATTCGTCAACTTCTCCGGTTCGGCAATGGCCATCGTGCCTGAAACGCAGAATTGCGATGCTATCCTGCAAGCATGGTATCCCGGACAGGCAGGTGGAACAGCCGTTGCCGATGTTCTTTTCGGAGATTACAATCCTGCCGGACGTCTGCCTATCACTTTCTATAAAAGCATGCAACAATTACCGGATTATGAAGATTATTCGATGAAAGGACGTACCTACCGTTTCATGACGGAAACACCTCTTTATCCATTCGGCTACGGTTTAAGTTATACCCGTTTTTCTTATGGAAAAGCTACCCTGAACCAATCGAAGCTGACCAAAGGCGAAAAAGCAATCCTCACTATCCCGGTAAGTAACGTCGGACAGAGAGACGGTGAAGAAGTGGTTCAGGTATACATCTGCCGTCCTGACGACAAAGAAGGTCCGCAAAAAACTCTTCGTGGTTTCCAACGGGTTAGCATTGCTAAAGGTAAGACACAGAACGTCCAGATAGAGCTTCCGTACGATTCTTTCGAATGGTTTGATGCAGCGACCAATACCATACGTCCTTTAAACGGAACATATAAGATACTTTACGGAAACAGTTCAAATGAAAAAGACTTGCAAACGTGCAGTATTCAGATTCAATAGGCAATGCTATTACATACAATTTGAGGCCGGGTTAATGAACTTAGGCTACATTGAGAATTTATAAAAAAATGGTTTTTATTGTCAGGCCAAGAGTTATGGCTTCATAAAGTGATTGTTTTCAAGCTATTACCCACTGACAATAGAAGCTGACAATAGGCTGACAATAAAGATTTTCGTCTTTTATTGTCAGCCTATTATTGTTTAAAACTGCACTATGCAGCTATTATCCCTTACTTACCAAGCCTGCATTATTCCGCAAAGACACCGTTATTGTTCAACTAAGGTGCCGTTATCGTTCTGCTAAAGTATCGATCTTGTTAGTTCTTCACGGCCGTGACGAGATCTTTCCACGGCTGTGGTAGTATCTCACCACGGCCGTGAGAAGAAGCTACCACGGCCGTGGGAAGGTAAAGATAGCGGCACCTTTGCCCAACTATACCGGCACACTAATCAAACTATACAGGTATACTTACTCAACTATACAGACATACTTACTCAACTGTACAGGCATACGAATGCAACTATATCAGAACCTTAAAACAACAATTCCAAGATGTCAGCATAACTATACAATAAAAAAACAGGCTGACAATAGAACTCTTAATTCTTATTGTCAGCCTATTGTCAGCTTCTATTGTCAGCATGTATTATACTGTAATTCACTTCTTTAACTACCGTCCTGACAGATTGACAATAAAAACAGTATAAAACAGATAGTACAGTTAGTTCTTGGTCAGTAACCGTTTCTCTGAAATCGTTCCCAGATCTTTTCCGTTAATGGTGATATCCGTTGTATTTTCGATCTGTATCATAGATTGGTCAGGAGTGTCAATTTCAACATTCTCGATGTTGAGCTTTGCCACTTGATTCACTACAATACCCTCTTTAGCACCAGTAACCACCATATTCTTGATGGAAATATTCTCAATCGGCATTTCGGGAAGTCCGTTCAGATACGCCGCCCGTCCTGCTCCCCTGCAAAACACATCCGAGATATAGATGTTCCTAAAAGCAGGAGTCTCTTCACTCACACTCGGAATCGGTTCACCGGGAGCACTTTTGGCCGCATAATATAAATCGGCAATCAAAGCATCATTAGGAATATCAATCATATTTATATTATTGATGTAAATATTCTCCACGACGCCACCACGTCCACGGGCACTTTTAAACCGCAACCCGACATCCGTGCCGATAAAAGAACATTCGGACACATATACATTCTTCACTCCTCCGGACATCTCACTACCAATTACGAATCCGCCATGACCATGCAAAACGGTATTGTTTCTCACAATCACATTCTCACAAGGTTCACCTCTGCGACGGCCATCTTCGTCTTTACCAGACTTCAGGCAGATTGCATCATCTCCCGCATCAAAGAAACAGTTAGCAATCAGCACATTCTTGCATGATTCCACATCGAGCGCGTCTCCGTTCTGCGAATACCAGGGATTGAACACCTTTACATCATTCAATATCAAAGATTCGCACGAAAGCGGATGAAGACACCAGCTCGGAGAGTTTTTGAAAGTCACGCCTTCCAGAAGCACCTTTTTACTCTTCACAATACTTAGCAGTACAGGACGCAGCCAACTTTTCATCTCCTCCCATTCTTCACTCGTGATTTCAGCCTGTTGATTCCCCTGGCCAGACATGAGAACGGATGCTTTCAATGCCCCTTCATTAGGATACCACACCTTGCCGTTCTCATCCACATTACCACCGGAGTTCACCAGATTCTTCCACTGTCTGTCCGTCATTTTATCCTTCTTCACAGGACGCCATCTGTCTCCCGCTCCATCAAAAACGCCATAACCGGTAATAGCTATGTTTTCTACATTCATTGCCGAGATAGGCGACTGGCAGCGCCGTGTATCCAGTCCTTCAAATGAAGTCGTAATAATCGGATACAACGAGGTGTCACCGCTAAACACAATCAAAGCATTCTTTTCTGCATGCAAATTGACGTTACTTTGCAAAACAATGGGGCCTGTGAGCCACAAACCTTCCGGAATGATTACTTTACCCCCTCCTTTGTCGTGCACTACTTTGATAGCCTTATTAATAGCCTCCGTGTTCAGCGTCACCCCATCGCTTTTTGCTCCGAAATCACAGATATTTACCTGATAATCGGGAAAAACGGGACGCTCTATGGCGGGCATGGAGAAAGGAAGGTCTGCATACATTGCCTTCAAATCTGTCTCCACATCCACCTGCTTGGCAGTACCCTGACAAGCACAAAATAGTCCTATGATGACCGGTACCAAGCCAGTCATTCGATTCAATCTATTCATCGTATCTTTTTACCTAAACATTTTATTATTTGAACCAAGCCGCATCGGTATAGCCATCCCAACTCATGATGGTTTCACGTGTACCGAAGTATTGATCGTATTGTTCCTTACTAAGTTGCAGCACTGTATTGCGCACCGTTGCCGGAATAGATTGATAAATATCAGAACCCGATTCAGTCTTGCAGTTGTAAAGTTTGCAGCCGGTGGCAACAGTAGGTACAGCCGGTGTCAGCGGTTTATTCTCTCCTACAAAGTTAGGACCGTACACATCGGCAAACGTACAGTTTAAGAAGGTCAGATTGTCCGGCTCAAACTGATAAATCAAAGTAGAGTTAGTAACGCCTTCGCCTACCGTGAAACGGCTGTTCAAGAATACATAACCCAAGTAACCCGCACTGACACGCGCTTGCATTACAGCACGTGTACCGCTAGGTGCATGGATCTGACAATCTTCAAACAGTACCACCTTACCCGACCCCCAGATGAAATCGGTAGCTCCGGCTATGAAACAATCTTTGAACCAGTTGTAACCTCCACCGGGAAGCAAAGTATCCTGGAAACTCAAGACACAGCAATTGATAAAAGCAGCCGATTTGTTGTTAATATAAAGTGCCTCGGCCTGACCATTCTTGCCTAGTGTCCAGCCATACGCATTCTCTATCGTCACATTTTCAAAGCGGATTTTATCACTGTTACCATCGAGTATCACCACCGAACGACCTCCGGAAGAGGGCACAATAGTGCCGGTAGGGGCAAACTGATCGATATTGGTTCCGCCGCCTATACCACCGTTAATATCATTGCTGTTATCATATTGAATATTGACAGCCGTATTATCACTAGCATTTCCTTTTACTGTGATGTTGCTTTGATCGCGCAAGTAGATAATCTCCTGATAGATACCGTCATCCATCCGGAATGTCTTGGCAGCATTCAAATCGACATGTGTGGCACAGAAGTCAATAGCACCTTGCAAAGTATAGAAGTCAGCATTGGGGTCGGTGTGACTAATTTTCACCTCATAGTTCGGTCCGGTCAATGTTGGTGCCGGCTTCGTCTTGAACGTCCATGCACGGCCATATACTCCCTTGAAGTCTGTTTGTTTCACTGCTGCCTGTTCGATGGTTACATAATATTCGGTGTCGGGTTGTAAGCGCTGTTGATGAGGCTTGATAATGAAACTCTTACCTTCCACCCGTGCCGGATAATAATTGACGATACGACGACTGACGGAAGAACCGGTAGGCGTAACGCCGATAATATCCATCCACGTATTCAGTTGGGTCTGACCGTTTACGATAGACTGTCTGCGTTCTGCCATATTGATTTCATCTACCTGTTTATGGTCGCTCATACGATAGATGCGGATACAACCACTCGTACCAAGTTCGGGTGCAGTGCCTTCAAAGGCGATTTTCAGTTCGGTATCTGCTAGTGCTTGCTGCGTGCCGTCGGCAGGTGTGAAGGCATATCCTGATACAGGAGTCTTGTCACCTTCGGCCGTTCCATCCTCACTGCTTCCGTCTTCCCAGGGAGCAGATGAGTTTCCACCATCTACATTTTCAAGACGTCCCATCTCTACAAAGCCGCTGTCGTCTATGTAGAGTGCGAATGTGTAGCTATAACCTTTGTGGAATTGCGGCAAAGCAATGTCCAAATTAGTAAATATCCACTCTTTCTCTCTATCGTCCAATACGAAAGACACTTTATAGCTGTCTGTCAATGCCGATGGAAGAATGATAGCTTCGTAGAATCCTGTTGTAGCATTGTGATAAGGGTTGATTGTAGCAACAGAGCTTTCGTCAACCGTCAGTACATCTGTTTGTATATTGAATGAAGCGGCAGTTTGCATCCCCTCAATCCGTACATCACTTACTTCCAACGGTTCTTTTTCCATATTCACAAACTTCAGAATCACTTTTGCCAGACGATGGGTAAAGTTTAATGAGATATGGGGTTCGTTCTCCGGAGAGTAGGTGTATTCTTCTTTCGTGGCAGCATATAGTAAGTCGCACGCCGTACTTCCTCTTTCTTGAGCGGCCAGTTGCACGGGATAATTAAAATTACGTACATCGGCATTATACGGATAGTATGCCACAAACTTCACCGGTGTTCCATCATTTTGCACTTTCAGCGGTGTAGTGGAAGTGAAAGAAACCGACGCACCCTCTTCCGAGCAGACATAAGGTACATTCGCTGCTTCTGTGACAGGTTCAAGAGTCTTCATATCCAATACGTATGTTCCGATCTTATCTCCGTCATTCCATGACGATCCGTCTTGGGTGACACGGGTTGAGAAACCTGTGAGGTCTACACCGAAGGTAACCTCTCCCGCAGTAGTAGGTTGTTTTGTACCTGTATCTTGCTCATCATCCGAACAAGAGAGGCAAAACAAACCACCTAACAAGGGATATAATAATGAATGAAATAATTTCATAACTGTAATGTTTAATCAGTATTACAAGAGTAATTCAATGGTTATTTTACATTCTTATACCAACGCGGGTCACCTACTTGAGCATCAATTTTCAGTTTGAAGTTGCCGTTTCCTGCATCTTCAAACAGTTCGGTAACTGTTTTGGACGTATCTATCCAGGCATTAGGGAAAGTATTGGCATCAATTGCTTTTCCATGTACATTCAATACAGGCAGCTGTCCGGCTTCGGTAGCTGCCGCTGCATAGTTACCGGAGAATTCCCGTACATCCATTTTATAGCCTATGTTAGGGTTACTTGTAACGAAGCAGGCTGAAATATTATTCTTATAGTAGAGATTGCCGTTACCATATTGACTTTCAAAAGGAGTCTTGCCCAAATCTGCTAATGTACAATTTTCTACAGTGATAACCACACCATTGGCATCTTTTACATAAACGGCACGTTCTGTCATTTTATAAAGTGTAGAGTTGGTTATAGTAATTGCTTTAGAGCCGTAATAATTGAAAATACTTTCCATGTTTTCAAATAGACAATTGTCGATGAGTACGGCAGAAAGTAAGTTTTGTACTCCGTCATTTCTGGTTGGCCAGTCACAAACAGTCTTCATATTACTAAAGTTACACTTCTTAAAGTCTACTACAGCATCAGTAGCAAGTTGGGCAGTTTCATTGTTAGTCAGCAGAGCGGTTGAGTTATCACCTGTAATATCCAGGTTATTCAATGCTATCTTTTGAAGACTGGTATATTGTATCTGTTTCAGATTCATCTTCACTTGTTTTTCTGTATCACCAATCAGCAACAACTCTGTTACAGCTTCGGGCACTACTATTGCATCGCTAAAGGTATAAGCTTCTGCATTGGCAGCAAATACTAACGCAACTTTACCGGAAGCACCGGACAATATTGTCGACAGGTTTGTTTCTGCATTAATCGCTTTTTGAGCATAATCAGCAGGGATTGCTTCATTCTCTGAAACTTTATCACCGTCGCCGTCTTCGCTGCCACCATCACCCCAAGGTGTGTTACTGCCGGAGCCACCGCCTATTTCCCCACTAGTCTCTTTTCCTACATTGATATTGAAGGTATACTCATTGCCCGCAACAAACTTGTCTATCTTGCTGCCTTCAGGCACTGTGTACTGATACTTACCACCGTCTGCCATGATAGTGAGCGACATTTTATTTATCAACTCTTCAGTAGGCAACATGATACCAATAAAAGATTTATCTCCTGTTTTTTGCAGGGAAATAGACTTCTGTGTATACATGTTAGTCAATTTACCGTCTATCAGGCTAAAAATAGCTGTGGTGTTCATCCCCCCTACTGTTATACTTGTTACATTTGATACGTTTTCATTCGTAATCTTGACACGTAGAAGCACTAACTGATGATGGAAAGTGAATGATAATCCACCTGCCAACAATGATTCTGTAGACTGGTTGGCAGACTTTGCCCACATTAAATCGTGGGCAGAGATACCGTTAGACTGATCGCTAACATCTACTTTATAAAGTGCTGCCGTAGCATCAATAACATCTGCAGATGTAGTATGCGGATAATAGGCTACGAAATTCGTAGGCATATCATAGATTGCTATTCCGGGATCGGACGAGAAGTTCGCCGTAAGCCCCTCGCCAATCGTCGTATATTTCACGTTAAGGGCATCGTTCAATACATTCTTATCTTCTGTATCGAACATATATATACCGATAGCATCACCGTTCTCCCATTCACTGGTTTCGCTATTCAATCGTGTAGTGAAACGATCGTTGCCCGAACTGATAGTGCGAAGCATTCTTTGACCATCGCCATCAGTAAGAGAATTTTCATTAACTTCACTACAAGCTACTGCCAACGTTCCGGCAACCGCTAAGAAAAATAGATGTTTCAGATTCATAATATTATCTTTTAATTTATTCTTAATCATATAAGTTCATATTCTCAATTTAAATTTAAGGCAACCAACGAGTATCACCGGCACGACTGTTTACTATCGGGGAAGAAGTATCTTTAATCGTCAAGTCTCCATTAACCGGATCGGCAAACAGTTTGTCCGCTGTAATCTCGAGATCTGTCGCATTCATTTTGCTACCGCCCAATGCATAATCCGCTGTGGTATAGTTATCAGAGAAAGTAGTGGTAGTATTAGCACCGATAGCATACAAATCACCGCAAGGAGATGCCAACAGGATGCCCTGCATTACCAATTTGGAACCTACGGCAGATTCAATGTTAATCAGACGTTGGTTACGGCTGTAATTGTAGATAGTCACATTCTTATATTCCAGTTCGATCGGTTTATCCATATAAGGCGCATAGAAAAGGTTACCCCAGCCATAGCCATTGGTTCCATCATTGTCGTTGCTAAACGTACAGTTGCGGAAGATGGCACGGTCTACCTGATCATAAGACACTCCGTTATCTTTATCGAAAGACTGAAGATTAAATGTACCATACGCACTTGTTTGCCATCCACAACCTTCGAAACGGCATCCTTCCATTTCCAGATTCATAATGTACTTGGCATTAGCTGATTGATGACGCCAGAAACCACGACGAAGACTTATAAAGTCGCAATTTACAAAGCTGACATTCTCTATTGTGTATGCCTTGCTGGTATTCATAAAGTAATTATTGTTTGCTTCATGACGGAATTCGATATTATCGAACTCTAAGCTGGAAAGATAAGAACCTTCTGCAATGCTCCAACTGCCTTCGAGGACAACAACAGGTTTAACACCGTCACGACTGCCCGCCAAACGGAAACCCTTCATCAAAGAGAACGGAGTGACACGGTAGGAAGAACCTGCCGGCAAGTAGTATTCCGTACCTTCGGGCACTTCAGGATCGACATCGTTGTCCAATAACATGGCAGATAAATCATCTTCCAAGCCAACTTGTATAGACATGGCCGACGGACCAGCCGTGCGGAACGTTACCTGATTGTAAGGTTTGTCATATTTACGAGGTTTACTGGTATCATACAGGTTGACTGCGTATAATGTATTCTTCGTCAATCCGTCCACTTCAGCATATCCTTGCATCATCTCTTCAATGGTCAGATAGCGGCTAACGCCCGGCAGAGTCGTATCCATCATAGGCATAATGCTTATGCTATCCACCGGATTTTGTTTGTTGTCTTTCTTCCAGCGAATGATAGCAGATGATTCCGTAATCTCGGTTTTAGATACATCTTCCACCAGCTTGGCATACTCCGGACGAGCTTCAGTAGAAGCACTGACGTAGCTCCATTGCGAATTGTTGATTGTTTTAGCAGCATTGCTGCGTACACGAATATAGAAAGTTGTCCCGTAAGGAATATCATCAATAAACACATAAGGATCAGTGGTTTCTATCTCCATAAACAAGCTGGTGTAATATTGATCCTGATGTAGTTGTACCGTATAAGAGGTAGCATCGTTCACTTTATACCATACCAATGTCACAGAGTTTGCTTTCACCTCCGGTTTCTCCAATACAAACCGGGGCTGGAACAGGTCGTCTACTTTCGTATATTTATCATCTGCCTCGCAGCCTATGAACAGGGTGCCGCAAAGGAGTGCGGGCAGCATAGCCGTTGCAAGTTTTCGTAATAACTTTATCATAACGTTTGTCTTTTTACTGATTAGTATCCATAATAGTTCCGAATCAATCCGCGATGGTCTGTTATAACCTTTGCAGGATAAGGACACAGGTATCTCACAGGATCGGTAGGTTTCACTAATTGATCGTTGTTTTTGTTGATAAATCCACGGAAACTCCATGAAATAGCATCCAACGTTTCATAAAGCTGTGTTTCTTTGTTCAACACTCTCCATCCCAACGCATACTCCAATACTGTGTAACCGGCAGGGCGACCTACACCGGGACCATATTCGTCAATACCTACAATGTCTAATACCTTTCTATCAGAATGTTCAGGGTCCGTCACTTGCTTGTAATAGATATTAGACGGTACTTTCTCAATGCCTGGTACGTAAGCTCCGTTAGCTACCAATCCCCAATTAGTCATCTCGTTATAAAGATTGTAGATAACTTCACCATATTTATTCCAACGCGCAAGATCGTATTTACGAATACCTTCACCACCAAACTCCCATTTACGCTCATCCATGACTGCTTGGAAGAAATCTGCTTCATTAGTCAGGCTCTCTACATAACTTTCTACTTTATCCGTCCATTGAGCCGCATCGAAAGCACGGCGGCGAACACGCTTCAGTGCTTCTTTGGCATCGTCACGCGGTCCGTAAAGTTCATTGACTGCTTCAGCATACATCAGCAAAACATCTGCAAAACGCATACGTACACTGTTGATACCTGTATTAGAACCACTGGAAGCACCCAGCGGAGACTGCATATAGAGTTTGGACCATTTACCAACACCCATACCAGTCACTCCCATATCAATCTCCTGATTCAGGTCTTTATCATATTTATAAGGTACACAAGTCATATCACGACGCAAATCATCCTTATCAAACGAATAAACATACGTACCGCAGAAAGTTACATAGTTGCGGGCGCTGCCATAAGAGTGCTTACCTTCTGCAATAGTAACACCGATATTATAGCCATAACGACTGGTGACACTTTTCAGCATCGGAACAGCGAACATGACATCATCGTTGTTGGCAGTCTTCCAGTTACATTCATTTACCCACAAGTTTTCAAAACTTTGAGTAAGGTCATGTTTGCTTTCTTTGATCACTTTTCCCAGATAAGTGACGGCAATTTCATAATAATGTTCAAAGTTATCGCCACGTTCCATGTAACCTACGTGAGTCACATCTTCTTTGTCGGCACGAAGAGTCCAACCACCCCGATAGAGAGCCAACTGTCCGATAAGCGCTTGGCAATATTCGCGTGAAGCACGTTCTACGCCATAATCCAAATCGACTGCATATTTCATCATCGGTTCTACAGCTATCAAGTCGTCGATCAGATATTCCAGAATGACATTGCGGTCGGTAGTACCCAGGCTGAAGAAATCATCGGTCGCTTCCGTTGGTTTGGTAACAAACACAACATCTCCCCATGTACGAATCAAGTCCAGATAGAGCATGGCACGAAGCGTTTTCACTTCTCCATACATCTGTTGTGTCTCGGAGGGAGTATCACCTGTTACTTTATCGGAAAACAACGGTGACTCCTGCACAGCCTGCAAAAAGTCGTTGGCATAGTTGATAGCATAATAGAGATTATTCCAAGTTGAATTCAACACCGACCAAGTGGGACGGGAATCAAAACAGCCGATATCCGAGCCATTGGTACTGACAGTGTTGTTCTTGAACGAACTCATCTCCACATCGGTATTCGTATTCAAACCGCTGGCAAGGTTACTTCCGTACAACCCGTCTTCCGTCATGGAAGAGTAGATGCGGGTCATCAACGCTTTCATCTCCGATTCGCTGGAAAATATGTACTCGGGAGTAAAACCGGAGCCGGGCTGCACATCAAGAAAATCATCGCAAGACGTCAAAGTGAACAGAGTTCCGGCAATGAGTGAGTATATTAGTTTCTTATTCATTGTTCTTTCATTTTATAGATTTCAATTAAAAAGTCAACTGTGCGCCAAATGTATAGGTGCGGCTACGCGGATAACGGTCATAATCAATATTGGGTGTCAAACCGGTAGCGATGTTCACCTCCGGATCATAACCACTATATCCGGTGAGAGTAAACAGATTATTGCCCGATACGTAGAAACGTACTTTACTCAAACCTACTTTCTTCGTCCAGACACTTGGTAAGGTGTAACCGAGGGTAGCTGAATTAAGACGCAGGAACGAACCGTCTTCCACGGCATACGACATACAGATGGGGCGCCCGATGGAAGTGGGATTCCACATGGTAGCATTCTTATTGAATTCTGCCAGTACTTCCGGACTATAACGGATCTCATTCCCCATGTCATCGAAGTTACGCCAGCGTTTATCCGAAGCAATGTCCATCAGGAAGTTGTTCTCTTTATTGTCCGCCCACGTGGTCAGCATGATTTTGTTGGCATTCAGTACATCAAAATCATACATAAAGTTGAAGAACATACTCATGTCGAACCCTTTATAAGTAGCATTCAAGCCAAAACCTCCCGAGAATTTCGGAGTGGTGTTACCAATAACAGTACGGTCGGCTTCTGTCAACTGATAAGGATTGGTGCTGTTAGGATCTACCGGAGTGAGTTTCTTGAACTTGGCATTACCGGGACGCGGAGTGTCGGACAATGGGCTTGAATCTACCACTCCTTCTTTCAGTTTCCATGTTCTGGATTTGGAGTCGAAGGATTCAAAATCGGCTACGGTATAGAATCCGTCATTGACATAACCGTAAATCAAACCACTGGTACCACCCACATAGGCACGGTAATCATCCGAGTTCACCACATCATTTCTCCAACCCGAAGTGAGAATCCATTCTTTTTCACCACTTGCCAGTTTGTCAATCTTGTTTTTATTATGACCGATATTAAAGGTAGCGTTCAGTGAAAAGTCTTTCGTCTCTACCAGCCAGGCATTCAGTTGAAGTTCTATACCACGATTTGACGTTTGTCCCACATTGGTCATCAGCTTAGTGTAACCTGTATAACCGGGAATATCCGAAGGCACCAACAAATCTTTCACTGTATTCCAATAAACATCAACAGTACCGCTAATGCGTTCTTTGAAGAAGCCGAAGTCAAAACCAATGTTACGTGTGATGGTAGTTTCCCATCTCACATCGGGATTGTAGACATATTTAGAGTTATAAAAATTGTAGTAATAGTGACTGTTTTCTCCCCAGCCGGCAGGACGGGAACTGCTTACACCATACAATTTCTGATAAAGGTCGGCATCAATACGGTCATTACCGGAAGTACCGTAACTGACTCTCAACTTTAAGTTGGAAACGACCTGATTATCTTTCAAAAAGTCTTCATTAGAGATACGCCATGCCAACGCTCCTGCCGGGAAGAATCCCCAACGGTTACCTTTGGCAAACTTGGAAGAGCCATCGGCACGCAACGTTACTGTAGCAAGGTATTTATCATTATAGCCATAGTTGATACGACCAAAGAATGAAGAAATACGCGAGGGAGAGGCCGCTGACGAGGAGTTCTCGTAAGGAGTACCTAGCGACAAATTATCAAAGACCTTTTCTGCCGTGATATTTTCCGGAAAAAAACGGGTAGAGTAAGTTTTGGTAGTAGTCTGGTTATGCTTGATTTCCTGTCCCAACATCAGACGGATATCATGTACATCTTTTAGCATAAAGTTGTAGTTCCACACGTTGGTAAGCTGCCACTTAGTACCTTGTTTCATGCTCCATTCCGCCACCGGCTGGTTATTGTTGCTACGAGCTTTACTAGTCTCCATACCCCAGAAACGGCGTTGTTCTTCAGAGTTATTTTCGAAACCAAATTCACTACGGAAAGTCATACCTTTCATAATATCCCAAGTCACAGCTCCCATCGTATTGAGAGACTTATTAATTCTCTTTTTATAATTTCTTTTCGATTCTTCTTTGGGATCAAAAAGAGTTTCCTCTTCCAGTTGATCGGGATCGAAATACGTATCGTCTTCAGGAAGTTTCATATATTCATCCAGACCCTTAGTAGGTTTTTGGCGCAAAGCAGTCAACAAACTAACGCCTTCCGTACCGGATCCATCCACTTCCTTATGTAACAAACGCGTGCGGTATTCCAACGTCAGGAATTTAAAAGGCTTGAAGTTGAAAGAAGCATTCATATTATTTTGTTTCAGTCCGTTACCTACCATCACACTCGGTTGGTCCTGATGGATAAAGGATAGTTTATATTTGGCTTTTTCCGTACCACCATTCACACTAAGGTCTACATATTTAGCCACCGGATTGGAACCGAACACCTCGTCCTGCCAGTCTTTTCCGGCATTCCCTTGATAGATATAGTGTTCGTAAGCATGTCCATACTTATTATTGAAAGCTGTTGGGTTAGAACTTTTCTGACGAGCATTTTCATATTGCATCAATACAAATTCGTAAGGGTCCATCACATCCAGCTTGTTAGAAAGTTCTTTGGTCTGCACATAAGTGTTCAGACTAATGACAACCCGTCCTTCAACAGGACGTTTGGTTGTCACCAAAATAACACCGTTCGCACCGCGTGCACCATAGATGGCCGTAGAGGCCGCATCTTTCAACACCTCGATAGATTCAATATCGGTAGGAGGAACATCGTTCAGGCTGCCCACTTCAAATCCGTCCAATATGATAAGCGGACTGTTATCTTGTGTAATAGAACCGCCACCACGCACCAAAATCTTGATTTCTGCATCCGGCGAGCCGTCTACAGCCGTCACCTGTACGCCCGGCAGCTTACCGACGATGGCTTCAGCAGCAGAAGTGGTCTGTACTTTTTCCAATATCTTGCCGGATACGCTGGCGATAGAACCGGTCAGGTTACCTCTTTTCTGCGTTCCATAGCCGATTACGACTACATCGTCCAACATTCCGACAGCTTCTTTCATGTGGATATTAATGTTCGAGGTACGTCCTTTCAACGGTTCTTTTGCTTCTTCCATACCTACATAGCGAACTATCAACACGGCCTTGGCTACATTGGACACGCCAGTCAATGTAAATTTACCGTCCAAATCGGTCGTGGCACCGATCGAAGTGCCTTGCACCGTTACTGTGGCACCAATCACCGGTCCCATGTCGTCGGTCACCGTACCGGTCACAGTAGCAGTCTGTGCCATAGCACCCACCGCTACCCACAGCAGGATAAATATGTTTATGATTATTTTATTCATCATTCTATGCTTTTATTGTAAATAGATTTATTTGCTCCACACCATTATTTCTTTTCCATCACTATTCCGCCTTGGTTCTGATAGTAAATGATATGCTGAACCAGGTTGTGAAAATAAACTTCGATGTTCGGATAGCGTCCGTTAGGATCAACTGACGAACTGATCTTTTGTGCATCACTCGGATCGTTAGGGTCCAGCCCGTAAGCTTCTTCCCAAATATCAGGAATACCGTCACCATCCGTATCTGGCCAGGGTTTCAATGATTTCACATCAATGTAACCTTCAGTATCTGATACCGTATCAATGATACCCGGTTGTTTGGCTTTACCATCTTCTTCGGGCTTGGAACCTATATAGGTGTAAGTACCATTCCTCACTTCACGAACCACACGCTGGTCTATCACATCTCTGCGCAAAGAAGCTCCGGCATATTCGAGCACTCTATCGTAAGCCTGTTCAGCCGTATGATTGGTCAGTTTGCTATAAGGTTGGTAATCTGCCATCTTCATAGCTTGCTTTTCCGCTTCAGGAACCGTACCCAATGAGGAGTCAAATTGTCCCCAAACACCCTCTGTCCAGTTATCAGCCGTGACACCTGTGTTACCTAACACATAATTGCCATTGATATAAGCTCTGGCAGTAGGATCACTTGACAGGATACGGTAAGAACGGTTGTTTGTTCCGGTAGCTGGTCCCGGTTTATAATAGCAGTTGGTCAGGTTGAAAGCAGCATACTTTCCGCCGTAACTGCCTTGTCCTCTTCCACTCCAGTTGTAGTAGACATTATTCCTCACATCGAAATATCCGGTAAAGTCATAAGATTCTTGTGTACCGGGAGCAGACAAATCGGAGATACGCGGGCAGCGGCTACCGTGGTGTGCTAACAGTATGTGGTGGAAAGAAGCATTATCTCCACTAAACATAGCACCATAACCATGAGCACCCTTGGCATGGTTAGACAGGTTCATACTTTCAGAAGCGATACACCATTGTGCCGTGAAGTTCTGTACGCCATAGAAAGTCAGTGTTTCATCCACACTCCATCCGGCTGTAATATGGTCGATAATGGCATCTTTGAAATAGCGTCCGCCAATCGCATCTTCTCCATAATCGGCAAACTGATCGCCCGGACGGCAACGCAAGAAACGAACAATAGCATTCAGACTGCCACCTGCACCAATAGCCGGATCTTTCGACAGGTTAAAGGTGAAGTTGTAATTCTTCAATGTGATACCGTCGCCCGGTGCGGTCTGACCAATGATACTCAAATTAGGATATTCATTCAGATACAGCCCTCTTTTCAGTTCGATGATACCGGATACATCAAAAATGATGGTGCGTGGTTGGTTGGATTTCTCAATTCCGTAGCGTAAACTGCCCTCAATAGGGGTTTCGTTTTTGTTATAATCTGCCAGCGTAGTCACACGATAGATTTCGCCGCCACGACCACCGGTAGTAAAACGACCGCCACCTTCGGCACCCGGGAAAGCGAGTATAGAAGTAGAATGATCGTCACCGATGCTTGTATCGGGTTTACCATATTGGAAGATGGTAATTACTTTATCCAACATCTCTACCGTTGCTGTACGTGGGAAGACTGTTTCATTATTTTCGATATTCAATACGACTTCATTGGCAGTAGAGTTTTTCTTATCCTGCGTAATCCAACTCTCGGATATTACAGCATCGTAATCTACCGGGTTTTCTCCTTGCGGAGCCGAGATAACCAGTTTAGGACATTTATAAGGAATGATATACTCATCCTGTTCTATCGTCACCTCACCGCTTACACCGTCTTGTGTCACTTTCAGGACACGCTGCAATGTATAATCTCCTACGGATTTGAATATCAGGACGGCTGTTCTGGTTTTGTTTGCATTTGCATCTACGGCAAATGTTACTTCATCCGTCACAAAACTGCGGGTTCTGGGAGTTGCTTCCTTCAACTTGATCCAGTCGTACTCTGCTGCTATCTCCAGTTCCCATTCCACATTTGCCACTACTTTGCAGGTGAATGTACCTCCCCGGAATGACAAAGGGTCTGATGAATAATCAAACAAAATATCGGGATCGGCCCCCAGTTGCTCTACGCTAATCTCTTGTTCCAATGTCGAGCCTGCACCCGACATTGATACTTTTACTGTTCCGGTGCGCTTGGGACCGTCTGTATTCTCGGTAAAAAACAAACGGAGATCACCATTCCCCTCTCCGGAGCTTTTTGATATAGTCAACCAGTCGCCTGTCGAGGTCACTTCGGCAGTCCATGTAGAGGTAGCCGTTACGTTGATTGTAAACGAACCGTCTACGTTACTCAACTTCACCTCATTCTTCGACACTTCCAGTTTGGCAGCTGTTGCACCCGCATTAGATTCGTCGTCCGAACTACATGCGCTCAACAATCCTACCAATAATATGAATAGAAAATATCTCATGTTTTATATCTTTATATTGTTAATACTCTATTGATTATTTAATCCAATGCGGATCACCAATTCCATTTGTATATACTTCGGAGTTTTTATCGGTAATAGTGAAATCTCTACCAGCCACATCTTTGAAGAGTGTTTCCATAGGGAGAGCTGTTTCTACCGGTATTTCAGCAGTATCAACTCCCCAGTTAGCCACTACAAAGCCATTGGTGCGATAGTTATTCTCGAAAGTCTTGCTTGTGACGTTTCTTGTAGTGAACCAAGTTCCCTGTCCGACTTCACAAACACCACTAAAGAGATTATTACGGACAACTAAGTGGAATGAAGAGGTATTCTTCGGATTTAAGTCGAAGAAGGTCATTGCAGCAGGAGCCATACTCACAAATGTACAATTCTCTATTGTCACATTCAATTCGCCTGTCATACTGCCCAAACCGGTTATCAAAGCTCTTGTCAGATTGTTGGCATGGAACGTAGAGTTCTTGAACACAAAGTTGTGTACCGGCGCGTCCTGCTTGGTAGAAAGACCGAACAGGCCACTTCCACCGGAATTCAAACCTAAGAAACGACAATTCTCAATCACAATATGATCGGCAATCTGTTTCTGTGCAGCATCTACTTCCTGATACCACATTGTACGTACCAAATCGCTGATTTCACAGTTCTTCCAAGAGATAGTAGATACATGGAAAGCTTGGTTTTTAAACTTAAAGAAATCGGAAGTTGTCACCTTTATTTTCAGATTCTCGAAGTGGAAGGCTTCAATAATGGCATCAGGACAGTTGATACTCATGTTGCCCATTTCCATAAATGCCAATTCTTCACCATCACCCGGTGCCTGTCCCATGATGTAGAGAGCTTTCGGTATTTCGGTCTGTGTACCTAATTTATAGGTAGCACCTGCTTTCAGGAAAAGTTTCACCTCATTTACAGAAGCATCCGCCAGCATTGATTTACAGATTGATTCAAGGTTCTCTTCCGGACTTACATATCTGTATCCGTCAGGAATTCTCATCGGAGCTTCCGGATTGATATCTTCTTCGTTCCATCCTTCCGAAGCAATTGTTACAGTGTAATCTTGTATGATCGGTTCATCTACGTTGTTCAGTGCAAATGCCACTTGTACCGTATCATCAGGCAAGATAGGGAATGTGCCATCGATAGCTTTAGATTGGACTACCGTATTATTCTTATCCAGATAGTCGATACGCACGGATACTGTTCCGCCTTCGCTTTGCGTTTGAAACAATACAAAGTCATCGGTGTAGTTCACTCCACCGGTTGTTGTCTCTTTCTCGCGTTGCACATCTGTCGGAGCTTTTACAAAAGTAGCATCCGATAGTTTATATCCTGATATTGGTGAAGAAACGACTGCGCGTAATTTCGAGTAGCTTTTATCCGATTTACGATCGGTAGACTTCAGACGAAGCACACCTGTACGATTGTACATACGCACACTAAGCGGTTCGTCGAACGGGGATTTATACGTCACCGGTGCCGAAATGGCATATTTTGTTTTAGCCGTCGGATCCTGATGTATCACAATATCATTCAGATTCTTCGGACTGGGAATAGAATCGGATTGTGTGGTAGAAATAATGTTATAACTCCCATTGGGCAACTGAAAGCGATAAAGCGACGAATAGTTGGCTACATACTCACCATCGGCTGTATAGATAAACAGGGGTTTGTTAGAGGCACCTGTGTTCACCGCCCACGGTTCGTCATCCAGAAACAGTTGTATCTCTTTTACTACCGAAGTGGCATATCGTTCTTCTTCCGAACAAGCTGTTATTCCCAACAGGAGCATTATTCCCGTCAGTGAATAGAATATATTTCTCATATAACTCCTGTTTTAAAATTCTGAAACTTCTATTGTAAACGGTTGAGTGGATGTACTCTTATACATGACTGTGCGTACCGAAGGCCACGGCTCGTCCAAGTAATTCTCATCCGTAATTTTCATATGTACGGTAGAACGCTTGGAAGACTCAAAGCCTATACCGGTATCAAGAGGGCTGATGATGCGATTCACCTCCTCGCCTCCTTTCAGATATACCACATCTATAGATGTTCTGGAATCTCCATTCACTGTGGGAAATGAATAAACCGAAGCTCCAAAGCCGGTAGAAAGATTAGTGGAGATGGTCACATTTTCTGTAATACATTCTTTACTCTTTACTTTATAGCCTATTGCCACATTTGTAAAAGTGACATTCAACTGGTCAAAACGAGTGATAGCACTCAATTCCTCCTCCGTCTCTTTCGGCTGGAACACTGCTTGCCCGACTAAACGTTTCAATTCTACGTTGAGCGAACTGACCGAGTTATCTGAAGTAAAGCCTACGACATCCGAAATATAAACCGGCTTTTGAATATGAGCATCCTGATAAACTACCACTTTGGAAAGACTATCTGTATCCACCAGATGATCGGCATTTGCCACGATGAAGGTTTGCAGATTTTCTCCTAAAGGAAGGTCGACTTTTAAATCTCCATTATTTAAAGGGAGATTTTTTCCATATACCATGGAATCTTGCAGGTAGACATAAACACCGACCTCTGTAATTCCATGTTCAGCAAAAGTTTCAAGACTAGCCCTACTGAAAGAAACGCCAACCGGGTGGGTTTCGGGCACATTGGGAAGTTGTTCATTCGGTTTCCATTCATCATCCATTTGCTGTGAACAAGAACAGCAAAGCAGAAATGACAGAAGAAATAAACTTGCTAGATGTTTCATAAATATTAGTTTATATATAATTTAAAGATATACAATTATTAAAAGAATAAAAATTCTATGCCCTTTTTCTTTAAAAGGCGGATTCAAGCCTAAGGAGGATTGGCTATTATAAGTGCTGGCTTCATGTTTCTCATTTGTTTAGATTTTCATTGTACATTAATGATGTTTTTCGCTAGAGTGATTTTTTTGTTCTTTCACCAGTGCAAAATTGAGGATTAAGCAAGAGAAGATAGAGTAAGATTTAGTAGAAAAGGAGTAAAAAACGGACTGGGGTAAAAAAGTGCCCCTCTGGTATAGCCATGCACAAAAAAGATATGCCCTTCAAATGTTATCATAAAACACCTGAAGGGCATATCATCTAAATTCTCCGCATTGAACGGGGAATTGCTGATTACCTATTTGTTCTGTGCATCGACTATATGTTGCACCAAACTATTCAAATATACCTCAAGATTCGTATATTGTCCATTCGGATCTTTCGTTTTTGTATTTCCATCTACGGGATTATTCGGATCAAGTCCGTTTTTTATTTCCCACTCATCAGGTATGCCATCACCGTCCGAATCTACCGGTGCCGAAAGACCTGCTATTGATAATTCCGGCCAGGGAGAATCGCCTGTGTCTTTGGGGCTATTGATAAATCCGGGTTTATTTCCTTCTCCGGTGAAAGTTGCCGTTCCTTTCCGGGTGTCGGAGATGATACGTTTGTCTACTTCATCACGATAATTACAGCAACCTGCATAGTTCATCACCTGTTCATAAGCCTTGTCAGCCGAATAAGTAGTGATTACTCCAAAATCAAGAGGTTCTTTCAGACGGATAGATTCTTTGGCATCTTCTGTCCAGAGGAAATCTACTTTTTCATCATTCTTCAACTGGGCATAGACTCCGTCCGTCCAGTTATCGGCAGTAACTTTGTTGTTACCTTCTATCTTATTTCCATCAATATAGAAAGTTCCCCATTTCTGCAGGTAAGGTTGAAAAGCTAAGTTCTTTTTGGGTTCTCCATCAACGTAAACATAAGCTTGCGGATAAACTCCGACTTTGGCAATACGATATTGCACCTGTTTGGAAGCCTGTTTTGTTGCCGGTCCCGGTTTATAATAGTTATTGACGATATTGACATGCTGATCTTCCCCGCCATAGCAGCCGTTTCCAGCCCAGTTGTAGAAAACATTATTCCGGATATCAACACATTCGCCAAGAGCTAATGTAGAAGGACGAGGGCCCAGACGAGGCACGCGACTCTCACAGTGAGCGATCAGGTTATGGTGATAAGAAGCTTTATGTCCTCCCCAATTGCCTCCATATCCATGTGCCCCTTTTACATGAGTCGCTTTTCTTAATGCTTCAGAGCCAATACACCATTGTACCGTAGAGTTTTCCATACCATAAACGGAAAGACATTCATCTACACTCCAACTGACAGAGCAATGGTCTACCATAATATCTTTCTTATCACAGCCGCCCAACCCATCGGGTTCTTTCCCACTGGCTTCTCCGGGGCGGAAACGAAGAAAACGGATAATTACATTATTAGAATTAATAGAAAAGCCATAATCAGCCAGACAGATTCCTCCGGGAGAAGTCTGTCCTGCAATGGTGAGATGATCTTTCCCTGTTCGTAATTCCGATTTCAGATGAATCGTACCTGCCACATCAAAGACAATCGTTTTAGGTCCATTTTGTTTCAAAGCCCAACGTAAAGTCCCCTGCGAACCATCGTCTTCCAAAGAAATCACATGATACACTTTACCACCACGGCCGCCTGTCGTGTATCTACCGTGTCCTTCAGCTCCGGGAAAAGAGATCACTCGATCTTCCCGGCCGCCTGTCTCCTGTTTTTCGGGTATGTCATAGGAAAAGGACATCATTCCTCCCGCAACCATTGCCAGCAGACAAACATAAACTAATTTTCTTTTCATTTCCTTATTCACATTATTAGATGATGGAAACAAAAGTAGTGGAAGCTTTTCATTCTGACATTCATTTTTTGACCGATATGGGGGAAAAATCAGTTTTTATGATAAGATTGAACAAATTTTAGATCCCCAGCCGCTCTTTTAATAACCGGTAACCGGAAAGACTTACTTTAAGTTTCACGCCAGTCTTCAATAACAACTGATAAGTTTCTTTTCCGAAAAGCTCGACCCGCGAAATTTGTGTTACGTTGACAATCGTAGAACGATGCACACGCACAAAAGTATCAGGAGACAGATGGGTCTCAAAATATTTCATAGTTTGTTCTTTCAGATATTCTCCGGTAGGGGTTATCAACATTACATAATCTCCACAGGCTTGTATGTAGATCAGTTCGTCTGTCTTTACCAGATGAATGCGGGAACCGTCTTTCACCGTAATGCGATCTATTAATTCTGTCTGTGGTTCTCCTTGTTGTTCGGTCACAGTTAGCTGATGTGCAGCCAATTCTTTATCCAGTTCCTGATTCTGTACTTCTTCTTTAGTTACGATCAGGCGATACCATAAAGTAATGGCAATCAAGGTTGGCAGCCCGAACAATAACCGGAAAGGTATGGTCTGCACAAAAGGAATATAGGATATGCCTACAATCCTCACCATGATATCACAGATCATAAAACTACCCGCCAGCCATAATAGGCTTCCAACGATTATCATGATTATATCCGTCTGGAACAACGAAACAAGACCGACCACAAACCAGGCCAAATAGGCTATGGCTGCCAGCCAACCAATTGTTGCCACTCCATCTACCAGAGCAGGAAGATAGTCGTTTCCGGTATATCCACAGACTAAAGCCACCTGTGTCGCAACCAGAATAAACGCCAGCACCAGCATCGGAATCCAGCGGAATGGATAATCTATTATCGGATGTGGTTTCATACGCTAGTCTTTAACTTCCAAGCCTCCGAAAGAAAGCGTTCCACGAATGACCAATATATTCTCCTTGTTTACATTCCCATTTTGCCAGCGTTTGTCATCACATCCTCCAAAGAAAGCATTGCATTTGAAGACGACTGTCCAATCCGACGGGACATAAATCTCGACTCCTCCCCAACTGCAATCCAAATCAATATAGGTTTCTCCCGGTGCAATATGGGTATGGCGAAGATCAATAGTCGTCCCCCCGAAAGAGGTACGAATCATGGCTCCTTTAAACAACTCATCAAGTACTACGTGACGTGCAGCTCCCCAGACATTCTCCGAACGCAAAAAGCCATCTACTGATTCCGATTGTTGTTGCTCACTCTCAAAGTTCATGCCGGGTCTACCCTGATGCATCTTCATCCATTGCCGACGATGTTCCATTGTATGCTGACGAGCCCATTGCGCCCTCTTATTTCTGCCGGGTTTGAAGATAAATAAAACACCTGCTATTATCAGAGCGAGGGGCCACACCATTGCCTGTGAATTTTCCGGCAACCAGGAAAGTCCTCCTATCAGAAAATAGACACCCGCCAGAAAAAGGATGATTCCACCGATGAAATGGCGGCGAATCATTGCATATATACCTAATAATATAAGGAGTGAATGCCAGGATACGATCAAATCAAATACTTCTGAAGTTATCCATCCCATATTACGGGCAAACAGTAGAATCCCGGAAAGGATAAAAAGCAAAGCTATCAGTATTTTACCGGAAAAGCCTGTAGCACGGGGAAAATTTTGTTTCTCTTCCATTGTTTCTATTATTAATTGATTAATGGTTCAAAGATATATCATTTCCCTATGCTTCCACAGGCTTTTCAGTTGATTTACGGTATAAATTCCGATGAATGCCGGATAAAAACCGGTGAAAAAATCAATTTATAAATCTCTGATTCGTATATTTGCCGGCCTTTAGAACACAAATAACACCCTTCAAAGCTAATAACTACACCTCGCAACAAACTAAAAAACAAAAAATACGAGGTGAAAAACAAATATTGCACATCACTATATCTTCATTCTCATACTTTTGTAGCGATGAATGAACTCTCATCGGGATTTTTATGAAATATCAAACAACAACCATTAATTAATAAACATGCAAAGAATGTCTAACAAAGTGAAAAACATGCGCTCCTTATTGCTAATACTATTTTCAGCAATATCGCTTAGCGTATCTGCGCAAACGATTACCGTAAAAGGTAACGTGAAAGACACCAGCGGAGAGCCTGTTATTGGGGCCTCTGTTGTAGAAAAAGGTAATACTACCAATGGTACGATTACAGATTTAGATGGTAATTTTTCTATTAAAGTTGATGGCAAAAAAACATTGGTTATTTCATACATAGGTATGAAAACTCAAGAAGTAGCCGTTCAAGGTAGAAAAACAATTAATGTACAAATGGTCGACGACTCGAAAGCTTTGGACGAAGTCGTAGTAATTGGTTACGGTACGGTCAATAAAAGAGATTTAACCGGTTCTGTAGCCTCTGTTAGTGCCAAAGACTTAGCTGCTATACCAGTAGCAAGTGCATCTGAAGCCCTTACCGGTAAACTTGCCGGAGTTAGTGTTACTACTACTGAAGGTTCTCCCGATGCAGATATAAAGATCCGTGTTCGCGGTGGTGGTTCACTATCACAGGATAACTCTCCTTTATATATTGTAGATGGTTTCCCTGTTTCAAGCATTAGTGATATCGCTCCCTCGGAAATTCAAAGCATCGACGTATTGAAAGATGCTTCTTCCACAGCCATTTATGGTGCCCGTGGTGCAAATGGTGTAATCATCATTACTACCAAGAGCGGAAAAGAAGGTAAAACGCAAGTAGACTTCGGTGCTTCTTTCGGTTTTAAACAGGTAACCAAACTGACTGAAGTCTTGAGTCCTTACGATTTCGTTGCTTATCAGCGTGAAATCGGTTCTCTGGATTATGGAAACTTTGCCGATATGGATATCTGGCGTTCTATTGATGGTACCGATTACCAAGACGAGATGTTCGGACGTACTGGAAACCAGCAACAATATAACATTAATGTAAGTGGCGGAACCAAGCAAATGACTTATAGTGTCAGCTATGCCCATAATGAAGAAAAAAGTATCATGCTTAATTCCGGCTTCAAAAAAGACAATGTAAATGCAAAAATTAAATCAGAACTGAATAAATGGATGACACTGGACTTTAACGCCCGGTTAAGTTACTCTACCATTGACGGTTTAGGTGGTGGTGCTGATACCAATGAATCCAATGCTGCCAATTCAACTGTGGCTAATGCTACCGTATTCCGTCCGGTTGATTCACTTAAATACAGTGATGACGACGAAGAAAACAGTTCGGCACAACAGAAATCTCCATTGGAACGTCTGCTTGCAACAGATAAAACCCGCAATACTTTCAACCAGAACTACAATGTAGGTTTAAACTGGAAACCATTCAAGAACTGGACATTCCGTTCCGAATTCGGATATGGATGGAAGTTTGACGATACAGAACAGTATTGGGGAGTAGATGCAGTATCTAATTCTAAATATGGATATAACGGTCAGCCACAAGCCTACCTATTGAGAGAAAAGACGATGAGCTGGCGTAATGCCAACACATTGACCTATGATAACAAAAAACTGTTCAAAGGTCGTGATAAACTCAATGTATTGATCGGACATGAAGTAAGCAGCAGCCAAAGGAAATCAATAGAAAATGTATCTGTAGCTTTCCCTGTTACTATGAATTTCGATGATATGAAAGCAAATATGGGTTCGGGCAAAGCTTTAGCCAACCAATCTACCATTGCTGCAAAAGAAAACATATTATCATTCTTTGGTCGTGTGAACTATACTATGATGGATAAATACTTGCTTGCTGTTACAGTACGTGCAGACGGTTCGAGCAAGTTCGGTTCCGGAAATCGTTGGGGTGTTTTCCCGTCAGCAGCTTTGGCATGGCGTATCTCTGACGAGGCTTTCATGAGTAACACTCAAGACTGGCTGTCAGCTTTGAAACTACGTTTAAGCTTCGGTACTGCCGGTAACAACCGTATCAATTCCGGTTTGCTTTCCACCACTTACTCTTTGGGAGGTAATGATGCACGCAATCCTTTCTTCAACGGAGAAAGCACTACCATGTTGGAACATGGAACGAACTTATACAACCCCGATTTGAAGTGGGAAACAACAGTTACCCGTAACATCGGTATTGACTATGGATTCTGGAACAATCGTATCTCCGGTGCTATCGACTTTTACTGGAATACAACCAGAGACTTATTGATGCGTACTGAAATTCCTTCTCTCTCTGGATATAACTATCAGTACAAGAACTTCGGACAGACATCCAATAAAGGTGTAGAATTGTCTGTTAGTGCTGTTTTATTTGATAAAAAGAATTTCTCTTTGAACTTCAATGCCAACATTGCTTACAACCGCAACCGCATTGATAAACTGAATACAGACTCTCCCTGGCAAAGTAGTAACTGGTCAGGTAGTACAATGGCCAAATACGAAGACTTCCGCGTAGAGAAAGGCGGACGTTTGGGTGAAGTTTGGGGATATAAGACAAACGGTTATTATACCGTATATGATCCTGTCACCAACCCTACCGGCGAACTGGTTTGGGCAGGTAGCGAATGGGGATTAAAAGACGGAATGCAAGATAACAGTCCTACTATCACCGGTGGTAAATACTATCCGGGTGGTTTGAAACTGGAATGTGATAAAGATGGTAACCCTCTCAAACAACGTTTGGGTAACACTATCGCTCCTACAACCGGTGGTTTTGGATTCGATGGTCGCGTAGGTAATTTCGACTTCAATGTATTCTTCAACTACTCTCTCGGAAATGTAATTGTCAATGGAACAAAACTGGCAGCTTCTTTCCGTTCAGGTTCAAGAACCGGTTATAACTTAAACAATGATTTCAGACTGTCTAACCGTTACACATGGATTGATCCGGAAACTGGTTTGAACCTGTCGTCCAGCTCTACAGATGTCCTCAATACCTATGGAGACATGACAACAGCAGGATTACGTCTGAATGAAATAAACGCTAACGCCAATATGTACAATCCGGCCAGCGCTACTACCATGCAGCTGACTGATTATGCAGTAGAAAAAGCCTCATTCCTGCGTTTGAATAACATCACTATCGGATACTCTCTTCCGAAAACAATTGTAAGGAGAGCGTTTATGCAGAATGTGAGAATCTATCTGACAGGATATAACCTGTTCTGTTGGACTAACTACAGCGGAGCAGACCCTGAAGTCGATACAAGCAGTAAGAAAAATGCGATGACTCCAGGTATAGATTACGCCGCTTATCCTAAGAGCCGCACATTTGTGGGTGGTATTAACGTTACATTCTAATTAAAACATTAAACAGATTGATCGTATGAAAATATATAAGACATTATTCCTGGGGCTGGGGTTAATTGCCCTGTCTTCCTGTTCGGACTTCCTGAATCAGACCTCACCGTCTGAATTGGATAATGAATCAACTTTTAATAATGCCTATTATACAGAATTGGCACTTAATAAAGTTTACGGCAGCCTGACGCAAGACCAGACTTATTCTAACTTCCTGCCTATCATTGCCGGAACCAATACCGACTGTGAACTGATTGACGGTTTGGGTACGGATGCAAGCAACACGTCCAGCGAACGTGGTAATATGAACTACAACGCTAATCCGGGATGGTCACAACTTTCCAAAGTATGGGATGCCATGTACGGAGTAATTGAGAATGCGAATCTGGTAGTAGATGGTATAAACAATAGCCAACTGATACAACAAGCAGGAGCAACCCGTACCAGCATGATGAGATTCCGTGCAGAAGCGATGACATTGCGTGCGATGATTTATTTCGATCTGATCCGCTTGTTCGGTGATATTCCTTTCAAAACAGAATCTTCCAACAGCGACCTATCTAATGTTTACATTGGAAAGGCAGACCGTGACGATATCATGGATGAATTGATAATCGAACTCGAGGAAGCTATCGGATATTTACCTTGGGCTGGTGAAGACGGTTATACAACCGAACATGTAAGCAAAGGCTATGCTCACGCTCTCTTGGCTAACATTGCAATGACACGTGCCGGATATGCTATCCGCGAACAAGCTAAAGACGGATATATCACCGGAGATAACAGTGACGCTACTTATCCTACTCAACGTTGCAGCGATACCAAACGTAGAGAACTATTCGAATTGGCCGAAAAACATCTGGCAGCTGTTGTCAGTTCAGGAAAACATAAACTGAATCCTTCTGTAGAAGAATACTGGCGTTTAATAAATATCGGACAACTAGATCAGACTTATCAAGAAAACCTGTTCGAGATTCCAATGGGACTGAACAAAAGTGGTGAGCTAGGATATACTATCGGATATCGTATAAACGGTGCCAGTTCCCTATTCGGTCCGAAAGGTAACTCATCCGGTAAGTTGAAACTGACTGCTCCTTATTATCTGTCATTTGGCGAAGGAGATATCCGCCGCGATCTGACTTGTGCTATTTCACAACTTTCTACAGACAAAAACACCAAAGTATTTAAAGAATATATGTTAGGAAATGCTCCTTTCGGTCTTTATTGTGGAAAATGGGATTATCGTAAGATGATGGAAAACTCTGAATGGTACGCAGCTGTATTGGCCAGCGATCAGAAAGTTTGTTCCGGTATCAACGTAGTGAAAATGCGTTATCCGCAAGTATTGCTGATGTATGCCGAAGTTGTGAACGAACTTTATGGTAAGGGTGCAACAGCCGAAGGTTGTACATTAACAGCCACAGCAGCCCTGAAAGAAGTACACGACCGTGCTTTCACCGATGCAACCAAACGTGATGCTGCATGGACTGCTCTAATGGGAAAAGACTTCTTCGATGCAATTGTTGACGAAAATGCATGGGAACTGGCAGGAGAAGGTGTTCGTAAGTTCGATCTAATCCGTTGGAACCTGTTGAGCGAAAAAATAGACGAGTTCAAAAACGAATATACAAATGCAGTGTATAATGGTACATATCCACAGTATGTGAACTATAAATATCGCACGGACAATCCGATGTATATCGATATGACTTCTCTCGTATTTGGAGCTAAAGTAGGTGGAGAATATGAAAACAAGAGCTTCTTCGGTGCTGAAACCAGTGACAAGGAGCAAAAGAATCTGAAAGTAAACTTGCCTAGTATTTCTGGCGGATTGAACAAGGCTGTGAAGAATCGTTATTTATTGCCGATAGCTTCTACAACCATCTCTACCTCAAACGGTAAATTACATAACTCTTATGGTTATTCGGATTAATCTTAAAATCGTAAAATGATGAAGAATATAAAAAATATATTGGGAATGGGAGCTTTCATGCTCCTGGCCTCTTTGGCTGTATCTTCGTGTACAGAGAAAAGTGATTGGGATATTGACTCTTCCTATAGCCGTCCTTTCGGAACTGATGAAAACGGAATCAGTGTAGAAACAGACAGTAAAATAGCCAGAGCGGTAGTAACTTGGAGCTCAACATCCAATACCGACTATTACATTATCGAGATTAGTCCTAACGAGATGACTGACGAGACTCCAATGGGATCAGAAGAAAATGGAAATATCGTTTATGGAAATGATCCTGCCAACCGGATCAAGCAGTCACCTTACACAATGGATAATCTGGCGGTAAATACGACTTATTATATGCGTATCAAGTCTATTTCCGGAGAGAAGGAATCTCGTTGGGTAAATTATAAAAAGACTTTTGCTTCAGTTAAGGAAGAAGCTATCCTGAATATTCCAACTACTGAAGACTTACCTGAAGGTCAAGGAAAAGTACGCATGTCATGGGAAGCCGGATTAGCAGTCGATCATTTCGAAATCATGGAAACGGGTGCCACAGAAGCAACTTCACGTGTTATTTCGTCAACAGAAGCTGCCGCAGGTGAAGCATGGGTTGAAAATTTGAAGTCGTTCACTGAATACACGATTACTATTTATAATGGAAATAATCCGCGTGGTTCACAGACTGTTACCATCCCTGGTTTGGAAATCGAATCTACCATCAGTGATATAACAGCAAATTCAGCTGTATTCTCATGGGAAGAAACGGTGGATGTAGATGAATATGCTTGTGTTCTTTCTACCGAAGGAGTACCTGAATCAGGAACCCAATTATCACCAGCAGATATTGCTGCACATAAGGTAACAATCACAGGTTTGGCTTCCAGTACGGAATATACGGCTTATGCTTTCGCAAACGGCTCTATATGTTCTCGTATCACCTTTACAACTAAGAAAGGTAAACCGACGGGTTATACTGAAATGACATGGGAAGATGCCCTTGCCAACTGGGATAATCTTTCAGGAAAAGTATTAATCAATGTTTCCGGAACAGAAGGATTTGCACAAGAAAAAGAAAGCATTGCTGCTGGCGTGACTCACCTTATTTTCTGGGGTGACAGTCAAGACGGACAGGTTAATATGACTATTAAAAAGGGCGTAGGTGCCAGCGGAATATGTGATAAAGTAGAATTCCATAATCTGAATATTACCGATGAAGGAAATACAACCCTTATTTATCAAAACGGTGCTTCAGGTTGCATCAAAGAAATAGAAGTTACCTCGTGTACAATTACCAATATCCGTGGTATCGTTCGTATGAATGCAAGTACAAGTAATGCTATGTCTGTTACTATTGACGACTGTATCATCAAAGGATTGGGAAGAGCAGCAACATCCAATCATTATGGATTACTTCTTTCTGACAAGGTAACATTAACAACTCTCAATTTAGTGGTTTCCAACACTTCTATTATTGTATCCAAGGGAGCTTCTGCGTCTCAATTCATAAGACACAAGTCAGGACAAACCGGTACAATAACAATCAAGGATTGTACATTCTATGATATGTCAGCAAGTGATGCTTTCTGCAGAGATACAAAAGACATGACAATGACTATATCAAACACCCTGTTTGCCAAAGGTGGAGTTAAACCTTTCTACAACACAAGTTCCGTAGCTACAACTCTAAACGTAAACGGCTTGTATAAGGCTTCTGACTTTGCATTTGGTGCTACCGACTGGGGAAAAGACTATACTAGTCTTCCTCTGACTTCCGATCAGCTGTTCCCTAATGGCTCAAGTGAAGATTTGACTTTTGGAGCAGATGTTCCTGAAGAATACAGAGTCGGTGACCAACGTTGGAACAAATAACTAAATAAAACTACAAGGTTTTCCGTCAAGTCTGGAATTTGCATTTACTTGACGGAGAATCTTCTCTAAAAAGCAACAGATATTATGAATACAAATTCAATCAATACAATAAGTAAATACTTACTTCTGTTCTTGTTGATTCTTACAGGTGCTTCCTGTAATGACAACGATGATGCAGAAGATACAAGCATCCCTGTTCTGATTTCACAGAATATCAATGATGGTGATGTAGTAGGTCCGAGCGGATATGTAGAACTGACTTTCAGCAAAGCCATGCGTCAAGCTCCGGATACAGAAATCTATTTCAACGGAGGAGTAGTGCGTGTATCCATCAACTACGAAAAAGTACGTTATACCTTCTCTGGTATGGAAAACAAAGAATGTACTTT
Source organism: Bacteroides sp. D2 (assembly GCF_025147085.1). Taxonomy (NCBI): domain Bacteria; kingdom Pseudomonadati; phylum Bacteroidota; class Bacteroidia; order Bacteroidales; family Bacteroidaceae; genus Bacteroides; species Bacteroides sp. D2. The sequence goes on along the minus strand of NZ_CP102261.1, from coordinate 3,049,200 downwards.
CGAAGTTCCTGCCGGAGCATTAACGGATATGCAGGGAAGAGCTTACGACGAAGACTTCTTTTTAAGCTTTACTGCCAAATCTGAAATTTCGGGTGGTGGAAAAGTATTCGATGCAATTGTTGATTCAAAAGGGAATGGTGATTACACTACTCTCCAGGCTGCAATCAACGCCATCACTACCCCACCGACCAGTCCTTATAAAATCTTCATTGCCAACGGAACTTATAATGAATGTGTCCGAATCAATAAGAATAAACCATTTGTTCATTTAATCGGTGAGAGCCGCGATGGTGTTAAAATCCAGTTTGCAGTAAACCGTGTAGATGATTCAAGTAATGCTACCTCATGGCCTTATTCTATTTTCAACGAAAACTCACCAGCCCGCAAAGCCGGATATAGTGAAGAGCAAAACACAGTAGTGTTGATTGAAGCCACAGATTTTTATGCTGAAAACATTTCAATCATCAATCTTTATGGTGCATTCTCAAATCGTCACACTGGTGGTTTAGGTAAAAACGGACAGGCAGAAGCCTTGATAAACCGTGAAGACCGCTTTGCTTTGAATAATTGTTTGCTTGTCTCCTACCAGGATACATGGTGGACCCGTTATTGGAACAATACAACCCCTCATCGTGCATACGTTTATAACTCATGGATTGAAGGCCATACAGATTATATCTGGGGAAGTGGCGATGTACTTATCGAAAACAGTACATTCTATAATACAGGCAATGACGGTGGTAGCGTTATAACTGCTTCGCGTACCAGTGAAAGCGATAAATACGGATATGTTATAAAAGATTGTACGGTAAACGGTGATGATACAAAATTCTCATTCGGACGTTCCCAAGCAACAACCACGAAAACTGTCTGGATCAACACCAAGTTGAAAATGGATATTATAGATTCACACTGGGGATATGGTGGACAAATACCTACACTATATGCTGAATATAACACTATCGACAAGAATGGAAATATGATTGCAGAAAGTAAAACAATCACCTCCGGAAACGTTTCCTTCACGAGTTCAGTGCTAACAGCATCCGAAGCTGCTAAATATACATATGAGAATATAATAACTATTGACAGCTGGAACCCGAAAGAGTATATGGAAACTCCCCTTGCAGCACCTACCAATGTCAATCTGTCGGGAAACACTCTGACATGGGATGCAGTATCCGGTGCTGCCGGTTACCTCATCTTTATGAATGGTAACTATGCAGGGCAAACTACAGACACTACCGTTACACTGACCAACACTGACGAAAGCAATATTTATACAGTGAAAACTGTAAGCCAGTACGGTACAGTAAGCGAATAAAACCTATAAGATTTAATAAAGAGTTCTTTGTCACATCATCAGCAAATATAATGTATGAGACAAAGAACTCTATTTTTTTAAAAGATAATTTGTATGCTCAAATCTATTAAAATGGGATTATTGTGCTTCTGTGTAATCAACCTATCGGTTGCTTGCAGCAGCGAAGACCCAAGTATCACTGATGAAACACCGGGACAGAATACCGGTAACGGTGGTAATGAGAACGAAGGTGGTGAAGAAGAGACACCTGCCGAAACGCGTTATGCCTTTCCGAGTGCTTACGGTGCAGGTCGTTATACTACCGGCGGAGCAGGCGGAGAAGTGTATACAGTAACTTCGCTTGAAGATAACACAACACAAGGGACACTACGCTACGCATTAAATCGCACGGGAAAGCGCACGATCGTATTTGCAGTAAGTGGATTGATAGAACTGAAAAGCCCCTTGAAGATAACCAACGGAGATGTAACGATTGCCGGCCAGAGTGCACCGGGTGACGGTATTTGCCTGAAAGGACATCCCGTATCCGTACAGGCGGACAACGTAATCATCCGTTTCATGCGTTTCCGCATGGGATCGGACAACTTTACAACAGAAGCAGAAGCCGACAGTGGTGATGCATTGTGGGGAAAGCAACATAAAAATATTATCATTGACCATTGTTCGATGAGTTGGAGCACTGATGAATGTGCTTCTTTCTACGATAACACTAACTTTACCATGCAATGGTGTATCATCAGCGAAAGTTTGAATCGTTCGGTACACACCAAAGGTAATCACGGTTACGGAGGAATATGGGGAGGATCACCCGCTACATTCCACCACAATTTATTAGCCCACCACAGTAGCCGTACACCACGTTTATGCGGTAGCCGCTATACAGGGAAACCGGAAAATGAAAAAGTCGATTTACGAAATAATGTTTTCTATAACTGGGGACCGACCAATGGTGGCTATGCAGGAGAAGGAGGAAGCTATAATTTCGTGAACAACTACTACAAGCCCGGACCAGTTACCAATACCAAGAAAAATATTGTAAACCGTATCTTCCAACCTAACGGTGATGACGGTACAAATAAAAACACCAAAGGTATATGGGGTACTTTTTATCTGAAAGGAAACTATTTTGATGGCACATGTCCTGAATTGAAAGCCGAATATCAATCTCTGCTTACTTCTGTAAACAATGACAACTGGCAAGGGTTACACCCCAATGCAACAGAAGCCGTTCCTTTACCCGATGGAGGAGAAAAAGCACTTCAGTCAAGTAACGAATTTACCATTTCCGAAGATGCATCCGAATTCACTCAATCGGCAAAAGAAGCTTATGAATCAGTATTAAAGTATGCCGGTGCTTCCTTAAAATATGATGATGTCGATAAACGCATCATAGCCAACGTTCGCAACGGAGATTATACGGCAGACGGCAGTAATGGCAGTGAAAAGGGACTTATTGATAAAGCCAGCGATGTAGGTGGCTGGCCGGAATATAAAAAGGAAACCGGTCCGAAAGACACCGACGGCGACGGCATCCCTGATGAATGGGAAACTGCCAACGGTTTGAACCCCAAAAGTAAGGCCGATGGTGCCAAATATACTCTAAGTAAAACGTATACCAATCTGGAGGTTTACCTCAACAGTCTGGTAGAAACGTTGTATCTCAACAAATAAATCGTCTATATCCCCAAACAGTTAAAAGATAATGAAGCAGAAAATATCTCTATTTTATGTAGCTATTGCATTCAGCATCGCAGGATTATGTACTTCATGCTCTTCCGACGATCCTGTAGATGATACAGGTGGAGGAACAAATAATCCAGGTGGGACATCTTCTGATGTCAAGCAACTGGATTATGGAGAACTTCTTGCTTTCCCATACGCCGAAGGTCACGGTCGCAATACCACCGGAGGACGTGGGGGAAAAGTTTATCATGTGACTAGCCTCGAAGACGACGCCAGTGGAAGTATCAGCGGAAGTCTGCGCTGGGCTATGAAACAAGACGGTCCTAAAACGATTGTATTTGATGTGTCGGGTACCATCTATTTGAAATCGGAATTAAAAACCCAGAAAGATGATCTGACCATTGCCGGACAAACATCACCGGGCGGTATCTGTATCGCCAATTATCCATTTACGATTAATTCCAGCAATATCATCATTCGTTTCATCCGTTTCCGCCCCGGAAACTCTAACGTAGACTGCGACGGATTAGGAGGTTGTGACAAACAAAATGTAATCATCGACCATTGTTCAGTAAGCTGGGGAAGCGATGAATGCCTTTCTGTCTATGGTATGCAAAATTCTACCGTACAATGGTGTTTAGCTTATCAAGCCTTACGTGTGACTGATGTAAAGATCAATGCTGCCACAGGCAAATTCGCTTCTCACGGATATGGCGGTAACTGGGGAGGAAACTATGCCTCTTACCACCATAACCTGATAGCCCATTGCGAAAGCCGTGTTCCACGCCTTGGTCCCCGATATACTACATTAGCACTGAACAACAACGATGGAGAGCGAGTGGATATGCGCAACAATGTTTACTACAATTGGGGAGGCGAAGGCTGCTACGGTGGTGAAGCGCAACACGTGAATATCGTTAACAACTACTACAAGCCAGGCCCCGGAACCGATGAAAGTGGTAAAGCAGACCGCGCATACCGTATCGCGAAGCCAGATGTATATCCGGAAAATTACTCTGGCGAAGCCTACAAAAAATGGCTTCAAACTTGGGGAAAGTTTTATATCGACGGAAATAAAGTGGTAGGCAATACGACTGTTAGCAATGATAACTGGACAAAAGGCGTATTTGAACAAATGGATGAAAAAAACTGTGCAACTACGGAGCTTTGGAACCAACATACCCAGATAAAGTCAAATTCACCGGTAGTTAAGGCAGGAAATGTAAGAACTCATACGCCGGATGAGGCTTATGAACGTGTGATGAGCTATGCAGGAGCCAGCAACTATCGTGATAAAGTTGACGAGTTGATAATTAGTGACGTTAAAAACAGAAAAGCAAGTTGCACGGGAGATGCCAGCAAATGGGAAGGTCTTTCCGGCTACTCACAAAACAAAAGTGGATATATCAACGACCCGAAAGATGTCTGCACAGCCTTAGGCGTAAATGATCCCTACGATGTTCTGAAATCTGTAACCAATGCAAACGTGAAAGATACGGACGGTGACGGTATTCCCGACTACTGGGAAGAAGAATATGGTTTGAATCCCAAGAAATCTGCTGATGGAAAAGAAACGACTATTGACAAAAATGGAAAGTACACTAATCTGGAAATGTATCTCAATAGTCTGGTGCACGAAATCATGGTAAATGGTGCGACAGGTGGCAGTGTTATAGAATAATTTTAGTAAATTCGAACCCAAATGATAAATTAGTAATGAAAAAGAATATATTAGCAATCTGTAGTTTGATATTGGCTTTTCCTCTAGTGGGACAAGCCATGCAACCTGCCATTTCGGTTGAAAAAACATCAAAGGACTATCCTACCCCGGATCGTTCCAAAGTTCTCGCCTTCCCCGGTGCCGACGGAGCAGGAAAATATACCACCGGTGGTGCCGGAGGTGCTGTATACACTGTTACTTCCCTGGCAGACGACGGTTCGGAAGGAACACTTCGCTGGGCTATCAGCAAGAAAGGTCCCCGCACCATTGTCTTTGCGGTTAGCGGAATTATTGAATTACAAAAAGCATTAAAACTCAGCAATGGTGATGTGACCATTGCAGGACAGACAGCTCCGGGTGATGGCATTTGCCTGAAAAACTATACATTCTCTATTCAGGCAGACAATGTAATCATCCGTTTCATCCGTTCCCGTATGGGAGTCGACATCAAACAAAAAGGTGACGACGCAATGAATGGTACAAAAGCGCACCAAAACATTATCATAGACCACTGCTCCATGAGCTGGTGTACGGACGAATGTGCCACATTCTATGATAACCGTAATTTCACTCTTCAATGGTGCATCATCAGTGAAAGTCTCGCCAATTCTATCCACGAAAAGGGAGCGCATGGTTATGGAGGTATCTGGGGTGGACAGCCTGCTACTTTTCACCATAACTTACTCGCCCATCACACTAACCGCACACCCCGTCTTTGCGGAAGCCGTTATACGGGTCGTCCGGAAGATGAAAAAGTGGAATTATTCAATAATGTGATTTATAATTATGGCAGTGACGGTGCTTATGCTGGTGAAGGAGGTTCCTACAACTTTATTAATAACTACTATAAACCGGGACCTTTCAGTGCGACAAAAGGTTCTTTCAAACGCTTGTTTACAGCGTATGCCGATGATGGCAAAAACAACAATAAAGCAGGTGTTCATGGTGTATTCTATTTCAAAGGTAACTATATGGATCCTACCTGTCCCAAACTGACCGATAAGCAGAAAGAGGCTCTTTATAAAGTGAATATGGATAACTCTTACGGACTGGTTATCAAAAAGGACTTTGCCACAGAAAAGGAAGTACTGTCTAAAAAAGCATTTGACATAGCCGAACATACTTCTTTGCAACCTGCCAAGAAAGCCTACAAAGATGTTCTCGAGTTTGCCGGTGCTTCATATCGCCGTGACGCCATAGACCAACGCATCGTAGATGAAACTCTCAAAGGCACTTATACTTACGAAGGTTCTCACGGAAGCACGAATGGAATGATTGACCAACCGTCTGATGTAGGAGGATGGCCGGAATATAAATCAGAAACAGCACTTGTTGATACAGATGGTGATGGTATTCCCGATGAATGGGAAAAGAAACACAACCTTAATCCCAATGATCCTTCAGACGGAGCCAAATATACATTAAGCCCGGAATATACAAACCTGGAAATGTATATGAACAGCCTTGTGAATCATCTATACCCTAAAAAATAATTTCGGATAACCAAGATGAGGGTAAATGTATCGGAACTCTCATAAACAAAAAATCACCCTCGCCACAGATAGTTGTAGTGAGGGTGATTTCGATAAAAGGGGAGCTTTGAACATCCCCCTTTCTATTTCTTTCCTTTCCTATTATTATCTCCCCACTCTATCCCGATACTCTGTAGGCGTCATTCCAACCTGTGCTTTAAAGCATTTACTGAAATAACGCGGATCATTAATGCCGACCATATACGAAATCTGGGTCATATTAAATTCTCCGGTTTCTATTAATTGTGTAGCCCGCTTGATACGCATTTCTTTGATAAATTCAATCGGAGCCAATCCGGTAAGTGTTTTCAGCTTCTTGAAGAAGACAGAACGGCTGACAGCCAGTTCCCGAACCAAATCATCTACCACCAGTTCTCCATTATCCATGTTCTGCTCCATCAATTCAACCAATTTATCCATAAACTTACGGTCGTTGGGAGACATTTCGAGAGTTGTAGGTGGAGTTTCGGACACATCTTCTTCAGCAGACGGCATATCCGTAGCCACAGGCACTTCCTCCTGACCGGTAGAAATATTGATATGCATCAGACTATCCCGGTAGAAACTTTGCAGTTTCTTACGCTGCATCAACAGATTTTCCACACGTGCTTGCAGATAGGTAGCACTGAAAGGCTTCGTTATATAATCATCCGCACCATATTCCAATCCCTCCAGTTTGCTTTCAATCGTAGTTTTGGCAGTAAGCAAAATGATAGGTATATGGCTGGTCGTCATATCCGCACGCAGTTCACGCGTCATTTCGATACCGTCTTTTTCAGGCATCATCACGTCACTGATGATAATATCCGGCAGGTACTTCAAAGCCTTGCTTGCCCCCTCCTTACCGTCAGCAGCTTCCACCACCCGGTACATCGGAGAAAATATACTGCGCAAGAATTCACGTAACTCCTGATTATCTTCGACTAACAGCATCAATTCTTTGGAGTTCTCTTCTTTCGCAAATTCTTCCCCATACACATCATCAATCTTCTCCGAATCATCGCTTACCAACGTTTCAGACTGAATGGAAGAATTGGCAATATCCACTACCTGTCCCATTCTTGCCGGAGCATCCGCATCTTCCAGAATAAACTCGGCTTCCTTATCGTAATGTTCTTTTCCCTTGAGGAAATCGACTTTGAAGCAACTCCCTTCTCCCAAATGACTATCAACGGAAATAGTCGCTTTATGCATTTCCACCAACTCTTTCACCAATGAAAGTCCGATACCCGTACTAGCCTGATTGAAAAGATTCTTATCTACCAGATTCTCAAAACGGACAAACAGTGACTTCTTTTTGTTTTCCGCGATACCGATACCCTGATCTTGCACACCGATAGAAACCATCTTTTCATCTTCCCGGATAAACATCGTAATCATCTTGCCATTCGGCGTATATTTAAATGCATTGGAAAGCAAATTGAATACAATCTTTTCCAGCTTATCGGCATCCACCCAAAGATAAAGATGTTCCTTTTCGGTCTGGAACAGGAAATCAATCCGATGTTCCTCGGCCACAGCTTCAAAATTTTCCATCACCTTACGGACGAAAGGTACAATATCCACCCGCTGCACCTGCATCTTCATCTTCTTATTCTGAATCTTGCGGAAGTCCAGAATCTGATTGACAAGACGGAGCATCCGATTGGTGTTCCGTTCAACCACCACTAACTGTTCGCGAGCATCAGCCGGCAATTTATCATTCTTCAAGACCTGCTCCACCGGACCGGCTATCAACGTAAGCGGAGTACGCAACTCATGCGATATGTTAGTAAAGAAACGCAGTTTTATATCTGAAATCTGCTGTTCGACCGAAACTTCATGCTTCAACCGATAAATAGTAAACAGGATATAAACGGCTACGAGAATAATAATCAGAATAAAAAGAACATAAAGCACATAAGCTACCGGCGTCTCCCAGAAAGAAGGCAGAATAACAATGTTCAGTATACGTTCATTATCCACCCACACACCATCACTATTCGTTGAACGAACACGGAGCACATACTCTCCTTTCGGAAGATTCGTATAAGTCACACTACGCTGCTTGTCGGCAAAAGTCCACTGTTTCTCAAATCCGTCGAGAATATAAGCATACTGTATATTCTGCGGATTGGTATAATCGAGTGCAGCGAAGTGAACGGAGAAAATATTCTCTTTGTGTGAGAGCACCAATGGGTCGGTATCGTCAATATCCACCTTCAACAAGGAGTTATCTCCGGGCGTAATATCCTCATTAGTCACCATCAGTTTGGAGAATACGATAGGTGGGATATAGCTACTCTTACGAATAGAGTCGGGATTAAATATAAAGACTCCCCCACTGGCACCGAAAAGCATACTTCCTTTAGCCGTCAATGTGGAAGCCGCTTCACTAAAGCGCACTGGGAAAGTAATACTACGTTCGTCGTAACTTTCAAAACGTTCTTCAGACGGGATAAATTTACAAATTCCATTCTCCGTACTAATCCATAAATTCTCCTTACTATCTTCGCGGGCAGAAAGCAAGACGTCGGAAGGAAGACCGTCCAGTACGGAATATGATTTGAACTCTCCGTGGCCGTCCTTACTGATAGATATCAGTTTGTTGAGTCCCCCACCGAAAGTAGCCAGATACAGTTCCTTTTTCTTAGTGGAAATAATCCAATGGACATCATTATTACTCAGACTTTGCGTATCGTTCGGCATACGGGAGAAATGATAAAACTGCACATCCTCCGGTTTCTTAAAGTTCTCATCAAAAGCAACAGCTCCCGTAGTTGTACCTACCCACAGGAGTCCATTATTATCGGAAGTAATGAAACGCGCTTTGTAGCAAGGATCAATCGGATACCCTTTCAGATTATTCCGGTGATTGATAAACAATGTCTTTCCTGCTTCATTCTGCGTGATATAATTGATACCTCCGGCAAAAGTAGCTACCCAAATACGACCATAATGATCTTCATAGATACAATACACATTATTATCGCTCAAACTGTACATATCCTCTTCACGATGAAGATAACGGGTCAGTTTATAAGACATTCCGTTGGAAGAAGTCGGCTCGGCACGGACAAGTCCGTCTCCTTTTGTTGCAATCCAGATGATTCCTTTCGAATCCTGAATAACAAAATAAACAGTTCCCAACATGGGAGTACCAGTAGTAGAAACGATACCGCTTTCGGTCAGGTATCCTTTATAAGTTTTATCGGCATCATACATACGAAGCATGCCATCTTTTAAGCCAACCCACAGATTACCCAGTTTGTCTTCGCACAGGGCACGCACCTCATTATGCAATGATTCATGTTCATGCGGCATGGGAGTCATCATCGCAAAAGGTACATTCCGATAAGTCACCTTCTCCAATCCCTTGGAGTGGGTGCAAAGCCATAAATTACCTTGTTTGTCGGAGAAAGCCGAATGAATCTTATTGGAGAAGCGCCAGTCACGGCTACCCAGTCCGTTATAGAAAGGAACCAACCGTTTTTTTTGAGGATCGAAGTAAGAGAAACCTCCTCCGTAAGGGTGTACCCAAAGATACCCGTTTACATCTTCATGGATATGGAAGGCCGGACGGGAACGTTCGGGATTACTGTATTCAATAAGAATCTGTTCACGGGTCACCACTCCGGTCGAGGGATTAAAATGGGCTACAACACCCGGTTCTTCCTGCTCGAACCACACTTCCGAAGAACGGTCTACATAAGCAGAAAGGATTGGTTTTGCGGGTAAAGCCTTACAAGTCAAAAATGAATAATGCACATTTGTTTTGGTCCGCAGGTTATAAGTAAAGAAACCATCCGAATCGGTAGTAATTACAGAAACGTCCGGTGCAACGGGGTGAATGGAAGTGATCTGCCCTTTTGTAGGAAGTTCGATCAACGTAAATTCTCCGCTATCTTTCTGATAAGACCAGATACGTCCATGATCCGAAGCAAAGCAAATGTCCTTATCCCGCTCCTGTACTGCATAGAAGGCTTGGTTCATGCCGCCAAACTTCCCTTTTGTCTCCGTAAAATAGGAATCCGGTTCTTTCTTTCCGGGGCGGATCATGCCGAGGCCGTTATCCGTCAACAGCCAGTCATTGCCTGCTTTATCCTGATGTACTTTGAATACATGCAAAGAGGGAAACAGTTCCGTCTTACTGGAATAAATATCCCATGTCAGACGATTATTCTCATTCGGATGAGTTAGGATGCGGATGGCTCCGTCATTTTCTGTCAGCAGCCAGACGGTTCCGTTCGGCATCACCTCAATGGTATGTACATTAAAAGCACTCCCCTCCTCTCCGGCAGCAGGTACTTGTTCGAAAGTTTCCGTCTTCGGGTCGAAACGATGAACACGATTATCATAAGTCAGTAGCCACAAAAAACCGTAACGGTCTTCATAGATACGGTCTACGCGATTATTGGTCAGACTGATGTAGTTTCCCTGACGGGCCTTATATGTTTTGAAGGTATAACCGTTGAAACGGTTGATTCCATCCCAAGTGGCAAACCAAAGGTTGTCTTTGTGATCTTGCAAGATGTTCATCACCGTATTTTGGGACAATCCATCTTCAGTAGAATAGTGGGTGAAAAAACAGTGCTGCTGCGCATGTGTCGAGAACACAATAGCTAGCAAAAGAATTACTGAAATTAAGGTTTTCTTCATCATATAACTCGGTTCTGTGCCGTAAAGATAGAAAAATAGTTGTACTTTTATGCAATCTTTAGCGGCTATTTAACAGAATCGAGCCATTCTATAGGACAAGTGATCTATTGTCTTTTATATATCCATTGTTTTTTGCTTAGTAATTCATTTCTTTACAAATTCGTCAAGTCAACGTTTCACTGTTATCAGTTTGTTTCCGTCCGCTACCGGATTCCATCCATCTTCGCCTGCCAGTACAGTCGTAATCTCGTATCCTTGCAGGTTTTTCAGTTGTTGGGAGAAAGCGGCACGCGCTTTCGGATTGGCTCCTTCGCCCCAGCTCTCATATTCGGCATAGAAGACTGTCTTTTCGTTTTCTTTCTTACCCCAATTATTCCAGCCAACAGGAAGAATATGTTTCCCCAGTTCGCAGCGAATAAATACAGCCTGTGCATACGGACGCCAGGGACGTGACAAATAGACCTTTGTAGCTTCCGCATCAGCCGTCAACCGGCAATCGTAGAAGACATAGCCGTACTTTTTCCCTTTATCGGTAGAAGGAGCAGTGACATAACCGTCGCGCTTGCTATGAATGTGGCAGCGATTGAAAACAGCGGTAGACCATCCGAAAATAAAATCGACTGTTCCTTCAATGTAACAATCTTCGTAATATTGGCGGCTTTGCTTCCCGTATGTATAGAGAGTATCCTGGAAGCCGAGGAAACGGCAGTTCTTAAAAAAGGCACGGTCGGCAGATACAAAGCAGGCAACTGCCTGTCCTACGGGACCTGATGAATTCTCGAAGGTGATGTTTTCTGCATAAAAATCGGGAGCGTAGATGTAACAGCTGGACGAACCGGAAGTTCCCATGTTCTCACCGAATACATTTTTCTTGTTGGCAAAACCATCATAAGTCAATACCACACCTTCTTCTCCAATCAGAGAAATATTGATTTTGGATTCAGGGATAATCAGTTTTTCTTTATAGGTACCCTTACGAACCAGAATCGTGGTACGCACTTCTTTGCGGAAATCAGGAACTGCATTGATTGCTTCCTGCACAGTAAAGAAATCACCGCTACCATCTTGAGCCACTACATAATCGTTATGACGGATATATTTCGCCAGTTCCGGAATTTCCTTGCCAATGGCATCCACCGCCAATCCGGCAATGGTTCGTGCTCCGTATACATTCAAGTGAGTATTGTCTTCACGGCCTTTCGGGAAGGCAGGCACCTGATTGGGCTCGACAAACATAAATAATTTCTTAGATTCTATGGGTCCAAGTCCTTGCACCAGGTCGTGAGTGATTTTATTCATATCAATGAAAGTCACTCCCAATTCTTTTGCCACATTGCGGGGAGCATCCAGATAAGCACCATGTGTATCGAATAAAACGGTTCCCTCTTTCGGTTGTTCCTTTTCTCCCGGTGTACGACGAACATCTTTTGCAATGACGTCATCCTTTGGTTGTACAAAGTTACGACGGACGATAGAGTTAAACAATACCGGTATTCCACCTTTGGCACGGGTTTCATTCACATAGCGGCGAAGAATCTCATCAAAAGTGGTCCCCGGATCAGTGTGACGGGTAGAGTCTGCTTTCTCATCGTTATGGCCGAACTGAATAAAGACATAATCTCCTTTTTTCACTTTGGAAATCACTTTTTCCCAACGTCCCTCACTGATAAAGCTCTTGGAACTGCGTCCGTTAGCAGCATGGTTGTCTATCCGTACATCTTCAGAAAAGAATCCGGGAAGCACCATTCCCCAACCACGTTCGGGGTTTCCTCCATCTATTTTCTTGTTAGCCATGGTCGAATCGCCTATCATGAAGATAGTGATAACCGGTTTGTCCGCACGAAATGCAGAAAAAAGAATGAAAACTGCTGCCAGCAGCCCCCACATTTTATGTCTTTGTGTCTTCATATTTATCTATAATTATAATACAACTAATAGTTTCAAGGCTTGAAACTGATAATCACAAGCGGGCTGGCAATCATTCGCCTTGCTTCTCTCATTTATAAGGATACCAGTTACTACTTTCTTTAAAGATGTTTTCCGGAGTATACTTCGCTACTTCCTTCTTCGTCAGTTGTTTGGCCCACGTTACACGTCCTGTCGTATCAGCACCTGCACCGGTATTTCCAAATTCGGCATAACGAGCCGTTTTTTCGTTCTCCGGATTCTTCCAGTTGTGCCATCCTTCGGGGCGGATGTGATTGCCAAACTCACAATTAATAAAGACTGTTGCGGCATAAGGACGCCACGGACGACCCAGATATACTTTTTTCACGTCCGGAGCAGCTGTCAACTTGCAGTTCTTGAAGACATATCCGAATTCTTCACTTTGTGGGGTTGAAGCGGCCGTGATATATGAATCACGTTTGCTATGAAGCTCACAATACTCGAATAGAGCAGTTGAGGGACCAAAAATAAAATCAGTAGTCCCCTCGATATAACAATTGGTAAATAAGAGCCGTGTTCCTTCAGAACCCGTATAAATAGTATCCTGATTTCCCAGGAAACGGCAGTTGACAAACATGAGCCTGTCACCTTCGGTATGAAGGGCTACCGCCTGTCCCAATGGAGCCGCATTATTCTCAATCGTCAGATCCTTAAAAGTAATGTCATTTCCCTCTACTTTTACTGTATAGGTACGAAATGTCCCCATCTTATTGATGTTGGCATGATCGTCATAAGTGATAATCGTTTTCTCTGCACTTTCGCCCACCAGTTGAACATTCTTTACCCAAGAAGGGATGACCAGTTTTTCTTTATAGACACCATTCTTGATAAATATAGTTACCGTATAATCCATAAAAGCGCGGACAGCTTCCACTGCTTCCTGAATATTACGATAGTCTCCCGTCCCGTCACGTGTCACAATGATTGTGTCTTTGCGTTGCTGTTGCTGTGAATAAACAGATGTTGCTCCCACGCCAAGCAGAAGCAAACACATCATTCCTTTCAAAATAGTCCTTTTCATCGCTGGAAATTACTTTTGTAAACGTTCATATTCCAAGCTAGCCATAATAAAAGGTCCTACGGCTTTAGGATCATTATTGCGGATAGTTTCATTTATATAATAATCATAATCACCGGAACGGTACACCTTTCCTCCCAATCCTGCCACTGCACAAGCTTTGGTGATAGTTACCAATCCGTTTTTGTCCACTTCGATAAAATTATCGAGAAATCCCTTATAACCTTTCAGCGCTACATCCAAATAAGATTTATCAATATATCCCAGACGGACTGCCTTAAAGAGCGAATAAATAAACATAGCAGAGCAGGAAGATTCCACATAATTTCCCTTGTCCCCACTCCTATCCATTACCTGATACCATCCTCCTGTCTTCGGGTCTTGAAGTTTCTTCACCTGCACAGCCACATTATTCAGGATATCCAGCAGGGAATCTCTTCCGGCTTCATGCAGCGGAATAAATTCAAGTGCATCTACCAATGCCATCGCATACCATCCCATAGCACGTCCCCAAGTATGTTTCGACTGTCCGGTCACCGGATCTGCCCAACGTTCGGTACGACTTACATCACACGCATGGCGATAAAGACCGTTCTTAGGGTCATACGTATGGCGCGCACAGGTGATAAATTGGTTGATTACATCTGCATAATCCTGCGGAAGATTATTACGGAAAGCATATTCAGCATAGAAAGGAGCTCCCATGTAAATCCCGTCCAGCCACATCTGATGAGGATAAATCTTTTTGTGCCAGAAACCACCGTCTTCATTGCGCGGTTGTCCTTCAAACTGGCTATAAAGCAGATCGAGCGCTTTTTTATATTTAGGATTCTTCGTTTGCTCATAGATACGGAAAAGAATTTTTCCGGAGTTGATACGGTCGAGACTATAATCAGTTAGTTTATAAGCTGTAATGCTTCCGTCGTCGTGCACCATTGTATCTGCGTATGCGATGGCGTAATCGCGAATTTTCTTGTCGCCATAAGTATCATAAACATCGAGCATGGCTCCCAATTCAAGTCCATGGCAATAGTCCCACTTCAATTTCGGTTGAAAATCAAGCTGCCAGGATTGCGGGTAACGGATCATTTCCGATTCAGTCAATCGTACAGACCAGGGCAACTTACTGTCGACCTGCTGCGCTGATACCGAAACGGTCATTGTAACCAATAAAGCCAATATAAAAAAATTATAAAAAGGAGTTTGTCTCATGGTTTGTTATTTTAAGGATTCAACATAGTCTTTTTTCACGCTACGAAAGTAGTGCTTTTCCTCCAAACCCGGTAGGAAATTTTAGTCAAGTAGGTGCATTTTTTGTTTTTCGTGCACGGAAACGACTAATTTTGTGCACGCAAACGTCAAAAATGTCCATTTTTGATGCAATATCTAATAAATTAAGAGTTTCGTTTTGGAAGAAAGCAAAAAAGGTCTTACTTTTGGCACGGTTTACAACTAATACCCTCTGGGGAAACACTGGAAATTTATCATTAAAACAGAGAAAAAATAGAACAGAATGGAAGAAGTATTCAAGTACATTATCGGTCTTGGAGCGGCAGTGATGATGC
The DNA here is from genome assembly GCF_025147085.1 of Bacteroides sp. D2. Lineage (NCBI taxonomy): Bacteria > Pseudomonadati > Bacteroidota > Bacteroidia > Bacteroidales > Bacteroidaceae > Bacteroides > Bacteroides sp. D2. The sequence continues at coordinate 3,033,773 of NZ_CP102261.1, read as the reverse complement.
CGGTCATTTTCACAATCTTAGGAGTATGTATCGGTATTAAATTCTCTAAAGCGCTGAAAAGCGGTTTATTGGTAGGTGTCGGTTTCGTTGGTTTATCGGTAGTGACAGCGTTGCTTACCAGCAGCCTGGGCCCTGCATTAAGTAAAATGGTAGAAATCTACGGATTGGAACTGGGAATTTTCGACATGGGATGGCCTTCTGCAGCAGCAGTTGCCTACAACACCTCTGTCGGTGCTTTTATTATCCCGGTTTGTCTGGGCGTTAACTTGCTGATGTTGCTTACCAAAACAACCCGCACTGTCAACATCGACCTTTGGAACTACTGGCATTTCGCCTTTATCGGAGCGATCGTTTATTTTGCTTCCGACAATATCTTCTGGGGATTCTTCGCAGCAATCATCTGCTACATCATTACATTGGTAATGGCGGATATGACTGCTCCCGCTTTTCAAAAGTTCTATGATAAAATGGAGGGTATCTCTATTCCACAACCCTTCTGCCAAAGTTTTGTTCCGTTTGCTATTGTAATCAATAAACTACTTGATAAAATTCCGGGATTCGACAAACTGAATATCGACTCCGAAGGTATGAAAAAGAAATTCGGACTGATGGGTGAACCGTTGTTCCTGGGTATCGTCATTGGTTGCGGTATCGGAGCATTGGGTTGTGCCAGCTGGAAAGAAGTATTGGATGGTATTCCGGGCATTTTAGGATTAGGTATCAAGATGGGTGCGGTGATGGAATTGATTCCACGCATCACCAGCCTTTTCATCGAAGGTTTGAAACCGATTTCTGACGCTACCCGTGAGTTGATCGCTAAAAAATATAAGAATAACACCGGTTTGAGCATCGGTATGAGCCCTGCACTGGTTATCGGTCACCCGACTACTTTGGTGGTATCCCTGCTTTTGATTCCTGTAACGATCTTCCTGGCTGTTATCCTTCCGGGCAACCGTTTCTTACCTTTGGCCTCTCTGGCAGGTATGTTCTATCTGTTCCCGATGATTCTGCCTATTACAAAAGGTAATGTAGTGAAATCATTCATTATCGGTCTGGTAGCTTTGATCGTAGGTCTGTATTTCGTAACCGAACTGGCAGGCTTCTTCACAATGGCTGCTAAAGATGTATATGCTGCAACAGGCGACCCGACAGTAAATATCCCCGCCGGTTTTGAAGGTGGAGCACTCGACTTCGCTTCCAGCCTCTTCTGCTGGGGTATCTTCCACCTGACTTACAGTCTGAAAATTATCGGTCCTGCCATCCTTGTGGCACTGGCACTCGGAATGGCTATCTACAACCGTATCCGCATGACCCGGAATGACGCAAAAAATGCAGCAATGAATAATAAAGAATAATATAAATACTATAAAGAAAAGATGATGAAAAAATTAGCAATTGCAATGATGTTGGGTATCGCAGCGATGTCTGCTTCTGCCCAGGTGAATTACAAGATGCAAGTGGCTTGCAATCCGCAAGACGTGAAAACGTATGATACTAACCGCTTGCGTAGTAGCTTCCTGATGGAAAAAGTGATGGTTCCAAACGAAATCAACGTCACTTATTCAATGTACGACCGTCTGATCTTCGGTGGCGCAGTACCTGCAACTAAAGAACTGGTACTTGAAACAATCGACCCGCTGAAAGCTAAATTCTTCCTCGAACGTCGCGAACTGGGTGTCATCAATGTGGGTGGCGAAGGTATCGTAACCGTAGACGGTAAAGAATACGTGCTGAAATTCAAAGATGCTTTGTATGTAGGTAGAGGCAAGCAGAAAGTGACTTTCAAGAGCAAAGATTCCAGCAATCCTGCCAAGTTCTACATCAACTCGGCTACTGCTCACAAAGAATACAAAACTCAATTGATTACTATCGACGGACGCAAAGGCTCGCTGAAAGCTAACTCATTCCCTGCCGGAAAGATGGAAGAAAGCAACGACCGCGTTATCAACCAGTTGATTGTAAACAATGTACTTGAAGAAGGTCCTTGCCAATTACAGATGGGATTGACAGAGTTGAAACCGGGTAGCGTATGGAATACCATGCCTGCACACACTCACACTCGCCGTGTAGAAGCATACTTCTACTTCAATGTACCGACAGGCAATTCGATCTGCCACTTCATGGGCGAACCTCAGGAAGAACGTATCGTATGGATGCAGAACGAACAGGCTATCATGGCACCGGAATGGTCTATCCACGCTGCTGCCGGAACAAGCAACTACATGTTTATCTGGGGTATGGCAGGTGAAAACCTCGACTACGGAGACATGGACAAGATCAAATATACAGAAATGCGCTAACCGTTGCGTATTCCTACTCATATATATAATCAATGATCCGAAAAACTTCATTCTTTTCTCTTACGGGAGAAAGGGATGAAGTTTTCCGGATTTTACATATTCTTCCCCCAAAGAACAAACACCTCGTTACCTATTATATATAAGATGTAACAAAATCCATATATAATGCAACGAATAATACATGATTTTGACCAATTTTTACAAATAAAATTCAGTCGAAATACCGACCTTTGTCAACGAAACAAAATCTATTTAAATCCATTATCATGAATGCATTTCAAAAAACAGGCGAAAAGATGACAAACTACAGATGGACCATCTGTGCTATGCTATTTTTTGCTACTACAGTTAACTATCTCGACCGTCAGGTTCTCTCATTGACGTGGGATGAATTTATCAAACCGGAATTCCACTGGGACGAATCTCACTACGGTACTATTACTTCTGTTTTCTCGATTGTATACGCTATATGTATGCTGTTTGCCGGTCGCTTTGTCGATTGGATGGGAACCAAAAAAGGATTTTTATGGGCCATCGGTGTATGGTCGGCAGGTGCCTGTCTGCATGCCGTTTGTGGTGTTATCACAGAAGCACAGGTAGGTCTGCATAGCGCAGCAGAACTGGCAGGTGCCACAGGAGATGTGGTAGTGACCATTGCTACTGTCAGTATGTACTGCTTCCTCGCTGCCCGCTGTATCCTCGCTTTAGGAGAAGCCGGTAACTTCCCCGCTGCAATTAAAGTAACTGCAGAGTATTTCCCTAAAAAGGACCGTGCTTACGCCACTTCTATCTTCAACGCCGGTGCTTCTATCGGTGCATTGATCGCTCCTCTTACCATTCCTATCCTGGCAAAAATGTTCGGTTGGGAAATGGCATTTATCGTAATTGGTGGACTTGGTTTCATCTGGATGGGATTCTGGGTATTCATGTACGATGCTCCGTCGAAAAGCAAACACGTTAACCAGGCAGAGCTTGACTATATCGAACAAGACCAGCGCGAAGCAGGTAGTGCTCCGATGGCAGACGAGAAGGATGAAAAGAGAATGAAATTCTGGCAATGTTTCAGCTACAAGCAGACATGGGCTTTCATCTTTGGTAAGTTCACCACTGACGGTGTATGGTGGTTCTTCCTTTTCTGGACTCCGTCTTACCTGAATACTCAATTCGGTATCAAAACTTCCGATCCGCTGGGTATGGCATTGATCTTTACGCTTTATGCAGTAACGATGTTATCTATCTACGGTGGTAAACTGCCTACTATCTTTATCAACAGAACGGGTATGAATCCGTATGCAGCCCGTATGAAAGCGATGTTGATCTTCGCCTTCTTCCCATTGGTTGTATTGTTGGCACAGCCATTAGGTACGGTTTCTCCATGGTTCCCGGTTATTTTGATCGGTATCGGTGGTGCTGCTCACCAGTCCTGGTCGGCTAACATCTTCTCTACCGTAGGTGATATGTTCCCAAGAACAGCTATCGCAAGTATCACGGGTATCGGTGGTATGGCAGGTGGTTTCGGTTCCATGATTCTTCAGAAAGTGGCAGGTAACTTATTCGTATATGCTTCCGGAACAACGATGGTTGACGGCAAAGAAGTGGAAATGACGAAAGAGTTGCTGGAACAGGGAGCGCAATTTGTACACCCTGCTATGACATTCATGGGCTTTGAGGGTAAACCGGCCGGATATTTCATTATCTTCTGCGTATGTGCAGTAGCTTATCTGATTGGCTGGATCATCATGAAAGCATTAGTTCCGAAATACAAACCTATCGTATTGGATTAATTCCATTTCAATAGATACTATCAATAAAAACAAAAGAGTAATCCGTCGCCGGATTACTCTTTTGTTTTTTAACCAATTATTCAAAAAAATGAAAAAATAAAAAAGCCTCTTCTCACGAAGAAGGCTTTTTAGGTTTACTTATCCTGCATCATCCTCCTGCAAAATATTTAAACGTAACACTTAAAACAGTGTTTTTGCATTCCTATAATGAAGTATAGTAAACGTTAAGATGAAAAAAAGGGAAGTCTCACGACTTCCACAATTCTTCTAACCTTAAATCTAAATCTCTATGAAAAAAACGTGTTGCAAATATAGGCGTTTGTTCAATATAGAGGTGTTAATGAATTGCATAAAGAGAGAATAAAAACTAACATCTGCAAAAATGATGCAATTTTCCAGGAGCCTTCTATTAATTTTAATAAACTTTTGTAGAGTGGATTACGTTCCAGGAGTTCGGGAACTCCTGTGATGAACATCTGTTTCCTTGCACGGGTCAAGGCAACATTCAGTTTCCGGTCAATCAAAACACCCTCTTCTTCCGTCAGATTGGATAGAAATTTTAATTGATAAGGGTAGTTGACACAGAAGGAATAGATTATTACATCACGCTCGCTTCCCTGGAACCGTTCCACGGTGTCAACCAGAATGCGATTCAGAGCCGGAATACCAACTGATTCTATTTCTTTTTTAATCAATGCTATCTGACTTCGGTAAGGAGTAATGATTCCTAAAGTACGGGATTCGTCAAAATCCGACTGATGGTGTTCATAAATGCGAACGGCTAAATCTGCAACGATACGTGCTTCCGAATAGTTGATTTTGGCAGATGCGCCTGCTTTCTCCGGCACAGACGGATAAAAGGCTAAACGGCAGATCGTGTCCGAGTCTTCTATTTGGTGAGGTAGTCCGACAGGAATCAGTCGCCCCCCGTAAAAAGCACGATTGGCAAATAAGGCAACTTCCGGATGCATGCGTCCCTGACGACAAAGCATATCATAGGAACGATGAATAGCAGACGATGAACAGGCTGCCGTACAGTTCCGATAAAGACGTTCGAACAAAGAATCTTTCAGATTGCTCAATCCGATAGACAGTAATGATTCATCATAGATTGCCGCCTGTTCCACGTTTTGCTGCACAACAGCAGGCAGTTGCTTATGATCTCCGATCAATACAAACTTATCTATTGCATCTTTTTCATCTTCTCCACGTGCACAAAGGATTCCTAACAACTGCGGTTCCAGGATTTGGGTAGCCTCATCAATAATAGCTACATCAAAATGTTTCAAGCGAAACAGTTCCGGCTTACCGGAAATAGCCGCTACCGTTCCCACAATAATCCGACAATTCCGAATACGCTCGTAAACTTCCGAACGACGGTTGCAAGAGGATAATTCATTTTCAATCAGATGCCCGCGGTAGGCTTCATCACATGACAATTCACTTCCTACCCGGATAAAGTCAACTGCCGGAGCAATGGAAGCCAACGACTTGCATATCTCATCAACCGCCCGGTTGGTATAGGAAAGCAAAAGAATCTGCGCATCCTTGTCTGCATGGAAAGTCTCTACCATTTTCTTCAAGGCACATGAAGTCTTGCCTGTTCCCGGAGGTCCGATAAGAAGGAAATAATCCTGTGCGGCTTTTGCCTTCAGGGCGACTCGCGTAAAATCGTCTTCCGAACAGAAAATCATGGAATCCAATGATTTATCAAACCTCGGAGGACGTTGTGACAACAACAAGTCACGACGTTCTTTTCTTGCAGAAAGATAAGCATATAAGCCCTGGTACATCGAGCGGAATGTCGTATCCATTGTATCATGCTCTATGGCATAAAGGCTTTCGGCCGGAAGTACGGATGGATTCTGCTGGGTAGCACGCAAGCGGATACCTATTTCGTTTTCTGTCAGATACTCGATATTGCCTTTGAAAACCATTTTATTGGTGACATTATCTGTATCACAGTTTCGTTCATAAAGGATAATGGCGTCGCCTTGACGGAAATTAGGAAGGAAAGTTTCAGCATGAAGCATCTCACTTCCAGCGGTAAGAGTAAGTCCGGCTTTATATTCATCGGCGGCATGGTTCTCCTTTATTTTCAGATCATAAATGATTTCTCCAGCCTCACATTTCTCCGCCAATGTAGAGAGCCACAAAGAAGCTGCCCCTGTACGTCCCTCATAATCCACGTCACCGGATTTTGAGGTATAAAGTTCCTTTGTTATAAAGTTGTACACCGCATAGAAGTAATTCTTTTCCAATGCGGAAAGAGCTTTCAGCTTCGATTGAAAGTTATCAATAGAAGGACGCAGGTATGTTTCCCAGAAACGCCCTTTCAATCCTCGTTCATTCAAGGTGGAAGCATTGATTTCTTCCAGTTTTTGTGACGTATACTCCAGGCTGTTTCGTAATTGGATGCCATATTCATCGGCTACAATCCGATTACGCAAATCAATCACCCGGCGCACCATCGCCCACGAAGGACGAGAAGGGTAAAGAAGCGGATAGCGGGTATAAAGCAAATAGGCTTTCACTTTCCGGTGATCCATTCCCATCGAATATTGCAATACCGCCTGATAAAGCAACATCTGTACCTTATTATTCTCTTTCGGTTCTACCTTGCCCCGGATAGCATACTCGTCCGCTTTACCGGATTTCATTTCGATAAAAGAAGACATATCCCGCTGCATATAGTCAAGACGTCCCTGAAGTCCGAGTGCTTCGCAAATATAAGATGGTTCGAGCACGGCATCTGTCTTGTCAAGCTCATAGCCGGCTGCATGAAAGGTGTCATTTACTGTTTCACGAATATGATCGAAGTGCAATTTGCAGTCTTCAAAGAATTGGCGTTCTTTCTCCTTGTCTCGCAAATCAGAGCAGGCGGCCAGTTCAATAGGATAACGCCGGAAGGCTTTCTGCATACAGGTACGATAGTCTATCTCTTCACTCTTTGCATGAATCCATTCGTCCAGAAAAAGGTTGGCTATATTTCCCAGTAATAAAGGACGGGCATTTTCGATCGGTTGAAGACGGGAAAGAAAATAGTTGGCCGGATGGTGTCCGTAGTCACGGAAACACTCGGCAAGGGAACTGATGTCGAGCAAGTAATCCGGTTCGAGTACGATAAAAGAAGGGGTCAGGATTCCTGCTTCATCAATGGCTACATCCAATAGATTGACTTGCGCATGCCGCCAAAGCAGCTTGCACGTTTCTGCAAACTCTTCATTGATTTGAGGAACATTATAACGGACAAGGTATGGTTGCTCCGAAACTTCATCCAAGGGAGTCACATACAGATATTGTTCGTCGGCATACTGGAAACAGACACGCATCCGCTGTACCCGCTCGCGGGCGGGAGGCGCAACCAAATAGGTGGCATCCGCACGCGGAAGTAGTCGATATAGTTCCAGAGGAATATCTTCATCCAAGAGTTTACGGATAAAGAAAGCCAGGGTTTTCGCATCCCGCAAGAGTTGTTCCCGGTTGGGCTCTTGTTGACGGTTCAGGATAGCATTTGAAGTTAACCGGAAAGTATGCAGCCGGTTCTGCTCTGTAACAGAAAGCCCCACCTTAGCTGACACAAAACTAATTCGTGCAGAAAGATCGGTCATCTGTAAACTTTCGTTTTGCATTTGCCCGCGACAAATGCGTTCCAGCAAGTCGCGCATTTGCTTATATCCTACGGCAAGATAGGCATCTTCTGCCCGGCAAACTGCTAAAAGGATTTCATAAGATTCTATCGCTTCACTCTTCGGACAAGGCAACTTCATCTCCAGCTTCATCTCCAGCTTCATCTTCTACTTCCTCTTCGGTTTTCTTCTTGTCTTTTATCATCAAAATACTCATCTCGTACAACAGATAAAGTGGAATAGCTACGACACTCAATGTGAAGGGGTCGCCCGTCGGAGTAATAATAGCAGCTGCTATCACGATGACAACCACCGCATGACGGCGGTATCTCCGCAAGAAAGACTTGTTCACCACTCCCAGCAAAGAAAGCAGCCATGTAACCAACGGAAGTTCAAAAGCCAATCCCATGCAGAGAACCAGCATCATAAAATTATCTATATAGGAATTAAGAGACAAGATATTCTCCACTTCCGAACTCAACTGATAGGTAGACAGGAAACGGAGAGTCAGCGGATAAACCATAAAGTAACCCAGCAGTACGCCGATGAAAAACATCACCGTTCCGATAGTCAATGCTTTACGCACGCCCTTTCTCTCATTCGGATAAAGGGCGGGATTGATGAAACGCCATATTTCAAAAAAGATATAAGGCATAGCCGTCACCACCGACATCCAAAATGCTGTCGACATGTGAATAAAGAAAGGAGCAGCCAAGTTGATATTGACCAGCTTCACATAAAATTGTTGTGTGAAGAAGTCATCGGTCAAATCAAATGTTTTACCGATATGCCGTAATAAATCGTAGAATATGAAATCATTGTGGCAAGGCGCAAGTATCACATGGTCGAAGAGGTAGGGCATAGCAATAAAATAGCCTATCGCCAATACAAACCAAACTCCAACTACCCGAAAAAGCACCTTACGCAGTTCGTCCAAATGATCCCAAAAGGTCATTTCTGCCATCCGTATGTTGTGCTCTTTTAGTTCTTAGAAGGATCTACAGGTTTGTCCAACTCGTCTTTTGCCTTGTTTATTTCATCTTTCGCTTCGTTCACACCGTCTTTGAAGCTCTTCACGCCTTTGCCTAATCCACGCATCAGTTCAGGTATTTTCTTTCCACCAAAAAGAAGAAGGATAACCAAAGCGATAATAATCCATTCGGAACCACTAGGCAAAAAGCCTAACAATAATAAGTTTGTCATAAGTTTATTTGATAAAGAGGTTTTTAATAGTTGCTGCAAATATAGGAAATAAAATTGAGATTTACTACTTCGGCATACAGGCAATTCTGAAATTAGAAGTAGTAAAAGCCAATTTTCAGCGTACATTCAACTATGCGAAGAAAATTAGGAATTTAACCTGGCAGATTTGTTTGCCGAGATCTATTTTTACCGCTTGTCAATGAATCTTATCCTTACGTCACAAAAATTTGTCGCAAGAGCCGATCCGTCGTAGTTTTGGACAAAAACAAAAAGTATGGAAAAGTGTTATGGATGGATGCTATTGTTATGGCTCACAAATTTCTCCGGTAGTGTGCTGGGACAAACAGATACGATCGCCGATCAAAAGATACAAGAAGTAGTGGTAATTGCCAAACTTCCACCTGTAGAGATGAAACCGGGAAAAATGACTTACCATGTGGATGCTACGATCACCCAAAGCCAGGGATCGTTGTTCGACGTGTTATCCTCTCTTCCGGGGGTAATCCTGCAAAGCGATGGTTCCGTTTACTTGAACGGCAAGACAGGAGCGAATATCATGATGGACAGCAAGCTGACCTACCTTTCCGGTCATGACTTAGTGAGCTTTTTGAAAGCTACCCCTGCCGGTATGATCGATAAGATTGATCTGATCTCCTATCCTTCCACACGTTATGATGCAAGCGGAAACGCTGGGATTATCGATATCCGTACTAAAAAGATCATGCGTAAGGGAATGAATCTCTCCTTGAACGGCAGTTATGAGCAGTGGAGATATGGGACAGGCTTCGGCACAGCTTCTTTGAATATGCGTACAAACAAGTTCAATTTCTATTTATCCTATTCGTATTTCCAAAGTCGCACCCGGCATAAGTTTATCGCTAACCGGAATATCTTCCCCCCCTCATGGCAGGAACAGGAGGCGATCCGGATCGAACAAGACTCTTACCGTTTCCGCCGAAACTGTTCTAATTACTATCGGGTAGGAGTCGACTATCAAATCTCGGACAAGACGATTATCGGATTTTCTACCAACGGAAATCTTTGGAATGATTTGGAATTGGGAGATGTGTCCAGTCTTGTCGCTTCCCCAAAAACAGAGTGGAAGTCTCCCCTCCGCACTTTGAATAACACGCACCGTTCCCGGAATAATTTCACAGCTGTTTTGAGTTTGACCCACACCTTCAATCCGGACGGTGGAACCTTAGACGCCTCTGCCGATTGCCTGCGTTACCGTTTCCGGGAAGACCAGCTCTTACACAGCAAAGATACTCTACGGGGAATTATGAACGGGAGTATCCATCTCTATTCCGGACAAGCGAATCTGGTATGGCCTTTCTCGAAAACCTTTACGCTACGTACAGGAGTAAAGACTACTTTTGTCTCCATTGGCAACGGGGCGGATAACAATCGCTTACAAGGTTCCCTTTGGAATCCCGCTCGGGAAATCAGCAACGATTTCAAGTATGACGAAAATATCAATGCCGCATACACCCAACTGGACGTAAACCTCGCATCCTTCCAGATAGAAGCGGGACTTCGCATGGAAAACACCCAGATAGAGGGCATGCAATCCGGTAGTTCCTCCCAACGAGATTCTACGTTCAAGAATCAGTATCTTCATTTGTTCCCGACCCTGTCCCTGCAATATAGACTAAGAAACGGAAACAGCTTTGTCCTTACCTATGGCAAGCGAATCATCCGCCCGAATTACCGGGATCTGAATCCCTTTATCTATATTTTTGATGATTATACTTACGAACAAGGCAATACAATGCTACAACCAGAGCTAACCGATAACGTGGAATTGGCTTATATCCATAAAGATCTGTTCCGTGTCGGCCTACAATTCAGCTATACACGGGATGCAATCATCAAAAGTTATCTAGACAAAGGTTCCTATCGGGTTTATGTTACCCCAGAAAACCTTTCTTCCCATTTAAGCGTGGGGACCCAGATCAGTACCTCCCAATTATCCATCACCTCGTTTTGGGACTTGAACCTGAGTGCCTCTTTCACTTATAACCGCTATCGTTTGCCGGATAATTACCAGACGGACGTAAACAAGCGGCTAACCGCTTCTACCAATCTTTCCAACCAATTCAGCTTGAGCAAGAACTGGAGCGTTGAACTTTCCGGCTTTTACAACGGGAAGATGGCGATGGGGCAAGCCATAATCTCCCCTTTGTGGCAAGTCAACGCCGGAATCCAGAAAAAGATATGGAATGGAAAAGGAACGATTCAGCTATTTGCCCGCGATGTCTTCCACTCAAACGTTTCCAAGATAAGTATCCAAGCTCCTAACCTTCTGGGGCATATCAAGGAGTGGCAAGACAATGCCGTGATCGGGATAAGTGTCTCTTATCGCTTGAACCGGGGATTGGAGGTGAAAGAATCTCACCGAAAAAATAGCATAAATGAAAGTAAACGAATAAATTTGTAACAGAAAACAGTATAACGAATGAAACTTCTCTATCGCCTTTTCTCTCCGATGATTCTCGGAATCGTAATGTTCAATTGTATTCGATTGACAACAGATCTGTTACGGGACGGAACGCTCTGGCCAGGTTCGATGAGATACCATCTATCCGCTTTGTTGGTTACAATCACGATGTGTTACGTTTTTGATTTCGAGAATCGATACTTTCTTTTCCGGATAAAGCCCCAATTGCAACTATCTGCCGTAACGGAATATGCGCTTATGATATTGAAAGTACTGGTTGTCCTGAATTTGGTTTTGTTTGTAGGTCAGCGGACAGAGCTTCTCTATTTGGGCAATCTCCTTACGGATTATGTGGTTGTAAATGTGATTTGTGTTCCTTTTTTCTTAATTTACTACATCATACTTCGTAGTAACCAGATAGAGGCAGACTACAACCACCAGACCTTGCAATTGGAAAAAGTAAGATCGGAACAACTGGAAATGGAACTAAAATTCCTCAAATCCCAATATCATCCTCATTTCTTGTTTAACACCTTGAATACTGTTTATTTCCAGATCGACGAGAAGAACCTGTTGCCCCGGCGCACCTTGGAGATGATTTCCGATCTATTGCGTTACCAGTTATACGGAGGAAACCAAATGGTCAGTGTTCAGGAAGAGATAGATTATATACGTACCTATATCGACTTACAGAAGATGCGAATGAGTGAACGTTTACAACTATATGTTGAACTACCGTCCGGCTTGGAATATACTACCATATACCCTCTCTTATTCCTTCCGCTTATCGAGAATGCCTTCAAGTATGTGGGAGGTGCTTACCGGCTGGGCATTCGTATGACTTGGGAACCAGATAAGATCAGCTTCCATATTCGGAATTCGGTGCCGGATATTCCCATTTCGATAGATCCGGTCAAAAAGGGGATCGGCCTGGAGAATTTAAGAAGACGTCTTGCTCTGTTATATCCGGGCAAGTATGTGTTAGAAACCTCTCTCTTAGATAATGAATATACCGCACAATTAATACTGAAAATAAACGAGTCATGATAATAACCTGTGTGATAACAGACGATGAGCCGATAGCTAGGAAAGGACTACAATCGTATGTGGAGAAGGTGGATTTCCTTTCCCTGACAGGAGTTTGCGAAGATGCCATGCAACTCAACACCCTGTTGAAAACCCAGCGACCGGACTTACTCCTACTAGATATCGAGATGCCCTACCTTTCCGGCCTGGATTTGTTGGGTACCCTCAACAATCCCCCCAAAGTGATTGTCACCTCCGCTTATGAGCGGTATGCCTTGAAAGGCTACGAGTTGGATGTCGCAGACTATCTCCTGAAACCGATCTCTTTCGAACGTTTCCTAAAGGCAGTGAATAAAGTACACAATTTGCTGCAAAAAGAATCCTTGCCCATCCAAGAAGACTTCTTGTTCATAAAAAGCGATAAACAGATGCGCAAGGTTTTCCTGAAAGATATCCTGTTCGTGGAAGCATTGGAGAATTATGTCAGTATTTATACCACTTCTGGTAAAATACTGACTCATTCTACGCTGAAACGAATCGGGGAGTCGCTGCCGGAAGGAAATTTCCTGCAAACGCATAAATCCTACATCGTCAATATCGACCTGATCGATCTGCTGGAGGGCAATATGCTACGGATCGGCACATTCCAAGTCCCAATTGCCCGGAATTACCGGGAAGAAGTCTTCAAGCGGGTCTTGAGGAATACGTTATAAATTAATCCTGATAATATACCCGCTTCACCCGTGTCGATATACTTGTCAACACTTCATAAGGGATCGTATCCAGCTTATCGGACAACACCGTAATCGGAAGATCATCACCAAAGATGATAGCCTGATCGCCTTCCCGACAATCAATATCCGTTACATCGATCATGCAGACGTCCATACAGATATTCCCTACATAAGGAGCTTTCTTTCCGTTCACCAGGCAATAGGCGTTGCCACGTCCCAAATGGCGGTTCAATCCATCCGCATAGCCGATAGGAATGGCCGCAATGCGTGAAGGACGTGCCAAATGCCCCATCCGGCTATATCCTACCGTATCTTCTTGGGGAACATCCCGTATCTGAAGAATGGTAGTCTTCAACGTACTTACATTATGTATAATCGAATTGTCTATCGGGCTAACTCCATAAAGTCCGATTCCCAAGCGCACCATATCAAATTGTGCATCAGGGAAACGTTCGATTCCTGCCGTATTGCAGATATGACGGAGAATCTTGTGAGAGAAAGCGGCCTGCAATTCCTGCGAACCTTTCTCGAACAATTCAATCTGTTCACGAGTGAAAGCGTCGAACTGCGGCGAATCACTTCCTACAAAATGAGAGAATACCGAACGGGGGATCACCGCACTCTGATTCTTCAGACGACGAATGAGCAATGGTATATCTTCTACCGCAAAGCCCAGACGGTGCATACCTGTATCCAGTTTCACATGAATCGGGAAGTTGGTGATTCCTTCTTTTTCTGCCGCTTTGATGAGCGCATCGAGCAGATGGAAATTATAGACTTCCGGTTCCAGCTTATAATCGAACATGGTTTTAAATGCCGTAAGCTCCGGATCCATAATTATAATAGAGGCGGTAATACCTGCTTTGCGAAGTTCGGAACCTTCGTCAGCCACGGCCACAGCCAGATAATCGACATGGTGTTCCTGCAAGCTCTTGGCTATTTCGTACGAACCGGCTCCGTAAGCGGATGCTTTCACCATACAGATCACCTTTGTTTCCGAATGGCGAAGCATGGAACGGTAATGGTTCAGATTGGCGACCATCGCTCCGAGGTTTACTTCAAGGATGGTTTCATGCACCTTCAATTCAAGTTCTTCGGATACCAAATCAAAGTTGAACACGCGCGAACCTTTTACCAGAATTACTTCCGAATGAAGTGATTTGAGTATGCCGGATGTAAGAAGTGCTTCTGTGTTAGGAAAGAAGTAGCGTTCGAGATCGTCATCAAAACGAGCGGAACAGGAGGATATTTCCTGCCCTACACCAATCAGTTTATTTATTCCTTTACTCTGCACCAACTGGGCTACACGCCGATAAAGCGTAGCGGTACTTTGTCCGGTTTCCAGTATATCCGACAGGATCAGTGTCCGCTTCAAGCCTTTCTTTTCCGAACGACGTACCAGAAAGTCGAGTGCAATATCCAATGATGCCAGGTCTGAATTATAACTATCATTAATCAATACGCAGTTATTCTTTCCTTCTTTCACTTCCAGACGCATGGCAATCGGTTCGAGACGGGCCATCCGTTCGGTGATCTGGTCGGCAGGTGTCATCAGGTAAAGACAAGCTGCCAGGCAATTCAGCACATTTTCAATAGAAGCGTCATCGATGAAAGGAATACAGAATGTATTATCCATTTCCAGATAACGATAAGATATAACGGTATGATCTTCTTTCTTGATTACACGGCTGATATACAACGGACGTTCAATATCCCTACGGCTCCAGGCTATTTCACGTGCAGTCAGCATTGATTTTGCGACACAATTACTGATTAATTCGTTATCGCCGTTGTAAATCACTACATCGCAGTCTTTGAAAAGCGTCAGCTTCTCCATGCATTTCTCTTGCAATGAGAAGAAGTTTTCCTGATGGGCACCGCCGATATTGGTCAGAATACCAATGGTAGGCTTTATCATTCGTTTCAAGGCTCCCATCTCTCCCATTTCGGAGATGCCGGCTTCGAAAATGCCCAGTTCTGCTTCTTCTGAAAGTTGCCATACAGAAAGAGGAACTCCGATCTGCGAATTATAGCTACGCGGAGAACGGACGATACAACGATCCGGACTAAGTAACTGGTGCAACCACTCTTTCACAATGGTTTTTCCATTGCTTCCGGTGATACCGATCACAGGGATTTTAAATTTATCACGATGCGCTTCGGCAAGCTTCTGCAAAGCCTTCAGAGGATTGGGAACGATAAGGAAATTGAGAGTTGAGAGTTGAGAATTGAGAATTGGCTGCGCATCATCATCTTGCCCAGATTTCTCCATTTTCAATTCTCCATTCTCAATTAATTTAAAGTCTTCTTCTGTTATTACAAAATTGCGTACGCCCCGGTCGTATAATTCGGGGATATAACGGACTCCGCTATTTCGTTTGGTAGTTAAAGCAAAAAAGAGAGTTTCTTCCGGAAAACTCAAAGAGCGGCTGTCTGTTAACAGCCAATCAATAGTCGCTTTATGTTTGCCCATACGGCGGGCACCGATACTTTTGGCTATGGATTCAATCGCATATGACATAGTTCTGTTTCTTTTTGAAAATCTAAGTACGGGTATTTTCCGATAAGTCGTTCTATTTTTAACACTATTTGTCCTAAAAAGCGTTGATACGCCTCTGACTCGGGGTGAAAGGGTTTATGTGCCAAGTCCCGGCGGATGTCCTGCACTGCCATGATAACCTGCTTTGTTTCAGCGGAAAAGAAGGTTTCGGAGAAGCGTTCCCACAGGTAACGAATCGCCAGAGGAGACGGATGCAGCATATCGTCAGCATAGAAGCGATAATCACGCAATTCGTCTAATATGATTTCATAAGAGGGGAAGTAGAACACTCGTTCCGGGAACAATTGCTGCAACCGGTCGATGGCCAGTAACAACGTAGATTTACTTAATTGATTGGCGTGCATTCCGTCGCGTATATGACGGATCGGGCTGACTGTAAACAGCCATTTTAATTCCGGATTGCAGGCTGCCATTCCGGTGATGAGCGCTGTATAATCTTCTACAATTTCTTCAACAGTAAGCCGGTAACGTAAGAAATGGTTTTCCGGCAGTTGATGGCAGTTGGCTACCACTTGCCCACTCTCTTTTTGTTTATAAACATAAGCGGTGCCCAAAGTTACCATTAGCCAGTTCAACTCCGGCAGTCTTTGATGGGCGTGATGAAGACGGGCATTTATGGCATGCAACGTTTCTTCGGGCGTAAAAGCTGAAAAAGAGCCGTGATGCATCGGACTATGCCATAAGTCTTTGTAGGCAAACAAATCCTGGCTGGTATATTCTTTATTTCCCATAATCTCTCTCAAAGCGGATGAGACGGACAAAGGATTATAAAGGATACCAAAAGGATTCAGATCCAGCTGAAACCCAGCGTCCATTAATTGTCTCCCGATATTTTCTGCAAAACAGGAGCCCATCAGAAGAATACGATCTGCATGACTGACAGGTGGCATCCCGGCAGGCAATTCTACAGATGTTTGAAAGTTCATACGATTTTCCATCATTTCATTACGTTTCATGTGCAAAAGTAATCAAAAAACAATTTCCTACCTCTTTTTCCTCACGATTCAATAATCTTAGGGAGTATGGAAAAACAGATACGTCCCTATGCCGAATAAGATTTTATAAAAAAAAGGGGGGCGAATATACTTTCTTTTCGTATTTTTGCACTAAATTTCCTCGAATCATGAAGAATGAACCGATATATAACTTGCTAAACACTATCAATTATCCTGACGACCTGCGAAGACTAGACGTAGAGCAACTGCCGGAGGTATGTAGTGAATTAAGGCAAGACATTATTAAAGAACTCTGCTGCAACCCGGGGCATTTTGCTGCCAGTCTGGGAACAGTGGAGCTGACCGTAGCTTTACACTACGTCTACAATACACCTTATGACCGTATTGTATGGGACGTGGGACATCAGGCATACGGTCACAAAATACTGACAGGACGCCGTGAAGCCTTTTCTACGAACAGGAAACTCGGAGGAATCCGTCCTTTCCCGTCTCCGGAAGAAAGCGAATATGATACTTTCACGTGTGGACACGCTTCCAATTCTATTTCTGCAGCTCTCGGTATGGCTGTCGCAGCCGCCAGAAAAGGAGATGCCAAACGCCATGTAGTAGCTATCATCGGCGACGGTTCCATGAGTGGCGGACTGGCTTTTGAAGGACTGAACAATGCATCTGCCACGTCGAACAACCTGCTCATTATCCTGAATGACAATGACATGGCCATTGACCGGAGTGTAGGAGGTATGAAGCAGTATCTCGTCAACCTGACAACTTCCAACCGCTATAATCAGCTACGTTTCAAGCTCTCGCGCATGTTGTTCAAGCTCGGCATCCTAAACGAAGAACGCCGCAAAGCGCTCATACGTTTCGGGAACAGCCTGAAATCAATGGCTGCACAGCAACAGAATATTTTCGAAGGGATGAATATCCGTTACTTCGGTCCGATAGACGGACACGACGTAAAGAATCTGGCAAGAGTATTGCGCGACATCAAAGATATGCAAGGACCTAAAATCCTGCATCTGCATACTATCAAAGGAAAAGGATTCGGACCGGCAGAGAAGCACGCTACCGAATGGCATGCTCCCGGCAAATTCGATCCGGTCACTGGCGAACGTTTCATTGCTAACACTGAAGGAATGCCTCCGCTTTTCCAAGATGTATTCGGAAATACATTGGTAGAGCTTGCCGAAGCCAATCCGAAGATTGTCGGTGTCACTCCCGCCATGCCTAGTGGTTGTTCGATGAATATACTGATGGAGAAAATGCCCAAACGCGCGTTTGATGTAGGCATTGCCGAAGGACATGCGGTTACTTTCTCCGGTGGGATGGCAAAAGACGGACTGCAACCATTCTGCAATATCTATTCTTCTTTTATGCAACGCGCACATGATAATATCATTCATGACGTAGCGATTCAGAATCTCCCTGTTGTTTTGTGCCTCGACCGTGCCGGCTTGGTTGGCGAAGACGGTCCCACTCATCACGGAGCTTTTGATATGGCATGTTTGCGTCCAATCCCCAATCTGACAATCAGTTCGCCCATGGACGAACATGAATTACGTCGCCTGATGTATACGGCACAATTGCCGGACAAGGGTCCGTTCGTAATCCGTTATCCTCGCGGACGAGGTGTATTAGTAGACTGGAAGTGTCCATTGGAAGAGATTCCGGTGGGAAAAGGACGAAAACTGAAAGAGGGCAACGACCTTGCAGTTATCACTATCGGACCGATAGGAAACATAGCTGCCCGTGCCATCACCCGGGCAGAAGCTGATTTCGGTCTGTCGATCGCCCATTACGATTTGCGTTTCCTGAAACCGCTGGACGAAGAGCTGTTACATGAGGTAGGACGCAAATTCCAACGTGTCCTGACTATCGAAGACGGGATTATCAAAGGCGGGATGGGTAGTGCTATCCTTGAATTTATGGCAGACAACGAATACAAACCAACCGTGAAGCGTATCGGTATCCCCAACCTATTTGTAGAGCATGGATCAGTTGCCGAACTGTATCAACTGTGCGGCATGGATGAAGAAGGGATTCTGACTAAAATAAAAGAATTTATCAATTGACATGAAGATTATTATTGCCGGTGCCGGCAACGTAGGCACCCATTTGGCCAAGCTGTTATCGCGCGAGAAGCAAGATATCATCTTGATGGATGATGACGAAGAGAAACTAAGTGCTCTTAGTGCCAATTTTGACTTGCTGACTGTTGCCGCTTCTCCTTCTTCCATCTCCGGATTGAAAGAAGTGGGCGTCAAAGAAGCCGACCTGTTTATCGCAGTCACACCGGACGAAAGCCGTAACATGACTGCCTGTATGCTGGCTACCAATCTGGGAGCTAAAAAGACAGTGGCACGTATCGACAATTACGAATATCTTCTGCCCAAAAATAAAGAGTTTTTCCAGAAGCTGGGAGTAGATTCTCTGATTTACCCGGAAATGCTGGCTGCCAAAGAAATCGTATCTTCCATGCGTATGAGCTGGGTACGCCAATGGTGGGAGTTTTGTGGAGGTTCTCTGGTTCTGATTGGTACGAAGATGCGCGAAAAGGCTGAAATCCTGAATATACCGCTGCATCAGCTAGGCGGTCCTAACATACCTTATCACGTAGTAGCCATCAAACGCGGAACGGAGACGATTATTCCCCGCGGAGACGATGTCGTTAAATTGCATGATATTGTTTATTTCACCACTACCCGCAAGTATATTCCTTATATTCGTAAGATAGCCGGCAAGGAAGATTATGCCGACGTACGCAATGTGATGATTATGGGGGGAAGCCGTATCGCAGTCCGTACCGCACAATATGTGCCGGACTATATGCAGGTGAAAATAGTTGATAATGACCTGAACCGTTGTAACCGCCTGACAGAGTTACTGGATGATAAGACAATGATTATCAACGGAGATGGCCGAGACATGGATTTGCTCATCGAAGAGGGGCTAAAGAATACCGAAGCATTTGTTGCTCTGACCGGTAACTCGGAAACAAATATTCTAGCCTGTCTCGCCGCTAAACGTATGGGAGTGGAAAAGACAGTGGCAGAAGTGGAGAATATCGACTATATCGGTATGGCGGAAAGTCTTGACATCGGTACTGTTATCAATAAAAAAATGATCGCTGCCAGCCATATCTACCAAATGATGTTGGATGCCGACGTGTCTAATGTGAAATGTCTTACTTTTGCCAATGCGGACGTTGCTGAATTCACTGTACCGGAAGGTGCTAAAATCACCAAACACCTGATTAAAGACCTGGGACTCCCAAAGGGTACTACCATCGGAGGAATGATCCGCAACGGAGAAGGTATCTTGGTGACAGGTGATACACAAATCCGTCCCGGCGACCATGTAGTCGTATTCTGTCTGAGTATGATGATTAAAAAGATTGAGAAGTTCTTTAATTAAGTATTAAGTATCAGGTATTAAGTATTAACCGTAGCAACCCATTTTCACCGACTAATACTTAATACCTGATACTTAATACCTAATACTTAATACTAGTTTATGATTAATTCAAAGATGATATTCCGGATTCTGGGCTTTCTGCTTCTGATAGAAACAGCGATGCTGTTATGTTGTGGAGCGGTCTCTCTTTTTTATAAAGAGAATGACTTGCAGAGTTTCCTGATTTCATCTGCTGTCACAGCCTGTATTAGCTTTCTGCTGCTTGCCATCGGGAAAGACGCAGTGAAATCCCTGAATCGCCGCGATGGATATGTCATCGTCAGCGCAGCATGGGTTACCTTTTCCCTTTTCGGAATGTTACCTTATTATATAGGAGGATATATTCCCAATGTTGCGGATGCATTTTTTGAAACGATGTCCGGATTTAGCAGTACAGGTGCCACTATTCTGAATAATATAGAGTCGATGCCCCACGGAATACTTTTCTGGCGGGCTATGACGCAATGGATAGGTGGTTTGGGTATTGTATTCTTCACCATTGCTGTTCTGCCGATTTTTGGTGTGGGCGGAATTCAGGTGTTCGCAGCAGAAGCCAGCGGACCTACTCATGATAAAGTGCATCCCCGCATTGGCATCACTGCTAAATGGATTTGGGGTATTTATGCCGGAATGACGGGAACACTGATTATTTTATTAATAGGTGGTGGCATGAGTATATTCGATAGTATATGTCATGCTTTTGCAACGACCAGTACCGGTGGGTTCTCTACTAAACAGGCCAGTATTGAATATTACCATTCACCTTATATAGACTATGTAATTTCCATTTTCATGTTCCTTTCAGGAATTAACTTCACATTGCTACTGTTGATGTTTAATGGGAAAATTAAGAAGTTCCTACATGATGCGGAACTGAAGTTCTACTTTATTTGTGTTTCATTCTTCACTCTATTCATTGCTATCTGGCTCCATCAGACTTCTTCTATGGGAGTAGAGGAGGCATTCCGGAAATCGCTTTTCCAAGTGATTTCATTGCAAACTTCTACGGGATTCGTCACAGCTGACTATATGCTCTGGCCTTCTATCCTCTGGGGCTGCCTCATCATTGTGATGATTATCGGAGCTTGTGCCGGCAGTACAACAGGAGGTATCAAGTGTATTCGTATGGTTATTCTGTTTCAAGTAGTGAAAAATGAATTCAAACATATTCTTCACCCTAACGCCATACTCCCGGTGCGGGTAAATAAGCAAGTTATTTCCCCTTCCATTCAGTCTACTGTATTGGCTTTCACCTTTTTGTATGTAGTTATTGTTATCATCAGCGTGCTTGTCATGATGGGCTTAGGAGTCGGTTTTCTGGAATCAATAGGAACCGTAATCTCAAGCATAGGTAATATGGGACCAGGCCTCGGCACATGTGGTCCGGCTTTCTCATGGAGTGCATTGCCCGATGCTGCCAAATGGCTGCTTTCTTTTTTAATGCTCTTGGGACGCTTGGAATTGTTTACAGTATTATTGCTTTTCACTTCCGATTTCTGGAAGAAGAGTTAAAGAAGAGGAAGAGAGGCAGCTTTCGTTAGAAAATAGGAAGATAACTAGCTGCATCCGGAGATAAGAAAGAGAAGATATGAGTATTATCAAACTATTAAAAGGCATTACCTTATTATAAGCCATTACCTAACAACAACTTATCAACTTATATTTCTCAACTATTCTCATGCCTTTGAGAATTTTTTCTCATCGCTATGAGAACTTTTTCTCAAAGGTATGAGAAAAAATACTCATCATAATGAGAATAATTTCTCATTATGATGAGCATATACTTCCCTGTGTACTTCCCTGCTAATGGTTATCCGAATAACCTGATGATAATTGCTGTTCCCTGATAATGATTACAGTCATTAGCATCATTGCTTTTGTTTTAAATCTTTCTTAGCAGAATCTTTCTTACTACAGGTTTATTAACCTCATAAATCTTATTGATAAGAACATCCATTTCCTGTTCACGAGCCTCACGTACAGCATCAGACATCATTCTGGTATAACCATCCCGATGTCCTTTCAGCCATCCATTCTTCTCAAGATTTTCATCCATAACCTTGATAGCTTGTCTGTCATTGGCAAAAAGCAATCCTTTTTGTTGAAAGAAACCAAATTGAGTCCATGCATAATCTCTGAAACTTCTCTCAATCTCCCATCTATATTCATTCAGATGCATCACAGCTAATGCCTGTTGATATTGAGGAGTCTTGGATTCGGCAGCCAGATTAATACCCTTTGCCAAGTCATCTCCACTCCATGTTCCGATTTCTTCCTCATCGATCAACAATTTATAATCACCTTTCAGACCTGTTACTTTCAGAACTTCACGATTCATTTCATCCATAAAAGGAATGACTTTCGTAGCTTCTGCCTGACCTTTTTTTTGTCCCCATCCACGAGCGATAGTATCCAAAGGATAAGGAAGAGCTTCTGCCAGATAATCAAAGCTCAAATCTTTTCCGTTCTTCTTGATATTTGAGATTGTACAATTCTCTGCTTTAACTGCCTGTTTCTTATTAGCATTTATCTCCACCTCTGCTACTTCTTTACCCACAAATCCTTGTGCTTTCAGGAAAAGGTAAGCCATCACCATGTGTCCGTCATTATCCGGATGAATACGGTCGCTGCCACAAAGAGTAAATGCCGGATCTTTCTGTTGGTTTTGTTGATTCAAAGCAACCATAGGAGCGTTCAAATCCGTAAATTCCCAATTGTTCTTAGCTGCAGATTCTTTCTGATATTCAACGATACGTTTGATAGTTTCGTTCTTTGTTTTGAACGGTACATTCTCTTTCAATTGCACGGTTTCATCATAAGGGGAAGTTCCGACCATCACAATACGGGTATCAGGAAGATCTTTGAAACGCTTCTCCATTTGCTGGTAGTTCTTGATACTTTCCTGATATTTCTGTTCACCGAATTCTTTGGGATTATCCCCGTTATATTCAAAATATCCGGAGTCATTCATACCAAAAGTAACCATCAATACAGAGGGTTTCATAGGGAAAATATCTCCATCCAAGCGTTTGTTCATATCGTATGCCGTATCTCCGCCAATACCACCATTCAATATGCGGAGAGGCATATTCGGAAAACGAGTCATATAATACAACCAGATATACGAATGGTAATGACCGCCATCCGTGATACTATTTCCTAAAAATACTGCTCTTTCACCCTCTTTAAAAGGCTTCACTGTTTGAGCAAAAGCAGTAGTATATGTCATACAAACTGCCGCAATCAATACAAAAATCTTTTTCATGTCTTAATATCTTTTTTACAAATACTATAAGTTGATATACATTGTTTTATCTGTCTTTATCCGATTAATTCGCTTATTTATCATCCAGTTCATTTATTCATTGTTCTGTTTGTTTATTTCAAGTTTCTCATTTTGAAATAAGCAAATTCCGCTGGCACATCTTCAGCACCGCAGTGAAGTAATCCCGGACGTTGCACTCTGTCCCAACGAGTCAAAAAGGCTCCTTTTAAGGAAGTATCCAATACAGATTTCCATGTCTTTCCATCCTTACTTTCGTAGAAGTTGAAAATACAACCCTGTTCTACCTCTATCTTCAGATAAATGTCTTTATCAGTAGTGAGACTGGATTCATGGAGTATTGATTCTGAATTGTCTTTCAGCATTTTCAACTGCAATTTATTCCCTTTGACTCCCCAAGTTACCAAATTCTTATCATCACCATACAAGGTTAATCCCTGCAAACTTTCATTCGCACGAATCACTTTGGTTTCACAACTATAGTGCGAAGATTGTGGACGTAAGCATAATGCAGTACCCTGTTTATTGTCTTTTTTCGGAGTGCCGGACAGAGAAAGTTTTTCTTTCTTTAATGCAATATTTACATCCGAATAAGGATAATTCCAAGTCCAGTCAATTTTCAATTTACTATCTTGAAAGCGATCTTCAAAGTCTGTAAGAGGTTTCTGCCGGGTTGTTTTAAAAGGCATGGGTTGCTTGGCGACGGCAATATTACCCGTTTTAAAACGCACCCAATGATCTGCTGCCACCTCCATTTCCTGTAGAACAGGTTGGCGTCCGTCATAGAAGTTTTCTCCCTTTAAATAGGCATGACACAAATAAAACATTCTTCCATCGGGAGTTTTTA
This sequence comes from Bacteroides sp. D2, assembly GCF_025147085.1. Taxonomy (NCBI): domain Bacteria; kingdom Pseudomonadati; phylum Bacteroidota; class Bacteroidia; order Bacteroidales; family Bacteroidaceae; genus Bacteroides; species Bacteroides sp. D2. The sequence continues at coordinate 3,009,558 of NZ_CP102261.1, read as the reverse complement.
CCGCTGTGCCATGACCACATGAAATATAATCACCCTCACCTCCATGCAAAATGGGATTTCCGGCATATTTTTCATACGGTCCACAGAAGTTTTTGGAACGTGCCACATATACGTCGTAGTTACTAGAGGGACCACAGCAACCGTGAGCCGAATAGACGATGTAATAATAATCGCCTTGTTTGAAATGATACTGCCCCTCCATGCCTATCTCTTCCTCATCTACCAACAGAGAAAAAGGTTCGCCCTCCAAACGTAATCCGTCGGCAGAGAGTTTACTTCCCAGCAGTTCTATCGGACGTTTGTCCAATCCATACGCTTTCCAGCTAATATACAATTGCCCATTGTCATCATAGATAAATGCATCAATGGCCTCTGTTCCATACGTTATGATCGGACCATGATCGGTAAATTCATGCAAAGGAGAATCCGAGGTGGCTACTCCGATATAAGAAATTCCGGTACTTTTCTGACGGGCAGTGTAGTAGCAATAGACTTTATTATTGTGATAATATAGCTCCGGTGCCCAGAATGAGTTTGAAGTCCAGGAGGGTTGTTTGGAGAAGATATGCCCCACCTGTTTCCAGTTGACCATGTCTTTGGATGTGAATACCGGGTAGAAAGGAGCCCACTCGGATGATGTTCCTGTGGCATAATACGTATCATCTATCCGGATCATGGACGGATCGGGCATGTCGCCCCGGATAACCGGATTCATAAAGTACTGTTGTTCTTGCGCCACAAGTTGTGGCGCAAGACAAATACCAAACAGAAAGATTATGATCTTCTTCATGAACATTTTCTTTATTTTTTGAGAGGGTCGTATACGGCAACTGCCACGCGAGAATCAGCACAGCCATAATAGAGGAACCACTTCTGGTTGTGGAATACAAGTCCCTCGATAAATACCGTTCCGGCAGGATATTGTCCGCTTTTCTCAAAGTCTGATTCGGGAGTATAGAACGGTTTATCCAGACGATCGATCAGTTTGGTAGGGTCTTTACTATCAAACAGGGCTTGTCCGGCACAATAAGAATTCGCTATATAAAGCGTATCTCCCTCTGCACCCGATTTATTTTTACCGTTATAAAACAACAGGATTCCTTTATCTGTCAGGATAGCAGGAGGACCACACTCGGTCAGATCACTGTCGAATTTACCCGGACGGGGTATCATGACTTTCAGGAATTCGCCGTTTTCATCCAACATTGGTTCCCAGTTGACGAGGTCTGTGGAGGTAGCTACATTGACAAACTTTTCTCCCCAATACATCCAGTATTTCCCATCTATTTGAGCGATCACTTGTTTGCCGTCAACTAATTTAGTCAGGATAGAGGCAGACTTTGAGAATTCATCCAGAAATCTTCCATTATAGGCTTTGGCAAAAGCAGGTCCGTGTTTTTCCCAAGTTTGGAGGTCACGTGAGGTGGCCACTGCCAAACGTGCCTGTTTACGGTTCCATTGTGTGTAATGCATTACATAGAGTCCGTCTTCTGTTACGGCAACGCGCGGGTCTTCGCAACCACCCGGATTCTCGAGTTCTTTCTGGCTATCGTCTGCCGGATAAAATATGGGAACAGTCATTCGTTGGAAATGGATTCCGTCGTTGGAAGAAGCGTATCCTAAACGGGAAGTACGTGAACCGATACCGGTTGCCGAATTATCTTCAGCCCGATAGAGCACTACTACTTTTCCATCATAAACGGTGGCAGCCGGATTGAATGTATCGCTCGCCTCCCATGCCACTGAATCCTGCCTCATCGGACAATAGAAAATAGTAGTAGTATCAGGTGAGATAATTGGATTAACACCTTCCGGACGCTGGAAGTCCGCCCACGCCCAATCCGGAAATTCGGATGTTTGTTTCTTCTCGCCGCATGAAGTAACGAATGCGGCAGCCATCAGTAGATAAGCTATGTTCTGTAGTTTTCTTTTCATTCTTACGTTTGATATTAGTTATTAACCGACTTACTTTCTTTTTAAGGGAAAGAGGGAGGCACCACTTTAGTTCCCCATTTTACATCGGGTTTGGCCGAGGTAGCAAAATCAATAGTCCCACCATTATTAAGTTGATCCCAGTCTATCCATGTACTATCATACGGTTTGCCATTCAACTTCATGGATTTGATATAGATATTCTTTTCCGAACCGCCTTTTATCACTATATCTCCTTTCTTCAGATGAACTTTCACCGATGAAAAGATTGGTGTATTTACAGTAAAGCCTCCTATTCCCGGTATTTCGGGATAAAGACCGATACAGGCAAACACATACCAGGCACCCATCGTACCTAAATCATCATTACCCGGCAGACCGTCAATTTTACTTGAATACTGTTCATTCAATACACGGTTGATAATTTCCTGTGCTTTGTAGGGAGTTCCCACCCAGTTGTATATCCAGGGGATATGGAAACTCGGTTCATTGCCGGAAGCAAACCAGGCATCATTGTAGCCGGCATCCAGACGGGTGAAGAATTCGTCCAAACGTTTCTCTGCCGCGGCTTTTCCACCGATTATTTCAATCAGACCGGCAATATCGTAAGGCACCATCCAGAAATAATTCTTATAGGTCGATTCACGGAAGTCTTCAGTCAGAGGTTTCCACGAACCATCCGGATTACGTGATTGCAACCAGCCGGTTTCCGGATTGTACAGATTCTTCCATGAACGTGCAAAATGAAAATAACGCCAACTTGCAAATTCATCTCCTACGGCGTGCAATGCAAACTGTCCGATGGCAAAATCCGCAGAAGTATATTCCAATTGAATGGAAGCATTATAATATCCTTTATCCAAATACTGTTTCAATCCCGGACGCGCCTCCACATTCTGCGACATTGCTCCCGGTTCTTCGGCTCCCTTTCTCATTATTTTGAAAATCGGCTTCGGATCATAATTACGGGCACCAAAAGCATAGGCATTAGAGATCAGGATAGGAGTCGGATCTCCTTGCATCACTCCGGTTTCAATATTCGCCATGACCCAACGTGGATAAGCGCCGCCAGCTTCTTCAGCAAACAGTTGGTGAGAAATCACAATATCAGAAGCTACTTCGGGATCGAGCATCGACAATAATTGAATCTGTGTGCGATAGGTATCCCAGTTGCTGAAAGAGGTGTAGTGTTTAGAACGGGACTTATGCACCTTGAAATCAGCTCCCATATACTCTCCGTTCACATCACTGCATACATTCGGGTGAATGAACGAACGATACAGATGGGTATAAAATTGAGTGGTCCGGTCCGGATTAGTGCCCTCTACTTCGATTTTACCCAAGTAGTCATTCCATTTGGATTCTGCCTGGTTTTGAATCTGTAAGAAGTCCCATCCGGTATTCTCTGCTTTCAGATTCTCACGTGCATTTTCTACGGAAACATAAGAAACACCAATCTTATACTGGATATTTTTCTTCTTGCTTACATCAAAAGTAAAATAGACTCCGGAATATTCTCCCTCGGCAAAAGTGGTGTTCGGTTTCAGTTCATCTCTTTTCCAGGTTCCCGATTCCAAGGCATCGGCATCAAATTCTGCAACGAAATAGACTTTATACGGTGTACGCAGACCGCAGAAATTGCCACCCTCTGCATAACCTTCACACTTATTCGGTGCAGTGATTACGATGGCTGCCTGATCGATCGGAGTGGCGGAAATACCTCCACCGATAATGACCGTACCATATTGTTGATCTGCCGGATATTCATAATTCGCCATACCGGTTCTTTCGGTCACAGTCAGTTTGGCTTTGATATCTTCCTGCACCATTGCCTCATAATAGCCGGCATGTCCTTTTTCTTCAGAGATATTGATACGATAATTGAGAATGTTGTCCGGAGACATCTTCAGTTTGCCTTTTACCGGAAAAGTAGGGAAGTTGCCCATGTGTTCGCAACCGCCGCCACTCAATTGGTTGATAACGAATCCGGAACGTTTGGAAAAGTAAGAAGGGGTGAACTGCACCATTCCATAAGGATAGGTGGCTCCGGGATAAAGATATCCCGAAGTCAGACCAACGCCTTTTGTACCTATCAGTGTATTCACCTGACGGGCATAATTGCTCCCGGCATTCTGTGCCAGGAGGCTCCCCACCCTCCAATCAATACCAATAATAATAAACCTGTTAAAACTTTATTTTTCATACTGTATTTCGTTGTTTCTTTTCTTATTCTTTCGACAGAGAGAAAGGAGCGGCATATTTTGACGTACATCTCTCTTTATTCGGTTGCCCTCCCATTTCAAAACGGAGCGTACCACCGTCTGCTATATCGTCATATTTAATAAAATTCTTATCCAATACACGTCCATTCAAAGTAGCAGACTGGATATAGACACTCTCTTTATTGTTGTTATTTGCTTCGATCACAAACTTATTTCCGTTTTCTAGCGTTATGGTAGCCTTTTTAAATAATGGACTGCCAATCACATATTCATCCGTACCCGGACAAACGGCATAAATGCCTAATGAGCTTAATATATACCAGGATGACATACCGCCTTGGTCTTCGTCACCCGGATATCCTCTTTCTGTTGAATTATAGAGTCTTTCAACAATCTGACGTACCCAATACTGTGTTTTCCATGGCTGTCCGGCATAGCTATACAGGTAAGGCATGTGCTGAATCGGCTGATTGCCATGCGCATACTGTCCCATCCCTGCGATTTCCATTTCTTTCATTTCATGGATCACTCCTCCGTATGTTCCCGGCTTGATAGTGCTGGGCAGGGTAAACACTGAATCTATTTTGGTAGTAAACTTCTCATCGCTTCCGAACAAGTTGATTAATCCTTCGGTATCATGGAATACCGACCAGGTATAATGCCAAGCATTGCCCTCACAGAAAGGTCCGCCCCATTCCAGCGGATCAAACGGTTCCTGCCATTTGCCATCGACTCCTTTTCCACGCATAAAGCCGATGGATGGATCGAATACATTCTTATAGTTGTACATCTGACGGGCAAAAACTTCCTGATAGTGTTTATTTCCGACCATTTTTGCCAGCTGGTAACCACAGAAGTCATCATAAGCATATTCCATGGTCTGGGCACTTGATCCCATTGATTCCGGATAAGGAACATATCCCAGTTCAAAATATTCTTTCCAGAAGCCGCGTCCGTTGGCTCCTCCCCAAGGACCTTTGTTCATCGCTTCGTGTGCGTATGCTTTCAATGCTTTTTCCGGGTCGAAGGTACGGATGCCTTTTGCCCATGCGTCTGCCAATAATGAGATGGAGTGATTACCCAACATTCCTCCCGTTTCTCCGGGAGCCGACCAGGATGGCAGCCAACCGCATTGTTCCTGTGCGGCAAGCAAAGCATTCATATAACGTCCCTGCATGGTGGGATGAAGAATATTGGTCAGTGGGAACTGTGAACGGAAAGTATCCCAGAATCCATTATCGGTATACATATATCCGTCATATACTTTGCCATCGTAAGGGCTGTAATAATAAGGTTCTCCGTTCGCTTTACGTTCGTAGAATTTACGTGAGAAGAGATTAGCACGGAACAGACATGAATAAAAAGTCTTCATTTGTTCTTCTGTTCCACCCTCTACCTGAATTCTGTTCAGCAGTTCATTCCATGTTTTTTGTCCACGGACTTTAGTGGTTTCCAGATTGGAGTCTTTACCCAGTTCATTGTTCAAAGTAATCACAGCCTGTTCTGCACTGATATAGGAAGAGGCTGCCTTAGCTTGTACTTTCGAGCCTTTTTTAAACTTGATATAAGCACCATAACCTTTGCCTGCTCCCTCCTGTTTTTTAGAGAAGATTTCATCTTTCTGATTTTCCCATACGCCGTAATCTTCAAATGCTTTATCGAATTGCACAACGAAATAACTGCGGAATGTCTTGGAATTATTTACAAAACGCTGGTTATTCACCCAACCGGATATTTGTCTCTTGGCGGGATCTATTTTGATTTCACTCATATCTGTATATCCGTCGATCACCAGATAGGCATCTCCGGTAGAAGGATAGGAAAAACGCAAATGCACGCCGCGGGTAGTCGGTGCCATTTCGGTGGTAATGCCATTATTCAGTGTTACTTTATAATAATGCGGCTTGGCAATTTCATTGTCATGACTAAATTTCGTCGCCCGTTTATCCTGATTAACGACTAGTTCTCCCACCATCGGCATAAAGGAATATACGGCATAATCACTCATCCACGGGCTGCATTGATGTGACTGGCAGAATCCTCTGATGGCATCTACCGCATACTGATACTTCCAGCCCTCTCCATTCTTCCCGGTTTGTGCAGACCAGGTATGCATGGCATAAGGCATACCGGTAGTAGGATATGTATTTCCATAACTTAATCCGAAATGAGAATCAGTGCCCTGCAACGTATTGACGTATTGCACCAAGTCTTTCGCTTGAGCTTGCATCCCTGAAGGAAAAAAAACTGCTATAATCCCAACTAATAGTTTTTTTATAGTTATCATTTATATGTATATTATGATGATTTACTTTATTAAGACGAATAAAAGTATAATTACCACTAAACTCTCTCTCAAAAAACAAAAAAGAGAATGACGTATAGCACACTACATCACCCTCTTTTGACATAACAATTATTTTATTGAAGAACCCAAATACAGTTCTAATATAAACTACTGTATCTTCAAGCTAAATACGAAATCATAGTCTCCTTTTTCTACTGGAACTATTTTCTTTCCAATATTAACTTTTTTATTGTTCATTTTACATGAAACAGCAGTATCAGGAACACATACAATAGCAGTTGTTCCTGCAGGAACCGAAAGTTGAAGATGCATTAGGTTATCTTTCAACTCCCAATTAACGACAATAGTGCCATAAGGCGATTCTTTTGTAACCCTAGCCCAAGTTAGTCCATTTGGAACTTGAGGATCGATATAAACATGACGATACCCAGGTGCAGCTTCATCAGGACGTATTCCTCCTATAGCCTGATAAAACCAACTTCCAATACCATTATAGCAGTTATGTACCCGACTACGCTCACCACTCCAATATTCCCAAGTTGCTGTTGCTCCGTTATCAATCATGTACAGATAACCGGGATAATCACGTTTCTTCAACATCTGATAGAAAAAATCCACCTTTTTATTCCGAATCACCCATTCCGTCAAAATTGGTACTCCCACCAATCCAACCGCGATATGACCTTTATATTTTTGTTCAGTTACAACCATCATCTTCTCTTTCACTGTATTATACAAATCATCAGGAACGACACCGACCAACATAGGATAACACATATCTAACTGTGAACCTGTAGAATAAATACCTTCATTAGGCTGATAGAAAGTCTGATGTATCAGTTTATTGAGTTTTTCTTTACGGGTAGCATACTCTTCTGCTTCTTCTTTTTTACCCAATGTAAAGGCTATTTTACTCATTACGCCCAAACATTCACTAATAAAACAATTGTTTACCAAATCAACGGAGGATTGAATGCCAGCATCCACTCCCACCGGTGCCAACCAGTCACCAAGATACCAATCACGGTATTTCGTATCAGGCCAGCGTTTCAATAAACCATCAACAGTATATTTATCAACATATTTAAACCATTCTTTCATTTGAGAATAGTATTTCTCAATCAGCCTCGAATCATTATAGTTAACATAAGTCCTCCAAGGAGCCATCACAAAAAATCCGCACCAATAAGGACCACCGCCACCAGCACCGGGATTGGGTCCTACGTGCGGTAAACTTCCTCCTTCGCGCATTGAGTCACTCCAGGTCTGTACCCAATTCTCAAACGTTGGAGCTACATCATACATCGTTTGTAAAGACATAGTTGAAGAATTCCCGTCACCACCATATCCGGCACGTTCCAAGTGTGGACAATCTACCATATACCCACTAAAGGTGAGACACTTCATCGTGTACTGAATCATGTTATGAATAGCATTCAAATCAGAATCCGAACATTCAAAAGTAGCAGTTTGCTGATAATCACCGCAAATTTGAAGAGATTTCATCCATTCCCCTTCCGGTTTTACAGGAAGATTAGAGATGCGCACATAACGATAGGCATGGTGATTAAATTTATTTCTAAAACACTCGCCTTCCCGACCACCAGATATATAAATATCACTTTCACCCTGTCTATCAAATTCTCCCTCCTTAGTCAGATTATCACTATATTCCATTATAACTTCATGTCCAATAGGCAATACAGGCATACGCATTTCAAACCATCCGGTCTGTACTTGTCCCATATCTATCAGCCAAGTGCTTTTAGCTAATTTCTTTATAGAAACAGGTGATAGTATTCTATGGATTTTATTCACTTCACACATTTGAGGTGAAACAATATGTTCAGGAACTTCCACCGTTACTACCGGAGCCCATTCCATTTGGTTCAAAGCCTGTGTTGAAAGATCTGTTGGCAATATTCTTCCGTCCACTTTTTCACCGACAAATTGCAATGCACGCCAAGTACCTCTATCTGAATACCCACTCTCACGCCCAAACCATGAATTATCAGTTTTAGTTAGTACTTTCCATTTGCCATTGCGTAATACATTCAATTCTGCTTTTACTAATGGACCATCATAAACTGCTCCATAAGTAGTATTTTTATACCAACCTTGCCCAAGCCAAATCAACAAATCGTTTTCCCCTTTTTTCAGATAAGGGGTAACATCATAAGTAACAATCAATGAACGTTTAGTCAAATGAGACACAGCAGGTGTCAGAACAGCTTCGCTAATTTTTTTTCCATTAAGATAGATCTCGTGATACCCCAATGTGTTCACATGTAAAAAAGCCGTTTCTACTGTCTCTATATTTATTTTTTTACGAAGAATAGGCGCGCAGATCTGTCCTCCTTCAATAGATGCCCCTATATATTCACCGTGCACTTGTGATTTGTTCAAAAGACCGATAGAAAAACGAGCTACCGGGCTCCATTCCGAAACTTGTTTTTTAAAGTCCCATATGCGAACTCTCCAATAACATAATGAACGGGAAGACAGAGGTCTGCCTTGATAAGGTACCATCACCGAAGCACCTGACTTTATTTTTCCGGAATTCCACAAATCGGCTTTATCCTGCATTAGTAAAAGACTATCTGAAGAAACCTGTATCTCATAATAAGCTTGCCCTTCTTTCAAACCGTCACCCTTTAATTTCCAACTGAAATGAGGAATCCTACTATCAATACCCAAAGGATTTACAAGTCCCTCACACTTCAAATCAATCAGTTTGAAAGAATACTTTTTTGCTTTGCTATAAACAAAGATTGATTGACAAAAAAAACAACCAATTAACCCTACATATAATAAAATTCGTATATTCCTCATAAACATCAGTTATATATTTTAATATAATCAAATCATTGTTCCATTCTAATTAGTTTCACCCGATGAGTTACCGGTTTGTTTATTTTATAAATAGCTTCAATAATAGAATTCATATAGTTCTTCCATACCTTACGTATTTCAGGATGCATTGCTTTGATATACCAGCCATAGCTCGCTCGAAGAAATAAATCTTTAGGTAAGTATTCTTGTAATTTATCAATAGCTTTCTGATTATCAACAAAAAGAAGCCCTTCCTTCCTCAAAAAAGAATATTCTGTCCACAAATATTCTCTGAATCGTTTCTCTATTTCAAATCGTTCTTCATTCAGGTACATAATCTTCATCGCTTGCTGATATTGGGGGGTAGTCGGGTAATCTGCCAAATTAATCCCTTTCATTAATTGCCCAGATGAAAGATTATCTATATATTGGTCATCTATAGTTAGCTGGTAAATTCCTTTTTCCAAGTTATGTACTTGAAAACGTTCTTGATTAAATTCCTTCATAAATGGAACTAGCTGCATTGCATCACGCTGTGATTTCATATTTCCCCAGCCATGTCGTGGAATGGAATCCAAAGGATAAGGAAGAGCATAAGCCAAATAATCAAAAGTCAAATTCTTCTTTCCCCTCTTCAACTTCGATATTTTACAGTTCTTATGAACTATTACATCCAAATGTTGAGCATCGATTGAAAATTCCGAAACTTCATATCCTGCCAATCCCTGAGCTTTCAGAAACAAATAAGCCATCACCATCTGCCCATCATTATCAGGATGAATACGGTCTACTCTGCAAAAAGTAAATGTGGAATCTCTTTTTTGTTCTTCCAAACTGATTTTACGCATCGGTTCATTAAAATCAACAAAGCCCCAACCATTCTTCTTTGCCGATACACGCTGAGCATCTATTATTTTCAGAATAGCATTATTCTTCTGATGCAAAATGAAATTATTAAACTTCGAAGTTTCATCATAAGGAGAACCACCGATCAATACTTTGGTTATTTTATTTTTAGCCAATAACCGTCCCTCTATTTCCCTAAAACTATCCAATGACTTGACAATCCGTTGTTCTGACAGTTCATTCGCATTATCTTTCATATAAATATCATAACCTGTATCATTCATGCCAAACGTAAGAGTCACGTAGGTTGGCTTTCTGTCGAAAACATCATCATCCAACCGGGCCTTCATATCCCACGTACTCTCTCCACCAATACCTGCATTCATAATAGTAATAGGTTTATCAGGAAAACGGGTCATATAATACAACCAAATAAAAGAATGATAATGACCACCATGAGTAATACTATTCCCAGTAAATACCACACGTTCCCCCTTTTTAAAAGGAGGTATGACTGATTGTGCCTGCAAACAACCACTACTCATATAAAACAGGCATATCAGCAAGAATCGCTTATTTATTTTAATGTTCATTAGTCATAAAACGTTCTATGGCAAAGTGTTACCCAGCTCTCTGTATAGCTTATATAAAATTGGAGAAATATCACCACTTACATATGAGAACTAAAATTATCTATCTTATTGCTATCAAAAAAGACAAAAGTGGAGATCCTATAAACTAAGATCCCCACTTTATTCGTTATTCGCATGTTTCTTCTACTACAAAATCACTATTTGTTTCGTTATCCAAAATAACAATGCTTTTATCCTTATTTGTAAAATGAACCTTGATATTTAAAATGACAGACTCTTTTGACAATCCAAAAAACTCTTTCGGGTAAATATATTTCTGCCATGAAGTTACCTGCCCCATATCACCTAATTCATCCATCAGTGTCTTACTACTTGTTTCATCTACAGTTTTTTCTTTTTCTACTCCATTTTCTTCGTATGTGACTTTCCCCATAAGATAAACTTCTCCACCCTTAAGACCTCCTTCTGTCACATAATGGGGTTCATTGTACTTAATTGAGAATATATCACCAAAACCAAAAGTTGCTGGAACAAAGGAAATCGCAGGATCGGCGGTGAAATCCATCATAGGTTCGTCTCCCCCTGTTACTTCAAGCACTTTAGAGGCTTTAACATAATCATCCGGATATTTCTCGCTGTTAAATCCAAATGCTTCGCCACAGAATGTGTATCCCATAAAGAACTTTATAGCTCTTCCTCCTGTATGGAGTTTTATATTCACTGTACCACTTACTTCTTTTTGCTCTGCAACCTTATCATTGATCTGAAATGTAGTAGCAGATTTAAATACGACCCACTCAACCGGTCCTGTATTCTCCAGCACACCTATTTTACTTTGAAACGAAGCTGCCCAAGGCAAAGCATCCGATGGGTTTTTCTCTCCAGCTCCCACAAGTACCATGGGTTCATTAGTAACGACATTACCTGCAAAACCTGCTGCAGTCGTAAGTGTCAGAGTAGCATTGTTAGCTACATTCCAACTTTTGGGTACCAATATACCAAATGCTAATTTACTATTTCCATCTGTTTCAGCAGCAATCTTTATTTTTACAGAGATATTAATATCACTATCTACCTGCGCATTGTCAGGATGAATAATATCCTCTATAGTCATACAAGTGGCAACAAGGAATGATGCAACCAAAAGTAGCAACAAGTGTTTGCTTTTTTTCATGAGTTTCATATGTATTCAATTTATTGATTAATACTTTTAAAGGTATATTTATAATCCAGTGACGGACAATCCAACTTAAAAGGAACACTGAATTCTCCATTCTGATAATAAGCGATAACATGATCTGTCCCGGTTATACGTAATTCATTGGGAAGAGCATCGGTATCCAAATAACAGTCTACTTTCCCTGACGGGACCTCAAAATTATAAGGAGAGAAAGGTACTTCTCCATTCGAAAAAGTAACTCCACTTATTTTACTGTCCGTATAGTGTATGGTCAGCCTAAGTGTTTCAAAAAACGGAAACTTTGAAGCAACATCTATACCATTTATATTTACTTCATCGTACTGCATAACCTGTCTGATACCATAATTTATATCACCATCAACAGGATAATTATCACTCATCTTTACCCGGTCGTCAGTATTACAACCTGAAAGAGAGAATAGCAATGAAACTATTGCAAAAATTAATGTATTCTTTTTCATATTCTGTTTTACTTTTATTGTTTTGAGCTATAGATATATTGTATAATTTACTTCTGTAACAACACATCCTAACTTCTCATTTATTTTAATATCTTATCTATTTCAACCCAAAAGAACCGAGGACGATAGGTAGTTACATCACTAAATTGTTCTGCAAAAACTTCAGTATTGACATTGTAACTCACTAGTATCATCCCGTCTTTTTCGAATTGAGGATGGCCCATCGCATTATAAGTGAATAAATGTGGAATATCTTGTTCATATGTCTTGAAAATAAGTTGTTTATTACGCCATGGACCATATGGAGTATCTGCTATGAATGTATATATTTCCCCTGAATTAAATGTTTTCTTTTGTGTTAGCAAAACATATTTATCACACAATTTAAATACATTAAACTGTGAAGAAACAGGTACACTTGTCAAGCCTTTCAACTTAACTGCTGCCGAAGCATTTGTACTCCAGCCGGAATCTGTATAATATTCCCAACCTGTATATAAACTATTCATAGTAGATCTTGCAACCAACACTTCAGATATAGGGTCCATATCGTTACTTACATCCACCTGAGCATAGATATAAACATAATCACTTTCTTTCAGCACCGCCATCCCATAATGAATATCCTCTGAACCCTTGAAAGGTATAGGAGTCGTTTTCACCAACTCAAAGTCTGGCAAATTATACTCTAGGACATGGGTGGTTTCATATCTGAAGCCCCACATATCATCTCCTCCTTGATACATCAATGTTTGAAAAATGTATAGCTTGTTGTCATCTACAAATCCATGTCCAGGCCAATACCATTTCTTCTCATCCAGAAATTCGGGAGGAACGGCTGCCGAAGCGTTCTTATTGCTATTAGCTCCATAAATAGCATTGACTTTTCCTTTATTATACACAATATATGTATTCCTATACATATGGTCCGAAGCAGAGCGTTGTCCATTAGTAACAGTTCCGATATATGAATCACCCATTAGAAATATACTTCTACCATCGGGTAACGGGATCGAATACATACCATCTCCCCCTGTAACACTACCTTGGTCCGGAATAATAATTCCGGATATCTTTTTATCAAGACCATCAATCTTTACTTTGGTTGAGAAGTTTTTTATAACCTCATCTTTTTTGATTAATGATATAGATATAGATACAGGTTCATTATACGGTACATGAGTGAAATAGAATTTCGTTTCATCCTTCCCTACAGTTTTAATTGTTTTCGGTTTTTCTAATTCAAACCTATAATTATCAAAACTTACTTTAGTATCGGTAAGTTCCCACGACAAGTACAATGTATCAGCATTCGAGGAGTTAGTAACCTTTATAAAAGTATCACTTTCCCCATTCCCAAAAGGATTCTCTTTTGTGCCCTCATCATCTGAACAAGAAAAGAAAAAGCACAAACAAAATGCTATGAATACCATATATTTGGAGTTACACTTCATTATCAAGCTATTTATTTTCAAGATCTTTTTCAACGGTATATTTTAGTCCCTTTTCAAGTTAGGATTCAAACGTTTTTCCCGAATAGGATATGGTAATAGAAGATCTGCTTCCTTAAATGCAGCTCCGTGTCCAGGAGTCTGATAACCAATCATATCTACTATTTGACCTGTAACAGCATGCAAAGCCTTACGAGTTCTCAACATATCATACCATGTTTGTCCTTCAAAGCAAATTTCCCAAAATCTTTCTTTCAAGATATCATTCGTCTTTACTGATGTTGGTTTTACTTCCGCAGGTAATGCTCTTTTTCTCACGGCATAATATGCATCAACCGCATCGGCATCAGTTGTCGTACCTCCGTCTGCCTGTGCTTTTGCTTCAGCCATCATCAACAATACATCAGCGTATCGCAATAACGTATAGTTTGCACCCGATTTTCCTGTAGATGCTGCCTCATCATCCCAATATTTATATATGTATGGTCTTCCCAACTGAACTATTGCAGACTTATCAAGAGCTTCATGTTCTGTGTAATAAAATGCCTGTTCATCCTTACGTTTATCTCCAGCAGGATATGAATTATAAAATAACATAGTTGGAACTAACGCACCACCATATACTGCATTCGCTGAAATTGCCTTTGCAGGTGCAGGATAAGGCAACATATTACCATGAACAGGAGAGCCTGCATTATCAGCTTCTCTCTGGATAGACCATATATGCTCACCAGTATTTTCAGTGGTTCTCAACTCTTCATACGTATCGAACAATCTAAACGCTTTGCTTTTATACACTTCGTTGGCTTTTGCATATGCCTTCTGGTAATATTCCGTACCTTTTTGCAGTGGGTATCCAGCCATTGTCAGATAAACTTTGGCATGCAATGATTTCACAGCCCCTTTAGACACTCTTCCATTAGCATTTGTCCAAGCACTTTTTTCCATAAGTTCACCAGCCTTCGTCAGATCTTTATCTATCTGGTCATATACACCTTCAATAGATGTCAATTTTATTTCCACATTTGACAAATCTGATGTGCTGATCAATTTCAATGGCACAGGGCCGTAAAGCCTCACCAAATTGAAATAATAATATGCGCGCATAAAATAAACTTCACCCAGCAACTCATCCTTTTTATCTTCACTTAAAATTCCCTGTTCCATAGATTCAATACCTTCAATAATGCTATTACTGTTTTCTATGGCTTTATATCCTGTTTCCCAAAATTTCTGAACATATCCATTATTATCTGCAACATTTAGATTATTGGCTTGTGCCAAATCTTGAGTACCAGATCCACGAAGTCGTTCACCATATCCAGACAAATATTCTACAAAAATAAATGTTTGTGAACCGGGCTCTATATCTCCATCAAAAATGTCATCCAAGAATGTATATAGCCCATTAACTGCTGCAACTACTTGTCCTTCATTCTGAAAGTATAATTCAGGAGTAAGAAATGTTTTAGGTTTCTCCTCAAGAAATGCATCGCACGATGTTGCAATCACCACTAGGGTAATCAACCCACATAAAATTGAATATATTTTTTTCATAATCGTCTATTTTTTTTAAAACACAACCTTTATATTACCAGTTATAGTAGTTGGACGAGGATAAGCATAGAAGTCAATACTTTGTCCACTATCTGCATTAAATGCCCCAACCTCTGGATCATATCCAGGATATTTTGTGATCACTAATAAGTTTTCAGCAGAAACCCCTACAGATAAACTATCGAATATTTTAAGTGCTTTTATTACTTTAGGAGTGAAAGTATATGATAATGAGATATTGCGAAGTCGCAAAAAATCACCTTTATGAAGCATATATGAATCCTTTTCATTTTCTCCAAAATAATTATCTGAAGGAAGCCGTAATGCGGCAATCATTGTATTTTGGTTCTCTGGAGTCCAAGCGTTAAGTATAGATTTAACATTATTACTATATAATGGTCTGTTTTCTAGCATTGAGTTTGTTATATCCATAATTTTAAAACCATAGGTATAGTTCAAGTCAACCATCAAAGAGAAACCTTTATAAGTGAAAGTGTTTACCATTGTCAAACTTCCTTTAGGTGTACCGCTTCCCATAATCTGACGGTCTTCTTCATCTATTTTATAGTCTCCATTCACATCTTCGTATTTAATGTCCCCTGGTTTCTTACCATATTTAGCTGCTTCAGCTACTTCTGCTAATCCCCAGGTCCCTAATCTTTTATACACATAATACGATGCCCACTTTTCTCCCTCTCTAGCTATAGTGTTATTTCCTGTATCAATCGTTTCTCCATTGATATCTGCAACTACTAGTTTATTCGTAGAAAACACTAAATCTGTTACCCACATGAAATCACGAGTATGAATATTACGTGAAGTAACGGTTGCCTCAAAACCCTTGTTCACAATTTCTCCAAGATTAGTCCATGTTGTTGTATAGCCGGTTGTAAAAGGAACTTGCTTTTCGAATAATAAATCTTTCGTGGATTTGTGATAATAATCCATAATCACCTCTAAGCGATTATCCCAGAAACTCATATCAACCCCAATATTGAATTGACGTGATGATTCCCATTTCAAGTCTTTATTACCCAAATTGCTAAGAACTACATACGAATTAAGTGATTTATTAAATACAGTAGAACCATTACTATATTGTGATATAGTTCTGTAATTTGGTATAGAAGCATTCCCTACGATACCATAACTAGCTCTCAATTTCATTTGGCTAAGGACATCTTTTACAGGAGAGAAGAATTTTTCTTCGGAAATACGCCATCCTGCTGATACAGATGGAAAATATCCATATTTATTATTGGTACCAAAATTCGAAGCACCATCGGCTCTGAATGTAAAACCGAGTAAATATCTATCAAGAAAACTATGGTTCATTCTAAAATAATATGAATTCATAGTATTCTGATTCATACCAGACTTCGGTTCATGCCATGTTGTACCTGCTGATAAATTATGGTAATCAAATGAATCATCAAAGTATTGTTCGGAACCCGAAGAAGATTCTTCTGCATGGTTATAATACCAGCTAGCTCCCAAAACAAAATTTGAACTAAGCTTTCCATCAAAAAATGTATCAGTATAAGTAAAATAATTTTCAGTAGTAAGTTTTTGAGTATCCATATTTTTAATGTCAGCATATCCGCCATTGTTTTCACTTACATCAAAAAGACCAGCTTTGGCATAACTCATTTCTTTCCTGTTTGACACCTGATAGTCTCCCTGAGTTGTAAATGTCAACTTCTTAGTGATATCAAATGTAGCATTCAAACTGAACAAAGAAAAGTTGGATTTCCATTCATTCTTTCTGTCCTGAAGTAATAACAGAGGGTTCTCCGCTGTTTCTGACAAAGGATAATCATGCTTACGCCCCCACGTTCCATCATCATATTTTATAGGAACAATAGGTGGCATCTCGATCATGTTTCTGATAGCTCCCTGATTAAAGGAACCTTCCATATCGTTATTATTACCTTTTTGACTTCCTACAGTCCCTACAAGCTGGATGCGGAACCAATCTTTTATTTTAGTTCTTACATTCAATGTAGCCGAATAACGTTCATATTCACTCTCTTTTATCAACCCTTCCTGATTTTGATATCCAATACTGGCATATATACTTGTATCTTCATTTCCTGATGAAAAAGAAAGAATATGGTCATTAGTTATAGCTGTTTGAGTTACTGCCTTTTGCCAATCCGTGTTATACTTCGGAGAAGCAATTAAAAGTCCCTTATCGTCGTACTGATAATTACCCGCATCATCTTTGGCGTAATAGAATAGGTTTTCATAAGGTGTTGTCAAATGAGGCATGGTTTGCCCACTATATGCATATGCACGTTTTTGAACTTCCATATACTCATCTGCGTTCAGCATATCAAGTTTACGGTTCATAAAACCAAACCCTACCTTACCATCATAAGTGATTGTACCTTTCCCTTTTTTACCTTTTTTGGTAGTTATAAGAACAACTCCATTTGAACCCTGTGCACCGTACATGGCTGTTGCAGCAGCATCTTTAAGAATATCAATGGATTCCACGTTAGCGGAATTTATTATATCCGGATCCACTCCGATTACACCATCCAGTACATAAATCGGATCCTTTCCAGCATTGATGGAACCCATACCACGAACACGTAAGGATGATGATCCACCTGGTCTACCAGACATTGAAATGTTTTGTACACCGGCTACCTTTCCTGCTACACTTTGCATAATGTTAAAGGCCGAGGGTCTGTTGTTCAGTTCATCACCCTTCACAGAACTAACTGAAATCGACATGTCTTTTTTCGAACGAGTACCATACCCGATAACCACTACATCATCAATCAATACAGCATCTGATTCCATCGCTACCTTAAACTGCGACTTATTACCGATAGGCAATTCCATGGTTTTCATTCCCATATAAGAAAATTGCAATGTTCCTGCATTTGTCGGTATCTTTAATGTAAATACCCCGTCAAGATTAGTAGTAGTACCTATTCTTGTACCTTTAACCATCACTGTTACCCCTATCAAGGGCTCGCCACTTTCATCTGTCACTAAACCAGAAATTGTTTTTTCCGCTTGCTGCAAAATGTTGTCCGAAGAGGCCTTTGCTTGGATTCCACTCCATAACAGCAAAGTCAAGAACAACATCATTTTTACAATTCCAGGAAATGCACTAAATGCATCCGCTCTTTGTCTTCTTTTCATAATAGTAAATAAAATTTAATTAACAAATTATCTTATATTATTTATAGAACAACTTAAAATCATCCAAACTTTTCAAGTCATTCTATATTGAACATTATGTATTTCAAATCGCTCACCATTTATTCACCCCACTTTTTATTTGGTGTATTGCCCATATAAAGTTCCAAAACACCACCTGCTGCAATATCTTCAAACTCCAAATAGCATTTATGATATTCCCTACCGTTCAGTAAGGCTTTCTGTATATACAAATTGTCGATGTTGTTATTGTGGGCAATTACGGTAAACTTTGTACCAGAATAATATTTGGGATCAAGACGGAATTCCACCTTATCAAAAACAGGACTTGTTATTTCCATTCGTGTATTGCCTGGGCAAGAAGGATGAAGACCAGAAGAAGCCAAAATATACCACGCTGACATCTGCCCTACATCCTCATTTCCAACAATTCCTTCTACTTCATTCGCATAGGCTTTCTCACAGATATAACGAGTCCACTTTTGCGTATACCAAGGTACAGCAAGCTGGTTAAACAAGAAAGGAACAAAGTGTACCGGTTCATTCGCATGATTATAATATTCATTCCATAATAGACTAGAAGGAGTTTTATTAAAAAAGTCTACTAAATCTGCGATCACTTTCTCTTTACCTCCCATCAAATTTACCATTCCTAAAACATCGTGTGGAACAAACCACCCTTGTTGATAGGCATTTGCCTCTATACAACCATACCATTCTATCAGACGTGCATTCTCCGGCCACGCTTGCCAGGTACCATCTACATTACGAGGTCGAAACCATCCTTTCTCTTTATCAAAAATATTATGATAAGCCTGCCCTTTTTCAAAAAAACGTTTTGCATCATCTTCTTTTCCCAAAGCTTTGGCCAATTGAGATATACACCAGTCAGCATAAGCATATTCCAATGTATGTGAGATGCTCAACACCCCTGGAGTATAACCTAACGAATCATTACCAAAACGGCAAGAGGTATTGACAGCATACTTATATGCTTTCCCCGCATCATAAGTACGAATTCCTTTCACATAAGCATCCGCTAATACAGATAAAGCAGGATTTCCCAGCATACAACCGGAGTAAGAATTCAAAAATTCCCATCGTTCATAATATTCACGTCCACTTTGATCAGCCATGGAAATCAAAGAGTTCAATTCATCACTCACCAAGCCCGGATTAATGATCGTCTGTAAAGGGAACTGACTGCGAAATACATCCCATCCGCTAAAAATAGTATGTTTTGTAAATGTACTATCACTTGTATGTACTTTATAATCACCACCTATATAACGTCCATCTACATCTGTATAAATACGAGGATCAATCATTGTATGATATAGAGCTGTATAGAAGATCGTTTTTTCATCGTCTGTACCTCCAGATATTTGTATGCGGCTAAGTTCTTTATTCCACAACTCATTTGCTTCTTTTTTCACCTGATCGAAGTTTTTAGAGGCAATCTCCTGTTTAAAGTTATTAGCTGCCCCCTCCATATCAACAAAGGAAATACCAACTTTCATTTCAACGTCTTCTCCTTCCTTTGTCGGAAATTCCGTAAAAAAGCCCAAATGTTTACCTTCCAATTCCTTTTTGCCCGTTATTACCGGAGCCTGAGAAACACGTGTCAAATAAGGAATACTAACCACTTCATCACGTTTCCGAATCCAATGGTCAGGAATATCGGCACTCCAAAAACCATAATCAATCAAAGGTTTACTAAATTGCGCATAATAATAAACTGTATAATCGGCTTTTCCTTCACCATTACCCCATCCACCACCATCAGGCGTACATTTCATCCAACCTTGAATTGTATAATCATCTATAACTTTAACATACTGAGAGGTAGACGTTCCTCCTACTCTGCGCGCCAAGTCTATTTGGATACGGGATTGATTGTTAGAAGGATAAGTAAAACGTAGTATTCCACAATGTGGGGTCGCACTAGTCTCCACCTTAATCTTATAATCGGTCAGTTCTACTGAATAATATCCAGCTTTAGCAGTTTCAGTTACTTTGTTATAAGCAGAACGATATCCCTCTATACTATCATTATTCTCTTTACCTGCCACTTTAAGCAGTTTACCAGTTGTAGGCATCACCAGAAAGTTTCCCAAATCTCCAAACCATCCCACTCCACTCATCTGAGTAAAAGCAAATCCTTCAATTGTTTTATGTTCATCACTATATCCAGAGCCATTATCACCACCCGTTATTGTATTCGGACTCACTTGCACCATACCATAAGGAGTCGTTGCTCCAGGAAAGGTCTTACCGAGTCCATGATAAACGCCAGCAGCACCTACACTCGTACTGGCACCAATAAACGGATTTACATAATCTGTCGGAATCAAGTCTGCTGTAGCTGCATTTGGTGATGAACAAGCAATCATCCATAAGAAAGAGCACGCAATTAAAAGATTAGCAGTCGCTTTATACATAAAAAATCAGTTTACTATTAATAGAATATGTTTTAATTATTTAAGAACAAAGGTCTTGATACCAAAACGAGGCATAGAAATAACCATTTCTGTTTTTCCGGTATGTATCTCTATCTTCTTTCTTTCAATACTGTTTCCGTTTAAATCTATTTCCTCTACACTGGATAAGGGCATGCCAAAAGTAATTTTACGTTGTGTTTGATCTCCTTCAGTATTAAATAGACGTAACACAATCTTTCCATCCTGTAAATAAGCAGCACTTACTTGATATCCGGTATCCTGCAAGTCAACAAAAGACATGGATTCAAGTTTTGCCGATGAGTGATAAGAATATAGTAACGGCTCATTCCAGCGATCACTACTAGTAGCTATTGAAGCTTTATCCCATTTTCCACGATGAGGAATAATAGCATATTTTATAGTCAGTGGACCTGTAATTTTATAGTCAGGTCCCCAAAGTCCAGGACCAGAATACTGTACAGTCAGTCCCAATGGGTAATCCTGTCCATGAGAATAAGAAGTAGTGTGATCTGACAATAAAGCCAATGCATAATCTCCTTCTTGTTCCGCCAAGTCTACCCAGTGAAGAATGATATTATGTTTTATCTGATCCCAAGTATTGAAAAAAGTATTATCCAATTTGCTCTCACATACATCAAACGGAGCGTTTTTATAAATACGAGGAGAACAAAGATCTACCGGAAACAATACACTTAACTTAAATCGATCGTCACAATATGCCCTGCGATTATTACGCCAAGACTTTTCTTTATACTCTCCAATACCTACATTCTTTTTCCAATCAATAGTCAGATTAAAATCAATACACTTATCTCCTTGAAGAAGAGTCACAGTCTGCGTAAACGGATGTGAAGCTATTTCACCTTCTATCCTTACTTTCTTCCCATATTCATTATCCTGCAAAATAATCATCCGTGCAGGAGTTTCTGTAGAAGAATGAAACTTATCCTCTTCGTAAAAATATCCTCTCAATTCACCTAAAGCATATTCACCTGATTGTTTAGCAAATTCTTTATTTCCTTCTTTTTTTGCTACCAAGCTTTTAATAATCCCTCCCTTCGATAAGTCAAAAATAATCTTATACATATCATTCTCGACTGTCCATTCGTTATCATTCACTTTCACACTTCTTGAAACTATCTTTTTACCCAAGCCTTTTCTTTTGATGCAATATGTAGAATAACCGAAGGGAGGAACTTTTGCTTCAAATAATAATCTTATTTGTTTTCCTTCTCTTTCTACAGAACAACCTACCTTTTTCTTTCTCCAATCATAGACTTCCCAATCCATATCTACAAACTCATAAGGAAGTAAAACATTCACAATTTCAGTCCTTTCACTTCCCAGTGTATTGTAGACACGTATATATTTTTGCTGTTTGTCAACAACACCATTGCCTTTATCAAAGCTCTGCATAGATAATTCAGTAATTTTATCAGCAATTACATTTGTCTGATCTGTCCACCTTTTAATCGCATCTGCCCACGTTCCCTGTTTGTTCAATCTATTATAAGGAACAATCCATGAATCATGATGTTGCGCTAACATTAAAGTACGCCATGCTTCATCCACATCTGCCCGCGCACAGCTATAGCCATTCATCAGATAAGCCATTACAGACATTTTTTCCGCCATCACAATCTTATTTTCAGAAACGCGCACTTCTTGTGCAATCTTTTGTAAAACCTGACTTCCCCACATAAGATTCACATGCATATCTTCTTGTGAGAAATACCAATTATCATCCGTTTTCCCAATAGAGACATTCTTAATGTAATCTCTCCATCTCATATATATAGAACTGTTTTTTGTATTCTTCCCGCTTCCTATCCACGGACCATTTTTCCACCCGGCATCCTGAAAGCACATGCCAATCGGATGTTTGATACCTGCATCACGGCAAGCTTTCAAATATGTATCTGAATTTCCCCAAGCAGTCGTCTGCCAAGTAGATTTCTGTTCCAGTTCTTCACAAGCATATCGAGGAACGGTTAAAATAGAAGTACCGTCAGATCCAATCCAATTAACCAACTCACCACCATAAGCTGCTGTATATCCTCCCCAACATGTATTGGGGCATTTTAACACAGCATATTTAAAACCAAATAGTTTAAGAATCTGTGGTAGACAACTTGTAAAACAAGGCTCCTCCACAGAATAAGTAACAAAATCTACCTTTGGAAAATGTTTATTTATTTTAGCTATACCATATTGAAATTGTCGAATAATACTCTCACCTGATATATTATAACAATAAGGTTGGGCATAAGCAGGATTTGTAAACTCGACCTGCTTACCTGCCACCACATTCTTAAAACGCTGATAAGCTTCAGGAGTCTGCACACGCACTGTATCCCATGTTTCCGGTTCTATCTCCAAACAGATCCGCCAATCAGGATGCATAGACAGTTGATCTACTATAAACTGTGTTTTCCAGCTTACTGGATAATGGCCATATATTCCGCCATGATATCCATCAACAAAATAAGCTTGCTGTGAACGAACATTACTACAAAAGAAAATTGCTAATAATATGATATAAATTCTAGTCATGGGATTCTGCTTATTTATTTTTTGTTTCATTCATTTTATACATAAACTCACGAAGCTTTTGTTGAACATACTCTTGCTTATTCTCGTATTCTGAAGATACCCAATCAATGAGTGCCAGTAAATTCTGTTTTTCGATAAATTCTTCTTTCAGTTCTTCGTTATTTTCCACCATCATCAAAAATTCTATTTTTTCTTCAGAATTAAATTCATCTGCAAAATATCTATTTAGATTATCCTCCATTCCTCGCTTTTTCTATAAAGAACGATTAGATAAAGAAATACCCCTAAAAAATATCTATTAAATAGTAAAAACTATGCAGCCAAATAGGTATTGAGTTTCATTCTCAGTTTCTTTAGTGCTATTCCCATCTGGCATTCTACTGTATTAACAGAAATACCCAACCGTTCAGAAATCTCCCTGTATTTCAATCCTTCCATACGGCTTAACAAGAATATATCACGACATTTTTTAGGTAAACTGTTGATAGCAGCCTGAACAAGTTTTTTCGTTTCATTTTCTTCTGATATAGCTGATACATCAAAACGATCTAAAGACTGAAACTTTAGGTTCAATTCTATTTCAAAAGCCATTCGTATGTTCTCAACATATTTTTGCTCGAAAACCTTATGCTTCAGATAATCCAGACATTTGTTCCTTACAAGTCTAAAAAGATAGGCATTCATATTTTCAATATGGTCCATAGCCTCTCTTTTTTCCCACAGGTCTGTAAACACATCTTGCGTTATATTTTCAGCATCCTCCTCCAACATCACAAATTCTTTTGCGAACCGAACAAGTTTGGGATAATAAATAAGATATAATTCAGAAAAATTCATAGTTGTGTGTTTCTTTAGATTAGTATTCAGTTATCAAAATCCTGTGATGCAAATATAGAGATGAAAAAAGCCTACTTCTTAATGGAAGTAGGCAGGAAAGTAAATATTTTAAAGATTAATATCGATATATAAATTTAGTAATCAACACATTAAACAATATTCATTTTATAGTTTTGGTAAACCGAATAGAATCATTTTTGAGACAAAGAACCAAGTTTTTTTACCTCCTCCTCGAAGATATTACTATCAAGAGTGGACATTCTCTTCACTTTACTCTTATAATTATAAATTGTCTGCACAGAATAATGCAAAAATACAGCAATTTGTCCGACATCGATAATCCCTAATCGTATTAATGCAAATATGCGTAGTTCTGTATTCAGTTGGTCTTTTTCCAAACTATAATGTTCCTCTGGTTTCAATAGAGAATTAAACTCTTCCACAAAATTAGGATATAATTTAAGAAATGCTTTATCAAAATTATGATAGAGTTCTTCAAGTTCCTTTTCAAAAGGACGGGAAGATGATTTATATAAATCATCAATCTGTCCAGTCTTGATTTTCCTGTTCACATTTTTCCTATACTCATCGAGTTTATTAATATAAACGGCACATTGATTCATAAAATACCCCACATATTTTTCCTTAATCAGATTAGCTTCGTCGAGATTCTTATTCAGTCCAACCAGTTCTTCATTCATAGCTTTAAGATGTCGCTTAGCTCGGGATACAACTTTTGTTTGTTTATATGTAAAATATAAGGTGATAGCAAGAGTTACTACAAATAAGCTAGTTAGAAATATATAGAAACGAAGGTTCTGTTTTTGTTTTTCCAACCGGATTAAATACGTATTTTCAATAATCGGATGGATACGAGCGATTACTGTATTCTTAAAACGAGAATTATAAAAGATGGCATCATCCAACGCCACTTTTATATAATTATAAGCTCTATCTATATCTCCCTTTTGATATAAATTGACAGCTAATGTCAACAATGCTTCATTCTCTTTTACAGCCAATTTTATATCTGTCATAGCAGCCAAAATCAAATACTTTTCTTCCAACGCATCATTTCCAATCAAACGATAAACTCTTGCGAGCCCCATAGCCATCATTGCATATCCATGAGATGTCAGTTCCTGCTTATTATATATCTTCGTTAATATCTGAAGAGCTTCCTTTATACTACCCTTATCCTGAAGTTTCACAGCTTTTTCTTTTTTATACTCTTCCGATTCTTCAACCAAAACGCCCATCACAGTATCCCGATAAGCTTCTTTCTCTGTTATATACTCATTGGAAAATCGAATATCATCCGTATATTTTATAAGGTTCTCATAATAACGTATACGATTCCAACAATATGATGCTTTCAAATGATCGGGTAAATCCGCACACTTAATCGACTTAAAAATATCATTTGCTTGAATAAACAAACCGGATAAAGAATAGACAAAAGCCAACCGGAGCTGCTCTTCCAAAAGATATTCTTTATTACCGATTGTTTTTGCTATATCAATATTCTCATGAATGTATTGTTCTGCCGAGTCACAGACAAAAGTCTCATATTGATGAATAATCTCTTTATTTAAATTATATATATCCTCCAACGAATTAAGGCCAACCTTCTTTTTCTTTAATTCTTTTATGGTAGCTTCTTTCTTCTGGGTATATATCAAACGTTCAGAAATCACTTTGTCCAACACCTTCAACAAAGAATCATTCTCACTATCTGCATAGAGGTAAAACAAAGAGTTTAGAAGGAAAAATATAAACCAAAGTGTGCGTTTCATAATCATGTATTCTTTCTTAGTCTGCAAAAAAATGTATTTTATTTGTGTAATTCGTAAAAAAGGAAGTAAATCGTTCTTTTTATTGCATCTTTTAACAAATACAAGAGAAAGATTTGTCTCATTCAAAAATAATTTTTCATGAAACCGTACCGACCCAAAAACGAATCGCAAAGAAGCGGAGTTAAAAAAAGCTTTTTTGCCACTCGGACTTTGCAAAAAGTATAAATATTAGTTCTATATTTGCAGCCGTTAAAGGAGAAAGATGAAACAAAGCTTAAAATTCGGACTACTTTTAGTATTGGCTTTGCTCATCCATTGTGCAACTAACGGAGCAATGGAAGATATGTGCAAAGTTTCCTCCCCGACTTATCGGCAGGAGAAATGCTATGTGTCGCAAGATCGTCCGATACAAAATGCTTTAGAACGTCTTTACAACCTTTACGCTACCCAATCTTGTGATATGAGTCATACGGACGTCACACATGTCCCGGCAAATAAAAGCGTACTGTTGCCAGTTGCTTTTTCCGGAGAACATCACAATTCTCAAAGACCGTATCACTCTTCATCTTCTCATCCCCCAACGTGCTATTATGATCCTATCTCCTATTATATATATGGGTTAAGAAAGATAGTCATTTAGCCTACAGTACAGTAGACTCTTTTACTCGTCATTTATTACAGTTGGTTTTATTCTCCATAGGGCGAATAGACTAATTGTTTATTTCTATATAATATTCAATCTAAACAGCTATTGAATTATGAATTTTACATTTTTAGTTGTTGTTCTACTGACAGCGCTTGCTTTTGTCGGTGTAGTAGTAGCTCTTTCGCGTGCTATTTCTCCCCGTTCATACAATCTGCAAAAGTTTGAGGCTTATGAATGTGGTATACCGACACGTGGTAAATCATGGATGCAGTTTCGCGTAGGCTACTACCTGTTTGCCATCCTATTTCTTATGTTCGATGTCGAAACTGCTTTACTGTTCCCATGGGCAGTAGTTATGCACGACATGGGACCACAGGGACTTATTAGTGTTCTCTTCTTCTTTATCATTTTAGTTCTGGGTCTTGCTTATGCCTGGAGGAAAGGAGCTTTGGAATGGAAATAACCAAAAAGCCAAAAATAAAATCTATTCCGTATGATGAGTTTATCGACAATGAATCATTGGAAAAGTTGGTCAAGGAACTTAATGCAGGAGGAGCAAACGTTGCTCTCGGAGTTCTTGACGACTTTATCAACTGGGGACGCAGTAACTCACTGTGGCCGCTTACCTTTGCAACCAGTTGCTGCGGTATCGAATTTATGGCACTGGGTGCCGCGCGTTATGACATGGCCCGCTTTGGGTTTGAAGTAGCACGTGCCAGTCCGCGCCAGGCTGATATGATTATGGTATGCGGAACAATCACCAATAAAATGGCTCCGGTACTGAAACGACTCTATGACCAGATGCCCGATCCGAAGTATGTGGTTGCCGTAGGCGGATGCGCTGTCAGCGGAGGTCCTTTCAAAAAGTCCTATCATGTGGTAAACGGAGTGGACAAGATTCTTCCGGTAGATGTATATATTCCCGGATGCCCGCCACGTCCTGAAGCTTTCTATTATGGCATGATGCAATTGCAACGCAAAGTGAAAATAGAAAAGTTCTTTGGTGGAGTAAACAGAAAAGAGAAGAAACCGGATTATTTAAAAAATGAAGAATGATTCTACATTCTGTAATTTAAAGGATTTATGCAAGAAATACAATTTATAGCTCCTGCAGCGTTACACGACGAGATGCTGCGCTTGCGAAATGAAAAACAGATGGACTTTCTCGAAAGCCTCACCGGTATGGACTGGGGAGTAGCCGATGAGAAAGACGCTCCGGAAAAACTCCGCGGTTTAGGCGTAGTCTACCATCTGGAATCTACCATTACAGGCGAACGGATAGCACTAAAAACAGCGACAACCAACCGCGAGCTACCTGAAATTCCATCTGTCAGCGACATTTGGAAGATAGCCGACTTCTACGAACGTGAAGTTTTCGATTATTACGGTATCACTTTTATCGGTCATCCTGACATGCGCCGGCTTTATCTGCGTAACGATTGGATAGGTTATCCAATGCGCAAAGATAATGATCCGGAAAAGGATAACCCATTGTGTATGACCAATGAAGAGACGTTTGATACGACTCAAGAAATAGAACTGAACCCGGACGGAACCATCAAAAATAAAGAGATGAAGTTGTTCGGTGAAGAAGAATATGTAGTTAACATCGGTCCGCAACACCCTGCTACTCATGGTGTAATGCGCTTCCGTGTTTCTCTGGAAGGTGAAATCATTCGTAAGATTGATGCGAACTGCGGTTATATCCACCGGGGCATCGAGAAAATGAATGAAAGCCTTACCTACCCTCAAACATTAGCCTTGACAGATCGTCTTGACTATCTGGGTGCACACCAGAACCGTCATGCACTGTGTATGTGTATTGAAAAGGCTATGGGTATTGAGGTTAGCGAACGTGTGAAGTATATCCGTACTATTATGGATGAATTGCAACGTATCGACTCTCACTTGTTGTTCTACTCTGCACTGACGATGGACTTGGGAGCGTTGACGGCATTTTTCTATGGATTCCGTGACCGTGAGAAGATTCTCGACATCTTTGAAGAGACTTGTGGCGGACGTCTGATTATGAACTACAATACAATTGGCGGTGTACAGGCTGATCTTCATCCTAACTTCGTCAAACGAGTAAAAGAGTTCATTCCTTATATGAGAGGAATCATCCACGAATATCATGATATATTTACGGGCAACATCATCGCACAAAGCCGTATGAAAGGCGTCGGTGTGTTAAGCCGTGAAGATGCCATCTCTTTCGGTTGTACCGGAGGTACAGGCCGTGCTTCAGGATGGGCGTGTGACGTACGTAAACGAATGCCATACGGTGTGTACGACAAAGTAGATTTCAAAGAAATTGTTTATACGGAAGGTGACTGCTTTGCCCGTTACCTGGTGCGTATGGATGAAATCATGGAAAGTCTGAACATCATCGAACAATTAATAGACAATATTCCCGAAGGACCTTATCAGGAGAAGATGAAGCCTATTATCCGTGTTCCGGAAGGCAGTTATTATGCTGCAGTAGAAGGAAGTCGTGGTGAATTTGGTGTCTTCCTTGAAAGCCAGGGTGACAAAATGCCTTACCGCCTGCACTACCGTGCTACGGGATTACCGCTTGTTGCCGCAATCGACACCATCTGCCGGGGAGCAAAGATTGCCGATTTAATTGCTATTGGCGGAACAATAGATTATGTCGTTCCGGATATTGATAGATAAAATACTTAATTATTAAGAATATATGTTCGACTTTAGTATAGTAACAAACTGGATACATGAGCTACTACTCTCCATTATGCCGGAGGGATTAGCCATCTTTATAGAATGTGTAGCTGTCGGCGTGTGCCTCGTAGCACTATATGCCATCCTGGCTATCATATTGATCTACATGGAGCGTAAAGTTTGCGGTTTCTTCCAGTGTCGTCTTGGTCCGAACCGTGTTGGTAAATGGGGTTCTATTCAAGTGGTCTGCGACGTACTCAAAATGATGACCAAAGAAATCTTCATGCCGAAGGGTGCCGACCATTTCCTTTACAATCTCGCTCCATTCATGGTGATTATCGCCTCATTCCTGACTTTCGCTTGTATTCCTTTTAATAAAGGTGCAGCGATTCTCGACTTTAACGTGGGCGTGTTCTTCCTGTTGGCTGCTTCCAGCATTGGAGTTGTCGGCATCT
Source organism: Bacteroides sp. D2 (assembly GCF_025147085.1). Taxonomy (NCBI): domain Bacteria; kingdom Pseudomonadati; phylum Bacteroidota; class Bacteroidia; order Bacteroidales; family Bacteroidaceae; genus Bacteroides; species Bacteroides sp. D2. Next base: position 2,979,550 of record NZ_CP102261.1, on the reverse strand, counting down.
TGCTGGCCGGTTGGGGTAGTAACAACAAATTCTCTTTGATCGGTGCCATGCGAAGCGGTGCACAGATTATCAGTTACGAACTTTCTGTTGGTATGAGTATCATGACTATGGTAGTACTGATGGGAACCATGCAATTTTCTGAAATCGTAGAAGGACAGGCTGACGGCTGGTTCATCTTCAAGGGACATATCCCTGCAGTCATTGCTTTTATCATTTACCTGATTGCCGGAAATGCAGAATGTAACCGTGGCCCGTTCGACCTTCCCGAAGCGGAAAGTGAGCTGACTGCCGGATACCACACAGAATACTCCGGTATGGGTTTCGGTTTCTTCTATCTGGCAGAATACCTGAATCTGTTTATCGTGGCCAGTGTTGCCGCCACTATCTTCCTGGGAGGATGGATGCCGTTACACATCGTCGGGCTGGATGGATTCAACGCTGTAATGGATTATATTCCGGGCTTTATCTGGTTCTTCGCTAAAGCATTCTTCGTGGTGTTCCTTCTGATGTGGATCAAATGGACGTTCCCACGTTTACGTATCGACCAGATTCTGAATCTGGAATGGAAATATCTGGTTCCAATTTCTATGGTAAACCTATTATTAATGGCATGCTGCGTAGCTTTCGGCTTCCACTTTTGATAAATGAAAATTATGGAATATAAAGATAAAAAATATACGTACTTAGGTGGTCTGGTGCACGGCATCAGCACACTGGCAACGGGTATGAAAACCAGCATCAAGGTATACTTCCGTAAGAAAGTGACCGAGCAATATCCCGAAAACCGGAAAGAGCTGAAAATGTTCGACCGTTTCCGTGGTACGCTGAATATGCCCCACAATGAGAATAATGAACATCGCTGTATAGCCTGTGGATTGTGCCAGACGGCTTGTCCGAACGATACAATCAAAGTGATCAGCGAAACCGTCGAAACAGAAGATGGCAAGAAAAAGAAAATCCTGGCAACCTATGAATATGACTTGGGTGCCTGTATGTTCTGCCAACTCTGTGTCAATGCTTGTCCGCATGATGCGATTACGTTCGACCAGAACTTCGAACATGCAGTATTCGACCGGACGAAACTCGTCCTGAAACTGAATCACGACGGTAGTAAAGTAATAGAAAAGAAAAAAGAAGTTTAGATATGGGATCAACACTTGAAACAGTAGTATTCTACTTTTTGGCAGCATTTATTATTGCTATGTCCATCATGACGGTGACTACCCAACGTATCGTACGCTCGGCTACCTACCTGCTCTTCGTGCTCTTCGGCACGGCCGGCATCTATTTTTTGCTGGGTTACACCTTCCTGGGCTCTGTTCAGATAATGGTTTATGCCGGTGGTATCGTCGTTCTTTATGTATTCTCCATCCTGTTGACCAGCGGAGAAGGTGATCGCGCCGAGAAAGTGAAACGAAGTAAGCTCCTGGCCGGGCTCATTACCATGATTGCCGGTTTAGCAATTATCCTGACCATCACATTGAAGCATAATTTCATGCAGACGGCTAATCTTGCCCCGCAGGAGATTGACATTCATGCTATCGGGAACGCTTTGCTTAGTAGCGACAAATACGGTTATATATTACCTTTCGAAGCTGTTAGTATCCTGTTGCTGGCTTGTATCATCGGTGGTATCATAATTGCACGTAAGAGATAGAAAATCAAGTATTAACTATTAAGTATTAAGTATATGATACACATGGAATATTATCTGGTAGTTTCTACCATCATGATGTTTGCAGGAATCTATGGATTCTTTACCCGCCGGAACACACTGGCTATCCTGATTTCTGTAGAGTTAATGCTGAATGCCACGGACATCAACTTTGCCGTGTTCAACCGTTTTCTCTTTCCAGAGGGAATGGAAGGCTATTTCTTTGCACTCTTTTCCATCGCCATCTCGGCTGCGGAAACTGCAGTAGCCATTGCCATCATGATTAACATTTATCGTAATCTCCGAAGCATCCAGGTGCGCAACTTGGACGAGCTGAAGTGGTGATTTGTTTCTCACCAAGAACAAATAATAATAAATCAAGTAATAAAAATAAAACTGTATGGAACTAACAATTCTAATACTCCTTCTTCCTTTCTTCTCCTTTCTCATACTGGGAATCGGAGGTAAATGGATGTCCCACCGGACAGCGGGCACAATTGGTACGCTGATACTGGGAGCAGTAGCGATACTATCCTACGTTACAGCTATCCAATACTTCTCGGCTCCACGACTGGAAGACGGAACATTCGCCACACTGATACCTTACAACTTCACGTGGCTTCCTTTTACAGAGACCTTACACTTTGATTTGGGCATCCTGCTCGATCCTATATCAGTAATGATGTTGATTGTTATCTCTACCGTGTCACTGATGGTACATATCTACTCTTTCAGTTACATGAAAGGTGAGGTAGGTTTTCAACGTTATTATGCTTTCTTATCCCTGTTTACGATGTCTATGCTGGGATTGGTCGTTGCGACCAACATCTTCCAGATGTACCTTTTTTGGGAATTGGTGGGTGTAAGCTCTTATCTGCTAATCGGTTTCTACTATACAAAACCTGCTGCGATTGCCGCTTCCAAGAAAGCGTTTATTGTCACTCGCTTTGCCGACTTGGGCTTCTTGATCGGTATCCTGATTTACGGATATTATGGTGGTACATTCGGATTTACCCCAGACACGGTATCCTTGATAAGCGGTGGAGCTTCTATGCTTCCATTAGCTCTCGGATTGATGTTTGTCGGTGGTGCCGGTAAAAGTGCCATGTTCCCGTTGCATATCTGGTTGCCGGATGCAATGGAAGGTCCTACTCCGGTCAGTGCATTGATTCATGCGGCTACAATGGTCGTTGCCGGTGTATATTTGGTGGCACGTATGTTCCCGCTTTTCATTGCCTATGCACCGAATACGCTTCACATGGTTGCCTGGGTAGGTGCATTCACCGCATTCTATGCAGCAAGTGTGGCTTGCGTACAATCAGATATTAAACGCGTACTGGCTTTCTCTACCATTTCACAGATTGGTTTCATGATGGTAGCTCTGGGTGTCTGTACTTCCATGGATCCTCACGAAGGAGGCTTAGGCTACATGGCTTCCATGTTCCACCTCTTCACACATGCTATGTTTAAGGCATTGCTCTTCCTCGGTGCAGGTAGTATCATTCATGCTGTACATTCTAACGAAATGTCCGCGATGGGAGGTTTACGCAAATATATGCCGATCACTCACTGGACATTCCTGATTGCTTGTCTTGCTATTGCCGGTATTCCTCCATTCTCGGGTTTCTTCTCGAAAGATGAAATTCTGGCTGCTTGCTTCCAATATAGCCCTGTAATGGGATGGGTAATGACAGTAATTGCTGCGATGACTGCTTTCTATATGTTCCGTTTGTACTACGGTATTTTCTGGGGGAGCGAGCCGCTCCGGGCAGGTTCCCATTCGGAACATAACACGCCGAAGGGAAACTTGGAAGCGGCACCTTGCCGCCCACATGAAAGTCCGCTGGCTATGACTTTCCCGTTAATGTTTCTGGCAGTAGTAACTTGTGGAGCCGGATTTATTCCTTTCGGACACTTCATCAGTTCGAATGGTGAATCTTATTCTATCCATCTCGATCCGTCGGTGGCTATTACGAGTGTTGTCATTGCAATTATTTCGATTGCAATCGCTACATGGATGTACAAGAATGCCAAACAACCAGTTGCCGATTCATTGGAAAAACAGTTCAAAGGTCTGCACAAGGCTGCTTATAACCGCTTCTATATTGACGATATATACCAGTTTATCACGCATAAGATTATCTTCCGCTGCATCTCTACTCCTATCGCATGGTTCGACCGTCATGTAGTGGATGGATTCTTTGATTTCCTGGCATGGGCAACCAACACCACAAGCGACGAGATCCGTGGTTTGCAGAGCGGTCAGGTACAACAATATGCGTACGTGTTCCTTTGCGGTGCACTGGCACTTATCCTACTATTAATTTTATAAAGCACAGAACGATATGAATTTCTTATCAATATTCGTACTTATCCCCTTATTGATGCTGGCCGGACTCTGGGCAGCACGAGGAATCAAAGCCATCCGGGGGGTTATGGTTACTGGCGCATCGGCACTTCTGATTGCCTCCGTCGTACTTACATTCCTGTATCTGGGAGAGCGTAGTGCCGGAAACACGGCAGAAATGCTTTTCCGTGCAGATACGCTTTGGTATGCCCCGCTTCACATATCCTATTCAGTAGGTGTTGACGGAATTTCGGTAGCCATGTTGTTATTGTCCGCTGTCATTGTGTTCACCGGTACATTTGCTTCCTGGCGTCTGCAACCGCTGACAAAAGAATATTTCCTCTGGTTCACCCTATTGTCTATGGGAGTATTCGGATTCTTTATATCCGTTGATTTATTCACCATGTTCATGTTCTACGAAATCGCATTGATACCGATGTACCTGTTGATTGGTGTATGGGGATCGGGACGTAAAGAATATGCAGCCATGAAGCTGACCCTCATGTTGATGGGTGGTTCTGCCTTCCTGCTGATCGGTATTCTCGGAATCTATTTCGGTTCGGGAGCAACGACCATGAATCTTCTTGAAATCGCACAGTTGCACAACATACCTTTTGCACAGCAATGCATCTGGTTCCCGCTGACTTTCCTTGGTTTCGGTGTATTAGGTGCCCTTTTCCCGTTCCACACATGGAGTCCTGACGGTCACGCTTCCGCCCCGACTGCCGTATCTATGCTCCATGCCGGAGTATTGATGAAACTGGGAGGTTACGGATGTTTCCGTATCGCCATGTATCTGATGCCGGAAGCTGCTAACGAACTTTCATGGATCTTCCTGATATTGACAGGTATCTCTGTAGTTTACGGTGCATTCTCCGCTTGCGTACAGACCGACTTGAAATATATCAATGCGTATTCATCCGTATCTCACTGCGGACTGGTTCTTTTCGCTATTCTGATGCTGAATCAGACAGCAGCAACAGGAGCTATCCTTCAGATGCTTTCACACGGATTGATGACAGCCTTGTTCTTTGCTCTTATCGGTATGATTTATGGACGTACACACACACGTGACGTTCGCGAGCTTGCCGGCTTAATGAAAATTATGCCGTTCCTTAGCGTATGTTATGTAATTGCCGGTCTTGCCAACCTCGGTCTGCCGGGATTAAGTGGTTTTATTGCTGAAATGACTATTTTCGTCGGCTCTTTCCAGAACAACGACCAATTTCACCGTGTACTGACTATCATCGCTTGTTCTTCGATTGTGATTACTGCAGTCTACATTCTGCGTCTGGTAGGTAAAATTCTATACGGAACCTGTACCAACAAGCATCATCTCGAACTGACTGATGCGACTTGGGACGAACGTGTAGCCGTTATCTGCCTCATCGTTTGTGTAGCCGGACTAGGTATGGCTCCTTTCTGGGTTAGCCACATGATTGGTGAAAGTGTACTCCCCGTAGTCTCACAACTGATTCCATAACCTTTAATTTTTAATCTTTAATTATTAATTTGTAAATATGGATTATTCACAATTTCTATATATGCGAGAAGAGCTGTCGCTCATAGCTGTCCTGGTGCTGCTATTTCTAGCTGACCTCTTCATGAGTCCGGATGCACACAAAAATGGTGGGAAAGCACGCCTGAACACAATGTTACCCGTTATTCTGATGGCTATCCATACAGCTATCAACTTAATTCCGGGGACTGCTGCCGATGCATTCGGCGGTATGTATCATTATGTACCGATGCACACAGTGGTTAAATCCATCCTGAACGTCGGCACACTGATTGTTTTCCTGATGGCACACGAATGGATGAAAAGAGAAGATACTTCATTCAAGCAAGGAGAATTCTATGTACTAACACTCTCTACCTTGTTTGGTATGTACCTCATGATTTCTGCCGGACACTTCCTGATGTTCTTCATCGGACTGGAAACTGCTTCTATCCCGATGGCAGCGCTGATTGCCTTTGACAAATACCGTCATAACTCTGCCGAAGCAGGAGCCAAATACATTCTGACAGCTCTTTTCTCCAGTGCATTACTGTTGTTCGGCCTGTCAATGATCTACGGTTCTGCCGGTACTCTTTATTTCGATGACCTTCCTGCCCATATTGACGGAAATCCGTTGCAGATCATGGCATTTGTATTCTTCTTTGCAGGAATGGCATTCAAATTATCATTGGTTCCGTTCCACTTATGGACAGCAGACGTTTACGAAGGTGCTCCGAGTGCAGTTACCGCTTATTTGAGCGTTATATCCAAAGGATCGGCTGCATTTGTTTTATTGGCTGTACTTATCAAAGTATTCGCTCCAATGATTAATGACTGGCAGGAAGTACTTTATTGGGTAACCATCGCTTCTATCACGATTGCCAATATATTTGCTGTCCGTCAGCAGAACCTGAAACGTTTGATGGCGTTCTCCAGTATTTCACAAGCGGGATACATTATGTTGGGCGTTATCGGAGGTACGGCACAAGGCATGACAGCTTTGGTATATTACGTATTAGTGTACGCTGCTGCCAACCTCGGAGTATTTGCCGTGATTACTATCGTGGCATTACGCAGTCAGAAATTCACGCTCGAAGATTACGCAGGACTTTATAAAACGAATCCCAAAATTGCTTTCCTGATGACTCTGTCTCTGTTCTCATTGGCAGGTATCCCTCCGTTTGCCGGATTCTTCTCGAAGTTCTTTATCTTCATGGCTGCTTTCGATGCAGGTTTCCACTTGCTGGTATTCATTGCATTGATAAATACAGTGATTTCATTATACTATTATTTGTTGATTGTAAAAGCAATGTATATCACTCCTTCCGATAGCCCGATTCCTACTTTCCGCAGCGACCGCTGCACGAAATGGGGACTAGCACTCTGCACACTGGGTATCATCGGACTGGGCATCGCAAGCATCGTATATCAGTCTATCGATAAATTGTCGTTCGGAATATAAACGAACTACCTCTATAACATAAGAAACGGTCTTGGTTTCATGTCAGCATCAATCGACATAAAAACCAAGACCGTTTCTTTTATATATTAAATTGCCCCTTTACTGGGCACAACTCATCTCTTCCGTCACAATTACTCCGGGAATAGTAAACCAGAACCGTGATCCTTTTCCTTTTTCAGAGTCAACGCCAATACGTCCACCCAGTTGTTCTACGATACTTTGACAGATAGAAAGTCCCAATCCTGTACCGTGCACAAAAGAATTAAGCTTTACAAAACGTTCAAAAATATGCGGTAACTGCTCTTTCTCAATACCGATTCCTGTATCTTTGACATAAAACTCCAACTCTCCTTCTTTTAGTTCATATCCGACATGAATACTCCCTTCGGAGGTAAACTTCATTGCATTATTAACAAAGTTAGAGATCACCTGATGTATGCGATTGCGATCACTAATGACATGACAGACCGGAAGAGGATTATCGAGCACCAGTTCCACGTCTTCTTTCGCTTTCATACGCATCGAGCGGACAATATCCTCACACAACAGATTTACATCTACATCTCCATTAGTAAATTCAAACGTACCAGCCTCAATCTTCGAGAGGTCGAGTATATCCGAAATAAGTTGCAGTAATAGATCATTATTCTCACGTACAATCTTAATATACTCCTGACGTTCTGCCACGTCTTCAGTTTCCACCAACAAATCGGAGAAACCAACAATAGCATTCAACGGCGTACGGATTTCATGACTCATGTTTGCAAGGAAAGCACTTTTCAAACGATCCATCATCTCCGCTTTATCGCGTGCCTGAATCAGTTCGGCTTCGGTCTCTTTCAGTTCTGTGATGTCATAATTGATACCAATGATTTCTATTTCGTTTTCTTCCGGTTTATAGTTAGTGACCATTACATTACTATTCACCCAATTCCATTCATTCTTTGTTCCGGGACGACGAATACGCACTTCTCCTTGAAAATGCCTCCTTTTTCCCTTCTTGACTTCGTCATAGAAATCAAAGAAACGTTTACGGTCTTCCGGATGCATTTTGCCATAAACTCCCACAACCTCGCTCAAAGGAATATCTTCTTCCTCACCCAAATTCTTATACCACTGTTTAATGGCATATCCTTTCCGGTTCAAAAGATTCAGTTTAGCATAACCTACCTTGGCATAGTCGGATATCATCAGGAAGAAATTCTCAAAATCACGGATACGATTCATTGCATCAATTCGTTCCGTATTGTCAATGCTTATTAAAATATATCCGCTGAAGTTGCCCTCATTATCATACAACTTACTAACCTTTGAATATAGTTCTATTACATTAGAACGGCTTGTTTTATAATATCCTCCTATTTGTTCAAAAGAATAATTAAGCCTGAAGTCCACCAAATCTTCATTTCGCACACGATCACGAATGCTCTGCGGAACATTCGGATTCTCAAAAAAATTAATCCCTATCACATCTGATTTATTCACTACACCGAATATCTCCAGATCTTTATTATTCAGATCCATCAAATAGCCGTCCTTATCGTAGATTTCTACCCCTGCCGGAATATTAGCAAAGATATTCTTAAAGAGCTTTTCGCTACGGTCCAATGCCCGGTTAGCCTGCACCGATCCCGTAGAATCAAGGAACAAACCGACTATTTCATCCTTTCCGGGAGAATAAATAACCCAATGCGTATATCGTTCCGTCCTAGCAAAATACTCATCTTTCTCCCTATAAGAGTTACTCCCCAAAATTTCTTTCAGGAAATCAACTTTTTGGAGATAATCAGAATGCTTTTCAGATGCCAATGAACCAATGTAGGATTCTAAAGGATGACCAAAGAAGGTTGAACTGACCTCATTCGCGTCCGTCACCCGATAATCACAAGGTTCATTATTCTCGTCACGGATAATGGACATACGTATATATCCCATCGGCATAAAATGAAACAGGTTATTCAGGAAAGTCTGTTCACGAGCTACCTTGTCTTTAGCCTTACGCAACTCAATACAAATGCTTATAATATTTCCCAATGAAGAGAACCATTGAAAATCCTCATTAGTCCAGTCATGGTAATTTTTCACCAAATCAATACCCATATATCCCCAAACATAGTCACCTGCCATCAAAGGAGTAACCATCAAAGATCGAATTCCTTGGACAGCAAGTATCTGATACTCATCGGCTGCTTCTTCAGGAAGCTGTTCCAAGGTATCCAGAACAATAGGTTTACCAGCTAATATCTGTTCACTCCACCATTTCGATTGACTGATAGGTATATTTTGAAGAGTCTCTTTCTCCGCTGATACTCCTTCAGAAACCACCTCATAAGTACAACTATGATGAGTATGACATTCATCATATTCAAAAATATAAACACGGCCTTCTCTATTATATAGATTTAGAATTTCCTTTAAAATATCTGCTATACAGGAATCAACCTCTTCATCACGGAGAAAACGAAGCAGCGACTGTGAAACAAAATTCTGACGACGAAGCAAGTCATTCACACGTCTCAATGCATCCCTTTGATCTTCTTCCATAGGAGCCTCAACACACTGGATTACTCCGAAGGACTTATCACCTCCATTAGCTCCTGTACCTTTCTCACGAAAAGCCAGACGGGTATGTAACCAGACCTCGCCATATTTTGAATGAATAGGGAAAGTTTGTTCGTAAAAGTCCTTATGGATAGAAGTATTTGCCTGGAATTCCCTGGCAATCTGTTTGCGGTAATCCTCACGTATCAGATTCAAAAAATCCGAAGCAGAGATAGTATTACCATCCAACCCCAAAAGATCACAAAGATAATCGGAACATAAATAATATCCTGCTGTTAAATCCGCTTCCCACCAGCCAATCTGTGCAAGAGAAGCCATCTTTTTGTATCGCTCGTTGTCTGTTTGCATATTTTGTATCATTGTAAGATAATAGGTTGACAAATATACGAAAAAGGCAATCATTCATACCATAAAGGAGCAAATAAAAAACCAAAAAAAAGATTACGAAAACAAACAAATCGAATATGGGAGAATCTGTTTGTTACAAATTCTCCCATACCTCCTATTAAAAAAAATAAACCTCGCTAATCTATATCTTAATTATAATGAGGAGAAATTATATCCGGTCCAAGTGAACAGGGATGCATCTGCACCTGTGTTAGTAGTTGGCTCGGTAAATGTATTCAATGTACCATTCAATTTGGTTCTATATTGCAGGGTATTCGTTATGCTGATAGTGGACGCCGCATTTCCGTCGTCTTTCCCGTCATTCATATCAATCAGATCAATTGTACCACCTGAACCTTTAACGAGAGCATTCGTAATAGTAGCTTTTGCCTTACGACGAATTTTTATCACATCCTGCATACGGTCTACATTGTCCGTTGTATTTGCAGCATTATTTACAATCGTCATGTTCTCAACCGTAAAGTCCGATTGACGCAGATGATCGGGATAGATACCGTCCAGGTTACCGTCTGCTTCAATACCGCGCGGATCTGCTTCTGTACTGGTATAACCGCTTTCCCAAACACCATAGCAGTTCTTCAATGTACCGGAATATCCTTGAGTAAAGTCGAACATATCATCATCCGGGTTTACAGCCAACAGGTTCGTTACATTCACTGTACCGCCAAAGAATTCGATGGCATCATCCGCACTTTCAAGAATATAGATATTCTCAATCCTGGTACCGTTTCCAACACCGTTCAGCGTCAATCCGTTGTGTTCGATATCTGCTGTAGAGCGGGCACCGGCATAGCAGATTTTCACATAAGTCAATGAACCGGAATTATCATTATCGACACTACCACCATATTTATAGTTATTGTCGATTTCCGTCAAGCCAGTATCACTCTTATTTGCATTCGAACCGGAGATCGGAGCTTTACCGTTGATAATGACTCCTCCCCAATAACCCGATGTAGGACTTGTTGAGTTGGCCGTGAAAACGATTGGCTTGGCAGCGGTACCGTCAGCATAAAGTTTACCACCCTGTGCTACCAGCAGATAACTGCTGAAACCTTCACGAGCTTTAATCGTTGTTCCGGCAGGGATATTCAGACGTCCTCCGTCTTCAATCACGACTGTTCCGTTCAGAATATATTCCTTAGCTTCCAACGTTTGCTCTCCGGTCAGCGTTCCGGACAGGATATTTTCACCCACAACGATAGAGCTACCTGTTCCGCCATTGTTTCCACCATTTCCGTTACCATCGCCGTCTCCGTCACTATCACTGCTACATGCAGTCAATGTAAGTGCTGTTGCCATAACGGCAAATGTCATAAAGTTCACAAACAATCTTTTCATTTTGCTTTCATTATTAGTTAATAATCTTATTTCATCACCCGGCTTAGAATGTACACGACACACCCAGGCTTATATTTATTCCTTTCTTATAATCATTCAGTATCACTTTCTCCCCGTTTTCGTTCGCTTTGCGACTTAACTTATACGAGGGATTCAGCAGATTACGAGCTTTCAGGTTGAGTGAGAGATGTTTATTGAGTTTAGCTTGAGACACAAAATCCAGTGTCAGGATTCCCTGCTCCATCATATCCTGATAACCTTGTGTACCAATGGTATATATCTTATCACTCACATAATTAAGTACCAATGTATTGACAAAGCTACGCTTACCCTTCGTGAAGTTATGTGAGAGATCGAAATTGACAATCCACGGTGCAGCTCCTTCCAGTTGCGAACCGGTAGTGACGGTTGCCAAAGGCATTTTTGCATTCGTATAGATATAAGAGCCGTTCAATCCTAAAGAGAGTTTATTTATTCCATTTGCGGCATTACCCACCGGACGGACAAACAGATTCTTACGTATTTCCACTTCTACTCCGGCTACGGTTGCTTTGTCTGCTATATTCTCATAAGAAAGATAACCTCCGGCACTTGCCACTTCTATGCGGGATATTGGATTCTTGATAAGTTTATAAAAAGCCGTAAGAGAAATCAATTCGGTCGGAGTGGGATTAAAGTCCCATTTCAGATCAAGGTTATAATTATCCGAAGGTTTCAGATTGGGGTTACCCTGGCTGTTGAAGTTCACACCGACATAACGGTAAGGAGATATTTCCTTTGCCTGCGGCAGCGTATACGTTTTGCTGGCTCCCAGACGAAGCGAATTTTTCTCATTCAGATTGTATTTGAGATTCAAGCTGGGCAGGAAATAATCTTTCTGAATGGTATTGTTTCCTTTAGAGCCTCCACGATTTACATTATAATCCACTTCAATATCCACCTTGTCATATTTCAATCCCAGATTCACAATCCAACGGGAAGTAAACTGGTAGGTAGCTTCGGCATAAGCGGAATGAATATTCTTTTTTACTGTATATTCATCTATATTCTTCTGTATCTTAAACCAGTCGGAAGAAAAGTTTTCCTGATTATAATAATCGTCAAGCGAGAAGCCATCCAAAGAAGGAATGGTAGAAACATGCCCTACCGTCAGGTTATACTCCGTAGCTTTGAAGTTATCATCAACGAATCTGCCTGCATATCCGAAACGGACATTTGATATCTCTTCCATATCATCTTTCAGACGATAGACCAAGCCTGCTTTTACATTCAGATCGTTTTCGTCTAAAGTTGAGAAATAGCGCTGTTGCGAGTTTCCTCTAAGCAATGTATATCCATTTTCGGCTTTGGTCAGGTTGTTGATACGACGGTCCGGTTCATAACCTTTCACCATGTTATAGGAAGCACCTGCATCCAGACTTAACGATTTGGTTAATCCCCAGTTAGTCATCAGCTGATTAACGATCAACATATTGTCATTCGCCTGTTGACGACGGGTGAATCCGAGGTTTTCATAGTCGTCACTAAAAATAGAGTTCTTACCATTGTAATCGCCCACTGATTGAGTATTAGCATGAATCATCATAAAATTATAACTGATATGATGACGGTTCTGCATATCGAAATCAACATTGGCAAGTGCCAGCTGACTGATATTCTCCGTATACTTCTTGCCATTCATATCTTTGTATATCGTACCGCTGGTAGTTGTATTACGTATGATTTCATCCGTATACTGATAGTCCGTCGTATGTCCGGCAGTCAGGAAGAAAGAAAGCGGATTTTTGTCTTCGCCGACATAGAATCGTTTGCCACCGGAAATGCTATAACTCCGGTTGATCTGGAGATGTTGACCGGAAGGGTCTAACTTATTTTTGAAGTTCCATGAGTTTTCATCCACAGGTTCGGTACGATTGGCAAAGCCTATAAAGTTCACTCCATCCTGTTTCAGAAAATCGGCCGCTACAGTCTGTGTGTTCAAGCCACCGGAAATGCCGAATCCCAGATGACCGCTACCTATCAGTTCTTTGGATACAATATCTATGGTTGCCCCTCCAACATCACTGCTGCCTCCTGCGTTGAATGCTTTATTTACGCCTACAGACTGGATTATATCCGTACCGAAAAAATCAAGAGAGATATTCTTATATTCCGGATCTTCGGAAGGAAGAGCGAATCCATTGAACGTAGTTGCATTGTAACGGTCTCCCAATCCACGGACAAAGACATTCTTCACCCCGTCTTGTTTAGATACTCCGGCAACTTTAGTCACGGCACCTTCTGCATCCGAAACACCCTTGCGGGAGAGTTCCCTGACGCCGACGGATTGCACGGCAATCACTGCTTTCTGCTGTTCGAGCAACAGCATATTCTCATTTTCCCGGTTCTTTTTGGCTACTACCACCACGTCGGAAAGTTCTTGTGCATCTGTTTCCAGTTCCAGATTCAAAATCACCAGCTTTCCATTTTCCACACGTACTTTACGGCGCACTTCTGTCTTGTAGCCTACATATTTGATCTCGACGTCATACATACCTTCCAAAACACCGGCAACATTCAACTCGAAATTACCATCCATATCGGTAACGGCTCCGGCTTGAGTGCCTATCAGCCGGATAGTAGCTCCGATCAGAGGTTCTTTGGAAAGTTTGTCTTTCACAGCTCCTTTCACCTTTATATTAGCAGCCAATGCGGAAAGTACACATACGATACTGAAGAAGACTGCAACAGAGAATCTTAATAGAAATGGCTTTTTCATCGAACTTTACTCTACGTTTAAATTACATCGGCAAAGGTAGAGCGTAAATGTTACGATGATAATACGAAGAAAATACAATCTATTGAAATAAGCATTGCAATCTCATTGCTTCTACATGGAATTTCCTTTCATTGCTATCTTTATTTCCTTTCCTGCTTATGACAGGCAATGCCAACCCGCTGGCACAACTGTGCCATCGCAATGGCACAACAGTGACAACGTAGTGGCACAACTGTGACAAGCCGCTGGCACAAGCCCTCGTCCAGAGCATCTTCAGAGGCTTCCTTTGCAGAAAAAACGGAGTCCGGAGGGGGACTAGCGTCAACCGGTCTCTATCCCCTCGCCAATCACTAAATTAATTTCTTTTTCTTCCGGTAGTTCTCACGAAACTCTTTGGGCGAACAACTCTTTTTCTTTTTAAAGATACGGTTGAAATTGGAAAGGTTATTGAAACCGCACTCATAACAAATCTCGGCAATAGACATGGTAGAATCTACCAGCAACCGGGAAGCAAAACCCAAACGAATATCAATGATATAATCAGATAAATTCTTTCCGGTACGCAGTTTGAAGAACCGGCTGAACGACACATCCGTCATTCCCACCATATCAGCCAATTGTCCCAGACGTATTTCCTCCTGATAATGTTCATTGATATATTCCTGCACTTTTTGCACACGGCGGCTGTCCGAATGAATATCTATCTTGGCAAAAGACGAACTGGACAATGTACGGGCTTCTTCTTCAAAGAGAGAAAGCTCATACAGTATCGTCATAAACTTGATGACTGCATAGAACCCCTGTTTCTCGGAAGCAAGTGTATCCAGCAACGGATAAATTTTCAGTATGGCAGACATGGGAAAACAAAGTCCTTTTTGTGCCTTATCCAACATCCGGCGGATAGAGTCGAATTGATTCTTATTGATAAAGCTCTTGAAGAAAAGATCGGAAGAAAACTGGATGGTAATCTCCCGTATCTCTTTAGAACGACAGTCGTTCTGTTCCCAGACGTGTTCCAGGTCTTTTCCCGTTATCAACACCAGATCATAGTCACCGATCACTTCGGAAGAATCTCCTACAATCCGCCTCACTCCGGCAGCCTTTTCGGTGAAGTTCAATTCAAATTCGGAGTGATTGTGAATAGGATAAGTGAATTCCGTTTTATAACGCTCCGCAATGTAAAAGCAATCCTTATCTGATAAAGGAGTGATTTCACGGATAATCTGGTTGGATAACGGTGTAGTCATAGCAATAGTAATTTATAAGCGTTTGATTAGTTTTCTATCTTTACCCCTATCCGATGGAGGTCTGCTCCTGACGGATTCTGGAAGACACGCAGATCGAATTCGGGAATAATGGCAAGCACATGATCGAAAACATCTGCCTGTATACCTTCGTAGGCAACCCATACTTTATTGGCAGAAAAGAAGTAAAGTTCCAACGGAATACCGGTTTCGGTAGGTTGGAGCTGGCGTACCATGCAGGTCAGATCCTGATTGACGGTAGGCAGGTTTTTCAGATAATTAGTCAGATAGGCGCGGAAAACTCCCAGGTTTGTTTGCCGGCGTCCATTCACTAATACGGAGTTGTCGATGTGATGCTCCTTATTATATTCTTCTACTACCTTTTCCGTTTCATCCACATAGTTCGTCAAAAGTTGTATCTTCCGGTATTTTGCCAACATTTCCGGTGTACAGAAGTGCACGCTGGTCATGTCTATATTAATGGAACGTTTCACACGGCGTCCGCCGGATTCCTGCATTCCCTGCCAGTTCTGGAAAGAGTCACTAATCAACAGGTAAGGGGGAATGGTAGTGATGGTGTTATCAAAGTTACGCACTTTTACGGTATTCAACGTTACCTCTATTACCGTACCGTCCGCACCGTATTTCGGCATCGTGATCCAATCACCCACTTTCAGCATATTGTTGGCGGAAAGCTGGATGCCGGAGACAAATCCCATGATACTGTCCTTGAATACTAACATCAAAACGGCAGCGGAAGCTCCCAGTCCGGTCAGCAATACCACCGGACTTTGCTTTATCAGGATACTGATAATAATAATGGCTCCTATAAAGAAGAGAACGACTTGTGCTGTCTGCAAAAGTCCCTTCAAAGGTTTGTCCTTATATTGTTCACGTGCGCTATATACGAGGTAAACGGCTGTGAACAGCGCACTGACAAAGCGAAGAAAGACTGCCAGGATATAAATCATGCAAAGTCTGCGAAGGAAGTCCAGCAAACCGGAGTCCGCATGTTCGGGAAATGCGATAGGAATAGATATATAAATCAAAATAGGTGCTACCAATCTGCTGATATTCAGCATCACTTTATCATTAAATACAATATCATCCCAAGTTGCTTTCGTCTGTTTCACCAATTTGGCTACAGTACGCAGAATAATCTTGCGACAAATCAGATTGGCTAGTAAAGCGATTCCAATTATGCACAATAAGATGATAAAGTTATCAATCTTATCCGCCCAGACTTCATCTACTCCCATCGAAAGCAAAGCATGGTTTACTTCTTGCATCATTACATTACCTGCTTCTTCCGGCTGTCCATTTGCCAATGCTACACTCACAGTGTCAACTACTTCCTTTACTTCTTTCATAAGCAATCTTCTCTCTCTTTTTTAGTTTTTCTTTTATTTATGATTTCTGTTTATTTTTTCCTTCTTCTAAATATTCACTGATATCCTGCCGCAGCCAATCGTAATGGAAGAGCCTTTTATAGGCTACATTCTTCTTGAGCATGATTTCCACATTTACCTGACTGTTCTGATAACAAGTCAGTTCGTTTCTGAATTGTTCATTGTGTTCGGCCAGTCGTTTGATTTCCTGTTCCCGTTCACGGCGTAATACGGTGCAGACCGGAATCAAGAGTTTCATTACCACATTATCCATCACATGGTGTCCCTGCATATACAAGTAGGTAGTTTCCGGCACCAAACCCAGTTCTTTAAATTCAGCCTGCAGTCCGTTTACTTGATTAATGTTATGAGGAAATTTCTTTTTCAACTCTGCCAACTTCTGGTTAACCCGTTGTTGGAGTGATTCCAGGCTCTTTTCCGGATACCGGAGATTAATCTCACGCAAAGAAGTATAGGTATGGAAATCGTACATCGGGAAGGTGTAAGTATCCCGTTGGCGATAGAACCAGACGTTCCAGAGAAAAAGTGGATATACAATTTCGGAGTACCGCTTCAGGTAGGAATTGAAATCCAGGATGGAACGGTCGTTCAATGTGGCCTGCACGCATACCTCGTGAAGGCTTTCGGCAAAACAATGATAATTTTCAATGGCGTAGGTATAAGTCTGAAAAATATATCTGTTCCGGTTGATTTTACGGGAGGTATTAGTAGCTCCCTGCAACAGGAAATCATAGTCGCTGTCTACACATGCAATCAGGCTTCTCCCCAATTCGGCTGTATTCAGCGTGTTCATGAGCACCATCTTTTTTCCTTTTGCCAGGGAGGTGGCCGAAGGAAGCATCACTTGGAAATAGTGTTCATCATCTTCAAATTCTTCAAGCAATGTGCGCCAGAAAGCAATGTCATCATAGCTTTCTACATAAGCGATGATACGTCGGCGGGCTTTCTTCGGATAAAGCTTATGGGCGGCATTGAAATAGGAAGAAGTCAGATTATCTCGTAGTGAAGTTGCCATTTGTTTGATTTATATTGGTAGATATATCGCTTACTTCTGTCACGGCATCCAGCCAACCTTCCATAATGACGGCAGGTGAATGAGTGGTCAGGATGATCTGCACATTCGGATTCAGTTCACGTATCATGGCAATCAGTTTTTGCTGCCATTCTATGTGAAGGGATGCTTCCGGCTCATCCATAAACAGTACGCAGTGGCTGTTGTCCTGCACAAGTACGGTCAGCAGAATAACCAGCATTTGCTTTTCGCCGGACGATAGTTTATAGGGAAACAATAGTTCGCCATCCTGATAGAAAGCAATATCATTCCGCTTCCGGTCTATCTTTTTACGTGTATAGCTGAATAGTTCATCAATCATATCCTGAAAGCGGCGCTTAGCTACAGACAATGTGGTTGCCTTGCGACGTTCCTCTTCATTGTCGCTGGAAAGCATTTCGATCATCTTATTGCCTATGTTCACCTGATAATCAAGATAGCGGCGTTGCAGCAGGTAGAGTTGCCAATCCAGTTCAGACTTTACATTCTTGTCTGCCATACGGGCTGTGAAGTCTCCCATAATCAAGGGACGGTCGTAGCTCCGGATCACATCATAGGGGATATAGGTTGCCTGGGGATTGTCGAAGAAAAGCCGCACTCCGTTTTTCTCGTCACTTTTCATTTCACCGGAAAGTTCCTCGAGATATCCCACCGAACGGTTCAGAATGGTAGTCTTCCCCACTCCGTTAATGCCGGAGAGGATATTCACATCGGGACGCAAATCCCATCCTATATTAAAGCGTTCCCATAGTCCGTGTATTTCGATACGACGGATATAATTGGCCTGTTGTTCCATAATATTCAAGTTTAATCAAGGCAAATATAAACAAATCATACGATAAAAAGCTACCTTTGCAACCGTTTTCTCTACTTGTTTGTTAATGATATCAGAAATAATGTAAAATAAATAGCATCAACATGGACAAAAGTAAGAATCTGCATGGTCATCTGTTTGCACTTACAGCAAACGTCATGTGGGGATTGATGTCTCCCATCGGTAAGTCGGCTCTTCAAGAGTTTTCCGCTATTTCAGTTACCACGTTCCGTATGGTGGGAGCAGCAGCAGCTTTCTGGCTGCTCTCTATATTTTGCAAACAGGAACATGTGGATCATCGTGATATGCTGAAGATTTTCTTCGCTTCATTGTTTGCGTTAGTATTCAACCAAGGAGTATTTATCTTCGGGCTTTCTATGACCTCACCTATTGATGCTTCTATCGTGACCACCACTCTACCGATTGTGACCATGGTTGTAGCAGCTATCTATTTAAAAGAGCCGGTGACAAATAAGAAAGTACTGGGAATTTTTGTAGGGGCTATGGGAGCACTCATTCTCATTGTGAGCAGTCAGGCGGGAAATAACGGAAACGGAAGCCTGATTGGTGACTTACTTTGTCTCGTTGCACAAATCAGCTTCTCTATATACCTGACTGTATTCAAAGGATTGTCTCAACGATATTCGGCAGTAACAATTAATAAGTGGATGTTTATATACGCTTCAATATGTTATATACCGTTTTCATATTACGATATTTCTACTATTCAATGGGCTTCAATTTCCACAGTTGCCATTCTACAGGTACTTTATGTTGTATTAGGAGGCAGTTTCCTCGCTTATCTCTGTATCATGACTGCACAGAAACTTCTCCGTCCGACAGTAGTCAGTATGTACAACTATATGCAACCGATTGTGGCTACAATTGCAGCAATTACTATGGGAATCGGAAGTTTCGGCTGGGAGAAAGGAATCGCTATCGCGCTCGTATTCCTGGGAGTGTATATCGTAACACAGAGTAAATCAAGGGCTGATCTTGAAAAAGCGGAAAAACTTCATTCATAGTATAAAAGGGTAGAAGACACCTAGTCTTTCTACCCTTTTATACAAAATGTATTCTTTAATAGATTAGAATCTCATTATAATTAAAGCTATTTCAAATCCTCAAAATAAGTATCGAGCAGACTTCTTGCAGCTATAAACGAAGTCAGGTTACCTTTCAATACCTGCTGTTCTTTTTCTAAGAGCATTGCTTCAATCTTCGGATTATGATAAAAGCTGTCACGAAGTTGTTCATTAATGCTTTCATACATCCAGTATTTACTTTGTTCGTTGCGGCGATATTCAAAATAGCCGTTTCCTTTCACGAAGTCAATGTATTCGTAAATCATGTCCCAGACCTCCTTCACTCCCAGGTTATAAAAGCCGGAGTAAGTTAATACTTTGGGAGTCCACCCGGATTCAGGCGCAGGAAACAGATGCAATGCATTACGGAATTGAGTGGCTGCCAACTTGGCACGTTCCAAATTATCTCCATCAGCCTTATTGATAACGATACCGTCCGCCATTTCCATAATACCACGCTTAATCCCTTGCAATTCATCTCCCGTACCGGACAACTGAATCAACAGGAAGAAATCGACCATCGAGTGAACAGCCGTTTCACTCTGTCCCACTCCTACGGTCTCCACAAAAATCTTATCGAATCCGGCAGCTTCACAAAGAATAATCGTCTCACGTGTTTTACGTGCCACTCCTCCCAATGAACCGGCTGACGGACTAGGGCGGATGAACGATTTAGGATGTACGGAAAGCTGTTCCATACGCGTTTTATCTCCCAGGATACTGCCTTTACTGCGTTCACTACTGGGGTCGATAGCCAATACTGCCAGTTTGCCCCCTTTTTCGAGTACATGCAGACCGAATACATCTATCGACGTACTCTTTCCCGCACCGGGAACACCACTGATACCAATCCGAACCGAATTGCCGGAAAATGGCAGACATTTCTCGATGATTTCCTGCGAGACAGCCTGATGTTCAGGCTTTACGCTTTCCACCAATGTCACAGCCTGACTCAATATAGTGACATCACCCTTTACGATACCTTCTACAAACTCTGCTACTGAAAGTTGGCGTTTCTTAGGTTTCCGCTTTAAGTAGGGATTCACAGATGAGGGTTGCTCAATGCCTTTATTGACAACAAGTCCCTTATATTCTTCACTATTTTCAGGATGTTCCATAACAATAGGATTTAGCGTTTGATATTGATTTCAACTTTCGGGCGTAACGGATCATTCGTTATCATCAAGATACGTAAATGATGTTTCTTATTACCTACGTCACGCTTACGAATGGTCACTTTAAGTTTCGTCATTCCATCCGGGGGAAGGACAGTCTTCTTCAAGCTCACTCCTACCGATGAATTGAATACCTGCAACTTACTGATAACTAACGGAGTTTTTCCGGAATTGGCAATCAATATATCATGGCTTACCTTATTCTTCTTTATTAACGGGATACTAAGATCAATATTCGTTTCCGAAATATGCATAGCAGGAGCGTTCAGAGAATCTTTTTCTGTCATACGTGAGAAGTCGGGAAGAAGAATAGCCGAAACCGGAATTTCATTGTCTTCGCTCACCTTATCACCGGAAAAACGGGAAAGATAAACGGATGTTTGTGTCAATCCATAATCTTTCAACTGGCTTGCATCCAGTGTCAGTTTAACAGTTCCTTTCTTACCTTTCAACAGCACTTTAGGTTCCGCTTCCATTTTCAGATAAGGAGGCAGGTGCATCAACACCGGTTCGTAAGGACGATCGGAAAGATTGGCGATGCTAAAAGTCAATGAAGGTTGTTGTCCGCGATAGACATCAGGAAAAGCAAACTCATCACGATCTAAACGAATATTTCCAATGACATGAGGAAGCAGCTTGGTATAATCTTTAATTTCTTGTACTACTTCGCCGGTAAACTTCAAATAAACCAGACTCGGACTGGCATTGCTATAGATGCCTACCGACTTCTCAAAATGCCCTAATGCCTTTGCATCAAAAGTAGCCTTTACTGTTCCTTTTCCTCCGGGAGCAATCGGTTCTTTCGTCCAGTCGGCCACGGCACAGGCACAAGAGGTCGTGACGTTGGTCAGCACCAACGGTTGGTTTCCCGTGTTAGTGATGGTATATTCCACAGTCACCGGACGTTTCCATTCTATTTGTCCGAAGTTATGTGTCTCTTTATTTGAAGAGATACGCGGTTGGGCAACGGCTGCCAAAGCGACAGTAAGCAAAGTTAATATAGATAGTAAACTACGTTTCATGCGATATTTTTTATTTTGGTGCACAAATGTAGGGGTTTTAGATGAGTTTTTCACCACAGATTACACAGATTAACACAGATTGGGAAAAGACTTTACTTAATAGCAGTCCTTATAAGCCCCTGTTTATAAGAACAAAGTTCCTCACCGACGAAGGATGCCTTCCTCGGTGAGGAACCCCCTTTTCATCGGTGAGGAACGCCTCGCTCGTCGGTGAGAATAAAAATCCCCTGCCGGAACTATTTAATAATAATTGTCATCGAAGCAGAATGCGAAGCGTATTCCGGCGCATAAGCACACTGCATAGTTGCCAAACCTGTTTCGTAAGTTCCTGCACGACTGACACGGTAACTATATTCCAACACATATACACCTTTTCCTAAATGATCAAAGAAGAAATTAGTCGATGCATCTTTGATGTCTACGTAATAGCCAAGCCCATTGTTCCAACGATAACCGGAGATACTGCCGATCGGTTCGAAACAAGCTCCCCGCTGATCTTTCAACTGTACAAAGTCCATCGGACGGTCTACGCGGATGGTCAAACGGGAAACGACTTTATCACCTACCTGAAGAACCGTTTTGGAAGTAATAGGCTGCAATTGAGGCACGTTATTCACCGTACGCTCCACATACAACTGTTTCTCAACATTCAATTCACCGCCCTGTTGTTTCACGTCACTCACAGGAGATTCAAATTCTGCATACACAGCTCCCCAGGCAATACCCGGATTTCTCTTTTCCACTTCAATCTTGCGGGCATCCACCACATTCTTCTGTGTGAAAGAACGTTTGATATATCCCAATCCAGGAACAGTCGTTTTACTTGGACTAACAGTTTCCAGCACTTCATTAGCTATCACAATCCGTACATCTCCCTGATTGTCGAGTAAATTAGCACCCTTCATCAGCAATGCAAATACTGCATCGGCAGTAGCTACCGGAGAATTCCACTGTTGTGTCTGCTTTTGCTTCAACAACCAAAGTTTCATTTCTTCCACTGTATCGTTATTGCCGCCTGTCTGTTCCAGCGCTTCCATCACATCTACATGAGCCTGCATCTGCATTCCGCCCCATGTATACGGATTCTCGTTGAAAGCAAAGAACATTCCCTGTTCATCTGTCTTCGTCAGATGTTCTTTCAGAGAAGCAACAAACTCCTGCGCTTCCTTCTTGCGTCCGGCTTTATCAAGCACAATGGCGGCAATCGCTTTTGTATTCATTGAAGGGGAGGTAAGCAATTCTCCTACCTTAGAAAGATAATAGGTATAAGCTGCTTTATTGACTGCGGGTACCTGCTCTCCCGAAATAGCGATGAGATACAAATATTGCAGAATACTACCCGAAACGCCAGTAAACTTCACACCGTCTTTCTGTGCTTTCAGGATTTCCTTATACTCATCCAAAGCTGATTGATGAAGGTAAGCGAAAGCCTTCTGTTGCAAGGAAAGAGCCGATCTGCTTAATTTCTCACCTGTCAGCATAGCCAGACGGGCATTCAGTTCGGCGATATAGGTAGTTACAGATCGACTGCCGTTCATTCCTTTATACCAAGACCATGCCCCGTTTGAGTTTTGTAACTCCTGCAATCGAGTCAAAGCTGCGATATTATTACTACGAATGTTATTCAAATCAAACAAGGTGGCGATGCGCTCTTTCTGTTGCTCTTCCGTCTGTGCTTCGAGCACCCAGGGAGACTCGGACAAAATGATATTCTTCACTTCCTGATTCTTTTGCAGATTGCTCAAGAACGTTTCTTTCGTACCTCCTTGCAGTTTCCAACTTTCAAATACCGCTTTGATCTTCGGCTGACTGTTCATGATAAACGAAGCCAATGTATTGGCATAGTAGGCAGTAGCCCAGGAAATAGCGTTATTACTTGTCGGAAGACTCAATGAAGGCAATGCCTGAACGGCATACCAAGCCGGGTTTCCTGTAAACTCAACAGTTAGTTTACGATCTGTGGCTGTTTTACTTTGTTGATTGAACAGATGATCGAGTGAGAAAGTACGGGTTTCTTCTCCACGCACTGGCATTGGAAGTGTCTCCACCAAATGCTCTTTATTGCTAAGAACCGGAAGCAACTGTTGTTCTCCATCGCTGAAAGTACCACTGTCGGCAATCATCCGGCATCCCACTATTTCGTATTTATCACTAACGGTAAACTGGAAGTCCACACCCATTGTCTTCCCGGCAGCAAGGCTGAATTTCTGTTTTTGTGTACTGATAATCTTCTCTGTCATCGGGTCAAAAAGGACCAGACTGACCGTTCCGGCTTGCGGCTTACCAGTCATATTAGAGATAGAAGCTGCCAGAGAAGTCTTATCACCCACACGCACAAAACGAGGGAGATTAGGAGTCAGCATAAATTCTTTGCTTGTGGTAGCTTCGCCATCCAATGTTCCCGTCAACATTCCCTTTGTATGAGAATATCCACGGAAGTTCCAACGCGTCAGACTTTCGGGCATCGTGAAAGAGAAAGAGATCTCTCCCTGTTCATTGGTGCGAAGTTGAGGATAGAAGAATGCTGTTTCTGCTAAATTGGTACGCAAGTCAGCAGATGCTTCGGGAAGCATTTCGTTGTCAGATGCCTCATCCGCTTTTTCTCCCGTGGGTATCATTTCCGATTGAAATTCAACATTAGTCATGGCATCAGCAGCCATAGCCGATTTCATCTTTGGCGCATTACTCCTTAAAGTTGCAACGTCCAATGTCGAAACGCTACCTGTCACCGTCAACTTTCTCGTCGAGCCATATCCTCTCACTATTACTTCACCCAAATCTCTTCCATTATTATAATAGTCCGATAGCATCACAAAATGGTCATACTCCAGTGATGGCACTTTGAGACTCTTCGTATTCCACCAGTAGTTGAATGAATTATTGCCGGAATATCCACTCATCCAGTTAGAATATGGGACAATCTGGTTATAATAGATTTGGAAATTCTGTTGCCGATTCCATATTTTATCCAAGGAGGCATCATACATCGTTGCCAGCATTTCCGCATTGGCAGCCTGTCCTTGCGGCGTTTTAATCGTCAGTTTCCATTCTTCCTTTTGTCCCGGACGCAATTTATCACGGAACACTTCCCACTTCATAGTCAGTGTCTTGTCAGGAATCCGTTTGGTCAGCCGCACCTGTTCCTGATAAACCTGTCCGTCCCTCACCATACAGAGATTCACAAAGACACCATCCCCATAGCTTTCCCGATATGGATACTCGAAACGGACAATCGTATCTGACAAATTCAACGTCTTGCTCTCCAGCAATTTATCACCGGAAAATACGTTCATCATCACATAAGCATCTTTTTTCGACGTACCGAAACAGAACACGGCCGGATGGGCAGCATCAAATTCCGTATTTGCACCATAGAACCACATCGTCGTTTCTATGGGCGGACGTTTGTCCTCAACAGAGAAAAGAATCGTGTTGGTGTCAGCAGTCACTTCCTTGCCCTGATTATCTTTCACTGATGCTTTCAGCACATAAGGTCCCGATGGAAGATTCTTCCAGTCGAGCATCATGTCTTCATTAGAAGTAAAGGTTCCCGTTGCAACCGGTTTCTCTTCCAGCTGCTTAAAGTCCTTGTCTTTGGCAGGGTACAAGTAATAATTCCCCTTCACCTCCACAGGTTGTTCATTCAGGTTCTGTACTTTAAATATTGTTTCGAACGGTTGATCCTTGCAAGTCTTATCTTGCAATTCCACCTGCAAAACCAACGAACGGTTTCCTGCCGAAATCACGTCCGTAGAAGATTGTGTTTCACCTGCCACGTTGGTAACAGTGGCCTCAATGGAATAACGATAATATACCTTATCATTATTCTTATAAGAGTCACTTTCCTGCAAACGAACCGGTATCGTAAATTCTCCATTTTCATTGGCCATCACCTCACCGGAAGCAATCTGCACAGATTCCGCAAACCGCCAAAGGCTGTATGCAGAACGTTTTACCGTATATTTCACCGGAAGATCCTGAAGCAGCACACCACTATAAGATTGTACCTTACCCTTCACCTGTACCTCATCACCCAGTTTGTAACTTCCTTGTTGCTTTTCAAAAGTGATATCAAATGTCGGACGTTTATAGTCTTCCACCCGGATGCTCGTACGGCCTCTTCCCGCTTTCAAAGAGAACATTCCGTTCAGGCAGGCCGAAGGCAATGCGAAATCGGTGGTAAACGAACCGAACTCATTGGTACGTACCGACTTCTGCCCTACTTCCTGATTGTTTACATCCAATAAAGTCACCGTATATTCCTTGTTCGGAAGTACATTCGCCGTATCCGATTGTTGAGAATAAGCAATTCCCTTCACATACACAGTCTGTCCGGGACGATACAAAGAACGGTCGGTCAATAAAGTCATATTTTCAGTCACTTTATCTTCGTCGCCGTAATATCCGTAACTTCCTGCATAAATGCCTTGTTTCGGCATTGCCGTATCCGTCCCCTTGGAAGCTTTCAGATAGCGGTATTCGGATTTCCAGGGAAATACGACCTTACCCTCTTCGTTTGTCGTAAACTCCTGCAACACTTTTTCGTCATTACTGTACATCGTCACTTTCGCATGGGGAATGGGATGCCCTGTCTGTCCATCCAGCGTCACCACTTGATACTGTTTGTCCGGCAGACGGCACGTCAGCACTTTGAAACGTGTTACATCAAACTTGCTTTCACTATCTCTCTTCGCACGAATATCCGGTATGATACGCATCACGTAAGATCCAAGTTCAGGAGCTTTGAATGTAAACACAGTGTCCTGCGTCCGATAATCTTTCGGACGAAGCACAGCGTAATGTTGTTCCTTTATCAGTTTCTTCGCCTGATAAAGACGGACAGTGAAACCATCCAGATTTTTGTGTGAGACCCTTAATTCTATCTCTTCGTTCGGAAAAGCCAAATCGGATGCATTAACATTCAAATAAGGAGCCAATATCTCTTCCCGAAGATTCTTCAAAGCATTGATTCTGCGATAGCCTGGATAAAGGCGGATTGCCCCATCGCAAAGCTGCAATGCATTGAGCTGCTGTTGTTTTCCAATAGTATACCGGGCTTCTGCCAAATAGACTTCGGCACAGATCGGTTCGGAAGCATACTTGCTTTTCAATGTGTTCAAAGCTTTCAGATAAGTATCTTCCGTCAGTACCGGAAGTTCGCCCTTAGCCTGCAGAGGTCGAATATTCCGATCAGCATTCCATCTCCATTCCAGGTAGTTAAGTGCTGTCAACACATAACCTTCTTTTAATCCGGTTGCTTTATAAGCGGGAATCATATTCCCATAAATAGCTATTATATCTTGTTTGACCGGATTCACAGTACCGTCATTAGTAATCCTGTTACTCAATTCTTCCACCCG
Organism: Bacteroides sp. D2; assembly: GCF_025147085.1. NCBI lineage: Bacteria > Pseudomonadati > Bacteroidota > Bacteroidia > Bacteroidales > Bacteroidaceae > Bacteroides > Bacteroides sp. D2. The sequence goes on along the minus strand of NZ_CP102261.1, from coordinate 2,952,360 downwards.
TTGCAGTGCTTCAATGCTACGGGAAGCCAATAAATGATACATATCATGGTGATAGTATTCGCTCGTTTCCCCCAGTTCTACAAAAGGAATATAGCCGCGTGAGGACGTTTTGAGCAGCAATACAGAATCGGCCAATGCCTCCTTTATATTTGTCCGCACTTTTTCGATGAACATATTGGCTGTCCATTCACGCATATCGGTAGCAGGTGTCTGGTCTACGATTTCTGTCCGTTGGCGGAGTTGCCACTGATTGCTGGCTGCATAATCTGCATAGATTCCCGCTATCAAAGAGTGTAGGATGGCGCGATCCATTGGTTGGTCAGTCTGTTTCACCCATTGTTCCAGTCCTTTCAAATCAGCGTAAAGACTGTCGGGATTCAACATTTCCCGATATTTCATCCGCCACGTATATGCTTTGAGCATTTGTGGAGAGTTTTTCTCTTTTTCCCCTTTCTGATAAATCTCATCAGTCAGTTTTATCACAGTCTTAGGCAAGCTCTTTTTCTCCGCTTGCTCCACTTCTTTCCATAATTTGTCGAAAGTTTGTGCCTGTACCGCCGGAATCACTCCCAACCATAGCAGCACCATCATACAAATTTGCTTTACTTTCATAATCTTTCTAGTTTAAGTTTGCTATAAGTCTCACTCTTATAAATAACAAAGTAAGGAAATAAAGTTTAAAGATTTGTACTTTTTAGCTTAAAAAAAGCTTTTATCAAGCTATCAGCCCCATACCATATTGTATAAACATTAGCCTATTAATCAACTCGCTCTGGAATAAAATAAAAAGTCCCAAAACTGCCACTCGGTTTATTATTTAATTGAAAAGTTTATCTTCTGCAATAAGATTCACCTATCTCTTACAAGTTCATAAATGCAAAAGTATCTTGCACCTTACACTAAACCAGCGATAGTTAACTGATATACAAGCATTTGAAGCAGTGCAAGATACCGTTGCAGATGCATGCAAGATAGAGGTATCTTACACACTGTCTCGTTTATAAGAATCCGGGCATATTCATAGAAGACACTCAAAAATTTGCAGCACCTCTACATAAAATGGCTTGTTCATGCCGGTGAACAAGCTGTTTTATGCCTTGAAACCAACAGTTTCAAGTAATGAAACGACCAGTTTCACACCGGAAAACTAAGTGTTTAATTACGAGAAACTAAGTGTTTCAAGCGTATGAAACAAACTGTTCACAAGCTTGAAACTGATTTTCCCCTATGGAGAAGCCAATCGAAACTTTACGGAATACAATTAATTCATCCGTATCTATTATCTCGTTCAGCCTGTTATTCCAGATAATATTACGCCAGTTATCAGACACAAATACATCATCTTTCATGTATTAGTACCAGACAAATCAGCATATAGCTTACTAGGAATCAACCATTAAGCACTTATTACAGCTATAATTGTAGGGTGAGAGTAAAAATTACCCTCACCCTACAATCACAGTTACCCTCACCCTTTGTAACACCAATGAACAAAGGCTTTCAAGTGATTTGGTGAGGGTGTGATAGTAAAACCAACCAAACTCGCATGTGATACATTCCAGCCCAAGTGGCAAAAGACAGTGTACCCAAACACAGAAATTAAAGGAGGAACTGACACTGAAACAGATCCCCCGCCACAGTTGTTAGCTAAAACAACTCTATATAAAATTTTAGATATAAAAAATGGGGATATCGTATTTAATAACGTATCCCCACTCTAAACTTAGTTAATGTACTTGTTCTCATTTCTCAATTCTGTACCCCCATGAAAGCATTTCATTACGACCTACTTCACTAAGGATTTTTCTAACTAAAGAACCCATTTTCTTTGCCATAATCTTTAAACCTTTAAAATTACTAATTCCTGAAAACTAAAAAATAAAACTTACTTGTTTGGTTTGGTATTAATTGTTGAATATCCCCAAACATGTACATCGGCTTCGCCGATCTTTCTAAACAATCTTTTTAAACTTTTCATTTTGTTATCCTCCTAATTACATGTTTTACAACACAAAAATACAGCCTTTGTTTATACATTGATCTAAAAAAGAGAGAATTTTATGTTTTATAGCATATTTCTTGATTTGCATCAATTAATTTATTTGTTATAAAGCGGAATTGTAATATACGCTGCAATAAAAATGACAAAAAGGCACAGATGAGATATCATCCGTGCCTTCACTATGGTTACCTATTATATAATAGGAGAATATTTATATAAAGAGAAATACGTTATTTCATTGGAGTTTGCTCCAAAGTTGCCACCAGGAAGTCATAGAACTTCTGTACAGTAGGAATCAACGCTCTTTCGTCCGGTGAATGCGGTGAACGCAAAGTCGGACCAAAAGAAATCATGTCCAATCCCGGAATAATAGCACCGATAATACCACATTCCAAGCCAGCGTGAATCACTTTCACTGCAGGTTCTACGCCAAACTGTTGTTTATAGGATGCCTTCATCGCATGTAAAATCGGAGAATTTACATCAGGTTGCCAACCGGAATATCCGCCTGTCATCTCTACCTTCATCCCTGCCATAGAGAAACAAGACTCCAGGCTGGTAGTCAGATATTCTTTCATGCTATCGCTTGAACTGCGAGCCAGAATCTTAATGGCTGCCTTTCCTTCACCAATCGTTATAATAGCAAGGTTGGAAGAAGTTTCTACCGTATCCGGAACAGTAGGGATCATACGTGTCACACCGTTCTGACAAGCAAATATTGCATCAATCAGATTGTCTTGAATTTCTTCAGGTACTTCACCGGCAGGAAGTTCTACACGTTCAGCCGTAAAGCTGATCGGAGTTTCAATAGCCGAATATTCTTCGTTAAACAGGTTTTCGCAGTATTTCACCAAGCCCAGCAGTTCTTCTTCATTTTCAGCCGGAATGGTAATAACCGCATGTGCTTCACGTGGGATAGCATTACGCATATTACCACCTTCCCAGCTAGCCAAACGGGCTTCATAGCTGGCAACCGCTTCACGAACGAAACGAACCAACAACTTATTGGCATTGGCACGTCCTTCATTGATTTCCAATCCCGAATGTCCGCCGCGTAATCCTTTCAAAGTAACTTTCACTGCGATATCTCCTGCTTCGGGAGCTACTTCTTTATATTCCAGGGTAGCAGTTACGTCCATACCTCCGGCACAACCGATATACAATTCACCTTCATCTTCGGAATCCAGATTCAAAAGGATTTCACCGTTCAGGGTGCCCGGCTTCAAGCCAAATGCACCGTACATGCCAGTTTCTTCGTCTTTAGTGATAAGAGCTTCCAGAGGGCCGTGTTTCAGGTCTTTTGCTTCCAGCACGGCCATGATGGCAGCTACTCCCAGTCCGTTGTCCGCACCCAAAGTAGTACCTTTTGCCTTTACCCAGTCACCATCTATATAAGTTTCAATCGGATCTTTTTCAAAATCGTGTACAGTATCGTTGTTCTTCTGCGGAACCATATCCATGTGCGCCTGAAGAATTACACCTTTCCGGTTTTCCATACCCGGAGTCGCCGGTTTACGGATAATTACATTACCTGCTTCGTCTACAAAAGACTCCAGCCCCAAACCTTTTCCGAAACCTAGAAGAAATTCTGTTATTTTTTCCATGTGTCCTGACGGACGAGGAATCTGTGTCAACGAATAAAAATGCTTCCACACATTTTGTGGAGCTAAAGAAAGAATGGTACTCATAATAAATATTTTAAAACGATTTTAAATCTAATAATTAAACAGTGCCAAGTTATGGAAAAGTTTTCAGATGGCAAAGGACGTCAGCAAAAACATTTAAGAATACACACTTTTAGCTAAAATTTCACCCTCGATGTCTGTTAGTGAACGACAGGGCAGCAAAGCCATAGATACCCAACAGAACAACCAGAAAGGTTTGAATACCATGCACAATCAGGGCAAAGATTCCGGCATCCGTCACATTTACCCCATAAAGCATCATCATAGAAATGATAGCGAAATGCCACGGTCCCGCCCCGTTGGGAGTAGGCACAATCACGGCAAACGTACCGCCTACAAACATGACCAATGCTGCCAGAATTCCTAAATGTGCCGTAAAGGCGAAGCAATAGAATGTGAAATAGAAATGGAGAAAATAACACGCCCAAATGGCCAGTGTATAAAAAATAAAGAGAGGAATGTTGCGTACTCCCTTTAAAGACATGATCCCCTCCCATATATTAAGTACAAAGCCTTTCACCCGTTCATAGAAGAACAGCGTTTTTCTTAAATAATAAAGAAGGATCGCCACACCGATAAAACAAAACAGGATGATATAAAACCATACCGAAGTCAGGAGATGAACAAGAGAAGGGATTTTTGTTCCGGTCTGTTGAAGAAAGGTGACGAATATCGGTAATTGAAGCAAGACTGTGATGCCTGTGATGAGAAGAATCGTCAATGTATCGACCAATCGCTCCGTAACGACTGTTCCCAACGACTTGGCAAACGAGACGTTATCATATTTCGCCAAGACCCCGCAGCGGCTCACTTCCCCGATCCGGGGAACTACCAGACTGGCGGCATAAGAAATGAAGATAGCATTCACGCAATCGCTCTTTTTCGGGAAAGCGTCCAACGGTTCCAGTGTCTGCCTCCACCGCCATCCACGAAAGACTTGCGCGAACACCCCGAACACTAATGAGAAGAGCATCCACCACCAATTTGTACCGTGTAATAACACATCGCCCGCTTTTGTAAAATCAAAGTCGCGATACACCCAGAATAAGATAAAGCCGCCTAAAACAACCGGTAATATCAGTTTCAGCGTCTTTTTTAATAGTTTCTTCATCCTTAATTCTTCATTCTTCATTTAAAAGAATTACCTTTGTCGGCTGCAAAAGTAATTATTTAGTTGGTAAATGAAATTAGTAAAGCCTAAAAAGTTTCTCGGACAGCACTTTCTGAAAGATCTGAAAGTTGCGCAAGATATTGCCGATACTGTCGACACTTTCCCCGAACTGCCTATTTTGGAGGTGGGACCGGGCATGGGAGTATTGACCCAGTTTCTGGTGAAAAAAGACCGGTTGATAAAGGTCGTAGAAGTTGACTATGAGTCGGTTGCCTATCTTCGCGAAGCTTATCCGTCGTTGGAGGACCACATCATCGAAGATGACTTTCTGAAGATGAACCTTCACCGGCTATTCGACGGCAAACCTTTCGTACTGACCGGTAATTATCCGTATAACATTTCTAGCCAGATCTTTTTCAAGATGCTGGATAACAAAGATATCGTCCCCTGCTGTACGGGAATGATTCAAAAAGAGGTAGCCGAACGTATTGCAGCCGGACCGGGCAGCAAGACTTACGGTATCCTTAGCGTATTGATTCAGGCCTGGTACAAAGTGGAATACTTATTCACTGTGAGCGAGCACGTGTTCAACCCGCCTCCCAAAGTGAAAAGCGCTGTTATCCGCATGACGCGCAACGAGACTAAAGAGTTGGGATGTGACGAGAAACTGTTCAAACAGGTAGTGAAAACGACTTTCAACCAACGACGCAAAACATTGCGCAATTCTATCAAACCTATTTTAGGCAAAGATTGTCCACTCACGGAGGACATTTTATTTAATAAACGCCCGGAACAACTATCGGTAGCAGAATTTATCGACCTGACCAATAAGGTGGAAGAAGCATTAAAGACAGCAGGCAACAACCAATAACCGACTGACGGGCAGCAGTGAGCAGAGAACTGGATTTTGTAATTCGTAATTTGTAATTGACAACGATGAACGAGGAATACATTGACAACGTTAAACACCTTATTGAGCAAAAAGACGCCGATACGGTAAAAGGGCTTCTCATCGACCTCCATCCGGCCGACATCGCCGAATTGTGCAATGACCTGAATCCGGAAGAGGCCAAATTCGTCTATCGCCTGCTCGATAACGAAATTGCCGCCGACGTGCTTGTCGAAATGGACGAGGATGCTCGTAAGGAGCTGCTCGAAATGCTTCCTTCGGAGACCATCGCCAAACGCTTCGTTGACTACATGGATACGGACGATGCCGTAGACCTGATGCGTGAACTCGATGAAGATAAGCAGGAAGAGGTTCTTTCGCACATCGAGGACATTGAACAGGCAGGTGACATTGTCGACTTGTTGAAATACGACGAAAATACCGCCGGCGGTTTGATGGGTACGGAAATGGTACTCGTCAACGAGAACTGGAGTATGCCCGAATGTCTGAAAGAGATGCGTCAACAGGCGGAAGAGCTGGACGAAATCTATTATGTATATGTCATTGACGACGACGAACGTCTGCGAGGTATCTTCCCGCTCAAAAAGATGATTACGTCTCCTTCTGTATCCAAAGTGAAACACGTGATGCAGAAAGATCCGATTTCCGTGCATGTAGATACTCCTATCGACGAGGTGGTACAGGCGATTGAAAAGTATGACTTGGTGGCCATCCCCGTTATCGACAGTATCGGTCGGCTTGTGGGACAAATCACCGTCGACGACGTCATGGATGAAGTTCGTGAACAATCGGAACGTGACTATCAGTTGGCATCCGGTCTTTCGCAGGACGTAGAAACGGACGATAATGTATTGAAACAGACCACTGCCCGCCTCCCCTGGTTATTAATCGGTATGATTGGCGGAATCGGCAACTCTATGATATTGGGAAATTTCGATGCAACTTTTGCCGCTCATCCCGAAATGGCACTCTATATCCCGCTGATCGGTGGTACAGGAGGAAATGTCGGAACACAATCTTCGGCAATCATTGTACAAGGCTTGGCTAATAGTTCGCTGGACGCCAAAAATACATTCAAGCAAGTCACTAAGGAAGCAGTAGTAGCATTAATCAATGCCACGATTATCTCCTTACTGGTATACACCTACAACTTTATCCGGTTCGGTGCAACGGCTACGGTGACTTATTCCGTATCCATCAGCCTGTTTGCCGTAGTTATGTTCGCCTCCATTTTCGGAACACTGGTACCGATGACACTGGAAAAGCTAAAGATTGATCCCGCTATTGCAACAGGTCCGTTTATAGCTATTACAAATGACATCATCGGAATGATGTTGTACATGGGAATTACCGTTTTATTGTCATAAAAACGCGATAAACAAAAAAAAATAAGCAAAATAGTATGAAGTAATCGTTTTATTTCATTAATTTGTGACCCAAAACTAATATACAATGATGGACGCTCATGACACTAATCAACCCTTGAACCAAGGGGAATTAGAAGAAGAAAAGAAAACAGTCGAGGTTTCTGAAGCTATTACAGAGACTCCGACTGAAGAAGTTACTGCCGAAGTTCAACCTGAAGCAGCCCCTAAACCTGCCACTAAGGAAGATGTACTAAACCAGCTGAAAGAGCTTGCGCAAGATGCTGAAAATGCGAACAAGCAGGAAATTGACAATCTGAAACAATCATTCTACAAGTTACATAATGCCGAGTTGGAAGCTGCTAAGGTACAGTTTACAGACAACGGTGGAAACATTGAAGATTTTGTTGCCCAAGAGGACCCGACAGAGGAAGAATTCAAACGTTTGATGGGGGTTATCAAGGAAAAACGTGGCAAGCAGGTTGCCGAGCTGGAACGCCAGAAGGAAGAAAACCTGCAAGTGAAACTTTCCATTATCGAAGAACTGAAAGAATTGGTGGAATCCGGAGATGATGCCAACAAATCTTATACAGAATTCAAGAAGCTGCAACAGCAATGGAATGACACGAAATTGGTACCGCAAGGCAAAGTGAATGAACTTTGGAAAAACTATCAATTATATGTAGAGAAGTTCTACGATTTATTGAAACTGAACAATGAATTCCGTGAATACGACTTCAAAAAGAACCTGGAAATCAAGACGCGCCTCTGCGAAGCTGCTGAAAAGCTGGCTGACGAGGAGGATGTAGTTTCCGCTTTCCACCAACTACAGAAGTTGCATCAGGAATTCCGCGATACAGGTCCGGTAGCTAAAGAACTGCGTGATGAGATCTGGAATCGGTTCAAAGCCGCTTCTACCGCTGTCAACCGCCGTCATCAGCAGCACTTCGAGTCGCTGAAAGAGGCCGAGCAGCATAATTTGGATCAAAAGACGGTAATCTGCGAAATCGTTGAAGCGATTGAGTATGATGAATTGAAAACATTCTCTGCCTGGGAAAATAAGACCCAGGAAGTGATTGCCCTGCAAAACAAATGGAAAACCATCGGTTTTGCACCTCAAAAGATGAATGTGAAGATCTTCGAACGTTTCCGTCATGCCTGCGATGATTTCTTCAAGAAGAAAGGAGAATTCTTCAAGAGCTTGAAAGAAGGTATGAACGAGAATCTGGAAAAGAAGAAAGCACTCTGCGAAAAAGCGGAAGCTTTGAAAGACAGCACGGACTGGAAAGTAACTGCGGATGCGCTGACCAAACTTCAAAAAGAATGGAAGACCATCGGACCGGTAGCCAAGAAGCATTCGGATGCTATCTGGAAACGTTTCATCACTGCTTGCGACTACTTCTTTGAGCAAAAGAACAAGGCCACTTCTTCACAACGCTCTGTCGAAACAGAGAATATGGAAAAGAAGAAAGCATTGATTGAAAAGTTATCCGCTATCGATGAGAACATGGATACCGAAGAAGCAAGCAATCTGGTTCGGGATTTGATGAAGGAATGGAATTCTATCGGTCATGTGCCGTTCAAAGAAAAAGATAAGCTATACAAGCAATATCACGGATTGATCGATCAGTTGTTCGACCGTTTCAACATCAATGCTTCCAACAAGAAGTTAAGCAACTTCCGTTCGAACATTAGTAATATTCAGGGAGGTGGTACTCAATCCTTATATAGAGAACGCGAGAAACTGGTACGTACTTATGAGAATATGAAGAATGAACTTCAGACTTATGAGAACAATCTGGGCTTCCTGACTTCTACTTCCAAGAAAGGCAGCAGTCTGTTGACTGAACTGAACCGCAAGGTAGACAAATTGAAAGCAGACTTGGAACTGGTATTACAAAAAATTAAAGTAATCGACGAATCAATCAAAGCAGAAGAATAATCCTCTGCCCGATTTAGAGAAATAAAAGAAACAGGTTTTATGCTCGCTTGAGCAATAAAACCTGTTTTTCTTTTCTACTAAACAAGATTACACAGCCTGTTTAAGGATTTATTTCTTAGGCATCAACTTCATGGCTTCTTTTCACAGTAGATTCATGTTTCTTCTGACTATGAATGTCCGAAAACAATAAAACCCTGCAAGAATTAATTCTTAGCAGGGTTCTATCTAAATTGACGTTGATTCTGTTGGGCTACCTGGGCTCGAACCAGGAACGTCAGGACCAGAATCTGATGTGTTACCATTACACCATAGCCCAATGATTTGCGATTGCGGGTGCAAAGATACAAATATTTTGGGAATTCAAAACAATTCTGATATTTTTTTTGCAAAAATGTCCAAATAAGCTTTCTAAACAAAAGTATCTCCACTAAAAAACACAAAAATTGAGGGATAACTTTCTTGTATCCAATAAATCAGCGTATATTTGTCAAAAATATCACGTTTATAATCAGAAACAAAGGGTTGCCTTTTTTTGTTATAAACAAATAGAGAACATGAATTATTAATCTCAATTACAGGAATGAACGATACTAAAGTATTAATTGAAAAAATAAAAGAAGGAATTCAAGAGAAAAAAGGTAAAAAGATAATCGTTGCCGATTTAACCAGCATAGAAGATACCATCTGTAAATATTTCGTTATCTGTCAGGGAAATTCTCCCAGTCAAGTGAGTGCCATTGTAGATTCAATCAAGGAATTTACACGCAAAGGTGCGGATAGCAAACCTTATGCAATCGATGGACTCCGGAATGCTGAATGGGTGGCAATGGACTATGCCGATGTACTGGTACACGTCTTTTTACCGGAGACAAGAGATTTTTATAATCTTGAACACCTTTGGGCAGATGCCAAACTTACTCAAATCCCCGATCTAGACTAATTAATGATTATGGACAATAATAATAGCAATAATAACAATAGCAATAAACCTAACAATAAGGTTAATATGCCTAAGTTCAACCTGAACTGGATGTATATGATTATTGCCCTTATGCTTCTCGGCCTCTGGTGGGGCAGTGATTCAAAGGGAGCTGGAAGCAAAGCTGTAACTTACAGTGAGTTTCAGGACTACGTAAAAAAGGGCTATGTAAGCAAAGTATTGGGTTATGAAGATAAGTCAATAGAAGCTTTTCTTAAACCGACTGCTGTAGGGGCTGTTTTTGGAGCGGACTCTACCAAAGTGGGACGTAACCCTATCATTACAAGTAGAACGCCATCTACCGATAAATTGGAAGAGTTTTTGCAGGCAGAAAAGGAAGCCGGTCATTTTGACGGTTCTTCCGACTATCCGCCCAAATCGGATATTTTTCCCGCAATCCTGATTCAGATACTCCCGCTTGTCTTGCTTGTAGCGTTATGGATCTTCTTCATGCGCCGTATGAGCGGAGGTGGCAGTGGTGGCCCCGGCGGTGTATTTAACGTAGGAAAATCAAAAGCTCAGCTTTTTGAAAAAGGTGGAGCCATCAAGATTACATTTAAGGATGTAGCGGGTTTGGCAGAAGCGAAACAAGAGGTAGAGGAAATTGTAGAGTTCTTGAAGGAACCGCAGAAATATACGGATTTGGGAGGTAAAATACCCAAAGGAGCATTGCTGGTAGGCCCTCCGGGAACCGGTAAAACTTTGCTTGCCAAAGCTGTGGCGGGTGAAGCTAATGTTCCTTTCTTCTCACTGGCAGGTTCTGATTTCGTGGAAATGTTTGTGGGTGTAGGTGCATCCCGTGTTCGCGACTTGTTTAAACAGGCCAAAGAGAAAGCTCCTTGTATCGTCTTTATTGATGAGATTGATGCCGTAGGACGTGCTCGTGGCAAAAATCCTGCAATGGGAGGAAATGACGAACGCGAAAACACCTTGAACCAGTTATTGACAGAGATGGACGGTTTCGGTTCCAACAGCGGTGTAATTATCCTTGCTGCTACTAACCGTGTAGACGTACTTGATAAAGCATTGCTCCGTGCAGGACGTTTTGACCGTCAGATACATGTGGATCTGCCCGACTTGAATGAACGTAAAGAAGTATTTGGTGTGCATTTGCGCCCGATCAAAATAGACGATAGTGTTGATGTAGACTTGCTGGCTCGCCAAACTCCGGGATTCTCGGGTGCGGATATCGCCAATGTCTGCAATGAAGCTGCACTGATCGCTGCCCGCCACGGAAAGAAATTTGTAGGCAAGCAAGACTTTCTGGATGCGGTAGACCGCATCATCGGTGGTCTGGAAAAGAAAACCAAGATTACTACGGAAGCTGAAAGACGTTCCATCGCTTTGCATGAAGCAGGACACGCCTCTATCTCCTGGTTATTGGAATATGCCAATCCGTTGATTAAGGTAACTATCGTTCCCCGCGGACGTGCATTAGGAGCTGCCTGGTATCTGCCGGAAGAACGTCAGATTACTACTAAGGAGCAGATGTTGGATGAAATGTGTGCTACTTTAGGAGGACGCGCCGCTGAAGATTTATTCCTCGGCCGCATTTCAACTGGTGCCATGAACGACTTGGAAAGAGTGACTAAACAGGCATACGGTATGATTGCTTATTTAGGTATGAGCGACAAGCTGCCGAATTTATGTTATTACAACAACGATGAATATTCTTTCAACCGTCCATACAGCGAAAAGACAGCCGAACTAATTGACGAAGAAGTCAAGAGAATGGTGAACGAGCAGTATGACCGCGCCAAGAGAATTCTGTCAGAGCACAAAGAAGGTCACAACGAACTGACGCAATTACTGATTGACAAAGAGGTAATCTTTGCGGAAGACGTTGAACGTATCTTCGGCAAACGCCCCTGGGCTTCGCGTTCGGAAGAAATCATGGCTGCTAAAGAAAGCCAGGATGCCGCAAGAGCTGAAAGGAAACTTGCCCAAAAGTTGAAAGAAGAAGAAAAAGAGATCAAAGAAGAGGAAGCTGAAAATACTGCAGAGGAACAAGCACCCATCGACACCAAAGTTGCCGCAGCAGGTAACAAGGTTACAGTGGAAGGCAAAGTTACCGTAGAGGGTAAGTCCAATGGAGAAGAACAAGCTAACGGGTCCAACTAATTAAAACGAATAGATTTTGATTAACAATTTCATAAAACGAGCTATTACGGGTGTACTCTTCGTTGCCATCTTGGTAGGGTGCATCCTTTATGACGCATTCAGTTTTGGCATTCTGTTCACCGCTATCAGTGCACTGACTATTTATGAGTTTGCACAGCTGGTAAATATGCGCGCAGAAGGAGTCAAGATAAACAAGACCATTAATATGCTCGGCGGGGCTTATTTATTCCTCGCAATCATGGGATTCTGCATTGATGCAGCCGATTCGAAAATATTCATCCCGTATGTGCTTTTATTACTTTACATGATGATTAGCGAGTTGTATCTGAAAAAGGAGAACCCGGTACTTAACTGGGCTTATTCGATGCTTAGCCAACTTTATATCGGTCTGCCTTTTGCTTTGCTGAATGTATTGGCTTTCCATAATGATCCGGCATCGGAATTCAGTAGCATAAGCTATAATCCGATTCTACCGTTATCCATCTTTATTTTCCTTTGGCTGAATGATACGGGTGCTTATTGCATCGGTTCACTGATAGGCAAACACCGACTCTTTGAACGCATCTCTCCCAAGAAATCATGGGAAGGTTCTATCGGCGGCGGAGTTGTAGCAATCGGAGTGTCTTTTATACTTGCTCACTACTTCCCATTTATGTCAATGATGGAATGGGCAGGACTGGCATTGGTAGTGGTTATATTCGGTACATGGGGCGACCTGACGGAGTCATTGCTAAAACGCCAATTGCACGTAAAGGATTCGGGAAATATTCTTCCGGGACATGGAGGGATGCTCGATCGGTTTGACAGTTCTTTGATGGCCATACCGGCAGCAGTCGTTTACCTATATGCATTAACGTGGTTCTAACAGGAGTTTTTCTCATCGATTAGAATTGCACACAATAAAAAGGTCGGGAACTTCGATAGAAGTATCCCGACCTTTTTCACACACAGTAAATCATAGTTAGGTTATCGGATCGAAGAAGTGGAGTGTACATCCTTCGCAGCTTCCGGCACACCTACCGGATGATCCAGATCAAGAACGATCACTCTTCCTTCTCCATGTTCTCTTGAATTTATAGTCACTTTAAAACCTTTCATTGTTGATTCGGCATCTTTTTCCGTTGGGAAGAACTTTTCCAGATTATAAGAAACTCGTCCCCATCCCCAATAGTCAGTCACATCCTCATACGTATTATAACGCAGTTCCAAATGTACGTAACCATCTTCAGCTACATTCAATGTTCCCGGTTCTGATGGTTCTCCCGTTTCTATCTTATTTTGCACAAGGCTGATACGATGTTTCTCCGAGCGAGGCAGCTCCTGACGGAAAATAACATTCAGGAATTTTCCTCCCAACCACATGTCACCCTGATAAATCAGGATAGGATCATTGCCGAATTCCACCGCTTCTTCCTCTGTGGTCATATCTTCCACTTCCTTTGTCAACAATTCCTGTACTCCTTCCATCTTTACCTGAACTCCTTTTCCTCCTTCCATGTCATACAAAGGATTGAAAAAGGCCACTACACGTTCACCGTCCACCGGTTTAAACCAAGGTATGGAAGTAGCAACCGGATCAATCAATCCCCAACGATCACCTTCCAAATAATAACCTCCTCCACCGGTTGCCCGAACGGTCGCCCAGTCCCAACTGAAATCTCCGATAGAATAACCATCATCATCACATGATTGCAACATTGGCACTAATGCCAATAACAACATTCCTAAAAGCCACTTAAATTTTTTCATATCTTTTTCCTTTCTTTTTTTAGTCTTCTGCTTAATAAATAAAAAAGCCGTGCAATTACTGCATCGGCTTTACGTTTATTCAGAAAAAGAAAGTTATTTTTTCAACAAGCGCAGCATTTCACGAGCTGCATGACGGGGAGCACCGGCAGGCCCCAACCGTTCGGCCACATATTCATATCCCAAAAGCATTTCATTTCTATATGCTTCATTTTCAATGATATTTTTCAATTCACTTTGCATATTCTTCACGGTCATCGTATCCGCCACCAACTCTTTTACCACTTCACGGTCGGCAATCAGATTAACTAACGAAATAAATTTCACGGTCAAGATATGACGCCGCAAGAAGGAAACCACTTTCCCTATCGGAGTGTAATAACAAACGACTTGGGGAACACGAAACAATGCCGTCTCAAGAGTAGCCGTGCCTGAAGTGACCAAAGCCACATCTGCGTGCTGCAACAAACGATAGGTTTGATCGAAAATGATTTTCACTTTCGCTTCTCCTACATATTTTTTATAATAGTCGGGAGCAATGGCAGGAGCACCCGCCAGAACAAGCTGATAATCGGGAAAAGCAGAAGCAGCCTTCAACATATCCGGCAGATTATCTTTGATTTCCTGTTTCCGGCTACCTGCAAGAAGAGCTATTACCGGTTTATCTTCCAGTTGATTCTCCGCAATAAACTGATCCTTATTTTTCGGATGAGCTTCCTGATAAGCCGCCACCTCATCCACGGTAGGATTACCAACATAGTGGATGGGGTATTGATGCTTTCCTTCGAAGAACTCTACTTCAAAAGGAAGAATGGAGAAAAGTTCGTCTACATTTCGTTTTATATTCTTGATACGATACTCTTTCCACGCCCATATCTTCGGAGAAATATAATAATAAACCGGAATCTGTGTCTTTGCATGAACAAACTTGGCTATATCCAGATTGAATCCCGGATAGTCCACGAGAATAACAACATCCGGTTGCCAGGAAACAATGTCTTCTTTACAACGCTTCATATTTGCAAAGATAGTGCGCAGATGGAGCAACACGGGAATAAAACCCATGTATGCCAGTTCTTTATAATGTTTCACCATCGTTCCTCCGACGGCAGCCATCAAATCACCTCCGAAAAACCGGAAATCAGCCTGCGGATCTTTTGCCTTTAAGGCAGCCATCAGATGAGAAGCGTGCAAGTCGCCGGAAGCTTCGCCGACAATCAGATAATACTTCATAATAGTTGATAGTTGATAGTTGATAAATGATAGGTAATATCAACTAATTAAACCAGTTGTTAAGTTCATCCATAAAGTGATAAGCTGTCACATCAACCGTGGTCGGAGTGATAGCAACATAGCCATTTGCCAAAGCCCAATGATCGTTCTTCTCATTTTCATGTTCGTGATCGGTAAATTCACCGGTCAACCAGAAATAATTCGGATCGTTCAGACGGGGACAGGCAGCCCATTCGTTCGTCCAACGGCCTTTTGCCTGTTCACAGATTTTGATTCCTTTGATATCGGTTGTATCCGGGAAATTTACGTTCAGGCAGGTTAAAGGAGGAAGTCCTTTTTCCAGTACCATGGTGGCAATACTGCGAATATAAGGTCTGGCAGCTTCAAAATCGGCATCGGGTGCATGATTGCACAAAGAGAAGCCAATAGAAGGGATTCCATTCAAACAACCTTCGAATACCACTCCCATTGTGCCAGAATAGTGTACGTTAGTGGCGGAGTTATCTCCATGATTGATACCACCGACTACCAAGTCCGGTGTCCGGTCGAGCACTGTGTTCCGTGCCAATTTGATGCAATCGGTCGGTGTTCCCGAACATTTATAAACAGTTAAACCTACTTCTTTCTTTACTAACTGATAATGAACAGGTTGCGTCACCGTCAGCGCACAACCACTGCCCGAGCGCGGAGCATCAGGTGCCATTACCACAATATCTCCCAAAGGGCGAAGAAACTTCACCAGTTCATTAATCCCTTTAGCCATCACGCCATCGTCATTAGAAACAAGTATCAACGGCTTTTCATTTTCCATATCTTCAATCCTTTCCTTTTTTATATTCGCACAAAAGTAACAAAAAGAAGCCGTACCGCCAAACACCTCCCTACATCAGATCGAAAAGTCTCTTTCCACCCCACTCCTACCCGTTTACAAATCTTAATCTTCTGCAAGCGAGCAAAAAAAGAAATAGATATCCAATATAAATATGTATATTTGCAAGCTCGTTAAAGAGAAAAGAAGATGATGAACCTGTTGAAGTTTTATAACCGTTTCGTCCGACAGTTATTAACAAAACAGGCGACTTATCAACAGAAATTGCAAAGTTTCTCTTTTTTCGTAGGCGCTCTAAGGATTTATCACTTATTTCGCTGCCAATAAATTTAGAGAATATGGGAAAAATTATTGCTTTGGCCAATCAAAAGGGTGGTGTAGGAAAAACAACGACTACGATTAACCTCGCAGCTTCACTTGCTACACTGGAAAAAAAGGTTCTCGTGGTAGATGCCGACCCGCAAGCTAATGCCTCTTCCGGTCTGGGAGTAGACATCAAGCAGTCGGAATGCACTATCTATGAGTGTATTATTGACAGAGCCAACGTACAGGACGCTATCCTTGACACGGAGATTGATTCTTTGAAAGTGATCTCTTCGCACATCAATCTTGTAGGGGCAGAGATTGAAATGCTGAACCTCCCAAACCGAGAAAAGATACTAAAAGAAGTGCTCACTCCTTTGAAGAAAGAATATGACTATATTCTGATAGACTGTTCTCCTTCATTAGGACTAATCACGATCAACGCCCTAACGGCAGCGGATTCGGTGATTATTCCCGTTCAAGCCGAATATTTCGCTCTTGAAGGTATCAGCAAACTGTTGAATACCATCAAAATCATCAAGTCGAAACTGAATCCGGCTTTAGAGATCGAAGGTTTCCTGCTGACGATGTATGATTCTCGTCTGCGTCAGGCTAATCAGATCTATGACGAAGTGAAACGGCATTTCCAGGAACTGGTGTTCAATACCGTTGTTCAACGAAATGTGAAATTGAGCGAGGCTCCCAGCTACGGTGTTCCGACCATCCTTTACGATGCGGAATCTACCGGTGCCAAGAACCACTTGGCTCTTGCTAAAGAGATTATCAACCGAAATAAATAAAAGAAGAAGATATGGCAACACAAAAAAGAAATGCATTAGGACGCGGTTTAGACGCCTTGCTCTCAATGGATGATGTGAAAACCGAAGGGTCTTCTTCCATTAATGAAATAGAGCTGGCAAAGATTACTGTCAATCCTAACCAGCCCCGCCGTGAGTTTGACGAAACAGCATTGCAGGAACTGGCTGATTCCATTGCGGAAATCGGTATCATCCAACCTATTACTTTACGCAAACTCTCGGACGATGAATATCAGATCATCGCGGGAGAACGTCGTTATCGCGCTTCACAAAGAGCAGGCTTGAAAACAATCCCTGCTTATATACGCACTGCCGACGACGAAAACATGATGGAAATGGCGCTGATTGAAAATATCCAGCGTGAAGACCTGAATGCCGTAGAAATCGCACTTGCCTACCAGCATCTGCTCGATCAGTATGAATTGACACAGGAACGTCTTAGCGAACGTATCGGAAAAAAAAGAACGACGATCGCCAACTACCTGCGCTTACTAAAATTGCCGGCTCCAATACAGATGGCCCTGCAAAACAAGCAGCTGGACATGGGACATGCCCGTGCGCTGATTTCATTAGGCGACCCTAAACTACAAGTTAAAATATTCGAAGAAATACAAGAGCACGGATATTCAGTCCGCAAAGTAGAAGAAATTGTTAAATCATTAAGCGAAGGAGAAGCGGTGAAAAGCGGCACACGGAAAATAACACCGAAACGTGCCAAACTTCCCGAAGAGTTCAACTTATTGAAGCAACAACTCTCTGGCTTTTTCAACACCAAGGTACAACTCACTTGCTCTGAAAAGGGAAAGGGAAAGATCAGTATTCCTTTCGGTAACGAGGAGGAACTGGAACGTATCATGGAAATCTTCGATACGCTAAAGAAGTAAATGACAAGAAAAAGTAAGAAATATCAGTTACTAGTCAGCGCCCTGCTTCTCTGTTTTTTACAGGTGGCAGGGATTGATGTGTATGCACAGTCCACTGTTACTCCGGTACGGAAAGATACAACAATCATACAGCGTGAAGCGCCGAAAGCCCGTGCACGAAGACATCGTGAGCCGATTGCACAGGATTCTACAAGACAGGATTCTATCCGGATTATACCCTCCAAAGAACTTCCGGCCATCGACAGTTTGTCGGCTGCCAAGATACAGATAGCAGACAGCCTGGACGCAGCCAACAAAAAAGAGCTGAAAAAGATAGAGCAGCCGGCATCGATTGTTGTAAAGACCGACAGTGTACCGCCAACGACTCAAGATATTAACAAGAAGATATTTATCCCGAATCCGACCAAAGCTACCTGGCTGGCAGTCGTATTCCCCGGTGGAGGACAGATTTACAATCGTAAATACTGGAAACTACCTATTATATATGGAGGGTTTGCAGGTTGTGCCTACGCTTTAAGCTGGAACGGCAAGATGTACAAAGACTATTCGCAAGCCTATCTGGACATCATGGACAGCAATCCGAACACCAAAAGTTACGAGGATTTGTTACCCCCGAACTCCACTTATAATGAGGAGCAGCTGAAAAACACCTTAAAAAGAAGAAAAGATATGTTCCGTCGTTATCGGGACCTTAGTATATTTGCATTTATCGGAGTTTACCTGATCTCTATCATCGACGCT
The DNA here is from genome assembly GCF_025147085.1 of Bacteroides sp. D2. Taxonomy (NCBI): domain Bacteria; kingdom Pseudomonadati; phylum Bacteroidota; class Bacteroidia; order Bacteroidales; family Bacteroidaceae; genus Bacteroides; species Bacteroides sp. D2. Next base: position 2,933,692 of record NZ_CP102261.1, on the reverse strand, counting down.
TATGTAGATGCGGAGTTGTCCAACTTCGATATAACCCCCGACTTGAGTATGAAAGTAGAGCCGGCCGTTATTGATAATAACAACCAGTTCCGCTCCAACAGTTTTAAAAACAAGTCGGTTGGTCTGCAATGCGTATTACGATTTTAAAAAACACAATTTAGATTGATCTTATTATTGAAGCATGAAGAAATTAGTTAACTATTGTTCGATTATTTTTCTTTTACTAGTGGCCACGTCGCAGGTAAAAGCGCAAAGTGTAGATGTAGTGATTCGTGAAAATGGAACTGAACGCAAAGAAAGCATCGACCTGCCTAAAAGTATGACTTATCCACTTGACAGTCTGTTGAATGACTGGAAAGCTAAAAATTATATTGATTTAGGCAAGGATTGCAGTACGGCTGAAATCAATCCTTTATTCAGTGACTCTGTCTATATCGACCGCTTGTCACGCATCCCGGCCATCATGGAAATGCCTTATAATGATATTATCCGCAAATTCATCGATATGTATGCAGGACGCTTGCGCAATCAGGTTTCTTTCATGCTAAGTGCCTGCAACTTCTATATGCCGATCTTTGAAGAAGCACTGGATGCATACGGACTTCCACTGGAACTAAGATATCTGCCGATTATCGAATCTGCGTTGAACCCATCAGCCGTATCACGTGCAGGTGCTTCCGGTCTGTGGCAATTTATGATTGGTACAGGTAAGATCTATGGTTTGGAATCAAACAGCCTGGTAGATGAACGCCGTGACCCGATTAAAGCAACTTGGGCTGCCGCTCGTTATCTCAAAGAAATGTATGATATCTATGGAGACTGGAACCTGGTAATTGCTGCTTATAACTGTGGCCCCGGTACAATCAATAAGGCAATCCGCCGTGCCAATGGTGAAACTGATTATTGGAAAATCTACAATTATCTGCCTAAAGAAACACGTGGCTATGTGCCTGCCTTTATCGCCGCCAACTACGTGATGACTTACTACTGCGACCACAATATCTGCCCGATGGAAACCAATATTCCGGCAAGTACTGACACAGTGCAAGTAAACCAAAATCTGCACTTCGAACAAATCGCTGACCTTTGTAATGTACCTCTAGATCAGATCAAGAGTCTGAATCCGCAATATAAGAAGCAAATGATTCCGGGTGACAGCAAACCTTATACGTTAAGACTGCCTATTGACGCGATCAGTACTTTTATCGATAAGCAAGATACGATTTATGCGCATCGTGCCGATGAGTTGTTCCGCAACCGGAAAACCGTTGCTGTAAAGGATATTACACCTGCAACCCGCAAAACGACATCAGCAGTTGCCGGTAAGGGAAATCTGACCTATCATACAATAAAAAGTGGAGACACTTTATCCACTATTGCCGGAAAGTATGGCGTCACAATTAAGGATATACAAAGGTGGAATGGAATGTCTAGTACTAAAATTGCAGCAGGAAAACGATTGAAAATATACAAATAAATAACTTCCTGCTTGCATCGTTCGGAAATTTGCTTATTTTTGCAGAACTAAGCAAGTGAAAGGATAACAATTATGGATAATCTGGCCCCCAAAGAAATAGCTGACGAAGAGATGATTAATCAGGCGTTCCACGAACTACTGAATGATTATCTCAATACTAAGCATCGCAAAAAAGTTGAAATCATTACGAAGGCTTTCAACTTTGCCAATCAGGCGCATAAAGGTATCAAACGCCGTTCGGGCGAACCTTATATTATGCACCCGATTGCCGTTGCCAGCATTGTATGCAATGAAATAGGTCTCGGTTCCACTTCTATTTGTGCAGCCTTGCTGCATGATGTGGTAGAGGACACTGATTACACAGTGGAAGACATCGAGAATATCTTTGGTCCGAAGATTGCCCAAATTGTGGACGGACTGACTAAAATATCCGGCGGAATCTTCGGCGATCGCGCTTCGGCACAGGCAGAGAACTTCAAGAAGTTGCTGCTCACCATGTCGAACGACATCCGGGTCATTCTTATCAAGATAGCAGACCGTTTGCACAACATGCGTACCCTTGGTTCCATGTTACCCAACAAGCAATATAAGATTGCAGGCGAAACGCTTTACATCTATGCTCCACTTGCCAACCGTTTGGGGCTCTATAAGATAAAAACGGAGCTTGAGAATCTAAGCTTCAAATATGAACATCCCGAAGAATATGCGGAAATAGAAGAGAAGTTGAATGCCACTGCTGCTGAACGTGACAAGGTTTTCAACGACTTCACAGCCCCGATTCGTACCCAACTGGATAAGATGGGATTGAAATACCGGATACTTGCCCGTGTAAAATCAATCTATTCCATCTGGAACAAGATGCAGACCAAGCATGTTCCTTTCGAAGAAATATACGATTTACTGGCTGTTCGAATCATCTTCGAACCACGCAATGAGGAAGAAGAACTCAACGACTGTTTCGATATCTACGTTTCTATCTCCAAGATATACAAACCCCACCCGGACCGTTTGCGCGACTGGGTTAGCCATCCTAAAGCTAATGGTTATCAGGCATTGCACGTCACTCTGATGGGCAACAATGGGCAATGGATTGAAGTTCAGATTCGTAGTGAACGAATGAATGATGTTGCCGAACAAGGTTTCGCAGCCCACTGGAAATACAAAGAAGGAGGAGGCAGCGAGGATGAAGGCGAATTGGAAAAATGGTTGAGAACGATTAAGGAGATATTAGATGATCCGCAACCGGATGCCATCGACTTTCTAGATACCATTAAGCTAAATTTATTTGCTTCTGAAATATTCGTGTTCACTCCTAAAGGCGAACTGAAGACTATGCCGCAGAACTCTACGGCTCTCGACTTCGCATTTTCTCTTCACACGGATATTGGTAGCCATTGTATTGGCGCCAAAGTCAATCATAAATTAGTGCCATTGAGCCATAAATTGCAAAGTGGTGACCAAGTTGAAATCCTGACTTCAAAATCTCAACGCGTACAACCGCAATGGGAAGTTTTTGCAACCACTGCCCGTGCCCGCGCCAAGATAGCAGCCATTCTCCGCAAAGAGCGTAAAGCAAATCAGAAGATAGGAGAAGAAATCCTTAGTGAGTTTCTGAAAAAGGAGGAAGTCCGTCCGGAAGAAGCTGTTATCGAGAAGCTACGCAAACTGCATAATGCCAAGAATGAGGAAGAACTGCTGGCTGCCATTGGTAGTAAAGCAATCGTTCTGGGAGAAGCGGACAAGAATGAACTGAAAGAAAAGCAAACCAGTAACTGGAAGAAATATCTGACTTTCTCTTTCGGCAATAGCAAAGAGAAGCAGGAAGAGAAAGAACCGCAGGAAAAAGAAAAAATCAACCCGAAAGAGGTGCTCAAACTGACGGAAGAAAGTTTGCAGAAGAAATATATCATGGCCGAATGTTGCCATCCTATTCCCGGTGACGATGTACTGGGGTATGTGGATGAAAACGACCGGATCATTATTCACAAGCGCCAATGCCCTGTTGCCGCCAAATTGAAGAGCAGCTATGGCAACCGCATATTAGCAACCGAATGGGATACACATAAAGAACTTTCTTTCCTGGTATATATATATATAAAAGGTATAGACAATATGGGACTTTTGAATGAAGTCACCCAGGTTATCTCCAGACAGCTCAATGTTAATATCCGTAAGCTAACCATCGAAACCGAAGATGGTATCTTTGAAGGAAAAATTCAATTGTGGGTACATGATGTGGATGATGTAAAAACCATCTGCAACAATCTGAAGAAAATACAGAATATCAAACAGGTGAGCCGTGTAGAAGAATAGCTTTCAAACGGTAAATAAGAAAACGATGAACGGTGAATAAGTTGCAGTATCATGCAAATTGTTCACCGTTCATTTTGTTATGAGGTTTCTTGCCTATCGAATCCATGATCGATTAGCATTTATTTATTCCCGCCCATCCAGTTCGCGTTTAATGGCCAAAAGCTCTTCTTTGATCGCTTTCAGCTTATTAACGATCTCATAATTACGAACTGTAGCTTCTTTATTATCCTTCAAACGTTGCCGGGCACCGGGAAGTGTCATCCCTTTCTCTTTGACCAAATGATAGATAAGTCCGATTGTTTCTACGTCTTCCTTACGATACTGACGTATTCCTCTACCTGCTGTCTTAGGCGAGATTTGTGGAAATTCCTTTTCCCAAAAGCGGAGTAACGACGGATTGACTCCGAACATGTCGGCAACCTCTCCTATTGAATAATATAGCTTCAATTCTTTATCTGTATTAAGCATAGCACTCCTGTTTAAAGATTTTAATCGAATACTTTACCATGATTGGCTGCCAGCTGAATCATCTTTTCATAATCTTCGGCACTCAAGTCCATGAAATAATAATTGACCGGATTCACGACCTGTCCTTTCACATGCACTTCGTAATGCAAATGCGGACCGGTACTCTTTCCTGTACTACCCACTTTTCCTATAATCTCACCACGTACTACTTTCTTTCCGACTTTCGTATTAAATCCTTGCAAGTGAGCATATCGCGTGAGATATCCGAAACCATGATCGATTTCGATGGTATTCCCATATCCGGTCTCCCATCCTACTTTTACTACAGTTCCATTTCCGGTAGCATATACATCTGTTCCCGGATGAGCAGAGAAGTCCATACCTGCATGGAACTTTGTCGTACCGTAAATAGGGTCAATACGTGTACCATAACCGGATGCTGTCTGACGAAGATCTTTATTCGAAATAGGCTGGATAGCCGGAATACACTTCAACATCTCATCGTGGTTCTTACATATATCAATCACATCGTCGAAAGATTTCGACTGAATATACAGTCTTTTGGAGAGCACGTCCAGTTTTTGAGTCGTATTCACTACCAATTTGGAATTCGCCAAATCCATCAGTTCTTCGTAACGGTTCGTCCCGCCATAACCGGCCTGGCGGATAGCCGGAGAAACAGGATCGGCCTGCAAAATCACCCGATACAAATTATCATCACGCTGCTGGATATCCTGAAGTACTCCCATAGCATCATCCAGGCGACGGGAAAGTACATTATACTGTGCCAAAAGACGGCTGTTTTCGATTCTTAATTCTTTCTCCGATGGAGAGCCAAAAATCAGAAGCAATACAATAAAACAACCTGCTCCCAGCCCCATTCCATAGAAAAGCCGGCGCAGGATACTAAGCGCACGCTGCCGTACGGTAGGGTAAATTCGATCATAAGTCTGGGTCTGTGAATTATAGATGTAGTATACTTTGCGCATCTTTTTGGAAATATTTCGCTTGTTAATACGGCAAAAGTAATAAAAACAAGCTATCTTTGCACAGTTTTTTGAGAATATTAACCTCAACGATAGATATATAGAAGAATATGTTGACTGCAAAAGAGATCAGAGATTCATTCAAGAATTTCTTTGAGTCGAAAGGACACCACATCGTCCCCTCGGCTCCGATGGTGATTAAAGATGACCCTACCCTGATGTTTACGAACGCGGGTATGAACCAGTTTAAAGATATTATTTTGGGTAACCACCCGGCGAAATACCAAAGAGTCGCGGACTCGCAGAAATGTTTGCGCGTTAGCGGAAAGCATAATGACTTGGAAGAAGTGGGACACGACACATACCACCACACCATGTTTGAAATGCTTGGTAACTGGTCGTTTGGCGATTACTTCAAGAAAGAAGCAATCAACTGGGCGTGGGAATATCTGGTAGAAGTCTTGAAACTGAATCCGGAATATCTCTATGCAACCGTATTTGAAGGAAGTCCCGAAGAAGGATTGAGCCGTGACGACGAAGCTGCTTCTTATTGGGAACAGTTCTTGCCAAAGGATCACATCATCAACGGTAACAAACACGATAACTTCTGGGAAATGGGGGATACAGGACCTTGCGGACCTTGTTCCGAAATCCATATTGACCTTCGTCCTGCTGAAGAACGTGCCAAGATCTCCGGTCGCGACCTCGTGAACCACGATCATCCGCAGGTAATTGAAATCTGGAATCTCGTATTCATGCAATACAACCGCAAAGCAGATGGCAGCCTTGAGCCGCTTCCTGCAAAGGTTATTGACACCGGTATGGGATTCGAACGTCTTTGTATGGCTTTACAAGGAAAAACATCCAACTACGATACAGACGTATTCCAGCCAATGCTGAAAGCTATTGCAGCTATGTCGGGTACAGAATACGGAAAAGATAAGCAGCAGGACATCGCCATGCGCGTAATTGCCGACCATATCCGTACTATTGCATTCTCTATCACAGACGGTCAGTTGCCTTCTAACGCGAAAGCTGGTTATGTGATCCGCCGTATCCTTCGCCGTGCTGTTCGTTACGGATATACTTTCCTTGGACAAAAACAGGCATTTATGTATAAGTTGCTTCCTGTATTGATTGATAACATGGGAGAAGCTTATCCTGAACTGGTTGCACAAAAAACACTGATTGAAAAAGTAATCAAGGAAGAAGAAGAATCATTCCTCCGCACACTGGAAACAGGTATCCGCTTACTGGATAAGACCATGGAAGATACCAAAGCCAGCGGAAAAACAGAAATCAGTGGTAAGGATGCTTTTACTTTATATGATACATTCGGTTTCCCACTCGACTTGACAGAACTGATTCTCCGTGAAAACGAAATGACTGTCAACATCGACGAGTTCAATGAAGAAATGCAGCAACAGAAACAGCGTGCACGTAATGCTGCCGCTATCGAGACTGGTGACTGGATTATACTGAAAGAAGGAACGACCGAATTCGTTGGTTACGATTACACTGAATACGAAGCTTCTATCCTTCGTTATCGTCAGATCAAACAAAAGAACCAAACATTGTATCAGATTGTACTTGACTATACTCCATTCTATGCAGAAAGTGGTGGTCAGGTCGGTGATACCGGTGTATTGGTAAGCGAATTCGAAACGATTGAAGTGATCGATACCAAGAAAGAAAATAATCTTCCAATACATATTACCAAAAAGTTGCCCGAACATCCGGAAGCTCCGATGATGGCTTGTGTAGACACTGACAAACGTGCTGCCTGCGCAGCCAATCACTCGGCGACTCACTTGTTGGATGCTGCTTTACGTGAAGTGCTGGGTGAACACATCGAACAGAAAGGTTCATTGGTTACACCGGATTCATTACGTTTTGACTTCTCTCACTTCCAGAAAGTGACCGATGAGGAAATCCGTAAAGTAGAGCATATCGTCAATGCAAGAGTTCGTGCCAATATTCCTTTGAAAGAATACCGCAACATTCCTATCGAAGAAGCTAAAGAGCTGGGAGCTATCGCTCTCTTTGGTGAAAAGTATGGTGACAAAGTACGTGTGATCCAATTCGGTTCTTCTATTGAATTCTGTGGAGGTACACACGTAGCTGCAACCGGGAATATCGGTATGGTGAAAATCATGTCGGAAAGTTCAGTTGCTGCCGGTGTTCGTCGTATTGAAGCTTACACCGGAGCGCGTGTAGAAGAATTGCTGGATACAGTGCAGGATACACTTAGTGATTTGAAAGCTCTTTTCAACAATGCTCCTGATTTGGGTATTGCAATCCGCAAATATCTGGATGAAAATGCAGGATTGAAGAAGCAGGTAGAAGACTTCATGAAAGAAAAAGAAGCAGCTCTGAAAGAAAGACTGTTGAAGAATATACAGGAAATTCACGGCATCAAAGTGGTTAAGTTCTGTGCTCCGCTACCGGCAGAAGTAGTGAAGAATATCGCTTTCCAACTTCGCGGTGAGATTACAGAAAACTTGTTCTTCGTTGCCGGAAGTATAGACAACGGAAAACCGATGCTGACAGTCATGCTTAGCGACAATCTGGTTGCGGGTGGTCTGAAAGCTGGCAATCTGGTGAAAGAAGCTGCCAAGTTGATTCAAGGTGGTGGCGGTGGCCAACCTCACTTCGCAACCGCAGGAGGTAAAAACACTGACGGACTACCGGCAGCTGTTGAAAAAGTACTGGAGCTAGCAGGAATCTAAAAGTAAATGAAAAGGAGTCTAATAAAAAGATAATAAGCTCGCTTTACATAAAGATTTAAAATTAGGCGCAGATTACGCGAATTACACGGATTTTTTATTCTTAAAACCGTGTAATCTGCGAAATCCGCGCCTAAATATTATACTAATCGCGGCACCGATGAGCACTGTCCAGCACCGAGGAATATCGACCGGATGTAGAAGTCTATTTGTCTCTCTTAAAAAATATTAAGCCTATAATTTAGGCTTGTCACAGTTTTTTTCTACCTTTGTGACCTGATTACTTATTTTTCTTATCCTTCAAATAAATAAAATAAGTAATCACTAATACCTAAAAAGCAATGAGAACACCTGCTTATCTATGCCTGCTGTTAACCTGCATGCTCATTTCTTGTACCCCTACGCAAGAAAAACACAAAATAGATTACACATCTTATGTAAATCCATTTATCGGAACCGACTTCACCGGAAATACCTATCCTGGTGCCCAAGCTCCTTTTGGCATGGTACAACTTAGTCCGGATAACGGACTTCCCGGATGGGATCGTATCTCCGGTTATTTCTATCCGGATAGTACAATTGCCGGCTTTAGCCACACGCATCTCTCCGGCACCGGAGCTGGAGATTTGTATGACATTTCTTTCATGCCTGTCATCCTTCCCTACAAGGAAGCGGAAGCTCCACTTGGCATCCACTCTAAATTCTCCCATAAAGATGAAAGTGCCCATGCCGGTTACTATCAAGTACGTCTGACTGATTACAACATCAACGTTGAACTGACCGCCACCGAGCGTTGTGGTATCCAACGTTATACATTCCCGGAAGCCCAATCTGCCATCTTCTTAAACCTGAAGAAAGCCATGAACTGGGATTTCACCAACGATTCTCATATCGAAGTCGTAGACTCCGTCACTATTCAAGGTTACCGTTTCTCTGACGGCTGGGCGCGCGACCAGCATATCTATTTCCGCACCCGCTTCTCCAAACCTTTTGAGAAAATGGAGTTGGACACTACCGCTATCATCAAAGATAATAAACGCATCGGCACTGCGGTGATCGCCCGTTTCTATTTCAACACTCAAAAGGATGAACAGATACTAGTAAACACCGCTATTTCCGGTGTCAGTATGGAAGGCGCAGCGAAGAACCTGCAAGCAGAAGTCCCCGAAAACGACTTCGACAAATACCTGGCCGAAACGAAAGCAAACTGGAACCATCAACTCGGAAAGATTGAAATAAAAGGGGATAACGAGAATGATAAAGTTAATTTCTACACTGCTCTCTATCACTCAATGATTGCTCCTACTATTTACAGTGATGTAGACGGAGCTTACTACGGCCCCGATAAGAAAGTGCACCAGGCCGACGGTTGGGTAAATTACAGTACTTTCTCCTTATGGGATACGTACCGTGCCGCCCATCCCCTCTTTACCTACACCGAGCCGGAACGTGTTAACGACATGGTGAAATCTTTCATTGCTTTTTACGAGCAGAACGGACGTCTGCCTGTATGGAACTTCTATGGAAGTGAAACAGATATGATGATCGGTTATCATGCTGTCCCTGTCATTGTAGATGCCTATCTGAAAGGAATCGGTAACTTTGATGCTAAGAAAGCCCTCGATGCTTGCATAGCAACAGCCAATCTGGATAATTATCGCGGTATCGGACTCTACAAAGAACTAGGATACATACCTTACAATGTAACAGACCACTACAACGCAGAAAACTGGTCGTTATCCAAAACTCTGGAATATGCTTTCGATGATTACTGTATTGCCGAAACGGCAAAGAAGATGGGTAATCAAGACATCGCTGACGAATTTTACAAACGTTCTCAAAACTACAAGAATGTCTATAATCCCGCCACTTCTTTCATGCAGCCACGTGACGACAAAGGCGTCTTTATCAAGGATTTCAAAGCCGATGACTATACACCGCACATCTGCGAAAGCAACGGATGGCAATATTTCTGGTCTGTACAGCATGATATTGACGGGCTGATCGACCTTGTAGGAGGTAAAAACCGCTTTGCCGAAAAACTGGATAGCATGTTTACCTACCATCCGGCAGCAGATGATGAGCTACCCATTTTCAGTACAGGTATGATAGGGCAATATGCACATGGTAATGAACCAAGTCATCACGTTATTTATCTATTCAACGCCATAGGACAGGAAAATCGCACACAAGAATATGTAGCCAAAGTTATGAACGAGCTTTACAAGAATGAACCAGCCGGTCTCTGCGGCAACGAAGACTGCGGACAAATGTCAGCATGGTATGTATTCAGCGCTATGGGATTCTATCCCGTAAATCCTGTCAGCGGTAAATATGAAATAGGAACTCCGTTGTTCCCTGAAATGCAGCTGCATCTGGCTAATGGAAAGACCTTTACCGTACTCGCTCCCAAAGTCAATAAAGAGAATATATATATCCAATCTATTAAAGTTAATGGACAGTTGTATGACAAAACATATATCACCCATGAGCAAATAATGAGTGGAGCGACTGTCGAATTTGAAATGAGTAAGACCCCTAAAATATCCGGAGGCACTTTCAAAGAGAGAAATCCTTAAAATCCACCTAAACTAATCAGAGAGAATGAATGAGAACTTCGATGTAACCTACAAAAGTTTATTTCGCAGATACTACCCTAATCTGATCTTCTATGCAACCCGCCTGGTAGGAGAAGAAGAGGCTGAAGACGTGGTACAAGATGTATTTGTGGAATTGTGGAAACGGAAAGACAATATAGAGATAGGCGAACAAATTCAAGCCTTTCTCTATCGTGCAGTCTATACCCGCGCCCTAAATGTCTTAAAACACCGCAATGTGGAAGACGGCTACTGTGCCGCCATGGAAGAAATCAACCAAAGGCGTACCGAATTTTATCAACCGGACAATAATGAGGTAATCCGGAGGATTGAAGACAGGGAACTCCGCAAAGAAATCCACGATGCGATTAATGAACTTCCAGACAAATGCAAAGAAGTTTTCAAACTAAGCTATCTGCACGATATGAAAAACAAAGAGATAGCCGATATTCTCGGTGTTTCACTCCGTACCGTAGAAGCTCATATGTACAAGGCTTTAAAGTACTTACGAGGCCGCCTCAATCCTCTTTGGACGATTCTTTTCTTATTTTTATGGAGATAACGGTAAGTGTTTTTGTGTTTTGAATTGTATTACTAATATGAAGGAAAAGAAAATGAGTAATCTGAGTGAAGAAATAATAAACAGATATCTGACAGGACAATGTTCTGAAGAAGAGCTTATCGAGGTGAATGCCTGGATGAAGGAATCGGAAGAAAATGCTCGTCAGCTCTTTCGCATGGAAGAAATTTATCATCTCGGTAAATTCGACCAGTATGCTAATGAGCAGCGAATACTTCGTGCAGAAAAACAGCTTTATAAAAAGCTGGACGAGGAAAAAAGTAAACAGAAAATAGCACTAAACATGCAGCGTTGGATGAAATACGCTGCAATGATTGCTGTAATATTAGTAATTGGCGGCGGGGCCGGATATTGGCTTTATCAAAATGGAAACAACCAACAAATGATGGTTGCAGTGGCCAATGAAGGCATCGTTAAAGAAGTCATTTTACCGGATGGAACCAAAGTCTGGCTGAATAATTCGGCAACTTTAAAGTATCCGCGCGAATTTTCCGAAAAAGAGCGTAACGTTTATTTGGATGGAGAAGCTTACTTCGAGGTGACCAAAAACCGGCATAAGCCATTCACCGTACAGAGTGATGCGATGCGAGTACGTGTATTAGGAACGACATTTAACTTCAAATCTGATAAGAATTGCCGAATAGCAGAAGCGACATTGATTGAAGGTGAAATTGAAGTAAAAGGCAACAAAGAAGAAGGACAAATTATTCTCGCTCCCGGTCAACGCGCCGAATTAAACAAAAACAATGGCCGCCTGACCGTGAAGCAAGTGAATGCAAAACTGGATGCAGTTTGGCATGATAATCTGATTCCATTTCAACAAGCGGATATCTTTACAATCAGTAAGGCTTTGGAGCGTTTCTATGACGTGAAGATTATTTTGTCTCCCGATATTCAGGCAGACAAAACATATTCCGGTGTATTGAAGAGAAAGTCAAACATCGAATCAGTGTTGAAGTCATTGCAAAATTCCATACCTATTGATTATAAAATTGTCGGAAATAACATCTTTATTTCTCCGCAATAAGAAATTAAAGACAAACCTGATAAAACTTAAAAGCAATTAATACCATGAAACTAAGAACATTCCTAACAGTAGGATGTTTAGGAGGTTTATTCACACTTAGCTCCTGTACAGCCCCCACTAATGTAAAAGACTATAGTGCTTATGTCAACCCTTTCATCGGTACCGGTGGGCATGGACATACGTTCCCCGGAGCGATAGTTCCCCACGGCATGATTCAGCCCAGTCCGGACACCCGGATTGACGGTTGGGATGCCTGTTCAGGTTATTATTACGCAGATTCCACGATCAACGGTTTCTCACATACACACGTCAGCGGCACAGGCTGTTGCGACTACGGGGATGTGCTGTTGATGCCTACCGTTGGAAAACAGCAATATCTAACTACCGATCCCCAAAGCCAGACATTGGTCTATGCTTCTTCTTTCTCTCACGAGAATGAGGTAGCAGAACCTGGATATTATTCCGTTTTTTTGGATACTTATCAGGTAAAAGCTGAAATATCAGCAACTAAACGTGGTGCTATCCACCGCTATACTTTCCCCGAAAATTTGGAATCCGGTTTTATCATCGATTTAGATTACAGCCTGCAACGACAGACTAATTCGGAAATGGAAATCGAAGTAATCAGTGATACGGAAATCTGCGGACATAAGAAAACAACTTATTGGGCTTTCGACCAATATATTAATTTCTATGCCAAATTCTCTAAACCGTTCTCTTATACATTGATTACGGATTCTATTACCATGGACGACGGCAAACGACTTCCTGTCTGCAAAGCACTATTACATTTCGATACGAAGAAGAACGAACAAGTACTTGTGAAAGTAGGCGTTTCTGCTGTCGATATAGCAGGCGCACGCAAGAATGTAGAATCAGAAATTCCCGGATGGGATTTCGATAAAGTACGCAAAGACGCACGTCAGGCATGGAATCAATATCTGTCGAAAATAGATATTACAACTTCCGACAAGGAAGATAAAACCATCTTCTACTCCGCTCTTTACCATACGGGAATCAGCCCGAATCTGTTTAGCGATGCAGACGGACGTTATTTAGGGATGGATCTCGAAGTGCATCAGGGAGATACTGTCAATCCTGTGTATACAGTATTCTCATTGTGGGACACTTTCCGTGCATTACATCCGTTAATGACGATTATCGATCCCGATTTGAATAATCAATTTATCAATTCGCTGATAAAGAAGCACCAGGAAGGCGGAATATACCCGATGTGGGATTTAGCTTCCAACTATACTGGTACCATGATTGGTTACCATGCTGTCCCCGTCATAGTGGATGCTTACATGAAAGGATACCGTAACTTTGATGCAAAAGAAGCTTATAAAGCCTGTCTGCGTGCAGCCGAATATGATACCACTGGTATCAAATGTCCGGATCTGGTACTGCCTCATCTCATGCCGAAAGCGAAATATTATAAGAATGCTATTGGTTACATTCCCTGCGACCGTGAAAATGAATCCGTTGCAAAAGCCCTGGAATATGCGTATGACGACTGGTGTATTTCTATTTTCGCAGAAGCTATGAACGATTTTGAGTCCAAAGCCAAATACGAACGTTTTGCCAAAGCATATGAATTCTATTTCGACAAATCAACCCGCTTCATGCGTGGACTTGACTCAAAAGGAGAATGGCGCACCCCGTTCAATCCACGTGCATCGACTCATCGCAACGATGATTATTGTGAGGGAACAGCTTGGCAATGGACCTGGTTTGTACCTCACGATGTAGAAGGACTGGTCAACCTGATGGGTGGCGAGGATGCATTCGTTCAGAAACTCGATTCACTGTTTACGGTTGATTCATCACTCGAAGGCGAAACAACATCGTCAGATATCAGCGGACTTATCGGTCAATATGCACACGGCAACGAACCGAGCCACCATGTGATCCACCTGTACAATTACGTAAATCGTCCATGGAGAACCCAAGAATTAGTGGATAGTGTTTATCGTAGTCAGTATGCCAACAGTGTAGACGGGCTATCCGGTAATGAGGATTGCGGTCAGATGTCTGCATGGTACATACTCAACTCTATGGGATTCTATCAGGTATGTCCTGGAAAGCCAGTATATTCTATCGGGCGTCCTGCATTCGATAAAGCAGTGATCAATCTGCCCGGAGGTAAGACATTCAGTATTATAGCAAAGAACAACTCCAAAAAGAATAAATACATTGAAAGTATATCACTGAACGGCAAGTCTTTGGAAACTCCATTCTTCAACCATCAGGATATTGTAAACGGTGGAACAATGGAAATCAGGATGACTGACAAGCCTAATTATAAAACACATATACCATGAAAAGAATATTACTAATAGCTTGTGTGCTTGGTTGCACACTCTTTGCCAAAGCCAAAGACTGGACACAGTATGTCAACCCACTAATGGGTTCACAGTCTACCTTCGAGTTATCAACAGGTAATACTTATCCGGCCATTGCCCGCCCCTGGGGAATGAACTTCTGGACTCCCCAAACAGGGAAAATGGGTGACGGATGGCAATATACCTATACTGCTAATAAGATTCGTGGTTTCAAGCAGACGCATCAACCCAGTCCATGGATTAATGACTACGGACAGTTCTCTATCATGCCAATAGTTGGCAAACCAGTGTTTGATGAAGAAAAGCGTGCCAGTTGGTTTGCGCACAAAGGAGAGATTGCCACTCCTTATTATTATAAAGTATATCTTGCAGAACATGATGTAGTCACTGAAATGGCACCGACAGAACGTGCTGTTCTCTTCCGTTTCACTTTTCCTGAAAACGATCATTCTTATGTTGTTGTAGATGCCTTTGATAAAGGTTCCTACATCAAAATAATCCCTGAAGAAAACAAAATTATCGGTTATACCACTCGCAACAGCGGCGGAGTTCCCGAAAACTTCAAGAATTATTTTATCATTGAATTCGACAAACCTTTCACTTATAAAGCTACAGTAGCCAATGGTAATCTGCAAGAAAACATAGCCGAACAGACTACTGATCATGCCGGAGCTATTATTGGTTTCCAGACGCAGAAAGGCGAACAAGTACATGCCAGAATCGCTTCTTCTTTCATCAGCTTCGAACAGGCTGCCGCAAATATGAAAGAACTGGGTAAAGATAATATCGAGCAGGTAGCCAAGAAAGGGAAAGAAGCCTGGAATCAAGTTTTAGGTAAAATAGAAGTAGAAGGTGGCAATCTTGACCAATACCGCACATTCTATTCTTGTTTGTATCGTTCATTGCTTTTCCCGCGCAAGTTCTATGAACTGGATGCCAACGGAGAACCGATTCATTACAGCCCGTACAACGGTCAAGTCCTGCCGGGATATATGTACACCGACACTGGTTTTTGGGACACATTCCGTTGTCTCTTCCCATTATTGAACCTGATGTATCCTTCTGTCAACAAAGAAATGCAGGAAGGACTTATCAATACTTACAAGGAAAGTGGTTTCTTCCCCGAATGGGCAAGTCCCGGACACAGAGGATGTATGGTTGGTAACAATTCTGCCTCTGTCTTAGTAGATGCCTATATGAAAGGTGTAAAAGTAGACGATATAAAGATTTTGTATGAAGGCTTGCTTCACGGCACAGAAAATGTGCATCCAGAAGTCTCTTCCACAGGACGCCTGGGACACGAATACTACAACAAATTGGGCTATGTTCCTTATGATGTGAAAATCAACGAGAACGCCGCCCGGACACTGGAATATGCATACGACGACTGGTGTATCTATAAACTGGCCAAAGAACTGAAACGTCCGAAAAAGGAAATCAACCTCTTCGCCAAACGTGCCATGAACTACAAGAATCTTTTTGACAAAGAATCTAAATTGATGCGTGGCCGCAACGAAGACGGTACATTCCAATCTCCATTCTCTCCCCTGAAATGGGGTGATGCCTTCACTGAAGGAAATAGCTGGCACTACACCTGGTCTGTTTTCCATGATCCTCAAGGACTTATCGACCTGATGGGTGGAAAGGATGAATTTATCACTATGATGGATTCTGTCTTTGC
The DNA here is from genome assembly GCF_025147085.1 of Bacteroides sp. D2. Taxonomy (NCBI): domain Bacteria; kingdom Pseudomonadati; phylum Bacteroidota; class Bacteroidia; order Bacteroidales; family Bacteroidaceae; genus Bacteroides; species Bacteroides sp. D2. The sequence continues at coordinate 2,917,492 of NZ_CP102261.1, read as the reverse complement.
CGTGCCTCCTATTTTTGACGACAGCTACTACGGACAAGTAATTCATGAGATTCGTGAAATGACGGTAATGAATATGGGCAACTATGCACATGGTAACCAACCCATCCAGCACATGATTTATCTGTACGACTATGCTGGCCAACCATGGAAAGCCCAATACTGGTTACGCCAGGTAATGGACAGGATGTACACTCCGGGGCCTGATGGTTATTGTGGTGACGAAGACAACGGACAAACTTCCGCCTGGTATGTATTCTCTGCCTTAGGCTTCTACCCTGTATGCCCGGGAACAGATGAATATATTGTAGGTGCCCCATTGTTCAAGAAAGCAACTCTTCATTTTGAGAATGGCAACAGTTTAATAATTGATGCTCCGAATAACAGCAAGAAGAATTTCTATATCAATTCCATGAATTTCAATGGAACCGATTATACCAAGAATTATCTTCGCCACGAAGATTTATTCAAGGGAGGTACTATTAAAGTAGACATGAGCAACAAGCCCAATCAAGATCGGGGTATAAAAGAAGAGGATATGCCTTATTCTTTCTCTAAGGAAAAATAATCTGGAGACACATAATGCTACCATTATGATACAGAATCTTTAAAAACATATCACTCATTTATTATATGTCATTTATCCCTTCACCCTTCACTTTGTTCATTAGTGTTAGAGGGTGAAGGGATGTTTTAGCCCATCCTTGACCCTAGTTTCTGTGTAATATATGCTTTTTCCTCCTTAGTATATGTAGCACTTTCACCCAAATCATACACAGTTCCATTATCCCCATAATATGAGGAAATATCTCCCATAATATGTGGGAAAAGCCAAAGAAGGCAATATCAAAATGAAAAAACATCAAGTTAGCTACCCAATGAAAGATAGGTAAAGAAAAGGTCTACACCCGCTAACACCGATAAACAGGGCGTTGTAAAAGGCAAAGACTATTCTCACCATATTTCCCTCGTCTGTAAATAGCGAAATAAAGGAGAGAAGATTCTGTTTAACTTTACAATACAGACGCTCTATATATAATAGAACTGTCCAATAAAAGAGTAAACTAGCATCTAAAAATCAGAATCATATTTTTTTCAAATTATTTTTCAAAAAATAGAATTTAGACTAAGTGTTTATTAAATTAACGTTGTTTTATTATCAAAGGCGGGAAATAGATAACCGTCTTTAATATAAACAAATTGTATAACCATTAAATTAAATGTATGGAAAGCAATCATTTAATTCGAAGAACGAAATTCGTTCGAGCTTTATTGATTCTTTTGTTTATGGTAGTTCCTGTACAATGGACTGTAGCACAGTTGACTTTATCAACTCCGCGCACAACATTAGGAACAGTCATCAAACAAATTCAGTCCCAATCCAAGTACCAATTCTTCTATAGCGACAAGCTATCTTCTATTGCTGTAGATGCATTGCAAGTAAAAGATGCCTCTTTGGAAAATGTATTGAGTGCTCTATTGAAAGGAAAAAACATCTCATACAAAGTAGAAGACAACATTGTTTATCTCTCTGACCGGGAAAGTGCTCAAGCAGCTCAACAACAGGTGGGTAAAGAACGCACCATCAGTGGAAATGTTGTGGACTCAAAAGGAGAACCTCTTATTGGTGTAAGTGTTTTGATTAAAGGAACCACAAGTGGTGGCATTACTGATTTCGACGGTAATTACAAAGTAACGACTAATGAGGTTAACCCAGTTATTGTGTTCTCCTATATTGGTTATAAGACTCAAGAGGTTTCTGTCAAAGGACAAACTAGTATCAACATTACTTTGCAAGAAGATACTCAAGTCATCGATGAAGTTGTCGTAACAGCTTTAGGTATTAAACGTTCTGAAAAAGCTTTGTCTTATAATGTACAGCAGGTTAATGCTGATGATATTACAAGAAACAAAGACGTAAACTTCGTAAACTCATTAAGTGGTAAGGTAGCTGGTGTAAACATCAATGCATCTTCGTCAGGTGTGGGTGGTGTTTCAAAAGTTGTGATGCGTGGTACAAAATCTATCATGCAATCTTCCAATGCACTTTATGTCATCGATGGTGTTCCTATGTATGCAGGAACCAATCAGGGTGGAACAGAATTCAGTTCAAAAGGTGCTACCGAACCAATTGCGGATGTCAATCCTGAAGATATCGAATCTATGTCAGTCCTGACTGGTGCGGCTGCAGCAGCTCTTTACGGTTCAGATGCGGCCAATGGTGCTATCATCATCACAACTAAGAAAGGAAAAGAAGGACGTATGAGTATCACTGTTAATAGCAACACAGAGTTCTCAAATACATTTGTCACTCCAAGCTTTCAGAACCGTTATGGTACAGGTAGTTCATTATCTTCCAATGACCAGATACATAGCTGGGGAAAATTACTGAACAGCGCCAATTCTTATGGGTTTGATCCTGTCAGTGATTACTTCCAGACGGGTATTACAGGAACAGAAAGTATCTCTTTCTCTACCGGAACTGATAAGAATCAGACCTATGCTTCTGCCGCTGCCGTTAATTCGAAAGGTATTGTGCCCAACAATAAATATGCACGTTACAACTTTACCTTCCGTAATACTACAACATTCTTAGATGATAAAATGACTTTGGATGTAGGTGCTACTTATGTTCTTCAGAAAGACCAGAACATGATTAACCAGGGTACTTATAACAACCCGGTTGTAGGCGCTTACTTATACCCACGCGGAAACGACTGGGAAGAAATAAAGATGTATGAACGTTATGATCAGACTCGTAAATTGAATACTCAATATTGGCCAGTCGGTGACGCAGGTATTGTAATGCAGAATCCTTACTGGATCAATTATCGTCAGTTACGCAATAATGACAAAGATCGTTATATGCTAAATGCCAGCCTGAACTATAAGATTCTGGATTGGTTAAGCTTAAGCGGACGTGTACGTCTAGACAACTCCATGAATACCTACACTGAAAAATATTATGCCGGTACCAATACGCAGATGACAGAACAGTCAAACCGCGGTTTGTATACCAACGCTACTTCTAAAGACAAGCAATTATACGCAGACTTCCTGGTTAATATCAACAAGACATTTGGTGAACTTTGGAGCTTGCAGGCAAATATCGGTGGTTCATTTACAGATATGCGTTCTGACGTAATGGAAATCCGTGGTCCTATTGCCGATGGTTCTGCTGCGTTCGAAGGAGAAACTCCGGGATTGGCTAACGAATTTAATATCCAGAACTTAAGTGCAAAGAAAACTTCACGAATGCAGACCGGATGGCGCGAACAGACACAGTCACTCTTTGCTTCTGCCGAATTGGGCTATAAGAGTACTTATTATCTGACTCTTACCGGACGTAACGACTGGCCTTCACAATTGGCAGGTCCTAATTCTAAAAGTAAATCGTTCTTCTATCCTTCAGTTGGTGCATCTGTTGTTCTATCGGAATTAATGCCTAACTTGAATCGTAATTATCTTTCATACATGAAACTACGTGCATCTTTTGCATCAGTTGGTACTGCATTTGAAAGATATATTGCCAATCCACGCTACGAATGGAACTCAAGTACAGGACAGTGGAGTAATACGACTCAATATCCTGTATATAACCTGAAACCAGAACGTACCCAATCATGGGAAGTAGGTTTAACAATGCGCTTCCTGAATAACTTCAATCTGGATGTGACTTACTACAACACGATTACAAAGAACCAGACTTTCAATCCTCAATTAGGAGTATCCGGTTATTCTGCTTTGTATATTCAGACTGGTGCTGTGCGCAATCAAGGTGTTGAGTTGTCTTTGGGATATGATAAGACGTGGAATAAGTTCAACTGGAACAGCAACTTTACATTCTCTACTAACCAGAATAAGATACTGGAACTTGCTGACAATGCAATTAACCCAGCAACAGGAGAATCATTCTCTATCAATACTCTGAATATGGGTGGATTGGGTTCTGCACGTTTCTTACTGAAAGAAGGCGGTTCAATGGGTGATGTATACTCCAACCGTGACCTGAAACGTGATGCAAACGGTAACATTTATGTAGACGCTAATGGTCAGTTATCAACTGAAACGATCTCTAACATGGATGACTATATCAAACTAGGCAGTGTGCTTCCTAAAGCTAACATGGCATGGCGTAATGATTTCTCATGGAACAACTTCCGTTTTGGATTCATGATCTCTGCACGTCTTGGTGGCATCGTATTCTCTCGTACTCAAGCAATGCTCGATGAATTTGGTGTATCAGAAGCTACTGCTGAAGCACGCGATCGTGGATACATTCAGATTAACGGAGGTGACAAGATCAATCCAGAAAATTGGTATCGCACCATCGGTAGTGGTGATGCAGTTGCTCAATACTATACTTATTCAGCAACTAACATACGCTTGCAAGAAGCTTCTATCGGATACACATTTTCACGCAAAATGTTAGGCAACGTGTGTGATTTGACAGTCTCTCTGGTCGGACGTAACTTGTGGATGCTTTATAGCAAAGCTCCATTCGATCCGGAAAGTGTAGCTTCTACTAATAACTTCTATCAGGGTATCGACTACTTTATGATGCCTTCTACTCGTAACATTGGTTGCAGTGTAACCCTCAAATTTTAAACGTAAACGCTATGAGAAGTATAATTAATAAATTTATATTAGGCACGTTAACAGTAGCCAGTGTATCTTGTACTGGCAACTATATGGATATAAACTCTAATCCATATCAACCGGGCGACTTAAGTGCTGATGACTATGCATTAGGTTCTGCCATGAACAACCTGGCTAGTTGTGTAGTATCATCGGATGTAAATACCGCACAGTTCACTGACTGTTTGCTGGGAGGACCAATGGGAGGATATTTTGCAGATAGCAACTCTTCATGGAATAATACAATAGCCAACTATAATGCAACGGATAATTGGACTAATGTATTCTTGAAGTCCGACCGCATTATCCCCATTCTATTCACTAATTTAACAGCAGTGGAAACGATAGCGCGTAATTCAGGAAATGAAGTACCTCTGGCTATAGCTAAAATCATCAAAGTAGCTGCAATGAGTCGTGTGACTGACACTTATGGTCCTATTCCATATTCACAGATTGGAAAAGACGGTTCGGTTACCACACCTTATGATTCTCAAGAGGTTGTTTACGATGCTTTCTTCCAAGAACTAAGTGAAGCCGTAAAAACTTTGCAGGCTAACCCTGAAGCTTCGCTAACAGCTACCGCTGACTATGTATATAGCGGTAATCTTACAAAATGGATTAAGTTTGCTAACTCACTGAAACTTCGTTTAGCTATGCGTATTGTTTATGCTAATGAAACAAAAGCACGACAATGGGCAGAGGATGCTGTAAAAGCTGATAATGGAGGCGTAATTGAAGCCAACGCAGACAATGCACAGTGGAACTATTTTGGAACCGTAACCAACCCGCTTTATACAGCAACCCGTTACAATGCCGCAGCCGACACAGAAACCGGTGGTGACACACATGCTGCTGCTGATATTATCTGTTATATGAATGCTTATAGCGACCCACGTCTGAAAGCATATTTTGTAAAATCTGAATGGGGCGGCGACAATGAATATGTGGGTATCCGTCGTGGAATTGACTTATCTACAATTTCCAATATTGCTCGTAAATATTCAGGAGTCAAAGTAGCACAAAGTGATCCTATTTATTGGATGAATGCAGCTGAAGTGGCTTTCCTTCGTGCTGAAGCTGTGGGAGTATTTGGCTTCACAAACGTCGGTAGCGATGCAAAGACACTCTACGAAAAAGGAGTTGCTCTCTCATTTGAACAATGGGGTGCAGGTAGCGCTGATGGTTATTTTACTTCTAACAATCAAGATAAAAAACTTTCTTACACTGACCCTTCAGGTGCCAATAGCTACGGACAAACAGATAAATTTATAGCTATCGCTGCAAAATGGGATGCAAGTGCTTCCAAAGAACAAATGCAACAACGCATTATCACTCAAAAATGGATTGCTAACTGGATGTTGGGTAATGAAGCATGGGCTGATTTCCGTCGTACCGGCTATCCATACTTAATGCCAGCTACAGAATCTGGAAATAAAAGTGGTGGTGTCATTTCGAACTTAGAAGCTGGTGCACGCCGTATGCCATATCCGACGGACGAATTTATCAGTAATAAGGAAAATGTGGAATATGCAGTTGCTAATCTTCTGAAAGGTGCCAATACTTATGCTACTCGCATTTGGTGGGACTGTAAATCCAAAGCAAACTAATTAACTAACATTTAAAGTATTGACAACTTATGAAAAATATAATAAGACCTATTATCGGTTTATTCATTTTAAGTAGTCTGGCTTGCGTTTCATGCACTGATGTAGAAAGTTTGGATATCACTCGTCCTACTGCACAAGAACAGAATCCCGAAGCCTATGCTAAATATTTGAGCAATCTACGCGAATATAAAAGTACCGAACATAAAGTAGTATATGCTTGGTTTGACAACAGTACTAAAACGCCTGCTAGCCCGGCACACCATATTACAAATATACCTGATAGTGTAGATGTTATTTCAATGTTAACTCCCACACTAGCTGATTTTGAGAAAACAGACATCGAGACAGTCCACCAAAAAGGGACAAAAGTAGTTTACACTATTAGCTACGATGACATCAAAGCAGCTTATGACGAATTGCAAACAGCAGAGGAAGAAAATGGTGGAACATCAACTTTGGAGGCTTTCGATATTTATCTGAAAAGTGAAATTGAAAAGTTGCTGACTCACGCTTCATCTTATGATGGTTTAATCGCCAAATATATAGGCCAAAACCCAGAGTTCATGGCAGATGATGTCAAAGCCGAATATAAGAAATATCAAGATGTATTCTTAACCACTATCAAATCATGGAAAGATGCTAACAAAGAAAAGATGCTTGTCTGGATGGGGAAACCACAGAATTTGATTACCCGTACTATTTTAACTGACTGTAAAAACATCATTCTTGACACTGAAGGCGTAAATGATACCAATCAACTTCGTTTGTCAGTAACAAAAGCATTAGTAGAAAATGTGCCATCAAATAATCTAATATTTGCAGTATCAACTACCGCTGCTGATACTTCAAATAAGGAAACAGGTTATTGGGGAACAGGAGACACGGCTTTACGTGCACTGAGTGAAGTAGCATATTGGGTAACTATTGACGATACTCATGCATATACTAAAGCAGGTATCGCTATTTACAATGTACAGAATGATTATTATGCTACTGGTGGTACTCATACTTATGTAAGAGAAGCTATTAACATTATGAATCCATCGCCTATTAAATAAATAGAATTATGAAACTAAAAAATATTTATCTTGTTTCTTTTGCTCTGCTCGCAGGAAATTTAATTTCCAGCTGTGCTGATGACATTGAGAATTTTGATAATCAACTCTTTATGACAGCCAAAACTCCCGAAAGTGTATTGGTTATGTCTACCTCACCTGATGAAGAAAGAAGCTTTACTTTGTCGATAGCTAAACCAGAATCACAGGATGTCACTTTCACGATGCGCGTAGCTCCAGAGTTGGTTTCTGTATACGAATTACAAAATTATACCAGCAATGTTGAAATGCTTCCCGAAGCGCATTACGAATTAGCTGATGCTAATGGGAAGATTCTTGCTGGAAGTTTGAATTCTGATCCTATAACTGTTAAGTTCAAAGATATCAAAGGTTTGGATGTGAAGAAAGTATATGTATTGCCACTTACTATAGGTAATTCCAATATTGGAATTCTTGCATCCGCCAATACATATTACTATGTATTCAAAGAAGGACATTTAGTGAACTTAGCTGCTAATATTAAGGAAAATGCTATTTGCATTGACAAATGGGCAACTCCTGACCTACTAAAAAACATGCATACGTTAACAGCCGAAGCACTAATCTGCATACATAGTTTGACTAATACCGTCAATACACTTATGGGAATTGAAGGACATTTCCTTCTTCGTTTTGGTGATGCAAACCTTGATCCGACGACTTTAGAAATCGCATGTGCAAATAACAAGCGAGTTCCAACCCCAATCAAAGTAGGTGAATGGGTACATGTAGCCGTTACTTTTAATAGTGATGAAGGCACAATTAAAGTTTATTATGATGGTCAGCAAGTAGGTAATTTCACCAATGTTGGACAAGGCCCAGTAGACTGGAGCCCTGAATTCTCTAATGACAATGATGGTAAACCACGTAGTTTCTGGGTTGGACATTCATATGACAATGGACGTTGGTTAGATGCTGATATTGCCGAAATCCGTATTTGGAACAGAGAATTGGATGAAACAGAAATACAAGAGCCTAACCATTTCTATCAAGTAGATCCTGCATCAGACGGTTTGGTCGTTTACTGGAAGCTAGATGAAAGAAGTGACGAAATCAAAGACGCCACTTCCAATGGAAATAATGGTAAAGCTTATAAAGCAATGGAATGGGTTGAAGCATCTCTTCCTGCAAATAACTAATGAACACCTTAAAAATAATTAGTGATTTATTATGAAACATCTATTTAATATACGACTGGCTTCAATGGCCGTAGCTCTCGCTTTTGCGGGAGCTACCTTCACAGCCTGTGAAGATGATATTGAAATAACGAATAGCACTTCCAATCCTTGGGGAGAACTAGACGGTACATTTGGTAGCGTTCGCTCAGCTGCCGGGGCAAAAATGGGAACAACTCTGACTCTAAGAAACAATGAGGATGCTACAGGATACGTTTATTTTGAATTGAGTAAAGTATCAGATCAAGATACTAAAGTTACTTTCAAAATAGACAACAGTGCATTAAGTACATACAATGCTGCAAATGGCACTAGCTATGAAATGTATCCAAATGTAACATTGGAAAACGAAGGTAAGACGACAATTACAGCAGGGAAAAGGAAATCAGAGCTACTGGCTGTAAATGTCCCAGCAGGAAAAACGGGTAACAATTATGCTGTTGCCATCACAGCTACAGCTGATAATGGCACAACTATAGCATCCAACAATGCCTCATACGTTTATTTGATAAAGTCTATCCAAATCCCGTCATATACACCCAGAGACATTAAAAACATAGTATATGTTGAGGTGAACAATGAGAATCCACTAAATGCAGGTGAATATACTATTGGTGACGAAAAAGCTCCTTTCTTTGACATTGTAAGCATTTTTGCAGCTAACATCAACTTGGATAAAGAAGGAAGCCCTTATATATCTTGTAATGAGCAAACGACTTTTGTGCTTCATAATGCAGATAGAATAATCCGTCCGCTACAAGAAAAGGGAATAAAAGTTCACTTATCTATCTTAGGAAACCATGATGATGCCGGAATGAGAAGTTTGTCCGATGAAGGTGCGAAAGTTTTTGCAAAAGAGCTAAAAGCTTATGCTGATATTTATGGATTAGATGGTTTTGACTTCGATGACGAATATTCTTCTTATGACAAAGGTGCTTATCAAGGGAGTTCAAAGGCAGTTGTTAATAACGCAAGCCAATGTACTCAAGAACGTTATGCCAACCTAATATATGAATATCGCCAACTTATGCCGAAAGAAAGTAATATTTCATTTGGTATCTATTGGTATAGAACTTCTGATTACCCAAAAGGAGATATCAATGGAGTATCTGCAGCAGATATGGTAGATTATACAGTGTTTGGTTCATACGGTTCATTTAGAGCATTATCCGGCTTTTCCAATAAGATACAAGCCCCATATGCTATTACACTAGCAGGAGCTAGCACAAGCGATGGAAGCCCAATTGGAATTAGATCCAACTCAACTTATTTGAATAATGTAAAAAACAATGGTTATGGAATGTTTGCATTCTACAATCTAAATAATAGTAGAAGCGTGACAAGGGTATTCAATGAGATGTCTAATATTATTTATGGGCAACCTGTTGAATGGAACGGTAAATATTATGAAAGAACTGAATTTGTAGCAAAAACAGGTAAAAGCACCAACTATGAAGATTATTTAGGTACATGGACTGTTACAGCCAGCAAATCATTATATTGGAATGGCTCATCTTGGGCGCAGGGAGACAATGAATCATTTATCATCAACATCATAGAAAAAGAAAATGGTAAATCATACAATGTATATGGTTGGGATGGCAGAGAAGAAACTCAAAAATATCCTTTTGAATTAACTTATGATAATGGTATGATAAAAATTGCATCACAGCAAACTATTCATACTCCAGATACAGATGATGGGAATGAATGGGTCATGTCATTTGCCAGTGGCAGTACCAAAGCTAATTGGAACGCAACTACTACATCAAGAGACAATGCATTTAATGGTGAAATGGCACCTAATGGTACTTTAATGTTATTGGATTATTCATCAATGACTGCTAGTAAAAACGCAAATAAATATGCATTCAGTTTATTTAAAAAGGATGGTACTACATATCAAGCTGCAATAAAAGCAGAAAATGAACGTTTAGCCGGCTGGTATATACTTTCCAGATAATAAAAAATAATGAGAGTGCCTATAATAGACACTCTCATTATTTTTTTATATTAGCCGAGGTTCTTCCTCATCGGTACCAGACTTTATTACTGCAAAAACACTTAAATCATTCCACCTGCTCTTTCGGATAATTCACCAAATACAATGTTTTTGTCGCACGAGTAAACGCTGTATACAACCATCGGAAATAATCCGGAGTCAAATACTCATCCGTCATATACCCCTGATCTAAAAACACATTCTGCCACTGCCCACCTTGCGCTTTATGACAAGTTATTGCGTATGCATATTTCACTTGCAATGCATTATAATGCGGATCGGCTTTCATCTTTTTCATCCGATCTCTTTTAATTGGAATATCTATATAGTCCTCAAGTACTGTATAAAATAATCGGTCATTATCCTCTTTTGGCAATGCAGGTGAATCCGAATGTAGAGTATCCAATAATAGATTTGCATCCAATTCAAAATCATTCTGGTCAGGAAAACGGAGAGTAACTTCCGCAAAACGAAAGCCATATATGTCACGAGTTCGACGAACACGCCGGACAATTGCAATTTCGCCATTCGCTATAAAATCCATCTCCTTATATTTCTCCGTCCAATAGTAATTATTTTTGGCTATCATCAACATATCTCCTGTATTCAATTCATCTTCACGCCAAAGAATTTGAGCACGTATTCCATTGTTATATAGGTTTGCACGTTTATTGGAACGACAGACAACAATCGTCTCATCCATACCATCATGATCGTAACAATTAGTCAGTTCCTCTATCAGTTCAGTTCCCGGCACCAGTTTAATATCAGGAAAGCCTGCTATTTTTATCTTAGGCAAAGAATAACAATCATCCGCTGCTATCAATTGCCTCAACTGTGTGGCATTCCATAATATCCCGGATTCTTGCACCTGACGAACTACTTGAGTAAGATCAATCTCACGTACTTCAAGTCCATACCCCTTCAATGCATCGGAAAAAAGTGCCGGGCTTAACTCCTCTCCTACTGGAGGAAGCTGCGCGGTATCCCCCATTAACAAGAGACGACACCCCTGTCCTGAATAAACAAATTGTACCAAATCATCCAATAAACGACCAGTTCCAAACACACTCCCCGACAGTCCTTCGTTTGAAATCATGGAAGCCTCATCAACGATGAATAAAGTATTTGTAGCCAGATTGTCATTAATTGAAAAATTACTAAGCTCATTCGAAAAAGACTGTTGCCTATATATTTTTTTATGAATAGTGAAAGCCGGATGTCCTGCATACGCTGAAAAGACCTTTGCCGCACGTCCTGTAGGAGCCAACAATACAGATTTCTGCTGCAACTGATCCATGGTTTTCACCAATGCCCCTACCAATGACGTTTTACCGGTACCAGCATAACCTCTTAAGATAAAGACTTCATCCGCCAGTGTGGACAGCAGAAACTCTGAAAGAGATTTTACAGCAATTTCCTGCTCTAAAGTTGGCTGATAAGGAAAATTTTCCTTAATTTGCCTTTCTAAATAGTTATTTATCATTTTTGTACGAGAAAAAAGTTCGAGGAACTATCGTATTTAAATTTATTTATTCTATTTTTGCGATGCGAATATAACAACTAAAAACATAATTTATCATGAAAACAGTATTTAATATTGTATTGGTGCTTTGTGCTGCTGCACTGATTTACATCTGCTACACCAGCATTATGGGTCCTATCAATTTTGAAAACGCTAAAAAAGACAGAGAAAAAGCAGTCATTGCCCGTTTGATCGACATCCGTAAGGCACAGCAGGAATACCGTACGCTGCACCGCGGAATGTATACAGACAAATTTGACACATTGATCGACTTCGTTAAAAATCAAAAATTGCCGTTCGTTATGAAGATGGGAATGTTGACCGACAAACAATTGGAAGACGGACTGACTGAAAAGAAAGCTATGGCTATCATCGAAAAAGCAAAGAAGACAGGCAAATATGATGAAGTTAAGAAATGGGGACTTGAAAACTTCAAACGTGACACTATGTGGGTAGCTGTTATGGATACTATTTTCCCGAAAGGATTCAACCCGGATTCTATGAAATACATCCCTTACGGAGGTGGTGCTCAATTCGAAATGAATGTAAGAAACGATACTGCTAAATCCGGTGCTCCTGTATTCTTATTTGAAGTAAAAGCTCCGTATGATACTTATTTGAGCGGACTTGACAAACAAGAGATTATTAATTTAAAAGATGTTCAGAGCAAATTGGGTAGATACTGCGGTTTGATGGTAGGTTCTATCGATACTCCGAACAATGGTGCTGGTAACTGGGAATAATGATTGATTTTACTAAATCAAAACAATATACTTTATCCATCCGTCTTAGTACGGATGGATTTTCTTTTTCTATCTATAACCCGATTCATGACGATTCGCTTTCAATCATAGAGAAAGAGATAGATGCATCTCTATCCCTAACAGCAAATCTAAAGGCAGTCTTCCACGAATCGGACTTCCTCAATCATCCTTACAAACGGGTAAACATTATGATGGCAAGCAAACGTTTTACAATCGTGCCATTAGACTTGTTTGAAGAGGAACAGGCGGAACTTCTATTTTATCACAATCATCAGAAAAGAGAAAACGAAACGGTACTCTACAATATTCTAAGAAAGAATAATGTAGCTGTCATTTTCGGTATAGACAAAAGTGCACAGATCTTTTTGAATGAACAATATCCCGAAGCTCGCTTTTATTCTCAATCTACTCCGTTTATCGATTATTTTTCTGTAAAAAGCAGATTAGGAAACAGTAAGAAGATGTATGCTTCTGTACGCAAAGACGGTATTGACATTTATTGCTTTGAACGAGGTCATCTACTTCTGGCCAATTCTTTTGAATGCACGCATACAGAAGACCGTATTTACTATTTGTTGTACGCTTGGAAGCAACTGGAATTTGATCAGGAACGGGATGAGCTACACCTAACTGGAACGCTTTCCGAGAAAGAAGTTTTAATGAGCGAACTAAAAAAGTTTATCCTACAGGTATTCATCATGAATCCTGCAACTAATATTGACATGCAAGCCTTATTAACATGCGAGTAATCAGCGGTATTTACAAACGAAGAAGATTCGACGTGCCCCGAACATTTAAAGCACGTCCTACAACAGATTTCGCCAAAGAAAATCTGTTCAATGTACTCAATAACTACATCGATTTTGAAGAAGGAGTCACGGCTCTTGACTTGTTTGCCGGAACCGGAAGTATTAGTATCGAACTGGTATCCCGCGGATGTGATCGGGTTATTAGCGTTGAGAAAGAGCCTGCGCATCACTCGTTCATCTGCAAAATCATGAAAGAGGTGCAAACAGATAAGTGTCTACCAATACGCGGAGATGTATTTAAATTTATCAAGAATGGTCGCGAACAGTTTGACTTCATCTTTGCCGATCCTCCTTATGCATTAAAAGAATTGGAAACAATACCCGAATTAATCTTCCAGAACGATCTTCTCAAAGAAGGAGGGTTATTGGTACTGGAGCACGGAAAAGATAATAACTTCGAGGAAAATCCACATTTCATAGAGAGAAGAGTGTATGGAAGTGTAAACTTCTCACTGTTCAGATAAGTTCTCCAATCAATCTTATCACTATTAAAGTAACGGAGCCAATAAACGCACGATAGACTCCGCAGCTTTTTGTCTCCACGAACGTCTGATCCAATTCTTTAAAAAGATTTGTGTACTTTCTCGTTGGTCTTGAAGAAATATTTCTTTCATTTCAAGGGCTGTTTCTACGTCATACATAAAGGCATTCACTTCAAAGTTATGCTCAAAGCTACGAAAGTCGACATTGGTAGATCCTACTGTGGAAAGCATATCATCTGAAACCATAAGTTTAGAATGCAAAAAGCCCTTCTTATAAAAATAGACTTTAACACCTGCCTGCATCACATCCGCCAAATAGGAACGCGATCCAAGATGAGTAATCCAATTATCAGCACGTTCCGGCAGCATTAAGCGCACATCTACCCCAGACAATGCAGCTGTTTGCATAGCAGCTAATATTTGCTCTGTAGGTAAGAAATAAGGGGTTTGCATATAGAAATATTTCTTTGCACTGGTAATGGCAACCGTCAAGCCCTGCATGATTTCTTTCCATGGTCCGATAGGTTCACTCGTGACAATTTGCGCTAAAGAGTTTCCACAAGAATCAATCTTTGGAAAATAACGGGAAGCAGTTATCAGGGTGCGATCTACAAAATACCAATCGAGCAGGAAAGCCGTTTGCAAACCGTGCACAGCCTTACCTTCCAGCATGATATGCGTATCACGCCAAATTCCCCAGGAGAAACCACGCATATAGCGTTCTGCCAGATTCATTCCCCCAACGAACCCCACACGCCCGTCAATGACAACAATCTTTCTATGGTTCCGGTAATTCACTCTACTGGTAAATAAGGGAAAACGTACCTTTAAAAAGCTTCTGACCTCAATGCCGGCATTACGCATTTCTTCGAAAAAGCGGTTAGGCACATGCCAGCAACCTACATCATCATAGATCACCCGTACTTCAACTCCTTGAGAAGCCTTTTCGATCAGTACGTCTCTGACCAGACGCCCAATAGCATCATCCTCAAAGATGTAATATTCCATGTGGATATGCTGCTTCGCTTTTTGTAGCTCACGCAATAATGATTGGAGTTTGGTATATCCTTCCGTATAGATTGCCACACGATTTCCCTCAAATGGAAATGCCTGATTCGTTTGCTGGAAAAGTTGAATAAGACGGGAGTATTCATAAGGAACATCAGAACAATCCTGTGCCAGATATTCGGCCATTGGTTTCTTTAATAGGCGGTCATAGCTTTTTTGCCCGATGATGCGTTCACGACGTTGGCTCCGGCCAAAGAAAAAATAAAAGACAAGCCCGACAATAGGTAAGAAAAGTAATATGAGTATCCATGCCATAGTTTTAACCGGATTCCGGTTGTCAAGAATGATAATGACAATCGTACCGATAATGGCTCCAAAATAAAGAATATCAAAAGCTACTGTTGCTATCTGGCTAAGCATATAGTTCCAATCAATCATAGGAATCTCCTTTCATACAGATACTGAACAACAAATATAGAGTAAATTATCGGATTAACAAAGAAGTCCCGGTGACAACATTGAATGTTGCGCCGGGACTTTCTTCATTTTATTTGAATCTATTACGCTACTTTAGAATGGTCTGCCACCTCCATAGCCTCCACCACGTGGCCCACGCGGACCACCGCCATCAAAGCCACCATGACGCATATTGCCACGGGCTTCTTTATTTCCAAAAATATTCAGGCGATAAGAAAAACGGAGCATACAATAACTGTTAATTCCATTATATTCGGAAACAGAACGCATATCGGCTGTCAACGAACGGCTGATATTGGATTGCTGCCGCAAAATATCATATACTTCAAAACTGATGGTTGCAGCATTGCCTTTCAGGAAATTCTGAGCAATCTGCGCATTCCAGATAAGTTCATTCTTATTCATACTGGCATCACGATAACCACGGCGTGCGTTATTAGTTATATTGGTTGACAACGTCATACTCCAAGGTAAAGAGATATTAGTGCTTGCACCATAACCAAATGTATAAGGTTCCTGGTTATTTTCCGGACGCAGTTTGTTTCGTTCAAAGTTATAGTTGATTGAACCATTCAAGGTAAATTCAAACCAGTCGTTACGGAAAGTTCCATTCAGATTCTCTCCTAAAGTCAATGTTGTACTGGTGTTCTTGTCATTTATCTTGGTATCGTCATTGAAAAGGTAAGAAACCGCATTGGTATAGTTGGCACGAGAGAAAGAGTTTATAGTGAAACGCTTATCTTTCAATGCCGTATTGAATCCAAACATCCCCATCGCATTCCAGTTTCCGTTGATATTCTCCGGTTTAACTGTTACTCCACCGGTACTCTGATTGTAAGTAGTGGCATTGGTAATGTTGTTTTGAGTCATATTCAAGTTTGCATGAGCCATTATGCCACGTTGGCTATCTGCATTATAAGTATTATAAAATAAACGCATAGAATGAGAGAAAGAAGGCTTCAATCCCGGATTACCCTTACGAATGTTCAACGGATTAGAATCATCGGTTACATCCAGCAAATTTTCCATACTCGGCTGACTTGCACGTCCCCGATAAGTAAAACGTAACTGGCTGACTTTAGAGAATCTGTAACGAAAATCAACATTAGGAGCAAAATTGAACACATTTCTTTTTACTACAGTATCTACTTCAGCTTTCTTATAATCTAATCTAGTATTCTGCGGTTGCAGAGACACTCCAAAGTTCAATCGATATTTCTCGCGGATAATATTCAACCCTGCATTAATATCATGGTTATAATATTTATATTGAGCATATTTACTCAAATCTCTATCCTTATTCTCTTCATACCCTTCAGGTAGACCATCACCAAAATTCCAAAACCAATCCTGTCCTTTATCTGCATCAGGAATCAAACTGTATGTACTTCTATCGCTTTCACTATATTTATACTGAAACTTATAACGGAATTGCAAAAAAGTAGCTTTTGCGATCGGCTCGCTATAAGTCAGTTCAGCTGTATAATCGTAACTCTTGGTGGGAGAAGTGATATACTGTTTACGTTCATCATCCGCTTTGTTTGCTGCCTTATCAAAATAACGCGTTAATGATTCACTAAACTGTTCACTGTCATTATCTCCATAACTAAATGTACCACGGAAAGTTATATTTCGTCCCTGATTATTCAATCTTCGGTTCACTTGCAAAGAAGCATTTGCAGAAAGATCCTGACCTTCAGATTGGGACTCACTATTGCTGGCATTGACACGAATTTCATCCAATGGATCATCTGCGCTTCCCCACAAAACCTTGTTCAGGTAATCATTGGGATTGGACACCAGATTAAATGGATCTCCATTAAAAGTACCCGATTCGGAAATGGAATAGCCATTAGATTTTCCATAAGAAACGTTCGGACGGAAAATAATATTAGTCAATGTATCCGGTTTCCATTCCAAACGAAAGTCGGCATTGAAGTTTGTATTCTTATTACGGCCTTTACTGTTTGAGTTAGAGTACGAATTTCCATTTTGCAGAAAACGTTCCGAGTAGTTTGTAGATGTTGCATCCCGGTCACTGAAATTATAACGGGCACTACCTCCCAGTTCCAGCTTATCAGTCTGAGTAGCAAAATTAGCTCCAAGCATCTTGGTAGCAGTCAAACCATTGCTATTCCGGAAACGAGGCCCACCACCTCCACCAGAGAATCCCTGATCGTTCACATTATTGGCCGAACCGATTAAAGAAAATTGGCTATTATCGACAAAACGGTTCAACATCAAGTTACTTCCGTAACGGTCTTCTGTACCACCGGCAACACTTGCGTTACCAAACCAGCCTTGATTCATTCCTTTCTTCACTTTCAGATCGAGAACAGTTTCTTCTTCCCCATCATCTATTCCGGTAACACGCGCCAAGTCTGATTTTTTATCGTATGTTTTCAGTTTATCGATCATGTTGACCGGCAAGTTCTTCAATCCGGTTTTCACATCACCCCCAAAGAACTCTTTACCATCTACCATAATCTTCTTTACTTCTTTACCATTGATTTTGACATTACCGTCATCATCAATCTCTGCTCCCGGAAGTTTCTTTACCAACTCTTCGAGCATCGCTCCTTCCGGAGTACGATAAGCAGCCGAATTATATTCCAGAGTATCTTCTTTTACGGTCACCTGCGGAGCTTCGGCAGTAATCACAGCTTCTTTCAGCATAACAGCATCCGGGTCTAATGCAATGGTTCCCATCTTTTTATCGGTGGCATTAGCAGATAATTGTATTGGTACGAGTTTGGTACGAAACCCGATATAGGAAACTTTCAATACATATTTCCCGGCTTTTACTTTGGGGAGAGTGAACCATCCCTGGTTACTACTGGCTATACCAGCGGCATAAGCGCTATCGGGCAATGATAATAATTGAACTGTAGCCTGCGCTGCAGGCTCTTTTGTGTCGGCTTCCACCACACGTCCCGAAACGGTAATTACCTTATTCTGTGCAAAAATTGAGAAGGTGCATAGCAACATCAGCACCAACCCTGCTGAAAATCTTTTCATTTACCTTATTTACGATTATATTAGTAGCAATAACAATGTCTTTTTGACAAATAGAATCGCAAAAGGTTTAATTGAAAAGAAAATTATCTTTTAAAGAATCGATCAACAAGCGCTTTTTTAAGACCAAATTCCAAACAAAGCACATTAAAAACCAAAAAGGTCAGGAAAGAAGAAGTATCAACATTAATCACATCTCCTTGCATTACACGCCACAACATGCCACCAAAGACAAACAAAAATGTTAAAAAGATAGCATTACGAACAGCTGAATTACGAATCTGCTCCGTTTCACGGCTCTCATTTTTACTAAATGCAAAGATTATCAACAAGCATCCTGCCATCATCAGCAACTTTGTGCATTCTTTATAAAACAGCAAGTTATGATCGGTCACCACTCCCCGCATCACTAGAATAAAAGGGATGAACAGAGCTACCAACAAGACCACATATCCTAAAGGACGACAATACACAGGTAATAATGCTTTCATGATTGAACGTTTTAATGAGACAAAAGTAAGTAAAAAAAATATTTTATATACATTTGCAGAGTAAAAAAGCAAAAGAATCATGAGTAAACAAGAAGTTATTCTCTGCGAAAGCTTGGAAACGAGCCTCGGTCGTGCCATTGAGTTATGCCCGCATGACAAATTATTCGTCCTCACAGACGAGCATACCCAGCGTCTTTGCCTTCCTTCCTTAAAGGCATCAGGTCTACTGAAAGATGCTGTAGAAATCTGTATCGGAGCCGAAGACGTACATAAAACTCTGGAAACGCTTGCCTCCGTCTGGATGGCATTAAGTACTCAAGGAGCTACCCGCCACTCTTTGCTTATCAATCTTGGAGGAGGGATGGTGACGGATCTCGGAGGTTTTGCCGCAGCCACATTCAAACGTGGAATTTCCTATATCAATATACCGACCACTCTGCTGGCTATGGTAGATGCATCAGTGGGTGGTAAAACAGGAATCAACTTCAACGGTCTGAAAAATGAAATCGGTGCCTTTGCTCCGGCAAACAGTGTACTGATTGAAACAGAATTCCTGCGTACACTGGATGCACACAATTTTTTCTCCGGATATGCTGAAATGCTGAAGCATGGTTTGATTAGCAATACGGCACATTGGGTGGAATTACTCAATTTCAATACTTCTAATATTGACTATACAGCTCTCAAACAATTAGTAGGCCAATCGGTACAAGTGAAAGAAGATATCGTAGAACAGGATCCCTTTGAGCATGGAATCCGCAAGGCATTAAACCTGGGACACACTGTGGGACATGCATTCGAAAGCATGGCACTGGCAGAGGACCGCCCTGTATTGCATGGATATGCAGTAGCTTGGGGAATCGTATGCGAACTGTATCTTTCTCATCTCAAAGTAGATTTCCCGAAAGAGAAAATGAGACAAACGATCCAATTTATCAAGGACAATTATGGTGTATTTACTTTCGATTGCAAAAAATACGACCAACTATATGCATTCATGACGCATGACAAAAAGAATACTTCAGGTACAATTAATTTCACTCTACTGAAGGATATCGGAGATATTTGCATCAATCAAACTGCCGATAAGGACACTATTTTCGAGATGCTCGATTTCTATCGCGAATGTATGGGAATTTAATCCGACACCGGAGAGATTACATAATAAAAGGGAATGAAGTAAACTTCATTCCCTTTCTCTTCCCAATCCCTATAAATAATTGGCAATTGTGCGACAATTGCCCGCGCTATTGTTCTAAGTTACTCATTCGATACTGTGAAAGCGACATACCTGTATGCTTTCTAAAAAAACGTCCAAGCGACGATTGATTCGCAAAGTTGGTTTTTATGGCTATCTCCTGAATATTCAGGCTTGTATTCTTCAATAAAGCCTTGATCTCTAATATGATGTATTCAACAATCCAGTCTTTAGCAGATTTCCCACTTGTTTCCTTGATTACCATAGTCAGGTATTTGGAAGTAATACACAATTTATCTGCATAAAAAGCTACATCCTTATTCTCCTTAAAATGCTTCATGATAAGTCCAAAGAATTTATTAGCCAATTCTTCTTTACGGGTATCCCTACGAGCAGTCATCAAGGTCGCTTCCTTCTGATAAGCATTGAACAGTTCCAGATAAAGATACCTCAACAAATGAATAATCAGCTCACGCCTATATATATCTTGAGACGTAACTTTATCTTTTATCATACCCAGATAATTATACATCCGGGGAATATCGCGTTCCGACTGTGGATACCAATAATGACTCCGCATATAGAAAAAGAAATGCGGAGAAAATCTGGGTACACCACTTAACGCATCACTAAACAGTGAAGTAGATATCACCATCGTAATGGTCGAGAAATCTTCACTTGGCTCACAAAATGAGACAAATTGTCCGGGTAATAATATAATCAATTCCTCCGGCTGTATCCAGTGCACATCTTCATGAACTGTAATTTTAGCCCTTCCACTTAAACAATATATAATCAAACCTGACTGATTATTTGAAGGATAAGAAGTCAGAGGAAGATACTTCAGATTTTGATAAAACTTAAAATCGTCACCCAGGACGTATATCTCTAATGTCTCTCTATTTTTAATGTCTAACATTTAACACCTTTCTAAACTAAGTCTTTTTACAAATGTATAACTTCCTAATTTACCACGCACCAAAAATGGAAATACAGTATCATACTAGGGAAGTCAAACACCTTTTATTTGCATTAATTCATAAACAAACTCACTGATTGTTAGTTCATTTGTCATTTTCCTATTTAGTTTTATTATGGACTTAGCTGCTTTTTATTGTCTTTTAATACAAAAAAAAGGGTTAATGTCGTCAAATGAAAAATAAGCAGATTGTTTTCTAATTCAAGCAAAATTTTAAATATCTCCCCCTAATATCACAAAAGAAGCAATCAAAAGATGCCCCAATAATCCACAAACCTATTGAGAAAATGATTTGTATAGCGTAAAGAAAGGCTAATAATCAGAATCATAGCCATAAATCAGCATAAATCATACTAGAAAATTCAGCGGATTATTTGCTATTTAAAAATTAATATGTACTTTTGCATCCGCAATTCGGGGTATAGCTCAGCCCGGTAGAGTACGCGTCTGGGGGGCGTGTGGTCGCAAGTTCGAATCTTGTTGCCCCGACTGGTAAAAGAGGTTAGAAGCCGAATGGGTTCTAACCTCTCTTTATTTTATAAAACAATGAAAGAAGATCCTAGACATATTCGTATCAGTGAGTACAATTATCCTCTTCCGGATGAACGTATTGCTAAATTCCCGTTGCCTACCCGCGACCAGTCCAAACTCCTAATATATCGCCGTGGAGAAGTCAGTGAAGACATATTCACCTCCTTACCGGAGTATCTTCCACAAGGTAGTCTAATGATATTCAATAATACGAAAGTCATTCAGGCACGTCTTCATTTCCGGAAAGAAACAGGGGCACTGATTGAAGTATTCTGCCTTGAACCGATTCAGCCAAATGATTATGCATTGAACTTCCAACAGACAGAACATGCCGCTTGGCTTTGTATGATCGGCAACCTGAAAAAATGGAAAGACGGAGAGTTAAAGCGCGAAATGACCGTCAAAGGATTTCCGATCACATTGACTGCCGTCAGAGGAGAATGTAAAGGAACCAGTCATTGGGTAGATTTCTCATGGGATAATCCGGAAGTGACATTTGCCGATATTCTTGAAGTATTCGGAGAACTTCCTATTCCTCCTTACTTAAACCGGGATACAGAAGAAAGTGATAAGGAAACTTATCAGACCGTTTACTCTAAGATTAAAGGTTCGGTAGCTGCACCTACGGCCGGTTTACATTTCACTCCGCGAGTATTAGATGCACTGCAAGAAAAAGGTATCGATCTTGAAGAGTTAACATTACATGTAGGAGCCGGAACATTCAAACCTGTAAAAAGTGAAGAGATCGAAGGTCATGAGATGCACACAGAATATATATCGGTCAACCGGAGCACGATTAAGAAACTAATCGATCATGATGGCTGTGCCATTGCTGTAGGAACCACCTCTGTACGCACTCTCGAAAGCTTGTATCACATTGGAGTTATTTTAGCAGATCATCCGGATGCTACGGAAGAAGAACTGCACGTCAAACAGTGGCAGCCCTATGAGAAATACGATCAAATTCCTCCGGTAGTTGCTCTCCAAAAGATATTGGGTTATCTCGATAGAAATGGGCTCGAAGCTCTCCATACCAGCACACAAATTATCATAGCTCCTGGATATCAGTACAAGATAGTAAAAGCGATGGTTACTAACTTTCATCAGCCACAAAGTACCCTATTATTATTAGTTTCAGCTTTTGTTAAAGGAAACTGGCGTGCGATTTATGATTATGCTTTAGCACATGATTTCCGATTCTTAAGTTATGGAGATTCTTCCTTATTAATGCCATAAATATTCTGCATCCAAAGGAATTCAGTTCACCAAATAAAAAAGTACCATGCTAAGCGATAATAACCAAGAAATGTTCCCCGTCGTAGATGAGCAGGGGAATATCACCGGAGCGGCCACTCGTGGAGAATGTCATAGTGGCAGCAAACTACTTCACCCGGTAGTCCATCTTCATATTTTCAATACCCGTGGAGAGTTGTATCTGCAAAAACGTCCTGAATGGAAAGACATCCAACCGGGGAAATGGGATACAGCCGTAGGCGGACATATCGACTTGGGCGAAAGCGTAGAAATCGCTCTAAAGAGAGAAGTCCGTGAAGAATTAGGCATCACGGACTTTATTCCTGAACTACTTACTAATTATATTTTCGAGTCCGAACGTGAAAAAGAACTTGTCTTTGTTCACAAGACTGTTTACGATGGAGAAATCCATCCCAGTGAAGAACTGGATGGAGGACGATTCTGGACCATTGAAGAAATAAAAGAAAACTTAGGAAAGGGGATCTTCACTCCCAATTTCGAAAGCGAATTGCAGAAAGTCTCTCTTATTCCTTCTCTATCCAAGTAACGATCTTTTCAGAGAACGGACTTTCTTTGGGAGAGGCAAAGCCCACCCAGTTTCCGTTCTCATCAATCATGAATTTCTGGAAATTCCACTGAACCGACGCATCTTCTTTACCATTCAGTTTCTTCTCTGTCAGCCATTGATAAAGGGGAGCAATTTCTTTCCCTTTGACGGAAATCTTAGCCATCATCGGGAAAGTCACATCGTAATTCAAAGAACAGAATTGAGCTATTTCCTCATTACTTCCAGGCTCCTGCCCCATAAAGTTATTTGCCGGGAAACCGATTATTACAAAGTCTTTATCTTTATATTTCTCATACAGTTTCTCCAGTTGAGCATACTGTGGCGTCAGTCCGCACTTAGAAGCCACGTTGACCACAAGCACTTTCTTACCTTTCAATGAAGAAAGAGGAAAGTCTTTGCCATCAATCGTTTTCACTGTAAAATCATAAAAAGACTTGTTCTGCGCTTCCAAAGAAACAGCAAACAACAGACTTACCATCATCAAGACGAATGTTTTCATGGTGAATATACATTTAGTTTGTTTCTATAATAAACGAACCAATGTGAAGAAATGTTCTGTTATTCTATGATAGCTGCAAAACCTCCGTTTCTGACCATCTTCACGGTCAACTGTTCTCCGGCTTTCACCTGCGACGACTTACAACGATAATCCATCGCCTGACGTCCTGCATTGATACCATCTTCAAAAGATGTCATCTGATAAGAACGATCTTTATTCAGAAAATCCAGTTTGATAGTAAATTCACGTTCCCTTTCACCATTGTTGGTCATTCCTCCTATGAACCACTTATCACCTTTGCGTTTCGCCACAATTACATATTCACCCGCTTTAGCTTCCAATGCCACTGTCTCATCCCAAGTTACAGGAACTTGTGTGATGAAGCGGGTACAATCTTCATTACGATAATAAAGAGTCGGATTATCCGCCAACATCTGTAGACCGCTTTCGAAAACCACAAATAATGCCAGCTGATAAGCCCGTGTTCCGATACTGGCAGAATTCGGACGTTCTGATCTATACACATTAGGTTGCATACTAATCATTGCTCCGGGAGTATAATCCATCGGTCCAACAGCATTACGCATAAACGGTAAATACAGACTGTTATCCGGATAGCAACCTCCCATATTTTCCATACCTCGCACTCCTTCGTAAGAGAGCACATTCGGATATTTATATTCTAATCCGGCCGGTTTGAAAGAACCATGAAAATCGACAAATAAATTATGTTTAGCCGCTTCTCGGGCTACCCGTTCGTAATAGTTGACCATCCACTGGTCACTTCTATCCATAAAATCAATTTTAAGTCCTTTCACTCCCCATTCATTGAAAGTCTTGAACAGGTCAAAATTGTTTTCCACAGTCAACCATGTCAGCCAGAGCACAATCCCTACATTCTTTTCTTTGCCATAACGAATTAGTTCATGCAAATTAACTTTGGGGTTCGGTGTGTAAGGGTCACGAGTACTTTTGGCCCAACCTTCGTCCATAATAATATAAGGAATGCCGAATTTGGAAGCAAAGTCGATATAATACTTGTAAGTTTCCAGATTATAGCCGGAAACAAAATTCACATCGGGTCCGTAAGGAGAGGCATCGTTCCACCATTCCCAGCTTACCTGCCCCGGTTTTATCCATGAAACGTCCTGAAGTTGATTCTTTTCAGCAAGCCGATAAGTCATTGTGTTTTCAATCAACTGCTTATCATTCTTACTTATCACAAAGTAGCGCCAAGGATAATTTCTCGTTCCTTTTGTCTTGGCAATATAATCTGCTTCTTCAGTGATTTTCAGACTGCGGTCTCCATCTTCCGCAAAAGCAAGCGGAGTTTTAGGGAAAGTAGAAACTATTCCATTCGCACCTGTTCCTTTGAGAAACATACATGGATAATCGGTTAGGTCCGATTCACTGATTAATATCTTGTAGTCTTTTTTTGTATCGATCAAAGCCGGTAAAATAGCCATTTTATCTTCCGGCTTCCACGTATTACTCTGAATATGTGTATAAGGTTCTTCACAAGAAGTTTTGAAACCTCCCGGTTGTTGCAAATGAAGCAGATAATCCGATGGGAAGTTGATTGCAAATTCCTCACCCATCACTTCAACGTCCCCTTTTTGCGAAGTTATGAACCGATAAGCAATTCCATCATCAAAGGCACGGAACTCTACTGAATAGTCTTTGAAAGTCAGTAGCAATTGATTATAACGATTATTGACTTTCGAATATTTCAAAGGTACCACAGGAGTCAATTGTTCGTCGATACTCGTACGCTTCTGACGACGCAACTTAGGATTCTGCCCCAACACTTGATTCTTCAGAATCAACTGAAGAAAGTTGTCTTTCAACAATACTTCTCCATTATAATCTATATTATAATAGATTTTATCCGAGAGATTGAATGACACTTTTATTTCTCCATTAGGAGAAACTAACTCAAACTTGTTCTGGGCATGAAGTAGCGATACCAAACACAGGAACATTGATAGCAATAAATACTTTCTCATTTTTTTATTTTATGTTATACCATATTATCTGAAAGCCTTTATACAAAGATAAAGATTATGTTTAAAGTCCGTATTGAAACCTCATTGTTTTTCCTGGAAAAGATAACGATGGAGCCACCGCCTCATCCGATACCGCACGTTTATAATTCGGTTTACCGCTCATCACAAAACGTAACTTCACGCCATCACGTATATCTTCATATCTCAAATAAGATTTATCATACTTCTTACCATTGACATACAATTCCTTCACATACACATTCTTCGGTGACCAATTATCCGCTACCATTTCAATAGATTTTCCATTACTCATCCGAACCGTTATCGCTTCCACACAAGGAGAACCGACATTATACACATTACTCGATGGAGTAACCGGATAAAAACCGATACAGTTGAACATATACCAAGCCGACATCTGTCCGCAATCATCATTTCCGCTTAACGCATCCGGCGTATCTCCATAGAAACGGTCAACAATAGTACGAACCCATTTCTGACACTTCCAAGGTTCTTTCAGATAATTATAAAGATACGCTACATGATGGCAAGGTTCATTGCCATGCCAATAAGCACCGATGCGTCCCTGTATATCATGTGCACCCGGAATATCATCCGGCAATTCTACAGTGAACAATTCATCCAGTCGATTACGGAACCAAGCTTCACCAGCTTCATTAATATAACCTTGTACATCTTGAGGAACGTACCACGTATACTGAACAGTAAAACCTTCTGTTATATCTCCCCATCCATTCACAGAACCAGGTCCTTGATAAGCCACCGGAGTGAATGGTGTACGCCAGTTTCCCTTACTGTCCTTACCACGCATGTACTTCGTTTCCGGGTCAATCAGAGTCTGATAAGAGAGTGCACGATTCAGGAAATAACGATAATCATCTTCTTTACCTAGAGCCTTAGCAGCCTGTGCTATGCAATAATCATCATAAGCATATTCCAATGTTTTCGACACCGATTCCGCCTCTTTATCAAAAGGGACATATCCCATGGTGCGATACTCCGGCAGACAGTCATAATTCGAATTCATCGCTGTGGTCTTCATGGCTTCATACGCACGTTCGTAATCGAAGCCTTTCACTCCTTTCACAATCATGTCTGCCAGTACGGAAACAGCATGATAACCAATCATACACCAGGTTTCATTTCCATAGAAAGACCAGATAGGAAGCATTTTCTCCACACTCTTGTCATAATGTGCCAGCATTGAATTGGCAATATTCGCATTAACATCCTGCTGAACCAAATTGAACCAGGGATGCAAAGCACGATACGTATCCCAAAGAGAGAAAACCGTATAATTGGTAAAGCCCTCTGCTTTCTCTATATTCTTATCCAAGCCACGAAACTGACCGTCCGCATCCTGAAAGATAAACGGGTGCAAAGCAGCATGATAAGCTGACGTATAAAAAGTTCTTTTCGTTTTACGATCAGCGGTAAGCGTATATTTTCCCAATTCCTTTTCCCAAAGAGCTTCCCCTCTCGCTTTCAAGTCATTAAAAGTCAGTCCGGCGAGCTCATTCATATTATTCTTTGCTCCATTGGTACTGACTGACGAAATAGCCGTTTTCACAATCACTTCCTCTCCGGCTTTCGTTTCGAAAGAAATACAAGCCATTAGATTCTTTCCCCAAGTCTCATAACTACTACGGAACCGGGAAGTGTTGTAAATCACCGGTTTCTTATCCTGCATAAAACGCAGTCCGGTTAACTTCTTTGAGAAAGTAGCCGTAAAATAGACATGTCGTTCAGGTCCCCAACCTTTCACCAATTTATAACCGGTAATAGTGGAATCATTTTCCATCCGTAGATTCGCCCATTCACAAGATTGCCACAAAGTATGGTTCATATCAATCATGATAAATGCTTTCTCCGACTGTGGATAAGTAAAACGAAACATCCCACTGCGCACTCCTGACGTCATTTCAGCTTTCACTCCACAATCCGTCAATTCCACAGCATAATAATTGGGAGAAGCCCATTCCTTCTCATGTGAATAGCGAGAACGATATCCTTTCTCCGGCTCCTCACGAGTACCCGGGTCCAGTTTCATTTCTCCAATTCCAGGAATGAACAGAAAGTCTCCTAAATCAGGTATGCCCGTCCCACTTAAGTGAGTCAGACTGAATCCCAGCAGAGTAGAATGATTATATTTGTAACCGGAGGCTGCGTCATAGTATTTACTATCTGTGTCCGGGCTCATCTGAATTCCTCCGAAAGGAATTTGTGCACCCGGATAAACATTCCCATAACCATCTGTCCCAACAAACGGATTCACATAATCAATCAGTTTCTCGGTTTGAGCCATGCCCGGCAAGACACTCACCAGACACGACCAAACCAAAAACAATCTCTTTTTACCAAATCTACAGATCATATTTATTCTTTATTGTGCTTGTATATCTCCCACAGCTACCTGATACTCGTGCCACAGTTCATCAATGTTATATTCATTCCCTAAAATATGCTTGATAGCTCCGTCAAACGACCAGGGAATCACCTCTAACGTACTACGATTGAATTTACGCAAGAACTCCGGGTCTTTATTATCACGCAACCAAACGAAAAAATAACCCGCTGTACGATACCCGTCCATATAGTTCCCGCCTTTCGGACGTGCGTTAGGACCGTCAAAACCACCATTTGCCACACGCACCGCATCTGCCATACCCTCAATAAACGCCCAGAACACCCGATTAGTACCGTATGAGCCAACCCCTTGCGGTTCCAACTGATAAGCATGTGTCAACTCATGCAAGAGTACTCCGCGAGTCTCAAAAAACAATTTTGCCGTATCATTGGCAGCAAATGACTTCTCAATATGCCGTGTGCTATAGAAAATTGTAACATCTCCATTACCACCACCTTTGGCAGAAACACCTTCAATATCTTCCAACGTATAATGTATTTTATTTACCGTAGGAATACTATCTTCCGGAGAATGGTAAAGCGTAGCCAATACTTCACGCGCCTGGGCTTTGATATACGATTCCGCATCAGGGATAATCCGGTGATAAATATCCGAACCCTTCGTTTCCGGTGCTTTATCCTCAAATAAAATGGTTCCTACATTATATTTACCCCATGCATCAGGCGTTATTTTAACGCGTTCTTTTGAGGTTGCTGAACAAGCCCCCATAGCTACCAACAGGCAGGCTACATAGATCAAATGTCTCTTTTTCATATCTTTACTCTATTATTTATTAATTCCATTAGTTAGTGAATATGGTTTATCTTCTGCCGATAAACCACGGCGTTTATTCGGTGATGCAGACATCTTAAACTCAAGTACCCCGCCTTTCAGTATATCTTCATGCGTGAGGTACATCTTATCATAGATTTTTCCATTCAGTTTCAGCGACTGTACATAACGTCTCTTATCACTGACACCGGGAGCCTTAATCTCCAACGTATTCCCATTGGGAAGCTTCAACTTCAGATAAGGCAGATACGGTGCTCCCAATACATATTGATCCGTTCCGGGGCAAACCGGATAGAAACCCATCACCGAGAAAAGATACCACGCAGACATCTGTCCGCAATCGTCATTACCACCCAAGCCGTTGATATCGTTCTTATACATTTTATTCAGGATTTCACGCAGCCAGTACTGGGTCTTCCACGGTTCGGAGGTCCAGGCATAGAGATAAGGGACATGATGACTCGGTTCATTGCCATGTACATACCCGCCAACCAGACATTCTGCCGTGATATCCTCATTATGCTCGTAATATTTCTCCGGCAAATGCATGGAGAACAGTTTATCCAGTTTATCGACAAAGACCCTTTCTCCTCCCATCAAGTCCATCATTCCAAACACATCATGCGGCACGTGGAAAGAGAAGTTCCAGGAATTTCCCTCAATAAAGCCCTCGCCATAGGTCTGCAATACATCGAAATCTTTCTTGAATGAACCGTCGCTATAACGGGGACGGGCAAAGCCAATCGTAGTATCATAAATATTACGGTAATTCAAGGCACGCTTCCGATAGGTTTCCGCAATATCCTTTTTACCGGATTTCAAGGCAGTCTGATAGATGGTCCAGTCATCGTAGGCATATTCCAACGTGGAGGAAGCGGCTGTACCGCTCTTATCCAATGGGATATAACCCAGCTTCATGTAATCTGCTACTCCTTCATAATAAGGTACGGTAGAAGTGCTTACCATGGCAGCCAAAGCCTCATCAACATTGGAAAAGACTCCTTTAGTAATGGCATCCGCCAATACGGATACGGCATGATATCCGCTCATACACCAGTTCTCATTCCCCATCATACTCCAGACAGGCAGCATTCCGTGCACACTCTGCTGCTCATGCTTTATCATTGACTCCACCATGTCCGAATTTCGTTCTGGTTTTACCAGATTCAGAAACGGATGTTCTGCACGGTATGTATCCCAGAGCGAGAATATGGTATAATTGGTGAAGCCTTTCGCCTGATGAATATTATGATCCAGACCGCGATAAGCTCCATCCACATCCATATAGACAGACGGATTAATCATCGTATGATAAAGTGAAGTGTAAAGCATTGCTTTCTGATCGGCAGTTCCTTCTACTTCAAAATGATCCAGTTCATTATTCCAGTCTGTACGGGCTGCTTCAGCCAGCTGTTCAAAGCTCTTTCCGGAAGCTTCGGCGCGCAGATTCTTAACAGCTCCCTCGGTGCTGACAGCAGAGAGTGCTACTTTCACCACCAGTTCCGGTTCTTGGGCTGTATTGAAATTGAAATAGGCTACAATCTTACGGCCCGTAATCTCCGGGAAGTTCTTGTCCATATTGAAGCGACGCCAGAAGCCATTGTAAAGCACCTTTTCTTTATCCTTATAGCCATAGTCCCTGATAGGTTGCGACAAAGAAATAGCGAAATAAGTATAGTTGGTTCTCGCCCATCCGTTTGTGATGCGATAGCCTGTCAATAACGTATCATTCTCTACCCGCAAGTTGGCCCAGAGCACTTTGCCGTCATAGTTGTATATACCATGAACCAGGTCAAGGATAAGATGACCGTCTTTGCCTTTAGGGAAAGTGTATTTATGGACTCCTACCCGTTGCGTTGCAGTCAACTGTGCCTTTATGCCATAATCATCGAGCATCACTTCATAATATCCGGGAGTAGACTTTTCCGTAGCATGGCTGAAACGGGAACGGTAGCCTTCATCCGGATGATCCGCCCTGCCACAATTGAGCTTCAAGTCTCCTACGGCAGGCATCAACAGGATATCGCCTAAATCCGAATGACCCGTTCCGCTAAGATGCGTATGGCTGAAGCCGACAATCGTCTTGTCCCGATACTGATAACCGGCGCAATATTCATAAGCGTTCTTCTGATAAGCCCCATTTATGTTATGTGGAATTGTGTCTGTGTCCGGACTTAGTTGCACCCACCCGAAAGGTGTGCAGGCACCAGGAAAAGTATGTCCCATACCATTCGTGCCGATGATCGGATTCACATAATCTACCGGCTGTTGAGCCATGGCGGACGACATTGCAATCGCCGCCACAGCTATTATCCCTATTTTCTTCTTTATACCGTACATATCTATTTACTTTTTGTCGAGAGAGAAAGAGTATGGATAATCAGATTCATTCACACCTCTTCCCGTATTGGGTTTATTATCCATTTCGAACAACAGGCGCCTGCCTTTCAATAAATCAAAATGATTCAGATAATTCTTCGTATAGTTCTTTCCATTATAGTTCAATGAACGGATATAACGGTTCTCATCACTATTCTTAGGAGCAGAAATTTCAAGCTTCCTGCCATTCTCCAGGGTAATGGTTGCTTTCTTGAAATAAGGAGCTCCCATCACATATTCATTGCTACCCGGACATACCGGATAGAAACCCAAGGCCGTAAATACATACCAGGCGGAAGTCTGCCCGTTATCCTCGTCACCACAATATCCATCCGGAGTGGCAAAGTACAACCGCGTCATTACCTCACGCAGCCAGTATTGTGCTTTCCAGGGTTCGCCGGCATAATTATACAGGTAAATCATGTGCTGGATCGGTTGATTGCCATGTGCATAATTGCCCATGTTAGCTATTTCCATCTCCCGGATTTCATGGATCACTCCACCGTAATAACTATCATCAAATACCGGAGGAAGATTGAATACCGAATCGAGCATGCTCACAAATATTTTCTTACCGCCCATCAGATCAATAAGTCCCTGCGGATCGTGGAAGACAGACCAGGTATAATGCCAACTGTTTCCTTCGGTAAAGGCGTCTCCCCACTTAAACGGATTGAAAGGTGTCTGGAAAGTTCCGTCGGAATTTTTGCCGCGCATCAGTTTCGTTTCCGGGTCAAACAAGTTCCGATAGTTCTGGCTTCTCTTCTTATAGAGTTCCAGTTCTTCTGCGGGGCGTCCCAACTTCTCACCCATACGGTAGATGCACCAGTCATCGTATGCATACTCCAATGTGCGGGCGGCACTCTCATTAATTTTCACATCATAAGGCACATATCCCAGTTTATTGTAATACTCATATCCGCGACGCCCGGTAGTCGAAACTCTAGGATGCACACTGTTAGCTCCTTTCAGCAGACCTTCGTACATTTTCTCCGCATCCGCTTTAGTCACGTTTTTCATAAAAGCATCTGCCACTACAGAAGCGGAATTGTTTCCAACCATGCAGCCGCGATGTCCGGGACTTGCCCATTCCGGGAAGAATCCGCTTTCAAGATAGGTATTCAACAAACCTTCCTGCATCTTTTCGCCCATCGAAGGATATACCAGATTGACAAATGGGAACAGGCAACGGAAAGTATCCCAGAATCCGGTATCAGTAAACATATAGCCCGGACGGACTTCGCCATTGTAAGGGCTGTAATGAACCGTTTCTCCCTTGGCATTTACCTCATGGAACATACGGGGGAAAAGTACGGAGCGATACAGGCAGGAATAGAATGTACGCATACGGTTCTCATCATTATCCTCTATCCTGATACGTCCCAGTACGTCGTTCCAAGCCTTACGCCCCACTTCTTTAGTCTGTTCAAATGTCTTTTTACCGATCTCTTTCAGGTTGAGTTCCGCCTGTTCCGGGCTTATAAAAGAAGAAGCTACTCTGGCATGTACCTGTTCGCCCTTCTTCGTTGCAAAACCGATAGCCGCTCCTACATGATTGGATTGTAATTCCAGGTGTTTTTCTACCAGATGGTAATCTGCCCATACTTTATTGAAGGTGAAAGGTTTGTCGAACTCTATCACAAAATAGTTCCTAAAGTTTTGGGGTACCCCTCCACTGTTGCGTGTTGTATATCCGATGATCTTATTTTCTTCGGGAATCACTTTGACATAGGAACCACGATCAAAAGCATCTATGACCACATAGGCATCTTTCGTTTCGGGAAAAGTAAAACGGAAATAGGCACAACGTTCGGTCGGAGCAATTTCCGTTGTCAGATTATATTCTGACAGATAAACACTGTAATAATAAGGAGTTGCCTTCTCTGCCTTATGAGAAAACCAGGAGGCGCGCTGTTCCTGGTCTATTTTTAATTGCCCGGTCATCGGCATAATTGAAAACTGGCCGTAATCATTGATCCAGGGACTGGGCTGGTGGGTTTGCTTGAAGCCACGGATTTTATCCGAAGCGTAGGTATAGGCCCAGCCATCACCCATCTTGCCGGTCTGAGGCATCCAGAAATTCATACCCCACGGCAAGGCGATGGCGGGGTAGGTATTTCCATTGGACAACGAGATTTTAGAGTCAGTACCCATCAAGGGATTGACGTAGTCAACAGGTTCTTTTTGGGCAAAAAGAAGAGAAGTGCCCAGTAATAGGGCAGTTCCAAGAGACAATAGGTTCTTTTTATTCATGGTTTGCGAATTAAGCTATTATAATTAGTTGAATATATTTATTTCGTCGTTTCTGCCTGCAAAGTTAGGTATTCTTTAGCCAAAATTATCATGATAAAATGATTTGTCGAGAACAGAAAGCACAAGCAAGAAAGAAAAGTTGTACTTCTTACTTTCTTGCTTGATTCAAAAAATAGTTATTTCACTTTATATCTTCATTCTAAACCATTCATCAGAAACCGGACTAATTACATAAAAATATGAATCAGAATCTTCATACATCCAAACACCCTTATCCGAAAAACAGAAATCCAAGAAAGCACTATAGATCGGGATTGATCGTACAACTCCTGCATCATCACCATAACTTCCAAGAATATAATTAATTCCCGTATTTTCAAGATAAACACAACCGGTTGCATCATTGGCTGTAGCATTTATCACAAAACCTACATAATGCCATTTACCAGCACCTGTCTCACCCGGGCAAACTATAATATTCCTTGGAGAGCGGTCGTCAAACTCTATTTGCGTAAGCAATCCAGTCAATTTATCACAAATATTATTTCTATCGACAATATGTGTTTTCCAAGAACTTGTATATGTTTTCAGCATATCAGAGCTTTTATTCAAGTCCACCTTAAAGGCTGGATTATCCGTGCTCAAATCTCCTGTATCATATTTATAATAAAGTGCTCCAACAGCCACACCATTCACAGTCAAACCATCAATACTTAATGTAGCTTTCTCATCATTGGTAGTATTAATTGTCATAGCATATTCTGTATGCTTCAATATTTTGCCATTCAGCAATGAGATTTTAATCTTCCAATTGTCATTTTCATCACAAGACATCGCATAATGTGCTGCAAACTGATTGGTTGACGCATTACGAAGTAATCCATTACTCAAATCCGTCTTAAGTATTTCCATGGATTGAGCTTTATTGTAAGCAATAATAGCCAACCGTTTTCTCTCCTTGGCTTGTTGCAGATCCGCAGTAGTTACCGAATTCAGAATCATCGTTTTACCATTCGCTTGTCCCGTTGCAGTAATCTGATAATCAGAATATCCCGTAATGACAAATGTGTTTTCCTGATTTTCTCCTAAATATTGCAACATACCTCCATTCTGCAACGTAAGTAAAACAACCTTTTCACCTTCAAAATCCAAAGAATAATCAGTTTCAACTGCATTCTTCAGCAAACTTTCATCTGAATCCGAAGTCACTGCTCCGTCCTCACTAAATTGGAAATAGAAAGTAACTCCTTCATAAGTCATTTTCCATCCTCCTGCTGTACATAACAAATCTTTCACTTCCGAAGGACGCAGGCGGTCTCCACTCATATTACCTTCATTCTCCCAGTCTTTCCAAGGTTCCGTCATGCCGCAACTATAAAGAGCAAAGCAGCACAACGACAACATTATATAAGTCAATTTCTTCATGATATTCTTCTTTTAAGATTTGAAATTAAAAATTAGGGATATATCCTCCCAAGTCCGGTCCCACCCCATAGTTTTTGGCTGCTCCCGGGGCACAAATACGCAAGTCAATCATCGGCGGAATCCGGTTGTCATTTTTCACTTTCATCACACCGTCAGTAGTGCCTCCCCAAGGATTACGCATCTTGAATAGATGAGAGTCATCGTCCGGTAAAATAAAGGTAAACGCATGTCCACTAGTCGTCTGCCAGTTTTCATCCACTTGTTCACCACTTCTTGTAAAACCACCAATAACCAATCGACCTTGTTTAAGTGACACTTCTACAGCACGTTGCAAGTCTTCAGCAATTAATGCACCTGCACCAAAACCGACACTTTCTCCATCGCCGGTAAAGATGGCAGATACATATTCCGTACCGATACCTCCGACATTAGAACTACCCAGATAAACCTGACGCCACTTCATCATCGCCTTCTCAAGGATTGTAGCCCAAGTAACCTCCTTATTTCTACCGCCTAATGCTCCTAAATCACCACTGTTACCGATAAAATAATCTCCACCTACACTCACAGGTATTTGCTTCCCTGTCGGATCATACATAGTAACCGTGTATGTTTTATCCTTATTATCCTTAATAATATGCTTAATGAAGCGGGGATAGAGATAAGCCATCGAAGCAAATACTGCACATGCGCAACAGTCACCTACCCAACGTTGATTTACATCAGACAAAGCGGGACTTCCATTCGGATAAAGCGATACAACGTTGAATGTATTCCAAGCCATCTTCGTCCCATTGTCTCCAAATGGTTCCGGCTCTTCTGCAGGATCAGCAAGCCATTTCAAGTCTGCTACCGTAGCCTCCAAATCATCTTCATGTTGTTTACCCATTGGAGTGATAGCACTAAATGAACTGGATCCTTTGCTAGAAATCAAGTCGTTGATATTTTCTGTATATGAACGCATAGCCACCAGTTTCCATTCGGCTATTTGCGTGGCAGTACCACCATTGTTTGCTTCAACAGAAAGTTGGTAATAACGATAGGCAGTTGCATTATCTACCTCATAGTTTTTTTCTTCTTTTCTCGCTGCAAAAATTTGGTTAGTCTGTACATCTAATTTCGTCCACGTCGCATTGTCATTCGATCCGTAAAGAGTCCATGTTTTCGGATCCATTTCAGGGGTGTCGGCAGCAGATGTCAGGGAATACGCAGTCACGGCCTTGCTACTGTTTCCGTTCCAAGTGATATGGAAACTGCTGTGATAAGTGACATACTTCGTATCAGCATTATCATCTACCAGGCTCTTAATCTCCGAACCGGCAGGAGCATCCGCATATTCGGCAATAATTGTACCACTAGATGGCATATTCGTATTTCCCGAACCAAGCACATAAGAAGCCGGGGCACTTCCGTTCGGATCTTCTCCTCCATTGCCTCCTTCATCGTCGTCAGATGAACAGCCTGCAAAATAAACAGGAATAAATAAGACAAAGAGAAAAAAGAATCTCTTCACTAGGTTCGTATCGTTAAATCTTATTTGAGGTATCTTCATTGTTTTCTTCTCATTAAATTCTAAAATTATTCATAGATTGGCTAACGGAGTATATTACTCCGTTGTCCATCCTAGATTTTGTACCATTTTCGGATTACGACGCACGTCTTCGTCCGGAATCGGGAAGAGGTAATGTTTAGGTAAGAACGTACGTGTTTCCACCACTACTTTCTCGAAGAATGCAGGAGCATCTGAACGGAATGCCATACCATGAATTGCTCCACCTTCTCCTCCTCTGTGATAATTAGGATAAATCCAGTCATCACCTACAGCCATATTGGCGACTTTCCAACGACGTACATCAAAGAAATGATTCCATTCAAACATCAGCTCAATCAAACGTTCACGACGGATACGTTTATCCACTTCATCACGTGTGTCTTCATAAGGAATACATGCAAATCCATTATCATCTGTCGTACCTGCCACACCATACCCCGGGATACCGGCACGAGCACGTATCTTATTCACATATTTAATGGCTTCACCACGTTGGTCACATGCACTCAATGTTTCAGCATATCCCAAATACATATCGGCCAAACGAAGTAAAGTAGCACAATGTCTGTTAGCTCCATTACGTCCTTCTTTCGGTGCCATTTTACGCATACCATAACCTGTATAAGGAGCATCCCAGTTAGCATTTGCATAACCAGAATTACCGTTAAAAGTTAGCTCCGTTGTCACCTCTCCACGTGGAGTATCTGTCTTCAACCAAGTAGAACCGTTAAACGTGATATTTGCATAGAAACGCGGCTCACGATCAGCCCATTGTTTTAATGTTTTATTTGAATTGGCTTTGAAATAAGTTCTGGAATTAACTACAGCATCTTTGTAGTCCGTAGACCACCCCAGATACCCACTGGAAGGCACCCCTTCATACTCTTCATAATTCTGGTCCTCTACAATTCTACGACCATCTTTCATAAAGTACAAGTCCACCATCTCTTGAGGTACACCAAATCCCAAACCACCTCTCAAAGCACCATTGTTATCATCATAGCCCTTATGATAAGGTGTAGTTTCGTAAGCACGATAATCATGGTCGGCCAACCGTATAAAGATCTGTTCCTTATTCTCAGCACCATAAAGTACCCCCGATGTTGCCTTTCTATAAGATTCATAGAAATCTGTCTTTCCATCTGATGTTTTTTCCGTATACAAAGAGAAAGTACTTCCATATTCATCGAAAAATGCCTTATAAGCGTCACGTGCTGTCTCCCACTTCACCTTTTCCTGTGATTTATCTTGCGGGAAAAGCTGTTTGCCACTTTCCGGGTTAACGATACCGGCATAGTCTGTATTGCAATTAAACAACGGACTTGCTGCATATAACAACATTTTTGCTTTAAAAGCTTTACAAGCAGCTCTATCTATACGTCCCAAATTAGAACCATCATATCTGTCAGGAAGATCATTTGCTGCATCATCAAATTCCTTTACCATGAAATCTACACACTCGTCTACCGAATTACGTTCCTTCAACAGTTCACTTGTTGAAATATCCAATGGTATAGGCTCTTCTCCCAAAATCACAAACGGACCATAAGAGCGGAAAATCATGAAATAATAGAAAGCACGCAACGCTCTGGCTTGCGCCTTCCATTGTTTGCGTTGTGCAGCCGAAGCTTCCAGACAACGATCTACGTTCATTATAAACGTACTGGCGCGAGAAATACCTTTATAGTACTCGATGTACCAGAAGTTAATCCATGAAGAACCTGCATAGGTAGCTCCTGAAGCCCACTCGCTACCATTGTTTCCATCCCATGAAAGTTTACATTCTAACGAACCGGTCGTCCAAATTCCCGACATGGTATTTTTTGCATTACGTTCAAGTGTTTCGTCGGGCACATAGTTATATACATTGTTCAAAAACTGTTCCGTTTTCGAGCGATTGGTAAACGTATCCTCCAAATCATATTGCTGACCGGGGATTGCATCAAAAAAGTCATTGCACGAACTAAGTCCGACTGCCAAAGACAGTGCCAAAGTTCCTATCTTAAATATATTTTTCATATCCTTGCTAACTAATTATTATTTAAAAACTCACATTCACACCCACTGAATATGTGCGTACATTCGGATAAGATGTACCATTATTGGTATTCAATTCCGGATCCCACATCTTAAACTTAGAGAATGTCAGCAAATTAGTTCCCATCAAATAAATACGCGCACTCTTCAAGAATGACCTGTTAATCAATTTCTTTGGAAGTTGGTAAGCAATTGTCAACTGTTTCAGACGCAGAAAGCTGACATCTTTCTGCCACCATGTGCTAGTTTTCATATTATTCTGATTAGCATTGTTTCCATGATGCAGACGCGGATAAAACACATCTTGATTGGTCGGATCGTCAGCAGACCATCTGTCGGTAATGTTTGCAAACAAGTTAGTAATACCCGAACCATCGTTAAAAGGATAAATGGCATTGCCGCTCAAACAACGATCCACCTTGGCATTTCCGGCAAAGAGTGCACCAATAGAGAAATCGCCCAGTTGCAAGTCTGCACCAAAGCCATAATAAATCTTAGGCACATCCCCTTGTCCTATCAAACATTGGTCGTAATCGTCAATCACTCCATCACCGTTTAAATCTTTATATTTAATATCACCCACTTTCGAAATCTGTCCCGGATGTCCTTCGCCAAACTGCTTGGCATGATCCATAATTTCTTCTTCGCTGGTAAACAATCCTTCAGCAATCCATCCCCAACGTCCATTTACGTTCGTTCCTCTCTTTTCCATCCATGGATACTGTACACGAGGATCGTCGTTCTCAATGATTTTATCTTCATTCCATGAGAAATTTCCGCGAACAGTCAAGAAACATTGTTTGCCGAGTTGTTGGGTATATTCTAATGTAGCTTCAAATCCTTTATTGTCTACTACACCCAGATTGGCATAAGGCATTTCTACAAATCCTGAATAATCAGGAATAACACGCCGGGTAATAAAGATGTCCTTACGATGCTCTTTAAAGACATCAAATGTCAATGAAAGATTGTCTTTGAAGAATTTTAAATCAACACCCAAATCTTGTTTACGGGAAGTAGACCAACCTACATTGGCTCCATATTTACTGAATCCCCAACCACCAACACTATTATTCTGATCGCCAAAACGATAACCATCTACACTAGCCATCTGATCGAGGTACATAAAACGACGTCCTGTTACAGCATCCGTACCAACCAAACCATCCGTATAGCGTACCTTAAAGTAAGAAATAACATCTTGCAAAGGTGTCCACCAAGATTCGTTGGAAACAGCCCAACCAATACCGAATGCAGGGAAGAAACCGAAACGTTTGTCGGGGCTGAAATTCTCGGAACCATTGTATCCGGCATTTGCTTCGAAGAAGTAGCGGTCATTCCAAGAATAAGTGACACGGGCAGCTAAACCTTGTTGTTTATAAGGCAAAGAGCCTACCAAATTATCGGAACTTGAACGATAAATTTTCTGATTATATAGCAAGAGGCCGCCTATACGATGTAAACCAAAAGAACGGTCATAATTTAAAGAAGCCTCAAAATAGGTACTTCTGGAATCAGATGCACTTTGGTCGAAGGCCAAATCTTTATGCCCCGTATATGTCAACGCATAACGATAGTCACCGTTTTCATCAAACACATCGTCATTCCATAAACCGTTTTCATCTTTGGTTCCGGCAAAGTTATATGTATCTTCACGCTTGTTGTATTTCAAGTCACGACTGTTATGTACGTCGAAAGCTAACATTGCAGAAACAGAAAAACCTTTACTCCATTTCCAGAAACCAAGATCTTGTGTCAAACGAATGTTGGAGTTCAGCTGATTTCTTGCCTCATTTTTGTATCCCCGACGAATCAAATCAGCATACGGATTACGAAGATCACCATTGGTAGAGATGCCCGGCACAGAACCATCAGGCATCATCAACGGCAAATACACCGGATTGATTTCCATAGCTGACGCAAACAAGTCACCGGTAGACTGTTGAGGATAGTTACCCATTGAAAGGAAGCCGTTGAACCCCAAGTCAATAGTAGTTGTTTCCGTCGGCTTCAAATTCAAGTTAGCTGTATAATTGTAGCGGTCGTAACGTATATTAGCATCATAATTTTCCATTTCAGCAGTACGGGTCAGCCCTTTTTCATTATAATAGCTTAATGAAACATAGTAAGTGGCATTAGGAACACCACCACGTACACTGACATTTACACGGCGGTTATGTCCCCAGTCATTAAACAGTTCATCCATCCAGTTTACATTCGGATACAGATAAGGATTGAACATCAGCGGGTTGTCATTTGGTAGTAAGCCGTGAGCCTTCTTTGTTGCCTCAATGTATTGTGGAGAATATAGCATGCTACCTTTAGTATCCATATAAGCTTCGTTGGCAGCATCCATATAGGTAAAAGCATCTGCCATTTCCGGTTTCTTGGTCAATGTCACAAAACCTTCATAGTAGTCGACAGAAAACTGAGGCTTACCTACTTTTCCCGGTTTAGTCTTAATCAAAATCACACCATTAGCACCGCGCACTCCATACACAGCTGTAGCGGAAGCATCTTTTAATACTGTGAATGATTCGATGTCTTCAGGATCGATATTGTTAAAACTACGCTCCACACCATCCACCAATACCAATGGTTTAGAGTTCTGGCCGGCCAGTGTAGAAATACCGCGAATCCAGAGATCCGAATCATCGTGTCCCGGCTCTCCTGTACGTTGTACAGCCACTACACCCGGCAAACGGCCGGCAATGGCAGAAGATAAATTGGCGGTCGGCATCTTTATATCCTCTATCTTCATTGAAGACTGTGCTCCAACTACCGATACCTTACGCTGATGTCCATAAGCCACTACTACTACCT
Organism: Bacteroides sp. D2; assembly: GCF_025147085.1. NCBI lineage: Bacteria > Pseudomonadati > Bacteroidota > Bacteroidia > Bacteroidales > Bacteroidaceae > Bacteroides > Bacteroides sp. D2. Next base: position 2,875,684 of record NZ_CP102261.1, on the reverse strand, counting down.
CATCTAAAGAAGACACATCTTCTACTAAAATTACATCAAGCACTTTCTGCTTAGCAACCTTTACTTCCTGAGGCTTATATCCTATATAAGAAACCACCAGAATAGGATTTTTAGAAGATAACTTGAGATTATACTGCCCATTAGTATCAGTAATAGTACCATTGGTAGTACCTTTTTCCTGAACACTCACTCCTATGAGCAACTCTCCTTTTTCGTCAGAGACACGTCCTGTAACCGAAGTGCCCTGTGCACACACCGTTGTACTAAACGCTATTAAGATTGCCAATAGCCACAACGACTTCGTGTGATGTTTTTCCATTCCAAACAAATTCATGTTACTTGTTTTTTTGATTAATAATAAGGTTATCAAACATGTTTAATTTCTTGTTAACGGAAGCAAATTAAACCCGTTTCCGGTTATTATTAATCCTCTGTAGTGACAAAAAACAGGCAAAAATCAGTTGGCAGACAAGGACACAACAAGTACAATGAGAGCACATTATACAGCACTATAAATCAATGAGTTCACATACAAACAATACAACAAGAGCACAACACAAAGTACAAGTAAGAATTATATATTTTTCCGTTGTTCACGATAATCCTTTGGTGTCATACCGTATTTCCGGGCAAACTCTTTATAAAAATAAGAACGGCTAGCGATCCCTACATCAGCAATTACGTCTTGAATAGAAATATCTTCCTCTCTCAAAAGACGTGCAGCTTTCTCCATTCGATAGTTTTTAATCAAATCGCCGGGAGCAATGGAAGAGATTTCTTTAAATTTTCGATAAAACTGGCGTGGACTCATTGCCATGCGATCGGCTATCAATGTCGATCCCAATTCTTCCTCTGCAAGATTCTGTTCAATCACTTGCAACAACTTACGAATAAAATCCACCTGCTCTGTTGTGGTACAAACGATTTGTCCCGCCAGTTCACCCAGATCTTCCAAATAAATCTGTTTGGCTTCCCGCTTACCATAGATAGCTTTATGAACATCTTCCTTCAAGAATAGAATATCATAGGGCAGCACGATATAGGAATCAGACCATTTAATCAGTTCACGTTGAATAGATGAACTCGCCTTCCATGTCAACAAAGGAATAAAGGCGGTCTTCGACAGTACAGAACGATTCTTACCCACATACTCCATAAATGTACTCTCCTCTTTTGTATACATAGCCATATCGACTAAAAAAACAGCAGGAGCCGAATTGCGAATTTCATCAAATGCGACCTGTACACTTTTCACCGAACGTATCGAATATTCTTCAGAAAGTAATCCCGTTATTAACCAGACCATCTCTTCACGATCTTCCAATAGAAGAATGGTCTTTTTATCATTCGACTGGCCTTCAATTAATATAGCAGGTTTAAAGGTAAGCATCAGGCGATGTCCTTCAGATTCTACATAATGGATAGCTGTATGAAGTTGTTCTAAGGCTGATTGCACAAAGCACAGCATTAATTGAATACCAAAAGACTCGTCGACATCTTTTTTATCATATACAAGACAGGAAGTTCCGATCAGTTGATCCCGTAACTCTTTAAGCATATCCTCCTCACCGGACATAACCAGCAGCATCTTGTTATCTTCTTCTTGTGCACTCACCACGACTTCAGAAGAGGTTCTTTGACAAACAAACTGGTAACAATAATAAAGGATGCAACGCAAAGCATTTTTATAAACGGGGAAAATAAAGCTTTCGGGAATAGAGGATAGTACCGGAGTAGTATTTACACCTTCTGCTTTCAATGCACGAAGTACTTCTACAGACAGCTCTTGCATACACATACGAGCAGACAAAACAAAAGTGATAGGATAAAAATGCTTCAGTTTTTCAGAATAGAGAGTCTCTGGACGGAAAAGAGCATTCATCGCAGTCTCACGTATTAATTCTACCTGTTCACAACGTTGATTATAAGAAACATTTTCTGCACGCAACTGATCGCAAGCATGATAAATGAGAGTGAAGCGATCTAATAAATCACGATTATAACTACCACTTTCCGATACCTCTTTATTACTTTCTGTAGTAAGTAGCCGTTTTAGTATTTGCTCGTGAAGAATATACTTGCGAAGTAAATGAAGCAAATAAATCACAAAGAGCAGCCCCAACAAAATATAAAAGACATAAGCCCACATCGACTGATACCAGGGTGGAAGAATATGTATAGGAATGGAAAAGAATTTATATTCCGTATCAAACACATCTTTTTTATAGCGAACTTTAAAAATGTAATCCCCTGAAGGTACCCCGGTATAGGATGCCTCATTGAGACTACTAAACGAAGTCCACTGTTTATCATACCCTTCCAGGATAAAAGAATACTCTACCTCTTCTCCAGTCAAATAATCAGGGACGGCAAAAGAAAGAGAGAAAGAGACTACTGCCCCTTCCAGTTGCAAGCTTTTTCCATCGGCTGCATAATAATCCCCTAAATTTACTGCCGTTCGTCCAATCCATAATCGACGTAGCAGAATATCCGGATTGAATTCCGGAGCAGCTGCCACCTTACGGTCTAAATACAACAATCCATCAACTCCTCCCAAGAAAAGACTACCCGTATATGGACATTGGTAATAAGCATCATCACTGAACTCCCCTATCTGTACACCCGCACTGTAATAATAATCATGTGACGAGCCATTTTGAGGATTATATTTGATAAGCCCACGATTAGTTCCTAACCATAGAAAACCATTACCATCCTCCAATACACCGTGTATCATATCATTAAGCAGCCCTTGTTCCCTACCGATATAAGCAGCTTCTATCTTCTTCTCATGAAAGGTGAGGCAGACTAAACCGGAAGTAGTTCCTACGTACATTCTACCGTCTTGGGTACGATACAAACTCAATATATCATCCACTGACTTGCGGAGCATCTCTTTCAGAGAAATAACCTGATATTCTTCCGTTCGCTTATCAAAACGCACAAGTCCTTTTTCACGGCTTCCCAACCATAAGATAGAATCACCTTCCGCCAACATGGGATAAAACATCGTGATTTCCTGTTGTTCATGAAAAAAACGATATCGTTTCTGTCGACGAATACTAATCTGCCCTGCTTTTTTCTCAAGCACCATCTTATAGAAACCGACTCCTGCAGTTACAACATATAATACGCTATCACTTTCTTCATAAATATCATGTATTTCAATAGCAGGTTGGCCACCCGAAGAACATTCCACCGGATGCACAGCATCATCCCTGAACGAATAATAGAACAAGCCCGGATCTCCCGCCCCAATCCAGAAACCATCCATATAACGACTCTGAACCAACTTATAGGCATGAAACTCTTGATTCCATTTTATATATGATGATACCACCTGCTTTTTGCCGGGGGAATAAACTGTAGCTCCCAGAGGAGTGTTTCTCGTTGCCTGATGGTAATCAGGCACATGCAAAAGCCCATCTCCTTTTGTTCCGAACCATAGTCCTCCGTATTTATCAGTCATTACCGAACGTACCTGCCTGCTCAAATTGGCCGACATGCGATTGAGCATCAAATTCGTAGCTATCGAATATTTCTTAGCATACATCACCGCCCCTTGTCCGTCCGACGCAATCCAAAGTAGTCCTTGGTGCGGTTCCCGGTAAATCCCATAGATACGGATATTACGATTAACCACCTCTTCTTCATACTTCTTGGAGGTACGCAACCGAATCAGTCCATTGGCACGAAATCCAATAACAATATCTTCATAAAAGGGAACGATTCCCTTTATCACCCCATATTTTTGCACTAGCGATGAAAGGTTACGGATATAGATTTTAGACTTACGGGAGATATCATACATATACAAATCCTTGTCGCAATCTATAAAGCAAAAAATACCGTTCTGATAGAATATATCTTCAATGGCTTTCGAATGAAACTTGTTTGTTGAGACAGACAACTTTACTGATAGGCTATCCGCATCAAAAGCATTCAAAGAATAATTCTGAATCTGTCCTGTATGAAGAGGAAACAGCCAAAGAACTCCATCATCAGTCACAAATGCACGCTGTTCCATATTATCCATAGGTAGAGCTGAAGTCTGTGCCCGGATAAAACTTTGATGCTTCGTATTATAATAGTAAATCCCATCGCCGGCAAGAATCCATGTATTTCCCTGATTATTGGAATGGACATAATAATCACCTGAAAAATCGTAGTTACCTACCACCTGTCTTGTCTTTTGTGAAAAGCGATTTACTCCTAAATGAGTAGAAATCCATAAACAGCTGCTATCAGCCTGCGAAATAGAATGGATTACGTTGTTACTTAACGTTTTGCTTTCAGAAAAATCAGAACGAAACACCTCCATCGTCTTTCCATCCCAACAGTTCACCCCATCATACGTGCCAAACCACATCAGTCCTACATTATCTTGAAAAAGACAAAGTACTGCACTATTGGATAGCCCCTGCTGATAGTCTACTTTCGAGAAGAAATAAGTATCATTATCAGCTACAGCAGCCAATGAACTCATCATTATAAATAATGCAATCAGCTTTATTTTCATGTCGTACGTTTATCAATAAGCTGTTCAAAACCTGTTAGGTCTCTTGCTGATACTGTTACGGACATTAGCAACATTACTAGTAATACTTGTACTGTTTGCATGCTCTTTGATTTGTTAGTTCCTTCCTAGTCTCAACAGAAGTGTACATACAAAAGAAGCGTGAGACCGCTAAACTTATATCCAAGTGCAGGTTCTGGACTACCTCTGTGTTGAATATAAGCAAAAACAGCTCACGCCCTTGACTGTATATCAGCACCTAAGTGCAGCATACAAACCAAAGGGAGAACGTTTTGTTTATTTCCTCAACACAGCTCGAATTGTCCAGATTCGCACTTGAGAAAAAGCACTAAACGCTTCCTTATAATAAAGACGTCCTAAAGGACAGTACAAATATACTACAATTTTTCTTTAATTGTGCTTTTCATATATCAAATCTACATATCCAAGCCGTTTGTTTTTCATTGATATAAGACCTATAAAACTTTGTATATCAATCGATATTCTTGTGTCATATCTATTCTAACGAAGCAGAGAAGTAAGCTATATTGATTACTTCTTCTCAATACCGCTTACTTCTCATACAATCTATTAATAGAAAAGTTGCTCTTGATTAAGTCCAAACTTTCTTTTTATTAACAGTAAAGTTGCTTTTTATCCGTTCCAATCTATAAATGCAACCTTCATTTATAAAAACAAAGGTTCCGTTTTTAAAAACAAAGCTTGCATTTATAAAAATGAAGCTTGCATTTTAAGTTTGTAAATAATAAAAGAGAAGTTTACTATTAGACGAAAGGAAGTTTAGACTTAATCAAAAGAAACTTTATTGTTAATACTCAAGGAGGAGAATAACTATTATTCAGTTGGATATCATCCTAATAAAAAAGGTCTCGTATATCATGTGAGACAGCTCATTCAGCTATCTTTATGATATACGAGACTCCAATGTTATAAACAAGATCCTATTCTACAGGATATTATTTTGCTAATTCGTTAATTACATCCATAATTTTCTGACCGATTTCTTCGGCAGCTTCCATGGTAGACGCTTCGCTATATACGCGGATGATTGGCTCTGTATTACTTTTACGCAAATGTACCCATTTGTCGGCAAAGTCAATCTTCACACCATCGATATCGTTGATTTCTTCATTCTTATAGATTTCCTTTACTTTTGCAAGGATAGCATCTACATCGATCTCCGGAGTCAGGTCGACACGGTTCTTAGCTATGAAGTAAGGAGGATAAGTGGCACGAAGCTCGCTAACTTTCTTTCCTTCATGAGCCAGATGGCTAAGGAATAAAGCAATACCTACCAATGCATCACGACCATAGTGGCTGGCAGGATAGATCACTCCACCATTTCCTTCACCACCGATAACGGCATTGGTTGCTTTCATCTTCGTTACAACGTTTACTTCGCCTACTGCAGAAGCACTGTATTCCATACCATATTTACGGGTTACGTCACGCAGGGCACGGGTAGAGCTCAAATTGGAAACTGTATTACCCGGAGTATGTTTCAGCACATAGTCAGCCACAGTAACCAGTGTATATTCCTCACCGTACATTACACCATTTTCGCAGATCATTGCCAAACGGTCAACGTCCGGGTCTACAACGAATGCTACATCTGCTTTGCCCCCTTTCATCAGGTTCATGATGTCACCGAGGTTCTTTTCAAGCGGTTCAGGGTTGTGTTGGAAGTTTCCGGTAGGTTCACAATAGAGTTTTTCTACATGTTTCACACCCAAACGTTCAAGAAGTTCAGGGAGAATGATACCGCCTACAGAGTTCACACAGTCAATCGCTACACGGAAATTGGCTTTCTTGATAGCTTCTACATCTACCAAGTCGAGAGCCAATACACTGTCGATATGTTTCTGATTATAAGTCAGGTCTTTGCGGTAAGATCCCAGATGGTCAACATCGGCATAGTCAAATTCTTCAGCTTCAGCAATACGAAGTACTTCGTTACCTTCGGCTGCATTCAGAAATTCACCATGTTCATTCAGCAATTTCAGTGCATTCCACTGTTTCGGGTTATGAGAAGCTGTCAGGATAATACCGCCACAGGCGCCTTCCATTGTTACAGCAAGTTCTGTGGTCGGGGTAGAAGCAAGATCAATGTCTACTACATCCCAGCCCATTCCCATCAATGTGCCGACTACTACGTTTTTTACCATTTCACCGGAAATGCGGGCATCACGTCCCACAACAATCTTATTACTCTTTGCCTTGCAGGTTCTACGAATCAAAGTAGCATAAGCCGAGGTAAATTTTACAATGTCAAGCGGGTTTAGTCCTTCTCCCGCTCCTCCGCCGATAGTTCCGCGGATTCCAGAGATAGATTTGATTAGAGTCATAGGTTCTTTACTTAAAGATTTGATTTATTTAATGTTAGTGGTCTAGCTTTTTGCTTTCTCAAACTTCCGGATATCATAGAAATAAGGATTGACATATTGTTGTGCAGTTGTATGTCCCATCTTAGAAGGTACAATCAGGCGTACATGTGCATTATTACGCAAATAAGGTAAGGCAATCAGCCATCCAGATGGAATTGCAGTTCCATAACCATTAGCAACTGTCCACAAATAGTCATAATCAAAATCACCAGATAAAACGATTCCATAAACAGTAGATGTGTTTTGCACATAACGGAATGTTAATGGAGACTTATAATATTCAGAGATATCCATCCATTTTTCCAAAGGAACATTGAAACATGTAGTATCTCCTGTCATCATATCCTGTTCTACATAGCGGGTGCAAATGACATTATTGTTAGCAAAAGTATCTACCTCATTAATAACTTCAACTCCATCCTTATCCTCTTTTCCTCCCCGATCTACGATCTGCATATATACGCCATTGGAGAAAGCAACGTATTCGTCATATCCATTCCCCGCTTCTTTAGAAGCTGTAATAGTATCCCGTTCAAACTCTTCCAGTGAAATGACACGGATATCATTATCTTTGATGAACTTATTCACCGCATTTTTCTCGTCTTCCAGCATTTCTGCATAAGTCTTCGAATTGTCGCATGCCTGGAACAGACTTCCGGCGGTTAACAAAGAGAGAAATAAAAATACAAGTTTCTTCATTATCTGTTATTTAGCTATATTCCGCACAAATGTATCTCAAAATCATTAAAAGTTGAAAGGGGGAAGTTGAAAGTTCGTATCTTTTAACCTTTCCATATTCACTTTTAACCTTCCATCTTTAGCTTTTCGCTGTTAGTAAAGGTTTATATTTCTCAAGCGCTTTCTCAAAGACCGCTTTTGCCTCTTCCATCGTTCCGAAAAATTCACCGCCCGAAGCATTCAAGTGGCCTCCTCCATGGAAGAATTCGGCAGCTAACTGATTGCATGGGAATGTTCCTACTGAACGAAGGGATATTTTAATCATCGGTTTCTCGGTATCTTCCCTCAAGAAGCAAGAGAAACAGACATTTTTAATGGAAAGGGGAATATTAACAAAGCCTTCGCTATCGCCTTTTATATAGTTGAATTTACTTTGCTCTGCCTTTGTCAGGGTGATTAAAGCCGAATTATAATCCGAATACACAGTCATGTTCGATAATACATATCCCATCAAACGTAAACGACTCTCCGAATAGGTGTTGTACACCTTACGATAAATATCATCTTTATCGATTCCTTTAGAAAGGAGTTCGCTAATGATAAAGTAAATCTCCCGGTTGTTCGAGTTATAGGTGAACCCACCGGTATCTGTCATCATCCCTGTGTAAATACATTCTGCACCTTCCTTAGAGATATCACTGAAATATCCCATACGGCAGATAAGACGGAATATCAGTTCGGAAGTAGAAGATATTTTGGGATAGGACATTACTATCTTACAGAAATCTTCAGGATATAAATGATGATCGATCATTATTTTACGTGCCGGAGAAGCGGCCACAGCATCTGCCATATCGTCGATACGCTTCAGTGCATTGAAATCGAGGCAACAGATGACGTCTGCTTCAGCGATCAATTTATCTGCAAAGTCTTTGTAACGGTCATACAACAGGATATCCTTACTGCCCGGCATCCACCGCAGAAAATCGGGAAAAGCATTCGGCACAATTACATTTACTGTTTTCTCTTGTGAATCTAAAAAATGATATAATCCCAGTGAAGAACCGATAGCATCGCCGTCAGGAGAAACATGAGATACAATTACTATTTTGTCAGCTCGTTCAAACCATTTGGTGAAATGGTCTATTTTGGCTTGTTCAATTACTTTCGTCAACATACTCTTATACTTTATCAAGGTGCAAATGTACGATAAATCTTTGTACTTAGAGCAAAAAGCGGACAGAACCTTCGTCGGATAGCGAGATAAACCGCAGACCGGATTGCTTGCATTCGCTTTCAAGGAGGTGTCTGCGGTATTCCGAGAGAGATGCGTCCAATATGACGTAAGAGAAAGAAAAGATTCGGGTGAGCTCTTCCAGATGTCCGTCATACCCTTTGCATAAGTAAAGATACTGAATATATAACGGAGAAACAGTGGTTTTGTTCCGCCAATGGTTATCATTTATTACACAAATATGACAGCCATGATAGGATATAATCTGCTGCTGACGGTTAAGTTCCATATACCGGCAATCGCCAGTTATTTCTCTGGGAGGCAGAAGGTGATGATGCTTCCAATAGTTAGCAGTCATGCGTTTCAGACGTTTTTCATTGGGGATAGTATCTACATAGTTTATCCAGGAACGTCCATCGCTCTCAATGCAATGTACTGCAGGGCAACCGCGCACGTTATAAAAGACCAGACTTGTCCGGGGACGATCTAGCCAATATAATGTTGCATGATAAGTCCCTAGTAATAAGATAGAAAAAAGACAAATCAATAAATTCCGGTATCGACGGTTCAGGAAATAATAGGTTAACAAAGAGCCAACGATATAGATACCCAATATTTCTGACTGATAAAGCCAGATTCCATCTATAGAAGCGTAAGGAAGCTGTTCCACCCATCGGACGAAGAAATTAAGTCCTTCCAATAGTTTCTTAACACCTTCGGCCACTACGATCTGAAGCCACGAAAGAGGAGTCAGAAGAAGCATAATGACAGCAGCATACAGGATAATCGTAATGAAAGGGATAACAACCAAGTTCGTCAATAGAAAATGTACAGGGAACCGGGAGAAATAAAACATGACAAGCGGAGCCGTTCCTATTTGTGCAGCAACAGACACACTTATCAGTCCCCAAATATATTTTCCTATTCTACCTTTCACCGTAATCAGATGATAGATTGGCTTTTGAATCAATAGGATGGAAGCAACAGCAAGGAAAGAGAGCTGGAAACCAACATCAAACAACCATGCCGGATTGCAGAATAACATCAACCATGCAGCTGCCGCCAATGTATTTAAAGATAGCGGTTGGCGACCAACCATATCTGCCATTGCTAAAATCGAAAACATACTGACCGAGCGTACTACCGAAGGAGAAAGTCCTGTGAAAAAGGCAAAAGCCCATAATAGGATAAGAAGAAGAACAGAACGTATAACTCTACCTATATTTCCTCTTCGGGCAATAGGTTTCAGTATGAAAAAGAGCAATGTATATAAAAGCCCGATATGCAAACCGGATAGAGCTAGAATATGACTTGCACCGGCCACCGAATAACTCTCACGAACCGAATCACTTAATTCCGTTTTGTCTCCTATGGTCAGTGCTGAAAGTACAGCCAGTTCATCGCCGAAAAACCCTAGTTTCTGATAAAGTGAAATCATCTTTCTTCGGCAAGAGCTGGCTATACTTTTGAGATCAAGGTTATTCATTCCGTCCTGTTTTGTCCATTTCCCGGATGCAACATATCCTGTTCCACTGATTCCTTTCCGCATCAGGAAGCGGGCATAATCAAATTCATCAAAGTTGCGATTGTTGAGAGGGGGAGAAATACGGGCAGAAATCAGCAGTTCATCTCCACTTTTCAACCGGGTGACGGCCGAATCTTGCTGTAGATAAAGGATTGCAGCACGTTCTATCGGATATGTGCCGGTAGTATCACGCCGTTCCTTTAATAATGTCTGACAGAGGTAAGTATATTCTTTCGCTTGAGGTGCATCCGTTATTAAAACCCGATACACTGTTTCTTCTTCCGGAAAAGAGTAGACAGCGTGTTGTAATTGCCAAGTTATTCCAAGCCATCCTCCTATAAAACAAAGGATAGAGACTGCTAATCCAAAACACCATCGCAAAGAATGGCGTTTCAGGAAATAAAGAACAAACAATAAAGCAATACAAAGTCCAAGGGTTAGAATACTCCAAAAAGGTTCTCGTGAACGGTCAAAAAAATGATCTCCACAAAAAACGCCTGTTATCCAAGGGATAATCAGGCGTATATAGGGATATCGATGGATGTAAAAAGTACTCAACAGAAGAGTTACAGTTCGTGCAACTGACGAATCATCGCTTCCGGATCCGGTGCCGCAAAGACAGCATTACCAGCCACTAACACATCGGCTCCCGCCTCAACCAAACGGGCACCTGTTTCCAGATTCACCCCACCGTCTACTTCAATCAGCGCTTTCGAACCTGTCCGTTCAATCAGGGCACGCAGTTCACGAACTTTTTCTACTGAATGTTCGATAAACTTCTGTCCGCCAAATCCCGGATTCACGCTCATGATAAGCACCATATATACATCCCGGATAATATCTTGTAAAAGAGCTACAGGAGTGGCCGGATTGATAGTTACAGCAGGCTGCATCCCGGCTTCTCTGATTTGTTGAATCACCCGATGCAGATGCGGGCAAGCTTCATAATGCACATTCATCGTATGGGCGCCCAACGCTTTTACCTCCGGAATAAACTTTTCCGGATTCACAATCATCAAATGCACATCCAGCGGTTTCTGGCTTAACTTCGCCACATATTTCAGTACCGGAAAGCCAAATGAAATGTTCGGAACAAATACTCCGTCCATAATATCAATATGTACCCACTCCGCTTCACTGCGGTTTACCATTTCAATATCCTTTGCCAAATATCCAAAATCGGCAGAAAGAATGGAAGGAGCGATAATCGGTTTCATAATTCTTTTATTTTAGGTTCTAGCCGTCTCTTATTCGGGACGTTTTATTCTATTTATAATCTAATGGCTTACTCGTTTTAATCTGCTCATCCGATTAATTACTTCATCAGACAACCATCTTCCAGGTGATATCCACGAAGCAATTCATCTATTTTCAGACGTTTTTTACCGGGAAGTTGTAAAGAAAGAATAGATACAAATCCATCCGGTACAGCTACTTTCATGAATTTCTTTCCATCGGTCACGATTGTTCCTGTAGCTAATTGATGTGATTCATAAATCTTCTCGCTTTCAAATATCTTCACGACCACTGCTGCTCCTTCTTCAGAAGTAACCAGTTCACTCCAGGCAGCAGGATAAGGTGATAATCCACGGATAAAATCGTATATCTTCTTCACCGACTGATTCCAGTCAATCCGGCAGGTTTCTTTAAAGATCTTCGGAGCAGGACGAAGTTCACCGACAACTGCCATTTCTTCTTGAGGAATCGGTTTTACCGTTCCATTCAATATAGCGTCTACCGTTTCAAGAACCAGTTTTCCTCCCAGCACCATCAACTTATCATGTACCACTTCCACATTATCCGTATCTGCAATAGGCACACGCACTTGCTGAATGACTTCTCCGGTGTCTATCTCGTGTTTCAAAAAGAAAGTAGTAATTCCGGTTTCCGTATCACCATTGATTACTGCCCAATTAATGGGGGCAGCTCCACGGTATTGAGGAAGCAAAGAAGCATGAAGATTGAACGTACCCAGTCGTGGCATATTCCATACCACTTCCGGCAACATACGAAAAGCAACTACAATCTGCAAGTCCGCCTTCCATTCACGCAATGCTTCTACAAAAGCCTCATCTTTCAACCTTTCCGGTTGAAGTAACGGCAAATTTTGTTCAAGCGCATATTGCTTTACAGGAGAATACTGAATCTTATGTCCGCGTCCGGCAGGCTTATCGGGCATTGTAATCACACCCACTACATTATAACCGCCTTCAACTAATTGACGCAGGGCCTCTACCGCAAAATCGGGAGTCCCCATATATACTATTCTTAAATCTTCTTTTTCCATAATCGTCTTATAATCTGCATAGAAACCTGTTATCTGCATAAGCCCGGCTCCGGCATCTTGCCGATTGTCGGTTAGTCTTCAGAGAAATGTACCAATACTTGCCGGTATGAATTAAATATCTTCGATTTAGAAACAAATCCCTGATATCGCCCTTCTTCATCCACTACCGGAAGATTCCAGGCTTTCGTATCATCAAACGTCTGCATCACCTGTTCCATTCCATCCGTATCGAATATCTTGGCAGGGGCAGATGTCATTAATTTATTAACAGTGAAACGGTGATAAAGTTCTTGCCGGAACATGATGTTACGAATGTCGTCGAGAAGTACAATTCCCAACAATCCACCCGTTTTCTTATCTGTCACCGGGAACACATTTCGATGAGAAGCAGCTATTGCTTTCACTAATTCGCCCAAATCCATTTCCGGATGTACGACAACGAAATCTTTCTCCACCACATTTTCCATTTTCATCAACGTCAACACGGCTTTATCCTTATGGTGTGTAAGCAGCTGTCCCTTCTTGGCTAAACGCATCGAATAGATACTATGAGGTTCGAAAGCTATAATGGTCAGATATGAACTTACGGATACAATCATCAACGGAAGGAATAAATCATATCCCCCTGTCAATTCGGCGATCAGGAACACCCCTGTCAACGGAGCATGCATAACGCCACTCATCACTCCCGCCATCCCCATCAATGCAAAATTCTTCTCCGGCAAATAAGCGGAGAAAGCAAAGTCATTGCTAAAATGAGAGAAGACAAACCCGGCGATACATCCCAGATAAAGTGAAGGTGCAAAGATACCACCACAACCACCGCCACCATTCGTTGCACTGGAAGCAAAGACCTTCAGCAGAATAATCAGCATCAGATAAACCAGCAGCAAATTGCCATAGCCATAAAACATAGAATTGTTCATGACCGTATCCCACTCTGCCGCAGACGTTCCATTCAGCAAAAGATTAATGGTATCATATCCTTCACCGTAAAGAGGCGGGAAAAGAAAGATCAATATACTCAACATCACACCACCGAAAGCCAGCTTCTTATAAGGGTTGTTGAGTTTACCAAAGACACCTTCCACCGAATTCATGGCACGTGTAAAGTACAATGAAATCAGTCCGCAAAAGATTCCCAGTAAGATAACAAAAGGAATACGCTCCAGTTCGAATGCCTGATCCAGATGAAACTTAAACATAGCCTCCGTACCGGTGATTATATATGAAACGGTTGCCGCTGTCACGGCAGAAATCAGCAGGGGAAGTAAAGAGGACATGGTCAGGTCGATCATCAAGACTTCCAATGTAAATACCAATCCCGCAATCGGAGCTTTAAAAATGCCGGCAATCGCACCTGCCGCACCACAGCCGACGAGCAACATCAGCGTGCGATGCTCCATCTTGAATACACTCCCTAAATTGGAACCGATTGCCGAACCTGTCAGTACAATCGGCGCCTCTGCGCCGACCGACCCACCAAAACCGATGGTGATGGCACTGGCAATCGTAGAGGACCAGATATTATGTCGCTTAATACGTCCCTGTCTACGGGAAATAGCATATAGAATTTTGGTGACTCCATGGCTGATGTCATCCTTAACAATATTACGAACAAACCAACCTGCAAGAAAAATCCCGACTACCGGATATACCAAATACAAGTAGTTAGCTTCCGTTGCATTAAAATTATCAGTTAGGAAATTCTGTATCTGATGGATAAAGAATTTCAATATTAATGCGGCAAACGCAGTGAAAATTCCGACCAGGAAACTTAATATCAGGATAAATTGCTTCTCCTTTATATTCGCTTCCCGCCATTTGATGCAACGCTGTAATAAACTAAGTTTTTCTCCCTTCATTTATTCGCGAATTATCTTTATCACTCCACCTTTTTCCAACTTAATAATACTTGAGGGTCTCGGCCGGCTCATATCGTCCTGGCGAAAGCCAACGATATAATCTACCGCCGATTTGATTTCATCACTGATTTCACTAAAATTAGCCGCACCCGGCTGCCCGCTGACATTAGCCGAAGTAGAAACGATTGCTTTACGGAACTGCTGACAGAGTCGTCTGGAAAAGTCTTCATTCGTCACCCGAATCCCTACACTGCCATCCTCGGCCAGCAAATTCGATGCTAAATTACGTGCTCCGGAATAAATAATCGTCAACGGCTTGTCGGCAACTTCAATCAAATCCCATGCAACATCAGGCACATCCTGTACATAAAAATCTACTTTAACCGGAGAGTCTACCAAGACCAGCATAGCCTTGCTGTCAGCGCGTTTCTTAATCTCATACACGCGGCGTACAGCCTCTTCATTAGTCGCATCACAGCCTATACCCCATACGGTATCGGTGGGATAAAGGATCACTCCTCCTTCATTCATCACCTGACAGGCTTTTTTAATATCTTCTATCATTTCTTGATTAATTTCCGTTAAGAACAAGACGCAAAAATAACACTTTTATTCCATTTAGTGAAATCTATCCCGACGTTTTTAAGTCCCTCAAAAATATAGATTGACACAACAAACCATACAAAAAAGAAAGAACGATGTAAATTAAGAGATAACCTACATCGTTCTATAAAAAACAGATCATTCAAAAAATCAACCCCTAACGCTATCTGTTCTTCCAACTATTGTCCAGATTCGGGTTCAAAATCACATCTTCATAGGGATAAGGAACATACATCTTACTGTCATCCCAAGTTCCGGTGACTGCTACTGCTTCTTTCCTGAAAACTCCGGGCGCCACTTCAATAGGCTCATTTTTCTTACGGAATTCAAAATGATCCTTATACCGGTACATTCTGAACATATCCCTGGCTCTGCTCGCAATACCGCCCCAATAATAACCGGCCATTTCCCAACCATGTTCATTGTAGGCTGCTTCCGCCAGTTCATCAGGAGACATATCCGTCGTATATCTATTTGTTTTTTCACCGTCTGCCCTGTTGCGCACTTCGTTCAACACCTTAACCGCCTGTTCATTGATTTCTCCCGCACGACCTGTTGCTTCGGCATACCAGCAATATACTTGCGAAAGACGTAATAACTGGAATGTTTTCTCCCCCGATGCATTGACTACGGCAGGATTTGTATAATCAAATTCTGTTCCGCGTACAGCACCTTCCACGGTCTTCATAAAGACAGGTGCCACTACCTCGCGGGAAGCAGGATCGGTATCATACCACCAATCATATAGTTTCCCGTCGCTAAGCATGATTTTCGGGAAATACGTAGCATCTTTACGAGGGCCTTCGGGGAAGTTCATCCAGAAATTAATTTCTCCATTCGTATCTCCCCAACCGGCCTGTTTCATATCTTGCAGGAAATCGGTCAAGGGAGCGGATTGTCCTGCTGCATCCCTATTATAATAGATACCCAACAGAAGTTCCGTATTCTTATTATTGTATTCCCATGAATATACCTGGCTATATTCCGGCAGCAGTTTATTATAGTAGCTACCACCATCTGCACCGTCTATCACTTCTTTGGCTTTGGCGGCAGCCAGCTTGTAATATTCTACTCCTTTATTAAGCGGCCATCCTGCCATACACATATAGACATAAGCCATCGTTGCTTTTACGGCTCCCTCACTTACAGCAATGTTCATTCCATTTCTGCCATACGGTTCCTTCGTGTACAATGCGGGACAATCGGTTTCTGCTATTTTCAGATCAGACAGAATCAATTCGTACACTTCTTCTTCCGTCTTCAACGGAGCATTATAATCTATTTCTTCTTTCAGCATGATGGGAACCCGTCCCCAAGTAGTCACCAGATAAAAATAAGAGTAGGCCCTCCAATAATGTGCTTGTGCAATAGCCACTTTTATATCGTCTTTTGATACCTCCGGCGTACGCTCCGCATTATTTATGATAAAATTGGCAGCCTTGATGACTTTGAAACGCTGCTCCCACATACTGGACAACCACGAGTTATTGTCTTTCACATCAAACTGATCGTGTTCACGAAGAGGTTGTTTATTACTGGAAGGATGAGTGGAGATATCATCTCCCACCAGGAAGTTCGTTCCACAAAGATTATTACTAGCCTGTGAACTTGCGATCACGGAATAGAGAGCCGTCAGCGAAGCGTCCAGATCTTCTTTGTTACTGAAATAGGTATCCGAAGGTAACTGTCCTTTCGGATCTTCTTCCAGAAAATCACTACACGAAGTCCAACACAAAGCTGTCAGAAGCACAGGCAAGGCTTTCATTATAAAGGTATATGCTGTTTTCATACGGTTATTGTCTTAATACACGGTTTAAAATCTGAATTTGGCTCCAAAGGTGATTGTCCGAGGAATCGGATAAGCACCGTAATCCAGTCCGTCATAACTGGTGTACACTTCAGGATCCATTCCTTTGTAGCGGGTGATTGTAAAGAGATCCTGTGCGCTGACAGACAGTTGTACACTTGCAAACTTCAGTACACGGCGAGGAATGCGGTACGAGAGGCTGATATTCTTCAACTTGATAAAAGAAGCATCTTCAAGCCAGAAATCCGAATTAGCATAACTCTTGTTGTCAGTATTGGTAAGGCTCGGATAAAGAGCGTCCGCTTTGTTGGCAACATGATCCCATCCTTTGAAGTAAGCATCACGCAAGGTTACGAAACGAGAGACGCCAGTCATGGATGCCGCCATAAAACGGCTGATATTCAACCGGTCATATCCGGTAGCAGCATTGAAAAAGACATTCAGCGTCCAGTTTTTCCAAGTAACAGTGTTGTTCCAACCTACTGTCCATTTGGGACTTGCCTGTCCTTTCACAACCAGATCATCGGAAGTCGGATTCGTTGTCAGACTACCATCTGCTTTCTGATAAAGATTGGCGCCTTTATCATCAAATCCTTTCCATTGATAGACATAGAAAGATCCCATAGGATAACCGGGCTTCATAATCTGCATAGGACCTCCCAAATCGCTATAGTTAGCAGTGAGTACAAAGTCATCTCCTGCGAGGTCTGCTACTTCATTCTTCACATAAGAAGCATTCAGGCTGGTTTCCCACGTCACAGCCCCCTTTACAGGGAAAGTGGTAAGGGATAATTCGACTCCGGTATTGTTCAGTTTTCCTTGATTCACCCAATAAGTACCACCTCCGTTATATTTAGGCACCTGTTTCTGAAAGAGCAGATCTTTCGTTTGTTTCTTGAACCAGTCCACTGTAATATTAAAGCCTCCGATACTCATATCCAATCCCAAATCATATTGGTAAGTCTTTTCCCAGGTAATGCCGGGTGTAGCAAACTGATATCCCCAATATCCCGTAGAGGAAGTGGAAGTTCCCCAGCCGTAAGATGCCCCCGATAACATACCTAATGTGCTGTAAGCAGCAATATCCTGATTTCCGGTGACACCAAAGCTGGCACGCAGTTTCAACTGATCGAGAACGTGCTGGTTGCTCATGAAAGATTCTTGTGCAATATCCCAAGCCACAGCTGCGGAAGGGAAATATCCCCATTTGTTGTCTCCCTGAAATTTAGAAGAACCGTCAGCTCTTAATGCAGCGGTAATAAAATATCGTTTCTTATAATCGTAATTAGCACGCACGATACCGGAAGCCAAAGAAAATTCCGTGTATGAATTGCTCGCATCTCTGATAGCAGCATTGCCAAGATTCCAGTACCCAACACTTTCATTGTTCAGATTGGAACCGGTTCCCTTTAGTTGTGAGTCCCACGAACGACTTATTTCCCATACGCCCATGGCAGTGAAACTATGATCTCCGAATTGCTTTTGCCAGGTCAGATTGTTAGTGTTCTGCCAATAGTTATGCAATGCGTTGGTATTGCTTGCGCTATTGATAGCACCCGGTGAGTCCAGTTTCGACCGGAAAGAATAAGAAGGACTATTATCGTAGTCATAACCTCCCTGAACGGAAAGCGTCAGTCCTTTCATGATCTTGAACAGCAATGTCAGGTTGGCGTTTAAATTATAGCTATAGCTATCGCTATTGTTCACTATCATTTCACCGTAAGGGCTGGAACCGATCATATTATACGGGTCTGTATTGTACACGCCGGTTTCGGGATCTTTCAGTTCCATGGTAGGCGAAAAGTTAGTGACATGCAACCAGTTCACCCCACCTTCATTGTGCTTGTGAAGACTGGATGCGTTTAATTTTGCAGAGATTGTCAACCAGGGTTTCACTTCCGAGTCGATGTTTGCCCGAATTCCATAGCGTTTATAATCGGACATGATGGTGATGGCTTCCTGATCGAGCACATTTCCCGAAATAAGGTATTTCACTTTTTCATTTCCTCCGGATATGGCGAGCCGATAATCCTGGGTGATACCTGTACGAGTCAGAAGATCAGTCCAGTTAATTCCTTTCGTTCCATTTTTATAAGCCTCAAGATCTTCGGCAGAGATAGTAGACGATCCGCGAATGTCATTCAGTGCAGTTGCATATTCGTAAGCGTTCAGCAGGTCATACTGTTTTCTGACAGTCGAAAGCCCTACCGATGCATCGAACGTTACCTGTGCTTTTCCCTCACTACCCTGTTTGGTGGTTATCAGGATAACGCCATTCGAACCACGGGAACCGTAAATGGCAGTAGAGGAAGCGTCTTTCAGTATTTCCATCGACTGGATATCAGAAGGGTTAATACCGTCCAAGCCACTGGAAGAGATGATACCGTCAATCACATATAAAGGATCACTGCTTTTATTAATAGAGGTAGTTCCACGAACGCGCACCTTCATACTTGCTCCGGGCATACCACTCGTAGCAGTGACTTCTACACCGGGAGTACGACCCTGGAGTATATTTTCAACCCGTTGTACAGGTTGATTTTTGTATTGTCTGTTAGATACACCGGACACAGCACCCGTAAGGTCACTCTTTTTGACGGTTCCGTATCCTACCACTACCACTTCATCTAATAACTGATTGTCTTCTTTCAACACAACACGAAGAAGAGATCTCTTTCTGACTTTCACTTCCTGCGTATGATAGCCGATGTAAGAGATCACTAAAATCGCTCCTTCCGGAGCTTCGAGAGTAAACCTACCATCCATATCACTGGTAGTTCCGGTATCTTCACCTTTGATAATGACGGAAGCACCAATGATTGTCTCTCCCTGTTCGTCGTTAATCACTCCTTTGATTGTCTTTCCAGCATCCCCGTCGGTAGTAGTATCGCTGTTTGTCGTAACTTCATTGTTATTTTCCGGGGCTTCCTGTGTTTCTGTCTTCTGTTTTTCAAGAGGAGGAGCAACCTGCGCGAATAATCCGAAAGGCAGAAACAGCATTAAAAGAATGCATAATAGCCATTTGTTTTTCATTATTACTTCCATTATTGTTCTAAAATTAGAATAGTTATTAGGATAGATTACCATCAATATTAGGCAATTTATGTGCCAAAAGCATAACAAAAGACTGATACAACGAGACTTGCCAAGTTTAACCAAAGAGATTATATCACTCATTTTCAAATATATAAACAATTTACAATAAAGAAAAAAAGCATTAATAGCCAGATTAAGTTTCAAGCACGATCCTGTGCAAAAATTCCACAGAAATGTGGACATATTCCACAAGATAATAAGTTAAGAATAATCCGTATTTAAAAGTTCCTTTCCATCCTTCTGATTGTTTCCACATATCAGAAGTCAGAATAAACGTTCCAAAACTCCAGTTTAAACGATTATTAACTAATTTCTCCCCCGTCTCCGAGAACAGAATCAGCAGAAATATCTATCTTTGTCCCAATTTCAAGCAAGAAAGCAAAAGTGCTATTTTTGTGTCGAATTTAAAACGTTTAAGAGAAAACAATGGAAGAAATCGTATTTCATCACACATTACCTATCCAATTGCGATTCAATGATGTAGACAAATTTGGTCACGTCAACAACACGGTTTACTTCTCCTTTTACGACTTGGGAAAGACTGAATACTTCGGTTCAGTATGCCCGGGAGTAGATTGGGAAAAGATTGGCATTGTCGTTGTTCATATTGAAGCGAATTTCGTTAAGCAAATTTTCGCATCGGACCACATCGCTGTACAAACCGCCGTCTCTAAGATAGGTACCAAAAGCTTTCATCTGGTTCAACAAGTCATTGACACGAAAACCAATGAGGTGAAATGTGTTTGCAAGTCCATCATGGTTACTTTCGATCTTGAAAGACATGAGTCCATGCCACTGACCAAGGAATGGATAGAAGCGATCTGCAAGTATGAAGGACGGGATTTGCAAAAAGCATAGATTGATTCCCCCCACCGATGAAGACACCCTCCGGCACCGGGGAACAAATCTCCCACGAATAAGAAACAAAACAAGCAAAACCAATTCCTTAGAAAAAGTTTTATCCTGATTCATGTCCGCTATATAACAGAAATTGCCTATTTTTGCACCTTATTATTAAGGCATAAAATATCTAGTACAGAAAATGATAGCTGACAAAAGTATAAATTTAGATACCCTTCATAAAGTATTGTTTGATAATGAGAAGCTGGAACTCTCTGAAGAATGTATTCGAAAAGTAGAGGAAAGCTTCGATTTTCTGCAATCCTTTTCCAGCGATAAGATTATTTATGGTATCAATACGGGGTTCGGCCCAATGGCACAATACAGAATAGAAGATCAATCATTGATCGACCTTCAGTATAATATCATCCGAAGCCATTCCACCGGTGCCGGCAAACCGCTTCCCGAACTTTATGTAAAAGCAGCTATGATTGCCCGTTTGTACACTTTTCTACAAGGGAAGTCAGGAGTGCATCTGGAACTGGTTTCTCTCCTCTGTGAATTTATCAACCGCGGAATTTATCCGTTCATACCCGAACACGGAAGTGTAGGTGCCAGCGGTGATCTCGTACAACTGGCCCATATCGCCCTGACGTTAATAGGGGAAGGGGAAGTTTTTTATCAGGGTAAATTGTGTAACGCAGCTACGGTGCTTCAGGAAAACGGTCTGAAACCTTTTTCCATGCGTATTCGTGAAGGTTTATCCGTTACAAACGGTACTTCTGTAATGACAGGCATCGGTATTGTCAATCTGATTTATGCAAAAAAACTACTCCGTTGGTCGGTGGCTGCCTCTGTAATGATGAATGAGATTGCCGCCTCTTATGATGATTTTATGGCACAGGCATTAAACGAGGCCAAGCATCATAAAGGTCAACAAGAGATAGCTGCTATGATGAGAGAATGGGTGGCAGGCAGTAAATGCGTGCTTCAAAGAGAGAACGAGCTATACAACCAGGTGCATAAAGAGAAAATCTTCGAACACAAAGTACAGCCCTATTATTCCTTGCGATGTGTTCCGCAAATACTCGGTCCTATTTACGATGAACTGGAGAATGCGGAAGAAGTATTAATAAACGAAATAAATTCCGCCTGTGACAATCCGATTGTCGATCCGGATACACAAAATATTTATCATGGCGGCAACTTCCATGGAGATTACATTTCTTTCGAAATGGACAAGTTGAAAATTGCCGTGACCAAGCTGACTATGCTTTGCGAAAGACAGATTAACTATCTGTTCCACGACCGTATCAATGGCATCCTGCCTCCGTTTGTAAATTTGGGAGTGCTTGGATTGAACTATGGTTTACAGGCTTCGCAATTCACTGCAACCTCCACCACAGCGGAGTGTCAGACATTATCAAATCCGATGTATGTACACAGTATCCCCAACAACAATGATAATCAGGATATTGTCAGCATGGGAACCAACTCGGCTCTATTAGCAAAAACAGTCATTGAGAATTCTTATCAGGTAATGGCTATCCAGTTTATGGGAATGGCACAAGCTATCGACTACCTGAAAATACAAGATCGCCTAAGTTCCAAAAGCCGGCAGGTTTATGAAGAAATACGCAGTTTCTTCCCTGTATTTACGAATGACACGCCTAAATATAAAGAGATAGAAATGATGATAGACTATCTCAAAAAAGAAGATAAATAAAATGAAATATGCATTAGTAACCGGAGGAAGCCGAGGTATCGGCCGTGCTGTCAGTTGTAAACTGGCGGAAATGGGCTACTTTATACTGATAAATTATCAGAATAATGACGCAGAAGCGGAGAAAACGTTGCAGTTAGTACAGGAAAAAGGAAGTAATGGCGAGTTGATGAAGTTCGATGTGACCGACCCTGCCGCTATCACCCTTGCTTTGGGCAACTGGGCTTCCCAACACCCTGACGAATATATCGAGGTACTGATAAACAATGCAGGTATCCGCAAAGACAACCTGATGCTCTGGATGACAGGAGAAGAATGGAGCAAAGTGCTCGATATCAGCCTGAACGGATTCTTCAACGTGACACAGCCTTTATTGAAGAATATGCTGGTCAAACGTTATGGACGTATCGTAAATATCGTGTCATTGTCGGGCATTCAGGGAATGCCCGGCCAAACCAATTACTCCGCAGCCAAAGGTGGCGTAATAGCCGCTACCAAAGCACTGGCACAGGAAGTTGCCAAGAAGAAAGTAACAGTCAATGCAGTAGCTCCGGGATTCATCCGTACGGATATGACGGAAGGAATTGATGAGAACGAATGGAAGAAACATATTCCCGCGGGACGTTTCGGCACTCCGGAAGAGGTTGCCGACCTGGTCGGTTTCCTGGCATCTCCAGCCTCATCCTACATCACAGGAGAAGTGATTTCCATCAACGGAGGACTATATACTTAAAATAAAAGCATAGAATAGACAAAATAATGAAAAGAGTTGTTATCACGGGAATGGGGATTTACTCTTGCATCGGCAAGAATCTGGATGAAGTAAAAGACTCACTATATAATGGGAAATCGGGAATTGGCATAGACCCGGTACGGAAAGAATTGGGCTATTTTTCTGCATTAACGGGGATATTGGAACGTCCCGACTTGAAGAAGTTGTTGGACCGCCGTAAACGTCTCTGTCTACCGGAGCAGGGAGAATATGCTTATCTCGCTACATTAGAAGCTTTCCGTAATGCCGGTATTAATGAGGATTTTCTCGAAGCCAATGAAGTGGGTATCTTGTATGGCAATGATAGTAGTGCCGCTCCTGTTATTAATGCAGTGGACATCATTCGTGAAAAGAAAAACACAGCACTGGTGGGTTCCGGTTCTATTTTCCAGTCGATGAATTCCACCGTGACAATGAACCTGTCGGTTATTTTCAAACTTAGAGGAGTCAACTTCACCATTGCCGGAGCCTGTGCAAGCGGTTCTCACGCTATTGGCATGGGTTACCTGCTTATAAAATCGGGATTGCAGGATTGTATTCTTTGCGGTGGCGCACAAGAAGTCAATCCTTATGCAGTAGGAAGTTTCGACGGACTAAGCGCATTTTCCACCCAGGAAGCAGTCCCCGAGAAAGCCTCGAAACCTTTTGATAAACGACGTGACGGGCTGATTCCAAGTGGAGGAGCCGCTAGTCTGGTATTAGAGAGTTATGAATCGGCTGTAAAAAGGGGAGCTCCCATTCTGGCCGAAGTCATCGGTTACGGTTTTTCATCCAATGGAGATCACATCTCCGTGCCTAATGTGGACGGCCCGAAACGTTCTCTTCAAATGGCTATCAAAGATGCAGGGATTGCACTCGAACAGATCAGTTATATCAATGCACACGCCACCTCAACTCCGGTAGGTGACTTGAACGAGGCGAAAGCCATTGCAGAAATATTTGAAGGGCATCACCCGTATGTGACTTCCACGAAGTCTATGACAGGACATGAAATGTGGATGGCCGGTGCCAGTGAAGTGATTTATTCCACCCTCATGATGAACAACGGTTTCATCGCTCCCAACCTCAATTTCGAGGAACCGGACGAGGCCTCTGCACAATTAAATATACCTACCCAACGGGTAAACCTGGAATTTGATACGTTCCTTTCCAACTCATTCGGATTCGGAGGAACCAATTCCACGCTAATCATACGCAAAATCAATCCATAATTTACTAAAGAAAACAGATATATGACAAACGAAGAAATCATCGAGAAAATAAGAACCACTCTGGCAGAAGAGTTTGAAGTAGACATCGACGTTATCCAGCCGGATGCACCGTTAATGGAAACTCTTGAACTGGACAGCCTGGACTTGGTCGATATGGTGGTACTGGTAGAAAAAAACTTCGGTTTCAACGTAACCGGACAAGATTTTGCGGGTATCAGAACCTTCCAGGACTTCTACGATCTCGTTATCACCCGTATGCAGGAAGCCAAGTAAATATGTCGACGTGGAAAGGCAAAACCCGGGGAGGAACATTCGGATACTTATTCTTTATTTACCTGATTAAGTATCTGGGCATTACTGCCGCTTATATATTTCTAAGTCTGGTAGTATTGTACTTCATACCGTTTGCTCCGAAAGCCACCAAAAGCACCTGGTTTTATGCCCGCCACATTCTGAAACACAACCGAATACGCTCTTTGGGTATGTTGCTACGCAACTATTACCGGTTAGGGCAAATCCTGATTGACAAAGTAGCTATTGGCAACGGAAAAGTCGATCAATACCGGTTCGAGTTCGAACGGTATCCGGAATTTCTGCAATTGCTGAACAGCGAACAGGGAGTGATTATGATTGGCGCCCATGTGGGAAACTGGGAAATAGGCGTTCCTTTCTTCGATGATTACGGAAAGAAAATCAATATCGTGATGTATGATGCCGAACATCGTAGAATCAAAGAGATATTGGAGAAAAATGGTCAGGACAAGGATTTTAAGATTATCCCCGTCAACGAAGATAACCTGACACACGTTTTCCGTATTACCGAGGCATTAAACAAGAAAGAATATGTATGCTTCCAGGGCGACCGTTATCTGAATAAAGAGAAACTGCTGACAGGAACACTCTTGGGACAGAAAGCTCCTTTCCCTGCCGGTCCTTTCCTGCTTGGTTCGCGAATGAAAGTTCCAGTGGTATTCTACTTTGCCATGAGAGAGCCGGGCAGAACCTACCGTTTTCATTTTATAAGGACGGAACCAGTCATACGAACCAAAGAAAAGAAAGCAGAGACAGCTCTGCTCGAACAATATACGGCCGCTTTGGACCAGATACTGAAACGCTATCCGGAACAATGGTTCAATTATTACTCATTCTGGGAAACCACAAGTGACGGTTCGCTCTCAAAGGATTGAAATAGAAAGATATAACAAAATAAAGATGCAACAGAATCAATATGATAAGGAACCGTTGACCGCGGTAGAGGCACAACGCCTGGCACAAGAAATAGCTTTCGGGCCCATCGTGTTTCAGGTATCACGCCTTATGCTCAAATTCGGTATTTTTCAGTTACTGGCCGACGAACGCGCTGGCATGACACAAGAAGAAATCAGCAAGGCTTGTGGGTTGTCTTCTTATGCGACACAAGTTTTGTTGGAAGCCTCATTAACCATCGGTACCGTATTGCAGCACGAAAACCGTTACCGCCTTGCCAAAGCCGGATGGTTCCTGCTCAACGACAAGATGGTACGTGTCAATCTGGATTTCAACCACGATGTCAACTATCTGGGAATGTTCCATCTTGAAGAGGCTCTCACCAACGGACGTCCCGAAGGGCTGAAAGTATTCGGCGAATGGAGTACCATCTATGAAGGACTGTCAAGCTTACCCTCACAAGTACAAAAGAGCTGGTTCGGTTTCGATCATTATTACTCGGATTGCTCGTTTGACGAAGCTTTGGCGATTGTTTTCGCCCGTCATCCCAAGACTTTACTGGATGTGGGAGGTAATACCGGTCGATGGGCAACCAAGTGCGTAAGCTATGACGACGCGGTGGAAGTTACTATTATGGATCTTTCGCAACAATTGGAGATGATGCGTCAACAAACTAAAAAACTGCCCGGAGCAATGCGTATCCACGGGTATGGCGCCAATCTGCTCGATCCCGAAGTTCCTTTCCCGACAGGGTTCGATGCTATCTGGATGAGCCAGTTCCTTGATTGTTTCTCGGAAGAAGAAGTAACCAGCATACTGACCCGTGCAGCCCGCTCTATGAGCCGGGAGAGCCGCCTCTATATCATGGAAACTTTCTGGAACCGGCAAAAGTTTGACACAGCCGCTTATTGCCTGACACAAATCAGTCTTTATTTCACAGCCATGGCAAATGGTAACAGCAAAATGTATCATTCGGATGATATGGAACGGTGCATCAAAGCAGCGGGATTGGAAGTCGAAAAGATAGATGACCATTTAGGAATGGGACACAGCATTGTACAATGCAGATTGAAATGAACAACAGGGAAGTTATCATACAAGGAGAAGGAATACTCAATTTGATTCCACAGCGTCCGCCCATCGTGATGGTGGACAGTTTCTTTGGTATCGAAGAGAATCATTCTTATTCCGGACTGACTGTTACTGCTGATAATATTTTCTGCGAAACCAGAAAACTGCAAGAGGCGGGAATTATTGAACATATCGCTCAATCGGCAGCAGCACGTATCGGATTTCTTTATACCCGGCAGGGTGAAAAAGTACCGTTAGGATTTATCGGCTCGGTAGACAAACTTAAAATCTACGATTTGCCAAAGATCGGGATGAAACTATTTACGGAGATTACCGTTGTACAGGAGGTATTCGACATTACATTGATTTCTGCACAAGTGAAAGTGGAAGACAAGCTGATAGCTGAATGCAGGATGAAAATATTTATAAAAAAAGAATGAAACGGAAAACGAATCAACAGGTTGCAACTTTGACCAACCGGACTACCTTCAGAGTGCGGTTCAGCGAAATAGACTCCATGCAGATTGTATGGCATGGTGAGTATGTGCGCTATTTTGAAGATGGAAGAGAAGCTTTTGGCAAACAGTATGGTTTGGATTATATGAGTATTTACCGGGAGGGATACATGGTTCCTATCGTGGATTTAACCTGTCAGTTCAAACAATCACTATCTTTTGGTGAAGAAGCGATTGTCGAGACGCGCTATATTGCCTGTGAGGCAGCCAAGATAAAATTTGAATACGTTATCTACCGGGCTACCGACCAAAGTATAGTAGCTACCGGAAGCACCATACAAGTGTTCCTGAACCTGAATAAAGAATTGGAGCTTATGAATCCTCCGTTTTATCTGGAATGGAAAAAGAAATGGAATATCCTTTAAATATATACATCACAGCCCATACGCTGATTAGTTCGTTAGGTTTCGGCATCCCGGAAAATCTGGAGGCCATCCATAACTACCGAAGCGGAATCCGTATGCAAGAAGCCGGCCTAATTTCCGATCATCCCCTATTGGCGGGAATGATTGATTCTGTGGAACTGGAAAAACGGGCGAAGCTGATGCAGATTACGGATTATACCCGGATGGAGCAATTATTCATACTGGCTATCCAAAAGGTTATTTCTCAATCGGGAACCGACTTGCGGGAGCCGGATTGTGCCTTGTTATTATCTACCACTAAAGGAAATGTTGATTTATTGAGTGAATTACCTGCTGACAGTCCGGTTTTTCTTTGGAAAATGGCGGAACGAATCGGAGATTTCTTTGGAGCGGCAAATCAGGTAGAGGTCATCTCCAATGCCTGTATATCAGGAGTCTCGGCACTAATCGTCGCTAAGAGATGGATAGAATCAGGACGTTACAAACGAGTGATTGTGGCAGGTGGGGATATTCTTTCTCATTTCATTACCAGCGGCTTTCTATCGTTCCGATCTGTCAGCGCACACCCCTGCCGACCATACGATATACAACGGGATGGATTAAGTCTGGGCGAAGCCTGTGGAGCTGTTCTTTTAGAAACTCAAGGAAACGCGAATCATATTATTCTCTCCGGAGGAGCAATCAGCAATGACGCCAACCATATATCCGGTCCTTCCCGAACAGGGGACGGTTTAGCTCTAGCCATTAATCAGGCAATGGAAGAAGCCGGAGCACTCCCCGAAGACATTAGCTTTATCAATGCACACGGAACAGCTACGGTTTACAATGATGAAATGGAATCCAAAGCCATACATCTGGCGGGATTAGCTGCAGTTCCGGTGAATAGCCTCAAGCCCTATTTCGGTCATACATTAGGAGCTTCGGGCATTATCGAAACCATACTTTGCATAGAGCAACTAAAAGAAGGAAGATACTACGGAACTTTAGGGTATGAAACACTCGGTGTTCCCATGCCTATCACTGTCTATGCCACTCATCAGCCGATACCGATGAAATGCTGCATCAAAACTGCTTCCGGTTTCGGAGGCTGTAATGCCGCACTGGTATTATCCCTCCCCGATGCTCATCTGAAACAGAAAGCAAACTCGCAGGCAACCGACAAAGCGAGTGCTCCGTCAGTTTGCAAAGCAGTGGTGGAATCGGGCAACATGGTCACAATCAGACCGGGAGCAGTAGAAAGTAAAGGAACAACTGTATTCAGCTCTTCGGAAACAGACTTTGCACCATTCATCCGGGAAGCATACAAGCATCTGGGAGAAAACAATATGAAGTTCTATAAGATGGACAACCTCTGTAAGCTGGGATATGTAGCTGCCGAATATTTACTGAAAGATACAAACTACCGTCCGAAAGAGATTGGAATCATTCTTGCCAATGCTTCTTCCTCTCTGGATACGGACTGCAAACATCAGGCAATCATCAGTAAAGAAGGGGACAAAGCAGCCAGTCCTGCCGTGTTTGTCTACACTCTCCCCAATGTAGTATTGGGAGAAATCTGTATCCGGCACAAGATTCAGGGAGAGAATACATTCTTTGTCCGTCGGCAATCAGATGCTGCCTCATTAGAGGATTATGCAAGGATTGTGATGGCGAAAAGTAAGTTACGCACCTGTATCATAGGCTGGTGCGAACTACTGGACGGACATTATCAAGCAGAATTTAAACAACTTAATAATATATCAACGATTTATGGATAATTTAGATCAAACCAAAAAAGAACTGATGGACGAAGTGAAAGGGAAACTAATCGAAGAGTTGAACCTTGAAGAAATCACTCCGGAAGATATTGACAATGAAGCCCCTCTGTTTGGCGACGAAGGTCTTGGCCTTGACTCCATTGACGCACTCGAAATCATCCTGATTCTGGAACGCGAATACGGTATAAAGATAGAGAACCCCAGTGAAGGAAAACAAATCTTCTACTCGGTACGTACACTGGCAGACTACATCATTGCTAATCGCAAAGCTTAACCGATGAAGATATACGTCACCGGATTGGGAGTTGTTTCGGGGATCGGTATCGGAGTTTCCGAAAATATAGAAGCGTTGAGACAAAGAAAGCATGGCATCGGAAAAGTAACTCTTTTTCCGACTGCTCTCGATGTGCCCGTATCCGAAGTGAAACGTAGCAATGAGGAACTAAAGAAACTGATCTCTTTACCTCCGCAACGCACTGTATCACGTACAGCCTTGTTGGGAATGATAGCAGCCGAAGAAGCAATGAAAGATGCGGGACTCACACCACCATTACGTATCGGTTTTATTTCCGCCACTTCCGTTGGCGGCATGGATTTGAGTGAGCACTTCTATGAATCTTTCAAGAAAAACCCGAGACAGGGACGGTTACGGGAAGTAATTTCACACGACTGCGGAGCCAGTACAGAATTGATTGCTTCGTATTTGGGTATCAATGATTTTATAACCACCATCAGTACAGCCTGCTCGTCAGCAGCCAATGCCATCATGCTGGGAGCAAGAATGATTAAACACGGGCTACTGGATGCTGCTATCGTGGGAGGTACGGATGCACTTTGCCGGTTTACGCTCAATGGATTCAACTCCCTGATGATTTTGGACAAAACACATTGCCGTCCTTTTGACCGCTCACGTACCGGATTAAATCTGGGAGAAGGTGCCGGTTACTTAGTGCTTCAATCGGAAAGTTCACTCCAAAGAACTCCTTATTGCGAACTTAGCGGTTACGCCAATACGAATGAGGCTTATCATCAAACAGGAAGTTCTCCTGAAGGGGACGGTGCCTTTCTGTCAATGAGTGAAGCTATCGCCTCCAGTGGCATTTCTCCCAAAGAAATCGATTATATCAATGTACATGGAACAGGTACTCCCGGCAATGATGCGTCAGAAGGCATGGCGCTCCGAAGAATCTTTGGAGAACACGTTCCGCCATTTAGTTCGGTAAAAGCTTTTATCGGACATACCTTAGGAGCTTCCGAAGGAATTGAAGCTGTTTACTCCGTTCTTTCAATAGATAAAGGTCTGATTTATCCCAACCTGAACTTTACGGATGCGATGCCGGAAACAGGACTGATACCGGAAACCTCTTTTCAAGAAGGAATCCCCATCCGACATGTGTTATCCAACTCTTTCGGTTTCGGAGGAAACGATTCATCGCTCCTCTTTTCCGCAACGAATTTTCCAGCATGAACGCACCTTTAAGTATTTAAGCCTATGCAGCCAGTTTATATTCAACGCATCGCTTCCATTCATCCGCCAAAGGATCATTCACCAGGAAATAATCGCCCTTATCTTCAGGCTTGCGAACCCGATTATAAGGATATTATCACCAATGCGACCTTGCGCAGACGCATGAGCCGTATCGTAAAAATGGGGGTGGCCTGCGGATTGGAATGTATGGGTGAACTATCTCCTGAAAAGATACAAGGAATCATCACAGCAACAGGATTGGGCTGCTTGACAGATACGGAAAAATTCCTGAACAACTTATTGGATAATAAAGAGCGGATGCTGAATCCTACTCCTTTCATCCAGTCGACATTCAATACAATCGGTGCACAAATAGCTCTGATTCATCAAATACATGCCTACAACATGACTTATGTCCACCGTGGTCTTAGTTTTGAAAGTGCTTTATTGGACGCTATGATGAAAATAGGAGAAGGAAGCGAGAATATACTTGTGGGAGCCATCAATGAAATGACAGAAACCAGTTACACGATTCAGCAACGGCTGGGAGTGCTGAAAGGGATAGCAGCAGGAGAAGGTGCTCAATTCTTCCTGTTAAGTCGGGAAGCCGGAGAGCATCCGTTGGCTGAAATACAGGGAATCGAAACTTTCATAGGGAAACAGACTACAGAAGAAATCAGCTCCCGAATCATCCGTTTTTTGCAACGAAATGGTTTAGAATGTCAGGATATTCAGTGGTTGGTTACCGGAAAAAACAAGAAGCCACACAATCAAGATGACTCTCACGAGCAAACTGTTGACAATGGCAACTCTATTTATGAAGAGCTTGAAACAAACCTTTTCCCGGAAAGTGTTCATCTTAGTTTTAAGAATGAATGTGGTGAATATCCTACCGCAACATCGTATGCGGTATGGAAAGCAGTGAACGAATCGGCCAACTGCACTACCTCGACCCATATATTGATTTATAATCATCACCACTCCATCAATCATTCATTGATTCTAATCCGGAAAAGCGTATGATAATCGTTTGCCTCCTTCTTTGCTTGCTCTTGCTCCTGTCTTTTCTCGTTTATGCCTCTTATAGCATTCAATCGGGAATTTACCTCCGGTCATTTTGCAAAAAGCATACTGCGGAAAAGATTGTCGCCCTGACTTTTGATGACGGCCCCGACTCCCTACAGACTCCCAAAGTTCTGCAGGTACTAAAAGATTATCAGGTAACCGCCTGTTTCTTCTGTATCGGTCAAAAGGTAAAAGGGAATGAAGCAATCTTGCAAAAAATGGTGGCAGAAGGTCATCTGATTGGAAATCATTCGCATACCCATTCCGGTTTATTCCCGCTATACGGGCTCTCCAAGATGAAAAAAGACTTGCAAACTTGTCAGTGTGAACTAGAACGAGTAACTTCGCAGCCGGTTAGTTTGTTTCGTCCGCCGTTTGGTGTCACTAATCCAACGATTGCGAAAGCCGTTCGACAGTTAGGATATACCTCTATAGGATGGAGCATCCGTACACTAGATACACAACAACCAGCACCGGATAAAGTCCTTGCCAGGATTCGGAAACGTCTTGAACCGGGAGCCATTATTCTGTTGCACGACCGGATGCCGGACAGCGACCAGCTAGTGAAACAAATCTTGGATTTGCTGAAAGAACAAGGATATACTGCTGTCCATCCGGACAAACTATTGGCATAAAATAAAAAAGGTATGAGAACTTTATTAATATATTTATCGCTTTTCTTCTTGTCAATAGCCTCTATCCATGCCCAGAGCATGAAAAAGATGGCGCAAAAGACAGAGTTTGAAAGCCGCCTGGCAAAGGAGGCGCAAACCGTAGAGTCCATCGAAAGCGATTTCACCCAAGTGAAATATCTCGATGTATTCGATGAGAAAGTTACTTCCAAAGGGAAGTTCTACTACCAGAAGACCCATAAAATCTGTATGGAATATTTCCGCCCGATGGATTATCTCATCGTGATAAACGGCAGTAAGCTCAAAATCGTTTCGGATGGCAAGAAAAGTATCATGAATCTTAGTTCGAACAAAATGATGGCACAGATGCAGGATATGCTGACCGCATGTATGATAGGCGACCTGTCTAAAATATCGTCCAACTACCTGCTGGAGTATTTTGAAGACGCACGATACTATCTGGTTAAAATAAAACCGACCAACAAAGCGGTACAAGCCTATATTGCCGGTATAGAAATCTATCTGAACAAGAAAGATATGTCGGTACACAAACTCCGTCTGTCCGAAACAGCCACAAACTATACAGAATACGAATTCTATAATAAAAAGTTCAACTCCCTGAAGAATGAGACGAAGTTTGCGATTCGTTAGTCTGACGGCTCTGCTATTCTTATGGATACAGATCCAGACTTCCTGCTCTCCACGGATGAGCGGGGAAGGCAGTACCGTGCCCCCCGCTATCGAACTAACACAAGGAGAAAGCTCGCAAAAATACAATATCCAACTGGATTTCATGAGACATCACATGAGCGGTATGCTAATAGTACGCCGTATGCCTGATAACGAAATCCGGATCGTAGCGTCTACTTACTTCGGACTAAGCCTTTTCGATTTTTCTCTTCGCAACAATCAGTTTACTGTCAACAGTTGCATTGAACCCATGAAAAAGGAAAAGGTGCTGAAACTTCTGGAGATGGATTTCAAACGTCTGTTCTTAAGTGAGAAAGGTACTCGTGTGAAAGCGAGCAAAGACAGTGCTACTGAAAAAAGAACCAGTGGGAAAGGCTTTGGAAAATCAGTGGTCTACACCACAGGCAACACTCCGGGCGATCCCGCACAAATAAAAATCAAACATCCGTGGATACGGTTGACAATCCGTCTGGACAAACTGTCCAATCTGGATAAACTATCTAAAGAATTTTAAGATATGCTACTTGATAATTTCTATACCATCCTTTCCTCCGAATTATCGGACTCAACTGCTTGGATTATCCAAATAGAGTTGAATCCCGGGCATCCTGTTTATCAGGGACATTTTCCCGGACATCCGGTAGTTCCCGGAGTTTGTCTGCTACAACTTATCAAGGAATGTGTAGAAGACATTCGTCAGCAAAAACTGCAAGTAGCGCAGGTGTCTTCCTGCAAATTTCTTTCGGCTATTAATCCTATAGTAACGCCGTACATATCGGTTGCGCTGACTTTTAAAGAGACAGGAGAAGGTATACTTCAGTTGCAGGCAGAGGGTACTGTAAAAGAGGGAATTGTAAAGGAAAACATCGTGAAGGAAAATAGTGTAAAGGAATACACTATAGAGGAGAACAGTGTAGAAGAAAATACCGTAAAGAACGAATGTTTCATCAAACTAAAAGCTGCACTTACCCCGACAGTATGAAGGAACAAATAAGTACAGCCTATTGGCACGAGAAGTTGAAACAATTAGGGATCATCGTTATCATCCCAAGTTACAACAATGGAAAGACACTGGCGGACGTCATAGAAAGTGTACGTTTCTACGCCCCCGATATCCTTGTTGTCAACGACGGTTCTACAGATGAAACTGCCGAAATACTTAGCCGGGAATCTAACTTACATACCATCACCCACCCTGTCAATCAAGGAAAAGGAGTAGCTTTGAGACATGGACTATCCTTTGCCAAAAAGCAAGGATTCCGGTATGCTATCACCATTGATTCTGACGGACAGCATTTCGCTTCGGATATCCCTGCATTGATCGAAGCCATAGAAAAGGAACCGGACACATTATTGGTAGGTGCCCGTAACCTCGCCTCGGACAACATGCCGGGAAAGAATACATTTGCCAATAAGTTTTCCAACTTCTGGTTTACCCTCGAAACAGGTATCAAACTGCAAGATACTCAATCCGGCTACCGCCTGTACCCCATCCAACGAATGAATGTGGACAAGTGGTATTACACCGCCAAATACGAATTTGAGTTGGAAGCACTTGTCTTTGCTGCCTGGGGAGGCATTACCGTTAAAAACATTCCGGTACATGTTTATTATCCGCCACAGGAAGAGCGAGTTTCTCATTTCCGACCGTTCCGCGATTTCACCCGTATCAGTATCCTGAACACAGTACTGGTGCTCGTCACTTTCCTTTGGATCATCCCCCGGAACTTCTTCCGTAAACTGACCTGGAAGAACTGCAAGCAGTTTTTCTCGGATCATGTCACCCACTCCCCCGAATCTAATCTGCGGATCACGGCTGCCATCACACTCGGCGTATTCATGGGTATCGTTCCGGTATGGGGATATCAAATGCTAATCACGTTATTTCTGGCACATTTGTTCAGACTGAATAAAGTCATAGCTATTGTAGCAGCCAATATCAGTATCCCTCCGATGATTCCATTTTTGCTGTACGGCAGTTACGTAACCGGTTGCAAAGTGCTGGGAGATCCTGTCAATCTGCATTTAAACGAACTTTCTTTTGAAAATGTAAAATCAGTCATAGAGCAATATTTAATAGGAAGTGTTATCTTTGCAGTCGTATGCAGCATACTGGCAGGAACCATCGCGTTCATTCTGCTCACGGCGTGTAGGAAAAAAAAGATATGACCCAGTTTT
This sequence comes from Bacteroides sp. D2, assembly GCF_025147085.1. Taxonomy (NCBI): domain Bacteria; kingdom Pseudomonadati; phylum Bacteroidota; class Bacteroidia; order Bacteroidales; family Bacteroidaceae; genus Bacteroides; species Bacteroides sp. D2. Next base: position 2,840,175 of record NZ_CP102261.1, on the reverse strand, counting down.
TTATCGGACTATATGATTATTTCGAGAGGCACAAGATTCTGTTCTATTTGTCACTCATCAGTTGTGTCCTGTTAATGGGATTCTTTGCCCTGCAAGTAAGGTTCGAAGAGAACATCACACAATTTTTCCCCGACACTAAAGATTCCCAGAACACAATCAAAGTATTCGACAATCTCAAGATTAAGGATAAGATTATCATTATGTTATCCTCGGCAGATACCTGCCACCGCGTAGAACCCAACTCCCTGATAGAAGCAGCCGGACAACTGCAACAAACCCTGACTGAAAAAGCCGGAGGAAAACTGATTAAAGGAATTTTCGCACAGGTAGACCAAAGCCTCATCCAAGGAGCCACAGACTTCGTTTATGAACATCTTCCGCTTTTCCTGACAGATACGGACTATCAACGCTTCGATTCCTTACTGACGGATAAAGGGATACAGGCTGTCATGCAGAAGAATTATACCAACCTCCTCTCTCCTGCCGGAATTGCATTAAGAAGCTATATTCTCCGGGACCCGCTCGGACTGGGAAGCGAAACCCTGAAACATTTGCAAGATTTCCAATTGGAAGCCAACTACGAGATTTATGACGAACATATCTTCTCCAAAGACGGCTCCACCTTACTTATGTTCATTACCCCGGTATTCAGTACAGGCAGCACCGGAAAGAACGACGAACTGATAAAGATACTCGAAGAAGAGCTCAAGCACGTACAGGGAGAATCTCCTACCATTCGAGCTGAATATTTCGGTGGTCCCTCCGTGGGAGTCTACAACGCCCGTCAGATTAAGAAAGATACCATCCTGACCTCCTCTCTGGCACTGCTTATCATCATTGTATTTATCTCACTCGTTTTTAAACGAAAGAGATCGATACCGTTGATTATTACTCCGGTACTGTTCGGAGGATTATTTGCCCTGTTTCTCATTTTCTTTATTAAAGGAAGTATCTCCGCCATTGCAGTGGGAGCCGGTTCGGCAGTGATGGGTATTGCACTAAGCTACTCCATTCACATGCTGGCACATCAGAACCATGTTTCCACCGTGCAACAACTTATTAAAGAGATAGCCTATCCGCTTACGGTAGGTAGTTTCACCACCATCGGCGCATTTCTGGGATTGATATTCACCAGTTCCGATCTGTTACGCGACTTCGGATTGTTTGCCTCTCTGGCATTGGTGGGCACCACCCTCTTCTGTCTCATTTACCTGCCTCATTTTCTGAAAGGACAGGCAGACGTCAAACAGGGACGCATACTACGCATCATCGAGAAAATAAATGCTTATTCTTACGAAAAGAATAAATGGCTGGTAGGCGGCATCCTCCTCATTACAGTGATCTGTTTGTTTACTTCGCAAAAGGTAGGCTTCAACAACGATATGATGAGTCTCAACTATGAGCCCCGCCATCTCCAACAATCAGAAGAAAAATTACTGCAACTCTTCGACAACGACGAAAAGACCGTGCTTTTTGTCAGTGTGGGCAAAGACATGAATCAGGCTACCGAAACTTATGCAATGACCAATCAGAAGTTATCGGCACTGAAAGAGCAGGGACTCATCAAAGAATATGCCTCCGCCTCACAGTTTCTGATCTCTCCGCAAGAGCAGCAGAAACGCCTGAAGAAATGGAAAGATTACTGGACGGATGAAAAACAGCAACAAGTCCGTGAACAGCTGGAAACAGCTGCCGCCGAATATCGTTTCCGCCCGGGAAGCTTCGAACCTTTTTATCAATGGATGAACCAGCCTTTCGGTGAATATCATTACACCGCGCAAGGAGACGATTTATCCGGCAAGCTATTAAATGAATGGCAAACCTCTGCCGATTCCATCACCATGCTTATCAGCCAGATACGGATCAGCGAACCGAATAAGGAAGCTGTGTACCAGAACTTTAATAAAGACCCGAATGTAGTCATCTTCGACCGTTCCTATTTTGCCAACAAATGGGTATCGGCCATCAATGACGACTTTTACCTGATTCTGTACATCTCTTCTTTCCTCATATTCTTTGCACTATGGTTCTCTTACGGACGTATCGAACTTACCCTGATGAGCTTTCTCCCGATGCTAATCAGCTGGGTAATCATCTTGGGATTGATGGGAATTCTGGGGATTGAGTTCAATATTATCAACATCATCCTGTCCACCTTTATCTTTGGCATTGGAGATGACTTCAGTATCTTCATTATGGACGGGCTACAAAATAAATACCGTACAGGTCAGAAGGTGTTGAATTCCCATAAAACGGCTATCTTCTTCTCCGCCTTCACCACAGTGGTCGGTATGGGAGCACTTGTGTTTGCCAAACATCCGGCTTTGCAATCCATTTCCCTGATTTCCATTCTGGGTATGATAGCAGTAGTACTGGTGGCCTATACCATTCAGCCACTCATTTTCCGGTTCTTCATCGCAGGACCCGCTTCCAAAGGATTACCGCCTTATACGCTTATCGGATTGATACGTACCGTGTTGCTCTTCCTGCTTTTCTTTATCGGCTGCATCGTCCTCCGTATATTGATTATCCTGCTTTATCCGGTGCCTGTGCGCAAAAGCAGCAAGCAGCGTTTGGTGTGCCGCCTGATACAAATCACCTGCAAAGGAATTTTGCTACTGGCCACCGCCGTCAAAAAAGAACATATCAACAAAGCCAACGAACGCTTCCGGCATCCGGCAATTATCATTGCCAACCACCAGTCGTTCATCGACATTCTGGTATTGCTGTCTCTTTCATCTAAAATCCTGATGGTAACCAACCATTGGGTATGGCACTCTCCTTTCTTCGGAGCCATCATTCGTTATGTCGACTTCTATTATATAGGCGAAGGATACGAGCAATATATGGAACGGATGCGGAAAAAAGTGAAGGAGGGCTACTCCATCGCCATTTTCCCGGAAGGCACACGTACCTATAACGGAAAGATGAAACGTTTCCACAAAGGAGCATTCTATCTGGCAGAAGCATTGAAACTGGATATTCTGCCGATCCTGCTTTACGGTAATAACAAAATCATTGCCAAAGCACAGCCTTTCAATATCCGGAAAGGAATCATCTATACAGAAATACTTCCCCGTATACCACTAGACGATCTGTCTTTCGGAAGTACTTATCAGGAGCGTACCAAACGCATATCCGCTTACATGAAAGAGGTTTATGCCCGTATCTGCCGTGAACAGAACACGACGGACAATCCGGCGTTCTACGAAGCTCTTATCCAGAACTATATCTATAAAGGTCCCGTCGTAGAATGGTATATCCGTATTAAAGTAAAGATGGAAAAGAATTACCGGCTATTCAACCGGTTGATTCCCGTCCAAGGGCAAATCACAGACATCGGTTGCGGCTTCGGCCCGTTATGCTATATGCTGTCTCTGCTTTCCGAGGACCGGGAAATCCTGGGTATTGATTACGATGAAGACAAGATAGCGCTGGCGCAGCACGGATGGTTACGCAACGAGCATCTCCAGTTCAAGCATGGCAATGCATTGGAATATCCCCTGCCGGAAAGTGATGTCTTTATCCTGAACGACATGCTTCACTATATGAGCTACGAACATCAACAAACCCTATTGTTGAAATGTGCCGGTCGCTTACGTTCACAAGGAATGATTATCATACGCGACGGAAATTCAGCCAACGCTTCCAAGCACCGGTTAACCCGGTTCACGGAATTACTATCCACCCGTATTTTCAACTTCAACCGGACGACCGGAGAGCTGTATTTCACCACTGAAACCCAATTACGGGAAATAGCAGTCGCCTGTGGAATGGCTGTCGAAATCATTCCTAATGACAAATATACATCAAACACCATTTACATATTTAGAAAACCGAACTAGTATGAGCAAATATGACATCATCATTATCGGCAGCGGCCTTGGCGGACTGGAATGCGGAGCGATTCTTAGCAAAGAGGGATTCAACGTATGCGTAGTAGAAAAAAATGCGCAATTCGGCGGATGCTTCCAGACTTACCAACGAAAAGGGCATCTGTTGGATACGGGTATTCATTATGTAGGAAGCCTGGATGAGGGTCAAGTGATGAACCAGTATTTCCGCTATTTCGGTATCATGGACAAGCTGAAAATAAAACGCTTGGACGATGCTGCTTTTGATACGATCTACTATAAAGGAAAAACATACGATTATGCAATGGGATACCCGCAGTTTATTGAAACCATCTGCCGTTCCTTCCCGCATGAGAAAGAAAACTTGAAATGCTATGCCGAACAGCTTCAAGCTGTCGGAAACCTGATTAGCGTAGACCACCTGAAACAAGGCACACTCGCTTTGGAGGGTATGAAATACTTTTGTACCTCTGCCGCCCATCTGATTGCGGATATCACTCCGGACCCCGCCTTACGAAATGTACTGGCAGGTTCAGCTTTACTCTACGGAGGTTTGAAAGATGTCTCCACTTTCTACCAGCATGCCATGATTAATCACTCCTATATTGAAGGCGCCTACCGTTTTGTAGACGGAAGTATGCAAGTCAGTCTGGAGCTAATCAATGTAATCCGGGCAAACGGAGGGACCGTGCTCAATAACAGTGAAGCCACCCGCATCATCGTTGAAAACGAAAAGGTACAAGGGGTTATCATCAATGGAGAAGAGCGACTGGAAAGCGACTTCGTCATCTCCAATATGCATCCCCAACGGACATTGGAGATACTGGATAAAAACCGTAGCATCAAGAATGCCTATATTTCCCGCATCCGTTCGTTGGAAAATACCTACGGCATCTTTACGCTCTACCTGGTAATGAAGAAAAAAAACACTCCTTATCAGAACCGCAACCTGTATCTGCATGCGAACAATAAAGTGTGGTATGATAAACTGCTCTATCCGGGACGGACCACCAACTGTATGATTTCCATGCAAGCGTCTTCCGAGGACAGTCAATATGCCAGTGTCATTTCCATCCTGACACCTATGTATATAGATGAACTGTCTGCCTGGAAGGGCACGACTCCCGAACATCGGGGAGAAGACTACCAATCCTTCAAAAAGGAGAAAGCAGAACAGATTCTCCGCTTCATCCGAGGACATGGCATTGACCTTTCAGAAAACATAGAAGAGATGTATACCACTACTCCATTAAGCTATCGGGACTATACAGGAACAGTGGATGGTTCCGCGTATGGGATCATCAAAGATTATAAATGTCCGCAAATTGGTTTCGTATCTACAAGAAGCCGCTTGGGAAATCTCTTTCTCACCGGTCAAAACCTGAATGTGCATGGTGCATTAGGGGTAACACTAACTGCCATGCTGACTTGTGCGGAGTTTGTAGGACAAGAATATCTGGCTAAAAAAGTAGGAAATGCATAGAATAGTCAAAAAGACACTCCAATACACGGGCTTCCTTTTCCTGTCGCTCATCGTTCTATTGATAGCCGGAATCAGCTATCTCTACTTTTCTGCGGATATGCAAACGCCCAAACATGAGCAAAGCATGACCACAGACAAAGTGATTGATATAGACAGTCTCCACCTCCGGCATTATGGAGATAACTTTCTCCGGCACAGCGACAGCGGCTTATGGGAATTGTTTGTGAAAGGGGATGCTTTCCAGAGAGGAGAAGCTATCGGGCAACTGTCTTCCGACCTGCTCCACCATCAAGAGAAAGTGTTCGTGGATCAGATTCGTGAGATTGTTCCTTCAGACAGTTATCTGAAATTCCTCCGGTTCTTCATTGTATTATTCAACCGTAATCTGGGTGAGAACGTCCTCGAAGAATACCGCGACGAGATCTACGGAATCTCGCTATCATGTACGCATGAATACGACTTCATCGGCACTCCTTACGAACGCCAGTTGAATTACCATTCGGCACACGACCTGGGACATGCCATGCAAGATTATATGTTAGTGGGATGCAGTTCGTTCGCCACTTGGGGAACACAAAGTGCAGATTCATCCCTGCTGATCGGACGTAACTTCGATTTCTATGTAGGAGATGCCTTCGCAGAGAACAAGCAGGTGGCTTTTTATGTACCGGAGCAAGGATACAGGTTTGCTTCCGTCGGATGGCCCGGTATGATAGGAGTGTTATCCGGCATGAACGAGACAGGTCTTACCGTGACAATTAATGCTGCCAAATCTGCTGTCCCCACAGGTTCCGCCACCCCCATTTCCATCCTGACCAGAGAGATTCTGCAATATGCAGCCACTATTGATGAAGCCTTTGCCATCGCCAAAAAACGGGAAACATTCGTCTCCGAATCCATATTGATAGGTTCTGCCAAAGATGGCAAAGCCGCGATTATCGAGAAATCTCCGGAGAAAACTGTGCTTTTCACCGGAAAAGAAGCCAATCGGCTCATCTGCACCAACCATTACCAATCGGAAGAATTCAGCAAGGACGAACGAAACATGGAAAATATCCGCACTTCCGACAGCCCATACCGTTTTGCACGATTAACGGAACTCATTAATGAGGATCTTCCGATCGATGTCTCCAAAGCCGCCTCTATCCTGCGTGACCACAAAGGCCTGCAAAACACAGACCTGGGACTGGCCAACGAAATGGCCATCAATCAGTTTATTGCCCATCATTCCGTCATCTTCCAACCGGAGAAACGGCTGATGTGGGTATCGACCTCTCCCTGGCAATGTGGGAAATACGTAGCCTATGACCTGAATAAGATATTCAAAGACACGATTGATTGGCAACACGAAATATACAGTTCCGACCTGACCATTCCGGAAGATAAATTCATCGACACACCGGAGTTCCAGCATCTTCTCACGTATAAGAAACTGACTCCGCTTTTATTGAAGAAAATCAGAAAAAAGGAACAGATAGAGGAATCTGTTTTAAAAACACACCAAGCCTCCAATCCTTCCCTATACTATGTATATGAAGTAATAGGAGATTACTACGAGGCCATGCAGCAATCTAAACAGGCCATTGCATACTGGCAACAGGCATTGAAGAAATCCATTCCCAAGTTGCAAGAGAAAGAACGTATCCAACAGAAAATTCAAAAACAATCCAAAGATGGAAAAGAATCCTGAAATTCAGTTCCGCTCACCGGAAGATATCAAAAGCTATCAGGAAGAACAGTTAGCCAAAGTGTTAGCCTACCTGCAAGCACATTCCAAGTTCTATCAACAGATGTTTGCCGAACATCACATTGATATCAATCAAATAAAGACGATTGAAGACTTGCAACAGATCCCCGTCACTACCAAGACGGACCTGCAACTCCATAACGATGATTTCATCTGCGTAGACAAAGAGGAAATTATCGACTATGTGACGACTTCGGGCACATTGGGAGATCCGGTCACTTTCGTTCTCACCTCTGAAGACCTGGACCGTCTTTCTTACAACGAATACTTATCTTTCACCACCACCGGATGCACCAAGCAAGATATTCTTCAATTGATGACTACCATCGACCGCCGTTTCATGGCAGGCTTGGCATATTATATGGGAGCCCGCGAACTGGGTATGGGAGTGATCCGTGTAGGCAACGGCATCCCGGAACTGCAATGGGACACAATTCGACGGATACATCCGACTTGTGGAATGGTAGTCCCCTCTTTCCTTATCAAACTGATAGAGTTTGCCGAAAAGAATCATATCAACCATAATACCTGTTCCATGCAGAAGTGCATCTGTATCGGAGAAGCATTGCGCAATCAGGAATTCCAGTTGAATACGCTCGGACAGAAAATACACGATAAATGGCCTGCCTTGCAGTTGTATTCCACTTATGCCTCCACCGAAATGCAGTCGTCCTTTACCGAGTGTAATGAATTCCACGGAGGGCATTTGCAACCGGAACTTATCATTGTAGAGTTTCTGGATGATAACAATCGTCCTGTGGAAGAGGGAGAAGCAGGGGAAGTGACGATCACGACGCTCGGAGTCAAAGGTATGCCGTTGCTCCGTTTCAAAACAGGTGATATTTGTTACCACCACACCGATCCCTGTGGTTGCGGGAGAAATACCATCCGCCTAAGCTCCATCCTCGGCCGGAAAGGACAAATGATTAAATACAAAGGAACGACGTTGTATCCGCCTGCATTATTCGACATTCTGGATAATATACCTTCGGTAAAAAACTATATCATTGAAGTTTATACCAATGAATTGGGAACGGATGAGATTCTGATTCGTATCGGAAGCGAGAACCGTAGTGAAGCCTTTGCCAAAGAGATTAAAGATCTGTTCCGTTCGAAAGTCAGAGTGGCGCCAAGCATCAATTTTGAATCGGCAGAGTACATTGCCAAGATACAAATGCCTCCGATGAGTCGAAAAACGATAAAATTCATTGATTTACGATAATTATTTTCTACTTTTGGAAGTTAGTAACCAACTATATCACTTTAACATTAACGTATATGAAAAAACTTATTCTATTCTTATTCTTGAGCACGAGCCTGTTCTGTTTCGGACAAGGCAAGAGTGCATTGAAAGACATTCAGTCTATTAAGTTCTATGGGGTAGACTACTCCCAAGTAAAAGTTTTCGGTGCAGATGAATCACCGGCACAATTCAAAGATGCTTTCAGACGTATCAATGAGCTGTTCATCACAGAAGCTAAGAAGTATAACGTAGGAAAACAATTGAAAAAAGAAGTGACAGAGATTTCACTGGATGCCGTTAATCAGGTGAACGAAAACATCGACCTGACCGAGCTAATGACTGCTAAAAGAGAATATACTCTTAGTAAAGAGCAAATCAAAGCAGCCATCAACGCATTGCCTATCCAGAAAACACCCGGAGTAGGTATGGTGTTTATCGCACAGTTCCTGGACAAATCAAACAATAGAGGTACGTATGAAGTCGTATTCTTCAATACCGAAACAAAGGAAATCATTGAAGAATGGATTACCGACGGCAAGGCACGTGGTTTCGGATTGCGCAACTATTGGGCAGGCTCTATCTATAGCGCACTCAAGAAACTATAAACAATAAAAATACAAGTATGAGAAAACTACTATTAGTACTGACCTTATTATTAAGTATCAGTACGTATGTCGCAGCACAGAATTACACAGAAGTAGTGTATTTAAAGAATGGCAGCATTATTAAAGGAGTAATCATTGAACAAGTGCCCAATGTCTCTTTAAAAATCAAAACAGGTGATGGCAGCCTCATCATCTGTCAGATGAGTGATGTGACTAAAATCACAAAAGAAGAGCGGTACACAAGAGATTATCGTAAGGATACCAACGACCGCAAAGCCGCAAGAAATACATTAAAAGGCTATAAGGGTTTCGTAGACTTTGCATATATTGGCGATGTGAGCGACTACAATGCCTCTAAAATTGAATTATCAACCACACATGGTTATCAATTCAACAATTATTTCTTTGTAGGTGGTGGCGTTGCTTTCAACTACTATACCGATGCAGATCTTTATGCAGCCCCCATCTATGCTAACTTCAGAGCTAACTTCATCAACAAAAAAGTGACTCCGTTCGCCGACGTAAAAGCCGGATATGCTGTAGGAGACATAGAAGGAGCGTATGCTTCAATAGGAGTAGGAGTACGTTTTTCTTTAAAAGGGAAAAAGGCCTTGAATTTAGCTTTGATGTATAACTTCCAAGATTATGACGCCACAACGGATTATAGTTACAGCTATGGAGGGCATTATTATCATAATAGTTGGAATGATACATGGGAGTTACATGGAGTAGGAGCTAGATTCGGATTTGAATTCTAAGCCTGTTTGCAATACAGATAAATTTCTTACCCTACTATTGCTTTTCACTAATTAATTTTGTATCTTTAGTAATTTTCATCCTTTTGAGGATAGCTAGTCACCTTATAGAATGATAAATGTCACCCTATAAGGTGACATTCGTCTTTTTATAAAGTGCCCATTGTCCCGTTACAACAGGACGACCACCCGACTGCATAAAAAGTCACTAGTTTCTGCACTGAAAAGTCTTAATCTATGCACTGAAAGACCTTAAATACAATGAAGAATAATGGAAACGTTATTGATGCGTTATATAAAGAATATTAGGAACTTTCCGTTCTCCGGCATGGTCAAACCGCCCATTGTCACAAGGATAATTAACGACTCCATTATCCGATGCACCGGACAACCAAAGAGTAGTAGATCCACCTCCATCCAAATTTAATGCATCCTCACCTCCTAAAACCCGGATCAGATGTGCCAATTCCGGAATATTCACTCCTCCTGCTTGTTCAGGAAAACGCCCGTCTACCGTCATCAACAGGACTTTTCCATCCTTAGTAGTAGCAACAGCACTACGAGGGTGCTTCGTCCGGATAAAATTCGGTTCACACGAGTTCCAATCACAAACCTGTCCGTCTTTCAACATTAACGGACCGGAAGCTAGTATCGTACCTGCTTTGCCTTTATAATTCTTTTCTATCTGTTTGTTCCAAGGAATTAATTTCATTCCCCTTTTGCGCACACTAATGGCTCCTGTGACACGCTGTTTAAACTCACTCTGCAGCGTTGTATCAATAACTTGGCGATCCGTCTTCAGGAAACAGACCGAGTTTCCCCGTTTCATGTCAAAATAGGAGCCATTAATGGCTGCAATGGCGTTATATTCAGAAGCAATCTTACTTGTTTCTTTCATTTTATCCGAAACGGCAACACCGACTTTCAAACCTGCAACAGGATCAATTTCTATCAGGCTGATAGATTGGGGACCTTGATATAATTGAGGGATAGAAGCATACTTATATACAATTCCTTTTTGAGGATTTTCTATCTTCCAACAAGCAGATACAATTGCCAATGAATCCGCTACTGTCTGCCCTTTTACTATTCCAATGGAGCACACAGCCAGGATAACGACGATTAACAAGTTTTTCTTCATAAACTAACGAATAAATGTGTTAAGTATAATATATATTAGTCTTAATGACCAGTAATATCCGTATTATAATCTTCCCGATTATATTGCCATAACAGAATAGGATATCCTTTCGCATTTACCTTGTAATACCATGAGTTTCCCCATCCTGCATCAAGGTAGTTCTGCATATTCGATAAGAACTCCTTCGACTTAGTTTCCCCATCGTGGGGTTGCTTCACACCGACTAATTCACCGGAAAATTCGGTTTTAGGTACTCCGGCATTCAAAATCTTCATATCGTCTGTTGCCCAACAATCAACAACCGTCATATTAGCTGCTCCCATGAAGGCGGCAATACGCCCCAAATTTACACCATTTTTCTTGTTTTCCACTAATTTATTCAAAGCAACGCATCTTTTAGGTGCAGTATCAAAATAAGCTCCGATACCTGCTGCTCCGGAATTCATTGAAATAACTTCACCTGCCGCATAGCAATTCTCCAATATACCACCAGCCCAGACAATACCTACTATTCCCCCGGCACGTGAATTTCCTGTTTCATTCTTCGCTGTAACTGTGGCAGTAGAATAACAATTCTTAATGGACGAATACACAGATCCGCTCGGTTTACCGATATTACCGGAAATACCGCCAATTATATCAAATCCCGATACCTTTCCGCTCGTATAACAATTTTCTACACTTCCGGTAAGTACATCCGAAGTCGGGATTTTTATCCCTACATAGCCGGCTAATATTCCGCCTCCATTTTGTGCCACAATATCTGCATCCACAATTCCCAAATTCTTGCAGACTCCACATAACACCCCGAACAAGCTGGCATAGTTACCTTGCGATTTCAAGCCTTTTATAACATGCCCGTTTCCGTCAAAATGGACGAGTCTGTCATAAGGCTCACTCACATTCAAAGCCTGCCAATCAATCCCTGACATATTCACATCGGCCTCCATTCTGAAATAAACCATTCCTTTAGAATAATTGACCTTATGCATATCCTGCATATGTCTCGCCGTTTTTATAATATAAGGATTATCCTCCGAACCGTCACCAGAGTCAAACAACTGCCCGTTGCTATGCTTCTTTACCAAGATGAAAGTCCTGACACTGCGTTGTCCGTAATGATCGAACTTTTTATTATCACACGGATAGTTGACTACATCTGTGGCTGAAAGATTACTGTCGCGTATATACATCGTTGTAGACCCTCCTCCGTCTACGTTCAAGGCATGCTGTGGTTTAAAATACTGGTTTATAAAGGAGGTAAGCTCTTTGGCAGTCATTCCTGCCGCCAAATCCGCACGACCGTCCACTGTTACCAACAAAAGTTTATTCTGTTCTGTCAAAGCCACAGCGGTACGGGGATGACGTACTCCCTGATGTCTTCGGTAATCCTCTCCATCCAGGGAATTCAGGTTGATTCCGGTTATATCTCCAATAAATGTTTTACCCACCGGTTGATAATCATCTATTAATACCGGTGCTCCCGAGAATATGTTAGGCATTGAATTATAGGAATATGATTCCTTTGTTCCATATCCAATTTCAACCTTATAGCCGTCATAAGCTATGGCCCCTTCATGTTTCCAATATCTTAAATGCCCTTCGGGAAGAGTGATCGGTGAAATTATTGAGCCATTGACTTTTACGAAAGAGGCTTCAAGTTCATACGTACCATTAATTCCGGCTACCGCATCATGTTTCAGAGCAACACTTGACAAAGAATCCAGTTGAGGAGCCGAAACAAACTCTAATTCGTAGTCAGGACTCGACAGGTCGATTTCAAGCACATTTACTTGTTGCCGGGCATTAAAAGCACTTTTATTATAAGAATACCATATAAAGCTCTTTCCATCAATGGAATCAATTTTCCAGCCTTCTTTGTCCTTCAATGTCGGTTCTTCAACCGGAACAGGAGGAGGAGTATAATTCTGTCCCTTTCCTATCATATCGCTAAAATCTTCATTGTCCAGTTGACTGGAACAACTCATAGCTATTGTAAAAAGTGTAGAAACCAACAATATCATTATTCTATATTCTTTCATGCTCAATCAAATTAAAAGTTTAAACCATCATTCCATCCCGGGTTCTGTGTCAGGACTCCATTTGTCAAAATACGATCCTGTCTGGGAATCGGATATAGATAATCCCGTTCTTCATTCCACTGGCGAGGAACGTCTTTGTAGCAAATCACATTTCCAGACTCCCCTTCCGTCAAGTCCACCGTAACCCCAATCTCCAGAAACTCCAATGCATTTACTCCACTTGGTTTTGCTCCTTTATACAAACAGACATCAATGGTTCCGTCATGATTCAGGTCATAATTGCCCGGACCGGGGAAATACATTCCCAGAAACTCATCATCCATACAACTTCCCGCTTTCCAACGCATCAAATCATAATAACGGAAGCCTTCCATTAACAATTCTATGACTCTTTCACGACGGATTTCCAGTATGACTCCTTTATTCGTTTCAGAGACATTAGGATAGACATTCAGCAGATAAGGATCGGGGCCTGTATTAGCGTCACTCATATTCAGGTTCGGCATTCCTACCCTATCCCTTATTAATTTAATCGTCCTGTCAATATCATTCTGTTCCAGCGTTCCCCTTTCCGCTTTGGCTTCCACATAATTCAAAAAAACCTCCGCCGTCCTGAAAATAGGAAAATCATTTTCAGACGTGTCACCAACATCATATTTAGTGGCACCCGAATATTTAATTAAATGATACCCAGTCATTGCCGAAGAGAAATTAGGCCCCGACTGTTTCGTTTCTCCCGGACGTATATATCCGGGAGTACGGATGGTCTGTGCCAAACGAGGATCCCTGTTCTGACATTCATCAAAAAATACCTTAGTGGCATATCCTTGCATGTCCGTAAAACGGGAACCGTTCTTATTCAAATACATATTTACAATCTTTTTCGATAATCCGGGTCTGCCTTTCGAAGCTGTATTTTCAAAACCTTGCACGTCGTGGCGGATATTCAGTGTCCCATTATAGTCTCTAGCCAAAACAATTTCCTGCTGAATGGCATTCAAGGAAGAAAAAAGAGTCTGATAAGGAGTACTGCCTGTTTTATACAAGCTATATCCACTATTCTTCATAAAGTCATCGGAAGCAGTAATGCATGCATCCAAATATTTTTCGTAGTCTGCTATCCCATGATACTTACGGAAAGTGCCTTCAAACAAACAAACTCTTGACTTCAGTGCCAATGCAGCCCATTTACTGACTCTGTAAAGTTCTTTATCTTTGGATAAAGTAGTAATAGCAAAATCCAAATCTTCAATAATTTTCTGCATCACAAACTCTCTGGAATCCCGGGGTTTATACAACAGTTCAGCATCAGACGAATCCAGTACTTTATCATACCAGGGGACATCTCCAAATCGCTGTACTTTCTTAAAGTAAAAATAAGCCCTGAAAAAACGGGTGATTGCATCGTACTTATTACGTACATCTTGATCTTCACAATTATGAGAATTCTCTAACAAGAAATTAAGACTTCTCAATGCCTCCCAATTCCATCCTCCACCCGTCGATGGAATGATCCGTTGCCCCGTCACCTCATCATCCAACGGAGAGACAATCAATACATCTGCATTATCTTTATAAATATCTGCTGCCGTAGGCAGTATATTATAGTAAAACTGATTACTATACAGTTGAAGTTCGTTTTCATTCTTGAAATAGGTGGTTGGAGACAAACTGTCTTCAGGATAAAGGTCCAGTTTATCACACGATATAAAAAGAATGGTAAACAACCACATAAATATGATACTAAACTTGGTTTTCATATATAGATATATTAGTTATTATCAGAATGTAATATCAATACCAAAAGAATAGGTCTTTGAGAACGGATAAGAGAGTGCATTAGTCTTACCTGTTTTCCAATTTGTTCCGGCAGCAGCCGCTTCCGGATCAATATAATCCGTATCCAGCCTGTCTAATGTGAGCAGATTCTCACCACTGAAATAGAGACGGGCTTTCTGCACATGTATCTTTGATAACCATTTAACAGGTAGCGTATATCCCACAGTCAGGTTTTTCAGTCGGCAATAGGCAAGACTTTGCAAGTATCTGTTATTAACCGATGACAAGGAACGGCCATCAGTCCATGCGATATATCCTCTGGGGCGGGGGAAATAAGCATCAGGATTGTCTACGCTCCATACGTCTGCCAAAAAATCCTTCGGAATGAAACTTGGTGCTGGTGAACTATACGGTCCCCAAAAGGCAAATGCATCACTGGATGGGTACCAGTCTTGTTTCCCCACTCCCTGAAAGAACACGGAAAAGTCAATGCCATTCCATTCTGCATTAAGTCTGATACTGTACGTATAGCGCGGAAGAGAATTACCTATAATCCGTTGGTCCTTAATATCATTAGCACTGACAGTTTGTTCGATCTTATTATTGCCATCAAGATCGAGATATTTCATGTCTCCAGCATGCAGTCCTCTATCGACAACGGCATTGTTGATGATATAGTTTACGACACTCTGGTCTACTCCATAATTAGCTGCCTCTTCATCTGTCGCAAAATAGCCATCAACCATATACCCCCATATATCTCCCAGTCTCTGACCGACATAAGGAGAGCTGATTTCTTTATTAGGGTTATCATATTTCGTAATCTTGGAGACATTATCCCCGATTCCAAACGAAACACCATAGTTAAAAGGTTTGTCCATCACATTAAAACGGTCATTCCAGGCAACAACCAATTCCCAACCTTTGGTCCTTAAGTCAGCAGCATTCATATTAGGAGATTTTGCGCCATAGACAGACGGTAATGCTTTGCCGGGCATTAGCATGTCTTTTGTATCCCTTATATAAGCATCTGCCGAAATATTCAATCTATTATTGAAGATACCGATATCAAGGCCAATATTTTTAGTAACTACGGTTTCCCATGTCAAGTCGGAAGCATTAGGAGCGGTTTCATAGGCATACGAGGCTTTTTCTTTATCACCAAACGAATAATTAAGAACTTTTCCTGTTTCTATTTGCTGCAGATAATCATAATAACCAACTTGCTGATTGCCCAAAGTTCCATAAGACAGTCGTAACTTTAGGTTATCTACTGTATTTTTCAATGCTCCATAAAAAGGCTCTTCGCTAATGCGCCATCCGGCGGAGAACGATGGGAAGAAGCCGTACCGATGGCCTTTTTTAAACCGGGAACTGCCATCGTATCTTCCACTCGCCTCAAACAGGTATCTTCCTTTATAATCATAATTTGCCCTATAAAAGACGCCAAATAAAGCATATTTATTCTTTCCTCCGGTGACTACTGTATTTTCTCCTTTAGCCAGATTAAAGTCATTCAATTCATCAGATAACAGTCCATCTTTACTCACAGTCAGATCTTCATAAGATTTTGTCTCATAGTTGATACCGCCTGTCAGTTTCACATTATGAGAGCCGGCAAACAAGTTACCATAAGTTCCGTAAGCATTATATGCATAATACAGATTTTTTGTATTCAACACAGTCAGTTTATTCCCTCCGCTTGTACTCTCGGGCATGGTAATCGTAACACCCGGTACCTTGGAGTATTGCATGTCTACACTTCTATTGGTACATTTCTTGTCATATTTCGAATATGTGTAATTCCCTATGATTTCAACATGTTTTACCGGATTTATAACTACTTCAAATGTGGTCATAAACTCGTCTATCTCATCTTTATTATTATGTTTCTTATTGGATAATGCAACAGTGGTACCCGCCAAAGTATAGTTCATTATATTAGTTTCATACACCAGTGTACCATCAGGATGTACAGGCACTAATATGGGCAAGGCACGATAGCTTGCATTCTTAAATATTGTATTCACTCCACCAAGTCCCGGATAGGAGTAATTCGATTTGAAATAAGAGGTATTATTACTGACGGATAACCATGGAGTCACTTTGGCTTCCAGCCTTGATTTGAAGTTATAGCGTTCATACTTATCCGGTTGTATTTTAAGAACTCCTTTCTGATTATAATATCCTCCGGAAAGCCGGAACTTCAAATGTTCACTTCCACCGGAAATGCTTACATTATGTTCATGCGTCGGACGTTTATGGTCATATAAATAATTATACCAATCAAAATTCCCATAGTATTTATACTGTCCGTTTTCAGTTACTACCCAGGGCCGTTCGGGTTGTTCCGTCTTATCATTTCTCCTGATCCACAACTCATGATAATCCTTTTCCGTATATGTGAGCAATGGTGTCCCTTGCCAGGTAGAGAAAAACATATCACTAATACCGGCCGCATAATATCCACGGGTTTCATAATCTGTCGACGTAGTTACATCACTAAAGCTGTATCGTCCGTTATAATTAAGAGTGACTTTGCCTTTTTCTCCCGTCTTTGTAGTTACCAGAATAACTCCATAGGCGGCACGTGCTCCATAAATTGCCGCAGACGACGCATCTTTTAAGACCGAAACAGAGGCGACATCATTCGGATTGACACGATTCACATCTCCCTCCACTCCATCAATAAGGACCAACGGTTTGGCAGAACCACTAATGGAATTTACACCTCTGATATTAAACGAACCTCCATCTCCCGCACGACCTGAAGAAAAAGAGACAGTCATGTTAGGAACTGCTCCTTGCAGTAATTGAGACATAGTCGAAGCAGAACGCCCTGCCAATTGATCTCCTTCTACCACAGATACAGCACCTGTCAAATTCACTTTCTTCTGTGTTCCATAACCTACAACCACCACTTCTTCCAAAGATCTGGAGTCTTCTTGCATGGTTATATTGATAACCGAATTATTCTTGACGGGAGATTCAACGCTCTTATAACCTAAAAATGAGAAAACCAATATACTATTGTCCGGAACCTCGATAGTATATCTTCCATCCATATCGGTGATGGCTCCTATTTTCTCACCTTTAACAGCTACATTACAACCGACAATAGCCTCTCCCAAATCATCTTTCACAGTTCCTGTTATCTTCCGACCGAGAGTTACGTTTTTCATTTTCTCCATACTTTTCACCAGAATAATATGGTTGCCTTCCATCGTATACGAGAAACCTGTTCCTTGCAAAACTCTATTAAGAATTTCGGCAACCGTGGTTTCCCGAGTAGATACTGCTATTCGTTTGTCTAAAGCAATCTCATGCTCATTATAGATAAACAAATAGTCTGTTTGTTTTTCAATCTGCCTGATAATGTCAGATAGTGTTGCGGTACCTTTATTCATCGTTACTTTCTGATTTTGAGAACGGACATTCAAGGAATATGTCTCAAAAACAATGAATAACAGGAAAAAGACAGTTAACCTCATAATTCTTAAAATTTGAGTACAGTGTGTTTTTCTATGGACAATACGTCCACACCAAAGATTATTTTTCATATCTTTGCCTAGAGTTATTAAGTTAATACATAAAGATTTGTAACAGATGACGAGTCTTTTTTATTGACTTCTCACATATCGGTAAGTGCTGCAACACTTACCGATATTTCTGTTTTAAACGGGCAGGTTCTCTTGCTCTCATTTTCAGTGTTTTTTTAGATTAAATACTAGGGTTAATAGATTATGATCTGATTCTTTTCGTCGTCCTGTATATAATTAAATTTGATGTATTTCTGCAATACTCTCATCACATGTTCGATTCCTTCTTTCTGGCGGAACTTACCGGTACACGGATGAGAAGTTATTTCTATGTTTTTATTAATGATCTTCACTTCATAATATTGCTCTAATTTCTTAAAGACAGTTTCCAACGGTTCATCTTTAAAAGAATAAATACCCATCCTCCACAAGAAATCATGATCCGAAGTAAAGGTCTCTTTATAAAGTTTCCCGTCTCTAACTTCCACCTTTTCATGTGGATTCAAGATTATTTCGTTTTGCGTTTCAGGATGGTATACGGTGACTTTACCTTCTATCAAAGAAGCTTCAAATAAACCGGAGTTAGGATATGCCGAGACATTGAAAGTAGTTCCCAATACTCTGATATCATATTTCTCGGTCTCAACAATAAAAGGATGTTTCTCGTTATGAGCCACTTCAAAATACCCCTCTCCTTCCAAAATCACTTTCCTCTCTTTGGCATGAAATCCGGTAGCCGGATATTTTAAAGTAGAGTTGGAGTTCAACCAGACAATTGTCCCGTCAGCCAAAACCAGGCTAGCCCTTTGCCCTGCGGGAACCGTCATCATCTGCATTTCAGTAGAGTGTTCAAACCGATACTCTTGATATTCCTTATGAATAATAAAAGCAATCATGGCAATGACTGCCGCTATCTTCATAGAGGCCCAAAGATAACGCATCATAATTTTCTTATTTTCCGCCTTTTTTTCTTGCAAATTACCATTCCAGATAGTAGCGTCATAAATATGACGCATTTGCATCAGTTGTTCACGGTGTTCTTCACTTTCTTTCATCCAGCGCACGACTTCTCTCTTTTCTTCGGGAAGAGCATCTCCTGCAAGATATTTATTTAATAGTTTCGTATCCATACTTTTTCCTTGGGGTTAAGACATAAGCTTTTTGAGGGCTTACATATATAAGACACGCTACTTACAAACTTCACTAGAAGAAAAATAAAAAAAGTGCTTTGAGGTCCTTCATTTGTTCATCAATGCCGAGGAGGATATGCATCAATGCCGAAGGAGAACTTTATCGGTAAGGTATTCTATTAGAAAAAAAGTAGAGTATAAAGGTAATCTTTGAGGTTCTTCCTTAAAGCTTGCAACGCTTTGCCAATATGATAGTCTACCCCTTTCACTGTCACATTTAATGATTCAGCGATTTCTTTCATCGATTTATTCTCATATCGACTCATCATAAATGCCCTTCTTGTTTTTTCCGGCAATTCATTTAAAGTATGATTAACAATGGCGATTATTTCTTCAGAGAAAAGTTGGTTAGGATCGGAAGAGTCAAGAGAAGAGATACGGAAATCAAGTTCGTAAAGTTCATCATCCAGGATGTTTTCCCTGGCCTCCATCCGCAGATGCTCATTTCGCAGGTAGTTTAAGGCCTGATTCTTTACCACAGTCATCAAAAAAGCACGGATATTTTTCACCTCTTCAGTCTTCATCGTACTCCATAAAGTTATCATTGCCTCAGAGGCTATATCTTTCGACTGCATCTCATCGTGAAGATAGGATTTAGCAAACAAGAAACAACGTTGATAATACTCAATATAGATATCATCAAATGTCATATTAGAGCTTATGGCACCGTTTTGTCTTCTCATTTTAGCGTATTTCTCACCTGTTTAGACTTTTGTTAACGAAGCAAAGATAGCTAAAAGAAGTTATCTTCCAAAAGCCAGTCTTGAAATATTTTCGTCTTATCTACTATACACTTCCGCTTTTTTTCGTACTTTTACCCCTTGTTGGAAAGAAGTGCCTTTTCAACCCTTGAGAACAGAAAAAGAAAAAACAATATATAAAATGAATCACAAATGGAATTATCGACCCATTACACCCGAACAGGCAGAGACAAGCCAGACATTGGCCCAGGAACTAGGGATTAGCCCGATACTTGGACAACTTTTGGTGCAGCGGGGAATTACAAAGGCAGCAGATGCCAAGAAGTTTTTCCGCCCGCAATTGCCCGACCTGCATGATCCGTTCCTGATGAAGGATATGGATATTGCAGTAGAACGTCTGAACAGGGCGATGGGAAAGAAAGAACGTATTCTAATTTATGGAGATTATGACGTAGACGGTACTACTGCCGTAGCATTGGTCTACAAGTTTATTCAACAGTTCTATTCGAACCTTGATTATTACATACCCGACCGATACAATGAAGGGTATGGCATTTCTAAAAAAGGAGTGGACTATGCCGCAGAAACCGGTGTAGGACTGATTATTGTACTCGATTGTGGAATTAAAGCAGTAGAGGAAATCACTTATGCCAAAGAGAAAGGGATTGATTTCATCATCTGCGATCATCATGTACCGGATGATGTGCTTCCGCCTGCCGTAGCTATTCTGAACGCCAAACGCCTGGACAATACGTATCCGTACACTCACCTTTCCGGTTGTGGAGTCGGCTTCAAGTTTATGCAGGCATTCGCTATCAGTAATGGTATCGAGTTCCACCACCTGATTCCTTTGCTTGATATTGTAGCCGTGAGTATTGCATCGGACATCGTTCCGATTATGGGTGAAAACCGTATCCTCGCCTACCACGGTCTGAAGCAACTGAACAGTAACCCGAGCATTGGTATGAAGGCTATTATCGACGTATGCGGACTTTCTGAAAAGGAAATCACCGTCAGCGATATTGTGTTTAAAATCGGACCGCGCATC
The DNA here is from genome assembly GCF_025147085.1 of Bacteroides sp. D2. Taxonomy (NCBI): domain Bacteria; kingdom Pseudomonadati; phylum Bacteroidota; class Bacteroidia; order Bacteroidales; family Bacteroidaceae; genus Bacteroides; species Bacteroides sp. D2. The sequence goes on along the minus strand of NZ_CP102261.1, from coordinate 2,819,048 downwards.
AATGCATCAGGACGTATTCAAAACGGAAAAGAAGCCGTAGACCTGCTGACGGAAAAAGATTTCTCGATAGCACTTGAGAAAGCCGGACAAATCAACCAGTACAATGAAACCCGGAAAGACCTCGACAAGAGTATGACGGAAGAGGCAAACAACATCGTTGCCAATCTGGAAGGATTAGCCGATCGCCGCTCCATCGTGCTCTACAACGAAGAATGGCACAAAGGAGTGATTGGTATCGTAGCTTCCCGTCTGACAGAAGTGTACTACCGCCCTGCCGTGGTACTGACCCGGACGGATGATATGGCAACAGGTTCCGCACGTTCAGTTTCCGGCTTTGACGTATATAAAGCAATCGAGCATTGCCGCGACCTGCTGGAAAACTTCGGGGGACATACATACGCCGCCGGACTGTCGATGAAAGTGGAAAACGTGAATGCCTTTACCAAACGATTCGAAGAATACGTTTCACAGCATATCTTACCGGAACAAACCAGTGCCGTTATCGAGATTGATGCTGAAATAGATTTCAGGGATATTTCATCCAAGTTCTTCAGCGACCTGAAAAAGTTTAATCCTTTCGGTCCTGATAACACGAAACCTATTTTCTGCACTCATCATGTTTATGATTACGGAACAAGTAAAGTGGTGGGACGCGATCAGGAACATATCAAACTCGAACTGGTCGATAATAAATCGAATAATGTAATGAACGGTATCGCGTTCGGACAGAGCTCACACGTACGTTATATCAAAACGAAACGCTCGTTCGACATCTGTTACACCATTGAAGAAAACACGCACAAGCGTGGTGAAGTACAACTTCAAATCGAGGATATAAAGCCGATTGAATAAGTATCAGGAGATATTAAAGCAATATTGGGGATATGACTCCTTCCGCGACTTGCAGGAGGAGATCATCACCAGTATCGGCGAAGGCAAAGATACACTGGGACTTATGCCGACCGGAGGCGGTAAGTCCATCACTTTTCAAGTGCCTGCTCTCGCCCAGGAAGGGATTTGCATTGTCATTACTCCTCTCATCGCCCTGATGAAAGATCAGGTGCAAAACCTACGTAAACGCGGCATCAAGGCGCTTGCCATCTATTCAGGCATGACACGGCAGGAGATTCTCACTGCTCTTGAGAATTGCATCTTCGGTAATTATAAATTCCTCTATATTTCTCCGGAACGTCTGGACACGGACATATTCCGTACCAAACTGCGATCAATGAAAGTCTCCATGATTACGGTCGACGAAAGTCACTGTATCTCACAATGGGGATATGACTTCCGTCCTGCTTACCTGAAAATTGCCGAAATACGGACATTGCTACCGGGAATTCCGGTATTGGCACTTACGGCGACCGCCACTCCGGAAGTAGTGAAGGATATTCAAGCCCGCTTGGATTTCCGTGAAGAGAATGTTTTCCGCATGAGCTTCGAACGGAAAAACCTGGCGTATATCGTCCGACAAACGGATAACAAAACTCAAGAGCTGTTGCATATCTTACGAAAGATACCCGGCAGTGCCATTATCTATGTCCGCAACAGACGACGCACCAAAGAAATCACCGAGTTACTGGTAAACGAAGATATTACCGCCGACTTCTATCACGCCGGACTGGATAATGCCGTAAAAGATCTCCGCCAAAAACGCTGGCAAAGCGGAGAAGTTCGTGTAATGGTAGCGACAAATGCCTTTGGAATGGGGATTGATAAACCCGACGTGCGCATCGTATTGCATCTCGATCTCCCCGACTCTCTCGAAGCTTACTTCCAAGAAGCCGGTCGTGCAGGAAGGGATGGTGAAAAAGCGTATGCTGTAATCTTATACACCAAAACGGACAGAACGACGCTGCACAGGCGCGTTGTGGATACTTTCCCCGACAAGGAGTATATTCTCAATGTCTACGAACATTTGCAGTATTACTATCAGATGGCAATGGGCGACGGTTTCCAATGTGTCCGCGAGTTTAATCTGGAAGAGTTTTGCCGGAAGTTCAAATACTTCCCGGTTCCGGTAGACAGTGCACTGAAAATATTGACTCAAGCCGGCTATCTGGAATATACGGACGAACAGGATAATGCCTCTCGTATTCTTTTCACGATTCGCCGGGACGAACTATACAAATTGCGAGAAATGGGAACGGAAGCCGAAGCACTGATACAGACGATTCTCCGCTCTTACACCGGAGTATTCACCGACTATGCCTATATCAGCGAAGCAACCCTGTCCATACGTACCGGACTGACCCGCGAACAAATTTATAATATACTGGTCACGCTTACCAAACGTCGTATCGTGGATTACATTCCGCACAAAAAGACACCTTATATTATATACACCCGCGAACGGCAGGAACTTCGTTTTGTGCATATTCCTCCTTCCGTCTACGAAGAACGCAAAGCCCGGTATGAAGCCCGCATCAAAGCGATGGAAGAGTATGTCACTTCGGAGAATGTGTGCCGGAGCCGGATGCTGCTCCGTTACTTCGGAGAGAAGAACGAGCACAACTGCGGACAATGCGATGTTTGTCTTAGTCACCGTGCAACCGATGCCCTGACCGAGAATTCTTTCGATTTCGAGGAACTGAAAAAGAAAATATCAGAATTACTCACCCAGAAACCGCTGACACCAGTAGAAATAGCCGATAAGATAGAAGCGGAAAAAGAGAGCATCAGCGAAGTCATCCAATATTTATTGGAGGAAGGTGAATGGAAGATGCAGGATGGAATGATACATATTTCAAAATAAGTTACTACCTTTGCAAAGAGTAACTCAAAAATAACACACCATGCCGAACTTTTTTAAATCTTTCTTCTCCGGTAAGTCGGAAACTCCGGAAAGTGAAAAACAGAAAAACGATCAGAAAAATTTCGAGATTTTCAAATACGACGGTTTACGTGCGCAACGCATGGGACGTCCGGATTATGCAGTAAAATGTTTTATCGAAGCTCTTGCCATCAAGGAAGAGTTTGAAACAATGGGCTATCTTAGCCAACTCTACATCCAGATGGGGGAAACGGCAAAGGCCCGCGAGCTATTGGAAAAGATGGCTGCTATGGAACCTGACGTCACAAGCACTTTCCTGACACTGGCCAATGTATGCTTCATCCAGGAAGATTATCAGGCTATGGAAGAAGCTGCCAATAAAGCGATTGCCATCGAAGAAGGAAATGCCGTGGCTCATTATCTATTAGGGAAAGCCCGTAAGGGACAGGATGACGACCTGATGACTATTGCCCATCTCACCAAAGCAATCACTTTGAAAGATGATTTCATTGAAGCTCGCCTATTACGCGCGGAAGCATTGATGAACCTGAAACAGTATAAAGATATGATGGAAGATATAGATGCTGTGCTCGCCCAGAATCCGGAAGAAGAGACAGCCATGCTCCTGCGCGGAAAAGTGAAAGAAGCAGACGGCAAGGACGAAGAGGCAGAAGAAGATTACAAACTGGTGACGGAAATAAACCCGTTCAACGAACAGGCATACCTTTATTTAGGGCAACTTTATATCAACCAGAAAAAACTGACGGAAGCCATCGGCCTGTTTGATGAAGCCATCGAGCTGAATCCGAACTTTGCGGAAGCCTACAAAGAACGCGGACGTGCTAAATTACTGAATGGTGATAAGGACGGTTCGGTAGAGGACATGAAGAAATCTCTGGAATTGAATCCGAAAGAGGAAGCTGGTCTGAACGGAGAATTCAAGAACCTGGGACCAAAGCCTGAAGCACTTCCCGGCATCTTTTAAGTATCCTTTTCATCTATTTTAGGCAAGAAAACAAAAAAAGTATCGTTTTTTGTTTGCATCTAACAGAAAATTATTACTTTTGCCCCAGAATTAAAAACCAAAGCAAAAAAGATAGATTCTAATGAAATCATTTACTTATGCATATTACTTCTTTTTTTACTTTTACTTTAGCAACAAAGTAGAGCGGGAGTTTGTATGTATCAAGTGACAGTGATGCTTAAGGACTGAATAGAGAAATCAATCATATGAATCCCGCTCCAATATGGACGCGGGATTTTTTTATATAATATATTTAGAACAATGAAAAAGATAGCAATTCAAGGAACACTCGGCTCATATCATGATATCGCCGCACACAAGTACTTCGAGGGAGAAGAAATAGAGTTAATCTGTTGTGCCAACTTCGAAGATGTGTTTACTTCGATACGGAAAGACAGCCAGGTTATCGGAATGCTAGCCATCGAGAATACGATTGCGGGAAGTTTGTTGCACAACAATGAATTGTTGAGACAAAGCGGCACACAGATTATCGGTGAATACAAACTGCGCATCTCGCACAGTTTTGTCTGTCTCCCCGATGAGAACTGGGAAGATCTGACAGAAGTCAACTCCCACCCTATCGCCCTGATGCAGTGTCGCGAATTTCTGAATCAACATCCGCAGTTGAAAGTGGTGGAAGGTGAAGATACGGCCCGCAGCGCAGAAATCATCAAGAATGAAAATCTGAAAGGACACGCTGCCATCTGCTCCAAAGCAGCAGCTGAACGTTACGGTATGAAAGTCCTTCAGGAAGGTATTGAAACAAACAAGCACAACTTCACCCGTTTTCTGGTTGTTGCCGATCCCTGGCAAGTAGACGAACTCCGTCAACATCATGCCAATGCAACCAACAAGGCAAGTATCGTATTCACTCTTCCACATACGGAAGGCAGCCTGTCACAGGTTTTATCCATTCTATCGTTCTATAATATCAATCTGACAAAAATTCAATCGTTGCCTATCATCGGACGGGAATGGGAATACCAGTTTTACGTAGATGTAGCTTTCAACGATTATCTAAGATACAAGCAGTCTATTGCTGCAATCACTCCATTAACCAAAGAACTTAAATTATTAGGCGAATATGCAGAAGGAAAGTCAAACGTATAAAATCGCTCCTGCCGACAGATTGGCAAGTGTTAGCGAATACTACTTCTCAAAGAAGCTAAAAGAGGTAGCACAGATGAATGCAGAGGGAAAGGATGTTATCAGCCTCGGTATCGGAAGCCCCGATATGCCTCCCTCAAGGGAAACCATCGAAACATTGTGCAACAATGCTCATGATCCCAACGGACACGGTTACCAACCGTATGTAGGTATCCCTGAACTGCGCAAAGGCTTCGCTGCCTGGTATCAACGCTGGTATGGAGTGGAACTGAATCCGAATACGGAGATACAGCCTTTAATCGGCTCTAAAGAAGGAATTCTCCATGTTACGCTGGCATTCGTCAATCCGGGTGAGCAGGTGCTAGTCCCGAATCCGGGATACCCTACCTATACTTCTTTGAGTAAAATACTCGGAGCGGAAGTTATCAACTACGACCTGAAAGAAGAAGATGGCTGGATGCCTGACTTCGAGGCACTGGAAAAAATGGATCTTAGTCGCGTAAAACTGATGTGGACCAACTATCCCAACATGCCGACGGGAGCCAATGCAACTCCGGAAATCTATGAACGTCTCGTTGACTTTGCCCGTCGCAAGAATATCGTAATTGTGAATGATAATCCATACAGCTTCATTCTGAACGAAAAACCTATCAGTATCCTAAGTGTACCGGGAGCCAAAGACTGTTGCATCGAGTTTAATTCTATGAGCAAGAGCCACAATATGCCGGGCTGGCGTATCGGCATGCTGGCGTCAAACGCGGAATTCGTGCAATGGATACTGAAAGTGAAAAGCAATATCGACAGCGGTATGTTCCGTGCTATGCAACTGGCTGCAGCAACTGCTCTTGAAGCCGAAGCGGACTGGTATGAAGGCAATAACGAGAATTACCGCAACCGTCGTCACCTTGCCGGTGAGATCATGAAAGCATTGGGATGCACCTACGATGAGAAACAAGTAGGCATGTTCCTCTGGGGAAAGATTCCTGCTTCCTGCAAGGATGTAGAGGAACTGACAGAAAAGGTGCTGCATGAAGCAAGAGTGTTTATCACTCCGGGATTTATCTTCGGCAGTAACGGAGCAAGGTATATTCGTATCTCACTTTGTTGCAAGGACAATAAGCTGGCGGAAGCTCTGGAAAGAATTAAAAGAATCTAACCTCTCCCAAAGAGAGAACGACAGTAGAATGAGACAGAACAATTTCAATGAAAACAAGTTATTAAAAGAATAAAAACAAATAAGAATATGGAACTCGAATCAATTTTATTACCGGGCGTTGAAGCTAAAAGACCGATTGTCATTGCCGGCCCGTGTAGCGCAGAAACGGAAGAACAAGTAATGGATACAGCCAAACAACTGGCTGCTAAAGGACAAAAAATATATCGTGCCGGAATCTGGAAGCCGCGTACCAAACCGGGAGGTTTCGAAGGTATCGGTGTAGAAGGTCTTGCCTGGTTGAAAGAGGTGAAGAAAGAAACTGGAATGTATGTTTCTACGGAGGTAGCAACAGCCAAACACGTTTACGAATGTCTGAAAGCGGGAATCGATATTCTTTGGGTAGGTGCACGCACCACTGCCAATCCTTTCGCCGTACAGGAAATCGCTGACGCACTGAAAGGGGTTGATATCCCTGTATTGGTTAAGAACCCGGTGAACCCGGATCTCGAATTATGGATCGGAGCACTGGAACGTATCAACAACGCTGGTTTGAAGCGTCTGGGTGCTATCCACCGAGGTTTCAGCAGTTATGACAAAAAGATCTATCGGAATCTTCCCCAATGGCATATTCCTATCGAACTGCGCCGCCGCATCCCTAATCTTCCGATTTTCTGTGATCCGAGCCATATCGGTGGAAAACGTGAGTTGGTTGCACCGCTTTGCCAACAGGCTATGGACTTGAATTTCGACGGTCTGATTGTAGAAAGCCACTGCAACCCGGATTGCGCATGGAGCGATGCTTCTCAACAAGTTACTCCGGACGTACTCGACTATATCCTCAATCTGTTGGTAATCCGTACGGAAACACAGTCTACCGAAAGTCTGGCACAACTCCGTAAACAGATTGATGAATGTGACGACAATATCATTCAGGAATTAGCAAAAAGAATGCGTGTGGCCCGTGAAATCGGTACTTACAAAAAGGAGCACGGAATCACAGTTCTTCAAGCCGGACGTTACAATGAGATTCTGGAAAAACGTGGCGCGCAGGGCGAACAATGCGGTATGGACAGCGAGTTTATGAAGAAGATTTTCGAAGCCATCCACGAAGAATCAGTTCGTCAACAGATGGAAATTATTAATAAGTAGTTAGAGTGAAGGTGTGTCATAATGAATAATAAAACGCAGATTAACGCAAATTATCGCAGAAATAATTTTATAAGTCGTTGATTAATATATCAATATAGTTGAAATAATCTGCGATAATTTGTGTTTTGACACACTCTCACTAAATAATAAACATTATGAGAATATTAATCCTTGGAGCCGGTAAAATGGGCTCCTTCTTTACTGATATTTTGAGCTTTCAACACGAGACGGCCGTGTTCGACGTCAACCCGCACCAGTTGCGTTTCGTCTATAACACGTATCGTTTCACTACATTGGAGGAGATTAAGGAATTTGAACCGGAACTGGTTATTAATGCTGTTACAGTGAAGTACACGTTGGATGCCTTTCGCAAAATACTGCCTGTATTACCGAAAGACTGTATCATTAGTGACATTGCCTCTGTAAAAACAGGATTGAAGAAGTTCTACGAAGAAAGTGGTTTCCGCTACGTTTCCAGTCACCCTATGTTTGGCCCGACTTTCGCAAGTCTTAGCAATCTAAGCAGCGAAAATGCCATCATCATCAGTGAAGGCGACCACCTGGGAAAAATATTCTTCAAAGACCTCTACCAGACATTACGGTTGAACATCTTCGAATATACATTTGATGAGCACGACGAAACAGTAGCCTACTCGCTTTCTATTCCGTTCGTATCGACGTTCGTATTTGCTGCCGTAATGAAACATCAGGAAGCCCCGGGAACTACGTTCAAAAAGCACATGGCAATCGCCAAAGGGCTGCTAAGCGAAGATGATTACCTGCTTCAGGAAATACTGTTCAACCCACGCACTCCGGGACAAGTGACTAATATCCGGACAGAGTTGAAAAACCTTCTCGAAATAATCGAAAACAAGGATGCGGAAGGTATGAAAAAGTATCTGACGAAGATCCGGGAAAAGATTAAATAATCAATACCGGTGCCAAGATTTAACGATCCCCTGCAAAAAAGTTCTTTGCAGGGGATTTTTTTATGTGTACCTTTGTATCCGCAAAAACGGATTCACAGGAGAAAGAATGATAGATCAAATTACCATAGACCGGATATTGGACGCGGCACAAATTATGGATGTCGTTTCGGATTTTGTCACCCTGCGCAAACGTGGTGTCAATTATGTCGGTTTATGTCCGTTCCACAGTGATAAAACCCCTTCTTTTTATGTCTCTCCCGCTAAAGGATTATGCAAATGTTTTGCTTGTGGAAAAGGTGGAAATGCCGTGCATTTCATTATGGAACACGAGCAGATGTCTTATCCGGAAGCATTGAAGTACCTTGCCAAGAAATATAATATTGAAATCAAGGAGCGGGAATTAAGCGATGAAGAGAAGTTTGTGCAAAGCGAACGCGAAAGTCTGTTTATCGTTAATAACTTTGCACGCGACTATTTCCAGAATATACTAAAAAATCATGTAGACGGGCGTAGCATCGGTATGGCCTATTTCCGCAACCGTGGCTTTCGCGACGACATCATTGAGAAATTCCAATTAGGTTACTGCACTGAAGCCCACGATGCATTCGCCAAAGAAGCAATCCAAAAAGGATATAAGAAAGAGTACTTGGTAAAAACAGGACTTTGCTACGAAACGGACGACCACCGGTTACGGGATCGTTTTTGGGGACGTGTTATTTTCCCTGTACATACGCTTTCCGGCAAAGTGGTGGCTTTTGGCGGACGTGTACTTGCCAGTGCTACGAAAGGGGTCAAAGTCAAATATGTCAATTCGCCCGAATCGGAAATCTACCACAAAAGTAACGAGTTATACGGTATATATTTTGCCAAACAGGCTATTGTAAAACAAGACCGTTGCTTTTTGGTTGAAGGCTACACGGACGTAATCTCCATGCATCAATCCGGCATAGAGAATGTGGTTGCTTCCTCGGGAACAGCCCTTACACCGGGACAAATCCGTATGATTCACCGGTTTACCAACAACATGACTGTGCTTTACGACGGCGACGCAGCAGGTATCAAGGCTTCTATCCGGGGAATTGACATGTTATTGGAGGAAGGTATGAATATCAAAGTCTGTCTTCTTCCCGATGGGGACGACCCAGACTCTTTTGCCCGCAAGCACAACTCAACGGAATTTCAGACTTTTATCTCGGAACATGAAACGGACTTTATCCGCTTCAAAACGAACTTGCTACTGGAGGATGCAGGAAAAGATCCCATCAAGCGTGCGGAACTGATTGGTAATCTGGTGCAAAGTATTTCTGTCATCCCTGAAGCAATTGTCAGAGACGTCTATATCAAAGAATGCGCGCAGCTACTTCATGTAGAAGATAAGCTGCTAGTATCAGAAGTTGCCAAAAGACGGGAAACTCAAGCAGAGAAGCGAGCTGAACAAACGGAACGGGAACGCCGGATGGCTGAAAGAACGGCTATGATGTCACAGGGCAGCACACCTCCTGAAGATGTTCCAATACCTAATGGAGATATTCCGTTACCTCCTGAAGTGGATGGTGGATATACAGATGTTCCTCCTGCTCTGCAGGAAGACAGTTATGCTTCCTTTATTCCGCAGGAAGGAAAGGAAGGGCAGGAATTCTACAAATTCGAGCGACTGATATTACAGGCGGTAGTTCGTTATGGAGAGAAAATCATGTGTAACCTGACCGATGAAGAAGGAAACGAAATTCCGGTAACCGTCATAGAATATGTGGTTAATGATTTGAAAGAGGACGAGTTAGCCTTCCATAATCCGCTGCACCGCCAAATGTTATCGGAAGCTGCTGCACACATGCACGATTCCAACTTCATTGCCGAACGTTATTTCCTGGCACATCCTGATCCGGTAATCAGTAAATTGAGTGTAGACTTGATTAATGTGCGTTATCAGCTTAGTAAGTATCACTCCAAGTCCCAAAAGATTGTGACGGATGAAGAGCGGCTCTATGAAATGGTTCCGATGTTAATGATTAACTTCAAGTATGCAATCGTAACAGAGGAATTGAAGCACATGCTTTATGCCCTCCAAGATCCTGCTCTTGCCCATGATAATGAGAAATGCGACTCACTTATGCAACGCTATAATGAGTTGAGAACCGTACAAAGCATCATGGCAAAGCGGTTGGGAGATCGCGTCGTTTTACGATAAACTTATTTGTTTAGTGAGCAGAAAATAGATTATACTCTTCCGTGTTGAATCAGATTCATAAACTCTTCACGAGTCTTTGCCTGATTGAAAGCTCCGGTAAAGTCAGAAGTAGTAGTAATAGAGTTTTGTTTTTCTACACCACGCATCTGCATACACATGTGTTTGGCTTCCACCACCACCATTACTCCCAGTGGATTCAGCGTTTCCTGAATGCACTCTTTGATTTGCAGTGTCATGCGTTCCTGCACTTGCAGACGATGAGAGAATATATCGACTACACGGGCAATCTTACTCAACCCTGTGATATAGCCATTAGGAATATAAGCCACGTGCGCCTTTCCGTAGAACGGCAACATGTGATGTTCACAAAGAGAGAAGAAATCGATATCTTTCACAATCACCATCTGGCTATATTCTTCCTGGAATTTAGCGGAGCGAAGCACTTCGTGAGGGTCCATGTGATACCCTTTCGTCAAGCTTAACATCGCCTTAGCCACCCGTTCCGGAGTTTTCAATAACCCTTCCCTTTCGGCATCTTCACCCAACAAAGTTATAATACTACGATAATGACTCTTTAACTCCTCCAGATTCGGAGAAACAATTTCTTCTTTTTCTAACATGATACAATTATAAAGGAATATTGATCTGGTCTCTTACAATAGAAACCTCTTTAAACACACCGGTAGCTTTCAACCGACGCATCATTGCGTCCGCTTCTTCAATGCTACGGAAATCACCTACACGACAAAGCCAACGAGGCGGATTGAACGAAGTATATACCGTCAATTCAGGAAAATACTCTTTCACACGCGATGCTACATGATAAGCATCATTCTTCGCCTGACGAGTATTGTTACCGGCATACGCCTGGATTCTGAATCCGGAAGTCTTTATTACTTTCTGTTCACCTGTTGCAGGACGTTCCATACCTATCAGAGCCTCGATGCGGGGATCTTGATGGATAGTCACCTTTCCTTGCCCCGGAATGTTACGTTCCAGACTCTTGATAATACTTTGCGCTTGCGCAAAAGTAGCTGTCAAAACAAACAATAGGGTAAGTAAAACTTTCATTATTAAACAGTTGATTGTTGATAAATGATAAATGACAGTTAGAGAATGACAGTCGGAAAATGATAGTTGAAAAGATAAACGATAGTCGATAGCAGGCTATAGTACATAGCAACTATCAACTATCATTTATCAACTATCATTTATCAACTATCATTTATCAACCATCATTTAATTGAAGGCATCAATGATACCTTTGAAATCAGATACTTTCAAAGCAGCACCACCAATCAAACCACCATCAACGTCCGGGTTAGCGAACAGTTCTTTAGCGTTAGAAGGTTTGCAACTACCACCGTAAAGGATAGAAGTATTGTCTGCGATTTCTTTACCATACTTGTTAGCTACGATAGAACGGATGAAAGCATGGATTTCCTGTGCTTGTTCAGGAGAAGCAGTTTTACCTGTACCGATAGCCCAAACCGGTTCGTAAGCCAATACAATCTTAGAGAAGTCTTCAGCAGACAGAGAGAATACAGATTCCATCTGTGCAGCTACCACTTCGTTCTGCTTGTTAGCTTCGCGTTCTTCCAACACTTCACCGATACAGAAAATCGGAGTCAGACCGTTAGCCAAAGCCAATTTTACTTTTTCTTCCAGGATAGCAACTGTTTCACCGTAGTATGCACGACGTTCAGAGTGTCCCAGAATTACATATTTTGCACCTGTAGAAGCAACCATTTCAGCTGAAACTTCACCTGTATATGCACCTGAAGCTTTGTCTGCACAGTTTTCAGCACCTACACCGATCTTTGCAGCGTCTACCAACGGAGTAACAGAAGCCAGGTGGATAAACGGAGTACAGATGATTACATCACAGTTAGGCTTTTCGTTAGCCAATGCTTCGTTCAATTCTTTAGCCAAAGCGATACCCTCTTGAAGGGTTTTGTTCATTTTCCAGTTTCCTGCAACAATGTTCTTTCTCATTTTGTTTTTTATTTTAAAGGGTTAATAAATTTACGATTTCACGATTGACGATTGAACGATCGGGATTAGCGTCCGTTACAGAGGCCACTCGTTATCATTTATTTTTTTATTCTTGTTCTTCTATTTTCGAATTCTCCGCTTTTAATTCTTTGTTTTTCATCTCTTCCTCTTGTTGCTTCCGCTTCGCGTTTTTCCGTTCTCTGCGGCGAACGACCAAAACATCCACCCCAAGCACTAGCAACAACGGAATAACAAACCATAAGAATACATATCCCACCGTATGAGTGTCACTGCTCACTTTCTGTTTTCCTAACGGCAGATTTTCCAGCTTGTCCGTCAGCACATATTCATCCGGTATATCCTCATCGCTCCATTTATTCAAGATTGTTCCGTTCTTAATCAGTATCAATCCCGGATTGGAACGAACCATTGTCTTTAATGTAATATCATCCATCTGACAGAAAGGATATTCGGCTCCCGTCTTGTCCTTCCACAATTCGATCTGTTCTTCCGGTGAAGAAGTGAGGCAGTAAAATTTATAGCCATGCTCCACCGAATAGTCATATATCTCATTAATCAAATCAATGTTACTATCATCCGCCTCTTCAATCCGATGGGCAACCAACAGGAAGGTGTATCCTATATCCGTCAATACATCGTCTGTTATATCTTCACCCGTATTCAGATCAATCATAGAGAAATCGTGAATAGCCGGTTCATATCCTTTTTCCTTCAGAATTGTCCGTGTGTCGATAAATGTCCAGGTACTATCCGGATAGTTATCCAACGTAAATTCTTTCTTCTCTCCGTTCTTTTCCAAGATAAAGATGCTTTCATATACACTCGGTTTCGCTCCTTCGGGCATTGTCATCCCTTCCAGAATATTCTTTCCGATCTTGTAAGGACGAAAGTCTAAAACTGGCAGACGGTCCAGACAATAGAACGACAAAGTAAATACAAAGAACAGCGTATAGAGAGAAACCAGCCATTCCATCTTCACACTGATAAAACGGATCAGCATCCTCCTGTGGCGGAAAGCCATCATTGCTGCAAACAGCAGAATTATATTCTTGCCGAATGTCTCCCAGTTTGTCAACACCCAGGCATCTCCAAAACAACCACAGTCCGAAACCGGATCAAAGATGGCAAGATACAAGGTCAGTGGTGTCATGAAAATCATCAGCATCAAAGCCAATGAAGTAGCCAACGTTCTCCTGGTAGCAAAGAATAAGGAGATACCGATAAAAAACTCAACGGCTGACAAGATGATGCCTCCCAATAAAGGGAAGAATGAAGGGAACCAGGAAGCTATTCCGAATGCGGTCAGATAATCCTGTATCTTATACTGGAACCCCAGTGGATCAACTGCCTTTACAAATCCGGAAAAGATGAACGATGCCGCCAAAAGAAAGCGACACGTATTCGCCACTACCTCCTGAATGATATGTAAGTTCTTATCCTTCAAATTCTATCTTAATCAGTCCGAAAACAGAGTAATTAATCATATCCATATAATTGGCATCAATTCCCTCTGACACCAATGTGTTGCCGGCCAGGCTCTCAATCTGCTTGGTACGGTAAATCTTCATCAAGATCAAGTCTGTGTAAGAGCTGACACGCATGCTCCGCCAAGCTTCATCATAATCATGGTTTTTGGCAAGCATCAGGTCTAATGCCTCTTTTGCATACTTATCGTATAAAGCCATCGCTTCTTCATTGCTGATGTCGGCAGACTCGGCATAACCCAGTTCCAACTGGATGAGTCCGACAATGCCATAATTGACAATCGCAATAAATTCAGCACGGATTCCCTCGTCAATCAAGGTCACTCCTTTGGTTTCAATACTACGAATCCGATTGGCTTTAATAAAAATCTGGTCAGTCACCGAAGCCGGACGCAGGATACGCCATGCAGGCCCGTAATCGTGCAGCTTCTTGGAAAATAAGTCACGGCACAAAGCGATGACATGTTCAAATTGTTGCTTGGTATCTTTCATCTTCTTCCAAATAGTGCGCAAAGGTAACAATAATTAAGTAAAAACAGAAAGAGGGCACTCTAAATTATATTAAAGTGCCCTCTCCTAAAGATATTGTATTACTGTTTTATAAGCTATATTTTTTATGAACAACGCAAAACCTGTCCGATACGCAAAGTAGTGGTCGGTTTGATACGATTCAGTTTGCAAAGCGTGCTGACTGATACGCCACGCAATTTAGCAATGCGGGACAATGTATCGCCACTCTTCACCTTATGATAACGGATAGTACCGTCAGCCACTTGGGTATCATGAGAGCCTGCACGTTTCACACCTTTTGTTTTGCGGAACGTATAAGTATCGGCAACGATATCCTGTTTTGGAAAGTCAAACATATAAATCGGATTAATTGCAATTCCCAGGAAGCGGGTTTCGAAATGAAGATGCGAACCTGTAGAACGTCCGGTGTTACCACCCAACCCGATCGGTTCACCAGCTTTTACCAACTGATTTTCTTCAACCAACTGCTTAGACAAGTGTCCATATATAGTTTCCAATCCATTATCGTGACGAATGACTACATATTTACCGTACCCTCTGCGTTCATATTTCACAATACGTACCTTACCATCAAAAGCAGAAACAATCGTATCACCGATATTAACTTTTAAATCAAGGCCATTATGCATTCTTCTCCAACGCGGGCCAAAAGGCGAAGTTATTTTTGTACTCGGAGTCGGCATACGAAAACCCGTCAGGTCAATTGTATATGTTTCCGGAATAATCGCATTTCCATAAGAATGCGCATATTGATTATTCCAATTCGGATAAAGACTTAAAGCGGGATATTCGGATTGTTCGGCACGGATTTGCTTCTGCAATGCCAAAGAATCTACTGATTTTAATTTTTTGTCTATCGGTGCCTGGCGGGCAATCAGGTCTTGTGAGAAAGAGCTCAAGCTGACCATAGCCGCAACAGCGACCAATCCTGTTTTAATAATGCAATTGAAATTCATTCCTTTTTTATCAATTCTATTTAATATTCGTCATTTGCATACAGGTAGTTAAATGTTGCCTGCTTGTAATCGAATATTTCTTCCGGTTTAAAAAATCTCTTTAATTCAATAGCCGCAGTCTCCGGAGAATCAGAAGCATGAACTATATTTTCCTGAAAGCTCATGCTGTAATCCCCACGAATGGTACCCGGGGCAGCCAGACGTCCATTAGTTGGTCCCGCCAACGTACGGACTGTTTGAATAGCATCCACACCTTCGAAACAACAAACAATGACAGGAGCTGTCATCATCGAATCTTTCACACGCTGAAAGAAGGATTTGCCGCTAAGGTGGGCATAATGTTCGCTCAACAATTCATCAGTCAGTTGCATCATCTTCATGCCAGCCAACCGTAATCCTTTACGCTCAAAGCGATGAGTAATCTCACCAACCAATCCCCGTTGAAGGGTACACGGTTTTAAAATGACCAGCGTTTTTTCAAGCATAATACTCGACTTTGCAAATGGTTAAACAATACATTTACTAAAAAAATTCTTCCAAAGATAGTGTTTTCCTACGAAATGGCAAGGAAGTTATTAACTATTTTTCAGATGCTTAGAACGAAAAGGAAGAGGAATCAGGTCGTTAAACTCCTATAAATAGGGAGAATAGAGCCGAAATATGTTTTGCAACACATTTACGCAAATAAACTGCATGTTTAACCGTTTTTCAGCTTATGGCAGCCCAGTTAACATTCGTTTTCCGTAAGGCTTTAAGCTGTCGCCATAAGATTTCGTTCTCCGGACTTTGTGCTGCAGGGTCTTGTTCTACAATACTTTCAGCTATAGCACGAACGTATTGCAACAGTTGACCGTCGCGGACAATATCCGCGATCTTCAAATCGAAAGCGATACCGCTTTGCTGTGTACCTTCAAGATCACCGGGACCACGCAGTTTCAAATCGGCCTCCGCTATTTCAAAACCATCATTAGTGCGCACCATGATTTCCAATCGTTTCCGGGTATCCTCCGTCAACTTGTAATTCGTCACCAGGATACAATAAGACTGTTCTGCTCCACGCCCTACCCGACCGCGCAACTGATGTAACTGTGATAACCCGAAACGTTCTGCATTTTCAATAATCATAACCGAAGCATTCGGAACGTTCACTCCCACCTCAATGACAGTAGTAGCCACCATAATCTGCGCTTTACCCGAAACAAAAAGCTGCATTTGCTCATCCTTCTCGGCTGGTTTCATTTTACCATGCACTTTACAAACCGTGCATTTCGGAAACTCTTCCAAAATATGTTGGTACCCTTCTTCAAGATTCTTTAAATCAATCTTTTCGCTCTCTTTAATCAACGGATAGACAATATAAACCTGGCGTCCTTCGTCGATCTGCTTACGCACCGAACGATACATGCTTTCCCGGCGATTGTCGAATTGATGGATGGTAGTAATCGGTTTTCTTCCGGGCGGAAGTTCATCGATAACAGACACGTCCAAGTCACCGTACAAAGTCATCGCCAACGTACGGGGAATGGGAGTGGCAGTCATTACAAGCACATGCGGAGGTTGAACATTCTTACTCCAAAGACGGGCACGTTGAGCCACGCCAAAACGATGTTGTTCGTCAATCACAACGAAGCCTAAAGAAGAGAAATTGACAGTATCTTCAATAACAGCATGTGTTCCTATTAATATCTGCACATCTCCTGTCAGCAATCCGGACAGAATTGCTTCTCTCCTTTTTCCTTTAATAGAACCTGTCAGTAGCTCAACACGAATATCCATGCCAAAAAGCAGTTCCTTAATGGTTTCGTAGTGCTGGTTTGCCAGGATTTCGGTAGGTGCCATCATACAAGCCTGATAGCCATTATCCAATGCCAGCAACATACTCATCAAGGCAACCAGTGTTTTTCCACTTCCTACATCTCCCTGCAAAAGGCGATTCATCTGTCTGCCACTGCCGACATCGTTCCGTATCTCTTTCAACACCCGTTTCTGCGCACCCGTCAGTTGGAAAGGAAGATTCTTTGTATAAAATGTATTGAACACATCTCCCACTTTTTCAAAGATGTATCCACGATACCTTTTCTGCCTGTCTTTGGCATATCGGAGAATGTTTAACTGAACATAAAACAGTTCTTCAAATTTAAGACGGTATTGTGCCCGACGGAGGACGTCAGGATTGGTTGGGAAGTGGATATTCCGGAGCGCTTCCGTCAAAGGCATCAAATGATGCTCCGTCAGTAACTTGGGAGAAAGTGTTTCAGGTAGAGGCTCCTGTATCTGCTGAATCACCGTTGCCATCATCTTCTCAATCGCGTGAGAGTTGAGGAAACTGCGTTTCATCTTCTCCGTCGTACTATAATAAGGCTGCAGCCCCACCGAGGAAAGTTTCAAATCATCCGGTTTGTCTACATCAGGATGCGCCACATTGATACGTCCGTTGAAAACAGTAGGTTTGCCGAAAATAATATATTCCTCGTGAAGTTTATACTTTCCCAAGATATACTTTATACCTTGAAACCACACCAAATCCACGACTCCTGTACCATCCGAAAAATGCGCTGTCAAACGGCGCTGCCGTCCTTCACCAATGGTCTCGAAACCGAGGATTTCTCCTTTCAACTGGATATACGGCATATTGCCATCTATTTCATGAATGTAATAGATGCGGCTCCGGTCAATATATTTATAAGGGAAATAATAAATTAAATCGTGCAAGGAATAGATTTCCAACTCCTTATTTAATACAGCGGCTTTTTGAGGGCCTACACCGGAGATAAATTTTATGTCGCGTGTGGCTAAATCGAACATTTATAAAAGAGCACTCCCTACTTTTAAATCGAAAGGTGTTGTTATTTTTATATTTTCACGGTTGCCTTCTGCCAGATAAACGGGCATTCCCATCGCTTCCACAACGGAAGCATCATCTGTAAAGAAGGGGGTAAATTCCTGGGCATAGGCTTGTTTCAGCAACTCTACATCAAACACTTGCGGCGTTTGCACCAGTTTGTAATCAATCCGGCTGACTGTTTCACTTCCTGCATCTGTCAAATGGCGAAGCGTCTCTACTACATCCACCACAGGAATCACTGCTTTTTGCACCTCTGCCAACTCATAACAACGGCGAATCACTTCTACTGACACAAACGGGCGTACTCCATCATGCACTCCCACCAATCCCGGCTCTTGCACCAGTGCCAGCCCGTTCTTTACGGAATGGAAACGTGTTTCACCTCCTTCTGCAAGGACATGTTTCACCGTAAAATGATGTTCATCGCAAAGTTGCTTCCAGAAACTTTGTTGCTCCTGCGGAAGCACCAATATGATTTGAAGTGCCTCGTCATATCTCCTGAAGACTTCCAGGGTATGCATCAACACAGGTTTATCACCCATGGGAAGGAATTGTTTGGGAAGATCACTTCCCATTCGCAAGCCCTTTCCACCGGCGACAATGATTACATATTTCTTCATGGACGGTTTAGCGTTTAACGCACATCGCTTCTACCAGTTCGTCTACTTTTTCCTTACCTACCAACAGGTCAACGATTGTCAAGGCAAATTCCATAGCAGCACCCGGTCCCATACCCGTAATGATGTTTCCATCACGTACGACATGTGCATTTACACATTCGGCACCATCCAGATATTGTTCGAAACTCGGATAACAGGTAGCCTTCTTTCCTTTCAGCAGTCCCAGTTTACCCAACACCATCGGAGCAGCACAAATGGCAGCAATAGGTTTACCTTTTGCAGCAAAATCAAGGATCAATTTGCGCAATCCTTCGTGCTTGTCAAGTGTAGCAGCTCCCGGCATTCCTCCCGGCAACAACAAAAGTTCAGCATCAAAGAAATCACAATTCTCGAAATTGATATCGCAAAGAACGGATACATCATGTGCTCCTACTACAATTTCATCCGGTGTAACGGATACGATTTCTACATTCAGTCCGGCACGTCTCAACGTGTCAATAGCAGTAAAGGCTTCAATTTCTTCAAAACCATCTGCAAAAAAAGCGTATACAGTTCCCATAATGCTTAATATATTTGGTTAATGATACTATCTCAAGTTAAAATAATAGGTGATTGTCCCTGTCTGGTTATTCACTCCATCGATCGTATTAAAACGGGCTTTCTTAGCTGCATCCTCCGCTGCCTTACGTAAAGCAGAATTTACAGTGTTCGTTTGAGGACTAATGCTGGTCGATATCACTTGCCCTGCAGGATTCACGGTGATATTCACCACTACACGTCCTTCTTCCTGCACATTATATACAGGCTTCGGCAAACTGCCCGTACCTAAAGAACGTCCGCCAAGGTCAAATGTTCCATAACCTCCGGTTCCGGTCTTCGCTCCGGTAGAAGAGTTACCCTCCTTGCTACCTTCGGTTCCCGTGCCACTAGCCGCTGTTCCTTTATTTCCTGTCATTTGCGCTCCTTTTCCAAACGCACCGGACACCCTCTTTCTGGCAGCTTCTTCGGCAGCCTTACGTTCACGTTCCGCTTTTTCTTCTGCCAGTCGTTTCGCTTCTGCAGCTTTTTCCGCTTCCGTTTTTTCCGGCTTCTTCACCGGTTCTTTCGGCTTGACCACCTCTTTAGGTTTCACCGTCTCTTTTTTCGGTTCTTCCGTCTTAGGCTTCAAAGTGACCGTTTCCTCTTCAGTCTGTGTCAGTAAATCCTGTTCAGAAGGGAGTTGCGGTTCTGTTTCCGCAGGCGGTGCTGCCGCATCTTCATCCATAATATCCACATCTACCAGAGAAGGATCATCAAAGCCGCTCGCTGTATCCACATTCCCCAACATCACAGGCACTCCGCCTGCATCTTCATCCGGTTGGGGGACAGTAAAGCTCACCAGAATCAAAAGAGCAATCACTGCCACATGCACCAACAGTGCACCGAGCGCTCCTATGTATTCACCCTTTTTTCTTCTGTCCATTGTTTCTTATTTATTTTCAGGCGGGCGGGTAGCCAGCACCATCTTAAAATGATTCTCGTTTGCAATGTTCAATACCCTTACAATCTCACGATAAGGTACCGATTCATCTGCATACAATGCCACATACATTTCCGGTTCCTTCTCTGCACAACTCTGCAAAAATGAAGTCAGATCGTTCAGCGCCACCGGCTGCTCTTTTTCATTGCCGAAAGCGGCATAGAAATTCAAGTCCTTATCGATAACCACTCTTGTCAGCGGCTTGGCCGAAGTCTGCTGCTTGCCTTGAGGCAACAATACCTTTATGGCATTGGGCGACACCACCGTAGAGGTTATCATAAAGAATATCAGCAACAGGAAGATGACGTCCGTCATGGAGGCCATGCTGAAATTGGGCGATACTCTATTTCTTCTTTTTAATCCCATCTGCCAATTATTTTGCAGGCTCGTTCAACAGGTCCATGAACTCCATTGTACGAGATTCCATTTTATTTACCACACGGTCTACCAGCATCACCAGATAATTATAGGCAAACATAGCGATGATACCGACAATCAGACCACCGACCGTTGTAATCATAGCTTCATAGATACCTCCCGAAAGCAAAGTGATATCAATGTTTCCACTTCCGGCATTCGCCATTTCGTAGAATGCGCGTACCATACCGGTCACCGTACCGAGAAATCCGAGCATTGGAGCACCTCCGGAAATAGTTGCCATCACAGTCAGTCCTTTTTCCAATTTTGCAACTTCAATGTTACCCACATTCTCAATAGCTACCTGCACATCGTTAATAGGACGTCCCAGACGGCTGATTCCTTTTTCTATCATACGTGCCGAAGGGGTATTCATCGTACGGCAATAGTTAATAGCCGCTTTGATCTCTCCACTATGAATATAGTCTTTAATCCGTTCCATAAACATGGGGTCCTCTTTTCCTGCTTTGCGAATCATGTAGTTACGTTCAAACAGGATATAGAAACAGATAACCGACAGTACGCCCAATACAATCATAATCCATCCACCCTTGACAGCCATATCAAGCATGTTCATTTCCGGAGCGTTTACCTCCGTCAGCACGGGGTTGGCAGTAGCCAGTGAGTCGGCCATATTCATAGCCCCTTGGGCTAACAAGATCATTGCATTCATGAGCGTAAACAGTTTTTATATTCCTGAATGGTACGTTCGAGTCCCAGATACAGTGCATCGCTAATCAACGCATGTCCGATAGACACTTCATCCACCCAAGGAATGTTTTTATAGAAATAATTTAAATTCACCAGACTCAAATCATGACCGGCGTTCAATCCGATACCCAGTTTACGGGCAGTCTTTGCAGCTTCGATAAAAGGAGCGATAGCTGCTTCCGGATTCTTCGGATAGTCCGTCGCATAAGGTTCAGTATACAGTTCGACGCGATCCGCCCCTGCTTTTGCCGCATATTCCACCATTTCAGGATCGGCTGCCACAAAAACGGAAGTACGAATGCCGGCACTGTTAAACTGATCGAGAACTTCCGTCAGGAATTCCTGATTTGCTTTCGTATCCCAACCGGAATTGGAGGTGATCTGTGAAGGATCATCGGGCACTAAAGTAACCTGATGGGGTTTTACTTTCAACACCAAGTCAATAAATTCCGGAGACGGATAACCTTCAATATTAAATTCAGTCCGCAACAGAGGACGCAAGTCATATACATCAGAACGACGAATGTGACGCTCGTCAGGACGGGGATGAACGGTGATACCATCAGCCCCAAAAGATTCACAATCAAGCGCTACCTTTACTACATCGGGCACATTTCCCCCGCGAGCATTTCTTAGTGTAGCAATCTTGTTTATGTTTACACTTAATTTAGTCATAGTTCTACGTTATATTTGCCGCAAAAATACAAATATTATTATTAGTTGCCTAATAATACGAAACGCATTCTCTACTCTTTTTTGGTTATTTAAAGTAGAAATCCAAGAAAAAATGCCAAATTTGCATCCTGAACTAATGATGTTGCTTATGAAATTTGCCATTTTTGGAAATACTTATCAGGCTAAAAAGTCTTCTCATGCTGTCACCTTGTTTAAACTTTTAAAGAAACAAGGAGCAGAGATTGGTATGTGCAGGGAATTTTATCAATTCCTAGTTTCTGAAAATATGGATATTGAAGCAGATCAATTATTTGATGGTGATGATTTTACTGCCGATATGGTAATCAGCATCGGAGGCGACGGAACGTTTCTGAAAGCTGCCCGCCGCGTAGGAAGAAAAGGGATCCCTATTTTGGGAATTAACACAGGACGTTTAGGATTTCTGGCAGATATTTCACCGGAAGAAATGGAGGAAACATTTGATGAAATCCAAAACGGCAGATATAGTGTGGAGGAACGAAGCGTACTTCAGTTAATCTGCAAGGACAAACATCTCCAAGATTCTCCTTATGCCCTCAACGAAATAGCTATTCTCAAACGGGACAGCTCCTCAATGATCAGTATCCGGACAGCTATTAATGGCGCGTATCTGAATACTTATCAAGCTGACGGGTTAGTAATTGCCACTCCAACAGGTTCCACAGCCTACTCTTTGAGTGTAGGAGGCCCGATCATCGTTCCTCATTCCAACACTATTGCCATCACTCCGGTGGCTCCACATAGTCTCAACGTCCGCCCTATCGTTATTCGGGATGACTGGGAGATTACATTAGATGTAGAAAGCAGAAGTCACAACTTCCTCGTCGCCATTGACGGGAGGAGCGAAACTTGCAAAGAAACGACTCAACTAACCATTCGCCGGGCAGATTACAGCGTAAAGGTAGTGAAACGTTTTAATCACATTTTTTTCGATACACTCCGCAGCAAGATGATGTGGGGAGCTGACGGAAGACGGTAAGCAGTTCACATTATGCAACCGTTATTCCTCATCACCCGATTCAACTATACGGTACTTAAAAATAGAACTTCTAAAAAAAGGGATATTCAAACTGGTGGGAATGCAACAAATTGGGTATAGATTCCAACTAAAGACAAAAAGGGTTGGGATTTACAATCTTCAGAAATCAGATTAACATTATTTTCCCCTATATTTACTCAATAAGATTAAAATATACTGATTACACTTGCAAATCATTCTTTTATAGACAACAGTCATTCATTTTATCAGTTTCTCCTTACCTTTATTTACATACAAACTAGAGAAAAAAATAGCTTCCAATCATTCCTATATGAGTTCCTCGCCGAGAAATGAGATGTCCCTCACCGAGGAAGGATAAGTTCCTCGGTGAGGGACATCTCGTTGGTTTTAATCCAACGAAGGCTTCCATGATTAAAAAGCTGCATATTGTCTGCAAATTCATGCTGTGCTCGCCCTATTTTCTGTATATTATTGCAATTATTTATGCAGTTCTTTCCCCAGTTCATCCATAAAAGAACAACTGTTGCCCGAAGAAATATTAAAAACAGACCATCGGGTTAGCTAATATAGAAGAAAATAGAATATCGGTAGAGAAAAAGAATACCCCGATATTAATCTAACATAAAGGTCTGCGAACCAATCAGATTACCACCTTCGAAGATATCAACACGGTAGTTTCCGGCATACAAGAATTCTTCTACATCCCAAAACACATTGATATTCTGTTCTTCTCCGTTATATTCAATATACTTCTTAATTGAATAAACCAATGTACGGTTTTCATAAGGGAAAGTATTGGATGCACTCTTGGTCAGTACATCATTATCGGGTTTGGTAATACGTATATAAATGGTACGTTCACCGTTTTCAGCAGTTATATTCTTCACGACCGTGAAACTGATAGCCAGTTTCACCACGTCTTTCACTTTCTTTGCAGCTTTGCCACGTTTATTGCGTGGTTCGATACGAATATTAGTTGCATCAAGTTGTGCGGCTAACGTCACTTTCTTATCCAGATTTTTCTTTTCTTCGGAAAGGTTACTGATTTGTTGTGAAGCCTGATTATATTTTTGAGTCACTTCAGCTATGACCTGCTTCTGCTGTGCAGTCAGTTTATTCAGAGAGTCGATCTGATTGATATAGCCAACCATTACCTTACGCAAAGTAGCCAACTCATTCTTTAAACGACGGATCTCTGTGGCATTCGTGCTCTTCACTGTACGAAGTTCTTCCAAGAGACGTTGAGTTTTCAATTGTTCCTGTTCCAGTAATTGAGATAAAGAGTCATTAGAAATCGTCATCTTTAACTCATCATATTGTTGTACGAAACGGGTATATTCGTTTTCCAGATCTTCCTTATCTAATTGGAATTCCTGCACTAACTCCCGGTTAGCTTGTTTTTCGGTAAACAATAAATAAGTAATACCAATAATAGCTATCACCAAGATAGCCACGGCCGCAATAAGAAGGCTTTTTTTACTCATAGTTTCAGTTGTGAATTGATAACGTGCGCAAAAGTAATCATTTCGCAACAGAAGTCAAGCAGAAAAGCAGAGAGTTTTTTGATAACCCTCTGCTAATCCATACAATTTTAACTTATTTGCTTGCTAACTTATTCAGTTCAGCAGGTGTTACTACTGTAACTAATAAACATCTTGCTACTTTTTCTTAAAAGAATGAAAGACAAGTCCCGGAATATTATTCGTTACTAGTTTAAGATCACCCATATTTAAATACAATGCATTCTTACATTGAGTCTGATATTGTTTTACCCCAATCTGTTCCACTATATTCTGTACAACCTCTTCACAAGGAGAATTTATTCCATCGGATAGGTTCCACAATTCTTCCACATTATCTTTGCGCTTAGTAACAAACCGAAATCCCCTTTTCTTTAGTTCCTGCACCAACTCTTCTTTCCCGATACGTGCATTCACATGTACGGTTTTATTCTCTAGGAGAATACCTTTTTCATAAACATCCACCACTTTCTGTATATCACGTTTTATCCTGTCGATCGTTGATACAGGAGGGACAAACTGCCAAAACAATAATGGAATATATCCTTGAGTCAACTCATACAAAGGTTGTGATATTAAATATTCATTTAAATAAGTCCCCTGTACGGAAACCTTTGTTTGCTCCCGATTCTTATACATAAAATACATACCCATATTTGCACCGAGATTATACATATCCATCATATCATGAGTAGCAATCAAAGAATAAACTTGTGCCGGAGTATGTTCACAAATACCTTTTGATATATTATCGATCTGCCTGTTGACAACACCGCTCTCCCAATCGGCCAAGTCCTTACCTTTTTCAAGAGATAACGTATCATAGTCCACGACATTTCTTGATATCGTTTTGATGTCATGCTCTGAACCGGATTGGGTATATAAAATATAAAGAGAGCCGTCTGCATACTCCTGACCATCCACTCCGGTTTTACTAAGTTTCCGACAATAAGATTCACTTTTCACGTCTTCCCCTATGCCTGCGATAATTACATTTTCTACTTCATGTTCTATTATAAACTTCCGATATTCATCAGGCAAAGCCAATAATTTTATCCAGGCAACTCCGACATCATCCATGGAAGCATCATATCCCAATGTCGCATAACAAGGTACTCCAGCTTGCGAGGAATATTCTAATATGGAAGAAACTTCTTTGGTAGAATTGACAGAAACCAAAAAATGTAATGGCAATACGGGAGCCTCCATAGCTGCAGAAAGATAAGGTACCGTCGGTACTCCCGTAGCTATTATCACAGTTTTAAGTTTCTTCGACTTACCCAAATACTCATTATATAAATCTACTGTATGCTGAACGGATTGTTGAAGGAAATCAGGTGTCCCCCATACCGGTTTGGGACCTCCTCCCGGACCAATCTGCCATGTATGGCTCACACCTGCCGTCAGATTAGCTAAAGATTTTTGGACAGCATATTCCGCACTCATCCCACCATCGAGCATAAACACATTCAAACCTTTATATTCCTCTTTAGCGATTTGATAGGTAGTCAACATTCCGGGAGTTACCACCCTAAAATAAGAAGAATATGTCAACTGTCCCTCCTCTTTTTGATAAACACCTACGGCTGCAGGCGTAAATTCTGAAGGAACTTCCCAAACAAATGGTTCTCCACCAATCTCCGCAAGAACCGGTTCTCCTTTCTTGGAGAGATATTTCAGTATAATCGTTTTACCTTCTGACTTCCCATCAAAAGTAAACACAACCTTCTCCCCTTGTGAATAAACGAATTTATCCGTCAGCACACGAGCTCCAATCTCTCCTCCTGCCAATAATGCAATGAAGAAAGTTACCATCAATTGTTTTATATTCATTTCGTTAGTTTAAATCTTAAATCCGATGTTATATCAATGTTCTACTAATCTCATATTTCCAACCTGTGCACAAATAGTACGAAGCTCCTCCAATGTCAGGTACTCCATCGACTTAACCGTATTCCGATACTTCTGCACTCCAATACGTTCAATTATATCATAAGCAAATTCTTCAGCCGAACCTATTTTATGATTAATGCGTCCCAAATACTCTTCCGTTTCTCCATCATCTTCCGGATTCCATTTATCTACACTCTGCCTAATTCTAATATTCTCCGAAGTGACACCTCTTGCTATCAGCTCGTCATAAAACTCATAGCGTCTCATATTAGAATTCAGATAGAAAGATCCCTCATACAGATGATCGACAACATCAGGAAAATACCCGGCAATAGCTGGCTTCAGATAACCATCAATACGTTCTACTGTAGAAGCCGCCGAATTAAATTGCCAATATAATAAAGGTACATATCCAACAAACGCTTCATATTGAGGGTGATTAGTAAGATACTCGTTAAAAATAACTCCATTCACAAAAGGTGCCTGCAACTTGCTCTGATTCTTTTTTATATATTGAAGCGTCAGGAAAGAAGATATATTGTACAAAGCCATCATATCATCAGTTTCAATCGTATAAGCTTTCACATTTGTCATTGCTTGCGCAGAGCCGGATATATTGGCTATCTGATCATCGACAATTCCACTTTCCCAATCAGAGATATACTGTCCTTCACCCAATTTTAACTGATTATAGTCATACAACCGATGTTTCAGTGCGTCAATATCAGCATCCGAACCAAAGTTAGTATACAATATATATAAAGCACCAGGCGCATATTCATCGGTAATTGTATTCTGCGTCAAAACCCTTCGGGAATAAGACTCTCCATGTCCTTCCTGACCTACTCCATAAATATAAACTTCTTCCACCTGATGGTCTTTTATAAATTGCTTATATTCTTCCGGCAAATCCAATAATTTTATCCAGGCAACTCCCACTCCAGGCATAGAACCGTCATAACCCAATGTGGCATAAGAGGCATATCCATTTTGATTGGAATAATCGAGTATAGCTTGTACTTCGGAAGCAGAATTAGCCGATACCAGATAATGAATAGGTAAATAGGCTGCCCCCATCATTGTTGCAAAGTAAGAAACAGATGCGATCCCCGTTCCAACCACCACTCTCTTTATCTTTGTGGCAGCTCCGATCTCCGAATTGTAAAGCTCAACAGTTTTGCGAACGGAACGTTGCAAAAACTCCGGAGTAGGCGCAACCGGATAAGTACCACCCTGCGGAGCCTCCTCCATGGTGGCAGCTATTCCCTGATCGAAAGCAACTATCGTTTTTAATACACCGAACCCGGCACTCATATCTCCTATCTGACGATAAACAGGAAGTCCCTGATAATCTAACTTTTGAATATCGTAAGTCAACAGCGACTGCTCGTTGACAGCTCTGAAATATGTTCCGTCAATTGTAGTGGTTATCCCATCTTCAAAATCTAACAGGAACTTGACAGCACAAAAGGAAGAAGGCTTTAATGCAGCTGGAAGGGTATACAGTGTCCCGGCATCCACAGGAACAGATTGTCCCGGTTCTATTTGAATATGGGAAGCAACAGACTTTTCTATCAATACACACCCTCCATCATCCAAGTTCTGAATCACCACTTTTACTTCACGAATATCCATCGGATAGTTCGTTTCATTTTTCAAGGTAAAAGAGCAATTTACAGGATCTCCCGGCCAATAGGCAACTTTATTTAATTTCACATCAGAGGCTTTAGCCATTGTTGTACGAAAGCCGTCATCAACAACTTCCGAATCTTTGCATCCGCTCATAATAGCCAATGCAGAAAAAGTGATGATTATACTTGAAATATAACTAATTATTCTCATTGTGTTTTTCTTTTAAAATTGAATCCTTGTATTTATTCATCAATAAAGTAGCAATCTCAACAGCATTACCAACCGGTTCGGAAGGATAACGTTCATGTGACTTGACCCAGTCAATTTCAAACTGCGTCACTCTTTGATGAAAAGCATCAGCATTAAACGGCTGCTTGTTAGAAACAGAGCGAATAACTTCATCTATAAACATTTCCCAACGAGGCGCATAATATCCCGATACCAAACCTCCCCAAGTACGATTTGCATAATCGTTTAAACTTTGATCTTTATCTCCCCAGGTTGAAACGATAGTACGGGCATTTTCTTCGTAATAATTTTTAGAGGCTCCGTCTGTACCTAATGAACGGGCATCTTCAATCCATTTTCCCAGTAAAAAAGAAGATTGTGTACTTAATAAAGTATCAACATCACGCAGTAGTTGTTTCATTTCAGCTCCTTTTTGTTTTAATAGCGGTAATTGCTTCCGGGAATAAGCTTCCGCAAATTCATCGCGAAGCTTCCCGAAATAATTCCCCAGCACTTGCCTTCCTATATTAACAACATCATATTCATAAGCAGAATGTCGATGTTCTCCGGCTTTCAACAACATCTCCCATACCTCAAACAAAGTTTCATTGGAATACGCTACCGTAGACGTAGTCGTCCAATTGCCATTTCCTTTTAAACAAGGACGCGCATTCATCAATGTCCCCTGTCCCAAAGCAGCTGGTGCTGTATAAATACTGTCATAAAGCAATTTCCATGCCCGACGCATTTGTTGGTTTCTCAAGCCAATTCGCCTGTCTGCCAGTTGTTCTATCCATACAGAGTCCGGCAGATTACAATCCCATGCTTTACTGAAAACATATTCATACATGAAAGGATTTACATCAAACCCCTCCAAAGTAGAACCCAGTCCCGAAAAGTTTTCTCCACCATTGGTATATACATTTTCGATTCGTTTCCCCACTTCTTTGGTGTTTCCGGCAAGCATTGTATTTCCTCCGAAATTTCCTAAATAGCACCATAAATATGGTTGCCCGAAATACCGATCTGTCTGCTTCCAGACTTCAGTATTCTCACAATAATAGTCCAGTAGCAACAGTTTATCTTGAGGGACTGCTTTCAAGAAAGCTTCTACCCGTTCGTTTGTCCATAAATGTCGGTCAATATAGAATAACCATGTCATTTGTAACCAAGTAGCATCCGGATCGACATGCGTCATCGATTGATAAATATGCTTCGAGCAATTGGCTAAAAATTCCGGTTCCCAACTTGGAGGGGCTACTTCATTAAAAGGATCTGCCCCATAAATATGGTCTGTTCCGAACAACTTAGTTTGTTCTTCCAGAAACTCTTTCTGTATGGTTGCAAACAATGGGTCAAGCGGATCCAGAAAGTGGCTTCTGTATTTATCCTCGAAACCTCCCCAAGAGCTCATCCGGCTAATCTTAGCTTCCGGATAGATTCTTTTAAGTTCCGACGGTACATGTCCGGCAAATGCAGGAAGTATGGGGCGCATATTAAATTGACGTTCACGGGCTACGATTTGTTTCTGCAATGCTTCTTGTGTATCCAGCCATTCTTTAGGCAGAGGCCCCTGCCAATAATCCAGGTTAGACATACGATGCCAAGGCAAGTGAGCAGGCCCTGTGAAATAGTTCCGTATTTCCTCATCCGTCAATCCTAATTTCGTCCATACGCGATACCAGACAGATTCTTGTCCGGTGATTGCTAAAGGCATATTGATTCCATTTAAAGCCATCCAGTCTATCAACCGTTCCCAATCCTTCCATGTCCACCATGGCATTGTATAACCGAAGGTACAGTAATTAAGAAAGAATCGGTTCTTGCAACGGGCAGTCGAAGTTATTTTTGCCGGTGGCATGGGTAATACTTCCGGCATCTCCACCGTATCGTTCACATACCAGGAAACAGAGGTAAGACAGTAATGATTCAGATAATAGTTCAGCCCTACAGCCATCGAATTTGCGTTATTTCCCCGTATTCGTACTGTTCCTCCTTGCGCTTCTATTTCATACCAATCTTTATCAATCTTTTCTGATTGTTCAAAACTAAATTGGGAAGCATACTCCGGAAATAAACGTTCCACCATCTGTTGCATCGCTTTTTCATCTTCTGTACTTTCTTTGCAGGAAGAACACCATACGATCAACATCAGTAGAAATAAACATTTAATCTTACACATACTATTTATATTTTCATTTATATATTTCTTTTAAAAAACGAATGTATCCGATGTTACCCACTAGACACATTCGCTTGTCAAAGGGAGTAGTGTGATTACCGACCTAGTTGGTAATCGTCAGATGTGTAAGTCCCGCATCATCAAAATTCTTTTTAGTAAGCGGCACATCCGGTCCTATAATAACAGTGTTAAGTTTCTTCAGTTTCTTCAGAACTGTCAGGTCCACTTTCGGATTAATCGTTTTATCCACCGAGAAGCCTTTACCCTTTATGATAGAAAGTGTTTCCAGATTAACAAAAGGTAAAATATCAACCAACGTTTGTATTTCTCCCTGAATCGTCAGTGATTTAAAATTCTCTATATCCTGGCAAGCAGGCATACGGTCGGCAAATCCTATCAACCATGTGTCCCACCAATCGAAATATTCAAAACGTAAATCGGTAGTGGACCAGTCTTCGCCGATTGTAGGACCATATATCAATGCCCATTCACCTGATAATGATTTTTTAAATTCCGAATCATTGTAGAAAGGAACATTTTCCGGACGAGTGTTTGAGGCAGGTACATATTTATCCGTCAAAGATTTAGTCTGTACTTCAATCGTTTGTTCCGGACCGGCAACTCCTTTCGCCAGAAGTTGTACTTTGATTGTACTCTTTTGATTATGAGGTAAATTGGCAACGTATGAATAATCCGTAGGTTTAAATTTATCCATCACCTCTTCACCATCCCGATCCGTATAAGAAACCTTTATCTCGTCAACAACGGGAGGAAATGCCCACTGCAAAACAGCAGAAGTGGCACTACTTACTCCGACAGCGGCTTCAATCGGTAAGGAAGACAAATCAATATCTGTCGTATTAATCACAGTCTGTTCTGAATAATTCCAGTAATCTCCTGCTGATTCCGTACGTCCCAAAGCTCTTAGATAATATGTGCTGTTAGGGTTTAAGAACAGAGTCTCCGTAAATTCTCCCGACAATTCTGCCAAATTCTTCTTTATTCGTTTGTAAGTATGTGAACCGCTTTCGCTTTCATTCATAGCCGTACGTTGTCCGGGATATTGCTCTTTGCCATATACCAATCCTATTTCCTGATTCTTGGAGCGTTCGTCATTTACCTGATAAGTAAAAGTGACGTTCGCTGTAATGCCGTACAACACTTCCACCTTCTTGATTTTCAATGTTACATTAGGGGTAACAATCAAGTCCATTTTCTTAAAACTACGAATATCACCATAAATGGTATCCAACTCAAAGAACGGTCCGTTCGCCCATACTTTATAGCGGGAAGGATATACTTTGGTATTGCGATATGTTCCTTCAGGAAGTGTGTTATACTCCAAGGGAACCGCTACATTTCCATACTCCAGATCAAGTAACTTTAATTTAGCTCCATAATATTCGGTAGCCACCTTTTCACCGGTCAGCCTGTCAATAAAAGCGCCTTCGTAGCCACCGGTCAAATCGTCCACACGTTCGTCAAGTTCACACCCTGACAGATTCAGTGTTAACACTGCTAAAAGTAACAGTTTGATATTTATATATAATCTAGCTCTATTCATATTCTTTTCTTTTAGGGTTATCAATTCCAACCGTCATTCTGCACGATACCCGGGCTTTTGCTTAAAGGAAGCGGACAATAATAGTCTCTTTCCTCGAACCATTTCACTCTCGTAGCCAAATCCGGTGCTTCTACTTTCTCCAACGTATAATAAACGGAGGCAGGAGAAGTTGTTTCATCGATATGAAGAATGGGATAGAGAGCCTTCAACGTTTTATTGTGCATCTTTTCTTCCCCAATGCGCCAACGCTTCAAGTCCCAATAACGGAATCCTTCATACATCAAGTCTATCCGGCGTTCATGCCGTACAACCTCCAAGTCCATCGTTTTGGCAGGCAATCCTCCATGTATACTACGCAATAGGTCAAAAGCGACTTGGGCAACCGCTAAATAGTCATTCACTCCATAGGTTGAAAGCTCAACGGCAGCTTCAGCCAAATTTAAAATAACCTCGCCATACCGAATAACGACAGCATCCTGATCGTTTTCTTGTATAAGATAATCATCCAACCTCTTCACTCCATACAGTGTTTTTTTCAGAAAAAATCCCCAGTTAGTAGTTCCTGCGGCGGAAAGGTTCAAGAAGATACCATCTGCTCCACTTTTCATGTATTTTTCGTGACCGGGCACTTTCCCCGCTCCCATCCAATCTTCAGATTTTTCATAAGAATATTCTTCAGTAGTTCCATCTGTCCTTTTTACGAGTGTTTTCCGGTAAATAGAGAAACGTTCTCCCAAGAACTCTCCTCCCGGATAAATAACAGTGGCATCCAGACGTTTATCACGGTTTGCAAAAAAATCTTCGGGATTATTCTTTGAAGCGGCATAATCCAATGGCTGAATCTTGCCGTCTAATGTTTCAAATTGTTCGACAACATCTAAAGGAGGAACCATAAAGGCACAATAACTAGACCGTTTGATACGATAAGATTGGTACCAGTAATCTTCATATACAGCTACTCCTGTCTTGGCAACGTTAGCAAAACGGAAAATTATCTCATTATTATTTTCATCTTTTCCATTAAACAAATCGCCAAATTCAGTAGAGAGCGCATACTTACCATCATCAACGATTTCCTTTGCTGCTTTTGCCGCTTCCAATAAATATGTTTTCGCCATTTCTTTGCGGATTCCCTGGAAACTATTATTTGAAACTTTTCCATACTTAGCAATAGTCCCCGCATACAACATAGCCCTCGACTTCAACGCCAAAGCTGTATACCGATTGGCACGGTCACGATCTTCTGATGCAATACGCTGTACTTTCGGAAGCAATACAAGAGCCGAGTCCAAGTTATCTTTTATATAATCCCAGGATTTTTCCTCTGTAGAACGATTGTTGATGGAGCTTACATCATCCAACGGACTTGAATACAAAGGCACGCCCCCATATCGTTTCACCATCTCAAAATACAGATAAGCACGAATAAAATAAGCCTCACCGACTGTACTCAACACCCCTTCATTATCCGAATTCTTATAAGTGGCGATAAACTTATTAACAATATTGATTGTCTTATAATTCCATACCGCCTCAAATATTTCACCTTTGCTTTGAGAAAAGACTCCTCCAAAAACAGTACCCGGAGTGTTATTTCTCATGACCCCATTCTCGTAGGTAATATTGCTCGCTCCATCATCGGTAAAAGCATCCAGATGATGTTGCCTATACGACATTGCTCCGTCACCGATACAATGAATTGATTTACGTAATTCCGCATAATTGGATAAGAACTGTGCTTCTGCCAGTTCGGGATATTTGGCAATGTCCTCTTCACTAAGAATGGTTTTCGAATCGACAGTAAGCCAATCGCTACATCCACAGCACAAGCTCAATGCCAATACCATATATATGATAGATTTTACTTTCATAACCTGTTAGAATTTAAGATTTATACCTACATTAAATGACATGATTTGCGGATAGCTGGCAAACGAATACTGACTTTCAAGCTGTTCCGGATCAAAGAATTTCTGTGAGGAGAAGGTCAGGCAGTTATAAAGATTCGCATAAATCCTCAACTGTTTGATATTAGCCTTCTGGGTAATTCGTTGTGGCAAAGTATATCCCAATTCCACATTTTTCAGACGGATGTAACTTCCATTCCACATCCAAAAATTAGAACTTAGACGATTGATCGTTACTGATGTAAAATCCCGGACCGCAGGAAAATACCCGGGTATCCATTCAGAATTCGGATCAGTATAATCGGCACGATGCCAACGATCGCCAAAATATTCCCAAGTGTTCAAGTTAGTAGCTCCTTCCTGGAAAGCATCCATATCGAAGGCACCGATCTGGAAGTCCGACAATGCCCCTCCCTGCCAGAACATGGAGAAATCAACTCCCTTCCAGGAAAGTCCCAGATTAATACCATATACCAACTCCGGATAAGCATTTCTTCCGATAGGACGTTGATCATAATTGTCAATATAGCCATCGCCATTCCAGTCTTCATACTTTAAGTCACCCGGCAATATGGCACTGTTATTATTCGAATTATTATGCATGGGTGCATTGGCTATTTCTCCATACGACTGATAACGTCCAATACAGTTATATCCCCAACGTACGTTATTCCAATGTCCTTCAGTGTTCCATTTCCATTCGTCATAACCGCTTGTAAATCTTCCGTGCTCAATGTTCCCTTTCCGGGTTCTGGACCACGACATGTTTCCTCCGACAAAATAGTTGACTTCTCCTATTTTATATTGATGATTCAATGAGAACTCAAAACCGCGGGTGTTGTCATGGTCTAAGTTATACCAAGTAGCCAATGCTCCTGCATTATCATTGGCCTTTTGTGCCGGAAGTCCCTTACGCTGACGATAGAACACATCTGCCGATCCGCTAAGCAAGCCATTCCACAACTTAAAATCAACACCCGCATTTATCATTGACGAGGTAGCCCATGTAAAATCCGGATTAGGATTCAAGGTGGGATTTAATCCATAAATGGTGCGGTCACCAAAATTCATCGGAGTACCCGGATATTGATAGCCGCTTTGAAAATAGTATTGCTCATTATTAGCATAATATTGACTGGCAGCCGACAAGTCACCCAATTCTCCCCAGGAGGCACGAATTTTAAACTCATTCAAGACTTTCTTCAACGGGTTCATAAACTCTTCGTTTGTCAGCATCCATCCTACAGAGGCAGAGGGAAAGAAACCCCACTTATCGGCAAAATACTGGGCACCATCATATCGAAAGTTGAAATCGACAAAATACTTGGAACGGTAATCATAAGAGAAACGACCGATGAAAGAAGCCGTCCTGTATTTACGGAAAACTTCACTATTTGTCACTTGTTTATTGGCAATTCCACCCGCCATCATATCCAACACAGTAGAAGGAAATTCTCCACGAGACGTAACAGTAGAACGGTTTTCCGCATCCGAAAATTCAAAGACCAGTCCGCTGTTTATATTATGATTCCCGAACGAACGGATATAATTGATAAAACCTTGTCCGGTTATATTATAGGAAAAACCATCTTCCAAACTCAAACTTGCTTTATTGGCATTAGAGGCGGAAGCACTCTCATAATATTCCTGCGCATCCTCCCGATAGCCCATATAAACGATATTCATATTCCAGTTCTTATTCCACGAATCAGATTGCGTATATCCCATCGTAGCCTTCAAAGAAAGCCCCTCTACAAAGGGAACCTTATACTCTAAAGAAAAATCCACATTCAGATTCTTGGCTATTTTCTTGGAATATCCGGATGCCTCTTTATCCGCCAATGCCATCGGATTCACCGTACCTTCCCCACCAAAAGCATAATAGTCGTCATGCCCCGGCCACTTTACCGGAATATTCGGAGCCATATCTTTCATTTTGCGGGCTATCTCATACGAAGCGGATCTCGGATAATTCAGACTGTTAATGACAGCTCCCACTCCGACAGATAACTTCAAGTTTTTCAGTATATCCGCATCCAAATTACTACGGAAATTGAAACGATTCTTATCAGTAAAATTTGTTGACCAAATACCTCCCTGATATAAATAGCCGGCTGAAATAAAATAACTGACTTTATCTGTGCCTCCCGAAATATTGATATTGGACTGGGTGATGGGAGCGTTCTTTATCATTTCCTCATACCAATTGGTATTATAAGCATAGTCACGTGTAGCCATATCAGCGGGAGTAATTACCGCGTTCTTATCATTAATCAATTTCATATTAGCATAATATTCACCAACTAATGTCTGCCACAGCGGGGTTGATGCAGGCTGTGGATAGTTATGAGGCATTTGCAATCCGAAGCGCGTATTGATATCCAATGTCGTCGGTTTGTTTTTTCCTCCTCTTTTAGTCGTTACAAGAATAACTCCATTTGCTCCCTGCAT
Source organism: Bacteroides sp. D2 (assembly GCF_025147085.1). Classification (NCBI taxonomy): domain Bacteria; kingdom Pseudomonadati; phylum Bacteroidota; class Bacteroidia; order Bacteroidales; family Bacteroidaceae; genus Bacteroides; species Bacteroides sp. D2. Next base: position 2,782,532 of record NZ_CP102261.1, on the reverse strand, counting down.
CCCATAAACAGCGGCAGCCGATGCATCTTTCAATACGGAAACGGACTCAATTTCGGAAGGATCGATATCACTGTAATTTCTTCCCGGAATACCATCTACTACCACCAAAGCAGAACCAAAACCGCGAATTTTCAAATCGGCACCATCTGAACCCGGTTCAGCACTAGTCTGACGGGAAAAGACTCCGGACACACGCCCTGTCAACGCATTCTCCAGATTGGGGACTGTAGACTTAACTAGTTCCTGATTGTTTATAGTCGAGACGGAACTGATTAATTTCTCACGTGTACGGGTCGTATATCCTACCACAACCACTTCATCAATTGTTTTTGTATCTTCAACCAACACCACTTCTGACAGCTTATTCATTTCTTTTGCCGAATAAGTCACAGGAGCGAAACCTATATAGGAGAAAATAATCTTCGAATCATCCGAAGGCACATGAATGGAATAAGCTCCATTAAGATCACTGACGGTCCCGATATTAGTACCTTGCACTACAATACTAACTCCGGGCAACGGTTCACGAGACTGGTCGAATACCACTCCTTTTACAATAGAGCTTTGACCTTCTTTCTTCGTTTTTTCCTGCAATACTTTCTTTTTAATAGTTATCTGTTTTTTATTAATGCTATAGGTAAGCTCCATGTTAGCAAAAACTTTATCCAGAATTTGCTCTACTGTCATGTTTTTGAAACGTGCAGGAACCTTCACATCCTTATCTATCAATACGTCATAGTAGAAAAAGACATAATCACTCTTTTCTTCTATCTTCTTAAAAAGTTCCATTAGTCCCAACTCTTTATAGTCCAAAGTAATTGTTTTCTTCTGGGCATACAATTCAGTAGGAAAAGCGGATAGCAGAAACACACCCAATGCTAGAAAAAAGCATATAAAGGGCCTTCTCACACTTAGGCAAGTGTGATTCTTTTTTTGATGTTTTTCATTCATCTGTTTAAGAATTAAAATTATACTTCAATATTTTAAGGCTATTCTATTACGAATAAAACTGGCTGGTATCCTTTCCCTCTCAAAAGGATAAATTAGAGTATGGTTTTTCACATATTAATCATAGGCTATTTTTTCTTTATTGTTACTTTATAAACATTGTTTTCCTTACTTATTACCACAGGAGCCGTTTCTGTGATAGTATTCAATATCTGTTCGATCGTATCGTCCAAATTCAGTTTTCCGCTACAAGTGATTTGTTGTTGTTTATCATAATCAATTCTTACGTTATAGTATCTGGACAGTTGTTTGAGTATTCCGCCAAGCTCTGTGTTTTTAAACGATAATCGTCCCTCCTTCCACGACACATAATCCTCCACATTCACTTTATCTACCACATATTTATCAGTGGATTGCCTGAACCGGTCATTGGGTAAAATACGTACAGATTCTCCATTAGATGCTGTTACCTCCACTTTACCTGTAACCAGCACAACACTTTTCTCTACATCTTCCCGATAAGCCGAAACATTGAAAGAAGTCCCCAACACTTTTACTCCCATATCCGACGTCTTAATAATAAAAGGTTTCTCCGGATTAGGAGTCACGTCAATATATATTTCTCCATCTACATATATTTCACGCTTCTTATCCTCAAAATGTGTTGGATATAGAAGCACCGTTCCTGCATTCGCCCATATTTTCGTACCATCGCAAAGAGTGACACGGGCACGTTTGCCATACGAAACAACTAATTTATTAAATTCCCCTTCACCAGCATCTGTCGCCATTTGATCGTAAGCCAAATCCAGATTACCTTCAAAAGTTTCTTTCAACTGATCGTCAACAAAAAGCTGCGTTTTACCACTCATAAACACAGAGTCATTCACTTGCAACAAAGCTAGATAATCAATTGCCGGAGCACTTTTCCAAATAACCTCTACCGAAACAAACAGGATAAGAATAGCTGCCGCAACTGAAGCGCTCCACCATCTCATCTTATACAATCGATATTTACGTTGAGACATTTTCCGATTTTGAATGGCTTGTTCCAGTTTCAAACAAGCATTATCCACTTCTTTTGGGGGTAAAACCGGCTTTTCCCACTTTAACGCCGCCAGTCTCTCCATCGCTTCTTTTAAATACGGCTCACGATCGGGACAATCGGCAATGATTTTTCGATAATAATCTCCTTCTCCGGAATAATACCAGAAAAGAAATAAATCATCGTTCAAAAAATCAGCTGTAGTATATGATGAATATTCTTTCATTATTTATTTCAATTAAAGACCTGTTTACTATATATACGAGATTCGTATGCCTTTCATCTCCTTTTTTCAAGGAAAAAATAAATAAAAAAGCAGAGAGGTATAGGTTTACGCTCCCCGCCTTCCGTATACAATACTCTTTTTCAATTATTTAAAGTCAGAAACGCCATGCAGGTATAAGATAAGAAAAAACAGAAAATAATCTTTTGAATCCAGTTTTCTTAATTTCTCCATCGCTTTAAAGACTTGTCCGCGCACCGTTTGAATTTTCATATCCAGCATTACCGCAATCTCTTCATAAGGCATTTCCTCTATAAAATGTAAATAGACTATTTCCCGCTGATGATCTGTCAGCAAATCAAGAATTCTATTCACCCTTTTTTTCAGTAATAAGTCTTCTTCATCAGAAATAAAGCTTTCTTCAACGGATACGGATAATTTAAAACTCCTTTCCTCTTCTTCTATAGAAGATGTATCTTTCTTTGTACGCTCCCAATCAATCAGCTGATTCCTAACCGAACGCAACAAATAAAATTTTATTTTCTTCTCATCAATACACAGGCGCTCATTGAAATACAATTTTAGATATACTTCTTGAATTGCATCTTTCACATCTTCGGTATTGAACCCCAAACTCACTCCATAAGCATACAAATCTTGATAGTAGAATTTGTAAAGTGCAATAAATTGCATATCCCCTTCCTGAACAGATTGATGATTTGATTCCCAGAACTTCATTTTGATATTTTCGATATTTTCAGCAGTTCATTAAACTTTCAATTAACAGATTGGCACAAAGATAATAAGCTTTCGGACTTTATTCGTTCATTATTTAAAAAACTTGCCAGGTTTCCCGTCACTTTAACTGGCATCTTATTTTTCCACACAAAAATGAATCAAGCATACGGTTGAAAGGTATTGCCAAAAATTCTCCATCAAGATACTATCGTTATTTCTTTCTCTGCCTAATATTATTAATCTCATTGCTTATTATTACTTCGTTCTACTATAGTTACTCTTGCGTTCCACTATAGTTATCCGTAAGGGACACTATAGTTATTCTTGCGGAACACTATAGTGGAACGAAGTAACAGTAACTAACGAAGTAACTCCGAATAGGCAAGCAATTATAAAAAAATAGCTGAATGAATCATTTGCCATAATAGTACATTCTTACGCAGCTACATTCTGTATATAACCATGCAAAAAACAGCTTCTTCCACTCAAACTTTTTATCATACCTATATATTATCGGGAACTTCGACCTTTAACTAAAATTATTACGGAAAAATTTCTTTAATTAGGATTATCGTTGTAATTTTGTCGCGCTAAAAGATAAAACAAATTATCAACTTTTTAAATATATAGTATTATGTCAAAAGTAACCGTAGTAGGCGCAGGTAACGTAGGTGCTACATGTGCAAATGTACTTGCTTTTAATGAAGTAGCAGACGAAGTAGTAATGCTGGACGTTAAAGAAGGCGTTTCAGAAGGTAAAGCAATGGATATGATGCAGACAGCTCAATTGTTGGGTTTCGACACTACATTGGTAGGCTGCACGAACGACTATGCTCAAACTGCTAACTCTGACGTTGTTGTGATTACTTCAGGTATTCCTCGTAAACCGGGTATGACTCGTGAAGAATTGATTGGTGTGAACGCTGGTATCGTTAAATCGGTAGCAGAAAACCTGTTGAAATATTCTCCTAACGCTATCATCGTTGTTATCTCTAACCCGATGGATACAATGACTTATTTGGCATTGAAAGCTTTGGGCTTGCCGAAAAACCGTGTGATCGGTATGGGTGGTGCTTTGGATAGCTCTCGTTTCAAATATTTCTTGTCTCAAGCTATCGGTTGCAACGCTAACGAAGTAGAAGGTATGGTTATCGGTGGTCACGGTGATACTACTATGATTCCTTTGACTCGTTTCGCTACTTACAAAGGTATGCCTGTAGCTAATTTCATCTCTGCAGAAAAGCTTGAAGAAGTTGCTGCTGCTACTATGGTAGGTGGTGCTACGCTGACTAAATTGCTGGGTACTTCTGCATGGTATGCACCGGGTGCAGCAGGAGCATTCGTAGTTGAATCTATCCTTCACGACCAAAAGAAGATGGTTCCTTGTTCTGTATTATTGGAAGGTGAATACGGCGAATCAGATCTTTGCATCGGTGTTCCTGTAATCCTTGGCAAGAACGGTATCGAAAAGATCGTTGAACTGAACCTGAACGAAGACGAAAAAGCTAAGTTCGCAGCTAGCGCAAAAGCTGTTCACGGAACTAACGCTGCTTTGAAAGAAGTAGGTGCTCTGTAATTAAAATCCCCTTACTTTATATATCAAGAAAGGCTGTTCCTCGCCATGAGGAATAGCCTTCTTTCTTTTCAACAGAATCCATCCCCACTATATTTCTAAAAAAAGCTAATTCGTTTTGAGTTCTCACAGAAAGCACATACATTTGCATCGTTGTTTATGCAATTATTATTTAAGTAAACAAGTACAAAAAAACAGACTACTTTAATAAACAAATTGCATAAGAACAGGGTTATTTAAAATAGAAGTACCACCTTATTAATATGCAAGATGCGATGAAAAAAGTTTTTCTTCTGACATTTCTGTTAAGTTTCACTTTTACAGTAAAAGCGCAGAGCTTTCTAAGTCTGGATAGTTGCCGCGCATTAGCTCTTGCCAACAACAAAGATTTGTTGATAAGCAATGAAAAAATAAGTGCGGCTCATTATCAACGGAAAGCTGCATTTACAAATTATTTGCCTAATTTCTCGGCAACGGGAGCTTACATGAGGAACCAGAAAGAGTTTTCATTATTAAACAATGACCAGAAAGCCGCGCTTTCAGGGTTAGGAACGAATCTGGCTGGCCCCATCCAACAAGCTGCAACCGAGATTGCAACAGCACATCCTGACTTGGCACCACTTATTTCTTCCTTAAGTGGAAAATTAGGAGCGGTGCTGCCCGCCCTCGATCAAGCGGGAAACTCTTTAGTGGATGCACTCCGTACAGACACCCGAAATGTCTATGCAGGTGCCATTACATTGACACAACCTTTATACATGGGCGGGAAAATCCGGGCGTACAACAAAATAACAAAGTATGCCGAAGAGTTGGCTCAAGAACAACATCACGGCGGTATGCAGGAAGTAATCATGAGTACGGACCAAGCCTATTGGCAAGTCATTTCACTGGTTAATAAGAAGAAGTTGGCGGAAGGTTATCTAAAGCTTCTGCAACAGCTGGACAGCGATGTAGAGAAAATGATTAATGAAGGAGTAGCCACCAAAGCGGATGGTTTGTCTGTACGCGTCAAGGTAAATGAAGCCGAAATGACACTGACTAAAGTGGAAGACGGATTGAGTCTTGCGCGAATGTTGCTGTGTCAACTATGTGGTATTGATCTTAGTTCTCCCATCACACTGGCAGACGAAAATATGGAAGACATTCCATTACTGACAACGGACCCTCATTTCGATCTATCCACCGCTTATGAGAATCGTCCGGAGATACGTAGCCTCGAATTGGCAACGCAGATTTATAAACAGAAAGTAAATGTAACCCGTGCGGAGCATCTTCCATCCATCGCATTGATGGGGAATTATATGGTAACCAATCCCTCAGTTTTCAACAGCTTTGAAAACAAGTTCAAAGGTATGTGGAATGTGGGAGTTATGGTACAGATACCTATATGGCACTGGGGAGAAGGTATTTATAAAACCAGAGCGGCAAAAGCCGAAGCTCGTATTGCACAGTACCAACTTCAGGATGCTCGTGAAAAAATAGAGTTGCAGGTCAATCAGGCTGCATTCAAGGTAAAAGAAGCTGGTAAGAAACTGGTAATGTCTTCTAAAAACATGGAAAAAGCGGAAGAAAATCTACGCTATGCAACACTTGGTTTTAAAGAAGGAGTGATTGCCACCAGCAATGTTCTTGAAGCACAAACAGCATGGTTGTCTGCTCATTCAGAAAAGATTGACGCGCAAATAGATGTGAAGCTAACGGAAATCTATCTGAAGAAGTCTTTGGGAACGCTGAAATAAATAAGATTCGGAAAAATAAAGTTAAGAACCCAATCAGAAACAACCCAATCTCTAACCAACTCACAATCTATAAATCACAATCCATAAATCATAATTCATAAATCATATGGCACCTATAAAATCACAAAACAGCAATATGCTTCTTGCATTCCTTACTCTGTTGGGAGTTATTGCAATCGTTGCAGTCGTCGGTTTCTTCATGCTCCGCAAGGGTCCTGAAATTATACAGGGACAGGCTGAAGTTACCGAATATCGCGTTTCAAGTAAAGTTCCGGGACGTATACTGGAATTTCGCGTGAAAGAAGGCCAAAGTGTCAATGCCGGGGATACGCTGGCCATTTTGGAAGCTCCTGACGTGGTAGCAAAAATGGAACAGGCACGTGCTGCTGAAGCTGCCGCACAGGCACAAAACGCAAAAGCAATCAAAGGCGCGCGTGAGGAACAAATCCAGGCGGCATACGAAATGTGGCAAAAAGCCCAGGCAGGCGTTACCATTGCCGAGAAATCATATCAACGCATCAAGAATCTCTACGAACAGGGAGTGATGCCTGCACAGAAGCTGGATGAAGTGACTGCGCAACGGGACGCAAGTATTGCAACAGAGAAAGCTGCCAAAGCACAATATACCATGGCGAAGAATGGAGCGGAACGTGAAGATAAGATGGCTGCGGAAGCTTTGGTAAACCGGGCGAAAGGAGCTGTTGCCGAAGTTGAATCGTATATTAAGGAGACTTATCTCATTGCTCCGGCTGCCGGGGAAGTTTCTGAAATATTCCCGAAGGTAGGCGAATTGGTTGGTACCGGTGCTCCTATCATGAATATTGCTGAACTCAACGATATGTGGGTAACATTCAATGTACGCGAAGATTTGCTCAAGAACCTGACGATGGGGTCGGAGTTCGAAGCTATCATTCCTGCTCTGGATAATAAAAAGATCCAGCTCAAAGTATATTATCTGAAAGACTTAGGCACTTATGCTGCCTGGAAAGCAACCAAAACGACCGGACAATTTGATCTGAAAACATTCGAGGTGAAAGCTTCTCCGGTAGAGAAAGTGGAAAATCTCCGTCCGGGTATGTCTGTTATCATTGACAAGTAACCATGAAAGAGAGAGAAAAGAAATATATAGCTTTGTGGCAGGTTATGCAAAGAGAGTGCCGGCGATTGGTATCACGCCCGCTCTATCTCTTCTGTATGGTCATTGCCCCGCTGTTTTGTTATATATTCTTCACCACTTTAATGGATTCGGGGCTTCCCAAGGATCTTCCTGCGGGAGTGGTGGACATGGATGATTCGTCTACTTCCCGTAATATTGTCCGCAATCTGGATGCTTTTTCGCAGACAGGGGTTGTAGCTCATTACAGCAATGTAACAGATGCACGTATTGCCATGCAGGAGGGAAAAATCTACGGCTTCTTCTATCTCCCCAAGGGTTTATCGGCAGAGGCACAAAGCCAACGGCAGCCAACGATCTCTTTCTATACCAATTACTCATACCTGATTGCAGGCTCTCTATTGTTCAGGGATATGAAAATGATGGGAGAACTCACCTCCGGAGCTGCAGCCCGGACGATGCTGTATGCCAAAGGTGCGACAGAGGATCAGGCTATGGCTTATCTGCAACCGATCGTAATTGATACACACCCACTAAATAATCCGTGGCTGAATTATTCGGTATACTTATGTAATACACTGATACCGGGAGTACTCATGCTATTAATATTTATGGTTACCGTTTATTCAATCGGTGTGGAAATCAAGGATCGCACTGCCCGCGAATGGCTACGAATGAGTAACAACTCCATTTACATTGCATTGGCAGGAAAACTGCTTCCCCACACAATAGTCTTTTTCATTATGGGTATATTTTATAATGTATACCTGTATGGATTTCTGCATTTTCCTTGCAACAGCGGCATATTCCCGATGATATTCGCCACACTGTGTCTCGTACTGGCATCTCAATGTTGTGGTATTGTTATGATAGGAACTCTGCCGACTCTACGACTCGGATTAAGTTTTGCCTCCCTGTGGGGAGTCATATCGTTCTCCATTTCCGGATTTTCATTCCCGGTCATGGCTATGCACCCTGTTCTACAGGCTTTGAGTAATCTATTCCCGTTGCGGCATTATTTCCTGATTTACGTCGATCAAGCACTCAACGGATATAGTATGGCTTACTCATGGACCAACTATATGGCACTATTAATATTTATGATGCTCCCCTTCTTTGTGGTTCATCGCCTGAAGGAAGCATTGGTTTACTATAAATATATACCCTAAATGAAAGATATAAAATTAAAAGACAAGATAGCCCAAGGCATCAATGACCTGTTTTATATCTGGAAGCGGGAGTTTCAGACAACTTTCCGCGACCAGGGGGTGCTGATATTTTTCATACTCGTCCCATTAGGTTATCCGTTGTTGTATAGTTTCATTTATGACAACGAAGTAGTGCGTGAAGTTCCTGCCGTTGTTGTAGACGATTCACATTCATCTCTTAGTCGTGAATATCTCCGTAAGGTAGATGCCACACCCGATATTCAAATCGTCTCTTACTGTGCTGATATGGAAGAAGCCAAACAAATGCTAAAGAACCGGCGTGCGTATGGTATCATTTATATCCCTTCGGATTTCAGCGACAATATTGCCAAAGGAAAACAGACACAAGTCAGTATCTATTGCGACATGAGCGGATTGTTATACTATAAATCGATGCTTCTTGCCAACACTGCCGTTTCTCTGGATATGAACAGGGATATCAAAATTGCACGTAGCGGAAACACGACCGACCGTCAGGATGAAATCACTGCTTATCCGATAGAATATGAAGAAATCTCCATCTTCAACCCCACTGCCGGGTTCGCCGCTTTCCTGATTCCTGCTGTATTGGTATTGATTATCCAACAGACATTATTGCTCGGCATCGGTCTCGCTGCAGGAACTGCTCGTGAGAACAACAGGTTTAAGGATCTTGTACCTATTAACCGTCACTACAACGGAACGTTACGAATCGTATTAGGAAAAGGATTGAGTTATTTCCTGGTTTATATATTGGTAGCTTTCTACGTACTTTATGTAGTTCCAAGATTGTTTAGCCTCAACCAAATTGGGCAACCCAGTTCATTAATATTATTCGTTGTCCCCTATCTTGCGGCTTGTATTTTCTTTGCGATGACAGCTTCTATTGCCATTCGTAACCGGGAAACGTGTATGCTGATTTTTGTATTCACATCAGTCCCCCTGTTATTTATTTCAGGAATTTCCTGGCCGGGAGCAGCTATTCCTCCGTTTTGGAAGTATGTATCCTACATCTTCCCCTCAACGTTTGGAATTAATGGCTTTGTAAAAATCAACAATATGGGAGCCACTCTTAGTGAAGTAGCTTTTGAATATAAAGCTTTATGGCTACAAGCTGGTATTTATTTCCTAACCACTTGTTGGGTATACCGCTGGCAAATACTGATGAGTCGCAAACATGCAATAGAGAGATACAAAGAATTAAAAGAGAAAGCAAACTTATCCAAGCAGATAAGTGATTAATGAGTAAGAATTACAAGAGAGAGAATTAACGGTGTATCCTTTCAATGGGATATGCCGTTTTTCTTTTTATTAATAAGGATATAAAAAAATCCCCCGTTCCAAGAGAGTATAGAACGAGGGATTTTAGAGATATTATAAAGAGAGTATAATAAGTTTAGAACTTGTAACCTACGCCAATAGAGAAGTTCATGTTCTTCGAAGAACCCTCATCACCTAATTTAGCCAAACCAAATTCACCAGTCAGGTCAACGAAAAATTTGTTAATTTCATAAGCAACGCCTACGCCAATACCTGCATCAAATCTCTTCATACCCATTTGATCCTCTCCATCACCGAAAAGATCGACTTTTTCAGACTCTCCACCAGCAGAAAATTTTGCCTTACCAGCAATTCCATAAGCAAAATAAGGACCTGCTTTTACTACGATATTCTGATTATCAGCAATAGCAAAGCTAGCAGCAGCCATAATCGGCAATTCCAAATACATCGGATTGTATGTTACGTCTACACCTTCTTCACTAACTTTAGCACCTTTAGTAGTAAACATCAATGATGGACGAATAGACCACATATCAGAAAATGCATATTCCATTCCTACCCCAGCTTGAAAACCAATCTTCATATCCATTTCAGAATCAGTGATGTTACTCATGTTCATTCCTACTTTGGCATTCCAAGACATCTGAGAATAAGAAACGATAGAAACAAGTGCAAATAGCACAAAAATCAAACCTTTTTTCATATCATTCATTTTTTAGTTTGCCTTCCTCTTCCCTTTGGTTGGCATTGTTAGTTAATAGTTCTGTTTGAAGTGTGGGGAATTATTCGCAACCGATTAAAGTATTGAAACACACCCTTCCGTATTTAACGTATGTTTTGTAGCCGCAAATATATTTCATTTATTTTATATAAAAAAATCCTTGATAGTCTATTTTTTGCATAAAGGTTATTAAAGAGTGACTATATAGAAAAAAATAATGTTCATCCGGTCTTTTTTTATGCTTAAATAATTTCCGAATAACAATGCAATTAAAATATTCTTGCAAGATTTATACATTTACAATTATTAACCGACTAGCTATTGCTCGTTTACGAAATATTCGTAGATTTGCGAAGTATTCGTAATTAAACAACATCTCCATGGAAAAGTTAACTATACAAGAAGAAGAAGTAATGATCTACATTTGGGAGTTACAATGCTGTTTCGTAAAAGACATTGTTGCAAAGTATACGCAACCGGCACCTCCTTATACCACAGTAGCATCTATCGTAAAAAACCTCGAGCGGAAAGGATATGTCACACCGAAACGTGTGGGTAATACCTACCAATATACTCCTGCCATTCGCGAAAATGAATATAAACGCCATTTTATGAGTGGCGTAGTTCGTAACTACTTTGAGAACTCTTACAAAGAAATGGTTTCTTTCTTTGCCAAAGACCAGAAAATTTCGACCGATGATCTCAAAGATATTATCGAACTCATTGAAAAAGGAAAAGAAAATTAATAGAAAACATTCATCACCATGACTCCGGAACTAGCTTATTTTCTAAAGATAAATGTAGCGATAGCTCTGTTCTATGCATTCTATCGGTTGTTTTTCCATAAAGACACCTTCTTCCATTGGCGTAGGATGGCTTTGCTATGTTTCTTTGCCATCTCCATGCTTTATCCTTTACTGAATATTCAGGGATGGATAAAAGCTCACGAACCAATGGTGGCAATGGCAGATCTTTATGCAACCATCATCCTTCCGGAGCAAGTAGTTACTCCTTTACAAGAGCCTGTAATGAACTGGCAAGAGTTTATCATGCAGCTCGCGAAAGTTATCTATTGGAGCGGAATGTTATTACTAGCCACACGTTTCTTCGTACAACTGGGCAGCATCATCCGGTTACACTTCCAATGCTCAAAAAGCAAGATACAAGGAGTTCGCATACATCTATTAAAGAAAGAAACCGGCCCTTTTTCTTTCTTCCACTGGATATTCATACACCCACAATCACATACGGAATCTGAAATCAGTGAAATTATTACTCATGAAGAGACCCACGCCCGTCAATACCATTCGGTAGACGTGCTTATCAGCGAGATAATGTGTATCTTTTGCTGGTTCAATCCATTTATCTGGCTGATGAAACGGGAAGTCAGAGGAAACCTCGAATACATGGCAGATCACCGTGTATTAGAGACGGGGCATGATAGTAAATCATACCAGTATCATTTGTTGGGACTGGCACATCACAAGGCTGCAGCAAATTTATCAAATAGTTTCAATGTTTTACCACTCAAAAATCGTATTAAAATGATGAATAAACGAAGAACGAAAGAAATAGGAAGGACAAAATATCTGATGTTTCTTCCCTTGGCTGCTATCTTAATGATTGTCAGTAACATCGAAATGGTAGCACGTACCACTGAAAAATTTGCCAAAGAAATGATGGGACAAGCAACAGAAGAAGTTGCCATGCAAGCTGAAACTACGGATATTCCGGAACTTCCTACAGAAGATATTCAAGGAACTACACTTCCACGGGATAAGCAAGAAAAGGAAATGGCGGAAACTCAAATCAAAAGTGTACCAGATTCCGTTGTCTTCCAGGTTGTAGAAGAAATGCCGGATTTTCCGGGAGGAGTACAGGCACTGATGGACTACTTATCGAAGAACGTCAGATATCCGGCTGAAGCACATGCAATCGGTGCACAAGGACGTGTGATTGTAAGCTTTACTGTTAAAAAGGACGGAAGTATAGCCGATACGAAAGTGGAGCGAAGTGTCAATCCGTATCTCGACAAGGAAGCCATGCGTGTAATTGCCGCCATGCCCAAATGGAAACCCGGTAAACAAAGAGGGGAAGCAGTGAACGTGAAATTTACAGTTCCTGTTGCTTTCCGACTATCCGGTCCTGAACTTCCCAAAGCAGAAGAAGTAAAGCAGTCCGATATGGATGAAGTAGTGGTGGTGGGCTATGCTGCAAAAGATGATCCAACTCCAGAGGGAGGCAGTGTAAAAGGAGAAAATGAAGATGAAGTATTCACCATGGTAGAAGCAATGCCTAAATTTCCGGGAGGACAAGCCGGTCTGTTCCAATATCTGGCTAGAAGCATCAAATATCCCGTCATCGCTCAAAAAAGTAAGGAGCAAGGCAGAGTCATCATACAGATGGTTATTAGTAAAGACGGAAGTTTGTCGAATATCAAAGTCTTACGCAGTGTATCTCCGTCACTGGATGCAGAGGCCGTACGCGTAGTGGGTAATATGCCTAAATGGGAACCAGGAATGCAAAAAGGACAACCTGTTTCTGTCAAGTATACCATTCCTATCGTATTCAGGTTACAGTAATTTCTCCCCCCGGTGCCGCTCCCTTCCTCATCAGTGAGGACCGGGGCGTTCATCGGTGGGAAAACACCCTTCTCCCCGGTACCGGACGTATCTTTCTCCAGTACCAAAAAATCATTTCTTTTTTAGTTTTTTACAAGGATAGTTATAAAAAGATCCTTATATTTGTTCGTGTAATAAAACATTATTCACATGAAAAGATTCGTATGGATTATCGGTTTGATATTCTGCATAACCTGCACCATACAAGCCAAAGACAGAGTGATTGAGCGTCCTCCTTTTCTAGCATGGAGCTCCAACAGTATTGAGGTCGATAAAATTGTCATGAGTGATACAGTGACAACAGTGTATATAAAGGCTTTTTATCATCCTAAATATTGGATAAAAATAGCTACGGGCAGCTTCCTGAAAGACAACAATGGAATGCTTTATCCCATTCGAAGAGGAGTTGGAATCACATTAGATAAAGAGTTCTGGATGCCGGAATCAGGAGAAGCGGAATTCCAATTACAATTTCCTCCCATACCCGAAAATGTAACCAGTCTGGATTTCTCGGAAGGGGATTTTGACGGAGCATATAAGATATGGGGCATACAACTGGATAAGGACGCATTCTATAAACAGAAACTTCCCAAAGAAGCAGTCGTGCACAAAATAAATAAAAAAGCGATATTGCCGACTCCTAAGTTAGTCTATGGTACTGCTACCCTTAAAGGAAAAATACTGGACTATCAAAAAGAGATGATAAAGCAAGTGAAGATGCACATAGAAAGTCCTGCATTGAATATCCACAATGAACAGAATATCATAAAAATCAAGGAGGACGGCACTTTCCTGGCGGAAGTAAAGGTTGTATCTGTTACAAGCGTAGCATTGGAATTTCCTTTTGGTTGGATTGAATGTCTGATAGCTCCCAATGAAGAGACATCACTCATTATAAATACAAAGGAACTTTGCCGCAGACAAGCACATCTGCAAAGAAAAGATAAAACGTATGGAGAGCCTGTATACTTCAATGGTTATCTGGCTAGTCTACAACAAGAATTAGCTTCAGTAGATATAGATATTGTATTAAAAAGCGTTTATTACATGGATATGTACAACGACATTGTCGGGAAAAGTGCAGATGAATATAAAGCTTATGTACTTGAGCGCCTTCCATCTATTCGAAAAGAAATCGCGCAATCCCAATACAGCAATGCATGTAAAGAGCTATTAAATATCCAGGTAGATCTGGCAGCGACTGGCAAAATCGCTATGACGGAGAGAGAACTAAAATCAGCACATATTGCTGTTAATAAACTGAATAAAGAACAGACTGACGACTATTTCTACAATACACGCATTGATATTCCTGCAGGATACTATGACATATTGAAAGAGTTCACTTCTATCAACACCCTGAAAGCGCTATACGGTAAATATTACGCATCAACAATATACTTGATAAGTTTTCTGCCAAATTCTTTAGATATACTTAAAGAGACACTGGGAACGGGACAGGGACCCTTATTCGATAACATTAAATTTAATAAGCTGTATCAATCCATAAAGGATTTTACCCCGTTAACAACAGAGCAGAATGCCGAATTAAAAACTTTTTCTTCTCCGGTTTATGCTGAGATGCTTACCCAAACGAACAAAGAAATCATAAAGAAAATTGAATTGAACAAAAGAAAGACAGGATTCACAGTGAACGAAGCCGGACAAGTCTCCAATGAGGATTTATTCCCCTCCATTATCTCTAAATTCCGGGGACACACATTGTTAGTTGATTTCTGGGCAACTTGGTGTGGCCCTTGTCGCACGGCTAATAAAGCAATTCTTCCCATGAAAGAGGAATTAAAAGATATGGATATTATCTACCTCTACATCACAGGTGAGACTTCTCCCAAAGGTACTTGGGAAAATATGATTACCGATATTCATGGTGAGCATTTCCGTGTGACAAATGAACAATGGAGTTTTCTGATGTCCAATTTCAACATACAGGGAGTTCCTACTTACTTTGTTGTTGATCCGGAAGGTAATATCACCTTTAAGCAAACAGGTTTTCCGGGAGTAGACACGATGAAAGAACAGTTAATGAAGGCTATGAATAAGTAATTCAAACCTAATAAATCAATAAAGAGAAGAGCCTCCATAGTCTTTGCAAAGACTGCGGAGGCTCTTTTTTATCCTACGAGCGGGGAGGCCAAAAGTCCTCCAAACAACCCGTTATCTTTATTTATGCATTTCTACAATTTGAGTTGGAGCCATCTCTACATTCCGGCGATCTACCTGACGAACGACACTGGCAGCCAAAGATAAGAAAGCGCGTCCGGTCACGGAGTCTTCATCCAACGCAACGGGAGTACCATTATCTCCTCCTTCACAGATGCTTTGCACGATAGGAATCTGTCCCAACAAAGGAACATTCATTTCTTCAGCCAGTTTCTTGGCACCTTCTTTACCAAAGATATAGTATTTATTTTCGGGAAGTTCGGCGGGAGTAAACCAAGCCATATTCTCAACCAAACCGAGAATAGGTACATTTACCTTATCGTTGGTGAACATATTGATTCCCTTACGGGCATCTGCCAAAGCAACCGCTTGCGGAGTGCTGACAACAATCGCTCCTGTCATGGCCAATGTTTGAACAACCGTCAAATGAATGTCACTAGTTCCGGGAGGAAGGTCTATCAAGAAATAATCCAAATCTCCCCAGGCTGCATCAGCTATCAACTGTTTCAACGCATTACTTGCCATTCCGCCACGCCACAAAGTTGCCTGATCCGGATCGACAAAGAAACCGATAGACAATAATTTTACTCCATACTTCTCTACCGGAATAATCATGTCACGACCATCTATACGTTCAGCATAGGGACGTGCATCCTCCACCTGAAACATCTTAGGCATGGAAGGACCGAATATATCAGCATCAAGCAAACCAACCTTATAGCCTAATTTAGCCAAAGCAACTGCCAGGTTCGCAGACACCGTAGACTTACCAACTCCACCTTTACCGGAAGATATACCCACTATATTCTTCACTTGTGGAAGGAGCTTGCCAACTTCCGGACGAGCGGCTTGCTTACTCTCTGCTGTGATTGTTACCTGCACATCAGGAGAAACATACGTATGAATAGCTGTTTCCGCAGCTTTCAACATTGATTTCATAAACGGATCAGTCGGTTTCTCAAAGATCAATGAAAAGCTGACAGTCATACCATCAATACGGAGATTATCGGCAACCATCTCCGCTTCCACCAAATTCTTTCCCGTACCGGGATAACGCACCGTTGCCAATGCATCCAATATCAATTTAGGATAGAGAGTCATTTTATTTACTATTTGACGATTTACAATTTACAATTTAAAGTCACTGTTCAGGTGGCTGCCGGTTCACTTTAGGATGATTGTCCCGGCAAGCTATTTGCTTGTGCTTAGACCGCTACGCTTGCTGCGATTGTAGCTACGATAGGGATCAAGCTCTATTTCTACATCCGGCTCTTGCAGTTTACCTTCCTGCGGAAGCCGAAATTTGATATACTTAATATCTAAACCACGATCCAGCCATTGTTGTTCATAATAGGTTTTAATACCGAGAATATTATCTACCAGATCAGAATGATATAGATCTTCAGTCATAAACTCAACCGGAAGTTTGTTTGCCTCAATCATGTATTTTGTATAGGTAAACATAAAGTTGCTGTCCGTTTTCAGGTGGATAATACCATTCGGTTGCAAGAATTTGCGATACCTTTCCATAAAATAGGTAGAGGTCAGTCGCTTGGTTGCTTTCTTCATTTGCGGATCAGAGAAGGTTAGCCATATTTCACTCACTTCTCCTTCGGCAAAAAAACGCTCGATGATTTCAAT
The DNA here is from genome assembly GCF_025147085.1 of Bacteroides sp. D2. NCBI lineage: Bacteria > Pseudomonadati > Bacteroidota > Bacteroidia > Bacteroidales > Bacteroidaceae > Bacteroides > Bacteroides sp. D2. The sequence continues at coordinate 2,765,520 of NZ_CP102261.1, read as the reverse complement.
ATTGGTACGCAGGAAAGCGACATTCTTCATTCCGTCCTGTAATGACTCCGTTGCTCCTGTCCACATACGGGCACCTTTTATATCCACTGCTATAAAGTTCTTTTCGGGGAACATCTTACCCAGGCCGACGGTATACTCACCACGTCCGCAACCCAGCTCGAGCACAATCGGATGATCGTTTTTAAAAAACTCCTTATGCCATTTCCCTTTCATGTCAAAAGGCACGTTATCTACCGCCGAATAAGGATATTCGAACACGTGTGGATAACTCGCCATATCGGCAAACTTTTCTAATTTATTCTTTCCCATATCAATCCTGATTAGGTCGCAAAGGTACTGATTTTGATGCAACCGACAAAAAGAAATGGAGCACAGATTTCTCCATGCTCCATTCTTCTATAGTACTGAATGATTCGTCTTATCAAATCTCAACATTCACTTCAACGTTTACCTCTACATTTCCACCTTGTTGTGCTTTCAAATCTTCATAGAAAGCAGCACGGGAAATAGCAACATACGGTTGCAGGAAAAGAAGTCCAATACCCAAAGTGAAAATACAAAGGATAGCCCAGCCAATGAAGCTTAGATCAAGCATGAACAATTTCATCTTGTTTCCTTCCATCATAGCCATACTTTTCTCAATAGCTGCATTGTTTTTCATTTCCGGTTCATCTTTCAAAATAAAGGATGTCATTGCATAAGAATAAGACTTAATGATACCCGGTATAACCAGCAACAGTGACCACAAAGCTGTATAGACAGCCTGAAGCAACATAGTTACAAAAATACGTCCATAATCCTGGAAACCTTCGAACAAAACACCAAAGTCAATCTCTTTGCCTCTACATACACCAAGCATTACAATAGTAAAACCGTATGCAACCGGAAGTCCGACAAACAAGGAACATAAACTTCCAATCATAGGGATAGCAGATAATCCACCGACAATTGCTGAATAAATAAGTGCAGCAACGGCTGCCATAGGCCACTTGCCTCGAAGTGCCTCACGCGCCTGGGCACGTAGTTCTGAATTTTGTTTTAACATAGTGAATAATATTAATTGATAAATGTGTTATTTCATAATATACAGTTATTCCACAATTGTCACCCAGCCATGCGTATCCGGTTCGTCACCATACTGAATTCCACGGAGCTTATTATACAATTTTGTACAGATTGGTCCCGGCTTACCATCTTTAGAGATCACATAAGATTTTCCATTTTCCAAATCATCAATACGTTGAATCGGGCTGATTACTGCAGCAGTACCACAAGCACCTGCTTCCTCAAATGTTTCCAGTTCTTCTTCCGGTATCGGACGGCGTTCTACCTTGATACCCATATCCTCTGCCAACTGCATCAAGCTCTTATTGGTAATAGAAGGCAAAATAGAAGATGATTTCGGAGTGATATATGTATTATCCTTAATACCGAAGAAGTTGGCAGCACCACATTCATCAATATATTTCTTTTCTTTCGCATCGAGATAGAACTCACAGGAATAGCCCAAATCGTGTGCTTTCTTGTTAGCACGGAGACTGGCTGCATAGTTACCACCCACTTTATAAATACCTGTTCCATGAGGAGCAGCACGGTCAAACTCACGAATGATAACGTACGGATTGGTAGAGAAACCACCTTTGAAGTACGGTCCTACCGGAGTTACGAATACCACAAACATATACTCTTCTGCAGGATGCACGCCTACCTGGGCACTTGTTCCGATCAACAACGGACGAATGTAAAGAGAAGCACCGGTTTCATAAGGAGGAATAAAACGTTCATTCAGCTTCACCACTTTCAGGATTGCTTCTTTGAACCGTTCTGTCGGAAGTTCTGCCATCAGAATTCCCTGGCAAGTAGATTGCAAACGGGCAGCATTTTCTTCCAAACGGAAAATACGAACTTTTCCATCTTTTCCACGGAATGCTTTCAGCCCTTCAAAGGCTTCCTGACCATAATGTAAACAGGTTGCCGCCATGTGCAAATTAAGGTGTTCTTCACTGCTTACCTCCAGTTCTCCCCATGCACCATTACGGAAATTGATTCTCACATTGTAATCTGTCTTCATATATCCGAACGACAGATTCGCCCAGTCTATTTCTTTCATATTGTTATGTATTAGTTTATTTTCTATGCATTGAAACGCAAAAATAACTTTTATTCTTCAGATTGCCTCTTTTCTTGCAATAATTTTTCGACTTCCCGGTCGGCTTTTGTCAGTTTATCCTTGCAAAAGGCAATAATTTCATTCGCTTCTTTTATTTTCTCACTCAAAATGTCGATATCCAGTTCGTTGTTATCTATCTGGCGAACGATCTTTTCAAGACGTTCCATCGCTTGGGAATATGTTTCTTTTTTTGCTGCCACGATGATTGATATTTAATGGTTAATGATGAATGTTTTTACAAATACACGTTTGGCGGATAGTTACTTTTCTACCACCGATCGAACTTCTCCTTTCGATAGCCGGGTTATCAAATGGTCTCCCGGCTTCAGTGAAGAAGCATCCGTCACCGCTTTCCCATCCTTTATCGTAATACTATATCCCCGACTCAAGAGTTTATCCGGAGAAGCGTCCGCTATTCGTTGTTGCAAAAGTTCCAACCGGTGAGATTGACGGGCCACCAATGCTTTCGTCACCTGTGACAAATCTTTCTTTGCTGCCAGCAAAGAAAAACGGGCGTCCGCAAGTTTGCGATGAACAAGATTGGGAATACGGGTTTGGAGAGTTTCCAACCTTCGTCGTTCCAGATCAAGAAGCATATAAGCTCCCTGTTGAATCCGTATAGATAATTCTTCCAGATGCTCCGCGACTTCCGCTACCCGGTGAATCAGGAGTTCGGCAGCAGCCGTAGGAGTTTTTACCCGGGTATGAGCCACGGAATCAAGCACTGTATCATCGCGTTCATGCCCAATACCGGTAATAATAGGTAATGGAAATTGCGCACATGCAGCTGCCAATAGATAAGTATCAAAGCCGGACAAATCGGAAGTAGCTCCACCACCACGAATGATGACTACTACGTCAAATTCATTGATACGGGCATTAATACGATCCAAAGCTGCCAACACAGATTCCTCCACCTGATTTCCCTGCATTAAAGCCGGAAAAAGCTCCGTATAAAAAAAGAACCCGCCCGAATTGTGCTGCAACTGATGACAGAAATCCCCATATCCGGCCGCAGTAGCCGAAGAAACGACAGCAATACGCTGGGGAAGAACCGGTATTTCAAGCTCTTTATTCAGCGTCAACACTCCCTCCTCTTCCAACTGCAATAATATTTCCCGACGGCGACGAGCCATATCTCCCAACGTATAAGCAGGATCAATATCAAGTACCGTCAGACTATAACCGTATAGCTCATGAAACTGAACTGTTACTTTCACCAACACCTTAATGCCGGAAGTAAATAGCTGCCCTGTGGTTTCCTCAAAATAAGGTTTCAACAAGCGGTAGATATTATTCCAAATCATACCGCGTGCCTTGGCTACGAGATTATTGCTGCGAGGATCTTTCTGCACGAATTCCAGATAACAATGCCCTGTCGTATTGGAACGAACATCGCTCAACTCTGCCTGTATCCAATATTCATCGGGCAGGCATTGCTCCAGACTACGGCGGACGAGTGCATTCAGCTCTAAAAGAGAAAGCCTCTCCCCACCCTCTCCCAAAGAGAGGGAACCAGATTGCTTCGACTTGTTTATAGCGTTTATCATACAACAGTTACCTTATTTCTTTTCCTTGGAAAAGGACTGATAAGCCTTCCACAAATCGGGAATACCATATCCATATATGTTATCCGGGAAATCGGCTCTATCACCCGATTGACGTACCAAATCTATAATCTGCTTCGCTGTCAGCTTCGGACAAGCCTGCCACAGACAAGCTACCATACCGCACATAATCGGAGAAGAAAAAGAGGTTCCGTTGGCACGGCGAAGATTACCATCCGTTCCCATCACATCCGAATTCAGACCGACAGCCACTACATCCGGTTTCACACGTCCGTCAGCCGTATTTCCAACAGAAGAAAATGGTGCCAGTTCTCCCCTTTTATTGACAGCTCCTACCGTTATTATATTCTCTGCGTCTCCCGGAGGAGTAATCTTCTTCCACGAACCTGCACCCGAATTTCCAGCGCTGCAAACAACGACCATTCCTTTATCGGCTGCCTTCGCAGCTTCACGAGACATCAATGCATAATGACCATTCAAGTCACGATATCTATAATTCTTCGAAGGATCATCAAAAGAGTAATATCCAAGCGATGTATTCACCAAATCCACTCCTACACTATCGGCAAACTCAATAGCTGCCGCCCAGTAATCCTGTTCTACCAGATTCTCCGAATATTCGTCCTCACTACGCAGCAACCAATAAGAAGCTTCAGGAGCTGTGCCAATCATCACATTCGGCTGATTCATGGCCATACAGGATAATACAGACATTCCATGAATACTTTCAGCATAAATATCCGCTTCTGGATTCACAAAGTCACGCACCCCAAGAATACGGATATTTTTCATTGCATCAATCTTATCTACATTATGGAATCCGGCATCAATCACGGCAATAGTCATTCCCTGTCCCTTAAAGCCCGCATCATGCAGAAGATCAACACGGCTCATTGCCACCTGTGTGATTGCAGGACCGTAAAGGCTATCGGTACGCACCGGTTTATTTATTAACGAATCTCTTTGAAAGGCTCTTTGTGTGATACCTTTCCACACTCTTTCCGTGGAACGTACAAAAGGCAATTTTGCTATTTCGTCAACCAGAGTACTATCATTGCAAGAAACAGTGACAAAATTATCCCATTTCCCAGTCACGAGTACATGGACACCCGTCTTCCGTATGGCATCTACATATTTCTTACAAACCGGTAAATCGGTGGAATCAATGGGTAATCCTTGTTTTTTTCGGCGCTCTATAGATTTTATAGACAAATACTTTTCCGGTTTCTGTAAGGAATACTCTGTAGCTGCCTTGTCTTTCAGGCTAATTCGATATTTTAAGGTATCTTCCGGAGTAAACTGAGCAAACACACCCAGATACATATTTAAAGCGAGAATCAATACTATAAACTTCTTCATAAGTTATCTTTCTTTTTTAATCAATCATAATCCTTCATTTTCTATAATCACCAGCCCAATTCCTCTTTGAGAAGCAATGAAAGCTCCTCCCAGCACTCTTCTTCCGTCATAAAACACAGCAGACTGTCCCGGAGCAATGGCCGAAGCCGTTTCGAGAAAACGTACTAACAGACGCCCGTCTTCCAATCTTTTCACTCGGCAGGGGATTGGACGACTGCGATAACGAATCCGTACTGTCAGATTCTCACATCCAAACAGTTCCTGTTCATCCACTATCTTATCCTGCTCCGCCAGCATGTACTCTGTGTTTAATTGGTCGGCATCTCCAAGCATCACCGTATTTTTCTGCGGGTTGATTTTCAATACATAGGCGGGCTTTCCTAAAGCAATCTCCAATCCTTTACGCTGACCGATTGTATAATAAGGCGCCCCTTTATGTTGCCCCAACTTCACTCCTTCAGAATTGACAAACCATCCCGGCCCAATTTCACTATCCATTTCAGGACACTGCTCACGAAGAAAATCACGGTAATCTCCTTTAATAAAGCAGACTTCCATACTTTCCCCTTCTTTCGACTTTGCTTCATAACCTTTCTCCGCAAGGTACTCGCGAACCTTCACTTTCGTATAATCTCCCAATGGAAAGATACAACGCTTCAGCACCTCCTGTCCCAATCTCCAAAGGAAATATGACTGGTCTTTCTTATCATCGTCACCAGCTACTATATACGTGTATCCGTTTTTCTCTTCCAACCGTGAATAATGTCCGGTAGCAATCCATGCACAATTCAGCTTATCCGCCCACTCCGTCAAAACACGGAACTTAAACAACGGATTGCACATCACACACGGATTCGGCGTACGCCCCTGCTTATATTCGTCTATGAAGTTTTTTACAATGGTCTCTTTAAAAGGAATACGTTCATCTGCCACATAATGTTCAATCCCCATCCGTACAGCCAACTCTCTGGCATCCTGCGGTTCATCTCCCCACACACGCATAGTAACTCCTACAATCTCGTATCCTTGTTCTTGCAGCATCAAGCAAGTAGCGGTGCTGTCTATGCCACCACTCATACCTACCAATACTCTCTTATTTCGTTCTTCCATTCGAATTTTGAAAATTTACATGGATACAAATGTACGAGATTTCAAAGAGAAAAGTTGCTTTTCTGAAAGAAAATCCTTATATTTGAAATATACCAAAAGCGAGAACAATTATGGCTAACCCTAGATTACCGGGCATTTCCGAAAATGAGCAAGCCTTATTGTATGCCAAATTGAATGAATACAACCGGGGCAGAGCCTCTTTTAAAGAGGTAGGAGTCTACCTGGTGGTGTTGCCCCGAACGGGGAAACCAAACTATTCCCTTTGGCTGTACTCTCCTCTGCCCGAAAAGCAATCCATTCTTTATATACATGACCTGTCACCGGATATCAACGAATCCATGCGGATGGCCAGCACGATGTTTTATTATTCGAAGCGTTGCATCATCCTGGTAGATTACAATGAGAAAAGAATGCAGAGTAATGGTGACGACCTTATCTTCTTCGGAAAATACCGGGGACATTTTCTCCATGAAATCCTCAAGATAGATCCCGCCTACCTAAGTTGGGTAGCATACAAATTCATTCCCAAAATACCGAAACAGGAACGTTTCGTCAAAATAGCACAAGCTTATCATTCCATACACCTGGATATAATGATAAGAAAATCGAGGGAGAAGCGTTCATCCAGCCGTTATCTGGGAGAATTAGGAGAAAAGCTGACAGACTTTAAATTAAAAGTCACCCGGGTAAGATTGGAAGATGATCCATACAAAACAAGAGTGAACGGCACTACCCCACAGTTTTTTGTCAAGCAGGTACTGACTTTGACCGATGCCAGTGGAAACTTAGTCACCATGAGTATTCCATCAAAAAATCCCAGTGCGGTTTCATGCACTTTATCCGGGATAGAACATGAATACCGACTGGGAGATATTATCTACGTTGCATCGGCGAAAGTATCGCGCCGATACGAAAGCTATGGTTCAAAATACACGCGCCTTAGCCACGTGAAGTTCGCAAGTCTCAACGTTTAGTCCAATCGTCTTTGACAAAACTTGCGGGATAAGAGATTTTATCCACCACACCGTCTTTCTGACGAATCCAGGATGTGAATGTACGGGTACCCTCATCCAATACGATGATACGCGCACCATTCGGCAAATGGTTATATTCCGTATTTCCACCGGTAAAGCGTCCATAAGCCAGAAGGATATCTTTCCACATCACTGCATAATCATTATCATGGTCGTGTCCTACAAACATACCCATCACATCACCAGCTTCTTTCATCGCTGCAAACATTCCTGTATTCAATTTAGGCGCACAGGCTTCCTCCATACGAGTTCCACGAAGAATTGCATTTTCGCTACGGGCAGCTTCATTGTATTCAGGAAGAGGAATATGGAAAAAAGCAAGAGCCGGCAAAGGCTGTCCGCCGTTTTGTACTTTATAAGCCGCACTCTGTTGACGATACCAATTTATCTGGTCGAATGTAAGCCATGCATACCCCTTCACATCTTTTAAAGGAGAATAAGAATGAGAATCCATGCAATATAGCAAAGCAGCATCCTTCTTTAGATTGGAAGACGATTTCACTGTCAACACATAATCCGGCGACAAAACCGTTCCGCGATCAGGCAATAAATTGCCGGGAACTTGACGGATGATATCATATAACTGTTCCCGTGTCATTCCCTGTTCATTGTCATGGTTACCAAAAGTGACCACAAAAGGTAGTTTACGTTTAACTACCGGTTCCAGTACCTGCAACATTCCGGAATCCGCCGGAGCAGAATAAACAACATCACCGGTAAATATCACCAAATCCGGACGTTCATCATCAAGCACCTGATTAATACGTTCCAGAGCTATATCTGAAGCCCGATTTCCACATTTAAAATGCACATCGGTAAATTGCACAATCTTGAATTTACCATCTTTGCTAAATTTCAGTTCACTCTTCTGAGCCATACAAAAAGTCGTTACCAATAAAAAGGCAAATGTTAAGTAAATTTTTAAAAGACGAATCATAATTATTTGTTTTAGGGGGTTAAGCAATCTTCTCTATCAGCACAGTAGCATAAGCCGATATACCTTCTTCACGACCTGTAAAACCGAGTTTCTCGGTAGTAGTCGCCTTAATGGAAATATCACCCATATCAATCCCCATAACAGTTGCCATCGTCTCCTGCATCAAAGGAATGTGCGCTTTTAACTTCGGGCGTTCGGCACAAATAGTTGCATCGATATTGCCCACTTTATATCCTTTGGTAGCAATCAACTCCACTGTTTTTTTCAGCAGTATCTTGCTATCTATATTTTTAAATTCTCCTGCCGTATCGGGGAAATGATAGCCAATATCACGCATATTCGCCGCCCCCAACAGAGCATCGCAAACAGCATGCAATAATACATCAGCATCCGAATGCCCCAGCAATCCTTTTGTGTGTTCCAAAAGAATGCCACCCAGCCATAACTCACGTCCTTCGACCAACTGATGCACGTCGAAACCAAAGCCTACTCTTATCTTCATATTTTATATAACAAATGAGTACTAATGAATAAAAAAGATCAACGAATATAGAAATCCAGCAGTTTTTCTCCCTCCAGATAACCTTGCAAACGCTGTCCGATACTAACAGGACCTACCCCTACAAGAGTCCCAGTAAAGAGCAAGTCACCAATTTTCAAAGTTACAAACTGGCTTACATAAGCGATTATATCATCTATCTTGAAAAGCATATCTGCCGTACAGCCACGCTGCACTTCCTTACCGTCGATCAACAAATGAAAGTCAAGATTCTGAATATCCTTATAGTGCTCCACCGGAACAAAAGTTCCAATAGCAGCCGACGAATCAAAACCTTTGCAAAGCTCCCAGGGATTACCCTGTTCACGGAACTTTCGCTGAAGGTCACGAGCCGTAAAGTCGATACCCACAGTCACTGCATCATAATAACGGTTAGCAAAGCGGGGAGCTATATTTTTCCCCAATCGGTTGATACGGACCACCAGTTCCGTTTCATAATGTATCTCTTTAGAAAAGTCGGGAATGAAAAACGGTTTGCCATCCTTCAGAATAGCAGAATCAGGCTTCATAAAAATCACCGGCTCCGTATTTACTTGTGTATGTCCCAGTTCTTTGTTATGCTGGGCGTAGTTCATTCCTACTGCAATAATCTTCATTATTTCTCGTTAAAATTCAATCGGTTAAACATAACAGCCAAATGAGCATATAGAGACGTATTCTGCACCACTATATTCTCGGGTACACGGATTCGGAAAGGAGTAAAGTTCCATACGGCTTTTATACCTCCGTCTACCATCTTATCTGTAATTTCCTGAGCAATATTAATAGGTACGGTCAATACACCGATATTTACATCGTATTCTTTCATCTTTGCTTCAAAGTCATCGGAATGAAAAATAGGAATGCCATTCAGGTCTTTTCCCACCAGTTCCGGATTCACATCAAAAGCAGCCACAATCTCCAGTCCGAAATGATGCAAACCAGAATCCCGAAGCAAAGCAGCCCCCAGGCTACCTACACCAAACAAGAAGGCTTTGTGCATATTGGTAAATCCAAGAAAGCTCTCTAACACCTCAATCAGCGCATCAATATTGTATCCCACCCTCGTACGCCCCGAGATATTGACGTATGACAAATCCTTGGCGATTTGAGAAGCGTCAATATTTATTTCCTTAGAGATTTGTGTAGAAGAGACATACTGCTCCCCTTTTTCTTTCATTAGTTTTATATTGGACAGATACCAGGGAAGTCTGCGCAAGGTAGGCTCCGGCACTTTATCCGCCTCTTTTCGTATATAAGTGCTCATACTTCTTACAAAATTTGGTATTTTGCAAAAGTACATTATTTTTTGAGACTGACAACCCTATAACAGAAAACCTTAATAGAGATTAAACAAAACGATGAAAAGAGACTCAAATTTTGCTCTTTTCGATAAGTTTAATACTTTTGAAAAGGATTAAAAATGACAAGTATGAAAAATAATGATTGGAAAGATAGATTGAACGTTGTGTACTCCACGAATCCGGACTTCGGCTATGAAATGGATAACGATGAAGAACAGGTTACCCTCGACAAAGACAAGCAAAACCTGCGGGTTTCCATTGACAAAAAGAACCGGGGTGGTAAAGTGGTAACATTAATTACCGGATTTGTGGGTACGGATAATGATTTGAAAGAGCTGGGCAAGTTACTGAAAAGCAAATGTGGAGTAGGCGGTTCAGCTAAAGACGGAGAGATAATGGTACAAGGAGATTTCAAGACCAAGATCATAGATCTACTCATCAAAGAAGGATATACTAAAACCAAAGGCATAGGAGGTTAAATTAAATAATACAAGAAATGAGAAAAGTAATATTATTCTGTGCGGCAACACTATTCTCACTGTTGTCATTCGCACAAGAAAGTGACGCGGATATTGTAAAGGTAGGTGACAATATGCCTGCTTTCACCCTTCATTCAACAGCAAACGGCACCGTAAACTCTACAGATCTAAAAGGGAAAGTTGTATTAATCAATATTTTCGCTACCTGGTGCGGCCCTTGCCAAAGCGAACTGGCTGAAGTTCAGAAAATACTCTGGCCTAAATATAAAAACAACAAGGATTTCTGTATGTTAGTGATCGGTCGCGAGCATACAGACGACCAATTAGCGGAATACAATAAAAGAAAAGGGTTTACATTTCCCCTCTACCCGGATCCCAAACGGGAAGTTACAGGTAAATTTGCCACCAAAATGATTCCCAGAAGTTATTTAATAGACAAAGAAGGAAAAGTAATATCAGCCACTACCGGCTATGAAGATGGAGCCATAGATACGCTGATAAAGCAAATAGATAAAGCACTGAAATAGTCCCTATCCCTAAGATATGCCTTAAAGAAAAAGAGTCCGGTGCAACACCGAACTCTTTTCCCAAATTTTACATATAATAAATCTGACTTTGTAAGTAGTACTTAACAAGATTTGAATCAGATTATTCAGCTTTCAAAGTGAAACGCTTGAAGTCAACAATCTTCAGTTCAGGATCAGCAGCAGCCAACACTTCTCTTACAGTCTTCTTAGCGTCCATAATATCTTCTTGGTTCAGCAGGCAAACTTCTTTCAAGAACTTAGCCAGACGACCTTTAGCGATGTTTTGAATCATTTGTTCAGGCAGATGTGCAGCCTTTTCAGCAGAAACAGTAGCAATGATTTCTTTTGCTTTCGCTACATCTTCAGCTGTAATCCAACCTTTAGCCATATTGCTTTCCATGTGATCTTCGCTGTCTACATGAGCCGGGTTGATGTTAGCTTTCTTCAGAGCAGCTTCTACGGCCTTCTGTACCTGTTCAGCCTTTGTCTTTTCGATAGCTACTTCGATTTCTTTTTGCTTCACTTCTTCAGAAACACCATCCTCATCAATAGCAATCGGATTCATGGCAGCAATCTGCATAGCTACTTGCTTAGCCAACTGCTCGTCAACGTTCTTGTTAAAAGCAACAATCGTACAAAGACCATTTCTGTTCATGTGATTGTAAACAGCAGTGCTTGCGCCTTCTACAGTCATGTAACCATCAAGTTCCATTTTCTCACCTGTGATACCGCTACGGTCAGTCACTGCATCCTGTACAGTACCGTTACCCATCGGCAATGCTTTTACTTCGTCCAATGTCTTGCATTTGTTAGCCACAGCAAGATCAAGAATATCCTGAGTCAGTTTCACAAAGTCAGCATTCTGAGCTACGAAGTCAGTTTCGCACTTCAAAGCAATGACAACGGCATAGTCACCAGTAGTCTTAGCCAAAACGCAACCTTCAGAAGCCTCACGTTCAGAACGCTTAGCAGCAACAGCTTGTCCTTTCTTACGGATAATCTCCATTGCCTTGTCGTAATCGCCATCAGCCTCTGTTAATGCATTCTTGCAATCCATCATACCAGCTCCGGTCATTTTGCGCAGCTTGGTAATATCAGCCATAGTTACAGCCATAATAATTTCCTTTATTTAAATGAATAATAATTTTCGAAACAAAAAATGTGCCAATCTGCCAATCAAGATGCAAGTGTATAACAATACCCTTGCACATTAGCAAATTGGCACATTTTATATATTAAGCCTCTTCGTCTTCCTTGATGAAAGCAGCAGCTTTAGCTGCGTTGATAGCTTCTTCGTCAGACTTGTCGAGTCTAGCTTTTACTGATTTCTTCTTGCCTTTGTTAGCAGGAGCTTCACCAGCTGCTTCCATGTCGATCTTTTCAGCTTTTCTTTCTTCCAAACCTTCGATCATTGCAGCGCAACAAGCATCCAGGATAACTTCTATTGATTTAGTAGCGTCATCATTAGCAGGAATTACGAAATCCACGTTTGAAGGATCAGAGTTAGTATCAACGATACCAAATACAGGGATACCCAAACGGTTAGCTTCGCGAACTGCGATATTTTCTTTCATTACGTCGATTACGAACAATGCAGACGGCAGACGAGTCAGATCAGCGATAGATCCCAAAGTCTTGTCCAATTTTGCACGTTGACGAGAAATTTGAAGAACTTCTCTCTTAGAGAGGTTAGAATATGTACCATCGTTAGTCAATTTATCGATAGTAGCCATTTTCTTCACAGCCTTACGGATAGTCGGGAAGTTAGTCAACATACCACCCGGCCAACGCTCGATTACATAAGGCATATTAACAGATTGAGCTTTCTCAGCTACAACTTGTTTAGCTTGTTTTTTAGTAGCAACAAAAAGAACTTTCTTGCCAGATTTGGCAATCTGTTTCAAAGCTTCAGCAGCTTCGTCTACTTTTGCAACTGTTTTGTGGAGGTCAATGATATGAATACCATTGCGTTCCATGAAAATATAAGGAGCCATTGCAGGGTTCCACTTTCTCTTAAGGTGTCCGAAGTGGCAACCAGCCTCCAATAATGTATCAAAATTTGTTCTTGACATCTTGTTTTTTCTTTAAATCGTTTACTTTCTTTTTTGTTTTTTCTAAACCAACCGCTGGGTAGTCTATGAGCAGAGTCCCAGTAGTTTAGATACTAAACATATTCCTCTATCAGGCAGCACATTAACGCTTGCTGAACTGGAATCTTCTACGAGCTTTCGGCTGTCCCGGTTTCTTACGTTCAACAGAACGAGGGTCACGAGTCATGAAGCCTTCTGCACGAAGAGCGGCTTTATCTTCAGCGTTCATCTTAACCAGTGCACGAGCGATTGCCAAACGCAATGCCTGAGACTGACCAGTGAAACCACCACCACACAAGTTCACCTTGATGTCATACTTCTCAGCAGCACCCAGCTTGTTCAATGGTTGTTTTACAACATACTGAAGAATAGTTGATGGAAAGTACTCTGCAAGGTCTCTCTTGTTAATAGTAATCTTTCCTGTACCTTCGCTTACGAATATGCGTGCAATAGCACGTTTACGTCTGCCTAATGCATTTACTACTTCCATTATATCTTATTTATATGAATTAATATCAATCATTTTCGGGTTCTGTGCAGCCTGTTTGTGTTCGCTACCAGCGTAAACATACAAGTTGTTCAGCAATTTAGCTCCCAGGATATTCTTAGGAAGCATGCCCTTCACTACTTTTTTCAGTAATCTCTCTTCACCGTTCGGTTTTGTAATCAAACGGGCAGGAGTCATTTCTCTCTGACCACCAGGATAACCAGTATATGACAAATAAACTCTGTCATTCCATTTGTTACCAGTCAGTTTTACTTTGTCTGCATTGATGATGATAACGTTATCACCGCAGTCTACGTGAGGAGTAAAGTTTGGTTTGTACTTTCCTCTCAGCAATTTTGCAACTTTTGCTCCCAGACGACCTAAAGTCTGGTCTGTAGCGTCAACGATAACCCATTCTTTGGTTACAGTCGCTTTGTTTGCAGAAATGGTCTTGTAACTTAAAGTATCCACTCTAATTTTGTTTTTTAAATGTTACTACTAAAAATTTTCTTCACCACTCATTAGTCTTCCCCGGACAAAGGAATACTAACTTGCTATGAATTAATCTCTTATCATTTTGTGATAATAATCGGCTTGCAAAAGTACGGCTTTTCTTTGAATTGGCAAACTATTTTTGTATATTTTTCCAGCCGCCTATTCTATTGAGAGTCTTCTTAATACCCGTTATTATTCATTCCATTGAGTTTTGGATTACTTTGTATCTCTTTCAGAGGGATAGGGAAAAGTTCATGTTTGCCCTCCGTAAAATTACGGTAGGCTGGATATGGTTTGTTCTCTTTTTGATTTACGGAACTGATCTCTCCAAATAGTTTCAGAGCCTTGCCCAGCACTCCCCAACGTATCAGATCATATTTGCGTTGTCCTTCAAAAGCCAGTTCAAAGCCACGTTCCCAGTAAAGAACTGTGCGAAACTTTCCTTCTGGTGTAGAATCGTCAATGAAAGTCAAGTTGTGTGTCTTTTTGCGTGCACTCATCATTTCAACATAATTTGTTTCTGTTATAGAAGTTGCTTCAGCACGTGTACGTACGCTATTTAGCAAACTCCATGCTTTTTGCCTGTCTGCTCCTGTTTCATTATACGCCTCTGCAGCCATCAATACCACGTCAGCATAACGCAAAGGGCAATAGTTCACATCCGCATAATTGATATTCTTGTTCCATGACTCTTTCGGCATCCATTCCCGGCGCCATTTTCCCACATACCAGCTTCCTGCACTTCTTTCTTCTTTTACATGCTCTTTTTTAGTACCATTCCAGGTATAACGATAGGTGCAAATAGCAACATCACGGCGTTTATCGCTCGCTTCGAAAAAGTTACGCCATTCGGGAACCACTATAAAAAAGCCGTTGGCACGTCCCATATACTGATTTGCCTCGGATGCGGAAACTCCGGTAGGTTCCGCCACCTGCGGACCGTTATAAATCCCCCATGCTCCACCATTACGACGTCCTTGCGAATGATAGAAAGCAATCTCCCAAAGACTCTCCTTATTATTCAGTACCCCCTGCGAGTAGCTTTTAAAGAGTGCCTCATAACCACTGTCATAAAAATCATGGTACCCTTTCTTTTCAAAAGCCTCCCACTCTTCTATCACTGCATCGAAATATTCCATTCGCTTACTGTCCTCCGGACGTTTCAACTGTCCATTCGACTGAAGGCTATATCCTGCACGCTGCAAATAGACACGCATCAGCAATGCACGGGCAGCTCCTTGCGTCACTCGTTCGGGACTGGAAGAAGCAGTTGCCCAATCCAGATTGTTCTTAGCGAAAGTAAGGTCAGATATAATCTCGTCATAAATCACTTCCCTGTCCACACGTTCACCAAAAGCAGATTCGTAGGATGAAGAATAAGATGTTTTGAAAGGCACATCTCCCCAATATCTCACCAAATCAAATGCGAGGAAAGCACGCAGAAAGCGAGCTTCTGCTTCCAATGCTTTCAGGCGGGTATTTTCTGCGTATCCTGTCATGCCACAGATTCCGTCAATGGTGAGGTTAGCCCGGTCGATT
The DNA here is from genome assembly GCF_025147085.1 of Bacteroides sp. D2. Taxonomy (NCBI): domain Bacteria; kingdom Pseudomonadati; phylum Bacteroidota; class Bacteroidia; order Bacteroidales; family Bacteroidaceae; genus Bacteroides; species Bacteroides sp. D2. Next base: position 2,749,883 of record NZ_CP102261.1, on the reverse strand, counting down.
CCCTCATATTTCAGTTTCCAGATACTTTCAATCCATGTGTTCGTGGAGTTTAGCTGATAATGTGCAATATCGTGAACCTGATTGTCAGACTGCGTACGAGCCGTATAATAGGTATCGTCCGATGCGGGAGAAGCCATTTCGTACCAACCGTAATGATTAAAGTCCGACAATGAACTATATATTCCCATCACTGCCATTTCCGCTTTATCTTCCGAATCGAAATAGCGGTCCCGGTCATATTTTGAGTTAGGTTCTTCCGTTAGCAAATCCTCGCAAGAGGAAAATCCTGTTGCCAACAAGGCGAATACGGCATATAATAGATGTATCTTTTTCATGATTACTATGTATTTGAAGAATTAAAATGCTACGTTGAGACCAAAAATAAAAGAACGGCTAAGCGGATACGCTCCGAAGTCAACACCCGGTGTCAAACCGCTTTTCATCGTAGAGACTTCCGGATCGAAACCTGAATACTTGGTCCAAGTCAACAGATTATTACCAGTGGCATACAAACGCAAGTTTTTCAATCCCACCCTTGCAATCAGATTTTTAGGGAATGTATATCCCAAAGTCACATTACTTAATTTCAAATAGGAAGCATCCTCTACTGCCCATGAATGAATATAATTATCTCCTTGCTGAGCATCATAATAAGCGGCTACGGTTTTACCAATATTCAAAGCTGCCAATTCTCCGGGATCAGTTACTTTCTGTCCTTCGGAATTGATCGTCATCCAACGATTGGAACTACTCATCACATCCAATGCATTGTAGTTCTGACTACCTACCTTGCTAGCGACCATCTTAGTTGCATTCAGAACTTCATTGCCATAGCTGAAAGTCAGGAATATACTTAAATCAAATCCTTTGTAAGTAAAAGAATTGTTCAAGCCTCCATAAAATTTCGGTTGAGCGTTACCAATGACCGTTTTATCATTTTCATCAATCACATTATCATCTCCGGTCAAGTTCTTAAACTTCCACATGCCCGGACGAATCTGACCTTTATCACCATGATAAGGTATACCATCTTTCAGGGTATAGGCCTGCGTAGAAGCATCATAATTGAAATCATCTACCTGATACAGCCCCTCGGTGATGTAACCATAGAACTGTCCTAATGGTTCTCCGACAGCAATACGATGGGTATTTTGATTAAAGCCGAACTTGGCTTCATAGAGTTGCACCGCCTCACCGGTCAATGCTTTCACGGAATTTTTATTGTGCGACAGCGTCAATGTAGTGTTCCAACTAAACTTCTTTGTAGAGAAATTCACAGTATTCACAGTCAGTTCCACACCTACATTCTTCGTTTCTCCGGCATTAATCAACATACTCTGATAACCGGAAGAATAAGGCAGCTGGGCGTTAAGCAGCAAGTTACTACTCCTATTTATATAGAATTCGGGTGAAATGGTAATGCGTTGATTCAGAAATCCTAAATCGACCCCCATATTAAAAGTCTTGTTCGCTTCCCACTTCAGATCGGGATTCGGTATCTGCTTGGAAGCATAACCGGGAGTAAGCTGATCTCCCATAGCTGTGGTGATAGAAGACATCAAAGCAAGGCTGTTATAGCTACCAATTCTGTTGTTCCCCGCCAAACCGTATCCGATACGGAATTTCAAGTCGGAAAAAACATTCAGTTTCTTTATAAAATCCTCTTCACCTACACGCCATGCTGCCGATACAGCAGGAAAGTATCCCCATTTATTATTCTTTCCGAATTTAGAAGACCCATCCGCACGGAAAGTTGCGGAAAACAAGTACTTATCCGTAAAGTCATAATTGAGACGAGCAAAAAAAGAGAGCAGATTATCATCATAATTTTCATCGGACGAAGCAACGGACGGAGTACCCAGACTCATATCTCCCAAAATGAACTCATCGGTAGGCAACCCACTGACACCGGATTCGAGCACACGAGTCCAGCGTTTTACAAATTCCTGTCCCAATTGTACCACTACTTTATGTTTTTTCTGAAAACGTTTGTCATAAGTCAGGACGTTAGAGGTTTGAAAACTTCCGGTCTCCGTATTCCTGATAGAGCCGTAAATACCGTTGCGTCTTCCCATTATAGATTGGTCGCCATAGAAAAGCTCCCGGCGATAAAGTTGATAACGCATACCCGTATTGTTGCGGAAGGTCAATCCTTTGATGATTTTGAAAGTCAGTCCGCCATTGGCTTGCAAAGTGCGTGTTTCCTTATTATCCTTTTCTTCAGCGGCGGCAATCAATGGATTCTGCATCACGTTTCCATCCGCATCGCTTAATACAGGATCTTCTCCTGCCAACAAATCCGAATCACTACCACGTATACCAATAGTAGGACGGTATTGCAAAATCTGAACCATTTTATTAAACTTTGCATCTACATTGCTTCCGCCTTCATTCGTTCCATTTCCGGCAACACCAGCTCCATACACTTTCAGATAATCGAAGTTGATACGTCCTGTAACGGAGAGCCGCTTATTCACTTCGCTTTTCACGCTAAGCGCAATATTATGTTTGTCGCTGCCGCTATATACCATCGCACCTTCATCCTTGAAGTAACCATAAGACATATTGTAGTTCAACTTATCATTACCACCGTTGACGCCTACCCGGTAATTTTGCGTAACGGTAGTGCGTCCCATCGTACGATCCAGCCAATCGATACCTTTACGATTGCCATAGTTCTCATGAAGATCGACAAAACCACCATAACGATTCTGCCATGACCGCATACTTTCCTCGGGATCAGTAGCATCTCCTAATGTTCTTTCATAATCCGCCAACACAAATTCCTCTACACTTAATACATCTAACCGCTTGGCAAGCGTACGCACACCGACATAAGAATCGAAAGTAAGAGTCGCTTTCCCTTCACTTTTCGCACCGCTTTTGGTGGTGATTACCACTACGCCATTCGCTCCCCGGGCGCCGTAGATGGCTGTTGCCGAAGCATCTTTCAACACATCGATACTTTCAATATCGGCAGGATCAAGGCTGGACATACCATCTTCCGTCGGAAATCCGTCGATAATATAAAGCGGTTCGTTGCTTTGCGTAATTGATATACCGCCACGAACACGCACTGACATCGTAGCACCGGGCTGACCGTCTGTCTGTATAATCTGTACCCCTGCCATACGTCCCGCTAAAGCTTGGGTTACATCAGACGAAGGAACTTTGAGCAAATCGTCGCTTCTCACAGAAGCCACGGAACCGGTCAGGTCTTTACGCTTTACTGTTGCATAACCGATAGCTACCACCTCATCCAACAATACTGACGCAGCCTTCATGGTCACATCAATCTGTTTCCTTCCTTTCACGGCTACTTCCATATTTTCCAGTCCGATAAAAGAGAAAACCAAGACATCTTTCTGCGGATCACTAACGGTAATGGTGTATTTACCATTGATATCGGTAATGGTACCCGTGTTTTGTTTTCCTTTCACGGTCACATTTCCTCCAATCACTTCCAAGCCTTCGTTGTCCACCACCTTACCGGTAACGGTCAAACTCTGGGCATAAATGCCGGATACACCGACAAGAAGCAACAAAATGCAAATAATTCTACTTTTCATCATATTCCGTTTGTTATTTATATTCACTATATTTCATTGTTTATCATTGATTTACTACCCGGGTAGATATAGGACTCCGGTCGGTCATTTCTACCACCTGATAAGCTCCGTCTATCTCGTCGTAAAGCAACGAGGAACCCGTATATTGTCGAGAGTAAAAATTGCCATTCAACGCAGGATTGTCTGTTCCATAACTAAATACTGCTTGTTCGGTGCGATGACTCACTGTCAGTTCCGGTGCCTTGGAAGCATCCAAAACCGCTTTGATCGTCCAGTCGCCTACGTTAAAGGTATCACCGTCACGGTTAATAATAGAAACAGCCTCATCTCCTACCTGAATAATAGCCAGGAAACGGGTGGCAGAACAACCGTCAACCCGTGCAGTCAAGTGCCACTGGTTGGGATACTCTGCTCCGGTGATGGCGGGCGGCACTACAAAACGATCCGTTTGGGACAGCGTAAAAACATGTCCTCCAAAAAGTTGTGTCACAGCCACCCATCCTTTGGTCTTATTATCTGTAGACAACGTTTTCTTTACCGCATCAATCTTAAATTCCGTAGGACTATGCAACAGCCACTCCCAGCGGACAGCCTCCGATGCCTCCAATTCATCATACACTATTACTGTATGAGGATGAAGCATCAACACGTGCCGACGGTATTTAGTCAACGGAGTGGCACCGAATCCATTTTCAGGCGTCTGCTCAATACCTGCCTGCTTGAAGTAGTCAACCCACATCGGGTCATTGCTGATACTTCTGTAAGCATGTGAAGCATCTCCCAAACAGTAACTAATATGCTGTCCGCCCATAGCACGCATCACACTGCCATAACCTTCGGTAGAATAAGGTTGCCCGATGCCGTTTACCAACAGTGAATTATGCGCCCTCGTATGGCGATAGGACATCAGATTGTGAGCATCGCTGAAATTCTGATAATAGCCTGTACTGCGATACACATCGACACCCTTATACAACAGATTAAAAGCATTCTGGCTGGCAGTAGTGTGACTGCCGGATCCGAATGTACTGGACCGGAACGAGAGTGCAAGATCTTTTTCTACATCTTCCGGTGCACTGTGCATGGCTACTTCACCGGCATCTTTATACCACACCATTTTATCAGCCCCGGCAGGAAAAGCTGTGTTGTAATCCTGTTCAGTGCACATCCGGTAAAGACGCAATTCATAATCCCGGCGCAACAGCTCCCGACATTCTCCGGCATACCATCCGGCATAGGGATCACCCGTTTCACACGCCAGATAGTCAGCAAAGGCGGCAACCAGACGGTTGGGTTCACTACCCTTTTCACTATTGTCACCAAAGCCATTGCTTTTCGATCCCGGCGGACAAGTATAAACCAGCGAGCGTCCGACATTCTGATACCACGGATGCGATAGATAATCGTACTGACTGATGAATGAAAGAAGAGACGGCATATACGCCAAAGTCAATATATTGGCACTGAAATAGCCTGTGCCATTGTGCCATATACCGTCACGATTGAAGCCGGAGGCAGGAGCTCGAGCTGTCCACAATTCATAATAATACTCCATCATGGGCAGCACTTCGGAAGAATAGGCCGGTTTGTCGTAAAGCGACAAAGCCACTTGAAAGAGGATGCGCATATTCTGCTGCCAAAAATGATTATCAAAGAGATGGTTTTCCTGAAAACCGCAATTTACCTTGTAATAGTAACGTGCCACACGCATCATCAGTTCTTCGGCAGCAGTACGATCGGAAGCAGACAAGTTATTATAAAGCAGATCGTAGGCTGCAACAAGACACCATGCGATGTTGCTGGCAGTAAAGTTGGATGCAAAAAGTTGTCCATCAGCAGGGGGAGCGACAATCAACGCTTCGAGAAGCTGACGTAACTTTTCGGCATAAATTTCTTTTTGGGTTAGATGATAGGCCTGATAAAGATAAGTGGCATGTTGCCGGAGCTCTTCGGCACGATTATATAAATCAGTCATTCCGGTGTATTCGGCTTTCAATGCCTGAGAAGCACGACTTTGTAATTCTGTATATTCAGGGTGCGAAGTGACACGGTTACGAGCCTCTCCGATACGGTCGTCTAAAAAACAGTAAATACGAGGATGCAGACGGGGAGCATTTGCTAAGAATGTCTGAAAAGGAGGTGTTACAAATTCCGGTGTATCATTCTTCACTTCAAAACGATAGATAGCACTCCATTCACCGGGCGTAGTTCCATTAAGGTTGGTGGAACGAAAGCGCCAATACCATGTGCCGACCTCCAAACGACGATGAAGATTATACATACACCATTCCTGCGGTTCGGAAAGTAGCGTTTCGGAACTGCTGAAATCTTCAGTGCGCGAAAGGGAAAATTGCAGTCTTTCGCCCGTCTTCATGGCTTGAGGAACAATAAGAGGAGCAGGATTCAGATACAATTCATTATCTGCTTTGGGATAAGGTTGTGTCCGTATCTTATCCTGATAGGCATCGGGAATTCCGGCAGGCGTCTCTGGCTGCGTACTGTCCGGTTCGGGCAGCGAGTCAGATGTACAGCTACAGAACAGCTGTACAATGAACAAAAGAAAAACCGATAGGCGAAATGTGGTGTGCATATTATTTTCTTTTCTAGGTATAAGATTAGAGGGCTATTTTCAAAAGTTTCAATGTAAGAAGAAGGTAAAGCGGGATGGGGGGGATCCCACTTTCCTTGAATTTCTATTGAGTAAGGTCGAATAGTGACTATTTAAAAATCGTAATCATTGGACGGCAAAGAGCTTGTTGATTAAGAGCTGTCTTAACACTGATACCCGCCTCTTGTGCATTAGTAACAACACCATCAGCTACATTAATACGTACACCAGAAACATTACCTTGGTTATTGATAGTACTAGAAGCATAATTCACTGTAGCAATCGTTTCTCTATCAAACATTTTGCCATTGACAAATTCAAACTCCGGAATATTTTTAAAGTCCTCACTACCAGTAGCAGGCACCTCTTTCATTGTAAACAATGTACCCATAAACGCACTCAATTGCGACAATGTAGGAATATACCATGCACTCAAATTCTCACTAGCAGAAGCATGTTCTCCCACCCATTTCTCATAAGTTGTTTTAAACGTAACATCTCCAAGACCTGTTAATAAAACGTCCGTAGTCTGTGTTCCATTTGTCATACCTGCAGCTGTTTCGGTCAAAGTAGTCAATAATTCAGTATTAAGAGTTTGACGACCAGTCGCCACATTTTCAATCGCTACTGCATATCCGGCTATTGTCTTACCCTGAAGTGCTACAGGATAATTAGCCGGCACATCATCACCAATAGCCTCCATCTTGAAAACAATACCGACAGCATCCGCTGCATCACGTACCACTTTACCTTCTGCATTGATATAACTACCAACCTTCATTTCCAACGCTTCATAATCCGGATCCACTCCTACTTCAATGTCAAAGTTGCCATCGCCGATTTCAAATTTAGCCATAATCTGCATATTAGCGTCCAAAGGTAATGTATTTGCCGGTATTTTAATCTCTTTACTATATCCGCCACTCAATGCCATGGTTATTTCTTCCGTAAATTTACCTACATTTGAAGGAGCAAAAAAGAAATTAGCGAACCAATTACCATCCGCAGAAGCAAAATTTGCATTTGTATAAGTCACAGGAGTCGTAGCAGAACATTTACCCTCTAAAATATCATATCCGCTCAAAGCGTTGTATGTTATTTCCAGCTTATTAGCTGCCGCAGCTACTTCCGGATTCTTCGGTTTTACGCTCACATTGGCAAACGGCCGCTTCAATGTCACACTGGCATTGCCAATCGTTTCCAATTTTCCGCAGAAAGCGTCGCTGGCTGCCATCAACGCATCATTTGTCAGATCGAATGATGCAGTATTATATCCTACTGCTCTCAAATCAGCAGTGTTATATACTTTATTAGCGGCACCACTTTCCGGTACGTATTCAGCCCAGAACAATGCTTTCGACACTTCTTTTTGTTCATCTACGGAAATAGTGAAAGATACCTTACCGTCTGTAACCGGTTTAGTTACCTGATCGCCTATCTTATCGCCATCAGCATTCAGTAATTGCATGATACATTGCATCGTATAACCGTCAGGGATGGTAACCGCACGGCTAAATACGTTATTTACAGGAGCCTGTACAGAGATGGTAACAGGAGCATTGATTTCTGTTCCGTTGTCCGAAACGATTTCTTCTTGTCCACAGGATGCAAAAAGCACTACGAACAAAGCCATTAGCGAATAAAATAAGTTCTTTTTCATGATCTTAATTGTTTTATGGTTAAGCAATTCTTAATTGATTTGTCTATTTTATAATTCTCCAAGGTCTACCTCCAGATCACCGTCATAATCGGGGTCGATCCCTATTCCTCCATTGGCATCGGAAGTCAGGAAGTTACCGCGTACCGTTGTGTTTTTGCCCCGTTCACAAGGAATACGGAAAGCTGTATGTGCCAGCACTTCATTCTTCTCATTCAAGATTTCGAGCTCTACAGGGATGGAAACGGTTTCTCCGGCATCGGTCAACACATAGTCGAATCCCAGTATCAGTTCTTTCGTACCATCGGCAGGGCGTTCAAAGGCCACTTTATATTCCATGTACATGAGCGAGTTCTTGGGTACATCGTCCCACAAATTGTAGCCGGTAGGCAAATAATCACTGTACTTCACACGAGCGGTAAAACTTTCACCTTTCAGTCCGCCTGTGGATAGTTTATTGAGAAACGTAGCCACATCTTTAGCCACCAGCTCATAGCGTGCTACGGGGCGATACAGTTCAACGTCAAGACTTGTTTCAGCTCCCCAATGATTGCGGAAAGAAGTCAGGTCTGCCATAGTAGAAGCAGCAAAAACATCTTTATAGCGGCTATTCCCTATATATTTTCCGGCAGGAAGGATAAAAGCCAGATTCCCGGCATCGTAAACAAGTCCCTGTTCCGGTGTCTCCGCATTCACATAATCGGCCCACACCAGGATGCGGTAATTACGGGCGTGCAGCTTCATACTAACAGACAGACTGGCACGGTTAAAATCCTCTTCATATACCGTTTGCCGTGCCGCCACCTGTCTATCCAGATAGGCTTCTACGATGAAACGACGCAGATAGTTGGTTTCCGACGCACGGGTGATGGTTACCGGTGCTCTTTCTGCCAAACTTAGATTCATTGCCAGATTAAGGTTGAGTGTTACAGCTGTCGGGTCCACTCCCAGTTCTCCTTCGGGAGTCATTTCCGGTTCTTCGTGCAGGCTGCATCCATTCACCAGCAGGGTGATGAACAACAGGAAAGTGCACTGCGCCAGTATATATAAATTTCTTCTCATATTGTTATCTTATTTATATGTATGTTCCTATCTAAGGTTAGAAGCGGTAGACCAACGATGCTCCCACACGGGTTATCCCCCAGTAATGACGGACACGCGTATCCAGCAGTGCGCCGTTGTCTACATTATAATAGGTGTTATACTTCATGTTGGCATATCCCACTCCCAGATTAAATTCCGCTCCCCAGTGTTTGGAAAGGGGGAGTTTGTAACCGTAGCTTATTCCGGCTCCCAACAGCGGACGATCAGTATCTTGATAACGGTCATCGTTCCACTTTACGTTAAACCATGCCACGTGGGCGTGTAGTCCGACAAAGTGTCCCCGTCCTGTCTCATTTCCTATCCACCAGCGGGCTTCAGGTTGCAATGCTACCGTACGCACGCCGCGCTTATCTCCCAAGTCCCACAAACTGCAAGTCAACGGCAACTCTACCGTGATCTTTTTATGTACCTGCATTTCCACGGCAAGGTTTAACAAAGCACAAGCATCATATATTACATTCGTTTTCAGTGCCAGATAGCGTTGACTATCAAAGGCAGCCGCTTTCTTTCCTGTATTCTCTTTGCCGGATTGGCGTTTATCCTCCTCCTTTTTTGAAGAAGTCGCAACTGCTGTTTCCTGCTTTTTCCCGCCGGGCTTGTAAACCGTAGTTTCCTCCGGAGCTGCCGAAGTCTGTACACGGGGTTTACCGGGAGTCTGTGCCGACAAGACGGTTATGCCCGATAATGCAGCCAACAGACATATAGTTCTCATATTAAAAGTAGAGTGTCTCATATATTCGTATCTTTCATGTTCATTGATTAGATTTCCAGTTCGGGCACCGTATCCCTCATTACCGTTTCGTACCCATCCTCATTAATGACAGTAGCTTCACCTTTATAAGTGATATTCACCTTCTCTTGAGTGCTGCGGATAAAGAACGAGGGAGCACCGTCGGATTTCAGGTTTACACTAATCAGCCATCCGCCTACTTTGATACGTCCGTCGGACAAGATTTCGGGATCTTTGGCAGGATATTTCAGTGCATGTGTATTGATGACAGTGGCAAAACGATATACTTGTGCCTTTTCCGATGTAGCGGTGAAATGCCAGTGATTAGGATACTTCTTGAATACCCCTTTGTCATCAGCACGTAGCCAGTTGACTGCCGGATAGAAAAAACGGCTCGTTGTATCAGTCTGCAGTGTTCCGGTGGAGAAAAGATAAGCGTCTGATGCTCCTCCGCGGTTCGTGGCTTGAATATGCACGAAGCGATGATTCGATTTATCTACTGTCATGGGATTTTCTGTGGTATGCAGCAAATAACTCCAGTTTACAGGTTCGTCTGCCACGAGTTCGTCATAGATAAAGATGAGTCCTGTCTTTCCCAAATTGACAATGTGACGGCGGAAAGTTTTCACATGATTCTCATCCCAGCCATTTTCGGGCGTATAATGCACCTCCGACTGTTCGCCGCGTGTCAGCCAAAGCGGTGAAATCACTTTTCCGTAAGCATTGGAAGCATCACCCAGCACATACCCGATCTTCTCGCTGGCATAATAACGGGGAATCCATCCATATCCTTCCGTACCGATACGTTGTCCCATACCGTTCACCAGAATCGTATTGTGAGCACGTGTGGCACGATGGCACAACATACTATGTACGTCGGTAAACTCAATGTGGTGTCCACTACTGTAAAATAATGGTTTTCCACCATAGAACGTATTGAAAGCATTCTGATTGGCAAGTGCATGAGAGGTAGAACCATAAGGACTTGACCGGAAACTCCACATCGCATTTCCACCTACTCTGTCCCAGTTCGTCTGGAAAGAGGCAAGTCCTGTTGCGGGGAAGACGTATCCTGCAGGGAGTGCAGTCAATCCTTCACCTTCCGGCAGAGGTTTATCACATTGCAGGCGGAACCAGGCAAGATCACCGGGCTTATTCAATAAGGCTTTCTTCATATAATCCGGTTCCACTTTCAATGTGCGGCGTACGAAATCAGCGGCATAAGTGTTTCCGGTAAGGCGTGCCAGCGCATCCAAATATCCTATACGGATACTGTTTGGACGTCCCACATTCTGATGAGAGCTTCCGTTTCCTCCGGATTTGGAGAAAGGAGGTTGCTGGAAGATGGTATACATGATATTTCCCTGATACCAAGGATCGGAAAAGAAGTCGTAACCGGTCAGTTTGCTATAATAGTAAGGTACTTCTACTAATGTACGGGTGTTGACCGTAAAGTAAGAATCGCCATTGTGCCAGCCACCATCTTTGTTCAATCCGGGGAAACGTGCCAACCAGACGTTATAACAGTAATCCACCCATGTGTTGGCTTCGGGCAGATCGCCATATACACTGAATGCTGCCATTGTAAGGATGCGAAGTGTCATCTGCCACACATGATTGTCGGCGATGTGATTTTCCATCCGGTTATTAAAATTCTCATACATTTCACCACCTTTATTTTTGATGGCTTCCAGCAATGCTTTCTTTTGTGATGTATTCAACCGGTCGTAGAAAGAATCATAAGCCATAGAGCAGAGAGACAATAAGCTAGAAGCATTAAAATCTCCTTTCACATTCTTATCTTTATCCCAGTCGGCCATGATAAATACCCGTTTGATGGCTTCGTCAGCATATTTAGTATCCTGCGTCAGCAACCAAGCCCGTATCAATGCTTCGGTGTTGCCTTCTTCCGCATCGATGATGCGACGGCTTTCACGAGTGAGGTATGAATTTATCTGCATCTCGTTCTTCAGATTCTTCACCTGCGAGACATTAATATCTTTCACTGATTTCATTGGAGTCTGAATTACCTGATCTGCACGCTCAAGATACCATTGTCTTTCTGCCTTTTGTTTGCTGTGATTTATAAAGTCCTTCCATTCGTTCTTCATGATCCACACACGCGGATGGTCGGCAGGTAGTTTTGCCAACACTGTTTTCAATGAAGGCGGACAGAATTTGCCCGGACGATCTTCTACGGTGACTTGCTGTGTGCTTCCCCAAGTCACTTGTCCGTTTTCTACGTAACCGAACTGCCAGTACCACACACCCGGTGCAAGCGGTTGTTCCGGATTATAGAACGGCCAGCGAGTTTCCACTTGAACAACTCCCGACTTCAATCCGGCATCCTGCGAATAACGTAACCGATAGGTAACCTTCGTTTTATCTACCTTCTTTACTTTGTGTTCGAATCCATCCAACGGACTGTCCTGCGAGTTCATGTCCGAACGGAGCGGCCATTGGAAAGAAACCGCGCGGTCATTAACCACCGCTTTATCAAGAGGATAAGGAGTGGCACGCATTTCGTGCATCAATGTCTTCTCCGTCAGCTTAATGACTGCTTGTTTTTGCGCATGTGTCATCTGTGCAGTCACAGACAAGATTACGAATGAAATCAATAATACTTTTTTCATGATATCAAATGATTGGTTTTTCTGTAGGCAAATGTAGATAAACCGTCCGAAACGGAACTTTCAATTCATTTCTTCCTTCTCTGATACTGTCTAACAGGACTTTGTTTTCGTTCATTTCAACTTAAAATTCGTCCAAAACAAGCGTTACAGGAGGCTACAAAGAGGGTAAAAGGGTAAAATAGCCTAAAAACAGAATGACTGAAACTGATAAAAAGATGAAGGTTATTAGTTCTTGTTTAGTTCCTTTTTGCACGGAAATGAGCCACTATGATTTATAACTTTTGTCGAGGTTTTAAGTAACTCTTATGCCACTCGGAAATAGTTCATTGCCTAGCAGGTTTTCGTTTAACTTAAGTCAAACGAAAACTTATTAGGCAATCAGAACAATAATATAGGTAATAGGAAGAAATAAAAGCTGCACCGTGACTGGTTATAACCAATAATAACAGATTTGGCTCATTTTCGTACGGTTATGAACTTATTGTTACTAATAAGTTTCTTAGTTACTTTTAAGCAATCGTTTACCTATTGATAGCTATTTCATTGCCTAACAAATTTGCGTTTGACAATTGTCAAGCGATAGTTCAACATATGTCAAGCGTTCGTTCAACAACTGTCAAACGAAAACTTGTTGGGCAATTGAAAGAATAATATAAGCAATTGAAAGAAATAAAAGCTGTATGTTGACGAGTTATTGTCAGCGATAGTGTCTTTGGCTCATTTCGGTGCAGGCATGAACAAGATTCACCTCTGTGCCCTCCGCGTCCTCTGTGGTGAACAAATGCATAACCGCAAAGCAATTACTTAGTATGCTGCTTCACATACTCCGATGGCAGACAACCGACATACTTCTTGAAACTGGTAGAGAAGTAAGAAGAAGATCCGAAGCCTACCATTCCGCTAATCTCCGAAATGGAGTAGCGCCCTTCAAGCAACAATTTACACGCTTTATTAAAACGGATGCGCCGGATAAAGTTGGCAGGCGGTTCACCGGATATGGAATTCATCTTGAGATACAGTGACGAACGGCTCATACAAAGCTGGCTGGCCAACTCATCAGAGGTGAAGTCTTCATTACTGATATTTTCTTCTACCACCTGAATAGCTTTGCTCATGAATTCCTCATCCAGATTATTCGAAGTCATTTTAGCAGTATCTATATCAATCGTATTCGAATAATAGTGTTTCAACCGCTGGCGTGCTTTCAGTTGATTAGCAATTTTTCCTTTCAATAAATGAATCGAGAACGGTTTGGCAATGTAATCATCCGCTCCAGCCTGAATGCCTTCCGTCTGTGCATCGACACTTCCTTTGGCAGACAACAGCAGGACGGGAATATGGCAGGTTTGCAGATTTCGTTTAATAAGCTGGCAAAGTTTGATACCGTCAATACCCGGCATCATCACGTCGGAAAGAACAATATCCACACGGTGCTCTTTCATAATAGCCAATGCTTCTTCGCCGTTTCCGGCGGTAAGCGTCACATAGTTCTGCCGGAAATTATCTTTCAGGTAATCCACCATCTCTTTATTGTCATCTACCAACAAGATAGTAGGCCGTTCTTCCTCGCTGCCAACTTCTATCTGATCGTCGTCCGATTTCTCTTCTGAAACCACAGCCGACGCATCACCAGAGAAATATTCATCAGCCACCGGAAGCTCCCGGAGAGAAGCAGATGTTTCGACTTCATGTGCCGGCAATTCACGTTCTTTCTCCGTGAAGGCAGCCATATCAGCAGGTAGCGTGACTTTAAATTCGGTATATTGAGCAGGTTCGCTTGCTACCGTAATAGTGCCGTGATGCTTTTCTACCAGCATCTTCACCAATGACAATCCGATACCCGTCCCCTTTCGCTGACCGTCTACCTGATAGAAACGTTCGAAAATGCGGGTTAGCTGTTCCGGAGACATACCGATTCCGCTATCTCTTACCGTGAAACCATAGGTATCTCCCTCTGTCCATAAGGAAAGCGAAATACTTCCGCCATCCGGTGTAAACTTAAAGGCGTTAGACAGCAGGTTCATCAAGATGGTCTCTACATACGTCCGGTCCGCAGGAAACAATCGTCCTTCCAGATCGGATTTTATATGAAAGCTGATAGCACGTTTCTGCGCATTTTCTTTAAACAGGGCAAAAGCATCTTGCAACAGTTCTTCCACATTTACCTGCGCAACATGAATAGGCATTGCACCTGCTTCAGCTTTACGGAAATCCAGTAACTGGTTGACAATGTGCAACAACTTACGACCGTTCTTATAAACGTAATCTAGTTTCTGTTGTACCGGAGTACCTTTTAGATTGCTCTGCCCCAAGAGTTCCTCCAACGGAGCCAGTATCAGACTCAACGGAGTACGCAACTCATGAGACATATTCATGTAAAAACGTACTTTCTCCTGACTGATTTCTTCTATCTTGTTTCGTTCTATCTGTTCGATCCGGACTTGCATCTTCATTTTGGCACGGGCAATAAAGAAATAGATCACAAAGACGAGAAGCCCTAAAGAAAAGAAAATGAAAAGTGTCTTTGCCCACCAAGTCTGATACCACATCGGAATGATATGCACAAAAAATTCAGTGGTCGCCTCGCTCCACTTTCCATTGTTGTTACATGCCTTCACCTTAAACACATACTCACCGGGCGGAAGATTAGAATAACTCGCCCGTGCAAAGGAAACATGACGGGAGTAGTTCCACTCGGTTTCAAAGCCTTCCAATTTGTAAACGAACTGATTCCGCTTGCCAGCCAAATAGTTGATAACGGCAAACCGGATATTAAAAAGTTTCTGATCGGAAGGGAACGACATACCCAGCATCCGCCCTTGCTCGTCCTGATAATAACGCACCCGTTCACTTTTCATATCCGTAATCACCTGATTTAAGACAACGGCTCCTGTTACCACCGCATCCGGGGAATATGGATTATCACCCAATTCGTATGGCTTGAAATAGGCAACGCCCCCAAGAGACCCCAGGTAGAATGTACCATCGTGCGCTTTGCAAGCTCCGAAATAGTTAAACTGATCGTGAGGCAATCCGTCCTGCTTTGAATAGTTGAGGAAAGTACCCTCCTCCGTATTGAAGCAAGCCAGTCCCTTGTTAGTTGTCAACCATAAACGCCCCCGTTCATCTTCCAGTATATTATAAATAAAGTCGTTTGGCAAACCGTCTTTCATCGTATAGTGTTTCCAGGCAGTCGGTACTCCTTCCTTATAGCAATATAATCCTGTGGAAGAACCAATCCAGATTTCATGACGGCTATCCTCCTGTACACAGAAAGCCTGTATCAACCCATGCAGATAAGCCGAAGAGGAAAGATGCAGTTCTTCCAGTTTCCCGCCGGCATACAAAAACAGGCTCTCTTCCGTACCGATCCAGATTCTTCCTTTGGAATCACGGAACAACGTATATATCAATACATTCTCCAACTTTTTATGCTTTTTAGCCAACGGATGCTGCGAAAGTTCGCTGGTCTGTTTGTCGAAAAGGTAAAGCCCGCTCATGCCGCCTACCCAAAGTGTTCCATCTGTTCCGTCTAATAAGGAGTAACAACTGTTAGTCAGGGAAGTAGAATGGGGAAAGGAATATGTTTCTATCCTGCCACTCTGATGACGCAGACGGCTCATTCCCCCTCCATGAGTGCCGATATAGACACTTCCATCCTTGTCCGTCCATATACATTTTATATTGTCCGACTTTAAAGCGTTGGCGGAAGTACCCGTCCGGTAATATGAAAAGACTCCGGTTTTCCGGTTATAATAATTTAATCCGCCGTCGTTCGTGCCGATCCAGAGATTGCCATTATCCGGGTCTTCGGCAATACAGCTCACCGTGTTATCACTTAACGAATTCCGCCAGGCGGAATGTTGCAAGCGTCCGAATGCCGGAGCAAGGGGATGATAATAATTAAGCCCGCCATAAAATGTACCGATCCACATTCCCCCTTGATTGTCTTTCAAGATAGAGCGGATGGAATTATGCCCCAAAGTAGTCGGATCTTCAGGAGAAAAACGGCAGATACGAAAAGTTCCCGTCTCCGGTTCAAGGATAAGCAAACCTTCCATGGTTCCTATCCAAACCCTTCCTTTATCATCTCCGGACAATGTCCTGACCGAGTTCGTAAGGAAATAAGCAGGAGTATTTTGCTTGTTATAATGATGTTTTATTTGAAAGTTGTTATCCACACAATACACCCCGTTTGTCAATGAAGCCAGCCAACAGTTGCCAGTTTTGTCGTCATAGAGCATATCGGAGATGGTTTCTCCTTTCAATTGGAGAAGAAGCCGGGTCACGTTTTCGTTGCGTACATAATAGAAATAGACACCTTCCGAAGTTCCCAACAGGAAACCGTCATTCATCCGGCAAACTGAATAGATCGTTTTTCCGGCAAGTTCCGGCAGCACTTTCATCCGCCCGGTCTTTTTATCAAAAACCACCAGACCGATATTGGTAGCAAGCAAAAGCCGGTCGCCTTCCTCCGGTTCTCCGATAGCCAATACTTGCATCGGCTGATTGTCCGGTGAAGAATAATTGGTGAAATTATTCCCTACTATATTATAACGGGATAAACCGACCTGTGTACCTACCCATACCGTACCTTTCGAATCGGTATGAAGTGAATAGACATGATTGTTTGCCAGACTGGTCGTATCATCCGGCGCTTTATAATACGAAACGAAACGGGAACCTTCATACCAGTTCAGTCCGTCTATGGTGCCTACCCAAAGCTTATTATTATGATCTTGTGTCAGAGCAAGCACAGTATTTTGCGACAGCCCGTCATCCACGGATAATCGCTTAAAATGAATGAAGCTGTCGGCGGCCGATACCGCCAAAGGAAAAAATAAAATGCAAACGGTTAATCCGAATAGGTACTTAAATAGCAAATGCCGGTCTTTCATGAGCTAATATTGAAGAATTTATCGTAAAGATAAGTATTTTCAATTCAATCTGATAAATGAATCCCGTTTTTTAACTCATATAAAGGACCGGTATCGGCTCAAAACAGGACAACCGCGCCAAAGTCCGACAGTTATGAATTCATATTTTAGACGCAATTGCCCTGAACTTTAATTTTTTTTTACGGTTTCTCTTCAAGTTAGTAAGACGGATTTTCTGATTTTTCTTTCAGATCTTTATAACGTTTCAAGGCTTCCAGATAATAATAATCGGCATAATTGAGCGGAGTATCAATTTCACTGTCGTGCGGGAAACTACCAACCGAATGTAACAGGACGAAACCATGATTTTCTCCTTCTTGGGCCAAATAATCATCAGAGGATAACTGTTTCAGGATATGCTCCGCATAACGGAAATATTCTTCCCCTTGTTTCTTGTCGCCATAACCACTCAACTCCAGCAATGCAGAAGCTGTTACGGCAGCCGCAGAAGCATCCCGCGGTTCATTCGGAATCTTGGGAGCATCATAATCCCAATAAGGTACATAGTCATATTCGGACGGACGGTGATCGATAATGAACCGTGCTATTTTATGAGCGGCATCCAGATAGTTCTGTTGCTTGGTGAAGCGATAACACATGGTATATCCATACACTCCCCAAGCCTGTCCACGCGCCCAAGCGGAAGAATCGGCATATCCCTGAAAGGTTCCTTTCGACTCTACTTCACCGCTATCCGCCAGATAACTTACCACATGATAGGAAGTCATGTCCTCCCGGAAGTGATTCTTCAACGTTTTGTTAGCATGAGAGATGGCTATTTCACGATATTTCGGATTATTGGTTTGCTCCGAAGCCCAGAACAACATTTCAAGGTTCATCATATTATCAATAATCACCGGATAGCTCCAATCACCGAAATCCCACGAACGAATCAGTCCGACTTCCGGACGAAAACGGGAGCACAAGCTTTCTGAAGAATGAATCAGAATCAAACTGTCCGTTGGCTCCGGTTTCAAACGGATGCCCTGCCCATAACTGCAAAACATCATAAAACCCAAATCGTGATTACCCGTATAATATTGCATATCCTGCAGACGGTTCGTATATTTACGCGCCTCTTTTGCGAGAGCCTCATCACCGGTCAACTCGTATGCCAGCCACATGGAACCGGGATAGAAACCACTCGTCCAATCTGTGGGGTGCTCCAGTCTGTACTTTCCTTCTTTGATAGAACGGGGAAAACAGGCGGTATCCGGTTCATTCTTCAATTGTTCTGCCATATAGAGCAACTGATGTCCCGCTGTTTTCACTGCATGGTCGAACCATCCCATCTCATTTCCTTTTGAAGCATCGCAAGCAGTCAGGAGCGCCATACTCCCTACCGCCAGTAAAAGTTTGTTTTTCATTGTTCCACTTTATTTTGTTACTGTATTCTATTACTGGCAACAAAGTTAGAGCAAGTCGCGAACAGCCCCTTTGCAAATCTATTTTTTCATTTTCGTTTCTATTTCTACGGACTTTGATTTTGTCCAAAAGTGCTTTGTTTTTATCTTTTATAGAAAAACAGGCACGGATTTTACCAAATAAGCTGTTGTCAGGCATAACCAAACAACTATGCAGCCTTTTGCAAAATCCGTGCCTCCACTAAAAAGTACACGCTCTTTTATCTCACAATATCTTCCGGAAACTTAGCCGGCATTTCCACCCTCTTCCAGGTTTCATAATACCAGGTGTTCAACTCATTTCCATTCAAATCATTCTTGATAAAATATTTTAGATGGAGATAATCATTGTCTTTAATCTCAAATTCCAAAATATTGTCCTGATTGTCCAGCATCGGGAGATGAATGTTCTTCTCGATACTTTCCTTATAAGAATCGTCCGTGAGTTGTTTATAAGTACCATATCCAGTAATAATCGCATCCGCACCGGGAATAATGGTAAAGTTAACGATTTGTCCGTCATCACTCAATACTTTAAATGTATTACTGGGTTTCAACGCTCCCGGAACACCGGGAGATTCGGAGACATAATGGCAGAGCTGCCAAATACCTTTCAAATCGGCCGCTTTGAATTTGGTTTTCTTCTGGGCCGTCGCACCTGTTACCGCTAACAACATTATTGAAAGCATGGTAAAGAAATAGAGCTTTTTCATTGTTGTATTATTTTAGTTAACACTCTCGAATGCGTATTTCCAAATATAAAGATTTATTTTGAGAATACAGCAATTCAGAGCATAAAAAAAACTCGCATAACCTGAAGATTATGCGAGTTTTACATAAATATACCGAAATATTAGAAATCAGCATTTCTTGGCGTACGTGGGAACGGTATCACGTCACGGATATTCGCCATACCTGTTACAAACAATAACAGACGTTCGAACCCTAATCCGAAACCGGAGTGAGGACAAGTACCGAACTTACGGGTATCCAGATACCACCACATATCCTTCATCGGGATGTGCATTTCTTCAATACGGGTCATCAGCTTGTTATAGTCGGCTTCACGTTCGGAACCACCGATAATTTCACCAATTTTCGGGAAAAGAACGTCCATGGCACGTACAGTCTTACCGTCTTCGTTCTGCTTCATATAGAAGGCTTTGATTTCCTTCGGATAGTCAGTCAGAATCACCGGACGTTTGAAGTGTTCTTCCACTAAGAAACGTTCGTGTTCGGAAGCCAGGTCCACACCCCAGTAAACCGGGAATTCGAACTTATGTCCTTTCGCAACAGCTTCTTCAAGAATCTTGATACCGTCTGTATAAGGCAAACATACGAAATCATCTTTCAATACACCTTGCAGACGTTCAATCAAGCCTTTGTCGAACATATCGTTCAGGAACTTCACATCATCCGCACAGTTATCCAACGCCCATTTCACACAATATTTGATGAACTCTTCTGCCAAGTCCATGTTGTCTGTAATGTCGTTGAAAGCCACTTCCGGCTCAATCATCCAGAACTCTGCCAAGTGGCGGGGAGTGTTGGAGTTTTCGGCACGGAACGTAGGACCGAATGTGTAGATAGCTCCCAAAGCAGTAGCAGCCAATTCACCTTCCAACTGACCGGAAACGGTCAAACTCGCCTGCTTACCGAAGAAATCATCTTCATAAGAGATAGAACCTCTCTCGTCTTTCTTCAAGTCATACAGGTTCATGGTAGTCACTTGGAACATTTGTCCGGCACCTTCACAATCGGAAGCCGTAATGATCGGCGTATGGAAATAGAAGAAGCCCTTTTCATGAAAGAACTTGTGAATAGCAATCGCCATGTTGTGACGGATGCGGAACACAGCACCAAACGTATTCGTACGCGGACGCAAGTGAGCTATCTCGCGCAGAAACTCCATGGAGTGACCTTTCTTCTGCAATGGATATGTATTATCGCAAGTACCCAGCACTTCGATTTCGCGAGCCTGTACTTCCACTTTCTGACCGGAACCTACTGACTCTACCATTTCTCCGTTCACGCTAATACAAGCGCCGGTAGTAATCAGTTTCAGCATCTCTTCATCGAAATTAGCCAAATCTACTACGACCTGCAAATTATTTATTGTAGAACCGTCATTCAGTGCGATAAAGTTTACTTGTTTGCTACCTCTGCGGGTGCGAACCCATCCTTTCACATTGACCATCGCGCCAATATCTGTGCGCTTCAACAGATCAACAATTTTTGTTCTACCAATCTTTTCCATTTAACTTTTTCTTTTTAGATACAAGAAGACGAGGTTTCAATTACAGGATTCATTTTTCCCGCTCTCTTTCCTCGTCCTCTGTCAAGTTGTTATTTATTGACTTATTATTCAAACGATCCCATGCGGAGGTAGTTTACTTCTGCTTCCGACAGGTAACGCCAGTCTCCGCGACGCAGACCTTTTTTGGTCAGTCCGGCGAAGAACACACGGTCGAGTTTTACTACTTTATAACCCAGTGATTCGAAAATACGGCGAACGATACGGTTCTTTCCGGAGTGAATTTCGATACCTACCTGGTCTTTCTTGAAATCATCTGTATAACTGATCGCATCTGCATGGATTTCACCGTCTTCCAACTGAATACCAGCTGCAATCTGATCCATATCTGCTTTGGTCAGGTTCTTGTCCAGATGAACATGATAAATTTTCTTCTTCAGGAATTTCGGGTGTGTCAGCTTGGAAGCCAGATCACCGTCATTCGTCAGCAAGAGTACACCAGTCGTGTTACGGTCAAGACGTCCTACGGGATAGATACGTTCGTTGCAAGCGCCTTTCACTAAATCCATTACTGTACGGCGTTCTTGTGGATCATCCGATGTAGTAACCGTATCTTTCGGCTTATTCAACAATACATATACCTTACGTTCGATGCTTACCGGTTCATCGTGGAACTTAACCACATCCGAACGCTTGATCTTTGTACCCAATTCCGTTACTACTTCACCGTTTACAGAAACCACACCTGCTGTGATAAATTCATCAGCCTCGCGACGTGAACAAACACCAGCATTAGCCAGGAACTTATTCAGACGGATCGGTTCATTCGGATCAACAAACTGTTCCTTGTACTCGATCTGTTTCTTTACGCTATACTTAGCATTCGGATCATAATCGCCGGTACGCGGACGAGGACGATAGCCTCCTTGTGAACGGTCATTGTTGTATCTCGGACGATAGCCGCCACCGCCACCACCGTTGTTGCTGCGATAGCCGCCACCACCTTCACCGTTATTGAAACGGGGACGATATGGACGGTCACCACCTTCACGGTTGTAAGAAGGACGTTGAGGACGGTCGCCACCTTCGCCGTTATTAAAGCGGGGACGGTAAGGACGGTCGCCACCTTCGCCGCTATTGAAACGGGGACGTTGGGGACGGTCATAAGAACCACCTTCACGGTTGTAGGAAGGACGTTGAGGACGATCATAAGAACCACCTTCGCGGTTGTAAGGACGTTGCGGGCGTTCGCCTCCTTCATTATTGTTATTGAAGCGAGGACGATACGGACGATCGCCACCTTCACGATTGTAAGAAGGACGTTGAGGACGATCGCCATAAGAGCGGTCACCATACGAACGCTGTGGGCGTTCGCCTCCTTCATTGTTGGCATTAAATCGCGGGCGATACGGGCGATCCCCGCCTTCACGGTTGTAAGAAGGACGATACGGACGTTCTCCACCTTCTCTGTTGTAAGACCTGTTACCATCACGGCCGGCACCTGTATTCTCTTCATTGAAAGAATTTTCGCGCCATTCTTCGTTTTCTGTGCTCATTTTTTTATTCGAATAAAATTAGACTTTGGCCTCACGGCCTATTTAAAAACACGTTTATTATATAAGTAAACAATTAAAGCCCCGTATAAGTATGGGGAGTGATTGCTCTTAACTCTTTTTTAATATCTTCGCTTACATTCAATTCTTCGATAAACTCTTTAATAGAACTTTCTGTAATAGCCTGATTGGTCCGGGTTAAAGCTTTCAAAGCTTCATACGGATGCGGATAAGCCTCACGGCGCAGAATGGTTTGAATAGCTTCTGCCACTACGCTCCAACAGTTATCCAAGTCACGATAGATAGCCGGTTCGTTCAGCAACAGTTTACGCAATCCCTTCAAAGAACTCTGAATGGCAATCACGATATGACCGAAAGGCACACCTACATTACGCAGCACTGTCGAGTCTGTCAAATCGCGCTGCAAACGGGAAACAGGAAGTTTCACCGCCAAATGTTCCAGGATAGACGTTGCTATACCCAGGTTACCTTCCGCATTTTCAAAGTCAATCGGATTCACTTTATGCGGCATGGCACTCGATCCCACTTCTCCGGCTTTAATCTTCTGCTTGAAATACTCCATAGAGATGTACTGCCAGAAGTCACGATTCATATCGACCATAATCGTATTGATACGCTTCATACTATCAAAAACAGCAGAAAGGTTATCATAGTTCGAAATCTGTGTAGTATATTCTTCACGCTCCAATCCCAGTTTCTCTGCAACAAACCGATTACCGAATTGTTTCCAGTCATATTGAGGATAAGCTACATGATGTGCATTGTAATTTCCGGTAGCACCACCAAACTTAGCGGTAATCGGACATGCCTTCAACATAGCCAGTTGACGTTCGAGACGGTAAACGAATACCATCACTTCCTTGCCTAAACGAGTAGGAGAAGCCGGTTGACCGTGAGTTTTGGCAAGCATCGGAATGTTAGCCCATTCTGTTGCATAAGTTTTCAACTGTGCAATCAGTTCTTCAATCAACGGATAGTAAACCTGTTCCAATGCTTCTTTGATAGAAAGAGGAACAGACGTATTGTTAATATCCTGAGAAGTCAGTCCGAAGTGGATAAACTCTTTGTAGTCATCCATTCCGCCCATCTTGTCAAATTCTTCTTTCAGGAAGTATTCTACGGCCTTCACGTCGTGGTTAGTTACACTTTCGATATCTTTAATGCGCTGTGCGTCTGCTTCAGAGAAGTTACGGTAGATATTCCGTAAAGTTTCGTACACATTGCTATCGATTCCTTTTAATTGCGGCAAAGGGAGTTCGCACAAGGTAATAAAGTATTCCACCTCTACCTGTACACGGTATTTAATCAGTGCAAATTCAGAGAAATAAGCTGCCAAAGCTTTAGTTTTGCCTCTATATCGACCATCAATCGGAGATATGGCCGTTAATACATCAAGTTCCATACGTTTTCTTAGATAATTATCAGACTGCAAAATTAACTCTTTTTCCTGAGTTATAGAGCAAAAGGATAGAGAAAGTTTGTATAAAAGCGGTAAGAAATAAAAAAAGTCTCACGAATTGCTTCGTAAGACTTCCTTTTTGGTGTGGGCGCTGAGGGATTCGAACCCCCGACCCTCTGGGTGTAAACCAGATGCTCTGAACCAGCTGAGCTAAGCGCCCTTTTAAAGAGCCGGAAGTGTTTCGTTTTTTTAGTGTGGGCGCTGAGGGATTCGAACCCCCGACCCTCTGGGTGTAAACCAGATGCTCTGAACCAGCTGAGCTAAGCGCCCGTACACTTCCGTTTCAAAAGCGATGCAAAGGTACGGCATTTTTTGAATTCTGCAAACATTTCATGCATTATTTTTCAAGAAAGTTTTTGCCTAATAAAGAAAAGCTCTGATTATCAACAAATAATACAAAAAAGTTTTTTTCTCGCAACTTTCACTTCGTCCAGTCCGTCTACCAGATAAAGCAACTTATTTACGAATCACCCGTGCCGGATTCCCGACTGCAACACTGTCGTCGGGAATATCTTTCGTCACAACACTCCCCGCTCCTATCACACAACGATTACCAATCGTCACACCGGGACAGATAATAGCACCGCCACCAATCCAGCAGTCTTCGCCAATCGTCACCGGATAAGCATATTCCTTAGAGCCTCTTCTTTCCTGATAATCCATCGGATGATGAGGCGTATAAATCTGCACACAAGGACCGACCAGTGTATGAGCACCAATTGTGATATATCCTCCATCCAGAAAAGTGCAATTGGCATTAACAAACACATGTCCACCCAACTTGATTCCGTCTCCGTGATCGCAATGGAAAGGCGGGCATATAATGGAAGTTTCAGGAATCCCCGGTACCAACTTATCCAATAATTCCCTATAACCCTCATCGTACGTACTCATTCCCCGCATACGTGCCAATAGTTTTTTGGCATGTTCAAAACGTACCTGCAATTCCGGTGCAGACATATCAGCCAACTGGCTACTACGCATCTTCTCAACTTCCGTCATACCTTATATTTCTTTGCCGTTAGTAAATACAAACTTCTTTTCGTTCGAAAGAGATTCGTTAAATTCAAACCCTTCCCAAAAGAAGCTTTTCAGATCCTCCGGATTTTCAATTCGATTCTTCAGAATGAACCGTGTCATTTCACCACGGGACATTTTGATATATATCACTATCGAAGCCAATTTTCCATTCTTCCATACTTGAAATTCGGGAGTGATGACATGCACCTCTTTTTCCACCCGCCTCCAATCAAACAAGCTTTTCATCTCGTCACTGGCCAAATTGCAAAGTATGCCGCCGGCTTTCTTGATGTCTTCAATGAACACATCCGTCAAACGGGACTGCCAATAAGAAAACATCGTCTGATTACCCAGTTCAGGCAGCACTACATCTCCTTCCAACCGATAGGAACGAATAACGTCCAAAGGCCTCAACAGTCCATAACAAAAAGAAGTCAGCCGCAAGTGCTCCTGTGCATATTCAAATTCTTCTTTCGAGAAATCTTTTGCATTCAACCGTTTGAACACAATTCCGGTATAAGCCAATAAAGCAGGCAGTTCCGGTGCACCCTCCGCATGAAAAGCCTGATAACGCTTGTAATTTTCCACAGCTATTTTAGCATTCACACGCAACAGGCGTTCCAGTTCGTCCACCGAAAACTGCGACATCTGCAAAGCAATCCCGGAAGCCTCTTTTTGAAATCGCGGAACCGTCTTCAAAGGAATTTTCACCTTTGAAGTTTCACTCATAGTCTTGGCACAAGATAGAAGTACTAACATTGTTAAATCTGATTTTATCTTTTCGAAAAACAAAAATAAAAAATAAATCGCTTCTCTTGCTGGCTAATAGACAGATTATCCCTAAATTCAGCCAATAATTAACTTTAATCATTTATTAATAACAAAAACACCCCCATTATGACACACACACTAATCCCCCTGAAAGTGTTATGCTTATTGACAATCTTCTGTTTGTATGGCAGTTTATCCTATGCCAGCGTAAACTCTAAACCTTTTGTTGTCCCCGAACTCAAACAATGGACAGGAAAAGATGGTAATTTCACTCCGAAAACAAATGCGAAGATAGTATGCACCTCTGCAAATCCAGAATTACTGCGAATAGCCCAAATGTTTGCCGACGATTATCAGCAAATGTTCGGAAAAACATTAAGCGTAACTCAAGGCAAAGCCACACCCGGAGACTTCATCCTATCACTGTCAGCTGACAAAAAGCTGGGAGAAGAGGGTTATGAAATCAAGATTACCGATCGGATCACGACTTCTGCTCCCACCCCGACAGGGCTTTACTGGAGCACACGTACCCTCTTGCAAATAGCAGAACAAAGCCAGGAGCACTCATTTCCCAAAGGAATAATCCGCGACTATCCCGACTACTCCATCCGGGGATTCATGATAGACTGCGGTCGTAAATTCATTCCGATGAGCTATCTTCAGGATCTGGTAAAAATAATGGCTTATTACAAGATGAATACCCTGCAAGTCCATCTGAATGATAATGGATTCAAGCAATATTTTGATAACAACTGGGACAAGACTTACGCTGCTTTCCGTCTGGAGTCCGAAACTTATCCGGGACTGACAGCCCGCGACGGTTCTTATTCTAAAAAAGAATTTATTGATTTTCAGAAACAAGCTGCAACCAACTTTGTAGAGATTATACCGGAAATTGATATTCCGGCACATTCACTAGCATTCACTCATTACAAACCGGAAATTGGGAGCAAGGAGTACGGAATGGATCATCTTGACTTATTCAAACCGGAAACCTATCAATTTGCAGACGATCTGTTCAAAGAATACCTGAAAGGTGACGACCCTGTATTCGTGGGCAAGCGTGTGCATATCGGTACCGACGAATACTCGAATGCCAAGAAAGAGGTAGTAGAAAAATTCCGGGCTTTCACCGACCATTATATCCGGCTGGTAGAAGGCTTTGGCAAACAAGCCGTGATATGGGGCGCTCTCACTCATGCAAAAGGAGACACCCCTGTCAAATCAGAAAACATCATTATGAATGCCTGGTATAACGGATATGCCGACCCAGCAACCATGATAAAAGACGGCTACCAGCTAATCAGTATCCCGGATGAAATGGTTTATATTGTTCCATTAGCCGGTTACTATCAGGATTATCTTAACGAGGCATTTTTATATAAAGAATGGACACCGGCACATATCGGGAAAGCCGTATTCGAAGAAAAGCACCCTGCTATTCTCGGTGGCATGTTTGCCATTTGGAACGACCATGCAGGTAATGGAATTTCCGTGAAAGACATTCATCACCGTGTATTCCCTGCGTTACAAACTCTAGCAGTAAAGACATGGACAGGGAAAGAAACCAGTCTGCCATTCGAAGTGTATAATGAAAAGCGTAGTGCTATCAGTGAAGCCCCCGGAGTCAATCAATTGGGAAGAATCGGCAAGAGTCCGGCATTGGTATATGAGCGTTCTACCGTCGCTCCCGGCAGCACTTCCACTTACCCGGAAATCGGCTATAATTATACAGTCAGCTTCGACATTACCGGAGCACCAGAGAAAAGCGGAACAGAATTGTTCCGTTCACCCAATGCCGTATTCTATCTAGCAGATCCAATTCGAGGGATGATGGGTTTTGCACGCGATGGTTATTTGAATACGTTCCCATATAAAGTGAATCCGGGAGAGAAAGCGACCATTCAGATTGAAGGCGATCATCGTAGTACCACACTCAGAGTAAACGGAAAGGTTGTTGAAGAAATGAACATACAGAAATGTTATTTCAATGCAGGAAAAGATTCTATGAGTTATATACGCACATTGGTTTTCCCGCTCGAGAAAGCCGGAAACTTCAATAGCCGAATAGAGAATCTGAAAGTACACAATTATCGTGTAAGCAAATAACAGAAAACATCTATTCGCAACAAGACAACTTAAACAAAAAACTCCCCCTTTGGCATTCCAAAGAGGGAGTTCTTTCTATTTTGATAAACAGCTAAAGCTGTTTATTTATATTCCTGCCAGCTCTTGATCTGAATATCACCCAATTTCAATTCGCAGAATGCTTCGATAAAGGCACTTGCCAGACGAGCATTTGTAATCAATGGAATGTTGTGATCGATTGCACCACGACGGATACGATAGCCGTTCGTTAATTCACGTTTGCTGTGATTCTTCGGAATGTTTACGATCAGGTCAAACTTATGGTCAGCGATCATCTTCATTACATTATTCTCTGCACCTGGTTTCTCATCCGGCCAGTAAACCGGAGTCGCGTCTACTCCATGAGCATTCAGGAATGCAGCAGTTCCGGCAGTAGCATAAATCTGATATCCCTTAGCAAACAGCATACGGCTGGCATCCAGCAAATCCACTTTCGACTTCATAGCACCGGAAGAGAACATAACTGCTCTTTCAGGAATCTTGAATCCGGTAGCGATCATTGCATTCAGCAATGCTTCAGAGAAATCATCACCGATACATCCAACTTCACCTGTAGAAGACATATCCACACCCAATACCGGGTCAGCCTTGTGCAGACGAGAGAAAGAGAACTGAGATGCTTTTACACCAATCCAGTCGATATCAAATGCAGATTTATCCGGACGTGAGTACGGAGCATCCAACATGATGCGGGTAGCTGTTTCGATGAAGTTACGTTTCAGTACTTTAGAAACAAACGGGAAACTACGAGAAGCACGCAAGTTACATTCGATTACTTTCACTTCGTTGTTACGAGCCAGGAACTGGATATTGAACGGACCGGAGATATTAAGTTCTTTAGCAATCTGACGGCTGATTTTCTTGATACGGCGTGCCGTTGCAAAGTAAATCTTCTGTGCCGGGAATACCAGTGTAGCGTCACCGGAGTGAACACCGGCAAATTCCACATGTTCAGAAATAGCGTATTCCACCACCTCACCATTCTGGGCAACAGCATCAAATTCAATTTCTTTTGTATTTTCAAGGAATTGAGAAACAACTACCGGGTATTCTTTAGAAACTTCGGCAGCCATCTTCAGGAAGTTTTCCAATTCTTCGTCATCGTAGCAAACATTCATAGCAGCTCCCGAAAGAACGTAAGAAGGACGAACCAATACCGGATAGCCTACTTTTTCTACGAATCCTTTCACCTCTTCGAGACTGGTAAGTTCCATCCATGCCGGCTGGTCGATACCCAGTTGGTCAAGCATAGCAGAGAACTTGTTACGGTTTTCAGCACGGTCGATAGAGATCGGAGAAGTACCCAATACAGGAACCGACTGGCGGTAAAGTTTCATAGCCAGGTTGTTCGGAATCTGTCCACCTACAGAGACAATCACACCGCGAGGTTGTTCCAGATCGATTACGTCGAGTACACGTTCGAACGAAAGCTCGTCGAAGTACAGACGGTCGCACATATCATAGTCAGTAGAAACTGTTTCAGGGTTGTAGTTAATCATGATAGATTTGTAACCCAATTTGCGGGCTGTCTGAACGGCATTTACCGAACACCAGTCAAATTCAACCGAGCTACCGATACGGTAAGCACCCGAGCCCAGTACCACTACTGATTTTTCATTCTTATAATAGTTTACATCATAACCTTCTACTGCATAAGTCATATACAGGTAGTTAGTCAGTTCCGGATGTTCGGAAGCGATGGTATTGATACGTTTTACAGCCGGAAGAATACCCAGAGCCTTACGATGAGCACGTACAGCCAGATTTTCTTTCTCCATATTTCCAGTCGGGTTCAATACGAAACGAGCAATCTGGAAGTCAGAGAAACCTAATACTTTCGCTTCACGCATCACGTCAGCCGGAATATCTTCTACCTTATTATAAGCAGACAATTTAGCTTTGTAGTCTACGATATTTTTCAGTTTGCCAAGGAACCAGGGATCGATCTTAGTCAGGTCGTGGATACGTTCGATAGTATAACCTTCTTCCATGGCCTGTGCGATAGAGAAGATACGTAAGTCAGTCGGGCGGGAAAGTTCTTTATCCAAATCGTCAAAGTGCAGTTCGTCGTTACCTACGAAACCGTGCATACCCTGACCAATCATACGAAGACCTTTCTGGATGATTTCTTCGAAAGAACGGCCGATAGACATGATTTCACCTACCGACTTCATGCTTGAACCGATTTCACGAGATACACCGGCAAACTTAGTCAAGTCCCAACGAGGAATCTTACAGATATAATAGTCAAGTTCAGGAGCTGAATATGCAGAATTCGGAGTACCCATTTCACCGATCTGGTCGAGTGTATAGCCGAGTGCTACTTTAGCAGCAACGAATGCCAACGGATAACCGGTAGCTTTAGACGCCAATGCAGAAGAACGGCTCAAACGGGCATTTACTTCAATCACACGGTAGTCGTCCGTATCAGAGTTGAAAGCATACTGAATGTTACACTCACCCACGATACCGAGGTGACGGAT
The DNA here is from genome assembly GCF_025147085.1 of Bacteroides sp. D2. Lineage (NCBI taxonomy): Bacteria > Pseudomonadati > Bacteroidota > Bacteroidia > Bacteroidales > Bacteroidaceae > Bacteroides > Bacteroides sp. D2. The sequence goes on along the minus strand of NZ_CP102261.1, from coordinate 2,719,533 downwards.
ACATTTAGTAGAAAGTTCCTTCAACAGAGTCAATTCTTTATCATCCAGTGAACAGGTAGGAGCCACTACGATTGATTCACCGGTGTGAATACCCAGCGGGTCAAAGTTTTCCATGCTGGCTACTGTGAAGCAATGGTCGTTAGCGTCACGGATCACTTCAAATTCGATTTCTTTCCAGCCTTTCAAAGATTCTTCTACCAGAATTTGTTTAGAGAAAGCAAAGGAACTTTCAGCCAATTTCAGGAATTCTTCTTCGTCGGCACAGATACCGCTACCAAGACCACCCAATGCATAAGCAGAACGCACCATGACAGGATAACCGATTCTGCGTGCAGCAGCAATGGCATCTTCCATGTTTTCTACTGCCTGGCTAACCGGAGTCTTCATCTCGATTTCGTTCAGTTTCTTCACGAACAAATCACGGTCTTCTGTATACATGATAGCTTCTACCGATGTACCAAGCACCTTTACTCCGTATTTATCAAGAATACCCTGTGTGTAGAGTTCCGCACCGCAGTTCAACGCAGTTTGTCCGCCGAATGCCAGCAAGATACCATCAGGACGTTCTTTCTTGATAATTTCTTCTACAAAATAAGTATTTACGGGAAGGAAATACACTTTATCGGCAATACCTTCAGAAGTCTGAATGGTTGCGATGTTCGGGTTTACCAATACTGAGCTGATACCTTCTTCTTTCAAAGCTTTCAGTGCTTGTGAACCAGAGTAGTCGAACTCTCCGGCTTGTCCGATTTTGAGTGCTCCAGAACCCAAAACGAGAACTTTCTTGATTTCCTTTTCCATTTCTTTTGTTGTTATAATAAGTTGTTATTTCTAAGTTCGTCCATAAAAAAAATGCGTTACCCTCAAAAAAGGATTAACGCATTACCAAAGAACTAAAATATCGTTTTTGGAGAAAAGAGAAGAAGTCTGCCGTTTCCGGGTGCAAAACATCCGAATGTAGATAATACTTACTTCTGATTTCCTGTTGATTCATTGTCGATTCCAAAATTTGTGCAAAGTAACGACATATTTTGCACATGACAAAAAGAAACGTTCACTTTTTTACCGAAATAGTTTACCGCGTTAATGAAACGGTTGTTTTTCCATTGGCTTTTTTAATGAATACTTTCTTGTATGGTTCGTCGTCGTCCGAGTAAACATGCACGCCATTATATTTCCAGGATATCATTTTCGCCCAATATTTACCGCCGATAACGTCTCTATCCGTATATTTATAGGTAATTTGCATTGCATCCTTTTCGCCATTTACATAAATTGGAAAAGAATAAGTGCTCTGTCTTTCATCTCCATAAGCGCTCACTGTGCAATAATACAACCCCTCTTCCTCATCATAAACAACCCAGTTATGATTACCATTATAGTTACCATGCTCCGCATTATAGTCTTCTGTACGTTCTATCGGATTAACTAATTCTTCACGCCATGACACAGGGAGTGTATTTTTATCCTCCGGATTTATCAGACTGTTTCCATTCCCATCTATATAGTAGAATCGTACCGTATTTCCTCTCGAAAAGAAATTTCCATCCGGGATGCTATCATACCAGCCTTCTTCCTCATCAGTCATTTCATCATTACAACCCATCAGGCTGAATATACCTAAAACGAATAGCAACATTCCTAGTAGTTTTCCTGTTTTCATAATATAAAAGTTTTTAGATACCGACAAAGATATTGAATTAATCCGGTAAACAGAATATTTTCTTTAATAATTGTTTCTTCTAATAGAAAGCTCATTTTCAAGACTAACAGTAGTAAGCATTAATCATGAAGTAACTACATTTTGATGTATCTTTCAGTTTTTATCCTTATCTTTGTCGCCATTATATAATAAGGTAATAAAATATGGGAAAAGAAAAAATCATATTGACGGGAGACCGTCCTACCGGAAGACTTCATATCGGTCACTATGTAGGCTCGTTGAAACGCAGAGTTGACCTGCAAAATGCAGGTGATTATAGCAAGATGTTTATCTTCATTGCCGATTCGCAGGCATTGACAGACAATATAGACAATCCGGAAAAGGTGCGTCAGAATGTAATTGAAGTAGCCCTTGACTATCTGGCTTGTGGCATAGATCCGTCTAAAGCTACCATCTTCATACAGTCGCAAATTCCGGAATTATGCGAGCTTAGTTTCTATTATATGGACCTTGTAAGCGTATCCCGCCTGCAACGTAACCCGACTGTGAAATCGGAAATCCAGATGCGTAACTTTGAAGCAAGTATTCCCGTAGGTTTCTTCACTTATCCTATCAGCCAGGCAGCGGACATCACAGCATTCCGTGCAACAACTGTCCCTGTGGGTGAAGACCAGGAACCAATGCTTGAACAAGCTCGTGAAATCGTTCGCCGTTTCAACTATATATATGGTGAGACATTGGTAGAACCGGAAATCCTGTTGCCGGACAATGCAGCCTGCCTGCGTCTTCCGGGAACTGACGGTAAAGCTAAAATGAGTAAATCACTCGGAAACTGTATCTACCTTTCGGAAGAACCGGAAGAAATCCAGAAGAAGATTATGAGTATGTATACCGATCCGGGACATCTCCGTGTACAAGACCCGGGAAAGATTGAAGGTAACACCGTATTCACTTACCTTGACGCTTTCTGCCTCCCCGAACATTTCGAACGCTACTTACCGGATTATCCGAATCTGGCAGAATTGAAAGCACATTATCAACGCGGCGGACTGGGCGACGTAAAAGTGAAACGTTTCCTGAACTCTATTATGCAAGAAATACTCGAACCGATTCGTAATCGTCGTAAAGAGTTCAGCAAAGATATTCCGGCTATCTATGACATGCTTCAGCAAGGATGCGAAGTAGCCAGAGCTGCTGCTGCCGAGACTTTGGCAGATGTGAAAAAAGCAATGAAGATTAATTATTTCGATGACAAGGAGTTAATCGAGGAACAGGTAAAACGTTTCTCACAGGAATAAGGAAGTTTGCATAAAAACGTATCATATAAAGTAAAGGCTGCCTACTCTAAGAAAGAATGGCAGCCTTTATTATAATATATAATTTAAGATTTAGCTAACTTCATCTTCATCATTCTTGAATAATACATCCTTTAATTTCTGATAAAGGAATGAAAGTATCAGTAATATCAGTCCGAGAATGATGAATACAATGATCTTACCGATAGTAGGCATTGCCCACAAATCATCAAATACAAGTTTAAGCAGAACGATTCCGAAAGTCGAAAGGCTTATCATGCGCATGACTTTCTGATGCAAACGCATCCCTAGCCCCATCTGAACAAATCCGGCAATGCTTAATGAAAGCGAAAGTCCGGCACTGAAATCATCCACTCCTACCTGCCAGAGGAAAGAGCGTACCATTGTCACCCAAAGAAGAGTGACCAGAATATTGAGATAAATAGTGAAACGACTCTTGATGCCGATTAATAGATAGTATTGGCGTGCCACATAGTATATATTCGCTATTACAAATGCTGCCGTGAACCATCGCAGTACAACAGGCACAAGAGCCATGTTCTCCCATTGATCTCCCCATATATTTATGATGTATACAAGCGTATTTATCCCAATAGCTAACATATAGAAAGTCAGATATTGGGTGATCGGGAATCGTTTTCTAAAAGCATAGCAAACACTCGAAATGGCAATGGCAGTAAACAAGAACATTGCTCCGCTCCTCGTAGCTCCCTCAAAATGCAGATGGAATTCCATCATAAATGTATAATAAAGTATGGCTACAGAGACAAAAAGCATGAAAGGATTCCAGAAACCATATTTCAGTTGACGGGCTGTAGAGAAGAATGGTCTATAATACCCCATCAACAGAGCAAATGCTCCCGTAGCCAGCCCTACAAACAAAGAGGTGGCAAATGAACTGTTCAGGAAAATAGTGCTGACAGCATGATGCTCATGCATTACTACATTATATATATCCATCAGGTAAGAAATAAAGGTGAGTCCCACCAGTATCTTTGCCGCATATTCATATACCCGGATTCTCGACTTGATATAAAGCCATAACAATAACACCATTTCTGACGCCCAAACTAATGTTATATAATTTCCATCCAACTGAATCGGAACGGTAATAGAGACAAATGTCAACACAAGCCCCAGAGTGGTATACACCAAGAATTTATAGTCTTTCCGGCTCTTCCATAACCAAAGCACCAGTCCTAAATTAACAAGAGCAATGAACAGGCTCAACAAACCGCTTGCTTTGAAAGGCCATCCCATATTCCGCAAGAACAAAGCTCCCGAAAGCAGATAAATAAAGTTATTCGTTATAATGACGAATACCAGTCCCCGACTCATTGTTCGCATATCTTCCCCACGAAGAATAGAGAACACCGGAAGCAGAAAGATAAAATAAAACAGAGTGGTAAACAAAAACAAGTGTCCCGAAATAACTGTAGAACTGGAGGTATAGCTAAATAAAAGAAAGATTCCCATTATCAGCCAGGTAAAGACAAATGAGATAATCGGAAGCTCACCCCACTTCTTATAAATGGAAAGTCCAAACATACCGAGATTCAGGATACTTACATAAGTGAACAGTACCAGATAACTTCCCTCTCCACTGCTTACGATGAAAGGTGCAAGAAATCCTCCGACAAGTGAAATGATAGCCAGTTCACGCCGATTGTACACCACAGACAGAACAGACATAAATACAGTGACGCCTATCAGAATAATAAACGCCATAGTCTGCGAGAAGATATGATAATAATGGAATGCAATGGCAACCGTAAGATAGAATACAGCAAAAGCGCCACCCGCAAGTAACGAGCTAAATGTGCGATATTTCTTTTGCAACCGTTCGGCAACGGCCAGCAATACAGCTCCCGTCAGGAAACCAAGTACGGTACGAAAAGTCTCATTGATCCAATTCTTATCAATAGCATACTTCACAAAGAAGCCTACACCGATGACGAATATAAGGATACCGATCTTTCCGAAGAGATTCTCACCGATAAACTTCTCATAGTTCACTTGTTTCTTTTGTCTTGGAACAGCCTCAACACAAACATCTTCCAATTCTGTTTCAGCCGTCTTTTCAGGTGTTTCTTCCAGTGCCTCACGGACTGTTTCAATAACCGATTCTTGTTTTTCCTGAACAACTGTCCCTTGTTGTGCAGCCTTGACTACCGTAACATGCTCTGTCATTTGAGACATCAAAGGAACATCTTCTGTTTCTTTTACTAATATTTCCTCTTTAGGTTTATGCTCTTCAGTAGCAGTCTTTTGCTGAAGCTTGAGATAATCGTCCATTCGTTTCTTTATCTCATTCAATTCCTTTTCTATTTTCCCGAAGCGATTATCCAACCTACTCCATAGCACAAATAGCATAACTAAAACAAGTAGCGCATATACAGTATTAAAATCGTCCATAATATTCCAGATTTAAGTTCGATATCACAAATATAGATAATAATTAATAGCCTCAATCAATTGTTATTAAATTATTTAGATTATCTCAATAATGTAAGCTTACATCAATTACACAAATCAGACTACAGATCTCAAAATCTGAAGATAGAATCGCCCTTCACCTTTATCCCAAACTCCCGATGAATAAAGAGTTTATGGGTGAATGGCGACTCTTACACCAGTCTTTCACTTTGCTTTGTATGCAATATCATTATAGCTAATCAGAATATCATTATAGCTAACAGGAATATGCTAATAGCAAAAACAAATATGCTAATAGATTATTTTTTTCATTGAGATGATTAAAAAAAACATTGCAGTGTTTTCTGCAATTAATGCAATGATTTTAGAAAACACTATAATAATATTTTTTTGATATGTAATGTGATGAACACAGTAATGAAAAGGACTCCTTTCACCCGCAAACAGTGTATTCATCGAGAGTTCAGAAGAAAGGTGAAGGGGATGAAAAAATTAGTTCTTTGTAGAAGAAATGCAGAGTACCCTTATCAATGCTCTAAAGCACAGCTTTAGGTAGGCTAAAGCTATGCTTTCCATTCCCTAAAGCTATGCTTTTTCAAGCTAAAACAACCTATATTTATAATCAGCGGAAGCGTTTTCATATACCAATCAAGTATAGAATCAAAAGTTCACAAGTTTGTAAACTTCACATATTACAACTCGCATTCACATTCTCTACCAAACTAATAAAAAGGCAGCTGAAAGCGAAAATACCTTATTTCAGGATTCGCTTTCAGCCGCCTTCTCTCTTTCAGCAGGCGATCACAAAGAATCGCCGAATACTGAAATTATATGATTACTGTGCTGATTCGACCAATACTACACGGTTCAGAATCGGTTGACCGAATTTGTCAACACCACCACCGGCTGCAACTTTCAATCTATCGGCAGAGATGCCATACTTCTTAACGAGCAGGTCTTTAACAACTTGTGCACGTTCCAAACTCAACTTCTGGTTGAAAGCCGGAGTACCTGTTGCAGAGTCTGCATATCCGTTGATTGTGTATGTAGCGTTCGGAGATTCTTTTATCTTGCTGGCAAGATATGACAAGTTCATTTCTTCCTGCGGAGACAATTTATCAGAACCGATCTTGAAGAATACAGTACGTGGAGCAATGTTAGTATCTGTTATAACAACTTCTTCAGTATCTTCTACTTCAACCGGTTGTTGTGCATTTGCCAACTGCTGTTGTAATTGCATATTAGCTGCTGCCATTGCATTCATCTGGTTACGCATCTGGTTCAATTCAAGTTCAGAGATAATCTGTGGAACCGGACGTTGGAATCCGCGAGTTGGGAAATAATAAGTTACACCAATAGTAGCACCTAAGATACCATCGTAGTCAGGTTTACCTGCGTGCTCTCCGTCAAACTTGCCTTCCAGACCTGTTGCACTCAATTCCAGATTCAAGTCAACAGCATTCGACAAACGGAAACGGTTGATAATACCTGCATTGAAAGTAGCGGAGTTAGTGTGAGGACGAGAATAAGCATGAGCCCAACCGGCACCAATATAAGGGATAATTTCATATACACGGTTCGGATTGTATCCACCGAAAAGTGCATTCAGGTTAATCATCAAATCACCATGCAAGTTCATGTAGTCCCATCTTTGTTTGTAAGAACCATCTTCTCTCGGACCGCCAACCACATAATTAGCATTTTCGCTGGTGGTAAATCCTTTGGCTTGTAATCCGCTGTACTGCAAACGCAATCCGAATCCCGGAGTTACCCATTTACCAACAGACACGTTAAATGTGGGAGCAACACGATCTCTGAACTTACCGATATGGTCATTGTTTCCATACAATACCTGGGCACCTCCTCCTACAGAGAAGAACCAGTTACTCCAGAAAGGATTAGTTATTACTTGATATTTATCTTGCACCTGAATCACTTCGTATTCAGTTACAGTCATTGTCTGCTGCGCAGAAGCGACAGACGCAACGCCGGCAAATGCCAGCAACATCAGAATCTTTTTCATATACCTAATAGTTAAGTGGTTATTTAAATCTTTTTCTTTGTTGAACTATTTAAATAACACGAACTGAACTAAAAGGTTTTAGGAAAAGATGAATTTATTTGTTTTATTTGAATAATCTTTCGATGTCCTCCTCCTTAATGGTTGTCAAAACGGTTTTCCCATCGGGTGTGTAATTCGGTGAGGGACAGGCAAAAAGGTTGTCTACAAGGCTTACCATTTCTTCATTACTCAACACCTGTCCGTAGACAATAGCCGCTGCCCGCGCCAATGTGATTGCCAGAATATTTTGGATTTCTTCCTTAACGTCATTCCCTTTTTCCATCGCTGTATGTAGCATATTACGCACCAGTTCGACCGGATTCAGTCCTTCAATACCCGAAGGGATGCCATTGATGGCATAGCTACCGCCTCCCAGATTGCTCAAATCGAAGCCGACTGCCGACAAATCATCCATAATGCTTTGAAGAACAGCAGCTTCTGAAGCCGGTAATTGTAATATTTCCGGGAAGAGAACGCCCTGAGATACTCCCTGTTTCTGTTGAATCTGTACCATATAGCGATCAAAAAGCACCCGTATGTGTGCCCGGTGTTGATCGATTAGCATCAGACCCGATTTAACTGAAGTCAAAATAAACCGCCCTTTAAACTGCAAATGCTGATTTCCTTTTTCCATCACCGGTTCGTTGGCATACAAAGTAGAAGAAGCGGCGGATGTCACCGTCTCTATCTTTTCTTCCACGAAGGCCGGTTCGCCTCCAATAGAAGAATCCTCCCAATCCATTTCGGGTTCCGGCTGCGGATTATTCATCTTACTGGCTTTTGTCAGCCCTCCGTACAAATCCTCCCATTCTACCTTCGAACGACTATACGATCCGCTACCACCGCCACCGGCAGAGACTTTAAACGGATTATAATCTGTATTATAATGTACCTTCGGAGGTTCGGAAGATATCTTTTCCTCAAATGCCGGAATGTCAGGCATATCCTCCGTATCAAAATCAATGGAAGGGATAGCACTGAACTTACCCAACGATTCCTTAACGGATGCTGAAAGTATCTGCCAGATGGCCTGCTCATTCTCAAACTTGATCTCGGTCTTTGTCGGGTGAATATTCACATCAATATTAGCCGGATCTACATCAAAATAGATAAAATAGGAAATCTGTTCACCGGCGGGAATCAACTGCTCATAAGCCTCCATGACTGCCTTATGAAAATAAGGATGGCGCATATAACGTCCGTTGACAAAGAAATACTGATGGGCTCCTTTCTTACGGGCAGTCTCCGGTTTGGCTACGTATCCGGAGATTTTCACCATGGTAGTGTTCACGTCTATATTCAGTAATTGCTGGTTGAGCTTCTTACCGAAAATAGCAAGAATACGCTGACGTAACTGTGATACCGGAAGATTGAAGAGCTCCGAATCATTACTATACAGCGAAAAGGCAACTTCCGGATGCACCAAAGCGATACGCTCAAATTCGGCAAGGATGTTGCTCAATTCAGTGGAATTAGCCTTTAAAAATTTACGACGGGCAGGCACATTAAAGAACAGGTTCTTTACAGAGAAGTTACTTCCTTTAGAACAGGATATAGCCTCCTGGCTCTCCACTTGAGAACCCGCAATCACCAGTTTCGTTCCCAGTTCTTCCGATTCCGGACGCGTCTTCAGTTCTACCTGCGCCACTGCTGCGATGGATGCCAATGCTTCCCCACGAAATCCCATGGTACGCAAAGCAAACAAGTCCGCAGCTTCCCGTATCTTGGAAGTAGCATGCCGCTCAAAAGAGAGACGGGCATCCGTTTCGGACATTCCTTTTCCATCATCAATCACCTGAATACAGGTTTTACCCGCATCAGTCACTAACACATGTATATTTTGCGCATCTGCATCAATCGCATTCTCCACTAGCTCCTTGATAACAGATGCCGGACGTTGTATCACTTCACCGGCAGCAATCTGGTTAGCTACCGAATCAGGTAACAAATGAATGATATCGCTCATACTTCGTAAATTAACAATTAAAAACTCCAGCTTCCTGTTGCTAAATAATGCCACAGATAGAGAAGGAAGGCAATGATTATCAGTATGATTCCGAAAGAAACCGGTTTGCGGCCACTTGCTTTTCTTCTTTTCAAATGTGTAGTACCTTCGACGAATTTACCGCGAATATCTTCCGGATTAAATTCTTTCTCCGGCAGCATCCCCAAGTCACGTTTGGCGTTCTCCTCCATCTTAGCGAGCTTTTCTTTCCGCTCGTCTACATAAATGTATTGATGATTAAAGCCCCGGGGCTTTCTCATTGAGTTAAACATTCCCATACTACTTCATATTTATTAAGTTTCGCTTTTCTGTCTTTGGTCGCCGGTCGGTAGTCGGCTTCAATGTTTCTCCCGCACGCTTGCTGCGCCAGTTGAAAATATCGTCCTTATTTAGCGGACGGACATAATCGAACCAGGCAAAAGTAGGAAGACGCAGTTTATCAGGCGGTATCTGGTCCATCGGATACATCGTTCCGTTGGATTTACCGATAAAAAGTCCTTTTTCCATTCTCTTATCCTTCATATAAAGATGCAGCATACTACCTTCCAGACAATTAAATCCGGTCATCGTACTGTCTTTCTCTTCAGGATAAAAAGCTGTCAGCACATTACCGATCACTTCAATATGGCGCATATCTCCATTAACGAAATAGGCTTTCATCTCCTTGCCGGACACTTGATTATAGTGAATAGAGTCTTTCATCTCCACTGTCAACGCCTGGTTGATAATGTGCGCCCAGTCAATCGTGCTGTCATTCATATAAATCTTGATCTGCTCACCAAGCAGTTGCTGTCCGTCATTCCAAAGAATAGGGTCAGTATACATGGTCATACAGGAATCTTTCGAATTATAGACCAGTGAGTCACATACTCCCTGAACATCTGTACGATACATACGTACTTTATGGTAAGCCTTCATCAACCGGTACAAAGAATCGGTATTCAGATTATAGGACACCATCTGCAAAGTATCCCCATGCATATAAAGACTGTCTCCCTGTGAATAATCGATAGCAACAGCACGTTTTGTTGCAAACGCGGAGTCCGTCAATTCATTATAGAAACAATAATCGCCCGTCAGCATATTCTTATTGATGGAGTCTGTCATCTTCACATTATCGAATGCTTCTCCGTAACCGATTATCCGGTCATAGAACAGACTGTCGCCTACAAGTTTCTTCCCCTGATTGGTCAGGACCGAACGGTCCAACAATTCCGCTTGTTCGGTCAATGTGTTATAGAATCCCCGTTCCGAATAGATATGATTATTATCACTGACAATATTGGAAGGTCCGAGAATCACTGCTATTTTGTTTTCGGTATTATACCTCAATGTATCGGAGGTCAACACAAACTTAGGGTTCACCAACTTCACATCATGGTTGAATACCGACTGTTTCGTTGCAGGGCTATATTCGCCCCAGTCGGAGGTCAGTACATTCTCTTCATCCATCAAAGTTCCCCCCTCGAAATAATATCCGAGATCGTAGAGACGGTCGTAGTTCAAGCTGTCCGTCAGCAGGGTCGTGTTCCGGTTAATCATCTTCACATTTTCACGAAGTTGTGCAATTTGCGTCATTCCGTCATAATAAAGATAATCACCATAGATGAACAAGGTGTCTCCCTGTTCCATACGCACATTACTGAAGGCTTCTACGGAGTTGGTTTTCTCAAAAATCAGTGCACTGTCACAGTACATATACATACTGTCATGACGCAACTTCACGTTACCAATCAACACCTGCACATCCGGACGTGCCAGCTTATCCGCCTGTCCTTCGTCAGCATGAAGCAAGTAAACTTTGGTCTTTTTATTCTCCGGTTGCTTCTTGTTGTCCGATTGTTTCTTATTACCCGCCGGCGTTTTGGTTTTGGGAGCCGTCTTAGACGTATCCGCAGTCGATTTTGTCGAAGCCCCTGCCGTGGGTTTCTGTCCCGTCGGCCTCACTTGTGCCACAAGACATACACCAAACAGGCATAGAAAGCCTATAAGGAGCCATCTATGCCTGTCTTGTTGTTTATTTTTCTTATTCTTTTTCAGCATATAAAGTCAAAGCAAGGTTATATCAGTCATTCTTGACCCAACCCGGATACTTGAAGTCACACTTCTGCCAGTTTTCGTTGATGCGTACATAAGTGTGTTTTTGCTTATTCAGAATCCATTTCTGCAACACCTCTTCGCGACGCTTATCCATTACGATTTCTTTCAGATCCTGATAGTCTTCCGCGATGGTTGCTTTATGACCATTGATTTTGGTTTTCAATTTCACGATAGCGCATACTTCTTTTCCATCTTTCTCATTAATCATTGTAAAAGCTTTGGAAATCTCGCCAACATTCATCTTATCCACTACCTTAGCAACGTCTTGAGGAAGATCCTGCATCTGGAACTTAGAAGTAGTGATACCTGAATGTTCATTGATGTTCACCATGATACCGTGATTGTTGCGGGTATCCTTATCTTGTGAGATAACGGCAGCGGCATCATCAAATGTGAATTTGTTAGCACGAATATCATCTGCAATAGAATCCAGACGGGCACAAGCCTCGGTCAGTTCTTTTTCCGATACTTTCGGACGCAACAGGATATGGCGGGTATTAACACGGTCACCACGCTTCTCAATCAACTGGATAATATGGAAACCAAATTCCGATTCTACAATTTTGGAAACTTTCTTCGGGTCCTGCAAGCTGAATGCCACATTCGCATAAGCGGGGTCCATCATACCACGTCCCATAAATCCACATTCACCACCTTTAATGGCAGAAGCCTTATCTTCAGAATACAAACGGGCCAATGTAGAGAAGTCGATTTCTCCTTTTGTCACACGATCCGTATAATCACGCAGTGTCCTCTTTACATCCTCGATTTCCGAAACGGGTATTTTGGGTTGCAAAGTAATAATCTGCACTTCCACCTGTGTAGGAATGTAAGGGATACTATCCTGTGGAAGGTCTTTGAAGTAACGGCGTACTTCTGCCGGAGTCACTTTGATATCTCCTGCCAGTTTCTGCTGCATCTTCTGAACCGTCAATCCGTCACGTGCATTATCACGCAAAGTTTCACGAATCTGGGTGGATGTTTTATTGAAATACTCCTCCATTTTCTCTCTGGAACCGATCTGCTGGATGTACATATTGGTCATCATATCCACACGCTGGATGATTTCCGCTTCGGAAACCTCGATACTGTCCAACTTTGCCTGATGCAGGAATAACTTCTGCACGGCAATCTCTTCAGGAATTACACAATAAGGATCGCCTTCGAATCTGCGTCCATTATACAAGGCATCCATACGGGCCTCTTCTACATCTGATTTTAAAATAGCTTCGTCACCTACTACCCAAACTACTTCATCAACCACATTATCTTGTGCATAGGTTGCCACATTAGCAAATATTGCCAGGACAAGGGTAACAACAAATCTAAAGTTCACAAACTTCTTCATTCTTTGTATTTAATAATTATATATAATCTTCTTCTTACTTACCGCCTGCTGATACAAGTCGTTCTTTACCTGTTCCATAAAGCTCACCCGTTTCTGATTTACCAGTAAGTCTTTCACTTCCGAGCGGGCAAATTCATACGGTTTCTCCTCACCAACTCCGCGAAAATCGCTCACATTCAGGAAATAATAATAAGCCGTATCTTTCAATTCTACCTGACGGTGTTTGTTTACGTACTCTTCCGGTGCCTCTACTTTCAACGGAATCATGTCCAAGACATCGGTCACGGACACCCATTTATCATAGAAATATTCATATTTCACCGCATTCTGCAAACTATATTTTTCCAGGCTCTCGATAGCATCCTGTTTTTCCGACTTATACCATCTGCGCACATTGTTCAACTGGGGAGCTGTCAACGGCACTTTAATAAACAATCCCTTAATCAACGGACTTTCCAGTTTAAACAATTCCTTGTTTTTGCCGTAATACTCTGCTATCTCGTGTTCGGAAATATCATTCGTCAACTTCTGGTTAATCAACTCCTGCTGATAAGTATGCATTATCAACGCTTTCCGATAATTCTCCACCAGCTTGTCTACATCCACATTATCGGGGATATTGTTCGCAGCTTTCTCATACAATAAAATCTCTTCCGCCCAACTACGAATATAGTGCTCGGTGAAGAGAATGCTATCATCTTTTGACAATCCGACCGGAAGCACGGACATCAAATCTTCTTTATATAAAAAGTTACCGTCCACCTCTACCAAAGGAGTCTTTCCTTTGTGGTCGTGCTGTTCCTTGCACGCTCCACAACCAAGAAGGGTAATCAGTAAGAGGACTAATATTCGCATCGGCAACTAAAATCTACTTATTTAAGGTACGAAGATAGTGAATAATCGGTTACATCAGTTATTATTAACTGTTTTTAAAACCTCTTGGTTTATTTCAACCTTACCGGACTCACTCAATTCCCGCATCCAACACGTGTCAAGATAGCTTCGATAATCCTTTCGAACCCGATCAATTACTTCCCGATAATCATCCGGACCTTTCATTTTTTCGCCTACTACAATAGTAAAAGGATAAGACATCAAAGGATCAAAATCACCCTTCTTAAAAACCAGTTTATCTATATATTTATTGTCTCCGTCGGCAAAAATTCCTTGTTCAACTTGTATCTTTTCCTCCCCGGATGTATTAAAAGTTTGCCGAAGCTTGTCCGCCCACTCTTTTTCCGGCACTTTCTTCAGCATTTTTTTGGCTTGCTTTGCCGTCTTTTTATCAACGCAATGAAGCACGACTCCTCTATACCGGGGGCTCTCCCACCGATAATCCGACGAATGAAATTTAAAATAAGTAGCCAATCCCGCCCGGTCATTAGCTGCGGGCAAATCTATTTTCTGACGTGTTATCTCTTCCACCAAATAGTTTTCATCAGATTCCCGCAAGGCATAAGGAATTTCCGGATGCTTTTTATCGATATTCCGGCTTTCATAATCCAGCAATGACTTAGCTATAAATCCTTCCAACTGCCGTTTAACAGCTTGAGGATGAGAAGAGGCAAAATGCGTGAACATAGTTCCGGTGTATGCTTGTCCGTCAATCGTAAACAGGGTTTGTTCTGTACGGCCTTTCGCCAGCAGTTCTTCCATTGCCGCCTGATTGGGAGCATACTGCCATGCTTTTTTCAAGCGTTCGAGCACCGCACCTGCACCTTTGTCCAAAATCTCCTTGCGCCGTAACCGTTCCATTAACCTGGCACTGACATTTTCGTAAGCAGCTGTTTCCTCCCGATCCATCACTTTCAAGATATGAATCCCTTCAGGAGTGAAAAAGGGCTGCGATGCCATACCTTTTGCCAGAGAGAAAGCAACATTCTCAAACTCGCTCGTTGTTTCCAGACATTCGATCCATCTACTTTGCTTATCATCCGAGTATATTTCGACCAAACGGTTAAAGTTCAAATCCGGCTGATTCTGTATCATCCGGTATATAGAATCCATCCGCGTTTTTTCTTCTTCTAAATGCCGGGAAGTGATTGTCTGTGGCAAACGTTTGAAAATCTGCATCACTTGTACCCTGCCGCTACGTGCTTTCAATCCCATCTTCTGATAGATAGCACGGGCACAACTATCCATCACTTGCCTGTCTATCAGATAAGATTCCACCAACTCGGTCCGGCATTTCTCCTGTTGTTTACGAAAAACAGAGGTCGTATCAAGTCCGGCAGCCCTGGCTGCTTCCACTTTCAACTTCGATTGAGCGAAAAGTGCCGCATACTCTTTGGACGAAAGTCTGGCATTTGAACGTTCCGCATAACGGCGGTATGCATATTCAAATTCCGAACGGAGTATCTCTCTTCCGTTAACACGCATCAATACCGGATCTTCCTGTGCAAAGACCGCGACTACAAAGAGAGAAATACATCCCAACAACAGGCTTCTTTTCATCATCAATTTTTATTTTTCAAACAACAAACGGTGAGCAGTGAACACCCTGCTGATTATACAGCCTGTTCACCGTTCACCGTTAATAGTTCACCGTATCTATCTATTATTCCGGACGGCTATAGTTAGGCGATTCACTGGTAATCGTCACGTCGTGCGGATGACTTTCCATTACACCTGCATTGGTAATGCGGGTAAACTTAGCGTCATGAAGTTTCTCAATGTTAGCAGCGCCACAGTATCCCATACCTGCACGCAAACCGCCAGTCAGCTGATACACAACTTCGAAAAGCGTACCTTTATAAGGAACACGGGCAGCGATTCCTTCGGGAACAAGCTTCTTCACATCAGCAGTTCCACTCTGGAAGTAGCGGTCTTTCGAACCGTTCTCCATTGCTTCCAATGAACCCATACCACGATAGGATTTGAATTTACGACCATTGAAGATAATAGTGTCACCCGGAGATTCTTCTGTTCCGGCAACCAATGATCCGATCATTACGCAATATCCTCCGGCAGCCAATGCTTTCACCACGTCGCCCGAATAACGCAAACCACCATCGGCAATCAAAGGAATACCTGTACCCTTCAACGCTTTCGCTACATCATAGACAGCCGATAACTGTGGAACACCTACACCGGCAACCACACGAGTTGTACAGATAGAACCCGGACCGATACCTACTTTCACAGCATCCGCACCAGCTTCCACCAAAGCTTTGGCAGCTTCTCCGGTAGCAATGTTACCTACCACAATATCAATATTCGGGAAGCGTTTCTTTGCTTCTTTCAGTTTTTCAATCACAAACTTAGAGTGTCCGTGAGCTGTATCAATCACGATTGCATCTGCACCGGCATCCACCAATGCCTGCATACGATCCAGCGTATCGGCAGTAACACCTACACCGGCAGCTACACGCAGACGACCTTTGGCATCTTTGCAAGCCATCGGTTTATCTTTTGCTTTTGTAATATCTTTATAAGTGACAAGACCGATCAACTTTCCGTCCATTCCGACAATCGGAAGTTTCTCAATCTTATGTTTCTGAAGAATCTGTGCAGCAGATTCCAAGTCAGTAGACTGGTTAGTAGTCACCAATCTTTCTTTCGGAGTCATGACAAGATCAATATGTTTTGCCATGTCTCTTTCGAAACGCAAATCTCTGTTGGTAACAATACCCACCAAATAACCTTCATCATCTACCACAGGGATACCACCGATTTTATATTCCGCCATGATGTCCAGTGCATCCTGAACAGTAGAACCTCTTTTGATCGTTACAGGGTCATAAATCATACCATTTTCGGCACGCTTTACGATAGCAACTTGTCTTGCCTGTTCTTCGATAGACATATTTTTGTGAATCACACCGATACCACCTTCACGAGCAATGGCAATAGCCATTTTCGCTTCGGTAACCGTATCCATGGCAGCCGTCACAAAAGGAATTTTTAACTCAATGTTTTTTGAAAACTTAGTCGAGAGATCGACAGTGCGCGGTAAAACTTCAGAATAAGCGGGGATCAACAATACGTCGTCGTAAGTCAACCCATCCATTACAATCTTATCAGCAATAAATGACATAGGGCTATGCGTTTAAAAATTATTGCGTGCAAATATACGGTTTTTATTCAAAACCGCATACCTGCACGCCTATTTTTTTCGCTTTTTTAATTAGCCATTTCAGAGATGAACTTAATACGTACCAAACGAACTTCCTCTTCCGTGAAGTCATCGCCTAATTCGTCAAGCGCATCATCAATCTTATCAGTGGTAGATTCCTTGAAATAATCGTAGATATCAAGCATATGATCTTCATCCATGATTTCTTCCAGGAAGTAATCTATATTCAGTTTGGTTCCCGAATAAACGATCGCTTCTACCTCGTCCAACAGTTCACCAAATTCAATCCCTTTGGAAAGAGCGATATCATCTAACGCCACTTTACGGTCGATAGCCTGAATAATAGCTACCTTCATCTTAGATTTATTGGCAACCGTACGTACCCGCAGGTCTTCCGGACGTTCTATCTCATTCTCTTCACAGTGGCGTTTGATTAATTTACAGAACTCTTCACCATAACGTTTTGCTTTTCCGGCACCTACGCCAGGTATATTCTGCAACTCGTCCAATGTCACCGGATAAATGGTAGCCATTGCTTCCAAAGACGGGTCCTGGAAGATCACATAAGGCGGTACTTCCAGTTTCTTCGAGAGTTTCTTCCGCAAGTCCTTCAACATGGAATAAAGAGCCGGGTCTACTGCACAGGAGCCACCGCCGCGTGCCGGAACTTCTTCTTCCGTCTCTTCGAAATCGTTGTCCTCGGTAATCTTGAATGACTTCGGTCTCTTCAGGAACTTATGTCCTTCCTCCGTCACTTTCAGGAGTCCGTAATGCTCCACATCTTTGCTCAAGTAACCTGCAATCAGCGCCTGACGAATCACTGCGTTCCATGTCTTATCCTCTTCACCCATACCGGAGCCGAAGACTTCGAGGTCTTCATGCAAATGCGCCTGTACTTCGGAAGTTTCTTTACCTTGTAGTATGTCTATAATATAATCTGCCTTAAAATTTTCTTTCACCGCGATAATCGCTTCAATCACGGCACACAATAACTCTTGAGCCTCCACTTGTTTTTTAGGGTTTAAACAGTTGTCACAATTTCCACAATTTTCTTCCGTATATTCTTCACCGAAATAATGCAGCAACGTCTTGCGTCGGCATACGGAAGATTCGGCATAAGCAGCGGTTTCCAACAGAAGCTGCTTGCCAATTTCCTGCTCTGCCACAGGTTTTCCTTGCATGAACTTTTCCAGTTTCTGCAGGTCTTTGTTTGTATAAAAGGTTATGCACTGACCTTCACCGCCATCTCTACCGGCGCGCCCGGTCTCCTGGTAATACCCTTCCAGACTCTTTGGAATATCGTAGTGAATCACGAACCTCACATCCGGCTTGTCAATTCCCATACCGAAAGCGATAGTTGCTACAATAACGTCCACTTTTTCCATCAGGAAATCATCCTGATTCTTGGTCCTGGTCAACGAATCCATTCCAGCATGATAAGGACGCGCATTGATACCGTTTGCCTGCAGGATTTCAGCAAGTTCCTCCACTTTTTTCCGGCTAAGGCAATAGATAATGCCCGATTTCTCCGGATTGTTTTTGATAAACTTGATAATATCCCTGTCAATATTAGCGGTCTTCGCACGTACCTCATAATAAAGGTTCGGACGGTTGAACGAAGATTTGAAGACTTGAGCATCTACCATTCCCAGATTTTTCTGGATATCATGCTGCACCTTCGGTGTCGCCGTTGCGGTAAGCGCAATCAACGGAGCTTTACCTATTTCATTGATAATAGGGCGAATCCGCCGGTATTCCGGTCGAAAGTCATGGCCCCATTCAGAAATACAGTGAGCTTCATCCACTGCATAGAACGAAATCTTTACCGAACGCAAAAACTCTACGTTTTCTTCTTTCGTCAGCGACTCCGGCGCTACATATAGCAATTTTGTCTTTCCGGCAAGGATGTCCGACCTCACTTGGTCTATCGCGCCTTTATTTAATGAAGAATTGATAAAATGGGCGACGCCATCTTCTTCACTGAAATTGCGCATTGCATCCACTTGATTCTTCATCAACGCAATGAGCGGAGAAATTACGATTGCCGTACCTTCCATCAAGACCGAAGGTAGCTGATAGCATAAAGATTTCCCGCCACCGGTAGGCATCAGTACAAAGGTATCTTTACCATCGAGCAAGTTATTAATGATCGCTTCCTGGTTTCCCTTGAACTTATTAAATCCGAAATACTTTTTCAGTTCATCTGTTAAATTAATCTTCCCTGCCATCTTAACTAAGGTTGTTTTATTCAGTTCATGGTTTAACTTTAAGTATGTTCTCTTCTTCAAGAGAGCCAAACAAAGTTATAAACAACTTCGTAATTACCAAGCAAAATGCGACTAATATTTTCAAGAAAATACAGTTACGATCATTTTCTGTAGCCTTACTCTTTGATTTTAAGCGGTTTGTAGTCGTGCCATATTCGCTTTTTCCAGTTGCATCTTTGCATAATCCAGCGTCACCTTATACTCTTTTTTGTTCTCTGAAGGGATTTCAAACATGACATCCATCATAATTGTTTCCACAATAGAGCGCAATCCGCGGGCACCTAGCTTATATTCTACCGCCTTGTCGACGATATATTCGAAGACATCATCTTCAAATGTCAGCTTGATACCATCCATTTCAAACAGTTTGATGTACTGTTTGATGATTGAGTTTTTCGGTTCGGTAAGGATCGCACGAAGCGCATCCCGGTCCAGCGGATTCAAATAAGTCAATACCGGAAGACGTCCGATAATTTCGGGAATCAGTCCGAATGACTTCAAATCCTGTGGAGCGATGTACTGCATCATGTTATTCTTGTCTACCGTCGCTGTTTTCTGCGATGCCGTATAACCTACGACATGGGTGTTCAACCGTTGGGCGATCTTCTTCTCGATACCGTCGAACGCACCGCCGCAGATAAAGAGAATATTCTTGGTATTTACCGGAATCATCTTCTGGTCCGGATGTTTACGGCCTCCCTGGGGAGGTACGTTCACCACAGAACCTTCGAGCAATTTCAGTAATCCCTGCTGTACGCCTTCACCGCTCACGTCGCGAGTGATGGAAGGATTATCTCCTTTACGGGCAATTTTGTCGATCTCGTCGATAAAAACGATACCCTGTTCAGCTTCAGGTACATTATAATCTGCCACCTGAAGCAAACGGGTTAAAATACTTTCGATATCTTCGCCCACATAACCGGCCTCCGTCAGCACTGTAGCGTCTACAATAGTAAACGGCACGTGCAGTAACTTAGCAATCGTGCGTGCGAGCAACGTTTTCCCGGTTCCGGTACTACCCACCATAATAATGTTCGACTTTTCAATCTCCACATCATCACCGCTGTCTTTTTGCAACAAACGTTTATAATGGTTATAGACCGATACGGAAAGGAAGCGTTTCGCATCATCCTGCCCGATCACATACTGGTCGAGGAATTTCTTGATTTCTACCGGTTTGGGCAGTTCTTTTAAGTTGAGCTTGGTAGCTCCTGCACTTTTCTTGCCTTCTCCCAATGCTTCCTGAGTGATCTCATAAGCCTGGGTAGCACAGCTGTCGCAGATGTAACCGTTCATTCCCGTAATCAGGAATCCGACTTCATTCTCCGACCGTCCACAGAAGCTACACCTTTTCTTTGTTTTTGAATCAGCCATTTTTATTTCTTAATCAATACCTCATCAATCATACCGTACTCTTTCGCTTCCTGAGCTGTCATCCAGTAGTCACGGTCAGAGTCCGCCCATACTTTATCGAAATCAGTATGCGAATGATCGGCGATAATCGTATAAAGTTCTTTCTTCAATTTCTGAATCTCACGAGCTGTGATTTCAATGTCCGATGCTTGTCCCTGCGCACCACCCATCGGCTGATGAATCATCACACGTGAGTGAGGCAATGCAGAACGTTTGCCTTCAGCACCGGCAACCAGCAATACGGCTGCCATTGAAGCTGCCATACCTGTACAGATGGTAGCAACATCGCTTGAAATAAACTGCATCGTATCATAAATGCCCAGTCCGGCATATACACTTCCGCCCGGAGAGTTGATATAGATAGAGATATCCTTACCCGGATCCACAGAATCCAGATACAACAACTGTGCCTGGAGCGTATTAGCTGTATAGTCATCAACTTGTGTACCAAGGAAAATGATGCGGTCCATCATCAAACGGGAGAAAACGTCGAGTTGAGTTACGTTCAACTGTCTTTCTTCCAGAATATAGGGATTCAAATACCCGGCCTGCGACTTAATCACATCATCCAATACCATGCCATTCATTCCTAAATGCTTGGTTGCGTATTTTCTAAAATCATCCATGTTAATTGTTCCTTTCTTATAAATTAAAAATAAACGTAAGTACAAAGAAACGAAAAAGAATACAGAGACACAAAAAAACACAGAGTTATAATTTTATAAAAACTCTGTGTTTCTGTGACTTTATATTTTATTCAACCGAATGATTACTCAAACATTTTATTGAATTCTTCGATCGAAACGTTCTTGTTTTCCAAAGTAACCTGCGCTTTCAGAGCAGCAGCAAGCTTCACTTCTACCACACGACTTACCAAATTATTGATAGTTTCTTTCTTCTTCAACATTTCCTGTGCATAGTTGTCAAGCACATCGTCAGGAATAGACAACATACCGTATTGAGCAAACTGTGCCTTTGTTGTTTCTCTAGCCATCTTCAGAACATCTTCCTGTTCTACTTTGATATCGTTTGCTTCAACCAACTGTTCCTTAATCAGGTGCCAAGTCAGTTCTTCAATGCTCTTATCATAGTTTTCAGCAACATATTCTTCTCCCTTTTCTTCGTTGTTCAGCAACATGATACGTTTCAGCAGGGCATCAGAGAATTCCAGTTTACCTACTTTTTCCATCATCACCTTGCGAATGTCGATCAGGAATTTATAATCGCTGTCAGCCACAAATCTAGCTGCGATTTCTTCTTTAATCTTAGCGCGGAATTCTTCTTCAGTCTTCACAACACCTTCGCCGAATGCCTGGTCGAATACTTCCTGAGTCAATTCACCCGGAACAAAACGAGTGATTTCTTCTACCTGGAAGCTGAAATCAGACTTCACGTCTTTTGCAATTTCCTTGTCAATCTTCAACAAAGAACCCAGTTCGGCAGCATGTCCGTCATAAGCCACATTCGGATTGAACACCAATACATCATTTACTTTTGCATTAGCAAAAATAGCTTTCTGATCGTCGTTCTTCATGTAAGCAGGCATCAACACAGCAGCTTCTACCTGAATGCCACCTTCTTTTGTGTTGCCTTCTTCGTCCAACTGTGCCAGCAGACCTTTCAGCATATCATTATCTTCGTAAGCGTCTACCTTATCATACTTGCCAGTGCGTTGAGTATACATCTTCACCTGGTTGTCGATCATTTCGTCAGAAACTTCGATAGTATAATAATCTACTTTATCTTTAGCACTTACTTCTGCTTTAAATTCAGGTGCCAAAGCGATGTCGAATACGAAATCGAATTCTTCCATTGTATCGAAATCAATATTCTGTTGCTTTTCTTCGTTAGGCAACGGCTCGCCCAACATATTCACCTTATTTTCTTTAATATAATTGTAAACAGCTTCTTGCAGTGCCTTATTCACAACCTCTGCAATTACCGACTTACCATACATCTTTTTAATAAGACTTGTCGGAACCATACCTTTACGGAATCCCGGAATCTGTGCCTTCTGACGGAGTGACTTCAACTCTTTGTCTACTTTCTCCTGATAATCGGCTTTCTCAAGCTTTACAGTAAGCTCTGCGCTTACTTTGTCAATGTTTTGTAATGAAACGTTCATTCTGACAATTATTTATTTGATTTATACTTTGTTCTATACTCAAAGAGGGTGCAAAATTAGTGCTAATCTTTCAAATTTCAAAAGACATTGCAGATTTATTTCAGCAACGCCACCCATCTTTCACACATCTTTTATCGATATTTCACTGATATTCCATCTATAAACAAGATAAAATCACCATCAACACCCACCCCGCCAGGTTCCCCCGGCCTACTTTTTTTCTGATAATCCGCAAATTAACTTTCCAAAAAGATGGTTAATCCAAAAATTATTCTTTTCTTTGTTGCGGATTGATGGACCATTAGTTTCTCGATTTGATTACAAGGTTTTTACTTCCGTTACCAAAACGCATTTGTAAACTCTCTGTCGTTTTAATCTTTTTATTAGTAACCATCTATCCAGAGAGTTTTATTCATTTATTTATTTTTTATCATTTTCATTATGAACATTTATGTTGGAAACCTTAACTACCGTGTTAAGGAAGGAGATCTGCAACAAGTGATGGAAGATTACGGAGCAGTATCATCAGTTAAAGTTGTTATGGACCGTGAAACCGGTAAATCCAAAGGATTCGCTTTCATCGAAATGGAAGACGACGCTGCAGCTGCAAAAGCTATTGCTGAATTGAACGGAGCTGAATACATGGGCCGTACAATGGTAGTTAAAGAAGCTAGACCTAGAGCTTAATTGCCGACGCTAACATAGCTAAGAAAAAAAGAAACTTCTGTCACCCGATGACAGAAGTTTTTTTATTACCCTTCCATTCCCTGCACTTCCACGTCCTTCACCTTACGGAGCAAGTCGGAAGCAAAGATAAAGTTATTCAGTCGTTCATTGGTAGAAGTAAAGATATCATCTTTCGTACCTTCCCACTCTTTATGTCCCTCATAAATATAAATCACCTTCTCACCGATTCCCAATACAGAGTTCATATCATGCGTATTGATAATGGTCGTCATGTTATATTCCTGCGTAATATCGTGGATCAGATCATCAATCACCAACGACGTTTTCGGGTCCAGCCCCGAGTTCGGTTCATCGCAAAACAGATATTGCGGATTCAAGGCAATCGCACGCGCAATAGCCACACGCTTCTGCATACCACCACTGATTTCTCCCGGAAACTTATCTTTCGCTTCCCCCAGATTCACACGATCCAGACAGAACATCGCCCGTTTGATCCGGTCACGCAAGATATCGTTGCTAAACATATTCAGTGGAAACATCACATTATCAAATACGGTCATAGAGTCAAAAAGAGCCGCACTCTGGAAAATCATTCCCATTTCCTTGCGAAGCATCTTCTTCTCCTTCTTCCCCATCAGGACAAGGTTACGCCCGTCATACAAGACTTCCCCTTTCTCCGGAGTTAGCAATCCTACAATACATTTCATCAACACCGTCTTACCGGAACCACTCTGACCGATAATCAAGTTTGTCTTTCCATTTGCAAAGTCAGCATTGATATCACTCAATACTGTCTTGTCATCAAATGATTTATAAAGTCCTTTAATCTCAATCATCCCATCAAAAGTTTAGTTAATATCAAGTCTGAAAACAGAATCAATACACTGCTGGATACTACGGCATCCGTAGAAGCCTTTCCTACAGCAATCGAACCTCCCTCTACCGTGTATCCGAAGAAAGCGGACACACTTGCAATGATAAACGCAAAAAAGAGGGATTTGATGATACCCGCCCAGATAAACCATTCGTTAAACATATACTGCAAACCATATTCGAGATCGACAGCATTCATAACCCCGGCAAACCAACACGTGCAAAAGGCACCGATGATTCCGGCAAAGATACTAAATGTCACTAGAATAGGGATAACAGTCACCATCGCCGTAATCTTAGGCAAAATCAGGTAGTTCGCCGAATTGATACCCATAATTTCGAGCGCATCAATCTGTTGCGTCACCCGCATCGTTCCTAATTCCGAAGCGATATTCGACCCGACTTTTCCGGCAAGAATCAAACACATGATGGAGGAAGAAAATTCCAGCAACATAATTTCACGTGTCACATATCCCACTGTCCAGCGGGGCATCCATGGACTTTCGATATTCAACTTAATCTGGATGGTAATCACTGCGCCGATGAAAAACGAAATCAACAGCACAATACCGATGGAGTTCACACCTAGCTGCTCCAACTCGTTAAGGTATTGCCGGAAGAACATACGCATACGTTCGGGGCGGGAAAAAGTCCGTCCCATCAGCATGAAATATCTCCCGACGGTTCTCAATGCTTTTATCATAACTCACAC
The DNA here is from genome assembly GCF_025147085.1 of Bacteroides sp. D2. Classification (NCBI taxonomy): domain Bacteria; kingdom Pseudomonadati; phylum Bacteroidota; class Bacteroidia; order Bacteroidales; family Bacteroidaceae; genus Bacteroides; species Bacteroides sp. D2. Next base: position 2,694,451 of record NZ_CP102261.1, on the reverse strand, counting down.
TATTTGTCTGCAAATGTACATTATTTCAGCTTATTTTTACTACATTTGCCGCAAAATAACTAGAATATGGAAGAAAGCAAGATGGTGCTCCGCACGGAAGACCTGGTTAAGAAGTACGGTAAACGAACCGTTGTAAGCCACGTTTCCATCAATGTGAAGCAAGGTGAGATTGTAGGTTTGCTGGGACCGAACGGTGCCGGTAAGACGACTTCATTCTATATGACTGTAGGGTTGATTACTCCTAATGAAGGACGTATTTTCCTCGATGACCTGGAAATTACCAAATATCCGGTTTACAAACGCGCACAAACGGGAATCGGCTACCTTGCACAGGAAGCATCCGTTTTCCGCCAGATGAGCGTGGAAGATAATATCGCCTCTGTACTGGAAATGACCAACAAGCCCAAAGAATATCAAAAAGAGAAACTCGAAAGCCTGATTGCAGAGTTCCGTCTGCAAAAGGTACGCAAAAATAAAGGTAACCAGTTGTCGGGAGGTGAGCGCCGCCGTACAGAGATTGCCCGTTGTCTTGCCATCGACCCCAAATTCATCATGCTTGACGAACCTTTTGCCGGTGTCGACCCGATTGCCGTAGAAGATATCCAGCAAATTGTATGGAAACTGAAAGACAAGAATATCGGAATCCTGATTACCGACCACAACGTACAGGAAACGCTTAGTATCACAGACCGCGCCTATCTGCTGTTCGAAGGAAAGATCCTTTTCCAGGGAACACCGGAAGAATTATCGGAAAATCAGATTGTACGTGAAAAATACTTGAGTAACAGCTTCGTGTTACGCCGAAAAGATTTCCAGTTGGAAAAATAAGTCTACTACAAAGTAATACAAGATCTCACAGAGATATATTTATAAAAAGACACGGATTGTCTCTATATATATTCTATATAATTGAGACAATCCGTATCTTTTTTATTTACTTCTGTCGAATATAAATATTAACCGGAGTACCTGTCAGATTCCATTTCTCACGCATCTTATTTTCGAGGAAACGTTTGTATGGCTCTTTCACATACTGCGGTAAGTTGGCGAAATATACAAATGAAGGCACCTGTGTATTCGGCAACTGTGTGATATATTTAATTTTGATATACTTACCTTTATTTGAAGGAGGCGGATAAGCCTCGATCAACGGAAGCATTTCTTCATTCAAACGTGCGGTCGGGATTTTTGTCGTCCGGTTCTCATACACACTACGTGCTTCTTCAAGCACTTTCAGAATACGTTGCTTAGTCAGTGCAGAAGCAAAGATGATCGGGAAATCGACAAACGGAGCAAAACGCGAGCGAACAGCTTCCTCAAACGCTTTCTGTACTTTCACAGATTTATCTTCCACCAAATCCCACTTATTTATAACAACTACCAGACCTTTCTGATTCTTCTGAATCAGAGAGAAGATATTCAAGTCCTGCCCCTCAACACCTCTTGTAGCATCCAACATCAGAATACAAACATCCGAACCTTCGATAGAACGAATCGAACGAACGACTGAATAATATTCCAAGTCTTCATTTACCTTGTTTTTCTTACGGATACCCGCTGTATCCACCAGGTAAAAATCAAATCCGAATTTATTGTAACGAGTATAGATAGAGTCGCGGGTAGTTCCGGCAATCTCTGTTACGATATTACGTTCTTCCCCAATAAATGCATTTACAATGGAAGACTTTCCGGCGTTCGGACGTCCTACCACAGCAAAACGGGGAATATCATCATCCAGGATTTCTGATGATTCTTTCTTGAAATTGCTGACAATCAAGTCCATCAAATCACCCGTACCACTTCCTGTCATGGCAGAAACGCAATACGGATCGCCCAATCCCAGTTTATAGAATTCGGGAGCGTTATATTGTAAATCGTGGTTATCCGTTTTATTGGCAACCATAATCACCGGACTATTAGCACGACGCAGAATAGCAGCTACCTGCATATCCAAGTCAGTCACTCCATTCATCACATCCACTACAAACAGAATGACATCCGCTTCTTCCACAGCCAATAATACCTGCTTACGGATTTCCTCTTCAAAGACATCATCCGAGTTGACCACCCATCCACCGGTGTCAACCACAGAGAATTCACGGCCCAGCCACTCAGACTTGCCATATTGTCTGTCGCGGGTTGTACCCGCTTCTTCATTCACAATAGCCTGACGAGTCTTCGTCAGACGGTTAAATAAGGTAGACTTGCCCACATTCGGGCGTCCTACAATTGCAACTAAATTACCCATAGTTCAATACCTTGTTTTTTCACGACTATCACAGTCGCATGAATACTCTTAATCTAACTGATAACCAAAATTGCGGAGTTCCTTATCCGAACTACGCCAATCCTTATCCACTTTCACATACGTTTCGAGGAAAATAGTCTTTCCAAAGAAACGTTCCAGTTCACGGCGAGCCTCGGTAGCCACCTTCTTCAACGCCTTTCCCTGTTTACCGATAATGATTCCTTTCTGCGAATCACGTTCCACGTTAATCACCGCCCGAATATGAATCTTCTTCGGTTCTTCCTTAAACTCTTCCACAACAACCTCCACCGAATAGGGGATCTCTTTATCGTAGTAGAGCAGAATCTTTTCCCGGATAATCTCATTCACGAAGAAACGGGCAGGCTTATCCGTCCACTGATCCTTTCCAAAATAAGGAGGAGAATCGGGCAGCAGTTCTTTGATCCGCTTCATCACATAGTCTACATTGAACTTTGATGTAGCAGAAATCGGAATAATTTCGGCTTGGGGAAGCAACTCTTTCCATTCTTCCACCAGCTTTACCAGTTTTTCCTGATCTGTAAGATCTATCTTATTGATGAGCAAGAGAACAGGCACCGTCATCTGACGCACCTTTTCCATAAACTCATTATTCTTATCCGGCGTCTCCACCACGTCCGTTACATAAAGCAAGATATCCGCATCCGTCAATGCCGAAGTAGAAAAATTCAGCATAGACTCCTGTAGCTTATAATTGGGCTTCAACACACCCGGAGTATCAGAAAAAACAATCTGCATCTCATCCGTATTATAGATTCCCATAATCCGGTGACGAGTAGTCTGCGCTTTGAAGGTAGCGATCGAAATACGTTCGCCCACCAAGACATTCATCAATGTCGACTTTCCGACATTCGGATTTCCTACGATGTTTACAAAACCTGCTTTATGCATTTCTCTTTATTTTATTGGTTGAGACAAAAAAACGCATCGAATCGAAATAGGATGCGTTTTTGAGTGTTATAGTTCAGTAACTTACGTTACGATTCCTTCTTTCCATCATAACCCCATTTCACGTATACTGCGCCCCAAGTAAATCCGGCACCGAATGCAGTGAAAATGATGTTATCGCCTTTCTTGAGTTTATCTTCATAATCCCAGATACACAGAGGAAGTGTAGCGGCACTCGTGTTACCGTAATGCTCAATATTTACCAACACTTTATCCATTGGCACATCCATACGGTGAGCCACAGCCTCGATAATACGGACATTCGCCTGATGCGGAACAATCCAGTTGATACTATCTTTCGTCAGACCATTCTTTTCTGCGATTGCAGCAGAGACATCCGACATGTTGGATACAGCATATTTAAATACTGTTCTTCCTTCCTGGTGCAAATAGTGCATTTTATTGTCTACTGTGAAATAAGACGGAGGACAAACCGAACCACCAGCTTTCATGTGGAGGAAAGGCAAACCTTTGCCATCTGTTCTCAGTATCGAATCCATGATTCCGTAATCTTCCGTAGTGGGTTCCACCATAAAGGCAGCAGCACCGTCACCGAAAATAGGGCATGTAGCACGATCTGTATAGTTAACCATTGACGACATCTTATCGGCACCGACAATGATAATTTTCTTATATCTTCCCGAACGGATGAAATTAGCAGCTGTCTCCATCAAATACAGGAATCCGCTACAAGCAGCCTGCAAGTCGAAGGCAAAAGCATTCTTTAGTCCGAGTTTATCACAAAGAATAGAAGCTGTAGAAGGGAAGTGATAGTCAGGAGTAGTGGTAGCAACAACAACCAAATCGATATCATCAGGATTAGCACCAGTCTTCTTCATCAACTGTTTGGCAGCTTTGCGTGCCATGTATGAACTACCTAATCCCTCCTCATTCAGAATATGTCTTTCCTTTACTCCGATACGAGTCATAATCCATTCGTCGTTGGTATCCACCATTTTTGATATCTCGTCGTTAGTCAAGATATAATCGGGTACGTACCCGCCGACTCCTGTGATTACTGCATTTATTTTTTCCATCAAACCTATTTTAAATTAGCAATACTATAATACTTAAAGCAGCCGGAGAGTTTCACCCCCAGGCTGTTTTCAGTATAACTGTACTAATTATACAGCTGCTTCTTTCTCAATAGCGAGCTTGCCTCTGTAATAGCCACAAGCACCACATACAGTGTGGTAAACGTGCCATTCACCGCAATTCGGACAAATAGCCAATGTAGGAGCTACTGCCTTATCATGAGTTCTTCTCTTCGCTTGTCTCGTACTTGATTGTCTTCTCTTAGGATGTGCCATTTTCTTAAAACTTTAATTATTATCTAATATTTTTTTTAATTCATTCCAGCGGGGATCAATTTGTTCCTCCACTTCTTCCTCAATTACGATGTCATCTCCACCTGTGTCGAAAGTATCATCGCTATCCTCATTCGCATTTGTTTTCAAATGCTTGTTCAATTTACCAGTCATCGCTTTATTGCACTTACCGGGAGCATGTACATGCTTCATGGGTACAGAGAGCGCAACAAACTCATACATGAACCATGCAACGTTGATTTCCCCTTCTTCCTCGGGAATCACAATCAGGTTGTCACCTTCTTCTGCATATTCATGTCCAAACTTTACCATCAGTTTATCAGAAGAACTGATAGGTAGCTCCATATCATCCAGACAACGGTCACATGGTACTGATACCATTCCCTCAGTCTGAAAACTCAGCTCGAAAGCACGAGAGGTTCTTTTCACGGTCAATGTAACATTCACCTTTCCTTTCTGAACTTCAGGACCATCAATGTGAGCGAAGTAAAGGTTATCCAATACAAACTCATACTTAGCAGAGTCTGTTTGCATTCCTTTCAAGTCAATTTTGTATTTATCAAACTTTCCCAAAGCTTCTCTCTTTTTTAAATCGTTAGCTTACAATTCGGGCGACAAAGATACAAATAAATATCCTCATAACATACAAATTATCAGTAAATATTCACTTTTTTAATAGGTATTATGAGGTTTGTATCTGTTAAAAACGGCGATATAAATACCAAAGTAATAAAAAACAGAAAGCCTCGCCCGTCCAATAGACAAGCGAGGCTTCTTAAAAACGGCGGCTACCTACTCTCCCACTGTTACGCAGTACCATCGGCGTGACGAGGCTTAACTTCTCTGTTCGGAATGGGAAGAGGTGGAACCCTCGTGCTATAACCACCTGAATAAGGTTATGACATGATGAAAAGTAAAAATTCAGTATCTAGCAAGCTAAACGTATATACCCAACCGGTACATGTTCGAAAGAAAGTGAACGGGCAATTAGTAATGCTCGGCTTTGATGTTACCACCTTTACACCTGCATCCTATCAACGTCATCGTCTTTGACGACCCTAAGAAATCTAATCTTGTGGCTGGCTTCGTACTTAGATGCTTTCAGCACTTATCCAATCCCGACTTAGATACCCAGCAATGCACCTGGCGGCACAACTGGTAAACCAGCGGTCAGTCCAACACGGTCCTCTCGTACTAGTGTCAGAGCCACGCAAATTTCATACGCCCACGATAGATAGAGACCGAACTGTCTCACGACGTTCTGAACCCAGCTCGCGTGCCACTTTAATGGGCGAACAGCCCAACCCTTGGGACCTTCTCCAGCCCCAGGATGTGACGAGCCGACATCGAGGTGCCAAACCCCTCCGTCGATATGAGCTCTTGGGAGGGATCAGCCTGTTATCCCCGGAGTACCTTTTATCCTTTGAGCGATGTCCCTTCCATACGGAAACACCGGATCACTATGCTCTAGTTTCCTACCTGATCGACTTGTCTGTCTCCCAGTCAAGCGCCCTTATGCCATTACACTCTACGGACGGTTACCAATCGTCCTGAGGGCACCTTTAGAAGCCTCCGTTACACTTTTGGAGGCGACCACCCCAGTCAAACTACCCACCAAACAGTGTCCTCGTTTCTACGAGTTAGAACTCAAATAATCAAAGGGCCGTATTTCAACAGCGACTCCACAAATACTGGCGTACCTGCTTCAAAGTCTCCGGCCTATCCTACACATCAATTACCCAAATTCAATGTTAAGCTATAGTAAAGGTTCACGGGGTCTTTTCGTCCCATCGCGGGTAATCGGCATCTTCACCGATACTACAATTTCACTGAGCTCACGGTTGAGACAGTGTCCAGATCATTACACCATTCGTGCAGGTCGGAACTTACCCGACAAGGAATTTCGCTACCTTAGGACCGTTATAGTTACGGCCGCCGTTTACTGGGGCTTCAATTCAATGCTTCTCTTGCGATGACATCTCCTCTTAACCTTCCAGCACCGGGCAGGTGTCAGGCTGTATACGTAATCTTTCAATTTGGCACAGCCCTGTGTTTTTGTTAAACAGTTGCCTGGACCTATTCTCTGCGCCCAACTCTCGTTGGGACCCTTTATCCCGAAGTTACAGGGTCAATTTGCCTAGTTCCTTAACCGTGAATCACTCAAGCGCCTTAGTATATTCAACCCGACTACGTGTGTCCGTTTACGGTACGGGTACCTTAAAGATTAAGTTTAGCGGATTTTCTTGGGAGTATGTTTACACGCACTATTACCTTATTCCGAGGAATTTGGTATACTATCAGGTTCGACTCTTATCCTGGATTTGCCTGGGATAATCAACATCTACACCCTTCAACGGACTATTCCGTCAGTCCGCGGCGCTGTCACTCCTCCGTCTCCACGTCACTCTTTAAGGTAGTACAGGAATATTAACCTGTTCTGCCATCGGCCTCACCGTTCGGCTGAGCCTTAGGACCCGACTAACCCTGATCCGATTAGCGTTGATCAGGAAACCTTAGTCTTTCGGCGAGGGGGTTTCTCACCCCCTTTATCGTTACTTATACCTACATTTGCTTTTCCACACGCTCCAGCAAAGCTCACGCTTCACCTTCGACGCAGAGTGGAATGCTCCCCTACCGATCCTTACGGATCCCATAGCTTCGGTAAATTGCTTGATGCCCGATTATTATCCACGCCAAACTCCTCGACTAGTGAGCTGTTACGCACTCTTTAAATGAATGGCTGCTTCCAAGCCAACATCCTAGCTGTCTTAGCAATCTGACTTCGTTAGTTCAACTTAGCAATTATTTGGGGACCTTAGCTGATGGTCTGGATTCTTCTCCTTTAGGACATGGACCTTAGCACCCATGCCCTCACTCCTGGGATCGAACTACTGCGCATTCGGAGTTTATCAAGACTTGATAGGCGGTGAAGCCCTCGCATCTTATCAGTCGCTCTACCTCACAGTAGTAATTCCCAAGGCTGCACCTAAATGCATTTCGGGGAGTACGAGCTATCTCCAAGTTTGATTAGCCTTTCACCCCCACCCTCAGTTCATCCGGAAGCTTTTCAACGCTTATCGGTTCGGTCCTCCAGTTAGTGTTACCTAACCTTCAACCTGACCAAGGGTAGATCACTTGGTTTCGCGTCTACTCCTTCCGACTAATCGCCCTGTTCAGACTCGCTTTCGCTTCGGCTTCATGTCTTAAGACACTTAACCTTGCCGGAAAAAGTAACTCGTAGGTTCATTATGCAAAAGGCACGCCGTCACAACCGAAGTTGCTCCGACCGCTTGTAGGCGCACGGTTTCAGGGACTATTTCACTCTTCTATTCGAAGTGCTTTTCACCTTTCCTTCACAGTACTGGTTCGCTATCGGTCTCTCGGGAGTATTTAGCCTTACCGGATGGTCCCGGCAGATTCACGCAAGATTCCTCGTGTCCCGCGCTACTCAGGATACCACTACGCTTCGTTTAGCTTCGAATACCGGACTATCACCGTCTATGGTCCCATTTTCCAAAGGGTTCTTCTCACTAAAGTTCTTGCGATATCGTGGTCCTACAACCCCAATATTGCCGTAACAACATTGGTTTGGGCTAATCCCCGTTCGCTCGCCACTACTAGGGGAATCATTATTATTTTCTTTTCCTACAGGTACTAAGATGTTTCAGTTCCCTGTGTTAGCCTCTTGCTATGCAAGATGTCATTCCTTCAGAATGACGGGTTGTCCCATTCGGAAATCTTCGGATCAAAGGTTATTTGCACCTTCCCGAAGCTTATCGCAGCTTATCACGTCCTTCATCGCCTCCGAGAGCCAAGGCATCCGCCATGCGCCCTTGCTTACTTTCTTTCAAACGTTTTATTCGTGTACTGGTATTGGTATGGGAATTGCTTCCTTCTATCAATATTGCGTACTCGAACACGTACGGTTTGATATATACTTTTAGCTCTTACTAAAATTTTACTTTTTGTACATCATGTCAAAGATCGTTTCTCTTTTTCAGAGATGGTGGAGAATAACGGATTCGAACCGTTGACCCTCTGCGTGCAAGGCAGATGCTCTAGCCAGCTGAGCTAATCCCCCAAGAGGTTATCAAGAATTGCTGCATTCCGCTGACGCGTCATTCCTTCGTTCTTGAGCTTGGTAGTCCCAGGCAGAGTTGAACTGCCGACCTCTACATTATCAGTGTAGCGCTCTAACCAACTGAGCTATAGGACTAGTTCAACCTTGTCTACCTGTATGTTAGACTCGGCTTCTTTTTTCTCTTGTTTATCTCTATCTATACTTCTATAGATGGTTGATCTATATGTTATAAATAAACAAGTACCAGTAGTACAAAAAACAGAACCTTTAAAGTCTATAAGTGGCTGCCACGTTTGTGACAGTTACGACATCGCTCCAGAAAGGAGGTGTTCCAGCCGCACCTTCCGGTACGGCTACCTTGTTACGACTTAGCCCCAATTACCAGTTTTACCCTAGGACGCTCCTTGCGGTTACGTACTTCAGGTACCCCCGGCTTTCATGGCTTGACGGGCGGTGTGTACAAGGCCCGGGAACGTATTCACCGCGCCATGGCTGATGCGCGATTACTAGCGAATCCAGCTTCACGAAGTCGGGTTGCAGACTTCGATCCGAACTGAGAGAGGTTTTTGGGATTAGCATCACGTCGCCGTGTAGCTGCCTTCTGTACCCCCCATTGTAACACGTGTGTAGCCCCGGACGTAAGGGCCGTGCTGATTTGACGTCATCCCCACCTTCCTCACATCTTACGACGGCAGTCTCTCTAGAGTCCTCAGCATAACCTGTTAGTAACTAAAGATAAGGGTTGCGCTCGTTATGGCACTTAAGCCGACACCTCACGGCACGAGCTGACGACAACCATGCAGCACCTTCACAAATGCCTTGCGGCTATATAGTTTCCTACATATTCATTTGCAATTTAAGCCCGGGTAAGGTTCCTCGCGTATCATCGAATTAAACCACATGTTCCTCCGCTTGTGCGGGCCCCCGTCAATTCCTTTGAGTTTCACCGTTGCCGGCGTACTCCCCAGGTGGAATACTTAATGCTTTCGCTTGGCCGCTTACTGTATATCGCAAACAGCGAGTATTCATCGTTTACTGTGTGGACTACCAGGGTATCTAATCCTGTTTGATACCCACACTTTCGAGCATCAGTGTCAGTAACAGTCTAGTGAGCTGCCTTCGCAATCGGAGTTCTTCGTGATATCTAAGCATTTCACCGCTACACCACGAATTCCGCCCACCTCTACTGTACTCAAGACTGCCAGTTTCAACTGCAATTTTACGGTTGAGCCGCAAACTTTCACAACTGACTTAACAATCCACCTACGCTCCCTTTAAACCCAATAAATCCGGATAACGCTCGGATCCTCCGTATTACCGCGGCTGCTGGCACGGAGTTAGCCGATCCTTATTCATATGGTACATACAAAATTCCACACGTGGAAAACTTTATTCCCATATAAAAGAAGTTTACGACCCATAGAGCCTTCATCCTTCACGCTACTTGGCTGGTTCAGGCCTGCGCCCATTGACCAATATTCCTCACTGCTGCCTCCCGTAGGAGTTTGGACCGTGTCTCAGTTCCAATGTGGGGGACCTTCCTCTCAGAACCCCTATCCATCGTAGTCTTGGTGGGCCGTTACCCCGCCAACAAACTAATGGAACGCATCCCCATCGATAACCGAAATTCTTTAATAAAAATATCATGCGATATTCGTATACTATCCGGTATTAATCTTTCTTTCGAAAGGCTATTCCGGAGTTATCGGTAGGTTGGATACGTGTTACTCACCCGTGCGCCGGTCGCCATCTCTTCTATTGCTAGAAAAATGCTGCCCCTCGACTTGCATGTGTTAAGCCTGTAGCTAGCGTTCATCCTGAGCCAGGATCAAACTCTTCATTGTAAAAGTATTTTTTATCATCCGTTAAGATGACTTTTTGCTCTGTTCAGGACGCCGTAAATTTATTGACCTTATTCAAATACCTATTAGTCTTAACTGTATCGCTACTGAATAAGACAAGTATTGACGGTTCTATTTTTTTACTTGTACTACTTGTATTGTTTATCAATATTTCAAAGAACTTGTTGCTTTCGTTTTAAAAGCGGGTGCAAAGGTAAGGGCTTTATTTTTAACTACCAAACTTTTTCGGAAGTTTTTTTTAGTTTTTCTTTTTACTCAATTTCTCTGGCTCTCTATGCGAAAGGGAAAGAATGTATGAAAGAATAACTCTTGCCTATTTTCTTTGCGAATCGGACTGCAAAGATAAGAACTTTATTTATTATAATCCAAACTTTTTCGGAAGTTTTTTGTTCTTTTCTTTAAGTATAATTCCACTTTTTCACTAAGTCAATTTTTCAAGGCTTTCTTCTCTTGGAAAGCGGGTGCAAAAGTACGCCCTTTTCGTATACACTCCAAATATATCAAACTATTTTTTCTAATTATTTTTGAATACATTTGCTAAAGTGCTGATGCATAACGATGTTGTAGAACATATTTTTTATGTATGGGGGAATTGTGTGCGGAAACGACGAGAGGGATACACATTATTATATCACACGCGGGCGAGCAAAGGCGTGAAAAGAGAATGAAAAAAAAAAAGACGAAAAAGAAAACTACAAGAAAATAGATATTAAAAAAAAGCAAGAGGATTTAGAATCAACCGTCAGAATACTTTTTCTAAGCGGTCTAACGGTTGACTATTCCATAGGTATAGATCGGATAAATACAGAGTGGGTACTAATCAGATTCTAACTATAAAATCAGAATGTCATTCTTTTTTAGAGTTCTCTATTCGCAGGCTGACAAGTTCAACCCACTTCTTTATGCCCAAATCAAAGCCGCCTTTTTCTAACAGATGAAGGGCGCCCGCATAATGAAGGGCAGTCTCCTCCCTACTACAGCTTATCTTACAAGACAGTTCACCCAGATAGTATTCCAGCCGGGCCATTTGGATATAGTCCAATAAAGTATAATCCCCTTCGATTGACAAATCAATCAACTCCCGTATCAAAGCATAGGCTAGTTCACATTCCGTATAGGTTAAATCCGAGAGAGGTTTGTACATAACAGGATGCTGAGTCAGCTGAACAACAATTCGATTAAAGTCTCCGTACATAGGTTGCGTTTATTACCGCATCAGTTCCCGGTGGTGCGAGGGTTATAAAAAAAGAGAGCGTGGAAACTATCTATTCATGCCATATATAGGTATCCGCTAAGACCCCTTTCGTGAACATGAATGATAGCCCCACGCCCAATTGGATATATAACAAGGTTATACAGACAATAGTGCGTGAGACCTGTCATTCATTCCATTCACGAAAGTTAAAATTTAGCGGATTTTATATATGAATGTAACAAATAACCGTTCTCAATAAAATTATTAAAAAACTACTTCCTTCGCTCGAAAGTAAGTTATCACAAAAGTAGAAATAAATATCTATTAAACAAACAATTTTGACAGAAAAAAATATGCTTTATCAATTAATCTAGTCTATATCATATAAAAAAACACGTATCTGACATTCTACTAGAAACGATTTTTCATTTTCATTTCTCATGTTCTCATAACGCACATAATAATATCTTGTAAATCAAAGACATAACACTATGAGAAATAAAATAGAAAATAGCATTTCTCATAGTATTACCAGCATTTTGTCCATAAAACAACGCATTTCTCATACCTTTTCAAGGTATTTCTCATAGTATTTTAACCATTTATCCTATAAATTATCAAGCCAGATTCTAAGCTAAAGACCAAGTAGAATACCAGACTATACACTGCTTTACAATATATTACCAGTGCTTATTGAAAGTATATAGAGCGGACATTTGTATATTTTCCTACCTGCATCTGTATCGTTCCACTCCAGTGAACAGATCGTTCCACTCGAGTGGACGGTTCTTTTCACTCTAGTGCACAAGCCTGTTCACTGGAGTGGAACGATACAGATAGTAGCAGGAAGAAATGGCAATGAGTAAGGGAAAACAGTAAGATATAAGGTGAATGATACACAGGAAAGCAGTAAACAATAGGAAGTTGATTAATAAACAACACAAGGAAAGGAATAATCGTAAGTCCGGCGAGAGTCCGGAAAAAGCTACAGCCATCATGCATGAGAAATGAGCAAAATAGATAAAAGGAGTATGAGAATAAGAGGAGAAATGAGTTGAAACCGATGAGAAATGCAGCTTTTTTAAGGATAAATGATGGAAATACTATGAGAAATACCATTTTACAGTTTATTTCTCATAGCATTATATTATTGATTTACAAACAAATACCATACCACTTATGAGAACATGAGAAATGAAAATGAAAAATCATTTGCAGGAGAACTTGAATTCAACGAAAGGTTATTTTTTAGGAAAGAGCAAAAAAGAAAGAGATAAATCAGGAATCCGGCCGAATCCATATACCGTATACCGACCGACCGAGCAAAATTCCTTTTCAGTTGTTATTCATATATATCATAGTATACACAATAAAAGTCAATATCATGGAGAAGAATATTTTTCAGTTAGATAATGAGCAACTCAAAGAAATTGCCCGTTCATTCAAAGCAAAAGTAGAAGAGGGATTGAACACTGAAAATGCAGAGATACAATGCATTCCAACTTTTATCACTCCGAAAGCAAGTAGTATTAATGGTAAATCGTTAGTGCTTGATTTGGGAGGAACCAATTATCGGGTGGCAATCGTTGACTTCAGTAAAGTTCCTCCAACCATTCACCCCAACAATGGTTGGAAGAAAGACATGTCGGTTATGAAATCTCCCGGCTATACCCGCGAGGAGTTATTCAAAGAATTGGCAGACATGATTACCGGAATAAAACGGGAGAAAGAAATGCCAATCGGATATTGCTTTTCTTATCCGACAGAGTCTGTGCCAAGCGGAGATGCCAAACTCTTACGCTGGACAAAAGGAGTTGACATAAAAGAGATGATCGGAGAAGTGGTAGGGAAGCCTTTACTGGACTATCTAAACGAAAGAAATAAAATCAAGTTTACGAATATAAAAGTGCTTAATGACACCGTAGCCAGTTTATTTGCAGGACTTACCGACAGCAGTTACGATGCATATATAGGTCTGATTGTGGGAACAGGCACCAATATGGCTACTTTTATTCCGGCTGACAAAATTAAGAAGTTAAGTCCGTCACATAAGGTCGATGGATTGATTCCCGTTAATCTGGAGTCGGGGAACTTCCATCCGCCATTCCTCACCGCAGTAGATAATACGGTAGATGTAATCTCCGACAATCCGGGAAGACAACGTTTCGAGAAAGCTGTATCCGGCATGTACTTGGGAGACATTCTAAAAGCGACTTTCCCTCTGGAAGAATTTGAAGAAAAATTCGATGCACAAAAGCTTACCTCTATCATGAACTATCCCGATATTTATAAAGAAGTGTATGTGCAGGTAGCACAGTGGATATATGGCAGATCGGCGCAATTGGTTGCAGCTTCACTTACAGGGCTTATCATGTTGCTAAAGTCATACAATAAGGAGATAAGGAGAATTTGCCTGGTTGCCGAAGGAAGTCTTTTCTGGAGCAAGAACAGAAAAGATAAAAACTATAATATGATTGTCATGGAGAAATTACGGGAACTTTTCAGTTTATTTGGTTTGGAAGACGTAGAGATCGACATAAAAAGTATGAATAATGCCAATCTGATAGGAACAGGTATTGCGGCATTATCCTGACACGTTCTAATTTGTCATTGCACGGCAGGTCCTCAATCGGCCTGTTCATAAAAATTCGATGCTGTATCAAATTTACTGATACAGCATCGAACCTATTTCAGACTTATTAAATCCGGTTCAATATTTAGATAGAATATAGAACCTAAAGTAGCTATTATTTGATCTTCAGTGCAAAACCGCCTCCGGGTGCCAAATGAATCTTCAACTTACTGTCATTCTTTATCCGGAAAGATTCACATTTATAATCACGTCCAACCCGGTGGGCATTCACTCCATCCTTAAATAATGTAGCATCGTATGTCTTGTCGCCCAAGAAGGAACAATCTACTTCAATATCACGTGCCGTCCAATCGGTAATTCCACCTACATACCAGACATTTCCTGCCCGGCGTGCCGTTACGATGTACTCTCCCATTTTGCCATCAAGCACGATACTTTCATCCCATACGGTCGGAATATTGGCAATAAATTCGGTCGATTCCAGTTCGCGCATATAGTTGCTTGGCGCATCGCACAGCATATTGAAAGGAGACTCGAATACCACATACAGAGCAAGTTGGCGACAGCGAGTTCCCTGGCTCATAGGTTCCGAGTTACAAGGATAATAGTTACCTTTCGAAGCATTACGCATCGCGCCTTGGGTGTAATCCATCGGACCGGAAACCTGACGGGTGAAAGGCAACAGTACGTCATACTTCACCTGATCGACCGAAGCCGGACTCCATTTCATCTGTTCCAAGCCATTAACCCCTTCAAAGTTCAACACATTCGGATAGGTACGATTCAAGCCGGCCGGTTTATGCGTTCCATGCAAATCGAGAATCAATTTATATTTAGCACACATTTCGGCAGCCCGATAATTGAATGCTGTCATATACTGATCGTCACGATCCATAAAATCGACCTTAAAGCCTTTGACTCCCATGTCGGCAAAATAACGGCAAACGTTCTCCATATCACGATCGAAGGCATAATAACCAGCCCAAAGAATGATACCTACATTTTTGGAAGCTGCATAATCTACCAGTTCTTTCAGATTAATATCTTTCACTACTTGCATCAAATCCGCCTGCAGGTTGACTGCCCAACCTTCATCAAGGATTACATATTCTATTCCGTTTGCAGAAGCAAAATCAATATATGCTTTATAAGTCGGATTATTTACTCCGGTGATAAAATCAACGCCATCCAAGTTCCAGTTATTCCACCAATCCCATGCCACTTTACCGGGTTTGATCCATGAAATATCCGTCAGACGGGAAGGAGCAGCCAACAAATAGCTCAAGTTGCTTGCCGCCAAATCTTTATCGGAAGTGGTAACAATGCTCATTCGCCATGGAAAACTTCGGGGTTTATCTACTTTGGCAATGTAAGCTTCACGCTCTTTCACCAACATCTGAAGTTGATTGTGTCCGCCCTGCACCGTCTTCTTGGGATAGGGAGCGAATTTACCCGTCAACCGGTTTTCCCCTTCAGCAGCAGATAAATAGAGACCGGGATAATTCTCCAAACCGGATTCTGTGATACAAATCTTGACACCTTCACCAGCATCCACTACTAACGGCAGAAACATCAAACGTTTTTTATTCAGTTTCGATAATCGATCAGTAGTATAAGTGTTCTCGAAAGAATTGAAATATTGGGATTCGTAATCACCGTCTTTCCCCGCTTTTACATACGGAACAGAGGCTACCATATCGGATGGGAAACGGTAATCTACAGTTTCATCCACTACATTGAAAGGTTTCTTCGACCGGCTGACAAAGCGATATGCAATACCATCATTGTAAGCACGAAACTCTACGTTCCAATCTTTCTTAAACCGGAGAGTCAGTTCATTATAGTAATCTCTTAGTTCGTTGGCGCGATAGAAAGGAGAAGGAACCATCTGATCTACTTTTTTCCCGGAAGTGCCGGCCAACTTTGCTTTCTCTCCCCAAACTTCTCCATTATCCAATGTCATTGAAATTGGAGAAGAAGCCAGTATCTGACGTCCGTCACAATGGATGTCATAAGTCAACTTATCACCGACGGTAATAGTTGTTTGGAGTTTCCCATCCGGAGAGTTCAAGGTAAATTGTTTTTGTGCTTGTACCGTAAGCGTACATGCGACAACACATAGAAATAATAAAATCTTCAGTTTTTTCATGGTTTTAATTATAGTAGTTATCAAATCATAAGAAGAATGATGCAAAAATAAAATAATATATTATAGTAACCTATATGAAAACTAAAAAACAGAAATGAAAAATGAATACGAGATTCTATCTTTTTCCTGTCAGAGATTTTATGCAATCGACTTCTTCCTGCTGAAAAGGTACTCCGTTAGAACGATAAATATCATGGAACCATAACTCCGGCTCTTCTCCCGACGGAATCACTTCATCCCAAGCAAAAATAGTATTTGTCTTTCCTGCAACAAATCCCCAATTAATAGCTCCGGTCTTTTCTTTTTTCATCAGAGGAAGGACATTGCAAAAACGGCTGTCATTGCGGCGGGCCATATATTCGGTACAGATCAACGGACGGTTAAGCATCTTTAGAAACTTGATGCACTCGGCATGCTGTGTCTCATTATCGTAATTATGATAAGAGATAATATCCGAATGATTCAGCATAAATGCATTCAGAACATTCTTGCGGGGAGAATTATAGTCCCAGACACCGGCAGTAATCGGTTGTGACGGTTTACAGTCGCGTACCCAACGAAAAACATTAGTCAATAAAGACAAAGAGGTTTCTTCGTGTTTACTATTTCCGGGTTCATTATACAAATCCCACATCAATATCCGGTCATCATGAGCATAAGTGCGTACAATATCTTTGACATACTCTTGTAGAAAAGGATACAAAGTCAGTGTATCCTTGCGCAAGCTGCATGAAGGGTCCTGTACCCATCCGGAATTATGAACGCCCGGCTTCGGTTCTGGTTGTTTGCCATAAGCAGATTCAGCATTCCAACAGTCATCAAAGAATACAAACATAGGACGAATTGAGTACTTCTTACAAATATTCAGAAATTCATCCATACGTTTTTTCATGCCTTTCGCATCGTTTTTCCACACTACACTGCTTAAGAAAACCCGTAAGGTATTAAAACCCAGATCATGTGCCCATGACAGTTCTTTATCTATTTGTTTAGGATTGAAAGTATCCGCACTCCACATTTCTATCTGATTGATTGCTGTTGCCGGAATATAATTGCAACCTATCAGCCAATCCTGGTCGTCATACCATTTCTGTATTTTCTCTTCTGACCAACGATCATTGTTTGAGGAGTTGCACTCCTGCGTACAAGCATTTATACATATCCCCACTAAAAAGAATAAAAATGCAACACTAACACACCATTTATTTTTCATGCTATTTCAATTGATTAATATACAAGTCTATTTATTTTAATTTTCACCTTTGAGTTATACTGTATCCATCATTCAGCTCTAAACCGCTTGGTTTGTACATCACGGGAGTTCGATCCTACCATGACATCAAATTCTCCTGGTTCATAGATATATTCCAAACCGGAATTATAGAATTTCAGATCATTTTCCGTGATAACGAAGTTAATGTCACGACTTTCACCACTCTTCAGGAAAATACGTTTAAAGCCTTTCAACTCCTTTACCGGACGGGCAATCTCTGCATATATATCACGAAGATATAGCTGCACTGTCTCGTAACCGTCGTAGTTTCCTTTATTGGTAACAGTCACAGAAACCGTTAACTCACCGTTTTTAGGTAAAGTTTCCGAGCTAATCTGAAGATCACTATAAACAAAGTCTGTATAACTCAAACCATATCCGAACGGATACAGAGGCTCATTACTCTCATCCAGATAATTGCTGGCATAACGATTAAATATACGATTGTCAGGATCAGGACGACCGGTATTCAGATGATTGTAGAATAATGGCAACTGTCCCACCGAACGCGGGAAAGTCGTTGTCAGTTTACCGCTTGGAGCTACCTTGCCGAACAGTACGTCAGCAACCGCATCCCCCGTTTCACTACCTCCAAACCAGACATTCAAGATGGAATGTACATTTGTAGCCTCCCAGTTCAAAACCAAAGGACGACCCGTGAACAAAAGAAGTACGACAGGTTTGCCCGTCTTCACCAGAGCTTTTAATAAGTCCTGTTGAGCATCGGGTATCTCCAGATTGGTACGTGAAACCGATTCACCACTCATTTCCGCACACTCACCCAAAGCAGCTACAATCACATCAGCACGGGCAGCTATACGCAAAGCCTCATCCAATAACTGCCGGTTGTCTCCACATTCAAGCGGCCGAATACCTGTAGCAGCCTTTTCCGTTTCTGCATCATAATATATGTTACTGCCTTTCGCGTACAGTATTTCAGCCTTATCACCCGCTGCCGAACGGATTCCTTCCAGTAACGTTCCGTGCCGGGAAGGAGTACATGTCATACTCCACATTCCACACATATTATTACGTGCATCTGCCATCGGACCGATCAGGGCAATCTTTCCTTTTATGTCCAAAGGAAGCAGATGACGATCGTTCTTCAACAAAACAAAAGTTTCAGTTGCAATCGTACGGGCGGAAGAACGATGTTCGGCCGTATAAAGTTTTTCCCGGGTACGCAGAGTATCACAATATTTATACGGATCGGAGAATAACCCCAATTTATATTTAGCTTCCAGGACACGACGGCAGGCCGCATTTATCTGTTCTTCCGTCACTTTTCCTTCTTTCAGGGATTCTTCCAGTGTGTTCAGAAAACCACAGGAAACCATATCCATATCTGTCCCTGCCTGCAAAGCACGTATGGAAGCTTCTTTCAGAGGGGCGACACCGTGGGAGGACATTTCGGCTATCGAATTATAATCTGTCACCAATAGTCCCCCGAAACCCCATTCATCTCGAAGCAGATCGGTCAGTAACCATTTATTGGCCGTGGCAGGAATACCGTCAACGATATTAAAAGAACTCATGACACTACCTACACCGGCATCAACGGCAGCTTTATAAGGAGCCAGATATTCGTTATACATACGCAGGCGGCTCATATCCACCACATTATAATCACGTCCTGATTCAGACGCTCCATAAAGTGCAAAATGTTTCACACAGGCAAGTATTTCATCGTTGCCCTGCATATTGTTTCCCTGATAACCACGCACATACGCTTTAGCCATTAAAGAACCCAGGTAAGGATCTTCTCCACTCCCTTCTGCGATACGTCCCCAACGGGCGTCACGACAAATATCGACCATCGGGCTGAATGTCCAGTTAATACCATCTGCGCTGGCTTCAATGGCAGAGATGCGTGCCATACGTTCGACGGCCAGAGTGTCCCAACTGCAAGAAAGCGCCAATGGGATCGGGAAAATAGTTTCGTAACCGTGGATAACGTCTGCACCTACAAGTAGAGGTATTTTCAACCGGCTTTCTTCTACCGCAAGGTGTTGCAGGGCATTGATTTTCTGAATACCCTTGACATTGAAGAAACCGCCTATTTCCTGTTTGCGAATCATATCGCTAAGTTCACCGTTCATCACCGAACCTGTCACGAGATCACCGCCCGAAGGCAGGTTCAGTTGTCCGAGTTTCTCACGGAGAGTCATCCGCTCCATTAAGTCGGTAATGAAACAGTCCATTTCCGCATCTTTCCCTCCCCCGGACGGTGAGCAGGCAAAGAGAGTAAGCCCGCAAAGGGCACAAGATATAAGATTTTTTATCTTCATTTTTCTTGTTATTGGGTTATTTATGCTTGTTGTCCGATTTTTCTTTCCACACCACTACTCCCGCAGGTTCAAGGCGTGCACTGCCAATCAGTACCTCCGCCTCATCGGGAATGACTATTTCCTGAATGTCCGACGTATAATTCAAGGCGATGTAAAAACCGTCACGCCATTCTTTCACTACTCCGTACGGCAAATCTTCGGTCGATACGCCTGCTTCTGTATATACACGACGTACCACCTCTTTTTCCAGTTTGCCGTCATCGGTATCCGTTCCGATATAAGTAACCGTTCCCTTACCCAGTTTGTGGTGTATCACGGAAGCGGCTCCTTTATAAAACTGGTCTGTATAGACAGCCCACACATCTGTTCCGGCAGCCGGTGTCAGTACGTCTCCCCAATTATTCCAGGCAAATTCCTTACCCTCGAAATCGATCTTTCCGTACAGATTGTGTGGCAGATGGTCATAATACAGGCTATTTATTCCGGCCAGTTGATGGATCGGAGCAGCCAAAGGAGCCTCCCACAGTTTGGCGTCACGGTCTTTCTGACCGGTACGGCAAGTCAGGATCAGATGTCCTCCCTTCTTCACATATTCAGTCCAACGTTCCACCAGCTTGTTGTCAAGCAACTGATAGGCAGGAGCTATCAGGAAAGGATAACCGGAAAAATCCTCTTTCTCCGAAATCACGTCTACGGGAGCTGCAAAAGATTTTAGCAGATTGTAATATTTATGCACGTGAGCCATCGTCCGCCATTGATCCGTCTGCCGCTGAAACTCCATTTCCCAATAATTACTCATATCGAAAAGTAAACCAATACGCCGGGAGGCCAGTTGACCGGGCATACGATTTTTCTTATCGTAGGCGGCACGCAGTTTTTTCATCTCCTGCGTAATGCGTACATATTCTTCACCGCCCGGAGAAAGAGTTACTCCATCGGTCATTATCATACCGTAATGATATTGCTCACTGCCTTTCAGAGGTTGACGGAAACGGTAATTGCATACGAATTTCCCACCACCTGCAAAGACGTGATACACCCACATACGGATGGCACCGGGTAAAGGTTGGGGGTTATACATTCCCCAGTTCACCTGCCCGGGTTGGAGTTCCATAACTCCAAAGGCTTTACCTACGCGATTACGGAACTGGTCGTTTGAGAAACCGAGATCTTCCGGAATACCCATCCGGAAACCCTGGCTGCCTATTCCCTGATTATGTCCGGTCACCAGATAGCGGGTGTAGGTCAGGAAATCCGGATGATCGATCCGTACCGGATCGACCGGATTGAAAATAGGTATCAGGTTGGTAGTGATCCATTGGTCTTTGTGGATATGCCGCCGAAGGATGTCTGCCTGCATATTGACAAAGCCTGCCAGTTCGTCCGCCATAAAGCGGTTCAAATCGAGCATGGCGTGAGGATTGGCCTTATCAGGTACTTCCTGCTGGTTGGGAAGGCGAACCTGCTCGAAGTTCTGATAGGTTTCACTCCAGAAAGAGGCACCCCAAGTATCATTCAGTTTGTCAATAGTGCCGTATTTCTTCTGTAACCAGATACGGAATTTGGCTTGTGCATTTTCACTGTAATCTACCACCCCGTAGTGTCCCGGTTCATTGTCAATCTGCCAGCCGATAACAGTTGGATTATTGCCATAATGTATTGCCAGGCGGGAAACTATATTTTCTACATAATGACGGTAGCGATCGCTACTCCAGGAAGCGTGCTGACGTCGTCCGTGTTGAATGGTCACTCCATTATCCCGTTGAATCAGTATGTCGGGATATTTTTTCGACAGCCAGACGGGAGGCGTGGGGGTAGGTGTACACATGATTACTTTCAGACCATACTTCTCCGCCAGAGAGACTGCACGATCCAGCCATTCAAAATGATATTCTCCCTCTTCCGGTTCCATCATAGCCCAGGCAAACTCTGCAAAATGGGTGAATTTGATGCCCATTTCCGACATTTTCTTCAAATCACGCTCCCATTGGGAGGACTCCCATTGCTCGGGATAATAGTAAGAGCCCAAAGCAAACAACTCTTCCGGAGGAAAAGACTTATCGACCGGAGACTGGGAAAAGGATGATAATGAAAACAATAAAGTTAAGACAAATAGGAAATTCTTCATGGATATTATTTTTAGAATCTATATGATAAGACATTTCTGAAAGAAAAAGCCACATTGCTATTTGTATAAAGAGGTCGTGTTTCGGTGAAACCCGGCCTCTTTATCTTATGTAACACTAATACCTATGTCAGACTATTATCTCTTTGTAAACGTACAGGTATTTGTATTCATATCCAGTTTGACATGATATATACCGGCTCTGAAATTATTTCCCGGTCCGAAGTTCTCTGTTTCCTTCCATTGATCTCCATCCCAATAACCGCCCCGGGCTATTAAATCACCTTCAGATACGATGGTCACATCAAACGAAGTAATTTCATTATTCCAACCTTTTCTTTTATAAAATCTGAACATGAAATCGTTGTTCAGAAGGAGGTTAGTTTCATATACACGATCTCCGGTCTTCACACAACAAATAAAGTCTTTTGGATTATCCCATCCCCAATTTCCAATGTCATCGGGAAGGAGTCCGCTGATTCTAGGATGGCCGAAGGCAGCTCCAGTTATCCATACTGTTTCCGGGAATTCCGTATCGGTCGTTTTCTCTACATATATAAGTTCTCTATCCTTATTATATGAAATCCGATACTTACCGTCCGGAGCGTTAAACTTATATTGTCCATTTTCATTCGTAAAGTATTCCGGTTGAAGCATATAGTCCAGATAACTAAATCCTTCGAAATCGACCACTTGTCCTTTCGTGAGGTTTAACTCTACAGCGATATAGCTTGGATTAGTAGATTGAGTCAGTTCCGTACCATTTATTTTATAAGATTCCGGTCCAAGTTGTCCTTCATCCACCTTATCAATAAACATACATATATTCTTATTCAAATCTATCCGGACACGATATACTCCCGGTGTGAAATCCGGTCCGGCTACAAAATCACCGGTAAAATGTCCGCCACCAGTGCCACCTGTTGCCGGATCACTGTAATACCATCCCTTACCCAATAAATTAACAGGTTGCGTATTGACAATAGTACTAGCCAGTTCACCTCCCCAAGGACGTTGTTTGTAGAATTTAAACTGGAAATCTTTAACCAGATAAAGAGTGGTTTCAAAAATATTGTCTGCTACCTTCACACACTGGAATGCATCACTCGGCAAGTTGAAAGTCCATGCACCGACAGTCACCCGTCCGGCTTGAGGATGTCCGAAACTGGATCCGCAAACCCATAACCCATCCGGATAATTCACCGAGCGGTTTTCCAGATATGTCAGTTTGTTTATCGGATCATAATACAATTTATAGTTTCCGTCTACTCCGATAAATGTGGCTTTATCTTTTGTTATATTTTCAAAGAAATCCGGTTGAAGCATCTTTCTCACATCACCAAAATTGCTGAAAGTCACTTCATCACCTTTATGAAGTTCCAAAGCAATGCCCAGAAAAGATGAAGCCTCTTCTAATATACCCATTTCCTGACCGTTAACCAGGAAGGATTGTTCTTGAATATTCTCATCTTTCGCTTCAAAAGCACAAGTGTTATTGTTCAAATCGAGCGTGATAAGATAAACTCCGGGTTGGAACAGAGGTCCCGGAATAAAATCTCCTCCCGTCTTTCCGGCAACCAGGAAAGGGGTAGTTAGAGTGATATTATCTTCGGGAAGAGTAGTGATCTCATTGTCTCCTTCTCCCCAACCTCTATGCTTGAAAAACTTAAATGAGAAGTTATTAGCCAGATAGAGAGTCAGTTGAAAAACATTGTCGGCACTTTTATAGCAATAAAGCACATTGTTGGGTCCGTCCATACTCCAGCCGCTTGTGGTAACCAGCCTCGCTTGAGGATGTCCCCAGTTGGCTCCGCAGAGCCATAATCCGTCCGGATAGGTCGCCCCGGCTTTTTCTATGTACAAAAGCTCATTAGCAGGATCATAAAGCACACTATAATCAGCCGTCTCTCCTTTGAAACGGGCCTTATTTTCGGACACATATTCAAAGTAATCCGGTGAAAGAATGGATTCTATTTCGTCAACCCCCGAAAACTCGACTTCCTGTCCTTTTTCCAGATGAAGCTTTTTTCCCTGAAAATTAGAGTAAATCTCTTCATCCAACACTTGACCTCCTACAGAAAGAGGAGAGGCAAGTTTCCATTCCGGCCATTGATCCCATTTCTGTACGTCATCACTGCAAGATGCCGTTAACAGCAACAGAAGAACCGTATATATATAATATTTCATAATGCAGTCATATTAAGATTATACATTTATTTTTTATATGCTTTCAGCAGAGCCTGATAAACTGTTTCGTTCACCTTTACAATGCAGCCGTGTCGTGCGCCGGGCCTGTCCGTACCATCCTTTACATTAGGTCCGGAGAAAGTACGCTCTTTCCATGGGCCGTCCATAGAGGTCGACTGAAACAAATGATACCCATAAGGTTTGGCTGCATAAGATTCCGCATAAATAAACCAACCGCTATGATTCGGCCGTTCGATAAAAATAGGTGCTTCACGCATCATATCATTCGGAGTGACAGGTGCTCCCGGATTAGTGTAGGGACCAGTCAGATTGGAAGAGGTGGCAATACGGACTGTTTTCCCTGTTTCCGGGGCAACAGCCGGATCGCGTTCGTCTTTCATAATCGCATAATAAACACCGTTTACTTTACGGATAATAGCATCGATAATAGCCATATTCTCATCCGTACCGGTAAAATTGAATAATTTCTGTGGTTCCGTATAGGTCTCGAAATCCTTTGTCAACACATAGAGAGTGCGCATACTGTCCCAATCGTCCTTATCCGGGTCGTTGCAGGCATGCCAGCTTATAATGTACAGTTCGCTATCCTTGTCATAAAACATTTTGGGTGCTCCCCAATAATAGGTAGTATAGAATCCCTGTGCATTGCTACGATTAAAAATCATTTCATTCAACTGGGTAGATGTCCATGTCACCAGATTTTCCGAACGCCACAAAGCCAACGGATTGACTGCAATCATATAGAAAGCTCCGTCATGTCCCTGACAAATATCAGGATGTCCAATGTAAGCGCTATTGATGATCCGACCTTTATTCAGCGTTTCCCAATTGATGCCATCCCGGGAAACAGCATAATACAACTTTCCATAATTCGCATTAGTCATGTGAGCGAACAAATATCCGCCATCAGTTTCCACCGGAATTTCTTCTCTGCCTGTTTCTGCATCATCCGAACACGACCAACTCATTAAAGACAATAATAGACCAATTATATAGTAACTCATACGTTTCATATCTTTTATTCAGTTAATAGGTTTAATTTATACTTTGCTGCGCTTTGCTCTTATCCTCCGCCCAACCCGGACGTTCCCAAGTCTGCTTCAGCTCTTTTCCATAAGAAATGGCCTGTTCGACTGCATAGTTAGGAATCGGCATGTATTGATGCGTCGGCATTATGCCTTTCGCCTTATACATTTCTTGCGCGTATTTATTAAAGCGGATCAAGTCAATCTTTCGATTACCTTCATAGAAAAATTCATGTCCCCGCTCTATCAGAATAGCGTTTAAAAAAGCGTCTTTTGTATTGGTTGTCACACTCGGCAAGTCCGACAGCCCGGCTCTTTTTCTCACCTGATTCACCGCATTTATAGCAGCTACGGAAGGTACAGTTCCTGTTTTACGCACTTCTGCCTCTGCATACATCAATAATACATCGGCCCATCTTGCCAAAGGAATATCGGTACCCTGGAAAGTAGTCATCGTCTCCTGCGGGAATTTATTTATAATATATCCGTTCCATCTCACTCCCAGATTATCTTTGTTGATAACGACACCATTCTTATCCTTATAACTGGTTACAATGGTCTTCAGACGACCGTCGTTGCTTTCGAAAGCATCGTAGTATTTTTTATCCATACTGAAAGCCTGGAGCCATCCGCCTCCCATTGGAAAAGGATCCCCTTTTGCCACATCAGAAGGTAAAGCCCACATCAGGAAAGGATTCGCATTTCCATGTTTCGGGTTACCATCGGCAGTCGGGCTACAGCTGACAGCCATAATCATTTCTTTATTGAATTTATTGGCATTCTTAAACAGGTCAACGTACGGAGTACTTCCGGTTTTAAACAAATCATATTTGCCCGTATTGAGTTCATTATACATATCAATCGCTCTCTGATAATAACCTTCCATGTGTTCACCCTCGTTCAGACAGTGTTTCATCAGGCAGAAACGGGCATAGTCACGCGTATAGCGTCCCAAATCCGGGGCTACTTCGGGAGCATTCTTTGCGGCAAATTCCAGATCATCCGTAATCCATTGAGTCATTTCATCCAAAGAAGGACGCACGGTATTCGACAACGCTTCCGGATCAATTACTTTTTCGGGATCCAGGATTACCGGTACGGGACCGTAAACATGCAACAGGAAGTACATCATCAATCCACGACACAAGCGTGCTTCTCCAAGTAAATTATTCTTCTTTTCTTCTGTAAGAGCAGTCAGGGGAGCTTTTTCCAACGTTCCAATCACTTCAGTCATACGGGTTACCTGGGCTGTTTTCGGGAAATGATTCAAGTTACCACCGTCGTCTACATTTCCGCGCCAGTAATAAAAGCAATTACTATAATCTCCTTTACTAAGGCGTTCCCAGTCTGCACCTACTGTGGTAGCAGGCGCACATATATCAGAAGCAGAATCAAACATACGCACCGCTCCTCCAGACTGTATATGAATACCATGTTGCAAACCACCCGAACCCATATCATACGTCCAAACCGTAGTATAAGGCAGGTAGCAAACCATCATATAGGAAACATACTCCTGCTCTGTGGAAGGATATTCTCCCTGCAACAAAGCTCCGTAAATATAAGGATCAAAATTATTCTCACAACTACCGAATAAGAGTTGCAAGGAAACAAGCATCGGTAAAAAGAACTTCTTTTTCATACGACATAATTTGTTAGATTTCATAGCTTGAAGTTTAGAAGGTTAATTTTGCACCTATTGAATAAACTCTCATTTGAGGATATTGTCCTCCGGTCAGATTCGAAGAGGAAGTGTTGATTTCAGGGTCATATCCTTTGTATTTGGTAAAGGTCAAAGGATTCTGAAAGTCAACAAACACACGTATTCCTCTAATATATCCTTTAAATACGGATAATTCTTTGGGGCCCAGGTTATATCCCAGTGTGATGTTTCTCACACGTATATAAGAGGCATTTTCTCTTGTATAATCAAAGCCCAGATTTTCGGGTAAAGCCACTGATTTACTGATTGCAATACCCGGAAAATGTCCGTTCGTGTTTGTCTGGGTATTCCAGATGTTATAAGAATAGATACCCACATTGTGCGCATCCACTCCCCTGGAGAGATTTCCGGCATCTGCACTATAACTATATGCGTCATTCCATTTCTTTACACCTAGTTGTCCGTACATAAATATATCCAGATCAAAGTTTTTCCATGTAAACGTATTGCCAAAACCAAAATAAAATTTAGGAAGCATGTTATCCATGTAAGAGTCATTCACGTCAATGATTCCATCACCGTTTTTATCTTCGACAATAGGATAACCCGGCATACAGGCGGCAGGTCCCAATGAACGTTGCGATTCGGGCATATTACTCTTATCCACATCAATAATACCGGTCGTTTTATAATAATAGAATGCATTCATCGGTTCATTTTTCCTTTTCTGATATTTCTGATAATCATAGTTAGGCATACGTTCGATCCATACTGCATTGTAATGGGACATCGTAATTTGAGAGGTCCATTTAAAATCATGTGTCTGGAGATTCAATGAGTTTAGACTTACATCTACTCCGGTACGTTTATAATGCCCTCCATTAATTGGACGTGTTCCGTGCATTCCCAATAATTCTGTCGGCGCTGTTCCCAACAAATGGGTTACGTCGTTACGGAATACATCTACACTACCCCAGATTCGATCTCTAAAAATAGAAAAATCCAATCCGATATTTTTCATGACTGTCTTTTGCCAGGTGACATCTTCATAGTTAGCGCCGGACAATATGTAGGGAATGTAAGTTACCGAATTATTATTGAATTGAACATCCTCGCGGGTTGTCGTTACAATACCGTATAGTGTTGTACCCAGGTTATCGCTACCTGTTTCACCGTAACTGGCTCTTAATTTCAACATATTAATCCAAGAGATATTCTTTATAAATGATTCTTCGTTCATCTTCCATGCAAGAGAAACAGATGGAAAGAGGGCGTATTTCTTACTGGGAAAGAATTTATCCGTACCGTCACGACGCAATGAAGCGGATACTACATAGCGTCCGAATAAGTCGAAACTTCCTCTGACAAACTGTGATCTCTTTTCATTCTTATATTTATAGGAAGTCGGATAGAAAGGACCGTCTGCCATACCTACGCTACTTCCCTGTATATGGTCATTGGCATTTTCATAAGATATATCCGAACCATCGCCACTATCAAGATAACGTCCCATACCGGCCATCAAATTCATATCCAATAACTCTCCAAATTTATGTTGGAATGTTAATGTACCTTCGAGAGTGCTTTGCTGCCTTTTTCCATATCCTAAGTTTCCTCTGGATTTACGTTGCAATGCGTAGTAAATATCAGAAGGAATGTAAGAATCACGAGAGGTATTTTCCTTGTTCAAGCCATACAATACTTTGGCTGAAAGCATATTCTTGATAATATCGACATCCAGTGAGAAGTTCATGTAGTAACCATTTTGCTCGGATTTGTCATTAATATCTTGCATGGAAACGGGATTAGGCGTCCGGCTGAATACATTATATTGTCCTTCGGCATCGTACACGGGAAGATAAGAGGGATAGAAGATTGCCCCGAAAAGTGCTCCGGCTCCCTGATCTCTTAAGTTTCCGACATCTCCGCCGACAGTAGAGTTCGTGTAATTATTCTGATTCAAGTTGACAATGGTTGTCAGTTTCAGGAAATTAGTCAGCTGGGATGTGATGTTTGTACGCAGGGAGTATCGCTCCATATCCGAATTATAAACGGTAGCGTCTTCTTTATAGTAGTTAACGCCCAGATAGTATTTAAACTTTTCCGAACCACCGCTAATCGTCAGATTATGATTGGTCACTGCACCTGTTTTCAGTACCTTGTCCAGCCAATCCGTAGTCGGGGCATTGGCTATTTGTGTCGGTGTAAAGATAGGTGTCCATTTATCGTCATAAGCGGCGTTTCCATAAGGATACTGACCTTTGTCATATAAATAATTCTCTTTACTGAATACATTCACCATGTTCATCAGTTCGGGTCCGCTCAATACATCCAGGTAAGGATAATGTTTTTGCACGGAATAGCTTCCTTCATACACGATGGTCGGTTTTCCCTCTTTTCCTTTTTTGGTAGTCACCAGAATAACACCATCCGCTGCTCCGATACCATAAATTGCTGCAGAAGCATCCTTCAGGATTTCAATGGATTCAATATCATTGGGGTTTAATCCGGCCAGTCCGGCACGATTGACGGAAGAAGGAAGTGACGTACTTCCCGTGCCGACTTCAAAAGAGCCGCTAGGCATAACTACTCCATCCACCACATAAATTGGTGTACCGCCTCCACGAATGGAGATATTAATACCTCCTCCCGGCTGGGGACTGGCAACGGTTGCCTGCAAACCGGCAGCACGTCCCAGCAACATTCCGGAGATATTGCTAGTAGCCGCTTTGGATATTTTTTCTGTTTTTACGGTAGCGATAGAAGTAGTCAGGTTTTTACGGGAGGTTGTACCATACCCCACCACTACCACCTCGTCCAATATTTGCTGATTTTCAGCCAAGGTGACAGATAAAGATACCCGGTCGCCCACCTTTACTTCCTGTGTCTGATAACCGATATAGGAGACTTCCAATACAGCTCCCGGTGACACTTCCAGGGAAAACTTAGCATCCAAATCAGATGCGGTTCCGTTGGTTGTTCCTTTTTCCTTGATGGTAGCACCGATGATCGGTTCACCGTTGGCATCGTTCACTGTACCTGTGACTTTACGCTTTTTAGTGTCTTTAGAGGTATTCTGCCGCGCTTGCCCTTTTTGGACAATAATATTCTTGCCCTTTACCTCATAAACAACTTCTTGCCCGTACAATATCTGATCGATAGCTTCATTCAATTGTTTTGCCTTTACACTTACAATCTTCCTGGTATCCAGGTCTCCCACTTTATATACGAAAGAATATCCGCTTTTATTCTTCAATTGCGTCATTGCTTCTTTCACTGAAACATTATTCATTTTCAATGAAACGGCCTGGGCTAGCATTGCTATGTTAAGGCAAAAGAGAGCCACGACCATTAATATGGCCTTCTTCCTGTAATTCATAAAATAAACAAATTATTTAATTAAAACTTGAATAACTCGTTTTAAAAGAGATGTATTTTGCTAACTTTGCATAATCTCTTTTGAAAACATGCTCACGTTTGAAAGTTGTTAAAGAAGAGATTCAGGAGCCGGAAGATGTTCGAGATCTTCCGGTTTTTATTTTTCTCTCCTTATCATTCACTAAAGACTATTCAGTATTATTTCCTTTACTCATATTCTTCAATTATAAGGTTAAACAATCATAGTATTATAATCTCTGGTAACCGGTTAATAGATAGTTATATTGCGCTCTTCAATTTTATATTGTATTTTCTCTGTAGATGCCAATGCATCCAACACTTCCTGAATACTTTGTTCCCGACGGACGAAGTTTCCGTAGAACCGGAATTTATTTAATGAATCATTAGCTATATGGATATTCACATTGTAGCTACGTTCCAGTTCTTTCACGATGTCCGGCAAAAGTTCTTCATCAAAAAACAGATAGCCATCCGTCCATTGGGAGGCATTGGAAGCTGTGACAGTTTCTACGGTCATCAATCCGTTCGCTTTGTTTAATATCGCTCTCTCGTCAGGTGCAAGGAAAGCTTCTTTCTCTTTTTTCAGTAAATTACTTAATTCTACTTTCCCTTCCAACAAGGATACTACTACTTCATGATCTTCCGGATAATCGCGGAAATTAAATTTTGTTCCCAATACCTGCAATTGCAAATCTTTGGTCTTTACAAAGAAAGGGAGTTTCTCATTCCGTTGGACTTCAAAATATCCCTCGCCTTCTAATTCTACTTTACGGTTATCTACTCCGAAGCCTTGTGAGTAGGTCATTCGTGAACCGGCATTCAACCAAACCAATGTACCATCAGGCAAATAAAGTTTCGTTCTTGATCCTAAAGGAGCCTCTACGGATATATCTGCAAAAGTGTCTTTTACATTCACTCCTCCCTGCCAATATGAGAAGCATCCTACTGCAAGTATGACTGCGATAATCGCGGCATAACGCCACAACGCCGACAAACGGAATTCCTGGCGAGGAGCTTTCTCCACTTGCTTCCGGCTCCCGATACGATTCTTAAAGGTATCAAATGCCTTGTCTTTATTGTATTTCGACGCGGCTTCACGGCTCACGGCAGAGAACCAGACTTCCCGTCGCTGAATAAAATAATCCTCATTTTCAGGTGATGCAGCTATCCATGCTTTTAGTTCGGCTAAAGCATTTTTGTCCAAACCTTCGGTCAGATAGGTTGCAATCAATTCATCAATATGTTTCTTTTCTTCTTCCATTTTTCTGCGTTCTATAAAGGAGACAGTAGATTTTTAATTGAGGGTAGTCTAAAAATGACTTTTTTTCGTTTTTACCCGAAAAAAAATAAAAGTAGAGTAATCAGATATTTACTTAGATTCGTTTGTAAAGATGCTAATGCATTCTTTATATGATACTTAACCGTATTGACAGAGATGCCTAACTCTTGAGAAATTTCTTCGTATGATTTTCCTTCAAAACGGCTTTTATCGAACACGCGACGACATTCGTTCGGCAATTTATCAATGGCTTTATATATTTCCTCTTCCAGTTCACGCTCCAGCAATGTCCCCAACGGATGCGAATCGGATATCGTCATTTTATCGTCTGTTATCTCATCGGGCATTAGAGATGAAAACGCAATCTCGCGCTTTTCCCATTCTGAATTAAGATAGTTGATACAACGATTACGGACGGCTCTCAACAAATAGCTACGGATGGAAACGGAAATCTCCAGCGTTTCACGAATCTCCCA
Organism: Bacteroides sp. D2; assembly: GCF_025147085.1. Taxonomy (NCBI): domain Bacteria; kingdom Pseudomonadati; phylum Bacteroidota; class Bacteroidia; order Bacteroidales; family Bacteroidaceae; genus Bacteroides; species Bacteroides sp. D2. Next base: position 2,662,272 of record NZ_CP102261.1, on the reverse strand, counting down.
TAAATGAAAAATAGTATCTCCGACGATAGTTTCCGCGAGGAATTGATCTTTTACATAGCCATTCGCGACATGACACAACAGGGCATAGTGACGGTCATAGATGTATTGATAGGCATCCTCATTGCCTGTCTTCAACTGCTCCACTATTAAAGTTTCAGTATGCTCCATGGATGTATTAGTCAAGTTAATGGCACAAATTTAGAGAATTTGTCCTAATTAACCTAATATCTATATAAGTATCTCCAAGAGAATAATCAGAGCATTTATAATGCACATCCCCTATCATATTCAGCCCTAAAAAACGAAAAATAAGGACCAATTCAAAAGAGCTGTTTCTAAAACGTGAAAATTAAATTATGAAAGAACTACTGATATTTTTTATAATACCATACTTCTGTTTAAAGTAAAAAAATGAGATAAGTACTTTAATTACACTTATCTCATTCTTTTTATCTTATTACTTTTGACTATCCGGCAACGGATTGATAGCTCCTCGTAGCGTACAAGTATATGCCGAGACATTAACTGCTCTACGATGCGATTCCGCCACCGATTCACCTCTAAGTATGTTAACAACAAAGGTAGCGGTAAACGAATCGCCTGCACCTACAGTATCGGCTACCTCGACCTTGGGCGTGTCAATGGATGAAACTTCCCCACTTACATCGTATATTCCACTACACATTGCGCCTTGCGTAAATATGACGTACTTAAGTGAGAAACGAGAAATAAGCTCTGCGATAGCTTCAACAAAATCTGTCGAAAGAGAAAGAAGAGAAATCAGCAACGGTAACTCGTCTTCATTCAATTTGAGAACATTGGCCTTTTGCAATGATTCCACAATTAACTCTGTCGAATAAAAATGTTGCCTGATATTAATATCGAATACCTTCAAGGAGGTATTCGGCACTGCATCTATAAACCTCAAGATTGCAGTACGCGACTTTTCACTTCGCTGTGCCAAAGAGCCCCAACAAACCACATCTGCATCGCTAACAAGTTCCATTGTTGCACGACTACACTCGATTGCATCCCAAGCAACATTCTCAACAATGTTATATTGCGGAACGCCAGCCTCATTCAACGACACTAGCACTTTTCCCGTCGGCAAACAATTACGAGAAACATATCTTAAATCAAGTCCGGTCTTTTTAAGCACCACAATCGTTTCATCACCCAGTTCATCTTCGCCTATTGCCGTAACAGGATACGAATCTGCTCCCAACTCTTTTGCAAAAAAACAGAAATTGATAGGTGCTCCGCCAAGTCTTTTGCCTTCCGGGAAGCAGTCCCAAACAACTTCTCCTATACCTATTATTTTCATGGTTTTATAATTTAATAATTATTTTCATGGATGTCGAACGATTCTCATCTATAAATTTGTATGCCTCATCATACTGTTCAAACAGGAAGCGATTCGAGATAAGCGGTTCGAGATGGATAGCTCCCGAACTTACCATATCGACAGCTGCAAGATAATCTTCATGGCGATACATCATCGTTCCATTCAGCTTTAATTCGTGTTCTCCCAAATAGAACATACTAAGCGAAGGATCTTTGTCAAATACCGCCACCACAACGATGGTACTCCCTTTCTCAATACATTCCATGAGCGAACAAATACTCGACTCAACCCCGGCGACTTCGAATGCGGCTTGGAAACCTTCATCACCAAAAACACTCTTAATCCCTTCCTTAAATGGCGTCTTAGCAACATTAAGCGTATCCTCTATGCCACATTTACGGGCCATTTCAAGTCTGAAGTCACTCACATCGGTAATTAGAACTTGTTTAGCTCCCCTGGCTTTTGCGAACTGTGCCACGAGATTTCCAATCGTTCCAGCACCCGAAACAACTACATTTTTACCTTTTAAGTCACCGCCACGCATTGTTGCATGCGCACCAACTGCCACCGGTTCTATCATAGCGCCATAGTCAAGTGACATATCTTTAGGTAACACCGCAATCCTGTCATCATCTACTACAAAAAAGTCTTGCGCGGCTCCATTTGCCTGAAAGGCTTGTACCTTCAGTTCTTCACAAATATGATACTCTCCTCTTTTACAAGGCTTACACTTCCCACACACAAGTTGCGGACGTGCAGTGACAATATCACCTGCCTTACATATTGTGACCGCCGGACCTGTAGCGACTACCACTGCCGAATATTCATGTCCCTGAACTACCGGGTAGAAGGTTGCCGGATGACATCCATGATAAGAATGTATTTCACTTCCGCAAATACCTATTCGTTTTATATTCAGAAGAACCTGATGTTCTTTCAGGTCTGACGCTTTAGGTGCCTCGACCTCACGAAACTCTATATGTTTCGGTTCTACCAATACAGCTTGTCTCATTTTATTCCATATTTACTTAAGATTTCTATTACCGGAGCCTCTATCGACTTAGCCCAAAGTGTATATCCATAACTATTAGGATGAGTTCCATCAACCGATGTCTCGTGTGCATCGGAAGCATTAGGCGTGATTAGATAAACATCTTTGTATTTCGGGTCAACAAGGATCTTTGCAAACAACTCTTCTACAGTTGCGGCTTTAGCCCGTTCTTTCGCATCAAGAACTGTGTCGAATGTGCGTCGTTCACGATAGATAGTACGCTGAAATATCAACGGAGTGCCCGGATGCGCTGCTATGAGCCGATTGATAAACGGTATCAAGCGCTCTCTAATCAATTCTGCATCAGGATTCGAAAAGGTATCGAATATAAAAGCATCAGCTCTTACTTCCACAAGGACATCGGTCATGTAAGGTTGCATCAAACAACGTCCGCTTGTTGCAAGCGACACGATTTGAAAGCCCGTATTGCGCATAAATTGCATAGGATAACTCATGCCGGACCGATCCGTACTTACTCCTTGCGTAAATGAAGAGCCATATACCACTATCTTATGACGAAAGTCCGACTTCAACGGCTCGATAACAGCGTCGTCATCTATCCCTATCTTACAAGAAATAACCTCTGAATACATCGGCATATACATCATGCATTCGTGCATTGTACCATCCATATTCTCTATAAGTGCAAACGTCTCAATACGTTCGCTTTTATACGCTTTCGATGAACCACTTGCCGCATACTGCCATTGTCCGTCCGCATTTTTGATATAAAGATCGTATCCCTTATAAGAGATTGGCATTGTCGAGTTACTCGAATATACATACCCCCACTTTGTCGTAATATGTATATTACGCGTGTTTGTTTTAAACAGTACAGCCATACCAGCCGGGCAACGAACTTGCCGATTCTCCGTCCGATTAAAACCTTTATAAACCAATGTATCGACTCTATGATATGGATTTGGGGTCAATTCAAACGGCTTACCTATCAGGTTAAGTGTAGATGCTTCAATCTGTTTTTGTGCCGAAACCGATACTACACACAACAGTAACAGAACAACCGGAATAAAAAACTTCTTCATGGTTTTGTTGTTTTTAGTTGTTTACTGCAATAAGACCTTTAATCCTTCTGCTACGCTCATGCCATAAAACAGCTCATACTTTTCCATAAATACAGGATATTTGTCTAGTTCCAATGACACAAAAGGCGATATTTTCAAGAACTCAACTGGTGATCCTCCGGAAATCAGCATCTTGTCCGCCGGAGTAATGTGAGGTTCGAAAATAGTTATATTCTCCCCAGACTCCGTGTGTGCACCTATAAGATATTTGCAATAAACAGCTACCAGGAAAGCCTCTATCGAAATATCCTTTCCATCCCGTAACATCTGTTTGAGTATGGGTACTACATAGACTGCAAACTTCGCGATGCCATCACCGCAAAGTCGCGATACTTGATCGCTTATCGCCTTGTTTGAGAATCGTTTGATAAGCAAATCTTTATACGCTTCAAGATCAACACCCTCGGGAACCGGAACATAAGGAGTGACGTCCCTGTTCATAAACAACTTTATCATTGTGCGGTACCTCTCATCTGCCAATACAGTATCAACCTTCCTAAATCCCTCCATATAGGCAGGATAAGACAGAAGTGTATGCGATGCATTGAGAAGACTTAATTTCATGATTTCATACGGGGTCACATCGTCCGTGAATGTAACTCCCACTTTCTCCCATGCAGGGCGGCCTGCAATGAAATTATCTTCAACGACACATTGTATGAAATCTTCACAGCACACATTAGTAATCTTCCCCGATTTTGTTGCAGGAGTGATTCTATCCACCATCGAATTGGGGAACGTCACTTTCTTTTCTGCCCACGCTGCCACCTCAGGATATTTCGCTTCGAAGTATGACATAAACGCACATTTTGCAGCATTGCCATTCTGTTGCATGTTATCGCACGAAAGAATCGTAATCGGCAAATCTTGCTCCATTCGACGTTTAAGTCCTTCGGCTACATACCAGAATACTGTGCGCGGCTTATCTAAATCAGCCTTATACCCCCCTTCAGTTATGGTCAAAGTAATGATTTTTATCTCCTCCGATGCTATTTTAGCAATGATTGGTTCACTATCTATTTCTCCCCATGCAAGTTCGACAAGCGAGCCAATCAACATATTATGCCGTTCGCCGGAAGGGCTGCAGGTCGTTAACTGATATATACCATTTTCTTCTTTGAGAGCATTGAACAGTATCCCGTCTGTAGGCATAATCATTGCTCCAAACACACCCCAGCATTTTTGCGACGGATCTTCAAGCAAAAGATTTGTATAAGCTTCGAGATGCGCACGGTGGAAGTTCCCAACGCCGAAATGTACTATTCCAGCCTTAATTTCGGCACGATTGTAATTAAAAGTCTTCATACGATAATTTCAGTGTTTCGGCAAGTGATCTTTCAACCTTGTCGCAATGTTCGATATAGAATTTATAAACCTCGTTCCATTTGTAATAAGATGCTTCAACCGCTTCAAGCGGTAGCTGAAGATCTTTTTCATTCAGCATAAACTTGACTAGAATATCCGAATTATCTTCCGATTGATAAAATATCATCTGAAGATTCGCCCCCATCGGAATATCCCAATACTTCCAGCTCTGCAAAGCTTCTTTGGAATTACTTGCCTCACGTGCCCACGTCCCAACCTGTAGATTTGTCAAGATGGCCATAAGAACACCATCGTGTCCGAAGTTGAGATTTATACCATGACGTTTACGGGCAATATCTTCGGCAGATTCGTCTAATAAATGGCGTAACGTGCGCGATGCAAGCCCCCAACTCCGCCCGTGGGATACAGGCTCAGGCCCCTTCTGCGCAAAATACTTATAGTTTTCGATTTCTGCCCAAGCCAATATTTCCTTTTCTGTAAAGATATCCCAGATAGGCACTTGCCGGTCGAGACATTGCATAAGTGACGCCATTAACCAGAAGCGATGGACAAGGTCATATTTATCATACTCGCTTTCTATTTGTGTAATGTCTATAAACAGCCTTGTGAAAAAAACATCAACATCCAACTTTTCATCTATGTACGAACGATATTTTTTATACCAACTATTTTCCTTACCAAGTATATACTTATCGAGCGTACTTCTATCGGGACATACATTGCCATAAGGATTCAGTGTGGTAAGAAACGAACGAGAGTTGTCTATCTCTGCCCATTCAAGCTCGGGTTTCAGTGACAAAATCCCCGAATTCACCGATTGCATTGTAGCTGCCACTCGAAGTACATTTGTCGCGTTAGTTTTCAAATAAGGATGGTTTTCAAATACTTCAGGATAGTTTTGTACCATTCTTCGGCCTATTTCCCGCGTCTGGCGATAACCGATCTGCGTCAGATCACCTTCTTTATAGAACACATTCATCTTGAACGGTTCAAGGCGTTCGTATAGAGCCTTCCCGAAGTCTGTAAGGTTGTTCGTATCATGAGCTTTCTCCAATACGCCGTATATGGCAGGGTAAGTTACCGTATCGTCTATCTGACGAGCTCCGTGACGGAAATAGCCATTTATATAGAAAGGTTTATACCCTTTAGGGGTCGGCGTAACCGTATGTGAAAGATCGGTCACATAATACACGCCACCTGCACGTTCCGGATCCTGGCGTATCTCATCGAGAGGATTTTCCCCTATCCGCTTTTCTTTTGGAAGAGAGAGTTTGAATATGCAAGGAAGGTCGGATGTCTTTTTTGCGTTTGTATTGGTATTGACATACATGGCTCCATCTTTTATCACAATATCTTCCGGTTCGTAAATGACTTGTTCCTGCACATTGTATCGTGCAGTAATTGTCCGCGTATCAGTATCATACACCCGGATGCAGGAAGGACGGTTGTCATCTTGCTTCCCAACTCCGAAGCAATAGTATATTTTACCATCATGCATACAGCCCGCTTGCGTGAACCATACATCATAGGGAAACACCACCTGATCAAGAATGTCATTTTGGTCAAGCCGCACCTTTGCACCCTCACTTAACGATGGTATGCGGAACTTGGTGGCGACATACTGGTTCTCCCATGCATTCTTTGTCACTTTCGCTACCGTACGCTTACGTGCCGAAAATATCCATATAAAGCCACGTTCCCGATCGACCAGCCAACTCGGCGCTCCGAAGATAGAGACATACCCTTTCTCCGCCCACTTCGAACCATCTAGTTCGATTGTCTGTACGATTTCGCTGCTAAAACGTTTCCCACGGCGAGTTATACTCTCTACAAAACACAACCATTCCAATTCACTTCCTACCTTGCCATTTGTTATATATAGTAAAGGAAATGATGCTCCTCGTTTTGTCTCAACACCAAAACATACATTATTTACATGGTTGTCAGGATGGGAGGAAGCCAGTTCAAAGCCTGCTAAGGGTTTCGAATCTGCACTTTTGAAATCATATATATTCACATGCCCTCCATCCTCGCACGAGAATATGTAATCATCCCATATTTCAAGTCCTTGCTGTGCTCGCCCCCGTCCTTCCTTTGCCAAGAAGACAGAGCACTCTACTTCCTTCTCCGGCTCAACATACAACTGGGCGATAAGGGGAATAGAGACCAATAAGCACACGACAGACAAATATATTTTTTTCATAAGTATGCTCTATAAATTTAAAGTATGATTATGTTCTACGTTAATCGAATAGCTCTACGCCTAACGATTCAAGCCGTCGCTGCAACTCTCCTACATCGAGAGCACGCGGAGTACAATTCTGCGATGCACTCATGGCAGCAGCAATACCAACAGCCTCTCCCATTGCCATGCAAATACTCATGACACGGTATGAAGCGTGGGCTCTGTGAGTACCCGATATGCACCGTCCCGCCACAAGAAGCCCTTCTAAGCCCAACGGGAGAAAACAACGATACGGCAAATCGTATGGTTTGCAATATTGTATGCTCGGTTCCGCCTGTCCGGCTCCGTCAGGATTATGTATATCGACAATGAACAATGCTTTATGTACTACCACATCAGCAAAGCGGCAGCCTTCCGCCATCTCATCGGCATCAATCACATAGTCGCCCATCACTCTGCGGCTTTCACGCACTCCAGTTGTTGTACCACTTCCGATCACTCTACAGTTCTCGTAACCCGGCAAATTTTCTCTCAAAAATTGAGTCAGGAGACGTATCTGTTGTCTAAGTTCAAGATCAGCGGTGAAAATAGATCCTACTGAAGTTATATCCACTCTATTGACCTGTGTCGTATTTACTTGACGGCAACCCGGTCTGACTGATGGATGCAAACGTACAGCAGCAAGAATTGGGGGAAGTTTACCGTCGTCAGCTTTCTTTTTGCACCAATCAAGGAAACGCTCGCCATTAAGTTGAACATCATCTACATCTCCAATGCAAATAAGCCCCTTTGATTCATCTACTCCGTCAATAGTATATTCAAGGGTTACAGGCTGCATAAGTCCGTCATCGCGCCCTTTTTCTATTTTTGCACCGGCAAGAAAAGACACCACTGCATCGCCAGTGCAATCTATGGTAACTGCAGCCTCAAAACAAAGTGTCCCCTCGTTACTTGCGCACTCAATGCCTTTTATCACCTTTCCGTCACGAATAACATCCGACACACAACATTGCAAAAAGACATCAATATTCTTTTCCTTCGCAACAAATTCTGCCAATGTAAGTTTTGCCTCTTCAAAATCGTGAGCTTTTCCATGCTCCCCAATCCAGTCATTGTCTTTGACGCCAAGAATAGAACAAACCTCATCGCGCATAGTGTTCTTACCTACACTACCGAGAATAGGACCGACATACCCAGCGGTCAGATTACCTCCAATGACTCCATATCTTTCGATAAGAGCAACATGTGCCCCCTGCCGGGCAGCGGCTACAGCCGCACATATTCCGGCAGGCCCTGCACCTGCTACTAATACATCATAATATTTTGTATTCATTATCTGCTTGTATATGGACCGGAAACAGCCTTAACAGTCATTGCCCCATCAGAATCTGTGGTTGTCATTACTCTATATTTGTTTCCTCCATCGGTCACACGAACTACAATATGTCCATCATATCCCTTTACTCTCGCAGCCTCTTCTGCCGTTACCCGGTCGTCTACTCCACTGGGACGATCGCCCTGCCAGAAGTTAGTGATAAATATATCACACGCAGGGAGTGTTGTCTCCATCGAATTCAATATATCGGTGCGGGGATGACAATCAACCCATGAATTAACAACAATCGTTTGTGGATTGAGCGCTTTCAGAGCATCGGCCTGATTGGTGTTGGTTACACCATGATGGTCGGCTTTCATCAATTCTACCTGGCCTACGGCTTTTGCGCATGGCAATTCGGCATCTTTCCATGCATAACTCGAGCGCCCGTTATACTGAAGATCACCACCGGCAAAGAAGTCAAAGTTGCCATACGAGACTTTCATCACGCAACTGGTTATGTTCTCCGGCGGACAATTGTCACTGGCTGTAATGTCTTTGCTGTTTTTGTATGAAATCTCCGAGAGTTCAGGGAATGTCTTCTTTGTGGCAGTGCCCGAACCTGTCCAAATTTCTCCATTCACAGCAACATTTTGCACCTTTGCAGTAGGATACTTCGCTGAATTGTACTTCTGAACTATTTGATTATTTGCCCCTGCTTTAAATATCGCAGCCTCGAACTTTTTATTAGCAACATTCCATTTCACCGCATTGATATAGTTGTTACAACTTGAAGCATTATCTGCCATTGTCGCCATGTCGAACGGATAGTTATAATCGGGGTAACCACGATCGAGAAGCGTGCCAATTTTAAAATTGTCAAAGATCTCGGCATAACCTATCAACGAATAGGTATCGGAATTGGAAGATTTCGGCAAGGATGTATTATAACCACCGAAGTGGTCATTATGGAAGTGGGTAAGTACCGCATAATCTATCGTACTGTTACCTGTCCATGCCATACACTTACGAATGTAATCAGCTATAATTTGTGAGCCACGGGTAGAAGTTAAGGTTGGATCCCAACGACTACGAATACCGGTGTTGGTCGTATTACCATTAGAGTTGGTCGCAACACTCGAACTTGCAGCATCAATAAGCATTTGCGTACCATCCGGGAATATTACAAACACGCTTTCACCCGTAGTTGTATTGATGAAATGAATATCCATCACACCTTCTTGCCAAGCAGGAATAGTTTTACCTATCTCTATTTCGGTGGCAGAGTCATCTCCACCTTCTTCACCTCCGTCCGGACGAATCAAAAATGATTGAGATTCATTAGAACTGCATCCTACAATCGCAAGGATGAACAAACTGAAAATAAATATTAACCTTTGCATGCTATATGAAGATTTAAAAACATCTCTCCGCCTTCAATGCTGACGGCAAGACGAATATAATTACCAAAATTTGAATTCACTTTTATAATATGTTGGCCAAGTCCTTTGAAGATCGTAGGAATACTGCCGTCATCAGCCCAATGCACACCGTCTTGCGATAGTTGTACACGACCTTCGAATACAGGATCTCCCTCTATTTTCTCAACCATAACAAAGAATATAGCCTCATCTGCCCAACCAGCCTCGTAAGGATGAGTGAAGAAAGTTCCTTTAAAAAACTTCTTTACCTCAAGATGGGAATCATTAAACATTTTCATATATTACATTCCTCCTTATTCTTGTGAAACAACAACTGAATCTATATAAAAGAATACACGACGATTGGTATCAGTACCCACCCAGAAAAGAGGGTTGATAAGGTTGTCGATACGGTTATATCCATCAACAGTATCGGCTGCAATGCCACGCATATCCCAAATTCTGTCCTGACATTGGAACTCCACATATTCGCGAAGCTGTGTGTCAAGTTTCAGGCGCATATATTGCCAATTGAGTTTGCAATCAGTCTCATTGTAAATGAGTTTCTGATGACCATCATTCAAATCTTTGAACCCATCATGGTCACCATTAGGATAACGACGACCAAACCACCAAGGATCGACACCCTTCTTACACCAATCTCCGTCAAGTCCATAAGCCCAATCACGATCTGTAACGTCTTCATCCGAATGTTCATACTGCCACTTCTGCATTAACTTTCCGTCCACTGCATTGAGATAGCGTATTCCTACATGATAGCGTTTTCCACCTTCCTGTACATCAAATCCCATACCGAAGTCGCGGATTGAACTCTCATGTAAACCCGGTTGCGGACGATCACCGCCATCAACCACATCCTGCTCCGCCGTATATGTAAACCAGCATTCTATCTGCAAATATTTGCAGCCCGGACGAGAGAATGAAAGTCGCTTAATGGCATGTCCCAGGCATCCCTCTGCCGGAATCTCCGTATAAGGCGCTGCAATAGGTCTTGTCGAGAGTTTAAGAGAATAAGTACCGGACATTGCCCCATGAGTACCCGGATACCTAAAGGTAGCGGAACTAAGCATGACCGGTGGCCACTGATCTTTATTGACCAATGTCTTAGGAACATCAAAATTCGGATATTCCGTAAAATTAGGCATCAATGTCATCCAGCCGTTAAAGCCTGTGTTGAATACATCATAGCTCAACACCCTCTTTAATGGTTGATACCGACTGTGCAATAAAATTTCTCCAATGCTCATATTATCATTTATTTAATAAAGTTAGTACCCTGGGTTCTGAACAAGTTTGCCATTCATGATTAGTACATCATCACTTGGCAATGGCCACAAATAAATCTTCTCATCAAACTTACGTTCTCCATGCTGAACGATATAAGTCCCATCAGCCATCGCTTCAAAGGAAGGGAATCCGTCTTCATCAAATGCCGGAGTCTGTGGCCAGAACCAGTTGCCTGCCGCAAAATATTCCTTTGCTCTATTGGCCGTACGAGTAAATCCGTACATATTGTGTCCGAAAGCATTCTCAAACTGATGCCAACGAAGTAAATCGAAATAACGCAGATTTTCCCATGCAAACTCCACACGACGCTCACGACGAAGCACTTTACGCAATACTGTCTGATCGGTGGTGGTGATGGACGGATAGTCGTTGGTTTGCGTACGGGTAGTGCTATAAGCACGAGCACGGACATCGTTGATACAAGCAAGAACAGTAGCATCAATATCTCCCAGTTCAATCTTAGCTTCGGCATACATCAACAACACATCGGCATAACGCATGAGAATGACGGGATTGTCGTTATACAAAGTAGTACGCCATGACTCTTGCGCGCCTTTGCGCAGGCAGCAACCATTGTAAGCGCAGTTGGAAGCATCCGAACCGCCTTTTGAATCTTTGTTTGTAACCATGCGATTTTGCGTATAATCCATTACCTCAAGTGCATTTGGCGCAGGATTCCACTCAATACCATAGATACGGCTACCGGGAGCAGCAAATGTTTCCAAACAACGGGGATCACGGTTGGCAAATGGATCGCGAGGATCAAAACCACTGCCGGGCTCATCGATCGTCTTACCATTCGTCATTTCGTAGACAGCAAGAAGTTCCCATGAAGGTTGCGCATTATGTGTACCACCTGCCGAACGGGCAATGAATGAACCGATAGACTGTGTAGTAGGCTGACCGTTTTCATCCAATTCAAGGTCACTTGAGTGAACAACAGAGAAGATGACTTCCTTGCTACCTCTTGTCTTATCGCGGAAAAGTTCTCCATAATCAGGGGCTAAATCATATACTCCCAGATCCATACAGTCTTGTGCAGCCTTTGCGGTAGTCCCATAGTCGTGCTGATAGAGAGCTGTACGAGCCTTGAAAGCATAGGCCGTTCCTTTATCCACACGGGTGGCACCGCTATTATTATTTGCGACCGGCAAATTTTCTGCTGCATAGTCATAATCTTCATAAACCTGTTTTAAAACGACAGCTTTGTCGGTACGTCCCATCTCAAATGCTTCCTCTGGAGTAATTGAAGTCAGATAGAAAGGAACATCTCCCCAAAGAGTAATCAAACGTGAATAAGCAAACGCCCTGAAAAAACGGGCTTCGGCACGAAGCGTATTAAGTTCTGTGGTGGAATATTTACCTTCAAGATTGTCGAGTGCCTCCAAAATCCGGTTTGCACGACTAATGTTCTTATAAGTGTAACTCCAAACAGTCTTAATGTTGGGATTACTTGTAGAAGACGCATTCAGTGAACCTGCCGCAATTGTATAAATATTGGTTCGTTGCGCCCAGTCATCTGTATTACGGTCCAACGTCCAACCTTCTTCTATAACAAAGAAGGTACTACGATAAAAATCATTCAATGAGATTCGAACTTCCTCCGGTGACGAGAACCAGTTTTCACTGGATGCAGCTGAAGGAGGATTCAGGTCGAGGTTCACACAAGAAGTTACAGATAGAAGAACTATCATGTAAATCAATACATGTATTTTTTTCATATTATGTAATTTTTTCATACTCTATTAGAATTTAATATCAACTCCAAACGTATAAGTACGTGTGATATAGGTAGAAGCGCCTGCTTCAGGGTCCCATCCAGAAAGATAACTATCAAAGCAATATGGATCATCGATATTGACATACACCCGAAGTCCCTTGATTCCGACCTTAGAGACGATTTTTTTAGGAACTGTATAGCCAATATTGATGTTCTTTATACGCATATATGCGCTACTCCTAAGCCAGAAATCTGACATTTTATAGTTGTTGTATTCACCGCCCTGATGACTCAAGCGAGGATACCTGACTGATGCGTTCTGTTCTGCTGTATTATACACACTCCAGTAATTACGGTCACCATTGTCGTTCAGAAGGACTGACGGAGCCGGAAGCCATTGTCCCTGCATGGGACGAATCATACTTTCGGTAAGGCGTGAAAGTTGTTTCCCGACACCATTGAAAAGTAGAGAGAAGGAGATGCCTTTCCAACCCAAACTAATAGAACCTCCATAAAGATAGTGTGGCAACGAACTGCCAAGCACTACGCGGTCATATGTCTCATTGATAATTCCGTCAGGAGTACCATCTGGTCCGCTGATATCTACATATTTTACATCACCCGGTTTGGTAGAAGCCGAAAGCAAAGCGCTTTCGCTGACTTCCTCTGCGGTCTGGAACAAACCTGCAGTCTTATATCCATACCATGAGTTATATTCTGCACCTTCAGTAATAATAGTACCATCGCTGTTAAACTGCTGCTTGCCGTTAAGATTATCTATAATAGACTTGTAATCAGAGATATTAAAACTTACCGCATAACTAAAATCCCCGATACGGTCAGACCAGCCAAGTTTTACTTCCCAACCGCGGGTGTGCATTTTACCTACATTCCTGTCAGGTGCCGAGTAACCGGTAAACGACGGGATTGCCACCGACAAGAGCATATCTGTTGTCTTTTTATAATAATAGTCTGCGCTAAAGTCAAGGCGGTTGTCAAAGAAAGCGGCATCCACCCCTATATCCCAGCTCTGTGTTTTCTCCCAATGGATATTCTCATACGCATAATCTTGTTGTGCGGCGGACATTGAAGATTGAGGAGTAGATCCTGCACTGTCATACATAATGGCATTGTTGAACGAAATGTATGTCTGGTAAGGATAATTTCCAATCCGCTCATTACCGAGAGTACCGATAGAGGCACGAAACTTCAGATAACTTACCGGGGTTATATTTTGCATGAATTTCTCATTAGAAATTACCCAACCAACCGATGCCGAGGGGAAGAATCCCCAACGGTGATCCTTGTGAAAACGTGAAGATCCGTCTTCACGAGCATTGAGTTGGAGGTAGTAGCGGCTGTCGTAATTATACATGATACGGCCAAAAAATGAACGATAGGCATTCTGATAAGAATTGCCGGCTACAGCAAGAGCATTTTTATTCGCCAAATCAAGATAAGGGAAAGAAGACAAAGACATATCGTTTGTCGACCCCGACATCGTTTCATACGTATAGCTATAATCCTCATAACCGACCATGGCATTGAAGTTATGTACCTTGCTAAAGGTTTTATCGTATGTAGCGATGAATTGCTTCTCCAATGATTTGATGTTACGGCGTTCTTCACTTAGCGAATTAGAAGTATACCCCGAAACATATCCCAACATAACATCGGTTTCGTATGCATCATAAACAGGTATGGCTTTCTTCATCTCCTTGATTGAAACATTTCCAATGGTAGGAGTCAAATTAGCAGTAATGGTCAAATCTTTTATAGGCTTATAGCTCAACGAGAATTTACCGGTCATTGTATTAGATACAGTCTTTTTTTCTCCGCCTTCCAATAAAGCGGCAAGTGTATTACTAAGACTGCCGTCTTTACCGGGACCTACACGACCGTCCGGATAAAGTCCTAAATAAATGGAAGGATACATATAAGCCGCACGAATCGGGCTACCGGAAGTGGGGTCATTTTTCGTGGCATAACGTACCGAAAAATCAATAGAACCGGAGAGTTTATCACTAATCTTCAGATTATTACGAGAACGGATAGAGATTCTTTCGTGGTTTGAACCTTTGTAGACAGCGTCAGCATTTTCGTAAGTAGCGGAAGTGTGACTCTTGATTACCTTGTTGCCATACGTCATTGTCAAATTGTGCTTATGGCGCATAGCGGTGCTCGAAAGAATGGCATCTTTCCAATCATAGATAGGATATTGAATGGGGTCATACCTGTTGTTGGTAGCATAGTTGTCGATGTAATCCTGTGAATAGTTGGCAAACTCGCCTCCTGCAGGATTACCGGCATCGTTCCATGACCATTCATTATACATTGTCATGTAATGATAAGGGTCGGTCAGGAATTTCGGAAATTCGGTAGGAGAAGATAAGGAAACCTCCCCGTTGTAACCGATCGAAAGTTGTCCCTCGGTTGCCTCCTTAGTTGTTATCAAGATAACACCGGCAGCAGCACGGGCACCATAAATGGATGCAGAAGCCGCGTCCTTAAGTACAGTAATCTGCTGCACGTCTTCACTTGCTATATTATCGAGGCTACTGACCATCATACCATCGACAAGGATAAGCGGACTCGAATCAGACATGGTTGTCACACCACGAACCTGCACCGTAGCACTCGCTCCCGGCATACTGCTTGAACGAGTAACCGTAAGTCCCGGAATCAATCCTTGCAAAGATTGCGAAAGTTGCGAAGTACTCTGCCTCTCGATCAATGAATTGTTGATTACACCGACTGCACCTGTAAGATCTTTCTTCTTTACAGATCCATAACCGATAACGACCGTTTCTTCAAGCTGTACAGCATCCTCTTTAAGTTTTATATTTACCACACTTTTACCATCCCATACAACATGTTCGGTCATATAACCCAGATAACGGAATTCTATTGTATGCCCTGATTCCGCACCACTAAGCGCATACTTTCCCGACATATCGGAGGTAGTACCTTTTCCATTGTTTTTATCATGGATCACAACTCCGACAAGAGGACCATTGGCATCGCTAACGACACCCTTCATTACATTCTGTGCAAAAGCCAGATTGATTTGCAGGAAACATGCCAATAACAGGCTTAATATACTTTTCTTCATAATATTCATTCTACGATTTCAAGCAATACATGTTGGTTATACTCTTTGATCGCCGCACCTGTTTCAGGGTTACTCGGATGTTGCGCCGAAAAACGTGTCTGACCACTTGCGTGTGTGCAGTCGATATATTTTCCAGAATATCTAGCACCACTAAGACCTAAACGACCTGCTTGTCCAAATCTTAAGACAATCTCATCCATATCTTTAGTTGTCGTAAATACTCCTTCGGCAGGGATATATGCACCATTGTTGCTGGTATCAAGCAACATTCCTGCAAAATTGTAGGTAATTGTTGCCGAATAATCAATGGAAGCACCCGATATCGTTTCTGTCGCACTTTCCAGAAGAGTCGAAATCGGAAGAGCCGGTTTCCATTCCTCCCCATCCTTGAACTCGATCATCCAGTAGCTAGAACACATCGTTCCCAATTTAGTCACAAAATAGAAATGGATCTTTGTACCGGCAGGGATTATCGCACCTTTCGCATCGCCACAGATATACCAATAATCGCCAGGAATAGCTCCTGATACATACGGGTCACCATTACCGCCCACTGCGCGGTCGCAAATAGCTGTCTGCGCTATATAACCTGTTCGGTCACATGCCCAATACTCTATTTTACCACTTCCGGCACTTGGAGCAATATACTTGCCATTGGCTCCCGGGAATACCGACTGTGCTTCACCATCAGCAAATGTTCCACTCGTATTGCTGGTTAAACTCTTCAAATCCCAATCAGCTAAAATACCCGAAAAAGCATCTTGTACAAGAGTATATGTATAGTCTTTATCATCCAGGATGGTTACCGTTACTTCTATTGTCCGCTTTACAAATGTCTTGTTTTCCGGGAAAGTAAGTTTAATGTCACATTCGCCTACCCCATTTGTAGGAGAAACGGTCACATCCGCATCTATACAAACAGCTCTCCACTCTTTATCGCCAAAGACTTTGAACGAAGATTCCGTTGTAGCTGCATCAACCGATTCGGTGGCAGGGCTGATGCCCTTAGGAACAATCCCCTTCTGAGTAATAGCCAGCTTTAGAGGAGTTACATCATCACCAATGAAACGAATTGCACCAGTACGAGAAGTAGCCGATGAATTTTCAGAAATTTTGATTGTAAATTTAGTAATCTCACCTTGTGTCTCATGAGAATCAATAACTGCCCAATGGCTATCGCTTCCTTCGGCCTGGCAGTCGTTATTGACTCTGTAAAAGAGATTTGATTCAAGATCAACGGTGAAAAGACCACCTTCTGCTTCTACAACAAGTGTCTTTGTCGCGAGTGTCATGTACGGAGTATCCGAATCGTGACAAGATGCAAAAATAACAAGCGACACACTTGCAAACAATAACATCTTTAGGTTCATTTGATTAGTATTTAGGGTTAATTAATAATGACTAATTAGATATTTTCACCTGCTTTGCATACATGATTCTGTATATCACATAAGCAAGTATAGTGGCAACAATCAGTACGATACTTCCTATTACGATATTTTTTACCGCAAGAGTCTTTGGATCGCCGACAATGAGCAGACCAACCAGCAAGAGTACAACGACTCCAAGGGTTATACAAAAGCAGTTAACGGCCAAATGCGAATAATTTCGTACCGCTTTTTTCTCCTTTGAGGTCGGCTCGCGGTCGGCATCAGGATCAGTATATTCGCAAATGGCTTGATAGCCATTGTCTTCATACTTTTTGCGTACCGACCAAATTTCCATCATTACAAGAATAAGTACGGGAAGTACACAACCGGAAACCGATTCTATTATGCTTGGACTAATGACGGAGGCAGGAATGATGATACGAGCCATAATACCCACGAACCAAGTAAGCACCATTGCAGTAATAAGTTGGTTACCTGTCAACCGCTTTGAGAACAGTCCCCATATTGACGGAATATATAAAGGACACATCACCATAGTAAGAAGGGTTACCACAACCTTTTCTGCACCTCCAGCAAAAGGTATGAACATCGACAAGGCAATTATCACAAGTCCGAAAACAAATGTAAAGAGACGACCTACCTTTATACGCTTTTTCTCATCTGCCTGACGATTTTTCTCTTTGTGTCCCCAAATATCATAAGTATATACATTTGCATACACATTCAAAATGCCCGAAACATTACTCAATGTGGCCGATAGCATCGCTGCCAACATCATGCCTACCATTCCTTTCATGAGCACGAGTTTGCTCATATTCACATAAGCATGTTCACCGTTGAAAGTCATTGTAGTTGCATCCAAATCAAGTGCAAGTCCGGGTTCCATTACACGATAAATCATGGTAGGCAGATACCAAATGAGGGGAGTGACGAGATAAAGTATTCCTATCAAATAAGTACTCTTCTTCGCATCTCTTGTAGTAGGCACGCTTATGTAACGTTGTACAAACGGCCAGTCGCCACCAATCATGGCTACATTAAGAAATATCCACAATAAAAGCCATACCCATGTATAGGTCGGAGACGTACCCGAGAAGAATCCCGGTATCTCATTTGCTTTATCGATGAATGCGCTTACGCCCCCAACTGCGTTAAATGAGAGAGGGATCATAAATACAACCACAGCCAGAAGTACTCCGAATTGAATCACATCGGTCATTAGTACGGCAAGAAAACCTCCGGCAATGGTATATCCAAGAGCGATGGCACCAAGTATGAGAAGTGCCCACCAAATGCTAAGATAACCCTCCGGTGAATCGCCTAGCATACCTGTACTCGCAAAAATACTGCCGCCATCGACCTTGATAAGCGCACACATCACAACCGCTACCGCATACAGAGACACTGCCGTATGCACCGCACGGGCTACAATTCCTGAAATCGTGTAAAAACTCACTGTGCGGTGTCCGAAGCGGATCGTGAGAAACTCCCCCGGCGATTTGATACGCAACTGACGCCATTTGCCGGAGATCCATTTACCGACAATAAATGATGCCACACCAAGGCAAAGTGCAACAATTACCGCAACTATACCTGATTTATAAGCAACGCCTCCCCAAACGACAAAGGTACTTGCCGAGAAAATGGTCATGTAAGAAGAGACTCCCGACAGCCACCACGAAGAATTTCGCCCGGCAATAAACATATCTTCGGAGTTTTTAATTTTCCGCGACATCACAACACTCACGGCTATCAATCCGAGAAAGTAGAGTAAGATAACAAAATAGTCTAAAGATTCCATATACTTTATATTATTGCTCCAAGTTTCTTCAATTCTTCTATGAGTTTGTCTACATCAGCCTTTTGTACTGTCACACCAGCCCTTATACATTGCGCGGCCGCCACTCCTGCAGCCTGCCCTACCCCCATACAACTTGCCTGAACACGAAGCGATGCAAAAGAAGTTTTATCGGCACTTATACAACGCCCGGCTACAAGCAAATTCGGGAAGTTATCAGCTACAAGAGCTCGATAAGGTACATACGCAGCTTTTTTAAGGAAAGTAACGTTCTGTGCTGCACCTGCTGCAACATGGATATCTATAGGGTGTGCGCCGCGTGATATGCTATCAGGATACTTATAAGCGTTCACATACTCTTCTCCTGTGATTGTATGTATACCTTTGATACGACGTGTCTCACGAATACCGGCATGTACGGCAACCGTCGTCACATAACTGTTTTTAAACTCTTCAAAGTTTTCTTTAAGGATTCGTGCTATTTTGAATACATCTTCCCGCAAACGACATTCGGCTGCGGTAAAATTTCGATTATCGACAGCATTTCCTGCAGTACGAGTCATATTGACCGTTACTTCACCCGGACGAAGAGTTGTACAAAACCAGGGACCTCCAAATTCGGGGATACCAAGCACATCTTTCATTTCAAGAAGTTTCTCACGAACTGCAATGCAATGACAATTCTGCCCTTGTTTGTTATGGTGCATGGCATCGATTATTATAGGTGAATCCGTATCCACACCTCCTAAAATAAAATAGGTTGAAAGAGGTTGCAGAGGTTTACATTCATCAGCCTGCATTGGAACACCTGCCATAGCAGCAAGATCACCATCACCCGTGCAATCGATATACATATCGGCACTGATAGCCTCTGTCCCATTCTTATTTTCAAAAAGGACACTGGATATTTTGCCATCTTTTATCTGACAACCACTTAGATAAGAGTGCATATACATATCCACGCCGGCTTCGAGCATCATTCGCTGGCATAAAAGTTTGTAAAGCTCCGGATCAAAAGCCACATTTCCGAGAGGTTTCTCAATGATACAGCCCCCCATTTTCTCAAGTCGTTCGATAAACTCCCATGGAATGCCACCTATCACCTTCTCATTATTATAAGTGAATACACTCAAAGGAGTTACAAGCCCCATTGTAGCCATTCCACCTAAAAAGCCATATTGTTCCACAACAGCAGTCTTCGCGCCACATCGAGCAGCAGCAATTGCTGCTATAAAACCAGCAGGCCCTCCACCGCAAACAACTACATCATAGTTGCCCACTATTGGACCCCGCTTCGTGATTTCCATACTTAGTACTTTCTTGTCCATTCCTATTTTTATCCTTAAGTTTAACTTTGGTGTTAAATTCAAAATGAATCATTTCAAAATCATTCATATATTTAGAATCTTACCGATTCAATGTATAGTAAACTTTGATTTGTTTTGGATCGCACTTACAAGAAAAGAATTGTGTTTTCATACTTTCTTTAGATTTAGTTCGACATAATTATGATGTAACAAAGATAAAGAATGGGAACCTGGAAAAATGTTTTTTTGCAGATCTTTTTCCTGCAAACGATTGCGGGAACGTTCCCAAAATCTGCAAACGTTACAAAAGCATTGCATAAACATGAACGGCATTCGGCTTCTAGCACAAACGTTCTTAAAAATTAGGATTTGTTGATCGAAACCGATATCTTTGTTTTGATTTAAACAATCATCAACCATGAAGTATATAACCATTAAAGACATAGCCAGACATTTGTCAATATCTGTCTCCACTGTATCTCGTGCATTGGGGGATGATAAAAATATCCGTAAGGAAACGAAAGAAAAGGTGATGGAAGCGGTTAAAGAATTGGGATATAGACCCAATCCTGTAGCAACCAACCTTAAATACGGACATACTAATGCCGTGGGAGTGATAGTTCCTGAAATGGTTACCCCGTTTGCTTCACGAGTAATAAACGGGATACAAGAAGTGCTCCATGCTAAAAATATAAAGGTGATTATTGCAGAGTCAGGAGGAGATCCGGAAAAAGAGAAAGAGAACTTGCAACTGATGGAACGATTCATGGTGGATGGTATCATCATCTGTCTTTGCAGTTATAAAAGAAACAAGGAGGAATATTTCCGTTTACAGGAAGCAGGAATGCCTATGGTATTCTATGATCGTATTCCCTATGGGCTTGAAGTTCCACAGGTAATAGTGGACGATTATATGAAATCCTTCTTTCTCGTGGAAAGTCTTATCCGAAGCGGGCGCAAGCAGATTGTTCATATACAGGGACCGGACGATATTTATAACTCCATAGAACGTGTCAGAGGATACAAAGACGCTTTGGCGAAATTCGGGATTCCTTTTGATAAGGATAATATGCTGATAAGAACCGGTATAACTTTTGAAGAAGGAAAAAAAGCAGCGGATATATTAATGGAAAGAAATATACCTTTCAATGCTGTTTTTGCTTTCACGGAAACACTAGCCATTGGAGCCATGAACAGATTGAAAGAACTTGGAAAAAAGATACCGGACGAAATTGCCGTAGCCAGCTTTTCAGGAACTGAGCTTTCCAACATAGTCTATCCCAAACTGACTACCGTCGAACCACCTCTGTACCAAATGGGGAAAAGTGCAGCCGAACTGATTTTAGAAAAGATCAAGGATCCGGCATCACCGAACCACTCAATCGTGCTGAACGCAGAAATCAAAATGCGTGCATCCACCCCACCCATAGAAGTATATAAACAATAAAACCCTCCAAAGAAATTCTTCTTCAGAGGGTTTTGCACACTATTGAATACTACTCGTTTATCAATACTGTAGTTACACTTTCCTTCCCTAAATAAAATGCCTTTGCTTTTATCTGTGGAGCATCGCATGCTATCGGAGTTTGCCATTTCACGGAATTTTCCGTTGGTTCACTACCATCGGTGGTGTACCGGATTACCGCATTCGGATTTGTGGTATTGACAAACAACAATCCATCCTTTACTATAATACCTGGAGGAGATACCCGGAAATTAATACCTCGTTTTGCCAAACGGGGCAACTCATAAGTTACAATACCAGCATTATATTTTCGTTTGGCATCTGCATATACCTTACTGTCCGGAGATAATGCCCACGATGGTTGAGCGTTCCAAGCGCGTTCTGCCAGCCCAAAAACTTTTGGGAAAAGATAATATTCTATTTGTTCGAAACTACGGATTGTCTCCGCCCAAATTTGTCCGGACAAACCTTTGATATTCTTATAACCCTCTTTTGTCAAGGGTTGCTTACCGTTTGATGCTGTTTTTACATCCACAGATTCACCTTTCAGATTTCGCCGTAAAGACTTGTAAATATCAAAAGGCAACATATCAAACGTTACGTACTCATCTACGTAACCACCCCAACGCAATCCCGGTTCTTCCACATGATAACAATAGGCCATATCCAAATAGAAATTACCCACATTACAGAGTATAATAGGATAGCCCGCATTTGCTAACTTATACGGAACTTCATCCCCACCCTGTTCCGGAATTGTATTCCAGCAATAATTCAAGACCTTGCTATTTCTGAAATGTTCGTTCACGGTATTATCCGGCTTCATAACAATGTCTTGCCATCCAACTGCCTGTATATTGCGTTTATTCAACATTTCCAGAATTTGCTCCAGAAAATAATCTTTCAAATCCCGTATCTTAGCCAATCCATGTTCTTTCATAAAAGTACGGCAGATAGAAGAACCTTCCCAAATGCCTTCCGGCACTTCATCTCCACCTACATGGAAAGCAGGCAATTCTACTCCCGCATCCTGGTACATCCGCCCGATTTCATCAATCACTTTTTCAAGAAAACGGTATGTAGAAGGCATGGCGACATTAATAACATTATCAGTGAAATTTTGTGCCGATAGATATTGGGAAGTATCTGCAAAGTCAATCAGAAGATATTCTTCCGCTTTCGACTGATCCGTATCGATATATTTCCGGTAACGGGCATTCATGGCTTTTATTGCTGCCCGTGAATGGCCGGGAATATCTATTTCAGGAATAATTCTGATATGCCTTTCTTTTGCATATTTCAAAATATCCATAAAGTCACTGCGAGAATAATACCCATTAGCCAATGAGGTGGTATCTACCTCATTCCATCCCCAAGCATAAGCAGGATAAAGACATGTCAGTTCATCTGTAGTATGTCCTCTGCGAGAGGCTATTTCTGTCAATTCTTCCAATCCGGGTATTTCTACACGCCAAGCCTCATCATCACTCAAATGCAGGTGCAGTACATTCATTTTATAGAATGACAGTATATCTATCAGTTTCAATAAGTCCGTCTTCTTTGTAAAATTGCGGGCTACATCCAGCATGATTCCCCGATGTCCCATGTCCGGATAATCGGTAATATGAAGATTGGGGAGCGGAGAGGAAGCTAGCTTCATGTTATCCAATAAAGCAACCAATGTCTGACAAGCATTAAATATGCCATGCGCATCATTAGCTTTCAAAGTCAGCAGGTTATTCTTTATCACAATTTCGTAATACTCATCCGGACATTGACAGGTGGCAGGAAGTTCTGTTTTCTTCAATTCAATGATTGTTTCTTCATCCTTTTCAGAAACGGTACATCCTAACTGTGAAGTCAATTGCTTTTTCAACAAAAGAGCTTCTTCTTTAAATACACCGTCAAACTTCAGACCTACCTTTGGAGAGAAAGTAGAAACACCACCCGTCTTCTCAACTTTTTTAGGAGTAGGAAAGAGAGAAAGTATATCACACTCTACAGGCTTGCTGAAATCATCATTCTGCTTATACAAATAATTTCCATCTGCATAGGGAAAACTATTCTTCGAACGAATCCATTGGGCATCGGGCGTAAACAGTCCGATCTCAATCGGAATATTTTGCGGCTGCAACATTTTCCCTTTTTCATCGGTAGCTACAATATAAGCCCCTTCAGGAACCGAAGATACATTAATCACATTTCCTTCACTCAATATAGTAAAAGAGAGTGTTTCACCCGGTGCCAACGCCTGATAGTGTTCAGTAGGATACATTTTATAGTAAGTCGAACCAATACATTCTATTTCCAACGGGGCATTAATAGGTTGCTGATAATAAATTGGTGTCTGATTAAAATAGATCACCCAATCATCAGCCAAGGATTTATTCCCGTTATTCGTCAAACAGAATGTATTCTTAAAATATCTGGCTTCCACACTATCTTTTTCCAGTTTCCATGTTAAAGAGAGCTGTGAGGAAGGGGGCTGTTTACCAGCCCCACAACCAAACAAGCATATCCCCAACATCATTATCCATATATTCCTCATAGTTATCATAAGGGAATTATTTAGTTAATGAACGAATACATTCCACTTCTTCTGTCGAATAAGGTGTCCCATCGCTACGGAAAATATCATGGAACCACAAGGACGGTTCAGCTACGTCAGGCAACGGGGTATCCCATGCAAAGATTGTATTTGTCTTTCCGGCTACAAGTCCCCAGTTTATTGCACCGATATTTTCTTTCTTCAGCATCGGCATAATATCCTGGAAAGTACTATTTTGAGTACGTGCCATATATTCCGTGCAAATCATCGGACGCCCATATTGCTTCAATGTGTCAATGAGCTGTTGATGCGAATCCAGACCTTCATACGTGTGATAGGTTATCACGTCCGAGTTTTCCAACTGAAACTTATTCAAATTAGTCAAACTCATATCCCAAACTCCGGCTGACAAGGGTTGCGACGGGTTAACCGTTCGTCCCCACGTAAATATCTTCTGTAATAACGGCAGACTTCTTTCACCGTATCTATATCCACCCGAACCGCCGGGCTCATTATATAAATCCCACAACACAATTCTCTTATCATCCTTAAAGGTGGTAAGAATGTCTTTCACATAATTCTCCAAGACCGGAAGTATCACTGCCGTATCACCTTTATAATACAAATCTCCCGGATCACGCGCCCATCCCGAATTATGTACTCCCGGTTGTGGTTCCGGTTGCTTTCCTGCCTGGTAAGTAGGATTCCAGCAATCATCCAGAAAGACAAAGATGGTAGAGATATGATGCTTGGCGGCAATAGTAAGATATTCATTAATACGTTTCTTAAAACCTTCCTTATCCATTTCCCAAACCAGATGGTGCAAATATACACGCATACAATTCATTCCGATATCTTCTGCCCAGCCTAGTTCACGGTCAATAGTCACCGGATCAAAAGTATCAGCCTGCCACATCTCCAATTGGTTGATTGCCGTGCTCGGAATAAAATCACACCCTCGGAGCCATCCCCATTGTTGATACCATTCATTAGCCTGTTCTTTTGTCCAGACTTCACGAACAGAGACTGTTTTCTGACTGCAGGCAATTAACATAATGCCAATAAAAAATGAGAGTAATATCTTTTTCATAATCGAATTTACTTTATCTAATTAGAAACCTTTATTCATTTTCTCCACGTAAATATAACCATATCCCCCGGTTCAACCGCTATCGTAGAACCATCCGGACTTACAGTTGAACCATCCTTCAGCACTCTGCTTACAGAACCATCCACATCAATTGCCAGATTCATCAGATTACGAAAGTCCTTATTTACAACTACAAGATACTGGTTACTACCTTTCTCCAATACAGAAACAACAGCACCTGTATCACTCGTTGTCAACGATTTTATAGGGGCCGGCAAACTTCCCAACGCCGTAGTTCCTTCCGGTATTTCGCTTCCGGTATGAGACACTGAAATAACCTGCGCTCCCAAGAATATACCTGCAAGCTGTTGCACCTCCTGATTGACTGTCTTGACCAAATCATATACTTCGGTCGGTTCATCATGTTGAAGTCCGCGATAAGTAAAATACTGGATTGCCTGTGCGCCGTAAGCCAAATCACTGAAAACTTGTAATCTCAACTCGGGCAATGTCGGTATTTTATAAAAATGAGTTTCATCCAGTTTATGAGAAAGTGCAAGTGCAAATGCCCAAAAAGGTTTATTACTCTCTTTAGCAGCTGCTGATATTTCTTCCAAATTACGATACCAGTCCGGCCGAACAATGCTGGGAGCCCCATTTATAGACACAATAGGATAATTGTCAAACGATATAAACGGCACAGGCACCTGCTCTATAAACGACTTTACATTTTCAGAATAAAGTTCTTTTCCCCAGGCCCAGTTCGGATACAAGTTTATATAACAGGGATGATGACTATCCACCGTCTTAATCTTCTTTACCAATTCCCCCAAGCCCGGTAAATCATTCACCTCCGGCTCATCTTTCAAATGATAGGCATACAATGCCGGATGATTCATCATCGCTTTTACAACCTCTTCGGCAGTACCAACAGACAATAGATCCTGACAGGAAGTTATCATCTTCACTCCGGTTTTCTGTGCCGCATCAAGCACTTTGAGTGTTGTCTCCAAATCATTATACCATCCCAGATAAATATTAATGCCGGATGCTTTCATCACCGGAAATTTCTCAAGTGATTTGTCTGCTTCCACTCCAGTCCATGCTATAATCGGAAATACTCCATCAGCTTCCGGGATATAGGAGTTTCCCTGAATAATCTCTATTTCCTGCGTTTTCACCCCATTAGGCACCACACGGAATACGGCAGTACGACCGGTTCCCGCATTTGCACTTACAGTAATTGTCACTTTTCCGTTCCCACTCCCTTTAACCGGGGAAATGGTGGCCCAAGACTGATCGGTCTCATTAACAAATTTCCACTCCGTATTAGACTTTATCGAATAAACTTCTGTAAACCCTTCATTGCTGATTTGCAACTTCCCCAAATTTCCGGAAATAGAGAAAGAGGCTTTTTCCGGCTCCATCGAACAAGACATCAACACCATTGGCAACATTGAAAAAAAGAATGCAACCAGAAACTTCTTACTATATGTTTTCATTGATATATACATAATTCTATTGAATATTAAATTAAAGACTACTAATCCCGATTCCCAACTCAATTATAAGGAATCAATCGTATCATTTCACTAGCTTTATCGATATGTATCGTATAAAGACCAGCTTTAAAATCAGGACCGGGAATCAAATCACCGGGAGCACTTCTCGTAACCAAGTTAGCCGGTTCAACCGTATATAAATTCTTCGTATCCTCTTCTTGCGCCCAGCCATATCCTCTATAGAACTTAAATCCCATCGTCTGGTCGATATATACGACTGCCTCAAAAGCACTTGCACCTACCTTCTTAAAGAAGAACCACTGGTGAGGATATGAGAAATCCCAAGCAAGTGTGGCAACATAGGGTTCACGCGGGAATCCAACTCCGGTACCAACAATATACATCACTTCCGGATAAAACACATCCCGCGGCCGTTCCATATACATAAAACCATTTGATGTATTGTATTTCAAGTTATAAAGTACCGACGGACCATCGAATTTTGCCTTGGCACCGGAAACATCTTTAAAGAATTCCGGCCGGAGCATATTGGTGACATCATTACCAAAGCCGATAAAATTAACCTTGGCACTTTCCACCAGTTCAACATCCAACTGGATATATCCTCCTCCCACATCAAAGAACCGGGATTTATCAATATCAATACTATACGTCAGTGTCTTATCAGCCAGGAAAGACAACATATCGAAAGTGATATTCTCCAATGTATAACTTCCCACCTTAGGAGTCGGAATTGAAGCTGCCGCATCATCCGTCACAATGGATATTTTATCATCCGCATACCCCCAAACCAGACCGGAATAGTCCGGTTTATTATTTACCACCTTCTCGGCAACTTTAAAATGATCTCCGATCCCTGCAAGATCCGCAGCATTCGTCCGAAAGCCATAATCCGATTCACTCTGATTTGCCTTGTCCATTTCATATACATTTCCGAGATCATCAACAATATATAATTTGGAAGGTGTTTCCGGACGGGTTACTTTCACGCTTGCAGCCTCATCCAGGGTCAGTGTCGATTCATTACCTCCCAAATCATTTACAGCTTTGATAGTTACCACAGGACGCCCGTTCTGAAAACCGGCAACAAAAGGCAAAGTTGCTTCCTCTTCAATAACTGCAGAGCGTCCGCTCAATCCCTTAGACAAATTCAAAATCTCGGCTCCGTCCATTGTCACCAATAATTGGAATGAAACCAGATCATTATACTCATCACTTATCTGTGCGGTGAATTTAACTTTATCACCAGCCGCCACAACCGTTTCACCATTCACTCCCCGCAATACAGCATTTTCTATTTTAGGTTTTGAAGGCGTAGGCCACTCCGGCCATTCACTTGGCTTACTAATATCATCTTTCGCACACGAAAAGAGCAATAGCGATGATATGAATAGTACGTATATCTTTTTCATTTTTCTTAAGATCTCTAGTTTAACAATCATGAATGACGACATTAATTGCGAGCTGCCGCAAGATCCGCTTTCCATCCCTCACGCTCGAATGTCTGTACCAACACTTTTCCATAAGATTCCGAAGCTTGCTGAACCGCATAATTAGGAATAGGCACATATTGATGTGTAGGAGCCACTCCTTTTATCTTCGCCGTACGCTGTGCATATTGATTAAACCGGATGAGGTCTATTTTACGCATTCCTTCATACAACATTTCATGTCCTCTTTCGGTAAGTAAAGCATCCAGGAAAGCTTCGGCACTAGCTGTTGCCGATGACGGAAGATCATCCAGTCCGGCGCGTTTGCGCACTTCATTCACTGCAGCAACAGCGTCAGCAGACGGAGCAGCATTGTTTTTACGAACTTCGGCTTCCGCATACATCAACAAGACATCCGCCCAACGGGCCAACGGTATATCAGTCCCCTGAAAAGCCGTAGCCGTTTCAACCGGGAATTTATTAATTATAAATCCGTCCCATGTGGTTGTATTCCGGTCAATCCAAGTTCCGGCTGTCGTATAATACTTAGTCAGGATAACGTCACGACGCTTATCCGAAGGATCATACGTATCCCAGAATTTCGGAGATACATTAAAGGTTTGCCCCCATCCCTGCCCTTGCAGATAGAAAGGAGTCGGATTGCCCTGATCGTCCACTCTCGCCGCATTATCAGGAGTAGCGAGCATCATCAGCGGATTAAAATTACCGGACTTATTCGTACCATCCGCCGTTTCATCACAACTAACAGCCATAATCACTTCCGAATTGAAGTTATTGGCATTTTTAAATTGCTCGATATAAGGATTATCTCCTTTTTTAAAAAGGCTATACCGCCCCTTCAACTCGCTATACATATCAATCGCTTTCTGATAATAACCGGACATATAATAACCTTCATTCAAGCAATGCCGCATGATGCACACACGTGCATAGTCCTTATTGTAACGTCCTTGTTCCGGCTGCGTATCTGCAATATACTGATAAGCATAATCAAAATCAGCCATAATCCATTCCGTCATTTGCTGCAATGTCGGACGTACCAGATTCTCCAGTTTTGAAGGATTAATCAGATCGTTCGGATCAACAATCAAAGGAACAGGTCCATATACATGCAATAAATAATACATCATCAATCCCCGGCAAAGACGGGCCTCGGCAATAAACTCCCTTTTACGTTCCTCGGAAACGACCTCGGTAGAAGCCTTCTCCAAAGTTCCAATCACATTGGTGAAGTAGGAAATCTCACTTACTTTCGGAAAATGATTCGGCCTTTCGTCACTTAACGTACCACTCGTATAATAGACACACTGACTGAAATCGGCTTTGGAAAGGAAGTAGTATCCACCTCCCCAACCATTATTCCACACCGCCATCTCATCGGTCGGATAATCAAAGAATTTCAGTACGCCTCCGGCAGGTATATACCAACCATGCTGGTTGCCACTTGTACCGGCACCAATCCAATAGGTCCATGTAGTAGTAAAAGGCATATAGCAGGTCATCATAAATGATTCGTATTCGGCTTCAGTCACCGGATAATTAGAAACATTCAATGTGCCATACATCTTCGGATCAAAATTATCCTCACAACTGCACATGATAAATGCAATCATGATAAATACTTTAAATAATTTATTCTTGCTCATATTTTCAATTTTTTCTTTCGTTACAGGTTCTCTTAAAAACATATTTTTGCTCCGAAGGAGTATGTTCTTGTCATCGGATATTCCGCCTTGGAGCCGTCGCCACCCGTCTTTATTTCAGGATCGACCCCAACAAACTTGGTAAAAGTCAGCGGATTCTGACAATCAATAAAAACCCGGATAGAACTTACATAATCACCTATTCTTCCCAGCTTTTTCCCCGAGAGATTATATCCCAAAGTAATATTCCTGACACGTACGAACGAAGCATTCTGATAATCTTCTTCAAAACCTACGTTGCCGGGTAAAGCAACAGCCTTTGTCGAAGCAATGCCACGCCGGTTTCCATTCTGGTTCGTTTGAGAGTTCCAGATAGTATATACATATTTGTTCGAGTTCTTGGGACTTGTGTAATACACATCTCCGACAAGCGCCCAACGATATGCATAATTATAACGTGTACGTCCGAATTGTCCATACATAAATATATCCAGATCGAAATCCTTGTACACAAATGTGTTTCCAAATCCGATGTGAATTTTCGGAAGTGTATTCCTCATCTTTACATCATCAATCGTTATTTTATTATCCCCATTCGCATCCTTTATAATCGGATAGCCGGGTTGTTGTGCATCCGCCGGTAAAGATTTCTGCGATTCGGGCATATTGCTTTTATCTATATTGATTACGCCTTCCGTTTCATAATAGTAATAAGCATTTACCGGTTCGTTTTTACGGATTCGATATTCTTCATAATAATAGTTGGGCATCCGTTCTTTCCAAACGGCATTATGATGTGATAAGGTCAATTGTGACGTCCACTTAAACACACGGGGGATTTCATAGTTAAGTGAATTGATAGTTGCATCCCATCCATAACGTACATAATGTCCATAGTTCATCGGGACGGAAGATGTCATACTAAGCGGAGAGGAAGAATCATATCCCAGCAAGTTGGTTACATCATTACGGAACATATCGAAACTTCCCCAGATTCTATCCTTCAACACAGAAAAGTCTACACCTATATTCTTCATGGTAGTCTTTTCCCAAGTTACATTCGGGTAATCAGGACCGCTAAGCAGATAGGGTACATAAGTCACTGAATTGTTAGAGAATTTAATGTATTGTGCTGCCAGACTAAAAGTTCCATAAAGTGAACTGCCCAGGTTGTCATTACCTGTCTGTCCATAACTACCACGAATCTTCAACTGGTCAATCCATGATATATTCTTCATAAACGGTTCGTTAGATAATTTCCAGGCTAATGACACTGAAGGGAAATAGGCATATTTCTTTCCCGGAAAAAATTTATCCGTTCCATCCCGGCGGATAGTAGCCGCAACCACATACCTGTCAAGCAAATCCACACTTGCCCTGGCAAATTGAGAACGACGTTCGTCGGCTGCCCTGAAAGAAGTCGGATAGAAAGCACCTTCCGCAGCTTCCACTTTATCAGCAGCAATGTGATCGTTAATCTGCTCGTAGTCAAGTTCAAGTCCATTTGAATCGTTCGTATATCTTCCCATACCCACTACGGCATCAACACGCAACAAATCTCCAAACTGCTTTTTGAAAGTCAGTGTACCTTCCATGGTTTGGTTTCTACGCTCAACATATCCCAGATGTCCTCTCGATTTATACATATCCATAAAATAAATATCAGAAGGAATATACAGGTTACGATTAGCATTCTCCTTATTGATACCATACATCAAACGGAACGACAGCATATCCTTGATAATATCCACATCGGCAGCAAAGTTTAGATAGTAACCACTCGTTTTGGTGCGGTCGCTCACTTTTACCATTTCTGCAGGATTGGGGTAGTTCGAATATAAAGTAGGATTTCCTGCCGCATCCCTGATTGGCAAATAAGAAGGATAGGTCAATGCCGATTGGATAGCATCATAACCATTACCACCACCTCCACCACCGGAAGTTGAGTTTGTATATTCATTCTCATTTACATTGACAATTGCAGTCAACTTAAGAAATGGAAGCAATTGTGAAGATATGTTCGTCCGAAGAGCATAACGCTCCATTGCAGAGTTTTCTACCGTACCTTCCTGTTTATAATAGTTTCCGGACAAGTAATATTTCAGTAGTTTAGATCCTCCTGTAATTGTGATGTTATGGTTATTGATACTACCATCTTTCAACACACAATCCAGCCAGTCTGTTGTTTGAGCGGCAGCTATCTGTTGAGGTGAGAATTGAGGCACCCATTTATTATCAAAAGGTTTATCGCCATAGGGATACATGCCGTTCGTAAATAAATAGTTTTCCTTATTGAAAATGTTAGCAACATTCATATATTCCTCTCCGCTCAAAGGTTCCAGATACGGATAGTTTTTCACGATAGAGTAATTTCCCTCATAAGTGATCTGTGGACGAGTTTCAGTACCTTTCTTCGTAGTAATCAATACGACACCATTGGCTGCGCCAATTCCATAGATGGAGGCAGATGCATCCTTTAATACTTCGATAGATTCAATATCGGCCGGATTAAGTCCTGCCAATCCCGAACGATTGATAGAATTAGGCATGACCTGATTTCCGTTTCCAACCTCTAAAGAAGTGGAAGGCATCATTACTCCATCCACTATAAAGATAGGAGTGCCTGCACCACGAATGGAAAGGTCGACTGCTCCACCCGGTTGTGGGCTTGTTAACGTAGCTTCCAGTCCGGCTGCCCGTCCAAGCAACATCTGCGACATATTACTTGTTGCGGCTCTTGATATTTTTTCTGTTTTGACCGTTGCTATGGAAGTGGTCAGATTCTTACGGGTGGTCGTTCCATAACCTACCACAACAACCTCATCCAATTGTTTTGAATCTTCTTTCATCGTCACGTTCAACGTCATCGGCCTGGTTATTTTCTGCGTATATGTAGTGTAACCTATTGAAGTAAATTTCAGTGTCGAACCTTCCGGAACCTGCAACTGATAATTGCCGTCTATACCGGTGATGGTTCCTTGAGTCACCCCCTCTATCATCACAGTCACTCCCGGAAGAGTCTCTCCAGATTCGTCCACGACCTTTCCTGTCACCTTGACTGTCGGCTTGTTATCCTGCTGTTGAGATGAAACTTTGTTTAATACAATCTGGCGTTTTTCAATCGTATAAGATACTCCTTCGCCTTTAAAAAGTTTATCCAGTACCAGAGTCATCAGTTCATTCTTCACAGAAATGCTCACTATACGGCTAACATCAACAATATCTTTGTTATACAGGAAGCGATATTCTGTCTGATTTTCGATACTAGTCAAGACCTCCTCTACAGTCACGTTCTTCAGTCGCAATGTAATTTTGGCGGATTGTGCAAGGATAGGTATACTGACGGCTTGCAGAGCTATACAAAACAACCATATAGCACAAATTCTCCCCATTTTTACATTCGCAGGTACATTAATTCTCTTTTTCATTTTTCTAATTGAAATAAGTTTCATACCTTTACATGTTTGGTTATTGGTTCTACAAATAAGTTGATTAACGAATAACTGAATCTTAGGAAAGGAAGGTGAGTCAGACCTTCCTTTTTTATCAGTTTTTTCGGAAGTAAAATTCACTGATTATGTCTTTCCCATGGCTTGTATTATTTAAAGGTTAATAAATGTGTTTTTCTCTCGTTCCTATCAATAAGACGTTTCTAAAAATAAAAGCCACATCCCATATCACATTATTTTTTCATCCGGACTATTTTTTCATCAAACTATCGTTTATCCCAAATAATCTTTCTATTTTTACCCCCAACAATAGAATCTCTACTACAATACTATGTCAAATATCCAACAACAGACTTCCGACGACCGTTTTCTGGTAATAGCACTGAAACAGGATGATAAACAGGCTTTTACCCGATTATTCCATGCCTATTATAAAGATCTGGTGTTGTTTGGCGGTACTTACATTCCAGAGAAATCCACCTGTGAGGATATTGTACAGAATATCTTTCTCAAATTATGGAATGACCGGAAAACACTGGAAATTGAGAACTCACTAAAATCATATTTACTGAAAGCTGTCCGAAACTACTGCCTGGATGAATTGCGCCATCGCAGGATTATAGATGAGCACGTTGCTTATGAACTTAAATCGGGTTCTATAGATATAGATACAACGGAAAACTACATACTTTACTCCGATTTATGCCGGCAACTCAAAAATGCATTGGAACAATTACCTCCCCAGGAAAGAGAAGTATTTGAAATGAGCCGGTTAGAAAATATTAAATATCAGGAAATAGCCAATCGCCTCAACATCTCTGTCAGAACAGTGGAAGTACGCATCAGCAAGGCTTTGAAACAGCTTCGCATTTTATTAAAAGATTTTTATTTGCTACTTTTTTTCTTTCTTTTCCACTAATAGATGTGGGATTTTCTTTCTGAAACGTCTTATTATATATAAGGTAAAATGCATATGATAAATAAAGATTCAGACATAGAAATTATAATTTCCAAATATCTCTCGAAAGAGGCTACACCAGAAGAAATAAAGGTACTGGAAGATTGGATATCGGCTACTCCCGAAAACTATAAGAGCTTTCTATCACAAAAGAATGTGTGGGAAGTCAGTCACCCGGCTTTTAATCCGGAAGAGATAGATGTGGACAGCGCGCACAGAAAAGTTATGGAGCAGATTCTTCATCAAAATCAGCCGACATCGGTTCGTCCAAAGTTGTCCTTTCTGTACTACTGGCAACAAATTGCAGCTATACTGCTTCTCCCTTTGCTGATAGTATCCGCTTATCTTTATTTGAAACCTGCTTCTCAAATTGCAGAAACTTATCAGGAGTTATTCACTCCTTACGGTACCTGGTCGGTAGTGAATCTGCCCGACGGCTCTAAGGTTTGGCTAAATGCCGGAAGTTCTCTAAAGTATCCGACTCAATTCAATGATAAGCAAAGAGTGGTTTCAATGCAAGGTGAAGCCTATTTTGAAGTAGAATCCGACAAGGAGCATCCGTTCATCGTAAAAACGAAAGAACTGACTGTAGAAGCTACCGGCACAGCATTCAATGTGAATGCATATACCTCGGACAATGTAACAGCAGTGACATTAGTAAAAGGAAAGGTAGCAGTAACTCTTGACAAGAAAAAAACAATTTCCCTTTCACCGGGAGAGAAAATAGACTATAATCTGGCAACTTCTTTGTATAACGTCAACAAAACCAATACTTACAAATGGTGCTCATGGAAAGATGGAGTACTCATTTTTAGAGACGACCCACTGGAATATGTATTCAAACGTTTGGGACAAACTTATAATGTGGAGTTTATTTTGAAAGATGCCGAATTAGGAAAATATTCCTATAAGGCGACTTTTGAGGGTGAATCTTTGAATGAGATCTTGCGCTTGCTCGAAATGAGTGCACCCATCCAGTGCAAAGCAGTCAGTAATCGTAGCAACAATAGCGAGAAGTTTGAAAAGCAGCGTATAGAAGTGAGCAAGACTATGCAATAATAAGCAAAGAGTGGTTCAACTAATTCAAAAAGGGCGTTTCCGTATACTTTAATAAGGATATTATTCTCATAGTAACGAGAATTAATTCTCATCGTAATGAGAAAAGTTTCTCACCGCGATGAGAATTTTTTCTCATCACGGTGAGAATGCTTGAGAATTACTTCATCTTATACACCAGTGTACCACCTTTTACAATATCTTCATGTGAGATTGTTTTCTTCGTATATGGTTCACCATTCAATGTAATACTATCTACATATTTATGTTCTTTCGATAGATTCTCTGCAATAATTGTGAAAGTCTTGCCATCAGCCAAATGCAAGGTCATTTTTGGTAATTGTGGAGCACCGAATACATATTCTGCACTCACCGGATCTACCGGATAGAATCCCATCGCACTAAGCATATACCAGGCAGACATCTGTCCGCAATCATCGTTTCCACAAAGTCCATCAGGTTTGTTCTTGTATTGAGTATCGAATATTTCACGAACCAGTTCTTGTGTACGTTCCGGACGACCTGCCAGTGCATATAAATAAGTTACATGATGACTTGGCTCATTGCCATGAGCATACTGCCCAATCAGTCCGGTTACATCTGACAGACTTTCGCCTTCCAACTTAACGGTAAACAATGAATCTAACTTATTCAGGAAAGGCTCTTCACCGCCAAATAACTGGATCAATCCCGGTACGTCATGTTGTACATGCCAGGTATATTGCCATGCATTTCCTTCTGTATAATCTCCACCGATACTTTCGGAATGTCCTAGTGCACTTGGATTAAATGGAGCTTTCCAAGTTCCATCAGCCTTGCGCGGACGCATGAACTTCGTTTGCGGATCGAACATATTCTTATAATAATCAGCACGTTTTGCAAAATATGCCGCATCTTCCTCTTTACCCATACGACGTGCCATATCGGCAGCAGCATAATCATCATATACCGATTCTAAAGTAGAAGATACAGATTCAGCTTTTATCAGGTCTGTCGGGAAATAACCATATTTTGTATAAACTTCCCAATCGGACTTCAACGGATGAGACACCGTCTGCGTCTTCTTTATTATATTGAAAGCACGTTCAGCATCGAAACCACGGAATCCTTTACGATAGGCTTCGGCAATAACTGATACGCCGTGATTACCAATCATACAGAAATTCTCTTTGCCCCACAATCCCCAAATGGGTAAGAAACCTTGCACTTCACCTTGTTCAATAAGAGAATTAACAAAGCCATCCACACGTTCGGGAATCATTAATGTATAAAATGGATGAGCAGCACGATAAGTATCCCACAAAGAGAATGTGGAATAGAAAGTACCCGTTCCGGCTTTCACTATAGAATCGGCAGCATTACGATACATACCATCTACGTCCGAAATTTGATTAGGCTGAATCAATGCGTGGTAGAAACAAGTATAGAAATTTGTCTTTTCATCATCGGTACCCTCTATTTCAATACGGCTCAAATAGTTATTCCATTCATTGTGGGCGGTAGCTCTTACTCCTTCAAAATCCCAGGCAGGAATTTCTGCTTCCAGATTCTTTTTAGCCCCGTCTATGCTGGTGGTGGAAAGAGCCACTTTCATCATCAGCTCGTCTCCCGGCTGCATGTCAAAAGAAGCAATGATGCGTTTTCCTTTTTCTGTTTCGCCCATCGGAAGATAAAGTGAATCGACTACCGGACGGTTGAATTTCATCACAAAGAAATAATCTTGATTGACCCATACCGTGTTATTGACATGTCCTGTCAGTGTTTGAGCATCTTCCCAGTTCACTTCACAACTGTTGACTTGTGAATGATATTGTTCTTCTCTCCATGCAGGACCATGTTGCAAGTCAATCAATATAGAGGCAGAATCAGCCTTGTGATAAGTATAGCGGTGAAGGGCAGCATGGATAGAGGCAGTCAGTTCTGCTTTTACCTGTGGATCAGAGAGCTCTGCAGTGTAATATCCCGGAGTAGCCGCTTCTTTGTCTTTAGGGAAATGACTACGATAAGCATCCCATGCACGGACACGTGTACCCGTGACCGGCATCACCAGAATATCGCCTAAATCCATACATCCGGTTCCATTTAAATGTGTTTGTGTGAATCCCCAAATCAGAGAATCCTCATAAACATATTCGGAACAGTAGCGCCAACCGACTGCACCCGTTACGGGACTGGTTTGTATCATACCGAAAGGATAACATGCCCCGGGGAATGTATGACCATTATCTGCAGCACCGATAAAGGTATTAACGTATTGAGTATAATCTTTTGTATCCGTCTTTTCAGCCGGAGTACAAGAAGAATAAAAAAACAAGCCTGCTGCCAGAGTTGCAGCCATAAAAGGGGTTTTTCTTCTCATGGTAAATATAATAATGTTAAGTTAATGTCGCATTATATATGCTGATATTTATCTAATTTTTCACGATAGTAGCTTTCTACATCTTTCCAGTGGTAATAAGGAGCTACGTCTGTTTTCACCGGTAGTTTAGTTTCCTTTTCATTAAGTAATACTTTTACCAATACATCGTTACTTCCTTTTTTATGGAAAAAGACGAATTGCACGTTACTAGCCATCGGGAAAATATCATACGCTCTCCATTGTTCGGATAACTTTTCTACGTCAGGGTAAGATTCTCCATAATGATTCAGTTCCAATAAAGCGACTAACGGTAACAGACAAGACTCATGACCAAATCTTAAAGTGGCCTGGTTCTTACCTTCTTTCAAAGCAGCATCTGCCCTATCTAAAATATTACGCAACAAGTCGGCTTCCCGATAGGGCATCAAACCATCCGTTACAGGAGAACAAGCGTGTGTCAGATACCAATATAAGTTGTTACAACTCCATAGATCATAACACTCTTCATCTGTGAAAAGAGAATATAGCTGCATATCTGTATCATGACTCTGCATATTACAAGCCAAATCAAAAAGACGTCTCATCAGGCGCGCTTCATCAACATTTGCTTTTACATACGCTTCGTCTGTAAACAATGTTTTCATCAACCGTTGCGGGCGTACATGGGTAGCTTCAAAATCTTTCTGAACCTTTGTCACTTTATCGGAACTAGCTATTTTACTCAAATCCTTAGCAGGAGGATTCATGTAATACATATCATGGTAACTTGCATCATTCTTGATACATAGATTGGGATTCATCGCCTGCAATTGGAGGCATTCGGATGTCATGGATAATATACACCGGATGACAACTGTGGAACGGGCATCCACTTCTGTTCCATCAGCAAATATCTGTGGGAAATTAGTATACATACGCTTTGCAATTCCTCTGTGTTGGCGTGCTCCCACCGAAGTCAGTTCACCAAGACGACCTTCCGCCATATCAGCCATGCGCAAAACAATATCCAGTGTGTTTTTACCTGTTGTAGTAAGTTTGTTTAAAGAGTCGGCTTTTAATAAAGTTTGCTTGGGGAAACGATAATCATTCGGATCAATCAGATACCGTGAACCATGACGCATATATGTGCTGATATAAAAAGGTTCGTACCCCTTAGGAGCAGCTGTCTGCTTGGCAGTAGGCGTAGGATATGCATAATAATTATTAGCGGATAAATACCGGTTTGCACGGATCTCTTCACGAACAGTTTGCGCTTGTACCGTCCATACAAACAAGAGCAATAAAAGAATAGATGTGAGTTTTTTCATGATAGTATTATTCAATGTATTAATAGTTGTGCCACAAAATTAGAGATTTCTTCTCATTTAAAAGGATTTGATACAGACAAATATACTTAAATCTTAAATGGAGGAAGTTCCTATTTATGTGGATTCGCTGTGATAAAACAAAAATTCGTACGACTTATTGAATAAATATCAACTCAATTATTTATCTTTGTTAGCTTAATAACAAGCTGGCGCAAAAAACAATAAGTATAATGAAAGATTTCTTGAAATTTACACTTGCCACGGTGACAGGTATCATTTTGTCAAGTATTGTATTATTTATAATCAGCATGGTAACGTTGTTTGGCATCATGTCTGCTTCGGACACGGAAACAATCGTAAAAAAGAATTCTGTAATGATGCTCGACTTAAATGGAACGTTGGTTGAACGTACGCAAGAAGATCCGCTGGGTATTTTATCACAGTTGTTGGGTGACGGATCTAACACGTACGGACTAGACGATATTCTTTCTTCTATCCAGAAGGCTAAAGAAAACGAAAATATTAAAGGGATTTATCTGCAGGCAAATTCATTAGGCACCTCCTATGCTTCTTTGCAGGAAATCCGCAACGCACTGCTCGACTTCAAAGAAAGTGGAAAATTCGTTATTGCTTATGCAGACTCCTATACGCAGGGACTTTATTATCTTTCCAGCGCAGCCGATAAGGTGTTGCTCAACCCCAAAGGAATGATTGAATGGCGGGGTATCGCCTCTGCTCCCTTGTTCTACAAAGATCTGCTGCAAAAAATAGGAGTTGAGATGCAGGTGTTCAAGGTAGGAACTTACAAATCTGCCGTAGAGCCGTTTATTGCTACGGAAATGAGTCCTGCCAACCGCGAACAGGTTACCACATTTATCACTTCTATCTGGGGACAGGTTACGGAAGGGGTATCTACTTCACGTAATATTTCTGTAGACTCACTGAATGTCTATGCAGATCGCATGCTCATGTTCTATCCGGCAGAAGAGAGTGTAAAATGCGGATTGGCTGATACTCTGATTTATCGCAATGATGTGCGCAATTATCTTAAGAAATTGGTAGAGATCAATGAAGATGATAATCTTCCTATATTAGGATTGGGCGACATGATGAACGTAAGGAAAAATGTGCCGAAAGATAAAAGCGGTAATATCGTAGCTGTTTATTATGCATCCGGTGAAATTACAGACTATCCGAGCTCTGCAACTTCCGAAGATGGGATTGTCGGTTCGAAAGTCATTCGTGACCTGCGCAAATTGAAAGATAATGATGATGTGAAAG
This sequence comes from Bacteroides sp. D2, assembly GCF_025147085.1. Classification (NCBI taxonomy): domain Bacteria; kingdom Pseudomonadati; phylum Bacteroidota; class Bacteroidia; order Bacteroidales; family Bacteroidaceae; genus Bacteroides; species Bacteroides sp. D2. Next base: position 2,621,781 of record NZ_CP102261.1, on the reverse strand, counting down.
CTGTTGTACTTCGTGTCAATTCTCCAGGTGGAAGTGCTTTCGCCTCGGAACAAATCTGGCATGCTGTGAAAGAGCTGAAAACAAAGAAACCGGTCATTGTCTCTATGGGTGATTATGCCGCGTCAGGAGGTTACTATATCTCTTGCGTTGCCGATACGATTGTTGCAGAGCCTACTACCCTGACCGGTTCTATCGGAATCTTCGGTATGATTCCTAATGTGAAAGGATTGACTGATAAAATCGGTTTAAGTTATGATGTCGTAAAAACGAATAAATTCGCTGATTTCGGAAATATCATGCGTCCGTTTAACGAGGATGAGAAATCATTGCTTCAAATGATGATAACTGAAGGATATGATACCTTTGTAACTCGTTGTGCCGAAGGACGTCACATGACGAAGGAAGCTATCGAGAAGATTGCTGAAGGCCGTGTATGGACTGGGGAAACTGCTAAAGAACTGGGATTAGTAGACGAATTAGGTGGCATTGACAAGGCACTGGATATTGCTGTCGCAAAAGCCGGTATCGAAGGCTATACCGTTGTGTCTTATCCTGAGAAACAAGATTTCCTGTCTTCCCTGCTTGATACGAAACCGACGAATTATGTAGAATCACAATTACTGAAAAGTAAATTAGGCGAGTACTACCAGCAATTCGGCTTACTGAAAAATCTGCAAGAACAATCCATGATTCAGGCACGTATTCCGTTCGAACTGAATATAAAATAAACCGTAATACATGGACGAACACTTTATCAAGATACATAAGTGGCTCTACCCTGCCTCCTGGCTCTACGGAGCAGTGGTAATGATGAGAAATAAACTCTTTGACTGGGAAGTTCTTCAATCAAAGAGTTTTGATATACCTATTATCAGCGTGGGTAATCTCGCTGTAGGAGGGACAGGAAAAACTCCACACACTGAATATCTGATAAAGTTTCTTTGTAATCAATATAAGGTAGCTGTATTAAGCCGGGGATATAAACGGCACACGAAAGGTTATGTATTGGCAACTCCGGAAAGTACGGCAAGAAGCATTGGCGACGAACCTTACCAGATGCATCAAAAATTCCCGTCTGTCACAGTAGCTGTCGATGAAAAGCGTTGTCATGGCATAGAAAAGTTGCTTGCACTGCAAAAGCCTTCAATAGATGTTATCCTATTGGACGATGCTTTCCAGCACCGATACGTCAAACCGGGATTGAGTATTCTGTTAACGGATTATCACCGATTATTCTGTGATGACACTTTGCTCCCCGCAGGACGGCTTCGTGAACCAATTAGCGGCAAGAATCGGGCGCAAATCGTTATTGTCACCAAATGCCCGCAAGACATCAAGCCTATTGATTATAACATTATCACGAAACGGCTGAACCTTTATCCATATCAACAGTTATTCTTCTCATCGTTCCGGTATGGTAACCTGCAACCAGTGTTCCCTACCATGTCTCCGGACACAAATGCAATTTCGACAAACCATGAGGTTGCTTTGTCCTCACTGACAAACACTGATATATTATTGATGACGGGAATTGCCTCACCTGCCCCTATTCTCGAAAGACTGGAAGGTTGTACCAAACAAATAGATTTACTATCGTTTGACGATCACCACAATTTCACTCATCGGGATATACAGCTTATCAAAGAACGGTTTCATAAACTGAAAGGAGAACACCGGTTGATTATTACCACCGAGAAAGATGCAACACGCCTGATTAACCATCCGGCTTTGGACAAGGAATTGAAACCATTTATCTACGCCTTGCCTATTGAAATTGAAATATTACAAAATCAACAAGATAAATTTAACCAACATATTATTGACTATGTTAGAGAAAATACAAGAAACCGCAGCTTATCTGAAAGGTAAGATGCATACCAGTCCGGAAACTGCTATTATACTAGGCACCGGGCTTGGCAGTTTGGCAAACGAAATCACCGAGAAGTATGAAATAAAGTATTCGGATATCCCCAACTTCCCGGTATCTACCGTCGAAGGTCATAGCGGTAAGCTGATTTTCGGCAAACTAGGCAATAAGGATATCATGGCTATGCAGGGACGCTTCCACTATTACGAGGGTTATTCGATGAAAGAAGTAACTTTCCCTGTACGTGTCATGCGTGAATTAGGTATCAAAACCTTGTTTGTATCCAATGCCAGTGGCGGTACAAATGCAGATTTCGAAATCGGTGACCTGATGATTATCACTGACCATATCAACTATTTCCCCGAACATCCGCTTCGCGGAAAAAATATCCCTTACGGACCTCGCTTCCCGGACATGAGCGAAGCATACTGCAAGGAATTGATTAGTAAGGCTGACGAGATTGCCAAAGAAAAAGGAATTAAAGTACAACACGGAGTGTATATTGGTACGCAAGGTCCTACTTTCGAAACTCCTGCCGAATATAAATTATTCCATATCCTTGGTGCTGATGCAGTTGGTATGTCTACCGTTCCGGAAGTTATCGTAGCCAACCATTGTGGTATCAAAGTTTTTGGTATTTCCGTCATTACCGACTTAGGAGTAGAAGGAAAAATCGTAGAAGTAACACACGAAGAAGTTCAGAAAGCCGCTGACGCTGCTCAACCGAAAATGACCACGATCATGCGCGAACTTATCAACCGTGCCTAAACAATCATCCCGATTTATGAGAACTGAAATAGCATCTCTCGGTGAGTTTGGTCTGATTGACCGCCTCACCGAGGGAATCAAACTGGAAAACGAATCCAGCAAATATGGAGTGGGCGACGATGCCGCCGTTCTCTCCTACCCTTCAGAAAAGCAAGTACTGGTAACAACCGACCTGCTTATGGAAGGTGTGCATTTTGACCTGACTTATGTTCCCTTGAAGCATTTGGGATATAAATCAGCAGTAGTTAATTTCTCCGATATTTATGCCATGAACGGTACTCCCCGGCAGATTACGGTATCTCTTGGTCTTTCCAAGCGTTTCAGCGTGGAAGATATGGACGAACTTTATTCCGGTATCCGTCTGGCTTGCCAGCAATATAATGTCGACATTGTGGGAGGCGATACCACTTCTTCCTTGACAGGCCTTGCTATCAGCATCACCTGTATTGGCGATGCCGACAAGGATAAAGTAGTTTACCGTAATGGCGCCAAAGACACTGACCTGATCTGCGTCAGCGGCGACTTGGGGGCAGCCTATATGGGTTTACAACTCTTGGAACGTGAAAAAGTCGTATTGCAAGGTGATAAAGATGTCCAACCGGATTTCTCCGGCAAAGAGTATTTATTAGAACGCCAATTGAAACCGGAAGCGCGCAAAGATATCATTGAGAAATTGGCAGCCGCCAATATTGTCCCTACTTCTATGATGGACATTTCCGACGGCCTGTCATCAGAACTGATGCATATCTGCAAACAAAGCAATGCTGGTTGCCGCGTTTACGAGGAGCATATCCCAATCGATTATCAGACTGCTGTTATGGCTGAAGAGTTTAACATGAATCTTACGACTTGTGCCTTGAATGGTGGAGAAGATTATGAACTACTCTTTACTGTTTCCATCGCCGATCATGAGAAAATTTCACAAATGGAAGGAGTTCGTCTCATCGGACATATTACCAAACCCGAACTTGGCTGTGCATTGATTACCCGTGATGGACAAGAATTCGAACTAAAAGCACAGGGATGGAATCCATTAAAAGAAGATAAGCAATAGATTTCATCACATACCTGAAATATTTTTCATCTTATACAACACTGATAATTAGCCGACTAACTTTTTATCAGTGTTTTTTATTTCCATAAGACTTGCAGAATCCAAAAGTTTCACTACCTTTGCAACCGCAAAAGAGATATTACCGGACCGAACAAGCATGAGGTGCCATAGCTCAGTTGGTAGAGCAAAGGACTGAAAATCCTTGTGTCCCCGGTTCGATTCCTGGTGGCACCACTAATGATTCGGTAATAAAAAATCCCTTGAACTTTTGAAGTTCAAGGGATTTTTTTATTCCTCGTATTGCAATTTGCAACCGCCTATACTTTAGAACTATGCAGTTTTTTATAAATCTCCACACGAGCATCTATTTCTGCTTGAGTCAAATGCGCAGGAAGTTCAATGGTAGTCCGCGGAGTTATTGCTACCAATACCATATCTCCCAAACCCTTTTTATACTCTTTAATAACATTTTCAGTAAACTGACTGGATGAAATAACATCACGCATTATATTACCTTTTTTCATATCTCTAATTATTTTGTTTTTTATTTTACACACAAGCAGAATATACACTTCCCTATACAGGTTTAGATTGAGCTAAATCTTCCGATGTAGATTTGTTTTCCAAAGAGATATTGATCGCATTCATGCCTTTCACTCCACGCTCAAGGTCAAATGTTACGATATTATTTTCTGCAATATTGCCAATGACATTGTTCACATGAAAAAAGTATTTCTCAACACCTGAAAGGTCTTTAATAAAGCCAAATCCTCTTGACTCATTAAAAAACTCAACCCGTCCTCTCAAAATCGTCGGCTCCTCTTCTTCCTTTTTAGGAGTTGCTATAATTATTTCATCCGGATTAATTTCTTCCTTCTTTATATCCTCTGTCGGAGGAGTCGAAGTTATCATTCCGTTCTCATCTACATAGGCAATCATATCCTCAAAGCTATTTGAGCTGCCCGATAATTTCTTGCTTTCTTTCTTTTTCAGTTTTTCTTCTCGTTTAGCGAGTCTTTTCTTTTCATTTTCACGTTTACCAACTGTCATGGATTTTGCCATAGAATTTATATTTAGTTTTATATTAATTTTAAAGAGATTGTTATTTGTTGATTTCAAATAGTATAACTGGCTTTATTCAGCTTCTTACCCGTCAGTTTCTGAATATCATTAACGAGTTTACGCTCTTCCTGCGAGCAGAATGTCAGTGCTGTCCCTGTATTCCCGGCTCTTCCGGTACGTCCGATACGATGCACATACGTTTCCGGCACATCAGGAAGATCATAGTTGATAACTAAAGGAAGTTCGTTAATATCGATACCTCTGGCTGCAATATCAGTAGCCACCATCACACGTGTTTTGCCCGACTTGAAATTGCCCAAAGCCAACTGCCGCGCTGCCTGACTTTTATTTCCATGAATCGCCTGGCTACCAATTCCCGCCTTGCCCAGTATCTTTACGATCTTATCAGCATTATGCTTCGTACGTGAAAATACCAACACCGACTGATCTTCTGATTTTTGCAAAATCGAAACCAGTAAAAGACTCTTTTCCTTTTTCTCTACGAAATAAACCATCTGTTCAATAGCATCCACAGTCGATGATTTCGGAGTTATGCTGATTCGTACAGGATTCTTCAACAAAGAATTCGTTAAAGAAATAATTGTATCAGGCATTGTAGCGGAGAAGAATAAAGTCTGTTTTTCTTTCGGAAGTTTTGGTAATATCCGCTTGATATCATGAATAAATCCCATATCAAGCATACGGTCTGCTTCATCAAGTACAAAATATTGTATCTTATCCAGATGGATATGTCCCTGATTCATCAAGTCAAGCAAACGTCCCGGTGTAGCAACCAGGATATCAATTCCTTTGTGTAACATGTCAACTTGAGGACGTTGATTTACTCCGCCAAAAATAACCCCATGCCGCACTTGGGTATATTTGGCATAATCATTAATGCATTCACTTATTTGCAAGGCAAGTTCACGGGTGGACGTCAAAATCAACGCTTTAATCCCCCGGCACTTGGCTGCCTCTTTATTCATTTGCAAATGTTGTATAATGGGAATAGCAAACGAAGCAGTTTTACCTGTTCCCGTTTGCGCACAGCCTAATATATCTCTTTTTGCTAATGCAGCCGGAATTGCCTCTCCCTGAATGGGAGTGGGCACTGCATATCCTTTTTCTTCAATAGCTTTTAAAATCGGTTCGGTTATATTTAATTCTTTAAATGTCATAATTGTTATTTTTGCTGTATCAAAACAGCTATTAATTTATATTGTAAAGGGACTGACAAACTCCATCATGGGAATGAAAATCCCGTAGGTTAAGCCAGTTTATGGGTTGCCAAGAAAAACTCGCGCTCCAGTGTACTCATTACTTCTTTTACACTACTGATTTTTTCAGCGAGAAAAGCATTGCTACCGGCAAAAGCATAGCCTTTTTTCATATTTCCTTTGGCTGCATTATATAAAGCCTTAATAATGCAATAAGGGCTTTTTGTATAATCACATGTTTTGATACAATGGAATGAGCAACTCTTAGGCCTCTCCAGTCCACTATTCACATTGTGAATAAATTCCCCGTCAATAGCTCGTCCTGGCATTCCCACAGGACTTTCAATAATAAGAACATCTTCGGACTTGGAGTGAATATATACTTCCTTGAACGTCTCGGACGCGTCACATTCCTGGGTGGTAACAAATATACTTCCCATTTGTACCCCTGCAGCTCCCAGTTCCATAAAATGTGCAATATCTTCACCTGTCGAAATGCCGCCGGCGGCAATCACCGGAATCTGTTTCTGTTCTTTATAGCTGGATGCAATCATTACCACTTCCGGAATCAAAGCTTCCAAAGCATAATGCTGATCCTGTAATTGTTCTTTTTTGAATCCTAAATGTCCACCGGCTTTAGGCCCCTCCACCACGATTGCATCGGGCAGATAATTATAGTTCTTCTGCCATTTATCGCAGATGATTTTGGCTGCTCGTGAAGAAGATACAATAGGCACTAGCTTGGTTGTACTCTCCGGAGTCAGATATGAAGGCAGGTCGAGTGGAAGCCCGGCACCGGAAAATACCACATCAATCTTTTCCTCGATTGCGGTGCGCACCATATCCGCATAATTCGATAAAGCAACCATGACGTTTACGCCAATAATACCTTTTGTTTTCGCACGTGCTTTCCGGATTTCCTCTTTCAGCCCGTTAATACATTTTTCAGGATAAGTACCTTTCCCTTTGGGGTATAACAAACCTAAACCTGCGCATGATATAACGCCTACTCCTCCTTCGTTTGCTACTGCCGAAGCCAAACCCGAGAGCGAGATACCTACTCCCATTCCACCTTGTATTACAGGTGTTTTTATCTCAATATTTCCTATAAAGAATGATTTCATATGTTTTATTTTGCTTTAGAGCAATTGAACAAGATAAACAGTGTGAGCACACTTTATTCAAGCGCTCAAGATTGGCCCTGTCATTGACTATTTGCCTTGTTGGGTGTAATTTATTAAACCTTTACTCCTGACTTCTTCAAGAGTATTGTGTATTACAAAAAAGTCTAATAAATCTATTTTCAGAATGGAAAGTGCAGGAGTAGATATTCCTGATATTGCACAGAAAAAGAGCCAGAATTAGCAGAACTTAAATGTAATATGATTTTTTGTCTTCCCCTGTGTCAATCAGAAGATTCCTCCGTTGAATCATGAAACGGAAATAACTTATTAAATAAAAGCAGAAGATATTATCTTCTGCTTTTATTCGGATATTAATATCTTCTAGAGTTATTATAACCACCACGGCCACCACCGTTAGACGGTCTTTCAGTACGAGGACGTGCCACGCTTACTGAAATAACTTTCTGGTCGTATTCAACTCCATTCAGTTCGTCAATTGCTTTTTGTCCTTCTGTATCATTCGGCATTTCTACGAAAGCAAATCCTCTGGATCTACCAGTTTCTCTGTCAAAAATTACTTTAGCTGAAGAAACTTCTCCAAACTCTGCAAATAAATTTGTTAAGTCAGCATCATTAGTGCCATAGCTTAAACCTGAAATGTAAATGTTCATTTAAAATTTTATTAAAATAAATACTAATTTGGAGTGAGGAGGATAATTAAAGACAAGGACTGCTTGCTAATAAAATATTATAAAGAAGAACTATACGATAATGATTCGTAACTCAAACTCTTGGTACAAAGGTAACACAATAAATCAGAATAATACATTTATACCCGTTCTTTTTCGGAAGAAAGACGATAATTATCATTTATTAGCACACAATTCATCCTAAATCGGCGAGATACACAATTTTGCCTATCATTCTTGATATTCTCTTGTAATATATCTACTTTTGCCATTACATAAATTATCAAGTCCCACTTTATGGATGTCAGAATAGAACCAAGTTGGAAACAACAATTACAAGAAGAATTTGACAAACCATACTTCGAAAAGTTGGTTACATTCGTCAAAGATGAATACAAACGGGCACACGTCCTCCCTCTCGGACATCAGATTTTTCATATATTCAATTCCTGTCCCTTCGAAAAGGTAAAAGTAGTTATCCTTGGACAAGACCCCTATCCCAATCCCGGACAATATTATGGAGTCTGTTTTTCTGTGCCTGATGGAGTAGCTATCCCAGGTTCACTAAGCAACATCTTCAAAGAAATACACCAAGATTTGGGAAAGCCAATTCCAACTTCTGGTAATTTGGATCGTTGGGTAGCTCAAGGTGTATTCCCGCTAAACTCTGTTCTTACTGTACGTGCGCACGAAACCGGTTCTCATCGAAATATGGGTTGGGAAATCTTCACAGACGCAGTTATCAGGAAACTAAGTGAAAAACGGGAGAATTTGATATTTATGCTTTGGGGAAGTTATGCGAAAGAGAAACGATCTTTGATAGATACCAACAAACATCTGGTACTAACCACTGTTCATCCCTCTCCCCGCTCTGCCGAATATGGTTTCTTCGGTTGTAAACACTTCAGTAAAGCCAATGCTTTCTTGCATAGCAAGGGAATAGAAGAAATTGATTGGTAAATAAACGATTTCTCAAAACAGATTATCAGTACCCAAAAACATTCGCTATGAATAAATCAAACAATATCACTCGGGAAGAAATGTGGGCAAAGCAATGCTTGTCTGCTACCGATATTGATTACGCTGTGTGGGAACGGGATAAATCCATACTTCACCAACTTTCAAAAATCTGTCACAACTGCACATTTGTTGTCGATGTTTACAAATGCAATTACACGTATGCATCCTCGAATTTCGTTGATTTACTGGGGTATGACAGTCACAAGATAGAAACTTTGGAAAAGCAGGGAGATTATTTAGAATCACGTATTCATCCGGACGACCGTGCGCAACTGGCAGCATTACAGGTCACGTTAAGCCAGTTCATTTACAGTCTGCCTCTCGAACAGCGAAACGACTATTCCAACATTTACAGTTTCCGTATACTCAATGCCAGGCAGCAATATATACGTGTCACTAGCCGACATCAAGTTTTGGAACAAGACCGTAACGGCAAAGCATGGCTCGTAATAGGCAATATGGATATTTCACCCGACCAAAAACATTCCGAAACAGTAGACTGCACTGTCCTAAATCTGAAGAACGGGGAATTCTTCTCTCCTTCCTCTTTGCTAATGCCTTCTTCGCTCAACCTCACTAATCGGGAAATAGAGATATTACGGCTTATTCAAAAAGGGTTGTTAAGTAAAGAGATTGCAGACAAGCTATGTATCAGTATTCACACTGTCAATATTCACCGGCAGAATCTGTTACGCAAATTAGGTGTGCAAAATTCCATCGAAGCCATTCGCTTGGGACAGGAAACCGGACTACTAAGTTAATTAACCCATACGCACTCTTCCCGAAGCTACCAGTCTGTCTAAGGCATCCATTCCACCACACCCACCGCCGGATGCAATCTTCTCCATTCCTCAAATTCCGGATAACTACGTACACCATCCTGAATCACAGCTTGATAATACTCCACTCCCATAATCTTTTCCGTATCAGGCGTTTCGTATTTTAATTTCAGGATAGCCAGTCTCATTTCATCTGTCAATACCGCAGAAATGCGTTCGGCCGCCCTTTCAAAATAGCCATCATAACGAGAGCCTTCTTGGATATGAATCATATCCATTTGCCAGAGTTCTCCTTCCATATCCTGATACCATGCATGCCACTCTATACACGCTTCTGCTGTATGTAATAAATTCGTATATTCAATCTTCTTTACGGACGTATTTTCCGCCAATTCAGCCATCGCCCGAAAGCTGGCAGACAAATCCAAAGGAGAAGTATAAATATGAAAATCAATATCCCGATGTTTCACCAATAATCCTGTACGCAACGAACCTACCAGATTCACTTTGGCACCAATCCCCTCCCATATCCGAACAATACGGGTATCCTCTATAATCTCCCAAGCTTTCTGCTGGTTACGTTTTGCCAATTCAAGAATATTCATCTTTATCCTTATTAAGTAAGTATGCAAAAATACGAAAAAGGATACATATATAGCTATAAATAACTATTTAATCCCTTGATGGGTTGAGCTAACTTTGTCCGCAAATTCAATTCTTCACCATACAACTAAAAAGAGATTATGATATTCAATCAAACAGAGAAACAGGAAAAAGAGTATTTACAGCAAGTCATAACCACTATCCATGATACGATCAACACCACCAGTACTTCCGTCAAAGAGTATATAGACACCCTGCAGGAGTACAAAGATTATCTATGGTCGAACAAAGATATCGATCCGCACGAAATCCGTTCCATGCGCGAAAGCATATTAAATCATTTTGCATTAGGTGAAAATGTAATTGACAAACGCAGGCGACTAAGCAAAATACTGGATATCCCCTATTTCGGACGAATCGACTTTCAGGAAAAGAAAGACAAAAGCCAAGTTAGTCCGATCTATATAGGAATACATACTTTCTATGACCTCAATCAAAAAAAGAATCTGATTTACGATTGGCGAGCTCCTATTTCAAGCATGTTCTACGATCATGAATTAGGCGAGGCGTTCTACTCCTCTCCGGCAGGCAAAATTAACGGAGCGATCTCACTCAAACGCCAATATCGTATTCGCAAAGGAAAAATGGAGTATATGATTGAAAGTTCCGTAACTGTTCATGACGATATTCTGCAAAAAGAACTATGTTCCAATGCCGACAATAAAATGAAAAATATCGTCACGACAATTCAGAGGGAACAGAATCAGATCATCCGCAATGAAAACGCTTCTGTACTTATTATACAAGGTGTTGCCGGTTCAGGAAAAACCTCTATCGCGCTCCATCGTATTGCCTACCTACTTTATGCACAGAAAGGACAGATTTCTTCCAAAGACATATTAATCATCTCCCCCAATAAAGTATTTGCCGATTACATTTCTAATGTACTTCCGGAACTTGGCGAAGAGACCGTTCCCGAAACCAGCATGGAGCAAATTCTGTCGGACGTAATTGACAACAAATATAAACACCAGAATTTCTTCGACCAAGTGACGGAACTATTAGAAAACCCGACACCCGACTTTATCGAACGGATTCAATACAAAGCCTCCTTCGAGTTTATATCACTACTTGACAAATTCATCCTTTACATGGAAAACAACTATTTCAAAGCAACAGACGTAAAACTCACCAAATACATCACTATTCCTGCCGAATTTATTAACGAACAGTTCAAACGATTCCACCGCTATCCCATACGTCAACGATTTGAGACTATGACAGATTACATTCTGGAAATGATGCAACTACAATATAATCTCACAGTTAGCACTCCGGAGAAAAACCAACTAAAGAAAGAGATAAAAAAGATGTTCGCGGGAAATAACGATCTCCAAATCTATAAAGACTTTTTTGAGTGGATCGGAAAACCGGAGATGTTCAAGACACGCAAAAACCGCATACTAGAGTATGCGGACTTAGCCCCTTTGGCTTATCTGCATATCGCATTAAATGGGAATAACGCCCAATCTTACGTCAAACACCTTCTGATAGACGAAATGCAAGACTATTCTCCCATACAATACAAAGTGATTCAAAAACTTTATCCGTGTCGAAAAACAATTCTTGGAGACGCTTCACAATCCGTCAATCCTTATGGATCTTCCACTGCCGATATGATTCAGAAAGCATTTGCAACAGGAGAAATAATGAAACTTTGCAAAAGCTATCGTTCTACTTTTGAGATCACCAGTTTTGCACAAAAAATTCAACCGAACAATGAATTAGAACCGATTATGAGACATGGGGAACACCCCAAGATTCTTCCATTCAAAAATACAGAAGAAGAGATCCAAGGTATTGCGGATTTAGTAAACTCCTTCAGGAACTCCCATTATACCTCATTAGGGATTATCTGCAAAACAGAATCCCAAGCAAAAGAACTTGTTCAAAAGCTCCAGATATATGCAAACGACATCTCACTTTTGTCCAATCAAAGTTCTGCTTATGTAAAAGGGATTATCATCACTTCCGCCCATATGGCGAAAGGACTGGAATTTGACGAAGTAATCATTCCGCAAACAGATGATAAGAACTATCATTCCAATATTGATAAAAGTATGCTTTATGTGGCAGCCACAAGGGCTATGCACAAGCTAACTTTGACTTATTCTGTTTCTTCACCCAGTTGTCGATTCCTGTAATAGAATATAACATCGAAAATTAAAAGAACTACCCGCAAAACAAGAGCCGCTTGAACAATCTCAAACGGCTCTGTAACTCCTTTAACAACATGGTTATCGAGCTAATACAACCACCGGTCTATATTCCTTTTTTCTGCACTGAACTCCACTCCAACTTTAACCAACTCACGCCCGTCTACCTGATAAGGTATCAGATAGCCTTTTTCATCAATCTGCTGCAAAGCCTGTTCGGCAGTACCATTCAGTTTAAATTCAAATACATAAATATACTTCGGAGTTTTCACCACTGCATCCGCCCGTCCGCGGGCACTACGAACCTCTGCTCCGGTAAATTGTCCCATCAATTTGAATACTAAGTAAAATACAACTTGATAATGTCGTTCGGTCTTTTCATTCAGTTCATAAGGGAAATCTGCGAAGAAAGCTTGTAAGCGGGTAAGAAAAGCGTCAACATCACCACTCTCCAATTCACGTACAAATTTACCTAGATAAAAGCCCCGTTCATCATCTACCACTGATGTGTAATAAGGAACCAAAAAATCCATAAATCCATATCGTACTTCATCATTGGGAAATTTCAGCAGGTAGTTTCCAAAACGCTTGTCATACCCCTTTATAGTCAAATAGCCACTCTGATAAATCAACGGAATCGGATTATTAGCATCTACCCTATATTCCATAAACGAAGAAGCATTGGCTTCTACCCCATCAATCAACGTACGCAAATCATACTCACTCTTTTTAAGCAGTTCGACTAAAAAAGTAGGAGTACCGGTTTGGAACCAATAATTACTAAACTTATACCCGTCAAAAACGTTAAGCACACTGAATGGATTGAATACTCCTTCCGCAAACTCACAAAAATGATAACCGTCATATAAAGCCGTCATCTTATTTAATGTTTCTTCATAAGTCAGTTCATTTGTTTCTGCCAATCGATTCAGTTCAGGAATAAAAGTATCCTCCAATTCTTGTCGTGTAATACCACAAATCGTGGCATACTGCGGCTTCATACTGATATCATTCAGTTGATTCAAATCACTGAACACACTGACTTGCGCAAACTTAGTCACACCGGTAAGGAAAACAAAACGAAGATAACGGTCAGAACTTTTCAGTACACCATAGAAGGCCTTCAATGTCTTACGATAGTCATCAAGCAAAGCGTCATCACCCAATGCCTGCAACAAAGGTTTATCATATTCATCCACCAAGACTACGACTCCACGACCAGACTGTTCACAGGCTCGGCGAATTACACCCGCAAAACGTCCGGAGAGAGTTTCCTCATCCTCCCCTTTGCCATATTTCAGTTCCCATTGCGTCAACTGCCTGCTAAGAATTTCGACTAAAGCCTGGGGAGAATCATATTTTTCCGCGTTTAAATCCAAATGAAATACCGGATATGTCTTCCATTCCTTTTCCATATCAGCTATGGTCAACCCTTCAAATAATTCTTTCTTACCTTCGAAATAAGCTTCAAAAGTAGAAAGAAGAAGACTCTTGCCGAAACGGCGAGGGCGGCTCAAGAAATAAGGTTTACCTGTGTTAGCTATTCGCCACACAAAAGCAGTCTTATCTACATAGAGATAATTTTCTTCACGAATCTCTGCAAAAGTCTGTATTCCAATAGGAAGTTTACGTAATATCCCGTCCATGATTTTTCCTCTATTTTGATTATTCAAAGATACGCATTTCCATGGGAATACACATACAAACTCCACAAAAAAGTACACAGTTTCACAGACAGCACTACCATGACTCCATTTTTCATCAAAACTAACTTTGTACCAGACAAACAACATCTCACTTCCTCTTCACTTTGCAAATCCAACACACAAGAACCAGAACCAGCAAAATAATTCCGTACCAATACCCACTTCCGGTTGTCCTATTAGTAGTTTTCTCAACTCCCGTTTTATGAATCTCTGTCTTAGCGCTCATATCCGATAAGCTCACAGACTGTGAATTCACTTCTTGAAGAAGTTGTTTCTCATTAACGTTTTTCCTATCCACCACAGTCTTCACCACCATCCCAGCCTTCAATCTAAGCGTATCCACAGGAAATACAAACAACACCTGCTCGATATGCTCCTCCACCACCTCCAAATCCTTTTCTGAAGCAACCTTATTTTTAACAAGACTTTTCCCGGAGCTACTATTTAAACTTGAATCAACCCTAACTTCACTCTCCCTGTTTATCACCTCTTTCTTACTCCTACATCCCGACAGCAATACAGGCACAACCAAAGCCACCACCAATACAAACAGTAACTCCCTCCCACTCCTCAAAAACTCCTTCATATCAAAACAGGGACAAGCCTTCACATATTCATAAGGTTCAATCACTCCGTCACCATTCAAATCCGGTGAAGTATCCCGATGTCCCAACACTTGGAGAATATTATATTCCCGCTGCAAATCCATAATAATCTGATAAAGCACCCGTTTTTGAGCATTCGTCCGGGTATCTGCCGGACGCCCGTTCCCATCCAATCCACCGATATAACATATCGCGATACTCTGCTCATTCCAACCTTTACAATGAGCACCGGGCAAAGCCACATCCCGCCCCTTTTCCAATTTCCCATCCAAACGGATCACATAGTGATACCCGATACCGTTGAACCCACGTTCCCGGTGCCAACGGTCAATATCTGTGGCAGTAAAATCCTGCCCGGCTTTCGTAGCCGAACAATGTACTATGATAGAATCTATATTTCTCATGATAATTCATTATTAGTTCAAACGCACCAGTTAATAATCCGAAGGTGGCATACGCTTCACACACCCTCTAATCTCACACTTCTTCACTTCCGACTCCTTCTGTATCAACTCCACTTCATGACATTTATGTATCCAGTCAATCTTCTCTTCCTGCTCCTTGCGAAGTTCAATATAAAGCCCGTCTATCTTCTCGTCACGTTGAGTCAGCCGTTCTTCCAACCAGTCCACCTTTTTACGGCGATTTTCTTCTTCCATACTGTTCACGGATGCTTCCTCTTTTCGTGCATCCGTCTTGCGGCAAGTGATATACCTCACTAACCATTTCACAGCTTCCAAACCACCCATAGCGGTAATAAAAGCAAGGATTGTAGTTATTTGCATATTTATATTTTTACGTAGTTATAAAGAAAGAATGAGGCCGAAGCCCCATTCCATACAAACCAGACAGTTCTCAACGGCTCATGAATCAAGCAGCTGGGTCTGGTGCTTCACCATTACCACCCGAACCACCATCCGGATCCGGAGTTTCACCCCCATCATCCGAACCGTCACCAACACTACCCGAATCATTAATATGATCCAAATCCTTGAACTTCAATCCATCCGAACGGGTAGTCGTCCCGGTAAACAGACGAATGTCCGAGTTAGCACGAAAACAGATACGAAGCCCTGAAATATTAGCGATCGTAAAATCTTCCGCCTTCTCCGTCCCTTTGCTTTGGGCAGAAAGGTAAAAATATCCCAGACCGGCGATATTCACCGAACGGCCACCCAGCAATGTCTTTCTCAATAACGTACGGAAATCTTTCAATACACTAATCGTTTCACCCTCGCTGACACCGGAAGCAGACGCAATCTCCTTTGCAAACTCATCCAACGTTGCACTCGTATCATACTGATAAGAAATCACCGGATACACTTTCTTTCCTGCTTCTTTATTTGTAGGGTCACACAGGCGAGACACCCTTCTAAATCTAATAGCCATACTACTTTTCTTTTTTAAATAAATACTGTTTTAATTATCACTTCGCTAACGTTAACGATGCAAAGATGCAGCATCTTCCACGGAGATGAAACGACACCTAATAGCCTCATCAGAAAAGTACTAAAAAGCATTTCAGACATACGCAACCGACATAAAGGAACTAAATAAACGACAAAAAGCAAGGAAAAAGCGACAAAACCGATAGCCGGGGGAGAATAATAAACAAACAAATATATTCAAACTAATAAATACCATACTAAAAAGCATGGAAAGTTTTAGGCGCTCAAGGCTGTCAATAGCCAGATACCGTATATTGAAAGAGAGCAAACTGCAATTATGCCGGTATATCGAAAGCAATGAAAACCAAGAATTGCCGAGATTGTTGCGAGATGATTCGGGCAAGATTGTCTGATATATGTTAATATTTCATGGTAAATAAGCATTTCCCTGTACAAACGCACTACAATCACGAATAAATGTGGTATATTTGTACTAAAATAAAGAGTATAGGCATGGAAAGCAAGAGATATAATAACAGTTTTACTTCCTCTAGTATGGTAAAGGAAGAAGGTCGGACAGCCTATTATAAGCTGCTGGACAGTGTGCGTGACGGAGACGCGGTACGCATCAAACGGGGCGTATATGCCACAGCCGAGCAGTTGGCGGACACGATGATAGATGTGGAAGCCATCATTCCAGGCGGTGTGCTGTGCCTTTTCTCCGCATGGAATGTGCATGGGCTCACCACCTCATTGCCTCAGGCATACCATGTGGCGGTAAAAAGAGGTCGCAAAATCACGCTTCCAACATTTCCCAAGATAGAGCTCCATCATATCACAGACACGATGTTTGACATAGGTGTCGAGGAACTGGTTGTAAGCGGTTACCACATACATATATATAATAAAGAGCGATGCGTGTGCGATGCAGTGAAGTACCGCAACAAGATAGGCATGGATGTTTGTTCCGAAGTGGTGAATAACTACATTTCCCAGCCAGACAGAAATCTATCCCTGCTGATGGATTATGCCGACAAACTAAGAGTAAAACGAATCCTCGAACAGTATATTGCAATAAAACTATGAGTGAAATCAAAAATCCTGGAAAGTCCATCCGGGCAAAGCTGCTCAATGTAGCCAAGCAGAAGGATGTGTTCTACCAGACCATTCTGACCAGATATTTTCAGGAACGCCTATTGTACCGTATCTCACAAACTCATTACCGTGAGAACTTCTACCTGAAAGGTGGAGCACTGATGTATGCATACGAACACTTTGCTGCACGTCCGACATTGGATATTGATTTTCTTGGCACGCATATCAGCAATGATGGCGAACGCATCGCCGAGGCGTTCCGTGAAATATGCGCTGTAGAGTGTGAGGAAGACGGAGTAAGGTTTGCTGCCGACAAGCTTGCAGCACAGAACATCACCGAGTTCAAAGACTACCACGGTATCCGTCTAAGTATTCCGGCGACAATGGACACCATTGCCCAAGTGCTGACAATGGACATTGGTTTTGGAGATGTGGTAACACCACATCCTGTATCATTAGATTACCCATTGTTATTGGAAGAACTGCCAGAAGCAAACATTCTTGCCTATTCCACTGAAACCGTAATTGCGGAGAAGATGCACGCCATCATAGACTTAGCTGACCAAAGCAGCCGGATGAAAGACTATTATGACATCTACCACCTGCTCACATCATTCAAATATGACAATACCATATTACAGGATGCTATCAACCGCACTTTCGAGAATCGTCATACTCTTTATAATGCAGATACGATGTTCTTCAGGAAAGACTTTCCCAACCATACGCAGATGCAGTTACGATGGTCAACATTTCTAAAAAAGGCAACTATCAAAAATAGCCTTTCATTCTCCGAGGTGGCACATTGGCTGCAAGAGGCTTTAATGCCATATTGGGAAGCCTATGGACGTATGTAATACTTCCGACCATTAATACATTATACAAAAAGAGTGCACCTTCTTCCCCACCGGGAAAAAGATGCACCACACAAACAAAACAAACAATAGAGCGACCTTCACAGGCAGCGTAGAACCCATGATTCCATTTTTCCTATGCTACTATTATAAAAAGAAAAATGGCAGGGGCACGGATTCCCTTGGGGAAATGAGGCGCTTCACAGCGACATAAAGGATATAGGCCATTAAACTCATTTATTATACTATATGGGGAAAACCTACATCTTTTTCTATTCTCACAAAAACATGAAATGAAACAATTAATTTCCTTTTATTGTTTTCCAGACAGGCACTGCTACCACCGCACCGACAATCGGAGCCACAATAAACAACCAAAGCTGGCTGATAGCCTCCACTCCGGCAAACAATGCCGGACCAATGCTACGGGCAGGATTAACCGATGTCCCCGTAACGGGAATACACACAATATGCACCAGAACCAAAGTCAATCCGATAGCCAGCCCGGCAAAATGAGGACTGCTATTATCCCGGTCGGTAGTGCCCAGCACAGTCAGCACAAAGATGAACGTAAACACCGCCTCGGCAACAAATGCAGCCAGCAGATACGGTTCTTCAAAACCGTTGGCTCCCGTACCTTCCATCCCCATTGTGCCGGTAATCAACCACAGCAATGCAGAGCCAAGTATTCCGCCCGTCACTTGCGCTACGATATACACACCGGCTTCCATTACCGACAGTCCGCCATTCAGCCAGACACCAATAGTGATGGCCGGATTGATATGACAGCCCGAAACAGGACCGATTGTGTACGCCATTGCCACCACCGACAAACCGAACGCGAAAGCAATCGTCAACACCGCGGCTACCGATGTCGCGCCGCCATTCAATACAGCAGCGCCGCATCCCATTAAGACAAGCACCATAGTGCCCACCATTTCAGCTATAAATTTCGTTTTCATAATCTACTTTTTCTACTCGTATAAGATATACTATTCTCTCTAATCATCCTCCCATTCCGAAGGCGGCAACGACTTCTTCCCATACCATTTCATCCAAGCACGAGATTTCCGCTTTCTCAAATAAAGCGCATCGCTACAATGCTCCAACGCTTCCCAGTCAAATGAAGAATGGTGTCCGAACCACCTCTCCAGCCAGTAAAGCAGATGATAACTCATGAACGCAAGCAACATCCACCACCACGAAAGCCAGACGGATAGCACCAATGCAGGCAATAATGCCAAGAAGAAACATTCCGTATACTGCCGCGCATGAATCTGAAGTTCCATCTCCTCCCACCCTTCCAAATATTTGAACCGGGTGAAACAACAACCGAAAATCATAAAATAATGCCTTTTCTTCCTGTTCAGAAAAGTTTTCGCCAACAGACTATTATATATTATCATATCCTCCTCTTCATTCAAAAAAGCAACATTGCAAAAGACCATCCAACTACCGGCCAACAAGCCCACCTTGTAACGACAAAGCGCTTTCAGTCCCGACATAGAAGAAAACGAGACAGCCCCGCAATGTTACCTGAAATACCTTGAAATGAAATAAAACTATTATTCGACGATTACGACGCGGTTCAATTCAGGTTCACTAAAACGGTTGTTCGTATCGCCCTCCGCTTTCTTCACGAGACGTTCAGGGGAAATTTTATACTTTTCGACTAATAAATTGTACACATATTCCATACGTTGTTCACTCAAACGTTGGTTCAGTTCCTTGCTACCCGTAGCGCTGTCCGCCGAACCAATCAGCGTGAAAGTCTTGTTCTTATCCGCCTTGATGGCGTTGTTCACATAAAACTCAAGATTGGTAAGTTCCTTCTTGTCCAGGGTAGCTTTGCCGATATGGAAGAACAGGGCTACCGGCGAAGCAGTCACTTTCGATTCATTCACCACTTCCGGTTTCCGATTTCTGGCAGCTTCCAGTTCGGCGGCAAGGCGCTGTGCTTCGGTACTCAAATCATGATTCTTGGCGCGAAGCGCGTTGATACGTTCATTATAAGATGAATAATCTGCCGGAGCCACTTTCTCGACACGATTGAAACGGGTCTTGCCCAACTTCACGCTTAGACCCAGTGTCACCGAACTCATTCCTTCACCTTTGCTGCCGCCTACCGTTCCGTCAAAACACTCTTTCACTAGCATCTGCCGTCCTTCCAAAGTCAGGTCCAGACGCTTGCCCAGGCGGAACGTATTCAAAATACCGATGTTGGCGGCAATTTCATTATCATGCGTGCTGTTTCCCCACGAACGTGCCCAGCCGAAATCGACAAACGGAATCACATTCCACACACGTTTCTCATTGAATCCGAGGAAACCGTTCGACCAGTTCCACATAAAGTCCGCATGGAGATTGGATACATTAAACTCTTCCTTGTAATAACCGCGATGCGCCCCTTTGGCATACATCCCGCTTGCATCCGTCAGCCCCTTGGCTTTCAGACCCGAATATTGCAGACGGACTCCGTAAGAAGGAGTAATCCATTTACCCAACGAAACATCTAATGCGGGAGCAATACGGTTGCCTACCGATGTCTTGTTATCCAATTCGCCTTCATAGATATTGATTCCACCGCCTACACCAATATACCAGTTACTCCAGAAACTATTCGTTTCATACGGGCCACGGAGAATACTTCCGTCCGTGTCACGATTTTCCTTTTGCTGTGCCATGGCACAGACTGATGATAATACCAATGCAACTGTAAGAATTTTCTTTTTCATACTTTTTTCTAGTTTTATAAAAATCTGATACCGGTACGTTCCACTATCCCACATATCTGCGAAACGCCGCCGAAGAAACATATAAAATGAATGAAAATGGCATAGCCACCAGCAAACACATCACAAACGCCAGTAGATAGATTCCCTTTAACAGTACATCCGCCAGCAAATACAATCCGTATGACAAATCCGTTTTCATTCTTTTTGTTCAAATCCGGGACAACCTTTTATTTCAGCCCCATTTTACTTCTTATCCCAGTCTCATTTTGCTTCCCGGACGAAATTTCACCTGGCGTTTGGCGGGAATCACCATTGAGCCGCCTGTTGACGGATTATGACCGTTTCGTTCTTTCCGTTCCTGAATGACAAAGCTGCCGAATCCCACTAACGTGATATTTTCTCCTTTTTGCATTGTTTCCGTAATCGTGTCGATAATTACGTCCAACGCATACCCGGCTTCTCTGAAACTTAGTTTTCCTTTAAGAGCCACCTCTTTAATTAATTCCGTTTTGTTCATTTTTTCTTTCTTTGTTTTTATAGTCAGTTATATCGTTTACAGATGTTTGTCATTTTATCATTCACTTATGCAACGGACTTGTGTAAAGCTCTCATCAACTATTCCTGCATTCATATTGCATACGTCAAATTCCTTCTTGGAATCATTATAAGTACACGTAAAAACTATATGGCTTTCATTAGGGGTAACTACACCAGTAGTCCAGGCATAAAGTATAGAGCCACCACGTTCTCCCACATAGTATCTACCTCCATTAGGAAAATACAGTGTTCTTGGAGAAGTTTGAAAACTAACAAAACTTACATAAGAATCAGAAACTTTAAAATCAAACTTCCCGGTTAGAAAGAACTTATCCCTTACAACTTTATATGGACGCATATCCGGTACTTTATAACCGGGCGGACATGGGTCATAAATAGTCTTCACATCATCAGAAATCACATCCTTGTAAGCTGGTCTATCAGTCCCCCACAATCCATTACTTTTACCCGTAGAGGGTCTGTCCATAGAATAAATGCCAGCATAATATGTCAGCGGAAAACGAATTTTCTCATATTGTTCGGGGGGATTAGGTACTGTTTTGAGAAGTGCCGTCACGTCCTTCCCCAAAAGGTCATAAATGTATTCATGCCCATTAGTCTCATAGTCAATAAACGGATCCTTGCGTCCGTACTGATACTGCATGCCCACTTCCTTCGAATCCTCTGCACCCACATTGCGGTCCATAAATATGTATTTCTCTCCCGCTACGAGTTCCGCACCTGCCTCCGGCTTCACAGGTATATCCACAGGACGCGGCGCGCACCAGATATGCCAGCTCCAAAGTAACGTCGCATCCGCGGCATTGGGGTCGGGTTTGTCATACACCGCAATAACGGCATTTCCCGCCTGTCCGCTATCGGAAACAATGAACTCCACCCTGCCATCGTGGTAGGCCACCTGCGAAATCAACCCCTTCTTGTCCTGCCAAAGCAGTTTCGCCGACTGCGGGGCGATAGTGACATCCGCCACATTGCCCGGTGTCAGGTAGGCCGAGCCTTTCGCGCTCTGGAAAGTATTTGCGACCGTAATTCCCTTGACGCCATTTCCCATAACGGTAGCGTTGAACGAATACGTTCCACCCAAAGGGGAGACAATATAACAGTTAGCTGTGCCTCCGTCAGATTTATCCAGTTCCGTAAACTCTTCCGTAAACCTATCGCTCAACGAAAGACAGTCTATCCGAATATATTTCACTATGTTTCCCATGACTATCTTCAGCCAACAACTCGCAAGAACACCACCGAAAACAAAATCCGCATCAGTCGTACAGCAGAACACCCACGAAGTCCCTGTCAGCATAGAGGCATCCGCCACATTACCGGGTGCTTTCACGGTCTGCCCCGTCGTGGGGTTGTAACACCATAGCTGGATAGGTACGGGAGCACCCAAAACGTCTTCATCCAGCACTTCTAGATCCGGAGAAACCAGACTCACCTGGCGGGTTGTTAATTTTGAAAAATCAGCTGTGCCTTTATTGTTATTCTGTAGTTCCACCTTCGCAACGGGAACAGGATCCATAATGTTCGGCAGCAATTCGGCAACTTCCCGGTCGATATTCAACTGCCATTGCCCGTTATATTCAAAACTCTCCGTCCAGTCATTGTTTACCGTAACCGTATATTCCAGATTACTGGCCGGCATATATATTGCCTCTTCAAGGGTAGCATAGCCTTCGGAATAGATTTTCGTGATGAGGAACGTGTAGCGATGTCCGCGTATGACATCACGATAGTACCCTAAGGTCTGATCATCAATAAAGTCTAACCGATAGTAAGAACGTTTTAGGTTTCCGTCTTGCTCTTCGTTGAGCACCAGTATCACGGCCATACGCTGCGGGTCGAACACTCTCGAGTCAAGGCTCCTTCCTCCCGATAGGGCGGTGTGTTCAGAACACCTGTATTCCGGTATATCCACTCCCGGCTGTTCATCGTACCAGCCGGACGATATCTCCGGTCCACACTTAAACGGAACTCCTATCAGTTCGCCGGTTTCCTCATAGTCCAGTCCGTTGTACTTGTTCGATGCCAATGTATAATTCGGCGCATTGCAAATCATCAATCCTCCATACGTCTTGTTAGTGTACAGTGTAGTTATCTTCACCCTTACCTTGGCTGTCAGACGTTCCATGCGGATTAAATTATCCTGCCCGTTTTTCCAATCGATGTATCCACTAAAAGCCTTACAACCAGGGAACTGTACCACACGTGCGTTCGATAATGCTAGTTTATCACTCCCGTAAAATACATTTTCGGGTGTGTTGCCGTCAACGTAGTCGACCCACTGACAATTTATGAACACATAAATGCGGTCGCCGTCTTGCGGTGCTATCCCCAGGTCGATAACAGGAGAAGAAGAACCGTCGCCATACATCCCCGGCACGTATTCCTCATACTTCTCCCTATGCGAATGATAGTATGGAGTCGCTTCCCAGTCCGTCCCCCGGTAAACGAATATGTCGTAACATTGTGTCCTATATTCGGCGGACGATTCTCCTGCCAGCCCCCGTACCTGCACCTCTTCCAGGTCCGCTATGGAGAGTCGCAACAGGGTTCCCTCATCAGGAGTAGCGCCGACGTTTTCTTCGTCCGTGCAGCCCTGCACAATCAGGCTGCAGCACACCAACCAAACGGCACAATATAAAGTATAGATAAATTTGTTATTCATAATGACTTATTCTTGGTTGTTTTTAACTCTTTATAGTTTGATTCATACTGGTTATATCCCAATCCGTACAGGTTATTCCTTCTCCCGCTCCCGGACACAGCGAACAGGGAGAAGAGTCGTTGAATCTATTATCACTCTGGGCATACTGTTAGATCCCGGATCGCTTTGCCAAAAATAGTAAAACGTATAGATACTACCAGGATAAGTATTATCGGAAACCCCATCAATAGTAGCCGAATAATACGTCAAAGACTTGCCGCGTGTATCATACCATTGTCCTGCTGTACCCGGTTCTCCCCAAAAATAATCCACCCATGGGAAACATAGCGTTCCTCCCTTCAAGCCCGTAAAATAGATTCCGGAACTCTCCTGCCGGAATTTATTCTGGCTATAATACAATTCATTCAACGCCTCAAAAGCCCTGTAGGTAGGAACCTTATATCCAGGTGGACACGGGTCGTAAATTGTTTTATCATTGAAGGTGCCGACCTCACTTACGGCACCTTCCCCCCACATACCCGATTCGAGGTTGGATCTGGCAGCCGTATAGTAGTTCAACGGAAAGAGAATATTGTCCCAGTTCCGTCCCGTATAGTTACCGCCCGGTCCTTCTCCCCAAACTATCAGGCTCGTTATATCCTCACCCAGAATATTGTAAATCCGCTTATATGAACCCCATTTACTAGCGAAATGTATCATGGGGACACTACGTCCGTACCTGTAAAGCAGTCCTTCTGCTTTATTGCTACTCCCGTCCGCAGTGGTGGCGCCGAGATTGCGGTCCATAAATGTATAGATACGTTTGCCGTCGTCGTCAGCTGCCGCCGAACCGCTGGTAGACATTTCCTCCGGACGCGGCGCGCACCAGATATGCCAGCTCCAAAGCACCTTTGCAGCGGGGTCATTCGGGTCGGCCTTGTCATAAACAGAAATAACCGCGTTGCCCGGTCCCTTTGTACCCGAGACATAAAACACCACATCTCCCCGGCTTGTAGTATTGGTATCGAATCCCACCTGGGTAATCAGTCCGTCTACATCCTGCCAAAGCAATTTGGCGGACTTCGGAGCAATAACCGGGCTGGGCGTTGCGCCCATCAGATATCCGTTCGCGTTATATGGCAGCATTGACGCCTGCACTGCAGGCGGAAGGCCGTCTGCCCCGTTTCCCATGACAGTCCCGGCAAACCTGTAACCTCCCTCTTTCTCCGCTATATAGCAGTTGGAAGTCATACTCTTGTTAAACATTTCATCCGTACGAACATATTTGGGGGTTATGATAGGGATATAGCGTGTTGACCTTCCGCACGTCACCCGGAAGAATCCACCCGGATTTCCATTCTTCACAGTGGTAAAAAACATTCGCAATCCCATATTTGTAACGTTAATCCTTATGCGATTATCGGATGGGGCTTTCGTCAGACTTCCGTCTTTCGGTAGTTTGTACCATAAGACAAAGCCGTTTGACTGGTCTACAGACTTGTAATCCTTGTCGACAAGGGATATATCCAAAAAAGCCGGGTCGTCAGGAACAACCTCAAATGCGGGGGCAGGATCAGTTACACCGTAAGGAATCACAGGCACCTCCGTCTTGTCCACCATGAAGCTTACGCCCGGGATGTCACCATCAACGGTCTCTTCGGCCCACCAGTCTTGCAAGTGGAGATTGACTTCTATGTCTTCTGGGGAGAGCACTTGTATATCCAATAGATAAGCTGTGTTTCTCATAAGCCGGCAATCATGCCCAGACACATTACCCCAGTCGTAGCCGAAGTCATTGATAGGAATCACCCGTTCTATAATTTTATTCTCCACAGTTTCTTTATTGAACAAATGTATCTTAACCTTGAGGGAAGTGATATTGACCCCTGCCTTATATTTCGATACATCTTCCAGATAGTTCTCGAAAAAGTATTGTTCATAAACGCGGAAGAGCTCCTTATCCACTGTATGTTCACCTAAGTATATGTCAACAATCTGGTCAGAGGGAAAATCCCGCAATACCATTGACGGATAATCTACATACACTGTAGGATCTACATAGTCCCAATTCCAATTCGAAACCAAAGCTATTGTAGGATGAAATTTACGGGCATAAGGCGGAGCATCCAGCAACTGGACTTCTGTTAGCTCCGGATAAACTTCCCAGTCTCCCAGCACACTCTTGTCGACTGTACGTACTAAAGTCCGCAGTTTGCAGATGGAACGATACAAGCGTATTGGGGCATCCTGCACAAATGTTTCCCCATCCCATCGCCATTCTCCCTCACCGGACATATAGACAGGACTGGAAGCCGGTGGAGTTGGGTTAATACTGCCGTAAGGTGAAAAATAGTTTAGATTAGCGCGTACTCCTACCAGAAATGTTTTATCCAGAAAAGCATCATCACTCTGCAGAATAATCTCCGGTATGTCAAATTTGAGAATATATTGTTTCTGTCCGTTCTCGCCAGTAACAGGTGTCAGATTAGAAGGATCCAAGCTTACAGTATAGTAATTAGAGTACATATCTCTCCTCCACATTTGTACTTCCAAATCTTCTATCGGCTCCCACCGATCCTCTATTTCTCTTGTCACGCCTTCCGTCGTTTGCACAGATGAAGCAATGCTTAGGGGAACTTCCACCCTTATCATTCCCTCGGGAACACAGGAAGTATCTCCCAGTTCGTCAATAGCCGTACATGAACAGATACATCCTATGCCGAAAAACAATAATATAAATGCCAGATATTTTTTCATACTATCAACTTCTTTTTTTATTTTTCTTTGATACAACGAACAGGCAGAGCATCAGCCTTGTGACGGCTATGCGAAAGCGAAATATTTCCTCCGGGCACTAATGATACACTCTCAAAACATCCCGCGATCTCACCCGGATGTGTACGTGAAGCGCACCCCCACAGATTCATGATATTATAATCCTGATTCTCTTGAAAGAAAGCGCCCGACCTGTAACGGGGAGTGTATGGAAAATATATCCTTTTATTGGTAGAAAACATTCCCCATACACTATTGTCATAGTTGTAAATGAGATCCGTCACACCATCACCGTCCCGGTCAAACGCTTCATTGTCGGGAACGCGCCACCCTGCCGGGCACGGGTCAAATATAGTTTTCTTATCTGCACTCCACAGCTGATTATTCGCATACTCTTGTGTATTTGTTGTATACCAGTCACTCTCTTCACTTTCGTCCAATGCATATATAATTTGATCAGGATGTTGCAGCGAATACATCAAATTAATTCCATCAGTTTGTTTGCTTATATACTCTATATACTTTTCCGGACTACCACCGGCATCGTACACATACACCGGTTTGGGCGTATTATCCCCAAAGCCTTTTGTCCCCGGGAAAGGGTCTTTACGTCCCCATTGATATATCAGTCCTCTTGCAGCCCCGTCCGGTGTATATTCACCGGACATGGCTCCCAGATTCCTGTCCATCCATATCCTGCCATTTACGGACTTCCATCCGTCCAGTTTGTTCGGGTCATAATCCGTCACCCAAATATGCCAGCTCCAGTAAATAACGTCATCCACCGTCAAGGCAATAACTGCATTACCTTCGTTTATTCCCTTCACACGGATATAATCAGTGGTTCTGTCTTTACCACCACCCATTATAGCTTTATCTGCTACGGTCTGAAAAGGGACATCCTGCCATACGTATGTCACGTCGATATGTCGTCCTTTCGGAATACCGCCTCCTAGTTCTCTCGCCCATGCCCATGCCGCATATATATTCTTCAACGGAATGTCAATAGTCTCGCCCGGGCGAACAACGTAACAGTTCGTTACCCGAACATCTTGAGTTACTTCTACCGCCTGCAAATGATTATACTCCCAGTCGTCTATCTCCAAAGTGTTTTCCCATCGGGCTAATTTCGTCAGAGAACAATGGAGTTTATATACATGATTGCGCTCTATTTTTTCCAAAGGAGATGATGTGTCGTCACCTCCTCCTAATTCAACAGTAACTTTCTTGCGTATACCTCCTTCTCCCGTGTATTCGTTAATGACAAACTCTAAAGTGATCTTCACTTTCTTGTCTCTACAATCCAATTCGGGAACATAAAAAGAGTACATTCTTTTTTCCGTCTCCTGAATAGATTCCCCATAATACTTATCACCATAGCCCTGCGACTCTTCATTTGCTTCCAGCAAAGAATGAGAAGAGATAAACCCTGTATCTAAGTGGTCAGAAGTCCGTATAAATTCTAACACAAAATCATCAGTCACTCCATTCGCATAGTCTTTATAGTCTTTCCGCACATACACATCCACTCTCGCCACAGCACGATCCACGCTAATCTCCAACCGCTGCGGTGAGGTAGCAGTAGAGGAAGGCAACGCATCCACCCCACCCCGTTCTCCATACATCGGCAGATAATTATACCTATAAGTCCCATCGTTACTTAGTACATTGCCCTCCAGCCCCATGGCAGAAAGACTGTATTTTATTTCCGGCAGGTGAACCGGATGAGTCACCGCTTCCAACTGTGCCCGAGTATCCGCATCTTCTGGTTCGTTGACAATAACATAAACACTTTTACCCGTTCCGGCCTTTACCATAAATGTCGGAGTAGTATAAGTCTCCACTGTGTTGATGTTGTCCCAATAATACATCTTGTCCAGCACATTGCCGTCGAACACATACAGACGCAGCCGGCGGATAGCGGCCTCTGACGTATTGATTTGCTCGGGATCGGTTGCTGCTCCCTGCACGCCGAGATGCACGCTCATCGGAACTTCCGCCCTCGTTCCTGCCAGCGTGTAGCCGTCAGTCGGTTCACGTTCCGCCGTGCAGGCAAAGCAGCAGATCGCTACAGACAGTAACAACAACCAATTATATTTTTCCTTATATCTCATAAATGTACATATACTTATTACATCAAAATCCCAATATCCTCTTCTTTATTCCCTTAAAGGTCTTCGTTCTTCAGCCAGATTGTCCAGCCGTTTATCACAATCTTTGCGGCAAGGAAGCTGATCAGTTCCGAATTATAGAAGAACACGAGCGCGTACTCGCTCTGCCGGTCGAGGTATTCCTGCGCGGGGATGTTGTGTCCCTCCATTTTAGTCAGCAGCAAGTAGGGGATCAAGTCAACCTTAAATAGCCGCTCGCCGTTGGACTTGCGTGTGAGCATGAAATAGACTTTCTTGTTTTCCAGCAGACGCATCGTGTTCATCTCCACCACGAGCCCAATGTCGTCCACGTCCGCCAGATAATAAGGCCGGTAGCTGATGACGTCGTCCGCCAGCAGGCTGTTGTCCCAGTTGCAGTGGCCGTTGTCCGCATGGATTTCAAACAGGCAGTCGTCGGGATCCAGTGCCAGGCCGGGGCCCAGGTTTTGCAGGATGAAGCGGAATTTGTTCGTGTCTTTCACCAGACGGACGGTTTCCGTCTGTTCCCCGCGTCCGGTAAAGTTCACCGTTATCGGTTCTCCGTACCAGAGGGGATGCAGTTCCTTGTCGTATATCAAGGTCGCTTCCCGATTCATCTTCACGGTCAGATCCTCCGGTGTGGACTGCCCCACTACGAGACGGGGCATTTCAAAATCGTCACTCATTCCTCCCCAAGCGGATATCCGGTATTCTCCCAAAGGGAGATCCAGAGGCATCCGGTAGTTGCCTGCCGCGAGACGTTCGCCCTGTTCGTTTTTCTGCAGGATGAATTTGCCGTCCTTATCGAATATGAATACGTCAATCCGGTCTACCCGACCGGCGAAGACGTCGGCAAACTCCATGTTGTAGTCATACCGGAAGTCGACATACAGCCGACATTCGGGCAACGTCTCATGAATGGAATCGCAGGAGAAGTGCGTCAGCAGCAGTGCAAGGCAGATGCCGCATCCCAACCTCCGGGCAATATCCTTTATTTTCATTATCTGTTTCATATTAATGGTTCTTATTTATTTTCTTACCTTTTTATATATAGTGTGGAAAAACAGTCCTTGTTTTTCTCCGGATAATCTATTTTAGTGGACAAGCCCGAAGCCTGTCGGTGTTTACAGCCACCAGTCCTCAAAAGGTGGTCGCCGCTCACGGATGTATGCCTCCGCAGGCAGGTTCTTACCGGTTGTATGTTACCAAGTTGTAAGTAGCATGTTGTCAAGTTATCAGTTTCAGGTCAAAGCTAATGATGCGGCAGGTCGCAAGTTATTAGAAAGAAGAAGGCACTGCCTCATGCCCTACGCCTTAATCAGCGCCTTCTTCCATTATCTAATTTTACTAGTCAACTTTCAGTTCATTAAAGATCTACGCCCTGACTCCAAGTTGTCCACGAGTTGACAGTGATACCTACTGCAAGGAATGCTTCGGCTTCGTCATTGTCTTCACCCGGATCAGTCGGGTCAATAGGATTAGTAGGATCAGGAATCCACGGAGTACCCGGTTGCTTAACACTTTTGATTGTCAAGGTATACCAGTTGTTGCGTACCACACCGTACTTACCCAGTTCCATTGTTCCGGTAACAGCGTCGTCGTGACGAATCAGGATGCTGTAATAGCAGGTTCCTTCTTTGAAATACTCAACACCCAGGTCTTGTACAATGTCAGGGTTATTAACAGGATCAATAGGATCAGGTACTACAGCAGGCTTGGAAGCCTCACCGCCATTAACGATAGCATCCATCTCATCAATATCAAGAGAAGCGAAATCGGAAGCATTCCAAGTTTTACTTTGGGCAGTAGCCATAGCGGCTATACGTACATAAAACTCGTCGCAAAGGGTTTTCTGCTGTTTTTGCAAATCTGATGCCGATCCGTCGGTAACAGCAGTCTTCGCTGTTGTATATACAGCCTGTAAATCAGTCAATGCTTCGTAACTGGTACCCAGAAGGCGGAACCAGCTCTTACCTGCAGTATAACCAGCCGGAGTGTACACTGCGGAAACCACTGCAGAAGTAGTCTGTGCCATTTTCTGTTCGGTAGCATCCATTGTATTCTCCAGACAGTATTTATCTACGCCCATGGTGGTGAAATCAGCTGGAAGAGCACCGTTACTGTCAAGTGTCAGATAATTGAATTTTGACTTGTTGAACTCTCCTGCGGCGTAGTTATTGTCTTTTCTATAATTGGCGCTCATGCTACCGATAGGTGTCACAATTTCAGAGAAAGGGAACATATCCTTGTTGGTGACATTCAATGCCCAATCACCGAACGTACAGGTTGCACCCGGAGCCATAACCATTACACCGCCAGAAGCCTCTTCCAAAGAAACCTTTGCCACTACGCGTTCTACGTAAATAACCGCAGGGTCAGCTACAGCAGCAACCTTCGCATTAGTAGCGTCAACATAACCATCTCCAACCTTCTTTATATATCCGGAAACGTCTATTAATGCTTTATGAGTTGTAGCATCGCCGGCATTAATCATCATAAAGTTGTCCTCTGCCGTTCCAATCACGTCCTTTACAGACGTTGCCAAGGCAGCGTTAATTGCCGCCCAACCGGCGGAAACTACACAACGATTCTGGAAATCGGTATTCGGGTTGATAACCGCCAATACTGTTTTAGTAGTGGCAGGAACCTGAATAGCTGATCCGACAGTACCTGGAGTACCGCCCACCGTCAACTGATATTCACCAGCCGACAATGTTTTTGTTCCCACACAGATGTCGCTGGCATCGAACAACGCAAGCAGCACCGTGCCCACTTTCTGTTCAGCCGTTGAACCGTGGTCTAGTCCCGAAGTACGAGTGCCTCCTGTGCTTTTCGGCATGTTCAAGGATACGGACATATATGCCGTTCCGCCTGTTACCGGAGACTGGTCTTGTACGCCTGTCGTCATCTCATCATCATTACTACATGCTGCCATCGCCAAACCGACAAACAGCGCTGTAAAGATCTTGTCTAATTTCATAATTCTAAAAATTTAATTAATACTAAAATGTTAATTACCAAATATAAGTTTCAGGTTGTATCATTCAGCCTTCAAATCTTCCAAACGTTTCAGGTACATCCGCATCGCACCGTAATCCCCCATTTCCCATGCCACGATAGCGGCGTTGTTGATAGCTATCCTGTCGTCGGGGAAGCGCTCCGCTATCATGCGGATAATCCGGTAGTACTCTTCCGAGCCTTTGCCGTAGCTTTCCGCCACGCGGTACATTTCGTTATGGTTCATCTTGTCGGGACGCGTACGGATGATTTCACGCCCCTGCTCCACAGTGAAGGGGATGATCACATAGTTGACCGTATATTTCACCTGACGCAGGCCGGGATATACTTCGCTCAACAGGGCATTGTAGATTTTACCGCCGTCGATAGCCCTTATCTTCGCGTCGCGGGCATCGGGATTGGGGGTTTGTTCGATAATGTCGAGCACCCGTTGCATATAGGAAGGACGGTATTCTTCCAGCCAGGCGGCAAGCCCTTCCCAATTTTCCGCCACCGAACTGCAGCGGAGCGTGCGGTCGTCCAGTTTATAGGCCTGTTTCAGGTTGCGCTCCAATGCCCGGGCACGCTGTTCGGAAAGACGCGCATTGGACACGTAGCTGCCTTCGGGCGAAGAATAACCCACAATGCTGATTTCATCAATGCGGTAGATTTCGTCATTGCGGATAGAGTCTATCGAAGAATAGATCCTCGCTAGTTCGGACGGGTTGTTCATGTAGTCGGCAAGCAATACGGACTGTCCCGCCTTAAAGTTCAGGTAAGCGCTTCGAGTGAAGGAACGGTGTTTCTCTACTGCTTCCGCCACCATGAGTTCCAGGTGGGGACGTTCCACCGTATCTTTTTCTTCCTTGAATAGAGGAACATCGGCCAGAAAGACATCGGCCAGCACCTCACCACATCCGGCACATCCCTGCCATTCGCGGCGTACCTCGACACATGCCCCGGACATCCATTTCTCCGTGGGAACCGTCTCGCTGTACTCAATCATCGGGCGGCGCTTTTTGCTGAAGCGGAACATATAAGGAGTCTCACCGGTCATACTGCCGTACAGTTTTTTACGACGTTCGTTCATTCGGTAGCGGTTTTTGCCCGCAATGCGGACGGACGGAAGTGCCAGTGAACGGGGCATGCCGGATAGGGAATCGGAATCCGCGTAGTTGACGATGATCGGAGTGACGGTAAGCTGCCGGCGGGTGGAAAGCTGTAACCCGCTGCAATCCATACGGAAAGAGACTTCTACCTTGTCGTCACTCACTTTCCGGGCGGTGGTGTTTGCTATGCTTATTTCCTGCGCCCGGGCAGAGACTGTGGCAAACGCCACCATCACCATATATAATATATAATTCTTCCTCATCGTTCTCTTATTTTATAATGTATATGATATTGATTGCAGCCTTTGTTGGGCCGAAATAGTTCTTCTTCTCGCTCTTCTGCAGGCTCCCGCATGTGGCGCAGGGATATTTAGAATGATCCAGCCGCGCATATCCGACTCCAAGTACAGCCTCCATACTCCAGCGGCTACCGAGCAACCACTGATAACCATAGGATATTCCACCGCCCCACAAATGTCCCTGATAACGATGACGTTCCATGTTATCACTCAAAAATGACATTCCACCCACATTGTATTTGGCGTAATGTCCGTGCAGACCCAGAAAATGACCGTTGAATTTCTCACAAAGCCAGTAGCGAAGTTCCGGCTGTACGCCCCAGTGGCGCAGACGCGTTTCATCATCAAACTTCCAAGGGTTATAATTTCCAGATAAATCGAGAGACCATTTCTTGCCCAAACCTATTTCCAGCCCCAAGTTCATTGTAGTAGTAGCGTCATAAAGCAAATTAGTCTTTACTGCAACCTTTTGGGCGTAAGAGTTGCCCGTATTACAAAGTAGTATTCCCAAGACTCCGATTAAACATAGATATTTCTTCATGTCGTCTTATTATTTATTATTGCTTCTCTTGCATCTCTATTCCGTAATAGAGATGAAACAAAAGAATACAAACAATAAAAACCTAATTACCAATGATTTATATCACATAAAGCACCCATATAACGTTTCAGCATCATGAGAAAATGAATCATAGCAAACAAAACAGAAAATAATATTCTGATATATAATTCATTAAAAATACAGATACTGAAACAATTGTGAAACAAACAGATAGGTAACAGACCAAACAATCAAAACAGGTATTGCCATGGAAACAAAACTTATGAAAAGCGAATTGCTGTACATCGAAGAACACCTGTCATGCCAAAACTACATGACAACGATTGAAACCGGATTCAAGTATCTTGAGTTCGATAAGAACACAGAATTTGAGGAAGACACTACAAGTAAGAATTATCTTCTATTCTTCCTGAAAGGTGATTTCACCATAACTTGCAACCAGTTCCACAACAGGTCGTTTCATGCCGGAGAGATGATACTCATCCCCCGTTCTTCCCGGCTGAAAGGAATTGCGGAAACCGGTTCAAACCTGCTCTCCATGTTTTTCGATATGCCCGAAGGAAACTGTGACAAGCTCATATTGCAATCTTTATCAGAGCTATGTAACAACATTGAATATGACTTCTCACCGATTAGAATACACTACCCGCTGACACCATTCCTCGAAGTGTTAACCCACTGTATCAAGAACGGGATGAGTTGTGCACACCTGCACACCCTGATGCAACGGGAATTCTTCTTTCTCCTGCGCGGATTTTATGAAAAGCGGGAGATTGCAACCCTGCTTCATCCTATCATCGGAAAAGAAATGGACTTCAAGGATTTTGTCATGCGCAACCATACCAAAGTAGATAATATAGAACAGCTCATTTCACTATCAAACCTGGGAAGAAGCCGCTTCTTTTCCAAATTCAACGAGGTATTCGGAATGACTGCCAAACAATGGATGCTGAAAC
The DNA here is from genome assembly GCF_025147085.1 of Bacteroides sp. D2. Taxonomy (NCBI): domain Bacteria; kingdom Pseudomonadati; phylum Bacteroidota; class Bacteroidia; order Bacteroidales; family Bacteroidaceae; genus Bacteroides; species Bacteroides sp. D2. The sequence goes on along the minus strand of NZ_CP102261.1, from coordinate 2,586,970 downwards.
AAAAGAACCAGAGGATACTCGAAAAAATGACCGAACCGGGAGTATGTATAAAAGACGCCATTGAAGAATTGGGATTTGATTCGCAGAGTAACTTCAACCGTCACTGCAAACTGTATTTCGGATGCACCGCCAAACAGTTAATGGAACGCTGCCAGACCGAAAACAGCCCTATTTATGAGGATAACCACGCGACGTGTACAAAATGAATAAAAATATGTACTTTATGATAATTCCTATTATAAATAAATAAACTTACTTTGCAGCGTGAAACAGTTCAAAACAACAAAGAGATTTTAATATAATCTCTATTACGGAATAGATTACAATACCGCAAAGATAAATAAAAATATTATATCTTCTAATTTTCAACAGATTAAATTACAAATTTTCATTTCACTTGGATAAATTTGTAACCATGCTGTTCACCTGATTAAGCATGGATACATCGAAATCTTTCAAATAGACGCGTGTCATTTCTTCCGAAGTGTGCCCTAGTCCGGCACTAATCACAGAAATTGGTGCTCCATAGTCACGGGCAAGGGTAGCCCAGGTATGGCGTGCCGTGTATGTCGTTAACGGTACTTTAATATCAGCTACAACAGCGATTTTCTTCAAATGCCGATTAATACGGCCCAACGCCAAACGATACTGTTTGTATCCAGAAGCATATTCACCGCTGATTATCGGAAAGAGATACTCATTTTCTGTGTTATATTTATCTATCACGCCCTGCATCTGCGGAGTCACCACTATACGAATCAGCTGTTTCGACTTATGGCGGGAATAAGTCAGCACACCATTACAAATATCGGTTTTCTTCAAAAGGACAATATCGACAAAAGCCATTCCCTGCGCATAAAAGCTGAACAGATACAGATTGCGGGTAAATTCCAGTTCTGGTTCATTCTCTAGTTTCAAGTCCGCCAAATTCTGCATATCCGTGCGCGACAAAGCACGTTTCACCGTTTTCGCCGGGCGGGTCTGTGCCTTCGCAAACGGATATTCGCCACGGGGATGATAACCATCCGTTACCGCCTGATTATACAAAGAGCGCAAATTGCGCAGATAATAACTTACCGTATTGCCGGAAGCACCATTACTATACAGAAAATCTTCATATCTCCTGACGAACGCCAAATCAACCTCTGACATCCGCACATCAGGGCGACCTATAAATCTTGCCAACGACGAACGCGTGCTCTTGTAGGCCGCAGCCATTCCCACTTTCTTCAGTTCCTGCTTACGCTCAATCTGCGCATTGATATATCGCAATAAATAAAACTGTGGTTTTCCTGTACCAAAAGCATTTTGAGCCAGAATATCCTCCACTGTAAATTCTTCCCTTGTCCGCTCAAGCTGCCTGATCCGTGTATCAATCCGATTCCGCATCTTCCGTAGCTCGCGGTTCATTTTCACGACCTCCGTAGCGGTAAAAGTAGAACCTACGCCATTCATAATCTTCCCTTCCGACTCGTCAAACACTTCTTCTTTCATCCGGTAGCCTGTATACAGTAACTTTTTTCTCCGATTGTGTATCACCTGAAATACTAAAGGATAACTGCCATTATTCAATATCCTGCTCTTGTTCAGCATAAGTTTCACTGATGTTATCATATCTTGCTTTTTTTGTTTGAGACGTAAAAGTACGAAGTTCACCTTACTTATCAGAACTATTTTTCCGCCTGTTACGCAAGAAACAAGAAATGGAATAAAAAGTTTTTCCACTTTAAGAATAGTTATCTGATAAATATAGTTAAAATACACGTTCTAGTAATCAGTATATTTTTATTACATATCTCCAATATGCATACGCATAAATTAGAGATGTATATCATTTATGATATTTCTTTACATTACACAAAAACTACCGCTATTTTTTCTTTTGAAAAATCAGAATATTAGGCATAGCTTTGCACTATGGATTTTAGGGAGCCGTCCGTTCCTTTAAAAGGAAGAGGTCATTCCTCGGTGTGCAACGGGTCGTTCCTTTTAAAGGAACGGCCCGTTGGTTTTAAAGGAAAAACCGGCATTTGTAACCATTTGAATTTCAACTTCTTACCGAATTAGAATTCCGTCCCCGTAACCCATGGGATTTTTTCCAACAAATACGACGGAATCTGCCGCATGAAGCGGCAATCAGTATACAACAAATTTCAACAATTCAAAATTCAAATCCCATGGTTACAGTCACGTTTGCCATCAAGCCATATCTGGCGAGGTATATGTATGTCCGGTACGGACAAAGTTTAGAACTTCTATCCCATAACAATCCACCGTCAAGGCTCCCCATTCCAATCCACCTCTCCCACCTCACTCCCATTTATCACTTCCTGCATCAATTGTCCGTTCCTCATCCGCAAGGCGTCTCTTGGAAAGAGACAGGAAATATCACTTTTGTTCTTCCTAGCCCAAGGCAGGGCAAGAACCCGGAAATCTACAATTACTTCGGTCAGAACAGTATCTTTATTATTGAAAAGGAAATTGAGGTGGAAATGAAAGCAGAGCTTTATTCATTCCTGTTGGAGAATAAGTTCAAAAATGGGGTGATGTATATAAAGTCAATGCATGAGTTTGTGGTAAAGTATGATATGGCAGAGTCGGTGGAAGAGGAAAGTTTGATGAGAGGGTTTCAGAGGTGGAGAAAGAATATGAAAAAATGACGCAACGAAGAAATCATACCTTATTTAATAGCGATATCATTTAACAACGACAGGTTATACAACGTTAAAAAAAATATCAGAAACAACCGGCTCTTATTATCTAAGAATTTACTACTTTTATATCTGCATAAGAACAATGGTAGTATTATGGAAAAAGAACGATATTTCATTCATTTTAAAGGTGGACTGTATAAAATGTTGGGTATTGCCCAGCATAGTGAGACACTTGAGGAGATGGTTGTTTATCAGGCATTATATGGTAAGCATGAAATATGGGTCCGTCCTAAAACTATGTTTTTTGATAAGATAGTACGAAATGGTATTAAAATAGATCGTTTTAAAGAAATAACAGAAAAAGAAATATATGCCTATTACCCAGAAAGAAAAGAAATATCTGAAGAATAAACACAAAGGTGGGAAAAATAATAGCAAAGGAGCTATCTATGAAAGCTACTACGCAACTTACCAAATTGTTTCATTTATGAATCAATATATTACCCAATTAAGTAACGTCCACCTAACGACACAACTACATGACGCCTTTGTTGATGATCTTTTTATTGAAGAACCTAATGCTCATAAAACCTATCATCAACTAAAAGATGTGAAAGATTTAACATGGGAAACTTGTAAGTTGAAATAGAATAAATATGAGAACTTATACCAATATAACATACGAAAAGAACAGAGATATTATTCAATTGATGCATATCTTATCCAATCCCAGTACCTCAATTGAAGTTTATCGTAATACCTTCTACAAACTAGGCAAAGCACTAGGAGCTTTGCTGGATGAAAAGAAACATAGCAGGTATGGAAATACCATGCTGGCATGTGCATCAGAAGATGCTGACTGGTTGACACAAGGTGTTTTAAGCTCTATTTCACAGAAAAATGTTGCATTAGCCGTTTTTTGGAATCAGAGAATCACTTTGGATGAAACAACAAAATTGGAATATAGTCCGATTGTAAAATCTTATATAGAGCCGATTGAAGAGTGTCAAACTCTAATTGTTGTAAAATCAATTATAAGCAGTTCCTGTGTGGTAAAAACACAACTAACCAGATTGGTGGAAAAAATGAACCCGCTTAATATTTATATATTATCTCCAGTAATGTATAAGGATGCTCAAAAGAACTTGCAAAAAGAGTTTCCTGAATCTATAAGCAATAAATTCGAATTTCTGACATTTGCTATCGATACATCCAAAGATGCGCAAGGAAGTGTATTACCCGGAGTTGGTGGAATGATATACCCCAAACTCGGATTAGGTGATATATATGAAAAAAATAGATATATACCCAATCTTGTCAAGGAACGAATGGCGCTATAACAGAACAGGAAATTAAGTTTCATTAGTATACTCGTATTCATTAAAAACTTTAACTTTCATCAAATCAGCCAACGAAACAGAAAAAGCACTTGCTGACAAATTTCCTTTCTTATATCCTTCTAAAAGCCTTATATCCCATTTCATGCCTTCAAATTCAGGTTCAGGTATTCCTTCTATATTATAAACTAAATAGTAATCTCCCGAAGGTTCTTTATACCCTATTTTTTCCAACTTTTCTCTCGAAAAGATCCGAGGTCCTTTAGGCACCAATTTATATAATCTTCCAGTCAATAATTCTCGTTCGCCATGTAATAATAAATAACGCGCAGATATAACTTCTTTACTCAAATGTAGAGAACCATTAGCACTACCAGTACGAGTATTATATAATTTTCTTTTTAGAATCCAATCTAATTGTTGTTCATTTTTATAATACCCAATTAAGACGTATGTCTCATCAGGTAATAGATCACGATTGGCCCCATAAGGTTCTGGCAGAGGCTCACGTAAACTACGATTATTATTTTTACTCAATACAGAATATGTATGATAAGCTAGCTTCTCACGTAAAGAGGTACGATTTAAGAAATTATCAACTACATCATCAAGAAAAGTTAGAAAAGCCTGTATACTCTTATCATAATCCTTAGGCGAAATAGCAAAGGCTCCTAGCCCAGGAATGATTTCATGAAAGCCATGAATAACTTGATTTTCTGTTCCTGGATAAAGGATATAAGCTCCTCCTGTTCTTCGAATAGCATCTTTATAGGCATGCATTTTTAATAAATCAGCGCGCTTATAAGTTCCTCGCTCTTCCTCTCGTTTCATCTCCGATAAGTCATCGGATACTTCATCATTATTCTTATTTGTATTGTCACGAAGAAATAATTGTTCTATTCTATATTTCGCATCAAAATGTATATGCGTAATCAACTCTTCTCGTTCAGCTTCTTCACTAGTTATGTCTCCTGGCCATATTGTCAATGTATAGTCGGGACGAAAATTCCGAGTCCAGCTTCCTGATAATTGATAGTTATCTGTATAACTAAAAGTTCGATTATAAGAAAAACATATATTTAATTTACGACTATCTGTCTCATATATGCCACTCAACATAATCATTTTACCTTGCTTTAAGGTTAGGTTTAACTCATTACTACAATCAATGAGCTCTTCTTTACTTTTTGAGGGAATGTGAAACTTCTGGCTCAAAACATCTAATAATTTGAAGAAAAGCCAATACTCGTACAATCTAGCAACATCCTTTTTTCCAGCTCCATACACATCTTCACCACCTTGCCAAGTAAGTCGAGCAGCCATATCAAACATTAACCATTTCTGAAAGATTTCCCGATACCCTTCTTTTCTTTGTAAAATTGGACTATTTAAAGGTAGTACATTTATTTCTGAAATATTACGGAACAAAGGATATGACAGATACTGTAACAACTTCTCACAAACTAAAGAAGCTTCCTGTTTTAATCGTTGTCCAGCCTTAGAATGATGTTGTATAGAAGAACAAAATGTTAAAAATGAACGCAATACATACTTTATAAAACGATTTTCTGGAATATCGGCAGTTTCTTTTCTAAAAGCAACAGGCACGCAGCGTGGCAATGTATCGAAACGATCTTTCAAAGGATGTTGATTAGACAAAGAAACTCTATTAGTTGCACAAGCAAGTTGCCTTAGCGTATGTTGCCCCCAACGTTTTACATTACAAAGTTGCCTTTCTTCTTCTGAATCAATCCATCTCTTAACTGGAGACAATTGAATCTGATACATCGCATCTGCAAAAGAGTCACTATCAACAAGCGAACGAACAAAAGCAAAACGCTGATAATCTGATCTAGGATCTTTAGTTATATCTACCTCATAACGTTGTATCACAGGAGAACTTTGCTGCATAAGTAGCTCTGTACAAAACTCTGTGATATCCTCTAACATTCTACGGTAGTCATCACGATAATCGACTTTGGCGGAACGAATCTCAAAAGCAACCTCACCTACCTTTTTATTATCCTCTTTTTGTAAAACATCAATACTATATGTACCCACATAAATTCCTGTAGATATACATCCACGACTAATTGCTTGGCGACTTTTGCTATTAGTTAAAATATCTCTATCTTCTTGTAAATAGTAGCTATTCTTATCAAGCTCAAAATCATACATACAACCTTCTTGTAATTGAAAAGGAGATTCTCCATATTCTTTGGCGTCCTCACTTTTAAACAAAGTATTCTTTCGCCTAGCAAAAACATATAAGGTTGTACAATCACCATTATTTAAAGCAATATGTATTGATAACTCATCCATACGTCATGCTTCAGCAAAACTAGTAAAACCATTATCCAACGCTACACAATACATACGCCATATTTTTTCTGCAGACAGCGGATATTTAAATTGGTCATTATGAACAAACTCTATTGTATTTTCCAGGGTTAACTCGGAACCCTTAATAAGGCAAAGATTCCATAATGCTTTTAGTACAGGTTCCACTTTCTTACGAGAACCATGTAGTTTTGGCAACAATTTTTGTATAATTGCGGCATCAACAATAGCATCACCTTCCAACTTTGTGTTAACTTTCTCTGCTAAAGCCATAAATCGAAAAATCTCACAGGCTGTGCGATACCCAAATTCTGCATGTATTTTTTTCAACTCATAAAAGAAACATTCTAAAGAAGTAATAATAGACGCTTTATGCTCTTCAGAGATTTGCAAGCCCCAAGAATCAACTGCCATTTTTACGAAGGAAGTTGCTTGCTCAACGCCTTTATTATTGATAATATCTTTATGAATAGGCTGAAGCTTCTGCAAGAAATCTTTCATGTCCTTCTCCATAATACGAAATTCTAAGACATTAGCACGGTCTAAAACCTTAGGGCTAAACATATAAGTCGTTTCATCTACATTAATCGTTCCTATTATAAATAAGTTACGAGGCAATTTTGTAACAGGAGTAATTTCTTTATCTATACAATTCTTCATTAAAGGAATCCCTTCTTCTGACTCCATTACACTCAAAAAATCAGAAAAGTAACGTTCAACATAACTTAGATTCATTTCATCAAGAATTAAGAAGTATGGCTTTCTTGGATTCTTGTTTGCTTCTATTATAAGATCCAATGCTCCATTATCTGGTTTTACATAAGCCCCTTTTTCCAGTGCATTGGGATATCCAATCAAGAATTCTCGATTTGTCCAATCTGCTCCAACAGGAATCATACAAACCTGTTTATCTATATCTTCACAAATCCACTTTGCAAACATCATAGCTAATTGTGTCTTACCAGAACCAGCTAAACCACTTAAAATAACAAAAGGCTTTGTCAACAATGACAAGATAAAACGAGAAACAAACTCTGATGAGAAAACAAGCCCTGTAGAATTTAAATCGTTCATAAATGATTCAGGCTCAAAATCTTTCTCGTCGTACTTTTTACTTTGACCAGATAAAGCAATCAACGAGTTTTTATCTGAAGTTATTATGTTCTTATACTGGGCTATTATTCTTTTCAAGTCTTCTTCAATTAAAGTATAATTCAAAGGTTTGGTTGTATCGTACACCGCATAAACATAAGAATCTCCATATCTATCCGGTATTATATTTCTTTTTTTAAAATAGGAATTAATCGTTTCTACATTAGTATCTAAATTCCAGGTAACAACCGGTACAGTCCCTTCGCTGATGCCATAAGCCAATACCAAAATATTATACTTTTTGTAAAAGAGATATACAGGATATATTCCATTACTAGTTTTTTGTCCCTGTGCTAAAAAAGAAATCCATGGTACACGTGCTAAACTAGCCATTCCGAAGCTTACTTTCACTTGCAAATCATCAAAATACCTTATATAATCCTTAGTTTTCAAACTATTACCTTTAGCTTGTTCCAAAAACTTTACTAATGTTTCCGATATAGAATTGGATTCGTTCTTCAAAACAATTTTAAAACCATTATCTTTCAATATCTTAAAACAAGTAGTACCTTTTCCGCCTTCAAATTCATTACGATCTAATTCTTCTCCATTTGCAAAAATATTAGCATAAGCTAAAACCAATTTGGGTGGAAACCTTTTTCCATTGTATAACAGATCATAAGTGGACGAATGAGCTTGAGGTGGAATACCCTCTTCTTCTACTTTACGGATACCCTGAAGAATATCATCACGTTTTATGTTTCTAGGTAATTCTTTCATAATAAAGTTATTTACACTTTTAAATATCCTAACTAAATCATCGTAAAAGTACAAATTATTTATATAAATCAAACCCAAAACGGATAAATCACAATTATTATTTAAGAGAATTGTTTTCAAATACATATAATCCACAATATATACAGAAATAATTCCAATATAAAATCACATATAGCCTATATTTAGATGCATGTACACGATAGTTCTCAAAAAAGATATGACGTTTCCATACTAAACTCGAAATATTTTCACTACATTCACAGCATGAAATGCAGAATTATACTCGAACTGTTAGCAATTCTCTTTTTTACAGGATGTTATAACAGAGAACAGATTTCCCGGCTTGACGAGGCGGAAGCACTGTTACAAAATAAGCCGGATAGTGCCTTAACAATATTACAACAACTCAAATCGGAAGGCAGCCAGGCTGAACAGGCCAGATATGCGTTGCTTTATTCAGAGGCTTTAGACAAAAATCACATCAAAGCAACGAATGATTCGCTGATCCGTCGGGCTTGGGAGTATTACAAACATCATCCCAAAGATTTACGCCGCCAATGCAAAACTCTCTATTATTGGGGACGGGTTAAACTGCGCGCAGGAGACAAACCGGGAGCGTTACGTCTTTTCCTAGAAATTGAAGAGAAACTGAAAGATACCAATGAGCCTTATTATGCAGGGCTTTTATACAGTCAAATCGGTGAAGTGTATTATGACCAAATGAACTATAGCCGGGCTTATCATTATTTTCGTGAAGCTCGCAATAACTTCCGGCAGACTGATAACACTCGTGAAGAAACAGAGGCAACTCTCGATATGGCAGCCGCAACTTTCAATTCAAAAGATATGGAGAAAGCCATGCGACTCTATTCTGCCGCACTCGATTTGGCTGATGAGCACAAGTACAATAAGTTAGCCAAAGCCAGTCTCACCAACCTTGCTTCTCTCTATGTGGTGTCAGGCAAGAAACAAATTCCTCATGACCTACTGCAACGCATCGAACTCTCTGCCCGGCAAGATACGTTATACGGATACCATACATTAGTAGATGTGAATCTACTAAAAAACCGTATAGACAGCGCACGCTTCTATCTGGCACTTGCAGAAACACATTCCACCGATATACGTGACATGGCAGACCTGCAATACACCGCTTATCGGATTGAAGCGCAGGCCAGAAACTTCGAGAAAGCGACAGAGAAGATACACCATTATATCTATCTGACTGACTCGCTGACACGTTCAAATATGCAATTCTCCGCCGGCATGGTGGAACGTGACTATTTCAAGGAACGCTCCAAATTTGCCGAATACCGGATGAAGAACCGTACTACCTGGGAGATTACCATAGCAAGCGTAATTTTTCTAATAATAGGGGTAGCATACTACATCATCCGTCAACGTCTGCGCCTGCAACGCGAACGTACCGACCGCTACCTGCTATTGGCGGAAGAAGCCAACGCCCAATACAAAACCCTGACAGAACACATGGAAGGACAGCGCAATGCAGAAAGCCATTTAAAAGGTTTGATAGCTTCACGATTCGACATCATTGACAAACTGGGAAAGACTTACTATGAACGTGAGAATACCGCATCGCAACAAGCAGCCATGTTCCACGAAGTGAAACAGATTATCACCGATTTTGCAGAGAACAATGCAATGTTGCAAGAACTGGAACTTATCGTAAATACCTGCCATGATAATGTAATGGAGAAGTTGCGGAATGAATTTTCGTCAATGAAAGAAGCTGACATACGACTGCTTTGTTATATTTTTGTAGGTTTCTCTCCACAAGTAATCAGTTTGTTTATGAAAGATACGGTAGCTAATGTATATGCTCGCAAGTCACGGCTCAAATCACGTATCAAATCGGCAGAAACGGCCAATAAAGAGTTGTTTTTAGCACTTTTCGGATAGGTGTTAGACCTGTGTTAGAAATCTTAGAATACATCTTTCATAATCCATTGAATATCAATATACTTTAAATCAAAGTGTTAGATTTGCGAGATTGCATCACAACCCGAATTTGATGCAATCTTATTACTTTTGCATTCGAAAAATTAGAAAAAAGAAAAGATTATGAAGAAGATTGTTATTCTATTAAGCGCCATGCTTTTCATGGTAGCATGCGAAAAAGGAAACGAAGAAATGAAAGAAGCAAAAGTAGTGGTATCCGTTTATGATGAGAATGGAAAAATTGCAACGGGCGTTCCCGTAAAAATGTATAATGAAAAGGATTATAAGGTTTTTGAAAAAGATAATTTAACTTTGCCTACTGCAATCATACAGACAAATGAAAGTGGTATGGCCACCTTTGTACTGCCACGAGAGGAATGGTTTGCAACGCAGTCGCAACGGTTCCTGACATTCGTGGTACAAGAAGGGGGCGGCCCTAACAACTATCAGATATGGTCTTCCGGCAAAACCGTAGAAGCCGGAAAAGCCGTAAAAGTAGAAATACGTTTAACCCAATTCCCTAACTAAGCCTTTATCACATGAAGCAAACTAGACTTTATATAATTACAGCACTTTGCCTGCAAATGTTTTTGGGAACAATATTACTAAGTTGCAGCACCGAAAATGACGAATACAGGAAAGATTCACCTTCGGCAGCAAATCCTGTTGAACCCATAGAGGCTTCACTTGAAGATTTCTTCATAGAACAGCTACCCTCAAAAACAATTTATGCATTAGGAGAGAATATAGACTTAACCGGCCTTAACGTGACAGGCAAATATGATGACGGGAAACAACGGCCTGTAAAAGTTACCCCGGAACAGATCAGCGGTTTCTCTTCATCCACGCCTGTCGAAAAACAAGAAGTAACCATCACACTGGAAGGAAAACAGAAAAGCTTTTCTGTTCAGGTTTCACCCGTCCGTATAGAAAACGGAGTATTGACGGAAATATTGAAAGGATACAATGAAGTCATACTTCCCAATAGCGTGAGATCAATCCCGAAAGCTGCCTTCAGCAACAGCCAAACAGCAAAGGTAGTACTCAATGAAGGATTAAAATCGATTGGAGATATGGCTTTCTTCAATTCGGCCATTCAGGAAATAGTATTTCCATCAAGCCTGGAACAGATGGAGGAAAACATTTTCTACTATTGCCGGAATTTGAAAAAAGCAGATTTAAGCCAAACGAAACTCACCAAACTTCCCGCCAGCACTTTTGTATATGCGGGCGTTGAAGAAGTGCTGCTGCCTGCGACACTGAAAGAAATCGGAGCACAGGCATTCCTTAAGACATCTCAACTGAAAACGATTGAGATTCCGGAAAATGTAAAAACAATCGGATTGGAAGCATTCCGGGAAAGTAGCGTTACAACCGTGAAGTTACCGAACGGCGTTACAACCATGGCGCAAAGAGCCTTTTATTACTGCCCGGAATTGGCGGAAGTGACCACCTACGGGAGTACTTTCAATGATGACCCCGAAGCTATGATCCACCCCTATTGTCTTGAAGGATGTCCGAAATTGGCTCGCTTCGAAATACCTGAAAGTATTCGGATATTGGGACAGGGATTACTGGGTGGTAATAGGAAAGTGACCCAATTAACCATTCCGGCAAACGTCACACAGATTAATTTTTCGGCTTTCAATAATACAGGTATTAAAGAAGTAAAGGTAGAAGGGACAACACCTCCGCAGGTATTTGAAAAAGTATGGTACGGATTTCCGGATGATATTACCGTCATTCGTGTTCCTGCCGAATCTGTGGAAAAATATAAGAACGCAAATGGTTGGAGGGATTTCACAAACAAGATAACAACGTTCTAACAGTTCTCCAGTTTTTCGATTATAATCGAATAAAGTTGGTTTAATATCGACTTTTCCGGTTATAATCGAAATAACTTAAGAAAACACTACATTTTCGATAATAGCCGGAAAAATCAGTACTATTAGTTTATCTATTTAAATCTCCCCATTCACCCCCAAGCCGAACAGAGCAAAATCGCCCAGGCAAGGATCATCCGGAAAGACCTCTGCCAATGCAGTCGTTATCTGACGGGCATTTTTCAGAGAAAAAGTTTCCGTATCCGTCAACTTGAAATAATGTGCTACCCGGCATACATGTGTATCTAAAGGAACAATCAAATCTCTGCGATCAAAACTTTCCCAAATCCCCAAATCGACCTCCGAATCCCGACGAATCATCCAACGCAAAAACATATTCAGTTTCTTTTGAGGACTTTTGGCAGAAACTTCAAGAAATGCACATAACTTTTCCATTGGTATTCCGGGATATAACATCAAAGCTTCCTCCAGACTTTCAAACTGTGTATAAGCAATGTATAATCGCTGGAAATATCCATAGAAATCAGCATGTGACAGCATCCGATAAAAACTACCGGTTGCCCCCGGTGGGAAATCCCCCTCCCACTGACGGGACAATACATACTGATAAGGTGAATCTCCCATTAGCCCGTGCAGCTCTTCCGCCTTCTTCAATATCTGTTTGCGATTGCCAAAACTCATAATTGCCGTCAGCAAACCGCTGACTTCGATATCCTGTTTCAGCGTATAACGATGGGGAAACTGCACCGGATCGCTTTGTATAAAGTCTGCGCGATGATACATCTCCGCACACATTAAAAGTTTATTCTTTATATCTTCAGTCATTTCGAGGAAGTATCAAGTATTGAAAGTACAAAAATACATATTCTAGTCGGATTTCCTCTTTAAGTAAATGATAGATTGTATCCCTAATAAAATAACAAACAAATATTCTGCCGTCATATACACAGTCAGAGAAGCATGAAAACATTCACTTAACAGATACAGATAAATCAAATATACAAGAATGGTGATTAACTGGAAGATAAAGGCGAGCTTCGTCTTTCCTGTACCGGTAACAGCATTGATATAAACATATCCGGGCAGTGCAAAAGCATAATTCAACAGCATAACTATAAAAGGATAGAAAGCTAGTCTCACCAGATTATCGTTATTCGTATAAAATCCGATAACCCATTGGTTACCCCAAAGAGCCATAACTATCAATGGCCCCCCCACGGCATAACCCAACCTAAGAACTTTATGGCAAACGGGAAAAAGTTCCTTCCCCTGCCCCGCCCCAATTAGATTGCTGACTAATGAACCAGTAGTGGATGCAAAAGAGTTGACAATCACAAAAAAGACGGTAGAAACACTACGAGTAATATTGGAAATAGCAAGCTCTGTCCTTCCCAGATGCTCGATAGCAACGAAGAACAGAAACCAGGGAGCAACGCTGATAAAAGAGTGAAGCATACTCCATACAGATAGCCTCAACAACTTCATCATCAACTTCCCATCATAGACGACCTTCAGCCCATATTTCACTTTATCTACCCTCACCCACATATATAATAGGAGTACGATAAAAGCTCCGAACTCTGCCAAAGAAGAAGCCATCGCCGCCCCGGATATACCCAGATTCAGTTTGAATATCAGCAGATAGTTAAAAGGAATATTGATACAGATAGCCATGATAGCTGCCACGGACAATGCTTTGGTCGTTGTTATCCCTACCAGAAAAGACCGGAAAGCTAAAAAAGGAAATGAGAATAACAAACCGAAGCTACGCCAATCCAGATAATGAATCACTGCCTGATAAATTTCATCCGAAGTTATCAACCGGCACAGGATCAAGGGAGAAGCCAAATGGAGCAATAGGCAAAGAATGACTGCCATCCCCGACAGGAAATATACTCCCTGAAAAAATGTACGTCCCGTCTCTTTATAATGTTGTTCCCCATTTCTCCGGGCAATCATCACCTGCAGCCCGATGCTAAATCCGAAGCCCAGCATATAAACAGCTAAATAATAGATTCCGGCAAGCGCAGAAGCTCCCAGTTCGACTTCTCCCACATGCCCCAGGAAAATAGCGTCGGTAATATTGATTAATTGTTCCATCAGAATGCTCATCATCACAGGAAAGTTGATGAGCCATATTTGCTTATATGTATAATTCATTGCTCAACTTAAAAATAACACGATACGGTATACCACATCATAGCAGCACACAGTTCCGTAAATTTATAAAAATGGATATAAAACTCTTTGGCAGGCGAGTAGTTGCCTGTCGGATAGCTGAATAGCCCTGTTAGAAATGATGCTATTCGTTGAGCGTAGCTATATGCAGAGTTTCATAAATGGATGAATATTGCTGGTTTATCAATCAATTACGCAACAAAGATAAGAAATCTTATTTTCATATCCCAATGTGGTATGGTATTAGCAGATTACTTATAGTAAAGAAATGTATTAAAAACATTGATTGCAACATTAACAGATTGATTTATACAGATATACCATATTCTAAAGCTAAGGAATGATTCTTAAATATCTTTCTCTTTTGAAAAAAGGCATATCATTTTGAAAAGAGTAGTAACCAATAAATAACCAGATAACAATGAAAGTTTGTAAATTCGAGAAAATTAAAGATGAGGATGAAATGAAGCAAGTAATCAATTGTATTCAGAAAGAACATCCTTATGTAGCTGTAGTCCCTATATTGGCACAATTACAGGAGTGGTTACAGGCTATTTCCATCAGTTGGTTTCACGAAGAAGATGAAGTTTCTCATACCACAGTCAATGCCATCGAAGCATATTGCTGTACCCTTGCCAATCATCTCATTACAGATTCGCACTTAAATCAGGAAATTAAAAACCGGATTCTGGAGTGTATAAAGAAAATACATATACTTGTAGAAGACAAAGCAGATTTACTGATTGATAAAATGATAAAAGCGGAAATATACGGATTATCCAGCGATTTATTCACTTATTGCTTACGTCAACAGGGTCTTCGTGCCCAAACATTAGATACCGGCAAACTTATACAGATCAACCTGGAAAGAAAGCCGGACATCCCATATATTCAAGAATCTATCCAACAATACATTGACGAGAACCGGAATGTGGATATTTTTATCGCCCCACTTTCCATTTGCAGAAATGTGTATGGTGAAATAGACTTCATGAGCGAACAACGCAATGATTACTATGCAACAGTGCTTGCCACCCTATTCAAAGCGGACGAAATACTGTTATCCACCCCTATCAACCATATCTACGCAAACCGGAATTGCCTGCGAGAACAACATTCACTAACTTACATAGAAGCCGAACAACTGATTAACAGCGGAGTACACCTGCTCTACGCAGATTGTATAACCCTTGCGGCACGCTCCAATATAGTTATCCGCCTAACCGATACACACGATCTGTCAACAGAACGACTCTATATATCTTCCCATGACACAGGCAACAGTGTCAAGGCCATCCTCTCACAGGATTCGGCTACTTTTGTGCGTTTTACCTCATTGAATGTATTGCCCGGATATTTGTTTATGGGTAAGATATTGGAAGTTATCAACAAATATCAAATCAATGTCATCTCAATGGCCTCATCCAATGTATCCATCTCGATGATGCTGACAGCCAGCCGGGACACCCTGCGAATCATTCAAAGGGAACTACACAAATATGCCGAAATGGTTATGGACGAAAATATGTCTGTAATACATATCATCGGCTCCCTTCATTGGGAACGCACACAAGTAGAAAGCCATATTATGGATACTATCAAAGATATCCCCGTATCTCTCATTTCTTATGGAGGAAGCGATCATTGTTTCACACTATCTGTACATACCACAGATAAAAACAGACTGATTGGTTCGCTATCCAGACAATTTTTTGAGAGTCAGTGCGCAGCCTGATTCAAAGCCGGATAAAAAGAGACATCTAAAAGCCAAATAAAAAAAATAAAGAGATGAAAATAGCTATTATAGGAGCCGGACACATAGGGAGTGCAATCGTCACTTGTCTGGCGCAAGGACATCTTTACAATGAGAAAGACATTATTGTCTCCAATCCAAACATTGATAAACTGGAGAGACTGCAAGAACATTTCCCTGCAATACACATAACGACCGATAACCAACAAGCCATATCGGAAGCTGAAGTAATCGTCCTCGCCATCAATCCCTGGAAAGTAGATGAAGTATTGTCTCCTCTACGTTTCTCACGTACACAAATCCTCGTATCTCTCGTGTCTGGAGTATGTATCTCCCACCTGGCTCATTTGACAGAAGCCGAGATGCCTATCTTTCGGGCAGTTCCCAATATGGCCATTACAGAACGTTCCAGCCTCACTTTGATAGCTTCCCGCGGAACCGATAAAGAATATCAGCAATTAATAAAACAGATATTTGAAGAAGGAGGAAAATGCTTGTTCCTGCAAGAGAAACAACTAGATACCACTTCCGCATTAACCTCCAGCGGAATAGCTTTCGCCTTAAAATATATGCAAGCGGTTATGCAGGCAGGGATTGAACTAGGGATTCCCGGCAAGGATGCCATGCAAATGGCAGCGTATAGCATGGAAGGAGCGACAGAACTGATTCTGAATCATAACACTCATCCATTGCTGGAAATAGAGAAAGTAACCACTCCGGGCGGAACCACTATAAAAGGATTGAACGAACTGGAGCACAAAGGCTTCACTTCTTCTATTATTCAAGCCATCAAAAGCAGTGCCACAACTTTGATTGACAAAGAGGAAGAAGATGCAAAAATCTTCCGATAGTCCCTATGGTATGGTTTCTCAAGTCCTTTTTGCCTATTTTGAAATGCTATATCCCAAAGGCAGCATAAAAGGACTTAAGAAAATGTATACTTAGATTTTATATTCCTCTATCTTCCGGTACAGGGTGGTAAGTCCGATTTTCAACAAACGGGCAGCTTCCGTTTTATTCCCTTTCGTATATTCCAACACACGTGCAATATGTCTGCGTTCCATTGCGGCCAACTCAAAACTGCCTATACTATCATCCGAACATTCATAATGAGTGTTTTGGATTTCCAAAGGAAGATCACAAATATCCAGTCGCCCCCCTTCACACACAATCAGGCTACGCTCAATCACATTTCTCAATTCACGGATGTTCCCTTTCCACGGCTGTTGTTCCAGCGCTTCCAGAAAAGCGGGAGTCATCTCATTGATGGCATACGAAAGTTTTTCGGAGAAACTTTTGGCAAAAGCAGTTGCAAGAATTCTGATATCACCGGTACGTTCACGAAGCGAAGGAAGATGCACCTGAAAAACCGAAAGACGATAAAACAAGTCTTCACGGAAATGTCCTGCTTTGATCTCCTCCTGCAGGTTGCGGTTGGTAGCAGCAATGATACGCACATTGACTCTTGTCGGCTTGGTATCACCGATCTTTATATATTCTCCCGTTTCAAGGATACGCAGTAACTTTGCCTGCAGTTCGAAAGCCATCTCTCCGATTTCATCCAGAAAGATCGTTCCGTTATTAGCTTCTTCAAAAAGTCCTTTCTTATCCTTCAGCGCACCGGTAAACGAGCCAGCCTTATGTCCGAACATCTCGCTTTCGAGCAGTTCTTTACTGAAAGACGAACAGTTGACCGCCACAAAATTCTGTTTGCTCCGTTTACTACTATAATGTATAGCTTGCGCAAAGACTTCCTTTCCTGTTCCTGTTTCCCCCGTCAGTAATACGGGAACATCTGTCACAGACACTTTCTGCGCCAGAGATACAGCCTCTTTCAACACCTTTGACTCACCCAGAATAGAATCGAACGAGTACATCTGCCCGACTTTCTTTTCCAGTTTTTCCAAACGGACATTCATCTTTGCTTTCTCCACGGCACGGCTGATTAAAGGAATAATCTTGTTATTATCATCTCCTTTCGTTATATAATCAAATGCACCGTTTTTAATAGCCTGCACCCCGTCGGGAATATTGCCGTGAGCAGTAAGAAGAATCACCTCTACATTGGGAGCTATTTTCTTGATATTCAACACCAGATCTACTCCGTTTCCATCAGGAAGAAAAACATCGCATAAAGCTACGTCGGGCGATTGAATTTCCAGTTGTTTGAGGGCAGCTTTGCAATCACCTGCCTGACACACTTCATAGCCCTCAAGTTCCAGCATACGAGCTAAAAGGCTGCGAATCTGGACTTCATCGTCAATAATAAGAATTTTATTCATACAATTTATCTACATTAAATAGAAGAATGAAAAACAGGGTGCGCAAATATAGTTTTTTTATCTGAATCCATGAACATTTCTTCCATACAGTTTGTTCTTTCCACAGGAAACTATTTACGCTATAAACAGATGAAAATAATTATTATTGGGGGAGTTGCAGGAGGAGCCACCACTGCTGCCCGAATCAGACGAGTAGATGAAACAGCTGAAATTGTCCTTTTAGAAAAAGGAAAGTACATATCATACGCCAATTGTGGCCTACCCTATTATATAGGGGGAGTGATAGAGGAACGGGATAAATTGTTCGTGCAAACGCCCGAAGCCTTTTCTACACGCTTTCGCGTAGATGTACGTACAGAAAACGAAGCGATTTTCATTGACCGGAAAAGAAAGACAGTGACCATCCGGCAAAGCAGTGAAGATACTTATGAAGAGAGCTATGATAAGTTAGTCATATCTACCGGAGCCTCTCCGGTACGCCCCCCTCTTCCCGGAATCGACCTAAGTGGAATTTTCACACTAAGAAATGTCACCGACACAGATCGGATCAAAGAATATATCAAGAGCCACGCCCCACGAAAAGCCGTTGTCGTAGGAGCCGGATTTATCGGCCTTGAAATGGCGGAAAACTTACATGCACAGGGAGCGAAAGTATCGATTGTGGAAATGGGCAATCAAGTGATGGCCCCTATTGATTTTTCGATGGCATCACTTGTTCATCAACATCTGATGGATAAAGGAGTAAACCTCTATTTGGAGCAAGCTGTCGCCTCTTTTAGCCGGGATGGAAGAGGATTGAAAGTTACTTTCAAGAATGGCCAGTCAATCTCTGCCGACATCGTTATTCTATCTATCGGCGTACGTCCGGAAACCAATCTGGCACGGGCTGCCGAACTGACTATCGGTCCTGCAGGAGGTATCGCTGTAAACGATTACCTGCAAACCTCTGACGAGTCTATTTATGCCATCGGTGACGCGATCGAGTTCCGCCACCCGATCACGGGCAAACCCTGGCTCAACTATCTCGCCGGACCCGCCAACCGTCAGGGACGCATCGTTGCGGACAATGTCCTCGGAGCAAAGATTCCTTACGAAGGCTCTATCGGTACTTCAATCGCAAAGGTTTTCGACATGACCGTTGCTTCAACCGGCTTACCCGGCAAGCGTCTGCGTCAGGAAGAGATAGACTATATGTCGTCTACCATTCATCCCGCTTCCCATGCCGGTTACTATCCGGATGCCATGCCGATGAGCATTAAAATCACTTTCGATAAAAAGACAGGAAGATTGTATGGCGGACAAATCGTTGGTTACGATGGGGTGGACAAACGGATTGACGAACTCGCACTTGTCATCAAGCACGAGGGAACAATCTACGATCTGATGAAAGTGGAACAAGCGTATGCTCCTCCGTTCTCTTCGGCCAAAGATCCGGTAGCACTGGCAGGATATGTAGCTGAAGATATCATCACAGGCAAAAACAATCCTGTGTATTGGAGAGAATTGCGAGACATTGAAATGGAAAATAAGTTCCTGTTGGATGTCCGCACCCCGGATGAATTTTCATTGGGTAGCTTACCGGGTGCCGTGAATATTCCGTTGGATGAACTTCGCGACCGGTTGGCAGAATTACCGAAAGATAAAATGATTTATACATTCTGTGCAGTCGGGTTACGGGGGTATCTTGCTTACCGTATACTGACACAACACGGATTTGACAAGGTACGTAATCTCTCGGGAGGATTAAAGACTTATCGGGCTGCCACTACTCCCATCATCATACGGGAAGAAAATGGAAACGAAATAGACGAATCACCCATACAAAAGGAAACCGCTTCCCAAACCAGTCAACCCAACGTTTCTACGGCTCCCGTCACTGCTGCAGCTGATGCTTCCGCTACCCCTGCCAAAACAGTCCGGGTGGATGCCTGCGGGTTACAGTGTCCCGGTCCGATTCTGAAAATGAAGAAAACAATGGATACACTGGTTTCAGGCGAACGGGTGGAAATCACCTCAACCGATCCAGGTTTTCCGCGCGACGCCGCCGCATGGTGTAGTTCGACGGGTAATCAATTGATTTCGAAAGATACCTCCGGAGGAAAATCTATTGTTGTAATAGAAAAAGGAGAACCAAAATCGTGCAATATTGTTACTTCATGTGAGGGCAAAGGAAAAACCTTCATCATGTTTAGTGATGATTTGGACAAAGCCTTGGCTACTTTTGTACTGGCAAACGGCGCAGCAGCTACGGGACAAAAAGTCACCATCTTCTTCACTTTCTGGGGACTGAACGTTATCAAGAAGTTGCACAAACCGGAAACCGAAAAGGATATTTTCGGAAAAATGTTTGGTATGATGCTGCCTTCCAGCTCCAAGAAACTGAAACTTTCTAAGATGAGCATGGGCGGAATAGGCGGAAAAATGATGCGGTATATCATGAACAAAAAAGGGATTGATTCACTGGAATCTTTGCGCCAGCAAGCTCTGGAAAACGGTGTGGAATTTATCGCTTGCCAGATGTCAATGGACGTGATGGGAGTCAAACAAGAAGAACTCCTGGACGAGGTGACCATTGGCGGTGTAGCAACGTATATGGAACGGGCGGATAACGCAAACGTTAATCTATTTATTTAAAAAATGAACTAATAAAATATTCAAATAAGGTATGAAAACAATATGTGCAATGCGTGATGTATTCAAAGCAATGGGAAACTTTGAAACAGCATTTGAAAAAATGTACCAGATAACGCTAAATGAAGCAATGATATTGTGTGCCCTCAAAGAGGCATCGGAGAAAGTGACGGCTACCAACCTGTCCAAGCAAACCGAGCTAAGCCCCTCACACACATCTAAAATGCTGCGAATACTGGAGGAAAAAGGACTGATCGTCCGGTCGCTCGGAAGCGAAGACCGGAGACAGATGTACTTCCACCTGACCCATACGGGCAAGCAGCGAGTAAATGAACTGGAACTTGATAAGGTAGAGATACCCGATCTACTTAAACCCCTGTTTAAATAAACGGATTTTCAAACAATTATCTGTAAATAATGAACGGTGAGCAAACTCCCTGATAATGGGGCAGAGTGCTCACCGTTTTTCTTTAAACAGGGCAAAAGATATATGTTAATTTTCCGGCAAAAGAAATTTCCATCTGAACCTTTTTCCACCTTTCTTGTTGTTTCTATCAAAAGCCCAAGGTACCTGGGCGCGATTTTTATATAACCTAAACATTATAAAAGATATGAAGAAATTAATTCCTATTTTATTGGCGGTCTTTGCACTCGCTTCATGTGAAAAAGACCCGGACATGGGTAAACTGGATGACAATTATCTGGTATACACTAACTATGACAAGAAAGCCGATTTCAAAGTTCCTACATTCTATCTGGCACCCCAGATTCTGGTGATTAGTGACAGTAAAGAACCGGAATATCTCGAAGGTGAAGGCGCAGAACAAATTCTGGCTGCTTATACAGACAATATGGTAGCCAGAGGCTACGAAGCAGCAGCAGACCAAGAAAGTGCAGATCTTGGTATCCAAGTGAGCTACATCGCAAGTACTTATTATTTCACCAGCTACACACAACCTGAATGGTGGTGGGGTTATCCCGGATACTGGGGACCTGGCTACTGGGGTGGCAACTGGGGTGGTGGATGGTACTACCCGTACGCTGTAACTTATAGTTATAGCACCAACTCCTTCCTGACAGAAATGGTGAACTTGAAAGCCGAACAGGGAGACAGTAAAAAACTACCTGTTGTATGGACAAGTTATCTGACCGGATTTGAAACTGGTTCCAAAGCTATCAACCGTACTCTTGCAGTAGAAGCTGTCAACCAATCATTTACACAGTCACCTTATCTTACTAACAAATAATCAACTACAACTGTTATGAAAACAAGAAAAAATATATACTTCAAGGTAGTAGCCTTGGCGGCTATTGCCATCGCCTTCGCCATGCCGGCTAAGGCACAGCTATCAGACAATGGATATGCGAATATCGACTGGCAGTTCAATGCTCCCCTAAGTAATCACTTTGCAGATAAAGCAAGCGGTTGGGGTATGAACTTTGAAGGTGGTTATTTCGTGACTCCTAACATTGGCTTGGGACTTTTCCTCAACTATCACAGCAACCACGAATATGTAGGTCGCGAAACCTTCCAGATGGGTGCCGGTGAAGTGACTACCGATCAGCAACATACCATTTTCCAATTGCCTTTCGGTGCCGCTGCACGTTACCAATGGAATCGCGGTGGATCTTTCCAACCTTATGTCAGTGCTAAATTAGGTGCTGAATATGCTAAAATCCGCTCTAATTTCAGCATGTTGGAAGCAAGAGAAAACAGTTGGGGATTCTATGCTTCTCCTGAAGTAGGTATCAATGTATTCCCATGGGTTTACGGACCGGGCTTGCACTTTGCTTTGTACTACAGCTATGGTACCAACAAAGCTGATGTACTGCATTACAGTGTAGATGGATTGAGCAACTTCGGTTTCCGCCTGGGTGTATCGTTCTAAAAAGAACTGCAACTATCAGAATATTACGTTAATAATAAAAAAGGTAAAAGGTAGCTTTTAATATAGATACCTTTTACCTTTCTTTTTTTATTTTTTCTTCATCGCATCATAAATAGCTCCCTGTATTCGCTCACGAATGTGCAGCTGGTTCAATTTGCGGTTCGTTACGTCCGGATAAATCCGGTTGCTAAGGAATACATAAACCAGTTCATTGACCGGGTCCACCCAGGCACATGTACCGGTAAATCCGGTATGGCCATACACTTCGGCAGGTGCGGCAGGCGCACAATTTCCTTTCTTCGAATCGTCTGCATCCGGCTTGTCAAAGCCTAAGCCACGCCGGCTGATCTTCGAGGTTTCAGTAGTAAACAGCTGGCAAGTTTCTTTGCTAAGATAACGTTGTCCATCTATTTCTCCACCATTCAGCAACATCTGATAAACGCGGGCTACATCACGGGCAGTAGAGAAAAGTCCGGCATTTCCAGCCAATCCGCCAAAGAAAGCGGAAGCCTCATCATGTACAAATCCCAGCAAAGTCTCTTTACGCAAGAAACGGTCTTTATTAGAAGGAACAATTTCCGATTTGGCAAAGCGGCGTAAAGGCAGGTAACCTGTATGTTCCAACCCCATCGGCTCATAAAACTCACGTTGCAAATAGGCTTCCATAGGCATACCGGCCAGTTGTTCCACCAACATTCCCAAGAGTATAAATCCGACATCACTATATACATAGCGCTTCTGCTTTAACGGAGCTTCTGCAATTTTCTCTTCTATCACCTTTCGGAAAGAACGGTTTAACCACAAACTGTCACAGATCTGAACAGTATAATCACCGGTCTTGACCGGAGAAATATATTCACTCTTGAATTTGAATTTCGGATTCGCCCACGTAGTCGTACCAATCTGTACCGGATGGTGGACATCTTTACGTGCGCTGAACAATCTTCCGTCATAGCTATCCTTATCGATGGCTTCCTGATAAAAAGGAATCCAGGAAGGTAAACCGGACTGATGATACAGAATTTCCTGAATCGTTATATCTTTCTTATCAGTACGTTGCAAGAACGGCAAATGATCCGAAATTTTATCTGTCAGATTAAAACGTCCCTTATCGTAGAGTTTCATAATGGCAAGCAAGGTACCCGTCGTTTTTGAAAGGGAAGCCAGATCGTAGATATTCGTAGATTCGACACGAGGACTTCCTTTACCCGTATAAGTACCGAAAGCCTTGTCGAACATAATATGACCGTTTTTCAGTACCACCACCTGGCAACCAGGATAGGCTCCCTGACGAATACCATCCAATGCAATGGAATCAATCCGTTTTAGATGAGCAGAGGAAAGCCCGTATTCTTCCGGAACGAAATGCAACGGCGTTTTAGGGGTAATAGTCACTCCTGCTCCCGTTGGGAACAGTTCTCCCAGACTTGCCGACAACTGTCCGTCTGCAGATGCCTTGGCAAATAGCACATCTGCCACCTGGCGCTGCACGTCACTACTATAGCTATGTCCCAGCACCACCGCCGAAGCATGAGCCACCGCGCGCTGAATCTGCAACATCATCTTCCCGGGAGTAAAAAACAGATAAATGGCCGGGCTTTCGGGAACAAACTTAGCAAAGAAAGGCTGATAAGGAGCCAGCCGCTGTTCACTGACGGCTACAATAATCCGTTTATAGGTAGACAAAGAATCACGCAACCGCTGATTTTCCTCTTCCGTCTGATTGGCACGAAGGGAAAAACGAGCCAAAGACGTATAGCGGGAAAGTTGTTTCGCCAACGCATCAGTTTCTCCGGGATCTCCTACCTCGAGCAATGCAATCGCCTGCTCTTTGTCTGTATGCAAGGGGAGAATATGATTCTTGTTGTTCAGAACTGTTATTGCCGCTAAATTCAACCGGCGAACCAAATCACGCGTTTGCGGACTGTTAATCCGTTGTTCCAGACCGGATAATTGTACATACGACTTTTTCTTCAGTCCCAACACATATTTATAAGTCAAGACCTTACGACATTTGCTTTCAATATCTTCGCGGGTCAACTCTCCTTTTTCAATGGCTTCCAGTACGGCCGGTATCTCTTCCTTCAAGTTTCGGGGAGACAATACCATGTCATTACCAGCTTTCAAAGCCTGCAAACTGACATTTCCATTTCCCGCCACTCCTTTCATGGCAAGCGCATCCGTAAATATGAGTCCTTTGAACGCCAACTCATCTGTCAGCAAATCATATACGACATTGCGGGACAAGGAAGACGGAAGTCCACCAATCGGTTCTATCACCGGAACTTGCAAATGTCCTACCATCATACCGCCCAATCCGGCACGGATGGCTTCTTTAAAAGGATAAAGTTCCACACTGTCCAGACGCTCACGAGTGAAAGGAAGTACCGGAAGCGCCTTATGCGAATCAACATCGGTATCTCCATGTCCGGGAAAATGTTTGCACACAGATAAAACCCCTCCGCTTTCCAAACCGGAAGCATAAGCGATAACCTTATCAGCCACCTGTATCGGATCTTCTCCAAAAGAACGGGTATTGATTACGGGATTTTCAGGATTTATATTCACGTCCGCCACCGGAGCAAAGTTGACCTGTACTCCAATCTGTCGGCATTGACGAGCAACTTCACGCCCGTATTCATAGAGCAGCCGGTTGTCACGGATACATCCCAATACCATATTCCGTGGGAAAACAGGCATGCCACGCAGACGCATGGCCAGTCCCCATTCTCCATCAAAGGTAATCATCAAAGGGACTTTTGCCTGACGTTGCGCCCGGTTTGTCAGTTCAACCTGATTCTGCATCTTCCCACCGGAAAAGAGAAGTCCGCCCACTTTATAGGTGTCGATTACTTCGCGCAACAGTTCCAGGTTTCGTTTGGTATTTACCGGGGCAATGGTATAGATGAACAACTGCCCTACCTTTTCTTTAAAGGAAAGCTTATCCATAACCGAATCAACCCAGTGCCGGCAGTCTTTGTCCTGAAGGGCTTTATACACCAGCAGAGGTTCAACGGTTGTAGCATTCTGCGCCGGACTTGAAACCGTGCCGGCCGCGATAAGGAATAAAAACGTTACTATTGAGGGGATTATCTTCATTTATGTTTCAAAGTCAAATCAAGACGGCCTACACGAACACCATTTTTTCCCGTGTGCATAACAGGCACCTCTTTTCCGTCCATATTCAAGTATGTTTTGGGTCCTTTCATAAATGTATGAGAGTGCCCGCCCAGAATCACGTCGATATTGCGTGTTCCGGCAACCAGATGTTCATCCATTTGAATGCCCAGATGAGACAGGCATACTACCAAATCACACCCTTCTTCGTCTTTCAACAAAGCAGCTATTTCGTTGGATACGCGGATAGGATCTTCATAAACGACCCCTTCGCATTTATTAGCCTGAATCATCCCTTCCGGTTGGGTTCCAAGGCCAAACACGCCAATTCTCAAACCATATTTCTCAAGAACGACGTAGGGCTTGACTATATCTTTTAATACCGTAGCATCCAGATTATAGTTGGCACAAACGACCGGGAAATTAGCCATCTTGAAAATACGTTCCATATTATCCACATCGAAATCAAACTCATGGTTACCGATAGTCATAGCGTCATAACCTATCTCATTCATTAGTTTAACTTCCACTTCTCCGCGGAACATATTATAATAAGGTGTCCCTTGAGAAATATCTCCGCAGTCGAAAAGCAGCACATTCTTATGCTCCTTGCGGAACTGTTCGAGAAAAGCAGCCCGGCGAAGAAAACCACCTTTATTATAGTATTCGTCCCCCTTCTGATTGACAGGTTCGATACGGCTATGCACATCGCTTGTTTGTAAAATAATCACTTCTTTGGTATCCTTATCCTGCGCAAAAATTGAGAAAGTAAAGCTCAATACAAGACATGACAGGAATAATATCTGAAATCTTTTCATATTCAATATTTTTAGATTCTCCTTTTTATTTTATGGTAATACGTCCATCCAGTTTGGAGGTAATCGCTTTGCCTTCGGCAGTCTGTTTGCGTACATAATCAAGAAATAGGCCACGTAAGGTTGCGTCTTCGGGACATACTCTCTTTTCCGCCTGCAGGAAAGCATCCATCCGTCCGTTTCCATCTGCCAGATAGTCGATAGTAGCCACCGTGTAAAGCTGGTCATCCTTTAGTGGTTTTCCACCGACAAAGGCGTTCAGCAACTTTCCATCTTTGGTGATTTCAAGACGGATACCGCTCACTCCTTCTCCGTGTAGAGATGCAATCGCTTCAAAAAGACGTCTCAAGTCTGTTCCTTTCATAGTCAGTACGCAAAGAGAATTCTCAAAAGGAAGAATTTCAAACACATCGCCTACCGTGATATCCCCTTCGGGCAAGATATTGCGCAAGCCGCCCATGTTTACCAGTCCCATATCGGCAGGTTTCCCCAACACCTGAACCGCTGCTTGCTGCAAAACACCCGCAACAAGGTTGGAAAGCAAACTTTCGGGACCTCCTTTATCCATTTTCATTGCACTGGTACCGATGACTTCATACATCATCGCGTCTACCTTTTCCTTATAAGGCTTTAATATTTCGGCAGCTTTTGCATTGGGATGGGTATCCCAAACAGAATCAATCGTTATCATGCTACCCTCTACTTTGGTTACTTCGTACTGTGCCGTAGTCTCGCGTGCAGTCCGGCAGGAAGTAAACAGGAGGGCTCCTGTCAACGCTGCCACCATCAGATACTTTGCATAAGTCTGTTTCATGTTCGCTATTTTTAGATATGCTACAAATATACAAAAACATTTGGCTATCTGGCAAATAATTCGTTACTTTGCACCGCTTTCGCGCAATCGCTGTCAAGAGAAGAGATACTTGGTATGTTGCGTTGTAACGATGAAACAATTTAATAATAACAACAATGGATTTAATTAAAATTGCAGAAGAAGCATTTGCTACCGGAAAACAGCACCCGAGCTTCAAAGCAGGAGACACTGTAACAGTAGCATATCGTATTATCGAGGGTAACAAAGAACGTGTACAGTTGTACCGTGGTGTTGTTATCAAAATCGCCGGTCACGGAGACAAGAAACGTTTTACTGTACGTAAAATGTCAGGAACTATAGGCGTAGAAAGAATTTTCCCAATCGAATCACCGGCTATCGATAGCATCGAAGTGAACAAGGTAGGTAAAGTTCGTCGCGCTAAATTGTACTACCTGCGCGCTCTTACTGGTAAGAAAGCTAGAATCAAAGAAAAAAGAGCTAACTAATAAGCCGAACTTTTCGATTCGAAATAAAAAAGGGAACTTCATTATGAGGTTCCCTTTTTTATTGTATATTTTCTCAAACATTCTCATGCCTATGAGAAAAAATTCTCATTGCAATGAGAATAATTCCTCAAAGGTATAAGAATATTTTCTCACTCCGGTGAGAATAACCCTTTGTCTGAATAAGCCGTACACGTCAGAAAGGACTAAATAAAACAAAGCCCCGAAAGTCATAAACTCCCGAGGCTTCATTACCTTTATTATAATAATGAAATGTTATTCTTTCAAATCTTTCAGTTCCCAAGCCAATGCACTGGCGCCCAGTACAGCAGCATCAGAATCCTTCAATTCGGAAACGAGCAGTTTAGTCTTGCCTTTATAGATATTCAGGATATTATCATCAATTGATTTCTGAATTGGTTTCATGATATAGTCACCGGACTTAGCCAAACCACCAAACAATACAATTGCTTCAGGGCTGGAGAATGCAATAGCATCTGCCAGTGCTTCACCCAAGATGTTACCTGTAAAGTTAAAGATTTCCTGTGCCAGTTTATCACCTTGTACAGCTGCATCATACACATCTTTTGAAGTGATGTTTTCTGCAGGAATGTTACGAAGCAAGCTAGCATCCGTACGGGCAGCAAGGAATTCACGGGCTGTGCGAGCTACACCGGTAGCCGAACAGTAAGTTTCCAGACATCCCTTACGGCCACAACCGCAAAGACGACCATCGCGACGGGCGATAACGTGTCCCAATTCACCTGCAAAACCGTCATGACCATACACCATCTGACCGTTGATAACGATACCGCTACCCACACCAGTACCCAGTGTAATCATGATAAAGTCTTTCATACCACGGGCAGCACCGTAAGTCATTTCACCGATAGCAGCAGCGTTTGCGTCGTTTGTCAAAGCAGTGGGGATACCCAGTCTTTCTTCAAACATGGCAGCCAACGGAAGAATTCCCTTCCAAGGCAGGTTCGGAGCAAATTCAATCGTTCCCGTGTAGTAGTTGCCATTCGGAGCACCGATACCAATACCTCTGATTTTATCAACACCACCATTAGCAATAATCAATGGAAGCAGACTTTTACACACTTCATCAGCGTATTCTTCTACTGTAGGGTAACCAGATGTTTTGATTGAACTGCTGGCAATAATAGTTCCGCGTGCGTCTACAATTCCAAAGACGGTATTCGTTCCGCCTATGTCAATACCTACTACGTAGGGTTTTTCCATGTTTGAATTCATGATACTTTTATTTAAAAGGGTTAGTTAATCATTAAGTTTACTGCACACAAATTACGTAAAGAAGATTGAGTCTACAAAATGTTTTTTGAAAAAAGTTCAACCTGTTTGCAACTTTTCGTATCTTTCGCACGTCTAATAGTAGAAAATTATCAGAAAACAGAAACTAAATAAAGAAAATTGTGATACAACTAACGAATATCAACAAGACCTACAACAACGGAGCGCCTCTCCATGTACTTAAAGGTATCAATCTCAACATTGAACAGGGAGAATTTGTTTCTATCATGGGAGCATCCGGGTCTGGGAAATCAACTTTACTCAACATATTGGGAATCCTCGACAACTACGATACCGGAGATTATTACTTGAACAACGTACTTATCAAAAACTTGAGCGAAACCAAAGCTGCCGAATACCGGAACCGTATGATCGGATTTATTTTCCAGTCATTCAATCTGATTTCCTTTAAAGATGCCGTAGAGAATGTAGCACTTCCTTTATTTTACCAGGGTATAAGTCGCAAAAAACGAAATGCGCTTGCCTTGGAATATCTCGACCGCCTGGGTTTAAAAGACTGGGCACATCACATGCCGAACGAAATGAGTGGCGGTCAGAAACAACGTGTAGCCATTGCACGAGCTTTAATCACCCAACCACAAATCATTCTGGCAGATGAACCAACAGGAGCTTTAGATAGCAAAACTTCTGTGGAAGTGATGCAGATTCTGAAAGATCTTCATAAACTGGGAATGACGATTGTCGTTGTCACCCACGAAAGTGGAGTCGCCAACCAGACAGACAAGATTATACATATCAAAGATGGAATCATCGAACGTATTGAAGATAATATCGACCATGACGCTTCTCCTTTCGGAAAAGACGGTATCATGAAATAATCTAAAATCCACCACTATACAAACATTATCATGATTGACATCTGGCAAGAAATATATAGTACCATCAAACGCAACAAGCTAAGGACTTTTCTCACAGGATTTGCCGTGGCATGGGGAATCTTTATGCTTATCGTCCTACTAGGTGCAGGCAACGGACTGATCCACGCATTCGAGCAATCGGCTTCCGAACGTGCCATGAACTCCATCAAGATTTTTCCGGGATGGACCAGTAAATCATACGACGGTCTGAAAGAAGGAAGACGGGTGCAACTGGACAATAAAGACATGGATGCTACCAGTCATTATTTCCCGAATCATGTCATCAAGGCCGGAGCAACCGTGTGGCAGGGAGGCGTAAATCTTAGTTTCGGGCAAGAATACGTCAGCCTGAACCTTTCCGGCGTATATCCCAATCATACAGAGGTAGAAGTCGTGAAGCTTTTCGAAGGACGTTTTATCAATGAAATTGATATCAAGGAACGCCGGAAAGTTATTGTGCTTCATAAGAAAACAGCAGAAATCCTTTTTAACAAGACTCATACCGAGCCAATCGGACAGTTTGTCAATGCCGGAAATGTGGTTTATCAGGTAGTAGGTCTTTATAATGATAAAGGAGATAGCGGAGACAGCGATGCCTACATTCCTTTTACCACTCTACAAACGATTTATAATAAAGGAGACAAACTGAATAACCTGGTCATGACTACCAAAAATCTGGAAACAGTAGAGGCTAATGAGGCTTTTGAAGCCCATTACCGTAAAGTATTGGGAGCCAACCATCGGTTTGACCCAACGGACCACAGTGCTATCTGGATATGGAACCGGTTTACCAACTATCTGCAACAGCAGAAAGGTTCGGGCATGCTGCGTATCGCCATCTGGGTAATCGGCATCTTTACGTTACTTAGCGGAATCGTTGGAGTTTCCAACATCATGCTGATTACCGTCAAAGAACGTACCCGCGAGTTTGGTATTCGTAAGGCTTTGGGAGCCAAACCGCTTTCCATTCTCTGGTTGATTATTGTAGAGAGTGTCACCATCACCACCATATTCGGATATATCGGGATGGTAGCCGGTATCGGAGTGACCGAATGGATGAACAGCGCTTTCGGCAATCAGACCATGGACACCGGAATGTGGACGGAAACCGTTTTCCTGAATCCGACAGTAGATATAAGAATCGCCATACAGGCTACACTCACATTAATAATAGCTGGTACGTTAGCCGGATTATTCCCTGCCCGAAAAGCAGTTAGCATCCGACCGATCGAAGCACTTAGAGCAGATTAAGACTATGAGAATAGACATGGATACCTGTGAGGAAATCCTCATTACCATTACAAGAAATAAAACGAGAAGCCTGCTGACTGCATTCGGTGTTTTCTGGGGAATCTTTATGCTCGTAGCCCTTATCGGCGGCGGGCAAGGATTGGAGGACATGATGAAAAAGAACTTTGAAGGATTTGCCACCAATTCCGGTTTCCTTGTCTCGCAAAGAACGGGCGAGGCTTACAAAGGCTTCCGTAAAGGAAGATGGTGGAATCTGGAATCTACCGACATCGACCGTCTTCGCTCCCAAGTGAAAGAGGTGGAGATCATTACTCCGTCCGTAGCCCGTTGGGGTTCCAAAGCCGTATACGAAGATAAGAAATATGATTGTAGCGTGAAAGGATTGTATCCGGATTATCTCCACATTGAATCACAGGAAATGGCATACGGCAGGTTCATCAATGAGGTGGATATAAAGGAAGCACGCAAAGTATGTGTCATCGGAAAACGAATTTATGAAAGTCTTTTCAAACCGGGAGAAGACCCGTGTGGCAAATATGTAAGAGTAGATGGCATTTATTATCAAGTGATTGGCATGTCTTCTTCCGAAGGGGACATGAATATACAGGGACGGGCTTCGGAGGCCGTCACTCTTCCTTTCACTACGATGCAGCAAACATATAATCTGGGAGGACGAATTGATGTGATCTGTTTCACTGCGAAGCATGGAGTCAAAGTGTCTGAAATACAACCCAAAATGGAACAGGTCATTAAAACCGCACATTATATCTCCCCGGATGACAAACAGGCTGTTATGTGCCTGAATGCCGAAGCCATGTTCTCTATGGTCGATAACCTGTTTACCGGTATCAACATACTTGTTTGGATGGTAGGATTGGGAACTTTGCTGGCAGGTGCCATCGGAGTATCCAATATTATGATGGTGACCGTTAAAGAACGTACCACTGAAATCGGTATCCGCCGGGCGATCGGTGCACGACCGAAAGATATTCTGCAACAAATTCTATCAGAGAGTATGGTACTTACCACCATTGCAGGAATGTGTGGAATATCCTTTGCCGTCATGGTGTTGCAACTTGTAGAGATGGGAGCCAACGCTGACGGAGGGGACACCCGTTTTCAAGTTACTTTCGGACTGGCAATCGGTACTTGTGCCCTTCTAATTGCACTGGGAATGTTGGCAGGTCTGGCACCTGCTTACCGGGCCATGGCTATCAAACCGATTGAGGCGATTCGGGATGAATAAGGAAGTGGAACAGTTATCTGGATATGTGAGGAGTTTAGTTTCAATCATCAATCGTAAATAATAAAATTATAAATAAAATCATGAAAAAGTATCTGAAAATCACATTATTGGTAGTCATTGCTATCATTCTTGTCGGAACATTCGTATTCCTTTATCAGAAATCCAAGCCTAAGGTAATCACTTACGAAACAGTTAGACCGGAAATGACTGACCTCCAAAAAACTACTGTAGCTACCGGAAAGGTGGAACCGAGAGACGAAATTTTAATCAAACCGCAAATTTCGGGTATTATCGACGAAGTATATAAAGAAGCCGGACAAGCTGTAAGAAAAGGGGAAGTTATTGCCAAAGTAAAAGTAATCCCTGAACTCGGACAACTGAATTCTGCAGAAAGCCGTGTGCGCCTGGCAGAAATTAATGCAACCCAGGCAGAAACGGATTTCGCCCGTGTGAAGAAGTTGTATGACGGTCAGTTAATTAGCCGGGAGGAATACGAGAAAAGTGAAGTGGCTTTGAAACAGGCTCGCGAAGAGAGACAGACGGCCAAAGACAATCTGGAAATCGTAAAAGAAGGAATTACCAAAAACAGTGCCTCTTTCAGTAGCACGATGATTCGCTCTACCATTGACGGGCTAATCCTGGACATACCTGTAAAAGCTGGTAATTCGGTGATTATGAGTAATACGTTCAATGATGGAACCACGATTGCTACGGTAGCCAACATGAACGATATGATTTTCCGCGGCAATATTGATGAAACAGAAGTGGGACGTATCCACGAACAAATGCCAATCAAGCTGACCATCGGAGCTTTACAAAATCTGACTTTCAATGCCATTCTGGAATATATCTCTCCGAAAGGGGTGGAAACCAATGGAGCCAACCAGTTTGAAATCAAGGCTGCGATTACCATTCCGGATTCTGTTCAGATTCGTTCCGGATATTCGGCTAATGCGGAAATCGTATTACAAAAAGCCAATCAGGTATTGGCAGTGCCCGAAAGCACTGTTGAATTTAGTGGTGACTCTACATTTGTGTACATCATGACAGATTCAGTGCCCGAACAAAAGTTCCAGCGTACACAGGTGACTGCCGGTATGAGTGACGGAATCAAGATAGAAATCAAGAAAGGGGTAACCATTCAGGACAAAATACGTGGTGCAGAGAAAAAAGATAAATAATTGAATCCGATGAAAATAATTCGTAAAACCATATCAGCCCTTCTGCTTGCCGGAGTCGGAATCACCTCCATCCAGGCACAGAACAACTCTTCGCAAGCGTGGACGCTGCGGCAATGTATCGACTATGCCATTGAGCATAATATAGAAATCCGTCAATCGGCCAATAATGTCGAAGCAGGCAAAGTGAGCGTAAACACCACTAAATGGGCACGCCTTCCGAATTTGAGTGGTAGTGCCAGTCAAAACTGGAGTTGGGGTCGTACCGCTTCTCCGATAGACAACTCGTATAGTGACATCAACAGCGCCAATACCAGTTTCAGCTTGGGAACAAACATACCTATATTTACCGGTTTGCAATTGTCCAACCAATATTCACTTGCCAAACTGGATTTAAAAGCTGCTATAGAAGATTTGAATAAAGCCAGAGAGGATATTGCAATCAATGTCACTTCGGCTTATTTACAGGTTTTATTCAATCAAGAATTAAGTAAGATTGCTCATAATCAGGTCGATTTAAGCAAAGACCAGTTAAAACGTATTCAAGGTCTTCAGGGAGTGGGTAAGGCATCCTCTTCTGAAGTGGCCGAAGCACAAGCCCGTGTTGCACAGGATGAAATGACTGCTGTACAATCAGACAATACGTACAAACTGTCCTTACTGGATCTCACCCAACTCTTGGAATTACCCACGCCTGAAGGATTTGTACTCGAAAGCCCTAAGGAAGAATTAGAGTTCGAATCTCTCACTCCGCCGGATGACATATATACACAGGCGCTTACTTACAAACCAAGCATTAAGGCTGCAGAATATCGTTTACAAGGTAGTCTTAATAGTATTCGTATTGCCCAAAGTGCGTTTTATCCACAACTCTCTTTCAGTGCCGGTCTGGGAAGTAATTATTATACGGTTAGCGGAAGATCAGAGAGCAGCTTCGGCAGTCAGATGAAAAACAATCTGAATAAATATATAGGATTTAATTTGAGCGTGCCAATCTTCAACCGTTTTGCCACAAGAAACCGGGTACGCACCGCTCGTTTGCAACAAATAGATTTATCCTTGAAGTTGGATAACAGTAAAAAAATACTCTATAAAGAAATTCAGCAAGCCTGGTACAATGCTCTGGCAGCAGAAAGTAAATACAACTCCAGTGAAGTGGCAGTAAAAGCCAACGAAGAATCTTTCCGCCTGATGAGTGAGAAGTTCAATAACGGCAAGGCTACCTTTGTGGAATACAATGAAGCCAAACTTAATCTGACGAAAGCTCTTTCGGATAAGTTGCAGGCAAAATATGACTACCTGTTCCGGACTAAAATTCTGGATTTCTACAAAGGACAGGTCATTGAATGAAAAAAAATAAAGTTGAGTTTAGTATAGTAGTTCCTTAAAACATATCCGTTGGTTCATTCGTTATTATAGAAAGAACTAACGGATATGAAGTATTTTATCGTCCTAGTGATTGTAATGATTAGTAATACATTTTTAGGAGTTGCTAAACCAATGAAGAATCAAGCAGAAATCTATTTTGCGGGAGGATGTTTCTGGGGGACAGAACATTTCCTGAAACAAATTCGAGGAGTAGAAAATACTCAGGTAGGGTATGCCAACAGTAATGTTGCCAATCCGAGTTATGAACAGGTCTGTTCAGGAAAAACCAATGCTGCCGAAACAGTAAAGGTGGTTTATGATCCGAAAACGGTAGATTTGAATTTACTGCTCGATCTATATTTCAAGACAATCGATCCTACCAGCCTCAACCAGCAAGGTAATGACCGGGGAACGCAGTATAGAACCGGAATTTATTATGTAGATAAAGAAGATCTCCCTGTCATCAAGCAGGCGATTCAACTATTATCCGCGCAATATAAAACTCCTATCGTCCTAGAAGTAAAGCCATTGACAAATTTCTATCCGGCAGAGACTTACCACCAGGACTATCTGGATAAAAATCCGGGTGGATACTGCCATATCAATCCCGCTTTATTCGAAATGGCACGCAAAGCGAATGCGCCGAAAGCTAAAGCGTATCAAAAAGC
This sequence comes from Bacteroides sp. D2, assembly GCF_025147085.1. NCBI lineage: Bacteria > Pseudomonadati > Bacteroidota > Bacteroidia > Bacteroidales > Bacteroidaceae > Bacteroides > Bacteroides sp. D2. The sequence goes on along the minus strand of NZ_CP102261.1, from coordinate 2,551,079 downwards.
GGATGATGCAACCCTTCGTAAGGAATTGTCGGCGGAACAATATGCCGTAACCCAAAAGAATGCCACTGAACCTGCTTTCCACAATAAATACTGGAATGAGCATCGTCCCGGCATTTATGTGGATATTACTACCGGAGAACCTCTGTTTGTCTCTACCGACAAGTTTGATTCAGGTTGCGGGTGGCCAAGCTTTTCCCAACCGATTCAAAAAGATCTAATCGCAGAAAAGAAAGATACTTCGCACGGCATGATACGTACGGAAGTACGCAGTAAAACCGGAGATGCTCATTTGGGACACGTATTCACAGATGGGCCGAAAGAGAAAGGTGGATTACGCTATTGCATCAATAGCGCTTCACTTCGTTTTATCCCGAAAGATAAAATGAAAGAGGAAGGTTATGGAGAATATCTACCACTCGTTAAATAGATATTGAAGAGTTACAAAAGCTAATCGTAACTGTTCATTAGAAAAACAGAACGGTGGATTTCCTTATGGGATAATCCACCGTTTTTAATGTAGTTAAATTAAAAGAGAGAGAAGGAGTTTCACAACTCCGATTTATTTTTATCTGCTGGCAGTCAGCAGAGTTGCTTCATTAGTTGCCGGAGTAGATACATTCATAGCCCAGCTAGCAGCGGATTCTTCAATCCATTTATCATTCCACTTATAGTTCATATAAGCAACCGGCATATTAGCGTCGTTCAGTTCATAAACGCTCTTTTCAACAGATGCGTCGTAAGCCCTGTGAGAGTCATTCCAGCGTGCATATACCAAAGTGATTTCATTAGATGAATAAGTATAATCAATTTTGAAATACGGTATCCATTTTTCAGTAGAAGCATCCCATTTGAAAGCTTCTTTGGAAGACATTCTCTTCTGATCGTCATAGGTAAAATCATATTTCATGTGGCGATAGAGAGAACCATCGAGTCTGTAAATCACTTTCGATACTACAAGATCATCTACTCTTTCTTCATTAGTAATAAAGTTATTACCCTGTGCCTTCACTGTTGTATTAGCGATTCCTGCAAATACCATAGCAACCAAAACGATCATTCTGAATAATACTGTAGTCTTCATAATTGTATATTTTTTATTTGTTCAACATTCTGTTTTTGTTCTTCTGTTTATTAGACGGATCAAGCGTCTCAAACGGTTGCAACCTTCTGAAGTTTTTTTCATTTTTCTTCGTTGCCCGCTTGCGACTATAGAGATGCAACGAGCGTGCCAAAACGATAACTAACTAATAATCAGAGAAATCATAAAACAGAACGGTGTACGAAAACGAACAGTTGTACGCTCAAAAGCGAACAACCCATTAAAAAACGAACAAATAAGGAAATAATTTACTGACTAATAATGCTATTAAAAGAATGCTCAAAAGGTTCGTCATACAGTGATTTGTATTCCCTGCAGAAATGTTCATAAGTAGTCTTAGCCATATATTGCTTACGCATAGATACATAAGTGGCACATTTGAGTCTAAGAGCCGCTTCATTCACGGAATCGAACCGGAAGATAATATCGGATATTAATAATTTGGTATCATAAGCTTCATGCTCATCTAATAAAGTGGCATACTTTAATAAAGATTCAATCAGGCTATCTGCTATCCGGCTTTTAAAAGTATCGAGCCACAGATAGTCACACTCATTCAGCAAGCCGCCTTTAGCTGTTAGTGCTGCTATGATTTTAATTCGTTCAGTTGTCAGGCTATCGGGACGAATCCGTTCCGGAAGACATTCATAGTAATCCACAAAAGCTGTTTTATCAAATTGCACCCGCCAGTTACCCGAAATCTTGGAGATAGTGCAACCACCAACAGATTCTACCAACACACGCAACTTGGAAAGATTTACTGCACGGTTATTTTTGGCACTTACATCATCTTTATCAAACCACAACATGGTCGTGAGTTCTTCCGACGATATTCCATTCTCCGCCGACCGCAAAATCAACAAAACAAACAGCTCACGCAGAAGTGGAGAAAAACGTTGCGAGACTTCCTCACCATTACGGTCAAAAACCTGCAATCCGCCAAACAGGTAAACGGCATTATACCGGGGTAACTTAACCCTTTCTCCTTCATCGCCAAATGAGGTGAGTATCTCAATCCGGTTGCTTGCCTTCAATCTCTTCTGACGCCTACGCCGCCAATGCATTCCCAGGAACACAATCATATCCACCACAATAATCAATAAAATCCAGTACCAGGCGGACAGATGTTGCTCCTCCTTTCCAATCGACAACAATTCAGCATGCCCCTCCACCAACTTCAAATGGGAACGTTTATCACCCAGAATATGAAATCGATACCCCCGGTCCGAGCGAATGCCATGCGACGAAAATGCATAAGAATGTTCATTTGCGGATATATAAACCGAATCTGCCGGGAAACGAACCGAAAAGCCTACTGACATGGTATCAGTCCGGATTGAATCTTTTGGAGAGCCTATCCGCACTTTCTCAACCTCTGAATTACACACCCACAGAAGTTCAGTACCTGCCTGCGGAGAACGGGAAAGAATCAGATTATATAATTCTTTATCTGTACTTTCAATGCGCATCAGCGACTCAAACACCACTTTATCCTGGTCGGGAAGCACAATCTGCAATGTGATAATGCTCCCTTTATCCAGATAATTAAACTGTTTGGTATCAAGTATCTGATCTGCCTTCACTCTCTTAATCTCTTCTGCGGGAGGTACAGCACGTACGGATACAGTAAAAGAGAGGCAGAATATCAATAGCATAATCTTTTGCCCTAAAGAATACAATCCTTGTATGTACGATGCCGATAGAAACATTTTAAATACCTGTCTGATAAATAGGTCAACAAAAATAAGCTATTTAACCGATGGCTCAAAATTTTAGTCTTACTTAATAGAGTATTTTTGCTCCGGCTGCCGCCATCTTGGCATACTCATGTGCAACACCTGCCACCTCATACTTGTCCCAGTTCAATGAACAACCGTCTTTGGTACTGATACGCTTCGCTTCTGAAAAATAATACTTACCACGCTGATACCTGTTTGCCCCTTGTGCTTCGGCACCTGCTGAAGTGTTCAATCCGTTACGATCCGTATCTGCCGTGCCCAAATGAACAATCAGTTTACGGGCAAACAACGATGCCACCCGGGAGGTCATTGCGACATCCGTATTTTTCAAGCCATAAGGATAAGCAACATCCACATCGGGCAATGTATACCAACCCGCATTGGCACTTACCGCCCTATCAACACGGGTATCAGGCATAAACGTCAGATACCGGTGCACGAACTGCGCTCCGGCAGAATGTCCCCACATATCATACTTATTCCGCGAAGAACCGGTATCTTTCCGGACAGTATCAAAAACAGACTCAATAAGTGAGAATGTCCATTCTGAACGATCGAGCAACGTATTTCCCTGAAACATACCTCCTTCGATATACTGTGCAGTAGAGTAAGTCTCCGTAGGAAACTCAAACACAAAGACTATTACCTCCCTATTGGATGCTTCTGCACGCCATGCATTCAAATAATCATCGGCATTTCTTTCTAATCCGGGAAATACAAACAACACCGGCATTTTTTTCATATCCCCGTTGACAGGGATATGAAAATGTATGCGGACAGGCCGGTCGGCCAAAGGCGCATATCCGGAATATGTCACGATACCGTCTCCCGGAAGAAACCCGGAGGTTTCTCCCAAAGATTCCGATTCGTCGTCTTTAAAACAACTCGTCATCAATACGGCAATGATTAAAATCAATAAGTTTGCTACACGCATCATTATCAAAAGAGAATATGAAGATTCAACTTAACCTGAAATTCCTTAGATCCTGCCCCCACCAACTGATTGTATGAGGTATATGAACCTGCCAGCTGTAGCTTGAACGTATTATTATTGAAATATTTCGATGCTCCGAAAGTGATGTTATCCGCCTCGCGCAAAACACTCTGTTCAGTCTCCTTCCACTCGGGTTTCACTTTACTGTAAGCAACATCAAGTGCCCATAATTTATGGAAAAGATACCCAGCCTGCACATTGAATCCATTTCCCAAAGCCAGGTAATTGGCTATCTGATGCGGTTTCAATTTTGCACCCTCATCCTTTTCTACATAAAGCCCGTTCAAACCGTTCGCTGTTGCATTGACATACTCTGCCAACAAGGAGAAACCATTCCACTTGAAGAGTAAATCGGCAGACAACTTACGATAGTCGGGATAATCCGCAGCACCTTCTTTATCATACATCTGAAAATCATTATGTCCCTCACCTACCATATTACTGGCACCGACATTATAACTATAGGCCGCACCGATAGCCAATTTGGGAGATTTCTCACGAATGAAATCATTAAAGACCATTTCATTACCGCTCGTAAAGAAGCCCAACGGATAAACAGTGACACGTCCGCCATATTTCAACCCACCCAAATCAGGGTCAGTGCTTGATGAACCAAATGAATTGCGTCCGTCACCGGAAGTAACAGCAGCGCCCAAATCGAATCCGAGTTTGCCAAGTGACAAGCGGCTTTCAACAAATAATCCCAACTCACGGCCTGTACGGGAGAAAGTACGATCCATCAATGAATGTTCACCAAAAGCAAGTCCCTGATCGAGCATCATCATCTGCCGGGTATTGGTAAAAGTCTGTTTCTGTCCGGCACTGATTTTCAACTGTTTCCAGGGAGCATACGAAACCCATGCATCCAACAAAGGGTAGGAATCTGCAAAATCTGCCTGTAAAAAGAATCCCAGTTTCTCATTCAGGAACGAACCTTCCAGACTTAAATAAGCATGTTCAATATCAAATCCATATTCCGACTCTGCGTTCTTGATGTCCGTATAATAACCTGATCCCTGGAGATAACCGCCAAAACGCAGTTTCTGACCGGGTGTTCTCAAGTTCAAGTCAAGCAAACCATCTTTCAGTTGCGGAAATGCCTCGTTTCCAATTGTCTGAGCATACATACCTGTAGCCAAAATCAAGGAGAAAACTCCTATTATTATCTTTTTCATATCTTGTATTCTATTTATCGTCATTAATTAATCTATTTCATTTTACGATAGACGCCCAGCGTATTGTTTACTGCAGCATCAATCACGCGGTAGTTGACGAAACCATTGGCTGATTCCGGTTCCAGCAATACTGTCACAAGGGTGGCCAAAGGTTGGGACATGGGAATACGATAGCTGCCGGCCGGAAGAGTAATCGTACGGTTACTGGTATTTGTTGCCACATTCAACGGTAAAATACCGGCTACCAAATCATGGCTTTCTACTGCTTTTGTAACAGTGTAACACTCCAGTTCAACCGTTTCAGGAGATTCCAGCCGTTCCAGTTCAACCCCATAATGCTGCAATATTTCCACAGCACGATTTTGATTGGCGTCCAGATAATAGGCAACAGGACGTTGGCGGGTCAGTACAACTTCCGATTCGGGAGCGATACGGGCCTCAACAGGCACAGTTATCTCTTTACAGGCTAGCATATCGATAAAATTCAACGGATAGTCGGAAGCGGGTTTCGAACGGAAAGTCACGGCAATATCACCATTATAATGAGCAGATTCATCTACAGCTTTTCGTATTTGATCTTCATGCTCAAAAGTAGTACGGGCAAATGACTCTGCCAATTTATAAACAGTATATACCCTACGTTTATAAGAAGTGCGTCCCAAGCCGACACCACGTACTTCCATCAACATTGAAATAGCTCCACGCAATGCCATGATATTAGTGGAAGAACGAGGAGAGGAACCGCCGATATTGAATATAATTTCTCCACGATTACTTTTAGTAGTAAAATAGGTATGATGTGTCAGTCCTTCCGCATCAGCCATACGACTAGCTTCAGGCACATAAAAATCGTCTACAACAGTACGTAATGCGGGAGATACATTCGGGTTGCTACTCCACAAAAACATAAAGTCGTTAGGATTGGTAACCAGAAGCCCGTCGGTCACTTCTTCGTAAGAGACACGAAGCGGTTTGTATTCATGGAAATCAATAAACAAATGAGGTTTGACTGTCAGAGCAACCCGTTGTAAAGTGCGTGCTTCCGGGGTTGACAAAAGAGTCTGGTCACGGTTCAGGTCTATACCATTGGCAGTGAGCCGTTCTCCCTGTTCGCTTCCGTCAATATTTACCGAAGGCAGGATATAGAAATCCATCTTATCAAGCAGGGCAGACAATTGAGGATCACGGGTCAGTTGCTTCATAAAATATAGAAGTCCTTCCGTACCAGCCGGTTCATTTCCATGTACACATCCTGTATAGAGGACACGTAACTTATCACTTCCTCCTTTACTCACCTTTATCATAGGAATTTCACGTCCACGCTGGGTACGACCTACAATTTGAAGTTTCACCCATTCCGGATGAGCGGTAGCCAAATCATGCAAGAACGTCATCAACTCACGATAAGTGGTGAAACCATGCTTCTTGGCAAATGCCGGTGTATCCATGTCGACCTGTGGGTCGGGGAAGAACTTCGCCGTCACCTTTCCGGTCTGTTGAGCATAGAATGGAAGACCGGATAATAAAAGACAGAGTATTAATAATATTCGTTTCATAGCTTCATCAGAATTTAAATTGGAACAATAGGTTTCCTATCCACTCATTACCATTATAGGTGTATGTACTATCGGGAGTACGGTTTTCACCATTGCTACGGGCCAGTCCGACAGTTAATTGTATTTTGGCAGCATAATTACGTGTCAGATATTTGGAGACACTAAAATCATAAAAGTTATGTCTGTTGAAATACAGATTATTATTCATATATGAATATTCGTCCGGCTTAAGGTATGTATAACGCAAGTCAAAACTCCAAAGACTGCGAAGCATATATCCTGCCTGAATATTAAACCCTTGCCCCAACATCATTCTATTTTTGATATAAGCTTCTACATTCTGCTCTCCGTTCACGTCAAAGGTAGTAGCGGTGGTACCATCGTTTCTTACCCGTTTCGTAATAGAAGAAGGAACATATCCCCAGGTCTTCGCATATTCGCCCAACATGGAAAATCCGCGATACTTAAAGGCAAAGTCTGCCACCAATTTAGCATAATCGGGAAGATCTATTTCATCACGGTCATTCATATAAAGAATATCCCCGTTACTACGGCCGCCACGACGGTCGGATGTGCCGTCCGCATAGCTATAAGCAACACCCACACTTAACTTCGGAGTCAGTTCGTAAGCCATATCCCCTTCTCTGCTTCCTCCCATCGAACGGAAAGCTCCAAAAGGAAGATAATCCAGCCGGCTACCATACTTTAATCCACCATAACGTTTTCCTTCCGAAATCGGACCGGAACCGTCAGTGATGGCAATAGCAGGACGTAGAAGACCTTTGCTGCCTACCCGGAAAGAACTTTCGGCAAAGACTCCCAATTCACGAATCGTGCTAAATGCAGAAGTGATCTTACTACGTTCGCCAAACTGTAAAGTGTGGGAACTCATCTGTAATTCGTAGTTATCCGTAGGAGTGGAACGCTGTCCAAACGAAACGACCAGTTTAGAACCCCAAGGGCGATAGGCTGCATAAGCATCCATCAATAAGGAACCGGAATCATCGTCCGTCTCACTACCTTTCACCAAGTCGAGTCCCAAGCGGAAACGCAATTTATCATGATAGACACTTCCATCAAAACGCACACGGGCACGTCGCACACGGAAGCGGTTGTACATCTGATCCACATCTTCAAAGCGACGGCTTTCTACCGAGGTTTGTACCATTCCGCTAATAACCAGCTTATTGCCGCCCTGTGTTGTGAGTCTTAAACCATCCCCCATTTTATAGCGATGGAGGACTACCTTGTTGTCGATATCTGATAAACTTTCATCGCTGGCTTCCACTATTTCGGCGTCATCACTGCCTTCGTCTGTCTGCGCCATTAGCGGAAGGAACAAGAATAGCCCTATCAGGAATAATAGATATTTTTTCATATCCATGTTGTTTTAGTATTACATTTCAAAATTTCCCTTACGTATCACGATGCCTTCATGCATCATTTCCGCACCACGAGCGTAGACACCCTGCAATTTCCATTTATCATCAAACAGCGTTATATCCGCATCCCATCCTTCCCAGAGTTCTCCTTTTCCTTTCAGTTTCATTGTACGGGCAGGATTCGTTGTAATCAGGCGGAAAGCATCCGAAGGGGCAATACCTCCATCCACTATCAACCGGATTACCTGTTCCAGATTTCGATGTAAGGGTGCCACAGTATAACTGTCTTCCCCGGTAACCGGGTCTTTACGACGCACACCGGCATTACCATCCGATGAGAAAGTCATACGATCAATAGATACTCCGGCATTCAATCCCTCCAATACACTTTCATAGGGTTCACAATATTTCGTTCCGCCTGTGGAAATATCGATCATTCCCCCCATACGGGCAAATTCAATTCCTTGCAAGAACAGATCGTGCGTACGTCCCATGTGGGTAGGAGAAATATAGCTGATTAATGAAGGATATTCCCGCGCTATCTCAAGCAACAGATCAATGCCTCCGGGTAAAGCTCCCAAATGCACATGCATCACTCCACCCTTGGCAGAAGTAAAGCCCCCCAGACGTACTTGCTGAATGATACGCATCAGCTCACTTTTGGTAGGATAGGAACTACGGTCATCGCTTATAGCTATCTTACAGCCGATCACTTTATCAATGAAAATCAAATCATTGGCAATACAATCTGTCAATGTAGGAGTGGGAAGTCCATAGTAGCCGGTAAGCATATAAGCTGATATACCGTCCATGCATAGTGCTTTTGTTTTAGCATAAAGTGCCGGTAATTGCTTCACGAAGCCATCGGTTCCCAATAGTCCGACTACCGTAGTCGTTCCACAAGCCAGTAAACGGCTAAGCGGCACTTCAGGAGCCAGAGAGAAATATCCGGTTTGTCCGCCTCCGCCAATGATATGTACGTGTTGGTCGATACAGCCGGGAGCAGCATTCATGCCTGCTCCATCGATCACTTCTACTTCTATTCCACGAATATCGATATGGGGTGCGATACAAGCAATCTTTTCACCACAAATAAGCAGGTCGTTCATCCCCTTGTCTTCAGGAGCATAAAGATGTATATTTTGAATCAGTTTGAACATCATAATCAGTATTACTTGTTAAATAAAAAAGTGAATAACTATCATGGCAATCAGTGTGATTGTCAGCGGAATGATATTGCGTTTGGCCAAATCGGTAGCCGATACACCAGCGATCTCCGAGATAGCAATAATCACACCGGCAATAGGTGACGCCGCCCGTCCCATGCTCGATGCTAATTGCATAGGCAATATCATATCCACGGGTGCCATACCGACTTTGGTAGCGATTGACGGAACCAGCGGGCCAAACGAGAAGAAAGAAGCATTGCCACTTCCCATCAGGATGGCAGCCAGGAAAAGAATCAGGATAATGACAATAGAAACCAAAGTTCCAGAGAATCCCAGACTGGTGCATCCTTCGACCAACGCATCAATGAAGCCAAGACTAATTAATCCCTTAGAGAAGATTTCTGCTGCAACAATCAGTGTCACCACATTGGTAAATACCTTACCCATCCCTTCCCAGAATGATTTCATAGTCACAAAAACCGCTTTAAAGGAACGAAGCCGTATCAACTCGAACAACATGGAAACTGCCAAAGAGACGAACATTGCCGTAGTGGTATCCAACTCGATCGGAGGATCGAACAAGTGTACATACTTCGAGAATATGATTAACAGGAACAATGGCAACACTGGCAAAATCGCATAAATCAAAGGAATATCTACCTTGAAATCTTTCGTATCCACCATTTCAGGCTGTGTACGTCCAGACTGGCGATCCTTGCGGTCAAAATAACGATTGGTGAGATAGTAAACAATCATTAGCAAAATAGTAAGCGGAATGGCCAGCGGAAGCTGGTGTTCAACAAAGTACAGCATATTATTTTGACCGACAAGTTCCGCCGCCCGGGCAGTATTGGCCGAACCGGGGCCCATATCAAAAATGGTACAAGCAGAAATAACAGATACTGCCGTCAAACGACTCACTCCCAAGCCTACCAAAATAGGAAAGATAGAAGCGACCAGCAACAGTCCAAGTCCCGTTGCGCTCGGTGTGCAAATGAAAAGCATTTGCCCGATAGGAATAACAATGGAAGCAGCGATATAAGGAAATTTCTTGAATATGGCCAGCGGTTGCATAGACACATATACCAATGCATCACTAGCCTTTATCTTTTTCATGTAAGCTACATAACCTCCAATAGTCATAATCATCAAACCGACACGAAGCATATTCGATGAAAAAGTTTCTTTGATAATCCGGAAGAGATCGAAAACTGGCGTTCCCGTTGTTTCAGTCAGACTTAGCGAATGCATACCAAGCAGCATACTAAGTGCCAACATCAGAATTCCGGCTACCATCAATACTCCCTGCGGATTATTCTTTTTCATTAGCCAATAAGCCACCAATACAATTACTTGTAAGGCTATAAATGCACCTATATATATCATCATAGTATCCTTTATTTGAATTATTCAGCTTCTACGCCTTTATTTTTAGTAGTAGTCAAATTATTAAATATTCCTGCCGGAATCCTGAAGTTTGCACCAGGGTTACCACTTAAGTCGAGTTCTGTTAGCTTAACCAGATTCGTCACATTGATTGCCTCCAGTTTATTATTTTTCAAATTAAGAGTCTCCAGATTGGACGTATATGAAAGATTAATAGACGACAACGTGCCATATCCACTTTTCGTACTACCGTTACAGTTCAGAATACGTAATTTGGGACTACCACTCAAATCCAATGAGCCAACTCCTGCCGTGTTCACTTGCAAGACTTCCAAATTACTAAGCCCAGTAATCGGAAGTGCCTCAGTAAACTTATTTGAGGTAGCAGTGAACTCAACCAATCCAGTAAAGAACTGTAATCCATCTGCAGAACTTACCAAGGTCTCTGCTGTTTCAAGACCCGCTGTAACCAGTTCACTGATAATAGCGGTCGTTTTGGACACATTCACAGAAGTGACAGTAGCTGCAATTGTCTTATCCAATTGATATTCATTCCCCTCTTTCACAACAAGTCCTTGTGGCAACTTGCCAGCTGTTGTCGATAGATAATAAAGGTACTCTCCAAAAGCCTGATCCGGGATCGTGAACAATTCACCGTCTTCGTCGCCTCCTCCTTCAGAGTCAGCCACCACTCCGACAGCAGTAGTCAATTGGTTCATTAAATCCTCCGGAATAGCAAAAGGAGCAGCCGGGTTATTACTCAAATCAAGTTCTTTCAATGCTGAATAGTTTGAAGGAAGAGTAAACCCATTCTCCTGAAGATTCTGGTTCTTTAAATAAATATGTTCTATCACATTATTATTTGCGAAGCTAATTGTCGAAAGTTTGGTAGACGTATCGGTAGTAGTGTTCCCACCATAACGAAAGCGAACGAGTTTAGTGTTCTGTGATAAGTCCAGTGTTGCAACGCAGTTGTTGTTCATCTCAACCGTTTCAAGTTGGGTCAATGCGGTCAGGTCCATACGTTCCACTGAATTGGAGGTGATCTTCAATGTCTTTAGAGCGGTAAAGAACTGCAAACCGTCCATATCTACAATTTTCACTGCAGCCGTAGCCAACCCTGCACTCTCCAATTTAGATATCTGCGCATCGTTTTTTACCAGATAGAGGTTTTCCACGGTAGCGGCTTTTTGGGTGTTCAGATAGAATTTGCCATTTTCCGCAACAGCCATTTCATAAGGAAGCTTGTTTTCGTCTGTACGGCTACAGTTATAAACAAGGTATTCTCCCAACGCACGATCCTTAATTTCATAAAGGTCTTGTTCACCATCTCCCTGTATATCTTCCACATCATTTGTGGTACAAGATGAGAGTCCTCCAAGCAATAATGCCATGCAAAACATTGCAGTAGTCATCGGTTTGTTCATTCGCATCATAATTTCAAAAGTATTGGTTTTGAGCGTAAAAGTAACATTAACGAGTAAACGAAAAGATTAATACAGACCTTAACAAAAGATTAATATTGCAAATAAAGCGCCTTTTTTTGTATTTTCTTCTTTCTACTGATGAATATAACTCTAAAAATGGGAAAATACTCCGCTTGTTGCCCGAATTATTATCTACCTTTGCAGCGATTATCATATCAAGAAAAAGAAGATGGAAACGTCCAGCAAAAAAAGAATTATCATTCTATCGGCTACCGGTATCTTGCTTACCAGCCTTATTTGTCTCTTTGCATTCCGCAATGTCATTTTATGCCATATCGTTGACAAACGAGCTACACGTGCCGAACAAACATACGGTCTACAAATTCATTATCAGGAGTTACGAATGAAAGGCTGCAATGAAGTGGCTTTACAAGGACTTTCTATTGTTCCCAACCAACGGGATACCCTCCTGACATTACAATCCGTCAATGTAAAACTAAGTTTTTGGGAATTGCTAAAAGGAGAAATAGAAGTACGGAATGTGCTTATGAATGGCCTGGCAATCAACTTCATCAAGCGTGATAGCATAGCTAACTACGATTTCTTGTTCTTTAAACGGCAACAAGAAGCAGAACCCCAACCTGTCATAGAAAGTGACTATGCCAACCGTATTGACCGGATATTAAACCTCATTTACGGTTTCCTGCCTGAAAACGGGCAACTCAGTCAAATCAATATAACCGAACGTAAAGATAGTAATTTCGTTGCAGTCAACATTCCTTCTTTTATTATTGAGAACAATCATTTCCAATCAACCATTCAGATAAAAGAAGATACACTTCCTCAACAACTATGGGAAGCCACCGGCGAACTAAACAGAAGAGACTATACATTAAAAGCATCTGTCTTTGCCCCGGAAAAAAGAAAAATCTCACTACCTTATATTACCCGCCGTTTTGGAGCAGAAGTCACTTTCGACACCCTATCTTATAATATGACTAAAGATAAGCATGCATCCAATCAACTGCTCCTCAAAGGAAAAGCGAGAGTGAACGGACTTGACGTATTTCATAAAGCCCTCTCTCCTGAAGTAATTCATCTCGATCGTGGACAACTCTGTTACGAGATGAATATAAGCGGGCACTCACTCGAACTGGATAGCACGACCATCGTTGATTTCAACAAACTCCAGTTTCATCCTTATTTGCGAGCCGAGAAAGAGAAAGGAAACTGGCATTTCACTGCTGCGGTCAACAAATCCTGGTTTCCGGCAGATGATCTGTTCAGCTCTCTCCCCAAAGGATTATTCAGCAATCTGGAAGGCATAAAAACAAGTGGCGAGTTGGCCTATCATTTTCTATTAGATATTGATTTTGCACAACTAGATAGTCTCAAACTGGAATCCGAACTGAAAGAGAAAGACTTCCGCATCACAAGCTATGGAGCCACTTCACTCTCCAAAATGTCCGGCGAGTTCATTTATACAGCTTATGAGAATGGAATACCGGTGCGGACTTTTCCTATTGGCCCCTCGTGCAAACACTTTACACCATTGGATAGCATTTCACCCATCCTAAGAATGTCCGTTATGCAAAGTGAAGATGGAGCATTCTTTTACCATCGCGGTTTCCTGCCCGATGCCCTACGGGAAGCATTGATTTACGACCTGCAAGTGAAACGCTTTGCACGTGGAGGAAGCACGATCACCATGCAACTCGTAAAGAATGTATTCCTGAACCGTAATAAGAACTTTGCACGTAAATTGGAAGAGGCATTGATTGTATGGCTAATAGAAAATGAAAAATTAACTTCTAAAGAACGCATGTACGAAGTATACCTGAACATTGTTGAATGGGGACCGCTCGTTTATGGCATTCAGGAAGCTTCTGCTTATTATTTCAATAAACGCCCTTCACAACTGAACACGGAAGAAAGTATTTTCCTGGCTTCCATTATCCCGAAGCCCAAGCATTTCCGCAGCTCTTTTGCAGAAGGCGGACAGTTAAAGGAGAATATGGAAGGCTATTATAAGTTGATTGCCAAGCGGCTTGCACAGAAAGGAGTAATAAGTGAAATCGAGGCGGATAGTATCCGCCCCGATATCCAAGTTACGGGCGCTGCCCGGAATAGTCTAGCCGGTGAAAACCCGGAGTCTAGTTCTCCTGCCGCTGAGGAGTAATGAGATTGATATAAATAATAAAGGAATAGGTTATCTTCTTGAACTGCTGCTATTTCTTTCAGAGGAACGGGAAGAGCTTTGAGTGCTATTGCTTCTCGTACTTCCGGAAGAAGAACGTCTTTCTGTTTGTCCACTAGAAACATTGCTCCGGGTAGAGCTACCGCCGCTTCGAGTAGAGCTCGAGCTACCGCTACTCCGGTTAGAAGTGGTACTGCTGCTACGACTGGTAGTACTACCGCTACTGCGACCAGAATCACTGCGACTGGAACTACTACGATTAGAACTACTACGATTGGAACTACTACGATTGGAACTACCGCGACTGGAACCGGAAGAGCTATTATTTCTCTCGGAACTGTTATTTCTATTATAGGAACCACTATCGTTTCGTCTACTTGAACTTTCTCTCGAACTGCTACTTGTTTTTCCACTTTCACGATTGGAGGAACTGGAACCAGTTGAACTTCCGCTTGTTGGTCTGCGATTAGAGCTTGAAGAACCGGAACCTGTTTCCGGACGACGACCAGAATTACGATCACTTTCTACTCTATTCGTATTCCCATTTTTATCATTGTTACTAGGTCTTCCACTTCCGGACGGTGTAGATGGTCTGACAGAAGTCGAAGGCCGATCTCCTCCAGATTCCGGACGGGGACGTGTTGACGTACCAGGTCTTGTTGTCGTTCCGGGACGAGTAGAAGCATCAGGACGAGTAGAGGTACCTGGACGAGACGTACCAGGACGCGTTGTCGATGAACCCGGACGGGAAGAATTACCCGGACGTGTCGGTGCATTATGCGGACGAGTGGAAGTATTCGGACGGAACCGGACAGAACCGAAATCCGAACGACGATAAGAGTGGAATACTCGCTGATCTCTCACCCGATGTGGTGCAGAATAATGGTTGAAATTAGTATATCTGCCCCGATAATAACTCACATGGTGAAAGTGTGGACGATAATGTGCTCCACAATAAGTACGGTAATGGTAAGGCACACCAAAATAAAACAAACTACGATTCGGGTAATTTACATAAACCCTGAAGCTCCATTTCCCTCCGGTAACATAGATTGGCCGATAAAAATACTCGGCACCGAGGAACCGGCGATACTGTGCATCACTCAATACCCAGCGAAGATCGTCATTACGGATATCCAGCGCTTCATAATAATCATCCAATGCCCATTCGTAACCACGTGCTACGTAATCCATGATATTACGGACAGAATAAATAAAGTCGTAATTAATTTCATACGCATCATTATATTGCTGTGTACTCAAGCTCAATTCATATGCCATCTTATCGGTAAGAAAACGCGTCTCCTTACGTACCTTGCTAGTGCTCATTCCAGCCATTACGGTCATATTGGCAGTCAGACCGACAGCAAAGAGTAAAAACAGTATTCGTTTCATAATTCAATCTCCTATCATTTATTATTCTGATGATATTCCTCAATAAACTTACGCATCTCATCTTTATATGCATTAGAAAATAAAATATCGATCACCTTATTAAAATTTCTCTTATCCCTTACATAAGGATACAGCTTCTTCATCATCTCCACCTGGTCAGGAGTATACGAAATCTCCTTCACTATTTTCACACATTGATTTGAAGTGACATCATACGTTCTCAACATCCGATCGACAAGCTTCTTCTGGTCTTCATTCATAACCGTTATTTTGAGCTTATTGATAAATTCATCAAACTCCGAATCAGTCATTAAACGAGCTTCTTCCACCTGTTCATGATTAGGAAAAACTTCAACAGTAGTGTTCACTGCAGGCGGCACTACAACGGAATGCATCGGTGCAGGTCTGCCATAACCTTTGAACGTATCCATACTAACCACCTCTCTATTTACAAACTGAACGATTATCGTCACAGGTTCCGAAGTAAGTACAGGCGTACCGTTATCACGATGGAATTCCCATTCTTCCATATCACCGTCAAAACGCCGGAAATCAGGTTTTCCTAAAACGGACTCTACCTGAGATTGAGTCATTCCCTGATATATACCCATCATCTGTTTGGTAGATACATAGCTGGTAAAACAGCCACTGACCAATATTCCCAATGCCAAACACAGCATAATATGTATCTTTTTCATAACCGTATCGTTTTTAGTTAATAGTATCAACGTTTACCGTACCCTATGATAAAATCCTTCATCTTTTCCTTGCTGGAGCTAAATGTCAGGGTATTAATCACCGTAAAGAAAGCTTCCTTATCTACAATCCGGGGATACATGATCTTCATAATCTCCATCCGGTCATCATCGAATGTATACAGTTTGGTCAGTTGGAGACATTGGGCAGATGTGAAATCAGAACCAGCCAATGCAGCATTGAGCAACTTCATACGGTCATCTTTAAAAGGCTCATTCTTCATCTCTTTATAAAACGTTTGGAAGAGCTGATCGTTCATCACCCTGTTGTAGCCATATCCCGGACGATGTTCTCCCTGTTCGGGACGGCCGGGTCTTTCCGGGCGCATGTTATCACGTCCGTCTACCCATATTTCTGTCACTCCTCTCCCATCAAAATAAACGAGATCTTTATATAATTTTTCTCCTTTCCAAACTCGCTCTCCCGCACGGGTAAAGCGGGTGGCAAACACTTCAACAGTATAATGTCCGGGATTTAAATTGGCTATAAAGCAGGTAGTAGTAGGTAAACATATCTGGTTCCCTCCCAGGTAAACAAGAATCGGAGTATTCCCGCCATCGATACGGATTCCGTTAACAGACTGCGCTTGTAAGGAGAGGGCAGCGAACAGGATGCAGAAACTTATTATAATCTTACGCATAGCTTATCTAGTTTTTATTATTTATATCTTTAATCTGATAGCACAAAAATAGGGTGAGGAAACTCCCCACCCCAATGATTCTCTCTATTCGTATGTAGGGAAATCCCTATTCTGTTTAGGAATCCGCCAAAGCAATGCCATCCTCATGCAAGGTAATCAGACGTTTCTTATACAAGTCGCCCACTCCTTTCTTAAAGGTTTTCTTGCTAACACCAAACGTGTCATAAATATCTTCCGCAGGACTTTTATCATTCAAGTAGATTCGTCCTCCATGCGCTTTGATATAGTCGAGCAACGTTTTCGAAAAATCGTCAATCTTTTCAAAACCGGGTTTCTGAAGAATCAGGTCTACCTTACCATCTTCACGCACCTGTTTCACAAAAGCTTTCATCTCCATTCCTGTTTCCAACGGACAGAATATTTCATTTTCATACAGCAAACCGCTATACTTATTATCTATAATCGCTTTAAAGCCCAAATCCGTCTTCTGCCAGATAAGGATATTCACTTCTGCTTCCAGAGTATATTCCGGCTTTTCTTTCGACAGATAACGTTCCACCTTTGCTGAAGCCACAATACGATAACTCTCTTCATCCAAATGCGCATGAACCACATATTTCCGCCCAACCTGCATTTTCATCTTCTGCTCACTGAACGGAACGAACAGGTCTTTCATCAATCCCCAGTTCAGGAAAGCTCCATATTGATTCACCCAGGAGACTTCCAGACAGGCAAACTGACCTACCTGCACCAACGGAGTCAGCGTCGTAGCAATCAGTCTTTCATCCATATCCAGATAAAGAAACACATTCAAAAAATCTCCTATCTTACAGTCCTCGGGCACATAACGGGTAGGCAACAAAATCTCACCTTCTTCCCCACCATCGAGATATACGCCGAAATCTACTTCTTTCACGACTTCAAGCTGATTGAACTTTCCTAATTCGATGCTCATATTCTTATCTATTATATTAATACTTTCAAGGTTTATTACAAAAGTAGTGATTTACTTGAAATACTGCATGTCATTGGGGAAAAATATAAGACGGAACACATAAATACAGAAACTATGAACATTTTTTCTAATGGAGAAACATGAAAGAGACGTAATTTAGCGACCGTTCTCTATATCCCAAGGCAACTTTAAATACTCACACCTAATACAAAATGGAAATGAACAGAAAAAACATCTATCTGGCAGTTTTGCCTGCATTACCCTGGATTCTGACCAATTGTTGCCAGGCTCAAACAACAGACAATCGTCCGAACATCATCCTTATTTTGGCGGATGACATGGGATACTCGGACATCGGTTGTTATGGTGGAGAGATACAAACGCCGAATTTAGATAAATTGGCAAGCGCGGGATTACGTTATCGACAGTTTTATAACGGAGCCAGAAGTTGCCCGACACGTGCCAGTCTATTAACTGGTCTTTACGCACACCAAGCAGGAATGGGATGGATGACTACTGCCGACATGCAACGTCCTCCCTACCAGGGATGCCTCAACAACGAATGTGTAACCATTGCTGAAGTTTTAAAAAGTGCAGGTTACAGTACGTATATGAGCGGTAAATGGCACGTCAGTAGCGAAAGAAAAAATTCCGGAGGCGTTCAGGAACATTGGCCCAACCAACGGGGATTTGATGAATTTTATGGTATCGTAGGAGGAGCAGCCAACTATTTCAATATGAAGTATAACCGGAACAATCAACAGTTTCATTCCCCTAAAGACGGCACATTCTATTTTACGCATGCAATCAGTGACAGTGCCGCAATATTCATCAAACAGCATTCATTCGAAGAAAAACCTTTGTTTCTTTATCTGGCATATACTGCACCACACTGGCCACTTCAAGCTCTACAAAAAGACATAGATAAATATGTGGATGTCTACAAAGCAGGATGGGATCAACTACGTGAGACCCGTTTCCAACGCCAGAAAAAAATGGGACTCTTTTCTCCAGACGTGCAAATGTCTCCACGCGATGAAGCTGTTCCGGCCTGGGATAGCCTTTCAAAGGAAGAACAAAAAGAATTTGCCATGCGCATGGCTATTTATGCAGCCCAAATTGATGCAATGGATCAAGGAGTGGGACTTGTTGTAGAAGAACTGCGTAAAAAGGGGCAACTGGACAATACAATTATTATGTTCCTAAGTGATAATGGAGCCTGTGCTGAATTTATCAGTAGCGGAAAACGAAAGGCAGTAGATGGTAAGGAAGATACTTTCGAAAGTTACCGCAGAAATTGGGCGAATGTAAGCAGCACGCCTTACAAAGAATATAAACACCATACCAATGAGGGTGGAATCGCTACCCCTCTAATTGTTCATTATCCGAAAGGAATCTCCCAAAAGCTCGATAACTCATTCGTTAATGAATACGGACATATCACAGATATCATGGCCACATGCGTAGATTTCGGTAAAGCATCCTATCCTACCACATATAAAGGACATACCATTGTTCCGATGCAAGGAGTCAGCCTCCGACCGAATTTCATCGGAAAAAGCACAAAACGCGGGAAAACATTCTGGGAGCATGAAGCCAATATTGCTGTAAGAGAGGGAAAATGGAAGATAGTCACCAAAGTGATCGAAGGACAATCATTTGACGAAAACGCCATTCACTTATATGACATGAACGCGGATCCGACAGAGCTAAATGATCTTGCGACCACCTATCCTCAAAAAAAGAATGAATTATACGCAGCTTGGAAAGAATGGGCCAACAAAGTGGAGGCACTCCCACTGGATACACGTTCTTATGGAGAACGTCGACGTGATTACAAACGTCGGTGTATAAACGGACAATTCGATGATAACTTTGGCGACTGGAAGTATGGTGTTACCAACACAGCAGAAATCTATTTTTCTATAGACAGTGTCCATACAATCAGTGGAGACAAAACAGCCCGTATCGATATCAAAAAAAGTGGAGACAAACCGGCAAATGGATTTCTGAAATGGATGTTCAATGCCAAAGCCGGAGAAAAGGTCTCCATCAGATTCAAAGTACAAGCAGAAAAAAAGACCCCAATTATATTCCGATTGGAGAGAGAGCAGAACCTGGCTACAAAGCTCATTGATGCCCCCCTTTCCCTTACTACTGATGTCCGTACTTTCGAATTCAAAGATATTCCAATCAAGGAGAATGGAAATTATCAGCTAGTATTTTATGTAGGAAAATCAGATGGAGTAATCTGGATAGATGATGTTGAACTAGACATAAAATAAAAGTAGAATACGGCTATATAGGGTCTGTGGAGAGGTGAAAACACATAATTCCTATTTTTAGATAGATTTTTTCTACTTGTCATTTACACCAGAACCTATCTTTGGAAAATAAAATGACCAGACATATAAATCAATAAAATATGAAAAACTATTTAGTAAGCCTTGCACTGGCGGCTGGATGCACAGCCAGCATGTATGCACAACAAACGGAGAAACCGAACTTGGTATTATTTATAGCCGACGACTGTTCGTTTTATGATCTCGGATGTTATGGAAGCCCGGATTCCAAAACACCAAACATCGACCGCTTTGCAACACAAGGAATACGCCTCACGAAAACATACCAGGCTGTTCCAATGTCTTCTCCCACTCGTCACAACTTATATACAGGCGTATGGCCTGTAAGAAGTGGAGCATTCCCCAACCATACCCGCGCCGATGAAGGAACTTTGAGTGTGGTTCAACAACTTCATCCTCAAGGTTACAAAGTAGCTTTAGTAGGAAAATCACATGTGGCTCCCGACTCGGTATTTCCATTCGATCTTTACGCACCGACACTGCAGGGAGGGGATATTGATTTCGACGCCATCCGCAAATTCATCTCCGAGTGCAAAGATAAACATGAACCATACTGCTTACTAGTAGCTTCCCGTCAACCCCATACTCCTTGGAATAAAGGGGATGCTTCCCAATTTGACGCAGATAAACTAACTGTTGCACCAATGTATGTAAATATACCTGAAACACGCAGAATGTTGACACACTATCTGGCTGAGATTAACTATATGGATAATGAGTTCGGCACCTTATTATCTATCCTCGATCAGCAAAAAGAGACTGACAAATCAGTAGTAGTATATTTAAGTGAACAGGGAAACAGCCTGCCATTTGCCAAATGGACCTGTTATGATGCAGGTGTACATTCTGCCTGTATCGTTCGTTGGCCTGGTGTAATAAAACCTCATTCAGAAAGTGACGCATTGATAGAATATGTGGATATAGTTCCCACTTTCATTGATATCGCAGGAGGAAAACCGATTGCTCCGGTAGATGGGAAAAGTTTCAAAAACGTATTGACTGGCAAAGAAAAGACACACAAACAATATACTTTCTCGCTGCAGACAACCAGAGGTATTTACAAAGGTTCTCCGTTTTATGGCATCCGCTCCGTATCAGACGGACGATACCGCTACATCGTGAATCTTACTCCGGAAGCCAAATTCCAGAATACAGAAGTCTTTTCTCCTTTATTCAAACAATGGGAAGCGAAAGGAGAGACTGATAAACATGCCCGGGAAATGACACATAAATATCAATATCGTCCGGCTATCGAATTATATGATGTGGAGAAAGATCCCTATTGTATGAAAAACCTGGCAGATGATCCCAACTATAAAACAAAAATCAACGAACTGGATAAACAGCTGAAAGGCTGGATGAAATATTGTGGAGATAAGGGGCAAGAGACGGAAATGGATGCATTGAACCATTTAGCTAGCAATCTACAGAAGGATACTACAACCAAAGAGAAGAGAAACAATCAATCAACCAAAGGCAAGAAAAAAAGAAACAAAAAGCATTAATATCAGAATATAGCATAAGACAATGATTATTCATGCCATTGCTTTCACCATTCGCAATGGTATGTATAAGCCCATACATTAATCTTAATCACAAATAATCAAAATTGATAGAGATGTGTCTACATATAACCATTCTAGTATAATTACACGAATGGCTGTATACTATATACACCTTAAAATAAACAACCCAATAAAATAATACTATATGGAAAAATCATTAATTAGTCTGTGTTTATTAAGCGGATTATCGATAGGAAACTGTTTTGCTCAAGTTCCTGCAAAACCTAATATTTTATTAATAGTGGCTGATGACTGCTCATATTACGATATCGGCTGCTTCGGAGCTGTCAACAACAAAACTCCCAACATAGACGCCTTAGCCCGTCAGGGAATAAAATTCAATTGTGCATATAACTCCGTTTCTATGAGTACTCCTACCCGTCATTGCCTTTATACGGGGATGTTTCCAATGCATCACGGAGGTTATGCAAACCATAGTTCAGTAAATGCTGATGTAAAATCTCTTCCCAGCTACTTGGGAGAATTAGGTTATCGGGTAGGACTATCCGGGAAATGGCATATCAAACCATTGGCAAATTTTCCATTTGAAGACGTACCGGGATTCCCCAAAGGATGCACAAGTACAAATACCGACTACACAACAGATGGAATCAAAGAATTCATGGGGCGTAACAATTCCCAACCTTTCTGTCTAGTCCTTGCCTCCATCAATCCTCATGCACCGTGGACAGGAGGAGACGCTTCCGTTTTCGACCGGAAAAAACTTCAATTACCACCACAGTTTGTTGATACGGAAGTGACGCGCGAATATTATGCCAGATATCTGGCAGAAATCGGTCTACTCGATCAGCAAGTGGGCGATGCCATACAGATATTGAAAGACAAAGATCTACTGAAGAATACTCTCGTCATCTTCATTTCAGAACAAGGGACACAATTTGCCGGAGCTAAATGGACTAACTGGAATGCAGGTGTGAAGTCAGCGATGATTGCCTCTTGGAAAGGTGTCACGCAACCGGGTACTGAAACTTCCGCCATCATACAATATGAAGATATTCTTCCTACATTCATTGATGTGGCAGGTGGCAAAGCGCCAGATGTAATAGATGGAAAAAGTTTCGTTGGTGTATTGCAAGGTAAAGCAAAAACACATCACAAATATGCTTATCATGTTCATAACAATGTTCCCGAGGGTCCGGCTTATCCTATCCGATCCATTTCGGACGGAAAATATCGTCTGATATGGAACTTAACTCCCGAAGCAACCTATTTGGAGAAGCATGTTGAGAAGAATGAATGGTATCTCTCCTGGAAAGCAGCAGATACGGAGCAAGCACACAAAATACTGAATCGCTGGCAACATCGTCCAGAATTTGAATTATATGATATAACAAAAGATCCGTATGAATTCAATAATCTTGCTGATAAAGCAGCATATAAACAGAAAAAAGCAGAACTTATCCAGGAACTAAAAAAATGGATGGAACAGCAAAAGGATACAGGAGCAGACAAGGATGTCCCTCGTACACCTAACAAGAAGAAAATACAAACTTCCTCTGCAAGCTGAATTTAGAGCTGTATTCAAGTAGTCGCACAGCAAAAGCACTTTCAGTAAATAATTAGTACGGATAGATACAAAGATGAATCTATCCGTTAGATATTCTTTGATTAAATTGTTAACTATATCCTTATATCATGAGCAACATTAAGTTTAAACGATGCCTATGGTTTGTAATCATTTTCCTACTATCTCAGTCAGGATATGCACAGCAAACCATAACAGTCCGGGCCAAAGTGGTAGACAGTAGCGACACTCGTCCTCTAATCGGGGCTACCGTCAGCGTCAGAGGAACTTCTCAAGGCGTAATAACTGACCTTGACGGATTCTTCCAGTTGAATGTTCAACCCCATCACAAGTTAGTCATCTCCTACATAGGGTACAGAAAGCTGATTATTGATGCCAAAGAAGCATCCAAAGCCGGTACGATAGCTTTATCAAGCGACAGTGAAGAATTGGATGAAGTGATTGTCGTAGGTTATGGCGTTCAGAAAAAAGCATCTACCGTAGCATCCATCTCTACTACCAAAGGAGAGGATTTGTTGAAAGGCGGCAATCTGACCAGCGTATCCGAAGCCTTACAAGGGAAACTAAATGGCGTAGTAGCAATCAACTCTACCGGAATGCCCGGAGAGAATGCCGCAACCATCTTTATCCGGGGTAAAGCCTCCTGGAACGGAACCTCTCCGCTGATACTGGTGGATGGAATCGAACGTAATATGAATGACGTTGATTTCAACGAAATTGAATCCATCTCCGTTTTAAAAGATGCATCCGCAACTGCAGTCTACGGTGTAAGAGGGGCCAACGGAGTCATCCTGTTGACCACTAAACGTGGATCCAAACAAAAGCCCAAAGTAACATTCTCCGCCAATATGGGATTCAAACAGATGACCACCAAACTGGATTGGGCAGATTACATCACTTCTATGAAAATGTACAACGAAGCATTGGCCAATGACAACAACTGGGACAAACAAGTGCCAACCTCAACCATCCGGGCATGGGAACAAGCGTATGCCACTGGAAATTATGGTCCGTACAATGATGTTTTCCCGGAAGTGGACTGGTTTGATGAAATAACCAAAGATTTCGGTTTTTCTCAAAACTACAACATCAATGTAGAAGGTGGCATGGAAAAAATGGATTATTTCATTTCACTGGGTTATCAGTATGATGGAGGTAATTATAACATTGACAAACAAGCCGACTTCGACCCACGTTATTACTACCGTCGCTATAATTGGCGTGCAAACTTCGATTTTAAGCTAACAAGTACCACAACTTTCTCTGCCAATGTAGCTGGCAATATGGGATACCAAAACAAGCCAAGCGGAAGTGCCAACTTTGCAAAAACATTTCAGGCTCCTACTAATATATTTCCTATCAAATATAGTGATGGATATTGGGGAGATGTTTCCGAGTCAGGTTATAACCTTATTGCTAATATGAACACCAAAGGACAGAATATGTTCAAGAAATTCCAGGGATGGTATGATTTCATATTAAAACAGGATTTATCATTTATCACCAAAGGGTTATCTGCTAAGGCACGCGTATCCTACAATCAATACATGACCACAAATTCAAAACTTATTGTAGGATTGGTACAAGGAACAAACGGTTCGAATGCCGAGAAAAATTCATCCGTGCGATATTATCGTGAATATGATTACGCAAATCCTATTTATAATACAGACGGAACAGTCTCCTATCCATTGAAACAAAACAACCGGTTCCCAAGTGAATATATACAAGACGAGACTTTCCCGGTGAATACAACTTATGACGCTTTAAATGATGTAGGCAGAAGACTATATTATGAATTTGCACTAGAATACAATCGTCAGTTCGGAGCACATAAAGTTTCCGCATTAGCTTTAATGAATCGACAGATCATAGAAAGTAAAGGAACTGACAATGTCATGCAATTCCCATCCTATACGGAAGACTGGGTAGGACGTATCACCTATAACTGGAAAGAACGCTACTTGGGAGAAGTAAACATGGCATATACCGGTTCGGAGAAATTTGCACCCGGCCATCGTTTTGGCTTTTTCCCCTCTTTCTCTGTCGGATGGAGAATTTCGGAAGAGCCATTTATCAAGAATAAGTTCGGCAAGGTACTTACTAATATGAAAATCAGATATTCATACGGTCAGGTAGGTAGTGATGCAGGTGCTCCCCGTTTCAATTATATCCAGATTTACAATCAGGCCAGCAATGTCCAGTTCGGAGATTCGCAAAATGTGGGTTTCGGACCTACTTTCAAAGAGGGCACAATGGCCGACCCAGAATCTACATGGGAAGTAGCTACTAAGCAAAATCTGGGAATAGAATTTAATTTATGGGAGAAACTTTCGATGAGCATAGATCTATTCGACGAACGTCGTACCGGCATTCTAATGGCTCCACGAACCACCCTTGCCTGGTATGGTGTGGGCTTACCTTCTCTGAATATGGGAGAAACGAAAAACCATGGATTTGAGTTGGATCTGGGTTGGCATGATAAAGTCGGTAAGAATTGGCGTTATTCTATAAATTACAGTTTATCAATGAACGAAAACCGGATTGTATTCAGAGATGACCCCGCAGATTTGGAAAGACACCTAAAAGAAGCTGGTAAGCCCATCGACTGGCAGGCACGTTTTCTGGCAGTCGGTAACTATGGCACTATCGACGATGTGTTCAATTACGCACAAACAGCCATAGAGCAGGCTTCTCCTCTGAAAATCATTCCAGGCGATCTAGTCTATATCGATTATAACGGGGACGGGATTATCAATATCAATGATAAAGCAGCCGTTTCACAAATGAATTATCCACAAACCACCATGTCTCTGAACCTGGGGCTCGAGTACAAAGGTTGGGGACTTAATGCAATGCTTTATGCTCCTCTAGGTGTATACAAACTACAATTCGATCAATATCTATGGGACTTCCCCGAAGGAAATATCAAGGCACAGCCAAACACGCTGGACCGCTGGACTCCGGAGAAAATAAATTCAAATCAGATAATGCGCCCTGCAACACATCTGGATAGGAAACATAATGCAGTACAAAGTACCTATTCATATGCTAACCACTCATATCTAAGATTAAAGCAACTGGAAATCAGTTACAAATTTCCTAAAAAGCTACTGAAACCATTAAGTATAACAGCATGCCAGTTTTATGTCAAGGGAAACAACTTACTGACATTCTCAGGAGTGGATAATCGTATAGATCCTGAAACAGGCGGTGCAGACAGTTATCCTATTGTGCGCACCTACACAGTTGGAACACGTATTACATTCTAATAATTTAAATTAGTAAGCAATGAAACGAATCAAAATATTATTTATAGCGATTGCATTGTTAACCATTGGAAGTTCCTGCGAAGATTTTCTAGACAAATCGCCAGATATGGGATTATCCGACAAAGACGTATACAAAAGTTACGAGACAATCAGAGGCTTTCTGGACATCTGCTACACCGAACTCGAGCAAATATTCGGGAGTGATACTCCCGCAAATGGTAGTCCTTTTGTAGGATGTTTCTCGGACGAAATGGCAACTATATACAACAAGTCAGAGGTATTGACATTGCACTCCGGCAACTGGCTAAGAGCCAAACAGGACGAGACATTTGAACTCGGAGTGAAAGGGGCAACTTGTATTCACTCGGCGTACAAAGCTATTCGAATCGCCAATCTGGTACTTGCAAACTATACAAGAGTTCCGGGAATGACAGAAGAACAAACCAGAGAGATTCTCGGACAAGCACATTTTTACAGAGCTTGGTTCTACTTCCAACTCCTCAAACGTTATGGAGGCATGCCTATTTTCGACCATCCATTCACCGAGAATGGAGAAGAAAAGATTGCCCGTGTCACCTATCATGAATCCCATCAATGGATGATGGAAGATATAGAGGATGCTATAACCATGCTACCGGATACTTGGGATGACAGCAATACCGGACGACCGACCAAAATTGCAGCAATGGCCTTTAAGTCAATGGCACAATTATACGACGCCAGTCCACTCATGCAGAATGATCTAAATTCTACAGAAGTTAGAGAATATGACCGGGAAAGAGCTAAATTAGCTGCCAAATCGGCAATGAATGCGATAGACTATATTGATACGCATACTGAACAATACCGTCTTATGAGTCAAAGTGAATATAAGGATATTTTTTATTTCACTTTCCCTCCTAGCCATCAACCGGAACACATCTGGTACAACCGCGTTCCCATGGGAGGAATCACTACTGTAAAAGGTCTGTGGCTTTACGCTGATCTGGCAGGAGGGACAATGGTTGCAGCTTCTACTTACAATGCTCCCACGCAAAACATGGTCGACCTCTTTGAGAAAAAGGGCCCTGACGGAAAGTATTATCCGATAAAAGATTCCCGGGCAGGATATGATGACCAAAAACCATACGACAATCGTGACCCCAGATTTAAAAACAACATTCTGGTACCCGGTGAAGAATGGGGAAAGAATGCCAGTAGTAAACCTCTGTACATCACCACTTATGAAGGAGGAAAAGCTACGGAGGACATGAAAACATTGAAGAATATCAACAGCCGCCAACAGACAGGGTATTTATGCAAAAAGTTCTTATGGCCCGAAGCTAACCGTTATACAGCTTTATGGGAGAAATATCGCGTCATTACAGTATATATCCGTGTAGCACAGGTTTATCTGGATTTCGCCGAAGCATCTTTCGAAGCAACAGGTAGTGCCACACAAAAGGTAGAAGGATGCAGTCTGTCCGCTGAAGATGCACTGAATATCATTCGTGCACGTGCCGGTATCACTGCTTTGACAGAAGACCGGGTGAGTGATCCGGACTTATTCAGAGAGGCACTACGCAGAGAAAGAGCTGTCGAATTAATGTTCGAAAATCATCGTTGGTGGGACATCAGACGGTGGATGATTGCTCATGAGCTGTTCAAAGAGACATATCCGATTAAAGGAATCAAAGCGACCCCGGTTGACCCGAAAGTTGCCGTAAACAAAATGAAGTTTACTTATACAGTAGTAGACGTAACTCCCGAAACACGCAACTTCGCTATGCGTAACTACTGGTATCCATTTCCGAAAACGGACATTGCAAGCAGCAATGGCACTCTCCAGCAAAACCCGGGATGGTAATTTACTCATTTAAAAATTGTATCACATGAAAAGACATATCATATATAAATGGACCCTCCTTGCAGTGGGTATCTGTACGCTTTACCCGGACATAGCGACGGCTCAAACATCAAAAAGAGAGATACTTGCCGCTGACACGGCTACCATAGAACGGTTGGACGGAGGAATCACACTGCACAAAGACTTCGTAGGTGCTGTCAGTTCCATACCTGTCGAAGAATTAAGAAGTTTTCCGGACTTGAATGTTATCAATGCCCTACAGGGAAAAGCACCCGGACTTGTCGTCAGATGGGGGGACGGAGGTTTAGGTTTCAACTCTTCCGAACTGTTCATACGTGGTCAGCACAGCAATGGAAACAATCAGGCTGTTGTCATTATAGATGGAATAGAACGTTCTCTGGACGACCTTTTGGTAGATGAAATCGAGTCTATAGAGGTCCTGAAAGATGCTGTTGCCAAAGTACTATATGGTCCGGCAGCCGCCAATGGAGTCATCAAAGTTACCACCAAAAAGGGGAAAGTAGGAAAACGGAAAATCCGCACAACAGTAGAGGGTGGTATCATGCATGTAACCCGCACACCGAATTATTTGGATTCCTACAATTATGCTACTTTATACAATGAAGCCCGTGCAAACGACGGTCTGGCTCCCATCTATAGCCCCGCACAATTGGAGGGATATAAGAACAGTACAGGTGTCAACGACTTACTGTATCCCAACGTAGACTATATGGATGAATTCACACGCAAACAAAGTTTCTACCGGAAAGCGACTGTTGAATTTATCGGTGGAAGTAAAAACATGAAATATGCAATGGTAGCCGGCTATACAGGAGCAAACGGTCTGGAAAAATTAGGTGAAAGGCAAAATCTGAATCGTTTGAATCTCCGGGGCAATCTGGAAATCCGAATCACCGACTATATGAATATCAGAGCCGGCGTAGGAGCACGACTGGAAATCAAAGACTGGGGAAGTAAAGACGGAACAGGTATCTATAATGCCATTTCTACCAATCGTCCCAATGAATATCCGTTCACCATTGCGCCGGATGCTATCGGCCTGCCTCCCACCGAAGATGGAGTACCTTATTTCGGTACAAGCGACCGTTTCTCCGATAACCTCTATGCGGACGTTGTATATGGCGGCAACTCATCAGAGCGGTATATGTCCAGCCAAGCCGATTTCGGACTCGACCTGGATTTCAATAAATACGTCAAAGGACTGACAGCAGAGGGGTATCTTACTTTCGACAACTACAATATTACCCGTCAATCCTTATCCAATGTATATCCTACCTATGACATTCGCCCTTACATGGACGAAACAGGTAGCGAACAGATACTGTTCACGCAAAAGAGAAAACAGAATTTACCGAAAGACCACTCCATCTCCAACAATAAAGTGAGCCGTACCTCCGGATGGAGAGCCAATATATCCTACAACCGGACATTCGGTGTTCATGACCTCGGAGCGAACCTTGCTTATCGTTATTATAAGATGGAACGACAGAATCAGACTCAAGACATCATAGATGCCAGCTATTCCCTTCGCCTGAACTACGGATATGCCAGACGTTATCTGGTAGAAACAGCACTGGTTTATATGGGTTCCAACAAATTCATGGACGATCATAAATACTTCTTATCGCCTACATTCGGAGTAGGTTGGGTACTTTCCAATGAACAGTTTATGAAGAAAATCGAAAAGATCAACTTCCTGAAGTTGAAAGCCAGTTTTGGAGTATTAGGGTATGCAGGAAATACAGGTTATAAACTGTTTCACACTGCTTGGAAGGAAAACGGAACCGTAGGTTTCGGCGAACAAAATAAGAGCAATGCCTATGTCACTTCCCTTGTGCGTTATGGAAATCCGGATTTGAAATGGGAAAAGTCTGCCGAGTTGAATATAGGTATCGAGGGACGTTTTCTGGAAAACCGCCTGCGTGGTGAGATTAACTATTTCCACGAAAGACGCTGGGACATCATAGGTACAAACGCCACAAAGTATGCAGATATCATCGGAGACTATTTATATGCAGAAAATTTGGCGGAAGTCAAGAATCAGGGAGTGGAAGCATACATCAGCTGGTTTGACAGACCGACCAAAAACTTCTCGTATGAAATCGGATTAAACATGACTTTCTCCAAAAACAAGCTGATAAAAGCAGACGAACTTGAAAACATAGAAAGCTACCGAAAGAAAATCGGACAACCCACCGACCACATTTTCGGTTTGCAGGCAGAAGGTTTGTTCGGTAAAGACGTCCCCTTGAACGGTCATACTCCCCAGAGTTTCGGTCCTTACCAGAATGGAGACATTGCCTATGCCGACCTGAACGGAGACGGTGTCATCGACAGCCGGGATGAAACAATAGTAGGCAATAACTTCCCAAGAATCTCGTGGGGCATGGATATAGACTTGAACTATAAGGGTTGGGGATTGTATATCCAGGGAGTAGCCGAAACCGGAGTGAACAAACTCCTGTCGAACAGTTACTACTGGAACACCGGTCTGGGTAAGTATTCCGACATGGTGCTCGACCGCTATCACGAAACACTGAACCCTCAAGGCAGTTACCCGCGCCTGACTTCCACCGATGGAAAGAACAGCTTCCGCAACTCAAGTTATTGGATAAAGAACAGCGCATTTTTCCGCTTGAAGAATGTTGAATTGAGTTATACCTTCAAATTCAAGAAAAAAGACATTGCGCAAAATCTGAAACTATTTGCAAGAGGAGCCAACTTACTGGTGATTTCCGGCTTCAAGAATATGGATCCGGAACGTCCGGATGCAGGTATCACCAATTATCCGGTACTCTCCACTTACACAGGAGGACTTGCCGTGACTTTCTAAAAAAGAACATTTAGTGAACTTATAAAAGTAAAAACAATATATGAAAATAGGTAGAATACTCATATTATCATCCGTCTTGACACCACTGTTCATCTCCTGCGAAGATGTATTGGAAACAAAGACAGTCAACGAATGGGATGAAAATAAAGTCTGGAACCTTTCAGATCTGGCACAAGGTGTATTAATGCAGGCCTACTCCGCCATTCCGAATACCCCCAACTGTTTTGACATCAACTTTTTGGATGTAGCAACCGACAATGCTGTCACAAACTCATACGCTTCAAATATCTACAAAGCTGCCATCGGAGGTATTACAGGAGCCGACAATCCCATAGGGAATTGGGACGTCTGTTACAAACAAATGCAGAACATCCATGAATTTATGGAAAAAGGATTACGCGACGACCTATCCTACGACCGTGTCAATCCGGAAACTGATGCAGCAATCAAAAAACGGTTGGAAGGCGAAGCCTTATTTCTTCGTGCCTGGTGGGGCTTTGCCCTACTTCAACGTTACGGTGGCCGTACGGATGATGGCGAAGCCTTAGGCTACCCCATCACCACCCGTTTCATAACGATTGAAGAAGGAAAACACCCGGAGAATTTCAAACGGAACACATATCAGGAATGCGTGCGTCAAATCATGGAAGACTGCGACCAGGCAATGAAGAAGCTGCCCGACACTTACACAGGTGACGACGCAATCGTAGGTATAGAAAATACGGGACGTGCCACCTCGTTGGCAGCCGCCGTTCTGAAGTCCAGAGTAGCATTATACAGTGCAAGTCCCGCTTTCCAATCCTCGAAAATTGTTACTCTGAATCATGGAGCCGATTATTCAATTGCCGATCAGGAGGCTTATCAGAAACAATGGGAATATGCCGCTCTCATTTCTAATGCAGTACTGTTATTGGATGGTTTTGGTAGCTATACCCCGCTGACAGCAAGCAATCTGGCCGATGCCCCGACCACGACACCCGCTGATTTTGTATTCCGAAACTATTATAATACAAACGGAATGGAAACCAATCATTTTCCTCCTTTCTACAGAGGAGCCGCCCACACGGTTCCGTCACAAAATCTGGTGGATGCTTTTCCGGCCATCGACGGTTATCCGATCGGTGTTAGTAAACAATATGATCCGGACTTCCCGTATGCCAACCGCGATAAACGTCTGGACTTGAACATTTATTACCAAGGACGCCAATTTGGCGATAACAGTACCTTTATAGATGTTGTTGCCGGAGGAAAGGACTCTAAAGAGTTCCATCACCAAGCAAGTCGCACGGGATATTATCTCGCCAAGTTCATGTCTAAGAAAAAAGATATGCTAACTCCCACCCAGATGCTTTCGGCCATTCATTACAACCCACTTCTCCGCAAATCAGAAGTATTCCTGAACTTTGCAGAAGCCTCTAATGAAGCCTGGGGACCGAAAGTGAAAGGACCGGATTGTCAGTATTCAGCCTATGACGTACTGAAAATGATTCGTCACCTATCTGGAGGACTTCCCGAAAACGATGCTTATCTGGAAGAAATGAGTGCCAGCAAAGAACAGTTCCGCAAGTTAGTTCAGAATGAACGCAGACTCGAACTGGCTTTCGAAAATCAACGATATTTCGATATGCGTCGCTGGTTGCTGCCATTAGACGAATCAGTAAAAGGGGTGATTGTGACAAGAGACGCTAACGGTACTCTGTCCTATGCCACAGAAACAGTAGAAGAGCGGAAGTTCAACGACGTACGTTTCTACTATCTCCCTCTTCCTCACGCAGAACTATTAAAGAACCCCAATCTGAAAAACAATATCGGATGGGATAATAACTAATAAACGTAATGATTATGAAAATGAAAAAACTTCAAATAGCATTGTTATTCCTATTGACCGGCCTCACTTCCTGTTATGAAGATTACATAGAAGATTATGAAACGACTTCTGCCGGATTCGCCATCAGCAATCCTCTGCGAACCGTTATATCCGACCGTAACATGTCGATCTATGTAGGTGTTTCTTTAGGAGGAAAACGCGAAGTGGACAAGACGGACTGGGCCAAATTCACCATTGACGAATCACTACTCAACGGCACCGGATTCACACTTCTGCCGAGTAACTATTACACACTGGGCGACCCGGAAACATTCCGGGTACGCAAATCCACTCTACCCGTTGCAGATGTAGAAATCAAATTCACGGATGCTTTCTATGCTGACGAACTAACCCATGAAGTACACTATGCCTTGCCCTTCAGAGTGACAGAAAGTTCTATGGATCAAATTCGCGAGGGAGGAGAAACATCTGTTGTTGCTATCAAATATGCAAGTTCTTTCTCCGGAACCTATTATCTGACAGGCAATGTGGTAGAACTGGACGAAGCCGGAAACCCGATAGAATCTACACGACAATCGTATGGTGATAAACAGGACATTATCAAAAGTCCCACCTGCGTATTGACAACATTAAGCAAGAGTGAACTCATTCGTCCGGGGATTGGAGATCCGACAACTGACAAAAAGGACAATCTACGACTAACATTTGAAAATAATGGAAATTTCGGTGGCAACTATAAAGTACAGATCAGTACTGAAAAAGGCTTCCGTCCCGTTGAAGCAATAACCGGAAACTACATCCACAAAAGTGAAGAATATACTTTCAACGGTAATGGAGACGTGCCTTGCCCGGAAATTGCACTGAAATATATCTATGAGATGGACGGAAAGCGTTATCAGGTTGATGAAAAGCTCGTATTACGTCGTGATCCTATAGATGATCTGCGTATTGAGACTTGGTAACAATATACTAATGAAACCGGAGACTCATAGTATCATAAGAATCAATCATAGAACAAGATGAAAATATCAGCAAGAAAGACAAGTACTCTGTCAACAGCTTTATTGGCAATACTGCCCATAGCGAAAGCGTCCGCACAACACACCACTCCCTCCCATCCCGATAAACCCAATATCGTTATCATCCTAGCTGACGACCAGGGATATGGAGGCGTGAACTGCTATCCGCACATCAAAAAGATTGTAACACCCAATATCGACAAACTGGCGGCAAGCGGTGTGCAGTGCATGCAGGGATATACATCAGGACATCTGTCAAGCCCCACACGCGCCGGGTTGATGACCGGAAAATATCAGCAGAGTTTCGGCTTCTATGGGCTTTCCACTCCACACGTAGGTGGAATTCCCCAAGATCAAAAACTATTAAGTGAATACTTGGTGGAAAACGGATACAACACTGCATGTATCGGCAAATGGCACTTGGGAGATTATATCCGAAGCCACCCCAATAATCGTGGTTTCCAGACGTTCTTCGGTTTCATCAACGGGTTGCATGATTATTATGATCCGCTGGTAGGAGGCTCATGGGACGGAGTCTACAATGGACTTGCTTTTACACTGGATAATATGGAACCTGTGACGGAGATGGAATATTCCACCTACGAATACACCAAACGCGCAGTAGATTTTATTCAGAAAAATGCCGACCACCCTTTCTTCCTATATCTGCCTTACAATGCCATACACTCTCCTTTGCAGGCACCTGAAGAATTAATTGGAGAACTGGCAATCAATCCGCAAGAAATCGGCAAGGATGATATTGCCCGTGCTATGACTTTCGCGCTCGACCAAGGAGTGGGAAAAGTGGTAGAAACATTGGAACAACTGGGATTGCGCGACAATACCATCATCTTCTACCTAAGTGACAACGGAGCCGTGGAATACAGTGACAAATGGGAATTCAGAGGACGGAAAGGGTCATACTACGAGGGAGGCATCCGCGTGCCATTCATCGTCAGCTATCCAGCCAAACTGGCCAAAGGAACCATCTACAACAAACCCGTGATGAGTATCGACATCGCCCCTACAGTGATGGAACTCGCCGGACTCTCTCATGCTGATATGCATGGTGTCAACCTGCTGCCTTACCTGTCGGGCAAAGACCGGACAGAGCCGCACGATGTACTATATTGGAGTACGGAGAAGAAAAGCAACAATCAGGTATTCAAAAATGAATTCGCCATCCGGCAAGGTAAATGGAAACTGGTTTCCGACCCGCACTTTGAAAAAGACTATGACCTGTATGACATCGAAGCCGATCCCCAGGAAAAACACGGGCTGAAAGATCAGTACCCCGAAAAGTATAAAGAACTGTTCGGGATGTATCTGAACTGGATCAACCAAATGCCGGAAGAGCTTGCCAACGGCGAAAACGCCCGCCTGAAAGGGATGGAACTGATGAGGAAATACCAGCGCAATCTAAAGAAGTCCGGTAAA
The DNA here is from genome assembly GCF_025147085.1 of Bacteroides sp. D2. Classification (NCBI taxonomy): domain Bacteria; kingdom Pseudomonadati; phylum Bacteroidota; class Bacteroidia; order Bacteroidales; family Bacteroidaceae; genus Bacteroides; species Bacteroides sp. D2. The sequence goes on along the minus strand of NZ_CP102261.1, from coordinate 2,515,479 downwards.
AAAGTAGTTCCACTTTCATTCGGACCGCATGAGAAAAAGAAAGGCAAGCAATAACACGAACCTTATGCCAAGTGCTCTTTAGTGAATTCTGTGGGGGTGACATCAAACTCTTTCTTGAAACATTTCGTGAAATAGTTAGGGTCAGTCATTCCCACAGCACAAGCAGCTTCAGCCACATTCATGCCATCCAACAGATGTTTCTTGGCTTCCCTCATCCGAATACTTCTGATGAACTGCGAAGCAGAACAACCTGTCAGCATTTTCAACTTCGTATGCAACAGACTCCGGCTTACACATAAAGCAGAAGTGATTTCAGTGATTCCATAATCCTCCTTTGAAATATTAGCCATAATCAATTCCACCAAATCCTTCATGAATCTCTCGTCACGTGGATTGTTGGTGATCTGTGTGATATTCAGTTCCTCTGTCTGCTTGAAATGCGCGATACCCGACATTCGGTTCTGTTGCATGTTCCTGACCAGAAGTTCGAGATTCTTCGCGTTGAAAGGTTTGGGAATATAAGCATCCGCCCCACACAAATATCCTTGTGTCTGCTCTCCCTCATCGGTTTTTGCCGTCAAAAGAATAACAGGTATATGACTGGTGTTTATATCCTGCTTCACGCGCCGGGTTAGTTCGAGACCATCCATCACCGGCATCATCACATCACTGATAATCAGACTTGGATATACTTTTTGCATCACTTCGCAAGCCTCCTTACCGTTATACGTCTGAATCACCTGATAGTTCTCCATGAAAATCTCTTTCAGGTAATTATTCATTTCATTGTTATCCTCTACAATAAGGATGGATTGCCGTTCTTCCTGCAAGGGATGCTTTTCCTGTGTTAGTTTATCGGGAAGTATTTCCACCGTTTCTTTGAGGCGCATATTATACTTCTGTATTTCGGCCAGCGTAATGCCGTCCTGCCGTCTTTCAGCGGCTTCATAAGCCTGCTCCGATACGTTAAGAATAACGATGAAGTTCGATCCCTCTCCCACTTTACTTTCTATTTCTATCCGTCCTCGATGCAGCTGGATAAGCGATTTGGTGAGCGAAAGCCCTAATCCGAAACCCTCTCTGTGATCTTTGGGAGAAACCTGATAATAAGGTTCAAAAATCCGGTCTTTCACTCCGTCGGGAATCCCCCGTCCACTGTCTTTCACTGAAATGTGTACAAAGGTCTGTTGATCCTCTTCCTGCAAAGAAGCAGTGAGTTGCACATAATCACCGGGAGCAGTGTATTTAAAAGCATTTGATAACAGGTTGTACATAATCCGCTCCAGTTTGGAAGGAGAAAACCATACTTCTTCATCCGTATCATCCAATTTAACAATGAAGTCAATCTCCCTATCTCGGGCAACTATCTCAAATATATTGGAGAGTTCTTTCAAAAAGAGCATTATATTTCCCTTGCGGACATTTATCTTTTCCTGATTCATCTCAATCTTACTGAAAGAAAGCAACTCGTCTATCAGATACTTCATCTGATTGGCATTACGATAAATGATTTCGATATTCTTTTTGTCATGGTTCGTTATTTCCTTTTGCGACAACAGACGTTGCAAAGGCGAGAGAATCAATGTGAGCGGTGTTTTCAAATCATGCGAGATGTAGGTGAAGAAGTTAATCTTCTGCTGATTCAGTTTCTCCATATTCACACGAAGATTGTGTTCTGTCTTCAGGTTCATGACCAGCCTCAACCGGTTCTTCGTATAGCGATATCCGATATATCCCAACATTAACAAACAAACAGCATAGAAACCATAAGCCCATCCCGACAACCAAAAAGGAGGAAGCACACGTATATTGATTATTTTCTCTCCTTTCTCATACCAGTGAATACCATCTTCGCCCGCCTTAATTCTCAACCGGTAATGACCGGCAGGTAAATTCGAGAAACGTACCTGATGTTGCTCACCGATATTCTGCCATTTCTTGTCGACACCCTCCAGTTTCATGGCATACATTGTGTTGTTATTATAGCGATAGTTCATCCCCGAATATTCTATCTGTACGGATCTTGCCTGCTTGTGCGTCAAGGTAATCGAAGTACATTCGGAGATTGTCTTCTCAAGAGGCGAGTCGGAAGTAGATGGAGTAATCAACTCACCGTTCAATGAAATGGCGGTCAGGGCAATATTAAAACGGGATGGATATTTGTATATTCGTTCGGGATGGAACGAAACCAGTCCATTGATGGTTCCGAAATACAATACTCCACGGGCATCCTTATAAGCGGAGGAATAGTTGAACTGGTTGGTAGGTAATCCATCCTCGGTTGTATAACGCATGATTCCTCCCTTTGCACGAATACAACACAAGCCATTCACTGTGCCGAACCAGATATTACCTGCATTATCTTCTACAATGCCTTTGATAGAGTTGGAGCCAATCTGCTCTTCCGTATATGACGTGATATACTCCCCTTTACTGTTCAGGAGCAACATTCCATTATCATCTGTACCCACCCATATCTGATTTTGAGAATCAACATAAAGATCGGTGATAAATAATTCTTTATTAGGAAAAGTCGCAATTCTCTCAACCGTCTGTTTGCGTTTGTCAAGCCGAAAGACTCCGTCTCTTCGTGTTCCCGCCCAAACGGTTCCATCAGGAGCATTCACCATGCAGAATATAAACTTTAAGAAAGGCTTTTTAAACTTCATCACTTCGTACCCTTTCCCCTCTTTCCTGAAGATGACAAAACCATTCAGACCTCCATACCAGATGTCATGCTCCGCATCTTCTATCATGCAGAAACCGGAATGCCTCCTGTATAAATCCATCGGAAGAAAAACCTTTGTATGCTGCGTCCGGAAGTTATAACATCTGGCTCCTTTCTCGTAAAGACCAATCCATAAATCCCCCTCATGATTTAGTAATAAAGAGTGTACGTTCGTAGCTCCAATATCCATTCGTTGATGCAATGCTTCCGAGCGGGTTATCTGTCCGGACTTGTCGATACGGTTCAAACCTCCGTCTTCAGTTGCAATATATATATCCTCATCAGGACCTCCGGTTATCTGTCTCACTGCCTTTCCGCTCAGGTGATTTCTGGAATTTCCGTATGAGAATACATGAAAACTGTCTGTTGCATCAATATAGCAGTTCACTCCACCGAAATAAGTACCCACCCACATATTATGATTGGCGTCCATAAACAGACTATAAATCGGGTTATCGTTCAGGTTGCTCAAATCCCCCTCGGTCTGCTGATAATGATGAATCAGTCGCAAATCTTTTCCATAAACAAAAATACCATACTCGCTTCCCAACCAAATGTTATCCATTCCATCGAGAGCAATAGACTTAAAGATTTTAAACTGTTTACTTTCCTTGATGGAGTAATTTTGTTGATTATTTATATCATAAACATTCACTTGCTGGTTCATATTATACCACAGGCGATTGAATTTATCGACATAGAGTTTGCTCGATATGCGCGATACGCTTTCGGGCAATTTCATAAAGACTTTTTTATGCATATTATAACACCTGGCACCTTTCGGGGTACTGATCCATAAAAAGCCATTATGGTCTTCCGCCAATCCGGACACGAGGCTGGCCTCCGTGTCGGTAAGCAGAAACGGCACAAAAGCATCTTTCTTTTCATCATAGGCATACACTCCATTGCTGCATCCTGCCAGCAACTGTTTATCGAAAGTTTTCAGGAAAACCACATTCGGCTTGGTATTCCCCTCAATCCGGTAACGTACAAAACGCCCGGTGGAAGACGAATACTTGCAGATTCCCTCTTCAGTAGCAATCCAGATTGCATTCTGCAAACTGTCATTATAGAGTGTGTTTACAAAATTATGGCAGAGCGAATTCGAATCATTTTCATGATATTGATACGTGACAATATTGTATCCGTCATACCGGCAAAGTCCGTTCCGGGTTCCCAGCCAAAGAAATCCCGAATTATCCTGTGTGATGGCGTTAATCGTTTTATGAGGTAGTTTGTCTAAAGTCTCAAATTGTTTAAACCGCAAATTATTATAATGGATAGTTGCGCATAGGTTCATCGCTGTATATAGGAATAAACCTGTCAGTAAGAATCTTCTTACATTTATGCTTTTCATAACTCGTATCGTGCTTTTAGTTTATGCAAATATAGAGTTTTTTTCATCTTGCCATCCGTAAATATGTTCAGAGGAAGTGGAAATATGTGTTATTCCTCCTTTTTTTACAAATATGAACGACTTTTGAACGAAATATTACGCATCTATTTCCATATAAAATCCTTTATTTGCAAATGCATATAAGAGCTGTAAGTCTGATCTATTAGTAACACTAAACATATTACACTATATGAAAAACTTATTTTTACCATTATTTTTTCTGTTTTTGTCGGTCACCACAAAAGCGCAATTAAGTGCCGGAGATATATTGGCAGGTGTGAAGTCGCATGACAAAGCCCTCCATATCAAAGGCGGATGGATTCGTGACCCCTATATTGTGTTGGGACCGGACGGAAAATATTACCTGACTGGAACGACCCCTGTTGCCGGCGATCCGAGAGAACAGGACGACCAATATAACACGGGATTAGGTAAAACAAGCATCGTAGGTTATCAGGTACAAGTATGGTGCAGCGACGATTTAGCTCATTGGAAATCTTTGGGTGCTCCTTATTCACTGGCAGAAGATTCACCCACTTTCAAAGGAAGAGAAGAAATGGCTACCAAAAATCCATTGTGGGCACCCGAACTACATTGGACCGGTGACTGCTGGGCACTTGTGTATTGTCCGCAAAAACATAGCGGACTGGCTCTGAGTAGCGGAAAAGATATCAAAGGTCCCTGGAAGCACCCCAACCCGGAAGCATTCCTGAAAAAGCATGACCCGTCTCTCTTCAAAGATGACGACGGAACGTGGTATCTACTATTCAGCAACACACTTATTGTCCCTCTGAAACCGGACTTTGCCGGATTGGCGGGAGAACCGGTGCGCATCGATCCGTCTAACCGCCGAATCGGACACGAAGGGGCTACCATGCGTAAGATCGGAAAGAAATACGTGCATTTCGGTACGGCATGGTCTACCGACCAGGGACGCAAAGGGTCTTATAATTTATATTATTGCACGTCCGATAAAATCACAGGTCCTTACAGCGAGCGTCGCTTTGTGGGACGTTTCTTAGGACATGGCACTCCTTTTCAGGACAAAAGCGGCAAATGGTGGTGTACCGCCTTCTTCAATGGCAACCGACCGCCACTGGATCCGGACGGTATTGAAAAACGGGACTTGAGAGAGGACGCACAGACCATCAACAAACTAGGGACGACCATTGTGCCTTTGGACGTAAAAATCCTACCGGACGGAGATGTATATATCCGCGCCATCGATCCGCATTACGCAACTCCCGGACCGGATGAAGTGCAATCTTTTCAGTAAAACAAATTCTCTATTCAAACTAACAACAAACACTCCATGAATAAACTGGCATTGATAGCAGGCGGACTGGCACTGGGAAGTACAGTTACCGCACAAGAAAAGCCCAATATCATTCTGATATTAGCGGACGACTTAGGTTTCTCCGATTTGGGTTGCTACGGAGGAGAGATAGAAACTCCGGTATTAGATCATCTGGCCGCACAGGGAATCCGGATGACGCAAATGTATAACAGCGCACGCAGTTGTCCCTCGCGTGCCAATCTATTGACCGGATTGTATCCCCATCAAACCGGTTTGGGGCACATGACGGGCAGCCATGCCAAAGAGGCGAAAGGCTATGCCGGATTCCGCTCCAACTCGGACAATGTGACGATTGCAGAGGTCTTGAAAGAAGCCGGCTACTTTACCGCCATGGCAGGTAAATGGCATCTGGGAAAAGTTAATCCCGTGCAACGGGGATTTCAGGAATACTACGGACTACTGGGCGGATTCAATTCTTTTTGGAATCCCAAAGTATATACACGCCTGCCCAAAGACCGCCCCCTGCACGAATATGCCGAAGGGGAATTCTATGCCACCAATGTAATCACTGACTACGCTGTCGACTTTATCGACCAGGCACACAATGAAGACAAACCTCTATTTTTATATTTAGCCTATAATGCACCCCACTTTCCCTTGCACGCTCCTAAAGCGATGATCGACAAGTATATGAAAACCTATCTGCAAGGCTGGGATAAGATACGCGACCAACGTTGGAAACGTATCGTTGGAATGAATCTGTTGCAGGGGAAACCGGAATTAAGTCCACGAGGTGTAGTGCCCGGCAGCTTCTTTATGGACGAAGCACATCCATTGCCTGCATGGGATTCTTTAACGAAAGAACAACAAACGGACTTAGCCCGACGAATGTCAATCTATGCAGCCATGGTGGATATTATGGATACAAACATCGGCCGTGTTGTCGACAAACTGGACAAGAACGGAGAACTGGACAACACGTTCATCATATTCATGTCGGACAATGGCGCATGTGCCGAATGGCATGAATTCGGTTTCGACGGACACAGCGGACTTGCCTATCACACACACGTGGGAGAAGAACTGGATGGCATGGGACTTCCCGGTACCTATCATCATTACGGAACGGGTTGGGCAAACGTTTGTTGCACCCCACTCTCCTTGTACAAGCACTATGCATACGAGGGAGGTATTTCCACCCCCTGCATCGCCTACTGGGGAAACAAGGTGAAAAACAAAGGGAAGATTGACCATCAACCCTGCCAGTTTTCAGATATCATGCCGACATGCGTCGAACTGGCAGAAACGAAATATCCCCGGACTTATCAGGGAAGAGAAATTCTTCCTACAGCAGGTACGTCTATCCTGCCCATCCTACAAGGAGAGAAATTGAAAGAACGCTATATTTATGCCGAGCACGAGGGAAACAGAATGGTGAGAAAAGGAGATTGGAAACTTGTATCAGCCTATTTCAAAGAAGATAAATGGGAGCTATACAACATAACCAAAGACCGCACCGAACAGAACGACCTGTCTTCCCAATATCCGGAACGGGTCAAGGAGATGGAAAATGCCTATTTCGAATGGGCGGACAAGAGTGATGTCATGTATTTCCCGAAAATGTGGAATACCTACAATCAAGGACGGAAAAAAGATTTAAAAGAATACAAAACCAAGTAATAACAATGAAGAAGAAACACGTATTGACAATCATGTTGGGTGCCTTATTGCAGACTTCCGTTTTTGCTGCATGGAGCCCGAAAGGAGATAAAATCAGAACTGTATGGGCAGAAAAAGTGACGCCGGAAAATGTATGGAGAAGCTACCCACGCCCGCAGTTACAGCGTTCGCAATGGATGAACCTGAACGGGCTATGGAAGTTTGCGGTGACAGACCAGGCCACAACAAAAAAACAAGTGAAATATGAGGGAGAAATTCTGGTTCCATTTGCCATAGAGTCTTCTCTTTCAGGAGTACAACGCACTTTTCTTCCTACCGATAAATTATGGTATCAGCACAACTTTACAATAGATGAAGACTGGAAAGGCAAGAATATCATCCTGCATTTTCAGGCGGTGGATTATGAATGTCAAGTATGGGTAAACAATAAACTGGCAGGTACGCACAAAGGAGGAAACAATCCTTTTGAGTTTGACATAACGAAATTCATAAATAAAAGCGGCGATCAGATGGTTGAACTCTCTGTGGTCGATCCTACCGATCAGGAATCGATCTCACGAGGAAAACAGCAACTAAATCAGAAAGGTATCTGGTACACTCCGGTATCCGGAATCTGGCAGACTGTATGGCTGGAAGCTGTCAATCCGCAATACATACGTCAGATATTACCCGAAGCGGATATTCATAAAAAGACAGTGAAACTGCATCTGGATGTAGCTGGAGCCAAAGGACAGGAAAATATCAAAGTCGAAGTACTGGATAAGAGAAAAGTCATCAAGACCATAGAGCAAAAGGGTACAACTGACATGGAAATCGAGATTCCCGATGCCGTATTATGGACACCGGCTTCTCCCCAACTTTATCATTTGAATGTGGAACTGTCCGTCAACGGAAAAATCGTTGATAACGTAAAAAGCTATTTCACTCTTCGGGAGGCCGGCATCAAAAAAGATGCATGCGGTTACAATCGCATCTGTCTGAACGGAGAACCTATTTTCCAGTTCGGTACATTAGATCAGGGTTGGTGGCCCGACGGTCTGCTCACTCCTCCATCGGAAGAGGCGATGTTGTGGGACATGGTGCAATTAAAAGAAATGGGATTCAACACCATCCGTAAACATATCAAAGTGGAACCGGAACAGTATTATTACTATGCCGATTCACTGGGATTGATGCTGTGGCAGGATATGGTTTCCGGCTTCTCGACCGAAAGGAAACAAGCAGAGCATGTAGCTGCCGGTGCAGCAAATGACTGGAATGCTCCTGCCGAACATTCCGCACAGTGGCAAAAAGAGATGTTTGAAATGATCGACCGTCTGCGCTTCTATTCTTGCATCACTACTTGGGTAGTATTCAACGAAGGATGGGGACAACACAATACCGCTGAAATCGTAAACAAAGTGATGAGTTATGATAAAAGCCGCATCATCGACGGTGTGACAGGATGGGCCGACAGAGGTGTAGGACACATGTATGACGTACATAACTATCCGGTTTCGTCCATGATCCTTCCTGAATACAACGGTGACCGTATCTCGGTTCTAGGAGAATTCGGAGGATACGGATGGGCCATCAAAGAACATCTTTGGAATCCGGAAATGCGTAACTGGGGATATAAGAATATTGATGGTGCGATGGCTTTAATGGATAATTACGGTAGAGTGATACACGATTTAAAAACACTCGTTGCACAAGGTCTAAGCGCAGCCATTTACACACAGACAACAGATGTGGAGGGAGAAGTGAACGGCCTACTGACGTATGATCGCAAGGTTACGAAAATGCCGACTTCGCTCCTGCATATCTTACATAACGATTTATATAATGTAGCACCTGCCAAAGCCATTACGTTAGTACCCGACGGACAAGGCGGAGCTAAAAATCAACGTAAGGTATCCGTTAATGGCAGCGAGATGAAACAAGTGATGTTGCCTTATTCCGTCCAGCCGAAAGCAACGGTCGTTTCTGAAACGGAATTTGTTTTAAACCAGCCATTGAAGAACCTGTCTTTGTGGTTACGTGCCGCAGGAACAGGCAAAGTATGGTTGAATGGTGTTGAAGTATTCCTTCAAGATATCCGGATGACCAAACAATATAACCAATACAACCTAAGTGATTATTCTTCCTTATTGAAGAAAGGTAAGAATACAATCAAAGTAGAAATTCAGGGAACAAACAAGATGGATTTCGATTATGGGTTAAGAGCTTTTTAAAGTACACTTCAAATTCACGTTTTATTTGTTTTCAATAGGCAGGAAGAGATTGCGGGTAAATCTGCAATCTCTTTTTGCCATTTTAAAAGGAATCCTACTATAACTTTTCGTTATCGGGCAAAACTATTTGCAATGAACAATCTGCTTTCTAAGATGTTAACTTTGTAGCGACAAAAAGAAAAAGTAAATTATTCACCTTTAAACATATAAACTTATGGAATTTCTAACCAACGAGAAACTTACGATTGTAGGAGCTGCCGGAATGATCGGCTCCAATATGGCACAAACAGCCATGATGATGAAACTCACTCCGAATATTTGCCTGTATGATCCATTTGCCCCGGCTCTGGAAGGAGTAGCTGAAGAATTGTATCACTGCGGTTTTGAAGGTGTCAACCTTACATTTACTTCCGATATCAAAGAAGCGCTGACAGGAGCTTCTTACATTGTCTCTTCCGGTGGAGCTGCCCGTAAAGCAGGTATGACCCGCGAAGATTTGCTGAAGGGAAATGCAGAAATTGCCGCTCAATTCGGTAAAGATGTTCATCAATATTGCCCGAACGTAAAACACATCGTTGTGATCTTTAATCCTGCAGACATCACCGGATTGATTACTTTGTTGTATTCAGGTTTGAAACCCTCTCAAGTTTCTACACTGGCTGCCCTGGACAGCACCCGTCTGCAAAACGAACTGGTGAAATTCTTCCATATCCCGGCTTCCGACATTCTGAATTGCCGTACGTATGGTGGTCATGGCGAACAAATGGCTGTATTCGCATCTACAACCAAAATAAAAGGAGAGCCCTTGACCGATTTCATCGGCACTACCCGCCTTCCATTGGCAGATTGGGAAGCACTGAAAGTTCGTGTCATCCAGGGTGGTAAGCATATTATCGACCTGCGCGGTCGTTCTTCTTTCCAAAGCCCGGCTTATCTTTCTATCGAAATGATTGCCGCTGCTATGGGTGGACAACCTTTCCGCTGGCCTGCCGGAACGTATGTTTCTAACGGTAAGTTCGACCATATCATGATGGCGATGGAAACTTCAATAACTAAAGACGGCGTCACTTATAAAGAAGTAGCCGGAACTCCTGCCGAACAGGAAGAATTGGAAAAGAGCTACGAGCATTTATGCAAACTTCGTGATGAAGTGATTGAAATGGGGATCATCCCAGCTATTAAAGACTGGCACGCATTGAATCCCAATATTGACTAATCAAACAATATTAGCAAAAAGCCGAAAAAGAGATGTATTTTCTCTTTTTCGGCTTTTATTCCAATTACTTACATATCACATATCCCCCCCACTTAGTCTATAAATCTTTCAAGACTCCAATTCAAATGACTATGCAAAGTTGGGGATAATTCGTCAATTAAAAAAATAGACAAAATGGGGAAAGTACCTAAACTGAAGTTACAGGTACTCAAAGTGCGAAATATAGTGATTATCCTATCCAAATTAGTGAATGGAATAAAACTGCGCATCGAAGTTTATAAAATATCTGTCATTTTTGAGAAGTACATTCGGAACAAACTCCTTTTAGTACATAGTTTATACTATGCAAAGTAAATCCTTTAGGCAAATCAATCACTGGGATATGTGTACCTTCCAGGCAGAAAGTGCGATGACATTTCTCACAATAAAAATGCGAATGTAAATCCTGCACCACACAATTGCAAGAATTGTCGCAAACAGCATACTTCAAAGAGCCGCTTCCATCATCTATGCTATGTATAAGATGATGAGACAAGAAAAGAGCGATTGTTCGGGATATAGTCGATTTATCGACTGTATCGAGCAGTGTTTCCAAATCAAGCAATGACACCGCACGCTCTGCCTGCATCATCGCTTTTATCACCAGAAGTCTTATGGCAGTTGGCTTGATACCTCTTCTGTCCAACTTATCCAAATAAATATCTTCTTCCATCTTTCTCCTATTTTATCATTTTCTGTATTCTGACAGCATTCATAATGGCAAGCAGCGCAACACCCACATCTGCAAAGACAGCTTCCCAAAGAGTAGCAATTCCACCGGCTCCCAGAATCAATACAAGTAATTTCACTCCAAATGCCAGTGATACGTTCTGCCAGATGATTCTTCGTGTCAGTTTTCCTACCTTTATAGCTTCGGCTACCTTTGACGGCTGGTCTGTCTGTATCACGACATCGGCTGTTTCAATAGCCGCATCACTACCCAGTCCGCCCATAGCAATGCCAACATGACTTAGAGCGAGCACCGGCGCATCATTCATTCCATCACCGACAAATGCAATCCAGTTTGCCTCATCCTGCCGCAACTCTTCCAGATGATTCACTTTTCCTTCCGGCAACAGGTCACCATAAGCTTTCGATATACCGAGCTTTTCTGCAAAGTTAGTAACAATACTCTGTTTATCACCGGATAATATCTGGATGTTTTCAATATTTAAAGCTTTCAAATTATCAATAGCTACCTTTGCGTCCTCTTTCAAGGCATCAGCCAGCAGCAGATAACCTGCATAACGGTTTCCAACAGCACAGACTACGATGGTATCCGTTATTTCCAACAGTTCTTCCGGATAGGATATATCAAACTTAGACAGTAACCGGCAATTACCGACCAGAACCGTAGTCCCGTCTATCGTTGCTTCCAAACCATAGCCGGCAAATTCTTTCGTACCGGTAACAGCTACACGTTCAATATTTTGTTCTTTCGCATAATTCACAACAGCCTTAGCAATCGGATGAGTACTATCACTTTCTACCGAAGCAACCAGTTTCACTAATTCTTCTTCCGAAACCTCACCTGCACTTTTACAGGCCTGTACTTCAAAGGTTCCTTTTGTCAGGGTTCCTGTTTTATCGAATACCACTGTATTGATCTTAGTGATAGCATCCAGATAATTACCACCCTTGAATAAAATACCCAACCGGGATGCCGCTCCAATTCCCCCAAAGTAGCCTAACGGAATACTAACCACCAATGCACAAGGACACGAAATCACCAGAAAGACCAAAGCCCTGTATAGCCAATCGTTAAATGCAAATACAAATGGAGGATTAATAAGTGAATAGACAAACGGACACAAAACAATTAATACTGCAAGCGCTATAACTATAGGTGTATAAATGCGCGCAAACTTACGAATAAACAATTCAGCCGGAGCCTTACGTTCGGAAGCATTCTGAACAAGTTCCAATATTCGGGCAAGTGCGCTCTTATCAAAAGGTCTCGTTACCTCGAGCCGGATAACCTTATCGGTTACAATCATTCCGGCAAGTACTTCTTCACCTTTCCGAATATTACGAGGAACGCTTTCCCCCGTTAATGCGGCTGTATTGAAGGCAGCCACTTCATTCTGCATGGTTCCATCCAATGGTACCCGTTCACCTGCCTTTATTTCTATAACTTCACCGACTTTTATCTTTTTAGGGCTTTCAATAACAAGATTGCCTTCCCGGAGCACTAATGCTTTTTCGGGTCTTACATCCAATAAGGCTCCGATATTACGTTTGGCTTTATCTACCGCTTTATCCTGAAACAGTTCTCCTACTGTATAGAATAACATCACGGCTACTCCTTCCGGATATTCACCAATATAGAAAGCTCCCAAAGTAGCTATAATCATTAGAGTGAACTCACTGAAATAGTCTTTTTCCCTGATACTTTCCCAGGCTTCTTTCATCACTGGAATTCCTACCGGAAGATAGGCCACGATATACCATATCAAGGCAACAGATCCTTCACGGAAGAATGCTAAATCGAGAGCATTCATAATTATTCCACCTGCCAGAAGCAGGAGAGAAAATATCACTTTCCCATATTCATGGAATACCGAAACCTTTGCATCAACCTTTTTTTCTGCTGCGCATGAATGAGCGCCACAACTACAATGTCCCATAACATTCATCATTTAGTTGATGCAAAGGTAGCAAATGATTCATGCAACAAAGTTGCAAAATCAGTTTCAGAACATATATCCCAACGAGATCATCAGGTTTCTGTTCTTCATTCCTAAATCTTTTGCCACTTCAACGAGTCCAAAATCATAACTGATGGCAACTTGATATTTCTTGCTGAACTCAACCCCTGCTTTCAGTCCAAGACCGAAATCGAAACGTTTCAGACCATCGTCTCCAAATATATCTTCAGACATAGAATTGCCTCCTATTTCATCAAAATCAAAATAATCACCGTCAACCTTTGCTTTTGCTTTTCCAAACAGTCCGACAGCAATATAAGGACCTACACTACCAAATAACGAAAAATTATCATTTACAGCATATTTGTACCCAACACGTACAGGCACTTCTAAATAGTATGGATTAAATTTTATGCTCGCAAGTGATCCTCCATCAATTTTAGCACCTTTCAATGTAAGCAATGCAGCGAAGTCCATATAGGCACCACTACCATTCGCATCCTGCGACAATCCCAACTCTGCTTTAACACCTGCGTGAAAACCTATCCTGCTGTCAAAACCTGTAATGGTGTATTTACTAACATTCATACCTGCCATCACACCCCATTTCAGATTGTCTTGAGCATTGATACTCACCGCACTTATCGCTACTAAAGCGAATAATAATAAGGCCTTTTTCATACGAATAAATAATTTAATTATTGTTTAGAAATTATGTGAGGCAAAAATAATAATAATTCGCACAACTTCGAGAGATTTGGTAAAAATATAAAAGATAAACGATATGAATCCTGTGAGGTATAGTCATAACAAGGGAACCGGACTATTTCAAACGATTTTACGAGATATAGAACAAAAACACTCTGTACAGAGAAAAAATAAAGCATGAAAGACTGTGTAACTTAATTAATTGTTATCTTTGCACAGTCAGTCGTAGCGCGACTGTATTGTTTGTTTTAAGAAAAAAAGCGTTTAGCTGATTTCTGTGCCAGTGAAAAGTCCAAATAAAATCAACGCACATGAAACAGATAAATGCTCCTTGCAATATGCGGGGAGTGTTTCCTGTTTGTGCGTTAGGGCTTGGACTCCCTCACTGGCGGATAGGCAAATGCTCTCCGCTTTTTTTGTGCCTATAAATTTGCAATAGATACAAACAATAAATTAGTAATAACTACAAAGGCAAGTCAATTCGGATGGAGCGGCACCTGAACGACTGCAAAGTCGAAAACGTAACATTTAGATGTTACCACTTGCCTTTGAAAATATAAGAGGTAAAGGCTAGCAATACCCTCGAGGGGAACAAATGGATTCATCCAGGAGTTCCCCTCTATTTTTGTAAAGATGTGTACTATTGGAAAGACAGATATCAGATTTACATATAAATTTAATGATTCTTATTGTCAGCTAAAGTTTTTCCCCGATAGTATAATGATTATCATCGGTTTACATGCTGACAATAAGCCATGACAATAGGCTGACAATAAAAAATTAGAACTTCTATTGTCAGCCTGTTCTTTGATCCCTTTGGAGCAAGATTATAAGATTCGTTCCAATGTGTCGATATACTCTGACTTAATTCCCAGCTTGATCCATTGTTAAACTACTGAAGACTATCATTGTCTACAGTAACAATACCATCGGCATAAGGAACACATACGCTTTATAAAATGAATACGCCCTTATTAAATGAATGCTACATAGCCGGTATCTTTCACTTACCAAGCAGGTATTGTTTCATTAAAGTGTAGCAGGGAAAACGCATTATAAATCATGTAAAATAAGTTCCCATAAGAATTCATTATCCCACCCTGCTATTAATCTTTTTCTATTGATTGGTATCTCTCTTTTGTTGTTTCTTAATGTAGCCAATGCAATTTTCGCCAGTACGGAGAAGTTTAATGCTGATATATTTCTTCTTCTGGTATTATCTTCATGGAAATTGACATCTAGCTGCCAATGTAGATTATTCTCAATTTCCCAGTGTTCTCTACTATTTTTAAGTATCTTCTGCGCATCAGGTTCCAAGGAAGATATAAAACATCTTTTTTCCACTGTAGTGCCTTTGTTTGTATTTCTGGTATTCTCTATATATCCGAAAGACTGTATATTTTTCCACTTCTTTCTAATATCTGCTCCCAGAAAACCAGGATCGTTGCAGCAATAGCAGATTCTCGACTCATTCCTGCCATGTCCTTCTTCATGCGTCTCATATTTGTCAAATCGTACTGTTGTACCTTTTGATACAATACTTTCTGTTACTGACAGTACTATTTCCTTTAATTTCGGTTGATTATCTTTCACTATAAAAATGTAGTCACCTTCTCCCTTTATGACTTTCTCTGCAATTGTACGCTGGCATCCTAAAGCGTCAATTGTAATAATACAATCTTTTATACACAACATATCTAATAATTCAGGAATGACAACTATCTCATTTTCCTTTTCTTGTGTACATAACTGTCCAAGGGAGATTCCCAGTTCTGTTGCAAATGCACTGATGACATGCAATTTGTACTTTCCCGTATTCGAATCAGGAAGCACTCCTTGTTTACGATGACGCTTGTCCTGTTCGGATTCATAGGCTCCTCGTATGGTTTTACCATCAATGGCTATATGCCCCGAATAACATTTGAGAATGCTTTGGACCCATTGCCTATAAGATTCTTCAAATTTTAAAGGATCTAATGCCGAGAAAAAGCGATTAAATGTATCATGGGAAGGGATACCATTAAAATTGGAAAGCTTGGCTGCAAAAAAAGATTCTTTACTTTTACCAAAGTCTTCTATTGAATTCCAAGTATCAGCGCCACATATAACAGCAGAAATTGCAATAAGAACAATGGTACTGGCCTGATGTTTTTTACAACGGTCTATCCGGTTATCTATCAATATTAATGAATCAGCAAATTCATGTAGGTTGCTGATCTCAATCTTTCTTTTAGTTTCTTGCTTCATTTTAATTGTGATTTATAATCACGTAAATGTACTCAAATAATATTGTAAATGAAAGATAAATATCTTATTAATAAGATGAAAAGACAATATTGGTGTAAGATAAATGTATAAAAGATTAAGGAAAGAGTATAATGCGTTTTCCCTGTTAAAGTGTAGGTATTGTTAACTCCCCACGGCCGTGACGAGATCTTCCCACGGCCGTGGTAGGAATTCGTCACGGCCGTGAGAAGAAGTTACCACGGCTGTGACGAACTAAAGATACCGGTACTTTAGTGGAACAATACCGACACTCTAGAGGAACTATACAGGCATGTTAGCGGAACTATATAGGTATATTAATGAAAGGATATCACTTTGGAAAGCTATTAGAAAAATGCGGTATTATTTCGGAATATTCCCATAAAGTTATTGTTTATCAAGTTATTAAAGGTATCATAAGAGATAAAAATAAGGCTGACAGTAAAAGTAGATATATTTTATTGTCAGCCTATTATCAGCATCTATTATCAGGTGATATAATACTGATATTCAAATACTTAAATACAATCCTGACAGTTTGACAATAAAACAGGTATAAATCAATAAGAACGATCATAAAATTTTTAATTGGGGAGGGTAAAGAATTTATAAAAGAAAGAAAAAGTTTGCTGTTCCCTTCAGAATAAACATCTTTGTAACCGTGGTTACAGTAATCACAGTTACTAATATAAAAGATTAAGTTTTATCATTTTTCAAAGAACAAATATGATCGTAACAAAGAAAGCATACTGCAATGAAACCCTTTTACAATTCTTTTACTATCATAGAGTTAGGTTACGGGAAAATCTCCGGATAAACCTTGTTTCGAGAAGTTTTTTTGTTACTTTTGCCGCAAACTAATATATTTCAGTGCAACGGGAATCTTATTATAATATGAAAGACATCACCTTATGGAACATCATGTTGAAAGGTGACACGAAGCCATTAGAGGTATTGTATAAGAGACATTACGAGCTTCTATTGAATTTTGGACTCAAATATGTTTCAGATGAAGAATTTGTTAAAGACTGCATTCAGGATCTTTTCGTGAAACTTTGCAGCAGCACCCGTTTGTCTCCCACCGATTATGTACGTTCCTATCTGCTGACTTCTTTGAAAAACCTTATATTCGATAAACTTTCATCTTTAAAATCCACCGAAGACATCAATGCACTTCCCTTCGACTTAACGATAGAAGACACCTCACTGGAAGTTTTATTTAAGGATAATGATGAAGATATACAAATGATTAAAAATCTGCAAGAGGCTTATAAACAACTGTCCGAGAATCAACGGATGGCGATTTACCTTCGTTACATTAAAGGCTTATCCTATAGAGAAGTTGCAGCTGTCCTGGAGATTAATCCCCAATCTGCCATGAATTTAGTATCCCGCGCACTGACGAGCCTTCGCTCTAAAATGACCTTAAAAGAATATCTCTTTTTCCTTCCTTTTTTTCTTTCTTAAACGCTACTATTTCCTTTGTCCGGTTCCCTCAATTTACTGAAGAAATCTTTTTCTGCAAAAAAATGAAAGAAAAGTGAGTAGACTTTTTCTTTTCTCCCGTTTTAAATATAAAAGCAAAAAAATGGAAGGCAAGAAAGCAAATATACATCAAGTGATACGCAAAGTAATTCTACATGTTCGGAAACAGGAGAGAAATGTCTCAACGACCGAACTGGATGAATCATGGAGACTTATCGAAAAACAAATCCATGCAACCAAAAAGAAAAAGTTGCATCGACGATTACTTTATGCGGCAACTTACTCATCAGCTGCCGCAATCCTGCTATGTATGTTTTGGCTGGGTAAACAGTTCATCTCTTATTACCATGCAGACGACAGCGCATTAGCCGATTTCGCATTGAAAATGCAGGCAGCCCCATTACAAGAAGATATTCTATTGCTGATACCGGGAGAAAAGAATATAGAGGTGAGTGATACCGATGCAAATATCATTTATTCACAGAATGGTTTGGTGGTGGTCAACTCTGATACAGTCAATCAGATTCAGCCACAAAAGAAGAAGCCCGAATTCAACCAGCTGATAACTCCTAAAGGGAAAAGGACTCAATTGACTTTATCAGACGGAACTCATCTATGGGTAAATTCAGGAACACGGGTGATTTATCCAACTCATTTTGAAAGAGACCAGCGTGAAATTTATGTTGAAGGAGAAGTGTTCCTCGATGTACGCCGCAATGAGAAGGCCCCCTTCATAGTGAGAACTAAAGATTTTCAAGTACAGGTATTAGGTACTTCATTCAATATATCGGCATATTCATCGGAGAAAACGTCTTCCGTGGTGTTGGTGGAAGGAAGTGTGAATATAAAAAGCCACAATCGGCAACAGGTCAAACTCGCTCCGGGAGAACTGGTTAACATTCATAGCGATCAACTAGACACTCCTCAAAATGTAGATGTTGAGCCTTATATCTGTTGGATAAAGAATATTCTAATGTACACGGACGATTCTTTGGATAAGGTCTTTAGAAAATTAAATCTATACTACGGCAAAGAATTCGTATTGGATACGGAGGTGGAGAGAATGCAGGTTTCCGGAAAGCTGGATTTAAAAGATAAACTTGAAGACGTCTTACATACTATATCTTATTCTGCCCCCATAGAATATAAAGAAGTGGGTGATAAAATATATGTGAGGAAGAAATAAGTATAGTTCATTTATTGTTAAACCTTTATACGTAATATTATGAGAAACAAAAGTCCTTAAAAAGAAGGCTGAATGATAATTGCAGTATCATCCAGCCGAAAAATCAAACAACATTTTATTGTTTAATTTCTTAAAAACGTTGTAAATATATGAAAAATACCAGTAGCATATTTCTTACAAGGGTGAGAATGGCTCGCATATTATTTCTTTTTAGTGTTTGTTTTCTTTCTTTACACTCTTATGCGGTGAACATAGGAGCGTATGCTCAACAGAAAAATTTAACGATTGAAATGCGGAATAAAACCGTTAAGGAAGTGCTTGATTATATAGAAAAAAACAGTGAATTTATCTTTTTCTATTATAGCAAAGCGATTGATACGAAACGTATAGTCAGTTTGTCTGTAAAGGACCAACCGATAACCGTTATTCTCGATCAGTTATTTAAGAATACAGATGTCCGGTATGAAATTAAAGACCGGCAGATTTCTCTGAAAAGAGAAGAGTTGCCTACACAGCAACGTCCGCAGGATTCGAAACAACAAAAGCGCAAATTGGTAGGAACCGTTACGGATGCTTCTTCCAGCGATCCTTTGGTGGGGGTCAGTATTTCTGTAAAAGATTCTCCGGGAACAGGAACAATTACAGATTTAGATGGTAAGTTTTCAATAGAGGTTTCAAATAATACAGAGTTAACATTTTCTTATATCGGATACAAACAGCAGGTATTGAGTGTAGGCGATTTGGGAGTTTTGAAAGTGAAAATGCAATCGGACAACGAGGTGCTGGATGAAGTGGTGGTGGTAGGAGCCGGCACACAGAAAAAAGTATCCGTAACCGGTGCTATTTCTACTGTAAAAGGTGTAGAATTGCGTGCACCGAGTTCTTCACTGACCAATAATCTTACGGGAAAGCTGGCAGGGGTGGTATCGATGACCACCAGTGGAGAACCGGGTTCCGTATCCGATTTCTATATCAGGGGAATCGGAACATTCGGGGGACGTGCAACACCTTTAATTCTGATGGATGATATCGAAATTTCGAGTGGCGACCTTAATAATATCCCTACCGAATCGATTGCCAGCTTTTCAATCCTGAAGGATGCATCGGCAACTGCTATTTATGGCGCTCGCGGTGCTAATGGAGTGCTGCTTATCAAAACGAAAGACGGTATGGAAAACACGCGGGCACAGATAAATATCACGTTCGAAAACTCATTTCTAAGGCCGGCAAACACGTTGAAGTTCGTCGATGGTCCTACGTTTATGAATATGTACAATGAAGCCTTGGTGACTCGTACTCCAAGCGCAACACCCAAATATTCGGATGACGTCATAGAATATACAAGAAGCGGAATCAATCCGTATGTTTATCCGAACGTGGATTGGTATGACCTGCTTTTCAAAAACTCGACCATGAATCAACGGGCAAACATTAATGTACAGGGAGGTAGTTCGAAGGTTACCTATTACATGAGTTTGCAAGCAAATCATGATAGCGGCATGCTCAACTCCCCCAAGCGTTACTCTTTTGATACGAACATCAACAGATGGGAGTACATTTTCCAAAGTAACATATCCTATAAAATGACTCCGACAACCACTGTCGAGCTACGCATGAACGACCAGATAGGATATGCCAAAGGACCGTCTTTTTCGACTTCCGACCTGTTCTATCTTACCTACAACACCAATCCGGTGGCATTTCCGGCATCTTTTCCGGCAGAAGAAGGTGACAAGCATATACGTTTCGGAGGGGCAATGCTTAGTGGAAATTCGATGTATAACAACCCTTATGCATATATGATAAATAATTTCAGAGGATCCAATCATAATACCATCAACACCTCTGTCCGTATTAATCAGAACTTTGATTTTGTGACAAAGGGACTTTCCGCCTCTATTCTGGTTAACTGGAAAAACTATTCAAACTCATCTTATACCAAATCACTTGCTCCCTATTACTATCGCGTACAGGATGGTAGTTGGAATGTCGATTCGCCCGACCTTTATGCATTGGAGCAACTGACTTCGGGATCTGAATATATATCCCAGTCGGATATAGAGCGCTACCAGGACAATACCTTTTATATGGACGGACGCATCAATTACAGCAGGCAGTTCGGCCGACATGCCGTATCGGGAATGTTGATGTATATGATGCGTGAATACAGATCCAGCGTATTACCCAACCGTAACCAAGGATTATCTGCCCGTATCACCTACGATTACGACCAGAAATATCTGGCCGAAATAAATTGCGGTTATAACGGAACGGAACGTCTGGCAGAAGGAGAACGGTTCGAGCTATTTCCCGCCATATCTTTAGGCTGGGTTATCAGTAACGAGGATTTCTGGACTCCATTGCGTTCAATTGTGTCTTTCCTCAAGCTCCGGGGATCTTATGGACTGGTAGGCAGCGATGATACGGGAAAAAGTGCGGGAGCTGCCCACTTTCTCTATATAAATGATATAAAGCTCGACGATTTGAGTTATGGAACCGGACCTGATGGAAGTGTTGTCGCCAAAGGACCCAGCGTTTCATATTATGCTGTCAGAAATGCACATTGGGAAAGAGTGAAAAAGTTCGATATCGGTATAGACATGAATCTATTCAACCAGCTTAATATTGTTTTCGACTATTTTCATGACAAACGAGATCGCATCCTTCTCAAACGAGGTTCTTTTCCAAGACTACTGGGATACGCTAATGCTGTGCCATGGAGTAACATTGGTAAAGTAGACAATCGAGGCATCGAGCTGGCTGTCAATTGGCGAAAGAAAATCACCAATGATTTAAATATGGACCTACGTTTCAATTTAACATACAACAAGAATAAATACATCTACAAAGATGAACCGGATTACCCTTACGTGTGGCAGTCGGAAACTGGTAAACCCTTGAGTAATACGATAGGATATATTGCCGAAGGGTTATTCAAAGACCAGGCGGATATAGAAATGAGCCCTTCGCAGGATGAATTGGGAAGTACGGTAATGCCAGGTGATATCAAATATCGCGATGTGAACGGTGATGGCAAAATAAACTCAAAAGATCAGGTTATGATTTCGCAATATGGCAACGTGCCGCGCATTCAGTATGGAATCGGGCTAGACGTGACATATAAATCTTTCGATTTCGGAATGTTTTTCAATGGTTCTGCCCAACGGACAATCATGGTATCAGGCATTATGCCATTTCGCGGTGATGCTTCGACCGGTGATCGAAACGTGATGCAGTTTATCGCCAACGACTACTGGAGCGAAGCCAATCCGAATCCGGATGCGAAATTTCCACGATTAGGTATTACTGACAGTCAAGTGGCAAACAACTCTGTCAACAGCACCTACTGGATGCACAACGGACGTTTTATCCGTTTTAAGACCCTTGAACTCGGATATAGTTTTCCGTACTGCCGTGTTTATATCAATGGGGATAACCTGGCTGTGTGGAGTCCTTTTAAAGAATGGGACCCGGAATTGTCATGGAATGCGTATCCCTTTCAACGGACTATCAATATTGGAGTGCAGCTAAAATTCTAAGTTCTATATAACCAAAATATAAAATATGAAAACCATTAAGATCATATCACGATTCATACTAAGTGTGACTGCCGCATGTTGCATGGCTTCTTGCAACTATCTGGACGTTGTCCCGGATGAAACAGCCGACTTGCCCGACGCAATGAAAGACAGAGCTTCCACATTGGGTTTCCTTCATTCATGCTATACTTATTTCGAGTGGTTTTACACAGTCGAAAACTCATTCATCAACTCGACCGATGAATATGCCCGCCCCTTACTATGGGCTGACGACGGACAGAAAGCGGCATGGAACCAGCTTTCTCCTTCCAGTCAAACCGCCCCGTGGAATAGTTGTTACGATGGAATAGGACGATGTCATCTATTCATGGATCAGCTTGACAAGAGCAACCCGACGGGAGTAACCGAGAGCGATAAAAGACGCTGGAAAGCCGAAGCTTTGTTCTGTCGGGCACTCTACCATTTTATGTTACTAGAGTCATACGGACCTATACCCTTAGTGACTGAACATTACAATCAAAACCTTGACAAAAAGGATTTTCCGGGCAGATCGCATTTCGACGTATGTGTAGACTCCATAGCCGAATGGTTTGACCGGGCTGCCTTCGAATTACCGCCAACAGTACAGAACAGCGAACTGGGACGTGCTACTTCAACAGCTTGCAAAGCCTTAAAAGCGCGATTGTTGGTTTATGCCGCCTCCCCCCTGTGGAATGGCTCGTTCCCTTATTCAAACTGGAAGAACACTAACTTTGAGACTCCGGGATATGGAAAGGAATTAGTCAGCAGAACATACGATGAAAACAAATGGAAACGCGCCCTGACAGCTTGCAACGAGGCTCTTGATTGGGCACTGACTCAAGGTAACCGCAAACTGTTCGACCTTGCCACTTCCACCAGTATCAGAATAAACCAAGGAGTTCCATTACCTAATATAGAGGGGGTTGATGACCAGTTTAAAGAGTCGGTAATGCTCATGCGTTACCTCAATACGACACGTGAGACTGATGGCAATAAAGAAGTAATCTTTGCCATCGGAAGCGGTGACAACTATGGCATCTATTCACAAATACCTCATGGCGTCACCACTTACAACGGCTCTCCTGTAGGAGGATGGGGAGGTATTGCTGTTTTCTTGAATTCTGTTGAGAGATTTTATACAAAGAATGGAAAATTGCCCCAATACGATCATACTTTTCCCGATAAATCGGACTGGTTTGAATCGGCTGGTTTGTCCAATCCGGATATCATAAAACTGAATGTCAATCGTGAACCGCGTTTCTATGCATGGGTTTGTTACGATGGAGGTGAATATAGTTCGTTCATAGCCGATGGCTCACCACTGATACTTGAAGCGCGTAACTCGCAAAAACATGGGTACAACCCTGACAGATATAATAGAGATAATAATGCAACCGGATATTTTTCCAAAAAGAGAATACAACCTAACTTCCAATGGCGTTCTCAAGATAATGGCAATAATTACGCTCATACTCCACTGGCAGTCATACGTTTGGCGGAATTATACCTCAATCTGGCGGAATGTCATGCTGCATTGAACAGCAAACAAGATGTCTTGGACAACCTGAACATTGTTCGTAATCGTGCAGGTATTCCCGATTTAGAATTATCTGACATAAACTCTGATATGAGTTTAATGGATTGGGTGCGCAGTGAACGTTATGCCGAACTATGGTTTGAAGGACACCGCTATTTTGATGCCCGGCGTTGGACAATTGCTCCGGAGGTATTCA
Organism: Bacteroides sp. D2; assembly: GCF_025147085.1. NCBI lineage: Bacteria > Pseudomonadati > Bacteroidota > Bacteroidia > Bacteroidales > Bacteroidaceae > Bacteroides > Bacteroides sp. D2. Next base: position 2,491,325 of record NZ_CP102261.1, on the reverse strand, counting down.
AAGCCGGTGTCCGTGAAGGTCTTAATGCCATCGCAAAAAAAGATCCATCGTTCCGTGAGTTTAACCAAAGAGTAAAGGTGGACCAACCTTTTATGTGGACCAACAAAATGTATCTTCTTCCGATCAATGACTCGGAGATATACAGCAATCCCCAACTAGTACAGTCGCCCGAATATTAATTTAGAATTACCAGAATTATGAAAACGATATTATTGAAATTAATTTTAATACTTGGTGTATGTCAGATTGTATATTCATGTAGCAACGAATATTCGAATGATAAGTTATTCCCTGAAGAATATCACAAAATATTGTATTTCAAGAACGAGGGCAAGCATATTTTTAGTTGGCAGGCTTCTGAAAATATGGTCGAAGAGCCTCTTCTGGTCATTAAGGCAGGAAGTGACCCGTCTTTGACTGCAACGGTTAACGTCCGTGCATTGACGCAGCAGGAAATCGATGAAAATTATAGCCAGCCCGAAAATCAAAGTTACAAGACAATAACGCCTGATGCATATTCATTTAAAGACGGAGTTCACGAACTAACATTTGTAACTAACGAGACGTCGAAATATCTTTATCTGAATTTTGATGTAGCTAAAATATATCAGTTAATCAAATCGGCACCTGAATCCAAACTTGTTTTGGCACTCCAGTTGGAAAGTACAGAAGAGGGTATTGTGAATGTTGAAATGAACCGGGTTTTATATGTTTTTGATATAAACGGGCAGCAAGTGGAATGGGGAAAAAAGGATATACAGATTGAAAGTGCGACATATAGTTCAATGAGTGTAAAACTCAAAGCCGAAATTGCAGATAATATATCCAATTTCTCTTGCGGACTCGATTTCTCACAAAACGCGCAACTGGTGTCTGCATATAATGATTTTCATTCAACCAATTATGAAGCGCTTCCCGCAGGTGCCTACCATGTGAATGATTTTTCTTTTGCAAATGGCAATGATGATGCGACAACGACATTGACAGTAGCAAGTTCAACATTGCAAAAAGATAAACAATATCTTCTTCCGTTGAAGTTTGCAGCTCCCTCGTCCCCACAAATAGAGGTATCGGACGAGATTTATTACCTGACTGTTGTGGTACCTGCCGATCCGCAAGTTATTCCCGACAACAGGGAATGGAAAATATTGCTATGCAACAGCGACCAGAAGATGGAGAACCCATCATCAACGGATGGGGATAATATCGGGGCCGGAGCCATCATAGATGGAATTTTCGACAATCACTGGCATTCGAGTTATTGGGGAAAAGATGTCAATGGATTCAATAATAAAGACGACTATCACTATGGCTTCACTGATTATCATTGTTTTGATGGAATGAGAACACCTATCACAATTGTCATAGATATGAAGAATTCAATAGAAGTAAGCGATATCGGACTGACTCAACGAAGAGATAACGCGAACATTAAGAAGATAGATTTCTATGTTTCGGACGATCCTCAATTTTTATTCAAAACGATTGCCGATGGAGGAACATCTGCTGATTACTCGGCTGTGGCACTGAATAACTGGACGCTTCTCTTTTCTAAAGAGAACACTCCACGACAGAATGAAACCATCTGGTTCGGTGACAGTGAAACGATAACGCCACAAAAGGGACGATTCCTGAAAATTGTAATTTCCAGTGCATACAACGCTCCCTATGGCCTCAACGGTGTGGATTACATCGTTGTCGGTATGGCCGAATTGCAAGTAAAACAACTTTCTACAATGATTGGAAAAATAATTCAATAAGATGAAACACAGATTTAAATTTTTAACACTTTTGCTGGTATTGCTTACAATACCAGCAGGTATCTTTGCCAGAGAAAGCAAATTTACGAAGCGAGGCAGCGGACCATTGTTTTGGAATATGTACCAATACAATTTCTGGTATGGAACATCAATGCCTGAAGATGTTTGGAAAAAGAATATCGACTGGCTTGCCGAGGAGTTTTTACCTTATGGATATGATATGGCAGCTACTGACGGTTGGTTATTTAACCTCAATTCTATAGATCAATATGGTTATCTGACCAAATATGACAGTTCGTGGACATACGGACTGAAGTATTGGGGCGATTATCTCAAAAGTAAAGGCATGAGATTCGGATTCTATTTCAACCCATTATGGGTACCTAAAGCTGCCTATGTGCAGAATAATAATATCAAAGGAACTTCCATTCCGATAACTGATGTGGTGGGCACTACAAAGTTTGAAGATCATCTGTACTGGATAGATACTGACAAACCAGGAGCGGAACAGTGGGTGAAAGGCTGTATCAGAACAATGATAGATCAGGGAATAGAGTTGCTGAAGATAGACTTTCTTGGTTACTATGAACGGGATTACGGAACCAATAGATACATCAAGGCATTGAAATGGATGGCTGAAGAAGCCGGAGATGAAATGTTGCTTAGTTACTCTGTTCCTAATTGCCGCAACGATGCCCGCAACGAGATTATTTATGCGGATATGATTCGCATAAGTACTGACTGTGACGGTGGCGGATGGTGGTTTATCAGCGACAAAGAGCGCGGACAGGTTAACGAAAGCGGACAAGGTGATAAATACCGGAGTGCTTTTGATGGATTAATCGGATGGGCTGATATTATCGGGGTGAAAGGACAAACTATAATGGATCCCGATTTTGTTCAACTCAACACATTGGCAAGCGATGCCGAAAGAGAGTTTCATATCTCAATGTTGCTGGTTAGCGGTTCTCCAATTGGTATCACCGATCAGTATAATACGATTGGTGATTGCGCCAAATTCTACAAAAACACAGAGATGCTGGAATTAAATAAAGTCGGTTTTGTAGGTAAGCCACTTAGTACCAGTATATGGGATAAACAAAACAGTTCGAGATGGATAGGACAACTTCCTGATGGAGATTGGATTGTCGGACTGTTTAATAGAGAAGCAACAGCACTTGAATATGGTATTGATTTTGAAAAAGAACTGGGAATTAAAGGTGGAAAGGTGAAGAATGTACGTGATTTGTGGCTGCATCAGGATTTAGGTGCAATGTCGGGTCGGTACTCTGTGAGACTTGAACCACATTCATGTAAGGTTTTACGTATCAAAACCAATTCAAAGAGATACAAAGCGGCTGTTGCCTCACTTAGAAATGGTGCAGTTATAAATAGATAATGATTATGAAAAGATACCCTCAATATTTATGGTTTGTAGTTCTCGCCCTATTACTGGTTTGCACAGGTTGTAGCAATGAGGGTGAGACAGAAGACGATAACAATCAGAATGTTAAAGTCGAAGGCTTTTATGTCAAAGGACTTGAAAACGTAAATGCACGTGTTGAGTTTGATGTAGAGGTTGATGCCGCCGGTACATATACATTGCATGTCATGGGCTACAACTATTCCAAAGGGACAGCTACGTGTAGCTTATATGTCAACGGTCAAAAACAATCTCAACTTGGATTTCAGGAACAATCCAACTGGAGCGAAAAAATGGTTCAGGTATCGTTGGCAGCCGGCATAAATCAAATAGCCTTTCAACGGGACGCTGGTGATAACGGACAGTTTTATCTCGATTATATAGAAATAGACTAATAGTATGTTTACCAAAAGGATGAAAATCGTTTTATTGCTTTTTGTATTGTTCTGCCTTGCAGATTATGCTAATGCTACACCTCGCTGGCGTATCCTGGATAGTGGGGCGATAGAATGGCAGATAGACAGTCGGCTCCCCCATTATGACCATATTGAAATGAGCGGTTTAAAGGTTTCAGCGGTATTACGTTATGGCGTAAACGGCGATGGGCAATTTGTGATGGAACGTTCAATGATATGGCCTATGTTGCGAACGATACCCAACAATACACATGCAAGCCTGATGCAACGATTTGCAATTGATTACGCCTCTTTGTTGTTGGTTAATGGTATGGCTCTCAACAATGAAAAAGTGAAATCGATATGTATCGACGGACGACTCACGGTAGTAAGCCTTTTCGCTATTGGATACCAGAATACAGGTACGGCACGCAGTAGAGAGCCAGTACCTGTAGTCGAACTTACGAGATCATTCTTTCCTTCAACAGACAAACCGATGCTTTGTGAACGTTATACGGTCAAGAATATCTCATCGAAACCGATTTCTGTTATTGTACCTTTTCAAAAAGCCGTTTACAAAACCGATCCAGCAAAAGGAGTGGATGGATCATACACTATAGTTACGTCTATACAAAATAAGGAAGACTGTTTATACACTATTGCTCCTAAAGAATCATTGACTTTCGATGCTTCTGTTCAGGCTTATAAAAAAGGAGAGAATGAATTGATAGTCGATCTGGCAGACGAGGAACATAAACGAATGGCTTTTGTCGACAAGATATGGAACAATCTTAGCTTTGTCTCCCCTGATCCGGTAGTAAATACTGCATTTGCTTTTGCTAAAGTAAGAGCAGCAGAGAGTATTTTTGCTACCGAAGGAGGATTCATGCACAGCCCCGGAGGAGAATCATATTATGCAGCTGTTTGGGCGAATGACCAAGCGGAGTATGCCAATCCTTTCTTTCCCTTTCTGGGTTATGATACCGGAAACGCGTCCGCATTAAACTCATTCAGGCTGTTTGCCCGCTTCATGAATCCTGATTACAAACCCATACCCAGCTCTATCATTGCCGAGGGGAAGGATACCTGGAACGGGGCTGGCGATCGTGGCGATGCAGCGATGATAGCTTATGGGGCCGCCCGTTATGCACTAGCCAAAGCAAATAAAAAGGAAGCACAAGAGTTATGGCCCTTGATTGAGTGGTGTCTGGAATACTGCAAAAGAAAAATAAATGCTTCCGGAGTTGTGACTTCAGATGCTGATGAACTTGAAGGACGCTTTCCTGCAGGTAACGCAAACCTTTGTACATCAAGTTTGTATTATGACGCTCTGGTATCGGCAAACTATCTTGCCAAAGAACTTGGCAAGCAGTCTTCTGTTTCAAAAGAATATGCCCGGCAGGCGAAAGTATTAAGAAATAATATAAACAATTATTTTGGCAGCCATATAGAAGGTTTCGACAGTTACCGCTATTATGAAGGCAATGATATTTTACGTTCATGGATAGCTATCCCTCTGACAGTCGGGATCTTTGAAAAGAAGACAGGAACCGTTGAAGCATTGTTCTCTCCCCGTTTGTGGAGCAAAGACGGCTTATTGACGCAAGCCGGAACAGATACTTTCTGGGACAGGTCTACTCTTTACGCTCTACGAGGAGTGTATAGCGCAGGAGCAAGGGAAAGGGCAATGGAACACATGGCATATTACTCACAGCAACGCCTGCTTGGGGAACATGTTCCATATCCTATCGAGGCCTGGCCCGAAGGAAACCAACGGCATTTGTCAGCCGAAAGTGCTTTGTATTGCCGTATAGTAACCGAAGGTATTTTTGGTATTCGTCCGACAGGATTTAATTCATTCTCACTCTGTCCACAACTACCTGATAAATGGAATTCGATGAGATTGAATAATGTTTCGGCATTTGCATTTTCGCCGTTTGATATTATCGTTGAACGACAAGGAAATAAAATAAAGACCTGTGTGTTACGTAATGGAAAGCCCGTGAAAACATATCACACAGAGAATGGGAAAGATATAAATATTACCTTCTAAAATGGCTTTTATTTAGATATGGACTATGCGGATTCCTACTCCTGATTTTAACTAAATCCGTATTCATCCGTGTAATCCATATCTAATCAATATCATTGTTGGTTTTCTTCCCGGTCTGTCCGGATAAACTCCAGAAGTCGTTCTACCGCTTCTTCTTCAGGAATATTTTTCTCTACGCACACCTTGCCTTTATAGAGACTGATTTTCCCCCGTCCTGCTCCTACATAGCCATAGTCTGCATCTGCCATCTCACCCGGACCATTCACAATACATCCCATGATGCCGATCTTCAGCCCTTTCAAATGTGAAGTGGCTGCCTTGATACGGGCAATAGTCTTTTCCAAGTCGTAAAGTGTACGGCCGCAACCGGGACAAGATATATATTCTGTTTTGGAGGTGCGGGTACGTCCAGCCTGCAAGATTCCGAAAGCAGTAGCATCAACGACGGCATGGCTCAAGTTACCCTGATTGAACAGGAAGATGCCATCACAAAGACCGTCAAAAATCAAGGCTCCCATATCGGCTGCGGACTTTATCTGCAAATTCTCCGCATCATCTTCCGAATAATGCTGGAAGAAGACAACCGGATTTTGTAAACCTTCCGTCATTAGTTGATGTACCAGTGCACGGTGCTCACCCAAACGGTTCGGATGATTGCTTTGGGAGACAATCACTACCTCCGGATGATGTTTCAGACAGGCTATCACTTCATCCGTTTGTGCCATGTAGGGCATAAACAGGAATTTAAGCTCTGCATTGCATTCTCTCATTAACGGCAGCTGTGCATGATTGAATGCAGGCCAGCTTCCGTCTTCTCCCTGCCATACATCCGCATCAAGAATATATTCTACTCCGTCTTCCCGTTGATCGGGCAAGGTTCTTCCGGCGTAAATATAGTCCGGTGTGAATTGCGGGTTTACCTCTGTCTTCCCGTCCATGCGGTCGGCAATAACCACAGGTACATGTTCACCTCCGATATTACGGACGGCTTTTGTCTTGCGACGTTCGGGAGACAGATAATTGAATTCCGGTGCTTCCAATCCCGGAATATAAGGATGATCCTGCCTCAACAGAACATAATCCACCAGTTTACGGGCCACCGGAATTTCTGCTTCAGGAGCTTCGCTCAAAGATACCCGAATAGTATCTCCCAATCCGTCACTCAACAGCGCACCGATGCCAAGGGCGGACTTGATACGTCCGTCTTCTCCATCTCCGGCTTCTGTCACCCCGAGGTGTAATGGGAAAGCCATCCCTTCTTTTTCCATGACGTCTACCAACAGGCGGACGGTTTTTACCATGACTACCGTATTAGAAGCCTTGATAGAAATCACCACATCCGTGAAGTTTTCCTCTACACAGATACGGAGAAACTCCATGCAGGACTCTACCATCCCTGCGGGGGTATCGCCATAACGGGACATGATACGATCGGACAGAGAGCCATGATTTACTCCGATCCGGATAGCTGTGTGATTCTCTTTACAGATATTCAGGAACGGGACAAACCGGTCATGGATTTTCTGTATTTCCTGCGCATACTCCTCGTCTGTATATTCCAGTTTTTTAAAAGTACGCGCAGCATCTACATAATTTCCCGGATTGATTCGCACCTTTTCGGCGTATTGAGCAGCCACGTCTGCCACTTTCGGATTGAAATGCACATCGGCAACCAACGGAACCATATATCCCTGGCTACGCAGTCCGATATTAATGTTCATCAGGTTTTCGGCTTCTTTGATGCCCTGGGTTGTGAGGCGGACATACTCTCCACCTGCATCAACAATACGTTTCGCCTGTTCCACACAAGCCTGTGTATCCTGCGTAGACGTGTTTGTCATCGACTGGACACGAATAGAATTGGGGCCGCCCAACGGCACAGCCCCAATATTTACTTCTGTGGTTTCTCTTCGAAAATAATTGAATAGATCCATTAGTTCGTTTTATATTCAAACTTCACTTCTTTCAGTTCTTCGTTTGCTTTTACGATTTTCTTTTTCAGTCCTTCCTTGTAAGCAGCAAAAGCTTCTGCCAGTTTCTCATCGCTCAATGCCAGCATCTGGATGGCAAGGATAGCGGCATTCATCGCTCCGTTGATGGCAACCGTTGCTACAGGAATGCCCGGAGGCATCTGAATGATAGAATAAAGTGCGTCCACACCATCGAGCACGGAACCTTTTACAGGTACTCCGATCACCGGCAATGTAGTGTTAGCCGCAATTACACCGGGAAGGGCGGCAGCCATTCCGGCAGCAGCGATAATTACTTTAATGCCACGGTTGCGGGCATTCTTCGCAAACTCTTCCACAGCTTCGGGCGTGCGGTGAGCAGAAAGAGCGTTCATTTCGAACGGTACATGCATATCATTCAGCAGCTGTGCAGCCTTCTCCATAACAGGAAGGTCGGACGTGCTGCCCATGATAATACTTACAATTGGAGTCATAGAATAAAAATTAAAAGCCTCTTCACAGCCCTTTCACGAAGAGAGGGGGTTCAGCTACATTCAACTTATATTAGTTATATTTCTGTTTGCACTATCCGTTTACCACGGCTTTATAGGCTTCAGCATCCAGCAGATCTTCTACCGCTTTCACATCAGCCGGCTTCACTTTAATCAACCAACCTTCGCCATAGGGATCTTTATTAACCAGTTCCGGGTTTTCTTCCAATGCTTCATTTTGTTCGAGCACCTCACCTGCTATCGGCAGGAAAAGATCGGAAATAGTTTTCACTACTTCAATCGTTCCGAAAGTTTCACCGGCTTCCAACGTTTCACCAACAGTCGGGATATCTACGAACACAATATCGCCCAATTGTTCCTGTGCATAATCGGTGATACCAACGTATGCAATGTCTCCTTCAACGCGAATCCATTCGTGTTCGTTCGTGTACTTTAAATTCTGTGGAAAGTTCATGATGATTAGTTTTTAGGATTTATACTGTTTTAAAATAAAAATACTCGAAATAAGATGTTACTCACCGGATGAAGTACCAAAAGGGCACATATCAGACCGACAGCAAAACCGGAAAGCACCTCACCCAGCGTGTGATGCCCCAGAACAATGCGTGCAGAGCCCAATATACCGGCAATCAAAATAAACAGGCATAGCCATACGACCGGATTGTAACCGAACAAGGCGCTGAAAGAAATCAAGCCTCCAATCACCCCGCCCATTCCTGCCATGTGCTCGCTCAACTTCCATTTGAGGTTTACTGCAATGCAAATGATAGACACTACCAGGGAAGCAAGAATGATACCAGTCATATACCACGGGATATTCAGCTTACGCATCATCAGCAGACAGAACACATACGAGATGATGGTCAGTAGAATAGGCACATAACGTTTCTTGCGTTCACTCAACTCCTGACGGGCAAATCCATTGATTTTACGAAACAGGAAAATGGTAATAGTAGGTGTCAGTATGGTGAAGCAGTAAACGATTCCCAACACTATCAACTTATATTGTATCGGCATGATACGAAGATAAGAAAACAGGAATAACACCAGAAACGATAAAAACGGAATAGAAAATGGAGTAAAGACCATCGAAGTGACTCTCGCCACCTGCAACATCGTCTTATCCGCTATGATATGTTCTCTCTCTCTGTCCATCAGCACTAATACTTAATACTTTATACTTAATACTTTATACTTAATACTTTATACTCTCATTTCCGTAGTCTCGCCACGGGGATATTCAGTTGTTGACGGTATTTGGCTACTGTCCTGCGGGCAATGGGATAACCTTTCTCTTTCAATATATCCGCCAATTCATCATCGGTCAGGGGTTTCTTCTTGTCCTCGCCTTCAATACACTCTTTCAGGATCTTACGAATCTCACGGACAGACATCTCTTCGCCATCCTCTGTAGTATATCCGTCGCTGAAAAAGTATTTGAGCGGATAGATACCGTAATTCGTCTGTACATATTTACTGTTACTCACACGGGAGATTGTCGAAATATCCAATCCCGTACGTTCCGCCACGTCTTTCAGAATCATCGGTTTCAATAGCGATTCATCTCCTTCCAAGAAGAAAGGACGTTGCAGGTCGATAATCGCCTGCATGGTAGTCATCAAGGTATTCTGACGCTGACGGACAGCATCGATAAATCCTTGTGCCGCATCCATTTTCTGTTTCAGAAACATCATCGCTTCTTTAGATTCCTTAGACTGGTTAGCCCTGTTTTTTGTATGCTCCTCCACCATTTCCGTGAAGTCACGACTCATACGGAGTTCGGGAACATTGCGGTTATTGAGGCTTACATTGATGGTTCCGTCATCATACGTTTCCACCATAAAATCGGGAACTATCTGCTGGAGATTCCTGCCGATTGCTTCTCCTAAAGAAGCTCCCGGACGTGGATTCAGTTTGGTTATTTCAGTAATGGTTTCCTGGAAAGTCTCTTCATCAATATCCAGTTTCTTTATAATCTTCTCCCAATGTTTACGGGTGAATTCTTCGTAACATTCTCTGATAATCCTTTCTTCCAGATTCAAGATAGGACTGGGAGTTTTCTCTTCTTCTTTTTTCCGGCGAATCTGTATCAACAGACATTCCTGAAGACTACGCGCACCGATACCTGCCGGATCGAAGTCCTGTAAGATGTTCAATGCTTCTTCCAGTTCTTCTTCGGTCGATTCGATACCGGCATAAATCGCCAGTTCGTCGCAGATACTTTCCAAAGATTTGCGAAGCAATCCGTCATCATCCAATGAACCGATCAGGTATTCCACCAAGTCACACTGGTGCTCTGTCAGGTTGCGTTCACGCAACTGTTCTTTCAGGATTTCATAAAAAGAGGTGGAGTCGGAAAATGGAATATCCTCCGCCTGTTCATCTTTCGAACGGTTGTTCTCTTGCAATTTATAATCGGGAATATCGTCTTCTGTCAGATAGTCACTCAAAGAATCATAGTCATTGGCATCGCTATCCATGCCATCCTCTGCATTCTCGGTATCGGAATATTCATTATCCGTAGCACTCTCTTCTTTACCTTCTTCAAGTGCCGGATTTTCAAGCAGTTCAGCATGGATACGGTCTTCCAACTCTACTGCGGGAAGCTCCAACAGTTTCACGACCAGAATCTGCTGGGGCGAGAGCGTCTGTACCTGCTGTTGCGCCTGAGATTGTATTTGACGGGAACCTTGTGCCATATTCGTTTTTGCTTTCTACTGTTTCTCGCTACAAAAGTAACTTTTTAACGAGAGATTACACAGATTAGGGAGATAATTTTTAATCCTATAACACAAAATTCGTTATCTTTGTTGCACGAACTTAAAAACTAGGACAATATGTTTGCCAAAGAAACGTATATGCAGCGGAGAGCCCTGCTAAAAAAGAACTTAGGCTCCGGAGTGTTGTTATTTCTCGGAAATGACGAGTGCGGACTGAATTACGAAGATAACACATTCCGTTATCGTCAGGATTCCACTTTCCTTTATTATTTCGGACTTTCATGTGCCGGACTTTCGGCTATTATTGATATAGATGAAGACAAAGAAATTATCTTTGGTGATGAGTTGTCTATCGACGCAATCGTATGGATGGGATCACAGCCGACATTACACGAAAAATGCGAACGTGTAGGCGTAAAAAATCTGATGCCGTCTGCTGACATTGTAAGCTATCTCCATCAGTGTGTACAGAAAGGGAAAGCAGTTCACTATCTGCCTCCTTACCGTCCTGAACATAAACTGAAACTGATGGACTGGCTGGGTATTCCTCCCGCACATCAGGAAGGTTCTGTTCCATTCATCCGTGCCGTGATTGCTCAACGCAACTATAAATCTGCAGAAGAAATCGTAGAAATAGAAAAGGCTTGCGATGTAACTGCCGATATGCATATTACAGCCATGAAGGTACTTCGTCCGGGTATGTACGAATATGAAGTGGTAGCTGAAATGAATCGGGTGGCCGAATCTAATAACTGCCAGCTCTCATTCGCTACAATTGCCACTATCAACGGGCAGACTCTGCACAATCATTATCACGGAAATAAAGTGAAACCGGGTGATTTGTTCTTAATCGATGCCGGTGCAGAAGTAGAATCAGGTTATGCGGGTGATATGTCATCTACCATTCCTGCCGATAAGAAGTTCACTATCCGTCAGCGTGAAGTATACGAGATTCAGAACGCCATGCACCTGGAATCCGTAAAGGCTCTCCGTCCGGGTATTCCTTATATGGACGTATATGAGCTGTCGGCCCGCGTCATGGTGGATGGCATGAAGGCGCTCGGATTGATGAAAGGGAATACCGAGGATGCTGTACGCGAAGGTGCCCATGCGTTGTTCTATCCGCACGGATTAGGTCACATGATGGGATTGGATGTACATGATATGGAGAATCTGGGAGAGATATGGGTAGGTTACAACGGCCAGCCGAAGAGCACACAGTTCGGTCGCAAATCGCAACGCCTCGCCATCCCATTGGAGCCGGGATTCGTACATACGGTAGAACCGGGTATTTACTTTATTCCGGAATTGATCGATATGTGGAAAGCAGAAAAGAAATTCACTGATTTCATTAACTATGATGTAGTGGAAACTTATAAGAACTTCGGCGGTATCCGCAATGAAGAAGATTATCTGATTACAGAAACCGGTGCCCGCAGACTGGGTAAGAAAATACCTTTGACGCCGGAAGAAGTGGAAGCTTTAAGATAAAAGGTTCCATCCAGATAAAAGAAGAACCTTTCTTCTGTTCGATAGCGGAAGCTTTTCATCCTGGTGAAAAACTTCCGCTATTTTTTGTCAGGGTACCAAATAGTCCATCTAAAATCACATTTTTTCTACCCTCCTTTTCCCGAATCTTGCGTAATATTGCAACAGAATTAAAACAACTTACTATTTCAAATCCATAAAAACAATGAATAACACCATGAAGAGACTACTTTTATCCGTATGGCTATTGTCACTAACTTTGTTATCTGCCGTAGCCGAAAACTACCCTTATAAAAGTGATGTACTTTGGGTCACAGTTCCCAACCATGCCGACTGGCTCTATAAAACGGGAGAAAAAGCAACTGTAGAAGTACAATTCTATAAATATGGTATCCCCAGGGATAACGTAACCGTCACCTATGAAATAGGAGGAGACATGATGCCTACCGCTGACACCAAAGGGAGTGTGACTTTGAAAAACGGCAAAGCCGTAATTCCTCTCGGCACAATGAAAGAACCCGGCTTCCGTGATTGTCGACTGAAAGCCACCGTGGATGGAAAGACTTATTCACACCATGTAAAAGTTGGATTTTCACCGGAAAAGCTTCTTCCGTACACTACCATGCCTTCCGATTTCAATGAATTCTGGGAAAAAGCGAAAGCGGAACAAAAAGAATTTCCTCTAACGTACACCAAAGAACATGTAGAAAAGTACTCAACCGATAAAATAGATTGTTATCTCGTAAAGCTGCAATTGAACAAACGTGGGCAATGCGTCTACGGATATTTGTTCTATCCAAAGAAAGAGGGTAAATTTCCAGTTGTATTATGCCCTCCGGGAGCAGGAATCAAAACAATCAAAGAACCACTGCGACACAAATATTATGCAGAGCAAGGCTGCATCCGTTTTGAGATCGAGATACACGGCCTTCATCCGGAAATGAGTGACGAAGCATTCAAAGAAATCAGCAATGCTTTTAATGGCAGAGAGAACGGCTACTTAACCAATGGACTCGATAGCCGCGACAATTATTATATGAAACGAGTATATCTGGCCTGTGTACGCGCTATTGATTTCCTGACTTCCCTACCGGAGTGGGATGGTAAAAACGTAATAGCACAAGGAGGTAGCCAGGGAGGAGCCTTGGCATTAATCACTGCGGGACTGGATCAACGGGTGACAGCCTGTGTCGCCAATCATCCTGCATTAAGTGACATGGCAGGCTATAAAGCCGGACGTGCCGGCGGATATCCTCATTTTTTCAGGAATTCGGTAGATATGGATACTCCTGAAAAAATAAAGACAATGGCCTATTATGATGTTGTGAACTTTGCGAAATTAATCAAAGCAGATACCTATATGACATGGGGATTCAACGATGATGTATGTCCTCCGACAACCAGCTACATCGTATACAATGTACTAAACTGTCCGAAAGAAGCACTGATTACTCCCATTAATGAGCATTGGACTTCCAACGATACCGAGTATGGACATCTGCTTTGGATAAAGAAGCATTTAAAGTGAAGTTTTAATCATTCCATCTGGATGCGGGCAAATCTTTCTTCCCGTACCATTTCCTCCAGGCATACGCTTTTCTCTTCCTGAGATAAAGCGTATCGCCACAATGTTTCATCGCCTCCCAATTAAAGATAGAATGGTAACAGATGATCTTTTCAAACCAATAAAGTATGTGATAAGTCACGAATGGTAACACCATCCACCACCATGAAAACAGTAACGATAAAATAAGTGCTGGTATCAGGGTTAAAGAAAAACATTCCCAATACTGTCTGGCATGAATTCGGAGTTCCATATCTTCCCAGACTTCCAGATATTTATAGCGGGTAAAGAAAAACCAGCCTAACATAAAATAGTGTTTCTTCCCTTTTCCTAAGAACCACTTTGCTAAAAGACTATTATAAAAAATCATATTCACATTTTTTTTGTTGCATGTAGTCCCTTCTTAACAGCAAAAGTAATCAAAGGTTCAATATTTTAAAGTTTTGCATAACAACCATAACATTCTTTCCCTAAATATCACTCAAATATTGTTTATTTTTGTGTTCCCTTGCTTCACTACAACAAAAGGTTTATTTGTATTTTCTGCAAAGGAAACACAATTCACGAATATATCCTAATTTTTCTGCTTAATATTTAAAGCTGCTTCCTCCTAAAAATTCACGCAACAAAGAAGTAGGCGGAATTTCCTTATCCTGTACCGGAACAAAGTATTTGATAAACTTCAACAACCGGTAGGCTTCGCAATATTCAGGACAGTTACGCGGAACACCCATCAAAATAGGCTCGGCATGCAATCGAAGTACAGCAAACTCAAAAAGCAGCGCTGAATTAAACATGACATCAGCATTCTCCTGATAAGGGAATATCCATTTGTCTTCACCGGCACGTACACTAGGCCAGCGTGATATGGTTTCACGTGCAGAATATCCCCGATAATTAAAGTCGCGGATGATACGGCGCAACAAGCGGTTGTCAGTAGTTGGAATCCAGTTATGGTCATCCAACGAAATAGTGGTCAATGCTGAAACGTAAATCTTGAATTTCCGTTCGGCTGGTATATGCGGTGTCAGTTCCGGATTTAAGGCATGAATACCTTCCAGAATCAGAATGGTATTATCTTCTATTTTCAGTTTATCACCTTTATATTCCTTTTTGCCAAGAGAGAAATTAAAACGGGGCAATTCCACCTCCTCGCCACGAAGAAGCGCCTGCAGCTGTTGATTAAACAATTCCAGATCGAGCGCATAAAGTGATTCATAATCATAGTTTCCGTTTTCATCCAAAGGGGTTTCCTCACGGTCTACGAAATAATTATCCAAAGAGATCGGGAATGGCTTCAAGCCATTTGTCATCAGCTGAATAGAAAGCCGTTTGCTGAATGTTGTCTTTCCCGAAGAAGACGGTCCGGCAATCAATACCAGTTTTACCCGGTTGCCGTTTTCACCACGATGGAAGATAGTATCGGCTATCTGTGCTATCTTTTTCTCCTGCAATGCTTCCGCCACATTAATCAAGTCAGTGGCATGTCCTTCTTCACAGGCAAGATTAAAATCTCCGGCATTATTAAGCCCCATGATATAACTCCAGTTCAGATATTCTTTAAAGACATCCAGCATTTTTTCCTGCTTCACGACCTCTTCGAGCATATTCGGGTTTTCCCGGCTCGGAATTCGGAGTAGCAACCCGTCATAATACTTCACAATATCGAACAATTTAAGATATCCGGTGCTGGGCAGCAGATTACCATAATAATAATCAATAGTATCACCCAACGTATAATAATAGGTATAAAGAGAACCGGAAGTTTCAAGTAACCTCACTTTATCATTCATTCCCCGCTCGCTGAAAACCCGTACCGCCTCCGCCGTATGACATTCAATGCGGTGATAAGGAATATTTTCCGCAATGATCTCCTGCATCCGTTGCTTGATACGCGTCACATCTTCGAGCTCAATGGGGCGTCCAATCCGCAAATTACAGAAATAACCTTTTGATACAGGATGTTCCACAAACAATTTTCCTTCAGGAAAGAGTTCCGTGACAGCCTTAAACAAGACAAAACAAAGCGAACGGACATAAGTACGCATACCGGACTGATCTCTCACATCCAGAAACTCTACATCCTTATTATTATATACTCTGAAATTAAGTCCCTCGGAGCGATTATTGACCTTGGCACTCACTACTTGATAAGGAAAATTAAGATTAAAACCGTAATAAATATCCAAAAGTGAGCTTCCGATAGGGAATTCTTTGGAATTATTGTTATTTTTGCAACATATTTGTAACATCTGTTTCATCGAGTTCGTTAAAAGGTGAATAATTTGGGACTAATATACTTATAATCAGATTGAGAACAAATAACCATTAAAAATATTATAGATGGAATATTCTTTTTATGATTTTTTAAAGCTCATAGGCTCATTGGGACTCTTCCTCTACGGAATGAAAATCATGAGCGAGGGCTTACAAAAGGTCGCGGGTGATAGATTGCGAAGTATTCTAACGGCAATGACCACCAACCGGGTAACGGGAGTTCTAACAGGAGTGTTGATTACAGCCCTTATCCAGTCTTCTTCAGCAACGACGGTGATGGTCGTTAGTTTCGTGAACGCCGGGTTACTTACACTTGCCGAATCCATCAGCGTTATTATGGGTGCCAATATCGGTACTACTGTAACTGCCTGGATCATTTCAATTTTCGGATTTAAGGTCGACATGGCTGCCTTTGCTCTTCCACTTCTAGCCATCGCCCTTCCGCTTATCTTCTCCGGCAAAAGCAACCGCAAGTCCATCGGTGAATTCATTTTCGGTTTTTCTTTCCTTTTCATGGGGCTCTCTTATTTAAAAGCAAACGCCCCCGACCTCAATGCCAACCCGGAAATGCTCGCCTTCGTACAGAACTACACAGATATGGGATTCTTCTCCATTATTCTGTTTTTGCTCATCGGTACCATACTGACCATGATTGTGCAGGCCTCAGCAGCCACCATGGCAATCACATTAATTATGTGTGCCAACGGCTGGATTAGTCTGGAACTGGGAGCAGCACTTGTATTAGGAGAGAACATCGGAACTACAATCACGGCCAATCTTGCCGCACTTACAGCCAACACACAGGCTAAGCGGGCAGCATTGGCCCATTTTGTTTTTAACGTGTTTGGGGTCATTTGGGTATTGATTGTCTTCCATCCTTTCATGGATCTAGTAAACTGGGTAGTAGACACCTTCTTTCAAAGCAGTAATCCAGAGGTTGCTATTTCCTACAAGCTATCTGCTTTCCACTCTATCTTCAATATCTGCAACGTCTGTATCCTGATTTGGGGTGTGAAACTGATTGAGCGTACCGTATGCGCTTTAATTCATCCGAAAGAAGAAGACGAAGAACCTCGCCTGCGGTTTATCACTGGTGGTATGCTTTCCACTGCTGAACTTTCTATCCTTCAGGCACGTAAGGAAATCCATCTTTTCGCAGAACGTACCCACCGGATGTTCGGCATGGTGCAGGATCTGTTGCATACGGAAAAGGATGACGATTTCAATAAGCTGTTCAGCCGGATAGAGAAATATGAAAATATCAGCGACAATATGGAACTTGAAATAGCCAACTACCTGAATCAGGTATCCGAAGGCCGTTTGAGTTCTGAAAGTAAGTTACAGATACGCGCCATGTTGCGTGAAGTGACAGAAATTGAAAGTATTGGCGACAGCTGCTATAATCTGGCACGTACCATCAACCGGAAACGTCAGACTAATCAAGACTTTACCGAGAAACAATATGAGCATATTCATTTCATGATGAAGTTGACTAACGATGCACTTGCCCAAATGATTGTGGTAGTAGAAAAACCGGAGCATCAGAGCATTGACATCAACAAATCCTTCAACATCGAAAACGAAATTAATAATTATCGTAACCAACTGAAGAATCAGAATATTCTGGATGTGAACAACAAAGAATATGATTATCAGATGGGAGTTTACTACATGGATATTATCGCCGAATGCGAGAAACTTGGTGACTATGTAGTGAATGTAGTAGAAGCCAGCAGTGATGTGAAAGAGAAAAGAGCTTCTTAACAGATAAAATAAAGAATAAAAAAGGAGAATCAGTAGTATCAATACATACCTGATTCTCCTTTTTATATCTAATAGTATCTTTTATAAAATCAATTATATACGTATGATTCAGCCAAACGCCAGAACAATGTAGATTCCGGAACAGTAGTTGTACGAAGCACTTTTGCAGTCCCGCCTTCCGAGGCCGGATTTATATTGGCAAAAATATTCCATCCCTTATTAAAAGAGCAGTTACTATAATAGTATGATTTGTCACTGCCTGTCAATGTAAAAGGACGGTCGGCATACTGATAACTCACCAATGTAGCTTTTCCGGCAGAAGACCCTTTACCTGACCAGTTGGAAATAGCAATTCGCCCCACCCTTTTATCTCCATTAAAAACAAAGAAATCTCCTAACGTCGCCACAAGAGCGTCCGCATCATCTGAGGTTCCGGTCCAGTAACCACCCATACCATTACGCCGGTCTACTGTCTGAAGCTTTTCCGAAGGAAAACTAGTGGGAAGTGTCATTACTATTTGCCCGTTCTCATAAGGAAAGCTAAGAGTCTCAATCACTTGCCAATCAACACCCGTCACTTTCACCTCAACCCGGTCAAATGTGAAGTCCGCAGGTATATTCTGTATATCTTTTACTACAAGCGTGCTATAATCCGGAACATCCGGAGCAGGAGGTTGCTCTTCATTCTCATCGTCGCTACAACCAGCCATCAAAAGGCTGAATATCAATAATACAAAGATTACAGGGTATGATAGATACCTTAGATCGGTTATGACGGTTGCTCTATTATACATAACTTCCGTTTTTTGCATCAAAGATATCACATTTATAATCAGCAGAATAATTTCCAACCATAAAAATAAAAAATGACCGGGTATATATTTATACACCCAGTCATTCTCCTCTTAATAAATCTCTCTCTTGGTTTTATCCTTCGTACGGTTCAAAGTCTTCTTTTCCGACTCCACATAATGGACAAGTCCAATCATCAGGAATATCTTCAAATGCTGTTCCCGGTTCAATTCCACTTTCCGGATCTCCTTGTTCGGGGTCGTAAATATATTCACAGACCGTGCAAATGTACTTTTTCATAACGTTCGTATTTTTAATTGGTTTTCTAAATAATATAACACAAATAGCAAGATATTTGTTCAACACTATTTTTAAACTAAAGAAAAAAACTATCTTTGTAGTCATATTATCAAGCTAAAACAACAATATTATACTATGCTTATAGCACTATTGTCTACCTTAATAATTTTATGCGCAGTCCTACTAATCAGTTTTTTATGGGAACGTAGGAAATGCCTGCGGATGCAACAACGATTGTTCCGTGAATCCAGAAAGTTGGAACGTACCAGCCATATCGCCGGTGCCATCTTGAAAAATGTGCATGCCTTTATCCTATTAATAGACAATGATTTCAAGGTACTGAAGACCAACTATTACCAAAAAACCGGAACCAGAAAAGGAACAGAAGAGAAAAGAGTGGGCGACTTGTTGCAATGTCGCAATGCATTGGCAGCCGAAGGAGGTTGCGGCACACATAGTTTCTGTGGTTCTTGCCCGATACGTACCGCCATACGCCAAGCTTTCGAACAGAGACGAAACTTCACGGATCTTGAAGCCACTTTATCCGTAGTTACGTCTGATAATACTACCGTGGAATGTGATGCAGTCATATCCGGTTCTTACTTCCTTCTGAATGAAGAAGAGAACATGGTAATCACCGTACACGATGTTACCCGCCGAAAACAAGCTGAAAAGGAACTACAACTAGCCAAAGAAAAAGCAGAAAAAGCCGATATTTCAAACTCTGCCTTTTTAGCCAACATGAGCCATGAAATCCGTACCCCTCTCAATGCTATTACCGGATTTGCAGAGGTATTAGGCAGCGCAACAACAGAAGAGGAAAAGGCTCAATATCAAGAAATCATAAAAATGAATGCCGACCTCCTGATGCAACTGGTCAACGACATTCTCGATATGTCAAAAATCGAAGCCGGAACATTGGAATTTGTACAGACAACGGTTGACGTCAACCAGTTACTTTCAGATTTACAACAACTTTTTCAAATGAGGGTTAATGACGCCGGAGGAAAGATACAAATTATAGCGGAACCATCCTGTTCTTCCTGCATGATTCAAACAGATCGGAACCGGGTGGCACAAGTGCTTTCAAACTTTGCCGGCAACGCCATTAAGTTCACCCATGAAGGTAGCATCCGCCTCGGCTATGAAGCTAGGAACACCGAGCTTTACTTTTATGTCAAGGATACCGGAGCCGGAATTCCAGCAGAGAAATTACCGGATGTATTCGAGCGCTTCGTGAAACTGAATAAAGATAAAAAAGGAGCCGGACTGGGACTTTCCATATCTCAAACTATTGTCGCCAAACTTGGCGGTCAAATCGGGGCGGATTCCGTAGAAGGTGAAGGCTCTACATTCTGGTTTACAATTCCTTACCGGTCATGTGGTAAACCACGCTAACAAAAACGACTTCATAAAAAGTTTTAATTAAACATTCTATCACAATTTTATGTTGTATTTTTGCGGTTCAAACTAAACGCATGTATCTGCATGAGTACAAATAAAAATGACTATTATCATTTAGGACTTACTGATGACGAAGTCCTACAAAGCAGGGAGAAAAATGGTATTAACCTGTTAACGCCCCCCAAGCGTCCTTCTCTCTGGAAACTTTATCTGGAAAAATTTGAAGACCCGGTTGTCCGTGTATTATTAGTAGCAGCCGCTTTCTCATTAATCATCTCCATCATCGAAAACGAATATGCCGAAACAATCGGAATTATAGCCGCTATCTTATTGGCTACCGGAATCGGTTTCTTCTTCGAATATGATGCCAGTAAGAAGTTCGATCTGCTGAATGCGGTCAATGAAGAAACCCTGGTAAAAGTGGTCCGAAACGGACGCGTACAGGAAATCCCTCGTAAAGACATAGTGGTAGGTGATATCGTCATTCTGGAAACAGGTGAAGAAATTCCCGCTGATGGAGAGTTGCTGGAAGCTATCTCTCTGCAAGTGAACGAATCCAACTTGACCGGAGAACCTGTTATTAATAAAACTACCGTGGAAGCTGATTTTGATGAAGAAGCCACTTATGCCTCCAATCTGGTGATGCGTGGCACTACAGTGGTGGATGGACATGGTAGCATGCGCGTGCTGCATGTGGGAGATGCTACTGAAATCGGAAAAGTAGCCCGACAGAGTACAGAGGATAACCTCGAACCCACCCCGCTGAACATACAGCTCACCAAACTCGCAAATCTGATCGGAAAGATCGGTTTCACCGTTGCCGGTCTGGCTTTCCTTATTTTCTTTGTGAAAGATGTAGTACTATATTTTGATTTCAGTTCGCTGAACGGATGGCATGAGTGGCTTCCGGTTTTCGAACGGACACTGAAATATTTTATGATGGCAGTTACGCTGATTGTAGTAGCTGTACCTGAAGGATTGCCAATGAGTGTCACGCTTAGTCTGGCATTGAACATGCGTCGTATGCTTTCCACCAACAATCTGGTGCGGAAAATGCATGCTTGCGAAACAATGGGAGCCATCACCGTGATTTGTACGGATAAAACCGGTACACTGACTCAAAATCTGATGCAAGTGCACGAACCCAATTTCTATGGTATCAAAAATGGCAGTGACTTGTCTGATGACGATATCAGCGCACTTATCGCAGAAGGAATCAGCGCCAATTCAACAGCTTTCCTTGAAGAATCAACCAATGGAGAAAAACCCAAAGGCGTAGGAAATCCAACCGAAGTGGCTTTATTGCTCTGGCTTAACAAACAGGGAAGAGATTACCTGCAACTCCGCGAACAAGCTCATGTTCTCGATCAACTCACCTTCTCTACCGAACGGAAATTCATGGCGACTCTTGTTGAATCTCCATTGATCGGCAAAAAAATACTTTATATAAAAGGAGCTCCTGAAATTGTTTTGGGTAAGTGTAAAGAAGTTGTTCTGGATGGACGGCAAGTGGATGCGGTAGAGTATCGTTCTACAGTGGAAGCACAACTGTTGAGCTATCAGAATATGGCTATGCGTACACTTGGATTTGCATTCAAGATTGTCGGAGAAAATGAGCCGAACGATTGCACGGAACTTGTTTCAGCCAACGACCTCAATTTCTTGGGAGTGGTTGCCATCTCCGACCCGATTCGTCCGGATGTACCTGCTGCGGTTGCGAAATGCCAGTCTGCAGGTATCGGTATCAAAATCGTGACCGGTGACACTCCGGGAACTGCCACGGAAATCGCACGCCAGATAGGTCTTTGGAACCCTGAAACTGATACGGAACGAAATCGAATCACCGGTGTTGCATTTGCCGAATTGAGCGATGAAGAAGCACTGGACAGAGTGATGGACTTAAAAATCATGTCTCGCGCCCGTCCGACAGACAAACAACGTCTGGTACAACTGCTTCAACAAAAAGGAGCAGTGGTAGCGGTAACCGGAGACGGAACGAATGATGCCCCGGCTTTGAATCATGCTCAAGTAGGTTTGTCAATGGGTACAGGTACTTCTGTAGCTAAAGAAGCCAGTGATATTACATTGCTCGATGACTCCTTCAACAGTATCGGAACCGCTGTTATGTGGGGACGTTCACTGTATAAAAATATCCAGCGTTTCATCGTTTTCCAGCTAACGATCAACTTTGTGGCATTGCTTATCGTTCTGCTAGGCTCCGTAATCGGTACGGAACTTCCGCTGACTGTAACACAAATGTTATGGGTGAACCTGATTATGGATACTTTTGCCGCTTTGGCTCTTGCCTCCATTCCACCCAGCGAAACGGTGATGCTTGAGAAACCTCGTCGCAGTACCGATTTTATTATCAGTAAGGCAATGCGGGCTAATATAATAGGCGTGGGCTCTATCTTCCTCATCGTACTGCTCGGAATGATTTATTATTTCGACCACAGCACGCAAGGAATGAATGTACACAACCTGACTATTTTCTTCACCTTCTTTGTCATGCTGCAATTCTGGAATCTGTTCAATGCCCGTGTATTCGGTACTACCGATTCGGCATTCAAGGGACTTTCCAAATCGTACGGGATGGAGCTTATTGTACTGGCTATTCTTGCCGGACAATTCCTCATTGTACAGTTCGGTGGAGCCGTATTCCGCACGGAACCGCTCGACTGGCAAACCTGGCTTCTTATTATAGGCGTTTCGTCCACGGTGTTATGGGTTGGAGAACTTGTTCGCCTTGTTCAACGTATTATTCACAAAAAAGACAGAAATGAAAAGTAAAGGAATAAAAAACCTTCTTATTGATTTAGGTGGTGTACTTATCAATCTCGACCGCCAACGTTGCATTGAGCACTTTCAGAAGTTAGGGCTCAAAAACGTGGATGAATTGCTGGATATCCAGAACCAGGACGGACTCCTGATGCAACAGGAAAAAGGATTGATTACATCTGCCGAATTCCGCGACGGAGTTCGTAAAATGATAGGCAAAGCAATTAGCGACAAACAAATAGATGCAGCCTGGAATAGCTTTCTGGTAGATATACCCACACAAAAACTGGATTTATTATTAAAATTACGTGAGAAATATGTCGTCTATTTATTGAGCAATACCAACCAAATTCATTGGGAATGGACATGCGCTCATTTGTTTCCTTACCGCACCTTTAAGGTGGAAGATTATTTTGAAAAAACGTATCTCTCTTTTGAAATGAAAATGGCCAAGCCCGAACCGGAGATATTCAAGGCAATCATAGAGGATGCCGGTATCGAGCCGAAAGAAACGCTTTTTATTGATGACTCTGAAATGAACTGTAAGACAGCCCAAAATTTAGGAATTTCTACCTATACAGCGAAAGCAGGCGAAGACTGGAGCCATCTTTTCAACCTCAAATAATTTTAGAGATATGCAGATTATACGTGACACATCGGCAATTACCCCGGAACCCTGCGTAGCTACCATCGGTTTCTTTGATGGAGTACATGCAGGACATCGCTATCTGATTCAGCAAGTGAAAGAGATAGCCGCCGCCAAAGGTCTACGCTCTGCATTGGTTACTTTTCCCGTTCATCCCCGAAAAGTGATGAATGCGGAGTATCGTCCGGAACTTCTGACTACCCCCGAAGAAAAAATAAGTCTGCTTGCAGACATCGGGGTAGACTACTGCCTGATGCTTGATTTCACTCCGGAAATTTCCCGGCTCACTGCCCGGGAGTTTATGACACAGTTGCTAAAAGAACGTTATCAGGTAAAATATCTGGTTATCGGCTATGACCATCGTTTCGGACATAACCGCAGCGAAGGCTTCGAGGATTATGTACGTTATGGAAAAGAAATTGGCATAGAAGTGATTCGCGCCAAAGCGTATACCAGCAATATAAAAATAGGGAACGAGCCCAACATTCCGGTGAGCTCTTCCCTGATCCGTAAACTTCTTCATGAAGGAGAAGTTAGCCTGGCCGCCCATTGTCTGAAATATGAATATTTCCTTGACGGGATCGTAGTAGGCGGCTATCAGGTAGGCAGAAAGATAGGTTTCCCAACAGCCAATTTACGGGTGGATGATCCCGATAAACTGATTCCTGCCGATGGCGTATATGCCGTATGGGTAACATTTGACGGAGAAACGTATATGGGGATGCTGAATATAGGTGTCCGCCCGACGATAGACAATGGTCCGAACCGGACGATTGAGGTGAATATCCTCCACTTCCATTCTGACATATATGATAAATTCATCCGGCTTACTTTTGTTAAACGGACACGTCCCGAACTGAAATTCTCCAGTATCG
The DNA here is from genome assembly GCF_025147085.1 of Bacteroides sp. D2. Taxonomy (NCBI): domain Bacteria; kingdom Pseudomonadati; phylum Bacteroidota; class Bacteroidia; order Bacteroidales; family Bacteroidaceae; genus Bacteroides; species Bacteroides sp. D2. The sequence goes on along the minus strand of NZ_CP102261.1, from coordinate 2,466,625 downwards.
ACGAGTTAATAACACAGCTCCATAAGGATGCTGAAGAGACAGAAACAATTCTTAAAAAATAGATTCTTATGCAAAAGTCATTTATGAGCATCTCTTTGGTGGTAATAGCTATATCCATGTTAGCTATGTTTATCTATAGTTTCTTTACCACTAAATAAAAAAACATGAAAACGGCTATCAAGTTAGTATTAATAGACCTTCTCATTGCGCAGATTATTGCTCCAATCCTGATTATGATTCCCTGTACGATCTATTTGTTCGTCACCACGGGAAATCTGGATAAAGTCACTCTGACGCAAATGATTATGATCCCGGCACAACTAGCCGGTCAGATTATGATGGGTATTTATCTATGGAAAGCCGGTTATATCAGTAAAAAGAAGGCAACATGGTTACCTGTGTCAGCCCCTTATCTGGTCTGTAGTGCCATTGCAATCCTCACTTGCGGGTTTGCAGTCTCCTCACTAATGAGCCTGCTGGATTGGATTCCCAATATCATGGAACAATCTTTCAACATTCTCCAATCCGGTTGGGGCGGCATTCTTGCAATAGCCATCGTAGGTCCCGTACTTGAAGAGTTATTGTTTCGCGGAGCCATTACACACGCTTTACTTCAGCAATACAATCCGACTAAAGCAATTCTGATTTCCGCACTTCTGTTCGGTGTCTTTCATATAAATCCCGCCCAGATCCTTCCGGCTTTTCTGATCGGTATCCTGCTGGCATGGACTTATTACAAAACAGGCAGTCTGATACCTTGTATACTGATGCATGTACTAAACAACTCATTGTCAGTCTATCTTAGCATCAAATATCCCGAAGCAGAAAATATGGACGACCTGATTAACGGTACCCCGTATCTCATCGTCCTATTCGGGTCAATCCTCCTGTTTATCGGTATCATACTGACCATGAACCACCTGACTTCCCAAAAGCAGCAATAAAAAAGGGAAGTTTTTACTTCCCCTCTTTCGCTTTGAATGCTAATGCATACATTCGTATTTGTTTTACCATCGACAGCAAACCGTTGCTACGCGTTGGCGATAGATGCTCTTTCAGTCCGATCTTGTCTATAAAATAAAGATCTGCATTTAAGATTTCATCAGGAGTATGTCCGGAAAGGACTTTAATCAACAAGGCAATAATCCCCTTTACAATCAAAGCATCGCTTTCTGCTTTAAAAACGATTTTACCATCCACATCATCCGCTTGAAGCCATACCCTGCTCTGGCATCCTTCAATCAGATTTTGTTCCGTCTTATATTTTTCTTCAAGTGGTTCCTGCTCATTCCCCAGATCAATAAGTAATTGATAACGGTCCATCCAATCGTCGAAGTCACTGAATTCCGCAATCACTTCATCTTGTAGTTCATTAATTGACATTATAGTAATTATTTAATTAGACAATATACCAGTGTGCGAATAGCAGATGCCGTATTTAAAACCGGCATATCAATCTATCAACACCTTATTATATTATTTCTCAATTCTATTATTTCTCATTGTAAATCACTTCCAATACCGTCTGACCGACTGCTTTCAACGTATTCTTATCAATATGTTCCATATTGTCATTGACAGTATGCCATGTCGGGGTAAAATCACCTTCCTGATTGTAGGGAATGATATCGATCGTTTTAATACGTGCCAGACGATTTATGAACAGATGGTCGTCTGTTACAAATCCTCCGTTTCCATCCATGAAAGTCTTTCCGTAACCCGCTTTCTTTGCCGCTTTCCAAACCTTCTTATTTATGTCCGGAGCAAATTCTTCCGAATACCCTTCTTTCATAAACACACTGCCTTCACCTCCTACCATATCGAGCAGGATACCAAAACGTGCATTATATCCTTGTACATGAGGATTACGTGCCCAATACTGCGATCCCAGACACCAGAATTCCTCCTTATGCTTTCCTGTATAAAACTGTGGCGCACCATAGTCCTCTGCATCCAACAGAATGATATCAATCCCCAATTCCGGTTGTTGCTGATTGACCAGACGAGCTATTTCGAGCAAAGCTCCTACCCCACTGGCACCATCATTTGCACCCAGAATCGGAGTTTTATGGTTCTTCTCGCCAGGATCGTTATCAGCCCATGGGCGTGTATCCCAATGTGCAAACAAAGCGATTCTCTTTTTACTTTCCGGCTTATAAGAACCGATAATGTTTCTCGCTTTCAACAGCGTACCGTCATAAGCAATCAAATCAGCATATTGATTAGTCACTTGAGCACCGAAAGCCTCTAATTGACTGGCAAGGTAATTGCCACAGGCAACATGTTCTTTAGTGTTAGGAACACGAGGTCCGAAATCTACCTGATTCTTTACATACAAATAAGCACTATCCGCATCAAACTGAGGTACATTCACAACTGTCTTTTCGTCTTGTTCACTCGTACTATTTGCCTTGTTACCTCCACCGCAAGAGAATGCTGATAATAACAAAAAGGCACTCATTAATACTATCATAGTTTTCTTTTTCATCGTCCTTTTATCTATTAAAGCCTCAAAATTAGTCATTTTCACCACAGCATCGTTCAGATGGAATGGATTATTAACATATAAACTTTAGTTCCACATTTTTCTTTCCCACCACAAGCTCTACTTTTGCACCGTTGATAAGCGGGAGATTATGAGTCACATGTCCCACCGGGAAATTGAAACACACGGGATAATCATACTCTTTTACTAAATCTGCCAAAGCAGCATACAGTTCCTTGCCCAACGAACAGTCTTCTTCATATTCTGTAAATTGACCGATAATCAATCCGGACAGTTTTTCTAATACGCCCCCCAGTTTCAAATTATACATCATACGTTCGATGGCATGCGGACGTTCACTAACATCTTCAATAAACAGTATAGTGCCTTCCGCCGGAATATCATAAGGAGTGCCACGCAAACCGTAGGCTACCGCCATGTTACCGCCATGCAAAACGCCTTGTGCCGTCCCCTGCTTGTTCAGTTTATGCTTCTCGCACATGTAAGAAGGAATATTTCCCAATAGAATATCCTTCAGATAGTTCGCACAAAGATCGTCTTCCGGTTCCACCGTAAGATGACGGGCCATCAATGAATGAAGGGAAGCATATCCATTTTTCTGAAACAGATTGTGCAAAGCGGTTATATCGCTAAAGCCCAGTAACCATTTCGGATGTTCACGAAAGGCCGTAAAATCAATTTTATCGATCAAATGTACCGCCCCGTACCCTCCACGGCTGCAAAGAATAGCTTTCACTTTAGGGTCGTCCATCGCATCCTGCAAATCTTTCAGCCGCTGCTTGATTGTCCCGGCATATCTTCCGGATGAACTTCCGGCATGTTTTCCTATAGCCACTTTCAAGCCCCATGATTCCATCCGTTTCTTGGCTCCTTTCAGGAATTGTTGGTCTATCTTACTCGAAGGTGATACAATAACCACTTTATCACCTTTCTGCAAAAAGGGAGGAAATTGAATATCCATATATGTTCTTATTTTATTGACTTTCGTTGATAAAAACGCACCCAGTCCACTTCCATTTCTACCGGAAGATCCTCGGGAGAGACTGCTCCCACCCACGAACCTCCCAACTGCATATCAATCAGCAGATAAAAGGGCTGATTAAAAGGGAATTGTCCTTCTTCTTTCGTTTGTATGCGGGGGTAAGTAAACGTATGTACATCATTGACATAAAATGAAAGACTATCCGGATACATTTCGACTGCAAAAATATTGTAGCGGTCAGGGTGAATCACTCCCGTAGAATGTGATACCGGATGATCCTTGATCCCCAGCGTATAAGTGTAATGGGAATGAACTGTCTGATAAGCAATAGAATCGTTATTCAAACGTTCCATGATATCAATCTCACCGCCAGATGGCCATGCCGCTCCTTCAGGCAACATCCAGATGGCAGGCCATGCTCCTCCCGCCGCATTCAACTTGGCACAAATCTCAATACGCCCGTTCGTAAAAGCCTTTTTACCTTTTGTATACACACCACCTGTCAAATAAGGGGCAGTGTCATTGCGTTGGGTATGATTGACAATACCTCTCAACACCAGTTTGCCTTTACGCATGGCATAGCAGGAATCAAAGTCTGTCATATAGTTATTCCAGTCTGACTTACCTCGTGGAATCTTGCTCCAGACCTGTGAATCGAAACTCTTTTTCTGATTAAAGTTCTCTTCCCAGATCAAAGACCAACCGGAAGACGTCTTGCTGCTTTTACAGGAAACAAGCGTCCAACAAAGGAGAATAAAACTAAGAAATAATAGATTTTTAAACTGTTTCATGGTGCTTTTATTTTATTGGGGGATTTATTTGCAAAAATACAGGAAAAAACGGTTCCATGCACATCCAACAGCCAAAACAAATAAAATATAGCAAAATGTTACATAATGGATGTAATTTTTCGGGTTATAATCATTATTTTTTCAATCATTTTTCTGATATTTGCTAAAAATCTAACGTTATGGAACCTATTCTAAATTTTGCCCAGTTAACGGCTCATCTTAAAAAACTAAACCATAGAAAACGAATTGCCGTGGTCTGTGCGAACGATCCTAACACTGAATATGCCATCTCCCGTGCTTTGGAAGAAGGGATTGCAGAATTTCTGATGATTGGAGATTCTACCATTCTGAAGAAATATCCCACGCTCAAACAATATCCTGAATACGTAAAAACCATCCACATAGAAAATCCGGATGAAGCGGCGCGCGAAGCTGTCCGCATTGTGCGTGAAGGAGGAGCGGATATTTTGATGAAAGGGATTATCAATACGGACAACTTACTGCATGCCATACTCGACAAAGAAAAAGGTTTGTTACCGAAAGGGAAAATCCTCACGCATCTGGCAGTAATGGAAATTCCTACTTACCATAAACTGCTTTTCTTCTCGGATGCCGCTGTCATTCCGCGTCCTACTTTACAGCAACGTATAGAAATGATTTGGTATGCTATCTGCACCTGCCGTCACTTTGGCATCGAGCAACCGCGTGTCGCATTGATTCACTGCACAGAAAAAGTGAGTGCCAAGTTCCCTCATTCACTAGATTATGTGAATATCGTAGAACTTGCCGAAGCGGGAGAATTCGGAAATGTGATTATTGACGGTCCGCTGGATGTACGTACTGCCTGCGAGCAAGCAAGTGGTGATATTAAAGGGATTGTATCTCCTATCAACGGACAGGCAGATGTCTTGATATTCCCGAACATTGAATCGGGTAATGCATTCTACAAATCCGTCTCTCTGTTCGCACAAGCAGAAATGGCAGGATTGTTGCAAGGTCCTATTTGCCCTGTAGTACTTCCATCGCGTAGTGATTCCGGCTTGTCCAAATATTACAGCATTGCAATGGCATGCTTACAAGTGTCAGGAGATTGCAAATGCAGAAAACAAGTCAGCCAAGTCACCGGCTCATCATTCTAAATTCACCACTAAAAGCCTACTATTCATGAAAATTCTGGTTATCAACCCCGGTTCTACTTCTACTAAAATAGCAGTTTACGAAAATGAAACTCCGCTGTTTGTCAGTAATATAAAACATTCTGTAGAAGAACTATCCGCTTTTCCTGAGGTGATAGACCAGTTTGAATTCCGGAAAAACCTGGTGTTACAAGAATTGGAAAACAATAAGATACCTTTTTCTTTTGATGCAATCATCGGACGCGGCGGTTTAGTGAAACCGATACCGGGCGGAGTGTATGAGGTAAATGAGGCCATGAAACGTGATACCGTACATGCCATGCGTACCCATGCCTGTAACTTAGGAGGATTAATTGCCAGCGAACTGGCTTCTACATTACCCAACTGTCCGGCTTTCATTGCTGATCCGGGAGTGGTGGATGAACTGGAGGATATAGCACGCATTACAGGTTCTCCTTTAATGCCGAAGATCACCATCTGGCATGCATTAAACCAGAAAGCAATCGCCCGCCGCTTTGCCAAAGAGCAGGGAACCCAATACGAAAATCTGGATTTAATTATCTGCCATCTGGGAGGTGGCATCTCTGTCGCAGTCCATCACCACGGACGAGCCATTGACGCCAACAATGCATTGGACGGTGAAGGTCCTTTCTCACCGGAACGTGCCGGTACACTTCCCGCCGGTCAACTGATCGACCTATGTTTTAGCGGTCAACTCACCAAAGACGAATTGAAAAAACGTATCTCCGGACGCGCCGGACTGACCGCCCATCTAGGTACAACCGATGTTCCCGCCATTATACAATCTATCGAAGAAGGAGATAAAAAAGCGGAACTGATACTGGATGCCATGATTTACAATGTTGCAAAAGCAATAGGAGCCAGTGCCACCGTACTTTGTGGGAAGATAGATGCCATCCTTCTGACAGGAGGTATCGCCTATTCGGACCATGTGATTTCAAGACTGAAAAAGAGAATCTCTTTCCTGGCTCCCATCTATGTTTATCCCGGAGAGAATGAAATGGAGTCGTTAGCATTTAATGCCATAGGAGCACTAAAGGGGGAATTGCCGATACAAATCTATAAATAGGCAGTCGCACAAAAAGGCTATTCAGTTATAAATACGACATTGTTTCCTTTAATTAAGGACAACTCCTCCTGATAAACTCTGCAAAGTTACAGAATAGTTTTCCCCCTGTAGCATTTGATATTGCTTTGCAAAAAGTTTATATCTGGTCTTTGCCTCCTTATATAGCCCCTGCTTACAATAAGCACCGATGATTATACGCAATGATTTTTCATTCAACGGGTCTAAATTAAAACTAGCATTAGCCATCGCAATAGCTTTGGTGTATTTCTCTTCTTCATACCACACTTCTGCCTGTCTGCTTAATGTAGGTTCTAATTGCGCCTCCACCAGTGCCTTGAAATGGTCGAATAAAGGAATATCCAATGATTTCAGGAAAGCTCCCTGCGATACAATCTCACAGAGTCGTTCATATTGTTCTTCTACAGGATTACCCGTCAATATCTCCATACATTGCAGATAATCACAATAACAAGGTTCCTGCAATATCAAACGAAAAACATTCTTCTCATAAACAAGAGAAATGCCATCCAATTCAGCCAGTGTTTTCCGCAGATGGTTCAGGGTAACTCCCCGGATATTCTTTACCTTATTCTCTGTCTTGTCGGGCCATAATTGTTCACTCAATTCTTGCGAGGTGATTCCTTCGGAAAGACTATATTCGAAAATCAAGATGAAAGCTTGTTTTAGTTTAGGACTGAACAGGTAATTAATTTCCCGATTATGCCGATCCCTGACTGAAAAGTTTCCAAATAAATAAATCGAATTAGGACGATTATGCAGGTTATCCACAATTTCCCCTTCTCCCTCCGGCAACTCCAGTTCCTCATTATCAATTTGATTTTCGGAACGATTCTTTCTTTTTATAAAAATATAAATAGAAACAACAGCCAACAAAGCCGCAATGACAATAACGCCAACAAGCATGATCCAGAAAAATAGACTCGAAGTGTCGTCTACTTCCATCTGCTCTTTTGTGATGGGTGGAAAAGAGAGACTATAAATATTGGAAACTGATGCCTGATCTTGATTATCAAATTCTAAAGTCACTGCATAAAGTTCGTTTCTATTTGCATTGTAATAAAGATTAGCATTGGTTGCTATCTTATCAGAACGCATAGGAATAGAATCACCGTATACTTGGTAAGACCCATCGGATATGGAGAACCGATACAGGCACAAATACGACTGGGAATAATGTTCCGGATAGAACAAAGTATAGAAAGTAGAATCCCCTGGTAAAATCATATTTCTTACCGGCACCATGTTTGCTTGATTCCATTTAATTTCCCACATCTTTTTCAGATGATTCGTATTCAAGTCCAGTTTGTAGAGGTCATAGTAGTATCTTCGCTCAATAGCCTGATCCCCGGACTCATTCCCCATTCCTCCAAAGATATACAGAGAATTGGAAGACGGTTCGTATCCCATAGAAGTAAAATAACGCGGATCAATATGATCGCCCGTATATTTGATTTCACTCCATTTCCCTGTCACCACATCCATCGCATAGAACCGATTGGAAAAACGATGGTTACCAAAACCGCCAAAAATAATGTACCGATGATTGGTCTCATCATAAAAGGCACTATGATGATGCAGTTGTGTAGGCAGAACATCATAGCTCAATGGAGTCCACTGGTTATTATGCCAATCATACCATGCACTTGCATACCCGCTAAAAGGCGGATCATAAACTTCATAAGCATACAACCGTTCTTGCCCGGTATCGACAAAACTCGTGCCCAAACGGAATTTCATCGGACAAGGAGCAGCATATTCTTTCGTGTTGGAAGTGCCGTTCGTTGTATTATAAGTTGTTATCTGCTTGTCATTAAAATAATAAATTTCCTGGTTGTGAACATTAAACATAGCCCCCGCCACTTCATTCGATTCAAAGGTTACTTTATGTCGCCAGAAATAAGCATCGTTTATCATCCATACCGGACATACCACTTCACCGATACGGCTTCCCTCCAAATCGTGCACTTCATTTCCTTTGTTTTCATTCAGGGGAAATAAGAAAGTAGTTTTATCATCTTTGACGGACAAATTACGAATTCCGAAAGAAGGAATATCAATAATATATTCACTACGTCCGAAATACATCACCGGCTTCCAGCTTTGCTCTGCAAAATTTAAGTCCGGACAAGTTGATCTCTCTTTATTAACCTTTAATGTGACGTCGTTTTTAACCAGATTAAATAGGATTTGCACCTGTTGCCATCGTCGGCGATTGAACTCTTCCTTATTCAAATGTAACGTAACCAGATTCTGTTTTCCTTCTTCATTCAGCTTGAAAATTACATCCTGTTCCTCACTATTAAAGGACAATGTATAAATAAGATTCTGCTTTTCATTCTTGATACGGAGCACATTTCCTCTCATCGACGTTTCTGGTGCCGCATAGTCGAAGGCAATATCAAGCCGGTCTTTAAACGTGTGACTTTTATAGGCAAAGACATTGTATGAGGTTCTGTTTTCAATCGAATTTTCGTCTCTCTGAAATTTTAAGCCTTGAGCACATAAATGATTCGACAAAAAAAGAACACCAATACAAACAATAACAGTAAGGTATATTTGTCTATTCCACATAGATGATGACTGATCTTATAGATTCATGCGGAACAAAGATATATTTTTAGAGTTGAATAACATAATAAAAAGAATACTTTTGCGATAGTTTCTTTAGCGGGGTTAACAAAAAAAGCCCCCATTAACCGCCGCATTAATCCGATTTTAACCACGACTTTAACCCCGAAGCTATACTTTTGTCATGTCTCAACCGGTTGGGACAGTCAACGTTGGCAACACATGAAAACACTGAAAAGTGATTCATAACAAAAGAAATGTAGTCAAATAATTAATTGAATTAACCTTGTATGAGAAATGCATTGAAACCCTGTTCGACAAAAAGTTCCTTAATGGTTCTGTTGTTGATGTTTTTAAGCATTCCTTCATCCGCATCAGAAAAGACGGAAAAGAAGGAAGGCAAATCAGACAGCGAGATCGTATGGCAAAATCAGACGAAAACGAAAAGAATAACAGGACGTGTCACTAATAAAGAAGGTGAGCCACTGCCTGGCGTTAATGTAATGGAGAAAGGTACTCAAAATGGAACGATCTCTAATTTGGACGGACTATATACATTGAATGTATCAGATAAAAATCCACAGGTCGCATTTACCTATATTGGATTCAATCCTGTCACAATCAATATCGGTAGTGCTTCCGTTTACGACATTATCATGGAAGAAACTATTAATGAAATGGACGAACTGGTAGTGGTAGGTTATAGCCAACAACGGAAAATCAGTTCTATCGGTTCGCAATCCTCATTGAAAGTATCGGATATAAAAATGCCTTCCGCAAGTCTGACTTCCGCTTTGGTGGGTAGATTGTCTGGCGTTATTGCCGTTCAGCGTACGGGAGAACCGGGAAAGGATGCATCGGATATATGGATTCGAGGATATTCCACGCCCAACAATTCGAACCCGCTGATGATTGTGGACGGAGTGGAACGTCCGTTCAATGATATCGATCCGGGAGATATAGAATCTATTACCGTACTTAAAGATGCGTCCGCTACTGCTGTGTATGGTGTGCGTGGTGCAAATGGAGTGGTTATCGTAAAAACGAAACCGGGTATCATAGGCAAGCCGGTAGTCAATGTAGACTATTACGAAAGTTTTACCCAATTCACCAAACAGCCTAAATTCGCTGATGGTATCACTTATATGAATACAGCCAACGAGGCATTAACCACCGACGGGTTATCGCCAATGTATCTGCCCTCTTACATTAAAAATACAGAATCGGGCATGGACCCGCTTCTATATCCGAACGTAGACTGGCAAAAAGTAGTATTCAAAGATTGGGGACATCAGCGACGCGTCAATGCAAATATACGGGGAGGTAGCCAAATGGCACAATTCTATGCTTCTATCAGCTATTTCAACGAAAAAGGAATGGTACGGGAAAATGATTATGAGAATTATAATACGGGCATCAATTATGACCGGTACAACTTCCTCACCAATCTGTCTATGAAAGTCACCAGTTCAACTACCGTAGAAATCGGAGCACAGGGACATTTGGGGAATGGTAATTATCCGGGAGTTAATACCGAATCGATTTTCTCCTCAACCATCGAAGTTAACCCGGTTTTGTACCCGGTGATGTTTCGTGCTAATGGAGTAGAATATGTTCCGGGACTCCACACGCAAGGTGGTAACCGTAATCCATATGCAGAAGCTACTAAAACAGGATACCGCAAAACGATAGATAATAAAATCATGGCGAATGTACGATTGACCCAAGATTTAAGTATGCTGACCGAAGGGTTAAAATTAAGTGTCATGTATGCATACGACGTTTCCAATCGTCGTGAATCCTCTTATACAAAAAGAGAAAATACATATTACTTCGCCGACCGCACAGGTGAACCGTATGATGCAGCCGGAAATCCCATCTTAAAAACTACTTGGGATCAGGGTAGTAATGCCCTAGCTTTCAGTGGAACTTTCGGTGGTTATCGCAAAGATAATCTCGAAGCTTCCCTGAATTACGACCGCGTATTCGGTAAGCATCGTGTAGGAGCAATGTTCGTATATACCCAACAAAGCAAAACCATCAATGACGCCGGTGATTTTATTGGTTCATTACCTTATCGCCTGCAAGGTATTGCCGGCCGGGCTACTTATTCATGGCACGACCGTTATTTTGCCGAATTCAATATCGGATACAATGGTGGGGAGAACTTCCCTAAAAGCAAACGCTTCGGTACTTTCCCTGCATTCGGTGTCGGCTGGGTACTCTCCAACGAGAAATTCTGGGAACCGATTCAAAATGTATTTTCATTCATGAAGGTACGCTATACAAACGGTCGTGTCGGTAGCAGCGACGTGGACGGTGCAGCCAGACGTTTTATGTATATTGACCAATATGACTGGGCGGCTGACTATGGGGATACTTTCGGTAGCAACGTCGGAGTTGACGGAGTCCGCATTAAAAACCCAGCTACTCCCTTAACTTGGGAAATTGCTCACAAGCAGGATTTAGGTATCGACTTGAAATTCTTCCGTGACGAGCTATCCGTTACTGTTGACTTCTACAAGGAAAATAGAAAGCAAATTCTATTAAACCGCACCAACTCCCTACCCGGATTCGCCGGATTTCAGGAAACACCTTATGGCAACGTAGGTAAAACCAGAACAAAAGGATACGACCTGTCACTGGAATATTTCAAGCAATTCAATAAAGACCTGGCACTGACCGTAAGAGGTAATTTCACTTATACGGATGTGGTCTGGGTGGATGATGACACTCCTGACAAAAAGTTTCCCTGGAGAAACAGAGAGGGACATAGCCTGAAAGCTCTGGAAGGCTTTACCGCCAACGGACTATATACGCAACAGGATATCGACGCCATAAAGAACTGGCTGGCATTGCCGGAAGCGCAAAGACAAAATACGGCACAACCTTTCCCTACTCCGTATAAGGTAGGCTTGAACCAAGTGCGTGCCGGTGATATCAAGTACAAAGACCTGAATGGAGACGGCACTATCAATGATGATGATATTTCCTGGATAGGAAACGGAGATATTCCCAAGATTAACTATGGATTTGGATTCAACCTTGATTACAAAGCTTTCTCTATTGGAGCATTATTCCAGGGAACTGCCAAAGCCGACCGTTTGATTTCCGGATTTGTGCATGCCTTCAATAATTCTTCCGCTGGAAATGTTTTCAGTAATATCGACGACCGCTGGACAGAAAATAATCCTAACCAGAATGCATTCTATCCCCGCCTTTCTTATGGCAACGATGCACCGGGAAATCAGAATAACTATGTAAACAGCACCTGGTGGTTAAAAGATATGAGTTTCTTCCGTTTGAAAAGCCTGCAACTTTCATATCGTATCCCCGAGACTTTATGCCACAAATTGAATATCAAAAATGCAAGTGTCTATATGATGGGAACCAACCTGTTTACCATCTCCGGCTGGAAACTGTGGGACCCTGAACTGGGAACGAATGACGGTAACAAATATCCGAATACGACGGCATATACGATAGGACTTAATTTCAGTTTTTAAAAGCAGACAGATATGAAAAAGATATATATAAATTGGAGTACATTAATACTGTTATTACTTACAATAACATCTTGTAATGATTATTTCGACCAGGTGCCCGAGAAAGACATGCTCTCTCTGGAGAAGATATTCGAAACCCGCGAAGGGGCTTTGAAATACTTAGCCTCTGTGTACACTTATCTACCGGATGAGTTTCGTCAGCGAAACTCTGCCAACGGTGTTAATACTCAAGGTACTTCCGGTGCATGGGTAGCAGGATGTGACGAAGCTGAATTTGCATGGGATTTCTGCGAAACACAACAAATAAACAATGCTTCCTATACTCCTGAATCCGGTTTCGTTTATGATTATTGGTATAAGTACTACAAAGGAATACGTTCAGCCACCTTATTTATAGAGAACCTTTACCGGTGTCCCAATTTGTCACCGGGAGACTATGACCAGTGGACGGCCGAAGCCAAAGCGTTAAGAGCGATTTATTATTATTATCTCTTCCGGTTATATGGGCCTGTTCCTATCCTGGAGGAAGTAATCTCGGAAAATGCTTCTGCAGAAAGCCTGCAAATCTCACGTAACAGTGTGGAAGAAGTAGTCAATTACATTATTACTCAACTGCAGGAAGCCAAAAGAGAAGGATTGATAGACAATATCAAACTCTCAAAAACGTTAAGTTCAAAATATAATGGTCTGGGACATATTGACAGAGCCATTGCGCAAACATTCATCCTTCAAACCAGAATGTTGGCAGCCAGTGATCTCTTCAACGGAAGTAACCCATACTATGCGGGATTAACCAACAAAGATGGAAAAAAACTATTCCCCGCTTACAGTGAAGAACAAAAGAAGCAGTTATGGGCAGATGCAGCCAATGATGCGAAAGAATTTATAGACCGTTATGTCGGTAATGGTTATGATCTCTGCCGTATCAAGACAAACGGTGTATTAGATCCTTATTTGTCTTATCGCGAAGCTGTAAGAGGTTACATTTCAGAAATGCTGAATGTTTCATCCGGTTCGGCTGCCGAAATGATCTTTTTCAGAGAAAGAGTGAAAGCGTCAGATATTCATTACGAAAGAACTCCGAAACATTTCGGACTACCCAGTAGTGTCAGTGCCTCCAGTAGTATGGCTGCTACCCAGGAAATGGTGGATTCTTACTTCATGGCCAACGGATTGAAACCGATTAACGGATATGAATCGGATAATAAAACTCCTGTTATCAACACGGTTTCAGGCTACGAAGATAATGGTTTCTCGTCTTCCGATTATCTGGACCCTGTAACCAAACGCATATTTGCTCCCAAAGGAGCACTAAAAGCATGGGTAGGACGTGAACCGAGATTCTATGCCGATATCACATTTGACGGACAGAAGTGGTTGAATGAAAGTGACGGAGTGGTTTATACAAGTCTGCAATATAGTGGTAATTCCGGTCGTGGGGTAGGTAACTCTAACGACTACTCGAAGACGGGATATATAGTACGCAAATCAGCTCCGCTGGCTGAATGGGATGTAAGCGACCGCATTTGTATTTTAATCCGTTTAGCCCAGATTTATCTGGATTACGCTGAAGCATTAAATGAAAGTGATCCTGGTAATCCGGACATTCTCGTTTATCTGAACCTGATTCGCGAACGTGCCGGAATCCCTCAATATGGAAATGGTAATGGACAAATTCCCGTTCCGGCAGATATGCGTCAAGCCATCAGAGATGAACGCCGTGTAGAACTTTCATTCGAAACTCAACGCTATTTTGACGTGAGAAGATGGTGTATTGCCGAAGAAACAGAAAGTAAAGCGATTCATGGAATGAATATCAATAAAGACGGTAACGACTTCTTTGTACGTACGAAAGTAGAAGACCGCATCTTCGAAAAGAAGCATTATCTTTTCCCGCTTCCGCAGAAAGACTTGAACATAAACAGAAATCTGGTACAAAACATCGGATGGGATTAATTAATAAAATGAAAAACAGAACGTATATGGAAAAACGATATAATACAAACTGGTACATGACTCTGATGTTCATGTTATCAATGGTAGTATCCTTATCTTTCTCGGCATGTTCGGACGATGACAAAAATAGTTCGGAGCAAGATATGATAAATACTTATGTTACTAAGTTTCAAGAGCAGATTAGTGAAATGGCAGCATTAAGAGACGATTCTCCTTATGGTCTCCAACAGGGAATGTATCCCGAAGAAAGTAAAGATATTCTTAATAGCGCCATTGAGAAACTGGAACAAGTCATAGAGAACCTGTCAAACGGAAGTTATGTGGAGCCTGCCAAAAGTAAGTTTGAGCAACTACTGGCAGAAACCAAACGGGCTATCTCCAATTTCAAAGAAAGCATCCGCACTACCGACTATGTGGATCCTAACGAAGATTACGAACTTTATGTGAATGGTCATCAAGGCGGATATATTGATTTTGGAGTCAGTCCTAATTTCTCCCGTTTTGGCTCGGAAGGACAACAGACTTTCACTATCGAACTTTGGATGAAAGTAAAATCTCAAGAAGGTTTTGGTTCCGTCATTTCTACCTTTGTGGAGAAAGGAGATGACAACGATCCGAACCATTATCGCAAAGGCTGGTGCGTAAATCTGTTCGACCAAAAATCATTACGTATGAGTTATGCTTCCGATAACTGGAACTTGATGGAACCAGGATTCGAATTCAACACGCTCAACGAATGGGTACATTTTGCAGCCGTAATGAATGAGAAAGGTTTCAACGGAGAAACGAACGGCAGCGGTAGCCCGATCATCTGCAAAATCTACCTGAACGGTGAACTCAAGACAACACGGGCAAAATCAGATATGGCAGGAAATTATACCTCCAATACTCTCGAAAATACAGCAATGGTGGCATTCGGTCAAATGGATCCGGTCAGTGGTATTAAGGGAGATCGTAAAGTAGAAGGATATATTAAGCACTTCCACATTTGGAAATCTGCCAAATCTGAATCGGATATTAAGAAACTGGCTCAATATCAGTTGTTGGTAACCGGAGACGAATCTGATCTGGTGTGCGGATGGCCTTTCAACAGACTCCCTGATGATTTCAACAATGTCGAAGATTTGACAGGAAGGTATTTCGCTTCTTTGAAAGGAAATTTTCAATGGGTAAATCTAAAATAAATGGATGACAGTGGTTTGCTCTGGTAGTAAAACACCGGGCAAACCTACCTTAAACAAAAAATTATGGTATTGAAAAGTAGTTTTATTCTGTTTTGTATATTCTCTTTCGGTGGTATAAGTTGTATTGCACAACATTCCAAAGAGCAAACGATGTTTCAGACATCGCAGCCGTGGCGTCCGACACTGGATAACAGAGGAGATGTCGCCATCATATATGGAATCAATGGAAATCCGACCGACAAAACGCGGGCCGTACCTTTTGCACAACGTGTACACTCCTGGCGCGATCGCGGATATACCACTCATTTCATGACAGGGATCGCCTGGGGAGAATATCAGGACTATTTTACCGGAAAATGGGACGGAGTACCTCACATGGACGAAGGACAAGTGAGGCAAGAAGGAGATACTATCTGGCACGGACATCAAGTGCCCTACATTGTTCCTACAGAGAATTATCTGGCCTATATAAAAGAAGCACATGTAAAGAAGGCCATTGATGCAGGCATTGATGCCATCTATATGGAAGAGCCCGAATTCTGGGCACGTGGTGGATACAGCGAGGCTTTCAAACGGGAATGGAAGAAATATTATGGTTTTGATTGGCAGCCTCAACATGAATCGCCGAATAATACCTATTTGTCGAATAAGTTGAAATACCAGTTGTATTATCATGCTTTGAAGGAGGTATTCACTTACGCTAAAGAATATGGTAGAAGTAAAGGGATGAATGTACGTTGCTATGTGCCTACTCATTCGCTTCTCAATTATTCTCAATGGATGATTGTAAGTCCGGAGGCCAGCCTCGCATCTTTGGATTGTGTGGACGGATACATCGCACAGGTATGGACAGGTACTTCACGGGAACCTAATTTCTACAGCGGTATCCAAAAAGAACGGGTGTTCGAAACTGCCTTCGTCGAATATGGTTCCATGGAATCAATGACAGCACCTACAGGACGTAAGATGACTTTCCTGACTGATCCGATCGAAGACCAGCCACGGGATTGGAGTGACTATAAAAAGAATTACGAGGCTACCTTTACAGCACAACTGCTTTATCCCCGTATCTCTAACTATGAGATCATGCCTTGGCCGGAACGAATCTACGAGGGTTGGTATCGGGCAAGCGCCAATAGCGACGAACGTATCCGAATTCCGCGCCATTATTCCACCCAAATGCAGATTATGATTAATGCACTGAACCACATGCCTGTATCTGATAATCAAGTCAGCGGCAACAAGGGAATCAGCGCATTGATGAGCAACTCATTAATGTTCCAGCGTTTTCCGGAACATGCCGGGTATAGCGATCCATATTTATCCAACTTTTTAGGACAAGTTCTTCCTTTTCTGAAACGTGGAGTACCGGTATCTACCGTACATATAGAAAATGTGGAATATCCCGAAACCTGGAAAGAACTGAAGATTCTTCTTATGTCCTATTCGAACATGAAACCGATGTCACCGGACGCCCATAAATTTATTTCTCAATGGGTACATCAAGGAGGCATACTTGTATACAGTGGCCGGGATAATGATCCATTTCAGTCTGTTCAGGAATGGTGGAATACAGGAAACCAATCTTATCTAAATCCTTCCGCTCATCTCTTTGAAATGATGGAGATGACAGCTTTTCCACAAACAGGAGAATACAAGTATGGAAAAGGAACTGTATTTATTCTCCGGAACGACCCGAAAGAATATGTATTATCTGCCGGAGGTGATGAAGAGTTGGTAAAAACAGTATCCACCCTCTACCAGAAGAAAACGAAAGAATCTCTTTGTTTTAAAAATTCTTTCGTGCTTGAACGAGGAATGTATAAGATTATTGCAGTACTGGATGAAAGCGTGACTAATGAACCGTATATCGCAAAAGGGAAATACATCGACCTTTTTGATCCCCAATTACCTGTATTGGAAATAAAAGAAGTTTCCCCCGGTACACAGGCTTTACTGATTGACATGGATCGAGTGGATAAAAAGAAGAAAAGCCAGGTTCTAGCATCTTCCTGCAGGATATACGATGAAAAAAGTACTGCGCACACTTATTCATTCACAGGAAAAGCTCCTGTGAATACATCCGGAATGATGCGTATCCTATTACCCGCACGCCCAAAGAGTTGCACAGTCACGAATAATGACGACAGACTTCAGTCGACTGTGGAATGGAAATGGGATGCAAGCAGTAAAACTTGTCTGCTTTCTTGCGAGAATCATCCTGACGGAATTGCAGTCAGCATCGAATGGTAGTAACAGAAAGATAAATAATGAGAACAATGAGGTATATTATCAGCGTAATCGTCGCTTCCTTCTTACTAGTGAGTTGTAGTAATGAAAGATTAGCCAATCCGTCGCAATATGTCAATCCGTTTATCGGAGCGAGCACAAGTACCGGATTAGCCGGAACTTATCATGGAATGGGTAAAACCTTTCCGGGAGCAACAACTCCCTACGGCATGGTTCAGGTAAGTCCTCAAACCATCACTGGTGGAGATAATTCTTCCGGATACAGCTATGAACATAAAACGATAGAGGGATTCGCCTTTACACAAATGAGTGGTGTAGGCTGGTATGGCGATTTGGGGAATTTCTTGACTATGCCTACTACCGGTAAGCTTCAGCTAATCGCAGGACGTGAAGACGGTTCCATCCAAGGATACCGCTCGTTGTATGACAAAAGTTCGGAAGAAGCTTCCGCCGGTTATTATTGTGCTACACTGACCGATTATAACATCAAGGCGGAAGCAACAGCCGCCTCACATAGTGGTATTCTCCGGTTTACCTATCCTGCCAACTCTCAATCCCGTATCCAGATTGATCTGGCACGACGGGTTGGAGGCACTTCCACTACCCAATACATTCAGGTTAAAGATAAACACGCCATTCGTGGCTGGATGAAGTGTACTCCTGAAGGAGGCGGTTGGGGAAATGGTGATGGGAAAGCGGATTATACAGTCTATTTTTACGCTGTATTCAGCAAACCACTGAATCACTACGGTTTCTGGAATGCAGAGATTCCGGATGACTGGAACCGTAAGAAAGATGATGTAGTAAGTGATTCCTATCTGCAGCAAGTAAGCCAGGCGCCAATTATTAAAGACGTTAATGAAATAGAAGGTAAACATATCGGCTTTTTCACAGAGTTTGCAACAGAAGCAAATGAAGAAGTAACCATGAAAGTCGGTATTTCATTTGTCGACATGGTAGGGGCAGAGAACAACTACAAGCAGGAAATCGCAGCAAAAGACTTCGATGAAATCCGGCAGGAAGCGGTTGAGAACTGGAACAATGAGCTGTCTCGCATGGAAGCAAAGGGAGGCAGTGAGGAGGAAAAAACAGTCTTCTATACGGCTTTATATCATACAATGATTGATCCCCGTATTGTTACCGACGTGGATGGAAGATATGTTGGAGGAGACGGGAAAGTGTATGAAAAGGAAGGATTTACCAAACGCTCTATCTTCAGCGGTTGGGACGTATTCCGCAGCCAGTTTCCACTCCAGACTCTGATTAACCCGAAGATGGTGAACGATGAAATAAACTCATTAATTTCATTAGCCGAACAAAGTGGGTACGAATATTACGAACGCTGGGAATTTCTGAATTCCTACAGTGGTTGCATGATTGGTAATCCTGCTTTATCAGTACTGACTGACGCCTATCTAAAAGGGATACGGGGATATGACGTAAATAAGGCCTATAAGTATGCTCGAAATACCGCCAACAAATTTGGTAACGGAGAACGGGGGTACATAGTATTAAACGTTTCCGAAACGCTGGAATATGCTTATTTTGACTGGTGTTTGTCACAACTGGCAACTGCTTTAGGACATAAGGAAGACGCCTCTCACTATATGCTCCGCGGGCAAAACTATCGTAACACTTTCGATCCGGAAGTCGGATGGTTCCGTCCTCGCCATGCAGACGGTGTTTATGACTTATGGCCTGAAAATGCACGCACAATAGAAAGTTACGGATGTGTAGAGTCTAACTTGTATCAACAGGGATGGTTTGTCCCCCATGATATTCCGGGTATGATTGAATTGATGGGAGGAAAAGAGAAAACTTTGAACGATTTATCTTCTTTTTTCGAAAAGGCTCCCGAGAGTCTGCTTTGGAATCAATATTACAATCATGCAAATGAACCTGTGCACCTTGTTCCTTTCTTGTTCAATCATTTAGATGCTCCATGGTTGACACAGAAATGGACACGCCATATTTGTGACAAGGCTTACAGGAATGCAGTGGAAGGTATAGTCGGTAACGAAGATGTGGGACAAATGTCCGCTTGGTATGTGCTGGCTGCATCAGGGATACATCCCTCCTGCCCCGGAAGTACGCGTTATGAAATAACCAGTCCCGTATTCAACGAGATCCGTATTCATCTGGACCCGGATTATTTCAAAGGTAAGAAGTTTGTCATTCGAACTTTGAACAATTCAAAAACAAACCGGTATATCCAGAAAGCCCGTCTCAATAATCGAGAGTACAACAAATGTTATCTTGATTTTAAAGACATTGTCGCAGGTGGTATACTTGAACTGACTATGGGAGCTGCTCCTAATCCAAACTGGGGCATCGAAAAAGAATAAAACAATAAGAATATTAATATCTTAAATAAAAGCACTATGAACCTGAAAATGAATATACTTGCAGTAATATGTTTCTTTGGAATAACAATTACCGGTTGTAATGATTCCGATGTAAAGTATGGCTATAATAATGATTATGAGATTGAAGATAACGGGAATGGTTCTTCGGAAGGCACCATATCGTATGAAACGTTGTTTGACCCTATTCACGATGCAGGGCAATACACTTTTCCGGAAATGAAAAGAAAACCGGCACGTTATTGGTCATGCATTGATGCACTGGTAGGCTCTAACCGTAATGCTCCGGACTTGGATAGCAAGGGAGTACAGTATCATTTGCTTTGTCAGTCTATTGCCGGTTTGGTGAACAGAGCGGTAGACGAAGGGAAAAGTGATATAGGTATCTGGTTAAGAGATGAAGAACACAGGGATTCTTATGCGGTGGCATTGAACGGAGTTCAGGCAATGGATGTCACAGAGCAGGGATTACAAACCGGTACTGAATTAGCTATCAACACTTACCCGGATGAGGACGGATTCAAAAGAAATGTACGACATCTATTCGAAGGATATGTATTGACGGATGTACGGAATAATCCGGAAAGCAGTATTGTAGCTTCAGTTGCCGCTCATGTACACAATTCTATCATAGTAGATGTACGCGACGAACAGACGTTTAAAAATGCAGGTTATGAGATGAAGTATGATGCCCGTAACAAAACAACCCGCAATGCTTGGGAAGAATTCAAGGATAAATGCAACAACGAAGGATTGGTATTGATGCCGGTCAATACGGGTGAACTACGTGATTTTGCCATCCAACACGGATATTTTGTCATTAACTTAAATAGCAGTTATGCCGTACCTGACGGAGCAAACAAAGAACTACTGAAAGAGGTACTTGCCTGGCTTGCTCCCGGTGCTCCCGTTTATGGTTGGGAACAGGTTATTCCTGAAGTGGATTTTGTAGGGCCAGCATCACTGACCGGACATATCTGGATACCTAATGACTGGAGCTATAATCTTGCATTTACCTCACTGGACTATAAGAATCGTCAGTCGGCCAATCTTGCCAAAGTAGTCAATCCCAAGAATATAGACTATTCCTTGCATAAAAATTTCTATTCATTTTATCTAAGTGACGGAGATAATGTACAATGGATGATGAACCACTTTGTGGATGAGTATTATATGGATCCAAACGCAGAATCCACGTATATGGGATTCGGTATTCCGGTCATCAACATAGCCATGCAGTCACCGGACCAGTTTAAGGAGATTATGAATATGCAGAAATCAAACTATACATTGATTGAAGCATTAGGAGGTGGATATATGTATATCGACACATTCGGGAAAGATGCGCCGGAAGGCCGTTCAGAGAGCTTGAAAAAGGCTGCTGCGAAAGTTGCTGCCAGCATGCGTCAACACCGAATTAAAGTATTGGGGTTACATGCGAAAGATTACACCAATGAAGAAGCTTGCAAAGAAGCCTACCAGGCATTTATCGATGCCAACGATCAACTGGAAGGTATTCTGGTTATCAGTCTGACGGGTTACGCAGATGGTGGAGGAAAAACATATTGGCTGACAAATAAAGACGGACTCCACATACCTGTTATCACCGCCCATTATGCTTTATGGAACCATGAGGGTAACAATATGCGCAACGAAGGTTCTCCGGCGTATCTTGCCAGACTAATGAAAGAGAGTGCCCAGACGAACGGACAGACATTCTCTGTCATTTCACTTCATGCATGGAGTAACTTCAATGATATGGGACAAAACCCAAGCGAAACTTCGGAAATGAACCCGCAGAACACAGGTAACCTGAAGGGAGCGAGTGCAGCCAAACTGGTAGAACGTCATCTGGGCGATGATTTTAAAGTGATATCTGTACAAGAGCTGATCTGGCGCATCCGGATGCAGTATTATCCGGAAGAGACCCAACAATATATTAATACTTTAAAATAAAATCATTGAAAATAAAGAGTGAACTGATGAAACGAATCGTTGTTATCCTTCTCGGCTCCTTATATGGAATGGTAGGAATAGGAGCGCAGGAAGCCATGACACCTACCGCCTTGCAATGCGAACATCTAGTAAATCCACTAGGAATAGATGCTACCCATCCACGTTTTTCCTGGAAACTCCAAAGTTCCCGGCAAGGAGTGACACAACATTCATACCGCATCATCGTAGGGACTGATTCTCTCGCTGTCACTCAAGGTAAAGGAAATAGTTGGGATAGCGGAATAGTCGAATCAGATTGTACGCTATCCCACTATCAAGGAAACAAGCTCCTCCCCTTTACACGTTATTTCTGGAAAGTACAGGTAGAAGAGCAACCAGATACCCTTCAAACAAGTTCGAAAGTACAGGCTTTCGAAACCGGTATGATGAAAGTCGACAACTGGCAAGGGGCTTGGATCACCGACCGACAATCGAAAGAACATCACCCTTCACCTTATTTTCGTAAAGTTTTTCATTCGGGCAAACCTGTTAAGGTTGCCCGTGCCTATATAGCAGTAGGTGGTTTGTATGAACTCTTTCTTAATGGAGAAAAGGTTGGAAATCATAGGCTGGATCCTATGCTCACCCGATATGACCGGAGAATATTATATGTAACGTATGATGTAACATCTCATATCCGGAAAGGGAAAAACGCAATCGGCGTTATTTTGGGAAATGGTTGGTACAACCACCAAGCATTGGGAGTATGGGGCTTCGCCGATGCCCCCTGGAGAAATCGTCCCACTTTCTGTTTAGATTTACGTCTCACTTACGATGACAATACTACGGAAGTCGTCTCTACCGGATTGGATTGGAGGACATCAGGGGGAAGCATCATCCGCAATAACATCTATACCGGTGAAAACCAAGATGCAGACCGGGAACAGAAAGGTTGGAATACAGCAAATTTTGATGATTCGTCTTGGACAGATGTCAGTTTCCGCTCTGCTCCGTCACAGAATATAGTGGCTCAACAGTTATATCCTATCCGGAATGTAGAAACAATCCCGGCACAATACATGAATAAATTGAATGATTCACTCTATGTATTCGATTTGGGAAGAAATATAGCAGGAGTTACACAACTGAAAATTGAAGGAAAAGCAGGAACGATTGTCCGGCTGATACATGCCGAACGGCTCTCACCAAACGGCAGAGTAGATTTGGGACGTATCAGCAATTTCCATCGTCCGACGGATGAAGAGGATTTATTTCAAACCGATACTTATATCCTTTCCGGAAAAGGGAAAGACACCTTTATGCCTAAATTCAATTATAAAGGATTCAGGTATGTGGAAGTGTCATGTAGTGAGCCGACGGAATTAAAGAAAGAATGCCTGACCGGTTATTTCATGCATAATGATGTACCGGAAGTAGGAAATGTAACTACCTCCGATCCAATCATTAATAAAATATGGAAGGCTACAAATGTATCTTATCTTTCTAATTTATTCGGATATCCTACCGATTGCCCGCAAAGGGAAAAGAACGGTTGGACAGGAGACGGACATCTGGGAATAGAAGCAGGATTGTATAACTATGACGCACTGACTATCTATGAAAAGTGGCTTGCAGATCATCGGGATGAACAACAACCCAACGGGGTTCTCCCTGATATTATTCCGACATCGGGATGGGGATATGGAACAGAGAACGGACTTGACTGGACAAGTACAATCGCACTTATTCCCTGGAATGTCTATTTATTCTATGGAGACAGTAAACTACTGGAAGACTGTTACGAAAACATCAAAAGGTATGTAGATTATGTAGATCGTAATAGCCCGCAATATTTAAGTGATTGGGGACGCGGAGACTGGGTACCTGTCAAAACACTATCATCCAAAGAACTAACTTCTTCCGTTTATTATTATGTAGATACCAACATATTGGCACATGCGGCCAAGCTATTCGGGAAACAGGATGACTACGAAAAATACACTGCTTTAGCTGAAAATATCAAAGAAGCGATTAACAAGAAATACCTGAACCGGGATACTGGCATATATGCCGGAGGCAGTCAGACAGAATTAAGTGTTCCACTTATGTGGGGAGTGGTTCCGGAAGATATGAAAGCCAAAGTAGCCGCAAATCTTGCGAACAAAGTACAGAAAGACGGATGTCATGTAGATGTAGGAGTATTAGGCTGCAAAGCATTGTTGAATGCTTTAAGTGAAAATGGTTATGCCGATCTGGCTTTTCAGGTGGCTGCTCAAAAAGACTATCCTTCCTGGGGATGGTGGATTAGCAACGGAGCAACGGCACTGGTAGAGAACTGGGATTACCAAGGCGCAGGTGAATTTTCGGATAATCACATGATGTTCGGAGAGATTGGAGCATGGTTCTATAAAGCTTTGGGAGGAATCAAACCGGACTCCGAACACCCTGGATTCAGGCATATTCTTCTTGCCCCCCATTTCGTAAAAGGGTTAAATTACGCCAACATCAGTTATCAATCGCCAAGTGGTCTGATTGTTTCCAATTGGAAACGTAAAGGGAAAAAGATAATTTATGAAGTGACAATTCCTGCTAACTGTACAGCAACATTCACAATGCCTGCTAATATAAAAGACAGTCGTACAGTTGCTTTGGAACCAGGCACACATGTCTTTGAATTACAAACTACTGCAAAATGAATAAAGAGAATAATAAAGGCATGTTGATTCATGCCTTTATTATCTTATTTCCTCCCTACAGGGTGGACGCATAGTCAATGGCAATATCAAGCCGGTCTTTAAACATGCGACTTTTATAGGCAAAGTCATTGTATGAGGTTCTGTTTTCAATCGAATTTTCGTCTCTCTGAAATTTTAAGCCTTGAGCACATACATGGTTCGACAAAAAAGGACACTAATACAAATAATAACAGTAAGGTATATTTGTCTATTTCACATAGATAGTTGAATAACATAGTAAAAAAAACACTTTTGCGATAGTTTCTTTAGCGGGGTTAATAAAAAAAGCGCCTATTAGCCATCGCATTAACCACGATTTTAACCACGACCTTAACCACGAAGCTATACTTTTGTCATGTCTCAACCCGTTGGAACATTCAACGTTGGCAACACATGAAAACGCTGTGATTACTTCGCAAGCTATAAACTCAAAAAGAAAATTATGAAGAAATGTTGGTTATTATTTTTAGTGCTTAGCTGCACGCTTCTTGCCCAGTCCAAAGACTGGACACAATACGTTAATCCGTTAATGGGAACACAATCATCTTTTGAATTATCAACAGGTAACACCTACCCCGCCATTGCCCGCCCTTGGGGAATGAATTTCTGGACGCCACAGACCGGAAAAATGGGAGACGGATGGCAATATGTCTATACAGCCAATAAAATCCGTGGATTCAAACAAACCCATCAGCCCAGCCCATGGATAAACGATTACGGACAGTTCTCCATTATGCCGATGGTGGGTAAACCTGAATTCGACGAAGAAAAGCGGGCTAGCTGGTTCGGACACAAAGGAGAAGAAGCAACTCCTTATTACTACAAGGTGTATCTGGCCGAATACGATATTGTCACGGAGATGTCTCCGACCGAACGTGCTGTTCTCTTCCGGTTCACTTTCCCGGAAAACGCACATTCGTATATTGCAGTCGATGCATTTGACAAAGGTTCTTTTATTCAGATTATCCCAGAAGAAAACAAAATTATCGGTTATAGTACACGCAATAGCGGAGGAGTTCCCGAAAACTTCAAGAACTATTTCATTATTCAATTCGATAAGCCTTTCACCTATAAAGCCACTGTGAATAATGGAAGCATTCAAGAAAATGCAACCGAACAGACTACTGACCATGCAGGAGCCATTATAGGCTTTAAAACTCAACGTGGAGAACAAGTACATGCACGCATCGCTTCTTCCTTTATCAGCTTCGAACAGGCTGCAAGGAATATGAAAGAATTAGGAAATGACAATCTGGAGCAGATAAAACAAAAGGGACAGAAAGCATGGAACCAGGTACTGGGAAAAATCGAAGTGGAAGGAGGAAACCTCGATCAATACCGCACTTTCTACTCCTGCTTATACCGTTCGTTACTTTTCCCCCGAAAATTCTACGAACTGGACGAAGCCGGAAAACCTGTTCATTACAGCCCTTATAACGGGCAAGTTCTACCGGGATATATGTTTACCGACACCGGATTTTGGGATACCTTCCGGTGTCTTTTCCCATTACTGAATCTGATGTATCCGTCGATGAATAAAGAAATGCAGGAAGGGCTCATCAATACCTACAAAGAAAGCGGATTCTTCCCCGAATGGGCCAGCCCCGGACACAGAGACTGTATGATAGGAAATAATTCTGCTTCCGTACTGGCAGATGCTTATTTAAAAGGTATTAAAGTAGAAGATGTGAAAACCTTGTACGAAGGGTTAATACACGGAACAAAGAGCGTACATCCCACCGTATCTTCCACAGGAAGACGCGGATACGAATATTATAATAAGCTGGGTTATGTCCCTTATGACGTAAAAATCAATGAAAACACTGCCAGAACTTTGGAGTATGCCTACAACGACTGGTGTATCTATCAATTAGCCAAAGAATTAAAGCGACCGGAAAAAGAAATACAGCTCTTTGCCAAACGGGCGATGAACTATAAGAATGTATTCGATAAAGACTCCAAGCTCATGCGAGGAAAAAATGAAGATGGAACATTCCAATCTCCATTCTCACCATTGAAATGGGGGGATGCATTTACCGAAGGAAACAGCTGGCACTACTCATGGTCTGTATTCCACGATCCACAAGGATTAATTGACTTAATGGGAGGAAAAGATATGTTTATCACTATGCTGGATTCTGTATTCTCCGTACCTCCTGTCTTTGATGAAAGTTATTACGGGCAGGTTATTCATGAGATTCGTGAAATGACAATCATGAATATGGGGAATTACGCGCATGGCAACCAACCAATCCAACACATGATCTACCTATACAACTATGCCGGTCAACCCTGGAAAGCGCAGTATTGGCTACGCCAGGTCATGGATAAAATGTACACACCGGGACCTGACGGATATTGTGGAGATGAAGATAACGGGCAAACTTCGGCATGGTATGTTTTCTCCGCATTAGGTTTTTACCCCGTATGTCCGGGAACCGGCGAATACGTCGTTGGTGCTCCTCTTTTTAAAAAGGCAACCTTACATCTTGAAAACGGTAACAGCCTCATCATCCAGGCAACCGACAACAACAAGAAGAATATGTATATTCAAACAATGAATCTGAACGGCACAGAATATAAAAAGAACTATCTACACAATGAAGACTTATTAAAAGGAGGAAACATCAACTTCCAAATGGGAAGTCAGCCCAATTTAAACAGAGGAACAGAAGAGGAAAGTTTTCCTTACTCCTTCTCTAAAGTCCTAAAAAAGGTTCGTTAAATTCATAAAAAACAAGGGACTGTTTAATTAAGTTTCATGTTGATAAGTTTGCCTCTATTATGGAAATCCATAGCAGAGGCAAATTTTATTCTTCAAGACTTATTAGGGGATATTCATTAAAAGGAAAAAATGATCTCCTTATTCATCAACGTTTCAAAATCAGGAAAAGATAGATGAGCCACACACCTTATAGCAACACGTATGCTACTTGTCTCTTAAGAAAGGGTTACTTCTTCCAATAAGGCAAGCTCCCAACTACGCCAAACAATCGTTATTAACTTCAGCCCACCTTTTGCTCTGGCTTCTGCCACCAGTTCGTCTTCGCTATAACGAAGCAACTGCCCACGTGCCTCATCGGCAAGGACACGTATTTCTTTTTCCGAAGCACCGGCTTTTGCATATTTCACCTCAAGCAGATAAGTGAAAGGAGGCAATACAGGAACCGACGGACTAGGTCTGAATAAGAAGTCTGCAAAGCCTTTATTCAATTCGTATTCCGGATAGAGCTGGTAATAACGATACATTCCTAAATACGCAAGCAAGAAACCTTTAATATGCGCTTCACCTTCAATATATTCACGAATACGACTTTGCTCACGAACAGCGTCGGCAATAAAATCGAACAAAGGTTTCCAGTCCCCCCTGAAAGCCATATTCTCAAATAAAGCACTCATCTTGTTCATATCAATTTTAAAGATACCGTGCTTGATGTAGCCTTGTATCAAGAAATTAAATAGCTGCTCTCTTACAACTAAATTCGGCACATGCAAAATGGGTCTTCCCACCATATCTACACCTTTAATGGAGAGAAGCCCGAAATAGAATAGCAAAGACTTGAAGTTACTAGGATCCGTCATCTCCAATGCAGAAAAATGAGTAACGATGTCAGTAGTAATCTCTCCCTGCTCGGCTATCTCTTTTATAACGGAAAAATTCTCTCCCAATCCGTGATCGAGCTTTATCAAGTATGTCAGTTTGTTGAAGTCGGTACGGATATTGGGGTCTACAATTTCTTTAGGCTTTTTATGATGAAGTACAAAAGATTTCAGAAAATAAAGAGTCATATCGGAATTAAACATACACTGCTCCAATGTATCTTCACTAAAGCAATAATTGTCATAATTAGGTTTCATCATGGCAACTATTTCATCTATAGATTCTTCAAGTACTCCCTCCTCTTTATAATATGTCAGCATTTCACGCAATTCCTTCTCACTAAAGCCAACCAAATCATTAAACCAAGGATCAGTCGTTATATTAGTTCCGATATTAAATCCACTTGTGACATCATCCATCGTCACCGGACTCACCCCGGTAATAAACAACCGTTCAAGGGCAGCCCCTGTTCCTGTTGTAGCGGATTTTATCACGTTAAAGAAGCCACGAATGAAACCTTCACCATGCGTTGCTTTTCTATAAAACTCGGTACCGTAGGTTGAAAGAATGGTATTGGTGAAATTATCGTATTCATCAATAAGCAAATAAATGCGGAGATTTCCTTTACGGCTAGCATAGGTGCTGATTGCCGATAAAAAAGCACCGGGGTCTTTTTGTGTACCTTCATCCAGAATCTCCCAGATTTCTTTTCCAAGCAAACGCTCGTATTTGTACACGAAGTCCTTCAGCTTGTTACAGCAATGAAGTTTAAACGATTGTTCAACCTCATTGACATTAGAACTCACTTCTGAAAAGTTAAACCGCATAATGAGAAACTGATTGTGAAGTTTCGTCGGATGCTGGCCTATGTATAACTGACCAAACAGTTCATCAAACTGCTCTGCGTAACTTACATCATAATAAGTTTCTAACATTGCCAAAGTCAGACTCTTTCCAAATCTACGGGGACGTATCAGAAATAGATAAGGCGGTTGCATTTCTATTTTTTCAATGAACATCGTCTTATCCACATAATAATAATTTTGTTTCCGGATTCGACCAAAATCAGTTATTCCATAAGGTATTTGTTTCATCATATTGCGATTCCTTTCAGTTTATCTGTTTTTTTATTTCTGCAGACTTTCTTCAATATGCTGCAAACGGCGTTCTAAAGCGGCATACTTTTCATCCTTTTCTTTTAAAAGACGCTCATAAAGTTCGGTGATTTTGTCGATAGGATTGAAATTGTTAACTCGATTGTCCTCACCAACTTCATCAACAAATCCAATATTAGCATTTGTGGCTGCATTACCATTATTTGTAATATTCTCAAACACCACCGTCTGTGCATCCTCCTCCAAAGTCTTGAGATAATCGAAAGGCACATTCAACGCCCGTGCAAAACGTTGCAACATTTCATCATCAATCACTCTCATCTTCTCATATTTAGAAACAGCAGGCTGTGAGAGATGTACTAATTCACTCAAACCCTCCTGGTTCATATCCTTTTCAATACGGGTACGACGTATATTGCGTCCGTGATGGACTCTCCCAATTGTCAATTCTTCTGTTTCCATTTTTATTTTCTTTCTTTTTAAAATCCAACAAATATACAAATGAAAAGTTTCGCTCGAAGCAAATATACGAAAAAAACGAATAGATGTGATAATATGGATAAAAGGAATATTACAACCTGCCAAATAGAATAAAATGAATACATCAAATAGCGTGTAATGTGTTAAATAATTACGAACTTTACCACACAAAAGAATAGCAAAACAAAAGAGCTAACCGACATGAAAAGAATATTAACAAACAAAGAATATAGATTCATAAAAGAGCTCAAAGGATTGATGGATAAATACAATGTAGTAATCTCTACAGATGCACATGGAAAAATTGAGATTGTGGTGAATGAAGACAATGAACCATTTGACTTTGAAGCAGAAAACACGATCTATCTAGGAGCTTGCTTTTCTAATCACGAACTAAATGAATTACTGGAAAGAAACCTCGCACATATAAAACGAATAGAAGAGGAGTATAAAACAAACTAATAAACCGACCTATATAATCGAAAAATCATTAATCCTTTTTTCTATATAAATACCCCACCAGTTCCTTTTAAACCAACGGCCTCTTCCTTTTAAAGGAAGGGGTCGTTCCTTTAAAAGGAAGAAAGCTTTGGTTTTAAAGGAAGAAAAAACAGCCTTATTTGCAGGTATATTTGCCTGTATCATAAACTTTTTAAATAAAAAAGCTCTTTCAAAGAAATTTTTCTCATATCTTTGCGACGTGTTAAGTTAATAAATTGATTAAGGTCGATTTTTGACTGTTTCGAATCGGGAAGTATGGGGGTACTTTCCGATTCTTTTTTTGGAGAGGGTATAATCGTTTGTCTTTCATCTTCTTAGAAGTTTTAAGAAACAGGTAAATCTAATATAGACTGGCTCTATATATAAAACAGCTCAACTCCAAATGATACTAATAAAAAATCCCGTTTTTTTTAAAACGGGATTTAATGCAAAGAAAAACAAACTCGACTTAACCAAAGCAATAAATTAAGTCAGAGTCAGATAACAAAATACTATTGACTATCTCGTACCAGCTGTTTCATCTTTAACACAGCGAATAGATTGACCAAAGGTCGGCAACTGATACATAAGTCCCGGATTTGGCCATTTACCTAAAGTCATACTCCATACAGCGTGAGGATCTTCAGCAGATGATGCAGCTATGGAAGAGGTATGATAATAACCAGTCTGCCCCGCATATTCCAAAGTACTATTCAGATTGCGCCGCCTTCCCGCCGAAGGGAAGAAAACAGAAGCATTATTTGATTCATTAAAGACCAAGATTCCAAAATAGGCAACCTGTGCATTCTCTGACGATACACCATAAGGATAATTCCCCTCGCCCGGTCCCATCTTGATAGGTCGTCGATCAAAAAAGCCATCGGCATAAAACCCTATAAAGAATTTTATATGTTCCTGTGCTTCAACCTGATCGTTTCTATCTATCCAAAAGTTTTGATAGCGGTCTACTTTAATTCCACCTGCTTCTACCGAACCATCATACCCTCCAATATTCTCATTCACACCGACATCTCCACTTAACGGGTTTATAAACAAGGATTGACGTAACTCGGAAAAAGCGATTTCATCACTATAATCCACTATTTGAGTCTTTATAACCTCTTTATAGGCATTCACAATAACAGGATCATTATCCTGATCTATATTATTGGGATACGGGCCATTATAAGAAATCCTATCAATATACCCGTCCGACGGACGATGATAACCTTCAGGACAAGATTCAAAAACCTCCGAGTATCCATAATCATATACAGTTTCCGGTGGCACAGGAGCATCTCCCCATACCGGTAAAAACAGTTTATGCGATTCGTCGAAAAACAGTATATCCCTAATCCAATAGTCCATAGTAAGAGCAGTAGGATGATAAGCCAATCGGAAATAGGACTGATCTGCCTTTTTAGGAAGCCCCCATTGGAAGAAAGCTCCTGCTTGAGTTGGATATTTTACAAACTTAGCCTGTTTATGATCCACTGGTGTGTAGAGAGCATTACTGCCACTAAAATAAGCCGGAGAAGTCAGATTAAAAGGTGATATTTTACGAGCATAATTACGTGAAGCATCCTTTAGCGGTCCTTTAGATATAGGGTCCGCAGTGCCCGGTCGCATGATATAATCGGGCTCTTCTCCCTGCCGGATATACATATATCCTGTATTATACCACACTTGATTGTCTCCTGTCCCCCATCTGCCACCGTAACGTTCTATTTTAATTTTAGCATATCTCGGAGTCGTTCCCGAATTTTTCTCTTTTACACCAATACGGAAGTAGATACGTCCCCTGCCCTCCACATAAGTACCTTTTTCTCCTTTATAAGCATCAGGCAACACCTGATAATGTTCAGGATTTCCCGGATCATCCGTCCCTACATGCGGATCAAAACTTGGAGAAGAACTCAAGACAACAAAATCACCCGCTTCCACAGTCGCCTTCCAAGGGGCTGGTGCTCCTAAATCTTCCGGGCGCTCTCCTGCTCCACTTATCACACCCTGTTGACCGGTAATAATTCTTTCGCCTGTTTCATCATCTCTAAAAAAAGCACCTATATAACCGGAACCATACGAATTAAAATCAAAACGCTTTCCGTATTGCTTCGTTTTGACTTTTATTTCTCTTTGTAGCTTACCACCATCTTCGTCTTCTACAGACAGGATAATCCGATAAGTTTCCTGTGCATCTTTCACATTCCGCTCATCAAGCAGTATATCCATATACCCCGAGCCAGTTTGAGATGTCCTGTCATAAGTGTATAGAAAACGGGAAGTGGCATATGTTATCGTGGTTCCATCGTCTTTGGTATCATTATATCTTAGTACAAGATCATTGAATATTTTTCCAGTTTCAGTTTTAGCCGTCCCTGTATCCCCCACATATAGTTCGGATAATACTTTCACTATCGGCATATTAGAACTGAAAGAGATTCGCACTCCATTAAAATCGGTGATACTGGCTTCCAAAGTAGAGACATTCAATACTTTAATACCTGCTATGTCCCAATCTTCATCCACGTCTTCCCACTTCGACGCTACAATATTTACCTGCAACGGGTCTTGTATATATCCTGTCAGATCGAGTTTCGTATTTTTAGGTAAACTATAATTCACCGGGCTCGAATTTATCTTCAACTCACAAGAAGGACTATAATTATCCAACATATCAACCGTGAAAACCACGGCCTCATCTTCATCATTGACAGATGCCGGTTCGCTTGCCGGCAAGATAATACGGTTGACTTTCTTGTCCCATCCCCATTCGACCGTAGGAGTGCCGTCGGCAAAATAATTTCCATTGTCGGTTAAGGTAAACTTACGTACTACATTCCTTTCAATAGCCGGACCATCATAACCTGCGGTCAGCGGAACAAGGTTGGGGATATTACTGAATATTACTCCTTTAAAAGCACCATTCAGATTATCTACCGCCTTCAGTTCAACATCTACCCTCACTCCAAGTCGCTCCAAAGCCAATAGTAGCATGGACACTGTCGTACCATTTTCCAATGTGGCTCCCTGCCCATCGGAAAGTACGGTTACCTTCTTTATCTCCTGCATCATCGGAATGACTTGTTCCGATGAAAAAAAACTTGCTGGATAAGCAATATGATCCAAATCACTGTAATTACTTATGGCTTCCAACTTCGTTTTAACCGGTATATGGGGAGGTTCATTAGCCAGAAACACAAAATCATACATTCCCGGATCAATAGGATGCCGAATGATATCTCCTGTTGATGCTGTATAATATACATTACTAATCTTATTTCCCGTTGTTCTGTCAAATGCCAGAATACGCAGGGTGCGCACTACCCGATCTTCCGGAGTACCCTCGTGTGTAGCTCCCAGAGGTGTTATTCCTCTCACTGTCAGAAATGTCCCTTCCACAGAATTCTCGGTGAAAGTTTCATCTATACAAGAAGAAAAGACAATCAGCAATAACGCGTAAAGCCAATTTCTATATATTCTATTACCACTCTTCATCATTCATTGTTTGCTTTTACACAACATCAAATTCTCTCTCTATTCTCAATATGCAAATATCGTGAATTCGCATAACTCTATGAATTATATCCATTTCTGATATAAGCAATAAACGAATTGAATAACAACTGATTATGCAAATCAAAGGCACATATATTGTAAAATGCAAAAAGCGTATTGGTAACACATCAGCATTTGCGAATTTCACACAATTCGCAAAATTCAAGTTTCGATATTCGAAATTCGCAACGAATAGATTCCTATACATCCATACACAAAAAAGCCCTTGAACAATCACGCTTCAAGGGGAAGGTATCGCCTCATTGATACCATGCTTTCTGAAAAGTGGAATTAAAAAAAATAGTCTGAAAACTTAGTTTTCAGACTATTCATTATATAGAAGATATGACTCTTTTACTTCTTTTCCGGTCTTGGCATCAACACTTTTCTTGAAAGTTTGAATTTACCAGTTTTCTGGTCAACATCAATCAGTTTTACTTCGATTTCATCACCTTCCTTAATTCCAGCTTCTTCTACTGTTTCCAGACGCTTCCAATCAATTTCAGAGATGTGCAGCAAACCATCCTTGCCCGGCAAGAATTCGATGAATGCACCGTAAGGCATAATAGAACGAACTTTACCTTTATAAACTTCGCCCACTTCAGGAACAGCAACGATTGCTTTAATCATGCGCATTGCATTATCAATACATTTTTTGTTTGTTCCGGAAACTTCGATGCGTCCCATACCATCAATTTCTTCGATAGTAATCACAGCACCGGTTTCTTCCTGCATACCTTGGATAATCTTTCCACCAGGGCCGATTACAGCACCGATAAATTCTTTAGGAATTGTCATCGTTTCAATGCGTGGAGCATGTTCTTTCAGGTCGGCACGTGGTTCAGCGATTGTTTCAGTAATCTTACCCAAGATGTGCATACGTCCTTCTTTTGCCTGAT
This sequence comes from Bacteroides sp. D2, assembly GCF_025147085.1. Lineage (NCBI taxonomy): Bacteria > Pseudomonadati > Bacteroidota > Bacteroidia > Bacteroidales > Bacteroidaceae > Bacteroides > Bacteroides sp. D2. The sequence goes on along the minus strand of NZ_CP102261.1, from coordinate 2,431,469 downwards.
TCAAAGCACGTTCCAGAATTTCGTAAGACAGACCGTCTACCTTGATATCCATCTGAGTAGCCGTAATACCATCTTTTGTTCCTGTTACTTTGAAGTCCATATCACCCAAGTGGTCTTCGTCACCCAGGATATCAGACAATACAGCATATTTCTCTTCGCCCGGATTCTTAATCAATCCCATAGCGATACCTGATACCGGTTTCTTGATCTTCACACCAGCATCCATCAATGCCAATGTTCCGGCACATACAGTAGCCATAGAAGAAGAACCGTTAGATTCGAGAATATCTGAAACCACACGTACTACATACGGATAGTCAGCAGGAATCTGTCCTTTCAAAGCACGCCAAGCCAAGTGACCGTGACCGATTTCGCGACGGCCTACACCACGTTGTGCTTTTGCTTCGCCTGTAGAGAAAGGAGGGAAATTATAATGTAATAAGAAACGTTCTTTTCCGTGTTCCAAAACATCGTCAATGATCTTCTCATCCAGTTTGGTACCCAGAGTTACAGAAGTCAGTGATTGTGTTTCACCACGAGTAAAGATAGCAGATCCGTGAGGACCAGGCAGAGGACCAACCTCACACCAGATCGGGCGGATTTCAGTAGTCTTACGACCATCCAAACGCTTACCTTCGTCAAGGATAGAACGGCGCATGGCTTCTTTTTCTACATCGTGGTAGTAACGGTCGATCAACGCACCCTTTTCGTCCAACTCTTCTTCAGAGAATTGAGCTTTGAATTCTTCACGGATCGCTTCGAAAGCAGCAAAACGTTCGTGTTTGTTATTGTTTCCGGAAGCGGCAACAGCGTAAGCTTTTTCGTAACATGCTTCACGAACAGCCTTACGCAAATCTTCGTCGTTCACTTCATGGTTGTATTCACGTTTCACTGTTTTTCCAACCTCTTCAGTCAACTCCATCTGTGCTTTACAATGAACCTTGATAGCTTCGTGAGCTACTTTCATTGCTTCCAGCAATTCAGCTTCGGATACTTCGTGCATTTCACCTTCTACCATCATGATGTTCTCATAAGTAGCGGCTACCATCAGATCCATATCAGCTTTTTCCAGTTGTTCAAAAGTAGGATTGATAACGAACTGACCGTCGATACGTGCTACACGTACTTCAGAAATCGGTCCGTTGAAAGGAATATCTGAAACGGCAAGTGCTGCAGAAGCGGCAAGTCCTGCCAATGCATCCGGCATATCCACACCATCAGCAGAAAAGAGGATGATGTTCACATATACCTCTGCGTGATAATTATCGGGGAATAAAGGACGGAGAGCACGGTCGACAAGACGGCAAGTGAGAATCTCATAATCAGAAGCTCTACCTTCTCGCTTGGTGAAACCACCAGGGAAACGGCCGAATGCCGCAAATTTTTCTTTGTACTCTACCTGTAAAGGCATAAAATCTGTTCCGGGAACTGCATCTTTAGCGGCACAAACAGTAGCTAACAACATGGTGTTTCCCATGCGGAGCATTACAGAACCGTCTGCCTGTTTTGCCAACTTTCCCGTCTCGAGTGTGATGGTTCTTCCATCAGGTAACTCGATTGTCTTAACAATTGGGTTAATCATAAAAATTGTTTTATCTATACTTTTTCTTTCAAAATTCCTGCAAAGATATACATTTATCGTGGTAATTAGGTGGAAATGAGGTAAAAAGTTAGTGGCGAACTGATTTTTTTTCAAAATTAGGATGAAGAACACAGCAAAATGCTTTGACTAATCTCGAAAAGAAGTATATTTGCATCTCGTTAATAACACACACTATATGAAAAAGGTTACTTTTGCAGCGCTCGCCGCACTTACTATTACTGCTTGTAGTTCCGGCCCTAAATTCCAGGTGAACGGGGATGTATCAGGAGCCGACGGTAAAATGCTTTATCTCGAAGCTTCCGGTCTGGAAGGTATTGTTCCGCTCGATTCAGTGAAGCTGAAAGAGGAAGGTACATTCAGTTTCAAGCAGCCTCGTCCCGAGTCACCCGAATTTTACCGTTTGCGGATCGACGACAAAATCATCAATTTTTCTGTAGATTCTATCGAAACGATTCAAATCAAAGCTCCGTATGTGGATTTCTCTACTACTTATACGGTGGAAGGTTCGGAAAACAGCAATAAGATAAAAGAACTGACGTTGAAGCAGATTCGCCTTCAAAAAGAGGTGGACAATTTACTGGCATCCCTGCGCAGCAACGGAATAGGGCATGATGTGTTTGAAGACAGCTTGGCAACATTGCTCAACAACTATAAGGAAGATGTCAAAGTGAACTATATTTTTGCTGCTCCCAACACGGCGGCAGCTTACTTTGCCCTGTTCCAGAAGCTCAATAATTATCTGATATTCGATCCGTTGAACAATAAAGACGACGTGAAATGCTTCGCAGCTGTTGCTACGAGCCTCAACAACGCGTTCCCTCATGCGGTACGTTCCAAGAACCTTTATAATATTGTAATCAAAGGAATGAAGAATACGCGCCAGCCGCAAACGAAAGCTCTGGAAATTCCGCAGGATAAAATCGTAGAAACCGGTATTATCGACATTGCCTTGCGTGATGTGAAAGGAAATGTGCGCAAGCTGACCGACCTGAAAGGCAAAGTCGTTTTGCTCGATTTCTCTGTATTCCAGTCGCCTGCCGGAGCTCCTCACAACCTGATGCTTCGCGAACTGTATAATACATACGCTAAAGAAGGACTGGAAATATACCAGGTATCTCTCGACGCGGACGAACACTACTGGAAAACAGCGGCAGACAACCTTCCATGGGTCTGTGTGCGCGATGGAAACGGAGTTTACTCTACCAACGTAGCTGTATATAATGTTCGTCAGGTTCCATCTATCTTTTTGATTAATCGTAACAACGAATTGAAGCTTCGTGGCGAAGATATTAAGGATTTGGAAGCAGCTGTCAAGTCATTACTCTAAGTTGTTATAATTTAGCATATTTCATTTAAATATGTTACATAGCATCTTTTTTCACTTGACACGTATCACTTAAAAGGCTATCTTTGCAAAGAAATAATGAAAAGAGGGTTCCAACATGGCTCATGTTGGAATTCTTTTTTGTTTATATGACCATTTAAAACAATTAAAGGAGGAAAACATCATGGCTTATATGTCAGAAGAAGGTTACAAGAAACTGATGGCGGAACTGAAGGAACTGGAAACAGTGGAACGCCCGAAGATCTCTGCGGCAATAGCCGAAGCCAGAGATAAAGGAGACTTGTCTGAAAACGCTGAATACGATGCAGCAAAAGAAGCGCAAGGTATGCTCGAAATGCGTATCAACAAATTGAAAGCTACCATTGCAGATGCAAAAATCATCGATGAATCTAAATTGAAAACAGATTCCGTACAGATTTTAAATAAGGTGGAACTGAAGAATGTAAAGAATGGCATGAAGATGATTTATACCATCGTTTCAGAAAGTGAAGCTAACCTGAAGGAAGGAAAGATTTCCGTTAACACCCCGATTGCACAAGGTCTGCTTGGCAAGAAGGTGGGTGATGTAGCAGAAATTACTGTTCCACAAGGTAAAATTGCACTGGAAGTAGTAAACATATCAATTTAACGTAAAGGCAGGTCTCCATGTGGGGCTTGCCTTAATTTATCAATAAAAGTTATGGCAACAATATTCAGTAGAATCATCGCAGGAGAAATCCCCTGCTACAAGGTGGCGGAAAACGACAAGTTTTTTGCTTTTCTCGATATCAATCCGTTGGTAAAGGGACATACATTGGTAGTGCCCAAACAGGAAGTAGACTATATTTTCGATTTGAGCGATGAAGACCTGGCTGCTATGCATGTGTTTGCAAAGCAAGTAGCCTGTGCCATTAAAAAAGCATTCCCTTGCCAAAAGGTAGGCGAAGCTGTTATCGGACTGGAAGTACCTCATGCACATATTCATTTAATTCCTATTCAAAAGGAATCGGATATGTTGTTTTCGAATCCGAAACTGAAATTGTCGGATGAAGAATTCAAGTCCATAGCGCAAGCAATCAACTCCTCTCTATAAAACATGATGATGAAATAATGAAAGGCATTCCGTGATGGAATGCCTTTTTTCTTTACTTTTCTTTACTTTCGGCCACTTCAACCAGGTAAACTCCAATACAAATAAAAATGATTGCAAACGTCTGCGTCCAGCTAAAACGGTCTTGTCCGAGAGCAAGGGAGGTAATGGTCGCCACAATCAGAATCAGATAACCGTAGATAGCGACGACCGTTGTCTTCAGATATTTCAAACCGACAGGCAACAGCATATAACTGATAGTGGTCGGGAAAATCAATACGAACATCAGAATAAGGAAAGGCGTCCAATGAAACGGCATGGAGAATACCGGGGCATCAAATCCTGTAATAAACGTGACTATAATGGCAGACACGGCAGCACCGGAAAAGGTATATCGCAACATCGTTATCGCTCCAATGGCCGTGAGGATGCGCTGACTAAGAATCAGATAGACAGCATACACCACAGAACTTAGAAGACAAAGCATATTCCCCGTAAAAGCATCAGAGGCCAAATCATCGCTTTGCTGGGTTAGGATGCAAACCAACGCTCCTATCAGACCGATAGAAATTCCTATTATTTTTTTAGCGCCCGCCTTCTCCTTATAAAAGAATATCATGATAAGAAAAACCCAAATAGGCTGGAGACTGGTAAATATGGAACTGGAGACAGGAGTTGTTTTACTCAATCCGGCCAGATAGAGAAACATAAAGCCGTAAAGTCCCAAAGCCCCCAACAGAAAGAGGAGCCATTTATCTCTGGCTGACGATTTCTCCGGAGGCATAAACCACCCGATCACCCAAAAAGCAGCTGCTGCAAATGTGCAACGAAGCGTGGCTCCTGTCAATGGACTCATCCACAAAGGCAGAAGATACTTTAAGGCATTCATATTTAAACCGCTAAATACTTTCGAGACAGCCATGCTAAGATTGGCTTCCAGTTTCTTATTCTTCATTTTCTATTTTAATTGGTCGTTAAACAAAAAGGTATTACGGCGCCGATATGCCCAGAAAAGAGTAACAATAGTTATCAGAAGATTAAAGATAAAAGGAAACTCCTGTGATTGGGTATGGAATATCCACTGGAAAAAATCGACAATAAAGGGATAAAGCAAGATAGCCAGATAATTCATCATCATCACAAACGCCAAAGCCAATGTGGTCTTTTGCGGCAGTGCGGTCTGGGTGGTCTTATCATAAAGCATAGGTTGAATAATGCCATATCCCAAACCAACCAGGATACATCCGGGAATAATCAGCCATTCGATCGGAGCTATCCAGATTAATAACAATCCTAATGCCATCGACAGCAGGCTGTATGCTTTTGTACGTCCTTTCAGCAGGGCTACAATCTTGTCCAGGCAAAAACCCGGAGCAGTGATGGCCAGAAAGAAAAGCGAAATCATCAATCCGGAATTGCCACTGGAGAAGTGATGTTTCTCCATTAAGAAAGGTAGATTGAAGATCACTACTACCACGATATATGTTATCACGCCATAGAAGAGCATCAACTCTATCAGATGTTTGATGTGAATACCGTATTTGCTACCTCCTATATCTATGGAAGTAGATTGTTCGGAGGCTTCGTTGTCTTTTGTAGTATCTGCAGAAGAGGAAGGAGAGGGTGTAAAAGCGACTTCTCCCGTCCGGTCTTCTTTCAAATGTCCTACCAGCAGAATAGAAATCAATGGGAGAAGATAGACAAGGAAAGGCAAATGCCAGCTAACTTCTGCAAGATAGCCCGTTACGGCAGTTGCTATCACTAACGTGAAATTAGTAATAGCGGAGCTTAATCCGAACTGTTTCACCCGATAGGTTCCTACAAAGTATCTGGAAACCAATCCGGTAGATAAAGGGATAATCAAACCGGAACCGATACCGAGCAAAGCACTTACCACAATTAATTGCCACATTCGATTGGAAATCAGATACAAAACGCCGCTCGCGGCAAAAAGCCAGAGTCCGACCTTTAATACACGGACATAATCGACTTTCTCTGTCAGTTTACCACCCAGCAATATAAAAGGAATAATGAGCAGTGATGGCAGCGAAGTCAACATCTGTATGTCCAGATCCGTAGCTTCCGGAAATATCTTCGTAAGATCACCCAATATAGGTGAAACAGCCAGTCCCGGCAATGAAGTCAATGCCGAAATAGACCAGATGGCAATTAAAGTAATAAGAGGAATTGTTCCTCGTCCCGTCTGTATCTTCATAATGCTTATTCGTTAAAAGTTTAGGTTTGAAGAAAACAATAGTCGCCTTATAAAGTTCAAAAGACGTATATCCGGACTTTATTGCTTTAAAAGCATCAAAACCATTCTTTGAATCAATAAAATTCAGGAATAAGATAAAAAAACAGTCAACCGTTATCAGTGGATTATGATGCTACAAGGTGCTATGAGCAGGATTCTATTCTCAAACCATTCTCATCCCTTTGAGAAAAAATTCTCATAGTAATGAGAATAATTTCTCATCGTAGTGAGAATTTTTTCTCATTGCGATGAGAATGTTCCTTTGTTAGGAGGAAGTCAAAGCAAGATCTGCCAATGTGCCGGGAAGCTCTTCCATACAGGAAAACCCGCCCCCTTAATAAACGCCAAATAATGTAAAAGCCGGAAACTTTCAAACCTATCTGCTGTTGTTGTGGGAAATTCGACGGGGAAAATCCCCATCGCCCTAAACCTTTAAAAAAACAAATTAGTATGGAAGATTTAAATTTCAGAAAAGGTGATGCAAAAACCGATGTATTTGGTTCAGACAGAATGTTACAACCCTCTCCGGTAGAGAAAATACCTGATGGACCTACTACTCCTGAAGTCGCCTATCAAATGGTGAAAGATGAAACATTTGCTCAAACTCAGCCCCGTTTGAATCTGGCTACTTTCGTTACCACTTATATGGACGAATATGCTACCAAGCTGATGAATGAGGCCATCAACATCAACTACATTGATGAAACAGAATATCCGCGTATCGCTGTGATGAACGGTAAATGTATCAACATCGTTGCCAACTTGTGGAACTCTCCTGAAAAAGATACCTGGAAAACAGGTGCTTTGGCTATCGGTTCTTCAGAAGCATGTATGTTGGGTGGTGTAGCTGCCTGGTTGCGTTGGCGTAAGAAAAGACAAGCACAGGGCAAACCATTTGATAAACCAAACTTTGTGATTTCTACAGGTTTCCAGGTTGTTTGGGAAAAGTTTGCACAGTTGTGGCAGATTGAAATGCGTGAAGTGCCTTTGACACTTGAAAAAACCACTCTTGACCCCGAAGAAGCTTTGAAAATGTGTGATGAAAACACCATCTGTATCGTACCGATTCAAGGTGTTACATGGACTGGATTGAATGATGATGTCGAAGCATTGGATAAAGCTCTGGATGCTTACAATGCCAAGACCGGTTATGACATTCCTATCCACGTAGATGCCGCCAGTGGTGGTTTCATCCTTCCGTTCCTGTATCCGGAAAAGAAATGGGACTTCCGTTTGAAATGGGTACTTTCTATCAGCGTATCCGGCCACAAGTTTGGTTTGGTATATCCGGGACTCGGATGGGTTTGTTGGAAAGGCAAAGAATATCTGCCCGAAGAAATGTCATTCAGCGTCAACTATCTGGGCGCCAACATTACACAGGTAGGTTTGAACTTCTCTCGTCCGGCCGCACAAATTCTGGGACAATATTATCAATTCATCCGCTTAGGATTCCAGGGTTACAAAGAAGTGCAGTACAACTCCCTGCAAATTGCCAAATATATCCATAGTGAAATAGCCAAGATGGTTCCGTTCGTTAACTACTCAGAAGATGTTGTGAACCCGCTATTCATCTGGTATCTGAAACCGGAATATGCAAAGAGCGCCAAATGGACTTTGTATGATTTGCAAGACAAACTGTCTCAACATGGTTGGATGGTTCCTGCTTATACATTGCCTTCTAAACTGGAAGATTATGTAGTGATGCGTGTCGTTGTTCGTCAGGGATTCAGCCGTGACATGGCAGATATGCTTCTGGGCGACATCAACAATGCCATCGCCGAACTGGAAAAACTGGAATATCCAACTCCTACCCGTATGGCTCAAGAAAAGAATCTTCCGGTAGAAGTCAAGATGTTCAACCACGGTGGTCGTCGTAAAACCGTAAAAAAATAAAAATGATCTATGGATAAAAAAGTAACACTCGCTCAATTGAAAGAAGTGGTACAGGAGGCATACGATCAGGTAAAGACCAATACCGGCGGCAAGAATGCCGACTATATTCCTTATCTGGCAAATGTCAACAAGGATCTCTTTGGAATCAGTGTCTGCCTGCTCAACGGGCAGACCATCCATGTGGGAGATACTGACTATCGCTTCGGTATAGAATCCGTATCCAAAGTACATACGGCTATCCTGGCACTGCGTCAATACGGTGCTAAAGAAATTCTGGACAAGATTGGAGCCGACGCAACAGGCTTGCCCTTCAATTCAATCATCGCTATCTTGTTGGAGAACGATCATCCGTCTACCCCACTGGTAAATGCCGGAGCCATCTCTGCCTGCAGTATGGTGCAACCTATCGGTGACTCTGCCAAGAAATGGGATGCCATCGTAGGAAATGTGACAGACCTATGCGGCAGTGCCCCGCAACTGATTGATGAATTGTACAAGTCGGAATCGGACACCAACTTCAACAACCGTTCTATCGCATGGCTGCTGAAGAATTACAACCGGATTTATGATGACCCGGATATGTCATTAGACCTTTACACCCGCCAGTGTTCATTGGGAGTTACTGCATTGCAGCTTTCCATCGCAGCCGGTACAATCGCCAACGGTGGTGTGAACCCTGTGACTAAAAAAGAAGTTTTTGATGCCGTCCTGGCTCCTAAAATCACTGCCATGATTGCCGCCGTAGGTTTCTACGAACATACCGGCGACTGGATGTACACTTCCGGTATTCCTGCAAAAACAGGTGTAGGTGGCGGTGTGATGGGCGTACTGCCCGGACAGTTCGGTATTGCCGCATTTGCTCCTCCTTTGGATGGTTCGGGCAACTCCGTGAAAGCGCAGTTAGCTATTCAATACATCATGAACAAGCTGGAATTGAATGTATTTAGCAACAACCATATCACCGTTGTTGACTAAAATTCTCTCAATCTCTTTTATAAGAAAGGTAAAGGTTACTATCTCTTGATAGTAACCTTTTTCTATTCCCCTTACCCTCTTGATTTCCCGCCAATGTTTCAATACAAACGGCATCATTTTTCAAATGCTACAAATTGAACTTACCCCTGAACAACTCTAGTTATTAAAATGAGATAGCTGTTATTAACCCGGATAAGGTAAGGTTTGATTCATTCAACAACGGTTATAACAGCGTCGTGTCCTGTCTCTTCTCAACAAAGATAGAAAGTAATACCTCTTTTCCACCCCTTTTCCTTCCTCGCTTATAAAGAAAAGTAATTATAGTATTAAGAAAAGTAATTCATCTTTGGTTTTCAACACTTTACCTTCATAATCACTTCATCTGTTTTTTCATCTTATCCCAGAGTGTGTCAAAACGCAGATTATCGCAAATTATCGCAGATTATTCCAATTATATTGATATATTAATCAACGACTTATAAAATTATTTCTGCGATAATTTGCGTTAATCTGCGTTTTATTATTCATTATGACACACTTCCTTTCTGTACGGCTGCTTTTTCTGCCAATTCTTTTTTCTCGGAAGCCTTTTTCTCTAGTTCCTCCTCTTCGTAATATTGTTTTCTACGTTTGTTGGATTGCTGAATCAGATTTGTGATATAAACCGTAAAGATAGGGAACATCATCATACCCAGGGCAGCCAACAAAACGGAAAGCACACGTCCGGTCACCGTCTGCGCTATGATATTCGAACCGACGGTAGTAACGTCCATAAAAGCCCACCACAAAGCATCTCCATAACCATTCACCAAAGGATTCACCCGATGCTCGAGCACAAAAAATGCCAGACTGGAAAAATAAACTGTTGCCAACAACATCGTCAGATAAGAGACAAACAAACTCGAAGCACGATTGTAGGTCAACCAGCCGACCACAATGGCAAGTGCATATCCTCCTCTCAATAAAGGTATGAAACGGAGAAGATAGGTGATCTCATCCGAAAATGTCCACCCATAATAGGCGATAATATTCTGATAAGGAATCGCCACCAATAAAAAGATAAAATGCGTCCGCAAATAACGTCCCTTATGTTTCGCCAGAAAGAACTCCAATACAAAATCAAAAAGAAACCAAAGACAGATACATAGCTGTACTTTCATATACGAAGACTGTGTATAGAAAGGAATTCCCTTAAAAGTATCTACCGAGATACTAATAACCAGGAATAGGGACATTACTAATATAATAATGTGAAGAATACCATAGATTCCCTTTTTCCCGGAAATAAAATCTGAAAGCGCTGATTTCATAACTACTTAGTTTATAATAAAATGATTCATTTATAATTTAGATTGCTTAAAAACAATTGGAGAAAGCGATTGTTTCGGAAGAAGTAAATCCGGGGTTACAATCTCCCATTTCGGGGATGTTAATTAACGAACTTTGAAAGAGATTGCGGAAACATCTCACGCAAAATGTTGTTATAACACTGACTTTAAAATATTTTTCACTTAAAACCTTAACTTATGGCGAATATTAAAAATGCAGTGAAGCTGGGTGTGTTTACCCTGGCTATCATGAATGTTACGGCAGTAGTATCCTTGCGCGGACTACCAGCCGAGGCCGTATATGGAATGAGTTCGGCCTTCTATTATCTTTTTGCAGCTATTGTCTTTCTAATCCCTACATCGCTCGTTGCAGCAGAGTTGGCGGCGATGTTTCAGGATAAGCAGGGTGGTGTGTTCCGGTGGGTAGGCGAAGCCTACGGCAAAAAACTGGGATTCCTCGCCATTTGGGTACAATGGATCGAAAGTACGATCTGGTATCCGACAGTGTTAACGTTTGGTGCCGTATCTATCGCTTTCATCGGAATGAATGACGTACATGACATGTCACTGGCAAACAATAAGTATTATACGCTCGTCGTAGTACTTATCATCTACTGGCTGGCTACTTTCATTTCCCTGAAAGGTATGAGCTGGGTAGGTAAGGTTGCCAAAATCGGTGGTATGGTCGGTACAATTATCCCGGCTGCCCTATTGATTATCTTGGGAATCATTTATCTGGCAAGCGGCGGACATTCCAATATGGATTTCAACAGCAGCTTCTTCCCCGACTTTACCAACTTTGACAATGTCGTTCTTGCTGCCAGTATCTTCTTATTTTATGCCGGTATGGAAATGGGTGGTATCCACGTAAAAGACGTAGAGAACCCTTCCAAAAACTATCCGAAAGCCGTATTCATCGGTGCACTTATCACAGTGCTGATCTTCGTTCTGGGTACTTTTGCATTAGGTGTGATTATCCCTGCAAAAGATATCAACCTGACTCAAAGTCTACTCGTCGGCTTCGACAACTATTTCAGATATATTCATGCTTCCTGGTTGTCACCAATCATTGCTGTCGCTCTTGCATTTGGTGTACTGGCAGGTGTATTAACATGGGTTGCCGGTCCGTCAAAAGGTATATTTGCCGTAGGTAAAGCGGGGTACATGCCTCCGTTCTTCCAGAAAACAAACAAACTGGGTGTACAGAAGAATATCCTGTTCGTACAAGGTATCGCTGTAACTGTATTAAGTCTGTTGTTCGTCGTTATGCCGTCCGTACAGAGCTTCTATCAGATTCTGTCACAGCTGACAGTTATTCTTTATCTGATTATGTACTTGTTGATGTTCTCCGGAGCTATCGCATTGCGTTATAAGATGAAGAAACTCAACCGTCCGTTCCGTATCGGTAAGTCAGGTAACGGTTTGATGTGGTTTGTTGGTGGTCTTGGTTTCTGCGGATCATTGCTTGCCTTTATCCTCAGCTTCATCCCGCCCAGCCAGATCTCTACAGGTAGCAACACCGTTTGGTTCTCCGTACTGATTATCGGTGCCATTATCGTTGTTATTGCTCCGTTTATTATCTATGCTTCCAAGAAACCGTCTTGGGTAGATCCAAACTCCAATTTCGAACCGTTCCACTGGGAAGTTCAGGCTCAACCTGCCACTGTCAATGTCAGTGCAAGTAACGCTAATGCTGCCCGTCCTACCGCAACTTCTGCACATACAGGAGGAGCAACCGGGGCAAGTACAGCTAAGCCTGGTGCAACCGTTTCTAATGCAGCAGCTCCTGATGCGGCATCCTCTGGTGCCACCGCTTCCGGTGCTACTCCATCAAGCAGCAGTTCTGCTACATCTGGCGGAAATTCTGCTTCCGGCAAAGCATCTCCGGGAACCGGAGACAAAGATAAGGATGCACCTAAGTCGTAAAGACTAAGTGTTCATCCTGTTCACAAAAAAGTAAGAGGCTATTCAAACAGCTTTGAACTTATAAAATTACCCTCACTACAACCGTGAAGTGCATCCCAAGGGTTTTATAACCGACTTTAGGGGAGCACTTCACTGTAGTGAGGGTAATTTATTTTAGGGATTTTTGCAGGCCCTCTTATTTAGAAGTATGCCAATCATCATTTAATAGATACAATACCTAGCGATTGGAGATTACTTTATTGCCTGTGGCTTTATCAGTTCCGGCTTTATCACCCGTGGCAACACAAAGCTGAAAGTAGATCCCCGGTTAATTTCCGAATCAAGTTCAAGATTTCCACCCAGATTTTGGATGATCGTTTGCGAAAGAGTCAGTCCAAGTCCCGTCCCCTGCATTTCACGATCAAGTTTTATGAAACGTGAGAATATTTTTTTCTGTTCCTCTTTCGGTATGCCAATACCTGTATCGGACACAACAAAGCAAACCTCTTCCGTTCCTTTCAGGCTGCAACCCAAACGAATTTCACCCGATTCGGTGAATTTCATTGCATTATGTAACAGGTTGGACAATACCTGAATGATACGTTCCCGTTCCGAATACATCATTATAGGTTGTATGTGTGCCTCACAAACCAATTCCACCGACGAGTTATTCAATTTCGTCTTAAAAATTCCCTCCAACTCTCTTAGTAAATCATTGGCATCAAACTCCGTATAAACAAAATCTACTGTTCCCGATTCTATTTGAGAAAGATCGAAAATATCATTCACCAGGCGCAACAAGCGTTCATTATTCTCTGCAATAACATCAGCATACATTTTTCGTTCCTCTTCACTGGAAGCCGATACCATCAAACCGGAAAATCCGACAATCGCATTTAGCGGTGTACGTACCTCGTGACTCATATTAGCAATAAAGGCAGATTTCAATTTATCAGCAGAAATGGAATGTTCTCTTTCAATAGACAGCAGCCTTTGCGCATTTTTCAGCTCCGTCACATCATAAACAGTCAACACCATATAATCTTCACCATGAATATTCAAATAAGTACCCGATACCGATACATCGCAAGGAGTCACTTTCGTTTCATCCTCACTTAATAACTTCATGGAAGCTTCCAGATTTTTAAAACTTGCTTTCTTGTAAAAAGCTTTTCCGATAGACGCACGGATACAACATAGTTTGCATTGTTCATGCTGACCACATTCACCGGCTGCAATCGCATTTCTACAATGCAGCAAATCCCCGACTCTTTTGGTAACTCCACCTACCTGAATCGGAAGACGGTTTAAAGAATAATAATTGGTGTCACAAACCACAAAATCCTTGTCAATCAATAAGAAGTAAGCATTGATGTTCTGCAAAACCAGAGCCAACTTTTTAAGTTCATTCTCTTTGTTTTCCTTCGAATGCACCTCTTTCTGGAGTGACTGGCACTTTGCCCACATATAGATGAAGGCAGCTAACAAAACTATTATAACAATAATCGCCAGTGATGACATAGTAATAGAGTGTTTATATTGTTTTGATCGTTTCAGTGCGTAAATTTATAAAATATGTCGCATAAATAGCTGTTTATCTACATATTTATTCTAACAAAAATGCATTTATATTTCCACGAGTCAGAAATTGGTAAAAATTTCCCTTTAAGTTATTGCGGTATTAAAAAATATACTTATCTTTGCACCCGCAAACGAGAAAGGTGCCATAGCTCAGTTGGTAGAGCAAAGGACTGAAAATCCTTGTGTCCCCGGTTCGATTCCTGGTGGCACCACTTCTTAAGCAATCGGAATGTAGCGCAGTTGGTAGCGCACTACGTTCGGGACGTAGGGGTCGGGCGTTCGAGTCGCCTCATTCCGACAAAAATAAAGGGTAGCTTTCTGGAGTACAGTAAGTTGCCCTTTATTTCTATTCAGTCACTTGAACAAATTCAGGACGGATATGTAATAAAACACAACCTATTATATCATGAAAAACAGGATTTATCTCTTTACAGTAGCAGTAGCTTCTTTTATGTGCATCAGCTGCACAAAAACTCAAACTACCCTTTCCGAGAATGAAAAGACAGTCAATCCTCCCATCATGGGATGGAGTTCATGGAATGCATTTCGCGTAGACATCAGCGAAGACATCATCAAGCATCAAGCCGACCTGATGGTGAAAAAAGGTCTGAAAGATGCCGGATATCATTATGTCAATGTTGATGACGGCTATTTCGGAAAGCGCGATGACAACGGAATTATGCATACCCACGAACAACGTTTCCCGAATGGGATGAAACCAATTGCGGATTACGTTCACGGCCTGGGAATGAAAGCCGGTCTCTATACCGATGCGGGCAACAGTACATGTGGCTCCATGTGGGACAATGATGCAGCAGGCGTAGGAGCTGGTATCTATGGACACGAACCGCAAGACGCCCAATTATACTTTGGCGACTGGGGTTTCGACTTTATCAAAATTGATTACTGTGGAGGAGATGCGCTGGGACTTAATGAAAAGGAACGCTACACTTCCATCCGGAACAGTATAGACAAAGTAAACAAAGATGTTTCCATCAATATTTGCCGATGGGCCTTCCCGGGTACTTGGGCTAAAGATGCGGCAACTTCCTGGCGTATCAGTGGAGATATTAATGCACATTGGGGATCATTAAGATATGTAGTCGGAAAGAATCTCTACCTGTCGGCTTATGCCGGAAACGGACATTATAATGACATGGATATGATGGTCATCGGATTCCGCAACGACAGTAAAGTAGGTGGACAAGGTCTTACCCCGACAGAAGAAGAAGCTCATTTCGGTTTGTGGTGCATCATGAGCTCTCCTTTGCTTATCGGATGCAATCTGGAAAACATGCCGGATTCTTCGCTCGAACTGCTGACAAATAAAGAACTGATCGCCCTCAACCAAGATCCGCTGGGCTTACAGGCTTATGTAGCGCAACATGAAAATGAAGGTTATGTACTCGTGAAAGATATTGAACAGAAACGTGGGAATGTACGTGCAGTAGCTCTTTACAATCCTTCTGATACCATCTGTAGTTTTTCCGTGCCGTTCTCTTCACTGGAATTTGGAGGAAACGTAAAAGTACGTGATCTGGTAAAACATAGCGATTTAGGAAACTTCTCCGGTACCTTCGAACAAACGCTTCCTGCACACAGTGCCATGTTCCTCCGCATAGAAGGCGAAACACGTCTGGAACCGACCCTCTACGAAGCGGAATGGGCTTACCTACCTCTTTTCAATGACCTTGGCAAAAATCCTAAAGGTATTATTTATGCCCATGATAAGGAAGCCTCCGGCAAAATGAAAGTAGGTTTCCTTGGCGGACAACCTGAAAACTATGCCGAATGGCGGGAAGTATATAGCGAAAATGGCGGACGCTATGATATGACCATCCATTATTTATATGGCAAAGGACGACAAATAGAACTGGACGTAAACGGTATCATTACCAAAATCGACTCTCTGGGAGAGGATAATGGTCATAACCAAATCACAGTTCCCGTTGAATTAAAAGCCGGATACAACACTATTCGCATGGGTAATAGTTATAACTGGGCACCGGACATCGACTGCTTCACTCTGAAGAAAGCGCTGTAATTCGACTATATAACCTCATATATTAAAAGGAGCAATAACGGAATAAATATGCCGCAGGCATTTTAAAATCCATTATTGCTCCTTTTTAGTTTAGATACTGTCTAGTAATTCGTATCCTATTTTATCTCTTCATACCTATTCCTGTTTATTCCGGTGTTATCGTAATTTCCGCTTTCTCCCTTACATTCACCTGCAAACGTGCATCTTCTGTCAGAGGTGTCCAGACCACCCGCTTACATTCTCCTTTCTGCAGATCATTAGAGTGCTGATTGCTGCCACTCAGATATTCCGTCTCCACTTCTGTATTCTCAAATGTCCATCTCCATACACCATCCAAATTCAGATAGAAGTTTTCAATTTTACTATCCTTTGCATGAAAGTCCAGCCCATTTCCCTGAATATCACACGAGCCAAGCCGGCAAGAATCCAATGATATGTTATAACGATTACCACGGACAAACAATGAATCTGTTTCAATACCTATCAGATTCAATTTCAAACCTTCTTCACCGGTAACTATACCGGTCAGTGAATCCACAGCCAAACTCACATCAAAACCACTCACAAAGATATAATCTCTGTCCCGATACTTTTCCGGAATATTGTTCACATTAAGATCTAACTTCATAAACAAAGTATCATTCTTTTGGGTAACATTCAAATAGTCACCTTTCGGATATGAAACCAGTTCTTTCCCTGACAAAGCAGCAGTAGATCCTATTTTCATTTCGCCGCCAATGAACACACGTCTCGCTTCAGATACTCCATCCTGGCTGGTAAACACCTTTATAACATGTACGCCATTCAAATCCATTTTCACCTGTTCATTACCCAAAAAGACTCCATCTTCCTGATAAGGCTTCCCCGACATAAATATGAAAATAATAGTTGCCACAATTACAATCAATCCGGAAACGAGAAGGCCTATAAATATATAAGTAGTACGTTTCATAATATTTCGTCTTTATTCTATTTCTGCTTTTTTATAAACTCATGATACATTGTCTCTATTTCTTTTATCGGTATATCAAGCGTATACAGCTGACGAAAGAAATAGTCCAATTCTTCTTTCAGAAAGGTATCCTTACGGAGAGAATGAATCAGCTCTTTTGCTCCTGAAGCTACAAAATACCCTATGCCACGTTTATTATAAATAATATTTTGTACCTGAAGATAGTCAAAGGAACGCATCACCGTATTAGCATTCACCTCCACAATGGCAGCATACTCTCTGACAGAAGGGATCCGCTCCTCTTCCGGATATTGCCCCAGCAATATCTCATCACAGATTCTATCTGCAATCTGTAAATAAATAGCTTTACTTTCTTTAAAATTCATAGGCTAAGGTATTACATTCTATTAATAATTTCAGACTCCTTAAAGCGGAAATAAGCCAGTACCCAATTCACCAACGCAAAAAAGATGCCGGCAACAATTACAATCCACAGAGTGGTTTCTTTCGACTCCAGCACACCTCCTGAATAATACCTGCCGCTTTCCAACAGCACTTTGCTTACCAAAGCACCGACAGCAAAATATACCATACCAATAATGGTTCCCGACGCAAATGTTTTCAGGAAAGAATTTTTAGGCCAAATCGAACTGCCCAGTACGAATAAGGATTGAACAAAGAAATAACCTGATATCAGCGCTCCAAATTCCAAGCCTCGCCTGCATAAAGTATAATATTTTTCATCACCAACCAAATGCGACAAGTCGACAGGAGCAATAAAATCCTTCTCCGGATAAGCCAAAGAATAAATAGTAAAACGCGTATAATCCGCCAACTTATAACATATCAGGAAAACAACCAGATACACAACCGTAAATACAAACCATCTGGAGAAAAACTTCTCAAAAGGAGTTGCCGGAATCATTAACATGGAAGTACGGCTCGTTTTCGTTTTCATCTTTTCCATTGTAAACGAAGCACTCAAACAGCCGAATCCCCACAGAGCCCAGATAAAAGTGACAAGAAGAAATATCCACGCCGGATCTTCCTGATACTTATAAGTACCTCTATACTCAAAATATCCATTCCAAACCATTACCACTGCCATCACTCCATACATCAACACCATACGAAGCACATTCGATTTCCAATTCTCCACCATCTCCTTACGGCAGAGATTTATAAAACGAGGCAAACTGAAAAAAGTATCTTTTATCATCGTCTTTTATTTTTGAGTGTGAAACAATCGGGCTATCTCTTCAGGAGTAGCCAGTGTAGCATTAAAAAGAAGTTCCAGGTTTAGTTCCGACTCGTCCTGCTTTTCATTAGGAAGGATCAGGTAGTTACCCTGAATAGTAGGAATTGCAAAAAGCGCACTTTTGGCCAATTCCCGATCATCACTCTCCACAAAGAAAAGTTTGTCGCAAATATTACTTGTCGATTCATCGAGCAACACACGACTGTCATCCATTATCAACACATGATCGAGCACTTTGTCGATGTCACGAACCTGATGTGTGGAAATCACAATCGTCTTATCATCCGACATACCCGATGCTATAAACTTGCGGAACTGACTTTTGCCTGGAATATCCAGCCCGTTGGTCGGTTCATCCATCAACAAAAGAGAGGTATTCGTAGCAAGCGCAAAACTCATGAACACTTTCTTTTTCTGCCCCATAGAAAGCGATCCGAGATCAATATCTATATCCATCTCAAAATAATGGAGATATTTAATCATCTCTTCCTTACTGAAACGAGGATAAAAAGGACTGTTTAACTCAATATAGCTGACCAAAGAAACCGAAGGCAACTCAAATTCTTCGGGAACTAAAAACATATCCTGCAAAGTAACCGGCAACCGACGGCGTACATCTGTATCGTGAAACATCACTTTGCCGTTTTTAGGAGTCAACAAGCCGGACATCAGATAGAGAAGAGTAGATTTTCCCGCACCATTCTTTCCCAACAGTCCATATACCCTGCCGGATTCGAACGAAAGCGAAAAATCACGTAGTACCGCACGCTTCGATTTACGATAAGTAAATGAAAGATTTTCTACTGTAATCATAGTATTTCTGTTTAATGAATAATGATCTTTAGGTGCATTAGTGTAATAGTACACAACAAAAGTAGATAATCTTTTGAATATTCCAATAGAAAAGGAGAAAAAAGTGCAAAAAAAGGAGGAGCTAAGATCACTCTCCACTCCTCCTGTCACGACAAACAACTAAAATTATTCACTATTTGATGCCGTCCAATGCCCTTTTAGCAGTAGCATTAGCGGGGTCTATAGCCAGAATTTTACTCCAGTATTCTATGGATTTATCTTTGTTAGCCTTTGCTTCGGCTTTCAATGCCGGATTTTCGATAGCTAACAAATAGTAATATCCAAGATAACTGTAGCATTCAACCAAAGCTGAATTGTAATGAGGATCGTTTTTGCTTTCCAATAAAGCGGCCACTTCCTCATAGAAAGGTTTCGCAAGTCCTTGAGTTGTTTCAGGGTCAAGTGCAGAATTGGCACGTGCTCTCCAGAAGTTACCCAAATAGCTGTCCGGCGCTGCTTCCGCAATTGCATGGAAAGTAGAATCGGCGGACATTAACGCCTGCTTGCGTTCTTCAACAGTGATTGCTAATGAATCAGGTTGCGTACCAGCACCGTAATAAAGTCTACCAAACTGGAACTGTAAGTCCGGAGTCTGTTTTTCCTTATCAAGAGATGCATAATATTTCTGGTAAGCACTGATTGCTTTTTTATAATCGTTCTTCTGTTCGTAAGCAGAAGAGATATTTTTAAATAAATCCGTCTTCGTCGGATCCATCTTTACCGCTTTCTCATATTGTACTACTGCATCATCATATTTTTTCAGACTCTCCAACAGATGTCCATAATACATATAATCCAAATACGAATAATCGGCTTTATCACATTCCTTGAAGAAGACATCGGCAGCCTTCAACGCTTCATCAAAACGTTTCAGGTCAGTATAATTATACATTGCCAAACGATTGAACGCAGCATGACGAGCATTCTTTTGCAATCCCATATTAGCTACTTCGAGTGATTTCTCAAAATCATGGTTCAAAAATAAAGCAAAAGCATACTTCACCAAATCTTCTTCCGTAGCAGTAGGCCCCATTGCAAAATTCGCATAAGCTTCTACTGCCTTATTAAAATCATTTTTTAAATAGTAAATTTCGGCTAATTTTTTATCTACAGCTGTGTTGGACGGTTCCAGGTCCTTCAATTGGTTCAGCTTCTCAATGGCAAGACTTGCATTGGCTGATTTATAAATATCTGCATATTTCAGATAAGCTTCCGTACATTTCGGATCGAAATAAATTGCCTCCTCATACTTTTGAGAAGCAAGACCCGCATTTTTCTGTTTTACGGCAATATTTCCTTCCAATACAGAAGCAAGAGCCGATTTACCATTCGCTTTTCTGGCAAGAGCTGCATACTCCTGCGCTTCGGGAATCTTGTCAGCATTCAGATATGCGTCTCCAATAGCCACCAACAATTCCACATTTTTCTTATTTTTTCCTTTAATCAGATGCTCAGCTTCTTCAGCAGCCTGTGCCGGATTCGTCTGAATAGTTTCTTTCAATTTCGCAACCCCAGCCTGCCATTCGGCGTCAGATGATTGCGCATAGAGCGACCCTACTGCTATAAACGCTCCAGCTAAAAACATTTGTACTCTTTTCATTATAGTCTCTAATTTTAGTTATTATTCGTCTTTCACGTGGACAATACGCACCGGCTGAGTAGCCGGAACAAGTCCGGATTTTAATATAATCCTCTGCCCTTTATCGGATGTCATAAAAGAAGCAAATCCCCAAGGCAGCCCACTGCGAGGATCATTCAGCAATGCATAAATAGATCGTGCCAACGGATAGTTACCATAAAACAGGTAAGCCTGATAAGGTTTATAACTGTTAGCAGGAGTTGCCACATCCTCTGCACTCACTGACATCACTCTAATCTCTTCGCGAAAAGAAAGATTGGTTGTATCACTGCGGTTCCCCAACCAGTTTACTCCAACAACTCCCATAGCGTCGGGATTATTCGCTACATAATCTATCACCTGCTGGTTGGTTTTCAAGGCACTGACGTTACCTTCAGCCAACTCTTTTCCACCACAGATTGAGTCCATTGCAAAACGTACGGTACTGGAGTTCTTATTATCGAACACCACCTGAATCCCTTTCAAACGGGAATTCGGATTAACCTCTTTCCAGTTTTTCACCTCACCGGTAAGGATGCGGCGGAAATCACGTACACTCAACAAAGAATCCGGATTAGCACGATTCACAATCAATGCCAGACCGTCCGTAGCCAATTTTATCTCGCGAGGGAAAAACTTACGGCTGTGGAATGAATTCATTTCTTCCTTAGTCAGTGTCCGGGTTGCAATAGCCAACCGGACACTGTCTTTCAGAAGTAAATTTATCGCTTCCACTTCAGTTGTGTAGCGAGGGACAATCCCGGCCAAAGGGTACAGGCTTTCAAACACCTCTATCTCTTCTTGTATGATAGGTTCGAAACTCTCATCCGCTGCGATAGATACCACACCGGAAGAATAAGTATCCGTCGGTCCTTTTGATTTTGAGTTACAAGCACTCAAGACCACCAACGCTACGAGTCCTATCAGCCTAAATTGTCTCTTCATCATCTTTTATTGTAATCTAAACATTACCGGAACGGTGAACTTCACACGTACCGCTTTTCCATTCTGCTTACCAGGGAGCCATTTCGGCATGCTTTTTACCACACGAACAGCTTCCTTATCCAGATAAGGGTCTACACCACGAGCCACATGCACGTCAGAAATAGAACCATCACGTTCTACAACGAACTGTATAATAACGCGACCTTGTGTTCCATTCTCCTGTGCAATAGTCGGATATTTGATATTCTTACCCAAGTAAGCCATCAATTCCTGTTGACCACCGGGGAAAGTCGGCATCTGTTCTACCATATCAAAAACCTTTTCCGGTTCCGGTGCAGCCTGTGTTACCACCTGCTTAAGGTCTGCGATATCTTTACCGTTAGCCTCGTCATTACCTTTTACGTCGGCAATAGAGATGGATACTTTGGTAGCATTCAAATCTTCCTGGCTCTTGATTTCATTGTCTTCATGCACCTCTTCATCTTTCTTGATGACAGGAGCTGTAAACTTGATAGAACTCTTCAATGCAGGGGGAGGAGGTGCAACCGGTTCTACGCGTTTCATCTCTTCCTGTTTGATTTCAGGTTCTTCCAATTTTGACAGAGTAGTTACTTCTGTCATCACTTCTTTCTGCTCCGGAGTTGCCAACTTAAGCAGTGTAGGGATACTAAATCCAACCGCTGCTATGACCACTACAATCAACATAGCGACATTATGTCGTTTTGTTGAATTGGCACGCATTCTATATGCGCCGTATGCTTGGTTTTTGCCTTCAAAAATCAGTTGACACCATTCCGAAGAAGCTAAATCTAATTTTGCCATTTTACTTTTCTTTTTTAGGTGTTACATCAATTATCGGCCAAGTTTTGTGACAATTCACCTTTCGCATCATAATTCTTAATCAAGAATTCATCAGCTTCAGCGATATCTGTTATCACATATTTACCAATATTACATATCTGCATTTCGTCCAGCGCGTCAATCAGATTCATATAAGAAGCATCATCAGTAGCTTTGATAATTACGGTCGGTGTATCCTTTCCGCTCTTTATCTCAGAAACCTGCTTCTTAAATTCGTCATCCGTGATCTTAAGATCAAGTTTTTGCTGCTTCAATTCTCTTACTTTATTGACAGCAACAGCATTCTTCTGAAGAAGTACGGCACGCAGTCCATCTGCGCCGTAGCTAGTTTCTTTCAACGAGGTATAATCCTTATAGTTAGGTTCTCCCTCGTAATAATAGAGTTTGTTATCAGCTCCCAGCAATAATGTAATTGCTTGTGAAGCCTTCACCATACTCTTTTGGTTTTCAGTTATATCTTTGTCATTACTCGGCATGCTTATCTCCATCGTCTGAGGTTTGCTCAGTGTGGTACAAAGCATAAAGAAAGTAATCAGCAACATGTTCATGTCCACCATCGGTGTAAAGTCCACCCGGACAGTCATTTTCTTTTGCTTGCTCTTTCCTCTTTTTCCGCCGCTCTCTTGTACTTCAGCACTCATTGTATTTCCTCCTTTTTAATTTTCAGATTCTGCTTTGAGAGAAGTAATCAGATTGTACCGATTTTCCCGCAAATCCTGAAGTGAGTTCATAACGTTCTTTATCACTGAGTATGGAGTCGTAGCGTCTGCCTTGATAGCAATACGTAGATCAGCGTTAGCAGTACGTGCATTACGTACCCACGATTTAAACTGATTGTCAACACTATCGCATGGAATACCTTCATTCTTTAGGATCTTATCCCGTTGATCTTCCGGGAGATCAAGATATTTCTGCATACTTCTGATAGGTACTCCAAAAGTAGAAGACAAGATAAATCTCTTCTCCTGTTCCGGAGTAAACTTAATGCCATACTCTTCACCCATGCTCTCCAATACAGCCTGCATATCCTGCTGCTTGTCGAGGCTCATAAATATTTTCCCTTCCGGATCAACCAGAATCTGGAGTACATTCGTCTCCGGGATCTTGATTTCCGATACGGAAGCCGGAGTGGTAACTTGTACTGGTTCTTTCTTCACAAATGTTGAAGTCAACATAAAGAAA
This sequence comes from Bacteroides sp. D2, assembly GCF_025147085.1. NCBI lineage: Bacteria > Pseudomonadati > Bacteroidota > Bacteroidia > Bacteroidales > Bacteroidaceae > Bacteroides > Bacteroides sp. D2. The sequence goes on along the minus strand of NZ_CP102261.1, from coordinate 2,407,804 downwards.
GTCAGAAGCAATACAGTAACGTCACTCATAGCTGTCATATCTATGAACGTACTTTTCTTTTTAATTTGCGCTCTACCCATGATTAATAATAGATTTTATAAGGGTTCGCTGAATTAGTGAGTAGCAGCAAAAGTTTGCACGATAGAGAATCCGACTTCGTCGAGTCCGTAAGTCAATTTATCGATTTTGTTAGTGTAATAGTTGTAAGAGATAACAGCCAATGCACCAGTCAAGATACCGAAAGCAGTGTTAATCAAAGCTTCAGAGATACCTTGTGACAAAGCCATAGAGTCAGCACCACCACCAGCAGACAAAGCAGCAAATGAACGGATCATACCGATTACAGTACCGAGCAATCCCATCAATGTACCCAAAGTAGTGATAGTAGCGATGATCGGAAGATTTTGTTGCATCATAGGCATTTCCAAAGCAGTAGCTTCTTCAAGTTCTTTCTGGATAGCCAACAGCTTCTGTTCTTTAGGAAGAGCTGTGTTCTTTTCCATTTCTTCATACTTACGCAAAGTAGAAGTTACTACGTTAGCAACAGAACCACGTTGTTTGTCACAGATTTCCTGTGCTTTCTTCATGTCACCTGCAGCTAAAGCGTCTTTGATGTTAGCTACAAACTTAGACAATGAACCTTTACCGAAAGCAGAACGAAGAGCAAAATAACGCTCGATGCTCAAAGCAAGTACGGTTAACAACAATGTCTGGATAATAGGTACGATGATACCACCTTTGTAAATAGTACCCAACATGTTCAACGGGTGATTGTTAGGGTCATTGTTCATAAAGTTGGACGGGTTACCTAATAGGAATTGAAAGATACATACAGCTATTACTAAACAGCAGATGATTACGATACCGGCATTCTTTATACCTACAACTTGAGTTTTTTTAGTAGTTTCCATAATAAGTTTTTTTGTTAAGAAATTAATTTTAGTTATTTAGGAAGTAAATATTTCAATTAGACACACTGCGCTATAGACCCTGCAACTTTTAAAAGGTAAAGTCACACAGTTTCATACAGAGTACGAAAAAAAACGAATAAAAATGGGGAAAAGACTAAATAAGGATGCGTCTTAAAGCGAACACGTAGTAGTCGCTACACGTAATGGAGTAATGTGGATCCTTATCGGAATAAAATGATTTACTTTGATCTAATACTAGAGAGTTTTCTCTTAACACGAGAAACTTTTGCATAACGTCTTTCAAGGAGTCATTGATTTCAATGATTCTCCGCAGACGATAATTATTAGAGTTTGATTCTGTTACGAGTTTAAGTCCTAATTCTACGTCAGAAACAGACAAAGAACGGACGCTATCATAGCTAACAGACTGCCCATCCACAGAAGAGCGTTGATTGCTGTCAGAAGATAATTCTGATAATTGACAAGGTGAGTCACTAAAAATACAAGTAGAAAAATTCATAGCATTTCCGCTTACGCTAAAAGATAGCATCAGCAGAAGAAAAGCTAATATGAATTTCGGAGAAAGTTTCATTGTATTTTTAGTTGTTTAATCAATTACAATAGATTCGGCCACAAATGTAGCAATTAATCGTATATGTTTATCGTCGTTCACATCATTTAAACATTAAAGTTTAACTCTTTTATAAAAACAAGCTACAATATGTTTTGTTCGATGAGTTTGCGACTTAATATGTTAAAAAAACATTTCCTCTGAATATCCAGAGTTTTAAGAAATTAAAAATCCCCTCCAATATTTCTACTGAAGGGGACTTTTCTTAAAAACGGCGGCTACCTACTCTCCCACTGTTACGCAGTACCATCGGCGTGACGAGGCTTAACTTCTCTGTTCGGAATGGGAAGAGGTGGAACCCTCGTGCTATAACCACCTGAATAAGGTTATGACATGATGAAAAGTAAAAATTCAGTATCTAGCAAGCTAAACGTATATACCCAACCGGTACATGTTCGAAAGAAAGTGAACGGGCAATTAGTAATGCTCGGCTTTGATGTTACCACCTTTACACCTGCATCCTATCAACGTCATCGTCTTTGACGACCCTAAGAAATCTAATCTTGTGGCTGGCTTCGTACTTAGATGCTTTCAGCACTTATCCAATCCCGACTTAGATACCCAGCAATGCACCTGGCGGCACAACTGGTAAACCAGCGGTCAGTCCAACACGGTCCTCTCGTACTAGTGTCAGAGCCACGCAAATTTCATACGCCCACGATAGATAGAGACCGAACTGTCTCACGACGTTCTGAACCCAGCTCGCGTGCCACTTTAATGGGCGAACAGCCCAACCCTTGGGACCTTCTCCAGCCCCAGGATGTGACGAGCCGACATCGAGGTGCCAAACCCCTCCGTCGATATGAGCTCTTGGGAGGGATCAGCCTGTTATCCCCGGAGTACCTTTTATCCTTTGAGCGATGTCCCTTCCATACGGAAACACCGGATCACTATGCTCTAGTTTCCTACCTGATCGACTTGTCTGTCTCCCAGTCAAGCGCCCTTATGCCATTACACTCTACGGACGGTTACCAATCGTCCTGAGGGCACCTTTAGAAGCCTCCGTTACACTTTTGGAGGCGACCACCCCAGTCAAACTACCCACCAAACAGTGTCCTCGTTTCTACGAGTTAGAACTCAAATAATCAAAGGGCCGTATTTCAACAGCGACTCCACAAATACTGGCGTACCTGCTTCAAAGTCTCCGGCCTATCCTACACATCAATTACCCAAATTCAATGTTAAGCTATAGTAAAGGTTCACGGGGTCTTTTCGTCCCATCGCGGGTAATCGGCATCTTCACCGATACTACAATTTCACTGAGCTCACGGTTGAGACAGTGTCCAGATCATTACACCATTCGTGCAGGTCGGAACTTACCCGACAAGGAATTTCGCTACCTTAGGACCGTTATAGTTACGGCCGCCGTTTACTGGGGCTTCAATTCAATGCTTCTCTTGCGATGACATCTCCTCTTAACCTTCCAGCACCGGGCAGGTGTCAGGCTGTATACGTAATCTTTCAATTTGGCACAGCCCTGTGTTTTTGTTAAACAGTTGCCTGGACCTATTCTCTGCGCCCAACTCTCGTTGGGACCCTTTATCCCGAAGTTACAGGGTCAATTTGCCTAGTTCCTTAACCGTGAATCACTCAAGCGCCTTAGTATATTCAACCCGACTACGTGTGTCCGTTTACGGTACGGGTACCTTAAAGATTAAGTTTAGCGGATTTTCTTGGGAGTATGTTTACACGCACTATTACCTTATTCCGAGGAATTTGGTATACTATCAGGTTCGACTCTTATCCTGGATTTGCCTGGGATAATCAACATCTACACCCTTCAACGGACTATTCCGTCAGTCCGCGGCGCTGTCACTCCTCCGTCTCCACGTCACTCTTTAAGGTAGTACAGGAATATTAACCTGTTCTGCCATCGGCCTCACCGTTCGGCTGAGCCTTAGGACCCGACTAACCCTGATCCGATTAGCGTTGATCAGGAAACCTTAGTCTTTCGGCGAGGGGGTTTCTCACCCCCTTTATCGTTACTTATACCTACATTTGCTTTTCCACACGCTCCAGCAAAGCTCACGCTTCACCTTCGACGCAGAGTGGAATGCTCCCCTACCGATCCTTACGGATCCCATAGCTTCGGTAAATTGCTTGATGCCCGATTATTATCCACGCCAAACTCCTCGACTAGTGAGCTGTTACGCACTCTTTAAATGAATGGCTGCTTCCAAGCCAACATCCTAGCTGTCTTAGCAATCTGACTTCGTTAGTTCAACTTAGCAATTATTTGGGGACCTTAGCTGATGGTCTGGATTCTTCTCCTTTAGGACATGGACCTTAGCACCCATGCCCTCACTCCTGGGATCGAACTACTGCGCATTCGGAGTTTATCAAGACTTGATAGGCGGTGAAGCCCTCGCATCTTATCAGTCGCTCTACCTCACAGTAGTAATTCCCAAGGCTGCACCTAAATGCATTTCGGGGAGTACGAGCTATCTCCAAGTTTGATTAGCCTTTCACCCCCACCCTCAGTTCATCCGGAAGCTTTTCAACGCTTATCGGTTCGGTCCTCCAGTTAGTGTTACCTAACCTTCAACCTGACCAAGGGTAGATCACTTGGTTTCGCGTCTACTCCTTCCGACTAATCGCCCTGTTCAGACTCGCTTTCGCTTCGGCTTCATGTCTTAAGACACTTAACCTTGCCGGAAAAAGTAACTCGTAGGTTCATTATGCAAAAGGCACGCCGTCACAACCGAAGTTGCTCCGACCGCTTGTAGGCGCACGGTTTCAGGGACTATTTCACTCTTCTATTCGAAGTGCTTTTCACCTTTCCTTCACAGTACTGGTTCGCTATCGGTCTCTCGGGAGTATTTAGCCTTACCGGATGGTCCCGGCAGATTCACGCAAGATTCCTCGTGTCCCGCGCTACTCAGGATACCACTACGCTTCGTTTAGCTTCGAATACCGGACTATCACCGTCTATGGTCCCATTTTCCAAAGGGTTCTTCTCACTAAAGTTCTTGCGATATCGTGGTCCTACAACCCCAATATTGCCGTAACAACATTGGTTTGGGCTAATCCCCGTTCGCTCGCCACTACTAGGGGAATCATTATTATTTTCTTTTCCTACAGGTACTAAGATGTTTCAGTTCCCTGTGTTAGCCTCTTGCTATGCAAGATGTCATTCCTTCAGAATGACGGGTTGTCCCATTCGGAAATCTTCGGATCAAAGGTTATTTGCACCTTCCCGAAGCTTATCGCAGCTTATCACGTCCTTCATCGCCTCCGAGAGCCAAGGCATCCGCCATGCGCCCTTGCTTACTTTCTTTCAAACGTTTTATTCGTGTACTGGTATTGGTATGGGAATTGCTTCCTTCTATCAATATTGCGTACTCGAACACGTACGGTTTGATATATACTTTTAGCTCTTACTAAAATTTTACTTTTTGTACATCATGTCAAAGATCGTTTCTCTTTTTCAGAGATGGTGGAGAATAACGGATTCGAACCGTTGACCCTCTGCGTGCAAGGCAGATGCTCTAGCCAGCTGAGCTAATCCCCCAAGAGGTTATCAAGAATTGCTGCATTCCGCTGACGCGTCATTCCTTCGTTCTTGAGCTTGGTAGTCCCAGGCAGAGTTGAACTGCCGACCTCTACATTATCAGTGTAGCGCTCTAACCAACTGAGCTATAGGACTAGTTCAACCTTGTCTACCTGTATGTTAGACTCGGCTTCTTTTTTCTCTTGTTTATCTCTATCTATACTTCTATAGATGGTTGATCTATATGTTATAAATAAACAAGTACCAGTAGTACAAAAAACAGAACCTTTAAAGTCTTTAAGTGGCTGTCACGTTTAGGTGACAGTTACGACATCGCTCCAGAAAGGAGGTGTTCCAGCCGCACCTTCCGGTACGGCTACCTTGTTACGACTTAGCCCCAATTACCAGTTTTACCCTAGGACGCTCCTTGCGGTTACGTACTTCAGGTACCCCCGGCTTTCATGGCTTGACGGGCGGTGTGTACAAGGCCCGGGAACGTATTCACCGCGCCATGGCTGATGCGCGATTACTAGCGAATCCAGCTTCACGAAGTCGGGTTGCAGACTTCGATCCGAACTGAGAGAGGTTTTTGGGATTAGCATCACGTCGCCGTGTAGCTGCCTTCTGTACCCCCCATTGTAACACGTGTGTAGCCCCGGACGTAAGGGCCGTGCTGATTTGACGTCATCCCCACCTTCCTCACATCTTACGACGGCAGTCTCTCTAGAGTCCTCAGCATAACCTGTTAGTAACTAAAGATAAGGGTTGCGCTCGTTATGGCACTTAAGCCGACACCTCACGGCACGAGCTGACGACAACCATGCAGCACCTTCACAAATGCCTTGCGGCTATATAGTTTCCTACATATTCATTTGCAATTTAAGCCCGGGTAAGGTTCCTCGCGTATCATCGAATTAAACCACATGTTCCTCCGCTTGTGCGGGCCCCCGTCAATTCCTTTGAGTTTCACCGTTGCCGGCGTACTCCCCAGGTGGAATACTTAATGCTTTCGCTTGGCCGCTTACTGTATATCGCAAACAGCGAGTATTCATCGTTTACTGTGTGGACTACCAGGGTATCTAATCCTGTTTGATACCCACACTTTCGAGCATCAGTGTCAGTAACAGTCTAGTGAGCTGCCTTCGCAATCGGAGTTCTTCGTGATATCTAAGCATTTCACCGCTACACCACGAATTCCGCCCACCTCTACTGTACTCAAGACTGCCAGTTTCAACTGCAATTTTACGGTTGAGCCGCAAACTTTCACAACTGACTTAACAATCCACCTACGCTCCCTTTAAACCCAATAAATCCGGATAACGCTCGGATCCTCCGTATTACCGCGGCTGCTGGCACGGAGTTAGCCGATCCTTATTCATATGGTACATACAAAATTCCACACGTGGAAAACTTTATTCCCATATAAAAGAAGTTTACGACCCATAGAGCCTTCATCCTTCACGCTACTTGGCTGGTTCAGGCCTGCGCCCATTGACCAATATTCCTCACTGCTGCCTCCCGTAGGAGTTTGGACCGTGTCTCAGTTCCAATGTGGGGGACCTTCCTCTCAGAACCCCTATCCATCGTAGTCTTGGTGGGCCGTTACCCCGCCAACAAACTAATGGAACGCATCCCCATCGATAACCGAAATTCTTTAATAAAAATATCATGCGATATTCGTATACTATCCGGTATTAATCTTTCTTTCGAAAGGCTATTCCGGAGTTATCGGTAGGTTGGATACGTGTTACTCACCCGTGCGCCGGTCGCCATCTCTTCTATTGCTAGAAAAATGCTGCCCCTCGACTTGCATGTGTTAAGCCTGTAGCTAGCGTTCATCCTGAGCCAGGATCAAACTCTTCATTGTAAAAGTATTTTTTATCATCCGTTAAGATGACTTTTTGCTCTGTTCAGGACGCCGTAAATTTATTGACCTTATTCAAATACCTATTAGTCTTAACTGTATCGCTACTGAATAAGACAAGTATTGACGGTTCTATTTTTTTACTTGTACTACTTGTATTGTTTATCAATATTTCAAAGAACTTGTTGCTTTCGTTTTAAAAGCGGGTGCAAAGGTAAGGGCTTTATTTTTAACTACCAAACTTTTTCGGAAGTTTTTTTTAGTTTTTCTTTTTACTCAATTTCTCTGGCTCTCTATGCGAAAGGGAAAGAATGTATGAAAGAATAACTCTTGCCTATTTTCTTTGCGAATCGGACTGCAAAGATAAGAACTTTATTTATTATAATCCAAACTTTTTCGGAAGTTTTTTGTTCTTTTCTTTAAGTATAATTCCACTTTTTCACTAAGTCAATTTTTCAAGGCTTTCTTCTCTTGGAAAGCGGGTGCAAAAGTACGCCCTTTTCGTATACACTCCAAATATATCAAACTATTTTTTCTAATTATTTTTGAATACATTTGCTAAAGTGCTGATGCATAACGATGTTGTAGAACATATTTTTTTATGTATGGGGAAATTGTGTGCGGAAATGACGAGAGGGATACACATTATTATATCACACGCGGGCGCGTAGGTGTGCCGGGAATCAGTTTGCATTAGGGAGCAATTAAAGAATCAGTTCATAAAAATAAGAGGAAAGAAAGATAGATATAAGGATAGTGGTTTTATAGTAAATTCCATTCCTTAGTTTGATTCATTAACATGATACTTGTATGAGAATGATACGTAGAATCTTCACTTTACTGAAAAGGATTTTTCTTTTTCATTTCTCATGTTCTCATAACATACATAATAATCAGCTGTAAATCAAACAGATAATACTATGAGAAATAAAACACAAAAGGGTATTTCTCATAGCTGTTCCGTGATTTAGTCCGTAAAATCACGCATTTCTCATAGGGTTTAAACCATTTCTCATAGTATTCTCATATTCCATCTATACATTTTACTCATTTCTCATACAGTATAATTGTAGTTTTTCCGGACTTTTGCCGGATTTACGATTACTCCTTTCCTTCTTCGGTTTTATTAAGCAACTTCTTGCTATTTAATGCTTTCCTGTATGTTATTCACCTTATACCTTTATGTTTTTCCCTAATCATTGTTATTTCTTCCTACCACTATTCGTATCGTTGCACTCTAGTGAACAGATCGTTGCACTGGAGTGAACGGTTCTATCCACTCTAGTGAACAGATCTTTCCACTCTAGTGGAAAGATTCAGATACCGGTAGGAAAACATGCGAATATCTACTCCATACACTTTCATAAACGCTTTATAATATATTATTAATCAATGCATAACTGAATATGTAGCATTGAATCTATTACAATTAATTAGCCTCTTTGCCCTACGAAAGATTATGAGAAATGCCTTAAAAAGCTATGAGAAATACTTTGTTTTGTGGACAAAATGCTGGTAATACTATGAGAAACACCCTTTATTCTTTTATTTCTCATAGTGTTATATAACTGATTTACAAATGATTATCACGTGTATTATGAGAACATGAGAAATGAAAATGAAAAATCATTTGCAGTATGCGTCGTAATGAACGGCACTTTTCCTATATTTTCAGAATCCGCAACAAATCGCATCAGAATATTGGACAATACGAATCACAATGTATTGATTGGTAACTATATGCCGTGAAACAAAAACAATAAAAACGAGTATAGTACATATAGAAATAGAAAAACAAAAAAATGAAAAACTTTTGTTTTTCTATTTTCCTATCTTTGAGGAGTGAAGGAAAAGGGCGCATTATCAAAGAACAAACAAAAATATCTACCCACACAAGAAACAACAATATCAGTTAAAATGAAACTATGAAATGCAAAGATTACTCAAACAAGCAAACAAGTAGCCGACGTCCACATTGTTCCTTCAGTTTTTAATTGAAAAAATACAAGGGAACTAATTATGAATGATTTAAAAAAGTTTATGGAGACAGTCATATTAAGACTGGAAAATGAAGGGCGGTATGGGACGGCCCACGTCTACCAAAGTACACTAAATGCGATTTTGCGGTATTGGCAAATCAGGCAAAAAGGTACTATAAAATTGGATAAAGTATTCACTCCGGTCCTCTTACAGGATTTTGAGCGATACCTATTGGAAAACATGCTAAGTATGAACACCGTATCAACCTATATGCGTATGCTACGGGCGATCTACCACAGGGCAACGAAAGAAAAACGGATAAAATGGAGGCAGGGATTGTTTGACACCGTATACACCGGCGTACGGGCAGACACCAAACGATCACTGACTGCCAAGCACATGGGAAATATACTTGTGGCCCAACAATCACTCCCCTCACTAAAGGAAGCACAGTCATGGTTCACTCTCCTGTTTCTGCTTAGAGGAATGCCGTTTATCGATCTTGCCCGGCTAAGGAAATGTGACCTGTATGGAGATACACTTATCTATAAGAGACAAAAGACCGGACGAATAATCACCGTAAATGTAACCCCGGAAGCCATGCGACTCATCAAACAACTGGCTAACCGAAATCCTCAATCACCTTATTTATTATCTATCTTACCCAGCAACTCAAAGCTACAGAATGGAAACTGTTTCGGAAGTAAAGAGGAATACCGACTGTATCAAGCCATATTGCGAGGTTTCAATAGAAGGTTGAACGAACTATCCAGAAGGATGAATCTAGGCGAAAAACTCTCGTCATATACAGCACGTCACACATGGGCTACAACAGCCTACCAAAAGAAATGTGCAACAGGAGTCATCTGCAATGCCTTAGGACACTCTTCCATCAAAGTGACCGAAACCTATTTAAAGGCATTTGAGCAAAAGGAAATAGATCGGACAAATAGAATGATTATATCTTATGTAAAACAAGAAGCTGAAAAGGCTAACAAAAATCGCAATACACTATTTAACACACTGTAATTTAGCATATTATACTCCCGTTACTTTGTAGGTAACAGTCTTCATAAGATTCGGCAAATATAGAAATTGATTTTGAAATAAGAAAACAAAACTAACACTTTTTTTGCAGGTTTTTATAAAAAAGCAAACTATTTGCTAAAATGAAAAACATTTCAAGCTAAGTCAAGCAAGTTTATCGTATAAATATTCCATTCGTATCCACCATTTGGAAACGATCTTTTAGAGTTGGCAACTGTATTCACAGTCTGCACGACCTCCCTTTCTTATTTTCATCCCTACCAATCCCGTTCAGAGGACGCTTCCTGCTGTTTGAGAAGGTATGTGCCGTTACCTACAAAGTAACGGCATACACCATAGAGAAACAAAAATTAAAAACCAGTATGGAATATTTAAGACGAAAGCTATGCCTATTAGCCGGAAGTATTCTTTTGACTTGTGCCGCATGGGGGCAAACACTCCCCACCGACTCAATAACCAAAGATCCGGAAGCCTGGTACATCCATTTCAAGACAGGAAAAAGCAATCTCGATCTGGATTATAACGGCAACAGAGGTACTCTACAACGATGTATCGACAGAGTACAAGAGATTATAGACAAAAATGAGTACGTCATCGATCACATCCGCATCATTGGATATGCATCTCCCGAAGGTCCGTTAGCACTCAACTTACGACTTAGTGCCGCAAGAGCAGACGTATTGAAAGACTATCTTGTAGCCAAGACAGGACTCTCTTCCAACCTATTCGAAGTAGTGGCAGGAGGAGAAAACTGGAACGAACTTCGTGTCATGGTCGAAAAAAGCAATATTAAAGAAAAAGACCGCGTACTGGATATTCTCGATCATACTCCCGAAGGAGTAGACCCGGAAATTGCCCTGAAAAAACTACCCGGAGGTACATACCGCTATATGCTTACTAACTTCTATCCTAAATTAAGAAGCGCAAGCAGTGTGCAGTTACTAAGAATTGTACCTGTCGTTGCTCCTCCTGTGGTGAAGGAAGAAATAAAGGTGGTAGAAGTGGACACCGTAAAACGAACTCCACAGAAACCGGTCGTACAAGAGCCGGAGCCCTGCCGGTGTGATCCTCCGTTGATGGCCATCAAAACCAATCTCGCCTCCTGGGCTGCTCTTATCACCCCCAACATTGAATTGGAAGCCTATCTGGGCAGCCGATACTCCATCGCTGTGGAAGGAGCTTATCGCTGGCTGAAAGACAGCAAAGCCAAAGGCAACAGTTACAACGTGGCCTCCGTGTCGCCTGAAATACGTATGTACGTGCGTGACGACCGTTCTTTTCAAGGTTCCTACTGGGGATTGTATGGACTTTACGGCGAATACGATGTGAAATTCGGAAGCACCGGACGCCAAGGCAACATTCGCGGACTGGGTATCTCGTACGGATATATCTTTAAGTTCAACCGTTTCGACTGTCTCTATTTTGACTTGGGCATCTCTGCCGGATACAACCGGCTCCGATACGACAAGTATTTCTGGTACGACCCATGCAATGCATTCAAAGAACATAAAGGTAAGAACTATTGGGGACCAAGCAAAATCAAGGCATCACTCGTCTGGAGATTTTAAATCATAGGAGGACCTGATTATGAGAACAGAAAAAGATACTGAAACTATGGATTTATATAATAAATATAACGCATCTGAATGGTTAACCCGGAAAGAGGCGATACGACGTAAAAGGTTGGTGACGATTATTTCCGCATCTGCGGCAGCACTACTCATACTTATCCTGCTACTGATGAGCTCATGTGAGAAAAAAGACCTTTGTTATCTGGATGCGCATCCGCACATCTGCCACACTCAACTGACGCTCAAATTCAATACAGCATGGGATAACGAGCCGATTTACTCGAACTATACACGCAGTGCAGGCAGCCTGACCGTAAGATATGTACTGGAATTCTGGACCATGAGCGATGACGGCAAACTGGAGACACAGCTGGAACGCAAAATTGTGAACGGTGGTTCACTTGCCGAAGGAAACAACCGCTATCAAGTAAGCGTTGACCTTCCCGCAGACAGAATAGCTGTTCTGGCATGGGCCGAACCTCTCGCCAGCGGTCAGACGAGTAATCCTTATTTCGATGTGAGCTCGCTCACCAGTGTTAAGATGAAAGAGCCATTCGGAGCGGGAGCCACCAAAGATGCTTTCAGTGCAAGCACTACCTGGGATTACAGCGGATACGGCGGACCTCACTCACACTCCAATGACCTCGACTTCACGGAAGAACTGGAACTGTTACGTCCCTTCGGCACATATACCGTGATTTCCAACGATATGGAAGACTACTTCGAGAAGGCCGGAGCCGATGCCCCGGAACCGCATACCGCCAAAGTGAACTACCAGATGTGGATACCGCCGATGTTCGACACCTTCCGCCAAGTGGCAAGCGGTTCGCAATCCGGTGCAACATTCAATCACACGGTAAGCGTACACACAGAGGGCAAAGAATACAAACTGGCAGAAGACCTCATCTTTATAGGTCCGGGCGACGGAACGGACAACTATTATAATATTATCGTAGAAACTCATGCAGCAGACGGCACCAGCATACATAAAAGCGGCAATGCGGAAATACGTATGCAGCGCAACAAACATACATTAGTATACGGTGCATTCCTGACTGTCCGCAAACCCAGCTCACCGGGTATCAACGATGAATTCGAAGAGATAATAGAAATAGTGATACCTGATTAATGAATAATTTATTAAGGATAGAATAAGATGAAAAAACATAGGCTTATGAATCATCAGAAGTATTTCCGGACATTATGTTTCGGGCTGTCGTTCCTCACAGCGGCGTGCACCAACGAATCGCCTCTGAGCACGGAACCGGCCGAATGGCCGAAAACCAGCATTTCCATACAGGCAACAGTCGACACGAAGGCCGCCAACGAACCGGAAACAGCCGCAGACAACGGAACAATCACCCGTGCCGGCGGTGACAAGCAAGTACCTGCGGGCTATCGGCTGCGCTGCAAACTGGAAGTTTATTCGAAAACAACAGACCTGCGCGTGGCACAAGCCCAGCTATTTATAGACGATAACAGCGGACTGACGGGAGCCATTACTTTCCCGGACGTACATCTGCCTCCCAATGATACCTACAAGGCGATCTGTTGGGCAGACTATATCGCAGCAGGAACAGAAACCGACCTGATCTACAATACCTCAAAAGGGTTAAGCGATATCCGCCTCATCGAAACAATCGGCACCGTTCATGCGGAAACCGCCGCCAACGAAGCGGATATAGAAGATGCTTATGCAGGACAATCCGAAACTTTCACCATCGAAGCAAGCGGTGCTGTCAAAGAAGGGGATGAAGAAAAACTGACTTCGATCAAATTAAGACGTCCGTTTGTAAAGCTGTCTCTCCCCTGGGTGAAACTGACAACCGAAGACGGCAGTGTATGGACGGATGCATTGAGAAATATCCGGATCGTATATGAAACCGGAAATGTATTATACACCCAATTCAACGCGTGGACCGGAGAAGCATCGGGAGCGAGAACTGTTTCTTCTGCTCTATATTCCAAAGAGGTTTCGTCTTTCAACAAAACCTTTGCTTTGCACGACTATTTACTAGTGCCTGTACCCATGCCGGACGCGATTCCTTTATCATTCCACATCGAAGCAGAGACAACAGTAGGTACTCCGGTGACATTCAAACGTTACGGAAGCACGGCAACCGACTATTCTTCTATTTCAATCGAGTTGCCTAATCCGAATTATATGTTGCGCATCAAAGGAGCAACAGCAGCGATAGAAGATGACGAGACTATATACCCGTTGACATTCAAAGAGTATATCCCGTAAATATTCTCTCTATTATAACTAAAAGTGATACATTTTTATTATTAACCAATTTTTTTTAAGCATGAAAAAAAGTTTATTCTGGTCGTTAATAGCTGCAACAGCTATGATGACTGCTTGCGGTGACGATGCATTTGTAGACAATCAGCAGGTTGTTACAGGTGAGGAAACTCCGGTAGCGTTCAAAATTAACATGGGGAATGCGATCAGTACTTATGCAGGTACGGATTTCTCAAAAGGCGGATGGTCGAACTGGAAAGATTCCGACACTGAAATGATTGAGGAAGTGAATGCACGTGCCACTTTGCAGGTGTTCGCTAATGGAGGTACTTCTCCATATACTCAGGTAAGAACTGTATTGACTGAAGCACCTAGCGGCAACGACATCGAACTTCCGCAGTTCCGCCTGCCGGCAGGCAATAGCTATACAGCTGTTGTATGGGTAGACTTCGTTCCGAAATCAGTTACTTCTTCAAGCACGGAAAGCCGTAACGACTATTACTGGAAGACTGAAAATCTGGCTAGCGTTTCTGAATTACAGTTCACTGACGGTTTGATGCCTATCGTTGAAACTCCTGAAGCACGCGATGCTTACACGGGACTTATCAAGTTCACCGTAAACGCAGACGGTACTTATAACATTACAGACGGAGCAGAAGACCAAAGTATCAGCACTGCTATTCCTATCACAGCTACTCGTAAGTTTGCCAAGATCAGCTTGATCCTGACCGACTACGACAACAAGACGGAATGGGCAGATGCATTGAACAACCTCGGCAGCGACAATCTTCTCGAATACTTAGGTATGGAAGTGACTAACCTGTCCACCGGTTACAATGCGCTGACACAATCTCCGGTTTCGGCAACTCCGACTACTCAAAGTTATTTCCACCGTCCGTTTGATGTAGCTTCTGCTACCAGCACTTCCGATCACGTAAACGGTGTAAAATGGTATCAGGACGGTGACAAGTTCTATCCGATCTTCGACCTGAACTACGTTATTCCTGAAAAAGCAGGTAAAGACGCTACTTACTCTTTGAGTTTCAAGGGTTACAACGTAGATGGTACTCCCAGCTTCACTGCTGACGCTGCCGCACTGACTGAAATCAATGCTGAAGCCGATGGATTCAAACTGGTAGCAATCCGTAATGCAAGCAACGTTCCTGTAAGAACGAATGCTCATACGATTATCAAGATGAATCTGTACAAAGCATATAGCTGCACAGTTACTATCGTTGACGAATTCACCGGTGGTACCGAAAATGTAGTTATCGACGACGATGACAAGAAACAGAGTACAGACGATCACTTCATTCCTGAAGGTGACGAAAACGGTGCACACATCGTAGTAGTACGCGGAAATGACGGTAAAGCAATCTCTATCGACATCACAGGTATCAACAAGGATAACTTCGATTTAGTAATTGATGATCTTGTTGCCATGAAGAACCTGTCTTCTACTGCTGACAACACTAAACCTGTTATCAATATGAGCGGTACTGACATTCCTAATCCGGCTGATTTCTCTGATCTTGAAGGTAACGTTACCAACGACATCAAGTTGACATTGACTCAAGACGGACAGGATATTGTTTTGGAAGGTCTGACTAACAACATTACTTTAGATTTGCCAAGCATCCAGAAGTTTATAGTAACCAGCACTGCAGACGTTACTATCGAGAAAGTTGTTTCAAACAGCTGGCCAACTTCTATCACTGCTAAAAATGTGACATTTACAGGAACTACATACAATTCTGTATCTATCAACGTGGAAGAAACTGCTACATTCAATGGCGGAACATACAACAATGAGGTTGCTGTGATCGGTTCGGAAAATGATGCAGAAGCGGTGATTAACGGTGGTGTATTCAACCACAACTTCAAATCGAGTGTAGACACTACTATCAAAGGCGGTTCATTACCTTATGTAGATGCTGACACTAACGGAGTGGCTGATTACATGTTAATCATGAATGCCGGAAAGACTCTGACTGTTGAAAAGGCTGACAGCGCATTTGGTCCTCTGTTTGCTACATCAGGTGCCGACTGTAAGTTAGTATATGACACACAGGATATTAAAGATTTCTATTCTGGTCTGGAAGGTAGTAACTGGAGCAATATTTCAGTAAAATAAACACTCCCTTTTTTATCTCAACAACCTTAGCCGGGCATTGTCTTATCATAGCCTTGCCCGGCTACATTCTCCAATTCTAAATGGAAGCTACAAACAAATTCTTTATTCCTTTATATTAGGTGAATTATCTGTTGCACATATTATTATTTATCCGTTACCGGTTGTTTCTCTTTTGCTGCTGCCATCTGTTGTTTGCTTCATGTGACAACGAGGGTTATCTTCACCCTATTATTCCTCAGCAAGAAAAGGAAACGCAGCGTATTCTCATCGCTTATCTTGCCGGAGACAACAGCCTGTCTCCAGAAATAGAACAGAAAATAGCAGCAATCACAATCGGTTTCCTGGCAACTGACTGTTCGCAAAACCGACTTTTTATCTACTGTGATCGCAAAAATGCATCACCACAATTGATGGAAATCAGTGCCCACACTGCAAATCCACGCCAATTACTGAAAACTTATACGGCACAAAATTCTGCCTCATCAAATGTAATGAAGCAGGTGCTGAATGATATATTGAACAACTATTCCGCCTCAAGCTACGGTCTTATCCTGTTTTCGCACGGGAGTGGATGGTTGCCGGCAGCTGGTTTGGAAAATCCCAGTCGCAGCACACGCAGTGTTTGCATCGACGGGGAGGATGAAATGGAACTGGCAGATTTTGCTTCTGCCCTTCCCTTACCTAATCATAGGAAATGGGATTTCATTCTTTTTGAAGGTTGCTACATGGGAAGTGTAGAAGTTGCTTATGAATTGAAAGACAAGACAGAAGCGATTATTGCTTCTCCTACGGAGATTGTCAGTCCGGGAATGACAGAGGTATATCCGTCTGCTTTGTCCTATCTTTACCAGCCAACTCCCGAATTGGAGAGATTTGCGCAATCTTACTTTGATGCATGGAACAGTAAAACAGGAGATTATCGTTCGGCTACTATCAGCGTAGTGCGGACTGAATATTTAGAAGAACTTGCTCTGCTTGCCCGCGCGGCTTTTCTCCGTTGGAAACCGGACACTGCGACAATCAGTTCTTTACAATGTTTCAACCGTAACGAATGGCATCTCTTTTTCGATCTTAAAGAAACATTGCTAACAGCCAATCCGGCATTAAAAACGTACGTTAATGAGTTATGGAAGAACATTGTTACTTACTCGGCTGCCACTCCCAGTTTTCTGCCCGGACTGGCATACGGCTTTACCATACACACACATAGCGGCTTGAGCTGCTATGTGCCACAAAACGAATTCTTGTATATAAATCAAGGATACACACAAACTACATGGTGTGGGACGGTATACCAATAACTAACTCTCCGGAAAGAGTTCCGGGGTTCCCACTTTAGTTGTCAGGACTGTCACCCCTAATGCCACTCCATGTTTTATTTTTGTTTGTTTGTATGCTAATGCCCTGTGCTGTGAAGCACGGGGCATTCATTTCATAGGAAAGGAGTCGCAACTCTTATTATTCTAATTTGTTCTTGATTCTATATCCCAGGCTAGAGAATAAGACAGGTTATTGCCATTTAAAACGGGAATAGGAATATAATTTGTTTCATGCACATTTATTTTATCGGATTATGGCAGATACCCACCTTCGTACTCACCTATAGGAGAAAACAAACGGTACCAACAATAGCAACAGATATAATAAATTCTTTCTCACACTATCATACTTTTAATCTTATTCCAAAGGAAGAGTATCCTCTACGTTTTCCCATTTAGGGTCCAGAGTAGTCACAATATCCGGCTCCTTTCCTCCCATGTCGATGGGGTTGGCAACTGTTCCGACTCCATAAAACTGATTGGCTATAATCGGAAAGCGATATGGCCCCTGGGTATCAATGATCCCTGTTCCACTGCCAGTAGAGGGGTCGAGTACATCTCCGTCTCCCAACTTCACTCGTTTGTAGCGAAGCACATTACCGCCTCCCACCAGTTCCACTCTCAATGTATAGTCGTCATCACTTATCGCAGGAGGCGCCGGCACGGGAAGTACATACGAACCTTTGGAAAATACCATATCCGAGGTTATATCCGCCGCTGTTACCGGTATTTCCACCAGTACTTCTCCGCCGTCCAATGCCACTTCGTCATCTATGTAATCCTTAAATACCGGCTTCACAGCAAGCGGAAGAAGAGGGACACTCTTATTCTGCTTTTTATAAAGAGTGATGCGGATAGATGTCAGTGTAATGCCGTTGACCGTAGGAGGCAAATTGATAAACCAACCCATCACCCCTGCCACCCGGCGGTACAAATCTATTTGGCCTTTCATACCGGGTTCATTATAAGTCAGTATGGTCTTTCCTGAAAATAATTCAGATTGGTGCATCTCTTTCCAGTCCGCTGCTTTCAAAGTTGCTTTCACGTTAGCCAGATCATTTCCCACTGTTATGGCATCCGGGAATCCGTAGGTAGGGCTTGATTCCACGTCACGTCCCACTGCCAGAAAAGTATAGGCATCGCCTACGGCAAACCCCTTGTACTTCACTTTATACGTCATATCGGCCGTATTGGCAGGCAATCCGCCAAGACTTTCGAAATATTCTTTCCATTTCACATCTTCGGATGCTACACACACTCCAGACTTATCGAAGATATAAAGCTGTACATCCTGCACATGCTGCACATCTTCCGAACCGCCAAGTTCGGTGCGCGTGGAAATAGCCAGTCCGCTACTGGCATAGAAAGAGAGTGTCACTCCACCGTAGTCTTCCATGCCGGTTGTATCCGTATCTTCACTCTGGCTACACCCCGCCACCAGCAATGCCAGTGCGCAGGAACAGTATCGGACAATTCTGTTTATCAACTTATTCATTCTCTTGATATCTATTAGACAGATTCATTATTTTTTCTCCAGATAGAAACGTCCCACATGCGTACCTATAATACCCGCATCTACTTCGACAACGTACTCCGTCAATGGATAGCGACGCCCATTCTGCGTGTCTACCAGTGTCCATCGGCTCCAGGCATCCCCCACCTGATGGGATACAGTAAGAGTTACACGGGCAGCCTTGCCCAAGCTGAATCCTAAAGGTATGTGTGAGGCACTCGCATTCAACTGTTGTATATCAAGCGCCTTATCATCCGCTTCACTGAATACGGTAACTGCGGACGGTACTTCATTGTCCAGCAGCAGCTCGGCATCTTCACCTGCTCTATATGAAACGGATGCCCGGGGATTCATAATCAACAGGGTGCTTGCCGACACCTGCCCAACCGTAGCCGTGACACGCAATTCGGAACGAACAGCAGAAGCAGACCGTGTGCTGCGGCTACTGCCGGAGCGAGTGCTGCGCAACAGCCCACCGCTACCGGGCTGGTTCTGCATCGCTTCGTTGAAAATCACGTTCAACGATGTAGCGGGAGTGGTTACCGTAGCAAAGAACGACTGCATAGGAGCAATATGCGAATAATCAGTACCGTTCGTCAGAAGTTCACCATCGGCTTTGATGAGCGAATTATTCGTATTGCCGTCGAATACCTTAATGGAGGTTATCTGCGGATTGGCGGCAAAAAACTCTTCGATGCCGATATGTGCCATGAAAGGATTTCCCACCAGGAAAGTGGTTCCCTCTTTCTGATTCGTGATAGATACAGTAAGCGGAAATGACGGAACTGTTCCCGAAAGTGTTTCATAAATGAAACGTCCTGAAAATCCCGGTCGACTGATGCTTTCACTGATCCCTGTAGAAGCACCTGCTGCATTGTAATAATAATAGGTAGTATGCTCCTTGGGAAAACGGAATGTACACTTATCTTTTGTGACCGTTCCTTTATCCACCATCAACGAGAAACCGTTGCCTAAAGCATATCGCTGGTTCACCGCATTGAAAGGTGGAGTCCAGTTGGTTTCATCGGGAGTCACAGTAACGTCTCCGGTTAGTTTCTTACCAGTTGCATTGTTACTCCACAGACGCTGGAAAATACGGGGATTGAAACGGTTTGCCGGGGAGGAGGTTGCATCAAGGTCACTGAACACTGCATTGTTCTGCGTTCCATCCATAGAAGCCGGGATAAACATATCTCCGGTCATTGTATTGTTCAACACTGCGGAAAGCATATAGTAACGTCCCGGAGTAAGAGATAACTCCACCCATGCCTTTTCATAATGCAGATAATGAGTATTAATCACCTCAGCTCCCGGCTCAAAATGAATGTAATGACAATAATTCTGTTCTTTGCTTTTCAACACCGGATAGTTTCTGCTATCGGATGGAATGATGACATTGGTACAATCCCACGGAATTCCGTTTGTCCAGTTACTCCACACATTCCAGGAGGTAGACGAAGTGCCGGGTTTCCAAGTAGTGGCCAGAGGATGCACTGTGACATGAATACCATTGTAGTAAGCATTTGTATTGGTCAGGCTCTTGATATTAATATAATAGTCACCTGCCGGCAGGTTATCAACCATCAGCGTTCCATTCGTCAGTGCTATTGTTTTCTCTCCGATGTTATTGGTGGAAGTTACATCGGTAAATGTCAGTTGATAGTTCCCTTGAGGTAGATTTTCCCCATTCACATAAATCTCAACTGCATCGCCTGCACACACATGTTCGGCAAGGGCATAGGCAGAAGCTATCGGATTCTTATTATCATCCGTGTTCTCCTCGGCACAATCCGGAATACCGTCACCATCAGTATCGGGACGTATAAAGACACCAGATAGCAAAACATTCTCCAAAGCCTGCGCTACGCCGAGAAACTTGATGCGCACTTCATCAAATTCACTGACTTCAGGAATAGTGGCTACATACGTATAATCGCCCGAACCTATCACTTCCGCTCCTAAAGTTCCGAAAGATGTCTTCGCATTATCATCTTTTACACCCGCACTATATACGAAAAGTTCTATGGCTTTGAGCAGATCGACATCGGCCAACCCGGTCACTCCTTTCAGCATAAAGCCCACTTGTGCCTTTGTCTTGATGGGATTAAATTTCACAGCTACAGTGACTCCACCCGCAACAGTGGTATTCGTTATCTCGGCCGCAGATTCCCTGTCATCATCCAGCAAATTTCCCAGATTGTTGAAAGAGGAACCTACAGAAATCAGACTTCCGCTGCCTGTGGCATCATAATTAATCTCTGCACCATGATTGGCAGCAGTCAGCAATTCAAGGCAGGCATCGCCCACGCTACCACTGTAGCAGGTAGATGAAGCGGGTTCCCAGAAAGCATTGTAAATTCTAAACGTACTCAGAGTCAGATTGAGCAATCCCGATTTCCACAATTCGATTGCATCAAACTCTTTATCAGTCGTTATGCTCAAGCGCATTCTGCTCCCATCGTTGCCGATCAGTCCGGCAGAAACAGCATTGTTTTCATCTGTGACACCGCTGTCGATGTACTCTCCGTTCCGTTTCAAACGGATACGGAAGTAAGTCAGTGCATCGACTCCCAGAAGTGAAGACATCGGTTGTATAGTGAATCCGATACGTATCTTCCGTCCCGACGTATTAAGCAAACTCCCATCTGTAGTCTCTATTCCCAAAATTCCGATATTACCGGCGACTGTGATTCCTTTCGTATAAGTAGCATAATTATCCGGATTTTCATCTACTATATTTTCGACTCCGTCTATGTCACTTATGCTTATCAGACTTCCTCCTCCCGAAGGATTGGAAACTTTCACTTTATCTCCGGTTGCGGTAATTAAGGTATTACAGCCCTCACCTGTCATTCCCTGAGTCTTACGGGTAATGACCACTGTCTGGGTATAGGTGTTACCATCTTCTGCCGTATAGGTCACCAGTACCGTATAATCTCCATCCACCGTCATTCCGGTGATTCTGTTATTTTCTATTATGGTCGGGGTAGCTCCAGCCGGGAAATCCAGCAAAGTACAACTCATGGTGCCTAGTTTGGAGGACGGGAACTGATAAGTATTGCCTGTGATAGTAGTGTTACTCAAAGACAGAAAGCTGGAAGCATCCACCTCTACCGGCTCACGCACAAAAGCGTAATTGACCACTGTTGCTCCCAGATTGATATTTGCTCCTGTGAATTTAATTCTGACTTGTGTACAGGGAGCCGACGTTATCAGACTCACCTACTTTTGTCCTCCTCCTATGGCGGATAACCCCAGAAGAGAGGTTATCTCAACTGCATCCACTTTATTGTTATCAGCATCATAGGTTTCGAGCACCGTGCCGGTGAGTAGACTCAAGTCCAATATGGTTGCATCCGTGAAGCAATAGCCCACTTCGGTACCCGCCGGTATTTCTTTCTTAAAATTAACGGTTACGTGAGGATCAGATAGTAATCCGGCCACTGTGCCGAAACCTGCTCCGTCTGTCAGGTCGGCATTAATAATTTTATCGGGGTTTAACAGGCTAGTCCAGCCCAAGTCAAACAATCCGTTTTTATGTATTTCCACACCATTGGGGAAATAGGTCGTATTATCAGTGGTACAGGGCTGCATGGGATTATCGCCCACAAAAGCATAATACAGGCTCAATGCTTTAAGAACTTCCGCTGAAATTCCCCTCATACCTATTCTGATTTCGTCAAACGGCTTACTAAATGAAGTCGAAATGGACAATGCCTGTTTCCCATTGTCATTTGCTGCGCTCAGCAAATTCAATTCAAGTGTGGTAGCTGAAGTATTACCTCCTTTTGTTTCTTGAAGCACTCCTTTCAAGCGGGTCTCAATCCAGAAACCCTTCAATACATTTAATGTCAGTAGTCCGGTATTATCTACCTTATAAACAAATCCGGCCGGCTGTCCGCCTGCATAAGTGCGGGTCATATCACGAACAGAAGCAATCTGATTGGCAACAGCATCCACATTAGCTACTCCTGCAAACGAAGTGGAGTTAGCAATGTCAATATCCACCATATTGGCAACATTCTCTTTCCAACCGAGTACACTGACCAAAGCATCTGAAATATTATCAACGATACGCCCTTTGCCTACCAAAGGAATGCGACGACTTGCCACCCAATAGCCGTTTGCATCTTGTGTGAGTCCTGAGGTTATGCCAATAGCACGAGTCGTAGAATTTGTGAAAGGCGGTATTTCATTATTCTGCACCGGCAGGATATCTTCATCCTGGCAAGAAAAAACAGACAGAAGAATAATAAAGGTTAGCAAGTAATGTATCGTTCTCATCTCTATATATCTTTTATATCAAAATTAAATAGTAAAAATCTTTAAGGGATTTTCAAAACTCCGGAGAGTTTCCCAAAACGAAACGCTTTGGGAAACTTCGGAGTGGGGAAAAGAGACGCAAGGGGTACGTCTCTTGGAGATGATTATTCCAATTCCATCTGGTGAATAAGTTCCCAGTTATCATTTACTTTCAGAATAAGATCCTGACCTTTTGAAAGATCTTCCGGTACTTCAACATCAGGTTTTTCTTCCGGTTCTGTAGGGTCTGTAGGATTTGCAACTTTCACACCGATATTATACATGTGGTTACGAACAACATTATAAACATTTACAGACTGATCTTTAACTTGGGGAGCAGTCACATCAGGAGCCACAGCCGGAACTTTCACTGTCCAATGCTTGATAATACTACCATCACCTGCCAATAATTGAAGTTCCATTGTATTCTTTCCATCTACATATCCAAACGGAATAATGAATTTTCCAGCAAATACCGAACCTTTCACTACATTAAGACCTGCAGTAGGATTCACCCAGTCATTATCACTATTGTTCAAGATGCCATTATTATCAGTATCACCATTAGGGAACCAGGTACTCAAATCAATAGAATATACAACATAGCCCTTAGTTGTTGCATCTGAAAATGAAACACCAGCTTCTTCAGCAGCAGGAGTTGTACCATTCACAATATACTGAACGCCATTAGGTGCTTCGGTAAAGGTACCATTGAAATTTTTAAATTCTACTGCTGTATTTTTAGCACTTGCCACCAAGCGTAAAGTTTTTGCTGTATTTCCGTCTACTGCTGCGGGGATATTCTTAAAATAACCGAAACCACCCGCTACCTGACGGTGAAGAGTTACCGGAGCATTGAAAGCTTGGTCATTATCTGCTGGAACTGTCAAAGCAGCTTCACCGGCAAATACTTCTTCCACCTCTTTGCCAGTACCAATTGTTGCTGTAATAGGAGCAGTATACGACGCGTCTTTCGCCAAACTAGTCAGAAGTGGACTATAAGTATAATCACTACTATTTGCATATCCTACAGCCAAAACTGTGTAAGTACCTGCAACCAGTTTGTCAGCACCCTTCAATGTCAAAGTATATTGCAGACCATGCCCATTAGTAGTGTACGCTTTACTAATCGTTTTCCAATCGTCCAGATTCTTTTCATAAGCAATCTTACCGCCTGCGGCATAAACAACCACTTTCACATTGTCAATATCCTGTGCAGCTGCCGAGCTGTACAACGGACGTCCGGCACGTGTAGTCAATCCATCGCCAGCACTTGCGACCTGTACAATCAAAGTTTGCGTCGTACTGTCTTCATTCATTTTTGTAGCTTCTTCATCATTGCTACACGCAGTAAATGCAAGCATGCTTGCTGTTACCGCTACCATCAAATAACTCTTTTTCATTTCTGTAATTTTTTAAAGTTGAATAATTATTAATCTAGTCAATGTTCATATTATGAAGCATCTCCCATTCATCGTTTACCAGTATGTAAATAAAGAAATCTTTTTTCCCATCCACATATACATATTTCAATACTGTCAATTCATTCCGTTTTATTGTCACCTCCACATCTCTAGGTGTCAACGCAGGCATTGTCCGGTCTGCCCAATCGTAGAAATTCAGATGTACTACCGAACCTTTTTCCACTTGAGACGGAGCCAATAAAGTCTTTATCACAATATCAGAGCTCGGCTCCCATTCATTCTGAGAATAGACAGATGTTGCCTCCGAGTATTTAAAATCGGAATTCAGATTCTTGTATAAACCTCCTATTGTCTTATCGGAGTAGTTTACGTAATCCGGCAAATCCTCTACTTCAATAATCAACTTACCTTTGGCACGCTCTATATCCACCGTATAATTGTAATTCCAGGCATCATATATCAGCGTGTCATTCGTCATATATACATCGGTGCCCTCCTTGTTTTCGGCATGCAACACAGCCGTTAGAGAATTATCTCCTAATGGAGTATTATCTTTCAACCCTCCCCATACGGTCAGCACATACTTTCCATGAGGAATGCAGTCACAAAAAGTAACAGGAAAGGTTGTTCCGTTTCCTACGACATCAAATACTCCCTGTTCCTCCACTACCTTACCCGTAATAGCATCTCGCAGAGTATAATAAAGCGTTGGTACATACTCCCCAAAAGCGAGGTTCTCATTCTTTCGTTCCTCCCATTGCACTTTATCTACATTGAAATAGTTCTTGTCCTTTACAACGATATTTACCTGCAAGGGAGGACAAGGTTCCACCTTATCCCGTATGCACGAACCTAAGCTGAAAGACGTAGCCAATAATAGGATGTATGTTATCTTTTTCATTTTCTTTATTTCATCTTTGGTTTACTTTATCAATGTCCGGAACGATTCATCCGCATGAAAACGGTGGAAGTCCGGTTCGCTCACAGCACGTTCACGCAATTTCATGTCATTGCAAGCATTGGCAATATGTTCATAGAAAACA
The DNA here is from genome assembly GCF_025147085.1 of Bacteroides sp. D2. Taxonomy (NCBI): domain Bacteria; kingdom Pseudomonadati; phylum Bacteroidota; class Bacteroidia; order Bacteroidales; family Bacteroidaceae; genus Bacteroides; species Bacteroides sp. D2. The sequence goes on along the minus strand of NZ_CP102261.1, from coordinate 2,382,330 downwards.
GCATCTTCATACAAACGAACAGCTGTAAGCGAACGAGCATACTCAGCCACCGGACGAGTATCTTTCAAAATTGAAAGAATGGATTTTGCTTCCACATTTTTGTTGATACTCAAAGCTACAATAGCACTATTCAAATCTGCAAATGGGCGGAGCAATTCATAGGCCTCATTCAGATAACGTTTCTTCGCTTTAATCAATCCCAGATTATAACGTGCTTCGGGAAGATCCACATCCTGTAGTAGTTCTATAGCTTTCTCATAATTGTTTGCATATACATAGCTGGCAGCAAGAGAGTTAAACACCTCCGGTGAATACTGGGATAACCCTGATAATATTTCCTGTGCTTTTTCCGTCCTTCCTTCTCGCAAATACAATACCGCTAAATTATTGGCAGCGATTTGAGATTGCGGGAAGTATTTCAAAATCGTCTGATATACTTCTACTTTCTCATTGTGTGATTTCATAAGAGTAGCCACCCGCAAAAATTCCTCTTCATTAAAAGCATCAGGCCGCTTCCGATACATATCCAGAAGTTCATCATCGCCAGTAAAACTTTTCATAACATAAGTATATACATATTCTACTTTACGTTCTTTCTGCAAATAGCTGCTTTTGATTCTATTCCAACATGGAAGACGACGAATATAGCGCTCCTGCACATCATCATTGCCTGTATTATACTTATTGAGTATCTCTTTTACAGCCACAGAATCGGGATTACCATCGGCAATCATCGCAGCAAGTACGGGTTCCCATCCCTCAGGACGCGAACTGACAGTTATCAGACGCTGTATACCAGCACCATTCTCCAGTTCCCCTGCCAGCCATTGTTTGGCAGCTGTGGCACGGTTACGTGCCAATGTTGTGTTGTAAGCAAGTGGACCGTCGGCAGAAGCCATACCTGTAATAGTAAGCGAAGTCACAGTGGCCAGAGTGTCTTTCATGATTGGAGCAAGAGTGCGAACCATCTTTTCCAACTCTACACGATTATTGCCCATGGAAAGATTGATGTCGAATTTGTCGATAACAAATTGCAGATTAGCTATGCCTTTCCCTTGCAATATTTTCGGACGAACAACAAATTCCGGTTCTATCCATGACAATTCCAGCGATTCTTTTACATCTGGCAACAGAGTAATCGGATTGCTGATAACAGCAATATCAATGGTGTCAATACCTGTACATTGTCCACAACCATCAGCAGAAATCACAGCAACAAAGCGTCCCTCTTCCGTTCCTACCGGCAGTTGCACGGTTTCCTTATAAGGGAGTTCAAAGGAGTGAGAAACTTTATCTGCTTTCATCGCCTCCTTTTCATACGGATCCAGATAGTCGTCTAATACTTTTTTACGATTGATTTTCTTATTATATATAGGAGCATCTACTACCAACGGAGTATATTCGTCCTGCACTGTATCATTTCTGACGAGTTGTGGTGTGATGACCAGACGACTCCTTTCCGATAAATAACGGGCAGGTATATGGAACAATAAATCTAAATTCACTTGATTGGCTGTATCAGGAGTCAATACGTTAGGCGCCGGAGTAGTTGTCACTACTTTCCCTACTTGTTTATTCGAAGTAGAACAGCCTACCAGTACACTCATCATGATGGTAACTAGGCTTATATATTGCAAACTTTGTTTCATAACATTCATTCTATTAGAAGATGTAAATCAGAGAAAGGGTTGCTTTGGTAGGACCAACGTAATTTTTATGCTTGTTTTCGTAACATTTAAGACAAGGAATACGATCACTTTCTTTATACCAGAGGTGGGCATAACCGATACCGATAGATGCTTCAAGATTCCAATGAGGAGACAAAATCCAGTCGTAGCCATACGTAAGTCCACCACCAAGCAGATAACCGTCATAGCGTTTCTCTTTAAAACCACCGAAGTATTGTGCTCCGTGAAGATGCAGTCCTACAAAATGCCCTTCAAACTTTTCGCAGAACCAATACTTTGCTTCCGGTTGCACAAACCAAAAACGCATCTTCTTGTCGGCCTTAAAAGTCCAAGGGTTATAAGCTGCAGACAAATCGAGTGTTACTTTCTTATTTAGAGCAAACTCTATTCCAGCATTCGGTGTCATCGTCAACCAATAAAGGCCGTTCGTTTTCACTGCTACATTCTGAGCAAATAAAACGGGAAACAGCCCCGATACCAATAATATAAATAAAAGACTTTGTTTCATTTGTTATTTATTAAACTTGTATTGTTTGCATAATACTGTTCTATAATCATTTAGAATCTGAAATTCATGAAACATCTTTTTGCATCCATTCAGATTTTTATCATGAAAGTCTGCCTCTTGTAAAGAGGCGGACTTTTTATAACGGGAAATTTTATCACTCAAACAATCAAAACAACTATGGGAATATTTTATGAAGACGAACACAAAACATGCTATCACTATAGTACAGTCGAACTATCCGTGTTCAAGGTTTTTGAAGTAAACGAGACTAATAATACAGTCAGTGAGGAGATTAACAAATCTATTATTCTGTTTATTCTGGAGGGAGAATTATATATGAATTGTAATTCTTTTCAAAACCGACTCATCAAAGCAGGTGAAATGGTACTACTGCCCAAAAACTGTTGTTTCTATGGACGTGCTCTTAAAAAGAGCGTAATAATAAGTTGTGCATTTATTCAGGATATTCAATTTTGTAATAAATACTCCTTAGAAAACTTAACCAATGATATTCCCGAAGGTTTCACATACGACTTCACTATCTTACCAATTAGAGAAAGACTTCATGAATTTCTCATATTATTAAAAAACTACTTGTATGATGGTTTAGGTTGTACCCATTTTCATAACTTGAAGAAACAGGAACTCTTTATTCTTTTCAGAGGTTATTACAGCAAGAAAGAACTTACTTCATTTTTCTTTCCAATAGCAGGCAAAGATCTGGACTTCAAAGATTTTGTATTCACCAATTATCCCCAGGTTAATAGCATTAAAGAATTTGCCGAATTGGCTAACATGACAGTTGCCACTTTCAATCGGCGTTTTAAAGAAGCATTCGAAGTATCCACCCACAAATGGATTGCTACAAGAAAAGCAGAAAGAGTGCTAAGGGACATACGGGTAACTAACAAGACTTTAGAGTGTATAGCCGTAGAACACGACTTTTCGTCTACAGCCTATCTTGCCACATTTTGCAAACAGCAGTATGGCAAATCTCCATCCGAACTACGACAACAAGAGCTTAAAAACTGTACGAGCTTCAAGGAAGGATCATAAAAAAATGGCATTCGCTTATGAATATTGAATTTTGTAATTTAATCGAAGAACTTTGCAATTTTTTTGTAAGATGATTACCATTAATATGCTTTAACTTTGCCCCCGAAAGTTTAATAAGAAAAACAAATATAAAAAGTCCGCCTCTTTACAAGAGGCGGAACAAATATAGTGAAAAAATAAATTCATTTCAAAATAAAAGTTGTTTTTACTCGTCTACAATCAATTTATTTCTTCCGGAAAGGACCGAAACAACTGTTTTATTGGCTTTATCCACCACATCTTCATTAAATGAATCCAAATAAATCTTAGTTGTTTCACATGAGGTGTGCCCCATCGCCTCACTGATAATCGCATCAGGAATTCCACTCCATTTAGCTAAAGTTGCCCAAGTATGCCGTGCTACATACGAGCTAAGGGGAGTTTTGAGCCCCAAACGTTCCGACAAAGTTCTCAATCTCCTGTTGTGTATCCTAAGTGCAGTTTCATAGGTGGTATTTTTTTCGCGCCGGGGATTATAAAGAAGAGGAAACAAGTATTCTGAGCTACGCATAACCATACTATACTTATCTATAATATCCTGTGCACAGGACATAATACGAACCAATAACCGCTGGTCTGTTTTCTGCCTCTGATAAGACATATTATTATTAATCATATTGTCTTTCCGCAGATGAGCAATATCAACAAAAGGCATTCCGCGCATATAAATACTGAACATGAACATATCTCGTGCAAGTTCTAAAATTGGTTCATGAGTCAAGTTCAAGGATAGTAACTCTTGAATCACATTCTCTTTCACAGCCCGCTTTATCGTCTTTTCTTCACCTGTAAATACTTTCCTGAAAGGTTTCCTATTCTCGGAAAGTAATTCCATCTCATCCACACCATAATTATATGCGGCACGGAGTGTCCTCATATAAAAAGAAATCGTATTCAAACAGATATTTTTCTTTTTCAGATAGTTCTCATATTCTTTCATCATAGCACTAGTTATCTCACTCAAACATACATCTTCATTCTGACGAAATTGTTTGAAAGATCTAAAAGCACATTGATAGTTGGAAGCCGTACTTTTTTTACTCTCCTTTTTTAAATAAATAATCCGTTCTTTCAATAGAGAGAAAAAGCTATATTCTAGTTGAGCCACCTTATATCCTCCAATGAGTTCTTCAGTGTCAAGAATGATTTGAATATAGCGAGAACCTTCATGAAATTTAATATCCGATTCTCTCAAATTTATTTTAATTGATTTCATAATCGCATCGCTATCCGTTTAGCAGTTTAATGTTAGAGGTATCCAAACAATACGTCTATCCTAAATGTTCAAAAAATGAATAATACATAATATAATTCATCTTTCTCTCTTTTCTGAAAAAGAGAAAAACTAATTTTCGGAAAGAAGTGCCATTCAAGCATTCCTTTCCGAAAACTAGCTGTAACAAGATCATTATAATAAAGATCTATTATTACAATGATTTCTACCTAAGAAAAATTCTACTACTTTCCGTGCATACACAGTATCTGTTCTATCTCTTTCAACTCGTCTGTCGTGAACTCTAAATGTTCCAGCGCTTTCAAATTGTCGGCCAACTGATTAACAGAACTTGCACCTACAATCACCGATGTCATTCTTTCGTCTTTCAGCACCCATGCCAAAGCCATTTCAGCCAGCGTTTGCTCACGGCGGCGGGCTATTTCATTTAATTGACGGGCAGCTTCTACCTTTTCATGCGTCACTTGAGATTGTTGAAGAAAACCCGAAGAACGGGCAGCACGGGAACCTTCCGGGATGCCGTTCAGGTATTTATCGGTCAATAATCCTTGTGCCAAAGGAGAGAAAGCTATGAAACCGGAACCGTACTCTGCTGCTAAAGGAAGTGATTCAGCCTCAACCACACGATCGAACATACTATACCGATATTGGCTGATAAGACAGGGAACACCGGCTTTTGCCATCATCTCATAGGCAACACGGGCTTGTTCGGGAGGATATTTAGAAATTCCGATATACAATGCTTTCCCTTGCTTCACAATATCAATCAATGTCTGGATGGTTTCTTCAACTGGAGTGACTCCGTCATAACGATGACTATAAAAGATATCAAAATACTCCAAACCTGTCCGGCGGAGACTTTGGTCAATGCTCGCCATCAGATTTTTACGAGAGCTATTTCCGCCATAAGGGCCTGCCCACATGTCATGACCGGCTTTGGAGGAGATAATCATTTCATCCCGGTAGCCTTGAAAGTTCTCTTTCAAAATTCGTCCGAAATTTACTTCCGCACTTCCGGGAGCAGGACCGTAATTATTTGCCAAGTCGAAATGAGTAACACCGTGATCGAAAGCATACTTAATCATGTCGGTTGCTACATTGAAATTGTCCACACTACCGAAATTATGCCACAACCCCAAAGAGATTAGAGGTAACTGCAAGCCACTCTTGCCACAATATGTATAAGGCATCTGTTCGTAACGATCAGCTGCCGGCTGATAACTGAAAGAGTTTTCCATAAAACAGAATGTTTATATTTTCCTTTCACAAAGAAAGGAAAAATATTCCAATTACGGCTTCAACCGGATATTAAAAAGAAGGTGGATCAGAACTGGAAATAGATAAACGGCTGAATCTCCGAACTCTTCATCTGAATAACAAGGTAAATCAAAGCTACCATCAATACTGCTTTTCCTACGAACGGTAAACGGGTCACTCCCCGGCAAGCTGCATTTTCCCAACTATCGGGAGCAAAATGAAGTAGGAAGCCGAGCAACATTAATGCGAATACTTTCCAATATCCTTCAAGTAACTGTGGGAACAGTTGCGGACGGAAAGTAGTGAATATCTGTCCCAGCATATCCATTGAGTTCTGAAAATCGGCATTACGGAAGAAAATCCAGCAGAAGCAGACAAAATGGAAAGTAATAATCACTCCGAACACACGCCGCCAACCATGACTTTGTTCTCCTTTCTTACGTCCGGTGATGGTCATCCACATTTTATGCAATGCTAAAGCAACACCATGGAAGGTTCCCCAAAGAACAAAGTTCCAAGATGCTCCATGCCACAATCCACCCAGAAACATGGTAATGATAAGATTCAGATATTGCCGGAACTTACCTTTTCGGTTTCCTCCTAAAGAAATATACAGATAATCCCGCAGCCAACTGGACAAAGAGATGTGCCAACGACGCCAGAATTCGGTAATGGAGGCAGACTTATAAGGAGAATTAAAGTTGAGATTGAAATGAAAGCCCAACAATAAAGCGATACCGATAGCCATGTCACTATATCCAGAAAAGTCGCAGTAAATCTGTAAAGCATAACCATACACTCCCATCAGATTCTCAACACCCGAATAGAGAGTAGGATTATCAAAAATACGTTCTACAAAGTTGATGCTGATATAGTCGGAGATAATGGCTTTCTTGAAAAGACCGGATACGATCAGAAAGATTCCGCGGCCGAACATCTCCTGCGAAACAAAGAGAGGTTTCCGGATTTGCGGGATAAAGTCGCGGGCACGCACGATAGGTCCCGCCACCAACTGGGGGAAGAAAGATACGTAGAAAGCGTAGTCCAAAAGATTCGTCAATGGCTTTATGTCCCTCCGGTAAACGTCGATGGTGTAGCTTAGCGACTGGAAAGTAAAGAAGGAGATACCGACCGGCAGGAATATATCAAGAGCGGTAAACTCTCCTCCCATCAATGATGCTATCACCCCACCCAGGAAATTGGTATATTTGAAATAGACAAGAAGTCCCAGATTGATACTCAGACTCAAAACTACTAATCCTTTACGTTTCCAATACCCCTCTGCACGATCCATTAGCTGTGCAAGAAAGAAGTCGGCAACGGTGACTATAGCAAGCAGAAAGAAGTATGTGCCGCTACTCTTGTAGTAGAAATAATAGGAAAAGAGGGTGACAAACAAGATACGGGCAGTGTATTTACGTTGTAACAACACATACACTACCATGAAAGCAGCGAACAGCCAAAGGAAGATACCGCTGCTAAATATCATCGGGGCTTGCGGATCGTAGGTAAGTACCTCTTTCAGTCTACTGAAATCTATATCAATGGGAAACATAGTCATTATATGCTTGTATAAGTGCTTGGTATAATAAATTTCCTTGCAGGATGTATCCTTCAGGTAAATAATGTACATGATCGGGACGCATCAGGTTTGCCTCCGTCCAGTTGGTGCAGGCACGACGCTTCCCTCCGACTACATCATACATATCCCACACGAGCAGGCGATGGTCTTTTGCATAACGGTGGATGGTTTCCGCTGCTGTTGCCGTACGGGGATTGATGGCATACGTGCGTCTACGCCTCCGTTGCCGGAAACTTTCATAGGAACCGGGAGGGGTAGTCAGAAGAATGGGGATGTTAGGAAGACTGTCGCGCAACAGTTTCACAAGTTCATCCATCTGATTGTAGTGCACATTTATATTATAACGCCGGTTATGGCTTTCATTGGTTCCGAAAGAGAGAATCAGCAATTCGGGTTTCAAGGCAGCGATTTCGGCAATACGATCCGGATGGGTAAATGTTAGGCAAGTAGCTCCGTTGACGCCTTTATCAATATAAGAAATGGCACCAAAGGTTTCTGCCAAACGGGCACCGGTGGTTTGGGGATAGATATGTCCACGCACGTGGCTATCGCCAATATGAACGATGCGGACTGTATCTTCGGAGAGTCCGGCACGTACCTGGCGGAGATGTTCAAAGACGGGAGCCAGCAGAGCAATGCTGTCAATAATCTCATTCCGTCCGGTTTCGCGAAAAGCAGCAGGGAAGGCTACTTGTACGTTGATCGTATCATTCGCCCAGTTCATTTCCCGTAAAGGCTTTATCCGCTTTGCAGTCTTTCCCAATGGAGAGCATACAGGCATACGGTCTTGCGCGATTGTTTCTGTAAGAAAACAAGGGACACTCAACATACCGGCGAGAATGAGAATAAAGATGGACAGCAGGTTACTCTTTCTCATAAGCACGCCTCCTGTCGTATTGTTCCTTACCATAGATCATGGTTTCATAAAGCAATCCTGCCAAATGCTTACCGCCACGGAAGTTTATATGCGTATAATCGTAGTTTGCCATAGAGGGTTTGGCATGGACGAGTTTTGCCATACTGCCCTCTCCGCCCATTGCTTCAAACATATTCCAGAATGCAATGCCGCTTTCAGCAGCAATGTTCTGCTGATAACGAATCAGATTCTTGACACCGGGCATGGTACGGAGTTCGCCGTTTTCGTTCTTATAATCACGGTCGCCAACGCTCAATAACAGGATTCCCGCTTGTGGGAAACATTCTTTCAGATGCTCGATAGCTGTAATCAATCCCTTCTGGTAATTATCATAATTGCGTCCCCGTTCGGTAGCTACATTCAAGCCATATTCGAGGATAATCAGGTCGTAAGGACGCTGGCGGTTAAACTGCTTCAACGTTTGTACCGGAATACCGCGCAGGGAAAGACCGGAACTGCCACGCAACGAGAAGTTATCGAGAATGATTCCTTTCTTTCCATCCATTGCCAAGCCATAGAACAGGGTAGAGTCTGCACGATCTACTGTCCAACGGATAGAACCGATGCGTCCGTCCACCTGAACTTGTTGTAATCCATCAGAAGGGCCTAAAGAGTAATTCTTGTTTTCTCCTTTGTTCACACGGGCAGAAAGAAGAACGGAATCTTTATTATAGAAGAAGATAGAAGCACGTTGGCAAGTATCGAGCAGGGAGGCGTATTTATTTTGTCCGCGTAGTTCTACATAAGCTCCGTTCCGGGGGACAAAATAGTGTCCGGAAATGCCTTGTTTCTTCTTATCGAAATAGATACTGTCTGTTACTGCATGGCTGGACCATCCGCCAAATGTATGCCGTACCGTAGGACGGTAACCGCTTGTCATGGAAGTGATGGTAACAAAACCTACACCGCAACCGCCGAATTGTTTCTGAAGCATTTCGCGCAAGTCGGCTGTAAATATATCCGCTTCGATAAAGGAGTCTCCGAATACGGCAATGCGTACCTGTTTGTCATCAGAGTCAGTGGAAGAGACGCGGTTGAGTGCTTCGTAGAAAGGAGTCATTCCTCGGAGGGTGGAATCGCTGTAATCTTCAATGCAGGTCATGCCTGCGCGGCAGGTATCTACAAAAGCCGGTTTTACAACAGGAGGCAAAGGGATGCTGTCCGAATCAGCTGCAGCAGTCTCCGATTCGGGGTAACGAAGATCGCTCAAAAGGTCTACACGCCTCATCGTGTGTCCGTCAATAGTCAATACTGGAAGCCAATGAAGCCCGAGTAAGGCTGCAAATACAATCAGTACGAACCACAACGAATATTTCAAATAATTCTTTATTATCTCCATAATGTTCCTAAAATCCAAAACGACCGCAAAGATAGACAAAAGCCACAAAAAGAAAGGAGAATCTACATTATTTATTAGATTCTCCTTTCCTTTTTATTTATCTACCGGATCGTTTTTAAATGGTCCGTTCAATGTTCCACACAAATGCGCGCAAGCCTAATTGTTGTGTTTCCAGGTCCATTTTATGCAAGGTGTCCAACAACGGATCGACTTTGCTGTCGTCTACTACTGTCAGGATAGCCGAGCACATACTTGGCCAGGCATGGCTTCCGAAATGCGGATCGCCTGTCTTCGAGCCACGTCCCTGTACTTTTTCGAGGTAGGTAAAACCACGACAACCCAAACGGTCGAGCAATGCCATGATTCGTTCGTAATAAGCCTGGTCGAATGTTATCAATACTGATTTCATATTTCTTTTCTATTATTTCTTTATAATACTGTCTTTATTCTCCTGGAAGTAAACATCCAATTCGCGTTGATGGCGAAGTTTACGACGACGATTCTTGATTCCTGTTCCTGCAAATACACAGTACAAAGTAGGGATCAAAATCAATGTCAAGATAGTAGATACCGTCAGACCACCGATTACGGCAATCGCCATCGGGCTCCACATTTCAGAACCCTGACCGCCACCGATAGCCATCGGAATCATACCGAGAACAGTGGTAGCCGTAGTCATCAATACCGGACGGAGACGGCTCTTACCAGATGTCACTACTGAATTGATAACCGCCAGTCCACGCTCTCGACAGAGGGTAATGTAGTCGATAAGCACAATACCATTCTTTACCACAATACCAATCAACATGATACCTCCCAACAAACTCATGACACTCAATGTACTGCCTGTGAAGAACAATGCCATCAAGACACCGCTAAATGCAAACGGCAGGGAGAACATGATAATGAACGGATAAGTCAGTGACTCGAACTGTGCTGCCATCACGATAAATACGAGAATGACAATCAGGATGGCAAGTGTTCCCAAATCGCGGAATGAATCCTGCTGGTCTTCGTACGAACCGGAAATCTGGATAGTGACTTCTCCCGGAAGATCCATTTTATCTATCACCTTATTTCCGGCAGCCACTACGTCGCCCAGCGGAGCTCCGGAGATTACAGCGGAAACGGTCACGATACGTTCACGGTCTTTACGTTCGATGGTAGGAGGTGCAAAACGTTCGACTACCTTTCCGACATCTTTCACACGAACGGATTGTCCTTGTGCATTATAAATGAGGATATTTTCCAGACTTTCCAGACTTGTACGGAATTCAGGTGCGTAACGCACTTTGATATCATATTCATCTCCGTCTTCACGATATTTAGATGCTACCGCACCATTGACACGGTTGCGCAGGTAGTTACCGGCAGTTGAAAGATTCAAGCCATGCATGGCCAGTTTCTCACGGTCGAAGTCTACCTGATATTCAGGCTGGTAGTCACTACGGCTGATATTTACCTCGGTCACGCCTTTCACTTTCAACAATTCACGTTTCAGGCGGGCTGCCACGCTATCGGTTACTGTCATATCGTATCCATAAACCTCAAAGTCGGCACTTGCTTGTGCGGACATACCTGTATTACTACCTCCGAGAATTACTTGCGCCTTACTGAATTCGGGATAGGCTTTCAAATCTTCACGCATCTCATCACAGACTGTTTCCAAAGAAACGTTACGATCGCCCGGGTCTACCAAACTGATGTTGAACGAGATAATATGTGAGCCGTTGTCCTGCATAGATGCCCAGGTGTTATCGGAGTCAGCCTGACCGACTGTATAGTTACAGACTTTCATTATGTCTTTATACTTCGTCAGCCATTGGTTGGTTAACTTCTGAGATAATTCCTGCGCTATCTCTTTTCGTGTACCGATTGGAAGTTCCAACTGTACGGCAATACGGGCATTATCCTGTGCCGGGAAGAACTCTGTACCGATACCCTTTGCACACAGCAAACTGATAACGAAGAAAACGATACATCCCACAATCACAATCGGACGATGACGTACAGCCCAGTTCAACATCTTCGCGTACCAAGTATCGAGTCCGTCGAGCGCTTTCTCAATCGGAGTAAAGAAGAGCTTGAACATCTTCGACGGCTTCTTCTGCAAACGAAGCAATTGGGAACAGAGCATTGGAGTCAAGGATAGTGCGGCGACCGTAGAAATAAACATGATGGCACACATCATCCAACCCAACTGTTTGAAAAGTACACCGGACATACCGCTTACCATCGTCAACGGGAAGAACACGGCAATCATGGTCAATGTAGAAGCAATTACAGAGATTGCCACCTCATTGGTTCCGTGCACGGCTGCCTGTTTCGGGTCGGAACCACGCTCGATATGGGTCGTTACATTTTCAAGTACCACAATCGCGTCATCCACTACCATACCGATAGCGATAGAAAGTGACGAAAGCGAGATGATATTAATTGTATTTCCACTAACCGCCAGGTAAATGAACGAGGCAATCAATGAAAGCGGAATGGTGATACAGATAATCAGCGTCGCACGCCAACGTCCCAGGAAGAGGAACACGACGATGACAACGAAAAGCAAGGCATAAACAACGGTTTCCGTCAAACTGTCGATGGTGTTCAAAATGTTGTCCGAAGTATCGACAATGACACCAATCTTCACGTCGCTCGGCAGGTTCTTCTGAAGCCTCGGTAGCGCGTCGGCCACTTTCTTGGAGATTTCTACCGAATTGGCTCCCGACTGTTTCTGAACTACAATCATAGCACCTTGCACCCCATTATTATAGGTTTCCTGTGCACGTTCTTCCACGGTATCGACAATACGGGCTACATCACGCAAAAAGACATTCGCCCCATTGTGTGTTCCCACCACTACATCTGCCAACTGACGGGAATCATCAAACTCACCTTCTACACGCAGTGCATAGGTTTCGCTACCAATATCGAAGTTACCACCGGGAATGTTCTTGTTCTCGGCTCCGATAATGGAACTTATTGTTTCGATAGTCAGATGATAGGCTTCCAGTTTGTTAGGGTCGCAATATACCTGAATCTCACGTTGCGGCGCACCACTGATAGACACGGTTCCGACTCCCGGAATACGTGCCAGCGGGTTTACCACACGGTCGTCCAATATCTTATAAAGTGCCGACTGGCTTTCATTGGCCTGTACGGAAAGTAACACGATCGGAATCATGTCCGTACTAAATTTGAAGATGATCGGATTCTCGACATCATCGGGAAGCTGTGAGCTTACCATGTCGAGTTTATCGCGCACATCATTGGTCAGCACGTCAATATCGTTACCAAACTCGAACTCCAATGTAATCAATGACATATTCTCGGAAGAACGGGAGGTAATATGTTTCAGGTTACTCACCGCATTCAACGTATTTTCGAGCGGACGAGTCACATTATTTTCTATATCCGAGGCACTTGCACCGGGATAAGCGGTCATCACCATGATTGTATTCGTGTCAATGTCCGGATACAAGTCGATAGGTAACTTGGACAAAGAGAAAAGACCAAAAATCACTACTGCCAGGAAGCAGAGAGAGGTCATAATCGGTTTCTTAACCGCACCTTCGTATAAACTCATGTTGTTTTATAAATCTGGTTAATTAATTAAAGCATTAGGCGAAAGGTAGTTTGCACCTTCTATTTAGAAGAAGCTTCTACCTCTACTTCCATACCGTTCACCAAACGCGACTGTCCGGCAACTACAACCTGTGAATTATCAGGTACACCGGATTTCAACTCGTACTCCGTACCCATGCGTCTACCTAATTCGACTTTATTATAAGATACTTTGCCGTCTTTATAAACGAATACATAACGGTCGCCTGAACCTGCCTGCTTAACGATTGCCAAATCGGGAACAACGACGTTTTCTGCCGTTCCGAAGTTTAATGTGGCACGGGCAAACATGCCCGGACGTACGCGCTGGTCTTTATTGTCCAGTCTGATCTCTACCTGGAATGTACGGGTAGTAGCATCTATAGTCGGGTAAATCAGGTTGATGGTTCCTGTAAAGACTTCATCACCATATACATCGAGTTTCACGTCGACAGGCGTACCTTTCTTCACTTTCGTAAAGTAGGTTTCGGACACATTAATCAGAAGTTTCACGGGAGTGATCTGCTCTACTACCAGAACCGGTTCTCCACCACTGTACATATCGCCGTTATCATAGTTGCGTGCAGTCACTACACCATTGATAGGGCTTTGCAAAGAGGTATTCTCCAGCAAATTCTTATAAGCGGTTTTCTTCACATCGAGTTGCATCTTCGAAGCATCCCATTCTGATTTGGACGCACCGCCCACTTTATATAGTTCGTCGATACGGTTGAACTCTATTTCCTGATTGTCGAGTTGCAACTTCGTCTGTTTCAGATTGGCTGCATCCATCTGCACAAGTTTCTGTCCTTTGGATACGCGGTCGCCCACTTCTACGAAAATCTGATCGATACGTACGGGAGACGAAGGCGCAATATTATTCTTTACTTCGGCTTCCACCGTTGCTGTGTAATCCTGTATTTGATCTACGGGGCGGGCTTTTACGTCTGCCAGCTTCACAATAGGCTTTGCGTCCACATGTTCCGCAGCAGCTTTGTCTTTTCCACCTGTACATGAGCCCATAAACACAGTTAACAGCAGGGCTACCAATTGGATACTTCTTTTCATATTCCTTACTTGTAATTTTTTAGTTGTCTATCTTTATTCTTTTCCCAGAACCTGATCGAGGTCTGCCTTAGCAACCAGGTAATCGTATATGGACTGATTGTAGGTGAGTTGCGCCTGTGTCAGTGACACTTGGGAACTGTTCAGTTCGAGCACTGTGCCCTTACCTACATCATAACGTTTTTCGGCAATCACCACCGCTTTCTTTGCCTGCATCACATTTTCCTTGTTGCTGACTACCTGCTCTGTGCTGGCACTCATATTATTGCGACAACTGACAATCTGCATATTCAACTGTCTTTCCGTATCGATACGATTCCAATCGAGCTGGCGCATCTGGATACGGGCAGATTTCACTTTCGTAAAATTGCTTGCCTTATATAAAGGTATGCTGATATTGAACATCAGGCTGGAACTGTTGCTCCAGTTATAATCGAAGAAATTGATATTCGGATTATACAATGACTGATATTGATAAGAAAAGCTCATGGAAAGAATCGGCATAAAGTTCGTCTTTAAAGACTTTACATTCTTTTCGAGCAACTTCATGTTCAAGTCCAACTGCTTCATGGTGGTATTGTTGTTCAGATTCACATTCTCTTCTTTCAACTGATTGGCAAACATGGTCGTCTCATAGTTGGTCAGATTATCATTAATCTTTATCTCCACATCGGCAGTGATGCCCATCAGAACTTTTAACTGTAATTTAGCCAAAGTCACCGCATTGGCTGCCGCAATCAGGTTCGGCTTAATGCTGCGCATCTGTACTTCCGCACTGATCTTGTCATATTCGCTCACAGTTCCCTGCTGATATTTGGCATTCACTACATTGTAATTATCTTCTGCCAGTTTATAGCTGCCTTGAAGCACTTCATAGCTATCCTGTGCAAGCATTAACTGATAATAAGCCTTGCTTACCTGATTCACCAGATCCAGTTTGGAAGCACGTGACTTCTCTACTGCCAGTTCAATGTCCGTCTTTGTCATCGACATAGCACGGTAAACACCCGGCACAAAGAGTGGCAGGTTAATACTCAACCCGGCATTGGCGGTGTTCGAACCGTCTTGCCCCATCTTGAACGACATATCGTTCAATTTCATTTCAGCCGCTTTAATTGTATGGTCTAAGGAACCGGCAATGCTGGCCTCCGGCAACAGACTTTGCCAGGCTTCCTTGCTGGCAACTTTCTTTAAGGCGATTTCTTCCGCTGCCACTTTCATTGTCGGATTCTCATCCAATGCAATTTCCAAGGCTTTGTCTAAGGTTAAGGTTAGGGTATTCTTCTCCGTCTGCGTGTCCTGCGCCTTTGCAAAACCAAATGCACAGAATGCCACAGCTACCAGAAGGATCTTCCGACCTGTCAATCTTTTCATCTTGTTCATAAACTGAATTTCTAATTTAATCTTAATTGCTTGTCAATAGAACCTCACTTTTGCTCTAGTCTTCGATGCGGTTCTTGCGATATTCTTGTATAAAGTCTTCCAGTACCCTTGCTCCTTTTTCGGTGGAGATACCGCGTATATAAGTAAACATGATGGATTCGTACACTTCAATGAAAGGGTATTCATTACAGATGTCCGTATTCAAAAGCACATCAAATTGCTCACGTACCAGCAAATTGACTATAGCGAAGTTTACATCCGAACGAAAGATGCCCTGCTCTACTCCTGTTTTGAAGAAGGACATGGTTTTCATCGAATCGCTGTCCTGCCGATTCTTCATCATCTCATATACTTTGGGATATTTCTTAATGTCTTCAAAAAAGCGTTTGTTCGTCTGATGAAACATCTCAATGCTTTTCTGAAAGACTGCAAGTATCACTTCCAACACATTGTGCGACTGTTCAAAGACTTTCTGCAAATACTTGTCTCTGTCTGCCTGTGCCTTCAGTATGCATTCTTTCAACAACGATTCTTTATCCGAAAAGACTTCGTAGAGCGTACGTTTGGAAATTCCTAATGCTGCTGCAATGTCATCCATTGTAATACTCTTGATGCCTTTCGAAGTAAAAGCTTCTGTTGCCGCCGTTATGATCCGTTCTCTTAACTCTACCCGTTGGGAAGCGTCCTTTCCATGCTCTGTCATCATCCGTTTTTCTATTTTATTAAAATGCAGTTTTCGTTTTCTCTTCATTTCCAAAGGAAAAACGGAACAAAGATATACAGAAAACTCAATTAACAAATTAAGTTTCCAGCTATTTATAGTCCATTTGGGATTTATTATCATTCAATAGAGTGAAATGAAAACAAGTGTTAATAGGAAATTTGGAACAAACACAGAGGAAAGGTAAAAGGAGGGAATATAGGAAGTAAAGTTTTATCGCTAATAGAAGAGATAGGAGCCAATAAATGCCGGATAAATATCGATAAGAATCGACACTTACCCGGCAATAACAGTCACCATTATTAACGAAAAGCGAAAAAGGGTCAATTTATTGTCAGTATTCAATCTGTGTCCTCTTCAGGAAGGCGACTGTTTTATGTATTTCCTTGTACATCACAATGTCATCTTTTACAAAAGGCACTTCTTTCCGATAGGCATGGAGGAAACGCTCAAGAACGGGAGAGGTTTTCTGCGGGCGGCGGAAGTCGATGCCTTGTGCGGCGTTCATCAGTTCGATGGCAAGGATATGTTCCAGGTTGTCCATCACTTTATAGAGTTTGGTGGCGGCATTGGCACCCATGCTTACATGGTCTTCCTGTCCGTTGGAGGAGACGATGGAGTCGCTCGAAGCTGCATAGCAGTACATTTTATTCTGGCTGACCATGGAGGCTGCGGCATACTGGGGAATCATGAATCCGGAGTTCAGACCGGGGTTGGCTACGAGAAATTCAGGTAGTCCACGGAGTCCCATAATCAATTGGGAGACACGGCGTTCGGAGATATTTCCCAATTCGGCCAGGGCTATGGCGAGGAAGTCATAAGAGATGGCAAGCGGTTGCCCGTGAAAGTTTCCGCCGGAGATGATCCGGTCTTCATCAGGGAAGATGGTGGGGTTGTCCGTGACGGAATTGATTTCGGTCAGCAGTACGGAGGCAACGTAGCGGATGGCATCTTTGGTGGCGCCATGTACTTGCGGGATGCAGCGGAAGGAATAGGGATCTTGCACATGTTCCTTGTGGCGTTCGATTAGTTCGCTGCCTGCCAGTAGTTTGCGGAAGGCTTCGCCTGTCTCAATCTGTCCCTGATGGGGACGGATTTGCTGGATGCAGTCCATAAACGGGTCGATACGGCCGTCAAAGGCTTCGAGGGAAAGGGCAGCTATCAGGTCGGCCTTTTTCGAGAGGCGGAAGGCTTTGAGCATAGCAAACACACCGTTGGCACTCATAAATTGGGTGCCGTTCAGCAGGGCTAGCCCTTCTTTGCTCATTAGTTTGACCGGTTCCCAGCCAAACTCGTCGAGTACGCTGATGGCTTCGCACTTTTTTCCTTTATAGTAGACATCACCGACACCTATCAGAGGAAGGAAAAGATTGGCGAGCGGTGCCAGGTCGCCGGAGGCTCCAAGGGAACCGCGGTCGTAGACAATTGGCATGACGTCATTATTGAAAAAATCGAGGATGCGTTGCACGGTGATAACTTGTACACCGCTATGTCCCAATGAGAGGGCGTGGGCTTTGAGAAGCATCATCAGTTTGATGATGACAGGGCGAATTTCTTCGCCTACGCTGCAAGCATGGCTTTTTATCAGGTTCTCCTGGAGGGTTCCCAATTCATCGGGAGATATATTTTTAGTGCATAGAGAGCCGAAACCTGTTGTTATGCCGTATAATGGTTCTTCGGAAGAAGCTATTTTTTGGTCGAGGTAGTCGCGACATTTCTGGATGCGTAACTTGGCTTCGGGAGCTAGTTCCAGTTTCAGGTTTTCGTTTATAATTCGTTCGATGATTTCGAAGGTCAGTGCTCCGGAACCGATATGGTATACATTCTTACTCATACGCGCAGGTCTTGATTTACGGCATCCAACAATTCTTTTTCTCTCCGACAGGCGGTTTGCTCGATGGCATCGGCTTCGGTTTGCAGCTGGAGGACAAAATCTCTGTCTTTGAGCGAACCGAGGTTGATACGGACATTCAGTAAGGCTCCCAATACGGCGGTACGGGCGGACATCATTGCTACACAGGCATCTGTGATGGCATTCCGGTTGCCGAGACGGGCAACATCTGCTATAACGGACATCATATCCAGTGCTTTACGGGCTACTTCCAACGGAACGAGGGTAGCTTGTTTGGTTGCCTTCTGGATAGCGGCACTTCGGGCGGCTTTCACTTCGTCGGTTATTTTAGGTAGTTTAAAGCAGGCAAATACTTCGTTGTAGGCAGCTGAATCTTTGTCAATAAGTGCCATAAATTCGTCCAGCAAACGGAGGGTGATGGTTTGTGCGTGCTGCATTACTTCTTCACTGACTTCGTATCCTTTTTTTCCTACGGTCAGCCGTGCCACCATCGTAGAAAGGGAGGAAGCCAGCGCTCCATTCAAAGCGGCAATACTACCGCCACCGGGCACAGGGTCACTGCAAGCTACTTTATCTAAGAAATCTTTTACGGTTAAATCTGCTAACATGGTATTCTGTTTTTTAAGTGATTAATGAATGAGAGTTTTTCAACTATTAAGCGACGGGATAAAGTATGCCGCCTTTAATAGTCATGATTACGCAATTCATGCCTATATAGTAAGGTAGAATATGATAGTTGTCGGAATTGAGAATGACGAAATCGCCTTGTTTACCTACTTCGATACTTCCAATACGGTCGGCTCGTTGAAGGGCGGCGGCTCCGTTCAGGGTGAGAGCAGTGATGGTTTCTTCGATGCTCATTTGCATATAGATGCAGGCCAGAGCAATGGTCAGCGGGATGGAACCGGAGAAACAACTGCCGGGATTCAGGTCGGTGGCAAGTGCCACAGCACAACCGGCGTCAATCATTTCACGACCTCGCGCGTAGGGTTCTTTCAAGGCGAAAGCTGTCAGAGGTAACAGGGTGGCTACTACTCCGGCATCGGCCATTGCACGGATACCGGCATCGGAAGCATGCAGGAGATGGTCGGCAGACAGTGCTCCGAGTTCGGCTGCCAGTTCGGCACCGCCGAGAGAGACGATTTCGTCGGCATGGAGTTTCAACAGAAAACCGTACTCTTTGGCTGCCTGAAGCAGGCGACGGGATTGTTCGATAGAGAAAACGCCTTGTTCACAAAAGACATCACAACATTCTGCCCACTTACCGGAATGGATAAGGGGAAGCATTTCACGAATCAGGAAATCGATGTATTCGTCGCTTCTCCCTACATATTCTTCGGGAAGGGCGTGGGCGCCGAGGAAAGTGGAGACTATATCGACGCGTTTATGCTCGGCGTTATTCAGGCTGCGCATTACTTTTAGTTGTAGTAATTCTGTGTCCCGGTCCAGGCCGTAGCCACTTTTACCTTCTACGGTGGTTACTCCCATGGTGCTCATCTTCTTCAGGAAGCTTTCAGCGGCTGAACGAAGTTTAAGGTAGTTCATTTGTCGGGTGGCTTTGACGGTACTTGCAATTCCCCCTCCCCGCTCCATGATTGACATATAGCTTTCACCTTTCAGACGCCAGGAGAATTCTTCGGAACGTTCTCCGCCAAATACAAAATGGGTATGGGAGTCGACGAAACCGGGTAAAAGGCAATGTCCGCGAGCGTTATAATGCCAATAGTGCTGGTAGTAACCATCCCGGTCTTCACCACGGTTTTCACCAACGTAGGTAATGATTCCTTTGGTCACTTCCACGGTTCCGTTTTCTATGATTTGCAGTTGAGACATTTCCTCTCCTTTACGGGCGGAAAAGCCGATGGGGGTTACGATACGGGCGTTAAATATGATTAGGTTTTCACTCATAAATAGTTCATCATAATTAGTTCATATAATAAATGGAGATATGAATGGGACGTTCTTTTAGAATGATGTTTGGCATAAAGCAATTGTGACTCATTCTATTTTCTTATTGACTATTCCATGATACGAGCTTCGAGAACTTGCTGCATAGTAAAGTTTTCGAGTCCGAGATAGTAGGAAGCGGTATCAATCAGAGCTTCCATCGGTACAAGGCCGATTATTTCACTACCTACAATCGTAACACCGTAACGACGGGCTTCGATACGTACTAATTCGAAGGCACGGTAGAGTGCGGTACGGGTATAGTCGGTCATGTTAATGGATACTTGGGTAATGTTTCGCTCTTTCAGTTCCACTCCCATTGCTTTTACATAACGAAGTCCTCCATTGATATGGCGGATATTTTTCGCTATCTTAGTGGCTATTTCCAGATTATCTGTACTTAGATTAATATTGTAAGCTACGAGTGGCATACGGGCTCCGATTGCTACGGTACCTGCGGTCGGATGTCGTTCAGCAGGTCCGAAGTCAGGTTGCCATTCGGGTAGTTTGATCTTTTCGGCCATTCCTTCAAATTCGCCTTTACGAACGGAGGCGAGATTTTCCCGGTGTGGCGCAGTAGCCGACTTCTCATACAGGAAGACGGGAAGATTATATAGCTCCGCAACTTTCGCTGCTACTTTTTTAGAGAGTTCGATGGCTTCTTCCATACTGGTGTTCTTAATCGGGATGAAAGGAATTACATCTACCGCTCCCATACGAGGATGTTGCCCGGTGTGCCGATTCAGGTTGATCAAACGGACAGCTACACCAACGGCTTCAACTACTGCTTCACACAGTGCTTCCGGCTCTCCCACAAGTGTGACAACCAGACGGTTATGATCTTCATCATTACTGTAATCAAGCAGTTTTACTCCGGCTTTACTACGGAAAGGGGCTACTATCTGATCTATTTTCTCCAAATCACGTCCCTCGCTAAAATTGGGGACACATTCAATAATCTTATTCCAACTCATATCAAATATCTATTATTATAGAGGTTATACTTTACTGAATAACTATATGTTTTACATCAAATAGCCACATGGTTTATCCGAAATAACTGCATGTTTAAACTATTCCATATATTGTGGGAATTTATTCCCTCATATTACGGGAATGTTTTCTCTTATATTGTGAGACTACTTTCCCACAATAGATGGAACTATCTTCTTTATTAATTCTTCGTCCGCCACATACGGCATTGTTATCTGATAATCTCCAGCATGGGACTCATTAAATGCTTCACTCGTTTCCATCGCATGCGGATTACGCGCCCACGAACGGCGGGCTACTCCTCCCATTACGTCCCAAAGCATTGCCGAACGGAGTATTTCATCTACCCGTTTGCTACCGTCGCATACCATACCAAAACCGCCATTGATTGCTTTGCCAATGCCGACGCCGCCCCCATTGTGTAAGGCTACCAGACTCATTCCACGGGCACAATTTCCGGCAAAACATTGCACAGCCATATCTGCCATCACATTACTTCCGTCTTTGATATTCGACGTCTCCCGGAAAGGAGAATCCGTACCGCTGACATCGTGGTGGTCTCGTCCCAGCATAATAGGGCCTACTTGACCCCGGCGAACCATCTCATTGAAACGGAGGGCTATCTTCATTCTTCCAACTGCATCCTGATAAAGAATACGTGCCTGTGTACCCACCACGAGTTGATTCTTTTCTGCATCCCGTATCCAATTATAGTTGTCCAGATCCTGACCGCGCCGATTGACGTCGATACACTCCATAGCCGCATGGTCTGTTTTTATCAGATCTTCGTGTTTACCACTCAAGCAGACCCACCTGAACGGACCGTAGCCGTAATCAAAGAGTTGGGGTCCCATAATATCTTCGACATAACTCGGCCAGATAAATCCGTCTTTTTCATCAACACCATTATAGGAGATTTCTTTTACTCCGGCATCGTATATGGCTTTCATGAAAGAGTTTCCATAATCAAAGAAATAAGTTCCGCGGGCTACCAATTTCTTGATGACCTCGAAATGACGGTGCAAAGATATGTCTACCAAGTGACGGAATTCCTCCGGCGATTCGTGAAGAAGGCGTGTGCGTTCCTCGAAAGTCAGTCCGGCTGGGCAGTATCCACCTTCGTAAACGGCGTGACAGGAGGTTTGATCAGATAATAGTTCGATCAAAATCTTTTCACGCTCGGCATACTCGAGCAGGTCTACTATATTTCCATGATAGGCAATGGAACAAGGTTCACGGCGTCGCATTGCTTCAGCTGCCATCCGGTATGCTTCTATGATATCTACAGTCACATGCCCTACCCATCCCTGGCGGTAACGTGTTTCAATACGTGAACGATCTACTTCGGCTATGATGGAGACTGCTCCTGCTATTTCGGCTGCTTTAGGTTGTGCACCACTCATTCCTCCCAAACCGGAAGAAATAAATAAGTGCCCCCGCAAATCTTGGTCTTGTGGAATTCCGAGTTTCAATCGTCCGGCATTCAGGAGGGTGTTGAAAGTGCCATGCACAATGCCTTGAGGGCCGATATACATCCAGCCTCCGGCTGTCATTTGTCCGTAATTGGCAACTCCCATCTGGGCGGCAATATGCCAATCACGTTGATTGTCGAATTGTCCGATCATCATCGAATTGGTAATTATAACGCGGGGAGCATCGGGACGGGAGCGGAAAAGCCCCAATGGATGTCCGGATTCAATAACTAGTGTCTGTTCCTGGGTAAGTTCTTCCAGATATTGCTTAATCAGTCGATATTGCATCCAATTTTGGCAAACTTGCCCGGTTTCACCATAAGTAACAAGTTCGTAGGGATATAAGGCTATATCGAAGCAAAGGTTATTGTCAATCATTACCTGAAAGGCTTTGCCTTCAATACATTGCCCCTGATATTCATCAATCGGCTTTGCTTTCAAGTCTCCGGCAGGACGGAAACGGTATCCGTAAATCCGCCCGCGAGTGCGTAGTTCTTCCATAAATTCAGGAGCCAGTTGTTCGTGCCATTCGGAGGGAATATAACGCAAAGCGTTTTTTAATGCTGTGATGGTCTGCGCCGGGGTAAGTGTATAACCACGGTCGGAAGCTCTCCGGATACCTTCTACAAAATCCGGATAAGGAGGTAGCGTGTTGCCAAGAGTTATTCTCATAATAAACAGAATTAAGGATTACAAACTGTAAGCAATACAGTCTTATAACTCTTCGCAATATAGAAAAAAAGAAGATAAAAGACAAGAGAAATAACAGATTTATTATCAGAAAGGCATTATTACATTTACTGTTTAATAGAATGGTAAGATACAGGCAATGTCAGGAGTCTCTTATGCTTTTATACAGATACAAATGCAGGTCTTTTATCCAAACGGACTAATAGGGCTTTTATTAAAATGGATAGCGGATTTTTCCATTAAATCAAAGCTATGAGTTCTGTGTTATTTGCATAATCCGCACCCTAATCATATCACTATGACCATGATTGTATTATGAACATACTCTTTCTCTGCTATACCAACAGAGATCGACAAAATTACTTTTTTTGTTTATTCCGCAACTCCAACAAATATTTAAAGGTATGCTTCGCCTCCTGACTATCATCTTTCAAATATGCCTGTTTCAGTTCCGGATAATTCTTCAATAATTGAAGCATTTTATCTTTTCCTAGAAAATCGACTTTTCCTGTTTCACCATTTAGCTCATAACAGACGCGTTTCGTAACCAAACTTGAAGCGGCAAGAGCATCGCCAATATTCCCTCCCAGTTTTACGTCATCCTCTTCTACAAAGTTTCCTCCGATAACCGAACCTAGAGGCATGGCACAAAAATAGATATTTTTACCCAATTGAACGGCAGGGGCATACCATGCTCCAAAGCGTAACTTTTTATAGCGCAACTTACGACAATTCAAATATAAATATCCTTTTTCGTCACGCACGGCAAAACAACGCTTCTTCAAGCGTCGACACATCGACTCGTCATCACCGGCCGTTATCCGGTAATCAGCCCCTCCTGTCAATACAATCTGATTTCTGGAACGTTTTTCTACACGCAACACGGCTGTGGTATCACCATGTTGAGCCAGCAACTCTTTCAGGTTGGAATAAATAATATTCTGCGCAATTAACGGAAGGCTAATCACGCTTATCAGCAAACATAAGATACATCCTTTCTTCATAAGCATCCTCCTTTCCTGTCTAACGCCTTTTCGAGTGGAAAGTTATAAATTTTAGCGGATAAATGCAAGAATGAGGAAAGAAATATTGAAAAAAAGCTGCTATCAGGAAATGCCCCCTACTCTTATTAAACGGAAACAGAACTTATATACCCCATTCCTTACAGCTAGTAAAGGCATTATCCAGACAAGTCATAATATGAGCTTGTTATTCCTTTCTATCTTCCGTTAATAAACAGTAAATCTGCTCTCGACAAAAACAAGCTCTTATCCCGACCGTCATGAATTATATTACCTTTGTGGAAAAGAATTAAATTTGTCATGGAAAAACAAGAACAGATCATTACTACATATCAGCAAATCATTCAGAAAACAGAACTGGAGTTACAGAATGCACGGAAACGTATCTATTATATCAGTCTTCTCCGCCTGATCTTATTCGTAGGAGCTGTAGCAAATGCCATTATCTTTTGGTCTGATGGGTGGCTATGTCTCTCTGCTTTCGCTATCTTACCTTTTATCTTATTCATCTGGCTGGTAAAACGCCATAATTTCTGGTTCTACCGAAAAGACTTTCTGAAAAAGAAAATAGAAATCAATGAGCAGGAGCTACGCGCCATGCAATATGACTTTTCTGATTTTGATGATGGAAAAGAATTTGTTAATCCATCTCATCTCTACACTCTTGATTTAGACGTATTTGGCGAACATTCTCTTTTCCAATACATCAACCGCACTGCAACGCCTATTGGCAAACTGCATCTTGCAAACTGGTTCAATGCGCATCTGGAAAACAAAGAAGCTATTGAACATCGCCAGGAAGCTATACATGAATTGTCCACAGACTTAGAATATCGCCAACAAATCCGCTTGCTCGGCTTACTCTATAAAGGAAAACCTGCCGATACCACCGAAATCAAAGAATGGGCAAACAGTCCAAGTTATTATCGGAAGCGTACACTTCTACGCATCCTCCCGACAGCGGTAACGATCATTAATTTCTTATGTATAGGTCTAGCCATTTTAGGTATTATCTCGGCCAGTATTGCAGGAGGAGTGTTTGTTGGCTTTGTATTATTCAGCACTATTTTTTCTAAAGGAATCACTAAACTACAAACGACCTACGGAGAAAAGCTACAAATTCTTTCGACATACGCTGACCAGATTCTTCTCACTGAACAGAAAGAAATGCAAAGTCATATACTGCAAAAGTTAAAAACGGAACTTACAAGTCAGAATCAGACCGCTTCTCAAGCAGTACGCCAGCTTTCAAAACTGATGAACGCGCTCGATCAACGAAGCAATCTGCTAATAAGCACGATACTCAACGGACTAATATTCTGGGAGCTGCGCCAAGTGATGCGAATCGAGAAGTGGAAAGAAATCCACGCATCCGACCTTCCTCGCTGGATAGAAACCATCGGAGAAATTGATGCTTATTGTTCTCTGGCAACATTCGCATATAATCATCCGGATTATATCTATCCTACCATTGCTGCTCAATCTTTCCATCTGCAGGCTGAAGCTTTAGGGCATCCTTTAATGGATCGCAACAAATGTGTACGCAACGGAATAGACATTGAAAGACGTCCTTTCTTTATTATTATCACAGGAGCCAATATGGCAGGAAAAAGCACGTATTTACGTACTGTAGGAGTGAACTATCTACTAGCATGTATAGGGGCTCCCGTTTGGGCAAAGCGGATGGAAATATATCCGGCTCGCCTCGTCACTAGCCTTCGGACCAGTGACTCCTTAGCCGACAACGAATCTTATTTCTTTGCCGAACTCAAGCGACTTAAATTAATCATAGACAAGCTTGAAGCAGGAGAAGAACTTTTCATCATCCTTGATGAAATATTGAAAGGTACAAACTCTATGGATAAACAGAAAGGTTCTTTCGCCCTCATCAAACAATTCATGCACATGAACACCAATGGCATCATCGCCACTCATGACTTGTTGCTAGGAACTTTGGTGGACTCCTTCCCACAAAATATCCGGAATTACTGTTTCGAAGCTGACATTACGAACAACGAACTCACCTTCTCTTACCAAATGAGAAACGGAGTTGCGCAAAATATGAATGCCTGCTTTTTAATGAAGAAAATGGGGATCGCCGTCATTAACGACTAATCCCCTTCCTTGTATGAAAATCAAAGTTTTCTATTGCAGTAACATCCAAAACCTGCTTTATTTAGTAGCAGCAAACTGAATATAAAATTTCAAGCTACCTGTTTTAATGTGTCGGAAAAAACAAAGTTAAACAGGTTTTGTAGATATACTTTTACTGCATTTTACTTTTTGCCAGAAATGCTATTACCGCTGAAGCTTGTTCATCAGTGAAATACTGCACTGATGTTATTGGCTGATATGTATAAGGTATAAACTGGAATAACTGTACAGCTGCAAACTTTTTATCAGCAGAAAGTATCACATCCATACGTATATTACCACTAGCCTCACTCTTTATATTCGAACCTGCAGAGAATGAACCCGAATTCACAAGATTCCTCAAAGCATCCATGTGTTTCAAATCAAAGAATATACTATGCTCTTTAGCCACACTTTTGGTTGGCAAATAAATAACTTCTTTTGATTTCCAGAAGAGACGGAAAATCCCCATAAGGAATAAACCTGTTCCCAGAACCATCAAAGCCATACTAACCGTAGAAGACTTATCTTCCAATTCGAAAGTGGAAGCAAAAGCTAAAATACCAACCAATAACATTACAGAAGAAATTAAAACTCCTGAAACACTTGTACGTTTTGCGATATCGGGGTGTGAAGATGCGAAGATAGTAGCATCAATCGTTTGAGTAGTTGCCATAATATTTAAAGTTTAAATTATTAGTAAAAATATAAAGATAAAAAGGATATAGTCACCGGTATTACAGAAGATACCAGTAACCACAAAATAAACAATACCAATAAATAGACTACTAAATAATTATACGCCTCAAAGTATATACATAGTATTCACTTGATGGCTGGCAATAATAGGAAGTTGTTGTACCATAAATCCGCCCCCAGTGTTGTGAAAGTGAGTTATCACGATCAGCACAACATTGTAGCGCATTTTTTAAAGAAAAGAAATATTCTCCAAGTTGCACACGTTGAATACGTGTTACAGATATCTGATGGCTTTGCAAGTTGTTCAATTCAGCCACTGGCTTACCAGGAAGATCCGGTGCGCTGATTTCCCCATGCTGTCTCATTGCATATGTAATAGCACGCTCCTGCTCATCCACCACTTTCGCAGTAGAAACATTGCCTGCTATGCTATGAAAAGCAACAGTCAGCAACAGCAACAATATTACCTTTACAAATTTTGCCATATTCACCTGCAAATATAACAGATTCTCTCTATGAAAAGTTCTATTAAGATATATTTTAATGTATCTTAGTATTAGTAAACGGCAGACAAACAAAAAAGGCTACCCTCACAGGTAGCCTTTTTTATATCTATAAGAATAACTGTAAAATTATTCAGCTGATTCAGCTTTTGGTTCTTCAGCCTTAGGAGCTTCAGTTGCAGGAGCTTCAACAGCAGCAGGAGCAGCTTCAGCAGCTTTCTTCGAACGACGAGTACGAGTAGCTTTCTTAGCAACTTTTTCCTTAGCCATGTTTTCATTGTAGTCAACCAACTCGATGAAGCACATTTCTGCATTGTCACCCAAACGGTTACCAGTCTTGATAATACGAGTATAACCACCCGGACGATCAGCAATCTTAACAGAGATTTCTTTGAACAATTCTGTTACTGCAATCTTATCTTGCAAGTTGCTAAATACAACACGACGAGAGTTCGTAGTATCTTCTTTAGACTTAGTAATCAAAGGCTCAACAAACTTTTTCAAAGCTTTCGCCTTTGCAACAGTCGTAGTGATTCTTTTGTGCTTGATCAAAGAGCAAGCCATGTTAGATAACATAGCGCTTCTATGAGAAGCAGTACGACCTAAATGATTGAATTTTTTATTATGTCTCATTTTTTATTCTTTATCTAATTTATATTTAGAAATGTCGGTTCCAAACGACAGATTCAGACTTTCCAGCAAATCATCAAGCTCGGTAAGCGATTTCTTTCCGAAGTTTCTGAATTTCAGCAGGTCAGTTTTGTTGAATTGTACCAAGTCGCCGAGAGTTTCTACGTCAGCAGCCTTCAAGCAATTGAGGGCACGAACTGACAAGTCCATATCAACGAGTTTAGTTTTCAACAGCTGACGCATGTGCAATACTTCTTCATCAAACTCTTCATTGCCATCAGTATCATTACTTTCAAGCGTGATCTTCTCGTCAGAGAACAACATGAAGTGATAAATCAGAATTTTTGCAGCTTCTTTCAGCGCTTCTTTCGGATGTATAGAACCGTCGGTACTAATTTCAAGTACTAGCTTTTCGTAGTCAGTCTTCTGTTCTACACGGAAGTTTTCTACAGCATACTTGACATTACGTATCGGTGTATAAATAGAGTCGATTGGAATCACATTAACATCCGTGCAATACTCGCGATTCTCATCAGCAGGTACATAACCACGGCCCTTGTTAATTGTAATATCAATCTGCATAGTTGACTTAGAATCTAAATGACAAATAACTAATTCCGGATTTAACACTTCAAATCCAGTCAAATACTTACCTATGTCACCTGCTTTAAATTCACTGGAATTCTCGACAGTGATGCTCACTTTTTCGCTCTCGAACTCTTCAACTACTTGCTTGAATCTCACTTGTTTCAGATTCAAGATAATGTTGGTAACATCCTCTTTTACTCCAGGTACACTAGAAAATTCATGCTCCACACCATCGATTCTGATAGTAGTGATAGCAAAACCCTCTAATGAAGAAAGAAGGATTCGGCGTAATGCATTACCTACAGTAATACCAAAACCCGGTTCCAACGGACGGAATTCGAATTTACCGAATCTGGAGTCCGCCTCCAACATTAATACTTTATCAGGTTTTTGAAATGCTAATATCGCCATGAAATTAATTATTATTTAGAATACAATTCAACGATCAAATGTTCTTTAATGTTCTCAGGAATGTCTGCTCTTTCAGGTATGTGCAACATTTTACCAACCTTAGAAGCTTCGTCCCATTCCAACCAAGCATACTTGCTATGATTGAAACCTGCAAGAGAATTAGCAATTACTTCCAAAGATTTAGATCTTTCACGAACACCAATCAATTGTCCTGGTTTTACTGCAAATGAAGGGATGTTTACCACTTCACCATCTACAGTAATGTGCTTGTGACTAACCAACTGACGAGCAGCAGCACGTGTAGGAGCAATTCCCAAACGGAATACTACGTTGTCAAGACGGCCTTCCAGCAATTGAAGGAGTACCTCACCGGTAATACCTTTAGCAGTAGCTGCTTTTTCAAACAAATTGCGGAATTGTTTTTCTAAAACTCCATAGGTGTATTTAGCTTTCTGCTTTTCACGAAGTTGCACACCATATTCAGAAGTTTTTCTTTTTCTTGAATTACCATGTTGTCCGGGAGGATAGTTCTTCTTTGACAAAACTTTGTCAGCTCCAAAGATTCCTTCACCGAATTTACGGGCTATTCTCGATTTTGGTCCAGTATATCTAGCCATTTCTTTTAAATATTTAATTGTTTATTCATGAACTTAATTTGTTGCAGCCGCGATTACAGAGAGAAATTAAATGTAATCCAAAAACAAAATCAAGATCATTGTGTAAGTTAAAGGTAAATTAAACTCTACGTCTTTTCGGAGGACGACAACCATTATGTGGAAGCGGAGTCACGTCAATGATTTCAGTAACTTCGATACCAGCACCGTGGATAGTTCTAATAGCAGACTCACGTCCGTTACCTGGACCCTTCACATATGCTTTTACCTTTCTCAGGCCAAGATCAAATGCAATCTTTGCACAATCCTGGGCAGCCATCTGAGCTGCATAAGGAGTATTCTTTTTAGAACCTCTAAATCCCATTTTACCAGCAGATGACCAAGAGATAATCTGCCCTTCACTGTTTGCAAGAGAAACAATAATATTGTTGAAAGATGAATGAACATGCAACTGTCCATTAGCGTCTACTTTCACATTTCTCTTTTTAGCTGCAACTGTTTTTTTTGCCATATCAACAATTATTATTTAGTAGCTTTTTTCTTATTAGCAACGGTTTTCTTTCTACCTTTACGAGTACGTGCATTGTTCTTAGTGCTCTGACCTCTAACAGGCAGACCAATACGGTGACGTACACCACGATAGCAACCAATATCCATTAATCGCTTAATGTTCAATTGGATTTCAGAACGAAGATCACCTTCCACTTTATACTCTGCACCGATAATCTCACGAATCTTAGCAGCTTGATCATCTGTCCAGTCTTTAACCTTCAGATCTTTATCTACACCAGCTTTATCTAAAATTTTTGCTGAACTACTGCGACCTATTCCATATACATAGGTCAACGCAATTTCACCTCTTTTGTTCTGAGGTAAATCTACACCAACTATTCTTATAGCCATATACTTAATTATTTTTTTTGCAAAAATAACAAATTATCCTTGACGTTGTTTATACTTAGGATTTTTCTTGTTAATAACATACAAACGGCCATTACGTCTAACGATCTTACATTCTGGCGTGCGTTTCTTTAATGATGCTCTTACTTTCATATCTTATTTTATTTATATCTAAACACAATTCTTCCTTTCGATAAGTCGTAAGGAGACATTTCGACTCTCACTTTATCTCCCGGCAAGATCTTGATGTAATGCATCCGCATCTTACCTGAAATATGTGCAGTAATCTCATGTCCGTTTTCTAATTCAACACGAAACATTGCATTTGACAATGCTTCAACTATAACTCCATCTTGTTCTATTGCAGATTGCTTTGCCATATTATATTGCTTTATCTCCTAAAACTTCTTCTATGAATTTGAATGAAGACAAAATATCAGCTTCACCAACTCCAACAGCTATCGTATGTTCAAAATGTGCAGCACATTTACGATCTCTGGTCCTCACAGTCCATCCGTCACGTTCCATAATCACTTGTCGATCTCCCAATGTTATCATCGGCTCTATCGCTATGCAAAGGCCTCTTTTCATCAAAGGTCCATATCCTCTTTTACCATAATTAGGCACTTGAGGATCTTCGTGCATCTCTTTACCAATGCCATGACCAACAAACTCACGCACTACACCATAAGAGTGAGACTCACAATATTGCTGAATAGCATACCCGATGTCTCCGATTCTTTTGCCTTGCACTGCGTTCTGAATGCCAATATATAACGCTTCTTTAGTTACCTTCAACAAGTTACGAATTTCTTCGTCCACCTCTCCTACACAAAAAGTATAAGCAGAATCACCACAAAAACCATTCATATAAGTTCCGCAATCCACTGATACGATATCGCCATCTTTCAGTACAATATCCCCTGGGATTCCATGTACAACCTGTTCATTAACAGAAGTACAAAGAGATGCGGGAAATGGTTCTCCATATTGATTCGGAAATCCTTTGAAAGTTGGAGTTGCCCCATGATCTCTAATGAACTCTTCAGCAACCTTATCCAACTCACGTGTAGTTACACCAGGCTTCACCAGTTTGGCAACCTCTGCAAGAGTTTTACCAACAAGCAGGTTACTCTGACGGAGCAATTCTATTTCATCTTCTGTTTTAAGAAATATCATTTCTAATCTAAAGAATTAATATGCCGCTACACCAGCGCGTCCTTTAATACGACCAGATTTCAACAGACCATCATAATGTCTCATCAACAAATGACTTTCAACCTGTTGCAGTGTATCAAGAACAACACCTACAAGAATTAACAAAGATGTACCGCCGAAGAATTGAGCAAATCCTGCTTGCACTCCGAATATACCGGCAAAAGCAGGCATAATAGCAACTAAAGCCAAGAAGAAAGAACCCGGCAAAGTAATACGAGACATTATATCATCAATATACTCTGCTGTTTTCTTTCCCGGTTTAATACCAGGGATGAAACCATTATTTCTCTTCATATCCTCAGCCATCTGAGTCGGATTAATTGTAATTGCAGTATAGAAATATGTAAATAATATAATCATTACCGCAAAAACAAAATTATACCAGAAACTTGTATGATCTGTAAACGCATGCAAGAAACCGCCCGCATCATTTACATTTGAAAAACCGATAAACGTAATTGGAATAAACATGATTGCCTGAGCAAAAATGATAGGCATAACACCAGCAGCATTCACTTTTAAAGGAATGTACTGTCTAGCACCACCATATTGCTTGTTACCAACAATTCTTTTTGCATACTGTACAGGAATCTTTCTTGTACCTTGTACCAAAAGAATAGCAGCACCAATCACTAATAACAAGAATACGATTTCAATTATAAACATGATCAAACCACCACTCTTATTTGCTACTCTTGATACAACTTCTTGCAACAAAGCATCAGGGAAACGAGCGATAATACCAATCAAGATGATAAATGAAATACCGTTACCAATACCTTTATCAGTAATTCTTTCACCAAGCCACAAAATAAACATACTACCTGCTGCCAAAATAATGGTAGAGGTAACCATAAACAGAGTCCAATCTAATGAAGCATTTAAGGAAGGGCCAGCCTGCATTTTAAGATTGAGCAAATAAGAAGGGGCCTGAACTAACAATATAGCAATCGTCAAATAACGAGTATATTGATTCATTTTTCTTCTGCCGCTCTCACCTTCGCGTTGCAGCTTCTGGAAATACGGCACAGCGATTCCCAACAACTGGATTACGATAGATGCAGAGATATAAGGCATGATTCCTAATGCAAAAATAGAGGCATTAGAAAATGCTCCTCCAGAGAACATATTTAACAAGGCTAAAAGGCCTTCACTTGTTTGTTCGTGCAATTTTGCCAGCATTGCCGGATTGATACCCGGTAATACGACATATGATCCGAAACGGTAAA
The DNA here is from genome assembly GCF_025147085.1 of Bacteroides sp. D2. Lineage (NCBI taxonomy): Bacteria > Pseudomonadati > Bacteroidota > Bacteroidia > Bacteroidales > Bacteroidaceae > Bacteroides > Bacteroides sp. D2. The sequence goes on along the minus strand of NZ_CP102261.1, from coordinate 2,349,044 downwards.
TTGCCACAAACAATATGGTGATGAGGATCCGCTGTCTCAGATCCTCAATCTTCCATATATTCTTTAATGTTTCAATAGCTTTTCTCATTGAATCAGAGTTTTACTACAGTTCCACCAGCAGCTTCAATAGCAGCAGTTGCAGTCTTAGAGAATGCATGAGCTTCTACTTCCAGCTTGCTAGTCAGAGTTCCGTTACCCAATACTTTTACCAACTGATTTGAAGATATAAATCCTGCTTCGATAAAGTCGTTTACACCAATTTTTGCCAAGCTCTTAGCTTCAGCAAGTTTCTGGATAGTATCCAGATTGATGGCTTTATATTCTACACGATTGATATTCTTGAAACCAAATTTAGGAACTCGACGTTGAAGAGGCATCTGACCACCTTCAAAACCGATCTTCTTAGAGTATCCAGATCTTGATTTAGCTCCCTTATGACCTCTTGTAGAAGTACCGCCTAAGCCAGAACCAGTTCCACGTCCAATTCTTTTTCTTGTCTTAGTAGATCCCTCTGCAGGTTTTAAATTACTTAAGTTCATATTGTAATTTCGTTTTATTATTCAACAAATAATTACTTAACAATGGCAACCAAGTGTTTTACTTTATCTACCATCCCAAGAATTGAAGGAGTGCTTTCGTGTTCAACCACACGGTTCAGTTTACGAAGTCCCAGTGCATCGAGAGTTCTTTTCTGATCAGCTGGAGCACCAATTCTACTTTTAACTTGTTTAATCTTTATAGTTGACATATCTCCTCCTTATCCTCTAAATACTTTTTCAACACTAATACCTCTGTTCTGAGCAACCATTCTTGCATCACGCATTTCACTCAAAGCTTCGATTGTAGCTTTAACAAGGTTGTGCGGATTTGAAGAACCTTTAGATTTAGCCAAAACGTCAGTAACACCAACACTTTCCAATACAGCACGCATAGCACCACCAGCTACAACACCGGTTCCGTGAGATGCAGGTTTGATGAATACTTCAGCACCACCAAATCTAGCTGATTGTTCATGAGGAACAGTACCTTTCAAAATAGGCACTTTCACCAGGTTCTTTTTAGCTGATTCAACACCTTTAGCGATAGCAGCTGTTACTTCACCTGCTTTACCAAGTCCCCAACCAATGATACCTTCTTCGTTACCTACAACAACGATTGCAGAGAAACTAAAAGTTCTACCACCTTTGGTAACTTTAGTAACACGATTAATAGCAACTAATCTATCTTTCAGTTCTATATCGTTAGTAATCTTAACTCTATTATTAACTCCTGCCATAATGATTAAAATTTAAGTCCACCGTTACGAGCAGCATCAGCTACTTCTTTTACTCTCCCATGATACAAGTAACCATTACGGTCGAAAACAACAGTAGTTATACCTGCTTCCTGAGCCTTTTTAGCAATCATTTCACCCACTTTAGCAGCTTGTTCTTTTTTAGCAACTTTATCAGTCAAACCTAAAGAAGAAGCGGCAGCCAGTGTCTTACCAGAAAGATCATCGATAATCTGGACATAAATTTGCTTGTTACTTCTAAATACACTCATACGCGGACATTCAGTAGTACCTGAAATTTTGTTGCGTACTCTATATTTGATCTTAACTCGTCTTTCTATTTTTGTTGTCATAATAATCTAATTTTATATGAATTACTTAGCGCCGGCTGATTTACCAGACTTTCTACGAATTACTTCGCCAACAAACTTAATACCTTTACCCTTGTATGGTTCAGGCTTACGGAAAGAACGTATTTTAGAGCAAACTTGACCAAGCAATTGTTTGTCACACGATTCCAATATAATAAGAGGATTCTTATTTCTTTCAGACTTAGTTTCAACTTTTACCTCAGCAGGTAATTGAATGAAAATATTGTGTGTATAACCTAAAGCAAGCTCAATGATGTTACCTTGGTTAGAAGCACGATAACCTACACCAACTAGTTCCAGTTCCTTCTTGTATCCTTCAGATACGCCCACAACCATGTTGTGAACCAAAGAACGATACAAACCGTGGAAAGCATGTTTTTGCTTTGGGTTATCAAGCATTTCTTTATCGTTTTCTGTTAAAGTTACGTGTCCGTCTTCAATGGCAACATTGATAGCAGGATTCACATATTGGCTCATTTCGCCTTTGGGTCCCTTTACGGTAACCACATTATCCTTCAGAGTGACTGTCACTCCAGCAGGGATACTAATGGGTAATTTTCCTATTCTTGACATTCTAATTCCTCCTAATTAATATACATAACACAAGACTTCACCACCGATCTTCAGTTCTGCAGCCTCTTTGTTAGTCATTACACCTTTGGAAGTAGATATTATAGCAATACCCAGCCCATTAATAACACGCGGCATATCTTTGTAACCAGTATACTTACGCATACCCGGAGAAGATATTCTTTCTAACTTTTTGATTGCGTTAACTTTGTTAACAGAATCATACTTCAAGGCAACCTTAATAGTTCCTTGAGGACCATCTTCTACAAACTTATAATTAAGAATGTAGCCTTTTTCAAAAAGAATCTTAGTGATTTCTTTTTTCAAGTTCGAAGCGGGAACTTCAACAACTCTGTGCTTTGCACCAATCGCGTTCCGCAACCTCGTTAAATAATCTGCTATTGGATCAGTCATATAAAAATAAATTAAATTAATCAGGACTACCCTGACAATATTTAAACAATAATTACCAGCTTGCTTTTTTTACGCCTGGGATCAGTCCGTTAGATGCCATCTCACGGAATTGAATTCTCGAAATTCCGAATTGACGAATATAACCTTTAGGACGTCCAGTCAGTTTGCAACGGTTGTGCATACGAATCGGATTAGAATTCTTTGGCAACTCTTGCAACTTCTGTGCAGCTTCAAAAGCATCAGCAGGATCACCTGTTCTTACGATTTGCTTCAAAGCAGCTCTTCTTTCGGCGTATTTGGCTACTAATTTAGCACGTTTTACTTCACGTGCTTTCATTGATTCCTTTGCCATATCTATTAGTCTTTTTTAGCGTTTTTAAAAGGTAAACCGAATTCCTTCAGCAAAGCATAACCTTCTTCATCTGTTTCCGCAGAGGTTACAAAGGTAATATTCATTCCGAGAATTCTTGTAATACTATCGATATTTATTTCAGGGAAAATGATTTGTTCCTGAATACCAAGGGTATAGTTACCTTTACCATCAAACTTACTTTCGATACCTTTGAAGTCACGAATACGAGGAAGAGCTACACGAACCAATTTTTCAAGGAATTCGTACATTCTTTCACGACGTAAAGTTACCATAACACCAATCGGCATTTTTTTACGCAACTTAAAGTTTGCGATATCTTTACGAGAAATGGTAGCTACAGCTTTCTGACCTGTGATAGCTGTCATTTCATTGATTGCAACTTCGATAATCTTCTTATCAGCAACAGCCATACCTAACCCTTGATTGATAACAATCTTCTTAAGTACGGGTACCTGCATTGTAGAAGAATACTGGAACTGTGATTTCAATGCAGGTGCTATACGCTCTGCATATTCTTTCTTAAGACTAGCAGTATTACTCATTACTTAATCTCCTCTCCTGATTTTTTAGAATAACGCACTAAAGTTCCTTCCGAACTCTTTTTTCTCCCAATACGCGTTGCTTTACCAGTTTTTGGATCAACCGGGTTCAAGTTTGAAATGTGGATAGAAGCTTCCTGCTTCACGATACCACCTTGCGGATTCTTAGCATTCGGTTTTGTGCTTTTAGATACCATATTGATACCTTCTACAAATGCACGTCCTTCTTTAACAAGAACCTTCAATACACGACCAGTTTTGCCCTTATCTTCGCCAGCATTTACGTAAACTGTATCGCCTTTTTTAATATGTAATTTACTCATTACTTAAATCTTTTACAAATTAAAGTACCTCAGGCGCAAGTGACACAACTTTCATGTTTGTAGCACGAAGTTCTCTTGCTACAGGACCGAAAATACGACTACCTCTAATTTCACCTGCATTATTCAACAACACGCAAGCATTATCATCAAAACGTATATAAGAACCATCAGGACGACGAATTTCTTTCTTTGTACGTACAATCAAAGCCTTTGATACTGCACCTTTTTTAACATCACTAGAAGGGATAACACTCTTCACTGAAACTACAATGACATCCCCCACTGAAGCATAACGACGACCTGTGCCACCCAAAACGCGGATACACAACGCCTCTTTCGCTCCACTGTTATCACATACTGTAAGTCTGGATTCTACTTGTATCATAATTACTTAGCTCTTTCAATTATTTCTACTAATCTCCATCTTTTAGTCTTGCTCAAAGGACGAGTTTCCATGATGCTTACAGTATCACCGATATTGCATTCATTCTTTTCATCGTGAGCATGGTACTTCTTCGTTTTACTAACGAACTTACCATATATAGGGTGTTTTTCCTTAAATTTGGCAGCAACTGTGATGGTCTTATCCATCTTATTGCTCAACACAACCCCTGTTCTTTCTTTTCTTAAATTTCTTGCTTCCATCAAGCTGATCATTTATTGTTAAGTTCTCTTTCGCGCAATTCTGTTTTCATACGCGCAATAGTCCTGCGTAATTGTTTGATTTGAGCAGGATTTTCCAAAGGAGAAATAGAATGATTAATAACCATTTGGTTATAATTAGCTGTTTCCGCCTCTACTCTTTCTACTAAATCATTAGTAGTCATTTCTTTTATTTCTGCAATTTTCATAACACTTACGCATTTTGATTTTGAATATCATAATCACGTCTTACGACAAACTTCGTTGTAATAGGAAGCTTTTGAGCAGCTAAGCGCAATGCTTCTTTCGCGATTTCGTAAGATACTCCTTCAGCTTCAATAATGATTCTACCTGGAGTCACAGGAGCCACAAATCCCTCTGGAGCACCTTTACCTTTACCCATACGTACATCGGCAGGTTTTCTAGTGATCGGTTTATCCGGGAATATACGGATCCAGATCTGTCCTTGACGTTGCATATATCTTGTTACTGCAATACGAGCAGCTTCGATCTGACGGCCTGTAATCCACTTAGTCTCCAAAGCCTTTATGCCAAAAGAACCAAAGGCCAGCTGGTTGCCTCTCTGGGCATTACCTTTCTGACGGCCTTTTTGTTGTCTTCTGAATTTTGTCTTTTTCGGTTGTAACATAGTTTCCTAAAATTCAAATTCGTTTAGCGATTATTTTTCTTTCTTTTGAAGTTCTTTCCGCCGTTGTTTCCACTATTGTTTCCACGACCACTTTCTTTGCTTTGCGTAAAGTTCGGAGCCAATTCTTTCTTACCAAACACTTCACCTCTACAAATCCAAACTTTGATACCTAAAAGACCTACTTTAGTCAATGCTTCTGCATGACAGTAGTCGATATCAGCTCTGAAAGTGTGCAACGGAGTTCTTCCTTCTTTATACATTTCAGAACGGGCCATTTCAGCTCCATTCAAACGTCCTGAAATCTGAATTTTGATACCTTCAGCACCCATACGCATTGTGTTTGCGATAGCCATTTTGATGGCACGGCGATAGGCAATTTTACCTTCAACCTGACGAGCGATGTTGTTAGCAACAATCACAGCATCCAGTTCCGGTCTCTTCACTTCAAAGATATTGATTTGAATATCTTTGTCGGTAACCTTCTTCAACTCCTCTTTTAACTTATCAACTTCTTGGCCACCTTTACCGATAATAATACCCGGGCGAGCAGTGCAAACAGTAATAGTAACGAGCTTCAGCGTACGTTCAATTACGATTCTTGATACACTTGCTTTTGCAAGTCTTGCATTAAGATATTTACGGATTTTGCTATCTTCCAGCAAAGAATCACCGTAATCATTTCCACCATACCAGTTAGAATCCCATCCTCTGATAATTCCTAAACGGTTGCTTATTGGATTAACTTTTTGTCCCATCTACCTTAATTTTGATCTTCGTTATTACTTTTAGCACCAACGAACAATGTTACGTGATTTGAACGTTTGCGAATTCTATAACCTCTACCCTGTGGTGCCGGTCTCATTCTTTTGAGTGTAGCTCCACCATCAACAAAAATCTGTGTTACGAACAACTCGCCACTTTCCGCTTTACGTTCGTTTTTCTGTTCCCAGTTAGCAATTGCAGAGCGAAGCAATTTTTCCACTCTTGCAGCAGCTTCTTTTGAAGAAAATTTCAAAACACCAAGTGCTCTGTTCACTTCCATACCACGGATCATGTCTGCAACCAGACGCATCTTACGCGGAGAAGTAGGAACATTTTGCAATTTTGCAAAATACATGGTCTTAAGGGCTTCTTTTCTCTTTTCAGCCGATATTTTTTTTCTTGCTCCCATTATTATTTATTACTTTATTATTTCAAATAAATCCTGTTATCTTTTCTTGTTACCAGCGTGTCCTCTGAATGTACGAGTTGGAGCAAATTCGCCCAACTTGTGTCCTACCATATTCTCGGTAACATAAACAGGAATAAATTTATTTCCATTGTGAACTGCAACTGTATGGCCTACAAAATCAGGCGAAATCATTGAAGCTCTGGCCCAAGTCTTTACTACGACTTTCTTACCTGATTCATTCATGGCAAGAATTCTCTTTTCAAGCTTAACGTTAATATATGGACCTTTTTTTAATGAACGACTCATAGTTTACTCAATTAATCAGATTACTTTTTTCTTCTCTCAATAATGTACTTAGACGACTGTTTCTTAGGAGCTCTAGTCTTAAGTCCCTTAGCGTACAATCCCTTACGTGATCTTGGGTGACCTCCAGAAGCACGTCCTTCACCACCACCCATCGGGTGATCAACCGGGTTCATTACAACACCACGGTTACGAGGACGACGTCCTTGCCAACGAGAACGTCCAGCTTTACCTGAACTTTCCAATCCATGATCAGAGTTACCTACACTACCGATAGTAGCTTTACAAGTGCTAAGAATCTGTCTAACTTCACCTGAAGGCAACTTAATTACACAATACTTACCCTCACGAGAAGTCAACTGAGCAAAGTTACCAGCTGAACGAACCAGAGCAGCACCCTGTCCCGGACGTAATTCGATATTGTGAATCACAGTACCCACCGGAATGTTTTGAAGAGGAAGAGCATTACCAATCTCTGGCGCTGCTGTTTCACCTGACATCAGAGTCGCACCAACTTGCAATCCATTGGGAGCAATAATATATCTTTTTTCTCCATCAGCGTAAAATAACAGAGCGATACGAGCCGAACGATTCGGATCGTATTCAATTGTTTTAACTACTGCTGGAACACCGTCCTTATTTCTCTTGAAATCAACAATTCTAATCACCTTTCTATGACCGCCACCAATGTAGCGCATAGTCATCTTACCTTCGCTGTTACGACCTCCAGATGATTTCTTACCATATACAAGAGACTTTTCTGGTACTGATGCAGTAATTTCTTCGAAAGTACCAATAATTTTATGTCTTTGCCCCGGTGTTGTGGGCTTAAATTTACGTACTGCCATTTTTATTAAATATTGCTATAAAAATCAATAGAATCTCCTTCTTTCAATGTCACGATTGCTTTTTTGAAAGCATTCGTACGACCATTGATGATACCTGCTTTGGTATAACGGCTCTTATTTTTGCCAGCATACTTCACAGTATTCACATCAACTACTGTAACATTATAAAGAGCTTCAATTTCCTTCTTAATTTCCAGTTTGTTAGCTTCAGGACGTACAACAAAGCCGAAACGATTCAGCTTATCTGTGATTGCAGTCATTTTTTCTGTTACCAACGGTTTAATAATAATTCCCATTATTTAAGCCTCCTTTTTAAATTAAGATATTGTCAATAGCCTTCAGAGAGTTTTCAGTAAGCACAACAACCCCAGCATTCAATACTCTGTAAGTATTTAATCCCGAGATAGTCTGCACATTAGCACTCTCAATGTTACGAGCTGACAAATATACGTTTTTATTTGCTTCCGGTAAAATTACAAGTAGCTTTTTATCGGAAACTTTAAGATTTTTTGTCATTGCAACGAAATCTTTTGTCTTAGGAGCTTCAAATGTGAAATCCTCAACGACAACGATTGCATCGTTTTGAGCTTTATAAGACAAAGCTGACTTACGAGCCAATGTCTTAACTTTTTTATTCAACTTGAAGAAGTAGTCTCTTGGTTTCGGACCGAAAACGCGGGCACCACCTACAAGAACCGGTGAGTTCATATCACCACGACGAGCTCCGCCACCACCTTTCTGGCGACCGATCTTACGAGTTGAACCACTGATTTCACTTCTTTCTTTTGACTTATGAGTACCCTGACGCTGATTGGTCATAAACTGTTTTACGTCCAAATAGATAGCGTGGTCGTTGGGCTCAATTCCGAAGATAGATTCGTTTAACGTAACCTTTCTCCCAGTGTCTTCACCTTTAATGTTATATACGTTAACTTCCATTATTTCTCAATTAATACGATTGAACCTTTGCAACCCGGGATTGAACCTTTAATCAAAAGAAGGTTATGATCCGCGATTACTTTTAATACCTGCAAGTTTTGTACAGTGACTCTGTCACCACCAAGTTGTCCACCCATGCGCATTCCCTTGAATACTTTTGCAGGGTAAGAACAAGCACCAATAGAACCCGGTTTACGAGCGCGGTTGTGCTGTCCGTGAGTAGCCTGACCCACACCACCAAAACCATGTCTTTTTACTACACCCTGGAAACCTTTACCTTTAGAAGTTCCAACAACGTCAACAAAGTTAGCATCGTTAAACATCTCTACGGTAATAGTATCACCCAGATTCAAATCTGTTCCAAATTCTTTGAACTCAGCCAAGTGTCTCTTCGGTGTTACTCCTGCTCTTTTAAAATGTCCCATCAACGGTTTAGTTGTATGTTTTTCCTTTTTGTCCTGGAAACCCAACTGAACAGCTGCATAGCCATCTTTTTCTACAGTTTTAACTTGAGTAACAACACAAGGACCTGCTTCGATAACAGTGCATGGTACATTTTTACCATCGGCACTGAAAACGGATGTCATTCCGATTTTTTTTCCTAATAATCCTGGCATTTCACTAATTTTTAATTATCAAACTTTAATTTCTACTTCCACACCACTTGGCAATTCCAACTTCATCAGAGCATCTACTGTCTTAGCTGTTGAGCTATAGATGTCGATCAATCTCTTATAAGAAGAGAGTTCAAATTGCTCACGAGACTTTTTGTTTACGAAAGTCGAACGGTTCACAGTAAAGATACGCTTGTGCGTAGGCAGAGGTATCGGACCGCTAACAATAGCACCTGTAGCTTTTACAGTTCTTACAATTTTCTCAGCTGACTTGTCAACCAAGTTGTGGTCGTAAGATTTCAATTTAATTCTAATTTTCTGACTCATTATTTTTTTAATTAATACATTTATAATAAGATAAAGCGGCAGGCTAAGAGTCATTCGCTAGCCTGCTGCTTTAGATATTTTAGAGTAAATCAGCACGTCCTTTTACTTCTTCCAATACAGCCTTAGCAATAGAAGAAGAAAGTTGAGCGTGATGAGAGTAAGTCATTGATGAAGTTGCACGACCAGAAGTGATAGTACGTAAAGCTGTTACATAACCAAACATTTCTGCCAGCGGAACCATCGCCTTCACGATACGGGCACCAGAACGACTAGATTCCATACCTTCAACCTGTCCACGACGTTTGTTCAAGTCACCGATAACATCACCCATATTCTCTTCCGGAGTTACAACTTCCAGTTTCATGATAGGTTCCATCAAAACAGGACCTGCCTTAGCACATGCATTTTTATAAGCCTGCATTGCACAGATTTCGAATGACAACTGATCAGAGTCAACCGGATGGAATGAACCATCAACCAAAGTAACTTTCAATGAATCCAGCGGATAACCTGCCAAAACACCACTCTTCATGGCATTCGTAAAGCCTTTCTGAACAGCAGGAATAAATTCCTTAGGAATGTTACCACCTTTCACTTCGTCAACAAACTGCAAACCACCCAAAGTGAAATCTGCATCAGCCGGACCAATATTCACGATGATATCAGCAAACTTACCACGCCCACCAGATTGCTTCTTATATACTTCACGCAAATTAACTGTCTTCGTGATAGCTTCTTTGTAGTTAACCTGCGGCTTACCCTGGTTACATTCTACCTTGAACTCACGTTTCAAACGATCAATAATGATATCCAAGTGAAGCTCACCCATACCAGAAATAACCGTCTGACCTGTCTGTTCGTCTGTCTTCACAGTAAACGTCGGATCTTCTTCAGCCAATTTAGCCAAACCGTTAGACAGCTTATCCATATCCTTCTGCGTCTTAGGTTCTACAGCGATACCGATAACTGGTTCCGGGAAGTCCATAGATTCAAGTACGATCGGAGCATTTTCATCACACAAAGTATCACCAGTGTGAATATCCTTAAAACCTACACCTGCACCGATATCACCAGCACCGATTACTTCAACCGGATTCTGTTTGTTAGAGTGCATCTGGAACAGACGAGAAACGCGTTCTTTCTTACCAGAGCGAGAGTTGTAGATATAAGAACCTGCTTCAATTTTACCTGAATAAACACGGAAGAAAGTCAAACGACCTACATATGGGTCAGTTGCGATCTTAAATGCTAAAGCTGATGTTTTTTCATCATCACTTGGTTTACGATCTTCTTCAGCTCCAGTATTAGGATTTGTACCTATTACATTCTCTGTATCAAGCGGAGAAGGCAAAAAAGCACAAACATAGTCAAGCAATGTCTGAACACCTTTGTTCTTGAAAGAAGACCCACAAAGCATGGGGACTACGGCCATCTGAACTGTTGCATTGCGAAGAGCTCTCAACACTTCTTCTTCAGTAATAGTAGAAGGATCATCGAAATATTTCTCCATCAAAGCATCATCAAATTCAGCTACTTTTTCAAGCATCTTGTCTCTCCACTCGTTAGCTTCATCGACAAGTTCTGCCGGAATTTCCTCAACACTGTAGTCAGCACCCATTGTTTCATCGTGCCAATAAATAGCTTTCATTTTGATAAGATCAACAAGACCTTTAAAAGATTCTTCAGCACCAATAGGAACAACAATCGGACACGGATTAGCTCCAAGCACATCCTTCATCTGGCGAACTACTTCAAAGAAGTCTGCACCAGAACGGTCCATCTTATTAACATAAGCAATACGAGGAACGTTATATTTATCAGCTTGACGCCATACAGTTTCTGATTGGGGCTCAACACCACCAACAGCACAATAAGCAGCCACAGCTCCATCAAGGATACGCAATGAACGTTCTACCTCTGCAGTAAAATCAACGTGCCCCGGAGTGTCAATCAAGTTAATTTTATAAGTATCACCAGCATATTTCCATCTTGTTGTTGTAGCAGCAGATGTAATAGTGATACCACGTTCTTGCTCCTGTTCCATCCAGTCCATAGTAGCAGCACCATCATGAACTTCACCTATTTTGTGAGTCAATCCAGTGTAGAACAGGATACGTTCAGAAGTAGTTGTTTTTCCGGCATCGATGTGAGCCATGATACCGATATTACGAGTTAAATGTAAATCATGTTTAGCCATCTTCTAATTCCTTTACTTTAAGTTTATATTTGGTTTCTTACAGTATTAGAATCTAAAATGAGCAAATGCACGGTTAGCTTCTGCCATTCTGTGCATATCTTCTTTACGCTTGTATGCACCGCCTTGTTCATTGAAGGCATCCATAATTTCAGCAGCCAACTTGTCAGCCATTGATTTACCACCTCTTTTGCGAGCAAACAGAATCAGATTCTTCATAGAGATTGATTCTTTACGATCCGGACGGATTTCAGTAGGAACTTGGAAAGTTGCACCACCTACACGGCGAGACTTTACTTCCACTTGCGGAGTTACATTATCCAAAGCCTTTTTCCAGATTTCGAGAGCTGATTTTTCTTCGTTAGGAAGTTTTGCTTTCACTGTTTCCAAAGCGGCATAAAAGATTTCATAAGATGTATTTTTCTTTCCATCATACATCAAGTGGTTCACAAACTTGGAAACCTTTTGGTCATTAAACACGGGATCCGGAAGAATCAGGCGTTTTTTTGGTTTTGCTTTTCTCATTTGTTTGAAAAATAATGTTTTTGTTCTTGGTTGTCTACTTCTTGACTTCTTCAACTCTCCCTCCGGAGAATTTACTCAACCTTTAGCATTTCCAACAAACTAAAACGTAAGTTATTACTTTAATTTTAATTAGGTCTTAATCCTTATTTTTTCTTACCCTTAGCAGGAGCAGCAGCTTGTCCTGGTTTCGGACGCTTAGCACCATACTTTGAACGTCTTTGAGTACGACCAGCAACACCTGCTGTATCAAGTGTACCACGTACAATGTGATAACGCACACCCGGAAGGTCTTTCACACGACCACCACGTACCAAAACGATTGAGTGTTCCTGCAAGTTGTGTCCTTCTCCCGGAATGTATGAGTTCACCTCTTTTTGGTTAGTCAAACGTACACGAGCTACTTTACGCATTGCAGAGTTCGGCTTCTTCGGAGTAGTAGTGTATACTCTCACGCAAACGCCACGTCTTTGAGGACATGAATCCAAGGCTGGAGATTTACTTTTCTCCACCAGCACTTCGCGTCCTTTTCTTACTAATTGCTGAATTGTAGGCATTTTAATTGTTTTTTGATTTATATTATTGTTATATTAATTTCGTAACTATACATTTTGGGCTGCAAAAATACGAATAATATTTGAATATTCAATGCGCTACAACTTTTTTTTCTTTTTTAATGTTTTTATATCATCCTCACGCTTCGCCTTTTACACCCGTCAAAGGAGAAATAGGGGGTTCATCCGAAGTACGAATCGGACCGAATACGCGCTCATACTTTGCTATATTATCTTCTAATGCCCGCAGCAGACGTTTTGCGTGCTCCGGAGCCACAATAATACGAGATTGCACACCAGCCTTCGGTATGCCCGGCATTACGCGCACGAAGTCAAGGATGAATTCAGAACTCGAATGAGTAATAATAGCAAGATTTGCATAAGTTCCCTGTGCAACCTCTTCTCTCAATTCAATCTGTAATTGTCCGTTGTTATTTTGTTCTTCCATATTTAATATGATTAAAAAGTTATCCTGCAAAATAACACATTTTTCCTGAAACTAATGGTAATACACGCGAGTAAAAAAGAAATAAAAAAAGGAGCAATTGCCCAATCAGGCAATCGCTCCTTCTCATATAGTCAATTGAATTGTATTTATTCTACTTCATTGTAGTCAAGTACTGTTTTCTTGTTAGCCAAGATACGGTCATACTCTTCTTTTGATCCAACGATGAGCTTTTCGAACTCGCGCTGTCCGGTACCGGCAGGAATCAAGTGACCACAGATCACATTTTCCTTCATACCTTCCAACTTATCGATCTTACCGTTGATAGCAGCCTCATTCAAGACTTTCGTTGTTTCCTGGAAGGAAGCAGCCGACATAAAGCTTGAAGTCTGCAAAGCAGCACGTGTAATACCCTGAAGGATCTGAGTAGAGGTAGCAGCAACAGCATCACGAACCTCAACCGGTTTCAAGTCACGACGTTTCAACATACTGTTCTCATCACGCAACTTGCGGGCAGTTACAATCTGACCAGCTTGCATATTTTGAGAATCACCAGCATCCACTACGACTTTCTTACCCCAGATACGATCATTTTCTTCCATGAATTCCAGTTTGTCTACGACTTGCTGTTCGAGGAAACGAGTATCTCCCGGTTCATCAATCTGAACCTTGCGCATCATCTGACGAACGATAATCTCGAAGTGCTTATCATTGATCTTCACACCCTGCAAGCGGTATACATCCTGAACTTCATTCACGATATATTCTTGTACAGCTGTAGGACCTTTAATTGCCAAGATGTCTGCTGGAGTAGTAGCACCGTCAGACAACGGAGTACCTGCACGTACATAGTCATTTTCCTGTACCAGAATCTGCTTAGACAGTGCAACCAAATATTTTTTAACCTCACCAGTCTTGGAAGTTACAATGATCTCACGGTTACCACGCTTGATCTTACCCATTGTTACCTCACCGTCGATTTCAGAAACGACAGCCGGATTTGACGGGTTACGAGCTTCAAACAATTCAGTAACACGAGGAAGACCACCCGTGATATCACCCGCTTTACCTACGGCACGCGGAATCTTCACGATTACTTCACCAGCTTTTACCTTCTGACCATTCTCGATGATTACGTGACCACCTACCGGTAAGTTATAAGTACGGATCAAATCACCGTCCTCTGTCAAAATATGAGCTGTAGGAACTTTGGTTTTATCCTTGGATTCAATAATAATAATTTCACGAAGACCTGTTGCTTCATCCGATTCAACCTTATAAGTAACGTTTTCAATTACGCCCTCAAATTCGATCTTACCGGTTGCTTCTGTAATAATAACAGCATTGAACGGGTCCCACCTAGCGATCAGTTTGCCTTTTTCTACCAAGTCGCCGTCACTTACATACAGTGTTGAACCATAAGGTACGTTATGAGTAGAAAGAACAATACCGGTATTTACATCCACAAAACGTACTTCGGCCAAACGACCTACTACCACTTTTGCAGATTCACCCATCTCGTCAACGATATCTACTGTACGCAACTCTTCAAATTCAAGACGTGCATTATTTTTAGCAACGATACTGGCGTTAGCTGCAATATTTGCAGCAGTACCACCGGCGTGGAATGTACGCAATGTCAACTGTGTACCCGGCTCACCAATAGACTGAGCAGCGATTACACCGACAGCTTCACCCTTCTGAACCATGCGGCTCGTTGCCAAGTTACGTCCGTAACATTTAGCACAAACACCCTTCTTAGCTTCACAAGTCAATACCGAACGGATTTCAACACTCTCGATCGGAGACTCCTGAATCTTCTTGGCTACTTCTTCTGTGATTTCTTCACCACCGGCAACAAGCAATTCACCTGTGGTAGGATGAATAATATCATGTACGGAAACACGACCTAAGATACGTTCGTACAGAGTAGCAATAACCTCATCGTTATTCTTAAGGTCCGTACAAACCAATCCGCGGAGTGTACCGCAGTCTTCTTCTGTAATAATCACATCGTGTGATACGTCCACCAGACGACGAGTCAAATAACCAGCATCGGCAGTCTTCAAAGCGGTATCCGCCAAACCTTTACGAGCACCGTGGGTAGAGATAAAGTACTCCAACACCGAAAGTCCTTCTTTAAAGTTTGACAAAATCGGGTTCTCGATGATCTGACCACCTTCAGCACCTGCTTTCTGCGGTTTTGCCATCAAACCACGCATACCTGACAACTGACGAATCTGTTCTTTAGAACCACGAGCACCAGAGTCAAGCATCATATATACAGAGTTGAATCCCTGATCATCCGAAGAAATTGTCTTCATCAGGATATTAGACAACTCAGAGTTTACATGTGTCCAGATATCGATCACCTGGTTGTAACGTTCGTTGTTGGTAATGAAACCCATGTTATAGTTGTTTACGACTTGTTCTACTTCGTCGTAACCTTTCTGTACCAACGTTTCTTTTTCCTTCGGAATGATAATATCACCCAAGTTGAATGACAAACCACCCTTGAACGCCATCTGATAACCTAAGTTCTTGATTCCGTCCAGGAAGTCGGCAGCCTTAGCCACACCACATACCTTAATTACATCACTAATAATATCACGAAGAGATTTCTTAGAGATAATTGTATTGATATAACCTGCTTCAGGCGGAACAATTTCATTAACAATCACACGTCCTACCGAAGTTTCGCGCATTACGTCTACAATGTTACCATTTTCATCAACGTCTTTCACGATAACTTTCACCGGAGCATGAATATCGACCTTACCTTCATTGTAAGCGATCAACGCCTCTTCCGGTCCGTAGAATGTCAAACCTTCACCTTTCGCACCAGCACGCAACTTAGTAATATAGTACAAACCAAGAACCATATCCTGTGCAGGCACAGTAATAGGCGCACCGTTTGCCGGGTTCAAGATATTATGTGATTGAAGCATCAACATTTGTGCTTCCAGAATTGCTTCATTACTCAAAGGCAAGTGAACAGCCATCTGGTCACCGTCAAAGTCGGCATTGAATGCCGTACATGCCAACGGGTGCAACTGAATAGCTTTACCTTCGATCATCTTAGGCTGGAAAGCCTGAATACCCAGACGGTGCAATGTCGGAGCACGGTTCAACAGTACCGGATGTCCTTTCATTACATGTTCCAGAATATCCCAGATCACCGGTTCCTTGCGGTCAACGATCTTCTTGGCAGACTTAACAGTCTTAACGATACCACGTTCGATGAGCTTACGAATAATAAACGGCTTGTACAATTCGGCAGCCATCAATTTAGGAATACCGCATTCACCCATTCTCAATTCCGGACCTACGACGATTACCGAACGAGCAGAGTAGTCAACACGTTTACCCAGCAAGTTCTGACGGAAACGTCCTTGTTTACCTTTCAAGCTGTCAGACAATGACTTCAACGGGCGGTTGGCATCTGTCTTCACAGCACTTGACTTACGTGAGTTATCAAACAAAGAATCGACAGATTCCTGAAGCATACGTTTTTCATTACGCAAAATCACTTCCGGAGCCTTGATTTCAATCAGTCGTTTCAGACGGTTATTACGGATAATCACACGACGATAAAGGTCGTTCAAGTCAGATGTAGCAAAACGACCACCATCCAACGGAACCAACGGACGAAGTTCGGGTGGGATAACCGGTACGATACGTACAATCATCCATTCCGGTTTGTTGCGTCCACGTGATGCACGGAACGATTCTACTACCTGAAGACGTTTCAAAGCCTCATTCTTACGTTGCTGTGAAGCATCGTTACCTGCACGGTGACGCAATTCGTAAGACAAAGCATCCAGATCCAGACGAGCCAGCAAATCATAGATAGCTTCAGCACCCATCTTTGCAACAAACTTGTTCGGATCATTATCTTCAAGATATTGATTATCTTTTGGAAGCGTATCCAGGATATCCAGATATTCTTCTTCCGAAAGCAAATCATATTCAGCTACACCGTCTTCAGCTTTTACACCCGGCTGAATAACAACATAACGTTCGTAGTATATAATCGAATCCAGTTTCTTCGTCGGCAGTCCGAGCAAATAACCGATTTTATTAGGGAGCGAACGGAAATACCAGATGTGAGCCACCGGCACAACCAGCTGGATATGTCCCATACGTTCACGGCGTACTTTCTTTTCAGTAACTTCCACACCACAACGGTCGCAGACGATACCTTTATAACGGATACGCTTGTATTTACCGCAATGACATTCATAATCCTTGATAGGACCAAAAATGCGCTCGCAGAACAAACCATCACGTTCGGGTTTGTACGTACGGTAATTAATGGTTTCAGGCTTCAAAACTTCACCACTCGAATTCTCAAGGATTTCTTCCGGAGAAGCCAGACCAATTGAGATCTTCGAGAAATTACTTTTCGTCTTATTTTCTTTTCTAAAAGCCATACTCTATATAATTGAGATTTGATAATTGAATCATTGGAAATTGAAAAGACACGGATGTCAACAGACCGTCATCGGCTTGTTGACACCACGTATTCTTTATTATTTTATTCTAGGTTGATACTCAAACCTAATCCTCTCAACTCGTGCAACAATACGTTCAAGGATTCCGGAATACCAGGTTGCGGCATCGGTTCACCTTTCACAATTGCTTCATAAGCTTTCGAACGTCCTACCACGTCATCAGACTTGATAGTAAGGATTTCCTGCAGGATATGAGCAGCACCAAAACCTTCGAGTGCCCAAACCTCCATTTCTCCGAAACGCTGACCACCGAACTGTGCTTTACCACCAAGAGGTTGCTGAGTAATCAATGAGTACGGACCGATAGAACGAGCATGCATCTTGTCTTCAACCATGTGACCCAACTTCAACATGTAAGTCACACCCACAGTAGCTGCCTGGTCAAATTGCTCACCTGTACCACCATCACAAAGATAAGTTTTACAGTAGCGAGGCAATCCTGCCTTGTCTGTCCACTGATCCAGATCTTCCATTGTAGCACCGTCGAAAATAGGAGTTGCAAATTTCACACCCAATGTTTTTCCGGCACGTCCTAATACAGCTTCAAAAATCTGACCAATGTTCATACGAGAAGGCACACCCAACGGATTCAATACGATGTCAACCGGAGTACCATCCGACAAGAACGGCATATCTTCCTGACGAACAACGCGGGATACAATACCCTTGTTACCGTGGCGACCTGCCATCTTATCACCCACACCAATCTTACGCTTCTTAGCAATATATACTTTTGCCATCTGGATAATACCAGCTGGAAGTTCATCACCAATTGTAATAGCAAACTTCTTACGTTTCAATTCAGCATCCAGCTCTTTGTATTTCTTAATGAAATTCATCACCAGATCACGAATCATACCATTAATATGGTCATCACTAGTCCAGTTGCTTAACTGAATAGAAGTAAAGTCGAGTGAATCAAAATCAGAAGCACTGAACTTAGAACCTTTCGCAATTACTTCCGCACCCAGATAATCCTTCACACCTTGAGAAACCTTACCTTCAGTCAAAGTCATCAGTTTCTTAACCAGGATACGTTTCAGATCAGCTACCTTAGATTCAAATTCATCATCGATCTTAGGCAACAATGCTTTATCGGCCAGTTTTGAGCTACGATTCTTAATCACACGTGAGAAAAGTTTCTTATCGATCACAACACCTTTCAAAGAAGGAGAAGCTTTCAATGAAGCATCTTTCACATCACCTGCCTTATCACCAAAGATGGCACGAAGCAATTTTTCTTCCGGAGAAGGATCAGATTCACCCTTCGGTGTAATCTTACCAATCATGATATCACCCGGCTCGATACGAGCACCGATTCTTACGATACCATTTTCATCCAGGTCTTTAGTAGCTTCTTCACTTACATTCGGGATATCAGAAGTCAACTCTTCCATACCACGTTTTGTTTCACGAACTTCCAGAGAATATTCCTCTACGTGAACCGAAGTCAACAAGTCTTCGCGTACCACACGTTCGTTCAATACGATAGCATCCTCATAGTTGTAACCTTTCCAAGGCATGTAAGCAACCAACAGGTTCTTACCCAATGCCAATTCACCCTTTTCAGTAGAATAACCTTCAGTCAAGATGTCACCTTTCTTCACACGCTGGCCTCTGTCGCAAATCGGACGCAAGTCAATCGTCATGTTCTGGTTAGTCTTACGGAACTTAGGTATTCTATATTCTTTCAAAGCAGGTTCAAAACTTACGAACTCTTCGTCTTCTGTACGGTCATACAAAATACGGATAGTAGTAGCATCAACGTAGTCAACAACACCATCTCCTTCCGCAGTAATCTGCGTACGAGAGTCTCTTACCAACTGACGTTCGATACCTGTACCTACGATCGGCGCTTCACTCCTCAACAAAGGAACCGCCTGGCGCATCATGTTTGATCCCATCAATGCACGGTTAGCATCATCATGTTCCAGGAACGGAATCAATGAAGCCGCGATTGATGCAATCTGCTGAGGAGAAACGTCCATCAAATCAACCTCTGTCGGTTCAACAACCGGGAAGTCAGCATCCTGACGAGATTTAACTTTGTTACGCACAAATGTACCGTCATCATTCAACGGAGCATTTCCCTGTGCAATAACCTTTTCTTCCTCTTCTTCAGCAGTCAGATAAATCAGACCGTTATCAGAAAGATCCACTTTTCCGTTTTCCACCTTACGGTACGGAGTTTCAATGAATCCCAGATCATTAATCTTAGCAAATACACACAATGAAGAGATCAAACCGATGTTCGGACCTTCAGGAGTCTCAATCGGACAAAGACGACCATAGTGTGTGTAGTGAACGTCACGAACCTCAAATCCGGCACGTTCACGGGAAAGACCACCAGGACCAAGGGCAGACATACGACGCTTGTGCGTGATTTCAGCCAAGGGGTTTGTCTGGTCCATGAACTGAGACAATGCATTCGTTCCGAAGAATGAGTTGATTACAGAAGAGATTGTCTTCGCGTTAATCAAATCAATCGGAGTAAACACTTCATTGTCACGAACGTTCATACGTTCGCGAATCGTACGAGACATACGAGCCAGACCAACAGCAAACTGATTAGAAAGCTGCTCACCTACTGTACGTACACGACGGTTACTCAAGTGGTCAATATCATCCACATCTGCTTTTGAGTTAATCAGCTCAATCAGATATTTGATGATTTCAATGATATCTTCCTTCGTGAGGACACGCACGTCCATATCAGTCGTCAGATTCAACTTTTTGTTGATTCTGTAACGACCTACATCACCAAGGTCATATCGTTTTTCAGAGAAGAACAAGTTGTTGATAACCTCCCTTGCACTTGCGTCATCAGCCGGATCGGCGTTACGCAACTGACGGTAGATATACAACACAGCTTCTTTTTCCGAGTTACTCGGGTCCTTCTGCAACGTATTATATATGATAGAGAAATCGGACTGGTTCGGTTCATCTTTATGTAAAAGGATGTTCTGAACTCCCGACTCCAAAATTTCATCAATATGCACCTCTTCCAGTACGGTTTCACGATCGATAATAACTTCGTTACGCTCGATAGAAACCACT
The DNA here is from genome assembly GCF_025147085.1 of Bacteroides sp. D2. Classification (NCBI taxonomy): domain Bacteria; kingdom Pseudomonadati; phylum Bacteroidota; class Bacteroidia; order Bacteroidales; family Bacteroidaceae; genus Bacteroides; species Bacteroides sp. D2. The sequence continues at coordinate 2,328,402 of NZ_CP102261.1, read as the reverse complement.
TCACCGGTATCTTCATCAACGAAATCTTCAATCCATGTTTTCAAGACACGTGCAGCCAATTTACGACCTAGCACTTTCTTCAGATTTGTCTTGTTCACCTTTACATCTTCTGCAAGGTTGAAAATCTCAAGAATATCTTTGTCATTCTCGAAGCCAATTGCACGCAACAAAGTCGTTACCGGCAATTTCTTCTTACGGTCGATGTATGCGTACATCACATTATTGATGTCAGTAGCAAACTCAATCCACGAACCCTTAAACGGAATAATACGAGCCGAATAAAGTTTCGTACCATTGGCATGTACACTCTGACCGAAGAACACACCCGGAGAACGGTGAAGCTGTGACACAACTACGCGTTCAGCACCGTTAATGACGAAAGTAGCCTTATCAGTCATATAAGGAATCGGGCCGAGGAATACGTCCTGAATCACTGTATCAAAATCCTCATGATCGGGGTCCGTACAGTAAAGCTTAAGTTTCGCTTTTAAGGGAACACTATAAGTAAGCCCACGCTCTATACAATCATCGATGGTATAACGCGGCGGATCAATATAATAGTCCAGAAACTCAAGAACAAAATTGTTTCTTGTATCGGCAATAGGGAAGTTTTCAGCAAATACTTTATACAATCCCTCATTCTTGCGCTTTTCAGGTGGGGTATCTAATTGTAGAAAGTCTTGGAATGACTTCAATTGTACTTCCAGGAAATCCGGGTATTCGAGCGGATTCTTAGTCGAAGCAAAATTAACTCTTTGATTTACAGTATTTGAAGACATCTGTCAATGAATTTGGAGAACTTAATTTGAAATATATACACAAAAAGGTTAAGAATCCTCTTGTGAAGGATTCCTAACCGAATTACCTGATTACCAGGCCAATGTTATTTAAGTTCAACTTCAGCTCCAGCTTCTTCCAATGTTTTCTTCAATGATTCTGCTTCGTCTTTAGCCAAACCTTCTTTTACTGTGCTAGGAGCACCGTCTACCAAGTCTTTAGCTTCTTTCAAACCAAGACCACAAGCTTCCTTAACGGCCTTAACTACCTGAAGTTTAGCTGCACCAGCGCTCTTCAATACTACGTCGAAAGAAGTTTTTTCTTCTGCGGCAGCAGCACCAGCTGCAGGACCAGCAGCAACAGCTACAGCTGCAGCAGCAGGTTCAATACCGTATTCTTCTTTAAGGATAGTTGCAAGTTCATTAACTTCTTTTACTGTCAAGTTAACTAATTGTTCTGCAAAAGCTTTCAAATCTGCCATTTTTTGTATGATTTTAATGTTTAAATACTTGTTGATTTTTGAAAATTATTCGGGATGTTATTCCCAAGGCTGTGACGCCTTTTTCCATTTTTACGCTTCGGTACGTTCACCAAGAGTCTTGAGAACTCCGTGAAGGGTGTTACCACCTGATTGAAGAGCAGAAATAACATTCTTGGCCGGAGATTGCAACAGTGCAACGATATCGGCGATAACTTCATTCTTACTCTTGATTGCAACGAGAGCATCCAATTGGTCTGCACCAACATAGAAGCTTTCTTCTGCATACGCAGCTTTCAGTCCGGGAATACCGTCTTTCGCTTTGTCTTTGATTAACTTAGCAGGTACGTTTGCAGTGTTAGTAAACATAACAGCAGTAGTACCTTTCAAAGAACCGTAAAGAGGTGAAAAGTCTTCTTCCAGGCTTTCAAGTGCTTTGTGAAGCAGAGTGTTTTTAACCACCATCAATTTGATGTCTGATTTAAAGCAATCTCTTCTCAATGCGCTGGTAGCAGCAGCGTTCATCGCTGTAACGTCTACCAAGTAGAAGTGACCATATTCCTTTACTGTAGCAGCAATTTGCTCTATAATCGTACTTTTATCTTCCTTTCTCATTATTTCTCTGTTTTATTAGATTTCATCCACTGATTTCGGGTCGATTTTAATACCCGCACTCATTGTACTAGAAAGATAAATACTCTTAATATATGTACCCTTTGCTGCGGTCGGTTTCAGCTTGTTCAGAGTAGAGATGAACTCTTTCGCGTTGTCGCGAATCTGATCAGGACTGAATGATACCTTACCGATAGAAGTGTGAACGATACCGCTCTTATCAACTTTAAAGTCAATCTTACCTTGTTTTACTTCTTTTACAGCCTTAGCAACATCCATAGTTACAGTACCACTCTTAGGGTTCGGCATCAATCCACGAGGACCGAGTACACGACCGAGTGCACCAATTTTACCCATGATAGATGGCATCGTGATGATTACATCAATATCAGTCCATCCACCTTTGATCTTTTCAATATATTCGTCAAGACCAACATAGTCAGCACCAGCTTCTTTTGCAGCAGCTTCAGCATCCGGTGTACAAAGTACCAACACACGCACTTCTTTACCAGTACCATGAGGAAGTGAAACAACACCTCTCACCATCTGGTTAGCTTTACGCGGGTCAACCCCTAAACGTACATCAATATCCAGTGAAGCATCGAATTTGGAAAAAGTGATTTCTTTTACCAAAGATGCAGCTTCTTTCAGTGAGTATGCTTTCCCTGCTTCAATTTTTTCTGCAGCTAACTTTTGATTTTTTGTCAGTTTACCCATTACAATTGAAGTTTATTAGTTATTAACCGGGAACTCCCCTTTTACAGCGATACCCATACTTCTAGCTGTACCTGCAACCATTCTCATGGCAGCTTCCACAGTAAAACAGTTCAAGTCAACCATTTTGTCCTGAGCGATCGTACGAACTTGTTCCCAAGTAAGCTCGGCAACTTTCTTACGGTTAGGCTCAGCAGAACCACTCTTTACCTTAGCTACTTCAAGTAATTGAATAGCAACGGGAGGAGTCTTGATTACAAAATCGAAAGACTTATCTGCGTAGTAAGTAATGATAACAGGTAAAATTTTACCTGCTTTGTCTTGGGTTCTGGCATTGAATTGCTTGCAAAATTCCATGATATTGATACCCTTAGAACCCAAAGCAGGTCCAACGGGAGGTGATGGATTTGCAGCGCCTCCTTTAATCTGTAACTTGATTAGTCCAGCAACTTCTTTAGCCATTTTTTTATTGATTTATATATAAACATTAAACGAAGAACAACAACAGCGTAACAATTCCGTGTTATTCCTTTTCCACTTGCATAAAGCCCAATTCAAGCGGCGTTTTGCGCCCGAATATCTTTACCATGACCTTTAGTTTCTTTTTTTCGCTATTCACTTCTTCAATGATACCACTGAATCCGCTAAAAGGTCCAAAAGTAACTTTTACAGTTTCACCCACCACGTACGGAATATTGAGTTCTTCACCCGTTTCCTGCAGTTCGTCCACTGTACCAAGTATACGATTCACTTCTGATTGTCTGAGAGGCACCGGTTTTTCGGAGCCACCTAAAAAGCCTATCACATTCGGAGTGTTGCGCAAGTGATGAGCGACCTCACCAACCAAAGCAGCCTCCACCAAAACGTAACCAGGAAGATAACTTCTTTCCTTCACAATTTTTTTACCATTGCGAACCTGGTAAACTTTTTCAGTAGGAATCAATACCTGAGATACATATTCACCAAGGTCACTGTTCTTAAGATCAGCTTCAAGATATTCCTTTACCTTAGCTTCTTTTCCACTAATAGCACGCAGAACGTACCATTTCTTTTCAATCTCAGCCATTTTCAATTCCTAATTTTTAATGTGGATAAACGATTTTTTCCATGAAGTTCTGGAAACAGACATCCATACCCCATACTACCAATGCAATAAGCAGGGAAGCATATAAAACAACTACTGCACTGTTAGCAAGTTCAGAATACGTAGGCCACGATACTTTATGTACAAGTTCGTCGTAAGATTCTTTAATATAAGCTATTACCTTTTTCATTTCAATAATATTAGCACGGGAGGAGAGGCTCGAACTCCCGACACCCGGTTTTGGAGACCGGTGCTCTACCAACTGAGCTACTCCCGTGTGTACATAATCAGTTCCCGATGAAAACCGGGAACTGATTAATTATTGTGTATTAGTCGATAATTTCAGTAATCTGACCAGCACCTACCGTACGTCCACCTTCGCGGATAGCGAAACGAAGACCCGGGTTCAAAGCTACTGGGTAAATCAACTCAACTGTAATAGTTACGTTATCACCCGGCATTACCATTTCTGTTCCTTCCGGCAAAGTGATTTCACCTGTACAGTCCATAGTACGCAAGTAGAACTGAGGACGGTATTTGTTGTGGAACGGAGTGTGACGACCACCTTCTTCTTTCTTCAAGATATAAACCTCAGCTTTGAATTTAGAGTGCGGTTTAATCTGACCTGGTTTACAAAGAACCATACCACGTTTGATTTCGTTCTTGTCAACACCACGAAGCAAAAGACCTACGTTGTCACCAGCTTCACCTTGATCCAACAGTTTACGGAACATTTCAACACCAGTTACAACTGATTTCTTATCTTCACCTAAACCAAGGATTTCGATTTCATCACCAACGTGGATGATACCTGTTTCGATACGACCTGTTGCTACAGTACCACGACCTGTGATAGAGAACACGTCTTCAACCGGCATCAAGAAAGGTTTATCAACATCGCGCGGAGGAAGTGGAATCCAAGTATCAACTGCATCCATCAGTTCCATAACTTTGTCTTCCCATTTTTCAACACCGTTCAATGCGCCAAGAGCAGAACCACGGATGATAGGAGTATTGTCACCGTCGAAATCATAGAATGAAAGAAGTTCTCTCATTTCCATTTCAACGAGTTCCAACATTTCTTCGTCGTCTACCATATCGCATTTGTTCAAGAATACAACCAGACGAGGTACGTTTACCTGACGAGCCAACAGAATGTGTTCGCGAGTTTGAGGCATCGGACCATCAGTTGCAGCACAAACGATGATAGCACCGTCCATCTGAGCAGCACCAGTAACCATGTTCTTTACGTAGTCGGCGTGACCCGGGCAGTCTACGTGTGCATAGTGACGGTTAGCTGTTTGATATTCAACGTGAGAAGTATTGATAGTAATACCTCTTTCTTTTTCTTCAGGAGCGTTGTCGATAGAATCGAAAGAACGCAATTCTGAAAGACCTTTTTTTGCCAACACTGTAGTGATAGCAGCTGTCAACGTTGTCTTACCGTGGTCTACGTGACCGATTGTACCAATGTTTACATGCGGTTTGGTACGTTCAAATTTCTCTTTAGCCATAGCTTTACTTGTTATTTATTTGATTAATAATCAGCATTTACATCCTTTATGAGCTGTTACCGGGACTTGAACCCGGGACCTCTTCCTTACCAAGGAAGTGCTCTACCACTGAGCTATAACAGCAAGAAAAGAGAGCGGAAGACGGGGCTCAAACCCGCGACCCTCAGCTTGGAAGGCTAATGCTCTATCAACTGAGCTACTTCCGCATTCTTGCCAAAGTTGTCACTCTGATTGTGGGCAAAGATGGATTCGAACCACCGAAGGCGTAAGCCAGCAGATTTACAGTCTGCCCCATTTGGCCACTCTGGTATTTGCCCTTTTCAAAATCAAGAAATAAAAGAACTATTTTCAAACAATATGATAAAGACAGATGTTCTATCTTTGTTCTTCGGTTTCTTTTTGAGCCTCTTGTCGGATTCGAACCAACGACCCCGAGATTACAAATCACGTGCTCTGGCCAACTGAGCTAAAGAGGCAAACTTACTAAAAAATGCAACCGTCACGTTCTAACGCGAGCGAAACGGCTGCAAATTTAGTTATTTATTTCTTTCCCGCAAAATATTTGGGATTTTTTTATTTGCTACGTTGCTTTTCCTTGTATTTAACCAGTTGTTTTACGAGTGCTTCCACATCTAAATCAATTGCCTCTTCAAATGTATCACACACTTTGCTTGCATAAAACTCCCCATTGGGGATTAATATTTTAATGCCTGCTTCTTTATTTTCAGCAACTTCTGGTTTTACTACCTTTAATGACACCTCTACTTTCTTTATATCTTCGTAATATTTTTCCAACTTGGACACTTTCTTCTGAATAAATGCCTGCAATTGCTCTGACGCATCAAAGTGAATTGATTGAATTCTAACATCCATACTTACCTCCTTTTTTTTAAGCTCTTGGATGAGCTTGTTTATACACTTTTTTAAGTTCTTCAAATGTGGCATGCGTATAGATCTCGGTAGTCGTAATGCTCTCGTGACCCAAAAGTTCTTTTACCGCGCCCAGCTCTGCTTCATTATTCAGCATTGTGGTAGCAAAAGTATGCCTCAACACGTGAGGACTCCTTTTCTTCAGCGTTGCCACCTTTGACAGGTTCCGTTTCACTAAATTATAGACCAGATTCTTATAAAGTCGTTCGCCATTCTCTCTAATAAAGAAAGCCTCCGACCTTTCCGGAATCGTTTCGTTTCTTACATTAATATATTCAAGCATCAACTCCCGCAGTTCATCACCGAACGGTATCAGTCGTTGCTTATTTCTTTTCCCGGTCACTTTCAGAAGAGAAGCCGAAAAATCCACATCCTTATCATCCAAACCTATTAATTCCGAAAGTCTCATGCCAGTAGCATAAAACACTTCAATCACCAACCGGTCCCGACAACCTTTAAATCCTTCGCCAAAATCCGTATCATCCAATAACCGATTCATTTCGTTCTCTTTTAAGAACACAGGCAACGGCTTTTTGTTTTTAGGTCCTTTTATTTTACGCAAAGGATCTATAGTCGTCTTCCCCTGTCTTATGAGATACTTGTAAAACGTTCGGAGCGAACTTAGCTTACGATTTACAGAAGTTGAGGTATACCCTTTATCCATCAATGAAACAATCCATTCACGAATCAGTTCCGCCTCGACCTCTAACGGATTAAACTTTCCATACTCTTCCTGAGCAAACTCCTGCAGTTGCTTTATATCTTCACCGTACGCAAGAACGGTTTTTTCAGAATAGTTCCGCTCATACTGGAGATAATCAAGAAAAGATTCTATCAACATAATATTGCTACATCTAAAATCGTGCAACGAATGTATGAAAAGAATTCAATAATTCAAAGGAAATTACGAATTATTAATCTTCTACTTGCTGAAGTTGTTGTACGTAAACTGCGCGTTCTTTCTTAAGTCTTTTAGTTACAGACGGTTTATCAAACTGCTGTCTGCTTCTCAATTCTTTTACGATGCCAGTTTTCTCAAATTTTCTTTTGAACTTCTTCAGCGCTTTTTCAATGTTTTCGCCTTCTTTTACAGGTACTACAATCATTTTGTTATTATTAATATGTTATGATTAAAAAAATTCCGCAGTCAAATTGCGCCGCAAAATTACACATACTTTCTTTATTCACAAAACTTTCGGCAAATATTTCTCAAAAACTATTCATAAACAAGTCATTAAATGCGGAAAGTTAGTACCTTTGAAACACTTACATGTCTATAATAATATAATAAGGTATGAAACAGAACATAAAAGAACGAGTACATGCTTTGCGCATGACATTCCATCCCAATTACATCAAAGCATTCATTATCCCCAGCACCGACCCCCATCTTAGTGAGTATGTGGCTCCCCACTGGATGTCACGTGAATGGATTTCCGGTTTTACGGGTTCTGCAGGAACAGCGGTCATCCTGATGGACAAAGCGGGATTATGGACCGACTCACGTTACTTCCTTCAGGCAGCGAAAGAACTGGAAGGGAGTGGCATCACACTCTACAAAGAGATGCTGCCGGAAACTCCAAGCATAACAGAGTTTCTCTGCCAGCACTTAAAACCCGGAGAATCTGTAAGCATTGACGGGAAAATGTTCTCCGTGCAACAGGTAGAACAAATGAAAGAAGAACTAGCGGCACATCAGTTACAGGTAGATATATTTGGAGATCCATTAAAAAACATCTGGAAAGACCGTCCCTCCATACCTGACTCTCCAGCCTTAATTTATGATATCAAATATGCAGGAAAAAGCTGCGAAGAAAAAATATCCGCCATCCGTGCGGAGTTGAAGAAAAAAGGCGTCTATGCTTTATTCATATCTGCATTGGACGAAATAGCATGGACTCTCAATCTACGAGGAAACGATGTACATTGCAATCCAGTCATAGTGAGCTACCTTTTAATTACACAGGATGAGGTAACTTACTTTATTTCACCGGAAAAAGTGACGCCGGAGGTCGAGACTTATCTAAAGAAACAACAAATAGGAATACAAAAATATGATGAGGTAGAGACATTTCTGAATTCTTTCCCCGGAGAAAATATTCTTATTGATCCACGGAAAACGAATTATGCGATTTACTCGGCCATTAATCCAAAATGTTCCATTATTCGTGGCGAGTCTCCCGTCACATTATTGAAAGCCATTCGTAATGAACAGGAAATAGCCGGCATCCATGCTGCCATGCAACGGGATGGAGTGGCACTTGTCAGATTTCTCAAGTGGCTGGAAGAATCTGTATCCGCCGGAAAAGAAACTGAATTAAGTATAGATAAAAAGCTGCATGAATTCAGAGCAGCACAGCCTCTCTACATGGGAGAAAGTTTCGACACCATTGCAGGATATAAAGAGCACGGAGCAATCGTGCATTATTCGGCAACGCCGGAAAGCGATGTAACTCTTCAGCCTAAAGGATTCCTACTCTTAGATTCAGGGGCACAATATATGGACGGAACCACTGACATCACTCGCACCATCGCATTAGGCGAACTGACAGAAGAGGAAAAGACGGATTATACCTTAATATTAAAGGGACACATAGCATTGGCTATGGCCAAATTCCCAGCCGGAACCCGTGGCGCGCAACTCGATGTACTGGCGCGTATGCCTATCTGGAATCACAGAATGAACTTTCTCCATGGCACAGGGCACGGCGTCGGGCATTTCTTGAGTGTACACGAAGGCCCACAAAGCATTCGTATGAATGAAAACCCTGTAATTCTCCAGCCCGGCATGGTTACATCCAACGAACCCGGTGTTTATAAGGCAGGTAGTCACGGGATACGTACGGAGAATCTGACGTTAGTCTGCAAAGATGGAGAGGGAATGTTTGGAGAATATCTTAAATTTGAGACTATCACTTTATGTCCTATCTGCAAAAAGGGGATCATCAAGGAGATGTTGACAAAGGAGGAAATCGAATGGCTGAATAATTATCATCAGACTGTTTACGAAAAGCTCTCTCCAGATCTTAACGAAGAAGAAAAAACTTGGTTACAGAAAGCCACTACTTCTATTTAAAGATAAGATATCTGACACCCGGGTGTCAGCATACCCAACACCCGGATGTCAAGCATACCAAGACCCGGGTGTCGGACAACATAACATAGTATCAACTAAAAAACATTATTAAATCAAACAAATCTCATGGCTTTAATAAAATCAGTACGCGGATTCACTCCCGAAATCGGAGAAAACTGTTTTCTCGCAGATAACGCAACTATTATAGGAGATGTAAAAATAGGAAATGATTGTAGCATTTGGTTTAGCACCGTTTTGCGAGGTGATGTCAATTCCATACGAATTGGCAATGGAGTCAATATCCAAGACGGAAGCGTGCTGCATACATTATACCAGAAATCGACTATTGAAATAGGCGACCATGTATCTGTAGGACACAATGTCACGATCCATGGGGCAACCATCAAAGACTATGCTCTAGTTGGAATGGGATCAACCATCCTGGACCATGCCGTAGTAGGAGAAGGCGCAATTGTTGCTGCCGGTTCGTTGGTATTAAGCAATACCATTATTGAACCCGGAAGCATCTGGGGAGGAGTACCTGCCAAGTTTATCAAAAACGTAGACCCCGAGCAAGCCAAAGAGCTTAATCAGAAGATCGCTCACAATTATCTGATGTATTCTCAATGGTATAAGTAGAAGATAAACATTAGATAACTAAACAGATACAAGATGAGAGATACATTTCAAAACAAGTATCTCTCATTTTTTTATCCACCTAATAACATTCATATAATTATTTCTCATTCCATTTTTAGCTGTCTCCCATCATTCTCCCGCTATATTATTTAATTCCAATCAATCCATTCTGTTGAACTATTCGTAGCTTTGTAAATCGGTCAAAGTAACACACATAATATAGAAACATATAACCCTACATCATTTATGAGAATCAAACAACTACTTATCATCTTCTTTCTTACGGCACTGCCCACCATCCATGCCCAAAACTCTGGAAAAGAATATTTAAAGAAGGTACTTACCAAACTGGAAAAGATTGAATCCGCCACATATAACATCACTAATGAAAGCTGGCAGCATGGCGATTCAACAGCATTGTCCATCCTGCATGGATTCGTTAAAGAATACAATAATCCCATGGACTCGACCATAGGTGCAAGTTATGTTTCACTGGATGCCAATGATACAACAAAGATGGATTTTTATTATGACGGCAACATAAGAGCATTGACCTATCATGATAACAAGAAATTAGTAATTGATGATTTTACATTCAGGCCACTTCCTTTCAGACCAGTGAGCCCTCCATTCTTCAACCACGCAAAAAACATCATCCAATATGCACTTACTACCAAAGATCATACTACACTAGAACTAAAAGACGAAGGCAATAATTACTATTTCAAATTAGTAATTGATGAAAATCAGCAGGTTGAATTCTTTGGAAAAGCTTATCACCTGCCTCTTCCTCCATTCGACATTGGCAATACGACTTCCATATACGAACTATGGATTGATAAATCGAACGATCTACCTTATAAGAAACGAAGAGAAATGTCCCATGACATTAGCGTTTCAACGTGTTCGGATCTTCAGACTAATAACTTAGCAATCAACGACTTCAACACAGCTCATTATTTCCCGGAAGATTATGAAATAGTAAAATACAGCGACCTCCACAAGAAAGACGGAGATTCATCAGCCTCCGAACTTATCGGTAAAAAAGCTCCCGCTTGGATATTAGAAAACATAGAAGCACAACCCGTATCATTAGCCGACTGCAAAAGCAGAATCATACTAATCAACTTCACCGGTATCGGTTGTGGTGCTTGTCAGGCAGCTATTCCTTTTTTAAAACAGTTAAAAGATTCATTCAATAGTGAAGAGTTTGATCTCATTGCCATAGAATCCTGGAGTCGAAAAACATCTGCTATCCGGAACTATGCAAACCGAAAGGAACTGAATTATACCATTCTAAATGCAACCAATGAGGTTATCAAAGAATATCAGACAGGTGGTGCTGCTCCTTACTTTTTCATCATGGACCAAGAGCGAATCATACGAAAAGTAATCAGAGGTTATAGTAAAAAGAATACTGATAAAGAAATAATAAATGCAATAAAAGAACTACTATGAGCAAGTTAGAAGTCAACAAATAAAATGCTTGGCTACCAATATAGAAAAACAATGAGGAGTGTACCTAAACTACCTTATAAATGAAGAATCACCTTTAGCACAGATAGTTGTGGTAAAGGTGATTCTTCATTTATTATAAGTTTTTTGCACTGCCCTCTTATATCAAGGCTTACGTTAATCGATACAATATATTTAGAAATTAATCATGTGCATAATCTTCTCCGTCGCACCGGCATTGCTAGTCACATAATAACCGGCATTCGTTCCGGTTTCCCGCAAAAAGACCTCATCTGTCAGGAAACGATCCAGCAAAGTTTTCAGTTCATCATAGTCTTTGATAGAATAAGCACCTTTTGCTTCCAGCAATTGAACAGCCTCCATGAATTTCTGATACTTCGGTCCGAAAATCACCGGAATACCATATACAGCCGCTTCCAAGGTGTTGTGGATTCCTACCCCGAAACCACCGCCGATATAAGCTATTTCACCATAGCGGTAAATAGAGGATAACAGACCGAAACAGTCTATTATAAGGCAATCCGCTTTCAATACATTTCTTTCGTCAGCACGGGTATAGCGCACATACGGACGCTTCAGTTTACCGATGATCTCAACCAGGTGATTCTCATCGATCACATGCGGAGCAATAATCAATTTCATTTCCAGATGATTATTGAAATATTCGAGGAATAAATCCTCATCAGGTCCCCATGAACTTCCGGCAACAAAAGTAAAAGAATTGTTTCCTTTAAACTTCTCCACCAACGGGAGCTCTTTAGCCTCTTCGCGGATTTGCAGTACACGGTCAAAACGGGTATCCCCCACCACTGTCACACGACTGATGCCGATTTTCGACAAATAACGTTTGGATGCCTCATTCTGAACAAACAGATGATCGAAATCTTTCAAGACATTGCGATAAGTGCCACCGTACCATTTAAAGAATATTTGTTCGCGACGGAAGATGGACGACACACTATATACCGGAATACGGCGCTTGTGAAGCTCATCCAGATAATTCTTCCAAAACTCATATTTGATAAAGAACGCCATGCAAGGATTTGCAATATCCAGGAACTTCTTCACATTCCTCGGCTTATCAAACGGCAGATAGCAGACAATATCCGCCCCCCGGTAATGCTTGCGCACTTCATAACCGGAAGGAGAAAAAAATGTCAGCAATATCTTATAGTTAGGATATTTCTCACGAATCATTTCTATCAGAGGACGTCCTTGTTCAAACTCCCCCAGTGAAGCAGCGTGAAACCAAATATACTGTTCCCCTTTTTCCACTTGTTGGCGTAAGAGTTCATACACCACCCAATGCCCCTTCATCATCTTCCGGGGCTTGCGGCTAAACGGAGCAGCCAAATGGACGATAAAGTCATAAATGACTATTGCCAGGTCGTAAAGCATAGTACTGTGTCGATTACTTCAAAACCTCTACCGCTCGTTTCATACGAGCTATCGTCTCCTCTTTGCCCAATACCCAGGAAATATCGAACATGTGCGGGCCTTTTCCTTCACCCACCAATGTCAGACGGAAAGCATTCATGATATTACCGGTATGGTAACCTTTCTCTGCAATCCAGTCCATAACGACTTTTTCCTGTCCTTCAATGCTAAAATCTTCAATACTGGCAATCACTTCTGCCAATTCGGTCATACATTTGGCAGAATCTTCTTTCCAGCGTTTCTTCACCGTCTTTTCATCATATTCGGTAGGAGCCACAAAGAAGAAGCTACATACGTCCCACAGTTCTTTAATGAAACTTACCCGGTCTTTCATCATGCCAACCACAGTCACTACCTTTTCGAAAGGCGCTTCAACACCATGTTCTTTCAAGAAAGGCAAGAACAGTTCCGCAATTTCTTCGTTAGGTTTCTGCTGTATATATTGATGATTGAACCATATTCCTTTTTTATAGTCGAACTTAGCTCCCGACTTGCTGCAACGGTGAAGATCAAACAATTTAATCAATTCATCCATCGACATCACTTCCAGATCATTACCCGGATTCCATCCCAATAAAGCCAGGAAATTAATCACAGCTTCGGGTAAATAACCGGATTCGCGATAACCAGAAGAGATTTCTCCGGATTTCGGATCGTGCCATTCCAATGGAAATACAGGGAATCCGAGACGGTCACCGTCACGCTTGCTTAATTTTCCATTACCTTCCGGTTTCAATAACAAAGGCAGGTGAGCAAATTCCGGCATCGTATCTTCCCAACCGAAAGCACGGTACAGCAACACATGCAAAGGAGCGGAAGGCAACCATTCTTCACCACGAATCACGTGGGAAACTTCCATCAAATGGTCATCCACGATATTTGCCAAATGGTAAGTAGGCAGTTCGTCAGCCGATTTATAAAGCACTTTGTCATCCAGAATAGATGAGTTGATTACTACTTCGCCACGAATCAGGTCATTTACATGTATATCTTCATTCGGTTCGATTTTGAAACGAACAACATATTGTTTGCCTTCAGCAATCAGTGCATCCACTTCTTCTTTCGGCATAGTTAATGAATTGCGCATCATACCACGGGTAGATGCATCATATTGGAAGTTAGCAATTTCAGCACGCTTAGCGTCCAGTTCCTCCGGAGTATCAAAAGCGATGTATGCTTTTCCATTTTCCAGCAAAATCTGCACATATTTCTTATAGATTTCGCGGCGCTCCGACTGACGGTACGGACCCTGTTCACCACCAAAGCTCACTCCCTCGTCAAAGTGGATACCCAACCACTTAAAAGATTCGAGTATATACTCTTCCGCTCCCGGAACGAACCGGTTAGAGTCAGTGTCTTCAATACGAAATATCAAGTCTCCGCCGTGTTGACGTGCAAATAGATAATTATACAAAGCTGTACGCACACCACCGATGTGCAATGCTCCCGTAGGACTTGGAGCAAAACGAACTCTTACTTTTCTTTCTGCCATAATTTGGGTTAGTATAGGTAAATCGTGGCAAAATTAAACCTTTTTTTCCACACTATTGTTTTTTTTTGTACTTTTCGCAAAAATTTCAGTGGATATGGAACATTTGAAGAAGAAAAAAAGATTTTCATGGAGAGATTTACTATATAAATCACTGCTATTTGTGGGCACTGTGGCGCTGATTGTCTATTTCCTCCCACGTGACGGAAAATTCAATTACCAGTTCGACATCAACAAGCCCTGGAAATACGGACAGTTGATCGCGACTTTCGACTTTCCTATTTATAAAGAGGATGCAGTAGTAAAAAGGGAGCAAGATAGCCTGATGGCTTTCTTCCAACCTTATTATCAACTGGATAAAAATATAGAAAAAGACGCAATCGCCAAGCTGAAAGAGAATTACCATACGAATCTGAAAGGAATTCTCCCTTCCATCGATTATTTACGGTACATCGAGCGCACTTTAAAAGAAATCTATCAGGCAGGTATCGTTTCGACAGAGAATATACAGCAGCTTCACAAAGACAGCACTTCATCTGTCATGGTGATTGATGATAAACTGGCTAATCCACAGGCTACCGAGAATCTTTACACGGTAAAAAAAGCCTATGAGCACTTGCTGTCGGCAGACTCCACTCATTTCAACCGGGAAATTTTAAGGCAATGCTCACTGAACGAATACATCACTCCCAACCTGACCTTTGACGAGGAACGTACCCAAGCTGCCAAAGAAGAAATCCTGAACAACTATTCCTGGGCAAACGGATTAGTAGTCAGCGGGCAAAAGATTATTGACCGGGGGGAAATCATCAGCCCGCATACCTATAATATCCTGGAGTCATTACGCAAAGAATCCATCAAACGGAATGAGTCCATGGGACAAAACCGTCTGATTCTCGGCGGACAGATTCTGTTTGTAGGAATGCTGATGCTTTGTTTTATGCTTTATCTCGACTTGTTCCGAAAAGACTACTATCAACGGAAAGGCAGTCTGTCATTGCTATTCACGTTGATTGTATTTTACAGTGTCATAACCGCTTTCATGGTAACACATAATCTATTTAATGTGTATATCATCCCGTACGCGATGCTACCCATTATCATCCGCGTCTTTCTTGATTCGAGGACTGCTTTCCTGACGCATGTCATCACTATATTGATATGCTCCATATCCTTACGCTTTCCGCATGAATTCATCCTGACACAGTTGGCAGCAGGATTGGTGGCGATATTCAGTCTAAGAGAGCTATCGCAAAGGTCCCAACTTTTCCGGACAGCTTTATTGGTTATACTGACTTATGCTGCCATCTACTTCGCCTTCGAATTAATGACAGAGAACGGTCTTTCCACCGACTTTTCGAAGTTGAACATACGAATGTACACTTACTTCATCATCAATGGAATTCTGTTATTATTCACCTATCCTTTACTCTTTTTATTGGAAAAGACTTTCGGATTTACTTCCAATGTAACGTTGGTAGAACTTTCGAATATCAATAATGACCTTTTGCGGCAAATGTCCGAGACGGTTCCGGGAACATTCCAACATTCCATGCAAGTGGCCAATCTTGCTGCAGAAGCAGCCATCCGTATTGGAGCTAAAAGCCAGTTAGTACGTACAGGAGCTTTGTATCATGATATTGGTAAGATGGAAAACCCTGCTTTCTTCACAGAAAATCAGTCAGGAGGAATAAACCCGCATAAGAACCTGAATTACGAACAAAGTGCGCAGGTCGTCATCAGTCATGTGACGGATGGATTAAAATTAGCCGATAAACACAATCTGCCTAAAGCCATCAAGGACTTTATCAGCACGCATCATGGACGGGGGAAAACAAAATATTTCTATATTTCCTGGAAGAACGAGCATCCGGACGAAGAGCCGAATGAAGAACTGTTCACCTATCCCGGCCCGAATCCGTTCACCAAAGAACAGGCTATCCTGATGATGGCGGATGCCGTGGAAGCCGCCTCACGCAGTCTTCCGGAATATACAGAAGAAACAATCAGCAACCTGGTCGATAAGATTATCGATTCCCAGGTCACTGAAGGTTACTTTAAAGAATGTCCTATCACTTTCAAGGATATAGCAACAGTGAAAGCTGTGTTCAAAGAAAAACTAAAGATTGCTTATCACACCCGGATCAGTTATCCTGAGTTAAAGAAGTAAGCAAACCTGCGCAAGCATCTTCAAGAACATCAAGTACATATTCAAACCCCTCGGCCCCTCCATAATAGGGGTCGGGGACATGATCTGCAGGAATACGGGTGCAATACTCCGTCATGCGATGAATCTTCTTCCATTCTTCGGGAGAAGGAGCTTTGTCTTTCAAGTCATCTATGTTCCGGTCGTCCATACCGATAATCAGATCAAAATTATAAAAATCTTCCGTACGGACGGGGCGAGAACGATGCACCAACTGATAACCGCGACGGGCTGCATGAGCACGCATCCGGCTATCCGGCAATTCCCCCTGATGATAAGACAGGATTCCGGCAGAATCTATCACAAATTCTTTTTCCAGTCCCGCTTCTTCTATTAAATGAAGCATTACGCCTTCAGCCGTAGAGCTACGGCAGATATTTCCTAAACAGACAAATAAAATTTTCTTCATATATACATGATTGTTTCTCAAAATGAGTTCAGTATCTGATTAGCCCGGTTCACGGTTACTGCGGCCGGGATTTCCGGCATACTACCCAAATTGAACGGAGCAAGCATTTTTTCTATTTTCTTTAATCCGGCCTTATTTCCTTTTTTCTCAAATTCCTGACGAAGGATATTGATCTTCTCATGCGCCTGTATGCCTTCAATCAAACGCTCGAAACGAATACAGCTACGAGCACCCGGATATACAAGGTAAGTATCTCCGCCTGCCCAACTGCGGAAACGGGAATCAAGCAGCGGCTCCAATGGCCAGCTGTTATATGCCCAACGCAGATAACCATCCAGATGTTTCTTAGATGAATAATAACTCATCCAAGCTGCTTCTGCAGGGTCAGAGAAAGTAAACGTGTTGGGATGGGCTTCCGTACAACAAGTATAGTAATTAGTACGTTTGTTCTCGGCAACACGACGCAGACGCACTTCTTCCGGGAAGTTCTGTCCGATGACAATACAGTAATCATATAGATCGGGCTCAATCTCCTCATGATAGTTCCCGGCCAACGATACTTTAAAATCTGGATCAGCTTTACGAATCACTTTCAACGTCTTCTGCATCACTTCCATCGGACGCTCGTCCATCGCAATAGCACAGATATCAAACCATCCTTTTTCTTTCAGATGCTTGGAGAAAGAGGCAAGCATCGCTCCCCACATTTCTTCATAAGCCGCTTCACCCGGTGCAGTTTTCACGAATTGCAGAGAGTTGGTTGCCTGATCGTAGTATTGGAATGACAATTCCCATGGAACCATTGAGTAACAATTAATCTGTTTGTCAATGCCTACACTCATCATAAATTCCACCCAGCGGTCAAAGATAGTATAATCAAAAGCCCATGTTCCATCTGCCCGTTTTATCCAAGTGACCATTGTATCAAAATAATCTTCTGTCTGACCATTCCAAGGCTTGTGCGTCAAAGTAGCCGTGATAATCTTCTGTCCGGCATCTGCCAACATTTTCATTAAAGGACGCATGGCGTCAAAATGCTCCTGACTCCATAAAGGAACCTGATAATAACGTGCCACTGCATAAGGACTTTGCCATAAATCCAAGTGATAAGCCCATTCCGAAGGTTGAGGAAGTTCACGGGAAGAAACGGTAATTTCCAGATTCAGGCGTTGCAATAAACGCGAGCCGTCATTAATTAATAACTCCCCTTGATAAGTTCCGGGAGTAGCCGATTGAGGAATCCAACACTGCACCCAGACCGGTTGAACAGTACGAGCGGGCAAAGCCATCGTTTTCAGGTTGGTATCAATAGGATCGGCCACCAATAATGAATCATAATCTATAGACTTCCGGTGTCCGCAGGCACCTCTCCCATCCTTATTCAATTCATCCGTCATCACATAACGGACAAAACCACCTGTAAATGCATCTTTGGGAAGAAGATTTCCCTTTTTGTCTTTAAAATCACCAAAGCTGAAATTCAGATCTTTCAGTTCTACGCCTGTCCACACAACAGCTTGCGCGTTCACACGTTCGCCACGCCAGCCTTTCAGGGAAACAGTCTGTTGTTTCTTCAACTGCGGGAGTTGATGTTTTGCATACCGTACATCTGTTGTACCCCAGGAAACTTGGGTGGAAGTCACCGCTGCCCACTCTTTATCAGAAGGTGCAGTAGGATCAGGCAACTCCTGATAAGTCAGTAAAGGGAACTTCGGTTGTCCTGTCGGAACACCACATTGAGTTACTCCCTGCTGGGCAAAAACTGCACCCATGCTAAAGAGACAAGTCAGAGAAAAAATAGTAAGTCGTTTCATGGTTAGTTAATTAAATTAATAAAGGTTATTATAATGGGGGAAAATTATTAAATCACATAGGGTCTACATCATAATACACAATCAAAGATTTATAGCGTTCGTCCGCCAACATCTCGCGCTGGATACGTAACAACAATTCCCGTGCACGTCCCATCGGGGCATTCTGCTCAATCTTGACGACGATCTTCTTGATAAACAAAGTCTGGATACGGGCAACAGGAGGTTTATCCGGACCTAATACCCGATTGCCAAATACAGCCCGCAACTTATCCGCCATCACTGCCGCCATCTGATCCAGCAACGCTTCATTATGATTTTTCAGATAAACATATACCAGCCGGTAATAAGGAGGATAATGGAACATCTGACGTTCCACCAATTGTCCGCCTACCATATCTTCATAATCATTGGCAATGACCTGATGAATGATAGGATGATCGATACTCTTGGTTTGCAATACCACCCGTCCGCGTTTGTTCTTACGTCCGGCACGTCCCGCTACTTGTGCCATCAACTGAAAAGCACGTTCATAGGAACGGAAATCGGGATAATTCAACATGGTATCGGCATTCAATATACCTACTATACTTACATGATCGAAATCCAATCCTTTTGATACCATTTGCGTACCAATCAATATGTCCGTCTTTCCCTGCTCAAAGTCTGCAATAATCTTCTCATAAGCTGAGCGGGTACGTGTAGTATCCAAGTCCATCCGGGATACGGCAGCTTCCGGGAAAAGGATTTTGATGTCATCTTCAATCTTTTCCGTACCGAAACCACGGTTCACCAGTTCTGTTCCCTCGCAGGCAGGACAGGATTTCGGCAGTTGATACGTATAACCGCAGTAGTGACAGGTTAATTGATTAATTCCTTTATGATAGGTAAGACTTACGTCGCAATTCTTACACTTAGGCACCCAACCACAGGTACGACACTCCACCATCGGAGCAAACCCACGACGGTTCTGAAAGAGAATCACTTGTTCTTTCTGTTCCAAAGCCTCTTTCATATATTGTATCAGGAGTGGCGAGAATTGTCCGACCATCCGCTTTTTGCGATGCAGTTCCTTGATATCCACCGGAATAATCTCCGGCAACTGGATTTCTTTATATCGTTCTTTCAGTTGTACGAAACCATATTTTCCCTCTCTTGCATTCTGCCATGACTCGATAGAGGGAGTAGCCGTACCCAACAAAGTTTTAGCTCCGTACATGGCAGCCAATACAATAGCCGCGCTACGCGCATGATAGCGGGGAGCGGGATCTTGTTGCTTATACGTATTTTCGTGCTCTTCGTCCACAATCACCAATCCCAGATTTCGGAAAGGCAGGAAAATAGAAGAACGAACACCCAGAATAATATCATATCCGTTCTCTCCCAGTTGCTTCCGCCATATTTCAACCCGTTCGGCATCGGGGAACTTAGAATGATAGATACCCAGACGAGCACCGAAGACCCGTTGCAAACGCTCCGTAATTTGAGTGGTCAATGCAATTTCCGGCAACAAATATAACACCTGCTTTCCCTGACGAATCGCTTCTTCTATCAGATGGATATAAATTTCAGTCTTACCACTGGACGTTACCCCATGAAGCAGACAGACATTTTTCTCCTGAAAAGACTGCACGACTTCATCAAATGCACGCTGTTGAAACTCATTCAAAGGATTTAATTCGACAATCTCCTTCTCCTGCTTATCCAACCGCCCGATTTCATGGTAGTAAATTTCAAAAATCTTCTTATCCACCAATCCATTCAATACAGAAGGGGCCACATTAGCCCGTTGCAACAGTTCTTTCTTGGAGACTTCTTTCGGAGTTCCCGCTCCTAAAACACCGGAACACTCCACATACTTCATGAGTAATGCCAACTGCTTCGGAGCACGAGACAGAATATCAAACAGGATATGAAGCCGCTTTTCATCCGCTGTACCCGCAAGCCGAACCCGTGCCTCTGTTTTAGGTTTATAAGTACGCCTCAACTCCTCCTTTACGAAAATCGCTTCTTTATCGAGCAGAGACTTGATGACCGTAAGAATATTTTTGATGCCGCTGTCCTTCTCCAATTTAGTGACGCACTGTTGCGAATCTACGGCAAGCAAATCCAAAATACGTTGCTCACGTTCCGGCAATGGCGCATCCGCTTCAAAATCAGGATTATATTCAACGATCGTTTCACTCTCCAGTTTCAGGCCGGAGGGAAGTGCCGCTTTATAGACATCGCCTTGTGTACAGAGATAATAATCAGCTATCCACTCCCAAAATTTGAATTGAGCGGGTAACAGAATGGGAGAAGCATCCAGCAATGCAGATATATCTTTCACTTCGTACTCCGTTGGAGCACAATAATGAACGTTAAGGACGATAGCCGTATAAAACTTCTTCCGCCCGAAAGGAACTACCACCCGGCAGCCTATCTTCACATCTTCCGCACATTCATCCGGCAAAGAGTAAGTAAAACTCTTCGGAAGCGGAAGCGGTAATATGACATCTACATACTTTTTCATTGCAGCTACAAAAATACAATAAAAAAACGGGGATTTAAAAGAAGGGAGAGAGAACACTTAAAAAGAAAACTCTACTTCATACGAGAATTGGAAGAAATATATTCGAGAGCGCAACAGGACAATCCCAAACAAAAAAGAGTTTCCGGTTATCGGAAACTCTTTTTCATATACTATGTAAAGTGATAGACTACTTAAAAAATATAGGCCACAGATACTTGCCAAGTCTTAGTCTTATAAGAAGCATTTGTTCCTTCAATATCAGCAGTATTACCCAATGGGATATTGTAATTAGCACCCACCTGCAAATGGTTCAGCAACTTCAAACCGGCACCCACATTGATACCTACTTCAGCTTTCTTCTTATCAATTCCCGATTTCTTTTCAAAATCGAAATAAAAGTCAGGACCTGCAGCCAGATAAATACCAGCCAGACTTCCCAAGCCAATGGTATATTTCAGGTTTACAGGAATATCAATACCGTTTTGTTTAACAGTAATATCATCATTCCCTTCTGAAACTTTGATACCCCGTTGAGCAAAAAGCAAAGATGCATCTACTCCCAACCCTACGATTGGAATATTAAACTCGGCCATCGGACCGATAAAGAAACCTGTGAAATTATCCTTTTTAAAGTTTTCGCTCACATTAGAGAAACTCGCCTTTGACAAGTTCAAACCTCCCTTTACACCAAAGTGTATCTGCGCCTGAGCAGGCATTGCCATAGCTATACATATAGCAATCATTAAAGCACCAAAAATCTTTTTCATAAATTTACGTGTTTATAATTCGGGACAAAGATATATATTTAGATTAAATAAACACAAATTATTGGTTTTTTGTTCGCTCAAAGTCGTTGTTGTTCACCCAATCCTGCTCCCGTACCTTTATATTTACTTTTCTGCAAATTAAACTTATAGTG
The DNA here is from genome assembly GCF_025147085.1 of Bacteroides sp. D2. NCBI lineage: Bacteria > Pseudomonadati > Bacteroidota > Bacteroidia > Bacteroidales > Bacteroidaceae > Bacteroides > Bacteroides sp. D2. Next base: position 2,306,319 of record NZ_CP102261.1, on the reverse strand, counting down.
AACAGTCAGTTTCACTTCCTGCGTATTCCGCTTTGTCTCCCGGAACATTTTAACCCGGTCGTCATATTGAGTATTAGCATCCCTCATCGAATGAAACAAGTCGTTCCCCTCCAGCAAGCAGTCCACACGTCCGTTGAAAAACGATTTATAGATACTTGTGCTCAAGCAACTAACGGGCCTTGTATAACAGTTCTGATACACTCCCTTGCCTGTATATTCACCATTCAAGCGAAATATATATCCGGCAGGCAATTGAAATGAATTATTCCACCGGATCCCGAATGTCGTTCCGCTCATATTCTTCATTTCATTCAAATAACCGATTTTGAACCATTGAGAGTTGAGGGAAGCCGTCCACTCCGGTTTCCAGCATCCGATACTTGGAGCAAAGACCAGAGAAGCAGTCATTTCATCCCGATGGTCGACATTGCGAAACTTAATAAGAGAGATTTTCGGATCGGAAGTGATCTGTTCGATAGAAAACAGGATATCATCATTATACCGATTGTAGCCGACGGAGAGTTGCAGATCCCGATAGATAGCCCGCATCTCTGCCGCATGAATATAGGTAGGTTGCAAATTGGGAGCTCCTCCCAGATAGGTAAACCGGTTCCCGTAATGAATGGCATTTTTCAACTGTTCATAATGAGGGCGGGCAACCTGAATATGATACCCCAATGCCCACTGCACCTGCCCCATCGCCCCTTCCAGTGACAAGGATGGAAACAGGTTGCGATAGTGTTTGCTCTCATCCGACTGATAAAGACTGTTTTCATAGAAATCATAATACACATCTTCATAACGAAGTCCTGCCGAAGCATTTACACCACCCAAACGATAAACACAATCAAGAAAAAAAGCCAGATTCTTCTCTCTGATTTTATCACTGGTTCCCTCTATTTCATCACCGAACCCCGAAAAGTCGCTGGTGCGATGCGTATAACTATATTCACTGCCTCCGGAAATTCTTCCACCTGCCAGCGGATAAGATAAAACTAACTTTCCGGCATACAACTTATTATCGGTTCTGCTAAGAGTCGTTATGTAGAAATCATCATAATTGCGGCTCAATTCGCTAATATGCTCCTCTTCCTTATTCTTGCCAGCCAATACATCTACATTCAAATCCATTTCCAGACTGTTCACCTCTCCATGATAATATACATTGGAATGATGGCTGGGATATTCTTTCTCAATCGCAAAGGTATACGTATTCCACACATCGTATAATGCTTGCCCGTCATAGACCTCCGTCCGGTTGTCATTGTTCATTTTATTGCGTGGGGCAGAAGTCAATTCATAAGTAGCGCCCAGAGAGTGTTTTTCATTTATTTCATAATTAAATCCTATCTGACTGAAATAACTGATATTTCTTCCTAAATCCGTTGTTTGAGCTTTCTGCTGCCACGAAGCATCCACATACGTATCTTGTACCGATTCTCCCGTTTCCTTGAGATGCTCCAGACGATATTGGAAAGCTCCGAACACATCCAGTCCCTTCCGGTGATATTCCATATTGATCTGATCGTTGTTTCCTACCTTATGCGCATAATCCACTACCGAGCGCACTCCCACTCCAAAGCCATCGTTTTTATTCCCGGTTGTTTTCAATTTCAGGACAGCTCCTACCGATGCTCCATATTCCGCTCCGGGATTGGTTATCAGTTCAACCTGCTTGATATTTTCAGAGTTCAAACGGTCGAGTTCATCCAAGTTGCGGACTTTCCTGTTATTGATATAGATAAGCGGAACGCCTTTTCCCAACACTTCCAACGTGCCATCCTGCTTCTTCAACACTCCCGGCAAAAGCCCAACTACGTTCATGGCAGTACCTGCCTTACTTAATATTGTATTCTCCACTTTCGTAGTCAATCCTCCATTATCCAACCGGAACTGGGGAAGACGCTGCGTAATCACCACCTCATCCAACATCAAATCATCAGGAATCAGCGTGATATTTTCCTCCACAGAAGACGCAACCCTCTGAACGAACTTCTTATAGCCCACAAAAGACACAGACAACAAATAAGGCCCGGCATCCTGTGCCGTTATTTTAAACACACCTTTGCTATCCGTCACAGCTCCGCCCACAAGCGCAGAATCCGGCACGGACAATAGTGCAACCGTGGCATACTCCACAGGAAGCTGATTTTCACCAATAACCCGACCGCTAAATATCTGTGCAGAAGATTTTAAAGACACCATCAACATCAGCGCAAACAGTAAAATATAATTTGTTTTCATTTTTTCTTTTCGTTTATGTAAGTGATTAGTAAGTACCCGGTAGGGCATAGAATCCCCCTTACCAATATCCCGCAAGGGAGATTGATATAACTATTTGCATAGACAGGAGTTTTCCAAACTATCCGCCGGACGGCAGATAGGAAAGAGAAAGTAATTAGTTAATAGAAATCATCAGTAAGTAAGAATATCGTTATACAGTCCTTCCAATCGTTTGCGCAAATGCTTGACGGCATAATGTTTGCGCGAAAGCACCGTATTTGCAGAAGCACCGGTCGCTTCGGCTACCTCTTTTACAGAAAGTCCTTCCAGCTCCATCAGTTCGAAAACCGTCCGCTGTTCGGCAGGCAATTCACCAAGAGCTGCTTCCAACTCCTGCCATACCAGCGAACGCATATATTCCGTTTCAGGCGAAGGAGCCAGATCATCATTGGCAAACAACACTTCCGAAAATTCACTCAAGACGCTTTCTTCCTCTGCGTAGGCAGAAACAGGCCATTCTTCTTCACTTTTCTTTTTTCCCTTATTGATAATCGTGTTTCGTGTCACTCTGTAAAGCCACGACGTCACCTGCTCAATCGGATTCAAAGTGTTGCTGACCGCTTTTACCAACTGATAAAATACATCCTGTAGAATATCTTCCGCATCTTCCTTACTGGAAACCCTCCGGTGGATAAAGGCTTTCAGTTGCGGCTGATGTTCTTCGATCAGCCGCTCCACATCGCCTTCGTGCCCTTTTTGCTTATTCATCTTTTTTCGAAGAGTCTACATTTTCATCCATCTCGAAGTCTTTATCCATCCCGAAGTCACCCCTGTTAAAGAAGTCGTCTCTACCCCAGGGACCGAATCCCATTTTCTTCCTTTTATTAATAAACTCCTTGCGTTGTTCCGGAGTCATCTTCATCCATTTCTCACGAACCGGATTCATTCCTCTTCCGGGCATTCCAGGCATCCCTCCTCCGGGCCTCCCTCCTCTACGGCCAAAACCGAAACTTCCGAAAAGAATACGCATCAGGACGAGCAAGCCCAATGCCTGCCACAGACTAAGTGCAGGCAGACCAAAAATCACGGGCATCAGCCAATTCCACAATAACATGACTATTGCTCCTATTCCCGCAGCTACAACTAGCCAAAGAATTACAAACACAAATGGATTTCTGAAAAAAGAAAACTTACCGCCACATCTTCCATGAAATCTTCTATTAAAACTTTTTGTTGCCATTATACTTCATTTTTTTAATTCATCATTCTTATTAGTTAAAAGAGCCCTCTACTCTTATAGACAATCGAGATGAAGAAATATTTTATGAAGTTACAAAAAAATAATAGTACCTGCAATTTTTTGTATAATTGCAACGATCCATACAGTAGTTTCATCGGTCGTTGATATTCCCAGTCCCGGCTATTTAGTTTCAAGTTTCTCCATTGCCGGCAAGAAAATGACAAACCTCGTGCCTCCGGTGTACGACGAATCAATTTCAATACTTCCCATCAGTCGGGAGATGATTAGTTTGCAGAGAAACAAACCGATTCCATTACCTTGTGTAAAAGAGTCGAGCTTGGTGAATCGTTCAAAAACCACTTCTTGTTTGTCGAGCGGAATACCGCACCCCGTATCACAGATTTGTATCCGGATACCGTCGGGACTCTCACTCTTTTGAAGTTCCAAAGTGATGCAGCCTTCCTCTGTAAATTTGTACGCGTTACTTAGCAAGTTTTCCAGAACGATAGAAAGATGTTTCGCATTGGTTGAACACACCACCTCTCCTTCCGGAACATTCAGCACATATTTGATAGGCTTCCGGTTCCTTTGTTCAAACTTCCCGAACTCTTCCCGGCAAATGTCACTGACATTCACCACTTCGCAGGGAAGCAATTCTCTGGACGAGTCGAGATTAGCGACCACCAGCATATCATCAACCAACGAAGTCAGCACTCCTGCATTCATTTTAATCAGTTCGCGGAATTCGGCTTTCGATTCATCATCGCAATCCTCGTCCAAGATAATCTCCGAAAATCCTACGATAGAATTCAGCGGTGTACGTATCTCGTGGCACATGGAGTTGATAAATTCGGCTTTCATCCGCTCGCTTTCTCCCGCTTTCTGATGAAGAATGAAGAGCTTCATTTTCATCTGCTTCTCCTTTTTCCAATGATAGTAGAGGTAGATGCAGGCGGTAATAGTCAATAACAGAATGATAGAAAGCGTAATGAGCTGCATCCGCTTGTTTTTGCTTTCAAGGTTTGCTTTTTCATATTTCAGTTTGTCCACCTCATATTCCACTTGTAGCGTATTAAGTTGCTCCTGCCTCTCTTGTGAAGCAAATGAGTCTTTGAGATGTACATAGATTCTATGCTTTTCCAATGCATTCTGGTAATCGCCCATTTCTTCATAAATGTCCGATTGCAACTTGAACTTATAAGGTAAATACTTGGGCATAAGTGTGCGGATGATTCCTATTTGCTCATTGATGACGGCTAATGAACTCGGATAATCTCCCTTAAAAAGATAGTAATTATTCATAGCCAACAGATAGCTGTATCGATCACGCGGATCGGTGACGGTCGCTCCTATCTTTTTAATTTCATCGATGTAATGTTGCAATTTCTCTTTAGGCAATGTTGCGGCAAGCATCAGCAATGATGCATAACACTGGAGATAATTGCAGTCAACGTTATAGTAAATTCGTTTTCCCTGATAATTATCCTCATAATTCTTTTTGTACAATTCTACCACACTTTCAAGTGCTTCTGCACATTCATCCATTCTTCCCTGATCTCTAAGATTGTTGGCATACAGCCACTTGGTAACGATACGGTATCTCATATCGTCCCGGTCGGATAAATTATTGGCTAATTGGTATGCCTGTTCCAAATGAACGTTGGCTTCCTGGTATTTTTGAAATTCAATCAAGCTGGCTCCCGATATATAGGCTCTTTCTATCTGGATGTATATATTATCTTTGTCTGCACTCTTGAATAAATCAAGTTCATAGTCAAGTGCATCTTTCGCTTCTTCCTTTCCTTTATTTATTCTGGCATCGAAGAGTTTCATCCGGAGGTAAGACAGACGTTTATTTTCTGTTTGCGCATCGACTTCCTTTTTAATTGCATTTATATAATAAAACACAGAGTCGAAATCCATTTTGGCGGTGTGTGAAGAAGCCAGATCGGTCAGGGCGTCCAATACCAATTCTTTGTTTTTCGTTTCCTTGCCCAACTCATATAATAGTTTGAGATAATGTGTCTCTTCCGGCTTTTTTGCATAAAAGTCTGCCAGATCCCTGTATATGTGTGTTTTTTGACTTTGATCTGTTGTAGCTTTTGCAGCGCGAAGTAGGCTATCTTTATTTATAGTCAATGCCATTGCCGAAGTATAGTAACATACTACGAGTAGAAAGATGCCAAATGATTGCTTCATAGTCTGTGTGTATAATTTCTGCGAAGATACGATAACTAAGCAAATAACAAGCGAAGAAGACGTTAATTTATTCTTTCTGTGTTGTTAGAGTTTTTTCGAAGAAGATAATCCGATTTTACTTCCTGATTTTCATACATATTCTTTTCAGCCAACAGGTATGGCAAGTCGTCTGCCCCAAGACGAGTTCTTTTTCCAACTTCTGCACCCGGTCGCATTGTTTCAGCCATTTAATTTGCAATGTATCATACAGGATTCCGGCCCCTTTATATATGGTGATTTCTTTATCCTGCTTTCCCAAGAGTGATAGGTATATTGAACAAAGTTTTGATTTATCTATGCAATAGCGTTCCAGTTTTTCGATATACATCAAGGTAGCCCCCTTCTCATTTCGACTCATAAACTCCTGAACACTGTCATCATTGATGATGTCGATGCCCGGCCTTTCATAGTCCACAGTGATTTCTCGCATTTCTATCAAGACCCAGATATATTCTGTCTCGAATCCGTACTTTGCGGCTGCCTCTTCTATACTAATCCATTGTGCCATAGCGTTTGTTTTTTATGTGTGATACAAATAAGGGATGAATAATATTTTATTCATGTATATTAGTACAACGAGCATCCACGCTTTTTGCAGTCCGTCGGGTGGGAATTGGCTAGGTTAAAATTGGGGCAATTTATTACCGGCCGAATACAAGAAAGACGTAGATGCTGCTGCACCATTATCCATCCTTAAGGCTAGCAATACCTGCGTAGAAGATAATGATAACAGCAGACACCCACGTCAATCGTTTATATATAACACATCTCTTACGGAAATGTTGATATACAACCGTTAACGTGGAGTATCTACCGTATCATCTCTCACTACTAAAAGTTTGCTATTTTTAAGGATGAGAGATAATACGCTTTTACTCCATATAGGAAATAAAAACCGCTTTCTGCCTATTTCATCACGCTGATGGGCTGAAAGCGTACGGCAAAGATATATGTTTTTTTTGAAACGCAGTCGAAATATGGAAATAAATACTGGAAGTTATGTATTAAAATGAATCTGACAAAAGATGGCTCTACTTCTCATTCTTGATTACTGAAATATTTCTCACAAATAAAATTATAGCAGTTTTTACCCTCACACCCTCACCCATTGGTTAATCCCTTTATTCATCGGCATTACAAGTGTGAGGGTAAAGGTGAGGGCATGGTGAGGGTAACTTTTTACCCTCACCATGCAACAGGTTTCTCTATACGAAAATTCCAGTCCAATAGTACGAATTTTAGTTTCATACGGTGAAACTAGCAGTTTCAAGTATTGAAACTAAAAGTTTCACACCGAGAAACCAATAGTTTCATGCCTTGAAACAAAGAGTTTCAAGCGTATGAAACAAATTGAAACTGCCGTTAATCAAAAATTAGGCTACTTATTATAGGATTAAGAAGTCAAATCAGTCAACCAAAATCAGGACGAGACACTTAGCACAAGTAAATAAAAAGTTGTCCATTCTCCGCCAATCCCCAACGGCACATAAAACGAGCTAATTCACAAAATTCGAGTCGTAAATAATCGACAGGTTCCTTCTTTAAAAAGACTGTTCCCTTTTTACATGAGACGGGAGCACCACTTTCCAACGGCTTCAAATCAATAAAATAAACTTCATCATCCGGGTCACCGTACAGAGTTACCCTCGCGCAATCAGCTTTATCAGATTCTTCGTGCCCGGCGAAATTTGCATTTCCACAAAACGTATGCACGTGCCCCACCAGTTCAAGTTCGTCCGAATAAATGGAACATCCTGACGACCATTCTTTGTCCGCAAACATTTCATCACGTTTGTCAGCCAGCCAATATTGAAACTTATCAGGGTTCAACTGTCTCTTAATATCACTTTCGATGATCGAAATCCATTCCATCAGTTTCTTCGGATCGACTTCTTTTTTCTCATCCGCATTTTTAGGCGCTAATCTTATATCGGGTGTATAACCTTTCGGAATATAATGGGGGAAATCGGAGGAAGGGTAAAAATAACAATACTTATCCATTGGGTAAGCAGGAAAAACAATATCAAAAGATACGCTATCAGCATCATCCGGCGAGGTTATATATACGAGTTTAGCTTTCATATCCAAATAACGAAAAGGAAGTTTCAGAGCCTCTTCTTTAAATCGAGCCATTGCGGATGAATCCAAGACAAAGCTAAAACCCACTTTATAGGGATTATCCGTAAGGCTGTTCAACCCCTCTTTCGTATGCGTTCCACCGCCACCAATGAGTTTTAATAATCTGTTAATCATACGCTTCGTTTTTCAGATATAACCATTTTCAGGAACATTCTTTTTAAGAGCAACAAAGATATGATATTCTAAAAGATTAACAATTACTTCCATATCGAATAAAAGCAGTACATCATCAAAATCGCCGGAACAGATCAATGATCTGCCCGGCGATTTCTCATCTTAAACCAATCTCCACTTACTATATATCAATCAACGATTCGGGTGAATGTCCAACTTCACCGGCTTAATCATATTTTCCGGCTTTAAGATAGTATCCAAGTCTTCTTTGGAAAGAATGTTATGTTCCAAAACAAGTTCATAAACTCCCTTCCCGGTTTCCAATGCTTCTTTGGCTATTTTAGTAGAGTTCTTATATCCGATCACCGGATTGAGGGCTGTCACTACTCCAATGCTGTTATGCACATCTCTCCGGCATTTTTCTTCATTAGCCGTAATGCCGTCGATGCATAAGGTGCGCAAAGTGTCAAAACCATTCATCAGTAAATCGGCAGACTCGAAACAGCATTGTGCCATCACCGGCTCCATTGCATTCAGTTCCATTTGAGCTGCTTCACCGCTCATGGCCACACAAAGGTCATTTCCTATTACCTTGTAGGCCACCTGATTCATCACTTCAGGGATCACCGGATTCACTTTTCCGGGCATGATGGATGAGCCCGGCTGCATTGCCGGCAGATTGATTTCTCCCAATCCGCAACGCGGACCGGAAGCCAGCAACCGTAAGTCGTTACATATCTTATTCATTTTAACAGCAATACGCCTCATCGCTCCCGAATAACCTACCATGCAGGAAGTGTCCGAAGTGGCTCCCACCAAATCGTCTGCTAGTTTGATATCCAATCCCGTAATCTTGCGCAAAGCGGCAATGCACTTCTCCGCATATTCCGGTTCGGCAGTGATTCCTGTTCCGATGGCCGTTGCTCCCATATTGACTGCCAGAAAATCCTGTGCGGCAAAGTCGAGATTCTTTACTTCATGTGACAAAATACTTGCAAAGCCATTAAAGGTTTGCCCAAGAGTCATCGGTACGGCATCTTCCAGTTGGGTACGCCCCATTTTGATGACATGTGCAAACTCATTCGCTTTCTTCCGGAAAGACTCGATCAGAACCTCCAAATGCTTAACCAATTTCAAATGAGTATAATACAGTCCAATGTGGATGGCTGTAGGATAGGCATCGTTGGTAGATTGCGAACGGTTGACATGATCGTTAGGCGAACAGAATTGATATTCTCCCCGCTGATGCCCCATCAGTTCCAATGCCCGGTTGGCAATCACTTCATTGGCATTCATGTTGGTGGTCGTACCGGCTCCTCCCTGAATCATATCTACGGGGAACTGCTCGTAATGCTTTCCTTCAAGTATTTCTTTACAGGCTCTCAAGATAGCATCCGCTTGTTCTTCAGTTAATAAGTCCAGTTCACGGTTGGCAACGGTGGCTCCCATCTTCGTAATGGCCAATGCCTGAATGAACAAAGGATATTCATTCAAATGAAACTTGCTGATGCGAAAGTTTTCAATGCCACGGAGTGTCTGTACTCCATAGAGTGCACTTTCCGGCACTTCACGACTACCTATCAGGTCACTCTCTGTACGAGTTTTTTTTGATAAATTTTGTTCCATATCGGTTGTTTTATAGTAATAACGTTTTCGTTAGTTCTTATAATAACCAACCAGCGATGTTATTGTTTTAATAAATATGCAAAAACTATTCAAAGACTTTTTTGTTGTAAATAGAAGAAAAAGAAAATACAAAGACAAGAATCGCTTATCTTTGTTTTTGAACTTAAAACAGCAATCTATGATATTACAATTAGCATTTGTTCTGACAGCCATTATTATTGGCGCACGCCTGGGAGGTATCGGACTTGGCGTAATGGGAGGCGTAGGGTTGGCAATACTCACGTTCGTTTTTGGTTTACAACCCACTGCGCCTCCCATCGATGTTATGTTAATGATTGCCGCCGTAATCTCTGCCGCTTCCTGCATGCAGGCAGCCGGAGGTTTGGACTATATGGTGAAACTGGCAGAACATTTGCTTCGTAAAAATCCTTCACACGTCACTCTGCTTAGTCCGCTGGTGACTTACCTCTTTACTTTTGTAGCCGGAACCGGACACGTGGCTTATTCCGTGCTGCCGGTGATTGCAGAGGTTGCCACCGAAACAAAAATCCGTCCGGAACGTCCGTTGGGTATTGCCGTCATCGCTTCCCAGCAGGCCATTACGGCAAGTCCGATCTCTGCCGCTACCGTGGCACTTCTCGGACTTTTAGCCGGATTCGACATTACCCTGTTCGACATTCTCAAAATTACGATTCCCGCCACCATCATCGGAGTGTTGGTAGGTGCTTTGTTTTCCATGAGAATCGGTAAGGAACTGGTGGAAGATCCCGAATATCAGAAAAGATTGAAAGAAGGTTTATTCAACAATAAAAAGGTAGAGATTAAAAATGTCAAGAACAAACGTTCGGCAATGATTTCCGTTATCATCTTTATATTGGCAACTGCTTTTATCGTGCTTTTCGGTTCTTTTGAAGGAATGCGCCCCAGTTTCCTGATTGATGGGGAAATTGTCACCTTGGGAATGTCTTCCATCATCGAAATCGTGATGTTGTCGGCTGCCGCAATTATCCTGTTAGTAACGAAGACGGACGGAATCAAGGCAACGCAAGGTTCTGTATTTCCGGCAGGTATGCAGGCGGTGATTGCCATCTTCGGTATTGCCTGGATGGGAGATACCTTTCTTCAGGGAAATATGGGACAGTTGACTCTCTCTATTCAGGGAATTGTGCAACAAATGCCGTGGCTGTTCGGTGTCGCCCTGTTTGTGATGTCTATCCTGCTATATAGCCAGGCTGCTACTGTACGGGCACTCGTCCCTCTGGGCATTGCGTTGGGGATTTCTCCTTATATGCTGATCGCTTTATTCCCGGCCGTGAACGGATATTTCTTTATTCCGAATTATCCTACCGTGGTGGCTGCGATTAATTTCGACCGTACCGGGACAACAAAAATCGGCAAATATGTGTTGAATCATTCGTTCATGATGCCCGGTCTGGTATCGACCGTTGTGGCTATTGCACTGGGTTTGCTTTTTATACAAATATTCTAATAGATTCATATTATTAACCTAAACATCATTCAGTTATGAAACAATTCAAAAGCTTTGGACTGGTAGTAGTCACACTACTGTTTTCCGTAACTATGGCATTCGCTGCAAAACCGAATATTCATATTCTTGCTACGGGAGGAACCATCGCGGGTACGGGAAGCTCGGCTACCGGAACCAGTTATACGGCAGGACAAGTTGCCATCGGTGCACTGCTCGATGCTGTACCCGAAATTAAAGACATCGCCAACGTAACCGGAGAACAGATTGTAAAAATCGGTTCGCAGGACATGAACGACCAGGTTTGGTTGACGCTTGCCAAGAAAATCAATGAACTACTGAAACGCCCGGACATTGACGGCATCGTGATTACTCACGGAACAGACACCATGGAGGAAACTGCTTACTTCCTGAATCTGACTGTCAAGAGTGACAAACCGGTGGTATTAGTAGGCGCCATGCGTCCGTCTACCGCTCTAAGTGCCGACGGCCCGTTGAACCTTTACAATGCCGTTGTTACCGCAGCCGCAAAAGAATCGAAAGACAAAGGGGTACTGGTTGCCATGAACGGCCTTATCCTCGGAGCGCAGAGCACGGTTAAAATGAATACGGTCGATGTACAAACTTTCCAGGCTCCCAACTCCGGTGCACTGGGTTATGTACTGAACGGAAAAGTGTTCTACAACCAAGTAACGCTAAAGAAACATACTACCCAGTCCGTTTTTGATGTCACTCATCTGAACGCGCTTCCGAAAGTAGGTATCGTGTACAGCTATTCCAACATTGAGGCCGATATGGTAACTCCGATGCTTAGCAACGGATACAAAGGCATCATCCACGCAGGAGTAGGAAACGGAAATATTCACCAGAACATCTTCCCGGTACTGACGGATGCCCGCCAAAAAGGTATTCTTGTCGTTCGTTCTTCCCGTGTCCCGACCGGACCTACCACACTGGATGCAGAGGTGGACGACGCCAAATATCAGTTTGTGGCTTCGCAGGAACTGAACCCGCAGAAATCTCGTGTTTTGTTAATGCTTGCACTAACAAAAACTACAGACTGGAAACAGATTCAGCAATATTTCAACGAATACTAAAAACCTGACTTACTTATGAAAAAATGGATATTCATGCTGCTCCTCGCGGGCAGCATACAGGGAGTATATGCTCAAAAAGCAGAGAAAAAGGAGAAATTCAATCCGAACACTCCCCTGTTTGAAGAGCTGACAGACGTGAAAAAGAAAACAGATAAATTCAATCTTTATCTGAATATGCAAGGGAGCTTTGACGCTCATTTCCAGAATGGTTTTCAGGAGGGTGACTTTAATATGCACCAACTTCGTATCGAAGCCAAAGGAAATATCAACAACTGGCTGTCTTACCGCTATCGTCAGCGCCTCAACCGCTCGAACGATGCAAACGGCATGATTGATAATCTCCCGACTTCTATCGACTATGCCGGAATCGGTATCAAGCTGAATGACCAGTTTAGTCTTTTTGCAGGAAAGCAATGTGCCGCATACGGTGGCATCGAGTTCGACCTGAATCCGATCGACATCTATCAATACAGTGATATGATTGATTACATGAGTAATTTCATGACCGGATTGAATGTGGGTTATAACATTACTCCCGAACAGCAGCTTAACCTGCAAATATTGAACAGCCGTAACAGTTCTTTCGATAATACTTACGGAATCACAGAGGATGCCGAAGGCAATCTCCCCGATCTGAAATCGGGCAAAATGCCACTGGTTTATACATTGAACTGGAACGGTAATTTCAATAATGTATTTAAAACCCGTTGGTCGGCTTCGGTCATGAACGAGGCAAAAAGTCACAATATGTATTATTATGCTTTAGGTAACGAGTTGAATCTTGGAAAATGGAATGCTTTTGTCGATTTCATGTATTCAAAAGAGGATATTGACCGCAAAGGAATTATTACCAGTATCGTAGGTCGTCCGGGCGGACATAATGCTTTTGATGCGAACTATCTTTCGGTTGTTGCCAAATGTAATTACCGCTTTCTTCCGAAATGGAATGTTTTTGTGAAGGGTATGTATGAGACGGCTTCCGTAGGCAAGGCGTCCGAGGGAATAGAGAAGGGAAATTACCGTACTTCCTGGGGATATCTGGGCGGTATCGAATATTACCCGATGGAAACCAATCTGCACTTCTTTGTTACCTACGTGGGACGTTCGTATGATTTCACTTCCCGCGCCAAGGTGCTGGGACAGGAGAATTACAGTACTAACCGTATTTCTGTAGGATTTATCTGGCAGATGCCTGTATTCTAAAAGAGAACAATACAACACCTCGCCACAATCACTGTGACGAGGTGTTCCAACTTTTTAAGAGAGAGAAAGATTCTTTTTCAGAATCAATGCTATTGATGATAACTGTTTATTGGTCTTTCAATGCCTGCTTAATTTTAAAGGCCAGACTTTGATAATGCGCCCGGGTAGTGGCATCGCCTGTATTAGCCTTACTCTGCAACAGTTTATAACTATCCATTATCTTCCGATGAATGGCAGGTTCCCTTATCATGCCTGTGTTACTAAGCGGATTTAATTCGAATCCCGCCTTTTGCCAGTCCACATTTTCCGTCAGAAACATTTCTTCCACTTCGTTCTGTGCTTTAAAAGAGAATGGAGAGGCTTTCTGTTTGGCCAATCCGGCTTCTTTCAGAAGTTTTTCCACATAGGCAATCTGCAAATTCCGGTCGTACATATTCAGCCCGGCACCAGACAGGGTTTTCTTCCATACAAAATTATAAATGTCGTCCATAAACTCACTATAACGGTAAGCCTGTTGCGGATACAATTCTTCATATAAAACAAGGCTCGACGTGATATAAGGGAAGAACAGACGGTTGATAACCATATTCTGCAAAGAACTGGGCGAATAAATAGGGCCGGTATATTGAATCACGTTCTTATCGAGCAACCATTCCGGCAATTCCATCACTGTTTCCAATATAAAATTCAGTGCTTCTTTCTGTTCTGCTTTCGGAACGAAACGTATAATGGGCTGCTTATTGTCGCGCCGCGGTTCATCAAGATAGATGCCTCCTACCGACACCATCGCGTGCAATAAATAGCGTTGCATCTGTATAATCACTTCTTTATATGAATCCGTCAGACGTTCGTACCGATAATCATCCTCATTGGTCCACTCCGGCAGGTTCTTTACGATAATCTTCAAATTCTTCAATCCGTACATTCCCGCTTTCACCGCATTATCTCCCAAGTCTTCCGCTTTACAGGACGGATCGATTTCAGATATAAACGGCTGCGGACCGTATTTATACATCGGATCATGTTCTTTTTCTTTGATCCACTGATTCAGCGTTGTTCGCTCCTCTTCGGAAGATGCCGCATCCGGAATAGGCTGATAGCCCCATTTGATGGCAAACTTATCGTACACGCCCAAAAGCGGCGGAGTCAGAGTCACTCCTTTGTCTCCCGGCTGGGCTACATAATTAAAACGGGTATAGTCCATGATAGAAGGAGTTGTGCCGTACTTCCGGGTAAAAGAAGCCGAACGCAGCGAATCGACCGGGAATGAGTAAGAGGCTCCGAAATTGTGCATCAGTCCCAACGTATGTCCAATCTCATGTGCAGCCACATAGCGCAGAGAACTTCCCATCGTTTCATTATCAAAGACTGCCTTACGCACTTTCGGATCTACGGCAGCCGTCTGTACAAATCGCCAGTCGTGCAACAGTTTCACAATATTGGAATAGAAGAGCACATCGCCCTGAATAATCTCCCCCGAACGCGGGTCGGCACAGGAAGGCCCCATCGAATTTTGTTCAGGGGTGGTAATCATCCGGTAGCAACTATAACGGATATCATCCGGATCAAAATCCGGATCATCTTTGGGGTAGTCTTTCGCTATGATGGCGTTTTTAAATCCGATCTCTTCAAATGCAACCTGCCAGTCTTCAATTCCCTTTTTGACGTAATCCCTCCATTTATCGGGAATAGCGGTATCTACATAATAGATTATCGGTTTTTGAGGTTCCACCAGTTCCCCTTTTTTATAACGTTCCCAATCTTCGGGTTTCGGTTGCAGGTTCCATCTGTTGATATAGGATAGTTCTTGCAAACCATCTTTCTTTTCTGTATAGAACCGTTTACTTTCATCAAAATAGCCGATGCGCGAATCAGCATAACGGGGACGCATCATCTCTTCCGGCAACAGGATAATGTTGCGTGTCATGGTGACCGTGAACGGGCCTCCATCTACCGTATAGCTCATCAGTGTCTTTATATTGATATTCAAGGGAAAACATTTCATTCCCAGAATGGAGGATTTGGCAGCGACGAGACTTCCTTTCATCGCTTTCTTCTTTCTCAATACATCCATGATGTTCTCTGAACGGAACGGGCTGAACTCGGGCACATCTGTAATAAAGAGTGCACTCATGTTGACAACGTATGCCGAAGAGTCCGGAGACAGACTTTCTATTTTGTAAGCCTCCCAAATGGGATTGGAGAAGTTACGCTGGAAAGCCTCGTACATATTGGAAGTGGTGTCGCATAAATTACGGACCATTTTCCGGTGCATATATACTTTCTTGTCATCGGCCGAGAAGGTCACCAATACCGGATTGTGCGGCATTTGTCCCGCAGCCACATCTTTATTATTACTGGTGCTCGACACCCTGGACGAGATCATAAAATCCCGCTTCATCAGGTCTTTGGGAATCTCAAAATAATATTTATCCTTGACGATATGTATCTTGAACATTCCGTCGATTGTCTTGCCGCCTTTTAAGAGTTTGTGGTATTCCGTCGTGCCATTCCCGGTAGAGTCTTTGGTCACAGTCTGCTCCGTTGCCGTCTTTCCTTTCTTTTTCTTCTTTTTAAAAATCGGGCTTTCAGCATGGGCCGTGGTCACTCCGGCAGCCAGGACTCCTACGAGTAATAAACTGATAATCTTATTCATATAATGTTATTTTTAGTCTATAATTCCAATTTGGACAGGTCGAATCCATTTTCAAGCATGGATTCCCGGATGACGTCATACTTCTTCTTCATCACAGGATATTGATTGCAAATCTGCTGAATCTCGGCCGGAGTTTTCTCAAAAACGAAGTTCATCCATTGCGATAAATCCGTTTGCCGGGATGGGGCGTAAAGTGAATAAAAAGACCACTCCGGATCTTCTTCATCTTCATCTACCAAAGAACGGTCGGGATCGTAGCTGATAAGTCCATAATGATAAAAGTCCGTATTGTAGGGAGTGGCGTCATAGCCGAAATAAAACCAGTCGTATATTTTCGGCTGTATCTCTTCGCTCGCTGCATAAAAGGCATCGGAGATGGTGAATAATCCTCTGACTTCCGACATGTATCTTGCCCAGAAGGTGGCGTTCACATCTGCCCTAATCTTTCTGAATTCCTCCTGAGTCATCGTTTTCAAACCGGCGGTTACATTGCCCAACGCAATAAAGCTGCCGCTGGCATAACAGTTCATGACAGTCGTTTCACCATAAGAATCCATTCTCACTTCTTCGGCCAATATAATGGAGAACGGCAGGTTCTTTTTCAGAAAATCATCCGGATACAGATCCAGTAACACTTCCCGCAAAAAGTCGATACCTTCATCCACTACTCCCTGTTCTTGTTCGGAAGCAGTGATCTTGATACCATTGTCCGAGGTAAAGTTGAATTTATAATCCGCTTCTGTAGGATTGGTTATGATGACAGTCTCATACTTCTGATAGAACTCATATATAAAATGCCGGGTAGGGTCTGACGGATCATCTGTCAGTACACCGTACTTATCCGGTTGGGTGGGTATGCTCAACGCATCTTCGTTATAGCAGGAAGACAATCCTGCCAACAAACAGATTAATAATATAAATTTCTTCATAAACAGTCAATTATTTAACAGGTTCGCTTTCCGGACGCTCGAATGTTTCAATCTCCGTATTCCTATCTCGTTCACTCTTGGGTATCGGCAATACATAAGCTCTTTTATCTTGCAGTTTGAAGATATCTCCCGCGCCTTCAGTTGCTTTGGAACTATATGTATGTTGCAGAGGCGGACAACCATATCGGCGCAAATCAAACCACCGGAAACCTTCAAAGGCCAATTCCCGCCGGCGTTCCTTACGCACCGTAGCCACTATCCCTTCCGGATCAATAACCAGAGGAGTGGCTCCTGCCTTCATTCTGTTTTCACGAAGTTCGTTCAGGTCGGTCAGCGCTTTATTTGTCTCTCCGGATACTGCATAAGCCTCCGCACGATTCAAATACGCCTCCGAAATACGGAAGGCATTCGAATAAACCGTAGCAGAGTTGTTTTTCCATTTGAAAGGGGTGTGAATACTATATTCTTTCGCTGAAGGACTGGTCTGGCGTCCTACCGTATTTTTAAAATACTTGGCAAGGCGCAAATCGTCTGCTGGATACTGTGCCAGCAAATCGTCGGATACCACAATCTGCCCGGCATATCTATAGTCTTCACCCATGTACGATTCGAATGTCGTGACTCCATAAGACAACAGAATTTCTTTATTGACAAGAGAAAAGAAATAATGGGTATCATCTTCCCGGAGCTTATAAAGAGAATGGGGAGTTGCTCTTAAAACAGAGTCGCTATACAAAATCGTTTGGTCATACTTCTCCTGAAAAAGAGCGATACGCGATGCCAGCAGATAAGCTGCGGGCAGGTTCGGACGAAAAATACTCTTCTCTCCTCCCACAGCTTTAAAGCATTGGATGGAGCGTTTGACATCTCCTTCCATTTTTGCATAGACCACTGCATTGGTAGCCCGCTTCATCATCCGGTCTGACAAGCTAACCTCATCATTGACCGGAACGCAGAGATCCTGTCCTGCCGTTGCCGGATGGTAAGGCTGTCCGTACAAGTTGGCAAGCATGAAATAGGAAAGAGCCCGCATGAAATAAGCTTCACCAGCCAAATCACGCCGTTCCATATCTGTGCCGTTCATTTCCGGAAGCTGATCCAGAATGATATTAGTCATCAGGATTTTATGATAGTACGAACTCCAGGCCACATCTGTTGAGAACTCATTCGACATTCCGACTTCCGGATTTGCCTGCCACGTATAATATGCCCACATTGCTTCTCTGAAATCATTAGACAAGGGCGTGGGACGGGTTCCGTAGTAGCACTGGTCTTTGACGTCGTCAGTCATGTATTCCAGATAAGGATGGGGAATCTCTCTGCCTTTCGTTTTCATCACTTCGCCGAAGAAGAACTCTTTATAGTCCTTTACCGACTTGGGAATCATCAAATCCTGCGAACTCTCCTCCAGAAAGTCGCCGCATGATGCCAGTATGCCTGCAAGCAACCAAATATATAAACTATACTTTTTCATCGTCATTTTCATTATTAAAGAGTAATATTAAAGCGAAGTGAATAAGATCGTTGAGGGGGAATGCTTCGTGCCCCCAACCCGATTTGTTCGGGATCTCTTCCTTTCAGGGCTTTGTCCTTGATGACAAACACATTGCCGGCATCGAAGCTGATACTCGCACCTTTCAGATAAAGGGGTTTCAACCATTCGCGCTTGAGATCATAACGAACAGACATCGAACGGCATCTAAGGAAACTGCCCGAAACGACTCTGATATCACTCTTATTATACATATCCCACCCATTATCGGCAATGCGATAGGTGACATCCCTGTCATTAATCGTCAGGCTCTTATCGGATAATACCGGTATGTTCGTTCTGTCTTCATCTCCCGGCTCTCTCCAACGGTTTACAAATTCACTGGACATATTCTGATCCGGATAAGGCAGACGCTGCCCGGAGGATTCATACAAATCATTCAACCGGATTTTATTGCCGAAGCTGAATGAGAACAGAGCATTAAACGTTATATTCTTATATTTCAGATAGGTGGAGAATCCTCCTGTCAAGTCGGGCTCACGCTTTCCGGAAAACACAAAGGAGCGGTCATACATTTCTTGCAGGGAATGAACAACTGCATTTCCATCTTCATCCTTTTCATTGATGTCTTTGAAAGTGGGGTAACCGCCGGCATCCAGTTTGTCAAACTTATAAGAATAGAAACTGTTGACGGCATTACCATTGCTTACCAGTGTTCCCGAAATATAATCTTGCCAGGTGACAGCCGAGTTTCCGGCATTCAAGACTTTATTATAGTTCTTTCCGGTATTGAACGACAAATTCCACATCCAGTTTTTGGTTTGAATGGGAACCAGAGATATTGCCAAGTCCCAACCCTTATTCTCTACGTCTCCATCATTGATGGATACGCTCATCGCTCCCGTAGAAGGAGCTACATTCTTCGTAACTACCTGATCGACGCCTTTCTTATAATACACATCCAGCGAGCCGTAGATTCTGTTATTCCAGAAAGCCCAATCAATGGCTATATTATAGGAACGTGTTTTCTCCCATTTCAATTTATTATTCGGTAATTTGTGGAGAGTTGAAACATACTCCTGCGGCAAGGCTTCCAATGTGCCTAAACTGGCTATCAGGTTCGGTGTCTGGTCCGGATGCACATTTCCCTGTATACCGTAAGAGGCACGAATGGCTAAATCATTCAGAAAGTCTGCATTCTTCATAAAGCTCTCGTTGATTACGTTCCATCGTCCGGAAACAGACCATATCGGCAGGAAACGCACGCTCTTGCTTTGGCCGAACTTATTAGAGCCATCGGTTCTGATATTGAAATTCAGTATATAGCGGCTGTCATACACATACGCTGCCGTGGCATAAAGTGAAACTACGTTATTCTTTGTATCGGTCACTACGTCCGGATGATTTTTCAACAGAGCTCCATACCTTTTCCAAATGGTCGGGTCAATATCCACAAATTTCTTTCCTCTGTCCGGCAAATAGCCATATTGAGTAGACTGCAATCCATCATATTTGGAGGATCTCACTTCCTGTCCGATACTCTCGGAGACTTCATGTTTGCCAAAGCTTTGCATCAGGCTAAGGCTGTTTCTCCAGGTATAAGAGGTATGGCGGGTATTTGACGTCAGCAGTTCGCCTCCGAACGGGAGCAGGCACTTTTCTTCGGCAAAAGTAGGATCTTCCAACGGATTCGGCAGCATCGTTCCATAAGGAGTCAGTCGCATGGAAGAAATGTAATATGATTGCTCATCCGCCCAGTTTTCCTGTGTCACATGACTTCTGGAAAGTCCCAGTATAGATGAAAAGTTGATCCACGAAGCAGGTTTCCAGTCCAGATTGATGGCTACGTCGATTACAGAGTTGTCGTTGCTGTTCCCACTATGATTCAGTTCATTAACCACATTGTAGGGCAGGTTTCCATTATATCCTGCTGCATTGGCATAGAAATACAACTCATTGGAAGCGGTCCGCAAAGGAATAGCCCGCGAAGTGTTATAGGCATATTCATACACATCAATGGAAGAGTGAGGGCGGTCGGCCTTGGATAGCGAGCCGCTAACTTTCAATCCCAATCGTATGTTCCGGTTAATCCGGGTGTTTATTTTAGCCAGCACATTATATCGTTCCAGTTTTTCCCCAACCGTAACGCTCTGGTTGTTGGCATATCCGACGGACATATAATAGTTCGCCCGGTCATTTCCACCCGAAATGGATACGGAATGTTGATGCGTAAATGCTGTGCGGAATAATAAATCATACCAATCGGTATTCAGTCCTTTCAGCGTCTGTACCTGTTGCAGAAAGTCCTGATAAGTGATGTCTTTGTTCCATAATTGCTGTAAGGCTCCTTCATAGCCGATGTCCGAAGGTTTATAGCTTCCGAAAGCCAATCCTCTTTCGTGCATCTCCATCGACATATCAATTCTGTCGGCTGAATTCATGCGGAACATTTTATCGTAAGTAGGGGGAGCGGTTATGCCTAGTGTAGCAGTGTACGAGATACTGGGTTTCTGGCTTTTACCTTGTTTGGTGGTCACCACAATCACTCCATTGGCAGCCTTAATACCGTAGATGGCGGTAGCGCTGGCATCTTTCAGGATGTCCACCCGTTCAATATCTTCCGGATTCACCGAACCGATTGCATTTCCAATCAGATTAATCTTGTCGGGGCTGTTCAGTTCTTCTGTCGATATATTGACAGGTTCTTCCAGAATAATCCCGTCGACCACCCACACCGGCTCTCTGTTTCCGGTGATGGAAGAGGAACCTCTGATTCTGATTTTCGGAGCTGCTCCCGGAGTGGAAGACATATTCATGACAGCCACGCCCGGCAGGCGTCCTTGCAACATTCTGTCGATAGATAAATATTCTCCCCCAATCAGGTCTGCTCCTTTTATGGAAGAAATAGAACTGGCTAGTTTACGCCTGTCGATTTCCTGATAGCCTGTCACAACGACTTCATCTA
Source organism: Bacteroides sp. D2 (assembly GCF_025147085.1). Taxonomy (NCBI): domain Bacteria; kingdom Pseudomonadati; phylum Bacteroidota; class Bacteroidia; order Bacteroidales; family Bacteroidaceae; genus Bacteroides; species Bacteroides sp. D2. The sequence continues at coordinate 2,284,911 of NZ_CP102261.1, read as the reverse complement.
TCGACTTTACGTCCGATTTCATCACCACTCTCAAAGATCTGTCGCCGCCTGCTTTTACTTCTTCCATCATCATACCCAGATAGGAAATCTGCAATACCGGATCTTTCTGTTGCAACAGGCTGATTGAGAATTTTCCATCCCTATCCGCTATGGTCGAATGATCTGTTTTCGCCAATTTGATATAAGCTCCCGGCAGTGGCAACCCGTCTTCATCCACTACGACGCCCGTAGCGGTGCGGGTTTTCTCTTTGGGCTGCTGATAAACAACCGTCACGATATTTCCTTCGATTTCATAGGTATAGCCTGTATTGGCCAAGACTTTATCCAAAACCTCATTGACTGGCTGGCTACTACTCCGAACAGTAATGTGGGGTATGTTCTTTACTTGCTCTGTATTATAAATAAAGTTCAAACCTGTCTGTACTTTGACAGCATCAAAAAATTCTTTTACCGTAGCAGATTTTAGATTTAAAGATACCCTCATTGCAGTTGATTGCGATGTAGCCAACACCGGTGTCAACAACAGGGAAATGAAACAGAGAAACATAATGATACGTTCCCGAGCTCTCTCTTTTTGCATGTGTCCTCCTTTTTTTAGTATAGTATTAGTGGTAGTAAATATGTTTATTTTCTTATTATTATGCTTTTTCCTCTGACCTCCATCTCCAGGTGGGTGACGCGTTGTATCGCTTTTAATATGGGTGCTATGTTGCCGTAACGGTCAATATCCCCCGTAAAACGTATCTTCTTGATATCTTCCGACTCGAAAACAATCTCTTTATTGTACCAACGGGATATCACGCTCATTAAACTTTCCAACGAGCAATTATCGAAAACGAAACGTCCGCTATTCCACGCAACGTAGGGTTCGATATTTACCTCGCTGATCTGTACTTCTTGCGTGGCAGCATGAAGTACAGCCAACTCTCCGGGCTTCATCTTATATTCGTCTCCCAAATTGGGCAATACACTGACAGAACCGTCTACCAGCACCACTTTCGTAACTCCGTTCATATAAGTATTGACATTGAAAGAGGTGCCGTATTGCCGGACAACTCCGTTGGCCGTCACTACCCGGAAGGGGCGTTTATTATCCTTGGCTACTTCAAAATAGGCTTCACCGTCCAGGTAAACCGTACGGCTGTTGCTGGTGAAATGTGGTGGATATTTTAAAGTTGTATTATAATTCAGATGTACTCTTGTACCATCTTCGAACGTCATCCAAAACTCACTGTCATCATACGTAGACAATTTATTGTTCTCCGCAACAGGCGCCTCCACAGGCTGATCCTTTTCGGCCGGAACTACTGCCGGTGGCGGAGCGAGCAACCGGGCAACCGTGTCCTGACTGACAGGTGCTGATTTCAGATCCATCTGTTGGCCATTCGTCAAAACAAGCGTTGCTTTCTGCTTTCCCATCTGTTCCGAACGAGTCATTGCCACACGTGTCTCTTCTGACAATATAGGTTTAGAATCCATTTGATAGGTTCCCCAAAGCCAAACGGCAAGTCCTATCAAAGGCAGTATGAAAATAGCGGCATAACGCACTAACTTTCCCCAGTTGAAAGTCCGGACAGGGAAGTGTTTTTCCTGAAATCTTTTCCAGGCGCGCTCTTCGTCTACCCAGGCAAATTCCTGGTAACGGTCTGCCAGACAATTCTCACGCATCAGGCGTTCATAGTTCTCTCTGTTTTCCTGCGAACTATCAAGCCAGCGCTGCAACTGTTCTCTGTCTTCTTCCGAAGTAGATCCCAGCAACTGATCGTGGATAATGGAGTTAATGCTTCTTTTACGCTTCATCATATTATTTTCAGACTTATTTATATCAAAGACGACTCAAGAGAAAAAGTGAGGGACAGGTTTCTGAACTTTTTTCTTTAAAAAGATAGTTTTCAAATTCAGATATGGTTCTTTTTGCACAAAATCAGAGGCATACAGTGAACATTTTGTTCATTGCAAACGGGTGTTAACAAATGTAGTCAGTCGAGTATATGATCTTAATCTTATGGAAGCAACAGCTGAAGTAATAAGAATTGATAGGCGCCCAGTTTCTTCCGAAGAATAGACATGGCTCTTTTCTTTTGGGTCTTCACTGTTTCAATGGAAACATGAAGCGCCGTAGCCACTTCCTCATTCTTCTTGCCTTCCATGTACATCAGGAACACTTCCCGGCAACGTTCCGGCAAAGCGTCGATCGTTTCAAAAAGCTGGCGGTAGACCTCTTCACTGAAAAAGCCTTCTTCATCCTCTTCCCCTGTCCGATAAACCGGATGAGCATCAAGCATTTTCTGTAAATAGCTACCTTCTATATTTTTGTGTTTCAGATAATCAAGTGAGGCATTCCGGACGGAGTTATATAAATAAACCTTAAACGACACCAATGACTGAAAAACCATTTTCTTGGCCCAGATATTGGAAAACAATTCCTGCACAATGTCTTCCGCCGGTTCGGAGAGTTCTATCAGCCGCATCGCATAACAAACCAATCCTTTATAATAGCTTTTATAAAGTAGTCGGAAGGCTGCTGCATCCAGCTTGTTTATTTGTTCTATTGAGATCTCATTGCTACTCATTGCAGGAGTTTTGCACCAAAAATACGAATTTAATAATAATATCCTATACAAACGGACTGATATTTTTCATTAGGCTAACAAACAAAAAAATGCCCGATAGCCTTCTTGCAAAGGTTATCGGGCATTCTTATATGTTCGGTCTTTTTAAATCAATACTCTTCCTCGTTAAAGAAGAAATCCTCCTTACTAGGATAATCCGGCCAAATATCTTCGATACTCTCATAGATTTCGCCCTCATCTTCCATCTCTTGGAGATTCTCAATAACTTCAAGAGGAGCACCCGAACGCATGGCATAATCAATCAATTCGTCCTTGGTTGCCGGCCAGGGAGCATCTTCAAGTTTTGATGCTAGTTCCAATGTCCAATACATAATCTTGAGTATTTAAAATGAATACTAAATTTGTCTCGTTTTCTATTTTTCGGCAAAAGTATAATAAAATCTATCATTTCCAACTATTATCCCAAAATATTTCATTATTTTGCTCATCAAAATTAATTTTTCGGGATAATACAAACAAATAATCTGATAATCTGTTGACAAATGCTAATACTTCGGGAGAAATTGTACAAGTTTCGGACAAAGTCAGAATACGCCTCTCGGCTCTCCTGCAAATAGTACGGCAAACATGACAAACGGCTGCTCCACGACTTCCGCCGGGAATGATGAAAGCGCAAAGTTCGGGCAGTTGCTCGTCCAGCTTATCAATCTCCCGCTCAATATTCTCCACGTTTTCGGGAGTTATGATGCTGGCAGCCTTCAGTTGCGTTTTTTCCTGGTCGGTGGCCAGGTGTGAACCGATGGCAAATAGCTTATGCTGAATACTCAAGATGAAATCACGGTCTGATTCATCCTGCAGATAGGTATTCAACCATCCTAAATGAGAATTTAGTTCATCCACAGTTCCGTAAGCTTCCAGACGGATATGGGTCTTTGGAACGCGACTTCCGCCGACAAGACTGGTAGTTCCTTTATCTCCGGTCTTTGTATATACAAGGCTCTTTTTCATAATCTTCTTTTTTACTTATTATAAGGTAAACGTACAAAGGTTCTTAGAAGTTGACAATATACTGCTGTTTTATCTTCGTTTTATCAAAAAATAGTAAACCGACGTCGTAGAGGTCGAAGGTGATGCCTATTCTTTCATCAGCCTGCAGCTTTTTCCAAAGTGCTTTCATCTCTTTGGAATAGCAGATGCCATGGACTACAAATACACTTTTAGGAGTGGTGCGATGTGCACAAACCCAGAAGACTTCTTCCAGTAAATTGGGATTCCGGTAGTCATTCAGATACAGAAAGTCGACTGAAGTGTCTGCATCCAGAAACAGTTCCGACAAGTCGGAAGCAAAGAGGTAGGAAGCCGATGGTTTAGCAGATTGTAAGTAGAGGGTTGTGGACGAAGGACGCCCAACTTCTATAATCGTAGCAGGCTGCACTTTGTTCACCAACCGGAACAGGAAACGGTTTACCTTTTGAGAACCTTTAGTCCACCCACGCTCTCTTATCATCTTTTTTTGTTCTTTTTTCAAAGAAGAATAGGCATAGTAAGGCATCTTCTCATAAATCACATCGGTAATCAGGCTAAAAGCAAAAGGGGAATGTACGCCATATCCGCAACGATAACGAAAGCGGGAAAGCCAGATAAAAGGTCTTTTTATACAGAGTAGAAGATTCATAAAACAATCATTCGTATTTTTATTCTCCCGACAAAGATATATTTTTTTATTGAAAAAGGGTCGGTTCCCATAAAGAACCGACCCTCATACTCATTTATTCCAAGTTACTACTGTAGTCTGAATGATACCGGTACAGTAAATTTCACTCGAACTTTCTTACCATTTTGCACTCCGGGAGTCCATTTCGGCATAGAACTTATCACGCGGATAGCTTCTTTATCCAAATAAGGATCAACCCCTCGCACAACTTCAGGATTGGAAATCGTTCCGTCTTTGTCTACAACAAACTGAACAATGACTTTTCCTTGTGAACCTGTTTCCTGCGAAATCGTTGGATATTTGATATTACTACTTAAATATTTCATTAAAGCAGCTGTACCTCCAATAAACTCCGGCATGACTTCAACACTTACGTGAATAATGTCTTCAACTACCGTTTCTGTTTCTACCACTGGGGGTATCCAAATAACGTCACGAACTGCATTCATATCCTCTGACACTGTAGAAACGTTATCCGTCACCTCCATATTGTTTTCCACTATTTCGAACAATTCTGTTACCTTAGTTTCGGGAGGAGGAGGCGGTTCCAGTTTCTCGTCTGGGAATGTGATTGGAACTAGCTCTGTTACAAAGATGGATTCATCATCTGGTGATAGTGCTGCAACTCTGACATCATGTTGTGTCCATTCGAACGAAACGAACATGAAGGCTAGCGCAACAACCAAACCCATCAACAACCAAGAACCCCGTTGATTCTCAATTGCAGCCTTTTTTGATTTCTTGGCTTCCATAAAAAATGTGTTTAAGTAATTAATAATAGAAAATATATAGTATATATACTACTTTTCGTTTTTCCTCTTAAGCATTACTTAAAGTGCTCTCTCGCTGCAATAAATATAATCTTTTTATGGATAGGTTGTTACGACGTCTCTTGTTTATTTTATTCTTTTCTCTTCTTTTGGATAAAATTTATGAATAATTCGTTTGAGGTTATCAGGGTTCGGACAAAGACATTGAAGTACAGTAGGGTTGCTTTTATGGTATTCTGAAGCAAATGTGTTCGATGAAACGAGGTTTGTCACTACTATTTAATATATCGTTCCAAGTCTGCAAAAACCTGTTCTCCGAGCTGATCGATGGAATTAAAATAGTAAACTATTCGCTCTTTCTCAATTTCAGTCAACAGCTCCAACATTTTCTGACTGTTGTCTCCTGTTGTTATATCGTCTTTCGCATTTTTGGCAATGTAGACCAATATGGGTTTATTGGAGGCCAGTGCTTCCCTATACTCTATCTCGGTCATCGACATATTAGTATTCTCATCGACATATCCATATCGTGTTCCGAATATACCAAGATAAATATCTGCTTTTTTCACTTCATCTGTTATCACAGAAGTGACTTTATTGGCATTAGCGCCCCAATTTTCCATGCAAATCGGAACCATCCTGCGCTTTATAATCCGATCAATGATTGCCTTACGATATTCTTTCATGTCTTCAAATGTTGAACTCAGGAAAACCGATTTAAAACTGCTATTGAGCGCATCCGTACATTCCACCTCTTTTATCTCTCGCATGCACGAGTATCTAATTTTATTGTTCTCATCGAGTTGATAGTGCAATGTCTTGATCTGTTCATTATCATTTTTCTCAATAGCCTCGATAAGTTTCATCTCGAAGTTCATTCGCTGCTCTTCGAGTTTTATCAGATAACTATTCAAATGATTCAACCGCATTGATTTCATATCCCACTGTTTGGCATGGGCTTCTGTTTCAGCCGGATTCACTTCGGCTATATCAACCCCCGAAGTGAACATTCTACGATAAAATTGCTCGAAGAAAACAATATAATCAATCGCTGTTCTCCTGCCATAACGATCCATCAGATAGATATAAATTTCTAATTCTTCATCGGAGTTGGACAGGAACTCTGAAATAGCCATTGACATAAAGTGAGCAACGTCTTCCAGGCTATATCGCGCAGCTCCAGTACCTATTGCAGGAAAAGCAATGCTCTTCAATCCCAGAACGGACAATACATTCAAGCTCTTTTTAATAATACTGTTAATGGATTTCTCTACTGTAAATTCGTCTTTTTGAGACCAGTCTATCGTTATCGCATGGAACACATATTTTGCTTCCAACTTCCCTGCTGATGTAACTATCACATCCCCCATCTGGCAAGGAACGTTTTTCCGGGCATCTCTCGCTATCACATCTCCACCTGCTCTAAGGATAGATGCAGAAACTCCTCCACCCATTGAAAGATAAGCATCATCAGAACTAACAATAACATCCGTCACTGCCGAAGTAAGATCTCCGAATTTGATTATCAATCTTGACTTACCAAACTGGTAGGCTTTTTCATCGTTCATGTTCACTCATACTTTACAAAGGTTATTACCAATCTTTTAAAAGAGTCTCTTGGTTTTAGAAGAAATCAGGAGTTCAATTATAAAAGCAAAAGTAAAAAATCTAAGTGAGCTATCCAAGTAATTGAGTTTAAAACTAGAATTCAGAAAGCTCACTCATATTCAGGATCTCCATACGAAAAAGTTCCGAACAATCTTTTCCATCATACCAAAAATTCTTTTCTTCGGATATCAGGCGCAAAGCATACGTACGTACCGATTCAAATTCTTTTTCAAAACCAAATAATAACAAAGAAGAAGCGCATTTATACAAACGAATAGGCCAGTCCGCCCAATCCTGAAAAAGATCCGGATTATCCACCATCTTGTGATCTTTCAATTTCCATCCCCACGATAACAGAAGCAATTCCACTCCGCGCAGATAACGACGTACAAAAATCGAATTCTTTTTCAATAGATTGACTTCATAATCATAGACCGTATAGGCTTCCCCATACGAACTTGGCTGGTTATATGGAAACATCCACCAATCATAATGATGACGGTGGAATTCATTCCATTTACCTGATGCAGCCCAGCATTCAAAGTTATAAAGTTGTTCCCGTTGTTTGCGCTTCAATTCTTCCAAACCTACAAAATCCGGGCTATCATTTCGTTTCATAACATTTCTATTCTTCTTTCAAAGCAGCATAGAAGCGTTGCCGGGCCTGGTACAATGTTGAAACGGCGACCGGAACCAGATCTTCCATCTTGTGTTCTTTATCCAACAAATTCTCAAAACATACCCACACACTATCGTTACTGATAACGAGTTTGGCAACTTTCATCGAATTGTTGACATTGTTGATAGCACGCAACACTTCCAGTTCATTTTCTTCACTCACATCATAGATATTCGGAATCAACAGATTGAAGAAACTTTCATCATTTTCGTCCTCCATATAAACATAGTTTGTCATCTGGAATTTAAACGAGATGCCAAAGTTTTCCATTACAGGAACTAAGCCTTCATTTTTCAGCGCTTCAAAAACTTTTTCTACTGTTTTCATCATTCTAATTATTTAAGTTGAACATTTTATTTATAGGCGGCAAAACCAATCCTCCTCCGTTCCTCTATCCTGCCCGATTCCAGTCTGGCATACATAGACTCGTAAACTTCGATCTGCTCCTTATTCACAGATTGCCTGGCATTTCCTATTTCATCCATCAAGAGTTCCTGTGAAATTGGAATATCTTTCATAGCTGCTGCCAATGCCGTTTCATTAACTATAAACGTGATATCACTGGCTACATACCCCGCAGTCTTATCTGCTAATATTTCGCAATCGATAGTTTCCTCACACCATCTATCTCTCAGTTGAAAGACAAACAACGATTTTCTAGCTTCCTTATCGGGCAATGGAATATAGATTAGCTTATCTATTCTACCGGTACGAAGCACAGCCGGGTCAATCCTGTCGGGACGGTTGGAAGTTCCTATCACAAATATTCCTCTTTCCGCACAGTTGTTGAGTTGGCTTAAAAATTCATTTACTTCTCCGGATTGCCCTACATTATCCATCCTCGAACGGTCTGGTACCATTGCATCAAATTCATCGAAGCAAATCACAGTTGGTGCCTTCTTTTCAGCCTCATCAAATAATTCGGCTATCTTACCTTGCATGCCATGAATATAGATAGAACCAAGATCGGACGCTTTTACCATCATGAAATTCAAACCGGACTCTTGAGCGAATTTCTCTGCAATATATGTCTTTCCGCATCCCGGAGGACCATACAGTAATGTACCATTCGGTATTTTCAGTTTGTATCTTTCTACTTTCTCTTTATTCTTGAGCAAGAACAATATATCCTTATAGAATATCTGTTTCACCTCCTCCATTCCGGCTACATCTGCAAATCCGTTTCCTGTCTGCTTTTTTATCTTTTCATCCCAAGAAGAGGCGTTTTCCTGCTCTACTGGTATCGGGGGCGTCTTTTCAACGACCGCTATCTCTCCGTCAAGCCCTTTTTTAAAGGCTTCCACATTATAATATCTTTTTTCATAATCCAATGCCAGTGCTTTTTTCAGCGTGTTTTGCTGTTCATCGGTTAGCATCAATTCTTCCGGGAACAGGAGTTCTGCTTCACGGGCTTTTTTGACTATTTTCTTATAAAGCCTGGTATCGCAGGAACAATCCGGCAGTTCTGTCTGCCAAGGAGCTTTTCCTGTCAGCATCTCATACAACAAGGCACCTACGGAAAATAAATCAGACTGTTCATCATACATCCCCGTATAAGTTTCCGGTGCACGATACCATGGGTTCAAGTCATCGGTAGGGAAAGAGGCTACTCCACTTCTTCGATAAGATAAATGTCCGGTACCAATGATATATACTTTGGTCTCGTGTTCTCTACTTTCATAAAGCAAAATGTTACGAGGCGTCATATCATTATGGATAATTGCCCGTTCTTGCCGATGCAGACAAGACAATCCATTCAACACTTGGTGAATAATGGGCATTGCCTCATCCCAAGAGTAACGTTTTCCTTCAGCCAATAAATCGGAGAGACGCTTGCTTTCTATATATTCACGAACCAAACAATGGTATTCTTTCCCATCCAATAATACAGTATCATACAAATGTATAGGGGCAAACCAATGATACATTTCGTTTCGGATATTCCCCTCCATTAAAGTACCGCCTTCTGACAATTGCCTGGATGGAAATTCCATTACATCATACAATTTCAACAAAACTTTCTTATGCTCTTCCTGTACACTAGTAGCCAGATAAGTTTGCTCATATCCGTACATTGATTTCAAGAATGCATCTACTCGAAAATCATGAATCTGTTGTCCTACATTTAATGCACTCATATCCTTAGTTATTTAGTCGGTTCTTATTCGTTTTATATAAGAGAGTACATAAGGATCAAGAATCTATCAATATCTCAATTCAATTATTAGATATAAAACTCACTAAGAAGAGAAATATTCTTCGGATTGAAGTAGGCTTTAAATTAAAATCATTTTCCATCTAATACCTTCAACCCTGGAATCTCTTTTTCAATCTACAAACCAATTAATTATTCTCATCACTATCAGTTCGTCCCTCTCCCAATATTCACACTCAGAAACTCGGATACTTTTCTTTGAGCTTCCTCAAAAAAGGAGGGGTTATCTGTAATGTTTCCACAGTATTAAAGGGAGGAAGCAAGACACAATTATTCTCCTTTATTAGTACCAGATAACTGATATTTAAAATAAAAGATTGGCTAATCTGTGTCAAAAAAGGATGATAGTTCAAAATCATTTGTGAGTTTACACTTCTTTTCAACTTTAAGACATGCCCATCATACAACATGGCTTCCCATTGCCTTCCTTTTGAATTATAACGAAAATACCCAATCTCACCTAAACGGATCAATTGCAAATTTCCCGTTGCAGTCGTACATAAAAAGATATCGTTCTGATCCCCAACTACAGAAGAAATCCGTATGGCAGCAAACTCACTGCCTGAAATAAAATTTCTCATTGTCTTTTCCCGTTGACTACGATTATTCGTTTCCATAATATACATCTATTTTTATATTTTCTACTTTCAAACTACTATACTTAATGCAAATCAGCTGCTTCATTACGAATAACGGTTCCCTGTCTGTTTATGATAACACTTGAATAGCTATCTTTTAGTGTGCACAAAAACAGGTCTTTATTAATAGCCGTAATATTATCATATAAAACCGGAGTTATGGGTTTACCATTTTGTCCCATCAAACCATAGCTATTATATACACTATAACTATATAATCCCGTAGATTTCCTGATCGTTTCCCCTCCCTCTTTCGTTTTCTCAAAACTGTCATATTCCAATATGGTAACACCACTATAAATATTCTCATTTAGCACTTTTCCATCATAGCCAATCTGCACCTGACTTCCATCCTGTTTATCAGCAATTATATAATGCTCTAATAACTGAATATATTTATATTCTGGAGAGAGAAGTATCTGTAAAGAATCGTCAAGAACGCCACTAAATTTGCCAACATCAAATATTCTCTTTCCATATTGAGGAGTATGTATGCAATCATAAGCAGGTTCCAACACCCATTGCCCCTTCTTGTCTATTATTCCACATTTACCTGACACATCGTACATGCTACTATATCCATTGCGAAAAACAAACGCAACACTTTTCGCATTATCTTTCAAATAAGGAAAGTGAAAGTCGATGACTGTCTTTCCTTGACGGTCTATAAATCCAACCTTTTCATTCGACACAACAGCAGCCAATCCCTCGGAAAAGACCCAAGCATGTGTATATTGTTCCGGAATTACAGCCTCACCAGTGAAACGATTGAAATAACCACGTTTCCTATTCTTCGAGAAAACCACTAGCGTGTCTTTACAAGACTCCGCACTCAACAACCAATCAATATCTTTAATCGTAGTTTTGCCAGTAACCATATTTTCAATTCTATATTTTCCATCTTTTATATAAGAATGGCACTCACTACTATAGATGTCACCCAGATATTCTGTACTTCCACGTCCCAAACGAGATTCGCTAGTAATGAGAATAGTCACCCAACTTAGACACAGTACTGCGACAAAACCCAAAACTCGTCCAAATGTAATTTTCTTTAATGCTTTCATTGTTTCATGTATTATTTTTATTACCTCAAAAAAGATTTATACTTCTTTATAAAGTATCAATCCTCATCCTTTCTCTAGTTATATCTATATAGATGAAATACAAGAGGTAAATCTAGCACCATAAACAAAAAAAAACAGGAATCATTTCGCAGAGCAATAATCTAACAGATTGAGTCTGCAAAATGATTAATGGACAAGTTGTACTATTAGTCGAGAAAGCACTCCTTCATTTTGTGGGAACAAATTCCCATAAAATAAGAGGATAGTCTTTGTTTGTTGTCCTTCATCTTTCTCCTGGACTCTTGATAAATAGGACGTTTATAGATGAAGGCAACTCTTTCACCAACTCTTTCACTGTAAGCGTCTCCGTAAGCGTCTCCGCGATTCTATCTTGTCGCCCTTTTTTCATTCTTATATTTTTGCGATGTATAAAAATGAAGCATTATGGATTTAGCAGAAAATCGATTTGGAAAAACTTGGAAACATTTCCTTGAAGTATTGAAAGTAGACTACAATTGTTCTTTAGCCGATGTTTGCCGCGATCAGCATACCACTTTTGGTGGTATGAGTTCCTGGATGTCCAGACGGGGCTATAGCGTTAAACAAGCCAAGGCAGATGTGGTCCGTGATTATTATGGCGGCATTGAACCCTCCCAACCGACAACTTCCTCTCCTTCATTCACTCAAATAGCACCCGCCATGTTGTCGGAAGAAGAGTTTAGTCTTGCCGGGATCACAATCACCTTTAACAGTGGAACCACCATTTCGGTCAAACGGGCCACACCCGGTGGTGTTATTAAAATGTTGCGCGATTACGAAAGAAAGGAGGGAGATCCATGTATTCTCTAACATCAGCCAATCGATACTATCTGTACCAGGGCTTTGTTCGTATGAACCTTGGCATTGACGGTTTATTCAAAATTATACGATCGGAAATGAAGGACTTGTCTCCCGTTTCCGGAGATATCTTTTTATTCTTTGGTAAAAACCGACAAAGTGTAAAAATACTGCGTTGGGATGGCGATGGCTTTCTTCTGTACTACAAGCGCCTCGAAGGTGGAAGTTTTGAGTTACCGACATTTAACCCCAATACAGGTAATTACGAGATTTCTTATCAGGTTTTGTCTTTTATCTTAAATGGAGTGTCATTAAAGTCTGTACGGTTGAGAAAGCGTTTTAGGATCTAATTCAACATTCTGATTATTAGTTATTTGCGCTAAAGATATCATCCGGTTTATTTGGCCAATTCGTTGATTTTTTATATCTTTATGCCATGAAAAAGGATGAGATCATAGAGTTATTGAAGGAACAAATCAAGGGATTACGAGATGACAACAACAGACTCTTGGACCAAATAGATGCTTTGATAAAGGAGGTTTCTTCCCTTAAAGAGGCACTCCTTCAAAAAGGCGAATCTCTTAGCAAGCAACAGCGCCTTACTAAGGGACTCGCCAAACTTGTATCCAACACATCCGAACAGCAACAGGCTCCCCAATCTGCCATATCCGAAGAAGAGCGGCAGAAGATAGAAGCGGAAAAAGCAGATAAGCGTAAAGCAAGAAAGAACAATGGGGCCAAACGTGACATGCATTATGAGATGGAGGAAGAAGAACATGTCGTTTATCCCGATGATCCCGATTTTGACATCAATAAGGCCCGGTTGTTTACCACTGTTCCCAGAATATGCGTCCGCTATGAATGTGTACCCATGCGCTTCATCAAGCATGTCTACAAGATACACACCTATACGCAAGAAGGTCGCCTGTTTGAGGGAAAAACACCGGCTTCGGCCTTCTTGAATTCCAGCTATGACGGTTCATTTATTGCCGGATTGATGGAATTACGTTATATACAATCGCTACCTGTTGAAAGAATCATCAACTACTTCGAGAGTCATGGCTTTACGCTGAAGAAACCTACGGCTCATAAGTTGATAGAGAAAGCCTCAAACCTCTTCGAAAATCTTTATAAGTGCATCCGGCAGACAGCTTTGAGTGATCCTTATAAGGCAGCCGATGAAACCTATTACAAAATACTCGTCCCGGAAAAGAACAGCAAGGGAAAAGGAGTCAGGAAGGGATACCTTTGGGTGGTTGTCGGCATAAACACCAGGATGATATACTTGCTCTATGATGACGGCTCCCGGTCTGAAAGAGTTATTCTTAACGAATTAGGCAGTTGCAAAGGTATCATACAAAGCGATGGTTACTCACCTTACCGGAAGCTCGAAAGCGATGCTTATCCCAATATCACACGCATCCCGTGCTTGCAACATATAAAACGGAAATTTATAGATTGCGGTGAGAAGGACCCGGATGCAAAAAGAATCGTGGAGCTGATAAACGCACTTTATCAAAACGAGCATAAGCATAAAGTTGAGGTTGAGGGATGGACGGTAGAACAGAATCTTACGCATCGAAAAAAGTATGCGCCGGACATACTCGGAGAAATAAAAGATGTGCTTGATGAAATAGAAGAACGGGGGGATTTATTACCTAAGAGCGAACTGCAGGAAGCCATTACCTATCTTCGCAATGAGTGGAATGCAGTGGTGGACATCTTTAATTATGGTGACACTTATCTGGACAACAATATGGTTGAACGGATGAACCGGTACATATCCTTATCAAGAAAAAACTCATTGTTCTTCGGCAGCCATAAGGGGGCCGAACGAGGCGCCATACTCTATACGATAGCACTCACTTGTAGGATGCATAAAGTGAATCTATTTGAGTATCTCACGGATGTGATAAACAGAACAGCCGAATGGCAACCGAACACACCAATTGAAAAATACAGGGAACTGCTTCCTGACAGATGGGAAAAGGCTAATGACTAAAAAGGGATCATTAGCCTTTTTATTTTAATACACTATATAGAATCGCGGAGACGCTTACGAGACGCTTACACATGAATGCAATGGTGAAGATTCCCCCTTCACCTGTAAACTCCCTATTCATCAAGCGTTCAGGAGAAAGGTGAAGGGAATAGAAAGAATTATATCTCTGTAGGGAAATCAAATATTGTCTTACCAATTCTCTAAAGCACAGCTTTAGCCTACCTAAAACTGCGCTTTTCGTTCCTTAAAGCTATGCTTCAGGTAGATAAGATAACCTATATCTGAAATAATAGAGACTTTCGAAGAATGGCTAATTCAGTAAATCCAGTTCTAATAAAAGACGTTTGATCGTTGCCTGAGCGGTTTCGCTCCTGTCTTTTGAAATTTCAATCTGTTTGACAAGTGCCATTCCTTCTTCTTCTCCTACTTGTTGTAACCACTTAAGAAGAACACCATCGTAAATTAATGGAACAAGCCAATAATTCAAAGCCTCAAAATCATCTTTAATGCTTCTTATGGAATTAATAAAGTCTTCTATATTGAAACAGAATCGATTATTGACAAATAATAATTCATTATGCGAAATACATTCCTCCATATTTTTCTCAATTAATCTTTTTTATTTGATGCAGATTTAAAATGGTAACACTCTTGAATCTCCAGTATTCTCTCAACATTCGTTTTTTGTCCTAATTTTCCTTTCTGATTAGCCATAACAGCATCTTTCATTGATGCAATTACAGATAGAAAATCATCCACTTTAATTGGCACACGATGTTGACTCGACATACCCAAATACTTGATAAATGCATTCTCCATAACCATAGAAACAACCGCTTCAATCTCCGAACCGGCAAAGCCACCATAGACACCACCTTGCATAGCTAGTGCTATCTTCTGATATTCTCCTTTTGTTAGTGTTTGAAAATCAAATATTGAATCGGGACTATTATAGCGGCTAAGCTTCTTCAATAAAATATCCACACACTCTGATTCGGTTGGAAAATTCACAAAATAAACTTCATCAAAACGCCCTTTTCTCATGAATTCCGGTCTCATTGTATCATTTGCTGTGGCAACAACATATATAGGCGTTTTCCTTTCTTGCATCCATGTTAGAAAACATCCCATAAGACGAATAATCAACGAATCATTTCCACTCGAATTTTGAGTTCCTGCAAAAGCTTTTTCAACTTCATCAATCCAAAGGATACAAGGATGTGTAGACTCGGCTGTTTGTAAAGCCTTTCGAAGATTTTCTTCGCTCTCTCCCACATATTTCCCCATAAGTTTATTAACGTCAAGTCTTAAAAGAGGCATTGCAAATTCATCCGCTATTGCTTTAGCAATCATACTTTTACCACATCCAGGCATTCCAAGAATGAGTATTCCTTTCGGCATCTGCAATTTAACAGAATGACTTGTAGCGAGAGATAAATTTTTAAAAAACTTCGCTTTTTGGAGAATATCCTTTTGGAGAACTTCCAATCCCCCAATTTGCTTCAAAGTAATATCTGTCTCTATTATTTCAAGCGTATCTGTTTTCTTTACCAAATTTTTCTTCTCTGTTTCAGCCATATTAAGAGCCACTTTTGAAAGATAACCTCCTGTTCGTACCAGAACAGACCTCAGTATATTTATTATCTGAAGTTGATGGAGACCTTGAAATGTGCGAATAAGTGATGTCAAATAAGCCTCCCTCCCATCAGTTAGAAAAATCGACTTAGAAAGAGGAATAGGTAAAAGTAGTTCCTCAATTATTTCTGCAGAGGGAAGCAAAATATTGACAACTTGAGTATGTGGAATTAAGACTGACGGAAAAGACGAGATTGGAATATCATCTATAAATATGAGAGTTTTGGTTCGTTCCAATACTCCCTTTTCATATAGAGTGGCAAACTGTAATAATTGCAGTATACATTCTTCATCAGAAAACAGAGATTTCAAAGCCCCTTTAAAAAGATAAATCTTCTTATTACCTAAACCATTCTCATTGTCTAATAAATCAGTCAAAAAAGATGGTAATTTATAGCATTCGTCCTTTTTTTTAGTATTAAAATCAATACTTCCACGTGCAATGTCAAACTCGACAAGATCATCGTAAGAAATGTTCAATCCACAATGTGTTTTTTGACTAGTAGAAATTAATTGGACTAACGCATTATCCAGATAACTATAATGATAATGAGGCACAAAAACAATTGGTACCGATAATATCGCAGTCGTAATTTCCATAAGGAACTGCGGTTCTATTATTGGATTAATAACTATTTCCCTGTTAGCCATTTCCAGACTTTTTTTGCTCCTTGTTTAACCTTTGCCCCCACCTCTTTAACCTCTTCTACTATTGTATGAGCTACAGATTTTATGCAATCAACCACAGGAGCAGCATAAATACTTATTCCATCAGCCACATTTTCTGCAGCCTTTACAACCTTTTCAGCTATACGAGAAGCAATTTTTTCTCCTTTGCGATATAAGTTAATGACACCTTGTGATATAGTTTCTGCAGCTTTCAATGCCACTTCTTTTACTTTTTTACGTATCTTCTCTTTTGTTTTTTGGGGGATGATTTCAGAAACAAGCATGATTCCACCTGCAATTAAACCTGCAGGCCCTCCTACGAGTCCTAGCGCAGTGGCCAAAACTCCTTTTACTAGTTTTCTACCATAACGTTTCTTTATACGTTTGGTCGTAGAAACGACTTTTGAAACAAAATTGTTTTCACATTCTTCTTTATATTGCTTGGCTCCAATCTTATTTGACTCATACAGAGTAACTAAACGTGCATCCCTTAAAGCTTCCGCGGCAGCTTCTGCCAACTGTTTTGCTATTTTTCTTGGTTTCCATTTACTACGTTTAACAGAAAGGTAAACTGCTGCTTTTATCTTATTTTCAGTTTCAACATCCAGTTGGACATTTTCACCCAATGGACGCTGTAGATAGTCAATTATTTCTTGACTCTGAAAATCACCTTCATTCAATCCTAACTTCAGCCAGTTATTGCTTTTCCTCAACCTCTGAATACCTTGTTCTAAGGCTATTAATTCACGAGTGATATCTTTTGCTTCCATTATATACCTATTTATTTTCCAAATGAGTATCTTCTTCATCAAGAGTATCTTCCGATTGACATTCAAAAGCGCCAATGGAAGTCATATGCTCATCAATTATCTGTTCTCTGGTTTCTTCATCAGTCGCATCAATCCGTGCTTTCAGGCGTTCAAGCGCCAGATCATCTTGCCCATCTTTTATCAAAGCATCCATCTCAATAATAATACTTTCGGACAGAATTGCATTCATCTCTTCAACTGCTTTCCGCCTATCCTCTTCTGACGCTCCCAAATGTTCTTGTTCCCAAATCTTAAGATACTCTCTTTCCAAATAAGCATGTGGTGGCAACCCTGATGCTTGAAGAGCTTCACGCTCAGCATAGAAATCTTCAGTTGCTTGAAAAAGCTCCTCAAGATCCATTCTTTCCTCTTCATCTACAGTAATATTAAGGATTTCTTTCTTGTAATCCTTTCCCTTGAATAAAGAGCATTTTTTAAAGAACTCAATAAATAAGTCTTTCACTCTTTGAGGTACATAATCCATTTATGTCAGTATTTTGATTGTTTTTATAAAATCTTAGATTTTCGCCTGCCTATTATATTTGAATCGGGAAACTCAAAACCTAGTTGAACTACACGGTTTATCCGGTAATCAGGCATGATATCATCTCCAAGAAGATGTTCGTCCCATGTTCCATCAAAGTTTTGATTCAAAGGAAACCTCACACAGTCTTTCCAATCTCTTCCTTTTGCACTAAGAAAAGATACTATTTGAGACCGGTAATTCATATTAAATAACGAGATTTTACTCTTGAGATTATTTATTAATTCCTTCTTATCTTGTGCAAGTGAACTGAAATCAATCGTCGGATTTTTATCCATCACCAAGGCCTCCATCAACACCATGCCGATCTCTGGCAACTGTCTTAATTCGTATAGCTCGTTATTGATATTGTTAAATGCAATAACAGCATCATTATAGGCTATCTGATCTACTGCAGAGGATGAAGAAGCCGAAACATCATGAGACTTCAATAATAGTGTCAATTCATCAAGTCCCTTCTGGCATTGCTCAACATTAGAAAATATTAACTCACTGAATTCTTTCCGCTCACTTATGGATTCTTGATACCCTTTTTTAATATCAGCAACCTCTTTTAAAAGAGCCGAGAGACGATCAAAAAGCTCATGATTCTGTCTGTTAATTCGAACTACGGGATTGTCACTTAACACTTTCTCGAATATATTAATCAAATACAGAAGAATAATTACAAGAAACACAGCGTTAAAAATCACCACAAATAATATGAGATATACATTCATTTCTACAATCATTTTTTAGACTTATTCGTAAGGGAAATATTTCCCTCTTTTATAAGTTCGTTTGACTCTTCTAAGGTAACATAATAATGAAGATTCCCGGTATTAGTCTCATTAAAATCAACAATACAAACGTAAGATTTATTTCGATAATTTGGTAGAAGAGTACTCCCTAGTTCCCACGCTAATATATTATCCTGAGGATGAACTATTATCTCATCTGAGCCATAAAAACTCAATTCTATAGACTTTTGTTCCTCTCTTACAGCACAGAATGAGCATCTATAATCTAAAAGGTCTGCTCCTTTTATAGCAACAGGAAATCCACAGACCTTATCATTAGACGCCTTTCTTTCTTCAACATCTTTCTGCGAAATAGCATTCAATTCTCCATATTTCATCAACACACCTTTCTCCTTATATGCTTCTTGCAAAGCCATCAAATTACTCGCAGCACAATCGTAAATGTAGAAAGGAGCTTCCCGCTGAATGAAACGTCTCCAAAGTAATAAATAGGATGCTCCATCCATAATGCTGCCAGAGGCACGAAGTGGGGTATTGGCAATATTAGTAGAGACATTTATGGAAAACATCGCATTTATTTTACACATAATTAAATCACGAAGCTTTTGATTAAGAGACAGCCCTCCTGCAAATATTAAAGATAGATTTTCAACATCATCTTTTATTAAATGATTATGAGTCTTTAGAAAAGACTCCACACATTGAGAAATTTTATTAAAAGTGGGTGCAAAAGCTTGTTCATACAACTCCGCCGCGTCAAACGAAGTTTGTCCAATGAGAATATCCGTTACACGGTCTGCAACAGAGCTGTGTCCGTTATTTATTAGCCATTTTCGATAATCTTTAGGAATCGTGAAACTCTTGACTACTTTATGCTTAAAAGCCAACCATGCATTTTCCATTTCTATAGCATGATCAAGATCATCAATATATGGCTGCAAAAGAATATTCTTTAACTCATCATCTGAGAGTTTATCATAAATAATTCCATTGGTAATTCCTTTAGATATAAACCGAAGAAAATATATCCAAAAATCTTTATCAATCATATTTCCTCCCACCCCTATGCCATCACATGAAGCAAGAAGTTGAAAGTGAGAGTCTGATTCGGAAATAACTTCCTTATCTGCTAACAGACAAATATCAGTAGTTCCTCCTCCCATATCAACTACTATTGATTTTTTTCCAGGAGAGTGATCCAATTGTGCATTGTTAGATGCATGGATTCTTTCAGAGACTACGGGTCCTTCAGGTTCAGAGAGTACTCGAACATGGTCACCAAAAACATTCTGGCAAATATCGCTCATAAGTCTTTGATTGTCTTCAGTCCATATTGAAGGAATTGTCACCCCCCATTGAATTTCACTGGAAGAAATAGTCCGGCCTTTGAAAGCACTCTCAACAGATATGCACTCTATTTTGAGAATCCGAAGAAAGATTTTCACAATTAAGGAGATTGGATATGATTTTAATTTTGCAGGATATGACACATCAAGATATATCATCATCTTAAAATACTTAAATTCCACCCAATTTTCCTGCTTAATTTTTTGACAATTTGCAGAAATAAGATCTCGTCCCCAAATAATATTCGGTTCTAAGGTATTCATAAATACTCTCGAGAGTATTCTAAAATCATCGTCATGCAATGACTCGTAATTTATTTCTGCCCTCTCAAGCAATTTCGGATGAATAAAAAACCAGGTTGCATCTTTGGCATAATAACCATCTGAATGGCAAAATTGAGGTGTAGAATATACCAATCTACCATTTTTGTAAGTATCTATACGAGCCGCACCAGAATTTGATGAGCCAAAATCAATTACAATTGCTGAAGTATACATAAAATATTAGTTAATGAGTGTGTGCCGGAAATGACACACACTCATAAGTTTTCAGAGCTTGCTCATTTTTTCAAGGAACTCATCTGATGTCTTGTCGAGAATACTAAAAATAGCCATAAATTCGTCAGAAGAGGTATGTTCAGAAGGGTTAAATTCATAGCTACACCATACACGTTCACCACGAAGAATAAATTTTGTGACAAACTTATCAGAGTTCAGTTCATTACATATTTCCAGAATCTTAGTCTTATCCTTATTGGAAATATTACAAACGATCACGATTTGAAGGAATGGCGAATCATTCGTAAATGCGAAGTAATTTACACCTTGAATCTTAAAAGAGAGGATACCCTCTTCTTCCTCATAACGAAAATTTTCACTTTGAAAAAATTTCTTTAAATACTCGAAGCCTGCCATAATTAATGATGTTTTATTAAGTTATTATATAAAGTTGATATCTACCTATATAGATGGAGTAAACATATTATTTCTATCATATAGAACCATTATTATTTCATCTCCCATATTTTTGTTTGTGATATTCATAATACACAAATGTATCGGAATAAATCAACAAAAAAAACCGCAAAAATGGCAAAACGTGCTTAAACGGTCCTAATGATAGACTATCTTCTTTAAAATCGTGCTTATTACATACATTTTTTATTTTCCCTTCAACATAGTGGAATATCGTATTAATCTTTGACCGATATCCTCCAAACCATTTGTTTATGGTACTTTCAGTACTATGACAGTCCTTTTTATAGTTTCGCAGGTTTCATACAATTACGACGATCCTTTTCACGTTTCAAAGCTATTGCATTATGTTTCGGATCATACAAAAGCATGCCATACGCAAGAATGATTGCAGGATTCTTCATGTGAAGTTCATCACGAAGGAACTTCAGGTCAATTCCCTCTATTGATTCAAATTTCTGAATCTTGCCAGTTTTTAACCATGTGCATAACATCTCATATGCAGCTTTATTTTCTAAGTTTTCAAGATTAATGAGATTCTCAACTGTTCTATCAAGGCCATATTCCTCAATATAACCTTCGTCTATTAGACGTTGCTTCAATTCGTTTTTATTTATCATACTCATATTATGCATTATTTAAAACATTATTAAACATTTGGCTCGATACATTACGTACCACTGTATTACCAGCATAATTAGAATCTATCTCGAGAGGATTATAAATGTATCCCCAGGGATCATAACATGATGGTTGATCGTAATTATAGATTGCAGTTGCCACAGCCCACTCATTACGTACTTCATCAGGAACATCATGATAACCGCGAATACACTCATTCTGATATTGGTGACGAAGCTCATGGGTAATGGTGTCCATAATCAAGAAAGGTGTAGTATCCGACGATAACAAGTCATTTGTCAGATGTATCGTACCGTCACCATTATTATAACCTAACGTTCCAGGCTCTAATTTTTCGATATATACTCCTTCATAATTAACTAACTCAAAAGCTTGAGCAACTCGCTCTGCATATTCTAAAGCAATGGCTTTTCTCTCCCTCTCAGTCATACTACCCCAGGCATCAATTACGCCAGGATTGAATATCTCCATTGCAGCTTCAGAACATGCATCAAGTCCAAATTCTCTAGTTTCTTGAATTCCTTCTTTTGCATGTATTGAAGAAAATTCAGCAAATGGAACTTCTTTGGGTTTCGGGTTTACAAATATCTCTTTTACATCTTCGTAGGCACCCACAAAAAAATCCTTAATGCCATCCGTAAGCTTCTCCGCAAACCCGGCAATTGCCTCCTTTGCCTCTGCAGCCTTTTCGGTTACAGTTTCCTTTGCATTTTCCAATACCTCGGCAAATGCTTCTTTGCAGGATTCTACTTTATCATTCACAGCTTCGCGCACCTCCGGCATCTGTGATACACGGTATATGCCATAACCTACAGCCGGAGACAAAGAAGCAAACCTTACATCAGCTTCTTGAACCTCATTGTTCATCTCGGGAGTTTGAGCAATTTCAGACGTACCGAGTTCATTAATTAAATTCGTATCCATATTTTTTATCCGTTAATGATTGGTCTTACCAAACCTTGTTCAAATACTTCATTTTTATATATCCAGCAAGGAGAAAGTACTTCACATACATCGCCGACCTCTATTTTGGTCAATTGGCGATAATGTTTTGCCGCATTTTCATTCCATGTCAATTTTAGTTCTGTGGATTGCTGTATTCCACATTGTTTCAATAGACTTAGGATTTTTACAGCTTTACTTCTATAGAGTTCAGCATCCCATCCTTTTCTAGCACCAGTGAATGAAGAAAACCATGATTTTAACATTTCACTACCTCTACTATTAATTACAGCATCAAGATTATCAAATATAACAGAGGCTATTTGGGGGACAGGATCGCTAACGACACTAAATAACGCCCCCATATCACCATTAAAGTATTCCAGCATCTTCATCATTTGGCTAATTATTTCTTCGTCAGAAAAGATTATATTACTACCTTGACGATTAAGATCATCGGCTTGCTGATTCGATATACTTTTCAACAAATTATTTTGCTGTGTTCCAGACTTAATCTTACCTTCACTCTTTTCCTTCTGTTTTGAGCGATATATTATAGATACAATTGTACCACCAACTACCACTATACCCAATAGAGCATAAAGCAGAATTCTTGAATTTTGTTCCATATTATATAATATATTAAATTTCACAAGTTAATCACAGGGCGACTTATCTTAACCCAAGATGCAGCATCATCCAAATCACCGGCAATAATAGCGTTTCCCTGTTCCAAAGTAGGAATAATACCTCGTTGATCATCACGAAGAGCAAGAGCTTGAGCAATTACAGCACAATCATCAATAGAGGTCATACGATGACATATTTTATAGTTTGTGTTTTTTATAACATCCGGGATTAGTTTAGTCGGTACTTGATCTATAATCATAAATCCTTCGCCAAGTGAACGAATTTCAGCTAACATGTTGGAAAACAAATCTGCCACTACTTGTTGCGGATTACCTGTACCTTCGGAAGCAGCACTTGGCTTCGACAATACATTATGCGCTTCTTCTATGACAGTCAAATGCATTAATTCATTTGCTTGTGCATGTTTGCGATACTCTTTATTATAAGAATAGGCAGACATTCTATACTCATATTGAGCCAATAATATCATAGACATGATGAGAGCTTTATCCTTTACATTGGGTATCTTGCTTAAATTGATAACGCAATTCTTATTAAATAACGTATCATAGGAGGTAGATTTCAATTGATTTAAAATGTTGCCCCGTTTACCACGAGTCAGATATTTAAAACGTGTTTCAAGTGCTGCAACAAAACTATCAGTCACCCTCTGTTCATATCCTCTATTTGTCAGTAACTTCTTTGCTACACCAAGTGCTCCTTCGAGAAGAGGATAAGAAGACAACTGTTCCATTTCTTCTTCTTCAAAATCCTCGACCTTTTCTTTTAAATATGTATAAAGAGCCTCATCCATAATAACCGGCAAGATATCACCTGTAGGCAAGGTTGCGTTAATGAGTGCAGTAATTTTTTCACATCTTGTTTGCATATCGATCGGAGCTCCCGCTATTGCGGCAGGCTGAAATGGATTAAGCATAAGATGAGACAACAGTGTCCCCTCGAATGAAGACAGTCCGGGTTCAAAGATATGTATCCTTTCTGATTCCGGAAGATGCTCATTTTGTTTGATAGCCCAACGCACCCATTCATCCTTAGCAGGTTCGATAATAAGCACCGGTTTCTTCTTTTCCAGTACTGCATTTATCAGCGTTTTACATGTTGTTGTCTTTCCACAGCCTGTAGAACCAACAATAAGGGCATGTCTTACCAAAGAGTTGACAGAAACTGTATATGGGTTATTTTGTTGAACTCCGGTATCGACAATGTTCCCTATTTTCACCAGATCGTCCGCATTCAAGTTCTTTCCCGGATTATTTGCGAAACGGGCTACATTCTTCACAAACCGGATGCCCGGAACGTCTTTTCGGGGAAGCGATGTGTACAAAGAAAGTTCCTCCGTATTTACAGGAGTACTAACATATTGATACGGAGCACCTAAGATATGCCATTCTTCCGTAGCAAATTCATTAGCTGCAGGATTTATTAGAGGAACCAGATTAAAGTTCTTTATTGTATTCAAAGCATTTGGAGAATGGAATAGATGAGTACGGATTGGCTCTATGTGGGTATAATCACCAGAATATACGGAGCGGAGTATTCCGGTGATAAGATTGACGTTATCTACAGAATCGGCTAATACATATACTCCCGCATTCCAAAAGCCAATATCACGGCCAGAGCGTAGACGCTGGCAATGTTTATCCGTCAACTGTTCTGTATATTGAGCAAATTTATTTAAATAATCTTTTGCTACAGATTCCCCATACGATACACTGTCATTTGATGAAATAGAACGGCTAAAACCAATATTACCGGATAATCCTATAGCTGACATGAGAGCTTTTGCACCCATACCAATGGGAAGACTCACAGGAGTGGCGGTATACATTGCTGTTTTAAGTAAGCTCGACACCACATTCATTGTTCCTTGACCGGCTCCCATGCCAATACCTCCATGTACACCTGTACTCGTCCCTTCCCCGTGCTGGATGGTTGTACTTTCCGTAACATGTTGTGTTACTTCGGAGTGAATATCACTACCAAGTTTCTGATATCTGTAAATCACTTCAGATATTACATTGTCGTCAAGTGGTTCTGCTATAACAATCATTGAATAATTAGCATCCATTCCTCGCATATCCTTAAAACCAAATGCTAATTTGTCCAATGTTTGAAGAACCCCATATTGGGTATTAGCACGGAATGATGGTATACCCGTCACAGCACCTCCACAGACACTTCCGCTTATCTGATTATTAATTCCAATAATTTCTTTCAGGTCTTCCTTCCCTCCAAGATAATGCAAATCGATTCCGGGCATCGAACTAGTGAGGGCACATTTGCATTTATTTGCACATTCTTCGCCATTATAACCTTGTACTCCTACATAAAGATGTGTCTGACCATTATGCCGCTGCAACAAGAATATCAGCTTCTGCCCCCATGCATGTAAAGAAGAAAGTACCCCTTGCCAACGAGACAACAAATCGTAATCATCAATGCGTAATGGAGAGACAGGAAGCCTGTCAATACGAAGCCAACTTATATCTGTTTGCAACTGCATTGGGATCTCGTTAAAATCAGATCTACCCGATATGTCTTCCAAGTAGGAGCGCTCAAGCATGTAATCCATCATTGGATTAGCCAGATCAGAAGGAAACACAAACAATGGTTTATGTCCTTCTTTTATCTTTTGCAGATTACCGTCAACGTTGAATTGGCTTCGTCCAATTAGTCTTTTTATAAAATTGCTCATACTTCTTGCATATCTTTAAGTGAAAATTCTTTTCTGGTATTTTCCCTATTATCCATCATGCAATCCCCACTCACATCTAATGTTCCATCCTCAAGAGCATCCACACATAAGTTTATTTTAAATTTGTAGTTTACCGGAAAGAATATGGGAAGCACCATGATTGCAACAATCAATGCACCCAAGACTGAATTTTCATCCTGTCGTAACTTTAATATCTTTCGGTTTGCCGTTTCAATATTCTCTCCTGTATAAAGTTCTATGGTTATATTAAAATTACAATCTCCAAATACTAGATTCCGGGAAAGAGTTACTTCCAGACTTTGTTTGTTTTGCACCGGCAATAAATCCCCTACTCTCAAAATTTGAATATAATCAGAAGATTGCTCGTTTACTGTTAACCTGACCCATACATTATTGGCTGTAGGTGTTGTAATCTTTATATTTGAATCTTGAAGGCAAAGACCGGTTGCTACACATTCGTGAGGTAAAGCATCCCCAAACATACGCCACGGTTCTTCTCTCAATTTCTTGAAGTTCAAAGCTTTTACGATACCTTGCCCATTATTTACATCTTTCCCGATATACCCATTGATTCCTTCGCCATTAAATAAATTTGGAATACAATACCATTGAGAATGACCTCCGGTCAAAAATAACAGATCAATATCTTCTGCTCCCTTTACTTCTTTGCCATATTTCTCCTTATATATAGCAACTGCGGATTCTATCAGTTTATATAATTCCAGCCAATGCTCTTTTGTCTCATTCTCAAAAATTTGACGATTAAATCTAATCATCTGCAACGCTTGTTGAGTACTTACTCCCGACATCTTTAGAAAAGGTAAGAAATCATTAGGAGTATCAATAGTGATGTTATCCTTCAGTCGGTAAGATAAATATTTATCTTTCCAGGATTTGGCTTTGTCCACCGAATAGATGCCCCATTGCTCAAGTTCTTCTTTACTTTTCCCTGTACCTTTAACAAGCGATTCTAAAATATAATTATACAAAATTGAGTCTATTTCTCTTCCACCACAAAGAGTTCTGTTATCCCTAGTTGGGTAGGAAAGTACATTATCAGTCGCGACTCTTCCTTCGGAATCAACTTTAAGTCGAAAAATAACAATATCAGTTGTACCTGCTCCCATATCCAGCATAAAGACATGCATCGGTTTTTGCACCGTAAGCATTTTAGTCTTCTGAAAATCGTTCAGGTGCTGGTGAAGCATCGTATATGCCGCTGCTGTTGGCTCATTCTCGCAGATGATATTCTCTCCGAATCCCGCTTTTTTTACGGTTCTCTTCATAACCTCTCTGGCATCTGTATCCCATTTAGCCGGAACACTGACATAAACATCCATAGAATCATATCTAATTCCCCGAGTCTGATTCCAAAATTGCTTATATATATAAGTGAAGAATTCCTCAATATAAGCCTCCTTTATCCTTCTCTCCTCCGGATTTACATCCAGCAATCCCATCTTGAAATTAGTAATAAGTTCTCCCTGCATACCGCCTGTTTTAGCATTAAGCGCACCACAGCCATACAAGGTTTGGTTTTGTCCGTCAACTCTGAAAATAGCAGACGGTATAATATCACTTACACCATCTGCATCTTTTATCGGCTTTATAACATCTGTACCTTCTTCCTTGTAACGTACCACAGTAGTACTTGTACCAAAATCAATACCAACTATCAGTTTCATATTCACATTTATTAGATTTTATATTATTTAGATTCAATTGATCCGTCCGAATTAAAGTTTGCGGAAATAACATTCGAGATTTTTTGCATAGAAATTGTTGATTTCAAGTTTCCATCCTCATAAAGTGCAAGCACCTTATCATTAAAAGATTTTACATATACAACCTTCCCTTCACTCTTTAACAGAAATCTTGGCGTTGACTCTGACATCACGATTAAACTATCCTGCTTGTCAACAAACAGATAACCATCATCAACGAGAGCAAAGGATATTACCCCATCCCATGAGAATTTTGAGGCATTCTTTTTATCATGTATTACCAATGTAGAGTAAAATTCCCCATTGGCACTCACTAGACTTGCGTCATACCTGTCATTATTGATATGATTGGGTAAAACCTCTATATATTTGCCTTCTATTTCCGTGACATAAGCTACTTCTCCAGATTTCAACTTTGCTACAAATTCACCTCCTATGCGTATTTCAGCTTCCTGGTCCATATTCCCTTCAATCTGTAACTTACGCAATTTAATTGTAAATGAGGCATTGGAAGTTTTTTTGAATTTGGGTAAATCAAATGTTGCAGGTGCATTAACAATAATGATATCCGAGTCTATTGCTGTTGGATGGAAAAATGCTTCAACCGCCTTACGATCAATCTCATACCCCAATAGTTCTTCAAGAGCATTGCAGAGTAATGTTTTATCGCTATCTGCATCTGCCTCCCCTTCTTGAATCCATTTAGATATCTCTGCATAAGCTTGCTCTTGCTCATGATTCAAGTAGTACACTTTCTCCGGACATAAGTCGCGTACAAACTGTTGCCTGTTTGTCCAAAATGCGGGGAACGTAAAGTGACGTGCAAAATCAGAGAGCGTCACAATCAGGATATTATTCAATTTCATGATTTCTTGTTTTTACAAATTCTTTGCATATTGATTAATAGCTCCTACAATAGTGTAATATAACACTTGATCGTATGGGTTGGGCCATCTGTCACTTGCCGGATTATGCCTATAAATGCACTTGTCTTCATCATATCGCTCAAAGTCGAGAATACAAGTTCCACTTGCCGGAACAAACTCATTCTCATGCAGTTTCAAAAAACACCGCACAATATCTTTGAGATTCGTCTCCCCATAAGGCTTAAATGTACGACTTCGCATCATCTGTTCCACTGCATTTTTCATCTGATATTCACCATAGATAACCGTTTGTATAGTATCGCTATTCCCCAATGGACGTATGAGGAACTTTGCTTCCTTTATCAAGGCAGAGATGTCGGCACCTGTCATCAATTTGTTCTTGGGGCGTGAAGACGATGACCACACATAAACATCATCTTCTTTCTCGCTTTCATTTACATCATTTCTCTCTTTAAGTTTCAGATGACAAGCATCCATATTGGCAGTACATTCTTGATTGATAATGTCAAGCCAAAAAGAATCCTTTTCCAAATTAGTCGCGAACAGCTGTTGTGCCATTTTTGCACGCTTGGATACTGGCATAGCTTCCAACTCCTCCCGATATGACTTGTTTTGTGCCTTGATATTAGAAGCGAATATTTGGGCACATTCTTCTGCCTTAGGCATGAAGGTAAAATATTTCCTATCAAAACGTTCGGAACGGAATAATTCCGGAGGAAGACAAGTAATGTCATTGGACGTGGCAAAAACGAAACAAGCCGCTGTCTTCTCCTGCATCCATGTGAGGAACTTTCCAAACATTCGTCGTCCCACTCCCCCATCACTCGATGATGAGTTTTGCGAAGATCCACTGAATGCCTTTTCTATCTCGTCAATCCATAAGACACAGGGAGCCATATTCTCTGACATGCGTAGCGCATTGATCATGTTATGTTCTGATTCGCCCATCAGACTATTAAGCAAAGCCCCCATATCCAACGAAATAAGCGGAAGTCCCAATTTGTAAGCTGCAGTCTTTGCCATGAGTGATTTGCCGGAGCCCGGTATACCCGAAATAAGTAACCCATTCGGAATGTCCGTATGACACTGTGCCGCACGTTCAGGATCACTAAAAATATCAATGCGCTCCTCCAACCATTTAGAGATACTGTCAAGACCAGCTGCATTTGTTGCGTTCGTTTCCTCCCATTTCAAGCCATTACAATTTTCAAGCATTTGCTTTTTTGACACCCTTATGGCTGCAAGAACTGCATCTGCATTTACATGATTGAAATCTATTGACTGTGAAGCAATCATCTGTCGCAACAGTTGCCTGATACGTAGCACACTGAATCCGCGAAGACTAACAATCATCTGGCTATATAACACCTCCGACCTCCTCAATACAGATATATCCATACTTTCCGCATTGAATTCAGAAGAGATGACCGCCTCAATCTCTTCATCAAGCAAAGCAGGAACCCGCACGGTCATCACATAAGGAGCAATATTCTCTGGAATCACTTGTTCTGTCGGGGTAACGACAATACATAAAGAACGGCTGATATTAGCAACATGATATGGATTTGGATTATTATCCTTTGAGCGCTTCACCCCCATATAGTCACTGATGAAGTTACGAATGCCAGTTTCCACTTTATCCCATTTTGTCGTATAGGTAAGCAGAATCGACGGACAACGAACTACATCGGAATCAATACTGTTAACAAAAATCAGATAATTGTCTTTAATACTCGAAAAAGTTCGTTTTTCGTCGTCTTTCACACCATACTCCTTGTTAGCTAGCTTTACAACTGCTTTCTTCTCACTGTCATATTTTACTCTTGGCACAAGGCTGTCAATGGTATTATCACTATATAAAATTTCATGTATCAGTTCCATCTGGTCAGTTGGAATGTAGATGACTGGGATATGTGCCAACATAGCCAACTTCATCTGCTCTAACATACGACCAATCTGTGTTTTTCGAAAGTCCATATTGTCTAATCTTCTATGATGATATCTTCTTTGGTTATTTGCTCTACTTCTTTCTGTTTGGGTAAACCTACCATTACAGAACGATAACGTTCAGCAGCCATGTAACGAATGGCAACAGCAGGTTCACGCCGCAACCAATCCAACATAAGAATCGCACGAATGGGTTTCATACCATCATTTTCTGTCAGCTCTCGAAAACTTACACCTTCAATCTCCATGTCGGGGACATAAGAAGAAAGAACATCAAAGACAGCTTGTTTGAACTCAGGCGGCAACATTCTAATGCGTTGTATATTTCGGTAAGCAGACATCGGATTCAGTCCTTCGTCCTCAATCAAATATTTGAATAAACTAATGTATTTTATTATTTTCATAATCGGTCTACTTCAATATTAGTCGTTCGTATAATAATCTTCTTTGAGGAGTTCCTCAAATCCGAAAGTATCCATCTCAAGAGGTTGCTTACGATAGGCTTCATCATTCTCCCGATAGGTAATATAGTTTTTCATATTCTGCTCCCATGTTTGCATCAACTCCTCAGAATATCCATAATCTTTTTTACGTTCCACAGCAGCGTATTGACGTGCATGCTTTAATTCGTGGAAAATGGTGAATATCTGTTCTTTGATTAAATCAATATTGCCAGAGTATAGAAAAGCTCCATTGATACACAGCAGATTATTTTCTATATTATAAAAGCCACAACCATATTTCATTATTTCCTCCTCTGTTTTAGGATAGA
This sequence comes from Bacteroides sp. D2, assembly GCF_025147085.1. Lineage (NCBI taxonomy): Bacteria > Pseudomonadati > Bacteroidota > Bacteroidia > Bacteroidales > Bacteroidaceae > Bacteroides > Bacteroides sp. D2. The sequence goes on along the minus strand of NZ_CP102261.1, from coordinate 2,253,809 downwards.
TTATTACAACTTCTTCAGTGGTTACATCCATAATTTCCTCAGCATCCTTTTCTATCTCCATAAAGAAATCCGGTAATTCGTCAACAGACATCTGGAATAAACGTTCTTCTATGCCATTAGGAAATTTCTCCTTCAAATATTGCCGTACCCGAAGTGCCAGTTCTTGATCTGGCACTTCGGGGCAGTATGTGGATTCAAAATCTTCAATCTGCCGGATATAACTTGAACGTTCTCTCGTTTGTTGTCTCCGCTCATTCCAAACGTTAACACGTTCAGAAATACTATTCATTATAGAACTGATGAAGTTCTTGACACCCTCAATTGCAGACGATATGAAGCCCATGATTATTAGTCTACGCTTGGGTTGTTACTAGCGTAATAGGAGAGATTTCCGCTGTCTGCTCAACAGTCTTGTTAGAAAGCAAGCTGCGAATCCATGAAATAAATGCCTCTGCTCTATCCTTGATTACAGGCCATACGGTCTCTCGCCAAAGAATTACAATCTTATCAAAGATAGTACCGGCACCATCCACTATTGAATCTACAGTATCAAATAAACTATTAGAAAAACCAATGCCAACCATTGCTGCTATTCCACCGGCTATAATCATTGCAAAGATAGAAGTTCCAAGCAGACCAATAAACGAGCCCATTGTAAACATCGCCAGATTTACAGCAACATAAATGACCCCTGCCATTAATGTAGTCCAAAGAGCTACACCACCAATAATCTTTAATACTTTGATGGCTTTCTCAACAGTAATCTTACCTGTACGAGTATCCTCTATCACATGAGCCTGTTCAATACCGGCTGCCGCTGCAATTGCAATAGCTTCAGGGGAAACATTTTGTCCTTTGAGTGAAGTAATGTCTTCGTTTTGATATGCAATATAAATAGCAAGTGCATTCACAAGTTTGGTATGCATATCATTTTCACTTCCACATAATTCCTCTTTTACAGCTTCTGATCCATCAGGGAGTACCTCCATCAAATCTCTCATTTTATCAATTGATGTCATGCAGAGAGTGTTATTGTTGAGAGCATCAGCTATTTTCCCGATGACTTCATCAAGCATCTCATCGGTAATTTCGCCGGTAGGAGCGAAACCTTGCTTAATGGTCACAAAGTCTTCTATTTGCGAAGCTTTTTCTGCACTAAAGTTCTGAATGTTGAGAACATGAAGAGCTGAAAGAAAGTTGATATAAAGTTCAAACTTTTGTTCATTAGTAAGATCCTGCCCCAATTCTTTCAACTGCGATATGTAGTCTATATCACCATCTTTAAGTGCTGCGGTAAGGTTGGCATTGAAAGTCTCAACACCTTTTCGAATACCTGCTATGACTTCATGTGCATCCTCTGCAAAGGTACCCGGACGCTGTGCTAGATAGAAGTTAACAAGATTTTCGTCAATATTCAATTCCGAATTTTCAAACTCGTTGTAAACTGTGGAGAGCTCCTGAACTTTCAGTGCTTCTTCTTTTGTAAGATTGATATTCATATTAGTACTGTTTTTAAATGTTATTATTTCATCTTGTACCTCTATAGAGTCATCGCTCTCCTCTTTTCTATCCTCATCCACCATATTTTTTTCTTGATTTATAAAATCAGACTGCTCTTCGTTCACACCAAGCATCTCACTAGCTTCTTCCGTATTCATTTCATAATTAAGGATAGAAGCATGAAGAGATGCAGGTATTTCTTTGCTTTCAATGAGTTGCTTCTCTACTTCAACCATATCTGATTGAGAAAGAGTATTGCACACGAATTTATTAAAAATAATATCATCAATACGTTTCATTTTTCTTGCTTTTTTTGTTCATTATACTTAATAAGTAGATGCTTCAATGCATATCCTTTCATCAAAGACATTGCATCTTGGCGTTGCTTGACTGTCCAATTTAATTTGACTTGGTCGCTCGTCATCCCATCTTTTGCAATAGGATGAATCATCTTCTCAACCATCGGATATGCTTCGATAGCCGGCATCTTTGCTATAACAAGATATGTCAAAACCAACTTATCACGCTCGCTCAGCTGTGCAAACGCTTTTCTCATGCGAATTTGAGTTATACTTTCACCCTCTTCTTCTACTTGATCACATAACAATAGAGACTCATAATCTTTATATTCGAATAATTCATCTTCTTGATTTCTTCTCATTTTTTCCTTATTTGCCAATTTATAAAAATATCGGCATGCTATAGTAGAAGTATAAGTCTGCAATTTGCAATCCTTGGCATCATAAAGAGATACACGATGCCATTCGGGCTTTGGGCCATTATCTGTATCAACTATTGGATAAGATAAGAATAGGTAATAGTCTGTATATGAATTTTCTCCCATAATCTTATTAATCCTTTCCACAATTTTTGTACACATCGGACCCAGATAATAGTTAACCACTACTTCATAGTTGTTTACTACACGGCGTGCCAGTTCGACATTTGCCTTATACTCCGGATCATCGGTAAGCCTTTGTTTTAATTCATCCCAAGACATCCCTTTCCAATTACAATCATTCTGTATCATTACCCGACCTTCCATACGTACTTTATTTATACTTAAATACTTGTTACTATACATGAGAAAATTATTATAATCTGTATAATATAGCCTGAAAAAGGAGAGTCATTCTTTTATCTCTATTGAGGGAAGTTTGAACTATCTCTTAAACTTTATACCTATCACTATTTATTACTCATGCTTGACCTATTCGCTCCCTCAAAAAAAAGATTTATATGCACTAAAATGAACTTTTTATAAACATCCAAATTTAAGAATTAACATTATATAAAAAAAACACTAAAACTGGCATTTATGCCTAAGTGGGCAAAAAGCGAAACTATTATTCCCAAAATAATGATTATAATATCTTTTTTTTGCAATGCGTTCATTATTCAAATTAAATAGCAGTAAATTCATTCCCAAAAGCTCACTCGCTACTCTCAAAGCTTCCCTGCAATACCCCCTCCTTATTCAAGTAACCTATCATCCACGTGTCTGGCTCAACTCCATAGCCATCTTCATCTCCATTATATCCTTCCGCTATGCATTCCTTCACTTTGATCTTATTTTCTGAAATCCACGATAAGCTCGCATAAGCCTGTCCCCTTTCCAATATCTTCTCTAATTTCGGATAACGATGCTCCAACGATGGATCAGCCAGGTCACTGCGATTTACACAAACATACATCAAGTGACTACCTCCTCTGAACAAGGACAACAAACCATATTTTTCCTCCCATGTTGCTTCCCCAGGTTGAGAAATAGAGCCATTCCAGAAATCAAATCGCCCATCCAGGTATTGCTTAAAAAGATTCCTTACTTCTTCTGAATTTACACAATTCATCAATTCCTCCACCCAAGGCCGACCTTCAAAAATAGTCCCAACGGCAGTCCCGGTCAAAGAACTTGCCAACCAATAATCTCTTTCCATATTACTCTTTTTATAAGTTCTCAAATTATAATATAGTAGAGAAGATAATTGCCCAATTCTATCACTGCAAATGAAAAATCATACAATAATTGAGAAAAATTCCCTTATATTTGTCCTAAATGGAAATTCCTATATAAAACCTGGTAAAAATCCGATTGTGTTTATTCAAACGAAAAGAATGACTATTGCATCAAAAAACACGCTTATCATCAACATATTTTCAAAGCCATATTATCTCATAAAAAAATCGCTCCACCTAAGTTGAATATATGCTTTCACCCTAAATAGAGAACATACATCCAACTTTAGTAGAACGAAAACTAAAATGTAGATTAAATAAATATTTATGAAAGAACAGGAAATAAACATAGCCTCATAACAGACAATCTTTTATAATCATCCATATGATAAGTTTAGCTTAAATTCACAGTACTTATTTTGCTTTTTTCTTTTTCTTCGCGTTATCCTTCTTACGCATATCCTGATACTTCTTATATTGTTCATCGGTCAGAATGCTTTTTATTTTAGCATCGACTTCCTTCTTTTTCTTTTGCATTTCTTCTCGTGAAGGTTTTTCATCCGATTTATTTTTTGCAGGTTTCATCTCTTCCATTGCAGCTTTAAAATCTTTGGCCTGCTTTTCATTCAGTCCCAAATCGGTAACCATTTTTTCTATGCGTTTCTCTCTATCAGCTTTTCCTTTCTGATGATTTTGAGCCATACATACAGTTGAGCCAATCAATAGTGCAACTGCCAAACTTAAAATTTGCTTTCTCATAATTCTAAATATCATATTAAGTGAGTAATGTATGTTAGACCTCACTAAAGTTTGAAAGTTAATTCTACGATGAAAAGAAAATCTTCTTTTTTACATTATTTATTGTTTCTCCACATTATAAATATTCAGCCGGATATGAGTGTCATTCAATTATTTCCATTACTCTTCCCTACCTCCTCCTAGTGCCTGATACAGATTGATTATTCCTTGTATCTCCTGAAACCGGTTACTCACCTGTGTCAACTGTGCTGTCAGTAGAGTTTGCTGGGCGGTGAGGACTTCAAGATAAGTGGAATTTCCATGTTGCATAAGCAGCTGTGTGCTGGTAACAGCCGTTTGTAGAGAAGAGATCTGACGCTGGTAAAGATCGGATTTATCCCGGGCCGTTTGATTTTGCTTCAAAGCGTTGTTCACTTCAGCACCGGCATTGAGTAGGGTCTGCGTAAAAGACAACTTCGCTTCTTCCTGTTGCGCTTTAGCTATTTTTAGACGGGCTATATTCTGCCCCTTATTAAATAAGGGCTGCGTAAGGGAGCCAACAGCTGACAGCAACAACTTACCCGGATTCATAACCACCTCACCTACTCCATTTGTCCACCCGGCAGAACCGCTGAGGGTGATGGATGGATAAAAGGCAGAGCGTGCCTCATTAGTCGTGTAAAAGGCTTGCGCTAAAGCCAATTCTGATGATCTGACATCAGGACGATTAGCAAGAAGTTGTAAAGGGATACCTACGGATAAATCCTGTGGCAAAACCTGTCCGTCCAGTGTGCCACGACGGATAAATTGCGGAGTTTCTCCCAGCATCAGGCAAAGACTGTTTTCCGCCTGCCTGATTTGTTCCTTTAGATCCAAAACAGTGGTACAGATGGAATAGTAGGTGGCTTCGGTTTGTGCCAAACCTGCTTCGTTACCTTGACCGGCATTTTTCAGAGCTTGCATAACGCGTACACTTTCTTTCCATTTTACTTCTGTTTCCTCGGAGATGGTCAATTGAGCATCCAGCATTAAAAGTGTGTAATAGGTATTCGCCAGATTGGCTATCAATTGTGTCTTAACAGCGATTTCATATTCCTGACTTTGAATATAAAGAGCTTTAGCACGACGGTTGGCATTCGTCAGCCGACCGAAGATATCAATTTCCCAAGAGGAAGTAATAGGCAGGGAATAGCTCTGTCCAGCTTTCCCCTTATCGAAACTACTTACAGTGCCCTGCGGTGAAAAAGCGAATGAGGGCAGATAAGCCAGGCGGGCCGAACTAAGCGAAGCACGGGCTTCTTCCACTCGCCAGTGAGCGGACTGTAGATCAGTGTTATTCCGCAACCCCTGCTCAATGAGGGATTGCAGATGAGGATCGACGAACAATTGACGCCAATTCAACTTGGCAATATTATGAATTGTATCAGAAACCGTTTCCGCCGCCCCAAAAAGATCTTCGGGGACGGTCGTTGCCGGTTGATATTTTGTATAGATGCCGCAACTACTCAGCATGAGCGTCGTTATGGCAAGGGTGATGATATTTCTTTTCATTTCTTCTTATTCTCCAAATATTGTTTTCTTTCTTCATCGGCTTTCTCCACCTCTTCTTTTATCTGCCAGTCAGCAACAGTGGCATCAAACTGAATCGGTCGCACTTTCTCCTGTATTGCCTGGAAGACAATAAACATAGCCGGCACAATGAATAACAGTGCCAATGTACCCACCAGCATACCGCCTACCACACCCGTACCGAGTGAACTGTTTCCGTTGGCTCCTACGCCAGATGCTAACATCAGAGGTACCATACCGAAAATCATAGTCAGCGCTGTCATAAGAATAGGACGCAAACGATCTTTAGCAGCAATAAGCGCAGCAGACGTCAGACTCATACCGGCACGACGGCGCTCGGTAGCATATTCGGTGAGAAGAATAGCTGTTTTTGCCAACAGACCAATAAGCATGATAAGTCCCGTTTGCAGATAGATATTATTTTCCAATCCAAGCAATTTGGCAAAGAGGAAGCTACCCATCAATCCGGCCGGAACACTAAGCAGGACGGCAAACGGAACGAAGAAACTCTCATAAAGCGCACTCAATAGCAGATAAACCATCAATAGGCAGATAGCAAAGATCACGATGGTGGTATTACTCTGATTGCTCTCCTCTCGCGCCAGTCCGCCAAAATCGAAATCATAGTTGGCGGGAAGCACACGGGTAGCAGTTTCCTGTACGGCACGGATGGCTTCACCCGAACTGTACCCTTCGGCAGGCATGGCATTGAGTGCAATGGAGTTATACATATTAAAACGGTTCAGGCTTTCGGCTCCATATACTTTGGTCAGTGTGACGAACTGACTCAACGGTGCCATCTCTCCATTGCTCAAGCGAACAAAATGACGGTTGAGCGAAGCCTCATCCAAACGATAATTCGGATCAGCTTGCACCATCACACGATAGACGCGCGAAAAGCGGTTAAAGTTACTGACATAGCTACCTCCATAATATCCCCCCAAGGTAGAAAGTACCTCATCAGGCATGATTCCGGCACGCAGACACTTAGCAGCATCCACATCGACCTGCCACTGGGGATAGTTGATTTCGAAAGATGAAAAAGCCATTGCCAGTTCGGGACGTTGATTCAACGAGTCGATAAACTGACGGGTGATACCGAAAAACTCTGTGAGATCACCTCCAGCCTTGTCCTGCATTTGGATATCGAGCGCATTACCCATATCATAACCAGGTATCATACCCGGAGCCATGGCAAAAACTGTGGCATCCTTGATATCTCCGGTACGGGCATAAACCTGTCCGATTACTGCCTGCACGTGATCTTCTTCCTCCGGTCGTTCATCCCACGGAGTAAGGCGAACAAAGAAAATACCGGAAGAATTACCCGCACCACCCATTGACCAACCGGTCACTTTGAGTACCTGTTTCACCTGTGGGATTTGCTGAATACGTTCTTCTACACGGTTCATAATGCCATCGGTAGCATAGAGTGAGTTACCCGGCGCAGTGGATACGGCAACAAACACCAGTCCCTGATCTTCATCGGGCACAAGGCCTGTTTTGGTGCTGTTCATCAACAAGGCAAGGATTACGACTGTCCCGGCAACAAAGGCGCCTGTCAACCATTTGCGACGGATAAAGAAGAGAACTCCTTTTTTATACCGCTCTGACAATGATTCGAACGCAGTGTTGAACGCGCGGCGGAAACGGGCTGCGAAGTTTTGCTTCTGTGTGCCGTCCTCATTGGTATAGGGTCGCAGAATCAAGGCGCAGAGGGCAGGACTTAGTGTCAATGCATTGATGGTAGAAATACCTACCGCCACAGCCATTGTCAGACCGAACTGCGTATAGAATGTACCCGAAGTCCCACTCATGAAAGACACCGGAATAAATACCGCCATAAACACCAGTGAAGTGGTAACGATAGCACCCGACAGTCCTTTCATTGCATCCACACTAGCCATATAGGGCGAACGGTAGCCGGAATCGAACTTGGATTGCACTGCCTCGACCACAATAATGGCATCATCCACCACTGTACCGATGACCAGCACTAATGCGAAAAGCGTAATCAAATTGATACTGAATCCTACCAACGCCATGAAAGCGAAAGTTCCGATAAGAGAAACAAAAATACCCACCAGCGGAATAAGTGTAGAACGAATATCCTGTAAGAAAACATATACCACAAGGATTACCAGCAGAATCGCTTCAATCAGTGTCTTCAAGACCTCATGGATAGAGGCGAAGAGAAATTCGTTAGTACTCATCAGCTGGGTTATTTCCGCCCCTTTGGGGAGACGTTTGGAAGCGTCTGCCAGAAAAGCGTCAATCTCACGATTAATCTCTGTGGCATTAGAACCGGCAGTCTGATAAACCATACATGACACACCGGGTTTACCATTGAAACTACCTTGATAAGAATACGATTCTTGTCCGAGACTGATGTTGGCAATCTCTTTTAAACGAAGTACCTCACCATTCTTAGTGCTGCGGATCACGATCTCTCCAAATTCTTCGGGAGTCATCAATCGACCGCGGTATTTCATGGTATACGCTTTAGCTTCCTTGGAATTCTCACCAATGGAGCCTGTTGCAGCTTCAATGTTTTGTGAGGCCAGTGCAGCAGTCACGTCGGAAGGAATCAGCTTGTACTGTGCCATGACGTCAGGTTTAAGCCATACGCGCATGGAATAGACGCCACCCATCACCTGCACATCTCCCACTCCGGAAATACGCAAGATGGCAGGTTTCAAGTTAATATTGATATAGTTCGAGAGAAAGTTCTCGTCTAATGAGCTATCGGGACTATGCAAGGTAAATATCTGGAGCATACCGTTCTGTCGCTTGTTGACACTGACACCCACACGGGTCACTTCCGCAGGAAGTTGTCCGGCAGCTTTCGACACACGGTTCTGTACATTGACAGCGGCCATGTCCGGATTGGTACCTTGCTTAAAGTAAATGGTTATTTCGGCTGAACCGGCATTGGAAGCACTGGAAGTCATATAAGTCATGTCTTCCACACCATTGATGGCTTCCTCCAACGGAGCGATGACGCTCTTCTGCACCGTTTCAGCACTGGCACCGTCGTATGCAGTGTACACCTGAACAGTAGGCGGGGCAATATCAGGATATTGCTCCACGGGTAGGGTGAATAACCCGATAATCCCCACCACTACAATCACAATGGAAAGGACGGCGGAGAGCACAGGGCGTTCTATAAATATTCGTAAGTTCATTGTTTCTTCAATTTTGAGTTAGTTACTTCTTCTTTGTTATCGGCATTCCATCCTGTAGTAGTCCGACACCTTCTGTCACGATTTCATCCCCTACGGCAAGTCCGTTCGTCACGATGTAATCCTGTCCACCGTCCACACGCTCCACACTTATTTGGGTAGAATGCGTTTTGCCATCCACTACCTTATAGACAAAGACCTTGTCCTGCACTTCGTAAGTTGCTGCACGAGGAATGATGATACCGTCTTTGTAGACCGATGGAACCACCACATTTCCCGAGCTTCCACTATGCAGCAGTCCGTTCTTGTTGGGGAATGCAGCCCGTACACTGACGGTTCCTGTCGAAGCATCCACTACTCCGCTGATAGTTGCTATGGTACCTTTTTCTTCGTAGGTAGTCCGGTCATTCAGCACCAGTTCGATGGCAGGCATCGACTGCAAAGCCTTCTCTTTAGAACCATATTGGCGAATGAGTCCTAAGAGTTGATTTTCCGTCATTGAGAAGTAAACATACATGTCCGAGTTGTCTGATACGGTAGTTAGTGGCTGTGCCATTCCGGCACTAACAAGTGTACCAACGCGATAGGGAAGTGTACCGATCACTCCATCCGAGGGACTTCTCACTTCGGTGTAGGAAAGGTCATTGGCAGCACTCAGCTCCTGCGCTTTGGCTTGTGCGCGTCCGGCTTTTGCCATCAACAGATTATTCTCGGCCGTTTTCAATTCATAAGCCGAAATGACGTTTTGAGCAAAGAGTTCTTTCTTGCTATCGTAAGTCAGTTGTGCCGTAGCCAATGTTGCATCGGCTGCTTCCATATTCGCCCGGGCTGTGGCCAAAGCTGCCTGATAGGGAACCTGGTCGATGATGAAAAGCACTTGTCCACGTTTCACCGCCTGTCCCTCATTTACACACAATCGGGTGATGGTTCCCGTCACCTGCGGAAAGATAGCAATATCCTGCTTACCCTGGATAGCTGCCGGGTATTGGGTAGAAAGAGTTTTATTGACTGGTGCCACCTGCATCGTCGCATATTCCGATACAGACTGCGAATATTCTCCTCCTCCGTTCTTGCATCCGGCAAGAGTAAGGAGTGTTGTCAGCATGAAGATTTGCCACATTTTGTTTGTTTCCATTTTCATAAAATTCAATGTATTATAGTGATTGATTAGTTCTCACAAGAGCGGTGCAAAAGTAGGTGTCAGCGCCCGCTCCCGCAATGTAATTCTGGTCAAAGCCGGATTTTTGGGGGACGAAACCGCAGAGATAAGTGATGAAACGGAATGAATGAAGCCAAATACCTATCCCCTCCATATAAAGTTGTGATGAAGATGTAATGCTGTTTGGTATTATTTACTACTTTTGCCCAAACAAAGATAAGAGTCCATCCTAATAAATAGACTTGCATTTCAGACTTGATTACGCAGTTATGATAAGAAAACGTATTTATCTCACAGCCGCAATATCCCTGCTTGTAGTAAGCTTTTCCGCTTACTACCTCTATCGCGTGAACCGCTCCGCATGCAGCCGCCTGGAGTATGCCAACGGACTCATTGAAGTGAATCCACGAAAAGCACTGGCAGATGTGGAACAGATAAACCGTACTTTCTTGAGCGAAAGGAACTATATGATGTGCGATTTAGTAAAAGCCGGTGCTCTCATCGGCATACAAGAATATCTTGTGCCGGATTCGCTACTTAACATCGTCAGTCCTTACTTCAAATATAAAGCGGACTCACTACACCTGACAGAAATATATTACTACCGGGGCGAGATAGCCCGTCACTCTAATTTCCTGCTTGAAGCCGTAGAATATTTCACCCTCTGCACACAATACAACAACGATGTGTACGATCTTCGCGAACTAAACTTCTACCTCAACAACTTCAAAGGGCAGGTTTACCACACTAAACACATGATGAAAGAAGAGAAAGAGGCCAAACTCGCCGCCCTCTCTCTGGCCAGGGAACTAAACAATCCCTCTCTCATTGCCGAAGCCTACTCTGAACTCACCCACTATTACGCCCAGACAAATGATGGCGATGAGAGTATTCCTCTGCTCAAAACTGCTTCTATGAAAGGTTACTCCGGCTCCTTGCAAGCCCGGTTATTATTCCTCCTTAGCGAAAAATATGCCGACAAGCACATGCCTGACTCCGCTCGTATCTATGCTCTGCAAATCCCGCATTTATATCAGGACTCAGTCGACTATCTGCTCGGCAAGATACATTCCGATCTTCAACAAATCGATTCCGCTCGTTTTTACCTAAACCGAAGCAGTCAGAGCAACAACCCCTTCATCTGCCTGAAAGCCTATCGCCAGTTGACAGATCTGAATATACGTACCGGTTCTCTCAATGGTGTATCAGACTGCTTGGAAAGACTGACGCATTATCAAGCACAGATAGACAGCATCGCTTATAACGAGGACCTTGCTCAAATTGAGAATGTGGATAAACTTCGAAAAACGATCCGTGACTCCGAAGTCGCAGAGGCAGAATACTACCGGTACTGGGTCTTCTATTGCTGGATTATTGTCATTGCTTTTACCGTCATCCTCATTCTAATGTCTATCTCCATTGTTCTGCAAAAGAAGAAAAAAAATCTGCAACTGAAACGTCAGCAATCACGTCTTGATGCACTGAAGATGCAGATAGACCCGCATTTTATATTCAATAATCTTAGCATCCTGCTCGACCTGGTAGAGACGGGAGATGCCACAGCTCCCATCTACATCAAATGTCTCTCCAAAGTTTACCGGCATATCGTAGCTAATGTCGATAAAAACCTTTCATCCGTTGCTGATGAATTATCCAGTTTGGAGGCTTATATCTTCCTACTCAAAATACGTTTTGAGGATGCCATACAGGTAGAAGTACAAGTACAGGACGCTATCCGCGAGAGACAGATCCCTCCCATTGTATTGCAGATGTTACTGGAAAATGCCATCAAGCACAATCAAGTGTCGGAAGAAGCACCGCTATTCATCCGTGTATATTCCGACGGGGATAAATTGGTAGTGGAAAACAACTGTAAACCTCTTACTCCGAACTCTTCCACCCACCACATCGGGCTGCGAAATATCAAAGAGCGGTATCAGCTCACTGGTGCTCCCGCCCCTGAAATCTATCAGGATGAACACATCTATCGTGTCACCCTTTCAACGCTTTAAACGAAATGATAAATTCCATGAAAGTTCTGATAATAGAAGACGAAAACCACAGTGCCGAACGCCTGCAACGCTACATCCGCACACTGCACCCTGATTACGAAATTTCCGGCATTACCAAGAGTATTGTCCAAAGTATAGATTTCCTCCAACGGGAGCAGCCGGATCTGATATTCTCCGACATCCGCCTACAGGATGGATTAAGTTTCGACATTTTCCGCCAAATAAAGATAGTCTCGCCCATCATTTTCACCACTGCCTATGACCAGTATGCTATACAGGCATTTAAATTCAATAGTATCGACTATTTGCTGAAACCCATCGACTCGGATGAATTGGAAGCGGCTATACAAAAAGCGACAGAAAGAATATCCCGCTCATCTCCTGCGACCACTGCTCCAAAGCTGGAACAGCTATTGGAATACCTGGGTGGGGCTGTCCCTACCCCTCATTATCGGGAAAGATTTTTGGTGTCTCGCAAAGATGAATATATCACTATCGAAGTCCAGAACGTCTGTTTCATCCACTCTCAACAGAACATAACCCGCCTTTATCTGACGGATGGCATTTCTGCTACCATTCCTTACACATTGGACCAACTGGAAAAGGAAATGAACCCTGCTTCTTTCTTCCGTGCAAACCGTCAGCATATGATACAAGTGAGACATATTAAGAAAGTCAGCAACTGGTTCAACTATAAATTAAAGGTAGAAATGAATGGGTATCCGCAGGAGGAAATTTTGATAAGTCGGGAGAAAGCTGCTACATTCAAGAAATGGCTGGACAAATAGCGACTGGCTTGCTCTAAATTTATTGATGACATCAATGATTTGCTGCAGTGTCCTACCCAAGACTTCATTCGCCTGAATTGGCTTCCGCTTGAGATTTTTTTGGGGGGCTACCCATAAAAAATAGCTGAAAATCATATGATTAACAGCTATTTTAAGTACCCAGACCCGGGGTCGAACCGGGATGGAAGTGAATCCACTGGTGTTTGAGACCAGCGCGTCTACCGATTCCGCCATCTGGGCGCATACTTGATTTCTCAATTGCGGTGCAAAGATACGACATTATTTTGAATCCACAATAGTTTGGCAAAAAAAAGGAGAAAAAAATAATAAAACATATCTTAAACACTTCTCTATTCAGAGAATAAACCGTACATTAGCAGAAACTTTAAAATAGAGTCACTATCATGACAAACCAGGATAATTATTGCGTGATTATGGGTGGCGGCATTGGAAGCCGCTTCTGGCCGTTTAGCCGCAAAACATTGCCCAAACAATTCTTAGATTTCTTCGGAACGGGTCGTTCACTTTTACAGCAGACTTTTGACCGGTTCCAAAAGGTTATTCCAACAGAAAACATTTTCATCGTTACCAATGCAATGTATGCAGACTTAGTGAAAGAACAATTGCCTGAAGTGAGCGAAAACCAAATTCTGCTGGAACCTGCAAGACGAAACACTGCTCCATGTATAGCATGGGCTTCTTACCACATCCGGGCACTGAATCCGAACGCCAATATCGTAGTTGCACCTTCAGACCATTTAATTTTAAAAGAAGATGAGTTTCTTGCCGCTATCGAAAAAGGACTTGATTTCGTTTCACGCTCTGAAAAACTACTAACATTAGGTATTAAACCCAATCGTCCGGAAACAGGATATGGATATATACAAATAGATGAACCCGCAGGAGGAAACTTCTACAAAGTAAAAACATTCACTGAAAAACCTGAATTGGAGTTAGCTAAAGTATTCGTAGAAAGCGGAGAATTTTACTGGAATTCCGGCCTGTTTATGTGGAATGTAAATACAATCATCAAAGCAAGTGAAGACTTGTTGCCTGAATTAGCTTCCAAACTGGCACCGGGAAAAGATATTTATGCCACCGATAAGGAAAAAGCATTTATTGAAGAAAATTTCCCCGCATGTCCTAATGTATCCATTGACTTCGGTATTATGGAAAAAGCGGATAACGTGTATGTATCGTTAGGAGATTTTGGCTGGTCTGACCTTGGAACCTGGGGATCACTTTATGACTTATCGGAAAGAGACCCGGAAGGCAATGTTACTCTGAAATGCCATTCGCTTATTTATAATAGTAAAGATAATATGGTAGTACTTCCCAAAGGAAAACTGGCCGTAATCGATGGATTGGAAGGATTTCTAATAGCAGAATCAGATAATGTTCTTTTAATCTGCCGCAAAGATGAAGAACATGCCATCCGTAAATATGTGAATGACGCCCAAATGCAACTGGGTGACGATTTCATTTAGCAGCGTATAATACTTAGCTGCTACAACAAAAGCCGGATAAGACAATAATATAAATAATGAACGGTGAACTCTCTGCAAACAATCATGCAGTTCGTTCACCGTTCATCGTTTATTATATCGAAAAACTTTGTGTGTCCTTAAACAATCACAGGCCTTAGATAATTTCTATTCCCTGCTCTTTACAAAGCTGTAATCCCAGATCCTTCAATCTGAACTTCTGAATCTTTCCACTACCTGTCATCGGGAATTCATTCACAAAGAAGATATATTTCGGAATCTTATAACGGGATATCTTATTTCTACAAAAATCACGAACATCAGCTTCCTGCATTTTCACACCTTCCTGCAAGATAATAAATGCTCCGACTGCCTCACCGTATTTCTTAGAAGGAATACCTGCCACCTGAACATCTTTCACTCCATCAAGTTTATAAAGAAACTCCTCTATTTCGCGCGGATAAATATTCTCGCCACCCCGGATTATCATATCCTTGATACGTCCGGTAATCCGGTAATTTCCATCTTCATCCTTGATACCCAAATCACCGGAATGCAAGAAATTGTTTTCATCAAGCACTTCTGCTGTTGCTTCCGGATTTTTATAATATCCTTTCATGGTGTTATATCCACGGTTGCACATCTCACCTTGTACGCCAACCGGACATTCTTCACCAGTTTCCGGGTCGATCACTTTTACTTCCGTAAATTCAAAATCACGTCCTACCGTATTACAACGTACATCAAACGGATCATCAATACGAGAAGCTGTCATACCCGGTGCAGTCTCTGTCAGTCCATACACACTGGTCACCTTCATATACATTTTCTCTTCCACCTGCTTCATCAGTTCAACAGGACATAGAGAACCTGCCATAATACCTGTACGAAGACAAGACATATCAAAGAGATCAAACATCGGATGATGCAACTCGGCAATAAACATAGTCGGTACTCCATAAAGAGCCGTGCAACGTTCTTTATGAATGGAAGCCAATACAATCAGCGGATCGAAACGTTCCACCATTACTTGCGTACAACCATGAGTCAGACAGTTCATGGTGGCCAACACCACTCCGAAACAATGGAATAACGGAACACAGCAGCAAAGTTTATCATCCGCCGTGAACTTCATGTGTTCACCAGTCAGAAATCCATTATTGGCAATATTATAATGTGTCAGCATTACTCCCTTCGGAAAACCGGTAGTTCCCGATGTATATTGCATATTCACCACATCGTGACAATCCACCTTGCTTTTGAGTTCGCTCAAACAGTCGTCTTCCACATTATTTCCCAATAACAGAATCTCCGCTGTATTATACATACCACGATGTTTCTCCTGCCCTACATACACTACATTTCTCATGTACGGAAAACGTTCACTCTTCAAATGTCCGCGTTCACAGGTTTTCAATTCGGGAAGCATTGTATAGGTCATCTGCACAAAGTCACTGTCCTTCTCGCCATTCACGATACAAAGCGTATGCATATCCGAGTTCTGGCAAAGATACTCCAACTCCGATTGTTTATAGTTCGTATTTACAGTAACATATACCGCACCGATCTTCGCACAAGCATACAACAATGTCAACCAATCGGGAACATTAGCCGCCCAGATACCCACATGGGTACCACGTTCCACACCAATGGCGATAAGCCCTTTCGCCATATCATCCACACGACGGTTCAACTGACTCCAGGTAAAACGGAGATTGCGGTCGGAATAAACGATATATTCCTTATCGGGAGTCTCTTCAGCCCAGTGCTCGAGCCACTGCCCCAAAGTACGATCAAATAATTGCATGTAATTATACTTAAGTCTTGGTTCCTACTATTTCATTAAATTGGCGTGTAAACTACTGCCAGGATTTTTGCAGCCTGCCCCTCGTAAGCATGTACATGATGAGGAACAATGGAATCATAATAAATGCTATCACCCTCTTCCAGCAAATAGGTATTCTTGCCGTAGCTGATTTCCATGATACCTTCCATAACCATGATAAATTCTTCCCCTTCATGAGAAGAAAGCACGAAGTCGGTATCTTCCGTTGGCATCACATCGATAATAAACGGCTCCATGTGACGATCCGCCTTTGACTTGGACAACGAGTGATATTCCATGTGTTTGCGAGAATGAATCGCGTTATTGGAGAAACTAATCGCATCTTTGGCTTCTTTCTTACGACAAACCACCGGTCCGACTTCATCCTGATCGTCAAGGAAAGTCCCCAGACGTACTCCCAACACACGCGCAATTTTAATTAGCGGTGCAAGAGAAGGTATATCAATGTTATTCTCAATACGTTCAACCTGTTCGATAGCCAAACCCGAACGTTGTGCCAACTCTTCTATGCTTATTGATTTATCTTCGCGGAGGGCTTTAATTTTTTCGCCAACAATCTTACTTGTATCCATTTTGAAAGCATTTTAGTTATCAAAGGTGATAAATTATAATAATTAAGCTGCAAAAATAACAAAATCTTTAGATGAACACAATTATAACCGAAGAAAATACGACTATCAGGAAGAAAAAGAAGAAACTAAAAAAAGCCGCTCCTCTATAAATGAGGAACGGCTTTAAATCTTTTCGCGACAAGTAGATTACTTACGCAAACCGAGCTCTTTAACAATAGCACGATATCTTTCGATATCTCTTGCTTTCAGGTAATCGAGCAAGCGACGACGCTTACCTACCAACATTGTTAACGCTCTTTCAGTACTATAATCTTTTCTGTTGAGCTTCATGTGCTCAGTCAGGTGAGAAATACGGTAGGAAAACAAAGCCACCTGGGCCTCAGCTGAGCCGGTATCAGTGTTAGACTTTCCGTACTTTCCGAAGATTTCTTGCTTTTTAGCAGCGTCTAAATACATAATTCTTAGAATTTTAATTGATAAATTATTCTTTTGAGCGTGCAAAGATAGGCATTATCTTTATATCACACAACGATTTACAAGAAAAAATTGCTATCATTGCATATATTTCTAATCCTATTTTCGTACCTTTGCAGCCAAATAATAGGTATTATATGCAAAATATTCGAAACATTGCAATCATTGCCCATGTTGACCATGGGAAAACAACGCTGGTTGACAAGATGCTATTGGCCGGAAATTTATTCCGCAGCAACCAAAATAGTGGTGAACTTATCCTGGATAACAACGATTTGGAACGTGAACGTGGTATAACGATTCTCTCCAAAAACGTATCCATCAATTACAACGGTACAAAAATTAATATTATTGATACTCCGGGACACAGCGACTTCGGTGGTGAGGTAGAACGTGTATTGAATATGGCCGACGGTTGTATTCTGTTGGTAGACGCCTTCGAAGGTCCGATGCCCCAGACTCGGTTCGTACTGCAAAAAGCGCTGGAAATCGGTTTGAAACCTATCGTGGTAGTTAATAAGGTAGATAAGCCTAACTGCCGTCCGGAAGAAGTTTACGAAATGGTTTTCGATTTGATGTTCAGCCTGAACGCAACGGAAGACCAACTGGACTTCCCCGTAATCTATGGTTCCGCCAAAAACAACTGGATGAGCACCGACTGGAAGCAACAGACTGACAGTATTACTCCGCTACTGGATTGTATCATCGAAAATATTCCGGCACCTAAACAACTGGAGGGTACGCCCCAGATGTTGATTACTTCTCTGGATTATTCTTCTTATACCGGTCGTATCGCCGTAGGTCGCGTACATCGCGGTACATTAAAAGAAGGTATGAATATAACGCTTGCGAAACGCAATGGCGATATGTTCAAGAGCAAAATCAAAGAACTCCATGTTTTCGAAGGTTTAGGCCGCGTGAAAACAAACGAAGTTTCTTCCGGTGACATCTGCGCACTGGTAGGTATCGACGGATTCGAGATTGGAGATACAGTTTGTGATTTCGAAAATCCGGAAGCATTGCCGCCAATCGCTATTGATGAGCCGACCATGAGTATGTTGTTTGCGATCAACGATTCTCCTTTCTTCGGCAAGGATGGTAAGTTTGTGACTTCACGTCACATCCATGACCGCCTGATGAAAGAACTCGATAAGAACCTGGCTCTCCGTGTAAGGAAGAGTGAAGAAGACGGTAAATGGATTGTTTCCGGCCGTGGTGTACTCCACCTTTCTGTATTGATCGAAACGATGCGTCGTGAGGGATACGAATTACAGGTAGGTCAGCCACAGGTTATCTTCAAAGAAATCGACGGTGTGAAATGCGAGCCGATTGAAGAGCTGACCATCAATGTACCGGAAGAATACTCCAGCAAGATTATTGATATGGTTACCCGTCGTAAAGGCGAGATGGTGAAGATGGAAAACACGGGCGAACGTATCAATCTCGAATTCGATATGCCTTCACGTGGTATCATCGGATTGCGTACCAATGTACTGACTGCTTCTGCCGGCGAAGCCATCATGGCACACCGCTTCAAAGAATATCAACCGCACAAAGGAGAAATCGAACGTCGTACGAACGGTTCTATGATTGCTATGGAAAGTGGAACTGCTTTCGCTTATGCCATCGACAAATTGCAGGATCGCGGTAAGTTCTTTATCTTCCCGCAGGATGATGTTTATGCAGGACAAGTAGTAGGTGAGCATTCTCACGACAACGACCTGGTTATCAACGTAACCAAATCGAAGAAATTGACGAATATGCGTGCTTCCGGTTCGGATGATAAAGTACGCCTGATTCCACCTATCCAGTTCTCACTTGAAGAAGCACTGGAATATATTAAGGAAGATGAATATGTAGAAGTTACTCCTAAAGCAATGCGTATGCGTAAAGTGATTTTGGACGAAATCGAACGTAAACGTGCAAACAAGAACTAACCATTCTTTCATAATATTATAAAAGAGCCCCCCGGTTAAACGCAGTGTTTAACCGGGGGGCTCTTTTTCCCATAAGTATTACTAATACAACAGTAATCCTACCACACCCGCCAGACAAATCAACAGAATAGGATGAAGATTCCATTTCCATGTAACCAAAAAGGCGGCTGCGAAAATACCGATACTTTTATAGTCTATAAAATTCTCTCTATTCATCATAAGCAATGCAGCCGAAGCAATCAGGGCGACCGACATAGGAAGCAGTCCGGACATAGCCGCTTTAATATACTTATTATCCTTACACTTCGCAAAGAAATAAGAAATGAGCAACACCAAAATAAAAGAAGGCAAACAAACAGCTACAGTAGCCAACACAGCTCCCCAAACACTTTGTGTTACCGCATAACCTACGTAAGTAGCACTATTTATACCAATCGGTCCCGGAGTCATCTGCGAAATTGCGACCACATCCGTAAACTGTTGAGGAGTCAGCCAATGATGGAGATCCACTATTTCATGTTGAATCAGGGAAAGCATCGCATATCCACCCCCAAAACCAAACATACCTATTTTAAGATACACCCAAAGTAATTGCCAATATATCATACCTGTTTATTCGCTATTTTTTCTTTCAACCATAATGTATATACCAATCCCCCTATAATTCCGGCCAACACAATATAAATAGGTGATAAGCCGAACTGCCAGATCAACACGGTGGCTATGGCAGGAGCAACCAATTGCAAATACTTCAGCTTCAAAGCTCTAACAGCAGAAATGCAAGGAAACAGAATCAATGCTACCACGGCAGGACGTATTCCATTAAAGATACGAATCATCACTTCATTATCCTGAAACTGTGCAAAAAACATGGCTATCAGCATCATGATAACGAAAGAGGGAAGAATCGTAGCCAATGCACACACCAGGCTACCACCCACCTTATACAACTTATATCCTACAAAAATAGAAATATTCACTGCAAACACACCCGGAAGCGACTGCGTCAAAGCAAACATCTCCATAAATTCTTCTTTATTCATCCATTGCTTATTAACAATCTCCCGTTCAATCAACGGAATCATGGCATAACCGCCACCAATAGTAAACATTCCAATCTTCGCAAATGTCACGAATAATTTTAAATACTCCAGTACCATCCTTTCTTTCTAATTTTCCGATATTTTGTGTTTAATTTTTAATGAGCCCTTTGGCTGCATCATATCCAATCTGATAACTGCGTCCTTTCACAGTTTTAAAGGAGATAGTCTGATCCGCATACTTTATGACACAGTCGCCTCCTGCATTAGAGCGTACAACAGCTTCTTTCAATTGATGATTCTCCCAGATCACATCCACCTCAAAATTTCCTTTTGCACAGATACCACTGATAGAACCGTCTTTCCATGCATCCGGCAAAGCCGGTAATAATTGAATAAAGCCCATGTGACTTTGGAGCAGCATTTCGGTGATTCCCGCTGTCCCACCAAAATTTCCATCAATTTGGAAAGGCGGATGCGTATCCCACAAATTATCCATGGTTCCGTTCTTCAATAAATTGCCGAATAAAGTATAAGCATGATTACCATCCTGCAAACGCGCCCACTGATTCAACTTCCAACCCATACTCCAACCGGTAGCACCATCACCACGATGCACCAATACCACTTTAGCAGCTTTCGCCAGTTCGGGAGTAGTGACCGGAGAAACAGTATGTCCCGGATGCAGGCCGAACAAATGATTCACATGACGATGTTCATCTTTCGGATCATCAATATCCACCGACCATTCCATCAACTGACCATAACGACCTATTTGATAGGGAACGAGATTGGCAAGCACATGCTCCCATTGCTTACGTTCTTTCTTATCTACACCCAACACTTTGCTTGCTTCAATCGCATCCATCAGAATTTCACGCACTACGGCATGCACAAAAGTAGCTCCCTGATCGATAGGACCATGCTCGGGCGAAGTGGACGGAGCAGCCGTATAGGTTCCATCCGGCTTATGCCACAGGTAATCGACTGCAAAATCCGCACTACTCTTAATTAGTTCATAGCCGGTTTCTTTCAGAAATTTCAAGTCTCTTGTATAGTCGTAATACTCCCATATATGAGTAGCCAGCCAGGGACCTGCCATCGGATTGAAGTTCCACGACATATCCTGACTTTCCAACGGAGTGGTAAAGCCGAAAATATTGCCGGAGATAGATGCCGTCCATCCTCTTGCTCCGAAATAAGCTTGCGCAGTCTTCTCCCCCGGTTTCACCAGTGTACGGATAAAGTCAATCAACGGAAGCACGCACTCATTCAAGTTGGTAGAACAAGCAGGCCAATAATTCATCTGGATATTGATGTTATTATGATAATCCACACGCCACGGTCCATCGACATTATTGTGCCAAATCCCCTGCAGATTAGCAGGCATATTGCCCGGACGGGAACTGGCAATCAGAAGATAACGTCCAAATTGATAATACAACTCTTCCAGATAATAATCCGGCTGTCCTTTCCGATAACTTTTCAGACGTTGGGAAGTAGGCAGATTCACTCCTTTCACCGCTGGGTTCAGATTCAGCCGAACCCGGTTGAACAGAGTAGCATAATCATTATAATGTTGATTGAATAAAGCTGTATATCCCTGCGCCACTGCATTATTCATCCACTGCTTTGTCGTTTCTTCGGGATTAACGCCTATATATGTTTTCGGATCTTTGAAATCCGGATCAAAGTTAATCTTATAGTCAGTGTCCGCTGTGATATAAAATACAACTTCGTCTGCATCCTTCACCGTTAACTTTCCATCTGCATTAGACAGTGTTCCTCCTTTTGTTTCTGCCTGGATGCGCACAACATACTTCATTCCATTATTATCCAAAGAAGCTGTGTAAACCAGTCCTTTATTTCCATCAGAAACCATGCTGCCGGTAGACAGGGGATTGGGCGCATAACTGAAAACCAGATTTTGTTTCCCCGATTGATCCGCGCTGAAACGTACCACCATTACATTGGCGGGGTAAGAGATAAAAAAATTGCGTTGATAAGCCACACGATCCTTTTTGAATTGTACGACTGCCATAGCCGAATCCAAAGAAAGAATGCGCTTATAATCGCTCATTCCTATCATATTCAGTCCGGTTTCTACATAAAACTCTCCCATTGTAGTAAAGCTACCGAAACGGAAAGGATTTTCTCCGTCAGCTTCATACGAAACTTCACTATTGAAGTTCTGTCGCGTTAGCATTTCAGCCTTTTTCTGATCTCCCTCTGTAAATGCTTTGCGTATTTCATCTAAAAGATGGGCCGATTGTTTATTGACATTCCAATAATAGTCCGCACCTTTCGCTGTGTTCGGACCACCGCGCCAAAGCGTTTTTTCATTGAAAGTGATACGTTCGGCTTCTACCGATCCCATAATATTTGCGCCGAGGCTACCGTTACCAATAGGCAATGACTGTGACTCCCAACTGGCATCCAGATTATGTCCGCTTCCTGCTGTTACCGGTTTATTTTCATCTTTCCACAAATCCGGTCTTCCGCCATACCAGGCAGCATATCCCTGCAAAGTATTCGGAGTATCAAACCAGATGGAAAGTCCTTGAGTATAATCTGTTTCTCCCGCATAAAGCCCGGAGGTAAGGAATAGGGAACTAATAAGAAGGAAATAAAAATTCTTCATGGTCGTCGCGTCGTTATTTAAGATTAATAACCCATTTATAGTCTGTACAAAAGTAGTCAAAATATATATCTAATAAAAATAAAACAGAATCTCAACAACCTCTATAATGAGGTAAAATTACATCAAACCATCCGACAGTATTTTTTTCACGACCCAATACCCGACTCTGGCCTCTGAAATCCCTGACAACAACCGATGAGGACAGACAAACGCATCATCAATAATTTCTGCTTCCATATAATAAAAGCAACAGGAAGAATCCTTTTCAAAGGCTTTCGCATATTCCAAAATATGTGTCGATATCAAGAAATGACAATGAGAGAAGCTTTTCAGTAATTCATTGACGGCAACGGAGGCTTCAAACGCATCTTTAGCATTCGTCCCGCGAAACATCTCATCTAATACCACCAAACAGCGTTTTCCGGTCACAGCTTTTTGCATCACTTCTTTAATACGGAGTACTTCCGCCATAAAATGACTTCGTCCGTCCCGCAAAGAATCCGGCAGATTAATAGAGGTATAAATCCCCTCGTAAAGAGGACAAATCATTGATTTCACAGGAACAGGCAAACCGCAATGTGCCAACCAGACAGCCAAGGTCAATGCCTTTAAAGTTGTTGACTTTCCCGCCATATTAGAGCCTGTAAAAATGCATATATTTCCCCGGGACATCTGCCAACGGTTTGGCTGCGCATCTTTCACAAAAGGATGAACGACTCCCTCCACCGAGAAGTCCATTGTCGGTACCATTACCGGCATACAACAGAAGCTCTTCTCTTTTGCCACCCGGTGAGCTGTACGGCAAACATCAAGTAGATATATAACAGACAGAAGTTCCTTCAAAGATAACAACCGAGTACACCGGAACAGATAATCGAATTTGTCTATGACAAAGTTAGATAGTCGTTTTTCCTCATCAGAGGTCTGCTCCAATACTTCCTCCAATTCACTTCCATGGAGAATATTATCAATCATAGCAGCAGATTCTTTCATGAGTTGCGGGGCGTCCTGTGGTAGTTCTGTCGCCCATTCCTTCAGACAATGCAAGAGATGAACCACTAATTTCACCCCTCTGCAGATCACATAACGGGTCGAATCATATCGCACCAGACGGTCGATAACAGTAGCACATGAAAGTAAAATATGAGCTTCCCGTATCTGGTCACGATAAGCCAAGTAATACTCAATAAAATCCAGCTCTTCTTCATTCAAAAGAAGTTCGGGCAAAGCATCCCAGACAATAGCCTCCTGTCTTTTACGGATTTCCCCCAAATCACTTAGCGGATACATAATCCAGTTCAACATCAGCGCTTTTCCTTCTTTTGTCTCTGTTTTGGAAAACAAAGAGAAAAGAAATTGCTCATTATTAGCAGTCTCTGTAATGCTTAGATCCGCATAGGTCTGTTTGTCAGTAGCTAGATATACCATAACCGCCTTTAAAGGTTAGTACTCCTGTTTTGGCAAATATAGGGAAAAGTTTTAAACAAACAGCATTTATTCTCATAGAAAGGCACAGGCATAAACAAAAAAGGCGGTTCGAAATCGAACCGCCTTCCATATTATATCTGATTCTCCAATTAGAGTTTCGGACCAGCAGCAACCAAAGCCTTACCAGCTTCGTTACCAGTAAATTTAGCGAAGTTCTTGATGAAACGTCCAGCCAAATCTTTAGCTTTTTCTTCCCATTGGCAAGCACATTCGTAAGTGTCGCGTGGGTCAAGGATCTTCGGATCAACACCCGGAAGTTCTGTAGGAACAACAAAGTCGAAGAAAGGAATAACCTTAGTAGGAGCTTTGTCAATAGAACCATCAAGGATAGCATCGATGATACCACGAGTATCTTTGATAGAGATACGTTTGCCGGAACCATTCCATCCAGTGTTAACCAAGTATGCTTTAGCACCAGTCATCTCCATCTTCTTAACCAGTTCTTCTGCATATTTAGTCGGATGCAATGACAAGAAAGCAGCACCGAAGCAAGCAGAGAATGTCGGAGTCGGTTCAGTGATACCACGTTCTGTACCAGCCAATTTAGCTGTAAATCCAGACAAGAAGTAGTATTGAGCCTGTGCCGGGTTCAAGATAGATACTGGAGGCAATACACCGAATGCATCAGCAGACAAGAAGATAACTTGTTTTGCGTGAGGACCTTTAGACACCGGTTTAACGATGTTTTCGATGTGATAGATAGGATAAGAAACACGAGTGTTTTCAGTCACGCTCTTATCTGTGAAATCAATCTTACCGTTAGCATCAACAGTTACGTTTTCAAGCAAAGCGTCACGTTTGATAGCATTGTAGATATCCGGTTCACTTTCTTTATCCAGGTTGATAACCTTAGCGTAGCAACCACCTTCGTAGTTGAATACACCTTCGTTATCCCATCCGTGTTCGTCGTCACCGATCAATTTACGTTTCGGGTCAGTAGACAAAGTAGTCTTACCTGTACCAGACAGACCGAAGAAGATAGCAGAGCTAGTTCCTTCCATATCGGTGTTAGCAGAGCAGTGCATAGAAGCGATACCACGAAGCGGGTTCATGTAGTTCATGATAGAGAACATACCTTTCTTCATTTCACCACCGTACCAAGTATTCAGGATTACTTGTTCTTTAGTCTTCAGGTTGAATACTGTAGCAGTTTCAGAGTTCAAGCCCAGTTCTTTGTAGTTGTCAACTTTTGCTTTAGAAGCATTGAAACATACGAAATCAGGTTCTCCGTAGTTAGCAAGTTCTTCAGCAGTCGGGCGGATGAACATGTTAGTTACGAAGTGAGCCTGCCAAGCTACTTCCATGATGAAACGTACTTTCATACGAGTAGCTTCGTTAGCACCACAGAAAGTATCAACAACGAACAAACGTTTGCCGGAAAGTTGTTTTACAGCTTTAGCTTTCAAGTCAGCCCAAGCTTCTTCAGTACATGGTTTGTTGTCGTTTTTGTAATCTTCAGAAGTCCACCATACAGAATCAGCAGAAGCTTCATTCTTAACGAAGAATTTATCTTTAGGAGAACGACCGGTATAGATACCTGTCATCACGTTCACAGCGCCTAATTCAGTTACTTGACCTTTTTCAAAGCCTTCCAGACTCGGTTTTGTTTCTTCAGCGAACAAAACATCATAAGACGGATTGTGCAAAATCTCGGTCACACCTGTGATGCCGTACTTGCTTAAATCTAAATTTGCCATTTTCTTTGAATTAATTAAAATTGGTATTTTGTTTTCTATCTCTTTTCACCTTAACATGGGGAGCTTTGGATAGCCCCTTGTAAATCCGGCTACAAAAGTAATACTTTCTTTGGAAAGGAAGAAGGTATTAGAGAAATTTTTCCCTAATTGAAACTCTTTTATAAATTCCTAACAATATCTGCAAACTGAATATTGCAATTTGAAAGATTATCGTTTACTTTGCAAGTCAGTATGCTAGCAATGCTGTGAAAATGAGATTAAAATCTGATTAAAAAATAATATGAAAGTAATTGATTTTGGCCAAACTAATTCGATTCTAAACCAGTACATATCCGAAATTAGAAATGTAGAAGTTCAGAACGACCGCCTGCGTTTCCGCCGTAACATCGAACGGATCGGAGAAATCATGGCTTATGAAATGAGTAAAGAGTTTAAATACTCGGTAAAGAACATCCAGACACCACTGGGAATCGCTCCGGTCAGTACACCGGACAACAATTTAGTAATCAGTACGATCCTGCGTGCTGGTCTGCCTTTCCATCAAGGTTTCCTTAGCTATTTCGACGGGGCGGAGAATGCGTTTGTTTCCGCTTACCGCAAATATAAAGATACGCTAAAATTCGATATACATATAGAATATATCGCTTCTCCCCGCATTGATGACAAAACGCTGATTATCACCGACCCTATGCTGGCAACAGGAGGGAGTATGGAACTTAGTTACCAGGCAATGCTGACCAAAGGACACCCTGCCGAAATTCATGTTGCTTCGATTATCGCCAGCCAAAAGGCTATCGATCATATAAAGAATGTATTTCCTGAAGACAAGACAACAATCTGGTGCGCAGCCATCGATCCCGAACTCAACGAACATTCTTACATTGTTCCGGGACTGGGCGATGCAGGCGATCTTGCCTATGGTGAAAAAGAATAAACGTTTAAAGATTCTTCCGATATTGCTGCGGTGAAACCCCAACCTGCTTCTTAAAGAACGTACCGAAATAAGAAGCATTGGGGAAGCCGAAGGCATTTGAAATCTCCTGAATATCTTTCTGCGTATTTTTAAGCAATGAGATGCTCTTACGAATGATAGCTTTGAATACAAGTTCCTGCACGGTATATCCGCAGATACTCTTAGAAACGGCAGAAAGATATTTAGGAGACAAACACAATTTATCCGCATAAAACTCAACACCCCGTTCCTGCATATAATATTTTTCGATTAACTGGATCAAGTGAATAAAGACTTCGTTTTTGCGTCCTCCCACTTCCCGCCCGTCATTGACGAGTTTGCGATTATAAATAGAACAAATCCTGTACGTCAATGCAAGTAGAAGTAATTTCTGCTCATAAAGTTTAAATGAATTTTCTTCCGACTGTAACACATTGTCCAATAAGGACATATACTTTACGATCTCTTCTTCCTCACCAGTAGACCATACACAAGAAGGTTCTTCGGGAGTAAGGCGGGAATACATATACATGGAAACAACCAGATTCCCCATAATATCCCGGATCGGTTCTATCTGATAAATCAAAATCCGCACCTCCATGTCTTCCGACTCTTGCAAAACCTGAAACTCGCCGTCTTCGGGAATAAACAAACTTTCGCCTGCTCCTGCGAAATGCTTTTTCTGATTAAGCGAAAACTGGAAATTACCCTGGTGGCAAATAATCAGCCCCAGTCCTTTCATTTGAAAAGGTTTCTTCAGTGAGGGTGGAAAATTTACAAATATCCCTTCGGAGCTACATATATTTTTCCCACTTAACAAATCGCGTTCAAACTGCAATAAACGATCTTGTCCGCTATCCATCATACTAATATATTAACAGATCATTATCAAAAACGACGCTAAGTTAGCAATTTTCGTTTAGGATAAGGAACAACGAGCACAAATATCATACAAATTAACCCACCATAAATTGTCCATCCCGCCATCTCTTTGAGTGCAGAGAGCGTGGCCTGCACCTGAATACGCCCTTTGGTAGATATAGCAGCCATGTTACGGGCTTCCGTCTCACTCTTTCCCTGATATTTCATACCTTGTACCGTACCAAGGAAGGAAGTGGAAGCATCCGGATTAAGCAGGTCCACATTTTGCGCATAACGGGTTATATAGTGTTGTTGCCGCTCCTGCAAAACATTTGTATAAATTGCTCCGCCGATACTCGGTCCCACAACCATACGCACAGTAAGCATAATACAGATCCAGGTGGAAAGATATTTAAAAGGCATACGTTGATTGGCATAAGCAGCCGTCAGCGCATACAGAATCATCATGCCTGTGGCACGGATGATAACTGCATATTTCAGACGCTCGTAAACTCCTGCTGTCTGCACCTCGAAATACATAAAAACAGCTGATAAAGACAGGAAGAAGAATCCCATCGCAAACAGATACTTAAAATGTAACCCTTTACCTCCCAACACCATAGCAATCACGGCGCCAATAGCATAACCTACCATACACCAATTACCTAATGAAGCATTTTGCAGATTATCGAGATGCATCCCCACTCCTGCAAACACATTGACAAACATAGCACTGGAGTTTATCACCATCAATAATAAGTAAAGTAATGCTCCCATACGTATAGTACGCAGTTTGAACGCATCCAGCAAAACATAAGGCGACCGGCGCGTTACGTCCATATATAGAAAAATTCCCGCAAAAAGAATACTTACAGCTGTCGCCCAACGGATAGATTCGTCATCATACCAGTCGAGTACTTTTCCATAAACCAGCACATACGTGAGACAAGTCAGCGAGATGCAAAATGCAGTGACATTGCCGAACTTACGGAAATTAATAGGAAACCTTCCGGGAAACTTATAATTCGGCATGGTAATAAACAAGAGCAAAATAGAGATCAGGAGAATCCCCATCATAAAGCAATACACATATTTCCACTCATATTCAAAGGACAGCCAAGCCGTCAATGCTGTGCCCGACTGTCCTAGAATCATAAAAAACAGATAAACAGCCGGCTGACTCACACATCTTTCAATGTCCAATTTATTCCAACCGGCAGTATCTTTCGGCTCCAACCCCGGAGTAATATTGCGGGTAGCTTCCATTCCACCCGCATACCAAATGAGTGTGAACAGATTGACCATCATCAGTACCATACGCAAGAAACCCGTCAGAAGACTACAAAGCGCCAACAGAAAAACGCTGTCTGTCTTTGCACAGATATAACTGAATATATACATGAACGCAAACCCGACAATACACATCATCTTCTCCCGCCGCACACACACCAACTGATATAGGAAAGGAGCAAAGGCTGCCATACCAATAGAAGTAACAAAGTTGGCAAACTGGATATGCTCGGATATAATGCCAAGCCCGCTCATCATTTCGGTGCTATTCACCGAATAAACCCCGCCTACCGTAAGAATCGGCAGAAAGAAAAATAACAGAATGATAATACCCAACGGTTTGGGCATCCAGCTATAGAAAGGATAATTTTTGGGATAAGAGGGCATTAATTTTTGATTTATGAATTATGATTTATGAATTATAGGTGCACGGTGGTTAGAGTTTGGCTTTCACTACTACCATCATGCCTGCTGCTAATCGTTCGTTGTCTTCTTTTGATAAATCGGTAAAGTCGATGCGTACGGGGATGCGCTGTTGGATCTTCACAAAGTTGCCTGCGGAGTTATCGGTCGGCACTAATGAATATTTGGAGCCGGTAGCTCCTGATATAGAGGTGACTTTGCCTTTAAACTCTTTATCGCTAATGGCATCTACTGTGACAAATACTTCCTGTCCGATATGCAGGTTCTCGATTTGTGTCTCCTTATAATTGGCAACGATCCATTTCTGGGTATCAGGAAGAATATAGGTGATGGTCTGCCCTGCCGAAATAAACTGTCCTTCCTCTAATGAGCGACGGCCGAGTTTTCCGTCACAAGGAGCTATTACAACCGTATAGGAAAGATTCAACCGGGCCATTTCGAGCGCAGCTGTTGCTCTTTGAATAGCCGCTTCGGTATTCATGCGACGGTAGGACACTTCATCTACACCGGAAAGAGCTGCTTTTTTCTGCCTTTTCGTAGCTTCCAGCTTCTTACGCGTAGCTTCATAATCAGTGACAATCTGTTCAAGTTGGATAGGAGTAGCCGCATTTCGTTTCACGAGGTTCTCATATCGTTTCCGGTCTTTTTCCAGTTTCGCCAAACGTACTTCAATCTCGGCAATAGACGCATCGTAAACAGATGCTGTTGTCTGCGTAGTATTGAGTGTAGCATTGATGACGGTCGCACCGGCTTGCGCATCTTTCAAGGCAGCTTCAGCCTCCATTACGCGAATTTTATATTCACGATCATCCAGTACCAGTAAAGTATCTCCTTTATGTACCTCCTGATGTTCTGTAAAGTAGATTTTGTCAATGTAACCTGAAGCACGTAGATTGATAGGAGACACATATTGTTCTATTTGTGCATCGTTACTAGTCTCCGTCTGGCTATAATTCAAAAAAAGGCAGATCACTTCAATCACTCCCCAAACAATAATAGCCACTCCGAGAAGGCTGATAGCAATCTGCCAGCGACGAAGTTTCTTCATTTTTTTTGCTTTCTCCTGATGAGTAGCGGAAGGAAGGTTATTTTCCATTGTTTCCATATTTATGATTGTTATTTGCGTATTATTTGACTAATGATTCTATTTGTCCGGTCAGTTTAAGCAGCATCAGGTTAGTCACCCGATAGTTATAATGTGCGCTGATATAGTTGTTTTGAGCTTCGCTCATCTGCATTTCATCTTGCAGCACTTCTGTCATAGAAGCAATGCCTTCCCGGTAACGGTCAGAAGTGACTGCGTACACATCTTCGGCAAGCAAGTAGTTATCCTTCTGTTTCTTAAAGTTACGCTGATTGTTCATCAGGTCGTTCACAGCATTCAGATATTGAGTTTGCAAATTCTTCCGGGCGTCTTCCCATGCCAGTCTTTTGTTCTCTATATCGATCATCGCCTTCTTTATTTTATAGGTTTTATCCAGTCCGTCGAAAATCGGAATACGCAAGGTTAGCCCCACTCCATAGGAACGAAACCATTGATTGGACGGACCGGAGTGGAACCAATGATAACCTTTATCCGTATATGCGGCATATCGCCAGCTGCCTGTCAGACTAAGAGAAGGGATATATCCATTAGTAATGATCTTCTTTTGTCGTTCCGCCAATTGCACTTGCGATTGTGAGAGTTGAAGTTCATAGATATTTTCCGACAAGCCGGTCAGGGCTACTGTAGTAATGCTATCGGTATTTACCGGTGTCAGCGCAATTTCCTTTTCAGCCGGATAATCCATAATGTATTTCAGCATATTCAATTGCTGTTTCATCATTGCTTGTGCATTGTCATATTGCACCTTCAGATTTTCCAAATTGATATTGACTCTTTTCAGATCGACTTCCATAGACATTCCATTATCGAAGAAAGCCTGTGTAATATCTCTCAATTCTTCCAGACGGGTGATATTTGCTTTTATCAGCATGATTTGTTCGGCCGTGACCTGTCCGAGATAATACATCTTACTGATTTGAAGAATAACATCTTCCCTGGCTTTTCCATAAGACAGACGACTGATTTCTTCCATCACTTTAGCTATGGACATAGAAGTATAAAGAGTCTGATTGAAAAGCGGCATCTGCATTTCCAGTCCTGCATTAGCAGAATGTTGCAGCGTCTGCGTTATATTATAAGGAACACCGTAAGATGATCCGTCTGTGACGGACACCGGAGGATCAAAATTGTTACTATAACCGGCTATCGCATTTATTTGCGGCAACAGCTTCGAACGGTTTTCAGATACGCCATACTTACTTCTTTGTATTTCTTTACGTTTTCCTTCTAGCGACAAGTTATTGTCAATACCAATGCGGAGGCAATCCTCTAATGTCAGAATCTCTACCTCCTGTGTTTTTCCGTTTAACACGAACAAGAAAAAAAAGGAAAAAATGAATAGTAGTTTTTTCATAATATATGCTCTATTATTGGCTACAAATTTAGCAGCTTATAGCATAATGAGACTATCCACAAACTATTTGTTTATATTCATATTTTCCTTTTTCAATGGGTAAATGAATGGACAGTCACTCTCATAGATAAAAACAAGAATCCTCTTTCAACCTATCACCTATATTATCAAACCCTTTATTCATCGTATTTTCAGAATGGTAATAGGTTACTGTTGTAGTTTCAAAGCAGGGAACCTTCCTCCACCCCAAAGCATAATAGCATAAACCCATCGGACGAAGAAAAGTCAGGCATTTGATAGACAAATCTCCACCCTTAGTCGATTTTATTTTTATCTGCTCCAGTATCTACTTAGCTTTGAGATATTAAAACAAATAAAAGCAGTAAGAGAAATGAGAAAAAACATGAAATTGATAGGATTGGCAGTCAGCTTAACATGCTGTGCAGGTTTTATAGATGCACAAGAAGCCAATGAGCCGCAAGAAAGGCAGCAACAAGAAAAGCATCTTCCACGCGAAGTTCTGAATCCAGAGAAGGTAGCAACCCAGATGACAGAGCAAATGAATAAGTTGCTCCAACTGACAGATAAACAATATAAGAAAATATATAAGCTGAACCTGAAAGAGCAAAAAGCATTTTTCAAGGCTATGCAAAATTCGGATGACTATCGCCCACCAATGGGAGAAGGTCCCGGTATGCGGGGAGGACGTCCGCCAATGGGTGGAGGCCAACCGCCAATGATGGGAGAAGGTGGTTTCCCGGGCAGAATGGGAGGTGGTCCGATGATGAGCAGAGATACCAATTCTGCCGACTCACAAAAGAAAGCCGCAGAAACCAAAGAAAAGAAAATAAAAAAGATTCTGACAAAAGAGCAGTATGAGAAATGGCAGGCCGAACAAAATTCCGCACGTAAAAAAGCTTCTCAAAGAAGAATGCACAAAGATAATCATCCTGACAAGGGTCCGGACTTTGAACAAAAAAGCTTCTAAATATCACACTTAATATGTTTCTATGAATAATAGCGTTTGTTTTTCATAATTTTTTTAGTGAATGTAAAGTAGCGGCTCTCTTCGCGAGGAAGAGAGCCGCCCTTATTTAATAACCTTATGATACACAACAGGTTTACGTACTATTTTATTTCGCTTAGGACTTCTTCGCTATCTTGCTCCGCTGCGTCCACGCAAGAAGCATAACTCCGATTAACAATAAAGCCAATGCTGCATAAGCAATACTTTCCGTGACGTGTATGCTTTGCGGATCAAACCACATCTCGATGGTATGTTCCCCTGCCGGCATATTTATCGCACGCAAGATATAGTCTGCACGGGCAATATCCACCGGCTGGCCATCGATAGTCACCTGCCATCCCGGATAATATATTTCAGAGAAAACAACAACTCCGTCTTTAGGAGTGGAGGCCTTATAAACCAAACGATTTGGCTCGTAACTGGTTAACTGGATGGTAGATAGTGAATCTTTATATCCTTCTGTCACACCTTTCAGCTGTTCTTTAAACTTCACATCCACTACGGCTGTTTCCGTTGGAAGAATATCGTTCAAAGCATCTATTTCTTCATTTGCATTATTTACATACTGCACCTTATCTACGAACCATGCATTACCGTATGCATAAGGATTCATGACAGGAACAGCCTGCCCTTGCTCTCCGGCAGGGAAAATGAAGTATTTGGTATTCAGCATATTCAGTACACGGAATTTAGAAGCATCCACACTGTCCATCTGTCCACCGGCAGTAGCCACAGCCTGATAAGTTTCTTTCATTTCGGGCACGATGTGATGGTCTATCATTTCCTGATAGCGGCGAAGTTTCGCTGCATGATAGCCACCGACACTCTTATGCCAATATGCTGTATTGTTTTCATTAAATGTATTACCGGGGAAACCGATGAAATTCAGTACACGATAATTCGGAGTCGTATCCTGAAGAATAATCTCATCCGCCTGTGTTTTCACGAATGCTTCTGACCGCTTCGACTTCGGCACGAACTGTTCGTCATTCAAATAGCGTTTATTGACACTCCACATATCTATCAGACACAAAAGCGCAATACCCGCCAGTGTGAAAGAGGCTTTCAACTTCCGCAGTTGATACAAGAATAAGAACAGGCAACCGATCACTATAATAAAGAAGCTGCGCCATGCATCCGAAGCAATAATGGCTTCGCGCATTTCAGTCAGATTGGCCACAAACGAAGCCAAATGTTCGGCAGGAAGTGCTTGTTTCAAAGCAGTCATCTCCTGTGCCGTTATAAAGCTGGAGAAGAAAGCGCCCGGGGCGACAGCTAAAATGAACGCAACACCGGCAGTTAGTACCAACGCAGCAATCACTCCTCTACAGTTCTTTTCCTGTTTCAGCATATCCGGTTTACTCAAAATCTCTTTCAAGGCAAAAATCGCCAACAAAGGTATTGTAAATTCAGCTATTACCAGAATAGAAGATACAGCGCGGAACTTATTATACATCGGGACATAATCGATAAAGAAGTCCGTCAGCCCCATGAAATTCTTTCCCCATGAAAGCAGAATCGAGAAGATAGTAGCTCCCAGCAGCGCCCATTTAAGAGGACCTTTCACTATAAAGCACCCCAATACAAAGAGGAACATCACAAATGCCCCCACATATACCGGACCGGCTGTCCACGGCTGCTCACCGAAATATTGAGGTAACTGTGAGTAAATACCGCTATACATTGGATTGGCCTTTGCCATAGCAACTTCGCTTTGCGACATCGTAGATCCTGATCCTCCCCCCTTTACATTCGGAACCAGCAACGTCAACGTTTCACCGATACCATAACTCCAGTTGGTTATATAATCACGATCCAATCCGCTACTAGTCTGACTGGCAGCAGCTCCCTCCTGCTTCAATTCGCTCTTGCCGCGCATCGTCTCCTTACTATATTCATACGTATGATACAGATTGGAAATATTGATGCAGACTCCTACCACGGCAGCCAGTGCTAAAACCCCGCTAGCCTTGAAGAAATGAGGCAATTCTTTCTTTTTGTAAGCATCTTCAAAGTAAGCTCCTACAAAAAACAGAATCACAAACATGAAATAATAGCTCATCTGAATGTGATTCGACTGAATCTGAAGGGCGATGAACAGGGCCGTAACGATTCCGCCCAACAGGTATTTCTTCCGGTAAGCCAGAACGACACCTGCAATCGTAGGTGGTATATAAGCCAATGTCACAAACTTCCAGATATGCCCTGCCGGTATCAGAATGAAGAAATAGGAAGAGAATGCCCATATCACTCCGCCTAATCCTGCCAGCCAGGCCGATATTCCAAACGCCCGCAAGAGGATATAGAATCCCAGCATCATGATAAAAGTCAGCACTACATAATCCGGGAGAAAGAGGCGATAAACCTTCTCCACCCCTTTCAGGGACGTTGTCGAGTCGTAACTCGGAGACATCTGATAAGTAGGCATACCTCCAAAAATCGAGTTTGTCCAGCGTGTACGTTCTCCGGTACGCTCGAGATACTCTTTCGATTCTTGTCCTGCACCGACTCCGGCAGCCGTGTCATGCTGAAACAAGATACGACCTTCGATATCAGCCGGGAAAAAATAGGCGAAAGAAAGAATGATAAAAGCCAGAATGGCTATTAAGTCGGGAAGAAACTTCTTCATATAATTGAGAATTGAGAATTGAGAATTGAAAACTAAAAACCGAAAATAACAACCGCCGAATCATACCTTATCCCGCCAATTATTTCTCAATTTTTAATTCTTAATTCTCAATTTAATTAGTATCTATAATGATCTGCTTTATAAGGACCATCCACTGATACACCAATATAAGCGGCCTGTTCGGGAGTCAGCTTAGTCAGTTTCACACCGATCTTTTCAAGATGCAGGCGAGCCACTTCCTCGTCCAGATGCTTCGGCAAGCGATATACATTGATATCATATTTCTTGTTGAACAGTTCTATCTGAGCCAACGTCTGATTGGTAAATGAATTACTCATCACGAATGACGGGTGTCCTGTTGCACATCCCAGATTTACCAGACGACCGTCAGCCAACAAGATGATGCTATGTCCATCCGGGAAATAATAACGGTCTACCTGCGGTTTGATATTCACACATTTGATACCCGGATAATGTTTCAAAGCATCTACCTGAATTTCATTATCGAAATGGCCGATGTTGCAAACGATAGCCTGATCTTTCATCTTCGCCATGTGGTCGATACGGATAATATCGATATTACCTGTCGTTGTCACGAAAATGTTACCTTCCAGACAAGCCTCTTCCATCGTCACTACTTCGAAACCTTCCATTGCAGCCTGCAATGCACAGATCGGGTCTACTTCCGTTACGAGCACCCGCGCTCCGTAAGAACGCATGGAGTGAGAACAGCCTTTACCCACATCACCATAACCGCATACCACTACTACTTTTCCGGCAATCATCACATCTGTTGCACGCTTGATTCCGTCGGCCAACGATTCGCGGCAACCGTACAAATTATCAAACTTAGATTTCGTTACCGAATCGTTCACATTGAATGCCGGGAACAGCAATTTGCCTTCTTCCTGCATCTGATACAAACGGTGTACGCCTGTCGTTGTCTCTTCAGATACGCCACGCACTTCTTCCGCTACACGATGCCAGCGAGTACTGTCTTCTGCCAACACTTTCTTCAAGATGGCATTCAGTTCTATTTCATCCTCTGCGTGTACTTCCTTATCCAATACGGCAGCATTATTTTCTGCATCATAACCCACGTGGATCATCATTGTCGCGTCACCGCCATCATCTACAATCACATTCGGTCCCTTGCCGCCGTCAAAGCTCAATGCCTGCAACGTGCACCACCAATAATCGGCAAGAGTCTCGCCCTTCCATGCAAATACCGGTACTCCGGCAGCAGCTATCGCAGCAGCAGCATGATCCTGCGTTGAATATATATTACAAGAGCACCAACGTACTTCAGCTCCTAAAGCCACTAATGTTTCAATCAGCACAGCCGTTTGAATGGTCATGTGCAACGACCCCATAATGCGGGCACCTTTTAACGGTTTGGATTCTCCATACTTTTCGCGAAGAGCCATCAGGCCGGGCATTTCTTTTTCTGCCAAATCGATTTCCTTGCGTCCGAAATCAGCAAGTGTAATATCTGCCACCTTATAGGGCAGAGTAGAGAATAATTCTGTAGACATATTGTAAATCATTTATATATAATGGATGCAAAGATAGAACATTCTGATTAGTAGGGCAAAAGCTATCCGTTTTTTTTATATTATAATAACTAGGGAGGCTGTCAGCATCTCGGAATATTGTTTTATATTTGCAACAGATAAAACAACTTCTACAACATTCTAATGAATAATAACGAATCTTCTATGAGAAATTACGAAAACAAAACAAAGGAAGATCTTTTAGAAATAATCGAACAATTAGAGGAGAAAATAGATTTTCTTTCCTCTCATTCTTCTGATTCTTCCTCTCCTTCCAAAGAACGTTTTCGTGATAAATATAGTACCCGGATACTGGATGCTCTTCCTGACATGCTCACCGTCTTCGACCATGACGCCAATATCATAGAGCTTGCTTCTTCTCCGGCAACTAATCACGTAGAAGGTATCAGCCCCAACAATATCACTACCACTAACGTAAAAGACATTCTGCCCAAAGAGGCTTATGAAAGTGTCCGCAAGAATATGGATAAGGTGATTCTCACAGGAGAAAGTTCAACAGCCAGACACGATCTTATGTTGGATGGTGTTTTACATCACTACGAAAACCGTATCTTTCCTTTGGATAAAGAGTATCTGTTGTGTATGTGCCGTGACATATCCCAACAATGGGAAGCGGAACAGACGAATGCCCAACAACAGAAAGAACTAAAGGCCGCCAGAATCAAAGCAGAA
This sequence comes from Bacteroides sp. D2, assembly GCF_025147085.1. Classification (NCBI taxonomy): domain Bacteria; kingdom Pseudomonadati; phylum Bacteroidota; class Bacteroidia; order Bacteroidales; family Bacteroidaceae; genus Bacteroides; species Bacteroides sp. D2. The sequence goes on along the minus strand of NZ_CP102261.1, from coordinate 2,215,839 downwards.
GAGTCGGACCGACTGAAATCTGCTTTTCTGGCAAACATGAGTCATGAAATACGTACCCCGCTCAATGCCATTGTAGGATTCTCCAAACTAATCACTTATGCAACATCTGCAGAAGAGAAGAATCAATATTCGGAAATCATCGAACGAAATTCGGAAATGCTGCTGAATCTATTCAATGATATTCTGGATCTGGCATCGCTTGAAGCTGATTCTCTAAAATTCAATATCCGCCCGATCAAATTAATAGATATCTGCCTGCAGCTGGAACAACAATTCTGCCATAAGACGCAAAACGGTGTCAAACTTATTTTGGACGACGTAGATGCGGACATGTATACTTCGGGAGACTGGAATCGCATCATACAAATTATAAGTAACTTGCTTAGTAACGCTACAAAGTTTACCCCGAAAGGAGAAATTCATTTCGGCTATCGGGAAAAAGAGGATTTTGTAGAGTTCTACGTTAAAGATAGCGGCATCGGCATTCCGGCAGCAAGAATTGCCACAATTTTCCGGCGCTTTGGAAAGGTCAACGATTTTGTTCAGGGAACAGGATTGGGATTAACTCTTTGCAGAATGTTGGTAGAGAAGATGGGTGGACGTATCTGGTTGCGCTCCCAAGAAGGACAGGGAAGCAGATTCTATTTCACCCTGCCTTTGATTCGCCAATAAAGATCGATTAAGGATACAAATATCAGTGTCCGGGCATGATCTTACAGGACTTTTACAATTAAATATAGATATACAGAAAACGCGGCTTGTTGGTAACAAAGCCGCGTTTTCCGCATATATCTATGTTCGAAATATATTCATTTATTCCTTAGTAGCCGGAGCACTAAGCATTTCTTTATATTTCACCGGATCATTCAGAATTTTCATTGCTTCCTTCAAACCGTCATCATCCTTCAGCTGCTGGATGATATTACCACGTTGGTAATAGTAACGCTTGATAATTTCAGTAGCAATCATCTTCTTTATATCAGATGAGAAATAATCCAAGTCGCGATCAAGATCATGGTTCAACTTCTTTTCAAGTGCTTTGAACTCCTCTGAAGCATCATCCATATACCCTTCAAACTCGGCAGCTTCTTTCAACGTTTTCAGAATTTTCTCACTCTGTTGGTCATACTTGAAGTCGGCTTTCTTCACCAATGCTTTAAAATCATTATAATCGGCATCTGTCACCTCAAACTCCTCCGGAGCAACGATGGTAGGATGTTTCAAACAATACTGAGTTGCATAATCAAAAATCAGATTATCGCGTACCAGATAGAAGAGGATATTCGGTAATTTCTCCTGTTTGATAACAATATCCGGCATTACACCACCTCCGTCGCGTACTTCACGTCCGGCAGCCGTATGGAATACCTTAGTCAAACTATCAGGAATGGTTCCTACACTTCCATCTTCATTACGATGCTTGTAATCAATAGCCTGTACACAACGTCCACTTGGAATATAATATTTAGAGGTAGTCACTTTCATCGTTCCGCCATAAGGCAAAGAGCGGGGAACCTGTACCAATCCTTTTCCGAAGGTACGGTTACCAACGATAACGGCACGGTCGAGATCCTGCAGAGAACCTGATAAAATTTCGGAAGCAGAAGCGGTTCCACTATTTACCAATACTGCAATCGGAATATCCAGATCCAACGGTTCGCGCAATGTCTTATAAGTGTTACTAGCCTGTTTGATTTTTCCTTTTGTCGTCACAATCACCTTTCCACGCGGTAAGAAATAATTCGCAATTTCTACTGCTTCATCCAGCAATCCGCCGCCATTACTACGAAGGTCTATCACCAACGAAGTAGCGCCCTGTTTCTTCAAATCCAGAAATGCTTTCTTAAACTCTTTGGAAGGGTTGCCGGAGAAAGTGCTAAGGCTGATGTAACCCACCTTATTATCCAATACGGCAGTATAAGGAATCGCCGGATTCTGAATAGACTCACGTACAATCGTGAATTCCATCGGTGTACGTCCACCTTTCTCATTCGGGCGCTCAATCTTTAGCTTAAAGCTGGTACCTGCCTGTCCACGTAACATCTGGCTGACTTCCGCGTTATTCTTACCGGCAAGATCCTGTCCGTCAATCTCCATCAGGATATCTCCCGCTTTCAGACCGGCTTTTGCAGCAGGCGTTCCCTCGAAAGGTTCAGAAATCATCGAACGCTTTAGTTTCGTATTATAAGCAATGTAAGAACCCATTCCACCAAATGATCCTTTAATCATCTGCTCCAGTTCACTCTGATCTTCTTCCGGGAAATATTCCGTATAAGGATCCAGCGTATAAAGCATATTATCGATTCCTTCCCGAATCGTTTTATTCGGATCAATGGTATCTACATAGAACATATCCAGTTCTTTCACAATCGCATTAAATATATCCAGATTCTTTGCAATCTGGAAATTACGGTCGTCTCCACTCTTGAAACTAAAGAAAGCAACTGTGGCTATCACCGCTACTGCAACAATAGCTATCTGCCTGTTCAGCAATTTTTTCATACCTCTTTCAATCTAAATGAGTCGTAAAAGTAGCTCAATCCTTTGTTATTCCGCCAGAATCCTGTTAATATTTAACTTAATTTCATCCCAGCGTTCCTGTGGTATCGTTGTTCCGATTACCTGAATAACATTTCCCGAGAGAATAGAACCTATTTTTGCACATTTATCCAACGAATATCCGCAAGTCAATCCGTACAAGAATCCGGAAGCAAAATAGTCACCGGCACCGGTAGTATCCACCACTTTTTGAACCGAAATGGCCGAAACCTTTATTTCTTCTGTCCCTTTACGGATATAAGAACCGTTTGCCCCGACTTTTACGATAGCAATACTGCATTTCTTGGCAATCACTCTCAAAGCTTCCTCCGGCTCCTTGCCAGTAAAGGCTTTCGCTTCCTCTTCGTTTGCAAAGACAATGTCGACATATTTGTTGATTAGCAAGGTGAAGAATTCCAGATCATTAGCCACAATGTTATAACTAGCCATATCGAGACAAATCTGCAAACCGGCTTCTTTAGCCAGTTCAATGGCATGAAGAATCATTTCGTGGTCCTGAACAAGATAGCCTTCTATGAATAGGTACGCGTAACCTTTAAACATATCCAAGGTCAGTTCCTCTGCTCTCAAAGAAGCCGCTGCTCCCAGATAGGTTCCGAAAGTGCGCTCTCCATCCGGTGAAATAAAAGTGGATGCCACACCGGAAGGCAGTCGATCTGAAGTCAATAATTTGTCTTCAATCTTATTTTTCTGCAGATTTTCACGAAAAAATTCTCCATAATTATCATTTCCCACTTTTCCGATAAACCCTGTTCCGGCACCCAAACAAGCCAGTCCGAGGATGGCATTTCCTGCCGATCCGCCTGTTGCCAAGTGAGTTTTCATCTGTGAAAATTTCGTGTTAATCTGCTGTAACTTAGCGTCATCGATGAGCTGCATGCTTCCTTTGGGTAAACCCATTTCATCCAAAAGAGTATCATCCTTCAGGGTTGCGAGTACGTCTACCAGGGCGTTGCCCAATCCTATTATTTTGTCCATTCCTAATATTTTTTTTGCAAAGATATTGCATATTTCAAAAAAACCTAGTACTTTTGCATCGCAATTGAGAAAAACATTCTTCCTTAGCTCAGTCGGTTAGAGCATCTGACTGTTAATCAGAGGGTCCTTGGTTCAAGTCCAAGAGGAAGAGCAAAGTTGAAAATCTTGATTGCAAACATTCTTCCTTAGCTCAGTCGGTTAGAGCATCTGACTGTTAATCAGAGGGTCCTTGGTTCAAGTCCAAGAGGAAGAGCAAAAAAGAAGCCACCTGAATGGGTGGCTTTCTTTTTTTAATATCATTAATAGAACTTTCTTTTAAAGAGAGTTACGTATAATCACTTTCGTCGGGTTACGCTTATATATTATATTTTTATTCAAGATAACAGAAGCCGCAGCCTTCCCCATCATCTCAAAATCTGTAGAAATGACAGTAATACCTCCTTCCAATATTTCTTTTACAGCTGTGTCATTATAAGAAATCAAACCTATTTCCTTACCTAACTCATATCCTTTCTTCTTTGCCAGTTTAATCAAGGATACATCATCCGTATCATATCTACTAAAAGTAATATAAGCATTCCCTTTACGGAAATTTTTCTCTTCTACATTCGATTCTATAGAATATGGCAGTTCACTTTTTACACAATAGTGCAGAAAACCATCAATTACTTGTTGTGCATGAATTGCTTCCGGACGCGCTATCAGAATCAGTTTTTCATATTTTTTCAACCGATCCTGCAACTGTAAAAGACTACAATAGATATCATAGCCATAATCTTGATAAATACAACTATAGTTACCACTCAATCCTTGTTGGTTATAATCTATGATTATTCTTTTTTCAGCCGGAATCAGGTTTAAAACATCTGTCACATCTTCCTTCAAAAAAGTAGCTATAATATAATGCGTATAATTGCCCAAATTTTCTTTAATGAGTTTCTCAAAAACTTTATAGTTATGATGATGAAAGTAAATGTCAATATCTCCCACATCCTTCAAAGATTTGAAGATAGAACGATAGATCTGTTCACGCATCACATTCATCTTATCCAATAACAGAAATACATGATAAGAATGGTTTATAGAGACCTTCTTTACAAAATACCCTTTTCTATAAATTGCTTCAATTACCCCCATCTCCAACAAGTAATTCAACCCTTTCAGCAAAGTCTCCTTACTCATGCGCAATTGCGTTTGCAGTTGGTTAAGTGAAGGTATTTGATCGCCTATCTGAAGTGTTCCATCTTCAATTAGTGAATTAATATAATCCACTAACTGAAGATACTTCATTCGTGAAGCAGGTTTCTTCTGTTCCGTTATATCAAGATTTTCGTTTTGCATTACGACCAAGATTAAATAAAATTTTAGCAAATATACTTAAATACCATGATAAAGCAAACTATTAGACAGACAAAATCTTGTACCTTCTCCACACTCTCACAAGAACAATATTTTATTCAAAATATATTGAGTTATTCATAACACTTTACTGCAAATAAAGCTGCTGGAATCAGGCCGGAAGGATGTTCCAGAACGATTCTGATCTCATCCGTAACCAACTTCTCTGGAAATATAATCTCATTTATCGATTGATGATTATCATTCTTCTCATAAATCAATTGATTTGTGCCATCATATATTCTATATTTCTCTACACAGAACGGCATTTTATATTCCGGATGTGTCATTTGAACTGTTTCCATAGGCTGATCATAATCTGTATCAAAAAAGAGAGAGAGCTTCCCGACAGAAATAGCAGCATCCCATTTAATTGTCAAAGTCGGATTCGGATCTTTCAATTCTGCCACCCAAGCATTGGGTGATTGAACTGGACGGTCAATACCATTATTAATATTCGAAACAGGAAAAGCATAACAGTCTTTTTCTGTTCGAATAGCGATATTATATCCCTCTGGTCTCCGCTTCGGACACCAGAATTCAAATTCCTCTATTCCAATATCTTCTGGGGGAGTTTGTTTTCCAAAATTGGAAACAGCTTCATTCACCGTATTAAATACAGACAAAATTCCAGTAATCCTTTCTTGAGTATATTGCAACTGCACCAAAGGATTTTTCTTGAAAACAAGAAAAACATATTGCTCCTCCGGCATCACAGTTCCAAAAACTAACTCTAACTGTTGTTTACCTTGATGCAAAGCTAGTATTTTAGTTTCCAGAACCACATCCGGAGTATGATTGAATGCTTTACTGCTAATACGAAGTTCCACTTCCAAAGCTGTTTCTTCAGAAGCACAAAGATCAACTTGCACTTTTCCCAATACATCCCCTTTTTGTAAAGGAATCATTTGAGCTACAGACTCATCCAGCACCTGCATCTCCCCATCCGCCGGAAACCCCTTAAAATGGTACTCACTGGATGCAGTCAAAGTAGCTTTCGTTACCAAATTCTCTTCGTCCCTGATTATCATATCAGGGATATACTGCCCCATTCTTGATAATTTCTTCTGCAATTCAGATACTTTCCCTAAAGAATATACTTCTCTCGGAGAGATGTTTTCTTTCAGACACATCGCCGCAGCCATCGCAACAGCCTGAGCACTGTGTGCAGAAGTAGCCATTACACGGGTTGAACCGAAAGCAACATGCGATACACTAATAATTCTTCCTGCAAGAAAAAGATTCTCAATTCCCCTGCTATAAAGACAACGGTAAGGAATCTGATATACCCCTTTCGCATGCCACTGATTACAAGCAGATTCCTCACCGAACACGCCGGCTGCCGGATGTAAATCAATACTCCATCCGCCATAAGAGACCGCATCTTCATGATGTCTTTGTTCTATGACATCTTGCTGAATCAGCATATAGTCGCCTTCAAACCTTCTGCTCTCCCGTTTTCCGGGAATACAGCCTACCCATTCCAGCGTCATTGTCTCCGCTTCCGGATATTTACCCGAGTTCTTGATATAATCCCACGCTCCATAAATAACCTTCCACAGTTCCCATTTAATTTGTTCCGTATCATGTACCGTATCCAAGTCGCCACCATATTCAACCCACCATAATTTACAACCATGTTCTTTCGCATTGAAACTACGAAATCGGGGAACAGTCTTCGTTACATCCATTGCATAAGAAGGAGCTACATATTTAACCGGCTTGCCAGTATCCTTTGTGTAGAAATATAAACTGTGTCCCAAAAGTTCACCATAATCCTCTGCCGGTGCAAACTTTTCGCCAAACTCCTCTCTGCTTTCAGCCCCCATACGGTAAGGAGCCCCGGAAAGAAAACCGACAACGCCATCACCGGAAGCATCACAAAATAAAGGAGCAGTTATTTCGTACATAGTACTGTTCTGGCTACAAAACCCTCTGACACTTTCTATTTTATGACCGGCACTCTTTTTTACCTCATACACGCAAGTATTCAGCAATAAAGTTATATTTGGTTCGCTTACCACCTTGTCAAGCATGACAGAATCAAAAATGATCGGATTCCCCTCCGAATTACGGAACGTATTTTCCACCATAATTTCATCTATCACACCGCCTTCACGCGCCCAGCGATTATTATTTCCCATATGAGAAGTTGCTCCAAGCATCCACAACCTTATTTCGCTGGAACCATTCCCCCCCAATACCGGACGATCTTGTATAAGTACCACTTTCAGACCTTGGCGAGCCGCGGTTATAGCAGCACAAACCCCTGAAATACCTCCGCCTACTATTACAAAATCAGCCTGAAGGACATCCGTGTTAAACATTCTCACACTATTAAACTTATCAAGTACCATCTTCTCGTATCTAATTAATTTTACTTCTATTTTAGCTCTAAACCTACTTTTCTATCTGTATCACCTTACGCAACCGGATGTCGTCAGACGCACTTCCTACAAGCACTTCGTAACTTCCCACATCATAATCAAAATCTTTCAATTCCGTCTTATAATAAGAAAAAGCATCCTTATCCAACGTTATTTCTATTTCTTGTACGGTATTTTTCCTAATAAAATGCTTGGCAAACCCTTTAAGCTCCTTATAAGGTCTTTCAACCTTCGGGTTTATAGGTCGAATATATACCTGTGCTGTTTCTGCTCCGTCATGCTTCCCTGTATTTTTTACAGTAAACCGAATCTTAACCACCAAGTCTCTGCCTTTTTCCCTATCTATACGTAAGTCAGAGTATTTAAACGTGGTATAAGACATTCCATAGCCGAATGCAAATTGAGGTTTCGTTTCACTGACATCATAATGCCTATACCCCATAAAAAGTCCCTCTTTATATTCTACCCGCTTATCACCATCCACATCGTAATAATATGGATAGGCCGGATTATCTTCCCATTTCTTTTCAAAAGAGATAGGTAGTTTCCCACTGGGGTTTACCTTCCCAAACAGAATTTCAGCAACAGCCGTTCCACCCTCCTGACCGGCATACCACAAATGTAACAAAGAAGGAACTTTATCTATCCATTTTGACATATCCACATTTCCACCCGCATTCAGCAACACAACCGTATTGGGATTGGCAGCCGTAATACACTGTACTAAACTATCCTGATATTCGGGCAACTCGAAAGGACGATCATTACTTTCACGTTCACTACTTTCATTAAATCCAATGTTCACAATAGCCACATCAGATTTCCTGGCAATCTCTACAGCCTCATCAAAAAGCAATCTATCCTCTCTCCATCCAAAAGAAATATCAACAGGATGCACATTAGCAAAATATTCAAGGACAACAGGATATTCCTTCCCGGCCTCCAACGCCAATACAGTCTCACGAGTCGTTATTCCTTGGTCTCTCCACTCATTAATCAGCATTTCCGTACCAATCTTCAAGCGGAACCCATCGAATCCTCTGACTATGAACCGGTAATTAGCAGTCTTCTCCGGACGTACGACTCCACTCCATCGCATGGAACAGTGGTCATACGGAATACCTTTGTTTTCGGCAGCAATATGCCAGCCGTTACCTATATTAACAATCGTATCTATCACAGTTCTTGCCGGCGCTCCCTTTAAACGAATATTATCAAAGTATTCAGCTTTAAGTCCTTTAATCCGACTCCCCGCTTCTGTGTAAAAAATTGCATTAACAACTGTTTCTGTCAAGGTAGGTACTCCGGGTGCATACGAAATCTGAAGATCCTGTCCGACATTCTTTAACCCATCCAATACTGAAACAGAATGAAACGGAAATGTATAAGAACTTCCACCTCCCGATATATAAGAGTTTGCATTAGGACCAATCACAGCAACTGACTTCACTTTTGAAGGATTCAATGGAAGTAGATCATTCTCATTCTTCAATAATACAATACCTTCTCTAGCCAACTCCAATGCCACTTTTGCCGCTTCCGGATTATTGTATGGAATAGAGCTATCCAACTGTTCATTATCAAAAAAACCGAACCGAAACATTATCCTCAGAATTCTCTTCACTTTCTCGTCAATAGTCGCTTCCTTCACTTTTCCAGCTTTTATCGCAGGCATCAGATTCTCCTTATTCATCCATTTGGCACGCGGCATTTCCAAATCCAAACCACCATTAGCAGCCTCCACAGCGTCATAAGTAGCCGACCAGTCACTCATAACAATTCCATCAAATCCCCATTGTTTTCTCAACACCTGATTATTCAAATAATCATTCTGCGTGGCATGTACTCCATTCACCGGATTATAGCTATCCATAACGGCACCCGCACCAGCTTCCTGAATGGCGGCTCTATAGACAGGCAGATATATTTCATGCAACACACGCTCATCAATATCACTGCTTACATTGTTCCTGTCCCACTCCTGATTGTTCGCAGCATAATGTTTCAGAGTAGCCACCACTTTCTGATCCTGCAATCCTTTTACGTAACCTATAGCTACCTGAGAGTTCAAATATGGATCTTCCGTGAAATACTCAAAATTTCTTCCGCACAAAGGAGAACGAACGATATTCACACCCGGTCCCAATAATATATGTACACCACGTGCTTTAGAATCTCTCCCCAATTGCTTTCCCAATTCATACACCAGCTCTCTGTTCCAGGTCGAAGCAGTCAGTACCCCTGCCGGATAAGCTGTCGATTTTCCATCTTTATGCGTACCGACAGGACCATCCGTCAACTTTATCTCGGGCACGCCCAAACGTTCGATTCCCCTTATATAAAAGCCTTTATATCCTCCTATATAATCTAATTTTTCTTCCAATGTCATGCGGTGGAGCAAATCATTCGTCCTGTCCTCCACAGGAGCTGTTTTATCTTTATATATCTGAGCAAAGCCGCCCATAGAAAAACAGCTCAAAATCCCAGCGATCATTAAATGCTTCATCATTCTATTCTACTATTTGTTATTTAATATACTTGGAGATAACCTCTTTCCACACTGCATAACCTTCAGCCGTCAGATGTAACCCATCCTCCCGATAATGTTCCGGAAATAATTCCCCTTTTGGTGTAAACATCGGATTATATACATCTGCGTAAGCAGTATTCATTTGTTGCTCTACAAACTCTTTTATCAACGCATTTGTCTGCTCGATCCTCTCTTTGTCCTTCAATCTCCGCACAGACGGTTTGATAGAAATAAAGATAATTTCCGCTTCCGGTTTTTCTTTCCGGAGAATAAAGAACAATCTCTTAATCTGCTCCAATATTTCATCCGGAGTCCATTGGTAACCAATATCATTATCTCCTTCGTAAACAAAAATCTGTTTAGGATGATAAGGGCTTATCAAGCGGTCTTTGTAATTAATCAAATCTATTGTTTTCGTGCCGGAAACTCCCCGGTTAAGAACCGGCTTCCCGGGAAAATCATCTGCCAAAGTTTTCCAATTCTCCATCGTCGAACTACCCACAAAAAGAATCAAATCTTTTGCCGGAGGATTGATGGAATCCGCCTTTTCATAACGCTTCATTTTCTGTTCCCACTTCAGTTGTTGTGGCAGTTTAGGCACTCCCTTTATGCGTTCGCATGGAATCGGTTTTCCACGTAAGAGTATCCTTCCTAAATAAATTGTAGACTGATCATACTTTTCAGGATGAGCTGTTATATCCTCCCATTGTTTATTACCGAGTATTTTTTTCTTGTCAGCTTTCTCAGAAGAGACTCGAATAGTTACTTGATGAATACCTTTTTTCAACTTTATCACATCATACTGCCCCCGATAACGATTGTTACACCAAGAATTAAAACGATTCAAAGTATAATTCCCGATACGATCATTCGCCTCATATAGATGAAAACCTTTAGTACTAATCTCTTTCAATCGAACAAATTTTCCATCAATCAGAACTTCCACTTGCCCTACTTCTGGACCGCCAATATCAAATAAGCCTATCATATCTCCTTCAAAGCCAAAAGAAAATGATGACCCTTCCTTACTACTAGTCATCACTGTATCGAACCAGCCAGAAAACTTCTTTAAAGAAGGGGTCACTGATGTATTAATCTCTTTCCATGAATTATCAAAAGAAGCAATCTGTGAAGGGATATACATTTCGGCTTCTTCCCACTCCGAACCGAAAAGCGGTTCAGGAAGCATATGTACCTGCGAAGCACTATTTTCTTTTCGTATTTTCTCCAGTCCTCGTGCAATCGCGGAAGCATATAAGTTCCCTCCATCAGTGATAGGGTGTACCCCGTCATTAGAGAATAAAATTTTCCCAACGGCAACTTCTTTGGTCCCTTTCCAAAGTAGCTTACCAGCCTTTTCAAGTGCTGCCGCCTCCATGCCTAAATGAATAGAAGGGAGTTGGTAATACGTTGCAATATCTTCCAATCTTTTAATCACTTGTGGAACATCCCCTTTCTGATAGACAGTAGCCTGATTCGTATAAATCGTATAAATCAAACAAATATCCGTATGAGGATTCTCTTTTATAATCTTTCGGATCATTCCCTCCATTCCGTCAGGATAACCACCATTTACGGCAAATTCAATAAAAATAAGATCCGGTTTGTACTGTAATACTTGTTCCCGAATCCGGAAAGCACCCAAATCCGTACCCGTACCAGACACTCCGGCATTAATCCATTTAAAACAGGTATTAGAAAAAGTATTTTCCATGTATCGGGTAGTTTGCAAACGATAGCAATAATCTCCTTGCGTTATGCTACCACCAATAAAAGCAACCGTAATTTCCTGCTCTTTCTTTATTTTTGAGTAAAAGTTAGGAAGCCCCTTTCTTACCGTACATTCTTTCTCATCATAATAATTTCCGAGTTGTATCAATGGAATTTCCTTATCTGCCGTTGTATACACCAAAGGAGAGGCCCCTGCCTGCGAAGCAGCAATCTTATCCAAATCAGCGCGACTTTGTCCATAAACGCAGGGAAATACCGTCATTAATACCATTCCTGCAATAATAGTCCCTAATTGTCGTATCTGTATCATTTTCATTTTGAATTAAGTATGATTTCCTCCGTTTTATCTACCTGTCCTTTCGAACTCACCGTTACTTTGACAATGGCTTTTTCGTCCATTCCCAATTTATAGAAACTCCATTCAAAGGGATAAGAAGAAACAGTACAAGATTGTCCATTACACACCACCGATACCGACATTTCTTTTTCCTTAGCCGGCGCAGTTTCAGCAAACCCATATACTGAATCCCATCCGAATGGAGAACGGATACGGAATAAGAACACCTTACCGAAAGGTTCTCCCATATCAACCACTTTTATTCCATTTTTCAATACAGGGTAACGATTCTCCTTGCGAGTTTCAGCTAAAGGAAACGCCAAAGCCCTGAAACCTTTCCCCGGAACAGATACCTTAATCGCATTTCCAACCCGGTTTACTTTTGCTGTCTTCCCTTTCTCCGTATATTGTACAATATCACCTTGACCAACCAATTCGGCAACCTTGTCCAAGCGAATAGTAAGTGATTCTTCTTGTTTAGATTCACCGGATAAAATCACCCAAAAATACTTATCGGAAACCGCAGTCAGATAGTTTACTGTCGGATTATCTATCTGAATCAACCCTTTCTTTATCCAAAGCTTTGCCTTGCTGTCTCCAAATATTTTCCCCTTCTCATTCCCGTAGATACGGTTCGTAAACCATACAAAGCCTTCCTGCTTGCAGAATGGAAAGTTAATATTCCCATTAGAACGTTCTATAGCTTCAGACACCAGGTAATCCCACGTAAATGCCAAATGGGGCGGAATATGGTGATAATAGATAGAGCTTACATCCGGACCCTTATAAGGAAAGTCTGGTGACAGAGTAATATCTGTATATCCTGTAGCATAATATCCCGGATAATTTGTAAACCGCCCAATTACTCCATTCCGGGCATAAGTCTCGTAAATAGGCTTACGAGTATATTGATAGAGACGAAGCAGATGAGGAGCCCAGTTACTCATAAAGACCGGACGCACTTGCTTTCCCTTTGTCCGCAGGAAATAAGTGGAAGGCTGTTCAAAACCTAGTCCGACCGGTGAAACAAGCCATTCCGGCACTTGCTTCTCTTGCGCATCGTTCGCCACGCGGGGGAATCCCAGACGATATTTCTCTTTTCCTTTCCACCACAGGTTTGTATTCCCATCAAAACGGTTTCCCGGATGAATCGTTTGTAAATCCTCTGTAACGGTAGGGAAAGATCTGATTCCCGCGATGGTATTAGAAGCTCCATATTGAGCCGCTTTCAAATATTTCTCTTCTTTTGTCAACTCATACAAGTCAATCAAGTCCCACCACGGAGCATACACATTCGTATTATAAAAAGACATCAATCCCACCGGTTGGGATGAGTTCTTATATATCTGCAAATCTATATACCGGTCGGCTGTAGAAGTAGCAAACCGTTTCCATTTCTCGTCTCCTGTCAAATTATAAGCGGAGATAGCCTGCACCCAAGAGAGAACTTGTGTAGAATATCCCTTTGTTTTTCTCAATGTATCCCCCGGCAAAGCAATAGAAACCAGCCACGGATTCAACCCTCCTAACAGACGATGTAAACCTTCATAATAAGAAGTATTGAACTGGGAATTAAAAGGATTGAGCCGAAGCGTCTCAAGCGTCTTGTTGTATCCGCTTGGAACCAGGTCTGTAGCCCATCTGTATCCACTCCGAGACAATGTATATTCTATTGTTGGCAAAGAGCGTGACAGATAAAACTCCTCGTCTTCCGAGAGGACAGACGCTGCGATAATTGCCAAAGGAGCAGCATGTACTACCGTCGGAGCCGTTTCCGGATCCCCTTCAATATCATAGAATCCTTTAAGATGGGCATCCCATCCGCCATACTCTTCATTACGCATCAAATCCAGAATATTAAACATTGCCTCAGTCAGTGATACCTCTTTTTGCTTCCTGTAATCTTTTACCTTATATACTTGATCCGAAATATATTCTATCACCTCATTCCAACCTGCCGGAAGTATGCCTACCACAAACTTACGTTCAATCACCTGTCCTGCCTTCACATGAGAATCCTTCATCCCCATAACAGGAGCAAAAGCTACCGGCTGAACCACATTCTGCTCATTCTTGACGGAAAATCCCATCGGAGAAAAATCTACACTTCCCCATTCTTGCGGGAAAGTACTATCATCCCCACATATAAACGATGACATTACTCCACCCAAAGGAGTAGCAGATTCTGCAATAGCTAACGGCTGTTGCATCATTGAAGAAAGCATCATCACCGGATGTGAAGAAACTCGTTTATACTGAAACATCGGCGAAAGAAGTATATTACTCATATTCGGTTGGGGCACAGGCTGAAAAGCTGAAAGCCCCATACTATACATTCCATCAGTAGCCGGACGACAAGATAATCTCACCTCAACATGATTGCCTTTGGCAGGCAGCGTCCAGTAACCAGTGATAGAAGATCCATTCTTCGTAATGTATTGTACTTCAATACTGTTATTGTCCTTGTTCACAGCTTTCACCGGAATAGCTTCACTGAGCACTCCCGCAACATAAGGATTCAAATAATCCTCGTCAGACTGTACCGTGTATTCTTTTCCACCAACAGTAAATGAACTTTTTGACACCGCATTCTTCCAGGAAGGAAAGAATTTATCATTATCTACCGGACTTTGCTCCGCAGTAATAAGAAATACCTTATGGTCTTCCATAGTAGACAAGAAACGGCGCCAGGTTCCTTTCACCTTAATTTCTGTCCGGCAGGCAATCGCCTGGTTGTTTGCTCCAGCTTTTACAAAACTCACCCGAATATTCGGATTCTCTATATTAGCCACCACCTCTGCATCGGGCGATAATAAAAGCGGAGTAGACACATTATCAAAACCCGAACCTTTCGTCTCTATTTTAACGGGATTTTTTCTCCATTTGCCCACTTCTTTTCTATCCATCTCATTGGGGTTGATAGAGTGATCTTTTACCAATAGGATTGCGTCACATCGGCCGAAATTCCTCTTCGTATCATGCAATCGCAATAATACCTGTTTTTTTGCCAACTGCACACAGCCTGCATTTTCCCAATAGAATCCGACTTTTCCATGTTTTCCAGATTCTTTCATTGGTTTCTCATCCACACTTAAACGGAATAAGCGTGTCCCCGGCAGTTTATCATAATCCGCTGACCTCACCCATACATTATAGTCTCCTTCTTCCATTATATTGACGACCGTAAGCGCATCAAACTGTTCATCAAGACTTCCGCCACCGTTCAAACGGAGCATTGCACTCCCCATGCAATCTGCCGATCTATCTGTTGACCATTTTCCTTTGAACTGAAAAGCCTCAGCTTCAATCAAATATTTATCTTTTTGCGCATATATATTCAATCCTCCAACCACCAAAAAAAGGGTGCAAACAAGATTCTTTACTATCCAGTGATTTATGCTCATATCCTATTTATATTTAATCTTTAAAACCGTCAAGCCATATGCATCAATCGTTACATTCCAATTCTCCACTCCATCTACAAGTGTAGAATGACCTTGATTATTCAAGCTAGCAACGTTCTTCACCCGGATTTTCTTTCCAGAGAACAAACATTTCGTATCCATTTCAATCAGAGAAGTCTGCTTTTCATCATCATTATTCAGCAAGATAAGGAAAACTGTTTTCTCCTTCTCGTTCAAAGCAGCCATATATTCTATATAAGGATTATCCAGTTTAAATAATCCCGGGCGCATTATCAAATCGGCTTTCGTACCAAATACCATACCAGACGTAAAACCATAAGTTAGATGGGGGCCCACTTTAGGAGTAATGAATCCACCCGGATAAGTTATCCCGCCATTTGAACGGAGAGATATTTCAGACAATAAATAGTCGGTAATCCATCCCACCTGCCACCAAGCATGATGTGGATAAGGTCCGGCTCCATTATTCATCGAGTCCCAATAATAGGAAGCGACTCCCGTTTTAAAATCCACAAATGCATCTCTTCCTATGGCAGCCGCACGTGCCATATTCAAAAATAATGAATCTTTTGTCAGCCTATACATCCGTACGAACATTCCGGCATGGCTAGCCAATAATATTGGTCCGCGATGATTGGCAGAACCAGCTACTCCACCATGCTCAAAACTCAATCCCACCTGACTGATCTCCCAATCTTTTCGTTCTATCCCTTTCACTTGTTTTACTACTGACGTCGGTATAGGATGCGTATAAACCGATGCCGTATAAATCTTAGCAGTTGATATAGCAGCTTCCTTATACTTTTCGTTTTTCGTCACATTATACAGTTCCAATAAGGCTTGTGCACTTTGGGCTGTGGCGAAATCCGGAACAAAACGAGTATCACCGCAAACGCCTAGGAAATGTCCTTTCTTTACAGCGTTCTCCACATACCAATCCGCTCCTTGTATAGCTGCCTGCAGATATTTCTTATCTTTCAATATCTCGTAAGCAATCAATAATCCATAAAACGTTGGTCGTAAATCTGTAATATCAGTAAAAGTAGGCTTTAATGTCTTATTCTCATAAGCTACTTCCCATTGTCCGTTGGGCTTCATCCATTCCAACAAACGGTCGGCAGCCAGTTTGACATGCTGTTTTAATTCCTTCTGCTGCGGTTCAAAAAGCAGAATATTACCCATATCCATCAACATATAATAAGTGGTTGCAATGGGTTCCGTATAAGGTCCCCACTCTTCGGTAAACCGTTTACTTTTATACAAATAATACTGTCCGGCAGAGGAACCACAAAGGAAATCTTCCTCCGCATGTTGTTGCATCAATTTAAAGTTCAACGCATTCGGCAGTCTTTTCTGTGTCAAGCGAGGATCATCCGTCAACTTTGCCAACATCCACATAGCTCCATAATCGGAGTTTTTCATGGCATCTTTTTCTGAATCATACACACCACCCAGATAGTCTTGTGCTCCAATTGTTACTCCCTTATATACAAGGTTATGCCATTTGGAAGTGCTGTCATTAGTAAGATATGCGTGCATATCATAAAGTCTTTGTGTCAATGAATATTTTGTCTGTTTCAACCTTAGAAAATCAGTGAAACGATAAATATCATTAATCGTATGTTTCAATACAGCATACCAATCTGCTTTCTGAATAGTATAACGGAAAGAGAAAGAAAGACTGTCCCCTACATTCATCAATGAATTCTTCTCTCCCAACACAGGATGATAAAGTGTAGGCGAGAATTCCCCTTCCCGGTTCATAACCGACAATCCGAGTTGCCATTCCGCATGCATCTTTTTATCCTTCGGCCAAGGATCTCTGCCAGTACCAGGTTCCGCTGTTACAGCAATAGTCACACCCTTTCTATCCGTTATCAGTGAGGATAATGTAGAAGCAGTACGTTCTCTTGCCACTACCGGTATGTCGGGGATTCCCTGACCATAGCCATACGCTTGTACAAAGTCTGTATTTATAGCATTCCCCTGAAATATTCCGGGAACGGTAGCCCATTGGAAATTATATTTATCTATTGAAACCAGCGAAGGGGTTGCCAAAGAATAATAACCTGTCTTCTTGGAATGCAATATAAAATCAACTTTTATATCATTCTGATGAAGAGAATCCATACACCATTTTTCCGTAATCCGCATCGTCTCATTTTCGTATCGGAAACAGATTTCTGTATCAGAAACACGTTTCACTGCCGAAGGATAAAAAACTATATTCTCTCCTGCTTTATTCATGGCAACAGCATTTGTGTTCTGTTGCCATGAAGGTATAATATAACGATATTGCGGAGCCGGGAAAAGAATCTCTTTTCCCGTATTATCATATAGTGCCTGTGGTGCCGTTTCCGGTTTTGAGGAAGCATATAAAACATTATGCTGATACTTAGCTATTTCCATTATCTCCCAACCATTCGTTCCCTTCACTTTCAACGTTTCTAATGTATATCCACCAACGCCCTTTTTCCATCCAAGTTCAAGTTGCTCATTAGTCAATCGCACAACGGACAATTCCTGGGCTGATAAAGCGATAGATAAGCTTAAAACTACGACTACAGAAAAATAGTTAATGAAATTCTTTGGCATCCCTTTCATTTTTATCAGTTATTCTTTTACTTCAATATTTAATTTCACTTGCGAATAATTACTTCCATCATACCAGTCAAATACAACCTTATAAACACCGGGAGTATTGTAAGTGTAGGTATAATCTTTGGAAGTAACACTATTTAAAGAGACTCCTTTATCGGGAGTACCTTTTCTGATATAAACAGGTTTGGAGATAACCCAATCGTCATTAGTTGGCTTATTAGTACCTCCTATTAACACTAGCTGTTGAAGAGTTACATTCCAATTTCGGTTCGGATTTAAACAGTCAACGGCTGTCCACCAATCTTTCGTAGACATCTTCGCTAAATTACTCCTAAAACCTTCCGGAGAAATCAAGTCCATTTCGAACGTTCTGACAATCCAATCATTCCGTTTCTCTACAGCTTCCTCTTCATCTTTATGATGAAAAGCCACAAATATCCGGGCATTAGGATCATCACCAGCAGCTTCTTTCAGACTAACTTCACCTGAAGGCGTTTTATCTGCTCCTGTCGAGAAAGCAAATTTATCTGACAAATCAACCCACGTAGCAGCTTCTACATGTCCCTTTTCGTACACACCATCAAAATCTGTTGATATTTTAAACTTTAAAAGTTGATCCACATCATAACGCACCCATGTCGAAAAATTCACCACGATGTCATTATCCGCATAAAACCTTTCTCTGAAATCAAAGTTATGTCCACTTTCTCCGGAATAGAAAACTACATTGCTGGCATTATTACCTGTCAAACTAAACGTTATAGGCTCTCCTACCTTACATTCCACTTTATCCGGCAAGACACTCAACGAAGCAGGAATCTCTTCTTCTACTTTACCTTGCACCTCCACAGTAAGCTTCGTCAATGCATGATCATTGCCATTATACCAGTCGGATGTGGTTTCGAATACAACCTCATAGATTCCCGGTTTAGTATATACGTACTTATACTCATCCATCGTGGTACTGATATTCTTCAACGCAACGCCCGTATCCGGAGTTGTTTTTCGGACATCAAAAGCCTGCGAAATAACCCAGTCTACATTCTTCGGCTGATTAGCTCCACCATCAATTAATATCTGGCTGGTAGAAGCAACATTCCATGTCACTGCTGGATTTTCAAAATCAACCACCTTCCAGCCCATAGTAGACATCGTAGCCAAATTGCTTCGTACCCCTTCGGCAGAAACGCAGTCAAGTGTGATGGAACGAATAATCCAGTTGTTCTGCCGTGCTTTCTGTTCATCTTCATAACGGAATGCAACAAATAACTTTGCATCCTCTTCCGCACCGACATACTCTTTCAAATTTACCTCCCCGGAAGGAGTCTGATCATCCCCTACTGAAAAACGGAACTTATCAGACAAGTCAATCCATGTAGCTGCTTCCACATTCTCCTTGTCATAGATTCCACTAAAATCAGAAGAGACTAAGAATTTCAGATTATGATAAATATCTCCATAACGCACCCAAGAATTGAATTTGACCAACAGGTCACCATCCGCATGATATCTTTCTTTATAAGCATAATTATGCCCTACCTCTCCCGAATAGAACACTATATTATCCGGATTTCCGTTCAACTTGAAAGTTACAGGTTCGCCCACCTGATAGACTTGTTTATCCAGCGCCACGTTCAGTTCCACACTTGGAGCCTCATCTTCCATGCAGGAAACCAGCCCCACAAGTAACAAACCGCAATATCTTATTATATTTTTCATGTTCGATTATTTTAAAAAGATAAAAAATCAATTACCAACCCTCATTCTGCGTCATTAGCTTGTTGACGGTAATCTCCGTATTCGGAATCGGGAAGAGAACATTACGGTCCGTTATATTCTGCCCTACTCTACTTGCATATTTGAATTCCGACGGAGCAGTCGTTGAAATTTCCGTACCAAAAGCCTTCATTGTAGCCACATATTCTCCCCAACGAAGCAGATCGAGTTTACGCATCCCCTCAAAGCAAAGTTCCCTAAACCGTTCTTTTTTTACTTCTTCCAAGAAATCCGTCTTAGCCAAATCTGCGGGAAGGTCCACTGTCGCATCAACAGTATGAATCGGCTTCCCATAAGCTCTTCTTCTCACCTGGTTGATTGCGTCGTACGCTTCGTCGGTAGGACCGTTAACTTCATTCTCTGCCTCTGCTTTCATCAGCAGGACATCACTGTAGCGGACAACAGGAAAATTTGTGGAATTAAAGAGACGTGCTTTTTGTCCTATTTCGTACTCTCTTCTCCATTTACCTGGGTTACGATTATATATCTGAGTAGCCGAGAACATTACTTTCTTAGTTACCTGAACCACTTCCACCTCCTGTGTTTCCTCATTGACCTTTGTTTCTTCCACTACATTATAGTAATAAGGAGCTACATTCCAGTCCTTACGCAAATCACCTTCTCCATATGAATCATAAAGTCTTTTAGAAGCCTTCATCGGACCTCCTGAGTAGCCTATTGATTCATCACGGCACAAAATGCCATTCTCCACTCCTACGGAGCCGGCCAAATCTACCGTACCAATTTTGTTACCATACATGCCTATTTCCCAGATACACTCCTTGCTTTCATTAATATCTTGCGAATGATTAATAAAGATTTGTTTATAATCGGGGTTCAACTCATGCTTCGTAGAAGCAATCACCTTGTTGGCATATTCCAAAGCATCCGCATAGCGCGTCTCGTCTTTCAGAGGTTCACCCGCCATTTTAAGAAATACTCTTGCCAAAATAGCCTGAACCCCCGTTTTGGAAATTCGTTCGTTATAGCCAAGTGCATCAATATCCAATACCAGTTTTTCCGCCTCTTGCATATCCTTTACAATCTGTTTGTAAATATCCGTCAATGGCGATTTCGCCAAATAGTTATCATTGGCAGACATTGTCGGAGCAAGTTTCAAAGGTACTTCACCAAAGAAAGAGGTCAGCAAATAATAGTAATATCCTCTCAAGAAAAGAGCCTCTCCCTTTGCTGCTTTCATCATGTCGGTATCCAATTCTTTACCTTCAACACTATACAACAGAAGATTGGCTCTGTTCACTCCTTCATACAACACTTCCCAGAAACGTCCGACATCCAGATCAGCGGCGTCCATTACGCCTGCACGGATATTAGTGTTATTAAAATTATTAGTATAAAAAGACTCGTCACTCAGTACAAATAAGCTAAAAAGTCCCTTACTGTACATTCTTCCGTTTGTGTCAATCAGACGATTATACACTCCGTTCAACGCCTGTAACAGTTCGCTTTCCGTATTATAATAATAATCAGGAGAAACAAAATCAGGTTCCTTATCAAGTATGTTCGAGCAGGAAGTTCCTAACAGACATACAGTCATCCATAACAATATATTATGCTTCATATATACGATTTGATTTTAAAGGTTTAAAAAGAAATATCAACTCCTAGTGTTAAAGTTCTCGGCCTTGGATAAGGAGACCAATCGAAAGAGGGCGTCAACGCTGTAGGGCGAGTAGAAACTTCCGGGTCCGGTCCTGAATATCTAGTCCATGTAATCAAGTTCTGCGCAGAAGCATATACTCTCAATGACTTAATATTTATCTTTTTCAGCCATGCGTTCGGCAATCTATATCCTAATGATACCGTTTTCAAACGCAAGAAAGAACCGTCTTCAATAGTACGCGACGAATAAACAGCCGGTCCTTGCCCACCTATCCGGTAGAGTTCGTTTGTCTGGTTCTCGGGAGTCCAACGGTTGGCAAACGAAGCAAACATATTGAGTGAGGTACGAGCATTCGGATCACCACCTTCAAACTCAATACGGTTGGCATTCAGCACATCACCGCCATAGCTCCATTGAAAGAATACGTTTAAGTCAAAATTCTTGTACTGAAAGTTATTACCAAATCCGCCGATATGCTTTGGATTCGGATTACCGATAATAGTCAGGTCATAGTCATTCACCACTCCATCGCGATTAATGTCCTTGAATTTGATATCTCCCGGCTGAATTTTCTCACGTGCATTTCCATTATTGGGAACACCGTCTTTCAATATATAAGATTCCCCTACCTTATCGAAATCTGTGTACTGATAAACTCCATCAAAAATATGTCCGTAGAACATAGCAATCGGATGTCCCGGAATGGCAATATAAGGATAAGCATTGTTGAAATTACCCCAGTTCACACGGCTTGCCAAACTCGGTTCATCATCGTTCAATGACAAGACTTTGTTGCGATTGAATGATATATTGAAGCTGGAAGTCCATGAGAACTCTTTCGTTTGTATATTTTTAGTGTCAATGGTCAGCTCAAGTCCCGAATTGGAAACCGATCCTACATTTCTATAAGCAGACAAAAATCCCATACTAGGTGCCAATGTAGCATTCAACAGCAGGTCTTTCGTTTTCTTATAGTAATAATCTGCCGTCAACGAAATCCGATTATCCCAAAACGACATATCCAATCCAATATTAGTCTGTACGGTAGTCTCCCATTTTAGTTTAGGATTCCCCAACGTTTTCGGCACTACCCCTTTACCCGGTGTATTACCTGTACTGTACCCAGAGTCTGCCGTTATCTGTAAGGCTGTCAGTGCAGCATAGTCCGTCACACGATTGTTACCTGTCGTACCGATACCTGCCCTCAGCTTACCACTACTAATCCATTTTACATTTTTCACGAATTTCTCTTCACCAAATCCCCAAGCAGCGGAGGCAGACGGGAAATAAGCCCAACGGTTATCTTTTGGGAACTTCGACGAACCGTCGGCACGGAATGAAACGGTCAACAGATATTTGGACTTATAATTATAATCCGCTCTTCCTAAATAAGAAACCAAGCCGTTGGCTGTCTTGCTGATAGTGGCGGACGTCAGCTCACCCTCATCCAGTCCGGCGATCCCCAACGCCTCATTAGGAACATTGATTGCTCTGATTTCATCAATAAATGTACTATTATCCTGCACAGTGAAACCGCCCAACACTTTCAGACGATGTCCCTTCTTCAAAGGAACATCATATGTCAACGTATTTTCGTTCAACAGGCTAGTTCGCTCCGTGTTGGTTATCCAACCATTCACCTTGTTATTGGTATGACGATGTCCCCCTCGAGAGTTAGAGTTGAAAAAGACTTCTTTCCGTTGATGTATCTTATTATATCCACCAGTAATCTTGAGAGTCAGGTTTTTTAAAATTTTATACTCAAAATAAGCGTTACCGATGAAATTGTAAGTAAACAATGGGTTATACTCATTCTCGGCTGCCATCAGAGGGTTGATACGAAGATCAGTAGTCGGATCGGTTGTCTCATCATACAAGTCATTCAGCAAATCACCGTCATTGACACCTGCCACTGGACGGTACCCCCACAACGCATACATCAAACTTGCCGTCGGACTAGTCTGCGATTCAGATACAATGGTACCATATTTCTTCGAATACGTATAATTAGCATTAATACCTACTTTTATTTTCTTAGTGATTGTCTGATCCAATACAAAACGACCTTGATATTTTTTGTAACCGCTGTTCAACATAATACCTTGCTGATCCACCAATGAACCGGAAACAGAGTATCTCGTCTTTTCAGTACCACCCCTGACAGCTATATTGTGGCTATGCACCAAAGCATCCCTATACACCTTGTCCTGCCAGTTAATACCTTCGATATTCCGATAATCTTCCAATGTCCTTTCGCCAGCCAAGTAGCGCTTACTGTAAACGTTGTAATCTGCTTCCAACTGATAACGCACAAATTCATAAGGGTCAAGCATTTCCTGCTTCTTGATAATCTGTTGTACACCTACCCAGCCACTATATGTCACGGTAGGCGAACTAACTTTTCCTTTCTTTGTAGTTACCAAAATTACCCCGTTCGCACCTCTCGCACCATAGATAGCCGTAGCCGACGCATCTTTCAATATTTCAATAGACTCGATTTCTTCGGGGTTCAGCATATTCCCCACTGCCATTTCCAGTGGAAAGCCATCCACTACATATAATGGGGAATTATCCTGAGTTACCGAATTATTACCACGGATAACAATCTGCAAGTCACTACCCGGCTGTCCGTCGGAGGAAGTTACCTGTACACCTGCTACACGACCTGCAAGACTTTCTTCAAAGTTAAAAACCGGTGCTTTACGCATATCTTGCACATTCGCCTTTGCAATAGCTCCTGTCAAATCCTTACGAAGTCCGGAACCATACGCAGTAATCACCACTTCATCTAACAATTCTGAAACGGCACGCAAACGAATAGTCAGCTTCTTTCCATCCTCTACCATTACTGCCTGTTTTTCGTACCCAATAAAAGAAATCTCTAATTTTGTATTATCTCCATCTACCCGGATAGAAAAATTCCCATCCAAATCACTGATAGTACCCACACTTTTCCCAGCAACTGCCACAGAAGCCCCAATAATAGGTTCTCCTGTTTCAAAATCAATCACCGAGCCAACTACCGTTCGCGTTTTTGCCTGTTGGGCAATCGCTACACTGTTCATTTTTGAAACATCTTCTGCTGAATGTACTACAGAAGAAAAGGAAATAGATAAATACACAAGACTACAGCATCTAATGTACCACTTCGCTTTTGAAATAACTGCGTTCTTCATGGTGCAATACTTAATTTCTCGTTAACAATTTAAATGGTATATCTAAGTTTTCAATCTTAGCAACTGGTCTATTCTGGTCTGCTAGGTTTTGCAAACATAGCGATTATTTATTAAACTCCAAATAAATTTAAAGAAAAAAACATAATCACTCTTTCAGAGCTCACTAGAAAGCCCATAAACAAAGGAAAGTGTATTTTTATTTATTTTCAGAAACAAGAAAAAGAAAAACGGAACATACCTCTTTAATATAAAAAGGCTATGTCCCGCAAATAATTCGATCTGAAAAAACGAGGTTTCAACTCGTCCTTCTAAGAGAAGATTCCCTGATATTTAATTTTGCATCCAGAATAATCGACTTCGACAGCATTTTATCCTCATTATTGACATTATGCTTGATTTGCTCCAATAATAATTGTGCAGCATTCCGCCCCATTTCAAAAGTAGGTTGTTCCACACTAGTCAGATTAGGTTCCACAATAAACGCTTCCTTAGATTCGGAAAAACCAACTACTGCCATATCCTCCGGAATTCTAATCTTGTTTTTCTGAAGAGTTTTCATCGCTCCTATCGCCACCGGATCGTTCACTGCAAAAATTCCATCTGGCATTTTTTCCATTTCAAGAATCTGATGAGCCGCCATGATTCCTTTCTCCATCATTATTCCGCAGTCGATAATCAAAGACTCTTCAACCAGCAAGCCATACTTTCGCAAGGCATCCATATATCCATTTTTGCGTTTCTGCGCGATAAGCAAATCTTCAGAACCTGCCAAATGAACAATCCGCCTACACCCTTGCTGTATCAAATGTTCAACTGCAGCAAAAGCCCACTTATAATCATCAATAACTACATGGGGAGCACTCAACTCTGCACAAATCCGATTGAAGAAAACCACAGGAAAATTATTCCAGATCAAGTCAGAAAAGTAACTAGTATTTTCCGATTCCTGGGTAACCGAAATCAGAAAACCATCCACCATCTGCGCTTCCAACGCCTTCATATTCCGCAATTCATTCTCATGCGATTCATTAGATTGCATTATCAGCACATGATATCCTTCAGGATTCAGCACACTCTGAATACCCATAATTACTTCAGAAAAGAAAGAATTGACAAATTCAGGGACAATCACTCCGATAAACATGGACTGGCTTTGTTTCAGACTCAAAGAAATCGGATTCGGCTTATAATTCCATTTTTCTGCAAGCTCCAGAACAGCTTTGCGTGTTTCTGGATTAACATCCCATTTATCACATAAAGCTCTGGAAACAGTAGAAGTCGAAATCTTCAGTTCCTTGGCTAAATCCTTGATAGTCACTCTTGGTTTACTCATAGACTGTCACTCACTCTAAAAAATTTCCCGAATATAATCAAATTCCGGCAATTGGAATGTTAAAACTCCAAGAGTTTAATTTCGGGAACGTTTGCGGTAACGTTCCCGATGATTTATATTCCGAATTGTTTGTTTATCTGTAGAATCAAAAATATATTTGCTGTCAACTTAGATGTTTTTCAAACCTGTTTTGTTAACTAAATCATTTGATATGACTACTCTCGACATCATTACTATCGTACTATTTTCCCTTGGAGTTGTTTTAGTCGGATTGGCTTTCTCCCAAAAAGGTAAAAGTATGCAATCTTTCTTTGCCGCAAACGGAACCATGCCGTGGTACATGAGCGGCCTCTCACTGTTCATGGGATTTTTCTCTGCTGGCACATTCGTCGTATGGGGTTCTATCGCTTATTCTATGGGCTGGGTTTCAATCACTATCCAATGGACAATGGCGATCGCCGGTTTCATTGTAGGATTACTCATCGCGCCCAAATGGCATAAAACAGGAGCACTCACAGCAGCAGAATACATACATAAGAGATTAGGCAAGTCCACACAGAAGATATATACCTACCTGTTCTTATTTATCTCTGTGTTTCTTACAGCATCTTTCCTGTATCCAGTAGCCAAAATATTAGAGGTTTCCACCGGACTGCCTTTAAATACTTGCATTTTATTATTAGGAGGGTTATGCATTTTGTATGTGTCTGCAGGCGGATTATGGGCAGTAATTTCCACAGACGTACTTCAATTCGTTATTCTGACAGCAGCGGTTATCATCGTGGTTCCTTTATCTTTCGATAAAATTAACGGAGTTACCGCACTAATAGAGCAAGTGCCCGACACATTCTATAATCTTCTGAACGATGAATATACTTTTGGCTTCCTGGTAGCTTTTGGAATCTATAATACTATATTCCTGGGTGGAAACTGGGCATATGTACAGCGATATACCTGCGTCAAAACACAAAAAGATTCCCAAAAAGTAGGTTATTTGTTTGGAGCCCTATACATAATCAGTCCAGTGCTATGGATGCTTCCACCAATGGTTTACAGAGTATATGACCCTTCGCTCTCATTACTTGATGCAGAAGGCGCATATCTGATGATGTGCAAGGAAGTACTTCCTAACGGGCTTTTGGGCTTAATGATCGGTGGCATGATTTTCGCAACGACCAGTGCACTGAATTCAAAGCTGAATATTGCTTCAGGAGTCATCACCAATGATATATTCAAAAACCTAAGGCCAAAAAGTTCCGACCGTACCCTTATGTACGTCGCAAGAATCTCGACTATTCTCTTCGGAGTATTCAGCATATTGATAGCCATGCTTATTCCTAAAATGGGGGGAGTTGTAAACGTTGTTATCAGCTTGGCGGCATTGACAGGCGTTCCTTTATATCTGCCTATCATTTGGACACTATTCTCTAAAAGACAGACTGCGACTTCTAACATCACGACTACTTTATTAAGCTTGGCTATCAATGGTTTATTCAAATTCATCACTCCACTAATGGGTTTCTCCCTCAATCGTGCCGAGGAAATGATTCTTGGAGTTACTTTCCCAATCCTATGCCTGGCCATTTTTGAGATATATTATAAAGCAAAGAACAAGGAATCGGAAAAGTATCAATCTTACTTAATATGGAATAAAGAAAACAATGCCCGGAAATTGAAAGAAATCGAAGAAAATGAATCGACAGAGAAAGCGGGCAATAATTTCAGCAAACGGGTAATCGGTTATGGCATCTTCGCTTCCGGAGCTGGCATTGCGATATTGGGTGGTATGGCAGATAACGGACAAAAACTTATCATCACAACTGGCGTCGTTTTTGCTCTGCTCGGATTACTAATGACAAGAAAGTCCAAACCAACAATATCTAAAGATTGAGAATTATGAGAAGCTACTATTTTCTTATCACACTGATGAGCATTTGTGTCATCTCCAATACTATACAGGCACAGAACAAGAAAAAGAAAAGCTTCAAACCCGGAACAGTGTGGGTCGATAACAATGGAAAAACTATTAATGCACACGGCGGTGGTATTATATATGTAGATGGCATCTATTATTGGTATGGTGAGCACAAACTGCCCAATAAATCTGAGAAAGAAAAAGCAGATGGTGGTGTACATTGTTATTCATCCACTGATTTGTATCATTGGGAAGACAAAGGAATAGTATTATCCGTTGACTATAAAAATGAAAAAAGTGATATTGCTGACGGCTGTATTCTCGAACGCCCTAAAGTAATATACAACAGGGCGACTTCTAGATATATGATGTATTTCAAACTCTATCCCAAAGGACAGGATTATAAATACGGTTATCTAGGAGTCGCTGCGGCAATTTCTCCTACAGGCCCCTTTACATACAGTCACAAGTTTTTAGGAGCAGATTCTCCATACGGTTCAGGAGATTTTTGTATCTACAAAGATGATGATGGCAAAGTATATCATTTCACGGTACGCAAGCCTGATAAAGCTTTTGTGGCAGGTGAATTAAATAAGGAATATACTTACCCACAGGGAAAGTACAAGGTAGTCACGGGAATCACTAACGAAACAGAAGCACCTGCCATCTTCAAGCATAAAGGTACCTACTATTTGCTG
The DNA here is from genome assembly GCF_025147085.1 of Bacteroides sp. D2. NCBI lineage: Bacteria > Pseudomonadati > Bacteroidota > Bacteroidia > Bacteroidales > Bacteroidaceae > Bacteroides > Bacteroides sp. D2. The sequence goes on along the minus strand of NZ_CP102261.1, from coordinate 2,187,371 downwards.
GGATCAGGCTCTAGCGGTTGGAAGCCCAATGCCGCGCGCATATTCACATCAAAATCAATAACGGGTGACTATACGGAAAAATCAAATCCCTGTCATGGCGTCAATCCATATAATGGACTTGGCCCCGAAAAAACTTTTGGGGGACAATCATCCTTCATTATTCCTGTACAAGGAAAGAAAAATTCCTATATTGCCATGTTCGATATATGGAAACCGGAAATGCCAATTGAAGGACTTTATATATGGCTACCCATTAAAATCCAAACTAATAGTATAAATATAAAATGGAGAGATGAATGGAATTTAAATATATTCTCTGACGAAAAGAAGATTATTCCACCGTTGCCAACGTCAATATACTAATCCGTATTCCCTCCACTTTCACCAGACAAGAAGCACATGCCAGCGTAGTAGAACCGGTGGTCAACACATCGTCAACGATCAGTATGTGTTTCCCGACAAGTGCTTCGGGACGTTGAAGTTCAAAGATACCTTCCACATTATCCCGACGTTCAAGTATGGATTTGTGTGTTTGCGTTTCCGTATTTTTCTTACGCAATATGGATTCTGTATCTATGGGGATTCCTGTTACAGCAGTGATTCCACGGGCAATCCATTCACTCTGGTTATAACCGCGGATTTGCTGTTTCTTTTTGTGAAGCGGTATAGGGATTATAACATCAATTCCTTGAAAGAAATGGGAAGATAAAAGTTCTGCTGCCATATACCGTCCCATAATTGCACCTATTTCCTTCTGTCCACCATATTTCAAACGGTGAAGAATCAGCCGGAAGTCACTTCCTTTCTCATAAAAGAAAAAAGAAGTAGCCCGTTCCAGAGGAATTTGTCCCCAGAAAAGCCGCTCTACCGGATTATCTTTTCGAAGATGATAGTTCGTACGAGGTAGTTTGATATTGCATACTGTACAAATACATTCCTCGCCCTTTGCTAACGGTCGGCCGCAAACAACACAGCAACGGGGAAACAGTAAAGATAAAAAAGAACTAAGCCAGTCTTTTACAAGAAGTGTGTGTTTCATAATAATAGAGATTTTAAAGTTGCAATACCACTTACATATTCAATGGAGGGACTTCTGCCAAAAGTTTCTGAAAGAAAGAATGCAGAGTTCCGTTCGTTGCAATAATATGATGTCCTTCTATGAAGTTATCTTCGCCATAGAAGTTAGTAACCTTTCCTCCCGCTTGCTGGACGATCAATGCCGCTGCAGAATAATCCCATTTTCCGAGAAACGCTTCCATCCACGCATCGAAACGCCCAATAGCTACATAGCAAATTGCAGCGGCAGCCGAACCATTCATGCGAATACCTCCCACTACTCCATAAAGTTGATCGATGAGATGAAGAGCGGTCTGTTTATATTGTAGATGATTATAAGGTAATTCTGTAATAACAAAAGCATCTTGAATATCCTCAACACTCGACACATGAATTTCTTCACCATTCATAAAAGCCTTTCCACCTTTCCAGGCATAGAAACATTCATCCCGGCAAACTTCATAAACAACACCTAAAAGAAGTTCGGTACGATTGCGTAAAGCGATACATACACAATAAGGAGCCTCATCATGAATATAATTTGTAGTTCCATCCAACGGATCAATGACCCAACAGTAGGGTTCGTCCTGATAAGTGGCAGAGCCTTCTTCTGTTATGAATCCCGCTTCGGGCAGTAGAGCAGCAAGTGCTTTCACCACTCGCACCTCTGACTCTTTATCTACATAAGACACATAATCATGTGCATGTTTTTCCTCCACACGCTCACGACGGAAGTTCTTCCGTTCTTCTTTCAAAAAATGTCCAACCTCTGTAGCAATCTGGCATACATCAGTGGTAAGTTGCTTTAAATCTAACATTCTATCTTTCGTAATTTAGGCAATCTGCAAATTAATGCCAAAATTATGACTTTTTTTGATAGAAATAAGAGTTTTACAGGAAAAAGATAAGTAATTCCAAGGCATACTCTATTAAATTACTTTTGCACAGAAAACCTATATTCCGTAACGGAATGATATTTCTCATGAGGTCGTAACACACAGGATGGAAATTCAGGATGATGTGGCGTGTCCGGATGATGGATGGTTTCCAATATAAAACCACCATATTTCTGTTGTGGACCACCTTTAGCCACAATCTTTTCAGAGAGTCCGATGCCAGTATAAATCAGTAAACCGGGCTCTGTTGTGTAAGTTTCTATTCGACGTCCACTTTGAGGTTCTGTGATCGTTGCGGCATAACGCAGATCTCCATTATAATCACGAAGTATCCAATTGGCAGAATAACCACCCATAAGTTTCATATGCTCATTGGGAGAGTTGGCACGTTCCGCAAAACTGTGAGGAGTACGAAAATCCAAAGGGCCTCCTGCTATCGCTTCTACCGAAGCCGGCACATACCACGGAGTATTAACCGTGACTGAATCCGCATTAATTTGCACAATATGATTTAAAACCGAACCTCCGTCATACCCCTGAAGGTTAAAATAGCAATGTTGCGACATATTGACGATAGTCGGTAGATCGGTTACCGCCTCATATTCTATACGCCAAGTATTATCCGAAGTCCAGAAATAAGTGACTTTACAATCTAAGTTACCAGGATATCCTTCTTCTCCGTCAAGACTGCGGCGGGTAAAAACAATTCCAAGCGTATCAGGAGTATTGATTGGCATAGCTTTCCACATAACACGATCAAATCCTTTCATACCACCATGCAAATGCCCCGGATATCCGTTGGGAGATTCATTGCACGATAGCTGATACCGAATCGAGTCAATCATAAAAGCACCACCGGCAATACGGTTGGCATAACGCCCTAATAAAGCCCCGAAAAATCTCTCGGCTCCAATCTCGTAATCTTTAAGATTCTCATATCCAAGCACTACATCTGCCATTTTCCCCTCTCTGTCCGGCACTATAATATTCGTTATACGACAACCATAGTCAATTACTTTGATTTGAGCACCTGAAGCATTAGTCAGAGTATATTGGATAACAGTATCACCGTCTTGAGTAACACCGTAAAAAGCTGCTTTTACTCCAGAACTGGAGCCACATTCCGCACAAGCAGTAACAAGTACGGCTAAAGATAAACAAGCCAAAAATTGATTCATTTGATATTCAATATTAAGGAATAAATATTTATCGAATAAACAGCCACAAAAATGCAAATGCAGAAGAAGACAATATCTCTCTTATTCGTTTGAGTGCAATACTTATTTGCGTTTCCACAGTTTTCACAGAAATTCCGAGACGTTCGGCAATCTGTCTATAAGAAAGCCCCTCCTTCCGGCTCAAGGAAAATATTTCTCTACATTTCTCCGGAAGTTGTTCAATTGCCTGATTCACCACCTTTGTTAAAGCATCCATATCAAAACAATCTTTATATTTCCTTTCTTCCAGTTGCTGATTAAACCAGTTTTCCAACAACTGATGCCTGTTTTCCTCATCACGAAGATAGTTTAATACCCGATTTTTGGCAGCCCGGAAAAGATAGGTTTTGATATAGGTTATTTCAATACAATCTTTATTCTCCCATAGTTTGAGAAACACCTCCTGAATAACATCTTCTATAACTGCTCCATCATGCGTATAGAAGTTGAGAAAACAACAAAGTTGTTCATAGTATGTATCGTAATAATTTCGAAAGGCTTGAATATCCATCGTTCCCGGAATTGTGTTTATCAGTCTCACAAATCTACAAAAAATAATCTTCTTTCGGAATACATTTTCGTAAAGAGAACCATACCCTCAAAACACTTTCTAATACTAAAACCGAAATCACATTAATTGCACTAAACAAAAATGCTGATAATGACGCGAATCATACAGATTCTTTCTAAATATAAATCTGTATGAATCCGCGTCCAAATGAGCTTTACAAAATCGTTCAGAATTGTCTTTCTGCAAAAATATTCAGAGCATAAGGATCACTCACCGCTGCTTGCTCAATATATTTCTGTGCCAGCTTCGTATCACCAGTGTAGCGATAGGCCAGAGCTAGTAAATAGCTATAATAAGCACTCCGTTGCTGTACGGCACGATCGCAGAAACTTATAAAGAAAGGAGTAGTGGCAAAATAACCCGCATCAACAGTCTTCATGCCTTCGTTCCAATCTTGCAGTTTATAATTGATGAGTATATCCCCCTTAAAAGGCATACCCGTTTCACGATAACAAAGTGCCTGATAAAATGGCAATTCCGGTAAGTTCATATTACTAAAATAATCGACCTCAATACCCGTTATAAAATCAAAATTCTCATTGGCCTTGTCTTCCTGCCCCAAAGATTTCAAACAGATTGCTTCATAATATTTAAATGGAACCAATCTAACGATATTCCACAAACCTGCTCCCAGATTTTGAGGTAAAGTTTGCGCAGTCTTAAAACAATCAGTCGCTTCTTGCATCTTATTTTCTTTCATTAATCTACGCCCTTTCAGGAAATAAGCAAACATATACTGTTCTGCAACTGCATGCTCCCCACCTTCAGCTGGGACAAAGTTACGCCCCCTAAGAAGTTCTATTGCCTTATCCTCCTGTCCTGCCATGTTATAAGCTCGTGCCCATTCAAGCATAATATCATCGCGGCTAATTGCAGACTTATGATTATTCAGGAAAGAAATACGTTCAGCAGGAGCAACTCCTAACTTACCCATTACATAGACCGTTTCAAAAATCAACTGTTCATCATTCGGCTTCAGGGATAATGCCTGCTTCAATAAGGGTAACACTTCATTTTTACGATTCATGTGTGAATAGTAAGCGACAGCCAGATTTCGTGCAGCACGATAATCAGTACCGGACAAGCCTTCCCAAAGAGCGACTGCCTTCTCATAATGTCCTTTGGCGTAAAGGGCACATCCCAACAGCAACTGCGCCTTCCGACTTCCCTGTTTTGCCCAATGAGACAAACTGTTCATTTCAATTCGCCGACTTGGGAAAGCAATCCCCTCCGTTGCCGAATCATTCGGAGAACCGCCTTTTATATCTGCATATATGGCAGACAGACTAAAAATCAGAGGTTCGTGTGTTTGCAACATCTCTATCAGGGAAACAGTCTCTTTCTGCAGATTAGCGACAAGCAAAGTTTCTATAAGATCGAGACATACCTGATTCTTATCCGTCCGTATCTTTTCCATAAAATCCCGGGCACTAACTTTACCGGTCAGCACACCGAAGTAACGCGCCAAATGATTAAGTTTATCATTCGCTTCTACAGACAGATATTGACGTTCCGATGCTTTTTTATCTCCCTGCAAATAAGAAGCATATATCATCAACGCATTGGCTACAGCATTATCTTTATGATAAGTAATGGCAGTAGTAAGATGTTGAACAGCCTTGTCATACTCCAGTTTACGTATATCAAGCATAGCCACATAAGTCATGGCGGAAGAAACATAAGCACTGCTCCATGCTGCTTTCTGGAAATAATCATAGGATTTCTCCTGCTCATCGAGCGCTAAATAGACATGCCCTAACAAATAGTACAGTTTCCCATTTTCAAGACGCGTATTGAACCGTGTCAACACTTTTTCCGCCCTCAAAAGATATTCCAAAGCCTCACTATAAAAAGCATTGCGTAACTTTGCTTCTCCTAAAGCGATCAATGCAGGAGCAAAATTCGGATCACGTTCAAGAGCTTCTTTATAATAGCTCTCTCCTTTAGTGGCAGGATCACGATATTGATCAACATGCAAACCTTCAAGATACAACAAATGCGGACTTTCAACCTTTTTGATATTCGGCATATCCTGTGTTGTATGAGGAATATTAAAAGTATCGTGTTTCTTCACTGTATAAGACATTAGAACAGTTCCGTCATTAGCGGTGACATCTATTGAATACCCTAACCGCATTCTGACATCCGCAGGCAACGAATATTCTTCTCTCGCCTTGATCGTCGCATTTCCCGAAAACAGAACCCGGTCATCCCCTTTGACCGTAATCTTCACATTACGAGTCTTATTCAACTGCACTTTAATCGCATCCTTGACGTATATAGCTCCTGTCGTATTTGCAAAGTCGGGAACCCCTATCTCTCCGATCGGAAACCAATATTGCGAAAAAGTTTTAGTCTCCATCGGTTCAAGCCATGTAAAATCCGGCTGATTGTCAGAATAGCTGCCTGCCATCAATTCACAATAGGCTCCATCTGTATCCGTAAGAGCATTTTCCCAAGACTGGGACAACTGATTGTAAGCCCATGTGAACATCTTCTTACCGGGTGACACATGATGATCTCCGATATGCACAACCCCGCATTTCCTGCCGGTATCATAACCGCCAAAGAAATCATACTGCGATGCAGCACTAAAATAAGAGGTAGGCTGAATCGTATTCTTATGTTTGCTTATATCAACTGCACCGTCATAACGAATACCATTAAATATTCCCGCCGCATTTGTTGCAACCGGATAAGTGGTAACCGAACGTTTGTAATGGAAAAACACATGGCTTACATCGTGCGGAAAGAATATCTCATAATTCTTATTCGAAGGTACCGCCACATTCTCCCACCATAAAAACGAATGTCTTAACGGGGTGATATTCGACAATTTGACTCTTGTCTCAAAGATAGACTCACCGGGGTTAAGCACAATACCAACCGTACCTTTCATCCGGTCTGTCGGATCATGTTCCGAAACCCAAACGATCACTCCTCCGCCCGGCAACTTTTCTATCTCATAATCAGTGGGCATAAAAGATGAAGCCCGATGATGAAAAGGCCAGTTAAACTCCAGTCCACCGGAAATCCACGAGCCCAAAGCACCGATAAGAGCTGGTTTTATGACATGGTTCTTATAGAAAAAATCATATCCGTTCGTTTTATCTTTGGCAGCATATATCTTACCACCGATTTCCGGCAATATTTGGAGTTCCAAATATTCATTCTCCAATTTGATAAGCGTATATTCTTTATCCACCTTTTGTTCCCGATTCACTTTCAAAACAATTTTATTGGGATAAGGATTGCCACTCGACCGCTGGTGTACCCTATTTTCGGCAAACATCGGCAGTTCCTCACGTTCGGGTTCTGTGTATGTCGGAATACTGACTTTACTTACAGACACCTTGACCGATTGTGCTTTCGCGCTTGTAGTGAGAAACAAAATCAAAAATAAAATACTGAAATATTTCATGAGTGTATGTATTATGATTAAAAAAAGATTTTTCATTTTACTCTATCTTGACACAACGGACAGATGCTGCCGAAGCACGGTCCAGACCTGTAAAATTAAGATTTGCATTATTATAATAGAAGTAATAAGCTCCTGTTGTCCCTGGATTACTAGTCCATTGGTACCCCCGATATTCCTGATAAGCAATCTTATTAGCTCCCTTATCCAGATAACCTCCTGTCGGGAAGTAAGAAGTTTGCGAACCATCAATCACAAACAGATGCCCGTAATTGTTATCACATTCCGTTTTTGAAGTAAAGGTGAATCCCTGATAGCAATTCTGATCGGGCACACAATAGCCTTCCGGACAAGGATCATACACAGTCTTTACATTCTTAGTGAGACCATCAGAATTTCCCCATAGTCCGTTATTCCGCCATTCATTATGCCAGTCATTCGCAGAAAAAATTCTTATATCAGGATTGGATATGGTATAACTTACTGTTCCCACTTCAGCAGAAGTAGTTGCATTTGCGGTCAGTTCCTTGTTATCCACAGTTGTCGCACTCGAACGGACAATATCAAGCGGACGCGGGAACGGATCTTTGCGCCCCCACTGATACCATGCACCATAAGCATTCTGATCTTTAGGAGTAACAGAAGTTGCACCCAAATTACGATCCATCATTTTGAATGTTCCCCGTTCCTCATTAACATAGGTAAGATCCGATGCTTCAGTCACCCAAATATGGAAAGACCATACATTCTTGCCCGATGCATCTCGAATAGCCACAAGGGCATTTCCTTTCACGCCACTTACAGGAACTTTTAAAGTAGTTCCCTCCAATGCAGGAACAGCAGAAAGAACATCTCCTGATGAAGACGAATTCGTTTGTGTCCACAAAACAGTTGCAGACACAGCCTTATCTACTAATTCCCCATTGACATTCACTCTCGGGCGATTTTCATAAGTATAATCTCCTGCCAATGAATAATAAGGTGTGACATCTATTTCAAGTGTTCCTGCAGATGCCGTACGATAACAGTTTGCCTTACCATAATACAACGTCACCGGCAATAATTCCATCGGTTTGACAACCCCGGCTTCAATAGTGAAAGCACCCGGAGTTGCTTGTTCGTAAATACGTCCGGCAGCATCCGTTATGACGAAAGTCAACCCTTTGGTATAATTTACCGCAGGAAGAAATAAAACAAAGTCAGTATGAGCTGAGGGATTATTATCAACAGAAAGAGGTACACTTGTATCACAAGTAACCAATGCAGTAGCCGCAGCAGAAGGAGTGGAAGACTTCCGAAGTGATACGATTCCATCCGCTGCATTGACATCAGCTATACCCGACACCTGTTCTCCGTCATTACCGCGTACAGCTACAGACTTAATACTAATTCCCATTAACTGATAATCAGTCAGTTGTATCCGTACTCCACCACACAGATTCTTAAAAGAAAAGGCTTCACCATCAGAGGCTGCCGCCATCGGCAAAGATGATATTTCACTATCGGCATTAAATGCACCCATCCATTTCTGTCCGGCAAGTGCCGAAAAGTCAACAGCAAGTGTCGTACCTTCAAGCCGGCTGCCTGACGCAGCCGACGCCGGATAAATAGCATATCGGATGGCATCATCTACAGAAGCGTCCACCGGATCAAAAACAGCGGTACGAACACTATTGGCAGTAGTAGTATAAACAGCTCCATTCGGCGTTGAAGTGCCAAACAGCCGTATCTCATCATTTTGGGTCCAAACCACATTCATGGATGCATTAAGCGACGTGCGTGTTGTGGCGGTAACAGCACAAATTGCCGTAATGGATTTTTCTCCTCCTTTTACGGTCGGTTCCGGAGAAAACGCCTCGTCATCAGTTTGCACACAACTACCCAATGATAAACCAATTACCAGAAGAATCAGAATTTTATTTTTTTTCATGGTCTCGCAAATTTAAAATGTTATCATTATTTCCATGTACCTTCCGTATCGCCATTATTCCAGGAAGGTCCAGTACCGGTATCTCCTTCCCCCGGTAGAGGTTCAGGGTCCGTAGCAGCTTTTAAAACGATTGGCAACCATTTCTCATAATTCGTAGCAGTCAGTCCAGTAAAGGTATCACTACCATTCTGATCGTATAAGGTAGCATTAAACATCAAACGGTCGGCCACCACCCGAAGTAAAGTCCGTGGAATAGCCATTTCGACTACATATCCCTTATCGGCTGCCGTATCACCAAAAGTTCCGTGAACCGCACCCTTACAAGTTACTGAAGAATGACTACATTTAATGGTATATTGAACTGCATCCGGAATAAGAGAGATTTTAAGAGGGGTTCCGGTAGCATCTCCACCCTGAAAAATCAATTCCATGCTGTCGTCTGTAGTCAAGTCTTTATCAAGACGTTCCACCAGACAATATACATTTTCTGCATCATAAGCAAAGCGGAACACGGCTTGTGTAGTGGACACACTTCCGATAAATAGTGCATCACTGACTGCACTCCAATCCGAATTGTCGGCGTCTATCACCGGTGTCATTCCGGAAGCATTAATCCGATGATTCAAAACAAACTGTCCAATCTGAATACGGGCAGCATCTTTATTCTCGCTATTGACAAAAGTAGCAGGCATGGCAGCTACAAGAGTATGCGGATCAATAATTTCCGTCGCTCCCCAATATCCTTTTCCACTGAATGGCTGATACGTTTCTCCCCATTGGGAAGCCTCTGCGTTACCCACCTGCATGGTAAAGAGAGAAGAAGCATTGTACGACAAAACAGTCTCTCCCGAGGGGAATTGTGCCAGATAAGGTGCTGCAGCCTTCTGCACAAAATTGAGTTTACGGTCCGAAGGCCCTACTTCATCTCCGGTCAATGGAGCCGAAGCCCAGTTGTCGGAGCTCCACGCCATTGAAATATGATAAACGTCGCCTTCATCTCTGAAACGTGTTTCTGTAGCTACTGCAATCTTCGTCGAATTATTTAATTCGCGGGCAGAAGGCATCTGATCCGAATAAATTTGTTTGCCCGAACCATCTATAGCCAGTCCAGTCTTTTGACGGATCACCTTTCCAACGACCGTCCATGTCCGCCCATTATCCATAGAGCGCAGCATGGCAGTCCCCGAATCGGCTGTGAGAGGCTCGCTATCCGTAAAATAGACCTGTATTTCACCCGAACGAAGTTGTAATGCATAAGGTTCCCAAGTCGTTCCCTGATAAATAATCTGGGCAGTCGACCAAGTACGTCCATTATCGGAAGAACGCCTCATCATAATACCATTACTCTGCGGATCGACCCTGTATCCCTGATTCAAGCGAAAGGAAGCGAATGCCAAAATATCCTTATTTGCCAGAACGACTGCATCACATGATGAGAAACAGCGTGTATCACTGGCACCGGAAGTTTGCTGGGCACTTTCGCTCTGAAACAGAGGACTGGATGCATTCTGCCATGTAATCAGATTAGTACTTAAAGCATAATAGACATTCCAAGCCTGTGGTCCCTGCTGGTATAATAGCAAATAGGTCCCATCACCTAATTTCTTGATACGGGGATAAAGAGCATTCACAGCCGACAGTGCCGGACTTTCCAAAGTCAGCAACCGGCGATAGTCTAATTCGAGAGAACTATTCCCCCATTCATCCGCATGAGAGTTCACTGCTACATTTTCACTTTTATTGAGCGACTGAATAGAGGTAATCTCTCCGGTGACCGGTTCAGGGTCAGGATTTGAATTAGGACGCGGATTAGGCCACTCATCCGTTGAGGTATAAGATGTACAAGCAACGAGAAGCCCCATCACTGTTACCAAAAGGTATCTATGAGTTTTTAACTTTTTCATCATATTCATTCTTTTATTTGTTCAATCCGTTATCGATCAGTTTGAAGTCATACTTTTTATAAAATCAATTTCTTGTTGACTATAAGGTGTACCATCCAGACGGAATATATCATGAAACCAGATTTCAGGTTCCGGATCTCCGGCTTTGCTCGACCACTGTAAATGAAAATTACACTTTCCTGCTGTCAATCCCCAACTGATGGCACCTACCTTTTCACGTTTAAGAATCGGCATTATTTCTTCAAAAGTTGAACGAGGACGTCCCATATACTCCTGACAGATAACCGGACGATCAAACTGCTTCATGAAAGCGATGAATTTTTCCATTTCTTCAGGTCCATAATAACAGTGAAAGGTCATAACATCACAATTCTCACCCAGAAAACTGATAATCGGCAAATTACTGCGTGTGCCATGTCCTCCGGGATAAATCCATATCGGAGACGACAGCGGTTGCGAGGGATTCACCTCACGTGCCCAACGGAACACTTCGCGCAACAATGGCATACTATGTGCTTTCTGCTTGAAGTTTTCCGGTTCGTTATATAAACACCACAATAAAATACGATCATCTGCTTTAAAGGTAGTCATCACATCTTTCACGTAACGTTCCAGACGCGGATACGTTGACGGATCATTGACGGATGGTGCTCCGGGGCTCTGTATCCATTGAGAGTTATGAACACCCTGTACAGAAGCCGGTTGTACACCGAGTTTCGGACTCTCAAAACGTCCACCATTCGTAAAGAAAGTGACGATGGCACGCATACCATGTTTCTGACAGATACCCAGAAATGTATCCAGTCGTTGTTTAAACCCTGCCGGATCCGCTTCCCACACCATATCATGCAGGAATATGCGTACCGTATTGAATCCGAGTTCCCCGGCACGTCCCAACTCCAACTCCATGGTTTTCGGATCAAAAGTCTCCTCTTGCCACATCTCAAACTGATTGATTGCCGTAGCAGTAACGTAGTTGATACCCACCGGCCATTTTTGAGATGCGTACCATGCGTTTGCTTTTTCGGTCGACCATCTTTCAGCCTGTTGGGCGCAGCCGGTTGTTGTCAATAAAAAGAGAATTGTTACAATCAGTATATTCAATCTATTCATAAGAAATCAAATTAATTAAGTTGTTAATACCCAGGATTCTGGTCTTTTGTCTGATCCAATGCCATATTATAATTAAATTCATCGGTAGGGATAGGCCACCAGTAAGCTGCATCTCCCACTTCGGATAAAGCCGAAATACGTCCAGCAGCCAAAGCTGCTTCTGCAAGCTTTCCACAACGTTTCAGGTCATTGTAGCGTTTACCTTCAAAAATCGTTTCGTAGCCACGCTCCTGCAACACCAGTGCAAGAAAAGCATCTTTACTTGCATAATCAGCCAGTTTATAGTCTGAAGAAGATGCTTGTGTCGGTTTCTGTCCGTAAGCACGTCGCCGCACCATATTCAATTTTTCCATGGCATCATCGGTAGGAGCTCCTTTCCAGCGACAAACAGCTTCTGCATAATAAAGCAGAATATCAGCATAACGATATACCGGATTGTCATTGGGGGTTGTACTACTCCCTGTCCATTCCGAGTCTCTGAATTTCGAGCAAATCATACCCGTTTTAGTCAGTGCATTAAGTGTTCCATTCTGCGTTTGTTTATACAATCCGAACTGATAGCGTAAATCATTCTGGTCCCAATTCTGAATAAATTTATTCTTCTGATAATCGGTATAAATTCCTACAGCTCCCATATTCACGAAAGGATTGGGCTTGCAGAGATACATATAGGCGATGGTCGATCCACTATCGCGGTTGAACTTTATATAGAAAATTTCTTCAGAAGTGGCATTAGCCGTATGACCGTAAAGGTCGAGGAAATCATCCGCTTTGCCAACCTCAACCAGAGAATATCGTTTGGATGAAATAATTAAACCGGCTGCTTCAGCCGCCTCTTCATAGCGACCGGCATAAAGACAAGCTTCTGTTTTCAATGCCAATGCGGCATAACGCGAAGGACGTCCGGCAGATTTAGCCACTTCCGGCAGATTGGATGCAGCATAATCGGCCTCATCAATCACAAACTTCCAGATATCAGCTTCCGGAGTACGGGGTTTATTAAAGTCATTCATGTTCTGTTCATCAAAAAAAGGAACGGCGCCCCAATTTCGTGCCAGCCATGAATAGGCGAATGCACGTAGAAAACGTGTTTCCCCGGTAAGGTTGTTATACTCCTGTTGCGAGAGTGGAGTATTACCTATACCGTCAAGAATATTATTGGCAAAACGAATGGCACGATACAACACCGCCCAGCTATCTTTGGAGAAGCCCACCCCACCACTGGTAAGCCCGGTATCATAAGCTGTGGCATAGTTACCTCTTCCAATACAATAATCCGCCAGTCCTTCTTCCAGAACAATCAGATAACGACTGAATCCCGGATCACGACGGAGTTGGAAATAGATGGAATTGATAACACTCTCCACTTCTTTGGCATTCGCCATAAAAGTCGTTGCATCCACTTTCTTCGGATGTTCTTCCAAAGAGCCCATATCTTCACAGGATGTGTTCATTGCCAGGATCATAGCAAAAGCGGCAATATATATCAATAATTTTTTCATAAGACATCAATTTTTATATGTTAGAAAGTGAGTCGGCATCCAATCGTATAAGTACGGGCACTAGGATAACAATACGAATCTACCCCCTGAATCATCGAGCTTCCGCCACCATTGGCATTTATATCCGGATCCCAGAAAGGGTAGCTCGTAATAGTAAACAGGTTTTGGGCACTCACATAGGCACGGGCGCGCTTGATGAATTTGCTACGGGCACAAGGTACATCGTAGGCCAATTCGAGGTTTTTAAGTCTGACGAAGCTGCCGTCATAAACAAACCGGTCGGACATTTTATAGGAAGTCTGATCGAGATTGGGATATTTTGCGGTAGGATTCTCGGGTGTCCAATGGTTGTAGTACACCTCGCGCAACGTATTCCCGTTATATCCATAATCATAAGCTTGTGCAGCCATACTAAGCGAATATATATCATTACCTATTGAACTCTGGAAGAAAGCGCTTAGCGTAAACCCTTTATAACTGACTGCTGTAGTTAGATTGACCAAAAAATCAGGATTAGGATCACCGATGATGGTCTTGTCTGCTGCTGTGATGGCAGGATCGTCATCCATATTCTTATATACGATATGACCGTTCTCATCGTATCCATCTTCAACATATCCGTAGAAAACATACATTGGCTCACCCACACGCATCAGATTGAGCTGGTCTTTCAGAATGGTATTATCCAATTCGCCACCGAAAATATCCTTATCTTCCGAAAGGACTAACACTTTGCTGCGATTAAGCGAGAAGTTGACACCCAAATCCCATTTCACAGCACGATCAATAATCCGCCCGTCGAGTTGCAACTCAAACCCCGAGTTACGGATGGAACCGATGTTACGCAGGGCAGTGGTGTATCCACTTGAACGAGGCATCTCTACATTGTTCAGCAAATCAGTCGTTTTCTTCCGATAGTAATCCGCAGTCATGCGGAGACGATTATTAAACAGGGACAGATCAACCCCCACATTAAACTGTGAGGTTGTTTCCCATTTCAAATCGCCGGTGTAGGTATCTGACGGGACATACGCCACTGTTGTATTCTTATCGAATACTACATTTTCCGTCCTCAATGTGTTCTGCGTAGAATACGGTGAGATGGCAGTGCTACCGGTCACTCCGTAACTCAAACGGAACTTTAGATCCGAAAGCCACTCTACATCACGCAAAAAAGACTCTTGCGAAAGACGCCAGGCCGCTGCCGCTGAAGGGAAATATCCCCATTTGTTTCCTTTACTATAACGTGAGGAACCATCAGCACGAAGACTGGCAGTCAATAGATAGCGATCAGCATAATTATAGTTGACACGTCCCAGAAATGAGAACAAACGCCAATCTGAATAAGAAGATGTCGGCAGCCCCTTAACGGTAGCTGCATCCATGTCATAGGTTTCGGTCACATCACTCAAGAAGCCTTCGGCCGTACCCGTTCCCGCAGTTTTCGATGTACTCTGTTCGTAGGTAAAACCACCCATCACACTCAAATGGTGTTTTTTTAGAAAACTCTTATTATAGGTTATGATATTATTACTTGTGATACCGACTGTTTCTCCAAATGTAATAGAGGCAGCCCCTTGTGAATTAGGGTATTGTAATGACTTGTAATAATCTTTGCGGTTCTGGTTATTATTTACGTTGGCAGATAACTGAATTGAAAGTCCGTCTATCGGTTTTATTGTCAATGAAGCATTTGCCATAATCCGGTTGGCATACCATTTATTATCCACTTCTTTCACATAAGCCAACGGATTTACCGGTGCAATCGGTTGTGTCTGGAAGTCATTCCAGGTTCCGTCGTCATAATGAGGTGTCGCTGTTGGCGGCAGAATCAGTGTAGAACCGATAACAGACGTTCCCCGGCTACCTCCCTGCGAATTCATCTGATTATGATTGGAGCGGCTGAAAATCAAGTTGCTCGACACGGTGACATATTTTGAGATGTGATAATTCAGGCTTGAACGGATAGACATACGTTTATAGCCACTTTCCTTCACGATACCTTGCTGATCGAAATAGCTGGCGCCTAACGTTCCCTGAACTTTTTCCGTACCACCAGAGACATTCACAGAGTGGTCGGTAACGAGGGCATTACGAAACAGTTCACGCTGCCAGTTGGTACTATGCCGGGTAGATTTAATCTCTTCATCGGTATATATCGTCGGCTGATTATTAATCGCTGCTTTTTCATTCAGATAGTTCATATATTCCCAAGCATCGAGCAGCTCAAGTTCTTTAGCCAGACTCTGCACACCGAAGCTGGCATTGTATTCCACGGTAATCTTCCCTTCTTTAGCTTGCTTCGTCGTAATCAGGATGACACCATTGGCACCACGCGAACCATAGATAGCAGTTGCGGAAGCATCTTTCATCACTTCAACTGATTCGATATCGGCCGTATTTATCATATTAATGTCACCCGGAAATCCGTTGATAATCCAAAGCGGCTCATTGTCACCCCGAATAGAATTAGAACCACGTACCCTCACTTGTATTCCGGCTCCCGGCTGGCCATTAGTTTGCTGAATCTGTACACCTGACACGCGTCCCTGTAATGCTGACGCAACAGAAGTATTTGCATATTCAGTAATGATATCGCCTTTGACGGAAGCTATCGAACCGGAAAGGTCCCGTTTGCGTTGTACGCCGTAACCTACCACTACTACTTCATCCAATGTCTCTGTATCTTCTTCAAGAACGAAATTCATTGAACGTACTCCGGCCACCACCTTTTTGCTCTGTGGGGCGTAACCTATAAACGTCACATCAATAGTGGCACTTTCTGGTACATTCTGCAACTCAAACTTTCCGTTAAAATCGGTAACCGTACCGTTGGTGGTACCTTTTACCAATACGCTTGCTCCGATGACCGCTTCTCCCTGCTCATCTTTCACCACACCCGAAATCGTCCGGTTGGTCTTCGTCTGCACCTTTTGTAAAACAATCTGTTTGCCTACTATTTCATACGCAATGTCACTTTTATCAAAGGCCTGTTTCAGCACATCCGAAAGATATTGAGAACCTCCTTTCAGGGAAACAATACGTGACAGAGGGATAGAATTATCGAACACAAAAGTATAATCTGTCTGTTTTTCAACAGCTTGTATCAGATTTTTTAAAGAAATCTGCCTGGCAGCGATATTGACCTTAGTCTCTTTCTGCGCCCATAGCGAAGGGCTGGAAAGCAGGCTGCCCAAAACAAGAATGCTACATAATATTTGTTTTAGCTTCAACATTGTAAACTCATTTAAGGTTAAATAAAGGAATTAATTATTACCTTTGTCTGCATAAAGCAAGGCTATACCTGTGCCATCCGTCTGACGGATAGCATACATACGCAGGTTTTGCTCTTCGGACGTGGAAGATGGCACTCTTCTGCGTCCTTTTTTATTCTTCGATTACTTTCTTCCGGTTATGCTCACCTCCTCTCCGTTAATAGTGTATGTAATCGGAGTCACCCGATTAATGATCTCAAGCATCTCTCGCAAAGATTCTGTTTTAATTGTCATCCAATAACGTTTATTTTCCGGTACATCATGCAATTGAATTTTGATGCCATACCATCGTTCCATTTTTTGAACTATTTCCTGCAGGTTCTCATTTTCAATTTTCAGCTTGCCCAATCGCCATACGGACTCTACTTCAGCATCGCAAGCCTCCAATTTACACTTCTCCATTTCATGCAAAGGAATAATGACTTTCTGATTGGGTTTCATATCTGCCAACAGCTTGTCCGTTAAAGTCGAGACAACCGTCACGTGCCCTCTAAGCAGTACAACTTCCAATTCTGAATGGTCTCCATATCCATTGACATCGAATGCGGTACCATGAACCAACACTTTTACATCACCTACCGATACATCAAACTGTCTCTTACTGTCTTGCACCACATCAAAAAAGGCCTGTCCATTCAATTTTACAGAACGGCAATCTTTGGCATAATCCGTAGAATAGGTCAAAGTAGAACCAGAATTCAACCAAACTTTAGTGCCATCCGGCAAACTGACTTCTGCTTTCTGGCCAACAGGAGCTGTAAATGAGACTAATCCTACTTCTTCCTTTTCCGAAACCAGCAGAGAAAGCGAGAAACCCAACGCCAGTGCCAGCATAGCAGCAATTCCCACTGCCCGATACAACAACCGCTGCGTGTACATCTTCACAGGTTTCACCAGATTCAGATTACTCATTATCTTTTCCCACACACGTTCTTTATCAGGAATTACCGGATGTATTCCCGCATGAGCTATCTGCCAGCTCTCGCACAGTTCCTGAAATTCCTGTTCGTGCCCGGCATCAGCATTCCGCCATTCCATGATTTCCATCTCCTCCTGCGGAGAAGCAGTTCCCAATAGATATTTAGATATGATAATATAAATGTCTTCCATATTTAAATGTGTTTTATAAGCTCTTTTATTAAATAGACCCGTAACTTTTGAATTACCCTGAAAGCATTCGACATTTTTTTCATAACACTCACTAAACAACTCTATTTTTTCTCATTTAATGCATAAGTCAATGACTTTACCCTAAAAAGAAAAATCACCCTTACTACGATATATTTGTAGTAAAGGTGATTTTAGTAAGCTCAAGGCTTTTCGGACTACTTTAACTATAGCCAATTATTAAGGAAGCATCTCAAATTCAGAGCCAACCCTCTTGATTCTTATATAAAATACATATTTTTTCATTCTTCCATTATAATAACCTTACTTCTGAACCACAATTTTCAACTTACAGGTACGTCCATAGAGTAATGCCACACCGTCATAAGTGAGTCCGGTTATGCCAGCTCCCGAATAGGCTGGCCCCTGGCTTCCTACCACTCCTGTAGGAGTAGCTATTTTACATCCTCCGGCAACTAATGCATCCATATCGTTTGCGGCTTCAATAACATGAATGACACCGTATTTGCCCGCCGCAGTAACAAAGGCAATATAAGAACCGTCTTTTATCTGCAAACTACAAGGATCATTCGGATATCCATCAGACGCATTGACTCTTTGCATTAACATATCGGCACCTCTTTTAGCTATACTTTCCAACATATTCAACGCCTCAAAAGTCTTGACGTCCGAAGCCGCGTTCGCCATCATCACATCAATACCAAGATCAGTAACCTTATCATCAGGTATAAGAGTAAACAACGTTTTGTTGGTAGCAACACCTGCCGGTTTGATCCAGTCATTCACATCATAAGCTCTCCCTATCGGCCCTCCATTAATTCTTGACGCACTGACATAAGAGAAACCTCTGTTTTTAACGGCAACAAAGCTCGGATTTCTCCATATATTGATGAAAGCAAAGTCTACGCTATTTGCCTTTGAGCCATATCCTTTAATTTCCTTCAAGCTTAATACATGTTTCTGCACACCCCGTATCATTATTCCCTCTATGGAGAAAATATAAGGTTGATCCGGTTCTGTTGAATGTTCCCATTCAGGTGCCATTTCGATATCGTTGAAAACAAGCGCAACATTATTGTCAACACCCTCAAGACCTTCGACATTGATAATCTTTTCCTCTTTCAACCCTTCTATATCTTCCACCACGATCTTGATTCCATTGGTCTCTTTATTGTCTACGACAGTTTTCAGGATAAATTCCATTTCCAACGGATTGCCTGATACCGGAATAGTCGTATATTCCTTCAGGTCACCCAGTACTTTATTACACAATGTATGTTTTATAGACTTAATGCCCACAGCAGAACGAATCACCACAGACAGAGAAACCTCTTCATCGGGTACTAAAACAGGGAAATCTGATGGTTCGGTGAATATCTGGGATGGAAGTTTGGTTATCTTTTTAATAGGTATTACCTTTTGTGCCGTTTTTGTCAAAACGTCCGTTGATGTTACCAGTATCCCGGCTGCTTCACGCGTGTTAACCTTGACATTCAAGTCAAATTCAAGTGTCATATCAGTTTGCAAGGTATCTATCTTTAAACGTTGACGTTCAGTCGCGTTTATCTCTTCATATTCTCCATTCTCATCCATCTTCAACAAGGTAGCATATATGCTATGTATACCCACAGCAGAGAAACTTCTGGCAGATACAGTCACCGTCGAGTTATACTCCACCACATCTATTTCAGAAGGAGAAGTGAGTTCTACAGTAGGTGGCGGATACGCGTTGTCGTCCGAATAATCGGGCTCACTATCACTACAATTTGTCAACAACAAACCCCATGGAAGGGCAAGTATCAGGATCATTATATTTTTGATATATTGCTTCATGACCGTTCATTTTTTATTTTAAAGATTCGATTTGTAATTGAAAACAATGTAAATCTCCGCTTACACTTGTTTCGGTTACCCCCCTAAAAGCCCATTTGTGTGAAGTCAGGACAAATATACAATACTCGGAGTCTCTATTTCTATTTTCCACTTCTACGAAAGAATAGGTATCAGAAGTTAAGTTAGAAGTAATTGCCGACTCAAGATTAGGCAATAACGCACGTTTAACAGTGCCTACCAGAACCGTCTGTTCGTTTACCTTTTTCTTGAAAACGTCGACAGCCGGAGCTATCAGGTCTTCACTATTTAATGATACAGAACAGAAGAGCATATCTATTCCGTTCACTGCTTCTGTTTTTGTTTCAAGATATCTGCAATCGTTTTTTACTACATATTGTGTCATTTCGGAAATAGTAGAAGGAAAAAGAACCGTACTGCCGATTATCTTTTTCTCTCCGTTACTATAGCTGACAGGTACAAACACCGGCACTTTCTTGCTCTCTCTAGCAGTCTCCGTACCCGTATTTATGATTGCAGTTTGCCCATAGACAGCGTTCGTCCTGTCCAACAATGCCACTGAATGAACAGTGTTTCTGATAGATGACGCCACCTCTTTATAGCTACAAGAGCTAAATAAATTTTGCTCTGACAAGTGTGCATAAACCAACACGTTAGTAGTTCTGAACCGGTTCCATTCCGGAATTTCTTCTCCCTTGTTATCCTCATCACTACACGAAACGAACAGGCAAGAGATGATACATATAAATAGCAGATATAGATAGTTTGATTTCATATTTCATTCATTTTACAAATTCAACTTCAGCAAACAAAGCTCTGTGGTCAGATACTTCCGGATTAGATAGAACTTTAAACGACTTCACTTTCCACTTATTCTGTGGAAGTCCGAATATATAATCAATCTTGATTGTCGGCTGATCTGCGGGATAGGTGAATGTATCATCACAGATTCTCTGCCAGTTCTTCATTACCTCACAAATCACATTAGAGTCGGTCCGGGCATTAAAATCTCCCCCCAGCAGTGTCGGGGTATCTCCCGTACCAATCCGCTCATTAATCTGTTCGGCCATTGCGCTCCTTATCAGGTCTGTCGAATGATCCAGGTGAGTCGTTCCTATCCTGATTACGTCTGAAGTTCCCGGCTCCTGAATATCTACATATAATAGCGTCCGGGGTTCTTTGGCTCCGTCTATACCTTCAAAAGTTTTGTTATTGATATAAACAAAAGGATATTTTGAAAGGATAGCTACTCCATATTCTCCACCACCAGTATCCATCGCTTTCCCGAATACGGAAAACAATCCCAACTCCGCAGCCAGTTGAGTGGTGAAATCCTGATTTTTGTTCCTTTTTGTGTTGTAATCTATCTCTTGCAACATTACAACATCCGGATTGTATTTCCTGATAAATACAGCATACTCCTTCACCGAGTAGCCAGTCATTTCCCCGGACATCCGGCAATTATAGCTCATTATTTTAAGAGCCTGCGCATACGTACTTTGATACGCAAAAAAGAAAAGGCATACCCATACAATGGGCTTTAAAAGTGCTTTCATAAATTTGTTTTTATTATTAGATTAAGTTTACTTATTCAACGGTATATGTATATTCTGATATTTTTTTAAAGCTAACCGGTGTTATGGATTGCATCACCTCCAACACATAGTTCAAATCGTTCCCTTTACAAACGAAGTCGTACGTAAACGAAGCAATCTTTTCGTTTTTAACTGTAATCTCTATATCAAAATGCCGCGAGAGTGTTGTAAGCACCTCTTTCAGTGATGCATTTCTGAAAATAAGCCGGTTGCTTTTCCAACTCGAAGCATCATCGTGATATCTATCAGTTTTTATTTTTATTACATTACTCCTTTTTTCATAAACTGCAGTTTGTCCGGGAAGCATTTGCTGCATAGGCCTGCGGCTTTGGACATGCCCGATATTTATACTTCCTTCGTCGAGTGTAGTTTTGATTACCTTATCCGAAGCGTATGCTTTTACATTGAAACACGTTCCCGTCACTTGTATTTTCACATTCTCGGCAAGCACCTGAAAAGGGGATTTCTTATTTTCTGCTATCTCAAAATAAGCCTCTCCTTCCAGCGTAACATTCCTGTTGTATTTTGCAAACTGTTCCGGATAGGTCAATTTAGAATCGGCATTTAACCACACCCGGCTGCCATCAGGAAGTAATACGAGTAGCTTCTCCCCCCTTACAGCACAGACCTCCCGATAAACAAGGTTTGCCTCACTACGACTTTGATAGAAATTATATCCTACACCTATCACTAGCAAAACAATTGCACAGGCTACCGTCCACTTAAAGAACAATGGCATCCTTATTCTCCTGTTCTTTCGTTTTTCTTCCCGCATCACGGCTTCCTGAATATTCTTATAAATGCGATATTCATCAAAAGGAGGCAATTCTCTGTCGCCCAATTCGAGCTGTTTGCCTTCTATTATCCTCTGAATGTCGTCATCCATATATTTCCCGATGCCGTCAACTACTTCAAAGTCCTGATTTGTATATTTCTTTTTTGATTTCATATTTCAATATCTATTAGTAATACACACTGTTACAAAAAAGTATTATACAGACTACGTTAAACCGTGTTAATTCAAAAGAACGTTCCATATCAGCAAAAAGTGATAAAACTACATCATACAATAAAGCAACAATAGGCTAAGCTCTCCCACTGTCGCGCGAATCTGCTTCAAAGATTGGCTATATTGAAATTTAATTGTATTGATCGAAAGATTAAGTTTATCGGCTATTTCCTGATTGGAGTATTTTCCCGAAACTTTCATTTCAAAAACCTTGCGGCGTTGCGGCGAAAGTTGCTCAAGAGCTTGCTGTATGATGTTCATTTGTTCTTGTTTAAGGTTTTCGTTTTGAGAATTGTCTTCCAATTCCAAAACCATTGAAAGGCAATCCTCAAGTAAATAGATATTTTTCTTTGAATCTCTCAACGTATTGAGCAGATCGTTCTTCAACATTGTAAAAAGGTATCTGTTTATGGGTTTTGTCTCGTCGATTTCTTCTTTTTTCAGCCAGAGTTTTAAGAATAAGTTCTGCACAGCATCTTCAGCCAATTCTTTATTCAGCAAATATTTAAATGCCAAAGAAAAGGTCTGCGCCGCATACGTCTTGTATACAATACTAAATGCCAGCTGGTTCCCCTCTTTCAGAGCCTTAACCAAAGCTTGGGCTTCATCCTGTGAGTATTTCTGGGACAGCTTAATCATTTTAAATATGAAAATAAAAAGCTTATTATATCAAGTCCTTATTTTCAAATATATTAATTCTTTCTGATATAGCATGAATCGCGAGCAACAAATAAAACAGGCCTCTTATTTATTTCACCAGTCTTTGATATTTGCTGAATAAAAAGGTTGAGAAGGATAATAATCCGTCAGTTGCTGAATGAATATCTTTTCGAACATCTTTCCGATCAGTTGCATTTACCCAACCTTCTTCTATTTCTTTTAATTCATCTTCAAGTTGTTTCTGATCCACCTCTACACCTTTCTCGGCCGCTTTGATGAATGTATTGATATACACCTCCCAGCGTTTTGCATAATAATCACTTATCAGCCCGGCCCACGAACGACTGGCATAATCGTTCAGGCTTCCTCCCCAAGTCGTAATCAAGTTGCGAGCGTTCTTTTCATAATAGTCTTTCAATTGGGGAGAATCCCCCATCTTCCGTGCATCATCAATCCATTTATCCAGCGAACAGTAAGGATGAAAGGCATTCAGCTTATCCAAATCATTCAATATCTCCTTCATTTTTTCGCCGCAAGCTTTCAAAGCCTGATAATCTTTAGCTTCAACCATCCTGTCAAACTCCACTTTCACATCAAAAAAGTAGTTTCCAAGCACCTGTCTGCCTACAGTAATCAAATCCAGGCGAAAAGCATCTCTCCGGTCAGAAGGTGCCTCATTCAGTTTTCTCCAGACCTCTAGTAGTTCAACATTGCTATACACATTACTTGTCCGTTTTTCACTGTTCTTATTCAATGCAGGGCGATACCCGGGTAAAGTACCCAATGTGCGCGGCACCTGTACATAAATGTCATTGAATAATCGTTTCCAAGCATCGCGCACAGACTGCGACACACATCCCACATGTCTGTCAGCCAGACATTCAATCCATTTATTATCATCTGCATTCAGGTTCCATGCTTTCTCAAGAATGTATTCGTAGGGAAATTGCATCACATCCAATCCTTCCAGCGTAGAGCCGATTCCTTTAAGGTTGCCTCCACCGTTAATGAGAGCATTCTCAAGTCGTGCGCCACTTTCTTTGACATTACCTGTCAAAGTCGTGTTTCCTCCGAAATTGCCCAGATAACACCAAATATAGGGCTGATCATGAAAATGCTCTGTTCTTTTCCATAATTCAACATTTTCACAATGATAATCCAGTAATATCATTTTATTCTGTGGCACTCCTGTCAGCAAAGCCTTCATTCGCTCGGAAGTCCATTTATCTTTATCAAAATAAAACATCCACGTCATTTGCATCCATTGGGCTTTGGGATCGGCAGCCGTCAATGTAGCGTACATATCCGATGCTATCTTCCGCAAGTATTCGGGTTCGAAACTGGGCGGGTCAACCTCGTTGAAAGGATCTAAACCATAAATATGATCGGTTCCGAAAAGTTTTTTTTGTTCATCAAGAAATAACTTCTGAATTTTCGCAAACAAAGCATCGTTAGGGTTCAGAAAATTACAACGGTATGCATCAGCAAAGCCGGCCCATTTGCCCAAATGTTGAATATCAGCCTCGGGATAAATCCGTTTTAAATCGGCTGGTACATGTCCGGCGAAGGCTGGTAATACGGGCTTCATATTCAATTCACGCTCACGTGCGAGTATTTTTTTCTGCAAACTTACCTGATGTTCCAGCCATTCCATCGGCAACGGACCGTTCCAACGATCTATGTTAGCCATCCGATGCCAGGGCAGATACGGCGGTCCCGTGAAGTAAGAGCGTATTTCGATGTCCGACATTCCCATTTTCGACCAGACTTTATACCACACGGCTTCTTGTCCAGTAATTGCCAAAGGCATATTTATACCATTAAGGGCCATCCAGTCAATAAAGCGTTCCCACTCTTTCCATTGCCACCAAGGCATCGTGTAACCATACGTGCAGTAATTCAGGAAAAAGCGAGTATCCACTCTCGCTTCCGAAACGACCTTCTCACCAACCATCGGCAATTCTTCAGGAATTTCAACGGCTATATCCGCATACCATGACACTGTAGTGAGACAGTAATATTTCAAGTAATGGTTCAGTCCCATCGCCATTGAATTGGCGTTGTTTCCACCAATTACAATTTTATCTTTTACGGACTCTATTGTAAAGCAGTCTTTCTCTCCTTTCAACTTTTGAAACTGAAAACTCTCGATGTATGACGGCAGCAAACGTTTCAATAATGCTTCCGCAACAGCTACGTCTTTGTCTTTAGCCTGAAGAGCCAACGACATAAGCAGCATAACCAGACACGTGTATACACTTTTTCTTTTCATTCTGATTTATAATTTTATATAGATTTTTCTTTTTAACAAAATATATCCCAACAGCCCATTGAACAACAGGAAAAATACACCGTACATAAATGAACCGAAGTAATTTCCGAATAACGGGTTAAGCAAATTATTGAACACTGTTGTATGAATATGCCAATGCACAAGCAATCCTCCGGCTATACAACTAAACACATAAATTACAAGCGGATTCGCTCCAAATGCTTCGAAAAACGAAAACCACTTTTTATTCTGCTTCACATCAATGATATAGAGCAGCAATGCCAATGACAATGCCGCAATCCCACAAGTGAGCAAAACGAACGAAGGAGACCACAAACGCTTATTCAAAGGACAGGCATAGCTTAACAAATAGCCGACAAACAACAGCGTGGTACCTATAAGAAATAGATTCAGCATCCGACGTTCATTATCTTTAATGTCGATGATTATCTTTCCGCAAACAAAACCGATCATCACTTGAGACACAGCGGGAATCGTACTAAGTATCCCCTCGGGATCGACAAACTGGCGGCCCTGAAGATACATGTGGTTAGATCCTAAAATAGCCGAATCAATCATGCCGACGATATTATCCGCACTTTTCTCAAATCCGTTTCCAAATAACTGAAAAATAAAGTAGACAACCAGCAAGATAATAGCTAATGGCATAAAACGCTTATGTGGTATTGTTACGGCCAATAAGGCTGTAATACCATAACAAATCCCAAGCCGTTGCATAACTCCCATCAACCGGAGCTGACTCAAATCAAAATAGTTACCACTATCTATTGCTGTTATGAACCACTCCATAACCAGACCAATAAATATTAATAAGAGACTTCTTTTTATGATTTTCGCAATGGCCGGTCGACACTGAAAGTTATACTTACACAAAGAGATGTAGGTCGAAATACCCATCAGGAACATAAACATCGGGAATACCAGATCGGCCGGCGAAAAGCCATCCCACTTGGCATGTGCAAAAGCGGCAAAGTTATACCCGCACTTTCCTGTATTGTTGACCAAGATCATCCCGGCAACAGTAATACCCCGAAGTACATCAAGCGAAAGTAACCGTTTGTTCGGATTCATAATATTTGATTCTTTTAATTACTTATTATATATAAAATAGTCGTTCCGGCAGCTAACACTATCCCTATAAGCGACTCATAAGGTATCAGTTTCAGACGTTCCTTAAAGTTGAGTTCGCATACGCCTCCTGTCGCATGAAAGAACGAGCCATGTGGCAAATGGTCAAGAACTGTAGCTCCGGAATTAATCATAGCCGCTCCCCAAACTGCAGAAATGCCTATAGCCAATATCGTTTCAGCGAACGAAGAAGAAGCCAGTGTCGCTCCGGCTGTTGTCGATGCGGTAGCCGCCGACATCAACGCGCCTGATATAGGAGCAATCAATGCATCACTCATATGAGCATGATCCAATCCTGTAAGAATCCAATCTTTCAAAGAAGAGTTCTTTATGATACCGGCAATAGTTCCGGTTCCTATCAACAGAATAGCTACCACAGACATCTTTTGCAGTCCATACTCTATACTCGGAAGAATGTTTTTCCATTGTTTCATACAGATAGCACCACATAAACCACCTACCGGCAAAGCTATCAAAGGATCAATATTGATTCCTGCCGCAGGACGTAATGCCAATAAAACAATCGTAACAACAGGAGCAATCAGACTGGTTCTTAACGAAGGCAGATTTCTCTCTTCCTCTTTATCCTCTGTTTGCATCATCGTTTTTTTGTTTTTTACCGATTGAGGCATCAGACGGACAATAACAAAAACAGTGAAAAACAAACCGATCACTGCCGGTAAAATATTGGCAAACATTACAGCCGATAGATCTGCATTAAAATTTCCGGCTGCTATAATGGTGTTCGGGTTAGGTGATATGATATTTCCACATTTACCTCCCCCGATCATAGCAATAAGCAATACAGATGGAGACAGGTTTAGACGCTTGCCTATCGAAAGAGCCACCGGCGCAACGGTTATCACAGCCACATCAATAAATACGCCTACCGTACAAAGCAACATCGTTGCGAGTGCCAATGCCATAAATACCCGTTTTTCACCCATTTTGTTTATAATCGCATTGGAGATGACCGTGGTAGCCCCGGTTTGTATTAATATGCCTGACAAGACTCCGGCTGTCAGAATCCGCAATACCGCCGGGGTGACCTCTTTCACCCCTTCGGTCATCACCGTTACGGTCTCATTTAAAGATAGTCCTCCCAACAACCCTCCGACTATCGCTCCGATAATCAGACTGTATGTCGGAGAAAGCTTTCTTATGATTAACAGTATGGATAATGAAAGCCCGATTAATGCGCCTATCGCTGTCATTGAGTATTATTTAGTAAATTGTTTTATGATTCTCACCACCTGTCGCACCGTTCTCTCTATGTTTTCTTTCGTAAACTCCGGTTGCATCGCTTCTTCAAGTGTTACCGGAAAAGGTTGAATAGGCAGTACGGCAGTAAACCCCATCCTATTTAGCGCTTCGGTGGCTTCGACCGCTCCCCCCAACGCTATCACCGGAACCTGACATTTCTCACCGACACGTAAAATTCCGTCCAACGCCTTTCCCATACCAGTCTGGCAATCCAGCTTCCCCTCTCCGGTCAGTATCAGGTCTGCCCGTCGGACGACCTCTTCGAAACGAAGCGTTTTCAATATAACTTCTATTCCGGATTGCAATTCTGCATTCAAAAACGGAAGCAGGCCACCTCCCATTCCTCCGGCTGCTCCGGCACCGGGAAGCTGCGATATATCCATATTTGTATATTCCTTTATCACCTGTGCATAATGCCGCAACCCATTGTCCAACTCTATCACTTGCAAACTATTTGCCCCTTTTTGGGGAGCATATACATAGGCTGCACCCTCTTTTCCAAAAAATGGATTACTAACATCACAGGCGATCGTTAAGTTACTTTCCTTCAATGCCGGATTTAATTGGGAAATATCTATTTGATGGACTTTTATCAGATTTTCGCCGACAGGCTCCAACTCACGGTTTCCGCTATCTAAAAAACGTGCACCTAAAGCCTTCAGCATACCTATTCCCGCATCATTCGTAGCACTTCCGCCGATACCGATAATGAATTCCCGACACCCGCGTTTTAATGCATCAGCAACCATCTCTCCAACTCCATAAGTCGTAGTCTTCATGGGGTTTCTCCGGCTTGAATCGATTAATGGCAGACCGCAGGCCGAGGCCATTTCGATAATAGCCATCGCACCATTGTTTACGATACCATACGATACATCGATTGGCTTCATGAATGGATCATGCACCCGACATGACACCGTTTGGGCATGAAGGGCGGAGCATAAAGCTTCTGTAGTCCCTTCGCCACCATCAGCTATGGGGAAACGTATAATCTGACAGTCGGGTAATTCCTCCTGAATCGCTTTTTCGGCAGCTTTCGCTATCTCGAAAGAACCGACCGAACCTTTAAACGAGTCGAATGCCAATACAATCTTTTTCATAAAAACTATCACTTATTTGTTTTCTCTATTAAATTCAATGCAGCCTTGACCGGGTCATCAAACGGAGTCGTACTGTTGCTCCAGGGAGATGTAATCCATTGCTCCTCCCATTCTCGGATTTTATTCCGGTCTTTTGTGAAATAGAGCTGTATACGAGGGATATAGTAGTCTTTTATCAGCCCGCTCCAGAAACGGGCAGCATAATCTTCCTGAATACCCCCCCAACTTGTAATCAAGCGTTTGGCATTTGCTTCATAAGCATCTTTTTCCTGAAGAGTTGTTCCGCTATTGCGCGCAAGTTCCACCCATTCTTCTAATCGATATAAAGGATGAGAAGCCAATAGCCTGTCAACGTCCATCAACAAATCAACAGTTTGTTGCAGATTACGTTGCGCTGCGAGAACACGATTCTCCGAATCATCTTTCAGGGCCTGCTTATAAAAATTTTCAGCTTTAGCCGCTACATAATACGAAACAAACTCTATGAGGTCGTTTCTGTATAATTCAGAGCCTTTCAGTTCGTCAGCGCAACTAGCATACAAACGTATAGCCTGCAAGTAATCATCACTAAGGTCGATTTTACTGATCCGCCGTTGATCGGGTACTACAGTTTGCCAGGTAAAACGGGGGTATGAATATAAAGAACTATATGCTGTTTTCCGAAAAAGCTTCCAAGCTTCCTCCATGGCATCGGGATATCCTCCATAACGGGCCTCGCAGTATATCTTCATCCAATCGTCCAGGTCGATACTATCTGATGACCATCCCATATCGGCTAACAGTTCGTAAACAACCTCATTGTTTTCGAGTCCTTCAGGGGCAGAACCGAACCCAATCAAGTTACCTTTATTTGCGGCACGTAATGCTTTGACCGAGGAACTAGCATACATGTCCAAGTCTCCTGTCATGGTGTTTTTCCCACCAAAGTTGGGTACATAGCTGAATATCCATTTCTTTCCGTAAAACCCATCATGTACTTTCCATGTTTGCTCGGTGTTCCACACCCATTTCGGATAATCATTGCCCAAATCAATGATAATCATTTTATCATCAGGTACATTGCTTAACAAGGCTTTAAGTGATTCTTTATCCCAGAATGAATGTTGATATCCGAATGTCCATCCCTGTGTAACCCAAACGGCATCCGGGTTTCCGGCTGTAATTGATTTATAGATCGTTTCTCCATACTCGGCCAATAACTTATATTTCGCTTCTTTATCTTCTTTATCGATAGGCAGTTCCATCTCATTAAAACTATCCGAGAGATAATACGTATTTTCTCCAAACTCTTTTTCCCACTCTTCGACAAACAGTTTGCCTATCTCTTCGAAAAAAGGTGAATCCGGTGGCAATACATAGGCGTTGTACTCTTCATCAAAACCACCCCACCGCATGTGCCGGAATTGTGTGTCGGGATGTTTCTGGACGAATCCTTCCGGCACGAAACCTGCAAACGCGGGTGCTATGGGCTGCATACCCAACTCGCGCATACGGGTCAGGATTTGATGCTGCAAAGCGATTTGGTTCTGTTGCCAGGCATCAGATAAAGGACCGTCCCACTTGTTCAGATTGCCCATGCGATGCCAGGGAAGGTGTGCAGGGGCAGTGAAAAACTCACGGATTTCTT
Organism: Bacteroides sp. D2; assembly: GCF_025147085.1. Taxonomy (NCBI): domain Bacteria; kingdom Pseudomonadati; phylum Bacteroidota; class Bacteroidia; order Bacteroidales; family Bacteroidaceae; genus Bacteroides; species Bacteroides sp. D2. The sequence continues at coordinate 2,156,835 of NZ_CP102261.1, read as the reverse complement.
CTTTGTTCAATCCCATACGCAGCCATACCCGTTCCGCAATGGCTTCGCTGGCCACGGTAGCCAAGGGCATATTTACACCATAAAGAGCCATCCTGTCAATTTCCTTTTCCCAACGCTCCCAGTCCCAGTAAGGAGTAGTGTAGCCGAATGTACAAACATTAAGGAAATAGCGCAACTCATAAGGGGACATCTGTTCATACAATTCATAATCGGGCCACGGCATCACCGACGTTATGTGTTCACCGCTCCATGTTTTCATACTCTTGCAGGCCTCTTTCATGTACGTATGAAAAGCGTAACAGATAGCAACGGAGCTGCTTCCCCTTAGGGTAAGCCGGCCGTCGCTTGCTATCACTTCGAATATATCTTTACCTTCGGATGGTTCGATATATTCAAAGTGGATAGACTGTGCTCTTTCCCCAATCTGACGTTCTATTAACTGTTTGGCGGGGGTGATAATATCCGTCTTAGGCTTGTGGCATGAGCAGAAAAAAAGCGTTGCTGAAATCAGTAAATACTTGATTATTGTATGTATCATAGAAAATCATAAATGTTATAAGTGAGTATCAATATTTTTTCTTCGATGCTTCTTTCACATATTCCAGTTCCGTAATAATCGGTAAATGGTCTGACAAAAGCGACTGAACAGTTTGTGTACTAATCACACGCCATCCTTTTTGCGGGTAAGCAAACAAGTAATCGATCTTAATCACAGGCTTCCATGCCGGCATTCCAAAATCATCGTTGCTTGCAGCAAACCAACTATCCATACCACGTATTACCTCCGAGTAATGACGCGCGTTGAAATCACCTCCCAAAATTACAGGATATTTATAATTTTTGAAATGCCCGGTAATAAATTTTATTTGCTCCGCCCGTGTTTCTTGAGAGTTGACGTCCAGATGCGTAGAGGTAAAAACAATGGTATCATTACCCATTTCGAATAATCCCTCCAGCATGGCCCGTCTCTCATGCTCTTTGACCGGATGGGGCAGCATTATCTTTTGGACAGAAATATATGGATATTTACTTAACATCCCAATACCGTAATAACCGGTAGAATAGTCAATCGTTTTTCCGTAAAGCCCAAACATCCCTGTATGATAGGCAAGTTCGGATATAAAATCCTTCCCCTTCTGATGCGGGGTACGCTTACGGTCTGTTTTGCTATCCACTTCCTGAAGCGCCACAAAATCAGGCTTGAAGGATTTGATGTGATGAGCAAGTTCCTCTAAAGATGCCAGTTCGCCAAATCTTAAATTATAGGTCATTACCCGCACCCGTAGAGTATCTTGCGCATAGGCAACACCCAAAGTCAGGCATAAAAACAATAATAAGTATTTCTTCATTGAATACATGGTTTCTATTTTTAAATGATTACTTTTCCCAGCCCGGATTTTGTCCTAACAGAGGGTTCTTCTGACGCTCGGGATTAGGCACGGGCCACAAATAATGTTTCGTTGCGTCGAAGTAACGCGCGCCGCCTTCCGCGGTAGACTTTTCGTAGATAACATCACCAAACTCATCTACTCCGGTATCGGGATATGGGTTGGCACCCAAATCGTTCATACAAACTTTCAGGCTGGGACCGGTGATGGCACGTCCAAAGCGAAGTTCGCCTTCACGCCAGCGCATCACATCGGCGTATCTTGTTCCTTCACCTGCCAACTCAATGCGACGTTCTCTTCTCAATTCGGTTTCGAGATCCATCCCCCATGCGCTAAGCTCGTCAAGGTTCATACGATGCATATTCACACGATCTCTAAGCCTGTTGATGGAGTAATCAATCTGTGTTTGTGTCAGTTTCTTGCCTTGTAGTTCGAAAGTGGCTTCGGCATAAATCAGCAAGATTTCGGCAAAGCGGATGACATTGAGATTCCCATGTCCACCCACACTTGAGCCGGCCAAATCAATATCGTTATACTTCTTCAGATAGAAACCTGTACGGCTATTTGCCCCCACACGGTTATTATCTTGCAATGAAGCAAAACGAGGCAGATTAAATATCTCGTTGGCCTTATCCGTATCAGGATCACCGTCATCTCCTCCCGGCCATTTGTCACCCGGAGCATATAAAGTCATCTTCATTCTAGGATCTCTGTTCTGGAAATAATCCACATAATGCTCTTCAGGCGACTTGTATAACGATGAGGTCTGCACACCGGTCTTTTTATAATATTCCAATCCGGTTTTTGCCGGTTTACCGTCTGTACACAGATAAGCATCCACTAACGACTTCGTTGGATTGAGGCGTATATAGTCCGTCGGACTGCAAGTTTCATTGGGCAGACTTTGTGTACGGATTTCGGGTACAAAAAGGCTATATACGATGGCTTCGATATTTTTCGGATCATTCTCGACATCCCCTTCGTGATGAAATAGTTTTTCGTATTCATACAGGCCATAGGGACTGTTTTCGATGATATATTCACTCGTTTTTGCAGCCAGTTCCCATCTTTCGTTTTGCAAGGCAATACGTGCCAATATGGCTAAAGCGCCCCAGCGGTCGAGTCTTCCCAGTTTGTCGCCTGTATACCTTTCTTCAGGCATGCGCTCTGCCGCCCATTTCAAATCCTCGACGAGCTGGTCAATGACTTTCTCTCTGGGAGTACGTTCGATATATGCATCTTCGGGCTGGATGACTTCTCCTACCCAAGGTACATCACCCCAAAACACCGTGAGGTAAAAGTACATAAGCGCCCGGATGGTTTTTACTTCTGCGGCATAAACGTCCTTCTTATTTTGAGCTACCTGCGCTTTATTATAGTTGTCCAGAAAATTATTGCAGCGATAAATATAGCTATATGCTCCTGTCCAATAGGTAGTGAAGGGGAAGCCGTCAGTATAAGAGTGCTTGCCTCCGGAAACCTTACTTAGTCCACTAGTAATATTCCCCCACATAACAGTTTCGGCCGTCGATTCGCTCCAATTCACGAGATAGTCTTTTTGCAAAGCTTCGTAACAGGGAGGCAAGGCATTTTTAAGCTGATCTTCATTCACCCAGAATGTTACATTGTCCGGCTCGTTAGGGTTCGTTCTATCCAGAAAATCGCTACATGAGGTAACTATACCAAATAAAGCAATGATTAAAAAGTATTTTGAGTATTTCATCTTTATAGTCGTTTAATAGGTTAGAATGTTATTGATAATCCAAAAACATAGGTTTTTACTTGCGGATAGACATCTCCGCTGGTGGTCCTCACTTCAGGGTCATAAGCTCCGAAGTAATCGGTTTTAGTAAACAAGTTATCTGCCGAAGCATATACTCTAAGACTATTAATGCCAAGAGGTGCCACCATTCGGGCAGGGAAACGATAACCTATCTGAATATTCTTCAGGCGCAAGTACGATGCATCCTCTTTCCAGTAGTCACTGAAGAGTCTGTTGTGCTCCTGCGACTGATAAAGTCTGGGATAAGAAGCATTTGGATTCATAGGCGTCCATCTGTCAAGATGCTCTTTTTTAGGGATTGAGTAGTCATTGATAAACGCATGCCGAGCCTCATCCTCAAGGTAACCGGCAACTTTGCCTACGCCTTGCAAATAGAAACTGAAATCAATGCCTTTCCATTCCAAACCACCCTTGATTGCATAAGTGTAATGGGGCTCTTTCTCGCCAAACACCACTTTGTCGTAGTCATCAATTACCCCATCGGGAGCGCCGTCAGGACCACTGATGTCCCGATACTTAATATCTCCGGGCTGTACAATGCCGTTTTGTGATGCAACAAGAGGAAATTTTGGTTTCTGGTACTTACCTGTAGTTGTATTCACCGATTCGAAGTCATACACTTGCGCCAGCCCATCAGTCAGATAACCATAGAAAGCACCTATCGGATCACCTACCCGACGATACGAACCGGAAGCCGTACTGGTCAGCGACTCCGGAGTTCCACCCAAATCGGTAATCTTATTACGGGCGTCCGACAGATTGAACCCGAGATTGTAATTTACACTTCCGATCTTATCACGCCATGACAGATTAAGTTCCCATCCTTTGACATCAATCTTACCAAGATTGACATAACCTACGTTACTACTGGAAACCCCGACAATAGCCGGAACATCGGGACGAACCAATGCATCAATATTTTCTTTCTTATACCAATCAAAGTCCACATTCAGTCTATTGTTCAAAAAACTAAGGTCTACTCCGAAATTAAGCATGCGGATGGTTTCCCACTTGATGTCGGGATTACCGATTTTGTTTTGCCAAAGTCCCATAACAGGTGTATTAGAAGCTCCGATAGGATAAGACTCCTCGGTTATGATAGGTGACAAGTAGGGGTAGTAATTACCGGGAATGTTTTGATTTCCCAACTCACCCCAGGAAGCACGCAGCTTACCCGAGCTCAATACCGAAGTAGCGAACTCCATGAATTTTTCACGTGAGAAGTTCCATCCTGCCGAGAATGATGGAAAATATCCCCAACGATTGCCCTTGGCAAATCTTGAAGTTCCGTCGGCACGCAGGTTAGCTTCAAACAGGTATTTACCGTCAAAAGCATAGTTGACACGACCAAAGTAAGAACGTAAAGCCCACTCGTCTTTTGTTCCGCTATTCATAAAATTAATCATTCCGGCACTAATAACGTGAATATCCTCAACCATCACATTATCACGTGTAGCACCCAATGTGCTTCTGTTTTCCCACTCTTGCGAAAATCCCATCAATGCTCCCAACTCGTGGCGCCCTATGGTTTTATTAAAGTTCAGGGTGAATTGCAACGTTTGGGTCATAACGTCAAGATGGCTTTGTGAGATATAGTCCTTGGCATCTTCATTTGCTTTCAACGGGCTACCGTCCGAGTAATAAGACAACATCTTCGGGTTAAACTCATCCACCTGGCGGGTATATATATTTGCAGAGTACTGCATACCGACATTCAGTCCGTCTATAATTTTGAGATCTGCATTGAAAATACCATTGAGCACACGTGTTTTCCGTTCTTCCATTCCCGACTCATAGGCTACCTGCAAGGGGTTACGCACCGAACCGTACGACCAGTTCTCACTATCTACCATCCGGCCATTCTCGTCAGGAATTTGCCACATGACGGGAAGTAACGGAGACATACGCTGTGACAGGCGGAATACTCCTGATGTGCCGCTATAACCTAAGTCCTTTTTATAGAAATCGACATAGCTCATCTGTCCGGTCAGTTTCAGACGATCATACACCTCCGTGTTTACACTGATACGCGCATTGTGTCTTTTTGAACTATATCCGTCACCTACAACCAGCCCATCCTGATCCAGGAAACCATACGACATAAAAAATCCGGTTTTCTCGCTTCCACCCCGTGCACTCACATTATGCCCCGTCTGAAAAGCCCGGCTTTTGTATATTTCGTCAATCCAGTCAGTATTGGAATATTCGTTGGGATACAGTCCCGAATCATATTTATCGAAAGCCTCTTGTGTATAGGGCTTGGAAAATCCGGCAGCACTCATGGCTTCGTTGGAGAGTTCCATGTATTCCCTTCCGTTAACAAGTTCGGGCAATGCTGTGGGAGTCTGGAATCCGGCATATCCGTTATATTGAAATACTACGCTCTCTTTCTTTTCTCCTTTTTTAGTCGTTACAAGAATAACACCGTTAGCGGCACGTGCTCCATAAATGGCCGATGAGGCGGCATCTTTCAGTACGGATACGCTTTCGATGTCCGAAGGATTCAATAAGTTGATGTCTCCCCCGGCTACTCCATCAATCAAGATCAAAGGTGCTGTACTACTGTTAATAGTTCCCGTACCACGAATGTTGATACTGGGCACAGCACCCGGCTGCCCCGAAGAAGAAACGATACTAACTCCAGGTAACAATCCTTGCAGCCCCGTAGTTACGTTAGTTATAGGCCTGTTCTCAATAGCCTCCGCTTTAACCATAGATACGGCACCTGTTACATTCACTTTCTTTTGCACGCCATAGCCTACAACTACTACATCTTCCAGGCTGACAGCATTTTCTTTCATCACTACGTTTACTGTCGTTGCTTTCGCTATGACGCTTTCTTCACGGTAGCCGACGTATGAGTACCGAAGTGTACTTCCATAAGGTACCTTGATGGAATACTGACCATTGATATCGGTGATTGTACCCGTAGTCGATCCCTTTACCGATACGGTGGCTCCGATGATCGGTTCCGTATTCTCGTCAGTAACTTTACCTTTCACATACAGTTCCTTCTTCTCTCCTTGTGAATCAACAGGTTCAGTTTTATTTTGATATTCTTTATTATAAAATAAAATACTGTCATCCAGGAAACGGAACCCAATGTTAGTCCCTTTTAGCAAAAGAGTTAGTGCTTTGTTTACATCTGTGTCTTTTACCTCCAATGACACTTTCCTACTCGTATCCACAAATTCTTTACTATAGGCTACATTCATCGATGCCTTCTCTGCTATCTGACTGATAGCTTCTTTAAGAGGAAGCTCTTTGATACTAACCGATATTTTTTGCTGTTGTGCATAAACAAAAGCAGTGACAAATATGCACATTAGGGTTACAATACACCTTCTGCCGGTGGATGAAAAAGGAGAATCTTTTTCCATAATATTAGTCTTTAAAGTTAATAGTTCAATATCTATTAGCTAATACACAAGAGGTATTAAAAAGTATTACGGCAAATAAGTTAATGAATATTAATTTGAAATATATGAGAAAATTTACCGGAAATCAATCCATACTTGATAAAAAAGAAAGAAAACACTTCAAAGGTATCGTTTTTAATAGCAAAAATAGAAAGGGGTAGATAATATTTTCTCATTTAATGCATAAATTAGTGTCTTTACCTGAAATAATTAATACCTTTGAGTGCACGAATTAATTCATTTGACTATAGTGTTTCTTTCGATAGACTATAGTCGAATAAAAGAAGCACTATAGTCAACGATTTAAATGACTATAGTCAAACGAATAAAATCATGTAGCCGGAGACAATATTTACTGAATAACTAAAAACAAAATAAGACATGAGTGTTTATTATGATCTTTATGCCAGTGGCAACCCACAAAAAAAGGATGAGCAGCAACCACTTCACGCACGAGTGATTCCATCAGGAACTCTTGATGCTAAGAAGTTTATAGAATTAGTATCTAAAAGCAACGCCTTCAGTCAGGCTACCATTGAAGGATGCTTGCAAGCAGTCACCGATGAGTTACAACATTGGTTGAAACAAGGCTGGATTGTGGAAGTCGGAGAATTAGGTTATTTCTCCTTATCGCTGAAATGCGACCATCCGGTAATGGAGAAGAAAGAAATCCGCTCTCCTTCCATCCACCTGAATAAAGTAAACCTGCGCATCAACAAAAAATTCCGTGAGAACATGGAGCCATTACCGTTGGAACGCATGGAATCACCTTACCGAAGCAATGGCAATCCCGATGAAGACAAATGCCTTAGCATCCTTATGCAACATCTGGATGAACAAGGTTGCATCACTTGTGTCGATTTCACGAGACTAGCCGGCATAAGCCGATACAAGGCAACTATACTGTTAAATACCTATTTAGAAGAGGGAATTATACGAAAATATGGTGGAGGTAAGACGGTGGTATATTTAAAGAAATAGAAAAACAAAGAAAATAGGATAGTCTGTTCCAATATGAAAGTTCTTCAAGTATTTACACCCTTCATGAAATCAGATGATAGTTCACTGGAGTATCATAGCCTATGGCAAAACAAGGACGTGTTTCCGACTGAATACCAAGATAACGAAAACACTTGTAGACAAAGTTGTCACTAACGGTGGCTCGAAGCTCATTACGTATGAAAGCTACCACCCAACGGTATCCATGGGTAGAATGTTCCGAGTGCATCTGCTCAACGAACTCCACCATCGTTTCCCTATTAAGGTCACGCGTAGAGGGATCACGACGCTTCCATTTATAGTAACCTGCACGGCTTACGCCCATCATGGCGCAAATATCCGTTATTGCAAAATCTCTTGACAGCATGTCGACTATTTTGAATTCTTCGTTTTTAAACAAACATACTCCGTTTGCCCAACCTCGTTCGTCCGCACCGCATAATTTTTTTTAGACGTTCATTCTCTATACACAAGCGTAAGATTTCTCGTTTATAGAATTCCTCCGTGCGGTCAATACCCTCAGGAAGTACATCCTTTATCTCTGCGTCAGCACGTACCAAAGCTTCAAGACCGCCCTCATCGTACTGTTTGAGCCATTTTCTGAAGACTGTGTCGGAGATGTCGTTAACTGTACAGCACTTCAACGGATTCTGCAAGAAATATCTGGGCGATATGCCGGGCAACCTGTGGAAAGCGATGGATGAACGAAAGAAAAAGAAAAAACGGATAAAAGGAACGTGAGTTCGTGACGCTCCGGTGAAAGCGGAAACGGACGGGGTGATCGTCGTCTACAGTCAAGGGATTGCAGATATACTGCTAGATAACGGGCTGGCGGTGAGAAGGTACGTCCCAACTGTTTTGAGGCACTGTATCATATACCAATACCGGGCCTTGAGGTCTTTTGCCTTTTGCATCAGAATAACATTGTGTGACCAGCTTAGTTGTTTAACCGACAATGTCATGAAAACTAACTGCAAATGCAAAACAGGTTGTTGCGTATTTGTAAGTTGTTGACTATATTCATTATAGAACTGAACTATCATCTGACAGTTTCTTACGGAGAAGCCTTTGATAAGAGGCGTTCTGTCTTTGGTGGCGAGTTCGGTAACCTGTTTGTCGGCAAGTTGTTTGTCGCCCTTGTCGCGGAAGAAGGTAAGCCTACAATCCACGTTGCTACCTTTGGTACCTTCGGGTAGAAAAATACTTTTTCTTGAGTAATAAATAAAGCAGCAGCCTACTCTCCTAATTTTATTCCATTGTTAGTTATACTTTTTAATTCTCTCTCCAGTTACAGTACAGCTTCCTTAACAATGTTTGCTGCTTGTGACTCAATACACGGTCTAAAGTTCCCTGAATACCGCTATCTTTATCATATATAGCATCATCTTGCAAATATGATGTTAATCCCTCAATCAGAACTATCGGTACAACATATTCTCTAACTACTTCGTCATTATTAAGTTCCACGACCAACATCTGATTCACTTTATTGAGAGCTTCAACAGCTACAGGATTAATATCTTCTAAAAATACAGCAGACGAATTATTCCGGAATAATATAGTAAAGTTTGAATTATCGCAAATAAAACATGGTTTTCTAGGTCTTCCATTCCGGGATCTGATTAAAAGACATAGTTCTCCTGCGGCATTTTGCAATATATTAAATTCGTTCTCGGCCACATTATCTTCACAATTAACATTTCTTGGATCAGCTCTATTGTTTCTACTATTCTGCAAGACACTTTTTAAAAATTCAATATCAAAATCACCTAAATCTTCTCTCAACAATTTATAAGCTCTTTCTTTATCCAGTTCCTTTTGAAGCCGGGGAATATTATTCAACACACTTTCTTTTAAAATATCGAATGATAGAGCTGGCTCTGGGATTCCATCAATATGATGTTTCTTATTAATATAGTAAGTAAGTTCCGGAGACATCTTTACTTCCTCTATCCTAAAAGGAATGATAACTTTCTCCTGGTTGAAAGCTATATCTATTTCACTTTCTACATGGGAAGAGCAGTTAGAATAACTCGAAAAGATAAAAAGCACGATCTGTGATTCGGTTATCGCTTCAATTATTTCCCGTGCATATGACTTACCACCATATACATTCCTGGGAGCAATCCAACAAGTTAGACCGGCTGCTTCTAACATGGCACATACATCAAATGCAACCCCACTGTCTTTACTGGAATAAGATATAAAAACGTCGTATTTCATAATGTCTATATGTTAATAATATCAGGATAATTAACTCTTAACTAATAATGATAAAGTGCCAGGTAACTATTTTTCCAATTTTAATGAGAAAATGCTCTGGGCTATTTCTGCCAAGACGCTATCGGGAACTATAGTCCGGTCCACTTCCTCTAATTTCTCATTCAATAATCGGAAATCATGAACCTCCTCATACTCATCAAAACGATCTCCCATTTTTTCCTTCATTATTTCAACTACTAAAGCACTCGCCCGTTGTGATACACATAATTCTTCAAAAGCTTTCAAATATGCCAGTGAATCGTTCTTCTCCATTATTTCAAGGGTGTCTATCTTAGCACTATAATCACCATGAGAATTAGTTCCTGTCGCTTCTATATATAGATATTTCTTATCTTTATCAGTATTAGAAGAAACACCGATACAACAGGAAAAAATGACCATTGATATAGCACTTACTATAATAATCTTTCTCATATTATTAAATTTCGGGGGGGGGTAACCTCGTGTTAGTTCTGTTTTATTGTTGCTAAAGGTAAGCATTATTCTTTTATAATGAACTATTCAGGTGAGATATTTATTCAATAACACTAACCGATGGAAAATAGGATGGTTTAGGGTGGTGCATTGACGAAGCCAAGACCATACTCTGCTTACCTATCACACGATTCCAATTTTCAATCAATGCTGTTGCAGAATAATGAAAAATGAACCGCAGCCCTAACCTATCATTGATCTTATATTAAGCCTTTTAGAAAAAACAAGCAAAAAGTATCTATTTATAGATGCGGCTGCGATGATGTAAATATTAAGAAACGTATAAGCAGCTATATAACAGTCTATTGTCTCAATATTAATTATTTTATTAACGCACTTCTTCAAAATCGCTTGCACAGCAAATTCCGATACCATATCTTTGCAACGTGATCACAAAATAATAACTAGATTTACTAACGATTAAAACTATTAAAAATTATGGCACTGAAATATGTAGTCAAGAAAACAACCTTTGGCTTTGATAAGGAAAAAGCTGAAAAATATGTAGCAAGACCATTCAACGCGGTTACTGTTGATTTTAAAATGCTATGTGACCAGGTAACAAAAGTAGGGTTCGTTCCACGCGGTACTGTAAAATCAGTACTCGACGGATTGATAGATTCGCTGATAACCTATATGGAAATCGGGGCTTCGGTAAGCCTTGGAGAATTCGGAACATTTCGTCCTTCATTCGGATGCAAAAGTCAGGATGATGAAAAAGGAGTGACTACGGACGCCCTAAAGAACCGTAAAATAATTTTCACTCCTGGAAGCATGTTTAAAGGCATGATAAAATCAATAAGTATCCAGAAATTGGATAGTTCTAAAACCAACAGTTCTCCCACGCCTGATGATGGAAAGGGAGACGATAAAGGAGAAGGAGGTGGTAGCGGAGAAGCACCGGATCCGGCAGCATAAGAAACGGTATTAATATGTAAAAAATCGGGTTTGACATTGTTCAAGCCCGATTTTTTCTATTATCTAAAATACTACTTTCTATCAGTTAACACCTTTATCGAATCCCGTTTTATAATATTAGGTTTCAAAAGAATCTCCGAATGTAGTTCAGTTTCTTCCAAAATCTTCTGCATCAACATTTTTACAGCAATAATGCCAATATTCTCCAGTGATTGTGCAATACGAGTTATAGGAGGATTTAGATAGTCCAGATATAAGTTATCATCAAACGAAATGATAGACATATCTTGAGGAATTCTCACTTTATGCTCATTTAATGCTTTGACGGCTCCCAAAAGAATTGTACTACTTAACGCAAATATAGCAGTAGGTTTTGTAGTAGAGTTCAGAGCCAACTTAGTCTCAATATAACCATTCTGAATCGAGAACTCATTTCCTCTTATCATTGCGTTATCCTGATAACCAGCTTCGCGAAGCGCATCAACATACCCGCGCACACGTTCTTTAGTTGTTATAGAGATACTTGGTCCCTGAATACAGAGAATCTTACTATGCCCCGATTCTAATAATAATTTTGTTGCCTGATAAGCCCCTACATAATTATCAGTAGCTACGTATGGCAAATTATGCTTCTCAAAATAGCGGTCAATCAGCACAATCGGAGTTTTAGCACTAATCTCCTCGAGTTTAGAAGGGTTTTCACCGGTTGGAACCAAAATAATTCCGTCTATCTTACGCGATAGAAGCGAATCGATAGCCTTATTTTCCTGAACAGGATCTTCCAGGGTATCAATAAGCATAACAGTATAATTATAACGTTGTGCTTCACGGATGACAACACTTGCTATATTGGCAAAAAAAGGATTATCTATGTGCGGTACAAGAAGGCCTATAGTATATGTCGTGTTGTTGCGCAAACTTTGCGCAACTATATCAGGCTGATAGTCCAATTCTTTAACGGACTGCAAAATAACCTCCTTAGCAGACTGGCTGATCCTATATTTCTCTGATTTCCCATTTAACACTCTGGAAATCGTAGAGATAGAGTACCCAGTTTTCTTTGATACATCAATCAGAGTTTTCTTCATTACTGGTTGTTTTTTGCAAAAATAACATTTTATTTGAGAAAAAAGCAAGAAAAATATTTTGTTTTGAAAAAAATTTCTATATTTGCGCAAACGATTGCGCATCGTTTGCGATTCAATTCGCCTTAATACTTAATACTCATTATATGGACACAAAGAAGAAAATCGTAGTGATAGGTAGCAGTAATACGGATATGGTTATCAAATCAGACCGTCTACCAAAACCAGGAGAAACAATTCTGGGAGGAAACTTCTTAATGAATCATGGTGGCAAAGGAGCTAACCAAGCTGTAGCTGCTGCAAGACTAGGAGGAGATGTCACTTTCATATGTAAAATAGGAAATGACATTTTCGGAAATGAAACCTTGGAAATGTTTCACAAAGAAGGAATCGACACTACTTATGTAGGAATTACCCCGCAGGAACCATCAGGAGTAGCTCTTATCAATGTCGACAAAAAAGGGGAAAACTGCATTGTTGTTGCTTCCGGAGCCAACGGGACTTTATCGGTTGACGACATACAACGTGCAGAATCTACCATCAAACAGGCATCCATCGTCATTATGCAGTTGGAAACTCCAATCGAGAGTGTCACTTATGCAGCCAAAATGGCGAAAAAAGATGGAATTACCGTTATATTAAATCCCGCCCCTGCCCCTACTCAACAACTACCTGACGATTTATTAGCCAATGTCGACATTCTTATTCCTAATGTCACAGAGGCTGAAATCATCTCGGGAATGCACATTACAGATGATGAATCGGCAAAAGAAGCGATTCGTTATATTAGTTCGAAAGGCATAAAAACTGTCATTATTACGATGGGAGCCAAAGGAGCTCTCGCTTATGAAAATAACAAGTTTACCCACATTCCAGCCTTCAAAGTAGAAGCAGTAGACACAACCGCTGCCGGAGATACATTCTGCGGCGGACTGTGCGTAGCTCTGTCTGAGGGCAAAAATCTAAAAGATGCAATTATATTTGCAAGTAAAGCCTCTTCTATTTCTGTTACCAGAATGGGAGCACAAGTATCTATACCTTTGAGAAAAGAAATACAATAATCATCCTTAATTCTGTTATTATGATAAAACAATGTTCAATCCACGGTCTATTGACAAGTATGTTGTTAATAGTATTCTCTTTGATGAGCAATGACGTTATTGCCCAAAAGGCAATAAGAGGTACAGTCCTCGATGAAGCAAATGAACCTATTATCGGTGCTAGTGTCCTAGTCAAAGGCACAACAAATGGTTCTATTACAGGAGTTGATGGATCCTTCAATGTAAAAGCGAATCCTTCTGATGTATTGGTTATATCTTATGTAGGTTATGCAACTGTTGAACAACAAGTAGGAAATCAGACACAGCTTGTAATACACCTGCGCGAAGACTCGAAAGTGCTTAATGACGTTGTAGTAATCGGCTACGGCTCTACCACAAAGAAAGAGCTTACAGGATCGGTTACCAGCATGAAGAAAGATGACCTCAATCCCGGAACATTCACCAATGCTATGGGAATGTTGCAAGGAAAAGTGGCAGGATTACAAATTATCAACCCGAACGGTGCTGATCCGACAGCCAAATATGAAGTATTACTTCGCGGAACAAACACACTTTCCGCAGGCCAAGGTCCATTAATTATTATTGATGGGGTGGCAGGTGCAGATATCAGAAATATCAACTTCCAGGAAGTGGAATCTATAGACGTATTAAAAGATGGTTCGGCAGCTGCTATTTATGGAACAAGAGGTACGAATGGAGTAATCATCGTCACAACTAAACGTGCAAGAAGTGGCAAAACGGAAGTTTCTTATGATGGACAACTCACCGTGGGAGTCGTTTCACGCAGAGCAAAACCTTTATCGGCAAGCGAATACAAATCTGTTATCAAGGAGTATCGCCCAGAATTGGAAAGTTATATCTTTGACAGTGATACCGATTGGTTTAAAGAAATTACGCAAACTCCGTTCAGCCATAAGCACAACTTGTCTATATCCGGAGGTTCCGAGAAGTTCTCACATCACACATCTTTCAATTATGAAAAGAGCGATGGCTTGCAAAAGCATAATAGCTCCGAAAAACTAATGGCACGTACCAATATTCGCCAGTCATTATTAGATAAATGGGTCGATTTGGATTATAACCTGAATATCATTCATCGCAAATACAGTCCTTCCTCTACAAGTGCTTTTATGCAGGCATTTACCCATAATCCAACAGAGCCTGTTTATGACGACAGCGATCCGGATGCCGGAGGATATAGCCGTATCAAAGCAATGGAATATTATAATCCGGTAGCGATCATTAACGAAAGGAACATGGAAAGTAAGAATGATAATTATGGTGCAAATATCCGTGCTACTCTAAACATATTGCCTATAAAAGGATTAAAATGGGAGAATTTTGTTTCATACGACAAAGAACAATATGAAACACGTGAATATTACACACATTATTATCCTAGTTTAATAGGAACAAACGGGCAAGCCTATATTGAAAACTATCAGGAAAACGATACACAATATGAGTCTACTTTAAATTACTCGAATATTTTCGGAAAACATTCCATTCAGGCATTACTCGGATATACATACCAGTATACTTACAGCACATCTGCATCCATGACAAATTCCGGTTTCGACTTCGATGACAACCAGACTCATAACATCGGGACAGGAACAAATCTTACTGAAGGCAAAGCCAGTATGTCATCCAATAAAGAAGATAATACATATATCGGATTCTTCGGACGTTTTATGTACAACTACGATGATAAATATCTTTTGTCAGCTTCACTACGTCGTGATGGTTCCAGCCGTTTCGGTGACAATAATAAGTGGGGATGGTTCCCGGCTGTCAGCGTAGGTTGGCGTATAAATAAAGAGAAATTCCTCTCGAATGTCAAATGGATCGATGATTTAAAATTGAGAGCCGGATACGGAGTTACCGGTAACCAAGATTTCTCAAACTACAAATCTTTGATGATGATGACTACAGCCGGTAAATTCTATTACAATGGCCAATGGATTAATACTTATCAACCTGCAAGTAATGCAAATCCAGATCTAAAATGGGAGAAAAAAGCAGAGTTCAACGTTGGTGTTGATATGACAATGTTTGATAACCGCCTTTCATTCACTTTCGATTATTACAAACGGACTACTTCTAACTTGTTGTATGACTACATCGTACCGACTCCTCCTTATGTGTATAATACCCTGTTTACGAATGTTGGAAAAGTAACTAACGAAGGAGTTGAATTAACAATATCCGGTACACCTTTTAACACTAGAGACTTTACATGGAATACCTCACTGACCGTTTCACACAATAAAAACAAATTGGTGAAATTCACTAATGACGAGTTTACTAACGGAACGTACAAGGTGGGATGGTCTACAAGTGCTGCCTGCTACACTCAACGTCTGATAGAAGGACAGTCATTGGGTACTTTCTACGGCCCTATATGGTTAGGAACTGATACAGATGGAAAAGACGTATTGTTAGGACAAAATGCGGACGGTTCCGTACCGGAAGAACAATGGGAAAAAATTGGCTGTGCTTATCCGGATGCCACTCTTAGCTGGAGTAATACCTTCAGATATAAGAAATTCGACTTGAGCTTCTCACTACGTGCATCTATCGGCGGAGAAATTCTGAACAACTATGCGATGGAATATGAAAATCTAAGCAGCATCGGACTTAGAAATATCTCATCTAACTGGTTATCTCAAACGAATTTCACAAGTACGACCTATAAATATTCCTCCAAATATATAGAGGATGCTTCTTATTTAAAACTGGATAATGTTACCTTTGGATATACTTGGGATTTCACATCCAAAATGATAAAAAGACTAAGACTGTCTCTTACTGCACAGAATGTATTTTGCATCACCGGTTATTCTGGTGTCGACCCGGAAGTTGCCCTTTCCGGACTGGAACCTGGCATGGAAAGTTTAAGCTATTATCCACGTACAACCGAATTTACTTTTGGAATTAATATAGTATTCTAAAAACAAAGATTACCATGAAAAAGACAAATATAATATTAAGTTTCGTTATCTGTATATTATCATACGGATGCACCGATCTGGGTGAAACAGTCTACACGGGAGTAGCTATGAATGACTTCTTTAAAAATGAAAAAGAGTTAGTAGCCAATGCAGGTAGAGCATATACGAAATTACAAGGATACAATTCCGAACAAAGTTTATGGACATTACTTTTACAAGCTTCTGATGAATGTGCCGTTCCCGCTTGTGGTGGTTCTTGGTATAGTAATGGACGTTATGAAGAAATCCAGACGAATAAAATTCCACCTGCAAATAAATTATTGACAAGAGGTTGGAACTGGATATTTAATGGTATTGCCGCATGTAATGAAATTATTTACGAAACGGAACTATCACCTATCCAATTTGAAGGAAAAGAGAAGATTATAGCTGAAATGAAGATATTACGTGCTTTCTACTATTATCAAGCCATTTCTTGCTGGGGAAACGTACCTTTTACAACTGACTACACAGAAACCGGATACCCGGAACAAAAAAGTAGAGAATATATTTTCAACTATCTGGAAAAAGAAATTAATGACAATATAGAGTTTCTGGATAGAGAGCCTTCAGATACTAATTATGGACGGGCTACACAAGCTGCAGCCTATTGCATTCTTGCGAAAATGTATCTAAATGCAGAAGCATGGTTTGGCACTCCAATGTATGATAAAGCAGAAAAAGCCTGCAAAGATATTATAGATATAGGCGCTTACAGCATTGAAGACTCCTATTCTACTAACTTTGACATTAAAAACGAAGATTCTAAAGAAAATATCTTCGTAATCCTTTATGACAGAGTATATACTAGCGGTGACAGTAACTCATTTTATCTGCATACGTTGACACTGGAAGCTGCCTCACAAGCAACATTTAATATTCCGGCAGCTCCATGGTCAGGTTTTCTCTGCCAACCGGACTTTTTCCAAACATACGATGAACAAGACATCCGCAGAAGCCAAAGCTGGTTATACGGCCCTCAAGTGGACTTAAGCGGAAAGGATCTTGGTTTCGAATATACCCCAGTATTCCCCGAAGAAAAATATTACAATAGCAACGGAGGACGGGGGACATACGACGGTGCTCGTTGCTGGAAATGGCATTACCAGACTGATGGCTCTTTAAAAGAATATACAGTTAGTATGGACAACGACTTTGCCATCTTCCGTTATGCTGATGTTGTATTAATGTACGTAGAGGCTTTGGTACGACAAAACAGGACAAGTGAGGCTATCCAACTGGCAGACTTCAAGAAGATTCGTACAAGAGCCGGTCTCGACGCATATACCACAAGTGAGCTAACGATTGATGAACTTTATGCAGAACGAGGCAGAGAATTGGCATGGGAAGGATGGCGCCATGAAGACATGATACGTTTCGGAAAATATCTGAAGAAATATTGGGCGCATCCTGACCAAAGTTCAGAAACTTTTAGAAATGTATTCCCAATTCCTACGGATATTCTAAATGCAAACCCCAAATTATCTCAAAACAAAGATTATTAACCATAATATCCTGATAAATATGAAAAAACCAATCATCTTTTTACTTGTATTAATTACCAACATCTTATTTATCTCTGCACAGAAAATCTCAAAAGCAGAGTTAAAAGACAAAATAGCCGGAGCTTGGATCGGACAAATGGTAGGAAATATATATGGACTTCCTTTTGAAAATAAATTTGTAGATGAACCCGCTCCCGAATCCAGATTTCCATTCGGTTACACTAAGAACATAGATAAGTTGCAGAAATATAACGGTGCATTTTCTGATGATGACACTGATGTTGAGTACATTTATTTACTATTAATGGAGAAATATGGAGTAGAACCCACTTATGCCAATATGCGTGAAGGATGGATGTATCATATCCGAGATCGTGTATGGTTGGCTAATAGGGCAGCACTCGGATTAATGCATCTTGGATTCACCCCTCCGTTCACCGGTGACGAAAATCTGAATCCTCATTGGTATCAAATCGATCCTCAATTGATTAATGAAATATGGGCGTATACAGCACCAGGCATGATCTCGTATGCTGCAGGAAAAAGTGACTGGGCAGCCCGTATCACAAGTGATTCGTGGGCTGTATCTCCCACTGTCCTATATGGTGCAATGTACGCTGATGCGTTTTTCTGCAAAGATATCCGCAAGCTCATTACACGAGCCCTTAAAGAACTGCCAGCTGATGACAGATATGCAATAGCTGTAAAAGAAATGATTGCCTTATATGACAAATATCCTAAAGATTGGGTAAAAGCACGTCAAATCATGGCCAAGAAATATTACATAGATGAACCGGCTATGACAAAAACAATCTGGAATGCTAACCTGAACGGACTATGCGGAATTCTGGCTATGCTGTACGGTGAAGGAGATTTCCAACGAACATTGGATTTAAGTTGCGCAATGGGATTTGACTGCGATAATCAAGCAGCTACCATTTCCGGACTTCTGGGAGTAATGTACGGTGCAAAGTCACTTCCCGAAAGCCTGACTAAACCTATCGAAGGATGGGAAAAGCCGTTCAACGACCGATATATCAACATCACCCGATTTGATATGCCTGACGCTTCTATTGAAGACATGATTGAACGGACCTATAACAAGGCAATCGAACTAGTTTGCGCAAAAGGAGGAAAAGTAAAAGGTGACATGGTATATGTGAATCCAAAAGCACAATTCATCCCTCCTTTGGAATTCTGTGTCGGTCCGAACCCGGATTTGGAAATCGGACAGCCTACGGATTATTCATTTGCCTGCAGGACAAATGCTAATTTCAAATGGGACTTGATAAAGGGTAAACTTCCGGCAGGGGTTACATTCCAGAATGGTAAATTGGCAGGAACTCCTACAGAAGCTGGCAAATTCCCGATTACCCTTCAGTTAAGTGCCAATAACAAAAACGCAATCACTAAAGACTTTGAGTTATTGGTAAAAACTAAGAATATTGCCTCCAAAGCCGACACTATTTACGCTAATATCCGTAAACTGAACGAGGAAGTTCTCGATTCTTGTTGGATTACTTTTGGAAAACCGATGTACGCAACCAATGTGGAAGTAATTAACGATGGGGTTAAAGATGGCGTAGGCTCTGTATTTTATTCATTGGCCGCCAAAAGCAACCTGCCCAAAATAGACTATTTCGGATATGGCTGGAAAGAGGAGCATACTATCAACATGGTTGTTTTGGACATGGGTTGCCTGGAGGAATTCGGAGGGTGGTTTACTTCTCTAAGCATCCAGTATCTTGGAAATGACGGACATTGGTATGATACAGGCAAATTCAAATCAACTCCGACACTACCTGAAACTGATATTGTATTTTTTCAGCCTCCCTTTGCACAATATGTTTTAGAATTTCCGGCAGTCAAAACCAAGGGAATACGTGTACTAATGGATACCAAGGTACAGGAACACTGGCATAAATACACGAAAAATGTATCATCATTCATCTCTATCACCGAGTTAGGAGTTTATGAAAAATAAAGAAGGAGAAAAATGAAGAAAATAATTACTATATGTATTATAGGGCTTTTCGCTCTCAACATACAAGCCCAACCTGTAAAAACTTTAAAATTATCTGATAAAGAACTTTTAGATAAGATTAAAGGAGGATGGGCAGGACAAACCATTGGCGTTGTTTTCGGAGCACCTACAGAGTTTAAGTTCACGGGAACTTATATTCAAGACTACCAACCAATCCCATGGGCGGAAGGTTACGTAAAATACTGGTGGGAAAAGAAACCCGGATTATTCGACGATATTTATAATGATTGCACATTTGTTGAAGCGTTCAATGAGCTCGGTCTGGATTGTTCACAAGAAGAACTTGCCAAAAGATTCGCATTCGCAGATTATCACCTGGCTCATGCCAATCAAGCAGGTAGATATAATATCCGTCAGGGCATCATGCCACCAGCTTCCGGTCATTGGTTGAATAACCCGCATGCTGACGATCTGGACTTTCAAATTGAAGCGGACTTTATCGGCCTGATGGCGCCAGCAATGCTACCGGAGGCATTGGATATCGCTTCAAGAGTAGGCCACATCATGAATAGTGGTGACGGTTTTTGTGGTGGTGCTTTCGTAGCAGCTCTCTACAGTTCTGCTTTCTATGAACAGAGCCCTGAAGCAATTCTAAGGACCGCAATCTCTGTCATTCCTAAAGAAAGCACATTCCATCAATGTATTCAGGATGTAATCAATTTCCATTCTTTGCATCCGGACAACTGGAAAGATTGTTGGTACTTTCTACAAGAAAAATGGAACTGTGATGTAGGATGTCCGAAAGGTGTATTTCTTAACTTTAACATTGACGCCAAGCTCAATTCCGCTTTCGTGGCATTAGCTATGCTTTATGGTCAAGGAGATTTTACTAATTCCATCGATATTGCAGCACGCTGTGGACAAGACTCTGACTGTAACCCATCTACAGTTAGCGGTGTACTCGGGGTCATGTATGGCTATGACAACATCCCCTCATTCTGGCTGAATCCCCTGAAAGAAGTAGAAGAGTTCACATTTGAAGGAACCGATATGTCCCTAGCTAAAGCCTACAACATGAGTTTTGAACAAGCCAAACAGCTTATAGTCAAAACAGGTGGTACTGTATCTAGTGGAGAAGTAGAAATTCCAATCAGAAAAGCAGACGTCCTTCCTCTAGAACAAAACTTTGAAAATACCTACCCACTTTACAGGGAGCGCAAAGACTGTTTCCTGACAGATACGTTCGAATTCGATTTCAATGGCAATGGATTTGTTATCTGGGGAAATATATGCTGCACAAGAAGTATTACTCCAGATTACATCAATCGTGTATCTACACGCCACATCGGTTCCGAGGTCTTTGGATTAGCAGAGCCTAATGATCCCTATGTTGCTAAAGTTGAAATATGGATAGATGGAGAACTGGATCATGTAGCAGCATTACCCATGAAAAACACGGATCGGAAAGTAGAACCAGCCTGGAAATACCTCATGAAAGAAGGAAGACACCACGTAAAAATGAAATGGTTGAACCGTAAGAAAGACTATATTATTCGTATCAACGACATAATGTATTATTCAGAGAAAAAAGAACATGATAGATTTTACTTTAATAAATAAGTTAAGATGAAAAAAGTCCTGATTAACATGATTCTACTATTTGCTTTCTCCATATCGGGAACGGCACAAATAGAATATGGAAAAACAGTTGAAATAAGCAAAGATGTACTGCTCGACAAGATTAAAGGAGGTTGGGCCGGACAAACAATCGGATGCACTTATGGCGGTCCCACAGAGTTCAAATACAGAGGAGCGATTATCCATGAGAAAATTCCAATTATCTGGTATGACGACTATTGCAAAGACATCTTTGCAGAAGATCCCGGATTGTATGATGATGTATATATGGATCTCACTTTTCTGGAAGTTATGCAGAAAGAAGGAATAAATGCTCCTGCCGAGTCATTCGCCAAAGCCTTTGCAAATGCAGATTACAAACTATGGCATGCCAACCAGGCAGCTAGATACAATATATTACATGGCATTATGCCACCAGCATCCGGGCACTGGAAAAACAACCCGCACGCTGACGATATTGATTTCCAGATTGAAGCAGACTTCATTGGAATGATATGCCCGGGAATGGTAAATACCGCATCTGATTTTTCCGACAGGATAGGACATATCATGAACTACGGCGACGGATGGTATGGAGGTGTATATATGGGAGCAATGTATGCACTGGCTTATGTTAACAACGATATTTATACCATTGTTACAGAAGCCCTCAAAACTATTCCTGAACAAAGCAAATTCCACCGTTGCATCACAGACGTAATTAAGTATTGGAAACAATATCCGGATGATTGGCGTAAATGCTGGTTGGAAATAGAAAACCGTCATGCTTTTGAGATCGGCTGTCCGGAAGGAGTATTCAATGCATTTAATATTGACGCCACGATCAATGCAGCCTACTGCGTTATTGGACTGTTATATGGTAATGGTGACTTTTTCAAAACAATGGATATAGCAACTCGCTGCGGGCAAGATTCCGACTGTAATCCGGCGACTGCTGCAGGAATCCTTGGAGTCATACAAGGCTACAAAGCTATCCCCGAATACTGGAAACCAGCACTCGAACGATGTGAAAATATCAAATTTCCATATACTGACATCTCTTTAAGCTCTGTTTATGATATCAATCTCAAATTATTGAGCGATGTACTAAAAGCAAATGGAGGTAAAGTGAAAGGAGATAAATACTACACCACAATCCAAAAGCCAAAGACCGTAGCATGGGAAGTTTCGTTCGAAGGTCTATATCCTTCTGAAAGAAGAGTCATCAAATATGACCTTGGTACCGAAAAGACCTTTGAATTCAACGGCAAAGGCGTTGTTCTAATGGGACTAATCAGACAGGATATTAAAGATAATAATGATAACTACATCGCCATTTTAGAGGCTTATATCGACGGAAAAAAAATAGAAACGATAGAAATGCCTTACGACTATATAAAAAGAAAGTACGATATTTTCTATAACTACGATTTAGAGGAAGGACCTCACAAGCTGGTCATCAAATGGATCAACCCGAACGAGAAATATGCTGTTCAGTGTAAAGACATGGTGGTTTATTCATCCACACCGGCAGAGCCTATCAATCCTTATCAATAAAAGAAAAAGCTATGAATAGAAAACTACTCATATTATTAGCCTTATTATTCTCCTACGGATTGTCATCATGTTTGTCCGATGACAATCCCCCGTCCGAAGATGAACAAACCGAAACACCGGAACAGTTCACGAAACGTTATAATCCCGACCAAAGTTTTTATAGCAAAATAATAGGACAAGAAATCAAATATTCAGTATTACTGCCTCAAGAATATCTATCGGAGAGCACAGCTAAATATGGAGTAGTTTTCCTTCTGCATGGTTGGGGAGGAAACCAGAATTCATGGGGACCTTCAGGATTGAATATTCAAACCATAGTCGATACACAAACCAACAATGGCAGTGTTCGTCCATTGATTTACATCATGCCGGAAGGTTTCAACTCTTATTTTTGTAACCGTTATGACGGAAAATTCAACTATATGGATATGTTCATTAACGAACTAGTACCCCTGATTGACAAACGATTCCGGACAATAGCCAGTAAGACGGAAAGAGCTGTTGCCGGATTCTCTATGGGAGGATTTGGAGCATTGAGCATCGCATCACAACATCCCGAAACATTTTCTGTGTCAGTAGGATTAAGCCCATCTCTAAATACAGATGAACAATACATTTCCCTATCACAAGACGGTTGGAATCTTCAATGGGGAAACAACTTCGGGGGAAGTGGTCAGGCAGGAACCGGCAGATTGACAAGCTATTATAAAAGCCAATGTCCTCTGCACTTTTTCAAAGATAAATCAAGCTCCACATTTCAAGCCATACGTTATTATATAGACTGTGGTGATGATGAAGAGAGATTATATGCAGGTAACGGTGAATTACACTCTCTATTACGGGACAAAAATATCCAACACGAATATCGCGTACGGAACGGTGCTCATACTGACAGTTATTGGCGTGAATCCATGAAAGAAGCACTACCTTTTATCGAACGTTCATTCAAAGGACAAAGTTATCCGCAAGAAACACTGCAGCAGTTTACGGAGGAATTACATTCTACAACTAAAAACATTAAAGTCGGTAATTCCAATATCGAGCTATACATACCGGACGATTACAATTCTACCTTAACCTACAAAGTCCTTTATTATAGTAAAGGAGAAGGCAATACTAACCTTACAACAGAACAGGTAGCCGTAGCATTGGATTCTCTTATGCAAATCAAACGTATGATAATTGCCGGTTTTGATGTGAAGGAAATCATTCAAAATGGAATAAGTTTTTCAGCTATCACCAATGCAGTGGAGAAAACAATTCATACTGAAAATAATGCAGATTTCAGATTAGGATTGGCATACGGTTCAGACGCCGATTATTTATACCATCAATCAACAGGTAATACACCTGCCATCCATTTCTTCTTCGCAGAAGATGCGGATATTGCCAACCCTTCTGATGAGAATCAGGCCCAAATCTATTATCTGGATATAACAGACGAAGGCACTAACTACAACAGTATGTTCACGCTATTCAATGGATTGCGGAAAGCGGAAGCTCCAGTGCAATATCGTGTCAGAAACGGAGTGGATAGTTCACAGTCTGCCCAAACAGGTATTTATTCAATGAGTTATTATATTGGTGAACAGTTAATAAAGAAATGATATGAGAAAGATACTGCTATATATCATCCTGTTCCTATCAAGTATAGATGGAGTTCGGGCACTTCCCATAGAAAAAGAAGGGATGAGCATTTATAGTCCGGCTTTAAAAAAAGAAGTCTCCTACTCTATCATCTTGCCGGAAGGTTATGAGCATTCAGATATGGAATATCCCGTCTTGTACATGTTTCATGGAATAGGAGGCGATTATACCAGTTGGCTTGAATATGGCAACGTGGCCCGTGTTATGTACCAAATGATAAAAAAAGGAGAAATTCAACCTTTCATCATAGTCATTCCCGACGGTTATCTGTCTTATTACAGTGATACTTATGATGGCAGTTTCCCTTATGAAACTTTCTTCACTAAAGAGCTGGTTCCCTACATTGACAATAACTATCGTACCCACAAAAACGCTAATGCACGTTCAATAGCCGGTTTCTCTATGGGAGGATTCGGAGCCTTGTCCGTTAGCCTGCGTAATCGTAACCTGTTCGGCTCTGTCGTTGCTTTATCGCCATCTATCCGCACAGAAAAACAATATATAGAAGAGGGGCCACAAATAGGATGGGACAATCAATGGGGACGGATTTTCGGAGGAGTAGGAAAGAAAGGTAATGAACGCCTAACCAGTTATTATAAACAACATTCACCCTACCACATTCTTTCTACCCTTCGCAATTCCGATTTAAAAGAATTTGGCATCATGCTGGATATCGGAGATAAAGAAGGTACTCTATGCGAAAGTAATGAAGAGTTGCACCGATTATTGTTAGAGAAGAAAATACCTCATGAATGGGAAGTTCGTTCAGGAGAGCATGATTTTACCTGCTGGAATGCAGCACTGCCAAAAGCATTCAGATTCATCAACGGACATTTTAATGAAAATCAACAAAAAAATAGAGAGAGAAACTTTCCGAATGAGACTCCATTTATAAAAATGGGTAATACAACGATTTATTATCCCGAACAGGCTCAAGGAAGCATTAGAAAATATCCTATTATCTATGTACAGGGAGAAATTAACGGGCAACAACAAAAGGCTCTCGTCAGTCAGTTTCATCAACTGGTGAATAACAACAAAACATGGCCTGCTGTTCTCTGCTTCGTAAAAGCGAATGTAGATCTGTCAAAAACAATTTCCGATGTGGAAAAACAATGCTCCGGGATCAGAGGTTCTCAACGCATGAGGGCGCTAATCACTTGGGAAAATCATATCAAAGAAAGCATAGAAACCATTCGGAGAGAGAACCTGTTTACCGGTATAGTCTGTGTAAATACCACTGGTGATGAAAGTGACGCTCCCAATTTTATAAAAGCAGTTAACTCTCATAAAAGATATCCCAGATGCTGGATAGAAGTACTACCCGAATCAAAGGAATATGGTCTTAGTAGTAATATCCATATCCTTTTGGAAGCATCAAATCTGGAACATGAGTTCCGGTCAAGGAAATATAAAGAAACCAATGCTTTCACTTATTGGGAAGATTGGATTATCTATTTAAATAACAGAATCCATGTTTAACAATTAAATACTAATAGTATGTTTACAGTAAACAGTTATTTATTAGCAGTTATATTCTGCATCGTAACCATGATTTGTTGGGGTTCTTGGGGTAATACCCAAAAACTGGTTTCCAAGAATTGGCGTTATGAACTTTTTTATTGGGATTATGTGATTGGAATGGTGTTGTTCACTATCTTATTGGGATTCACGATGGGTAGCCACGGAGATACTGGACGTCCGTTCCTTGAAGATCTAGGACAAGCATCAGGAGACAGCATCGGCTGGGTCATCTTGGGTGGTGTGATATTTAACGCTTCAAACATTCTCCTTTCAGCCTCCATTTCTTTAGCAGGAATGTCGGTAGCATTTCCTTTAGGAGTCGGTATCGCATTGGTACTAGGGGTGATTGTCAACTATCTGGGAATTCCTACCGGCAATCCCATGCTTTTATTCGGTGGTGTAGCTCTCATTGTCATTGCTATCATTTGTAACGGAGTGGCCTCCGGAAAGATGCAAAAGGGTGAAGAGAGCAAGAAAAACAACAAAAAGGGAATTATCATTGCATTAATTGCCGGTGTATTGATGTCTTTATTCTACAGGTTCGTAGTGAAAGGTATGGACGTGGAAAACTTCAATTCTCCCGCTATAGGAATGATGACTCCTTATTCTGCCATCTTTGTCTTTTCAATTGGTGTATTATTAAGTAACTTTATCTTCAACACATTAGTAATGAAATATCCTTTTGTCGGGGAAAAAGTCAGCTATTCCGAGTATTTTAAAGGAAATGCAAGAACTCATATATGCGGAATGCTTGGTGGAGCAATATGGGGACTTGGTTCCGCATTCAGCTATATTGCATCGGGGGAAGCTGGTCCGGCGGTATCTTATGCGTTAGGACAAGGCGCACCGCTTATCGCTGCTATCTGGGGAGTATTTATCTGGAAAGAATTTAAGGGATCAACCAAATCTGTTAATCAGTTGCTGGCTTCGATGTTTATCTTCTTCCTGATTGGCTTAGGAATGATAGTAGTTGCCGGAAACTAAATTATTAACCTTAAATAGAACAACATGAAAAAGTATTTTTATTTATTAGCCATGCTGGCAGTAGTACTAAGTACAATTGCTTGTAGTGATGACGACAATCATCCCAGTACAAATGTGCTGGATAAACCAGAAGTCACCGTTCCTGATGTAAAAGAAAGCTCGGCCGTTATTACATGGAAAGCTATAGGAAATGCAACAGCTTATATTTATAGTTTGAATAACGGTAGTGAACAAAGTACCGACCAGAATACCATTCAACTGACAGGTCTAGAGCCGGAGAAAAGTTACACATTCAAAGTGAAAGCTCAAAAAACCGGATCAATCTATTTTGAAGATTCAGAATACGCAGAAATCACTTTTACAACGACTTCTGAAGTAACAGTCTACCGGATAGCTACTTTTGCTGATGATTGGGATAAATGGTATTATGAATATAATGACAACGGTACAGTTAAACGTGTCTACAGATTATATGAAGGAGAACTAGATAGAGAATGGCTCTTTGCTTACGAAGGAAACAATATTACGGTAACAGGTAAGAACGCATATACAATGACTTTAAATGACCAAGGCTATGTCGCCACCTTTGTAGACGGTTCAAATACATATGAATATACTTACGACGAGAATGGCTACATGACAAAAGCTGAAAAGAATGGCAATATCGCATCTAACATTACAATAGAGAATGGCAATATTACGCAATGGACCAGATTCTCTGATGGAGTAGAGCAGTTCAAAGTTCAGACTTATTCTGCCGTACCTAATGTTGGCGGTGCACATTGTATTTATGCAGAAGGTAGTGGTCCAAGCCGTTGGTTGGTTGAAACAGGCCTCTTTGGAAAAGCTTCAGCTAATTGTCATACGAGTAGCGGCTGGCAGCATTCCTCCGTTGCATCTACTTACACATTCGAATATGATGAAAATAGTTGTATCAAAGAGGAAAGCAAGAACTATGACGGAGATATTGAGAAATTCTATTATACATATTTCTCCGAATAACATTTTATGAAATAATTATTTCATGGAGGTGTGTCTAAAAGTCTGACACATCTCCATTTTTTTTAACTTTAAACTGTAATATCCAACAAAACCTCCCCTTTCACATTCAACACCTTAATCCTCAATTCATCTTTCTTCTTTTCCAGAATCATCACCGTAGCGCTGTCCATCTTATATCCTCCACCAATAATGACCGGGTAATTGTTTCCCAACTCACCTTTCGGATGATAGGCATACGTATGAGTATGAGCATTCAGGCTCACATTGAAAGGTGCTTTTTCCAATAATTTAGTCCATAGATCTGCACAGAGATTCTTTCCATCATTACCATAAAGCGGAATATGATGAATAAGAACACGTTTCTTCGCTTTCTTGAAGTCTTTGGCAGATAACTCCTCTTTCAGAAAATCGACTTGTTCATTACGTAACTGTGTGAAATCATTCAAATCGTAATACACCCAGTGAGAGTCTAGCTTATCCTCTCCACAATCAAGCATGACAATACGGGTATCGCCCCAATTAAAAGAACCATAGGTCTTATCCCCTACATAGTCATAATGGTCACGCAGACCGATAGAATAAGCATTGCGAATCTCATGATTGCCACGCATAAAAAAAGTTGGAATGCGATCACTGCGTACACCTTCGGTAAGTTCACTAATAAAAGTCGTTGCCTGTTCGTGGTCAACAGGATCGTCTACACAATCACCATTGAAAACTACAAAGTCATAGTTGATATTCTGTATCTGTTTGCATAAAGCACGAAAGGTTTTTGTATGCTGATGCAAATCACTGAAAACAATAGCAGTGAAAGAATCTGTATCCGTTTCCGGAAGCGTAAATTCAGAGAAATCTGACTGGGCAGTATTTCCGAATACTTTCTTATATGCTTGATAAAGCAATATTTCTTGCGAACATACACGGTAATAATATTTCTGTCCCGGTATCAGATCGTTGATACGTATTTTATGTAGTTTATTATTGCAGACTACCTGCCCGTCAACAATTGTACGAGCGCGTTTCAATTGAGTAGTATCTGTTCCATATTCCACCCAACAATATGCCGGAACGGTAGTTTCCCACATAACTGTCATACCATTACCTATGGG
Organism: Bacteroides sp. D2; assembly: GCF_025147085.1. NCBI lineage: Bacteria > Pseudomonadati > Bacteroidota > Bacteroidia > Bacteroidales > Bacteroidaceae > Bacteroides > Bacteroides sp. D2. The sequence goes on along the minus strand of NZ_CP102261.1, from coordinate 2,127,503 downwards.
ATTCTGTAAATAAGGTTTAGTACGGAATATTTTATCTGCCTTTTCAGCGGTACGCAGCTCTACAAGGATAGGGCGATGATCGGAGGCCATCGGTTCATCCAACACTTGAGAGGATATAAGAGCGAAGCCATTAGCATTTGACTTCAATGCAGTAATATAATCTATAGTCTCCTTGGGATCAGGAGCCGGATAAGTAGATTGTTTAGGATTGGAGAGTATCTGGAAGTCTTTCTGTAACTCCTTTATAAAGTCGGATTCCGGTTCAGCATTCATGTCCCCAGCCAGAAAAAGAGGCTTTTTATAGGAAGCAGTAAATGACTTCACTATTTCCAGGGACTTCATGCGATCTTCTTCCGTTAATGACAGATGAGTACAACAATAAATATAATCCTCAAATTCTGCCAGAATCAAGATGCGGGCCTCTTCTCTACCAGGTAAAGGGATAGCTTGTAAACGTAGCGGAACTTGCTTTGTCAGCAGTCCGATTCCATATTTACCTCCATCAAACTTTATGGCAGGTGCAAAACAAGCATGCATCTGTGTACGTTCAGCTATCTCACCCAGCACATATTTCTGTCCGCTCCGACGGGTCATACTGTCTACCTCTTGTATAGCCACAACATCAGGAGAAGCATTATTTATCACATTGGCTACCCGTTGAAAATTACAAATATCATCCATGCCGTTCGCATTTTTAATATTATAAGTCATCAGTCTCAATGTATGCTGGGCCTGTACCGGAAAAATAAATAGGATTACGGAAATTAGTAAAAAGATCTTTTTCATGTTTTCATTTTTGGGGGTTAATGTTAAGCCCTCAAAGGTAAGAAAAAAATAAAAAGCCACAAAGATATGAATTCATACCTTTGCGGCCTCTTATTGCCAAGAATAGCTTTTCTCTAAATGGGGGGATGAGAACAAAGCTATATTATTTACAAGGTCGATTTATTATCTTATTATTTCTTTTTCCACTTTGCGGTAGTATCCCACATTTGCGGGTCTACGCTATTAAAGTGCCAAAAACCGATTTGAGAGATTCCCAGTTCATCGGCTAGTTCAAGTAGTGCTTCTGTACTTCTGGCATCACTTGCATAAAACATATGCCGATTACCATCGGTACCATCATACAGATACATGTTTACCTTTTCGTAACATAACCAAGTAGAAGAAGGCAAAATTCCATTTATACTGTCAGGCACAGATTGATAAACCTGCCTTCCTTTAATGTCACCAGTTACAGCATAGTCATTTGCATAAGCAGGCAGTGCCATCACTAATTTATCACTCGGAATGTGTTTCATCCAGAAAAGCATCGCTTCTTTAGTCCATGGATAGTTGGACGTAGGTCCAATGCCCATACAATCATCTCTGTGCTTGAGCTCGGGCTTATTTATTCCCGGTGCAAAATACATATCGTAGCACATCACTCTCACTAAATCACAGGTAGCATTCAAGACTGCCGGATCGTGAAACATCTTAGTTTCGTTATCCTGATACAAAGCCGGATAAAAACTCACGCAATGGCTTAATTTCTTTCCAACAGCATGAAGTTCTTTTGAAGCAAGTTTCAGGAATTCGGTATATGCATCCTGAATATCAGGACGCAAATGTTCGAGATCAAGATCTATTCCATCATATCCATTTGCATTGCAATCGCTTACATACTTCTCAACAAGTGCCTTTCTTTTCTGTGGCGTATCAATCGTTTCTTCATTTCCACCTACAGCCTGATATACTTCAATATGATTCTGATGACACTCATCGATAAATGATTTCGGAGGATTCCCGAAAACGCTAATGGAACTAATTATCTCTTTCACTGGTTCTATATCCTTAAAAGAGCTTCCATCTATATAGACATACCAAGGAAATACTTTTTTCTCCAAAGTGGTGGAAGCGAGTGCTTCCTGCTTGCAGGAAACACTCGTCATTACCAACATTACACAGCATATAGCTGTTCCAATTATACTTAAATACCTCATTGAATGTAAAGTAAACTGTTATTCTTCATCATAGTTATACTTCTTATATTCTATATAGTCATACTTAGCTGTATACGTTTTTGCAGTAGGCTTATCTCCTTGCCAGCCACCGCCGTCAGCAAAGGTCATTATTGAGAATCCAAATTTGAACTGTGCCGGAGTATACCAGGTAGTGAATGTTTTCGCCACTTCACCGTCTATAATCCATGTCGCCCAATATGCACCATCTGCATTAAGTCTGAGGTCAATAGTCAGAGTATGTTTACCCGGATCAATAGGTACACCGTAAACTCCCATAGACTCTGTATAACAACGTACCAGCATTTGACCTGGAACAGGAGGAATAGTACAAGCCGCACGATCATTTTCAGTACCTGCGAAAACAAACATAGAGAATGATCTTTCTTCAGCGTTAGTTGCAGCGATATTACCACCTGCCAACCATTTTTCACCTACCCCTACCAAAGGAACATCTATTTCCCATGTATATTTTCCAGCTCCTATCTCCGGACCATAAACGAAGTTATTCCCGTTAGATAGATTCAAGTTTCCATCTGCAATCGTTCCTCCATTATTAGTCCATCCAACAGGTACAAAACCTGCTTCCTCAAAATCCCACTTCACTGTTGTTCCCTCTGGTTCGGGAGGAAGCTGACCTTCAACAATCGGCTTCATTGAATAATCATAAGGAACATATTCAAGATAATCAAATAAGGCATAATTTTCTTGAGTTGCCGCATGATCGCCCATACCATAAAGATTCTCGACACTAGATATAGCACGGAAATAAGCTTCTTCACCATAATCTAATTGTGCCCTCTTTAAAACTTTACCATCAACCGACCACTCCGCCAGATATTTCTTATTCTCTAACTTCAAATCCAAAACAAACGTATGCCAAGCTTCAGCCTTGATAGGCGTGAACTCAGAGAAAAAAGGATTAGCCTGACTAGTCACAAGACACAGCATATCATCTGGTCCGGCACTATGTGCTGCACGGTCTGCAGCCGTACCGGAACAAATTTCAAAATCCAACTCATGCCCATCGTCAAAATATAAGAATGCTCCAATACTAGCTCGGTCATTCATTCCGAATTTAGGGACATATATCCTCCATTCATAACGACCTGATCCGAATTGTGTTGTTGTTTGCACTTTGAAACGATCTCCATTAGTACCTTCATACTCTTTACCTGGCCGTGTATAGATTCTTAACGCTTTTCCATCTTCACATTCGTCATTGTCTACGATAGTGATCGGATTGATCCCTGCCACAAGTCCTGTTTTTTGCAATCCAGTAAAGTCACCGTAATTATAAATGGTTCCTTTATAGCCATCCTGAATAATTGTAATGGTTCGAAGTTCAGCACCTTTCGCTGCTATGGTCAAGGTTGCACTGCGTTTTGGACCGCTATTCTTATCAGCAGAAATTGTTAGCGTACCATTACCAGTTCCTTCCAAAGGAGAAACAGTAAGCCAATTACCACCTGCCTGATCCACTGCTACTTCCCAAGCTGCTTCTGACGTAATATCTACAGTCTGAACTTCAGTAGAGGAGACTCCGAATGTTAAAGCATTTGTGGAGATTCCGCATGCAACAATCTCTGTTTTCTCTTTGAAGCTATCGCCGCATGATACTAAAGAGGCATTACATAATACACCTATTGCTAAATATAAATATCTTAGTTTCATAATGATTGTTTTTATTGTTTCACTCAGTTCTTCAAATTCGGATTAATAGACGAGTCTACAAAAGGACGGGGAAGATACATCTTACTGTCATTCCACGTACCAGATACGGAAACAGCTTCTTTCCTAAAGACTCCAGGAGCCACTTCAATCTCCGGATTCAATTTTCTGTATTCAAAATGATCTTTAATACGATTCATGCGAAACATATCCCTTGCTCTGGTGGCAATATTTCCCCAATAATATCCGGCTATTTCCCAGCCATGTTCATTATAGGCAGCTTCTGCCAGATCATCATACGACATGGTTGTCTTATAAATATCCCGGTCTGCAACAACAGATCCATTGGCACGATTACGTACCTCATTCAATAAGTTGACAGCTTCCGTGATACTACCTGTTTTTGAGCGACCTACAGCTTCGGCATACCAGCAATATACTTCTGCCAAGCGAATAATCTGATGCGTCTTTTCTCCATTCTGATTCATCGAAATTTTCGGATTCGTATAGTCGAATTCTTCTCCAGTAGTCGTTTCTACTTTCTTCATGAAACAGGGAGCAACAACTACACGTGGTGCTTCCGGATTGGGGTCTTCCCACCAATCACGCAACTTCGTCTCATTCTTCAATATAATTTTCGGGAAATAAGATGCATCTTTGCGCGAGCCTTCCGGGAAATCATACCAGAATTTAATTTCTCCGTTCGTATCTCCCCAACCACCGCCACCATAAGCATAGTCTGCCAGGAAATCGGCTAAAGGAGCATTGGTAAGTGCATCTATTCCTAAATTATAGTAAACACCAAGTAACACTTCTGGATTATTCTTATTATACTCCATCGAATATACTTGCTTGTAATCAGGTAATAGCTTGTAGTAGTAAGTACCTTTCTTCGCAGCATCGATTACTTCTTTTGCCTTTGCAGCGGCCAGTTGATAATATTCTGTTCCTTTGTTCAACGGCCATCCCGCCATTGCCATATACACATAAGCCAATGTTGCTTTTACAGCTCCTTGACTAACAGCAATGTTTACCCCATTTCTTGCGTAGGGATCTTTAGTATAATTGGCAGGGACCATTGTTTCTGCCTTTTTCAGGTCAGACACAATCAGTTCATAAATTTCAGGAACGGTTGCCAATGGCATGTTGTAATTGATTTCATCTTTCACAACCATAGGTACCTCTCCCCAAGCCATTACAAAGTAAAAATAAGAATAGGCGCGCCAATAATAAGCTTGTCCAATGGCCGCATCTTTCTCTTCCTGGCTCACCTCCGGAGTTCGTCCGGCATTATCTATAATGAAATTAGCAGCTTTTACCAATCTCCAACGAGCTCCCCACAATTCAGTCACCCAAGTGTTATTGTCCGAAACATTATAAGTATCTACCTCACGCAACCCCTGTTTATTAGCTGCAGGGTGTGTAGAAATATCATCACCCATCACTGATTCGAAACCTGCCCAAATATTTGCATACATATCACTCGCAACTTTGGAATACATTCCATTCAGAGCCAAGTCCAGATCACCTTTTGAATTGAAGAAATTAGTTACCGCCAACTGCCCTTTAGGATCTTCTGTCAGTAAATCCTGGCAAGACACCATCCAAAGTGCTATCAATGCTAGTCCGACAGATTTGAATATTCTATATATTGTTTTCATATCCATGTATAGTTAAAAGATTAAAAGTTAAGTTTCATACCAAAAGTGAAAGTTCTTGGAACAGGATAAGAGCCCATATCTACGCCATTAAAGCCGTAATCGGATTCACTGTACACTTCTGGGTCCATACCTGTGTATTTCGTTAATGTAAACAGGTTTTGAGCACTGACCGACAATTGAATATCGGCTACTTTCGTTATCTTCTTAGGAATATTATACGTAAGGCTTATATTTTTCAGTTTCACAAATGATGCATCTTCAAGCCAGAAATCGGAATCAGGATAGTTTCTATTATCTGAATTTTTATGACTTGCATACACAGCATCTGCTTTATTGGCTACTTTATCCCAACTTTTGTAATAAGCATCAGATAAAGAGATGAAACGATATACACCTGTCATAGATCCCATCGCATAGCGGCTTACATTCAGTCTATCTTGTCCTAATGCAGCATTGATGAAGAGATTGAGCGTCCAGTTTTTCCAAGTAAATGTATTATTCCATCCGAAAGTCCAATTAGGCTCGGCCTGCCCTTTAGTAACCAGATCGTCAGCACCCGGATTGGTTGTCAAACTTCCATTAGATTGATGTTTATACAAGTTGGCGCCCTGGTCATTAAAGTTTGCCCATTCATAAAGATAGAAAGAACCAATCGGATACCCTACTTTTTTAATTTGAATGGGACCACCGCCAATACTTGTATAATTCTCCCCAACGATAAAATCACTACCTGCCAGATCGATTATCTTATTCTTTAAATAAGATGCATTCAGCGATGTTTCCCAACCAAATATATCTTTGTCTGTCAAAGGAGTAGCTGTAATGGTGAATTCAACACCAGAGTTTCTAACTTCACCTTGGTTGACCCAGAAAGAGCCACCTCCGTTATATTGAGGAGCAGGTTTGCGAAGCAACAAGTCTTTAGTATCCTTCCGGAACCATTCGGCTGTAAAACTCAAGCGACCGTCTAAAACACTGGCATCCAAACCTATGTTATACTGATAGGTGCTTTCCCAAGTTACATCTGGTGTAGCAAGATTTCCAGTCCAATAACCGGTATGGATTGCATCGCTACCATAACCGTCATAATTTGTAGGAGCCAACATACCCAATGTTGTGTAAGCGCCGATACTTTGATTACCAACAACACCAAAACTGGCTCTTAGTTTCAATTGCTGGACAATGTTTTGTTTGCTCATAAAGTTTTCTTTAGCAACATCCCAAGCAACAGCTGCTGACGGAAAATATCCCCATTTATTCTTCTTCTGAAACTTAGATGAACCATCGGCGCGGAAAGTACCTGTCAGCATATACTTCCCTTTGTAATTGTACATAATTCGACCAAGTCCCGACACAATAGCTTCTGCGGAATAGCCATTCTCTCCATCGCGTGTCTTTGCATTTTTTGCATTCCAATAACCAACAAACTCATTGGCTAAATCACTACCGGTCAGTTTTAAATTTCTACCTTCGGCGCCACTTGCTTCAAACACAGCTGTTACAGTCAAATGATGATCGCCGAAACTTGTGTTATAAGTCACATTATTGGTATTCTGCCAGAATAGATTCATCCTGCTCGCATTTTCCATACCACTAATTTGTCCGGGTTTTGCTAACGACGAGGTGAAAGAGTAACTCGGAACATGAGAGTAATTAGCAGCACCCTGTACAGACAATGTCAACCCTTTCATTATTTTGAAAGTCAAATCCATATTAGTATTCAAAGCATACACATATGAGTCACCATAATTTGCGACACGTGCACCATAAGGGTTTCCATTTACTGAATTATAAGGGTCCATATTATAAACGCCCGTTACCGGATCTTTCATTTCCATCGTAGGAGAATAGTTCAGGAAGTTCATAATGTCAATACCCCCATTATGACTGTGAGTACGTGAAGCATTAATTTTGGTAGAAAGTGTCAACCACTTAGTGAGTTCATTATCCAAATTTATCCGCAACTGTGCACGTTGATACTTGGTCGTGATGGTCATGGCTGTCATATTCAATACATTGGCTGAAATAAGATACTTATTTTTAGCCGTTCCACCCGAAATACCTAATTTATAGTCCTGACTAATACCGGTCTGCAACATCAAATTCTGCCAGTCAATACCTTTGGAACCATTTTTATAAGCTTCCATCTCATCATCTGCAAACGAAATACCATTATATTCCTTTAATGCTGTCGCATATTCATAAGCATTCAGTAAGTCATATTTTTTAAGGATGTTCGATACGCCTATAGCCACATCTGCATAAATCTGCACTTTACCTTCTACCCCTTTTTTAGTAGTTACCAAGACCACACCATTAGCACCGCGTGAACCATAAATAGCTGTTGCCGAAGCATCCTTCAAAACTTCAATAGATTGAATGTCAGCAGGATTTACATCTAGTCCACCAGACATAATGCCATCGATGACATACAAGGGATCATTGCTGGTATTAAGAGAAGTAGTACCACGAACACGAACTTTAACTGTGCCACCAGGTAAACCATTTACGCTCGTCACTGCCACACCTGCAGTACGTCCTTGCAGAATATCTTCCACCCGCTTTACCGGCTGATCCTTAAATTGTTTGGAAGAAACAGAAGCCACAGCACCTGTTATATCTGATTTTTTCACTACACCATAGCCAATGACCACTACCTCACTCAATTGGTTCTGATCTTCCTGCATTGTAATCTTCAAACTGGTATTCGTTCCCAGTTTAACCTCTTTAGTCACGTATCCGATATAAGAGAATGATAGTGTAGAACCAACAGGAGCACTAATCGAGAACTTTCCGGAAATATCCGTTACGGTACCAGTTTGTGCATCTTTAAGGGTTACGTTGACACCGATGATAGGTTCATTGCTGTCGGCATCCATAACAGTACCCGAATACTGCTTTGCAACCTGTGCATAAGTAGATGTAACTGCTGCAAAAAGAAATAGTAGCAAGCAGCCAAGCGTTTTTCTTAGATTATCCATATACTTTTCATTTAGTTAGAATATAATGATATTAGATTTTTAGGAATTTTAGATATAAGTCAAGGCATTCAAAATGTTCCCAACATTACTCCGCCTCTTCATTCTACAGTTTTAGGATGTATTCATAGTAAATAGTCTTTTTTTAAGGTTTAATACTTTTTCGTATTTAGTGTCAACTATGCAAATATAGGTGCAAAGCATGGAAATAGAGATCAAATAACATCCATAATTAGTCCGCTACTGTTCAAAAGGAGTATTCTGAATACCCTTTCGAGCCATCTAATGAGCTTTGTGGACAAAAGAAGATGAAATCTATTGTACAGTTTCATAACTTCTTTTATATTTGCTATATCAAAAGAACATAACTATGTCAAAAGCACACATACTAAAGAGGTATTCTTCCCTAATTTGGATATTATTCTTTGTTCTTTCTACAAAGGCTGAACAACAAGACTACTACTTCAGACAAATTTCTTTGGAACAGGGATTGTCACAATCAAGAGTGCAGTGCATTTACAGAGATCATTTAGGAGTAATATGGATAGGTACTAAATGGGGGTTAAATAGTTATGACCAATCTGAACTGAAAAGTTATTTTCATGACCGGGAGCAGCCCAACTCATTGCCCGACAATTTCATTCGTTTTATTACAGAGGATCGTTTCGGCGATTTATACGTTTCTACCAATAAAGGAATTGCCATCTACAATAAAGCCGAAAATCAGTTTCAGCCATTGAAATATAACGGAAAACCATTTACCGCTTGGTCTTATCTTCAAATAGATGACAATTTCCTGTTTGGAGGAGAAGAAACCTTATACCAATACAATCTGGCGGATAAAAGTATTACGACGATCTTCCCCGACATCGACGGAGACAAGTTGAAATGTATCAACCGCATCTTTCAGTGGAGTCCCAATATACTGATAACCAGCAGTAAGAAAGATGGGCTTTGGATGTATGATCTAGCAAAAAAGAAAATGTATCGATGTCCATTTGTAAAAGAGCGCGAGATAAACACCATATTTGTTGACTCTCAAAACCGGCTTTGGGTATCATTCTATGGCAAAGGAATGGCCTGCTACTCGAAAGAGGGGAAAAGACTTTTCAGTTTATCCACCAGGAATTCCGAGCTCAACAACGACATCATTTTTGATTTTCTTGAAAAAGATAATCAACTTTGGATAGCCACTGACGGAGGAGGCATCAACATACTTGACCTCCAGACTATGAAGTTCTCTTATCTTAAACATATTTCCGATGATGAGCAATCCTTACCGAACAACTCTATCTACCGGCTCTATAAAGATCAAATGGACAATATATGGATAGGCAGCATACACGGAGGATTATTCGCTATTAAGAAAGTATTCATCAAAACCTATAAAGATGTTCCACTGAACAATCCCAATGGAGTTAGTGAGCGCATCGTGGTTAGCATCTTTGAAGATAAGGATACATTGCTTTGGATTGGAACAGACGGAGGAGGTATCAACTCATTTGACCAAAAAACGAATACATTTCATCATTACCCTACTACATACGGAGAGAAAGTCACCTCTATCACAGATTTTTCTGAAAATGAGCTCTTATTATCATGTTTCAATAAAGGGGTCTATACCTTTAATAAGAGAACCGCACAGATGCAACCTTTTCCCATTATCAATGACTCTATTTCGAAAAGAGAATTTTCATCCGGCGACTTGGTAAACCTATATGCTACAAAAGATAACATTTACATATTAGGAGCAAAAGTCTATATCTACAACAAACATACCCGGCAAACATCTATTCTCTATGCACCCCAAATAGACATTCAGCGCCAAATAGCTATGCAGGCTATTTATTCCGACGATACCCATCTGTATCTAATGGGAACCAACAACCTGTTTAAACTAAACTTCAAAACCAACGAACTGTCCTCATTGGTCAGCATGAAAGAGGGAGATGATTTCACATCGGCCTGTCGAGATGATAAAGGTAACTTTTGGATAGGAAGTAATTTCGGATTGCTCTTCTACAATAAACAGACTGGAAAAACAGAAAAGATACACACCAACTTGTTCAACAGTGTATCCAGCCTTGCCTATGATAAAAAAGGAAAAGTCTGGATAGGAGCGCAAAATATGTTCTTTGCGTATATTATTAACGAAAAACGTTTCGTTATCCTGGACGAATCCGATGGAGTTCCTTCCAACGAATTGATATTTACCCCTATTCCTGCTCTTCGTACTCCCAATCTGTATATGGGAGGCACTATGGGACTGGTACGCATTAATACGGATATTATTTTCGAAAGTAATTCGTCTCCTATTCTCAAGCTACTTGAAGTAAAACTAAATGGTAAATCAACTCTGAAACAGGTTAATAATAACTGTATTTCGATTCCCTGGAATCATTCATCGTTCAATATCAAAGTGATTGCTGACGAAAAGAACTCCTTCCGAAAACACCTTTTCCGGTATGTCATCACAGGAAAAGACAAAATGGTGATCGAGAGTTATCTCCAGACACTCGAATTGGGTACCTTAGCGTCAGGGGAATATACCATCAGCGTATCCTGTGATACCCCCAACGGTGAATGGAGCCAGCCGACAGAGATCTTAACTATTATGGTCTCACCTCCTTGGTGGAAATCTACCTGGTTTATTATACTATGCATTTTCTTTGCATTTCTAGTTGCAGGAGTAGTCTTCTTTAGTTTGATAAGAAAAAAAGAGAATCGGCTGAAACGTGAGATGCGGGAACATGAGAAGAAGATATATGAAGAGAAAATACGCTTCTTAATCAATATCAGCCATGAGCTACGTACCCCTTTGACACTCATTTATGCTTCCCTGAAACGAATTCTAAATAAAGAGGTAAAGCAAGATGAGCTGCCAGAATATCTACAGGGTGCATTCAAGCAGGCCAATCAGATGAAAGATATTATCAACATTGTGCTTGATGCACGCAAAATGGAGGTAGGACAGGAAGTGCTACACATCTCTTCGCATCCTTTGCACAAGTGGATACAGGAAGTGGCAGAAACATTTCAAACTGCATCAAAGGCCAAAGAAATTGAAATTACATACGACTTTGACGACAGCATACAATATATCGCGTATGATGACACCAAATGCAGAGTTGTTCTTTCCAATCTGATTATGAATGCTTTGAAATATAGCCCCAATCAGACTCGTATCGTCATAAAAACAATCCGTACAAATGAAAGTATACAGGTACACGTACAAGACCAGGGAATCGGATTGGATAACGTAGATATAAAAAAGCTCTTTACCCGTTTCTACCAAGGCAAACATAATGAGGGAGGAAGTGGTATCGGTTTATCTTATGCTAAAATGTTGATTGACCTGCATGGAGGCAGGATGGGGGCTTTCAATAATGAAGACAGAGGGGCCACATTCTTTTATGAAATACCGGCTAATCTACAAGAGCAAGAAGTATCATGTCCTCAACATTCCTACCTCAACGAACTTTTAAGTTCTCCAGAGGAAGAAGAGAAAATAGAATCCGGTTCTTTCTCTCTACAAGGGTATTCACTGTTGATTGTAGAAGACAAACAGGACTTAAGGGAATTCTTAAAAAGTGCCCTTAAGGATAAATTCAAGAAGATCTATCAGGCAGAAAATGGACTGGTAGCACTGGAAGTTATTAAGCAACAGCAACCGGACATTATAGTAAGTGATGTAATGATGCCACAAATGAATGGCTATCAGCTATGCAAAGAAATTAAAGAGAATCTGAATATTAGCCATATCCCTGTCATCCTGCTTACCGCCAGAGCTGATTCTGAAAGCCAGATGTTAGGATACAAATTAGGAGCTGATGCCTATTTACCCAAACCATTTGAAATGGAAATGCTCCTCAGCGTGATCCAGAATCAGATGAGAAACCGTGAATATATTAAGTCCAGATACAGGGGCAATCAATTCATTCTGTCTCCGCAAGAGGCTACTTTCAGCAATGCAGATGAACAATTTATGATTAAATTGAATGAAATGATCGATCAGAATCTGTCTCAACCAGATTTGGATGTGAAATTCCTGACTGCTCAAATGGCAATGAGCCGGACATCCTTATATAATAAGATCAAGGAACTGACCGGCATGGGAGCAAACGATTATATCAATCGTAGAAGAATCGACAAAGCAATCATTCTTTTAACTCAGTCTGACATGAGCATTACTGAAATATCAGAGCAGGTAGGTTTCACTTATCAACGATATTTCAGTACGTTATTTAAAGAAATGAAAGGAATGACTCCTTCTCAATTCAGAGCGCAACACGGATCTACCCAACAACCATCAGAGTAGATTCAGCACTTTAGTTTATCATTTATATAGAAATTATACTTTCCGGGACAGAACGATTAGGATTTCCAGTGCAGATTTGGACGTTTCATGATTTGAAATGACTAAAATCTGATGAGCAGAATAGGGTATTCGACTACTTTTGCAACAAAGCAATTAAAAGAAAACGAATATACTTAAATTCAATTATTATGAGAAACTGCTATTTGACTCTGTCACTCATATGCATTTGCAGCATTTGTTTTGCACAGCAACAGACCAATGACATCAGTACTAAAAATCCGCCAAACAGAGAATGGAATTTCAATAATCTGGATGGATGGGAATATGGACATCAGGATGACAACCCGGATAATCAATGCATATTAGAGAATGGTTACTTACGGATTTTTACCCGGGCTAATTCGGTGGACCGGAAAAAGGTTCGCACTATAGAACGGATTTATACAACAGGAAGATATACCTGGCGTACTCATATCCCGCAAATGGGAATAGGAGATCAATGCAGCGTGGGTTCGTGGATATATCATGACGACCAACATGAATTGGATTTTGAAGTCGGATATGGCAAAGACACAGTTCGCAGAGAATTAAATGCTGCTCCGGACGAAATTATTGCTTATATGACATCGCAGGCATATCCTTTTTCTTCTGTCCCTATAGTAATCAAAACCGGATGGCATCTGTTCGAAATTGATTTGACATTAAAAGATGGAAACTATTACATCACCTGGCTAATAGACAACGAGCCCAAACATGAACTTCAACTGAAATTTGGAAAAGACATTGCATTCCATATTTCTTGCAGTGTAGAGAATCTTAAATTTATTGGAGACCGACCGGCACAGCAGGAAAATTCCGGACTGTTTGATTTCGTCAGATATACATATCATGACTAAATAAATGAACTTAGCACATATTTCTTAAAAGCCCCCCCAAAAAATTAATACCATGAGAATAACGTTCATTTCACTTTCCCTTATATTCATGAGCATTTGTCTCCATGCGCAAGATAGAGCAGACTACAAGTATCTTAATATGTCCTCCTCTTCTTTCAGAGTTGATGAAAGTTATCTGTCAAAACATGATATCGTTTATTTCTCTCCGACTCAATTAGAAGCAGAGGGGTTTCCTATGGGAAACGGGAACATAGGAGGTATGATCTGGAACAACGATAATGGTATTGAACTCCAGATAAACAAAAACGATTTATGGAGCAAACCTGACAAGGAAGAAAACGACCTGTCCGTCCTAAAGCATGCAGCGCGCTTAAAGATAGATTTTGGTATTCCTGTCTTTAGCTGGATACACTTGAAGAACTTTGAGGGACGATTATCATTACAGAAAGGTGAAACGACTTATAAAGCCGCCACTCCTTATTCGACAACCACTATCCGGACCTGGCTGGCCCATGGTCGAAACGTATGGATACTGGAATGTGAAAACCTGCCCAATAAAGAAATAACAGGAACTGAACAAAAAGCAACTGTTTCACTCGAAAGACTCGGTAGTCGTTCTTTCTCCGGCTGGTATGCCGGACGATTTCCCAAAGACCCAAAGGTAGGCATAGGCAAAACCCAGTCATTACTCAACGGCAATGATATGATTATTGAAGAAAATGGCGACGGACTGCATTTCGCCGTAGCATGCAGAATTATAAAAGAACCGGCTACGGCTGTGATTATCAATTCGCATCGCATGGAACAGAAAACGGTCAAAAACAAGTTCACAGTCTTGATTAGTGTAGTGACAGATCGTGAGAATAAGGCTCCTGTAGAAGCTGCCCGAAGATTACTTGATGAAGCGGAAACAGATGGCATTGAGCATTTAAAGGCAGATAAAAATAATTGGTACAAGAATTTCTGGTCTAATGCTTTCATGAAATTAGGAGACGATTATCTTGAAAATATCTATTATTTACGCAGATACCTGATGGCTGCCGGTTCGCAAGGAGAATTTCCCGTTGCATTCAATGGAGGATTGTGGCGTTGGAATCGCGATGTCATGAATTGGGTAACTCCTCATCATTGGAACACACAACAGCAATACTGGGGATTATGTGCGCAGAATGACTGTCAACTAATGGCTCCGTATCTTGACACATACTTCAAGATGATTCCATCGGGAGAAATGCTCGCAAAAGAATATGGAGCATCAGATGATGCATTACTTATCACTGAAGCCCATTGTTTCACCGGAGAGCAGACAGGGAAAGACCGTGAAGATATGAGAAACAACTTTACTCCTGCTTCACAAATAGCTTCTCTCTTTTGGGATTACTATGCGTTCACCGGAGACAAGGACTTTCTGAAAAACAAAGCATACGTTTTCATGAAAAAGGCTGCTAATTTCTATCTCGAAAAATTACAATGGGATGCCGAAAAGAAAGAGTTTTATTTTCTTTCTTCTTTATATGAGTCAGCAGATATCAGCTATGTAAAGAATACGATTAGTGACAGGAATTGCATCGAACAGCTCTTCAGAAATTGTATCAAAGCAGCTACTCTATTAAAGACGGACAAAGATAAAATAGCCCAATGGAAACACGTATTGAATCACTTATGGAAGATTTCTTATGAACCGTTTGAATCATGTGGAGAAGTTATCGCTCCGGCGGAAGAATACTATACAGAGTTACGATACTCTCCCTGGATGTGGGCGAGTGCCGGCTCAAGTGCCTTTCCAACAGGACTGATTGGCATTGATGATAAAGATTCGCACATGGGAAAAGCCATAACCAATTTACTGAAATGTCGTGAGAGTGCAAATGCACACTACCCTCTCCCGGAAATTGCAGCACGAATGGGACTTGGAGACGAAGCCCTTAAATACCTTACGAATGGAGTGAACATCCATCAAATGTATCCGCAAGGATTGATGCACAATGTCACCGGATATCCGGATAATATTTATGACCTTCAATCCGTTCACGACTTGTTGGGACATATTTACACTATCCGTTCGCATGATTTCTTCCAATGTGGGATGGAGCCTATAAGCAATTATAGTACAGCAATGAATGAGATGATGCTCCAAAGCAATGAAGACAAAATCAGAGTATTTCCTGCAATACCAACAGCATGGGATACGACACGAATAGCTTTCACCTTACTGGCAAGAGGAGCATTCATTGTGTCGTCCGAAAGAGATGAACAAGCCAAAGTAACCCAAATAGGGATAAAAAGTCTGAAAGGAAATATCTGCAGAGTTCAAAACCCATGCCCAGTTAATGATATTGTGGTGATGTCAGTCAATGATAAAAACAAAGTAAAATATAAAATTGAAAAGAATAACGTGATTACGTTTGCCACAATCACAGACAGAGAATATATTGTTAAGCTCAACAGTGATAAAGAAGAAAATGTTCCAACTGTTTATTCCGGAACTCCTAATAGCAAGGTAAAATATTGGAAACAGCGTACTTTAGGTAAAAATAGCGGATGGAACGACAATCCCATCCAACATTAGCCCACATCAAAGGAACAGGCCTTTCACTGCCATTCAAAGAGAATGTCATGTTCTCTAAATATAAAATAGCCCTCGTTACAGATTTGTAGCGAGGGTGTTTTATAGAGGAGTCATTCCTCCTCTTGCTAATGTTTTGTTTGTGTGCTTTTTATATCTGAATATATCAATCAGATAATCCCTCTCACTCTATCGTCAAATGCAGAAAGCGCAGCTTTCGCCCCTTCGCCCATAGAGATAATAATTTGCTTATAAGGAACCGTAGAAACATCTCCGGCTGCATAGATACCCGTCGCATTCGTACGGCAATGTGCATCAATCATGATTTCGCCCGGACGGTTGGTTTCCACTATGTCGCGGAATACACTGCTATTCGCAGAAAGCCCGATCTGTACAAATACACCATCCAATTCCACCAAACGTTCTTCTTCCGTTTTGCGGTCTTTGATGCGTAGGCCAGTCAGCTTATCACCATTTCCTATCACTTCCGTAGTCTGTGAACTTACAAACACTTCCACATTCGGCAATGATTTAAGTCGCTCTTGAAGTACACTGTCCGCTTTCAACTCATCCATAAATTCAAAAACAGTCACTTTGGAGCAGATACCTGCCAAGTCAATGGCTGCCTCAATGCCTGAATTTCCACCACCTACTACCGCTACATGCTTTCCTTTATAAAACGGCCCATCACAATGAGGACAGAAAGCGACACCACGACCTATATATTCGGCTTCTCCCGGAACATTCAGTTTACGCCAGCTTGCACCGGTTGCAATAATCAGTGCCGGAGCCAGGAATTTCTCACCAACAGAGGTAGTGATCTGCTTCTGTTTTCCAACCACTTCTACTTTTTCTACTTTACGATGCTCCAGTAAATCCACCGGATAGCGTAAGAGATGTGTTTTCAGATTATCGGCAAGTTCATTTCCTGTCGTTTCCGGAACAGAAATTAAATTCTCAATACCCACCGTTTCTTTCACCTGTCCGCCAATACGCTCGGCCACGATAGCTACACGGAGTCCTTTACGGGCAGAATAAATAGCCGCCGATACTCCTGCAGGTCCTCCACCGGCTACAATCACATCATATTCTTTCACCTCTGCATTCGCTTTGGTTTCGTCAATACCATATTGTTCTTCCAACTTGGCAAGCAATTCGCCAAATTCACCACGGCCTACATGAAGTAATTTTCCGTCTGCAAAGACAGAGGGCACTCCTTGTATCTTCAGTGCATCTACTTCATCCTGATAAAGCGCACCGTCTACCATTTCATGCGTAATAGCCGGATTCAAAGTAGTCATTGCATTCAGAGCCTGCACTACGTCAGGGCAGTTCGTACAAGTCAACGAAACATAAGTGGTCAGATGTATCGGACCTTTCAGTGCTTTCACACGGTTGCAAACGGCCTCATCGGGAAAGTTCTTTCCTTTGCCATCCAGATTCAGGATAGCCAAAAGCAATGACGTGAACTCATGTCCGTTAGGAATACCCCGGAATGTGATTCCGGTGCGGTCGCCATTCTTCAGTAAAGTAAACTTCAATGCGTCTCCCTCATTCACTACACAAGTGATATGATTGGAACAATCCGCTACATCTCCCAGCAGCTCCAATAATTCTGTTTTGTTTTCGTGGCTGGACGATACGGATATATCAAAAGTAAAGTTTGCCTCCAGCCCAGCAAAAATACCCTTTAATTGTTCTTTTAATGCAGATTCTAACATATCTTTTCCCTTTTATTTTTTTAAAAGAAAGGCCGGCAGCGTCTCCCGTTACCGGCCTCCCATAATCACCATTATCAAGATCTATCAAATCTTACCTACCAGGTCGATGCTCGGTTTCAGGGTAGACTCACCCTTCTTCCATTTAGCCGGGCAAACTTCTCCGTCATGGCTGGCTACAAACTGTGCAGCTTCCACTTTACGAAGCAATTCACTTGCATCACGGCCAATATTGTTATCATTCAGTTCCACCACTTTAATCTTTCCTTCCGGATTGACAACGAATGTACCGCGATAAGCCATACCTTCTTCTTCGATATATACACCCAGTGCACGGCTCAAAGCGCCAGTCGGGTCTGCCAACATCGGGTATTGAATCTTGCGAATGCTTTCAGAAGCATCATGCCAAGCTTTGTGCACGAAATGAGAGTCAGTACTTACCGAATAGATTTCTACACCCATCGCTTTGAACTGGTCGTACTTTTCAGCCATATCCACCAATTCAGTAGGACATACGAAAGTAAAGTCAGCAGGATAGAAGAAAAGAATCGCCCATTTACCTTTCAGGTCATTGTTGGTTACAGTCTTGAAAGCTCCGTTGTGAAAAGCCTGAACACTGAATTCAGGAAGTTGAGAATTTAAAATTGGTTCCATAATCTTTATTGCTTTTATTGTTATTAATTGATTTGACTTATAACATCAGAAACAATGTTTTGTTTTTTGTTTCTGGTGCAAAGATAAAGGCAGAAACCCTGCCTTTGCAAAAAAAGTCCAATCGAATATTTCTATGCTATGATAGATGAAATTAATAACATCCATAAAGTTCCATTTTTAAGATTTGTGCCACCACCAAATTGTCCAAATATCCACAACGAGAAAAAATAGCACATAAAATCACGCATATATATACCATTCCCGATGATTTTATGCATGCTAACAGTACTAATATACAGAAAAGAGAAGCTTTCCCAATCATTCCCCGGTGAGAAACGAAATGTTGCTCACCGGGGAACAAAGTGTTTCTCGGTGTGGAACACTTTGTTTCAAGGTAAGAAATGATTCGAAAGACATAAAGAAGAATTCTAAACGTCTATATGGAGCGCTAGTTACTCTAGTTAGTATACAGATAAAAACTTATTGATATTATCAAATTGAATAGCTATCCAGAGTTTTTCTATCAATGATTCACCTTATTCAACCCAGAAGATACTCATTGACAAGAAATAGTCCGATATAATACCACTCTCAAATACATTAATATCAATTCCTACAGATATTTCTCCTTACGCTCACAACCCACTGCATATTTGAGAAAACAGAATGATTTAATATACAATTTTTCATATCCGATCTTTTTCAATACTCCCCATGATAATACTCACTATAAAAAAGTCCAATCGAATAATTTTACGCGGTGATAAATGAAATTAATAGAAAGCGATTACCTTTGAAGAAAAAGTCTGTAATTTGGTCAAGAGAAAAGTACAATAGGTCAAAACATAGATATTATAATTCGCTTTATTTGCACTACCATTTTAAATCTAATTGTATTAATCCTTATTATAAACTTTAATATCTGCACTATGAAGAGAAAAGTACTATTAAGCACATTGTTTCTAATACTACATTTCACAGTAGCATTAGCACAGCAAGTAACTATTTCAGGGCAAGTGTTGGATGAGAAGAGTGAACCTCTTATCGGTGCCACGATAAATATCGAAGGCACCACCAATGCAGTAATCACCGATTTAGAAGGAAAGTTCACGATTAAAGTACTTCCTTCTGAAAAACTGGTCATCAGTTATCTGGGATATAAGCCCAAAACTATCGCTATCGGAAAGAACCGAAGATTTGATATCATTCTAGACCCTTCAGTCACAGAGATGGATGAGGTGGTTGTTGTAGGCTATGGTAGCCAGCGAAAAAGTGATATTGCAACCGCCGTTGCTTCTGTGAATATAAAAGATATTGCAAAAAGTAGTTCTACGCAGACGTTACAAGCACTACAAGGCAAAATCAGCGGAGTACAGATTATCCCCACAGACGGTTCATTCTCAAGCGGAATGACTTTCAGAATCAGAGGTGTCAACTCCGTCACAGGAGGAACCCAGCCTCTCTTCGTCATTGATGGTGTACCAATGCCTACCCAACAGATCACCAATGAAGATACCGAAACGGTAAACAATCCTCTGCTGGGACTGAATCCAAATGATATTGAATCAATGGAAATCCTGAAAGATGCAGCGGCAGCAGCTATTTATGGAGCCAAAGGAGCCAATGGTGTTGTTATTATCACCACCAAACGGGGAACAGCCTCCACCAAACCTAAATTCACTTTTAGTCTGACCGGAGGATTAGATATGAATCCCCACATTCCACTGGAGGTTTTATCACCAGAAGAATATGCCAAGAAAATGCTCGATTATGGAACTTACGACAGCCCCAACCTAATCAACTTCTGGCAAAATGTTGTCGATAATAAAGGATGGAATGACCCGTCAGTACACAAATGGATGGATGAAATCACACAGGTAGCTAAAAAATACGAAACGAATGCCAGCATATCAGGAGGAACCAAAGGAACTACTTATATGCTCTCGCTCGGATATTTAAATAACACGGGGATTATAAAACGCTCCGCTTTCGACCGTTTCACCTCGCGTTTAAACTTAAATCAAGAGGTAAATTCTAAGATCAATATCGGAATCAATTTATCCTATTCCACCTCCAAAGATAAAAATCCAGTCAGTGACTGGTCACAATCAGGTGTCATCCTCAATGCCTTACAAATCTCTCCCTTCCTATTTTATCCGGGACTGGCAGACATCATGAATTACAGCAATATTAATATCATGAGCCCCTTGGTAGCTGTCGACCAGGTAGATATAAACAACCGATACAGTGAACTCAATGGTAACATCTATTTCAACTATAAAATACAGAAAGATCTCACATTCAGCACCAGTGCTTCCTATCGTCAATACTCCATGGACCAGAATAAACTATGGGGTTCGGATACATGGTATGGACAATCAGAAAGAGGACGTATGGAAATCAGTAACCGGGAAGAAAATAGCTGGGTATATGAAGCTCGCCTCCAATATGCAAAGAGCATAAAGAAACACTCTTTCTCTTTAATGGGTGCTTTTGAAGCCAGCAAATGGTCAATGAAAGACGTCTATAACAAAGCAACCAACTTTGAAGATATGGCAGTTGGCATCTGGGGTATTGATAAAGGGTTGGTCACTTATGCTCCCAAATATATGTATGACAGCAGTCAAATGGTGTCCTTCATTAGTAGAGGAACCTATACTTTCGATAATAAATACGTTTTAAACGCCTCTTTACGCGTAGACGGTTCTTCCAAATTCGGAGCAAATAATAAATATGGATATTTCCCGGCTGTCAGCGTTGCATGGCGTGCTTCCGAAGAAGAGTTTATAAAAAAATACGATTTTATATCCAATCTAAGAGTGCGTACCAGTTTTGGTATGACAGGTAATAACCAAATTCCATCTTATCAATCCCTTTCTCAATTAGAGAACAATAAGGTGGTTATGAACGGCAATATGGTGGAGATCGGGCGGTACCCCTCCAATGTCACCAATGACGATCTGAAATGGGAAAGCCAGAAACAATATAATGTCGGATTCGATTTCGGTGTACTGGATAATCGTTTTTCCATCACGGCCGACTTTTATTATAAAAGAATTGATGACATGTTACTGCAAGTAAATATACCATCAACATCAGGCTACACCAAAGCTTGGAAAAACGCAGGTTCGATGGAAAATAAGGGTATGGAATTCGCAATTAATGCAAACTGGTTCCAAGGAGACTTCAGCTGGTCTACAGATTTCAACATTTCATTCTACAAGAATAAGATTCTTTCATTAGACAAAGGACAATATCAACAGTTCTACGACAGAGGGATCAATGCTAAAATCACCAGCGATGTACTACTGAGAGTAGGAATGCCGGTAGGTATCTACTATGGATATATCAGTGACGGAACATACAACAACGATACCGAAATTATCAATGGCTACCCCGGCCCTAACCTTGGACTGGGACAGCTCAAAGTAGTAGATGTGAACAAAGACGGTGTGATCGACTCAAATGACCGTACCCCAATCGCAGATGTCAATCCCAAACATACAGGAGGAATAGGCAATACATTCTCCTACAAAGGATTCGACTTATATGCTTTCTTCCGATGGTCCTATGGTAATGATGTGGTAAATGGCAATGCCTATTATTTGGTTGGAACCACCAGTATCAATAACATCCTGAAGAGTGTCTACAAAGACGTATGGTCTACCAAAACTCCGGAAAACAATTATCCTTTATACGGTCGAGGAACCTGGGGAGAGAGTGTGCTTAGAAGTGACTTAGTAGAAGACGGTTCTTTCCTACGATTGCAAACCCTGTCACTGGGCTATAATTTCCCTACCAAAGTAACCCGCAAAATGGGACTTTCCAAAATGCGTGTAGCAGTGACCGGAACTAATTTGTGGCTATGGACACGTTATTCCGGCTTCGACCCGGAAGCGAATACCGGATACGGAACAGTAGCCCGTCTGGCACCAGGACTTGATATGAGCCCATATCCAAGACCACGCTCTTTCTCACTTTCAATCGAACTAGGGTTTTAATCATAAAAAATCAAGGACATGAATAAGTTTAACATATTAATTGCAATACTTGTATGCCTGAACATTTGTAGCTGCTCCGATTTTCTGGAAGAAGACCCCAAAGGCAGACTGACAACCGATAATTTCTACAATAGTGAATCTGACGCCCGCCAAGCTATTAATGGTGTCTATCGCAGACTATCCGACTCATGGGTAACAGGATATAATATGAAACAAATTCCCAACGATTTACTTAAACGTGCAAGCTGGGATGAAGCGAGTGGACTAAGTAACTTCACTTATGGCTCTGAAAACACCTATATTGCCGGCATGTGGCAAAATCACTATGCAGTGATAAAAGACTGCAACTCCGTGATAGACAATGTCACAGCCAATAAAGACAAAATAAACAACTGGGAGAGATACGTTGCCCAGGCACAAGGCATTCGTGCTTTCCTCTATTTCGACCTTGTAAGATGGTTCGGTGATGTTCCTCTGGTATTAAAAGACACCAAGTCTCTTGACGGACTGGAAGTGACCCGCACTTCGCAGAAAGATGTATTTCAGCAGATAATAGAAGATTTCGAGTATTGCATCGATCATACAATGGACAAGGGAGACACCTCCCAAGGATACCAATATGGCAGACTGACAAAAGATGCCTGTCGTGGCTTTCTTGCTAAAGTATATTTATGGCTTGGCAGTGTGGCACAACGGGATGGAAAAGAAATATTGGGCAATGCTGCCGATAATTTTGGAAAGTCGCTAGAGTACTCAAGTACGGTTATTCAGGGCGGACGTTATAAACTGGTAGATTATTATCCGGATGTATTTAATGCCAAAACCCGAGACAAAGCTCCGGATGAAGTATTATGGTGCGTGCAGGGACTGACTGGTGACGATACAGGAACATGGACAGGTATGATGTTTGGTATCAGAGGGAGTCAAAATCTCGGAGGTTCATGGGACAATATATCCAGCTCGGATTATCATCGTATGATATACGAACCAAGTGATTCTATCCGTCGTCTATGGAATTGCCCGCGAATGACAATACAGGAAGATGGTACTTTATGGGGATGGGATTATAAAATGTACTGGGACACAAGAGGAGACCAGAAATTGAGCGAAGCGACAGAAAACAACAACTGGCTTCAATGGAGCATAGGCAAGTTCAGACGATTCCCGCTAGCAGACCCGTCATCATATAATTATACCAACTTCGGAATGGACGAACCCCTGCTCCGCTATGCTGACGTACTACTTATGTATGCAGAAGCCTATAATGAGGTCAATCATGGCCCTGGTGATTACAGGCCGTCCTCGGGAATAGATATGAGTGGAATTTCAGTACAGTCCGCTTACGATGCCGTCAACCTTGTACGCAAGCGTTCGCGAATTGCTAACGAGGGCATCATGCATCAAGACGTACTTCCCCGTAAACTAATTACCGACTACATAAATAAAGTTGACGAATGTGTTCCTGACTGGAAGCCTAATTCATACGGTTATATTTATGACGGAGTAAGAACCGTATGGGATTATAACAGATATGGCGATGACTATACTGCTTTCAGAACAGAGATCCTAAATGAACGTGCACGCGAATTAGTAGCCGAATCGACTGACAGATGGTGTGATCTCGTCCGTCGTGGTACCCTAGTCAAACAGATGCAGGTGTGGCGGCAATACAACCCGTTTATCAGCAATACGGAACGAGAGATTACCACTCCCGGAGCTCCGGAAAACATCCAATCCCGTAATATGCTGTTGCCAATACCTTTGAGTGAAATAGATACAAACAAGAATCTGACTCAAAACCCGGGATATTAATCATCTAGTGTAAACATTAAACTATAAAAGAATGAGAACATCATATATTAAATCCATGTTTCTGCTCACGATAAGCCTGCTTATAGCGTGCAGCGAAGAGGACGCTCCCAATCTGCGAATTTCAGTGGAAGCAGACAAGACAGAGGTTAAAGTGGGAGAGCCAGTCACTTTCAGCATCTGGCACAATGCCATGGCTTTATCCATTTACACGGGAGATGACGGACACGATTACAAGACAAGTGCTTACTTCCTATTGCAAGGGTTGGCCGACACAGATTTACAAAACAACAATTACCGTCCTATTGATCCGGAAATAGTTCCCTACAATTGCGACTTTGCCAATACACAGACCGGTGCAACGACCATCAAAGATAATTTGTCAGAAGTTATCAACGCCGGCAGCGGAGATAACCTGATAGGTTCGGAAGCCGAAGTTGAGTATGATGAATCTATCCAGCAGAATGTATTGAAAATTACCTCCGTACATCCAGAATGGTGGTATCAGGCTCTACGCCTCAACACCCATGCAAAACTGGGCACGAACAAGAAATTGAATCTACGAATGAGATTCGACAAAGACATTCTGGAAGATGTCAGTTCGGGAGCTCCGCGTCCTGAGATTACCACTTTTCAGGTTGTAATCCGCCTCGGCGGTATCGGAGTTGGTGAAACGGATGTCATATTCAGGGACGAAACCGTCTGGGACATTTACTGGAATCCTAACATCGCCTACACAGACTATTCTGTTGATCTGTCGAGCGTTATTGATGCCTGGCAAGGAGCTACGGGAAAAACGATGGCAACGTTATCATACATACAAATATTGTTTACCCCAAGTAATAATGCCGGATATTTGGGCGATTATTACATAGCCTCTGCAAGTTATGGAGACATTGATTATATTCCATTCGCTACGGGTCAATCTCTGAATATCAATGATAATTCCGGAATAGCGAAATACCAATATACCTATACCCAACCAGGTACTTATCAAGTAGTCGTGATAGGTACGAATACGAGTATGAAGAACTATTCGGATAGCGGATACAAAGACAACGTAGGAAACAAAATCAATGCGAGTGAGTATAATTATAACACTCAACAATCCACCATTGACATAACCGTTCATCCATAATACTGATATTTTTGCTTATGAGATATTATAAACAAATCATCCTATCACTTATCATTCTTACCTGTGCATTTACTACAAGTAGTGCACAAGAGGAGCTTCTGTTCCGGCATTTGACCAGAAACGATGGACTGTTGCATGATAACGTGACTTGTATTGTACAAGACTCCTTAGGGTATATGTGGTTCGGAAGCCATCGAGGGCTCAACCGGTACGACGGATATTCTATCGATTCTTACAAATACGAGAATGGTATTATAAACTCTGTCTATTACAATAGAGTTTACAGTATTCAGATAGTGGGGCATCACATCTGGCTGGCTACCGAAGCCGGATTATCTTGTTTTGATATCAGAACGAAGAAATTTGTCAGTTACCGTATAGAAGGACAATCAGACCCTGACTTTTACTCCAAAGTCAGGGTACTAAAGCGAGGTATCAATCATCAGCTATGGCTCATATCCGATAATCAGATCCGGCTGGTAAAAATTCAATCTTCCGAAAAAAACGGTACCCAGCCGGTTCTTTCTGCCCAAAAGATAGGAGATACGTATAGCTATGTTGCCGATGAACTAAACCCCAAAGTCGCCACAGATAGCTTGGGAAATGTCTGGATTTCAGGAAAGAGGTACCTGTCTGCCTACAAGCCCAATGCCAATGGAGAGCTTCAGTTCTCCGGAAATATAAACAATAACATAGGTTCGGGAGTCAGGGATATCTGCTATGATAACGGATATTTATGGCTCATATATCAGGAACATCTGGCTAAATACAAAATTGAAAACGGGGATCACTATGTACTTATCAAACAGGTGATGTTCAACACCCCCGGAGGTGTACTGTCACTGTGCGTTGATCCGGACTATGTATGGATAGGAGCCAATGAAGGACTTTTCCAAGTATGGAAGAACAATGATTCCATGCCTGCAATAGAACACAAGCATTCGCCATCCAATCCTTATTCGGTAGGCAGTGATATCAACAATATTTTCCTCGACAGAGATAACAATCTATGGGTATCTGCCTGGACTGCAGGCGTATCTTATGCCAATACAAGGCCACGCTTTTTCAAAACCGTCAGATACAGTCCTTTCAAAACATCGGATACCAACATAGGGTCCGAATTCATCAGTTCCATACATTACAGTAAAGACGGGCATGTGTATATGGGAAGCAAGTTCGGAGGACTAAGCAGTTTCAACATAAAAACAAAAGAAGTGATATGGGATTATTGCCATCTCCCGCAGTTATTTCCGAGCATAACAAGCATACAGTCGGACAACCGGAACATATATGCAGCTGTCAGGGACAACATCCTCATTATCAACAAAAAGACACGAGAAATCATCCAGTCGCTACGAACAGTCAATGGTGGATATATATTCTGGCTGGATTTTGATAAGTTCAACCGCCTATGGGTGACAACCTATGCCGGATTGGAATGTTTCGAAGAAATAAACAGTCAATGGAGAAACACAATGACCTATACCACTCAGACAGCTACCCCCAATAATCTGTCAACCGACCTACTTCACAACATATACAGCGACACCATCAAAAACGAGCTCATTATCACATCGGCAATGGGCATAAACCGTGTCATATTTGACAATGAAGGAAAAGTCATCCGCATCGTCAAATACCTGGCAAAAGAGAATGACAAAAACAGTTTAAGCAGTAACTATATCTGGCCCATCGATAAAGGAAGCGAGTCTACGTACTGGATAGGTACCATGGGAAACGGGCTTAATAAAGTGACACTGATAGACAGACCTAACGGCATCTACGACTATTCGGCTGAGAGTTACGGGATAGAAGCTGGAGCAACGTCTAACGACATAGAAAGTATCGAGGTGGACAGATTCGGCCGTGTATGGTGCGGTGGTTTCAATCTGAATTATTTCGATGATGAAATCAAACGTTTTAATCTATTCGACACTAATGACGGTCTGCAAAGTTATGTGTTCGGCACCTCTTCTTCCACCAAAGACGATGACGGCAATCTCTACTTCGGAGGAGCCCATGGGTTAAATTACTTCACTCCTATTGCCGAGACTCCGCACACGGCTTCCTATCGTGTCTATTTCACCAGATGCCACATTAACGGTAAGGTCGTGGACTCGGATATCGAGTTTTCCAATAGTCTGAAACTGAAATACCCTGATAACAATTTCTCTGTCAGCTTTACATCATTATCTTACAGAAATCAGCATCACATACGTTATCGATACAAACTGGAAAAATATGACAATGAATGGCGATATATAGAGGCAGGCAAAGAACCAACTGTATCTTATCAGAAAATCCCATTCGGTTTGCACACCCTGCTAGTGGAAGCAGGCGACTGGCAAGCATGGAGCAATGAACAATATACATTGCAAATTTATTCTCAACCTCCTTTCTGGATGACTTGGTGGGCCTACACATTCTATATCCTTGTCATTCTAGGATTATTCTACATAGGTTTCCGTTATTTCATCAAATGGACTCAAATGAAGAATACGATTTCCATGCAGAAAGAGCAAGAACGCCAAAAAGAGGAAATGATGCAGATGAAGATGCGGTTCTTCACGGATGTATCTCATGAGTTCAGAACTCCGCTCACCCTGATAAGCCATGCAATCAACGAAATAGCAGAAGATGAGGATATCTGCACGAACAAATATGTAAATATCATCCAGCATAATACAGGCAAGTTGTCGAACATGGTCAATGAATTGCTCGATTTCCACCGGGCAGAAATTAAGTCCGCTCAACTTAGAACAGCCTATACTTCGATTCCTGAATACGTCAACGATATTTATGAAGAATTCAAAGGTTGGGCCGAAGCATCAGATATCCATGTGAATCTACAGATTGACGACCGAAACATCAGAATGTGGATAGACCCGGAACATTTTGGAAAAATACTGTCTAATATCCTATCAAACAGTATACGCTATTCGCATGCCAACAGTGAAATCAATATCCAAGTTTCCAAAGGATTAGTGGACGATATCATTCCTCTATACAAAGATTCTTTCTGGAACACCAAGGAAATGATTCCCGGCGAACAGGTCATTATAAGAGTTAGCGATACAGGGATTGGCATGGAGAAAGCCGTACTGCCCACAATTTTTAAACGTTTTCATCAGGTACAGAATAATACAGGTAAGCAACATTCCGGTTCGGGCATCGGATTATCTCTAGTTAAGTCTCTTATCGAACTCCATCATGGAGGAATTATAATAAGCAGTAAGCCCAATGTGGGCACAGAAGTCATCATTGCTTTGCCCATATCCGACGCTTATCTGACTAAGGAGGAAAAAACAGAAGAAAATACATTCGTATTAAAGGACTATTTATCCAACTATGCAGTAGAATATGCACCGCTGGAAGTAGAAGAAACCACAGCAATCTACAGAGAGGGAAAACCTACCATTTTGTTGGTGGATGACAATCATGAAATACTTATGATACTAAGGGAATACTTTGTAAAAGAGTACAATATCATCATGGCCATAGATGGACAGGAGGCTTTGGACAAATGTAACCGTAGCCTTCCGGACATGATTATATCGGATGTAATGATGCCCAGAATGAATGGTATAGAGTTGTGTGCAACCTTAAAAAAGAACCTGCAGACTTGCTTTATCCCTATCATCCTGCTCACCGCAAAGTCGCAGATAGAAGATCAGATTGAAGGAATCGAAATGGGAGCGGATGCCTACATACCCAAACCTTTCAATCCCAGACTTCTTAAAGCCAATGTCCGTAATCTCCTCAATAAAAGTCATCAGATGCGAAATCTGCCAACCACCAACAATGTCCGGCAAGAGATTCAGGACAAGAGACAAAGAGAGATGTTCGACAAACTGATAGAATTAGTCAACGACAACCTTACTAACCAGCAATTCTCTGTCGATCATCTCTGCCTTGAACTGGGAATGAACAGAACCAAACTGTATAGTTTCATCAAATCAACTACCGGCATGTCTTTGGGGAATTATATCCGTAAAATCAGACTAGACAAAGCAGCAGAACTGCTACGAACTACCGACATGTCAATCAGTGAAGTCGGTTACGCTGTCGGAATCGAGAGTCCCTCTTATTTCACGAGAACATTTAAAGAGCAATTCGGAAGCGCGCCATCTGAATTTATCAAGCATTAATCATATAATCGAATATTCAATACTTAACATCATGAAGAAATTAATCTTTAGCATCCTGGCATTCAGCCTTGCCGCAACCACCCTATCCCAACAGGTGAAAGAGATAGAAATCCTCCCCAATGAGAAATGGTGGGGAGGAGCCACTGACCTAGGCAGTCAAATGCCTTTCCGGGAGAATACAATGGAAATTGACCTGCAAACACAGAATTTCAATAATCAAACTACACCATTGCTGATTTCTAATAAAGGCCGTTATATCTGGTGCGACGGCCCCTTCCGTTTCCAGTTGAAAAACGGCAAAATCCGCATTGAATCTGCCAGAGGAACAATAGAACATACAACGGCCGGAACCACGTTGAGAGAGGCTTACCTGGCTGCTTCTAAAAAGCATTTTCCTCCATCGGAGACTCTGCCGCCCGAACTTTTCTTCTCAAAGCCTCAATACAACACATGGATAGAGCTCATATATAATCAGAATCAGGAGGACATTCTGAAGTATGCGCAAAGCATTATCGACAATGGGTTCCCCACGGGCATACTGATGATCGATGACAGCTGGCAGAAAAACTATGCCAATTTCGGGTTCAGACCGGATAAATTTCCAAATCCTAAAGCTATGGTCGATAAACTTCATTCCATGGGATTCAAAGTGATGCTGTGGGTAAGTCCGTTTGTAACACCCGATAGCGAAGAATTCAGAGACCTGCGGGCAAAAGGCTATCTGGTGAAAAAAAAAGGTAGCGACCAACCAGCAATTCTCAATTGGTGGAATGGTTCCAGTGCATGCTATGACTTGAGCAATCCGGCTGCCTACAATCATCTGCGAGAAGCTCTCCAAAAAATACAAAAGGATTATGGTATTGACGGCTTCAAGTTCGATGCAGGAGATCCGGAAAGATATCTCGCAAAAGATGTAGACGTGTTCGACCAGCAGTCATACGATACCGAGCAGACTTACTTGTGGGCAAAACTCGGACTGGAATTTCCATACAATGAGTTTCGTGCTTGCTGGAAATGGGGCGGTCAACCTTTAGTACAACGTTTAGGAGATAAGACATACTCATGGAATGGGGTTGCAAGCCTGGTTCCTTCAATGGTATCCGCCGGTTTACTGGGCTATTCGTATACTTGTCCCGACATGATCGGAGGAGGAGAATATTCCAGCTTTCTGGGCATCGACGCTTCCAGCTTTGACCAGACACTAATTGTACGCTCCTGCCAGATACATTCCATGATGCCGATGATGCAGTTCTCCGTAGCTCCCTGGCGTATTCTAAACAAAGAAAATCTGGAAACGTGTATTAAATACGCCAAATGGCACGAACAGTTGGGCGATTATATACTCTCACTGGCCAAAGAAGCATCCATTACGGGGGAACCTATCGTACGTCACATGGAATATGCTTTCCCCAATCAAGGATTTGAAGAATGTAAAAATCAATACATGTTGGGAAATAAATACTTGGTAGCCCCCATCATGTCCAGTGATAACACCCGGACTGTGAAACTCCCCAAGGGTAAGTGGAAAGATGATATGGGGAAACTCTATAAAGGAGGTAAAACCTACACCATTGATGTTCCTCTATCCAGATTACCTTGGTTTGTAGAAGTTAAGTAACAACAGAATATCCACATTTCAACATATTATCTTATGAAAAGATTCTTAATATCTCTCTTTTTCATTCCATCTTTACTGCTAACATTCTGCAGCGACAAGGTCAATTCTAAAGAAGAGCAAGAATTCCCTTTTCTTACTCCGTTGGAAGAAATGGAAAAGGTGACATACCGGCCATCCGAAGAAGTAATATGCAACCCAGAAAGAGGTTTTTTCACTCATCAGGAATATGCCACAGACAACGATCATGCCATCACTCCGGAATTCCTAAACGAATATCGTAACAAAGGAATGAGCCTTATATTCACCGCATACTATATGAGAAACTTCAAAGACAAGTTGATCTCGGAAGAATATCTGCAACGCATTCGGAACAACATGCTGGCATTAAGAAAGGGAGGAGCCAAATGCGTATTACGCTTTGCATATACCTCTTCCGAAAATGAAAAGCCCTGGGATGCTCCCTGGACACTTACCAAACAACATATCCAACAACTAAAGCCCATCTTTGATGAGTTCTCGGATGTGATTTGCGTACTCGAAGCGGGATTTGTCGGGGTATGGGGAGAATGGTATTACACTGACCATTACAATTATCAGCCTAAGAAAAATGAATATGGTCCCCGTCGTAAAGTACTGGATGCTCTTTTGAAGGTAATGCCTAAAGATAGAATGATAAGTGTACGGTATCCTGTCGCCAAGTTATTCACATTCAATCTCAACCATACTGATACCATTACACAGGAAACTGCTTACAATGGTTCCGACTTATCGCGTATCTCTTTCCACAACGACTGTTTCCTCGCAGATACGGACGATATGGGAACTTTCGGAGAAAATCCGGATTACAGGAAATTCTGGGAATGGGAAACTAAATATGTGGCGATGGGTGGCGAGACTTGTCAACTGTCTGAGTACTCAAACTGCGAGAATGCAGTAACCGACTTTGCCAAATATCACTGGTCTTATATCAATATCGATTATCATCCCGCAGTCATCAATCAATGGGAAGATGAGCATTGCATGACTGAAATTAAAAAACGTTTAGGATATCGGTTCACTCTCTCTGATGGATATTTCACCCCAAAAGGAAAAATTGGTCACCCTTATGAGATTGCGCTAAAACTACAAAATACGGGATGGGCAGCTCCATTCAATCCTAGAGATGTCGAAATCATATTTGTCCACAAAAAGAAGAAAGACAACAAGTATAAGATAAAACTTAAAGAAGACCCGCGTTTCTGGTTTCCAGGGGAACAGATCACAATCAGAGCCCAGTTCGGACTGCCAACCTCAATGCCCAGTGGCGAATATGATATATATCTGAATCTTCCGGACCCCAAACCCACCATCTCCACACGCTGGGAGTACAGCATACAGTTGGCTAACAGAGACGTATGGAACAAACAGTACGGATATAACAAAATACATAATACTATACTAATCGATGGTTCGGATGGAGAAACATTCGATGGGGAAACCTTGCAGAAATTCTAAGAAATGTTCTTAAATACAGATCTGAATTATCTGTATCATCAGTGAGAAATCACGGCTTGAAAAATTCTTAAAGCATCCTGTAATCTTTACTGATTCTTCTAAGAATTTTTCAAACCATGACAAAAATATTTCAATAATAGCTTTACCCCCTCCTATAAGTTCTCAATTTAGGGATATTGAAAAACGACCTACTCTTTTGTGTTAGCTCCCATAGGCTGGATTCTACACTACAATCTGTACTTTCCGCAACATTTCCAGACCGATTATCACTATTTCGACGAACAGTCGAAAATGTTTGTTGTTTCTGCTTTTTTGCGTACTTTTGTCACAGAAAACAAGAAACATCGTTTTACTATAAAGAATCATGGAACATCCTCTTGCCCAATTCCTATATTGCCCTGAATGTGGTTCCTCTCATTTTGAGGTCAACAACGAGAAATCTAAAAAATGTGCAGATTGCGGCTTTGCCTATTATTTCAATCCTTCTGCTGCTACAGTAGCACTCATCTTGAATGAGAAAAACGAACTGCTTGTCTGCCGACGTGCCAAAGAGCCAGCCAAAGGGACTCTCGACCTACCCGGCGGATTCATCGATATGAATGAAACAGGCGAAGAAGGTGTTGCCCGCGAAGTACTGGAAGAAACAGGGCTGAAAGTTAAAAAAGCCGTTTACCAGTTCACACTTCCCAATATTTATATTTATTCAGGTTTTCCTGTACATACTCTCGATATGTTTTTCCTCTGCACTGTAGAAGACATGAGCCATTTCTCCGCCATGGATGATGTAGCAGATTCTTTCTTCCTACCTCTCTCCGAGATTCATCCGGAAGATTTTGGACTAGATTCTATCCGGCGAGGACTTAAAAAGTTCTTATCTGGCAGATAATTCGTTAAAATATAACAAACTACAGAAACATATCCCCTTTCATTCTGTACTTTTGCATAAACACCCGATTATGAAAAAAGAAATTACTAGACTCATTTGTGCGGCTATCTGCTGCACGCCTATGATAGGATTTGCCCAGACAAGTGATAAGTTCACTTCGACCGACAACCTTTATAAAGAAGGGAAAGAACTTTTCCAGGAAAAAAATTATGCCGCTGCCCTGCCGGCACTGAAAGCATTTGTAAAACAAAAGCCTGCCGCCAGCCTTCTTCAAGACGCAGAATACATGCTGGCCAGTTCCGCTTATGAACTGAAAGACAAGAACCGGATCGAAATCCTGCGCAAGTATCTCGACCGCTATCCAGACACTCCTTACGCCAACCGTATTTATGCACTATTAGCCTCCTGCTATTTCTATGAAGGAAAATATGACGAAGCACTGGCACTCTTCAACTCTGCCGACCTCGGTCTACTGGGTAATGAGGAACGGGATGACTGCACTTACCAATTGGCTACCTGTTATCTGAAAACCGATAATCTACGAGAAGCAGCAATTTGGTTTGAAACATTGCGCGCCAACAGTCCCAAATATGCCAAAGACTGTGATTATTATCTCTCTTATATCCGCTATACGCAAAAACGCTATAACGAAGCACTGAAAGGTTTCCTGCCGTTACAGGACGATTCGAAGTACAAGGCACTTGTCCCCTATTACATTGCCGAAATTTATGCACAACTTCAAAACTACGATAAGGCACAGATTGTAGCACAAAACTATCTGTCGGCCTATCCAAATAACGAGCATGCCGCAGAGATGTATCGCATTCTGGGAGATGCCTACTACCACTTCGGACAATATCACCAAGCTGTAGAAGCATTCAACAATTACCTGAACAAAGATCATTCGGCTCCACGCCGCGATGCTCTTTATATGTTAGGGCTCTCCTACTATCAGACGAAAGTCTATTCCAAAGCAGCCGAAACATTAGGCAAAGTCACAACTGCCAATGATGCCCTTACTCAAAATGCATACCTCCACATGGGGCTCTCTTATCTGCAACTCGCAGAAAAAAGCAAAGCCCGCATGGCTTTCGAACAGGCAGCCGCCTCCAGTGCTAATATGCAAATCAAGGAACAGGCAGCCTACAATTACGCTCTTTGCCTGCATGAAACTTCCTTCTCCGCTTTCGGCGAATCCGTCACTGCCTTCGAGAAGTTCCTGAATGAATTCCCGACTTCTCCTTACGCTGAAAAAGTCAGCAGCTATTTGGTAGAAGTTTACATGAATACCCGCAGTTATGATGCAGCCCTGAAATCCATCGACCGGATAGCCAAACCAAGCGCACAAATATTGGAAGCCAAACAGAAAATCCTATTCCAACTAGGTACACAAGCATTTGCTAATGCTGATTTCACACAGGCTCTTAAATATCTGAATCAATCCATCGCCATCGGACAATACAACCGGCAGACCAAAGCAGACGCTTACTACTGGTGCGGTGAATCTTACTATCGCCTCAACCGAATGACGGAAGCAACCCGTGACTTCAACGCTTACCTGCAACTCACCACCCAGCCCAATAACGAAATGTACGCACTTGCCAACTACAACCTAGGGTATATCGCTTTCCACCGCAAAGACTATACACAGGCAAGCAATTATTTCCAAAAGTACATCCAACTGGAAAAAGGTGAAAATACAACCGCGCTTGCCGATGCCTACAACCGTATCGGTGACTGTTACCTGCATGTACGCAGCTTCGAAGAAGCCAAACATTACTACTCACAAGCGGAACAAATGAATACTCCTTCCGGCGACTATTCTTTCTATCAACTCGCTCTCGTATCGGGACTACAGAAAGATTATTCCGGCAAAATCACTTTATTAAACCGACTGGTGGGTAAATATCCTTCTTCTCCTTATGCAGTAAATGCCATTTATGAGAAAGGGCGTTCTTATGTCCTGATGGATAACAACAATCAAGCCATTACCTCTTTCAAAGAATTGCTAAGCAAATACCCCGAAAGTCCTGTCAGCCGGAAAGCCGCTGCAGAAATCGGATTATTGTACTATCAGAAAGGAGACTACAATCAGGCTATCGGAGCTTACAAGGAAGTAATCGAAAAATATCCGGGCAGCGAAGAAGCCCGCCTTGCCATGCGTGACTTGAAATCTATTTATGTAGACCTGAACCGCATCGACGAATTTGCAGCTTTAGCAAATGCCATGCCGGGACATATCCGTTTCGATGCC
Organism: Bacteroides sp. D2; assembly: GCF_025147085.1. Lineage (NCBI taxonomy): Bacteria > Pseudomonadati > Bacteroidota > Bacteroidia > Bacteroidales > Bacteroidaceae > Bacteroides > Bacteroides sp. D2. The sequence goes on along the minus strand of NZ_CP102261.1, from coordinate 2,091,693 downwards.
AATGAACAAGACTCACTTACGTATGCCGCTGCAGAAAAGATTTATATAAAAGGCCGGATGGAAGAAGCCAAAACAAGTCTCAACAAATACTTGCAGACTTTCCCGGAAGGTGCTTTCAGCTTGAATGCGCATTATTACCTCTGCCTGATTGGTAACGAACAGAAGAATTACGATATGGTTCTTCTCCATTCCGGTAAGTTATTGGAGTATCCTAACAACCCATTTGCAGAAGAAGCACTAATCTTGCGTGCCGAAGTGCAGTTCAACCAACAAAATATGGCTGAAGCACTAGCTAGCTATAAAATGCTGAAAGAAAAAGCAACTAACGTAGAACGTCGCCAACTTGCCGAAACAGGTATTTTGCGTTGCGCCTTCCTGTTGAGAGATGACATAGAAACCATCCATGCAGCTACCGACCTGCTTGCAGAAGCCAAACTTAGTCCAGAGTTAAGGAACGAAGCTCTTTATTACCGTGCTAAAGCCTACACCAAGCAAAAGGCTGACAAAAAAGCACTGGAAGATTATCGTGAACTGGCAAAAGATACACGTAACTCTTACGGTGCCGAAGCAAAATATCAGGTTGCACAATCACTCTATGATGCAAAAGAATATGCCGCTGCAGAGAAAGAATTGCTCAACTATATAGAACAGAGCACACCTCATGCTTATTGGCTGGCACGTAGTTTTGTCCTTCTGTCCGATGTTTACCACGCTACAGGTAAAGATCTGGATGCACGTCAGTATCTGTTAAGTTTGCAACAGAATTACCAGGGTAATGACGATATTCAAAGCATGATTGAAAGCAGACTTCGTAAATTGAAAGTTGAGAATTGAGAATTAAATAAATAGCAAAGTATGAAACGATCTCATTATATAATAGGAGGGCTCGCATTGGCAATCTCAATGCCATCCTGCCTTCAAGCCCAAACGACCCAACCGAAGGATACGACAATGAACCGCACGGTCATTGTGGAACAAGAATATAATCCGGACATTATGGATGCTTCGAAAGTGAACGTCCTTCCTAAAGTAGAAGAACCGACAGTGAGCAAGAAAGAGGTCGAATATGCTACGACATTCTTTCCGGCTACTTCTGTTCCGGCAGGTCTGATGCGTCCCTATACCGGAAAAGAAATTCAGCCAGGCACTACTCCCGGATATGTACGTGCCGGATATGGCAATTATGGCAATTTAGATGTTCTTGCCAATTATCTATTCCGCCTGTCGAAGAAAGATAAGCTGAATATTCGTTTCCAAATGGATGGAATGGATGGTAAGTTAACTCTTCCTTTCACAGATGGAGAGAAATGGAATGCTTTCTACTACCGCACACGTGCTAATGTGGATTATACACATCAATTTAATAAATTGGATTTAAATATTGCCGGAAACTTCGGATTGAGCAACTTCAACTTCCAACCGGGGAGCGTAAACAGCAAACAGAAATTCACATCCGGTGACTTTCATGCAGGCATTCATTTCATTGATGAGACTGCACCACTGCGTTTCAATGCAGAAACAAATCTGTTGATGTATGAACGTCAGCATAACATGTTCAATGAATCTGAAGCCAATACAGGTATCAAGGAGACAATCATACGTACCAAAGGTGATGTCACGGGAGCTATCGGTGACCAACAATTAATAACTATCGCTTTGGAAATGAACAATCTTCTCTACAGCGGATATACAAAGAATGTTTCCACCGGAGATGAATATTTCAAGAACTACACAACGCTTCTTCTAAATCCATATTATGAACTGGATAATGATGACTGGAAATTGCATATCGGAGCCAATGTAGATTTATCTTTCGGATTTGATAAGTCTTTCCGTATTTCACCCGATATCACTGCACAGTATATTTTTTCTGATAGCTACATTGTTTATGCAAAAGCAACTGGCGGTAAGCAACTGAATGATTTCCGCAGATTAGAAAACATCTGTCCTTACGGTGAACTGCCGGAGGCAAATACCACTGCTACTTTGGGATATGTACAACGTCCTTATGATACTTACGAGCAAATCAACGGTAGTATCGGATTCAAAGCAAGCCCTTATCCGGGACTTTGGTTCAACGTGTTCGGTGGTTATCAGAATCTAAAGAACGACTTATCTTATTTAGGTTTTGACCCGAGTAATCTTCATTCAGGCTCTTATCTTTCTTTTGCTCAAGATAATACAGACAATCTCTACCTTGGCGGTGAAATCAGTTACGATTACAAAGATATCCTCGGAATATCAGCTAAATATACTTACCGTAATTGGGACAGCAAAACAGAGGAATATCTGTTGGCTGTGAAACCTGTCAGTGAAATGTCTTTCAATGTACGTATTCATCCGATCTCTGCTCTTAACATAAATCTGGGTTATGATTACATCAACCGGAAAGAAGTGAAAGAGTATGCAAAAATGACCGCAATTAATGATTTGCATATCGGAGCCAGCTATAATGTATTCAAAGGAGTATCCGTTTATGCGCAAGTACATAACCTGCTGAACAAGAAATATCAATATTATTTGGGTTATCCTACGGAAGGATTCAATTTCCTGGGAGGATTGAGTTTCCGGTTCTAAGGAAAATAGACAGAATATAATAAAAACACAATATGCCCATCCCGTACTATTCGAGATGGGCATATTGCATTAAATATCATCTTATTTCATTTTAACATATACCACCGAACATCCTGAATCAAATTTTAAGATTTACCATATTAGCCTTTACCTTCACAGATGTAAATTTCAAGATTTTATTAAATTCTCCTTATAATATAAGGTAGGGAGAATCTTTTTTTTTACTTTTGTCCCCGAATATTGTGGTACAAGCCATTATAAAAGAAAGAATTATGCAGAAAAACCTTGTCATTGTCGAGTCTCCGGCAAAAGCAAAAACGATTGAAAAGTTTCTTGGGAAAGATTTTAAAGTCCTTTCTAGTTACGGACACATACGCGATCTGAAGAAAAAAGAATTCAGCATCGACGTAGAGAAGAATTTTACACCTAGCTACGAAATCCCGGCAGACAAAAAGGCTCTGGTTAACACACTGAAGACAGAAGCTAAAGACGCAGAAACCGTATGGCTCGCATCCGATGAGGACCGCGAAGGAGAAGCGATCGCCTGGCACCTGTATGAGGTCTTAAAACTAAAACCGGAAAACACAAAACGAATCGTATTTCATGAAATTACGAAAAGCGCTATTTTAAAAGCAATTGAACAACCACGCGACATTGACCTCAACCTCGTAAATGCACAGCAAGCACGACGGATTCTGGACCGTATCGTAGGTTTCGAACTCTCTCCCGTGCTTTGGAGAAAAGTGAAACCGGCACTTTCTGCCGGACGTGTTCAGTCTGTTGCTGTCCGCCTGATCGTTGAACGTGAACGCGAAATACATGCTTTCCAAACGGAAGCTGCTTATCGCATCACTGCCGTATTCCTCGTTCCAGACACAGACGGAAAACTGGTGGAGATGAAAGCTGAACTGGCTCGCCGTATTAAAACAAAAGAAGAAGCAAAAGCTTTCCTCAACGCATGTCAGGGAGCAAGCTTTGCCATCGACGATATTACTACCCGCCCGGTCAAGAAAACGCCTCCTGCTCCATTCACAACATCTACGTTGCAACAGGAAGCCGCACGCAAACTGGGATATACCGTAGCGCAGACCATGATGCTCGCGCAACGCTTATACGAATCGGGATTCATCACTTATATGCGTACAGACTCTGTCAACCTCTCGGAATTTGCGACAGCAGGCAGTAAAGACGCTATCATCAAAATGATGGGTGACCGCTACGTACACCCCCGTCATTTCGAAACAAAGACTAAGGGTGCACAAGAAGCGCATGAGGCTATCCGTCCTACCTATATGGAAAACCAGTCCGTTGAAGGAACAGCACAGGAAAAGAAACTGTACGACTTGATATGGAAACGCACCATTGCCTCACAAATGGCAGATGCGGAACTGGAAAAGACAACTGCTACCATAACAATAAGTGGCAGCAGCGATGTATTTACAGCCATCGGCGAAGTGATTAAGTTCGACGGATTCCTGCGTGTATACCGTGAATCTTATGATGATGACAACGAACAGGAAGATGAGAGCCACCTGCTTCCTCCTCTGAAAAAAGGTCAGAAGTTGGAACACGGCCCTATCATCGCAACCGAACGTTTCACCCAACGTCCTCCACGCTATACGGAAGCAAGTCTTGTACGCAAGTTGGAAGAACTGGGTATCGGACGTCCGTCTACGTATGCACCTACTATCTCTACCATCCAACAACGCGAATATGTGGAGAAAGGTAATAAAGACGGGGAAGAACGGCAGTTTAATGTCATGACATTGAAAGATCGTCAGATTAAGGATGAAAACCATACTGAAATTACCGGTGCAGAAAAGGCTAAGTTATTCCCAACGGATACCGGCACTGTGGTAAATGATTTCCTTACCGAATATTTCCCGGACATTCTGGATTTCAACTTTACCGCTAGCGTAGAAAAGGAATTTGACGAGATTGCAGAAGGAGAAGTGAAATGGACTTCTATCATGAAGAATTTCTATGATAAGTTCCATCCGTCTGTAGAAAATACATTGGCTATCAAGACGGAACATAAAGTAGGCGAACGTATTCTTGGAGAAGAACCGGGAACAGGTAAGACTGTTTCTGTTAAGATTGGTCGCTTCGGTCCTGTTGTACAGATTGGTACTGTAGAAGATGAAGAAAAACCACGCTTTGCACAAATGAAGAAAGGTCAATCCATGGAAACCATCACTTTGGAAGAAGCACTGGAATTATTCAAATTACCTCGTACACTGGGCGAATATGAAGGAAAATCAGTAAGTGTAGGTGTAGGCCGTTTCGGTCCGTATGTCCTGCACAATAAGGTATATGTATCGCTCCCGAAAACACTTGACCCGATGGAAATTACTTTGGAAGAGGCTGAACAGCTGATTCTGGAGAAACGCCAGAAAGAAGCGGAACGCCACATCAAAACGTTTGAAGAGGAGCCGGAACTTGAGATTCTGAACGGACGTTACGGACCTTATATTACCTATAAGGGTTCCAATTATAAAATTCCTAAAGATATCGTCCCACAAGATTTGAGTTTAGCTAGCTGTTTGGAACTCATCAAATTACAAGATGAAAAAGGACCAGCGACCACAAAAAAAGGACGATTCGCAAAAAAGAAATAAAAAAACTAGAAAAAGAGCAAATTATATAATTAAATGTATATATTTGCTCTTTATCTTTTAATACACAAACTTATGAAGCAAACAATTTTAAAGTATTTAATGATAGGAGTACTTGTCATATCTTCCATCAGTTGCATGGACAAAGAGCGTGACTTATCCTGGGAGAGAAGGCATATGCCAAAAGAAGCATACTTCGACTTCAACATGACCCAAGCTGTTGCTTTGGATGTTGATTATTGTTTTAAAAGCGACAATTATCGTGTCCTTTTTGATATTTACGATCAAGATCCCATTGAATACTCAGCTGATGGCACCGTGTCCCAAAAGGGCATAGAGCCTATCTACCGTGCAGTTACAGACGAAGAAGGCAAATTCAGCGGAGAGATGAATATTCCGGCAGACATCTCGGAAGTATGGTTATCATCGGATTATTTAGCCACCGCATCTCCTCTAAAACTAACGATTGACGACAGTCGTCGACTTTCATTTAATCAAGATGCATATATCACTACCTTACGTTCACAAACGGCATCAAAAACCAGAGGAGTGACCGTGAACCAACATACCTATCTAAAAGAATGGAATGTTCTTCCCGATGCAGACTGGGATGACAGCGGAAGACCAACCAACCTGGAAGCCAAAATAAATATACCTCCAGCAGATGTACTATACAACATCAAGTATGTTTTCAGAAAGGTTACAGTCAAAGATGAAAACGGTAAAAGCAAGGTTATGAACATCAGTCAGAATTATCCGGAGTTTTTTGATGGTACCATTAAAATGACTTCAGATATTCCAATTGTTAACCCGACCGAAGTGAGCCTCGTATTTATAACCAGCTCTGCTGCATGGTACAATACAGTTGGATATTACACCTATCCTACCAACAATCCGCCCCAGAGCGCGAGTGATGTAAAACAAATAATTGCATTTCCAAACACCTCTCCTATTTACAAGACTTTAGGAGCAGGAGCATTAGTGTGTGGCGAAGAAATAAAACTCAAATATTGGAATGAAGAGACACAGGAATACGAGGACAAATTTCCTGCAGGAGTCACCATTGGCTGGTGCTTGCAAGGTATGGGATTCAAGAGCAAACTCACCTCTGAAACAGATAAAGACAAAGTGGGTGATATCATAAAAGGTATGGGGGCACGCTACTCCACCAGGAATCTAAACACGAATAATACACAAAGAACTGTATCTCTCCGTGATTCCAAGTCCGGACAGATTGTAGCAGTAGGATTCGAAGATAATATTGACTTCGATTATGCAGATGCCATCTTCTATATTCATACGTCAGAAAAGAATGCTATTGACCCGGCATTGCCTGCACTGCCTGAGGACCCCGAAGCAATCCCCGAGCAATATAAAATTTCTTATTCCGGTACACTGGCTTTTGAAGACTTATGGCCTAAACTAGGTGATTACGATATGAATGACGTTATGGTAAAGTACACCAGTACAATGACCCGAAACGCTCTTGACAATCGCATTTACGAAATAGAAGACAAGTTTATCTTACAGCACTGTGGCGGTTATCTGCAAAACGGGTTTGGATATCAATTCCACAAGCTCTCAAACAGCAATGTCAAGAGTGTAAAAATAACGGGGCCTGATGCCAATGGTTTATCAAGTTCTATATACATGGAAGGAAAAGAAACAGAGCCTGGACAGTCTCACCCAACCATTTTGTTGTATGACGACATGACCAAATTCAAAAATATCACTGATGAATCAAAAAAAGAATATACTGTAACCATCACGCTTGATGGAGCCAGTGAGAAAGATGTGGTACCTCCTTATAATCCGTTTATCTTCATCAGTTCCAATGAGGGTAGAGGCAAAGAATTACATCTGATGAATTATCCCCCGACTGACAAAGCCGACTTATCAATACTGGGAACCGGAAAAGACATCTACAGACCGGAAGAAGGGATGTATTATGTTTCTGCAGACTTGATGCCGTTTGCTATCAATATGCCGGTAAGTAATCTCCCAGTTCCAGAGGAAGGGAAACGAATCGATCAATCATATCCCAAGTTCTCAGGATGGGTATCATCGAATGGGAAACAAAATAAAGATTGGTACAAATAAAGATTGATACGATTTAAATAAGAACAGGCCGGATATTGTACGGAATCGTTATCGGGACTTCGCATTGCGAACCGTCGATGAAAAATACATAATAGACATCCGTTTATAAAGGCGAAAATTACACAGTTCACACAACTTCTTGAATACTTACCAAGAATTCGTGTGAACTGTGTTTTTATTTTAAGCCACCATACAATAGGATATAAGTATTATCTGTTATAAATGGGCTTTTATTATTAAATCTTCGGCTCCCATTTTATCTTAAAACCTTTATTAGGGAATAGCATATCAAACACAATCACGAATATAAAAACAGATGTCACCAAGATATTCATCGTCAATAAAGAAATGTGATAAGGCCAGGGAAGCAGTAAAGCCAAAGCTATTACAGCAATAATATGTGATAAAGGAAGCATACGACACGTGACGTATTTATAGATACTATTTGCCAGAATATAAACGATTGGTCCGATAATCAGAACAAAAACGACTTCCGCTCTCATTTCTTGCTCGGGATGGGCAACAATCAGTTCGTCTCCTACCGCACAAATAATCAATTAAGGGGGGAGAAACGATGCGTGTCAAAGTTCGGTCGGTCTGAAAATATCTGATTGCTTTGGTTTTCAAAGCGTTAGAACGGGGTAGGAGTGAGCTGGGTGGAAAAACGAAGCGTTTACATCGCTTTACATCGAGCTTACATTTGAACCTTGTTTGAACGCCGTTCAAATGAATCTCTTTACATTAGGAGTGGAGTAGGGGAGAATTCAGGCAGTATGGTATTATTTCACTCCGATGCTTTGCCCAGGCCATACTTCCATATACAAAGATAACCAAATGGTGTAATTTATGCAAGTGGAGTAGGGGAGCGCTTCGCTTCTCTCCTATTTTTATTTATTAAAATTATTCCATATAGCTGATATTTGGTATATTTGCAGTGAAATAAATACTATATATCATGAGTAAAGTTATCCATGTACATTTGATTTTTGAGAAAAAGAACATCTACTTTGGTAGTATATCGGCCATTTTTGAAACTCTGACGGAGAAACAGGTCGGAATCACTAAGAGTAGTCTTTTACATGCTGGACTGGTTGATGACATTGCCAAATACACGAAACGTGCAATGATTATTCAGTCTCGCTTGATAACATGTACCAGAAAGGGATAAAATGCCTTAGAACGCAATTAAAAGCCGCAAAAGCGGCTTTTTTTGCCCTTATAAGTGTCAAACTATGATGGAAGGCTGTATTTATCCGTTTGAACGCTTTGAACGTCTTAAAAAGTGGAAAGGTTATTCACTTGCTTATTCATTTGGTTATTCATTTAAGCTATTACAAAAACGAAATGTTTTGATTGCTTATTCATTTGGTTATTCATTTTTGTGCCTATTTTGTTCTAATAAAACGGGGAAATATCTTTTTTTTATTTGGTATTCATCGGTTTTTATAATATTGTAGGGGGTAAATTGTATATAGATAATATTTATTTACTCCCCTGTATTTTTATATATTCTGCTGTAAAATAGTGATTTAACTGTTTTTACCTCCCTTTCCCCATAAAACACGTTTTAGATGGCATTGGCAACCGTAGAATCGCTTGCATCCGAAACACGCCCCGACTTGTCCTGTTTAAGTTGTGTAATTGTCTGTTTGAGCATCCCTATTTCCTCTGCCATTTCTCGAATGGTGGAGTCTTTTTCCCTTAAAACATCCAGAAGCTCCCTAAAATTATTGTTAGCTGTTTCTGGAGGAGCTGTTTCCGTTACTACTGGTGTAATTTTTTCGGCTTCTATATCTTTTAAAAGAAAGTCGTCGATTGATATTCTAAAAAACTTAGATATTTCACATAACAAACTCAATTTAGGTTCTGTATTACCCAGTTCATAGTTTGACATTGTACCTTTTTTGATGCCCAGAAACTCAAATTCATCTAATTTAAGTCCCCTACTCTCCCTTAGATATCTAAGATTCTTAGAAAAAACGCTCATAAATCTAAATTATTTGGATTAACACTTTGTTGTCTAAGAAACTTAGACTATATTTGCCACGTGATTAAAGTTTAAACACGCCCCAAAGCTACAAAAAAGGCTTGAGGTAACAATGAGAATTTAAAAAGAAGCAAAATGGAAGTAAAATTTAAAAAGGGACAAAGTGTGAGAATCACCAAGAGAAATGGTGAGATCATTGATGGTATAGTTCGTGACTGGGATTATAACATTTGTACGTTCGTGCGGGAATATAATATCGATTATATGAAAAATGGTCAGGTTTGGACTGTAATATGTGTTCCGGAGGATGCGATAAAGGAGCTTTAATAATTTTCTCGGGCAGTTAGTTCAGCTGGTAGAACAAACTAAACTCCTATAATGGAGAGGTTATGGTCCGCGGTTCGAATCCGCGACTGCCCACTACGATAATTTAAATATTAGATAGTATGAAAGAACGAATAGTTGTAGAATACGGTGAGGTGAATAAAATTGCCGAACTGATGGGCTGTACAAACGTGATGGTGAGTCATGCGCTTGCCTTCCGTAAGAACAGCAAACTGGCCCGTTCCATTCGTAAGCTCGCCATTGAGCGCGGTGGATCCAAAGTAGGTGGTAATCCTCAAAATACAAGTAGCCATGAAAAATGATTTGATGACATTGTTCAGCGACCAGCTGCACTGGTTTGCTCGTCTGAAACGAAAACAGCGCTTTTGCGTGCTTTACTTCTGTATGAGTTTCGGGATCCTGCTCTCTATTTTTTTTATTAATCCGCTGCTGGAACTTCTCGTAGTGTTGAATTTCGGGATCTCCGTGCGGCTGCTGAAGAAGCATGTCCCTTTGAATGATTTAGAGGATTGATAATCAAGCTGGGAGATGGAATACTTTGATAATATATTGTGTGTAACTTACAAAGAGTTGCTGGATATAATGCCCAAAGGCACTTTGAATAGCCAGCTGTCCCGAGAAAAACTGGATGTCGTTTCCCGTGGCGGTGGTGAAAATAATCCGGCTCTGTATGCCTATTCCTCCCTTCCCGAGAAATACAAGAAACGTTGGGTTGAGCGTCATGGCGAACCCGAGAAACAAATGAGACAGGAAATGATCCGTAACATAGTGAAGAAAGACGAGAAGGCCGAGAACTTTTTCGAGGATTACCGTTACGACAAGAACGGTGAGATGGTCGCTCTTCCCGAGGATGTGAAGAAGGAATACACCTGGAACGCTTCGGTGCTGAACGCGTTGATGGAAGAGTTCAAACGCTTGAGTTCATCCAATAACAAGCTGACCGGTTTCCGCCGTAACCTTTGGGAACTTCTGCTTGTCACGAGTGAGGAATGGCGTCCGGTGTACGGGCACAGTCTTCCGGGCAGTGTGGGGCGTTTGAAAGCCCTGATAAACAAGTTCCGTCCCGACAACTACGGTGTGCTTGTGAGCGGTAAATACGGCAACAGCAACACGCTGAAGATCGAGGAGGACGGCGGGCGTTACCTTGTAGCATTGAAACGCAGCCGCGTTCCGGTTTATACTGACATGGAGATCTTCGAGGAGTACAACCGTGTCGCTCCGGAACGTGGCTGGAAGCCCCTGAAGAGTCCCCGCAGCCTCCGCGAATGGTTCAACAGCCCGCGTGTCGAACCTCTGTGGTACGATGCCGTTTATGGGGAAATGAAGGCACACCAGCGTTATGACCGCAAGCACCGGACCATCCTTCCGGGCCGTCGTGACAGCCTTTGGTATGGCGACGGCACGAAGCTGAACCTCTACTATCGTGACGAGAACGGAAACAAGTGCACTACAAGCGTGTACGAGGTGGTGGATGCCTATAGTGAAGTCCTGCTCGGTTATTACATCAGCGACAACGAGGACTATATCGCCCAGTACCATGCTTTCCGCATGGCTATCCAGACGAGCCGGCACAAACCCTACGAGATCGTGTGCGACAACCAGGGCGGTCATAAGAAGAACGCGGCGCTGGGCCTTTTCTCGAAGATCAGCCGTATCCACCGCCCGACAGCTCCGTATAATGGCGAATCTAAGACGATTGAGAACATTTTCTACCGCTTCCAGAGCCAGGTATTGAAGAAACGTTTCGGTTTCACCGGGCAGAATATTACGGCAAAGAGAGATACAAGCCGTCCGAATTTGGAATTCATCAACGCGAACATCGACTCCCTCCCCACATTGGAGGAACTGAAGGAACAGTATGCCGCCGCCCGTGAGCAGTGGAATTCAATGAAACACCCTGCCACCGGCATCTCCCGGATTGAGATGTACAATACCAGCGTGAACGAGGCTACCGATGCGGTAAGTGTGTCGGATATGGTGGAGATGTTCTGGTACACGACCGAGAAACCGTCGCTGTTCACCGCCAACGGTATCGAGATCACGGTACAGGGAAAGAAATACCCTTACGAGGTTTTCTCCGCCCCCGGTGAGCCTGATCTGGAATGGCGCCGACGTAACACCTACAAGAAGTTCTATGTCCAGTACGATCCTTATGACATGAGCAGCGTACGTCTGCTGTACAAGGATAAGGGCGGAGCGATGCGCTTTGAGTGTGTGGCTTCGTTCCCGCTGATGATCCACCGTGCCCAGCAGGAGCAGACGGAAGCCGAGAAACGTTTCATCCGCGCCCAGCAGGAGGCCGTCATCAACGAGCGTATAAACCGCCAGGTCGTTGCCAAGGACATCGAGTACGAACATGGTGTCGCACCGGAACAGAACGGTCTGCGTACCCCTGACCTGAAAGGTCTCGGAAAGGAGGCGCAACGCCAGATTGACCGTCGCACAAGAAAATACAGCCAGCCGGCCCGTCCTTCCATCGGCCGAGACATGAAAGTCATCAGCAACGTGACATGGGACAGCTTTGAGAAGAAGGAAGTGAGCATCCGCAAGGTGGTCGGGAAATTATAAGGAACAGATTTATAACAAGATAAAAAATATTGATTATGGAAATTACAATGAAAGAAAAGGACGCCATCAGTGAAAGCCTCCGGGCTTACGTGGCGAAATACCCGAGCCAGACGAAGGCTGCTGGCAGCCTGAAGGGGGTTAGTGTAGGTACTGTTAGCAATATCCTGAATGGCCGTTATGAGAATATCAGCGACGAGATGTTCCGTAATGTCGCCTCGCAGGTCGGTGGTGTAAGCGCTACCGGCTGGCAGATCGTGGAGACCGGTGCTTACCAGGAGATCACGGCTGTACTCTCCGATGCGCAGCGCTGGCGCAATGTTACCTGGGTGACCGGCGAGGCCGGTTGTGGCAAGAGTACCACCGCCCGTGTTTACCTCCAGGAGCATAAGGAGGTTTTCTATATCCTCTGCTCTGAGGACATGAAGAAAGGTGACTTTGTCCGCGAGATCGCCCGTACGGTCGGAATCCGGACCGAAGGGTATAATATCCGTGAGGTGTGGGGGCTTATATTGGATGACATCATCCAGATGGACGCGCCCCTGCTGGTGTTCGACGAGGCGGACAAGCTGACCGAACCGGTGTTCCACTATTTCATCAGCCTGTACAACAAGCTGGAGGAGAAATGCGGTGTCGTGTTCTTGAGTACCGATTATATTGCCAAGCGCATCAGCAACGGCTTGCGGTACCAGAAGCCCGGCTACAAGGAGTTCTACAGCCGTATCGGACGGAAATTTTATGAGTTGGAGCCTACGGACGTGAACGACGTGTTTGCGATCTGTTCCGCCAACGGTGTGACTGACAGGAAAGACATCGATAAGGTGATAAAGGAGGCTTCGACATGTGACTTTGATTTGCGGCGTGTGAGGAAGTCCATTCACAAGGTGAAACGCATGACGGGGGAATGACCCCCGTTCAAATACCGTTCAAACGTAATTTTAAGGATATGGAAAACAAATTTGAATACTTAAAGATCGACGGTCGCGAGCAGCTTCCCGCTCCCTGGAGCGATTACCCAGTCTTGAGGGAATACGAGACGGTGACCGTTTACCGGAATGGTCGCGACTACCTGGACGCCCTTGTGGGACAGCAGGACGGCTGGTGGGTTGCCGGCGTTCACATGGAGGTGGGCGGTTCCGGCGGTGGTTTCAACCCGGGACGTAAATGGGGACAGTTTGCCACCCGTGAGAATGCCCTTTTGTGGGCACTCGGCAGGATGCTCTGCCACGAGAAACTGCGGGGTGCCGCACGGCAGGCCGTACTTGACCGAATTGACAATATCCGACAACTAACACTGTTCTGACCATGGAAGAAGAGAAAAAGGATAATAAAAAAGCGGGCATGAGACGTGCCTTGAATGTCAGGGACATCCTGAACAAGAAGTATGACGTATTCCCTTTCGAAGGGAAATGGAAGGATGCCTTCGACACTCCGGAAGTCCGGGGCTGCTGGTTCGTGTGGGGCAACAGCGGTAACGGTAAGACCTCTTTCGTGATGCAGCTCTGCAAGGAACTTTGCAAGTATGACCGTGTGGCGTTCAACTCCCTGGAGGAAGGAACTTCTCTGACAGTCCAGAATAACCTGCGGCGCTTTGGTATGGCCGAGGTAAGCCGCCATTTGGCGTTCATCAAGGAGGACATCCCCACCTTGAAGATCAGGCTCCGGCGTCATAAGAGTTTCAACATCGTGATCATTGACAGCTTCCAATACACACAGATGACGTATCGTGACTATATCCAGCTGAAGGAGGAGTTTCCGGACAAGCTGTTTGTTTTCATCAGCCATGCCCGTGGCAAGAATCCTAAAGGTGATGCGGCCACGAGCGTGATGTATGATGCCGACCTGAAGATATGGGTAGAGGGCTACGTCGCCTTCAGTAAGGGACGTTATCAGGGGGCCACTGGTGAATACACAATCTGGGAGAAGGGCGCCTATGACTATTGGAATGTGGCGGGACCGAAACAGAAAGGAGGCCAGGCATGAGCAGGATAAAGAAACAGCTGGAGATTTGTCCTCCCGCCTATATGTGTAAGGGGCCTAACCGTGAGAACTTCGTCAGTACCGGCCACAAGTGTGGTTACTGCAAGGGCAACGGCTGGTTCTGGGGAACGGAAGAGGGCAGCCGCGAGGACGTGCATGTATCCTGCCCGGTGTGTGGCGGCAGCGGTGAGCTGGATGCGATTATAACAGTGGACTGGAAACCTTCAAGCAAGTGAGCCATGAGAAAGGAGTATTACAACTACGTTGTGAAGCTGCCCGTTCTGCTTCATGAACTGTTCCGCGGGAAGGTTGCCGACTATCATTTTTCCGACATGACGGTAGTGATGAACCACCTGGTGAAGTCCTACATCCGCATGACGGATGGTGGCAGGGTCTCCACGGCCACCCGGCGCATCCTCCTCTGCATGGATCGTATTCCGGACATGTCGTTCTTCTTCCGCCGTCAGGAGAAGTCGGTGCTGTTCTTCGAGATGGATCCGGCCGTTGCCGGCAGCCTGCAGCGTGCCATCATCGCTGGCGGCTGGGGCAACCGCCAGCGTCTTGTCGTCCGCCTGGTGTGCGCCTTCTGCTGCGGTGCCGGTGTGACATTGAACAACCTTTCGATGGAGCTTGCCTCCGAAGAGGTGTTCCGCCGTCCTGAAGGCTACCTCATACATACCTACGTGAGCAATTACCAGTACGTGTTCCTGAAGGAGACGGCCGCTGCCCAGCGCATGAGCGTGGAGGGTATGCTGACGGCTGCTGCTGAACTGCTGGTGGGAACGGATGACGAAGGTTCCGGATACCATATTCCGGAGAGTCTCGGCCGTATCGCTGACCGCGTGTTCGAGGTGAGGGGCAGCACGCTGAAGGACTTCCGCCGGCAGTGTCTGGTGAGCATCCGCACGAACACTATCGGTCCGGACCGTATCGCCTCCTTCATGGAAAAGCACGGCATCGCCTCCGCCCGTGAGTTCCTGCGCCGCGTGGTCCTCTTCTTTCTGGAGGCACGGTATCTGATTTACCGTAAGGAGGTAGAACTTGATGAGGATGACCTTCCGGAGGAGGAAGAGACGGATTGGGAGGAAACTATGTACAGCCAGTATCAAAAAAGAGATTTCGCGATTTCAACATATAATTATTAACCATTAAAATTTAACAGAAATGATTACAGAAAAACAGAAAGAGGCAGTAAAGGAACTCTGCCAATACGTGGATAACTTTTGTAAGGAAAACGATCTTAGTGCCTTTATGAGCGTTGCGGCCAGTGAGGACCATCCAGACGGGCTTGAGCAGATAGCCGGCTCAATCATTACCGGCAAGACTGAACATATTGTCGGCTCTATTTCCGGGGTTGTCAAAGCGAATAAGAATGTCTATATGCTGCTTTCCGTGGGACTTATGCAGGCCTACACGAGAAAGGCTGACATTAATACTATTCCGTTCGGTGAAAATTTGAATATGAACTGATGAATGCAGCATAAACAGCTATGAGTGAAAATAACAACAAGCAGAAACGTAAACGTGTCTGTCCGCATTGCGGCCGAAAGTTGTGGATGCGTGAGTTCTATCCGTTGAAGAATGGGGGACGGAGTTCCTGGTGTCATGAATGTGTGCTGGTGTACAAGCGTGAACAGTACCGCAAGCACCGGAAGGTTGCTGACGGTACTTTCATGCACCGGACACTGGGACGGCTCGTCGAGCATAAGGGATATTCCACCCGTATCTTTTGGAACGGTAATATGCTTTCCATCATGCGTCGCCACTATCACAATACCCTCAACCGGGAGCTGGCTGAAATGCTCGGTGTTTCCGAACGCAGCGTCACCCGGAAGGCCCGAGAGATGGGACTGGAAAAGGACAAAGGTTTTGTAGCCTCCCTTAGCCGGGAACATTTGTTGCTGGCAAACGCGAGAAGCAAGGAACTGGGATATCCGGGCGGCTTCACCAAGGGGATGAAGTTTCGGGGAAACCAGTACACCGGGAGGATAAGAGTTGAATAACATACAGCACGGTCAATATTATGAGTAAAAAAATGGTAATTGTGGTCACCGCAGTTGGTGTCCGTAAAGTAGTGGAAAAATGGCTCTGTGAGAATATGACTTGCGAGCTGGTTGTGTCACGTAACGCACGCCATGAGTGTTGTGTGGAAGTCATCTATGATAGCGGAAACCCTTCGGTTTTGCGTACTCTTCTACGCTCTGCCGTGGGTGAAATCATAGAGTTGTGCTGATGTGGTATGAATAGTTTGAGTTAATGAAAATCTGAATAGAATGGGCATACTTGAATTTTTCGACCAGTATAAGTGTACAAAAAATGAAAAAGAGCATCTTCTTGATTATTTGTGTACTATCAGAGTAAAGAGAGTGATTAAGGAAATCAATGACCTTAAAATAAACAAAAAAACAGTATAGCCATGCAGATAGACATCAACAGCCGCAAGCAGTTAAATAAACCCGAGAATTATGCGGCGTTTTACAGCCTTTTGAACCGCCTTCCGACATCGGATCGTGACGCACTGAAGGAAAGCATCGTTTCCCAGTACACGGAGGGACGTACCACGAGTCTGCGTGACATGACACTGAAGGAATACAGTGCCGCCGTGTCCGCCATGCAGAAGCTGGTACCGCCCACTTATCAGGAACAGCTCCGGAAGATTCTCCGTCAGAAGCGTTCCGCGGTACTGCACCAGATGCAGCTGCTGGGTATCGATACGGCCGACTGGGACTGGGTGAACGCCTTCTGCCGGGACAGCCGTATCGCCGGCAAGGAGTTCCGTGAACTTGACTGTGAGGCGTTGGACACGTTGCAGGTGAAGCTGCGTGCCATCCGCCGTAAACGTGAGAATAAACAACAATAGCAACCATTTAATTTTTTAGCTATGGATTTGAAAGAACAATTAAAAAGCCTGTCCGCCCAGGACAGGAAGGAGCTTTTGAAACAGCTCCAGCAGGAAGAGAAGGAAAGCAAGCGTAACCGGCGCGATGCCTATGAGGGCCTCCGTGCGCAGTTCATGCTTGAAGTGAAGAACCGGCTGCTCCCGGTTGTGGATGACGTGAAGGCGTTCCGCGACTGGGTGGAGAAAGAGGCCGCCGCCTTCCGTGCGGTGATGCGTGAATACGGCCAGCTGCGTAAGGACGAGCAGGCGAGCTTCACCATCGTGGACGGTGACATGAAGCTGGAGGTGAGGAGCAACAAGGTGAAGAGTTTCGACGAGCGTGCCGACCTTGCCGCCGAACGCCTGGTGGATTACCTGAAGCGCTACGCCATGGGGCGCGAGCTGGGTACCGACGACCCGATGTACCAGCTCGGCATGACCATGATCGAGCGCAACCGCCAGGGCGATCTGGACTACAAGTCCGTGAGTAAGCTGTACGAGCTCGAGGACCGTTTCGACAGCGAGTACACGGAGATCATGGACCTCTTCCGTGAGAGCAACGTGGTGTACAAGACCGCGGTGAACTACTATTTCCACAAACGTGACGAAAACGGTGTCTGGCACCGTATCGAACCCTCATTCTGCCGGTTGTAGTCATGGAGAAGACGAAGAACATCGCGCCGCACGTCATGGCCTGCAAGCGTTGTGAAGGCAAGGGACGTATCTTTTACCTGGACCAGGGAGGAGCTCCTTTATCCGCAAAATGTCCGGTCTGTAATGGCAGCGGGCGGGTGAAGGTACAGAGCAAGGTGATCACCCGCATCGAGCCGTTTGTTCCGGGTGAGGATGACACCGAACTGATGACCATGTGATTTTGTTCACACTCTAAACAGAAAAACGCCGCATTCATACACGATGCGGCGTTTTTTTATTAACATCCCCGGTTAAATGCCTAATTTTGCAGCATATACCTGAACTTATGGCTAAAGGACGAGACAAAAAACTGATAGAACTCCGTGATGAAGCCCTGTGCCGCCGTTACTATTACTGGACGGAGGTGCAGCGCCTGCGTTTTGATGATGCCCTGAAAGTGTTGTCCCGCCAGGAGTTTTTCATTTCCGAGGAGCGGATCATGTCCATTATCCGGTGCAAGTGCCGGGAGCTGAAGGACTTGGAGGTGAAGCCCGTCCCAAAGGTTAAGAAACCCCGCCTGACAGCCGTCCAGCTTTCCCTGTTCACGGGGGAATGAACCTTCCCCTTACTGCATGGCCGACTCGTCATGCAGCGTGAAAGAATAAACCGTCTCGTACACCTTGATGTTTCCCGGCAGCGAATAGTCCCGGCTCTTTACCCTGACCAGCGGGCTGGTCTCTTCCGTGCACTGGAACTCCTGCAAGGCTTTGTACAGCTCTTTGGCCTTCAGCTGCCGTTCCCTTACCTTGTCATAGGTTCCGGAGGTGTAGTGGGTGTCATCGTAGCAGTCAATGGCCAGTCGTATGGTGATGAGTGACTCGCTTTTCTGTACCCCGTAACCGAGGTCATTCCAGTCCGATTCGGCGTTCCCGACAAGCACGCAGGGGAAGGTTACCGGATAGTGGTCCTCCTCCGCCCCGGCTTCAAGCTGTCCGTAGTCCTCGTCGATGTATGACAGTTCAGGCATCTTTTCGGCGATGCGTTCCATGATCGCGATAAAAATTTCTTCCATGTTGTTATAAGTTTAAAATATTTCTGATTTCATTCTCCATTTTACGGTCTATCTTTTCGGACAGTTCCCGGCTTTCCCCGATAAACTGGCGTTGCGGTATTTTTATCCGGAGCTTTTTCTTTTTGGTCAGCGCCAGCCTTTTCCATTTCAGCGCTTCCTGATTTTCCTGCGGTTCATTGTTTGCGGCAGAACCCTTCTTTTTGCCTTTTCTTTTGCCCGTGGCGGCTTTTTTAGCCTTGCCTGAAGCCTGGTAATACTTCGCCCATGCAAAACGCCGCATTTGGGGCGTAACAGTCGGATGAACTTCTCCTCCCCAGTTATTGACCGGCGCATAGACGAGTTCGTTTGCCACCCTCACTCGGTATTCTCCCGGCATGTATTTGACGGAGCTGAAGAGATGGTTCCTTCCGGAGAGCAGCGTCCCGTAGCTCCCTGCCGCATCGGTCCGTCCCGAGGACAGCCTTTTCGCTTTCGGCCACGGGTGTAATCCTCCGTTTACGAAACCTTCCCGGCGGAAGTTGTCCTGGAAATGGTCTTTTGCCATTCGTCCAGCGATAACCGGCATTTTCCGTTTCATTAGCCCATCCAGTTCTTTCCGTTTGGCTTTTATCAGTTTTGAATATTCTTTTATGTCCATGAATGACTGAATTAAAAAATAATTTTATACTTTTGCAGCAAGGCGTTTTTTATGTGCCTTTTTGCGTTATGGAAATACCTAAACAAGTGTCGGAATTAGCAAACAGTAGCGGTTACAACTCCGTTGTCTTATCAGCCAGTTCCCCTGAAGGAAGCATCTATTCCGTGGGCTGTGTTGACGGGGATGGTTTTGAGTTGCCTGTCGGTCTTCCCGCCTTTATTCTGTTCGACGGCCAGTCCTGCCGTCTGGTGGACGGTGAGGAGGGGCTGGCACTTTCTTCCCGTTTATTTGGTGATGAATAGTCCCATGATTTTGGGATTTACCAGTTTGTTGTCTATTCTTATCACTCCCACACGGCCCGCTTTCATGCTCTGTATGTAATTGCTTGCATCATCCTTTCCGGTTTGCGGGTCGAAGAACCTTGTCTTTCCTTCAGTCACCTCTGCGCAGAACACGTGTGCGGAGCCGCCTTTCCAGGCACAATATATCTCGTATATTCCATCCTCTCTGAATTTTTCCCTGAAGTATTCCTTCAGCCGGTTTGCATTCATTACTTGATATCCCTTTCTGACCTGCCATTTATAGGTATAGTCATAATCCGGCTTTGTTCCGTCCCGGTTCAGGAAACGTTCTTCCCATGTGATACCTTGTTTTGCCATTTCATTGTATGCGCTTTGTCTGATGTTGGGTTTTGCCTCGATGTCAAACCCCAACCTTCTGAGCATGTGTGTCACGGTGCAGGTCTGGCAATTCACGCGGTATCCTTCCTCTTTTCCGAATTTCGGGTTCTCCTTTCCCTTGTTCGCCTGTTCGTATGTCATCGGCTTGCCTTTGGTAACGCCGAGTGCCTTTTCTATCTTGAGATTGTTGCGGGCGATGTCGGTTTTTTCCTCCAGCGTCAGGTTGTCCGGCATTTCGGCTATCATTTCGTTGATGCGCCTGGTCAGTGCGTCCACGGCTTTTTTTGCTCCCGGATGCGCTTCAGTAATGTAGGGGTGTTTGTCTGAAAACAGTTTGCCGTCTTTTCCCGGATTGTTTTCCAGACCGTCATGTGCCTTGTTCTGCCCGTTTTCGTCCGGTACCGCTGTCGGCGCTTCATCCGTTGATGAGAGCGTGCACTTGCAGTTCCATCTGTCTCCGGGCCTGTGCTCGTTCCAGAACGGATCATCTATCGGACGTATGGTCCCCCAGAAAATCTGGTGGTCGGCTCCCGGCGTCACACTTGTGGACGGCATCCATTTGAGGTTCGGCAATACATCCTTTTCCCTTTCGAACTGTCTCCAGTCCGCGGCCTGGTGTGCCCGTATGACGGCCGTGTCGTATTCTGTACGCAGCCAATGGATCATCTGGTGGTCGGCTATGGGCATGGCTTCCTTCACCCACTGTTCAAACGGCTTTAAACTTCCGTTTTTGTCCAGCAGCAGCGCTGCCATGTCGTTCTGTGCCCTGTGTACCTTGAAAGCTGCGAACACGGCGTTGTTCATTCGGATTTCACGGTAGAAGTCATAATCCGGATCATCGGTTTTCCGTGTCCCAAACCCCTTGTCGGTGGCTTTGTTCATCGTTTTCCACGTGGCCTCGAACAGGTTCTCCTCGATGTCGGTCATGGGATGGAAATCTTTGCTGTATATGTTCTTCAGGGCTTTCTTCAGTACCTCTTCATCGAACGAGAATAAAGTTTCCACCTGTTTGTCCTCCATTCTGTAGAGGTCGTTTATCACCATTCTAAAGCTGCCCCGTCTCTCCCCGGGGCTTTCCCGAAAAAACGTTTCAGCCAGTTGTATGCGTTTTTAAGGGCATTTTTCTTTTCTTTGGGTGTTCCTTTACCGTGCTTTTCCAGTTCCGGTTCTTCTTCCGGATCCGGTTCATCCTCTTCCGCCTTTTCGGTCTCTCGGGCCTTCGCTGCCTCGATTTCCGCCGCTTTCTCCTCCTGGCGTTTCTTCAGCTCGTCATAGTTTGCCGGTTTCTCGATCCCGAATTCCTCGTAGAGGTAGTCGTCACCTACCGGCAGGTTGAAGTTCGTACGCAGCTGTGTGAGGATGGACATCTTTTTCTCCGGTTCGATAAGCTTCTTTTCCGGATAGCAGAACTCCCCGCCTGTGGTGTCTATTCCGAGCATTGCGAATATGTCGGCCATGTCATAGTTGAGCACGTCGAGGATGTCCTGCCTGTCGGAGAGCGTCACTTTCTCCTCCACGTCCTTGTGTACGGTTCCCAGTGCCTGTGTGCCCTTGTCGGAGGCTTCGGTGGTGAGCGTGTTTCCGAGGAACAGCTTTGAGATTTCGTTGTTGCAGCGCTCGCAGAGCTTGTCGTAGAGGTCCGCGCTCCCTGTCTTGTTCGCGGCTTCCACGAGCTTGAGCACCGTATCCTCCGCGTGCACGAAAACCGACAGGCTTCCGGTGCTGTCCGCGTCGTCCAGCGCCCTCTGCCGTGCCTCGTCGTCATCCGTGGGATACGTGTACTCCCTGATGGGCGCTCCGAACACTTCCGCGAACTGTGCCCAGTCCGCCACGTCGTTACGTTTGTATATCACCCAGATGGCTGCTTTCACCAGCAGTCCGGGATCGTCGGGTGAACCGATGAACAACAGGTCGGGGTACTCGTCCCAGGACGTCCCGGTGGTGTCCGTCTGGTGCCGCAGTATGAGCCTGCGCACGGGATCGACGTGTTTGCGCGGTATCAGGTCGTAGTTCACCCATTCCCCCTTGCGGTAGAACTGCACGAGTGAGAACCCCCAGAATTTGGCGTCCAGGATGTCCCCTATGAACTTCCGGAACCATGGGGACCTGATCTGCTTGTTCACCTTCTCGTCCGGCTTCCCGTTCCTGCGGAATTCTATGGAAGATGCCAGTGCGGCATTCTTCCGTTTCTCTATGACACTTGTCAGGTGCGTGTCCATGAGTATGTCGCTGAACAGGTCGTACAGCCTGAAGCGTCTGGAGTAGTCCACATTCTCGAAAGCCCTTACCGCGAGCATGTAGTCCGCTATGTCTATACCGAACCTTCTGGGCTGTGTCAGTATGATGGTTGCGGGTCCTTTCTGCCCGGGCCTCGGCAGGTTCCCGCTTTGGGTTATCTTTCCGGCCCCTTTCTTTCTTTTGTTCATATTACCAATGGTTTACACGTTTACGGTTGCTTTTGATAAGGAAATTTGATTTTGCCGCCCTCGTCTCTTCGGACAGCAGGGGCAGGCCGTCCACCGATATCTCCTCGGCCGCCACGGCTTTCAGCCATTCGACCGCCCTTTCGTGGCGTTCCTTCCGCAGCGGTGACAGGTTCCTCGGGTTATGTATGCAGAAGATGTGGTACACGGCTATGTCGATGGCCATCATCAGGACAAGCTGGTTGCGTTTGTCACCGGTTGCCGTGAATATTTTGTCACAGTCGTAACGTCTGGAAAGGTAGCAGCGCATCTCGGCGACGGCGCGGTCCTCGCATATCTCCACGACGGCGTCGTCCTCCCTTGTCAGTGCGTCCAGAATCTCGCGGTGTATGCTCGCGTCGTAGTCTGAAAGTTCGATAAATTTGCTCATAATGATAGGTATTGAAGTTTACACTCTGTACTTGTTTTGTGACCGCGTGCTTTTCCTTGTGACAATGACGGGCTTTTCCGACTGTCTGGCCTTGCGGTCTATAATTCTGTTTCCCCCCTCCACGCAGTCGGGTCCGTCTGCCGGATAGGTCAGTTGCAGGTTGAACAGCTTGAACTGTTCCGCCATCCGTTTCATGTGCGGGTTGTCCTTTTCGGCCTCGTTGAGTACCAGGTTCCCCTCCCGGTTGAGCGGTTCCAGGTTCGCCTCGATACGTGTGGCCTTGTCGGTCTTCTTCTCCTCGTCCCCGGTGATGTACAGTGATATTTTCCTTTCCCTGCGTATCCGCCGCACGATGGGCTGGAATACCTGCTGGAAAAAAGGATCCTGTAATTTGTTGTTCTCCATGTAACAGTATACGGTGGTTTTCCCGCCCACGAACTCCAGCAGCTTGATGTACCACTCTACAAATTCCGCGTTCAGCCCCCTGTCCAGGAACGTTTTTATCAGATAAAGCCTTCCCGCGAGTTTCCCGAGCAGGCACACCGTTTTGGTGGAACTTTTTTTCGTCTTGTTCTCTCCCGGTGCGGGGTCCCCGTATATCACCAGGAACTTGAACTTGGAAAGTGCCGGCACTTTCCCGTAGGTGATTTCCGCGAACACGCCGCCGTCCACCACCGGGTTGTTGAAGAACTCTTTCTGTGCCGCCGCCGCGCTGACCAGTGAGAGGAAGAGGTCTATATCCTCCTCGGAGTTCTTTTCGGGCCATACGGACAGCCCGTCCTTTCCCCGGATGTTGATGATATCCACGTGCCCGATTCCTTTCGCCTTCAGTTCGGTTGCCTTTTCGATGGCCCTTTTGATGCAGCAGTCCGGCGCGATGATGTTCCCGTTGAACAGGATGCGGTAGTTTCCCGATACGGACATGGTCGGTATCAGCGCCTCCTCCAGCCATTTCCATTTGGTTTTGATCCGTTCCGGATTCCGGCACTCCTCGTCGGTGTCTATATCGTCCACCAGAATGAAGTCCGGCCGGAAGTTCTTGTTACGCGTACCGCGCGGTGACTGCCCGGCTCCGATGGCGCGGAAGGAGCATCCGGACATGCAGGTGAACTCCCCGGTTTCCCACGCTCCCGGTTTTTTCTGCTGTCCGTAGTCCTGTATGATCCGCTGGTTCTCCTCGAAGTTCGCCATGAACGGCAGCAGTAGCCTTTCCGCATTGTCTGCCGAGTTGGAGATCAGCAGCACGTTGCGTATCTTTTTTGTCAGTGCCAGTTTGGATATCTCCATCATGGAGCGTGCGGATTTCGCCAGCTCGCGTGACCAGGCCCTTACCTCGTACCAGCGGTTGTTCCTCATCAGCCGCCCGGTGGCTTTTTTGTGGAAGGCGGCGGACTCGCAGGTGCAATACATGGCGAAGTAGTATTTGAACCACTCCTCGTCGTTCTTCTCCAGTCTTTCCCGCCTCTGCCTGATTTCCGTTTCCGTGTCCGTGGGGTTGATGTCCGAATGTTCGCGCACGGATGCCACCAGCTCGTTCCAGTTGTCCAGTGCGATCCTGTCCTGGGGTGTGAGTCTTTTCTTTGCCATGTCAGGATAATTTTGATTTGACAAACGCGTCCAGAAGCGGGGTGATCTCCTTCGCCTGCGTGGAATCGTAGGTCCGCACCCATTTGAGCAGGTCGGAGAACACGGAGATGATGTCCGCCAGCCCCACTTCTGTTTCCAGTTTCTTGATGGCGTTCGACAGTTTGGAAATGGTGTCCGCTTCCGCGGCGTTCGGGAACCGTTCCCCTTCCGGCTTTCCCATGATGGCGTTGTTGAGTTCCGCCAGCTGCCGGTACAGGTTCTTCAGCTGCTCCTCCCGTGTGATGGTTATGGAAGCCTTCAGCTGCTCCCAGTTTCCTTTGCCTATCCAGTTGTTCACAGTCACCCGTGAAACCCCCACACGCTCGGCTATTTCCGCCTGCGTGAGCGTTTCGCGGGTGTAGAGCGTTTTCGCCCATGCCTTTTTCTGCTCGTTTGTAAGTTCGGCCATATTACCTCCTTTTTTACGTGCAAAATTGATAAGGAAAAGGAGCGAAAAAAAACGCGCTCCGCATGATGACATTTTAAAGCGTCATGGCAATCCTTTAAAGTCTCCATGATGAAAACGCGGTTTGAAAAAGGCTTTTAATCCCCCTAATTTCGCACCGTAAACTTTGCAGGGAAGGACCTGCCAAAACGATAGTGACATGAGTAGATTTTTCAATATGATACCCGGAACCGATGCCTGTTGCATCCTTCTTTACGGTGACATCGGTGAGTACGATGATAACGTGCGCAGCGGTGATATTGCCCGTGAACTTCTGGAAGCGGAAGCCCTGACCGGGAAGGTGGACGTGCGTATCAACAGCAACGGCGGCGAGGTTTATTCGGGCATCGCCATTTTCAATGCCTTGAAGAACAGCAAGGCCGACATTACCATCTACGTGGACGGCATCGCCGCCAGCATGGCCTCCGTCATCGCCCTTTGCGGCAAGCCCGTGCAGATGAGCCGTTATGCCCGTCTGATGCTTCACAGTGTCCAGGGCGGCTGTTACGGCAACAAGGATGAGATGAAGGACTGCATCCGTGAGATCGAGGCGCTTGAGGATACCCTTTGCGAGATGTATGCCACCCGTATGGGCAAGGACAAGGAGGAAATCCGCGCGATGTATTTTGACGGCAAGGATCACTGGCTGCGTGCCGACGAGGCGCTGGCGCTGGGGCTTATCGACGGTATTTATGACGCTGACCCGGTACCGGAGGACAGTACCCCCGAACAAGTATTTCAAATATTCAATAACCGGCTGCACAAGCCACAAAACGAGAATAGCATGAATTTAGACGAACTCAAGAGACGTCCGCGGTTCAAGAACTGTGCGACGGATGACGATTTCCTGCGTGAAATCGGACTGCTGGAAACGGAGGCTGGCAAAGTCCCGGCCCTTGATGCCGAGGTCACCCGCCTGAAGGGCGAACTGAAGGTGTTCCAGGACAAGGCGGATGCGGATGACGCTGCCGCGCGTAAGAAACTGCTTGATGATGCGGAACAGGACGGCCGTATCGATGCCGCCACCCGCCCCATCTATGAGAACCTTCTGGCAAAAGACCGGGAGAACGGGGAAAAGGCATTGGAGAAGCTTTCCCCCAAACGTAGTGTCATGACCGACCTTCGTGTGAATCCGACGGGTGAAAGCCCCTGGAACAAGCGCATGAGCGAGATTAAGGACAAGTTGAACCATAAATAAAAACATTTGCCATGGCAATAGTAGTAAGAAACACGAATTACAACGGCGAGGTACTGGAGAAAATACTGGTCCTGGCCACCACCGGGAATGACCTTGTAGAAAAAGGTCTGATCATGGTGATCCCCGGTGTGGAGAAAAAAATCAGCCTGCCGCGTATCAAGACGGGCAAGATGCTCCAGAAGCGTAAGGAGAACCCGACTTTGGAAGACTCGAAAGGCAATTTCAATTACTCGGAGAAATCACTGGATCCGGAGGACTTCATGGCGTTCACGACTTTCAATCCCCGTGCCTTCGAGCATGTTTGGCGCAAGTGGCAGCCGAAGGGCAACCTCGTGTTTGCCGAACTTCCCCCCGAAGCGCAGAACACGCTTCTGGATGAACTTAGCAAGAGTGTGAAGTTCGAGCTGGGCTGGCATTACCTGAACGGCGAGTTCGGTTCGGACGACGACCACCTTTTCAACGGTATCCTGACCCAGGCGGCTAAAGATCCGGATGTGATCGTGGTTCCGGCTCCTTCCGATACTTCCATGATCGGCAAGTTGAAGGCTGTCCGCAAGGCTATTCCAAAAGCCCTGCGTGAGAATCCGAACCTGCGTATCCTGATGAGTATTGACGACTTCGACAAGTACGATGACGAGCTGACCGAACGCGAGTACAAGAACACGAGCGAGACGGACATCAACAAGAAGCGTTACAAGGGTATCACCATCGAGACGCTGAATTCCTGGCCTGATGGCCTTATCGTAGCCACGCTCTGCTCGATGAGCGCTGACGGCAACCTTTTTGCCGGTGTGAACCTCCAGGACGATGAGGAGGTGATCCAGATTGACAAGTGGATGAACTCCAGCGAGCTGTACTTCTTCAAGCTGCTTATGAAGGCCGACACGGAAATCGCCTTCGGCGAGGAGTTCGTGGTGCTTGACACCCGTGAGACTCCGGTGTTCAAGGTAGTGGAACGCAGCATTTCTGCCGATCCGGCCGCTCTTTCTTTCAAGGCCGCCGGTGAGAGCAAGGAGGTGAAGGTCACTGCCTCCGGTGATTACAGCGTGGTTTCCATTCCTGCCGGTTTCACGGCAGTCGGTACCGATGGCTCTCTGACGGTCACCGCCGGTGTGAACAGTAGCGGCAAGGCGGTATCCGGCACACTTGTACTGGGCCTGGACGCCGATCCGGAGAAGAAGGTGGAGATAGCACTGTCCCAGGCGGCCGTTGATGAAGAGGAAGGCGGTGAGTGATGGGAAAGCTGAAGTATCTTGTCATCCATTGCACGGCCACTCCTGAAGGGCGTGAGGTAAGCGGTGCGGAGATTCGCGCCTGGCATACGAACCCCGTCTCAAAGGGCGGCCGCGGCTGGAAGCAGGTCGGATATACCGACCTGTTCCATCTGAACGGCGGAGTGGAACGCCTGGTGAACAATAACGAGGACGCGAATGTGGACCCGTGGGAAGTGACCAACGGCGTGGCCGGTTACAATTCCGTGAGCCGCCATATCGTCTATGCCGGCGGGTGTGCAAAGGATGGTAAAACGCCTGCGGACACCCGTACCTCCTGGCAGAAAAAGGCGCTTGAGAAGTACGTGAAGGATTTCCATCGTCGTTTTCCCGATGTGAGAATCGTCGGTCACAATGAACTGGCGGCCAAAGCCTGCCCCAGTTTTGATGTACAGAGATGGCTTAAACAAATAGGTATAACTCAATAAATCAACAACAACATGAAAAGATTTCTTTTATTCTTTGTGCTGATACTCGGATTCGTGTCAGCAACTTTTGCCCAGACCGGTACAGTACCGGAAGTCGATTATAGCGCGATGATCACCACCTTTGCCGGTTTTGTCGGTGGCGTGGTGTTGCTCACGGAAGGGATCAAGGCTCTGTTTCCAAAAATGCAGGGCTTGGCGACACAGATTGTCAGCTGGTGTGTGGGCATTGTGGCCGCCATGCTTTTATGGTGGCTGGATGCGGGCTTTGTCGCTGATGCCACGTGGTATATCGCGTTGTGTTACGGGTTCGGTGCGTCCCTTGTGTCCAATGGTGTTGCCGATACGGGATTTGTCCAGTGGCTCATCGGACTGTTTGCGGGTAAGGATGCCGGTAAATAGGCTTTGACCTGAAAGACCAGTGTGCGTATGGACTTCAGTGCTGTCATGAATCTGGTGCTGGGCGGTGGTCTGGTAGCCACGATAATAGCCATCATCACCCTGAAATCAACGGTCAGGGAAGCGAGGGCGAAAGCGGAGAAGGCTACCGCCGAAGCCGAGACGGTACGGATTGACAATACCGAACATGCCACCCGTATCCTGATCGAGAATATTGTAGAACCCTTAAAAGAGGAACTGAATGAAAACAGGAAAGCTTTGCAGGCGACCCGGCGTGAAATGGCACGCCTCCGGAAAGCCATTGATACTGCCAACAGTTGCAGGCATCATGATGATTGTCCTGTTCTTTACGGGATGCGCGAGTACTCGAAAGAGCAGGACGGAGGTGAACCGGAACAGCAGCCTGTCGTCAAGCGCCGACAACGTGTCAAACGTGAGGCGGGGGTTGTTGATGGCGGGGATTCCGAAATCGGCGGTGAGCCTGACGATCCCTCCGGACAGCCTCCGTAAACTTCCCTCCGGTTCGTCCTACCATTCCAGGAACGGGCAGGCGGGCCTGACGGTGAAGAGCGATGCGGCCGGCAATATCATAGCGGAGGCATCCTGCGACAGCCTCCAGCGGCTGGTACTGTGTTATGAGGAGGAACTGACCCGTATCCGTAATGAGACACATGAGGACTCATTCACAGTTGAAACGGAATTTGAACGTCGCTTTAGTCCCGTTAAAATAGCGCTGGCCGCTTTTATAACCGGATGTGTTGCCGGCATAGTATTAACTTTCAAAATCAAGAAACAATGAATAAGAATTTCATGTACGGCGTCGGTGCCGTGAAATACAAGGACTTTGTGGTGGGTTACATAGAGAAGAATTCGTTTGACATGGGCGGGCAGAAACCCGAATCCGCCAAAATCGAGGCGGAGCAGGTGCCGGGAACCCCGGTGCTTATCATTCCCCAGTCGAATGGCAGCATCGCCCCCACGTTCAACGTTATCCAGCTGAACTACGAAAACCTGCATAGCTTGCTGGGTGGTACCATGCACTACAAGGAAGAGGACTCGGAAAAGAAAACCCCGATTGGTTGGACGGCCCCGACGGCAGCCGTGTTGCTGACCGGTCCGTGGGAAATAGCCCTTGTTTCGGGGCAGAGCATCCTGATTCCCAATGGCACGCTACTTTCCAATCTCGGCGGCAAGCTGACCCTGACAGAAACGGCGAAAATCGAATGCACGCTGGAAGTGGCCATGCCGGAAGACGGCTCCCAGCCCCATGGCGTATTCAATACGGATTCTATCCCGGAAGAGTGGAAACAGTATAAACTGCCTCCTGCTGAATCTGCCGCTGCTGCTTCCACTAACCTGGCCGAGGAGTAGCGTATGGACGAAGCTGTCATCAAGCAGATCCAGCGTGAGGGTGCGGACGCGCTGCTGGATATCGGTGTGAGCGTCCCGCTGAAAGCGTTTCATATCCCTTTCAGGAAATCCCCGCTGGAGCTGCGCGTGACCATGAGGCGGCCTTATATGTCCGGTCAGATTCTTTTTGCCCGGACATATTTGTCGATGGGGATCACCAGTGAGGAGATGTGGGGGTTCAGCAAGGAGGAGGAAATGCAGTTTCTGGCCTCTCACGGCAAGGCGGTGAGCCGTATGGTGGCCTATACCCTTTGTCGTGGCCCTTTCAGCCGCCGCGTGCTTTTGCGCCCGGTGGCATGGCTCATAAGGAACTTCATGGAACAGCGTTATCTGGTGGGTGCGATCAAGCGTTTTGTCAGCCTGATGGGTACCGACCCTTTTATACCTATTATCAGATCAGCCGAGCGGACGAATCCGATGAGCTTGAGACTGAGCCAAAGAAAGAAGGGGAGTTAAAGAGCCGTTATGAAGGCTCCCATAGCCCTTTCGGTTTTGTGTGGCAGATTGCCAGTGCCACCGGCTGGAGCGTGGACTATATACTGAACAAGGTGAATTACCAGACCCTGATCATGATGCTTAGTGACGCTCCCCGGTATGTCCGTGACAAGTCCGGATCTTCCGGTCCTGCGGATGAGCGGAGCGCCGAGGATGAAGCGGATGGAATAGTAGGATTTTTTCAAAGCAAGCTAAAATAGATGAAACCGGTACAAATAGAATTCCTTATGGTGGACCATTTGAGCGCCCGTCTTGACAAGGCCGTGGGCAAGATCGAGCGGATGTCCCAGCAGGCATCGTCCGCCAACAGACAGATCCGGGAACTTGACAGGAGCGGTTCCCTGTTGAACAACACCGTCGGCAAGCTGGCGGCCGCCTTTACTATCAAGGAGCTGGTGTCGAACATCACCAAGGTACGCGGCGAGTTCCAGCAGCTGGAGGTGTCGTTTCAGACCATGCTCGGCAGTGCGGAGAAGGCCGACACCCTGATGCAGCAGTTGGTACATACGGCCGCGACCACTCCTTTCGGCCTGGAGGATGTCGCGCAGGGTGCCAAGCAGCTTCTTGCCTACGGGTTTGGAGCGGAGAAAGTGAACGAGACGCTGATCCGCTTGGGTGACATCGCTGCCGGACTTTCCATCCCTTTGAACGATCTGGTCTATCTTTACGGCACCACCATGTCCCAGGGACGGCTTTATACACAGGACCTGAACCAGTTCACCGGCCGGGGCATCCCTATGATCGCCGAACTGGCCAAGCAGTTCGGCGTGGCTGAAAGCAAGGTGAAGGAGCTTGTGGAGGAAGGCAAGGTCGGTTTTCCCGAAGTGCAGAAGGTCATAGAGAGCCTGACGGACGAGGACGGAAAATTCAGTGGTCTGATGGAGGCACAATCCAAAACGATAACCGGACAGATCTCCAATATAGAGGATGCCGTTTCAATGATGTTCAATGAAATCGGGCAACAGTCGGAAGGTGTCATCAACACCACGCTTTCCGGTGTTTCCTACATGGTGGAGCATTACGAACGTTTCGGCCGTATCCTGCTCGGGCTTGTCGGTACGTATGGTGTGTACCGGACCGCCGTCATGACAGTCACGGCCGTGAAAGGCTGGGCGGTGGCTGCGGAGGCGTTGCATTACAACTGGCTCCTGCTGGTTGAGAAAGCGCAGAAAATGCTCAACCGGACCATGCTTTCCAATCCCTATGTGCTGGTTGCGACCCTGCTTGCCGGTGTTGCCGTGGCACTGATCTCCATGAAGACGGAAACCGAACGTTTGCAGGAATCCGAGGAAAGGTATCAGCAGCAGAAGCAGAAAACCATAGAGGCCGAGGAAGAGCACAGGCGCAAAATAGAGGAACTGTGTTCCATTGCCGGGGATGAAGCCGTGTCCACGGATGCCCGGCGTGAGGCGCTAAACAAGCTGGAACAGAAATATCCGGATATATTCTCCAAATACGACACCGAGTATGAGAAACTGAAGAATATCAAGAAAATCAAGGAAGAGATAGCCCGATTGGAAGCCGGTGAGTCCATATCCAATCCCGCCAATGAATTGAAACGTGTGGATGACAGGATAAAAGAACTTGAAGGCAAGACCCGGTTGGCAACCGAATATTACCAGGACAGCTACGGGCGGCAAAGAGCCCGATATGTCCGGAAATCCGCACGTTCAAGGGATGAGGAGGCAGAGCTTCAGAATCTGTACGGAAAACGCAAGAGCCTGAACGGACAAATCCGCAAGGACGAGGTAAATGCCTATTTCGAAAACCTGACCGGTGTGAGTAACGAGACCCTTGCACAGCAGATAAAGCAGCGTAGAACCCTGCTTGCCCGGATGTCTGTCCAGGAGAAGGAATACGGAAAGATTACGCAGGGTGACGAAAATCTTACCGGAACTTATTCCCGTGACGAACTGAAGTATCAGCTGAACAAACTGGTTTCGGAACAAAACCGGCGTAACCTGCCCACGGATTCAAGCACTGACTGGGTGGCTGCGGCAAAAGAGAAATACCAGGATGCGCTCAAGGCTTATAACGCCTTTCTTCAGGAAACGTCCAACAGCCTTTCCCGTGAGGAGTTTGAGAAGAAGGCGAAAGAACTGAAGGATGCCGTCGATACCGCCAAAAAGGAGTACGACAAGGTCAAGCCCGGTGAGGATAAGGATTCCGAGGCCGAACGGAAGAAGGCGGACAAGGCGGAGAAAGAAGCCCAACGCCGCAAACAGGTTTCTGAAAAGCTGGGCCAGGAACTCGCCGGGCTGCAAAGGAAGAATGACGAGGCGGAGATTGAGATGATGACCGAGGGGCTGGAGAAGAAGCTGCGCCAGATAGACAATGAATACCAGGCACGCAAGGATGAAATAGCCAGGCAGGAAGCCGGTTGGAAACGTGACAACGCGAAAGCGGGGCAGTCCGGTTCGCTGTCGGAAGATCAGCAGTCCGAAATAGACAAGGCCCGTGAGCTGAACGAGTCCGGCCGACAGAAGAAAATAGCGGAAGCTTATCGGGAAGAGTTCGGAGTGATGCAGGAATATTTGCAGGCCTACGGCACCTTCCAGCAGCAGAAACTCGCCATCGCGACCGAATATGCGGAAAAGATACAAAAGACGACGTCCGGCAGCGAGAAGCTCTCTCTCGGTGTTGAACGTGACAGCAAACTTGCCGGCATCGAAGTGCAGGAACTGAAAGCCCGTATTGACTGGGGTACTGTCTTCGGTGAATTCGGCGGGATGTTTTCCGATATGATAAAGCCTGTATTGGCGGATGCCAGAAAATACATGCTCACTGACGAGTTCCGAAATGCCGACCATGCCAGCCAGGACGCGCTTGTCTCTGCCGTCCAGCAGATGGAGAGGGCTTTGGGCGGTTCCGGCAAGGTCAGTTTCAAGAAACTGGGTGCCGAGGTTACTGCCTACCAGAAAGCCCTTTCAGACCTGAAGGAGGCACAGGCGGTGTATGCGGACACCTATACGGCACTCATTGCCGCCCAGAAATCATACATTGAGGCGCAACAGTCCGGAACCGAACAGGAGAAGGAGTCCGCCCGGCAAGCCCTGGAAACGGCGCAGGCTAATGCCGATGCCGCGAGTGAGAATATAAACGCCTTGCAGGAAACGGCTGACAGTGCCCGGCAGTCCCTCTCGAATACTGCCTCCGGTCTGAAGACCAGTATGGAGAATGTGAGGGACGGATTGCAGCAGATTGCCTCCGGCAGTATCAGCGGGGCGTATAATGGCCTGATCACACTCGGCAAAGGTGCCAAGGAAGTGGACGGCAAACTGGGCGAGGCTTTCGGAAAGGTTTCCGAAACACTTGAGGATGTGCCTGTTGTCGGCTGGATTGTAAGTATTATAGACCTTTTCAAAGATGGTTTGAGTGTGGTCATCGGTGGCCTGCTCGACGCGGTGTTCAATGCCGTGAGCGGTATTCTTGACGATGTGCTTTCCGGTGATCTTTTTGTGACTATCGGAAAATCGCTGCTTTCCGGTGTGGGCAAGATATTCGACGCATTGACCTGGGGCGGATTTTCCTCCTGGACGACTTCAAGCAATGCCAAAGAGGTCCAGGAAACCATCGACCGGCTGACCGAGCGCAACGAGACCTTGCAGACGGCTATCGAGGACCTGACGGAGGAGATCAAGGCGAGCAAGGGTACAAAGTCCGTGGCCGCCTACCGGGATGCCTACAGGCTCCAGCAGGAGACGAACTCGAACTATCTGGACATGGCCATGTCGCAGGCCGGCTATCACGGTTCGCATCACAGCTGGAATTATTACTGGGGCGGTTTCTCACAGGAACAGATTGACCGTTTGAGCGGTCAGATCGGGCGTAGCTGGAACGGTGACATCTGGAACCTAAGTCCGGAGGAGATGAAGAAGTTGCGCAGTAACGTGGACATGTGGACGCAGATCCAGGATACCGGCAAGGGCGGATATGGAGGTCGTCTGACCGAGAAGCTGGATGACTATATCGACCAGGCGGGCAAGCTGGAGGAACTTACCGACCAGCTGTATGAAGGTCTCACCGGTATTTCCTTCGACAGCATGTACAGCAGTTTCGTGGATAACCTGATGGATATGAAGTATGATGCCGCAGCCGCGGCGGAGGACATATCCGAGTATTTCATGCGTGCGATGCTGTCAAACAAGATCGGTGAGCTGTATTCCGACAAGCTGAAAGGCTGGTGGGAGAAATTCGGCAAGGCGATGGAAGACAATGACCTTACAGAAGCCGAGCGTAAGGCCCTCCAGGACGAGTACATGAAGTATGTCGAGGAAGCCATCGCTCTTCGTGACAATCTTGCCGCGGCCACCGGGTACGATAACTCGGGCGGTACGAGCCAGAGCGCCAAAACCGGCGGTTTTTCAGCCATGACACAGGACCAGGGTACAAAACTGGACGGCATGTTCACCAGCGGGTTGCAACACTGGTCGAGCATCGATGAGAAGATGGAGAGCGTCATCGACAAGATGAACACCGCCGAGGGGCATCTTGCCCGTATCGAGGAGAACACCGGCACGAGCGCGTCGCACCTTGGCAAAATAGAGGAAGAGATTCGTAAAATCAATCGTGACGGAGTAAAATGCAAATGATATGGAAAAGATATTAGGCGGTCTGGTACTTGTCAACGGTACCGACATCTGGAGTACATACGGGGTGTTCCTCGTTGAGGACAAGCGCGGCGGGATGGATAACCTGACCGCCATCCTGACCCCGAGCAAGACGAAAACGGACACGGCTGTGAATATCCGGGAGGAGGACGGGGAGAAATATTCCTCCGTGCTGACGCCCAGGAACGAGGCCCGTGACGTGACGCTTCATTTCGCCCTGTTTGGCAAAACGCAGGCCGGCTGGCTGAAGAAGTATTTCGAGTTCATCAATTTCCTGAAGAAAGGCCGTGACGGGTGGCTTGAGATTTCCTTTCCCCAACTTGCCCTGACTCTCCGTGTGAAATATACGGATTGCAGCAAGTTCCAGCCTCTGACCTATCTCTGGAAGGAAGGCGTGCACGCCGGCAAGTTCAAGGTGAAGTTCCGGGAACCTGTCCCGGTCATATAAATGTGATTCAAACCCTATTCAAACGACGTTTAAACAAGATACAGACATGCTGACCATCTATGACAGCAACGGCAACAGACGGACCGATATCGAGGCGGGCGACAGCTCCACCCAGGTGAAGGAGGTGCAGGGTGACAATGTCCTGACACTCTCTTTCACGCATTACGAATATATCGCCCTGGACGTGAATGACCGGGTGGACTTTGAGGGTGAGCGCTACTGGCTGACCGAACGGTACATCCCGAAGCAGAAGAGCGGCCAGGAGTGGGTATATGATTTGAAGTTTTACGGTATCGAGAGCCTGGTGAGACGTTTTCTTGTGCTGGAGACCACCGACGGGAACACCGAGCCTGTGTTCACGCTGACAGCGACTCCGCGTGAACACGTGGCCATGATCGTGAAGTGTATCAATGACGGAATGAACCACACCACCGACTGGAAAGTGGGGCGGGTGGACGGTACGGACCTTATCGTCATCGATTACGAGGGGAAGTACTGCAACGAAGCCCTGAAAGAGATAGCCGAAGCGGTCGGCGGGCAGGCTGAATGGTGGGTGGAAGGCCAGACCGTGAACGTGTGCCGGTGTGAGCATGGCGAGGAAATAACGCTGGGCTACGGGAAGGGACTGACCGGAATCGAACGCGACACGACGGGTACCGACAATTTTTATACCCGGTTGTTCCCGGTAGGCAGCACGCGGAACATAGATCCGTCAAAATACGGGCATAGCCGCCTGATGCTTCCGGGGGGCAGGCAATATGTCGAGATACATACGGAGGAGTACGGCATCTATGACCGTTACGAGCAAGACGCCTTCAGCGGCATTTATCCCCGCAGGATCGGGGCTGTCAGCAGTGTGCGCAGCGAAGATGTGAAAGATGACGACGGCAACCCTTTCACGGTCTATTATTTCAGGGACGACAGCCTGAATTTCGATCCGAACGATTACGAGCTGCCCGACGAGACCAAACGTGTATCGTTCCAGGACGGTGACCTTTCCGGACTGGGGCAGGGTGAGGACCACTATTTCGAGGTGAATTTCAACAGTGCCACCCGTGAGTTCGAGATTATTACGATATGGCCCTATGATGATGACACGCAACTCCCCGGCGGCAAACTTATTCCGAAATCCGGTGACCGTTATATTCTCTGGAATATCCGTATGCCGGACGAATATTACCCGCTTGCCGAGGAGGAGTTTCTTACGGCGGTGGAACAGTTCAATACCGAATGCTGGCAGGATCTTGCCGTTTACAAGGCCCCGACCGACCATGTGTGGATTGAGGAGAACGGTGTTTCCCTGTCCGTAGGCCGCCGTGTGAGACTTGAAAGCGAGGAGTATTTCCCCGAAACCGGTTATCGCAGCAGCCGCATCACGAAAATTACCCGGAAGGTGAACCAACCCGGGGAGATGGACATCGAGATCAGCGATGCCCTGCATAGTGGTGCGTTTGAACGGGTGAATGACAGTATCGGGGAACTGAAAAACTATACGAAGTCAAAGGCGGAGGGTGCCGCGCTTCCTGACATTATCCGTAGCTGGGACAAGACACTGCCTACGGACAACAATCTTTTTTCCGCGCGGAGAAGTCAGGCGGAACACATCAGCAAAAAAAAGAATGACCGTGCAAAGGGGAAGATCACCTTCGAAGCGGGAGCCTCTTTCGGACAGGAGGATAATGCGGGTATTGATGACAAGGGCAATGCCGAGTTGCTGACCCTTGTCGTGCGTGAGTTCCTTCGCAGCCCGAAATTCGTGGACGGTCTTTTCGGTGAGGGGTGGCGGCTGTGGATGGAGGACGCTTTGTCCCATCTTACCATCGACAAGCTGACGGTACGCCAGGTCATGGTAGTATTGGAGCTGCTTATCGAGAAGGTACGCAGCGTTGGCGGCCAGCTGTGCGTCAGCGCCGCCAACGGGAAAATAAAGACCGCCGTACTTGAGGACGGTTACTGGAGGATCACTTTCGAGCAGGACAACAGTTTCCAGGCCCATGACCTGATGCGCTGCGCCACGTTCAGCGGCGGGAACCTGAAAGGGTACTGGGTGGAGGTGGCCGGCGTGGAGGGTGACTCCATTCTCGTAAGTGAGGATGAATTTTCAGGTTCCCTTCCGGAGGCCGGTGACGAGTGCGTGCTGATGGGCAACACGGAGAACCCGCTGCGTCAGAACCTGATCCTGATCTCCGCCACCGAGGACGGTCAGCCCCGCGTGGACGTGATGGACGGGGTGAAGGCGAAGAACTTCACCGGCTGCCTTCGTGCGCGCCTGGGCAACCTGGACGGCATCAGCGATGACTGGTTCCCGGCTGACAACCAGCCGCACGGCAACGGCCTTTACAGCGACAACGCCTACCTGCGCGGGACTTTCCTTCTGGTGACCGGTGAGGACATCAAGACCAAGTTCGAGATCGTGGAGGGGCGCATCACCAGCGCGGTGACCGCCCTAAGGAACGACTTCGCCACGGAGAAGGGCTACCTGAACAACCCCGCCTTCGATGACGGGCTGGAGAAATGGAACACGGAGAACGAGACGGTGTTCTTCCTGGCAGGTAACAAATGGATCTGGGCGAACAACAACGTACTGACCAGAAAGGGCGACGGGGCGAGCGTGACGGTGGATGACGGGCGGACGGTGGTGCACATCCGTAACAAGTACATCCTCCAGAAACGGGCGAATTTGAAAAGCATCCCCTCCATGCCTGTGAACGGTGACGGGGAGAAGGAGGCCGTGCCGGTGTACCTTTCCTTCTTCTACCGCTGCGCAACCAAAGGGACTCTAAGAGTCCAGTTCCTGGACGTTGACAAGACGGGTTTCGCGAACTTCAACAGCCTGGAGGTGGAGGAGGAACTGTCTGCAACTGATGGTTACGTGCAGTACACCTGTAGCGGCCTCTGGAACGGTACCGGTGATTTCAAACTGTCCTTTACCGGTGACATCTACCTGTATATGCTCGTGCTGTCCACTGACAAGGTGGAGAGCCTTGCACACCGCTACCGGACGCTTTTCGAGCAGTCGGAGCGTCTGGTGAAGATAACGGCCGCCGTCTTTGACCGTGACGAGAATATGCTGGAAGAGACGGGGCTTGTGGTGAAGCCTGAAGGCGCGGGCATCTACGCCCAGGACGCGGACGGGAAACTGGCGCTTATCGGCGTGAGTGTGGACGGGACGGACGCTGACGGCAACAAGATCAGCGTGGTGAAGCTGACCGGTGACCGCGTCAAGCTGGAGGGCCTCGTGACGGCCAACGATAATTTCAAGATCCTGGAGGACGGGAGCATCGAGGCGAACGCGGGCACGTTCTCCGGGCATATCCGCACGAACTTCCACCTTGTGGAGTCGAGCGACGCCGTCCTGACCTCCTGCTCGGGCCGCGGCGAGGCCGGCTACCTGATCGGCCGTGAGCTGAGCCTGAAGGTGGACATGGCCGGTTCGTCGAACGGTGCGGACATCATCCTTCCGAACGACGTGCGTTATATCGGCTCGCGCGTAACCCTTTACAACGGCTGCCACCCTCCCTATACGCGTACGGTGGGCTCTATCCGCTACAGCTCCGTCCGTGTGGACGACGGCACGCTGCTCCGCGGTTCCAACGTGAACCTTAGCAGTGATTCGCTGCTTTCCTATTCCGACCCCTACAGGATCGACTGGATCAGCGGGATCATCGAGCTGGTCGGTACCCCCGAGCTGAACGGGAGAATCCTTGCGGACCTGGTTTCGTGGCGGGGAGCGTCGGCCGGTCCCCCCGCTTCCCCCTCGAGCGGATGGCTTTACTACGACACGAAAAGGAACCGCAACTACCTTTACTGGTACGGCGCGTGGGTGGAGTTCCCCGTTTACGGCGGCGCTTCCGATGATCTCCGCATCACGTGGAAGGGAGAGCTTTCTTCCGCTCCGGAGAACCCGGAGAGGAACTGGCTGTACGTCACCTCCGTGAACCGCTTCCTCCTGCTCTACACGGGCGAGGATTGGGAGGAGCCCGCCATCATTAACAGCCTGAACAAGTGCGGCTGGTGCATCCTTGGCTTCAGCGCGCTTTCATACCATTATTACAATGACTGACAACAATAAAAAAGGAGGAATAACTTATGGCACTTACAGAATCGGAGAAAACGGAACTTAAGAACGACATCCTGAACGCTATCAAGGCCGAGAGCCAGAGCGTTGATGAACTTGTGGAGGTCAGCTCCCTTGACAATATCAAAAGTCTCCCCGCCCTTCGCGGCAGTGAGCTGGTGAGTGCTCCGCTCACCCTTTTGCGTAAACCGGCCGATGATGCCGCTGCCACGGCGAATGCGTCTGCCACGAAAGCGGATAATGCTGCGGCTTTGGCGAATAAAGCTGCGGGTATGGCGTCTGATGCGGCCGGTACCGCCAATCAGGCTGCTGAAACTGCAAATTCCGCCGCGGCAGCGGCATCCGCGGCTGCGAAACAGGCGGAGGATGCCGCCGCCGGTGTGAACGACGGTTTGGTCGGTGGCATGACGGCCGTCCCTGATGAGGAGAACGACACGGTGAAACTCACCCTGCTGGGGAAGACCGGGACGGAGATTGCCTCCGTTGATATTCCCGGTGGTACGGGCGGTGGCGGTAACACGTATAATGTGACGGCGGAAGTCCCTTTGGAGAGCGGTTATTATGTCCTTTCCTCCGCGATCGGTGCCGTGGATGAGAAATACCGTTACAAGGGCCGTTGCATCACCTATGAAGTCTCGCAGGGCAAATGGGAGACCAAACAGTTCGTGGGGACAAGTCTGTCGAGCTGGGAGCAGGAGGCGAGCTGGGAGGACTTCGGCGGTGCCGGAACGATGAAGAGCCTGACGGTGAACGGCGAGAAGAAAGTTCCCGACAGCGAGGGCAACGTGGATCTGACCATCGACAAGCTGGAAGTGGACGAGAGCCTGGATGCCGACAGTACCAATCCCGTCCAGAACAAGACCGTCGCCGCCAAATTCCAGGAGGTGGAAGCCGGTACCGTGTTCGGCATGAGCGCGGAAGTGAGCGACGACGAGAGCAGTGTCCGCCTTGCGCTGACCAACAAGAGCGGGGCGGAGATCGCGAGCGTTGACATCCCGGCCGGCAGCGGTGGCGGCGGTGAGTCCTCCACCACCAAGATCGTGCTGCTTGCCGAGACCGACAAGAAAACCGTGAAGGAAGGCGGAGCGGTGAAACTTACCTATACCTATGACCACCAGGTTGCCGGCGGTGATGACAAGGGTAGCAGTACCGGACAGAAAGCGACCGTCACCATCCAGGTGAAGCGCGGGACGACCACCACTTATTCCTCCTCGCTGAAGGAAGTGAGCAAGGGTACCTATACCCTTGACCTGACCAAATACCTGCTGGTGGGCACGAGCGATATCTACGTCATTGCCGAGACTACCGATCCCACCACGGGCAAGGCGCAGAAGAAGCAGGCGTACGTGAGCGTGAAGAGCGTCACCCTGTCCCTTTCCTGCGGTTACAACCTGGCGGCCACCATCCAGAACGGCGGTTACGGTACCTATGATTCCGCGAGTATACCCTACGCCGTGAGCGGTACCGGCACGAAAACCGTCAGCCTGTACGTGGACGGTGTACAGCAGAACGCGCATACGGTCACCCGCAGCGGCACGACGAACGGCAGTTTCGAGGTTTCCATGACCGGCCTGTCCGTGGGGCGGCATACCGCCCAGCTGGTGGCCGAGATGGAAACTGACGACCTCACGCTGAAAAGCGAGAGCATCCATATCGACCTGCTGAAGGCCGGAACCGGCGCGCCCTTCATCGGTTTGAAGCTCATTCATGCCGACGGGCATGTCCTCGGACGGGACGAGCATCTGGAGCCGGTCCTTGAAGCCGGCCGCTACGAGAAGCTCACTTTCGACTGGGTGGCCTATGATCCCGACCGTGTGCCCGCTGAAGTGGAGTTCTGGAAAAACGGCGTCAAGAGCAGTACCGTGAGCGCTCCCCGCAGCATGATGACCTACAGTAACCGGTTTACCGAGGAAGGCACGCAGACGCTTGTCCTGAAAGCCGGTCCGACCGGGTACACTTTGCGCATCGACGTGGGTGAGAGCGGTATCGATATCAGCGAGGCCACCTACGGCCTGGCGGTCAAGCTTGACGCGGCGGGCCGCAGCAACGGGGAGAGTAACCCCGGAACATGGGAGTCGAACGGCGTGGAGACCACGTTCGAGGGTTTTGACTGGAGCAGCAACGGCTGGACGGGTGAGGCGCTGAAGCTGACCAACGGTGCGAAAGCCGTCATCGGCTACCGGCCCTTTGCCACCGATGTGAAAAGTACGGGGCTGACCATTGAACTGACCCTCCGGGTAAGCAATCCCACTGACAGCGATACCGCAGTTGTGGACTGTCTCGACAGTGGCAAGGGGCTTTATATCACCCCTTCGGAAACGAGTTTCAAGACCGGTGAGAAAGTGTCCTATACCAACGAGGACGACGAGCTGGTGGAGCGTGAGATCAAGCTGGGCACGAATTATGTGGAAGACCGGTGGATCAAGGTGGCCCTCATGGTGGGTACCCGCAATGAGAGCCGTCTGATGGAGCTTTATGTGGACGGCAACCGTACCGGTGCCGACATCTACGACAACGCCTTCAGCTTCCGCCAGGACAATCCGAAATATATCACCATTGACAGCGCCGGGGCGGACGTGGAGGTAAAGAGCGTGCGTATCTATACCCGCCGGTTGAGTGACGACGAGGAACTGGAGAACCGGATGGTGGACAGTGCGGACGGTGAGGAGATGATCGCGCTGTATGAGGAGAACGATATCCTGGGTGATACCGACACTGTGGATATGGACAAGCTGCGTGCCAAGGGCAAGGGGGTGCTGCGTATCGTGCGCCAGAACAAGCTCGATGACGTGTATGCCGAGAACAACAAGAAGACGGACTTTTCGGCGGATATCTTCTATTACTCCCCTTTCGGATCCGAATACGACTTCGTGCTTCGTGACTGTTATATCCGTATTCAGGGTACCAGTTCCACGAAATATCCGAGCAAGAACATCCGTATCTATATCAGCAAGGGCGGCACGAACCTTAGCTTCACCGTTGGCGGCAAGGAGCAGGCGGAAAAGAAATATCCCGTCCGTCCCGGTGGCATCGCCATGAACCTGATCTGTCTGAAGAGTGATTATTCCGACTCGTCCATGTCGCTGAACACAGGCGGTGCCAAACTGTTCAACGACGTGCTGAAGGAGATGGGGCTTCTCACCCCTCCGCAGCGTTACCAGTACGAGACGGGCGGCAGCGATTTGAACGCGGTCACCGTGCGTACCGCTATCGACGGTGTGCCTATCGACATGTTTGTGGCGGCTGCGGAGGACGGCGAGAACAACTATGTGGGGCAATACAACTTCAACAACGAGAAAAGCAAGAGCGGCGACCTGTTCGGCCTTAGTGGCGTGGAGGGTTACGATCCTGCCTGTCCCCTCACTCTGGAAATGCTGAACAATACCGAGGCCATGTGCCTTTTCAAGACCACAAGTGACGCTCATCTGGAGGAGGTGTTTGATGCCGGTGCCGAGACCAACGTTCCGGATGATGTGAAATGGGCGGGCCTTGACGAGTCGCAGCGTACGGCCGTGAAACGGCTGTACGCATGGATACGCTCGTGTGTTCCGGACGGTGCGACGAGCGCCGACCTCTCCACTTTTAAGAGCGAGAAGTTCAGGGACGAGATAAGTGACTATTTCGACAAGGCTTTCCTGCTGACGTATTACCTCTGGACGGACTATTTCCTTGCCGTTGACCAGCGTGCGAAGAACATGATGCTGCGCACGTGGGACGGCCTGATATGGTACATCACCTACTACGACGGTGATACCCAGATGGGAAAACGTAACGACTGTTTCCTGGTGTATGACTACACCACCGACCGCGACACTTATGACGCCGAGGCCGGGAAATATGCCTTTGAAGGCCGTGACAGCTGGCTTTGGAACCTCGTTCTGGCCAACCTGGACGCTGACCTGAAGACACAGGCGCAGGCTCTTCGCGGTGTACTTACCACCAGCCGTGTCCTGGACATGCTGAACGTGGAGCAGGCGGGCAACTGGTGCGACCGTGCCTATAACAAGAGCGGCGAGCTGAAGTACATCCTGCCCGCCACGCAGGAGATGTACGGCAAGGTGTGGCCGTTCATCTACGCCCTTCAGGGCAGTAACCGTGCGCACCGTGAATATTTCGTGCGTAATCGTTTCGCCCTTCTGGATGCTAAGTACGGCACGAGCAATTTCACCAGTGACAACATCGACCTCTATCTGGCACGTACGGCTGCTGACACCCCCGACGTGCTGAAGATTACGGCCAACGAGGTTTATGCTTTCGGCTACGGTACGAACAACAGCCCGAATATAGGGAATACCGGCATCATCAAGAAAGATGCGGCTGCGAGCCTTTCCATCACCGGTGCCTATACGGTGAACGATCCCTTGAGGGTTTATGGCGCGAGCCGTATGAAGGTGCTGGATATGAGCGGGGCCGCCGACCACCTGAAAAACGCTTTCGACCTGGGCAAATGTACCGTGCTGCGCGAACTGAACCTTCAAAGTTCCGGCAACGGCAGTACCGGCTGGTGGTTGAACATCGGCAACTGCAAGCAGCTACGTAAACTCAACCTTCGTAACCAGGCACAGGCGAAAACCGGGGGAAGTACCAGTACCGAGCTGGATTTGAGTGCGCAGACCAAGCTGGAAGAACTTGAGGCCCGCGGTACGCAGGTGCAGAGCGTGGTGCTAGCCAAGGGTTCTCCCGTGACGCTGCTCCACCTTCCCGGTACACTGACCAGCCTCCGTCTGGAATATCTGGGCAGACTGACCACCGGCGGGCTGACATTGGAAAGCTACAGCAAGGTGAAGACCTTCATCTTTGACAGTTGTCCAGGTATTGACTGGGAAACCCTGCTGGGCCGTTGCACGGGTGTGGAACGTATCAGAGTAACCGGTATTGACCGCGAGGATGACGGTACGTGGCTGGATAAGTTTGTCGGGATGGGCGGTGTGGATTCCGATGGCAACACTACGGACACGTGCGCCTTGGTGGGTACGGTACAGCTCACGCGCTACATTGATGACGATACGTACAGCGCTCTGAAGGCGCACTTCCCGGAACTGAATATCCGGCAGCCGGAATACACGATGATCGAGTTCGACGACGAGGTATCGGATGACGCGAACGTGAGCAACCTTGACAACGGTACCGGCTACAAGTATGACAACGCGTATGAGGTGAGCGGTCATATTTCCGCCATCCTGAAGCAGCGTCACCGTGTACTTGCTAAAGTGACTAAAAAAGCGACGAC
The DNA here is from genome assembly GCF_025147085.1 of Bacteroides sp. D2. Classification (NCBI taxonomy): domain Bacteria; kingdom Pseudomonadati; phylum Bacteroidota; class Bacteroidia; order Bacteroidales; family Bacteroidaceae; genus Bacteroides; species Bacteroides sp. D2. The sequence continues at coordinate 2,047,136 of NZ_CP102261.1, read as the reverse complement.
GCGGGGTGTGAACATGGCGAACGTTGATACCACGGTGAACAACCTGGACGGTGAGATGACCTACTACCCGCTGGACGACACGGACAGCAACAAGTACGCCGACGGCACGGCTGCCAGACTGGACGGCACTGAAGGTGACTGGATGATGTACGAGCCCTTCTTCTGGAGCAAGGGTATCAATGATTACCTGAACGGCAAGCATTACTCCTGTTACAGCAGTAACGGTTCGGATAACATGCCTTCCGTTCCGGATGCTGACGTCCTTACGCTTGACGACATTAAGGGCACGAGTGGCGGTTATCTTTCCGGTCGTAAGATCATGAGCGGAAAGGATACGCTTTCGAACAGCTACAGTACTGACAGTACGTATTCGGTATGCAAGGTGAACGTGGACGGTTACAAGCGTGTGCGTTTCCCGAGCGTTCCCGGTACAAGCCTTGTCGGAAGCATTTTCACAGACGATTCCGGCACGGTCATCAGTTCAATCGTCGTCCCTACCTTGAGCAACAAGTTCGAGGCCGGTATGTACCTGATTGCCGATGTTCCGGAGGGTGCCACTGCTCTTCACTTCTCCATTCTGAACACGGCAGAGTTCGATAAGGTTGTCCTTTCTAACAGTGACAGGATCGAGGATATGGAACCCGAATGGGTGCCTAATGACGAGCACTTGTGTGCCGTTGTGGGCAGCAGTGTTGTCGGTTCCAAACTTCGCGCCTGCATTACCGGCGGGAGCACTACGGCGAGCATGACCTGGGCTGATTTCCACTATTACAGTGTCCAGCGCGGTATGCAGCAGATTGATGCCCTTATGCACTCGCGCATCGCGAATCTTTTCTACGCGAAGTACGGTCGTCGTGACAGCCAGGAACAATGCGGCGCGGGCTCTCACACGAACAACCGTACTACGGGTGGTACTGCCAGCCGCGGTATGACGGACACGATCGGCTACGAGGAAGCCTCCTCAATCAACCCTAATGTGACGAACAGCCTGATAGAAAACTCCGTCCACCAGTATGCGTGGTACCGTGAGAAGGATGACTACGGCGGGGCCACGGTTACGCAGGTGAATAATATTTGCTGCCTTGGCTACGAGGACATCTATGGTCATAAATATGACATGATGGACGGCGTGGATCTTCCTAATGACACGGGCAATTCCGGGAAGTGGCGCATCTGGATGCCTGACGGCAGTACCCGCCTGGTTAAGGGTTCCGTGAGCTCCGGTATCTGGATTACCGCCGTGGCGCATGGCAAATATATGGACGTGATTCCGGTGGGTTCCGTTTCGGGTTCCTCCTCGACAAATTACTGCGACATCTACTACATATCCACTGCCTCCAGCCGTGTGGTCTATCGTGGCGGCTACAGCGCGAACCCGAATGGCGGTGTTTCGATGTCGTATGCGAGCAGCGATTCCTCGAGTACGAACACGTACATCGGTTCTCGTCTGGCCTTCCGCGGCCGGCTCGTTAAGGCGTCGAGCGCCGTGGCGTTTAAAGCGATAAGCGAGGTTGCATGATCGGCCGCGTAAAGCGTCAAAGCGGGAGCGAAGCGACAAAACATCCGGTGTTCCCCGAGCAGGGGAACGCCGTTCATTACGGGCGTCAGCCCGTCGAAAAATATTTTTTTGACGTCAGGTTTTGTATCTGTTTGTTAAATAATAATTTGAAAATAGTACTTTTGCATTTGAAAGGTGGCGCCTCCCCATAGGCCGTGTGGTCTATCGTGGCAACAACAACGCGAACCCGAATGGCGGTGTTTCGATGTCGAATGCGAACAACGATTCCTCGAATACGAACACGAACATCGGTTCTCGTCTGAACAACAATCGAAAGGAAATTTTAATCGGCGTACAACACCGGGGACTTGTCCCCACCGTGGTGCCGAGGGGGGCAAGCCGCAGTAACAGCGGTCCGTAAGGGCCGGAAAACTGAAAAATAAAGTGTCGGGTAGGGTTTGGTAGGCCGGAAACGGTTCGAAGAAGCCGGGCCCGGGGGATTGAAGGCCCCGTATTAAAAGCAATAAACAGTAATTTATGCGCAGGGTTGGGTATATCATCGAGGAGATCGTGGAGCCTTCCAACATGGAGGCTTCCTTCCGGCAGGTCCTTCGCGGCAGCAAGCGTAAACGCAGCCGCCAGGGGTGCTATCTGCTCGCGCATAAGCCCGAGGTGTTGGAGGAGCTGGTCGCGCAGATCGCATCCGGTACTTTCCGCGTGAAGGACTACCGTGAACGCGAGATCATCGAGGGCGGCAAGCTACGCCGCATTCAGGTGATCCCGATGAAGGACCGCATCGCCGTGCATGCCATCATGGCGGTGGTGGACCGCCATCTGCGGAAACGTTTCATCCGTACCACCTCCGCCAGTATCAAGAGACGGGGGATGCACGACCTCCTGGCGTATGTCCGCCGTGACATGGCCGAAGACCCTGATGGTACACGTTACTGTTACAAGTTTGACATCACCAAATTCTACGAGAGCGTGAAGCAGGATTTTGTGATGTATTGCGTCAGCCGGGTGTTCAAGGACGCAAAGCTCGTGACCATGCTGGAGAGCTTTATCCGCCTGATGCCTGAAGGTCTGAGTATCGGCCTGCGCAGCTCGCAGGGGCTGGGCAATTTGCTTTTGTCTGTGTATCTGGACCATTATCTGAAGGACAGGTATGCCGTGCGTCATTTCTACCGCTATTGTGATGACGGCGTCGTACTGGGTAAAACGAAAGCGGAACTGTGGAAGATTCGTGATGCCGTCCACGGGCGCATGGAGTGTGCCGGTCTCCTGGTGAAGGGGAACGAGCGCGTGTTCCCGCCGGGCGAGGGCATCGACTTTCTGGGGTATGTGACTTTCGGTGCGGACCATGTCCGCCTTCGCAAGCGCATCAAGCAGAAGTTCGCCCGAAAAATGCACGAGGTAAAATCGAGAAGGAGGAGGCGTGAGCTGATAGCGTCGTTCTACGGGATGGCCAAGCACGCCGACTGTCATACGTTGTTTAAAAAATTAACAGGCAAAGACATGAGATCATTTAAAGACTTGAACGTTTCCTACAAGCCGGAGGACGGCAAGAAACGTTTTCCCGGGGTGGTGGTAAGCATCCGGGAGCTGGTGAACTTACCGATTGTGGTGAAGGACTTCGAGACGGGCATCAAGACCGAACAGGGCGAGGACCGCTGTATCGTGGCCATTGAGATGAACGGTGAACCGAAAAAGTTCTTTACCAACAGCGAGGAGATGAAGAACATCCTCTTGCAAGTGAAGGATATGCCCGACGGCTTCCCGTTCGAGACCACCATCAAGACGGAAACCTTCGGCAAGGGTCGAACTAAATACATATTTACATGAAACGGGTAGAAGGAACATCCGGGATAAAACTGATCGAGTGCGTGAGCCCGGCACGCAACAGATGGCGCATCCGCTGGGATGTACAGGAACGTGAGGACGGATCCGCCTCCTACATGGAGGAAGGCTTTGTCGGCAGACCTCACATGGATACTATAAAGTCCGTCATTACAGACTGGTGTAATGAGCAAATTGACCGTGAGATACTTTCCGGTTTTCTCTATGAAGGTATGCCGGTATGGCTGTCAAGTGAAAACCAGTTCAATTATAAGGCAGCGTATGATCTGGCCGTACAGACTGGTGGTGCTACGCTTCCCGTGACATTCAAGTTCGGTACGGATGAGGTTCCCCAATATCGGGAGTTCGTCACACTGGAGGAACTGACCGATTTCTACACGAAAGCCATGAAGCATGTTCAGGACACGCTGTCTGACGGCTGGAGGAAGAAAGACGCTTTTGATCCGGAGAAGTACCGGGTGGAATAAATCCTTCGGGGGAGGATAAGAAAAAAGCCCCCGGCCTGTTAAAAAGTAACGCCAATCACTTTTATAAACATGAAACGCCAAACCGCGCGACCGGGGGCAAATACCCTCTGTCACGGTTTGACGTTTTTTTTGTTGTCTAAAAAATGATTGGCGATGCAAAGATATAATTTTTTTGTTGTATGAAAGTGATTGAGATATTAAACTTTAACCGGGAGCTGTTGAAAAGGCTTCAGGCGGCCGGCATCCGTCTGGAAGATGCCCGGTATATCGACCTGTACGCGGACTATACCCGCCTACTCGATCAAGGTGAAAAAGTCTCGTATGCTGTGGCCGTATTGTCCGAAAAGTATTCGGTGAGCGAACGTAAGGTTTATGCCTTGGTGAAACGATTCCAGAGCGACTGCAAGACGCTTGCAGTGTGAACGGGTTGTTTTATGTCGTAGGGAGTGCCGTTTCCCCTTATCTTTAGGGTGTTTCAAATTTAGAAGGAGGAAATGGCTATGAACAAGTATTACCGTATCCTGGACAAGATTCTTGCCACGGGAAAAACACAGACCAACAAGAAGGGAAATATACAATACCTTCTGAACGAGCAGCTGTCACTGACACCGGCGGACCTGCTTGACATATTCGAGGGGCATAATATCGCCCGCAAGAAGCTCCGCAGCGAGTTGCAGTTATTTATGCAGGGTGAGCGCAACGTGGAGAAGTACCGGGAGGCCGGCATCAACTGGTGGGACTATTGCGGCTCCATCCTGGTGAACAGTTACCCGACCTATTTCGAGAAGCTGCCTCCGTTGATAGCGAAAATTAACCGGGAGAGGCGCAACAGCAAGAACTACGTGCTTTTTCTGGGCGAAACCGGTGCCGAGAGCAACCAGGCACCCTGTTTGAGTCTGGTACAGTTCCAGTTAGATGGCGGTGAACTGGTTCTGTCCGCCTACCAGCGCAGCAGTGACGCAAACCTCGGGCTACCTTCCGATATTTACCACCTGTACCTGATGGCGCGGCAGATAGAACTTCCCTTGAAGTCGATCACTCTCTATCTGGGCAATGTACATATCTACGAGAATAATATCCCGGGCACCCGTGCGCTGATCGCCGGTGACGAGACGGTCCGCTTCGGGTTGAACGTGTAGTTTGCTGTATATGTCTTGCAGCGGGAACAGTTCATGTTTCCCGCTGTTTTTCGTTTATTCTGTGGACCTTTGCGGCCGTTTTAAAGCAGAATGAAATGAGAAAGATGTATTTGTCCGCCCCGCTTCCTTTCGTGGGGCAGAAACGCATGTTTGCGAGGGAATTTATCAAGGTGCTGGGACAGTTCCCGGACAGCACCGTGTTTGTGGACTTGTTTGGCGGCTCGGGCCTGCTGTCACATATTACCAAATGTGTCAGGCCTGATGCCACCGTTGTGTATAATGACTTCGACAACTACCGCTGCCGACTTGTAAATATCCCGGCCACCAATGTGCTGTTATCCGATTTGCGTCGGATAGCTGAAGGGGAACCCAGAAACAAACGTATAACCGGGGAGGTTCGCGATAAAATGTTTGCTCGTATTGAGAGGGAAGAAAAAGAGCACGGTTACGTGGATTATATCACGGTTTCCGCATCCTTGTTGTTCGCCATGAAATATGTGACCAGTTTGGAAGGAATGAAGAAAGAAGCCATCTACAATAGGATTCGGCAGACAGACTATCCCGAAGCAAAGGATTATCTGGAAGGACTGACTATAACCAGCGAAGACTACAAGGAAGTATTCAAACGTTACAAAGATGTTCCGGGTGTGGTGTTCCTGGTTGATCCGCCGTACCTCTCCACCGAGGTGGGTACTTACAAGATGTTCTGGCGTCTGGCTGACTATCTGGATGTACTAACCGTTCTGAAAGGGCATTCGTTCGTGTACTTCACCTCGAACAAGTCCTCCATTTTAGAACTGTGCGACTGGATGGACCGAAACCCATTTGTCGGCAGCCCATTCAAGGAATGCAGGAAAGTGGAGTTTAGTGCAAGCGTAAACTATCAAGCTAAATATACAGACATGATGCTGTACACGAAGCCGGATGAGGTGTCAGGTATAGCAGCCTAACAATTGCATAAAGATAGGAAATTATTTTGAATCTGCAATGGCTTTTAAATGATATTTTAAAGCCATTTAAAGAGGGTTCAAGTGAAAGAAAAACGGTGGGCTTTGATCATGCTGAATAGGACCGCGCTCACCGTTTTTCTTGTACGCGTCGTTTTTGTACTTTTTGAAACGCATCGTTTTTGTTAAGCGGCACGTCTGGTTTTTCCGGATTTACAATGCTCCCACCAGTACGATATGAATTGCATTATAAATCAGCCCCAGCTTTCCGGGATTTTTCACTTCCTGTATTTTCCGGCTACCGGCTTCACTGCTCACATCAAAGTAAACCCACCACATAGCCAAGCTACCAATGAAAGATATGACAGCAGAGATAATCACAAGAGGCGTCCATTCTTCTACTTCGCTCAAAGAAGCTCCCGTCATCAATAGAGTTTCTCCAAAAGCAATAATCACAAACAACTGACAACGTTCCACCAAATGATGCCCTTCAATAGTCCATTCCTTACTACTGTCCGAACGCCCCAGACGAGGTAAAGCAAATCCGTGCATTGGGGCTGTATAGTCACAGATAGCGGCTATAATCCACAATAGAATTTGCCATTCTCCCTGCAATATGGCACCCGTAACCCAAAAGACGGCAGATATACAGAACCAGCCCATAATTCGCTTAAAATTAGCAGCCAGATGATGATCGCCTAACACCCCGATAATATAAAGTGTTCTCCCTGCCTGTATCAGGACATAGCAGATAGCAAATATCAATCCCCGGTAAGTAAAGGCGTAAGGAATGGCAGCTGCCATCACCAGCCCTACCAGCATACTGATAAAAAGAAGAATACGTATCGGCCGGGTATCCGGGTTGAACCAGTTAGTCACCCAGATGGTATGTTGCCACAACATCCAGACTGCAAACCACAGGATTGTCTCTTTCAATAATCCTTCCCAAGTGAGATTATGAAGCAAATAATGTGAAAGTTGCGTGACCGAGAAAACATAAATCAGGTCAAACAGCAGTTCGGAATAAGAGACAGTAGCAGTTTCCGTTTCTCTCTTCCGAAGCAATGGATGGGGGGAGTAAAACATACGGGGTTCCTTTTATATATAAAAGAAACCCCGCAGAAGTCTATTTTGTTCAAAGAAAGTCTTACATTCTGGAAGGAACTTCGATACCCAGCAAATTCATTCCCAAGCGAACAACTTTAGCCACATTAGCAGACAGAGCGATACGGAATACTTTCACCGCCTCATTCTCTTCGCGCAGAATACTATAGTCATGATAGAACTGATTGTATTCTTTCACTAAGTCATAAGTATAATTGGCAATAATAGACGGGCTGTAATCTTCACCGGCTTGTTTTACAACAGCAGCAAAGTCAGCAACCATTTGAATCAATCCTTCTTCCTTTTCACTCAATTCAATACCAGTCGGAATCTGTTCAGGAATTACGATACCTGATTCGGCAGCTTTCCGAAGTACAGACTGGATACGTGCATAAGTATATTGAATAAACGGACCTGTATTACCATTGAAGTCGATAGATTCTTTCGGATTGAATGTCATATTCTTACGGGCATCGACTTTCAGAATGAAATATTTCAATGCTCCCAGACCCACAATACGGGCAATATCATCAGCTTCTTCCTGTGTCAAACCATCCAGTTTGCCAAGTTCTTGTGAAGTTTCTTTAGCAGTGGCAATCATTTCCTCCATTAAGTCGTCAGCATCAACTACCGTACCCTCACGGGATTTCATCTTACCTTCCGGCAGTTCCACCATTCCGTAAGAGAAGTGTACCAGACTCTTACCCCATTCGAAACCAAGTTTATCGAGCAAGATAGAAAGCACCTGGAAGTGATAGTTCTGTTCGTTACCTACTACATAAATCATCTTATTAATCGGGTAATCGGCAAAACGAAGTTTAGCCGTACCGATATCCTGAGTCATGTAGACAGAAGTACCGTCACCACGGAGAAGGAGTTTATGATCCAGTCCTTCGGCAGTCAGGTCGGCCCATACGGAACCATCCTCTTTCTTGTAGAAGAAACCTTTTTCCAGACCTTCCATTACCTTTTCTTTTCCTTCGAGGTAAGTATTGGATTCATAATAGATCTTGTCGAAGCTGACACCCATCTTCTTGTAGGTTTCGTCGAATCCGGCATATACCCAGTTGTTCATCATTTCCCACAATCCGCGTACTTCCGGATCACCGGCTTCCCACTTCACCAGCATTTCACGGGCTTCCTGCATCAATGGAGATTCAGATTCAGCCTTTGCTTTCGCTTCATCGTCACTCATTCCCTGCGCTGTAAATTTAGCCATCAGCTCCTTTACTTCCGCTTTATAATGCTTATCGAAAGATACATAATAATCGCCTACCAGGTGGTCACCCTTCTTACCCGAAGTTTCAGGAGTTTCACCGTTTCCGTATTTCTTCCATGCCAGCATGGACTTACAGATATGGATACCACGGTCGTTTACAATATTTGTTTTGACTACCTTATTGCCGTTTGCCGCTACAATGTTAGCCAATGCGTTGCCTAAAAGGTTATTCCGCACGTGTCCCAAGTGAAGCGGTTTGTTTGTATTCGGAGAAGAATACTCAATCATCACTAATGGAGAAGCGTCAGTGACCTGCACCAAGCCGTACTGTTCATCTGCCTGAATCTCGTTCAGCAGTTCAATCCATGTAGCCGATGCAATAGTCAGGTTCAAGAAGCCTTTTATCACATTAAACGCTGCTACAGCCGGATCGTTTGCCTTCAGATATTCACCGATTTCCTGTGCCGTTTGCTCTGGTCCTTTTTTTGACATCTTCAGGAAAGGAAATACCACCAACGTCAAATGTCCTTCAAATTCTTTCTTCGTTTTTTGCAACTGCACCATCTTTTCAGGGACTTCCTGACCGTAAAGTGCTTTGAGTCCGTTAAGAACGGACGCTACAAGTTTATCTTCTATCTTCATATTTACAATTATTTTCTGTGCACAAAGATACAGGATAATTTATAAAGGTTACTCTTCTGAAGCAGAATTATTCTTCGCACCACGCTGATATATAGAAGGTGAGACTCCAAATTGCATCTTAAAACGCCTGCTAAAATAGAACGGATCATCAATACCTACGCGGTAAGAAACTTCGGCGACTGTCAGATTTTCATCAGAAAGTAATAGTTCCGCCGCTTTTTTCATACGGATGATGCGCAAGTATTCATTAGGAGCATATCCGGTTACACCACGTATTTTTTTGTAAAAAGCAGTACGTCCCATCTTCATTATGGAAGCAAATTCATCAATCGTAAGGTCAGGACGGGCAAGATGTTTCTCCAGAACAACAGTCAGACGGTCGGCAAATTCTTTATCCCTATCCGTGGAGCATACCACCGGACGCATGATACCCGGTTCATTCAGATATTTCTCACGGAGCTTGTCGCGCTGCTCTATCAACTGGAACACACGCGCCAACAACAGTTTGATGCTGAACGGTTTGGGGATATAAGCATCTGCTCCCGATTCTATACCTTCGAGGTACTTTTCCGGTGAGTTCAGTGCAGTCAACAAAATAATAGGGATATGACTCGTATCAAAGTCCGATTTCAGTTTCTTCGTCACTTCAAATCCGGTCATTCCCGGCATCAATACATCACAGATAATGAGATCGGCATCATAGGAACGTGCCTTTTCAAAACCTGAAGTTCCGTCCGCCGCAACTTCCACTTCGAAATAAGCACCGATTTCTTCTTTCAGGAATTGACGGATATCATTATCATCTTCGATAATCAATATCTTCCGCTTATTCAACGGATTATCCACTTTTTCGTATTCCGGCAGATCCTCCTGTTCGTCTCCAAGAAAATCAGTGGGTTCTGCCAAGTGCCCGGTATGAATATTGGCATCTTTCAGCAATGCATTATTGGGAACTAAAAAGTCTTTTTCGTTATAAGCGGACTTGTCGGTTGGAATAGACACGGTAAATATAGAACCGCCACCCTCATTTTCCGCATACTTGATAGTTCCTTTATGAACCTGTATCAACTCATGCGTCAGATGCAGCCCCACTCCGATACTATCTCCAGAGAAATTACTTTGCATGAAACGCTTGAATAATTCCGCCTGCTTCTCTTTCGGTATACCCACTCCCGAATCTGAAACCTGTATCTGCAACTGTTGTTTCGCCTCATCCACCGTTACTGACAATACAATATGTCCGTTGGAAGGGGTATATTTAAACGCATTCGATAACAGATTGTAGGTTACCTTATCCAAGTTGCCTTTATCAATAAACATTTTATAGGAAGGAACAGAAGGATTAAATTGAAAATCCATCTTCTTCTGTTCGGCTATATCGCCGAAGCTAAGGAATATTTCATAGAGAAATGAGATCACATCTGTTTCCTCCAACGACAAGGCGAGTTTATTATTCTGCATTTTGCGAAATTCCAATAACTGATTAATCAACCTCAACATACGCTGTGTACTCTTATCCATCGTTTTCAGCGGATGAACCAGTTCTTTCGGAATATCACCGATACGCTGTATCCGTTCCAGTGCACCTTGAATCAATGTTAGCGGGGTGCGGAACTCATGAGAGATATTGGTAAAGAAAACCAGTTTATATTCGGTCAACTGCTTCTCTACACTGATTCGATTGCGTAAACGGTTGAAATTGCGAACTACACGATACGTAAAATAAAGAGCTACCATAGCCAACAAAGCATAACAAAGAAAAGCCCATCCCGTTTTCCAGAAAGGCGGCTTAATAACGATAGTCAGAGTCGTCTCTTTATCATTCCAAATGCCCGCCTCATTGCAGGATTTCACATGCAGGATATAAGTGCCGGGATTCAGATATTTGTAAGAAGCAAAATTAAGTGAGGAAGGAGCACTCCATTCCTTGTCATAGTTTTCAAGCCAATACATATACTTGGCCTGTCCGCTATCGGAATAATCAAAGGTAGAGAAATCTATCAGGAAAGAATTCTGAAAATACTTCAGTTCCATTTCGCTGGAGTAAGCCAACGAATAAGTCAACGGAGAATCCGTTCCACCGGGAATCACCTGAATACCATTCACATATAAATCAGTAAATACTACCGGAGAGAAAGATTCATTGCTCTTTATTTGTTTGGGATCAATGACGGTCAATCCGTAGTTCGTGCCGAACAACAATTTCCCGTCTGCTCCTACATAAGCACAGTTTTCACTGTATACATTGCTCAATGTATAAGAAGAAAAGAAGTAATTGTCGAACGAACGGATATCAGGATCAAATTTGGAAATTCCGTATTCGGTCGCAATCCAAAGTTTTCCCTCCTTGTCTTCCAAAATGGATTGTACGACATTGTTAACCAGTCCTTCATTGACTCCGTAATGTTCATACTTCAGGACATTATAATTATCTTCCGGCTGACAAAGATTAAGTCCCATACCTGAAGTACCTGTCCAAATCCGTCCTTTGCTATCCTGAAAGATACATTTAATTTCATTGCTGCAAAACTTGCCGTTCGTATGGCTGAACCAATGATAATTTTCAGGATCGGCTATTAAAGAATCAGGATGGAAAATACAGATTCCCTCACTGGTTCCCATCCAAATCATTCCATTCCTGTCTTCCTGGAACACACGAACCATCTGTACGCCATACCTTCCCTGGAAGAAATGCTGAAACTTATATTTGCCATCGGAAGTAGGTTCAGCCAAATCGAGCCCGCCGCCAAACGTCCCAATCCACATACGATCTTTGGCGTCACGGCAAATAGCAAAGATATTATTATTGGATAACGTGGTAAGGTCCAATTTATCATGCCTGTACCAGTCATTCCCTATTTTCAGTCCTTCACCGCGAGTACCCATCCACAGTTTCCCATCGGCATCTTTCTCGACAGCATAGATATTCGACTGATAATAGGTCTTGTTCATCTTCTGATTGAAATGCGTATCATACGTAAACAGTCCCCCTTTGCGGGTGGCGATACCAATGTCTCCATTCGGCATCTCCCCTATTGTACGTATGGCATTGGAGCGGTCGAACAATTCCGGATTTTCCGGGTAAATGCGGGAAGTACCCTCGTTCAGTACTGAAATACGGGCTACTCCCGAGTATTCCGAACTTACCCAAATACCTCCTGCCCTGTCTTCCATGACAAATAAAAGAAAATCGGAATTGATATAGCTGTTTTCCGTAATGCCGGCGGCAAAATGTTCCAACTTGTCCTCTGCAGTGTTATAAGCAAATAGACCGTTTCCGTAAGTCGAGATCCAGATGATTCCCCGTGAATCATGGACGATATGATAACGTTCAAAGTCAATATGGTCGAGCATTCCTTCAGGAATCAGTTGAAAGGATTTGGTTTCGCCCGTGGCGGCAAGCATATAATGCACACGTCCAGTATGATTATAAATCCAGTAATCCCCGTGGTTGTCACGAATGACTTCACCTTTCTTTATATTCAGACGTGAGTCGGGAGTCAGCGTATAAGTTACGAGGTCATAATTATAAACTCCTATGGTAGTTAGTATTACCCATTTATCTTTTATGCGAAAGTCATCAGTAGGAGAAGTTTTCCCTGCAACAGAAGAAATTGCAGCCTGTTTTACCAATTCCTGCGCTTCTTCCTGATAAGAATAAATATCCCCGTTCTCCGTGAGGAAATAGACTGTATTTCCATTAGCCAGCAAAGAGACAAAATGCAGTGAACGGTTTACTATCTTTACTTCGCCATTTATCACTAATGCCAGTCCACGTTTGGTTCCTATCCAAATACGTCCGCTCTCATCTTCACGTACAAAGTTCACCCGGTTATCCGGCAAATTGCCGGCTTCCGTTTTGAATACGGTAGAAGTCAGAGTGCCATTTTCCTGATGAACTACCCGCCGGGAACCATTGTCCGGATGCCAAAGCCAGACATCACCGCAAGAAGCCAAAAAGAGTTTTGAGTAATTCCGGTCCTGTTCTTCCGGTTCCATATAGTTTACGAAACAGGCTTTCTGCAAGTCATAACAGCTATACAGCCGGACAGTAGTCCCCATCCAAAGGAAACCATGCTTGTCTTCAGTGATATTAAAAATCCGGTTATCTGCCAGTGACGGCTTTCCATCATTTCCCGGCTGAAAAGTTAAAAACGAATTACCATCATAACGGCTTAACCCGTTCAATGTTCCCAGCCACAAAAAGCCTTTACTATCCTGATACATGTACCGGACAGAGTTACTGGGCAGGCCATCACTTGTTTTCATTTGGTGGGATCGCAATTCGATACTCGCATATGTATCAAGAGCGGAGACTATGAACAAAATAAAAGCAAACAGGAATCTTTGTTTTATCATAGATTTCAAGATTAATAATAAATTGTCTAACAAAAATAGCGAAGAATTTTGGAATAATAAAATTAGTCCGAACCGGAAATAAAACGAAACTACGCTTTATCCAGTCCAGACTTCACACAATTATCAAACAACCTAAAAACCTCTATATTTACCTATTCCGGCATATTCAAGCCATATCGGCATGTTCAAGTCGGGCATATTCTTTACAATTCCTTTATAAGGTTCTCAACCAACTTTCCAAATCTTTCATCATTTCAGCACGTTGCGCAAATGGTCTTTTATTATATCCCCACCCATGCTTTCCATTGGCATAGATATGTATTTCCGAAGGAATTTTCTGTGCTTTCAGTGCCTTGTGATAACTCTCTGAATGAACAGGCTTCACACTTTGGTCATCACCGGACAGCGCAATAAAAGCACGGGGCGTTTTTCTATTTACCTGCCATTCATTGCTATATTTCTTCACTAGCTTTGCATCAGGATTCTCTCCCAACAGATGCTTTTTCGAACCTTGATGAACATTCCGACCACCCATTGTAATCACCGGATAAAAAAGAATCTGAAAAGCCGGACGTAATTTAGCAGGGGCATGAGTAGCAACAGTAGAAGCCAAATGTCCACCAGCCGATGATCCCATTATCCCGATACTGTCCGGAAGAATATTCCACTCCTTCGCATGTTCTTTTATGTAGCGCATTGCCTCATAAGCATCCGAAACCGGAACTTCGGGATTACCGTTTGGCATCCGGTATTTCAGTACGACTGCCGCTATACTCCTTTTATTGAAATATAAAGCCCAGTCATATCCTTCATCTTTCATAGCTAAATGGTCATACCCGCCTCCGGGACAAATCAGAATTGCTTTAGCCGGTTTCTCAGAGGCAGGAAGAAACACCCTGACAGATGGTTTATAGTTATGCTTTTTATCGTCGTATCCTTCCGGTTCCTTGCCATTCGAATTAGGCAATCCCTTCTCCCATAAATCAATATCAAATGGTGATTGCATAGAGGTTACATTTACAGAAGAGGCTTGTATCATTGTATCATACATCTGCTTACCCAAATACTCGGCAGATGTCTTATCGAAATGAAGACGATCTTTCAACAAAGTAGCTTTCGACATATCTATTAAATAAGCATTCTTATCTTCCGAAGCCAGTCGCTTCATCGCTGCTTCCACTTCTGCATTATAGCGTTTGTTCGACTTGGCGACAGAACCGAAAATGAAAGGCAATTCTGAATAGTCTTCACCTGTTTTACGGGTGAGATGGTCACGTACATAGCTCACTACATTTTTCAGATTTTCATAATAATCCGGTCCATAGGCCGAATCACTTTCTCCCTGATGCCACAGAAAAGCGTCTATATGATAACCTTCCGGCAAATGTGACAGTGTTTTTGAAATGCTATTACTTATTTGTTGAGTGAATGAGAGAAGTAACGATTTTCCCTTTTTCGCTGTAGGAGTATTTTGTGCCAACCATTCCGGTGTCGCAGACCAATACCCACCACGGGAATCTGTATTCTCCGGTGTTATTGATGTGCCACCTACCGCCCATTTTATTACATAGAACTCTTTCTGATATAACTGTTCCAACAGGTAATAAGTGACAGCATCATAGCCCCAACGGTTACGACGAGGCCAAAAGGGAACAAACTTCCCATCCACACGATTCTGTGAAATTTTACAATATTTATAAGCTCCTTTTGCAAAACCGGTACTATCTATTCCCATACTCTTGATATATTCCGGCAAATCCGCAACAGGCACCCGTCCGTCAGTATTCGACTGTCCGGCTACAATAATGACATGAGCGGGTTCCTGTGCACGTGTTGACGGACATAAAATTCCCAATATCAACAGACAAAAACAATGCCTCATCACTTTGCATACATACAAGTCCTTTAAAACAGTTTTCATCCTTCTTCCTATTACTACTTTGATACATTTAGATACCATTTATCCTCCGACGAGAAATCCGGCATTGCCAATCCCGAGCGTTCATATTTCTTGCCGATCACCTTTTTCAGGTATTCACTGCCGGAGCCTGCCTTTTCTTTATTCATGCGTCTTGCCACACGGACAAGATCTCCCCAGCGATGACCTTCGAACGCACATTCCAATGCAGCCTCTTCGATCAACATCTTTTCCATACACTGTACGTCCGTCTCGTCTTGTTGTGGTTCTAGTGGCTTCGCTTTCAATGAGACACGTCCCCGTATCCCGTTAAAATCACGCCAGGGAGCACGGTGATAAGGTGCATCCATCGAACGAGCATCAAAATAGAAGGGTGCGGGATAAGGTTCACCGGGACCGTAACCAGTCTGCCGGTTCTGATCGCCGTACTCATCTCCCCACGTATATGTATTCTTGAAACCTTCATTCAGAATGGAATAGGCTAAATCCGTATATCCACAACGATTGGCTGCCTCTGCGTAACGTAACAGAACCAATGCTGCACGATTCAGGAACCAACGTCCACGCTTCATATAAGGTTTAGCCGGATCATAGTCATACAAATATTTCTGCACTACACACTGACCGTCCACCCATTTGAAGGAAGAATCTTCTCCACGTCCGTCAAACGGTGCTCCATTGGTTTGTGTCTGGGAAGCCCACAGGCTTTCGACTGCATAATCCGAGGGTTTCAATTGATATTTTCCCTTTCCCTGATTGGCAAACAGTTCAATCATCGGAAAATAAGGTTCGAACTTTTCATCATAACTGATAGTCCAGATCAATTCACTCCATAAGGCCGACTTGTCTGCCTGAAAAGAAAACATATTCAACCATGTATTCTTATAACTGTTTATATCCCCTTCCATATAGCGTTCATAGAAGACCTGAAAATACGTATCGCCTCCTGTAGAGTAAGTCCCACAGCGGTATCTTACGCTATTAGCCGTTGCCGATTTATCCTCATCGGTTGCCAGGAATTTACGGTACTGCACAGCTGCTTCCCTATAATTATTGTTCCACAGATACAAATCACCCAACAGGATACGCTTATTAATGAAGAAACGCTTCAAGTCATACGTGTCAAGCTTATACTGTACCAACGCACTGTTCTTGTAATCATCCAGTGTAGGAAGATTCTCCATACATTCTATCAGCAACGGCAGCAGTTCATCCAGTCCTATTTTGGCCTGATGTTCCAGTTTCTGCGCATCCTCTACCGATACGGTAGGAGTGGTCACATACACAAGCTTACCGAAATACATACCCACTTGCAAATAAGTCCAGCAACGGATAGCGGCAACGTCCGAATAGCGCTCCGCATATTCATCCTGCGTCATCCGGTTGTTGGCCAACATCTCGTCGAAACCGGCGAGCATATCATTACAGTTCTGAATGACAGCATAATAATTCGTCAGGTCGGCATATTTATTGTTGGCAGAAGGAGTATTGGCACTAATTTCCTGCAATTCAATGGACGCATTATTCGTGACGTCCATCAGGTCGGCACGCAATTCTCCCAGTACGACAGTCTGTTCCGCCAGGTTCATAAACAACCCATATAAACCCAAGATGGCATTATCCGCATCAGGGATTGTGTTATAGTGGTTCTTATATTCAACGACAGATTCAAGTTCCGTATCCACACAAGCTGTAAATGTGCTTATCAGCACTCCACAAAGCATGATTATATTTCTGATTGATTTCATAGTCCGTACTCCTTTTTATAATCCTAGTTTTAATCCCACATAAAATGTACGCGCCTGTGGCGTCATAAAAGCATCGATGCCATAACCCAACGGGTTAGTGCTGGCACTAAATTCAGGATCGTACCCTTTATACTTCGTCCAGGTGCAAATATTCTCCGCTACTGCATAAACCTGTATACCTGTAATGATGCCCTTCTTTATAGGCACATCATACGCCACTGTCAGATTCTTGAATTTCAGATAGGAACCATCTTCAATCCAACGGTCGGAAAAACGGGCATTTCCCATCGGATCACCATAAGTCACTTTAGGCATACTGGTCACCTGGCCTTCCGCTCTCCAACGGTTCAGAACTGCCTGCGTCTGATTTTCCAATCCTGACATAGATTCCAAAGTCCGGCGGGTATAATTATAAACATCATTTCCCAGAGAATAAGTAAACCGGGCCGAGAATGTGAAATTCTTCCACAAGATACGCGTATTCAATCCTCCGTAAATATCCGGGTTAGGATCACCAATTACTGTCATATCTTCTTCATTGATATATTTATCGCCATTCATATTCACAAACCGTACATCACCGGCTCCGAACGGTACGTCTGCCAAACCGGAACGTACCTGCAGTCCGTCCGCCTTTGCATCTTCCGTAGTGGCGTATATGCCATTCGTTTTATAGCCATAGAATACTCCCATAGGTCTTCCTACTTCCGTAAGGATAGTTCCGTCGGCAATATCCGTCAGATAGCTGTTTCCTTTCAGTTCGGTTATTTTGTTTTTATAATGCGATACGGTTGCTCCCAAATCCCATTTTAACGAAGGCAGGTTGAGTACACGGGCATTAATTGCCACATCAACGCCTGTATTTCTCATCTCCCCGCTGTTATCTATATAAGTAGAAAAACCGGAATAAGAAGTTATAGGTGAATAAGCAATCATATCCTTAATGGTAGAACGGTAGACGTCCACACTCAATGACAGACGTTCATTTAGTACGGCCACATCCATACCGACATTCAGACGAGCCATTCGTTCCGGTTTCAGATTCTTGTTTACCAGATTTCCCCGTACCAGTCCGTAATTACCCAATAAATTCTGTGAGGAATAATAACGGCGGGCTGCATAATTGCCAATATCATCATTACCGGACATAGAATATCCGGCACGGATCTTCAGTAAATCCACCCAGGATAATTGACGCATAAAGTTCTCCGACGATACCACCCAGGCTGACGACAATGCCGGAAAGATCTGGAACTGTCCTATATCTTCTCCATAACGGGAAGAAGCATCGGCCGAAAGGGTTGCATTCACAAAATATCTGTTTTTCAATGAATAGGCCACATTTCCATAGAACGAAAGCCAGTTCCACGTTCCAATGGAACCACCCATCTGACGAAGGTCGTTCAAGCCATACTGCAACGAGCGGAATCTGTCACTGGTCGAATTATACGATTTGCCCCAGTCATCCTCGCTCCGGTTATTGAAATAACGCATCCCTAAGGTAGCATCCAACTGGTGTTCTACACCCAACTTAAACAGATAGTTGGCACGGGTTTCATCAAACAAGGAAAATATGCGCTCCGTACGATATTGCATCTGATTGGTCACCTCGGATGTAGCAACATCCTCATAAGGAATTCCCTCTTCCGGACGGAAAACACGCTCTTTCTCCTTATTCAGGCGGAGTCCGAAACGGGTACTCAATGTCAGTTCCTTCCAGATTTTATATTTAAGATGTATATTGGCGAAGAATCCATAACTGATATTCTCTTGCAGCATATTATCTACAATGGCAGTCGGATTCGACATACCGAAAAGATCCACTTCTTCATAATTCGGAGATAGCTGGTCTTGTTCGTTATAAGTAAAGCCTGCCATAAAGGGCGATTTGACCAATGAGGCATAAATCGGATTCTGCGGACTGGCATTTCCTTCCTGCATCAGGTTCTTCTTGCCATATACAAAATTCATGTTGGTCTGTACCGTAAACTTCGGTGAGAAGTTTATATCCGTATTGATACGGGCCGAGAAACGGGAAAAGTCAGTACCTTTCACCAGTCCTTCGTTTTGCAAATATCCCAATGACAAGGCATAGAGTGCAACGTCATCACCGCCCATCACACCAATGGAGTAATTCTGCTTGAATCCTTGTACAAACAACTGATCCTGCCAGTCGGTATTCTTATTATAACGGTAGTAATCGGCATTTCCCTCGTATCCCCAAGAATGTTGTTCGGGCTTCGTATCATTGATAAACGGAAGTTTCTGTATGTCACCGGCAGAATATCCCCGGCTCTGATATACATCCATCAGATAACGTTTCGACTGCACGGCATCCAACATCGGAATACTGCTCGGTTTTAAGTTCATACCAGTCGTTATCTGTGCGGTAATCCGTGTTTCGGCATCTTTGGCACGCTTCGTCTCAATGACAATGGCGCCATTACTTCCTTTTACCCCATACAGCGTAGCCGCATCCTTCAGGACAGTGATCCGTTCAATATCCTTCACATCAATCGTACTCATCGGAGTAGACAGATAGCCGTCTATCAAGGATATCCCTGCCGAAAGATTTTCCACTACCATTCCGTCAATAATCAGCAATGGCTGGTTATTGGTATAGATGGAGTTGAATCCACCCATAAACATATTTGCACCGGCATTTTCCATACCTGAACGGAATAAAGTATTCAGTCCCGGCACTGTTCCCTGAAGCAGCGCTTCCGGACTGGTGGCCGGACTCAAGGAATTATCCCCGTTTAACTGTGTCAGAGCCGTTGTCGTCTGACTACCCGCCATATCACCCAGTGGGGTCAATACATCTTCAAACAGACTCTTATGCGTTTCATCATACAAACGCACTGTTACCTCTTTCTCACCACGCAACGGAATCCGTTTCTGCTGGTATCCGGGACTTGAAACCAGTAGTTCCACCTCATAAGAAGGAATCCGGATTGAAAACTTACCGGACTCGTCCGTCATAGCCGTACTAAGGCCCGGCACCGCGACACGTACACCATTCAACGGACTACCCGTAGTCGCATCCACAATTGTACCCGATGCCCTTTCCTTATACTCTATCCGCTTCTTCACTTTCAATGTACGCACTTTCTTGTTGAACTTCTGTGCATTCCCGGATAAAGCAAACACACAAGCTATCAGAAGAAATATATATTTCATTTTATTATTCATAGCATTATCTTTCCTTTAGTCGTTTCACTTCTCGTCACTCTCCATCCGCTATACGGGGAACAAACTTGATGTAATCAAGAAACATCATTCCACCCCGTTGACTCGCTTTGGAATATTCATGGCAACCGGCAGTATTACAAACCATCACCTGCACCTCTCCCATCCGCGGCACTTCAAAGTCATAAGCATCTGCCTCCTCTACCGGTGTAGTAGGAATCATATAAGAGCCCAGATTATACTTACGGAGATGTACCGGCGTGTTTTTATATGTTTCATCACCGGCTATCGAATATCCTACAAAACCACATTCCTTTCCCCAGTAATTATTATCTATGGAAGAAGTAGTCCCCGCCGGACGGCGTAACGCCGGATCACCCGGCATGGAAGCTAGTAATTTCTGACAAACCGCAAGCGTAGTGGCCTTATCCGCTTCTTCATTTGGCCTGATATGGTTCTCCATATCATCATACGACCCCAGATATACATCATAAATTACTGAATTCAGGTTGACCGCATATTGAAGATAGAAGTTGGCATCAGTATTCATATTATTCGTATTAAAAGTGAAAGAATACTCCGCCCCGGTAACAGGGTCCGTCTGATAACTTCTTGAAGAAACCATCACATCCTTCCCGCCGCTTGCCCATGTGCGGAGACGGGTATAGGTTTTGGAAGCAGCATAAGTGCCCAGATAATCTTCTGCTTCCACAACTACTGTCTTTACCTTATTTTCCTTTATCTTAATATCCACCCCGTTCAAGAAACGTATCGTTCCGTTGGAAGCCTGATATTCCCTGACTCCAGCCAGTTCAAAAGATACCGCTTTGGAAAAATCAACTTCTACGCCACTCAAAGCTGTTGTCACTCCCGGTTTGAAAACCAAATCCCGGATCAGTTCGTCCGTCACCAGTGAGTCAGTGAGCTCTTCAGTGCTCTGATTCATGTATTTGGCATATTTTTCTTTTAGACTCTGGAAATTCGCCTGCCTCAACAAAACAAAAGTATAGGTAGAATCCTCATCGTTAACCGGCATCTCTTCAAAGAAGTAATTGCGCGTCGTCCAAATCGTATCATATACCGGCTGCCCCTTCTCATTCACTCCTTTTTGTATGCTCCTGTCTTTATCCATTATCTTCGTGGTTTTGGCATACAGGCTATCCAGTTGTTCATACTCTTCGGGATACAATGCATGTAAATACTGCAAGTACTCATCAATATTCATCAATGGTTCCATGACCTTATCTACCACATGGAGCATTCCGTTATTGCAAAGTACATCCGAATGTTCCGGTTCAAAGGTTAACTCACTCATTATCCTGTTTTTCCCGTTAATCATCTTCAAATGACTGTCCGGTTGTGAGATTGCCGTCAGGTTGAAAGTGCCGAAAGCAATATGGTTTCTTACCATCATCAGTTTAGCCTCTTCATTCCATTCACCTTCCGCCAGACCTTTCACATACCCGGCAAGAGCCTCATCCACAGGTGCAAGAATCGTATATTCATAGGCTCCCTGCAATACCTTGTCATAACCAGTTTCCTGCAACAAAGTATAAAAGCCTGAAAGTTCTCCATTCGCCTTGACAGCCTCCAATACACTTCCCTTAAGAGTAGGCATATCTACCGCCACATGATTGTCCCACTGGTTATTGCAGGCTGCAACCAGTGTTGCAGCTACTAATACCAATGCCCATCGTATCTTATTGAATTTTCGTTTCATTACTTTTCGTTTATCGATTATTTATATTCCACGTCCTTCTGTTCTCATTCATACGGCCATACTTCCTCTTTGCCCGGAGAATATTCACCGATCTCCATTCCTGTCAAATCGAGCATAGGCCAAACCTGATCTTCGGTTGTAGGAATAAACTGAATCATATCCAGCATGATATCGAGAGAAGCGTCTTTCTCCAAATCAAACCGCAACACATGGCGTCCACTCGAGAATACTTTTATAACTCCCAATAAATTACTGTTCATATAGACATGCGGATAATAGGTGTACTGTTTCCATCCGTAATTCGTCTCCATCGCAGCATGGTCTACCATCCTGACTCCGCGTTCGTCCGTCTTTTCCTTGCCGTCTGCACCCTTCACATAAGAAATGGCAGAAACTCGTTTTACCGTTACAATCTTATCCAGGATTTGGTCTTCCTGCCCTTCCTGTTTGAAAGTGGTTTTAAGGGTCGGACCGTTTTTACCGGAATCTGTATGACGATAGCATAACCACACTTTATACGTTCCTTCAATCAATAAGGGGAGTGTAAACTCAACTGCTGTAATCATATCGCTCTTTCTCATACGGAAAGTCAGGTAATCACCATTGACACACTGCATCTGCTGGTTTAATGTAGGTTTGTTTCTATCCAGTACCTGGCCAACCGTATAGGTCATGGCAGCAGTACTGCTTCCGCGCCCGTATTCTATCTTAATATCCTGGGTCAACTGGCCTTTCTCAAATTTCTTTGTCTCTTTGAGATAAGAAGCAGACGCCTTGATTTCCGGTAAAGTACACACATCGAAATTCACCCGGTAAGGTGCCCTCTCTTTGATTTCCAACATACCATCCACTTCCTGCAATACACCATCCGCACAAGTCCGGTCTGCATATTCGCCATCCCGTATCAATTCTATTCCCGGTTCGTATCCGGCTATACTGTTGAATCTGTTCAATACAATCTTTTGTCCGTCCATGATACAGGCAATCACCTGATTCTCTACCTTCGTCATTACGGCCGAACTACTCATCAGGTCCACGATATACTGGCGACCAGTTCCAATATGATAAGCAAGGAAGTTTTGAATCAATGCCTCACTATCATTGATACCCGGAGTATTCAGCTTCAGACGTGTTATCAACTCGTTCTTATTATGAATTCCTTCATTATTGAATGTTTCATTACTCTGTACATACACCGTATAACAAGTATCAGTTGTCATCACCGAATTGAGATAGTTTTCATACTCGGCAAACAAATCTATAAAAAGAGAGTAACGTTCCATCGGCAAGGCAGCCACCTGTTCACGCAATGTCAGTTCCGGCTTTTCCAATACAGCATCTACAATGTGCAGAATACCGTTACCTAAAACCACATCTTTCGTCAACAGACGTGCATTACGGTCTACTTCCACATATATGGTTCCGTTTTCATCACTTTTGGTTTGCGTAGTGAGATAGTAGTCGCGTATATTGGCTGTCGGCATCTTTCCGTCCTGAAAACGCGACGAGGTAATCGTATCATTGATTACATGATAACCTACGCACTCGTTCGCTTCTTCTTTGGAAAGCTGTTCTATATCTATTCTGTTTTCTTCCAGGTATTTCCGCACGGCATTATCCGTCGGCACCAGACAAGTATAAGCACCATAGGCATGCAACATCCCGCGATAGTCGGACTTATCGACAATCTTGAGGAACTCGCCCAAATGGTCCGCCATATATTCATCGAGCATCTGCTGCTCGGTGGTCTGATATACGGTTCCATCAAGGGGATCATCGCAGGCATTCAGAAAACAGAGCATTAACAAACTCACAATCAGGTTCAATCCTATTTTGTTTTTCATATTCATATAGATTCCTCCCATTGATTAGTTAGCATAAAATTCATTTTGTTCCAGCAAAGGATTAGCATCTATTTCTTCACTGTAAATAGGTAAATAATGACTGTGATAATTGCGATACTTGGCCTTCAAGCTGTTAACTTTGCTGGCCGGAGCGCTATATTCTGCCAATGTCATCAGGTAATTGAGATTTTCACCGTCATAATTGTTACGTTTTGCCTGACGCAACACATCAAACCAACGTTTTCCTTCAAAGATCAATTCCCGTCCGCGTTCTGCCAACACAAATTCTTCCATAGCCTTTCCACTATACGAACCTTCCGTTTGCCCGATGTCCGTGGTAGCCACTGCGGTAGAGCGATCTCTTATCACTTTCACCGCCGCATACGCTTCTTTCAGCAATTCCTGATTATCACTGTCCAGAATAGCCATTTGGGTCAGCGCTTCCGCTTTCATCAAGTAGATTTCAGCAAGACGGTAGATAATGAAGTTATTGGTATATTCTTCCTGCGCACGTTCCGAACCGTTCGGTTCCACACCGATATATTTCCAAAGGCAGGACTTACTTTGAGAAATCACACTACGGATATCAAAACATTCGCCACTATAAGCCTCATCCGCCAACGGTGGAAAAATATCCGAATTCACACGTTCGGTTTTTACTCCGATAACCCCTCTACCCGAACTCATTAAGCTATAAAAAGGATTCAGGTTATCAGTAGCGAATTGCAATTCAAAGATACTTTCCATAGAGTTTCCTTGATAATAAATCTGCTGGAACAGGGAATAATAAGAAGACTGGTCAGGAGCATAATATATATCCGTCGTACCTTCTTCCGTATTTTCCACCTCTATCTTCCGGCTTTCTACAGGAACCAACAATAATTGTCCCGAACCGATAATCTCATCGCATTTGCGGTTGCATTTTTCATATTCTTCCTGCCACAGATAAATATCAGCCAACAATGCTTTTACAGCCCACATTGTCATGCGCCCTTTGTTCTGTGCAATATCCGTAGAACTGTATTGTCCCGGTAAATAATTACCTGTTTCTACCATTTCCAGGTCAGCGACCAAGCCTGCCAGAATCTCTTTCTCGCTACTCTTGGCTACACTCATTTGCTGGGAACCGTTCACATAGGCTTCCCGTATAAACGGTACGTCACCGAACGTTCTTACCAAATAAAAGTACATCAGACTGCGGATGGCAATAGCCTGTCCTTCATATTCTTTCAGTTGCGCTTCTGAAAAAGTAGGGTCATTGGCCTGGGCGGTAGGAGCAAACTTCAATATAGTGTTGCAGATATTAATAGTCTGATAAAAAGAAGCCCAATCCAAATACGTGTTATCTATGGAAATTTCACCATTAAAGACACTTACTATGCTGGAATTCGTCCTTCTTCCGGTAGTAATCATATCCGCACGCCATTCACCATAGAGAAAAAGGCGTTGTACCAGTTCATTGGCTGTCATAGACAGATAGGCTCCATTCACTACCGAACGGACATCTTCTTTCGTTTTCCAGAATTCATCCAACGGCACACCGTCGTTAGGCATCAGATTCAACCAGTCCGAACAGGAAGTCGTTGTCATCCCTTGCAAGGCCAGCAAGCCAATCATTATATATTTCGTTATTTTCTTCATGATCTTCAGTTTTAAAAAGTAACACTCATACCTAATGTAGCAGTAAAAGAACGAGGGATACGGGAGTTATCCTCACCCATTTTAAACGCCCCTCCGGTCAATGCTATTTCCGGGTCCATTCCGGAATAATTCGTCCAGACATACAGGTTGCTCAATGTTGTCCATATCTGACAACTCTGCAGGAAAGTATTCTTCAACTGTTTCTTATCGAAGGTGTACTTCACTGTCAACGTTTTGAAGCGCAGGAAAGAACCATCTTCCACAAAGCGGTCGGAGCCCAAATAGTTGTAGGCATTCTTCGAACCATACACCGCTCTCGGCAACAAATCAGTCGGTGCCGTCGCTTCGTCCTCATACGGATGTCTCCAGCGACGAAGTACAGCCTTACTCTGATTATTGTAGGATGCCATATTTTGCAAGCTCATTCCCATTTTGTTAATGACTTTATTTCCATAACGGAAATTAAAAAACGCACTTACGCTGACACTTTTATAGCGGATGTTAGGCCCAAAACCACCCGTCAGTATTGGGTTGGCATTCCCTAAGTAAACAACGTCCTGATAGTCGATATTGCCATCGTGATTAATGTCTTCATAGATCGCATCTCCCGCTTTGAACTGATAGTCGATGGTAGGATAAGCAAAACGCATCTGTACCGGCGTCCGTTTACCGCTCGCATCGTACGAGTAAATCTTGTTACCATTTGCGTCACGGGCAATCGTTTGGTCATCATTCAGATAAACTCCCTTGTAACGGAATCCATAAATCGCACCTATCGGCTGTCCCAACTCGAATCGGCGGACATACTGACCGTTGGTTGTCAACACCCCTTTCTGCATCGGATATTGGTCGGGCACATCAAGAATAGAGTTGATATTACGTGCCAGGTTGATGTTGAAAGAAATATTCCATGCCTTCGAACGATATGGAACCGTATTGACCGAAAGCTCGAATCCCTTGTTCTCCATGGAACCGGAGTTGACATCCGCCTTGGTGAAGCCGGTGGTAGAAGGCAAGGACAGGTTTTGGAAGTATTGATCTTTCGAACGTTTTTGATACACTTCCACATCGATATTCAAACGATTCTTGAAAGCCGCAAAGTTCATACCGAAGTTCACCTGTGTTGTTGTCTGCCATTTCAGATTACTCAATTCAAGATTGGCGGGATAAACACCCGTTTCACCCAAATAGGAGTATTCATAAGAGTCATAAAGACTGATATGCGTATAGTTATTATTTGTTTTCGGTGACGAGCCGTTCAGACCATAACTGGCACGAAGACTAAGTTCATTCAACCATTTCTTCCACGGTTTCATAAACGGTTCACCGGAAAGCCTCCACCGCAAGGAAACACTCGGGAACAAACCCCAGCGATTTTCTTTTCCAAACCGGGAGTTACCATCATAACGGACGGTCGTATTGACAATATAACGGTCGAGCAGACTATATTGAATACTCCCCATCATACCGACAGAACGTTCCTGCTGAAGAGTAGTGGAAGAAGTCAGATAGCTGGCACCGGTCACACGTGAAGGAATAGAAGGATCTTTCAGGTAGGGACTTGCCAGGTTACCTCCCGTCAGGCGGAAGTTGGTCGAACGCTTGTCAGAAGTAGTCAGTGCAAGTAACCCCTGAAAACTATGTTTCTTGCCGAGATCAGGTGTAAATATCACCTTATTCATCGTATAAATTGTGAAGGCCTCGCCATCGCGGTCGTCGGCACGGTTCACCGTTGCTTCATTCCAGGGACGTCCCGTAGCCGTTTGCGGCAAGAAAGCATTCTTCTTATTATTGGATACGTTCAGGCTGAAGTCCGACTGATAGCGCATCCACGCCAGCGGACGCCAAATCAATGAAAGATTGGATACCACATTATTGGATAACGTCTGGAAATAACCATCTTTCGCCATTGCCACAGGATTGTAAACACCTCCCGAAGAACTGCTCGGATTCCATTTTCCCTGCGGAGATTCCTCCGGGGTAAAGAAATTACCAGTCCATAGCCCTATCTCGTTATATTCGTACACACTCATGTTCGGCATACGCGTGAAAGCCATACTCGTGGCATTCTGCCCGGTAGAAAAATAAGAGATATAGTTTTTCCGGTCATCAGTACGTGTATAAGCCATACTGGCGGAGAATTTAAGCTGCTTCGATATATTGTAATCCACATTCAGACGGGCGTTGATACGGTCTAATCCGGTTCCTATGACCACACTGTTGGCATTATAGTAACCGATAGAAGCACGATACTGCGCCTTGTCTCCACCACCACTGATAGAAGCCGTGTGATCCTGGCTGAATCCCGTACGGGTTACTTCGTCATACCAATTGGTATTGGCTCCATAATTATAAAAATAATAAGGCTGGTTGACATCGTAAGCAAATTCAGGATCGGCTGTCGGGTCATAAATCTTTCCACTGTTCATCAATGCTTCCTGTATCAATGTCGTATATTCATCTCCCGAAAGAGTCTCGATACCGTGAGGCCGGCTGATTACCGTACCTTTAAATGTATAGGAGATACGTGGTTTGCTCACTGTTCCCCGCTTGGTCGTAATCATCAATACACCGTTAGCGGCTTTCGCACCATAAAGGGCGGTGGCTGCCGCATCTTTCAACACAGTGATTTCCTTAATATCGTCCGGAGCCACATTCAACAACTGGGAATATTCTTCCTCGTCTGCCGTTGCAAAATCAAAATCGTCATCCACAGATACATCATAGGGAAATCCGTCTACTACAATCAATGGTTGTGAAGAACCTGTCATGGAAGTCGTACCACGGATTCGGATCGACATCCCCGCTCCCGGATCACCCGAACTAGCGGCAATATCCATACCGGCAATACGTCCCTGCAAGGCATCTTCCACACTGGGCGCAGTCATTCCGTCTTCCAGATCGCTCATAGAGATGCGGCTCATGGCTGTTGTCAAATCACGTTCGCTAACATCCATCATACCGTTGTTCACTCGTTTATTTCCAACGATAGTGGCACCTTCGAGCATCACCGTCTCATCCTGCATAACAATATTAATCGTCATTTTTCCTTTTACAGGGATAGTTGCCTTCTTCATACCTATATACGTAGCCACCAGATTATCTCCGGCACGCGTCTCCACACGCATACTATAATTACCGTCCATATCGGTAACTGCATTTCCTACCACACGTCCATCCTTGTTAACCAGCAATACATTCGCTCCCGGGAGAGGCAGCTTGTCAATAGCTGCTGTCACTACACCCCGAATCACCACCTTTGTTTGTTGGGCGGATGAAAGTGCAGGCATACAACACAGTACTGTCAGAAGGATGAACTGATATACATATCTTCTCATTATCATTGTGTTTAATTAGGTAAATATTAGATTCAATTATTCTTTGGGATGTGTTGTAAACCCAATGATGCCATCCACGGCATGTATCACAGACAAGGGGCCTACATAATTACTCTTACCAGATTCACGTACGACATTGACCGGTGCATATCCCTCCACCTGAAGCCAGTCGTTTTTGGTTATATCCCGAAAACGGAAAGTCAAACTTTTGTCTGCCTGTTTGGATACGACCACCGCAGTGGTGACCGACCATAAATCCAGCTCGCTATCCGTCAGTTTGTAGACAGTATTCAATGCAAGGCTTTCATTCTTTCCCGGTTCTATATAAGGCATTCCATCATCCGGCACTACTGTTCCGGTAAGGAAACAAAGTTGTATGAAACGTTCTACCATCGATTTGTCTTCCGATTCAAAAGCATCACTGCCGCTGGGTAAAGCGGGAAGAAGATCCGAACCCACCGCATTTTGTATCGCTTCGTCCGTAGGAATCAGAACTGTATAATTAGTACTTTCTCTGATAAAAGAAGGAGAACTCCCTCCATAGACTCTATCCATATATTGCTTGAATAAACGACAGTCACTATTTTCCTGTGCGTACATGGTGATACGGTCGTAAAGTTTAGGAACGGTAAATGCAGCCGTACCACCGCTGTTGCGCGGACTGTATTCGATCATTGTTCCGTTTGTAATGCGGAAAACATGACCGTTGATATAGTCAAAATCGACTTCTTCCACCTCTACTTCCGTACCATCAAGGATGTTGCCCAAGCCTTGCAGTTTGTTATCCCTGAAGCGTATCATATCTCCATAGATATTTACCGCATAGCCATATCCGTCGTAAGACAGTTGGGGAAATCCGGCAAAATCATCCAGTTCCGTCAATCCCTTCGTACGTTTAAACACACACGAACGGAGCAACCTTTTCATGCGGTCTTCCGCATCGGCAGAAGCAGTCAGATTTTCATTCAGAAATTTATTATTCACTTCGTCATAAGAGAATCCGTCCGCTTTCAGCAATTCGTCTGAAGGAAGTACCATGATATAATCTACTTCTTTATCTCCCGTCAACTTACTTTTGGTCATCTCCGGTATCCAATCGTTGATAAAAAACTTCTCGTAGGCTATATTTGCCAAGTTACGACAGTCTTTATTCAGCAGGATTTCGGAATAAACAGTGGTGAAGTATTTGCTCTGCACGATTTCTTTCGTATCATACAGTACACCGTTGCTGGCAAAGCTGCTCTTTGTTACACAAGCATCAAAATCCGGCCCGTCTTTTCCTTCACCATTCAGATACTCTTCATTGGAGTTCTGTTCCGAGGCAAAGTGCGAAGGCCATACAATACGCGGCACCATGTGGGCTTTCAGGAAATAGGTCAATGCGGTCAGTGAAAGTTCTGACAAGTCACCCACCTCGGCACGTTCGCACAACATTTCCGCAAACCGTTGCACAGACTCGTTGGAAGGAACGAGCAGGGTATATCCATGTTGTTCCGTCGTACCGCTTTCCGTACCTTTATAATCTTCATTATTCAATAAGTAAGGCAAGTTTTGATAAGTCTTGCAATAAACTGCAGAGATATTACGATCCGGATAAAGTTTCTTATAAACTTCGGTTGTATTTTCACCCAACAAGTAAGAGACAAACAGATAGGAACTTCCTACTTTCGTTTCTAAAATCTTGCGGAAGGATTCATGCTCGTCCCTTCTCAACATCTCATCCAGGTTATCCAATGGCAAACTAACTGCATCCACCTCGTGGATAATTCCATTTTCGGCATACATATCTTTATTCGATACGCTTCCGGCAGCAGCATTCAATCCTGAATAGGCGGCATCCGGAAAGAATTTCTCATAATCGGTTGCAGTTAACAGATTACCCGTAAAATAAGAATCGGTGAAAATGGGTAAAAACTTATAAGGAGTAACAACAGCCGTCACATCGGCAGGACTGTCTACCACCCACTGTTCCACTCCGTCGATAGTCTCTTTATAAAGTGTCTTATAATAAGAGGAGCGTTTTTTGATAGAAGTCCCGGTTTCCCAAATACCACTATTCAAGACATCTCCCAGGCGGGCAGTCTCGAAACGGTTGAATACCATCGAATAAGCGACAATTTGTGTCAGTACATCCACGGGAACTTCATCAACAGAAGTATAATTGTGTTCAGAGAGGAATTTGCGGAAGGCATCATCGTTCGGGGCAAATACAGTATAATTACCTGCTCCTTTGAGGATGGAACTATACAACGTCTTATCCGCCGCATGCAAATACATGGAGAAATTACCTTTCCCTGCCAATACATCATAAATAGGTGGCTCCAACCACGAAGGACGTTCATACTGTTCCTCCGTATCGGTACAACCTGCCAGCAATAGCAACATCAACATGACCAGGCCGCAAGTTTCCAACCGGCTGAAACGTTTCTTGCATAAACCAAATAACGTGTGTATCATAGTCTTAAAATTAAAATAGAGTTATCAACAAGATTTTATTATACGGCAAAGATAGGACTGCACATCCCTGTCGGGAATGGACATTCGTACTTTTGTATGGACTATCAATGTACCCCATCCTGAAGGGGTTCTAACTGCGAATATCTAATAAGTATGGACTTTTTATGTGATTCATGGACATTCTATCACAAGCGGTCAATATACAAGAAATAGTCCATGCTTTCGTACACCACTCCATTCGCCTCTCCAATAAAAGCCGCTAATTTAGTCGAAAAAATTACGTAGACAATATTTCTTAGAAATCTTAATCACCAAAAGTTTATCAAATGAGAATAAACAGCATTCTTACTTCCCTCTTAACCGGTGTACTCCTGACAGCCTGCAATCCCGGCAAACAGACTCACCACACCTATGACTGGGGAAAACTGCCGCAGCAAGTGGACTTGAGTTGGGCAGACAGCGTCGGTAGCAGACAGCAACCGGACGGGAGAATTATATCCGCCAACTCTTTCGGCGCAGTAGCCGACAGCACCCGACTTAGTACGGAAGCTATTCAAAAGGCGATTGACGAATGTTCCGCTGCAGGGGGCGGAACCGTGATACTGGCTCCCGGATACTACCTGGTGGGAGCTCTGTTTATCAAAAGCGGTGTCAACCTGCAACTGGATAAGGGGGTGACCTTACTCGCTTCTACCGATATAAACAACTATCCCGAGTTCCGTTCGCGCATCGCCGGTATTGAAATGATATGGCCGTCGGCCGTTCTTAATGTCATCAAGCAGAAGAATGTAGCTATCAGTGGCGAGGGAATGATTGACTGCCGTGGAAAGAAGTTTTGGGATCAATACTGGAGCATGCGCAGGGAGTACGAAAAGAAAGGTTTGCGCTGGGCTGTGGATTATGATTGCAAGCGTGTACGCGGTATCTTGGTCGAACGGAGCACAGACGTGACTTTAAAGGACTTCACCCTGATGCGTACCGGTTTTTGGGCTTGTCAGATTCTCTACTCCGATTATTGCAGTATCAACGGACTCACCATCAACAATAATATCGGCGGACGCGGACCGAGCACAGATGGAGTGGATATAGATTCCTCTACCAATATATTGATAGAAAACTGTATGATAGACTGCAATGATGATAATATCTGCCTGAAATCGGGCAGAGACACAGACGGGCTGCGCGTCAACCGCCCGACGGAGAATGTAGTCATACGTAACTGTACCACCCGCAAAGGTGCGGGACTTATCACCTGCGGAAGCGAAACTTCCGGCGGCATACGAAATATCCTGGGACACGACCTCACAGCCCAAGGTACCTGGAGTGTATTAAGACTAAAGAGTGCTATGAACCGGGGCGGAATCATAGAAAATATCTATATTACCCGTGTCAAAGCAGACAGTGTACGCAATGTACTGGCCGCTGATCTGAACTGGAATCCGCAATATAGTTACAGTACCCTGCCCGAAGAATATTCGCACAAAGAAATCCCCGAGCACTGGAAAATACTGCTCACTCCGGTAGCACCCGAAGAAAAGGGGTATCCGAAATTCCGTAACGTCTATCTTTCGCATGTCAAAGCCACCAACGTCAGAGAGTTTATCTCCGCATCGGGATGGAACGATACATTACGTCTGGAGAATTTCTTCCTGTATGCCATCGAAGCACAGGCACAGAAAGCAGGACGAATCCGATATAGCAGAAACTTTAATCTGGCGGAAATTATGTTGGATACCAAGGACAACACCACTATTGCATCCGAGAACAACGATCAATGTAATATTCATCTGAAAAGTACGCCTTCCGGAAATTTATAGAAACTAAAAACAATTTGGTATGAAAAGATATATTTACCGGTTGATGTGCGTATTCGCATTATCATCCACATGGACAGCAAATGCCCAACCCAACTATAACTATTCAAAACTACAAAAGGAGAAACTCGGACGCGGTGTGGTTGCCATCCGTGAAAGTCCCTCGACAGTAGTAGTCTCATGGCGGTACCTCTCTTCAGATCCGATGGAAACGGCTTTCAATGTATATCGTGGCGGTAAGAAGCTGACTGCTCAACCGGTGGTCACGGGTACTTTGTTCCGTGACGAGAATAGCAGTCTGGAAACGGCGGCATACGAAGTACGCCCCGTACTGAAAGGAAAAGAGACGCATCACATTGACGGCAAATACACGCTTCCCGCCAACGCCCCTCTCGGTTACCTGCAAATTCCATTGCAGAAGCCTGCCGACGGTGTGACTCCGGCAGGAGATACCTATACGTACAGTCCGAATGATGCTTCTATTGGTGACGTAGATGGTGACGGTGAATATGAAATCATCCTGAAGTGGGAACCCAGCAACGCAAAAGATAATTCTCATGACGGATATACAGGCGAAGTATATTTTGACTGCTACCGGCTGAATGGCGAGCAACTATGGCGTATCAACCTGGGAAAGAACATACGTGCCGGAGCACACTACACCCAATTCATGGTGTATGATCTCGATGGCGACGGCAAAGCGGAAGTAGTGATGCGTACTTCGGACGGAACGGTAGACGGCAAAGGAAAAGTGCTAGGAAATGCCAAAGCCGACTATCGCGAGCCCGGCGTATTTGATAAGAAAAAGAATAAACTTACTCGTCAGGGACGCATACTGGAAGGTAACGAATATCTGACCGTATTCTCCGGACTTACCGGTGAAGCACTTTACACTACTGACTATATCCCTGCCCGTGGAAATCCCAAAGACTGGGGTGATACGCGTGCCAACCGCAGCGACCGTTTTCTCGCCTGCATCGCTTATCTGGACGGTGTTCGTCCCAGCGTAGTGATGTGCCGCGGTTACTACACGCGTATCGTACTGGCTGCCTTCAACTGGGATGGAAAGAAACTGAATAAGCATTGGGTATTCGATACAAACATCCCCGGAAATGAAAAGTATGCCAAACAAGGAAACCATAATCTCCGTGTAGGAGACATAGACGGTGACGGGTGTGATGAAATCATCTACGGTTCGTGCACCATCGACCATAATGGCAAAGGGCTCTACTCTACCGGCCTCGGACATGGCGATGCCATTCAACTGACTCAAATAGACCCTGCCCGCAAAGGTCTGCAAGTATGGGCCTGCCACGAAAACAAACGTGACGGCAGTACTTATCGGGATGCTGCCACCGGAGAAATCATCCTGCAACTCAAGAGTACCCGGGATATAGGCCGTTGTATGGCCGCTGACATCGACCCGACGAATCCGGGAGTGGAATTATGGTCACCGGGAACAGGCGGCATCATCAATTTCAAAGGGGAACTGATTGCTCCGAAGACTAAAAACTTCCCTGTTAACATGGCTGTTTGGTGGGATGGTGATTTATTGCGTGAAGTATTGGATAAAACCCGCATCAGCAAATATGACTGGGAACAGAAATGCTTTATCCCGTTTGTCGAGTTTGAAGGAGTTGCTTCCAATAACAGTACGAAAGCCACCCCCTGCCTGCAAGGAGATATCCTCGGTGATTGGCGCGAAGAAGTCCTTTTCCGCTCCGAAGATAACAACTCCCTGCATTTATATGTATCAACAATTCCAACAGAATATCGTTTTCATACTTTCCTGGAAGATCCGATATACAGAATCAGCATCGCCACCCAAAATGTAGGATATAACCAACCCACCCAACCCGGATTCTATTTCGGCACGGACTTAAAAGGAACTTTCAGAGGATATCAGTTCAAATAATAGTAAACAAAGAAAATTTATTCATGAATTTATTCGTCTGACAGCTGTTTATTTTTCGTCTGACAACTGTTAGACGAAAGAATAACAACTGTCAGACGAAAGTTTAACAGTTGTCAGACGAATAGAATTATGCAGCACTAGGGATAAATTCTTTAGATGCTAGAAACAAATAGATGCTGATTGGAACTAATTCTGAACGATACGAAAACGGCTCATGCCTCGAAAACATGAGCCGTTCCAGCGTTGTGGTGGGAATTATAGTTTTTCTATGTCTGCTATTCAAATGACGTTTCCTGCTAGATTGCCGGACTTCCGTAAGTGACGCCTTCATCTTCCGTAATCTTTATCAACTTGTTTCTAATCTCCGGCTTGAGACCATATTGCCCTGTACGTACAAGCACTGTACATTTCTTCCTTGCCGGAATCGCTTTCAAAGCCTCATCCAAGGTGAAGAAATCACCGCTTCCGTCCGTGGCTACCACATAATCGAAGTGACGGATATATTTCCCCAGTTCGGGAATTTTCTTGCCGACCGCATCAATCGCCATTCCGGCAAATACGCGGGAACCTTTGATATTCAGATGTGTATCATCTTTCTTTCCAGCCCACATATACAGTTCTTTCGATTTCTCCGGCCCCATCTGTTGCACCAGATCATGAGTCATCTTGTTCATATCAATGAAGACCACATTCAGTTCTTCAGCTATCTGTTTAGGAGAAAGAAGATAGTCACCATGCGTATCAGAGAGTGAATCGGTAAAGTTCCCCGCTGCATCCTGACAGAACTTACGACGGACGATAGAATTGAAAAGGATGGGAATACCGCCTTTTGCACGGGTTTCATTCACGAACTTACGCAGATTATCGTCGAACGTACCGCCCGGTTCGGTATAGAGTTTCGGATTGTCTTTTTTCTCGTCATTATGTCCGAACTGGATAAACACATAGTCACCCGGCTTAATCTGATTGACTACCCGCGTCCATCTTTTTTCGTCAATGAAACTTTTTGTGCTGCGACCACTAGCTGCATGATTGGCAACTACCACTTTATCGGCAGGGAAAAAGCTGCCTAGCATCATTCCCCATCCACGTTCCTTATTTCGCGGACTCTTCGCTAGATTTCTATTTGCCATAGTCGAGTCACCAATCATATAAATTGTTACCGGAGAATTGTCTGTGATGGCGGAAGTAAAAAGTACAAGGGCCACCAGGAAAAGAAATTTCATTTTCATAATCATGATTCATTTAAGTGTGACATAGTTCTCATGCGAAATACCTTCAAGGCATTCCGGCATGAGAACTAACATTTAATATATATCTTTTGTGGTTTCTAAAATGAGAGTACACAACGAACTCTGCGGTTACTGTTACTTGTTTTAGTGGCACCGGTGGTTGTAAGGGAGGTAGCAGTCAAAGACACAGAATGTGCATAAACCAATCCCTTATTATTTCTATTGTGTTCTGAACTCGACCAGTAATTTTTCGAACTTTCAAATTCATCGACTGATGATGATGCAGCTTTCAGACAAGTATTCAGATTTTCGAATACCGATTCTCCACTCAAACTAATTGCGATATTGCTAGATGTCGTCTCGTTATCTTTCAGAGCGGTCAGTCCTTTCGCTTCTCCCAAGTTCTCAAAAATATCCCACCATTGGCCTATACTTGGCAAATACCAACCACTGCTGCCTTTGGGAGCTTTATATGATGTCGTTGCCGCCGTTTCTCCATACTGGCTGGCCTGATAAAAAGCTCCGTTCACCTCCTGAAAAGTAGCCTCATTTGCATACGTATCCACCATATACTTCGTTTTCACATATCCGCCTATCTCCTGATACATCCCCTTATAGGTAGATGCATGTTCCGCAAATGGAGAATTTTCCCCATCGCCTTCCGTGGCTGCCTTTCCCCATTTGGAGTCTTTACCTGCATTAGTCAGTGCCATGACGCAGCCATGTGTCCATCCCTGTGCCAGTTCATCGACACTCATACGCTCCGTATCTGCCTGAAACACAATTCCGATACAGCCTTCAGGTACACTGGCTACATCTCCGGGAAGTATAGTTCCATCACTCATATAATAATCTCCTACCTGAACATCACGGCTACCCGGAGGTTCTACTCCCTCATCAAGCGTATAGAAAAGATAGTGTTTAGCAGCTGCATCGGAGGCAGTAGCCGCTATGTCGAATTTCCGTGTACCTATATAATAAGGATAGCTGCCTTTCAGGGAGAAATCCGCATCCGGCTTGATGATATAACGCAGGATTCTTTCATCCGAAGTCTGATAAGGAACCTTTCCTTCTTCCCACGAAAAAGCAGGTGCACCCAAAACCGTAGTAGCCGGATGATATTTCACTTTACCGTCTTTGGTAGTCGCGCATTTGCCCAACGGAACTTCGATTACGATCAATGCCATCTGATGTTCCAAATTGACATTCAATGTAGTTCCTGATACGAGTCCTTCTCCTTTCATCAGGTCGCTTTTCGTATAATCCTCATAAGTGGCTTGATTCAGACGAGGTTCGAATGAAGTAAAATATACCTCCAGTTCCTCTTTACTGCTAACCGAAGTATAAGGATAGTAAACGATATACTCATCCCCTTGCTTATGTGACAATGGTACTCCTGTCCAATTACCCTCATCATCAAGAGTAAAGCGATAATTTTTAGCTACTGTCTCTCCTCCATTTCCGGATGACGGTGTGAGCTGCAAAACACCAATCTCGTCACCGGAAGTAAATTGAGTTGTGTAACCTTCTTCTACAATGCGTGTTTCAACAGTGCCGGTAGATATATAATTGTCCGAAGTGACTTTGAGAGTGAGAGGAAGTCCCCCTTCCGGCAAAGTGGTAAAAGCATTTTCTTCCTTGGAACAGCCTGATAGAGCTGTTAGCAGAAAAACAGAAGCTGACAGAATAAATAACTTATATAATTTCATCATATTCTCATTTTTATTTTTTTCATATACGGAACGTTTCTTCAGGAGTCCACTTAGAAAGCCAGAATGCAGCGGACATTCGTAGAAGGATTATCCTTATTATTATCTCCAATTCGCAAAGAATATTTCTTACCCGAGCCATCGAAAAGGACACGCCGGGCGACACCGCTGCTCTTTTCCGAGCTCGACCAATAATGAACATCTGCCTTAAATAAAGTAACAGTTTGTCCACTAGCACTCATAAGTTCGTTCATCCGGTCTATGGCAACTTGGGAAACTCCATTTTTGAGTTCAACAGTAGTTCCTGAACTATTTCGCAAGGCTATCAATCCATTAGCATCACCCAGATTTTCCAGAATGTCCCACCACTGTCCGATAGTAGGCAGATACCAGCCGGAAGTCGTTCCATCGGCAGGTGCAGCATACTGTCCGCTATCATCCGTTCCATAATTTTCCGAGTGGTAGAAAACATCATAAAGTGTGCCGTCGGCAGTTGTTACTCCGGCAAGTTTCTGTCCGGCAATGTATACTTTCTTGCCATATCCGTCAATATCGCCATACATATCGAAGTTTGTTGCCAGATTCGGGAAGTAATTAATGCCTTCAGTCATTTCTCCCGTATCTTCATCTATGGTCTTATCACCCCAAGTACACTTTTCGGCAGCATCGGTCAAAGCCATCACGTACCCGTGTGTCCACCCTTTTGCCTTTTCAAGTGCACTGATACGTTTTGATTCTGTCTGAAAAACAATGCCGATACATACTCTCCCGTCTGTAAAGTCAACGGGACTTTGCGCCGGAGTTTCCCACTCTTTCTCACCTGTTGCATGATTCACTTTACGCAAACCACCATCACTTACTGCCCAACCCGTTCCATCTGCTGTACGGTAAAAGAAATCGCCGGGTTTCATATCGTCCGCCGTGTAATAAGTACTGCTGACAACAGTTTGTTCTTTCCCTTCTGCCCAGGCAGGACCGGAAACGGCAAGAGTCACCTCAATCTCATTTCTGTGGGTTATCTCAATATTGTAAACATACAGGTAACCGGCTTGCAGGTTTGCATCATCCTCCGCCGGGATATAATAGGCCTCAACACCATCCACTACTACTTTAATAAACTGTTTGCCTCTCATTTGTTGCGGCACCAGTAAGGCTTGCAGTGTCTGCAAACAGCCTTCTGTTACGCTCTCTTCATCCAGTTTTTGAGGAATAATTGTTGCCTCTCCGGTAGTTTGTGCCACTTCACCCGTAGCCATGTTTATTTCACCGGAAGCTAATGCCATGTTGACAAAGGTTACTTCTGCATTCTTCACTGTTTCGGGATCTTCCACTCCTTCGCCGGCTTTCAGATTCAGTTTCACTTTTGCTGGCAGATGATAAAAATCCAGAGCCGGTTGTTGACCGGAAAAGGTAAAAATACCTTTGGCTCTCAAGAAGTCGCTGTTCTGAAAACCATCATTTTGGTTCTGATCCTGTTGCACAGGGAACGATGCGGGCAACGCTTCTGTGCCATTGCAAGGAAACCATGCCAATACATCAACCGTTGCCGTCTTGCTTTCCCAATAAAAGGGGGTATCTTCGGTTGTCAAAGCTCCGTATGTATCTGCCTTATACAACTTTATTCCGTCACCGACTTGTACGCCCACTTCTTCCGTTCCAGTCCATGTTCCTTCCGAAGTAGTCCGCGTGATCGACTGGTTAAAGACTTGTCCCACAAACTCCATCGGATATTTATTGTCCGGCGAACCGGAAATTTCTTTTTCATCAGATGTGCATGATGTCAGTACACCGCCTGCTGCCATAACAAACAGCCAGGCGAACATCCGTAATTTTCTACTATCTGGTTTCATAATTATCAGACTCATTAACAGGTTGAATTATATATTTATGTTCACATCCTTATCTCCGGGAGTTTCATCCCACCCGTGGATAGCGGAAGAAGAGATGGTAAGCCGTTCACGGTTCACTGTAACGTTATACTCGTACACTTTGCCCGGTGTTAAAGCCAAATCAGCAGATTCTTTCCCCGTCAGGCTTGCTCCTTCATAGACAGTTCCATCCTCCTGAATGAATGAGAGTGCAACACCGCCGGAAACTGTTTCGGGCAGGAGGATAAATGAGTAAGTATTTCCAGCCGGTACAATGGTAGTTCCGGCAATAAATTCAAGTCCGCCCGCTTCTTCCGCATTAATTTCAGCACTACCGGTGATGGTATTAAACGTACCGGTGGGATGCAAAGAGGCAAACCGGATAATACCGTTACTAAAGTCCGCATCTTCCGCAAAGCCACTACCCGGTAGGAAGTTCAGCACTACTTTGCACATCTGATGCCGGAATTTAAAGTCCAGGAGTGGAGCTGCCTCCGAACCTTCTGCAGTAGCATATAAATAATCGAAGTTTTTACTTTCATTCTGATTACTCACATTTACTTTAAACGCACCTCCCGTTTCGTTGAAAGGATGATAAGCAGAAAACTCTACAGTCTTCTTATCTATATAATAAATTATCTCTCCCGCAGGAATGAAGGAAGAGCCTTTGGAGAAGTCATACCGTTTATTCACATATTCAACATTTCCGCTTTTTCCGGTTATGCCGATTGCGTCTCCGGTTTCCCATACGTCATTTGCAACCCGGCTCACCGGCACGTTGTCCGCATTGACAGTTCCCCATACACTGGCGGCCACCGGAAATTGCCCGGCTGCCTCTTCCGCCTCTTGTAAATTGTTACATGCAGCCAACATCACAAATGATACTGCCGTCAAAAGAATTCTGGTTCTCATAGTTCTATATTTTAATGAAGTTCGACATCATCCGGCCCATCCACAAATTCCGGTTCCCATGGTAGGATAGTCCCGGAGCCGTCAATACCTCCGGGAAGTTCAAAACGAGCCTTGAGGGAAAGAGGGGCAATATCGTTTCCGAAATATCTCAGGACATCGGTCAGGTCGCCTTTGAATTTGTAATGTCTTCCCAAGGACAAATCCAACTGAAAAGTGAGTTCCTGTTTTTCTTGCGCCATTACACCTAATATACAAATGGTGGCAGAATAAGAACCGGAAGGTTGTTTCTTGAAGACGAGTTCGATGTCTTTTGCTTCGGACAGTTCTTCCGTCGCAAGATTAAATGTAGACGCAATGCCTGACAAAACAGCTTCCAGTTCCGTCGCTTCAAGCTGTGCAGGGTCGCCGCCCTTGGGAGTCAAGGTCAATGTCAGTTTCCTGACACGCTGTTTCATTTTCAGGGAAGTTTTCACAGTCTTGCCGGGTTCAACCACTACCGATTTAATACGGGTATTGGAAAAAAGGTATCCCGGTTGCTGAAGTGTCCCGTTTTCATGGAGCGCCACGGTAGCGGTAAGGTTATTCACAGTCATATTCTCAGGGGTGTTGTAGGCAGCCAGTTCATACGTCCCCGCATCCAGCAAAGAGCTGAAAGTGGCGGTACGGGTATCCATTGCCTGTTCACCGATACCCACAACGGCAAGGGTATAATTGCCGGGGAGTTCCGCTTCTTCCGAATAATCGTCCCAGTTTGCCGCAATTTCCACGCTGCCTTGCCCGGCAGCATCATCAGACTCATTATCTGAGCAAGAAGTTTGGAGCAACGTAACTGCCGGCATGAAAAGCAGGAAAGCATACGCAATCTTCAATTTACGAGTTTTCATAATAGTATTATTTTTATAGTTCAACTTTTACAAAGTACAGAGATACATTCATCAATGTATGGCAAATGTATGCAGAGAATAAGTGCCGGGGAATGGACATCCGTACACAAACCAGCACAGATTATCAAATCCGCTCCGAATAAAAAACAGCACGGACAAATAATCCATGCAAACGTACGAGCGTCCATGTTACGGACACGATACTCTCATCATCTTTGTAAGCGAACGTTAACCAAATGTATTGACCATGAAACATTTACGTTATTTATCCATATTCGGAATGCTCCTTTTTATTGTTGCCTGCGGAGATGAACAAATACAATCGCCGGCAAACGATAATATGGAGAATACCGAAAAAAAAGAAGAACCTGAAAAAGAAATTATAATAGGGGAACGCGGTATGTGGGTGAGTTATGACCCTACTCCCAGGGGAACGTTAAACCACACTTCCGGCTATTCACATGCTTTAGTCAGCTGGCGACTACTCCCCACTGACCCCGATAACCTGGCATTTGATATTTATAAAAGCGAAGATAACGGCCCGGAAGTCAAACTGAACGAAACTCCCGTTACAGACGCTACCTGTTGGGCGGATAAAAGCATTCATGCACAGACGACCCATAGATATCGTGTCACTGTTGCCGGTTCGGAACAAACGCTCTGCGAATATACATTCACTCCCCAAATGGCGGAAACATTTTATCGTGCCATCCGGCTAAACAGTAACCTCCCCGACCCCAGCCTGACCTATGCCGCTAATGATGCACAAGTAGGTGACCTCGACGGTGACGGAGTAATGGAAATCGTACTTAAACGTCAACCTTACGACGGAGCAAACCAGGGCGGGTGGCGAGAGGGCACTACGCTGCTCGAAGCCTACAAACTGGACGGCACTTTCCTTTGGCAGATAGACATGGGTATCAATATACGTTCCGGCTCTCATTATACCTCTTTTATCGTGTATGACTTTGACGGTGACGGAAAATGCGAAATTGCTTTCCGCAGTTCCGAAGGCACTAAATTCGCCAACGGCGAAAAAATAACGGATGCCAGTGGAAACATAAATGATTACAGGCAAAAAGATCCTTCAGGGAAAGGATGGTATTCGGGAAAGTCGCTACACTCTACCTGTGGTTTAATCTTTGACGGGCCGGAATATATATCCATCGTCAACGGACAGGGGATAGAAGTAGGCCGTACCAATAATATTCCGCGGGGCGGTGAAGGGAGTAACTATGAGCGTGCCAAATACTGGCATCATTACTGGGGAGACGACTACGGCAACCGCATGGATCGTTTCTTTATCGGAGCCGCTTATTTGGACGGAATCCCGCAAAATGGTGTCAAAAAAGCCAATCCCAGCCTAATCGTCACTCGTGGAATCTACAGGAACTGGCAGGTATGGGCACTCGATTTCAATGGTTCTTCCCTGCTTCCCCGCTGGAAGTTCAATACGAACGATAAAGGATATGAGTCTTACAGGGATATGGGTTCACATACATTCAGAGTGGCAGACCTGAACGGTGACGGATATGACGAGATTCTCTACGGATCAGCAGCCATCGCGCGCAACGGCAAAGGACTTTATTGCACGGGAAACGGACACGGAGATGCACTCCATGTAGGGAAATTCATTCCCGACCGACCGGGATTACAAGTGGTGGCCTGTTTCGAAAACCCGAATAAATATATAAATAGCGGATTTGGCTATGGCTGTGCCATATTCGATGCAGCGACGGGGAAGTTTATAACCGGTCATGCAGGCGGATCAGGCTCTGGAAGTGGCGAAGATGGTGCAGATGAAGAGGATGAAGAGGATGAAGATAAAGATCCGCCCGGAGATGTAGGAAGATGTCTGGTAGCAGACATTATTCCGGATAGTCCCGGATATGAATACTGGTCGTCCGAGGCCAGCGGCGTGTATAGTTGTCAGACCGGACAGCTGCTTAGTACGACTTTGCCTTCTGCCAAAACCGGTTCCAAAAGCTACAACAACGCTATCTTCTGGACAGGCGACCTGACCCGCCAAATGTTGGATGATGTGATGGTACATAGCTACACGAAATCTGCTCCGTGGGATAAATCGCGGGTAGTCACTTTTACCTATTACGGCAGTGGGGTTTATTCCAACAACTCCACCAAAGCCAATCCCTGTTATTATGGAGATTTCCTGGGTGACTACCGTGAAGAAGTGATATACCGGAGCAAAGACGGAGAGTACATTTATATATTCTCCAGCAATCATCCCACCGGACACCGGTTTGTACATCTGATGAACGACCATACCTATGATATGTCACAGGCAATGCAGAATGTAGGCTACAATCAGCCGACACATCTGGGATATTATATTGGTGCGGACAGTAAATAACACAATTAATCCATATTTTCACACGTATGTCCATTATACATGAAAGAAAAACGCACTATTTTAGCTGCGGAAACGAGAAACAAGAATTTCACTCACACATACTCTAATTTTACCTGAAATGAAAACAACTTTATTGAGCCTTTTATTACTGGCATCAGTTAGTATAGAAGCACAAAATTTACCACAGACTTTTAAATTAGCCGACGCTCCCCGCTACTCGGAAAAAACCGGATATGGATACGACCGTGTAGACATTCCTAAAAAAGGTAGTAATGCACCTTTTTATTTCTCGGTACGTGTGCCCGACGGAAATTACCGCGTCAC
The DNA here is from genome assembly GCF_025147085.1 of Bacteroides sp. D2. Lineage (NCBI taxonomy): Bacteria > Pseudomonadati > Bacteroidota > Bacteroidia > Bacteroidales > Bacteroidaceae > Bacteroides > Bacteroides sp. D2. Next base: position 2,003,020 of record NZ_CP102261.1, on the reverse strand, counting down.
TGTACGCCTGGGAAGTAAGAATCAGGCAGGAAATACGACTGTCCGTGCAGAATCACGCCGCCTGTTCGTAGAAAATCTGCCGACAAAGAAAGGAGAATTCGTAGAAGAAACATTCATCGTCAATAAACGCAGTCCCCGCATTTCCGCCAAAGAATCCGTAAAGGTAAAGGATCGCGAAAAGAGCAAGTTAGATTGGGACGACAGATTGACAATCGAAATCAACGGAGAGGCACCTGCATGTGAAAGCATCCATGTAGAAGCTGCCGACCCTTCCATTCCCACAATCTTCTTATGCGGAAACAGTACGGTAGTGGATCAGGAAAATGAGCCCTGGGCCAGTTGGGGACAAATGCTTCCCCGTTTTCTCAATGACCAGATTTCCGTAGCCAATCATGCGGAATCCGGTTTATCCGCCAATACATTTATCAGTGGAAACCGGTTGAAAAAGATTATCTCACAAATGAAGAAAGGAGATTATGTATTTGTGGAATTCGGGCATAACGACCAAAAACAGAAAGGGGCCGGTAAAGGAGCTTATTACTCTTTTATGACTTATCTGAAAACATTTATCGACGAAGTGCAGGCGAAAGGCGGAAATCCGGTGCTGATTACCCCGACACGCCGCCGCAGATTTAACAAGGAGGGCCGTACCGTCAATACACATGGCGAATATCCGGATGCAGTACGATGGATCGCAGCAAAGGAGAATGTACCTTTAATAGATTTGAATAACATGACCGGTACGCTGTATGAAGCATTAGGCGAAAGTGAATCAAAAAAAGCCTTTGTACACTATCCAATGGGAAGTTTCTCCGGACAAAAAAAGGAATTGGCTGATAATACGCACTTTAATCCTTACGGGGCCTATCAGATAGCCAAATGTGTGATTGAAGGGATGAAAAAGGTTACGCCGGAATTGACTAAATACCTGAAAACAGATATTTCTTACAACCCGTCCCAACCGGACAAAGCAGAAACATTCCTTTGGTGTCCGGCACCTTTCTGCGAAATGGAAAAACCCGACGGAAATTAATAATATAACCATAAAAACTAATATCATGCTTTTACGTTCTTTCTTACTAATCATCGTTTTTGTATGTAGTCAGATTGTACGCTGTGACGACTTCGTTTGGTACAATGGAAAACAGGCCATATCGTATGCTATGCCCCAGTCTACCGCCCCAGTTGTAAAAATAGCTTTTGACATGTTCGCCGGGGACATGAAGCAGGTTACGGGCTTTTCGCCGAAACAGAGCTCTGCATCCAAAGCAACTATCCGCATCATACAACTGGATAAAGCAGACAAAAAAGTACAGAAGGAGTTGCGCGAATTAAACATACCGGTCGATAATATCGCAGCTAAAAAAGACGGCTTTTATATTTCAGTAGCGGGTGGCTCTGCAAATAAGCAATTACTCATCGTAGGCAGCGACGGCAGAGGAACTGCTTATGGAATACTGGAACTGTCACGTCTGGCAGGTGTATCGCCCTGGGTATGGTGGAGTGATGTTACTCCCGAAAAGCGGAGCCAACTTACCATTGACGGCAATTACAAGACTTTCCAGAGTCCGTCCGTAGAGTATCGCGGTATTTTCCTGAATGACGAGGACTGGTCCTTGCAACCCTGGAGCTGGATGACTTTCGAGCCTTCCAACATCAAAGGACGCATCGGCCCCCGTACCTATAAAGAAATATTCAAATTACTGCTCCGCCTGCGTGCCAATGCCATTTGGCCGGGTATGCATGGCATTACCACTCCTTTTTATCTTGTACCCGGAGCCAAAGAAGTGGCCGACAGTTGCGGCATCGCCATCGGCACCTCACACTGCGAACCTTTGATGCGCAGCAATGTAGGAGAATGGAGCGTGAAACGACGGGGAGATTATAATTATATCACTAACCGCGATTCTGTACAGGCTTACTGGATAGAACGATTGAAAGAAGCCGGGAAATACGAGAATATGTATACAATCGGCATGCGGGGAATCCACGACGGACACATGGAAGGGGTAAGCACCATGGAAGAAAAAGTCAACGCCCTGCAACAGGTAATCAATGACCAGCGCAAATTATTGACTAAATATACCAATCCGGACTTAACGAAAGTTCCGCAAGTATTTGTTCCCTACAAAGAGGTATTGCAAATTATGGAGAACGGCTTGGAAGTGCCGGATGACGTGACGCTCATGTGGTGTGACGATAACTACGGATACATGACCCGTCTTAGCGACGAAGAACAGCAGAAACGCAGTGGCGGCGGTGGTGTTTACTACCATTTGAGCTACTGGGGACGTCCGCACGATTATATGTGGTTGTGTACTACCCAACCGGGACTTATCTATAACGAAATGAAACAAGCATACGACCATAATGCACGCCGTGTATGGATCGTCAATGTGCATGACCTGAAACCTTCAGCTTACAACCTTGAGCTATTCCTGGATATGGCATGGGATATTCATTCCGTGGCTCCTTCCACCCTGAACGAACATCAGGAGAAATGGCTCTGCCGTGAGTTCGGCGAACAGGCCGGCAAGAAATTATTTCCTGCCATGCATGAGTTCTACCGTTTATGTGGCATCCGCAAACCGGAACACATGGGATGGACACAAGTAGAATTAGACAAGAGAAGGTATCCCAGAGGTCGTTCGCAAGTGATTGATACCGAATTCAGCCTGACTGAATTTGGCGGAGAGCTAGACCGCTATCTGGATTCTTACGAAACGATCAAGAAGACTGTTACGGAAGCAGAAGCCCTGATTGCACCCGAACGTAAAGATGCATTCTTCTCACATATCAAATATCAGGTATTTGCTTCTGCCGCGATGAGTACCAAAATGCTGGAAGCGCAGCGTGCCCGTTCCTACTCAACAGGACAGTGTGACGAATCTCTTTGGGGACGTGACAAGGCGATGTTTTCGGCCTGTGCCAGAAGTATGAAAGCCTATCAGGAAATCAAGGAACTGACTGATTACTATAACAACGAAATGGCGAACGGCAAATGGAAACATTCCATGTGTTTCTATCCGCGCGATTTGTATGTGTTCTATCCGCCAACTCTTCCTATAGGATTGACCGACAAAGAAGTAGATAAATACCTGGCTGAAAGTCCAAAGAAAACATCTTCCCGCAAAATTAAAACGGATAAATGTATCAGTTACAATGCTTGTAATTATACCCAAGCATCGGAAGGAGCTACGCCTATTCAGGCACTTGGACACAGTATGAACGCCGTTGCCCTGCCTAAAGGCGGCTCACTGACATTTGAATTCGACTGTCCGTGGGAAGGAGAAGCATTGTTACGTACTGCCGTCATACCGACTCAACCGAATGACAAAGGAGATATCCGCTTCAGTGTCAGCATAGACGGAGGAAAACCCCAGGTTCTTTCTTTCCGCGAAAAAGGACGTACGGAGACATGGAAACGCAATGTACTGCGTGGGCAAGCCATAAAGGAAACTAAACATTCACTAAAAAAAGGCAAGCACACGCTGACTATCACCGCTTTGGATAAACATGTTGTAGTAGACCAATGGATGATCGACTTTAAGCCGAACCGTAAATTTTATGTGTTCCCACAGTAACCTTAAAAAGGTATCAACGCCATGAAATACACGCCGTTATTTATCATCGGATTTATACTTTGCTTATCTGCATGTACGGATAATCAGCTTCTTCCGTCCTCTTCGGATGACGGGGAGAAACCGGTGGTAAAAGAAGAAAGGAACTATACTCCAAGAATGTTATGGGCATCTATCAACGGCAGGGCAGACGCTACAAACGACAAGAACAAGATACATAATAAAAAGATTCTTGTCAGTTGGCGCATGCTGCCCACTGACGATACTGAAGTAGCATTCGACCTTTACAGAAAAAGTGGCGACCGGGCTGAAATCAAAGTAAACGAGAACGCTATCACGGTCACCAACTTTCAAGATGTTTCGGCCGACCTTTCGGTAGATAACACATACAGGCTCTGTTACCATTCGAGTACAGTAACGATAGATACCTATACTATCACTGCACAACAGGCTTCCGCCGGACTGCCTTATATATCGATTCCCTTGCAAGGAACGGAAGGCATCGCTCCCGGATTAGTGTACAAAACCAATGATATAAGCATAGGTGATCTGGATGGCGACGGACAATATGAAATCGTACTGAAACGGCTTATCTCTTCTCCGGATGGTGATGAAGACAGCGAGACGGGCGACACGAATGACGGCATACGCCACTCCGTATTACTAGAAGCCTATCGTCTGGACGGCACATTCATGTGGCGGATGGCAATGGGTCCCAATGTGCCAACCGGAAACGGAAGTTCATTCGCAGTATATGACTTCAACGGGGATGGTAAATGCGAAATTGCATTGCGTACTGCTGAAGGCACCATTTTCGGGGATGGACAGGAAATTGGTGATACCGATGGGGATGGAAAAACGGACTATCGGGTAGCAGGCAAGAAATATATACATGGCGGGCCCGAATTCTTATCCGTGATAGAAGGCGCTACCGGCAAGGAACTGGCACGAACGAACTACATCGCTCTCGGACAAAGTGAAGACTGGGGAGATAACTATTATAAGCGTTCAAGTAGTTACCGGATCGGAATGGCACGTTGTTCCAACGACGCTACCTCTGTCATTATAGGACGGGGATGTTACGCCAAAATTGTAGTGGAAGCATGGAACTTTAGCGATAACCAACTGTCCCGCGTCTGGCGTTTCGATACTACCGACGGTATTCACAGCGATTATGATGGCCAAGGATATCACAGCATGAGTGTGGGTGATGTGGACAATGACGGATTAGATGAAATAGTATACGGTTCATGCACCATAGACCACAATGGAAAGGGGCTCAACTGTTGCGGACTGGGACATGGCGACGCATTGCATCTCGGAAAATTCGCCCCGTCAAGAAAAGGACTTCAAATATGGTCTTGCTTTGAAAGCGGTACGGTAGGTGCTGCCCTAAGAGATGCCAATACGGGAGATGTTATATGGAAATTTGACAAATCAGGAGATGTAGGACGGTGTTTGGTGGCAGACATCGATCCGGATAGTCCCGGCTGCGAAATGTGGTGGTATAAAGGAAATGCTCATTCTTCTTCCGGCGTTGATTTGGGTTATGTTCCAAGTTCGTGCAATATGGCAGTGTGGTTCTCCGGTTCCCTTAACAGGCAATTATTGGATAAAGGTACTGTTAATTCCTACAAAGACGGGAGAGTGTTCACCATATACCGTTATGGAGTTACCACCATCAATGGAACGAAAGCCAACCCATGTTTCTATGGAGATTTTCTGGGTGACTGGCGGGAAGAAATTATTCAACCGACCTCCGACAATACGGAATTACGCATATTCAGCACCTGGTACCCCACGGAATATCAGTTTCCATATCTGATGAGTGACCATATTTATGAAATGAGTGCTCTTAATCAGAATATCGGTTATAATCAGCCAACTCATACCAGTTATTATATCGGTTCCGACCTGATAGAGAATAAAGAAAAAAAATAATATTATATTTGATTATGAAACAAAAGATTATACTGTTTATATTTATCGCGTTCAGCCTATCTGTTATGACAACAGTGCAGGCTTCCGAACGTAAGAAATACAATTTCAACAGTGAATGGCGCCTGCATGTCGGCGATAATGAACAAGCCTCAAAAACCGAATTTGATGACAGTAACTGGAAACAGGTAACCTTGCCGCATGCCTTCAATGAGGATGAAGCATTCAAGCTGCACATAGCACAGTTGACAGATACAGTTGTTTGGTATCGCAAACATTTTCAGGTGAAAGATATAAAAGATAAAAAAGTATTTATCGAATTTGAAGGTATCCGCCAGGGTGGCAGTTTCTATCTAAACGGAGAATATCTGGGTATTCACGAGAATGGTGTCATGGCAGTAGGTTTCGACCTGACTCCCTTTATGAAAGAAGGAAACAACGTGCTCGCCATACGTATTGATAACAACTGGCAATACCGGGAAAAAAATACCAAATCGAAATTCCAATGGAACGACCGTAATTTCAATGCAAACTATGGTGGTATTCCCAAAAATGTCTTTCTGCATGTTACGGACGAAGTGTATCAGACTCTTCCTCTTTACAGTAATCTGAAAACTACCGGTGTATACATCTATGCTACGGATTTCGACATCAAAGGGCGTAAAGCTAAAATTCATGCCGAGTCTGAAATACGGAACGACGGCCGGGAAACACGTAAACTGACCTATCAGGTCACTCTGAAGGATATGGACGGTAAGACTGTGAAAACATTCACCAGTCCGGGAATTACCCTGAATCCCAAAGAGACGAAGGTGATACAGGCAGCAGCCGAAGTAGACAAATTGAATTTCTGGAGCTGGGGATATGGTTATCTTTATACAGTGACAACAGCTTTGAAAGATGAAAAAGGAGAAATATTCGATGAAGTTATCACACGTACCGGATTCCGTAAGACGCATTTCGGTGAGGGTAAAGTTTGGCTAAACGACCGTGTAATCCAAATGAAAGGTTATGCACAGCGCACCAGCAATGAATGGCCGGCGGTCGGCGTATCTGTTCCTGCCTGGTTGAGTGATTACTCGAATGGATTGATGGTTGAAAGTAACGGAAACTTAGTCCGCTGGATGCACGTCACTCCCTGGAAGCAGGACGTGGAATCTTGCGACCGTGTCGGACTCATTCAAGCGATGCCCGCCGGTGATTCTGAAAAAGATTGCGGAGGTCGTCAATGGGAACAACGGACAGAACTGATGCGCGATGCTATCATTTACAACCGTAATAATCCCAGTATCTTGTTTTATGAATGTGGCAACAAAGCCATCAGACTGGAGCACATGATCGAGATGAAGGCTATACGTGACAAATTCGATCCTTACGGCGGACGTGCCATAGGTTCCCGTGAGATGCTCGATATACGCGAAGCCGAATACGGCGGAGAAATGCTCTATATCAACAAAAGCAAGCATCACCCCATGTGGGCTACGGAATATTGTCGTGACGAGGGTTTACGTAAGTATTGGGATGAGCATAGTTATCCATTCCATAAGGAAGGTGCGGGGCCTCTTCATAAAGGAAAACCAGCCACCAGCTATAATCACAATCAGGATATGTTCGCCATAGAAATGGTAAACCGTTGGTATGATTATTGGAGGGAACGTCCCGGAACCGGGTTAAGGGTTAGTTCGGGGGGAACGAAGATAATCTTCTCCGACAGTAACACGCACTGTCGCGGCGAGGAGAACTACCGCAGAAGTGGTGTTACAGACCCGATGCGTATTGAAAAGGATGCTTTTTTCGCCCATCAGGTAATGTGGAACGGCTGGGTGGATACGGATAAATATCAGACGTATATCATTGGCCACTGGAATTATCCGGAAAAGACTGTAAAACCTGTCTATGTCGTTTCAAACGGGGAAGCAGTAGAATTATTCCTGAACGGAAAGTCACTGGGTAAAGGAAAGCGGGAGTCAAACTTTCTCTTTACTTTCGACAAGATCACTTTCCGTCCCGGTAAACTGGAAGCCGTAAGCTCTGATAAAAATGGTATGGAAGTCAGTCGATACCATATAAGCACAGCCGGAGAAGCAACTCAACTGAAACTGACTGCCATACAAAACCCCGAAGGATTTCATGCCGATGGCGCTGATATGGCATTGTTGCAAATAGAAGTTGTCGACAAAGAGGGCCGACGTTGTCCATTGGATAACCGCACTATAAAATTCTCTCTAACAGGGGAAGCGGAATGGCGTGGCGGTATTGCACAAGGAGAGAACAATTATATATTAAGTAAAGACCTGCCGGTAGAGTGTGGAATCAACCGGGCATTGATACGCAGCACGACGGAAGCAGGCAAAATCATTGTCACTGCCCAAGCAGAGGGACTTCCCGCTACAACACTGACTTTGCAAACCACACCTGTAAAAGTTACGGATGGATGCAGTGACTATCTACCGCAATACAGCTTAAAAGGAAAATTGGATAAAGGAGCAACGCCTCTCACACCTTCTTATATAGATAGTAAACGTGATGTTGCAATCATTGCTGCCAAAGCGGGTTCTAATCAGAGCGAAGCAATAAAGAGCTACGATGACAATGAACTAAGCGAATGGAGTAACGACGGACAGCTGAATACTGCCTGGATCACTTATCAGCTGGAAAAAGAAGCCACCATTGATGATATTTGTATCAAGTTAAACGGTTGGCGTTCGCGTAGTTATCCACTGGAAGTCTATGCAGGAAAAACGAAGATATGGAGCGGCAGTACGGAAAAAAGTCTGGGTTATGTCCATTTGGAAATCGACAAGCCTGTAAAATCGGATAAGATTACAATCCAACTGAAAGGAAGCACCATAGATAATGATGCATTCGGAGAAATTGTTGAAGTTGCAGGGGGAGCCGCCAATGAAATGGAAAAGAAAGCCCAAAGCAACAAAGGGAAAAACGGACTGCGTATCATAGAGGTGGAATTTCTGGAAACAATAAAGAAATAAGAAAACATTGCTCAAGCAAGTAACGATAACGCTATATGATAAAAATAAGACAACTACTCTCACTTGCATTTCTTCTGTGTTTCAGCAGTATAGGCGCACAGAATACGGAGACTCTGTACCTGTCCGGTACCGGATTGGGGAAGACCGTCACTTGGGACTTCTATTGTTCCGGTGGTATGAACAGCGGCAAATGGAGTAAGATAGAAGTACCCTCACAGTGGGAATTGCAAAGTTTCGGGGAATATACATTCGGCCGTTTCTATCTGGTAAAGGAAGCCAAGCCGAGTGATGAAACGGGATTATACCGTTACAAGTTCAAAGTTCCCGCGGATTGGAAAGACAAACAGGTCCGCATTGTATTCGAAGGGGTAATGACAGATACGGAAGTAAAGATAAACAACAAACTTGCAGGAGAGATTCATCAAGGCGGTTTTATCTGCTTCAATTATGACATTACTGATAAACTCAAATTCGGTAAAAGTAATGAACTGGAAGTGAAGGTATGGAAAGAGTCTGCCAATAAATCGGTGAATGCGGCGGAACGCCGGGCCGATTGGTGGCTGTTCGGTGGTATTTACCGTCCGGTTTATCTGAAAGCTATGCCCAAGACGCACATCGAACGCATTGCCGTAAATGCAACAGCCGATGGTAAGTTGTCAACAGAAGTTTATATGAATAATTTGCCAGAGGGATATTCCCTGGCTACTTCACTGACTCCGGTAGGAGAAAGCAGAGCCATCGGAAAACAAACAAATACGTTGGGAACCGGGAATGTACAAACCATTTCGACTGACTGGAAAGGTATCCGTACCTGGGATTGCGAACACCCCAATCTCTATACGCTCCGGTTGGAACTGCTCGACAGCCAGAAGCAAATTGTACATGTACACGAAGAACGAATCGGATTCCGCACCATTGAGTTCCGCCTTAAAGACGGGATTTATGTCAATGGGACGAAAGTGATAATGAAAGGTATCAACCGCCATAGTTTCCATCCCGACGGAGGACGTACTACCAATAAAGAGATCAGCCTGCAAGATGCACTGCTTATCAAGGAAATGAATATGAATGCAGTCCGTTCTCACTATCCGCCCGACAAACATTTTCTGGATGTATGTGATTCACTGGGACTTTTCTATCTGGAAGAGTTTCCCGGTTGGCATGGAAGATATGATGAGAAAGTGGGAGAGAAATTACTAAAAGAGATGATGGCCCATGACGTGAACCACCCCTGTATCTTCTTATGGAGTAACGGCAATGAAGGCGGATGGAATAAGAAACTGGATGCCCGTTTTGCTGATTATGATCCGCAAAAGCGCCATGTGATTCATCCGTGGGCAGATTTCAACCAACTGGATACACATCATTACCCAGCCTATCAGACCGGAACCGGACGCCTTGCCAACGGATACAATGTCTTTATGCCGACAGAGTTTCTACACGGACAATATGATAAAGGACTGGGCGCAGGATTGGAAGATTATTGGAACAATTACACTTCCAATCCGTTATTTGCCGGCGGCTTCTTATGGACTTTTATTGATGAAGCCGTTTCACGCAGTGATAAAGGTGGTATCCTCGATTCTGACGGACCGAATGGCCCGGACGGTATTGTCGGTCCCAGGCGGGAAAAGGAAGGTAGCTTTTATACAGTTCGTGAAGTATGGGCACCTATCCAATTCAAAAATCTATTTATCACTCCCTCTTTCAACGGAGAATTTATGGTGAGTAATACTTATTTATTCACTAATCTAAAGGAGTGTAGTATGAAGTATCGCCTTTACGCTACTCCCTCCCCATTAAAAGGTGGTGAGCGCTCGCTATTGAATGAAGGGACAGTCAGCCTGCCGGCTATTGATCCGGGAGAAACAGGTAAAGCACGTATGCAGTTACCGGAAAACTTTTTCCTGGGTGATGTACTGGAACTGGAGGCTTATGACAGAAACGGGAAAGTGATTTGCAACTGGACGTGGCCGGTGAAGTATGCAAAAGAGTACTTTGAAACTCAACACATACAAACAACCTCTACAAAACCGGCAGAGATAAGAAAAGGAAACGAAAGTATTACTCTTTCTGCAAACGGCATTTCGGCAACGTTTAACAGCAAGGGCGGAGCATTGGTAGAGATAAAAAGCAATAAGCAAATTGTTCCTCTGAACAATGGCCCTCTACCCGTAGGAATAAAAGCCGACTTCAAAAAGGGGGAGGTACGCATGGACGGCAACGATGCCCTTTTCGTCGTAAGATATACGGGAGCCATTGATTCTATCGTTTGGCGTATGACGGCAGATGGCTTGCTGGGAATGGATGCTATTCTGCTGAACCGCGGTAATGGTGGCGGATATAAAGGTGAATTCTTTGATAAAAACATCTATTACCTGGGACTTAGTTTTTCTTTCCCGGAAAAAGAAGTAAAAGGGATGCGATGGATGGGACGTGGTCCGTATCGCGTCTGGAAGAACCGGATCAAAGGGGCAAATTATAATATTTGGGAGAAAGAATACAATAATACCGTTACCGGAGAGAGTTTCGAGAAACTGATATATCCCGAGTTCAAAGGATATCATGGCAACCTATACTGGGCAACCATGGAGGCGGACAAAGTACCGTTCACTGTTTATTCGGAAACGGATGGTTTGTACTTCCGTGTATTTACCCCGGAAGAACCGGTGCATCGCAGGGATGGAGAAAACAGTATGCATAGTTTCCCGGAAGGCGACCTTTCCTTCCTTTATGATATTCCTGCCATACGTTCTTTCAAATCAATACCGGAACAGGGACCCAAAAGCCAGCCCAGTACCATCCGTATCAAATCGGGAGACGAGGGATTGCGCATGAAACTTTGGTTTGACTTCCGTCGCTGATATATTTGAACTCATGAATCAACAACAAGATAAATTTTAATTAATAACAGAAATAGCCATGAAAAAAGTACTATTAACGCTGGCATTAGTTGCTACAGCTTCATTAAGTAATGCTCAAGTATTGAGAAATAATTTTCTCAACGGATGTAAAGAGGGGGAACCGATCGAAAAAGCAGCATACACTGCAAAGAAAGCCCCTCTTAACAAAGATGTATGGAGTGCCGTATTCAGTGAGAAAGAGCCTTTTATAGGTGAAAGCCCTGTTGCAGGCAAAGAACTGTCTTACAAAGGATATAATGAAGAAGGCCTGTCGGTTACCTTTGGCGGACTGCCGGAAGAAGCAACGTTCCGTCCCAGCATTTACGGATTAGAATCCGGAAGAACATATTCTACCGGAACATATTACCTGTCATTCCTGGTAAACTTCTCCAAATTCAAGGCAAAAGGTTATATGGATTTTATTTCCACAAGTGCCAATCATGCTACGGGAACAAGCCGGGGATTCGTCTTCGCCTCTAACCAGGGAAGCAAACTCAAATTCGGAGTAGGCATACAGAAACAACGTGGATCTGCAACCAAGACTTATGATTTGAACACGACCCACCTGATTGTATTAAAAATCGATTTTGCAAAAAATCAGGCTTCCCTGTTTATTGATTCGGAATTGAAGGATCAGGAACCTACACCGGATGCGGTAGCCACTGAAGAAGGAGTTTTGAAAGCCGGCATCAAAGGAATAATGCTTAAAAATCGCAATAATTACGCAGGAAATATAGGTAACTTCCGTTTTACAGATAGTTGGGCAGGAATTATTGGAAAATAACCATAGTCTACTTATTGATAATAAAAAAAAGGTGTCTTTTAAAGGACACCTTTTTTAATTTCTTTCAACTATCTATCTTATTCAACAGCTGCAGATAATTCAGCACCAGCTTTAAATTTAGCTACTTTCTTAGCAGGAATAGTAATAGTTGCCTTTGTAGAAGGGTTAATACCAGTTCTTTCAGCTCTTTCGCTTACTGAGAAAGTACCAAAACCTACGAGAGATACTTTGTCACCAGCTTTCATAGCATTAGTAACTGAAGTGATGAAAGCATCAAGTGCTTTTTTTGCATCGGCTTTGCTCATTTGAGCTTCAGCAGCCATTGCGCTAATAAGATCAGACTTATTCATAATACGTAAAATGATTAATTAATATATATGTTACACAAAAGATTATCCCACAATGGATTGATTCCACAAATATAGCCGAACAAAACAACATATCAAATAAAAACATAAAAAAAACGCAGCAAATTATTGAAAAAGAGCTAATAGGAAGCGTTTTTCATGCTTTAAAACAGAATTTATTCGTACTTTTGCGTCTATTATCTAAATATTCAGAAATTAAAATGATGCCAACTGTAACTAAAAACCTGATAATTATCAATGTACTAGTATTTTTCGGGACAATCGTAGCCCAACGTTACGGCCTGGATTTAACGAATTATCTGGGATTACATTTTTTCCTTGCAAGTGACTTTAATCCGGCACAGCTAATCACTTATATGTTCATGCACGGCGGATTCAGCCACATTTTCTTTAATATGTTTGCCGTTTTTATGTTCGGACCGATTCTCGAACAAACCTGGGGACCCAAACGTTTCCTCTTCTACTATATTCTCTGCGGTATCGGTGCGGGACTTATTCAAGAAGGGGTACAGTATATTCAATATGTAACGGAACTTAGCCACTACGCACAAGTGAATATAGGTACAGGTGTTATCCCAATGGAAGAGTATCTGAACATGATGACCACCGTAGGTGCTTCGGGAGCCGTTTACGCCATATTGCTGGCATTCGGCATGTTATTTCCCAATAACCGGTTGTTTATCTTCCCGCTGCCATTTCCTATCAAAGCGAAGTTCTTCGTTATAGGATACGCCGCGATTGAATTATGGTCAGGACTTGCCAATAGCGCCGGAGACAATGTCGCTCACTTTGCACATTTGGGAGGAATGCTGTTCGGATTGATCCTGATTTTGTACTGGAGAAAAAAAAGCAATAACAATGGGACATATTATAGCTGATTTAAAGGAGACGTTCAGAAGAGGAAATATTTTTATCCAACTGATTTATATCAACGTAGGTATCTTTGTGATTGGCACGTTGATTAACGTTTTCTTGCGACTGTTTGAAGTGAGTACCCCCGATATATTCGGTATATTTGCCCTGCCGGCATCCTTTATCGGATTTATTCATCAGCCGTGGTCGTTATTTACTTATATGTTTATGCATGCCGGCATCCTGCATATTCTATTCAATATGCTTTGGCTGTATTGGTTCGGAAGTTTGTTTCTCTACTTTTTCTCGGCAAAACATTTAAGAGGTTTGTATGTACTGGGAGGTATTTGTGGAGGTTTCCTGTATATGGTTGCCTACAATGTATTTCCTTTATTCAGCTCGCAAGTAGCGGGTGCAACATTAGTAGGAGCATCAGCCTCCGTGTTAGCCATCGTAGCTGCCACAGCTTATCGTGAGCCTAATTACAGGGTACAACTTTTTCTTTTCGGTGCTATCCGTCTCAAATACCTGGCACTGATCGTTATCGGAATTGATGTATTGTCCATTACCTCAAGCAATGCCGGAGGACATATCGCCCATTTAGGCGGTGCCCTTGCAGGACTTTGGTTTGCTGCCAGCCTAAGCAAAGGAACTGATTTAACATCCTGGATCAACTGGATTCTGGATGGTTTCATCTCCCTGTTTCAGAAGAAAACATGGAAACGGAAACCGAAAATGAAAGTACACTACGGCAACAGTGCTACCGGTCGTGAGAAGGATTATGATTACAACGCTCAAAAGAAAGCACAGTCTGATGAAGTAGACCGTATTCTGGAAAAACTTAAAAAATCCGGCTACGACAGTCTGACAACAGAAGAAAAGAAAAGCTTGTTCGACGCAAGCAAAAGATAAAAGAATGGAACATATTGGCAAATTTGTCACATATCTGATACTTGCTGTCAACGCTCTCTTTGTGGGAACGTTGATACTAAGTGCTTATAGTCCTTACCTTAACCCGAAAATAAATCCACTTGCCTCCAGTCTGGGGCTTGCATTTCCGATCTTCCTGACTATCAATTTAATTTTTATCGGTTTCTGGGCATTCGTTAATTACCGCTATGCCCTTTTGCCCGCCATTGGCCTTCTCATTTGTATTCCACAGATACGGACTTATATCCCTTTCAACTCCACCACTAAAACTATTCCGGAAGGAAGCATCAAAATTCTGTCGTACAATGTAATGAGTTTCAGCAATCTGGAAAAGAAAGACGGTAAAAACCCTATATTGTCTTATCTTGCAAATAGCAATGCCGATATCATTTGTCTGCAAGAATACAACACTGCCACCAATAAAAAGTATCTGACAGAACAGGATGTAAAAAAAGCATTGAAGGCCTATCCTTATCAATCCATCCACCAGCAAGGAAAAGGAGATGTTCAGCTTGCCTGTTTCTCTAAATTCCCTATACTTTCGATACATCCTATCGAATATAAAAGCAACTATAACGGTTCCATGAGATATGTACTGAATGTGAATAATGACACTCTTACATTAATCAACAATCATCTGGAATCTAACAAACTCACCAAAGAAGACAGAGGGATTTATGAAGATATGATTAAAGACCCGAATGCCAAGAAAGTAAAAACCGGACTCAGACAGTTAATAAGAAAACTAACGGAAGCATCGGCCATTCGGGCTTCACAAGCAGATTCCGTGGCGAGAGTCATTGCCGAAAGTAAATACCCGACAACCATCGTATGCGGTGATTTCAACGATGGTTCCATTTCGTACACACACCGCATCCTGACTCAAGAACTGGACGATGCATTCACACAATCCGGCAAAGGATTGGGTATTTCCTACAATCTGAACAAATTCTATTTCCGCATAGATAATATATTGATTAGCCCCAACCTGAAGGCCTACAACTGCACTGTAGACCGGTCTATCAAGGCATCAGACCATTACCCGATCTGGTGCTATATCAGTAAACGATAAGAACTGAAAACTCTAATAAAAAACACTTATGATGATTAAAAAGACACTAACCATTTTAGCAGTAAGTTGTATGATGTACTCCTGTGCTACGAAAACAGAAAGCAATCCTTTCTTTACAGAGTTTCAAACCGAGTATGGTGCTCCTTCTTTCGACAAGATTAAATTAGAGCACTATGAACCTGCCTTTCTAAAAGGTATAGAAGAACAGAATCAAAATATCGAAGCCATTATCGAAAGTCCGGAAATTCCGACATTCGATAATACGATTGTAGCTTTGGATAACAGTGCACCCATCTTAGACCGGGTAAGCACCATTTTCTTCAATATGACAGATGCGGAAACCACTGATTCGCTGACCGCACTTTCCATCAAACTGGCACCGGTTCTTTCGGAACATAATGACAATATCTCCCTGAATGGGAAACTATTCAAACGGGTGAACGATGTCTACCAAAAGAAAGACTCATTAAACCTGACATCGGAACAAGAACGCCTGCTGGACAAGACTTATAAAAGATTTATCCGTTCCGGAGCAAACCTTAGCGAAAAAGATCAAGCCCGCCTCCGCGAAATCAACAAGGAGCTTTCTACACTTGGCATCACTTTCAGCAACAATGTGCTGAATGAGAATAATGCCTTCCAACTTTTCGTTGACAAGGAAGAAGATCTGGCAGGATTGCCTGAATGGTTCCGCCAAAGTGCAGCCGAAGAAGCGAAAGCAGCCGGACAACCGGGAAAATGGTTGTTCACCCTGCACAACGCCAGCCGTCTGCCTTTCCTGCAATATTCAGAAAATCGCCCGCTTCGGGAGCAAATATACAAAGCTTATATCAACCGCGGCAACAACAACGACGGAAACGACAACAAGGAAAACATCCGCAAGATCGTTTCTCTCCGCCTGGAAAAAGCGAACTTATTAGGTTTCGACAGTTATGCAAACTTTGTCCTGGATGAAACCATGGCAAAGAACGCCAACAACGTAATGAGCCTTTTGAACAATCTATGGAGCTATGCACTCCCCAAAGCGAAAGCAGAAGCTGGCGAACTCCAGAAGTTAATGGACAAGGAAGGAAAAGGAGAAAAGCTGGAAGCATGGGACTGGTGGTATTACACCGAAAAACTGCGGAAAGAGAAATACAATCTGTCTGAAGAGGATACAAAACCTTACTTCAAACTGGAAAATGTGCGCGATGGTGCTTTCGCCGTAGCCAACAAATTATATGGCATCACTCTAAGCAAACTAGAAGGCATACCAACTTATCACCCCGATGTAGAAGTCTTTGAAGTGAAAGACGCAGACGGTTCCCAGCTCGGTATCTTCTATGTAGACTATTTCCCGCGTCCCGGAAAAAGCGGCGGTGCATGGATGAGCAACTATCGTGAACAACACGGAACAACCCGTCCGTTGGTATGCAACGTTTGCAGCTTTACCAAGCCGGTAGGCGACACTCCTTCTTTATTGACCATGGATGAAGTGGAAACCCTGTTTCACGAATTTGGTCACGCCCTGCACGGACTGCTGACAAAATGCGAATACAAAGGAACATCGGGAACCAACGTGGTACGCGACTTTGTAGAACTTCCTTCTCAAATCAACGAACACTGGGCGACTGAACCCGAAGTGCTGAAAATGTATGCCAAACATTATCAGACAGGAGAAGTGATACCCGACGAAATCATCGAAAAGATACTGCAACAGAAAACTTTCAACCAGGGCTTCATGACCACTGAATTACTGGCTGCCGCCATCCTTGACATGAACCTGCACACGATGACAGATGTAAAGAATCTGGATATGCTTGCATTCGAAAAAGAAGCGATGGACAAGCTTAATTTGATTCCTGAAATAGCACCGCGTTATCGCGTGACTTACTTCAATCATATCATTGGCGGATACGCAGCCGGATACTATAGTTACCTATGGGCCAACGTATTGGACAATGATGCTTTCGAAGCTTTCAAAGAACATGGTATTTTTGATAAAAACACCGCCGACCTGTTCCGCCATAACGTATTGGAGAAGGGAGACAGCGAAGACCCGATGGTGCTTTATAAGAATTTCCGTGGAGCGGAACCAAGCCTGGAACCACTACTGAAAAACAGAGGAATGAAATAATTCAGCAAAAAAGCCCTTAAACATCAAATATTTGAGGGCTTATTACACATGAATGTGAAAAAAAAACTATATTTGCAGCCTTGTATGCGGCAAAAAGAACTTGTGTACGACAGAATTTAACTGAAAATTAAATTAAAAAAGTAATCATCATAAATTAAAAGTAAAATGCAAAACAAAGGATTTGTAAAGGTTTTTGCGGTATTACTCACACTGGTATGTGTGTTCTATCTCTCCTTCTCCTTCGTAACACGCCATTATACCAACAAGGCGAAAGAAATTGCGAACGGCGACCCGAAAGTGGAACAAGACTACCTCGACTCTCTCTCCAATGAGAAAGTGTGGTTGGGTAACTGGACGCTGAAACAATGTCGTGAGATGGAGATTAGTTTAGGTTTGGACCTAAAGGGTGGTATGAACGTTATCCTTGAAGTTTCTGTACCTGATGTTATCAAAGCACTGGCTGACAACAAGCCGGATGAAGCTTTCAACAATGCATTGGCAGAAGCTGCAAAACAGGCTATCAACAGCCAGGACGATATCATCACCCTGTTTGTTAGAGAATACCACAAAGCTGCTCCTAACGCAAAACTTTCCGAACTCTTCGCAACACAACAGTTGAAAGACAAAGTTAACCAAAAATCATCGGATGCAGAAGTTGAAAAAGTATTGAGAACAGAAGTAAAAGCTGCTGTTGAAAACTCATATAACGTACTTCGTACCCGTATCGACCGTTTCGGTGTTGTTCAGCCGAATATCCAGAGCCTGGAAGACAAAATGGGTCGTATCATGGTGGAATTGCCGGGTATCAAAGAGCCGGAACGTGTGAGAAAACTTCTCCAAGGTTCTGCTAACCTAGAATTCTGGGAAACTTATACAGCTAAAGAAGTACTTCCTGCCATGCAATCTGCAGACGCTAAATT
The DNA here is from genome assembly GCF_025147085.1 of Bacteroides sp. D2. Classification (NCBI taxonomy): domain Bacteria; kingdom Pseudomonadati; phylum Bacteroidota; class Bacteroidia; order Bacteroidales; family Bacteroidaceae; genus Bacteroides; species Bacteroides sp. D2. The sequence continues at coordinate 1,984,566 of NZ_CP102261.1, read as the reverse complement.
GCGCGCTGTACTGGCACATGAAACAACAGCAGTGGACACCGCTGCAGTAGATTCTACCAAAGAAGCTCAACTTGCAGAGGCTACTCCTGCTAAGAAAAACATTAGCGCTGCCGACAGTCTTGCTGCTGCCTTGAAAGGAGACGCTACTGCTGCTGAAGATAAGTCTACAGCCAACCTGGCAGAAATTAAAAAGCAATACCCTCTGTTGGCTATCCTGCAGTTGAACTCTAGCGGCCAAGGTCCTGTGGTCGGTTACGCTAACTACAAAGACACTGCTGATATCAACAAATATCTGGCTATGCCGGAAGTTAAAGCAGAACTCCCGAAAGACCTTCGTTTGAAATGGGGTGTTTCTCCTTCTGAATTTGACAAGAAAGGACAGACTTTCGAATTATATGCTATCAAGTCTACCGAACGTAACGGTAAAGCTCCGTTGGAAGGTGATGTAGTAACAGACGCGAAAGATGAATTCGACCAATACAGCAAACCGGCTGTCAGCATGACTATGAACTCTGACGGTGCACGTCGTTGGGCACAGTTGACTAAACAGAACATCGGTCGCTCTATCGCTATCGTTCTTGATAACTATGTATATTCTGCACCAAACGTAAACTCTGAAATCACAGGTGGACGTTCACAGATTACAGGTCATTTCACTCCTGAACAGGCAAAGGACTTAGCAAACGTATTGAAATCAGGTAAGATGCCGGCTCCGGCTCACATCGTACAGGAAGATATCGTTGGTCCGTCATTGGGTCAGGAATCTATCAATGCAGGTATGTTCTCATTCATCGTAGCTTTGATTATGGTAATGTGCTTCATGTGCTTCCTCTACGGTTTCATACCGGGTATGGTGGCTAACGTGGCTCTATTCATGAACTTCTTCTTTACGATGGGTATTCTGTCCTCCTTCCAAGCTGCCCTGACAATGTCCGGTATTGCCGGTATCGTATTGTCATTAGGTATTGCAGTGGATGCCAACGTACTTATCTACGAACGTACCAAAGAAGAGCTCCGCAGTGGTAAGGGTGTGAAACAAGCCTTGTCCGACGGTTACTCCAATGCGTTCTCGGCTATCTTCGACTCTAACTTAACTTCTATCATCACCGGTGTCATCTTGTTTAACTTCGGTACAGGTCCTATCCGTGGTTTCGCAACAACATTAATCATTGGTATTCTTTGTTCATTCTTTACTGCTGTGTTTATGACACGCGTATTCTATGATCACTTTATGTCTAAAGACAAGTTGCTGAATCTCAAGTTCCAGTCGAAATTCTCAAAGAACCTGTTTGTCAATACACATTTTGACTTTATGGGAACTAACAAGAAGGCATTTATTATCACTAGTGCTGTGATTCTTATCTGCATCGCTTCGTTCGTGATTCGCGGACTAAGCCAGAGTATCGACTTCACGGGTGGACGTAACTATAAGGTGCAATTTGAGCAGCCGATAGAACCGGAAGCAGTACGTGAATTGATCGCTAACGACTTCGGTGAAGCAACAGTAAGTGTCATTGCCATCGGAACAGACAAGAGAACTGTTCGTGTCAGCACCAACTACCGTATCAACGAAAATGGTAATACTGTCGATTCAGAAATTGAAGAACGTCTGTATAATGCAGTTAAACCATTGTTGACTCAAAATATCTCGTTGCAAACATTTATCGACCGCGATAATCACACAGGTGGTAGTATCATCAGTTCGCAGAAAGTAGGTCCGAGTATCGCAGACGATATCAAGACAGGTGCTATCTACTCTGTAGTATTGGCATTGATTGCTATCGGTCTTTACATCCTGCTCCGTTTCCGCAACATTGCCTATAGTGTGGGTTCAGTGGTAGCTTTGAGTTGTGATACTGTCATCATCATTGGTGCTTATTCACTGTTGTGGGGTATCGTTCCGTTCTCACTGGAAATTGACCAGACATTTATCGGTGCTATCCTGACAGCTATCGGTTACTCTATCAATGACAAGGTGGTAATCTTCGACCGTGTGCGTGAGTTCTTCGGTTTATATCCGAAACGTGACAAGCGTCAGTTGTTCAACGACTCTTTGAACACAACACTGGCTCGTACCATCAATACCTCATTGAGTACTTTAATCGTGCTGTTGTGTATCTTCATCCTTGGTGGTGATTCAATCCGCAGCTTTGCATTCGCAATGATCTTAGGTGTTATTATCGGTACATTGTCTTCACTGTTTGTTGCATCTCCGATTGCATACAATATGATGAAGAACAAAAAAGTCGTAGCATCAACTACGGAAGAATAATAAATCCCAGAAATAGAAAAAGCCTCTTCCGAACATTCGGTAGAGGCTTTTTCTATTGATTATTAAAACAAATAGAAGCTATAAGACGTTCATCTTAAAAGAAGCCATTGTTAAACTTAAAACCAGATACGATATGAAAGCAAAACAAAACAACTTCTCACAGATTCTTCGTAGTAGCCTCGAGGGGAATCGAACCCCTATCTAAAGTTTAGGAAACTTCTATTCTATCCGTTGAACTACAAGGCCGCTTCAAATTTGCTTGCAAAGATAACGGTTTCTGTCGATTTAACAAGAATAAAAATACAGGTTCCTTTCAGATATTTCAAATATTTGGCGTCAATAGGACAATAAAGTTCGATTTATTTTGATAATTCGATTAACTTTCCGACCTTTGCGCTCACAAATTGAAAGTAAAATCAGTTTTTAAATTAAATATAGTAATTAAAGTTATGGCAGACGAAATGATGGTTAAAGAATTGGAGGAAGTAGTAGTACGTTTCTCCGGCGACTCCGGCGACGGTATGCAGCTGGCCGGCAATATCTTCTCGAACGTGTCGGCTACGGTAGGAAATGACATCTGTACATTCCCTGACTACCCGGCAGACATCCGCGCCCCGCAAGGTTCACTGACCGGTGTTTCCGGTTTTCAGGTCCACATCGGTGCCGGACAGGTTTACACTCCCGGAGACCGTTGCCACGTATTAGTGGCTATGAATCCTTCCGCACTGAAAACACAAATCAAATTCTGTAAACCGCAAGGACTTATCATTACCGACTCCGACTCATTCGAAGCCAGAGATTTGGAAAAGGCACAATTCAAGACTGACAATCCTTTTGAGGAATTAGGCGTAAAACAGGAAGTACTTGAAGTTCCCATCTCTTCCATGTGTAAAGAGAGCCTGAAAGATTCCGGACTAGACAATAAATCAGCACTCCGTTGTAAGAATATGTTCGCACTCGGACTGGTTTGCTGGTTGTTCAACCGCAACCTTGCCGCTGCTGAAAAAATGTTGCGTGAGAAATTCGCCAAGAAACCCGAAATTGCAGAAGCTAATATTAAGGTATTGAACGATGGTTTCAACTATGGTGCCAATACACATGCTTCTGTCTCTACTTATAAAATTGAAAGTAAAGCTCCGAAATCAAAAGGACTTTATACAGATATCAACGGAAATAAGGCAACTGCTTATGGCTTGATTGCTGCTGCCGAGAAAGCAGGCCTGGAACTCTACCTGGGTTCTTATCCTATCACTCCGGCCACTGATATTCTGCACGAATTAGCTAAACATAAATCACTGGGAGTAAAAACCGTACAGTGCGAAGATGAAATCGCAGGTTGTGCTTCTGCCGTTGGTGCCGCTTTTGCCGGTGCTTTGGCTGTAACGACTACTTCCGGCCCCGGTGTTTGTTTGAAGAGTGAGGCTATGAACCTTGCTGTAATTGGTGAACTTCCATTGGTGATTGTAAATGTGCAACGTGGCGGTCCGTCAACAGGTTTGCCTACTAAATCAGAACAGACAGACTTATTGCAGGCTCTTTACGGACGTAATGGTGAAAGCCCGATGCCGGTGATTGCCGCAACTTCACCGACGAACTGTTTTGATGCCGCATACATGGCATGTAAGATTGCTCTGGAACACATGACTCCGGTTGTATTGCTGACGGATGCTTTCGTAGCTAACGGCTCGGCAGCCTGGAAACTTCCTAACTTAAACGAATATCCTGCCATCAATCCTCCATACGTGACTCCGGACATGGCTGGTAACTGGACTCCATACCAACGCAATGAAGAAACCGGCGTACGTTACTGGGCAACTCCGGGAACTGAAGGCTTCATGCATCGCATCGGCGGTCTTGAAAAGAGCAATGAAACAGGCGCGATCTCTACCGAACCAGAAAACCATAATAAGATGGTTCATCTCCGCCAAGCTAAAGTGGATAAGATTGCAGACTATATCCCCGAACTCGAAGTACTGGGTGATGAAGATGCAGATTTACTGATTGTTGGTTGGGGCGGCACGTATGGTCATCTCCGTCTGGCTATGGACTTTATGCGCGATCATGGAAAGAAAGTGGCTTTCGCACACTTCCAGTACATCAACCCGCTGCCAAAGAATACAGCCGATGTATTGCGTAAATACAAGAAGATCGTAGTAGCTGAACAGAATTTGGGACAATTCGCAGGTTATTTACGGATGAAGATACCCGGATTGAACATCAGCCAGTTCAACCAAGTGAAAGGACAACCTTTCGTTACGAGAGAATTGATAGATGCATTCACTAAATTATTGGAGGAATAAAAGATGAGCGATAAAGTATATACCGTACAAGATTATAAATCAGGCCAACCTCGCTGGTGTCCGGGATGCGGTGACCACGCTTTCCTGAACTCACTGCACAAAGCTATGGCCGAACTGGGAGTAGCTCCGCACAATATTGCCGTCATTTCCGGTATCGGTTGTTCTTCCCGCCTGCCCTACTATGTAAATACGTATGGCTTCCACACGATTCACGGACGTGCCGCTGCTGTTGCAACAGGTGCAAAAGTGGCCAACCCTGATTTGACGATCTGGCAAATTTCCGGTGACGGTGACGGTCTGGCAATTGGTGGTAACCACTTCATCCACGCATTACGCCGTAACATTGATTTGAATATGATCCTGCTGAACAACCGCATCTACGGTTTGACAAAGGGACAATATTCACCGACTTCGGAGCGTGGACTTGTAACTAAATCATCTCCTTACGGTACCGTAGAAGATCCATTCCATCCGGCAGAACTTGCTTTTGGTGCCCGTGGACATTTCTTTGCACGTTGTATTGCAGTAGACGGTGCCGCTTCTGTAGAGGTATTGAAAGCTGCCGCTAATCACAAAGGCGCCTCTGTTGTAGAAGTTCTGCAAAACTGCGTGATCTTCAACGATGGAACTCATGCTTCTGTAGCCACCAAAGAAGGACGTGCCAAGAACGCTATCTATCTGGAACATGGCAAACCCATGTTGTTCGGTGAAAACAAGGAATTCGGATTGATGCAGGAAGGTTTCGGACTGAAAGTGGTGAAACTTGGTGAAAATGGTATCACAGAAAAAGATATTCTTATTCACGATGCTCACTGCCAAGATAATACGCTTCAATTGAAACTGGCGTTAATGGAAGGTCCTGATTTCCCGATTGCACTCGGTGTGATCCGCGATGTAGATGCTCCAACTTACAATGATGCTGTAATTGGACAGATTGAAGAAATTAAAGGCAAGAAGAAATATCATAATTTCCAGGAATTGCTAATGACTAATGATACTTGGGAAGTGAAGTAATTCACCACTTCAATCCATAAAATAATAAAGGCGTAGACAAGAGAATCAACTCTCTTTCTACGCCTTTCATTCTTTCTATCGTGTAACCTATATTTATATCAACCTATTCGAGAGCAGTGCCACCCACTTTTTCCGGCCAATACGGATTCTGATAAATAACAGAATTATCTGTACTATTATCAGGAGACGCAAGTCTCATTTCATTAATAGCAACCGGACTCAAATAGTTGGCTTTAGCCCAAGAATATCCATCATATACCTGATTATTGATTCTCACCTTGCTAAAAGGACGAATATACTTGAATGCTCTGGAGGAAATATTAGAAGTAGCATCATCCGGATCATCTTTTAAAGTAACGTCTTCCGGAAGTTCATAAGTTTTATAAGCCTCTTCCCAAAAGTTATACCCTTCAGGAATAAACTTATTAGTAAGTACGCCATCCCAAGCTCTCCAACGCACCAGGTCATCCCAACGCATTCCTTCGCCAATAAACTCGCAACGACGTTCGCGACGGATATTATATAAGGTAGCATCCACTTCATACGAACCGGGATGAGCGGCCAAATCCGTCTCCTTATTCATATCGGTATTGTCAATGGTTGTCTGGAAATTGCCTGTAATGCCTGCCCGATTGCGTACTGCATCCCAATAGCTTTTCGCTTTACCGTCTACCTTATTATTACGCAAATAGTAGGCTTCCAGATAATTCAGATAAGCTTCGACACCACGAAAGATAATGCAGCCTGTAGTCGATTGCGACTGACCGGAAATAATCTGCTTATTATTATATGTCAAGCATTTCCGAATCCGATACCCGGTATTATCAGATGTTTGGGCTTCCAATGATATAATATTAGGTTGTTTGAATTCTTTAAGTGCAGGTTCTTCTGTCGAACTGGATGGAAGCAAATCCTTCTCGCCCAAAACAAACATTTGCAGACGCAGATCACGATTCTCTTTCACATCCATGATAGTTTTGTCACCTTTATATTCATCTCCTGCTGCATAATAGGGAAGTCCGTCTTTCATGACAAAACAGTCTACAAAGCTCTTCAGCATACCATTATTACCTCCAGTAAAAATATAAGCCGGTGTGCCATGCGTGATTGACACGCCACCACCATTCATATATTGCTTCCAGAAAAGAACTTCGGAATAACTACTCATATCTTCTTCCGCAAACATCTCGAAATATGGATTCCAGCCAACAATCCCCGATATGTTTTTCGGATTGGTCAGACCGGTATTATTGGTCAAAGTAATATCATCAGCCACCTGTTCCGCTGCTTTCATAGCCTCATCCAGAAAGAAATTGATTTCATTATCCATGTTCGTGGAGAAATCGGCATGTATTCTCTTACCCGGCCAGGTTGCATCCCCCGGCACACGCCCTGTTCCCTTATGATACTTTTCAAACGTAGCCTCATACAAAGCAACGCGCGACTTTATCAATAACGCGCAATTCTTTGTTAATCGCGTTTTGTTTCCTGAAATATCATCCACCATATATTTGGCGGCGGAATCGAGCTGATTGATGATAAAACGAGCTACGAGATTACGCGGCTGACGAACAGATTTCTCTGTCAAAACAGACTGATTATCCGGCAATACTTCGGTTATAATTGGAAAATCTCCGAATGATTTCAGTTTACTGTAATAAATCCATGCACGGATAAAGTACATTTCGCCGACATAGTGAAGAATCTGTTCACGATTGCCCACAATCTTGCCCACCTCGAATTTAGGAAGCACATTTTCGAAGAAATAATTGCAATAGCGAATTTGAGTAAAATCCCAGCCACCTCCAGTATTAGGAACACGCCACTGACCTTTCTCAAAATAGGTGGAAGAATATCCTCCGGCTACCATATTATCTGTATTCTGGTCATTGTTCACTGTACCGACTCCATATCCACCATGCGTTGAAAAGATGTTGTTGTACTGCGAAATACTATATGCAGCCAAGTGGTCCGCCGTATTAAAATACTCTTGCGGAGTCACCTGATCCAGAGGCGCCATATCCAGAAAATCATTACAAGATGTAAGCGACCACGTAGCTCCTGCCATCAAGATTGTTTGTAATATAATATGTTTCAGTTTCATAAGCCTTAAAATTAGAAGTTAACATTTAAACCTACCGAGATGGTGCGCTGCAACGGATAGAGTTTACCATTATTCGCATCATAAGTGCTTTCCAAAGCCTCCGGGTCGAAAATCTTGGACATATGAGAGAATGTCAACAGATTGTCACCCGACACATATACGCGAACTGAAGACATTCCGGCTTTATTCGTCCAGCTCTTGGGTAATGTATAGCCTATCTGAACATTCTTAATACGGCAGTAAGCGGCATTCTGAATATAGCGGCTCTGCACTGCCATGTTTCTCGAATCACTTTTCAATACGCGTGGATAATAGGCATTTGTATTAGCACCCAACGGGTCACCCTCCGGACGCCAGAAGTCCCAATGTTCCTTAAATCCGGTAGCCTGCCATTCGTCCACTCCATTGGCTCCCCAGAAATAGGGGCCGCTCAACACATAATCGCGCTTGGCCACTCCTTGCAGAAATATGCGGAAATCGACACCTTTCCATGCTGCATCCAACGTGATACCATATTTAAATCGAGGTGTATTATTGCCCAAAATCACACGGTCGCCGGGTTTCTCTGTGGTATTATCACCTGTCGAGATCACTCCATCGCCGTCTACATCCTTATACATAATATCCCCTGCTCCCCACTTGCTTCCCAAAGAAGACTGATCCACTTTGGCCAAATGGGCATCCATCTCTTCCTGTGATTGTGCGATACCTACCGTTTCATATCCCCAGATTTCTCCTTTCATCATTCCCGGATAATATGCTTCGGAAAGTTTGTTGTTTTCATTCGGATAGCGAGTGATTTTCTGTTGGTCATCGGCTAACGTAAATTTAGCACCATAAGAGAAATCACCAATCATATCTCTCCACCCCAGTTCCAGCTCAAAACCATAGGATTTCATATCGGAATTGTTGATTTTCGGAGGAGTAGCACCCAGTACGGAAGACAATTCCGAAGCCGGGCCAATCATATCATACGTCCAACGCACAAAGTAGTCGAACGAACCGGTCAAGCGATTATTAAACAGCCCCCAGTCCAAACCGATATCCCAGGTTTCAATCGTTTCCCAAGTCTTCAAGCTGGAGACGATACCGGGTAGGCTTGCATAATTCGGTCTTTTTCCATTCACCAACCAGTTATAATCAGTGCCTTGTGGCATCGTCTGATAGAAAGGATACCATGCATCCTTAGTATCCGTATTACCCAACTGCCCCCATGAACCTCTTAATTTCAATACATCAATATGAGCTTTATCGGCTATATTCCTGAAGAAATCTTCACGTGCTATATTCCATCCGACTGACAATGACGGGAAAAATCCCCAACGCTTGTCATTAATGAAACGGGACGAACCGTCATAACGACCGTTCAACTCTATCAGATAGCGTTCTTTATAATTATAGTTGATACGCCCGAAGAATCCGGCTACCCCATTGTGTGCATATCCACCGGAAGTAGTAGGAGATTCCGTTGCTGTATTCAGTGTAGGCACAGAATTGGAGATCAGCGTATTCTTCTGCCCCGACAAACTTCTTGTCTTATACAACTCCGCATTAAAACCTGCCATCACTTTAAAGTAATGACCGCTTTCATATTGTTTAAAATAATCGGAATAGATATTCGTGCTGTAATAATTCTCTTTATAATTATATTCGTTCACAACGGAACTGCCGGCTCCATAACTTCCCCATGGTATAGAATACGGATTACCGTCACCGTCATGAGAGAAGATAGGTAATACTTCCCAATGTTCATTTTTGTTTTCCGTTCTTAGAGCACCCTCGATATTAATTGTCCAGTTCTTGACCGGTTCAAACACAAACTGCAACTGTTGAGTATTCAAGTCTTTCTGGTTGGTTTGTCGGCCACCATCCTCCAATTCTGTAATTTCCACACCATTCATGGGATAGCCATTAGGATCGTAAGCCGGACAGGTGGGCCAGCGGCGAGCGATATTATGGAAGAATAGCCCGGTCAGATAAGAGGGTCGGTCAAAGTCCTCACGTGTCCATTTGGTAGAATAGTTCACTCTGAACCAATCTGTGATCTGCGCTGTAATGGTGCTGTTCATTGTATAACGTTGCAAATTATCTTCACCATGCCGCAACAGACCGTTCTGGTCCATAAAACTACCGCTCAATGAAAATTGGATTTTCTCATTACCTCCCGAAATACTTAGATTATGTTCTTGAGATGGCACCCAGTCATTGTAGAATTCTTTAAACCAATCCGTATTGGCATTCGCTCCGCCATAATTGTTCCAACGGTTATTATTCGTATTCAGTGTTGTGACGGATGTTATCTTTCCCTCCTGATAATCTTTTATTTTCTGTAACTGCTCGGATGAGAACGGAGCCTCACCGGATCTGCCCGCATTCTCTGCGGCACGATTAAAGTACTGTGCAAAAGTATATGAGTCCATCATTTCAGGCACTGATACCGCGTCGCTGAAACGGACATTTCCATTATAACTGACTCTGGCTTTACCCGCTTTCCCTTTCTTGGTCTGAATCAGAATAACACCAAAAGCAGCACGCGCTCCATAAATAGAGGCAGAAGCAGCGTCTTTCAAAACAGAAACCGTTTCTATATCATTCGGATTCAACGAATTAAGATTACCTTCGATACCGTCAATCAACACAAGTGGAGACGACCCGGAACCATCACCGATTGTTCCTGCACCACGAATATTAAAACTCATCGAACCATCCAAGGCCCACCTTCACTTCCTACCGTGAAGTTCAAGCCTGGCACTGTACCCTGTAGGGCCTGCGCCACATTGGTTACAGGACGTGCAGCCAACACTTTCGCATCGACCATACCTACCGCACCGGTTACATTTACTTTTTTTTGTGTTCCGTAGCCTACAACGACTACTTCGTCGAGCTGTTCCGAATCTTCTTTCATAACGATATTAAGGGGTGTCCCATCAGCTTTCACGGTAATAGTTTTATAACCAATAAACGAAAGTGAGAGAACTGCTCCTTTGGGGGAATCGATAGAGAAGCGTCCGTTGAGATCAGTAACAGTACCTGTGGCAGTACCTTGCACCTTTACAGAGACTCCAATAAGAGGTTCTCCGTTTTCATCCACTACAACACCTGTAGTCTTTACTTTTTGCTGCTGTATATCAGCAGTTTCCTGTGTTTCATTAGTATTAGCTACTGCTTGCATAGGTTGTGTGCACCATAACAATAAAGTAGCAACTGCTGCTATTTTCAGGCAACGTGTTCCCCGTCCTTCCATAAAGGCCGGGCATCGGTTAGTTTTTCTTGTCATACTTTAATTTATTCAGTTAGACATTAGTAAGTTAGAATTTCTAAGGTTTTATGGTGCCTTCATATATTATTTGACACCATGTTTCAGGCAATTTGTGTGTTTAGTTTTCCATAGGCTTTTCTATTTTTATCTTAGGTTAATACTTGCCAGAGTTCTTAACGAACTTGGTTTTACCTATGCTTGGAAACACAACTTGGAAGGACATTTTAGATAAAACAGTCATCCATACACTCGCACCGCTTTGAGTTTGAGACGATTTGTATGTAAATTGCTATATAATAAATACTTATTTTGATACCGAAGGCAAGTTGATAAAACTGTTATCCCATTTTGTTGCCAGAAAACACAACAATCCAGCTATCCCGTTTTAAAATATTTTAGTAGATTTACTTGCGTAATATTTCATTTTATTCTACTTTTGCTTCACCATAATGATATTCTAAACGATTCTTTTGTTGTTATTAAGAATTAAAAATAATAAGGCATTCGTTTTCATATCAAAATAAAACCAAGTTCGTTAAGAACTCGGTTTTCATTTCTCTCCTTCTCTAATCGATATTGCAATATACACTACTCATTTCCTTTGACTAAATAACACCTATTTATCAATATCATTAACTTTATGGATAGAGAACTGATGATAAGAAGCTATTTTAACAGGTACTTATTTATAAATAAAAAATGGAGAAGGATGGAGAAAAGGGTAGAAAACTGGAACCAGGTTCATAGCTATAAACTCAACACTAAATTTCTGAAAACGAATATACAACTATGTAAGCGTCTCCGCGATTCTATATAGTGTATTAAAATAAAAAGGCTAATGATCCCTTTTTAGTCATTAGCCTTTTCCCATCTGTCAGGAAGCAGTTCCCTGTATTTTTCAATTGGTGTGTTCGGTTGCCATTCGGCTGTTCTGTTTATCACATCCGTGAGATACTCAAATAAATTCACTTTATGCATCCTACAAGTGAGTGCTATCGTATAGAGTATGGCGCCTCGTTCGGCCCCCTTATGGCTGCCGAAGAACAATGAGTTTTTTCTTGATAAGGATATGTACCGGTTCATCCGTTCAACCATATTGTTGTCCAGATAAGTGTCACCATAATTAAAGATGTCCACCACTGCATTCCACTCATTGCGAAGATAGGTAATGGCTTCCTGCAGTTCGCTCTTAGGTAATAAATCCCCCCGTTCTTCTATTTCATCAAGCACATCTTTTATTTCTCCGAGTATGTCCGGCGCATACTTTTTTCGATGCGTAAGATTCTGTTCTACCGTCCATCCCTCAACCTCAACTTTATGCTTATGCTCGTTTTGATAAAGTGCGTTTATCAGCTCCACGATTCTTTTTGCATCCGGGTCCTTCTCACCGCAATCTATAAATTTCCGTTTTATATGTTGCAAGCACGGGATGCGTGTGATATTGGGATAAGCATCGCTTTCGAGCTTCCGGTAAGGTGAGTAACCATCGCTTTGTATGATACCTTTGCAACTGCCTAATTCGTTAAGAATAACTCTTTCAGACCGGGAGCCGTCATCATAGAGCAAGTATATCATCCTGGTGTTTATGCCGACAACCACCCAAAGGTATCCCTTCCTGACTCCTTTTCCCTTGCTGTTCTTTTCCGGGACGAGTATTTTGTAATAGGTTTCATCGGCTGCCTTATAAGGATCACTCAAAGCTGTCTGCCGGATGCACTTATAAAGATTTTCGAAGAGGTTTGAGGCTTTCTCTATCAACTTATGAGCCGTAGGTTTCTTCAGCGTAAAGCCATGACTCTCGAAGTAGTTGATGATTCTTTCAACAGGTAGCGATTGTATATAACGTAATTCCATCAATCCGGCAATAAATGAACCGTCATAGCTGGAATTCAAGAAGGCCGAAGCCGGTGTTTTTCCCTCAAACAGGCGACCTTCTTGCGTATAGGTGTGTATCTTGTAGACATGCTTGATGAAGCGCATGGGTACACATTCATAGCGGACGCATATTCTGGGAACAGTGGTAAACAACCGGGCCTTATTGATGTCAAAATCGGGATCATCGGGATAAACGACATGTTCTTCTTCCTCCATCTCATAATGCATGTCACGTTTGGCCCCATTGTTCTTTCTTGCTTTACGCTTATCTGCTTTTTCCGCTTCTATCTTCTGCCGCTCTTCTTCGGATATGGCAGATTGGGGAGCCTGTTGCTGTTCGGATGTGTTGGATACAAGTTTGGCGAGTCCCTTAGTAAGGCGCTGTTGCTTGCTAAGAGATTCGCCTTTTTGAAGGAGTGCCTCTTTAAGGGAAGAAACCTCCTTTATCAAAGCATCTATTTGGTCCAAGAGTCTGTTGTTGTCATCTCGTAATCCCTTGATTTGTTCCTTCAATAACTCTATGATCTCATCCTTTTTCATGGCATAAAGATATAAAAAATCAACGAATTGGCCAAATAAACCGGATGATATCTTTAGCGCAAATAACTAATAATCAGAATGTTGAATTAGATCCTAAAACGCTTTCTCAACCGTACAGACTTTAATGACACTCCATTTAAGATAAAAGACAAAACCTGATAAGAAATCTCGTAATTACCTGTATTGGGGTTAAATGTCGGTAACTCAAAACTTCCACCTTCGAGGCGCTTGTAGTACAGAAGAAAGCCATCGCCATCCCAACGCAGTATTTTTACACTTTGTCGGTTTTTACCAAAGAATAAAAAGATATCTCCGGAAACGGGAGACAAGTCCTTCATTTCCGATCGTATAATTTTGAATAAACCGTCAATGCCAAGGTTCATACGAACAAAGCCCTGGTACAGATAGTATCGATTGGCTGATGTTAGAGAATACATGGATCTCCCTCCTTTCTTTCGTAATCGCGCAACATTTTAATAACACCACCGGGTGTGGCCCGTTTGACCGAAATGGTGGTTCCACTGTTAAAGGTGATTGTGATCCCGGCAAGACTAAACTCTTCTTCCGACAACATGGCGGGTGCTATTTGAGTGAATGAAGGAGAGGAAGTTGTCGGTTGGGAGGGTTCAATGCCGCCATAATAATCACGGACCACATCTGCCTTGGCTTGTTTAACGCTATAGCCCCGTCTGGACATCCAGGAACTCATACCACCAAAAGTGGTATGCTGATCGCGGCAAACATCGGCTAAAGAACAATTGTAGTCTACTTTCAATACTTCAAGGAAATGTTTCCAAGTTTTTCCAAATCGATTTTCTGCTAAATCCATAATGCTTCATTTTTATACATAGCAAAAATATAAGAATGAAAAAAGGACGACAAGATAGAATCGCGGAGACGCTTACACAACTATTAAGAAGCATTTAGAAGGTTCACAGGTTTCACCTTCAGCTGAACAGCTATGAGTCAACGGTTTACAGTGACATAAAGCACAAAATACAGAAGAAAGCATCCTTCACCTCCTTCACCATGTAGAGTCTTTCATATAGATTAAGGACATATATATCCAATATACAGGGCATATATGCGCAACGTGTTGGATATATATGTCCAACACGTTGCGTATATATACTCTACAATTCAGGTATTAATATCCTAGAGATAGAGTATTAGTGTCTGATTACTTAGGTGCTAATTTCCGGTTGACGGCAGTTTTATTTTGTTTTAAACCTGCAAACAGTTTGTTTCAAGCGTATGAAACAAATAGTTTCCCGCCTTGAAACAGATTGTTTACCGGCATGAACAAGACATTTGATGCATGGATTCTACAAATTACTACATAGTCTTCTATAAATATGCCAAGATTCTTACACACGAGACAGCGTGTGAGATAAAGGTATCTTACACACATCTGCAACCGTATCTTGCACTGCATAAAACAATTGTATATCAGCTAATTGAATCCGATTAGTGTAAGGTGCAAGATGTTTTTGCATTTTCAAACTTTATAGAGTCGATTAAGTTTTAATTATTTATTTGTCAATTCACTATTCAGTAATTATAATTCAATCGCAGCCTTTAAAGGTAATTGATTGGAAGCCGGACCGACAAGAATCTCAAATACCCCCTTTTCTACTACAAAGCGGTGTTGATTCATATCGTAATAAGAAAATGCGTCTTCATTCAATACAATAGAAAGGCGTTGTGTCTCTCCTTTCTTCAAGAACACCTTATCATAGCCTTTCAGTTCTTTCAAAGGACGGGGAACGGAAGATTCTACATCATGCACATATACCTGGGCTATTTCCGAAGCATCCATTTTTCCTGTATTCTTTATATCAAAGCTAACCGTCACCTGATGTTCACCGGTTTTCTCCACAGCTAAATTACTATAAGCGAAAGTAGAATAAGACAACCCATAGCCAAATGGATAAAAAGGTTCTTTACCCGAACGGTCATATCCCCGATAGCCAACAAAAACACCCTCTGAATAATCGACACGTTTAATTTCCGCTTTCAGATTCTCATAATAGCTGTCATGCACCGGATTATCTTCCCATTTCTTTTCGATAGAAATCGGCAACTTACCACTCGGAGAAATCTTTCCAGTCAATATTTCGGCTATTGCCTGTCCACCCTCCTGTCCGGGATACCATGCCATCAAAATCGCTTTTGCAGCCTCATGCCAAGAGGTAAAGTCAACTCCACCGCCAGCATTTAACACTACTACCAGATTCGGATGCAGAGAAGCTACTTTCTGAATGAATAATTCCTGATAATGTAACAGAGCAAACGGGCGATCGAACCCCTCTCCTTCTGTATTGCTATTGAAACCGGTACAGAATACAACATTATCCACCTTTGCCAATCCTTGACGAAGTTTCTCTTCATTCAGCCTGGATGCTTTAAAACGGATAATTGCTGAAGAGATATTATCAAAAAACTCGATTCGGAAGCTGTATTCTTTACCTGCCTCAACCGGCAGTTCCACTTCACGGCTTGAATATGAATGATTACCCCAGTCGCCTGTAATATGCTTATCATTCACAAACAGGCGATAACCATCATCGCCACCAATGGATAGTTTTAATAATCCATCCTTTTGAGACATATAACTGGCTGTCCAACGGACAGAAAATCCATCTTCCGGAAAACCTTCCAGTGGTGCTCCATATTGCCAGTCATAATCAACTGATGCTTCTGTACGAATGACCTCCGGTTGTCCCGAAAGCGTTTTATTCTTAAAATATTCGGCTTTAAATCCTTTCGTCTGCCGAGCGGCATCCGCGTAAAATTCATGAAGAATATCCTCATAAATCACATCGTCCGTCAACAGAACGAGGTTCTTTTTTTTCAGTTTTTCCAGTCCCTCACTAACAGATACCGTAGAAAATGGAGTTACAAAACCACTTCCACCACCCGTAGGAATGCGGTCGGCATTGGGCCCCATCACAGCAGTCTTTCCTTTCAAGGGGAGTAGATTTCCTTCATTCTTCAGTAAGACTACACCTTCGCGTGCCAGTTCTAAAGCAGCCTGGCGGGAAAAAGGATTATCCTGCGCGATGTTACTGTCTTTCTGTTCCTTATCCAGCATGCCGTAAGCAATCAAGGTCTGCAAGATATGCTGCACTTTCAGATTGATGGTTTCTTCTGTCACCGTACCGTTTTTGATAGCAGGTATAAGATTGTCGACATTCATAAAACGTCCTTTCGGCATTTCAAGATCAAGTCCGGCATTAGCGGCTCCTACGGCAGAATATACGGAAGTCCAGTCCGACATTAAGATACCTTTAAATCCCCAGAGATTACGCAAGATATCAATATTCAACCATTTATGTTCGGTAGCATGGACACCGTTCAGAAGATTATAGCTGTTCATTACAGCACTTACATTCGCTTCCTGTACAGCTTTCCGAAAGGCCGGAAAATAAATCTCGTGCAAAGTACGTTCGTCTATGTCCGAACTGGCATGATGACGGCTCCATTCCTGATTATTAGCTGCAAAGTGCTTGATGGTGGCAATAACTCCTTCCGATTGCACGCCTAGGATATATTGTTTAGCCGTTTCACCCGTTAAATAAGGGTCTTCGCCAAAGTATTCAAAGTTACGTCCACACATAGGAGCACGGTAGATATTTACTCCCGGTCCGAGCAGTATATTCACTCCTCTGGCTTTGGCATCCTGTCCCAATCCTTGCCCCAGTTGATAAAGCAGACTCCGGTTCCAGGTAGAAGCGGAAAGTATTCCGGAAGGATAGAGAGTGCTCTTGGGGGCATGATTACGAATTCCCTGCGGTCCGTCCGCCAGTTTTATTTCAGGAATCCCCAGACGGGGGATTGCACGAAGCGAGAAGCTGGTATATCCGGAGATATACTCTATTTTCTCTTGCAAAGTCATTTTAGATACAATTTCCCTGGCACGTTGTTCGGCTTGGGGAGTGATTGTCTGCGCACAGGTTAATATGCTCCATGCAAGCATACATAAACCTATGCCTCCTATTTTCTTTTTCATGGTGATTTTGTATTAATATAGCATTGTTAAAAACCAACTAGTCTATCAGTTCTATTTTAACGGTCTGTCCCTGTACCAAAATATGATATTCTCCGGCTTCAAGGAACCGTTTACCATCCTCATTGACAAAACCGAAATCACGTTCCAGGTCTATGTCAAAACGGAAAGTCTTCGTTTCTCCGGCTTTAATCAACTGTTTTTCAAAGTGTTTCAGTTCTTTCACCGGGCGGGTAATCGAGCAATACGGATCGGATATAAACCAATGAACAGTCTCTGCTCCATCGCGAGCACCGACATTAGTGACAGTCACTTCTACAGACAATCGATCGCCGCGCTTCACTTTAGTAACAGAAGGGGTAACGGTGCCATACTTAAATTCGGTATAACTTAATCCATGCCCGAACGGATATAACGGATCGCTTGTTATATCTTTATAGAATCCTTGATGTCCACGTCCGCTCTTGCGGCGATTGTAATAAATAGGAATTTGTCCCGTTGAATAAGGGAATGTCATGGCAAGTTTACCGGATGGGTTGATACGTCCTGATAATATACCGGCCATCGGCAACGCGCCATTCACACCCGGTTGCCAGATTTCCAGTATAGCATCGGAAATCGGTTCCAGACGATTCAATTCCAACGGACGTCCATTCACCAATACCAGTACGATAGGCTTTCCGGCTTTCTTCAGTTCTGCGGCCAGTTCTTCCTGAATCTGCGGTAATGCGATAGAAGAACGGGAAGCATTCTCCCCACTCCAGGTCATCATCTCACCCAAACAAAGAACAACTACATCAGACCAGCGTGCAGCTTCCAATGCTTCTGCAAATCCTTCTTTGTTATCTCCTTTCGTAGCACAGCCTGCTGCATAACGCAATTCAGCTTTTCCTGCAAATTCAGTAGCCAGTCCATTATAGAGCATGGCAACATCCGTATCTTTTCCATGACCACACCAGGAACCCAACAAGTCCCAACCATTTTTTGCCATTGGTCCTATCACGGCAATCTTCTTTTTATCAGTCAGCGGTAATGTTTTGTTTTCATTTTTCAGCAAGACCATGGATTCCGCCGCAAGCCGGGCTGCAATATCCATACTTTGCGGACGGAAGAAACGTTCTTTCTCACTTGTTGCGGGAGTATAAGGACGTTCGAACAGGCCGAGACGGAATTTCAAAAGTAGAACACGACGTACAGCTTCATCTACTTGAGCTACCGATACTCTGCCCTCTTCTACCAACTCCTGCAAATGGCGGTCGTAAGCATGAGACATCATATCCATTTCAAGACCGGCAGTAAACGCATGCCAGGCTGCTTCTTTTTTGGTCGCTGCCAATCCCTGATTTTTCAACTGTTCGATGGCTCCCCAATCGGAAACAATAAATCCATCATGCCCCCAACGTTTCTTTAATATCTCGGTCATTATGTAAGAATTGGCCGAACCCGGCACACCGCTGATATCATTAAAGGAACTCATCAGTGTTGCCGCACCTGCTTTCACACCCATCTCGTAAGGGAGCAGATAAGTATCCCAAAGAGTTTGTTTGGATATCTCGGTATAGACATAGTCACGCCCGGCTTCGGATGCCCCGTAACCTACATAATGTTTCAGACAAGCTGCCATACGGTTTTCTGCTGACAAGTCATCTCCTTGATAACCTTTGACGGAAGCTGCACCGAATACCCCGTTTGTATAAGGATCTTCACCATAACCCTCTGCCACACGTCCCCAGCGGGGATCACGAGCCACATCAATCATCGGTGAGAAAGTCCAGTCCACTCCCGACATACGCGCTTCCTGTGCAGATACAGCACACGCCTGCTCTACCAAATCCGGATTCCAGGAACAAGCCTGTGCCAACGAAATAGGATACACGGTACGGAAACCATGAATTGCATCGTAGCCGAAAATAATAGGAATACCCAGACGAGACTCTTCCATTGCTTTTTTCTGCATACTATTACGCAGTGCGGGATTTGTTTCGAAGTAAATCAGAGAACCGATTTCTGCGGGCACTTTCTTCACTTCTTCACCTACATTATTCACATTGTTATTCCGTCCCAGGGTATATTGATTAAGCTGCATCACTTTCTCTTCCAAAGTCATGCGGGATAGGAGATCATTTACGCGTTTCTCTATCGGAGCCTTCGGATCTTTATATAGTGCAACATCTTTTTTATCTTTTGCCGAAAGGGTGCATATAGAACCTAGCAAACATAATCCGTAAACCAATACTTTCTTTCTCATCGGTGTTTTCGTCGGTTAATTAGTATATAAATATAGCTTTATCAGACAGCCACAACATGGCTTCTTTTTATCGTCTTTCAGATAAATCAGTCACCTTATACGGATGCTTCACTGCTGCATGAGCAGCTTTCTGGGCAACAGCTTTTCGAGCCTCATCCAGGCTCTCCGGGGCATAAGGATTTCCGATTACATTGCGTTTGAAGATACGTTCGAACCAAGTGCAGGCAGCAGTATAACGTCCGACTTTCACATCCAGATGATGTCCGTCCCGGTTCATATGATCGCCAATGAAAGAGGTACGGGCATTCTGTATGGCAGTGCCCGTAGGGATAATCATCTTAATCTTATATGCCTTACCTGCTTTTTTCACTGCATCTACAATTGCGTGATACATCGTCAGCTGATCGCGGTTGTAGTTTTTAAATCCACCGTGATTGGAAGTGGATGCATAGGCCCAAGTCTGGTGCAGCATCAACTTTGTTTTCTTGGGAAGACGGGCTTTTACATACTCTATGAGCTCGGGAAGAGAGGCTTCATACGTCTCATACATTCCGGAAAAAGTACTTGCCTGTTGCAGGCTGACATAATCCCAGTCTTCATCCGCCAACACCATTTCCAAAGACATCTTGCCTTTTTCCCGTTTCTTTCCATCCGTACCGATTTTCCGGTAGGCATAGGCAGGAGCATTTTCACGTGCATTCTTCACATGGCGTTCCAGAGAACAGCCACCAATAAACATATTGCCGATTATGGTTGAAATGCCTTCGGCTTCCGCAAGTTCATGCAGATATTGCTCAACGGCATCTTGGGAAAAGCTGTTGCCAATGGCAAGTATTCTGACCGTTTTTTGCTGGGCATATGCTCCTCCGGCAAGAAGGAGCAGTATGCACATACAAATCACTATATTTCTATATTGCTTCATTGTAATCAATATGATAAAAAACAAACCTTATTTCGCCAGGCTAATGCATAGTGCATTGATATGTCCTTCCGCGGCACTACCGGTATCAAGCCCTTTCACCTCGACAATGACCTTTCCCTCCGAATCCGGTTCTACATTCTCAAACTTGGCAATGTACTCCTCGAAGTTTGCGGCAGCAAACGAGGCAGCATCCTTGATACCTGTCTTCACTTCTTTAACCGCACTCTCCATTTTACCTACCAATTTATAAGAAGAGATACGGGCGTCTTTGCTTCCATTGAAACGGATGGCTAAAATAGTGAAATTATATTTCCGGGCTACATCCAGTTGAGAGATTTCTATTCTTCCTGGACCTACATCACCCTGGTTTTTCTCTCCTTTCACTAACAAACCGTCTTTCCATGCAGTCAGAGGAAATTCCACGCCATCCACCGTCACTGGGCTAGCCGGTTCGGAACCGACTCCAGCATGAGTCGCAGTAAATCCGTCAAGCACTCTGACACCAATATTCGTATAATTGTTTTC
This sequence comes from Bacteroides sp. D2, assembly GCF_025147085.1. Classification (NCBI taxonomy): domain Bacteria; kingdom Pseudomonadati; phylum Bacteroidota; class Bacteroidia; order Bacteroidales; family Bacteroidaceae; genus Bacteroides; species Bacteroides sp. D2. Next base: position 1,963,498 of record NZ_CP102261.1, on the reverse strand, counting down.
CACATCTTTTATCCAGCTGGTGGTTGAACTTTCCTGATGAGAAGTTATATTATTCCACGGAGTGGCAGAAAGTGAAGTCGGACCGAAATCAATATAGATGGGGACTTTCAAGTCGGTGTCAGATATCTCCGGTTGCTTGAAGTCAACCAAATCGGTCACTTCATCAGGTTTCTGCACAGCGTAATGGGCAGCATTTTGTGCAATCTTCACTACCTGCGGGTCAATCGTTTCGGGAGCATACGGGTTGCCAACAACGTTTTGTCCCGTAATCATCTCAAACCAGGTGCAGGCAGCAGTATATCGCCCGTAAGTAACCTCCAGATGATAACCGTCACGGTTGAATGCATCACCCAGGAATGAGGTGCGGCCGTTCTGTATGGCTGTCCCCGAAGGAATCAACAGGCTCAAATCCGTATGATTCGTCATAGCCTGTCGTGCAGCCGTTACGATAGAAGAATACATCGTCATCTGGTTGCTATCATAATCCGGGAAACTTTCATGAGTGGAACTGGAAGCGTATGCCCAAGTCTGATGCCACAGCAGTTTAGCTTTCGGACAACGTTCCTTTATTCCTGCAATCAAATCAGCCAATACCGTATATGTTTCGTATTTACCGGATTTACCGCTCGCCTGTTGCAGACTGATATAATCCCAGTTTTCATCCGCCAATCCCTGTGATAGTTTATAACCGGTTTTACCTACTTTCTCGCCTTTTACTATTTTACGATATTCATAAGCAGCGGCATCCGACTGGAAGTTAGCCCAATGCTTATCCAGGTCACAGCCGCCAATATACATATTTCCGATAATTAACTCATAGCCTGCCGCTTCTGCCAGTTCATACAGATATTGCTCAACGGCATCCTGCGAGAAACTATTGCCAATTGCCAGTATTCGTATGGGATTTTGCTTTACGGTCACCGGAATTGTAGCAACTAGCGGTTTTGTATTTGTAGGACATTCGATAGAAATCGCTGTGCTACCATCCGCAACACCCGTAATAATAATGCTATTATTATCTTCGCTGACAGCTACTGTAGCGATGTTTGCATCTTTGGAAGTACAGGTATATTCCGGTTTCAGCTCTTCTTCACCACCAACCGATACGTTCAGAGTGACAGATTCACCAGTCATGACAGTGACTTCCTTAGAAGCAACCACCATCCAGTTTCCATCTACATATACTATTTTTTCTTCTGTCTGGGTTACAATCTTCTCCGAGTCCGAGCAGGAAACCAACGAACTGCCAACAGAAAATAACGTTACTAAAAAGAATAATCCGCTCAACAGAAAATTATTCTTTATTCTGAAATGCTTTATCATAAGTACTTTTAGTTATTTCTTTTTTTCATGTAATAATCTCTCATCAGATACCATGCCTTCTTGCGCATTCCCTGATCGGATATTAACCCTTTGCGGTTCCAGCCATCCTGATTAGTGGGGTGGAAACGGAACGGAGAACGGAAGTCGAACAGAATCCAGGGAGATACTCCACGCAGGTTAGGGATATTGTCGAACATACGGATATTGTCTCTATACAGACGTGCCTGATACTCTTCACTCCAGGAGCTGACTACATTCTCATCGCCGGACTGACCGTACAGTGCTTCACCACCAAATTCAGAAATAATCAACGGTTTGTCCGTCACTACTTCCCAGATTGCATCTTTCGGTTCAACAGGCCATGGATGATACCAGCCCATATATTTATTGATTGCTACGACATCCAATTGGGAAGTAAAGGAATCTTCCATTACAAAACGCTGTTTCTCACTGTTAAAGCGCACAAGGTCAAAAGCGGCGACATACAGACGGGTAGTATCCAGTTGTTTGCCTGTTTCAAGCAGGGAAGTCAAAAAATCATTCCGTTCTTTGGAAGGCTGTGTTTCATTGGCAACACCCCAGTAACCTACTGCACAACGATTCTGATCGCGCTTTATCATTTCAGAAAGCATCTTCTGTGCTTTCTTACGGGTATCTTTGTCTGTAAAGTCAATGCCTTGCCAAATAGGAATTTCCTGCCAGAGAAGGAAACCCATCTTTTCTGCCAAGCGTACCGTGTATTCATTCTGCGGATAATGTGCCAGACGAATCATGTTCACACCAAGCGCCTTAGCTTCATTCAGCAACATAGCTGCATCGGCTTCCGAGAAAGCACGTCCCATGCGCTGCGGAATCTCCTCATGGAAAGAGATGCAACACATAAATGTCGGTTTCCCGTTCAGGTAAATATCCGTTCCTTTCACTGTGATGTTACGGAAGCCTATTTGTTCCTCCACGCGGTCGGTACTTGAAGAAATGGCCACACCATAGAGTTTCGGTTCTTCGGGCGACCAGCGTTGCAGTTTCTTTGCATTCAATACGGTTTCCGCTTTTCCTTCCGCATCAGTGGTAAGTTCCGCATTGATTTTAAGTTCGGGGATGGCGACTGTCACCTTTTCACCTGCCTTTTTATCAGAAAGACGTACACGGGCAATGATCCGGTCGGGAGCATTTTTATCCAGTTGGATGAAGTAATCTTCTATAAATGTGCGGGGAGTTTTCACCAGCAACACATCTCTTGTGATGCCGCCATAATTCCACCAATCGAACGCCATAGCAGGAATGGCGTCCTTGGTACGACGATTGTTCACTTCTATTGCCAGGAAGTTATCGCCGTCTTTCAACAGGTCCGTCACTTCTACTTGGAAAGGGGTGAAGCCACCTTCATGTTCTGCTATTTCTTTTCCGTTCAGGTAGACTTTGCAACGATAGCTGACAGCACCAAAATAAAGAAACTGACGTTTGTCTGCCAGACGTTTGGCATCAAAATGACGCGCATACCATACAGTACCCTCATAATATTTCAGTTCGGGCGACTGCGAGTTCCAGTCTCCCGGGACATTAAGACGCAAGCCGCCTTCGAATGCATATTCGTAGAAATCAGTATTTCCTTTCGGTTGCTGATTTTCATAGATTTTCATTCGTTGTCCCTGATCGTACAGGTCGATAATGGCATTCCATTTACCATTCAGTGAATGAATGTCACGACCGTAGACATTCGTTATCAGTTCCTGTGCCGCAACGCTTCCTGCAAAAGCGATCAGCAACAACAGACATAGATTTAATTTCTTACCTATTTTCATTTATCTATTAGTTTGTGGTATTTATACATTATTCGTTTCTCGATTCATTCTTCAGGAAATTCATCACCCAGTTCCAGGCAGCACTCCACTGCTCTGCATAGGCATAATGGGCAGTCGTTTCGGCCACGAACAACTCTTTCGGAGCATTAATCATGTTGTAAGCCGAATAAGTGGTGGTAGGCGGACAGACCATATCATTATAACCGAAAGTATAGAATCCCGGTACTTTAACCTGCCGGGCAAAGTTGACTACATCAAAATACTGGATGGTTTTAATCTTCTCCGGTGTCCGGTTCCTTTCATCCTTAAACATGTGCGGCCAACCTCCTGCGCGACCATGAGCATAGCCTGCAATATCACACAAAGCCGGATAGAAAGAAACTAATCCTTTGACACGGTTATCCAGTCCGGCAATCACTATGGAAAGTGCTCCGCCCTGGCTTCCACCGAAAGTTGCCAGATTACCATTAAATTCGGGAAGTGTGTAAATGAAATCAATGGCTCTTATACAGCCTGTATAAACCCGTTTATAATAATACTTATCCCGATCATCCGTATTGAATGAATGGTAATTCTTCAAGGCCCCGTTATAAAGTCGGTGATATACATCCCCCGTCAGGTTGACCGGAATGCCGTGAATACCGATTTCCAAAATGATAAAACCATTTCCGGCACGTTCGGGCTCCCCGTTATATGCGCGGATACCTGCACCCGGTACTTTCAAGATGGCCGGATATTTTCCGGGAGCTTTCGGCACACAAAGGATGCCATACATACGGGATGCATAGTCATTATTCGCAAAAGAAACATGATATACATTCACTTTGTCCGTACACTTTTCCGGCAATAAAGTCATTATAGGTTCCAGCGCCCACTTTTCAGCGGCTTCTTTGGTGCTCTTCCAGAATTCAAGAAAATCGGCGGGCAACGGAGTAGTCGGTTGTAGCTTCTCCGGATCAAAGCCGACAGTAGCTACACCTTCATATTCACGCCCTTGATAACTGACAAAAGCACGGCAACGCAGAAAACCCTCTTTTTTCATTGTACCTGCATTAATTTCGAGCTTTTCATTCTTCAAAGGTTGTTTACCTGTCTGATGAGGTTTCATCATATCTTCCGAAATCTCATAACGCACTTCCAGATGATCCTGTGGAATATTGCATTTCAGTACAGCTACTTTGAATTTCACTTTTTCTCCCGGTTGATACAACCAATTGGTGTGGTCGGGAGTGACCAGTACTTGAATCAGCCTTTCCGCCGGTTGCCCGTACACAACGAATTGCACGGCAACAAACAAAGCAAGAAAAACAGAACGCAAACTTTTTATCATAATTCCATTATTGTTTATAGTCTTTTCATGGTTTTACCTGGTATTGATAAAGAGTGAAAGAGTTCTTATCATTCAACTCGAAACTTACTTTACCCTGTACACCAACTTCAGTAACAAACTTTTTGCCATTTCCCATCAAAGGAGTAAAAGTTACCTTCTTGCCCTCCGGAAGCCAAGTATCAATGATTCTTTTGGCTATGTCATTGTCTTCGCGGTAAATAATGAGATAACCTTGCGTGTCAGAGGCTATTGATTGAAATCCTGTCCACGAGCGTCCCGAAGGTTCTTCACCAATGGGCAATATGATGCCTTGATGAAATTGAAGTTGCAAGGGTTGATATTCCTTGAGCAGAGTTGCCGTAGCATAAGCCTCTTCGGGCAGGTTCGAAGCCTCCATCCAAGCCAATGGCTGTGCCGCCAGGGTGATGGCGAAGAGGTAGTCGAAACTATAACGAGCGGGAGCAAATGGATCGGTAGTGCTATACTTATCGGCATTACGCCATTTATTAAGGAATTCTATCTGCATCTTCTCGGCCGGTACATAGCGAGACAGCATCCAAAGATTACGCAAGGTGCGATAAGGATAATAGTTACCCCAATCGGTATAACGGTTTTCCAGAAAGATATTGCCATACTCATTCATATAATGATATCCACCGCGACGACCGGCAGTGGCATCGAGGTTGAAAATCACCTCATGGTTGGTTTGTGCTAACACGGTATCAAACAACCGGCGTAAATTCTGTTCGGCTGTTTTAGTAGGTATTTGTAAGCCATCTATCTTGAAACAGCAGATACCATACTCCTTGTAAAGCCCGATAATGACTTGCGCGTCTTTTTGCCAATCGGCAAAATCATTCTGTATACTAGGATTGAACCATAATCCGATACGAATACCCAATTTCTTTCCTTTCTCTACAATACGTTTCAGTCCATGAGGGAATTTCGTGGGGTTGGGCGTCCAGTAATCGGCATTTTTCCAGATATCTTTAAAACTGCCTCCGGCTGTCTTTGAGTTGGGGCTTTTTCCGCTCTGCCAACCATCGTCCAGTTGAAAGAGGGTGACACCCAAACGTGCGGCACGGTCCAACTCGGCCAGACAGAAAGCCTCATCTATTTTAGCATCCTGACTACGGTCGCCCCAGGTATTGAGCATAATCATCTCATCCTGTGCGGCGGTGTGGTGGCGCAGTTGTTTTTGATAAAGGCGCAATGCTGTTAGTGCTTCTTGTTCATCTCCGGTATAGACACCGGTAACGCATCCATAAACACGAGTCCAGCTATCCGGTTTCACATCATCAGATGCAATGCCCAGACCCACTACCATAAAATCGCTAAAGTCGGCCACGAAGTCGGAACCATTATAATGTAATTGAGTACTGCTGCAAGGAGCCTCTTTCAAGAAAAAGAAACCTTGCCGGGTAGCCACATCGTGAGCAAAAAGCAGATTACCACGATAGGTATTGCGACGGTAAGGAAGCCAGGTACGTTCTGTCACCAGATTGTCGTTCCAATCAGTATAGTCGAAGAACTCTACCGTACGGGCACGCCAATGATTACCGGAGAGTTGCAATCTGTCGATCGTCGGAGTTTTCACCCCCGTAGTCATATCGGCTGTGTGCTCTATATTTTTACGATCGGCATTAGAACGATTGTCATCTTTATTCTGGTAAAGTTCTATTTGTCCTTTCAGATAGGTATCGCAGGCAATGGCGGGACAGTCTGCATAAATGCGATAGCGACGTTCTATACTTAGAGAACCGATGGTGCAAGCCACAGTGGCTTGCAGATAGCTGGCATGTATACCATTCGTTGGAATCTCATTCACAGTGAAAGTAGCAGCAGTAGGGATGCCTTTCACAATCGAGAAGTCGGGCTCTTTGCCTTGAGCCGGAATTATTTTTCCACATTGCTTATCGGTGAGGCTAATGGTGACAGGTGTACCATTATTCCACAGCATGGTACGCTCCATGTAGTTATTGCCCATACGTAGTGTATCACCTTTCAAGAAAGCATAATAGTGTTGTCCTCCCCAAAGCGGCAATCCCAATATGGTTGAGAGAAATATCGTGATAATACTTTTTTTACTCATAGTTTGTCTGCGGTTTGATGTAAGCCGGAGCCTCCAACAACTTGTTGGGTTCGTTGAAACGTTGGTTATCGGGTACATTGTGTTTGCCCAAGCCTGCCTGCATAAGCTGCTTTAATTCGGGCAGATGATGATGATAGATATCACGCGGTTCTACGCCATGCTTATGACAGAGTCCGGCTGCCATACCTACTACTTCGCCCATCATACCAGTAGTACGCATCACACGCACCGTACCCAAGGCTACGTGTGTGCAACTCATATTACGACCTGCCATAAAAAGGTTATCCACATTGCGCGAATAAAGACAACGATAAGGGACAGCGTAAGGATGAATCCAACGATGCACCGTTGCCGACTTGAATTCATTATCAGGAAAACGCACACTGTTCACGCTATCGGGGAAGTGGAGGTCGATACTCCAAGTGGTAGTAAACGAAGCATCCTCGTGCGCCACATTTTTGTCTATATCGTCTTGTGCTAACACATAGTCGCCCAGAAGGCGGCGAGATTCACGTTTACCGGAAACATACGCCACCCAATCGAGTGAACGGTTGGCATACTTTTTACGATCCGCATAGTGATTCTTCAGATAGCTCCAATTGGAATATACCACCAAAAGTCCATAGTCGCGTATGCGTTCAGCCTCGGTGATTTGATTACGGTTCATTCCTGTTTCCCATTTCCATTCGCCCATAGTTACAGGCTCGCAATTATCAGCGCCAAAGCGCATACCATATTCGAAGCGGGGGAAAGAGGTCTTCTTCTTCATGTCCTTGCTATACCATTGTACCGATGCGCCCATCACTAGCGAGTCGGGCTGCTCGGGAGCGAGACTTTCGCCATATTCATCGCGGCCTTCACGTCCCATAGTCCAATCGGCACCGGCTAAGTAGCCTATGGTAGCATCGCCAGTGCAGTCACTAAAAAGAGGAGCGGTAAGTTCCGTTTGTTCACCTGTCTCAATGTGTTGAATAGTGACTGATGCTATGCGATCACCCTGCATCTTTACGGCCACAGCACGTTGCGAAGCATAAAGGGTGATATTCTTTTCGGCAGCTATAAAGTCTTCCTTTTTCTGATCTTCATAATAGTCACCCGGTTGGGCATTACCGGAACGTTCATGACCGAATTCGCGTATCATACGACCTAACCCCTCGTTGGGTCCCTTTTCGATAATACCACCCAGGTGTACACGTATCTCCGACGAGTTATTACCACCCAGTACAGGACGATCGTTCACTAATGCCACCCTACAACCTAACCGGGCAGCAGCCGTAGCGGCACACATGCCGGCTACGCCTCCTCCCACTACCACAAAGTCGTACTGATGGGTGGGCACCGTTTGTTGTTGTTGCAAGCGGGCACGAAGTGCAGCTGTCTCTGCCTCGCCCCATGCAGTGGGTTGCGCATTCATATCAGTCGTGAGATAGATGGCATCACAACGACCATTAAAACCTGTAAGGTCTTTCAAAGCAAGGGTAATAGTACCTGCCTTCAATACGACCTTACCGGCGGACTGCCATTGCCAGGAATTACCGGTGTGTCCCAACGTAGTTTTCAGTAACTTACCACCTAAAGCCAGACGAAACTTTCCGGGTCCTTCGGCATCGGTCCAAGGTGAAGTCCAGTTGTAGGTGCGGGCATATACATAGTAAGTGCCCGCCTGGGGAATATTGATTTCTGCCGTAGCATCGGCCACAGGAATACCCATGCCATGTGCCATGAGATAGGGTGAACCCATTTGATCCATGAACTGCTGGTCGAGCACCCAGCCGCCTCGCTGGCTGAAGCTTTCTGCTTCGATGAGCAGTTCTCCGGCTACAGCCACAAGGCTACAGGCTACGGCTATGCATGTCAGTAAGATTTTTTTCATCATAGCACAGCGTTTTTTAATTATTGAATAGTTATATCACCCACTTTCACCCAACCTTTGGAGGTTTGATACTCATCGCGGGCTGAAATTAAGATACCAATGGCATTCTCTTTGGTAGTATCTACCAATCCTACTGCCCAAATGTAATTCCCTGCGGCTACATCAGTGAGTTTGATATTAGTAGTGTAAGTCTTGGGAGCTCCCTTCATCCAAGTGGCAATGTTTGCTTTGTCTTCTATATAGATGCGGACGGGCTCCTCTGTATTCTTATCGAGCAGAGCGATAGCAAGTTTGTATTTGTCACCATACTGCGGCAAATTGGTAGGACAGTAACCCCAACCCAAGTTCGACCAGCGGTGAGTAAGTGATACACTACTGCCACTACGAGCTATAGTAGGAATAGACAGACGGTCGGGATAGAGACGGTAACCACCTTCGGCAATAAACTCCTTCACCAAATGGAAAGCTGTATTGAACCAAGAATGAGTTTCACCTTTGTTCACGTTGGTATCAAAGCGGAGGTCCATCATGTTGACATAACCACCCTTGGCTTCATCATATTCTCCCTGGCGCACCTCGGCAAAATTCTTGTAACCATCGCCGGCAATAGAACCACCGTGTGATGATTCTACCCAACCACCTTCCATAGTAATAGGTACGATACCATGATAGGTAGTACTGATGCCACGCTCCCAATCCTTATAATATTGCTTCATGCCGAAAGCATCGTGACGCAAACAGAAGCCTTTAGCTACGGCACGTTTCACCATATCGGCAGCTACATCGGTATCGGTATCACTAAACTCTTTGCCACTAAGCAAACAGCGATGATAATTAATCATGATAGGCACTTTAGTGAAAAGGCGTGACATTACGTCTGTAATCCATTCAAATACTGCTTGTCTAGGAGCTTCATCACCTGTAGAGTATTTCAGGGTGTGAGTCTCGCCCCATTTGCCTAATCCAAAACCACTCACAAATTGAGTGACATCAGGATCATTGTATTTGGCTGCAAAAGCAGTAAGAAACTCTTCATACTCCCTCTGGAAAATGGGATCGTCCGGATAAGGTGTCCATACGTTTACACTACCGGTAGTAGTGGTAAATCCTTCAGCACCGGCCTCTTTTACATAATCGGGACAGGCATCTTCATGTTTGTCACGACTATCACACACAAAGGTAAAGGCGAGCTTCAAGTTTCGTTCTTTAGCTCCTTCCACCAGCATACGAAAACGCTTGGCAGGTTCGGTCTGTACACTTTCATCCCATACATATTTGCCTTTTTCAGGATTAAAGTTACTCCAAAGACCACGTACGTAGAGCGTATTGCCATAGTCAGATACCTTCACAGTACCTTCTGACGACTCGAAGTTATCATAAAGATCCCAGAAATCCATCATCATACCACTTCCAATACCCGCGTAAATGACCCATCCACTCATAGGGTTACGCTGCAGTTGGTAGCGTTCAGGCATGATATTGACGGTCGTGTTGCCTTCAATGTTCCAACTATAATCGGTTATAGGGGCATCATCGTCTGAACAAGCAGTGCCAATGAAAGGCGTAGTAGCCAGCAGACACATCGACAAGGTCTTGATGCTGTTTTTTATTATTTTGTTCATAAAATATATCTCGTTTATTGTTATCATTTAAAGGTAGAATAAGAAGTGAAGTGATAAAAGTTCCACCTCTTATTCTTTCATTTTGGATTTATTTAATATCAAAGAGTACAGTGTTGTTCTCCAGGTCCACTACCACATAGTTACAGCCCTCCGGGATGAGGAAATAAGCATAGCGGTTATTGCCCTGACCTGTTACGGCTCCTTCTATCTTACCTGCTGTTACTGTGGTGTATCCATTGTAGCTATTACGAACAGCATCAGCAGTAGAACCAACGAACCATCCGTTATTAGCATATCGCAGCGTGCTGAAGTTCACCCAACCGGCATTTGTCTTCCCATAATTATCCTTATATTCATTACGTGGCAATACATCACCTTTATAAACGAATACTTTCGGATTGGCAACACTCTGAATAAGATTATACTTCACTTGACAGTACTTGAAGCTTTTTCCGGTTTCTTCATCAATACCCGAATCGTAAGCAAAACTATTGAAACCACCATACATGTGCAGTACATTGACTTCCTGACTCCATGGGTTTTTCCCCAGTTCGGTATTGTTGAACGATACGGTGAGTGGTTTCAGATCGGTAGCGGTCGAATAGATGGTAATAGATTTCTCCTCCTTATTCAATACAATGCGGTAAGTTCCATCGGCCGGAATTGTCCAATATTGTTTATCCACTTTGCTAATGAGTACTTGTCCGAATGTTGACAATTGACCATCTTCGATGTCATGACTATCAGCTATTTCCGGTACAATGGCCATCGCTTGTTCACCTTCGAAGGTGAGCGGGATGTAAAGGTTACCAGCTTTCAGTGCACCACGCCAAGCATAGATCTGGTCATTTTCGAGGGCTTGAGCCATCTCAATCTGTTCCCCACCTACGGCACTACCAGCCAGGAATATCTGGTCGGCTTCAACTACAGCACCAGCTTCTACTATCTTCACCGTCTGTTTACTCATATTCACAGTGATACGATAGGTAGCTGCAGATGGAATTAACCACGAATTGGCTTCAGCGCGATCGGATATGACGCCTGCCATTTCACCTGTGGTGATGGGGGCATCGGCGGTTTCCGGGCCAATGGCATTCAATTCGTCGGCGTAGTCAACGGGGAAGTTTATCTTACCGGCAACCAAAGCTCCTTCGTAACTATAAATTCTGTTTGTCTCGTCTTTCAGCGTCATCTTAATATTATCATCGCCTACGGCAGTACCTCCCACATAAAGGTTATCAGCTTTATACTGTTTGGGGCCATAAGTTTTGAACTTCACCGTTGCAGTAGCAATATCGGGCACCATAAGACGGGGACCTTCAAAGTTGGCTGTAACAGTAAAAAGAACTTCGCCAATGGTACTGGTGGTAAGACCGAAGTAATCGACCAATATATCCTGCATCTCTTTGTTGGTGTACGAGCGAAGAAATTCACCATCATCATCAAATTCCTTGATATTTGCAACATCGCTACCGATAAGCTGCATCTCGTATTTATAAGTTGTGATATAATCTTCACCAAAATTGTGAGCGGTGCTCCACTTCAGTGTAAAAGCTGTCTCGTTGGGTTTACTTTCATCGAGCTTAATATATTCGCCCGAAGGAGTCAACTCAATCTCCGACTGATTGCGTGAGGCAGTATTGTCTATCTCCTCTTCGCACGAGGTGGCAAGCATGCTCATCATTCCCACAGCCACCATTCCAAGGTTTCTATATAAATGCATTGTTTTCATGTTCGTAATAGTTTATAGGATTAATAACCCGGATTGTTGGGTAACAAGTTGGGACACAACTCCACATCATGTGTAGGCAGCGGCCACAAATATTCGCGTTCGGGGAAGATGCGTTTAGCACCCTGCGAACAATAACCGGCATTAAAGAGAGCTGCAAAGTCTGCTAAACCATCTTCGTCGATTTGCGGAGTCATTCCCCAGAACCAGAGGTTCTTGTTCACGATATTGTTCAGCAATTCTGTGGGGTCAATAAGCATGATGTAATTGTAACCATTCAATGCTTTTCCTGCCAATTTCCAACGCATCAAGTCTTGCAGGCGTTGGTTCTCCATAGCAAACTCCATGCGGCGCTCTATACGCAGGGCACGTCGCAGTTCGGTTTGGTTGGTAGTGGTCACGGCAGGATAACTATCAGTAGCTGTTACATTCACACCATAAGCACGAGCACGTACCATATTAATGGCTTTCAGCACGCTGTCGTCAATCAGGTTCTGTTCTATCATGGCTTCAGCATAAATCAACAGTACGTCAGCATAGCGCATTATGATATAGTCTTGTTCTACCTTTTGGTCTACTGTCCACGTAGCATCAATACCTTTCTTCCACAACAATCCTGTATATGAACTATATTGATTCACGATACGGGTATCTTGGTTGCTTTGTGTCTTACCTGTGGTATAGTTCATTACAGTTTTAGCTGCAGGACTGGGGTCGTATTCGAAACCACAGTGCTCGGTATTGAATTCAACGATGGTCATTGTACAACGCGGGTCACGGTTCTTGAAAGGCTTGCGAGGATCAAACAACGGTGATTCGTCAATAGGTAGCCCGTCAGTACAGAGATATGAGGCCAAGAGGTCCCATGAGGGATTGTATGAGCCATATCCTCCGGCATTACGAGGAAGACCGTTCTTCACAATCCAGGAATCGAGCATCACTTCGTTTTCAATGGAGCGAGGTATCACGAACACTTTCTCGTCATTCAGTTTGGTGCTCTGCTTGAAAAGTTTAGCATAGTCAGGTTCCAAAGAATAGAGTTTAAGATCCATACAAGCTTTGGCGGCTTGTGCAGCTATCTCATAATCATCCATATAGAGGGCAAAGCGCGCTTTCATAGCCAGGGCTGCTCCTTTGGTAGGATGGATATTTTCGTCTTTTCCATAGCTTTCAGGCAAACCGGCAATGGCTTTATCGAAATCAGCATACACCAAAGGAATCACTTCCGCTTTAGGTCTGCGACCACGTTGCAAAGCTTCGGAAATGGTTATAGTCTCTTCCTGATAGGGCACATCACCATAAAAGAAGATCAGTTCAGCATATTTGCAGGCACGACAGAAATAAGCCTCACCGGCATAACGATTATAAACTTCCTCGGTCACAGCACCCTTTGCCTTGTGAATATTTTCGAGCATTGTGTTGGTGCGGGCAATAAGTTTGAATGATTGCTGCCACAAAGCATATACTTCATACTGCTGGCCGTTCAGGGTTCCATCAAGCACGGTTCCACCACTTCCCGGGTTACGGTTCGTCTGACGATAGGTTGTGTTGTCCGACCATTGTTCGGATGAGCTAAGAGGTTCTTGCCAATAACCTAAAATATAGAAATCATTGGAAGCCAAACGCAATTCTGTTTCGGATGTGTACCAAGACTCGGTATTACCTTGCGATTTGGGTACCAAGTCCATGCTCTCGCAAGCAGCAAGACTCAGGCACATTCCGGCTAATAATATCTTTGTTTTCATATTCTATTCCTATTTATTTAAAAGTTAACTTGTATACCCATTACTAAAGAGGTGGTAATAGGATAATCCGATGTACCCATTTCAGGATCCCAACCACTAGGGAAATTGCTCAAACAAAAGAGGTCACTACCACTCACATAGAAGCGGGCACGGTTTATACCGGCTTTTTGTGTCCAACTCTTAGGCAGGGTATAGCCTAATGTGATATTCTTCAAACGGAAGTATGAACCGTTGAACATCCAGAAGTTAGAGGTAGCATAGTTATTGCTCTTCGACACATTCGAAAGGCGGGGATACTTGGCTGCTAAATTCTCTTCAGTAGTATTGAAAGGACTCCAATATTTACCCTCGAGAATGGCTGGTACGTTACCATAGTTATCACGCAAAGGTTGTACCATAGAAGTAGAGAGGTAAGAATTTTGCTTGCCAATGCCTTGGAAAGCAAGACTGAAGTCAATGCCTTTGTACGAAGCGTTAAGGCTACCACCATACTGGAAACGAGGCAGTGAGTTACCCAAAGGTACACGGTCGTATTCGGGACTGATTACGCCATCGGGTACACCATCGGGACCACTGATGTCACGATACTTCAAGTCACCAACTGTAACGGTAGTACTAGTGCGAGCCGAGTTGTTCACTTCTTCTTGAGTTTGATAGATGCCCTCGCACACATAACCATAGAATTCATTGAAGAGCACGCCGGCACGTTTAATCTTACCACCGCTGATTTGCTCACCATCATTCATATAATCAATCTTTGAAAGGAAGTCGGAGAAATTCACATTTACACCATACTTAAAATCTCCTATCTGGTCGTTCCATGCCACTTCAATATCATAACCATGAGTAGACATCTTACCTGCATTCGTACTAGGGTTGTTATATCCCATGAAGTAAGGGATTTCAATATTCAGCAACATGTCCTTGGTCTCTTTCCAATAGTAATCGAAATGAAACTGCAGACGGTTGTTCAAAAAGTTGACATCCAGACCTAAGTCAGTACTGGTAGTCGTTTCCCAAGTAATATCTTCTACAGCCAACACAGCAGGACGAGCAGTTTTATCAGAAACTACACTTCCATCAGCCATATAGAAAAGTGAATTACCAAAACTCATCAGAGCAATGTAGGGGAAGTAGTTGCTGCCGATACGTTCGTTACCTAACATACCCCACGAACCACGCAACTTCAAGAATGAGAGCCAATCCCACTTGAGGTTCTTCATGAACTTCTCTTCACTCGCTACCCAACCAGCTGAAAATGAAGGGAAAGTACCCCAACGATAACCTTTGGCAAAACGTGAACTACCATCGTGACGCACGTTAGCCTGGAACAGGTAACGATCGGCATACGAATAAATAACACGGCCAAAAACAGAGTTTGAAGTATACTCTGAACCTGTACCGCTATTGGTTTGGAAATCTTCCGAACCGATATTGAGGTAAGGATAACCGGTCAGTTCATATTTATCGCGCGCAGCACCGAGACTTTCGCTCTTCATATAGTAGTTTTCGAAACCGGCCATTACTGTGAGATTATGACTGCCAAAGGTTCCCATATAGTTGGCAATTGCCTGGCTAGTGACATTATAATCATCGTTACGAGTTTCTGTGAGCGAATTGGTAGTCCAAGTGCTCCCGGAGTCGAAATAACCGCCAAAGGTTTCGGGATCATCGGGCAAGGTGTATCCACATGAGTTTTTAAACGCTTTCTTCTTTTGATAGTTGATAAAAGGAGATACGATACCCGAGATGCTTAGTCCCTTGATAGGCTTGAAGGTTAGCGAGCCTTTACCTGCCACCTGCGTACTATGAGCTACCGAATTACCACCGGCTACAAGCAATCCATAAGGATTTGCACCACTCTTACCCGAAGCTAAACGACCATCATCCCAGGTTGCGGGGTAAATGGCGGGCATTTTACGCATGGTATCAAAGGGATCATAGTTTGTGGCAGTACTCTTAGCATGACGGATATTTACGTCTATTTGAGCACTAAGTTTATCATTGATATTAAAGTCGTTGTTCGAACGGAACATGTAGCGTTGGAAACCACGACCGTCATAAAGACCGTCTACTTCGTCATACGAAAGGGTAGCTACCGACTTTACCGCTTTGTTACCGCCTGATACAGAGAGAGTATGAGTCATACGGGGAGCACTTGACTTCAAAATCATATCAGTCCAATCGGTAATGGGGTAGTTGTTCGGATCAGTAGCATTATACTTCACCCAATTCTTGGTTTTGTCAGCCGTATATTCTTGGAAAAAACCACCAGTAGGGTTATCGTTGTATTTCAACTCGTTGCTCATCTCCAAGTAGCGAGTGACTCCCACCATACTAGGTTGTTTGGTAGGAATTTCCCAACCAAATTCAGCATTATATTTCAGATTGATTTTACCGGTATCGTTACCGCGCTTGGTAGTAACTAAGATAACACCAGCAGCAGCTTTCGAGCCATAGATACTGGCAGCCGCAGCATCTTTCAATACAGATATGCTCTCTACATCATTAGAATTCACATAGTCGAGCGAACTCTGCACACCGTCTACAATCACTAACGGGCTCGATTCACCCATAGTGGTAATACCACGCACACGAATAGAGGCGGCTCCTGCACCGGGAGCAGAGCTATTACGCGTCACCATCACACCCGAGAGTGATCCTTGCAATGCATTGGAAAGCATGGCTGTACGCTTGTTCACCAGCTCTTCTCCCTTCACGGCTGCCACCGCACCGGTAAGGTCTTTCTTCTTTACCACACCGTAACCGATAACAACTACTTCGTTGAGCACTCTGCTAGCTTCTTCCATTACTATGGCATACATATTTTTGCTATCTATCCGCACGATTTTATCCACAAAGCCCACATAGCTAATGAGCAATTCGCTACCCTCGGGAACGTCTATCTGAAACTTACCATCAAGGTCGGTGATAGTAGCTGCATCACTACCTTTCACACGAACCGTAGCACCAATCATCGGAAGATCAGTTGCATCGACTACCTGACCAGAGATGCGCTTCGCCTTTTTCACTTGAGTAGTAGCCTTTTTAGAAGGATTAGCAGTGATGGTTACTTGACGGTTCTGAATGGTATATTTCAAATCGGCTAGCCGACATACTTCCGTCAAAATAGCATCGATCGACTTTCCTTTCAACTCGATGTTCACTTTGTTGTTGAGACGATCTTTTACAGGTTGATCATAGACAAAAACATATTGGCTATGTTTTTCAATGTAGTCGAACACTTGTTTCACTGTCGAATCTTCGGCTTTAAGGATATACATCCCATTTACCTTTTCGAACGAAACAGTCGACGCGCTAGAATAAGCGGGCACAGACAGTAGTCCAGCCAAACAGAAAGCTTTTGCTAAGCTTACCACCGTAGTTGTGATTGTTTTTCGATTCATAATATAAGATTAATAATTAATATTTATTGCATAACGATTTATGAGTAATCTACCAGTTAGTTGTTGATTTTAAGTTTACCGACTTTGCACCATCCCTCAAATAAAAGATTCTTGTCGACCGCCATTTTCAAGCCCGGCTGGCATGCTTTGGTTGTATCAACCAAACCAATAAGCCAAGTGTAGTTTCCCTTTTGAAGTCCATCCAAATTGACTGTTGTGGTATAATGACCATCACGCCCTTGTACCCAAGTTGAGAGATCAGCCTCATCTGCAAGCTGTTTTTTCACAATGTTATGATTGGCATCCATCAAAGCGATGCAGACTTTATATTTTCCTTTCCATTGAGGAATATTGGTAGGACAGTATCCCCAACCCAGATTGCGCCAATTGTGTTGCACGCTCACACGCTCGCCTGAACGGGCTTTATTTACAAAACTGACCTCAGTGGGATAGAGCCGGTATCCTCCCTCACGTTCGAAACGTTTCACCAAATCGAAAGAGCTATTAAACCACGAGGCTACTTCATCACCAATGCGAAGATCCATCATATTGACATGGGCATTACGGCTTTCTTCGTACTCGCCCCAGCGCACATCTTCCGAATGCCCCTGGCGATACTTGCCACTAGGATCAATCCAGTAACGGTGGTGCGCTCCGGTAATCCACCCTCCCTCCATAATGATGGGCAAGCGAAAGCGGTAAGCACGGGCAAAATCTTTTTCCCACTGTTCATAGTAACCAGTCATGCCAAAAGCGTCGTGACGAATGGTGTATCCTTTGGCAATGGCTCTTTCGAGCAATCTTTTACTATCAGGGTGTGGTTCTGCCCAGCTGATGGTATCTCCCACCAAACGATGGTAGTTTATCACCAATGGCACACGTTTGAAAGCTTTTGCATAGGTATCGGTAATCCATTCGAATACTTCTACTTTATTTGAGTAGTTATTATACTTCACGCCATGTGCTTCTCCCCATTTACCAAGCCCATAAGCATCAATAAAATCTACTTTATCGGGATCGTCAAAAGCAACAGCAAAGGCTTGAAGGAACTTTTCGTATTTCTGTTGAAACACAGCATCGTCAGGATAAGGCGACCATATTTGGGGATTATTAGGATCTTGAAAACCTTTCGCACCGGCTTCCTTCACATAAAGAGGTGTGTTCTGTCCTTGGTCGCGGCTGTCTACATTGATACGGAAAGCCAGTCGCATACCACGTTCACGCACCGAAGCAAGCAATTTATAGATACGTGAGTCCGGATCGTTCCATACATAATCTCCCTCTTTACTCTCAAGCATATTCCAATTGATGCGAATGTAACATGTACCGGCGTAATCGCTCACGCGAACAGTGGAATCCCCACCATTTACGGGCATAGCATCATAATGGTGAGTTTGCCAAAAGTTTTCATCCCATGCACGTCCCAAATACATCACCCAACCTGTTAGGGGATTTTTGAGTACAGAAGTAGTATCAGGCTCAAAATATACTGTTTGACCAAGTGCCTTCACTCCTTTAAGCATAGCTGATTGCGCATGCGCTGAAACCCATCCACAGTGTATTAAAACGGGCATAAAAAGCATAAATGTACGTAACAAAGTGTATCTTTTCATATTTTCCAATGGTATTAAAAAGCATTGTTTCTCCTTACGAGAAGGCATACAAGTCTCCTCTACCTTGCTATAAAGGCATTACAAATTGGTTGACAATAAGTTTTTATGTAATTATTTCAGTCAGTAGCAACTGCGAAAAAAATCAGTTACTTCTTTACTAAATAGATCGTATCACCATGAATTTCCATACGAGTTTGCGTCATGGTTTCAATGGACTGCAAGGCTTCACTCACACGATCACCAAGCATTAGTTTGCCGTAAAATTTATCTGCCGACATCCCATCGTCAAACAAAATAGTCACTCCATAATAATGGCTGAGCCGTTGAGCTACAGACTCCACACTTTCACCATCAAGGTTAATCATACCCTGCATCCAACAAGTGTATTCGTCCGTATTCACTGCCCGTTTCTCGGCGAAACTACCCTCTTGCAAACTCACCAATTCATTCGGTTTCATGCGAACCCGGTCATTGTTTGTCGTTTTCAGTTCTACGGCTCCTTGAACCAACACTACTTGCGAATCCGAAGTATCGTAATTATTCACATTAAATTTTGTTCCAAGCACCTTCACTCTAAAATTATCGGAATGAACCAGAAACGGATGCTCTGCATCGTGTGCCACATCGAAGTAAGCCTCACCCTTCACATATACCTCACGGTACTCGCCATCAAAACGTTTGGGATAACGGACAATTGTACGCGAGTTGGCTACGATCCTTGTGCCATCAGCCAACATCAGCGTCATCTTTTCGCCGACAGGCACCTCTACCTCTTCATCATATACATCTGCCATCAATTCCGTAACTTCCATGCGGAACAAACCGTCCATTGCATTCTCTGTAACTATATATTTTATACCTATTAAAAGAAGTAGCGTAGCAGCTACTGAGCCAATATACATCAAAACATGTCGCTGTCTGGATTTACGTTCTTGTTGATGCATTTTCAGAAAAGCTTTTTTCTTAATGCCGGAGATATCTATCTCTGGCGGGGTACTATGTTCTATAAACGACTTCAGTTTAATGTCGCCCTGCAAATCCCCATATGTGTAATCATTAATATCTTTATCCATCTTCAATTCTTTTTATCCTTTCAATATCTTTTTCCCTTTTATTATCTTCTCATGAGAAGTTCCCTTCTAATTATAAAGACGCAAAGGTTAGATTTATCTATAGGTTTAAATTCTATTTTTTTCTTTTAGTGCTATTTTTTTCTAATCATCCGTTCACAAGTCTCTTTCTCAAAGCATTCATAGCATATCCTATATGGTAATTCACAGTAGGAAGTGAGATTTGCAACATATGCGCGATTTCCGCATAAGGCATTTGTTCCAATTTAGCCAAAAAGAATACATGCTTGCACTTGGGCGGCAAACTATTGATTGCTTCATTCAAGCACCGTATTTCTTCACGCGAAAGCATATCGTCCATTGGAGTTTGCATATCAGGGAAAGAGAAATCCTGAAGCTCCTCAAAAGATATCTCTTGATTGCCCTTTGCCTCCTTGCGCAAATAAGAGATTGATTTACGATAGACAATCGTATTCAACCAACTCAACATGCTGGCTATTTCCAAAAGCGTCTTACGTAGTTTCCACACTTCAAAGAAAACATCGCCTACCACTTCTTCAGCCATTTCCTTATTACTAAGAATACCAAAGGCATGATAGTATAACCTCTTCGAATATCGGTTCATGAAACTATTAAAAGCTAGCTCATCCCCTTTGGAAATCAACAAAAGTTCTCTTTCCAAGTCTTCCATTTAATTAGATTACTATTTTATATATTTACAGGCGCAGAATTCTTGTATGTTATATAGGTTGAGCTACATAATATTAACTTTCTTTATCAATTAGCATATTCCCCCCAAGAATGAGAAAAGCTACATCATCACTCTGAAAACAGAGTTTGATATAGCTCTTCTACACTTAACAGCTACCACCTGAACTTTACAGAACAGGCTTTTTAGTTTTGATACAAATCCTCTCCATAAAGACACAAATTATCTTGCCATTTTGTAGATTTCATTACCCGCCATCAAGAAAGCGCCGACGCCATAAACTTCCGTCATATCACGAGTCACTTTCTTCGGATCAGCACCGATTTGCTGTACATAGCCTAGTTTCCCATCCGGCCCCACTGCCGATACTAATGCCTTCCATCCCTCTATCATCACAGGAAGATAAGTTTCCTTATCCAATAAACCTTCATTGATGCCATAAGCTATGGAATACACTATAAAAGTCGTACAACTGGTTTCCGGTGACGGATAAGAAGCAGGGTCTAACAGGCTGGCGTGCCAGAAGCCATCGGGATGCTGCAATCCGGCAACCCGTGTAGCCAGTTTGACAAACAGTTCTTCATAGAATTTGCGGTTCTTATCTTTCTTGGGTAACTCCTTCAATATTTCAACCAAGCCACCGAGTACCCAACCGTTACCACGTCCCCAGAAGACTTTCTTGCCATTAACTTCACGCTTATCAAAGTAGCGCCAGTCACGGTAGAAGAGATTTTCTTCTTTATCGAACAAGTAATCATAAGTCGCTTTATACTCACGGTTCATGAATTTGATGTATTTCTTGTCTCCAGTCAACATATACAGCTTGGCATATACAGGGGGAGCCATAAAGAGGGCGTCACACCAAGTCCAGCGTTCCAAAGTTTTCAAGTCTCCCTCCACCAATTTGAAACTGCCTTTAGAAGGATGATTGATAATCCATTCTGTACGAGCCAGTGTGGGGACAATCATCGCTTCATCTTTATACTTGCGATATAAATCCAAAAAGGATTGCGACACGGCAATGTCATCAGCATGATAAAACCGCTTGTCCGGCTGCCAACAATTCCGACGACCTATACGGGTCAACCATTTATAGTAGGTATCATCACCGTCTTCTTTCTCTGCCAGTTCAGCCCAATCGACCATACCGACATAGAGAGCACCTTGCGGCCAGTTCAGGTCGTCATGTTCAGGAGCGGGATGCGGATTGGCAATTTGCCAATCCGCAACTTTTCTCATGATAGACTTAATTTCTGCTTTTTGAAAAGGAATCTCTGTTGCCATTATAAAAATGGAACATAACAGAGATACTCCCAATAAAAGTGTTTTCTTCATTATCTATTTATTTGTTTATGATTTGGTCATTACAACTTAACCGTAGTCTTTAAAGGCAATTGACTGGAAGCAGGACCAGCAAGAATCTCAAAATCTCCTTTTTCCACTACAAACCGATGCTGATTCATATCGTAAAAAGAGAATGCATCCTCATTCAACACTATAGAAACCCGCTTCTTCTCACCTTTCTTCAAGAATACCTTTTCATATCCTTTCAGTTCTTTCAGAGGACGGGGTACAGAGGACTGTACATCATGCACATACACCTGCGCCACTTCCGAGGCGTCCATCTTACCTGTATTCTCTATATCAAAGCTAACTGTAACCTGATGTTCACCCGTTTTCTCCGCAACCATATTGCTATAAGCAAAAGTGGTATAGGACAATCCGTAGCCAAACGGATAGAAAGGTTCTTTTCCCGAACGGTCGTATCCACGATAACCGACAAAGACACCCTCGGAATAATCTACACGTTTAATCTCTGCCTTCAAGTTCTCGTAATAACTACCGTGCACCGGATTATCTTCCCATTTCTTTTCGATAGAAATCGGTAGCTTTCCGCTTGGAGAAATCTTGCCGGTCAGGATTTCAGCTATCGCCTGTCCGCCTTCCTGTCCCGGATACCAGGCCATAAGAATAGCTTTTGTGGCATCATGCCAGTTGGTGAAATCCACACCGCCACCGGCGTTCAGCACAACCACGACATTTGGATGCATGGAGGCAATCTTTTTGATAAACAATTCCTGATAGCGAAGCAAAGCAAACGGACGGTCAAAGCCCTCGCCTTCCGTGTTACTGTTGAAGCCTGTGCAGAAAACTACATTGTCCACTTTAGCAAGTCCTTGACGAAGTTTCGCCTCATTAAGGCTATAAGCGTTGAAACGGATGATTGCCGAAGATATATTATCAAAGAATTCAATTCGGAAACGGTATTCCTTACCTGCCTCAACCGGAAGTTCAACTTCACGGCTGGAGTAAGAATGATTTCCCCAGTCACCTGTAATGTGCTTGTCGTTCACAAACAAGCGATAACCGTCATCACCACCTATGTGGAGTTTCAACTGACCGTCTGTTTGTGGAACATAGCAGGCCGTCCAACGGACTGAAAAGCCATCTGTCGGAAAACCGTCCAACGGGGCACCATATCCCCAGTCATAATCAACAGAAGACTCCGTACGTACAACTTCCGGTTGCCCCGAAAGCGTCTTGTTCTTGAAGTATTCAGCCTTGAAACCTTTCACCTGACGATTTGCATCAGTATAAAACTCATGGACAATATCTTCATAAATCACATCATCCGTCAATAGCACCAGATTCTTTTTCTTCAAATCTTTCAAGCCTTGAGCCACCGTGACGGTAGAAAAAGGAGTGACAAAACCACTGCCGCCACCGGTAGGAATCAAATTTGCATTAGGCCCCATTACGGCTGTTTTTCCTTTTAACGGTAGTAGGTTATCTTCATTCTTCAACAATACTACCCCCTCGCGTGCCAGTTCTAAAGCAGTCTGGCGGGAAAAAGGATTATCCAACGGAATACGACTGTCTTTCTGTTCCTTATCCAGCATACCATAAGCAATCAATGTCTGCAGGATATGTTGTACTTTCAGATTGATGGTTTCTTCGGTCACCGTACCGGTTTTAATGGCGGGGATAAGGTTATCGGCATTCATGAAACGCCCTTTGGGCATTTCGAGGTCAAGTCCGGCGTTAGCCGCTCCGACAGCAGAATATACGGAAGTCCAGTCCGACATCAGAATACCTTTGAAGCCCCAAAGATTGCGCAAGACATCAATATTCAGCCATTTATGTTCAGTGGCATGAACGCCGTTCAGAAGATTGTAGCTGTTCATTACGGCACCCACATTCGCTTCCTGTATGGCCTTGCGGAAAGCCGGAAAATAAATTTCATGCAAAGTACGCTCGTCTATGTCCGAGCTGGCATGATGACGGCTCCATTCCTGATTGTTGGCGACAAAGTGCTTGATGGTGGCAATGACTCCTTCCGATTGCACGCCCAGGATATATTGTTTGGCAGTCTCGCCTGTTAAATAAGGGTCTTCACCGAAGTATTCAAAGTTTCGTCCGCACAACGGAGCACGATAGATATTCACTCCGGGTCCAAGCAGGATATTAACTCCTCTTGCCTTGGCATCCTGACCTAAGCCTTGCCCTAATTTATAGAGCAATTCCCGGTTCCAAGTAGAAGCGGAAAGGATACCGGACGGATAAAGAGTGCTCTTCGGTGCATGATTGCGGATTCCCTGCGGTCCGTCCGCCAATTTGATTTCAGGTATTCCCAAACGGGGAATTGCACGCAGGGAAAAACTTGTATATCCGGAGATATACTCTATTTTCTCTTGCAAAGTCATTCTGGATACAATCTTCCTAGCGCGTTGCTCCACTTCTGGCGTTATCTCTTGTGCTACAACAAGCGTATTCATCATCAACAAGCACAAGCCAATAGTTGTTATTATCTTTCTCATTTCAAATATTGTTAGTCTATCAATTCTATTTTTACTTTCTGATCCTGTACCCAGATATTATATTCTCCTGCTTCCAAAAAACGTTTTCCATTTCCATCAACAAACCCCAAGTCCCGCTCCAGATCAACATCAAAACGGAAAGTTCTTGTTTCACCAACTTTGATAAATTGCTTTTCGAAATGCTTCAATTCCTTCACCGGACGAGTAATTGAACAATAAGGATCAGAGATGAACCAATGCACTGTTTCAGCACCGTCACGTTTTCCCGCATTGGTTACCGTCACTTCTACTGAAAGCTTTTCACCACGTTTCACAGTTGTGCTTGAAGGAGTAACAACACCATACTGAAACTCTGTATAACTCAAACCATACCCAAATGAATAAAATGGATCGCTAGTAATATCTTTATAAAATCCCTGATGCCAACGCCCACTTTTACGACGATTGTAATAAATAGGAATTTGCCCTGTTGAATACGGAAAAGTGATGGCCAGTTTTCCCGAAGGATTAATACGCCCGGATAAAATTCCTGCCATTGAACGCGCACCATTTATTCCCGGTTGCCATATCTCCAATATAGCATCACAAAGAGGTTCCATGCGATTTAACTCCAAGGGGCGTCCATTAGAAAGCACCAATATAATAGGTTTACCAGCCTCCTTTAGTTCTTTTACTAATTCTTCCTGAATCTGCGGCAAAGCAATCGTAGAACGAGAAGCATTCTCACCACTCCAGGTAAGCATCTCACCCAAACAAACAATTACTACATCAGACCAACGAACAACGTCCAATGCTCCAGCAAAACCTGAACGGTCATTGCCCTGCGGTTTACACCCCATTGCATAACGTAATTCGGCTTCTCCTCCAAACTCGGCAGTCAACCCATCATAGAGCATTTCCACATCCGTATCTTTTCCATGTCCACACCAGGAACCCAATAAGTCCCAACCATTTTTGGCCATTGGACCTACTACGGCAATTCTTTTTTTGTTTGTAAGGGGTAATATCTGATTGTCATTTTTCAACAGTACCATTGATTCTGCTGCCAGTTGAGCGGCAACCGCCATACTTTGCGGACGGAAAAAACGATCCTTCTCATTGGTAACCGGAGTATAAGGACGTTCAAACAAACCAAGACGGAATTTTACACGCAATACTCGACGGACTGATTCGTCAACTTGTGCCATTGTTACCTTACCCTCCTCTACAAGCTCTTTCAGATGACGATCGTAGGCATGAGACATCATATCCATTTCAAGCCCCGCATTAAAAGCATACCAAGCAGCGTCTTTCTTTGTAGCGGCTAATCCCTGATTCTTTAACTGCTCCACAGCCCCCCAGTCAGACACAATGAAGCCATCATGTTTCCAACGTTCTTTCAATATCGCAGTCATTGTGTAATGATTAGCTGACCCAGGAACTCCGCTGATGTCATTGAAAGAGCTCATCAATGTTGCTGCACCTGCTTTCACTCCCATCTCATAGGGCAGTAGATAAGTATCCCAAAGAGTTTGAGCTGAAATTTCTGTATAAACATAATCTCGCCCAGCCTCCGAGGCACCATAGCCAATATAGTGTTTCAGACAAGCAGCTATACGATTCTCTGCTGACATATCATCTCCCTGATACCCACGCACCGAAGCTGCAGCAAACACTCCATTTGTATAAGGGTCTTCACCATATCCTTCAGCTACACGTCCCCATCGAGGATCACGTGCCACGTCGATCATTGGAGAAAAAGTCCAATCAACCCCGGACATACGGGCTTCTTGTGCAGATACCGCACATGCTTGTTCTACCAATCCCGGATTCCAGGAACAGGCCTGCCCCAACGAAATGGGGTATATAGTACGAAATCCATGAATAGCATCGTAGCCAAAAATGATAGGAATACCCAAACGAGATTCTTCCATCGCTTTTTTCTGCATACTATTACGCAACTCGGGATTTATATCAAAGTAAATCAAAGAACCAATCTCTGACGGTACTTTTTTTACTTCTTCTCCAACATTATTCACATTGTTATTTCGTCCCAATGTATATTGGTTTAGCTGCAAAACCTTTTCCTCCAATGTCATACGCGATATCAGATCATCAATACGCTTTTCAATTGGAGCTTTGGCATCCTTGTATAAAGGAATACTATTTTTATCTTTTGACGAAAGAGAATGTGTGACTCCCAATAGGCACATTCCCCAAATCAAAACTTTTTTTCTCATCTATGTTTTCGTCGATTAGTTATTATTTCTATTTTTCAAATGTATATCAAGCAATACGTAAGCAGATACTTATTCCAGCCATTCAATGCACTTATCATTTAACTAAGTACCAACCACTTAGAATCTATTTATTGGACATATATGCCCAACATGCTGGATATATAGATCCAATATGTTGCATATATATGGCTAGCACCTTGGATATATATCCCCAACGAGCCAGAGAACTATGACCTGCCAACAGCCCAACTAAGCCTGGAAAGCCCTCACCAATCAAGTAAACCAAGATTACTTGATTTCAATTTCCAATAATTAATGTATCTCGTACCTATTGATTATGACTTACCGAACGGTAACTTCAAATAATTTCAACCATCCGGCAGATGTTACATTGTTCTTCACAGCAAGGTGAATCCCAATCTCATTCTGTTTTGTCGTATCAACAATACCAACAGCCCACATGTATTTACCTGCCTTTACTCCTTCAACCTGGGTTGTAAACGTATATGATTTAGCCGCACCTTTCACCCAATCACAAGCTTCCGGCTCCCCATCGACAAATACATACATAGGCTTATCATTTTTGGTATCCAATAAAGTAAAAGCTACTTTATACTTATTCTTCCACTGGGGAATATTTGTCGGACAATATCCCCAACCAAAATTATTCCAACGGTGCGCTATTTCAATCTGTTTACCATTAGAGACTGTTGTAGGCAAAGAAATTCTATCAGGAAATAAGCGATAGCTTCCTTCTGTGCAGAATTGTTTAACTAATTGAAAAGCTTCATTAAACCATGAATAAGTTTCTCCATTATGCAAGTCTGAATTATAGCGTAAATCCATCATATTGACGCAGGCTATTTTAGCCTCATCAAACTCACCTTGACGTACTTCCGCATAATTAGCATATCCATCTCCCTGAATCGAGTTTCCATGAGAGGTTTTCACCCAGCCACCTTCCATTACTACAGGAACCAGATACTTCCACTTAGCTATAAAATTGCGTTCCCAGGTAGAATAATAAGTTTTCATACCAAATGCATCGTGACGTAATGAATATCCTTTAGCTACTGCTTTTCCTATTAATCTTTCAGTATCCTTATCATAATTATTGCCATCCCATTCTTTACTTGTACCTATCCAACGATGATAATTTACAAACACAGGAACCTTATCAAATACTTGAGAATATAAATCGGTAACCCAATCAAAAACAGCCTCACGAGTCGGCAGCTCCGGCTTACCCAACTCACGTACCTGATAGTACCATACACTATGATATTCTCCCCATTTTCCAAATCCTGAACCACTTACAAATTGAACTTTATCGGGATCATTAAAATCCTTAGCCAAAGCCCTAATGAATTTTTCATAATATTTCTGGAAAATAGGATCGTCCGGATAGGGAGACCATACTTTTACTGAACCTGTTTGTGTTTCATACCCTTTCGCGCCAGCTTCTTTTACAAAATTCGGAGTAAAATTATAGTGCTTATCACGACTATCCACCACAAAAGTGAAGGCTAATTTCATATTTCTTTGTTTGGCCCCCTCTATCAACATCTTCAGTCGCTTAGCCGAAGGAGTATCACAATCGGAATTCCATGCATATTTTCCTTCTTCAGGATTAAAATCAGCCCAAGCACCACGAAGGTATAAGGTATTTGCATAATCAGAAACCTTTACAGTACCTTCTGATGATGGGAAATTATCATAATCCTGCCAAAATGTGGAAGATAAACCATCACCAATACCCGCATATAATACCCAACCGGAAAGAGGATTATGCAAAATGATATTTCGATTCTGCTTTACAGTGATAATGCTGTTCCCTGGAATAGAAGTATCTTCTACCAAACCATCATCACCATTATCATCGCCTCCTTCATCATTATCACTGCCGCAAGCGACTAATGATATAGCCATAGAAAAAATAAGCCCACAACTTATTTTTCTCAAACTGCACATATTTTGAAAATTGATCTTCATACCTATAGCTCTTATTTATTTATGCTTACTTTCGACAATTTTAACCACCCCGAATTCAATATATCACCTTTTGCGGCAATATCCAGCCCTATGAGTTCTTTATTACTCCGGTCAACTAAGCCCACAGCCCAAACATAAGTACCTTTCTCAACTTTGGACATATTAGGTTTAAATACATATTCGGTGGGACTCCCTTTTATCCACTTGGATAAATCTGTATTCATATCTACAAATGTGTATCGCACTTCATTCGTTTCAGAATCAAGCAAAGCAAAAGCTACTTTATATTTTTGATTCCATTGCGGAATATTAGTAGGACAATACCCCCATCCCAGATTGTTCCAGCAATGTTTAATAGTCGGAGTTGCTTTTTCAGAAACTTCTAACGGCAAAGATATTTCACTAGGATAGAGCCTATACCCGCCTTCCCGAAGGAATCGACGCACTAAATCAAAAGCATCTTTAAACCAAGACTCTGTATCGCCAAAACGAAAGTCCATCATATTGACATGTGCCTCTTTGCTGTCGTCAAACTCACCGCGTCTTACGTCCTCGTCTGAATTCTTGCGATATCCTCTAGGATCCTGCCAATAACTATGTGATTTGACAATCCAACCACCTTCCATAATAATGGGGCATATATTACGGTATTTTTTTGCAAACCTACGCTCCCAACTGCCATAATAGGTTGTCATACCAAATGCATCATGGCGTAATGAATATCCTTTCTTGATTGCTTTTTCCAACATTTCTTCACTGTCAGCAGCAAAATGTTCATCATCTACCCAATCTTTTCCTGCACCAATCCATCTATGGTAGTTAATTACCACTGGAACTTTATCAAAAGCTTGAGAGTATATATCTGTAACCCAATCGAAAACTGCTTTCTTTGGGGTATCATCACCTGTCGAATAAATCATTGTATGATATTCCCCCCATTTCCCAAGCCCAAATCCATCTATAAATTCAACCCTCGAAGGATTATTGAAATCTGCAGCTAAGGCTTTAACAAATTTAGTATAGTACTTCTGAAAAACAGGATCGTCAGAATAAGGTGACCATTTACCTTTATTCATAAACCCTTTTGCACCGGCATCTTTTACAAATTGAGGAGTAAATTCTGTTCTCTTGTCACGACTATCAACAACAACACGAAATGCCAAACGCATATTTCGCTGATAAGCTCCTTCAATATATGCTCTTAAATTAGAATCAATTTTCCAACCATATACATCTTCCTGTGGATTAAAATCTGTCCAGCTAGCACGAATATAAAGCGTATGAGCATAATCTGTCACGCTAACATTGTGTCCCAGTTCAGGAATATATATATGGTCATACTGTGCCCAAAAATCCGCAGCATCCACTCCCATACTTGCATAGAGCACCCATCCTGTAAGTGGGTTATGGAGAATACGCATAGAATCAGGTTGAATAGTAACTATACTATTCTCTGATAGTTCCTTATCTAATGAAATGGCTGAATTCTCGTCTCCAAAAGCGGGAGATAAAAGGAATACAAACAGACAGAGAGACACAATTACCCTATAATAACTAATCTTTCTTACAACCATACTACTAATTGATTTTTAAAGAGTGCTATATCATTGTTCTCTTTATCCATATAAAAATCACAAGATTGATATAGCACTCTTAATTTTATCCTGTTTGATTATCTCTTATCAAAGAATACTGTCAGTTCTTTAATATTTAATTCTATGTAATTAACTCCTACAGGTACACTAAAGAATGCATAGCGATTGTTAGCTTGACCTCCGACTACAGTCTGCTTTTGATTGTAGTCACTCTCTGCAATATCAAGACAACCATCATAAGATCCTCTGATGGCATCTGCTGTTGAGCCAAAGGTATAGCAACCGGCACTTTGCGGTCCAACTTTAAAATTCAATCCACCCGGATGTGCATTTCCATCTTTATCTTTAATGGAATTCTTTCTGGGTAACTCCTCCCCTTTGTATATAAACAAATAAGGATTTGCCAAACTAGGTGCCATAGAATGAGCCATCGTGAATCCTGTATCACCAGTGCCATCTTTAGCCCATCCATCGTATGGTCCCCAAATAAAGACTCTTTCAATAGTAGTAGTCACCGTATTATTGTTCCATGTCCACGTAACAACCATTGGTTTAGGATCTGTTTCGGGGGAGTAAATGGTAATTTTCTTAGTATTTATATTAATCACAATACGATAAACACCTGCAGTCTTAATATTCCAATGATAAGCAAGTGCAGCTGCTTCCGGGCTCATTGTTGAGATATTCATTGCTGTACCATCGGTAAAATCTCCCGATTCTTCCGGAGCAATAGCCATATCTTTCTGTCCATTAAACAAGATTGGGAAATAAATAGTACCTTCTTGCAGTTCTGCGTGGAACGCATATTGATTTTCATCCTCTATAGTGCGAGTCATCTCTACATCTTCACTAACACAAGTTCCAGCAATATAAATCTTATCAGCTTCTATAAAATTGCTAGCCAAACCTATAGTAACGGTACGTGCTTCAAAATCTACCACTACACGATACTGTCCATCTTCAGGAATAACCCAATATCCAGCATTATCTATCCCCTTAATTTTAGCTTCCATTGCTCCATCAGTAACCTGTTGTTCTGCAGCAACTGGTGAAATGGCATTAATCTTATTTTCATCTTTCCAAACAATCGGGAAGTGAAGATTACCTGCCTTCAAGTCACAAATGGAAACATAACGCTTTGGTTGACTTTCCATTGGCAAGATTTCAATATCTTCGCCATTAACAGCTGTTCCTGACATATAAAGATGATCTGCAACAAAAGTCTTTTCAGAATACATCTTTACTTTTATAGTAACTGTAGAAACTTCTGGTTTTACAAACTTAGGTCCTTCTACAGAACCGATAATACGGGCTTGTAACTTTACTAAATCACCTGGATGCTGTTTCCACTTTGACACCAATAAATTCTGCAATTCTTTATGAGTATAACTTTTAGAAAAATCATCATCAATATACTCTCTTATCATTGTGTTTGTTCCAAAACTGTTATTTCCCAGATCCATTTTATAAAGATAGGAAATGTAATAGTCAGTGCCTATTGGAGCAGCTTCCGTCCAGTTTAACGTCAATGCAACCTCATCCGGAGTATCTTCTTTAAGTTCTATTTCATAATCAGAAGGAGTAAGAACTAAACTTGTACGATCATCGAGCAAATTAGTAGCATCGTCATCATCATTGCATGCTACCATGAAACACGAAGCAAGTGTCAGGAAGAAGAACCGTAAAAGGTTCTTCTTAAATATATATCCGTTTTTCATATCTATATTCAATATATTAATATTATAACTATTTATTGGTTCCCGACCGTCCAATCAGGAGTTTGTACCAAATTCCAATTCTTATCAATATCATCCTGTGGAATAGGCCACCAATAACTTATAAACTTACGTGTCTGATATACAGTACGAGTATAATATTTATTTCTATAGTCTGCATCGGATACTTTAATATAAGCATTCATACCATAAAAATCACCGTCCAATACATTCTCGGCTAATTTCCAGCGACGCAGATCATTGAAACGAAGTCCAGATTCACAATTTAATTCCACGCGCCTTTCCTGACGAATTAACTCACGCATTTCTACAGGATCTGATGGAGCTGTTATCTTTCCTTCTTCAGATGAAACACTATATTCGGGAATACCCGCACGCTCACGAATCAAATTGACATATCTCAAAATCTCTTTTTGATTAGCAGTATAAGTCCCCTTCTCAATGCTATATTCATTTAACGCCTCAGCATAACTTAAATATACCTCTGCTAAACGACATAATGCACCATGGCGATTCTTGTAATCTCCACTGCCTTCTTTAGGGTTTGCAGATGGGTCCACCCTCTTACGTACCAGATAACCACTCCATGGAGCGTCATGAGAAGGACCACCATCTTTACCATCCATATAAAAATCAGTATTTCTCTTACCACCAATATGCCATTGTTCATTATGTAATACTGAAATGTAAAAACGAGGTTCCCGGTCACAATACATTTTATATGTATTGGCATCTACAACTACATTTTCATCTTTATTACGATCTCCTTCCGAGGAACCATACTGCCATTTTGTAGAATAAGTCTCTTTTTGCGTACTAAAACCTGCCTCTGAATAATTAGCATCAGGGTTAATTTTAGGAGAACCATCCGAATTATAGCCTACAATAGGTCTTTGACCGTTTCTCATAAAAAAAGCATCAACCAAAGATTGAGTTATTCCGATCGCTCCCACTCCATTAATACCCAAACCGCGCGGGATACAGTTTTTATCATACCATCCACCAGAATCCATTGTACGGACAAACAGTAATTCTCTATTGGCTTCATTCCATCTCTTCATGACTGCATTCTGATAAGAAAGAAAAGGATCAATATCACCGTTATCCAAATATTCATAATGCAAATGATATCCTGCCGCTTCTGCTTCATCTATAACCAACTTACAAGCATCCACTGCCCTTTTCCAACGTTCCGGATCATGTGCAGAATTAAAAATAGGAGTTCCATCGATATTTTTTATATTCGCCAATGCGGGATTACCATTCACCAAATCACTTGCAGCAAACAATAACATACGTGCACGCATTGCCAAGCATCCAACAGAAGTCACACGGCCATATTTCTTATCTTCAGTTTGAGTTGCAGGCAATTGTTTAGAAGCTTCTAACATTTCTTGATCTGCCCAATCAATTACATTATAAAACGGCTCTTGTTTCAACATCAGATCATCAGCCGAAGTACTTTCACTAGCCTCGCGAATAATAGGAACTGAACCATAAGCTATAGCCATCATAGAATTATAATAAGCTATAAAGAAACGGCATTCAGCTTTCATAAAGTCTACTTCTTCAGCCGGTACAGCCTCCAATGGGTGAGCATGTTTAATAAACAAATAAGCAGAACGGATATATTTTGGATAAGTATTCCAATAAGTAATTACCCCGGGATTGTCTGCTGTCCAGTTACCTTTTTGATATTGAATGGCTTTAAATCCTTGCGCTTCCCAACCAACCGAAGGAATCAGTTCATCAGCTATGGCATCGGGACCATCATAAGTATAATATTCAGGTAGGCCGCGATAAATATATGCCAGCCAACGTTCCATATTCTTTTTATTCTCAAATACTGATTCTAAGTCCAACTGGTCATCTGGTTGCTTATCCAGATAATCAGAACAAGAAGAAAAAGCAAATGTCGTAATAATACTTAGTACTATAAATTTTAATATGCTATTTTTCATATGCGCTATTATTAGAATTTAATTTCAAAACCTGCAGATAACGATTTCATAATTGGGTACGCAGCCCCTGTAGTATTTTCGACTTCCGGATCCCACAAATCAAATTTTGAGAATGTCAAAAGATTTGTTCCTCTCACGAAAAGACGAATGCCTGATATAACTGTAGTATTTCTCCACAAACTCTTTGGTAAAGAGTAACCGAGTTCAATGTTTTTTAAACGTAAGAAACTCATATTCCGCAGCCACCATGTAGATGGTTGGTTATTATTACTATTTATACCATCATCCAAACGCGGATAAAATACATTCTGACTTGGGTTGTCTACAGTCCAACGATCATTTGCATTAGTAAACATATTGCCTGTTACTCCTCTATTAGCACCCGGAATAATACTTGATCCTAATATATTCCAACTACGACCTATCCCTTGAAAGAGAGCCCCAAAATCTAAATTCTTATATTTCATATTCAGTCCAAAGCCATATACTATCTCCGGATCTTTTGTTCCTCCAATTGGAGATTTATCAAATACGTCCACTTTACCATCACCATTGACATCCCTGTATCTGATATCTCCCGGACGTAATTTACTTACAAAACTTTGAGTCGGAATTCCTTTTTTCAGTTTACCTGTACTTACATCTTCAAAATCGTCTTCTGTAAATAAACCTTCTGCTATATAGCCAGTTAATTGTCCTACCGGATGTCCTGTTTCAGCACGGTTAGTACCAACTACTGCACTAGGTTCATCCTTTTCTGTTATTTCATTATGAGCATAGGTAAATGTCCCCATTAAGCTGACAAATAAGTCTTTGCCAAACTGTTTATTAACATTTAAAGAAACCTCTACACCCTGATTAGTCACTTTTCCAAAATTCTTCCAAGGCTGCTTCATAAATCCAGCTGTCATCGGAACAGACTCACGTGGCATAAATATATCTTTACGACGTTCATCGAAATAATCTAATTGCAAATCAATCATACCATTTAGGAAGCCTAGCTCAACCCCCAAATTCATCTTATTAACAATCTCCCATGTCAAATCTTGTACTGCAAACTCACCTTCAGCCATACCAGTCAAGCCATAGCTGCTATCCAATCCCCATTTATACATGTTTAATGTATCATAGTCATCGGTAATTGTAGAAAGGTATGCAAATCGGCGTCCACCTAAATTAGCATTACCTACCTGACCATAAGACGCACGTAATTTCAATTTAGATATGACCTTACGCAATGGTTGCATAAATGCCTCTTCCGATACAATCCAACCAATTGCTCCTGAAGGGAAAAAGCCATAACGTTTGCCTTTGGCAAAATTTTCAGAACCATTATAGCCAAAATTAAATTCACCTACATATTTGCCTGCATAGGTATAAGACGCACGTCCTGCCAACCCTTGATTACGGTATGGCAACTTACTTCCATCATCATAATTACGACGATTAAACAATAGCATTGCAGCAACGGAATGTTTATCAGCGAATGTACGGTCATAAGACAAAGTAGCCTCCATATATACACTCTTATTTCCATAGTCACCGCTTTTTGAATAATCCAAGAAATTAGTGCCATTGGATTTTGATGCTATAATCAAGTTACCTTCATCATCACGTCCTGTAGCAGGTACATAGTAATCTGGCGTCTTTCCACGGGAAACAGTACCCGAAGAAAACCTGTCAAATGAGAATGTTCCTTTTACTTTCAATCCGGGAAGGAAGAATTTCAAATCTTGTTCTACCGAAAACAGTGTTTCAATCTTACTGTCACTTCTTCTTTTATATCCACTTTGAGTAGCCCATGCCCAAACGTTTGGCTCCTCTGTTGTCGGTATTTGACCACTGGAATACTGTGCAGGAAAAGCATGAGGAACAGCAACGAACGCTTTCTGGAAAATCTGAGATATATCTTTCGTTGTAGAATTTCTATCTTGCAAATATCCACCAATATTAAAACGTAATTGCGTAGTAGGACTCAATTTCAAATCCACATTAGAACGCACGTTATAACGCTGCAATTTAATAGTAGGATCCCAATCATAGCTTTTATCACGTTTCAAAATACCACGTTCATTATACGCAGCAGCAACAAAAGAATAACGTAATGTCTCTGTACCACCAGAAATATTTACTGTTACACGCTGATTCGAAGCATAATCATTTGCAATTGCATCCATCCAATTCACGTCTGGATATAAATCAGGATCATAACCTGCACGAGTTTTTGCAATACGATCCGTATACTTAGCTTGTTGCCCTGTATCTATCAAAATATCATCCAAGACCTGCATATAATCTGCTGCGCCTAAATACTCAGGAAGTTTAACTGGTTGTGTAGCTGCAAATTCAGCCTTTACAGTCACACGAGGTTTGCCAACTTGTCCACGTTTCGTATTAATTAAAATAACACCATTAGCTCCTCGTACTCCATAAACAGCACTCGCAGCAGCATCTTTCAATACTGAAAAAGATTCTATCTCTTCAGGATCAATATTATTCAAATCACGTTCTATACCATCAATCAAAACCAATGGGTTTTGTCCAGCATCCTGGAATGTACTAATACCACGAATCCAGAAAGAAGAGTTATCATATCCCGGTTCACCAGAACGTTGCACAGCTAATACACCGGCAACTGTACCAGCCAGATTATTACTTATTGAACGAGTTGTAGAAACTTTTAACTTAGCAGGTTCAATCGTCGTGATAGAACCAACAACAGACTCTTTCTTTTGTGCGCCATAGGCCACTACTACAACCTCATCTAATTGACCAACATCTTCTACCATTTGTACATTAACAACCTTCCGGTTATTAACCACCTCTTCTTTAGGAACAAAACCAATATAACGGAAAGAAAGCACAGACTTTCTTTCAGGAACAGTAATACTATAATTACCATTCATGTCTGTCAATGCATGTACTGTAGAATCATTTTTCAGAATGATTGTTACACCAATCAAAGGCTCACCTTTTTCATCTGAAACGTTACCTGTTACCTTAATACCCTTTTGTTGTGTAGTTTGCTGTATTTTAGGAGCATCCGGTACAGAAATAGTGATTTGTCTTCCCGACATCTTATAATTCAGTCCTATCTCTGAGAACAACTCTTTTAATACAGCATCTATTTTCTTATTGGAAACTGAAATGGAGACTTTATTATTCAGATTTTTCTGAACATTGGCAGAGTAAATAAAAATATACTTACTATGTTTTTCGATATAATCTAAGATATCTTTAACTGTAGCATTCTCATACTGTACTGAGAATAGATCTTCTTCGGAATTCCAACTAATAGAATTAGTACCGAATGAAGAAAATGGAATCATAAAAAAGACGTTTATAATGCAAAAAAGCTTAAGTCTTTTCTTTAAGTGTAAAAAAATAGTTTTCTTTACCATAAAAATTTCTTTTTAGGTTAACAATTTTGGATTTATTGATTTAACTAAGGAATTACTATCGGGTAAATACGGCAATATTTATCCGATTTTTTTGTGTCATTATGGTTGTCTGTTCTTCATAGGCAAACATGTTTAAAAGATTAATTAAAAAAATTATTTATTTAAATATATACTAGTATCACTTTTTTCGATCGTGAATGGCAGGGTTTGCTGAATGCATTCAATCACTTCATCTATATCATCTTTCAAATCTAATTTCCCATACACTTTTTCTTTACCAATAATTGGATCACATTGAATAGGTATGCCATAATAAATGCTTAACCTTTGAATAATTTGCGACAAATCATTACCGTTCAATAGCATTATTCCCTCTACCCAACTAATATATTCTGCTACATCGACCTGCTTTTGATAAGCAATTGTACCATTAGCTATATTCAACAAATCATTAGGATTCAAACGTGCTTTCTTTTCATTCTTATCGGTAACTTCTACCGCACCCTCTACCAATACAATATTAGTTGCCCCTCCTTTATAATTCGAAATATTAAATTTCGTACCTAACACCTGCAGTTTAAAATCATCAGACTCCACTATAAAAGGATGCTTCTTATCATGTGCAACTTCCAGAAAAACCTCTCCTTGAGCATAAATTTTACGAATATCCCCTTCAAAACGACGAGGATAAATCACTTTTGATTGAGAATTAACTATCAATCGAGTCCCATCAGACAACTCAACTCTCGCCCTTTTTCCAGCAGGAACAAGCAATTGGTTATATTCTTGCTCTTCTTTAATTTTTTCTTCTTTCTCCTTTATTACTTGCGAATTAACAGCAACCTTTCCTTCTTTTGAATACTTAATGAAAGCATTTTCATCTAAATTAAGCTGCTCTTTGGAAGTAATAAGAGTCACTTCCTGAACAGAACGGCTATCCATTTCTTCGGCAATAGCCTGAAAGTCTAAATTAGTAGTCCCATTTTGACTCAAAAAATAAATTGTAGAAAAACAAATCAAGAAAGAAGCTGCAATAGAAGCTGAAGCAACTAAGAAGTATTTCTTCCTGCGCTTCATAGCATCTTTTCGCATCTTTTGTCGAGTCCTCTCTACAATATAAGATGGATCAATCTTTTCCTGCGTACAATTTTCCCAAAAGAATCTCAATCTCTCACCATCAGGCATAGAAGTAAAATCATCCTCAATTTTTTGTTGAGAATTCAATTTACTAAACAAATCTGCGAGACGATGGTATTCTTTCAAGCTCATAATCCTTTTTTAATGTTGTTCTATAGATAAAGACGCAACTAAAGAAAAAATCTCCTAGTCAAAAATATTTTTTTTTCATTTTTCTTAGAGAATAAATAGAAGCAGTTAGTTATACAAGAAGCAAAATACTAATAAACAGAGAGTTAAAAGGATTAGTTCTTACGAGATTTTATATTCAATCTTTTAGAAATTTCATCTAACGCAAAAGCAATATGGTTATTGATAGTCTTCACAGATATATTCAACATTTCTGCAATGTCTTTATAGGGCAGACCATCTATTTTTGCTAAGAAAAAGACATGTTTACACTTGGGAGGAAGTTGTTGAATAGCATCATTAATTTTAGCCATTTCTTCCATACTAATCATCTCTTCGGCTGGAGACTGAACCGGCTCAAAAGTAAAATCTTCGATATCATCAAATGACAATTCATACTTTCCAGTCTCCTTCCTCAAAAAAGAAATCGCTTTTCGATAGGTTATTGTCTGGATCCAAGCATTCATATTGCCAATTTCAGCCAGACTTTTTCTATTTTTCCAAACTTCAAAAAAAACATCACTCACAATCTCTTCAGCCGACTCTTTTTGACCAAGTAACGCAAATGTATAGTGATATAAACGCGAAGAATAATGCTCCATAAAACGGTTGAAAGCAATTTCATCACCGTCTACTATTCTACTTATTTCATTATTCTCAAGTTTCACAGAAGTATTTATAGATTATTTTCAATTAACAAAATTGAGCCAAATATAGCAGTATCATACCAAATATAAAAATAAAACACCACAAAAAGGAATTAAAAGTTATCAATTATAGAAAAGTGGCTATAATAAGAACATTACCATTTAACTATAAAAGTCTCTTACTTAAATAACGTACAGGATACCATACAGAGAGAAAACCAACTGCTAAAACTGTGATAAAAATTAGTACGATATCCCAAGCGTGAACACTGACAGGATAGGCGTCTACAACAAAAGTACCACCACCGCCTCCCAATGAAATTATACCGAATTTCTGTTGGATAAAACATAGGATTAATCCTAAAACAATACCGGAAATAGCACCGAAAAGAGAAATTAAACGACCTTCAAAAAGGAATATCCGAGAAATAAGTTTATCGCTGGCTCCAAGACTTCGCAAAGTCACTACATCGTCTTTCTTATCCAGAATTAGCATAGAAAGGGAACCAATTACATTGAAACAGGCTATCATTAAGATAAAAGTGAGAAACAAATAAGAGATTAATTTCTCTATCTCCATAATACGGAAAACATCTGCCTGCTGCTGATAACGGTTTTGAACTACAAAATCATCACCTAATATATTTTCAATTTTGGATTGTACAGATGAAATATTTACATTAGTTTTCAATTTCAATTCCATCGCAGAGACTTCTGTTGTATAATCCAGAAGCTCACGGAGGAAATCGAGAGAAGTCAAAATATATTTCCCGTCATATTCTTGCTGATTCACAACAAATACGACACCCGGAGAATACAGGTAATCACGATTAAAAGAAGCTCCGGGATTTGCCATGTTCACTTTGGCATTCCGCTTGGGTAGATAAACCTGAAGAGGATCAACAAATTCCAAACCTGTACCCAAAGTCGCAACCAGTTCCACTCCCATGACCCCGTAGTTCACAATAGAGTCATGAAGAACAAATTCACCTGCGCCATAGAGTATACTGTCTATAGCAGTCAGTTCTTCAAAGTTATCCTCCACACCTTTCAATACAACCATAGCTTGCCGATCCTTGTATTGCACCATTGCATTTTCTTCAAGTGTTTCTGTAAACACCTCCACTTCAGGAAGTGCACAAACAGCGCGAATCCGTTTATCCTGCGCATCAAAGACTTTTCCTTCACGAACTGTTATTTTCAATTGCGGGTCAAAAGCCGTAAAAAAGCTAGCGACCATATCCTGAAAACCATTAAAAACGGAAAGAGTGCAAACCAAAGCAAGTGTAGCAAGGGCTACCCCACATACGGAAATACCGGATATGATATTAATAGCGTTATGCTTTTTTTTTGAGAAAAGATAACGCCTGGCTATATAAAAAGGGAAGTTCACCTCTGCAATGAGTTATTTCACTTCAGCAATGAATCTATTTTCTCAATATAATCCAATGAATCATCCACGAAGAATTTCAGTTCAGGAATGATACGTAGCTGGTGACGTACACGAGTCCCAAGCTCATAACGAATGGATTTCATATTGTTATTGATATTTTTCACCATCTCTTCTGCTTTCTCTGAAGGAAAAACACTGAGGTAGACACGGGCAATACTCATATCAGGACTAATGCGAACTGCGCTAACAGAGACCAATGTACCCGGCATGGACTTTGTTTGAAGCAGGAATATCTCACTTAGCTCTTTCTGCAACAGGCGAGATATCTTATTCTGTCTGGTTGTTTCCATAAGTTATTTACTGTTTTACGATTTACTACTTACTATTTTCTTCCTTATGATCGTTAATCCGTCACGCAAAGGAAGTATTACTTTTTCCACTCGCACATCTTGTGCTACCAAATCATTAAAGGCTTTAATACCAATTGTTTGAGCGTCCGTATTACGAGGCTGTTCAAGCACATGTCCGTCCCACAAAGTATTATCAGCAATGATATATCCGCCTTCGGAAAGATACGCCAATGTCATCTCGTAGTATTCAATATACTTACGTTTATCGCCATCAATAAAAGCCATATCAAAAGTAACACCTAAACGCGGAACAAGTTCTAAAGCATCACCTATATAAAAACGAATTTTATCGGCAAACGGTGATTTCTCCAACCATGGACGGGTAAAGTCCTCTTGTTCATCATTGATCTCAAACGTATGCAACAGTCCACCTTCCGGCAGACCTTCCGCCAAACAAAGGGCAGAATAGCCGCTATACGTTCCGATTTCCAATATCTGACGAGGCTGAATCATTTCTACAAACATCTTCAGCATCCGTCCCTGCAAATGCCCGGAAGCCATACGAGGACGAAGGAGCTTTACATGCGTATCCCGATAGAGCGATTTCAAGTAATCGCTCTCGGGATCAATATGCTGCAAAATATATTCGTCTATCGATTCGGTTTCCTGCATAAAACTTACCTCTTTAAAAATTAAAGATAACGGTTGTTGTTAGGTAATACAGTCTCCTCTGCATGCTTCAAAGCATCTTCCACTACATTAATTTCGAGGAATGAGGTCTTTGTTCCTGCCTTACCACTACTCAAATATCCTACCATATCGGAAGGCTGCAAACGGCCTTCTTTCAACAGACGGCGCAATGCCGCAAAGTAATATTGCTGTCCGTTAGCCAATTCCGGCATATAGATAGCTTCCACACCATAAGACAAAGCCAAATGACGCATTGTCTTTTCTTTATAGCAGATAGCCAGCACTGGATACTTTCCACGGAAAGCAGCCAGGTTACGAGCAGTGCGTCCGCTATAACTATCAGTGATAATAGCACGTATTTTTAGCTTAGAAGTAGCTTTTACTGCTTGTTTAGCAAGGAACGCCGTAACATCATTACTATTCTCATCTAACGGAATACGGATATCATTTTCTTCCAGTTTATCTTTTTCTGCCTGAGCCGCAACTTTAGTCATTGTTTTCACCGCTTCTACCGGATACTTACCATAAGCGGTTTCTCCGCTCAACATCAAAGCATCTGTACGATAGTAGATTGCATTGGCAATATCAGTCACTTCCGCACGAGTCGGACGAGGATTATTTATCATTGTATGGAGCATTTGAGTAGCAACGATTACCGGCTTCTTTGCCAGAATACACTTGCGAATCAATACACGCTGGATTCCCGGAATACGTTCTTGAGGCACTTCGATACCCAAGTCACCACGGGCAACCATTACGCCATCTGCCACTTCCAGAATTTCATCGATATTATCCACCCCTTCCTGATTCTCAATCTTAGCAATAATCTTAATATCACTATTATGTGCATCCAGAATTTCACGTATGTCAAGTACATCCTGACGGTTGCGCACGAAAGAGTGAGCGATAAAATCAATATCCTTTTCGATAGCATAAAGAATATTGTTACGGTCTTTTTCCGTTAATGAAGGAAGATTGATGCGAACACCCGGGACATTTACGCTTTTACGGCTTCCCA
This sequence comes from Bacteroides sp. D2, assembly GCF_025147085.1. NCBI lineage: Bacteria > Pseudomonadati > Bacteroidota > Bacteroidia > Bacteroidales > Bacteroidaceae > Bacteroides > Bacteroides sp. D2. Next base: position 1,921,058 of record NZ_CP102261.1, on the reverse strand, counting down.
AAGTAGCATCGTTCTTAACTTCACACAGCAAATAACCATCCGTCTTATCAATAACTTCCAGTTCCAGATCGCCATCATCAATCAGAATCGTACCACCGATATTCAGGTCAGACACAAAGTTCGGATATGAAACAGCAATACATTCACGAGTTGTTTCCAAATCCGGATTACCTACAATCTTTACTTTCTCTCCTATTTTATATGGAATCGGCTCTGCATTAGCCGTCGTACGAACTTCCGGACCTTTTGTATCCATCAAAATCGCAATACGGTTGGACACAGCACGTACATTTGCAATCAAAGCTTCAAAACCTTCACGGCTAGCATGCGCTGTATTCATACGCACTACATTCATCCCAGCTTCAAACAACTGTTTTATAAAATCCACATCACAACGTCTATCCGAGATGGAAGCCACAATCTTAGTCTGTTTCAATAACATAGTCTTTCTACCTATTATATATTATTACCTTATTTATTATCTATCCAATAAAGCCTCCAAAGCCAAACGGTACGAATTTAGCCCAAAGCCACAAATCACTCCTTTACAAGCACAAGCAATCATCGATACGTGCCGGAAAGACTCGCGACTATGCACATTGGAAATATGCACCTCAATCACCGGAGATGTCACAGAACGAATAGCATCCTGCAAAGCTATGGAAGTATGTGTATACGCACCTGCATTCAAGATTATACCATCCACATCAAATCCCACCTGCTGTATGCAGTCTATCATTTCTCCCTCGATGTTCGATTGAAAATAGTCGATCTCCACGTCAACGTATCTTTTGCGAAGATCAGCCAAGTAATCTTCAAATGTAACGCTTCCGTAAATGGAAGGTTCACGCTTACCCAACAGATTAATATTCGGGCCATTAATAATTTGTATCTTCATCGCGCAATCCTGTTTTTTTATACCTTTGTATCTGAAAGAATGTGCAAAGGTAGAAAAAAGAAATGGAAATCAACGAAAAAAAGCATAAGAAGGAACAACAAGAGCTGATAATCAGGAAGTATCAGCAGTATCTCAAACTGGAAAAGTCCTTATCTCTTAATACGCTGGATGCCTATCTGACGGATCTGGACAAACTGATGAGCTTTCTGACATTGGAAGGGATTAACGTATTGGACGTATGCCTGTCCGATCTTCAACGTTTTGCGGCCGGATTACATGACATCGGTATTCATCCCCGTTCACAAGCCCGCATCTTATCAGGAATCAAATCATTTTTCCGTTTCCTCATCCTCGAAAACTATCTGGAAGCAGATCCCAGTGAACTATTAGAAGGCCCTAAAATAGGTTTCAAACTTCCCGAAGTACTGACTGTGGAGGAAATTGACCGGATTATCTCCGCCGTCGACCGCAGCAAAGCTGAAGGACAGCGAAACAGAGCTATTTTAGAAACACTATACAGCTGCGGACTTCGGGTATCAGAACTTATCACCCTTAAACTATCTGACCTCTATTTTGATGAAGGCTTTATCAAAGTAGAAGGAAAAGGAAGCAAACAACGACTCGTACCGATCTCCCCCCGGGCCATTAATGAAATAAAGCTTTACATCACAGACCGTAACCAGATTGAAGTGAAAAAAGGGCATGAGGATTTCGTTTTCGTCAGTCAGCGGAGAGGCAAAGGTCTTTCCCGAATTATGATCTTTCATATGATAAAAGAATTAGCACAAAAAGCGGGCATTACCAAAAACATCAGTCCGCACACTTTCCGGCACTCCTTTGCCACTCATTTACTGGAAGGTGGAGCTAATTTGAGAGCCATTCAATGTATGCTCGGACATGAATCCATTGCGACAACGGAAATCTATACCCACATCGACCGCAATATGCTTCGTAGTGAGATTATCGAGCATCACCCACGAAATATCAAGTATAGGAAAGAAAAAGAGGAGTTATTTCATTAAATTATGATAAAATCGCCCCCTTATCTATATAATTATATTAAGAATTAATATCTTTGCGTTACTTTTTCTGTGTGAGCAGAAGGAGGTTGGCAAATTGACGATATTTCAATTACAAACATTTAATTTATACCTAAAATGACTAAGAAGTTGTACTTGCCTTTACTCATGGCAATGGTTGTTGCATTATTCTCTTCTTGCAGCAAAAAAATGGGTGAATTGTCAGCTGATTACTTCACTGTTACTCCGCAAGTGCTGGAGGCAGTAGGTGGTAAAGTTCCTGCGACCATCAATGGTAAATTTCCTGAAAAGTATTTCAACAAAAAAGCGGTTGTAGAAGTTACTCCGGTTTTGAAATGGAATGGCGGCGAAGCTAAAGGCCAACCAGCTACTTTCCAAGGTGAAAAAGTGGAAGGTAACGACCAGACTATCTCTTACAAGATGGGCGGTAGCTACACGATGAAAACTTCTTTTGACTATGTTCCTGAAATGGCTAAGTCAGAATTGTATCTGGAATTCAAAGCTACTATCGGTAAGAAAGTGGTGACTATTCCTGCTGTGAAAATAGCTGACGGTGTAATCTCTACTTCTGAATTAGTAAACAATACATTAGGTAACGCTAACCCTGCATTGGGCGAAGACGCTTTCCAACGTATCATCAAAGAAAAACACGATGCCAACATCATGTTCTTGATCCAACAAGCTAACATTCGTTCCAGCGAATTGAAGACTGCTAAAGAATTCAACAAAGAAGTAGCTAACGTTAACGAAGCTGCTAACAAGAAGATCAGCAACATCGAAGTTTCTGCATACGCTTCTCCTGATGGTGGTGTAAGCTTGAATACTACTCTTGCTGAAAACCGTGAAGGCAACACAACTAAGATGTTGAGCAAAGACCTGAAGAAAGCAAAAATCGATGCTCCGATCGATGCTAAATACACTGCACAGGACTGGGAAGGTTTCCAAGAACTGGTTTCTAAATCTAACATCCAAGACAAAGAGTTGATTCTCCGCGTTATTGCAATGTACCAAGATCCTGCTCAAAGAGAAAGCGAAATCAAGAACATCTCTGCTGTATACAAAGAATTGGCTAACACTATTCTTCCTCAATTGCGTCGTTCTCGTTTGACTTTGAACTATGAAATCATCGGTAAGTCTGACGAAGAAATCGCTAAGTTGGCTTCTTCTAATCCTTCTGAACTGAACGTAGAAGAATTGCTGTATGCTGCTACACTGACTAGCGATCCTGCTAAGCAAGAAGTTATCTACACTCAAGCTACCAAACAGTTCCCGAACGATTACCGTGGTTACAACAACTTAGGTAAATTAGCTTACCAGGCTGGTAACATTGACAAAGCAGAATCTTACTTCAAGAAAGCTGCCAGCGTTAATGCTACTCCTGAAGTTAACATGAACTTAGGTTTGATCTCTTTGATGAAGGGTGACAAAGCTGCTGCAGAAGCATACTTCGGTAAAGCTGCCGGCACAAAAGAACTTGGCGAATCTATGGGTAACCTATACATCGCTCAAGGTCAATACGAAAGAGCAGTAAACTCATTCGGTGACTCTAAGACTAACAGTGCTGCTTTGGCTCAAATCCTTGCTAAGGACTACAATAAAGCTAAAAATACGTTGGCTAACGTAGAAAGACCTGATGCTTACACTGACTACCTGATGGCAGTTTTAGGTGCTAGAACTAATAATTCTTCTATGGTAACAAGCAGCTTGAAGAGCGCAGTTGCTAAAGATTCTTCATTAGCTAAGAAAGCAGCTACTGACTTGGAATTTGCTAAATTCTTCACAAATGCAGATTTCATGAACATCATTAAATAAGAGAATTACCACTCTATTTTAAATATTAAGAATTGCCTGTCATTATAAATGACGGGCAATTCTTTTTTTTTATCTGTAAAAACCGTACTTTCGCAGAAAAGAAATCAAAGCAATGAAAAAGAGTAGCATTTTAATCCTCATAATCATTTGTCTATGCAGTTGTGGTAAATCTTCAAAGAAGGTTAGCATAACCGGGGAGATCAAAGGTCTGGGCACAGATACGCTTTATCTGTATGGAATGGACGAATCATTCGACCGGATAGATACCATTTTCGCGAAGAACGATAAATTCTCTTATACAGCTTCAATAGACACCATTACTTCTGCCTTTTTACTTATTGACAATCAGACAGAATATCCAATCTTCCTTGACAAAGGAAATCAGATCAAAATAAAAGGAGATATCAATCACCCGGAATATCTGGATATCAATGGTAATATATATAATGAAGAGTTTACAACCTTTCAGAAAGAACTAAATAGCCTGCCTACCCCATCCGAGAAAGATTTAGAGCAAAAAGCTGAAGAATTCATCATGAAGCATCATTCTTCTTTTGTCAGCCTCTACTTGTTGGATAAATACTTTGTTCAGAAAGATTCGCCCGATTTCAACAAAATAAAGAAGCTAATTGAAGTCATGACAGGAATATTGCAAGACAAGCTGTATATCGAACAACTCAATGAAGCCATCTCGCTGTCAGAGAAAACAGAGACAGGCAAATATGCCCCCTTCTTCAGTCTATCTAATATAAAAGGAGAGAAAATTACCCGGTCATCAGAAGATTTCAAGAAAAAGAACCTGTTAATCAACTTTTGGGCTTTATGGGGAGATAGCATTTCCAATCACCAAAGCAATACCGAGTTAAAAGAGATCTATCAGAAATATAAGAAAAACAAACATATAGCCATGCTCGGTATCTCCCTTGACATGGATAAACAAGAATGGCAGGATGCTATAAAACGTGATACGCTCAATTGGGAACAAGTCTGTGATTTTGGCGGACTAAATTCCGAAGTAGCCAAACAATACGCCATCAAGCAAGTTCCCAGCAACATTCTTCTGTCGGCAGACGGTAAGATTCTCGCGAAAAACCTCAAAGGAGAACAATTGAAGAAGAAAATTGAGGAAGTAGTCACTGCTGCTGAAGAAAAGGAAAAACAAGACAATAAGAAGAAAAAATAACTAGTAATCAAACGTGTTAATTAAAGTATTCGGAGCGGCTGTTCAAGGGATTGATGCAACACTCATCACAATCGAAGTCAACAGCTCGCGCGGCTGTATGTTCTATCTCGTCGGCCTTCCGGATTCTGCGGTCAAAGAAAGCCATCAACGTATTATTTCCGCATTGCTGGTAAATGGCTATAAAATGCCCACTAGCAATATAGTAGTTAATATGGCACCAGCCGACATCCGAAAAGAGGGTTCAGCTTATGACTTGCCTCTTGCCATCGGATTGTTAGGAGCTAACGAAACAATCTCTTCCGAGAAGTTTTCCCGCTATTTGTTAATGGGCGAACTAAGTCTGGACGGAAGTATACAACCTATCAAAGGTGCGCTTCCCATTGCTATCAAAGCGCGCGAAGATGGTTTCGAAGGACTAATCATCCCCCAACAAAACGCACGGGAAGCTGCCGTTGTCAATCAATTAAAAGTATACGGAGTCAGTAATATCAAGGAGGTCATCGAATTCTTCAATAATGAACGCGAATTAGAGCCGACTGTTGTTAATACACGGGAAGAATTCTATCAACAACAGACGAACTGTGACTTGGATTTTGCAGACGTTAAAGGGCAAGAGAATGTAAAAAGGGCACTAGAAGTTGCAGCAGCCGGAGGACATAATTTAATAATGGTAGGTGCTCCGGGTAGCGGTAAATCGATGATGGCCAAACGTCTTCCTTCCATTCTTCCTCCTCTTTCACTGGGTGAAAGTCTGGAAACCACCAAGATACATTCAGTTGCCGGACAACTGAAACGCGGTTCATCATTGATTTCCCAACGCCCATTCCGCGACCCTCACCACACAATTTCCCAGGTGGCGATGGTTGGCGGAGGTAGTTTTCCACAACCCGGAGAAATCAGTCTGGCACATAATGGGGTACTTTTCTTAGATGAATTGCCGGAATTCAACCGAGGAGTGCTGGAAGTGTTGCGCCAACCATTGGAAGACCGCCAGATCACTATTTCACGCATCAAAAGTACTATCAGCTATCCTGCCAATCTGATGCTGATTGCATCCATGAACCCATGCCCCTGTGGATATTACAATCATCCGACAAAAACATGCGTATGCAGCCCCGGACAGGTTCAAAAGTACTTGAATAAGATATCCGGTCCATTATTAGATCGCATCGACATTCAGATAGAGATTGTACCTGTACCCTTTGATAAGATTTCCGATCAAAGGCAGGGAGAATCGAGCAATCTCATCAGGCAACGAGTGATAAAAGCCCGTCAAATGCAGGAAAAACGATACACTGAATATACCGGAATTTATTGCAATGCACAAATGAACAGCAAACTGCTTGCAATGTATGCTCAACCGGATGCCAAAGGACTCGCATTGCTAAAAAATGCAATGGAACGACTCAATTTATCGGCCCGAGCCTACGACCGAATTTTAAAAGTTGCCCGTACAATCGCCGATTTGGAAGGAGCAGAACAAATACTCCCCAATCATTTGGCAGAGGCTATCAGTTATCGGAATCTCGACAGAGAGAACTGGGCTGGATAATAACAATGAATAGAAACAGAAGAGAATTATTTCATCATCAGCACTATCTTTTTTCATATATTTGTTTTACATTTGTAACAAATAAATAAATTCTAATATGAGAAAATCGATAATAGCTATTTTAATGACATTTTGTTTGAGTATAATGACTTATGCTCAAACTCCCCGAGACAGAGCCACAGAATTAAAAGAACAAGCACAAAGTAGCCTCAATCAAAAAGATTACATCAAAGCGCGTTACTTATTCAAAAAAGCATACGAAGCATTTGCAACCCGCGGAAACTATCCACAGGCGATAGAATGTGGTGTTCAGGCCAATGCTTTATACGTCAGAGAGAACTTTTACAAAGAAGGTTTCGAACTTTGTCGTGACATGGATCAACTTATATGGACCGGAGAACAAAATCAGAAGAAAGTCTTTTATGACCTCCGCTTCCTCGTGAACAAGGAGCGGTTGCGGATGTACACGGCACTTAAAAATCCAGCACAGGCAAAAACACAGCTGAATAAATTGGAAGAAACCGCTAACCTTGCCAAGAATGACTCATTAACAGAGGTTTTGCTATATACAAAAGCCAACTATTATTATACTTTTAACCAGAATACACAAGGCGATGCCTGTTTCCGTAAACTGCTCAACCAATATAAAGAAAAGAAAGACTATGCCAAAGTGAATGATTGCTACAAGAACCTTATCGATATCGCCCGTAGAGCCAATAACGCCCCATTGATGGAACGTACCTATGAAAGCTACATCGTTTGGACAGATTCTGTGAAAGCGCTGACAGCTCAAGACGAACTGAATGTACTGAAAAGAAAATATGACGAAAGTCTATTGACCATACAAGAAAAAGACGACACACTATCAGCCAAGCAGTATATTATTATAGGTCTGTGTATTCTTGTGGTCATCCTCGTAGCCGGACTGGTAATACTGGCTGCCATATTACTGAAATTTATTGCCGGCAATCGCAAATTGAAGAAAAGCGTGAAGATTGCCAATGAACACAATGAATTAAAAACCAAATTCATACAGAATATATCCTCACAGATGGAACCTACCCTGAATACATTGACTACTTCTGCGAATGAACTTTCACAGAAAGCTCCTCAAGAAGCAAGCCAGATGCAGGGACAAGTCGCAGCTCTGAAGAAATTCAGTGATGACATTCAGGAATTGTCTTCTTTGGAGAACTCATTAACCGAGCTCTATGAACTAGGAGAAATTAACGTAGGGACTTTCTGCGAAAATGTAATGGATAAGGTTAAGGAGCATATAAAAATAGATGTTACTCCTTCAGTCAACGCTCCCAAACTTCAGGTAAAGACAAACAAGGAGCAACTGGAACGTATCCTTCTCTATTTACTGAAAAATGCAGCCTTCTACACCGAACAAGGACGTATCAGCCTTGAATTCAAAAAACGTGGTGCACATACTCATCAGTTTATCGTGACGGATACAGGAACTGGCATTCCGGCAGAACAACAGGAAAATCTCTTCAAGCCTTTTACGGAAGTAAAAGACCTCACCACTGGAGACGGACTAGGGTTACCAATCTGTTCACTTATTGCCACAAAGATGAATGGAAGTCTGACGCTAGATACAGGCTATACAAAAGGAGCTCGCTTTATACTGGAACTTCACGTGTGAATTTTGCATAAGGAATACTTTGTATCATTAGATTACTTTTCGATTTGTTTATTATAGTTACCTTCGATAGAGAATGTTCCAAGCCGCTGTTTAGGAGCATACAAAAATATGGACAGATTTATATATAAACGCATATCACATTTATAATAAACTTTTGAGTAGTTTATTATAAACGGTATTCAAGTTTATTAAAAACTCCAACAGTCGATTTCCAACTTTATATTTCTATTTTTTACGACAAAAAGGCTGCAAATTTCATAAAATCTGCAGCCTTTTTGCTTATATCTAGCCCGCTATTCCTAGCACATACTAGAACTATTCTCTTAATTTGTTATCATATCATACCATTCAAGTCACTAATTTCATACTCTTTTATCTATTATTTACAAAGTTCAGGTTCTTTTTCAGACTATAAAGATACAACATTTAAAAGCATTTGTCAAGAGGTATATCCCATTAAATTCCTCCTTTATACATTTATAAGAAGTATTGTCCCTCCTCTTTTAATCTTTTACGCAAATGAACAGTATCAATTTTATGAACGTCATTCTTTGTCTGTTTGATAGCATGTACCGCAGCCATTCCGGCAGCTTCCCCCGTCACCAGACAAGGTGGCATCACTCGCAAGCTTCCAAAAGCTTCTTCATCAGTAGAAATACAGCGTCCGGCGGTCAATAGATTCTTCAGACCTTTAGGAGTCAAACAACGATAAGGAATTCCATGAGATTCGCCTTTTTTGTAACGCGTCTCTTTATGCCCCGGTTTATGAACATCAATATAGTAACAATTACGTCCGATCTCATCTTCAAATGTTTTACGCTCCAGCCAATCTTGGAAAGTAAACGTATAATCCCCTTCAATCCGACGACTATCTCTAACCCCCAACAAGGAGGCAGTCTTTACAACAAAAGCACTACCAAAAGTTTTAGGCTGAAGTTCTTTCAGTGCCTCCAAGTATTGTTCAGCGATTTGTCTACCGGTAGCCATCGCCCGCGTAGTAGCCCATGGGTCGGTCGAATCAACATTATCAATGTGTCCTGCATTGAATTGTACCACATCCGGACCGATCAGATTACTATTGAAATGTCTGCCTATCAATGGATATTTCCCGGACTTAATCGCGTCAAAGATAGGGCTATTTTTGTTACTCGTATGCAATGAAGGACCTATGAGATTGTAGTTATAACTATCGACATTGGCAAACGAGAAGCACAAAGTAGAACTTTGCAGTACACCATCCTCACCTCCCTTTTTAAATGAAGCACCTGCCCAAGTAGCCACATCTCCATCTCCCGTCGCATCAATAAATACTTTTGCTTTGAACGCAACAAGCCCGGATTTATTTGCTACAATGATAGCATCTACCGTATCATCAGCTGACATCTCAACAGCAGCAACCCTCGAGAAGAAAAGGACTTTTGCCCCCGATTCAGCGACCATCCGATCGTAAACCTGCATCAGGTATTCGGGATTTATGTTCACCCAATTCAGTTTCTGCTTTCTCTCATGAGGAACTCCTTTTCTCGATGCCTCGAATATTTTTTCTGCCAGACCTCTATAAATAATCTTTTCACCATCGGAGAACGGACACCATGCCGGAACCATACCTGCTGTTCCCATACCGCCAAGTTGTCCCATTGCCTCAATCAGCAAAGTCTTAGCTCCCTCCCGGGCTGCAGAAATCGCAGCAGTACACCCGGCAGGTCCTCCACCAATTACAATAACATCCCACCGATCATCCACCGCAATCTTGGTATTCTTCAAACGCATTTTGGATTGTGTGGTATTTCCATTCACATTAAGAGCGGGAACTGCAAAAGCAGCAGAAATCAACCCAGCTTTTTTAAGAAAATCTCTTCTAGATGTCATTACAAATTAATTTATTATATTACCTTTCCATAAAAATCTCGGCACGCCCAGGAGTAAATAATTCCCATAAAGAAGCAACAGTCCATCCGGGTGCGAAAATGTCATTATAATATCCTTTGCCATTCTTTCCGTAATCCCAACTGGTATGTTGAACAACTTCCGGATAGTAACCCACTTTGGCAATGCCACACATGTGTCCTTCATAAGGCAATAACTGCCGCATAGAGGTTGAAATCACTTCTGCGAAGTTCGAGAAACGGGATTCTTTATATTCGTTCGATAACCAACGAAGTACATCGGCAAATTCAAATACAAACACATCGATATGATTATTTTCTACCGAAACATTTCCCCAGCCACGTGTTTTCAGACCAATATCACCCAGCATCTGTCCGGGAGCAAAAGGAACATCCCACAAATAATACCACGATAATGCAAAATAAGCGGCTTGCTTTGTCAGGTCAGCATAATGTTTATGTTCCTCTCCCTTAGTAACCAATGAAAGATAATAAGTAGCAGTTGCAGCATAAAGTGACGCTTCTTTATCTTCGCAATTCGCATCAAGAGTAGACGAGAAATAATCGGCCTTAGAAATCAGTTCTTTTTCCAAATAATCCGCAGTCCGCTTAGCACTATCCAAGTAACGTTTATCCTTAAAGTATTTATATCCCATGACTAAAGGTAATGTAGCCGAAGGAGTACTTCCTCCGCTTTTATCTACAATCGAGAAGTCATCACGGAACTTTCGTGGAAAACTACCATCAGCATTTTGCAATTGCAGAAACATGTTCAACATGTTCTTCAATCGCTGTTCCCATTCCGGATGCTTACGACCTTTTTCTTTTTCATAAGCCAGGAAATGAAAAATTGCATAAAGTCCTTCCGATTGACGACGGATACTATGAACAGGATCCTCAAAGTTTTTGTCATAATTTACCGATTCCTTGAAAAAGCCTGCCTCTGTGAAACCATTCTTCAGGTAACTATCAAAGATTTTAGTACTATTAGCCTTCAAATCCTCCCGGTTACATTCCCAACCATATTCCCAGGCATTGAATGCATTCAGAAGAACACGCCCTATAAAACCGACTTCTGCCTGCCCATTACTTGTACATGCATCTGTTCTAAGATGTATACCCGAATTATATACCAACGGATATTTATCTACAAAACTACTTACGAAGAATTGGCTAAGAGTCTGCTTCATATATTCAATTGAATAGGGAGTGTCAACAGGCTTGGGAGAATATGTATCATAACAATATTCCCAAGTATGGCGCACAAAATCAGAATAGTCTTCGGCTTCACCTTCAGTAATTTGCCAAGTCAACAAAATCGTCTCCCCTTTTTTAAGATGCTGATAAGCCGTTACAGCCGGAGCTAATGTCAATTTACGGATATAACTTTTAGGAGCCTCCCGATAGGGAAAGCCGAAAGAAAGAGTAGCAACCCCGTCCTTATTTTCAAATCCAGTATACCCTAAAGAAGTCTTATCCGAAAGAATAACCTCACCTTCGCGATGAGTAGCCAACGTGTTATTTACAAATTTATCCAGTCTGTTGACAGTCATAAAACGTTGTTTCTTCTCACAGAAAATCCCGGTGAGAGGTGCGCTTAACCTGTCTTCGCTCACAATCCAACTATCTGATGTATGAAATGAAGGAGCCTCTTTGGGTGAACGCAGATTACGTCGATACCAAAACCCCGGCATATAGAACAGGCAGTCATCATGACGGAAGCCGGTTGCCATCTGTTGATTGTAATTAAAATATATATCTTCCAATGCAGTGATAGACACACTAATACGTAATCCATCATTACCAGTTACTATATTTTGAGACACAGTCAACGGCATCTTTTCCGAATTCTCCAAATAATAAGTGCCATTATTATTCTGCGATTTCTGAAAAGTCAATGGATAGTGTTTCGCTCCATTTCCTGGTACCTTCAAAGAAATAGATGCAGAAATCGATTCCGGCACATTATCAAAAGCCTCAACAATAGTGGCACATGCCACAAAAGCTATCCCACAAAGTAAATATTTCAAACTCATATAAAACATGATTGCGAATCAGCCTGTCTGATTCCGTTTGTACTAAATTGTTGAGCCAAAGTTATGGAACATCCCTCACATTGGATAAAACAAATTGGGCTATAAATAAAAAAAATTATCCAAATCAATAGAAATATCCTCCAAAAGCCTCAACTACTACTCAATACCGGAACGATTATTTTTCCATTAGAGCGGCAGCACACCACAGATAAGGTCCCTGCCCATGATAATCACCCGTGCGGCGTGGACGGTCATAATAATACTGCTTACTATTCTTCTTATTCGTACCCACGCAAATCTCTCTCACCTGATTTTTGTCATTAAGATATGACACTAAAGCTATCCACGCCTTACGCGCAGCAGGAGCATATTCTTCTGCATTCAACCATCCATTCTTAACTCCCTTGATAAAAGCAAAAGTAAACATAGCCGATCCGGATGTTTCAGTCCAACAGTCAGACTGGTCAATCAACTGATTCCACAAGCCCTCCGGATTCTGATATTTCTTCAGACTTTCCATCATCGTCCGATAACCTTCCAAGATACGGGGACGGTCTTGGTGATTTTTAGGCAGACACTGAAGTAATTCCGTCATTCCTGCAGCCATCCAGCCATTTCCACGTCCCCAATAATAAGGTACATCGGGGGCATGATAGAAAAGGCCGTTCGGACGTTGTAACTCATCCAGATACATCACCATCTCTTTAGCTGCACGATCAATATATTTTTTATCCTTCGTCACTTTATAAGCACGAGTCTGCACGATTGTAATCATATACATATCATCAATCCACAAACGTGTTTGCCAGGAATATCCTTTTTCAGCCCATTCCTTTTCCTCCGGTTTCGCATTTGCAGGCACTTTCCATTGAGAATCAGCATAGGGTAACCCCAAATACCAATATTTCTTATCTTTCGTCACAAGATATAACTCAAGAGGCAAGCTGCCAAACATATTCACATCAACATGATTCATAATAGGTTGCAACGCTTTCTCCTCGGTAAACAGAGGTTCAAACTTATCTTGCAAACGATTGATAAGTTCCTTATCTTTTGCAAGATAAGCATATCGCAAAGCTCCATTCCAATAAAAAGTCTCCGGATAACCAATCCATTTTCCGATATGGAGTGCATGTTTCTCTGTCAGAAAACGGTAGGCCAATCGCTTACCTATTTCCTCCGGAGTAGAGCCTTCCGGAAAGTCTTTCAACATACTTTTTTGAGCAAACAATAACTGAAAAGGAATAAAAAATAATAATATTAATACCTTCTTATACATAAATACCTAATCTTTATTTATTCAACAATATATCTTTCGATTCAACATTATATCCATCCACCCGCAAAAGCAACTTATCCACCCCTTCTTTACAGTCTACCTGAAAACGGATTTCTTTAGATTCGCCGGGCATCAAATAAAAATATCCGTCATCAAAATAAGCTGGACGAACAGCCGCATCTGTTTTTGCATCCCTTAATGTCAATGCTATTGCAGCGGCCAGGTATTGTCCCGGATTTTTCACAATAAGCCTACCTTCATAATGATTAGCCTTTTTCGTGAAGTTCTTCACCGAAACATTCACCGAAGAAACCGGCAAATTAGCCAAGACCTTTCCGTCCCATTCTTTCTGATTGAGCCAATAAACATTATCATCCAGCAACTTTCCGCTATTAGTTGTCAACACCAACTTTACCCAGTAGAAATCAGGAAGTCCTTTTATATCTTCCAACTGTGTTACAGAAGTCAGCACATTGGCTGCCACTTGTCCGACCTTATGTTGTGAAGAACGTATTTTTTTGCCTACTTTATCATAAACAGTAACTCCTACCTTCAAATTTCGATATTCTTTCAGTGTAGTATTAATAATATCCACTTTGTGCTGACTATTAAGACTCATCTGAATATGAAGAGGACGACATGCTTTTTGCGTGCCATAATAAGCACCAGCTGTTTCCCCATTCGAACTGTAGTTCTGCCAAACCATACTAGGCCATGCGGGATGACTCATCCACAACAGAACTCCAGAAGCATCATTCCACATCTTGCTATTCCATGCTTCAAAAATAGCCCGATGGCTTTCGTAATTAATCAATTGTGCTTTCCGACAGAAATCATCCAAGTTATCAGAAGGTCCCAGTTTACGATCCATCCCTTCCTTATAAAGCTCACTAAAAGTCTTACTACCATATCTATGATTATGCCAGTCGTGATAATACCAAACATCACTAATGGGCCATGTATCCTCTTCCGCCATAAACTCACGAACAGTTTCAGCCGTAGGCAGAGAAGGAGTACCCACTTCGGATCGGAATCCTCCGGCCAAAGAACGATAGTACCAGCCTGCATCAAACTGATAACGCCAAGGTCCGCTTCCTGAACTATTCAATGAACGGGAATTTCCTGTATAATGCCTGCTGCCGTCCTCTTTAGCTAAAGTGGCGGCCAACATGTACTCAAGTTCATTGGTTGCAAATCCTTCATTACGTGCACACCATAAAGCAATAGAGGGATGATTGCGGAAACGACGTACTGTTTCGGTCACATTTCTAACGAACAGGCAGTTATCCAGCGGATTGAGGTTAAACCCATCTGTCGAAAGCCAAAAATCATTCATCACTAACATTCCGTACTCATCACAAAGCTCATAGAACACTTCTTCCGTACTCTCACCTGTCCAGTTACGAATCATGTTATAATTCATATTCTTATGCAACTTCAAGGCAGGTTCCAGTCGTTCCCGGGAAACTCTCTTCATACCATCATCCATTCCCCAGTTACCTCCTTTACAAAAAATCCGTTGTCCGTTCACCTTTATAACCATATATTCTTTCATCAGTGAATCTTTTATCAACTCTATTCCTTGTGAAGATACTGGTTTTAATAAATAGGGGACAAACTCTCCATCGTAATTCGTATAGCGAACTTTATTATCTGTTTTCTTACGTTTCACAGTATCAAAAGCGGGTTTTCCATCTTGCAAAGCAGCAGTCGGATTATAGTTCAAACGCACTATAGGAGAGTTATCCTCATATGCAGACAATTCATACTCCAACTCACGGATACCGATACGCATCTTCTTTACGTCAAGCGTGTCCTTACCTGATGAAATCAGACTTAAAGATGCATCATATAAATACTGTTCTCCATACCCATTCGGCCACCAGAGACGTGGATTCTTCATTTGCAGTTCTTTACACTCATTAGAAGTCAGCTTAATCATCCTCTTTTCATTTGCATTCAAAGAAACCGGATAAACAGCTGACACTCCGCCAATATTAAAATGCAAATTAGCAGTACGAGTCGTTTTAGAAGAATTATAAATCTCCGTCTGAACGATAAAATTGACAGAAGTAGTGTCAGGCAAAGGCAAATCCGTAATCACATGTGTATCAACAATTTCCAATTCATTTCCGAATTTGATTCTGACATCCTGCCAAATACCCATGTTTCGGTCGCGTATGCCGGGAATCCAATCCCAGCCTTCTGAAGAGATAAAAGTAGGACCATCCAGGCACAATGCTCCACCATTGGGACCAATTCCTTCTTTCTTATTTGCCTCGTGAGGAATACCGGGATTGTTAGGCGGAAGAATACGAATGGCCAACAGATTCTTTTTATCATAATCCACCCAAGGAGTTATATCAAAAATACCTCTTTCAAAAGCACCGGTCATCGTTCCTAATAACTGCCTATTGAACCAGATCTCCGCTTTATAATTGATTCCATTCAGAATCAACTTCACTTTCTCTCCCTTCTTATTACGAGGAATACTAAAAGAATTGCGATACCACCAGTCCATCCGGCAAAGCGTATCGGGAATCAATAAATTATTAAGTCCCCAATAAGGATCAGGGTATACACCCTGATCCACCAATGTAGTTAATACTGTACCTGGAACTGTTGCCGAATACCATTCGCTTGTATCTAAATCTTGCGCAACTACTGATTTTTCGGCAGCTCTAGCTTTATATCCTTCTATCATTTCCCATCCTTTGGATAGTTGATACTCCCAATCGGAAAGCGGACTCAATTCTCCGGGTTCTATAACCTTCTCTTTAAGTTTAGCTGTCTGAAACGAGTATTTTGAATGAGGTATCACTTCGGAACTTTGCTTACGTGATAAACCAAAATTCCATTTCAATTTTTGCGAATAAATGCATTCTATAGAAGAACACAGAAAAATAGCAATACAAGCAATATATGTATTCAGCTTTATTCTCATTGTTTTATAATCTACTATTTTATCTTCAGCTTCTTTACATCATCACACACAGCGACTGCTACCCGAGAATCAGCACAACCATAATAGAGGTATAATTTCCTTTTGTGATATGCAAGTCCCTCAATAAATACTGTTCCATCTTTGTACTGTCCGCTCTTCTCAAAAGAAGCTTCAGGAGCAAAGAAGGGCTTATCCAAACGATCCAATACTTTATAAGGATCGTCACCATCCAGTAACAGCTGTCCGGCACAATAAGCATTGGCTGGATAGTCAGCATCTCCAGTTTTACCACTATTCTTACCATTATACATAAGAACAATACCATGTTTGGTACGAACAGCCGGAGGACCACATTCTGTCAGCAAACTATCAAAATGCCCTTTACGAGGTTGTATAATTTTCATTAGCTCATTCTTCTCATCCAAAACCGGATACCAATCAATCAAGTTATCAGAAGTAGCAGCATATACCGCATACTCTCCCCAATACATCAAATACTTACCGTCAACTTTATCAATGACCAATTGATTTCCTTTCAATCTTGTTAGAATAGAACCTGACTTACAGAAAAGATCATTAAATCGACCGTTATATGCCTTATCAAAAGCAAGCCCATGCTTTGTCCAATTCTTCAGATCTCGGGAAGTAGCTACAGCAAGACGCGCTTTTTTTCGATTCCATGCCGTATAAAGCATCACATACAATCCGTCTTCAGTCATAGCCACACGGGGATCTTCGCAGCCCCCCGGCCAATCTTGATCTTTAAAATTATCTTCGGCAGGAAAAAGAACAGGGCTGCCCATCCTTTTCATCTCAATCCCATCCTTACTTTCAGCATAACCAACACGTGAGGTTCTTTTACCTATGCCTTGGGCCGAATTATCTTCTGCACGGTAAAGTACAACAATTTTTCCGTCTTTTGTAGTAGCAGCCGGATTAAAAGTATCACTTTCTTCCCACTTCACTTGCTGTTTCCGCATAGGACAATAAAATTCTGTCGGCTGCGGTGATATGACAGGATTAACTCCTTCCGGACGATGGAATGGGCCAATCACCCAATTATTATCCTGTTCTTCCTGAGTAGTATCTAAAGAAGGTGCATTAGTAAACCCACATGCTGATAATATACCGACTACACCTATGATAAACTTAAGTTTCATCTCACTTCTTTTTAATGATTAAATGATTTCTCTATAATATCAATGATTGATTCTACAATCTACTGAAACAAAGAAAGCAGAATCAATTCATATTCTTACTTTTCTACTTCAATTTATATTCCTGCTTATTTATATTCCAGCCTTTCAGTGCCAATACAACTCCATCTTTCAACTTTCCTTTTGCGGTTTCAATGGTTACCGTTTTCTTTTCACCCGGCATCAGGGAGAAGAAATTGTCTGTATAGAATGACGGACGTATCGGACTCATTTTTGAATTCAGGAATTGCAACTGATTAAAGAATGCAATCTGCCCGGAGGTATTTCTCAAAGTAATATCTACAAAGTAATTGTTATCGTCTTCTCTTACTTTATAGGTAAGTTTCACCTTTGCCTGTTTCAGTTTACTCAAATCTTCAAAACCTGAAGCAGCCGGACCGGTCAAAGTTTTGCTTCCTTCATATTTGTCATTAGAACGCCAATAGAAATTGGAAGAAACATCTTTTCCCTTTTCATCTTTCAGAATCAATTTAATAAAGTGAACTTGAGATATATTTTCCGGGAAACGAATAGTTAACGCATCGTTTACCACTCCATCCGAGGGTAGATTAACCACTGCTGATTCCTCAAAGACTTTTTTGCTGTTAATATCGTAAACCTGTGCTATCACTTTATAATCCTTAAATTCACGATAATAATCATTCACTACAGACACTGTATTTTTCAAATAGTCAAACTGCGCATGCAATGGCTCTAAAGAGTTGGCAGTATGATAAAGGGATGCTGTCGGTTCCAAAGACCAGTCCCACATACGGGAAGCCACTTGAGGCATAGAGCAGTTATGATACCAGAACAGGAGACCGGAACAAAAACGATCACCATAATCCAGCTTATTGTAGTTCCATACTTCCCAGATACTCTTCGAATTAATAGCTCCCAACAATTGCCCTTTCTGTGCAAACTCATCGATGGATGATGATTTTCCGTAGTTATTCACCAAGTCTGTATACATAGTACTCATCAGATGGAAACCATTTCCATCCAGATAATCCCATACTTCTTTATTGATAGGCCAAAGATCTTTTTCATCCATCATTTCCCGAAGGATTTCCACAGTCGGAAGAGTAGGTGCACCGTATTCCGGATTAAATCCGTCTACACGGCTTCCTCTGGGAGAGGCCGTATTTTCATAATGCTGCATCGGATTTACCTGTTTGTAAGGACTACCATCATGTACTCCTTCACATTCGGACTGCATCTGGAAGCCACGTGTACCATCCAGTTTATTCAGTAATTCAGGAGTACCCGTTACTTCCGTACTTTCATTGGAAGCAACGTAATAAGCCAAAGAAGGATGATTGCGAATGCGCTTGACTGTAGATTCTACATTGCTCATATAGAGAGCCTTGTCATGTGGATGACGAGTATCACCGGTCATCCAAAACTCTTGCCATACCAACAATCCCAATTCATCACACAACTGGAAGAAATAATCAGATTCTGCAATTCCGCCTCCCCACATTCTTAAAAGGTTGACACCTGACTGACGGGAGTAGCGCAATTCAGCATAAGTACGTTCATCTGAAGTTCTCAACATTGCTTCCGGTATCCAATTGGTACCACGAATAAATAATCGTTTGCCGTTCACATAAAAGACACGTGATTTATCCGGAGTTTTTCTATCCGAGACTATTTCACGAATACCGAATCTTGTTTTTACAGAATCACATTCTTTACCATCAACTGACACTGTCAGCTTCAAGTCATATAAGTTTTGTGGTCCTTTATTGACAGGCCACCAAAGTTTCGGAGAGTTAATAATCAGTTGCGGGAACTCTTCGGGAGAGAAGGTTGCCGTTTTTTCTTCTCCACGCATCAGTCGGAAGGTCTTTTCGAAAGTGATATTTTCACCCTCAATTTCACCCTTCACTTTGCAACTGATTACCCGGTTACTGGTCGATGGATTGATAATTTCAACCGATACAGTCTCACGAGCCTGGTCATAATCGGGTTTTCGCAATTCAGATTTAACGAAAGGATGGCGTAATGCTACTCTGCCTGTAGCATAGAGGGAAATATTTTTCCATATACCTGTATTACGGTCACGGATACCGTCCATAAAGGTAAAGTCCCAACCTACCGTCATCAACATAGTAGTATTCAAACCAATGTTACCGTTTCCACCGTTATGGAATTCCCCGGCTGCTCCCCAGGATTTCGGCTTCGCACTTCCGGGAACATCTACCGGATAGACCTTGATAGCCAGTCCGTTTTTCTCCCCGACTTTCACAAAATCCGTAACATCAATGTAATCCTGAATAAACATACCGTTCATTGTGCTTAACAGG
Source organism: Bacteroides sp. D2 (assembly GCF_025147085.1). Taxonomy (NCBI): domain Bacteria; kingdom Pseudomonadati; phylum Bacteroidota; class Bacteroidia; order Bacteroidales; family Bacteroidaceae; genus Bacteroides; species Bacteroides sp. D2. The sequence continues at coordinate 1,901,272 of NZ_CP102261.1, read as the reverse complement.
TTGCCATTCACCCATACTTCTGCCCGGTAGTTGATACCATCCAACTGTAACCAGACAGTTTTTCCCTTGAATGATTGAGGAACTGTAAAATCTGTCCGAAACCAGTAGGTATAAAAGTCACGTCCGGTTTCAGAAATATCCGGTATCAATTTAGATTCAATCTTATTATTGATTCCATAATAAGGCTCCGGATATTTTTGGTTATACACCAAAGAATTCAAAACTGTTCCGGGAACGATGGCCGGCATCCAATTTGTAGTTGCATAATTGGATAACGAAATCTTTTCTCCGGGATCTGTTGCATCTCCAGCTTTTATCATTTTCCACTGGTAGTCGCCCTGATGACCAATTTCAGAATCAAGCCAGATGCGTTGCGCATTTCCGACATTGTTCTTCTCATTCTGTGCTGTCACTACTGCAGCAAAAAGTAATAATAAAATCGGGAAAAAGGTTTTAGCAATGTTGTGCATATTCGTACGTTACAATTTATTGGTTTATATAATCTTAAAAGTCTAAAACGGATGAGGACAAAAATAGTGTTTTCTACCTGTCTGGTATGCTAAAAACAAGTCAATAAATGAAATTTGAGTCCCAAACTGCCATATATTGCTTATTTGAAGGTTATCTAGCAACAGACAAAAAGACATTGGTTAATCATTGGTTTATCCATTACAAATAGTTGGCATGTTAGCTATTAATAGCTGAATTATCGGATATTAATACCTTACACGACAGGTATTAATACCCGAGACCTCAATAATTAACAGTCTGGAGACTCACTAATTCCGGTACACCGTTCCGTCATTTCGTAAAGACAAATTCTGTCCGTAATCCTCGGTGATCGAATACATTTTCAAACGGTCCCCAATTAGGAAGAACGATATCCGACGTTTCTGTGTTCTCTCCTATCACCTGACAACTTTTCACCTCGGTGTTGGGAGACAAAGTATAAAGAGTCAAATCCAATCGGTCTTTGGTGTCCTTCTTGCTCGGACGCGGTGTCCACGTGAATCCCGGATGCGTCACTGGATCCGGATGTATCGTCCGGTAGGCATCACCTTTTATACCACCTTCCCACAAAGAACGGGTGGTAGGCCACTGAACAACGTAAGGAGCAAGGCCTGCTGACAAGGCACCTTCCGTCCAATCAAGCCATGACGGTTCGTTGAAGTCCCCCGAAAGACAAACAAAAGGAGTGGTAGACGAATTAAAATCCTCCAGCAGTTTATCCACCATGCCCTGACGAGCTTCTTTATTGACTTTTACTACATAATCGACATCGTCCGTAGCAGGAAAATCTTTATACTCGATACCATTCAACTGATAAGGGCCGTAAGGGAAGTAAGCACCGTGACAGTTCATCACCAGTACAACAATGCCTTCACCCAAGTCGATATAAGCACCATACTTGTTTGGTGTAATCCCCGAGAAAGGATAGCGCGATATAATGCTACATTTTCCTTGTCCATTGTTGGAGTGAGTATGCACGTAAAGCCCCTGAGCCTGTATATCAGATTCGGAGAGCCCACTACATTCCTGCGCACAAAGCACATCCACATCAATTCTATTGAAGTAATCCAACACAACGGAAGTCGATTTACCCCATAAGTTTTGTGTAGCAAGTTTCAACGTTTTGGGTGCTACACGTGTTGCCCAGGTAGCAGCAACTTTTCCGTTTGCGTCAGTAGACATTTCAATATAGTAAGTCTTTCCACTGCCTACATTCAGCGCAAGCCCCACTGGTACCGTTACCCGTACGTCCTGTTCTCCAGAAATCGGATGAGTGATATGCAGCGTAGCATTCACTCCAAAGGTTCCGGCACACATATCCGGAAGCATATAGCATACATCCTCTTGGGGCACACACTGATAGGTCTTTCGGGTTGCTACCGGAAGATTCTCATATTCACTGTAATGTTGAGGTTCGATATGAGTATAAGGAACAGAAGAAGCGGCATCCGCAAAAATCACGGAGTTCACCGTAATATTCGAAGCCGTTTGCGGATCCTTTTGCAAAACGATCTTAGATGCACGCGGAGCAAGAGTAACCTGCACCGATGCAGACGCAGCAGCTACACGAATTGTACCATCTTTTTCATTACCTCTACTGACAAGCATCGCCATCGGATCAGCTAACGGCAATTGAGGAGCATACGCTTCTAAATCCCAATAAGTCTTACCTGATGTCAACTCTGGAAATTTATCGGCTGTGGTGCACAAAAACAGGAATCGATAAACGACGCCTTTAGTTACAGAAACCTTTATTTCATTTGCTACATCCCCTATACTTCCTGTTTTGTCAAACAGATAATTATATTGATCGTCAAAACAGAATATCTTCCATTTCATTCCGTCCAAAGACACAGAAGCCCTGGTGGAGGACATCGTTAGCCCTCCCTCCATATTCAGACTGAAACGTATTTCTTTTGTGTCATCCCCCTTCTGCACATCACTTACATATCCTTCAGCACAAGCCGTGAATAGGCTGGAAATCATTAGAAGAATCACAAATAAAGTATTCTTTAGCATTGTCTTACAAATTTAATCATTGAATATATATCCTTTCGAGAATCCATATAATTATTCCCAACCGGCTTTATCACGGATACATCTGTAGGGAATTCCGTAATCCTTCTTCACATCCCAATTATTATAATCATAGAATGTTTTGTCTTTTATAGAGAGATCTTTCTCATTGATATTCAACCAAGCCACGCTTGGCCAAGTGCCATAACAAGCTAAATCTTTCACATTGGGAGTAGCTTTATTGTATGGGTATCCTGCCAATATACGCAAATCGGTAGCCTCATCGTCTGCCTCGGACCAACAGTAAGTATATACAGACTCCATTACTTGTGACTTGAGATGCTCTCCTACCCACAAAATATACTCTTTGGCCTCTACATTGTTCAATGCTGTCCAGCCCTCGGGACAAAGATTCTTCGCCCCTTCATTACCCGTTTTACCTTTCATTGGAGTATTAAACGTAAATCCCTCAATTCCACAGAAATATGCCTTATCCACAGTATTATGCACAAGATACGTAGACTGACGACAATGTACCGGTGAATAAAGTTTCTCCCCTCTTGACAAACAAGGCAGCGGAGTGCCCGGATACGGATTGGCAAACCCGATTACCAACAAGTTCTCATCTGAAACGGCTCCGTTAAGATGTGTGATAGCAAACTGACTTGTCTTCGCAGGATGTGCAGTCACCGTGTAAATAATCTCATGACGATAAAGACCACTACCTGCATCCTTAGTAGATGAAGAAATGGTAAGCCATGCCGGTAAACTTCCATCATACGCAACGTCCAATGCTGCTGAACTATAATCCGTAACAACACGTTTTATAGTATATGGCATTGCAGCATCAGCTGCAATCTTTACATAAGTCCCTTTAATATCTGTACCAGCAATGATAGTAGCTTTGTTATCCATTACAGAGATTCCGTCTTCAATCGTTACCCAATCAATTGAAGTACCATCTTTCCATTCTTCTACTGAGATATCAAAGCCTGTAGAACCGGCTATCTTTTTCGTATTAAGCTGATAGAGATAGTTGGCCTCCACATTGATATCAGCAGTAAGATTCAGATAAAGAGTCGGACCTTCCGTATTGGTATTGGCAAGTTTAGTGGTAGCCCATACAACTGTTTTTTCATTCTGCTCAAGAGTTGAAGTCAACTGAGTCGGATAAAGATAGAAACTTTTCCCATCATTAGCTAAATCAGCTGCCGGTATTTCCAGAACATCAGAAGATATATTGCCTGCATTACCACTTACGTCACCGATGAATCCTTGAGTGTATCTATTCTTAATATATACCTTATCAATCACTAATCCCGATTCTGCCGGATCATTCAGCAAATCAAATCTGGCTACACGTCTTTTAAGTTTTACATCAACCTGATTGTCAGAAGATTCTACATTGGCAACTGTTACGTACTCCTTACCATCTGTTTTGACATTAGACATAACAAATGGAGGATTCAACTTACCACTCTCTGCAACAGTCTTACTATTTAGCAATTCATCGATTGTATTTGTTACACCCAAATTAGGGAAGTTGCTCTCATTCTCACTCTCCACAATGATGAATCTCTTTTCTCCTCCAGTCGAAGAAGCTAATTCTACAGTATATGACCTTGTATCACCGTTTGCACCTACAGAAGCAGCCGCATAATCTAAGACATATCTTCGTTCATACTTACCTTCTTTGCTAAATTGATAAAAGGTTATTTTGTCATTAGTGCCTCCATTTTCGTTACCAACACCTACTGCCTTGGTAAGGAATGCACCCGGAGTATGCAAGTTAAATGTTATTTTACCTTTGCCAGAAGGCTGGGGATCATCAGGAGTTGGATTTTCATCACTTTTCGAGCAACCAACTAATAAAACGGTTGACAACAAAGCCAGACATATATAAATATTCTTTAGAATTTTGTAGTTTTTCATATGTAAACAAATTAATTACGCTCCTTATCCCAAAAGAGCTGTCTAAACCATTAATAAATCGTTTTGATAGTTCTAAAAAACTTGAGAGGCTGTACCCAATCCCAATTTTGAACACTGCCTCTCAATATTATATTCATCAATCAACAACCCATCAATTCCATTCGATTTGTTGGTCTTCGTCCGGAATCAACGTATTCAAGTCACGTTGCATACTTAATGTACCTTCTACTCTATACTTCATACGGTTACCCGGGCTAAGCGTATAGTCCTCAAATGAGTATCCCATAGACAAAGTGATATAAATATGCTTCAAATAAGGCTTCACAGGATCGTTCTCTTCGACAATCGTATAATAAGGAGCTTCCTTAAATCTGTCATCGTCTCCTTCGCCCAGTAACACAACTTTAAAGTTATTGCCATCCTCACCCCCGTTATCGGTCCACAATCTTAGTTTCTTCTTCAACTCACTTCCTTCATTAAGCGGTTCATCCGTAAACTCCACATACAGCTTATAGTTCTTACGATCTAAGTAATTCACATCACGAACCCCCATATAAAACATAATGGTTTTTTCGTTATACACATAAGCTTTATGAGTAGCTAACATGAAGTTATCCTTCTGATTCTCCAAGAATATCTTCAACAAACTGCCATCATACGAACCTGAATAATCATTGAATGGGATAATATTCAACAATGCTTTCCGATAGTGTAAACGGTCGTTCACCTGATAATTGTAAGACGGATCGCTCTGAATAGTCAACGGTAAAATATATTTATCAGACATATCCAGCGGTTTGGCATTGTTCTGTCCTCCCAGTGTGAAATCGATAGGTAACAGCGCTTCCGATTCACCCGCAGACATTTCTACTGTTTCCGGTATGGAATAGTATTGTTTGTCCAACAAATGGTAAAAGAGCTCCCGACGACGTTCACCGAAACGTTCATAATTCAACACATCTAACGTATCTTTGTCAAGTGCCACATGGATAGTTCTTGCCTGTGTGTTCATTGTAGAACCACTCAACAAAACCGGAAGCTGATACGTCACCACTCCTCCTGGTTTGTAACGTACATAAGTAGAAGTTACTCCTTCATTGTTAATCTCCGCCTTGAAAGATGCCAACTGTTTGAATTGCTCATCTTCCCACTCATTGTTACATGAAGTGCAACATACTGCCGCCATCATGCCAATCAATAATTTACATATATTATTCATCTTTTCTATCCAAATTTAGTAGGTTTATTCCGGATCTTTCCAGCCCGGATTCTGAATCATCCACATATTTCGTTTCATTATATTGTGATGGATCGGCCAAAACCACATTTTCGTAGTAAACATGGTAGGCAACGAAGTGACCTCTATCGGTGTATGAAAACTATCCGGATTTTCCGAAGTCAAATAGATGTTACAACCATAAATGGGAAGAGCCTCTTCAATGGGAGCATCACACCAACGACGAATATCAAAGAAACGATGCCCCTCTGCAAACAGCTCAATCTGACGTTCACGTTTTACTTTAATACGGAACTTCTTTACATCATCGTACACCTCATAGTCTGGCAATCCGGCACGAATGCGAATAGGTTGAATACCCTCCTTCAAAGCTGTTGCCGAACGTGTGACAGTATACATAGTCTCACCATTCCAAGAAGGAATTTCATAAGAGCCTTCAACTTCGTTCAATGCTTCCGCATAATTCAACAGGATTTCCGCATATCGAATGTCCGGAGCATACTTTTGCACTACACGACTCACATCATACGATTTCTCAGAATCAGCTAAATCCTTCGGATGTACAAACTTCTTAATACCAATGCCAGTACTCAAATAGTTAGTACCTGCTTTGTAACCATCTTGAGCATCTCTGTAGTAGAAAATGGGAACATTCGTTTCTTCTTTATCCTCTGCACTTGCATTCAACATATGCCATACACTACCATTGTAAGCTACTGATGCATAGAAACGAGGTTCACGATCCGCATACTGCTTGGAAACGCCTATTCCCTTTGGACCTAATTCAGGATGTTTAGACAATTCGGACGTTCCAACCACCCCTGAAACACGTGGTTGTTCATTGTAACGGCTCGGGTCGGTATATCCGTCCATACCTTTATACATTGAGTTCATACCTGGACAATCACTACCATCTTTCATATAATAAGCATCACATTGCTTCTGTGTCATACCATGGCAGTTATACCCACCACCTTGTGAACGAGGTAACTGATGGATAACCATTACTCTGATATTCTCACCACCCTGATTGACACCTCTGGTAAATATAATTTCGTCATTATTGTATGCACCCACTTCTCCATCAAACAAAGAACGGTATGATTCAAACGGATCAATATTCTTCCAGCCATAGGGCCAATCTTGCGAATGGAAAGTCCCGTTGTCGTCCGGCGGAGTAATAGTTGTCGGATAGGCCATATCATCACTTTCTCTTTTATACGCTACATACAATTGATACTGTTTCAAATTCATTACATCCTTAGCAGCAGCAGCAGCTCTTGCCCACTTCCGGTTGTCATATGTATCAGACAGCAACTTGCGCCCGCCCTTATCAACCAATGCGTCAATCACCTCTGCCGGTGCTTGTCCGTTATACAAAGGACTTGCCGCATATAAAAGCACACGTGAACGAAGTGCCAATGCCGCACCACGTGTGGGACGAACAATATTCTGTACGTCTCGTGTATCATCCAACATCGTAGCCGCTTTCACCAATTCCTCGGCAATGTAATCCGCACATTCATCATACGTATTTCGAGGATAAGCGATATCATCATACTCCTTCGTATAATCGACTCCTTCATCCGGGACAATGGGCACCGGACCGAATGAACGAATCAGCATCCAATAGAAATATGCACGCAAGAAATGGGCCTGTCCTTTCATATCCGTAATCTCAGCTTCAGTAAGCTCTTTATTACCATCCACGTTATGAATGAAAATGGAGACATGACGAATCGCTTGATAGGCGGCCTGCCATATATACAAACTGTTTCCACTACCTAATCCCTTTTCCGTATAATTTCCACCCTTCCAGTCTACATAATTCAAATCTATGTAGTACATATCGTCTGCAAAGTTGAAAGTAGTGTTCTTTTTGCTGTTCACTTGTTGCAGATAATCGTGATTCATATAAGCATATCCCTTTGCCAACCATTCATTGGTATAGTCCTTACTCTGAAACACATTCTCAATGTTAACACGTTCCTCAAAAAGGTAGTCTGAGTCCAAATAATCGGTGCATCCGACAACCATGGTACTCACTCCTAATACAAAACCTAAATTTATTATAAGTTTCTTCATATTCTGTTCTTGTTTATAGATTAACTGATACGCCTAACGAAAGCGTCTTGCTTAACGGGTATTTCTTCCCGTCTGAACTTCCCAACTCCGGATCCCAATATTTAAACGGAGAGAATGTCAGCAAGTTGGTTCCGATAAAGAAAACACGTACTTGATTCAAATGAATCTTATTAACCCAAGCTTTCGGAAAAGTATAACCGATATCCAAAGTCTTCAGACGAAGATAAGAGCCATCTCTCAACCAATAATTAGACTCTTGATAGTTATTTTTATTATCGCCATAAGTTAGACGGGGAAATTCCGCATTTGGATCTTCATTCTCACCAAGAATCCAACGGTTGCTTTCTGCCATTTCCTTCAAGATATTTCCCCAACCGTCACCACCTTGAAACATAAAGATAGTTGTACCTTTGACAAAGAAAGACGACTTACCTGCTCCTTGGAAATGAGCATTGAAATCCAATCCTTTCCACTTGGCCGAGAAACCAAAACCATACACCAAGTTAGGACGAGTGGTAGCACCGATAGCTACTCGGTCATTCGAGTCAATTACACCATCACCATTGACATCTTTATATTTAATGTCACCGGGCATCACCTCACCAAAGGTTTGCTTCGGACTATTTCTGATTTCTTCATAATCTTTGAACAGTCCCAAAGCAATAAGTCCTCTTGCCTGATTGACACGATGTCCTTGGTCCAGCTTATATTCGTAAATGGTGTTCTCTTCATCTTTTTCTATCACCTTGTTCTTACTGTAAGTAATATTACCACGTAAGGTAAAATTCACCTTACCGATTTTTTGTTTGAATGCAAAATGACCATCAAATCCTTTTGCTTCTACAATACCGACATTTGCTTTCGAAGCATTACCAATTCCCACTTCGTAAGGGATATAAGAACGAGTCATATAGATACCGTCGCGACGTTCTTTAAAGTAGTCAACCTCTCCGGTCAGTTTGTCATTAAAGAAAGAAAAGTCAATACCCAAATCTTGTTTAGTAGCAACTTCCCACGAAATAGCTGGAGAAGCCACTGTTGAGTAATATTTTCCATTCCACAATTTCTCTCCAGTTCCAATATCTTCAAAATGGTAAACATTATTATCGGTTGCTATCGAATATAAATAGGGGAAACGTACTCTCTTATTGCCTTCATACAAAGCATCATTTCCAGTCTTTCCATAAGAATAACGGATTTTCAACATATTCAACCATTTTCCGGCAATCTTTTTCATGAATGGTTCCTCAGCCAAGTTCCATGCACCGGAGATAGCCGGGAAGAATCCGAAACGATGGTCTTTGTGGAAATTCTCAGAGCCGTTGTATCCGAAATTAAAATCAATAAAATAACGATAATTCCAGTTATAGTTGAAACGTCCGGCTATTCCCTGATTACGATAAGGAATACCGTTCTTCAAGTCTGTACCTATATTTTGAGTAAAAATCTTAGAAGCCTGCGTATACTTCAGTACACCTCCAACATGATGAGTTTTGAAAGCACGACTATAGTGCAGTTCCCATTCAAAGAACTCCCTCTTTTCTCCTTCCGAATTGGAAGATTGCGACATCACTTTTTCGTCTCTGATTTTCGTGAAATTCAATGTTCCATCTGGCTGACGATAACGGTCGGCCTTGTAAGCAGCCGGAGATTTATAACGTTTAATCCAATTGGAGTTATACGTATCATATCCGAATCGACCTACAAAGCGCAATCCTTTAGTTACAAAATCCAATTTCTGTTCCAGCGTAAGACTTGTTTGAATATTATTCTTCCAACTTTCATTATATCCGGATTGTGTAGTCATTACCCAAGGATTCATATTATCATCCTTGTCTGCCCATCCCGGAATTTTTCCATCCGAATATTCTGCCGGCATCATGATAGAATTATATCCCATCAATACAGTCCACAAATTATCTGTACCACTACCTGTATCATTCTGCTTACGCAAAGAACCGGATACCCCGACCTTCAACAGAGTCGTTTTCGTAATATCAATATCCACATTCATACGGTACGTCCATTTTCTGAAATGTGCGTTTGTATTATAATCCTTAAGGCTTTTGTCAGTCTTATACATACCTTGTTGATCCTGATAACTTCCGGAAACAAAGTAACGCGCTGTTTTACCACCACCACGCATATTCAACGTAGCACGTGAGCTCCAAGCACCGTCACGTAACACCATATCCATCCAGTCTACATCCGGGAAACGGTCTGGATCAAGTTGTGTACGAAACAGTTCCAATTCTGATGGCGAATACAAAGCCTCTTGATTTCTTGTCAAACGAGCTTCATTAGCCATAGAAGCATATGTATAGCCGTCTACAAATTCTGGTGCCTTTGTAAAAGTGCTATAGAAACCTTCAACCTTTGCATCAATATTAATTTTACCTTCCTTACCACGCTTTGTATTAATCAGGACTACACCATTAGCTCCCTTACTACCATAAATAGCCGTTGCAGAAGCATCCTTCAACACTGTAAATGATTCAATATCTTCCACGCTCACTTCATCAATATCACGTTCGAATCCGTCTACAAGCACCAATGCAGCTGTATTAGCACCAAAAGTGGATATACTACGAATCCAGAACTCGGACACACTACCTGGTCGTCCGGAAGTTTGCATAGCCATTACACCCGGAACAACACCAGCCAATCCATCCACCACAGAAGTGGAAGGAACCGATTTCAACGCATCTACATCCACATTAGTAATGGCACCAGTCACTGCAATTTTCTTTTGTGCTCCCGTACCTGTAATTACGACTTCATCAATAATCGTACTAGCTGCTTCTTTCATTTTTACGTTGATGGTTTTTTGTTCTTTTACCAATACCACCACAGTTTCATAACCTATATATGAGAATACAAGTCTGTCATAAGCAGATGCTTTTATTTTGTATCGACCATTTATATCAGTGATGACACCCAATCCAGGCATATTCTGTATCGCAATATTCACACCAATCAAAGGCTCTTTATTCTCATCGGTCACCACTCCGGTTATCATTGCACTTTCCTGCGCCCAAATGGTTATGGAAAAGAGCAGCAATAACATACATGCAATTAATTTTTTACTCCTCATAAAATATATGTGTTTATCATTTATTATTCTTCCATAGCAATCTTACGTATCACCGCTTGCTCATCCCCGTTATGTTTCATACCTCTTTCACCTACATAAAAGCATTTTCTCTTTTCATCGTATGCAAGTGCCCACGGATGAGCAAACCTAGCTTCAGAACGCAGGGAACCGTTTGCAAAGCCAGGATCACTTGAGTCATTTCCACGTCCAGCAAATGTAACCACCCTACCTGTCGGAGTCAGGATACGAATACAATGATTATACTCATCACAGAAATAAAAATCATACTCATCTTCCTCACCTGCATATTCTGGGTTCTTAACAAATACTCCCTGAGTCGGACCGTTCATTTGCACCTTACTACCTACTCCGTCACGATAACCACTACCACTCGCACTTCCCGCCACGATATAAGGTGTCGAAAACTGATCAGTAGTTGAATTATAGTCCATACGGGAGATATACCCATTTCCCCTTTCATTATATTGGCGAAGCAGATACGCATATTTTCCTGTCGGATGAACTACCGAACGCAATGTTTCCTTTACACGCGGATGTCTAGCTATTTTCGTTGTTGTCTTATTTTCAAAATTATATTCATAAATCTCTTGATCTGGATAAACTGTATAATAAAGTTTGCCAGTCTTAGGATGAACAAATGCACCAGTAACCCCTTTTTGCTTTGATTCACCTAACTTTACTTCCGTTTTAAACTCTGATATACGAGTTTTCAACACATTTACATTTCCGTCCTTACTCAAATCGCGAGAAATAATCATATCTCGATTTTCATCTGTAGTCCAATTAATAATAGCAGGTCTGTCCGCTGTATTCGCTAAAAAAGGAACCATAGTCACCGTTTTCTCTTCCAAATCAATCAAACGGATAGCACCTGCTCCATAGCAAGTCAAATACAAATGATCAAAATTTGATTTCGGGTCAAACGAAAACCAAGTAGCTCCTTTTATACATCCACATGCATCAAACGCCCCTTCACCCTGAAAGGCATCTTTTTCATTCTCAAAGCGTTGACCGGCTAATGTAGAAACTAACCACTGTTTTACATAAGTAAACTTTTCTTCAGCTTCAGCAAAAGCCACTTCTTCGCCATTGTCATCATACACACTAATTTCCACATCACCTTCAGTAGCCATACGTGGTACTACACAATACAATATATTGTTCTTAACTGAAATGATATTAGCCTCTTTACCACCAACTATCACTTTCAATTTTTGGGGATCATTCCCAAAGTTTTCTCCATACAATATAATATTGTTACCAATACCACCCGATTTTGGGGAAAAATCTGTAATTACCACTGGCTTAGTAGGATCGAAAGGAAGATTTTCTTCATTGTCTTCATCCTTACAAGCAGTAAAGCAAAGTACGATCAATGGCAATACCACTGCACATAATCGGATAAACCGAGTTCTCCAATCACTTTTCTTTTTCATACATTAAATTTTAGTTTTACTTAGAAGTCTATATATTATCTATAGTTTCACACATATCAGTTATTAAATACCGGCAGTAAATCTCCCTTTGAAGGCACACATTTTTTTATGGTCGGCCAGCCGTCTGCCGACCACACAATACGGTCGAGCATACCCAGACGTCCTCCAACCGCACCATTCTCTTTTACATAACTATGATATATCATCCAGTCCGTTCCTGCATCGTCCGGAATTATAATGGAATTATGACCAGGACCAAAGAACGTCTCACCGTCACCTTCCAACACTAACTCCCAAGAGTTGTCCAGCATATCTTTTCCTTTTCTATCGACATACGGACCAAGGAGATTTTCCGAACGGCCTACCACGACTTTATACTTACTATCCATTCCATTATTCGGACAGCAATTATTTATAGATGCAAACAAATAGTAGTACTTACCCTTCTTATAAATATTGGTGCCTTCAAATGCCCTGCCGCAGACCTGTTTCTTCAGCACAGGCTTACCATCTGCTCCCCGTTTCACAGAAAGACCATCATCCGTAAGTTCCGTCACATAAATACCATTGAAGCTTCCGACAAACATATACTTCTTGCTATCTTCTTCATAATAGAACTGGTCGATACAATTGGAACCGAAATCATCTGTTATCAGTAATGGTTTAGCATTTAAGAAATCACCAACCGGACTATCTGAGGTAGCAACCGCCGTATAACTGATGCTTCCATCCCCCCATTTTGCCCATGAGAAATAAAGCATATATTTTCCATTGATGTAGCGAATTTCCGGTGCCCAAAATGCACCTCCACCAGGAAGTACATCTTCAGTAGGTCTAGTTGCTTTTCTGAAAGCACTTCTTTTAAATTCCCAATTAACCAAGTCTTTAGAAAAATAAATAGGAATCCAATAGGAATTAGTTTGAGTAGCATACAAATAAAAGCCTTCATCAGTACGAATAACCGTAGGATCGGCTGCACTAGAAAAAGTTATTACCGGATTTGTATAAGTCATACCTATTTTGAAATAACAAATTTCATTATGAAGAGCAACGCTTTCATGAGAAGCCTCCCTTAACTGTACAGGCAACAAATATTTTACAGCTTCCATTCCTTCACGCTTCACTGTAATTCCTCCAGTAGCTTCATTCTCTCCAGCTTTAAAAGATATCCCTTCTCCTAAATCATAGTTAGCCGAAGGAAGAAGACGATAAGAAGTCTTATAATCCTCATTATACTTAGCAACCAGTTCCTCCGCATTAGAAGGCACTGCTAATGTACATGTAAAGTTCCAAGGATTAGTCTTTATTTCTCCGTCTGCCCTACAATTAAAAGTAGCATCCACCGAAACCGGCATTGACATTTTACTAACACTAATTTCCTGTGATGGCATAACCAAACTAACCGTTGGATAATCAAACGATATATGCAAAAGAAAATCGCTTTGACTTTTACGAACCTTGGCAACAGATGAAGTAAGTCTCAATGCAATAACATATTCCGCTCCATTTTTTTTAAACTCAGTGAATACTTTATCCGGAGCAAATTTCAACTCTACTTTCTTTGAAGCAATGCCTTGTTCGAGAGTAATCTGTGGCGCACTTATCGAATATAATGAAGAGGGCAACAATTTATAAGCTGTTTCTTCCTCCTTATTATATGCCTCCAGATCTTTTTCATTCCACGCTTCTAACTGTGCAGTAAGAGCGACACTCGCACTGCCCCCCTTTAATTCTACAGAAAAAGGGTACACAACTTGTGCCACATCACTACTGGAAACTTTAATTACATTTAGTCCATTAGGCTGTACTTGTAAATACTGGTTCGAATTGACATCCCCATCTTCACCAGAAACATCCTTAGTATCATCAGAGCCACATGATAAAAAAAACAAAAGCCCTGCACTAAGAAACATTAGCCCAATTTCTCGAATATTTTTTTTAATTGAATTGTAATTCATTACATATAGATTTAAGTAATACCCTGTGTTTTATACTATAAAAACGTTATCCTTTGAACTATCTTTTTAACTGTATCTAAAAACTAAATTTCGTATTATATAATAATGATCATTATCTTTATAAAAGGTACTAGTGCCCCTATTGTGTGATACAAAAGTAGAGAATCAGGAGTATTTAAGATATTAAATATAGGTCAATAAATGAAAAATTAGTCCCAAACTAATCTAAAGTATTCAAAGATAACACAGAAGAGCATTTATTAGTACTTATCTGAACAATATCTTTCTTTTATTGGATAATTTCTTCTTCAACAATCCACTATTCTAAGATAATAACTATATCCTAAGCTAACAGCAAGCCATTTTTATCTAATTGCCTTCTTTATAACCGGACAAACTAAATCAGCATATCTCATCATACCTAAGTCTGTAAAATGAATACCATCTACAGTAGCCTCTCCATCCTCTCCCAGCATATTCTTTGATGAAATAAGAATGATATTTTTCTCATTTCTTTTCTTTAAATGATTGAATATCTCTTTCAACGTATCATTCTTTCGTCGCACTTCTTTAGCAACTCTTTCATCATAAAATGTATGAGGAAAAATAGGATCCTCTATAAAAATAATTGGTGTATCCGGATGTTTACCACGAATGATACGATAGAATGTTTCCATCCGTTCTTTCATCTTTGCAACAGAAGCATTAGGCACAAAGTCCAAAACGAAAACACTAGCTTCTACTTCAGCTATTACTTTAGCTACTTCCAAATCTAGAAATGCATTTCCACTGAATCCTAAATTGATACATTCACGGTTTAATCTTCTTGATATGATATTGGTATGTGCCATCCCCGGACGTGAAGCACAACCTCCTTGAAGAATGCTGGTTCCATAAAAAACAACAGGATTCTTACGGATTGGATAATTCATTAACGGCTGACTGATAGTAGCCAAAGAATCAACTCCTATAGACAGAGAAACAAGACCATCATACAATGGCAAATAAAGCATATATTCTCTTTCTTCAGGATGCATATTTTTTATAATGGTGGCCTGATTTGTTTTTCCTTTCGGACGGGCACTATTGACAAAACGCCAGTCACCATTCTTCTGAAGACAATAAAGATCTAAACCTTTTGCACCAGTATCGGTCATGTGATTCATGTGGGTATTAAAAAGAGTCACCCATTTAGCTGCTATCGTGGTGGAATTACTACGGAAACGTATTGCCATTCCCGCAGAATTACGGCTTAAATTCCATAATGGAGCACGAGAAACATTCTTTAATGAATCCGGAAATCTCTCATATCGTGCTCCAGTACTCTCTGTCGCCCTTCCTAATAGTGGAAAATTCGAAGCATCGTAGTATACTAATTGAGCATGTATATGAAACACTAAAAAAAGTACAATAAAAATACAAAATTCTCTTTTCATATTCTAGCATTATAATTTCAGGCCACCCAAAAATAAATATATGTTATGTTAAAAGTAACTATTGTTTTATTTATTCAACAATGCATAAGCACACCATATTATCGGTGCCTGTCCATGATAATCACCGGCGATACGGGGACGATCCATATAATATTGTTTACTGTTTTTCTTTCCGGTTCCAACACAAACTTCAGTAAGATCATTCTTGTCATTAATATAATTACATAAGCCAAGCCATGCACGACGTGCCACCGGAGCATATTCTTCTTTATCCAGCCAACCGTTGTTGACACCCACAATCATGGCATAGGTAAACATTGCCGAACCAGATGTTTCTGTCCAAAAGTCCGGTTCGGTAATCAGTTGATTCCAAAGTCCATCTTTATTGACGTATTTTTTCAGATTATCCATCATCAACAAATAACCTTTCATAATACGTGCACGATTAGGATCCTTTTCCGGTAAGTTATAAAGCAACTCCGTCATACCGACAGCCATCCAACCGTCACCACGTCCCCAATAATAAGGCACATCCGGTGCATGATAGAAAAGACCGTTGGGATGTTGCAGTTCGTCCAAATACAGAACCATTTCTTTGGCAGCCCTATTTATGTACTTAGGATCACCAGTAGCTTTATAAGCCTCAGATTGCACAATAGTAATCATATACATATCATCAATCCAAAGACGAGTTTGCCAAGAATATCCCTTTTTATCCCATTTACGCTCCTCTTCATTCGCATTGGCAGGAAGTTCCCATTGAGTGTCAGCATAGGGCAGTCCCAGATCTAAATAACGCTTATCTTTCGTTATATTATAAAATCTTAGAGGTAAGCAACCAAACATATTTTGGTCTACGTGAATCGGTGGAGGTAGAAGTTCTTTTTCCAGATGAAACAATAATTCGAAACGGTTTCTTAACAGCTTTATCAATTCTTTATTATTTGTCAATTCTGCAAAACGAAGAGCTCCATACCATGTACACACCTCTGCATAATGTATTCCTCTATCAAAATACAGTTGATGTTTAGTTTCCATTAAACGTCTGCTCAATTTATTTCCAACCGTCTTTGGATCTGCCTTCACAGGAAAATCTCCAAAATAATTTTGAGCAGAAATCACATTTGAGCTCAAAAAAACAGTCATCAATAAGGCATAAATCAAATAATTCCTTTTCATAATCGTAGTGTTCTATATAATTAATTATTCAATATTAAATTCTCCGAATCATAACCCAGTCACCGGTATCCAACGTGCCGTACTTGTAGATGCAACATCACAAATGGCATCTAAAGAATTCCGCTTTGTAATAGAAAAATTGACAAGTACTTGCCCGGAAGTGATAGTCAATTTTGAACGTGGAATAGCAATTTCAGCAATATATCCATAATCATCTATAAGCCTCTCATTTGTTTCATTGCAAACATAAGTTTTGACCTGGGCATCTAATTGAGCTTCTTTCCATGATGCATCATATATTTCACAATTCTTCAGTCCATTCATTGTTACTTGTATGCAGCAAGCCCCTTTTGACAGCTTATTATTACTCACAGGAGATACGTATAAGGAAGCGTAATCAGAGGCTAACAAGTTTCGATCAAGTACTTCTAACAGGAAATAAATATTATCATCATCATACGAACAACGTAACGTTCCTTGTGCTTGTGACTTACTGCCCACAAAGAGTGCATGATCTGTATTTGCCCACTCTTTATTGTTACCATCTATTGTTACCTTTCTTTTCACGGCATCAATACGATGATTAAGTACAAACTGTGCCATCTGAACCGGTCCTTCTTTCGCTTTAATATTAGTTCCAACCAAAGTATGTGAATCAATAATACAAAATGATCCCCAATAACCACCAGAAAAAGGTTGATAAGCGCTACCGAAATTACGAGCAGTAGCATCTCCTATTTTAAGAGTATATTTACTTGACGATTCATACGAAAGGACGGTTTCTCCCGAAGGGAGCTGTCCCAAATATGGTCCCATACCGGAGAAAACACAATTATTACTATCGACAGGTCCTTCCTGGTCGGCAGCCAAATATTCCCATTTGTCTTTATCTGAATAACAAAGCGAAATATGATATCCTGAATTATTGGTTTCCACAGCAGCAGCTAATCCCTTATTATCATTGAGTCTCACAACAGAAGGCATCTGATGATTATAGCCGACAATTCCGTTTTTCTCCCACCTCATTCGCAATACATAATAAGGAGAAGAACTAAAGTCCGGTTTCCATGTCTTTCCTCCATCAGTAGAAACAACCATTGCCGTACCTGTATCTGTGCCATGTCCTTCCAAGCCAGTACGACTGCTATCTGTAAAGTAACAGTGTAATTCGCCTGTAGGCAACTCCAACAAGAAAGGTTCCCAATTAACTCCCTGATAGATCTTGATAGGTTCACTCCAAGTAACACCATTATCCGTACTGCGCTTTAATTCAATTCCTGCATCTTCCGGCAAATCCCGATAACCGGAATTAGCTCTGCAAGATGCAACTGCCAATATATCTCCATTAGAGAGCACCAGCCCATCGCAATTAGCATAGCAATGTATATTCTTATTGCCTTTGCTATCGATAATGTCATAACTGTTAAATATTTCTCCTTTATTGCTCCAAGTTTTCAGATCCTTACTAAGCGCATAAACACAACGCCGACCAATATTATTATTAGCACTACCATTGTGATAGAACAAAATATAGTCACCATTCTTCATCTTTTTTATACGAGGATAGCGAGGATACGAAGATTCCATAGTCACAAGCATCCGATAGTTCATCATCAATGAAGAGCGTTTCGTAACATCTGCGTGGGAATTTATAATAGGTGTCCCCTGATTCAATTCCCCAATAGGTGTGATGCTACAAACCACAGGCTCCTGGGATTCGTCCTCCTTTGGTTTCTCCGTATTCCCGTTACCAGCTAGTAAATTCTCATCATTTTCACCACTGCCCCCGCACGCTATAAATGAGATAGCTATGGAGAAAAATAACATAAAAAAAGTGTTTTTCATAGCTCTAGTATATTTTATTCAACTTGCTATTTTCCCTGTCTCGTCGGTTGCGGACCTAAATATGAGCGCTTCATTCCTCCGAAATCCAAGACAATCTTTTGCAATACAGTTCCGGCATCGCCACATATAATTTTCACTGTGTGTTTACCCGGTTTGTCGATATGCAAAGTGGTTTTGTTGATTCTACAGTTCTTCAACACACTTTCGTACCAGATTTGTGCATACTCAAAAGAAGAAGTAGAAGGATTCATCACAGGACCTTCGTCAATACATACTCCATATTTCGTTTCCACATTCGTTGCTTCATGTCCGGCATACCCACGGTCCTTACTTAATGTAAATGTAGGCAATACGTATGTGTAGACATCAACCGAACCTTGTTCGAATGTATAGAAATCATATTCTAGGCGAGGGGTACTGCGACCTGCTGTCCGCTGCGGGGCGGCTGTCGGGTCACCTAGTTGAATAGCTGTATTTTCTATTCCCAAGTTAGGAATCGTTCTCATTTGAATAGCTTTGTTCTCTACCTTCCGGTGGAAACCGGCAGCGTCAATAGAAACATATCCATTGTGCTCTACAAATAAAGTGTCCATTTCGGCTAATGAAGGAGAAGAAGGGTTGAAGACTGAAATATAAACATTCTCCTTCTCGCCACGATCAGATGCGATTTCCAACGTTCCGAATACTTTCTCACCAGTCGGGACCTTAGCCCAGTCGATTGAGACTTCTATACGATTTTCCATGGCAGTTTCTCCGGCTTTCTGACTTAACAGAATCCAGTTATCTGAAACCGATGCTTTCCATTTCAGAGGAGTCGCTCCTTTATTGAAAACGTCTACGTAATAGGATTGGCGGAAGTATGTGTTGAAACATGGCAGGGAATGGAAACTCTTCTGCCCTTTCAAAATATCCTCTCCTTCGGCCAATATGCCCAAAGAGGCTGCAGGTGCCAGATTTACCTTCCGCAGAGCCGGGAGTTCAAAATAGGCTGCGGCAAATCCCTGTTTCATGGTCATTACATGATCCCATTTACCTCCAAGTAATGAGTTATATCCTTTTGTTATTACTTCCAGACTGTCATAACAAGCCTTAGTCATTTTTTCCAGTTCTGCGGTAGTTGCCCTCTGTTGAATAGAGTACCAACGGTTTCTCTGTCCGTTGAGAATCATACGGTTCAATAGTTCACAACCTTTGACCGGATAATATAATGATTGATAATAACATGCTTTTTTATCTTCCGGTAAAGCTTTCAATATTTTTTCTGCCACATTTCCTATCCGCTGATATTCTGCCAGACGAGTATCCACTTCACGATAATTAGCAAGCGAGAAATCAGTATCCGTATTTCGCTCTCTTCCGTGTTTATCCGTAGCCCACTGATAACCCCATCCCATAAATTCAGGTTTACGGGCGAAAGCCAATTTATAGAAAGAGTTTATCACATCCTGATATTCGGTCCGATAGTCATCGCCCAACATACCGCACAACCATTCAGTGCGATAATTTGCTGCTCTTTCAAAATTGAATGAATCAATATCGAAAGCCATTGTCAGAAAATAATCTACAGCAAATTCACAGGACTTGATATCTCCGGCGTTGAGTAGCCAAATACGGTCAGCCGTCATATCGTATGCCTTACGGAGTTCTTCATACATCAATGTAGGGGAAGTTGTGTTCATCCAAAGATGATCGTGAGGTTTACCGAGATAAGAAGAATGATAATATACTCCCGAACGGCCGGAACGTTTCTGCTCTTTCGGACTACTCAAACGTTTCATATATCCATAATTATCATCCGGCCAGATAATGGTCACATCATCCGGAAGTTCCAACCCCTGATCGTATACATCGAGCACTTCTTTATAAGGAGTAAAGGCTTGAGGAATGTCTTCTGCACGCTTACCGATTGCATCTACCAACATTTGTCTTTGTGCCATCAGTGCTTCCTGAAGCATTTTCTTTCTGTCATCCATGTTATTGCTTGCATTCATCGCCCGGTCGTGTAATCCACGCAAAGCCAGGGTATATACATTTTCGAACGGAGCACATTCATCTACGCGTGATTTCAACACCTTGTTGACACCCTCTTTATTATTGATATAATCCCATTCACCCATTTTATCACGTTTCCATTCGCTTGCTGTATTAAACAGTAATGGTTCGCAATGAGAAGACCCCATGACGATAGCAAAGCTATCCGCTACCAGCCGATTTTCAGGAATACGGTGGAATGCCATGGATGCGTCATGCATAGCCGGACAAAGGTAATTAGCCTGAAGACGAAGCAACAGTTCACACACTTTTGCATACGTTCTCGGTCCGAAGTTTCCACGTTCTTTTTCAAAATTGCGTTTCGACCAACGATAAAGTCCCCAGTCTTCATCATTGATAAAGATACCTCTGAATTTGACAGACGGTGTTTTAGAAATGAACTTATCGACTTTTACACTAACTTGTTTTTGCTGTTTGATTGGAGCGTCCGCCCACCAATACCAGGGAGATACTCCTATTGCTTTTGAAATAGAGAGGAGTCCGTAAGCCGTGCCACGCCTGTCACTTCCGGCTACAACAATTGCTTTCTTTATGCCCGGCACAGGATTGTTGACCACTTCTATCATATAGCGTTCCCAACCTCCGGCAATAGCTGCCGTATCTATTTTGTTTCTCGATACCAAAGCGTCAATCCACCCGCTTTCTCCTATAGTACCGGCAATAATCGCATACCGCGCAGATACTCTTCCGGGCTTGCTTTCATCCATCTTCAACTCTTGCCCCGTCACACGGCGAACATCATCTACAAAAAGAGAAGCACTTTTACGTACTACAGTTGCATCTTTTCCATCAAAACAAACGACTGCATTCGTTAATGAAGAAACAATAGGGAAACTATTCTTTCCGGTTCCTTTGTCGAGTAAAACTTGTGCTTTTGCCGAAATCAGGCTACAACAAAATAAGCCCAGCAATAAAATCTTATTTTTCATATAAACGTTAGATTGACAATTAATAACGCAAAGTAAGGCAAAAAGCAATAAAACGAATAAAAGAAACCGACCTATAAATAGCAGAATATGTTCAAAAAGGCCGTCAGATATAATTAGATAAGCATCGATGGATGTATACGAACTGTATGGTGGGTATATATGACCAGCACGGTGAGTATATATATTCAACACGATGGATATATATATACACGACATTGTGCATATATACCCATCAAAGCTTTAGTTTGTTCACTGTCAGCAGCGAATAAAGCGGTAGACAGGATTTCTCCAATTGATCCATTAGCCGTTACTACAGCTATTTGTTTAACGCCTTCCACCAGTTTTCCATTTTGGGGAGAAACGATGTGCCGACGGCTGGGAGAGTCATTGCCGGAGGTTGTAAGGCATTCATTGTGGAGAAGTATATCATTAATTTTCCATCCCGAACCTACCGGATGATTACCCAAAGCAAGAATAGAACTGTTTCCCATATTTATCAATGCATTTTCTATCAGAGCCTCATTCAATATACCTCTGATTGTTTCCAAAGCATATCCCTTGAGAAAGCCGGACAAATTGATAGTTACTCCCGGCTGTGAAAAAGCGACACTACGATCTCCGGCAGATAAATGTACTGAATGTATAGTGTTCTGGTTGTAATTCTCCGAATGAACTGTGATATCGAAGCATCCCAAAGTCCTGCCATTATATTCCAGACATAAATCGATCATTGAATAAAGTTCTTCGCTAAGAACAACGGGAGAAACAGAGGCTGTCCGGTTGAGAATAGACAATTCGCTGGCCGGATCATAAAAGTTCGCCATCTTTTCCAGCCGACACAATGCATCATAAATACGATTGACCACAAGCAGCAACTCCCCTTCCGGTTTCCGGCTGCATAAGATAATATCCACCCGTGTATGCATGGAAAGGAACCAGGCATAAAACAAGGAGTTACCATCATTTGACGGTTTGTATAGATGTTGAATAGTGGTCTGCATCGTATAAAACACAAATTAGGCACGGATTACACAGATTACGCGGTTTTTATTTCATTAGAGTAACCGTGAAACCCGTGTAATCCGTGCCTGAATAAAAATCATAAAGGAGTTTTGACGTATCTCCTAATAACTAGAAAACGGAACTATTTCAGTTCTTTAATCTTCACGTTCTTGAACCATACTTCATCTCCGTGGTCCTGAAGAAGTATATTACCTTCCTCCGGATTTCCGAAATTAGGCCAGTTTTTATATTTACTGTATGCTACCAATGCATTCCACATATCATTGTTACGATCATACTCAATCAGCTTAACTCCGTTCAGCCAATGTTCTACATGATTGCCTTTTACAATGATAGTAGCAGTATTGAATTCTTTCTTGTTGAATGGTTTATCTTTAGGAGCCGGAATCAGGTCATACAACGAGCCCAGCTTTCTGTTGCCTTTCACACCCAGTTTTGCATCAGGATGCTTGTCATCGTCAAGAATCTGGAATTCGCAACCGATAGCAGAGCCTTCCCCTTTATTCAGCCCCGGATTCACAAAATATTTAACTCCGCTATTTGCACCTTCAGTAATCTTGAAGTCTACTTTCAGAATAAAGTTCTTGTATTTACGGGTAGTCACAATATCACCACCATTTGCAGATTCAGCTCCACCACTCTTCATTACTTTCAAAATACCATTTTCTATCTTCCAGCCTTTTGCAGGGAAAGTAGAAAGTTTAGCGCCTCTCCATCCGTCAGTAGTCTTACCATCCCATAATAGAGCCCAGCCTTCTTTTGCTTCGCTCGGAGAAATCGTGTTGGCAATCAGATTCACTTCCGGTGCAGCTTGCGCTTCCGGTGTCTGATAGCGTTCTACATCCGTCGTACAAATACGGATATCCTTCCAACGAACTGTTTTTCCTTCATCTGCCGCATTTCCAATAGCGTGCACTTGCAAAGCAATGAAACCTACAGGAGTCATATCATCCCAGATATTAGCACAAGGTACTCCGTTTATCCAGGTACGGATCGAATTACCAACAGCTTCAATACGGGCTTTATTCCATGCGTTATTCTTAAAAGCGGTTTTTGCCGACGGATTCAGTGTCAAAGGATAAAGCCAGTTTCTACGTGCCTCATCATAAATGCCACCCGACCAAGCGCGCTTCGAAGGATCAATCTCAAACTGATAACCGTGTACGCGGCCTTTCTTATAATCCTTCTTGCTTTCACTGCGAAGCTGTACGCCGGAATTTAAACCATCATCTATCTTGAAATCAAATTCAAGGATAAAGTCACCATAATTCTTTGTCGTTGCCAAGAATGTATTGGGAGTTCCCATCTTAGATACACCGACAATAGCGCCATCTACAATTTTATACTCGGCTTTGCCATTCAATTTCTTCCATCCTTTCAGGTTTTTCCCGTTGAAAAGAGGTTCCCAGTTTTGTGCGCCCAACGAAGCGGCACAAAATAAAAGTAAAGTTAATACAATATTTTTCATGATTATTTATTGGTCTTTCTCCATCCCCTTCTCCTAAAGAAAGGAATGGAAAAAGCTGTTTCTATTTATAATTTATAAAATTCATCCCAACCTTTACGCGGCGGAAGTCCCGCCAACATTGCATTAGCAAATTCATTATTTGTAATCTGTTTCGTGCGGCTGTCAAAGAACAGCTGTGTATTAAGCCGTTGAGCCATTACACCCAGTGAGAACACCTGACTCAAAACACCGTTGATTTCGAACGGTGAGCGCGTCTTTTCAATGCCGTTACATGCCAATAAGAAGTTCTCGAAGTGATTGGAAGGACTTTTAGGAACCTTCGGTAATTTGCCAGCCATCTCTTTCGCTTTCTCTTCCGGGATGATAGACAAAGTGCTTCCATGACTCCCCCCTTTAAAGATTAAATCTTTCGTATAGATAATCTTTCCCGGATTCAATTTAGCCGAAGGAGTATCTCCCTGATTCGTCGAAGGAATGTTCGGATCCAGTCCCGAAACTCCATAACCGGCAGGAATAGGAGGAAGATTATCCAGACCGTCATACCAAGTAATGTCTACCGGTGGCATCCCTTTACGTTGCGGGAAACGGAAGAGAATCGTGGAAGAATAAGGGAAGAAATAATCATTATGACCATTTGCGTATTGCATGGTGACTTCATAAGGCAACCCCAGTTCCAGGAACTCGTGAGCCGTATCGAGGATATGCGCCCCCCAGTCGCCCAATGCACCCATACCAAAATCATACCAGCAACGCCATTGTCCTAAATGATAATCTTTATTATATTCGTGATAAGGGGTAACTCCGAGCCAGGTGTCCCAGTCCATATCTTTCGGCAGTTGCTGTCCCGAAGGAAGTTTATAGATATTAGTGTCCCATTTATGCCAACGGCGCGGGTTATTCATGTGGGCAGTGATAGCAGTTACGTCTTTGATAATTCCCGCATCCATCCAAGCTTTAAACTGGAAATAGTTTGCTTCAGAATGTCCCTGATTTCCTACCTGGGTAACCAAGTTAGGACGTTTAAGCGCAGCTTGCATCAACAATTCCGCTTCATAGAAAGTACGGGCCAGCGGTTTTTCTACATATACATGTTTTCCGGATGCCAATGCCAGCATACTGATCGGGAAAT
This sequence comes from Bacteroides sp. D2, assembly GCF_025147085.1. NCBI lineage: Bacteria > Pseudomonadati > Bacteroidota > Bacteroidia > Bacteroidales > Bacteroidaceae > Bacteroides > Bacteroides sp. D2. The sequence goes on along the minus strand of NZ_CP102261.1, from coordinate 1,875,922 downwards.
GTGAATGGTCGGGAGTAGCAATCGCCACAGCATCAAACTCATTACCGGCTTTATCAAACATCTGGCGGAAATCTCTAAACTGTTTTGCCTTCGGATATTTAGCCATAATCTTTTGCGTATGTTTGGCACCCATGTCCACATCACATAACGCTACCACTTCTACCATACCTGTCCGCGCAAAATCTTCAATAATCTGTTCACCGCGGTTACCAATGCCGATATAGGCTATCTTTACCTTGTCACCTCTTCCTTTCTTGGGTGAAATCGTTTGAGCATGCAGTAAGTCACCTGCCCCCAACGCTAATCCGGCAGAAGCCATTGACATCGTTTTCAGAAAATCTCTTCGTGTTACCATAAGTTATTTATTTTCATTGATATTGATTAAGTTCGTGAACGAGTAAACAATGCCCGTAGCCCATTAAACAAGAGACGCAAAATCCCCCAAAAAGCATAAAGCACAAAAGTAAATATGATGATATAAAAAATAGAAGTTATCATCTCCGTAAATGGCGCATGATAAGCTATAATTGCATAGAGGTGTATCAAATTGGATACTACGAAACAAACGAGTAAAGTAATTAACTCTATTTTCTTTCGTCGTGCGGTTACAATCGTGTCTTTCATACTGCTTCGGGTGTTTTTACAGATTGATGGTTCAGATAATCTATTTTATATTCATCGGGGAAGTAGAGCATCCGCTCTTCCTCCAGTGCCTGATGTCCCAGCAAACAAAGCATACTTGCATAGTATCCTTCTTCCGCTATTCTTTCCGGTTGTTTTTGTGTTATGACGGCTTCAACGAACGCTTCCAGCAACAAGGACGTACCGTCACTCTTAGGACGTTCTCCAATAATGAACTCTCCAGTGTTCTCATTTGCAGTTTCCGGAGCCCAACTCGTTCCGGCAAAAGGAAGAGAATCGAAAACTTTGTTTTCCCAATCATTCACCATCTGCAGGAAAGCCGGTGCAGGAGCCACATTCTCAAAGTAATATTTTCCCTTTTCCGGTTCTACCGTACCAAGGTTACCCATGATCTGTTCTTCCAGTCCATAGAATTTATTGGATATAACGGAGTCGAACGTCATCTTCACCCCATCATCAAAGACATATACACAACTCACATTATCATACACATCCCTGCCATCCTTCCAATAAGTAATGGCACCATGCCCCATCACCTTCTCGGGAATCTTACGCAAAGCCCAACTTCCGATCTGAAGCTGGTGGCAAGCGAGTTCCGTCATCAGTCCCTTCGAGAATTCCTTGTAAAGACGCCAGTTTATCAGGCGTTCCAGATTGGGTGAAGGTACCGAGCGTCTCCAATCGCCATTCCGGTTCCAAAAGGTACGGATTGCATTTATTTCACCAAAGGTACCCGCATGAATCATCTCCATCGCTTTGATGTAACGAGGGTCGAACAAACGTTGTTGACCAGTGAAGAAAATCTTTCCCGTGCTACGATGTTTCTGATACATACGGTAACACTCTTCCATCGTAAAACCTATCGACTTCTCACAAAATACATGCTTTCCTGCGTCGAAAGCATCCAAGACGATTTTACAATGCGAACTAAGAGGGGTAGCTACGAGTATGGCATCTATCGACTTATCTTCCAGCACTTCTCGGTAGTCACCATACACTTTGGCATTAGGCACAAGTTCCAATGCGCTCTCGATAGACGGTTTATAAATGTCGCACAATGCTACGATCTCGACTTTGGGGTTCTTAGCCAGAAATCCCATTAAAAAACGTCCCCGGGAACCAGGACCGATTATTGCCAGACGGCACTTTTCGTTTGAGGTGTTCGTCACCTCCGAAAAAGCAGAAAGCCAAGGGCTTGCAGCAAGAAGAGTGCCAGCCCCGGCTATGCCTAAATTCTTTAGAAAATCCCGCCTGCTAATAGGGGTATGTTTCATGCTTGTGGTATTTAAGATTATAATTGGTTTATTTGAAAATCAGTTATTAAATACAGGTGCTTTTTGTGTTTCGTAAGAAGGAGATCCTCCCTCTACGTAAGGCCAACCTTCTTGGTCCCACTTGATCTGGTCCAACAACAGAATACGTCCGTTCTCCGGGGTAGATCTTGAAAAACCATGATACAGAAGCCAGTCTTGTCCGGCATCATCCCGGATAATCTGCGAACCGTGCCCATTGCCTACAAAATGATCATTCGCACCTATCACCAAAGAATAACCATTTTTCAACATCGGTTTACCAGTCTTGTCTTTGTACGGGCCCCATACTTTCTTGGAACGTCCCACTACGACTTTATATGTACTTTTCACTCCTTGACAACAACTTCCTATGGAGGCAAACATATAATAATAATCGTCGTGCTTATGGATATAAACAGCTTCAAAAGCAGTTCCCGCTATTCTCTTTTTTTTCGCTCCCGGCATGATCGACAACCCATCCGCAGTCAGTTCAATAACATATATTCCCCGGAAGCTGCCCCATACCAAATAGTTTCTCCCCTCATACTGCAGGAGACTAGGATCGATCGAGTTCTGTACACCAATCTCATTGCTACGGAGCATCTTACCATGATCCGTAAAAGGTCCCTGCGGAGAGTTGGCCGTAGCTACCCCTATTCCACACGTTTGTTCTCCTCCCCACACTGACATTGCATAATAAAGCACATATTTACCGTTAATATAATTAATGTCAGGTGCCCAGATTCCAGCTTTAGGTTCAAATCTGGGACGAGTTTTATTCGTGAATGCAGTGTTGCAATACGTCCATTCCACCAAATCTTTCGACTTCATGATCGGAACGTTTCTGGTAGATTCGGTAGCATACACATAAAAATAACCATCTGCAGCTTTAATCACCGTAGGATCGGGCATGGCAATATCTACAACCGGATTCTTATAACTCACTGCAGACTTTGTCTGTGCTCTCCCCTGCGAAAGACAAGCACCTATCATGAATACGAAAACGAACAAATTTACATACTTTTTCATCAAATCATTCTTTTAAAAGCTCCTTTTTACCTTATCTTTATAGCTATAAATTAATATTAACTTACAAAATCCTTTGGAAGCACTCCAAATTGCTTCTGGAAACACTTGGCAAAATAAGACGGAGAATTAAACCCTACCATATAGCAAATCTCATTTACCCGGTTTTCTCCTTCTTTCAATAATTGAGCAGCCTTCTTCAAACGTTCCAGTCGAAGATATTCATTCGGACTCAAATCCAAGACTCCCTTTATCTTCCGATAGAAATTAGAACGGCTCATATTCAGGCTATCCGCCATATCATCCATGCTAAATTCCGGATTACTATAATTCACCTGGATAACCTCATTCAACTTCTTTATAAAATCTTCGTCAGCTTTTGTCAACGCCATCGTATTGGCTGCCACAAAAGGAGACTGTGCAAAAGCCTTGCGCAGTTTCTCCCTATTCTGAATAAGGCTGGAAGCACAAGCCTGTAAATATTCCACAGAAAAAGGTTTCTCCAGATAAGCATCTGCTCCCAGTTCCATTCCCTCTATCTTAGACTGGATATTCGTCTTCGCAGTCAACAAAATAACGGGAATATGGCTATAATTCAAATCTGACTTGATCGTCTTACACAATTCAAAACCATCCATCACAGGCATCACAACATCACTAACCACCAAGTTCACATAATTACCATCCAACACTTGCAACGCTTCCGCACCATTAGTGGCAGTCAATACAGTATATTCTTTCGATAGCTGACGCACTACAAAGGCAAGCATATCCGGATTATCTTCTACAACCAGCACTGTAGGCCGATTATCTTTCTTTTCCGTCTCTCCAACAGGAATTTCATTCATCCTGTCTATTTCAACTTCCGGTTCCGGTGTTAAGGTTATTGTCATATCCTGAACGATCGGCAAAGTCAGACAGAAGGTATTATTTTCTTCCCCTGCTCCCATAGCCAGGGTTCCTTGATGCAGTTCTGCCAATGAACGGGAAAGAGCTAAGCCGATTCCTGTTCCAGTGGTCACTTTTCCGTCTTCTTTTTCATTGAAACGAACGAAAGGTTTAAATATCTCCTCCTTCATCTCATTGGGAATAATCACCCCATCATTCTCTGTACGAATACGGAATGAATTATTATCATCCGCTTCCGGCACTTCCAAAGATATGTGTACGTAGCTTTCAGCATACTTCACCCCATTGTTCAACAAATTACTGATAATCTTCGTAAACGCCTCCCGGTTCACATGTGCATAAAAGTCCTTTTCAGGCACTTGCAAGGTGAATTCCAAACCTTTTTGTTTGGCAAGGGAAGTGAAACGTACATGAGTCTCCTTCAAGACCTCCGTTACATTACATTTCGCAAAATTCAAACGGAATCCCTGACTTTCCGTTTTACGGAAGTCAAGTAACTGGTTAGTCAGGTTCAACAATCGTTCCGTATTCTGTTTCATTACGTTCAGGTCTTCCCGTGTTTCCGCATCAACCTGTTTCTTCAATATAATGTTTTCCAACGGACCTTTAATCAATGTCAACGGCGTACGTATTTCATGGGCCACATTGGTAAAGAAATCAATCTTTGCATGGTAAACTTCACGTTCTTTCTCCTGCTCGAATTTTTCCATCTGCCTGCGGTGTTTGTTGTTACTACGCCTCTTGAAATACATAACTGTATATAAAGAACAGCCAATAATCAGCAAAGCATACACACAATACGCCCATATAGAAAGATAGAAAGGAGGAAGAATATGCACTTCCAATATCACTTCATCGTCACTCCATACTCCATCACTATTGGCAACTTTCACCCGGAAGGTATAATCACCATATCGAAGATTGGAGTAGGTAACAATAGGGCTTTCACCAACTGTCAGCCAATCCGTATCAAATCCCTCCAGTTTATACATAATCCGGCTCGTTTTTGGAGCCTGGAAATCCAACGCTGCTACACGGAAAGAAAAAGAATTCTGATTGGATTGAAGCACAAGCTGGTCGGAGAAAGTTATACTCTTCTCCAACGGAGATCCCGGTTCGCCGGCATATACCTCCTTACCAAACAGAAAAAAATCAGTAATGGCAACAGACGGAATGAACTTATTCTCCGAGAAATTCTTGGGATTAAAAGCGATAAAACCATCGATGCTACCCAGATAGATCGTACCATCCTCGGTCTCAAAGCTTGAACGATAATTAAACTGGTCGCCCAACAAACCATTGGAGGTGGTATATACTTTCATCACTCCAGTGTTAGGTTGGAAGCAAACCAGACCATTATTGGTTGTCAACCATAAAAATCCATCTTTATCCTCCACAATCTGATATACAACATCGTTCGGCAATCCGGCCGATAAATTATAATTGGCAAATGTGTCCGTATCCGGCTGAAAACGACAGAACCCTCCTCCCTGGGTAGTCAGCCAGATTTGCCGGTGAGAATCTTCAAAGATGCTCAATACCTTGTCATACGGAAGACTCTTCGGATTATTTTCATCGTGCAAATAGTTCTTCCATTTCTTTTCGCTCACATTGTAGCAATAAGCTCCATTTGCATAAGTTGCCAGCCATAGATTACCACCGGAATCTTCTTTTATATCATATACAAACCTGCCGTTCAATTCCGGTATCCGGTCGAAATCATCAGATTGTTTATTATATCGCAGCAAGCCGAATAAAGTTCCCAGGTAAATATCACCTGTCGTTGTGCGGCAAATAGAGAACACACTATTGTCAATCAATGAACGGGGAGAATCTGTTTTCTGATAGGTTTTCACAATAGCCCCCGTATGCGTATCCACCACTTTCACTCCTTTTGAGAAGGTTCCTACCCAAAGATAATTATCAATCAAACACAACCCATGCACATTTGTAAAAGCATTGCTGGGTGTAAAGAAGGAGAAAGTCTTAGTCTTCGGATTGAAACGGTTCAAACCACCGTCTTCCGTACCAATCCACAGAATACCCTGATTATCCTGGCAAAACTCACGTACTCGTTTTCCATGCAAACCATTATCTGTTCCTTTCGGATAATATTTTTCGAAATACGTATAAAAACGGGGATAGTAGTTCACACCGCCAAAGTAAGAACCAATCCAAATGCCACCCTCACGATCCTTGCACAATGAATAAATAGCATTATCGGACAAAGAATAAGGATCATTGATCGAACTGCGCAAATGAACATATTTGGCCGTCCGGAGATTATAAATATAAAGTCCCGACTCTGCACCAATCCACAGTTCATTGTCAGAAGCAACCAGCAGTTCACGACAAAAAACAGACTCTCCGGTTTCATCTTCAAAAAGTAAATCATGTAATTTATTTGAAGTCAGATTCAGTTCTTTCACCCCTCCTTTTAAAGAACTAACATACAGACAATTGTATGCACCTTTCACAATACAGGTCACTACGTCGTTCGCATAAAATTCCTTGTTATCCACGGGCGAGACATAAGGCTGAAGAGTTTTTAAATGGTCTTTTGAATAAAAAAGCCCATCTCCATAGCAACCGATCCAGAGAGTTCCGCTATTATCGAAGACAAAAGACTGGATATTAGTGGTAAGAAAAGAAAAGTTCTTTAACGTATGATTCCGGAGTTTTCCTTCCTCCAGGTCATAACAAAATAACCCCTGTGATTCTACCGCCACCCAGACACACCCTTTGTTGTCTCCGGAAATTGCAGTTACAGTATGTTCTATTTTAGTGTTTTCCTCACTCAATTCAGCAAAGTGCCGGAAAGAATCTTTTTCAGGATTATAAATATAAAGTCCTACGTCGGTACCTACCCAGATATCTCCTTTCGCATCTTCATAAAGTGCTGTGATAAAATTATTTCCGATACTCTGCCGCGTACGGTCATCATGTTTGAATTTACGGAATGACAAACCGTCATATCTATTCAAGCCATCTTTGGTGCCGAACCACATAAAGCCCTGTCTGTCCTGCAAAATCGCATTGACCGTATTCTGGGATAATCCGTTTTGTACACTTAGATTTTTAAAATAGTAATGTTCGTCCGCCATTTGTGCATGACAGCCTATCTGATAGCCTATTAAACATATTAAAAGTATTAGAACCTTCTTCATAAACATACGTGTTTTCTATCCTTCCGTTTGAGTTACCAAATGTAGGCAAAATCATAGCGGAAAGATAGTAAATATGTCTCAATGAATGAAAGAATAGTCCTATTTTTCTATTCGGATACGCGCGTCAACTGCTACAACAGCCTTTTGTGTTGCTAGAAGCGGATTTATATCCATTTCTTTGATTTCTGTAGCGAAGCGTAACAAAGTGGACAAACGAACAATAATTTCAGCAAACTTATCTTCGTTGACTCCTTTTTGTCCCCGTGTTCCCTGAATGATTTTATAGGCACGCAGCGAATGAATCATTGAATACGCCTCTTCGTAGGAAAGCGGAGCCAGACCGGAAGACACATCTTTCAGCACCTCCACAAAAATACCTCCCAAACCGCAAAGTACCACATGACCGAACTTCTCTTCATACTTTGCACCGATAAACAGTTCCGTACCTTTCAGCATCGGCTGTACCATAATTGCCCTAGCATCAGGAATCTGCATCATACGATCGAATTCCAGTGCCAGATGTTGCTCGCTTTTGATGTTCAGAACTACACCACCGACATCCGATTTATGCACTGGACCAACGACTTTGGCAACTACCGGGAATCCGCACCGACGGGCAAAGGCTACTATCTCCTCTTTATTATCGGAAACAAACTCATCTACCAGCGGAATACCGGCAGCATGCAGTAATGCTTGTACGTAATTGGGAGCAATATAACCATTCTCCGGAATAGAATCGATAATGCGACGAATCCTCGGAACGTCTACTCCGAACAGTTCTATTTCAGGAACTGCAGGTTTAGGAACATTGACAATGCGGGAAAGGGCAGTACCCAGGGTCACTTCATCTGCAAAATTCACGTGTCCTTTTGCCAGGAAGGCGGCAACCTCCGCTCCGGCTGTATTAATCGAAGGAAGTATAGGGAAAATCGGTTTCTTGCAAGTTTGCATCTTCTCGTGAAGCACGTCATACATTTCAAACATGGTAACCAATCCCGGAGTTCCGAAGATGGCCATCATGGCGTCTATATTGTCGAGTTTCTCCTCGCAGTAGTCGATGCAAAGACGCAGATGCTCCGGTGTTCCGGTAGCCAGAATATCAATAGGATTCCCAACGGCAGCACCGGGGAACAGTCGGGCTTTTAGTTCTTCGGCTATTTCTCCTTCCAGTTTAGGAACATTCAGTCCGCCTTTACTCAAGGCGTCTGTCAGCATCACTCCCGGACCTCCGGCATGGGTGATAATAGCAAAATTCTTCCCTTTCAATTCGGGCAGAGTAAACACACAACCTACAGTAGTCAATTCTTCACGAGAGAAACAACGTACAATCCCCGCTTTACGGAACAATGCTTCCACTGCCGAATCGGAACTGGCGATTGCACCTGTATGGGAAGACGCCGCCCGGCTTCCGCTCTCCGAGCTGCCAGCTTTGATTGCTGCAATCTTGCATCCTTTTCGAATCAAAGAGGAGGCATGGAATAACAGCCGGTCCGGATTCTGAATACTTTCAATATAGAGCAGTTTCAAACGGGAGTCTTTTTCAGGATCAAAGCTTTCATCCATAAATTGCAATACATCTTCTACCCCGATCTGCTTGGCATTTCCCACCGACCAAACAGAATTAAATTGCAAACCTTTTGTCACAGCACTTTCCAGAATAAATACCGCCGTAGCACCGGAGCTGGAAATCAAATCCACCCCTTTCGGATTCAAATTAGGAATCGGCTGGCTGAACACACTATGATGCCATGTATTCATCAATCCGATACAATTAGGTCCAATCAATGAGGCCCCGTATTTATTGACTGTTTCCAGAATACGTTCTTCCAACAGTGCTCCTTCGTGAGTTTCTTCACCAAAACCTGCCGAAAGTATGATAAATGCCCTGGTTTGTTTTTTACTAGCCAATGTTTCCACTATATCAGGACACATTGAAGCAGGCACAGCCAACACCGCCAGATCCGTATCCGGCAGATCATTCACATCGGCAAAAGCGGGAACTCCCTGCACCTCCTTCTCCTTCGGATTCACCGCTCGAAGTTCTCCCTGATAACCTCCGTTAATGAGGTTCTTTAATATTGCGCCACCCGGCTTATGTACATTATTCGATGCCCCTACTACGACAATGCTTTCAGGACGAAGCAACTGGGTTGTTATCATATCATGCTTTGGTTTTCGTTTAACTTGAATACAAATATATTCTTTCTTATGAGAAAAAAGAAAGAAAAAGGGGAGAATTGTATATAGAAACAGACTGTAAAAAAGAAAAAGATTAAGATTACAAATAGATTATACTAACTTTTTGAAAAATGAAGCCGTCATCTCTTCATGAAATTCAGATCATCAGGGATGAAATTATTTTTATGCAGAAAAAACGGATATAAAACTGATGGAGAATCTGGAATATACGCTACAAAGATCAATATGTATCAAAAAAGGGAAAGAGAAACCATTTGTAAATTTCAAATTCACACGAAATAGGGATTAAAACAAATTATATTAATAGTTCAAAGAGATTATATATAAAAAAGAATCAATTATCTCAATTTTACATTTCAAATTAACACCATTAGCATCTCACTATTTCAGGAACAACCAGAAGAAAATTTGTGCCTAAAAGACTCTTTTACCTCTTTGTTTAAAAGCAAAGACATGTTTCTTTCTAACCAATGAATCGTTCCTTTAAAAGCAACAGAAGCTTCCTTTAAAAGGAACGGTGTTCAATTCTGCCAATAATTATACATATTTGCTTATTTATATTCAAATCCACATAATTATCTCTGCATATTCTTACAATATCTTATACATTATTTATTTTATTAGGACGAAGTTTAGATACTCATATATTGTTTCAATCTTAAAAACAGAACATACGAAAATAAATCCAACATATCAGCAAATAGTTTTATGTTAGAATAGCTATCAAATTTACATCATTCTTATGAGACAACCACGGCTATGAGAATGAAAAATCTGTGTTAATCCGTGTAATCTGTGATGAAAAGTCACTATCTTTGCACATTGCAAAGCTGAAAACAACAAAAATCACACTATATAATGGAAAAGAAATTCAAAAGAACCACCGTCACATCGGCACTGCCGTATGCGAACGGTCCTGTCCATATCGGTCACCTGGCGGGTGTATACGTGCCGGCAGATATCTATGTGCGCTATCTGCGTCTGAAAAAAGAAGATGTATTATTCATCGGAGGTTCAGACGAACACGGAGTGCCTATCACCATCCGTGCCAAGAAAGAAGGAATTACTCCACAGGATGTAGTAGACCGTTACCATTCACTGATTAAAAAATCATTCGCAGAATTCGGTATCTCATTCGACGTGTATAGTCGCACCACTTCACCGACGCATCACCAACTGGCTTCGGATTTCTTCAAAACATTATACAATAAAGGAGAATTCATCGAAAAAACATCCGAACAATATTACGACGAGGAAGCAAAAACATTCCTTGCCGACCGTTATATCACCGGAGAATGTCCTCACTGCCATTCGGAAGGCGCTTACGGCGACCAATGCGAAAAGTGCGGAACCTCACTTTCCCCTACAGATCTTATCAACCCGAAAAGCGCCATCAGCGGTAGCAAACCGGTAATGAAAGAAACCAAACACTGGTATCTTCCTCTCGACAAACACGAAGCATGGCTGCGCAAATGGATTCTGGAAGATCACAAAGAATGGCGTCCGAACGTATACGGTCAATGCAAAAGCTGGCTCGACATGGGTCTGCAACCACGTGCCGTAAGCCGTGACCTTGATTGGGGTATCCCTGTTCCCGTAGAAGGAGCAGAAGGAAAAGTGCTCTATGTATGGTTTGACGCTCCGATCGGATACATCTCCAACACCAAAGAACTTCTTCCCGACAGCTGGGAAACATGGTGGAAAGACCCTGAAACGCGTCTGATTCACTTCATCGGAAAAGATAATATCGTATTCCATTGCATCGTATTCCCTGCCATGCTGAAAGCAGAAGGCAGCTATATCCTGCCGGACAACGTGCCGAGCAACGAATTCCTCAACCTCGAAGGAGACAAGATCTCTACTTCCCGCAACTGGGCCGTATGGTTGCACGAATATCTGGCTGATTTCCCCGGAAAGCAAGACGTACTCCGCTACGTACTGACCGCCAACGCACCGGAAACGAAAGACAACGACTTCACCTGGAAAGACTTCCAGGCACGCAATAACAACGAACTGGTAGCCGTATACGGCAACTTCGTAAACCGTGCAATGGTGCTGACTCAAAAATACTTCGACGGTCGCGTACCCGCACAGGGCAGCTTAACCGACTACGACAAGGAAACGCTGAAAGAATTCGCAGACGTGAAAGCAGAAGTAGAAAAACTGCTCGACGTATTCAAATTCCGCGATGCACAGAAAGAGGCTATGAACCTGGCACGTATCGGAAACAAATACCTGGCCGACACCGAACCGTGGAAACTGGCTAAGACAGATATGGAACGTGTAGGAACCATCCTCAACATTTCCCTGCAACTGGTTGCCAACCTTGCCATCGCCTTCGACCCATTCTTGCCGTTCAGCTCGGAAAAACTCCGCAAAATGCTGAACATGGATACTTTCGAATGGTCTGAACTGGGACGTGACGACCTTCTTCCCGTAGGTCACCAGTTGAACAAACCGGAACTGCTGTTCGAGAAGATTGAAGACGCTACTATCGAAGCACAGGTACAAAAATTGCTCGATACAAAGAAAGCAAACGAGGAAGCCAACTACAAAGCCAATCCTATCCGGGCAAACGTTGCCTTCGAGGATTTTGAGAAACTGGATATCCGCGTAGGTACCATTCTTGAATGTCAGAAAGTGCCGAAAGCGGATAAATTGCTGCAATTCAAAATCGACGACGGACTGGAAACACGTACCATCGTATCGGGCATTGCCAAGCATTATCAACCGGAAGAACTGGTAGGCAAACAGGTTTGCTTCATCGCCAACCTTGCTCCGCGCAAACTGAAAGGTATCGTCAGCGAAGGCATGATTCTTAGTGCCGAAAACAACGACGGCAGTCTGGCAGTTATCATGCCGGGACGTGAAGTGAAGCCAGGTAGCGAAGTAAAATAATAAAACTAGAATAGGGAATACATGAAAAGCTATCATCACGCATAGCCTTTTCATGTATTCTTTGCAAATAACATGAGCGAGAATCAGTCACTAAAAGAAAAGACAGCCAAAGGACTATTTTGGGGAGGGTTCAGCAATGGCATACAGCAGTTGCTAAATCTGCTTTTCGGAATATTCCTCGCGCGGTTGCTCACTCCGTCAGATTATGGAATGGTGGGAATGTTGGCCATCTTCTCCCTCATTGCCAGTTCAATACAGGAAAGTGGTTTCACAGCTGCCCTTGTTAATAAGAAAGAAGTGACGCACAATGATTACAATGCCGTATTCTGGTTCAACGCGGCCATCAGTCTGTCGCTGTACCTGCTGTTATTCCTCTGTGCACCGCTTATCGCTGACTTTTACGATACTCCCGAACTGACACCACTGGCACGTTATTCTTTTATCGGCTTCTTCATTGCCAGTCTGGGAATATCCCACAGTGCCTATCTCCTGCGTAATCTGATGGTCAAACAGCGGGCATTGTCTTCGGTTATCGGACTCACCGTGTCCGGACTCACCGGAGTCACTCTTGCCTACTTTGGTTTCTCTTACTGGGGAATTGCTACGCAAAGCATCGTTTACGTAACCATCAACACAGCCTGTTATTGGTATTTCACCCGTTGGCGACCGAGCTTGCAGTTCAACTTCACCCCGATTAAGGAAATGTTCGGATTCAGTGGGAAACTACTGGTTACCAATGTATTCAATCACATCAATAACAATCTGTTTTCCGTGATACTGGGTAAATTCTACAGCGAAAAAGAAGTAGGATATTACAACCAAGCCAATAAATGGTGCGGCATGGGACAACTCTTCATCTCCGGCATGATAAACGGAGTGGCGCAACCGGTACTCACCAAAGTGTCCGACGACCTTGAACGGCAAAAACGGGTATTCCGCAAAATGCTGCGTTTCACCGCTTTTGTCTCGTTTCCCGCCATGTTGGGATTGGGAATCGTATCGGAAGAACTGATTATCATCACCATCACCGACAAGTGGTATTCCAGCATATTAATCATGCAAATACTGTGTATCAGCGGAGCCTTTGCTCCCATCGCATACCTCTATCAGCAACTGATTATCAGTAAAGGAAAATCCCGCATCTATATGTGGAACACCATAGCGCTCGGCATCATCTTACTGTCAAGCGTTCTATTAGCCCACTCTTACGGGATCTTTACCATGCTTACCGTCTATGTATCCATCAATATATTGTGGCTACTGACATGGCACTACTTTGTATGGCAGGAAATAGGTCTGAAACTTCGCCATGCCTTGATGGACATACTTCCTTATGCTGCCATTGCGGCTACGGTTATGGTAATCACCTATTACACCACCCGCTCCATCGAGAATATTTATCTCCGCCTGGCAAGCAAGATAGTGCTTGCTGCAGCACTCTACGTAGCAGCCATGTGGGGCAGCCGATCGGTTACTTTTAAAGAAAGCATCCAATATTTCATCAAAAAGAAGACACATGAACCCAAATGACCTTGCCACCCGATACCGCCTTCTGAATAGTTCTTTCAAAAAGACGATGATTTATCACATAGGCATAGATGCCGGTTTCTTCACCGAATATACCTATATGCTTCACGCAATACTTTATTGCCTGCAACACAAAATACAGTTCAAACTCTACTCCGACGACGCCAACTTCGGATGGGAAAAAGGTTGGGAAGATTGTTTCGCCCCCTTCTGCGAGCAAGTGCACGAACCGTTTCATCACACCTATAACACCCATCGCCTCCCCTCCTGGCAGGCATTGATGAAAGACAAAAAGCTGCCTAAGACGAAGTTACTGAAATGGAAACTGAAAGTAACCTGTAAGAACATCATCGGAAAAACGATTGCCTTTTTCACATACGGCAAACCGGTCTTGCTCAACTTTCAACTGACATTCAACCCCAATCAGCATTTCCATATTCCCGAACTGGGAATAGACGGCGACTATCTCCATACCTTCCAAAAACTGACGGAAATCACCTGGAAACTCAACGACACCACCGCACAGGAATGTCGCCAATGTGCCGCCGACCTGCAACTTCCACCCCAATACGCAGGATGCCAGATACGGGGAGGAGACAAGATCACCGAAACCAATCTGCTTCCACCGGAACACTACATACGGCTTATTAAAGAAAAGACCGCCCTACGCGACGTCTTTGTATTGACCGACGATTACCGTCTTTTCGAGCAAGTACAAACCCTTGCCCCGGACATACACTGGTACACCCTTTGCAGCCCCGACGAAAAAGGATACGTCAACAGCGCCTTCACGCAGACCACCAAAGAGCTGAAACAGAAACAAATGGCACGTTTCCTTTCCTCGATACAGATATTGATGGACGCCTCCGTCTTTATAGGAAGCATCACCACCGGCCCCAGCCTGTTCCTATTGAAGAAATTCTATCCGGACATCAATCCGGCAGACTGTCTGCTCAAGGACTTTCCGCAAGCATCCGTCCTTCCCATACCGGGACGCGGACAAGTGGCCACCGAATTTATGCAAGGAAACTCAACATGCAAGGGAACTTAAAGTGATAGTAACTCAAAGTTATAGTAACTTAGCAATATAATTACTACTTTTGTAGCACAACGTGCATTAACCATTTCCGATGAACAAGAAATATACAGCCGAAGAGCTTGATTTATTACATGCCGAACTCTACGACATATTGGGAGAAACCATCCGGGTGTGTCAGAAGCACAACATTCCCTATTTTGTGATTGGCGGCACGGCAATCGGTGCACTCTACGACCAGGCGATTCTCCCCTGGGATGATGATATTGACATAGGCATGACGCGGGAGAACTACAACAAATTTCTGAAAGTAGCTCCCGGGGAACTGGGTCCTTCCTACTTCCTTTCATGGATAGAGACAGACCCTCATACCCCGTATTATTTTGCCAAAGTCAAGAAAAACGACACCCTTTTTGTAGAAGAAATGTTCAAGAATGTCCCGATGCATCCGGGCATTTTTGTCGATATATTCCCATTCGACAAAATTCCCGACAACAAGCTGCTGCGAAGAATACAATCCGAAACACTCGGCTTCCTCAAATGCTGCCTGATGGGAAAAGAGATATGGATGTGGAAACACTTCGGTACATGTGAAATAGAGAACCCCACGAACCGGGGAGCCTTCTCCTGTTTCCTGAACAGGGTAGTCGACCTGCTTTTCTCTAAAAAAGCAATCTACCGCATGCTGGTGTCAGTTCAAAGCTGTTTCAACTCACGAAACACCCGTTACTACAACAACGTAATGGCCACTGCCGACCACGTAACCGTAGAAAGCATCCGCCACCTGCAACCCGTGAAATTCGGCCCTCTCACAGTGACCGCTCCCGATGACCTGGAAGGATTTTTGCGTTATAACTATCCAACCCTGCATCGATTTACAGAAGAAGAGCAGGAAAAAGTGAACAACCACTATCCTGCCGCTCTGTCATTCAGTACAACCCCAAAACAAGAACTATGAATATGAAATCCGCTTTAGTAGACGTCCCGGTACTTATCCTGTTCTTCAACCGCCCGCAACAGTTGTCGCAAGTGTTCGAGCAAGTGAAGAAAGCGCGTCCGTCCCGACTCTTCCTCTATCAGGACGGAGCACGAAACGAACGTGACCTGCCCGGAATAGAAGCCTGCCGTGAAATCGTATCACAGATAGACTGGGAATGTGAAGTAGAACGGCTTTATCAGGAAAAGAATTTCGGCTGCGACCCTTCGGAATACATTTCGCAGAAATGGGCCTTTTCGAAAGTCGACAAGTGCATCGTATTGGAAGACGACGATGTGCCCGCCGTCTCCTTTTTCCAATTCTGCAAGGAGATGCTGGATAAATACGAACATGACACCCGCATCAGCATGATTGCCGGATTTAACCCCGAAGAAATCACCCAAGACATGCCCTATGACTATTTCTTTACCACCACCTTCTCTATCTGGGGATGGGCAAGCTGGAAACGGGTAGTCGACCAATGGGATGAGTTCTACAGCTTCCTGGACGACTCCTTCAACATGCAACAACTGGAACAGCTTATCAAGGAACGCAAATTCCGGAGCGACTTTATCTACATGTGCCAGCGTCACCGGGAACAGCAGAAAGCCTTTTATGAAACGATCTTCCACGCCTCCATACTGTTCAACTCCGGGCTAAGCATCGTGCCTACCCGCAACATGATTAACAACCTGGGAGCAACGGCAGATTCCACCCATTTCGCCGGCTCGATTCATACCCTGCCCAAAGGTTACCGCCGCATCTTCACGATGAAGCGCTATGAGGTGGATTTTCCACTGAAACATCCCCGCTACGTCATCGAAAACGTTGCCTACAAAGAGAGCGTTTACCGCATCATGGGCTGGGATCATCCGTGGATCAAGATCGGACGTTCGTTCGAAGAACTGTTCCTCAACCTGAAATACGGTAATTTCTTCCTCATTACGAAAGCTGTCAAAAACCGAATCAACAAATGGCTGAAAAGAAACAAGCACCACTAAATAAGTTGCTTACTATTTATTTTTACCATACCCGCCTCACACGGGAAAGCTACGAGGAATGGAAAGAATATAAATTCCCCGGACACATCTTATACGGACTTCCTTTACTGGAGAATTACGGAATACGCTCCGTGATGCACAAATGCAAATATTTCTCCGGCCGTCTGAAACTCATGCTTTACGCCACCAAAGAGATTCTCTTCTGCAAGGAGAAATACGACGTCCTCTACGCCACCTCTTTCCGGGGTATAGAGCCCGTCATCTTCCTCCGTGCCCTGGGACTGTATCGCAAACCCATCGTGATCTGGCATCATACGGCAGTCGTGACCAATCCCAAACCGTGGCGCGAACAAATCTCCCGCCTTTTCTACAAAGGTATAGACCAAATGTTCCTGTTCAGTCGGAAACTGATTCAGGACTCGCAGAAAACCCGGAAAGCACCGTCCCACAAACTGAAACTCATCCATTGGGGACCGGATCTTCCTTTCTACGACCACCTGCTTGCAGAAATGCCCGACCGGAAGCCCGAAGGATTTATCTCCACCGGCAAAGAAAACCGGGACGTAGACACCTTGCTCCAGGCATTTGCCGCAACGAACGAGAAACTGGATTTGTACATTGCCGTCTCATGCGGTAACATCAACTATAAAAAGATCATCGACCCGTATGCATTGCCCGACTCCATTCGCATCCATTATACCGACGGAGTCATTCCCTATGAACTAGGGAAACTGGTGGCACGCAAAAGTTGCATCGTGATCTGCTGCCTGGACTTCCCCTATACCGTAGGACTGACCACGCTCGTGGAAGCATTCGCCCTCGGCATCCCCGTCATCTGTTCGCGCAACCCCAACTTCGAAATAGACATCGATAAGGAAGGAATAGGCATCACCGTAGAATATAACGACGTACAAGGCTGGATAGACGCTATCCGCTACATCGCCGACCACCCCGAAGAGGCACGGCGCATGGGAGAGAATGCCCGCAAACTGGCGGAAGAACGTTTCAACCTCGAAATCTTTTCACGCGAAATAGCAGAAAGCTTGCTGGAAATATCAAACATTTCCTCTAAAAACCGTACATTTGCATAAACTTTTGCCCATGAGAGTCCTGATTATAAATACATCTGAACGAATAGGAGGAGCAGCCATCGCAGCAAGCCGGTTGATGGAGTCACTGAAAAACAACGGCATCAAAGCCAAAATGCTGGTACGTGACAAACAGACCGACCAAATCAGTGTTGTCCGCTTAAAAAGTAACTGGTTGCAAGTGTGGAAGTTCATGTGGGAACGGATTGTGATCTGGAGTGCCAACCGTTTCCGGCGTTACCATTTGTTTGACGTAGACATCGCCAACACAGGTACAGACATCACCTCACTCCCGGAATTCCGCCAGGCCGACGTGATCCATCTGCATTGGATCAACCAGGGAATGCTCTCACTGAACGATATACGAAAGATACTGACCTCCGGCAAACCCGTAGTCTGGACCATGCACGATATGTGGCCATGCACCGGCATCTGCCATTACGCACGGGAGTGCAACAACTATCAGCAGGAATGTCACGACTGTCCGTACATCTACAAAGGCGGGGGACGAAAGGATTTATCCTATCGCACGTTCCGCAAAAAACAGAAGTTATACAGCTACGCTCCCATTCATTTCGTCACGTGCAGCCATTGGCTGAAGGAACAAGCCCAGACCAGTGCATTATTTGAAGGGAAAAGCGTGACCAATATTCCGAACGCTATTAATACCAACTTGTTCAAACCCATGAACAAGAAGGAAGCGCGTGCCAAATTCATGTTGCCGGAAGGTAAGAAACTAGTTTTGTTCGGCTCATTAAAGATCACCGATAAACGAAAAGGGGTCGACTATCTGATTGGGGCATGCAAACTGTTAGCAGAAAAGCATCCGGAATGGAAAGACTCACTGGGTGTAGTCGTATTCGGCAACCAGTCGCAGCAGTTACAGGAACAACTTCCTTTCCATGTATACCCGCTCCCTTATATCAAAAATGAGCATGAAGTAGTGAATATCTACAATGCCGTAGACCTCTTCGCCATCCCGTCTCTGGAAGAGAATCTTCCCAATATGATTATGGAAGCAATGGCCTGTGGAGTGCCTTGTGTCGGTTTTAATGTGGGAGGTATCCCCGAAATGATCGATCATCTGCACAACGGCTACGTGGCACAATACAAATCCTCGGAAGATTTTGCCAACGGCATACATTGGATATTGACGGAACCGGAATACAACGAACTCTCTGCACAGGCCTGCCGCAAGGTTCTGGGTAATTATTCGGAGAGTATCGTTGCAAAGAAATATACAGATGTCTACAATAAAATAACGGGGAAATATGCATAGTGTCCATCCTACTCCCAAGTTCTCTATCATTACGGTGACATACAATGCTGAAAAGGTATTGGAAGACACGATTCAAAGTGTTATTTCACAAACCTATCATCATATAGAATACATTATCGTGGATGGAGCTTCCAAGGATGGAACCCTCTCTATTATCAACCGCTACCGGTCACGCATACACACCGTCGTCAGCGAACCCGACAAAGGACTGTATGACGCCATGAATAAGGGCATCGCCCTTGCCAGCGGTGATTATCTCTGTTTCCTGAATGCAGGCGACTGTTTTCATGAGGACGATACTCTGCAACAAATGGTGCACACCATCAATGGCAACGAGCTGCCTGATGTGCTTTACGGGGAAACCGCTATTGTAGACAAGGACAGGCATTTCCTGCGGATGCGCAGATTGTCCGCCCCTGAAACGCTCACCTGGAAAAGTTTCAAACAGGGAATGTTAGTCTGCCACCAGGCATTCTTCCCCCGCCACACGCTCGTAGGGCCATACAATCTGCAATATCGCTTTTCTGCAGATTTCGACTGGTGCATCCGCATCATGAAGAAAGCACGTACTTTGCACAATACTCACCTGACAATCATCGACTATCTGGAGGAGGGAATGACTACCCGGAATCAGAAAGCATCTCTCAAAGAAAGATTTCGGATCATGGCAAAGCATTACGGGCTGATTGGAACCGTGGCGCATCATGCATGGTTCGTGATCCGTGCAGTTACTCACCAGTAGGCGAAGGCATATAAAGCATTACCTGGTCTAATATCACTCCTTCGTCCAATGCCTTGATTACCAATTTGTGGGATTTCTTTCCAGATATCGGAAGTCGAACCGTTCGAATGGCTTGATTGCGCAGCACGTTCTCTTTCCATTCTTCACTCCGTCCTTTCGTTTCATAAGAGATCACTTCAGGCGCTGCATCGTCCAACGATATTGAGAAACGTAATTGATCTCCTCCCACAGGATGATTAGGCAATAAGCGGATGTCAACCTCTACCGAGTCTGTTTTCCAGTTGTCAAAAGAGAACATCAGTGCATCTCCCTTGTCAATGCCTGTCGCTTTGCTTTCATATCCCAGACCCTCACAAATAACAGAAGTTCCTTTCCGTGCATTTAATGTATTCTTACCATTCGGGATATTCTTCCCATCCAAGCCGTTCCATTTATAGATAGCTACACGCTCTTTCATCATCGGAGAAGTAGCCGTTTCTCTTTCCACGCGATTGAATACGGGGAGTTTTCGGGGTTGAAAATCCATCATGCGGTTCCACTTTTCATCTTCCAGTGAGTTATACTGCTTCGTCAATACTACAATGCTGTCATAGGCAAGATCACTTTTCTCCCAATCCGCTTTTCCGTGGCGGGCTAATTGGGCATATAGCAATTTCCGATTCATCTGTGTAGCAGCTTGTACCGGGTATTTCACCAATTCAAAATAGGCACTTTGTCTGCCGGATGGGATTCTCGAAGCTGCCCGTTCCACTGTCTCCGACAATTTATCATAAGCCTGCAAACGTCCGTTGATTTCTTTTTCACTCCATGGGAGATCTTTGACAACACGATAAACAGGATCTTTCTCCTCTTCCCTCGTATTTCCCATAAATTCAGGTTTACGAATATGGGCCAGACGATAGTGTTCCTGCATCACAGGTAATACTGCCTTTGCGCACGAAGCTCCCAATTCCCGTTCCAGCCAGTGTTTCAGATGAGAGGTCACTCCTTCCGAGGCAACAGCTTCTATATTCCAGGCCATATCCATAAACAACTCTATCTGATACTCGGCAGGCTTGATATCTCCGACGTTCAGTATCCACATCTTCTGTATGCCTCGATCGTAAGCCAGCTTCATTTGTTGGAAAATCAGATACGGACTCATCGTACTCAACCAGAGATGGTCGTGCGGACGTCCCCAATAAGAAACATGATAATAGACTCCATTCCCTCCTTTACGTGCGCATTCTTCGGCCGTAGGAAAATGGCGGATATAGCCATAGTTATCGTCACACCACATCAATGTTACATCATCGGGCACCTGTAATCCGGCATGATAAATGTCGAGTACCTCTTTATAAGGGATAAAAACCTGCGGGACTTTAGTTACATCCTTATCAACATATTTTTCAATCAACCCGCGTTGATCTGCAAACACACGATCTATTACGGCCTTCTGTTCTTCCACCGTCTTCGCTCCCTGCATCTTGCCATCGTGTACACCACGCATACCCAACGTATAGAGTATTTCCTGATCTGCCACCTCTTTTACACGGTCTTCCCAGAATTTGTAAACAGCCGGAGCATTATTCACATAATCATAAGCCCCTTCCCCTCTTCGTTTCCACTCGCCGGCAGCGCTGCAAGCCATCGGTTCGCAATGGGAAGCACCGATGAAGATTCCATATTTCTTGGCAGCTTCCCGATTGCCTTTGGTCAGGAAGAAAGGAAGTGTACATTCGTGCATTGCAGGCCAATAGGTGTTGGCACGAAGACGAAGTAAGAGTTCAAAAATACGCTCGTTGGTACGCGGGCCTATCTCACCTTTCACTTTTGAAGGTTCATAGGTCCGACTGCTCCATGGCATCAAGCCCCAGTCTTCATCATTAATAAATATACCCCGATATTCCACCGAAGGAGCCTGAAGACTTTGGAATTTGGAAGATAGCTTAAAAAGTTTCTTCTTTTCCGGAGTTACGTCCGCCCACCATTCCCAGGGAGAGACACCTAACAAACGGGATATTTCGAGTATTCCATAAGCCGTACCATGTTTGTCACTGCCAGCTACGATCAATTTACCCTCCGGAGAAACAGATAATAGAAAAGCCTGCTTCTTGCCTCTTAACGCAGAAACATCTACCCCGGTCCGGCTGATAAGCTCATTCTGGCCCACCGTTCCTATCACAATTTCACCTGTTTTCTCATTCGTTTGGGTGGTTGACGACAATACTGTCTGAATATCACGTCCCAGCATTTCCAATGCGGTTCGCACAACCAGTTCTTCAGAAGGGCTGCAAGCGATGACAACTGTTTGACCGGAAGTCAAAACAAAATCCTTACTACGAATCGGTAAAGCAACTATCAAAAAGATGAAAAAAGAAAACAGAAGTTTATATCCCATAGGTTCTATTATTTATAGAAGACAAAATTACAAGTTTGCAGAAAATGTACTATAGAATAGTGTACAATTTCATAGAATTCCATCCGGCCTATTTAAAATGTAGCAGGCAACGCAAGCAACTGATACATCAGCGTTCGTGCCATCCGTATCTGTCCTTTCGTGCTGGGATGCAAACGGTCATATCCCGCATCGTAGAAATAAATCAGTTGTTCTTCCACCATCGGATTCAATCCGGTTACCGCATTAAAATCAATCACGGGGACTCCCCACACATTGCCGGCTTCTTTAACAGCCTGCACGTAGGCATCCACATATTCGCCACAACTGTTCTGGTAGTTTTCATCCGGTTGCACATTCGTTTCTCCAAAATTGGCCAGTGAACGGTGCAACGGGGTCAGCAACACAATCTGCTTGTCCGGGAAAAGTTGTTTCAGTCTATTGATTCCTATGTTGATACGTCCCTTATACGTGCTTCCATCCATTATAGGAGTGCGTTTCTTACGGGTTTCCAGCTTTTGGGTTTGCCCACGGGCTGCCATCACTTGTTCTTCTGTTTCCGTAAACCATTCTCCAATAGGTACACCGTCATTAAAATCATTCGTACCCATCAAAATCACAATAGCATCTACTTCTCCACCGTGTTCTTTCTTCAGTTGCTCGGCTTGCCGGGGCACATCATTCCATTGCCTGCCACTGATACCATATACATAAGGAGTGATTCCCAGCCATTCCTGCAGAAAATCCCAGTATTTCTTTATCTTGTCACCATAACAGTTGGGATCTGTAATAGAGTCTCCCAAATATCCCACTCTTTTTCCTTGCCACGGGTGCCGGATGCATCCATTATTCGTTTCAACAGAGTTTGCCACTTTAGAAGATTGATTCTGTCCGCACAGAAAAGAGGAACAGAAAAACAGGATGGTACATGTGAGTAATAATTTGCTTTTCATCGGTATCATACATTAAATAAGAGATTTGTATTTAATATTCGACAAAAATAACTCAAAAAAATGTAGTTTCAATCAATTTGGGCGATCAATCTCATCCATACAAGCGGATATATAAACACATTCCTATTTGACTATTCTTGCTAAAATGCAGGTTTACAGTCTTTTTTCAATCAAGTTATCATTGAGTTTTACAGCTAAAACCCTATCTTTGTCACAAACTAAAAGAAAAATTGGATGTTTAACTCATTTTCATTCCATAAGGATTCCGTTCTGTAAATAATCTGTAAACCTTCCTCTCATTACAGATTATCCCTTATGTTTTCTGACATACTCTTGTCAGAGTTATTTTCTATATCTAAATTTTCAAACTATTTGTATGGTCAAATGGTTGCAAGCATCATTATATGCCTCCATTCGCCGTACAACTAAAACATTAAAACAATGAGTAACGATTTTAAATCAATCCACGAATTCGATTTTACACTGATATGTAATTACTTCAAGGCATTAAAACGTCAAGGTCCCGGAAGTCCTGAAGTCACACAAAAAGCCGTAAGCTTCATCAACGAACTGTCCGACAAGGCACGAATAGCCGACATTGGCTGTGGCACAGGCGGTCAGACAATGGCATTAGCCAACTATACGAAAGGACAAATTACAGGTATCGACCTTTTCCCCGACTTTATCGAGCGATTCAACAAAAATGCAATAGAAGCCCATTGTGAAGACAGAGTAAAGGGTATCGTCGGCTCCATGGACGCTCTGCCGTTTCAAGAGGAAGAACTCGATCTGATCTGGTCCGAAGGCGCTATCTATAACATAGGATTCGAACGCGGTATGAACGAATGGAACAAATTCCTGAAAAAGAACGGATTTATCGCTGTAACGGAAGCCTCCTGGTTCACCCCGGAACGTCCCTCCGAAATAGAAGACTTCTGGATGGCCAATTACCCGGAAATCGATACGATCCCAAGAAAGATAATGCAAATGGAAAAAGCAGGATATATCCCGACAGCCCATTTCATTTTACCGGAAAATTGCTGGACCGAGCATTTCTATGCTCCCCAGTTCCCGGTTCAGGAAGCTTTCTTAAAGGAATATGCAGGAAATGACGCAGCCGCAGACCTCATCACCGGGCAACGGTATGAAGAGAGTCTATATAATAAGTATAAAGAATACTACGGCTACGTATTCTATATAGGACAAAAAAGAGATTGATTATCTGCCGGAGAAGTTAGCAAGATAGGACAACTCTCCGGCATTTATTATCCTTTACTTTGCAGAAAACATGGAGACGAAAGATATCAATAAACAGGAATATCAGTTACGGATCAATAAAGTGACCGACTATATTCACAATCACATAGACCAGCCGTTATCACTACAGAAAATGGCAGGTATTGCCTGCTTTTCTCCTTTCCACTTCCATCGCGTATTTACAATTCTGACGGGCGAAACGCCTACGGATTATATCAAACGCATCCGGATTGAAAAAGCAGCCCTATTATTAAAACGAAACAAGGAACTTTCCGCCACTGAAATCGCCCGCCTTTGCGGCTTTAGCAGCCTTTCACTTTTAAGTCGCAATTTTAGGTTACATTTCAGTATGACGATCCGGAAGTTCCGTTCATTAAAATAAAACTCTAAAGAATATGGAAAAAGAAAATAAGATTCTGATTTTTCGAACTTCTATCACTCAAAAGCGTGACATCAAGCGCATAGGAGAGCTTTTGGCAGAGTTCCCCCAAATAGACAAATGGAATGTGGACTTTGAGGACTGGGAGAAAATATTAAGAATCGAGTGCAGGGATATCTCTGCACTCGAAATATCGGAAGTACTCCGGAACAATCATATTTTTGCCACCGAACTGGAATAAAACCGGGAAGAGAAAACCTCTCAAACTCCCAACAACTGTTTCAATTCAGCCACTCCTTCAGAAGCTCCCTTCTGAATTACATGTATCGAACGGGAAGTATGCGTATCTACCGGTTTCGGATCAATCAGATACACCTCTGCTCCTCTCGGTACATAATGAAGCAACCCCGCTGCAGGATATACATTAAGCGACGTACCGATAATAACGAAAATATCCGCTTTCTCCACATATTGGATGGCTGTTTCAATTTCCGGCACAGCTTCTCCAAACCATACGATAAAAGGTCGCAATTGAGTGCCGTCGCCTGCCTTGTCCCCCATCTTCACTTCATATTCTTCCGGTTTCAGCTCTTTTATGTAATGGGGATTATGAGGATCTCTACTGGAACACACTTTCGTCAGTTCGCCATGCAGATGAACGATATGGCTGCTCCCGGCACGTTCATGCAAGTTATCGATATTCTGTGTCACCACCGTTACATGGAAATTTTTCTCCAGTTCCGCCAACAATTCATGTCCACGATTCGGTTTTACCTCCAACAACTGTTTCCGACGCTCATTATAGAAATTAATCACCAAAGCCGGGTCACGCTGATAACCTTCAGGAGTAGCCACCTGCTCCACAGGATATTTATCCCACAAACCGCCTGCATCGCGAAATGTACTAATCCCACTCTCGGCACTCATACCCGCACCCGTCAAAACTACCAGATTCTTCATTACTATTCCTCCTTCTTTTTTAATAACCACACAAATGTAATCAGAATCATCGAATAAAAGAATACTTTCTTACGCTTAATATAATCCGGTTTATACAGAACTTTAAAATGAAAGATGCAGATAGTTAGCATTATTTATGGCAACAACTATTCGTCTGACTACTGTTATTCTTTCGTCTGACAGTTGTCAGACGAAAAAACAACAATTGTCAGACGCAAGTTCAACAGTTGTCAGACGATTAATTATCTACATAAACCAACCTAAATAATAAGAATAAGCCGATTAAATCCTACGAACAAAAAAACTAATTCTTTAAAGAAAAGCGATTAACTTTCACAGATATAAGAATTTTTAAATAGCAAATGCTAAATCATTCAAATAAAACACGTACTTTTGCGATTCATAAATTTGCAATTGATTGAAAGCTAAAACCATGATGGTGATACATTTCAATCGCCAACAAAAAACATTATATGGATAAATTCAGTTACGCTATTGGCCTCGGAATTGGTCAAAACTTATCAAGTATGGGAATCGGAAACCTTGCGGTAGATGATTTCGCACAAGCAATCAAAGACGTATTGGAAGGCAATCAGACGGCTATCAGCCACAATGAAGCCCGCGAAATAGTAAACAAGTATTTCGAAGAACTGGAAGCTAAAATGGGTGCCGTTGCTATCGAACAAGGACAGGCTTTCCTCGAAGAAAACAAAAAAGGACCGGGCGTAGTTGTTCTTCCCAGCGGACTACAATATGAAATTATCAAAGAAGGCACAGGCAAAAAGCCGAAAGCTACCGACCAGGTAAGATGCCACTATGAAGGAACATTGATCGACGGTACACTGTTCGACAGCTCTATCCAACGCGGAGAACCGGCTGTATTCGGTGTCAACCAAGTAATCCCGGGATGGGTGGAAGCATTGCAGCTGATGCCGGAAGGTTCTAAATGGAAACTGTATATTCCTTCAGAACTTGGCTATGGCGCAAGAGGTGCCGGAGAAATGATCCCTCCTCATAGCACACTCATTTTTGAAGTAGAATTACTCGAAGTATTATAAATAAAAAATTTCAAAGCAAAATGAAAAAAGTTAGTATTTTTATGGCAATCGCCGCTGCTGCAAGCCTTGCTTCTTGTACAGCTCAAGCTCCTAAAGCAAATCTGAAATCAGACATCGACTCACTGTCTTATTCTATCGGTATGGCGCAGACTCAAGGTCTGAAAGGCTATCTGACAGGTCGTCTGGATGTTGATACTACCTACATGGCAGATTTCATCAAAGGTTTGAACGAAGGTGCAAACAAGACTAGCAAAAAAGACATCGCTTACATGGCAGGTCTGCAAATCGGTCAGCAAATCAGCAACCAGATGATGAAAGGTATCAACCAGGAATTATTTGGCACTGACTCTACTAAAACTATCAGCAAAGAAAACTTCCTGGCAGGTTTCATCGCAGGTACTTTGGAAAAAGGTGGCGTAATGACTATGGAAGCAGCTCAAGAATATACTCGTACAGCTATGGAAACTATCAAAGCAAAAGCTTTGGCAGAAAAATATGCTGACTACAAAGCTGAAAACGAAAAATTCCTTGCTGAAAACAAGACTAAAGACGGTGTAAAAACAACTCCGAGCGGTCTGCAATACAAAGTAATCACTGAAGGTAAGGGTGAAATTCCTGCTGACACTTGCAAAGTGAAAGTAAACTACAAAGGTACTTTGATCGACGGAACAGAATTCGACAGCTCTTACAAACGTAACGAACCGGCTACTTTCCGTGCTAACCAAGTAATCAAAGGTTGGACAGAAGCATTGACTATGATGCCTGTAGGTTCTAAATGGGAACTTTACATCCCTCAAGACCTTGCTTACGGTGCAAGAGAATCTGGCAACCAGATCAAACCGTTCTCTACTTTGATTTTCGAAGTTGAACTGGTAAGCATCGAAAAATAAGAAAGTTCCTTCTAAATAGAAAAAGGAAAGAGGCGCAAATGTTTTGCGCCTCTTTTTTTGCTTTTTCCTATTTTTTTTCTCGGAAAAGAAGAATAATTAAAATAAATCTCTATATTTGCTTACTATTTGATAACAACAGGAAATTACAATTTATTATTATGGAAAGAATAGACAACCTCGACAGGCAGATCTTAGAGATTATCTCCCAGAATGCCCGCATCCCTTTTAAAGACGTAGCAGCCGAATGTGGAGTGTCACGCGCAGCTATTCATCAGCGTGTGCAAAGACTGATTGACCTAGGTGTCATTGTAGGCTCTGGTTACCACGTTAACCCGAAATCGCTGGGATACAGAACTTGCACCTACGTGGGTATCAAACTGGAAAAAGGCTCCATGTACAAATCTGTCGTAGCGGAACTACAAAAGATTCCCGAAATTGTGGAATGTCATTTCACTACAGGCCCGTACACAATGCTGACAAAACTTTATGCATGCGACAACGAACATCTGATGGATTTGCTGAATAACAAAATGCAAGAAATACCGGGTGTGGTAGCTACCGAGACATTGATTTCTCTGGAACAGAGTATCAAGAAAGAAATCCCCATCCGCGTTGAAAAATAATTGTGATGGAGTTTCTAAATGAATATCACCTTGCGGGGTTATTCATCGGAATATGTACCTTTTTGATTATCGGCCTTTTTCACCCCGTCGTGGTAAAGGCCGAATACTATTGGGGTACAAAATGCTGGTGGATATTCCTGGTACTCGGCATAGCCGGTGTGGTCGCCTCATTAAGCATCGATAATGTGATTTTATCTTCTTTGCTTGGCGTGTTTGCGTTTTCTTCCTTCTGGACGATTAAAGAGGTCTTCGAACAGGAAGAGCGGGTACAAAAAGGATGGTTCCCCAAGAACCCGAAGCGCAAATATAAGTTCTAAAAATAAAGTATCGTAGTTTTTTATCAAAAGGATTTGCATAATTCGAGGGAAAATACTACTTTTGTCACCGCATCCAACAAAGGATACATCGGACTTGTAGCTCAGTTGGTTAGAGCAACAGACTCATAATCTGGAGGTCCCTGGTTCAAGCCCAGGCTGGTCCACTGAAAAATTCCTGTAAGTGAAATACTTGCAGGGATTTTTCCTTTTTATAACCATCCTCCAACTAGAGTAAAAGATAACTAATTGTTCCCAAACAGGTAAAAACAACAGCAACGGACAAAGCAGGAATAGCGAAGAATAAGGAATAGGGAAACAAGCCTATAATATTAAGCTTCAGAGCACCTAATATTAAATAATTCCAAAGTGTTTCAACGCCTTACAAAGCCCGTCATTCTCCACCGTATCAGTAACAAAATTGGCTGAAGCTTTGACTATCTCCGATGCATTTCCCATCGCCACTCCGATTCCGGCAGCTTTCAACATAGGAATATCATTACCACCATCACCGCAAGCCATTATTTCCGTCATTCTGATCCCATAATAATCGGCAAATACCGAAAGGCCGGTTGCCTTACTTATTCCTGCCACATTCACGTCAGCAAATAAAGGATGCCAGCGCGACAAAGAAAGATTAGGCAGAAACGGCATCACCTTTTGTTCCATCTCATCATCGATATAAAAACAAAGCTGACAGCACTCTTTCTTTTCAAACAGGTCTTCAATGTCTACAACGGCCGGGATAGGGTGTTCCACGATTTTTGCAATCTGTTCGACAGTCGGAGTCAGACGATTGACAAACACACCTTCATCCAATTCAATAGCAACTGCAAAATCAAAGGCCTTTGCTATTTCCATGGCTTTCTTAAAATCATCTTTCGGAATAAGGTGCTTTCTTATCACAGTGCCATCCCGTAAAACACAGTCGGCTCCATTCAATGCTATAATTCCGTCATACGGAACATCAGCTATTTCATGAAGGTCGCCTGCCGCTCTACCGGTAGCAATGGCTATTCGAATTCCACCGTCATGAATCTTCCTAAGGGCATCAACAGAGGATGGCAACACTTTATGAGTTTCAAAACTTACCAATGTTCCATCCACATCGAGCATGATTGCTTTTATCATAACATTTATATCTTTATTCATTCTTCGATAATTTAGAGAAGCAAATCGACTATCCTCGACTGATAAGTCAGAGCAGTCAATTAAACAGTGACAAAGTTACTGAAAAAATTCCCATAACAAATACAGACCTCCAACACATAAAATAAAAAAGGCAAAAGGAAACGAGATCCTTTTGCCCTATACCTATTGATACCAACTGAAAATTGATAGTGAACGCTTAGCGGAAGTCCTTCAATTCTTCCTGCAATTTCTGACGGGTAAAGAATATGCGGCTCTTTACAGTACCTAACGGAAGATTCAGCTTTTCTGCAATCTCACGGTACTTGAATCCTGAAACGTGCATAGCAAACGGAACTCTGTATTCTTTTGGCAGAGCATTGACTACACGGTGCATTTCTTTTAAATCGTAAGCTCTTTCCGTACTTTCAAAACCTGAATCTTGCGGCAGGTTTAAGTGATAGAGGTTTTCAGTCTGATCGACAAATGTCTGATCGCGCACTACTTTGCGGTAATTATTAATAAAGATGTTCCGCATTATAGTATACATCCATCCTTTGAAATTTGTGTCGGGGGTATATTTATCTTCGTTATCCAATGCTTTTAATGAGGTTTCCTGTAACAAATCGTTTGCTTCTTCACGATCGGTTGTCAGTTTATATGCAAAACGGAGTAATTCATCCTGTACTCCTATCAGATCTTTCCTGAAGCTTAAACTTTTCATATACGTTATTTTTAAATTGTGAGTATTCGTTATCATCATTTCGATGTTGCAAGTTTACGGGTTTTCAACAAATGTGACAGGTGAAGAACAGACATTGTTTAGGGGAAAATCTATCCACTGATAGAATTTAGGTCATATTTGATAGTATTCAGGTGGTTTTGAGACTGTCCTTATAGCGAAAATCCCATTTTGAAGTCACACCTGACTCAAAATGGGATAACACAAACAAAACAAACAATATTAGCGATTTTCACAAACAGCTGTCTTTTTCATCTTTAAAAATTCATAAGACTTAATTTAGATTATGTTGCTAAAACATTCTAATTATGGGAACAAAAGTATTATTTTCCAGCAAAAAGGAACGTAGGATTTAAGAATAGTTATAAAGAATAATTGTTTTATGTATAAAAAATTGTGCCTAACTATAAAGAATTGTATTTAATATTTGCTGCCCAAAGAGGCATAAATGCTTCATTTGACGATATTTTATAATATCAGCATTGCAAAGCGATGTAAATTCTCCTACTTCTTTTTTTCACTAAGAATTAATTTCTATATTTGGAGAATATACAACCAAATTCAGATTTACTATCTATGACTGATACCATCTCTTACCAATATGCAGCTCCTTCCGCACTGCAACGGTCAGCCGATCAGGACGAACTGTTTCTTGCCAAATACAGCGAAATAGAAAAGAAAGAAGCACCCTGTTTCTTTTGGGGAAAGTTGACACAACCCTACATGACAGCACGCTGCCTCATCGCATTATCCAATGTTGTGCAGTCCAGTTTTAATCTGACACCGGCACAGCTTTCCATGCTGAAAGATCCGATTGTAACCGCAGGAAATGACCGCCTGCGCTTTGAAGGATTTTCTAATTGTGCAGGTGTATATGCCAGGGTCGACGTACTTCCTGACGGACACGACGGAGAATTTCTGGAAAACGGGACAACAAACGTAGATTTTAACCCCGGAATGATTTCCGCTTTAGGAGGAATAGTCAGACAGGAGAATGTGGTGATGTCGGTCGGTCCCAAAGAGGTGGGACTTTATCATAAAGGTGAGAAAGTGATAGAACGGAAAGTACCTCTTCCCGTGAAATGGATAAAAGGGCTGACTACGGTACAGATTTATCAATCCGTTGCGGAACAGCTCTACTCCTTCAATCGCATACAAACCTTGCAACTCTTCCAGACTCTTCCGAAAAGTAACGTGAAATGCGACTATTATTTAGTGATGCACGGTCAAAAACCCGCCTTTTCACCGGTGAAAAGTATGAATGCCGTCTGCATCGGAGGACTTCATCGTTTACGTTTGCTCGAACCCTTGCTTCCATTTGCCGATGAGCTGAAAGTCTTTGCGCATCCCACCATGCAATCTACCATTTGGCAACTTTATTTCGGTCCAGTACGCTTCAGCCTTTCTCTTTCCCGCGAATGTTGGAGAGGATTTTCCGGAGAAGGCGCCGCACTGGAATCTCTGCTCGAAGATGTTCCCGAAAGATGGATAGAGGCAATGGACAAATACAGTTATGCCAACCAACAGTTCAACCCCACTCTTTTTGCCATAGAGGAACATATTGACCTGAATAAGGTAGATTCTCTCGCGGCACGGCTGGCAGCCATGGGGTTATTGGGATTCGATTTGGATGAAAACAGCTTCTTCTACCGTCGCCTGCCTTTCAAAACCGAACGTATTTTAAGTCTCAATCCTCGAATGATAGCAGCAGAAAAACTACTGGAAGAAGAAAAAGTAGAAATCATATCGAATGACGAGAAACGGACAGAAGCACGCGTGGCAGGAAGCGGAGGTGTCAGGCATACGGTCATTCTCGACAGAGAGAGTGAGAAGGAGCGTTGCACTTGCACCTGGTTCAGCAGCAATCAGGGAGAACGGGGAGCTTGCAAACATATTCTGGCAGTAAAGAAACTAGTACAATGGAAGAATTAAAAAAAGAACTGGAGAAATTATCCAAGGCTTATGTGGATACTCCGGAGAATGAAGAGAAGATATTAATCCCTTTTGTTAAGAGATTACTGGAGTTACCAATGAAAGAAAGGCGGAAACTGCTGCCGGTTATCCGGGATTTACAATGGATAAAAAGTAAGTTTGCCGGTTTCAGTAGTGAGACAACCTGCAGTGCGGCACGGGCACATTTTCTATCTGCTGTCCAGTTTGTCTGCGCCAACAAACGGGAGATGGATATGGCATATCATGTGAAGTTTGATATGCTTTGCAAACTACTCCCGCTCTACTACCCCACCTGGTTGACTGATTTTATCAATGATGACAAAACTTGGTTTAATTTCGATCTCAATTACGAACAGCTGATGCAGCTCATGGATATGGGATACCTCAAAGAAATCGCTCCAAGCCGCATTGCACATGTACTCCCCTGGATTACCCGTATCAGAAATAAGGAACCCAAAGGAAACGATACTTTCAACAGTGAGTTATTACTCAAGCGTGACATCACCCTGAAAGAACATATCTGGACGATTTTCGAATACGAATCGTCCATCGGCTATCAAGATGATTGCGCCCAAGAGGCTTATAAAAAAGGAGTTACCGCACGGGATGAAAGTATCAGTGCCGCTCTCTACCGCTTTTCGCAGGACGGCCATCTGGACAGAGAACGCCTATTAAAAGCCACACTCGCCACTTTCCACCGGGGTTTCAAGAAAGACATGGCAGGATGGTTTGCCGGATTCTTCGAAACCCTGCAACCAACTACCGGAGAACTGTTATCCTTGCAAGAAGAGATGATGCAAATATTCACCTCTTCCTATACCAAACCGGTGAACGTGATGTTGCAACAGTTGAAAAATATTGCATCCGAAGAAGGATTCCGTTATCAGGAATTCATCGAACGGGCAACCACCCTTTTCTTCTCCAGCCCCAAAAACTCGCTGCTTACCATTTACGCCCTCTTTGAAAAGATCGTCGCACAACATCCCGAGATGAAAGAGTCTTGCTGCATCATTCTCTGCCAACTCTTCTTGAAGAAAGACGAAAGCCTGCAAAAGAAAGCCGCTAATTTTATATCAAAGTATGGAGACGCCTCTTCATCCAATCTCCAAGGAACACTGCAATCTTATCAACCGGAGATGTTTCAAAGCGTGTATACGATACTCTCGTCTTTTAAACCGCGGCCTGCAGAAGAAGCCCATGAACCCGATGTAAGTATGGGAAAAACGGTACGACGCATCTGCAAGGAAGACAACCTTATTTCCTTCCCCGCCAACAAAGAAGATTTCCTGTTCCAGCTTAGTCGTTTGTTCGACATGGAGGAAAGTTGGGAGATAGAAACAACCATTGCCGCCATCATTGCTTTCCATCCCCAATTGGACAAAGAAGATCTCAACCGGATGGAACCGGTTTTCCAACGGGCTGCCACTATCGTTGCCAATGGTTGGGAGCCATACGAAGATCTTCTCGCTACCTTCCTACTGGAATATCAACGTTTATGGGCACAGAAAGATACCTCCAACACTGGATTTTTGAGAAATATGTTCACCCGATTGGAAGAAAGACTGAAAGGAATAGATGAAAACAGAGGAGCTTATGACGAGCGCTCTTTCAAACGACTTGCCGACTGGAAACCCGGCTACAGCAACGCAACCTGTTTCACCCCCATCAAACAATTATGGCTGAATGTGATCCGTAAAATAAAAGGAGGCAATGCCTTCCCTCTACTTTCTACTCCCACCCATACCCCGGCATACGTACAGGCTACCGAACTGATACGCCGGCTTGCCGTATATCAGAAAGCAGGAGCGAAACCCTGTCCATGGGATTTCCAGCTAGCTATTGCCCGCTGCACCATGGAAGACAAAGAAGAAGCCATCGCCACCGCCCGACAACTGTTGCAAGATGAATACCTGCATCTCTCTCTGTTCCTGTTGGATGAAAACACGCTACCCGAACCGCCCTACAATTATCCGACCGCCTGGGTGGCCGCCAGACTGGTAAAAGCACCGGAGACGGAATTCGAAGCATTCAAATCTTTCGCTTGTAACACATTACCGCACAACTATCTGACAGGAGACTACGAGTGGAAAGAGGTAAAACCCAAAGAGAAATCATACGAAACAGACAGGCGTCTACTCCAACTCGAGTTCTACAAATGGCATACATATGCCGAATGCAACAGCCATCAGTTATGGCAGGAACATCTGATTATCAACAGTAAATATAACATGGATGATTCCCGTTACATGGAACCTTTGTTATGCTGCTTTCCCAACCGCCCGGAACCATTAATAGCCCAGATTATCACTTGCTACATGACTTTCGGCACTCCGCAGGAAGATAGCAAACGTACCCTCGCCTGTGCCTTGCGCATGCTGTTGTCTTTCCACTGCCCGCTCAAAGAGATGAGTTTGCTCCTACTAAGTGGTTCGCTGCTTTTTGTAGACAAAACAGTCCGTTCCTATGCAGCCGAATTATGGATAGAAGGAGTATCCACAGGAAGAATAAACAATCATCGAATAGGAGAAATCCTGGCCCGCCTCATCCAGATGGAACTTGCTCCGCTAAAACGCTTCACCACCCAAGTGTACGAAAGCATGTACAAACGAAGTACTTTCCACAACCAGCAACTGGAAGCACTGCTCACAGAATTTATAGGCGGATTCCCCGACAAACCCGTTACCGGACTCAAACAACTGCTCGAACTTTATCTGGAGCTATTGACCATCAACCACAGCAAGGTTACAGACGAACAACTCCTGCAACGCCTGCAAGAATGGGGCACAAACAGCAACCTGAAAAAAGTGACGACTTCACTCAACAACCTATAACAAATTCATGATTATGACCATAGAAGAACGCCTCAACGAGATAGTAGAAAAAGGACAAGGCGACGCCATCATCCCTTTTCTGCAAGGACTAACGCAGGAAGAACGAAAAACACTTGTTCCCTGTCTTAACAAATTGGAAGAACACTACAATAAATTCGTGCAACTTAACGAAAACACATACGGTACACACGGAACTCCCGAACAGCATCGTATCATCAATCTTACCGCCCTCGTCATCTACTCGCTGAAAGAATTCCGCAAACACCAATGGGGAATCTATACGGAACAACTGAATGAATTGATCCCATGGTATATTCCTTCCTGGCTCGACAGTTTCTTCAAAGAGGGTGAAAGCAAGGAATTCGGCGGTTTCTATGGAATGAATTACGAAACTCTGATGGATTGGATAGAACAGGGAGTACTCACCCTAACACCCTCTCCGCAAACCATCGCCGGTTATCTGGTGAACTACATGAACAACACCGATTTCCTGCAAAAGCGGGCAATCACACTCAAAGAACATATCTGGTATCTGTTCCAATACGATTGCGGGCAAAACTGGACGGATAATCGTACAGGCGGACAACCTTATTTCTCTTTCAGATACTTCGTAGAACACGGTCAACTAGATCGTATGCGTGTATTAAAAGAATCTTTGCTTGCCGTCAACCGGAATCTGAACAAAAACCTAAGCAGTTGGTTTGCAGGCATGTTTACCGCACTTAGCCCCAATATAGAAGAACAGCTGACACTTCAACCGGAAATATTCGCCGTTCTGTCCGCCCCTCACAGCCGTCCGGTAAATATCATACTCGGATTGCTGAAGAACCTATGCACTCACCCACAATTCCAGATTGAAGAGTTTCTAAATCAGACTTCCGTGCTCTTTGCTTCGGACGTAAAAGCGATTCACCAAAACACACTGGCTGTACTCCATAAGCTGGCAAAAGAAAGAAAAGAACATCGCGACGCTATCTGTTGTGCAGCCGCACAAGGACTGATGAGCCGGGAAGAATCCACCCAAAGTAAGATAGTCAAACTCATTCAGACGTATGGAGAGACAGCATCCACCACATTAAAAGAGGTACTTTCCATATATACGGAAACCATGTTGGCCAATACTAAAAAGGATCTGAAAGCGTATTTGGAAAATAACGAGCCGGAAGATTCCGCCTCTTTCACGTATGAGCCAATACTCCCTATCATCCGTGAAGACAACCGGATACAGGAAATCACTTCCACTGAAGACCTGATATTTCTAGCCAGCCAAGTGCTCGACGTGAACGAGATCTATCACTTCGACCTGTTACTCGGCGCCTTAGTGGAATGGGACCGACAACAGGAAGCAAAACAAATCTCTCAATGGACCCCTATCCTCCAACGTGCCTACAAATTGCTGATGAGCGGAGGGAGTTCCCGAAACGGTATATTAGACCAGTTAATGGCCATCTTCCTCCTTGATTATGCCAAACTGCTGATTAAACGTTTCCCTGAAGAAGCCCAAGAGTTAAACAACTTACATCTGAAAATGGTACAAAAAGACGAACTTCAAAAAGGCAAATGGGG
Organism: Bacteroides sp. D2; assembly: GCF_025147085.1. NCBI lineage: Bacteria > Pseudomonadati > Bacteroidota > Bacteroidia > Bacteroidales > Bacteroidaceae > Bacteroides > Bacteroides sp. D2. Next base: position 1,839,109 of record NZ_CP102261.1, on the reverse strand, counting down.
GTATCGTAATCTGCAAAAACTTACCATTCGTGAAAAGACGAACAAAAAAATAAAGTTCCCCGTTCATAAGCAACTGTTATGCCGGACATTAGACCTTCTGGAAAGCAAGGAGAAACCTTTGCCCCTATTGTCCACTCCCACTCATACACCGATGTTTATCGCTCCGGCAACCCTGATAGAAAGATTAAAACAATATCAGCAGGCAAATGCCGAACCGGACGATATGGATATGCAAACGGCACTTTCACGAGTGGCACTGGAAAGTTCGTCGCAAGAGCTTCCTCTGCTCCTCCAAAGTTTGAAAGGAGAATACCGGCACCTGCTCACTTTTTTGCTGGGAGAAAAAGACGTACTTCCCCAAGCACCTTTCAATCATCCTTCCTGGTGGATGATGGCAGGATTAATGAAATCACCGGAAACAATCTATACTGAATTTAAAGACTTCTCTTACAATAAAAGTCCACGTGAATTTCTGACCGGAAACTTTAAATGGAGAACCTATCAGTATACTGACTCGTACACGGATTATAACAAGAAAACGGTAGAATGGATTTGTTCAACTCTTACTTTCGATATTCCGGAAAGCGAGAACTCTCATGTCATCAATAAAGACAAATATAATGAAAGAGTCAGTTACTATTCATACGATCCGCATCCGTTACTGGTTGAAATGTACCCACAGATAGAACGTTTTGACGACATACAGAACGACTTGCCACGTTTGGCATGGTTAACTCCCAATATACCGGAGCCACTATTGGTATGGTGCATCCGCAGCGCCATATACGACCCGACGTTAAATGAGGTAAGGGAAGCAGGTATCACCCAAGCTGCCATTGAAGCGCTTCATCAGTTAAGGCATACATGGCACGAAGTGTCTTATCTGCTGGAAGCCACTTGCATGCTGGTAGCCGATAAAACTTCCCGTTCCTATGCTGCCGAAATCTGGATAGAGCGTGTAGGTCAAGGCTCCATAGACAGTGGACGAATAGGCAGTATCTTAGGTTCGCATCAACATACCGGCTGGGGACCACTGAAAAGACTCACTGACCTGATACAGCAACAAATGATAAACGTCAGTCCGCTGCATAACCGGGAATTGGAGAAACTAATCGTGGCAATGTTGACCGGACTTCCAGAAAAGCCTGTCAAAGACTTAAAGAAATTACTGGAAATATATGCAGAGCTGTTATCCATCAACCATAGCAAAACCGAAGACGAACATGTTTTGCACCTGCTTGACGCATGGAAAGGAGTGGCCAATCTGAAGAAAGCAGTAGCTAATATCCAACGGTAAGAGAGGTAGCTTATTGGAGCTAAAGCCGAAAAGAAGTATCTTTGGCACACTAAATACAAAAGGTTGAATGATTATTCTAAAATATAGTTTAGCTATTTTCTGTTTGCTGCTGACAGGATGCTCCTTCTTTTCCAGTCATAAGGAAAAGGAGAGCACTCCCCTCATGGAATACGAACAAACGACGGAGGATATACAACCACACGAAGAATATTCCACCGTCTCACCACCGGAGCGAAGCGAAATGGCTCTCTACATGGACTCATTAGGGCTCGTCAATATAGCTGACCTGGATAGCAGTCTCGTTGTAAAACTGATGTATACACAGGCTGATAATTTCACAGGCGAAGTGCTTTACGACAACTTAACGGAAGCCTACCTGCATCCGGATGCGGCATACGCTCTGATAGAAGCACAAAAAGCCTTAAAGAAACTACACCCGTCTTATAGTCTTATCATTTACGATGCGGCGCGTCCAATGTCGGTACAGAAAAAGATGTGGAACGTAGTGAAAGGAACGTCCAAATATAAATATGTCTCCAACCCCAACCGTGGAGGCGGGTTACACAACTACGGACTGGCAGTAGACATCAGTATCCAAGACTCTCTGGGACAGCCCCTACCGATGGGAACCAAAGTAGACCACTTAGGCATGGAAGCACACATCACAGACGAGATCGGATTGGTACATAATGGAAAAATGAGTGAAACAGAGCGTCAGAACCGATTACTGCTACGAAAAGTGATGAAAGAGGCCGGATTCCGTGCATTATCCAGCGAATGGTGGCATTTCAATTTTTGCAGCCGGGACGTAGCCAAACAGAAGTATAAGTTAATACCATAACCGACACTCAACAACCCCATAATCAGAGCTCGACGATTCATTGTAATATCCTATAACACAATAACACCATGATGCAAATCTCTCCTGAAACTCAACTTTTTATTCGCGAACATTCATCGGACGATGTACGTGCGCTGGCTTTACAAGCTAAAAAGTACCCGGATATAGATATGCCAACTGCCATCACCCAAATTGCAGGAAGGAAGGTAGCGGCCGAAAAGATTCCTTCATGGTGGGAAATCGAAAAGATATGGTATCCGAAACATCTGTCGCTGGAACAATGCTCTTCAGAAATCACCGCCCGCTACAAAGCACGTCTTTTGCAGGGAGATTCTCTGACCGACCTCACCGGCGGATTCGGCATTGACTGTTCTTTTCTTGCCATCGGATTCAAGTCCGCCACTTACGTAGAACGTCAGGAGGAACTCTGCGAAATAGCAGCACATAACTTTCCCGTACTGAATCTAAACCATATAAACATAAAAAACGAAGACGGAGTAACCTACCTGCAAGCAATGTCCCCCGTAGACTGCCTTTTCCTCGACCCCGCACGTCGCAATGAGCACGGCGGAAAAACGGTTGCCATCTCCGACTGCGAACCAAACGTAGCCGAACTGGAAGAGCTTTTACTTCAAAAGGCCAACCGGGTAATGATAAAACTCTCCCCCATGCTCGATCTTTCATTGGCACTGAAAGAACTGAAACAGACACAAGAAGTTCACATTCTGTCCGTCAACAACGAATGTAAGGAACTACTTATCCTACTCGGACAAACATCACCGACAGAAATCTCCATTCATTGCGTGAACCTCTCCACGAAAGGGACTCAAGAAGAACAACACTTTGTATTCACCCGCGAACAGGAGCAATACAGCGAATGTACGTATACGGATTCTTTAGAAACCTATCTTTACGAACCGAATGCCTCCCTTCTGAAAGCCGGTGCTTTCCGTAGCATTGCAGCAGCTTACCCTGTCCGCAAACTGCATCCCAATAGCCATCTTTATACTTCCGATACTTTCATTGAAAACTTCCCCGGAAGAATATTCCGTATTGTCAACCAGTGCAGTTTCAATAAAAAAGAAGTAAAGGAGAATCTGACAGACCTGAAAAAAGCAAATGTGACTGTCCGTAACTTCCCCGCCACAGTAGCCGAACTCCGCAAACGAATCCATTTGGCTGAAGGAGGAGATACCTACTTATTTGCCAGTACATTAAATAATGGGCAAAAAGTTCTGATTCGCTGTGAGAAAGTCTGAACTATTTTCTATTTTTGCAAAAAAGAAACACAATCTAAACTAATCCAGATGAATCAAACACTCATAAAAGCGATTCTATTACTAATTGCATTCACCTTGTCCTGTCACACTCCACTTTTCTCACAGAGAGATTTTGAGCGACACGAGTTCTCTTTTCACGCGGGCTACGGTGTTATGTTCCATCACCCTCCCACACTCACGTTAAGCACCCATAGCTACCAACGTACACTCGCACAAGGCGTAAGCTGGGATGGACAATATAATTTCCGCCCTCTCAAACGTTTTGTCTTTGGAGGAATCTACTCCGGATTTTCTTCCAAAGGAAGTCATCCGGAAGGGAAGGACCATTTATGGGTTCATTTCATTGGCACCCAAATCGGAATGTGTAATGCCAACACCAAACATTGGCAAATCCGCGTAACAACCGGTCCCGGTGGAGTCATTCTACGGAACAACAGTGAGGTGTTCGGCAAAACACGGAAAGTAAAAGCCTTCACTATTGGTCTTTTGACCAATGCCAATCTCACCTATAAGCTGAATCCCAATCTGGGAGTCAGTCTAGGAGTACAATATATGTATAGCGAACTGCTTAGAATGAGAACCCACTATCACGGAGAAAGGGTTATTGTAAAACTCGATGGCAATGATGATACCAACCTCACACGAATAAATTTCACTACGGGATTATCCTATTACTTCTAACATTCACTAAAAAAGCACTATGAAGAAATATATACTCATTCTTTTTTCCATCATCAGCTTTTGGAGCTGTACGGAAGATGAATCGATTGACATCACCGTTTTACCTCCTGCCACCACTACAGGTGCCAACACCTTTGGCTGCCTGATGGACGGATGGATTTATGTGGGAGGACGATACCTGAATTGGGGACACTCGTATGTCTGGACGTATGATTCATTCCACTACTATCCGGAGGAGGACAAACTATCCGTCCATGTTTGCGTTAAGCCTGACATCAACATACACTTTACCATTTTATCCCCCCGGGAAGGAGAAGAAGCAACTCTCACCGATATACGGTTCAGAGGAGAAGAACTGGAAGACGGAACAGCCTTTATAAGCCATTTCGACCCAGAATTGAATATTATCAGTGCAACCTTCGGCAACGGCAAACGTCTGACTAACGGACGTTTTGATATTCATTATACAACACAACAATAATAACGGCGGCGACAGTAATAACAGCAGCAACACATCCTCTCATCCGGAGCTTCCGGATGCTGTAATATAAACGTAGCATAATTGTTACACGTTCTTCAACCGGCTGTAAAAAGTAAGAAACGTCAACCCTCTACTTTTGCAGCAAATAATTAACGCACGCTAACATTTATGAAACGATTTTTGAAATTTGTCTCATTCGTTCTTTTAGTCATGAGCACAAGCGGTAACACTTTCGCAGAAGAAAAAGTGAACATAGTCAGACAAGGCACTATCCGCGGACGCATTGTAGATACTTCCAAACAAACTCTCCCGGGAGCATCCATCTACATCGAAAAATTACATACCGGAGTGACGAGCGATGTCAACGGTTATTATACTTTCGCCAATCTTACTCCAGGCACATACACTATCAAAGTCAGCTACGTAGGCTACTCACCCGTTGAAATGAAAATCACCATTCCTGCCGGAAAGACACTCGAGAAAGACGTAGTCTTGAATGAAGGACTCGAGTTGCAAGAGGTAGTAGTAGGCGGAGCCTTCCAGGGACAACGACGCGCCATCAATTCGCAGAAGAACAAGCTGGGTATCACTAATGTCGTTTCAGCCGATGAGGTAGGTAAATTTCCTGATTCCAATATTGGGGATGCGTTGAAACGTATCAATGGCATCAACGTACAATACGATCAGGGGGAAGCCCGCTTCGGACAAGTACGCGGCACTTCAGCCGATCTTAGTTCCGTTACAATCAACGGCAACCGCCTCCCTTCTGCCGAAGGCGACACACGCAACGTCCAGCTCGACCTGATCCCCGCTGATATGATACAGACCATCGAAGTAAACAAAGTGGTTACTTCGGACATGGATGGAGACGCCATCGGCGGTTCTATCAATCTGGTCACTAAAAGTACGCCTTACAAGAGAGTTATCAGTGCTACAGCAGGGACTGGATACAACTGGATCAGCGAGAAAGCCCAACTGAACCTGGGTTTCACTTACGGCGACCGTTTCTTTAACGACAAACTGGGAATGATGGCAGCCGTCTCTTATCAAAATGCTCCGGTAGGTTCGGATGATGTAGAATTTGAATACGATGTCAACAAGAAAGGGGAAGTCGTAATGGTGGAAGCACAAAAACGCCAGTACTACGTGACACGTGAACGCCAAAGCTACTCACTTGCCTTCGACTACGAAATAAACCCGAACCACCGACTGACGCTGCAAGGCATCTACAACCGTCGTCACGACTGGGAAAACCGCTATCGCGTCACCTACAAAGACCTGGACAAAACAGGACTGGACGATGAAGGTGAAATGCAACAATCTGCCCAGATAGAGACTAAGGGAGGTACCCCCAACAACAGAAATGCCCGTCTGGAACTACAACAGACAATGGATTTCAGTCTGGGCGGAGAACACCAGTTCGGTAAACTGTCCATGAACTGGGGAGCTTCTTACGCACGTGCCAGCGAAGACCGCCCGAACGAAAGATATTTTAATCTGAAACAGAACTTTCTCGGATTTAACATCGTAGATGCAGGCGGCCGTTTCCCGTATGTGACAACAGACGTAAGTCTGCACAACGGCGAAGTGGATGGTGAAAGAGGTAAATGGAAAGTGAAAGAACTGACTGAAAGCAATCAGGAAATCTACGAAAAAGACTTGAAATTCAAAGTTGACTTCGAACTGCCGCTGGTTAACGGAATCTATGGAAACAGTCTGAAATTCGGAGCCAAATACGCATCTAAGACTAAAAATCGTGATGTGACTTGCTACGACTACGCAGATGCATACAAAGATACCTACCAGACAGAATACATGAACAATCTCACAAGCCAGATTCGCGACGGTTTCATGCCCGGCAATCAGTATAAAGCCACCGATTTCGTATCGAAAGAATATCTGGGTTCGCTCGACCTGAAAAATATGGAAGGCGAACAAGTGCTCGAAGAATCTTCCGGCAACTATCACGCTAAAGAAAATGTCACTTCCGCTTTCTTCCGCTTCGACCAGAACTTGGGAAAGAAACTAAAAATGATGCTGGGGCTCCGCATGGAAGCCACTCATATCAAATACGACGGCTGGAACTGGATGGTGGATGAAGACGAAAATGAAACGCTTCAACCGACCGGGAATCATAAGAACAATTATACCAACTGGCTCCCCAGCGTATTATTGAAATATGATGTAACCGATGACTTCAAAGTACGCGCATCTTTCACAGAGACATTGAGCCGTCCTAAATATTCCGCATTAATCCCATGCGTCAATATCAACCGCAGCGATAACGAACTGGTGATGGGTAACTCCGACCTGACTCCCACCATTTCCTACAACTTCGATTTAAGTGCCGATTACTATTTCAAAAGTGTCGGTCTGGTCAGCGCAGGTATCTTCTATAAAAAGATCAATGACTTTATTGTCGATCAGGTAATTGGTAATTATACCTACCAGAATAACGAATACAAGAAGTTCACCCAACCCAAAAACGCAGGTGATGCCGACTTGCTTGGCGTAGAACTTGCCTATCAACGCGATTTCAGCTTCATTGCTCCCGCATTGAAATGCGTAGGATTCTACGGTACATACACCTATACTCACACCAAAGTGAACAACTTCAACTTTGAGGGACGCGAAAATGAGAAAGACCTTTCCCTGCCCGGTTCTCCCGAACACACGGCAAATGCATCGCTCTACTTTGAGAAAAAAGGATTCAACGTGCGTCTATCCTACAACTTTGCATCCAGCTTTATCGATGAAATGGGAGAAGTTGCCGCACTTGACCGCTACTACGATGCCGTAAATTACATGGACCTGAATGCAAGCTATACATTCGGCAAGAAGTTCAAAACAACGTTCTATGCAGACGCTACCAACCTATTGAACCAACCTTTACGTTATTACCAGGGCACTAAAGACCGTACCATGCAGTCAGAGCACTACGGTGTAAAGATAAATGCCGGTGTAAAAATAAACTTCTGATACGAACTAAATCACGCCATTTATTCCTTTAAAAGGAAGCCCCCGTTGGTTTAAAAGGAACGGGGTGTTGGTTTAAAAGGAACGACCTCTTCCTTTTAAACCAACAAACCCGAAAAAATTGAAGTAATTACGTACATTTATAAATCACTAATATACAACAGAATATGAATATTAAGATTAAAAGTTTATTGATTCTCTCCCTGATCTTCGTCTGCACATTTGTTCAGGCACAGTTGACGGATTACTCTATATTTGACAAGAAGTTTAACTTCTATGTAGCAAACGATTTAGGGCGTAACGGCTATTACGACCAGAAGCTAATTGCCGAATTAATGGGTACGATGGGCGAAGAGATAGGCCCCGAATTTGTTCTGGCTACCGGAGACGTTCATCACTTTGAAGGAGTCCGCAGCGTAAACGACCCCTTGTGGATGACCAACTACGAATTAATTTATTCGCATCCGGAACTGATGATTGACTGGTTCCCTATCCTGGGAAACCATGAATATCGTGGAAACACGCAAGCCGTATTGGATTACACCAACATCAGTCGCCGCTGGATAATGCCCGACCGTTATTACACCCGGACATTCGAAGAGAAAGGTGCCACCATCCGCATTATCTGGATCGACACCACTCCTCTGATCGAGAAATACCGCAAGGAAAGTGACAAATATCCCGACGCCTGCAAACAGGATGTCAACAAACAACTGTCATGGTTGGAATCTGTGCTTGCCAATGCCAAAGAGGACTGGATTATCGTAGCCGGACACCATCCCATCTACGCTTATACCCCCAAAGAAGAAAGTGAACGACTGGACATGCAGAAACGGGTTGACTCCATCTTACGCAAACATAAGGTAGATATGTATATCTGCGGACACATCCATAACTTCCAGCATATCCGTGTTCCGGGAAGCGACATCGACTATATCGTCAACTCCGCCGGCTCACTGGCACGCAAAGTGGAGCCTATCGAAGGAACGAAATTCTGTAGCCCCGAACCGGGCTTCTCCGTTTGTTCTATCGACAAAAAAGAGCTCAACCTTCGTATGATAGATAAAAAAGGGAATATACTTTATACGGTTACCCGAAAGAAATAAATTCTCTTGATGATATAAATTCTACTCTCAGTGAAAAAACACACAACCGGAGGTGTTCCTTTCGTGATGAAAGGGACACCTTTTTTAATCAGGTTTATTTTCTTCCCCCGCCTTATTGGAAGGATTATTACTTTTCTGATACTCTTTGGGAGTGGTTGTCTCATTTCCATCCCGTACAGCCATATAGTGCGGCGACATAATTTCAATACCGGCTTCATTAAATTTATCCTGAATATTCTGATGCAAATCCGAATAAATCTGTGCCATTTTATCTGCCTCCCTGATGTATGCATTGATTTGATAGACCGGATACCAGTCGCTTAAAGAGGTCTCTAACACAAACGGACGCGGATCATCTACCACTCCGGGAGTGTTCAATGCAGCATCAATCAGTATCTGATTAACCTGTCGCCAGGGAATATCATAACCGATGGATACTTCCGAGTGAATAATCAGCCCATATTCACGTGCCGAGGTACTATAATTTACCGTATGAGACGACATGATAAATGAGTTAGGTACGGTCACCACCTCATTCTTGGGTGTCCGGATACGGGTAACAAGAGGAGTCTTTTCGATAATATCTCCCGTGGTATCATTCAATTTGATCCGGTCGCCCATTTTGAACGGGCGCATATAAGTAATCACCAGTCCGGCAATAATATTACCGATAACCGTACTTGATCCGAGCGAAACAATCAACCCGACGAATACTGAAATACCTTGGAACACACCGGAATCAGAACCCGGCAGATAAGGGTAAATCATCGCAATCATAAATGCATAGAGCAGGAAACGGGCGATATGGAAAGTCGGCATTGCCCAGTCCGGATAGAAGCCGTTGATTTTGAGCCGTCCTGCTTCCACCTCACGCGCCAGATACAGAACGAGACGCACCAGATACTTCACAGCATACCAGATAACGATGATAGTAAACAATTTGGGTATGTAATCGATAATACCGACAAAGATAGTGCGAACCGGGTTCCAGATATAGCCTAACAGGCGGTATGCCAGTCCTTCCGTCTGCGGGAAGATGATAAAAATCAGCGGTACGGTAAACAGTAGCTGCAAGGCCATCAGTATATAGCGCCCGATACTGGACAGGAACACTAACAGATTCGCCTGTTTCTGCGCATCCAGCAATTCATATCCCTGTATCGATACCGGTTTAATCTTCGTATCTTTCAGACGCAGGATACGCACTTTCAGTTTTCGGAACAGCCAGTTGGTCAAGCGGAACAGGAAATACTGCCCTACAATCACCAATACAAAATAAAGCACACGTTTGGCCATTCGCCAAAGTCCGTGTTCCGCTTTCATCTCGTGCAGTTTGGTGATGACATTCTGCTGCCTTTCTTTGGCCAGCGAGTCACGGGAAATGCCTTCCCATAAAGCATCCTGATCGGTAAGAGAAAGCAATACCTTACTGCCATACATCAAATCGGAGACAATATCCGAATGATCGATAGCCACAGAGTCGGGTTGCAAATTAAAGCGTTTTCCTATTTCTTCAATCGCCGCACCGGTCATTTGAGCACGTTGCTGGGGAGTATATCCGCCTCGTTTAGTGAAAAGGTAAAATAAAGTATCGCCGTCCGCCACTACCGGTACTCCTTTAGTGAACTGGCGCAAAGAGTCGATACGCTGTCTCTGCTGTGCATATTTTACAGAGTCGGCGGAAGCCATCTGGAGCTTCATCTGTTCCATTTCCATCCGCATATTCGCCTCATTGAGCCGGGCTTCTTCCAACGATTTCTGCATATTCGCCAGATGGATAGAGTCCGAATCCCGTTTCAGAGGAACATGTCCGTTCGTTATTGTATCTCCGGCAAATATCTTCTTGACAGCCTGTTCCAGCTGTGCTTGCGCACCGATTGCCAGGAAAGAAAGGAATAACACCAGTAATGACCGCTTCATTTTATTTATTTCCATACCTTATACTCCTTGATTATAATTAAGGTAAATCTAACTTTTCATTAAAAACAGGGCAAACATACGGATTGTTTTTGACATTACCATTTCCAATTTGATTATCTTTGCCACTAAAAGAGAAAAACCATGAATATATTGCTACTCATCGGAGGATTAATCCTCATTCTTTTAGGAGCTAACGGGTTGACAGATGGTGCTGCTTCAGTAGCCAGACGTTTTCGCATCCCTCCCATCGTAATCGGTCTTACCATCGTTGCATTCGGCACTTCCGCCCCTGAACTGACGGTCAGCGTATCTTCCGCCCTCAAAGGCAGTACGGATATTGCCATAGGTAACGTAGTGGGAAGTAATATTTTCAATACATTGATGATTGTAGGCTGCACGGCATTATTCGCCCCGATTGTCATCACCCGCAATACACTTAGAAAAGAAATTCCGCTCTGTATACTTTCTTCCATTGTCCTGCTGATTTGTGCCAATGACGTCTTTCTGGATAAAGCTTCAGAAAATATCCTGAACAGAGTAGACGGCTTGTTGTTGCTTTGCTTCTTTGTCATTTTCATGGGCTACACTTTTGCCATCGCTTCCAAGCCGGCTACAATGGAACAACAAGCAGAATATCCGGTCATAGAAGAGGAAACAGAAATCAAATCACTGCCCTGGTGGAAATCCATTCTTTATATCATCGGAGGTTTGGCTGCACTTATTTATGGAGGTCAGTTGTTTGTCGACGGCGCTACGGGCATCGCCCGCAACCTGGGTGTCAGCGAATCGATTATCGGGCTGACTCTGGTGGCAGGAGGAACTTCTCTTCCTGAACTGGCTACGTCTATCGTTGCCGCATTAAAGAAAAATCCGGAAATAGCCATCGGAAATGTGATTGGTAGTAACCTCTTCAATATATTCTTTGTACTGGGATGCAGCGCGAGCATCACGCCTCTCCACCTTAGCGGAATCACCAATTTCGACTTGTTCACATTAGTAGGTTCCGGTATTCTGCTTTGGTTATTCGGGTTGTTCTTTGCCAAAAGAACGATTACAAGAATTGAAGGAGGGGTTATGATACTTTGTTATGTGGCATACACGGTGGTATTGATTTATAACACTTAAATAATATAACAAAAGACCTGATATTCTGCCTCATTCCAAGCAATCCTCCCCTCCTTAGACATAGAAACAGGAACAATACGAATATTTAAAGATTTCTTTCCCTTAGTATATCTGGCTGGAATTTCAAAATCATCTTCCAGCCAGCGTTTATAAGGATTGCTATCAGCTACATACCATAAACGTTCTATAACCTCTTCACCATCAACAAAAACACGTGCAGCTTGCCGGGCATCGTTTTGATCACTCAACCTACGCAAGCGCACTCCTTCATTTTGAGAAAGGATATTCACTCTGAAGCTACTACAGTTCTTGAACCGGACAACTTCTCCCATGCATAAAACACCGTCCTCTTTCCCTTCAAAGAAACTTTCCAGTTTTGTTTTCCGCACATTGCCCATAGCCTTATAAGAATGCTGTTTAATAGCATGCGGAGAACTCAAATTCAAACTATCGGTTTTCACCAACACACTTTTATCCTGACCATAATAAAAGATAGTACCCGAATGTTCCAAATACTGATTGTTATATTCTCCCGACTCTATTCCAAACTTTAACTCCGAATAGAAAGGATAACTATCACCAATACAAAAACGAGTCATAGACCAAGGATTATCCGGAAGACCGTCATATCCACCCATCGGATGTACTTCAGGTGGAGTCGGGAATCCCCAGCCATAACAAACATAACTTTCAGAACCGTCACTCTCAACTTGTGGTGTCCGTTTGCCGTCAACATATACACGAACATCCCCTTCGCAAGAAATGATATGTGAACGTTCGGCATGACATGTGATATGAGCGGCAACCATTTTTCCTCTTCCTTGAATAGCAGCTATCGGACTATCTGTTCCTGCCACATATTTTCGTGTATAATATGGTGTATTACGAAAGTATCCGGTATTAGATGTAGGATAAACCGAGCGAGAAACTGCTATTTCTGAAAATCCCAAAGAAACAGGAACGCCACTACGATTTTCAATCATTATCTTCACATGCTTCCAATATGGCATTGGAAAATAATTATAGAACCAACCGTCCGTGTTATATCCGGACAGTAAATAGTTAGTATCGTGAAAACCCAAAGAGTTACCTCCCAGACAAGCCAAAGGACAAGAAATGTCGGGTTGTTGATGAGCATCCCAAAACATATGAATCCACACATCCTGCAAGTGCTGCTCATTAATCTCCGGAAGATAAAATTTTAAAGAACCGATAGCTCCCTCTCCTTTTTCATCCAATAAAGTAATGCATTCACCAGCATCGACCTTTTGTTCCGACTTTCGATGATATGCCAATTGATCATCACACAAAAAACTGCTTCCCTGTTTCTTCCACAATTGTATCAAAGTATCATAATTCTCCTTCCCGGTAAATGTCTTGATTCCATTGTCCGTGTAAGTGTGGTATACAACATGTCCCCAACCTCCTTCACCTTTTGTTCTGTCATAGCCTTCCAATTTTACATCTGTAGTCACACGACACCCCTTATTAAATGCCATCGGTACAAAGCTTCGTGCCACACGTATGGGACCTCTTCCATTATCAAACGGACCAATATAGCTTTCAGCCAAAGGTTTTATAAAAGGAGCCTTCTCCCCAAATTCAGATAAACGCAGACTAAAACGAGGTGCTTCTTCTCCATCAAAATAAAAACGGAACAGAGGATCGCTTGAACTCATATAACGATGTTGCACAAGATTATAAATACATCCCGGACCCTCAACATCAAAGATGACCCATTCTCCACGCTGATCCTGATAAAGACTCCAATCCCAATCGGCATTCTTTCCTTTTTTATCAATACTGCCTTCATAATGTACCGAAACTCCACGATCTAACAAAGGCAAAGAAGCAATATTCACCATCCGGGATATACCATAAGAAATACTATCCGGCTGCTTATCCGACCAGACCTCTGTCACTAACGGACTGATTGCAGACAATGATACAGTCCCAAATACAGCCCAACAAACTAAAAAAATACTTTTTTTCATAAGGTGATAATTATAAAATAAAACATCAATCTCTCTATAAAATTTAATTCATAAAAGTACGGCAACTTATAGAAGGATACAACCACTTTATTATCAAATTAATATACTATTCTGACCTATAAACATCTGTTATCATATTTATTTTCCTACTTAACCTTTTTGTATATATATAATTAAGGCAATATACTCTCTATTCAAATAATTAGTAAGAAAAGTATCATTATATGATAATAAAGCACTTTTTTACATATGTTTTTTGTGCTTACTTTGCAACGTCCATCTTATATGTTATATCTAATTTATTATGAAAATGAAAAAAGTCTTTTTATTCATCACTCTATTCTCCATGATATCATTATTCAGTTACAGCAAAGATCCTGTAAAACAATGGGGACAACTACAAGTAAAAGGTAATCAATTATGTAACCAGGCCGGAGAACCTATCGTATTAAGAGGGGTCAGTTATGGTTGGCATAATCTATGGCCCAGGTTTTACAATAAGCAATCTGTAAAATGGTTGAAAAAAGATTGGAAATGCACCGTTTTACGCGCAGCAATGGGAACAGTTATTGAAGATAATTACATTGAAAATCCGGAATTTGCTCTAAAATGCATGAATAAAGTAATTAAAGCAGCCATCAAAAATGATATTTATGTAATAATTGACTGGCACACTTATTACCCGCAGCAAAAAGAAGCGAAGGCATTTTTCTCAATGATGGCACAAAAGTATGGGAAGTACCCTCATATTATTTATGAGATATACAATGAACCCATGGAAGACAGTTGGGAAAGTGTGAAAGAATATGCGACTGACATCATATCTGAAATACGTAAATATGATCCTGACAATATCATTCTCGTAGGCAACCCTCATTGGGATCAGGACTTACATCTGGTAGCAGAAAGCCCTTTAAAAGGATTTAATAATATAATGTATACTCTTCATTTTTATGCCGCCACCCACAAACAAGAGCTACGGGATAGAGCTGAAGCAGCATGGGAAAAAGGCATTCCTATCTTTGTTTCAGAATGTGCCGGTATGGAATGTACTGGCGATGGACCATTAGACATACCGGAATGGACCCGCTGGGTAGAATGGTTGGAAAGCAAAAAAATCAGCTGGGTCAACTGGTCCATTTCAGACAAGAACGAAACCTGCTCCATGATCCTCCCACGAGCTAATAAAAACGGAGGATGGGACGAGTCACTAATAAAACCTGCAGGCCTCCAAAGCCGTAAGTTTATCCGACAATACAACTCACATATTTATAAAAAATAAAGAATGATAAAATAATATCAGCTTTAGGCAAAAAACGTCAATTATTTACATTCCCGATTCGTTAACTTTGCACCAATAAATAACAATACGAGATTTTATACTAAAGTTAATTTTAAATTTGATAAAAATGAAAAAGAATCTCTTTTCTTTTCCCCGCTCAAAAGTGCGGATGCTTAAAGAGTCAAAAAGAGTCTGGCTCTTCTTGATTATGTTCTGGATAGTAAATACAGCTGCCGTAGCAGCAGGTATTGAGATTAAGGGTACTGTAACAGACAGCAAAGGCGAACCTCTTCCCGGGGTTAATATTGTTGAACTAGGAGTCAAAAAAAACAATGGTACTATCACCGACTTGAGTGGTAAATATACTATAACAGTTGAAAGCCAGAAATCTGTTCTTCAGTACACTTTTATCGGCTATAAAACAACAGAAGTTACTGTAGGAAATCGCAAAACAATCAACGTTTCATTAAAAGATGATACTCAGTCTCTGGATGAAGTGGTAGTCATCGGTTATGGTACAATGAGGAAAAAAGATTTATCCGGAGCCGTTGCTTCTATCAAAAGTGATGATCTGATGATCGGTAATCCTACCAATATTTCCCAAGCTTTACAAGGTAAGTTAGCCGGTGTGCAGGTAAACCAGAGTGACGGCGCTCCCGGTTCAGGTGTAAGTATCACTATCCGTGGCGCAAACTCGTTCTCTACAAATTCACAGCCACTTTACATCGTTGACGGCATTCCGTTCGAAGTGGGAGATACTCCGAGCAGTAAAGCAAATGAAGGCAATAATTCCACCACCAATCCGCTTTCATTAATCAACCCTAACGACATCGAATCAATCGATATATTGAAGGATGCTTCTGCAACAGCTATTTATGGTTCCCGCGGAGCCAATGGTGTTGTATTGATCACCACTAAAAGAGGTCGTGCCGGAGACGCTAAGGTTGAGTTCTCTGCCAACTTCGGCCTTTCTAAAATAGCCAAAATGGTAAAAATGCTGGATGCTTACACCTACGCTAATTATGTAAATGAAGGTGTAATCAACGGAGCTGCTTATGACAATCTTCCCTATTCATACCTTCCTTATCGTGGAAAATGGAACTACCGTCGCGATGAGAACGACAAAATCGTTCCTAACTCCGGTAAATACTATGCTTCACCGGAAGATTATCTCAACCCTGGCTATCGTGAAGATGAATATGGCAATAAAGAGTGGGTGGAGGGTACAAACTGGATGGATGAAATCTTACAGGATGCATTAACACAGGAATACAACCTTAGTGTATCGGGAGGAAATGAGAAAAGCAATTATGCATTCTCCGGTAATTACACAGATCAATCGGGTATCATCAAGAATTCCGGTTATGAACGTTTTGCTGTTCGTGCCAACATCGGGAGCCACATCAAACCTTGGCTGAACACAGGATTGAATATCAACTTCACCCGTTCGTTGACTAAGTTTGCCAAATCAAACTCTTATGATTATAGTATTATCCGTTCTGCCATGCTCTATTTACCAACACTATATGTAGGAGACAAGACAGAGGATGATTCTTACGCATGGTTATCAGCAAATCCTCGCACATACGTTAATACGGCTAAGGACGAACTGAAATCAATCAATGTATTTACTTCCGCTTTTGCTGAAATCTCCATTCTCGATTGTCTGAAGTTCCGCCAGAATTTAGGTATCAGCTATTCGGTAAACGACCGTGCAAGTTACTATAATCGCGAAACGGGAGAAGGCAAAGCATCCAATGGGCGAGCCGGTAAGAGCGATAACTTCTGGCAGAATCTAACTGCAGAATCATTGATCACCTTTGATAAGACATTCAATAAGCTACACCATCTTAATGTAGTAGCAGGTTTTACTTACGAAAAATCAGACTGGGGTGGCAAAACAATGAATGCATCTAATTTTCCGACTGATATCACACAAGACTTCGATATGAGCCAGGCATTAAATATTGAAACTCCGGCCAGTTACCGAGGACAGGCAGTTCTTGTCTCTTTATTAGGACGTGCCAACTACACATTCAAAGACCGTTATATCTTCACAGCGTCATTCCGTCGCGATGGTTCAAGTCGTTTCGCTCCCGGAAACAAATTTGCCAACTTCGCTTCAGGAGCAGTAGCATGGACTCTATCCGAAGAAGAATTCATCAAGAATCTGAATATATTCAGCAATTTAAAGTTGCGCCTCAGCTACGGTCAAACAGGTAACCAGGCCATCAGCAGTTATCAAACTATGGCATCACTTGCACCTTCCAATTATCCTCTGGACGGAACATTGAGCAGTGGATTTGCCGGACAAACTTATAAAGGTCCCCTGAATGACAAACTCAAATGGGAAACAACCGACCAATACAATGTCGGACTCGACATAGGATTCTGGAACAACAGAATCAGCTTATCCGCCAACTATTACTACAAGAAAACCAAAGACCTGTTACAAAATGTATCTATACCTAATAGTACAGGATATACTACCATGTGGACGAATTTCGGCCATGTCAAAAACAAAGGACTTGAGCTAACCGGTAAAATCGTTGCACTGGATAAAAAAGACTGGACTTTAGAATTCGACGGTAACATCTCCTTTAATAAAAACGAAATTGGAGGTTTAACAGCAGATCAATATGCCAACCAATTATGGTATAGCGCCAAAGAAGTATTTTTGCAAAGAAACGGATTGCCTATCGGAACAATTTTCGGCTATATAGAAGACGGCTTCTACGATAATATAGCAGAAGTCCGTGCAGATCCGATATATGCCAAAGCTTCTGATGACGAAGCCCGCAGAATGATCGGTGAGATCAAATATCTGGATAAAAACAACGACGGAAAGATAACATCAGAAGACCGTGCTATCATCGGTGATACCAATCCGGACTTTATTTACGGTTTGAATGCCAACCTACGATGGAAAAACTTGTCTCTGGGACTATTCTTCCAAGGAACTCACGGTAATGATATTTTCAACGGTAACCTGACAAATATCGGAATGAGCAGTATTGCCAATATCACCCAAGATGCTTATGACTCCCGCTGGACACCGGAAAACGCAGCTGGCGCCAAATGGCCCCGCGTCACTACTGCCATGACTCGTGACATGAAACTCTCTGACCGTTATGTAGAAGACGGCTCTTACTTCAGACTAAAAACGATCAACTTAAGCTATAATTTCGGTTCAGTCATAAAAGGTATCAGCAACCTGTCTGTTTTCGGAACAGTAACAAACGTATTCACGATTACAGGTTATAGCTGGTTTGATCCGGATGTAAACGCCTTTGGTTCTGACGCTTCCAGAAGAGGAGTCGATATCTTCTCATACCCGAGCAGCAGAACATATTCAATAGGTTTTAAATTAACGTTATAATCTCAAGAAATGATGAAAAAGAAAAATATATTCATATATCTGATGGCATCCACTCTCCTATTATCCGGAGCAGTAATGACATCATGCGAAAGTATGATCGAAGAAAAGCCTTTCGACTTCATTGTACCTGAAGATGTTGAGGATTCCGATAATGGTGCCGACATGTGGGTAACCGGAGTCTATAATACATTGCACGAAGCCATGTTCAGATATGGTAGTTTTCCACGTCCTCTGGATTATGACTGTGACTATATCTCCGGCGCTGTATGGCAGTTCAGCCAGTTCGGAAGCGGAAACTTCCAGGGAGGTGACGGACAGGCCGATGTACTTTGGACCGGAATGTACTCTTTGATTAACCGGGCCAATATAGCGGTCTCTGAAATCAATAAGATGCAAAATGTATCAGAAGCATTTAAAAAGAATGCATTAGGAGAATGCTATTTTCTTAAAGCATGGGCATATTTCTATCTGGTACGCGCTTATGGAGCTATCCCTATTTATTCTGTCAGTGTAAACGAATCCGGACAATACACCAACAATCCGCGTATTCCGATTGCACAAGTATACACGGAAACAATCATACCTTTGCTTAAAGACGCTAAAGATATGATTTATAAAAACACAGATAATGGTTTTAAACCCGGAAGGGTCTGTGCTGCAACTGCAGCAGGTTTGTTAGCCAAAGTATATGCAACTATCGGCTCTGCTTCTATGGCTACCGGAGAACAAATAACAGTAAAAACCGGTGCACCGTTTGTCATGCAGAATGTAAATGGTACTATGACTAAAGTGTACACAGAACCTGTCCCAACCACATTCTCTAAAGATCAGGTTGCCGGATATGAAAGTTTCTCTTCCGGAGAATACTATAGACTGGCTTATGAAATTGCTGAAGATGTAATAGGAGGAGAATACGGAACACACCAACTTGAAAACTATGATTTGATCTGGTCTCCTTCCGGTAAGACTTGCAGCGAGCATTTATTCAGCTTGCAAACTAAATCCGGAGACGAACTATATGGTACATTATTCAGCTCTCACTACTGTGGCAGACTCAATGCAGCAGGCAACATAGACAACAGCTTGACAGTAGGATGCAGAAAACACTGGTATCTATTATTTGAAGAAAAAGACTACCGTGTAGACAAAGGAGTGTTACATTGCTGGATACGCCAGAACTCCGATACCAGCTGGGGAGGCGGCTCATATTATCCGAATTTCGGAAAATGGCAACGTATGGTTGAAGCTAAAGAACCTCCATTCGATAATCCTAAAGTAACTTCCGGATGGAGATGTGACGAGGGAGGATCAGAACAGTTCTTTGCTTTCACGACTAAATACTCGCAACAGATAGCTGATCAGACACAGCCCCGTACGGATGCTAATTACCCATTCCTCCGCTATGCCGATGTTGTTTTAATCTTTGCAGAAGCAGCCAATGAATTAAACGGTCCGACAAAAGAATCGGTAGATGCTTTAAACGATGTCCGCACACGCAGTAACGCAACAGGCAAAGAATTAGCAAATTTCACCGACAAAGCCAGCCTGCGTTCCGCTATCCTTGAAGAACGTGCAATGGAATTAGCCTTAGAAGGTGATCGTCGTTGGGATTTAATACGCTGGGGAATTTATTTGCAAGCCATGAATGCTTTAGGCGGAATGGATGAGGCAAACAACGTAAAACAACGTTCCAGCAAGCATTTACTGTTCCCGATTCCGACTCTCGAAATCCTGACCAACCAAGGAATTAATGAAAATAATCCAGGATGGGATTAATCACTTATAACCATGTAAAAAAACAGATTATGAAGAAAATAAAATATTTTGCAATAATCGCAGCATCCATATTCGCTTTAACATCCTGTACGGATATTGTTGAAGTGGACGATCTGAAGGCCAAAGAAAACAAACCGTCAACAGGTGCTCCGACCGTAGACAAAGTCGTTTTGGCAACAGATGCCGAATTTCCTATCGACGGGGCAAATTTCGAACAAGTAGTACGAATTGAAGGAACAAATCTCGGAGACATCACTTCACTGAAATTCAATGACATTGAAGTGGATAGCAAGGAGATCTATTCTACCTACGATATGCTTCTTGCACCTATTCCCCGTGCACTTCCTAAAGAAGTGTCAAACACGATTTATATCACAACCAAACATGGAGAACTTAGTATTCCTTTTGTTGTTTCCATCCCTGATTTAACCATCAACGGACTCAAGAATGAATTCACCCAACCGGGAGATACGACAGTTATTACAGGCGACAATTTCGACCTTTACGGCATTACCATCGAAGAAGCGATTGTCAATCTGGGTAACCTACCGGTTAATGTAATCGATGCAACCCGTACAGAACTGACAATAGAAATCCCGGCAAATGCCACTCCCAAATCAACCCTTACCATAAAAGGAGCAAACATGGATGAAGCATACAAACTCACATACATGGATCCGGGAGTATCTCAGCTTTTCGACTTCAACAATTGGCCGGGAGCTGGTGCTTTT
The DNA here is from genome assembly GCF_025147085.1 of Bacteroides sp. D2. Classification (NCBI taxonomy): domain Bacteria; kingdom Pseudomonadati; phylum Bacteroidota; class Bacteroidia; order Bacteroidales; family Bacteroidaceae; genus Bacteroides; species Bacteroides sp. D2. Next base: position 1,818,240 of record NZ_CP102261.1, on the reverse strand, counting down.
ACGCATTCCAGTCAATTCCCTGATGCCCCGAAAAATTTCCTATGTGATGGCACATTAGAAGGACAACCGGAACCATTAGTAGAAGGAGGAAAATATATCCGCTTCAATAATTCCGTGAAAGCTTGGGGATGGATGGTTATGTGGGCCGGATATATCACCGTACCGACAGAAGTAGCCGCAGATCCTTCCTCTTACGATTTAAGATTTGAGATTTGTACTGGAGCTAAATTCCCGATTTCAACCCAAGCACGTATCATTTTAGGAGATTATGGATGGTATCCTTCCAAAGGCGGACTTCCAGTCAACACCTATGGCGGATGGCAAACAGTACGAATCAGTGCCGATACGGAAGCATTATTACCTAACCCTATCGATCCTAGTACCAATACTGCTTTCAAAATCATATTTTCACCCGAATCTGCTCAAGATTTCGACTTGAGTATGTGTAATTTCAGATTTGTTCATAAGTAAAAATAAAAAGGGAACGCCAAAACAAAGGCGTTCCCTCACCAACAAAAATGATTCGATTTATGCTAAAAGATTTATTTTCATTAGTTACAATTGTAGCACTTCTATTCTCATCCTGTTCTAAATCAGAAGAAGAAGAAAATGGTGATGACCCCCAACCCACCAAACAGACGGTTTATTTCGGAGTGAATCTGTCAGGAGCTGAATTTGGAAATGTATATCCGGGGGTAGATGGTACACACTATGGTTATCCAACAGAAAAAGACCTGGACTATTTCAAAGCCAAAGGCCTCTATCTGGTACGTTTTCCATTCCGTTGGGAACGCATACAACCCACAATGAATGGAGAACTAAATGCAACAGAGTTGGCAAAAATGAAAAAATTCGTCAAAGCTGCTGAAGATAGAAACATGCAGATACTCTTGGATATGCATAACTTTGGAAGATATTGCGTATATTGCGACGGACAAAGTTCGCAAAACAATCAGTATGCAATCATTGGTAATGCACGGTGCACTGTTGATAATTTCTGCGACGTATGGAAAAAACTGGCAAAAGAGTTTAAGGATTACAAGAATATCTGGGGATATGATATAATGAATGAACCTTATGAGATGCTCGCATCAACTCCATGGGTGAACATAGCCCAAGCCTGCATTAACGCTATCCGTACAGTAGATACTAAAACAACCATCATTGTCAGTGGAGATGAATTCAGCTCCGCCAGACGATGGAAGGAATGTAGCGACAACCTGAAAACTCTGACAGACCCAAGTAACAACCTGATATTCCAGGCTCATATCTATTTCGATTCGGATTCTTCCGGAAACTATGATAAAGGATATGATGAAGATGGAGCAACCATTCAAACAGGAGTAGCACGTTTGAAACCTTTCGTTGACTGGTTGAAAGAAAACAACAAACGCGGATTTGTCGGAGAATATGGAGTACCTGATACCGATGGCCGATGGTTAGATATTCTTGACTCAGCCCTCAAATATCTACAAGAAAATGGAGTGAACGGAACTTATTGGTCCGCCGGTCCGCGATGGGGCGATTATCCCTTATCTGTCCAACCGACCAACAATTACACTCAGGATCGTCCGCAACTGAATACGCTCCTGAAATATAAAAGTACGCAACAATAACCAGATTTAAATACTGTCCATGAGAACCCGATTCATCACTATCATCACTTTACTTCTATCTACACCAATGGTTATCGCACAGAAATCCATGGATGAGATAGACAGGAAAAGCTTTGCAGCAAAGCCTTCTCCCATAGAGGTAAAAGGTACACAGATGACTGAAACAGGTAATATTCCTCCAGTTGGAAATATACCTGCGGAGTTCTCTTTGGACGGAATCTGGCAACTGGCGGAAGGAGGAACAGAAAAAGAACGCTTGCATACCTCCTGGAGAGATCAAATACCTGCCCGTGTACCGGGAAGTATTCATACCGCACTGGTAGAAAATAAAATCATACCCGATCCATACATCGGTCAAAATGATTCTATAGCGGAAAAACAATCTTATAAAACATGGTGGATGAAGCGGGAGTTCGAACTAAACTCCCCTTTATCTCACAGCATATTATCTTTTGGCGGAATTGCCAATAAATGTACTATATGGCTCAACGGAAAACTCCTAGGAACACACGAAGGAATGTTCGGAGGACCTGATTTCTCAATAGGTAAATATTTAAAGAACAAAAATACGCTCATAGTAAAACTTGAAGCCATTCCTCAAATGTTTTTAGGGAACTGGCCGCCCAACGCAAATGAAAGTTGGAAATATACAGTCGTGTTCAATTGTGTTTACGGATGGCATTATGCACAAATTCCGTCATTGGGAATCTGGCGAAGTGTCCAACTAAAAGAACAAGCCGCCGTAGATATAGACTCACCTTTCGTCGCCACTCGTTCACTCGATGGTCAAATGCGTCTGACGTTTGATTTACACGAACAATCATCTCCATTAAAAGGAGTATTATATGCTGAAGTATCTCCCAAAAACTTCAAAGGAATAAAACAATATTATCGTTTTGACATTAACAGCCGACGTAAACAAGAAACCTTGTCTTTGGACTTTCAAATCAAGGATCCACACCTTTGGTGGCCTAATGACAGAGGAGAACAAGCTCTATATGATCTTAATCTCCGTTTCATTCCACAAAAAGGAAAAACAGCTCATGTAAAAACATCATTCGGCATCCGGACGATTGAGATGAGGCCATTAACCGATGGTGCTAAAGAAGATTATTATAACTGGACATTTGTCATCAACGGGAAACCGATGTTTATAAAAGGAACAGGTTGGTGTACCATGGATGCATTAATGGACTTTTCAAGAAATAAATATGAGCATTTACTTCAGATAGCCAAAAGCCAGCACATACAAATGCTAAGAGCTTGGGGAGGAGGAATGCCCGAGACGGATGATTTCTACGAATTATGCGACAGATACGGAATACTGGTTATGCAAGAATGGCCAACAGCCTGGAATAGCCATAACACGCAGCCGTACTCTCTTTTAAAAGAGACGGTAGAAAGAAATACCAAACGACTCAGAAACCACCCTTCTCTTGTGATGTGGGGAGCAGGAAATGAATCGGACAAGCCATTCGGCCCTGCCATTGACATGATGGGACGACTAAGCATCGAACTCGACGGAACTCGTCCTTTCCATCGCGGGGAAGCTTGGGGAGGCAGCCAACACAATTATAACTGCTGGTGGGATAATGCCCACCTCAATCATAATTTGAATATGACCGCTCCTTTTTGGGGAGAATTTGGGATAGCATCATTGCCTCACATTGAGACAGTACACAAATATTTAGATGGGGAGAAAGAGGTGTGGCCTCCCCGAAGGAGCGGTAACTTCACACACCACACTCCTATCTTCGGAACAATGGGAGAAATGGGAAAGCTCGTTCAATACTCCGGTTATTTTATGCCGAAAGATTCGCTGGCTTCTTTCATTCTCGGATCACAATTAGCACAAGTAGTGGGAGTGAGACATACACTAGAACGGGCACGTACATTATGGCCTCATACTACGGGAGCACTTTATTATAAGATGAACGACAATTATCCCGGCGTCTCGTGGTCGTGCGTAGATTATTACGGCATCATTAAACCCATTCATTATTTTGTGCAAAAATCTTTTGCTCCGCTAGCGGCAGTTATGTTATTTGACCGTAGCAATCTCTCCAGCCAGGAAGTCAGCCTTCCTGTTTATCTGCTCGATGATTGCCAAGAACTGGACAAAAAACCTTATCAAGTGAAGGTATCTATATACAATGATCAACTAGACACTGTCGCCAACCATACGTTTAATGGCACCGGAGATGAGAATGTTGTAAAAAAACTAGGAGAAATCTATTTAAACAGAGAGCAAACCAAATCTACCATGTTGTTCTTTGTATTGGATATAGTGAAAAATAACCGGAGTATCTACCGGAATTACTACTTCACCAATTATGAAGTGCGCCCGGGCTCCATCTTATCAATGCCCCAGACAACCATAAAGACGGAACGTAGGGGCAATGCAGTGATTCTGACAAATACAGGAAAATATCCTGCCATCGGAGTACACATAGAAGTACCGGAGAAGATGGATCAACTCATCGTTTCGGAGAACTATATATGGCTTAATCCACAGGAATCAAAAAAATTAAAAATAAACTTGGAATCTCCAGTGATTGTAAAAGGCTGGAACCTCCAATAACCCTATTAAACAGAACATTATGAAAAAAGTTTTTATTTCGGCTTTTCTACTACTAAGCTTACTTACTCTAAATGGATGTAAAAGCAATCAACCTCCAGTAAAAGAGACTGGTGAACCTTATGGTGTCAACCTCGCATGTGCCGACTTCGGTTCATCTTTTCCCGGAGAATATAATAAAGACTATACTTATCCGACAGATCAGGACCTCGAATATTGGCACAAAAAAGGTCTGAAACTTATCAGGTTACCATTTAAATGGGAACGGTTGCAACTGGATCTGAAAGGCCCGCTGAACCAACATGACCTCAATAAAATGAAAGAACTGGTCAGAGCTGCAGAAAAGCGGGATATGGTCGTACTTCTTGATTTGCATAATTATTGTCGCCGTTACATGAATAACGAACACACCCTTATCGGAAGTAACGGATTAACAATAGAAGATCTGGCCTCTTTCTGGCAAGCTATCGCTAAAGAATTCTCGACTTTCAAAAATATATACGGCTACGGGCTGATGAATGAACCACACGATCTGGCTCCCGGAAGTAATTGGTTCGACATGGCGCAAGCATCCATCAATGCCATTCGACAGGTCGATACCAACACCCTTATCATGGTAGGCGGCAATGACTGGTCATCGGCAGAACGCTGGATTGAGCAAAGCGATACACTCAAATTCTTAAAAGACCCTGCTAATAATCTCGCTTTTGAAGCGCATGTATATTTTGACAAAGATGCATCCGGTACTTATAAATATTCCTATGAAGAAGAGGGATGTTATCCGGAAAAAGGTATCGACCGGGTAAAACCTTTTGTCGAATGGATCAAACAAAATAATTTCCATGGCTTTATCGGAGAATATGGAATTCCCGACAATGATCCCCGTTGGAATGAAACTCTTGATTTGTTCCTGCACTATTTACAAGAGAACGGAATCAACGGCACCTATTGGGCAGCAGGTCCGTGGTGGGATACCTATTTCATGGCAATCACCCCTAAAGAGGGAAAAGACAGGCCGCAAATGCCCATAGTTGAGAAATATACGCATACTTTAAAGAAATAGAATCATGCTCAAACGACTCTCCATCTGCTACGTTTTATTCATTCTTTGTACAACCTGTGTTTCTGCTCAAGAAGACCGGTGGACAGGAAGTGCCACGAATCTATCAAAAGGCAACTTACGGGTAAATTCGTCCGGTCGCTACCTGGAATACACGGATGGAACTCCTTTTCTTTATCTGGGAGATACAGCTTGGGAACTCATCAGCCGTTTAAACGACAAAGAGACAGAACGATATCTGGAGAATCGCAGAGAAAAGGGATTTACCGTCATACAAACTGTAATTCTGGATGAATTAGACGGCATTAACACCTCCTCCAACGGAGTCCCCCAATTAATCGACGGTAATATCGACCAACCTTCCCCCGAGTATTTCGCCCGTGTAGACAAAGTAATTTCTCTGGCTGCGGCCAAAGGTTTATATATAGCATTGCTACCAACCTGGGGCGATAAAGTAGACAAACAATGGGGAAAAGGACCGGAAATCTTCACCCCGGAGAATGCGTATAGATACGGCAAGTGGTTAGGAGAACGCTATATGAATATGCCCAACCTGATATGGGTAATAGGAGGTGACCGGAGTGGAGGCGGAAAAAACCTATCCATCTGGAACGCATTGGCAACCGGCATTAAAAGTATAGACCAAAATCATTTGATGACCTATCATCCGCAGGGTGAACACTCATCCTCATACTGGTTTCACGACGCTCCATGGTTGGACTTCAATATGTGTCAGTCCGGACATGCTCAACAGGATTTCGCCATCTATCAACGCATACTTCTACCCGACTTAAATAGGAAGCCACACAAACCATGTATGGATGGAGAACCCCGATATGAGAATATTCCGATCAATTTTAAAAAAGAGAACGGAAGATTCGGAGAGGATGACGTCCGCCATACACTCTACCAAAGCATGTTCAGTGGAGCCTGTGGCTATACATATGGTTGTAATGATATATGGCAAATGTTCGACACCGGACGCGAATCTAAATGTGATGCCGATACTCCATGGCATCAGGCTATGGACAAACAAGGAGCATGGGATTTAATTCACTTTCGCAGATTATGGGAGAAATTTGATTTTACTCAAGGGAAGAGCCAACAAAGCATTTTTGGCAATGCCTCTTTAGAAAAGACAAACTACCCCGTAGCCTTCGGCAACAAAGACTATATACTGGTATATCTTCCGCAAGGTGGGAAAAGAACCATCTATCTGCCTCCCATGAGTAGTCCCAAACAGACTTTAAAATGGATGAATCCCCGTAACGGACAAACCACATTCTACCAGTATACGACAACAGATACGATTTCCATATCCTCGCCTACAGAAGGAAAAGGAAATGACTGGGTTCTAATAATCGAATAACCAACTGATAAAAAATAACTATAGAATATGAAAAGTAACAGATTAGAAGAGCTGACACAGCACTATGAAGCTCTTATCACCCGGAAAAATGAGATATGCAATAACAATAACGGTATATACAGACGTTATCACTACCCTGTGTTAACAGCAGAACATGCACCATTAATCTGGAAGTATGATTTTGATGAGAAACAGAATCCATTCATGGAAGAGCGGATTGGCATCAACGCGGTAATGAATACAGGAGCAATCAAAATCAATCATAAATATTACCTTGTGGCACGTGTCGAGGGAGCAGACCGAAAGTCATTCTTCGCAGTAGCGGAAAGCGACAGCCCGGTAGACGGGTTCCGCTTTTGGGATTATCCGATAGAAATGCCGGAAACAGATGTTCCCGACACCAATATGTACGACATGCGCCTGACCGCACATGAAGACGGATGGATCTACGGCATTTTCTGTGCGGAACGTAAAGATACGAACGCTCCGGCAGGTGATTTATCGTCAGCAGTGGCCGTAGCAGGTATTGCACGAACAAAGGACCTGAAAACATGGCAACGTTTACCGGACCTGAAATCTCCAAGCCAGCAACGAAACGTTGTGCTTCATCCGGAATTCGTTAACGGGAAATACGCTTTATATACCCGCCCCCAAGATGGCTTTATCGACGCTGGTAATGGAGGAGGCATTGGCTGGGCACTCATAGACGACATCTGTCATGCCGAAATAAAAGAAGAAAAGATCATCAATAAACGGTTTTATCATACGATCAAGGAGGTAAAAAACGGAGAAGGGCCACACCCCATAAAAACCCCACAAGGATGGTTACATTTGGCACATGGAGTAAGAGGATGCGCAGCCGGACTACGCTATGTATTATACCTATATATGACTTCCTTAGAAGATCCGACACAGATTATAGCCGAACCTGCAGGTTATTTCATGGCTCCCATAGGAGAAGAAAGAATCGGTGATGTATCGAATGTATTATTCTCAAATGGATGGATTGAAGATGACAACGGAAAAGTTTATATCTATTATGCGTCTTCCGACACCCGTCTTCATGTAGCCGAATCAACAGTAAGCCAGCTTGTAGATTATTGTCTGCACACGCCGGCAGACGGTTTTCGTTCCATAGAATCCGTGAAACAGATCATTACTATGGTAAATCATAATAAACAATACCTGAAACAATAAACGCACCACCATGGAAAACATAAAACTAAAAGAAAAAATCGGGTATGGATTAGGAGATGCAGCTTCTTCCATGTTCTGGAAGTTATTCACCATGTATCTATTATTCTTCTATACAGACGTGGTAGGTATCTCCTCGGCCGTTGTAGGAACAATGTTTCTCATCACACGTATCTGGGATACTTTCCTTGACCCGTTTGTCGGAATATTAGGTGACCGGACCAGTTCCCGATGGGGAAAATTCCGTCCTTACCTATTATGGGTGGCAATACCATTCGGTATCTGTGGCATACTAACCTTCTCTTCTTTCGGAGATAACATGACCACCAAAATAATATTTGCCTACGCCACATACACTCTTATGATGATGGTATATTCCTTAATCAATGTGCCATATGCATCTCTATTAGGAGTAATGTCTGCCAATCCTCAAGTACGCACAGAGTTTTCCTCTTACCGTATGACATTTGCGTTTGGGGGAAGTATTCTGGTATTATTCCTCATTGAGCCGCTGGTCGATATATTCAGTAAGATGAAGATAACAGAGAGCCTACCCGACATTGCTTTCGGCTGGCAGATGGCCGCAGTCGTATTCGCCATTATGGCCAGCGGCATGTTCCTGTTAACGTTTCTATGGACCAAAGAAAGAGTGCAGCCTATAAAGGAAGAAAAAGGATCACTCAAAGAAGACCTGAAAGATTTAGGTAAAAACAAACCTTGGTGGATACTTTTATGCGCAGGAATCATGGCATTAGTTTTCAATTCTCTCCGTGACGGTTCCGCTGTATTCTATTTTAAATATTATGTAGATGGTTCCGACACATTCTCCTTCTCATTCATGAACAGTGCCATCACACTTATTACTATTTACCTGGTATTAGGACAAGCAGCCAATATTCTCGGAATCATGTTCGTACCATCCCTCACCAAGAGAATCGGTAAAAAGAAAACGTACTTCATGGCTATGGTTTGCGCCACCATTTTAAGTGTGTTATTCTACTTTCTTCCCAAAGATTTTATTTGGGGAATTTTATGCTTACAGATCTTAATAAGTATCTGTGCCGGTATTATCTCCCCCTTGTTATGGTCTATGTATGCAGATATATCGGACTACTCCGAATGGAAAACCGGAAGACGGGCAACCGGTCTGATATTTTCTTCTTCATCCATGTCTCAAAAGTTCGGATGGACTATCGGAGGTGCTTTGACCGGATGGTTACTGGCTTATTTCGGTTTCAAAGCAAACGTGATTCAATCTGATTTTGCCCAAACCGGTATTTGTATGATGATGAGTATTTTCCCGGCCATTGCTACCATGTTATCTGCAATCTTCATTTCACGTTATCCGCTAAATGAAAAAAGATTATATGAGATATCAACGGAACTCGAAGAAAGAAGAAAAAAATAAATTCATCACTAATCAACGAATCAATATGGCTCATATTCCAATTCGATCCTATTTGTATTTACTACTTGGTACAGCCCTATTCTCATGTACGCCTCAAGAGCTAAAAACGCCATTTGAATTAAAATGTGAGAATATACCCGTTCCTATAGGAGTGGATACTCAAACTCCCAGACTTTCCTGGAAACTTCCGCTGCTAGAGGAAGATAGTATTAACAAAGTTGAAATATGGCTATCAACAGACAGTGCCCAATTATCAGACTGTCAGTCCGTTTATTGGAACAAATCCATCATAGGAGCTCCTATAAGAGCCTCCTATGATGGACAACCATTAGATTCATATACGACTTATTATTGGAAAATAGGTTATCAAACCTCCTCCAAACAGAAAACTACATTTTCCCCCATATCCTCCTTCACAACAGGCTGTTTATCAACCAATGACTGGAAAGGGAAATGGATTACTGACGGACATGACATCACATACCGCCCGGCACCCTATTATAGAAAGAGTTTCCAATTAAACAAAACAGTCGAACAGGCCTTACTTACTATTGCATCGGCAGGCCTACATGAACTTTTTATCAACGGAAAACGGACAGGAAATCATTTCCTAGACCCTATGTATACACATTTCGACAAACGTATATTATCAGTCACTCATGATGTTACATCATCACTGTCTATGGGTGAGAATGTTATGGGAGTACAGCTAGGGAACGGATGGTATAATCATCAATCCACAGCAGTATGGTTTTTCGACAAGGCTTCATGGAGAAACCGTCCTAGATTCACTGCACAACTGCATCTGCGTTACACAGACGGCACAACAAAATATCTGGGTACTGACTCAACCTGGCAAAAAACTGACAGCCCCATTATTTTCAACAGTATCTATACAGCCGAACATTATGATGCACAAAAAGAATTAACAGGTTGGGACTCACCCGGATTCAACGCTACCGAATGGCATCATGCACAAGAAACCGAATCACCTACGGAAACAATCAAATCACAAGTTATGCATCCGATTCGTGAAACAGCCCGCTATACAGCAACTCAATGTAAAAAAATAAATGACAGCTGCTACGTCTACCATTTCCCCAAAAACATTGCAGGTGTCACCGAACTAAATGTGAAAGGGAAAAAAGGAACAATATTGCGCCTGAAACATGGAGAACTTTTAGACAAAAACGGTAGGGTAAACATGGCAAATATAGATTATCACTACCGGCCGACAGACGACAGCGATCCTTTTCAAACAGACATCGTCATCCTTAGCGGAAAAGAAGACAGCTTCATGCCCAAGTTCAACTACAAAGGTTTTCAGTTTGTAGAAATTTCGTCATCCGCTCCCATCGAACTATCCGGTGAGAATCTCATTGCTGTCGAAATGCACAGTGATGTTCCGGCAACCGGCTACTGGTCTTCTTCATCCGACCTGCTAAATAAAATATGGGAAGCTACCAACAGTTCCTACTTAGCCAACCTGTTCGGTTATCCGACCGACTGCCCTCAACGGGAAAAGAATGGTTGGACAGGAGATGCGCATATCACCATTGAAACAGGATTATACAATTTCGACGGCATCTCCGTATATGAAAAATGGATGAACGATTTCTGCGATGAGCAAAAAGACAACGGAGTGCTCCCGTGTATCATTCCAACTTCTATATGGGGATATGACTGGGCCAACGGGGTTGACTGGACAAGTGCCGTCGCCATTATCCCTTGGGAGATTTATCGCTTTTACGGAGACACCACACTACTCCGCCGTATGTATGAACCAATCAAGAAATATGTTTCGTATATAGAATCCATATCACCGGAATATCTTACAGATTGGGGATTGGGAGATTGGGTGCCTGTACGCTCAAAAAGCAATATCACCCTGACCTCTTCGATCTATTACTATACGGATGTCCATATTTTGGCAAAAGCAGCACTACTTTTCGGATATCCAAAAGATGCATCCTATTATAACACATTAGCCCAGAACATAAAGAATGCCATCAACACTCGTTTTCTCAACCCGGAAACTGGAATATACGCAGAAGGAACACAAACCGAACTGGCCATGCCGCTATATTGGGGGATCGTTCCGGAAAAAGATAAAAAGAAGGTAGCTGCCAGACTTCATCAGCTAGTGGAAAAAGACAATTATCATCTGGATGTCGGTTTATTGGGCAGTAAGGCACTACTCTCCGCCCTGTCAGATAACGGATATGCAGAAACTGCCTACAAAGTCGCATCACAAGACACCTATCCTTCGTGGGGATATTGGATTAAACAAGGAGCTACCACCCTACATGAGAATTGGCGGACAGATGTCATCGTTGACAACTCATATAACCATATTATGTTCGGAGAAATAGGAGCATGGCTATACAAAGGACTGGGAGGGATTCAAATCGATGAAAAGCATCCCGGATTCAGACATATCCTGCTAAAACCTTTCTTTCCGGCAGATATGAATGAACTTACCATACGCTATAATACTCCTTATGGGTGGTTAAATATCAACTGGATTCGTCAAACTAATGACTGCATCCGTTATACAATCGATATCCCGGCAGGAACTTCTGCAACATTTGTTCCTTTTACAATGCAGGAATCCCAAAAATCGATAACTTTACAAGCCGGAAAACATTCACTTGAACTTGATTTCACACAACTATTAATCAATCAGCAATAATTATGTACAAAAGAATCATCTTATTTACATTCATTTGCCTGCTTGCTTTAGCAGGAGTAGCTCAAAATAAAGATACTTATACCATTTTATTATCCGGAGCATCTTTTGCCGAACCTAACAATAAGTGGTTTGAAATGGGATGTCGTGCCCTTCACGCCATTCCTATCAATCGTGCCATAAGTGCAGAATCCATAGCCCACACAGCCAATAAAATGCTGGACGGCACCCTCTATACTCCGGAAGAGTTTGACGACATTGATGTCTTCGTCCTAATGCAAGTACATGAAAAAGACGTATATAATGAAGCAAACCTAAAAGAGAACTATAAGGACTACGCAACTCCTTTTGATGCTTCCGATTATGCCGTTTGCTACGATTATGTCATCAAGCGTTACATATCAGACTGTTATAACCAAAAATTCAACCCCAAATCCAAATATTACAATACTCCCTACGGAAAACCTGCTTCTATCGTTTTATGTACTCACTGGCATGACAGTCGTCCAGTATTCAACACTTCAGTCCGGAAACTGGCAGAGAAATGGGGATTTCCGGTAGTGGAATTCGACAGATACATCGGATTTTCCAAAAACCGGAAACATCCGGTTACAGGCAAACAATATAGCCTAATCTACACAGGAGACTCACAAACAACTCACGGAGAAGTATTCGGATGGCATCCACCTCACGGAGAGCACTCATTCATCCAGCAACGCATGGCTGCCATTTTTGCAGATACACTCCGCAAAATACTGCTCCCAAAAGAATACATTAATGAATAATCATTAAATACCCGCATGATGAAAAGATTTTTATTATTTACATATTGTTTGCTATTTGCTGCATCACAGATGATTGCACAGCTTTCCATGCCTTCTTTCTTTTCAGATCACATGGTACTGCAACGTGAGAAACCAATTCGTATATGGGGAACGGCCCATTCCGGCGAGAAAATCAGTGTAACATTAGGAGATATCAAGAAGAGTATCCGGGCAGATAAAAACGGAAAATGGTTGGTCAGCCTACCTCCCATGCAAGCAGGCGGACCATATACACTGACTGTAAAGAGCCCTGAACAATCCTTATTCTTTTCTGATATCCTAATCGGTGAAGTATGGATTTGCAGCGGACAGTCGAATATGGAGTTTCGCTTACGTAGCGCTAACCATGCCGTCGAAGAAATTGCAGCAGCCAATTATCTTCAAATCCGTTCTTTCAATGTCATACAAGAAATGAGACATACTCCCAAAAACAACTTGAAAGGCAAATGGGAAGTATGTTCCCCCACATCCGCTTCTGACTTTTCGGCTGTCGGTTATTTCTTTGCACGTGAATTATACCAGAAACTCAATATTCCTATCGGATTCATAAACTCGTCGTGGGGTGGGACGGATATTGAGACTTGGATTAGCATGGAAGTTATGGATCATTTCCCAAAATATGAGAAGTCATTGTCCCGTATGCGTTCTCCAGAATTTGAAGAATATATCAAACGCAGTGACAAAGTTAAAACAGAGTTTGAACAAGCCATCCTTAATGAGCCGGGAGAAACTGAAAAATGGTATTCAGAAGATACTTCTACAGAAAACTGGAAGAAGCATGCCGTCCCATCTTTATGGTCTAATGAAGAATTATCTGCCATAGACGGTGTTGTATGGTTTACTTATCAGTTCTCCATACCGGCCAACTGCCTGAATCAGGATGCGGAATTAAGTCTTGGCACCATTGACGATGATGACATTACATGGGTTAACGGACATGAAGTTGGACGTACAGTAGGTTATGATTTGAAACGTCTATACAAAATACCTGCAAAGATATTAAAAGAGCAAAATACCATCACTATCAAAATATCCGACTATCGCGGAGGAGGCGGGCTGTATGGTACTAAAGATGAAGTATACTTGAAAATCAACAACCGGATTTTCCCTTTATGTGATGACTGGAAATACAAAGTAGCCGTATCAAACGCCCAATATGATTACGTAGAATATGGTCCCAACTCTTTTCCCTCTTTACTCTTCAACGCAATGATCAATCCGCTGATCGGCTTGGGTATGAAAGGAGTGATCTGGTATCAGGGAGAAAACAATGCCGGTCGTGCCAATGAATATATCGATCTATTCCCTGCTTTAATCAAAGACTGGAGAAACAGATGGGATTGCGAATTCCCATTCTATTGGGTTCAGCTGGCAAACTTTATGGCTCCTGCCAGACAGCCTTCCGAAAGCCATTGGGCAAATCTAAGAGATGCACAGTCAAAGACACTGGCCTTGCCATATACAGGACAAGCTGTCATTATAGATATCGGTGAGGAAAAGGATATACATCCCCGCAATAAGCAGGATGTAGGTAAACGGCTTGCTTTACATGCACTTCGCAATGACTATGGATATGACTCCATCGTCTGTACAGGTCCGGTATTCAAGTCAGTAAAAAGAATCGGGAATACGCTGGAAGTTACTTTTGACTCTTGTGCCGGAGAACTAATAGCCCGTAATAAATACGGTTACTTATCAGGATTCGCCATTGCCGGCACAGATGGTAAATACCAATGGGCACAAGCTAAAATAGAAAATAATAAAGTAATAGTATGGAATACGGAAATACAACAACCGGTTTCCGTACGATATGCCTGGGGGGATAACCCGGATGATGCAAACTTATACAATTCAGTGAATCTGCCGGCTTCCCCGTTCGAAGGACACATCAGCCAATAAACGATATACCAAAAAACAAAAAGAAAATACCGGTAATGAATGTATGACCATCATTTCCGGTATTTTCCTATTTACAACCCACTGCTTAATCCTCCTGACACTATATTTTCTCTTTCAGGCACGTTGTAATTTAAAGATTATCACGTATCTTTGCCTCCTCAAATCATAAATACGAGATATGGCTATTACAATCAAGAAAGTCTCCACAAAGAGAGAGCTTAAGAAATTTATCCGTTTCAATTACAGAATGTACAAGGGCAACCCTTACTCTGTGCCCGACCTCTATGACGACATGCTCAACACCTTCAACAAGAAGAAAAACGCAGCATTCGAATTCTGTGAAGCAGATTATTTCCTCGCATACCGAGACGATAAAATAGTAGGACGTGTAGCTGCAATTATCAATAATCAAGCGAACGAAAAGTGGGAAAGTAAGAACGTTCGTTTCGGATGGATAGACTTTATCGACGATCCCGAAGTATCGTCCGCACTCATCAAAGCAGTGGAAGACTGGGGAAAAGAACGGGGCATGACTCATATTGCCGGCCCTCTCGGATTTACCGATTTCGATGCGGAAGGAATGCTGATCGAAGGATTCGATCAACTTAGCACCATGGCCACTATCTACAATTACCCGTACTATCCGGTACACATGGAAAAGTTGGGCTTCGAGAAAGACGCCGATTGGGTGGAATACAAAATCTACATACCGGATGCCATTCCCGACAAACATAAGCGTATCTCCGAACTAATCCAACGAAAATACAACCTCAAGATAAAAAAATACTCCTCCGGAAGAAAGATAGCCAAAGACTACGGACAGAAGATTTTCGAACTGATGAATGAAGCATACAGCCCACTCTACGGCTATTCTCCATTGACACAGCGACAGATCGACCAGTACGTAAAAATGTATCTGCCGATCCTCGACTTACGGATGGTTACCCTTATCACTGACGCCAACGATGAACTGGTCTGCGTAGGCATCTCCATGCCCTCACTGGCCGAGGCTTTACAGAAATCAAACGGACGTTTGTTGCCACTCGGATGGTTCTATCTATTAAAGGCACTATTCATGAAACGCCGTGCCAAAATGCTTGATCTACTACTCGTTGCAGTGAAGCCGGAATATCAGAATAAAGGTGTTAACGCTTTGTTATTTTCCGATTTAATTCCAGTTTATCAAAAATTAGGTTTTATATTTGCAGAAAGCAATCCCGAACTGGAATTGAACGGTAAAGTTCAGGCACAATGGGATTACTTTGAGACTCAACAACATAAGCGCCGCCGTGCGTTCATCAAAGAGATAAAATAAAAAACAGCTATGGAAGAGAACGAATTGATACCTGTAGACAACAACAATGCAGTAGAGTACACTGACGACAACATCCGCCACTTGAGTGACATGGAACATGTACGCACACGCCCCGGTATGTATATCGGAAGGCTGGGCGACGGTGCACATGCCGAAGATGGAATCTATGTCCTCCTGAAAGAAGTAATTGACAACAGTATTGACGAGTTCAAAATGCAAGCCGGTAAGAAAATCGAGATTACCGTTGAAGAAAACCTTCGTGTCAGTGTACGCGACTACGGACGAGGCATCCCGCAAGGAAAACTCATCGAGGCCGTCAGCATGCTGAATACCGGTGGTAAATACGACAGCAAGGCATTTAAGAAAAGTGTCGGACTGAATGGTGTCGGTGTGAAAGCCGTCAACGCTTTAAGCTCCCGTTTCGAGGTACGCAGTTACCGCGACGGCAAAGTGCGTATTGCCACTTTCTCAAAAGGTAACCTGCTGACCGATGAGACTCAAAGCACCGAAGAAGAAAACGGAACTTACATCTTCTTCGAACCGGATAATACACTATTCCTGAATTACTGTTTCAAGCCCGAATTTATTGAAACAATGCTACGCAACTACACGTATCTCAATACGGGGCTTGCTATCATCTATAACGGACACCGTATCTTGTCGCGCAACGGTCTGGTAGACCTTTTGAACGACAACATGACGGCAACCGGACTTTACCCGATCATCCATCTGAAAGGGGAAGATATCGAAATCGCTTTCACACATACAGGGCAGTACGGAGAAGAATATTATTCTTTCGTCAACGGTCAGCATACTACCCAGGGTGGTACGCATCAAAGTGCTTTCAAAGAACATATTGCCCGCACCATCAAAGAGTTCTTCAACAAGAACATGGACTACACCGATATCCGTAACGGATTGGTTGCTGCCATTGCCGTCAATGTGGAAGAACCGATCTTCGAAAGTCAGACGAAGACTAAACTGGGTTCTACCAATATGGTTCCCGGTGGCGTAACGGTCAACAAGTATGTAGGCGACTTTATCAAACAGGAAGTGGACAACTTCCTGCACAAAAATGCGGACGTAGCCGAAGCAATACAACAAAAGATACAAGAATCCGAGAAGGAGCGTAAAGCCATTGCAGGGGTAACGAAACTTGCCCGTGAACGTGCCAAGAAAGCCAACCTGCACAACCGCAAACTGCGTGACTGCCGCGTCCACCTCAACGACCCGAAAGGCAAAGGACTGGAAGAAGACTCCTGTATCTTTATCACCGAGGGAGACTCTGCAAGCGGTTCCATCACCAAAAGTCGTGATGTCAACACACAAGCAGTATTCAGTCTCCGTGGTAAACCGTTGAACTCTTTCGGACTGACCAAAAAGGTGGTTTACGAGAACGAGGAATTCAACCTGCTTCAAGCAGCCCTGAATATAGAAGATGGTATTGAAGGATTACGCTACAACAAAGTAATCGTAGCAACCGATGCCGATGTGGACGGTATGCACATCCGCCTATTGCTGATTACTTTCTTCCTGCAATTCTTCCCTGATCTCATCAAGAAAGGGCACGTATATATCCTGCAAACGCCTTTATTCCGTGTACGCAACAAGAAAAAGACAAATTACTGCTACAGCGAGGAAGAACGTATCAATGCCATTAATGAACTAGGACCGAATCCGGAGATCACCCGATTTAAAGGTTTGGGAGAAATCTCACCGGATGAGTTCAAACATTTCATCGGTAAAGATATGCGTCTGGAGCAGGTGACACTGCGCAAAACGGACGCGGTAAAAGAACTACTCGAATTCTACATGGGCAAAAATACCATGGAACGACAGAACTTTATTATAGACAATCTGGTTATAGAAGAAGACTTGGCATCATGAGAAAAGCAATATTCCCGGGTACTTTCGACCCTTTCACCATCGGACATTACTCGGTAGTGGAACGTGCACTTACCTTTATGGACGAAATCGTGATAGGAATCGGTATCAATGAGAACAAGAATACCTACTTCCCCATTGAGAAAAGAGAAGAAATGATTCGGGAACTTTATAAAGACGAACCTCGTATCCAGGTGATGTCCTACGATTGTCTGACAATTGATTTTGCACAAGAAGTAGGAGCCAGATTCATTGTTCGCGGTATTCGTACGGTGAAGGATTTCGAGTATGAAGAGACCATTGCAGACATTAACCGCAAACTGGCAGGGATTGAAACCATCCTGCTCTTCACAGAACCGGAACTGACTTGCGTCAGCTCTACAATTGTACGCGAGTTATTAACCTATAATAAAGATATCAGCCTGTTTATTCCCAAAGGAATGAAAATGAGTGAATAACACTCGTTAGGGAATAGGCAGTGAGTCAGAAAAGATGATGAAGAAACTAACGATTATACTATCCGTTTGCTTGTGGGCAGTTGCCGCACAAGCCCAGAACTTCGGTTCCGAAGCCATGCGAAAGCTACAAATGGCAGAGTTTGCAATCTCCAATTTCTATGTGGACAAAGTAGATGAAGACAAGTTGGTAGAAGAAGCCATCATCAAGATGCTGGCACAACTTGATCCGCACTCTACTTACTCGGATGCAGAGGAAGTGAAGAAGATGAACGAACCGCTCCAAGGTAACTTCGAGGGTATCGGAGTGCAATTCCAGATGATAGAAGACACCCTGTTGGTGGTACAGCCTGTCAGCAACGGACCTTCCGAGAAAGTCGGTATCCTTGCCGGTGACCGTATCATTGCCGTGAACGACAGCGCTATTGCCGGAGTGAAAATGAGTACGGAAGATATAATGAAGCGTCTTCGTGGCCCGAAAGGTTCGAAAGTTAATCTGACAATCGTTCGTCGCGGCGTAAAGGACCCTTTACTGTTTACAGTAAAGAGAGATAAGATACCTATCCTTAGCCTCGACGCCTCTTATATGATTCAACCTAAAACGGGTTATATTCGCATCAACCGCTTCGGAGCAACAACTGCTGAAGAGTTCAAGAAAGCAATGAAGGATCTCCAGAAGCAAGGTATGAAAGATATGATTCTTGACCTGCAAGGAAACGGAGGTGGTTATCTCAATGCAGCCATTGACCTTGCTAACGAATTCCTGGGACAAAAGGAGCTAATCGTATATACCGAAGGCCGGACTGCCAAGCGTAGTGATTTCTATGCCAAAGGTAACGGAGACTTCCGTAATGGCCGCCTCATCATATTGGTAGACGAGTATACAGCTTCCGCCAGCGAAATTGTCAGCGGTGCGGTACAGGATTGGGACAGAGGAATTATTGTAGGCCGCCGTTCTTTCGGCAAAGGCTTGGTGCAACGTCCTATCGATTTGCCGGATGGTTCCATGATTCGTTTAACTATCGCCCGTTATTATACTCCATCAGGACGCTCGATCCAGAAACCATACGACAGCACTGTCGATTACAATAAAGACCTGATAGAGCGTTTCAACCACGGTGAACTGATGAATGCCGACAGCATCCATTTCCCGGATTCACTGAAAGTACAAACCAAGAAACTCGGACGTACCGTTTATGGTGGAGGTGGTATCATGCCGGATTATTTCGTGCCTATCGACACGACTCTTTATACGGATTATCACCGTAATCTGGTAGCTAAAGGAGCCGTGATTAAATTCACCATGCAGTTTATTGAAGGACACCGGAAAGAGTTGGCAAACAAATACAAGAAGTTCGAATCGTTTGATGAGAAGTTCGTAGTCGATGATGATATGCTCGCCACTTTAAAGGAAATCGGAGAGAAAGAAGGGGTGAAGTTCAATGAAGAGCAATATCAGAAATCGCTCCCTCTTATCAAAACCCAGCTCAAAGCACTGATAGCCCGTGACCTTTGGGATATGAACGAATATTTCCGGGTAATGAATACAACGAATGAAAGTATACAAAAAGCTTTGGAAATACTGAATTCGGACGAGTATCAGAAGAAACTAAAATAGGGTATTCAATAAACAATCATAAGACATCGTCCTTCAGTTCGGTGGACATATATACTTATCGTAGTGGACATATAGATACACAATGGTGAGTATATATCCACCGCGCTGTATCTATATGCCCACTAAACGCTGTGTATTAACCTGTTAACTTTATCATTGGGTATACTCGAATGTCACCGTACCGCGAATATCAGAAGAAGAAGCGGCAATGTATGCCTTAAATTTACCAGGTTCTGCCACCCAAGTATGCTGTTTATCATCAAAGAATTGCAATGCTTCCGGTTTAATCGTAAACTTCACTTCTTTTTCTTCATTCGGAAGAAGCTGTACTTTCCGAAAGTCCTTCAACTCTTTTACCGGGCGAAGAACACTACACTCTTCGTCGCCAATATATAACTGAACGATCTCTTTCCCTGCTATTTTTCCTGTATTCTTAATTTTTACAGTAAGATCAATACTGCCATCAGCATTCATTGTTTTAGCCGATACCACAGGCTTACTATATTCGAAAGCGGTATAACTCATACCATAGCCAAAAGAAAAGAGCGGCCGAATCTTCTTCGTATCATACCAGCGATAACCAACCAAAATATCTTCTTTATATTCCTGACGGATACTATCACCCGGGTAACTAATCTCACCGAAGAAGTGTGCCGGACAATCTTCCAGTTTCACCGGATAAGAAAAAGGTAACTTACCGCTGGGATTCACATCTCCGCTCAACACATCAGCCAGTGCCTCTCCGCCGACAGAGCCTAAATACCACGACTGAATAATAGAAGGTATCTCCTTCACCCAAGGCATTTCCACTGCATTTCCACTAACAATCACTGCTACCAGATTCTTATTTACTTTCAACAGAGCTTCTATCAATTCATTCTGTCCAAAAGGAAGTCCATACGACAGACGGTCACCACCCTCACAATCCTGAAAATGATTCTTATTCAGTCCTCCGACAAAGATCACCAAGTCCGCATTCATTGCTTTTTCTACCGCGTCATTACGTAAAGAATCTACAGTTGTCTGTGGAACAACATCCGCCCGGCCATACATCGGGCGACCGCTTGTATAGCCTTGTGCATAAACCACATTCTCACCAAACTTCGCTTTTATACCCTCCAATGGTGAAACCACCCTCTGAACCTTCAACTCCGAAGAGCCGCCGCCTAACATCAAATTACGGGTAGCATTATCTCCCACAACCAAAATACGTCTATATTTTCCCTGGGGAATAGGTAATAATGCAGGCTGTTTCTTACCTGTCCCATTTTTCAACAAGACAATGCCCTCTGTTGCAACCTCATAAGCTGTACGATAGTGCTCTTCGCTGGTCAGTGCACCGAACGGTTTCCGGCGATTCATCGCTGTACGGAAAATCAGACGTAACACACGTGCGGCCTTATCATTCACTACCTCCATCGGAATCTTACCTTCGCGAACCATTTTCAGATAAGACTTACCCAAATAATAATCATCAAAACCAAATTCCGATTCCGAAGTCAAACCATTTGTGTAAGATCCCATTTCAATGTCCAATCCGTACATGGCAGCTTCATAAGTATCATGTGCAGCTCCCCAGTCCGTGATGACGCATCCGTCGAAGTTCCATTCCCCCTTCAAGATATCATTATTCAACAATTTGTGATGGGTAGCATGGGTTCCACGCACTTTATTATAAGCTCCCATAACAGACCACGTTTTACCTCTTTCTACAGCAGCCTTGAAAGCAGGCAGATATATTTCATACAATGCACGGTCGCTTAGTTGCACATCGATATGTCCCCGCCATAATTCCTGATTGTTCAGTGCGTAATGTTTCACACAGGCGGCTACTCCATTCTTCTGCACTCCCTGAATATAAGGCACACAAAGCTCCGAGGCTAAATAAGGGTCTTCCCCCATATATTCAAAGTTACGTCCGTTGAGCGGGGTACGATAGATATTCACACCCGGTCCCAACAAAACATCCTTTTCACGATAACGGGCTTCTTCACCGATGGCATATCCATATTTCTCTGCCAATAGCGGATTCCAGCTAGCTGCCAGACAGGTCAGTGCAGGAAAAGCAGTGCAACTATCGTTCGTCCATCCGGCATATCCCCAATCATTCCAGTTAATTTCGGCACGCACGCCGTGGGGTCCGTCACTCACCCAAAGTTCAGGGATACCCAAATGGGGACAGCCAGGGGAGCTAAACTTCCCTTGTGCATAACTAAGACGAGTTTTCTCCTCCACAGTCATACGGTTCAGCGCATCCTGTACCCTAACCTCTATCGGTTGTGCATCATCCAGATACACCAGTGTTTGTTTCTTGTCTTGAGCAATCGCCACCATGCCTGTCTGAACAGACAGGAAACATATAGTCAATAAAAATATCTTCATTATTCCAATAATCATTTACAGTTTACAATCTTTTGCCGAGACCTTTACCACGGCTTGCCGAAGCCCTTCCGAAGTAGCTGTCAGCTCCGTTTTTCCCGGTTTCCCGTCATTCTGAATTACAACAAGGCATTTTCCATAAAATGCTTTCCTCTTTTTATCCTTAAAGCGTTCCAACGATACCGGGTTTCCATTGTCCACTCCTGCGATGAAACCATTACCTTTCACTGTGAAATTCACCAAATTATCTGCATTCGGACAAAGATTCCCTTCTTCATCCAGCACCTCTACAGTGACGAAACACAAATCTTTTCCATCAGCAGCCAGAACTGAACGATCAGGAGTCAGGCGAATTTCTGCAGGCTTTCCGGCTGTACGAATTTCCTTTTCTGCTATCACTTCATCCTTTCTGCGTGCAACGACCTTCACCGTTCCCGGTTCAAACTTTACACGCCAAACAACATGCAGGTTATCAGCATCTTTACATTTCACTCCCTGCGACTTTCCATTCACAAACAATTCCACTTCATCAGCCTGATTATAATAGCACCACATATCGATCTCCTGCCCCGGAGTCCAGTTCCAATGCGGGAAAAGATGCAACACTTGTTTATCTGTCCATTCCGACTGATATAGATAGTAGACATCTTTGGGGAAACCTGCCAGATCGATAATACCAAAGAATGAACTACGTGCAGGCCATCCGTAAGGAGTCGGTTCTCCGATATAATCAAATCCTGTCCACACATATTGCCCGCTGATAAAGTCGTTGTCTCTGACTAACTTCAGACTTTCTTCATGAGTGTTTCCCCAAGGCACATGACAGTTCTCATAAGATGAACAGGCAAAAGTAGAATCAGCAAAGGGTTTATCCCAACGCTCGGGCCAGATAAACATCCGGTCACTGGGCATACGGTAGTATCCACGTGTCATCAATGCCGAATTACTTTCAGTAATGATAAAAGGCTTGTCCGGAAAATTAGCCGGAACATGAGGAATATCTTTATTATGATAATTATAGCCAATCACATCCAGTGCACCGGAACGGAATAAATGATTGCCGGAATTCGGTTCATTGCATCCGGCAGTGACAGGACGGGTAGAATCAAGCCCTTTCACAAAGCTTACCAATTTCTTCGTCAGCAAAGAGTTGACACTCTCCTCTCCTTCTTTTGCCAACATTTCAGAAGAATGCCCAAAATTCAGGATCAAATTGGCCTCTTCCAGACTCAATGTATCCGCTTTAGCATCACTCCACTGTTCGAGGACTTCATTACCGATACTCCACATAAAGACAGAAGGGTGATTGCGGTCACGCAAAATAAAGTCATTCAAATCGCGCTCGTGCCATTCATTGAAGTAACGGGCATAATCATGTGCTGTTTTTTTCTTCCGCCACATATCAAAAGCCTCATCCATCACGATAAATCCCATACGATCACAGAGATCAAGCAGTTCGGGTGCGGGAGGATTATGGGAACAACGTATGCCGTTGCATCCCATTTCTTTCAGAATCTGCAATTGCCGTTCAATGGCACGTGTGTTGACAGCTGCCCCCAGACAACCCAGATCATGGTGCATACATACCCCGTTAATCTTGGTTTGCCTACCGTTCAATGTAAATCCTTTCCGGGCATCAAAACTAAATGTACGGATACCGACAGGAGTCGTATACCTATCCATACATTCCTCGTTTCGCATCACCTCGGTAACCAATGTATACAAATAAGGAGTATCAATATCCCACAACTCCGGTTGTTTTACAGTCAATTGCTGGGCGAAAACAGCTTCTCTGCCAGTTTCCGTTTTTCCTGCCGACCGTGTTCCGGCAACTTCTCTGCCTTCAGCATCCTGCAAGGATGAGCAGACCGTGATATTTTCATTTGTATCACTTTCATTCACAATGGTAGTAACAAGATTCAGTACAGCCTCTCCCTTGTCAACCGATGATGTCGTGACATACGTTCCCCAATCGGCTACGTGTATCGGACCAGTCTTGCTTAGCCATACATTCCGGTAAATGCCACAACCCGAATACCAACGTGAATTGGGTTGTTCGGCATTATCCACACGCACAGCCAGCACATTCGGTTCATCCCATTTCAGATAAGGGGTCAGATTATAGCTGAAACTAATATACCCATAAGGACGCACTCCTAACGAAGCACCGTTGATGAATACTTCCGAATTCATATATACTCCGTCAAACTCAATGCGGAAGATCTTTCCTATATCAGCTTTGTCTACACTAAAAGTTTTGCGATACCATCCAACTCCACCCGGAAGCGCCCCTCCCCCTGTGCCGGAAGGATTTTCACGGCTAAAGTCTCCCTCAATCGCCCAATCATGAGGCAGATTCAATACCCGCCAGTCATTGTCGGCAAAACCGGGTTGTGCAGCTTGTAGTCCGTCTCCCAAGTGGAAACGCCAATCCGCATTAAAGTCAGACCGCTCGCGTGGAGAAATGGGAGAAGAACTGTTACATGCTCCCAACAGCATCAGACAGCTCCCCAGTATCAAATATTTCAGTTTCCCAATCATCATCGAATCCTATCATTCAGCTTACAGTTTCAATGTCTGCTCGCTGCCATTATACTTCACAGTCACTCCTTTCGCATTCAAATCAAACGGTTGTGCTTTCTCCTTATTAACCGTAACTACAGTGAAAGTACGTTCCTTCAACATACCCGGAAATTCTCCCTGGCGTTCACCGATTACTAAAGTCTTAGTAGCCTCATCATACTTCATCGGTATCATGGCGTACATACCCTGTTCATAGTTATAATTCACCCCCTCATCTTCGTATAGCGTAAACTCTCCATCAGCCCCCTGATAAATATATAAACGGATATGATCCGCCGGTTTTTCATCCGTATACTGAATATCATCTCCGAACGGTACGATAGCGCCTGCACGCACATACAGCGGGATACGCTCATAAGGAGCCTCTATTACTTTTCTCTCTCCTCCGGGCTGGAATTTACCGGAATAAAAATCATACCAGCCTTCTGCCTGGGGGAAATAAATCTCACGACTACGGTCACCATATCGATAAACCGGAGATACCATAAATGAAGGACCGAACATATACTGGTCACCAATATTATTCACTTGGGTATCCGCTGTAAAATCCATGACTAATGGACGCATGATTGTATAATCATTAAACCAGGTCATGCCTGCCAACGAATAAATATACGGCATCATATTGTAGCGTAGCTTGGTATAATAAACAACCGATTGATAGGCCGGATGCCCTTCCGGAGCAATCTCCCATATTTCACGGAACGGGTATTGTCCATGTGCACGATACAGAGGAACGAATGCACCGAATTGATACCAACGGGCATTTAATTCACGCCATTCTTTATAATCGGCATTTTCTGTCTTTGTCGCATTCCATTGCTTCTGTCCCGCTACATAACGGTTCTCTACACAAAAGCCGCCAATATCCATTGTCCAGTAAGGTATTCCACTCATGGCAAAATTCAGTCCGGCAGAAATCTGTGCCTTCATATCCTCCCAACGTGTACCGATATCTCCACTCCATGTAGCTGTAGAATAACGCTGTAACCCGGCAAATCCCGAACGGGTCAATAAGAACACACGCTTATTATTATCCACTCCGCGCTGACCGTCATAAATGGCTTCTGCATTCATCAGTGCATAAGCATTGAAAAATTCCGTAGAGGAACCCAACGCCGTAGGTCCGCACAAAGCCTTCCGATATTCCAAGTCGGTACAGTCACGTACATTCGGTTCGCTGGCATCCATCCACCAGGCATCGATACCCAACGGATAATAGTGCTCATACATCTGCTTCCAAAACAGTTTACGTGCATCCGGATCATAAGCGTCATAAAAACCATAATGGTAACCGGGACCTACCCAATCTTTCAAGCTATCCCTGACAGACTGCTGATACATCCACCCATTCTTGTCGAACTCCTTGAAATGTTCGGTAGTAACATAGAACTTAGGCCACACCGAAATCATCATACGCCCATGCATAGCATGAATGGAATCGACCATTGCTTTGGGATCCGGAAAGCGTGCCTTATCAAACTCATGACTCCCCCAGGCATTTTCCGGCCAGTGATTCCAATCCAGTACGATATTATCCACCGGGATTTTACGATCACGGAAACCTTTCAGAGCGCCCAACATTTCATCTTGTGTATTATACTTCTCCCGACTTTGCCAGAAACCCATTGCCCATTTCGGCATAACAGGTGACTTTCCGGTCAGAGTCCGATAGCCACTGATTACCTCATCCATATCCTCACCAACCACAAAATAATAATCAAGCTGCTTTGCCATCTCGCTCCACCATGACTGTTTTCCCTGTTCTGCCGGATCTACAGGAGTCAATGCCCGCAGCCCGCAATAAGACTGCCCACCATCAGGCTGCCATTCGATTTTCAACGGCACACGTTTCCCTGCTTCCAGATGAACAGCAAACTTATAGCTATTAGGATTCCATGCAGTCCGCCAACGTTCCGGCACCACCGGTTCATTATTCAAATAGACCTTGACATATCCGGCGTAATAAAGAATAAACTTAAATTCTCCTGTTTGAGCAGGTTCTATTTCGCCTTCATAAGTGACCTTAGCCCCCATTAACGGCAATTTCTCCGGAAGATTCTGAATCGTTTTCAGATTCTCAAAATAAATGGAGTCTTCCCGGCGAACCAACGTCTCTCCTTTTTTCGGCACATAAGTACCGGTAAGCGCACCTTCCCGACCTGTCTTATCATAAAGCTTAAAGACCCGGTTCAATTGGGAGTAGTCATTCGGATTACCGAAACGACACAATGAATAGCTATCCAGCAGTATACCATAATTCTTATTTGAAACAACGAATGGAACAGAGACTTTCGTATTGTATTGGAACAGTTCTTCGTTCTTACCCTTATAATTAAATTCATCCGCCTGATGCTGCCCCAATCCGTAGAACGCTTCATCTTCAGGAGATTCAAAAACCTGACAGATCGTATATCCCTTTGTCCCTTCTACTTCGATTGGAGTAAACTTCTTTCCTCCTCCCTTGTTTTCCTGCAGGATTAACTTTCCGTCTTTATCCACAAACCACACCTCTCCGGTACTGGCCAGTACGGACGCTTTCACTTCTTCTGTAGACACTGTAATCGTATCGCCATTCTGCATGACGGCAAATGGGATTTGTTTTTCCTGCGGAACAACAATCAAACTTTGCGGATCGGCAAACTTGCTGTCGGCAGTAGCAGAAACACGGATTAATTTATCTCCCATCACTTGCAGACGAACCAGTCGGGGACCTCCCGTTACTTCCTGTTGTACTTTAACTATCACGCTGTCGCCTGCTTCCTCATAGACCTTATTGGCACATGCTCCGAAAAGAAGTCCCGGCAACAGGCAACAGAAAATGTTTTTCATATTCATAATCATACCTACCTTTAGGGTTCAACAATATATTTTCTCATATCGCAAAAGTAAGTACTATAAATGAAAAGTTCCCCTTCTAATGTTTTATAGAAGGGGAACTTTTAAACAGTGACCGGACGATATGTTTTTTTCAGAGGTATCATTTGTTATTTCCCTTCTTTTTCCTGGTAAACAGAGGGCAAAACACCAAATTCATCCTTGAAATAACGACTGAAATATTTAGGGTTATTAAAGCCTACTTCGAAGGCTACCTCAGATACATGAAGCTGGCTTTCACGCAATAATTGCGCTGCCCGTTTCAAGCGGATCACACGGATAAACTCAATCGGCGTCTTTCCTGTGATCTGGAGTAATTTCTTATACAGATGCACACGGCTCATACCCAGTTCCCGGCTAAGCTCCTCTACCGAGAGTTCGGTACGCGACATATTATCTTCCACATACTTGATTGCTTTCTCTATCAACTTCTCATCCAATGAAGTAATCACAATCTCACTGGGGGCAGGGTCAATCATTCCCTGGGTGACACGATGATAGCGGCTTAATTCTATCAGTTTACGGATACGCAATACAAGAATAGTCATATTGAACGGCTTCGTTACATAATCGTCCGCTCCCGTCTGCAATCCTTCCAGCTTCGCTTCGGTATTCTGCCGTGCTGTCAGCAAAATCACAGGGATATGCGCTGTGCGCTTATCCTGCTTAATCAGACGGCACAACTCATTACCATCCATTTGAGGCATCATCACATCACTGATAACCAGATCGGGTAATTCTTCCTGCATCATCTCCCATGCTTCGTTACCATTCACAGCCAGTTTGACACGATACTGCAATTCCAGACTATAACGCATAAAGATACGGAAGTCTTCATTATCATCTACTATCAGCAACAATGGGAAATCCTTGCGTTCCGTTTCCTCTTTTATCTCCTTATCTTCTTCCTCCCCGATCGATATACCTGTCTCTGGCGGCAATTGCACCTGTGTCTCCACATGCTTTACCGGAAACTGAATAACGAAAACGGAGCCTGTTCCTATATTATCAAAGACCTTCACTTCTCCTTCATGCAGAGTTACAAAGTCACGTACCAAACTCAAGCCGATACCATTTCCGGTAGTTTCCTCTACCCCCTTATGATCTGCCTGGTAGAAACGCTCGAAGATATGTTCCTTATCCACATCACTTATTCCTATTCCGGTATCGGCAATCTTGATCTCCAGCATATCAGGAGTTCCAGCCACATGCTCTATCATCACCGTCACCCGTCCTCCTTCGGGAGTAAACTTAAAGGCATTGGAAAGCAGATTCATGACAATCTTTCCCACCTTGTCAGCATCAAAAGCCATTGAGAATGTATCTATCCCCGAGAAGAAAGAGAACTGAATGTGTTTCTTATCCGCCATCAACAGGAAAGAGTTGCAAACACTATGCACATACGAGATAATATCTCCTTCCGACAGAGACAACTGATGAGTACTCATCTCCCCTTTACGGAAATCGAGCAGTTGATTGACCAAGTGCAACAACCGCTGCGCATTGCGATACATCAACTGCAAACGTGTACTTTGCAATTCATCGGTTGTTTCTTTCAGCATACCCTCCAAAGGAGAAATAATCAATGTAAGCGGTGTACGCAATTCATGGCTGACGTTCGTGAAGAAACGGAATTTCATATTATTGATTTCTTCGTTCTTCGCCACCTCGTTTTCTATCTGCTGAAGATGAAACTTCTCACGTTCACGTTTCAGCATCCGGTAGCGTGCCACGAAAAGCACGACCACCAAACCGATGGCATACAACAAATAGGCCCACCATGACATCCAGAAAGGAGGATTGACTACAATACCCAGCGTCGCTTCCTTCATGCCGACATAACCGTCACTATTTATCGCTTTCACTCTCAAAACATACTTTCCCGGAGCAAGATTCGTAAAAGTGACATTGTGTACTCCTAACGGTAAGGTTAGCCAGTCATTATTAAACCCTTCCAACTTATACATGTATTGAGTTTTCTCCGGCAGATTATAGTTATCCGAAGCAAAAGATACACTGAAAATGTTCTGCTTATAATCAAACTCGACATTTTCTACATCGTTCAACTCCTTTTCTATCAATACTCTTCCACCATACGACTGTCCCACCTTTACTGCCTCATCAAACAACGAAAGACCTGTAAACATCACATTAGGCAGCATTTTATTATAGCGTATATGATCGGGAGCAAAAACATTGACCCCATATAAACCTCCAATGGCAATGATTCCATTGTGCAAGGTTTTGATAGAACGCTGGTTAAAATCACAATTCTGCAATCCGTCCTCACTATTATAAGCCCTGGAATCAAAAAGGTAACTCCCTTTTCCGTCAGAAGCTACTGTCACCCGGATTACCTTCCTACTGGTCGATACCCACATATTACGCTCCTGATCTTCCGTAATCGCAGCAATAAAACTTCCTTTGGCCTCTGCAACAGGAGATAAATCAAGAAACAGATGGCGTCTTACATCATATACGTTCAATCCCTCACGTGTAGCAATCCATATCAGTCCCCGACTATCCTTGTACACATGATTTACCGCATCGTTCGACATTTTCGTGCTACCGCTCTGACCTTGAACTTTTTTTATTTCACGAGTACGCATATCCATCATGCCTACTCCCTGACTGGCAGTTCCAAAAAACAATGTATTATCATCTCCCCAACACAAAGAGGTAACATTATTTTCCAGCAGAGCCGAGTTATTACCCGTATAAGTCTCAAAAGTACCGGACGACGGTTCCAAACATTGTAAACCACCTCCTAAGGAAGCAATCCAGATTCTCCCCTTATCATCTTCCACCAATGCCCAGACATTATTACTTGCCAGAGCATTTCCGGCACCCTCCTTATAAGAACGCACCTGAGAACCATTCATACAATACAGCCCTCCATTAAATGTTCCGACCCATAATTTGCCGTCTTTTGACTTTAGCATAGACACAACCGGATTCGGCAACTGTCCTTCGGCATCTCTCCAGAAAGGTTCCGCCTTTCCTGTAGAACGGTTCCACAAAAGAATCCCATGGTCATTCGTTCCCAACCACAATCTATTTTCATCTGCCTGCTCTATGCAGGTTATATCTCCCCATTCATACATATTGAACTTAAAGATACTTTCACTATAATAAGATACTCCTTTCTTATAAGTTCCCACCCACATGATACCATCTCTATCAGCGTATAAATCATAAATTGTATTATGAGGCAAACTCCGTCCATTGTCATCATGGGCAACAAGAGAAGTCACTTTTCCAGTTTCTTTCTCAAGCACATCTATACCGTCATAATCCTTTCCAACCCAGATTCTGCCTTCTATATCCTGTGCCACCGCATGAATGATTACGTCCGGACGTGACGACCAAATACCGGTTAAGTCTGTCCGCCAACTTTTTGTTCCGCTGTCATACGCCCAGATTCCCATAAGACTATATGCCCAGATGCAATTGTCTCTGTCTACAAAGAGCGAAAGCTCTATCTTCTTTCCTTCCGGAATATATTTTTTGATTTCATCAGACTGCCATTTTACTGCTAATGTGGAACGATCCAGGCAAACAAGTAGTCCTGTATTATAAATCAACAAGATCCCGTCACTGCATTCTGCCATTTGTGTCACTCCATATTCCGGTAACGAATGTTCCATGTACGAGAAGAAAAGTCTTTTTCCGCCTTCCTTGTAACGGTAACATCCCTCACCTGCCACACTAAGCCAGGCATTCCCTTCCCGGTCTACAAAAACCTGTTCCGGAACTCCCCATGATTCGAGAGTCTTCATAAATCCGGTAACATCGGTGATAAAACAATCCCGTTCCTTGTCAAACAATACATATCCCCGGGCAGTATTTATCCAAAACCGTCCATCAGGCATTTCTACAATATCAGTGATATAATTATCCGGCAAAGATCCCGGCTCGTCCTCGGCATGCTGATAAACCTTAAAAGTATATCCATCATAACGATTCAATCCGGTAGTCGTGCCAAACCACATGAATCCGTCACGATCCTTATAAATAGTATTTACAGAATTATTAGACAATCCGTCCGACACTTCCAGATGCTTGAATAAATAGGATTGTGCTTGCACAATCCATGAAGTAAAAAGTAAAGCTAACAATAAAAGGCTCTTTCTTATCATGTTTTTCAGATTTGTACAAAGGAAATAAAATATTATCAAACAGCCAAGAAAAAGAGCCTGCGGATTATTTGACAGAATCAACAGCAAGCGCATCTAATGAAGAGGATAATGCCACCAAAGCGGCATTCCAATTAATTGCCACTTCATTGGAAGCATAAGAATCTTCCGTATCCACATACGATTCATCCGGACTGGCCGTAGGATAAAATGCCTTGTCTTGTTGCCCCGGATTAGGTCCTCCGACAAGAAATCCCGGAATAGGAGCCTTTATATCATCTGATGCAGAAAGGCGATGATGCGGATGCTCCGGACTTTTTGTTCCAAGTCCCGTTACATAGCAGAAACCTGTCGCGTTTCGCCCCAATATATAATCCATATTTCTGTAGGCATTAGTCAAATACGTTTCTTTGTCAGTCAGAATATAAGCATACATCAATGATACACCCTGATTAAGACATTTCTCTGCAAGACATCCCCAAAAGAAGTCTTTGGCATCATTACCATAAGGGGCATGAAATGGAGTCTGTTCGGCTCCTTGTATTACTTTATCAGCATATTTCAAAAGTTCAGTTTTCAATGAACCGGCAAAACGACGATCGGCTTCATTCAATTTTCTGTCCGGCTGAAGCCATGCAAATATGCCTAGTGCAAACGTGTTACCCCATCCCGGAGCTGTGTATACTTTGGGAGCCTTTTTTATTACTTCTTCCCGGTATATCTCTTTTCCGGTTGAAAAATAGAGTTCGGTTGCCGCCCAGAAAAATTCATCGTCTGCATGTGTATCACCGTATTCTCCCGTAGCTATCTCCGGTTGAAACTTCTGATTGAGCAGATTCTGGTTATAATAGTCCTCCGGATGTTTTTCCGCCCAAGCATAAGCCTTCTCCGCAGCCAGCAGAGCACGTTTGGAAAATCCCGGATAATCTTTCTCATAAGAGGCAAACAGACGGGAAGCCTGTGCCATGACAGCAGCAAAGTCTAAGGCAGCAGTGATCGATTTCTGTACGATATAACGCTGTTGTTTACAATCGACAGGCTTCACAAAGCCTTCAAAAAAGGGAGTGGTCAGTTTGTGATACACTCCTCCATCTGCGGGATCTTGCATTGTTAACATCCAATCCAAGTTATAATGCATTTCGTCCAGTAAGTCGGGAGTGTGATTATCGCTCTCCGGAATATTTATCTTTTGCCGTGAGAAGTAATCCGGAAACAGCTGATAAATAGACTGCATCAGACCTATCGAATAGCCCGAATTCACAATATACTTATTATAATCGCCAGCATCATACCAGCCTTTGGAAGAAGAGACAATCGTTCCCGAGGGACGGCCGGGAGAAGCAGCACTAGCATGTATTAATACGTGATTATCCGGATGTCCGGCCGGTCTGTTCCACTGCCCTGCATACTGTTCCTCGATTGGTATTGCGGTACGTTGATAATAAAAAGACTTCAAAGCCGCATCAGCCAAAGGAGATAATACACTGTCCTTTACAGGAAAAGCAACCGATGCTCCGTTCACCTTCAGAATATATTCTCCCGGAGTTGTTATTGCACTAAAATCCAGTGTTGTTCTTGTTTTATCCGACCATGCAGATTTTGCTGTATATAAAGATTTTCCGGCAAACACTTGTTCGCCGGAAACAGCATCTAATATTACAAACTCTTCAACCTTTCCGCTGTCTATCACAGCTATTTTCTCCTGATTGGGGTAATAGCCCAGCTGATTCAATCGAACAACGTCGTTTGATATCACACTTGTTGAAGGGGTACATGCAACCGCCAATCCACTCAACATCCCAAACAGAGCAATATATTTTATTATTTTCATACACATTCAGTTCATGAAAAGTCCCACTATTAACAAACTCTTGGTAAACAGTTTCATTTAAACTGCCATTGGTCAAAAACAATATCTTCCCCTTTCAATACAAAGCAGAGATCTGTTGTACCTTCAAATTGTGTCTGAATCTTAGTTTTCAGGAGTTTCATATTGGGGGTATTTATCTGAATGGCAGCCATCATTTCTCCATCCGGAGTATTACGGTGTACTTCAATAATACCATCTCCTGCGGCTTGCAGCTCCAGACGTGAGGGAGTCTTACAGAATTCCACACCTCTGACAGATAAAATACCTTCCATGCCCGGTACAGTCACTGCATACATATCGCCTACATCTTTTCCATTCAAGAACTTAACACCTTGTGTAGCAGCCGTTGTTTCAGCTTGTTGGAGCATAAATGGATTTAGTACTTTTATCTGCGAGACACCTTTCAGGGTTTGTTTTCCCATGTGTATGTTCACATTTCCCTCGTCTATTTCAATCTCGTCTACACATATATTTCGGAAGCCTCCTGTTGTATTGAAACTGCGCTGCAGGCTCATCGTGTGATAGAACACATACCATTTCCCGCCATATTTGTGTAGGTGCGTGTGATTGTTTCCAAACTCGAACCCATATTCACCGGGATTTTTCATATAATTATGCTGATATTGCCAACTATCACTCTCAAGCGGAGTTTTACTTGTCATATAACTCATACAGCAGATGGTCGGTTTCTCTGTTGGTAGTGGCCAATCATCAAAGTTTTGCCAGTCGATATTATAAGTATATACATAAGTTCCATTAATAAAGTTGAGTTCATTGGCTTCGAAATGATGCGGTGCATTAATCGGCACTATCGGACTGTCTATACTGATCATATCCTTTCCTAAACGTATGATACGTGCGCATCCACCTCCCACAGCAAGCCACCCCGTCCCTTCTTCGTCGATAACGGCTCCAGGATCGAAGGCGGCTTTACAGTCTCCGATGCCCGGTGACTGTGTATCTATCACACTGCGGTTCAAAGGGCTTTCCCACGGACCTACGGGCGAGGTAGCTGTCAATACAGCACTGCCATCTCCACTATTAGAGAAATAAAGATAGAAATGCGTTTTACCATCGCCTTCTTTACGACTCACGACAGAAGGCGCCCATGATGCTTTAATCCATGGTGCGATACTATCTGTCCGAATCAGTCCATGATACGTCCAGTTTACCATATCATTGGTAGACATCATCACCAACGATTTAATGTATTCGTAAGAATTTTTGCCGTTCCCTCCTACTGCTTCATATTGTTGATGATCATTTGTGCCATACACATAAAGTCTTCCTTCGTACTCTACTGCTGTAGGATCTGCAGTAAATATAAAATCAAGCAGTGGATTGGCATCTCCCGACAACAATTTTGGGGAGACTTCCGGCATGATTATCACGGGGGTAGAACTACCATTCGCTATTCTATCCTGCATCTGAAGTTCCTGTGCATGACATGCCATACTTGCCACTATTGCCATTGAAAAAACGACGAAATAAATAATATTCTTTCTCATTGTTTACTAAAAATACAGGAGAGGGTAGAACGAATCGTTTACCTTCTCCTGCTTCATTTAAATCATTACTTCTTCACGATACGGAAGTTATCGAAATAAACTTCTATAGTAGCTTCACTACCACCAGGATTTGTTGCATATACACCTATGTGAGCAGAATTCCTGTTCAAGAACTCTTGATATGTAGCATCCGCGACAACAGAAGATAAAGATACAGAACATTGCATCCATTTTCCAGTCTCCGTTTCTCCTGTAAAAGAGCTCACCGGAACATAGCCATTTAATGCAGCATCGAAGTTTTCGCACATTGCAATCTGGAAAACAGGCCCGGTAAAGACTTCTTTCACAAAACATTCAAACTGTAATTTCAAGTCACTGATCGGTGTATTTCCCGGAATGATGCTTGTACCTACCCATTGAGCGTTGGAATAACTTTGTTTCCACCAATAGTTGTATGCACTCACTGTTCCAGTAATACCTAGACAAGTTCCATTAGAAACATAAGGAGCCGATGAGCCGTCTGCTACTACAAAACTGCAATCGCCCCAAACATGACTACCGATTCCATCGTAGTTCAGTATCACATTTTCTAAAGGATAGAATATTTCTGCAGATTCTACCGTTCCTCCAATCGCAGTCACAGAAATGTGACCGGACTGGGTAGGAGCCTGTGGCAATACAAAACTAATCTCATCAAAAGTGTTTGAGGTTGTGATATCCTCCACTGGAATGTCGAACTCACCGTTAATATTCACACGTGATACCTTAATAAAGTTCTGTCCGGTGATAGTAACCGTACTTCCTACAACCGGCATTGTCGAACTGACAGCAGTAACAACCGGTCTCGGACCATTCTTCTTGAACTCTGTAACCGCACTACTCGTATAGCACTCTACCACAAGATATCCCTCTTCAAGCAGATTTGCCGGAGCTGTCAGAGTAATTTGATTATATTTATTATTTACTTCATAGTTTGTTATCTCCTGAACGTCAACAGGGCGTGTTCCATCCTTTGCCGGTTGTTCTGTAGAAAGATAAACAGCCTGTACCTCGTAAAAGTTACCGCCTATCACAGTCATCTGATCTCCCGGCTTAATAGGATAGGTCGCGGAAATACGGGTGATGTAAGGTGCAGGCGAAAGCACGTGCATATTGTAGGTCGCTATTCCATGATCAGTCTCCAAGCGAATTTCACCTTTCAATTCAGGATTTTGCCCTGTCAATTCCAGCTCATTGGGAACCGTCAGTATGATATTAGTAGAAGTCACATAGTTTCGGTTGAAACTTACCTCCTGATCATTGATAAATATTTTCTGCGTACCGCCCAGATGCTCTCCCACCACAACAATCATCGTACCGGGACTCACATCGGTGAAAGTACTGTCTGCACGGGTAGGGTCGGTCACCCGGATATAATGAATCACAGGAATACTGTCATCGTCGTTCTGACAAGAAATAAGCGCGAGTAATGGCAGAAACAGCCAAAACAACAAGAGTAGCCGCGCATCTGTATACTTATATATTGATTTCATAAGTTCGTCTGATTTATTCGTTAAACGTATAAGGAACCGGTGGTTCATTCAGCAATGGATTCTGGATTACATCAGACTCCGGATAAGGTAAGAAGATATCCTCTGCTTCAATGTTGATAGTAAACTCCGGAGCCGTATAATTTTCAGGACCTTCAAGGAAGGTAGTTCCGTCCGTATCATATTTCCCGAAATGCAACTTTCCATCCTCATCCTTGATAATAGCATCTGCCCGGTATCCCCGCCACTGATTATTAAAGTAGTTGAGCATCTTGTCCGGCAAATAGCGGAACCAAGTCACCATATCATACCAGTTTGAATACTCCATGCCAAACTCAACACGCCGTTCGCGGATAATATCGTCCAGTGTAATGGAAGATTTCTTGTTAACCTTTGCACGCTCGCGTACCAGATTGAAAAAGTAGAGTCCGCGTCCGTCACTCAACACAGAGTTGTTACCCAAACAAGCCTCCGCATATGTCAGGTAGACATCTGCCAAACGCAAGATATAGGTATTAAGCGGTGAGTTCATTTGTTTTACTTTGCCATCATTATCATCATCCGGTCCTCCCGGAACACCTTTTTTGATAGGAGAAGCAGTGCCCTTATAAGTATAGCCTCCGTCCTTCATGGCAATGTAAGAATAATAAGAACCTTTAGTAAAGAAGGTAGCGTTCCGGCGCAACGTATCTGCCAGCTCGTACTGCTGCAACATATCAATACTTCCATTATAGCTGCTCCAGCAATTGACACCACCCGTCACTTCGGTAGAGAATGCCAAATCGGACAGCAGTGTATTACATTCGTACCACTCACCCAATGGCACCCACTGCATGGCGAGTAGGGATTCCTGATTGTTATTATTCTTATACTTGAATAGATCTTCGTAGTTTGTCATCAGACCCAGCCCGCTATTCTCGCAAACATCACCGGCGTATTGGCGGGCAAGTTCCAAATCATCTTCATTGCGTGTACCACCGTTGTTCCATCCCGAACGTGCCAGATAAACCTTTGCCAATATTCCTTTTGCTGCCCACGACGTAGCTCGTCCTTTATCGCTCTGTTCCGGCAGATGAGTAACGGCATAGTTCAGGTCGTTGATAATAAACTGGAACACATCCTCTTCCCGATTGAGTGGACGAACGGGATTGTCAACCAATTTCTGATTGTCTTCTATGAGAATCACCGGCCCCCAAATACGCAACATATAGAAATATGCACATGCACGCATCAGCCGGGCTTCAGCAATTGCTTTTGTCTTGGCCGCTTCGCTCACACTACCCTGTGTCTGTGTCTCTACCGCATTGATTACAGAGTTAGCCATCGTTACTACCGAGTAAAATCCGCTCCATGCACCCGATAGATTTTCGTCTAATGCTGTCACTTGGAAAGTAACAAACTGCGGATAGTTCCACGGGCTGTACATATCATTGGCACGCCCGCTACCGATAGGAACTATGGAACGTTGATTGTAATCAAACCATGCCCGATTGTAAAGTGGAGCAGTGGCTGCTTCCAACGCTTCATCGGAAGTATAGAACGTAGCGTCTACATAGCTTCCCTCTGGTGCTCTGTCCAGAAAACTGTCACTACATGCTACAAGCAGCAGTGCGGTAGTTGCTATTGCTAATAATTTCCTTTTCATAAATGTTCTCGTTATTTGTCTGGTTAGAAACTAAGGTTAAGTCCGAAAGTATAAATCCGTTGTGAAGGATAACGGGCATTATCGATACCACGCGTCAACACGTCATAATTGTAAGCACCCACTTCCGGATCATATCCTTTGTACTTTGTAAAGGTGAATGCATTCTGGATATTCATATACACCCGCAGATTATCAATATTGAGCTTACTTATCCACTTTTTAGGGAAAGTATAACCTAACGAAATATTCTTGATACGAAGATATGAACCGTCTTCCACAAAGCGGCTGCTCATACGGTTGTTATCATTGGCATTGGCAGCAGTGATGCGCTGCACTTGTGCAGAACCGGCATTCGAAACATAGACATTGGAAAGTGTCGCCGGCTGTGACGGATCAATCAGTTCCACACGGGCAATATTAACAGCCTCTTTCAGCATGCCACTGTTATTCATCGGATTGGTAAATTCTTTACGCAACATATTCACCACTTTATTACCGTATACACCATTGATGAAAACATTCAGATCAAAGCCTTTATAAGAAAAAGAGTTATTAAAACCGTAAGAGAACTTTGGTTCGGGATTACCTAAATAGGTACGGTCTTTCTCATCAATAACACCATTGTCGTCAATATCCTCATAAATATAATCCCCTACCCATATCTCACTTTCAGAGATGTTTTTTCCTTTTGGAATGGCCACTTTCGCACGCTCGCCATTTTTATCGAGGATATAATTGCCATAAGAATCCCGTTTGTAAAAGTCATCTTCTTTTGCAAACATACCTATCACGTTATATCCGTAGAACTGTCCTATCGGCTGTCCTACTTCCGAGTAAGTGTAAGTTTCACTATTGATAGTACCGGAAAGTCCTGCTGTTTCCGTATAAAGTTTTGTAATCTCATTCCTGTTGAATGAAATAGTCAGTCCTGATCTCCACATGAAATCTTTTTTATTGATATTAACCGTATTCAACGTGAATTCCAAACCTTTATTGGTCATGGCACCCGCATTTACCCACGGTGAAGAAATAACACCGTTAACGTAAGAGGGAAGCGATGCTTTCATCAACAGATTATCAGTATTCTTGTAATATCCATCGATAATCAGCTCAACCCGGTTACCAAAAAGATTAATGTCTAGTCCGGCATTCCATGCTTCAGTCTCTTCCCATTTCAAGTTTTCGTTTCCATAGTTCTCCGCATAATATCCGCTTCCCCAAATAGTTGCCACCGTTCTCATCTTTACGCCATAAGCATAGTTGTCTGCCGCTTGATTACCAACCAATCCCCAGCCAAGACGCAGCTTCAAATTATCCAACCAAGAGACGTTCTTCAAGAATTTCTCATTTTTCAACTTCCAAGCAAGAGCTGCCGATGGAAATATACCCCAACGGTTTTTCGGAGCAAACGTGGAAGAGCCGTCACCACGTACGGTAAGTGTTAACAAATAACGGTCATCAAATCCGTAATTAACACGACCGAAGTAAGATTCGATAGCAGAAGAACCTTTGGAACTACTGTTCTTTGCTGTGAGTGAACTACCTGCATCCAGTTCGTGAACAGAGTTGAGGAAATAGTCGCTCCGAGTACCGGAAAGTGACTCCCAATTATTCTCCTGCGCTTCATGTCCCGCCATGGCAGTAATTTGGTGTCGACCAAAAGTATTAGTATAAGTCAGATAAGTCTTTAACGTCCAGTTACTACCGTTACTGGCACTACGGCTACCCAATGACTCTTGGGTATAAAGACCATAGTCATAAGACGGTGTATACTTGTAACTGTTGTTATAATAGTAATTACCTGCATATTCTGCCCGAAAGACCAAGCCTTTGTAGAGCGTAATATCAGCAAAGAAGTCTACATAGAGTTGCAGCCCCTTGTCATAATTCTCACGCATCAATGCTTCCGCTACCGGATTCGTAAAATAAGTACCGTACATGTTTTCCGACTGCATTCCCCACGAGCCGTCAGGATTTTTCGCCGGCACTTCGGGTAACTGTTGTATTGCTGTGCGGATAATATTACCATTGTCAATCGTATTGTTCTGTTGTGTCTTGGCAATAGAGGCACGCAATCCGGTAGAGAGCCAGTTCGTTATCTTATTATCCATATTGACACGGGCAGAAAAACGTTCAAAACTAGAACCGATCCCAATACCATCCTGGCTTAAATAACCACCCGAAAGCGAATAAGTAGTCCCTTCATTTCCTCCGGAGATATTAATCTGATGATTGTGCATGGAGGCATTGCGGAAAATTTCATCCTGCCAGTTCGTTCCCTCTCCCAATAAATTGGGATCTTTAAACTCCTCACGATCTCCAAAGCCCAGCACTTGAGCGCGCAGATTCTGATATTCCGCATATTCGCGTAGATTTAAAACATCCAACTTCTTAGGCAACTGTTGTAGACCATAATATCCTTCGTAGGAAACTTTCGTTTTACCAGCTTTCCCCTGATTAGTGGTAATAAGTACCACACCATTAGAGGCTCTCGAACCATAAATAGCTGTGGCCGAAGCATCTTTCAAAATTTCCATGGAAACGATATCCGATGGATTAATAGAAGACAATACACTGGAGTTACCGTCTGTATTACCAGAAATCGCTACACCATCAATCACATATAGAGGTTCGTTACCATTCAGAGAGTTGATACCA
Source organism: Bacteroides sp. D2 (assembly GCF_025147085.1). Taxonomy (NCBI): domain Bacteria; kingdom Pseudomonadati; phylum Bacteroidota; class Bacteroidia; order Bacteroidales; family Bacteroidaceae; genus Bacteroides; species Bacteroides sp. D2. The sequence goes on along the minus strand of NZ_CP102261.1, from coordinate 1,777,146 downwards.
CGAATACTCACAGAGATACCTCCACCCGGAGCTCCCGAATTTTGTGTAACGGAAACACCCGCTGCACGTCCCTGCAAAGCTTGGTCTAACGAAGTAACAACAGACTTTTTCAGTTCGTCTCCAGTCACGGAAACAACCGAACCCGTAAGGTCGCTTCGTTTCATGGTTCCATAGCCGACAACTACCACCTCATCCAACGTTTTAGTGTCTTCTTTCAAGACTACGTTAATGACAGGTTTTGTTGCCACCACTTGCTGTTCCATGAAACCGATGTAAGAGAATACCAGCGTCTGTCCGGTAGATACATTCAGCGTATACTTACCGTTCAGGTCTGTAATTGTCCCTGTCGTCGTTCCTTTCACTTGTACGCTTACCCCAATCAACGGTTCTCCGTCAGTTGCAGAAGTTACTATTCCGGACACCTTTAAGTCCTGTGAAGGGGCAGCCTTCAATATCGTTATCGGCAACCAAAGTAATATTGCCAATGCAAGACAGTACCAATGTACAAATGTACATTTTCCAAGAAAGTGTTTATTCATTGTACCTTATTTAAATGGTTAATATTCAATTTAATCCTTCCATAATAGCTGCTATAGACGCTGCATTATGCGGTTGTCCGGTAGTGCGGTCGAACAGCTTTTCGGTATAGCCGGCATCCCAGTACAAGGGAACGAGTTTATTTTTCACGCAGGTCTTTACTACATATTCGATATAGTCATTACGTGATTTCAAATGGTTTTCCAATGCCTCTCCGGTCAACTGATCTCTTAACGTCGGTCCATATTCACCGATGATTACAGGCACATTATCATTAATAAATACATTCAGCGAACCTAATGTAGCTTCTATATCCGCTTCCTGTCCGGTAGAAGACACATCTCCACCTGCAAACGCAGCTCCCCATTGACTCTTGAAATCTTCATCATTAGGCATGATCGTGAAATCATAAGGATCGTAGTAATGACATTCCAGGAAAATACGGTTTTGAACAATATCGAGCGGCATTGTGAAATGCGCCACTGCTTTCGCTACATCCGTATTGTATGCCTGCACAATCAGATGACGGTAGTGGTTACGTCCTCCGGTAGCTCTAACCGTATTGACGAATACCTGATTGAAACCATTCTGCACTCTGTAATTCTCCTCTGTAGGTTGTGCACCGTCAGCATCATCATTATTGACCTCATTGGTTCCGGCAAAAAGCAAACGGTCGTCATAATCCCTGAATTTTAAGGCAATCTGTTTCCACATCGCTTCCAGTCTTTCATCCAAAGCCTCTTTATTGGCATCCACCGGATGATTCAGCCAACCACCTTCCCAATGAATATTGATAATAACATAAAGACCAGCATCAAGCGCAGCTTTCACCGCAGTCTCTACTTTATCCATCCATGCACTCTTAATCTTATACGTTGATGCATCTTCAAACTGATGAGAATAAGCAACAGGCATACGTACAACATCAAAGCCTGCTGCCTTGATTCCCTCGAAAAGAGCCTTATTCGGTGTAGGATTTCCCCAACACGTCTCATCACCGGAAAGACTTCCGTCTTCCCCCACAATCACCGCTTCGAATGTATTACCTATATTTACTCCGGCTTTCATCAATGCCGACAGTTGCATAGAAGTCAAATCACGCATTCCTGTATTATCAGGATCAATATATTCATCGTATGGAGGCACGCTATACATAGACTGTTTGACATTGATAATAATATCAGGAGCACCACTAGCCGAAACAGTGACGGTAGCCGTCCTGTCTTTCTGCGTATCATTCGCCTCTACTGTGATATTTACATATTGTTTCCCTTCCCCGATTGCGTGGGAACTTTTACACCAACTTTCCGAAGTGCTGATATGCCATTCGGACGGACCGTTGATCTGAATAGTCTGCCTGCTTCCACGAGCATCAAATTCCAGATTGCGATATTCCTGTGCCACTTCCAGACTTCCTCCTTTTTCATCGCTATTGCTACATGATATAAAAGAGGTAGTCAGCAACACCAGCATAAATATGACTCGTTTAATACCCAATGGACCAAATAATCCATCACTAAATGACTGTTTTTCCATATTCTTCTATACTATTAGATTAAATTTAAAACCGTTAACCCCGTCTTATCAAAACATATTTGTTTTCTACACTGCAAAATTATGTATTCGACATGTAACTTCGCTTCTGTAATGTTATTCATATAGGGAGCGTTTTGGAAACGATGGGGTGAATTTGTTTTATAAAGGGGATTCATTTGTTTTCTTCCTATTCCCCTTTATACTTAAAGCACTCAAAATCAGCGTACATCTTTGATTCTTTAGAAGCTGATACAGCATAAAGTCCCAAGACGACTCCGGTAAACCCACCTGCTGTTTCAGTGCTTAGATAACGAGTATTCATCTTACCCAAATCATGATATATTCCATTCACTTTATAACCGAAATAATAGTAATTGATATCCGACTTCACCACCAGTTCCACTTCACCACTAGTTGGCAAGGAAACCTCTTTGGCATAATGAGTAATCTCTCCCAGTTTATACCGCAAACCAACAGAACGTTTCTGATCCTTATCCTGACGGACAAATAAATCATAGTGAGAATGAAACTCCATAAAAACGGAAAGTCCCGCTTCATCATTTACTCCCGCTTTCTGCAAGACTACCGGAGCGGATGCTTCCATATCAAAGTGTTCCTGTCGCAAGGCGACAAAGGTAGGACTTTTCCAGTCACTTAGCGTAACTGGAGTTGCTATCAAACGAAGTTTGCCATCTTTGGTAAAAGTATAATTCTTTGCTTCCGGATTTTGCAAATGAATCCATTCGGGAGAAAGTTTTCCTTCTTTAAAGTCTATCTGTTCCGGTCTGCCTTTCATTTCCTGTTGAGGCAGAGTGGTTACATCCATCTCCAAAGAAATAGTTCCGTTGGCATTGACCACAGGCCAGGCATCCTTATCCCAACGCACCGGAGCCAGATACGTTTCACGTCCCAATGTATGATGAGTTCCCGGCATAATTCTGTATGCCAGGCACACCATCCACCAAGAACCATCGGTGCCTTCCACCAGATCAGCATGCCCTGTTCCCTGAATCGGACTGGATTGTCCCGACTCATTGGCATGGGTCAGAATAGGATTTGCCGGATTTCCCTGATAAGGACCGTCTATGTAACGACTGCGGGCAATGGTTACTTTATGTCCCAATTCTGTACCGCCCTCTGAAATCAGCAGATAGTACCAGCCGTCTTTCTTATAAATGTGTGGACCTTCGGCATATCTGCCCCCGGTACCGTTCCATATTCGTTTGGAAGAAGAAAGCTGCTTGCCTGTCATGGGGTCAATCTCACACAGGTTGATGTATCCATCCGGATTACTGACCATAAAACATTTGCCATCTTCAAAATAAAGCGAAGGATCGATGCCTCCTTGTTCGAGCCAGACAGGTTCCGACCATTCACTACGGGGATCAGTAGTATGTACCAGGAAATTCCCCTTACCGGAAACGTTAGTCGTAATCATGTAAAACACTCCATCATTGTAACGAATGGTAGGAGCAAAAATACCGCTTCCCGAATTGGCATTAGTCAGATCAAGCTGGGACGGACGAGTCAGACAGTTTCCTATCTGCTCCCAATGCACAAGGTCTTTGCTATGAAACAAAGGCACTCCGGGGAAATATTGAAAGCTGCTGTTGACTAAATAATAATCATCCCCTGCCTTGCAAACACTCGGATCGGGATGGAAACCGGGAATTACAGGATTACTGTAACCTTGAGCCGATGATTTGCATACAGAACAAAGCGAGATGAAAATAAGGAATAAAGCGTTTCGCATATCATATAATTTAAGAGTTAAACATCTTTTGCCAGCCGACGATACAAAAGTAGATGTTTTTCCCCAAGGAGACATGGTATTTCGTTCACACCCGGTCTGCTAAATGTTTTACCCATACGCACAGAATGTTTCCCTTTTGCGTATGATTTGTTTTCAACCCTCTTCAGCTTAGTCCAAGCAGCGAAAATCGAACCAGTCAAAGTCGGCAGGATTTGTATTTGCCTGCCCATTACCGGAAGCATACATACCTATAAATACACCGGTAAATCCACCTACCACTTCATTAGAGACATCACGCGTGGAAGCCATCCCTAACACTTCAACAGCGTGACCGGCTTTCACCTCAAACGTATATGCCGTCTTGGTAGCAGTGATGGATAAAATTACATCTCCGGTGGCAGGAAGTTCTTTATAGATTGTATCAACAACCTTATCTTTCAAAGTCTTACGAAGCATGGCGGTCCGCTGACCATTCCTCTTTGTTATCAGCAAATCATAATGATTCTTATCATCCGCTCTTACTACCAGTCCCGCCTCTTCATTTTCCACTTTCGGAATAAAGTTGACTTTTGCAGATGCAGTCAGATTGAAAGCAGCCTGCCGGCGGCCGATAAAAGAAGGAGAATCATTCGTTGTGAAGTTGATTGCTGTTCCTTTCAGACGCAGCGAGCCCGGCTTCTCCGTCAATGACCAGAACGAATGAGCAGGATTACGGATAAAAGTCCAGTCCAACCCCAGCGTTTCCGCATCGAAATCATCACGAACCGGTTGTTTCGCCCAAACATGTGACGGCAGGTTAGGGAAGGGATATGTTTCCTGTACGACGCCATCTTTACCCACTTTAGGCCAACCGTCGGCATCCCACGTCACAGGTGCCAGGAAAGTTTCACGTCCCAAATGCTGGAACTTGCCATCCACAGGTCTTATTCCCAGACAAACTGCCCACCAGCTTCCGTCTTTCAGTTGGACAAGATCCGCATGCCCTATTGCCTGGAAAGGATGTCCGGGGCAATTCATATTCGAAAGAACCGGATTCACAGGACTGGGTTCATAAGGTCCCCAAGGGGATTTGCTCCGTTGTATGACTTCCCGGTGCTCATAACCCGTTCCTCCTTCGGCAGACATGATATAATAGAATTCACCCATTTTATAGAAGTGAGGTCCCTCCGGTGAAGAACCTCCCAGACCGGCAGCCACTTTCCGCAAGGGTTCGACAAACTTCCCGGTTTCCGGGTCCATTACTCCCAAAAGGAAGCTGCCTTGATTATCCGGACTCAAAAAGTACATCTTTCCGTCAATAAACTCAATAGACGGGTCTACATACCAGTTCCCCGCCCATACCGGATCAGACCAGGGACCCGCAGGATTCTTGGCCGTCACATAGAATACTCCTTGCGAACCTTTCCCGCCATAATTCGTGCCAATCACATAGAATGTACCCTCATGATAGCGCAACGTCGGAGCATACTGTCCACCGGTGGAGGCACTGCATCCCATCAACGGATTATTTTCCGGACGGGACAGGGCATGCCCGATCAGTTTCCAATGAACAAGGTCTTTACTATGATAAACCGGTAGACCGGGAAAATACTCAAAGGTAGACGTAACCAAATAAAAATCATCTCCCACCCTGCAAATACTCGGATCGGGATTCATTCCTGTAATAATAGGATTCCTGAATGTCTCCTGTGCGATAGAGACATTATTAGCCATCCATAATCCGATTAAGATTAATAAAAGTCTGCAACTGTTCTTCATCATTCTTATTTTTAAAGTTTGTACTGATGGCAAAGTTCACCATAATCCGGCAAAAACAAGGTGTGTTATGTTTCGAGCAAGAGAATAGAATGTATCTTATTGGGGCATCATATGTATTCAATTGCATTTCGCCCTTTCGAGTGACTGCAAATCTTTCTACATTTGTGGTAGATTTTAAGTCTCACTCTAAAAATATCAACTCATGAAAAGCATTAAGAAAATGGTATTAGTATCAGCCTTTGCCGGTACCTGCCTTACAACTCACGCGCAGGCTAACCCTCCCGCCATCCCAGCCGATCCGGCTATTGAAGCTAACATCCGGCAATGGCTTCAGAGAATGACCCTCGAACAGAAGATCGGTCAGATGTGTGAAATCACCATTGATGTGGTGTCTGACCTTGAAACCAGCCGTGAGAAAGGATTCTGTCTAAGCGAGGCGATGCTCGACACGGTTATCGGTAAATATAAGGTAGGCTCACTACTGAATGTCCCTCTGGGAGTAGCACAGAAGAAGGAGAAGTGGGCGGAAGCCATCAAGCAGATACAGGAGAAATCAATGAAAGAAATCGGTATCCCGTGCATCTATGGAGTAGACCAGATTCATGGGACGACCTACACGCTGGACGGAACAATGTTTCCGCAAGGTATCAACATGGGAGCCACTTTCAACCGGGAACTGACAAGGAAAAGTGCCGAAATATCTGCCTATGAAACCAAAGCAGGGTGCATCCCCTGGACGTTTGCCCCGGTTGTCGATTTAGGTCGTGACCCGCGCTGGGCACGTATGTGGGAAAACTATGGAGAAGATTGTTATGTAAATGCAGAAATGGGCGTGTCGGCCGTAAAGGGATTTCAAGGAGAAGACCCGAACCGCATCGGAGCATACCATGTAGCTGCCTGTATGAAGCACTATATGGGTTACGGTGTACCCGTTTCCGGGAAAGACCGTACTCCTTCTTCCATCTCACGCAGCGATATGCGTGAAAAACACTTCGCTCCTTTCCTGGCTGCCGTGCGTCATGGTGCATTGAGCGTGATGGTGAATTCTGGCGTTGACAACGGCCTGCCTTTTCATGCCAACCGTGAATTACTGACCGAATGGCTGAAAGAAGACTTGAACTGGGACGGTCTGATTGTAACAGACTGGGCGGACATAAACAATCTCTGCACACGGGATCATATTGCTGCCACCAAGAAAGAAGCCATCAAGATTGCCATCAATGCCGGAATCGACATGTCAATGGTTCCTTATGAAGTGAGTTTCTGCGATTATCTGAAAGAGTTGGTTGAAGAAGGAGAGGTATCTATGGAACGCATCGACGATGCAGTAGCCCGTGTGTTGCGTTTGAAATATCGTCTGGGATTATTCGACAATCCGTATTGGGACATTAAGAAGTATGACAAGTTCGGTTCTAAGGAATTTGCGGCCGTTGCCCTCCAGGCTGCCGAAGAATCGGAAGTGTTATTGAAGAATGACGCACATACCCTGCCGATAGCGAAAGGCAAAAAGATTCTGCTGACCGGGCCGAACGCAAACTCCATGCGTTGCCTGAATGGCGGATGGTCGTATAGCTGGCAGGGACACGTTGCCGATGATTACACGCAGGCATATCATACAATCTACGAGGCTTTGTGTGAGAAATACGGAAAAGAGAATATTATCTACGAACCGGGAGTCACCTATGCTCCTTACAAAAACGATAACTGGTGGGAAGAAAACAAACCGGAAATTGAAAAACCGGTAGCAGCGGCAGCACAGGCAGATATTATCATCGCCTGCATTGGCGAAAACTCTTATTGCGAAACTCCCGGCAACCTGACGGATCTTACCTTATCGGAAAATCAGCGCAATCTGGTAAAAGCTCTGGCCGCTACGGGTAAACCTATCGTTTTGGTTCTGAACCAGGGACGTCCGCGTATTATCAATGACATAGAGCCTTTGGCAAAAGCTGTCGTCAACATCATGCTGCCAAGCAATTACGGTGGCGATGCACTTGCTAACTTATTGGCCGGTGATGCCAACTTCAGTGGAAAAATACCGTTTACTTATCCCCGCCTAATCAACGCTTTGGCGACTTATGACTACAAGCCTTGTGAAAATATGGGGCAAATGGGAGGTAACTACAATTATGATTCGGTGATGGATATTCAATGGCCGTTCGGCTTCGGATTAAGCTATACCAATTATAAATATAATAACCTAAAAGTAAACAAACCGACTTTCAATGCCGATGATGAGCTGATATTCACGATTGATGTAACCAATACGGGCAAAGTTGCCGGAAAAGAAAGTGTGTTGTTATTCTCTAAAGACTTGGTGGCAAGCAGTACACCGGACAATATCCGTCTGCGGAACTTTGAAAAGATCTCTCTGAAACCGGGAGAAACAAAGACTGTTACGTTGAAGCTAAAAGGAAGCGATTTGGCATTTGTCGGGTATGACGGTAAGTGGAGACTGGAAAAAGGAGATTTCAAGATCAAATGCGGTGACCAATGGATTGATATTGTATGCGATCAGACGAAAGTATGGAATACTCCGAATAAAAATACTCTTCATTAATAAGCTTCTTCTCATATACAAAAAATCACTTTTCTCTATCACCTATCACCGACGGCAATCAAATACCTTATTCATCGAGGTTCCCGGCGGTGATAGGTTGTTTTTCAACCTGTCACCACATCTGTCACCTATCACCGCAAAAAGCACTACTTTCATCACATTTTTGCAAAGACAACCTGAATAGCTATGACTTAGAGAGCCATTTCTTTCTTTTCTTCACAGGAACCATCACCAATTTAGTATGCAGTTCTTTGATTTCACATAAATCGAACCTTTCCTGTATATACACATACATGATGACCAAATGGATAAGTTCTTTATTCGGACATGAGAATTCATCTTTTGACAGCCCGTCTATCACTATATTCAATAAACAGAGAGAACACTGCAATTCAGCTTTTGACAATTGGTCTACGCTTTCAATATTTGCAAAGCTAGGCCAGTTTTCTTTCATAAAACTAAGCTTGTCGACGGAGCGTTCTAAATCGTGCTTCATCAGGCAGGAACAGGAACAAGTAAAGTCACTCATAACTATCATTTTTTAATTATGTGTTCCCGTTTGCCAATAAAAAAGGCGCGGAAACTATTACTGTACTATCCCGTGAGAGGCTCTGGTGGGCCGTACCCGAATAATAAGCAATAGCTCCACGCCCGTTGAGGTATATAACAAATATATATACAACATGGACGTGGAGACTGGTCACTTATTATCTATGGGTGCTAAATTTACCAGATTTCTCACAATAGATAATAAAAACACTATCTCCAATTCAAAACAAATGTATCTTCTCTCTGAAGACACGCCACAAATATAACTATATTTTTCAGACAATGCCACTGTTATCACAGTAAAATAGTTTAATTCTCCCTTGCCCTATATCCATCAAATAGAACAAGGCATATAAATACCTACAACAAGTAGGAATACTTTGTTTTTCTCCCTGATATAGTTTATCTTTGCTACCGATATAGTTCATTCTTCATGGCCGTGGCGAATTCCTACCACGGCCGTGAAAAGATACTACCACAGCCATGACGAGATCTCTCCACGGCCGTGGGAAACTAATGATAAAGGCACCGGAAGATAACTATCCCTATGCCTTAGTCCAAGAATAAAGGCAGGATAACTTATAAAAGCCGCTTGATAGCAAACAAACAACAGCTATATAACACCCTCCCCCCTAAGTCCGAAGATGATCGATTAGCTTCGCAACAAAAAAAACAATGTCCTTATAGGCTTACAACGATAAATTTAAAATACGTAGTAATGTATAAGGCGAAAACAAATTAATAATGGCAATACAATTTGAATTGTACAAGACTCCCCGTCCCAAGGATGAGGAAGACAAAGAAACGTACCACGCACGTGTAGTCAACTTCCAACACATTGACACAGACTATCTGGCAAAAGAAATCCAGATAGCCACTTCTCTAACTGAAGGGGATGTAAAGTCAGTTCTCGAATCTCTAAGTCATTTTATGGGGGATCGTCTTCGGGAAGGACAAAGCGTCCATCTGGATGGCATCGGTTATTTCCAGATAAAGCTGAATAGTCAAGAGCCTATCACTTCGCCCAAACTAAAAGCGAATCAGATAAAACTCAAAGCCAACATCAGCTTTAAAGCGGATGCCAAACTGAAAAGGTCAGTCAGTGTTGTTCATGTGGAGCGAAGTAAACTGAAACCCCATTCGGCTGTCCTTTCAAATGACGAAATAGACAAATTGCTGACAAACTACTTCAAGAGCAACCCTGTATTAACCCGTCGCGACTTTCAAGGATTGTGCGGCTTTACCCCTACCACTGCCGCACGGCAAATCAAACGGCTGAAAGAGGAGGAGAAGAAGTTGAAGAATATCAATACTTATTATAATCCGATTTATGTGCCGATGCCGGGATATTACGGTAAGGCGGAAATAAACACGAATCAAGAATACAATATAGAAAAGGAAAATTAAAAGGAGCGAGCATTCAGTTGTTGCAAATTTTGCAACAACTGAATGCTCTTACTATTTCTACCTAACTGATCCAGAAATTGCACAAATTGGTTATTATCCCCGTTTCATTCATTCCTTTCCACTTTCCAATTTCCTTCCTTTGTTATTTCAATCTTCAAATTATTCTTATTGGCAAGAGTAATCCAAACATTACTTTGATGAGTAGCATCCGTTTGAGCAGAAATAGCTTTCACTATGTCTTCAGCTTTCCATAAAGCAGTGTGAGGAACAATAATAGTTACGAACGTAACAGCAGAACCGGGGATTACCTTTTGTTTGGCAAAAGTTGTAACAGGCTTGACTGTATACTCCTGTTGTTGCGCCCCAAAATGACGCTCCTTCTGTTCCTCAAAGTAAACTAATAGTTGATTTGTTTCAATATCTTTCCCCGAACGATCTTTCCACTTTTTATTCTCTCCTGTGGAATTGAACCAATTCTTACCGCTTTTATCCAACGAATAAAGTTGCCATAAACTGCCGGCGGTATAACCTTCAGTTCCTGCCCCAGGCAATAAATGATCCTGTATAACAAGTACTCCTTCTTTTGTGAGCACCATATTCCGTTGTAGGACAGACCCATCCACACATTGGTCATCCAACACAATTCGTCCATAAGAATCTCCCTCCCTCGTTTCTGCCATAGCTTCTCTTACTGTGTTCGGATTAAACAATGTTCCTACTTTCTCGTGAATATATTCCTCACCCGGAAGAGAAACCTTATTATAGGCGCGTATCATAAAATCTAATACCGATTTCTTTGCTCCGCTTTTTGCCATATGCTTCCAATCACAACCAATATACCGATAATCATTCAGACTAAAATCTGCGGCTACATCTAGATTCACAAAACAGACATTCTTGTCCGGAAGGACAACTTTCACAGCTTTTCCTTCTTTACCCAAGTCAACCAAGGTCACGTTTTTACTCCAATTCTCTAACGTGCTACAATCATGCAACAACCTGTTTCCTACCTTTCCAATCAACCGGACATTCTTAATATAAATCTCTTCACCCGGCTCTCCCTGAAAGCGGAATGTCATCTTTCTCATCCCACGCATTGCTGCATCGCCGGAAATCTCTGTGGACTGGCTGAAATCAACACAATCTGTAAACCAAACGTTAGTGAGCAACCGACTGCCCTTCTCATCAAACGGGAATCCATTCCCGCTCTCTTTCATTAAAACAACAGTGTTGCCATGACGCACATCAGTAGCATGCCTCTGTACACCATGAAACAGAGGGTTATCATCCACCTCAAAGTAATTAATCGTACCACGCAGGTTTGGATGCTGATGAGTGCCGGATGCATACAGGTCGCTCATTATAAACGGAGTTCCCGCTTCAGAAGAGGCCCGCAATAGCAGCTGGTCCGGTATATCCGTTTTTCCCCTCCGGTTTGTACGGGTGGTAACCAGAGAAGTACGAACAGGAGAGTCTGATTTTTCAAAAAAGGTAGGCAACAAGGCTACCTCTGCAAGAGCAGCCCAATCACAGGCCTGCCGAAGATTCCATCCCGGTTTGAAGTACTTAATATCTAAATTAGGATATCCGATAGTAAATAGCTTCCAAGCAGCTTTTCGAAAAGAAGCATCACCGGTCAGACGTGCCATCTTTTCAAATACCAATATCCAGTTGTTATAGGCAAAGAAATAATCATCTCCATATTCGGGCATATAGCCACTGGGAGCTTGTTGGTCACGATAGCGTTCGAACCACCGTCTTATTTCCGGAGTCTTCAACAACGCCACTTTATCACTCTCAACGGCAATATTGATGAGGTCATTCAAATGAATGGAAGCATAGAGAGTCGCGGTTTCATCTACGTCTTTATTACGATACCAAAAGTGCCACATCTTATCAATATACTCTCTCCAATGGGAAACGCCCGGAGCATCGGGGAACAAATTACACATCCGTACAAACCCCAATGCACGTTCCTGTCCCTGATTATTATCAATTACAAAATCAGGATCAAAGTGAAGATCGGCAAAACGAATCATCACTTCATCAGCTCCCATTGGCAGACGGTCATTGTCCTGCAATATTTCATAGGCCAGCGCCAGGTTCTGCAATGCAAAGAAATCATCCTTGCCGTGCATCAGTTTCTCATTTTTCTTCCATTCACGAATGACATTCCCAAACACCTGCTCTGACATATCCAGGTAACGCTTTTCGTGCGTTGCCTTATAGAAAACAGCAGATGCCGACATCAGATTAGTCACCCAACGGACATTTTTAGCCCTTATTTCTTTTATGATCCGTTCCTCACTATATTTCTGCGTCAGTAAATCAAAAGCTGCAGAAGCTTTAGGGAGGAAATCCGCCCGACATAACTCCTGTGCATAAACATTACATACCAGCAATAATCCGATAAGCAGAAAACAAGATTTCAGTTTCATAACCTTCATAGCCGATCTATTAATTATTCACGAATTTATAAGCTCTCCATTCCGAAAGACCGCACACTGCAAAGATGCCCGTGCAGCAGAGAATAGATAAAACTATTCTAACTGTAAGGTTTCTGTTCCTGTTTCCGTATGGAATTGCACACTGTTACTACCCGCCTTTTGTTGCATATAATCACTTTTGGATATGTATTCAGTATTTAAATCCACAGCATTGCCGTTGACCTTATATTGTCCGTTATATGACATTTCCGGTGAAAAGAAAGTCAGCTCCAATACATCCCCTTGAATGTTGGTATAAGATATGGACGGGGTATCACTCGTTTCATAGTCAGCAGAAAGCTGAAGTTTTACTTTTGCAGCAATGTCACCGGCAAACTTCTCCAATTCAGCATCCATATCCCCTTGAGCATCTTTGTATCGTTCAGTAATCTCTGTTGTTTCCAACACCCAGGAGCCTCTACGGCGGTTAACGTCTTTAAGCGTCAGTATATGGTGATCTTTGATACCATACTTATTATCTTGCAAGCCGAAATCCCAGTCTTCAGGAGTAGCAAAGGCAAACATCATCGAACCGGTATGGCATAACACCCACCGCATACCATTAATTTCTCTAATCATTTTCGTTTTAATCCCCTTACGAGTGAAAGGCACATACATCTGGTAGAACTTAGGCTGGTCCATATAATCCTCCGCCACATTATACACCCCGATAGCGCTTCTTTCGTACCCTAACACCCTGTGATAAGGATTTTCCCCATATCCCGGTTTATTTGATACCGTCTGATAGCTTTGCGGACGTTCGGGATTATCATGACACACACTGAATACGGAAGCTTCAGGCAGGTCGGACTGCCACACTAAATGCAGATTTTTAGTTTCCTTAAAGGCATAAGTATACTGGAAACCTTTCAACTTATTAGGGAAAGCCTCTATCGTTTGTGTGGATAAACCATAGCTTTTACTTTGATACGTATATCTGCTACAGAAATGATCGTCGTTTATACGCAAAGCCTCAAAATGATAGGGGTATTGCTTACCGGCATTGAGCGACTGAAAGTAAGGAAGAGGTTTGACATTACGCTGGTAAGCCATCCAGAAATTGAAACAGGCAAAATTATCTTTACCGGCATCCAAACGAATCTTACGCTCATTCTGTCCTCCGTAAAACAGCCAGGCCAACTGTCCAATCTGCACATCTACACTCAAATTTCCGGTACATAAATTCGCCCAGCCTTTACAACGGGAAGGATTGGCACAATAAAGTCCCTGATTCCAAGGTAACAGCAGCTGTGCCACCATGTGTTGGTAAGTCGTCGCAGCGGTTTTTCGAATTTCTTCATCCCTGCTAAATTCTGCAAGCATCCTCACATACTGAAGATTTATTCCCAAATAAGTAAAAGCGTCGGCTTCAGGGCAGTTGTCTGTGAAGAAAGATTTCAAGGTTTTCAGTATTCTGCCATGCAAATAGCTTTTTAGCTGGGAAGAAGTTTGCCCGTCCGCATCCACAAAATCAGACCATTCTTCAGCACAAAGGAAACCACTTGCCTGACGCATCATCCGCATATTCAGCGTGCCCTTATCAGTTGCATACTTTCCTGATTTCATGAAATCCTTTATCTTCTTCTGCAACTGCTCCGACATCCGGGTCTTAGTAAGCATATATCCATGCATGGTGGCATGCACAAAGAACTCTAAATCAGAATCTGAATGATAAATCTCATCGATATGTTCCAACTGATATTGATAGATTTCAATCAGTTTGGCCGTTGCTTCTGCCGTTTCATAATTACTCCACAGTCTGGCATAATAGAACGGAGCCAGATACTTGATACTGTAACCTTTACCCGGAGACACCCGGAGCATGCAGTCGATAAGCGACTTTCCCCTTTCTTCATAAGTACCCCCCCGCATAAAAGGGCCAGTTTCTTCTACCTGCCCTTCCTCCGGAGTTGAAGGCAAAGGCTGATTACTGTTTTCTCTGGCATCGCTATCATTACAAGCCGAAGTGCAGAAGAACAACAACAGAGAGAGAACTATATATTGAAAAACTTTCGGTTTCATCTATTCCTTTATTATCAGGTTAATTAATACTTATACTAACAGGATGATTTAAATAATCGACATACGTATCGACCAGACGAATAAATTCCTCACGTTTAGAGAGATCATCCACTCCAAGTTCCCAACCGGCATACACCTGATAACGATATCCATTATTACCCGGTTTCAGTTTGGCACACCATGTTTTAAGAATCCCGTTTCCTTCATCGGGTGCATGGAATGTTTCCACTAATTGATCCTTAGGGATTAGCAATGCCATACCCAATTCGTAATCCTTATTCACCGTCTGTTTATCATGTGTAATCATGGAAACCCATTTCCCTTCATACTGCTTCTCTACACATTCCTTCGTATTATTATTGGCAACAAGTCCTGTTACCAATACCGCATTCTCAGGAAGCGGCGAAGTACGTATTTCTTCCTCATATCCGTTTTTACCTGCCCAGATAGTGACCGTTTCATGAACATCGACTTTTGTTCCCAACACATCCCATCTCGTGAAATCCAACCGAAAGACGGAACGTACAGGTCCTTCTGCTATCACCTCAAAATGAGAAGAATCAATGATGTCCACCGTATCTTTTTGCTCCACTCCCATCCGCAACAGCGTATCCTGCAACTGGATAGCGATTCCTCCCAGTCCGAAAGAATTCGCCACACTTAAAATATCACATCCCCATTCTCTCAACACCTGATAGGTATTGTCAGGATATCCATCCGTACGGAGACCTACCGTATCAAGCACCATTTCAGAAACTCTCTTACCAAATAAATCGCGGCAGTTCCTACCGTCAAAATAATGGCGGAACCCCACTTTGTCATTCTCCCATGCCGGTCCATCCATCTGATAAGGATAATTGACCGAACGGGGCAGATTCTGCTTTCCATGTGTATCGGAGGACAGTTCTTCCACCCGTCCCGGAGAAGTCATCTTCCCGTAGCGGATATTCGTACGTCGTTCAAAAACCGGATAATCGGTAGCCGATATCCAGTCCAGCGACAGCTCTACCGTTTCATGACCGCCCAAGGTATATACAAAAGCCAGTTCATCCCATAAACCATCCTGGTCCATATCGTCCACTTGACAAGGGATATATGTTCCATCCGCTTTCTTCACCACAGGAAGCAATTCTTCTCCAACTGCCCTCAACTCCGTACGCGAAAGTCTGAAACTTTCGTCCACACGCTCTTCATTTATAGGATTCTTCAACACAATAGAGGTAGCGGGTTTCTCCTTGCAAGAAGAAAGAACGAACACCAACGCCCATAAAAAATATATTATTCTCATTTTATTTCTGTTATTTTAGACCCTAACGGGCATTTTAACCGGACATAAACCGGCACGTTATTAATCAGGATAATACTTCTCCGGCGACATATTCGCAGGCATATATGGAGGCATCCAGAAAGCTGATTGACGTTTGAACTTCAATGTAACAGCCGGATACCAATTCTTCCACGAAGCGGGATCTGTATTTTCAACAGGCGACAAGGCTCCTTCACCATTTCCGTTGACAGAGGCCACTGCATATTCATACACCTTCAAACCGTGCCTGTCCTGCAAGCGGTTATCCAATGAACCGGGCATTGCAAATGCCTTACAAACTCCTGCTGCTGTCTTATCAACAAAACTATTTGCTTTGCCTTCATATATCAGACGGAACTCCTGTTCCCCCTTTATTCTCCGGTACAAACGATACTTCTGTACTCCGAGCACTTTTCCCCATGATATTTCCACCCGGTTATCATCCAGTTTCATCCAGATTCCTTCCGGATAATGAGGAGCCTCACCGGTAACATAAACCGGATATTCCCTGGCGGATGAAGCAGCTCTTTTACCATTCATAGCAACAGCACGGATATGTATTTTATCTTTATATCCATCTTTAGACAACTGATAAGGAGAATGAGTAGTTGTCGTCACTGTTTCCCAACGTTTTCCACCATCCATAGAAACTTCCAGCCGGACGCTCTTCAACCGGTTCGGATTTTGCCAGTAAATCCGGAAATGATTCTTCTCATATTCCACATCTGTGATTTCAGCAGGCAACGGCATTGCTTTTCCGGCTGTGTATTCCAAACTATGTTGTCCCACCGGAAGGGTTAGCACTGTCTGACCGGCTTTCACACGGACAGGTTGAACCACTCCATCTATATAGAAAGTCCCCTTGGCCGTCACTCCGGTAAGAGTGACCTTTGTTACTTTCAAAGCCTTAAACGTACCGGATAAAGTTCCGTCAACGGCACGAGTTAAAGCAATCGCTGCCTCATCCCCGGCTTCCATCGACAGAGCTAACCCATCTGCAGCAATCTCAGTACCTCGAATCAAAGCCAACTGCAGACTGCCATCTTTCATCCGTCGAATGACTCCTGCTTTGCCTTCAAAATCTTCCTGTTCCGTACGATATTCCAACGTTTTTCCTGCACGAAATACCAAATCCTCACTTTGGGGAGCACGAATACCAATGACTCCTTCAGGATAAGCCCCTTCCTTTGCCGGAATAAAATCAGCCACTTCTTCAGTTCCCAATAAAGGAATATTCTTCAATTTTCCACGCAACGGAACCACTTCTCCCTTCTTATGCGAAACCAACGTAAGCAGCGAACCAAACGCATCCCGATAGAAGCCTCTGGAAGTAGCAGTTTCTGCCACAGTCCAATGGTCATCACGTGCTTTTTTAGATAGGAAAGTAATTTGAGGGTATTCAAATCCTTTCCCAGTGAACCAGGAAAAACGATGTGCCGCTCTCCAATTAGTTCCTGTTTCATCAAAAATCAAATAGTAGTCCGTACCTACCAGCAAAATGCTACGCGACTGATATTCAGGCCAACTATATAAATCTTTTCCGGTGGCAGGCAGTAACTCCGCAAACTGTGCGACACCCAAGTCATACAGGGGAGCAGTCAACTCATTCATGCCGATGGTACGGAATTCCCCATTCTTCATGACACCGAAGTTAGTGACACCATCCAGATTATTGGTGATGTGATCTCCGGCATTCTCATTCTCATGCCCTGTAAAAATCTGTCCCTGCGCATAAAAGTAAATACCGCCGGAATTTCCCTGTGCCTGATTTCCCCAACGATAATTGGGTCCCTTGTCCACCTGCTCCAGATGGATGGATAATTCTTCCGGCGTATCAACTCCCGCACGAAGCACAATACCGTGTCCCACGTATTTACAGCTTTTCAGATGAGGATTTGTACCCCGGTTATCTACTGTATGGATTCGCTTATACACTTCAGACCAGTCAGAGTCTTTCGGTTTATGCTCCAACTCTTTGCCAAATGTTCCTGCCCAGAATATATTCTCTGCCACTATCGGATCATAATTAAACAACCATTCACCCAATTCGAACAATGAACTGGGACGATCTACGGTTGTTCCCCCACCATGCGCACCATGAGCGGGATATTGACGGGTAAAAGATTTTTCATCCAAGGCATCTCCCGGCTTCCATCCTTCCGGATAACCCGGCTGTGCCCCTTCTACATTTCTATAGTTATACACGGGAGCAGTCAGCATATCAACCAACCATTTTCCCCTCTCTGCCATATACGGACTGGCAAAACGGTTTTTCCCGTCATATAATTCACCTGCAATGTTGGAATGCCCTGTCGGACGAAGATAAGCCCAATTATAAACGCCCAGGCTTTCTACCCAACGTCCGCCTTTACCTTCGAAAGTCTTTACTTCGGGACGTGTATAAAACACTCCGTATATCTCCAGACATTTCTCGAAGAAGTCCCCCCATTCTTTTGCCATCGGATGCTCCGGAAACAAATAGGCTGTCTGCATCGGGACACACCAACCATCAGCGGCCATATTAGCCGTACCTGCCAACGAATTCCGGATGGCATTCATCTCTTCAAGCATATTCACGTAACCTCCGAGAATAAACAAGGCGTTCACTGTTTTCCGTTGCTTTTCTGTCAAACTCCGGGCATGAAACAAGTATCCTTCTACCAACTTGGAATATACCGGACGATGTTCTATCGAATGAATCCCCGGATAAAAATTCAGTCCCATCGGATAATAAGCAAAAGCGGACGAAATCATATTCTGATAGAAACTCTCCGCTGTCTGTCCGGTATGATCCTTTGTAAACAGGTTCTCCGGCTGTTTTTTGTCATTAGCATATTCAAGTTCCCAGTCTTTTATCCTATCCAGGCTTAAAGAAGCGTATTGCTGATGAAGCATCTGTGTATACCGATACAACAAAAACTCTGATTTATGCGCGCCTCCAGCTTTGGCTATCTCATCGATACGTTTATTAAAACCGGCCACTGCTTTCCGTCCCTGTTCTTCGGAGAAAAAGGCGATTGCCGTAGAGCGGCTTCCATCGACAAGCGGATATTTAAAGTATAGTTTGTTATCATCATACCGGAAATAAATACTCAAATCAGGAGTAGGCTGCCAGATACCATACTGCCGGTCATCCCACTTTTGATGATCGTAAACAAAGACGCCCAATTCATCCGCATTCTTTCCCTCTTCCCAAAAAGACATGACAGGAGGCTGTTCCCTGACCGAATTTCCACCAAACGGGGAAATGCGGAAGATCATCTCTTTAGAAGGGTCTTCGATCCATCCCATTCCTGTCCAGTGCGGGTCTTCCTGAGAATAGCTGGTATGTACAGGCGTATCAATACCTATCCATTGTGAAGCCTTGTCGAACACGCGGTCCCATTGTGTACCGAAGCGTTTGACCGGAGCAAAATTGTCCCAACACATATCCAGATATACCCGGTCTTCTTTTGATAATCCGTTCATCTCTTCTTCCAATATGACAAACGGATATCCTTGTACCACCTTTATCCATGCAGTATACGTAGCGTTTCCTGCCAGATAGTACTTCATCTGATATTTCACAAACAGTTCACCGACCTCCACCGGAAGCGTTTCAATCCGTTCTACATTCTTACGGTGGGCATACAACCTATTATTCCCTATCTTCCGGTCGCCTTTCTGCACAGACAACACCGGAGCCGGAGCTTTTCCGGCTTTTACAGACTGTGATGCGGGAATGTACACAGTCATATCTTTATTACCTATTGAAAACTGTCCATCTTCTGATACCACTGCTAAAGGGTTGTCGACAGTAACCGGCTTCCGCCCGGTTGCGACCAGTTCATACGCATATTTCCCTCCCTGTGGCAATGCGGCAAAGAAACTGACTCTGGCGCGTTGCAAGAATCCGTTTTTTACCACTTTCTCCGATAACTGAAAAGGAACAGGTACGCCTTGGCTCTTATCCGTTAACGATAGCATTTCTTCTTTTACTCCTCCATCAAATACCACTACATAACTTATCAATGTACGTGGCCAGTTATATGTAGCAAGGTCAATCACATCCTGTTTTTCGAACAAGACTGGTTGCCCGGCGACCATACGGACCTGTGCCTGTATGCACGAAGCAACTATTATCAGGAAAAAGAATATGATACGTGTTTTCATGGATTTTTTTGTTTACTTATTTGTTTTAAAATCTGTCACCAGAGCATAAGCACACCAAAGTACGGGTGCCTGTCCGTGAAGATCACCTGTCAATGCCAAACGATTGATATAGTGCTCACGACTGTTTTTTATCATCGTGCCTTCGCATACCGCCTTCACATCACCCGCTTTATCAATATAGCTACATAAAGCAATCCATCCTTTGCGGGCAACTTCGCCATACTCTTTCGCATCCAGCCAACCTTTTTTTACTCCTACAATCATGGCATACGTAAACATTGCACTTCCTGATGTTTCTTCCCACAACTCCGGATCGTCTACCAGCTGTCTCCACATTCCTTTTTCATTCTGTGTCTCTTTCAGCGTTTTCATCATTTTCAGATAAGCAGCCATTATTTCCGCATAATCCGGATTCGTTTCCGGCAAGATACGTAACAATTCTGCCATACCCACAGCCATCCAGCCGTTGGCTCTTCCCCAACAATAAGGAGCAGAAGGAGCATGATAGAACAAACCGTTGTCCAACTGGAGGGAGTCCAGATACACTACCATTTCACGGGCAGCACGGGTAATATATTTCATATCCTGCGTAACCCGGTAGGCTTGCGCCTGAACGGCTGTTATCATAAACATATCATCCATCCACAAACGGGTTTGCCAGGAATATCCTTTGTCGGCCCATGCTTTTTCTTCTTCGGTTAGTTCTTGCGTTGCAGGTGCATCCCACTGTGTATCTGCATATTTCATACCCATTGCCAGATACTTTTCATCTTTAGTCTGCATATATAATTCCAGAGGAACAGCACCAAACACATTATTATCCACATGATTGGCTTGCGGTTGCAGATAAGCCTCTGTCGTGAAGAGAGGTTGGAAGCGCGCTTCCAAGCGTTCCTCCAAGCCTCTGTTTTTTGTTGCCTGCGCGAACCACAATCCACCCAACCAAGTGCATACATCCGGATAAGTGATTTGTGTACGCGGTTCGTCTACACGTAGCGGACTGCCATACTGCGAATGCCATTGCTCCAGAAAACGATCGGCTATCTTGTTTCCAACCGTCACCGGATCAGCTTCTGCCGGAAAATCCGTCAACAAATAGTCAGCCTCTTTATGCCCTCTAAATGTGAAAGCACAAATCACCGCTACCCCGACAAACACGATCCCTATTATACCATACTTCTTCATTACTTTACCTATTAATATTCAATACCTTAAAACAAACACTTATTGTACATTCTCCAATTTAGGATGTACTAACCTGAAACCAATCAACTTATTACGTTTATCTACGGGAAAGGCAGCACGGGCAGAAACCCGGCAAGCACTCGTATTTGTATTCCATCCTCCACCACGACAGATCCGTTTTTGAGGCACATCCGACGGCAATGCGTCCGGACCTACCGGATCTACCTGATCTTCACCACTATATTCGTCGTACCAGTCGAGGCAGACTTCCGCTACATTGCCGGACATATCATAAAGTCCTAATTCGTTTGGTAATTTTTTTCCTACTTCTTCCGGCCAGAACTGCATACCAGTCTGTCCTTCCGGCAAACGGTAACAATTGGAAAGATTGTAGCCCACTTCATCAAAATTATTACTTCCGGCATAAACCGTTGAAGTTCTTTTCCTGCCTCCACGAGCCGCAAACTCCCATTGCGCCTCCGTAGGTAAGGTAAAATGTAATCCTGTTATCTCATTCAATTTATTACAGAATGTCTGCATTTCAGAGAAAAGACGATTATCCATCGGCAACCGGGTAGTAGCAAGATCTTTCCATGAGAAATTCTCCCATTTACCCATTACGTATGAATACATTTCCTGTGTTACCTCAAACCTGCAAATATAGAAATCGCTCACAGTTACTTTATGTACCGGAAGTTCGTCAATATGCACACCTTCTCCCTGTTCTGCCGTAGCTCCCATCAGGAACGTACCCCCATTGACAAATATCATATCTTCTTTCAGGAATTTCTCAAAAAACTTCACACGTTCCGGACGAATAACCGACGCCCATGTATCTCCCGGATCTAACGGATAGTATTCATCCAGGCCAGTATTCTTGTTCGAAGTGACCCGGGGAATCTTACTGGTATTTATGGTTGCGGCATCAAAGAGGGAAGGACCTTCTTCAACCGGTTCCGAACTGAAGTAGGAATCACCCGGCTCTACCGGACGTGAAGGATTGTCATATTCATCATTATCACTGCAAGAGGTCCCTGCCATAACCAGCACAGCACCCAACATCATATATCTCAATGTTTTTATCATCATAGCTTTCTTTTTTTGTGTTAACCAACGATTAATAACCATCATTCTGCCACATAATATCCTTATTTCCATAAGCTAATATATCCGACAGAGGAATAGGCGCCAATTTATTATATGACTTCATTGCATACGTAGGCTGTTCGGTCGTTTCATTATAACCTTCGTCTACCAGGGCAAAGTGTGTTGCCATCGCCTCTTCTGCTAAATCCCAACGAATCAAGTCCGGCCAGCGGATTCCTTCGAAAGAGAATTCTACAAAACGCTCTTTAACGAGATAGTCTAATACCGCTTGTTTATCGGCAAAATCACTTGACAATTTAGCAGACAGACCTGCTCTCTTTCTTACGTCATTGATAATTGGCAATATATCGGTAGATAGATAAGTAGCATAATCCAATTCGTTCAGTGCTTCCGCATACATCAACTTAACATCCGTATAACGCAGGATAGGAATATTATTTCCCCATTCGTCAACTGCCGTCGGCGCATTCTTAGTGGCTCTTAAGAACTTCCGCACCACATATACATCGGCCTGCGGAGCGCTCTTGTCAAGATACAGGTTATTGACTATTGTCAAGTCTCTTCTCTTATCTCCTGTTTCATACACTCCGTCGCCCGCAATGGACATGGAAGCACGGATGGAGCTGGAAGCACCATTGAACGTAATGCCGTTCAACTTAGCATAGTCCCCTTTCTCTTTATTCAGCGTAGAAGGAATGAACCAACCACTAAAACTTTGACTTAATCCCAAAGCCTTACCAGTAGTACCACCCAGATATTGAACTTCCCAAACCCGTTCTTTACCATTATTATATTCGTCACTGAAACAATCTTCATATTTACCAGCCAGTTCATAAAGAGTGCCTTCCTGTTCAATGACTTTTCCCAAATATTCTGCCGCCTTCGTGTAATTATGCATATACATATAAGTACGTCCCAGCATACCGGCAGCAGCATATTTCGTCACCCGGCCTGCCTCACTGCTTGCCCAACTGTCAGGCAGCCTGTTAAACGCATCTTCAAAATCAGAAATCGCCTGTTTGTAAGTATCCTCCTGACTGGAACGTGCTACCTTATACACTTCTTCACGAGAAATTTCCTTAGTAATCAACGGAGCACCACCCCAACACCAGGCAAACTGAAGATAAGCCAGTCCGCGCAATGCATAAGCCTCTCCGGTAATATATGCTTTACGATCTTCATCGGTAAAAACCACTGCATCTATCCTGCTTAATAATTGATTGCAACGAAACACCAGTGTCCACCAAGCCGACCAGGGCTTTGACCATTTGCTCTCCATCGGGGTATCCATGAAACGTCCTATCGGGGTAGAGTTACGAACCTCGTCGGCACGAGTGACAATTGCTTCCATATAATTCTTATTATAGATAGTCTGCAATTGTGCATAACAACCATTAATCGCCGTTTCAAAATCCTGCGGCGTTTTATAATAGTTCTGGTCAGTATAAATAGAGGGTTGCTCCACATCCAGGTATCCTTCACAGGAAGATAGTGCGAACAGACAACTTATACTTACTATTAGTTTATAAAATGATTTCATAATGGCAATAGATTAAAATGTTAAGTTAACTCCGAATATATACTTTCTCGACTGTGGATAAGTGGTATAATCCGCACCACGTACCATCGGATTATCGGGCGAATAGCTATTTACATCCGGATTACCGATATAATCTGTAAACGTATACAGGTTCTCTGCCGTCACATATACTTTAGCTGCCTGGATATGAGATTTTCTCAACCATTTCTTAGGCAATTTATAAGTAAGACTGATGTTCTGTATCCGCAAGAAAGAAGCATTATAAATAGCCATGTCTGTCATGTGCATTTGACCGTCCTTATTAAGAGGAGAGTTGTTGCCAAGTCCGTAAGGTAATGGAGTCTTACCATCCCAGGACATGTCTACTCCCAGACTTGTCGGTATCGGATTTCCTCCGGCGTACTCTTCTTTATAAGCGTGTAGCCATCTTTTCAATCCATTGTAGTTTCCACGTCCCGTATCCAAACTACGACCAGCCAGATAAAGCACCTTACCACCGATTTGTCCACGAAGGAATACGCTTAATTCTAGGTTCTTATAAGAAAAACGATTGGTGAATCCGTATGTCAGATCCGGGTCGTTCGATCCATAAGGAACCATATCATCGGAATTGATTTCCCCATTTCCATCTATATCCACGTATTTCACATTTCCGGGAATCTGATTTGTCAGAACAGGAACACGGGGACGGGATTTGTCATACTTACCATCAGGGCCAAGTTCAAAGTCGTCGTTTGTTAACAAACCATCCGTACGGTAAACATAGAATTGTGAAATCGGACCTCCCACCTTTGTGATAAAACGAGCATCATAGGCTTCTGTAATTACATTATCATTGCCTCCCATATCGAGTACCTTATTCTTATTGGTTGCCAGATTGAGCGAGCTTGACCATTTAAATGCTTTAGTATGCACATTGACTGTCGTCAGGTCTATCTCCCATCCTTTGTTTTCAATGGATGCAAGATTGGTTTTTACTGTACTGAAACCGGTTGCAGCAGGCAACTTCGTAGAGTAAAGCAAATCATCTGTTTTATTAATGTAATAGTCTACATTCAACTGTACACGATTATTGAATAAAGAGAGGTCAAAACCAATATCAAATGCTTTGGTCGTCTCCCATTTAAGTTTGTCATTGGCTATATTCTTTGCATACACACCCACTTGTGAAGTCCCTCCATACACGGTGTTAGTCACATCATAATTAGGAATATAATCGGCAGTACCAATACGGTCGTTACCGGACATACCCCAGGAAGCACGTAGTTTCAACAGGTTGATAACCTTGATATCTTTCATAAATTCCTCACCACTGATCTTCCATCCGGCTGATACGGACGGGAAAACTGCCCAACGGTTTCCCGGACCGAAACGAGAGGAACCATCACGACGCACTGATGCTGAAGCCAGATATTTATCTGCATAATTATAGTTCACACGTCCGAAAAGCGATGAAGTACGAACAATGGTTCTTGAACTGCTGGCTTCTGTAGGGGTAGCACCCATATTGAGGGTCGGCACACTTTCCAGCGGATAGTCCATTGCTCCCAAACTTGTCCTGAATTCATTACGTTCGTCAATACTTTGCCCCAACAGAATCTCTAAAGCATGCTTCTTATTCAGTGTTGTGTTATAAGTCAACGTATTCTGAATACCGGTACGGCTTATGCTAAGAGTTGAGGTAGTTCCTTGCGTAGTCGAGCCATTATTGGGCTGCACATTTGCCGGAAGAAAGTACTCATCAATTCTCATGTCCGAATTATAGCTGAACAATGTTTTGAAAGTCAATCCTTTTATGATTTTTGCCTCCGCCCACAAAGAGGTATTGAAGGTTTTCTTTTCCCTCTTATCTACTACTGACATCAATCTTTCGTAAGGGTTCACATTATTACGATAGCTTGCATTGAATCCATATTCACGGGTATTTTCATCCAAGCCAATGATAGGAGGCATAAGCAATGCATTCATAATCTGTTTGTCTTTTCCCTCGGACTCTCCTTTATCCTGATGAGAAATAGTGGGGGCAAACGTGGCACCGGCCTTGATATATCTATTCAGATCTACCGAAGCATTTAAACGGAAGTTGAAACGTTCGAAGCCTGTATTTTTAACAATACCTTCCTGATTCAGATAACCGGCAGAAAGATAGATAGAATATTTCTTTCCTTTGCTGGAAACAGATACCTGGTGATTATGAGTCAGGGCATTTTGCATAATCTGATCGATCCAGTTGGTAGTCGGAATGTCATTTCTAAACGTCCAGTCGGCTACATCTGAATTAGGATTCACCAACCATTGTTCGTTGATCTGATCGCCGGAGGATCTTTTCTTATTAGGAACATACATGCTATTCGTTCCTCCTTTGTTCAAATACTTGGCATTGGTATACCATATATTATATGCCAGCCATTCTTTTGCTGTCATCATTTCGGGTAATCCCACCGCATTTTGTGTACCAATGTATGATTCCCAGGTAATCACCGGTTTAGACCCACTTGCCTGCTTGGTTTCAATCAGCACAACTCCCGCCGAACCTCTGGCTCCATAAATAGAGGTAGCGGCAGCATCCTTCAATACCTGAATAGAAGCTACATCTGACGGATTTACATCACTCATGGATTCTGTAATTACACCATCCACCACAATTAGCGGAGAAGAGGAACCATTAATGGAGCTTGCTCCTCTGACAAGAATCTGCATCTCTTCACCCGGAATTCCACTTGATGTTTGTGTCTGTACGCCTGCCAACTGACCGGAAAGTGCATCACTTAGACTGGTAATAGGGCGTCCATCAATCGCATCGGAGGAAATTTTAGCAACTGAAGTAGTCAGATTCGACTTTTTCACTGAACCGTATCCTACCACGATCACTTCATCCAACGTTTTAGAATCTTCTTCCAGTTTAATGGTAAGCTGTGACCTGCCGTTCACTTTTACTCTTTTCTCTGTAAAACCTACGTAAGTAATGACCAACGTTGCTTCTTTACTTACATTCAGGGTAAACTTACCATCAAGGTCGGTAATTGTACCTACAGTTTTATTCCCACTTTCCACTACATTGGCGCCAATAATGGGTTCCCCCATCATATCGACCACTGTCCCGGTGACTTTCATCTGCGCCCAAGCCATCGTGCTCAAGCATAACACAAAAAGAGTCGCCAGAAACCTTAGTTTTTCATAAGAACTCTTTTCTTGATTTTCTTTGTCGTTCATAAACTAAATTTTACAAGGTTAATAAATCATTTACTATTCCTTAGCGGTGCAAACATAGAGAATGTTCACCCGCTCGACTTGGAAAATAGTATCAAAGACCTGCAAAATAAGCCCAGAACATTTCGTCTGGGACATTTTTACCAGAGAAACACGATTTTACATCCGTTGCTTCAGGTAATTGGCAGGTGCGATGTTATACGTAGATTTAAAAACTTTACTAAAATAAGAAGGGTCAGAATATCCGACATCATAAGCTACTTCAGAAACAGTATATTTACCAGTGGCCAATTTCTCGGCAGCCAGTTTCATGCGGACATTCAAAATAAGTTTATTAGGTGATACATCGGAAACAGCCTTTATTTTCCGGAAGAACTGCGAACGGCTCATGCCCAATTCTTCATGCAGATCGTTAACGGACAAGTTAGGATCATGTACTCTTTCGCGGATTAGCTCCATCAGTTGTTGCATGAAACTATCCTGAGCACTAAGTTCAGCTACGGGAACTTCAATAGCATCCAGCTTTTCGCAGAAAATCCGGCGAAGGCGATTTCGGTTTTTGATGAGACTATCCAGTTTTGCCAGTAATACTTTCGGAGCAAATGGCTTTAATACATAATCATCTGCCATCACACTATAGCCCTCTTCAATATGCTCATTCAAGGCCTTTGCTGTCAACAAGACAACAGGTATATGGGCCGTAATCATCTCTTCTTTAATGGCCTTACATAACTCAAGCCCATCCATTACCGGCATCATCACGTCACTGACTATCAAATCGGGAATCTGTTCAACCGCTTCTTTCAATCCTTCCTTTCCATTGGAGGCTTCGTATACGATATACTGTTGGGATAGCAAAGACACGATATACTGGCGCATATCGTCATCATCTTCCACAACAAGTACACGATAACGGTGGTCATCTTCTACTGAAGCCGGTTTCTCTTCTTCGATAGGAGCAATACACTCCCGCCTTACTTTTTCCAGATAGGTATCTTCACGATTTTCGACAAACTCTACATTCGCCCCGGCAAAACATTCTTTTCCCAAGTTCAATTCCACCAAAAACTCGGCTCCATGTCCGGGTGTACTTTCCACCGATATTTTCCCTTTATGCAGTCTCACTACATATTGCACCATATTCAGCCCGATGCCACTACCAAACAGATCCGACTTGCTACCCTGCTCTACCTGAAAAAACGGATCAAATATCTTCGACAAATTCTCCTCCGAGATTCCTTCCCCACAATCTTTCACTGAAATCACAACACTGCCAGCTTTCTCCACTGAACGAACTTTTATCTGCGTGCCTTTGGGAGAGTGTTTCACAGCATTCGATAACAGATTGAAAATAACTTTTTCCATCAGGTCTGTATCCATCCAGAGATTATCCCCATAATAATCATTGTCATATCCGATTGTCAACTCCTTCTTATGCAATAAATCCGAGAAACTATCAATCTGACTGGTAAGGAAAGTCCCTATATTGACACGACTCAACTTCAATGTCATGGCTCCATACTCCAACTTTCGGAAATCCATTAGTTGGTTGACAAGCAAAAGCAGACGATTCGAATTCTTATAAATCTGCTTCATCGGGAAAAGAAATTTATGAGGCAATGTCTCATCCTGCAAAATATCTTCCGCCGGACCGGTAATCAAAGTCAGCGGAGTACGTAATTCATGTGAGAAGTTGGTGAAAAGCTCTATCTTCATCCGATAATTACGTTCAATATTCTCTTTTTCTATTTCTTCTATTCTCCGCTTATATTTATCCGATTTCCGCTTGTAGAAATAATACAGCACGCCTCCTATCAGCATCAGTGCCAGAAGCACATAGATCACCTTAGCCCATCCGGTGAGCCAAACAGGAGGATGAACCACGACATCGATACCTGTCGCATCCCCCCAAATGCCATCGCTGTTACATGCTTTTATATAAAAGGTATATTCCCCGGCTGGCAAATGAGAATAAATGACTTCATTACGTTCAATATAATTCCAATTCAGATCAAGTCCCTCCATTCGATAAGCATATTTATATCCTTTCGGAAAGATATAATCCAAAGGGGAATACTTGATGAGTACGGCTGCATTTTTATAGGATAATTCTACATGTTCCAGACTGCGTGTATTATCGTATTGTACCCGGTCGGCTCCTTCGTCGGAGTCGAGACTATTTACGGAAGATACATGTACTACAGGTAACAAGCTCTCTTGACCGGCGATAATTTCCCGGGGAGCAAACTCCACCATACCATTATTGCCACCTACATAAATCCTTCCATCCTCTACCTGTAACAGAGTATTCCGGGAAACCTCATTCAAAGGAAATCCTGTATCTTTAGTATAATTGACAATTCTGAAATCTTTCATTGACAGTTTAGAAAGTCCGATCACAGTAGATATCCAAAAATCTCCGGTTTCTTTATCTTCAAGTACACCGCAGACAGAATTGTGTATGAGACCCTGTTCTATACCGAAATGATCGATAGTTCCTCTCTCCAAATGGCAACGATATACACCCATATTATATGTTCCCACCCAAAGGTAGTGCTGGCTATCCAAATAAAGCAGACTCACATTTTTATTTTTCAGTTCATCAAAATCAAGTTGATTGCCTTTAAAGTAATGGGCTGCATTATTGGGATGATAAGGAAAACTCCACACTCCACTCGTACGCCCGCCTACCAACATACTGGAGCCATACGCTAACAAGTCCTGCGTCAGCATAAAACGTGTGTTTCCATCTTGATTTGTCGAAAAAGAACGGCTAAGTTTTTTTGTCTTGGGATTGTAGCAAGACAGTTCATCCTCTGCAATCCAGATATTTCCCTGCACATCTTTTGCCATAGCCCGTATCTGTGCATCCGGGGGGAACATATCCATCATTTCCTTACTAATAGAAAGATCTCGAAGATTCAGCGAGTATACTCCTTTATTGAGTACATAGAAAAGTATCTCATTCTCATTATTCTGAAACATATAGTATACTTCATCTTCGCTAGCTCCTACTTTTCCTATTGGCAACCGAACTTCCTCCACTTTACCATTAGCCAGGTTTAAAGTACATATCCCTCTATTATGTCCGATCCATAATTTTCCTTGTGCCTCTATTAATTTCCCGGTTACTCGTATCGGCTGATTTATATTCAAAGTGAGCGGATGATAACGGAATAGATATTGTCTGGCATTATAAAACAGAGCACCTTCATTGAAGGTTCCCAACCATAACGATCCTTGTTTGTCTTTGTAAAGGCTCATCAAACGACGGTTAGCAAGCAGTCCGGAAGGAATACATTCTTCAAATGTCCGGCTAATAACATGTGTATGTTCATTCATCACTGCTAGCCCATTATCTGTAGCTAATAGTAGAAGAGAATCGTTATACACCTTTATATCATGCACCTGTCCTTTCCATACACTCATATCAGCCGGGAAATTCACTTCAATTTTTGTTGCTGTACTGGTAGCCGGATTATAAAGTTGTAAATTATCCAGAGAAGAGGCCAACCAGGTACGTTCTTTTTCGTCCTGAAAAATTTTCAGAAATACCGGATAATCCGGCCCTTTCAGAATATATGAGAAACGGGAGGTTCGTGTATCCAGTCTAAGGATGCCTTTGTTTGCTACATTCAAAAGAAGAGAATTATCTGCACTGGGTGCCATACTGTTTATATAAAGTCCTCTCAACGCTTCCAGACAGGTACATTTTCCATCCCGAAGGATATACACCCCCATTTTGGTAACCACCCATACTGCTCCGTCTGCTGCTATTGACAAACCAACCACCACCCCACGAGGCAATTCGCTACCTTTATACAAAGTGGCTAAATCTATATATTTCTCTTCAAAGGGATCGAAAAGTGTAATTCCATTAAAAGTTCCAATCCACATTCTGCCCTGCCTGTCTCCTGTAATACTGACAATATCATTGGATTGTCTGACGGTCTCATCGGATTCATAAAAGAAACTTTTAATTTCATAACCATCCAAACGATTCAACCCGTCTTTTGTCCCTAACCATATATATCCCATCTCATCCTGATAAATAGCTTTTACCGTACTGTTTGACAGTCCGTCTGCTACAGTATACGAACGGTAGGGATTATCGGCTAAAAGAATCAGGGTACTACTGAACAATGTAATCAACAAGAACGTAAACTTTTTCATCACCATGGTACAGACATATTCATATATGCAGGCAAAGATAATATGTCTTTTCATAAAATAATAGTCTGCATGAGGGTTTTAACTAAACTGATATATGGCATTTTCAGCTTTAGCCCCTGTAACTCTAAGAAGCGATATAGATACCTGAAAATATCTTCTATTGTCTATGAAATACCTCTTCTTATACACTGTACCCGTCTATTACTTTCGTAGCAATAGACGGGCACATAGATGTATTATTCTCCTCAAAAAATAAAGAATATAAAATCGCTTTTATTAATTACTCTGAAGCGTTATAATGGAACGTGCCGGAATCTGAATGTTTTTTCCACTTTTCACTTTTCCTACCGGAAGCAAATTCTCCCCTTCTTTATCTGAAGTACGATAAATCTGCCATTGCGTATTTCCTACTTTTTCTTTATGAATAGAAAACTCTTTTTCCTCATTGGCATAGTTTATAACGACTATCACATACGTTCCATCTACGTTTTTGTAAGCAGAACACATCAATCCTTGCTGGTCGGTGTCGCCATCAGGAATGAAAGCGTTTGTTTGATCGAAAGCCGAAACGGATAGCCGGACTGCTCCCGGACGGATAAAACGGCTATAATTTCCTAAAGCCCACATCAGTTTAGAATCTTCTACTGTACCATCCAAGAAGTTATCGTCTGTTGTATACTCACGAATCAGTCCGTCTTTGTAG
Source organism: Bacteroides sp. D2 (assembly GCF_025147085.1). Classification (NCBI taxonomy): domain Bacteria; kingdom Pseudomonadati; phylum Bacteroidota; class Bacteroidia; order Bacteroidales; family Bacteroidaceae; genus Bacteroides; species Bacteroides sp. D2. The sequence continues at coordinate 1,745,162 of NZ_CP102261.1, read as the reverse complement.
TCACCGCCAATGGCACGCCACCATTGCCAGCTTTCAGCTCTGGCATATACAATATCATGATGAATGATACGTGCTACATAGAGCGCTGTCTTCATTGTACGATCGAAACCATTTCCACCACCAATTTCTTCATCATTACCCATGATGCAAGTCTCCGTTTGCCAGAAGCCAACTTGATGTTTATCTAAGGTATCCCGCAACTGGCAGCGGATATTACGTAATTCACTTAACGGAGTCGTTGTCCAATAACTATGACCAAGCATCAGGCGGGGAACATTCGGAGTATCTCCTAAATATGTATCTACACTATCCGGACAGAAAAAGGCTTGAATCTGATAACCCCGTTGCCAATCTGTTTCGTGAGTGCGGAACATACAGCGATAATCGGAAGATTCATTCACCAAAATCTGCGTATCCATATTCCGGCTTACAAATTCTTTGCTTAACAAACGGACAGTATGAGCTACTTCTTTGTTGGTTGCCGGACAACCTTCTTGTTTCGGTCCTACCCAATTCCAATGTTCATCCGGTTCGTTGAAAGGACAGATGTAGTTGAACTTGATGCCATCATGTTCTTCTACTCCCTGTACTACATCTGCCAGAAAACGGACGTACTTTTCATAACAATCCGACTTCAGATTTGCCGTGCCTCCACGACCGGTATTGGTTGCCAATCCGTTCTGCGTATAATGTACGGGAGGCGAGTTCAGGAAAGCCAGGAATTTATTGACTCCCCGTTCCTTTGCCAGTTTCAGAAAATTGCGTTGTCCTTGTTGCTTGTTCCAATCGTACGTTCCATCCGCGTTCAGAAAACACTCGGCTCGCATCCAGGGAGAAGCGATCTGACTAGCCTCCCCTTGTTCCGCACTGCCTGCACCGACATTGAAACGCCAGAGGGACAGGCCGATACCTTTCGGCTGTCCGTTCACATCATTCTCCGTACTGAACAGCCAATCGGCTACCTGGTTTTGTTTCTCTTCCGGCCAAAGTCCGATAAACTGCATACTCCAGGCGTCTGAAGCACTAAAATATGCCATCGTTTGACAAGGCTTATCCGTTTCTATCTGATAACTTACATCAGGAACAGATTGAGAACATCCACCCGCCACACATACAAACAGAAAACCTAAAATCGCTACTCTCTTTTTACCTATAATCCTATTCATCTATAATCTTTCATTATTCAAATCATACAATACAATTCCGTCCTGAAACAACCTGACCATCTACCGAAATCAGGAAAGATATTATTAAGGAGTGGGTATTACTTGCTTAATGCTCCCATCTTCATTAAATTCCATACGATCTATACATACTTCACGATGGACACCGGGATCACTTTTGAGATAATTCTTATTAATGCGATGATAAATAATATACCACTTATCAGTGCCGGGAACTTGCAAAACAGCATTATGAGCAGGACCGTATATTTCCTTTTCCGGGTTTTGAATCAGTATAACAGGATTCTTAGCTACTTTAATTGGTCCCAAAGGTGAGGTTGAAGTGCCATAAGCTACATGATAATTGGGAGACCCTGTATCATCTACCGACCACATGAAATAGTAAAGTCCGTTACGGTAGAACACATAAGCAGCTTCACGATAAGCATAATCCTCCAAAGTTCCTCCTTCAGGAGTCATCACTGTAATCGTTTCCTTCTTAATGGAAACCATATCCTCATTCAGTTCCGCACCTGCCATATAGCCATTTCCCCAATACAGATAAGACTTCCCCGAAACCGGATCGGTAAACACATCCACATCTATTTGCTGACCGTTTCCGGTGGGTGAATCCGTTACAATGGGACGCCCTAAATCAACAAACGGCCCTGTGGGAGAATCGCTCGTGGCTACTCCAATCTGTTTTCCTCCGCCTGCTTTCGGATTACCACTGTAGTAAAAGAAGTATTTATATTTTCCTCCTATCAACTTCTCCTCCATACAAGGTGCCCATGCATTACCATCCGCCCAAGGTACCTGATCTGATTTCAAATCCAGCATTGTCCCTTCATCTTTCCAATTCTTTAAGTCTACAGACGAAAAAACGGTAAAATACCAACCACCCCATCCAGGCTGTCCGTCTGTGGTGGAATAGATATAGTATTTCTTAGTCTTGTTGGAATATAAAATTTCAGGATCAGCATGGAAACCTGGTAACACAGGATTACCAGATAACGCGAAAGCAGGCAGCGTCACTGCCAACATCAAGCCGATTATAATCAAAGTTTGTTTAATAGATACTATCATATTTTCATGAGTTGGATAAAAAGGGGAAATATCAGGTTGTGATACTCCCCCTCCGGTATTTACATTCTTGATACTATTTATTTCAATGCTACTTTAATAGATTGACTGTAACAATATTCCGATGATTTGTCTGATTTAACTCCGACACGAGCGTAAAGATAGGATTCATTGAGTAAGCCACTTGGAATCTCAATTTCAGCAGTGTTCTCCTGATTGAGTGAAACGGTATTACCCAACGCCAACTCCGCTTCCTTTTGTTTCTCATCTGTCAGGATACCTGTTCCCAAATAGATACCTACATTCTCCAGATTGGCATCGGCAACTACCTTATTGATAGTAAACCGTGCGGTAACCTTATTGCCGTTTCTGGCAAAAGATACGTTTCTGACAGAGAAATACGGTGTCACAGGAATATCCTGCACAGTGTTTCCTTTCACTGTAATATAAATTGTGTCATTAGAAGGTCTTTCCCAAGGTGCATTGCCCATACGCACCAATTTATAATCACCATTGAAAAGAGACACGGAATAGCTTCCGTCCTGCGCAACATACACCGGAATAGAGCCATGCAAAGCATAACCGTCCTGGAATAAAGCAAACTCTGAACTTCCGCTTCTAACTCCTACTGCTTCACCGTCATAAATTGCTCTTCCGGTCAACGTAGCCTTAGGTTCCTCAAAGTTGTCGTAGCTGCAACTGCTTACTGCCAACAAACAACATATCATAATAAAGAAAGGTATAATCTTTTTCATAATCTCTTATTTTTATTGGAATGGATTCTTCACAATCGTCGGATTGTTATTAATTACATCATCAGCAATGAATGAATAATAGTTAGACTGCTGGAAGGTTCTTGCCACCTTGAAACGTTCGGATTTTGTCTTTACAAAAATGTACTTGTCCTGATCCGATGTTCCCGGTTTTGGTTTAGCAATACGATAAGGATATAAACCGTAAACGATCGCTTTATCGTTATCTGTATTTCCGTTCCAGGTGATATCAGCTATTCTCCATCGTTTCATATCAAAATAACGGTGATCTTCGAAAGCCAGTTCCACACGACGTTCGTTCTGAATCTTTTCTATTGTCAGGCTTGTCAGGCTATTGGCCGGGAAACCGGCACGCTGACGCAAGCGGTTGATGTAGGGTAAAGCTGTCGGCTCGTCATTCAATTCGAAAGCAGCTTCGGCAGCATTCAAATAGATTTCACCCAGACGGAACCAAGGCCACCAGTTTTCAGCATAGTTACGGAGAGTATAACCGGATGCCTCACTGATAAACTTACGGATATAAAATCCGGTATTGCTCACGTTAGGACTATTAGTCTGGGGACCATCCTGGCCGACAAAAGTTTTATTATCGTCATAAGCACTTCCCAATTTCGAATCTGTCAGTAAATCATAAGAACCCGTCTTATCATTCCATACTGCCACTCCTGCCTGAATATCTACATCCTGATTTCTGAACTTTGAGCCCGGATAGACGATCGTACCATACAAACGTGCATCTTTATTGGCAAAGATATCACTCGGAGTATCATATACTACATAGTCATTACCATTCTTATAATGTAAAGTTCCCGGAGCTCCATCCAAATAATCAAATGCTTCTACCAATCCTAAAGATGGGCCGATGCAAGAAGAATTATCGTTATCTTCTCTCAAATGATGGACTACATTATCATAACCGAAGCTATGCACTTTCAAAGGATTCTTATAATCTTTCACCCAAATAGCTTCCTTATTTAGTGTCTTGTCCATAAACATTTTATAGAAGTTCACTCCTTTATCCGACTCCTTTTCATAAAGTTCATATCCGCCTTTTGTGATAATTTCTTGCGAAGCAGCCAACGACTTCCGATAATAACCGTCTGCCATATCGGCCGGAATACCCACTTCTCCGCCAGACGTTACAATATTAGGAGTTTTCAGCGCATTGTATTTGGCAATAGAACCGGCATACAACATAGCACGGCTCTCCAATGCCAATGCAGTGTAGTAATTGGCACGACTTTGACTGCCTTTATTACCCAGTTGCGACTTGATTTCTTCACATTCACTGTATACAAAGTCATATATTTCGTGCTCCTTGGCACGTGGATTACGTAAGTAAGAAGGATCTCCGCTAAAATCATACTCCAAAGTAGTTGTAATCAATGGTACACCACCCATACGTCTTACAAGCTCAAAATAAACGTAAGCGCGGATAAAGCGAAATTCAGCTTTGAACTGTAACTTGTCATCTGCTGAAATATCTGTTCCATATTTGTCGATATTCTCAATAGACATATTGATGTCTCGTATCAATCCATAATCCCACCAACGTCCGTAGTCGTTGCCATAACGTAATTCATTACGATAATTCTGATCCAGCGTGCCACAGTACATAGCATCATCCGTTTCGCACATACCACCGGTATTGAAGTCACCGTGTAACTGTGGAATACGATTATATAAATTGGCTAGCTGTGATTTAATCATGTTCGGATCGTTCCATACCAACTCATTGGTAAGAATATTTTTGGGATCTCTTTCGAACCAGCTGTCGCCACAACCCGATAACATGGAAGTAAGGACGGCTCCCAACAGAACTATTTTTATAGATTTGCTTTTCATGATAGCGTTCATTTTTTAGTATGTAATATTAAATCCAAGAAGGAATGTACGTTGTTGCGGATATACCACTGCAGCTGCGGCAGTAATTTCAGGATCGACTCCAAACTTACCCACATTGTCGAACGAACACAAGTTAGAAACATTAGCATAAATACGTACCTTCTGTGCACGAATCGGTCTCAACAGTTGTGACGGCAAGCTATAACCCACTTCCAAGTTTTTAATACGGAGATAGCGTACATTGTGCAACCAGAAGTCACTATTCTTATTGTTATAGCTGAACTCACCTTTACGGATGGCCGGATAACGTCCCGGTATCCATTCACTTTCCGGATCGTACAAGTCGGCACGGTGCCAACGGTCTTCCAATAGATAAACCGGTGAGTTTCCATTTCCATGATATGCATTAGCCAATTCATAGTTTTGTCTCCATCCTTGCATAGCACCACCGGAAAGGTCGATATTCAAGTCAATACCCTTCCACGCCAAACCGATATTACCACCAAACGACATGATAGGCGCCCAGCCTTCCGGATAACCGATAGGACGCTCATCCATACTGTTGATAATACCATCACCATTTACATCTTTATAGATAAAGTCACCGGGGAGCAGTGTCCGGTTATTATTTCCATCCAAATTTACCGGATAATTACGAATTTCTTCTTCCGACTGGAACTGGCCAATTACCTGATATCCCCAATAGATACCTCCCCAACGGCCTTCCGCAGAATTGCGGTATTCATCCCAAGAGTTATTAAAACGCGGTTTATAAGTCTCAATGCTCTTATAACGTGAGAAAGTAAAGTTACCGCTTACGGTATAGTTCAAATCACCAATATGATCGGTCCATGTAACCATACCTTCCGCACCGATATATGCTTGTTTGTTCAAGTTCTCATTAGGCAATGTATATCCCACTTCACTCGGAAGCAATACATCATAACGGGCAGCCGGTACACCGGTAATATCCTTGCGGAAAGCATCGGCTGTAATCTTCAAACGATTATTGAACATAGTCAGGTCAAAACCGATATTCGATGTCGTATTCTTAGTCCAGGATAAGTTAGTAATAGGTAGTCCTCTCTGGTTCAGTCCGGTCACCAGTTCACCATCCAATACTGCATTACCATTATTCCACGTATAACCACTCAAGTAATCGAACAGTTTTACATCCTTCTCTGTACCTGTCTGACCGATAGAAGCACGAATCTTCAAATCATCTACAACCGGTCGCAGCTTTTCAAAAAATTTCTCTTCCGAGATTCTCCAACCTACAGACACACCCGGGAAGAATCCCCAACGGTTATTAGCTGCATAGAGATAAGAACCGTCATAACGAGCCAATAATTCAATCAGATATTTGTGGGCAAAGTCGTAATTGATACGGCCAATCCATCCGGCACGTGCTTCGTAACTCCACTCATCACCGAAACTATTGATTTCATCAAACTGCAATAAAGGCAGATAATCAGTAGAAGGTTCGGTACCATACGTTTTCTTACTCCAATCATAATCGGAAGCTTCGTAACCCAAAACTGCCGAGATATTATGGTTCTTAATCTGTTTTGCATAATTCAATTGCAATTGCATATAACGCGCAGGGACACTACGATCTATTTGATTTCTCCAACGTCCTGTAGCAGGTGTCCCGTTATAAGTATCTTTCTCCTTATCGTATGTATAGATTTGATAAGCATATTGATAACCATCGAAACGGCTGTTGGTGTAATTGTATGAGAACGTAGCTTTTGCAGTTAAACCGAAAGAGAAATCATACTGCGCATAAGCATTGATATTGGCATTACGAGTCAAATTATCTTTGTAACCGGCAATGTCACGACTGAAAGCAGCTGGATTGTAACCATTCTCATGTACATTATTGATATATTCCGGATTATCATTGGCATAAGGGCTTTCGATAGGCTGCATTTTGAACATAGCCAATATAGCCGAATAATAACCGTCACCACCCGGCAAACCTACGTCTTCACTCTTTTCATACTTACCGCTAATCTGTGCACCTATTGTAAAACGGTCTGTTATCTTAGTATCAATATTCAACTGAAGATTGGTACGCTCATATTTAAAGTCAGGCATCATCGCATCTTGTCCAGTATGAGCTACAGAAAGATAATAGTTGGTCTTTTCAGAGCCACCTGTCACATTCGCATTGATGTGGTATTGAGGTACATTTTTTCTCATTACCATATCATAATAGTCATAGCTCTTATATCCCGGTTCGGTACCAGCTTCCCATTTAGCAAGTTCCTCGGGACTATATAATTTGCTTGGATCTTCACCTCTATTCTGTGCTGCTTCAGCCAAACCTCTTACATATTGTCCTGCATTTGCCAATTCGGGGAAACGGGTCAGATTCTGCCAACCATAGTATCCATTTACATTGATGCTTACCTTATCATTCTTTTTACCTTTCTTGGTAGTTACCAAAACTACACCATTTGATGCACGCAAACCGTAAATAGCAGCAGAAGCATCCTTCAAGACTGTGATACTCTCGATATCCTCGATATTCAGAGCATTAAACACATCGCTACCGGAAACATCCGATGCCTGCAACCAGTCACGGCTGTTCATTCCACCATAAGGAATACCATCGATTACAAACAGGGGGCTACCCATATTACGGATTTCAAGATTGATACCTCTACCCGGACGGGCATCCACAGCACGTGTAGACACACCTGCTATCTTACCGGATAAGGCTCCCGCAGTGGTCGTAGAAACAGAACGCGTCAACGCATCAGACTTAACATCACTGATGGCTCCGGTCAGACTTTTCTTGGTTTGTGTACCATAGCCCACCACCACAACTTCATCCAAAGTTTCCGTATCTTCTTCAAGAACGATTTGAAGATGTGCCTTTTCGCCTATCTTCATCTCTTTAGTCTTATAACCGATGAACGAAATTGCCAATGTGGCATTTTTATCATCTACATTAATTGTGAAGTTACCATCGATATCGGTAATGGTTCCATTAGAAGTTCCTTTGACAGTAACATTGGCACCAATGATATCCTCTCCTCTCACATCGGCCACATGTCCTGTAACTTGTGTTTGTGCAAATGCTGCAGCTGACAGAAGCAACTGTACGACACACATGCATAAGATTCTTACATACCTCATAAATTAGAATTTAAAGATTAAACATTTTTTGTTGTTTTTTCCGATGCAAATATAGAATATTGATATAAATGAAATAAGCAAAAATCATGCAGAAGAGCTATGCAAATCGTGCAATGAACGATTTACATACTCTAAATAAAATATTTATTCTTATTTTTGAGCTGATAATTGAAACAAATAAGCACGAGTTATGAAAAAACACATTGCTTCTACTTTATTTTTATCCTTGTTGTCCATTCTTCAATTGACAGCCCAGTCTCATTCTGTAAAACGACTGGGAATAGAACAAGGATTATCCAATAATTATGTAGTCAGTATTACACAAGATAAACAAGGCTTTTTATGGTTTGCTACAGAAGAAGGACTTAATAAATTTGACGGCACCCGCTTCATTACTTATTATAAAAATGATTTGCCACATAACAATCAGGGAATCACCGGCAACGAACTCAACCGGGTGTATACTGATTCCAAACGTCCCATCATTTGGATAGCCACTCAACGAGACGGACTAAATGCATACAATTATGACGAACAAACATTTACCGCCTACCAACATAACCCGGAAAATCCACACAGCCTGATTACAAATGATGTAACGGATATCTCTCCTTCCACCCAAAACGATGATGGTTTATGGGTCAGCACCTATTATAGAGGTATAGAATATCTAAATATTAATAATGGGCAATTCACACATTATAATAAGAGTACGGTGCCTAGTCTGCCCTCCAATCAGACATGGACAGTATTGGACGGAGGAGACAACAATTTGTATATCGGCCATGTTGGAAGCGGATTCAGTATTTTTTCTCTTAAAGACAAAAGCGTAAAGAACTTCCAGAATGAAACGGGAAATCCGGCAAGTTTGCCCGGTAATGATGTGTTTTGTATCATTAAAGATGCAAACGGTAACATCTGGTTAGGAACAAATAATGGATTGGCTCTATACAATGCTGCTAATGAAAACTTTATCACATTCAGAAATAATAAGAATGACAAGTATGCCACTTTATGCAGTCGCATATTATCTATCCGTCAATTAAAAGATAATAGGCTCTGGATTGCTTCAGAGCTCAATGGTATTGCCATATTAAACCTGAAACAGGGTATGTTTCTCTCGCCAGAGGAGCTTTCTATTGAATACATACAGGAGGGTGATGATAGTCGAAGCCTCTCTAATGCAAGCGCTCGATGTATATTCCAGGATTCTTTCGACAATATCTGGATAGGAACATGGGGAGGAGGCATCAACTTTATTAGTAGTAAACCTCCTTTGTTCACCACGTTAAGCTATTCTCCGATTCCAAACAATGAAAACAGCCTGAACAACAAAGTAGCCAGCAGTCTTTGTATGGACAGACAAGGACGGGTTTGGATCGGAACAGATGGAGGAGGTATTAATGTATTTGAAGGAGAGAAACGTATTGCTATTTATAGAAAAGAGAGTGGAGACATTCCTTCGAATTTTATATTAGCTTCTTTACAAGATTCAAAAGGGAATTTATGGTTCGGTTCCTACCAAGGAGGAATCAGCTATTATGATAGCCGGAATAAAAGATTCCGTTCCATCTCCCTCATGGGACAATCTAATCTAGACGTCCGTACGATCTATGAAGATGCCCAACATAACATTTGGGTAGGATATAGTGGAGGAATTGTTGTATTAAACCCTCTAACCATGAAGATTATCAAGCATTACAATACAGATAATAGCGAACTGCACAGTGATTTTATACGTTCTATAGCCCAAGATGAGAAAGGACGTTTTTGGATTGGAACTTTCGGAGACGGACTTGGCATATACACCCCGGACTTACAGAAAATCAAGACGTTCACTCAAAGAGATGGCTTTTGTTCTAACACCATCAATCAGATCATACAAGATAAACAAAAAAGAATGTGGATAGGAACGGGAGAAGGATTAATTTGTTTCCTGTCGACTAATGAACTGAATTACAAAACTTACCAACGAAAAGATGGCTTAATCAATACAAATATCTGTGCAATAACAGAAGATAAAAAAGGGAATATCTGGTTTAGCAATAATAAAGGTATCAGTTGCTATGTTACGAATAAAGACTGTTTTTATAACTATGGCCACTCTGACGATGTTCCGGCAGGAAGTTTCTCAAGCGGTTGTGTAACACAAAGTAAGAATGGACAGATTTATTTCGGTTCTATCAATGGAGTATGTTGCTTCAACCCTGACATTACCATGAATGAACAACCGGCTCCAGCGGCAGTTGTCACAGAGATGAAAATACTGGGACGGTTGAGTAATCTGGAAAACAATGATATGATTATCAATCTCTCCAAAGGATCAAACGTTGAATTGAGTCATGCACAAAATAGCTTCGGAGTGAGATTCAACGTTCAAAACTATTCTCTCGTCAATCAAGTAGAGTATGTTTATATGCTGAAAGGGCTCGAAAACTCGTGGTACACCGTCAATGAAAGTAACAATGTCACTTTCCGCAACATTCCCCCGGGAAAATATGAATTCTTCATCAAAGCGCGAGTACATAATCAGGAATGGCCGGAAGAAGCCACTTCCCTGACCATCCGTATCAATCCTCCTCTTTGGTTGACGTGGTGGGCAAAACTTATCTACATCCTGGCATCTATCAGTATCATTTATCTTATCTTGCATGCTTACAAAAAGAAGTTAGATCTGGAAAGTCTTTATACTTTGGAAAAGAAAAACCATGAGCAGGAACAGGAATTAAATCAGGAACGCTTGCGTTTCTATACCAATATCACACATGAGCTGCGTACCCCTCTGACCTTAATCCTCGGTCCTCTCGAAGATATGCAAAAAGAAGTATCGCTTCCTGCAAAACAAGCCCAGAAACTATCAGTTATCCATCAGAGTGCGCTACGATTGCTCAATCTGATTAATCAGATTCTAGAATTCCGAAAAACAGAAACACAAAACAAGAAATTGTGTGTCAGCAAAGGGAACATTGCCCCTCTGATTTATGAAATAGGGCTTAAATACAAAGAGTTAAATCAAAATACCAAAATTGATTTCCGGATTCAGATAGAAAAAGAAGAAATGTTTCTTTTCTTCGATAAAGAAATCATCACGATTGTTTTGGACAATCTGATTTCCAATGCTATCAAATATACGGAACAAGGGCGCGTAACACTAAGTTTGCATCAGACCATGCGTAATGAGGTAGCTTATACGGAAATTAAAGTCAGTGATACAGGGTACGGAATTTCCGCCGAGGCCCTGCCACATATTTTCGACCGCTATTATCAGGAAAGCGGTAAGCATCAGGCATCCGGTACAGGTATCGGGCTGGCTTTAGTGAAGAATCTCGTCACCTTACATGAAGGGGAAATCCGTGCAGAAAGCGTCCAAAATGAAGGAAGTACGTTCTATATCAGTTTACTGACGGATAACATCTACCCCAATGCCTTACATGCAGATTCTACAGAACCGGTTCAAGAGGAGATGAATCAGAATACGGAGCTGGAGTATTCACAAGAAGCGACATTAGATACCGGTAAACCAATCCTATTGATTGTAGAAGACAATGAAGAAATACAGAAATACATAGTTGAATCCTTCACCGACTCGTTCGAGGTAATCACAGCCAACAACGGAGAAGAAGGAAAACAACAAGCCCTTAGCCGTATCCCCGATATTGTAGTCAGCGATATTATGATGCCTGTGATGGACGGCATCACTTTATGTAAGCAATTAAAAGATGATGTGCGCACCAGCCATATTCCTATTATCCTGCTGACAGCCAAAGATTCTCTGCAAGATAAAGAAGAAGGATATGAAGTAGGAGCCGATTCTTACCTGACGAAACCTTTCAGTGCTTCTCTGCTACGTAGCCGAATCAATAATCTGCTCGATTCAAGGAAAAAGTTAGTTGCCCAGTTCCAGGCGCAATCTACTCCGGGAAATCAAATAGATTTAAGTGAAAAGCGTATAGTAATTGCCGAAGCTTTGAGCAAATTAGATAATGAGTTTATTGAAAAAATCACCCTTTTAATCGAGGAAAACCTTTCTTCAGAGAAGATTGATATTAACTATCTATCCGATAAAATGTGCATGAGCGGTTCCACTCTTTACCGGAAAATGAAAGCACTTACAGGACTCTCGACCAACGAATATATCCGGAAAGTGAAAATGGAGAATGCAGAACGTTTGCTGCTTGAAGGGAAGTTCAATATCTCTGAAATAGCCTATAAAGTAGGAATGAACAGTACGGGATATTTCCGCCAATGCTTTAAGGAAGAATTTGGTGTCTCTCCTTCAGATTATCTGAAACAAATTAAGCAATCTTGAGAAAGGAAGATGTATCAGAAGTAGAATTTACTTTCATGTTGCTCTGTCATTCAGAACAATAATGAAAAATCTCTTCTGATACCTCCCAATAGGAAATTTAGCGACCTGTGGGGGAGGTCATTTCCTTAATTCTTCAACCATCGCTTTGAGCAATGATTTAGAATCATCCAGTGGCAAATCCGTGGCTAAATCCCAACTCATCATGCCTTTCAGTCCTTGCTCCATCGCATAACGGGTCTTAGTGCGGATATTGTCCTGTCCGTCAAACACATATTTCTCTCCCTTATATATTACTTCATTTTGTGCAGGCTCCGTAATCAGTCCCTCTTGTACAAAACTGAAATAAGCCTCTGTCTTCTTCGAATTATCTTTTGTCACACCATAGAAAGGAACTCCCGCCACCAGTTTCTCTTTGGGAATGCCATATTTCAGTACCATCTGAATATCCGAATCATATTTCTCTACCGGAAAACGAACCGGTGAAGGACCGTAACATTGGAGTGAAATAAAATCAACGGCTTCAATGGCTTCTTTACTAATCTTATAACAAACAGGATGCAGAGATACACTAAATAGATATTGATCTCCCAGCACCTCCCGCATCTTCACGATAGCCAGGCTATAATCTTTGTATTCTTTCTCATTCTCCGCCCACTCAAAATCAAGATCAATGCCATCCAGCTTATTCTTTTCCAGTACAGTCTTTATATTCTTTGCAAATGCCGTACAAGCAGCCTCATCAGCTACCATCGCTTTCCATTCGCCACTGGAAGCTCCCAGACGTATTTTCGTTTTTGTACCTTTTACTTTTGCACGAACCGATTTAATCAATCCTTCCCAAGTTGTCACCCCTTTTCCTTGAAATGCACGCGGATTTTCAAATGAAAGTGATCCGTCTTTATTAGGATGAACATTCAAGAAAATAAGGTCGTCACTTGCCCGCAGACTTTCAGTTGCGACACGTCCCCGGTTGTAGAAATTTCCACGCACATAAGAACTTACAAAGAAGTTTTGTTGTGCATGAATAGATACGCCAAGCAACAAAAAAAAGAAAAATGTAAATTTTCTCGGTAGTAGCATAATGATTAATAATTAATGGATTACAGGCACAAAAATAGGCAACAACTGTACAAAATGATGTTCAAAAATCACTATATTACTTCCAAAAATCAACATAAAGGTATCTGAATGAAAGCTGAAAAGAGGAGGGCGTTTGATAAAACGTTAGGAAAAACAAAATAAAGTCTGTTTCTTTGTGCACTAAACTGAGATGCATACTGTATAATAAGCAACTTATTAACTATGAATAACCCACAACGTATCAGCAATGAGCAAGAGATACTAAAATTAGTATCTGAAGGCAATTCGGATGCCTTCCGTACGTTGTATATGCACTACTATGACCGGTTATTCCAGTTTGCCATGATGTTTCTTCGTTCAGAACCCGCTTCGGAAGATGTGGTGGAAGATGTTTTCTATAATTTATGGAAAGATCGACACATGCTTACCTCTATTCCCAATTTCCATCCATACATTTATCAGGCAATACGTAACGGATGCCTGAACGTACTAAAGAGCGGATATATATCGAAAAGAGACGATATTCCCGAAACGGAGCTACAAGTAAGCATCTCTACGCATACTCCTCTTGACGAACTATCCTATAAAGAACTACACAAAGCAGTAAAGGAAGCTATTACTGCACTGCCGGAACGTTGCCGCATTATTTTCAAGATGGCAAAGGAAGATGAAATGAGCCACCGTGAAATAGCAGAGGCTCTTGACGTAAAAGTCTGCACCGTAGAACGACAGATTCTAATCGCTAAAGCCAAGATAAAAGAAGCGATTCAGCCATTTCTGGAAAAATTTTAAAAAAAAGTGCTTTTTCCTTTTAGTAGTTTGGCGCCTTCAGTTTTCTATATAGTATAAAGCTTTAGAAAACGAAAGAAAATGCGCATTAGAAAAGAAGAAGAAACTGACAAATTAGATGAGTTGATTGACGGCATCGAGCTGCATTCACCCCGTCCTCCCAAAGAACATTCGGCAGAGAAGTCATTCTCCCGCCTGATGGCACGAATTCAACCCGACAATAACTCGATTGACATTTTCCGTCAGCGTGCCAACCGCTACCGGATATGGATGGCAGCCGCTACGGTGGCTATGTTAATCGCAATGAGCGGATGGCTGTATAATATCGTATCGGATAGTGAACCTGCATTTATTGTGGCCAGCAACAATACCGGTATTGTACAGAAGGTAACACTCCCCGACGGAACGATTATCAACCTGAATACTTGCTCCCGATTGACTTATCCGGAAAGTTTTTCAGGAAAATCAAGAGAAGTATTTCTTGATGGTGAGGCTTACTTTGATGTAGCACACGACAAACGCCATCCATTTATTGTACGTGCCGGGGAATTGAAGATCAGAGTACTGGGAACAAAGTTCAATGTAAATGCAAGCACGCTGGTTCCGCAGATTACGGCAACTCTGATAGAAGGTTCCATTGAAGCCGTTACCGGGAAAAAGAACATACTGATGAAGCCCAATCAGCAACTGAAGTATGATACCAGCAGCGGTAGAGTATCACTTACGGAATTGACAAACGCCAGTCGCGAGATACGATGGACACAGAATGTATGGGTACTTTCCGATACTCCCCTGTTAGACATCTGCCAACGCCTGGAACAACAATTCAATATAAAGATTATTATTATGAATGATGAACTGATAGGTAAATCTTTCACCGGAGAGTTTTATACAAACGAATCATTGGAGTCAATCTTAAAGACTATGCAGATCAGTACTCCGTTCGAATATGAATACAAAGGAAAGAATATAATATTAAAATAACAAGATTGTAAAACATTAAAACCGAAAAGCCTATGGTATAATACTGTAAAAGCACAAAAAAAAGCGAGAAAATAGTACCAGTATTTCCTCGCTTTCAAGACTTTGTAAAAATCATGGCAGTGCTCTCATTGCCACAATCCTTAATTTCTAATTTATAAAAGTATGACAAACTTAAGAAAGTACCAAATTTCTTATCAAAAATGTTGCCACACTTCCATAAAAGCGCTTCAAAAAAGCATTTATGCGGCAATATTACTTTTAATGATTCCCGGTTTTGCGCTCGCACAGACAACCAAGCGAGACATCCAGCTCAACTTCACGAATGCTCCTATGACTAAAGTGTTTGAAAGTATCGAGAAGCAAAGTGAATACTCTTTCTTTTACAACAATGACATTAATACAAGTCAAAGAACTTCAATACAAATTACTTCGAATAATATCAATCAAATCGTAAGTACTCTATTGAAAAACACAACTATTGATTTCCGTATTTCGGATAAACGTATCGTCCTGTTCCAAAAACAAGCGGCAGAAGAACAAAAGAAAGCCTACACCGTTACGGGCGTAGTGAGCGATGGCTCGGAACCGGTCATCGGTGCTTCTATCTCCACTAAGGATGGTAAAGGAACGATTACTTCCATCGATGGTGATTTCCGTTTGGAAAATATACATATCGGTGACGTACTAACGATATCTTATGTCGGTTATCAAACTCGTAATATCGTATTCAACGGTCAGCCAAGACTGAATATTTCCTTAACAGAGGAAGCGACCGCACTGGAACAAGTAGTGGTAACCGCTTTGGGTATCAAACGTTCGGAGAAAGCATTGAGTTACAACGTACAGCAATTATCTTCTGATGATATCACTACCGTAAAAGACGCGAACTTTATGAACTCGCTGACCGGTAAAGTGGCAGGTGTAACCATCAACTCTTCCGCATCGGGTGCAGGTTCTGCCGCCCGCGTAGTCATGCGTGGCGTGAAGTCAATTACTAAATCAAACAACGCACTTTACGTTATCGACGGTATTCCCATGTTCAATGTAGTAAACGAATCTACAGATACAGGGCTACTGACAGATCAGCCGGGTAGTGATGCCGTAGCCGACATTAATCCGGAAGACATTGAATCAATCAATATGCTGACAGGTCCTGCCGCTGCCGCACTTTACGGTAATGCCGCCGCTTCGGGTGTAGTACTTATCAACACAAAGAAAGGAACGAAAGATAAGACGAACATCAGTGTATCGAGCAGTACTACTTTCTCCAACCCTACCATGTTGCCCAAAATGCAAAACAAATATGGTAATAAGGACGGTGTATTCGCCAGTTGGGGTGACGTCGTAAACAGTAACTACGACCCTGAAAAGTTCTTCCGCACAGGTGTGAATACCATCAATTCGGTATCACTCTCCACAGGTACATCAAAGAACCAGACGTACGTTTCAGTTTCGGCAACCAACTCGACAGGTATTCTTCCGAACAACAAGTACGAACGCTACAACGTATCGGGACGCAATACCGCTACTTTCCTGAATGACAAACTTACATTGGATTTCGGAGCTAACCTGATTTTCCAGAATGACAGGAATATGACAGCACAGGGACGTTACTTCAATCCGCTGACTGCTCTCTACCTATTCCCGCGCGGAGAGAATTTCGAAGCCATTCGTATGTACGAGCGTTACAACGAAGGACTGGGTATCTACGAACAATACTGGCCTTACGACACGCAAAGTATGGAATTACAGAATCCATACTGGACGATGAATCGTATTGTTCGTGAAAACAAGAAGAAACGTTTCATGACCAACGCGTCCCTGAAATGGAATATCATTGACGGAATCGACATCACCGGACGTCTGAAATATGACAAGACGGATATGCGTTCGACTGACAAACGTCATGCCTCAACCATCGAACAGTTCGCCAGTCCTTATGGTGGCTACTATGATATTCATAAATCATACAGCAGCTTCTATGGAGATATCATGTTGAATATTTCCAAGACATTCAACGATAACATGTGGTCTTTCAATGCCAACATCGGTGCATCTATCAACGATCAGAGAGAAGAGCAAATAGGACATGGCGGTAATCTGGAAGGTATTTACAACTTCTTTGCCATACACAATATAGATACATCCGCCAAGTACAGGAGAATCCAGTCAGGATATATCCAGCAATCACAAGGCGTGTTTGTCAATGCGGAAGTAGGTTACAAAAGCATGCTGTATATGACTGTTACGGGACGTAACGACTGGGAATCACAGTTGGCATATTCCGAAGCCTCTTCGTTCTTTTATCCTTCCGTAGGTTTATCGGGAATTATCTCAAGTATGGTGAAATTGCCGGACTGGCTTTCATATCTGAAAGTACGTGGCTCATATACAGAAGTCGGAACCTCGTTTGAACGTTTCATTACGCGTCCGTCTTATGAGTTTAATATCGCTTCCGGAAAATGGATATCTACATCTATCTATCCGGTACGTAACTTAAAACCAGAAAAGACCCGTTCATGGGAAGTCGGAGTCAACTCAAAATGGTTGAACAATCGTCTTTCATTTGATTTGACCTATTATCGGTCGAGCACTATCAATCAAACCTTTACTGCCGATCTTTCTGTTTCGTCCGGATATTCCAAAGCATATATACAGAGTGGTAATGTCCGCAACGAAGGTATGGAAATCGCTTTAGGTTATAGTGACAAATGGGGTGGATTCTCTTGGGACAGCAACCTGACGTTCTCCTGGAACCAGAATAAAATCATTAAATTGACCGAGGGTTCCGTGAATCCGATGACCGGAGAACCGATTACCAAGGACAATTATGAAATGGGACAACTGGGTAACCTTGATGCTCGCGTCAAATTATACAAAGGTGGCTCTATCGGCGACGTGTACGCCACTCACCGCATCAAGAGGGATGGCAATAACAACATCTACGTTTCACAAGAAGGAAAAATTGAAATCGAATCCGTTGAGGAATTCAAACTGGGCTCTATCCTGCCGAAATCAAACATGGGATGGAGCAACAACTTCTCATACAAAGGTGTAAACCTGGGAGTGACACTGACTGCACGATTCGGCGGTATTGCCTTGTCAGGCACACAGAGCACGCTCGACCAGTATGGAGTTTCGCAAGTAACCGCCGACTATCGCGATGCCGGTGGTATCTTCACCAATTACGGATATGTAGACACTGAAAAATATTTCGATACAGTAAAAGGATACGCCGCTTATTATACATACAGTGCTACCAACGTACGCTTGTCTGAACTGAACCTCAGTTACACATTACCTCAAAAATGGTTCCGTGACAAACTCAGGATGACTGTCGGATTAGTCGGCAAGAATCTTTGGATGATTTATTGTAAAGCGCCTTTCGACCCGGAAGCAACTGCATCAACACAATCTAACTACTATCAAAGTTATGATTACTTTATGCAGCCTACTACACGTAACATCGGATTTAGCGTAAAACTTAATTTCTAAACAGAGAAGAACCATGAAAAAGATAACTCAATTTATATGTTCAGTACTACTGGTACTACTCGTGTGCAATTGTACAGGAAAATTTGAGGACTATAACACCAACCAATACCAGCCCCCTGTATTGAACTCCCGGTTATTATTTGCACAGCTCATTACTTGTATGTCTTCCACAGAAGAAAACCCCTCCCAGCGCAATATTACTTTCTGGGCAGGGCCATTCGGGGGTATGCTGACTCCAACCAGCAGTTGGAGCAGGAGCCAGCACTTCTATACCTATAACGTAGATGACGCCTGGAATAAATGGTCTGTTGACTGGTATTTCAAAAATTTCTACCCTAACTATTTCTCCATCGAACGTTTTTCAGAAGCATCAGGTCATTATTATGCACTTGCCAAAATCATGCGGGTACACATCATGCAGATTATCGCCTCCATGCAAGGGCCGCTTCCTTATACTAAGGTGGAAAGCGGACAGTACTCCGTAGGATATGACAATGAAGAAGCGGCTTGGAAGGCAATGATTGATGATTTGAACTACAGCATTGATGTGCTTACTTCCCTAATGAATACCGACCCAAGTTTTAACGAACTGACCACAGAAGACCGCATCTATCAGGGAGACTATAAAAAATGGATAAAATTTGCCAACTCACTGAAGTTGCGCATAGCTATCCGTATCAGCAATGCTGTTCCTGAATATGCACAAGAAATAGCAGAAAAAGCCGTAGCACATCCGTATGGGGTGATGGACAGCAATGATTGCGATGCTTACGACAATATTGGATCAACCAACTTCAAGAACGGACTCGCAAGCGTCAATTCGTGGGGCGAAGTTCGTGCCAATGCCTGTATCGTCTCTTTCATGAATGGATATGGTGACCCGCGCCGTGAAGCATACTTCACCAAGACAACAGTATCTCCTGATTACGAGTATCTCGGCGTGCGTTCGGGAATCAGTGGTATCACAACCGGTATGTTCTCCACCTATTCCACAGTCAAAGTAGAAACCAAGACTCCTATGCTGATATTCAACGCTGCCGAAGTAGCCTTCTTAAGAGCAGAAGGTGCCTTGAAAGGATGGACTATGGGAGGAACAGCAGAAGAATTCTATAAAAAAGGCATCCAGTTATCATTCAACGAACACAGTATATCAGGAGCTGATACATACATAGCTAACAGCATTAATGTTCCGGCAGATTATATATGCCCGTTGAACTCTGCTTATAATTACACCAATCCGTGCAAATTACCGGTAGCCTGGAATCCTGCTACTACCACCAGCGCCAAAGAAGAGAACCTGGAACGTATTCTGACACAGAAAATGATTGCCAACTTCCCGATTGGAAATGAAACTTGGGCTGATTTCCGTCGTACCGGATATCCTGCCGTGTTCCCTGCCTATGACAATCTCTCTACACAAGGTGTCACGAAAGAACGCCAGCAACGCCGTCTGCGTTTCTCTGAAGACGAATACGCAAGTAATGGGAATAATGTAACAGAAGCTTGTTCTTTCCTGTCGAACGGACAAGACACAGATGCTACCGACCTATGGTGGGCTAAGAAAAACTAATCTGATTGATTATTAAAAATAAAAACAACATGAAAAAAATATTCATTATATTATTTGCAGCATTCCTGGCAACTAATTTCTTTAGTTGTGATGACTGGACTGATATGGATGCCAAGAACTTCGAACCGGAGCCATTGGGTGAAGAATATTATGCAGCACTCAGAGAGTACAAGAAGAGCGACCATGCCCTTTCATTCGGATGGTTCGGAAGTTGGTCAAATCAGGGTGCAGCCTCCTTGTACTACAGTCTGAAAAGTATCCCTGACAGTGTAGATATCGTCTCCATTTGGGGCCCCTACGGTAGTCTGACAGATTATCAAAAAGAAGATTTGAAATATGTTCAAGAAGTACTGGGTACACGGGTTGTATTCACTGTTTTCTCACACAATATGGCAAATCTCCCCGGGAAATTTGAAAATATCGCCGCTAATATTCCGGCTGCTGCACAAGCGATAGCAGACACTATTCACAAATACGGTTACGATGGAATCGATTTCGACCATGAATGTAGTGGTTCTGACTTGTTTTACGATAAGGACAACATGACTGCCTTATTAAAAGAAACCCGTCAAAGAATCGGGACAGACAAAATCATCATGGTAGACGGCTTTGTGCATCTTATCACTGAAGAAGGATGGAAGCACGCCAATTACGCCGTAGCACAAGCATACGCAACAGGTTCCCCTACCAGATTACAAGAAAGATTTGACCGGGTAAAGCAGTATATAGGTTCCAATCGTTTCATTGTCACCGAGAACTTTGAAAGTTACGCCGCTAATGGCGGGGTGAATTTCAAAGATCCCGAACGGGGAACGATACCCTCACTATTGGGAATGGCCTACTGGAATCCAGACGAAGGCCGTAAAGGAGGAATAGGAAGTTTCCACATGGAGTACGAGTATTCCAGGAATTACAAATACTTGCGTCAAGCTATTCAAATCATGAACCCTGCCAAAAAATAAAATGATATGAGAAAGAATAAAATATATACATTATTTGCCGGAGCATTCACTCTTATAGCCTTAATGGGCTGTAAGCAAGAATATGAACCGATAGAGAACCGTATTTACATCAATGAAGCTGCTTTCAAGAATGTAAAGAGCTTGCCCATCAACGTCAGTGAAAAAACAGTGACAGACTTCACAGTCCGCATAGGCGACATTATGGGGAAAGATGTTCAAGCCACACTGGCAGTAGATGAAAGTCTGCTACAAGAATACAACAAGAAAATGAAACTTGACTATGCTGTATTACCAGCCGACAAGTACTCGTTTGAAAAAGAGGTCATTATCGAAAGCGGAAAGACTATGGCCAAACCGACTGTAGTAACTATCAGTCCTTATGAAGCTGCCGAAGGAGTGAAATATGCATTGCCTATCAGAGTGATAAGCGACGGCAGTGTCCAAGAAGAGATACAGGGAGCCAGTTACATTTTATTACTTGATAAACCATGGACTCAGTTTACTCCTTACCTGGGTAGAGGAGGGGGATTCAAATCTGAGAACGTGACAACTCTCTCGATGGATTATTTCACGATAGAATTTTGGATATGGATGGCCGATTTCGGTTATAACAACCAATGTGTCATCGACTGTTCTGCCTTCTACATTCGTTTGGGTAATGCCAATAACCAGATTACGAAAGATCAGATGCAAATCAATATCTTTGGTAAGAGCGCAGAAAACAACAAAGGATTTTTCACGAAATTCAATTTCCAAAAGAAAACCTGGACACATGTAGCCATGGTATACGACCAAAGCAAATGTCATTTCTACGCAAACGGCGAGAAAGTGCAAGATGTAGAAGCCACCGGTGTACCTGCTGACATCACATCAATCACATTCTTTAATGGCAACACTTCAAATGAACACATGATGGGACAAGTCCGGCTGTGGAACAGGGTTCTCACACAAGCGGAAATTCAGAGTAATATGGGCGGACCTGTCACAGTCAGTCCAAGCCTCATCGGTTATTGGAAAATGGACGAGGGTCAAGGTAATGTTGTATATGACAGTTCCGGCAACAAGAATGATGCCACCATAGCTACAGGTTCAATCACAGAATGGAGAGCCGACCAATGTTTCACAAAGAAAAACTAATCCACTTTATCAGAAGCATCCATTCTGAATAAATGAAGTTTTTTTGTAAAGAAACTGTATTATATAAATAACATTCACTATCTTTAGACGTGAATTAAGTAGCCTCTGCGGATTTCGTCAATTCGTTTACCTACTTAATTCGCGTCTAAAACATTATAAGACACTTTTAAATAGAACAATACAACCATTGTTAACATGAAACCAGCCATCCAGTATTCATTTATATCCTGCTGTCTATCGTTGGCATTCAGCCCATTAACCGCCGAGTGTCAATCGACTGCCAAAGAGATCCCTCAACAGCCCAATGTACTTTTCATCTTGACGGACGACCTGCAGGCGTCTTCCATCCATGCTTTGGGAAACGAAGATGTATATACACCCGCCATCGACAGCCTGATTGCCGAAGGTGTCACATTCACAAACACGTACACTAACGGTGCTTTATGCGGAGCCTTGTCCATGCCTAGCCGGGCCATGCTCATGACAGGGCGCGGACTATACAACATTCAATCCGATGGTATGAAAATTCCGAAAGCACATACCACCTTCCCGCAACAATTCCGCCGACATGGTTACCGTACCTTTGCCACCGGAAAATGGCACTCGGACAAAGCCGCATTCAACCGTTCCTTTCAGGAGGGAGACAACATCTATTTCGGTGGAATGCATCCTTATGAACAAAACGGGCACTGTTCGCCACACCTCAACCATTACGACTCCACAGGGGTATATGGACCGAAAACAAAATTCACAGGAGAAGAATTCTCTTCCAAAATGTATGCAGACGCAGCCATCCGGTTTCTTCAAAAGCAAAAAGGAGATAAACAACCTTTCCTGGCTTACGTGGCTTTCACCTCTCCACACGATCCGCGCAACCAACTCCCCAACTACGGTCGGAAATATAGCCCCGACACACTGGATGTCCCCCGCAACTTTCTTCCCAAACATCCGTTTAATAACGGTGAAATGAGAGTACGCGACGAATTACTGCTACCGGCACCACGCACCGAACAGCAGGTACAAAAAGAACTGTCCGATTACTACGGCATGATAAGTGAAGTGGATGTACAGATAGGACGTATCATGGAAGTATTGCGCGCAACGGGACAAGCAGAAAACACCATCGTCGTCTTTGCCTCAGACAATGGACTGGCAGTAGGACGACACGGCTTATTGGGTAAACAGAACCTCTATGACCATAGCGTCAAAGTGCCGCTCACCATCATAGCCCCTTCATACAAAAACCGGAAAGGAGAAAAGAATCAATCACTGTGCTATCTGCACGACATCGCCCCGACTCTCTGCGAGCTGGCAAATATTCCCCTGCCGGAAAGCATGAACGCCCAGTCGCTCTATCCCGTACTGGAAGACTCTGGGACAACGCACCGTAAAGAGCTGTTCCTAGCTTACTCCAACATCCAGCGGGCATTTGTCAACGACTCCTACAAATACATCATTTATCACGTAAATGGAAAGATAACCGAACAACTGTTCGATCTTCAAAAAGATCCGTTGGAAATGCATAACTTACTGACCGAAAAGAGAGAAGAAGCGAATAAATTAAAAAAGCAACTAGCTTTCCGCATGGAAGAGGAAGGTGATTTCTGCAACCTGAACGATCCTAACTGGTGGCAGGACGGTCATAAACTGACTTTTAAAGAAATGCAACAATTATATATTTATGAATAAACTACTATTAACTGGGATTCTGACAGCAGGAACAGCTACTCAAATCCTGAATGCCCAAACAGCCGGACAAGAAAACCGACAAAAGGACGAACAACGTCCCAACATTCTCTTTATTCTAAGCGATGACCATACCTCGCAAGCATGGGGTATTTACGGTGGAGTACTGGCAGATTATGCCTATAACAACAATATCCGCCGGCTCGCCAACGAAGGTGTAGTCCTCGATAATTGTTTCTGCACCAATTCTATCTCTGCCCCCAGCCGTGCCAGCATCCTGACCGGACTATACAGTCACCAGAACGGACTTTACACACTGGCAGATTCATTGGACACTTCGCTCCCTACACTGGCAACCGTCCTGCAAGCCAACGGCTACCATACGGGACTTGTCGGAAAATGGCATATCAAGTCACAACCACAGGGATTCGACTACTACTCCATCTTCCACGACCAGGGAGAATATCGTGATCCGACTTTCATCGAAAGCACTGACCCTTGGCCGGGCAACCGAAACTTTGGTCAACGGGTACTTGGTTTCTCTACCGATCTCGTCACACAAAAAGCAATCCGGTGGATGAAACAGCAGGACGGAAAACAACCTTTCTTGATGTGCTGCCACTTCAAAGCCACTCACGAACCTTATGATTATCCGATACGTATGGAACATCTTTACGACGGCGTCACTTTCCCCGAACCGGAAAACCTGTTGGACTGGGGACCGGAAACAAACGGACGTTCTTTTATCGGACAAAAACTGGAAGAGCTGGTACGCCGCTGGCGAACAGCTTCGAAAGATCCCGACAAATGGTGGTGCCGCTATCCCGGACTACCATTCAGCACGGAAGGTATGCAACGAACCACCGCCAGACGAGCAGCTTATCAGAAACTGATCCGTGACTATATGCGTTGTGGAGCCACCGTCGACGACAACATCGGCAAACTCCTGAAAGCACTGGACGAAATGGGAATTGCCGATAACACCATCGTAGTGTATGTATCCGACCAAGGCTATTTCTTAGGCGAACATGGTTTCTTCGACAAACGAATGTTCTATGAAGAATCAGCCCGTATGCCTTTCGTGATTCGCTACCCCAAAAAGATTCCTGCAGGACAACGTCTGAAAGACCTCGTATTAAATGTCGACTTTGCACCGACACTGGCAGAATTCTCCGGAGTAAAGATGGATAATGTACAGGGACGCAGCTTTGTCGACAACCTCGAAGGAAAGACCCCGTCAGACTGGCGAAAAGAAATCTATTATCGCTACTGGACCAATCATGCCATTCGTCCGGCACATTTTGCCATCCGTTCAGACCGATACAAGCTCATTTTCTACTATGCAAAGAATCTGGGCATGACCGACACGGAAAACTTCGAATTTACACCTGCATGGGATTTCTACGATTTGCAGAATGACCCGCACGAGAATCATAATCTTTATAATGATCCGAAGTACGCATCAATCATCAAACAAATGAAGAAAGATTTATTGAGACTTCGCAAAGAAACAGGAGATACGGATGATAAGTATCCTGAAATGCAAACAGTCCTCGAAAAGTTCTACTACAAGTAAGAAAATATAATTAGGCACAAATGAGTTGTCTGACACCCGGGTCTTGGTAGTACTGACACCCGGGTGTCAAGCATATCAACACCCGGGTGTCAATGCCCTTGAGACCCGGGTGTCGTACAAGTTGTTTATGCAGCCCGCGCAAATAATTAATGTACCCGAATCTCATCTACGAATAAGAAAGGCGGTTCCCCTTCACCGGAATGTCCTTTAGGCAATCCTTTAAAAGGCACAGCTATCACTTTCACAAAACGGGCAGAAGCACTTTTTTTAAACGAAAGACGATGCAAATCACTACTTTTTTCTCCCATCGCATCTGTTAATGCCTGATAGGTTTTATGCGCCACCATCTTATATCTCTTTCCATTCGAAGAAATATAAACAGAAATGGACTGTGGCCCCATAATCCATGCACTTAAATCTGTCAAAGCCGAAACTTCCACCGCATTAATCTCCTGCGGATATTCAAGATCAATAGTTGCAATCATATCAGCAGCATGATAGCCCACCCACAAGCCCGTATTGTGGAAATTGATGCTACGGACACCATCTACCAATACTTTTCCATCTTCTCCCTGATAACGTTCCGAAGGAGCATTTTGTAGATGAATCGGTTTAAATGTCGCTTTGTTTACCACCACTTCTTTGCTTAGTTCGTCACTGGCAAGCCCACTCGGCAAGTAAGAAACGGCTTTCAAGATACAACTTTTATCTATCCGAAGGGGATTCTCATACAGAAAAGCGCCTTTTGTCGGTTGGCTACCATCCAGCGTATAATAAGTTTTCGTATCAGGCAGACTCTCCAACGAGACGACAAGACATTTATCATCAGGAACAGATGTATAAGTAGCAGAAATCGTAAAAAAATGACGGGCATAACCATATCCTAACTGCTCATAGCAACGAAGCAGCGAGGGCAGACGCTGCAAGAAATGATTGTAAGTGCCACGTCTCCCCTCACACCAGACTGCATCTGCGAAAGCAGCCAAACGGGGTAAAAGCATATAATCCAGGATTGAGTCATCATCAACGAATGAACTCCACAAACAGGCTTCCGCACCCAGCACCTGTGTCCGCTCCGTTTCTGTCAGTTGCGGAGAGAAAAAAGGAGTCTCGAATACCTTCTTCATTTCTACCAGTCCACCGGTTGCACG
The DNA here is from genome assembly GCF_025147085.1 of Bacteroides sp. D2. NCBI lineage: Bacteria > Pseudomonadati > Bacteroidota > Bacteroidia > Bacteroidales > Bacteroidaceae > Bacteroides > Bacteroides sp. D2. Next base: position 1,718,412 of record NZ_CP102261.1, on the reverse strand, counting down.
AGGTTCCTGTTCTGAATTTATCGTTTGGTAATGGTTCAAATATAAATGAGAATCAGCAGATACAATTACGTCATGTCCTTTGCGAATGGCAGCCGTGGCACGTCCCAATCCCCGCCAGGACATAACAATAACCTCCCGGTTCAAATCATCTGCGAGTACTTCGTCCCAGCCTATCATTCGTTTACCCAGTCCATGCAGATAGACCGCTATTTCCTCATTAAAAGTTCTTTGCAACCGTTCTTCTGCTGTATGCAGTTTTGTATTCTTCAAACCATGTTCCCTAATGGCTTTCTGACAGGCATTGCATTCCTTCCAACGGTCTTTAGGAACTTCGTCCCCTCCGATATGAATGTAAGGTCCCGGAAATAATTCCGCCACTTCTTTCAACACGTCTTTTACAAAAGGAAAAGTGAAATCACTGCCCATACACATCACATCCTTATGTACACCGCCTACTTCCGTAGCCACTTCGTAAGAAGTTCCCCTGCAACCGAGTTCAGGATACGCCGCCAATGCAGCCTGGGTATGTCCCGGCATATCTATTTCCGGAATAATCGTTATATACCTTTCGGAGGCATAGGTTACTACCTCCTTTATCTCCTCTTGGGTATAATATCCACCATAATTATCCGTCCCTCTCCATGCACCGACCTTTGTGAGATTCGGATATTTCTTTATTTCAATTCTCCATCCCTGATCGTCCGTCAGATGCCAGTGAAAATGATTCAAGCGATGGAAAGCCAACAGATCAATATAGCGTTTCACCTGATCGACCGAAAAGAAATGGCGGCTCACGTCAAGCATGGCTCCCCGATATGACATGGAAGGATAGTCTTCCAATTCAACGGGAGGAAAGCACAATTCCCACTTCTTTCCATTTACTTCTTTATTACATTCGCCTTGCTGATCCGAGGCCGAAAGCGATAATTCTCGCAACAACTGTACGGCATAAAAAGCTCCTGCCCCATCTGATGCTTCAATATACAGCTTATCTTCTGTTATCTTCAGTCTGAACCCTTCTTTTCGTACCTGTGGTTCCAACATAAAATAAATAACATTACTCTCCACAAACTTCTTCATCTTCCCGACAGATAGCTCGCGACCTGCCATCTCTGATAAATACGGGATTAAAGAGTCTACTATACGTTTCCACTCGGGATGATTGCCGGAGCAGATGATCCTTGTCTGGTCGTTAAAAACAAACGGAGCTCCTTCCTTTTCTATCACACATACCGGTTCGGGAATCAAATTCCGATACGAAACCGATGCCATAGAATCTGCCGTGAAAAAAAGAAGAAATATCCACACCAATAAGATATGTGGGAAAAAGAGACACCGATGGAACTTAGTTTTAACCATATTTCTTCAGATTTACTTGGCTGCCTTGCCCGGCTTCGCTGATTTATTCACCTTGTCCGACTTACTTGCTTCCCGACGTGCTTTCCCCGGATGTCCCGTCAAGTCGTCGCCAAGTTCTTCGCGCCACACTTCCGCCTCTCTCGTCAAATCTTTCACCACTTCCGGATATAGAGTGACGACATTCGTACGCTCTCCCATATCCCGTCGCAGATCATACAGCTCACACTCCGTCACCTCTCCTTTTCCAAGAGCTCCCGGAAGTCCGTCATTACCGGGAATCTGTCCGTCATAGGACACATATTTATGAGGGAACACCAGTTTATAACTTCCATCAGTAATAGCCTCCAGCGAGTTTTTATGATAATAGAAACAAAGATATTTGCGAACCGCAATTGTCGGGTCCACCGTCAATGTAGGCAACATACTGACTCCGTCTATTTTCCGTTTGGGTTTCGCGGCTCCCGCTATTTCTATCAGAGTAGGCAAAATATCAATATTGGAATACAAGTTATTACATACGGTAGCCGGTTGAATCTTCCCTTTCCAGTAGAAGAAACAAGGAACACGGGTGCCTCCATTGAAGGTATTTGCTTTCGCTTCCCGCAATCCGCCGGACGAACCGGCATGGTTGCCGTAATTAGCCCATGGACCGTTATCCGACGTTAAAATCACCATGGTATTATCCTCTATTCCTTCTTCACGGATGGTTCGGAGAATCTCTCCCACGCTCCAGTCTATTTCCATCATCACATCTCCATATAATCCCTGTTTACTTTTTCCTTTAAATTTATCGGATACCGCCAATGGTACGTGCGGCATGGAATGAGCCAGATACAGGAAGAACGGCTTATCCACATTGCGGTGAATAAAATCGACCGCATAATTGGTGTAATCAGTAGTCAACCGTGTCTGATCGGTATTGTAACCAATGATGTCATTACCTTTAATTAAAGGAAGATCTGGAAACTTATATTGAGGATGGCGAGGCCACATATCATTTGAATAAGGCAAACCGTAATATTCATCAAAGCCATGCTGAAGCGGAAGAAACTTTTTCTCATCTCCCAGATGCCACTTCCCGAAAATAGCCGTTGCATATCCTTTGTCACGCAATAACTCCGCAACCGTTTCTTCCTCCGCACTGATCCCATAAGGGGAACCGGGATTCAAAGCGTAAGCGAATCCGATACGATTCGGATAGCATCCTGTCATTAGCCCCGCCCTCGAAGCACCGCTAATGGGCTGAACCGCATAGAAATTGTTCATTGCCATCCCATTGGCAGCCATCCAGTCAATATGTGGGGTCTGATAACCAACTGCTCCACGACAAGAGAAATCTCCGTTTCCGGCATCATCCAGGTTGATAAGGACGATATTGACCGGCTTCTGTGCGATAGCTTCGGCAGACAATACAGCCATGCCCGCCATTCCTATTAATACCTTTTTGTTCTTCATAATATAGTTGCATATTTTAGTTATAAATTCATTCCACTATAATAAAGACAATCATACAAAGCTTTCTACTAAAACATAAATGAAAGAAAGCATGTCGTTTTCCGCAAAAAAATTATATCTTTGTTCCCCGTAAATAACAATTCACGCATAACTTCATGGCAGGAGATTCATTTTGCATACAATATACAAACTGTACTGGATGCCCCAAAGCAACTGAGAACATCCTTGTATATAGAAACTTACCCAAGGGAGAACATATTCCTAAGGATAAGTGTACGCAAAATTGTATGCTGTTTATGATTAAAGGTGAATTACTGATTAACAGCGAAGAATACCCCGGAAATACACTGCGTGAAAAGCAGTTTATCCTGCAAGCTATCGGATCTAAGGTTGAAATACTGGCACTTACGGATGTCGAATACATCGTGTACTGGTTCAACGAATTACCTTTGCTATGCGAGGACCGCTATCGGGAAGTGATAGAACATACAGAAACACCTCTGACCTATACTCCGTTGATTATGAGTGAAAGGCTGTATCATCTGCTCACCAGTATGCCCGAATTCCTCAACGAAGAATCTCCTTGCAGCAAATACATCGACCTAAAATGTAAGGAACTGGTGTTCCTGATTACCAATTTCTATCCGCAGCCCCAACTAAGTTCGTTCTTCTATCCGATCAGCACCTACACAGAAAGCTTCCACTACTTCGTTATGCAGAACTACGGCACCGTGAAGAACGTCGAAGAATTTGCACATCTGGGAGGCTACACTACCACTACTTTCCGCCGTCTTTTCAAAAACCTCTACGGCGTACCGGTATATGAATGGATTCTGGAGAAAAAACGGGAAGGCATCCTGGAAGACCTCCAACACACGAATATGCGAATCACAGAGATCTGCAACCGATATGGTTTCGACTCTTTGTCCCACTTTGCGCACTTCTGCAAAGACTCTTTTGGCGACACTCCACGTGCTTTACGCAAGAAAGCAGCCGACGGTGAAAAAATCGGAAAGATTGTCGATTAAGGAATTATTTCTTTAATTCCTTGCTCAATCAATCTATTTCCCCTATTTTTGCAGTCCGTAAGAGGTGTAAAACGTCGAAATTTTAGTTCTAACAATTAAATAATTTAAATTCAATCATTTATGTGGTTAAGTAATTCATCTGTAGGAAGGAAAGTGGTGATGAGCGTTACCGGTATCGCCCTTGTCCTGTTTCTAACATTTCACATGGCGATGAACTTGGTTGCGATCATCTCGGCTGATGGTTACAACATGATTTGTGAGTTCCTGGGAGCAAACTGGTATGCATTAGTGGCTACCGCAGGACTGGCTGCTCTTTTCGTAATTCACATTATCTACGCATTCTGGCTGACAATGCAGAATCGCAAAGCGCGTGGTAGCGAACGCTATGCAGTGACAGACAAACCGAAAACTGTAGAATGGGCATCTCAAAACATGTTGGTGCTGGGTCTTATCGTTATCGTAGGTCTTGGTTTGCACCTCTTCAACTTCTGGGCAAAAATGCAGTTGCCGGAACTGATGCACAACATGGGCATGCACGCTGATACATTGACATTGGCTTATGCTGCTAACGGTGCATATCACATTCAGCAGACTTTCTCTTGTCCGGTTTACGTAGTTCTTTACCTTGTTTGGCTGTTTGCTTTGTGGTTCCACCTGACTCACGGTTTCTGGAGTTCAATGCAATCACTGGGATGGAACAACAAAGTATGGATTGATCGTTGGAAATGTATTTCTAACATCTATTCTACAATCGTTGTACTCGGTTTCGCACTGGTAGTAGTGGTATTCTTTGTGAAAACACTGATTTGTGGTGGTGCTTGCTAAATAGTAAATTGTAAATGATTAAATTGTAAATAATATTATGATCAAGATAGATTCAAAAATTCCAGAAGGCCCGGTGGCTGAGAAATGGACCAACTATAAAGCTCACCAGAAATTGGTGAATCCCGCTAATAAACGTCGTTTGGACATCATCGTTGTGGGTACGGGTCTGGCAGGTGCTTCTGCCGCTGCTTCACTTGGTGAAATGGGTTTCAGAGTATTCAATTTCTGTATTCAAGATTCTCCCCGTCGTGCACACTCTATCGCTGCACAGGGTGGTATCAATGCTGCAAAAAATTATCAAAATGATGGTGACTCGGTTTACCGTCTGTTTTACGATACTGTAAAAGGTGGCGACTATCGTGCCCGTGAAGCAAACGTATATCGTTTGGCTGAAGTATCCAACGCTATCATCGACCAATGTGTAGCTCAAGGTGTTCCTTTTGCTCGCGAATACGGTGGTACACTGGACAACCGTTCTTTCGGTGGTGCACAGGTATCACGTACTTTCTACGCTAAAGGCCAGACAGGACAGCAATTATTGCTGGGTGCTTACTCTGCATTGAGCCGCCAGGTAAACGTAGGTACTGTTAAACTGTACACTCGTTATGAAATGCAGGATGTTGTCATCGTTGACGGACGTGCTCGCGGTATTATCGCTAAAAACCTTGTAACAGGTGAATTGGAACGTTTCGCCGCTCACGCAGTAGTGATCGCTACCGGTGGTTATGGTAACGCTTACTTCTTGTCTACCAACGCTATGGGTTGTAACTGTACAGCTGCTATCTCTTGCTACCGCAAGGGTGCTGTATTCGCTAATCCTGCATACGTTCAGATTCACCCGACTTGTATCCCTGTACACGGTGACAAGCAGTCTAAGCTGACTTTGATGTCTGAATCTCTTCGTAACGACGGTCGTATCTGGGTTCCGAAGAAAAAAGAAGATGCTGTGAAACTTCAGAAAGGCGAAATCAAAGGAAGTGATATTCCGGAAGAAGACCGCGACTATTACTTGGAACGCCGCTATCCGGCATTCGGTAACCTGGTTCCGCGTGATGTTGCCAGCCGTGCTGCTAAAGAACGTTGCGACGCCGGTTTCGGTGTAAACAACACCGGTTTAGCCGTATTCCTCGATTTCTCTGAAGCTATCAACCGTTTGGGTATCGATGTTGTCCTCCAACGTTATGGTAACCTCTTCGATATGTACGAGGAAATCACTGACGTTAATCCGGGCGAACTGGCAAAAGAAATTAATGGCGTAAAATATTATAATCCGATGATGATTTATCCGGCTATCCACTACACAATGGGAGGAATCTGGGTAGACTACGAACTGCAAACCACTATCAAGGGTCTGTTCGCTATCGGTGAATGTAACTTCTCCGACCACGGTGCAAACCGCCTCGGTGCTTCTGCATTGATGCAAGGTTTGGCTGACGGTTACTTCGTATTGCCTTATACAATCCAGAATTATCTGGCAGATCAAATCACTGTTCCTCGTTTCTCTACTGATCTTCCTGAATTTGCTGAAGCAGAAAAAGCAGTTCAAGCTAAGATCGACAAGTTCATGAGTATCCAGGGTAAAGAATCTGTTGATTCTATCCACAAGAAACTGGGTCATGTCATGTGGGAATATGTAGGTATGGGACGTACGGCAGAAGGCTTGAAGAAAGGTATTGCCGAACTGAAAGAAATCCGCAAGGAGTTCGAAACGAATCTGTTTATCCCCGGTTCCAAAGAAGGTATGAACGTAGAGCTTGACAAAGCAATCCGTCTGTACGACTTCATCACAATGGGTGAGCTTGTTGCTTACGATGCATTGAACCGTAACGAAAGTTGTGGTGGTCACTTCCGTGAAGAATACCAGACTGAAGAAGGAGAAGCTAAACGTGATGACGAAAACTTCTTCTATGTAGCATGTTGGGAATATCAAGGTGACGATGAAAAAGCTCCGGTATTATACAAAGAGCCGTTGGTATACGAAGCTATCAAGGTTCAAACCCGTAACTACAAGAGCTAATCGGTGAAGTTAAACATTTAAAAGAATTAGAAGAAAATGGATAAAAATATATCATTTACACTGAAGGTATGGCGCCAAGCTGGTCCGAAGGCTAAAGGTGCTTTTGAAACCTACCAAATGAAAGATATCCCTGGCGATACTTCCTTCCTCGAAATGCTGGATATTCTGAACGAACAGCTCATCAGCGAAAGAAAAGAACCGGTAGTATTCGACCATGACTGCCGCGAAGGTATCTGCGGTATGTGTTCTCTTTACATCAACGGACACCCGCACGGTCCTGCAACAGGTGCTACTACTTGTCAGATCTATATGCGTCGTTTCCAGGATGGTGATACGATCACTGTTGAACCTTGGCGTTCGGCCGGTTTCCCTGTAATCAAGGACTTGATGGTAGACCGTACAGCTTATGACAAGATTATGCAAGCTGGTGGTTACGTGAGCGTACGCACAGGTGCTCCGCAGGATGCTAACGCTATCCTGATCGCAAAACCTATCGCTGACGAAGCTATGGATGCTGCTTCTTGTATCGGTTGCGGTGCTTGTGTAGCTGCATGTAAAAATGGCTCTGCTATGTTGTTCGTCTCTGCAAAAGTTAGCCAGTTGAACTTGCTGCCGCAAGGTAAACCGGAAGCTTTGCGTCGTGCAAAAGCTATGTTGTCAAAGATGGATGAACTGGGATTCGGTAACTGTACAAACACGCGTGCTTGTGAGGCTGAATGTCCGAAGAACATCTCTATCAGCAACATCGCCCGCTTGAACCGTGACTTTATCATCGCAAAATTAAAAGACTAGAAATTGCTAGATTTCGAGAGCGAGAGCTTAATTTGATTAATGACAGAATCCCCTGCCGGCTAGTCCGACAGGGGATTTCTTTATATATGAATGGATCATGATTATTATTAATAATCAATTATCATGAACGGTTTTGTCCACGCAAATTACGTGGAGAAGCGCCGAAAGATTTCTTACAGAAATTAGAGAAATGAGGTAAGGACTCAAAACCATATTTATAGCATATCTCGGAAATACTATAAGCAGAATTATTCAAGTCATCGAGAATACCCTCTTTACGCCTTGCCAGCATCCATTCATAAACTGGTTCATGAAAGACATTATTGAAAATACGACGAAATGTGCTAAGGGTATACCCTCCTAATTGGGCTAGTTCTTCTACAGTCTTTACTTTCTTATAGTTTTGGATAACAAAGTTGTGGAAACTATTGATGTACTTAGAGAGCGGATACACCAGACTCGAAAGGTCATAATCAGAATAATAATACCCCAACACAAATGCCAACTCTTTCCGCTTGAGAGACAACAAATCCCGACAGACTTTATTTCCTTTTAAATAAGTGATGGAACCCTTCAAAAAATATTGTAGTTCAGGAACTATCTTTATTGGGGAACAGATAAGTGGAGGTGATACATCTTTCATTATATGATTGAAACGAGAATCACAAAACAATTCCGGTTGAATAAAACGGTAATAGATGCACTCACATTCAAGCATGGCAAGCATCTCAAATGTAGAATCAATAGCTTGAAGTATAAATTCACCTTCTTTGAGCATGGTACCGGCATATTCCTTACTATTAACCAGCATTTCTCCTTTAATCAAGAAAAGAATAAAATTTTCCTCACACCTCTGAGCTGGTTTATGAAAACCACGCTGATAAATAACATGAGTAATAGCATTACTCACTGCTTTCGGACATATTTGACAATCCCAAGTTCCTTGACAAATAGATGGCATAAGCTGGCTGTGTTTGTATTTGTTTATGCTGCCAGCAAAATATATGAAAGATTTCATATAGCCATAAAAAATGGGAAGAAAAGTAAAAAATAGATTAGGTCAGAGAAAAAACAAACCACCAGATACACATTGACTGCAGGTGATATGACTACTGAAATAAACATAGGCTATTTATTATTTCATTGGATAATTAATAAATTGACATAAAGTATAATACTCTGTGCCATTTTTAAACCTACTCGAAATAATAAAAAAGCTTAGCTTTTCTGTTTTGAAAAACTAAGCTCCAAAATTCTTAATTTAAGGAATGTTCAAGCATTCTATATTTCCTATGACAACTAGTTATTACACTGTAGGAGCTTCAGGCTCTTTTTGTTGCTCCTCATCAGTCCATGTATCTACATCAGTAACATCCCATCCAATAGTTGCAGCATCATTTGTTAAAGACAATGTATAACGTATACTTTTACCTACTCCCCATACAGCATCCTTCAAGTCAACTTCTTTAGGAGTAGCTCCTGTCGCATACACCTCATCACCATTTTTATCAGTGACACTATAGCTTACTAATATTTTCCCTGCCGTCAATGTTTGAGGCAATAACATTAAAGATTCAGTACCAATATTTTTACCCGTTGTTGTCCCTTGAACTGCATTATTTGCAGTAACATCATCCAAAGGATAAGTATATTTTGCAGATCCTGCCAAAGAAATCCAACTATTATCAGCATATTTATATGTTGCTTTATTATTTGCTCCACTTATTTCTATTTTAGATACAGTATAAGTTAAATTATCAGCAAGTTTTGATTTTATAGCGAATTGAATCTGTGTAAGTACATGCGAAAATGTAAAACTAACATTCAAGTCTGCTTTTGTCTTGTTTGTTACCTTAGCCGTGAGCAAATCTTCTTGTCCAGATGCAGCATCAGCAATTTGATAATCAACCAATGTAGGATATTTATCTGTATCAGTAGCTGTTAATGTTAATGACTTAGAAGAAGAATATGCAAAGAATTGAATATTTCCCTTAGAAGGCCAGTAATATGTAGCAGACGTCCATTTACTAGTACCAGAATCCCATGAAACAAGTGCATTCTCTATTATCGACTTATCAAGAGTTCCAGTTCCAACAACAGCATCACCTGTATTATATGCATAAACATGAAAACCTTGATCTTTTAATCCTTGAAGCTTCATCTCCGTAGCTCTTGTAGCATTACTAACTATACTCTCAAAGTTTATGACCGCTTTCTGTCCTGCATTCTCAAATTCTTCATTCTGTGAGCAACTCGTAATTGCTAAAGCAGCTGTTACTGCCAATAAAATTTTCTTCATAACTGTATTTTTTAAAGTTTATAATATTGTTCTATTTTGTTTATAACATCTATTTTAAATCACAGGTAATTCAACATTATCTTCCGGTCCCCACCCATCAACATTGCCATCCATTCCTCCACCCCCATCAGGATTCGGCGGTAACTCTGGCTTATCAACCTCAATCTTATCATCAGGCGGTAACTCAATCTCCGGTGGAGGGTCCTGTTTTCCATCATCTCCTGTTCCAGTATCTTCAAGTGTCTCTATTATTTCAGTAACATCAATCGCTGCTTCTTGCACCGTATTATCCGTTCTGATAAATCTCAAGATCAACTCTATATCACCACACCACGGGAAGTTGCGCTCCCTGATTCTGATATTCGTGTCGGGACTGACATTTCCTTTGTCTGCTTGAAAGCTGTGAAACACGCCACTACCTTATTACCATCTTTCTTCACCTCAAAATAGATAGGCTGCCAGGAAGATGCTCCATGACCTTTACCAATGTGGTAACAATCAGATAGTCCGTTAATACACCCTACGATTGTTGTTACATACTCCAAACCTTTGACCTCTACCGCAAAAGAATATTTCTTCACTACCGATTCCAGTTTCCAATCCAAAGAAAGCACCTCTTCACTCTTATCTATTTTCAGTTCATCAATATTCAGCACATACAATGAGTCCGGTGACCAAACCATCTTTTCCGTTCCTGCAATTCCTAAACCATTGCAGTTTCCTGTATAAGCCTCTATCGTTTCATAGGACTCTTCTCCTCGGATACGTATGGACTCCGTATTATAGTTGTAAGCTACAACCGAGTATCGTCCCGGAGGAACTTTCATTTCTCCACCCCGTACCGAAAGGTACCTGTCCACTTTTTTACCCTCACCATCTTTCGGATAAAATATAACCCGGATACCTTCTGGTAATTTATCTGTTACTCCATCCCAGTTTAATGAAATTTCTACCCCACTTACAGGATAATCATCCAATATATCGCGACGGCTACACCCGTTTAGCATCAGCAGCGAGGACAGAAGCACAAGAAGCATGAATCTTGCATTTCGCATAACGCCCTCCTATCTCTTTGTTGTTATCAACCATACCAAAGAAACTTTTGCTTTGGTAGGACCAATAAAGTTATAACGCCCACTATTTGTCCATACAATATCCCCCTCATAAGGAGTATATTTCTTATATTCTGTTGTCAAATACCCTATGCCAAGACTGAATTCAAGGGAGAAGTGCCGTGCTAATTGCTTTGCATATCCATAAGTCACTCCAGCAGCTCCATAGTACTTACCCTGATACCCATCTCCACGTAACTGGAAATCGTATATTCCACCTTCAGCATAAAGTCCTATAAAATGTCCGGTCAATCGGTTACGTTTCTGCCGGTTTCCCAGCCAATAACGTCCTTCCATCCCTCCAGAAAGGAGCTGATAGCAGAAATCGTGTTTACTATTCAACCACCACGGACATTTATATTCAGTATTCAAAGACCACCTCTTACCTATTGGAATTTCTATTTCTATATTCGGAGCCAATGCCAAATCATATAATAGATTGTTCTTTACTGCAAGCACTGTTTGGCTTTTCACCGGCTCTTCTGCCTCCGACATATCGACCTCACAGGTCTGTTTATCATCACTTTCTCCCACAGGCTTATCAGGTTGATTCTTCGGAAGCGCCTCTTCCTGATTCGAAACAAACAACCCGGAGACAGAAGATACCGGTTCAAAAACCTCTCTATCTATTATCGCAGTTTCCCCGACAATCGTTATAACAGACCGCCTCAATTCCGGAAATACATTACGAACCATATATCGGTAGGCGGCTCCCCGATTTAGCTTACGCAACAGTCGCTTTCTTTTGGCGATATCATCCTTATGATAGTCGATCAACATCAGCACTTCTTCCCGGTCGGGTAAGTTGGTGTCAGATGCCACCAACTTACGAAACTCCAACCAATCCTCTCCCTTTGAACAAAAATGAATCTTATCAACATTATTAACTAATTCATATCGCCTCAAGAATTCCTTTATCGAGTTATTTCTCTTAGTAACCAAACTTTTATTATAAGACTCGTCACCATCAGGAGAAACAAAACTTACTACATTTAACGCTGTTATATATTTCGTATCCAAGTTTCTGGACAACAAGGAATCCAATGCAATAATTACCTGATTATTATCCCTATAATAAGGATTTACATTCGTTTCATTCGCATCAAAATATATCACTACCCGTCGGATTGTATCATTTACAACAGTAAAAAATGGCACCGAAGCATACCCACTTTCTGGAAGGCTTAACAAAGCCATAAGAATAGCCAAGATAAAGATACCATGTTTCATTGTCGTTCGTTTCTGTTGACAAATATAGAAGTTAGAAAATAAATCAAATCATACTTTCAGGAGAAAACACAGGCCCTGAAAGGTTCTGTGAAACGATTGAAACGATTTTGCAAGTTTGAGGAGTATAAAAGCTGAAAATCATATAAAAAGAATGCACAGATTACCGATTAAGAATCGATTCTCTGTGCATTCACTAATTAAAGGCTTGCTTTAATACAAAGTCCAGTCCAATTATGCAGCCGGGTCCGGTGCTTCCCCTTTGCCATCATCGCCCGAATCAGGGTTACCCCCATTATTCCCCCCATTACTACTTCCGTCCGTATAATCCGTTTCAATTTCCGCACGGCGGGTAATACTCATATCTTCCAACGTATTTTTGAAGATTTTTCCCGGATAGAATAAGATCTTTCTCTGAACGATCGACTTGGATAAGACCTCCTTCTCGTCATCCGTACTCTTAGCACGGATAGTAGGAGTGAAGATACCAAACTCACCTATCTGCACGCTCTTTCCATCATCAATATCCTCCGCCATCTTGTCCACCAGACCACTGACGACCAAATCTACCACTTTACGATGGACGCCACAAAGCTCACTCACTTTCCGACACATTTTTGCAAAACTCACCTTACCAGAACGAACCGATTTTGCCACATACTTTTCGTTTTTGTCTTTGTCAAAACCGAACACTCTTTTTGTTACTACGTACCCTAAACCCATAATTGTTAAAGTTTAATTGGTTAAAAAAATAAAGGTTATCTGTTTGTCATTCTCTTTGTTTGAATGACTCTGCAAAGGTATATCAACCGTAAAACGTCCGGTCCCCTTTTGTCTCCTTTATGTCTCCTTTCATCGTTTGGAATCAATTATCATCGGAAGAGAATATTGCTAGTTATCAACAGGATATATCAAAGAATTATTTTTTTCATAAAATGCGTATTTTCTATATTCAACACTCTAACTTATCAATGGATAGCCATTGAAATCCTAACAGCTAGAAGCCTTCCTGTAACTTTTACATTGAATGTCTACAAACAAAGAAGGCTGCAATCTTTTACGAGATTGCAGCCCGATTTTTTATTGGAGACCCTCTATACCCTAGCTCTTATAAGAAGTCTCACGCAAAGATATCGCTCCGCAGAATATAACCGATAACATCTCCCTTACGTACGGTAGCGCCTTGTTGTGCACATATTTCCACCACACGTCCGGTAAATCCAGTCAGAATCTTTTCATATTCTCCCCATGGAGTAGAAAGATAACAAAAGACTTCGTCATGCTGATATTTGCGTCCGATGAAAGGAGCAATGGATGGACCCTCTACGGAAACTTCCCAAAGTACCTGCCCGTTATCAGGAGCAATGACCGGGTCTGCCTTGGCACGTTTCAACTTCTTGATATCTTCCTCGGAATAACCACTCTTTGCCATAGATGCATCCTTAGCATGTTGTAATTCATCCTCAAAACGTTTCTTGGCAACACCCGACTTATAATCGCGATACTGACGATCGTGCATAGCCAGTTCAAAAAGTTCCTCGTCATCCTCTCCATACTCCCAGCCATTCTCATCCATTTCCTTGCGATAATCATCCAAAGCATCCGGATAATTCAACTGTGGATCAGTATCGACAAACTCATATCCTTTAGACTTCGCCAATTCTATAATCTCCGGAGCAAGCGTACCCGGCAGACGTCCACTCTTACCCAGAATCATATCCCAGGTATGGTTGTCTATCATTGTCCAGCGCTCTTCCCCTTTTACCAATTGCATAAGATTCATCAATGCAACATTCTTCACATACTGACTGAAAGGAGTCACCAAAGGAGGATAACCCAACTTAGGCCACACATATTCCACTTCGTCGAAAAGCATTACCAGCAAATCGTCAAGACTAAGTTCTGGTTCGTTCTTACTCTTTAATATCATATTGATACCGGAATGCACTCCTTTCAAGTCTGCCATCATGGAACCCATCATACCACCCGGCAAACCACATTTCAATAAAAGCGAAGACATATATTTGTTGGTAGGATCCATGAAGTAACCCAGAAAGTCATCTATGAATTCCTGCGTCATCGCACGAGCCTTCATATATGCTTTCATATTAATATCCGGAACCTGAAAACCTAAATCTTTCAACATTGCCTGTACCGAGATTACGTCCGGATGCACTTTGCCCCAAGACATCGGCTCCATAGCTACATCAATGATATCCGCACCATTCTCGCAAACCTCAAGGATAGAAGCCATAGACAATCCCGGCCCACTATGACCATGATATTGAATCAATATATCCGGATGTTTCTCCTTGATAGTCCTGACCAATTGCCCCAACATACCCGGACGACCGATACCTGCCATGTCTTTCAAACAAATTTCAGGTGCACCGGCCTCAATCAGCTGATCGGCAATTCGGGCATAATACTCAACGGTATGCACCGGAGAATACGTGATACAAAGAGTTGCCTGCGGAATCATACCTGCTTCCAGAGCATATTTAATGGAGGGAATTATGTTTCTCGTCTCATTCAGTCCACAGAAGATACGTGTGATATCCACCCCTTGTGCATGCTTGACTTTATACATCAATTTACGCACATCCGCCGGAACCGGATACATACGCAATGCATTCAAACCACGATCGAGCATATGCGTTTGAATGCCCGCTTCTTTAAAAGGTGCGGTAAAAGCACGGACGGCTTTATTAGGATTTTCACCGTACAATAGATTCACTTGCTCAAAAGCACCTCCATTCGTTTCAACTCTTGTAAAACAGCCCATCTCAACAATCAATGGAGCTATACGTACAAGCTGGTCAACCCGAGGTTGATACTTACCGGAAGATTGCCACATATCCCGATAAACAAGACTGAATTTGATTTCCTTTTTCATCATAGCCAATAATAAGTGATTTTTTCTTTGGTTAACTTCACATATACAAATATAAAGGTTTGTTTTGACATATAGTCAAAAGTAACCTTTAAAAAATGGGCAAATAGAGATGTTTTACATCATAATGAAAGTAAAATCCTCTCAAACGCATCTTAACAATATAAATAACAAATCAAATTGTCTAATGTTCAGATATATCCCCTTAAGAATCCAAAGGCTTCACGAAATTTATTCATACTAAGGTTTGCACGAATGCAAATCGCTTTTCAAAGTCATCATTCGGTATAAAAAGGGTAAGATAACCATCAGGCATAATCCATCTATCATGGAGTTTATCATATTCAAAATTACTATTGCAATAATTAATATAAGATGTTATATTAGTGGAGTCATTAAGATAAAGAATAGATTTATTACAGATATCATTTTCTAAAACACAAACTAAGACAGCATTGTCCACTACAATCTCAATGCCTTTACTTGCTTCCTCCCTAAACAAGTATTCATATATACACATCTCTTTTTTAAAAAACAATCTTTGAATGCGGCTACTTGTATTAGTGAGCACGCTTCTTCCCACATACAGTAAATTTTCAAAGTGTGAATGCAATTTAAGAGTATCCATTTCATCATTTTTTATTGTTATTACTTTGCTAAATATTTTATGTTCAACACTAAAATCCACAATACAATCATATATGATTGCAGGTATGCAAATATAAATACTTTTCTTTGAAAACAATCATATATGACAGAAATTATGCTCGATAAACAAAAAACATTAAATGAGATAGGTACTAGAATTAGAAGATTACGAGAAAGTAAGAATCTATCTATTCAAGAGTTTGCAGATAAGCTTGAAATAGAATACAATAATGTCATTCGAATAGAGAAAGGAAGAACAAACTTCACTATTGGTACTCTTGTAAAAATCGCTAATACATTAGAGGTAAATTTAAAAGATATAGTATAGTCATTAAAGATAATGATATGTGGCTATATACTTTATTATATATAATCATTTGTACAATAAAGTATATAGCTGCCTAAATTTCAAGCAAACTTATTAAGTCTTAGTTAAAGCTCCACAATTTCTCAACAAGGAAGTTATTTCAAAATACAGCTCAAACACTACTACCAACATTACCAGTTTGAGAAACATATTATCACAAGTTCCATACTTGTTAGATAAAACGCCCTCAAATGTCACAATTATTAACCACACAAAGAATTTAATAAAGAAACTTCTCATACTGTTCATTTCAGGACACCGAAAAAAGTTTATCTTTTCTGCATAAACGACTTTTGAGTTTCTAATAAGTTCTCAAGGAGTTTATTAAAAACGGTATCCAAGTTTATTAAAAAACCGAATGTAGCTTTCAGAAGGATTTACATTGAATTTATGCAACAAAAAAGACTGCAAATCCTGTAAAAGGTTGCAGCCTCAAGCTTTTCTTCGGGTCGTCTATACCCTAATCCTCATAAGGATCTCCTAGATGTTTTGTTATAATCTTATACTGTTTCATCGTCAAATAACGATGATTATACGGCATATAACCAGTCGGTACAAGCTCTTTGGTCAACGGGTTACAGTCTTTAATCCATCGGCTCAGACAACGCACTGCATTTTTACTGGTCGTACATCCGGGGAAGTACAATGCAGCTAATACTGCAAAAGATAAGATTCGTCTCATTTCGTTTTTAAAGTTTTAATTTGTCGTTTCATTGTTTCTTTCGTTCTACAAATATACAACATCAAAAAGCGTTTGTCAAGTCATTTGGGATTTTATCGTTAATATAAAGGAATACCCACCTTTATTAACCCAATTACTAAGCAATTGAAACAGATTGAGCATTCTCAATATTTAACACTAGAATTAAGTCTAATGCTCACAAAAGGAAACTTAAAAATACTTATACGAAAATGACAATCTTTAAATCACAAGAAATAACATATTTATACTAAAAAGAGATGCATGAATGGATTGTGATTTACTTTTAAATTAGTAACTTTGAACCATTGGAAACAATCCAGAAACCAAGCCTTTTTCAAAGCTTCACGTTGTGGTTTGCTTTCAAATTAGTATCTTTGAACCATTGGAAACAATCTTAGGAAACCTTTCTAAAGCACTGGACTGTTGTGATTTGCTTTCAAATTAGTATCTTTGAACCATTGGAAACAATACAAGTTGGCGGACGCCGTAGCGGAAGCAAGTTGTGATTTGCTTTCAAATTAGTATCTTTGAACCATTGGAAACAATCTTAGGAAACCTTTCTAAAGCACTGGACTGTTGTGATTTGCTTTCAAATTAGTATCTTTGAACCATTGGAAACAATACAAGTTGGCGGACGCCGTAGCGGAAGCAAGTTGTGATTTGCTTTCAAATTAGTATCTTTGAACCATTGGAAACAATACATGCTGTTAGACGAAGGACTATGGGACGGTTGTGATTTGCTTTCAAATTAGTATCTTTGAACCATTGGAAACAATCATGTTCTGCCAAATATTATTGACTTCCCGTTGTGATTTGCTTTCAAATTAGTATCTTTGAACCATTGGAAACAATAATCGATAAAGGTAAACGCCCGATCACGGGTTGTGATTTGCTTTCAAATTAGTATCTTTGAACCATTGGAAACAATAGTTTGTTCGGATTCATCAAGATACTTATGTTGTGATTTGCTTTCAAATTAGTATCTTTGAACCATTGGAAACAATTATACGTATCGTAGCGCATACGCCCGACGGGTTGTGATTTGCTTTCAAATTAGTATCTTTGAACCATTGGAAACAATACCCAGACTTAAAACGCACATCAGCAGGTAGTTGTGATTTGCTTTCAAATTAGTATCTTTGAACCATTGGAAACAATTCGAGGCTAGGCGATCGGAGACAGCAAGCGGTTGTGATTTGCTTTCAAATTAGTATCTTTGAACCATTGGAAACAATCCGTATAATAATATATCTTTGTGACGATAGTTGTGATTTGCTTTCAAATTAGTATCTTTGAACCATTGGAAACAATGAAATGGTTTACTGACCACGGGATAGCCGGTTGTGATTTGCTTTCAAATTAGTATCTTTGAACCATTGGAAACAATTCAATACCTCCGTACTCCTCGCATTCCTTCGTTGTGATTTGCTTTCAAATTAGTATCTTTGAACCATTGGAAACAATACAAGTTGGCGGATGCCGTAGCAGACGCAAGTTGTGATTTGCTTTCAAATTAGTATCTTTGAACCATTGGAAACAATGTGTGATCGCAGCCGTTCCGCCCGCTTTACGTTGTGATTTGCTTTCAAATTAGTATCTTTGAACCATTGGAAACAATTCAATACCTCCGTACTCCTCGCATTCCTTCGTTGTGATTTGCTTTCAAATTAGTATCTTTGAACCATTGGAAACAATACAAGTTGGCGGATGCCGTAGCAGACGCAAGTTGTGATTTGCTTTCAAATTAGTATCTTTGAACCATTGGAAACAATGTGTGATCGCAGCCGTTCCGCCCGCTTTACGTTGTGATTTGCTTTCAAATTAGTATCTTTGAACCATTGGAAACAATTTTAATCAATTTAATATTCTAAGGTATGGGTTGTGATTTGCTTTCAAATTAGTATCTTTGAACCATTGGAAACAATCATACGTTAACAACTTTGTAGAGCTGTCTGGTTGTGATTTGCTTTCAAATTAGTATCTTTGAACCATTGGAAACAATGACGTGACGAACGCGTACAAGCCGCTAGGCGTTGTGATTTGCTTTCAAATTAGTATCTTTGAACCATTGGAAACAATGAGGAGTTTTTAGACTTGATCCGCGATGAGGTTGTGATTTGCTTTCAAATTAGTATCTTTGAACCATTGGAAACAATCCGACGTGGTTATGTACGAGGCAGCCGCACGTTGTGATTTGCTTTCAAATTAGTATCTTTGAACCATTGGAAACAATTTCATAGCGTCTAACCGGGCTAGCTCACTAGTTGTGATTTGCTTTCAAATTAGTATCTTTGAACCATTGGAAACAATTTTGCGCCTCTAGATATTTCTTGATAGGGTGTTGTGATTTGCTTTCAAATTAGTATCTTTGAACCATTGGAAACAATCGGAACGGCTGCGATCACACCGGACGACGTGTTGTGATTTGCTTTCAAATTAGTATCTTTGAACCATTGGAAACAATGCGTCTATTTTTATGTGAAAGATACCGGTGTTGTGATTTGCTTTCAAATTAGTATCTTTGAACCATTGGAAACAATCTATCATTATCTAGTTCGCTATCTGTTAAGTTGTGATTTGCTTTCAAATTAGTATCTTTGAACCATTGGAAACAATAATTTGTTCATCAGGGCATTGGTGATGTGGTTGTGATTTGCTTTCAAATTAGTATCTTTGAACCATTGGAAACAATACATTTCATATAATAAAATGTAATTCAATTAGTTACAAAGAAGATTAGAAAAGAAAAAAGAAGACTGTTTCCAACACAAAATCTCGCATTAATGCGAGATTTTGTGTTCTAAAACAATTCCAATTGCTGCCCTGGTGTATTGACACTCTGCGCCTTCTTTCCATAGAAAAGTTCTATGTCCCCAAATTGTTTATCCGTAATACACATGACTCCGACATGCCCTAGTTCCGGAAGGAAAGATTTAACTCTTTTTATATGTACTGCTGCATTCTCGCTACTAGCACAGTGACGTACATAAATGGAAAACTGAAACATCGTAAAACCATCTTTTTGCAGATTCTTTCTGAAATCCGCATAAGCCTTCTTTTCCTTCTTCGTTTCAGTTGGCAAATCAAAAAGAACGAGCACCCACATTATACGATATTCACTAAGACGATCCATTACCGTTCGGGATAGGCAACTCGACGAAGCTCTCCATTGAAACATTTATAAAGTGAGGCAGTAGTTTGCCCCACAGCAATCATCAACGGACTGCGTTTACCTCCAATTATTACTTCCAATGTCGGAATAATAAGCAATCGCGTTTTCACCTCTTTCGTTAGCTCCACACCCATTCCATACTCCTGTATCAAGCTAAATACTAATTCATCCACATAAGGACGATAAGGTTCCATAATATCATCCGCCAAGCAATAAGCATTGTATCGATTATGATGATGGATACCCAAAGTAGGAAGTAATCCACTTATTACCAACCCACGTGCTACCACTGCACGAAGAATTGCATATCCGTAGTTTAATAGGTTATTTGGAGGAATACCTTCACGATCTCGCGTAAAACCGTCAACATCTGCAAATAAAGATTTCCAATAATATGCAGCAGCACGTGCTTCCAAATTATCAGGGTCGCCACTACGTACATCAGCTGCCCACACGCGCATACACTTTACCTCTTCATTCATACAATCTTTGAGCACAGATGCTTGGTTGTTAATCTTCGCCTGAATAGTTTGTTGCCAAAGTTGTTTCTTCAACGGCAACGAAGCGTCTAATTGTTCACGAAAACGCTCATTCTGCGTTGTATTTCCATAAAGAGGAAGCATCAGTCCAACTGGCATACTCTTACTATCGCAAGTGATTACAGAGCAAGTGTTTTCAAGCAAAGCCTCCAACACACCGGAAGTGATGGTGATTTGCTTGTTATCCAAAACTACAATGCCAATGTCTTCTATAGGTTTTGTCACTTCCGCCTGCTTTTTCAATACTTCCGGTAAGGCCGTTGCTTTTTCCACATCAGGCAATTTAATAACTAACTGCGCATTGCGCAACGACAGATAAACCGGATTTCCGAAATAAAGTGTTTTCTTAATCATGATTCATTCCTTTCAAAAGTTTATCAAAGTCCGATTCGTAATTCCGAAGTTGCCTAGTATGAAACTTGTCATATTCTTGTTCCGCCAATGCTTTGGCGACCTCATGGCTCACCTGCCCACTATGTTGCAATACCGCTTCTTCGTTAAATTGCAAGAATGCATCTAGCTTCTTCACCCAATCTTTCATATACATCACCTGTCCTTTTTTCGCTTGACGTTCTGCATAATCCAAATACATCGAAACAATACGATTCAAATCATCCATTTCAGTTTCATTGAGATAGTTCTTTGCGATGGATACATCCGGTTTACGAATCATCCCGTTAGGCGCATTTTTCCAAGTAGTCAATCCCATATTAGGTTTCTCTGCATCCACACGGGCAACAATTATCTCCGCTGCCGTCTGTCCGGAAATTGCCCAATGCAACTTATTCTGAACAGTTGCAAAAAACGTCTTTGTCACCTCGCTACCAGCTTCGTAATCAGCACTACATTGCGAATAAATATCAGTTATCTTCTGATAAAAACGACGTTCACTGCTACGAATATCACGAATACGAGCCAATTGCTCCTCGAAATAATCTTTGCCGAATAGCATTTGTGGATTTTTTAATCGCTCGTCGTTCATGGCAAAACCCTTAATCAAATATTCTTTCAGTACGCTGTTTGCCCAGATTCTAAAATGTGTGGCCTGAATGCTGTTGACACGGTAGCCTACGGATAAGATAGCATCAAGATTGTATAGCTTCGTTTGATACTTTTTACCATCAGCAGCAGTTAGTGCAATTTTTGCACTAACTGAATCCTCCTGCAATTCAGCCGTTTGAAAGATATTCTTCAAATGTTTTGTCACTACGCTTCTATCTACTCCAAACAATTGCGCAATCTTATCCTGTGTCAGCCAAACTGTTTCATTAAAAATATAGATTTCGACTTTCACTTCTCCATTACTGTCTTTGTAAAGAAAGAAATCAGAGGGAATTGGGGTGTTATTGTTTTTATTCATAAGCCAGATATTCCTTTAACATTTCCTAATCGATCAACTTTTAGTTTTATACAAACGTCTTTAATCATCTCGCCAGTCAGACTCCTTCCAATCTTATTCAATGACGAATATTCAACTTTGTTTACTATAGGACTTGCTACATAATAAGGAACAAAATGGCACTCTGAACCTGTACAACTTACCATTTTATAAATTCTCTTCCGTTGTTCATTATTAAGTTGGTCCAAATTAACAGCGTGAATGTTTTCTCGTTCATCCTCTATAGGCACATATACCAAATCATTAGGAGATAAATAAAATAATAGACTATGTTCCTTTCTATTTTTTTCCGGAACCACACTTAATCCTTGTTTTAAACGTTCTATTACGATATTTAAAGGTATAGTTTCATAAGAACGAATACCATTTTCATCTACATATATAGCAAAGAACAAATTGGTTCCCTTTGCCGCTTCCACATATTTGTCTTTCTTGTTTCCTTTTACTCCAACAGAGAATTTATTACCAATTGTTTCATAAACACGAACTTTAAATATTGGAAGATGCAACTTCCCTTCATTAAGCTGAATGATATTCTTGTTCATCTCCTCAATACCTTCAGGAGAGAACGCAATTTCAACCTTATTCCCTTTTGCCTCTAAATGATTAAGCAAGATTTTTTGTATGCCAGTGTCTGTTACAGATCCTTGAATAAACTTTTCTGTAAAAGATGTATCTACATTTTTTCGCACCGCCGCATTTTCTTCATCAAAATAATACATTTTTACTTTTGATACATCTACTTCTCCAAACTGGTACTTCCGATCTTTAAAATATCGCAAGATTGTATCCACATCAAATTTACCATATTGACAGGTAAGCCGTTTTATTTCTTGTTTTAGCTTTTTATCGACTATCTTTTTCCAATCTTTTAAAGCCTCACTCAAACGCACGGTTTTTCTTTTACGAAGTGATACTTTTGCAAATACAGTTTCTTTGTGTAGAGGTTTACGAATTGCCCAATTAAGACCTTTCTGGCCTACCTTTATCTTTTTACCGTTTTCATATTTCGTATATATATTGGTTGCCTTATTAATTATACGCAGGTTTTGTTTAAAGCTAACAATAATTTTTTCCAATTCATTACGGGCATCAACAGTGAAATTATCCCATGGCTTTTTAAATTCTTTCGGAATATCTTTTGTTACATTGTTCTTTGTTTGCGGGTCAATATATGTCACTCGCTCAAACAATCGTAATTTTCGTTGTAAATCATATCGAATTGTATCTGTATTTGCATGTTTATTGTTTAACAGATTGACATGGTCACGAGTTGCACAGGCTATTACCAAAGCATCCATTGCATGATGCCGATGATCAATACGCTTCTTTTGAAACCCTTTTGATAGTTCTAATGGAACAGTAGGTAAATATTTTTGATGTTGTTCATTCCAACTGGTGAATGCGATAGTCTTTGCCAACTCATTCATCCGCACAAAACGAGGAAGAATCAAATCATTCCAAACATCATTCAACCCCCAATCTTGTTTCAACATAGTTGTAATCTTGCCATTTACAGGAAGTACATTTTTTGAATTTACTCCATTGTCATTTTCTTCTGCACGTACAAGATTTGACAGAAGAGGGAGAACAAATTTGCTGATGTAACGTGTATCATTCATTTGGCGTTCTATCATCTTTTCAGGTATTTCTTCCAATAGAAGCTTTGTCCTCTTGGAACGATTATAAGCATAATGCTGCTTTACAAAATTCTGATACGCTTCCTCATCAAAGATAGTTACTTTTTGTCCAAAGCCTGTTTCCACAATCTGCCCATGGTAGTTTTTTATAAACTCCAACCCTAAACATTTATCCTTCAATTTATTTACAGCGGCCTCACAAATTACTTTATTACTGAAACTATCATCATAGTAACGAGATTTTGGAATGATATGCTCAATCTGATATTCTTCGGTAAAGAGCTTCCCTAACGGGATGACCTTACCCGTATATGGAGAACAATATTTTTGCTCCAACCATAGTTTGTAGCGTTGTAGCTCTGTCGTTGTGGGTTGTGCAACCCTGCTTATTTTCTTTATATCTTCCTTTACCTTTTCATCCTTTTCGTTATCAAGCCCAGTGCTAATTGCATACTCTTCATATATTTTCAGAATATCCTGTTGCGTGGGTGAATAAGGACGGACATTTTCAACCTCCAATTTGCCATCAGAATTATTCTTTAATTCCATTAATAATGCTTTGATTCGCAAATTGGTATTCTCATTTTCTGTTACAACATTAACTATTTTTTTCCTTTCGTCAGCAGTGTTCTTCATATCACGTCCAAGCTCAACATGGATTTCACTAAAAAAGTTTTCTGCTCCCTGTCCGTATTTTCGCCAAATATCTCTCACTACCCGTAAAGTTTCCGTAATTATTTGTTCTACAATCGGATTACGTAAGGAATGCTGTTTAAACTCATTCAAATACTTTTCTAAATCAGCAACCGAATGCCATTTTCCTGCAATATCTGCTTCTGAATGTCGCCCATAAACAAGATATTGAGCCAACCATAACTGTAAACCTTGAAAATCGTTTTCATTAGTTAAAGCAATAGACTTTTCACGAACTATATCCTTAATTTCCTCATCATACTCGCCTGTGATTATTTTGGATATTCTATTTTGGGTATTATTATCAATATCATTCCATTTCCAGTATTTCCCCAAACGCATCAAAGGTAACAGTTTCTTTATTGCTTTTTCGGAGAATGATCCATATTCATTTTTAAAAGGAGGAATTTTCTTGAAATTATCTACAAAAGAAGCAATATCTAAATCATACTTTTTTGCAAAAGTTCTCAACGCTTTCTCAAACTCATTTTTATCTGTAACAGAATAAATGATATGCCAAAGTTTTTGTTCTATTTCTTTTGTAAAGAAATTATCTGGAATATTTTCTACTTTAGCCAAACGTGTAGAAATCATCGTTTTTGTTTCACTGCAAGGATATATCTTATCTTCAACATAATTCCATCGATATGCCTCTGTCTTTACCTGTTTTTTCAGACCTTTTGCCTTTATCAAATATTCAAGCAAAGGTTTCTGTTCTATACTTTTCCTATTACTTAAGAAATCAAATAGCTGTTCTTTATCTTCAATGTTTGCAATAAATTGCAAAGTAACATCTTCGTCATCTTCCTTCCGATATATCTTCAAATTGTACAGCCATTGCCATATACGGAATTCCTGATAAAGAGGATTGGATTTTGAAATGACCTTCAGATACTCTTTAATATTATTTCCATCTTTATCTTTGTATGTTTTAAATTCAAGTATGCAATCACCTATCGCAGACTTCTGACTCCGTAATGGTCTCTGATAAAATAAAATATCGTCCAAGAATAAATGAACAAAATCTCTTTTACTTAAAATAAATTGGTACGTCTCATTACTCCGATATAACTCTCTTACACAGTCGTTGTATAAATCTTCATCTCTCAATTCGGGATGAAACTCTCTTTGTTTCTCAAGAATTTGTTTCAGTTCATCCTTGTAGAACTTACGTTCGATTGTCCGTACAAGCTTTCCACGAACTTTTTGCATAGGATTTTGCAGTAATGTCTCATAGACATACGCACCAACTGTTTTATGAGACTTTTCTATATCACTCTCCGTCTTCTTTTTCAACAATACCCAATCATTTTCGCTTGGCGCACGAAAAGACCGCTTTTCTATTCCTTCCTTATCTTTTTTAACCGTCCCGTCGTCGTTCAAATCTGTAGTAACAATAAAATCACGTGTTTTATCTTTCCATCCAAATAACGGAATCTTACTGGAGCGACGATAAATCCAGCCGTTTTCTAAATGTAAAGAATACCATATATCACCTTTACTATTCGGTTTTTCATCGGCTATGACATCCACTATTTTCAATGAATAATATTCTACTAATTTATTAGGGTTCTCTTCCTCTTCTTCCCCTCTTAATTGATAATATCCCCGTTTCTGATTGAAATTTAATAAAATCCAAGCTAGTTCTTCCTTCTCTATCTCTTGAGAAAGAGCTTTCTTACGCAAATAATAGATAGTCCAATCATATGGGATTTTTTTATCTTCTCTAACCACCCCCTTATTCTTAAATTCTTCTATCATTTCATTAAAAGACTGTTGAAAAATAAACTCGAACCTCCCTTCATCATTTTGTTTCCAAGCTAGTTTGGGCTCCTTTTCGTCAAAAAATTGTCCTAATCGCTTCTCAAAATCTATTTGAGAAGCATAATGTTCGGGTAAAAACTTCATCATATTCAAAACACGAATCAGACGCTCACGACGTAATAATGCTCTTTCGCGCAATCGGCGTGTGCCACGATAGGCCGTTCGCGCAGCTGTTTGAGTCTCTACCGGATTCCCCCCACTGAAAGTATCCAACACACCCTGATCCATAGGAATAATCCGACTACCCATTCCTAAAATTCTCTGCTCTTCGCTGTCAACCAATGCCCAACCAATACTGTTGGTTCCCAAATCCAGTCCTAATATTCTTTTCATATTTGCCCTATCTTATTATAACTCATCAAATATATTAATATTTTTCCACAAATTAGACATTAAAACAAAATAAATTACTATCTTTGTCACACTAATTAAAAGCAAATCACAATAAGGATTATTCCGTTGTGAAAACATTCAAGGTGGGGCATTTGCCTCGCCTTTTTTGTACTACTACAAACAAAACATCCCATATCAGCAGATAGGTTATATCATCCTTCAACACCAAATTCTTCGAATGAATCACATAATCTCCTTCTATACATTTATGAGAACTTTTTGTTGATTTTCCCCAATAGTCCTCGTAACACTTTTCTTTATTATATAAAATTTATGCTCCGTAGTGACAAGCATTAGTGTTATAGCATTCTCATAAAAGCATTCATTGGTAGTCATTGAATTTGACAGCAAAAAAATCCACCATGGCTATTATGAAAAGATAATTCTATATATTACACAGCAACATACAAGTACACATTTTCCTTTAAAAGGAACACCTCGTTGGTTTTAAAGGAACGATGCCTTGGTTTTAAACCAACGGGGCGTTCCTTTTAAACCAACAAAGCACTTATTTTAAGCCTTATTTCACGAACCCTTCGAATGACCATGAAAACATATTCAAGAAAGCTTGCATTTCTTTCCATTACTTACCATGAAAGTGCCAAACTTTATCCATTAGAAGTGCGTCGTGTCCGATAACAGTGAAAATCAGTGAAAGAATTTAAAAGAGAAACAAATACAACAGAATTATTTGGAAAGAATAAGTTGAACGCTTACATTTGTCATGTGATTTTTTTCATAGTATTAGATTTAAGGTTAACAAAGGTTGGAGCAAGGCGTTGCTCCTTTTTTTATATCCATATATGAGGTTAGTCTATACGAGTTAATTCAATAACTGATACATTCCTCCTGCCAATACACGAACTACTCCTTTCATTTCCAGTTCAAAAAGAATAGCATTTATCTTATGTACGGGAATATCTGCTTCTACTACCAGAGAATTAATCTGTAAATTCCCCTGTTTCTCCAGAATAGAGACAATCTTCTGTTCTTCTTCGGACAAGTCGAGAAAAAGACTACGTTGCACATTTACTTTTTCGGAAGAAGTTGTTGGTATATTCCATCCCATTGCCTGTACAAGATCTTCAGCCGATAATAGTAAGGAAGCCTTATTATCTCTAATCAACCGATTACACCCCTTTGAATATTCATCATTTATCCGGCCGGGAAAAGCAAAACAATCGCGATGATAGCCTTCAGCAAGTTCAGCAGTGATTAATGAGCCTCCTTTTTCTGCCGATTCAATGACAACCGTAGCATCACACATACCTGCGACAATGCGGTTACGACTGACGAAATTATGTTTGTCGGGATTCGTACCGGACAGAAATTCGGTCAATAGTCCTCCTTTTTCGAGCATATCAATGGCTGTTTTCCGATGGACATAAGGATAAATACGATCCAGACCGTGGGCAAGGACACCTACCGTAGGCAGATCATTGACCAGCGCTTCACGATGCGCATGAATATCGATTCCGTAAGCAAGTCCGCTGACTACCAACACATCAGGACAAAGTGTTTTCAGATCGCGTAAGAAAGAGGCGCAAATCCGGGTACCATAATCAGTGGCATTACGAGTGCCTACCATATTTATTATATGCAGGGAATTCAAATCGGTATTTCCTTTAAAGAAAAGGACAATAGGAGCATCTTCACATTCCCGCAAACGGGAAGGATAAGCCTCGTCATGGAAAGTCAGGCAGGAGATCCGGTTCTTCCGGATAAATTCATATTCCTGTTCGGCACGGATCACAGCTTGTGGACAATCCAACGCATCTACCACCCGTTGACTCACTTCAGGAATACGTTCCGGTATTTCTTTACGCAGACGGAAGACATCAACAGCATTATTCATTCCGTCTATCAGATGTTTCGCCCCTATGTGCCCAATACCGGGCACCATTGTCAGGGCGATACTATAAATCTGTTCTTCCTCGGAACTGCTCATTTCAGGTAAGGGGCAAAGACGCTATCGAATAATTCGCTGTCACTCAAACGTCCGTTTACCACACATACCGTTTCAACAGTGGATTTCACTACTACTTTATTATCACTCTTACGGAAAATATCCTGATAGAATACATATTTGATACCTTCCTTCTTCATATAAAGTTTAGAGACAAACTCGTCTCCGCTTTTCAACGACGTTTTGAATGCCATATTAATGCGTGCCACTACCGGATCGACTCCCTGTTCGTGGAGTGCAGCAAAACTGATGCCTACCGACGTCAGAAACTCATGGCGGGTATGTTCCAGATAATGCTGATAGTTCGCATTATTAACAATCCCTTGAAGGTCGCACTCGTAATCACGCACCTTCATTTCCAATTCATAAATATAGTTCATCAGTTAAAAATTGAAGATTAAAAATTAAAAGTTGAGAAATAGCAGTTAGCCTCTCTTTTGCTCAATATCGAGTCCTTTGAACTTCTTCAGTTCTTCGGTTGATACCAGTTTATACAGCTTGTCACTGGGGCGTATCTTATCTGATTTCATGGAGAAGTGCTGGCCTTTCTTCACAGTCTGCACGGATTCCAAGTCAACACGGGCTTCTTCCAAAGTCATGAATAGAGCACCTGTGGTCGGTCCGGTAATGAGAAGTTTATCGCCTACGCTAACTTCCGCAGCCTCTACCAGAAATTCGGAAACTCCAATGTTAGAGAAGTATTTGATACCTTTACCTACATATATCTTACGTTCCGTAGCTGCCGAACCATAGTTTCTGGTCCATTCGCCTAAACGTTGTCCCAAATAATAGCCATCCCAAAAGCCGCGGTTGAATACTGTTTTCAGACGTTCGTCCCAAGCTGCAATCTTTTCATCGGTAAATGTTCCTTCCAGATAAGCTTTGATAGCCTCTTTGTAACATTCTACCACTGTACGCACATATTCAGGTCCACGGGCACGGCCTTCAATTTTGAATACACGCACACCGGCATCCAACATCTTATTCATAAAGTGGATGGTCTTCAAATCTTTCGGTGACATGATATATTCGTTATCAATATCCAGTTCCACATCCGTCTCTTTGTCACGGACTGTATAGGAACGGCGACACACCTGCATACAAGCGCCGCGATTGGCAGAATGGTTCATCTCATGCAAAGAGAGGTAACATTTACCCGATACAGCCATACAAAGCGCACCGTGACAGAACATCTCAATGCGAATCTGTTCACCGCTCGGACCACAAATATGTTCTTCCTGAATCTGGCGATAGATTTCGGCTACCTGCTCCAGATTCAACTCACGGGCCAATACTACCACATCTGCAAATTGTGCGTAGAATTTTAAAGCCTCTGCATTGGAGATGTTCAGTTGAGTGGAAAGGTGTACCTCCTGCCCTATCTGACGGGCATAGTTCATCACCGCCACATCGGCTGCAATCACCGCAGAGATTCCGGCTTCCTTGGCTGCATCGACAATGGTATGCATCAATGGAATATCTTTATCATAGATAATCGTGTTGACCGTCAAGTAGCTTTTCATCCCGTGTTCATCACACGTACGGGCGATCTCCCGCAAATCATCAATCGTAAACGTATTGGCCGAACGGGCACGCATGTTCAGGTTTTCTATACCGAAATAGATAGAATCGGCACCTGCCTGAATAGCCGCAGCAAGAGATTCGCGCGAACCGACAGGAGCCATTATTTCAAAATCTTTCAAACTAAGACTCATAGAATATATACTTATTTGTATCAGTTAAGCAAATGAATGCGTACAAAGGTAGGCTTTTTTCCGTATTTTTGCAGCGAAAACAAGAAGTTACTTCAATCATAAACAGTAAATATCAGATTCATATATGAAGATAGGCCAAATAGATTTGGGTAAATATCCCATCTTACTTGCTCCGATGGAGGATGTGACTGATCCGGCTTTCCGCCTGATGTGCAAGAGGTTCGGAGCAGATATGGTATACACCGAATTTGTGTCGAGCGATGCGCTGATTCGCGCTGTCAGCAAGACTGCGCAGAAACTAAGTATCAGTGATGCCGAACGTCCCGTTGCCATCCAGATATACGGGAAAGATACGGAAACGATGGTGGAAGCTGCCAAGATTGTGGAACAGGCACAACCTGATATTCTGGATATCAATTTCGGATGCCCGGTAAAAAGAGTAGCCGGAAAAGGAGCAGGAGCAGGTATGTTACAGAATATCCCCAAGATGCTGGAGATCACCCGTGCGGTAGTAGATGCGGTGAGAATCCCCGTAACGGTCAAGACCCGCCTAGGATGGGATGCTAACAACAAAGTAATTGTAGAATTAGCAGAACAGCTACAGGATTGCGGCATTGCTGCACTGACTATACATGGCCGCACCCGTGCACAAATGTACACCGGAGAAGCAGACTGGACATTAATAGGCGAAGTGAAGAATAATCCACGGATGCATATTCCTATTATCGGTAATGGTGACGTGACGACGCCTAAACGCTGCAAAGAGTGTTTTGACCGTTATGGAGTAGATGCTGTCATGATTGGTCGTGCCAGCTTTGGTCGTCCATGGATATTCAAAGAAGTGAAACACTATCTGGAGACTGGTGAAGAATTACCACCGCTAAGTTTCGACTGGTGCATGGAAGTTCTTCGCCAGGAAGTGGTCGACAGTGTAAATCTACTTGATGAGCGCAGAGGTATTCTGCACGTACGCCGTCATTTGGCTGCCAGTCCATTATTCAAAGGAATACCTAATTTCCGTAATACGCGTATTGCCATGTTACGGGCAGAAACAAAGGAAGAGCTTTTCCGCATATTTGAAGAAATCACTTCCCAACGTAAAGAGAATCCGGAAATTTAATCCACCATAGATCATAATCTTCATCCGCAAACTCTGACTCCTGCGGATGGAGATTATCTGTTTCAAAATACAGAAGTATATTCCTATTTTCTACTTAAACATCGGTTGTGCAAACCACTTCTTAAACATCCAGGTCACAACCACATACAATAGGAATGCAGAGAAAAATCCTACAATAGCATCAATCACATAATGCGCCTGAATATATACGGTAGCCCCGCAAAGCAACATATAGAAAGGTATCAGACAAGCAAACAATTTCTTACTGCCACGCCATGCCATAATCATCAAAATGGTAGAAATGCCGACGTGCGAACTGGGGAATGCTGCCGTAGGACGTTCGCCTACCTGCTGCGAACCTTCCACTAAGCTATAAAAGAATCCATGCTGATAACCCGGTCCGGGAAGTAATTCCTGATTATGATTGAAATAGTCACCGATAGCAGGAAAAAAACCTTTAGATACATTATCAATCCCGATAGCAGGGAAATAGAATTGAGGCCCTGCAACAGGAACGAATATATAAATCAGATAATAGATAAAGAAAGAAGTGACGAGAACAAAAGACATCTTTTCGAACCACTCAAACTTATAAATGAAATAAAATAACGCCACAATCAGCATCATAGGATAATAAAAGAAATATCCCATATTAAATGCCTCACTGACAATAAGATGCGGAAACGTATGGCAAAACCAGATAGCAGGCTGACCATTGAAAATAAACTCCTCGGCAGTTGCAAATACATGGTCTAAATTCGGAAAGAAACGATTGAACTCGAAAGTATCCGGATACCAGTAAGACAATAGACTCATCTGGATAACAATGCGCACAAACGCTGAAAACTTACAGGGGGCAAGACGATAAAGATACATCAACAAAAAGGTCATCGCCGCGATCATAGCCCTATCCAGCAACATGTGCCATGGATGATCCATTCGCTGAAACAGGAATAGAATCAATATGGAAGTCAACAGATTATAAATCAGTGTAATCTTTTCCACAGCAAACAACCCTTTCCGGGTTTCTACGCGCTTAAATAAGTCTAAAGCCATCCTTCATTTTTATACCAGGCAATGGTTTCACGAACTCCCTTTTCCAAATCATATTCGGGTACATACCCAAGTTCTTTCATTACCGGGGATATGTCGCATTGCCAGTTGCGTTGTTTCATTATCTTATATTTATCCGAATTCAGGGTACTGCTCCTCCCGGAACGTGTAGCAATGAATTCAGCGAACAAAGATATAACTTTTAGCACAATTAATGGACATTTCAAGTGAAGAACAAACGGATTGCCCAATTCTTTTTGTATCAGATCCGAAAAGGCACGACTTTTATAGATTTTCCCATCTGTCAGGAAATACGCCTTTTGAACCACTTTTTTCTCCATTCCCAGAAAAATCGCCTGCACAATGTCCTTCACATAAACAAAAGTCAAGTCCTGGCGTCGAAAACCGACCGAAAAGTCTACATGCTTCTGAATGGACTTGGCCATCAGGAAATAGTCTGACTCACGGGGACCATAGACTCCCGTAGGACGATAAATGACATAAGGAAAACCGGGAATACTCTGAATATATAATTCCGCTTTCAATTTACTCAATCCATAAGCCGTATTAGGCATCGGAGTATCTTCTCCGCTTATCGGAGTATAATCCTTCTCACGTACAGGTCCGAATACACTCAACGTGCTAATATATATAAACTGCTTCGGAACCATATTCAATTCCTTCAGCGTGTCTATAAAATATTTAGTCTGAAGATAATTCACATAATCAAAGGTCTTTTTATCAGAACACTTTGTCACACCGGCGCAATGGATGATATAATCAAATTTGCTGTAAGTACCTTTATGCCCGGAGAGTTGGGCGCGAAGCTCATTGGGATGTGCAAAGTCCAGTTCCAGAAAGTGAATTTTCCGGTTCTTTAAATACCTCTTGCTACTCGTGGGACGAAT
The DNA here is from genome assembly GCF_025147085.1 of Bacteroides sp. D2. Classification (NCBI taxonomy): domain Bacteria; kingdom Pseudomonadati; phylum Bacteroidota; class Bacteroidia; order Bacteroidales; family Bacteroidaceae; genus Bacteroides; species Bacteroides sp. D2. Next base: position 1,685,265 of record NZ_CP102261.1, on the reverse strand, counting down.
TCCGGCCCACACACCAAACTTTCGTTTCAACGCTTCCTCCACGATGAAACTTCCTATAAAACCACTTGCACCTGTAATTAAAACACTCTCCATTATTACTTCCCTGGTTCTACATGAATATTGATTCAAAAAATATGATGCCACAAAGATACGATAAATATAAAATAAAAGCCATTTTGCTTTTCTCAATTATTATTTGTTTATTTGCAAGGCAAATTATTTACTATTCAACACTTTTAAGGCACGTGGAAGATAAGGCTGATTTTGATTTTCTTTTTAAGGAGTACTACCCTCAACTTTATTATTATGCATTTCATCTGATTAATAATATGGAGGCTAGTAAGGACATCGTAAGCGATGCTTTCGAATTTATCTGGACCAATTATGCCAAAATTGATAAAGCCACAGCCAAATCTTATCTATATGTTTATGTCCGTAACAAAAGCATTGACTTCCTACGCCATCAGAACACTCATGAACAGTACATACAAATCTATTCCGAACTGACTAAAAGTTATGTTGAGACGGAATATCAGGAGCAGGATGAAAGAATGATGCACATCAGTAAAGCCATGGAAAAACTGACTCCACATACAAGACACATTTTAGAAGAATGCTATATCCAACGTAAAAAATACCAAGAAGTGGCAGAAGAACTGAATATTAGTGTCAGTGCAGTAAGAAAGCATATCGTGAAAGCATTGCAGGTGATACGCGAAGAATGTGCAAAAAAAACATAAAGTAGGTGTCTTTATTTTATGATTAAACGTAATATAAACAAGTATGATACAGTCGAACAGCAATGAACAAAGATATCGACCATATAAATAACACAGATGAATCTGTGGAAAAGGCACTCGACATCATGGAGAGCCTTTCTGAAATAAGTGACGAACAGCTGCAAGAGATACTTGAAGATAAAGAAGCTCTGCAAACTTGTCGTGACATTATGGATAGCAGCCTCTTCCTGCGACAAAAAAGCAGAATAGAACTCCCCAATGTGGATATGGAATTAGAGCGATTCAAAAAACGCCAATATTCTGTACGAATGCATTCCAACCTCTGGAAAACGGGAATTGGAATAGCAGCCATGATCGCCATTTTATTCGGAGCTTACTACTTAATCAATAGTCTGACAACTCCTGTCCTCGAACCAATTACCGTATTCACCGCTGATAACACTCCCCAGCATATTACGCTACAAAAAGATAATGGAGAAAAGATCGTACTAGACGAACCGCAATCAACTAATCAAGCCCTGCCCCAGAAAGTCATCTCAAAATCGGAGAAGAAAGAACTGGACTACAGACAGGTCATTTCAACAACTACACAAACACACGTACTTACCGTCCCTCGCGGTGAAAGCTTCAAAGTAGTGCTATGTGACGGCACGGAAGTCTGGCTCAATGCTAATAGTAATTTTGTCTATCCTACAGCTTTTATTGGCAACGAACGTATTGTCACTTTGGAGGGTGAGGCTTATTTTAAAGTAACCAAAGATCCGAAGCGGCCTTTCATCGTAAAAACCAAGACAGTACAGACCCGTGTTCTCGGTACCGAATTTAATATACGCAGCTATACCCCCGAAGATACTCACGTAGTACTCATTAACGGGAAAGTAGAAGTCAGCAATACCAAAGGAGGATCATATACCAGACTCTACCCGGGCGAAGATGCACATCTTCAATCTGACGGCAATTTCGTTCTGGCAGAAGTAGATCTGGACTCTTATGTTTATTGGAAAGACGGCTATTTCTATTTTGATGATGTCACATTGAAAGATATCATGCAGAATCTGGGACGTTGGTACAATGTAAACATAGAATTCAGAAATAAAGAAGCGATGGAGTACAAAATGCACTTTATATCCGATCGTACGAAAGACCTGGAACATACGATCTCATTACTTAATAGAATGAAAAAAGTGACAGTCACCTTGCAAGGCAATACGCTCACTATAGATTAACTTTCTATTGCATAAATATTACAGATTCATACAGATAATAGCAATTTATCACTTTTATTAAAAAATAATTCGCAAAAGGGGTATCCATTTTTTCAACTCATACGCACTAGTATTATAAACATATCCAAATAGTGTTATTAAAAACAAACGTATGAGAAAAAATTGGAACCTATTTATTGTGTGTTTTCTATGCGTATTATACTTTTTGCCCTACCAAGTAGGAGCCCAGACGCAACCACAAAAGAAAATCACAATTGAATTTAGTAACGAACGTCTGCCGTCCGTACTAAAACGCTTGGAAAAGATATCCGGATACAAAATCCTCTTTACGTACGACGATGTGAAGAAGTTCACCGTTTCCGGTTCTGTAAAAGACAAGAGCCTGGAACAGACACTCGATGTTATCCTTAGTAATAAGCCATTAGAATATCACATTGAAGATCAATTTGTCACTATAACACCTAAAGGTCCCTCCAAACAGGCAAAAGTGTTCAATGTAAAAGGGGTAGTTATTTCAGGCGATGACAACCAACCTCTTATCGGAGCAACGGTTCTTATCAAAGGAAGCAAATCCGGCGTATTAACAGACATGGACGGAAAGTTTTCTATAGAAAACGTATCTAATAAGTCCGTTCTGCAATTCTCCTATATAGGTATGAAACCGCAGGATCTTACTCCGGCCCCAAGCATGAGTGTAACCTTGATGCCAGATGTACAAACGCTGTCTGAAGTAGTAGTAACGGGTATGCAAAAGATGGACAAAAGGTTATTTACCGGAGCTACCAACCAACTGACAGCAGAAAACGTGAAACTGGACGGCCTTCCTGATATCAGCCGTGGATTGGAGGGACGCGCAGCCGGTGTATCAGTACAGAATGTATCGGGAACTTTCGGAACTGCGCCAAAAATCCGTGTCCGTGGAGCAACTTCCATCTATGGCAGTTCAAAGCCATTATGGGTGGTAGACGGAGTAATCATGGAAGATGCTATTGACGTAGGTCCGGATGATTTATCTTCAGGTGATGCAGAAACGCTAATCAGTTCTGCCATTGCCGGTTTAAACTCTGATGATATTGAAAGCTTTCAAATATTAAAGGATGGTTCCGCCACTTCCATCTATGGTGCACGTGCCATGGCGGGAGTTATTGTAGTGACTACCAAAAAGGGAAAAGCAGGAGTCAGCAAGATTAGTTATACCGGTGAATTCACTACCCGCATGATACCCAGTTACAATGAATTCAACATCATGAATTCACAAGAACAAATGGGCATATATAAAGAAATGGAACAAAAAGGTTGGTTGAACAGTGGAGACCTTTTTCGTGCGAAAAATAGTGGTGTATATGGCCGGATGTATAGATTAATAGACCAGTTTGACGAAAGTAACGGACAATTCGGTTTAGCCAACACTCTTGAAACACGTAATGCCTATTTACGTGAAGCCGAAATGCGCAATACGAACTGGTTTGATATATTGTTCGAAAACAATATGACGCAGAACCATTCTGTCAGTATCACATCCGGTTCCGAGAAATCCTCATTCTACGCTTCATTGAGTGCCATGCTTGATCCGGGATGGTATAAACAAAGTGAAGTAAAGCGTTATACAGCAAATCTGAATACAAGTTATAATATATACAAGAATTTATCTATCAGTCTGATTTCCAACGCATCTTACCGCAAGCAGAAAGCACCCGGAACGATGAATTCCTCCCTAGATGTCGCATCAGGAGAGGTCACCCGTGACTTTGACATCAATCCTTACTCGTATGCATTGAACACCTCACGTACATTAGACCCCTCTACTGACTATATAGCCAATTATGCACCGTTCAATATCTTACAGGAACTAAACAATAACTACATCGAACTTAACGTGACCGATGTAAAATTTCAGGGAGAACTAAAATGGAAAGTGATTCCGGAACTGGAAATCAGTGCATTGGGAGCTGTCCGTTATCAAGCCTCCTCCCAGGAACATAATATTCTTGATGACTCCAACCAGGCCATAGCATACCGTAGTGGACTGGATGATGCTACTATCCGCAAAGAAAACGGTTGGCTTTACACCAATCCCGACAATCCTTATGCATTGCCAATTTCCGTACTTCCTGAAGGAGGAATTTATCAACGTCAAGACCGCAAAATGCTGGGGCTTGACTTTCGCAGCACCATCTCATGGAATCACTTGTTCGCAGAGAAACATATCACTAATTTCTTTGCCGGCATGGAAATTAATAACTTACAAAGGTCATATTCTTCTTTCCAAGGCTGGGGAATGCAATACTCAATGGGAGAAATTCCATCCTATGTATATCAATTCTTCAAGCAAGGCATCGAAACCGGGAATAAGTATTATTCACTCAGTCATTCGGAAACCCGTAGCGTAGCAGGCTTTGCAAATGCTACTTACTCGTACGATGGCCGTTATACAATTAATGGTACTTTCCGTTATGAAGGAACAAACCGTATGGGACGCAGCCGCTCTTCCCGCTGGCTACCAACCTGGAATGTATCCGGTGCATGGAATGCACACGAAGAAAAGTTCTTTCAAGCGTTAGAGCCTACTTTATCCAACCTGACACTGAAAGCATCCTATTCACTAACTGCCGACCGTGGACCTGCCGATGTCACCAACTCACAGGCAATCATTCGCAGTTTCTCTCCTTATCGTCCTTTCACCGATATTCAAGAGACAGGTCTATATATTGAAGACATCGAGAATAGTGAACTGACTTATGAGAAGAAACATGAACTTAATCTGGGGATTGATATCGGATTCATCAACAACCGGATTAACCTGTCTGCTGACTGGTACACCCGTAACAACTACGATCTGATCGGTTTGATTCCAACTCAGGGAGTAGGAGGAAGTGTATATAAGTTTGCTAACGTAGCTTCTATGCAATCTCATGGAATCGAATTCACTCTCTCAACCAAGAACATTAAAAAAGAGAATTTCTCCTGGAGTTCTGACTTCATCTTCTCATACGCCAAGAATGAAGTAACTGAATTAAAAGGGCGCACACGTATGATGGAACTTGTATCCGGCAGCGGATTTGCACGTGAAGGCTATCCGGTACGCGCACTCTTTTCCATTCCCTTTGCCGGATTGAACAGTAATGGTATGCCCCAGTTTAATATTAACGGGAACATCACCTCAACAGATATCAACTTCCAGGAACGTGAAAAGCTGGACTATCTGAAGTATGAGGGACCGACAGACCCAACCATTACAGGAAGCTTTGGAAATATATTCACCTATAAAGGTTTTAAACTGAATGTATTCATGACTTATTCTTTCGGGAATGTAGTTCGTCTGAATCCATATTTCAACTATAAGTATAGTGATTTGAGTGCTATGCCCCGCGAGTTTAAAAACCGCTGGACAGTTTCCGGTGACGAATCCAAAACCAATATCCCTGTTATATTAAGCAGCCCGCAGTATGAAGCCAACCGAACTTTATACAAGGCTTACAATGCATACAACTACTCTACAGAACGTATTGCTAAAGGAGATTTTATTCGTATGAAAGAGATATCTGTGACTTATGATTTTCCGCAGAAATGGATTTCTCCGATAAAGGTGTCCAATTTATCTCTGAAACTGCAAGCTACAAACCTATTCTTAATCTATGCTGATAAGAAACTGAACGGTCAGGACCCTGAATTTTTCAATACCGGTGGAGTAGCTTCACCTGTTCCTCGTCAGTTCACATTAACAGTGAGACTAGGGCTTTAAGAACAATACAGTTATCTATATAAAAAACAATGATTATGAAACATATCAATATACTGCATACGTTGTTACTGATTAGCGGATTAGGACTGGGTACCAGCTCCTGCAATGACTTTCTGGATAAGCTTCCGGACAATCGTACAGAATTAGATACAGAACAGAAGATTACCAAACTTCTCATTTCCGCCTATCCCGAAGTGACAGCCAATGAGTTATTTGAACTCTACAGTGACAACTCCGACGACAATGGACCTAAATACTCCTATTATCAGTTGGCCGAAGAAGATTGCTACAACTGGAAAGATACCCAGGAAGAATATCAGGACACTCCTAACTATTTATGGCAAGGATACTACCAAGCTATTACCGCTGCAAACATGGTACTAAAAGCCATCGAGCAAAAAGGAAATCCCGAATCATTAAACCCACAACGTGGAGAAGCCTTGGTATGCCGGGCTTACAGCCATTTTATGCTAGCCAATATCTTTTGTAACGCATACAATTCTCATGCCGCTGAAGAATTGGGAATCCCCTATATGGAAGAAGTAGAAACGACGGTTAATCCCCAATATAAACGTGGAACTTTAAAAGAAGTATACGAAAAGATAGAGCATGACCTGTTGGCCAGCATACCATTCATTTCAGATGACAACTATTCTGTTCCAAAATACCATTTCACCAAGAAAGCCGTCTATGCTTTTGCCACACGTTTCTATCTCAATTACATGCAGACTGACTTTTCTAATTGCGACAAAGTGATAGATTACGCCACCCGCGTATTAGGCAATGATGCAAGCGGTCAGTTGCGCGACTGGGAATCATGGGGGAAACTTACAGCTAACGACAATGTGCAGCCCGACGCATACATTGCTTCGACCAATAAAGCGAACCTGTTAATCAGCAGTACAACATCCAACTGGGGTATCCTTATCAGCAACTACATGGCCGGTAAACGCTATATGCACAACAAACTAATTGCCAGTAACGAAACATCCCAATCATCCGGTTTATGGGGAAATGCAGATTATTTATATGTAAAGCCTTTCACCACCAGCGGTTACGAATGTAGCTTCATCCGTAAGAGTGGAGTCTATGAGGGAAGTAACTATCTCTATTATATGCCTGTCATTTTCAACACGGATGAGATTCTTTTATACCGTGCCGAAGCTTATGCCTTGAAGAAAAACTACACCCAGGCTGCTGCCGATATAACCACCTGGCAGAAGGCATATACCAAGAATAAGAATACATTGACTCCGGAAATGATTCATGAATATTATGGGAAAATGCCCTATTACAGTCCATTGACATCATTGACACCGAAGAAAAAAATACATCCGGATTTCACCATTGAAGAGGGAATGCAAGAAAGCATGATTCAATGTATTCTGCACATAAGACGTATTACCAGCCTGCATGAAGGACTCCGCTGGCCGGATATAAAACGTTATGGAATTGTTATCTATCGCCGATTCATCAGTGATGGTTATGGAAGTATTACAGATGAGATGCCAGTCAATGACTTACGACGCGCCATCCAAATTCCTAAAAGTGTAATTCTGGCTGGAATGCAACCCAATCCTAGAACAAACGAATAAAGAAAGAGGAGGAGAAATATGAAAAAACAGATCATATATACTTTATTATGCATGATAAGCTTCAGCCTTGTAGCTTGTAACAATGACGACGATATTGATACCAGTCACAGCATTTTCACCGATACTCCGGCCATAGAAGAGAATGCTTTCGACCTATGGTTACTGAAAAATTACACATATCCATACAACATCGACTTCAAGTATCGGATGCAGGATATCGAAAGCGATCAGAAATATAAGTTAGTACCGGCCGAATACGATAAATCAGTCATGCTATCCAAAATCATCAAACATGTATGGATGGAAGCCTATACCGAATTGGCAGGCCCCAATTTCGTACGTTCATACGTACCCAAAACGTTTCACCTGATAGGCTCTCCGGCCTACGACAGTAGTGGCACGATGGTTCTTGGTACAGCCGAAGGAGGAAAGAAAATCACCCTTTATAATGTCAATGATCTTGACCCGAACGAAATAGACATAGACATGCTCAATAAATACTATTTTGAGACAATGCACCATGAGTTTGCACATATCCTACATCAGAAGCGAAACTATGATCCCTCATTCGATAGAATCTGTGAAGGGAAATACATAGGAACAGACTGGTATCAGGAAACAGACCGGGATGGTGGGAATACCAAAGCATGGAAAAAAGGCTTTGTTACAGCTTACTCAATGAGTGAAGCTCGTGAAGACTTTGTAGAAAATATAGCGATGTATGTCACACACAGCGAAGCCTACTGGAATAGTATGCTGGCCAAAGCGGGAGAAGAGGGTGCAAGTATTATAAATGAAAAGTTCACAATCGTTTATACCTATATGCTTGAAATCTGGGGGATTAACCTTGATGACTTGCGTGATATTGTATTGCGCCGGCAGCAAGAAATCCCGGAACTAAACTTAAGTACCATTGAATAAAAGTTTATGATTATGAAGAAAATACTATATTTCCTGTTAGCTTCGATATGCATAAGCTTGCAGTCATGTCTATATCAAGAAGACAGTTATTTCGATGATTCCTCCGCCAATCGGGCTACATCAGATGTAGAACGATGCAACGAATTATTAAAAAACGCGCCTAACGGTTGGAAGTTAGAATATTATGCCGGAAAGAACTATTCAATGGGCGGAATTACATTACTCTGCAAATTTGATGGTAAAAATGTGAGCATTATATCTGAAATCGGCTCTACAACCACCAAACCGGGAGTTAAAATTACTTCACTTTACAAAGTGGTCTCCGAACAAAGCACCATATTAACATTTGACACTTTCAATGAATTACTGCATTGCTTCTCCACACCAATCTTAAGCCAAAACAGTAACTTCCAAGGTGACTATGAATTTGCAATCATGAGTGCTTCCGAAAATGAGATCGTATTGCAGGGAAAGAAATATCGGAATGAAATGGTTATGACTCCAATGCCGGCAGATACTGATTGGAACACATATATCAACAATCTGAACCAGATAGCCAATGAAGCATTCCTCAACACTTACATATTAAAAGCAGGTGGAGAAAAAGTGGGAGAAGTGGAACGTTTTTCACACGTTTTCAATATTTCCACTCAAACAGAATCTCAAGATGCAGCATTTGCCTACACAACAGATGGTTTCCGCTTTCGCCAACCCATCATTATCGGAGGGAAAGCGTTACAGAATTTCAAATGGAACAAAACCAGAATGACATTTACTTGTACAGATGCAGGAGCCGAACACGTCAGCATGGAGGGAGTCTATCCTGCCGGATACAAAAAATATGAAGATTATACCGGATTCTATTATTTCTATTACAAGACTCTCAAAGTAAATGATGACGGCACTTTCAATTTTGTAGACGCTATGCCTTTCATTGTGCAGTTGAAGCGGAAAGTAGATCAGGAAAGCTATGTAATGACAGGCTCCGATCTGGATGCAGATATTGTGGTGACTTACGAAAAATCAATTGGCAAATTAGTCATAAAGCCGCAACAACCCGGCTCTATCGGACAGTTTTACGGAACATACATCTTGGGGAATAACGAAACTTATGCATTACCTGCCCACATGGGTGCTAATTTTGGTTATATCACATCGTATGTAGATACAGATTACGGTCTAGTTGCAGAAGCGTCGGCAGATGGTATTCTATCTTTCGTTGAATATAATACATTCTTCAGTTCAATAGTAGGATCACCGGCTACCTCTCTCGTACTGACTGCTTACAGTTCTAATAAAATCACCGGCAGTACATACCTCGGATATCTAAATTGGATGGATTCCATCCAGTTAATGCCTTATTGAAATTAAGTTTAAGTAAACAGACAGATCAAAATATGAAAAAAGTAATAAACATATTCCTATTCGTCCTCTGCTTCACCGTTATCAGTTGCCATGATGACGACACCATCTCTCCATCTCTAACTATCATTCAAACAGATCTTAATCTGAAAGCGATCGGTGGAGAAGCAAGTATACAAATACAGGCTACCGGGGAAGTAAAAGCTACATCAGACGTAGAATGGTGTCAGGTCACAGAAGTGACTACAGAAACCGTTAAGCTTTCTGTACAGGAAAACAGAGACTATCCGGGCCGTTCTGCCCAGATCATCATCACAAACGGTAGCCAGACCAAACAGGCTACTCTCATCCAGGAAGGTGCCATACTCACTTATAATAAAGCCGAGCAAATACAAAGCACCAATAATCAGGCAGCAGTATTACCTATCAAATTGTCGAGTTCGTTTCCTATACAAGTCACCATCCCTGAAAAGAATAAGAGCTGGTTATCATTCACCCATTCAACGGATGGCAGTGGCGGAAGCTTTATTGTCAGCGCCAATAATACAGGGAAAGCACGAGGCAGTGATGTGACTATAACATCAGGAGAACGCACGTTAACTTATCAGGTATTACAATATGGTGCCGAAAATTTCGTTGGTAGTTGGAAAGGAACATACGTTAACCAAGGAAGTCAATACAGCTTACCTGATATCTCAATTTCAGCTGCAGATGAAAATGGAATATACACTATTTCCGGCCTCTATAAGACCAGTGTTTATGATTATAAAGTACAGGCTACCTATCAGAATAATATGTTTGTGATAACCGGACAGGAAGTAGGTGTTTATGTTTCATCTATCGTACCAATGAATGTATATTTCTGTATTGTGGATAATATAGGATTCCCTTTATGGACAGCCAACAACAGTATCGGACTTATTCCTGTCTTATTATCCGATGGTTCCTTTGTACTTGCATTCGCTGATAACGGAGGCGTAGCAGGTGAAGTAGTAAGCAAAATATCATTTGCCGGTTTCCTCGGAGACCCCAGTCTCGACACTTTCCAGGGTCATTTGAGACTTATGAGTAACTGTTTCTTCTTCTGACCGGAAGAAGCATTTAAAATAAACGACTAATATTAATCTTTTAATAATTTACAGTATGACAACGAAGTATGTAAACTTTTTCTTTAGTGCTTTACTAGCGCTTTGTGTCATCACAAGTTGTGGTGATAAAGATGACGATGCACCCGCAATGACAGTATCTTCCAATTCTGTCACAATCTTAGCTGCCGGCGGAGAAGAGTCTATTGAAATTAACACGAACCAATCGGAATGGACTGCTACACGTCCTGAACTGGATAGCTGGTGTACTCTAAAGATGAATGGTAATACATTAAAGATCAGTGCATCCACCAATGAAACAATCACATCACGTTCAACATTGGTTACAGTGACCGCTGGTATTGGTACTAATGCCAAAATACAAGAAATTAAAGTAACACAAAAAGCAGCAGATCCATCTCTCGAAATCACAGGCACACCAGTAGCTCTGGATGCAGCAGGAACTGCCGTTGAATTGACTGTCACTACCAATACCGGTTCCTGGAACGCTAGCCGCCCTGCCGCCGATACTTGGTGTCTCTTGTCACAAGAGGGAAATAAACTGACTGTTTCAGCAGAAGCTTACACAGTCAATGCAGAACGTAAGACTACTATTACGATTACTTATGGAGAAGATGCTACTCTCACTCCAAAGACATTTGAAGTGACACAACAAGGAGCAGCTCCTATATATGCTATTGAAATACCGACAGACTTTGAGACTGGAGATGTTCAGAAAGCGATGTATCAAAATGTAAAAGTAGCAGAGATTTGTTGGGAGTATATCAAGACAGGCTCTACTGACAAACGAATGGTTGTCATTTATCCGGTAGCAGAAGACGGTAAAACGAATTTAGCCAAAGGACTTACCGTTGAAGATGGCGGAAGCATTGTCTGGGATGTAGAAACCAACACATGTACCTATACTGCCGGAACAGCGTCTGCAATATCTAAAGTTTATCTGGCTGATGGTAATTTCTCTACAACTACAACAGCAGCCTCTCCTATTAAAACCACGGTTGAGGCAGATTTGTTAATAGATACTCGTCCTAACGACACTAAATTCAGTTATAAAATAGTTAAGATCGGTACACAATATTGGATGGCTGAAAATCTAAAAGCACAAAGTTATTTGAACGGAACCGAGATTCCGCGTGTAACAGATGGAAAAGAATGGGATGCAAATACAACAGGAGCATATCGGTTACCATTCGCTGACACACAAACCTTCCTCATTCACGGAGCCTACTATCATGGATATACAATGTATAACGAAGCAGGTCTTGCACCGGAAGGATGGATTGTTCCATCTGATGACGAATGGAATAAGTTGAGAAAATATATAGGCACACCTTATGGCACGAAGCTGAAATCATCTTCCTCTTCTTATTGGAGTACCAATAAAGGGACAAACATTACCGGATTTAATGCATTATCCAGCGGGTATTACACCTCGGCCACCGGAGATTCTGGAAGTGGTACTGACATTTATTTCTGGAGTACAACAAAAACAAGAGATCTGCTGGCAAGACAAGATGTTCCACATTACTATCGTCTGGCCAATGCCAGTACAGGGATGCCAACTGATACTCATACTTTTAATTTTGGTCATTGTATCCGTTGCGTTAGAAAATAATCAAGAATAAAGCGAGCGAGCTTTTCCAGCTAAATTCTCTCTAACAAATAAAGTTTAGCATTTATTGTTCATGAAAAGAGTTGCTTCCTTAATTTAAAGGAAACAACTCTTTTCTTTCTTATCCAGATTCTCACTCAAGATAGATTTTTCTTTCTTCAAAGTTTCCATAAGGAAAATATTCCTATATCTTTGTAACTACATATTTTTAAAAGACAACATTATGGCGAAAAAGAAAGAAAAGAAAGAGAAAAAGGCCGGCAAGAGAATGAGTAAGAAAGAGCTGGCAGCATTATTGATAGACTTTTTCCATGCCAAACCGAACGAGACCTTGAGTATGAAATATATTTTCTCGGAATTGCGTCTCACCACCCATCCGCAGAAAATGCTATGCGTTGATATACTACATGACCTTTTAGATGACGATTATATTTCCGAAATAGAAAAAGGGAAGTTCCGTCTCAATAACCATGGAACAGAGATGGTGGGCACTTTCCAACGGAAGAGCAATGGCAAAAACTCATTTATCCCCGAAGGAGGAGGTGAACCGATATTTGTGGCCGAACGTAACTCGGCACATGCCATGAACAATGACAAAGTAAAGATCACTTTCTATGCCAAACGCAAGAACAAAGATGCCGAGGGAGAAGTAATAGAAATACTGGAACGTGCCAACGATACTTTCGTCGGAACGCTGGAAGTAGCTAAATCCTATGCATTCCTGGTGACGGAAAACCGTACACTTGCCAATGACATCTTTATTCCGAAAGACAAGCTGAAAGGCGGAAAGACCGGCGATAAAGCCATCGTGAAAGTAACCGAATGGCCGGATAAAGCAAAGAATCCTATCGGACAAGTAATAGACATATTAGGCCAAGCCGGTGATAACACTACGGAAATGCACGCCATTCTTGCAGAATTCGGCTTGCCGTACGTATATCCGAAAGCTGTGGAAACAGCCGCAGACAAGATACCTGCCGAGATTTCAGCAGAAGAAATTGCCAAACGCGAAGATTTCCGCAAGACCACCACTTTCACCATCGACCCGAAAGACGCCAAAGACTTTGACGACGCACTTTCTATCCGCAAACTGAAAGACGGATTATGGGAAGTAGGTGTGCACATCGCCGACGTGACACATTACGTAAAAGAAGGAGGAATCATCGACAAAGAAGCAGAGAAGCGGGCAACCTCCGTTTATCTGGTAGACCGTACCATCCCGATGCTTCCCGAACGGTTGTGTAACTTCATCTGTTCACTCCGTCCGAATGAAGAAAAACTTGCCTTCTCCGTCATCTTTGATATTACTGAAAAGGGAGAAGTCAGAGACTCGCGCATCGTACACACAGTCATCAATTCCGACCGCCGTTTCACTTACGAAGAGGCGCAGCAGATTATTGAAACCAAAGAAGGAGACTACAAAGAAGAAGTACTCACACTGGATACCATTGCCAAAGCACTTCGTGAAAAACGTTTCGCGGCAGGAGCCATCAACTTCGACCGCTACGAAGTGAAATTTGAAATTGACGAGAAAGGAAAACCAATCAGCGTATATTTCAAAGAATCAAAAGACGCCAATAAACTGGTAGAAGAATTCATGTTGCTTGCCAACAGAACAGTGGCAGAATTCGTCGGTAAAGTTCCTAAAAATAAAAAGCCCAAAGTGCTTCCTTACCGTATCCACGATCTTCCCGATCCGGAGAAACTGGAGAATCTGTCACAATTCATCGCCCGCTTCGGCTACAAAGTACGTACAAGCGGAACGAAGACGGATATTTCAAAATCCATCAACCACCTGCTGGACGACATACACGGAAAGAAAGAAGAGAACCTGATTGAAACCGTATCTATCCGTGCCATGCAAAAAGCCCGTTATTCGACTCACAACATCGGTCACTACGGACTGGCATTCGAATATTACACCCACTTTACTTCACCCATCCGCCGTTTCCCGGACATGATGGTACACCGTCTGGTAACGAAGTATATGGACGGAGGACGCAGTGTATCCGAAGCTAAATACGAAGACCTCTGCGACCACAGTTCGAACATGGAACAAATTGCAGCCAACGCTGAACGCGCTTCCATCAAATACAAACAAGTGGAATTCATGAGCGAACGTCTGGGACAGATTTATGACGGCGTTATCTCCGGCGTCACCGAATGGGGGCTCTACGTAGAACTGAACGAGAACAAATGCGAAGGTCTGGTTCCTGTCCGTGATCTGGACGACGATTATTACGAATTCGATGAAAAGAACTATTGTCTTCGCGGACGTCGCAAAAATAAAATCTATAGTTTGGGAGATGCCATCACCGTTCGCGTAGCCCGCGCTAATCTGGAAAAGAAACAGTTGGACTTTGAATTAATAGAAAAATAAAATCAAAGACTCGGTTTCTATCCCTAATATATTAAAAAGAACTCGATGTACGAGAAAAGCAAACAGACTTCTCCCACATCGAGTTCTTTTTATTTTAATTATGCAAAAACTAACAATACAATTAAGCAAAGTGCTATCAACATATAGGATAACTTACGATAATTCTTATAAAACGGTAGTTTCTGCAGAGCAACTGTTTCTTTATCAAAATCAGCTTTCGTCCATATATAAGGCTTTACTATCTTATAATCAGGAGCAGGAGTCAAATAACTGATTACTAACATTATCAACATACTCCATGCCAGATAAATTGGTACAGTCAACAAGAAATGGATATCTCCGAAAATAGAATATCCGAAATAAATCTTGAAAACTAAATTAGTCATTCCCAAAAGTGCTCCACCTATCAGACCATAAAATGCCCCTTGTGAAGTAGCCCGCTTCCAAAAAATACCCAAAAAGAAAACAGAAACAATAGGAGGAGCCAACATAGACAACATTTCCTGATAATATTTAAGTAAAGAGCCAAATTTTTCCCCAATCTGTGGAGCCCAAGCCACTGCTATAATCAGCACAACAGCAGAAACAATCCGTCCGACAAATACCTGTTCTTTCGAAGAAACATTCTTCTTCATTTTTAAATAGAAGTCCATCGTAAAGAGAGTTGCTACAGAATTCAATAAACCACTGATAGAAGAAGTCAAAGCAGCAACTAACGCAGCCAATAAAAAGCCAACCATACCGACAGGCATCATTTCAATAACCAAAGAAGGATATACCATATCCGGTTTCTCCAATCCCGGGAAGAACTTTTGCGCCATAACACCCGGAATTATAATGATAAACAAAGTTATCAGGGTTAACAATCCTACCAATAATACTCCCTTTCGACCTTCATCAATGCTCTTTGCTGTCAATGCACGTTGTACCAGTTGCTGGTTGTTTCCCCAAAAGAAAAATCCCAGTATAGGAATACCCAAGATCATTCCCAACCAAGGAACAGAAGGATCATCTAACGGGCGAACCAATTTCATCATAACTCCTTGATTAAACTGTTCGGCAACGTATGCCGCACCTCCCTTTTCCGCCAGAATCCATGTTAAGGCAATAGCTCCGATTGTCAAAATAATACCCTGTATCAAATCCACCCGGATAGCAGCAGACAATCCACCCGGAATAGTATAAATAGCAACTATTACCGCAAAAATAACAGCTAATGTGGTTAAACTGACCTCTGGAAAAACCAGTTTCATAACCAATGCTGCTGCATAAAGCGAACCGGCTGCATCTAAGAATATATTAATTAAAATAGTGATACCAGAGAAATAATAGCGCGAACGTACATCAAACCTGCGTTCTAGAAATTCCGGCAAAGTAAATATCCTCGATTTAATATAAAAAGGAAGAAAAAACCATGCAAAGATAATCATTACAAAGATCGACATCAAGTTGTAATTAAATACGGCAATCCCGGTAGAATAGGCATCTCCGGCCTGTCCTATTAAAGTAGAACTTGATATACTGGCTGCAAACATTGAAAACCCGATGACCGGCCAAGTCATACTTCGCCCGGCCAAAAAATAAGACTCCGAATCACTCGTTTTCCTGTAGCGTAATCCCGCATAGACTATGAATACAAAATACAAAGCTATGATAACCAGGTCGGTGATTGTTAATGTATTAGTCCAGTTCATAATTTCTGAGTTAAAATGAAGGTTACCAGCTCATCTACATTCGCAGTAGCCACACCGATATATTTATCAGCACCACCATAGTATACATAAAGAGTATCACCAACAATAACGTTGCCAGTAGGAAATACACACCCTTTATAGAAACCATCTATCTCATAAGAAAACTCCGGTTCCAGAATCCAATCTTTAGTACGTCCCAAAACCTTAGTCGGATCATTCAGATCAAGCATCATTGCTCCTACTCTATAATAACCGCAACCGCCATTCTCAACCCCATGATAAAGAACGAGCCACCCTTTATCTGTTTTTAAAGGAGGAGTGCTTCCACCTATTTTTTCCTCCCAACCACCATCAATTCCTTCAATCAGTAAATGACTGGGCTCATTCCAAACTAACAAATCATCTGAATAACGTAGCCAGATAGCAGGATGTTTTGGACCATACTGTGGCCCAATCCATTCCTTAGGACGATGTAACATTGCATATTTCCCATTGATTTTCTCCGGAAAAAGAATAACATCACGATCATCTAAATTTGATTGTGTAATACGCCCCAGTCGAATCCATTTCTTAAAATCCTTTGTCATAGCCAATGCCGTATTAGCCATATTGCGTTTTAAGAAATAAGGTGCATTTTCTCCGAAATCACGGACAATGACCTCATCGTGTGCAAATTTCCAATATTGTCCGGGAGCACAAGGACGAAAGGCATAAGTCACATAATAATAATCATCAAACTTCACTACGCGAGCATCTTCCACACACCCTGCATCTTCTCCATCAACAGAAGGACCAAATGCTGGCTCATCAGACACACGCTCAAAATGGAAACCATCCTCACTGACAGCCAGTCCGAAACGAATAATGTGTTCTTTATCATCACCCGCTGCTCTGTATAACATATAGAACTTACCGTTCTCATACCAAACACCAGGATTGCATACAACCAAATTCTCCCAATGATTCGTTGGATTAGGAGACAAAATAGGGTTAAAAGTTGATTTTGTTAGTTTCATCTTTACTTTATTTTAATAATTTAAAATCAATATACAAGGCACGATAAAAGGGTCGGTTCGTTTTATAATGCCACATCAAATTTCCATTCTTATCAATCACTCCAATAGTCTTCGGTACTACAGAACCAAATAGAATACGGTCATTATCCATACAATAAGCACTAGACTGATTAACAGAGAAGTCTTCTTTGGGTAATACAATCCTCATCGTCACTTCTGCTTGTTTTGTTATTTCGTTAATGCGATAAGCCATGACTCTTGAACGTTTATTTGTATAACCATTATCATAAATCATCACATCTCCGTCCGGAGTCAAAGAAGCGGCATGTTGTCTATCCGAGAAATCTTCAGGATTGGTCAAGTGTACATCACCATTTCTCCCAAGCTTATAAATGACTTCCCCTGTACGTCCATCCACTTTCCAAACTTGCCTGATACGATTGAATGAAACAAGAAAATCTCCATCCGGACAAGGATAAGCGGTATTTGCATGTAACCAGTCTTCTCTCGGAGTGTATTGAAATTCTCCTCTATCCCCCATTATATCCGGGTCGTCTTCCGGAGATATGAAGTCAAACGCCGACCATGTCCACTTCGTATTTCCCGAAAAATCAAGAATAGAGAACCCGTCCCCTGTCACCATCTCGTTGGAAGAGCCACCCCAACGGGTTAAATCAAAAGACTGTCTTATTTGGTTCACGACCACTAGATCTCCATTATCAAGCATCTGTATATCATGATGAAAATAAGGATTATCCAAATGAGCATAATATTTTTTCAGCTTCACATTTCCGTATAAATCAACTACATAAATATATTCTCCTGTAAAACTTTCATTCGGATTAAAGCCCAGAATTGCTTGAAAGGTTTTCGTCTTCGGATCAAATCCGGAACAAATCACCGACAAATCATCCGTAGGTTGATACCAGACCACTTTTCCTTCAGCATTAATTAAATACAAAGTACCCTGCTGCTTATCGCCAACATGGATATATCCATTGAAAGTATACGTATAATCAGGCATTAAATTAGTGAACTTCATTAGTCCATCCGGTAATGCTTTGGTTATAAACTGAAACGGCTTTGATTCTTCTACCATTCCGTTTTGATTACTTGCATACACCTTCAACCAATATTTCGTTTGCTCTTCCAAAAGAATTAATTTAGTAGCCCACGACTGCTTTTGATCATCAAAAACAAGTTCCCTTTTGACAGATTCATTTCCATCCTTCCAATACACCAACTTCAATGTAGCAGACTCCTTCATCGTAACCTCAACATCTATCCTTAATACATTATCCGGATCATCCTGAATCTTGACAATATCGATAAGTTCATTATCTGACTCCCCCATCTGCTTGTCCCCTTCTTCCGACTGACAGGCAGAAAGTAAAAATCCGACAATGAATAAGAGTCCTACTATTCTCATATATCAACAGATGCTTTAAAAGGTCCTAATGGTAGATTTTCCGAATTATAAAGAGTAGAGACACACGCATCTCTCCATCCATAACGCACATAGCGAGGAGAAGGAACTTCAGGAGAAGACAACCATACGCAACTACCTTTAATCTCTACTATTGCCTTGTAATACGTCATTCCATCTGAAGAAATCTCAAACTCATGATGAACTCCCTCCAATCGGAGTCCATGATAAGCAAAATCAAACTCCGCCCTCAATTTCCCCTGTTCCAGAGTTAACCGCTTCAAAGAAGGAGACTGGCTCTTTATCTTTTGATGATAAGTATCAGATAAAGCAATCAAAGCCAATCGTTCTCCTACTGGTTTCTTTTTCCCGGGATGAATATTAGTTGAATCACCCAGATCAGCCGTAACAACCATACCAGAACTTGAAATCGTCTGTAATGCCATAGACTGTACTTCAGCCAGTTCAGCCCACTTCTCCTTTTGATAACCCGGATATTGAAATGGCGCTATCTGCACATAATAAAAAGGCAGTTTAGCCTTCCATTTTTTACGCCATGAGCTTACCAAATCTTTCATCATAGCAATATACCGTCCGGCATCTCCTACATTAGCTTCACCCTGATACCAAAGCCAACCACGAATCTTATAATCAATCAATGGATGGACCATCGCATTATACAGACTTGAAAGCATATTGTATTCCGGCTTCTCTTTTCCTTTCTCTACAGCTTCTTGTAAGGTCTCATGCTCTGCTTTATAAAGAGGTTTTAAAGTCTCTGCATAAGGAATCCAACTCTGAATCGGGCTCCCTCCATAAGCATCAACAACTAAACCGACAGGAACATCCAAGCTGGAAAGTAATTTACGAGCAAAATAGTATCCCACAGCAGACAATCCTCCTACAGTCTGTGGGCTACAGACCTGCCATCCTTCGGTTAAGACCTCATCTAATGCAGTAAAACTCTCATTACGTTGAACAGTCATAAAACGAATTCCCGGATAATCAGCAACAGCAATTTCCTCGTTTGCATTATCAACATACAACCGCCATTGAGGATCATTTCTCATAATCATTTCCATATTGCTCTGCCCCGAACAAAACCAAACCTCTCCGATACAAATATTTTTCAGTACTACAGTCTGTTCAGTATTAGCAATAGAAAGGTTATATGTCTGGTAGCTTCCAGCGGGAGTTGACAATTCTATCATCCATTTTCCGCAAGTATCTGCCTTTACAGTCTTCTCTTTCCTACTCCAAGAAGCAAGCACCTGAAGAGTGCTCCGAGGAGGAGCATATCCCCATATCTTGACCCGGCTCTTTTGCTGTAATACTAGATTATCAGTAAAAGCAGAAGCAAACCTCAAATGATCTTGAGCCTGCAAGAACAGGTAACTGCTACACAATATCATTATGAATGTACAAATACGTCTCATACTTATTCTTACTCCATATTAGTGAGTAACATAAAAGATTGCGCTGGCAAATTAATCTCTCTTAGTTTTCCACCACTAAGATCGATTGTTTCACCTGCATCTACAGGAGAAGCAAAACCATCTGCATCCACTGTACCAATAAAGTGAGCGCCTTGTTGAGATTGATATTTATAGGTTTTTATTCCTTGTAATAGTGCTCCATTTTCCATACCTAGATTGAATAAATAATCATTAGTACTGGAGTCCACAATAGCAATAGTTACTTTCCCATTCCTCATTCCCGCAATAGCGCGCAGACCAGATTTCACAGGTTTAGGTAATGTCACGTCATAAATCGTACTTCCCGATGGAAAATAACGACAAAGTAAAGAAGTGGTATAGAACCACGGACGTATCTTTTCATCATCCGGATTATGGAATTTCTCACTTCCCAGAATATTCCAAAATCCCCATCGTTTCAACTTGGTTGAAG
This sequence comes from Bacteroides sp. D2, assembly GCF_025147085.1. Lineage (NCBI taxonomy): Bacteria > Pseudomonadati > Bacteroidota > Bacteroidia > Bacteroidales > Bacteroidaceae > Bacteroides > Bacteroides sp. D2. The sequence goes on along the minus strand of NZ_CP102261.1, from coordinate 1,664,537 downwards.
AAGAACTCCCGTCATCATTATACATAGCATCATCCAAATCCCAATAAGTCACTCCGCCAAAACCTGCCAGCATTACCTGAATCGTCGCATCCGCCATATCTATTCCGTAGAAAGCATCATATACATGCATTTGTGAGTCATCCGCAGCAAATGGATCGGCCTTGATACGGCTGGCATTGGCTTTACCTAACGAGGAGGTTGCTGAATATTTAAATCCCAATTCCCCCATAATGATAGGAGCATCAAGATTAGAAGCTGCCTTATAAGCTTTCAATAACTGTAAAAAAGAAGTTGTATGCACATCGTCATTATTAGGATAAGCATGTATATCAAATGCCTTTACCTCTTCAGCCAGTTCGTTGCGCGTATTCACAACCCAAGAAGTCTCTGCAATGCTCCAGATGGCAACATCCGGTCCCATGATTCTAACTTTATCTGTGAGTTGCTTTTCGTTCATTTTTCTATAAAACTGCTGAATTATATTCTTCCATAATGGATAACTTCCTACAGTAGAAGACCAGTCTCCATTAGGTTCATTGACTATTGTGTAATACTTGATGCAAGTAAACCCCTTCTCTTTAACCAAATAAGAAAGAAAATCAGTTGCATGATCCACCCATGTCGCATCAATACCAGAACCGCCTACATGTCCCCATTCACCCAACTGCACCGTAATGCCTTTCTCCTGACAATAAGACAATATCTTACCCAGAACCGGGTCACTTTTTTCCGGACTGTATACTTCACCATTCATGTAGTTCCACCCCTGAGACACCATTATCCTAATTAAGGAAGGACGCATAAAAGAGACTCTCTTGAAGAGCGTATTCCAATCCTGTTCAGATAGGGTAGCATTTCCTGTCCATGCATTTACAATATCATACCCACCCCATTGAGGCCCATTCCCCAAATAAGAATTCGTTAATACTTTTGGGGTTACCAACAATGTATTCACATCCGGTTCCGGAACCGGAGGAGTATCACCTCCATTGTCTTTACCACAACCGGATAAAAACAGAGCCAAACATATCAATCCTTTTATTATATTCTTCATACCTATTCCATATTTGTATAAACCACTAATCCATCCGTCGGTAATTCAAGAAATAAACCTTTTTCCAGATTTAGCTTTATTCCCGTAACATTCGGTAACTGCTTACAATCACCCTCCTTCAATATTTCATTCTCAATATAATTGTACTGACGAATATCTTCCAAGACAGGCAATGAGTTACTCTTGAATAAAACAGTTCTCTCTTGACCGGAAACATTAACTACTCCAATAGTATATTTTCCTTTATGCTCTACTGCAACGGCACGAACTCCTTTATCTTCTCCCGTCTCTACCGCATAAACAGTACTTCCTTTCGGTATATATTTAGACAAAAGCGACCAGGCATAATATGAAGGACGAACCTCTTCTTCCTTAGCGCCTCCAAAATATTCTTCACCCAAAATATTCCAGAATCCCCATATTTTCAATTTGTCAGGTCCTTCCTCTGTCTTAGAGTGCATAGCATCATCCAACATCCAAATCAAGGCTCCGGAAAATCCTTCATTCATAGTCTGAAACAACGCATCTGCCATATCGATCCCATAGAAATGATCATAAACAAACATCTGCGAGTCCTCACGCGAAGCGTGTGGAACTTTGGAAATACGTTCGTTATTCTCCTTTTCTAATAAAGTATCTGTTTTTAAAAATTTCAATCCGATCTCCCCCATAATAATTTGACTTCCTTGAGGTACTCTTTCTTTATAAGCACGAATTATCTTCGAATACTCCCCAGAATTAACAGTCGACTTTGGAGGATACGTATGAATATCATAAAGTTTAATAGCCTCATTAAACCGGGTAGCACAACTGTCTATCCACCAAGCTTCCGATTGATCCCAAATAGCAGCATCCGGCCCGGCCAATCCCACTTTATCAGCAAGTCCGTAATCATGCATCCGGCGGTCAAAATAACGAATGGCCCGTGCCCAAAGATCATAATTGGCCTGATTAGAGGACCAGTCACCATTCGGTTCATTTATCATATTATAGTATTTGATGCAATCATATCCTTTACGGTTGACCAGAAAATCTGCATAACGTGCTGCATTAGAAAGCATGAAAGTATCAATCCGGTTAGTTACCGGATCCACCATTCTACCTCCCCAGTCACCCATCATCACAGTAATACCCCGTTCCTGGCAATAGGTAAGAATTTTACTGACCTGATCGAAATCATACATCTCATCCAGTTTCCCATTCTTCAGATAATCTGTAGTATACACCATCATCCGGATAAACTGGGGACGCATGTGATCAAGACGTGCATAAAGTTTATTCCAGTCTGACTCGGAAATGGTAACACGCCCATTTCCATAATCCAACTGGTAAGGGTCCCATTGTACCCCATTACCTAAATAAGAAGTGCTGATAATACTATCTTTGTTTATCCTGAAAATCACTTCCGCATTTTGTACCGGCTTCTGACAGCCGATACAAAACAACAGAAATAATATTTGTAACAGAACTTTCATAAAATCATTGTTTTTTTCTGATTTGAACATAGAAATCCCAAGGAGCATAGACTATCTTATCATAAGCAGAGTAAATTGGTCCCCAATCACCAGCCGATTTCAGATTGCCAAATTTCAAAGCACTATCCTGTATGGTAAGAGTCTTACCCCAATACACAATATCTCCACTGTTCACCAAACTGGCAACATACGTTTTATCACCTTTTGTAAACGTTACGGTTTCCGTAGTATAGTCACGCACCCAATGGCTTGTACCCTGTGGTACTTTCCTATAATTATAATTCACATCAATCACAGTTTGCCCATCCGGCAAACCTCCGGCCCAAATAAAATCGGCAAATTTACCATCCACACCTGCATCATGGATACAAGTTCCATACGTCTGTCCGTTTTCGGTAATTCCCTCAAAAGTAAATTCAAGCGTATTATCAAGCTCTGCTTTCACTCCGGTCTGCTCATTCCACCAAGATGGATCAGATGACAGATTCACAAAGTCAACACCTCCATAATAAGGACCTGTTCCTCCAAATACATCCAATTCGTGAATCTCCCATTTTCCAACAAGTGATTCTACCAATGGAGTTACCCGAACCGTATACTCCCGCTTCTCGCCAGACACAGCCGTTACAATTATTGTTGCAGAATGGCTGACAGGATCGAAATTCAACGCATCGCCGGAATTGACAGAAGAAGAAGCTTTATAAGAAACTTCCATCTTTTTAATTTTGATTGCCTGTGAAAAGTCTGGATTCACAATTGTCACTTCAACCGTACCTTTTGTAGGATCATCTACATTTAAGCTGATAGTAGCATCTCCCGCCTGATTCTCAAAAGTTAATCCCAATATTCTTCTCTCTTTATTCCAGTCACCTTCTTCCACCTCATCCAATGGATTGACCTGGCAAGCTCCCAGCAAAAAAGCGGAAACAATAAGCCAATATATATATTGTAGTACTTTCATATGATTACTCCATTAAAATTAAACGAATCAATTACGTAAATTAGGATTTAAATCCACTTCTCGTTGAGGTATAGGATAGAATGCGGCTTCTGCTTCTGTAATACCTGCACTCTTCGCATTAGGATCCACTTTAGTCACCATTGCCTTCCGTCGTAAATCATACAGGCGATTCCCCTCAAAAGCAAGCTCCCACGCACGTTCCCGGACAACCATATCACGGAATTCAGACACCGATGCAGGAGTCGGAATATTACCCAGTCCAGCACGCGCACGAATTCTTTGCAACCAGGCCCCATCATCACTTCCCTTAGCCTCTACATACATCAAAGCAATATCCGAAAAACGAAGCAAGTAAGGTTTTACACTTGACTTATCACCGGTATTACCCGTCACTTGATCAGGGTCAGTATATTTCAAAGTATACGGATAAGCCGAAGTGGCATATACCGAACCGTCAGCATTATAAATCTCGGTATTAATCAGGTCTGTACGACGCTTATCAGTTTCATCGTAGGTACGATAAAATGCCATATTGGTAGGGAACACCTCAAACCCGTAGTGGGAAGGATAAAGAGAGGAGCCTGCTTTCACATAAAAGTTGCCTCCATTATTATATGGCAGGAAAAGCATTCCTATCTTAGAATAATTACCCTCATTAAGACCTGTACGATCCATTGACATAATAAAGACATGTTCCGGTCCGTCAGGCTTGTTTACATCATATATATCCGCCAAATTCTCCGAGAGTCCAAAATTGCACTCACCTCTTTGCGAAGCATCCAATACATTCTTTGCACAAGTGGCTGCATTCGCATACAAATCTTCCACCGAAGCAGCCATTTCCGTATAGTTGGCTACTCCGCTTTCCTTGGATGAAGCAGCGGTCAAATAAAGTTTAGCCATCAATCCTTGAGCTGCCGCTCTATTGGCACGTCCAGTCTTTTGAGTATAATCCAGTAATGATTCTGCCTGCTTCAAATCTTCCAGCATAAAATTATATATATCATCCATCGATTTAGCCATGGAAGGAGTTGTACCGCTCACAGTCTGTACCATCTCTTTCTGCATAGGAACCAGGCCGAATACCTTCACCAAATTAAAGTGATTATATGCACGCAAGAAATAAGCTTCTCCAAGTATTCTGTCTTTAACTTCTTTCGGCAGTTCGCTCTGTTCCACGTTATATATCACGGCATTAGCCCGATTAATGGCAATATAACAATACTTGAAATATATCTGTAAAGTCTGATTATTGGCATTATCTGATATTTTCCACTCATCTAAAGCTTGCGCACCAGGGTTATTGGCATCTTCACCAGATTTCAAACTGACCGTTTCAGAAGCAGCTTCGCCGATATAATATATTCCCCGTGAATACTCCAGAAAGGTAAGTGCATTATAAGCATACATTAATGCAGACTCTGCATCTTCAGGAGTTTTATAAAAATTCTTTTCTGAATAAAATCCGTAAGGCGATTCACTTAAATCGCAGGACACAACTCCGACCATCAGAGTGCTCCATAGAAATATAGATAGTATTTTAGTTCTCATAATGCTAGAATTTAAAAAGTAATGTTCATACCTAGAGTAAACTTGCGGAAACGCGGATAACCTCCCCAGTAAATACCATCCAGTCCAACTTCCGGATCGTATCCGTCGAATGAAGTGAAGGTATACAGATTATTAATCGAACCATACAGACGAAGGCTGGAGACACCTTTACAAAGATGGTCAAATGTATAACCAAAGTTTATATCCTGAATTCTCACAAACGAGCCATCGCGTACAAACCAGTCGGAAACTTTCGGAGTGCGGTTCTGGCGCAAACTCGGATATTCATTGTTCGGATTATCAACTGTCCAGCGTAAAGGCATTGTGGCAGGATTAGTCATTCCATATTGATAAAGCACATCATTACCAAATACTCCATTTAAGAAAATCGACAAATCAAATTTCTTATATTTAAAACTCAAATTCAAACTGGCTGTAAAATCAGGATTCGGATTACCGATGATTGTGCGATCCTTTTCATCCACCGCTCTATCATTATTAATATCCATGTATTTCAATTCACCGGCTTTCGCTTCATCACCACTCATCCCCGCCTCAATACCTTCGGCGTTAGATTGAATGATTCCATTTGTCTTATAACCATAAAACACATTTAACGGCTGACCCACTGCAAGGATATTTACGCTACCTACAGGTTGTTCAGTAAGGGTAGCTCCTGTAAACTCGTATTGCATACCCGTATTCGGATCCACATTCAATCCTGATGACGCCACACTTCCCAAGCTCAAGACCTTACTTCTATTGCGGGAGAAAATAAATGTAGAATTAAAAGAGAAATCTTTTGTACGTACAACATCAGCATCAATCGTAAACTCAAAACCACGATTCTGAACCTCACCATCATTCACCCACATTTTGTCATAACCCGAAGACAAAGGCAAATAACGCTGACGCAACAAATCAAAAGTATGCTTCTTATACCAGTCGAATACCAAACGAATACGATTATCCAACAAAGTCACATCAAATCCGAAATTCAGTTGACGGGTAGTTTCCCATTTCAAATCCTTATTAGGAATCCCTCCCCAATACTTGTATCGTCCGTCTGAACCATAAGATCCAATCACATAACCAGGTCCGATAGCCGTATTCCATGCACCGTTATCATAATATTTTTCATTTCCATAACGACTTAATGTCTGATAAGGAGCAATCCCCTGGTTTCCGGAAATACCATAACTAGCACGTAATTTTGCCTCATTAATAAACTTCAGATTAGACATGAACTTCTCATTATGCAACTTCCACGCCAACGCTCCTGAAGGGAAACTAGCCCATTTGTTATTATCACCAAACTTAGAAGAACCATCTGAACGGAAAGTAGCAGTAAGCAAATACTTATCCATCCATGAAAAGTTGATCTTTCCATAGTAAGAAACCAGTTTTGATTCTGAAAATCCATTAGAAACCTGATTCTTTTGCGGATTTCCGGCTCCGATATTTTCATTACCCAACGACTCATTCACAAAATCATAGCTATCCAAAGCAGAAGAACGCTCCATACTATACTTATATGAATAACCTGCCATTGCAGTTAAATGCCCATGCATTCCTAACATTCTATCATAAGTCAGATAAGTTTCAGGAATAACATCCTGCCCATACCAATTGCCAATATAAGCATGACCATTATTGAAAGTACCATCTTCTGTATACTTCTTAGGATTGTACAGGTCGTTCACCGTTGTACCATACTTATAATTTAGTTGACCTTTCCATGTCAATCCATCTATTATTTCCCATGTCGCCAACCAAGAAGAAAGTACATCCATCCCCTGATTTTTGTTTTTGACAGTATTGGCTAAAGCAATCGGATTACCATAATCCGTAGGACTGGATTGATAATAATTCCCTTCTTCATCATAAACCGGGAACAGGGGATTTCTACCTATATCTCCACTATTTGCATTTCTCCAGTTCTTTGATAAAATATTAGATGTACGAATAGAAAAGTTCTTAAAAGCTTTATAGTCTACATCCAGCTTTGCAGATAGTTTACGATAATTATCCTTAATATACGTCCCTCGATCATCGAAATAGTTCACACTTAAATTATAAATCAGTTTGTCATTTGCACCACTTATAGAAAGCGACGTGTTATTTGTAACAGGAGTACGCAAAATTTCATCATCCCAACGCGTGAAATAAGGCCATGCTCCACTTGAAATTTCTTCTACAGAAGGATAATATGTACCATTATCAGTTCTTCCGACATACAAAGGCAACTGCCCGGCATTCACTCTTGATTCATTATCCAGTTGTGCCATCAATACAGGGTCACGCCACAAATTCAGTTTGGATGAGAATTGTGAAATGATTGTCTGATGTGAGAAATTAATATGAGTAGTGCCCTTACCTGCCTTTCTTGTAGTTACCATAATCACTCCATTAGCTCCGCGAGAACCATAAATAGAAGTAGATGAGGCATCTTTCAGCACTACTATATCGGCAATATCAGCCGGATTAATCTGCTTTAAGTCTGCCCCCTCTCCCAAAGGGAAACCATCTACTACTACCAATGGAGACTGCGTTCCATTAATTGAACTAATACCACGAACGATAAATGCAGGATTACTGCCCGGCCCTTGCCCTGAATTCACGATTTGCAAACCGGCAACCCTTCCCTGCAAAGAACTGAAAACTGAATTGTTAGCAGGCAAATCTTCCAGTTTATCCATTTTTATTGTGGAAACAGAACCTGTCAAATCTCCCTTCTTCACACCACCATAACCCACAACTACAACCTCATTCAACTGCGCCACATCTTCCCTCAATACAAAATTTATTCGTGACTGATTAACGATCGCCTGTTCTGTCACATAACCAATAAAACTACATACCAGCGTTTGTCCCTTCTTTACAACAATGGAAAATTCCCCATTCACATTAGAAAGAGCTCCATTTTGTGTCCCTTTTACAAGAATACTTGCTCCAGGTATAGGCTCCCCTTTATCATCCTTTACTGTCCCACTCAAATCAATTGTTTGAGCAAAGACCCCCATTGCAAAAATCAGCAATGGAATCATACACATAAATACCTTTTTCATATATATCCACTTTAAGTTAACACTTATACATGTTGATTATAGAATTCGGGGCAAATATATGAGGTTAAGTACAATTAGAATTCACTTTTTATGCTGATTTATAATACTTTCTTGAACAAAAAAATCCAATAAAACAATAAACCACTATATATCAAAGCTTTACAAATTGCATATTATAAATACCACTATAATATTATTTTGTTTTTTATTGATATTATATTGAAATTATTGATAACTTTGCATTCAATCAAGCCAAACACGATACATTATGGGAACTATACAATGTGAAGTAACACCTTTAACTGATGAAGATTTATTCGTGCTCCTGAATAATCCGAAGGCTAAATTTGATTATCCAATTCATTTTCATTCTGATTATGAATTAAATCTGGTTATGAATACTTCAGGAAAAAGAATCATAGGAGACTCGATTGAAGACTTTGAAAATTGCGACCTTGTATTACTTGGTCCCGGATTACCTCATAAATGGAAAGCTCCTACTTTGGATGAAACGCAGGTTATCACCATACAATTTCATGAGCAAATGTACAATTCGTTTCTCCTTAATAAAAGAGTATTCGAACCTATCAGAGAATTACTAATCCGTTCGACCAGAGGTATTGTCTACACAGGAAAAACCTTTGAACGAGTCAAAGAGCGATTGCTGAATTTGAGTAATGCCCGCGGTTTCAATACGGCATTAGAGTTTTACAGTATTCTCTATGATTTATCCATTGCAGATGAACAGAGATTACTCACTAGTGCCTCTTATGACAGTTCACTCCTTGTCCGGGAGTCTCGTAGTCGACGGATAGAGAAAATCTGCAAGTATATTGAAGTCAATTTCAAAAAGGATATTACCCTTAAAGAAATAGCCGAATTAGTGAATATGTCGGAATCAGCAATCAGCCACTTCTTCAAAAAACGTACAAACCGGAGTTTCATCACCTATCTCACTGATGTACGAATCGGTTACGCTTCCCGTTTGTTAGCTGAAACAACACAAAGTGTGGCAGATATCGCTTTCGAATGTGGTTTTTCAAACCTCTCGAATTTCAATCGTATTTTCAAGAAATACAAAAATCAAACTCCAACCGATTACCGTATTGGAGTACATAAAACCATTACTAAATTCTAAAAATATCATTTATATCTATGAAAACTGTCATTATCGAAGACAAACAACGAATCGAGTCCATTATCCTCCATTGCGATGCCTGCTTTGTAGGTATCACAGATTTAGAAGGTAATCCCTACGTAGTTCCGATGAACTTCGGTTATGAGAATGGCATCCTATACCTTCATTCGGGTCCCGAAGGCAGCAAGCTGGAAATGTTGGAACATAATAATAATGTCTGCATCACTTTCAGCGTCGGTCATAAACTCGTATATCAGCACGAGAAAGTAGCGTGCAGTTACAGTATGCGTTCCGAAAGCGCCATGTGCCGTGGAAAAGTGACATTCATAGAAGATATGGATGAAAAACGCCGGGTATTGGATATTATCATGCGTCATTACACAGATAGCGAGTTCAACTATTCCGAACCTGCCGTGCGCAATGTCAAAGTATGGCAAGTGCCCATCGAGCAGATGACGGGAAAAGTCTTCGGTTTGCGAGCCAACGAAAAGCCATGAAACGTTTTCCGGCTCTCTGCCTGTTGACCATCTTCCTTCTGTTACCTGCCCTTTCCATTTTCGCACAATCAGAAAAGCAGGTAAACAGTCACTCTTTTACCTATCAATACCTCACAACCAAGGAAGGATTAAGCAACCAGCGCGTATTCTCCATCCTCGAAGATAAGAAAGGCTTCATCTGGATTTCTACACGTTCAGGGGTGGATTGCTTCAACGGAAGAACCGTAAAAAACTACAGCCTTTTCGGTGAAGACATCATCGTTGACGGAGCCGGACGTATGATTTACCTGACGAAAGACTCACACGAAACGCTTTGGGCTTATACCAGTGCCGGCAAAGTATTCAGATATGACCCCATCTCTGACGCCTTCACACTGGAGATTGACGTAACGGAACTGACGGAAAGCGGAATATTCCTGAACAATCTCTTCATCGACTCGTCCGATCATTTCTGGTTCGGACTGAAAAATGGCTTGTTCTGCTACGACAACACTAACCGCCACACAGAGAATATACTAAAAAAGAAATGTATCAACTCCATCCATTTCTCCCCATCCAACGAAACTCTGTATATCGCCACTACCGAAGGATTGTACGAACGCAATCTGCAAAACGGAACAGTCAGCACCCTATTATCCGACCTTTATATCCAGTCCGTTTTCTATGATCCCGCAACCCATCTGCTCTGGATAGGCACTTTCAATTCCGGAATAAAAGTAAAGGACACCCGTACCGGGGAGTTTCTCTCGAACGGATCGCTGAATCAACTGCCACATCTCCCCTACCGTTCCATCATCGCTTACGATGCACATACATTATTACTGGGAGTAGACGGAGCAGGCGTCTATGCAGCTACCCGTGACGGCGTACACTCCTGGTCTTTCCTCAATGCCAATCTCGAAGAAGAAGGGGAACTGAAAGGAAACGGTATTTATGCCCTCTGCAAAGACAGCTCTTCCAATCTATGGATCGGCAGCTATACAGGAGGTGTAGCATACGCTAATCCGAAAAAATATCTTTTCGAGCTTACCCAGCATGAGTATAAAAACCCGCAATCACTGATTAACAATCATGTCAACGCTATCCTCGAAGATCATGAAGGCGACTTATGGTATGCCACAAATCAAGGAATCAGCGTACACCTGATAAAATCCGGAACCTGGAAACATTTCCTGAAAGAAAATGTATTCCTGACTCTCTGCAACGATGAGAATGGCAATGTATGGACCGGAGGTTACGGCACAGGCGTCTACTGCCTCAACAAACAAACCGGCATCCGCCAGCATCTCACCACCGAACGTCCGGGCACACTAACAACGAACTACATTTATTCCATCGTAGAGGACAATAACAAAGACTTATGGTTTGGCGGCATGTACGGCAACCTCATCCGATATACCCCGCCTCAAGCGGGAAAGGCAGAAAAGTTTACTCCGTACAGCATCACGCTTATCAACTCGATAACCACAGTCGGTAAAGACACGATAGCCCTTGCCACAGCAAACGGGTTCTACCTGCTGAACAAACAAACCGGTAACTTCAAACAGTATTTCACCTCACCTTCCAATGCCGACACCCGAAGCAACAGCTTCATCTACTCCATGTATTTCCCCACTCCCGATAAGGTATGGTTCGGTACGGATGGTGGTGGCATCAACCTATTAGATTTGAAAACAGGCAAAGCCGTCACCTATTCCACAGCAGACGGTCTGCCTTCCAACTATGTATACAGTATCCTTCCCGACAACGAAGGACATCTATGGCTTAGCACGGACAAGGGACTGGCTTACATCACCACCTCACCTTCTCCGGCCATCACCAACATCGGCTTCCTCGACGGACTGGCAAACGAATTTAACTTCATGTCCTACACCCGTCTACGAAACGGGGATTTTGTTTACGGAAGTACCAACGGTGCAGTGCGCTTCAGTCCGAAGAACTTCACCCGGCATCTTTACAAAGCCCCTTTGTTGTTCACCTCCTTCGAAGTTCCGCAAAAGTCGCGTGAAAAGACCGAGAAAAAGAAGATTCAATTCAACCGGATGCTGAATGAAGGAAAAACGATTGAATTGAAGTATAACGAGAATTCTTTCCTCCTTTCATTTATCTCTGTCTCCTACCAATATCAGCAAGATATTCAGTACAGCTATCAACTGGAAGGTTTCGAACAAAGTTGGAGTGCACCTACCAACGAGTTAAGCATCCGTTATACCAACATTCCACCGGGAAACTACACTTTCCACGTGAAAAGCATGAGCAAAAACGGAGGACAGCAACTGGACGAGCAAACCATCCGCATACACATAGCGCAACCTTTCTGGAATACAGCCATCGCCTGGCTGATATATATCATCCTACTGGCAGGTATCACCTATTTTATCTGGCGTTTCTTTGCCAACAAGATGGAGAAGAAGCATTTCTCCGAAAAGATACAGTTCTTCATCAACACCGCCCATGACATCCGCACTCCGGTAACGCTTATCATGGCTCCGCTTAGCGATTTAAGCAAGGAGGACGGACTGTCCGGAGAAGGGAAGCGATACCTTCAGATAGCCCGCAAAAATACAGAAAAGCTATACAACTTAATCACGCAACTGCTCGACTTCCAGAAGATTGACACCACACATCTCACGCTTCAGGTAGCGGAGTACGATTTGAAATCATACTTGCAGGAAAAGGTATTCAGTTTCCAGTCCCTTTGCGAAAGCAAACAAATCCGGATGGAATTATCAGTGCCTGAAGCCCCCGTCTCACTTTGGATGGATAAAGATAAAGCGGACAAAATATTCGATAACCTGCTTTCGAACGCAGTGAAATACACTCCCTCCGGCGGAGATATTTCAATCACAGTAGAACAGAACGATAAAAAGATAACCATAGAAGTCAGAGACAACGGTATAGGTATCCCACGTAAAGCACAACGATACATTTTCTCCAACTTCTACCGTGCCGAAAACGCAGTCAACTCCAAAGAAACCGGAAGCGGTATCGGATTACTGCTGACCCGCCGCCTGATGAAACTGCACAAAGGAAACATTTCCTTTACCAGCAACGAAGGCGAAGGTTCCACCTTCCTGCTTACTTTCCGAAAAGGGAACCGTCATCTCGCACGCTACATTTTGCCGGAGAAAACGTCTCCTCTCTCTGCATCCATTCTCTCTGCATCCATTTCGAATATCCCCACAGAAGATATCGACAATGAGCTATCTCCGGAGGAAAGCATAGACCAGGAGGCAGGAACAGTTGAGAATACAGACTTATACGGAGAAAACGATCCACCCCAAACAGCCCGCAACGCCAAAGAACGAATCATGATTGTGGAGGACAACGACGATTTGCGTTTCTACCTGAAAAAAACGTTTGCCTCCATCTACACCGTCATCGACAAGCCTGACGGAGAATCCGCACTGGAATATCTGCAAGATAAATCTGTGGATTTGATAATCTCTGACGTCATGATGCCTGGGATTCAAGGAGACGAACTGTGTCGACGGATCAAATCAGACTTCACCACTTCGCATATCCCCGTTATCTTGCTGACTGCCAAAACGGAGAAAGACGCCATCCTCGAAGGATTGGAAAGCGGAGCGGACGATTATCTGACCAAGCCTTTCGATACGGAAATCCTAAAGACAAAAATAAAGGGAGTATTACAGAACCGCAAGATTATGCGACAGTATTTTCTTTCTCATTCGCTTCCTTCCGTCCCTGCTGCCGAATCAAGTGAAAAGAAAGAGGATACGGAATGTGCCAACCTCTTATCTGCCATGGACAAAGAGTTTCTGGAACGTTGCACAAGACTCATTACCGAAAATCTGGCAAACCCGGACTTCACCATCAACCAGCTCTCCCGCGAACTGGCGTTAAGTCGTACGATATTCTACGAAAAACTGAAAGCTCTGACAGGACAGGCGCCTAACGAATTTATAAAACTCATGCGCATGACAGAAGCTGCCAACCTACTAAAACAAGGGCTTCCGGTGCAGGATGTCGCTCTCCTGGTCGGTTTCACAGATTCCAAGTACTTTAGTACAGCATTTAAAAAGCATTTCGGAGTATCTCCAAGCAAATTTCTCTAAATAAAAGTTTGCATCACTTTTACCCTCACACCCTCACCCTCTTCTGCATCTCCTTATTCATCGGCATTGCAGGTGTGAGGGTAAAGGTGAGGGTAAGAATTACCCTCACCCTATGTCTCGTCCTGATTCCCTGTATTACATAAGAAATGCAACCGATATACATAGGAAACACAACCGGCATACATCTGTTATCCTTTCGTTATCTATCCGTTAAACTACCGATATGGTACATTCACCACGGCCGTGGTGAGATCTTCCCACGGCCGTGGTAGCTTCTCGTCATGGCTGTGGAGAGAAGTCGTCACGGCCGTGGGAAGCTAACTATACCGATAGTCTAATGTAAGAAGACCGGTTACTTAATATAAAAAGAAAGGGGAGATAAGGTATGCTTCCCTGCTTCATTACATCTATTTCCCTATACATCAGCACCCAAACAGCCGTTTATAACATTATTATAACAGCTATCCTATCCTTTAATACCAGATTCTTTTTGTATACTTGCAGCATAAAAAGACGAAAAGATGCAAATCCGATAGTTTTTCAACCTATTCCGATAGCTTTCAAACCCGTCAGGACATGGTTACGTCCTATATTTGCGAGGTAAATCAACAATCTAATAATCTATTTAAGATGAAAAAGCAGTTAACCCTATTTCTCTGTCTGTTGCTATTCATACCTATGTATGGATATGCGGAAGATGAAGTAAATCATCAAATTGTACAGCAAACTACCAAAGTAAAAGGCACTGTTACGGATGAACAAGGTGAACCGTTAATCGGAGCCAGTATCGCCGTCAAAGGAACTTCCCAGGGAGTGATTACCGACTTCAACGGTCAATTCAGTATCGACGCTTCCAGAAACGCTACATTAATAGTAAGTTATGTGGGCTATCGTTCGGAAGAAGTACAGGTAAAAGGACAATCTAATCTTAAAATCGTCTTGAAAGAAGACAGCAAAATCATCGATGAAGTAGTTGTTACCGCACTGGGTATCAAACGGGAACGGAAAGCGCTTGGTTATTCCATCGGTGAGGTGAAAGGCGAAGAGCTTGAAAAAGCGAAAGAAACCAATGTCATCAACTCGCTGGCAGGAAAGATTCCGGGACTGGTTATCAGCCAGACTGCCGGCGGTCCTTCCGGTTCGTCCAGAGTGATCGTCCGCGGTAGCACGGAGATGACCGGCAACAATCAGCCGCTCTATGTAGTAGACGGTGTGCCTTTGGACAACAGTAACTACGGAAGTGCCGGACAATACGGAGGTTATGACCTCGGCGACGGTATCTCCAGCATCAACCCGGACGATATTGAAAGCATGTCCGTATTGAAAGGCCCGGCAGCATCTGCCTTGTACGGTAGCCGCGCTTCTCACGGTGTAATCCTTATCACTACCAAGAAGGCAAGTACCAAAAAGAAATTTGCAGTGGAGCTGAACAGTACCACTACTTTCGAAAAACAATTGACGAAGTGGGACGATGTACAGTATGTCTACGGACAGGGAACCGGCGGACGTATCAACGGTACAGACGACCAATATTCTTCCAACAAGAACTGGGGACCGAAGATTGATCCGGGACTGAACCTGACGTATTTCGACGGAGTCACCCGCCCGTATGTGGTCATTCCCAATAATATCGACGGTTTCTTCAGAACCGGTATGACCACCACCAACACCATCGTTGTCAGCACCGTGAAAGATGACACGGGTATCCGCGCCACTTATACGGACATGCGCAACAAAGACATTCTCCCCAACACGAAGATGAGCCGTAATACGTTGAACCTGCGTGCCAACACGACCATCAACAAGAAAGTAGACCTCGACTTCAAGGTGACTTACACCCGTGAAGACGTAAAGAACCGTCCCGCACTGTCTGACCACCGTGCCAACCCTGCCAAGAACCTGATGTCTCTGGCAACGACCTACGACCAGAAATGGCTGCGCGACAACTACAAAGATGCCGACGGCAACTACTACGACTGGAACGGACGGGACGTATGGAACCTCAACCCTTACTGGGTGCTCAACGAAATGACCAATGAATCGGGAAAAGATAAGTTCATGGGTTCGGCACTGGTACGCTACAACGTCAACGAACACCTTAAGATTCAGGTGACCGGTGGTGCGGACATCAACTTTATGAACTTTCAGGAGTATGCTGCCCCTACATCACCGGGATTCGAACAGGGACAGTTGCAAATCAGCGATTTCAGAAACAGAATGTATAACGTAGAAGCACTGGCCATCTACAACAACAGTTATAAGAAATTCGACTATGGAGTAACCATCGGCGGCAACCTCTACAAAGTGGACAACAAAACCCAGATTGTGACTGCCAAAGAAATGGTGATGCGTGACGTGATTGCCCTGCAAAGCTTCACAAGCAAAGAGATCACCGAAGGAACCTATCGCAAGCAGATTAACTCCCTCTATGGTTCTATCAACCTGGCTTACGGCAACTTCGTCTACCTCGACGCCACACTGCGCGGTGACCACTCTTCCACTCTGCCATCGGGAAACAACACTTATCTATACCCCTCGGTATCAGGAAGTTTCCTATTCTCGGAATTCTTTAAGATCAATCCGACGCTATTGCCTTACGGTAAAGTGAGAGTTTCATGGGCACAGGTAGGTAGCGACACAGATCCTTACCAATTGGGACTGTCCTACGAACTGTCTCCCAAAAACTATTCAGGGTACGCACTGTCTCAAATCGCCAATACGACGATTCCGAACAAAGACCTGAAACCGACCAAGACCAACTCTGCCGAAGTGGGACTGGAACTGAAATTCCTGAAAAACCGCATCGGACTAGATTTCACCTACTACACCCAGAAAAGTAGTAACCAGATTATGCGCCTCAACACCACAGGTACTTCCGGTTATAACTCTATGCTGATTAACGCTGGAGAAATAGAGAACAAAGGAGTGGAAATCGCACTGAACACACGCCCCATACAGACGAAAGATTTTTCATGGGACTTGAATATCAACTTCTCAAAGAATAGTAATAAGGTAAAAAGATTAGCTTCAGGTATTAAAGAATTTGAATTAGAATCGGCACGCTGGATTAACGTGAAGGTAGCTGCCGTAGAAGGTCAAAACTACGGCTCCATCCTCGGAAAAGACTTCTTGAGAAACGACGCCGGACAGATTATCGTAGATGCTTCTACGGGACTTCCGAAAGTGACGGAAGACTTGCGAGTACTGGGCAACGCCACCTGGAAATGGACAGGAGGTATCACCACCAACCTGACTTACCGCGACATCTCCTTGTCTGCCATCTTCGATATTAAGGTAGGCGCCGATGTCTATTCCATGTCCGCCCGTTCTTCTTACATGACCGGAAAAGACAAAGCTACTCTTGCAGGACGCGACGGCTGGTATGAATCGGAAGAGCAACGACTGCAAGCCGGAGTGAAAGAAAGCAATTGGGAAGCGACAGGCGGTTACGTAGTAGAGGGCGTGGTAGAAATGCCTGACGGAAGTTTCGCGGAAAACAAGAAGTTTGTCGACCCCGAAGTATATTGGAAACATATAGCCGATCAGACTCCGGTTCCGTTTATCTACGACAACTCTTACGTAAAGGTGCGCGAAATTACGTTGGCTTACCGCCTGCCCAAAAGATGGATCAGCAAAGTGTTTGATGCCGTATCCGTATCGTTCGTGGCACGTAACCCGTTCATCATCTACAAGAACGTACCGAACATCGACCCGGACTCCAACTACAACAACGGCTCGGGTATGGGACTGGAATACGGCTCGCTGCCATCCAGAAGAAGCTATGGTTTCAATGTTAACGTAAAATTCTAATAGTAAGCAATCATGAAAACAATCTATAAAATCGCCTTCGGTATGTTATGTATATGCGGTCTGCTGCTGGGAGCCTGCACCGACTTTGAGGAACTGAATACAGACCCTTCCAAGTCGTCCTCTACCGACCCGAACCAGCAACTGTCTATGATTCAGTTGCAAACATGGGGACATTGGCAAATGTGCCAGCCCTATCCATTCTATCTGGCTGCTTTCGCACAATATATGCAAGGCGACTGGAACACCACCAACTATGGCGGACAGTATCGCAAAAATGATGCGGAAATGGGAAACACATGGAACCTGATGTACCCGGCACTCATCAAGAACATTGTCGACATTCTGGACAAGACCAAGGATAACGAACGGGAAGTGAACATCCACTCCGTTGCCCGTATTTATAAAGTATATCTTTTCTCCATACTGACGGATATGTACGGCGACTGCCCTTACTTCGAAGCGGGTAAAGGCTTTATCACCGGTAACGTAAAGCCTGCCTACGACAAACAGGAACTGATATACAAGGATTTCCTGAAAGAACTCGGCGAAGCGGCAGATGCTCTCACCGCCAGTGGTGACAAAGTCACAGGAGATATTATCTTTCAAGGGAATATCGACAAATGGAAACGTTTTGCCAACTCCCTGCACCTGCGCTATGCAATGCGCATCGTAAACGCAGATCCGGAACTGGCAAAAGCAGAAGCCATCAAAGCTGTCGGTCAGGAAGCCGGCCTAATGCAATCGGCCGCTGACGATGCCCTGATTGCTTACACCGATATTCAGGACTGGGCATCCAACGAATTCCGCAGAAACGGACTCGCCCAACTATGGAGAGGGCGCGAAGCATATCCTACGGCTTATCTCTGCAGCACATTCTGGAAACAACTGGACGCTACTTCCGACCCGCGGCAGTTTGTATTCGGACGCTGCTATGACGAAAGTTCGGCAAACAATCCATTCGGACGTGTGGATCTGACGGAGGAAATGCAGAATACGGAAGCTGCCAAGTTTCAGCCTTGCAACCCGGGTTACTTCTGGTACAGCAACGGTACATGGCCGGAGGGCTATTGGAGCAAACTGACTAATAAATGGCAGGACAAAGCTACCCGTCCGCAGCTCAACAACATTTTCCTGAAAGGCGATATGCCCGGAGTGATTATGACATACGCGGAAGCGGAATTATTACTGGCGGAAGCAAAAGCCCGCTGGGCAGGAGACATCACAACAGGTGCCGACGCTTCCACCCATTATAAAAACGGAGTACGCGCAGCCATCCATTTCCTGGAGAAATTCGGTGCCAAGACTTTTGACGATCAGGTCATCGATACCTATCTGCAGGCTAATTCACTACCTGCCAGCGGATTGGATGCACAGCTTACTGCTATCAACACCCAATTATGGATTCTGCACTTCAACAATATCCCCGAAGGATATGCCAACTGGAGAAGAACAGACATTCCGGTGTTGCTTCCTTCTCCCCACTACGGGGCAGTGACGATTGATTCGCAGACTACACCGCTGCGTCTCTGCTACCCGCTCTTTGAAAGTTCGTACAATCCGGAGGGTTATCAATCTGCCATCCAGGCTATGGGAGGCAAAGACGACTGGAATTCACCGGTATGGTGGGACAAATAAACCTAAGATCATCAACACTAAAAGAAAAAACGATTATGAAGAAAATAATATTTATATGCACGTTGCTGGTATCTCTGTTTGCCATGAGTGGTTGCAGCGACGATATAGACACTCCGGTACTGACCACTGACGAATATCCGCGCATATTAGGCCGCTGGCCGGACAAACAGGAGGATGGCACGTTGGGTAAATTCAGTATTCCATTGAATCAGGTGCTTTCCATCAATGTACAATACACTCCTGCCGAACTATGCGAGGGGACATGGTATCTGGATGGAAGGGAAATTCATAAAGGAGTAGGATTGACGTACATTCCTTCGACCATCGGCACTTTCCACCTCGAACTGATTGTAAAGACTCCGACTAAGGAAACCACCCGTGAAGCTATTATCCAAGTAACCGAAGCAACAGAGTAAACCATTAAAACAAGAATTGTATGAAAAAAAGACTTATAATCTATCTGGCCTGTCTGTTTGCATGCCTGATAGCCTCCTGTTCCGAAAAAGATGAAGTAATCAGCAACGGAGGAGAACCGCAAAGCTATGTTCCTTTTGCCATCAACAAAGGGGTGAATATCAGTAACTGGCTGTCGCAGGTAGACGCCATCCCCGCCAACGGCTTCTCACAAGCCGAAGCACAAAAGCTGGCAGGATACGGTTTCGACCACATCCGTCTGCCGATAGACGAAAAACTGTTCTTCACGGAAGACGGTCAGAAGATACCGGAAGCATTCACACTGTTGCACAATGCCATAGGATGGTGCCGGGATGCCGGAATGAAAGTGATTGTAGACCTGCACGTATTGCGCGATCATAACTTCAATACAACGGTCACTACATCGGGCGACCCGATTGAGAGTTTCTACGACACATTTGAAGATATGAAATGGGCGGGATGGTTTGCCAATGGCTCCGGCGTGACGGTGAACAACGTGGACAATCCCAGCAAAAGCGGTATAAACACCAGCAACAAGGTGTTCTCTGTGGTACGAAAATCAGGAGTGGATACTTGGTCGAACGCCAAGAAAAAAGATTTTACCATTATTCCTGTCGGGTCAGGCAAAATGCAGTTCAAGTACCTGCGTGCCAAAATATACAAAAGCACCAAAAGCACTATAACCGTCGTATTGAGTGACGAGAACAATACGAACGATGGTTACTACGGATATACCAATACTACGGCAAATGAATGGGAAGAAATCGCTGTAGACGTATCCAACTATAATAAAAACTGCGGTCGCGTGGCTCTTCGTCCGGAAGAAGGAGAAACAATGTATTTCGACGATGTATTCTTCTCCGACAGTAAAACAGGCGACAACAAGATATACCCTGAAAGTGGAACTACCACCGTTGTCCCCAAACTCTGGACAGACAAAGACGCCCAGTATAAATATCTCGACTTATGGAAAACACTGGCGGAAGAGTTGAACCAGTATCCCAATGATCTCGTTGCCTACGAGTTATTGAATGAACCGGTAGCCCCTTACGCCTCACAATGGAACTCTCTTTCCGCCCAACTGATTCGTGAACTCCGGCAAACGGAACCCGAACGTAAACTCATCATCGGCTCCAACCGCTGGCAGAGTGTCAACACTTTCAACGAACTGACTATTCCCAGCGGTGACCCGAATATCATCCTGAGTTTCCACTTCTACAACCCACATCCCCTCACGCACTACCAAGCCGAGTGGACGGAAGAAAAAGACCTGAATGTACCCATTCACTATCCGGGCGAACTGATAGAAGAGGCGGACTTCAACCAACTATCCGAAGCGATGCAAAAGCTGGTGACTCCTTATATGGGAACGTATGATAAAACCACGCTTGAGTCACTCGTATTGAAAGCGGAGATGAAAGCCAGCAGTCTCGGCGTGCAACTCTACTGCGGTGAATTCGGATGCTACAAAAAGACTCCGGCCGCCGACAGAATGGAATGGATACGGGACGTAGTATCTATCTTGAAGGATCGTCACATCTCCTACTCTTATTGGGAATATAAAGCAGGATTCGGTTTCTGCGATTCACAAGGAAATGTGATTGAACAGGAGGTACTGGATTTGTTAACTAAATAATAATCACTCAGATAACAATAATCATTCAAATTAAAAAAGAAATATGCGACAAACATTCATCGCTATGGGAATTTGTTGTGCTATCGGCATTTCCACATTAGCTTGCCAGGATAAAAGCAAAGATTACACCGATCCTACGCTGCCTGTGTCCGAACGTGTCTCCAGCCTGATGTCTCAAATGACATTGGAGGAAAAAGTTGCCCAAATGTGCCAATACGTGGGATTGGAACACATGAAGAAAGCAGAAAAGGATATGTCCGCCGAAGACTTGAAACACAGTCATTCGCAGGGTTTCTATCCCAATCTACATTCTTCCGATGTGGAAGAGATGACGAAAAAAGGACTGATTAGCTCGTTTCTGCACGTGGTAAAGGCCGAAGAAGCCAATTATCTGCAATCGTTGGCACAGCAAAGCCGCCTGAAGATTCCACTCCTGATTGGCATTGACGCCATTCATGGAAACGGTTTGTATCGTGGTTCGACCATTTACCCCACTCCTATCGGACAGGCAGCTACTTTTGACCCTGCACTGGTAGAACGGATGTCGCGGGAGACTGCTATTGAAATGCGTGCCAGCGGTATGCACTGGACGTTTACTCCGAACGTGGAAGTGGCACGTGACGCTCGCTGGGGACGTGTGGGCGAAACATTCGGCGAAGATCCCTATCTGGTAGGACAGATGGGGGCGGCTACCGTACGCGGATTCCAGACAAAGGATTTCACGGGAAACGATAAAGTGATTGCGTGTGCAAAGCATCTTGTAGGTGGCAGTCAGCCAGCCAACGGAATCAACGGTGCTCCTGCCGAGTTATCGGAAAGAACGTTGCAGGAGGTATTCTTCCCGCCTTTCAAAGATTGTCTGGAAGCGGGTGTATTTACAGTGATGACGGCTCATAATGAGTTGAACGGGATTCCCTGTCACGGAAACAAATATCTGATGACGGAAGTATTACGCAATCAGTGGAAGTTTGACGGTTTTGTTGTCAGCGACTGGATGGATATTGAGCGCATGCACGACTATCACAACGTAGCTGAAACGCTGAAAGACGCTTACCGGATCAGTGTAGATGCCGGAATGGGAATGCACATGCATGGACCGGAATTCTACGAAGCTATCATTGAGTGTGTGAAAGAAGGGAGTATTCCTGAAAAGCAGATAGATGCTGCCGTTTCTAAGATTCTGGAAGTTAAATTCAGGTTAGGATTGTTCGAGAATCCGTTTATCGACCTGAAAAAGAAAGATGAAATTGTCTTTAATGAGAAACATCAACAAACTGCACTGGAAGGAGCGCGGAAGTCTATCGTCCTGTTGAAAAATGAAGGTAATATGCTGCCATTGGATGCTTCGAAATATAAGAAAGTGTTTGTTACCGGACATAATGCCAACAATCAGTCTATCTTAGGTGACTGGGCAATGGAACAACCGGAAGAACATGTCACTACCGTATTGAAAGGTCTGAAAGCTATCAGCCCCGAAACGAATTATAATTTCCTTGATCTCGGCTGGAACGTACGTTTGCTATCGGACAATCAAATAAAGGAAGCAGTGCAACAGGCACGCAACTCCGATCTGGCGATTCTGGTGGTAGGAGAAAACTCAATGCGTTACCATTGGAACGAGAAGACGTGCGGAGAGAACAGCGACCGTTATGAACTTTCTTTGCCGGGACGTCAACAGGAATTGGTGAAGGCTGTAGCTGCTACGGGGGTTCCGACAGTCGTTATCCTTGTCAACGGCCGTCCGCTGACTACCGAATGGATAGATGAAAATATGCCGTGTATCATCGAAGCATGGGAGCCGGGAGTAGCCGGGGGGCAGGCTTTGGCGGAAATTCTTTACGGAAAAGTAAACCCAAGCGGTAAACTGCCGATTACGATTCCAAGAAGCACCGGACAGATTCAATGTATGTACAATCATAAATTTACCAACCATTGGTTTCCGTATGCAACAGGAAATTCATTACCTTTGTACGAGTTCGGTTACGGTTTGAGTTATACGACGTATAAATATGAGAACCTCAAACTGTCTGAAGCAACTATCACTCCTGACAAAAGCGTGAAAGTAACTGTAGATGTCACGAATACCGGAAAAATGGATGGCGAAGAAACGGTTCAGCTCTATATCCGCGACGAATACAGTTCTGCTACCCGCCCTGTAAAGGAGTTGAAGGACTTTGCCCGCATACCTTTGAAAGCAGGAGAAACGAAAGAGGTTTCATTTACTCTCACTCCCGAAATGCTGTCCTACTATGACGCTAATATGCACTATGGAGTAGAAAAAGGGACTTTCAAGATTATGGTGGGAGCTTCTTCAAGAGATACCGATCTGCAAAGCATTATACTTACAGTGAAATAAAATAGATATGAAGAAATTACTATGTCTCGCCCTGTTATTGTCTGCCGGAAGTGTTTATACCGGCAGCGTTTCGGCAAGCAACCAACCTGCCGGCAAGAAATCCGGCAACAACTCAAAGGATATATACAAAAAGACCTGGATTGACTTCAACAAGAACGGTGTAAAGGATGTATATGAAGATCCTTCCGCGCCTATCGAAGCCCGTATTGCGGATTTGCTTTCGCAAATGACACTGGAGGAGAAGACCTGTCAGATGGCTACTCTCTACGGTTCGGGACGGGTACTGAAAGATGCATGGCCTACCGACGGATGGTCGACAGAAATCTGGAAAGACGGTATCGGAAATATCGATGAGCAGGCCAACGGGCTGGGTAAGTTCGGTTCTGAAATCTCCTATCCGTATGCCAACAGTGTGAAGAATCGCCACACCGTTCAGCGCTGGTTTGTGGAACAGACACGACTGGGTATTCCGGTCGATTTTACCAATGAGGGAATACGCGGATTGTGCCACGACCGGGCTACCATGTTTCCCGCTCAATGCGGGCAAGGTGCCACGTGGAACAAAAAACTAATCCGGGAAATTGCGAAAGTCACTGCTGATGAGGCGAAAGCACTCGGATATACCAATATTTATGCTCCGATTCTGGACATCGCACAAGATCCTCGCTGGGGACGTGTAGTTGAAAGTTATGGAGAAGATCCTTATCTGGTAGGCGAATTGGGTAAGCAAATGATTCTTGGTCTGCAAAGTGAAGGAATCGTTGCCACTCCGAAGCATTTTGCCGTTTATAGTATTCCGGTCGGTGGACGCGATGGAGGTACACGTACCGATCCGCACGTGGCTCCGCGTGAGATGAAAACTCTGTATCTGGAACCATTCCGTAAAGGTATTCAGGAGGCGGGTGCATTGGGCGTCATGAGTTCTTACAATGACTATGACGGGGAGCCTGTTTCCGGAAGTTATCATTTCCTCACGGAAATTCTGCGTCAGCAATGGGGATTTAAGGGATATGTAGTTTCGGATAGTGAAGCGGTGGAATTTCTACACACTAAACATCGTATCACTCCGACTGAAGAAGAAATGGCTGCACAAGTGGTAAATGCCGGATTGAATATCCGCACGAACTTCACTCCGCCACAGGATTTTATTCTTCCATTGCGTCGTGCTATTAGTGAGGGAAAAGTCTCTCTGCATACGCTCGATCAACGTGTTGGTGAGATTCTCCGTGTCAAGTTTATGATGGGGCTTTTTGATAATCCGTATCCCGGTGATGACCGTCGCCCGGAAGTGGTAGTGCATAATGCCGCCCATCAGGATGTATCTATGAGAGCAGCTTTAGAGTCCATCGTGCTTTTGAAGAATGAAAAAGAGATGCTTCCGCTATCCAAGAGTTTTAGCAAAATAGCTGTTATCGGTCCGAATGCGGAAGAAGTGAAAGAACTGACTTGCAGATACGGTCCGGCCAATGCATCTATAAAGACTGTCTATCAGGGAATCAAAGAATATCTGCCCAATGCAGAAGTTCGCTATGCAAAAGGTTGTGATATTATTGATAAGTATTTCCCGGAGAGTGAACTATACAATGTTCCATTAGACACACAGGAGCAAGCGATGATTAATGAAGCCGTAGAATTAGCAAAGGCTTCGGATGTCGCTATCCTTGTATTAGGTGGAAATGAGAAGACGGTTCGGGAAGAATTCTCACGTACCAACCTCGATCTCTGCGGGCGCCAACAGCAATTATTGGAAGCTGTTTATGCCACAGGAAAACCTGTCGTTCTGGTAATGGTAGACGGAAGAGCAGCTACTATCAATTGGGCAAACAAATATGTTCCTGCCATCATTCATGCCTGGTTCCCCGGCGAATTCATGGGAGATGCCATTGCCAAAGTTCTTTTCGGAGACTATAACCCGGGCGGACGTCTGGCTGTTACTTTCCCGAAATCTGTGGGACAGATACCTTTCGCTTTCCCATTCAAACCGGGTTCGGATTCTAAAGGAAAAGTCCGCGTTGCCGGTGTGCTTTATCCTTTCGGATATGGTTTAAGTTATACGACTTTCAATTATTCAAACTTGAAGATCTCCAAACCGGTTATCGGGGCACAAGAGAATATCACTCTTTCATGCACTGTAAAGAATACAGGAAAGAAAGCAGGGGATGAAGTGGTCCAGCTTTATATCCGTGATGATTTTAGTAGTGTAACAACCTACGATAAAGTATTACGTGGTTTCGAACGCATTCATTTGCAACCGGGAGAAGAACAAACGATTAGCTTTACACTTACTCCTCAAGACTTGGGATTATGGGATAAGAATAATCAGTTTACAGTAGAGCCGGGAAGTTTCTCGGTGATGGTGGGGGCTTCTTCGGAGGATATTCGGTTGAAGGGAAGTTTCGAGGTTCAATAAACTAAAAATGTAGGCAGGCAAAGGTTACCTACATTCAAAATACTTATTAAAATATGGTCAAACAATAAATTGAGACTTCATTCTCTTTCTATCGTTTGACCATATTTGATGAATATACCTAAACTAACCTTATTGAAAACGTCTCTTTAGCTATGTATATTATTCCAAACTAAATTTCTTTGTTTGTACATCCCGGCTATTTCCGCCAACCATCACTTCAAATTCACCCGGTTCACATACCCAATTCAACGCACTGTTATAGAATTTCAGTTGTTCTGCTGTGATATCGAAAGAAACAGTACGGCTTTCTCCTTTCTTCAAATGAATACGTTCGAAGCCTTTCAGCTCTTTTACCGGACGTGCTACACTTCCTACCATATCACGGATATACATTTGTACAATTTCATCAGCATCATAGTTGCCCGTATTGGTTACAGTGACAGAAGCCGTTATCTTACCATTTTCATTCATAGAGTTGTTACTAAGTTGGAGGTCACCATACCGGAATGTGGTGTATGACAGACCATATCCAAATGGATAAAGAGGTTCATTGTCTATATCAAGGTAGTTACTACGGAACTTAGTGAACCACTTTCCTGCTTCAAGAGGGCGACCAGTATTCAGATGATTGTAGTATAAAGGAATCTGTCCGACATTCTTAGGGAATGTAGTAGTCAGTTTACCACTGGGGGATACGTCTCCGAATACAACATCACATATCGCATCGGCTGCTTCACTGCCTCCGAACCATACATTCAATATAGCCGGGAAGTTTTCCTGCTCCCAAGTCATCACCGTGCTACGACCTGCAAAATAGACCAAAACAATCGGTTTACCTGTCTTTTTCAATGCTATCAGAAGATCGCGCTGGGCATCCGGCATTTCAAGATTAGTACGGCTACTGGATTCACCGCTCATTTCAGACGATTCACCGACAGCTGCTACAATTACATCAGCCTGCGAAGCTATATTCAGAGCCTCATCCAACAATTCCTGTGCGCTACGCGGATCACGCATCTCACGACCGAACATGGTAGCTTCTGCCTCTCTTTGGGCGTCATACATCAGATTCGATCCTTTTGCATAAAGTACTTCCGCTTTACCTGCCAATGATTGCTTCATGCTATCATACAAGGAATTGTATTTATCAAAAGCAGCCGCCACACTCCATGTACCCGGCATATTGGCCTTTGTATTAGCTAACGGACCAACCAAAGCTATTTTACCTTTACGCTGCAATGGGAGCAGGTTATTTTCATTTTTCAGAAGCACAAATGTTTCAGTAGCTATTTTACGGGCTACAGCACGATTCTCCGCAGTGAAGATATCTTTCTTTACCCGGCTTGCATCACAATATTTATAAGGATCATCAAACAATCCGAGCTTGTATTTCGCTTCGAGAATACGACGGCAGGCTTTATCTATTTCCGTCATTGTTACTTTTCCTTCTTTCAGGGACTTCTCCAGAGTAGTGAGGAACCCGTCTGCAACCATATCCATATCAGTTCCGGCACTAAGCGACATGGCAGATACTTGTTGCAAGTCCCCCATCCCGTGAGCAATCATTTCGGAAATGGCTGTATAGTCCGTTACCACAAAACCATCAAATCCCCAGCGGTCACGCAGCACATCGGTCATCAACCATTTATTACCGGTAGCAGGAATGCCATCGACCACGTTGAAAGAAGTCATCACACTACCCACACCTGCATCAATAGCTGCTTTGTAAGGAGGAAAATAATTATTGAACATACTTAGGTGACTCATGTCCACTGTGTTATAGTCACGACCTGCTTCGGGTGCACCATACAGGGCAAAGTGTTTCACGCAAGCCATGATGGTGTTCTTATCCGTCAGATCGTCACCCTGATAACCTTTTACCATAGCAACCGATATCTCCGAACCTAAATAAGGGTCTTCACCTCCACCTTCAGACATACGGCCCCAACGAGGATCGCGACAGATATCAACCATAGGACTGAAAGTCCAGCAAATACCATCGGCACTGGATTCTTTGGCTGCTATACGGGCGGATTCTTCGATAGCCTTCATATCCCAGCTACAAGAGAGTGCCAAAGGAATAGGGAAGACAGTCTCATATCCGTGAATGACATCCATACCAAACAACAAAGGAATTTTCAGACGACTCTGTTCTACGGCAATCTTTTGTACTTCACGAATATTATCCACTCCTTTCACATTGAAAAGGCCGCCGACCTGGCCTTTTCTTATCTTTCCGGCTACGTCACTACTCTTAGCTTGTCCGGTAACAATTTCACCCGACACAGGAAGGTTGAGCTGACCGATCTTCTCCTGTAAAGTCATCTTCCCCATCAGGTTGTCAATAAACTTATCCATTTTACCTTTATCGGCTTGTGGTGTAGCCATGGCAGTGGCAGCAGATGCCGAAATCACTGCAGCTAGCAAAAATCTACCTATTCTCATATTCTGTTTTGTATTTATATTATTCTTTCTTCTGTTTTTAGTCGGTTGCTGTAGAAGTGAAGCCCAGCTTCTTCAGTCCTTGCTGGATTTCCGGACAACTCATGAATAACCGCCAAAGCAATCCTGTACGGTAGTTCTCTATCATTGGCGCAATCGTACACTGATCGATGGCAAGATAATGCGGAACAGTCCACTTCTCGTTCGGTGAGAATGCATCGTAAAATCCATATTTACCCCAGATCCACGATCCTTGTTTATAGAAACCTTTCAAGGCAGCCATCGATTCCTCCGGTGTATAAGGGAAAGAGGATAAAGCGGCAGTAGGAGTAATCACACCAAGATCATTGTCCGGCATGTGTGCTGAATAACCATTTATTGAATAACTCGCTGTAAGTCCCCAACAATCAGGCCCGTATCCTTTGTATCCCTTCGGATTAGTGACACAATATTGATAATCACTCATCGCATGATTGCGTACCACGTTCCAGTAGTTGGCATATTGATCGGTCAAATTACGCGGGTCAAGACCGATGTAAGAGTAGTGTGCCCAGAATAAAGGGCCACCTTTTTCTTCTGCTCCATTATGTTTCAGTTCGAGCGGGTAACCGTAAGGTTTAGAGGCACTTTTGATGCCACCGCTACGCGCCCATCCTTCATGATAACATTCCGCCGGAACGGAATGTGTAGGAGATGAGGCGGCAAGGATATAGGTAATCAGACATTCATTATAACCTTCAAGCGGGAAGTTCATTTCCCAGCCATAGTTAGGAGACCAATGCCAGTATAATACATTTTGCCCGCCGTTCCGGTACCAGTCGAATTCCATTCCGTGCCATAGTTCATCTATTTTAGAGGCCAATGCTTTTTCTTTTTCGTTGCCGTCTTTCACGTATTGTCGCACACACAACAGGCTTTGCATAAGGAAACTACTTTCCACCAGGTCGCCGCCGTCATCTTTTGTTCCGAATGGTTTCACTTTGCCCGTAGGGCCATTCAGCCAGTGTGGCCATACTCCATGAAATCGGTCGGCTTTTGCCAGATAGTCTACAATCTTTGTCAAGCGGGCTACACCTTCTTCCCGGTCGATAAAGTTCCGTTCGATAGCTACTAACAAGCCGGCAACTCCAAATCCACTACCTCCGATTGTAATCACATTCTGGTCTTGCTGCGGATAGATATTATCAAGGTGTATGCGTTCGCAGGCCAGTCCGGAAGTCTTTTCCGCACCTTCCCACATATAGTTGAAGTGTGTTTTTTGAATATAGTCGAGCAGTTCGTTGTCGTTCGCAAATGCCACGGGGCGATCAGGCTCCGCATCGATCACTGTCTTGTTCTTTTGTGTACATGCGCATATCACTACGAGTAGGGTAATAAATATGCCGGTTCTTGTCCATTCCATCATCTTATAAAGTATTTCTTCTGATTAATAATTATTGTTTCACGACTTTCGACAACGCCGACCGCCCCGATTCACTCAAGGCTTCAATGGCAAAGTAATAAGTCGTACCAAGGTCCAGACCCCGGAAGTCATAATGATCCGCACCGTTCACGGTTATACAGTTGTATAACTTTTCAGGAGCAATGCCATAGTAGATATTATAACCGTAGGCACCGGATGAAGGACTCCATGAAATCATCGCATTGCGCTTATCCTGTTTGTCACGTACTACTTTGAAATTTCGTACCGGAAGCGGTTTCTCCCCATCAGCAAAACCAAATACCCGGAATTCCGAGAGACAGAAATTGCCTGATGGGACATGAATGTTTTCCAGTTTCAGATAACGGGCATCCAAAGTCTCGCTCAATTCGATGTAGTCATGAGGTACATCTTTATCATTATCGCTTTTATCTACCACCAGTGTCCAGTCTGTTCCGTTATCACTGGAGTAAATACGATATTGATAATACAAATCGTTTGCACGATTATGCTGCACACTTTTATGGTCATAATAATTGAGTTGAATCGCCTTTATATGTTTCATACCACCAAGGTCAATTTCCACCCACTCACCCGGTTCTCCGGTTTTAGCGGCCCAATACGTACGCATATTTTCATCGGTAAGATTGGAAGCGGAGTAGATGCTGTCGGTACTGGATACTTTTACCGGTTTCTCATAGGAGAGAAGCATCCAGCCGGTGAACCGGTCAGACGGATTTTTAATATCGTAGTCAGCATTCCAGCATGGGTAATCGCCGAATGCTGTGGTAGAATACATTACTCCATCCGGATCGAATGCCGTAGGATATAATCCGATACGCCTTTCAAACTTATATTTGAGAGACAACATACAAGTACCTACATGCCAGTAATTTCCCTTCAAGTCCTGAAAAGTACCACTGTGTCCTACTCCCTGCACAAATCCACCGGGTTTATAACTCATCGGATTATGCTGCTGGTAAGTGAACGGCCCCAATGGCGAATCACTGACATATACCCCGTCAGCATACACTTTGAATTCCGTACCCGGAGCACCGTACTGGAAATAATATTTTCCATCATGCTTCGTCATATAAGCCCCTTCGGTAAACGGGCGTAACGTCACTTCATCATCATTATTCATACCAAATCGTTCCCAGCCATGCTCTTCTGGACGAAGCATCATGATATCGTAGATCTTACTAACCGGACGAAAATCATCACGACTGATCTCTACACCTTTGAGGGGATATTCATTACTGGAACCGTAATAAAGATAAAGTTTACCATCATCATCCAAAAACAGGCAAGGGTCCCATGAAGGCAATGTATTACGTTCGATAGCACGTTTGAAACGCCCGGACTTGGGAGACGTGCTATACCATACGGGCAATCCCTCATAAGTAGAACCGGTATAGAACAGTGTATCTCCACTTACAAACGCTGCCGGAGCACACATATCGTCATCTGTAGGACGACGTTGGAAAGAAGCCGGAGCAAATTCCCAGTCGCTTAGATTTTTCGAATAATGGAAACCTCCCTGGTTCGTTGAAAACAGGAAATACTCATCTTTATAAGTTAACCCCATCGGATCGGCAGAAGATCTGAATGATCCGCCAGACTGAACATTGTTGTTATAAGGTTCATAGTTATAACTAATATTCATAGGATTGCAATAGGTACGAGTGACAGGATGCACAGGATCATACCACCTTGTAGCTTGAGCGGGCTGGCGCTGCACTGATTTATGTTTCTCCGGTCGCATAACGATTTTCACTTGCCGATCGGCAACGGCACGTTTTACATCAGCAAAAGATTTTCCCGGATAATACACATACAGATGTACATCATTGTCAGTAGCTTTCAACTTATAACGCCCCTCTGCATCTGTGTTACAATGAACGGGGCTTGAGAAAAACATAACAGTAGCCCCCTCAAGCGGATTACCCTGTTCATCTACAACCATTCCGGTTATTTCGTATTGATTTACTACCGGGATATAGTAGTCGCTTACCTGTCCTTTTACCACTTTAATAGAATCTTCCGGTGGTAGCGCGTTCCCTGCCAAGGCAGAGAA
The DNA here is from genome assembly GCF_025147085.1 of Bacteroides sp. D2. Lineage (NCBI taxonomy): Bacteria > Pseudomonadati > Bacteroidota > Bacteroidia > Bacteroidales > Bacteroidaceae > Bacteroides > Bacteroides sp. D2. The sequence continues at coordinate 1,632,493 of NZ_CP102261.1, read as the reverse complement.
CGCTATCCCAGAACTTAGTAATATCTTTTTTACTATTCCTGTCATTTCCTAATTTTATTTAGACATAATTACTCGTCAATCGGTTCGTTCGTCAGACTTGGGATATTGGATACCTGATCGAAAGGAAGCGGATAATAGGTTTTATCTGCAGTCCACCCTTTGGAACCAAGCACAGAAGCAGCCTTACCGGTACGGATCAAGTCATTGTAACGTTCTCCCCACTCACAAACAAGTTCCATACGGCGTTCATCAAGGATCTGATCTACAGTCGCACCATCAATTTCGGACATTCCGGCACGATCACGTACAAGATTCAATGACTCATCACCATCCTTACCCAAACGTACCTTAGCTTCCGCATTCATCAATAATACATCAGCGTAACGGAATATACGGACATTGTTATTTGCACCATATTTGGTACGTCCCGGTGTTAACTGATCTGTCGGTGTATAAGCTTTTCCATTCCAGCAGTCTGTTTGAGTCGGATTCTGCAATGGACGAATCACATCACCACTAGGAGTAGTTGTACCAGCCAAAAGGAATGAAGTCGTAGCACGGACAGTCTCGCCACGAGCCGCAGCCCAATCACGAAGCTCCTTATATATTCCGATAAATCCCCAGCCTGAAATGTTTCCGTCATTTGCCGGTCCTTGGAATACAAACCAGTTATCAGCATCTACCATATCACCTGAACCTACCCCAAAGTCTGTACACTGACATTCGAACAACGATTCGTCACATACTTTACCGGGAATCTTGAATAAATTATAGTAATCATCATAAAGCTTAAATTTCTTGCTGCCTATAATATCATCTGTCAGTGTTTCAACTTCTCCATAATTTCCCAGATTCAAATGTATCTTTGCTGCAAGCATCTCTGCAGAGAAAGCAGTGACAGCACCATAATGTGCCATTTCATTCGGGCGTAATCTCGGAGTGTGATCCATCGTATACTGCAAATCCTCAAGAGCATATTTATAAACAGCATTAATCGTTGAACGTGTCATGTCTGCCTGAGTATTATTACGAAGAATAGTCACCGGACCAAAAGCCTGTACAAGCCGATAATAAGCATAAGCACGAAGGAACTTCACTTCACCACAATAAGAACGATAATTGGTCATATCATTATCCGACGTGATATTTTCGGCATAGGAATCCAGCGATTCAAGAGCAGCATTGGCCACTTTTATAATACCGTAATACTGATTCCACATCTCGTTGAGTCCCCAGAATGAATTGTCATAGATATAGTTGCCCATATCAACAAGGGTCGCCTGGTCGTCTATACGCCCGGACCAAACATCATCATCACGTACTACAGACAATGGCCATATTACCCAGTGCATACCGCCTGTTCTAACTTTGGCATACACTCCGGAAACCGCTTGATACATATTCTCTATCTGAGTAAAGTCTACATTTTCTTCCGGAACCTTATTTTCGGGTTCTTTATCTAAATAATCACAGGATGTATTGCATAACATTAATGCTGGCAACGCATATATTAAGATATTCTTTAGTATTTTCATTTTCTTGTTCTTTTGTTAGATTAAAATTAATTTTCTCATTCCGGCTTAGAAATCAATCTGAATTCCAAAGCTATAAGTAGATGTCAAAGGATAAACCTCTGTATCCCATCCTTCAGCATCGCTCAACTCCGGAGTAAATGAATTCGCCTTAAATGTTGTGAACGGACGGTCTGCCGTCAGTGAGAAACGGATACCCGGCAATGTATAATTTCCTAACTTGATATTGCGCAAACTGTATCCGAGGGTTATGTTCTGAATACGGAAGAAATCTGCACTTTCTACAAAATAAGAGTTCACTCTCTGGTCAGATACATTCCAGCCTTTTACCAGTGCTGCAGCGGACGGATGTGAATTAGTAGAACCCGGTCCGGTCCAACGATTCTCATATTGTGCCTTATCGAAATTATAATTAGACTGTGCATAACGCAAAGCACGCTTACGGTTGTATATCTGTCCACCTGTTTGCCCATAGGTAGTCAATTCAAAATCCAGATTCTTCCAGTTCAAACCAAGATTAATGCCATACGTAAAGTTGGGTATGTAAGAGCCAAGCACCTGACGGTCATCACCATCAATCACATTATCACCGTTTACATCTTCATACTTGAAGTCACCCGGTACAAGATTGTTAGCTACAGCAATCGGGTCTTCTGCACATTCTTCCAAAGTCTGATAAACACCTACTACTTTATACCCGTAGTATGAGTTCATTTCCTCACCGACCATATTAATGGTCTTTCCTCCTTTAATAGAACTCAATCCTCCAAGATCTTTCACCTTATTCTTCAAATATGACAGGTTTACTCCTAAATTATATTTGAAGTCTCTTCCGATATTATCATTCCAGTTAAGTGACAAATCAAAACCCTGGTTTAGGATCTTACCATAATTTCCTGCAAGGACGTCATTACTGAATGGCAAACGTGGAGATATAACAGCTCTTTTCGTCAGACGGTAGAAATAATCCCAATCTACATTCAAACGATTCTTGAAAGTTGAGAAATTAAAACCGATGTTTGTTTCATCTACCAATTCCCACTTCAACCAACTGTAATAAGTGGTATTTTGATAGCCAGGGAAAGTAGAGTTGCCAAACACACCGGATGCAGAATTACCTGTGGTTATGGAGGCAAAACCATCACTTGCAGCTACGTGGTCATTACCCAAACGTCCCCAGCTGGCACGCAATTTCAAGTAATCGAAGAACTTTTGATCTTTCATAAAATCTTCTTCGCTGATAACCCATGCAGCACCAACAGATGGGAAATATCCCCAATGCTCCTGATATTTGGAAGAACCATCCGCACGCATAGTAAACGTCAACAGATATTTTCCCGCATAGTCATAACTTAAACGAGTGAAATAGGACTGGCCGCGATAACAGTAGCCGTCATCTCCAAGAGTCACACCTTCGGCATTTCCCTGGCTTAAATAAAGCCATTCATCTTTTCCGTCAGGCACGTTATTGGCTTTTCCCCACATATATCTATACTGTTGTTGCCTCATAGAATAACCCAACATAGCACTGAAATTATGCTTTCCCCATTGATTATTATAGGTCAATATATTATCCCAAATATAATTGTAATAGTTCGTATCTTTCTTTGTCAGTTCTGAAACAGCTTGTTGCTGCCAGCTACTTACATAGTAAGGAGCAGTATATTCACGGCCACGAATAGCTGAATAATCGTAACTATAACTTGTTCTGAAATTCAATTTTTCCGGTAAGATCTGGAATTGAGCATAGAAATTAGTCAGAACCTGGTAGTTCTCATTTTGTGAGTCATAATAGTTGGCTGTCGCTACAGGATTGTAGAAATTAGACGTGAAACCGACTGCATCAGGTGATGCATACTTGTCAGGGAAAGTATTGTCATTTGTCGTATCATAAACCGGATAAATGCCAGGAGCATTAAATGCCTGCTGCCAAGCTTTATTTTGCGGTAATATCTGGGTAGAGTTACTAAATACACCATTAAAACCTACCTTTAGCCAATTAGTTGCTTCATAATCAAGTGCTGCACGGAAGTTAAGACGTTTATAGTTGTTCTCTACATCCATTACACCATCCTGATACAGATAACTCATACCTACGGAATAAGTGCTTTTCTCTGTTCCGCCACTAATTCCTAAACTGTGGTTAGTGATAAGTGCACTCCGCAGTAACTCCTTATACCAATCTGTGTCTGAATCGAATTTCCAATTATGAAAATCGGGATCGGAATAGTCACCACCAAATTTATCAATGGAAGCCTTCATTGTGGATACATAAGCATCATAATTGGCTTCAAGAAGCATAGTAGCATACTCGCTAGAGTTAGCCATTTCCAGAACGTTAGTAGCTTTCTGAACACCTACATACCCATTATAGGTAATTTTAGCTTTCTGATTACGTTGGCCTTTTTTAGTAGTGATAATAACAACACCATTAGCAGCACGCACACCATAAATGGCAGCTGCCGAAGCATCCTTCAACACAGACATATCTTGAATGTCATTACTATTAAGGAAATTGATATCATCATAGAACATACCATCCACTACATAAAGAGGTGAACTGTTGGAAAATGATCCTTTACCACGAATAGCTACCTTCGGTCCTTCTCCCGGAGTACCGCTATTAGTAACATTCACTCCGGCCACTTTTCCTTGCATGGCAGCCATAGGTGAAGAGGCAGGAGTAGAAAGTAACGCTTCCCCCTTGACTACTGTAATAGGAGAAGTCAAGTCTTTAGCTTTGGCCGAACCGTAACCGATTACTACCACCTCTTCCAGTTTCTGAACATCATCTTTTAATTGGACATTGATTACATTCTTCCCTTTTACAGCAATTTCTTGAGGTATCATTCCTATATAAGAAAAGGTAATAATAGCATCATCAGGAACGTTTTCCAAAGTATAGTTACCATTAAGATCCGAGATCGTACCGATATAGGTACCTTTAACATGAGCAGACGCACCAATGATCGGTTCACTAAAGGAATCAACAATAGTACCTCTGATTGTTTTGTTTTGAGCAAGTAGTGTCTGTAAGCACAACACTACAACTACAAGAAAAGTAATCTTTCTCTTCATTTTTTTACGTATTAGTTGATAATAAGGTTGCTAAAAAATCGATGCAACAAAGGAATGGACTTTTTAAAATTCTTGCAAAATAACGCATACTACGCTACTACTTTTATGCTGTATAACACTACGTTTTTAGTACGTTTATCGCTTACAGACACTTATTTCAGCATGTTTTTTCGGTGATTTGGGATTTTTTAATAAATTGGTATTATATTTGGAATTATTTTTATTCAAAATATAGAGGAAAAAATGATCCTATGAAGTACACCCGTTTTATATATTTATTTATTATTCTTACAGAAGGATGTTTATTCCCGGCAATAAGTCACGCATCTACATTCATGCCTATTGTTACCAACTATACTGCCAAAGATTACCAGGCGGGATTACAGAACTGGGCTTTAGCTCAAGGAAAAAATGGAGAGATGTATATTGGCAATAACACTGGATTGTTATGTTTTGACGGTTATACATGGAGTAAATATCAGATGCCCGGTAATCAACTTGTTAGATCTATACTCATTGATGGCGACCGTATTTATGTGGGAACATACGAAGACTTCGGCTATTTCAGCCGTAACTCTCTCGGTATACTTGAATATACCTCATTATGGAGCCAGCTCAAAAATATCAAAACCCACAACGATGAAATATGGAATATACTCAAAATAGGCGAATGTATTTATTTCCAATCATTCAGTTCATGGTTTAAATACGATGGAAAGAAAGTAACCGCCCATTATAACTCCCAACACCTGCCACTGTATTTTCATCAAGCCAATGGACAAATCTATGTACAGATGGTCAATGGTGATTTTTATCTCCTGGAAAATGATGAATATAAACTGCTGATTAAACGCAAAGCACTAAAGGATGATTCTGTGGTCGCACTCATTCCCACAGCAGGAGGAAAGATGATTCTATGCACCGAATGGAACGGACTTTTTGATTATGACGGGAAAACAGTATCCCCTCATCCTACTGCCATCGACAAGGAATTAAAAAGCCAGCAGATGAATCGTGCCATAATGATTCCATCAGATTCAACAATTGTACTCGGAACTATCCGTAATGGTATTTATGCCGTTGATAAAGAAGGGAAAGAGAAGTGGCATTATGACATGGACAACCGGTTATACAACAATTCCGTATTACGACTATTCTGCGACCGGGATAATAATGTGTGGGCGGCACTTGATATCGGTATTGCCTTAATCCATACCGGTTCTCCTTATTCCATTCTAATACCCAATCGCAATTCACAGTCGTTCGGAATGGTATATGGAGTTAATGCATTCAATAATAGTCTATATATTGCCACTAACCAGTCTGCCTGGTTATACTCTTTTGCAGACCAAACAATTGTTCCTATCCGAGGTACCGAAGGGCAAAACTGGCATATCAGCACATTTGATTCACAAATCCTGCTGGGAAACAATTTCGGAACTAAAATCATAACGGGAACTGTAGCCAGTAACATCCCTGAAACAGAAACCAGTAGCACGTGCCTGCGCAAATGTATAATTAATGGGCAGGAAGTTCTCATTGAGTCGTCTTATTATAACCTTCGGGTCTATCGCAAATATAATGGTAAATGGAGTTTTTCTAACTCAATTGACGGCTTCTGGAATCCGGTACGCCAGTTCGAAGTCGATCATAGCGGTAATATCTGGGCAGCACATATGAGTCTTGGGATCTATAAGATAGAACTTTCAAGAGACCTAAAAAAGGTGGAAAAGTGTACTTACATCAAGTCATTGTCAGACGAAGAAAATAATGCAAGCCTGATGCATGTCATGAAAATACGGGGAAGAGTCGTATTATCCGACAGTAAAAGAACGTATACTTATGACGATATCAATCAGCGCATCATACCTTTCGTCCAACTTAATTCTATTCTTAAAAACGGGATTAATATGGCTATTCCGGTAGATGATAATCTCTATTGGCTCACCGATTATCGAGGATATACCCTGATAAGATATGACAATGATAATTTTAGAATGGAGCGATTCATTCCCTCGTCTTTTTTCGGGCTTGAATGTAATGAAAACAATAATAATGTATATGTAAACGGTAACGTTACTTATTTCTGCCTCAATAATGGCATCGGGCGTCTTGATATGAATCTGAAAAAAGACACTTTACTGCAAAGGAGTTCTTTGCTCATTAGGGAAGTCACTTCTTTATCACAAGATCATCAATTGTATTTAATGTCTACATCTGCCCAAAAGAAAGATAATGAAAAAATATGGGGTGATATAACTTTCCATCTGTCTTATCCTAACTTCAATTGCGAACCCCTCCGTTTTTACTATCAACTCACGGGAAGCAGCCTGAATCTGGTATCAGAATCTGCCGATCCAGCCATCACATTTGGTAGCTTAGGGTATGGAGAATATCATTTTACAGCTTTAGTGAAAAATGTCGATGGGCAGGTGCTTAGTTCCGTAGAATATTATTTCAATAAACCACGCCCATTTTATCTATCTATATATGCCTGGATAATATACGCACTTCTTGCGAGTGTTATAGTATACTTTTACTCTTGCTGGCATGCTGCCAAAATGCTTAGAAAGCGCAATAGGGAGTTTGAGAAAGAGAAAATGAAACAGGACTTCAAGATGTTGGAACAGGAACATATCATTGCGCAACAACGCGAACAATTACTTGAAGCTGAATTGCAGGTTAAAAGCAAGGAATTAGCTAGTCTGGCTCTCGATGCCGTAGTTCAACGCAAAGCGGTCGAAAGTCTGAAAGAAGTTATGTCAGAGCAAGAACATAAGGGAATTATCAATCAGCATGATATAGACACTATATTGAAGCAGATTAATGGAAACCTGAATGAAGAGGAATTCTGGGATATTTACCACAAGAATTTCGATATGATCCATAAGAACTTCTTCCGTAATCTACGCAAACAGTACCCCAGTCTTACTGCCAGTGATTTGAGATTTTGTGCACTGTTACGGTTAAATCTTTCGACTAAAGATATTGCCCAGTTCACCAACCTTACTATTCGTGGGGTAGAGACGGCACGCTATCGAATAAGAAAGAAACTTGCCATTCCCGGGAATATTAATCTTGTCGATTTTCTTATTGATTTTACATAATATTCCAGCACAATAGCAACAGGATTCGCTTGGAAATCGGGTAAGATGTACTACTTAAGAACTTAAGATACCAATATTAATTCGTTCTTCTGCTAATTCTTATTCGTTCCATCCGGGTTTCCCTTTCGTTCCACCTGGGTGGGACTAAACAAACACCCAGGTGGAACGAACCATTCAATACACTAAAAGTTACTGTTGTTTTACAAACGGTTAAGTAGCTTTGTTAACCAGCGATCTTCAATCAATAACTATTAACTTCACTATCTATATAGTTCGCCCTATTTTTCAACCAGCTTTTCAACTCTGCAACTTTCGTATCGAATGAACGAGTGTTTTCCCATAATACACTATTTCTTTCAATAGAGGGTTTCAACATTACAGCATAATCATCGACATATTGCAACAAAGCATTTAATTTGTTCTTCTTGAAATCTTGCCAGATTTCCTTATATATTGTCTTTACACGACTATCCCGTAGGAAACGTTGGAAAAATGCAGTACCAACGCCATTCATACTATTAGAGAACAGCGGAATAGTATAGCTTGCGAAATGCTTTCCTTTTCCCTCATAATCATACGCCCAATCGAAATCCCAAATCGGTCCCATCACATATTTGCCATTTCCCTCTTTATGGAGGAAAATACTTTTAGGATGATTTATCTCCATGTTATGTACCAGATTAAAGGTTATCAGATATTTAGCTACAGACTCTATATCAATCATATCTACATACGTGTTGCCCTGTAATGGTTCTTTAGCAAACTGTGTCGCAAATGCATTAAAGTCTTTCTTCCAGTATTCAAACTGTTCTGTAGTCAAATCAGGGTCTTTCACCATTACCGGAAGATTGAATGCAGTTGACTTGAACCTCGGTTCATCATCAAAGTAAGAATCAAGTTCCCACATAACGCTATTTTTATCATCTAAATCCACACGGTTTTTCTTAACCTCTATCTGTTCGGTCAGCAGATAAGAGCCTTTGTATTTTCCATTCAGAACGACATCTACAGGAATTGCATGATTGGTAAAAGGAAGTTCCAGCAGTCGTCCAATCTTGAAAGCAACAGAGTTAAGCATTAATGTGGGGTCTATGTGATTCGCCAATAATACATAATTCTTAGCCTCTCCAAAACCACAAATCTCTGCTTTCTTGTTAAGTTTCAGTCGATAAGGCTTTTTAGGATAACCCCAAGTTGAATTCCCTCGTCCCTTTATCTCTGTTTTACCTGTATAACTTTCATAAAAGCTTTTCCCATTAACTGTCAGAGTTGCATTCAGATAAGAATCTTTACTTGGTATTTCTGAAATAGAAGAATCATCTGTAGTAATAGTTAGCAGAGGTATCAAGTCCAATAAAAATTCCATCCTTACAGTATATTGAAGAATGTCTCCATTCCGCATGACAAGCTTATAAACAACCGGAGAAGAGAAGTCATTCTCTGTTACGCCACTTACTTGCTCCACCTCATCTACTAAAACTTTCACGGCATTAGAACTAAACTCTGCCACCAACTTGGACTGTGGAAACTCATAAAGAGAAACAATCTTATTTCCCTCAATCAAACACGTAGCATCCGCTGTTAAAAAAGAGTTGTTCTTTTTCAAGAAACGGAAAGATGTAAATCCCGCCTTTTCTTCAAGCACAACTTTAACTGTATAGGTTTCTTTACTGCCGTCTTCCGCTTCTATAATAAAAGCCAATGGCTGGGAATAATCATTCAGAGTTACCCCAGACTCTTGTTCGATGCCATCTACCGTTATAGATTTCCCATCATATTCGAACGTGGCAACCAATGATTTCAAATCATCATACTTGTTCATTGACAATGTCAGCACATTCCCTACGATGAGAGCATTTACATCATTTCCGATTTTACCTTGATTATCACCTTTCAGAATAGAAAAGCTATTCAACTGTTTGGTAGAAGAAAGAGGAGAATCTTCGTCTTTACAGGCGGAAAACAGCAAGAGAATGGTTACTAGAATCCCTAAAGTCTTGTTTAACATACTATTAAAAAAATGGTTACCTGGCAAATATACGTTTTTACCAGGTAACCACAGGACTATTCTCTCTCTTTTTTCTTTTTTACAAAGGATATTCCTCAAAAGCATACAAAATGGTAGACAGATAACGTTCTCCAGTATCAGGAAGCAGAGCAACGATCATCTTCCCTGCATTTTCCGGTCGTTTCGCCAGTTCCGTAGCGGCATATACAGCTGCTCCTGAAGATATACCTACCAATAAACCTTCTTGTTTGGCCAGTTCACGACTCGTACGAATAGCATCGTCATTCTGCACCTGAATAATTTCATCTACGACAGAAGCTTTGTACGTTTTAGGAATAAATCCCGCACCGATTCCCTGAATCTTATGAGGACCAGGTTTTCCTCCCGACAGTACAGGAGAATCAGATGGTTCCACTGCCACTATCTTTATACTCGGATCACGCATCTTCAATGCCTCACCTACACCGCTAACTGTCCCGCCAGTACCTACACCGGCTACAAAGATATCGACTTTCCCCTCGGTATCTCTCCATATTTCCAGACCGGTAGTTCGTAAATGCATGGCGGGGTTAGCAGGATTCTCAAATTGTTGTAAGATGACAGCTCCCGGAGTTACACCTTTTAAATCTTCCGCTTTGGCAATTGCCCCTTTCATACCATCCGCACCAGGAGTCAGCACTAATTCTGCTCCTAAGGCTTTCAGAAGATTACGTCGCTCAATGCTCATTGTATCAGGCATCGTCAGAATCAGTTTATAGCCTTTCGCTGCTGAAACAAAAGCCAATCCCACACCGGTATTGCCGCTAGTCGGTTCAATGATCGTTGCTCCGGGTTGTAAGACACCTTTCGTTTCGGCATCCTCAATCATAGCCAATGCGATACGGTCCTTAACACTTCCCGCAGGATTAAAAGATTCAATCTTTACAATCAGACGGGCTTTCAAATCATTGTTTTTATTATAGTTACTAAGTTCCAATAACGGAGTATTACCTACTAGATCCGTCAATTTCTTTGCAATCTTTTCCATATATATCTGTTTTTAAATTTTCTTGTTTTAAGATATGACAAAGATAGTGCAGATTCTGTTCAGAGGAAATACCACAGATGTGGTAATTTCATACCACATCTGTCTGACTTTCGATCCAGATACTACGCCAAGAAATCCGCTCGTATATTATTTGAATCTCTTCACATAATCTACAATCAGATAACATGCCGGGCCGAGTACCTGACCATGGTCGAATCCCTGCATCTCATACAAAACGACTTTCTTATTGCCTATGCTTTTCAAGACTGCTTCCAACAGTGCATTTTCTTCATATCTTGCCGCCATCTCCAGATGCTTGTCACCCGTTATCAATACAAGAGGGGCTGTTTCCTTGCGGGCCTTATTTACTGGAGCATATTCATCAACCACCGGAATACCGTCGGGCAAACCACGTTCCTTGCGAATTGTGAAATGGGTTACTGTCTGACCACTGACCGGAAGATAAGCAGCTACGCTATCAGCATCTGCTCCGTATGTTGCCATATACTTTTTATCCATTGCCAGAATCAACGAAAGATAACCTCCCGCAGAATGACCGGAAACAAAAATGCGATCCTTACGTCCACCGTACTTCTCGATGTTCTTGAAAACCCATGCCACAGCTTCAGCCGCATCTTCAATATAAGTCGGATTTTTCGCCTTCGGACTCAAACGATAATTTACCGCCACTACGGCAAACCCCTGTTCCGTAAATTCTTTAGGAATAAATTTATTCCCACCTTCCATGCCACCACCGTGGAACCATACGATCGTTGAGAAACCCTTCTTTTTTTCGGGATAATAGATATCCAGTTTACAACGTTCCAAACGATAAGTATCTATTTCGGAACCGGATACATAAGATATATCCTTGTCTGTACGATAAACAGTCTGTGCCTGAACAACACAAACACAAAGCAAAAAGAGAAGAAGAAGACAATTCTTTTTCATGTTTTTTATTTATTTCAGTTATGAATAGTCATGGTTCTAATAAAATGCAATATTACAAAATTCTGACAAGAATAGAAAAGAAAAGATTTAAAAGAGTAAGAGCGTAAAAATCTCACAATTTTTATTTATGTTTATAACCTTACTTAGTGGAAAGAACGACATAAAAAGTCTTATATAAATAAAATCATAATAGATCAACGACTATGAATAAACTATTAATTTACCTTTTTCTACTTACAACAGGACTCTTGTCCACCGCGCAAGTATTTGCTCAAAAAGAGATTGCTCCGGGAGTTATCAAACTGGAAAAGGGGGAGATCGATACCTTCACCCCCTATTCGTTGTTCGGTGGAAAGCCCATCATTGAGGCAATGAAGTCACTTCCTACAGCCAAGTTGCCTTTCGACACCGAAGAAGTACAAATAAAGATAACCGACCGGGGATGCCTGATAGAAGTCCCCCTGGAAGACTATGAACAAATCTATGGCTTCGGACTTCAATTCGAAACCTTCGGCCAGCGCGGTTTACGCAAATGCCCGATAGTGAACGATAATCCTTTGAACGGACTCGGATATACACATGCCCCGCAGACATTCTATGTCTCCACCAAAGGTTATGGTATCCTCGTCAACACAGCACGTTACACTACATTCTTATGTGGTTCCAACCAGAAAACCCGACAAAGCATGCAGAGCACGGAGGTCCGCAAACCTATCTCCACCACTACGGAAGACCTGTATAAGAACAGAAGCAACGGAGACAAAGTCTTTATCGACGTCCCCGGTGCAAAAGGTATCGAAGTATTCATCATCACCGGACCGGAATTGCTGGATGTGGTGAAGAGATACAATCTTCTTTCCGGTGGGGGATGCCTCCCTCCGATGTGGGGACTCGGATTCAAATACCGTGTGAAAGGAGACGCCACACAAGACTCTGTCATGCGTTTTGCCAATTACTTCCGTAACAACAATATTCCATGTGACGTATTAGGACTCGAACCGGGATGGCAAACAGCTACTTACTCCTGTTCTTACATCTGGAACAAAGAACGATTCCCACAACACAAAGAAATGCTAACCCGGCTCCAAGAGAAAGGCTACAAGGTCAATCTATGGGAACACGCTTACGTGCACCCTACTTCTCCTATCCGGAAAGAACTTGAACCTTACTCTGGCGACTTCCTTGTATGGAATGGACTTGTACCCGACTTTATCAAACCGGAAGCACACAAGATATTTACCGGCTATCACCGTACACTGATAGATGAAGGTATCTCCGGATTCAAACTGGACGAATGTGACAACTCGAATATTTCATTCGCCTCTGCCACCTGGTGTTTCCCAGACTTGACTCAATTTCCTTCGGGCATTGACGGTGAAAAGATGCACCAGATATTCGGCTCTCTCTATGTAAACGCTATGGACAGCATCTACCGTGCCAAAAACACCCGCGCTTACCAAGATTACCGTTCATCCGGTATGTTTATGTCTCCACGTAGCGCCGTGCTCTACAGTGATACATACGATCCCAAAGAATACATCCAGGCGCTCTGCAACTCTGCATTCGGCGGATTGTTGTGGTGTCCCGAAGTACGCGAAGCTCACTCTGCCGAGGATTTTTTCCATCGCCTGCAGACTGTGATTCTCTCCCCACAAGCTATGGTTAACGCATGGTACCTGCAATATGCCCCCTGGCTACAATTTGACCGCGGAAAGAATGAGCGAGGAGAGTTTCTGCCGGAAGCAAAACAATACGAAGAGTATGCCCGCACGCTGATTAACCTTCGCATGGAACTGATACCTTACCTTTATACAGCTTTCCGCACATACCAGCAAGAGGGAATACCTCCTTTTCGCCCGCTGCTGATGGATGATCCCAAGGATGAACGTCTGCGCACCATCAGCGATCAATACATGATTGGCAACGGAATGATGGCTGCTCCCCTATACGAGAATAAGAAATCACGGAAAGTTTACTTCCCGGAAGGAGTCTGGTATAACTTCAACACCAATGAAAAGTACGAAGGTAACCGTGAATATGAGATAACGACCGAACTTAATCAATTACCACTCTACGTACGTCAAGGAACGTTATTGCCTCTTGCCGAGCCTATTCCTTATATAAATACGCAGACCGTATTCAACCTGAACTGCAAAATATACGGCACTCCCACCGCTACTTGCCAACTTTTCGAAGATGATGGTGTAAGCTATGATTTCCAGAAAGGGCAATTCAATCAGGTTACGTTGAATGCAGCTAAGGGAAAGGTCAAACTTACAAGAACAAAAGGCTACAAGATTAAGAGATACCAGCTCAAAGGCTACGAATTTATCAACTAGAGCATGTCTTTTTAAGAAGATATACTTACTATATAACTTTCTTGAAAGGACATTTTCACCAGGGACACAATACGACAATCTCCCGCCCGAATATGTACCCGAAAACACATTTCCAGACAGGAGATCCACCATTATAGACAACAAAGTCCCTCTCTAAAGTTTCTTGATGGAGAAATCGGCAAAACGGATTTCTTCATCGCGCAACTGGTCTTGCCAGCTACGGTTCTCGCCCAAATAGCGGTAGATACCCCATTTGGGGCGAAGTCCCGTACAATCGGTGCGCCACATATCCATCTTTTGGGGATCGAGTTTCAAGAGAACTCTCCCGTCTTTCACGCGCGTGATGGTTACTTCATAAGAACCATCCTCACCGAAACGGGCTTTCTCTTCCACCTCTACCCAGTTACCGAGGAAGTCGGCCAAATCCGTGCTGGCAATAGTCGTAGTACTCTCGCCACGCTTGTCATAGCGCACACGTAACTGTTGTCCGCCCTTACTATTCGAATAGGCAGTCAGTGTGATGAGCGGAGAGCTAACGTCTGCCGTACCGGATGCGTTGTCGATACCTTTCAACTGGTGAAGATGGGAGAATTTGGTAGTTGTACGAAATCCTGCCGGCAAACAGAATTTCCAACGGAACACCATTGTCTCTCCTTGCTGGCCAACAAGGCTTTGCGGAGATTTATTATCTGTTTTTATTTCATTCCGCTGACGGTCTGTGATATTCGGCAGACTGCGGTCGTCGTCTATCGTAGCATGAATAAAAAATGCGAATACATATTTGTTCAACTGATTGTCACGCACCTGCTGAATATGCTGGAAATGCTCCGTTTTATGCTCGCGCGAAGAATCGGGAGCCTCGTGGTTGTAGCCCGATCGCTTTATCAAGTCGTACGTTTTCGCGCTGTTGCCATCGGCTATTAATGAACCGTCCACTTGCTGTTCCGGTTGTCCAGGCTTCGGCTGTTCCTTGTCGTCTATCACTTCGGATGAACTATTGGAGCAGGCAATAAAGGCAAAGAGGGCTAAGAATAAGATTCCTGTTTTCATACGTTTATTTCATATAGGTAGTCAGGAAATCGACAGACTTGAAGAAAATCTCTTCCATCTTATCAGAAGTCTTTGAACTTACGTTGTGGTCATAATACTTATATGTCAGCAGGTTGCAGACGCCTCCTTTTTTCTTTAGTGCCGATGCAAACATTTCACTTTGCTCACACTCTACCGTCACATCACACGTGCCACATATCAGCATGGAAGCAGGGACGTTCTTCTTTGGAATGAGATTAATAGGAGATGCTTCGCGCAGGACTTTCGGGTTCCGGTCACAGAAATAAGCGATGCGTTGAGCATCTTTTGTCTTCATGGTGATGGCAGCCTTTTCCAGATCATAGATACCGGAATAGCCGACAAGTGCTTTCGTTCCGGGAACAGTCATGGCAGCAACTGCCGCCAGGTGTGCACCTGCAGAAGTGCCCAGGAAGCCGACACAAGCAGGATTTACATTCAATTCGGCAGCATGCTCCTGCACGTATTTCACAGCATCCAGAATATCTTGAATGGAGACTTTCACGGTTGCGTCGGATTGCGGTGCCAGTGTATAAGAGACACGTACACCTGTAATACCCTTTTGCTTTGCCAGGTATTGAGACAGAGATCTGGACGAACCATTATCTCCACGTGCCCATCCACCTCCGTGGATGTAGACCACGAACGGAGCGGGCTTGTCAGTCTCCGCAAAGTCTACTGTGAGTATCAATTCATAATCCTTATGTTTCTTATATACAATGTCTTTGGTAGTCACTCCCTTATAGTCCTTGCTTTTCAGGCGGTCCGGCTGATAGGTATAAGGCACCATCACATCGGGAATGGTATTCACATCGATAAACTTCGCATATTTCTTTGCATACAGCAGCGCATAGGAGCCGTCCTCATTCTGCGTCATCTTCATGCCATAGCGATTGGAAAATTGCTGCGGTTGCGCTTCCTGGGCAAGGCAAAAAAGCGGCAGCATACACAAACATAAAATCAGTTTCAATTTCATGATATCACTTCATTAGGTGGGATAATCTTATTTCTTCTTTAAAATTAGATATGGTATCGTTTCTACATCCGACGTACTGTATTTCAGTCCGATGCGCTTTGCCGTATCTATGTACTTCTGATTGCCCAATGCCGTTCCCGCTTCATAAAGAAGAATGGCGGCACGCGACTGGTCGAATGGTTTAATCTGCTTGAACTTCCAGCTTTCGGGATTCATATAATAAGGATACAGGTAGTCTACTGCCTGCGAAGCCACTTTGCCGTTGGCGGCCGGAGTATTCCACAAGTTGATACCTATCTGGCTGGTAATCTGATTGGCTTCCATCAGAGCTTCGAGAGCGAAAGTTGAATAATGCAAGGAGAGCGTCCGTTCCAGTTCTTGGGGTAGTGAGCCGTCATCGGCAATCTGTGCACCCATTTTGGGGAGGATGCTTTGCTCGGCTACTTCACGGATGCGGTCGGTGCGGTCCAGATAGGCGAGTACCATCAGGTGAATGGCTTCGTACCACAGGCCATGATTGTTGGCAGCATGAGATTCTCTTTGTCCCTGTGTGCTGTTCTCCATCCAATAACAGAAAGCGGTAGCCCAGTCATCGAGCTTTTTCTTGTCCGAGGCAGTCCAGCTTTTCGAGCTTTCTATCAATTTGGCAACTCCCAGTGCACGACTGAAACGACGGGAGTCAATGAAGCCCGAACCACGCATATTTTTCATTCCCGGAACGGATTGTGCATAAGTCATATTGGGGTTCATACCCAATTTCGGGTCGGTAAACCATGTTCGTAAATGATCGGCACAGGCTTTGGCGTAGACTTCTTTTCCGGTGATGTAATAGAGTACGCCCAAACAGTAGGCAGCGTCGCCAAAACGGTTGGCATTCTCACGTTCAGGGTATTCATAAACTTCCGGGTTGCGTTCGCCATCCTTACGGATATAGGGAAGCCCATCTGTCTTCGTGGAGTCCGGCCACCAGTATGGGGATAGAGTCATATAATCCCGGGGGTCCTTGCTGGGAGGTAATTTCTTTTTAGCTGTTACCGACAGAGGAGACATCTTTATATATTTCTCTGCCGCCTTTTCCTGTAATTCGATGTACTGGGTCACCTCTTTATCGCCTTTCTGATAATCGGTCTTCAGCTTCTCGAGCAATGTCGCATTAAACGGTCCCAACGGTGCCGCGTTCAGTACTCCCCAACAAAGGCATAGAGCCCATATAGCAAAGATTCGTCTCATAAATGTATTCTTTTAGAGTAGTGGAGATGAGTGGTTAAAATAAGATGTGTAATGGTAAGATTAATAGTGAAGCAAGTAAGAGGTAAGTTAGCAAAAAGCAGGTAATCAGGAAATAAGCAACCAAGCAGTAAGTAGTTGAGTATAAAATATTTGCTACTTAACTACTCACTACTTGATTGCTAAATCTTTACTACTTATACTAGCTCCAGATTCGGTGATTCTTCTTTAAGAGAAGAAACAACCACCGTTAATATCAATATTCGTACCTGTCAGGTAAGAAGATTCGGAGCAAGCCAGGAAGCAAACCAGTTCGGCAACTTCATCAGCAGTTCCCTCACGACGCAATGCGTAAGAGCCTTTCATACGTTCACGATTCTCCGGTGTATTGAAGCGGTCGTGGAACGAAGTAGCAATCGTACCCGGACAGATAGCGTTGCAGCGGATTCCTTGAGGACCGAGTTCTTTGGCCATAGAGCGAGTGAATGTCATTACGGCACCTTTGGCAGTTGCATACATGGAAGCTCCGTTGCCACCGCCGTCGCGGGCAGCCAATGAAGAGAAGTTTACGATAGAACCACCCTCCGGCATCATCGGAACTACCTCACGGGTACAAAGGAATACGGAACGCATATTGACATCCATCAGGAAGTCATACCAGTCTTCATCCTGTTCGGTGATTTTCTTACGGCCTACGATTCCGCCTACTACATTTACCAATACATCTACCTTGTCGCCAAAAGCCTTGTTGCACTCTGCAAAAAGATTCTTCACCGCAGCAGCTTTCGTCATATCACCCTGAACAGCGATTGCTTCACCACCCACGTTTTTAATCAATGCCAGTGTTTCCTGTGCATCGGCTTCATTATCAAAATAGTTCAAACAAACTTTAGCGCCTTCTGCGGCTAATTTTACAGATATTGCGCGACCCAGGTCACGTGCACCACCAGTTACAATAGCAACTTTTCCTTCTAATTTCATAATTGTCTTTTTTAAAATACGTTTATTTATTGATTTGTTTAATCTCTCCTACTGTCAGGAAGATGGAGCACAACGATAGTGGTACCAAAGCTCCCAACAGGCTGAATAATAAAATCCAGTTTGTAATATAGCTGGCAAAAAGAATAGCCAGAATTGTACCCAACACGGCCGAAGCACCTCCCAGACCTGCTAGAGAACCTACGGACTTGCCGCTATGCAAATCGCTCGGAATGGTCTGCAAGTTCGTCATGAAGAACTGGAAGCCTCCCAATACCAGTGCCATAAAGAGAATGGCAACCGGAGCCGTGGTAGACATGATAGCTGCCAGAATGGACGGAATAATTATAAATCCACCAATCAGCATGGCTGCTTTGCGGGCATAGTTCACAGTCTTTCCACGGTTTATCAGCCAACCGGAATACCAGCCCCCGGCAACACTTCCCAAAGCCGCGCCCACATAAGGCACCCAGGCAGAGAACGCCACCTCTTTTATATTCAGATGGAATACGTCGGCAAGATAAAGCGGCAGGAAGGTTACAAACATCCACCAGATAGGGTCGAGGAAGAATCGGCCGAGAATGACAGACCAGTTCTTTTTCACACGCAACAGTTCGCCCCAGCTCTTTCCTTTATCTTCTGTCTTTATCTCCTTTTCGGGCTGACCGCTTAGAATATAAGTACGCTCTTCTTCCGTAATCCAGGGATGCTCTTTCGGAGTTGCCTTATTGATTATCAACCAGGGAATCAGCCAAATCAATCCCAATCCACCGACTACAATGAAAGTCAGTTTCCAGCCAAAGGCGATGAACAGCATCAGAATGATAATCGGAGCAAGAATGGAACCGATGGAAGCTGCCGCTCCAAACAATCCCTGTGCAAAAGCACGCTCTTTCTGCGGGAACCATTCGGCATTACTTTTCGTAGTGCCCGGCCATGGGCCGGCTTCACCCAAGCCCAACATCATCCGGAAAAAGGTCAGTGAGAAGATTCCTCTGGAAAGAGAGGCCAGCGCATCCGCCGCTCCCCATACCAGCACACTCCAGAAGAAACCTTTCCGGCATCCGATTTTATCGTACAACTTGCCGGAGACAAGTTGGCTGATGCCGTATGCAATCATAAAGAAAATCGTAATCAGGCCGAGAATGTCTTTCGCTTTCTGCGACGCATCGGGATCGTTACGGTCTATCAGACCGAGGTCGATGGCGATACCCTCGCGATTGGTGACAAAGGTGACTCCGTTCTTCTCTTTCATCTGCACATTGGCTACGCTGACCGAATCGCGGTTTCCGTTGGCGGCTGTCAGGATATACTGGTCGCCCACCAATGCGGCGTGGTTGCCTTTATCGCTCAACGCCTCTGCCTCGGGCAGAAGACGATAGTCGATATTAGCCACCCACATATAGTTGAGCGTGCCTCTATCCAGATAATTGATGATGGTTATCAACATGATTAATCCGATAACCACCCATCTAAGTCCTTTTACTTTCATGCGCCTAGAGGTTTAAGAAGTCTGCACGCACGGGACTAAAAGTATCAATCAGAATACCAGCTTCCAGGCAAACGCATCCGTGCCATTCATCCGGTGCTACGTAATAACCATCTCCGGCAGAAAGAATTTCTTTCTTATCGCCGATGGTGAGTTCGAATTTGCCGCTCACCACGTAAGTGGCCTGGCTGTGATAATGCTCGTGCATGGTTCCTACCGCACCTTTATCAAATTTCACTTTGACCATCATCAACTGTCCGTCATACGCCATAATCTGACGATTGACACCCGGAGCGGGGTTTTCCCACTTCAAATCTTTCTCAAACTGAAAAGTTTCACTACATGTTTTCATACTTTCTATCTATTAATGGTTTGTTCTCATTTGGCAAAAACTCCGCAACGACCGTTCCAGTCGTAATTCTTTCCTTCGACGGACAAGTGATGTTTATTCTCTTTGCTTTCTTCTGCGTTGGCCAGACAGAGTGTTACGGAATGTCCACCTTTATATATAGCTTTGATAACGGTGTATTCGGCCGTATCCATCACCACTTTCACTTCCTCGCAGGAGGATGTCAGATTGTTGGAAGTCTCCATCACTACGTCATAATCTCCATGCGTTTCGATGGAAGTAGCAAACGTGTGATTCTTCTGTTCTTTTTCTCTGATTAGAAACGCTGTCTCGTTTCGCAAATTGAAATCCGGATCATTGGCTCCCAGGCGAAGCATCTTTAGCTCTGTCTGGGGAGTGGTGGCCGCACTAATGGTATAGAGGCGGTTGTCCTTGACAAAAGTGAAACTGGAGGTGTTCGTTTTCTCATTCTGTCCCCAGGCTTCCAGCCACAGATGCTGATAACCGTTCTTTGTTCCGAGGGTTTGCAATCCGTTGCTTGCTTTGGTATATGGGAAATTCAAAGAAACGAAGTGCCCGTTATACCATAGCGGATAGTCGTATTGGTGTTCCTTGTCGGAGTTAGCCTGCAACACGTCCAGTATCAGCGGGAATTGCAGGAAAGGAGTAGTCACATACACTAATGTACGTTTCATTTCCACTCCAGAATATGCATTGGTTTCTTTGGCTACCATCACTTGGAAATGATCTCCGTTGAAATCACTGTAAATGATGTCCGAATGATAACGGGAAGACACTTTTATATCGCCACCGAAATTAGACGTTTCATCGACCACCAGTGTGTTGTGTGCAATGGTCTGTTTGGCAAACGATTCGTTCTCACGTGTGTAATGTCCCTTATTCTTGGCTTCGATATTGAGAAAACGGGAAGCTCCGTAATCTGTCAGAATCTCGTTTCCATTATCGTAATAGGCCATTGTGAGTTTATCGTAATGTCCGTGGCTAAGGCCATGAGAAGTGGCTTTCAGGGTCAGGGCACTATTCAGTTTAGGGTCTGTCGAGCGAATCACGGCAATGCCTCCCTCGTCTCCTTTGCGTCCGTCGCGGAACACGCTGCTGCGATATACGATTGGAGCAGCTTCGCCACGGGCAATATCACGAGCTACCCGGAAACCGCCGATTGTAGGCAGATAAGTATGCTGGTATTCGTTCGCTACGGAGAGCAATGATTTATCCGACGGATGGACATTGTATAGAATATCTGCAGCGTAAACCAGTTCCTGTGCGGAAAGTCCTTTCAGCAGGGCATCGTTGATGTGGAAGAATTCTCCCTCATAAGATAGCTGTATTAACGTGGAAAGTGCTTTTGAGAGTATGCTGTCGCGATAGCTGAAGATTTTCAGCTCCGGCAATTTGTTTTCAATGCATTGGGCGAAGATGACGAAAGGCCAGATGGCATAACGTTGATAGTAGGCCCCCTCTGTGAAATAGCCATCGGGAGAGAATAGATAATCCATTTGACGGATGAATCCTCCGTGTTTGCCTGTTTCGTCGGAGCCATAAAGGGCTTTCTTCACGTAATCTTCACGATTCATGGCGAAACCAATCATACCTACGGCAGCCGTAGCCCAGGTGGCATGATTATGCATCTTGTTGAAAGTCTTATTGTTTGCATGGTTATCGCCCATACCATCCATGATGAAGTCCGCCATTGGGGCAAACAGATTCTTTTCGATGGTGGTGCGCTGCTTGGCCGAGAGTGTATGATAGATGCAATCGTATGCTACTGCTGTATGTACCAGCCATACACTTTCATTCAGTGTCTGCCAGAACAGGCGTCCGGGAACAGGGGAAAGTGATACGGGATGGAAACTCAGTGTAGGATAGAGCTTTGCATAGGCTTCCAGCATATCTGCTACGTAACGGGCGTATTTCTTGTCACCGGTCAGCTGATAGGCAACTCCGCAATGGAACATGGCATAATAGTTCGACTTATGCTGTTCGTGTACCACCCCGCCACCGCCATCTGTCGGAACGGGAACGGAGATAGGAGAATTCAACGCTGCGTCGGCTGCGCTCAATACTTCCGAGAGCGTTTTATCGAATGCAGGTACGGTTCCCTTTCCTTCCCTCATCTCGTTCACTTCTTCCTGTGTGAAAAGAAGAGACGGATGTTGGGCAAACGAAAGGAGACATCCTCCCAAGACCATGAATATACAAATAATAAGTTTTCTCATCTAATCATTATTTTCTTGTTCCACTTACGGTTACGGTTATTGCGGAAGCGAATTCTTTTTCAAACCAATAGAGAGTTTTTCCAATTCGCTGCCCGGCACTGGAGTATAATTGTATGCGTCGGCATTGATATATGCGGGACGGATATTATACATTTTTCCTTGTATAGCTTGGGAAGTGGTAGTTACCATTCTGCCGGAGTTCCACAGGTTACAGTTGGCTATGCGAACTTTTTCCCAAGTGGCCTCATCCAAACGGATGGTTGCTCCTCCGCGTCCGCTGTTGTCAAAATTACAATTCTCTACTGTCAGTACTTGTGGACCAATCAGGCGCATCACGCTTCCACGCTCTTTGTTACAACAGTCTGCGAAGTTACAATGTCTGATAGTGATATAAGGGCCAGCCGTACTTTCATCACTTCCTCCACGATAAATATTGATAGGTAACCCCAGCAAACGATAGAAAGAACAGTTTTCAATCAGCATATCATCCGCATTGTAACGACCGATATCGTCTTTCTCGGCGGCATAGTTGATGGCATCTCCGGATAAGTCGCGGAAAAAGCAGTTTTTGATTGTCACACTCTTGGCGAAAGTGGCTTTCGTTCCTTTGATGGCAAAGAAGCCGCCCTCTCCGAAGTTCTGAAATTCGCAACCGTCTACTGTCAGTGTATAAGGTTGTATCATATCGGTGGCTGTAGAAATTCCCGCTTTAGCCAAGGCTTTACCGGGTTCCAGCACTCCGTCAAATGCGATATTCTCAATAATCAGTTCACCACCGTCGGCGATGGTTACCATGTTATCCGGTTTCTCTCCGTTGAAACGAACCAATGGTTTATTGGCTGCGTTGGCAGCGCGAATTGTCAGCGGTTTATCGATGAACATGGCGCTTTGGATAGGATAGGTACCCTCAACCAGAACAATAATCCCACCCGGTTCTGCTGAACGAATGATTTCAGAAAGATCAGTTCCCGGAGCTGCGTTGTATTCCTTATGAGTCTTTGCAGATGGTTGCGCTACCCGGTTTTCAAACCAGGAAGCACCTTTATCCTTACGTATTGCGACCTGATCCGGCAACTGGGGAACCTTTAGTTTCTCCGTAGTAAATCCCGGAGCCGAATAGTTCTTTGCCAGTTGCACTTTATTGCCTTTGAACTGAATACCTGATACATCATCAACGGCTATGTAAGGTTGAGACAGTTCCTTATTTATTATGATATTATCCGTAAAGCTCACATTGTCCGGTGCAAGGGTACGTTCCATGTCTTTGCCTGTGCCGAATTCGATATTCGTACAGTCTACGAAAGTATTACGGTACATCTTCACGTCAACTACCTGGCAATAACGGTTAGGCAACGAATTAGGTACGGCATCCATCACTCCCAAAGCAGAGAAGAAACGGGTTCCTGCCAGACCGACCAAGGTATTGTCATAAATCTGATGCCCGGCATTGACTACGCGAATACCGCCTGTGTTACGGAGTCCGTTGCCAATAAACAGGTTATTATTAACCGTGTTACGGTCACCGTGTCGCAGTGCTACTACTCCCTCACATTCCAGCAAGATATTGTTCCGAATCACATTATCGCTGGATTTTATAGAGATTACTTCCACTTCGCCGGAACAGCGTTCGAACAGGTTATTTTCAATTACTGTGTTCGAGGAACTGTATGCCTGTTGGGAAGTCCCCACACGCATGGTTTCCGCACCGTTCGAACCGTACACCGGCCTCTCTCCGAAATAATTATGGTCTATCTGATGATGATTTTCCAGACAACGTTCATCGTTGAGGATGACAATCAATGTCACCCCCAAATTAAGTTTTCCTGTCAATGAGCAATGATCTACACGATTATGACGACCATAAAGCAAGATATAGCTGTAAGCCTGGTCCCGACGGGACGGATTGAATCCGTCTATCACACAATTTGTCAGGCGGCAGTGATTGGCCAGTTCCTGTCCGTTGCGGAATTCTATCACAGAACCTTTGGGAGCGTATCCATCTGTAAAATGTAATCCACCGACAGACATCCACTCTCCTGCTATCCGCAAAGTAGAGCCTCCCTCAATTTTTACTTTTCCAGGATTCAAGGCTTCTATCTTGATAGGAGCTTTCTCGGTTCCCTTACCTGTCCACTTCAACTGCATGTCTTTATACTGACCGTCTTTGATATAAATCTGGTCACCCGGTTGTGCAGCCTTCAGGCAGGAGGCTACTTCGGGAAGTGTCACATCATATCTCTTTGCAAAAGAGGTGAAAGGAAGCCCGATAAGTAAGGAGGCTATAATCGCTTTATGTATCTTTCGTGTCATCATTGGTTATTGAACTTTTGAGTAATCATAGTCTTTCTTCTGCCAGTACATATCAAATTCAATGGAACTGGATGAAGGAGCATTGGTGTTATTGTACATTTTAAAGTCAATCGTCTTTATATGTAGTAATCCAATACGTTTCACGTTATCAGCGACATTAGACGTCGAACCATTTACATTATAATATAATATAAGCAAGACGGCACCTACATTCACTTTTTGCTCTTTTCCCACTTCAAAAATACCAGGTGCCCATACATCTGTGTTTATTGATGTTTTCATGCTCGAAATGCTAAATCCACGACAAGTTTTAGCTTCAATATCTATCGGGAAGGTAGTTTCATCAATATTATCCAACGTACCGTTTTTCACTTCATCTATCAATGCTTTATAACCGGACTTAGTTGGGTCTAAGTATAAGAAAGTCAATACCGGAGTACCATAACAGTTTCCATTGATTCCTGGCACCCTATTCTCATCTGCCGAATTATTTATCATATAAAAATTCTTCAACTGTCCATTAGAACCCGCGGGGCTATTGATTTGCAATGTTCCTGCATTAACACCCGAGAAGAAGAAATAAGGATTCACAGAATTATATTCACTTTCAGAGACAGCCGGTTTATTATTTGCAGAACAAGTTGCAGCCTTGTATTGGTAAGATATTGGATCTACTTTTGTTCTCCAATCCGCATTTGCATACACCAATCCTGTTTCCGGAGAGAAGAATGAAGATAATTCTTCTACGTCACGGCCTTGTGCATATACTTTCTTGTTCTCCCAGAAATAAACGAAAGGCACTTTGACTACAAATGCATCTGTCAGAGTATGCACCTCACGTCCGTCAAAATAAGAAATCTTCAATGCCATCGTATTATCTCCATCCACATAGTTTTCCGACGAAGGTACGGCAAATTTCAGTTCATTCTCTGTTTGAAGAGCAATATTACATTCAATGGTCCCCAATATTACTTTATCAATCTTATTCAAATAAGTACCATTCAGAACGACTATATCTCCTATGTTTGCAGGTTCAAAAGAAGAAGTAGTAACATTCGGTTCATAACGTGCCACGGTCATCTGTGGTGCAGATTCAATCGGAGTTTCCACCTGTGACGTACCATTGAAATATCTGAATGTAATAGCAGCTTTATCACTTTCTACATAAGGAATCTTCACTAAGATTTCATCCTCATTCTGCGAAAGTATGCTAGCCTCGTTTCCAGTAGTATGTCCTTCAGCTGTAAAAAGCACAGCACTGATTACGTTCATATGGGAACCTGAAATCAACAGTTTATTACCCATCTCTACCTCGGTAGGCATTCCCGTTGAGGAAATAGTGGGAGCCGGATATTCAATGGTAAAATTGCCTTCTGAAACTCCTTCGCCAACTGAATTACTTAATACAATTTTTCCGCTCTTTGCATTACCGGTC
Organism: Bacteroides sp. D2; assembly: GCF_025147085.1. Lineage (NCBI taxonomy): Bacteria > Pseudomonadati > Bacteroidota > Bacteroidia > Bacteroidales > Bacteroidaceae > Bacteroides > Bacteroides sp. D2. Next base: position 1,606,382 of record NZ_CP102261.1, on the reverse strand, counting down.
ACTTTGAGTGATAAACGCTCATTGGACACTTTTTGAAGTATCGTGACTTTTTCTCCTCCAATTGTCGCACTGACCACATCGTCCAGATACTCTCCGGTAACTACGATTTCACTTCCGATGCTTCCACTCTCCGGTGAGAAAGATACGATTTGTGGCGCACTGACCACAACGTCTTTCATGGATATAGAATCACAACTGGTCCAAAAGATAACACATGCAAATAAGGATGCAAGGCTCCATTTTCTATATTGTTTCATATTCGTATTCATTTTAAGAGATTAATAACCCGTATTCTGTGCAATATCCGGATTGATGTTGATTACACTTACCGGAATCGGGAGGAATGTCTGCCAATCAGCAATATCATTCACGACATAGGTATATTCCGAATAGAAAGTCTCACTTTTGAAATAATTATTCACTGTTTGAGCAGCCGTACCCCAACGGAGCATATCGAACCAACGCTGGTTTTCAAAAGCAAGTTCCAGTCTTCGTTCATTACGTACGGCTTCTCTGAAGTCGTAACGGTTAGAAAGATCGGCCAACGTATAAGTTGAAACACCGGCACGTTCGCAAATCATATTCAGATATTTCAAGTTATCAGCAGACGGACCCGATATTTCATTCGTCAGTTCTGCGTACAACAATGCGATATCGCCTACACGGATAATCGGCCAGTCACTCTCACCATCATACTGCGTAGACACAGGATTTGTGTACTTCTTGCAATAACGGCAGTTACCCGTAGTCACCCATTCTTGAGTAGTCGAGTTAAAGTACTTCTGGGCAATATTTACATCCAGGCGTTTGTCTGTTGCGCCTCTCATTGTATAGGCAGTAATGATATTATCACTTGGAGTATTATAGCCGGAAGAAGTTCCTATAATCACATTTGCACCATTATTGACCGGAGCAAACATATTACCGAATGGAGAACCGAGTCCTACATTACCCGAAAGATAACGGGCTGCAAAAATGATTTCCTTGTTCATCTCATTTGTGATGTCGAATATCTTATTATATGCTACCAGATCAGCACCTGTCTGCGGATTACCTACGGCAGCACTTTCAAGTACTTCCTTGCATAACTGTGCGGCACGGGCATACTTGGCGTCTCCCGATTTATAATGAGTCGCATACACTTTTGCCAACAATGCTTTAGCAGCATTTCTGTCTGCACGCCCCATATCTGCATCCGCCATTCGTTCAGGCAACATTCCATTATCAAGAATCCGTTCCAGATCACCCTCAATCAGTGCATAAACCTCTTCTACCGTAGAACGCTGCATATCACGGGCTACATCTGACGGAACCTTGGAAGTAACCATAAACACAGGACCCCATAAACGAACAAGATTAAAATATTCTAAAGAACGGAGAAACAAAACCTCTCCCTCATATTGATTCCGGGTAGTTTCATCTTCTACCACATCAAGATATGAAATCGCATTATTGACACGGGCAATCGTTGCATAACAAGAATTCCAATACTCTTCCACCCATTGGTGCTCTGCCACGATAGTTCCCTGGTCAAGCTGTTCAACCAGTTTCGTAGTGCTGGCGGAAGAACCAGTAGCATACATACGTCCATTATCCGAACGTAATTCAGTCATTGCCCATTCATAATACATCACGTCATGAAGAGAATTATAGCAACCAAGTACCAGATTATTCACTGAAGAAGCATTTTTCACATATTCATCCGCAGCAACTTCCGAATAGGGATACTTGTCCAAATCACAAGATGCAAACAGTAACGTTACTAACAGTAATCCTATATAATTTACCTTTTTCATCGTTCACTTTCCATTAAAAGTTAATATCAAAACCTGCGGAGATAGTACTGGTCAATGGGAATCCACCGCGCTGATATCCCGAAATCATAGAGCTTGAGTATTGAGAAGAAGTCAGGCGGGATTCCGGATTGATACCCTTATAACTGCTTCCCCAAATGTAGAGCAAGTTACTACCGGACACATAGAAACGTACACCCGACAGTTTCAACTTACGCGCAGCCGTACTTGGCAATGTATATCCCAATGTGAAGTTTCTCAAACATGCATAAGAAGCATCCTGCAAAGGATAATCAGTCAAACAGATATCATATCCCAACTTCAGATAAGGTACTTTTCCGTTACCCGGATTTTCTGCACTTACCCAACGATCCTTGGTGTAAGCTTTGTTCCATTTCACTGTCTCATTGTAATAAACGTCACCATTGTAAACGTCAATTCCTTGTACTCCCTGAATCAGGAACGAAATATCAAAATTCTTAATCTGGAATGTGTTCGTGATTCCCCATGTAAAATCCGGATACGGATTACCCAAAGGAACACGGTCTTCAGGAGTCAACGAACCGTCATTGTTGGTATCTACGATACGCAATCCACCCGGTACGTCATTCGAGAAGTGAGGATTCGCATTGATTTCCTCCACGCTATTCCATACACCATTCGTTTTATATCCATAAAATTGAATCAACGGTGAGCCAACTTTAGCAATGTAACACTCGCTTCTTTCCCCCTGATTGATAACCTGTTGTTCACCTCCCAGCTCCAGCAATTTATTGCGCGACAAGGAGAAATTTATATTTGTATCCCATGAAAACTTACGATTCTTGATATTGTGCGTATCGATCTGTATTTCCACACCCGAATTACGTACCTTTCCAATATTATTCCAATAATAACTATATCCGGTGAATGACTGTGTAGGCTGCTCAAACAACAGAGCACGAGTCACAGAGTAATAAGCATCTATCGAAAGATTAATCCGGTTCTTGAAGAATCCCAGATCCAGACCATAGTTGAATTCATCTGTCTTCTCCCATGTAATGTGAGGATTAGCAAGCGAAGAAGATATATTTGCCGAACCATTAACCAGTTGTCCATTACCAGTACCTGTCACATAGTTCGCACTGTTCAATACTTCAAGAGCTGCATCATAACTGATACGGTTATTTCCCGTCACACCGTAAGAAGCACGGAGTTTCAAATTAGAAATAACTTCGATATTCTTCATAAACTTCTCCTCATTCACACGCCAGCCCAACGATACAGAAGGGAACCAGGCATTGCGATTTCCTTTCGAGAACAAGGAAGAACGGTCCAGACGTAAAGAAGTAGACAAGAGATAACGACCCAAATAACTGTAATTGATACGTCCCAAATAAGACTCTAATACCACATCCGGATAACGGAAAGTTCCCGTACCATCAGTATTCCCATTCCCTTTACTTGCCAATGAATAAACAGTTGCCGCATTCAGCGTATGAACATCATCAGTAGCAAATCCTGTTGCAGTCATGGCTACTCGCTGGTTGCGAGTGGACTCCACAGTATAACCCAACAAAGCATCAATGCTATGAGCATTATTTCTTCCGAAATCAATGTGATAATTCAATGTATTCTCGCTCAACAAATCTACATAGAGTGTGCTAAAATAAGTAGCTCTGCTCTCTTCTTTATCTTTTGTCGCGTCTTTATTACCATAATAGTAAGACGGGCTAAAACGGACATTCAAACCATTGGACGTCTTGAATTGCAACCCTTTACAAAGATCAATAGTCAGATACATACTTGCCAAACCCTGCATGGACTCACTCCAACGAGAAGTATTAGCCATCACACTACGGGGATTATTATTGGCTGACGAGAAAGGAGATGATTTCTCCAGCGTCGGATTTCCCTCCGCATCCGGTGTACCGGTAGGAGTCATGATATTATTGAAATGACTACCTCTTGCAAAACCTGAATACCCTGTCATTTCAGTACTCCAATCATTATGATAAACAGGAAGAAAAGACGGAGTACGATAGAAATCTATAAAATTATTTTTCGGACGTTCTGTTTTGGTATAAGTCCCGGATAAGTTGACCCCTACACTAACAATATTCGAGAGTTTGGCATCCAATTTCGTACGGAAATTCAATTTATCCAATGAGTTCTGCAACATCACACCCTCATCTTTGGTATAGGCAGCCGAAATAAAGTACTTCGTTTCTTTACGTCCACCGGAAACGCTCATCTGCACATTGGTAATACCTGCCATATCGCGCAATCCCTCTTTCTGCCAGTCGGTAGTCCCCATCTGACTTTCCAGATAAGCAGCGCCACGAGCTGCCGCCGGTACAGACGGACCTCCCATTTCTGCTTCCTGCGTCAACAGATTCAACCACTCGGAAGAAGTCATCATATCGTGCAACTGATAAGCATACTTAAATCCCTGATAGAACTTGAACGAATATTTCGGTTTATCGGGAGTACCGCTTTTGGTGGTTACCATGATAACACCATTTGCCGCACGTGACCCATAAATAGCGGCAGAAGCCGCATCTTTCAATATTTCAATAGACTTCACATCTGCCGCATTGATAGATGAAAGTCCACCGGCTACCGGAAAACCATCAATAATCACCAACGGCTCACTTTCAGCCGAGATGGAACCTGTTCCACGGACACGGATAGACGGTGTCACACCGACTTCAGACGTTTCATTAGAAACGGTAAGTCCGCTCATAGAACCTTGCAAAGCAGTAGTCATATCACTCACAGGAGCATTAATCAGTTTCTCACCTTCCAATTTAGAAATCGAACCCGTTAAATGAGACTTAGCCTGTGTACCGTAACCGATTACCACCACATCATCCAGCATCTTCGAATCTTCTTCCAACGTCACATTGACAACGGTGCGTTTGCCTACCGCCTCTGCCTTATCAACGTAACCGATATACGAATAAACCAAAATGGTCTTTGAGTTAGGAACTTTAATGGAATATTTACCTTCAGCGTCTGTCACAGTACCTGTAGGAACAGCAGCATCTTTAATTGTCACTGAAGCCCCGATTAACGGACCTTGTTCATCTATCACCTTACCAGTAACTACATGCTGGGAGTAAACGTTCAATGCTCCAACTAACAACAAGAGCACCAATACGACTTTTTTAAAATGCAGAAGTTTGTTCATAGATTAGCGTTTTAATTTCTGTGACAAACGTAACGATTAAAATTGGTAAACCAAAATTTTGGTCTACCAATTATTATTTATTAACAATACTAAATGAACATCTAATAAACAGTACTTTATTCGTACCTCTTTATAAAAAGGGAAAAGAATATTTTTGCTGTAAAGCTTTACTTTGAAAGATAATATTCGTACTTTTACACCCGAATTAAGAAAGAAAACCTTTTAAAATTTTTATATCTTATGAAGGACGAAGTAAATTCGCAACCAGTTAAACTTGTCATCGAGCACATAAAAAAACAAATCGCAGAACGTCAAATTCTGCCTGGTGAACGTCTACCGTCTGAACGGAAATTATCGGAACTGCTGAAGGTTAGCCGTTCCCATGTTCGTGAAGCTTTGCAAAAGATGGAGTTGTATGGTATTGTAAAAACATATCCTCAAAGTGGAACAGTGGTTTCCGAGTTCTCCAAAGATCAATTGGATACCATGATTACCGATGCTTTAAAGATAAGCAAATATGACTTTTCCAGTTTGGTATATGTACGCGTTCTGTTAGAGATCGAGGTCTGCAAGCTGTGTGCATCAAACCGTACAAAAGAGGATTTGGAGAATATTGAAAAAACACTTATCGAATTGGAAGAAAAGTTTGACACAGAGCTTCGTGTTGAGAAAGATTTTGCGTTTCATCAAGCAATTGCACAAGGTGGACACAACCCGGTAATTAGTTCACTCTTGCTTATCATTACTCCTGATATATTAAAATATTATCAAAAATATAAAGTCTGCGCTGTTCCACAAAAAACAGTTCATGCAGAACATAGAGAAATGTTGCAAAAGATAAAAGATAAAGACAAGGACGGGATGAAAGAACTGGTACTTCGCCACTTGTCCAACCTGATTGATTTTGCCAAATTATCAGCTAAAGGAGAGATCCCTGAATTCGAATACGGGCATATCTAAAAAGCAAAAGAAAGCAATAAAAAATAATAGAGGAAGACATTTGTTCTCCTCTATTATTTAATATTATAACAGCCACTCTTTCAATTAAGCTGCCGGATCGGGAGCTTCCCCTTGATTGCCGCCCGGATTTTCGCCATTGCCAGGATCAGAGCCACTATTACTGCCACTTGTTGCCACAACATCCAATGGTACATATTTTGAGATACTCATCTTATTCAACATCGTTTTTAACTGGGTTCCCGGAGTAAAAACTATTTCTCTCACTATGATATTGCTACTATCGACATCCTTAGCTTCTATACCACTTTTAGCGTTAAAAGTAGGACGAAGTGTACCGAACTCACCTAACTTCACCGTTTTTCCCTCATCCATATATCCTTCCAATGAATCAAGCAGACCATCTAAGACTAATTTAACCTGACCACAATGAGTGCTACAAATCAATGATACATTTTTACACAATTTCGAAAAATCAATCACTCCGTCACTCACCGGAGCAGCAACATACTTCTTAGTTTTGGTTTCATCGAAATTAAAGACCCTTTCTTTTACTGCATACCGTAATCCCATAATTTTAAGTTTTAAATTATTTCATAAAAATGTTGTTTTGTGATCACGATGCAAAGATACAGCAGGAAAAAACCGTCGAAGTGCTTTAATGGTGCTTAACTACTCGTTAATCTAAAATAGTCCTTTTAGACAAATATTCGTGTAAGCCACCAGCACGATCTTCTTTCCATTGGAAACAACCTCAACTGGAAGGTTAATCTTATTTGATAAGATAAGTAGCCACTACCGGATAATGATCCGATTCTTTATCTGCCCAATAACAAACATTGTACGCCTTTACTGTAAAGGCTTCATTCGGAGCATAAATCAGCCAGTCGCAGGTATAAGTCGGACTTGGAACGGGCACCGTCCACGGAGCAGCATCACTCAAACAGTTTACTGTGAAATACTTTTGAAAAACAGCCATGGTAGCAGAACCACGACGGGAGTTCAAATCCCCACCGAGGATGATTGGTTTGTCCAGTTGTTCCATACAAGCAAGAATCTCATCAATCTGTTTCAGACGGGCAGCATCTTCGTACTCATGGTCCAGATGTGTCGTAGCAAAATAAAATTCTTTGCCCTCTTTCATCACTTTTACATAACCAAACGAACGAACGTAGTCGTTTTCCTTCAATACACTCAATTTAAAGCTTTTCTCTTCCGAAATCGGAAACTTGGAAAGAATTACATTTCCATAGTCTCCTCCGGTAGGAATATCAAGTGCGTGGGCAAAATAATAATACTTCATGCCTGTCAGTACCGATAATCTTTCAGGAGTATCCCAGGGATTAATCTCTGTATTTCTTTCTATTTCCTGAAGTGAAACAATGTCGGGATCTTCCAGTTTTATAACCTCGGCTATTTTATCAATACCTTGTTTGCGCCCACTGTAAGTATTGTAAGTCATCGCTTTTACTGTAACTTCTTTCTGCTTATTTTTGTCTCTCTGCGCCATCACAGGGGACAACAGACAGCATACCAGAAATAACAAAATGCATATTCTGAAATTCATATATCGTCAATTAGTGAGTGAATGTTATCCTTCAAAACAATCTTTTTTACCTAATACCCTATTAATCCTTTTCTATCTTGCGAATCTTATGATTCCAATAATCTGAAACATACAATGCACCGTCGAGCCCGAATTGCAGTCCTTCCGGATGATTGAATTGTGCCTTATCCAATGGCCCATCCGTAGTACCGGAAGTACCTGTACCTGTATAACTTGTCACTACTCCATCAGGTGTAATTTTCGCGATACGATGCTTTTTACGGACTGCCACATAAATATTACCTTCTTCATCCAAATCCATCTGACAAGGCTCCTCAAGTCTGGCATCGTTTCCTTGCCCTTCTACAAAGCCTGTTTTATCATACTGTCCAATCCAAATATGAAGATTAGAAAATAATCCGGTCACCATATCATAATCCCCTTTATAAATCACATCCTTCTCCTGTGAACTCATATACACTGTAGTTCCTGCCTTATCGAAAAGGATACAACGGATCTTCACTTTCGATGCATTCTTTCCGTCCGCATCGGGAAGTTGTTGTCCGGTAGTCACCATCGTATTCTGTTCCGGATCATATTTGTAAATCATGGCATTTCCATGAGCTACGGAAAAAACTTCTCCCGTAACAGGATGTACGCCCACATTGGTAACACCGTTACCTAAAGACGAAGTTATCGACCATATTGCAGCAAGACTTCCAGTATCATACTGATGCGCATCATTACTCCATGACATAGTGGCAATATGTGCGCTTCCAGAGCCATTCGCATCATTAGACAAGAACAAAGTGTTGCCATCCAGTGAGAAAGCGATATTCATCATTCTAAATGCAACTCCACCCGTTGCGTCCCCACGAAGAAAAGTAGCTACTTGATTATCTTTCGCAATACGAATATCACGGTCATCGTCTTCCACAATATACAAAGTGCCTTCCTTATCAAAGGCTATAGAACCCGGTTTCCAAAGGACTGCTTCCATCAAGGAACCCTCTTTTTTCTCTGTTTTGGCAGCAGGAACATAGCTGCCGATATACGAGCTTACAATAGGAGACTGAGAATATTCGAATTCCGTTTTATAAGTCAGTTCCTGAATGTTTTCCCCCTGACCGATATATATTTTCACCGGACCGGAGCCAGAACCTCTCTGCACATTGGCAGTAATAATATTCCCCAAAGCACCTGTCACCTCTGCATCTACTCCGTTGACCGTCACTCGGATATTATCCAAGTCCGTACCAAAATGAGTACCATATAAAGTCAGGCTAGTAGACTTTCCACCTGCCGTCGGAGTATACATCGTAATCTTAGGAGTAACTTCACCTTCTCCGATTTCAGGCGTCATATCCTGCCGATTCTCATCTTCGCAACCAGCAAAACCTACTGCCCCAAGCAATAGTGTATATATAGAAAATCGTTTCAAATGATGAATCAATGTTTTCATGTTTCTATCTTTTTAGATTAATCGTTTATACTGAATGTAGCTACTACCGGAAAATGGTCTGATTCTACATAAGCATCATAATACACATCATAAGCCTTCGGAGCCATTCCTTTATCCGGGGTATACAACACGAAGTCAATAGCCTTTACCGGAACGGGAGTTCCGGTCGTCAATCCATAGTTCCCGTTCAGGCAACCAATATCAAAACGCTCATACAATATCTTCATCGGACCCGAATCAGCCAACGCATTAAAGTCGCCGGTCAATATCATCGGGGCATCCATCCCCTTCGTTTTTTCCAGAATAGTTGAAGTCTGATTGATACGGTTGGTTTCATTACCGACATGAGACAAATGAGTTACTCCGAAATAGAAGTTCTTCCCCTCTTTTTCTGTTTTCACGACTCCCATAGAGCGTGGATAAACATCTTCCACGGTCTCTATTCTCGGTAAATCATAATTCACCTCGTCGCTTATCGGATATTTTGAGAGAATCAGATTACCGTATTCTCCACCATCCACATCACGGGTTTTAACGAAGAAAGCATATTGCATTCCCGTCACCTCCTTCATCAAAGCAATAATATCCGCATTCTCCACCTTATTGGTTTTCGTTTCAAACTCCTGTAAACCAGCCAGATCCGGATTTATCTTTTTAATCACTTGAGCAATAGCCTCCATTCCTTTCTTTCCAGAATAAACTTTCTGGCCGCTGTATATATTGTAGGACATGACTTTTACCAGTACTCCATCCTTATCGTCAGGAGGAGTTACACCATCATCATCCGAACTGCAGCCGATAAACAAACCGTTTATCAACAGTACCAGTAATAAATAGAATTTATGTTTCATTGTTACATTCTTTTTTATCGTTTACCTTATCTGATATCATTCACAGTTACTTCCACCACCCGGCTATAGTTCACATACGGTTTGCTTTCCGCCGTTACCGTAGCCGCAACACGCACGTATACCCGATTCTTATTGGAAACAATCTTATAGTGATTCTCAATAAATTCGGTATCACTCATCAAGTCAATGACATGCGTACCACTGGCCTTTGTTCCCAATGAAGAAAGAGTAGCATGATTAGCATTGTTCACGTCTACTCCCGGAGCATAATTCCAGATAACGGAAACATCTGTCAGTTGCAATGTTTCGTTCGATGTCTTTGCATCGTAGGTAAGTGTCAGTTTATTATCTGCGGATACAGTAACATCAAGACTAATACGCGAAAATGGAATGGTATATAAGTCAACCTGCGTTTGTCCGTTCACGGTGACATATCCCTCACACACTCCAACAAAAGGGCCGTCCTTTGCCTGAATGCGGTAATTACCATTAAATACTTTGGTATGCTCAAATGTCCCATCCTGCCGGGCCCGGAAATCGACCGAAGCAGTAGCTCCGGTGTTCTGCTCATACAAACTCATCATCACCCCACTACTTCCCGGCACAGGCATGGGAATCGGCTCATTCGTTTCCTTGTCATAAATAGTGCCATGCACACCGCCATTCGGCGCATCATAATTGTCGATGTCATTTTCGCATGCTACCATGAAGCAGGCGAATAATGCAGTCAATCCTATATTTATTATTTTATTCATATCGGTTTTTCTTTAACTTATAATTGAACATATCAGTTGCCGTAACCCGGATTCTGCGTCATCAACGGATTTGTACTCAAATCTTCCGCACGGAAAACCGTATAATAGTTCTTTTCGAGGAAAAGACGTTTTCTCTTTTCAGGTACCCCAGTTTCAAATGTGTATTTTCCACTCTTGACATTGTAATATGGACAAAGAGCTGTACCACGGAAATTAGTCAAGCCACCTTTGCTGACATCCAAATGGGCCAGACGCCAACGTTTCAAATCCCAGTAACGATGCTTCTCAAAAGCAAGTTCCACTTTTCGTTCATGGCGAACCTTGTCAAGAGTCAGATCGCCGGCAGTCAACAGCTTGATACCTGCCCTGCCACGGATCTCATTGATATCTTTCAAAGCCACATCCAAATGCTGATTCAACTCCATACAAGCCTCTGCACGATTCAGGTAGATTTCTGCCAGACGGAACACAACCCAAGGAGTAGAAGAACGTTTTGCATCAATATCCGTATAATCCGTCAGACTTTCGTCCAAAAACTTACGCTGATAGAAACCTGTTTTGCTGGCGTCACCTACACTTAATGAACCACCGTCTTTCCCGGAAGTATTGTAAGTCTGTCCGTCGATAACTACCTTATTCTCCTTATCCGGTTGAGCGGAAGCTTCATATTTGGTTCCTATTCCATCCTGTCCGTTGATTACTCCGCGCATCCACTCTATTTTACCACCGCCATATCCTTTATAATCAGCGCCAGGCAAGTAAACGGAACCTAATAAACGAGGATCTTTATTTTTAAAGATGTCATACGAACTGTCGTAGCTAATCGCCTTTCCACCGCTATCCTTCATTTTTAGTTTACCTTCTGTACCGTCGATATATTCAAATTCCTCAACCATTTCCAGAACCGGAGACATACCACATCCCCAACCATCACCACGATATGAGAAAGGAACGTTCAGTTTATCCCACATATGCCCTTTTCCGGCAGCTACATTATACTGTTTCTGAAAAATATACTCTCCATTATCTCCGTTCACTGTCTTAGAAAAAAGATTATAAAAGTTCTGTGCCAGCTCTTCCGGATCCGTACTTGTCGACTTGTACAAGCTATATACACGAGGAACCATCTCATCCAAAATCTTTGATGAAGCTGTATAACATTCGTCAAAGTAACGCTCTGCTTCTGTCTCTGGAATATAAACATAGCCTTTGGAAACGGCTTCCCCCGTCAAGGTAAGTGTTTTAGAGTATTTGGCAATAGTACCGGCATACAATGCTGCACGAGACCACAAAGCCAATACCGCCCCACGATTGGCCCGATATTTGGCATCGCTGTTGCGCACTTCCGGCAATGATCCATAGATGGCTTTACACTCTTTGATTATAAAATCATACGTAGCTGCTTCCGTATCACGAGCCTGATACAGCGCTTGCGTATTTCCGGCGGTGTATTCTTGAGGAATAGTTTGCAAAGGCACACCTCCGTAACGTTTCACCAACCCAAAATACTGCATTGCACGGATAAAGCGAGCTTCTGCTCCAATCTCTTCTTTTTCATCCTCACTCAGCACTGAAGTCTTTTCGATATTCAGCAGGAAGTTATTTACGATACGGATCTGTTTATAACGAGTCACCATATCGTCATTAAATACATAATCGCCATAAGAATAAGTAGAATTTGATTTATCAAATGCACTCTCTTTCTGATAACTGGCCGTAGCCTCATCCGAAAGACTGGTCTGATTCGCCAAATTCGCTTTCTTGCTTCCATACCAATCATCAAACTCATCCAGCTTTAATCCGGAATCATACATATCCGCCAAAACGGCTGTAATTGCTTTCGGATTCTGCCAAATTAGATCCGGAGTGTTAACCCCACTGGTACTTTCACGATTCAGGTAATCATCACATCCCGTCAATCCGAGGATAGATACTCCGGCTATCCATATATATTTCAAATAATTTCTATTCATTGTCTTTATAGATTTTAGAAGGTTACATTCACACCAAAGTTATATGTCTTCATTTGCGGGTAATAGCGCACTCCGCTAGAGTTGCTTTCCGGGTCAACATTCTTCATCAATCCATCACGATTAGTGAAAGTCAGCAGATTGTTGCAGTTGATGTAAAAACGCACACGGTCAATAGCTGCTTTCTTCGTCAATGCTTTAGGTAGTGTGTACCCTAGCTCCAATGTTTTCAGACGCAGATAACTTGCATTGTGCAGTGACCATGAATTACCAGAACGATTATCCGCAACACCCGCTACACGAGCGGCAGGCATATACCCGGAAATCCACTTACTATAAGGATCGGTCGGGTCTTCCCGATGCCAACGGTCGGTCATGATGGCCAGTCCATTACCCAAACCCTGCTGGATAAATGGGTCCAGAATATCCCCACTGACATAAATATCATGACCTGCTGCCCCCTGAAAGAATACCGTCAGGTCGAATCCTTTATATTCTCCGGACATATTCAATCCATAATACATACGTGGAGTAGCACCATGTCCGAGTGGCTGCGTATCGTTATCATCAATAATGCCATCCCCATTATAGTCTTCAAATTTCAGATCACCTGGCATTAATGAACGGTTACCGTCTTTATCCTGAACCGGTGAATTCAAGATTTCCTCGAAACTGGAGAACTGTCCAATAACTTTCTTTCCCCAACGAATATCTTTATAACGACCGTTCGTGTTATTACGCCAATCATCATACATATTGGTAGAAGCAGCTCTCTCTACATAATCATACTTAATCCGGGTAGTAGAGAAATTAGCCGACACATTATAATTGAAGTTACCAATCCGGTTCTTATGTCCAACTACAATCTCAAATCCCGTATTAATATCAGAATTCAGATTCTCCTGCGGCATTGATTCTCCGAAAATAGTAGGTAATGATCCTACACGAGTAGCAGGAAGTCCCGAACGGTTTCTACGGAACCAATCGAATTCTACGGAAATCAATCCTCTATGATAAGAGGCTTCAAAGCCAATATTCATAATCTTTGATTCATACCAGGTCAGCCACGGATTGGCCATACCTACCGTAGTCATACCGGAAGTCACTCCGTTGCTGCCCATAATATAGCTCCCATGAGATGTATATCCATCCAGATATTGAAAAGCGTCGAAGTCTCCTTCATCTCCCACTTTGGCATACGAAGCACGGATTTTCAGGTTGTCCATATCAGGCAACAGTTTCTTGAAAAAGGCCTCTTCGGAAACACGCCACCCTAAAGACACACCTGGAAAAAATCCCCAACGGTTACCTTCACGGAATTTATAGGTTCCATCGTAGCGGAAATTGAACTCAACAAGATAGCGATTGGAAAAATCATAATTCAAACGCCCCACCAGACCGGCATGTGCCGTTTCCTGTGTTTTACCGAAGGCTTCCTGATTGGTTTTATCTCCATAATCCAAGTCAGGAATGAGTCCGATAGCAAAATCACGTGTTCCGGTCACCCAACTTCTTTTGTCATTATACATTTCCCATACCAGCATAGCACCAATATTGTGCTTCTTGGCAAACGTATTATTATAGTTCATTGAGAACTGATAAGTCGGTTTATCATAATTTTCCAGTTTCGATTCCAGATGTGCGGTATTAATCACCTTCTCTATATACTCTTCATTGGCATAATCATAAGTATATTCCGACAAATCTTTCCTCCATGTTTTCCATTCCTTATTTGTATAATCATAAGCAACCAATGCTTTTGCCATCAGTCCTTTCACCCAGGGAAGTTTCCAGGTAATAGCCAATGAGCTGTTAAATTCACGACGCAGACGATCTTCATATCCGCTGTCATCCGAACTGGATACATGTACAGGATTAGCCATATCACCTACCGCTCCCCAATAATCCGGATTATCATTGGCATACATGGAATAAGTCGGGATTGCCATTTGTGCCGAACGGAACAGATTATCGCCGTTATAAGGCTTCTTGCGGTTATCAAACCGTCCGCTCAAACGCAACTCTACGTTCACCCCTTTAGCAACTTCTACACTTAGGTTTGAACGGACATTGTAACGTTGGTAGTTCCAGTCGCCCGAACGGATGATGCCGCCCTGATCCATATATCCGATAGACATATAATATTTCACCTTCTCCGTACCTCCCGTCATGCTCAAGTTATGTGAAGTTTGAGGAGCTGAGCTACGCATGGTTTCATTCCACCAATCCGTACCTGCCGTACCATTCCGGTAAGCTTCCAGCTGCTCCTGCGAGTAAGCAGAAGCTCCGCGCCACGGATTCGCATTATGAATCGCTTCATTGTAAAGTGAAGCATACTCATAGGCATTCATCATTTCCGGATAGCGGGTCACTTTCTGAAAACCTACGTAACCATTATATTCTATCTTTGCCTTTTGCTCCGTTCCTTTTTTAGTAGTCACCAATAAAACTCCATTAGAACCTTTAAAACCGTAAACAGCTGCGGCGGCATCCTTCAGTATGGAAATTGATTCGATGTCATTCGGGTCTAGTTGGGCATAATCACGCTCGATACCATCCACAATCACCAACATACTTCCATATCCGCGAATATCAACAGAAGCTCCGTCATCGCCAGGACTACCACTACGTTGCACGGCACGCAGCCCCGGCAAACGTCCGGCAAGCATATTTGTCACACTAGGAGCTTTTACCTCCATCAACTTATCTGAAGAGATGGCAGCTACCGATCCAGTCACAGAAGCTTTCTTCTGAATACCATAACCTACTACTACCACTTCATCCAACGTTTCCGTATCTTCCTGCAAAGTTACTTTCAATCCGGCTTGTCCGTTTACTTTCACTTCAGCCGTTTTATATCCGATATAGGATATTTGCAACACTCCGTTAGCCGGAACTGACAAAGTGAACTTACCATCCAAATCAGTAATCGTTCCTATACCGGTACTCCCCTTCAACTGTACCGAAGCTCCGATAACAGGTTCTCCATTGGCATCAACCACCACACCCTTTACCGAGATATTCCGTACCGTCTGTTCAACATCTGATATCAAAGGATTTTCTGCATATACCGTGAAAGGTAGACACAAGAACGTCCCTGCCATTAAAGCTGAAACAGTGGCTATCTTCAGCCGGTCATTGAACGACTTTGAGACAACCGTGTTCATTTTACAACCATGTTTCATAGATTAAATTAGTTATGTGTTTTGAGTTTTAAATCCATATTATTATCACATATCGCTACTGCAACCTGCGAATCAGCGCAGCCATAATAGAGATATAGTTTATTTTTGAAGTAAGCCAATCCTTCTATAAATACTGTTCCGTCTTTATATTGACCACTCTTCTCAAAAGCAGCCTCAGGCACAAAGAATGGTTTATCCAAACGACCCAGTACTTGATAAGGATCATCGGCATCGAACAAAAACTGCCCTGCACAATAAGCTCCAGCTGGATATTCCGAATCTCTTTCTTCTTTATATCCGTTCTTACCATTATACAGTAGGACAATACCATCTGTTGTTTTTATGGCAGGAGGACCACACTCTGTCAAACGACTATCAAAATAGCCGCTGCGGGGTTTGGCAATTTCTCTCAATTCATTATTCTCGTTCAATACCGGTGTCCAATCTGTCAGGTTGTCGGAAGTTGCTGCACATACGGCATTTTCCCCCCAATACATAAAATATTTGCCATTCACTTTCTCAATGACAAGTTTTCCATCCTTCACCCCGGTAACAATAGAAGCAGATTTGCTCGCTATATTGGCAAAACGTCCGTTATACGCTTTTGCAAAAGCAAGTCCATGCTTTGTCCAGTTCTTCAGGTCGGTGGAAGTAGCAACTGCCAGACGGGGGAGATGACGATTCCAAGCTGTATAGAGCATTACATATAATCCATCCTCCGTCATTGCCACACGCGGGTCTTCGCAACCTCCTTCCCATTCTATTTCTTTATAATCGTCTTCGGAAGGGAATAATACAGGGGCATCCGATTGTTTCATCGTCACTCCATCCGTACTTTCTGCATAGCCAATGCGGGATGTTCTCTTTCCTATACCTTGCGCTGAATTATCTTCTGCCCGATAGAGTACTACAATCTTTCCATCTTTAACGGTGGCTGCCGGATTGAAAGTATCACTCTCCTCCCATTTTACCAACTGCTTGCGCATCGGGCATTGAAAAGTAGTCGGTTGTGGAGAAATCACCGGATTCACTCCTTCCGGACGAACGAAAGGACCTATTATCCAATGTTCGTTCTGCTCTTCAACAACAGCAGATGTTTGCTTCTGACCCGAGCATCCGGCAAGTGTCATCATACTAATTAAATAGATTACAGCTTTTAGTTTTATCATACGTCATTTTTTAGTTTTTCCGAATCAGTCGTTCCTTGTTTTTCTGTCAGCAAAACTACCCTCGCTCCACAAAAATTGAGTGTACTATATTCTCAAAAGGGTATATAGGTGCTGTACAACATAATAATTCATTCGTTTGCAACGACGATTTAACGATTTTGAAATATTAGCGAATAGCTTGATTCTGTCTGATGATGTTCCGGGCTAATGGATAGGCAATCAACTGCAAAGCTCCCACCAGGATCAATGCATACTTCAATGCAAAATCCTGTGATATGACAAATGCGAGTACCATAAAAAGTATTAGTCCGAAAGCACGTCCCAGAAATAGTCCGAACTCATGGCTTAAAATATAGGTATATTCATTTCTTTTTTCGATTTTTACTACTGCATCGATAGTTTGCATCATAATAGGGTAATAAGGCAAGTCAAACAATGGCTGAAAGATCACCTTACAGAGGACAAAGATAATCACTCCGGTGGCTGAAAACAAGATTCCGTTGAACAGAGTACCGATAAAAAAGACAAGTAGCCCGGCTATAAATACCTTCGACCGGTCTTCAGGTTTGGTTATTCGTCCCAATACATAAACCAAAACAGCTGTCAGTGTACCACTGATTCCCTGTATTAGCCCCAATACGCCTTCATCACCTACTAACTTCAGAACCAGAATAGCAGGAGCGGTCACCAAAAATCCCTGTACCATTCCTTTCAGGGAAGCCAGCAACAACATTTTTTTCCAAAGTGTACAAAACCGGAAATACAGAAAATTCTTCTGCACCGGATTGGCGAACTTACCACGCCATAAAACGGCTACAGCAAACAAAGTCACTATGATTACTCCAACCGTCACCAACCGATAGGCTCCATTAATATCAATCAGGCATCCCATTATTTCCCTGCCATCTATCTGACTGATAAATGCTCCAATCAATAAAGGTACAGTAATCGAAGTAATGGAAAAGAAAAAAGACTCCAGCCCGAAGAAGTAGTTACGACTATCATCTGTCGTGTTATTCAGAGTCAGCAGATAGCGATTAGTCCAGAAGAAGCCCGATGCAGCTCCAAGTACAAATCCGGCTATACCCAATTCCACAAAGCCTAATGACTTTACCAACATCATGGCAAACATCGACAATCCACTAACTAATATCCCTCCTGCATACAGCATCTTCACACTCACATGTCGTAACAAGAAACCATTCACAAATGAGGTAGTAATGATGCCAATGTACATGAAAAGCTGATAAAAAGCCACCGAAACCGGTTCACTGGTATGGCGCATCACATAAGCGCCCACGAAAATCTCAACTACAGGAAGCACCAGCGCATAAAGAAGATTAGTCATCAGCAAGACCCGTACATTAGAAGTTTGCTGTTTGAAGAACTGATACTCTCTTTTTAGTTTATTCATTATCCATCTTATTTATATTACGACTTTAATGAACGGAGAATCTCTGCAATAGACAACTCCGCCCCACAGATTACTTCATCACTGGCACCATAATAAAGCCTTATCTTATCTCCCTCTACCAAATGTCCGTTGGTGAAAACTACATTCCCGAAAAATCCGGTTTGTTCGTAAGGAGCAACAGGCTCCATGATAGGTTCTTTACTTCGGGCAATTACCTTTGAAGGATCATTTAAATCAAGTAGAAGAGCTCCCAGACAATAACGGTTTTGATAGTCCGCACCATGATAAATTTCCAACCACCCTTCCTCTGTACAAATAGGTGCCGCTCCTGCACCCACGCGGGCACAGTCCCAACTATCAGGACGGGTAGTTGCAATGCAACAGTGGTTGCCCCAATGCAGTCGGTCGAGTGATTCGGCAAGCCAAATATAGTTGCCACCCAACTCTGGGCTACTCGGACGATGCAGTGCAAGATATTTTCCGTTCACTTTCTCTTCAAACAGCGCGCAATCTTTATTATGAGGAGGGAAAATCATGCCATAACGAGTATAGTTTTTCCAGTCATAAGTATGAATCAGCCCTACACCAACAGCTACAGAAGAGACTTCCGTAAACGTAAGATAATAACCATCGGCAGTAGTGGCCACCCGGCAATCTTCAATGCCAAAAGCCTCTAATGCTCCTTTACCAAAAATAGGAGGATAATCCGGCTCTTCCTTGAAGTGAATTCCGTCTTCACTCGACACCAGTCGGAGATAAGACATGGTAGTCAGATAATTCTGCCCTGCATATCCTATCACACGAGGATCAGAAGCATCCAGTTTCGGGTCATTCTCATCGAAAGAGAGCACTTCTATTTTTCCATCTTTATTATATACGGGAAAACTAATAACTCCCTGTTTCTGCACAGGCCGTTCGGCCACTCGCAGTAATAACCAAATTTTTCCGTCGAAACGGAACACGCCGGGATTCAGGAAACAGGTGATTTCCATACCTTCTATTCCTGGTTGTAAGTCGGAGGGTTTCAACAATGGGTTTTGATGAAATCGTTTTGCAATATCCATTTTCAGATTATTAAATATGTGTTTTTTTTTATTTCTGGTGACAAAGCTACCCTGCACAACAACGTAAAAGGTGTACTATATTCTCAAAAGGGTATACAGGTGTTGTACAGCATATTTTTATCTTTGTTTTCTTATTTTTCCTCTCTATCTTTGCGACATGATTCTACGAAAACACTCATATTTCCGCTACATCTGCATCCTTATTTATTCATGCCTGATGCCTGTTTTATTACATTCCCAGAATGTAGTGAAACAGATTTCGAATGCAGACGGGTTATCCAATAATTCAGTGAATTGTTTTCTGGAAGATTCGGAACATACTCTCTGGGTAGGAACATGGGACGGGCTGAATGCCTACAACGGACGTAGCTTTAAAACCTATTCTTATAATAAAAAAAATGCAGGATCTATCAGTAATAATGTAATCTGGCAAATTATCGAGCAAAATGACTCTGTCTTGTGGGTATCTACCGACTATGGTGTCAACCGGTGGAAACGTTCCACACAGCAATTTACTCCTTATTATTTAGGTACGCAGAACAATCCGCCCAAACAAGAGAAATCATTCCTGCTGGGTATCACTTCCGGCAAATACATTATCTGCTATGTGAAGGAACAAGGTTTATTCTATTTTGACGACCGGAAACAGGACTTTGTTCCATTGAAGAATAATCTTCCTGATGACATCAAAAATTTCGTTATTGATTCCAAAGACCAAGTATTCTTCCTCACAGGACATGGACAATTATTACATTATCAACTATCTGTCCATAGCTCTAATCCCGAACTCTCGTTCAAAAAAGAAATCAAACAACCTGCTTCCATTTCCGGCATTTATCTTTCTCAAGATTATCTTATCATTAACGATGACCGGGCATTAACTGTTTCTTTGGACAACCGCATACTGAATAGCATAGATATTCCAGAAAATAAAACGGTTTCGCAAGTTATCTGCCACAAAGAGTATCTTCTCATCAGCTTTATCGAAGGGGGATGTATCAGGTATAATCTGGAAGATAATGCTTCAATGGAATTACCTCAATTACCAGCGAAAGCATCCATTTTCACCATCTACATCGGTTCGCAGAATATACTCTGGGTAGGCACCGACGGGCAAGGAGTATTGGAAGTCTATGAACACAGTTCTCCATTCCACACCGTAAAAACTGATTATCCCGTACGTTGTTTTTGCGAAGAAGATAATGGTAATATACTCGTGGGAACCAAAGGAGAAGGAATTCTGCTGCTTGACAAACAGGAACGGCAGGTCGAACCTTATCTGTCAATCGGCAACGGATTGATTTCCAATTCTGTCTATACTATCCGAAAAAATATGTCCGGAGACATATTTATCGGAACCGAGGGAACGGGCATCAATTATATTCCACTTAATAGCAGTCAGGTAAAGAAGTTAAGCATTCCTGCTGAATATCCGACTTTCAAAGCTGTATACAGCATTCTGTTCACTCATAACGACTCACTATTATGGTTGGGCACTTCCGGCTATGGACTTATCAAACTAACCTTGCAAAGGGAAGGAAAAAGTTATAAAGTGACAGAAATGAAACAATATAAATCTCCCGGACCTTCCTCACCAAGTAATAACATCATTTATTCGGTCATTGCCGGGTATAATGAAAATGAACTTTGGCTAGGCACACGAGGTGGCGGAATCAATAAGTTCGATATCGCATCCGAATGCTTCCAACAAATTCATGAGATAGACTCTACTTTATCCCTAACCAACAATGATATACTCTATCTGACCAAAGGAGATTCTGCCAGCATTTGGATAGGCACCAGTTACGGCCTCAATCGATTATTTCCGGCAGACATTCCGCCATCTATTATGGAATATACGGATCACAACGGACTACCCAACAATACGATTCACGGTATTCTGAAAGATGAAAACGGTAATATCTGGGCAAGTACCAATCAAGGTATCTCTTTTATTAATCTATCTTCGGGAAAGATTACTAACTATTCTTCCAGAAACGGATTACAAAATGATGAATTTTCCGATGGAGCGATTTTTAAGGATAAAGCAGGATGGTTGTATTTCGGAGGAGTCAGTGGGCTGAATTATTTCGATGAGAACAAAATACGTTTACGGGACCATATTGCTACTCTAAGTTTGAATAGTCTAAAAATTAATAATACCAGCCAAAACATTTACGAGCGTATTTTTAATCATACGCTCCGGCTCGACTATGACGAACCTTACATTACATTAGGGTTCACAGCACACGACTTTATCAACAACGAGAACTGCGAATTTAGTTATCGGATTATTGACTTCGCCGATGAATGGATTTACAACGAAAACAACCCCAATATCGTCATCACCAAACTTCCTCCGGGGAAATATAAACTGGAAGTAAAATGTACCAATGGTGACCGTGTATGGAGCAATCAGATCTACTCTCTTCATCTGGATGTCGCCTATCCTTGGTGGCTAAGTACTACTTCCTTTATTATCTATTTTATTTTAATTGCTATTGCTATTTATATAACACAGTCTGTCATCAAGAATCGTATCCGACTGAATCGCCAGATTTTACTAGAACATATTGAAAAGCAAAATCAACAACGTATTCATGAATCGAAGTTGAACTTCTTTACGAACGTGGCACATGAGTTCTTCACTCCGCTAACACTGATATATGGTCCGGCACAGCATCTGCTGGAAAAAGCAGACCTTGACAGTTATACGAAAAGGTATATCTACATCATCAAGAACAATGCCGACCGGATGCAGAAACTCATCAACGAACTAATGGAGTTTCGGAAAGCAGAATCGGGACATACGGCTATCTATGCAGAGAAAGTAGATATCCAGCTACTCGTTGATTATGTGTCAGACAACTATACTGAAATTGCTGAAGAGAATAAAATAGACTTTAGTTTCAAAAGTAAAGAAGTGTCGTCTTTTACTACAGACCGGAATGCACTGGAGAAAATTATATTCAACTTATTATCTAACGCCTTCAAGTATACACCGTCCGGAGGATATATCCGGGCTGAAATAAGACAGAATGCCACTACCGGAACATTACATTTCCGTATACGCAACTCTGGTAAGGGATTGACTGAAAAGCAAACGAGCGAAATATTCAGTCGCTTTAAGATTTTCGAGAGCAGTAACCTGAAGCACGCCGGAAGTACCGGAGTGGGTCTGAACCTAACCAAAAGCCTGACTGAATTATTAGGTGGAGAAATCACTATAGAAAGTACTTTGGGAGAATATGTAGAATTCAATGTATCCCTGCCTCCTATGCACATGAATTCCGAAAAAGAAAGTCAGCCTACAGAAGAAGAGACAGAGATCAGTGAAATGCTTTTCATTCCTAAGCAGAAAGAAATTACCATACTGATTGTAGAAGACGAAAAGAATATCCGGGAACTGTTGAAAGATATTCTGCTTCCCTACTATCAGGTTCGCGAAGCTGCCGATGGAGAAGAGGCGCTGAAAGAAGTAGAACAAAAGCAACCGGACATCATTATCAGTGATGTATTAATGCCCAAACTAGATGGCATTACACTGACAGATATATTGAAGTCTAATGAACGGACAGCGCATATTCCGGTTATTCATATTTCTGCCAAA
This sequence comes from Bacteroides sp. D2, assembly GCF_025147085.1. Classification (NCBI taxonomy): domain Bacteria; kingdom Pseudomonadati; phylum Bacteroidota; class Bacteroidia; order Bacteroidales; family Bacteroidaceae; genus Bacteroides; species Bacteroides sp. D2. The sequence continues at coordinate 1,583,434 of NZ_CP102261.1, read as the reverse complement.
AACTCTATTGAAGACCAGATCAATGCCTATAATCACGGAACAGATTTGTATATCCCTAAACCTTTCCATCCAAGACATGTGTTGAGTGCGGTAGAGAATATGATTAATAAATACTCTCTGATGAAAGAGTATTTCAAATCCGGCCGTTCCTCTCTTATTGTAAGGGATGGGATCACCATGCACAAAGAGGATGAATTATTACTGAACAAGATTATCAAGTTCATTGAAGATAATATCGACGATGAATCCATGAATCCGGATTCTCTTGCAGACTTTATAGGAGTAAGTAAAGCAGGATTGTACCGCAAACTCAAAGAATTGACTGAAAAAACACCAAGCGAGTTTGTCCGTACCATTCGTTTAGAGTATGCCGCTAGCCTGCTAAAAACAACTAAGCTCACCGTCACCGAAATTATGTATAAATCAGGCTTCTCGAACAAGTCTTATTTCTACCGGGAGTTTGCGAAATTGTACAATACATCTCCCAAAGAATACAGAAGCGAACAAACAGAAGAAAAAGATACTAAATAACCATTTAACAATAAAAAGACAATGAGAAAACTTTTGATTGTATTGACGCTCTGTGGTGTGTCAATACTGAATGCGCAGCAACTAAATGTAGCCTCCTACAACGTACGAAACAGTAATCCCAACGATGCCAAAGCGGGAAATGGCTGGGAACAACGCTGCCCGGTACTTACCCAGTTAATCACTTTCCATGACTTCGATATTTTTGGAGCACAGGAAGTGAAACATAATCAACTGGAAGACATGCTCAACGCTCTGCCTGCGTACAACTACATAGGTGTAGGACGGGATGACGGCAAGACAAAAGGAGAATATGCTCCTATTTTCTATCGGAAAGATAAATTCAAGCTACTCAAGTCCGGCAACTTCTGGTTGTCGGAAGACACTACAAAGCCAAATAAAGGATGGGATGCTGCTTATACCCGCATCTGCACGTGGGGAGAATTCAAAGACAAAACCGGTAAGTTCAAATTCTGGTTCTTTAATCTGCACATGGATCATATCGGAGTGGTAGCCCGCCGAGAAAGTGCCAAACTGGTTATTAGCAAAATTAAGGAAATGTGCGGCAAAGATCCCGTTATACTGACAGGTGATTTCAATGTAGACCAAACCAGTGAAAGTTATCAGGTTCTTCATGAATCCGGAATATTATCAGATTCTTACGAGGTAGCTCAAATGAGATATGCGACTAATGGGACATGTACAGGCTGGAATCCGAATACATATACTCCGAACCGTATTGACCATATCTTCGTAACCCCCAATTTTACTGTAGAGAAATACGGTGTATTAACAGATACTTATCGCACCAAGAACGAAACTACTGGAAAGTATGAATCTCATATTCCTTCGGATCATTTCCCGGTAAAGGCAGTATTAAGGTTTAATAGAAAGTAAAAAACTGTATTATGATAATATTATTCAGGATAATATCAAACTTATTTCTTATGGGCTATCATAAAGAAAATATTATCAATTATCCTGAATATATTTTCTGAAAGTAATCACTTTTCGGAACAGCATACAAAAGAAATTGATTGCTGACTCTAAGCATTAAGTTGTATATCCAATACAAAACATCTTCTTTATTTCACATCATCCCACGCATCCGTCCGAAAAGGAAATGCAGCCAATCCAAAAGTATTACGCAGTAAGACATTTCCTACATAGTTACGAAAAGCATACCGCACAGCTATCGGTTGATTGACTTGTTCACTCCAAACTCTCACTGTGGGTGTACGATCTACAATTTGTGCTTGAGCCGGATAAAATTTCTTATCAGCTCCTGCAATCTCAAATCCTTCCAAGTTACAGAATGCCGGCGTTAATCCGGCAGAAGCATTATCAAAAGTGACAATTGCCTTACCCTCTAAGTAATCGACTTTCGTCATCGTCGGCCCAGTAGGTGGAAGTCTACAAATGTTATATGTTTTAGTTAAAGCCAGAGTAGCCAAACGAAGCCCTACTATGTCTTTTTGAGGTGGATGAATACAAAACTCATCACCAATGTCGGTAGTAGAAACCATACCGGAATTGGGTATCGCTTCAAGAGCTTTTGTCTGCGCTTCTCTTAATAAAGCTGCATCCGTATCCTGACTATCTTTATACTTATGAGGAGCAATCTGGACATAATAAAAAGGCATATCCGGTGCTTCCCAAACCTCTCTCCATAACTGAACCATAGCAGTCATCATCGGAGCATAACAGTAATAGTTGAAGATATTCGACTCCCCTTGATACCAAAGGAAACCACGTGCGGTAAAGTTCCTCACAGGCCACAACATGGTATCGTACATGCACTCCAAGCGATGATGCATTTTTAATTTCGAACTTCTGACAGCCTCTATGTCTACTCCATCAATAGAAGCTAATGTTTTCTCATTCATCCATGATTCTATCCGGGAACCTCCCCAGCTACTAATAACCAGCCCTACCGGAATATCGAGCACTTCTGTGACTTGTTTTGCAAAGAAATAAGCAACCGCACTACAAGTCATGACCGCTTCCGGTGCCGATACCTCCCATTTTCTCCCTTCAAAATCAGTTCGTTGCTGTACATCTTTCGTTCTTGAAACAGCAATAAAGCGGATACGGTTACGATAATTACCAGCATGCAGAATTGTCTCCAATGAACGATCAATAGGCTGTCCCGTATTTCCCATCATACGCATATCCATATTAGATTGACCGGAACAAATCCAAACCTCCCCTATCAATATATCTGAAAGGATAACCTCCTCTCCATCACTAATTGTAATGAAATAAGGAGTATAGCTTGCCCCAGGAGTATTCACCTTAACCAACCAGGCTCCGTTCTTATCCGTTAGTACCTGATAAGTCTGATTATTCCAGGAGGTAGTAACAGTAACTTTCTTATTATCCGCCCATCCCCACAGTTTAACGCTACTATTTTGCTGGAGTATCATATGATCTCCCATCATAGCAGGTAATTTAATCTTTCCCTGTATAAAAGATGAAAAACAGAAGCATAAAATCAAAATACTTAGAAGCTTTTTCATATTGTTCATATAAAGTTTGGCCCAGGATTACATTAAAATTGTACCCCTGGGCCAAGATTCGTTCATATCCGTTAATTCATTACCAAACTCATATCGTCAAGGAACGGCTGTTGATTTCCATTTCTTCTCCAAACAATATATACATCTGTCTTATCAGCAGGCATAGTGAAAGTATAAGAAACTTTCTTATGCTCATCAGAACTGCTTAAAACGCCATCGGAAGCCGCAACAAATCCAAAAGTAACTTCCGGAGCCAATGGATTGGATAATGTCGGTATGTCCGTTTCATTAATCACCGCACCAAGCCTGATATTTCCCGGCTGAGGCATTTCCGCCGCTGAAGGAGTCTTGAACCAGAAGGAAAATGTATAAGACTTGCCTGGAGTCAACCCTTTCACCTTTCTCCATAACCAGTCTAAAGAATTGGCAGTTTCGTTCTCACGCATACGTACGAATAAATAAGATGATCCGGTATGAGATATAGGCGAGTTTGCAGCAACCCGGACGGCAGTGGCACTTGCTCCGAATTTACCAATCCCCTGACTATCCGATCCACCCCATTCTCCAAGAGCCGGCCAATATTTGTTGGTAGTAATTCTCTCAAAGCTGTAATCTTCTTCAGGAGTATCCAATAAGTTCACTCCCCCCATTGCTTCAGTTTGCTGAACAATATCTACACTTTTAGTGATACCCTGAGCAGTAATAGTAACCTTTCCTTCCCGGATCACATCACCCCCATTCTTTTCCACTACAAAATTCAAGGTTCCATCCTCCAAGCCCGCGGTTTCGCTGGTAAAACTAATCCACTCTACATCGGTTGAAGCCTCCCAACCGACATTACAAACGAAAGATATAGAGTTTCTTCCACCCTCAAAATCCAGTTTGATAGGACTTTTGGTAGTGATGCTTAACTGTGGCGTAGAAGTATCTCTATATTTCTGATGAATATTCAATCTTTTTTCCAATTCACCGGCCACTATCTTAATCACACCCATTCTGTCCACCCCTTCATCATTTTTAGTAACCTTTGCATTTATGGTAGCACTCTGACTGCCTGCCTTAGCATCCAAAGTAATCCAAGCGGCATCTGTTGATACCTGCCAGTCCAAATTACAAAGGAATTCTATCGGTATAGTTCCCCCATAAGTGCTAAGAGCTTCAATATCTTCCGTTATGATATAAAGAGTCGGTTTGTTCTGTATTTCATCATCATCGTCACATGATTGCAAAACTCCGGCAGACACTCCGAATAGCCCGATGCCTATCATTATCATAAATGACTTTATCCAATGGTCTGAAATATATTTTCTCATAATCTATCGCTTTTGAATTATTCATTAATTTCTGCTGAAAGAAGCCGGGTATATCCCAATAAGTCCATATATGACGACTCTCTGTTGAATGTACCCGAGTTTATCAATTGCCTGATAGGTTCGCTATCCGGATAATATCGCAACCCCATTTCATACATACCCGGATTATCACCGGCTTTTGTCATACGTTCCGTTTCACCACAATAATATCCTGACTTTATACATGAATCCATAGACCGGTAGAAATCACTGTAATACTCAAAACAGTAACGTAAATTCTCTCCGGTCGGAGCTGTATACGCAAACAAATCCAACCCGTTATTATAGCACATACGAGCAGTTGTAGACAATAATGTGAGTGTGAGATGCGTATATTGCAATCCCTTTAATGGCCCTGTGTCGTGACGGTAACGATCATAAATTTCCCCCTTCACAGGAGGAGCCGAACCTGCTTTTTCTCTTGAGCACGGAGTATCGCCATCCATCAATATACAGCCGCTTAACAGTTCTTTTACATCCCTTGGGTTTGCAGGAGAATCAATAGCGAACTGAACCAATTCATCATCATCTGTAACCAGTCCGAGCATCAGTATTCCCATTGAATGGGCTACAAGATGATTCTGGTAATATTGCTTATTAAAGTAATCGTTATCTTCCCACAAATTGATACTAATCATCCCTTCCTTATATAGCACCTGGAACCAATCTGTTATATTCTTCTTTGTCTCATCACTCATGATATTCTCCGAAATCAGCATATCATAAGCACAAACCATTGGATACATACCTCTGGTAAGATACATCGCACTGCCCGCATCAGCCACATAACTAATGTCTTTACACGCTTTCGCCCAAGCCTCTATTATTTCAATTGATTTCCGGGCATATTTTTTATCCCCTGTAAACCAGTATGCCAAAGCCAGATCGCGGGAGTTTGATCCGGGAACATAACTCTCTTCAATAAACTTTGTAGGATCTTGTCCCGTATAAGGAGTCGCCGTATAAGTCAGTGCATTGTTACAGCGCTTCATCAGATTGTTGTAGGTCGTTGTTATACTTGCCGAACTGTTGCCTTCAACCATTTGTTTTATATTCAACAATTCCTCTTTGGTATAAAGGATAGAAGGATGTTTATGTTCTATATCAATCGTTTTTATAGATTGTCTGATTTCTATTATCTTTATGTTACCTCCACAAGTAATAGAGAGCTTTCCCGTACGATCCCCTCCAGATGTATTTTTCTCTATATGAATCTTTATAATTGCATTGCCGCTACCCTCTGTCAGCCCCCCAAATGTTATCCACGACACATCTGATGAAATTGTCCAGTTATCATAGCAAATGAACTTAATCAGTTCTTCCCCGCCACCATATCCAATACTAACGGCATCATCTGAAACTAAAGCTATTTCCGTATTCTTCGCGTTATCATTACACGCCATAAGCATCTGTGTTAACAACAGCAAAGTCAGGATGATCGAATGTTTATATTCTAATTTCATATTATTTTCGTTTAATAGTTAATGTTCTTATTCCATATAAAAAACTTCTTCCAATGGAATACTGACAGGTGAATTATCCGGATTAACTGCCATGATATCCGCCATATAGTCCCACCATTTTTTCACGATTTCATTATCGCCCATATCTTGCGAGCCTGCCCCATCATTCTTCTGCACAGCATACAACACATTCGTTTCCTTATCCCAGAATATAGAATAATCGGACACTCCGTTCGACTTCAAAAGCTTTACCAGTTCAGGCCATATTTCGCTATGCCGCTTTTGATATTCTTTTTCAAAACCGGGTTTCAGATACATTTTAAAAGCTTCTCTTTTCATTGTTTACCTCCATTTATTTACTAAGTACATACGAAAAACGGACAGGTTACCATCCCGGATTATTAGGTTTCAGAGCCGGATTCCGCTGAATTTCTTCACTTGGGATCGGCCACAGATAATCTCTTTCCGTAAACTTACGGGTAAAGCGAATCTCTCCGGTAAAGTCTTTCTCCTGACGATTATTCAGATATTGCGCAGCCACCCCCCAACGTCTTAAATCACTGAAACGGTGTCCTTCACCAACAAGTTCCACGGCCCGTTCATGCATAATACGCTCGAACATATCCTCTTTATCTGAAACCTGTAACCAGGCCGGTCCACTATTTAATGCCGGCATATTCGTTGACTGTCTTTTTCTTACCTTATTCAGTTCAGCGACAGCCTCGTCCAATTGGTTATCTTCATTATAAGCTTCAGCCAGCATCAATAACACATCTGCAAAACGAATGATAGGGAAGTTGATAGGAGTGTGATTACGATTGGTGATGGCACCACCCATATCTTCAATCGGAACAAACTTCCGGTAGAAATACACATTCCATCCTCTGTCATTCTGAATAAAACCATTGGCCACCGTAGTACCCGCCGCAATCGCATACAATTGCTTTTTAGCCCCTGTTCCCACTATATAACCATTATAATAAGAGTAAGGAACAATCAATGATTGCATCATTCTCGGATCTCTCCCTCTGTAAATCTCACCTAATAAAGTGGTATCAGGGATTGTTTCCAATTTCTGTTTGGTCGAATTCAAGGTTGCCTGAAACGCTTTTTTCTTCACAGCATCACTTTCATTATATCCGGGAATATAATTATTCCAGTTAAACTTCTGTCCATCCTTCTCTTCATACATATCCGCCAAAGTTACCGACGGCATACAAGTAGCACGACCACCGCCATAAGAGCCGCGTGTTCCATACAAAGTACAAAGCGGCATACCATACAAATTGTCAGTAGTACCTTTATTTTGAATGGCAAATACTGTTTCATTATCATTAGGAACCGGTCCTGCCGAAGTGAACAAAGTCAGATAATCCGGATACAATTGATAACCATACTGATTGGTTTTGTTATATACAATTTCCTCAAAATCGGCAATCGCTTCAGACCAATTCTTTGTATAAAGATATGCTTTTCCACGTAATGCATAAGCCGCTCCCTTTGTCGCCCTTCCATAGTCGGAGACCGCCCATTTGAGAGGAAGGTTTGCAATAGCAAAAGTCAGATCTTTAATAATGAAATTCCAAACTTCCTCTCTTGAATTACGAGGCAGCAACATTTCATTGAAAGATTCGGAGACTTCCCAACTCTCATCATAGATAGGTACTCCGCCAAAAAAATCAGCTAAATGGAAATAATACAAAGCCCGCAGAAAATGAGCTTCTCCCAAGACGTTATTTTTCACCTGGTCGTCAATTGACATACCCGATACATTCTTAATAACGGTATTGGCACGCTGCACACCATCATAAGTGTCCCGCCAATTTTGCACCAGGAAATCATACGCACCGTTATATGTGCCCTGTTCAACAGGTCCGCCCGGTCCGTGACCTATATCCGAGTAAGTGTCGAAAAGAGGCATATAGCCATAAGCACCATAATCCTTCAGTTGGGCATATACCCCCATAACTCCCGATTTGGCATCGGCTTCCGTTTTCCAATAGTTATTTTGAGCGACCTTATCATACGGAGCCACATCCAGATCATAACAGCTGCTGAATCCCAGTGTCACGGCAACCGCTACCATAATATAATTGACTGTTTTCATAATCGTATTTTTTAAAAGACTACATTCACACCTACCGTTATCTGCTTCATCGTCGGATAAGTTGTACCACTTATCTCCGGATCAATCCCTTTATAGGAAGTAAAAGTTAGCATATTCTCCAAACTTGTGTATAGTCGAAGTTGGGATATATCCAGCTTTTGAAGAAGTTTCTTAGGAATCTTGTACCCTATCTGAACATTCTTTAATCGCAAATATGACTTATTCTGAACCCAAAAATCACTCGGCTGGGCATTTAACGTATTCAACCCGGTCAGTAATCTGGGATAAGTGGCATTTGTACGCCCTTCCCGCCAGGCACCTTCGGCTATTTCTTTGTTGATTACATCTCCATAATTAATATATCCCATATAGAATTTATCTTGCCAATATACCTGCAAACCGGCATTTCCCTGGAACAAACAAGAGAAGTCGAATCCATTCCATTCTGCCCCTAAGGAGAAGCCATACGTCAGACGGGGAGCAAGTCCATGCCCTACTGCATATTTATCATTATCGTCGATAACACCATCACCATTCAAATCTTTGTATAAAAAATCACCTTTCTTCGGAGTTCCATAAGAAGCAAACGGGTTAACACGTTGCCCGGTGGTAGGATCGAGCGGTGCGTCTTTAATCATCTTTTCAACAAACAACATGTCTTCGTCCGTTTGAAGAATCCGGTCTACCGCCAATACATATTGAATATTGATAGGATAGCCTTCTTGAATCATGTTCGTCCCCGAAATCGACCTTTCCTCTCCTTTAAACCGCGTTACTTCATTGTCTATGAAAGTAAAATTACCACCCACAAAATAGTTTACTTTACCAATCCTATGATTCCACTTCAGATTCATTTCCACACCTCTATTCCGCACTCTTGCTGCATTTTGAGTAGGGATGGACGCATTACCAACAAGCAATGGTGCTGGTAAATCGATAAGAATATCATGCGTATCTTTATTAAAAAGTTCTATTGTTCCATCCAGCTTTGAACCAAAAAGACTGAAGTCTAGTCCGATATTGGTGACATAGGTCGTTTCCCATGAAACCATTGCATTAGCCAGCTGTATCTGTGCCAATCCCGACACAACAGAGTTTCCTAAAACATAATTATCTTTATTGTACACAGACTGGTATTCATAATTATCTACCGCATTATTACCCAATGCACCCCATGAGAGCCTCAACTTCAACATATCCAGCCATTTAATTGACTTCATAAAGTTCTCTTCCGACATACGCCATCCCAAGGAGAAAGAAGGGAACGTCCCCCATCGATGATCCTTATGGAAGCGGGAAGAACCGTCCCGGCGAATATTCCCTTCAAACAGATATTTGTCCGCCCATGACAGGTTTATTCGTCCGAAATAAGAACGCATCACCCAGTCTGTTGCAGCCCCACTTGTTTCAGAATCTCCGGTAGCACCATTAATGACAGACAAATTATCTGCAAGAAGATCATATCTCTTCGCCTCAAACCATTTTACATTATCCTTTTCCTGACTAGCTCCCGCCAATATACCTACATCCAACTTATCAAAAAATGTCTTCTGATAACGAGCTACCACATCAGCTACGTGATGCGTATTAGTCCAATTCTTATTCCTTACAAACGTTCTACCGGCTGCCATCTGGGTTATTGTGTTAGATTGAAAATTCCAACGGTCAGCATAAACCGGAGTCTCTTCCTCTTGCGAATTATTACGGCGATACGTGTAAGATGCTTCTATATTTAAACCTTTGAAAACCTTTATATTCGTCCAAAAGCGGGAGGTGAAGTTATTAACTTCAATATCTCCTTGATACATATTCAGATGATAGAGAGGACTTTGCACTTGCTGATTCTCTTCCGGATTCTCGGCAGATCCATACCTGCCATCCGGATGCCGGTAGACAATACCGGGGCTGGAGATGTTACTAAAAAGCGAACTCATGTATTTGGAACCCATCTCGGCATTTGATTTCAGACCGCTAATATTCATCCCCATTGTAATCCAAGGCTTTAGTTCGGCATTCACATTCAAACGGGCAGTAAATCTTTCATAAGCCGAATTCTCCACAATACCCGGATTGTTCAGATAAGCTACAGATCCAAATGCTTTCAGTTTCTGGTTTCCGACAGAGAATGATAAATTATGATTAGTAGACACCCCTGTTGAAAAAACTTCATCCTCCCACTTTGTATTCGGATACAAGTAGGGTTCATTGGGGTGAACTCTCCATTCCGCTATTTTCCGTTCCGAATATACCGGCATTGCTGTCGGGTCAACATTATAAGCCGCTTCGTTATAATACTCCATATAATCGGCATAGTTGTATACAGTTTCAATTGTATTCGAAGGTTTCTGGAAAGAAACATACCCATTATAGGAAATCGACGCTTTGCCTTCCGAGCCTTTCTTGGTCGTTATCAAGATAACCCCATTGGCGGCTCTTGAACCATAGATAGCAGAAGATGACGCATCTTTCAGTACAGAAACAGATTCTACATCCTGTGGGTTAACCTCATTTATATTTCCTTCTGCTCCATCAATAATAATCAATGGCGAAGAATTATTCAGAGTTCCCTGTCCCCTGATAAGCAGGGTGGCTCCATCGTTATTAGGACGGGCTGATCCCTGATTGACATACAGTCCCGAACTTAATCCTGCCAATCCGGTTGAAAGACTGGTCATCGGGCGGCTTTCAGCCTGTTCAGTCAGGTTCACCGTAGATACCGAACCTGTCAGATTCACTTTTTTCTGGGTGGCGTATCCTACTACCACCACTTCTTCCAGTGTTTTCCCATCCTCAACCAGAGTAATAGTCGCTCCATTAGCCTTTGATGCAATCATTTCCTGAGAAGCATATCCCATATAAGAAATGACAAGTATATCTTTTGCCTGAACATTGACAGAAAACCGCCCCTCTATATTAGTGATAGTCCCCGTTTGCTTCCCTTTTACCTGAACGGTAGCTCCAATCAGGGGCTCATTGTTCACATCTACGACTTTACCGCTTATATTTAACGGATCTTGAGCCCACAGATCTCCTATCGGGATCATGAGCATGAACATAATCACATATAATGAATATATTCCTTTACTGATGTTTCTCTGTTTCATAGATATTAATTATTAAAGATTATTTTATTCAATACAGCGTCCATGAGTCAAAACCACCGGACCTAACAAATGCAGGTTATGAGCCGTACGATCATTGGTACGCAAAACTTCATTAAAGACTTTCTCCTCCGGATAACGGGCATGCCCTACCTCCCACAGTGTAAATACTGATTGATCGTTGTAGTTAATCCAAGAGTCTTCACCTGTATAGAATCCTCCCTTGATAGAAGCATCTTTAGTGATATAAAAATCAGCATAGAAGAGTAAAGGCAATTTAATACTCTCACCGGTAGGAGCTACATAATGATGAAGATCCAGCCCGTTCAAACGTCCCATTTCTGCTGCTATCATTAGCAAATTAGTCGATAATCCTGCATACTGTAAGGCTCTGTTCGGCTTCGTAGTCTGTCCGTAATGAGTCAATGCAAAATGCCTGTAACGATCCATTATCTCTCCATCTTGTGTTGGCCATGAGCCGGGTTCACCACAGTAAGGCGGTTGTCCTTTCATCAAAATGATACCCTCAATTACCTTCTTTATATTATGTGGATTTGTTTCTCCGTCATATACATAATTCACCAGCTCATTATCACGCAAAATAATACCAATAGACATCAACCCCACAACTTCCGCAACTATATGATTCTGAAAATATTGTTTTCCAAAGTAGTCATTCTCCACCCAGCGTTTCACGCCTTCTTCTATATGAGGAAGCAATATTCGGAGCCATGCCTCAAATTGTATCTGCTTACTTTTTTCTATCAAGTTATCCGCGCAAAGCAAATCATAGGCATAAAGGAACGCAAATACGCCACGTGAAACCAACATACCGGTATTAGGATAGAATTTATCCGGATCGAAATAAGTGCCCGGAGCATTTTTAGGAGAAGACCACTCATTGATTATTTCAATGGCTTTGTGCGCATAGCGTTTATCTTTAGTGATCTGATAGCCAATTGCCAAATCTCTTGCAGCCGACCCGTCACGTATAGCAGCTTTGTAGAAAGACATACTGGCATCTCCCCGATACACATTCGGTTTCCATTTCTTGTCTGCATAACCGTCTATTTCACCTTTCAGTTTTTTCCAAGCTGTTTTCCAAGGCTCAATATCCGAAAGAGCATTTCCCCGCATCAACTCAATGTCCGTACCCGACAGAATCAGGCGGGGATGTCCCGCTTTAATTCTAACCGATTGGTTCTGAGAAAGTGACTTGCCTGCGATGAGAACCATCAAAAACAGTAACAATGATACCTTCATCAACTTGTTTTTCATATAGTAATGATTTTAGTTAGTAACTCTATTCTTTCAAGTGCATGGCTCTATACCTCATTAATGCTTCTACAAAATAATAATCTGCATAAGTCAGAGGTACATCCACTTCGCTATTCTGCGGCAAAAAGCCTACACTGTGTTTAAGTATGAAATTACAGTTTTCTCCCGGCTTTGCCAGATACTCGTCCGAAGCCAGTGTTCTAAGCTGTGTTTCGGCAACAGCGATATATCCTTGTCCGGTTACCTTGTCTACATAACCCGACAGTTCCAGTAAAGCAGAAGCCATAATGGCAGCGGCTGAAGCATCTCTCAAGGCATCCGGAACTTTTGGATCGTCAAAGTCCCAATAAGGAATCTTGTCCTGAGGCATCTTCGGATGATTAAGAAGGAAGCCGGCAATATGCTTTGCCTGTTCCAGATAACGTGGTTGTTTCGTTTCCCGATACATCATAGTATATCCATACAATGCCCAAGACTGCCCCCTGCTCCATACTGATTCGTCACTATACCCTTGCCATGTACATTTCTGAAGTGCATTGCCGCTGATTGTATCATAATTCACCACGTGATAACAACTATAATCCGGTCTGAAATGATTCTCCATTGTTTTGTCAGCATGAGAAATTGCCATATCATAGAAACGTTTATCACCCGAGAACTCCGTTGCTCGACAAAGTAATTCAAGGTTCATCATATTGTCAATGATTACAGGAAACTGCCAATGCAAAGTGCCCGGATGACTCCATGAACGTGTGCATCCTACAGCAGAACGGTAACGTGTAGATAATGATCGGGCTGTAGTAGTGACTATATCCATGCAGGAAGTATCACCCAATAGCCGGTATTTATTTCCGAAAGAACAGTTTATCATAAAACCGACATCATGGTTATCTTTATTATACTTCTGGATCTCGACTCTATCACTCATCTTGGAAGCCATCTCCTTGAGCTGCTCATCTCCAGTATATTCATACAAATTCCAAAGAGTCCCGGGATAAAAGCCACTCGTCCAGAAATAAGAATCCGAGGTTGCAAGCGCGCCATTTTTATCTATCGAACGGGGTAACATTTCCGGGATAGAATCCATAACAGAATACATATGCTTATATTGTTCTACCGCCCGGTTCAAGGCATAATCGACCATGTGTTCCATAGAAGGTTCCAAGGTTGTCGTACATCCTGATACCATCAATGAGAGCAGACATATTGCCACATAATTTTTCATATTTTCTTTGCTTATAATTTGAGATATATTAAAAATTTAAAGATCCATCCAAAGGTTTTCTCCTGATAGCAAGAGCAAAAGTAGGAGATTACAGGAAGCAGCATTGGATAAAAAAGTTCCAAAGGTTCTATAATTTTGTTCATATCCCTATTACAAACCGTTTTTTGTTTCATTATCTCAAAAAATAACGATACATTTGTAATTATCGAACCTGCTATCAGATATAAGATATATAATAATAGTCCCCCATTATATGAATCCCTAAGACTAATACCAAAACTAAATATAGGAAGTTCCGAAAACAATAGAAACTTAATTAACGCTTTTAATATATGCCTGAACATAACAGACTAGTCGCTATTATATTTATGCTGGTTTCATGCGTCTCATCCATCGCTGGATTCGAGACGATAAACTTCCAGCATTTATCACTCAATTCCATGTTTCCCCAGATTACGATTAACGGACTTTATCAGGATGAATCGGGTATCTTATGGATTGGAACTAAAGACGGTGTGAAGAAATATAATGGAAATTATATCGAATCTGTCAACTTCATGGGAATAAACAACTGGATACAGTCCAACCTTGTTCCGACAATCTGTGGGGATAAGAAAGGCCACTTATATGTCAATACGGATTACAGCATCATTGAATATGACCTGATAAAAGAGGAAAGCCGTATCATATTCAGCCAGCCCAACACACAGATATTGCCGTCCATTGCCTTCAATTATGGTACCAACTCATTATGGATCGGTTTATTGGATAGTGTCTATAATTATAAAGAAGGTATATGTCAGGCCAAATACAAAATTGATGGCAACAACCTAAGTATCTCATCGCTGAAAGAAACGTCCGGCAAATTATTATATATCGGCACCAAACATGACGGGGTATTTACCATTGATCCATCAGGCAGGCAACAGAAAGTACTGACTACCCGCAGTGAAATTATATCGATAAACGAAGATAGCCGGAAGAACATCTGGGTGAGCACCCTGAATGAAGGATTATTCAAACTAACTCCATCGGGCGACGTTATCCAATATACGGAGCCTACCTTAGCCAGCAATTATGTAAGAACAGTATGTGAAGACAACAACGGAAATATCTGGATAGGAACCATGTTGGGATTGAATGTCATCAACTCGCAAACAGGTGATATCAGTTTTTATGGTCTGGAAAAAGAGGGTAGTGCGGGACTAAGCAACCTCTCTGTCTGGATTATCATGAAAGACGATCAAGGCACAATGTGGTTCGGTACCTACTATGGAGGGTTGGATTACTACAATCCGCATACTGACATCTTTGAATATAATAATCTGAAACTGGGACATGCCGGTATCGGACCCGTAATCAGCAAAATTATAGAAGACAAGACAGGACGGATATGGATCAGTACAGAAGGAGACGGGTTGGTATCCTACCTACCCGAAACAGATGCATATACATACTATACGAAAGAGAACAACACAATATCCCACAACAATATCAAGACCTTATATTATGATGATACATCCAGTACAATATGGATCGGGACTCATCTCGGCGGACTTTGCAGTTACTCGATTGACAGAAAAGAATTCAAACATTTCACAATCGATCCATCCGACCATACAAAACGGTCGGAAATCGTTCAGGCTATCATCCGTCACAAAAATATCTTATATCTGGGCACGCTTTCGGGAGTATATTATATGAATCTGGAAGATGGCAGCATTCAAAAGATACATCTTCTCGACAAATACATCTATGCTGTAAACTCATTGATGATAGACAAGCAGGACAACTTGTGGATTGGAGGGAATAACCTGTGCTATTACAGTATCAAACAGAATTATGTACGCAGTCTTGACAAATATCTTGCTAAAATCACCGCTTCTTCCAAGAATACCATTACGTCTCTTATTCAAGATAATAGCAATCGCATCATAGCCACCACATTAGGCGCAGGTATTCTTATTTATCATCCTACTCAAGATAGGCTCGAACAGATAAACAGCAAAAACAGCAATCTCGACAGTGATTATCTAAGCGCCGTTTATCCTCTGTCCGATCATCAGCTTTTGGTCACCAGTGCAAACGGCTTATCCCATATCGATCTCAAAACAAAAAGAAGCTATAATTATAAGTCACAAAACAAATTCGTCTTACCGTCAATGATTCCGGGTGACATAATGAAAAGCAGTGATAACCGTATCATCATGGGAGGAATAAACGGCCTTGCCATGATTTCTGAAAAGAATTTGTTTCCGGAAAGTCTATCCACTAAAATGTTCTTCTCCAAACTATTTGTTAATAATAAAGAAGTGTCGGCAAATGATTCTTCCCGAATATTACCTCGTTCTCTTTTTGCAACAGACTGCATCAGGTTGAAGCATCATGAGAATAATATATCTGTCGAAATCGGAACCAACGACTTCGTAAATCTCGGACAATCCAGATATCAGTATAAACTGGATGGCTATAACAATAGCTGGATTGAATTTCATCCCCAAAAATCAATCAACTACATGAACTTACCTTATGGAGACTATAAGCTAAAAGTAAGAAATATTTCTTTTAAAGATGAAGCCGAACTTAATGAAATCAGTCTGGGGATCACGATTATCCCTCCTGTTTATGCCACCTGGTACGCTTATCTATTATATACGTTGCTAATACTAGCCATCATTATCAGCATTGCCTATTTCTACCGTTCCAAGCTATTGTTAAGAAATTCACTGGAACTTGAAAGGCGGGATAAACTGCAAAAAGACGCGATAAATGAATCCAAAATGCGTTTCCTTGAAAATATATCACATGAGTTAAAAACACCGATCGCATTAATATCCGGACAACTGGAACTTATTCTTATGTCAAATTACTCATTGGCTACTATCCAGAACAGCTTGCGTGAGGTACATAACAGGGCTGCCAAAATGGGTGCTTTAATCAATGAACTACTCGACTTCCTGAAATATAACAAAGAAAATTTCACGTTAAGAATCAAACAGCAAGATATCGTTTTATTCACACAGGAAATATATGATTCTTTCGTTAGCTATGCCGAACTAAAGAATATTCATTTCAATTTTGTGTTCGACCAAAAGAGCCAATACACGTGGTTTGATGAAGTACAACTACAAAAGGTTTTCAATAACATTCTATCGAATGCTTTCAAATTCACTCCGGAAAATGGAACAGTCGAGATTAAAATAACGACTTCTGCGTCTTCCGTAATTATAACATTCAATGATTCCGGCATTGGGATACCCAAAGACATGACAGAACGAATCTTTGAACGTTTCTTTCAGGTAAACAACTCTGTAAACAGAGAACTATCCAACACCGGAACAGGGATAGGCTTATCACTGTCACTCAATATTGTAAAGGCACATCATGGACAAATAACGGTTGAAAGTGAAGTAGGAAAAGGTAGTTCATTCATTGTCGAATTACCAATCGGTAATGAGTACTTTAAAGAAGATAAAAACATCACCATCATAGAGAATCAAAGGAACACAGGGATAATCAATAGCCCGATTAGTATAGAGAATGAAGAAGAGAGCTTGGAAAACCTGGAAGATTTCATCATACAGCAGAAAAAGGATTTCGATCATTCATCGACTTTACTTATCGTTGAGGATGACGATGAATTGAGGAAATTACTCATAGAGATATTTGAACCCATCTTTGAAATCTATGAAGCAAAGAATGGCGAAGATGCATTCAAAATCGCACAGCTCAATTCACCGGATCTTATTTTATCAGATGTGATGATGCCCGGCATCTCCGGTATAAATCTATGTGCAAGGATAAAGTCTCATTTTGACACCAGCCATATTCCGGTCATTCTGCTCACTGCACTTAGTAGTGTGGAACATAATATTAAAGGACTCAATTGTGGAGCCGATGATTATATCACCAAACCATTTAATATCAGAATTCTAATCGCTAAATGCATTAACCTACTAAATAACAGACGAAAATTACAGGAACGATACAAAACTTTAGAAAACAATAGTGCAGAGCAACTGACCAACAATAAGCTCGACCAAGATTTCATCGATCATATAATAAGAATTGTACAAACCAAGTTGGAAGAAGGAAACGGAGATATTAACGTCACCCTGTTATGTTCAGAATTAGGACTAAGCCGGACAAAGCTATTCCTGAAAATGAAAAAGATAACAGGGGAATCTCCTCATTATTTTATTCAAAATATAAAACTGAAAACTGCTGCAAAAATGCTTCGGGAGAATGAAGAATACAACATTAGTGATATCAGTTTCCAACTGGGTTTCAGTTCATTAAACTATTTTGGAAAAAGCTTTAAAGAGTATTTCGGAATGTCTCCTACTGCTTATCGTAAGTTTCACCAGGAACAAAAAGAGAATCACTCAATATAGTAATATGGATGCGTGCAAGATACTTTTGTCTTGCACGCTTCACCACTTATTTAAAAGCAATCATAATCTGCTCATCAATACCCTTATCAGGTATTCGCACACTACATACACCAGTTTCTTTATCCCAACTCCATAATACAGATTCCGTGTCATTCTCTAAATTTTCTTCCAATCGTTCAGGTTTTACCTTCTTTATCTCCTTTCCTTTAGCAGTTACCTCTTTCGGAGCTTTCGCAGAATAAATACGGAATAATAGATTTCTCGGACCGGGGACAGTGTAACCTTTTCCTTCACGGACAGAGACAGTCAATTCATATCCATTTGCCAAAGTATTACAAACAATCGGCGTTTTGACAAATTCATCGCGCTGATATCTTAAGTCTTCTCCTTCATCTTCGTAGAGAGTAAAGGTAGCCTGTGCACCTTCCTGTGCAGGGAAAACTTCAAAAGTTAGTGGATATACCGGTTTCTCATGGGTGTAGTTCATCACCGGCATGGTGGGGATGATAGAACCTTGCTTCACAAACATAGGAACGGAGGACAAGGGAGCATCAACCGTAGTCCATTGCTCTCCGGTATAAACCGTCTTCTTGTTATTATAGTCAATCCATGTACCTTCGGGCAGATAGACATTTTTAGTACGAGCGCCTTTCTTCACCACAGGAGCTACCAGCAATTCACGACCGAACATAAATTGGGCATCCGTAGAAAATGTTTCCATATCCATTGGATATTCGAGAAACAGAGGGCGCATGATAGGCAATCCTGTATCATAAGCTTCGCGGGCATAAGTATAGATATAAGGCAATAAACGATATTTCAACTCGATAACCGCCTTTGCGTTCTTTTCTGCTTCGGGACCGAAAAGCCACGGTTCCACCGGATTATCTCCCTCGTGGTGAATACGGCTCAAAGGATTAAATGCTCCGAACTGTATCCAACGGGTATAGAGTTCGGCCATAGCCGGATAATCTTCAATATCTCCACAGTAACCGGTAATGTCACAGGAAGAAAACGGTATCAGTCCTAAACCGGCGGAAAGCATTACGGGAATCTGATTGGCTAACTGTCCCCAGCCTTGCAACACATCATCTCCGTTCCCGCTATCACCTGTCCAACCGAACGTATAGCGTTGCAACCCGGCATAAGCAGCACGAGTCATTTGGAACACACGACGGTCCGGATTCCTCTTTTCAAATTGTTCTTTCACCACTTTATCCCAAGTCAATCCATAGACATTATGGATTTCATCGTGCATACCCAGATAGTGTTTCATGACGAGACGTTCCGTCTGCTCTTCGTTACTCCAGGCAGGTTCGCCCATGTCCGTCCAGAAGCCGGAGATACCGTCGTCAATCGGTTTCTGCTGATAGGTTCCCCACCAGTCGGCTACGGCAGGCAAAGTGAAATCCATCACTCCACAGTTACCACCCCAAGGCCAGGGCATATCGTAGCTTTTACCGTTCGTACTGTCCTTTACAAAATAACCCAAACGATCTGCTTCTTCCCATTGCCTTTTGTTGGCTTGTGCAATTACCGGATCTTGAGATACTACTACCTTAAAACCCATCCCTTTCAAATCCGAAAGCATCTTCTTTGGATTCTCATAGTTTCCTTTGCGCCATTCGAAATCCTGCAAGTATTCCGTCCAGCCGATGTCCTGATAGATAATATCACAAGGGATTCCACGTTTCCGGTAACCCTCGGCTATTTCGCGACTTAGCTTTTCGCTTGTCAGCAGACCACGGCATTGAGCAAAACCCAGCGCCCATTTCGGCGGCATGATAGGTTTGCCCGTCAGTCCGACGTATTGGCCGATAATTTCCTTATAGTCTTTGCCGAAGATAAAATAGTAGATCATTTCACCGTTCGGAGCTTCAAAGCTGTAATAGTCGCGACTTTCCGTACCGAACTTGAATTCCGTTTTGTACGTATTATCAAGAAAAATACCATACCGATAACTGCTCATAAAGAAAGGAATACTCTTGTAGAGCGGATCTTCCACTATACTGTAACAGGGTTTGTCACTATTCCACATCTTATAAGATTCGCCACGACGGTCCATCTTTCCTGTCTTTTCTCCCAGTCCAAAGAAATGCTCGTCACGACGGAGCACTTTATATTCCGTCTTCTTTGTTCCTTCACTCACATGCCCCTTGTCGGCATAATCACTAAACAGGAGTTTCTGATACTTATCAAATATCTGAAGACTCAACGGAGATTTATTTACCCGAATACGCAATTTCGGAGTAAAGATCTCATAACAGGCTGCCTGTTCGTCCACATGGACGGTTCCTACATCTTCCAACTCTTCATTAATCACTGCAAAAGAGGCATTCTTCCGTTGCAGCTGTCCATCGGGCGAAAACCAAACTTTGACTACCGAAGGGCTACAAAGCTGTAACTGCAACGCAGCACTGTCCGTCAGGTGAAAAGTCACCTGACGTCCTTGTTGTGTAAAAGAAGTGCATGTATATATCGCATTTTCCGCCCATACCCATGTTGGAAACATCAGGCACAATACCCACACCCATAACCTATATCTAATCTTCATACCTATCATTTTAGTTATTCTGCCATAGCCGATTTATTCAGTTAAGCATGCGCAATTAGTTTTATTCAGCCACAATCATTGTCCAGTATTTCAGGGACGGCAATGTGAAAGAAACAACTCCGTTCTCCTGCGTAAAAGCCAGTTCCTGCAAAGCGCCTCCATGTACATCCGGTGAAGCTACCCATAACTTGTTCACTTTGGCCGGCAGATTCATTTGTAAAGCAGCTTTCGTTATCAAGGTCGGTTCCGGCATCGTGCCGTCCACATCTCTCCAGCTAAGGCTGTTTGCTTGCGAGAAGTTAAGAAGATGTATCACCTGTTTGCTGCCCACCTGCTTGGCATAAGTAGTGACCGAACCTTGTTGGGGAGGCCATACATTCAACCTCATTTCCCCGTTGGTACAATTCATGGTGATACTATTTTCCGTACCTCCGTCACGAAGCAGATTCTGATAAGAAGTCAGGAAGTCATAATAATGAACCATCGCTGTTTTCAGTTCTTCGCTCATTGTCAGATTCTCATTCGGGAAGTACTCTTTACACAACATATGATCGCCTCCCAATTCCAGATGCGAACCGCCCAAAGCAAACATGACAGCATCCGTCAGCAGAATACCCGGCGTATTAAATTCCCCCCGGTTATCTGCCTTGTTATAATTCATATAAGCTGCAAAAACCGTATTCAACTGATAATCGCCATATACTCCATTTTCATAAAGAATAGCTTTCAGATTGGTAAAATCAGCCTCATCCGCCCATACTTCATTATAGAAGAAATCCACTTTATCCGTCTCCCCTATCTGACGGGCACCGTAACGGCTCACCGCATTCATCACCAAACTCTTGTCCGGATGTACCTGCTTCATTGCATCTATAAAAGAGGCATATCCCTCACGCAAGTTAACAGGAATACCACTATAATTATAAAGCGTGCTACGTCGTCCCAATTGGTCTATCTGATAACCATCGAAAGCGAAGTTTGCATATACATCGTCATTCCTTTCGCCCAGATATTTCTGCCATTCCTTGTTAGAAGGATCTACCAGACAAATATTACTTTTCCATCCGCCCGGCAAGTCATGGCTATCCTTAGTAGTGTGAGAAGCATCCTTAAACAGATACCATTCCTCCTTCACTCCATCCGTAGCAGCATCTTTCAACGCTCCGAAACAAAGATTATAAAACATAGACTTCATACCGAAACGATGCTGCGCTTCAATGTAATTTTTCACCGAACTTGTATAAACCTCCCGGTTAGCGATATCCATATAGACCTCATCCAACTGTGTACGTGTACCGCCCAACGGCCAGTGATGTTTATTATGCCAATCCTGGAACTGCACCCAGTTGATATGATGACGGTTCAGATACTCCATCTCTTCCTGTGTCTTTTCGGCTGTCTTCTCCTGACTGAAATCAGCGACAAAGCCATAACGCGGGAAACGTGCCGGATCACTGGATACATCTACCGCAATCGTACCGACTATTACATCCGTTCCGTTCTCCTGACGATAAAGCTCTGCCATGTACCCTTTAAAATCGGTGGTAGGCGGTTGCCATGTCCAGCTCGTACCATTTACCGATTCTTCTCCCACCGTTTCACCCGAAAGGCGATAACGCACTTTAGTTCCGGCAGGCAAAGCATCATCCGCTGTAAACACCACTTTCTCCCCCGGTTTGTAGAAAGCCTTGTCCGTAGACAGGTCTACACTCAAATCCGATGTTACCGGAGTCACTTCGGTAACACCGCCCGAAGCTCCTCCATTCTGTTGGTTCGACTCATTATCATCACTGCAAGCCATACACAGGAAAGCAGCTACCAGATATATTATTTTTTTCATCTTGAATTCTTGTTTTATTGTTTCACAATCGAGATCGTCTCTTTCAACTGGTCAATCGTAATCTGATAAGAACCGGCCTCCTGAATATTCCACTTATAGTCCAGACCACCCAAATCTGCATCCGGATACATACTGCTCAAATCTGCATCCGATTTAGTGACGAACAATGCTGTTTCCACTTCACCCGTTGGAGTTTTACCGTCCTTATCCGCCATAAACCAATCTCCGTTCCAGTCAGTCTGCTTATCGCAGGAAATCTTCATCTCACCGGCTTTCAGCATACCGCTCCATGTAAAGATATAAGGACTGTCGACACTCTTAGTCATCGGTGTAGCATTGTCCAGACTCCATCCGTTCGGAGTTGCCTCACCCACCAGATACAATCCTGCGTAAGGAGTAAACGGACGCATCAGCATCTTTTCTTTTCCTTTGCCTGTATAGAACCATACTTTATAAGGTTTGCCACATTCAGCCTCTTTCATTTGCCATTTATTATCGTCGCCTCCAAGCACTACTGACGTCGAAGTGTACGGAGCATTTGCTACGGCAGGATGGAAGAAAGCGTCCGACTGGCCGAAATCCGCCACAGAGCTAAACTTAAATTCTCCGTCTGCCTTCCAAGGAATCACAGCTCCATAATGGAACAAATCCATCTGAACAGCATCTTTAGACAGTGCCTCAAATTCCCAGCCACCATTTCCGGTAAACGAACCGACAATGAAGAACTCGTCAAATCTCCAACCGATATCTTCCGTTTCAGTCAGTGTCAACGTCAGATTGAGCAAGTCTACTTTTACAATATAGGTTGCCCCTTCATCGATTACAAACGGCTCGTCCGGCTCGTCGCCCGATGTACGGTAAGTCAGCTTGAGTGCTTCCACTGCAGTGGCGTCACGGTTGTACGACGGCAAGAATTGTCCCAATGTCGTTATAAATTTCAATGATCCGGCGTTCAGTTTTCCTGTCCATGTAAACTGTCCGTTATCCGTACGCTCCATCGCTGTCGCATTGTCGGCAGCCCACCCATTCGGAGCAGCATCACCAATCAGGTAAAGCGTAGTAGTAACCGGCTGATACGTAGTCACCGTAAAAGCAGTCGTCGCACTTTGCTTCTGCTCTTCCATTCCGGCAACAACCGCTGTGATACGTGCCTCCAACTCCGCTTTCACAGCATAACCGATACCGAACTGCGTATTCAGGAATTGGTTGAGTTCTTCCACTTTCTTAGTCCATTGATACGTTCCCGTACCTAAATCCACCGAATAAGCATTTGCAAAGTCCGTTCCGGCTTTCGCCAGTTCCAGCGTATAAGAGATACGGTTACCGCTTCCATAATTCGTTCCGGTAGTCCATGAGAGAGCGAGTGCTTCCTGACTATGGTTCTTTTCGTTCAACACCAAGTCCTGCTGATTCACCGAAAGAGTGAGGGTATCATGTCCTTTATTTGTCTCCATATAATCTTCGGCACAGGCAACCATCGTTCCGCCGATGAAAAGAGAGCATAACAACTGATATATATATTTCTTCATGATATTATTTATCTAAATGAATGATTATAAAACGGATTAATAACCGGGATTTTGAGTCATCAGATGATTGGAGTCCATCTCTGTCTGCGGAATAGGCAACAGGAGACGTTCCTTGGTCACATTATTCTTACCGATGGATTTCAGGAATGTCAATGCATAATTTCCATTATCCACACGGATCATATCAAACCAGCGGTGTCCTTCAAAGGCAAGCTCCATCCGGCGCTCGTGAATAATCTTCTCCCTCATTTCAGTCTGCGTCAGAGTAGTCGGCACATCTGCCAGTCCGGCACGTTTGCGGACGATGTTCAATGGTTCGGCAGCCTGGTCGGGATGTCCCTGCTCGTTCAATGCTTCCGCTTTCTTCAATAGAACATCTGCATAGCGATATACTACGAAGTTGTTGGGATTGGTATTATACTCCGGAGAAACAGTCTTCGACACAAGGAACTTGCGCACATTATAACCCGTATTCGACCAGGAACGTCTGTATTCCATCCCGTCAAAAGCAGGACAACCTTGATACAAGACAGTTACGTCTTTCCGCAAATCACCGTCCTCATATTGCTTGAAAAATTCTTCCGTAGGCAGGTTCCATCCATAAGCACCGGCCACCAGACTTGAGTTACGAGGTCCCATGAAAGTCGACAGCCAGGATGATTGGTTATCACCGCCCCAGAAATCATATTCCGTACTGCCGGAATATTGTACTTCGAAAAGGGATTCCGGACCATTATTGATAGTGGCATTGAAATTATCGGCATAATTGTATTGGGTCAAATCGTATCCCATCGCAGCAATATTGTCGCACAGAGTCACTACTTCATTATAGTATTCGCGATGATTGGGCGCCAATGTCAGATAAATATCCGCCAGCATAGCCATTGCAGCTTCTTTGCAGGCACGTCCTCTATCACTGTCTCCATAACTGCTTTTCGGAGGAAGCATATTTACTGCATTCTTGCAGTCAGAAAAAATCTGGGCATATACCTCATCTACCGTATTACGGGCAATATCCGTAGATTCTCCCGGTTCAAACGGCGTTAAACGCAAAGGCACACCTCCATACAGACGAACCAGAATATAGTAGTAATGTGCACGCAGGAAATAAGCCTCACCCATGCAACGGGTCTTTACCTCATCGGAGACAGCTGCCGAAGGCAGATTGGAAAGCACAATGTTACAACGTCCGATACCTACCCACGGAGAACGCCATACGTACAAAGCAAAGCCATTATCACTCTGGGCTATGAAATTGGAAGCCTGCACAGTTTCCAGTCCGTCGGTTCCCCCTCCGGCGCCTACCTCACTGTTACCTGCGATAATATCAAGGCTCCAGATACGCTGGTTATACATATTAGATGACTGAAGAGTCTTGTAGCAGGCAGTAGTCAGTGCCACGGCAATCTCGTTCGTTACTTCCGATTCGGGATCGACGCCATATTTAGGATATTTATCTAAGAAATCGTTGCATGAGGTCAATGCCAATATGGCAAACATCATTACCAAAGTTGTTATCTTTTTCATATTCTTCCTCCTGATTTAAAAGTTAAAGTTCAAACCCATGCTGAACGTACGTGAGATAGGGTAGCGGCTGCTGTCGATACCATTAACGTCAACCTCCGGGTCAAAGCCGGAATATCCGGTGATAGTCGCCACATTCTCGCAAGAGAAAGAGATGCGGGCATTTTCCAGTTGAATCTTTTGCATCCACTTTTTAGGCAGTGTATACGAAAGCGTAATGTTTTTCAGACGGAGGTAGGAACCGTTTTCCACAAATCGGTCGGATACGCGGCAGTTCTGATTCGGGTCTCCCCAGATAGCACGCGGCATGGAGTTACTTGTTCCTTCTCCCGTCCAGCGGTTCAGTACGGCCGTGGTCTGGTTGTAAGCGGCTGCCATTCCTTCGTTGTCTACATTGTTGGCATTATAAATCTTGTTTCCCGATACGCCTTGCAGGAAAACAGAGAGTTCCCATCCCTTATAAGAGAAATTATTGCTTAGAGAGAAGAACCAGTTCGGATTCGGGTTGCCGATAACGGTACGGTCTTCATCGTTGATAACTCCATCATTATTCAAGTCCCGGAAACGGATATCGCCCGGAGCAGCGCCCGGTTGGGTAGCATGGCGGTTCACTTCATCCCAGTTCTGGAAAAGTCCGTCGGTTACGTATCCGTAGAATACATTGATCGGATAACCGGCTCTAAGCATAGTCACGTATGAATTCCCCATCTGGTTGATGAACATCGGAGTTTCGCTGTTCAAGTCCTGAATTTCGTTCTTGTTATAAGTGGCTGTTAAGGCAGACTCCCAAGAGAAAAGCCCTTTCAGGTTGATAGTACGCAAGGTCATTTCCACTCCTTTGTTGCGCATCTTGCCGGCATTGGTGAAAGTTTCGGTAGTATCTTCAAAACCGGAAGTGATAGGAATGGAAGCCTTCACCAACATATCTGCTGTCTTCTTGATATAAGCGTCCAGCGAAAGGTTAACACGTGAATTGAACAGGCTCATGTCTACACCAAAGTTGGTCTGGCGCACTTCTTCCCAATGAATATTCGGATTGGAGAGAGTAGTAGATACCAGAGCGGTGGAGTTGTTGTTGCCGAAAGGATAGACTCCTGTGTTATAGGAAGCAACAAAGCCGTAGTTACCGATTTCCTGATTACCGGTCACACCGTATCCGATACGCAGTTTGAGGTCATTCACCGGGAAGTTGTCTTTCGGAAACCAGTTCTCCTGGGAAATACGCCATGCCAGCGAAACGGAAGGGAATGTTCCCCAACGGTTGTTCTTACCGAAACGGGAAGAGCCGTCACGACGCACAGTAGCTGTAAGCAGGTATTTATCTTCGTAAGAATAGTTGAGACGTGCCATCAGAGAGAGCAGTGCCCAGTCACTCTGACTACCGCCAAGACTGTACATCTTCTCGCCGTTGTCCATCTCATGGATATTATCAAACATGAAGATATTCTTTTGAGCATTCAGGTAATCGTAGTTGTTCCACTGGGCGGAAGAACCTGCCATCACCCCTACCCGGTGTTTCTGCGCAAAAGTGTGGTCGAATACAAAATAATTATCCCACAAATAGGTAAATGATTTGTTATCGCTCTTATAGCGGGAAGATTCTTCTACCGGATTCGGTTTCCAGTTGTAAGCTGGAGTAAAGTTGTCAACAAACCAGAATTTGGCGTCATAACCGAATGTACTTTTCAACTTCAGCCATTTGGTAAAGGTAATCTCTCCGGTGATGTTTGCCAGGAAGTTATATCCTTTTGTTTCATTGGTCATCATGTGCAGCGTACCGATCGGGTTACGGATGCTTCCGTACCATTGCGCCTCCTGTCCGGGACCGCTCCAACTGCCGTCCTCATTCTTCACCGGTTGGGTGGGGAGTGCTTTCATTGCATCACCGATGCTATAAGTTCCTCCTTCTTTCACGTCCGTACTGAATGTCAGGTTGGTAGTGAATTTCAGCCAGTTATTAACTTGAGCATCGCTATTTGCCTGAAAGTTGAAACGGCGGTAATTAACGCTTTCCACAATACCAGACTGGTCAAGGAAACCACCGGACACATAGTAATGTGCTTTTTCCGTACCACCGGAGTAGCTAACCGAATAGCTTTGCTTCACTCCCGTGCGCAGCATTTCATCCAGCCAGTTCGTTCCTGTTCCCAATAAAGAAGGGTCTGCCCAATAAGGGTTTGTATTATCATCATTATTAGACAGCATATCATTGCTCAAAGCGGCATATTGCGCAGCATTCAGCATATCGGGCACTTTAGTGGCATTCTGAATCGCCCAGTTAGCGTTTACCGTCACCTTTCCGGCACCCTCGGCACCACGTTTGCTGGTAATCATCACCACACCGTTCGCACCACGCGAACCATAAATAGCTGTTGCCGAAGCATCTTTCAATACGTCCACCCGTTCTACATCGGCCATATTCAGAGCAGACAATCCCAAGTCGGTAGGTATTCCGTCAATGACAATCAGCGGGTTACTGTTATTGATTGTTCCCAAGCCACGAATTTTAATGGTGACATTATCACCCGGCTTACCGGCATCGATAATCTGCACGCCGGACACCTTTCCCTGCATTGCCTGACCGATATTGGCCACCGGAGAGTCTTTGATGTCCTTCACTCCGACAGAAGATACAGCTCCGGTCAGATCACTCTTTTTCATCGTTCCGTAACCCACTACTACAACTTCGTCCAATACTTCCGTATCTTCCTGCAAGGTTACTTTCAAAGAGTTTTTCCCGTTCACCGGAACTGTCTGCATTTTATAGCCGACAAAAGAGATAGTCAGCGTGCTGTTAGCCGGAACGCTTAATGAGAAATTACCGTCTACATCGGTAATTGTACCGTTCGTTGTACCTTTTTCTACCACACTGGCACCGATCACCGGTTCGCCCGTGGCATCTACGACATGTCCTTTTATTGAAATCTGTTGTGCGAATGCACTAAGAGATAGGAACAAGCCCCACATTATTAGTAAGAGGCGGCGTTCAAAGCCTTTCGACTTCATACTCTGTTTCATGTACATTAATTTAAAGTTAATATTAGGGTTACTTTTGTTTTACTCTCTGTGTCATTGCTGAAATGACCGTGAAACAAAAGTATCTACATTTCATACTGCTTCTTAAAGCAGATAGCAAAAATATAGTGATTTATACAGTATCTCACAGTATAAACCACTAAATATAAGAACGTTACAAAATAGAAGTCAGACAAAAAAAGTAGTGGTTTTCTTATTCTTCCACCTTCCCTATTTGCATTACTTTAGCCTCAAATTCATCTCTTTCTCCCACAGCCTTGTTACGGACACGGGTCCGGTAATTATAAATGGTAGTGACGGAGTAACGAAGGAATTGCGCTATTTTAGTGCTGTCCGTAATTCCCAGGCGGATGAGAGCGAAGATACGAAGTTCGGTATTCAGCTGTTCTCCCGGTTTGGGTTGCATCGGTTCGGTAAGCAGGGCATTAAATTCCTCCACAAAACTGGGGAAGAGTTGCAGGAAAGTCACGTCGAAGTTCGCATAAAACTCTTTCAGTTCTTCATCAAGGAACTGGGAAGATTTAATAGCCTTATATAGTTCTTCCACCCTTCCGGCAGCGGCAATCTTATTCAGGGAACGGCGGTATAAATCCATCTTATCGAGATAAGTGGAACATTGGTCCATGTATCTCCCGATATATTCCTCCTTGATATAGTTGGCTTCCGAAAGCGTATGATTCATTTCTTTCAGTTGCGAATTGGAATCGTGAAGTTCTTCGTTCAGTTCTTGCAGGAGCGTATTGGTATCGACCACTTCGCGGCGCGCAGCAGCTACCTTTTTCATCTGTTTATAGACAAAGAAAATGGCAACCAGCAAGAAAACGGAAAGCAGACTGATACATATCAACGAAACTTTCATCTCCTGTTGCTGACGTTTGGTTTTTAATTGATAGGCCTGGTCAATGATAGGAAAGACCTGCGAGATTTCCAAAGTACGAAGACGGGCATTGCAAAGAGTGGCATCCTCCAGGGAACATTTCAGATAGTTGTAGGCACGGTCGATGTCTCCTGCTTCATAAACAAGAGAAGCGAGTTTGCGCAAAGATACATATTCTTTTACCGCTGATTTCAAATCGGCGATGGCCGAAAGAGCCAGGTAATGTTTTTGCCCCTGCTTATCTCCTTTCAACCGATAGCCTTCGGAAATGGTATAAGTAATCATTGCCTGTGCATGGTCATCCAAAGACGGTTTACTGTAATATTTCATCAGCATATCAATCGCTTCATCGTATCGGGCATGAACGATGTACTTATCTGCCATCACCAATGCATGTCCCAGAGAGTCGGAAGCATTGAT
Organism: Bacteroides sp. D2; assembly: GCF_025147085.1. Classification (NCBI taxonomy): domain Bacteria; kingdom Pseudomonadati; phylum Bacteroidota; class Bacteroidia; order Bacteroidales; family Bacteroidaceae; genus Bacteroides; species Bacteroides sp. D2. The sequence goes on along the minus strand of NZ_CP102261.1, from coordinate 1,553,687 downwards.
CTGTAACAGGGAATCCCGGTATAAATCCGTCATCCGGTAATATTCTTTCTTGGCTTTCTCCGTAACGGCATAATCACCCATCAATCCATAAATAGTGCGATATAGATGATAATAATAGCCATATAGATAGTCGGGCAGTGTTTTCTTATCAATTTTCCCCAATAACTCGAGGGCTTCTTTGTACATTCCGGTAGTTCCCATCACTTCCGCCATATTCATGGCAGAATCATCCAAGTAGTCCAGTTTATTTAAACGATGTGCCAGTTCCTCTTTCCGTTGGGCATAGACAAAAGACGAATCCAAATTATAAGCCCGGTATTCATCGAAAAGACGTCCGCAAAAACCATATCGCTGCTCATCAGAAGCAGCCTCAACCAACAATTTCTTCAAGTCAGCAATTCGTGCCTCCTTTTCCGCTCCATAAGTCTGACGGTTTTTAATGATACCATCAATCTCACGAAGTAACGCATCGGTACTCTTATTATCTTTTGCATAAAGCAGACCAGAAAGGACGATTGTCACAAAAATCAGAATAACTTTTTTCATAGTGCCGTATGTATTATATCTGCAAAGATAAAAGTCTTTCAGAAACTTCCGGCTTTCAGGAGAAGATTATTGCAGGTAGAAAGAACAATCTTTATTAAAAAGAGGAGGTAAATCGGATTTATTATAAACATAATTATTATATTTGCAATAATTGTATTTATAATAATCAGTATGGCAATCGTTAATAACCCTTTTATTGTAGGTGGATACCTATCTCCCCATTACTTTTGTGACCGCGAAGTGGAAACAGAACAGTTGATACGTAACATAACAAATGGAAGAAATGTCGTTATCATTTCTGTGCGTCGCATGGGAAAGACAGGTCTGATTCGTCATTGCTTTTATCAGGATGAGATCAAAGAGCATTACTATACATTCTTCATTGATATTTATGCGACAGCCAGCCTTAGGGAATTTGTATTCGCCTTGGGAAAAGAGATTTTCGAGAAACTCAAACCCAAAGGAATGAAGTTCATCGAACGTTTTTTCTCCGTCATTTCCTCGCTGCGCGCAGGTTTTAAGTTGGATTCTGTTACGGGAGAGCCCACCTTCGATATTGGATTAGGAGACATCCATACAGCAGAAACAACACTGGATGAAATCTTCGCTTATTTAGAACAGGCTGATAAACCTTGTATCGTAGCCATTGACGAATTTCAGCAAATAGGCAATTACACAGAGAAGAATGTAGAAGCCATATTGAGAACTAAAGTCCAGCATTGCCAAAATGCTCGTTTCATCTTTGCCGGAAGCCAGAAACACATTATGATGAATATGTTCAACAGCCCGGCCCGACCTTTTTATCAAAGTGTCAATATGATGCAACTAAAGAGCATTCCGCTTACGGCATACAGGCCATTTGTTGAAAGGCTTTTCCTTGAAAATGAGAAACGTATTGAAGAAGAACTGATAGACGAAGTATATAATTTCTTTGAAGGACATACCTGGTATGTACAACTCATGTTTAATGAATTATATATACTGACCGGAAAAGGGGAAGTGTGTGATCGTTCCCTCCAAAGTATTGCCTTGACCAATATCCTGCAGATGCAGGACTTCACATATCAGGAGATTTTCTCCCGCCTTCCGGAAAAACAGAAAGAGGTGCTGATTGCTATCGGAAAAGAACAAAAAGCAACCGGAGTCACTTCAGGAAAATTCATAAAAAAATACAAGCTAAGTACTCCGAGTTCCGTACAAGCTGCACTCAAGGGGTTACTGGAAAAGAATCTAGTCTCACAGGAACAAAATCACTATGAAATAGCTGATAAACTATTGGGAGCCTGGCTACAAAAGAATTATTAGGTTATAAATCCTAGAAATTAATAGTTAAGAATAAGGTTTCATTCCTATACGGTTTTCACCACAGAGGACACAGAGGTGAATCTTGTTCATGACTGCACGGTAATGAGCTTATTATTACTAATAAGTTTCTTAGTTACTTTTAAGCAATCGTTTACCTATTGTTAGGCAATTGAAAAAGTAATATAAACAAGAGAAAGAAATAAAAGTTGCATATTGACAAGTTATTGTCAGCGATAGTATCTTTGGCTCCTTTCCGCACCGTATTGAATGAAAGTATAGTGATATAAATGGGAACTTGTATATTGGGGTTATTACAATAGTTGACCAAGCAGTACCATCCAAACAATCCGAGATACTACAATCTCTCTTTTGTCAGACTGTAGTACCTCAAATAAAATTTGTGTATTCAGAATAATTATATCAAACAGAATTTCTATATGACTTCTTCCATCCGCTCCAACTCCCATCCGCGAAACTGCATGACGATGCCATGCAACTCGGTGCCGTATATCATCCGGCGTACCTTAGGACCGGCAGCATAACCTTTTATCTGTTCTACAGCTTCTTTCCATTGGGCTTCGGCTTTCGCTCCCGAGTCTTTGGCAGAGAGATATTTTAGTTCGATGATATAGCTGTGCTTCACGTCATAGCGTATCAGGTCAGGCATCAGGAACAGATCACAATAACCGTGGTTCAATTCTACTTCCGGGGCTATCAGGTAATATGCATTCGTACTCAGGTAAGCAGTAAAGAAACCTTGCAGGTTGCGCTCTCCCTCAATAGCGCTGCGCACGGAAGAGTTTTCCTTGTAGGCATGGGCGATAAATTCCAACGTTTCACGCCAATGGCCGTTGTAAGCCATTTCGTAATACATCAGACCAAGGTCGTTCAGATTAATATGTCGATTGTCCTGATATTCTTCCAACAAGAATTCGTAATATTGTTTACGCACGTTATTATTGGGAATACTTAACACCAGATAGTTGCCGCGAGTGGCAGTAATGGTAAGCATACCATAATAAAAAAGCAGACTGGGGAAAATTTCAGGTTTGGTAATATCCGTAGCAGGAAAGGTAGTTGTCAACGTGGTAACAATCTGCCCATCTTCGGTGATTTTACGTAACACTCCTTTGCGGTTACCGTCCAACTTGTCCAGTCGGATAAGTTTTTTCATCTTATTATAATCCGTGCGAGTATTAGGGTCTATCATTTCTTTGGGGGATTTACCCAAAGTCATATAATGACGCAGATAATAAAACACCATGTCACAGTTGAACATCTTTGGGTCACGCTCCAAGCTTTCTTCGGCAAAACAATAATTGTCATACCATGGTCGCATCTCCTCTATCATCGCATCTATATTCGTATTGCCCGGCAACTGCCCGGCATCCTTATAATATTGGAGCATCTCGCGTACATCAGTCTCGCTGAATCCCAACATCATATTAAATTGATGATCGATACTGATATTCCAACCGATATTGAATCCACTAGTCAGGTCGTCCAGCGTTACGGGGCTGACACCGGTCATGAAGATGCGCTCGAACATGCCTTTGAACTTCTTGAAGATTTCGCGGTAGAAGCCACTGGCGTGGGTTAGGGCGTGATAGACTCTGTCACCCTGCTCGTTTAGCACCACATTAGTGAAATTATCATATTCATCCACTATCAGATAAAGCTTGGAGCCGTTATTACGTGCCTTGCGGTCCAGAAAGTTCAATTTGTTGGTAGTGCCGCACTGCGCTTTCATTTCCTCTTCGAAGCCGGGATAATAATAGGACTCATAAATAGAAGCGAAATCATCCAGTCCGCCGCAGCAATAATCATCAAAGTTTTGGGTAAGTGTCCCGTCAAGACCTCCCACTCTGGAGAAATCAAGAAAGAGTATTTGGAAAGTCCCTTGTAACTGTGTAGGATGACTGCCTATCCATAAATTGCTGAAACGCTTTTCGAACTTTTCTTTTTGGGCGATGTCATAATAAGTTCGGAGCATACTCAGAAAGATGCTCTTGCCGAAACGGCGGGGGCGGATAAAGAACAAATTGCTAGGTTGTTTTTCCAACAACGGCAGATACATAGTCTTGTCCACGTAATATTGATTCTGTTCCACCACTTCCACAAAGTTGGAAACTCCATAAGGGATTCTTTTTACTTCTTCCATAATTTGTTCCTTTCTTTAGTTCTCATATTTATGAGATAATGCAAAAGTAGCATATTCCCGCAGAAAGAACAAAGAAAGGGAAAGAAAGTTGGAGTGTTGCTGCACCAGAGTAATGGATATAATCCCTCTTACTTTTTCATGCCATTAGCCGAATAATGTTTATAATGGGTATCCATAATAGAATTAAAAAATGATTGAAGAACCTAATCTTACCTTTTTTCTATCATATAATAAGCAGATATTACTCATTTCTGCATCTTTGTAGCCCAATTCAGTTTTATTCTTTTGATCCCTATACACAGCTTTTTTAACGGGCATTTATAACAACCGCTCCGTCCCAATTCAAGTTCTATTTCTAAATCCCGTGTCCGTTCGTTTAGTTCTATCCACATGCCCCGCAATGCATCCCGCTGTGATTTGGCTTCCCTGTACATTTCGAGTTCCTTGTCGCGTGCCCCTAAGAGAAAAGCATACGCCGAACACACTTCAGATTTACTGATACAAAGCTGCTCCAAGACTTTCACATATTCCGGGCTAATTCCTTTCTCCCTAATCTTCAAGAATCCACGGAGACTCTGATCGTTTACGACGGTTCTGTAATCCTTGAAATATGACATGATTACCTGCATATCCGCCCAAAGTTGGATATACTCTTTTTCAATACCGTATTTCGTGGCCGCTTCTTCTACGCTAATCCATTCTGACATAATGTTCGTTTTTTATGTGTGATACAATGAAAGAGGGATACTCTTTTTATTATATTAGCACAACGGGCATCTACGCTTCCTGCAGTCCGGTGGGCGGGAATTGGTTAGGTTATATTGGGGTATTATGAATAAACCAACCGGATACAAGAAAGGCGTAGATGCTGTTGCACCATTATCCGCTCATGAGGCTTAGCAAGACCTTTCCAAAGGATAATGATAACAACAGACACCCACGCCAATCGTTTATATATAACACATCTCTTACGGATATGTTGATATACACCGTTCGCGTGGAGTATCTGCTGAATCATCTCTCTTTGGTCGAAAGTAGCTAATTTTCATGAGCGAGAGATAATACGCTTTTACTCCAATAAGAAATAAAATCACTTTCCACCTATTTCATCACGCCGATGGGCGGAAAGCGTGTGACAAAGATAAATGATTTATTTGGAATATATTGGAAATAAGGCAATAAATACAAGAAGTTTTGCACTGAATGTTTATAAAATCAATGCCTTTGTGGGCATGTTCCACCATATCTACCAGTTTTGATATGATACCAATGGTATTTGTATTTTGTATCCATTTTTTTGCGCTAAGGCGATAACTGTTCAATCCCACTTTTAATTATGTCGAATTCTACACAATTAAAAGTGGGATTGTTCAGCTTCTCCCAAATGCCAAGAAATTCTACAGTGTTTCGATTCCTAAGCCTATTCGAGAAGAAGAATACAAAGGTAAGTACCTTACAATAGAAACAGACAAAAGAAATACAATTCTGTTAATAAGCCCTCAACCCATAATCGAATCTCATCTTCTTGCTATCTTTCACTTCGATTTTCAACAGATTGTTTCCTTTTCGCAAATAACGGCTATAATCACTGATATTGTATTGATTGTACTGCCTGGTCTGTTTTGCCTCCTGTACAAAGACTTCCACTCCATTCAACCACACTTTTGCTTCTCCGGCAACATTCAGCCATAAAGACAGATGGTTGAAGTCCTTATCTACATTAAAAGTAGCTTCAGATACTATTGTGGAACGAGGGGGACATTCGAAAGGCAAAGAAGTCATTTTCAGTTCCTGACCGTTCACACCGACAAGGCGGGTATTCTTGCTTCCGTTCTGGCCGTCCGCAATCAAAGTAACAGCTTTCACGGGGGTGATTTCATACAAACGATTGTGCATCAGGTGCAACAAGCCTTCCGGTATTTTAGTCACTTTCCGGTCATAAGTAATCAAGCCGTTCACTTCCCCTTCCACATCGGTAGTTTGTGTATAGACTGCCGCACTCAATCCCTGGGCAATCAGCGTTTCCAAATCATATAACAGGCGACCGTAGCTATCAATCAATGCCATTGCCCCGTCGATATTCTTATACCCCCAGTTTCTCATATTCGGATTCCAGATATGCTCCTTAATCGCCCAGCCATAACCGCCGAACTCTCCTAATACGGAAATACGGTTACCGTTATTCTCCGGCAGAATCATGGAAGTGACAGGATAATTATGCACGTCGTACATATCGCCTACACCTCTATCCGTCCATCCGGTCACTCCGTTTATCAGACGTGTATCGTCGTACTTAATCACTTTATTCACGATTTCCACCGTATTGTGCTGTCCCCATCCTTCATTGAATACAACCCAAGTAGTGATACAGGGATAGAAACGGAGACGGTCAATCATCTCGAACATTTCTTTTTGCCATTGGCGGGTGTGTTCTTCGGGAGCATTCCAATCAGTAGTAGCCAACGGATTGACATGCTCCTCTTTTTTCCTTGACGTAGCAAAACCGGATACCATATCCTGCCACATCATCAGACCGAGAGAGTCGGCGTAATAATAATACTGTTCCGGCTCCACTTTGATATGTTTACGGATCATATTAAATCCCATCTTCTTCAACTGCACCATGTCCCACAGCATCGCTTCCTCGGAAGGAGGAGTCAGCAATCCGTCGGGCCACCAGCCTTGATCGAGGGGACCGTATTGGAAGATGGGTTGATTATTCAGGCAAATACGATTATATCCGCACTCATCTTTCCGTACATCTACTTTTCTCAAAGCAAAATAACTCTTTACCTGATCTAAAACACGCCCTCCATTGGATAAGGAAATATTCAGACGATACAGTTTCGGAGATTCCGGAGACCATAAGACAGCATCCGGAACGTCTATCTCCATCGTATTACTCAACTTCTGTTCCACCGTCCTGATTACTTTGCCATCATCCAATATTTCTATTTTTACCTCTTCATTACCTTTAGCTCCGGCTATGTCGAAGTTCAGCTTTACGGACTTCTTTTCAATATCAGTGGAAGGAAGCACCTGACGGATATAAGTTTTATCTACCGCTTCCAGCCAGACTGTCTGCCAAATACCCGATACGGGTGTATACCAAATTCCCTCCTGATTGAGTTGTTGCTTGCCACGGGAAATAGATTCCATATCTGTCGGATCGGTTACAGCTACCTCAATGCTTTGAGGCCCGCTTTTCTTCAAAAACTTAGTAATATCAAACGAGAACGGATTATTCCCTCCTTTATGCGTGCCGGCCAACCGGTTATTCACCCACACCTGACATTCATAATCCACCGCTCCGAAATGCAGGATAGTAGATTTATTCTTCCAGGAGGGATTTAGTGTGAACTCACGTTGATACCATAGTTTATCCGTAGGAAGAAATGTTTTCTGCACTCCGGACAGAGACGATTCAATCGCAAACGGGACGAGGATTTCCCCCTCAAAGGAAACATTCTTCCGGACCGTGTTCTGATCCGTCACGGCATATTTCCACAATCCATTCAGATTGATCCATTCGGCACGTTGCAACTGCGGTCTGGGATAACTTTGCCACACATTTTCCGGCGTCACCTGTTCAGCCCATACTGTTTTGATTTTGTCTCCTTTAGGCTCCCATGCATGGGCAAACACCTGCGAGATGGCTCCTAAAGCCAGAGTAAATAAGATTCTCTTATCCATAAGCGTTAGCGGGTTTTATATTCTTTAAAATCTTTCCGTCGATTCTTATTGTAGGTATTCCACATTTTCTGGAAATACAAGACATCGCTCTTGTCTGCCCATTCGAAATAGGCCGTTTCCAATTCTTTTGCCATTTCAGGATATTTGCCGATCAGGTTGTGCTGCTCGGTACGATCTTCCCTGATATTGTACAATTCCCATTCATCTCCCTTAAAATTGGCCGAAACCAGCTTCCAGTCACCTTTACGCACCATGCGGTTGCCTTCATGCTCCGCATAAATATACCTTTCGGGCATCTTCTTTCCTTTCACAATCGGGAGGATGGATTTACCTGCCGTAGGCAGAATCGCTCTTCCCTGATATTCTTTCGGATAAGTGGCTCCTGCCAGTTCCACACAGGTAGACATGATATCGGAGAATTGTGCAGGCTGATGATCCAGTCCGCCTTTGTTCTTCACCTGATTCCCCCAGGAAATGATGCATGGGGTTGAGATACCTCCTTCGTGAGCATAATGTTTATACAGCGTGAACGGTGTGCAACAAACATTCGCCCAGCCTGTGCCGTAATGATGATAAGTTCCGGGTAAGCCCATCTGGTCGAGTTCGGCTCCCGTATGCGTATGATATTCGACTCCGGTCTGTTTGTCGAAACCAAATTCGTGCCATTCGGCACAGGCTCCGTTATCGGACATAAACATGATAAATGTATTGTCCAACTCACCATTCTTTTTCAACTCATCCACTACCCGGCCGATATTCGCATCCATCACATCCACCATCGCTGCAAAAATGGACATACGACGTGCCAGGTCGGTCTGCTGATCTTTCGTCAATGAGTCCCATGCCGGTAACGGATGCGTTTCATCTTCAAACAGACTTTCGGGAACCACGCCGCGCGGACTAAGTTCCGGTTTGCCTTGCATCAGTTTCAGGTCAACAATCCGTTTCCAACGTGCGTCACGAATCTTGTCCCACCCCTGCATATAGAGAGACATATATTTATCGGTCACTTCCTTCGGTGCGTGCAAAGGAAAATGGGGAGCATTATAAGCCAGATACAGGAACAGCGGTTTCTTTTCCTGATGTGCCTGGTCGATAAAGTCAATCGCATAATCCGTTATCACATTCGTTGCATAGAAGGTTCCTTCTTCATAGTGTCTGGGGGTACGGTCTTTCGGCAAGCGGGTATATACTTCCGGATTCCAGAAAGAATTGAATCCACCCAACAGTCCGTAGTATTCTTGAAAACCACGAAGAATTGGGTTCGACTTGTTCCCCAGATGCCACTTTCCCGACATAGCCGTAAAGTATCCGGCGTCTTTCAGGACTTCCGCAATCGTGACATTATCCGAATTGGAACGGAATCCCGAATACCCCTTCGGCCATGCAGGGTGACTGCCGTCCATGTGTCCCAGTCCTGTTTGATGGGGATAAAGTCCCGTCAACAGGTTGGCACGGGACGGGCAACTGCGTGCACTATTGTACATCTGCGTCATCCGGACACCATTCTTTGCCAGTTTATCCAGTACCGGTGTATGAATTTCACCACCGAAGCAGCCGAGATCGGAGAATCCCAGGTCATCGGCCAGTATGATAATAATATTCGGCTTGTCCTGCGCATAAGTCATCGGGACCAGAGCCAGACTGCCTGCTATCAATAAAGAAGTTTTCATTTGGTATTATAATTAAAGTTGGGTTTGAATTTACCATTCTCATAGATCATCGGAATCAATCCGGGACGACACGTTACCTTATACTCTGCCGCCTGCGCCCCACGCGGATTGAAGAACATGGTAGCCCACCAGTTTCCATTCTTATCCTGGAAAAGATTGTTGTGTCCTCCTCCCGTGATGGCATTGTAGCGTTCGCTGTAGGGGCCATACACATTATCGGCGGTTGATATGATGCAATCATAGCTATAACGGGTTTTCGGCGAAGTCACTCCCTTTTTCTCGACATAGGTATCTCCCTCTGACGTACGGTGCGACCATATAGCCTGTACCAGATGATACTTGTTATCGTATTTGAAGATAAACGCTCCCTCAACATACGGTTCCGGATTAAATTTCTTCTCTTTCAAGGTTTTCAGTTCCTCGGCGAAACCGCTCATATCCGGTTTCATGCGGGCGATATAATGGTTGTGCCCGACAAAATAAACCGTACCGTCCGTATCTTCAAACAGACTTCCGTCGATGTTCGGAAAGATGGCTTTGTCTTTATTCCCCTCGATATTCTCGTATGGGCCTTCCGGCTTTCCGGTCTTACTCCGCAGGATGAAAGAACCTCTTCCGCCTGCCGATTCATTCATGCAGGCAACGATAAACCAGTTCTTCACACTTTTGATATAATGCATTTCTGGAGCCCATACAGCATGGAAACGGTTGTCCATCGGATCACCGTTGATGGATTTTTTCTGATATTTCTCTCCTGCTTTATATACTTTCGGCTTCTTTTGCCACGTGCCGTCTTTTTCCATCGACCATATATGCCCCATAGCTTCCCAAGACTTCATGTCTTTGGAACGCCACAGGTACAAACCGTCGTTCCAGTCCCAGCAATGTCTCTGTCCCGGAAAATGTCGATCGGGGGTAGAGGTGGTTCCTGTGATATAATAATAGCCGTCGGGCCCCAGCGTAGCCCAGGTGTCCCTCATCCAATAATCAAATGCCGGCTTTACGAATTTCGGAACACGTAGCTCCGGAGCGTTTGTATTTGCCGTTCCATATAACTGCGCTGATGCTGTACAGATGGAAATAAATCCTGTAAGCAAGATCAATCCTAATCGTCCAATCAATTTCATATATTCCTGTTTTATGTTTACGTATTCTTCCTATTTAAGATAGTTAAATGGATTCTGTTTAAAATGATAGCGTCTTTGCGGAAGAGGTAGCGGGTCCTGCAGACGTAATTCCCATGCCAGCAACCGGGTCAGAAGTTCCGTTTGAATTTCGCTATATTTCTTCTCGCCAAACAGATTATGAACTTCCGAAGGGTCTTTCTTCAAGTTATAAAGTTCACCGTTTCCATAATGATTCATGACCAGTTTCCAGTCATCCTTTCTTATCATGCGTGAAGTGCCGCTTTGTGTCCAGGTGTTCAGTTCGTCAAAGTGGGCTATTTTGCCGGGAGTCAATGCTCCTTCCTGTTCGAAAGTCAGGGAAGCGTCCAGTCCGACGTCAGCTCCACCGAAGCCTTGTTGAACCACCATGCTGGAGAATTCTTCTTTGGGATAAGCCTTCCCGGTCAACATCGGCCACAAGCTACGTCCCTGAACGCCTGTCGGTATTTCGGCACCGATGGCAGAGCAGAATGTAGGGAAAAGGTCGGCTATCGACACGTGGCCATCCATAGGTGCAGGCTGATTCTTGATCTGATAGCCCGCCCATACCATCGGAATACGTGCCAGGCTTTCGGAAAGTCCGGCTCCTTTACGGATTAATCCGTATTCTCCCCAATAATCACCGTGGTCGGAGAGTACAACAAAGATGGTATTTTCATATTGTCCGCTAGCTTTCAATGATTCGATCAACCTTTTGATCTGATCGTCTATCAACCGGATCATTCCGATATAGTTGGCACGGATTCGGGGCAGGTCCTGTTCCAGGTTGGGGCAGGATGCATCTTCCAGTTCTGCCAGAATACGGTATTTCTCTCCTTTCTTTGCCAAGTCCTTGCGTGATGTCTTCAATACGGGAAGTTTGTCGGGCGAGAACATGGAGTAATAGGGTTCGCATACCTGATAAGGGTTGTGGGGTTCCGGAAAGGATACCCATACGAAGAAAGGATTTTCTTTCTGTTTCTCAATCCATGCCAGTGCTTCGTTCACGATTTTGGTGGGATGCTGCTCTTCCAGGGAGATTGGAGAGGGTTCCAGCCATTGGCCTCTGGCTTGCTGATTCAGGAAACGGGCAGTTTCTTTCTCGGCGGGAGTCGCCTTTTTGTTCTTTCCCCAGTGTCCGTATTCAGACCAAAAGTCCAGGTCGGCAGGTTTCAGGTAAGCATGATTCTTGCCGACCAATGCTGTCTGATATCCGTTTTCTTTCAATACTCCTACCAAATCCTGTTTATAGAAGATGTCGGGGATATTGTGGTTCGTACGTACGTGGGTGGCAGAAGGAAAACGCCCGGTGAACATGGAACAACGGGCCGGAGAACTGGCCGGCATGACAGTATATGCCTTGTTGAACCATACATTCTCCTGTGCCAGTTGGTCTACATAAGGAGTCACTTCCAAAGGAAAACCCTCCCTGCCGCACAAGTCGGCACGTTGCTGGTCGGTCATAATGACCACAATATTTGGTTTGCCGGTTTGTGCCGCGGCTGACATAGCCAACCCCTGTATGGCAAGTCCTGTAATACAAAAGAGTGTATTTTTCATTTTTGCTTCTTTTAATTTCCTATTTATGTAAACCTCATATTCTTTTGTTTAAATCTCTTATATCCGCTTATTGAATCTTATGGTTCTCCTATTTAAAACGGTACACAGTCATGGAAGCGGCCTCCAGTTCGAGCGGTTTGTTCAGGTCCAGTCCGACTTCAGTCTCCACCGGTTCGACTTCATTCGGAGTAGCCGGTGTGTTTTCTTTTCCCGGAACCAGTACCAGGCTTGTCTTATGAGCCTTGACCGGACGTTTGAAACCGGAGACTTCCGGCTGCAAGGTGACTTTCTTATCCTGCAGGTTTATCAGTTTCAGGATATATTGCTTACTGGCCGTATCATATCCCATTGTTACAAAGATATTCTGCATACCTTCCATATCTTTAATCGCTGCATCCAGGCACACATCAAACGTGTGCTCCCTGAACATCTTCGCCAGATAGAAGAAAGAAGTCTTTACGCTACTATCTACTCCGTTAATCAGCATCGGCAGAAAGATACGGTGTTCCAGAAAATCCCAATGCCTCATCACCGGACGTTCGGCAAACAAAGGATTCAAATCGCCGTTACGCTCTATTGACATACGGATTGCCCCGGTAGCCAGCAAGTTATAAGGATATTTTCCGCTGATTCCCAATTCGCCGATAAATAAATCAGCGACGCCTCGTTTATAGTTGTCAAAACGATAATGCTGTTGACAGGCCCATTCAATCGAATTATAGTAATGTTCATCGAATACCTTTACATTCTTCGGGTTGATGAAATTGCCAATATCTTTCCGTTTGTCGTCATTCTCCCTCCCCACTACCCGGATAACGCTATTAGCGATATAAATCAAATCGGGATATTTAGTGGACAATGCCTGATAGATCTTTTCATAACGTTCCCAATATACAGGTCCGAAATCTTCATTTCCAATCTCGATATATTTTAATGGGAAAGGGGCAGGATGACCGTTCTTTGCACGTTCGGCTCCCCACTTCGTAGTCGTATCGCCAATAGCATACTCTATGGCATCCAACGCATCCTGAATATACACATCCAAATCGACGTCAATATGCCTGAAGTTCCATTGCGGACTTTGCTTTACCCAACCGCTGCAAATCATGCCCGTAGGCATGACATACATCGCATCGGCCCCCACATATTCGCATAATTCATAAAACTCATGATAACCGATTCCGTCCGTACGGTAATAAGGCGCCCATTTACTCCACTGTCCCGGACGGTTTTCGATCGGTCCGAGCGTCTTCTTCCAGTGATACATCGTTTCTTCATTGACTCCGTGTACGATGCATCCGCCCGGAAAACGAATGAAACTGGGAGCAAATTCTTTCAGATTTTGAACAATATCTTTACGGAATACGGATTTCCCCTCATTCCAGGTATCGGAAGGAAACAGGGAAACGACATCTATCTGAAATTGTCCTTTCGACATAGGCTGAATAGCAAGCATTCCGCGCTGGACGTTCTTTTCCGGTTTCAGTTCGCCCGTATATTTTGTCCAGTCCCGATTCTCTATATTCACTTCGACCACATTGCTCACCCGCTGTCCCAGTTCGTCAACTAGAAATACACGCAACGGGGCGGAATAATTCCTGCTTTTCAGAAACAGGGAAAGGCGATAAGACGTATCTGTTTTCAGATTCATTCCATAATATCCACGGTTGAGAATCAAAGCATCCGGGTGATTCGCAATATCTTCCGTAACATTCACCAGCATCGAATACTTGTTTTCCTCACTCATCGGATCTTCCTCCGTGCGACTGACAAACACAGGTGCATAAGATAACGGATAAGTCGTCCATCCAATCAACGGATCGGCCTGAAACACTTTCTTCTCTTTAACACGGGGAGCCGGAACATTTTCATACAGCCCGTTCTTTACTGATAACCCGGCAGGCAGTGTTGCTTCTTCAAACGAACGGTTACGTATCAGTTCGGCGTGCAGGGCGCCCTCACCCATCATTCCTATTTCCTCATAATGGAAACCGTACTTTACGGGAGCCACTTTGCGGGTTTTCGATTTATTGATGTACAATGTTCCATCGGATGAAGACGGAAAAGAACTATTCGCATATACCAGAGGTAATGTGAAGAACAGACCGATACCCAACGTAAGGGATTTTAATGTCGGATGATTCATAGCATTGTGTTTTTAGAGTTTCACATTGCAAATGTGGTCTTTTCTATCCAAGAAAAACAGAAAAATAATGCTTAATACCTGCAATCATGTATAAAAATCAGCTGCCAGACAACAATCTGAACATGAGTGCTGTCCGTTTGAACAATCCTACGACTGTTCAAAACAAAAAAAGACGTATCTTTGGTCATGAAATTAAATCCGTAAAGCCATGAGAACCACCGCCCTTAAAATCGTCCTCTCCTTTAGTCTCGTGCTCTTAAACGCCAGCCTGTCGACAGGACAGATACAATATAATAATATACGCTTCAAACAGCTAAGCATAGCCGAAGGACTCCCGCATAATACGATCAATGCGATTACCCAGGACAATCACGGATTCATCTGGTTCGGCACACGCAACGGCTTGTGCCGCTTCGACGGTTATAATATTAACCTGTTTGCACACAATGAGGCCGACAGTACCTCGCTCTGCCACGACTTTATCACCCGTCTGTATAACGATTCGCTGCGCAATGTTCTATGGATCTCCACCGACCAGGGTATTTGCAGCTACGACTACCGGACGGAAGATTTTACCCGTTATCGGATCAAAGGAAATACCAAAGATGATGTTTGTTTCCTGAACACCAGCGATGGAATGCTCCTGGCGGCCTGTAGCAACGGACTCTACCGTTACAATGAACAGGACAGCCTGTTCGTCCCTTTTCTGCTTAATGAAGAGAAACCTCATGTGAGGTATTTTGCAGAAGACGGGGATAAAACCCTGTGGATAGACACCAACAAAGGACTGATGCGATACAGTCTGGAAAAGAAACAGTTCGTTTCGCTCCCTACCCTGATCCAACCTTTTGCACACCAATGTAACAATGCCGTGTTGATCTCGTCCAACCAGCTTTTATTCAATACCAATAATGACTTCTTCATTTATCACATACAAAGCAACACCCTGTGTAATCTCTCCAAAGACCTGGAAGTAAAAGATTTCCGGTGTGCGTCAACCGACCATACCGGGAATATATGGGTAGGAACGGAGTATGGCATCTTCGTGTTCAATAAACTTTACCAACTGATTGCACACTACGAACAATCCGAACGGGATTTAAGTGCCCTGAACGATTCGCCCATTTACAGTCTTTATCAGGACAAGGCTCATAATATGTGGGTGGGAACCTATTTCGGAGGAGTCAACTATTATATATTCGGCTCCGACCAGTTCCAGATATATCCATACGGAGGCAGTTTCAATCATTTGAGTGGAAAAGCAGTCCGCCAGATTATCAATGCGCCGGACAACGGATTGTACATCGCCACGGAGGATGGCGGATTGAATTACCTGAACAGTAAAAAAGAGATTACCCGCGCCGAACGGCTTCACAAACAGATGCAAATCTACGCCAAGAACATACACTCTCTATGGCTCGACAAAGATAACAGCCTATGGCTCGGACTGTTCCTGAAAGGAGCTCTTCACTATATACCGCATCTGAACCGTACGGTGGACTATAATCTATTGTCGGAAGAGGTTTCGTCTGGCTTCTGCATCATCGAAGACAAGAACGACCACGTTTGGTACGGAGGGCCTTCAGGCTTATTCCTGATCGACAAGAAAAAAGCCAATGCCCGGCCGGAAAAGATTTCACCGCTCCGTGTGTTTAACCTGGTACAATTCAATGACAGCATACTTTGGGCAGGAACCCGAAAAGGCAGTATGTTCCAGATAAATATCCGTACGCTGAAAGTTACCTCACTCCCTATCTTGCCGCACACCGATCTCTATGTAACCTATATCTACCCCGATTCACACCAACGGATATGGATAGGGACAGACAACAACGGGCTTTATGTATCAGACCGCAACGGAAGCATCATCGCTTCTTACAGCAAAGAGCAACTCGGCTCCAATGCCATTAAAGGCATCATAGAAGATGAAATGAACAACATCTGGGTAGGAACCGGAAGCGGGCTCTGCTGCATCAATCCACAGATGGAAAATATCGACCGCTATACCACAGCCGACGGACTGCCGATTAACCAGTTCAACTACTCCTCCGCCTGCAAGAAGCCTGACGGAGAGCTGTATTTCGGAACCATCAACGGTATGATTTCTTTTTATCCGGAACAGGTACGCTCCGTCAATCCTCATTTCAACATTGCCCTGACTGCTATATGGAGCAACAGCGAATATATGTCGCCCAACAACGAGAAAGCGTCCATTCCGTCCTCCATCTCCGAACTGACAGAGATTACCCTGACACATGACCAGGCCCAATCCCTGCGTCTCGAATATTCCGGACTGAATTATCAATATACCTACAACACTCAATATGCCATGAAAATGGAAGGCATCGACAAGGACTGGCAGTTTGTGGGCAACCAGCATCAGGTACGCTTTTCAAACCTGCCTTCAGGAAGGTATATCTTAAAGATCAAAGCCAGCAAAGACGGTATTCACTGGGACGAAACGGGACAAAAAGACCTTGCCATCAGAATCCTTCCACCCTGGTGGCTATCGCCGGGAGCGTATTTTGTATATGCATTGCTCTCCTTATTAATCATCTACGCCGCCTACCGGTATACCAAAACGCGTATCATCCTGCTCATGCGACTGAAAACGGAACATGAACAGCGTGTCAACATGGAGAACATGAATCAACAGAAAATTAATTTCTTCACATACATCTCTCATGATCTGAAAACACCATTAACCCTGATTTTATCACCTCTACAACGATTGATCCAGCAGCCGCAGATTAGTAACAACGACAAGGAGAAACTGGAAGTTATCTACCGTAACGCCAACCGGATGAATTATCTGATTAACGAACTATTGACATTCAGTAAAATCGAAATGAAACAGATGCATATCAGCGTCCGTAAAGGAGATATCATGCACTTTCTGGAGGAGCTCTCCCATATCTTCGACATCGTAGCCGGAGAACGGGAAATCGACTTTATCGTCAGTCTGGAAGATACCAAAGAAGAAGTTTGGTTCTCGCCTTCCAAACTGGAACGGATTCTTTATAATTTGCTCTCGAACGCATTTAAATACACACAACCCGGCGGATACGTCAGATTAAGCGCCAAACTGATTAAAGAGGAGAAAGAAACCATGGTTCAAATCTCCGTCAAGGACAGCGGCAGAGGAATTCCCAAAGACGTTCAGGAACAAATATTCGAAAGCTACTACCAGGTCGAAAAACGCGACCACCGCGAGGGATTCGGTTTGGGATTGTCGCTCACCCGTTCGCTCATCCACATGCATAAAGGAGAAATACGGGTAGAGAGCGAGGTCAACAAAGGTTCGGACTTTATCGTCACCCTGAACGTATCGGAAGATGCCTACGCACCCGACGAACGCTCTTCCGAAAACATCACGACAGAAGAAATACAAAAATACAACCAGCGAATCAAGGAGACAATCGAACTCATCCCCGAAAAGCTGACCAACAAAGAGAAAGACTCCGGCAGAGAATCTATCATGATTGTGGAGGATAATAAAGAGATGAATGATTACCTCGCCAGTATATTCGGTGAGAAATATGACATCATACGTGCCTACAACGGAGCGGAAGCCTGCAAGAAGATAGCCAGACAACTGCCGAATCTGATTATATCGGACTTAATGATGCCGGTGATGGACGGACTGGAATTCACGGAACGCGTCAAGCAAGATGTAACGACCAGTCATATCCCCGTCATCCTGCTGACTGCCAAGACGGATGAAAACGACCATACAGAAGGCTATCTGCGGGGAGCGGACGCCTATATCACCAAACCTTTCAACGCCAAGAACCTGGAGTTGCTGGTACAGAATATTCAAAAGAGCCGGAAACAGAATATCGAGCACTTCAAACAGGCGGAGGAACTGAACATCAAGCAAATCACCAACAATCCACGGGATGAGGTGTTTATGAAAGAACTGGTAGAACTGATTATGGCGAACCTCACCAAGGAAGATTTTGGAGTAACTGAAATCACAGCCCATCTCCGCATCAGCCGTAGTCTGCTGCACATGAAACTGAAATCACTCACGGGATGCTCCATCACACAGTTTATACGGACCATCAAGATGAAGGAAGCCAAAACCCATTTACTGAACGGCATGAATGTTTCCGAAGCCTCATTCGCTGTCGGTATATCAGACCCGAACTACTTTACAAAATGTTTCAAAAAGGAATTTAATATCACTCCGACAGAGTTTCTCAAGCAATTGAAATAGAAGTCACTATCATAAAAAACATCACCGGTAATCAGCCTGCAACATCGTTGATTCAGCTAATTACCGGCGACAGATAGACACCTATAATCGACTAATACCTATTCTACCATTCCTGAAAGCGTAAATCGGCCTCCGGATTCTGACGACGAATCAGTTCTTCATTGACTTGATAAGTAACGCCGCCTTTCGTGTATTTATAAGAAAGTGTAAACTTAGGCTGTTTTCCTACAAATTCCAGTGATTCGGCTGCAGGATCTAATGTGGCGGATGCATCTGCGATAGCGACACTTCCCCCAGCCTCGATAGTTACACTTCCATCTGGATTGACTGTCAGATTCACCGATTCATTGTTTTCCAACGTTTGTCCGAAGCCCGGTCTACGTACCTTGTTTCTGCCTAATGAAACAAAGTCGCGGGTCATATTCTGACTCAAATCCTTGTTATTGTATTCAGTCACCTGCTGGGTGGATAAGTTGGTTACTTTCCCTTTCACAAAGTAGGTACCGTGATACTGGCTGACAAACTTGACAACTACAATACTGTAATCCTTCAAATTGCCATTCACGTCGGTACTTACTTCATCCTGATTATGATCGACTAACCGGAAAGGGATGGCATAATGCTTATCCAAAGCGGCATCGTCATTATAAAAAGCATCGGAGAAAGTCACTTTCACATCTGCGATTGCCAGGTTCGGGTTGCTGATCGTCATCTTGTTCGGATTAGCCAACTGATAATAGTTTTCCGGCATTAGTGTCAAGCCCGTACCATCCAATAAAGACGGATCGATCTCGAACGTAGCCCAATCATCGGTATGCACTTCTCTTTTGCCGCCAATGGCCACTCCTACCTTTATCGACATATCTGTGTCGGCTACCAGTGTCCGCAAAGGTTTCTGCGAAGCAAAGTACACCGCACTCTTATCGTAGTCCTTTTCATAATCGTCATAACAAGCAGTCATCAGAACGCTTATCAGCCCTATCCATAATATATTTAGTTTCTTCATTGTAAATAAGTATTTATATCAACCACACGTTATTCCCAACCCTGATTATTAATTAGATTCTTGTTCTTTTCCAACTCTGAATATGGCAGCGGAGTGAAATAGTTTTTCACTTCATATTTCCGTTGCTCCACCTTCTGCACTTTGAAGCTGAATGTACCGTCTTCATTGCGGGTGACGGCAACTCCTTCCACCTCTTCGTTCAACGGCAATACCCAGCGCCGCATATCAAAATAGCGATGATTCTCAAAAGCAAACTCCAAGCGGCGTTCATTCTGAATCAGCTTTCTGAACGAATCCTTACTTTGAGCTACTTCATCCAGATAAAGATCAAAGTTAATGCCTCCTGCCTGCAAACGGATTGTTTTCATTATTTCATAAGCAGAATACAGACATCCCTCCCCTTTCACCGTCGGGTTGCCCCATGCCTCATTGGCAGCTTCGGCAAAGTTAAGAAGAACTTCCGATTTCCGTAATAAAGGATTGTAATGAACCGAATTTAACGTCTGAATCGGATTCAGCATAGCCGATTTCTTGGATACGAATTTAGCCAGATAATAACCGGAACGTGTAGCATTCTCGCTAAACGACGGGGAATCTTTTCCACCCTCGGACATATCCAGCGACTGACCGGAATCGCCAAATGTAGCACTGTGATAATAAACATTCAATGCAAAACGATTATCCAGTACGGCATAGAGCTGCATCATATCAAAGTCTGGATCAGACAAGTCGATACCCGAACGGACGTCGGTTGCCGGATAACCGTTCTTCGCATAAAAAGCCTTTACCAGATTATGAGAAGGAGTAGCACGGGCACTTCCATAATAAAATGGTGGGAAATGAAAACCCTCCAGCAGATTGTTATTAAAATACCTGCGGAAAGCATAATCGGAACTTTCCGTCTGAACATCGGCTATGGAAGAAGCCGTGACAGGAACAAAAGTACCGAAACCTTCCATACCCAGAATCTTATTAATCTCTTTAGCTACCGCTTCCCATTTTGCCTGGTAAACTGTAGGGTTCAGTATTTCGAATTGTCCCATACCGGTAATCTTCGTCACGTCATCGTCCTGCATGGCTGGGCTGGCACTGTATAAAAGCGCACGGCTTTTCAGAACAGCCGCAGCAGCTTTCGTGGCACGCCCAATTTGTGTATTACCAAACTCCAGGTCATCTCCCTGATAAGCGTTCGGCAACAGTTCGATGGCATTATTCAAATCGTTTACGATAAAATTGACTGTTGCCTGATATGTAGGACGGAGAAATTCACCATTCTGCGCAGCTTCTTCCTGCGAAATAAAATGATCTGCCAACGGAATACCCAATGCTTTTCCATTCTTCCCCTTTCCACCGTACATCTTCAATAGTTCGAAATGCCACCATGCACGCAGGAAATACGATTCACCTTTCAGACGTAACTTGATTTGCTTGTCCACTTCCGTGTCGGTACGGTTGTACTGCACCTGGTCGGTCAAGCCGTTTTCGAGGAAAGAATTTACATAGTTCAGCATGTTGTATGCATTGCTCCAGTTTCCAATCGGATTGTTAAACGCCGTCATACCACCCATACTTAATTTATAGACAGAAGAGCTACGCAAATTGGTCATTGCATTATCAGTAGCACAATCCAGAAAGTTATCTTCGAAGCAATCCGGACGGTTGGCTATGCCATTATAAGCTTTATATAGTACGCCTTGAGCAAGCTCCGGGACTCTCCATGTATCGGAGTCTCCGATCTGCCACGTCACCTTGGTATCCAATGTGTCGTCACAAGCACAAAAGAGAAACAGACCTGCTAAAACGCAACTTCCTAATATATGTTTCATATTGCCATCTATTAATTGTTCAAAATTAAAATACAAAAGAGACTCCACCTGTAAAGCTACGTGTCACCGGGTAGTTGGTCACACCGGCATTCAGCAGTTCAGGATCCAGATCCTTCACGGAAGAAAGCACGAACAAGTTGGCACCACGGGCAAAAACCTTGATCTTCTTCACTACCGAACTCGGAGAGAACTGATTGAACGTATAGCTCAACTCGACATTCTTCATACGGAAGAAACTTGTATTCTCCAGCCAGAAGGAAGAATTACGGAAGTTGTTCTCACCGGCAGTCGTCGTCAGACGAGGATAGCTTCCGGTCGGGTTGTTTACCGGATGGTAACGGTCTAATGCCAGTTTGGAGTATTTACTTTCTCCGTTGTTCCAATAATAGGCATTCGTTGCCCAGGTGTGAACACCCAGTTCGGAGTATCCCTGAAGATACAAGCCCCAACCTTTGTAGCTTACGCTGAAGTCGATACCCAGTGTAGTGCGCGGGAATGAGTTTCCAAGTTCTTTCACATCACGACCATCGATAACCTTATCACCATTCAGATCCCGGTAGGCGATGTCGCCCTCCTGATAATCGGCAAATGTCTGGGTTGCATGCCCGTTGATAGCTACGTCTTTACCAAATAATCCTTCGGCAACCAATCCCATCATAGCATCGGTAGAGCGTCCTACGGTGTAGCGGTATTCTTCACCATGTTTCACCTGATTCCATTTCAATACTTTGTTCTTTGACCATACGAAATTGGCTCCTACCGAGTAAGACCAGTCGTTGACGCGGTCGCTCCAGGTGAACATTCCTTCTATACCGTGATTCAGGACAGAACCCATGTTATCCTGGTAAGTAAAGTTGCCTGTATAATCCCCGTAAGATGCATCGACAGAACCAATGATGTCTGTATGTTTTTCACGGAAATAGTTTATTTCGGTATATAAGCGGTTGTTCAGGAACAGACCTTCCACACCGATATTCCATTCTGCCGCCTTTTCCCATTTCAGGTTCGGATTGCCTGCACGGACAAAAGTAGAATAGTAAGCCGTAGCACCGTTGTTCGTTGTTCCGAACCGGAAACTGCCGTCCTGTGCCCAGGCACGTTCATACAATAAATGTTCCGTGCTTCTGTCATATCCCAGAATACCGGCACTCGTTTTCAGTTTCAGGAAGTTCACGTATTCATTGTCTTTCAGGAAATCTTCATTGCTTAGAATCCAGGCAAGACCACCCGCAGCAGAGAAGAAATATTTGTTTCCCGGTTTGAAACGGTTGCTTCCCATCAATGCCATATCGGCTTCCACAGCATAACGATGGTCGTACATATAGTTCAGGCGCAATGCGTAGTTGGCATTGATGATGTCCTGGGTCACTCCCTGATTGGTTGTTTTCGAGTACATATAAGTCAGGCGTGCCGATACATCGTGTTTTTGATTGAATGTATTCTCATAACCGGCAAAAGCATTCCATCCCAATGTCTGTTGCAAGGTAGTCGACTTCCGGCTTTGTGAAGTGGCTACATCTGTTTTCTTCATCTGGGTGTACATGATTTGTTCCTCACCGGCAAAGTCACGGTATGTCTTGATGGCATACGTCGGATAGACTTTGCTCAAAGAGAGTTGTAAGTAATCATAGTTGTCGAAAGAAAGGAAAGCACCGGCTTTCAATCCTTTTGTCAGCATATCAAGATCAAATTTCAAACCGATATTGGTCTGGCTGCGTGTATAGCGTTCGTCTGTATATCCTCCGTACATGGTTTCCGCATAAGCATTCATCGGCTGCCGGAGACTTGCACCGAATAAAGGAATCCCGTCCGAACCGCCTGCCAGTCCGGTTTCTTCCGGTGACATTGTCAGCGGGTATTCATTCGGACGATGAGTAGACAAGGCCGTAAATACCTGTCCGCAGTCCAGTTGCCCCCATTTACGCATTTCCATACGTCCGGCCACGTCTGCAGATATAGTCAGGAAATCCGTTACGTTGAAGTCGAGGTTTCCGCGAAGCGTCAGGCGGTTCAGTTGCGGAGTATAGCCAACGTCTTCAAATCCGCTCCCTCCTACATATCCGGCAATCAGCGCATAACGCACCCTGTCAGTACCACCCGTCATATCGAATGAAACTTTCCGGTAATTAGCGTTCTGGTTCAATAGCTGGTCGGCCAGATCGACGTTCGGGTAGAGCAGGTCATTGGCTCCTTTGGAGTTTTTATATCCTTCCAGTTGTTTTTGGTTATAGTAAGGAGTCATCCCGTCATTGGCACGCGCTTCATTATACAGATTAGCATACTGATAGGAATTCAGGAAATCCGGTGTGCGTGTCATCTGCACCACTCCTACTTCGGCAGTGGCATTATAAATACGGCGGTTGGCCTTTCCTCTGCGAGTAGTCACCCACAGCACACCATTCGCCGCACGTGCTCCGTAGAGAATCTTGGCAGTGGCATCTTTCAGCAACTCGATACGTTCGATTTCTTCAGGAATCAAATCCGCTGCCGGACGCTCCACACCGTCGATAATAACGATAGCCGTATTCTCCGACATACCATGCTGGCCACGGATAAATAAATCAGGCGTATTATTTCCCAATCCGCTGACCGTAGAGCGGACCTGTAAACCTAACATTTTACCTTGCAGCATATTCGTCAGAGTCAAATCCGGAAATGTTCCGAACTGTCCGTTCTCCAGTACGCTCGTTGCACCTACTTCATTTCCTTTATATGTCTTTCCGCCATCGGCTCTGTTCACCAGCGATTCTTCAGTCAGGAACAGGGGTTCTTTCTTCAGAACAATCTTTTCAGGCACTATATTGCTGCCCGACAGTTTATACACCTTATCCTCATATCCCAAAGCTTCGACCATGACGGTTGCATCATTCTCCACTTTCGTCTGAAAACGTCCTTTTGCATCTGTATATAGAACGACTGCACCTTCTCCACAAATGATAGAAACATTCTTCAACGGGCTACCTTTCTCGTCGGTAACAATAGAAACTATTTCCACCAGAGGCTTCTTCGCCGACTTTCTCTTTGATTTATTCTGCGCGAAAGTCAGATTAGAGCCAACGATAAGGACAAATATCAGCCCTATCAGTCTTATATATCTATTATTGTTTCTCATATACTTTTCTTTATTTTAGGTATCACCATCCGGGATTCTGTTGAAGATTATCCAAAGCCGCCACTTCATCCATCGGTAGCGGATACCAATAATTACGCTTGTTAAACGTCCGCACGGCTGTCCTCACCGGAACATACTCATAAGTGAAGTCGGTCAACTTATAAGTACAGGCTTTTTCCACTTTCAACTGGTCGGGAGTATAAGAATGGTTGATCGGGGTGGCTTTAACGCCCATAATCGGATATTCACCCTTAAACAAGTCTTCAGCAATCATCCAACGGCGGATATCGTACCAGCGGTGTCCTTCGAACATCAATTCCACACTACGTTCCCGGCGATAAGCTTCTCTAAAGTCCACTCCATCCGGCAGTTCACCGATTCCGGCCCTTACGCGGATTTTATTCAATGCCTGACGGGCCGACATCGTACAACCTGTCACTATTGCATCCGGATCACCTGTCGCTTCATAAGAAGCCTCTGCCATATCCAGATAAACCTGTGAAACGCGAATGTACACAGCCACCAAGCGATATAACTGGAAACCTGCATCACCAAACAAAGGAACACTTGCTTCCGGCCAGATAAACTTCTTACACATATATCCGGTTTGCTGGGAACCTCTCGTAAACTGGTTGGTAGAAATAAAGTTCTCGGAATAACCGCCCGAATAAGTGGTCACATAATAAGGAACACCCTGCAAATTCTTTCCCCACTGTTCACCAGGGACAAGGATATTGTTAGTGAGACGAGGATCTCTATCCGAGTAAGGATCGGTAGTTTTTACCGCATCATAACCGGAACGCGGATCAGTGATCGGATAGTACTTGCCATCAGCTCCCATGCGTTCGTACATATCTACCGCATTTTGTGTCGGAGCATTATAAGGAGTACCTTCGGCACCGGTCTTGTTATCATAAGGTTGCGTCAACCACTGCGCTCTGACGAAAGCCGACCAGTTGCCGTGGTGCCAACGCAGGAACCATAAGTATTCCGGCTGTGCGAACTGGTTGGAATTAGGCATTAACTGAATACTGCGGTATTCGTCATGATTCATCAGACGATAATATTCGTGGCTTTCGATAGCATTGATAGCCTTCTGCGCACTACGGGCAGCCTCGGCAGCCATTTCTTTTCCATATCCTTTGTTTTCAATCGAATTCAGGTCATTCTGCATCAAAGGGCTGGCCGCATAAAGTTGTGTCATTGCTTTTAATGCCATAGCACCCACTCTGTCAGGCCGTCCGTGTTCTACATCCGACCAGCTTAATGGCAAATATTCAATGGCTTTATCCAGATCAGTCTGCATCCAGGCATTGGATTCCTGATAAGTTTTACGGGGGAAGTCGAAGTCGTCCGATGCTCCCCAAAGCTGGTCAAAGATAGGCATTCCACCATATCGTTTGATAATTTCAAAATAGAAATAGGCACGCAGGAAATGAGCCTGTCCCAGCAATTTTCTTTTCTGGTCTTCCGTAATCGATTTCACCTGATCGACTCCGTTAATCACACGGTTCACGATACGAAGTCCGGTATAAGCACGCGAAATAGCACTTTTAAAATTCGCTCCATCACTTTTACTTCCTATTTCGAAACGTGTACTCGCATTCTCCAGCCAGTTGCCTGCATTGACAAACTTCGACGGGTCATCATCGCGGACAGACGCATATTCATCGGATAAATTACCTACCGTTACATACGTATTTGAATAGGAGTTGATACCATGTGTGAAGATTAATATATCACCATTCAGAAAAATGCGGTCCATGAACCCTAATAAGCTGTTATAGTCTTTATAAACATCATCTTCGGAAAGTCCGTCATCAGGGGAGCGGTCCAGGTAGTCCTCACAACTTCCGAAAAACAACCCCAGCATAATGATCCATATCCAATTCAACTTATGTCTTCTCATATCAGTAAATTTAAAGTGTCTCATAATCCTAATCTAAAACCAATATTATAACGTCTCACCATCGGATACACATTCTGTCCCGAATGCTCCGGGTCACGACGTGAATCGCCTTTCGAGAATGTCAGCAGATTGGTACCGTTGATATATATCTGCAGCTTTGTCAGATGCACAGGTTGTAGCCAGCGTTTCGGAATCTCATAATTCACTTCCAGATTCTTCAGACGAAGATAAGCATGGTTGGTATACGTATAAGTACTGCCCACCGAGTTGTAGTTTCTCTGTACATGAATACTAGGGCGAACGGCTCCGCTCTGAATCGGGGCATCGGCTGTCCATGTGTTCAATGTATTGGGTTGAGCTTTGATGTTACCTGCAGGGAAATCCCATAAGTAAGACGGAATCGCTTCCTTATAAACATCCATGGCACTGTACCACAACATATTGAATCCGAATCCTTTGTAAGAACCTCCCAGTGTAAATCCGAGGGTAGTTACCGGATAGTTCAGGTCTTTCATCGGAACCATATCTTTGGCATCGATCATGCCGTCTCCGTTGTAATCAATGTAATACAAGTCACCGGGAATCAGTGTGTTGTGTGCACCGTTGGCAATAGTAGACTGCGCCGAGTTATAGATATCGTCCAACGACTGGAAGTTACCTGTTGCCAGGTACTTGTTTACGTATCCGATTGATTTCCCGGCTTTCTTCAGATATTCACTCTGATTCTTCGGGTCGTCAATAAAGACGATACGGTTCTCGCTGGTGGCAAAATTGAATTTCGCGTAATAATTGAACTTTCCAATCCGGTCGTTCCAGGCAATATCCAGTTCGAGACCGTGATTTTTCGTCTTACCCAGATTCACCTGCGGGAAAGCGATACCACTGTCCGCCCAAGACGGAATCGTGTTACGCGTCATCAGAATGTTATTACGCTTTTCATCGAATAAATCCAACGTAAAGTTCAACTTGCCCCACAAACCTATCTCGATACCGATATTCTGTTTAACGGATTCTTCCCAGGTAGCATCCGGGTCGGCCAGCTTGCCTTCTTTATACAAAGGTCCCCAATTACTGGTCTGATATTTACCGAACTGTGTATTTTCGGAGAGTTGCTCGAATTTCTGAATATAGTTGAAACGGGTAGCACCTTTATCATTACCCACCACACCATACGAATAACGCACTTTCAGGTTGGTCAGTATTCCTTTGGTCCATTTCTTTACCCAAGGCTCTTCACTGATACGCCAACCGATAGAAGCGGACGGGAAAAAACCGAAGCGGTGTCCCGGAGCAAATTTTTCCGAGCCGGTATAAGCACCGTTAAACTCGGCCAGGTAACGTTCTTTGAAGTTGTAAGTCACACGACCCACCCAGTCTTCTTCATAAGCCGGGAAGTTCATAACGGCCACATTATCACTAGTCGATTCGTTCATCTTACGGTTGAACACAAACAAGGCACTTACATCATGGTCGCCAAACTGACGGTTGTAATTCAATGCCACTTCATAATACAACTTACGTCCGTAAGCCTTGAATCCGTCATAAGCACCACCGACAGGTAAATCTCCAGGGGCATTTTCATCCGGATAGCGTTTCTCCGTATAATTATAAGTAATGGTTCCATCGGGATTGTAAATAGGATTGGCATAATCATACACACGATTGATACGGATATGCGTACGTTGAGCAACCAAATCATCTTTACCCAGAATCTTACCCGGCATAATCTGGGTACTCCATGATGAAGAAGTGGTATAAGACAAGGATGCTTTCAATGATAATCCTTTAGTGACAAAGTCCAGTTTCTGATTCAGGATCACGTCATAGAAACCTTGGTGTTGCTTAATGTTACGACTCCCCCCTTCTGTCATCAGACAGACAATGTTCTGATCGGAACTTAACCCGTCTCCCCATATTCCATTGCTGTATTTAATCGGAAACTCATTACTCGGAGCTGTGAAGAACGTTCCGAAAAAGCGTTCATCCGGAGAATCGACATTCTCATAATAGGACGGTTGATTCTGATAACCCATCTTACCGGCCACATTGAATGACAGTTTGGTAGTATTCGTTATATTGAAGTCGAAATTACTACGCCAGTTATAGCGGCGATAGGAGAAAGAAGGATCAAATTCCTCCTGTTTGGTCGTATTAAAGATATCGCCGTCATGCAGATAACCCAAAGAAACGAAATAACTCATTTTCTTCGTACCACCCCGCACATTCAGGTTGTAGTTCTGCTCGTAACCTACATTCTTTACCATTTCTTTCCACCAGTCCACTTGCGGGAAAGCGTCATTGTAAGGGCCATAGTTTCCGGTAGCATACGCATTTTCCCATGCGGCAATAGTAGATTCGGGAACCAGTGCCCCCCAGTTGGCATCATTCGCCTGGGCTCTGTTATACTGTTTCATGGAAGTCACATAGTCCGACCATTCGGGAGCGGCAGACGGTTGTTTGAAACCAAAGTTGGCAGTGAATGAAATCTCCGGTTTCTGTTCCAGTCCCCGCTTGGTGGTAAGCAAGATAACGCCGTTCGCACCTTTCACACCGTAAACAGCAGTGGCCGAAGCATCTTTCAATACAGAAATGGATTCTATTTCGTTCACATCGACATCATTGAAATCACGCTCGATACCGTCCACCAACACAAGCGGAGCAGCTTCTCCCCAAGTAGACTTACCGCGAATCAACAAAGAGGCCTTGTCGGCTCCCGGCTTCGAAGTAGAGTTGATGGCAACCACACCGGGCATCTGACCTTGCAAAGCTTCGGACACGGAGTTCACGCTACCTACCTTTAACAAGTCGTCTCCCTTTGCCGTAGCAATGGAACCCACACTGGATACCTTTTTCTGAACACCATATCCTACCACTACAACTTCCTCCAGTGTCTCCGCATCCTCTCCCAAAGAGATGACTCCCAACGTTGTCTTATTCTTTAAATCCAGTTCCAGAGTTTTATAGCCCACATAAGAAATGACAAGTATGTCTCCTTTCGATGCTTTCACGGAAAAATTACCGTCAAAATCAGTAATCGTACCGCTGCCTGTACCCTTCACGCGAACGCTGACACCAATCATCGGTTCGCCGGATACTGCATCCTTCACTTGTCCCTTCCAATAGATTTGTTGTGCATGCACACTCAATGTACAAAGCAAAAAGCAACAAAGACAGAAGAAAGAAAAATAAAGTCTGTTCCTTTTCATAAACATTATTTTTAACTGTTAACAAATTCTTTATCTCATAGCACAAATTAAGCGGGAAAATCTTCAAATAAAAGGGAAGAATCTCCTTAAAACCCGTACAAATGTGCAAAATAGATTTCTCTACTACATTTCTGAACAAATCACTTCCACATTGGCTTTATGACGTGTTCTTTATCTACGGTGATGCTGTATAAGCCGTCATTTCCTTTCTCCAGGATGAGCGGAACAATACGTGTTTTACGAGGCTGCACGGTAGAATCCGAACGATGGACATGATAGACATAATAGTATTTTCCATCCAGCCCTTTAAACACATCTCCATGTCCCGATCCGTTTTCTCCTACCAGGCTACGATGAATGATCGGACTGTTCGGATGCTTCTTCCACGGACCGAAAGGAGAAGTAGCAGTAGCATAGCCCACCGCATAGTCAATATTCATAAAATGATTGGCGGAATAGAACAAGTAATACACCCCGTCCCACTTCATTACTGTCGGTCCTTCCATCACCGGTGCGGACTTGTAGTTTGGAGTCTTTTCCCAAGGCTCCGTGCAGTCCATACATTGTTTCAACGTTTCCGGTTTGATGCTTCCCTTCTTCATGTCAAACTCGGCTACCCAAAGGTAATTTCCTTTATTAAAGCGGACATGATACAGGTAGTATTTCCCATCATCATCCTTAAACAGAAAGGAGTCGATATTTTTGGCGGAAGCGTCTATCGGTCTGACTTCTTTCTGCCGGAAAGGACCGAATACCGATTTTGAAGAAGCAATCACCGTTTGCTCATTGGCGGTATAAGTGAAATAATAGGTTCCTTTTTCCTTAAAATATTGAGGTGCCCAGAACCCTTTTTCGCCATACGTGCGGTCACCTTTCCGAAGAATCAGTTGCAGGGAACTACCGTTGGGCACTGTCCAATGCTCCAAATCGGTCGATTCGAGAATGGAAAAGCCCAGCGGTTCCTGGTTGCGCGTACCGGTGAGGTAATACTTTCCGTTCTCTACAAAGATAGTAGGGTCGGCAAAAGATATTTCTTTCCAATCGTCAGCCTGCAGTTGGGAGACGGACATCAATGTCGCTCCCAAAGCAAGTGTCATTCGTAAGAGGATTTTATTGAATGTATTCATCAGTCTATAATTATTATGCTATTTCCTGTTAATTCAGTTCCCATGCCAAACGGGGTTGTTCACCGTCAAGGTTCCATATAGAATTATCCCAGTCGAGGGTACGAACGGCTTCCATCAAGTTACTGATCGTAGTCAGACCGTTGTAACGATCTACCGTAGTGATAGTACCCACGTTTACGCTGGCCTGGTCAGGCAGTGCGGGATTACCAGAGAAAACACATTCCATCATAGGATTAGCGTAACAGGAATAAGCTACATTCTGGCTATACCGTCCGCACACCTTACCCGATTTTGGCGCGGCTTGAGAGAATAAATATGTATTCCATGCCACACAGTGATGAACGGTAATGCCGCTCCCGGTAGTATTGTTGGCATTACCCATGATACCTCCCACCTGATTTTGTGCCGATACATCGCAATCGCTCCAGCAGTAAGATATAGTAGAGGTTGTAGAAGCACCGGACATCGGTTGCACCCATCCTGCAATACCACCACCCGGATTAGCTACCACCATGGGAACCGCTTTCATCACTCCGTGTGAATAGCAGTGGGAAATAGTACTTCCAAGTAACCGGCTGGCAATACCGCCGACGCATGACTGGGTAGTGATATCACCTATATGATAACACTGTTCTATAGCAGCTCCCTCACGCACTTCACCGCAAATACCACCTGCCGACCACAAAGCGGTAATCTTCGTCTCCGAACCACATTGATAAATCTTACTTTCTGCTCCGTGAAGTCGTCCGCAGATACCGCCTGCCTGACCGTCATCCCATGCATTGTTTCCCGAAGTTAAATTGATAGTGCCCGATACCCGAACATTTTCCACTATACCCGCACCGGAAACGTTACCTGCCTGCCCGGCTACAATACCCGCAAGCTTTTTATCAGCGGTAACTTGCGCGTTCGTAAACGTCACATTGGCACATCGTCCCGTCAACATACCGAAGAAGCCCTGATAACCGGATGAAGAAGATGTAATTTTCAGATTATTGATAACGTGTCCGCAGCCGTCGAAATCCACAGGTCTGACAGCAGTGGCTTCCACCGGAGTCCAGTCCATCCCTTGCAGGTCGATGTCCGCACCCAGACGTACGTAAGTAGTCTGTCCGTCTTTGAGATATTCACCGAGCTTGGCCAAGTCTTTGGGCGCAGTGATGATATATGGATTACCGATACCACCCTGTTTTTGTTGCAGATAGAAAGTCATGGTACTCTTCTCTTCGTTGACGGCAAGATCGTCAGACTTCAGTTTCAGACCGAGCACGTATTTCTTGGTGTTGTCCAGCGTAGTAAGATCATGGAAACGCAAACCGACAGCATGCAACACATCGTCACCTTTGAAGTCGAGACTGTTGGCATCCAGGTCATAGTTAGCCGCAGGCAATAGCGTGTATTCCTCGCCAAACGAGTGGGCATCGACTACTGCAAATTCCGCTTTCGCTTCCTTTTCGCAATGGCTCTTCTCTACCATAATGGTATATTCATATTCAGGCTCATCCAGATATAGGTCATACTTGCCAGTCTGATTAAGTGACAAAGTGATACCGGAATAAGTAACTTCCGCCTTTTCCGGCTGCGTCAAATCCATAACTTCACCACAGGAAACCAATGAAAACGCCATCAACGACGCTGCAATAGGAATATATCTTTTCATAATTCAATTCTTTTTTAATGATTAAAAAACAGGGATTACCATACCAACATTGTCACCTGACAACCACACTTTTCCACCATCTATCCGAACTACTTCAATCTCCATCTCTTCTTTGAGGAAAGAAACTCCCCGGAATGAGAATGCCACCCTTATTTTCTGACCGACAGTTGCAGGTTTCCCGGTAAACTTCACATGAATGTATTTGCTTTGATCCGAATTCTGCAAACGATAAGTCAGGCGCTTGGAATTGATTGCAGCCTGAACCTGTTCCTGCTCCGCAAAAGTACAAACTCCATCCAGACTATAAAATCCTATTTCGGTATATCCCGTTATATCCTTTCTATCAACCCCGTTTTCAGCATAATCCGTTTCTGCGCAAGAGGCGAAAACCAACAGGCATGCCAATAATACATATATTACTTTCATAAACGAATAAATTTAAGATAATTACTTTCTAATGGTTGCCGACAATGTTTCTACCGATCCATCCTTATAAGTCACTTCGGCCGTAAGCACTTGTCCGTTCAGGTTCTTATTCACTATATCGATTTCCCGTCCATCCACTTTCAACTTGTAAGAAGCGGCATCAGCCGGCAAATTCAACAGTTGCACCAACGCATATCCATCCACTTGCTGATATTTCAACAAAGGAAACTCTCCCGTCACAAGCTTAGTTTTGACATCATCTTCCCACAACACACTGTCATCCGACTTCAGCAACGCTACATGATATGTTGTGCCGGGAACAAGATTTTCAACCAGTGTATAATCGCTTTCCGAATCAAGCGACTGACGTACTACCTCTGTACCGTCCTTGTCTGTCACCGACAACACTCCCGTCTTATCAGCTCCGTTACCCCAACTAATAAATAACTCCTGTTGCCCTTCGACAAGACTGGAAATAGCCAGCCCATTTTGAGCAGCGATGAAATCAGGATATAATAATGGATTGGGATTGTAGAACCCGTTTGCATCCAGTCCTAAATAACGGGAAAAATAAATTCCTCCAAGCTCCCACATTTCAGTATTCGCATCGTAAACAGCTCTCGCCCCACCGGGAACAACGCTAAAACGCCCGGTAATGGCATACGTATCATATTTCTTGAATACCTCATAAAAAGTCTTATACCAATTCTTCGGATACCAGGAGTAACTCTCAAAAAGACTCTTGAACTCGGTAGCACTAACCGGTGTACCGGCATTCGCCTTTTCAGCTATCAGATTAAGATATTCGTAGATTTTCATTCCGGCTGTATAACCATTCTTGGTTCCCCATTCTCCCAACGCATCGGCCACATGAGGATTCAACGCACGCACCATAGAGAATTCCGTGCAAATCAGTTTTTTGGTTACACCGTACTTATTGCGGATGATCCGGAAATCATCTTCCGCCTGATTGATATTCAATGCGTGAACATGCAGGTCGAGTCCCACCACATTAGGATTGTTATTAACCACAGAGACTACCGCAGGCACCGTTTCGCTCTTCGGCAACTCGGACACACGGTTCAATGCCCCGGCATAAATATCAAATGTCCAGCCGTTCGCCTGCTTCCAAGTAGTCAGCCGATTGGCAAACTCATTCAGAAATGCCCGGTAATCATCACCGTCGGCATGACAGAGGTCGGTATCCAATGCATTTTCCCACTCCGGTTCGTTACCCATAACCAAAATGTCAATATTCTGCGCCATCTGATAAGTTTGCAGTAACACTTCCGTTGCCCGGAATATGTACTCCATCTCCTTCGTCCCTACTTTGGGAACCGTATCGGTATATAATTCAAAAGGTATTTTCAGGCTTAATATGAACTTCACGCGGTCGCCCAACGCTTTCTTGGCCTGGATAAATTTCAGTGTGGGAATATGTGTCTTGATGGCTTCTTCTTTCACACCTACAATCTTCCCGTTTTCATTTTGAAGAAACAGAGTGGGGATATTGACAAACCCTCTCACCCAATTCACTTTCGACTGCTTCAGCATCTCTATTTCCGTAATCGGGTAGTCTATATTTTCATTATAGTTCGCCCCCAAATCCTGCGCCTTTGTTCCCATTGAACATAAGAACAGCAATACAAACATTAAAAAAGCTTTCATTTTCATATACATACTTCAAGGTTAATTGTCCGACATCGAACAGAACAAAGGTAGAGAAATAAATCCCGCTAGAATAGAACGATTGTTTTATCAACTGGATTTATGTTCAGAATAAA
This sequence comes from Bacteroides sp. D2, assembly GCF_025147085.1. NCBI lineage: Bacteria > Pseudomonadati > Bacteroidota > Bacteroidia > Bacteroidales > Bacteroidaceae > Bacteroides > Bacteroides sp. D2. The sequence goes on along the minus strand of NZ_CP102261.1, from coordinate 1,519,183 downwards.
CATTTGACCTTATTTTAATGGTTCTTCTTCTACTTCACTGCGATAATAACCATCCACTTCGGCAAAGAAATTCTGTTTCAGAGAATCCAGAAGTTGGGGGTGTTGGGCCGCCTCGTTCTGATGTTGAGTCCGGTCGGCTTTTACATTGAACAATCCGTATTCACCCAGGTTGCCTAATTCATTTCCGGTCAGGTTGCGTTCGGAACCTTTATAAGGAGGCATCATAATCCAGTCACCCGAACGGTAAGCCATACGTCCCTGTGCTTCCAATACTACATCTTTGCGGGCAGTTGAAGCTTTTCCGAAGAAAGCATCGAGGTAATTCCGGCTATCCAGCCCTTCCGGCAAATCGGCATGTACCATTGAACCCAAAGAAGCAAGGATATCCACCTGGCAAACCAGCGCATCAGATACAACCGGCTGAATCTTTCCTTTCCAATAGACAAACAAAGGAATATGCGTACCGCCATCAAACAGACTGTACTTGCCTCCGCGAAGTCCTCCTGCAGGAAGATGATTGCCTGCCAACTCCGGAGCACCGTCTTTGTAACCGTCATTCAATACAGGACCGTTATCGCTGGAGAAGATAATCAGTGTGTTTTCCAACAATCCTTCTTTCTTCAGGTGAGCAAGCAATTCACCGACACACCAGTCCGCCTCAACGATAGCATCACCACGAGGTCCCATGGTTGTTTTGCCCACAAAACGCTGGTGGGGAGCGCGGGGTACATGAGGTTCGTGCAGGCCGTAGTACAAGAAGAAGGGAGCATCCTTGTGTTCGGTTACAAAATTCTTCACCTTATCTACAAAATAGTCGGCCATGTCCTCGTCTTTCCAACGGGCTTTCTGACCGCCTTTCATATAACCGATACGGGGTATTCCATTTACTATGGAGTTATTGTGTCCGTGTGCCCACTGCATCTTCAGCATCTCCGGGTGAGAGATGGCAGTCGGTTCTCCTTCAAAATTCTTCTCGTAACTTACTTCGATGGGATCAGCCGGATCGAGTCCCACGACATCGCCGTTTTCCACGTAAACGGTCGGCACACGGTCATTGGTTGCCGCAATCAGGCAAGAGTAATCGAAACCGATTTCCCTGGCACCCGGTTTGACGGTTTCATTCCAGTTGACATTCCCGTCGCCCATACCCAAATGCCATTTTCCGATAGCTCCGGTCACATAACCACATTGCTGCATCATCTTTGGCAAAGTGAACTGATGCTCATTGATGATAAGAGGAGCATCGCCAGGCAGGATTTTTGCATCCTTATTTTTCCACGGATACATTCCGGTCATCAAGGCATAACGACTGGGAGTAGACGTCGCCGAAGTGGCATATCCATTCGTGAAGCAGACTCCTCCATGAGCCAGACTGTCGATATTCGGGGTATGAATGGTAGTCGATCCATAAGCGCTGACATCGCCAAATCCCAGATCATCGGCAAGAATCACAATCACATTCGGTTTTTCTTCTACTTGCTGCGAGGTACAACCTACCAAAGACAATGTAGGAACAAGATAGATTAATGTTTTCATCATATTATGCAGTTAATAACGATGCAAATTTAGCCACCGCTTATCTATTTATATAGAACAAATGTTTAATAATGGGGAGTCATGTCCATCCTGTACTTATTCCCTCGAAAAATACATCTTTTACCTCATGAAAACACCCAAAAGAAGTTGGCAGTTCTTCTTTGGGATATTATTGCAACTATTTGGTTCAATATCAAAAAACAGTCTCTATAAGATTATCTACCTTTGTTTCTATCAAAAACTCCTACGAATCACCGTCCGGAAAAGATGAATTATTATCATACTATTTACTCAAAAAACACACTATCATGAAAAAACTCATTCATACTTTGGCACTACAAAGTATAAAAGTAAAACTCTTGGGACTATTACTCTTTTTAGCGGGAAACTTACAGGCATGTTCCGATGAAGAAACCGCATCCATTCAAGTCAATGCAGATGTGCTCTACTTTAACGGTACGGGAGAGACGCAGGAACTGCAGATAGAATCTTCAGGGGAATGGACCGTCACAGTGGCCAAAGGGGGAGAATGGTGTCATTACAAGATGAAAGAAAATGCACCCTCTGTCCTGTCCGTATCCACAGACGCCAATCAAACCGGGAAAGAACGCCTGACCCGGTTAATCATCTCTTCCGGCTCCGCTGAAAAAAGAGTGGAAGTCTATCAGAGGGCAGCCTCATCCTCCACCACGCCCACTTATCCGCAAGTGGATTCAGATCTGCCTCTTTCTTCATTAACCGATGAACAGGGGAATATTCTGCCTGATTTCAGTAATATCGGCTATATGGGTAGCGAGCAGGAGATTCCCGATGTAAAAGTGGTAGAAACCATCGAAGCACCCGCAAACGGGGCAGATGCCACCCGGTTAATCCAAAATGCAATCGACAAAGTGGCTCAAATCACTTCCGCAACCAATGGTTTCAAAGGAGCCATCCTCCTGAAAAAAGGACGTTACAGCATTTCAGGAACGTTGAACATCCGATCATCGGGAATCGTACTTCGTGGTGAAGGAGAAGATTCTAAAACGGGAACCGTATTGATTGCTGCAGGAAAAGGACAAAGAACTCTCATTAAATTCGAGGGTACGGGTTCTTCTTCTCCCAGTAGTCCTTCTCTATTCAATATAAAGGATGATTACGTTCCGGTAGGCCAGTTCTGGGTGAGGGTTTTAAATCCGTCCTCTTTTCAAGTAGGAGATGAAGTGACCATCTATCGTCCCGGAACCGCCCAGTGGATCAGTGATCTGAAAATGAATCAGATTCCGGAAAGAACCACCGGAGACCCTATTGTACAATGGACTCCCGAAAGCTACAACCTAAGCTACGAACGCACCATCACTCATATTATAAACGATGCGCTGCACTTCGACAATCCCATCATGATGGCTATGGAAACCCCATATAATAAAGGTGCCGTATTCAAATCGAGCTTCAAAGGAAGAATCAACCGGTGTGGAGTTGAGGATATGCTGATAGAAAGCGAATATACGTCTGATACCGATGAAGACCACGGATGGGTTGCCATAGAATTTAATAAGATGGAGCAGAGCTGGGTGCGCAATATCACTTCCAGGTATTTCGGCAACGGACTGGTTAGTTTGAACTCCGGAACCCGGTATGTAACAGTGAAAGACTGCAAATGCCTGGATGCAAAATCCATCATTACCGGTGGAAGACGCTATTCTTACAATATGAATCAGGCACAACAATGCTTAGTGATAGACTGTGAAGCCACCGAGGGACGCCATGACTGTGTTACGGGTAGCAAGGGAGTCGGTCCTAACGCATTTGTCAGAGTCAACATACGGAATGCACATGGAGACACAGGCCCTCACCAGCGTTGGAATGTAGGCACGCTCTATGACAACATCAACAGCGACGGTCCGATCAATATACAGGATCGCAGTAACTGGGGAACAGGACACGGTTGGGCCGGAGCCAATCAGGTACTCTGGAACTGCACCGCCAAAGAAGTATGTGTTCAGAATCCCTGGGTATCGGCGAAGAATTATAGTATAGGAACTAAAGGAACCAAACATGCAGGAGACTTTAAGAATCCGGTTCGTCCGGACGGTGTTTGGGTAAGGGCCAATGCCACCGTATCACCTGCCTCTCTCTTCGAAGCACAACTGGAATTACGCAAGCGGACGGGAAGACTTTATCATTAAAGAAGTTGCGCAAAAGAAGTTGACGCATTACCTGTCAATTACATACAACAATCCCCTTATTTCAACCCTGTCTTATCAATTAAAAGGGAGAAATAAGGGGATTTTCTTTAGAGGAGTTTCAACCTGTGAGATGTCTATTTACCGATTACCGCATCCCATGTCGTTGCAAAACGGAAGTTACCGATGTTTCCTTTATAGTTCTTGCGATACCTGTAATAGATTGACTTCAGCCCGTTTTTCAGTTCATCTCCTTCGGCATTTGCAACCAGCCCATTTGCCGGTTCGCCCTGACTCAAATCCGGATTGACATACAAAACAGCCTGCTTCTTGTCGTAATCCACTTTCAGTACCAATAAATGCGTCTGGTTGTAATCGTAAGTTTCAGTACCCTCGGTACAATCCGTACGTACCGCCACACCGAATTTAATCTTGTCTTTCCCTTCACCGGCCACAAACACTTTGCCGCGCACAGCCCTGCTAAGCGGATTAATATCCAAGCCTGCAAAATCATAAAACTTAGTGGAACCCAGTTTCTCGAAATTGACCAGAAAAGCCAGATAATACGCACCACGGGCATACTCCTTATTACTCTTCGTCAACGGATAAACACTCACCCGGTTCAACTGCCCTTCGCCCGCCAGATTAATCGACGGTCCGCTCTCATTGTAACCTTTATAAGAAAGCGGCTCACCGATAACAGGTCCCTCTTCCACTTCCACCGCTTTCGCATTGAACGCACCATACCAGGTATTGAAACGCGGTGTATCCTGATCGCTCGTATAAACTCCCTTTTCCAACTGATCCCCGGGTTTATACCCTTTCAACAAATTATTCCTCAAGGATTGTGCATGCCCCATCAGAGCAACAGCAACCATGATTACCAATAAACATACTTTCTTCATCATTCGATATTTTATTTAGTTTGGATAAAACACTTATTTCTGATAATAAAGGTCGAAAACGATGGTAGCGTCGGCAGCATCATTGGAGCCATCCAGTTCATTGATCTGACGAATCAGCATAATACCTATCTTACCGTTCTTAGAACTCTTGAAAACAACTACGCCATTCAGATCAAACCGGTCTCTTCCCACAGACTCACCAGGCTTGATGCTCTGCACAGTGATACGGTCTATCTTCGAAGTTCCATCGAACAAAGCCGGAGTCGCCGTTTCCGAAATTTCCGCCAACTGATCGTTTCTGACTAAATCTATAATGTTCTTCTCCTTTTCGATGCTTTCCTGAAGCACCAGGAATTTAGTCTGAATATCGGCATATCCCGGGAACATCGTGATAGCAGTCTCTTTATCCTTGGCATCATCTTTGGACGTTGTGAAAAGATTCGTCCCGTTACATCTGAAGTTCCTAAGATTATGAGCAATCTTATCGAAATTACCAAAAGCAAAAGCAGGACCGGAATAAGTGTTTGCAATCAAATCTATCTCCGAACGGCGTTTCTTGTTCTCGTCGGCATTTAATGTAGGATCGTCGTTCATGTAGCAGGCAGTCTGTATATCCAACTGGCCGGCATCGGTCACTGTCAACAGACAGCCGAAATCACGATTCTGCGCACTTCCCATCATTTGATTTTTGAACACCAACACTTTGGCTCCGGGTTCGGGAGGCGTCACCTCTTCTTTCACCGTGCAAGTTACCGCATCAAACATCACCTCTTTCGCTTTGCCATTCACCGTGTAAGCCACTATCAAAGAATAAGAGCCTACCGGCATATTCTCCGGAACGGTGAAAGTCAGATTTCCACTTGCCAGACTACTGTTGGTCATCGGAGTATCTTCGATAGTAAGCTGCTTACGCAGGCTGACTTTCGTTACCACCACATCTTCCCAGTTACTCATTCCCACCGTTACCGAAGCACCGGCTTTCAAACTACCCAGAGTGGCTTTTGCGGCATTCACGTCTGCAAACTCAAGTTCCTTTTCTTCGGGTTCCGGCTCCGGTTCCTGCACTTCAACAAACCGCTGATAGGTATATGTTTTCTCCGTTTCCGGACTGCCCGTATCATATCCGTAAGTGATCTCTACCGTATTGCCGTCCTCACTTAGTTTGAACCGATGCTTGTCTCCGCTCTGATAAATCAATACCGATTCATCCACCACACGATATTTGCCCTGCAAATCCACATGTTCGAGTGCCTCCGTCTCTATATTATAGGTACAGATGTACGAAGTGTGATCGGCATTGAAGGTCGCTACAAACTTCTGTGATATGCTTTCGCGTGTCCAGATTCCCTCCAGCAGGTTATTTCCCAGGTTCTTGTCCCAGTCATCGTCCTTGTCGCAGGATACAAACAGGCAGGACGTAAGAGACAGTAATACATAAGACACCAGATGCAGTGTCCGATTAAAAAGAATGCTTTTTTTCATAATAATATGTTTTTCAATTCAACAAATTCTACGATGGTAAAAATAGGCACTTCCTTTCCAATCTATTTTCTAATATGCACCAAAGAATTGCAAATTCCTTTTCGCACTTATAATTTTCCGTCGAAACCTTATAAGAATCGTTCAACTATCTATCTGATAGGGAAAAGGGCACAAAATAATGGGAGTCTTTGGGAGGTGTTTTACTGTTTTTTGCTATTTTTGTTGCAAGTAAAAACACTCTTTCCTTAAAATCATCCACTTATGAAAAGACTTTTTTGTACATTGCTGCTTGCTATTTCCGTACAGTTTCTTTTTGCCAATCAGCCTTATCATTTCTCTCATTTGTCTGTCAAAGATGGATTATCCCAGCTGAACGTCACCTGTATCTATCAGGACAAATTAGGATATATATGGTTTGGTACACGCAACGGACTCAATAAATTCAACGGAAATTCCTTCGAGGTTTACTGGAACCATGCCGACGATCCGCACAGTATCAGTAGCAATATCATTAATTGCATGGCGGAAGATGCAGAAGGCAACCTGTGGATAGGCACAGAAAACGGCCTGAACAGGCTCGACAAGAATAAGAACGAGTTTAAACGGTATCATATCAACCAGCAGGAAAACAAGGACAAGAACAAGATTACCTCACTTTGTCTTGACCAGCAGGGTACCTTATGGGTAGGAGCCGCCTCCGAAGGACTGTTTGCCTACACTCCCCAAGGAGATTCCCTGAAAAACATCTCCACCAAAGAGCTGAAAGGAAATTGGGTAAATGATATTATTGAAAGGGACCACAAACTCTACATCGCCTCCTACAACAAAGGACTGCTTATCTACGATTTACAGCAACAGGCAGTAGTCCGTTCCTTCCAACAAAATTCCGAATCACTGCCTATCCCGTCGAACCGGATCAGAAAAGTGCACATCGACAGAAAAGGAAATATATGGCTGGGAAACGACACACACGGCGTCTATGTCATCAAACACGATCCGGCGGAAGTGGTGTGTTACAATACCCGGAACGGACTATCCAACAATAACATCCGTTGCATCAACGAGTCTCCCTCGGGTAAAATATGGATAGGCACTTTCGACGGCCTGAACATCCTCAATCCGGTGACCAACCGGATACAAACCTATCGCTACGGCACACAGGGCACATTGAGTCATCATTCCATCTACAGCATTCTGTTCGACCGGATGCAAACCATCTGGATCGGAACGTATGCAGGAGGTATCAGCTACTATAACCCTTACGGACATCTCTTCGACTTTTACAGTCCCAGCTCGTCCCTAAACAAAACCTTGGGTATCTTAGGTCCTGCCATCGAACACGACGGGACTTTATACATCGGAGCCGAAGGAGGAGGATTGATTACTTTCGACCTCGAACAGCAGACTTTCCAGCAATACATACTCCCGCACAATCCCGGTGAGTCGATGCAAAGCGTCATTAAAACCGTCTATTACGACAAGAACCGGATTTTATGCGGAACGAGCATCGGGGAAATCTATGAATTCAACCTGCACAATCACCATTTCTCACTGATTTTCCAGAATAATGACCGGAATCCGATTTACCACATCAGTAAAAGCATTTCTGGAGAACTGATTGTAGGTTCTACAAGTCCGAAAGAGGGACTGATGTTTATTTCAGATACCCCATCGCTTCACGTGCAGACCGAATTTGCCGTAAAAGGCGAGGGCACTTTCCGTTTTGCCAGTGTCATCTGTGTATGCGAAATCAGTAACGATGTGTTTCTAATCGGCACCAAAGAGAAAGGCTTATTCTTTTATGACAAGATCAATCACTCCCTGCTTTCCTACAACCACACCAACGGACTAACTGCCAAACATATCAGCAGTATTCTAAAGGACCGTTCCGGCAGGATATGGATCAGCAGCATGGATGGCGGACTAAGTGAATTCAACATCACGACCGAGCAATTCACCACCTACAATGAGAAAAGCGGCTTGCAAAGCAATCAGGTTTGCAAAGTGGTGGAGGGAGCCGACAACAGTTTATGGATCAGCACGCTAAATGGCATTTCGAGATTAGACCTCCGTACCCGGAGCATTACCAATTACAACAAAGAAAGCGGAATACAGATACAGGAGTTTTCTCCCTGTGCAGGATTCCGCCTGTCCGACAACCGGATTTTCTTTGCCGGCAACAACGGTTTTACCCTGTTCAACCCCAATGATATTGTCACCAACCCCAACGTCCCTCCCATTATATTGGACAAACTATATATCAACAACAAACTGGTATGCCCCAACGACAAAGAAAATGTACTGCAGGAGAACATCTCCACCCAAAAGAAAATCGTACTCAATCATAATCAGACCAATATAACCATTGAATACTGTGCGCTGAACTATATCTTCAACAGCAAAAACGAATATTCCTACAAACTGGAAGGGTTCGACTCCGACTGGAACAAGGTCGGCAACCGACGCACTGCCTACTACACCAATATTCCGGCCGGAACTTACCACTTCATCGTGAAAGGCTCCAACAACGACGGAATCTGGAATGAACAGGGAGCCACACTGGAAATCGTTGTCCTGCCTCCCCTGTGGAAGACCTGGTGGGCTTACTTGATATACAGTGCCGTCGCCATTGCCCTGATCGCTTTCATCATCCGCTATTTTACGGAGAAGAAACGCCTGCAAAACAACATCAGGCTCAAACAGATGGAAGCGGAAGTGCACGAAGAGTTTTATCAGGAACGGAACCGTCTCTTCACCAACTTCTCGCATGAACTGCGTACTCCGTTGACCTTAATCATGGCTCCATTGGAGGAATTCGTAAGACGAACGGATTTGGTGGATGATGTTCATTACAAATCCCAGCTGATGCTGCGCAACGCGCAACGCCTGCTCCGTATCGTCAACAACCTGATGGACCTGCAAAAGAATGAAAGCGGAACCATGAAACTACAAGTTTCCGAGCATGACATCGTCAAGTTCACACACGAAGCGGTAAGCTCTTTCCAGGATCTGGCACTGTACCGGAACATCCATTTAAGGTTCAAACATGCCGTAGACGAGCAACCGGTGTGGTTCGACTGGAACCTGTTGGAGAAAGTTTATTTCAACTTCCTCTCCAATGCTTTCAAGAACGTACCGGACGGAGGTTCCATACGAGTGGAACTGAATGTGAAATCACTCTCCGAACTTGCTATCTTCGTGCCTGCCAGACTGAACAAGTATAAGAACCCGGAAATAAAATACCTCACCGTATCCATTCAGGACAACGGTGTCGGCATTGATCCCGACGAACTGGAGAAAATTTTCCGTCCTTTCTATCAGGTAGCACAAAACGAACATTCCAAATCGGGAACGGGCATCGGACTAAGTCTAAGCAAAGCCATTATAGAAATGCACCACGGAGTGGTATGGGCAGACAATGCTCCCGACTCCGGCGCAGTCTTCCAATTTGTCCTGCCTATCGACAAAAACGGTTTCGACCCGGAAACGATGGTAGAATCATCCTCCAACGAAACCGTATTATTTAATGTGGAACTTCCGGACACTGCTTTCGAAGCCGAGCATTCGGGCAAGAAGCAGGCCACGATTCTGATAGTAGAAGACAATCGCGACCTGAACAACTATATCTGTTCCTGTCTGGCGGATAAATACAACGTAATAGGAGTGACCAATGGTGAAGAAGCACTCGCCAAAGCCATCAACCTGCTGCCAAACCTGATTATCACCGACCTGATGATGCCGAAAATGAACGGTATCGAACTGATCCGGCAACTGAAGAAAGACATGAATTCCAGCCATATCCCTATCATCATGGTCACTGCCAAGACGGGTACAAACGATATTAAGGAGGGATACGCCGCCGGAGCGGACGAGTACATCACCAAACCTTTCGACGCTTCGATATTGAAAGTCAGAGTGGACAACATCATCCAAAGCCGGGAAAGGCTGAAAGACCTGTACAGCAAAAACTTCTCGCTCGAATCCCTGGGAGTGGATATGACATCTGTGGACGAGAAATTTATGCAGAACTTGTATGCCACTTTGCAGCAGAACATTGCCAACTCCGACCTGAACCTGGATGCTTTCTGCAGAGAACTCGGTTTAAGTAAATCGAACCTCTACCGGAAAATAAAACAGATCACCGGATATTCGCCGAATGAATTTATCCGCAACTTCCGGTTGGAAACTGCTGCCAAGATGTTGAAAGAAACAGATATGACAATTACAGAAGTATATTGTGCGGTGGGTTATAACAGTCTGGCCTATTTCTCCAATTGCTTCAAGGCATTGTATGGCGTTTCACCAACCGAGTTCAAGAACAAAGCGGAGGGAAAATAACGCCTACTGTCATCCTTCAAAACGATTAAATGTTTGATTGTTGCACCGTAACAGATTATTATTTCATCGTTGTATCTAAGGTTTTTCAGTGCAGAGATTAAGGATTTTCAGTGCAGGAATTAGTGAGCTTTTATGCAGTCGGGTAGTCGTCCCGTTGTAAGGGGATAATAGTCACCTTATAGAATGATAAATATCACCTTATAAGATGACATTAGTCACTTTATAATATGACTATCTGTCTTTAGAAGGATGAGAAACTCTAAAGATACAAAATTAAACAGCAAAAAGCAAGAGGGAGACTGGAAATATTGCCTCATCGGCGGAACGGATGGATTGCATTTCCGCACGTTAGTTTGTAATATTCCACCATACGTTTGTAAAATGACGTATTTTTCAGGGAGTGTCCGTTTTTACAAGCATTAGAATAGCCTGTGTAATCGACTCTCGTCGGAACGTCCTATTTTTGAGTCAGAAAAACATCGTCGGAGTTTTATCTCTTTATCTCTGCGATCGAAGTAGTTATCAGAAATAGAACAGAAATCTTTTATTTAACAATTTATTAAACTAATATTTATGAAACAGAAAGTAGCTTTCATGCTATTGGTTATTTCGTTCTGGTGTGCATCTGCTATTCAAGCACAGACGGGAAGCCAAATTACAGGTAAAGTTGTCGATGCCTCCGGGGAACTCGCAGGAGTCAGTGTGGTGGTAAAAGGAACAACAAATGGAGTGACTACAAACATGGACGGCGAATTCAAATTGGGAAACGTAAAATCCGGCGACGTTCTGAAATTCTCTTTTGTAGGTTATAAAACCCAGGAAGTGAAAGTGGGCAATAAGAAAAGATTCGATATTGTAATGGAAGAAGATGCCCAGACATTGGAAGAGGTAACTGTAGTGGCTGTGGGTTACGGTGACGTCAGAAGGCGGGACCTGACCGGTTCTATCGGCAAGGCCAATATAAGTGATATGACGAGAACCCCGGTAAACAATATCGCGGAGAGTCTGGGTGGCCGTATTGCCGGTGTACAGGTGACTTCTACCGACGGAGCTTTGGGGGATAACTTCAATATCGTCATCCGCGGAGCGGGTTCGCTGACGCAAAGCACGGCTCCTCTCTATGTAATAGATGGATTTCCGCAGGAAAGTTCCAGCATGAGCGCCCTCAATCCGAATGACATCGCATCTATCGACATCTTGAAAGATGCGTCCGCCACAGCTATTTACGGTTCGCGCGGTGCCAATGGTGTCGTTATCATCACTACCAAACAGGGACAGGCCAGCAAGGCGAAAGTGACTTATAACGGAAGCGTCAGCATAAGCAAAGTCAACAAAACGATGGATATGATGAGCGGTTATGATTTCGCTTTGTTACAACAGGAAATCATGTCGGCAGACGACTTCTCCAATTATTATCTGAAGAATGGTGTCACCCTGGAAGATTACAAAACTTTTAGAGATTATGACTGGCAGGATGAAATCTACCGTACAGCCGTCAGCCACAATCACTATGTGGGATTGAACGGCGGTAGCGACAAGATGAAATATTCGGCTTCGCTCTCTTACAGCAATCAGCAGGGTATTGTTATCAATACGGATTTGAGCCGTTATCAGGGACGTTTCAATTTCAGCCAGCAAATCAATAAGAAGATAAAGGTAAATGCGAATGCGAATTTCGCCAGTAACGTGCAGAACGGAGTCAGTCCGTCGGCACAGGCTTCGTCGATGTCTCATTCCTTATTATACAGTGTTTGGGGATACCGTCCGGTTTCTCCGTCGGGTTCCGACCTGTTGGCGGCCATGTATGATGAAGATGTGTCGATGAGCGATGACTATCGTTTCAATCCGGTACTTTCCGCACGGAATGAATACCGTCGCAACACGACTAATCACCTGCAAGCCAACTTAGGAGTGGAATGGGAAATTATCAAGAACCTGAAATTCAAGACTACCGCCGGATATACGGGACGGGACATCAAAAGAGAAGAGTTCAACGGCAGTCAGACCCGTACAGGTAACTCGCATCCTAAGAATACACAAAGCAAGGGTATCAATGCCAAGCTGACTCAACAGGAAACCAGAAATTACCTGAATGAGAATACGTTGACTTATCAGTTCAACAAGAACAAACACAGTTTCAACGCCCTGGCCGGTCTGACTTTCCAGAAATATTCCGACTATACGACCAGCATCACGCAGGATTACATCACGAACGAATCTTTCGGCATGGCTGGTATCGGTAAGAGTGAAGCTACTCCGACAACTACCGCATCGCTGGGCGACAATGCTATGATGTCTTACTTCACCCGTTTCAATTACAATTATAAATCAAAATATTACGCAAACTTTACCATACGTGCCGACGGCTCTTCCAAGTTTGCCAAGGATAATCGCTGGGGATACTTCCCGTCCGGTTCGCTGGCATGGACTTTTTCACGTGAGAGTTTTGTAAGCGGGAATCTTCCCTGGCTATCAAACGGTAAATTACGCGCAAGCTGGGGTCTGACGGGTAACAACCGCATCGGAAATTATGATCATATGGCGCAGCTGATTACACACAGCGACTACTATAAATATCCGTGGGACAGCTCTTTCACTACCGGTTATGTACTGAATTCCATGGCCAACCCCAGCCTGAAATGGGAGACGACCGAACAGTTCGACCTCGGTATCGATCTGGGCTTCCTCAAAGGCCGCATCAACCTGACACTGGACTACTATATCAAAACGACCAAAGACCTGTTATTGAACGCGGAAGTTCCGGCAAGTTCGGGTTATGCCACAGCAACACTGAATATCGGTAAGCTGCGTAACAAAGGTTTTGAAATCACCCTGGAAAGCACCAATATCACAACGAAAGACTTCACATGGAGCTCTAACTTCAACATTGCATTCAACAATAATGAAATTATCGCCCTCAACTCCGGACAGAAAGAAATGCTTAGCTACGTCAGATGGGACAATGCCTACAACAATATGCCTGCTTATATCAGCCGCGTAGGTGAATCTGCCGGAAAACTGTATGGCTACATCTACGAGGGTACTTACAAGTACGACGATTTTAACCAGACCACTAATTCGGACGGCTCCATATCATACAAACTGAAAGACGGAATCCCCAGAATCTCCGACAGTGTACAACCGGGTGACCCCAGATACAAGAAACTGTCCAACGACGGAACCAACAAAATCACCGACGACGACCGTACCATTATCGGCAACGGACAACCGAAACACACGGGAGGATTCACCAACAACTTTGTCTATAAGAACTGGGACTTGAACATCTTCCTGCAATGGAGCTATGGAAACGATATTCTGAATGCAAACAGAATGGTTTTCGAAAACCCGAGCAACCGGACCAATACGAATATGTTCGCCTCTTACAACAACCGCTGGAGCGCAGCCAATCCTACCAGTGACATGCCGAGAGCGAAAGCTCTGGACGCCAAACATTACAGTTCTCTGTACGTGGAAGACGGCTCTTTCCTGAAGTTAAAGACCATCTCTTTAGGATACAACTTAGGAAGAAAAGCGCTCTACAAACTGGGTATTCAGGCAGCCAGAGTGTACTTCTCCGCTGAAAATATAGCCACCCTCTCGGGATATTCCGGTTCAGACCCGGAAGTTTCCGTCCGCAACAGCGTATTGACTCCCGGATTCGACTGGTCTTCCTGCCCGCGTTCATTCAATGCATCATTTGGCGTAAACATAACATTTTAAAGAGTATTCAACATGAAAAAGATATATCGCAATTTAAAGACCGCTGTACTGGCATTAGGATGTATGTCCTTACTACTGTCATCCTGTTCAGACTTCCTGGATAGAAACCCGCATGATTTCGTCTCTCCCGAAATCTTCTACAAAAATGAAAGTGACTGTATGATGGCACTGGCCGGAGTTTATTGGACACTGGCTACCGACCATGTATACGGTGAGAGGTACTCGAATATCCTATCCAATACCGACGACTTGAGTTATTATGCCCGCCTGAACCAAAGCGGTCAGGTTTATACCAACTCACACAATTCAAGTAATAATGATATTTACCAGACGTGGACCCAGCTCTATTCCGGCATCAACAACGCCAACGTATTATTGGACAATATCGATGCAGCCAACATTCCGGATGCAGCCGTGAAGAACCGCATTAAGGGGGAAGCCAAATTCCTGCGTGCCTACTACCACTTTCTGCTTGTACAGAGCTGGTATGAAGTACCCATCCGCACGGAAACCGTGACCGACATCAATAACAGTTCCCTTGCGGCAACTCCGCATGCAGAAGCCATTGACTGGATTATCAAGGAGATGGAAGACTGCATCGACCTGGTGGATGACTCCAAATACGATCTGTCTCCATCACACGTCAAAAAGACAACTGTTCAAGGCATATTGGCACGCGTCTGCTTATGGCGTGCCGGATCGCCCTCCAATGGCGGCAAGGAGTTTTATGAAAAAGCGGCCAAGTATGCCAAGGCTGTATATGACTCGCATAAGCACAAGCTATATCAGGGAGATATTTATGCGATCTGGAAAAACATTGCTTCCGACAAGTATGATACGGAATACAATGAAAGTATGTGGGAAGTGGAATTCATCGGTACCCGCGTGGACGGCAAGTTTACCTACTCACGCATAGGAAACACTATCGGAAACTGGCAGGAAAACACTTCTGCTACCGGTAAGGGATATGCCTACGGGTTCTATTGCGGCTCATTGATCTTATGGGATTTGTTCGAGAAAAACCCCGGTGACTTACGTCGCGACTTATCAATGGCTACTTACAAACTCAACACCAACGACGCTGCCGTATACTGGAAAGATACGGAAATCGTGACACGCCGTTGCGGCAAATACCGCAGGGAATGGACCACTACTTCTCCTAAAGAGAAGAACAACGACCAGATCAACTATCCGGTGCTGCGTTATGCCGATGTGCTGCTCATGCTGGCCGAAGCCGAGAACGAAGCCGGTAAAGCCCCTACTGACCTGGCCTACGATGCAATCAATGAGGTGCGCGAACGTGCCGGAATCGATAAAGTGGAGAACCTGTCATACGCGGAATTCCAACAGGAAGTGCGCGACGAAAGAGCCCGTGAACTCTGTTTCGAAAGCCTGCGCAAGTACGACCTTATCCGCTGGGGAATTTATTATGATGCCGCTCATAACAAACTGACTGAAGCCACGAACGACAAACGGTGGACTACCAGCGGGTATTATAAAGCAGCTAAAGAATATGCAGCCAATACGGAAGAAAGGCATCAGTTCCTGCCTATTCCGATGAAAGAATTGGGAGTGAACTTACTTCTGAAACAAAACTCTTATTGGAGTAACACAGCAGAATAGTCTTATCTCCCGTTTTGAGAAACATTATACCCCCAACAGAAAAACCATGAAACAGCTATTAATTACAGTCCTTTTGTCAGGAAGTTGCGGATTTCTTGCTGCACAGAAAACAGTTAAAACACCTGCCATATATAAACCTGTCCGTACCGAGATGTATAAAAAGGGATGGATAGACTTTAACAAGAACGGGATGAAGGACATTTATGAAGATCCTTCAGCACCTGTCGATGCACGCATCGAGGATTTGCTCAAGCAGATGACGCTGGAAGAAAAGACCTGTCAGATGGTCACTCTGTATGGGTATAAGAGGGTATTAAAGGATGATCTGCCCACTCCCGAATGGAAGAACCAGTTGTGGAAAGATGGTATCGGAGCCATTGACGAGCACCTGAACGGATTTCAACAATGGGGACTTCCTCCATCGGACAATGAATATGTCTGGCCTGCTTCCCGTCATGCGTGGGCGTTGAATGAGGTGCAGCGGTTCTTTATAGAAGAAACTCGGTTGGGTATTCCTACCGATTTCACCAACGAAGGGATTCGTGGGGTAGAAAGTTACAAAGCAACGAACTTTCCTACTCAACTCGGATTAGGACATACCTGGAATCGGGAACTCATCCGCCAGGTCGGTGTTATCACCGGACGGGAAGCCCGTATGCTGGGGTATACCAATGTTTACGCACCCATACTCGATGTGGGGCGCGACCAGCGGTGGGGACGTTATGAAGAAGTGTACGGGGAGTCTCCTTATCTGGTAGCCGAACTGGGCATTGAAATGGTGCGGGGGATGCAGCAGGATTATCAGGTGGCTGCCACGGGAAAGCATTTCATCGCTTACAGTAACAACAAAGGCGGACGTGAAGGCATGTCCCGCGTTGATCCGCAGATGTCTCCGCGCGAGGTTGAGATGGTTCATGTTTATCCTTTCAAGCGGGTGATCCGTGAAGCGGGATTGCTGGGAGTGATGAGTTCTTACAATGATTATGACGGGTTTCCTATCCAAAGCAGCTATTACTGGCTGACTACCCGCCTGCGCGGAGAGATGGGATTTCGTGGATATGTTGTTTCCGACAGTGATGCTGTGGAGTATCTTTATACCAAACATAATACTGCCAAGGATATGAAAGAGGCGGTAAGGCAAAGCGTAGAAGCCGGATTAAATGTCCGTTGCACGTTCCGCTCTCCCGATTCTTATGTATTGCCGTTGAGGGAATTAGTAAAAGAGGGGGGATTGAGTGAAGAGGTCATCAATGACCGGGTACGGGATATTCTGCGTGTCAAGTTTCTAGTCGGACTGTTCGATCATCCGTATCAGACAGATTTGAAAGGGGCGGATGAAGAAGTGGAAAAAGCAGAAAACGAGGAAGTCGCCCTGCAGGCTTCCCGAGAATCGATCGTACTGCTGAAAAACGATCAAGACGTGTTGCCGCTGGATATTTCAGGTATCAAGAAGATAGCGGTTTGCGGACCGAATGCGGATGAATGTTCTTATGCATTGGGACATTATGGGCCATTGGCGGTAGAGGTGACTTCTGTACTGAAAGGTATTCAAGAGAAGACGGACGGGAAAGTGGAAGTGCTTTATAGCAAAGGATGCGAACTGGTAGATGCGAACTGGCCGGAATCGGAATTGATTGATTTTCCGCTGACGGAAGAAGAGCAAAAGGAAATAGACAGAGCTGTCAGTCAGGCAAAAGAGGCGGATGTAGCAGTAGTTGTATTGGGAGGTGGACAGCGTACGTGCGGAGAGAACAAATCCCGCAGTAGTCTCGATCTGCCGGGGAGGCAACTCGACCTGTTGAAAGCAGTAGTGGCTACGGGCAAACCCGTCGTACTGGTGCTTATCAACGGAAGACCTTTGTCTATTAACTGGGCTGACAAGTTTGTTCCCGCCATTCTCGAAGCGTGGTATCCGGGAGCGAAAGGTGGAAAAGCGGTAGCCGATGTGCTTTTCGGAGATTATAATCCGGGTGGTAAACTAACTGTCACTTTCCCGAAAACGGTCGGACAAATTCCTTTCAATTTCCCGTGCAAACCATCTTCTCAAATTGATGGGGGGAAGAATCCGGGAATGGATGGCAATATGTCACGTGCAAACGGTGCATTGTATGCTTTCGGACATGGCTTGAGTTATACCTCTTTCGAATATTCCGACTTGAAAATAACCCCGGCAGTTATCACTCCTAATCAAAAGACGTATGTCACCTGCAAAGTGACGAATACAGGCAAACGGGCAGGAGATGAAGTAGTACAACTCTATGTGCGCGATGTGTTGAGCAGCGTCACTACGTACGAGAAGAACTTGGCCGGGTTTGAACGAATCCATCTGAAGCCAGGTGAAACAAAGGAAGTTTTTTTTCCCATTGACCGGAAGGCATTAGAGTTGCTGAACGCGGATATGCATTGGGTAGTAGAGCCCGGTGATTTCACACTGATGGTAGGGGCTTCTTCTACGGATATTCGTCTGAACGGCACGTTAACGGTGACTGACCGCATAAACGACTCTACTCCGCAAAGCAAGGAAAACGAATCTCCAATAAGTGCAAGTACGAATCAGGAAATGGTGAATAACGTGGTGGATAACGACCTTACCACTTTTTGGGAGGGAAACAAAGGGGATTACATCACCTTTGCCTTACAGAACGAAGCGAAAGTGGATGGCATTTCCATTGCCTTTCATCGCGATAACGGACTGGAAACCGATTTTGAAATACAGCTTTCCAGTGGTGGCGGACAGTTCCTGACGGTGTACTCCGGCACAGTGAAAGAGTATCATAAGCTGTTGAACTTTCCTTTCAAAGGAACTACTGCCAGCGACCTGCGTATCGTGTTAGGCAGTGACAGAGTGGGCATTACAGAAATCAAATTACCTCAAATTAAAAAATAAGATATATGAAAACCAGACTATTCCTCTTATTTATTATGTGTCTGTTTATTCTGCCGTCGGCATCAGCACAACAGAAAGAATATTCGTTGTGGTACAGTCAGCCTGCACCTAATGAAGGAGCTGAAAACATTGTAAAGAGTCGCGGATTCCCTTATGACAAATATTGGGAGAGATGGTCTTTACCCATAGGGAACGGATATATGGGGGCTTGCATATTCGGACGCACGGATACGGAGCGTATTCAGTTGACAGAAAAAACATTCGGCGTCAAAGGACCGTACAAGAAAGGGGGCATCGGCAACTTTGCGGAAATATATATAGAGGGTATTCACCATGACCAGCCATTGAACTACAAACGTTCACTGCGCCTCAATGACGCTATCTCCAGGGTAAACTACCAATACGAGGGTGTGAACTATACAAGGGAATATTTCGCCAACTACCCAAGCAATGTAATCGTCGTAAAGCTCAAAGCGGACCAACCCGGAAAAATTTCGTTCACTCTTCGTCCCGTGCTTCCTTACCTGCACGAATATAACGACGAAGGAACCGGACGTACAGGCAAGGTATCAGCGCAGAATGACTTGATTACCCTGACCGGAGATATACAGTTTTTCCGGCTTCCGTATGAAGCGCAGATTAAAGTAATTCCCAGTGGGGGACAGCTAAAAGCGATGAACGACGAATTGGGAAACAACGGAACCATCCGCATACAACAGGCTGACAGCGTAGTGTTACTGATTAATGCACAAACTGCTTATCAACTGAAAAGTTCGGTATTCACGGCATCTCCGGAAAATAAGTTTACCGGAAACGAGCATCCGCACCGTGCTGTCAGCCAATGCATACAAAAAGCGGCCGACAAAGGATATGAGGCATTGTGCAAAGAGCATATAGCCGATTATCAGTCTCTCTTCAGCCGGGTGGACTTGCATCTTTGTAATGAGACTCCCGGTATACCGACTGACAGCCTGTTGCACGACTATCAGAGAGGAAAAGAAAGTTTATATATGGATGAATTATTGTTCCAGTACGGACGTTATTTATTAATCGCTTCGTCGAGAAAGGGTTCGTTGCCACCCCATCTCCAGGGAGCATGGAGCCAGTATGAATATGCGCCCTGGTCCGGAGGCTACTGGCATAACATCAATATACAAATGAATTACTGGGCTGCCTTTAACACGAATCTGGCGGAAGTATTTATTCCTTATGTGGAATACAATGAGGCTTTCCGTCAATCGGCCAACGAGAAAGCGACAGGTTATATCAAAAAGAATAACCCTGACGCCTTATCGGCCATCCCCGAAGAAAACGGATGGACCATCGGAACGGGGGCAAACGCTTTCTCAATAGATAGCCCCGGCGGACATTCGGGACCTGGAACGGGAGGATTCACCACCAAATTATTCTGGGATTATTATGATTTCACCAGGGATGAGGATATACTGAAGAAACACTCTTATCCCGCCATGCTGGGTATGGCCAAATTTCTTTCGAAAACTCTGAAACCGACAGAGGAAGAATATTTGCTAGCCGACCCGTCTTCTTCGCCTGAACAATATCATAATGGTACGACCTACCAGACGAAAGGTTGTGCATTCGATCAGGGAATGATTTGGGAGAGTTTTCATGATGTATTGAAAGCAGCGGATATCTTAAAAGAGGAGTCGCCTTTTCTCCGGACGATAAAAGAGCAGATTGGCAAACTGGATGCCATCCAAATTGGAGAATCGGGGCAGATAAAAGAATATCGTGAAGAAAAAAAGTATAGTGACATCGGAGATCCGCGCCATCGCCATATTTCGCATTTATGCGCACTCTATCCGGGTACGCTGATTAATGCGGAGACTCCTGAATGGTTGAAGGCGGCTACCGTAACTTTAAACAACCGGGGAGATAAATCGACAGGATGGGGTGTCGCCCATCGTTTAAACTTATGGGCACGGGTAAAAGACGGGGATATGGCGTACCAACGATACCAGCTGTTATTGAAGAAGTATATCCTTGAAAACCTGTGGAATATGCACCCGCCTTTCCAGATTGACGGAAACCTGGGTGGGACTGCCGGAGTAGCAGAAATGTTGATTCAAAGTCATGAAGGGTATATCGACCCGCTCCCCGCCCTGCCGGCTGCATGGAGAGACGGAAGTTATGAAGGTTTGGTAGCCCGGGGAAACTTTGTGGTTTCCGTTTTCTGGAAACAGGGGCTCATGACTCAAATGAATGTCTTATCCAGAGCGGGTGGCGAATGCGTCATTCAATACAAGGATATTGCCAATTTTACAATCAAAGACGCCAAAGGAAAGAAAGTGAAAACTATCCGGGAAAGTAAGAACCGGATCAGATTTGCCACCCAAAAAGGAAATACCTATTACTTAAACCATTAATAAAAGATATGAGACTGAAAAAACAAATAGCTATTCTGGCACTAGGAGCAGGTTTCGCCGCCTGCACTCCCCAACCGGCAACCAACCTCATTGAAGATAACATGGAGTTTGCACAGCAACAGCTCCGGTTTGCTTTTGATGAGATAGATTATGCCATCGTCAATGAGTCACCCGAAAGCCGCGCGAAACGGGAAAAGAACGGTTGGGGAGAACTGACCAACCCCCGCAATTCGGAACCGGACGGGACACTGAACCTGGTGCCGTCCAAAGACTGGACAAGCGGATTCTTTCCGGGAGAACTTTGGTTCCTTTACGAATATACCCAAAACAATTTCTGGAAAAAGAAAGCCCAGCAACATACTGATATATTAGAGAAGGAAAAGATGAACGGAAGTACTCACGACATGGGTTTTAAAGTCTATTGCAGCTTTGGCAACGGATACCGTCTGACGCAAGATGAACACTATAAGGAGGTCTTGCTGCAATCAGCACGCACGCTCGCTACACGCTTCAAACCGGCGGCAGGGATTATCCGGTCGTGGGATCATAGTACGGCCAAATGGGCATGTCCGGTGATTATTGATAATATGATGAACCTTGAACTGCTGTTCTGGGCTACTAAGGAGAGCAAAGACTCTACGTTTTACCGGATAGCGGTCGACCATGCAAGAACTACGATGAAGCATCATTTCCGGCCTGATTTCAGCAGTTATCATGTGATAGATTATGATACAATTACAGGGCAGGTATTAAAAAAGAATACTCATCAGGGCTTTGCCGATGAATCTGCCTGGTCACGCGGACAGGCATGGGCGCTCTACGGATATACGATGTGTTATCGCGAAACCCGGTTACCGGAGTTTTTGGAGCAGGCTCAAAACATAGAGAAGTATCTCTTTACTCATCCCAATATGCCGGAGGATCTTATTCCTTACTGGGATTTCGATGCGCCTGGCATACCCGACGAGCCACGTGATGTTTCAGCGGCTACGGTTATCGCTTCGGCACTTTATGAACTTAGCTTGTATGATCCTGAAAAGGGTGAACGCTACAGGAGCAATGCGGATAAGATCATAGAGAACCTGACGAAGCATTATCGCGCTATGCTAAAGAAAGACAACGGTTTCCTGTTATTGCACAGCACGGGGACCAAACCGACTAATACGGAAGTGGACGTACCTATTGTCTATGCCGACTATTATTTCATAGAAGCGTTGATGCGTAAAAACAAATTAGAAAAAACGGGTAAACAGTTTTAATCTTAAATCATATCGGTAAGAAAAACGGAGGATTTAATTGTTTAAACTAACGGATAAAAACATGAAGAAATCTGCTAAATTATGGATGGTCATTCTCTTCCTATTCACCGGAGCAGGAAGGGTAACTGCGCAAATTCCATCTACCAGAATATACGACGGAAAGAAACTGGCTAAGGTAAAAGCCCGTATGGAGTCGAAAGAATATGCGTCTGCCATCACTAAATTGATGAATGAGGCGGACAAAGCCCTGAAAAGTAAACCTGTCTCCGTGATGGATAAAACGATGGTTGCGGGTAGCGGGGACAAACACGACTACGTTAGTATGGGACCTTACTGGTGGCCCGATCCGACGAAGCCCGACGGTCTGCCTTATATCCGCAAAGACGGAGTACGCAACCCTAATGCAACCAGTGACTGTACGAACATCGGAAAGACAATTAATGATATATCGACTTTAGGAATCGCCTACTATTTCTCCGGCAATGAGAA
The DNA here is from genome assembly GCF_025147085.1 of Bacteroides sp. D2. Classification (NCBI taxonomy): domain Bacteria; kingdom Pseudomonadati; phylum Bacteroidota; class Bacteroidia; order Bacteroidales; family Bacteroidaceae; genus Bacteroides; species Bacteroides sp. D2. The sequence continues at coordinate 1,496,389 of NZ_CP102261.1, read as the reverse complement.
ATATGCAGCCAAAGCTGCTGAACTCACCCGTATCTGGTTTCTGAACCCTGAAACTCGCATGAATCCCAACATGAATTATGCACAAATGATTCCGGGACATAATGAGAACAAGGGCAGAGGATTCGGCATGATTGATGTTTATGCGTTTATCAATTTACTGGATGCAGTGGAGATGATGAATACTTCCACCGACTTTACAATAGCAGACCGTTCCGGTCTGAAAGATTGGTTTACCGATTATCTGGAATGGATTCGCACCAGTCCTGTAGCCGACGAGGCAAGGACATCTGAAAATAATCATGGAGTATCTTTCGACGTGCAACAAACGGTATATGCGCTCTTCACCGGAGATTCCGTCCTGGCACGGAAGACAATCAGTGAGTTTGCAAAGTTACGATTGTTCCCACAAATCGAACCCGACGGCAGACAGCTTAGAGAACTGGAGCGCACCAACGGACTTAGTTACACAAACTACAATCTGGCTCTTATAATGGATATGTGTGCAATCGGCCATACATTAGGTATAGATGTCTACAACAGCACTTCCAAAGACGGGCGTTGCATCGCGAAAGCATTGAAGTATATGGCTTCTTTTATCGGAAAGCCACAAAGTGAGTTTCCATACCAGCAAAGCAGGGATTGGGAAAAAGAGTTGCAAACAAGTTGTTGGATATTGCACCGTGCTTCTTTCTATGACAATAAATCGGGTTGGGAGGAGATCTGCCAAAAATATCTGAAGCCATCCAGTACGGACAGAAGGCGATTGTTATATAGTTTAGAATAATTCAATAGGTATATTATAAATATTACACGATATTGGAATAGATTAAGATGTTTCTGAATAAGATATTACCAGATTCTGACAAGATTGGGTAATGTCTTATTTTTATAATGAGGAAAATTATTACCTTTGTTATATCTTATATTTACAATAAGATCAAATCTAATTTTTCCTCTTATGAAAATAATTAAAGCTGCCCGCATCGTTACCCTCATTACCGGACTAGTAATAGCCGGAATGTTCTTCTCACCCCCTGTTTCTGCCCAGGACATTTCGGGAACCTGGCATGGAAAACTTTCCATTCCCACCGGTTCACTGACTATTGTATTCCATATCAGTCAAACAGGACAGGGAACTTATGTGACGACATTGGACAGCCCCGACCAGGGAGCTAACGGCATAAAGACGCAGACCACTTCTTTCAATGATTCTATATTGACAATCCAGATACCCATTATCCATGCCTCTTACAAAGGAAAATTGGATAGTAATCAAACAATCAGTGGGACGTTTACACAGGGAATGCCTATTCCGTTGAATTTGGAAAAGGGAGAAGCCAGCCGCCCCAAGCGCCCGCAGGAGCCTCAACCGCCTTTCCCCTACAAAAACGAAGAGGTCATTGTGAGGAATGAGCAGGATGGCATCAACCTTGCCGGAACATTGACTCTTCCCCAAAAGGGAACTAAGTTTCCGGCAGTGGTTATGGTGACAGGGAGCGGTGCACAGAACCGGGATGAAGAAATCATGGGACACAAGCCTTTCCTCGTCATCGCCGATTATCTGACCCAGAACGGGATTGCCGTACTTAGATGTGATGATAGGGGAACTGCCGCTTCACAAGGTAATCATGCAACAGCTACCAATGAGGATTTTGCCACAGATACGGAGGCTGCTATCAATTATCTGCGCAGCAGAAAAGAAATTAATGCGAAGAAAATCGGTATCATCGGACATAGTGCAGGTGGAATCATTGCATTCATCGTTGCAAAAAAAGATCCGTCGATCGCATTTGTCGTTTCATTGGCAGGAGCCGGTGTGAAAGGTGATAGTCTGATGTTGAAGCAGGCAGAGTTAATCTCTAAGTCTCAAGGAATGCCGGATGCCGTTTGGCAGGGGGTGAAACCGTCTATCCGAAACAGATACGCCATACTGCAACAAACGGATAAAACTCCCGAAGAGTTACAGAAAGAATTGTATGCAGACGTTACCCAAACAATGTCTCCCGAACAATTGAAAGATTTAAATACCATCCAGCAGATATCTGCGCAAATCAGTTCGATGACTTCTCCGTGGTATCTGCATTTTATGCGATATGACCCGGCCGAAGACTTGAAGGAACTAAAATGTCCGGTTCTGGCACTGAACGGAGAAAAAGACATTCAAGTGGATGCCGCCATGAACCTGACCGCCATCCAAGAAAGAATCACTGGAAATGGAAATAAAAATGTAACTATCAAAGCCTATCCCAACTTAAACCATCTGTTTCAGACTTGCGAAAAAGGAACACTGGCGGAATACGGGCAACTGGAAGAAACCATCAGCCCGGAAGTTTTAAAGGATATCATGGAATGGATAAAGAAACAATAAGCCCATTTTACGATATACCTTTCAGACGACATTTCTTAATATCACATCGTCATTCTTTCCAATTCTTGCAAATATTTGAAGAATTTGCAAGAATTGGAAAGAAAAACGTTATATTTGTAGGTCCCAATATAATATAAACAAGTGATAGTATGATTGAACTTCCACCTCAAATAAGTCAGAAAGAATATTTAAGTGTTCTTCTGACTGAACCGCTTGAAAAACTCAAAGCAATCATAGAAAAAAACAATGATAAGTATAGTTACTGGTCTGATGTAAAATATCAAAGGACTCCTGATGGAATATCCAATAAAGAATTGTGGTGCTACATAAAAGCATCACGAAAAGCAAAACGAATGATCGTATGGAAAAAGTATGGTATATCTATCAGTATAACCAATGCCATGCAACGAATGTGTCACGAGTTTGATATGAACTTCGGTGGTTCCTGGGGAAGTAGTTCAATCATCCCAGCAGAAAACAAAGAACAATATCTAATTAGTTCATTAATGGAAGAAGCCATATCTTCCAGCCAAATGGAAGGAGCCGCAACTACCAGAAAAGTAGCAAAGGAGATGTTGAGAAAAAGCCTTTCTCCACAAGACAAGTCTCAACAGATGATATTCAACAATTATCAGACCATACGCTTTATAACTCAACATATAAATACCCCGTTATCGTCTGGGCTATTACAACAAATTCATGTCTTAATGACCGAAAAGACATTAGAAAACCCAGCTGATGCTGGGAGATACAGAACGAATGACGAAGTAGTGGTGGAAGATGCCATATCACATGAAGTAGTACATACACCTCCTCCATATGAAGACATTCTTCCGTTTATTGAAGATTTATGTACATTCTTCAATGAAAACAATCCCAAAGTATTTATTCATCCGATCATCAGAGGCATTATCATTCATTTTATGATTGCCTATATGCATCCTTTTGTGGATGGAAACGGACGTACAGCAAGAGCCCTATTTTATTGGTATATGCTAAAAAGTGGCTACTGGTTGACTGAATACTTATCTATTTCAAGGGTTATTGCCAAATCAAAAAAGTCCTATGAAAATGCTTACTTATACACGGAAGCAGATGAGAAAGACATGGGATATTTCATAGCTTATAACCTTCGGGTGCTGGAGCTTGCCTTTAAAGAACTACAAACTTATATTAAACGTAAATTAGACCAGAAACATCAGGCATCTGTATTCTATAAATTAGATAATATCAACGAACGCCAGGCAGATATTCTTAGGCTTATTAATGATAACCCTAAAATATTATTCACTGTAAAAGAACTGCAGAACAGGTTCTCTGTCACTCATACTACTGCTAAAAATGATATTGACGGTCTTGTAGAAAGAAAACTGATAGATGAAATATCACTCAATAAAGTAAAGAAAGGGTATGTAAAAGGAGAAATGTTTGATGAAATTGTTAAATCAATTACTTAGTCTTTCCAATTCTTGCAAATATTTGAAGAATTTGCAAGAATTGAAAAGAGTCGATAATTAGGCATAGTTCATATATCATATGATGCCTCAAAATGTATTACCTGACGTTTACACTGATATTGTACAAATTGATTTAAATCAAAATCGTCCGGCTTGAACTCACCTTGAAAGATTTTGTTTTACCTTTGCAGCCGAAATAAAAAAGCGGCAGATCAAAAGGTAAAAAGCAACAGGTATTAGGTAAAGTTTGGTATGAAGAAGAGTCTTATTGCATTGGCGTTCGGTACACTGGGATTGGGTATTGCCGAATTTGTGATGATGGGAATTTTGCCCGATGTGGCAAAAGATTTAGGTATTAGTATTCCTACCGCAGGGCATTTCATATCTGCTTATGCATTAGGCGTCTGCGTTGGTGCCCCTGTACTGACATTGGCCCGCAAATATCCATTAAAACATATTCTGTTGGTATTAATTACTTTGATTATGATAGGTAACATCTGTGCGGCTATGGCTCCCAATTACTGGGTGTTACTCGCTGCCCGTTTCATCTCCGGCTTACCTCATGGCGCATACTTCGGAGTAGGATCTATTGTTGCCGAAAAACTGGCCGATAAAGGCAAAGGCTCGGAAGCCGTCTCCATCATGATTGCCGGAATGACCATTGCCAACCTATTCGGTGTACCTCTGGGAACTTCTTTAAGTACCATGCTTTCCTGGCGTGCCACTTTCCTACTGGTCGGTATCTGGGGAATTGTTATCATGTACTATATCTGGCGATGGGTTCCCCATGTAGAAGGTTTGCAGGACACCGGCTTTAAAGGGCAGTTCCGTTTTCTTAAAACTCCGGCTCCATGGTTGATTCTTGGTGCCACAGCCTTAGGAAACGGCGGTGTATTCTGTTGGTATAGCTACATCAATCCGCTGCTTACCAATGTGTCCGGCTTCTCTGTAGAAAGCATTACGCCCTTAATGATTCTTGCCGGCTTCGGTATGGTGATGGGAAACCTGATTAGCGGACGTCTTTCCGACCGTTACACTCCCGGAAAGGTGGGAACTGCCGCACAAGCACTTATCTGCGTGATGTTGCTGCTTATCTTCTTTCTCTCTCCATATAAATGGGCAGCCGCCCTGTTAATGTGCCTTTGTACGGCAGGACTGTTTGCTGTATCCAGTCCGGAACAGATATTGATTATCCGTGTAGCAAAAGGAGGAGAAATGCTGGGAGCAGCCTGCGTACAGGTTGCGTTCAATCTCGGAAACGCCATCGGTGCCTATGTAGGCGGACTGGCTGTTAGTGGCGGATACCGTTATCCTGCCCTGACAGGTGTACCGTTTGCCTTGATTGGATTCACTTTGTTCTTGATTTTTTATAAGAAATACCAAGCAAAATACTAAAACTCTACCAAAATGCCTATCTTTGCAGTCAAATTATCGATAATTAAATAAAAACGAAATAGATAAATGGCATTGCAATGTGGTATTGTCGGACTACCGAACGTGGGTAAGTCGACTCTTTTCAACTGTTTGTCGAACGCAAAGGCACAAGCGGCAAACTTCCCTTTCTGTACAATTGAACCGAATGTAGGTGTAATTACCGTTCCTGACGAACGTCTGAACGCACTGGCAGAACTGGTACATCCCCAACGAATTGTTCCTACAACTGTAGAAATCGTAGATATCGCCGGACTGGTAAAAGGCGCAAGCAAAGGTGAAGGACTGGGAAACAAGTTCCTTGCCAATATCCGTGAAACAGATGCAATCATCCATGTGCTCCGTTGCTTCGACGACGACAACGTGACACACGTAGACGGAAGTGTAAACCCTGTCCGTGACAAAGAGATCATCGATTACGAACTCCAACTGAAAGATCTGGAAACAATCGAAAGCCGTATTCAAAAAGTACAGAAACAGGCACAAACAGGTGGAGATAAGGCTGCTAAACAAGCTTATGATGTACTCGTCCAATATAAAGATGCACTAGAACAAGGTAAATCTGCACGTACAGTGACTTTCGAAACGAAAGACGAACAAAAGATTGCTCACGAACTGTTCCTGCTAACCAGCAAACCGGTGATGTACGTTTGCAACGTTGATGAAGCAAGTGCAGTAAACAGCAATAAATACGTAGATATGGTACGCGAAGCCGTGAAAGACGAGAATGCTGAAATTCTGGTGGTTGCAGCCAAAACAGAAGCGGACATTGCCGAACTGGAAACGTACGAAGACCGCCAGATGTTCCTTGCCGAAGTAGGCTTGGAAGAATCGGGCGTAGCACGTCTTATCAAATCAGCTTATAAGTTATTGAATCTTGAAACCTATTTCACAGCCGGTGTGCAGGAAGTACGCGCCTGGACTTACGAAAAGGGATGGAAAGCTCCTCAATGTGCTGGTGTTATCCATACTGACTTTGAAAAAGGCTTTATCCGTGCCGAAGTTATCAAATACGAGGACTATATTCAATACGGATCGGAAGCAGCAGTGAAAGAAGCCGGAAAGCTGGGTGTGGAAGGAAAAGAATATGTAGTGCAGGACGGAGACATCATGCATTTCCGTTTCAATGTGTGATTATCAATAATCACCAACGACTCATTAATTATTAATTCGCTAATAACATGAAGTATCTCATCGCAGGAACTGGAGGTGTAGGCGGCAGTATCGCAGGATTTTTGTCGCTGGCAGGCAAAGATGTGACCTGTATTGCCCGTGGTGCTCATTTGCAAGCAATACAAACGGATGGTTTAAAACTGAAGTCGGATTTAAAAGGCGAACATACGCTCCGGATTCCGGCAACTACCGCTGAAGAATTCAATGGAAAAGCGGATGTGATATTTGTATGCGTGAAAGGTTACTCGGTCGATTCTATTGTAGAACTCATTCAAAGAGCCGCTCACAAAGATACGGTTGTCATCCCCATACTGAATGTGTATGGAACAGGACCGCGGATACAGAAACTTGTTCCGGGAGTCACCGTTCTGGATGGTTGCATCTATATTGTGGGGTTTGTATCCGGCACAGGAGAAATCACCCAAATGGGGAAAATCTTCCGGTTGGTGTACGGCGCTCATCGCGGCACTATCGTTAAACCCGGATTACTGGAAGCTATCCAACAGGATTTGCAGGAAGCAGGTATCAAAGTAGACCTTTCACCGGATATCAACCGGGATACGTTTATCAAATGGTCGTTTATTTCGGCAATGGCTTTAACAGGGGCTTACTACGATGTCCCGATGGGTGAAGTCCAAAAGCCGGGAAAGGTACGGGATACATTCATCGGGCTCACTACAGAGAGCGCTGCTTTAGGAAAGAAGCTAGGTGTGGAATTCCCGGAAGCTCCTGTTACTTACAATCTGAAAGTTATCGATAAACTGGATCCCGAAAGCACTGCTTCCATGCAGAAAGATCTGGCACGCGGACACGAATCCGAGATACAGGGACTGCTCTTCGATATGATTGCAGCAGCCGAAGAACAAGGTATTGACATACCGACCTACCGGATGGTTGCAGAAAAATTCAAAGAATAGCCACTAGAGAAAGAATGAAACCTATTAAATAAATAATACTACCAAGCCTATGTATTCACTTCTCAACATCAACTGGAACCCGAATCCCGAACTATTCAACCTGTTCGGTATTTCTATCCGTTATTACGGATTATTGTGGGCAGTAGGAATATTCTTTGCTTATGTTGTTGTTCACTACCAGTTCCGGGATAAAAAGATAGAAGAAAAGAAGTTTGACCCGCTTTTCTTTTACTGTTTCTTTGGTATTCTGATCGGTGCCCGTCTGGGACACTGTTTATTCTATGATCCGGGATACTATCTGTCACATTTCTGGGAAATGATTCTTCCCATCAAGTTTATGCCGGACGGAAACTGGAAGTTTACCGGATACGAGGGATTGGCCAGTCATGGTGGCACACTGGGATTGATGATTTCGCTCTGGTTATATTGCCGTAAGACAAAGCTCCACTATATGGATGTGGTAGACATGATTGCCGTAGCTACTCCAATCACAGCCTGCTTCATTCGCCTTGCCAACCTGATGAACTCTGAAATCATCGGTAAACCGACTGATGTGCCCTGGGCATTTGTTTTTGAACGCATTGATATGCAGCCCCGTCATCCGGGACAGCTTTACGAAGCCATCGCCTATCTTATCCTGTTCTTCATCATGATTTATCTGTATAAGAATTACAGCAAGAAATTACATCGCGGATTCTTCTTCGGACTCTGTCTGACTTACATCTTTACTTTCCGCTTCTTCATCGAGTTCGTGAAAGAAAATCAGGAAGCATTCGAGAACGGCATGACGTTCAACATGGGACAATGGTTAAGCGTTCCATTTGTCATCATAGGCGTTTATTTCATGTTCTTCTATGACCGGAAGAAAGTAGAAAAGAAATGAAACATATCATAGATATAGAAACTTGGGAGCGGAAGGAGAATTTCAACTTCTTCCGCCACTTCCAGAATCCACAATTATCCATTACCTCCGAAGTAGAATACGGAGGAGCAAAGAAACGGGCCAAAGAGGCTCATCAATTCTTCTTCTTGCACTACCTTTATGCTGTGCTCCGTGCAGCCAATGAGATTCCCGAATTACGCTATCGCATTGATCCGGAAGGTCGCGTAGTGCTCTATGATAAAATAGATATTCTATCTCCAATCAAAATAAAAGAGAACGGCAAATTCTTCACCATACGCTTTCCTTATCACGAAGATTTTGACACCTTTCACCAGGAAGCCCGGAAAATTATTGATTCTATTCCCGAGGATGGTGATCCGTATGCAGCCAAAAATGGAGAGGTAGCCCACGGAGATTACGGTCTGATCCTGTTAAGCGCAACTCCCGATTTATATTTTACTTCAATCACGGGTACACAAGAAAAACAAAGTGGCAACAATTATCCGCTACTGAATGCAGGAAAAGCAATCACCAAAGAAGGCAAATTAGTAATGCCTATCGCTATGACCATTCATCATGGATTTGTAGACGGGCATCATCTTTCATTGTTTTACAGGAAAGTAGAAGAGTTACTAAAATAAAGCACAAACAAGGATTATCATTCTCCCCATTGCTTCATATTACAGATTTTAAATTAAGGGGAAATAATTATTTCCCCCTGACTATCTTCTTGATATCATTCAGCTTATTCAATGCCTCAATCGGAGTGAGATTATTCACATCCAAATTCAGAATCTCATCACGAATCTGGCAGAGAATCGGATCATCCAGTTGGAAGAAACTCAACTGCATCCCTCCACGGTTCTCGCTCACTTCCGTCAACGGTTTACGGGAAATTCCTTGTTGGCGATTGTCAGATTCGAGCTGCTTCAGTATCTCATTGGCACGTTTCACTATACTTTTCGGCATACCAGCCATCTTTGCCACGTGAATACCGAAAGAGTGCTCACTACCACCCCGCTCCAGCTTACGAAGGAAGATTACCTTATTATCAACTTCTTTCACCGATACATTATAATTCTTGATACGCTTGAAGGATTTCTCCATCTCATTCAATTCATGATAATGCGTAGCAAATAAGGTACGTGCTTTAGCTTTCGGATGCTCATGGATATGCTCTACAATTGCCCAAGCAATGGAAATACCGTCATAAGTAGACGTACCACGTCCCAACTCATCAAACAACACCAGACTTCGGGAAGAAACATTGTTTAGAATATCTGCCGCTTCATTCATCTCTACCATGAATGTAGATTCTCCGACCGATATATTATCACTCGCTCCTACACGAGTGAATATCTTGTCTACCAAACCAATGTGCGCACTCTCCGCAGGAACAAACGAACCGATTTGAGCCAATAACGTAATTAATGCTGTCTGACGTAAAAGCGCAGACTTACCGGCCATGTTTGGACCTGTAATAATAATAATCTGCTGCGTAGTGCTGTCCAGCATTACATCATTAGCAATATACTTCTCGCCAATCGGAAGCTGCTTTTCAATCACCGGGTGACGTCCCTGGCGAATATCCAACACATCATTATCCTCAATGACCGGACGAATATAACGATTCTCACGGGCCACATTGGCAAATGACAACAAGCAATCCAAACGTGCAATCTGATTCGCATTCACCTGTATCTGCGGAATAAACTCCGTCAATGCCTGAACCAAATCCGTATATAATTGAGTCTCCAACGCAAGAATCTTGTCTTCGGCACCCAGAATTTTCTCTTCATATTCCTTTAGTTCCTGTGTGATATATCGCTCCGCATTAACCAACGTCTGTTTACGAATCCATTCTTTCGGAACTTTATCTTTGTGGACATTACGAACCTCGATATAGTAACCGAATACGTTATTATAAGCAACTTTCAAGCTCGGAATACCCGTCGACTCACTTTCACGCTGTTGTATCTTCAGCAAATAATCTTTTCCTGAATAAGAGATTTGGCGCAATTCATCCAGGTCTGCATTCACACCGTCTTTAATTACTCCGCCCTTATTTATCAATAAAGGAGGATCATTATTTATCTCTTTAGCAATCCGGTCACGAATAGGAATACAAAGATTCAGCTGTTCACCAATACGATTTAAGCTGGCATTATCAGCTTCCAGGCATGCCTCTTTTATTGGCTCAATTGCTTGCAAAGCAACTTTCAACTGAACAACTTCACGAGGCGACACACGGCCTACAGCCACTTTGGAAATAATACGCTCCAAGTCCCCTATCAAATGCAACTGCTCTTCAATCAGTTCTTTAAATTCCGGTTGACGGAAGAAATATTCAACTACGTTCAAACGTTCATTGATTGGTTTCTCATCTTTCAATGGAAAAACCATCCAACGTTTCAGCAGACGCGCCCCCATCGGGCTGATCGTTCTGTCAATCACATTGAGCAGACTGCTTCCGCCGTCATTCATATTGCCAATCAGCTCAAGACTGCGCACAGTGAACTTGTCCAGACGGACGTATTTATCTTCTTCAATACGAGCCAATGAGGTGATATGACCAATCTGCGTATGTTGCGTCATCGTCAGATATTGCAGGATAGCACCGGAAGCAATGATACCATTCTTCAAATGCTCCACCCCAAAACCTTTCAGATTCTTCGTCTCAAAGTGTTTCAGCAATTTCTCACGAGCCGTCGTTTCTGTAAACACCCAATCATCCAGCTCGAACGTGAAAAACTTACTGCCGAAATTACCTTCAAACATCAAACGTTTGCCACGTTCAAAAAGAATTTCCTTCGGGGCGAAGTTGTTCAACAGTTTATCAATATAATCAAAAGGTCCTTCTGCAGTTAGGAATTCACCGGTAGAAATATCAAGAAAAGCAACCCCACAGGAAGCTTTCCCGAAATGAACGGCAGCAAGGAAGTTATTTTCTTTATAATTCAGGACATTATCATTGATAGAAACACCGGGAGTCACCAGTTCGGTAATGCCACGTTTCACCAATTTTTTCGTCATTTTCGGATCTTCCAACTGGTCACAGATAGCAACACGCTTTCCGGCACGAACCAATTTCGGAAGATAGGTGTCGAGAGCATGATGCGGGAATCCCGCCATCTCAACAGTCTTTCCTTTCCCGTTAGCACGTTTTGTCAGTGTGATTCCTAATATTTCCGATGCAACAATAGCATCCGTAGAATATGTTTCATAAAAGTCACCGCAACGGAACAGCATCACTGCATCCGGATGTTTGGCCTTCAAATCCAGAAACTGTTTCATCATCGGGGTGAGGACGATTTCTTCTTCGTTCACGGTTCTCTCCTTTTCTTTTTTATTTAGGGTAAACAATTGCAATATCTTTGCAAAGATAACGGTTTTTCGGCAGAGAATCAACGGTATCCTCCAATTCAATTTTCACAATTAGTGTTGCATTCCATCAAAAAAAGAGGGCTTATTTCTTAACAAGTAGGAGAAAAACATTAAAACGTGTTATAAAACATGCTATTTTTCTTGGATAATTTGCTAATTTCCCAATAGTCCGTATCTTTGCAATGTGTTTTTCATAGTATTAGATTTAAGGTTAACAAAGGTTGGAGCAAGGCGTTGCTCCTTTTTTTATGTCCATAGGTTAATTTACCTCTAAATAATCCTGTATTTTCTTCGCAATATAACGCCCCATTAATTGTTGCCCTTCTACATCCGGGTGCAACCCGTCTTTCAAATAACGCCCATGTTCTCCCCAAACTTCGTCTTCCGCTTTAATGCCACATTCAGAATAACAATCAATCACCGGAACAGAAAAAGCATTGCATATTTCCCGCAAAACTGCTATTTTTTTCAAGTTCAGTTCATTATGAGACGCACTTCCCGACTGGATAGGCGTACAGAGAAATACCCGACATTCAGGAAAACGCTCAATAATAGTCTGAATACACCAGCGAGCTCCCCCTGCCATAGTAGTAAGATCTACTTTATCCAATATTTCCTCTTTCAAAGCGTCAAGCGCACTTCCTATTTTTGTATCATTCGTACCCATAGAAAAAACAAATATATCCGGTGCCGGAAAACTACCGTTTTCTACTTCTGATATAAACTTCTGAATATGCACTTTTGCCACATTATTGTGTCTTTTCTGTATTTCCACTTTATCATCTGTAGATTTCCACCCACCGGAAATACCGGCAAAGTCCTTACTGCCATATTCTTGCGTATCAATATAACATGCCCATTTTGCCGATCCTACCGCAACATTATGATGAGTGGCAAAACCAAGTATATCAACAACCGTTTTTGACCACTGATTACCCGCAGTAATGCTATTCCCGTCACAACCGAAATGCATCTTACTGAAATCTACCTTCACCTGTGTCTGCACTCCCCCTTCCTGTGCCTGATGGTCTGCCGAACATCCGGTAAAAAGTAAAATGATTAATATCCATTTCTTCATCTTAATACTCCTTTCTCTATTATTCATCTAAAACCGCTCCATTATCTCCATACACATTCTCCCATTATGGTAAGGACATTTCCAAAAACCCGCCTTATCTTCTGCACGGTTCACTGTTCCGTCTGCACGTATTCCCCAAAACCATTCTCCATTGTCGTAATCAACCAGATGTCTTTTCACAAATTCCCAACATCGTACTGCCCTCAACAGTGACAAACGGTCATCAAAATGCTGGTAAAGGTTTATATATCCAACAATCGCTTCCGCTTGTACCCACCAATGCCGCTCGGCATCTATTGAACCGCAACTCCCGTTCATTTCATAAATCATACCCGCACCTGGAAGAAACCCCTCGGAAGCCGCTTCCGCTATCTCTATCACAAGCGGTTCTATCCGGGTTATCAGTCGTTTATCACCGATGAGCAAGGCAGCCTCATGCAGCAACCACGATGCTTCTACATCATGCCCATACGAAACTATGTCATGTCTACTATTCCAGTCATCATCAAAAAACAACCGTAAATGCCCGGTTTCAAGATCCAGTATCCGGTCGGTAAAGAGTTCTATAAGGTTACGTAGCTGACGCTCCAGATACTCATTATTCCAAACACGAAAAAGATTTGTATAAGGCTCCAGAATATGCAAATGCGTATTCATCGTTTTCCGCTCATTTTCATCCTTCTCACTCAAACGCCTATCCTCTATTTCATTCCATTCACGGGTCAACGCCTCACAATAACCGTTCTTAATCCGATCAAAGCTATGTTCTTCAATGTCATAAAACAGACGTATAGCATATTCAAGCGCTTCTGCGTCTCCCGTAGCCCGGTGATATTCACTCAATCCATAGATAGCGAAACCTAATGCATAAATTTGTTTTTTAGTATCCAAAGGAGAACCGTCTTCACATACTGACCAAAATACCCCTCCATATTCGTGATCATAGAAATGAGTTATCAATTCCTGTTTGGCACGGTTCGCCATTTTCAAGTATTCGTCCTTATGCAACAAACGGTAAGCCGATGAGAAAGTCCACAAAATTCTTGCATTCAAAACAACACCCTTAGAAGCTCCGGGAATACGTTCTCCTGTGCCGGAAATTCGTCCATAAAAACCGCCATGCTCCGAATCCACCATATGATTCATCCAAAACGGAAGAATATTGCCCGTTAGCATACACTGCATTTCTTCCTTTAATTTTCTAACTGTCGTTTCCATATCATCTGCCAATTTATAAACCTAGTTGACGACAAAGCCATTTATTCCACTCATCAGATTGCTCCTGATATAGATAATGTCCCGTCTCTAAATAAGGATGCAACTCCTTTTTAGCTGTAATAATATTATAAACTGCATACATAGAGGTAGGCGGACATACTTCGTCATTATATCCCCAACTGAACCAACCCGGTACAGTAATAAGTCGTGCAAAATTTGCCACATCATAATACGCTGCTGTGGTAATCCGCTCTTTTGATGGTTGAGGAAAATAATAGAAGTAATGAGGCCATCCTCCGGCAGTCTTCTTCAAATGTGCCTGATGGTCACACATCGCAGGATGGACAGCTGCATAAAAGGTAATCCGTTTGTCCAATGCCGCCGTTACAACAGAAAGTGCTCCTCCCTGACTGGAACCTGTCACTCCCATATTTTTCCCGTCATATTCCGGCAAAGAAGCTATAAAATCGACTGCACGAAGAGTACCAGCGAAAACACGCTTATAATAACTCTTATCCCGGCTATTGTCATTTTGATGAGGATATCCGTTAAGCGCTCCTTTCGACAATACGTCATATACCATCTGCGGCATCGTCACAGGAATCCCATGAATGCCTATTTCCAACGTAATCACTCCCTTGGAAGCCATATGGACATCTCCCGAATAGGGACGCACTCCGGCACCGGGCACGCGAAGTAACGCCGGATACTTACCCGGCTTTTTGGGTATACAAAGAATACCGAACGTTCTCGAACCGTTACAAATATTCTGAAAACTGACATGGAAGACATTTACCTTATCCGTACAACGGTCAGGAATAAGCTCCATAACAGGAAGCAAAGGAATCTGCCGGGCTTCCTTCAAAACAGTATTCCAAAACTGGCTGAAATCTGCAGGAACCGATGCATGTGGCCTCAACTCTTCAGGTGCATAAGCCACAGTAGCCAATCCTTCATATACATGTCCGCCAACAGACGCACGCACTTTACAGCGTAAAAAACCGGGAACATCCATACAACCCGTTACACTTGTCTTTCCGTCTTTCAATAAAATCCCTTTCTTCTTTTCCACCGGATACCATTCCGGCCCCAACTCATAGTCTATTGTCACTTCGGACAAAAGGTTTTGTGCCTTATATACCTGAATTGTAAACGAACATTTTTCTTTCAACTGATACTTCCAGTCCGTATGGTCGGGAGATACGACTACAGTAATTTCCGTTCCACGGATTTGTGCGGAAAGAAAAGTTACGCAACAACAGAATACCAGGCTAATAATCCATCTATGTATTTTCATAATCTTATCATTTTCTTTTATCATTCAATTGGTTAGTGATTTTTCTCATTTCTTTTTCAGAAAGCGGATAAAGGCTGATAAAGATGACACTCAGCACCGTACCCATAGCCGGTAGCCAGCTCAGAAACATCCTTATTCCATGAATAGCTTCCTCACTCTGCACCGCATTAGCCTCAAAACCGAAAAAAGCCAGCAACCAGCCCGTAACGGCGCTTCCGATAGCCCAGCCAAATTTCTGACTCATGGAAGAAGAAGAGAAGATAAGTCCCGTAGCTCGGTTACCCGTTTTAAGTTCCGAATAATCAGCACAATCTGCATACATCGACCATAGAAGCGGAAAGATACTACCCGCACAAATACTTATCAACACCTGAAAAATAAACATCAACATCAGTTGCTCTTTATCAAACCAGTAGAAAATTACTGAAAGTACCGTCGCTATCGACATAGCCCACATATATGTCTTTTTTTTGCCGATACGATTGCTCAATGGAGCTGCCAACACCACTCCGACAATATTGGCGGCTTGCCCGACAGCCAAATAAAGCCCGCTCAATACAAAGGAAATTCCAAATAAAGAAACGGAAGCATATTCTTCTTCTATGACATAATACTTAAAATAATAAACCGTTGCCCCGTCACGAATAGAATTAAAGACCAATGCAGCTACACCGGCTCCCAACAGAATCCACCAGGGACGGTTATGAAGCAAATCCTGCAAGTCACTTTTCAAGGAATTCTGCTGCTCTTTAATAGGTTTTACCCGTTCAGCAGTCCATGCAAAGCAACCATAAAACAGCAACGTACACAACACTGCAATTACAATGACGCTCATCATCCAACCATGCTGCTCGTCGTGTCCCATACTGAACCGGTTCACCATCGGCATGAACAGAAGTAATGCTATAAAACTTCCGATGTAAGCGAAAGTCATACGATACGTAGAAAGCATGTTCCGGTCTTTCGGTTCCGGACTCATCACTCCCAACAACGAAGCATAAGGTACATTGATAGCTGAATACACCATCATCATTAACGAATATGTAAAATACGCATATATAACTTTCCCGTCATCACTGAAACCGGGAGTTGTAAAAGTCAGCACACCAATCACGGCGAACGGAACAGCCAGATACAACAGATAAGGACGGAACTTTCCCCACCGCGATTGCGTCCGGTCGGCAATAATCCCGATTATAGGATCGAACGCCGAATCCCAAACACGAGTGATGAGAAACATCGTACCCACCACTGCTGCAGGCATGCCAAACACATCCGTATAAAATATCATCAAATAAGAGCCAAACAATTTCCAGAACATGGACGAAGCCATATCACCGAAACCATAGCCTATCTTTTCCCTGAGCCCTATCATAAAGTATGCATCAGTTTCAGATTCTTATCAATCTGTTTCTTCAGCGTCTCCACTGAAGCAGAAGTAAAAAGACCGTCCACAGGTGTATTCATACAATAATCGACCAACCGGTCTATTGTAGAAGTCGCCACATGCATACGGGTGTCAGAAGAAGCATAGTAAATAAAAACCGTACCGTCTTCATCAGCTATCCAGCCATTGGCAAACAATACATTAGAAACATCTCCGATACGCTCTTCTCCTTCCGGCGCCATAAAGAAGCCTGCAGGAGAAGCAATCACTTTCGCCGGATCTTCCAGAGAAGTCATATACATATACAACACATAACGCAAACCGGCTGCACACCCACGTACACCATGCGCCAAGTGCAACCATCCCTTCGATGTCTTAATAGGATGAGGGCCTTCACCATTTTTTACCTCTTTGATCGTATGGTAATAACGCCGGTCGATTATAGTCTCTTCCTTTACTTCCGCACAAGTAATATCATCTACCAATGCCCAACCGATACCACCGCCACTTCCGGCATCTATAAAACCGTCCTGCGGACGGGTATACAACGCATACTTTCCATCCACAAATTCAGGATGAAGAACTACATTCCGTTGCTGGCTCCTCGTTTTCAGATCCGGCAAACGCTCCCAAGTCTTCAAATCCTTGGTACGGGCAATAGCCGCTGTAGCGGTAGCCGAAGAAAGATCCCCCGCAGGTGCCGTATCATCGTGACGTTCGGCACAGAAAATACCATAAATCCACCCGTCCTCATGAACCGTCAAGCGCATATCATAAATATTTGTCGCAGGAATAATGTCTTCAGGCATAGTCACGGGATAATCCCAAAAACGGAAATTATCTATACCGTCAGGACTTTCAGCCACTGCAAAGAAAGATTTACGATCCGCTCCTTCAACACGCACCACCAGCAAATATTTACCGTTCCATTTGATAGCTCCCGAGTTCAACGTAGCATTCATGCCGATACGTTCCATCAAGAAAGGATTTGTCTTTTCGTCCAAGTCATAGCGCCAAAACACAGGGGTATGGGCAGCAGTCAGAACAGGATATTGATAACGTGTGAAAATTCCATTTCCACCTTCAACTGGTATATTCTTACGAGTTACCAGTTTCTCGTAATCATCAAATAAGTCGCGGATTTTTTCTTTAAATGTTTTCATCTATTTAGTATTTTAATTTCATTTCAAATCAGACACAAAAATGGTTTTAGGATGCTTATAAAACTCCACAAAATCAAGTGCAGATATTTGTCCCGGATACGGGGCATAATAATGCGCTTCCTTTTCGCGGGCATTCCGCCACACCAATACATAGCTGACAGGATACTTGTCAACTATAGGAAACAAGGTTTCCGTCCACCAGGTGGAATCCGGGATAGCTTCATATCCAGTCTCCGTCACTGCAACCGGTTTATTATGCAACCTTCCGGCTTCCGTAAGAATCGTCAATGACTTCTCCATAGTATCCACATATTTTTCACGCTCAAACTGATAAGTGTCAAACCCGAACAAGTCTACCATGCCATCACCCGGATAGCGTTCCAGATATTCATTCACATTATCGGGCTCACTACCCGGAGAATAAGCATATAGCAAATGATTCACTCCCTTTTCCTGTAGATAATCATAAGTCATTTTCCACAACGACTTATATTCTTCGGCAGAACAAAGATTTTGTCCCCACCAAAACCAGCTCCCCGTATGTTCATGCCAGGGACGGAAAATCACCGGTATTTTAACTCCTTCCTTCGTGACAAGCGAATTCATAAAATCTGCTACCCTATCCAGCCATCCAAGAAACTTCCCATGATTCTCTCCTCCGGGAAGGACGGAAGCAACTGCCGTTGAATCACTCACATCCCAAGACGCTTCTCCCGTCACAGGGTTATCCACATGCCAGCTAAGAGAGCAAACACCACCCCTGTTATAGTGTGCTATAATCTCTGCTCGTATCCGTTCGAAAAGAACATCATCCAAGTTCTTCTCTCCTCCCCTTTCAATACGCCCCAGGTCAAAAGCCATCACTGCCGGATAATCGCCACACACACTTTTGACATCACTACGGTTCTCGTCTCCATCCCACCGGATACCATATACCGGATCATCCTGATGACCAAACATGAATCCTTTCTTCGGCAAGCGGATTAACTTATCCAACAATGCCTCCGTCTCCGCAGTTTTCGAAGCAGACTGTTGCTCTCTTATCACACATCCGCCCATTCCTAAAGCAAGCAGGAAAACGCCTGCCATAACTAGTTTATTTTTCATCTTCAAGCTATTAAGTATTATTTAAAAGAGGGTAATTGATCGCGGGTGATTACATAATCCTGTGACATTGCATCCACCCACCAATCCTTATCTGCATACCTATGGGATGTCGCAGTAAAAGCTTCCGAATCCAATTCTTTCGTACGGCTGTAATCATACCACGGCATAAAGTATGTCCATTTTGCCCCTGCCTCCCACTGGGCGGATATCCGGGCAAGATGATACACTTTCCCGCTTTGTTCGCCATTTCCACATTCGCTCAATGCCACCAGCTTACCCGGACAAGAAGCAGTTATCGTACCGTACTGCCTGAAACAGTATTCCCCAGTAGTGTACTCATCCTTTGCAGGATACATATCACGCCCCACCATATCGACGTATTCATCCCCCGGATAAAACTCGCTATCCTTAGTTTGTGTAGTCCATACCCAAATCAGATTGTTGATTCCTTCTTTCTTAAAATAATTGAAAATATAAATCCATAGTTTCTTGTACGCTTCCGCCCCGTCATTTCCCCACCAAAACCAGGCTTTTCCATTCTTATAATTATAGATATTACCGGCAGCCTCATGCAAAGGACGCCATATTACAGGAATTCTCTTATCGCGAAGCAACTTCAAATAGCCCGCCAGCTTCTTCAAATCGGCCTTGACGACTTCGTTTTCCCAAGTGCCCTCCTTTGTAGCGTTAGCAGCACTGAAAACAGTCGTCGTCCTTTTTCCCGTACCCGGATCTACAGAACCGTCCCCCGGAGTATAGTGCCGTTCGGCACTTCCTTGGACACATGGCACTCTCCAATGCCAGCCCGCACCCACAAGCCCGTTCTTGTTCCACCAGTCTTCCACTATTTTCGTTTTCGAATAATCAATCCACGAACAAGGGGAATACTCCAAAGAGAGATAGTCAAAAAAAGCAATAGCCGGATACTTGCCTGTATGCTGATATACCCATTCCGCCTCATTGACATTCCAACTCGGGCATGCCATTGTTCCGGACAGTGTTTTCTTATTCCTGTTCTCCCTTAAGAAATCATATACTTTCACCGCTTGCTCCGAAGCACCGGAAGTACAAAGGACAGGTGTAATAACAGGTTCCTCTCCTTTGCCCGAATGCCCGGCAAATTCTTCTCCCGACGAACATGCCATAAGTACGAACGCAGTCCCTGTCAGGAACACTCGGGATTTCACTATACCAATGGTCGGTCTACTTTTTTTCATTGTAATATTTTTAAGTTTAATGTAGGTAATAAAGAATTATCTTTCCGAAAGCAAAAGTAGAGATGTGCACATGAAATATGGCTCCCAAATGGTTTTCACACTATCCTATTTGTCACATGATACATTTGGAACAGTATTCAGATACATTCGGGGAAAAAAGAATCCCTGACAAAATAAACATTGCCAGGGATTTCGTCAAGCAGTTCCGTTCTAACTAACGGATGCCGTCTTATTTTGAATTATTTTTCAGGCTCTCCTAATATCCTCTTTATATGCTGCTTCAAGATATAGAATGCCGGATCGCCCATAGGGCCATGGCCATGACCCCCGATTTCATAAAGGAATGTTTCTTTGTGCCCGACCAATTTCATCATCCGCCACATATACGCATTCTCTTCATAACGTCCGAAAAGTTCCAATTCCCGGTCGCCTGTAATGAGAACCAAAGGCGGAGCATCCTTGCGAACATGAAACAAAGGAGCAAATTCATCAACAGTAGGCTGAAGATTATCTATGCCATTCATCTTCCGATAAGAAAAATGACTAATCACCTGCCCGCTGAAAGGTATCAATCCGGCAATAGAATCAGCATCTATATCATATTTTTTCAACCATCTTTTATCCAGACCGACCATAGCCGTCAGATAGCCGCCTGCAGAATGGCCGGATATAAATATCTTATTCTTATCACCCCCATATTTTTCCACTTCCCGGAAAGCCCACGCAACAGAAGCAGCGGCATCATCCAGACATTCGGAAATAGCCACCTTCGGAAGTAGGCGATAATTTACGGCAATAACCACCATTCCATTTTTCTTCAGCCTGCCCGGTATTGATTTATTGCCTTGGGTAAGCCCCCCGCCATGAAACCAAACTACCACAGGACATCCGGTCTTATTTTCCGGATAATAAACATCCAGCTTGCAACGCTCCGTTGCATAAGGGTCTTTTGAAGAACTATATGACAAATCCTTTACAGTACGATACGTAATATCCTGGGCATAAAGGACGCCACACATCAAAAGACTCAATAAAAAACAAATTCTTTTTATCATTCTACTTCTATTTATCAGTTAAGTGCAAACTCACTATCGAATTACTGTCCTATCTTCTTTTCAATACGGATATTGGCAAAACTATGGTCTACATTCCATTCTACATTAGGTTGCATTGCCAAAGTTAAAGCTATTTTTCCGGAAACCAATCCGGCAGTAGCTACATTTTCAAGTTCCAGAGTTACAGTATACCATTCTCCAAATGTATTCATATTCTCATCTAATGAATATTTCCACTGGTAATTACCGCCATTCAGCTTAATCAGATAACCGCCTGTCTTCGACGTAATGTCATAGAACGGATAATCCGAAGCCGAATTAACTTCAAATTTGAACAGGTAGTCAGAAGGATTAGCGGCAACTTCCTCATCTAATATAATACTGCCGGAAGGCAATCCTGTATAACTCCAAGCCTTATAAGTGCCTTTTACCCGGAAAAAAGAACCGGCCAAAGCTACAGGGTCTCCTGTATTGGAACCATCGGTTATAAAATCCTTACCGCCCCAAATACCATAATCCGAAGGATTAGCCAAGTCCCAAACAAGATTGTCCGTTTGCCGATAAGGTAATTGATAAGAGCAATGTCCTTCTGTACCATTCCATTCCACTACAATCATCGAGTTATCCGGAATATCCCCCGGAAGTTTGGCAGTAATCACCTGGTCTGTCACGCTTTCTATCTCCAGTTCCGTATCGCCAAACTTGATGACAGATGACGAATTCTTGCCAAATCCATATAATTCAAAATATTTGCCCTTTATCTGTAAGGACGTGCCGGGCAAAGCAAATTCATTATACAGACCGTTTATTTCCATCACAGGGACATCCAGTTTGAATTCACAAGTCGTATTCCCCCGCTCTGTTTCATAATATAATTTGTTCGTGATTTCTTCAGGCATATCCCCCGGTAAAGGGAAACACGCCTTTTTTGACGTCGCATACACTTCCGACAAATCCACTTCCATATTATTGAAAGTAATTTTCGTCACATTGCTCAAGTTCTCCCCGACCAACACAATCATTTCACCAAATCCCCCTTTGGTCAGCGGAACCTGTAAATCCGTATCATCCGGAGAATAGATGCCCTGCACATCGGGTGCTCCAAATGAGTTCATGCCATCATCATAACCATCATTATAAGTTACAACATCCTGACAAGAGAACAGAGTTGCCAACAACACTGTCCCTATCAATATTCTATTCAAAGTCTTCATATTATTCATAAATTATTGGGTTGAACATACGGCTTAGTTCCAGCCCGGATTATTTTTATCAATAGCCATATTGGTAGAAACTTCCAACGATGGCAACGGATACAGCAAGTGACGGAATTCACGACGTTTGTTAATACTTCCCTCGTCATAAGGAGTACGCGTACCATCTTCATTGATTCCACCCAAAGAATTCATTACGTCCAAATATATTCCCCAACGGAGCAAATCCCAACGACGGTCACCTTCATAAGCCAGTTCCTTTGCACGTTCCTCAAAAATGACCGAACGTAACTCCACTTTCGTTTCAATAGCACCGTCTCCGGTTACAGAAGCCTCTTTGGCATTCGAACGGATACGAATATCATTCAAAGCATCAATCGCATCCTGTGAAATCCCGTCATTCAATTCGCATTGTGCCTCTGCGTAAATCAATACAATATCAGCATAACGCAAGAATGGCCAATAAGCATCCGTACGGCCAATCGTGGGGTCTGTCACATCGGCATATTTAGTTGTAAAGGCGAGGCAATTAGATGATATGCTGTTCGTATAGGTGAGTCCGTCATTGAATGGCGCTACAGGTTCCTGCACTTTCACGTCGTCCATATTCTTACCGGTAGCCATCAACTTATATTCCGGGGTTCCCGGATAATAATATCCCCTGCCATTCTTCACCTGACTGTCATACTGGAAGCGATGCTTGACTCCTTTCGTTATACGGTAATCCTCGTTATCAAACAAGCAATACCAATGAAAACGATTGCCTACCCAAGGGCCTTTCTGCAATACCCCTCCGGCATCCTGCATGCCGCAGTACCATTGATGTACTCCGTTACCATACTCTTCGTCAGCACTCCTTGTCCGTACGGAAAACATATGTTCACTTTCATCAAAACCGCTTTTCTTCCACAATTCATCAAAAGACAACAGTCTGTAAGTCCCATAACTCACATCAGGATTCCTCCCCATTATAATACCTGCATAATACGCCGCTTTCTCATAACAGTCTTTCCAGTTAAGCGATTCATAACCTGCCACCTGTGTCTTCTCGAATGTATTCGAAACCGGATTAGTCAATATTTTCGTTCCTGCATTATAACTATAGGAAGGACCGGACTTCACAATCATCTTTTCTCCTGCCGGAAGCGCACCCGCCCCCATAGTGGCATACACTTTTGCCAGCAGGCCAATCGCAGTGCCCGCAGCGACATGTCCCTTTTGATATTCGGCATCCGTATTTTTATACATCATACCGGCTGCCTGCTCTAACAAACGTATAATCTCCGCATACACATCAGGAATAGGACGACGAGGCTGGTTATAGCTGGCTCCTTCACTGATAGCGACATCAAACAACGGAATTTCACCATATGCACGGGTCAGCAAGAAATAAGAGAATGCTTTCTGAAAATAAAGTTCTCCCAACGCATTCCGTTTTACTTTCTCATCCGCACCGGTTATTTCATTTACATAATGTATGGCTACGTTTGCCCGATGAATCAAATTATAACAACCCGTCCAAATAGAAGTCGCATACTCGTCCGCCTGAAAGTTTCCCGCTCCCAAATTACTGAAAGCCCAGTCCGGCCCGGTTATATAATCGGAATCAAGTTCCAGGCAACGTGGAAAACTACTATAACGGAACATATTGTTTCCCCATTTACTATATACTCCGGTCAGCCATAAATCTACAGCCGCATTATCATTGCCCAACTGGTCGGGACCGACAAAAGCATAAGGTTCCTCCTTCAAAAAGTCACTGCAAGAAGCCAGTCCCAGACTGCCCGTTGCCCAAAGACTTAAAACAACATACAATTTATATAATTTCATAATTCTATATCTTAATGGTCAGTTTAAAAATCGACTTTTAGTCCTAATGAGAATGTACGGCTGCTCGGATAAGAATATATATCCACACCACGCCGGGAAGTATCAGAACCGAAGGCGTTTACTTCAGGGTCAAACCAACTATATCCGGTAATGGTAAACAAGTTGGTAGCATTTCCATAAATATTGATAGAACTGATACCTTTAAACTTAGGTCTCCATGTATAACCGATACTAAGATTCTTCAACTTCAAATAAGAGCCGTCTTCCACGTAGCGATTTGAAATTAACATAGTCCGTTCATAACTATTCACCGCTTTAGGCCATTTGGCAGAAGCCCTATTTGCTTCTGTCCAACGAGTATTATAAGCATCTACAGGAATATTAGCCGTATTGCCCATCTTTACTTCCATCAGGTTACCATTAAAAATATCATTTCCCTGGCTTCCTTGCAGGAAAAAACTCAAAGTGAAATTCTTCCACCGGAAATTATTGGTTATACCATATACATAGTCAGGGTTCGTATCACCAATCACTACCCTGTCTGCATTCGTTATGGCAGGGTCATCGTCAAAATTCCGGTACTTTATTTCTCCTATCATACTCTTTCCTTTCGCACGGACACTTGGATCCGGGGAAGCCATGACTTCAGCCAGATTATTATAGAAACCATCTTCTACGTACCCGAAAATTGTTCCGATAGGATAGCCGTTACGCTGCAAGAATACATCATCCGCTTTATACCATAGTCTTGCGGAAAACTGGTCAGAATCAAGTCCGCCAACTTTATTTTTATTGAAAGATATATTGGCGTCGATGTCCCACTTCAAAGGAGTATTCCGCAATACATAGAATTTCCCGGAAATCTCCAGCCCTTCATTCGTCACATATCCCCTGTTCACCATCATACTTGAGAAACCGGTGCTGGAAGGTATTTTCACCTCCTGCAGCAAGTCGCGTGTTTTCTTATAATAATAATCCACAGTCAGGTTGACGCGATTATTAAAGAAGCCTATATCCAATCCGGCATTATACTGGGCAGTTGTCTCCCAATGCAAATCTTCCGCTACGGGACCACGCCATTCCACTTCTGCGAAACCGCTGCTGATAGCACCACCACTAAAAGGATAATTAGCAGGATTCAACATGGGCAAAGTCCGGTAACTTCCAATCCCCTGATTACCCGTCTCACCATAGCTGAGACGCAACTTCAAATTACTGAAAATATTCAGATTCTTAATAAATTTCTCTTCCGACAAACGCCATGCTACAGCTCCCGAAAGGAAGTTTGCCCATTTATTGTTTTCCGTGAATTTGCTGGAACCGTCAACACGATAAGATGCCGTAAAGATGTATTTATCCATCAACGTATAATTGATACGCCCCAAAAATGAAGCCAATGACGAATCCGTACGGTCGCTCTTCAATTTGCCGGGAAGTGTACCTAGGCTCATATCATATTCCTGAGTCAAATCACTGGGGAATCCCGTAGCCGACATCGATTTACTTCCATAGTCCCTCTTCTCGACAGTAAAACCGCCCACGGCATTAACGGAGTGGATTTTCTTGAATGTCTTATCGAAAGTAAACAATGACTCGGCAGTAATTCCCATACTCCAGTTGGTAGACTGTCCTGCCTTACCGTTTATATTATTAGCTTCGGAACCTTCTGATGTCCTGCGACCATAATACGTGCCGCGTTCCCTGTTTGTATAATTAATACCCAAGTTCTGACGGAATTTCAAGAACGGGAACAGCTTTATTTCCAAATAAGAAGAAGTAAATACATTATTGGACTTCAGGTTATCCTTTGCCGAGTTAATATAAGCATAAGGGTTGGATGCCAGCCAGCTCAATTCGTCCGAGTTCAGTGTCTCATCGTCACTCGGGTCATAAGTAGTCGGAAACACGAGCGCGGAACGGATAACTCCATAATCATTAGAGTTCGTCCGGGAAAAGTCGGTGTCCGTATGAGAAAAGCTGATATTCACTCCCATATCAAGCCAACTCTTAATCTTGCGCCCCATATTGGCACGAATCGAATAACGTGTAAAACCAGATTCCTTGATAATACCCTGTTGTTTCAGATAGTTGCCCGAGAACGAGTGCCAGCTACCGTTTCTGGAGCCACCGGACACACTGATATTATATTCTTGCGAGAAACCGTCCTGATAAATCAAATCCTGCCAATCGGCCACACCGACTTTCGTTGCATTGCCGTACTCATCCGTGTAAATGCCCGGATTCAGAAAATCTTCCGGTGCAGGATTGTACTTACCTTGAGACTTGTCGGAATTGCTATACGACCACTTTCCCGGATAAGGCAAAGAAGTGTATGCTTTTCCATGATACTTATAACTATTCTCTACTTGCTCATTCCTGTATAGCGCATATTGATAAGCATCCAATACATCTACGCGGTTAGCAATCCGGGAAAAAGAGAAATTAGCAGTAAACCTCACCTTATCCGCCCCCGGTTCTCCACGCCTGGTCGTAATCAATACAACACCGTTCGCACCACGTGAACCATAGATAGCCGTAGCCGACGCATCCTTCAAGACTTCAATTGACTGTATATCATGCGGATTGATAAATGCCAGAGGATTGGACTCATTATTTCCGGAATTGGCATCGCTGCTTGGTGTCCCCCCCGCGTCATAAGGTACGCCATCTACAATATACAAAGGCTGTGAATCCGTAGAAAAAGAGTTCGTACCACGAATCTGTATACTGATACCACCACCGGGAGCACCGTCACTTTGATTCACTACCACACCAGCTATTTTTCCCGCAAGTCCCTGGCTCAAATCCGCCGGATTTCCCCTCATCAAGTCATCCCCTTTGATTTGTGACACAGCGCCGGATAAGTCCCTCTTTTTCATCGTACCATAACCCACTACCACGACCTCATCCAATAATTCCGCGTCATCCGACAGCTCCACCTTTATTTGGGACTGCCCACTTTTCAAAGTTATTTCTTTCGATTTATAGCCGACAAAAGTAACGGACAATACAGCCTTTTCCGGCACACCGTTCAACGTAAACCGACCGTCTACATCGGTTATCGTACCTTTGGACGTACCTTTCACCACTACATTGGCGCCAATGACCGCCTCACCATTCTTATCGACAACCGTACCCTTAATTGTCCTACTCTGCTGTACAGCTTCATACTCCTCCGGTGCGATAGCCCGTACGTTCACTATTCCTCCGAATAACAACGCCAGACAAGCCCCTGTTATCAACATATTCTTATGAAAATTCTTTTTCATATATATCAAATTAAATGTTAACCTTTAAAATTTGCCATTTCTTTTCACACCGCAACTATTTTTTCTCCTTGAGATTCAAGGATTTCAGTTTGACTACTCCCGCTTTTGTTGCACTGATACCCAAACCGTCAACAGAATTTTTATATGCCGGTTCCAGTTCAAGAACAGCTTTCTTTTTTCCTGCAGGAACCTTAACCTTGGATTTAATTTTCTGATCTTTATCATCTTTAGCGGAATAAGTTGCCATAAACATGACATCCATAGGCAAAGCCTCCTCAAACTCAATCACAATACAATCATATGCCGAGCAATCCAGGCGGGACAGCCACCATCCGCCTCCCTGCCAATTTTTAGTAAAAGTAATGGTTGCTGTTTCCGCATCAAACTGTGCTTCCCCCCAAGATTTAAACTTTTTGGTTTCCACATTGTAATCTTTCGCCCACACTGATGATACAGTTAAAAGCAAAAGTACGGCAATTAATAAATTTTTCTTCATAATACATCGTTTTATTAAGATTAATAAAAAAGTTATCGTTTCATTTCTTCCAAAACCAGAGATTTCACACAAACCGTACCCGGTTTCGAACCACTGATACCCAGACCGTCTATGGATTTCTTATAAGTAATATCCAACATAATCGCCGCCTCTTTTTTTCCGGCAGGAATTGTAACCTTAGATTTGAGTTTCTCATTTCTTTCATCCTTCGCCGAATAGATGACTATGAACACGACATCCATGGGCAAAACCTCCCGAAACTCAATCCGTGCGGATTCATATTCCGAACAATCCTGCGCCAACCACCAGCCACCACCCTGCCACTTCTGTGTCCATGTTATTTTCATGCCTTCCATGTCAAATTGTGTATTTCCCCAGGGCTGAAAGTCTTTTGTCAATACATTAAAGTCCTTTCCGCATACGGAAGATGCTATCATAAAAGAAGTTGCAGCTATTAATAGTTTTCGTTTCATATCCTGTTATTTAATTCCGGTTTCCTATTTTGATACCTGTATCCATAGTTTATTTCGATAGCAAATATAGAGAGAGGGCAGCCCTCCCTCTTTCTCCAAATGAGTTTCAGGCTGTCCTTTTTGTATCTTGATACATTTGCGCTACTATCCTGATACATTTCGGAATATCAGAAACGACCGGAAAGGGATTTCCGATTCCTAATTTTCATATCTTTGCAAAAAACGAATCAATCCATATGAAAAAACATCTCTTATCTGCATTGTTTTGTCTATTTGTCCTAACGTTGCAAGCTAGCGAAAGACTTAATTTCCGTACCTTTGATGTAAAATCCGGTATAGCTGACAACTATGTGCAATCTATCCTGTGCGACAGATACGGTTTTATGTGGTTCTCCACTCTCAACGGGTTAAGCAGATATGACGGCTATCAATTCAAGACATACACCACCACACAACTGGGAGCCTACAACAACGACATTGAATTTACAGCGGAAGACGCTTCGGGCACAATCTGGATAAAAACTCCCAAATCTTACTATTTCTATAATCGCGAGAAGGATGAAATTGATGATCACATAACTCCTATACTGGAACAATTCGGAATATATGGAACTCCAGACAACTTATATATAGATAAAGACCTGAATTTATGGTGCACAGTCAATTCCACCCTCTATTATTATGTATTCAGGCAAAAAGAACTTTATACTTTATCTCTTCCTCAAAATTGCCAGGTGCTGCAAATCGACTGTTACCAGTCAAACGCTTATGTACTATTGTCGGACAGCTATATTTATCACATCGACTGGAGAGCGCAAAGCCTTTGCAAAGAAGTGCAGATTGTCCTGCCTCTCGGATGGAAACAACGAATGTACATAGACACCTTTTCCAGGCTTTGGCTTTATGTCCCCCATACCAAAGGAGTATGTTGTTATGACCCTAATGCCAAAGAATGGTTTTCTTTTCCCGGAGAAAAAGAAATTACCAACGAACTTATCACAGCCGTTATAGACGATGGAAAAGGGAATATATGGATTGGTACGGACAACAAGGGCATTTACATTAGTTATCATCAGGACGGAAAAGGATATGAGAGACTTAGCAAAGAAGTGGACAATCCATTTTCATTGCCCAACAATCATATCTGTTGTTTTTATAAAGACCATTCGGACATAATGTGGGTAGGTACAAGCAAATTGGGAGCCACCTTCACAAGTCTGCACAATGTCACATTTGAAACCTGCCGGTTGCCCCAGCAAGAAGATGTAAGTTGCCTTGTGGAAGACAAAGACGGAAATCTATGGCTGGGATTTGACGGGGAAGGACTGGCTTACTATGACAGGAAAAAAAACAACTATACTTTCATTTCGAAAAAACAGGATGCTATCCCTTCCGATATAATTGTATGTTCATATAAGGATTCAAAAGGACGGCTTTGGTTCGGCAGCTACGGCAACGGGGCGTTCTATGAGCAAAATGGAAAATTCAGCAAAGTGGCAACTACATATGAACAAAAATATTCTATCGATTATGTCCGCTGCATCACAGAAGACAAATATGGGAACATTTGGTTGGGAACCATCATGAACGGAATCTACTGTCTGGATAATACCGGAAATATAACGCCTTATACTATGGAAAAAACCGGAATGCTCACCAACAGTATCACCACATTCTCGTGTGCGGACGGAATCAATCTCTATATAGGAACCAGTAGCGGACTGTATTGCATGAACACTGAAACCAAAGAAATATCGCTCCTGGAAAACAACAATTCAGCTTCAAATTTATTTGAAGAAGTACACATCAACTGTATTTATCAGGATACAAGGGGGCTTTTATGGATTGGCACCCGGAAAGGTATGGATGTATATAACAAAAATACAAAAGAACGAATTCATTTGTCTACCAAAAACGGATTGTCTCATGATTATATACGGGCAATCACTGAAGATAAAGAAAAAAACATATGGGTTACTACCGACCATGGCGTGACAAACATCATAGCGACCAACTCACCGGAACCTTCGTCCAAATTTCTCTGTTATCCTTATTTTGAGGAAGACGGAATAGGAAATATGGCTTTTAACAATCATTCCATTACTTGTACTCAACAAGGTGAAATCCTGATGGGGGGCTCTGGGGGCTATCTGCGTATCAATCCACGTTTCATAAACTACCGTCATGAAAGCCATCCGGTTATATATACCAGTCTTTACCTCGCCAACCAGCGCATGGAAGTAGGCAGCAAAAACAGTAGCGGACGTATATTACTAAACAAAAATATCCAATTGCTGAATGAAATAACGATGGACTATTCCGACAGTAACTTTGCATTAGAGGTTTCTTCCATGGACTACAACTCCTTGCATAAATTACAATATGCTTATCGTCTGAACAAGGACGAAGAGTGGGTTAAACTGGAAGGAAACCGGATTTACTTTAATAAGCTTTCTCCCGGAACCTATCAATTGGAAGTAAAAGTATACGAGAATAATAACAGTTATAAGAACAGTAAAGCCAGTTGCCTTACGATACATGTCTTACCTCCTTTTTGGTTGTCCGTTCCGGCATATATAGGCTATACCCTACTTCTAGCAGGTGTTATCATTTTCTTCTTCCTGAAAATGAAACGTAAGCACATCCGCAACCTTAGCCAGCAAAAGCGTGAGATGGAGATAATCCAGCAACATGAGATGGATGAAGCCAAAATGCGCTTTTTCACGAATGTCAGTCATGATTTACGCACTCCTTTATCGTTGATAATCATTCCTTTAGAAAAATTGTTGTCTTCTAATCTGGAGAAAGGAGTAAAAGAAGAGCTGGAACTGATACACCGAAATTCGGAAACTCTTTTAAATGAAGTAAACCAATTGCTCGATTTCCGGAAATTAGACCAACAGAAAACGCAGTTAATGCTTTCCCACGGTAATCTTTCGGACTTCGTAAAAGAAGTATGCGGTTCCTTTATCCCACAAGCCGTCAAAAAAGGCATAAACATCCGTCTACACATAAACGAAACGAAAATGGATATGGATTTTGACCGTAACAAGATACAGCGTATCCTGCTTAACCTTTTATCCAATGCTGTAAAATACAATTACGAGAATGGAGAAGTCATCGTTGCACTGGACAAGATAACAGCCAATGGAACAGAGAACGCACAAATACAGGTTGCCGATACCGGTATCGGCATTAAAGATGAAAATAAAGATAAAATATTCGACCGTTTTTTTCAAGAACAACATTCTACCACTACCTATATAGGAAACGGTATCGGTCTACATATTGTGAAAGAGTATGTCACTATGCATCACGGGACAATCACGGTGGAAAACCATATTCCTCAAGGGACGATATTTACCATCACTCTTCCTGTCACCCACAATTATGCAGTCAATGATGAAAAACAAGACGAGGCTGAAATCCGGGAAAAAGCAGTTGATGAGGTGTCCGACACAACAGATACTCATAAAACTTCCCTATTAATAGTTGAAGACAATGACGATTTTCGTAACTTTCTTATCAACTGCCTTAAAGGCACTTATCAAGTATTTGACGCACCCAATGGAAAAGAGGCATTGGAAATACTTGCCCATCAATCCATACAGATTGTCATCAGCGATGTTATGATGCCCGAAATGGATGGAATGGAACTATGTCGTAAAATAAAGACAGACATCCGTTATTCTCATATCCCTGTAATTCTACTAACGGCACGCACAGCCGACGAACATGAATTAAGCGGATTAAAAGAAGGAGCGGACGATTACATTACTAAGCCATTCAATTTGGAAATACTTCTTCTGCGTATTCAAAAGATACTAAAATGGACGAAAAACAACCACGAGAAGTTCAAAACCATTGACATATCTCCGAGTGAAATAACCGTAAGTTCCCTGGACGAACAACTCATAGAAAAAGCGATCCGTGCAGTTGAAGAAAATATGGATAATTCCGAATTTTCTGTTGAAGAACTAAGTTCTTATGTAGGGATGAGCCGCGGACATCTTTATAAGAAACTAATAATGATTACCGGCAAATCTCCTCTTGAGTTTATACGAATACTACGTGTCAAACGCGGAAAACAACTGTTGGAGCAAAGTCAGCTGAATGTTTCCCAAATAGCTTATCAAATAGGACTTTCTCCCAAGCAGTTTGCAAAATATTTCAAGGAAGAGTTCGGATATGTGCCTTCCGAATACATAAAAAATAACAATACAAACTAAATACAAGTTTTACTCTTCCACTTTTTCTCTGCCTGATAGACTCCAAAAATAATGCAACCTGCTCCCAATAATGTAATCCATGTGATTTGTTCGTGAAGAATGATTATGGATGCCACCATTGTTACCAACGGATTGAGATAGATATAATTGGAGGCTCTAACGGTTCCCAACTGTTTCAATACCACATTCCAAAGGACATAACAAACCAAGGATGCCAGGACGGCCAGAAATAAGAGATTGGATAATACAACCGGTTTTAAAAGTACATCGAAATCAGGTTGTAACGGATGAAGAAGAAAGGCGGGAAGTATGGTTAATACTCCATAAAAGAATATTTTGCGGGTGATAAATACTGTGGGGTAACGCCCTGTCATTTTCTTTATCACCAAACTATAAAATGCCCACGACAGGGCGGCAAGTAAAGTGAGCAAATCCCCTACCGGAGATAATTTGAGTACAAAACTACCGTTGAAGACCACCAGTCCCACCCCGATTAAAGCTAATATGGAGCCATAAATCAAACCTTTGGTGGCTTTTTCACTCTTATAAAAGAGGAGGGAAAGAATGGTAGTAAGCAGGGGAGCTGTGCAAATGATGAAAGCGACATTGGATGCTTGTGTGATCCCCAAAGCTGTATTCTCTGTAAAGAAATAGAGTGAACCACCGAAGAAACCTCCTGCCATCAACCAAAGTTCGTCTTTCCAATTACCCGCAAACAGACGTTTGGGAGAAATCACCCAAATACCCAGATAAGCAATGAGAAAACGATAGAAGAATATCTCCTGTGGGGTCAGTCCGTGATTAATCAATACTTTGGTTGATATGAAAGTCAATCCCCAGATAGCAACTACAAGTATCGCAATCAGATGGTAATATCCATGCTTCAATTCCATAATGGTGGTGATGTTTGTTTAATAGAGTGCAAAGATAGCGAGAAGTTATGGAATGTTTGTTTGGAGAAGTAACAAAAAGCCCGTACCTTTGTTTATGTTCAAAGAAAGCTCCTAAAATAAGGTATAAGTTATGGAAAAATATATAGCACCGGACAGAAAACGTATCCCATACGGCATGATGAACTTTGCAGTAATCCGCCGCGACGACTGTTATTATGTGGACAAAACCCGGTTTATACCCATGATAGAAGAAGCGGACAAGTTTTTCTTCTTTATTCGTCCGCGCCGTTTCGGCAAAAGCCTCACTGTAAATATGTTGCAGCACTATTATGATATACTTGCCAAGGATAAGTTCGAAGCGCTGTTTGGCGACCTTTACATCGGAAAGCACCCTACGCGCGACCGGAACAGCTATCTGGTACTATACCTCAACTTCTCCGGAATAGTAGGCGAACTGCACAACTATCGCAAGGGGCTGGACGCGCATTGCCAAACAATGTTCGACTATTTCTGTGACATTTACGCCGACTATCTCCCCAAAGGCATCAAGGAAGAACTCGACAAAAAAGAAGGAGCTGTCGAACAATTTGAATACCTGTTCACAGAATGTAATAAGACCAACCAACGTATTTACCTCTTTATCGACGAATACGACCATTTCACCAATGCTATCCTCTCGGATATAGAAAGCCTGCACCGCTATACGGACGAAACACATGGCGAAGGTTATCTGCGCGCTTTTTTCAATAAAATCAAAGCCGGAACCTATTCCAGCATCGAGCGTTGTTTCATCACCGGCGTAAGCCCCGTGACAATGGACGACCTCACAAGTGGTTTCAATATCGGAACCAACTACTCGCTCACACCGGAATTCAACGAGATGATAGGTTTCACGGAAGAAGAAGTGCGCCAAATGCTCACTTATTATTCCACCACCAGTCCATTCAACCACAGTGTGGACGAATTGATAGAAATAATGAAACCTTGGTATGACAACTACTGCTTTGCGGAAGAATGTTATGGTGAAACCACTATGTACAACTCTAATATGGTACTCTACTTCGTCAAGAATTATATTCAACGAGGCAAAGCCCCCCGGGATATGGTAGAAGACAATATCCGTATCGACTACGAAAAATTACGTATGCTCATCCGGAAGGACAAAGAGTTTGCCCATGATGCCTCCATCATACAGACATTGGTGAGCGAAGGCTACGTCACCGGAGAACTGAAAAAAGGTTTTCCTGCTGTCAATATCACCAACCCCGACAACTTTGTGAGCCTGCTCTACTATTTCGGTATGCTCACCATTAGCGGCACGTATAAAGGAAAGACCAAACTCACCATCCCTAATCAGGTAGTCCGCGAACAAATCTACACTTATCTGCTAAGTACCTATAACGAAGCCGAACTCAATTTCAGTAGTTACGAAAAAAACGAACTTGCCAGTGCTCTTGCCTACGATGGCGACTGGAAAGCCTATTTCGGTTATATTGCCGACTGCCTGAAACGCTACACTTCCCAGCGAGACAAGCAGAAAGGTGAATTTTTTGTCCACGGCTTTACGCTTGCCATGACGGCACAAAACCGTTTCTACCGTCCCATTTCCGAACAGGACACACAGGCAGGTTATGTCGATATTTTCCTCTGTCCGCTACTGGATATCTATTCAGACATGAAGCACAGCTACATTGTGGAACTGAAGTATGCCAAGTATAAAGATCCCGAAAACCGCGTGGAAGAACTGCGACAGGAAGCTATTGACCAAGCCAATCGCTATGCTGACACTGATACGGTGAAGAGAGCAGTCGGCACTACACAGCTTCATAAGATTGTGGTGGTGTACAAAGGAATGGATATGCCGATATGCGAAGAGGTTTAATACAAAAAAGGCACTCGCATTACAAGCGCATTATGCAAAAAACAGATAGGCTAACAATATGAAAAGATCAATAAAACGTTTGCCCAAACGCACGCAAGAAGAGTTGGCGGTGTTGCAAGAGCTGATATTGTCGAATCTTACGAATGTGCGTATGATTATCTTGTATGGAAGTTATGCGCGGGGAAAATATGTCATCTGGGATGAAACATACGACGAACGTGGAGTAACTACTTACTACCAAAGTGATTTGGATATTCTGGTGATATGTGATACGAGAGACGCAAATAAAGCAGAGAGGCATGCGCGCGAGGTGATCGTTCCTAAATATGATACAAGAATGGAAGGAAAGCGGCATCCGGCACCGCCTAATATTATTGTAGAAACTCCAGTGACCATTAATAGAGCTATAAGAAGAAAGCATTATTTCTTTTATGAAATTATAAAAGACGGAATTCTATTGTATGACAATGGTACGTTTCAGATTGGTAAACCTGAGAAGTTGCCGTATCGGGAGATTAAGCAATATGCAGAGGAAGAATATGAAGAATGTTTCTACATGGGAGAATGTTTTCTAGATTCGGGGCATACTGCTTACGAAAAAGGTAATTTTAAATATGGCTCTTTCTTATTACATCAAGCCTGCGAACGTTACTACAAAACGTTTACTCTTGTGTATAGCGGTATTCGCCCTAAATCTCATGAATTGAAAGTACTGGGAGCGATGGTCAGAAGTTGTTCACGAGGATTTGCTAATGTGTTTCCGACCAATACTCCCGAAGAAAATAAAGCGTTTGATAAATTATGCAGGGCATATATCGAAGCGCGATACAACCGGCTGTTCACCGTTAACAAAGAGGAATACGAGTATATGCTGGCACGAACAGAGGTGCTGCGCGAAGTGACTATCCGGGAATGTGCTGCACGCATGACGTATTACGACGAGATGATAGAAAAAGAAGAGAAAGACAAGATATAACCATATATTGCTGTCCGATAAAACTTAGCAAAGGTATAATATGCATAGCTCGGCTACTGATTTTCAGTGGTCGAGTTTCTTTTTAGGCTAACGCAAGGCCCTTAATCGAAAAGTGATGTCTGATGAGGTGACTCGGATGCGGCTTCCAGGATGCTTTCCCAGTCTCTTTCGGGATGATTGAATAGGCTGTAAAAGTCCACATAGTACATCAAGGTTATCCTGACCATTGTTGCCAGTCCCGAGAAGCTCCATGATCGAGTCAGCCCTTTCTGCATGACCATTAGTAATAGGTTGGCGATCAAGGTCACCCATATTTGTATCTTAATGGCATTTGCACTTTCGCCATAAAAGTATTTCAGTGGGAAGTTTTGCTTCATCTGCTTGAACAGCAGCTCGATTTCCCATCGTTTGTGGTAAATGGCGATTATTTCAGAAGGGTCTGACTCTCTGTCGTTGGTAAGCAGGGATATGAGCTTGTGCTTCTCTTCATCGGCATACGTTATTACACATGCCTGGTGATTGATAGTTTCTCCATTCTTAAGCTGTTTGGTGAAAGTCACCTGCTGTATACGTACCTCCATAAGCCCCTTAGGAGTTTGATACATAGTATCACTCAAGACACTGTATTTCAATCCCTTCTTCATCTTGGTTACATAAATAACTCCTCTTTGGGTCATTTGCTCAAACTTCTGGTAGTCTATATAGGCACGGTCCATAGCCATTATGTCACCTTTGTTCAAGGTTGAAGGCTTTAGCATGAATGAGTCGTTGGTAGCCGCAGAGGTGAACCTAATGTCGGAAGGTACACCTTCGTTAGCATGAATGACGGTGTGAACTTTTATGCCACCTTTCTTCTTTCCGGTCTTGGGATGCCGCCCTACGCCTTTGAAAAGCAGGTTGGAGAATAAGGTGATGGTGGTGGAATCTATGATCTGCAGCCGTTTCATCCATTTGGGCTCTTTGTGACTTCGGCTGTCCGAAGAAAGGTGATTACGGTAAGTGGCGTACAAATCCCGGTATATGGACTCAAACACGGATTCCGGACGTCTCTTGTTGGCATCCGCCAAAGTGCTCCGGGAT
This sequence comes from Bacteroides sp. D2, assembly GCF_025147085.1. Taxonomy (NCBI): domain Bacteria; kingdom Pseudomonadati; phylum Bacteroidota; class Bacteroidia; order Bacteroidales; family Bacteroidaceae; genus Bacteroides; species Bacteroides sp. D2. Next base: position 1,458,912 of record NZ_CP102261.1, on the reverse strand, counting down.
GTCATCACCGAGATACCCAGGTGACATAATTTGCGTGCCTCTGCCTGTAAAGAGGCTGTTATCTCACGCAAGGAGTCGAAACGCATGATTACAGCATAGAGCATCACAACCAGATGCGTCCACCCGTCAAAACGCTTCACATACCGTTCTCCGCCGTTCGAACGACTGTGATTTAGAACTTTTGACTTATCAAGCAATTTTATTACCTGACAATAGAGCGGCTGTCCGCTAAAATGTGTACTTTTACCCATGGTTATTTAAACTTGTGTCGTAACAGCTAAAGTAACCATTTAGGGCTGACTCCTGCAAATGGAATCAGCCCTAATTTTTAATCAGAAATAAGTTTTACCGGACAGCAATAATAACCATATATTGTAAAAATGAAGAATTACCCTCATCACAGCTATTTGTAATGAGAGTAATCACGTTAAAAGAGAGTTTCGATACATCTCCTTACTATCAAATTCTTACATGAAAAACTATTTGGTCACCTTGTAAGTTCCACTTCCATACTCCTTTGACTTCATCTCTCCGGGAAGGGTTACGGTAGCGGTAACACCCTTAGGAATGGTGAATTCCCAAATCCAGGTATCTCCTTCGTATTTCCAGGCGCTCTTGATGAGTCCGGCGGCGGAACGGTATTCGGCAGTTACGTGTCCCAATCGCTTGTCTGGAATGGGCTTCATAATGATATGCTTGAAGCCGGGAGTAGCAGGATCGGCTGCAATGCCGGCAACAGTTTCCCAAATCCATTCACATACGCATCCGTAGGCATAATGATTGAAGCTGTTCATACCGCGTGGTCCCATTCCTTTGTCTATCATATAGCTGTTCCACCGTTCCCAAATGGTGGTGGCTCCATTGTCCACAGAGTATAGCCAGCTTGGGTTCTTACGTTGGAAGAGGAGTTCATAGGCAATGTCTTCCATGCCATTCTCCGTGAGGGTAGCCATGAGAATGGATGTGCCCAAGAATCCGGTCTGCAAGCAAAGATCGTGCTGTGCGAAGTTTTCACGCAGGCGGTCTATCATCTTCGCTTTGGCTTCGCCTTCCACAAGCTGGTTCTTCAAGGCAAACAAGGCAGGAGTTTGCATGGTGTTGAGGATGGCGGTTTTGAAGGTGCCGTCTTCGTTGAGGAAGTTCTCTTTGATGTATGCCTTTGCTGAATCAGCCATTTGTTGGTACTTGGAGGCATTGCGACCGGTGGCGGCAGCCATATCCCGCATCATGAAAGCATCTATCACCCAATAGGAAGCGCTCAAATAGTTCCAATAGCTGACGGCATCGGGAAGCGGACCTTGGGGAGAGAAAGCCAGTCCGCTACAACTTTCCAGCGGTTCGTAGCTCAACCAGTCAGCCCATTGGTAGTTGCCGTTCTCACCGCAGAGGGTCTCGTGGTTATATTTGGTGTCGTTGATGTGGTTCATAAACAGGTCCATGGCGTTCCAGCTCTCCTCAATAATTTGCGTATCACCGAATTGCTTCCATACCGTCCAAGGCACGATGATTCCGGCATCGGCCCAACCCAAACGCATTTTCTCATCACCGTATTGTGCCAAGGGAGCCACTCCGGGGAATCCACCCAAACTGTTTTGGGTGTCACGCATATCACGCATCCACTTGTGGAAGAACTTCATGGTGTTAGCAAAGAACGTACCGGTTTCGGCAAACACTTGTGTGTCTGCTGTCCAGCCCAGACGCTCGTCGCGCTGCGGACAGTCGGTAGGTATGGAGAGGTAGTTGGATAGCTGTCCCCAATAAGTGTTGGAGATGAGCTTGTTCACAAGGTCGTTGCCTGTGGTGATAGTGCCGGTTTCCAGTTCCTTTGTGATAGAAGTAACGGGGATGGACTTCAACGACTTGATAGAGACATTTCCGGTGGCAGTTATGGAGACGTAGCGGTAGCCGAAGAAGGTGCAACGAGGGTAGTAGGTCACATAATTATCTCCGGCAGCAAAGGTGTAATCCAGGCGGATACCAGTGTAGGGAATGCGCAGGTTTTCGCGGTGGCAACTTCCTTCCGGACCGTCCATGCCACGAATCTTAGCACCGTTGCCGTCATTGAGCAACTCTGCGGGAAGGCAGGTCAACACTGTTCCCTCGGCAGCTTTGAATACGAAAGAGGGTACACCGGCACAGTTTTGCCCGAAGTCCACCACTAACGTCTCTCCCGGACTTACGGTCATCTCCTTGCCCGATGCGAACTCACGGGCGATAATCACCTTACCGAACTCGTTCTCTTTCGCTCCTTCTATATTCTTCCAAATATATGCTCTGATAGGAGCAAGAGCAAGATCTGTACGCAGATAGACTTCCGCTCCGTCCGAAGGCAGAATGTCGCCAGAAAATTCGGTGTTCTCTTCGGGTATGGAGAGTTTGTTCACACATTCGAAGCCCATCGGTTCGCGTGCATCGTACTCTTCTCCGTCAAAGATACCGGCATGTTTCACCGGACCGGCAATTCCGGCTTTCCAGTTTTCGAGATCGGTACCGTAGCGCTTCTTGCTTCCGTCAGAAAAAGTCAATTCCAGTACACCGCGAAAGGCACATTTCTTGCCTATCATGCCGTCATGTCCTCCGGGGGTTATGATTTTATCAGCCCACCATCCCGGCGTCACCTGTACGGAAAGCATGTTCTCGGCGTTTGGCTTGGTATGGATAACGTCTGTAATATCATAGGTGAAAGAACGTTTGGTCTTGGCATAGTGTGTGAAGCCCGGTTTCAGGAATTCCCCACCTACAGGTTTCCCATTCACATACAACTCGTAAACTCCCAGTCCAGCAGTCATCCACTTGGCGGAGACAATTTTCTGTTCGTTTTTCACGGTGGACACAAACCAACTCGCGCCATCGGCCGCACGACCGTTGTTATGTCCTTTCACTACAGGGGCGTCTACTGCTGAAATCCATTTGGATTCGTTCCAGGCTGATGCTTCCAATGGGTCAGTACGTTTTCCAACCTCGGTTGCGTTTATCAGTCCGCTATTCGAGAAAAGCGCGAGAATCATTATCGGGATAAGATTCTCAAAACAATGCAGATTCATTTTCATACTTATATGTATTTTTTAGTATTAAAAGATTAACTTGGAAATGCTGTTTTAGTTTTACAGGGCTTTCACAACAAAATTACAGAATTATATGATATGACAGACGATTTCTGCATTTTTTTTGACTCAATGCTGGTTTCTATTCAATCCGGAACTGACTCATAAGTCCGATCTGATTGAACAGACGACAGGAGCTTTGTACATTGAATGATCGATTATCAAGCAAAACAATGATATATTGTAAAATAATATAATCAATACAATCATTCAGCCTATTGTACCTATTATTTACCAAATAAGAAAAGAAGATGCCAGTTATTCATTGCAATCATTCTTTCTTCTTTACACGAAATCCTCGAAATCGAATAAACTCTATTCAAGTTTTTAATAAATAACGAAGAGGCTTATTATAAACGGTATCCAAGTTTATTATAAACTCTTTTTTGACACTTTCAATACCTAAAATAGAATTATTGCAACAAAAATGGGCAAGAACCTTCACAGTTTCTTGCCCATTCGTTATCCTCGTTATGCAATTCGCATATTAACCTATTGAACTTTATGTAATAAAATTTATATATTTCATTGTTATTTCTTTATTATTATTGACCTCAAATATACAAAATAAAAAGAAGAAAGTCAATAGGGAAAGCGTGGTTATCTGAAAATAAACACGTAAATTTGTGCCTCGAATTAGAAATAACAGTATAAATCACTATAAATAAAAACTTTATCACTATGGAGTACAATTTCAGAGAAATTGAAAAGAAGTGGCAGAAAAGGTGGGTAGAAGAGAAAACCTACCAAGTTACGGAAGATGATTCGAAGCAAAAATTTTATGTACTAAACATGTTTCCTTATCCATCAGGAGCCGGCCTACACGTAGGTCATCCGCTGGGATACATTGCTTCGGATATTTACGCCCGTTACAAACGACTGCAGGGCTTCAATGTACTCAACCCGATGGGATATGACGCTTACGGTCTGCCGGCAGAACAATATGCTATCCAAACCGGACAGCATCCTGCCATCACTACCGTCAACAATATCGACCGCTATCGCGAGCAGTTGGACAAAATAGGTTTCTCTTTCGATTGGAACCGTGAAATCCGCACGTGCGACCCGGAATATTATCACTGGACGCAATGGGCCTTCCAAAAAATGTTCAACAGCTATTATTGCAACGATGAACAGCAAGCCCGTCCTATCGAAGAACTGGAAAAAGCCTTCGCCATCTACGGAAACAAAGGACTGAACGCCGCTTGCAGCGAAGAAATCAGTTTCACTGCCGAAGAATGGAACGCCAAAAGCGAAAAAGAAAAGCAGGAAATCCTGATGAACTATCGTATCGCTTATCTGGGTGAAACAATGGTAAACTGGTGTGCCGAATTAGGAACTGTACTGGCTAACGACGAGGTAGTAGACGGAGTCAGCGAACGTGGCGGTTTTCCTGTTATCCAGAAGAAAATGCGCCAATGGTGTTTGCGTGTATCTGCGTATGCACAACGCTTGCTTGATGGATTGGACACGATCGAATGGACAGATTCTCTGAAAGAAACCCAAAGAAACTGGATCGGACGTTCGGAAGGTGCTGAAGTGCAATTCAAAGTAAAAGACAGTGACCTCGAATTCACAATTTTCACCACTCGTGCAGATACCATGTTCGGTGTTACTTTTATGGTATTAGCTCCGGAAAGTGAATTGGTGGCACAATTAACGACTCCTGAACAAAAAGCAGAAGTAGACGCTTACCTCGACCGTACCAAAAAACGTACGGAACGTGAACGCATTGCCGACCGTAGCGTTACCGGTGTATTCAGTGGTTCGTATGCCATCAATCCGTTCACAGGTGAAGCAGTACCCGTATGGATCAGCGATTACGTACTGGCCGGATACGGAACAGGAGCTATTATGGCTGTACCTGCTCATGATAGCCGCGACTATGCATTTGCCAAACATTTCGGATTAGAAATCCGTCCGTTGGTAGAAGGTTGTGATGTTAGCGAAGAAAGTTTCGATGCAAAAGAAGGTATCGTGTGTAACTCTCCGCGTCCGGATGTCACTCCTTACTGTGATCTTTCACTGAACGGACTGACTATCAAAGAAGCGATAGAAACGACCAAGAAATATGTAAAAGACCACAATCTGGGCCGTGTGAAAGTGAACTACCGTCTGCGTGACGCTATCTTCTCCCGCCAGCGTTACTGGGGTGAGCCGTTCCCTGTTTACTACAAAGACGGAATGCCTTATATGATCGACGAAGCCAGCCTGCCGCTTGAACTTCCGGAAGTCGCTAAATTCCTGCCTACCGAAACAGGTGAACCTCCATTAGGACACGCAACTAAATGGGCTTGGGATACAGTAAACAAATGTGTCGTAGAAAATGAGAAGATTGACCATGTAACCGTCTTCCCGCTGGAACTGAACACCATGCCGGGATTCGCCGGTTCTTCGGCTTACTATCTCCGCTACATGGACCCGCATAATAATAAGGCATTGGTTGATCCGAAAATAGACCAGTACTGGAAAAATGTAGACCTATATGTAGGTGGTACCGAACATGCAACAGGGCACTTGATCTACTCTCGTTTCTGGAATAAATTCTTGTACGACATGGATGTGTCTGTAATGGAAGAGCCATTCCAAAAGTTAGTAAACCAAGGAATGATTCAAGGTCGCAGTAACTTTGTATATCGTATCAAAGACACCAATACTTTCGTTTCACTGAACCTGAAAGATCAGTACGAAGTTACCCCTATTCACGTAGACGTAAATATCGTATCTAATGATATTTTGGATTTGGAAGCATTCAAAGCATGGCGTCCTGAATATAAAACAGCCGAGTTTATCCTCGAAGACGGAAAATACGTTTGCGGATGGGCAGTTGAAAAGATGAGTAAATCAATGTTCAATGTAGTCAATCCGGATATGATTGTTGAGAAATACGGTGCAGATACACTTCGTATGTACGAAATGTTCCTCGGCCCGGTAGAACAGTCTAAACCGTGGGATACAAACGGAATCGACGGTGTACACCGTTTTATCCGCAAATTCTGGTCGCTGTTCTACAGCCGCACGGACGAATATCTGGTGACAGACGAACCTGCAACGAAAGAAGAATTGAAGAGCCTTCATAAATTGATTAAGAAGGTGACAGGTGATATTGAACAGTTCTCTTATAATACATCTATCAGCGCATTCATGATTTGCGTAAACGAACTCTTCAACCTTAAATGCAGCAAGAAAGAGATTCTGGAACAGCTCGTTATCACGCTCGCTCCTTTCGCTCCGCATGTCTGCGAAGAGTTGTGGGACGTATTGGGACACGAGACTTCCGTATGCGACGCCCAATGGCCTGCATACAATGAAGAATATCTGAAAGAAAATACTGTCAACTATACCATCTCTTTCAACGGAAAGGCACGTTTCAATATGGAATTTGCAGCAGATGAAGCTTCGGACGTTATTCAGGCGGCGGTATTGGCCGACGAACGTTCGCAGAAGTGGATTGACGGCAAGACTCCAAAGAAAATCATTGTCGTTCCGAAGAAGATTGTAAACGTTGTAATTTAAAGTATTAAGTAATAAGTATTAAGTATTATCCGTAGCCGCTATCCCAATATATCCACCAGGTTAATACTTAATACTTAATACTTATTACTTAATACTTTAAAAATCCTATTACTTAAAATCCTATGCATAAACTATCAAAAGCAGAAGTAATGAGAGAAGTGAAAGATTATATCTACATCACTCTCGGATTGATAAGCTATTCTTTGGGATGGGCTGCATTCCTGTTACCTTATCAGATAACTACCGGAGGAACTACCGGTATCGGAGCTATTATCTATTATGCAACGGGATTTCCAATCCAATGGTCATACTTCATTATTAATGCAGTTCTGATGACCTTTGCCATCCGGGTATTAGGTCCAAGATTTAGTATAAAAACCACTTATGCTATTTTTACACTGACTTTTCTGCTTTGGTTATTCCAGTTGGTGGTGAACAATTATGTAGAAGCGCCGGATATGACGCCGGACGGTAAACCGTTGTTACTCGGTACAGGGCAGGATTTCATGGCCTGCATTATCGGTGCAGCCATGTGCGGTGTAGGTCTGGGTATCACTTTCAACTACAATGGAAGTACGGGTGGAACAGATATTATCGCCGCTATCGTCAATAAATACAAAGATGTATCACTCGGACGAATGATTATGATTTGTGATGTATTCATTATCAGTTCCTGTTACTTTATATTTCATGACTGGCGCCGGGTTATTTTCGGTTTTGTCACTCTGTTTATCATCGGCGTTGTGCTCGACTGGATTATCAACAGTGCCCGTCAATCGGTTCAATTCTTTATCTTCTCAAAGAAATATGACGAAATAGCCGACCGGATTATTAAAGATGCCGACCGGGGAGTAACAGTACTCGACGGTACGGGATGGTACAGTAAAAACAATGTGAAAGTATTGGTAGTACTTGCCAAGAAACGTCAGTCACTCGACATCTTCCGTTTGGTAAAACGCATTGATCCGAATGCTTTTATCTCTCAAAGTTCTGTTATCGGCGTGTATGGCGAAGGATTCGATAAGCTAAAAGTGAAATAATAACTGGTTGAAAAGTATTGAACAACCTTGTTAAAACAAAAAATAAGATGATGAAACGCAAACTTGTATTTGCTACCAATAACGCTCATAAACTGGAAGAAGTAGCCGCTATCTTAGGAGATCAAGTGGAATTACTAAGTCTCAATGATATCAGTTGCCAAACAGATATTCCCGAAACAGCTGAAACACTGGAAGGAAATGCGTTATTAAAATCTTCCTATATCTACAAAAACTATCATCTGGATTGTTTTGCCGATGATACGGGATTGGAAGTGGAAGCCTTGAACGGAGCTCCCGGAGTCTATTCCGCCCGCTATGCAGGAGGTGAAGGACATGACGCCCAGGCTAATATGCTCAAACTTCTTCACGAACTGGAAGGAAAGGAAAACCGTAAAGCGCAATTCCGCACCGCTATTTCGTTGATATTGGACGGAAAGGAGTATCTCTTTGAAGGAGTGATAAAAGGCGAAATTATCAAAGAAAAACGCGGTGATTCCGGATTTGGCTACGATCCTATATTTAAGCCTGAAGGCTACGACCGGACTTTTGCCGAATTGGGAAATGATATAAAAAACCAAATCAGCCATCGTGCACTGGCTGTACAGAAACTTTGTGAGTTTCTGCAAAGCTAATTATACATACCCACTTAAAATATAAAACACAATGAAGAAAATTACTTTATTTACTTTACTTACGTTACTGTTATGTACTTCATGTGTAACAAAAAAGAAGTTCATGCAGGCAGAAATGGCAGCTACTATAAGCAAAGATAGTTTGCAAGGATTATTGACCGACTGCCGCAATATAAACGCGCAAATGTCGGCACAAATCAAGAACCTTTTGCGTGATACGACCAAAATGGGAAACAGTATCCGCCAATATCAGAGTATGCTGAATGTCAACATGACTGAACAGGAAAAACTAAATGCCCTGTTGAGCCAGAAGAAAAACGAGCTGAACGAAAGAGAACGTACCATCAATGAGTTGCAGGATATGATTAAAGCGCAAAACGATAAGGTACAGAATCTTTTGAGCAATGTAAAAGATGCCTTACTTGGTTTCAGTACCGACGAGCTGACCGTTCGTGAGAAAGACGGAAAAGTATATGTAGCTATGTCCGATAAACTATTATTCCAATCAGGAAGTGCCCGCCTGGATAAACGCGGAGAGGAAGCTCTCGGCAAACTGGCGGAAGTACTAAACAAGCAGACGGACATTGATGTATTTATCGAAGGTCATACGGATAACAAACCGATCAATACTGTACAATTCAAAGATAACTGGGATTTAAGTGTGATCCGTGCCACTTCCGTAGTTCGTATCCTCATCAAGAATTACAATGTAAATCCTTTGCAGATTCAGCCTAGTGGTCGCGGTGAATATATGCCTGTGGATGATAATGAAACAGCCGAAGGCAGAAGTAAGAATCGCCGTACGGAAATTATCATGGCTCCGAAACTGGATAAGTTGTTCCAGATGCTTCAAAGCTCGGAAGAATCCAAATAAAAAATAATTGATTCAATAATCAACAATAAAAAATCCTCCCAGTTTATTAACCGAGAGGATTTTTTTATCTTTAAAGAATTGAATTATTTTAAGACAGTTTCTAACTGTTATTCATTCAAGAACAATAATAGAAACCAAATTTCTTTATAATCCCAACTTAGCTGAAATCTCCAGCATCCGCTGAATCGGCTTCACTGCCTTCTTTGCCACCTCCGGATCTACTGTAATTTCCGGTGACTCATTCTTCAGACACTCATAGAGCTTCTCTAACGTATTCAACCGCATGAAGCTACACTCGTTACATCCGCACGTACTATCGTTCGGTGGAGCAGGGATAAACGTCGTCTGCGGACACTTCTTCTGCATCTCATGCAAGATACCCGATTCGGTAGCCACAATATAGGTGTTTTCCGGATGATTCACTGCATACTTCAACAATGCTGCCGTAGACCCTACCACATCAGCCAGTTTCAATACTGTACTCTTACATTCGGGATGTGCCAAGACCAACGCTTCCGGATGCTGCGCTTTCAATTCCACAATCTTTTCAACAGAGAACTGTTCATGCACGTGACAGGCTCCGTCCCAAAGCAACATATTCCTGTTCGTAACAGAGTTGATATAATTACCCAAATTCCTATCCGGACCAAAGATTATTTTCTCATCTTTTGGGAAGCTTTCCACGATCTGCTTCGCATTGGTGGAAGTCACCACCACATCTGTCACTGCTTTCACGGCAGCTGTTGTGTTGACGTACGAAATAACGGTGTATCCCGGGTGTTCTTTGACAAACTGTGCAAACTGATCCGCCGGACAACTGTCCGCCAACGAACAACCTGCCGCCATGTCGGGTACCAACACTTTCTTGTCCGGACAAAGCACCTTTGCCGTTTCCCCCATAAAGTGAACGCCACACATCACAATAATGTCCGCTTCCGTTTTGGCTGCCCATTGAGCCAATGCCAAACTGTCGCCAACGTAATCGGCGATGTCTTGTATTTCCCCTTTCTGGTAGTAGTGTCCCAGAATGATTGCATTCTTTTCTTTCTTTAGCTCGTTAATAGCCTTTATGAGTTCATTCATAATAATATTCTTATTTCTTTCTTTTTAAAAAAATCCTTTGTTAGTGATGATAGCCTGTTAATAATGTTAGCAAATAAATACGATTTTTCTTGCCGGATAAGTTATTAGTCCATACTTCTGTTTTATGAGTTGGTTATGAACTGATGTGAAGGACAAGATATTCTATCCTACTTGCTTCATTATCAATGAAAGCATTGTTAAATGCCGTCAAATAGGAGTTTGCTATTAACTCCCTGTTGATAAAGTGCAAAGTTAAAAACTTTATGGATATAAACAGGCAGATAAGTGCTGAAAAATATGTTTATGTCTGTGTAGAAAGTTTTGGGTTAGTTTTTTGGAATGTTCATAACGAAGGCCTCTTATACCTTCTTTTGAATAATGCAAGAATTATTTTTCAAAATCTTTGCCGATAGTTTTGACAGGTTTTAAACCGTTATCAACATCTTGTTAACTGAAAAGAATTACCTTTGTGGACAAGAACATAATAAAAGAAAAGACGTATGCGTAAACTGAAAATAACAGAACTGAACCGTATCAGTGCCGAAGAGTTTAAACAAGTTGAAAAACTGCCTCTGGTAGTAGTGCTGGACGATATTCGTAGTTTGCACAATATAGGTTCTGTGTTCCGTACTTCGGATGCTTTCCGTATTGAATGTATCTATCTGTGTGGTATAACGGCCACTCCTCCACACCCTGAAATGCATAAGACTGCACTGGGGGCAGAGTTCACTGTCGACTGGAAGTATGTTAATAACGCTGTTGATGTTGTTGATAACCTCAAAAACGAAGGGTATATCGTTTATTCTGTAGAACAGGCGGAAGGAAGCATCATGCTTGATGAACTTCAGCTGGATAAAACCAAGAAGTACGCTATCGTAATGGGAAACGAAGTGAAAGGGGTACAGCAGGAGGTTATTGACCATTCGGATGGCTGTATAGAGATTCCTCAATACGGAACGAAACACTCTTTGAATGTTTCCGTAACTACCGGTATTGTGATTTGGGATTTGTTCAAAAAGTTACGTTAATAGCATAAATCCAGTTGGTTAATAAGTCGTTTATAACTGGTTTATATCATAGTTAATTGTTTAATAATCAATAGAGGTGTGATTGTTTATAAGTATAGAATCCAAATGATGTAATTATACTCTTTGCAGGATATATAGATACTGTTTACAGGAGATATATATCCTGCGTGTTGGACATATATGCGCTGTACATTGGATCTATAGTTCCTGCAAGTAGCATCTATAGCTCTTACATATTGTTTATGTACGTCCTGTAAAAGCAGAATAAATGTTGGTAAATTCAGAATAAGGAAGGTTATACCCCGACTTTACTAACTCCGGTTAATAAAGTCGGTTAATAAGTATTGAATGTGTAATTCAAATCTGTTTGTTCTTCACTATCAACACTAACACAACACATTTTATTAGTTTGTCTTTACCTGCCAATCATATCAAGTTGTTTTATTTCACAGGTTCTATTTTTATGAAAAGTACACCATGTGAAGGTACGTCAGATTGGTATTTATTTATATAAACTCCTTTATCCTTTTGCTCCCAAAGATTACGCACTTTCTGTTTACCTTGAATATTCAGTTGATCCCAGAAAATAGATATGTCCTGTTTATTATCGGATAGATTGAATAATCCGACTGCTATGGAACCATCTTTTAATGGTTTACTCCATACTTCAATTTCTTTATTATTATCAGCATATACTCTGCTACCTTGTATACCGGCAATATCTTGGTTAATGGCTATTACTTCTCTGTTACTTAATAGATTCATTGTAAAATCATCCATCTGTTCCAGATCGCATCCTATCAGTAAAGGCGCCGCTAGAATACTCCATAAAGTGATATGAGTATATTGTTCATCAGGAGATAAATGTGTAGAATGTATATTTTTTCCCCAGCCAACCTTTCCTACAATGAGCATATCCGGGTCATTCCAACTGCCTGGTTTGGCAAATGGTTGCCACTTATCCTGAAGGAAACCTATGGTAGTCATACTACACCAGGAATCATAAATATCTCCTGTTGTCCGCCAGACATTTGTTAGATTGCTCCAGTCTTCTGCCAGTTCAAATGGGGCAGCATTGGAGATGCTATATAGAATATCTCTTCCCGATTGGCGTAAAAGATATGATAGTTCTGCTGTATGGGCTATATCATTAGTTACCCAGTCGTACTTAATATAATCGAATCCCCATTCTGCCCATTGCTTTACGTCATTTTTAGCAAATGAAAATTCTCCATATCTGCGGCTTGAATTGACAACTTTACCATTACGTGTATCAGCACTGCTGCCAATGTATCCGGCAAAAGTTTGTACCCACGGAGAAGAATATATTCCTATTTTGAGACCTTTACTATGTACATAATCAACAAGACCTTTCATATCAGGAAATTTATCGTTCGGCATTATTGCATTGTATTTTCCTCCACGTACGCCTTGCCATCCATCATCGATATTTATATAAGCATATCCATAATTGACGAGTCCCAGTTCTACCATGCGGTCGGCCATCCTTCTTATTTTCTTGTCATCAATGTCTGCTCCGAAAATGTTCCAGCTATTCCAGCCCATAGGAGGAGTCAGACTTATCTTTTCCCCGATTTCAAGAGTTAAGTCTTTAGTAGTTTCTCCATATTGATTTTTAGCGGAGATATGAACAGTATAGGTTCCCGGATTTATCGCTTTTCCTGTAATAATGCCGGTATTGCTATCGATGGATAATCCTTCGGGTAAATTAGTTGCAGTTATATTTAGTGGTCTTTCTCCTGAAACAGGTACTGTAAACAGAAATGGATTTCCCGGGCGGGCACCATATATATAAGGAGCATTAATCATAGGCTGCCTTGCCACAGCAGGAGTTAGGATGTATTCCTGTTCACGTTCTTTTTTTACCGAAACAGGATCGGCACCTTTCACTTCAAACCTGGCATTTACCCAGTTGGTGCGATCTCCGGCTATTCCATCTCCTGCATGATCGACACGTAAGATTAGAGATTTTATACCCTTAACAGAAATATCTATTTGTTTTGCTTTTTCTCCTGCATGCATGATTCCACTTCGCCAGATGATTTTGCCATCTCCTAAAATTATAAATTCGGCACTGGCTTGTTTTAATTCGTGTTCGGGTGCGGAATCATCTATCCCTGCAGATGCCTTGAAGGAGACTGTTTTGCCGTCAAGTTTTATGCGGAATACGCTTGCGGCATGTGTACCTACACCCCGGTCAAATTTTTCTCCGGCGATAGAAAGTGGTGTTTTCCACATTGATTGATTGGCTATTGCTTTACCTGCAGATTGATCGACGTTAGAGAGATCTAATTCATCTAACCATACTATACGGGGAGCAGTTGTAAAGCTCGAAAGCAGTATGATTAATAATGCGGAGAAGTATTTTTTCATTGTATTTGAAATTAGTATTAAATAAATTCTTTACTGCAAAAGTATAGGATAGGATTGATGAAGTTGAATAAAAAAGAGAATAAAATGAAAACAAAATCTGGACAAAACGCAAATAAACCACTTTATGCTTGACAATTACTAGATTTTATTTGTATTTTCACAGCGGATTTTTATTTCTAACTAATTGGTTCGTGTTTAATTTTGATATAAATGATGGACGAATATAAGGACAAAAGGTACATAAAGGAAATAATAAAAGAATATAATATTTTATTAGAGTCGTGGGGTTCTTCCGAGTCCTGGGACTTAAATCAATTTAAAACACTGGAAAATATGATCTTCGAAACAACGAAGATCGATGTAAATGCTAACACACTTAAACGATTTTTTCAACAGAAGACAGGTAATCCGCAGTTGGCGACAAAAGATGCTTTGTGTCGTTTTTTAGGTTATTCGGGGTATACTGACTTTGTAATGAAGAAAACGAAGAAGGAAGAGACTACCAATATTCAGACAGAAGACGTTGTTGAAGAAACGAAGGAACATACAAATGACACAGACAAAAAAGCAGATAGTTCCCAGTTAGAAAAAGCTCCGAATAAAGTGACGAAAGATCCGGAAGAAGTATCGAATCGTATCTATAAGAAAAATAAATGGTATGTAAATTTTGCTATTATACTATTATTGATAATAGGTGGATATATGTTGTATACGTATAAGTTGAAAGATATGTATGTGGAGTATCTGCTCTCAAAAATAGAATTTACCACTTCGCAAGTAAAAGGAATTTGTCCGCTTACAGTTACATTCTCTTATCATATACCAGCTTCATTATTTGAAGATATTACTGTTATGTATGAAGAAGCGAATGGAGATATATCCGAAAGAAAACTAAATGAAAATATAGATAAGATAAATGCTACCTATATATATGAAGGTGAAGCATTCTGTCATCTGAAGTATAAAGATAGAATTATAAAGACCATTCCGGTGGAGTGCCGTAAGACGGGGTGGTCGGTTTTCGTCCGTGAAGAAAGAAAGAAAATATTTCGGGTTTTTCCGATGGAGCAGGCTTACAATGATTCGGGATATGTAAGTTTGCCTATAGAAAATGTCCCACAAGAGGCGCATACTAATCACATGTTTGTCAGCTATGTGTTTTATAAAGAAAAGTTGATAGACGGAGATAATTTCATATACGAGGCACGCGTCCGCAATTCAAAACAGGAGAATGCAGTTCCTTGCTCGGATATTATCATGTATATACATTCGGATACAGCTATGCATGGCTTTGCCATGAATGAAAACGGATATGCATATATCAAATTCATCAGTGGAGAAAATACAATTAAGGGAGATGAGTACAACTTAAGCCGGTTTAATTTCAACTCTTCCGAATGGCACGTCATGACTATCAAAGTAGTGAATAAGAAAACTACCTTCTACGTAGATGGAGAAGAAGTGTTAGGAATGGATTATAAAGAACCTTTAGGATATGCCAATGAACTTACGTTAAGATTTAAGGGATGTGGTGCTGTAGATTATGTGAAAGTTTCCAATCTTGACGGTAAGGTTGTATATGAAGAAAATTTCGATCCGGATAAAAGATAATAGCACTTTCTTTTCTTACAACCATCTTATACATAGATGGTTGTCTTGTTTTGTTCATATTTTGTTCACATTTTGTTTTACCTTTTTCTCTCTTTTCTTGGCCTTTTGTTTGCAGGGTTGCGGATGATTTGGGATAGATTTGCAATTGTTATCATTGTCCTGTTGGGACACGTTAGCTAAATCTATATAATCTGAAATGATCCGATGAAAAAGAAGAAATGGATATGCTTGTTATTATCTGCATTGTTGGGGGTAGGTACTGCTCTTCCTCAACAAAGCAAAGAATCACCTGTAGAAAAAGTAAAGAAGATTGGTGATAAATTGATTAGAGAAACTCCCTTTGCCTACAAGTTGGGACTTGCTTCGTGTAGTACTTCTTTCAACACGTTAAACTTTGTGGATTTTGGACGTACCTTTGGGGTGGGACAAGAAGCTGTGGCCTATGCCTATACACAGCTGTCGTTTCCACGTGATACCACCATACGTGTAGAAACGGAGCATAACGATGCTTGTAAAATCTGGTGTAACGGACAATTGGTTTATGAAAATAAAGGGAAACGGGATATTAAGATAAACCGGGGGGAACGAAGTATGAAAATGACTTCTTCATTTTTGCTTCCGTTGAAAAGTGGTAATAACAATGTGTTGATTAAGTCGGCTACTTTTGGCAAAGAATGGTGTGTGTTCTTACAACCACCCAGTGATAATGATGCTGTTTTATCCACTGCCCGAAGTTATCCTCAAATAGGATTAACAAATTTGAATCATGTTGATAAACAAGTATCCGATCTTACCAACTGGCTCATTATCGGACCTTTTCAAGGTGGCATTGACGTAGTGCATGAACCGGAACAGGAATTTAAATTTGGATATATGTATAAAGGACTTCATGGTCCGGTGACTTGGACAATTCCTAAAATAGAAGTACTCGGAGAAATGATAGATCCCGAAGTTTGGGGAACTACTTATCAATGGAATTACCATAATGGAGGTGTTGCCTGGGCTATGCAGCAACTTGGTGAATTGACCGGAGCACATCAATATACCCAATGGGCAACTGACTTCTGCGACTATCAGATGGAAGGCATGCCATTTGTGGACTATCAAGTCAATCATTTGCGGGCATATAATTCAGCCAATGCAATGGTGATTAACTCCACATTGCTTGATTTTACATTAGCTCCCTCACTTCCCATTCTATACCGTTTGCGTATGGATAAGGATTTTAAAAATAGGGATATTTATCAGGCATACATAGATAAAATGATAAATTATGCACGTTTCGGACAAATCAGAAGTGAAGGAATGACCAACTACACCCGTGATACGCCGGAAAAATATACTGTATGGGTAGATGATATGTTTATGGGTATTCCTTTCTTGATACAAGCTGGATTATACAGCGATTCACTGGAGTTGCGAAAAATATTTTTCGATGATGCAGCCAATCAGATCATAGACTTTACGAAACACGTATGGAATAAAGACACTCGTCTTTATATGCATGCCAATTATACATCACGTCCTGATGTTAAACTCCCTCATTGGGCACGTGCCAACGGGTGGGCTATCTGGGCTATGTCTGACGTATTAATGGCATTGCCTAAGAATCATCCCAAATACAAAGCAATACTCAAGCAATATCAGACTTTTGTCTATTCTCTGATAAAATATCAGAGTCCTGACGGATTCTGGCATAATGTAATCGATCGTAGCGATTCTCCCAAGGAAGTTTCGGGTACGGCTATATTTACAATGGGTATAATACGTGGTATCAGGTATGGCTGGCTGGATAAGAAAAAGTTCATGCCAATTGCATTGAAAGGATGGGATGCAGTGTCATCCGAAATCGAAGACGATGGAACGGTACATAATATCTGTATAGGAACCATGTGTACCGAAGATGTGAACTATTATATGAACCGTCCATTTTTCGACAATGATACGCATGGGTCATTTGCCGTCATATTTGCAGGTATAGAAGCGCAGCGGATGATGGATGAAGACACCAAATAACTGATGTAAAAAACAAATATAATATTATGAAAAAGATACTTGTACTAATAGCTTTATCTTTCATGACTGTCTCGACATTAACAGCACAAATGAAGGACCCCCAGAATTGGGTAGGCTACGAAGAAATAATGGGTGTAAAAAATGGACTAAGATTTTATGATTTCGATGTAAATCTGATAGAATCGTCTGCTCCTGCTAATGTTTTTTGGCCGGGAGATGATATCCGCCTCAAGTTTCAGTTGATTAACAACACATCACAATCAATAGATATAGATGCGAAAGTACACGTCTTTCGTTATGGAACGAAAGGAATCCCCAATGATATTTGGCTGCCCCAGATGATTAAGCTTGATTATGAGAAGGTGATTCCTGTTCACTTATCAATTTTGCCGAATGGCTATGTCAATACGTCTGTATCGGTAGACGATATAAAGGATTTTGGAGGATATGCCGTTGTGTTTGATCTTGGAAAGTACGGGCGTCGATTGGGTACAAGTTTTGCCTATAGCATGAAACCGTCATTAGTGAAAATGCAATATCCCAAACAATCTTTGGATTACTTGGGAGTGGATTTTTTGAATAGAGTAGGTGTTCAGTCCATTCGCTACGGTATTCCTTTCGTATCACCTGATAATCCCGATTATCAAGGATTCCGACAAGAATTAAAGAAATTGATGAAGGATTTCATGGATAATAATATCACTGTTATGCTCATGTTTGGTGAGGGACGTATGGCACAGTCCATGCCTTTGGGTACTACCAGGCCGCATTTGGATGAGAATGGGAAATTTCTTCATACGAAACAGGATTTAGTATGGCTTCCCGAATTGGATGAAGACTTTAAGAAATTCGTAAAAGAATTATGTATTGATTTTGGCTGGCCTAAAGGGCCGGTAACAGCTGTTTGTTTGTGGAACGAACCGTGGGAAGGAACTTCCATATCCGGTTGGCAGGCTGATATGATAAGATATAAAGAGATATATACGAAAATGGCTGAAGCGGTGATTGAAGCCCGGGAGAAAGACATAGATGTTCTTGTGGGAGGAGGTGACTCTAATTCGAATGCGTTGGATAAATTCTTTGCCGATGGAACAATGGATATGTTACCTATCTTTGATTTTCTCTCCATTCACTATCAAGGTATGGAGGCGCCAGTATTATATCCTGAATGGAATAAGCGCAAGGATAACAAGGGACGTGTGAAAATATGGGATACCGAAAGTTGGGTAGGGAATACCGACGACCGTGTAGGACTTGTCATTGCAGCCAACCGTTCCGCCGGATATGACAGATCGATGGGGATATTTGGAGGTTATATGTATTCCGGGGATCCGAACCGGTCAGTGCGTAGTATGGAAGTCCGTACTGAAAAAGGAAAGGAGACAATGCCTAAACTCCACAATACATGGTCTGCAGCAGCTGCTGTGGGAGCAGCACAAAGTATGATCGGAGAACGGGAGTTTAACAGGCTTCTTTTTAAAAATGGGTTGCCTTGGGTAATGATCTTTGACGGATACGAAAATAAGAAAGACGACGGAACAATTGTGATTGCCGGAGATTTGGGTGAAGCATTCGGTGCAGAGAATATTCTTTTCAGAAATGTGCGTAGCTTAAGCGAAGCGAGAAAAAAAGTCGATTTGCATCATCAATTAAAAACATTACCAGCGAATAGTGCTGAACGTAAAAAGATAGAAAACGAACTCAATACATACTATCCCATCACAGACGGGAAAATGATACTGAAAGCCAATCCCTCTTTTCTGCTTTATGATTTTTATGGAAATGCCATTGCTCCTAAAAATGGAATCTACGAAATTCCTCTTAATTATCAGGGATATTATATGCGTGTAAATGGTGAGAAGGGAGCCTTTGACAAACTTGTTTCGGCCATTAGTAAGGCGGATATTGTGGGGTATGAACCTATCGAAATAATAGCGAAAGACTTTACAGCTCCCATTGCCAGCAAACCGGAAATGGAACTTCAACTGACCAATATCCTCAATCGTCCGGTAAAAGGTGTATTATCTGTTTCTATCGGTAATCTGGATATATCTTATCCGCAGAATGTATCGTTTAAGCCCAATGAGACAAAAACTATCAGAGCGAAAGTGACAAACGGAACTGCCAGTGTGGACAATAACTATCCGCTTGAAGTTCATTTCGATGCAGGAAAAGATGGATTCGCCGTGCATTGGGAAAATATGCATGTCAATTATATTGCAAAGAAAACGATAAAGATAGATGGTAATCTGAATGACTGGCAAAACATGATTTCACAAACGATAGAAGGTTCTTCCAAGGCCAGCATTTCTTTGACGGAAGCTGCATGGTATCCATATCAAAAGTTTGATAGTAATGCGGAAGGATTGGCGCATACCTACCTGGCTTACGATGACGATTATTTCTACTTTGCAGCAAAAGTTGCGGATAAAACTCCCAATAAAGGAACATTGAGATTTGAGACTCGCAATGATGATGATTATTTCTATCCTGACACAGCTTATATGCAGACCATATATGCCATGCATTCTACCATAGTAACGCAGCCTGCGGCAGAATCAGATCAAAAAGCACTGCAATTGCCTTCGGCAAAAGGACGTATGATGAATTATATGGAAAATACATCTACTACTCTGTCGATGGGTATGGATATTCATTTGCCGAAAGATAAATATACCCGCACTTCTTTTTATTTCCCAAGTATAAATCAGAATGGCTTGTCTGTTACTGTTTATGATAAAGACAGTGGCAAAGAATTACTTTCTACCAAGATAGACAAACTATGGAATGGTACTTATCTGACATTGGATTTATGTGGTAATGTGCGCATACGTTGTTCATCTTATGGTTGGTGGTACACAACAAAATTATCAGGTATCTTTTTTGACTCATCGGACAATGTTGTTAATTCGGGTAATGCCGGTGCTTCAGCGAAACTTGTAAACCGTGATTTTGATACTGTCGGAAACTGGCTGGGTAAATATGGGCAATTAGGATACTATCTTATCGGTTCAGATTCTTCTTTGCCTCAAGATGTTACTTGCCATGTTGTCTCTCAAGATGATTTGGTTCCTTTGGTATGGCCCGAGCAGGTACGTCGTTTCACTTACCGTAAAAGACCTACATTACCGGATGGCACCAATGGGATAGCAACAGATAATATACTGATTGCTTTCAATGTAATTCCAATCGGCGAAGATGGTATGGAAGCTGAAACGAAAGGTACTATGCCGCGTTACATCGGTTATAAATGTACAGATTATGAATACGCTTTGAATACTGTTGCTCCCGAATATGGCGGTGGTTTTGAAATATGGAGAATGCTTGTTCCGGGTATGCCGCGAAAACACTTCTATCCTCGCCAGCCCAAATCTTCCTTTGACGGAGCCGTAAAAGATGGAAAACTGATTACTACACGTGAAGGTAATACATTGTATTATGAATGTGCTATTCCATGGTCCGAAATACCGGATGTGAAGAAAGCCATTGATAAAGGCGATAAAATTAAATTCTCTGCGCGTATCAACGATGATGGCGCCGGGGCTGCTTGTATGGAATTAGCACGCGGCCGAAGCGTTTCGAAGAAAAACTCCAGAGCATTCCATCCGGACTGGAAGGAACATTGGGCGAATGAGGTTGAGTTTGGCGTAGAGAAATAAAGCGTGCTAGAATACTAATTATTGAAAATGGTAGAATGAAAATGAAGAAACAACTGATTATAATATTTCTATTATGTCTGTCTGTCAAGGGGATTTCACAAATACCTTTTGATGGTAGTGATAGTTATGCTACGCCACCCATAGGATTCGGGCAAAGTGAATTTGAAAACCCTTTAATTAACAGTATTAACAGGGAACCATACGGTGCAACATCTATTTCATTTCCTACTGAAACAGAAGCGTTGCAAGTGAAACGCTCTTCCTCCTCCCGGTATCAGTCATTGAATGGAACATGGAAGTTTAAGTTCATTACAGATTGGGACAATCTTCCGTCTGATTTTATGAAAGCGGAAACAAATGATGACTCCTGGGACAATATACCTGTTCCGTCTACCTGGGAAATGAAAGGGTATGGCGATCAGGTTTATTGCGGGCAAGGCTATGAATTTCGTCCTGTCAATCCTCCGTTTGTACCGCGTAAAGACAATCATATAGCATTGTACCGGAAGACATTTGAAGTGCCTGCATCATGGGAGGGACAGAATGTATTGATTCATTTTGCCGGAGTCAGAGGGGCTTTCTATTTATATGTCAACGGGAAAAAGGTAGGTTATAATGAAGATGGCGGTACTCTGCCTGCGGTATTCGATATGACTCCTTTTCTAAAAAAAGGAAAGAACCAATTGGCTGTCCAGGTGTTGAGATGGAGTGATGGCTCGTATCTTGAAGATCAGGACCATTGGCGCTTTCATGGCATCACCCGGGATGTTTATATTGAATCACGCCCTGATGTTTTCATACAGGACTTTGCTGTTATTACAGATTTGGACAAGGATTATAAAGACGCAAAACTGCGTATACGGCCTGTCATATCCAGCAAGAAAACGGTAGATGTTTCCGACTGGATGCTTGAAGCCAGATTATACACCAAAGAGGGTACTCCTGCCCTCGGGGTGAATATGTCAATGCCGGTCAAGACGATTACGACCGAAAAGTATCAACAGAATTTTTCATTGGCAAAATATCTGGAAACAAATGTAAAGGCACCTTTGTTATGGTCATCCGAAACGCCTAACTTGTATATCATAGTCCTGACATTAAAGGATCATAAAGGCAACGTAGTAGAATCAAGAAGTTCCCGTATCGGTTTTCGCAAAGTTGAATTCAAGAATAAACATGAACTGTGCGTGAATGGAAAACGCGAGTACATCTATGGAGTAAACAGGCACGACCATGACGCATGGGAAGGGAAAACCGTTCCTTACGAGAGAATGGTACAGGATGTGACTTTAATGAAGCAGTTCGGTTTTAATTCCGTAAGGACCTCTCATTATCCTGCAGATCCGGCATTTTATGATTTATGCGACGAATATGGCATCTATGTAATGGACGAAGCGAATGTGGAAACCTGTGGGGCCGATGCTGAACTTTCAAATAATGAGTGTTGGCTTTTTGCTCAAATGGAACGCGTTGCCGGGATGGTAAAAAGAGATAAGAACCATCCGTCTATTATTTTCTGGTCATTGGGAAACGAATCGGGTGTCGGAGCAAACAATGCTGCACGGGCCTCGTGGGTTAAAGATTACGATCCTACCCGCCTTGTACATTTCGAGGCCTATATGCACAATGGAGGTTCAAGACAATATGGTTATGGCATCGATTTTATGAAGACCAACCGTCCGGCAGTGAATCCTCCCGAACCTCCGGCTGTAGATGTTGTCAGTACCATGTATCCGTCTGTAGAAGGAATTATAAAGCTTGCTACTCAAGAAGGTGAAACACGTCCGGTATTGATGTGCGAATATGCTCACGCTAAAGGTAATGCATTGGGTAATCATCAGGAATACTGGAATGCAGTGAAAAAATACCCACGTCTGATAGGCGGTTATATCTGGGATTGGGTAGATCAGAGCGTGATTAGAAAAGACAGTGTTACAGGCAAAGAATATTTTTCTTCCCTCAACGGCACTAATGGGCTTGTTTTTGTCGACCGGAAAATAAAGCCGGCTATCAATGAATGTAAGAAGATCTATCAGCATATCCGTTTTGATTATTCTAACGGGGAACTGACCATTAGAAATGAATATAATTATCTGCCGCTTTCTGCATTTCGTTTTTCATGGAAATTGATGGCAGGCGGTGAACTGATAAAGAAGGGGGAATTAACCGATATTGAGGCTTTTCCAGGCACTTCTGCCCGAGTAAAAATAGATACCGGCACTTCTGATTCCGGGCAGAAAGGAGAGCTCATTCTCGAAATCAATGCTTACTTAAAGAAGGATGTAATATGGGCACCTAAAGGATTTGAAATCGCATGGGAGCAATTTACCTTGCAAGAAGGAAAAGTGAATCCTCCGGTGGAAGAAAAAACAGGAAATGGCGGAAAACTGACTGTACAGAAGAAAGCGAATGAAATAGGTATTTATAATGATCGTATAAATATTGTGTTCAACAAGAAGGCGGGGCTCATTCAAAGCTGGATCGTAGGTGGAAAAGAATTCCTTGAGAAAGGTCCTCAAATCAATTTGTGGCGGGCTCCGACCCATAATGATGGCGGTTACCGTCCCAAAACGGAGAATGAAATCTCCCGTCAATGGGTAGAAGCCGGACTGGATAGTTTGCAACATAAGTTGAAATCGTTTAAATTGGTCGAGGAAAAGAATGGTACAGTCAGTGTGGCAACAACGTTCGTTGCACAAAAAACGGGAAATAAGTCGTACGTGGAATATACCACCAAATATATTGTTGATCCTTCCGGAAAAGTACAGATAGATACTGATCTGAAGCCATTTGGCAATATAATCAGCTTCCCCCGTATAGGTTATACAATGACCGTAAAATCCGGCAACGATACTTTTTCATGGTATGGCTACGGACCGTATGATACATATAACGACAGACATTCAGGAGCTCGTTTGGGCCGATTCTCCGGAACTGTAGATGAACAGTTTACGCATCATGCATATCCTCAAGAGAATGGAAACAAATATCATTGTTCATGGGTGTCATTGACCGACAACGAGGGAATTGGACTTGTCGCTGAAGGTATGCCATTTATTGAATCCAGCGTGATGCATTACTCCCTTGAAAACCTGTCTGAAGCAATAGATGAAAGCCAATTAAAACGTACGGACAACATCACATGGAATATCGATTATAAAACATATCCGATTGGTAATAGGAGTTGCGGACCTCCCCCACTCGAACAATATGTGCTTTTTGCAGAACCTGTGTCTTTCAGCTTTTCTATTTATCCGGTTCTTAAAAAGAAGGTTTTCCAATAGGTTTTTAAGTTTATAAAAGATCGTCCGAAAAGCTATGATCTTATGAATCACCTTTGCTACAATGTATCGTAGTAAAGGTGATTTTTTCTTTAGGAGCTTTCAATCCTTTCATCAGAAGGAAACGTAGCATTGGTCATTTAGAGTTCAGTGATGAAAATGACAACTATACACGGTCCTAAAAGGCTATTTGTATAATAAATGGAATACTATATATGTATTATAAATTTATTGTTTATATGCATAGTAAACAGCTGTTTGTTTTTTGCGATATTTATTTTATTGAAATATATTTATCATTTATGCATGAATAGTTTGGTCGTTTCTAATAAACTTCTGAAGAGTTTATTAGAAACGTTATCCGAGTTTATTAAAAACTATATGTAGGCTTTTACTGGTATTTTTATTGAATTTATATAACAAAAAAGGCTGCGTGATTCATGGAATTTCGCAGCCTTTAGCTATTGACAGAACTTCTGTCTTTTGTATTTTATATAATTACTTAGTTTATTTGTTGTAATTTATTTGTTTTTTTAGCCCATATTTTATTCGTCTTTTTTGATTGATGATCTATATTCTTGTTTTACAAATATACAACATAAAAAGAGCGTTTCCAAATTTTTGCGATATACAGAATTAAAAGTATTTTTAGTTACTTGTATTGAATCACT
This sequence comes from Bacteroides sp. D2, assembly GCF_025147085.1. Taxonomy (NCBI): domain Bacteria; kingdom Pseudomonadati; phylum Bacteroidota; class Bacteroidia; order Bacteroidales; family Bacteroidaceae; genus Bacteroides; species Bacteroides sp. D2. Next base: position 1,434,003 of record NZ_CP102261.1, on the reverse strand, counting down.
TCACTTCTGAAATATTTCAGGGTATTTCCTGATAAAATAAACAGGTGTACAGCTCCAAGCGTGGCAATAACTGTTGATAGGATAGAAATCATATGGAGAAATAAAGTCGTTTGTAGGATCGTATGCCTCCCAAAAAGTATCGGCTCCTTTGGCGATCATCCCTCCCCAGTAATTGATTAAAGCCTCTTTTGCTTCGAGGTTCATTCCACAATCTATCAGCGATTGAATATAATAATGATACATATAAGGAGTGCCGGGATAACAAACATTTTGTGTTGTATCCAATGCTGATAAAGCCTTTTTGCCTTCGGCTTTACTGGCAACTCCGCTTAAAATCATCCATATCTGTGAAGCATAGGAAATCTGCTTGTCACCTGTTCCGACGAAAAGGCCGGTTTTCCGGTTGTATAAGTTTTTGCGGGCAGCCTTTATCATTTTGTTAGTTAATGCAGGCAAGTCGGCAACTTCTTTTTCTTTTCCGAGCAGTTGAGCCAGTTTATAGGATTCCTTAAGTGCGAATATGGATACTCCTTGTAAAGGAGCCTCTTTATACAAATCCTCTTTCCAATCGAAAAACACCCACCAGTCTTTCTTTACTTTCTCAAAATCCATCAATCCGTCGGCCTTGACATTGGTACGGACAATATCCAGCTGCTTTTTAGCCACAGGCCACAAGTCTTTGACAGTTTCCATATCGCCCGTTGCTTCCAGGTAGTCTTTCAATGTTACATTATACAGTAGCGCATATTCATAAAGAAACTGTTTGTCCTGGGCTCTCGGTACAGGATTTTCAATTACTGTAGCCAACAGATATCCGTTCAGGTCGCTCAATCCGGCCAACAAATACAAACACCGCTTTGTAAGGTCGTGTTGCTTGTAAGAATAATTGTTGCCAAGGGCTTCCAGATATAAATCGCCGATCCAAAGACGCTGATCTCTTTTCGGACCATCCTCGTAAACGGTTTGCATACATTCTTTCAATGTATTGAGCCCGACACGATCTATTTTCCTTATCATGGGATCAACTGCTTGCGGAAGCTCTTCAGGTATATTTTTGGCAGAAGTTTGAGCCATACATTTCATATCATGTATGTTGAAATCATAATAAGGAGAACTGCCCAACAACTCGATTTTTACGTAGCGGAAAGCCAGCCTGCGTGAAAGAGTGACTGTTTGCGGGACATACATTACAGAAACAACTTCGTCCTGAAGCCATGCCCTGCTTAAGCCTTCTTTATAAGAATCGAAAGGAACAGCTACTTCCGAAGGAACTTCCCCGAAAGTCAATTTAAACCTTAACGGACCGTCGGCTGCAAGCCCGGTGCTTCTTACCGAGAAACTAAAATATCCGGTCAGATGCTCTCCGAAATCAATCGTAATCTCTTTTTTCAGTCTGAAAGGCATAGAGTATAAAGAGTCGATAGGACTGACATCTACTGCTTTGTATTTCTGAAACGATTGTGTGTCGGGTACAATATCCACTACTTTCAGCGGCTTTTTCTCTGTGATTATAAGTTTCGGTTTATATTGTTCTGCTTTTTGTAGCCACTGCTTACGGTTGTTCCCATAATAGTCTTGTGCAAAACAAGCCAATGCGGTGAATACCAGTGTCAGGCTGAATAAGATCGATTTCATCATATTATTAATTCTCTTTGCTATCTATAACGTTCCAATTCCTGAAGTCATACACGCGTGATTCTTTTCCATGTGAAACATTCAGGAAACGTCCGTTCACCGCTTGTTCCATCCATGGGTTTGAATACAAAGGCCAATTTTCATAATCCACCTTTTCTCCGTTGACAAAACGTCCGTAATTATAGATAATTTTTAGTGTATCACCGCTAAGTGAGTGATAAATGGTCTGTCGATATTCTGGATTGGTAACGATGTATTCCAGTTTCGTTGTTTTCAGTATATCTTCTGCAAACAGATCCAGAGCTGTTTTCGTTCCTGTGGGTTGATATTTATCCGGCAAACAGGTTTCTATGACTGCGGCAGTACCACGTTGGTCGCAGCGTAACATCTTATGTTTTACTCCACGAAATACCCGGTCTTCGTCCCATGTGTATGGATGACAGAATTTTACGGCAAACAGAACACTTCCCCCGTCAAAGAATATCCAACCGGATTCGTCCTCTTTCATTTGTTTTATCGCGTCGATAGGCACTACTCCTGTCACATACGGATGAGGTTCTTCCGATTCTATTTTATACATGGCCAGCAACGTACCATTGTGTTGTAACACTTGTTCGCGGCAAGTAGCTCCGAAAAGGCTTTCGGCTGATCTACCATAATGGCTGATGTGAGTCAGGAAGAAAGTACTTGCCGGCGCATCCGATTCCCACACCAGTTTCCACCGGCGCATCTGCGCGCTCCATCCCAAGCTGATTCCATCCCATTGACTAGCCAATCCATACGTTTTGTTGATATATGTATATTTCTTGAATCCCCATGGATAATTGAGTTGTGCAAATGGAGTCATATCATGCGATTCTTTATGCACGTATGCCTTCTTTCTATCCGATGCTATATGCTGTATAATCTCTGGTACACGATAGGAAGAAACGGCTGCCAGTACACAGTAAAAACCTTCATTGTTCACAATCAATTCTCCGTTTTCATACTTTTGCTCTAATATCGGATTGGGACCTCCACCAAAAAACAACCAGCCCAAAAGTGGATAAGGACTCATCATGTGGGGAGAACAAGCAAAATAATATTCCCGTAAAGAGGAAGAAATGAAATAACCATTCAACCATTCGGGTGCCATGTTAAGTAAATGCCATTCAAGTGTCATTTGCACCTGTTTCTTAAATTCAGCATCCTTGCTGTGGTCGTACAAAGAAAGAAGGCAAGTGATATAGAATGTGCCGTACGTAGGAGAATCAAACTCTTTGATACCATAACGTACTGTCTTATCCATTACATCCATCAGTACTGAACGGCAATGTGCCATTACCGTGTCGGCTTTCCCCCAATCGGGGAAAGCCAGTGCGGTAAGATATCCAGCTGTTTTAAACATTAGTCTATGATTTTCTGTACTTCCATCTGCCAGGTAATCCTCGTTCGTCATGCGTTTCCGTACCTTTTCTTTCAGTTCTTTCGGGTACACAGACTGAAAGCGTAGGTACGCATCGATATTCTGATGACAATCGAACATATCGAAGGGTGCATCTTCCTGCATCCGGTTCAGCATATTCAGGGCATACTTGACATCTTTCTTTGTTTCCAGACGAGCCAGAACGAATCCCATTGCTGTCTTGATATCATTATCTCCCCAATATTGGTCATTCGGCCGGGCTTTGGAGTAATAATCAAGAAGATACTTTTTTCGCTCGTCAAAAGAAGACGCAGAGGTGAGAGAGAGGAACAGAAAAGCAAATGCCAGTAAAATCAACAGCTTTTTCATACTTAATATCCTTTACTTTGTTTCATTAATGGATTCGATCTCATTTCACTTTCAGGGATCGGAAGATAATAGTCCTGTGGATCATAATGTACAGTTCCTGCATTTGTTGAAGGGTATTTAGCCAGTTCCTGCTCCAGTATTCCCCAACGACAGATGTCATACCAACGGGTATTCTCAAAGAATAGTTCTTTGTAGCGTTCTTCTTGAAGTATTTCCATAGTGACAGTCGTAAAATCTTCTCCTTTGGTACCGGGTACGTCATAGTTGCTTTCACCCCATGCACGGCGACGGACTTTGTTTACATACTCGGTAGCTACATCTGCAGAGTTCAGTTTGAGCATAACTTCGGCATACATCAGATAAATATCTGCCAAACGAATGATGTCTACATTCTTGGTTGAGAACACAGGTGAAGACACATTATAGAAGTCGATATACTTGCGTTGGTAATATCTGTAAGTGGGGTCACTTGTATTCACTTGTTCAAATTCAGGTTTTGTAGTGGCAGTACTCCATTTTTTTACATTATAACCGTATAGTGTGGCTTCATTCAGTCGAGGATCGTTTCCGAATCGCGCTGCAGTGCGTTGATCGACGAAATAGTTGTTCCAGGCACCCGGAGCTCCTCCGAAAATACGAACCAAGTGATGTTGGGGGGCATCCTCATAAGCACTTCCTGATGAGAGATAATATTGTAGGGAGAAGATACATTCGGGGTTATTATCTGTATGCTGAATATAATCTGTAAAGTTGACAGGTTTGTCCAATTTAAAGCGGTTGTCACCTATCACTTTCTCAAATTCTATTTTGGCATTGGTAAAGTCGCTCATGTACAGATATACTTTTCCAAGTAATGCATGCACAGCCGGTCTTTGAGCCCATCCCTGGTCTTTGGTATAATCAGTGTCTGTGTAACCGGGACCGGGTATTGTAGTATTGACCGGGATCTGATTATCACCAATACAGGTTTCGGCTTTTTTCAGATCTTTGATTATCAATTGGTAACATTCTTCAATAGTCGATCTGGCAGTAATTGCATTACTAGCGTCTGCAACACCTTCTCTTAGAATAATTCCTTTTGCATCTTTATTATTTGGATAAGTTCCTCCGAAAGAAGGTCCTTGTTCTCCGAATAGGCGTAATAAATCGAAATGTATAAATGCTCTCAAAAATAAGCTTTCACCCTGAAAGTTCATTACCATTGTTTTTTTCTCTTCATCCAGTGCTTCCAAATCTATATGATCTATCAAGTCTAGCGTGAGATTGGTAGACGCTAAGGCCTTATAATATTTTATGTATGCCTCTTCTACATTCTTGTTGGTAGAAGTGAGTCCATTGATAGCCCATTGATTTCGTTGTTCTTCACCTAACCAATCGATATCCATTTCGTGTGACATGGTTGCCATATATTCGGTCTGTCTCCCATAAAGATGGATAGAACCGAGAGACCTGTAAGCACTTCCTAAAAACTCGCCTAATTTTGTGGGGTTTCTTTGTATAATTTCTCCAATATTATCGTCCGATACAGACGTTGTTAGAGGATGATCCAGAAAATCGCTGCATGCTGATGTCAGAAGCAGACATCCTGCTATGAACATATATTTAATTTTCATATTTATATTTTTTATCTGATTAAAAACCAACATTAAGACCAAATGAAATAGACCGGGATTGAGGGTATTGAGTTAAATTATAAACTCCCTGTTCAGCATTGTTATTACCTATAAATTCAGGATCAAATCCTTTGAATTTGGTGAATGTCAGTGCATTTTCTACTCCTACATAAATTTTCAGTTTTGATAATTTCATTTTAGATACTATTGATTTTCCGAAACTATATCCTAACTGAATATTTTTTAATCTTAAGTATGAACCGTCCTCAACCATGTATGAGTTGGGTAACTGATAGTTGTGAGTAGCATTACCCAGACGAGGCTGGCTGGTATGGGTATTGTTGGGTGTCCATGCATTCCACACATCCGGAGTTGAGTTCCAGTCGGCATTCATATTTTCCAGGCATTGCTTGGTATTGTTGTATATGTCTCTGTCGGCTACACCTTGCCAGTTCATGTTGAACTCAAAACCCTTGTATTCCAAGTTTACATTGAATCCATATACGTATGTTGGCCAAGGATTACCTATTGAAGTCATATCTTCATCATTGATACGTCCGTCTCCGTTCAAGTCTTTAAATTTAATATCTCCCGGGCCTATGTTTCCTGCATCGTATGCTACTCCCCATTTTTCCATTGATATAGCATTCAAGGCATCTATTTCTGCTTGTGTTTGATATAGTCCGTCTGCTACGTATCCCCAGAATGCTGCTACTGGTCCGTTTACGAGCGTACGATTGAAGTTTCCTCCGGACAAATAGCTGGCATTACCAATGTTTAATACTTTATTCTTGTTGTATGAGATATTTCCACTTACGAGGTAGTTAAAATGATTAATTGAACCTCTGTATGACAAAGCCAACTCAATACCTTTGTTACTAATTTCTCCTTTGTTCAATTTATAAGTATTGCTACCAACACCGATAGTTGAAGGTAATTTTTGTTCGATCAATGCATCGCGGGTTTTCTTGTTATATAAGTCGATAGTAGCTGTGAAAGCATTATTCCATGCACCAAGGTCTATTCCTATATTGGTTATTCTTGTTTTTTCCCATGTTACGTCTTTATTTGGAGTTTTTTGGGCCAGCCAAGTACCGTTGGTTTGCAATTTATATTCTTGTCTCCACCAGTTTTTGTCGATACTGTTGTTTCCTATTTCTCCGATACCAAATCTTAGTTTCAGATCATTTATTTTTTCCACTTTAAAGAACTTTTCATTGGCTATGTTCCAACCGATAGAAACAGACGGGAAGAAAGCACTTCTTTTGCCCGGAGCGAATATGTCACTGGCATCATTTCTGAAGTTTGCTGTTAGCAAATAACGATTATCATAAGCGTAAGTAATACGTCCGAATAGAGAGTAGCTGCTGCCTGTGCTCCAAGCGTTGGTACCATCTCTATGATCGGTAAGAGCAGTACTTCTTAAGTCTTGAGCCGGTATACCCCATTCAGCATATCCTGATGCGTCATCATTGCGTGATTCTCTTACTTCAAAACCGATCATTGCTCCAAGATCGTGTTTACCGATTAATGTATTGTAGTTTACGTACGTGTTTAATAGATAGGAAGTACTTTGATTATGAGCATAATCCAATTGATGTCCTTGAATGTTTTTTCCTTCTACAAAATCAATTGAGTTGGTTGATATACCTCCAAATGTGTTATATAAGAACTGCGAAGTCGCATGATTGCTAAGAGTTCCTGTCAGGTTGGTAGTCCATACCAGTCCTTTTATCGGGGTGATGATTGCTTGTAAGTTTCCCCATGCAGTATTCCATTTTTCCCAATGATCTTTCAGGTCTGCACTTTCTAACGGATTTCCTCCTTGCCAGTCAATGGTTTCTTTAAATTCGTCTGTGAAGTATCCATATCCTGTATTCATCGGGTTAGTGTCGTCATATACATTCATCGCCGGGTTGGCACGTAAGATATGTTGCCAGTCCAATGCATTGTGTTTCCTTTTCGAGTGATTGAAATTTACAGTTTGGCTGAACTTCAACCATTTCAATGGAGTTTGTTCAAATCGGGCCTTGATGGCCCATTTTTTATAGTTTGTATTTACAAAAGTACCTTCATCATTGGAATACATAGCTGAAAGGAAATAAGATGACCTGTCAGAAGCTCCGGAGATGTCAATGCTATGGGAATGTTCTATTCCGGCGTTAAACATTACTTCTACCCAGTCGGTATTAGGCAGTTGAGATACCTCATTGGGAGTCAGGAAATAGAATGATTTAATATCGTTAGTTGTAGGTTCACCCTTATCCGGATTGTTAGACATCCATCTGGCTTTGTACATATCAATGTAGCCTTGGGTTCCCAGCGTTTCTGGTAGTCCGAGTGCATGGTTTACTTTTACATATCCGTTGTAGTTTACAGCTATTTTTCCTTTAGATCCTTTTTTGGTTGTCACTAACACGACTCCATTGGCAGCTTCGATACCGTAGATGGCAGCGGATGCAGCGTCTTTCAATAATTGAATAGATTCTACTTCGTTAAAGTTGTCCAGTGGCATTCCGGGGACTCCGTCAATAATCCAAAGCGGAGTGGCTTTGTTCAGTGTTCCTACACCGCGCATGATGATAGAAGAACTTGCACCGGGCTGCCCGCTTTGCCTTGATATATATACAGGAGCTTTTCCTTGTAAAGCCTGTGAGGCATCATTGGTAGACATCGTGTGTAAGTCGCGTGATCCCAAAGATGTAATGGATCCTGATACATTAGCTTTCTTTTGTACACCATAACCCACTACGATGACTTCGTCCAACTGTTTAGAATCTTCGGCTAATACGATTTTCAGATTTTTACTTTGATTATTTACAGCAATTGTTTGCGTAGCGAATCCTACATAGCTGAAGGTCAGATTTCCTGTAGCATTTTTCAGCTTAATCGAAAACTTACCGTCCATGTCGGTTATTACTCCGTTTGTAGTTCCTGCTTCAGTTACTGTAACACCTACCAGCGGTTCATTCTGATCGGAAACGACAGTTCCATTGACTGCTGTACCTTGTGCGCTTACATATTGTATTCCAGTAAGGAATATCAATATCAAAAGCTTAACCTTTAAGCATTTTTTCATTGTTTTAAATTTTAAAGTTATACAAGAAATGAATTTTGCTGTAAAAGTATTGTTTTAGGGCAATGTAGCCGAATAAAAAAAGGAATAAAGTAAAGACAAAACGTGAACAAAGTGCAAACAAAAAGTGCTTTGGTCGATGGTTTGGCTGATGATCGCTGTTTTGTTTATCTCTCAATTAGGATAAATGTTTTGTGTTCTGGGGTGATTGTATCGGGAGTTTGTTTTTTCTTTGTAGTGGTTATGACTTAAATAGGAATGAACTTGAGACTAACTTTCTGTATATGTGGTTATTATATTGATTTGTTCATGTTTTGTTTGTGTTTTGATTTTCCTTTTTCTCTTTTTTCTTAGCCTTTTGTGGGTGTATGTACGAGGAATTCCGGATAAATTTGCTTCATAAATATTGGAGAAAGATGAGAAAAATAATATGGACCATCATGGCGTTATGTACCCTATCCGGGTGCAAGTACGAAAATAGCACAATTAGTGCGGATAGTTTGTTAGACTTTGTCGATCCGCTGATAGGAACAGGCGGACATGGACATACGTTTCCGGGGGCAGCATACCCTTTTGGAATGCTACAATTAAGTCCTGATACAGGACTGGAAGGATGGGACTGGTGTTCCGGGTATCATTATTCTGATAGTTCGATCATTGGTTTTTCTCATACGCATCTTTCGGGTACAGGACGTTCCGACCTGATGGACGTAATGTTGATGCCTGTGACGGGAAATTTGAAATTAAGTCCGGGATCGAAAAGTAAACCGGATGAAGGGTATCGTTCCCGTTTTTCACATGATGAGGAGTCTGCATCTCCGGGGTATTATAAAGTAAGGTTGAAAGATTATGATATTATGGCCGAACTGACAGTATCGCCTCGTTGCGGTTTCCATCGTTATACATTTCCTGAAAGTGAATCTTCTCATATTATATTGGATTTATCACATCATTTTGCGACTGATTCTGTGCTTTTTACTTCTATAAATAAGATAGACAGTTGTACGATAATAGGTGAGAGAAAAACAAAAGGTTGGGGTGAACCCGGAGAAAAATACTGGAGTGAGCAACAACTGTTTTTTGCTTTAAAAGTATCTAAGGTATTTGACTTGTCCATTGCTACAGATGAGCAGTTTATTCAGGAAAAGCAAGCTTCCGGTAAAAATATAAAAGCTATTCTTAATTTTGAAACCTCGCTCAATGAGATGGTGTTAGTAAAAGTAGGGATTTCTGCTGTGAGTGCGGAAAATGCACTCCAAAATCTTTCGGAAGAAATACCGCATTGGGATTTTAACAAAACGCTTAGTGAGACACAGTCAGTTTGGGAAAAGGAATTATCAAAGATTAAAGTAGGAGCTCCTGATAAAAATAAAACAATTTTTTACACAGCTTTGTACCATTCTTTATTGGCTCCTTATTTATATAATGATGTGAATAAAGAGTATTTGGGATTTGATAAACAGACACACATGGCCGAAGGGTTTGATAATTATACGGTGTTGTCGCTGTGGGACACATTTCGTGCTGAAAATCCATTATTAACGTTGATTGCTCCAGATAAGGTGAATGATCTGATACAATCCATGCTTGCGCAATATGAACAGTATGGGCTACTGCCAGTGTGGCCATTGTGGTCAAATGAGACAATTTGCATGATTGGTTATCATGCTGTTCCCGTCATTGTAGACGCTTACTTCAAAGGAATAAGAAATTATGATGTGGAAAAAGTGTATCAAGCTATGAAGACATCAGCCATGCAGGACAACTTTGGCGTGAAAGAGTTGAAGCAATACGGCTATATTCCTTATGATGTTTATAATAAATCTGTTTCTACAGCTTTGGAATATTGTTATGACGATTGGTGCATAGCTCAAATGGCGAAAGACTTGGGTAAAATAGATGATTATAACTATTTTATGAGACGGTCTTCCGGTTATAGAACATACTTTGATAAAGAATATAAATTAATGAACGGTTTTTCAAGTCAAGGTAGCTTCCGTCGTCCTTTTGATCCTTTCTTTTCATCTTATGGGGAATGTGATTGGGTGGAAGGGAACTCGTGGCAATATTCTTTCTTTGTTCCTCATGATGTGCAAGGATTGATAAATTTGTATGGAGGCAGTGAAGAATTTGCTAGTGTCCTTGATACTTTGTTTTCCATGCCTGTAGGTATGTCAGGTCATGATGTTCCAATAGACATAACCGGGCTTATCGGTCAGTATGCGCATGGCAATGAACCTAGCCATCATGTAGCTTATCTTTATAATTATGCGGGTCAACCCCATAAGGCTCAACAGCGATTGCATGAAATCATGTCTACTTTATATACCGATCAGCCGGATGGATTGTGTGGTAATGAAGATTGCGGACAGATGTCGGCTTGGTATGTTTTCAGTGCGATGGGATTTTATCCTGTGAATCCGGCAGAAGGAATATATATATTGGGAAAGCCGATGGTAGAAAAGGCTGAAATTTCGATTGGAGACAAGTCTTTTAAAGTAAAAACAGTAGGTTGGAGTGATGAGAACATATATGTGCAATCGGTGAAACTAAATGGTAGAGCTTATAATAAACTTTTTATTACACATGCCGATATAGTAAATGGAGGGACCTTAGAATTTACGATGAGTCCGGTTCCGGGTAACTTTAAACATGCTATATTACCTCCGTCTATGTCCGAAACTCTGAACGAATGATGAGAACCCCGAAAATTCTATTATTTCTCTTTATATCTTGCTTGTGCTTTGGTTGCCAATCTTCTTTGCGAAGAGAAAGCCGGATAGAAAAACAAGATGATGTGTATGTTTTGTCTTTTGCTAATCTTTCTTTCAGTGTATCGGCGGGAAAGGGTGGTCGGATTGTTTCTTTTAAATGTGAAGATAGGGAGTTGTTGACTTCTGATTCTGTACATAGTAAATATTATGGAGCAACGTTTTGGTTGTCTCCTCAATCTGAATATTGGCCTCAATATCAATGTGTTGATGAGTTACCTTACCAAGCAGAGATAGATAAACAAATTCTTCGGTTGGTAAGTTCGCCGGATTCGATAAGCGGTGTATCTGTCACCAAAGAGTTTTCTATATCGGAAAGAGATTCATCTATCTTGATTCATTATTCTGTCCGGAATGTATCTCGTCAGCTAAAGAGGCTGGCCCCTTGGGATGTGACGAGAGTGTATGGAGGTTTGAGCTTTTTTCCTGTAGGAGAAACGGATCAGATGAATAAATCTGATGTAACAGGAGGGTATGAAGATAAAGGTATGGTATGGGTTCCGTGTCCGGATGGTACTAATGAACGCGGTCAGAAGTTATTCTCGACTGTTTATGGAGGTTGGATGGCACATTATTATAGAGGGCTTTTGTTTGTTAAATGTTTCCCGGACATTAGGCCGGATGAGGTTCCTCCCAGGCAAGGCGAAGTAGAAATTTTTGTAGCACCGAAGGGACGTTATCTAGAACTCGAGAATCACGGAAAGTATGTAGAGTTGCAACCTGGAGGGTCCTTGATGTATCGACAAAAATGGTTCTTGAAAGATGTATCCGATAAAAAACAATCTGATTGGATTGACAATCTGAAAAGACAGATGAATGAGCCAAAGGTGCATGGGTAAAATTTGTTCTTTCCTGTATTTATAAAATGTTGTTGAATCAGATCTGCCCGTTCTCCACCATCAACACTACACGTTCCGTTAGTTTGTCTTCACCTTGCGGATCATATTCTTTTTTTAAACTGGCTCCGAACAATGCAGCAAAAGTCTGATAGAATCCCGCTTTGAAAGGTCCCATAAATGCTTTCACCAGTTCATAGCTGGTAGAATTGCTTTGGCGGTCTATTAATTTAATCAACAGTTTTCCCTGTGCAAAAGAAAGTTTCTTCATTCGGGGAGTATATTGATCTTTCAAGCCTTTTTCAACACGTTTGATATGTTTCTGGCGGGCTTTCTCATTGGGTAATGTCTGAAGATATTCGTAAGTTTCGATGATGGCCTGGTTAATTTCTCTGGAGATAGGATATACCTTTTTCACATTGCGGATCAGGCGATAATATTCCTGGCGTTCTTTTTCATTCTTGAATTTCAACGGACGGAAAATATACACAGTTCTTAACTGGACACATGGAATGGTATCTCCGTTGTAGATGCACATCGGAACCAAATATCCATTGATGCTTTGTTTTTCTTGAGCTTGCAGGCGCAACGAACAACAAACAATAGCAAACAGCGTCATTACTACTATGTTAAGCCTTCTTTTCACGATACAAAAATAGAATTAAAATTTTATTATTCAGACATTTCTCTTCGATGTTAACCTATTTAAAGTATCTTTGCGCCCTTATCTGTTAAAAAGCAGGAAGAATAAACCATTTTATTGATGAAAACGATTCAACTTTTACGGTTGATAAGTATTATAAACAGCCTGTTAATAATTCCTGCTTGTAGTGCTCAAAACCCTTCTGAAAGTCTTTTAGAAGATATTCTTGAAGATTTATCTGTTAATAACGGAACTGATAACTCTGTTAATACTCCTAATTGGGAAAATGAATTGGAAGAACTTTCCAATCGTATGCAAGAACCAGTAAATTTGAATGTTGCTACCCGTGAACAACTCGAACAGTTTCCTTTCCTTAGTGATATTCAGATTGAACATCTGTTGGCCTACATCTATATACATGGACAGATGAAAACCATCTATGAACTTCAACTGGTAGAAGAGATGGATAAGCAAACAATCCAGTATTTACTGCCTTTCGTCTGTATAAAAGCTATTAACAATGAATCTGCTTTCCGGTGGAAAAGCCTGTTGAAAAACGCAGCGAAGTATGGAAAGAATGAACTCTTAACCCGCTTTGATATACCATTTTATAAGCGAAAAGGTTATGAACATACCTATTTAGGACCTTCTGTTTATAACTCTGTGAAATACAGTTTCCGATACAGTGACCGGCTCTATGCAGGAGTCGTTGCTGAAAAAGATGCCGGAGAACCTTTTGGAGCTTTACATAATCGCTACGGCTATGATTATTATTCCTTTTATCTGTTATTAAAAGATTGTGGACGATTAAAAGCATTAGCTGTTGGTAACTATCGGCTTAGTTTCGGACAAGGTCTGGTGATTAGTACTGATTATTTGATGGGAAAAACAGTTTACGCTTCTTCTTTCAATAACCGTAATAGCGGGATAAAGAAACATTCTTCTGCTGACGAATACAACTATTTTCGAGGAGTAGCTGCCACTGTTTCTTTGACAAAAGATTGGGATATTTCTGGTTTCTATTCACACCGTTCTCTGGATGGAGTAATCACTGATGGAACAATCACTTCTATCTACAAAACCGGGCTGCATCGAAGTCAAAAGGAAGCGGATAAAAAGAACCTGTTCACCATGCAATTAACAGGTGGACACGTGAGTTATCAACACAACCGTATCCGATTGGGTATCACCGGTATTTACTACCTTTTCAACCGACCATACGAACCGGAATTAACAGGTTATTCCAAATACAATCTTCATGGAAATAACTTCTATAATCTGGGAATAGATTATGCTTACCGATGGCATCGTTTTTCTTTTCAGGGAGAGACGGCAATCGGAAAACAAGGTTGGGCTTCTTTGAATCGTTTGCAATATTCACCGGTTCAAAACACTCAAATCATGTTGATACATCGGTTTTATTCTTATAACTATTGGGCTATGTTTGCCCATTCATTCGGTGAAGGAAGTACGACACAAAATGAACAGGGATATTATATCGGCTTGGAAACTTCTCCTTTTGCTTATTGGAAGTTTTTCGCCTCATTCGATTTATTTTCCTTTCCGTGGAAAAAATACAGAGTGAATAAACCCTCCCGCGGAACAGATGCTCTGTTCCAAACCACTTTTACTCCATACAGCAATTTATCCATGTATCTAAGGTATCGTTATAAACAAAAAGAGCGTGACTGGACAGGTAGTAAAGGAACACTAACACTTCCTATTTTTCACCATCAACTTCGCTATCGTTTGAACTATTCTTTGGGAGATGTGTTAAGCAGTCGTACAACTTTAGATTATAATCATTTTCATTCTCAGGACAGAGCTGCTAATAAAGGATATCAGGTTACACAAATGATATCCTCCCAACTGCCTTGGGCCAGGCTGTTTGCTGACGTTCAGGGCAGTTACTTTTTTACAGACGATTATGACTCGCGTGTATATGCTTCGGAAAGCGGATTGCTTTATACGTTTTATACTCCGTCTTTTCAAGGTCGTGGATTCCGGTGTAGTATCCGTTTGAGATATGAACTGAACAAACACTTTCTATTGATAACCAAGTTTGGAGAAACCATTTATTTAGACCGGAATGAGATTGGTTCCGGCAATGATTTAATCTATGGAAATAAAAAAGCAGATGTACAAATGCAACTACGTATTAAGTTTTAATGTATATTTGTCTGCCAGAAATAACAGAAGAATACGATATTAAATGGATGACAGGGCTACTTTTGACAAAATGTTTAATGAATGGTATGCACAGTTTGTATATTTTGCATACTATTTCATAAATGATGCTGAAGTATGCAGGGATATCGTAAGTGATGCTTTTGAGTATTTGTGGCGTAATTATGAAAAGATAGAAGAAGCAACGGCGAAAACTTATCTTTATACAATCATCCGTACACGTTGCATAGATTACCTTCGCAAGCAAAATATTCATGAAGAATATGTAGAGTTTACTGCGCAATTGACTGATAAAATGATAGAAGGCGATTCGCAAAATTCTGATTCTCGTGTTTTGCGTATTCGTGAAGCTATGAAGAAGTTGACTCCTTATAATTATCATATTTTGGAAGCATGCTATATTCATAATAAGAAATATAAAGAAGTAGCCGAAGAATTAAATGTAAGTGTCGCGGCTATTCATAAGAATATAGTAAAGGCTTTACGTATTCTTCGCGAAGAATTAGGCCAAAAGGGTAACCGGAATTGACTTTAAAACGTAAATATATATAGATTGAATACATTATTTATGGATGAAAAGAATATAAATATAAGTAAGTCGGAAGAAGAACTCCTGGAAATTATGGAGAATCGTTCGCGTATAACTGCTGGTCAATTGCATAATTTGGAAGAAGATGAGGAATGTTTGCAAGCATGTTCTGATTTGACGGAGGTTGTGATAGAGATGCAGAAAGAGCAAAATTTACTGGCAATTGATGTCCGGAAAGAACTGGCAGATTTTCGTAATAAACATTCTAAGAATGATCGAAGAAAAAATACACGCATACTGTGGGCTAGTGTCACAGGTGTAGCGGCGGCTGTTGCTATCATTTTAGTTTTGCGTGCAATGATGATTTCCTCACAACCGGAAATCATTAAAGTGTTTCAAGCCAATCATATTGCCCGGGAAGTCACTTTACAAGTGAATGATGAGAAAGAAATAAAGCCATTGAAAGAAGTGGTAGAATCTCTTTCGTCTTACTCTACTGCGCAGTTGTCTTCTAAGGAAATAGATTATAGTCGTGCTCTCCTTCAGACAGAAACCAAGGAAGTAGGGAAACAGAAAGTACAGATACATAGATTAAGTATTCCTAGAGGAGAGACATTTAAAGTTGTTTTATCCGAGGGGACTGAAGTATTTTTGAATTCAGACAGTCGTTTGGCTTATCCTACTGTTTTCAAAGGAAAAGAACGAGTCGTCTCTTTGGAAGGTGAAGCCTATTTTAAAGTTGCTAAAGATGCAGCACATCCTTTTATCGTGAAAAGTGGAAATCTGCAGATTCGTGTATTGGGAACGGAATTTAATGTACGTAGCTACTCTCCTACTGATGTCCGTGTTACGCTCATTACAGGAAAAGTGGCTGTGAGCGATACTTGTGGAGTCCATAGTGTTGAAATGGTGCCAGGACAAAGCGTACAACTTTCTTCTGACGGAACATTTGCCGTGAATGAGGTGGATATTGAATCATTTTTGTATTGGAAGGAAGGATTTTTCTATTTTGACGATGTTGCTCTGGTTGACATGATGAAAGAAATAGGACGTTGGTATAATATAGATATTGAGTTCCGCAATAGCAAAATCATGGATCTTCGTATGCATTTCTTTGCAAATCGTCATCAGGACATCTTTCACTTGATTGAATTATTGAATCGAATGGAGAGAATACATGCTTATTTTGAAGCAGGAAAACTAATTATCGAATAAAAAGCAAGCAAAAAGATATAAATCTGAATAGAAAAATATATTTCTGAAAAAAAACTATTTTAAGGGTAACCATTCTTTTTTAAACTTCGTATACAATTAAAAGAATGAAATATTATTTAACTATTCAGGCTTATGAAAAGAAATCAGGCACAGAAGTTCATTGTTTTATTCTTGCTTTTCCTTTTTGCCTATTCATGGCGTGTAGAAGCACAGACAGGTAAAGAAAAGCAAATAACAATGGAGTTTAAAAATGAAGGGTTACCCTCTATTTTTAAACGTTTTGAAAAAGTATCGGGGTATAAAGTTCTTTTTATCTATGATGAAATTAGCTCTTATACTTCTACCGGAAAAGTAGAAAAAGCTACAGTTGATGAAGCGTTGAAGGTGATTATTGGAAAAAATCCGTTGAAATATCACATTGACGGACAATTCATCAATATCACACAAAAGGATTCTAAAAAGTTTTTCTCACAAGTAAAAGGAAAAGTGCTTTCCGAAGAAGACGGGCTTCCGGTGGTTGGTGCCACTATTATAGTGGAAGATCCTAGTAATATCCGTACTATCACAGACAATAATGGTAATTTTCAGCTTTCTGATGTTCCGAAAGATAGCCGTGTCAGAATATCGTATGTAGGTTTGGAAACCCAGTTTTTGCATCCTTCATCTTATATGTCGGTAGTGATGAAATCTGATACAAGGGCGCTGGATGAAGTAGTGGTGACAGGTATGTTTAACAGAAAGAAAGAAGGATTTACCGGTTCGGCTGTTACTATCAAAGGTGAGGATCTGAAGAAATATAGTACGAACAATGTGGCTAAAGCGATAGCCGCTGTCGCTCCTGGACTTCGTATTGTGGATAATATCAATATGGGATCTAATCCGAATGGTTTGCCTGATATGCGTATGCGTGGTAGTGCAAATATGGATATGGGCACACAATCTGTAGATTTTAATTCTACCAGTAATGATGTGCTGGCAGTTCAGGGCGAGTATGAGACGTATGCCAACCAACCGTTGCTTATCATGGACGGATTTGAAATCAGTATACAGACACTTGCCGATATGGATCCCGATCGTGTTGCTTCTATCGTTTTGTTGAAAGATGCGGCAGCTACGGCTATCTACGGTTCACGTGCGGCAAATGGAGTAATTGTTATCGAAAGCAAGACGCCCAAACCGGGACGGATTTGGGTGACTTATGGTGGGGAACTTCGTATTGAAGCTCCGGATATGACCGGATATAACTTGATGAATGCAAGAGAGAAGATAGATGCAGAGTTAAAAAGCGGACTTTATACATACGGTGGCGAGACTGTTGAAAAATGGCAGCTCTATCAGTCTAAATTGCGTGAAGTATTGGCGGGAGTAAATACGTACTGGTTGGACAAACCTTTGCAAACAGCTTTCCAACAACGGCATACCGTTACATTGGAAGGTGGTGATGAAGCCTTGCGTTATCGGATGTATGTAGGATACAATAGTTCTCCGGGTGTGATGAAAGACAGTAAGCGTGATGTATTGACCGGATCGCTTGATTTTCAGTATCGTCTGAAAAAAGTGTTATTAAAGAATAGCATTACGTTGGATAATTCGGTAGCTAATGAGTCTCCGTGGGGAAGTTTCAGTGAATATACCCGCTTGAATCCTTATTTGCGTCCGTATGGAGAGAACGGGGAGATACAGAAACGGCTTGATAATTTTGAAGGAGTAGGCGGTGAATCGAGTTATCTGAATCCGATGTACAATACGACATTCAACAGTAAAGACCAAAGCAAGAACTTTACAGTACGTGAACTTTTCAAGGTGGAATATAATCCTACTAATGAATTGCGGTTTGAAGGAGCTTTCAATTTATCTAAGAGTGTAGGACATCGTGATATTTTCCGTCCTGCACAACATACGCTTTTTGATAATGTGACCGATCCTACCTTAAGAGGTGATTACCGCAGAAGCCAGAGTGAAGCTGTCAGTTGGGGAATCGATTTGACAGGAAGCTGGAACAAGCAATTGAAAGACCATTATCTGACTGCTAATGCACGCATGAGTGTATTGGAGAATAATTCGGAGACTTATGGAAACTATGTGACCGGTTTCCCGAATGATAATATGGATAACTTGTTGTTTGGTAAGAAATATAACGAGAAAGTGACGGGCGATGAGAGGACAACACGCTCTATCGGTTGGGTGGCTGCCGGAGGTTATTCTTATAAATATAAGTATTCGTTCGACTTTAATATACGCTTGGACGGTTCTTCACAGTTTGGAAAAAATAACCGTTGGGCTCCTTTCTGGTCAACAGGATTGCGCTGGGATTTGAAAAAAGAGAACTTCATGAAAGATGTATCTTTTATTTCCGATTTCATTTTGAGGGGTACATACGGTACGACCGGTTCGCAAGGTTTTGATCCTTATCAGGCACATGGTTATTATACATACTCTAATTTGCTGCTTCCTTATTACTCATCGGATGCAACAGGTTCGGAAATCCTGGCTATGCATAATGAAAGTTTAAAATGGCAGACAACGAAAAGCACTAACCTTGCTTTGGAACTCGGTTTCTTTGACCAGCGTCTTACCGCACGTGTGGAGTATTACCGGAAAATAACAGATAATATGGTTACTTCGATAAGCCTTGCTCCTTCTCTTGGCTTCGGTAGTTATCCGGAAAACCTGGGTAAGATAGAGAATAAAGGTTGGGAAATTTCTCTTTCGGCTATTCCTTATAAGAATACTGCCAAGCAGGCTTATTGGACCATTACGGTAAACGGTTCTCATAATACGGACAAATTGCTGGAGATATCAGAAGCAATGAAACACAGGAATGATATGAATGCATCAAATCTGACTGATACACCATTGCCACGTTATGAAGAAGGTGAATCTTTGTCGCGCATTTGGGTAGTACGTTCATTAGGCATTGATCCGGCTTCCGGAGATGAAATATTATTAAAGCGTAACGGAGAAATGACAAGCGCCGTTAACTGGAGTGCGAATGATGTAGTACCTATCGGTAATACGGAACCTACATGGCAAGGATATATTAATTCTTCCTTTACATATAAAGGTTGGGGAGCAGATGTCAGTTTCAGATACCAGTTTGGCGGTCAGGTATATAATCAGACTTTGCTTGACAAGGTGGAAAATGCCAATCTGAAATATAATGTAGACCGGCGGGTAAGTCAGTTGCGTTGGGCTAAACCGGGTGACAAGGCACAATTCCGTACTCTTACCCCCAGTGGTTGGGAAACGAAAGCTACTTCTCGGTTTATCATGGATGAAAATATATTCCAGGGAAGTTCGTTGTCTGTCTACTATCGCATGGATCGTACTAATACAAAATTTATCAGCCATTGGGGATTGAGCTCCGCCAAAGTGACGTTTAATATGGAAGACTTTTTCTATTGGTCTACAGTGAAACGCGAAAGAGGTCTGTACTATCCGTATTCCCGTCAGTTTACTTTTGCTTTGAATGTTGCTTTCTAATTAAAAACATATTTGTATGAAACAGATAATATATATACTATTAGCAACAACCATGCTGGGACTTATGTCTTGCAGCGACTGGTTGGATGTATCTCCGAAGACTTCTATTCCTACCGACAAGCAATTTGAGTCGGAATCCGGATTTAAGGATGCGCTTACAGGTATTTATTTGAAGTTGGGAACCCAGACATTGTATGCCGGAGACTTGACTTATGCTTATTTGGATGAACTGGCAGGATTATATTCTGATTATCCGGGATATAATACAAATGCCGTTTTCGACCAGAGTATTGTATTTGATTATGAGAACATGTTTTTGAGTAAGAAGAATGGGATTTACTCAACGATGTATAATATCATAGCCAATATTAATAACTTCCTGGAGTATGTAGACAAAAATAAAGATGTCCTAGTTACCGAACGCTATTATGAAACTATGAAGGGAGAAGCACTTGGGCTTCGTGCTTTTCTTCATTTTGATTTGCTGCGTATGTTCGGTCCTGTTTATAAGGAACATCCTGCATCCAAAGCTATACCCTACCGTACTACTTTTGATAAAGATGCTACTCCTGTCCTGGCAGCCAATGAAGTGGTTGATGCTATTCTCAAAGATTTGAATGACGCAGAAAAATTACTGAAAGAGAATGATCCTCTTGATTTCTTTACCGACCAGACGGATGAAGATTTTACAAAGAAAAATAGTTTTCTTGTCAATCGTGAATTTCGTATGAATCTATATGCGGTTAAAGCTATGCTGGCCCGTGTATATTGTTACAAAGGGGATGCGGAAAGCAAAGGATTGGCCACGGAGTATGCTAAAGAGGTAATTGCTGCCTCTAAGTATTTTGCATTGTACAAGTCGCAGACTGCTTCCAATTACAATTCCATACGCTATGCAGAGCAAATATTTGGAATAACAGTGAATGAATTCTCCAACTTGCTTATTGGTAACTATATGGATATGGAGAATACCAATAATCAGCAACGTTTCTATCTGGATGGAGATAAATTCAAATTCTTCTATGAAACAGCCGATGCAGGGAATACCGACTGGAGAAAAAATACGGAAATGTTTGAAGTTGTTAATGGGGCAAGTCAAACAGATGTTTTTTGTAGAAAATATAACCAGAAACCGTTGAATGGCGGATATGCTTATTCCGGTGCTAATGCAGTTCCTTTGATACGCTTGCCCGAAATGTATTATATTGTAGCGGAATGTGCATCTTCTGCATCAGAAAGTGCTGATGCATTGAATACCGTACGTTTTGCACGTGGTATCTCTTACAGTGACGAGATTATAACTACCGGATATGATGATCTTGATACTACTTCGGAAGAAGACAAAAATCAGACTAAACGTATCAATGAGATAATGAAAGAATATAGAAAAGAATATTTCGCGGAAGGTCAGCTTTTCTACTTCCTGAAAGCGCATAATTATAGCACCTATCATGGTTGTGGGATTGAAACGATGACTGAAGCCCATTATCAGATGACGTTGCCGGATGATGAGTATATTTTTGGAAACAACTCTAAATGATGAAGCATTATGAAACGTATTATATATTTTGTTTTAGCTATTCTTGTTTGCGGCATCTATGTGGGATGCAGTGAAAACGAGATAGACTTATATGACCAGACACCTCGTATCAATTTCTATAGTAGCACACATGTCCGTACTTTGGTTGATACGGACTATGTGAAGATAGATGACCCTTATGCTGTAGACAGTTTTACGGTAAGAATACAAGGGGATCTTTTGAAAGAGAATCGTGATTTCTGTGTGAAAGTTACCCCGAATAGCGATTATCAGAATTCAGTAGATGTACTATTGGAAAGCAAGTATACATATGCTGAACTTGATACGGTTTGCCAGGTATTTTACTATAAGATTAACCGACCGAAAGTAGAGTCCGGTAGAAATGTGTATGGTTGTTACTTGGAATTTGATTTGGATAACCCTCTCCATCAGTTTGACAAAGGATTGGTAGAAAAGAATCAGGAAGTGTTAAATGTCAGGTGGGAACTGAAGCCGGATGAGTGGGAAGATTGGATATTTGGCAGTTATAGTGATAATAAGTATATGTTTATTATGGATGTATGCCAACGTGTGTGGAATGATCTGGAAGATGAGGATGTTGACAAGGTCAAACAAGCTTACAAAGAATACATTGAAGCAGGAAATCCTCCTATTCTAGGCGAAGACGGTGATGAAATTGATTATGAATAAGACTAAAAGAAATGTTATGAGAAAATATATCATCTATATAGCAAGTTTTGTCGGATCGGCTTTATTGCAAACAGGCTGTTACGATGACAAGGGAGATTACGATTATCATGATGTAAATACGATGGCTATCGTAATACCTGAAACGAAGGTACGTATGCCTAAAGAGGAAGCAGTGGAAATTTCAATTATACCCGAGATTTCTCAGACTTTGGAGCAAAATGAGGAAAACCTTGTGTTTCAATGGAAGAAAACAATCGAAGGAAAGAAAGCGGGGTCGGACAGACTTAGTGATTATAAAGATTATTCCGTAGGCAAAGAATGTAAAGTAACAGTCGAGCCTTATGAATCGGAAAATATAGGTTTAATGTTGGTCATTACGGATAAAAAGAATGGAACAACCTGGTATCAGATAGGTGAAGTTGCAATTATTCGTCCTTTAAATCCTTGCTGGTTTGTATTGCAGGAAAAAGAAGGAAAGGGAGTATTAGGAGCGATAGAGGGTACTCCGGAAGGATATTATGTTTATCCGGATGTCTTTAAATCAGAACTGAATCAGTCATTTCCGTTAGAAGGAAAACCTTTGGCGGTAAGTGCAAGAAAAAATTATGGAGATTCGTTTTTAAGTAGTATGCTGGGTTTTTTTGGTTTTAAAGTAAGTCCGGCGTTAATGGTGGTAACCGATCGGGGCTTGGCCTTGTTGACTCCAAGTACTTTAATAACGAGATATCCGTCGAATAAAATACTTTTTGAACCAGCGGGAAAAGGGGAACCGTTGAATATTGAGTTCTATAAGATGAGTACTCATGGTGAGTTGTTTGTGAATAGTGGAAAAGCATATTGTGCTCCTATGGATGGATTTTGTGTACCTTTCTCGGTAAAAAAGGAAAGTGAGTTTCCTGCTATTTCTGCTTATGGTTCGTATGGAGGAGGCTTTTTGTTTTTTGATTCTGAAAGTCATCGTTTTCTTAGTGCATCTATTCCGGGTTATTATGATTATATGATGAATCAGGCTACTCAAAATATACGTAATTATGGTACTAAATGGAGTGACCAGAAGCCTGTATCCACGTATTCAATGTCAGACGAATCTAATTTGTTTGATCCGGATGTAATTGATCCGTCTTTAGAAATACATGATATTGTTACGGGTGGAAATTGGGGAAATTTTGCTTATGCGATTGCTTCTCCTCGGAACGGAAAAGAGCTGACTGTGTTTAAATTCAGTGCGCAAGATGAAGATCCGATTTGTGCTGCCCAGTATACGATTGCCTTACCGTCCGAAGTAAATGTAGAAACAGCAAAATTTGCAGCTTCTTACGCGTATACGGCAAATCTTATATTTATGACATCGGGTAATAAATTATATCGCATTGATCTTGATCGCGGAAGGGCAATTGAACTTTATACTTATGAAACTGATCCGTCAGCACAGATAGTTGCATTGAAATTTAAAGATTCTGAAAGTGTGAGAGAGGAAGATGACGATGAGGAGACTGGTGAATATAAGGAGAAACTCGGCATGTCTCTCGGATTAGGCATCAATACAGCTGATAAAGGTGTAGTTGTAGAATTGCAACTGACAGTGGCAGGTGATGTATCCCGCGAAGAAAACAGCATTTGTGTTTACGAAGATCCCGAGCAACTCATTGGGAAGATTGTTGATATTAGCTATAATTATGAATAGTATAAATCGCTCTTTATGCTAAAAGGAATTATCAGTGCAATATTTCTTGCAGTTGCCTGTACTTTTTTGTACGGGCAACAGCCAAATATGGCTACTTTTCTAAAAGAAGGAGCACCAGTGGAAGTTATTCCCGGTATGTTTACTACTTATCGAAGTGGTAAACATATATATTGGGAAATTCCGGATTCATTGATTGGACGTGAATTTGCCGTAACAACTACTATCTTGACTGCTCCTGCCCGTCCGGATCGGGATATGGAGAAGAAATTCGGATATTCGGGTGATATGATAGGTCCGGTATTCTTCAGTTTCAGGAAACAGGGTGATGAATTGTGGATAGTAGATCCGTTGAATGAAAGGATTATTGAAAATCCTGCAGGGATATATGCAAAGATTGCTGCCCAACGTGGGAATAGCAGACTTTATAAAAGATTGCCGGTCAAAGCAAAGACTCAAGGAAGTAGTTTGATAGAGATTGGCGAGGTATTAAAAGATTTCCCTTTGTTTACGCTCGATATTGTATCTTTTGATTTATTGGTAGGTTCACGTTTAAAAGAGAAAGATTGCATCAAGGAAATCAAGGGATATGACAACCGCTTGTTGGTTCATATATCACGGGCTTATCGAAGTTCGTCAATAGGAATGCCCGGCAAACCTGTTTCTCCGTCTTATATTGGTGATTGGGATACGGGTGTTTGCATTAAATTATTATCAAAAAAGCCATTGGAAGCAGTTTCTGCAAATAGCGGAGCCTACTTTTCCATCGGCAAGGAATGTTTTCAAGGCGATCAGCCCGCTGTCCGGAAAGCTGTTATCAAACGGTGGCGTTTGGAGATAAAGCCGGAAGACAAGGAAAAGTACATGAAAGGGGAATTAGTGGAGCCGATACAACCTATTATCTTTTATATAGATCGCAACACGCCGGAAAAGTATATTGGTTGCATTATTGAGGCAGTACGTGACTGGCGTCCTGCTTTCGAGCAAGCCGGATTTAAGAATGCCATTGATGCACGATTGGCTCCCACTGCCGAAGAAGATCCGGATTTTAGTATTTATGACAGTACTTATCCGTTTATTTCATGGAAGATATCAGGACAGAATAATGCTTATGGGCCGACTCCTTGTGAATCCCGGTCCGGAGAGATTATTGCTTGTCACGTCGGTATTTTCAGCAGCGTGTTGAATTTGGAGCAAAAATGGTATTTTGCTCAATGTGGAGCCAATGACCCGCAGGCATGGAACATAGAATTTCCGGACTCTTTGCAATTGGAACAGATAAAACAAGTATTCATTCATGAAGTGGGTCACACATTGGGATTGGAACATAACTTTCTGGGTAGTTCCCATTATTCCATAGACCAGTTGCGTGATAATGACTTTTTGAGTCGATATAGTATAGGAAGTTCCATAATGGACTATGTACGATATAATTACGCTTTGCGTCCTCAAGATAAGGTTGATTTGAAAAACAGGCGGGTACGTGTCGGCGAATATGATAAGTGGGCTATTGAATGGGGATACCGTATATTTCCGGGTAAGGATGCTTCTGAAAGAGAAGAGAACAGAGAGCGTTGGAATCAGGAAAAACAGAAAGATCCTTCCTTGCATTTTTCAGGTGGGATAGATGTACGGGCGCAGGCGGAAGACTTAGGTAATGACCATGTTATTGTCAATACACAAGGAATAGAGAATCTGAAATATTTGTGTGAACATCCGGATGTCTGGCATGTAACGGACAAAACGTCTTTATATGTATTACAGGGGCGTTATGAAGCGGTATTGAATCATTATAAACAGTGGGTACAGCATGTTTTGTCGCATTTGGGCGGAAAACGTCTTGCGGAAGCCGATGATGAGAATATTTATATACCGGAAAAGGCTGATTACAATAAGAAGGTGATGAACTTTATACAGACTTATGTATTACAGCCTCCTGCGTGGATGTTTAATAAATCGTTTACCCATAAATTAGAAATAGATGCCAGTCAAGAATTCGACCGTTTTTATGAGGAACTTATGTCGGAAATAATCCGTTCTCTTCGGAAGGTGGAAGAATCAGAGAATGCTTGTGAGGATATGTTATCTGTAAATGAGTTTTTGGAAAGTATGCATGAAGGGTTATTCGTTGAATGGACTGATAATGTTCCTGTAAGTGAAGCGAAGCATAAGATACAGACGCTTTATGTAAATAAACTCTGTGATTTACTGGATCGGTCGGAAAAGATAACCTCCTCGAAATTATTAGTTTCTGTTATGCAAGCTTTGAATAGAATTAAGAAAGAGGGGCTTGATTATAGTAATAGGGTAGCAGAACCGGTTGCTAAAAAACGTGCTATGTTTCTGGTAGATAGCATTATATTTTAAGGATGAAAAGCAAATAAAGAGGCTCATGAATAAAAGAAAATATGTGATTATTATATTGTTGTGTATGGCCGCATGGCTCCAGGCACAAGATTCCGTCAAAGCGTTTGATGAATTCTTTGTCACCGGAATGAAAAAAATAGAGGGTGTATTTCCTGTATATGTAGCGGAGAAGGAGGTTTATCTGGAAATACCCCGTGAATATATCGGGCGGGAGATTGAAGTTCGCGGACAGATAGATAGAGGCTTCGATTTACTGAATCGTCCCGTTACCGGTTTGGGGGTAGTACGCATCATGTCTCCTGATAAAGCTACGATTTGTTTCCAAAAGCCGTTTTATACAGAGCGTATTCTGGATGAAAAGAGTGTATATCAGCGGTCGTTTTCGTTGTCAAATATACAACCTGCCGGTGATAGCTATCCGGTAGTGGCTTATTCGAAAGAACAAGGAGCCATTATCCGAATAACAAAATATCTGATAAATGGCAATGACTGGTTCAGCTATAATCATGGTTTTATCCGTTCGTTGGTTCCGGAACTGTCAGAGGTAACAAAAATACATCCTTTTGAAGGAGGGGTGTCATTTACGGTCAGGCGTTATCACGGGGTTGAGGCGGAAAGATATATGTTTTCCAGCTCTGCCATTATATTACCTGAAGGCAGCATACCTTTGGAGGTTACTTGTGTAGTACGTTTGCTCTCTCAAAAGAAAGATCAGATCCGCCTGGCAGATCACAGGATACCCTATCAGACATTGACTTTTAAAGATTATTCCCAAGATCCTTATTGTATGGTAGAAGATTCATTAATTCTTCGTTGGGATATGTCGAAACCGCTTACTTTTTATGTAGATACGCTTTTTCCGAAGGAATATTTTCAAGTTGTGAAAGAAGGAATATTGGTATGGAATACTGCATTCCGCAAGGCAGGTATCCGGGATGCTTTACAAGTGAAGTATGCAGACAGCAAGATTATTCCGGCCGAACAGCGTGCTTTCGTTTCTTATGATTTGATGATGCCGGGGATAAAGAGCGACTTTACCTGTCATCCTCGTACCGGAGAAATACTGTCATGTCGGGTGAATATCGGACATGGATTTCAAAAAGGAAAATTGGATGACTATTTGTTGAGTTGTGGCGCTTCGGATCCGCGTATCATAGCCGACCGTTATGCAAAGGAAGTGGAAAAAGAGTTGTTGCAAAATGAAATAACAGGGGAAATCGGGCATCTTTTAGGTTTACGCGGAAATCTGTCCAAAAACTCGTGCGGAACGACTGTGAAAGTAGGGGAAGATGCTTGCCGGGCTATTTATTTTGGTTATAATCCTCTCAAAGGAAGTAGGAATTGCTATGATGAACGGGAGCAACTCCGTCGATGGATAGATAAAAACCTGCCGGATGGGACCCATTCTCTTCCTCCATCCGATTATGCAGCAAAGGTGTCAAATCTGCAGATTATACTAAATCAATTGGATAAGATTGTGTATAAAGGAGGAAAAAGGGACAAAGGAAGTTCACTCACTGATATATACAGGAAGGCTATTCGTCAATATGGAAGTTACCTGATGGGAATAGCTGAAACAGTGGGAAGTTCCCAACCGGCAGATGCACAACATCAAGCAATGCTCGAACTGGATAACTATTTATTTCATCCTGTAGAAAAGATGGAATGTACGTATGTAAAAGAGAATTTACTGGAAGCAAGAAATAACATTCTATATCCGGAATTGGTAAAGATGTTCAAGCACTTACTAAGTATAGAAACAATATCGGCTCTTAGATTGCAAGCATTACATAGTAATCAAAAAGGATATAGTGATGACGATTTCTTCCGGGATTTGTATAAAGGGCTGTTCAATGATTTTGATCCGTCGGCTGCTGTAAGCTATGAACAAATGGATATCCAGTTGATATGTCTGGACGCATGGTTGGATATAATACAGGAAAATGCAAAACATACTAGTACAACGAAGCGTTTAAAGGATGAATTGCATAGTCTGTACAACAGATTGGAGAAGCTTAGTACGATACATCCCCAGACAGAGGTGCGTGATATGTACACTTTACTTATGGGAAGAATTAAGTGAAAAAATAGTCGTACAGATAGGATAACCTGTAAGTTTTGGGTTATCTTTGCTATGATTTATGAATAAATAAGTAGAATAAAATGACTATTATTTTTCCTTCACCCATCTTCGGCCCTATTCATTCCCGCCGTTTGGGCGTTTCTTTGGGAATCAATTTATTACCGGAAGACGGTAAGGTTTGTTCGTTCGACTGCATTTACTGTGAGTGTGGCTTCAATGCCGAACGTCGTACGAAGAAGCTTCTCCCTACCCGTGAAGAAGTCCGCACGGCTCTCGAAGAGAAACTGAAAGATATGCAGGCAAACGGTTCCGCTCCCGATGTACTGACCTTTGCCGGAAACGGTGAACCGACTGCGCATCCCTACTTCCCGGAAATCATAGAAGATACACTTGCGCTTCGCGACAAGTATTTCCCAAAAGCGAAAGTAAGTGTATTGAGTAACTCTACATTTATCGACCGTCCTGCCGTATTCGAAGCACTGAACAAGATAGATAATAATATCCTGAAACTGGATACGGTGGATGAAGAATACATTCATCTGTTGGACCGTCCTAACGGAAAATACTCTGTTAAGAAGATCATCGAAAAGATGAAAGAGTTCAAAGGAAACTGCATCGTACAGACGATGTTCCTGAAAGGAGGTTATCAGGGAAAAGACATGGATAATACATCCGACAAGTATGTGCTTCCCTGGATAGAAGCAGTGAAAGAAATCGCTCCCCGTCAAGTAATGATTTATACGATCGACCGGGAGACTCCCGACCACGATTTGCAAAAGGCTACGCATGAAGAGTTAGACCGTATTGTGGCTTTATTGGAAAAGGAAGGTATTCCGGCAACAGCTTCTTATTGAAATATAATTCAACAGGGATATATTTCTAATAGATAATACGTAAGAGAGTTAATATAAGAGGGCGAATTAATAGAATTCAGAAGTTTTACTTCCTATTCTATTGCTCGCCCTTTTATTGGCTTCATGAGCTGTTTCAGCCTATTCTGACAAGGGTATATTCTCACTGCGATGAGAAATGTACTTCCCTGATAATTGAACTGCACCCCAAAAGTTAGACACAAAACTTTAGGAGTGCAGTTTTTTATGCGACATTCATTTGAAGAAAAACTCAATATTGTGAGCAAAGTCAAGAGCGGTCAGCTCATTAATACCTCTTTGGTTGTTCGGTTTCTTATATGAAAGGCTAGCTTCCTTTCTTCACATAATCTTTCGGCAATATCCCGAACTGTTTCTGAAAGCAGCGCGCGAAGTATGAAGGATTATTAAATCCTACGATGTAGCAGACTTCGTTAATCCGGTATTCCCCTTCCCGCAAAAGTTCTCCGGCTGTTTTGAGCCGTATCAACCGGATATAGTCATTGGGCGGCATTCCGGTCAATCCTTTCAATTTGCGCTGTAAGTTGGAACGGCTGATAGCCATTTCTTCCGCCATCTTATCAATGGTAAATTCTTCATTGGTGAAATTGCGGGTAATGATTTCATTGATTGTGTTCAGCCATTTCACGTCTGTTTTGTTCATTAATGTCTGGTCGTACGACATATTCGGTACCGTTGTAAAGTGGTTGAAAAGCATACGTCGGTTTTCCAGCAGATTATTGATGGTGGCTTTCATGTGACTTAGCGAGAAAGGCTTTTCTATATAAGCGTCCGCGCCATAGTCGAGACCCGCAATTTTTGAATCGATGCTGTCGAGTGCCGAAAGCAGAATAAACGGGATATGACAAAGCATATTGTCGGAACGGATGGACTTTAACAATTCGAATCCGTCCATGTGGGGCATGACGATGTCGCTGATAATAAGATCTACTGTCGTTGTCTCCAGACATTCCAAGGCTTCCTTGCCATTGGTGGCTGTATGGATGGTATAGGTATTTCCCAGATTTTTAGCCAGAAACTCCAGCATATCCGTCGTGTCTTCCACTACCAGAAGAGAGTAACCGGCGGGTTCGCCCTCTTCCTCCGAAGCGGGAACCTTGTCGGGCATGGAAGTGATGGAAGGGCTGACAGAGATGCTTTTCTCCAAATACGGAATTTCCACACATACCTCGCATCCTTCCGTATAGCCGGGATTGATATAAACCTTTCCTTTATGCTTCTCCACCAACAATTTGACGAGACTCAATCCGATTCCCACTCCCGATCCGTTGTTTCCTGTGTTTCCTACCTGATAAAACGGTTCGAAAACCTTGCTGCACTCCTCTTGTGGAATACCCGGACCGTCGTCACGCACACACAGGGAGAGCGTGCGCCCTTCAGAAGACAGATGTTCGTCCATAATTACCATAATGCGGGTACGGGCATATTTCATGGCATTTGTCAACAGGTTGCTGACAATTTTAGTCAGCGCCTCTTGGTCTACATTATATTGCAGGTGCTCTTTCGGCAGAGAGACGCTGAAAGATATTCCGGTCAGGGAGATGGCACGGAAACGGTCGATGATGTCCTCTATCATCCGGTTGATATCCACTTCATTGAATGAAAGCGTATAACCTTCCTTGTCCACTTTGCGGAAGTCGAGCAATTGTTTGATAAGCTCCATCAACCGGTTGGTGTTCTTCCGTATCACAGACAGGTTGCTTTCCACTTCACTGTTCCATTCATGTGTTTCCAGAATAGCTTCCAGCGGAGCTTTGATAAGGCTTACCGGAGTCTTGATTTCATGCGCCACTTGAGTGAAGAATGTAATTTTCGACTGGAACAACTCCTGATTCTTTATTTGTTCCATCTCTTTCATCTTTCTTATTTTCACAGCCTGCTGCTTACGTAAATAAAGCTGTACCAGGAAATATGCGAGACCACATGCAATTAGTAAATAGAAAATCTTGGCGTAGATCGTCTTCCAGGGTGGAGGAAGAACTTCAATATGCAGGCAACAGTCGTCATTACTCCAATATTCATCGTTGTTACTCGATTTCACACGGAACGTATATTCACCCGGAGGCAGGTTGAGAAATGATACGTTATGTTTGTCCGTGTATATCCATTCCTTATGGATGCCGTCCAGTTTGTAGGCATATAAATTCTTGCTGGGAGCCACATAACTTAGACTTTCAAATGTGATGTCGAACGAAACTACCTGATAAGGAATAGTCACCTGTCCGCTAAGGGCAGGAATGCGTTTGCTAAGGCTCACCTTATCATCGGGACTGTGCATATACACTGCCGAAATAGATGCCGTAGGTTTTACCTTATTGATCGATAATTTGAACGGATAGAAACTATTGAATCCATTCACCCCACCGAAATAAAATTTCCCGTCACGGGCTTGCATGGAAGAGCGGAAATTGAACTGGTTACTTTGCAATCTGTCTTCAATGGTATAAAGTTGTGCCCGCTTGTTTTGCGGCTCATACCGGATCAGCCCCCTGTTGGAAGAAAGCCAATAGTTACCCGATTGATCGTCCAGTATGCCGTAAATGATATTGTTCGGCAGATTCTCTTTGGTGGAGAAATTTTCAAAACGGTCCTCCTGGTAGTGATAACGGCAGATGCCGCCTCCCTCGGTACAAAACCATAGATTCTGTTTATGATCGATATACACACGAATGACCCAGTTGCTACAGGGAGAAGCGGGATTAGCCGGATCGTTACGGTAGTTGTGCAGCTTACCGGTCTGGCGGTTGTAACGCCAGATACCATCCCTTTTACTTGCCAGCCATAAATCCCCATACTGGTCTTCCACCATATCGTAGATAAAGATATGACTTAAAGGTTCCAGTGTCCGGAACGAATCACTGTTCGGATCATACTGGCAGAACCCGGACAGAGTGCCCAAATAAATACTGCCATCTTTCGTTTGATAAATGGAGTAGATATGATCGTTAGGAATGGAATGCGGGTTAGTACGGTTGTGGCGATAGTTCTTCGTTTTTCCCGTTTGGATATCCAGGATATATAATCCCCGGGAGAAACTGCCGATCCATAACTTTCCTTCATTGTAGAGCAGCGCATGGATATTGTGATAACCGATATTGAGATTACTGCTTTTCAATAGATGATTCTTAAACTTCCTCGTGCGGGGATCGAAGAGATTCAATCCTCCGTCTTCAGTAGCAATCCAGATATTACCGTCGGGATCTTCACAAAACTGGCTGATTACATTTCCCGAAAGAGAATTCGTACCATTGGGATAATACCACTCGATATCCTTATGCTTGGGAGACAGGTAACTCACTCCACTGAAATAACTCCCTATCCAAATTCCCCCTTCCCTGTCCTGATAACAGGCATAGATGCTTTCCTTGTTCTGTTCATCGTCAGTTGGCAGACACTCTCCTGTGGCAGTGTTGAAGGTATAAAGCCCGTCGTCGGAGCCAAGATAGAAAGAATTGGCCGTCCGTTGAAACAGGGTACGGATGCGCGGAATGGTGAGAGTATCCCCTTCTCCGAAGTAATAGCGGAATTGCCCCGTTTCCTTATTGAAACGTGCCAGCCCTCCATACCAGGTACCCGCCCATAGCACTCCCTGCGAGCTTTCCATCAAAGAGATAATCTCGTTGCAGGCAGGGCGTCCGAAAGAAGTCTCTTCGGATATATACCCTGTGAAATTGTCCGTACGCTGGTTATACTTTGCCAAACCATTCCGGGTGCCTATCCAGATCGTCCCGAACGAGTCGTTATAAATCACCCACACATGATTATCCGGTAATGAATGAGGATCGGAAAGAGAATGTAGATACTGCCTCAACGTGCCTTTTTTTTCATTGTAGACAAACAATCCGTTGGTTGTTCCAATCCATAACTGCCCGTCATTGTCATAAGCCATTCCGAAGACACTGTTGACTGTCACCCCGTCTTCCGTCTGTTTGTCGAATACGGAGAATTTCTCTTCCTGCGAGTCGAATAAATACAGCTTTTCCGTGCTTGCCACCCAGATCTGATTGTTATCCTGATGGCGGCAAATGGTTACTATATTCATATAACTGTTTCCGCCGTTTTCTGACGAATGTCCGTAGTTGGTAAACTCGATACCATTGAAACGATTCAACCCGTCCTGTGTGGCAAACCACATATATCCGATGCTATCCTGAAGGATGCTCCGGACACAATTGCCCGATAACCCTGATCTAACGTCATATTTCTTGTAGATATTGGCGAAGACCAGAGAAACCGATGCCAGCAATATACATATAGATAAGATGGATCGTTTCATAATTTCCCTTCTTTGTATCTCCTGTTTATAGGCAATATATCTCCTGTTTGCAGGATCTATATACCCTGCATGTTGGATCTATATACCCAACGCGCAGGACATATATTGCCAACAGATTGGATCTATATCTCCTGTAAACCGGGTAACTATCCCCTCTGTAGGGCTCTTTATTTTACGTCATCCCACGTATCCGTGCGGAACGGGAAAGCGCTCAATCCGAAAGTGTTGCGCAGAGTGATATTTCCTACATAATTACGGAAAGCATAGCGCACGGCAACCGGTTGGGCAACCTCTTCACTCGATACTTCCACCGTGTTGGTACGTCCTATAATCTTCGCTTTCGCCGGATAGAACTTTTTGTCGGCTCCTGCAATCTCGAACCCCTCCAGTTGGGCGAAAGTAGGGAACAGTCCCGCAGGTGCGTTATTGAATGTCACTATGGCCTTGTTTCCCTCATAGTCTACTTTAGTCATCATCGGACCGTTGGATGGCAATCGGCCGATGCTGTATGTTTTAGTCAACGCAAGCGTAGCCAGCCGGAGTCCTACCACATCCTTTGGCGATGGGTGGATACAAAACTCATCACCAATATCCGTAGTGGGTATCATGCCCGAATTAGGAATCGTTTTCAATGCTTCCATCTGTGCTTCACGCAATAAAGCGGCCCCCGTATTGCTGCTGTTTTCATATTTGTAAGGAGCAATCTGCACATAATAGAAAGGCATATCGGGAGCCTCCCATACGTTTCTCCATAGCTGCACCATGGCAGTCATCATCGGAGCATAGAACTGATAGTTGGATATGTTCGATTCTCCCTGATACCAGAGGAAACCCTTTGCCGTGAAGTTCTTAACAGGCCATAACATCGAGTTGTACAGACATTCCAGACGCTGATGCACCCCTCTTTTAGGATCTTTGGCAGCTTCTACGTCCATACCTTCGACGGTTTTCAATGTCGGTTCATCTATCCATGCTTCGATAGCCGAACCTCCCCAACTGTTGATAACCAGCCCTACCGGAAGATGAAGACTTTCAGTCAGTTGTCTGGCAAAGAAATAGGCGGCGGCACTGCAATCAATGGTCGTTTCAGGTGACGAAACTTCCCATTTTCTTTTTTCAAAATCCGTGCGGCGCTCTGTATCATTGGTTCTCGGTACGGTAATAAAGCGAATACGGTCGCGGTAATTTCCCGAGTTTAGAAGCGTTTCAAGTGAGTTGTCAATGGGCTGTGCGGCATTTCCCATCATGCGCATTTCCATGTTCGACTGTCCGGAGCAGATCCACACCTCCCCTATCAGTATATCCGAGAGAGTGACCGGAGTCCCATCGCTGATTGTAATAGAATAAGGTGTATAACTTCCTTTGGGAGTGTCCACTTTCACCAGCCAGGCCCCGTCTTTGTCGGTAGATGCCTGATAAGTCCGGTTGTTCCATGAAGTAGTGACGGTTACTTTTTTGCCGTCTGCCCAACCCCATAATTTAACGGAACTGTTCTGTTGAAGCACCATGTGATCTCCCATCATTGCGGGGAGTTTTACTTTGCCTTGTGCAAGCGGTAGGAATAAAAGTGATAGAATCAGAAGTAGAAAATGTTTTTTCATACTGTTTTTATTAGATATTCGACGAATAGTTATTAGGTATCCGACAAAAATACAATCAATTTTTAAATATGGAATAAAATTAGCTAGTCATTTTCTGATAAAAGCTAGTCGAAATCTTAAAAGCTGGTTTTTCCTTTCCATTCTCCGCCGAATTTTCTTAATTAGTGGCATCAATCGCCTAGACAGTATTATTAGGTTGGTTAAATATCCCATTTCTTTGCATTGTGAGTATTTAACAACCTAATTGTTTCATTAAATTTAATAAAATGAAAAAGAAGCACTATCTATTATTTTTATTGGCTTCGCTCTTTTTACTGACAGATGTGGTGTGGGCACAGACATCTGCTACAGTAAGTGGAGTAGTGATCGATGAGAATGGAGAAACCCTGCCGGGTGTTTCCGTCGTCGAAGTAGGTACAACGAACGGTGTCCTGACAGACCTGAACGGGCACTACACCTTAAAAACAACTTCTGCCAAACCTTCTGTTTCTTTCAGTTACATTGGTTATCAGACCACCACGCTTCCCTTGAACGGACGCACGAAACTCGACGTCCAGATGAAGGTGGAAACGAAAATACTGGATGAAGTAGTGGTAGTGGGTTACGGTGTGCAGAAGAAAGTGAACCTGACCGGCTCCGTGACTTCCATCAACTTTGCCGACCAGACGGAGGGACGTCCCATCATGAGTGTTTCTTCCGCTCTTTCGGGACTCGCTGCCGGTATGAACGTGACGCAGGCTTCGGGACAACCCGGATCGGACGGCGCCACCATCCGCGTGCGTGGTAACGGTACGTTCAATACCAACTCCCCATTGGTACTGGTAGACGGTATTGAATGGAGCATGGACAACGTGAACCCCAACGACATTGAAAGTATCTCCGTACTGAAAGACGCTGCCTCCACAGCTATTTACGGTACGCGTGCCGCTAACGGAGTGATCCTCATCACCACCAAAAGCGGAAAAGGTAAACCGCAAATCTCCTATTCTTATTCGGGAGTCGTGCAGATGCCTTACAACAATCTCTCTTTCGTAAGCGACTACGCCCGCTATATGGGACTGGTCAACGAGGCTTGCGAAAATGTGAATACCAAAGGTATTTTCTCGCAGGAAAGCATTGACCGCTGGAGGGCTGCTTCTGCCGATCCGAACGGACTGAATGAGTACGGAGTGCCCAATTACGTGGCCTATCCGAACACAGATTGGTTCGACGAAGTATTCGACACCGGATATTCGCAGGAACACAACCTCTCTGTCTCCGGCAGCTCGGAGAAAGTGAAGTATATGCTCTCTTTGGGCTATCTCGACAATCAGGGAGTCATGAACCGCTGGAACCTCGATTCAAGTACGCAGAAAATCAATTTCCGTACCAATCTGGAAGCCAAGATTGTGAAATGGATGACCGTCGGTACCCGCCTTTACGGACAAAAGCAAGATTACGGGATGGCAAACATCAGCAATGGATTCAAGTATCTCTACCAGACTACTCCGGCCGTATATCCGGGCGAACCGAACTACTGGGGACGTCCCGCACTGGCAAGTGAAGAATCTTCCAATGCCAATAATATCTTCGGGCAGATGGCGGGAGCTACCGGTTTCAATACCGTATGGCGTCTCAACGCTTCAGTCTACGGAATTATCACTCCTTATAAAGGTCTCAACATCGAAGGTACATTCAACTATTCACCGACATTTACTGACAAGTCTTCCTATAGCCGCCAGAATGGTTATTGGGACTACGTGACCGACCAACGTGTCAGCGAAAGCGCACTGGAGAACGCTTCCATTACCAATACAAGCGCGCGCACCTGGCGTCAGAGTGCCGAAATACTGGTACGCTATCAAACCACCATCAAGAAAGACCACGATCTGGGCGCATTACTCGGATATTCCGCACAGGAATATTACAGCAAGAGCTTTGCCGTTTCCCGTAAAGGAGCTACTGACTGGACACTGAACGAATTGAGCACCTATGAAACTCTCGTCAGCTCTTCCAGCTCGGCACCTGCCAAGTGGGGACTGCTCTCTTACTTCGGCCGTGTCAACTACGGATATAAAGGACGTTATCTCTTCGAAGCCAACCTTCGTGCCGATGCCTCCTCCCGTTTCGGTGTGAACCAGCGTTGGGGGTATTTCCCTTCGTTCTCCGGTGGATGGCGTATCTCGGAAGAATCGTTCATGCAAGGAGCATCGGACTATCTCTCCAACCTGAAACTGCGTGTTTCCTGGGGAAAGACAGGTAACAATTCTACGGGCAACTACGACTGGCAGGCAAACTACGCCACAGGTAATGTCGTAATCGAAGGTGAAGGAACCAAAGGACTGGTACGTAAAAAACTAAGCAACGACAAACTGCATTGGGAAAGTACCGCAACAACCGACATCGGACTTGATTTCGGTTTCTTCAACAACCGCCTGACGGGTGAAATAGACTACTATAATAAATATACTTCAGACATTCTCTACCATCCCGAACTCTATCTCTCGATGGGTGTTGTTGGCTCTGCTCCCGAAAATCTGGGTGAAGTGCGCAACCGCGGTGTAGAATTTACCCTGAACTGGAACGACCGTATTGGAAAAGACTTTGAATACCGGGTAGGCATGAACTTCTCTTTCAATGCCAATAAGGTAATGAAATTCAAGGGCGATCTCCAGAAATACTGGACGTATGATGCACAGGGAAACAAAGTCAGCTATGTCAACAACTTCAGTGATGTGTCCGAATCCGGATTCGGAGGATACATCTGCGAAGGTCGCCAACTGGGTGAAACCTATATGTATAAGGTGTACAGAGGTTCCGGTGAAGGCTATACCGGAGGTGCGGTGGACATCCATGCGGGACCGAAGGACGGAATGATACGTACAAAGGAAGACATGGTATGGGTACAGGCCATGATTGACTCCGGTTATTCATTCGGAGGAATGAAGACGATTGCCAAAGACCAGCTTTGGTATGGTGACATTCTCTATGCCGACAGCAATGGGGATATGAACTATGGTGATACGAACGACAGGGATTTCTCCGGTCATACCAGTGTGCCGAAATTCAACCTGGGCTTCAACTGTGCTTTCTCTTACAAGAATATTGATTTCTCCATGTTGTGGTCGGGAGCTTTCGGACATTACCTCAACTGGAATACGGATTACTACAACTCCACGCTCGTGAGTCACGGATATGGCATTATCGAACATATTGCCGATAATCATTACTTCTTCGATCCTTCCAATCCGGACGATCCGCGTACCAACCAGTCGGGCAAATACCCCCGTCTGACGTATGGAACTACGTATAATAACAGAATCCAGAGCGACTGGAACGAATATAAGGCCGACTATTTCAAGTTGAAGAATATCCAGATAGGCTATACGTTGCCGCAGCGGATTTCCAGTAAGTTCTTTGTAAGCAAGCTCCGTGCTTTCGTGTCGATGGACAATATCCTGACGATCACCAGTTATCCGGGACTCGATCCGGAGATAGGAACAGAAATCGGTTATCCGTTGATGCGTCAGATCTCTTTTGGCGGACAGATTACCTTTTAATGATGTAGAACTAAAAAACAGAATCTGATATGAAAAAGATATTAATGATTTTAACGATGGCGCTGGTGGCTACCTCCTGCATGGATATTCTCGATGTGGCTCCGGAAGACCAGATCGCAAGTGAAAACATGTGGACCACGGAAGAGCTTGCCGACAAGGGAATGGCAGGGCTCTATTTCCCGTTCTATGCCACCCAACTCTCCTCCACCCAGCTTCGCCGCGCCGACGGACTGAACCGTCAGGGAATCGAAGCCATGAGCTTCGCGACCGATTATTATTCCAATAACTATCCGGTGGAACTGCTTTCGCTGGCTACCAAGCCTGCCAATGACTTTCAGGTGTGGTATGAATGGAAGTTCTGTTACACCATCATCCATGCGTGTAACGATGCGATTGCCAATCTGCATAAAGCGGATATGAGCGCTGATAAACTGGCGCGTTACCAATGCGAAGCCCGCTTCCTTCGTGCCTGGGCGTACAATCGTCTGAATATGCTTTATCAGGGCGTCCCCGTTTATCTGGAACCCATCAATAACGAAGACTGTACCCGTGGTCAATCTTCGGTAGATGAGGTATGGCAAGTCATTCTGGATGATTTGACGTATTGCATCAACAATCCCGACTTCCCCAATAACACGCTGAATGAAAACTACGGCCGTCCTTCTAAAGGAGCCGCTTATGCCCTGCGTGGTATGGTATATATGTGGAAGAAGCAATACAAGGAAGCGGGCAACGATTTCAAAGAAGTGGAAACGTGCGGTTATGGCTTGTGGACAGGCGAATATGCCGACTTTTTCAAATATGAAAACGAAAAGGATAAAGAAATGATCTTCTCGCTCCAGTTCAGCGAAGAAACCGGTTATTGTGATAACATTCAGCAAATGACCGGTGCCCGCGATACGTATGATGGCTGGACGGAAATAAAACCTTCCGCAGACTTTGTAGATTACTATAAGAACGCCGACGGATCGGACTTCAAATGGTCGGAAGTAGACGGCTTGGAAGATTGGGACTTGTTGACTCCGCAACAGCGTGAAATCTTCTTCTGCCGTGATGGATTGGAATCCATGTCTTCACAAAAGAATGCCCTTATCAAACGGGTAGGCGAAGATATCTATCAGAAATATTATCTCAACAGTGGTAATGAAGCCCGTATCAAAAAGGCGTATGACAACCGTGACCCGCGTCTGCAACAGACCGTCGTCACTCCTTATGTGCCGGTGGACTGCTACAAGCCTAATTATGCAGGAGATGCCAACCAGATCGGTAAACAACTCCGTTGGCCGTTGAAGGAACAGGGAACGAATGGCGGAGACTTCTGGCTCGATAAACGTACTTCTGCTTTCTACTGCTATCGCAAGTACAATGAGTTTGAGAAAGGCCGTTTGATTAGCCGGAGCCGTTGCCATACCGACTGGCCGTTGATTCGCTATACCGATGTACTGTTGCAGTATGCCGAAGCATTGGCGCAGACCGATCAGTTGGGAGAAGCCATCCGTTTGGTGAATAAAGTACGTACCCGTGCCCACATGCCCGCACTGACAGAGGGCGGAAGCGGTCCGTGCGCAGTGAACGGAAAAGAAGACATGCTCGAAAGGATACGCTATGAACGTCGCGTGGAATTCTGCCTGGAAGGAATCAACTTCTTCGATGAAGTACGTTGGGGAACCTACAAAGAAACCAAATTCCAGGGAAAAGACGTGAATGGCGGCAAGTCCTGGTGGGGCGATATGGTAGAGTATAACTGGTATTACACCGATTATATGTGGCCGTGGACTGCTCCTATCGTTGAAACGCAAAAGAACCCGAACCTGACTAAACGAAGCGGTTGGGCGTATTAATCATAAAGATTTGAATAAGGATGAAGAAAATACTTTTACTATTACTCATTTTTGTATCCGGTTGCACGGGTGTAGTTGCGCAACAGTTTGATTATGGCAAGATAGCGCCTCATCCCCGGTTGTTACTGCCGGAGGGAGGAGAAGAAGCCATCAGGAAAGCCATTGCGGAGTATCCCCCGTTGGCCACTGTTCACCAGCGGATCATGGAACTTTGCGACCGGACACTTACGGAACAGCCTGTGGAACGTATCAAAGAGGGTAAACGCCTGCTGGCGATTTCGCGCATCGCATTGAAGCGTATCTACTACCTGTCTTACGCTTACCGTATGACGGGAGATCAGAAATACGCTCTCCGTGCGGAACAGGAGATGCTGGCCGTTAGTCATTTCACCGACTGGAACCCTACTCATTTCCTGGATGTGGGTGAGATGGTAATGGCATTGGCTATCGGTTATGACTGGCTGTATGACTCTTTGCAGCCCGACACCCGCCGGGTGGTGCGCGAAGCAATCATCGCGAAAGGGTTCGACGCGGCAAAGAACACCCGTCATGCCTGGTTCTATACAGCCAAGAATAACTGGAATTCCGTATGTAATAGTGGATTGGCGTATGGCGCGCTGGCTCTTTTTGAAGAGATTCCGGAGGTATCGAAAGGCATCATAGAGAAATGCATGGAGACAAATCCGAAAGCGATGGTAGGTTATGGCCCCGACGGAGGTTATCCCGAAGGGTTCGGATATTGGGGGTACGGGACAAGTTTTCAGGTAATGCTCATTGCTGCGCTCGAAAGTGCTTTCGGCACAGACAATGGGCTCTCCCAAGCCCCCGGCTTCATGGAATCTGCCCGTTTCATGCAGTATATGACGGCTCCGAGCGGAGACTGTTTCTGTTTCTCGGACTCTCCGGTAGAGGCAGAGTGTAATATGATGATGTTCTGGTTTGCAGGCAAGGCGAAAGACCTTTCCCTGTTGTGGATTGAACGTCAGTATCTCGACCGCCCGGATATGCAGTTTGCCGAAGACCGTTTACTGCCCAGCCTGCTGGTGTTCTGTTCACAGCTCGACCTGAACCGGATCGGAAAGCCGAAGAAAAACTTCTGGTTTAACCGTGGAGATACGCCTGTGTTTATCTACCGTGGCGGATGGGACAGCAAGAAAGATACCTATCTGGGAGTGAAAGGAGGTTCGCCCTCTACCTCTCATGCACACATGGATGCCGGGTCGTTTATCTTCGAGAGAGACGGAGTGCGTTGGGCGATGGACTTGGGGATGCAGAGTTATATCACACTCGAAAGTAAGGGAGTGGACCTGTGGAATATGTCGCAGAACGGACAACGCTGGGAAGTATTCCGGCTAAGCAATATCGCTCACAATACGTTGACGATTAACGGAGAACGCCATTTGGTAGAGAGCAATGCCCCGATCACCCGTACTTTCGAGTCGAAGAAACAGAAAGGGGCGGAAGTAGACCTGTCGAGTGTGTTTGCCAACAGCGTGAAGAAAGCCGTCCGCACCGTGATATTGGATCAGAAAGACCATCTGGAAGTGACCGACCGCTTGGAGACGGGTGACAAGGAAGCTACCGTATCCTGGATTATGGTCACTCCGGCGGAAGCCAAAATAACGGGCAAGAACCGGATGGAATTGACCAAAGACGGCCAACGGATGCTGCTGACGGTAGATGCCGATACGGAAGTAGAAATGAAAACCTGGTCGAACGTGCCCCCGCATGAATATGATTTCCGCAATCCGGGAACCATTCGCGTGGGCTTTGAGACGGTGATTCCTGCCAATCGTACCGCGCAACTGAAAGTACGACTTATTCCTTTGAAGTAGTAATACAAATAAATTCATTGAACCATGAAAACGATTCTTTTTAAAACAATCATCATAGCTTTCTTTGTGGGAACAGCCGTTAGTTGTTCCGATGAAGATGAGAACAGATTCCGTCCGGGATCTACCCATGAGAAACCGAATCCCACGGAGCCGGAGGGTGGACTGGATTATTCCAAACTGACCGCGGATAATCATCCCCGCCTGTTGATGAACGCTGAAGCCTTCACTGCGTTGAAAGCCAAAGTGGATGCCAATTCGAGTGCCAATCTGACCTTGCTCCATAATACCATTATGGGAGTGTGCAACAGCAAAGGGATGAACGCCACGGCACTGACTTATAAATTGGATGCCAGCAACAAACGTATCCTCGATGTGTCTCGCGATGCGTTACTGCGTATTTTCACCT
Source organism: Bacteroides sp. D2 (assembly GCF_025147085.1). Taxonomy (NCBI): domain Bacteria; kingdom Pseudomonadati; phylum Bacteroidota; class Bacteroidia; order Bacteroidales; family Bacteroidaceae; genus Bacteroides; species Bacteroides sp. D2. The sequence continues at coordinate 1,391,492 of NZ_CP102261.1, read as the reverse complement.
GCGCTTATGCCTACCGGATGACCGGCGATGCCAAATACCTGACTAAAGCGGAAACGGATATCAACGCTGTCTGCAACTTTCCCGACTGGAACTCGAAACGCCACTTTCTCGATGTAGGCGAAATGGCTACGGCTGTTGCGTTCGGCTACGACTGGCTCTACAACGAATTAAGCGTAGCCACCCGTACGAAAGCGGCCAACGCATTGTTGAAGTTTGCCTTCCAGCAGGCACAAGATAAGAACTGGAACCTCAACTTCTACGAAGCCACCAACAACTGGAACCAGGTTTGTAATGGCGGACTGGTTTGTGCGGCACTGGCTTCCTATGAAAACAATCCTTCCGAAGCAAAGGACATGATTGAAAAGGCGTTAGAATCCAACAAACCTGCATTGGAAGTGATGTATTCTCCCGATGGCAACTATCCGGAGGGCAGCGGTTACTGGTGTTACGGCACGCTCTATCAGGTATTGATGCTTGCCGCCCTCAACAGTACGCTTGGCACGGATAACGGGCTTTCCGATACACCGGGATTCTCCAAGACTGCAGAGTATATGCTGTATATGACAGGCTTGAACAGCAAGTTTTTTAATTATTCCGACTGTGCCCCCTCTTCTACCGCGGCATTGGCTTCGTGGTGGTTTGCCGATAAATACAGTAATCCATCCTTATTATATAATGAGCTGAAAATGCTGAAGAACGGCGAATACGCTTCTTGTGCCGAAAACCGCCTGTTGCCGATGATTATGGCGTTTGCCAATAATCTGAATCTGGACGCAATCTCCGCTCCTTCCAATAAACTATGGAGTGGAAAAGGGGAAACGCCCGTGGTGATGGTACATACCGACTGGACATACACCGATACGGACAAATACCTCGGAATCAAAGGCGGCAAGGCAGGTTCGAGCCACGGGCACATGGATGCCGGTTCATTTGTATACGATGCGTATGGAGTGCGTTGGTCGATGGATTTCGGTCTGCAAAGTTATACAACGCTCGAGTCGGTATTAGCCGGCTTAGGCGGTAATCTTTGGGATATGGGACAGAACTCGATGCGTTGGGATGTATTTCGTTTGAATAACTTGAATCATAGCACGATTTCAATCAATGACGCCCGTCACCGGGTAAATGGGGCGGCTACGCTGACTACTACTATCAATACCGCTACGGAATTGGGAGCCACTTTCGATCTGACAGAAGTAGTGTCCGATCAGGCTGCGTCCGCTACCCGTACCGTGAAAATCGTGAACGATAAAGATTTAGTGGTTATGGATGAGATCAAGGCGAGAACGGATAAATCCGCCAAAGTACGCTGGTGCATGGTGACGCCTGCCGTTCCGACGGTGGAAAGTAACCGCATCGTACTAACGAACGGAAGCAAAGTGATGTATCTCACAGCCAGCGGAAGCGTGAAGCCTACCTACAAGCAATGGAGTACCACCAGTGAGAACTCTTATGACCAGGCTAATCCGGGCACCTATATGGTCGGCTTTGAAGCAACGGTCACCGCCAATCAGACCGCCACATTTACCACAACCCTGTCCCCTAAATAAAAAGAATGGAACGTATGAGAATCCTATTAATATCTATACTCGGACTTTTGACATTGGCCTCCTGCACGAAGCAGGAGCCGATGGAGGCGTTGATTGACCGTGTATTTACCGTTGCGGAGCAACAATACACGGCTATGGACACCCACCTGACAGAAAAGACACTTCCCCGCACGCTCTCTGCCGACGGTGAGTTTGTTCCCTCGAATATCTATTGGTGGTGTAGCGGCTTCTACCCCGGTTCCCTCTGGTATATCTACGAATATACCCGGAAGGACGCAGTGAAAACACTGGCCGAGAAGAACACGCTGAAACTCGACTCTATACAATACGTGACCAGGGACCACGATGTCGGTTTCCAGTTGAATTGCAGTTACGGCAATGCTTTCCGGCTGACAGGTAATGAGGCTTATAAACAAGTGCTCTATCAGGGCGCCAAATCCTTGTCAACCCGCTTCAATCCTGCTGCCGGTGTGATTCGTAGCTGGGACTTTGTACGCAAAGGCTGCGACTGGAAGTTTCCGGTGATTATTGACAATATGATGAACCTTGAACTGCTGTTGTCCATGTCGAAAGCCTACGCCGACGACTCTTTGCAGAACATTGCCTGTACGCATGCCAATACCACTATCCAGCATCACTTCCGGGATGATTATTCCACCTATCATCTGGTGGATTATGATCCTGAAACGGGTGCGGTGCGCGGCAAGCAAACAGTGCAGGGCTTCTCGGACGATTCCTCCTGGAGTCGCGGACAGGCATGGGCCTTGTATAGCTATACGATGATGTTCCGCCTGACGGGGTATCAGAATTATCTGTTGCAAGCCGGGCATATCGCCGATATGCTGCTCCGCCGTCTACCTGCTGACGGTATTCCCTACTGGGATTTCGACGCTCCGGTAGAAGAGCAGACCTATCGGGATGCTTCCGCTGCGGCTATCATGGCCTCCGCCTTTATCGAACTAAGCCGTTATATCCCCGGCACGGAAGCCAAGGAATCTTATCTTGCCATGGCAGAAAAGCAACTCCGTACGCTTGCCTCGAAAGAGTATCTGGCAGAACCGGGTACGAACGAATGTTTCATCCTGAAGCACAGCGTGGGTGCACTTCCTGATAAAAGCGAAGTAGATGTCCCCCTGACGTATGCCGATTATTACTTTTTAGAAGCATTGCTGCGGTATAAGAATTTACAAAAATAAGACTAATACAATATGATTATGAAGAACTTACATATAAGCATGGCATTTATCTTCGTACTACTGCTGATAAGTGCCTCCTGTTCGGACAAGGATGATTCGGCTCCACGTGTCATCCCCACCATGAACCTAACAGTTTCGGAGATTGCAGACAATACGGCTCTGATTACTTCCGAACAGCAAACAGGTACTACATTCGGAGCGAAAGTCATTGATTTCTATCCGGTGGCCGACATCGGCTTTGACTATAACATTGAAGTGAAGCTGGTGAAATTCGTAGAAGAGAACGGAGAACCCGTATCTCTGCCCTATACACGCAAAATCACCGAAGGATTACGTCCGGGAGTGAATTACATCAGTGCGATCATCGCCTATAATGCCGAAGGACGTGCCGTGTGTTCCGCTTTCCAGACCTGGAAAGCTTCAGGAACGGAAGGCGCATGGAGTGACGGCGGTTCTGCCGGTGATCTGGAAGAAAATGAATGGTAAAAATGGTGTAACTCAAAAGAATGAATGGTATGAAAAATAGATTATTTGCAATAGGTGCAATGATTCTCATGATGACAAGTTGCATGCAGGACGAACTTATTTCGTCCGATAAGGGCAAAAAACCGGCAACGGCAGGTTCATGTCTGACATTGGTTGGACTCTCGTCTCCGCAGACGCGTGTTTCTATCGGTGACAAAACTGGGGACGTTTATCCGGTGCTCTGGAGCGAAGGGGATGCCTTGGGTGTGTTCTCCCGTACGGCAGGAACCGACATCAATAATGTGCAGTCTTTATTGAGTGATGAGTCGATCGGACAAAACTCCGGTGTTTTTACTTCGGACGACGTGAAGATGGCGGAAGAAGGAACTACGGAACTTCTTATTTACTATCCTTACCGGGCAAGTGCGGAACTGGCAGAAAATGATAACAAGATTACTTCTACCCTGTCCGTTGAGCAGGAACAAAGCCGTCCCGGCGATAGCCGTCATATTGGAAAGTATGGTTTTGCGTTTGCCAAGGCTACGGTCAGCGGTCCGGATATGCTTGCTAAGTTTACGTTGAACCATGCGATGGCGTATGTGAAGTTCAGTATCTCGTCCCAGGAGCTTTCTACGTACAAACTCAAGAGTGTCTCTTTATATGACAAGGAGACAAAGACTCCTCTTTCCGGTGTATTCACAGCAGATTTGGATACGGACGAACTGACCTACGGTACGGATGTGAAACCGTATGCCACTGTTTCACTGACTACTCCCGAACTGCTCGCTTCCGCACAGGATATATACCTGACTACATATCCTGCCGATTTGAGCGGCAAAGAAGTGTACATTGTCATCACTCTGGAGAATGACCAGCAGACTGTTACAATTCCTATTCTCAAAGAAGGAAAGCAACTGAAAGCCAATGCTGTCAATACGATTGCTGTCAACAACCTGAAACTTTCGGATAATTCCTGCGAATGGTACGAGCCGGTAGAGACACGTCTGCTGGCAGGAGGATGGGCTTATGGCGAGTCCAACTGTCTGTTGACGAATATTTCTACCAGTGGCGTGAGCAATACGATGAGTGTGAAAGCACGTGGTAACTTTATGGAAGTGGAAGAACCCAAGTATGCCAAAACTATTCTGGGTTGCGATTTGAACGTTAATCATAAGATGATTGCCGTGAATGGCTCTACTACGGACATCTCTCCTATTGGCAGTGATTACAATATTACGATCAACACCTATAAAGTAAGTGGAGGCTATGACGGCGGTTGCGGTCAGGTGGCTATCTATGGAGCGGATCAGACTACCGTCATCTGGAGTTTTATTATCTGGATGACCCCTACTCCGGCAGAACACCCTTATGGTAATACGGGATATGTAGTGTTGGATCGTAATCTGGGTACTTATATGACGTGCGAAGGAGACAACTGGAAGCAAAACGGTGTTTACTTCCAATGGGGACGTCCTACGCCGGTCGGCTGGTCGGGAACCGTGGGTACTAATATACCTACCGAAGCCACCAACGTCCGATTCTCTATAGAAAATCCCCGTGCATTGCTTTATACCAATAATGTAGAGAATACAAAATCCGACTGGTATCTGGGCGCATGGACCGGTGCACGTACTGATCGTAAAGATGACTTCTGGGGTAACCCGAATGAATCGAGCACTTATCTCAATCCTTCTGACGGTCATAAATCTATTTATGATCCTTGTCCGAAAGGTTACCGGGTTGTATCTCCTCGCGTATTGGATGAGATAGAACAGAAAGGTGAATTTGTGAAACAGAGCGCAACTGCGGTATTTAAATATTGCTATGACGGTACGAACTATGCTTATTGGCCGTTGGCAGGTTGTAAGTGGGGTTCCAACGGTGGTAATAATGGCAACAATACAGGATTGGATGCCAGTAAGGGTGCCGCTTGCTATTGGTCTAACTCATCGGCAAGCAGTTATGGAAATGACAAGGATCAGGGAGCTACTTCTCTGTATTATAAAGTTTCCGATAAGACGTGGACTCACTCTTCCGGTCGTTCTCATGCATTCTCTGTACGGTGTATGAAAGATACCGAGAATCGTTAGGCTTATGGGGCTGTATGAGGAATTAGAGTTTTCCATTTCTGTTCCATTTTTAAGATTCAGAAGAAAACCGGAATAAGATAAAAGGACCTAATAGAAGAAAAAGTGCATATTCAGTTGCAAGAATATGCGCTTTTCTTTTTATATTGCATTTATTTCCTTGAAATATGCAATATATGGTGTCACTAAACCATCGGTTTGGTGTAATCAAAGCTTCGGTTTGTTTAAAACAAACGCTCTCTTTGGTATAAACAAACCGTCGGTTCCTTTTAAAGGAAGCGAAACTGGGTTTTGGGAGAGCAGAATTAGAGCTGGTTTGTCTTTCTTTTCTGTTGGTTTGTAAATAGCAATCTGATATATGTCTGATGATATAGTGGCCTTTTATACTTTTAAAAGGTCTGCTTTACTGCAATTTGTCTAGCAATAATAGACGTTTGGTATCGCTTGCGAATTGTGCTGTTTTAAATTACAGGCGTTTTTTCTGATTCAGAAGAGAGGAGCTCGAATTATGAGGTACAGAATAGATAAAATATGCGTTTCTTCATATATCCTCTTTTCTGCTCCGGTAACTGGCCGGTGATGTTCCCAAATATGCTTTTACATATTTCCCGAAGAAGGATTGATTGGGGAAGTTGAACTCTTCCGCAATTTCTTTGATAGACTTGTCCGAATGCTTCAACCGGTATTTTATTTGCTCCATAGCCGTTTCATTAATCAAGTCTGACGGAGTTCTGCCACACGCCTGCTTGATAACCTTTGAAAAATGTTTGGGCGTATAACAGAGCTCGTTGGCAAAATAACTCACCGAGCGGTGTATACCTTTGTCTCTTGATAATAGCTCCATGAATTTCCGTAAGGTATAATTCACCTGCTTGATATTCTCTCTCGAACGATCCGACTTGTCGGAGCACTCGATTTCCTTATGAAGCTGCCCCAACATCTCACAGAAGAGAGCGGAAAAGAGATGCTGCATCACTTCCCTGTGGTAGCAATGAGGTTCATCATTTATCTTGGCCACAATTAAATCCCGGTAGAATCCGAAAACAGAATTGTCTTCTTCGTCGCTTACGGACTTCACCGGATTGTTATGGATATGAACGGCTGTGTTCCACGTCTCCTTTTCCATTTTAATGATACGTTGCAGAAAACGGGTGGAGAATCCTGCAAGCCTTACCTTATATTTAGGGCTTAACATCGTATGGCTGATGACGGTATTGGGAAGGCCGAGCAATAGATCGCCTGCCTTCAACTGGTAAGTCCGGTAGTTGATGTCCAGTTGGATGCACCCTTCTATACAGACGGCGATGATGAAACATTCCAGTCTGACAATATCATTATTATCAGGAATTCCTTCCAAGCTGTTGACTATTGCAAAATCATTATCTATATAGTCCAGTGCATGCTGACTGTCCTTAAAGTCTTTTATATCTATTGGTCTGATGTTCTCTTTTTCCATATTCTTTTCTTTTTTTCTTTTTGCAAAGTTGGTGAATAAAGCGGAAAACGGAATGTCCTGATTGCCTTTATAATTGTCTGATATGTCGTTTATTGACAAATAGTTAGCTATAATAAATGAAAAAGGAGAGAATAGGACATCTATGGAGGGAAATTGGTCACTATTGCCTTGTTCTTTTCTCCTACTTTTGTCCAGGATTTAACAAAAGAACAAAAGAGAAAGTATGATTACAGTAAGCAAAAAATGGATACGGCTGATAGGGATTGTCGGTTGTACAGTGTGGATGGCATCTTGCAAGCAGGCATCGGATGCGGGAGTGAAATCTTCTTCTTATGCAGTAATGCAGATAGAAGCGGTGGACAAAGAGTTTTCTTCTTCCTATTCGGCGACTATACGCGGGCGGCAGGATATTGACATCTATCCACAGGTGTCGGGAACGATTGAGAAACTCTGTGTGACCGAAGGACAGAAAGTACGCCGGGGACAATTACTCTTCGTTATCGACCAGGTTCCCTACAAGGCTGCACTGAAAACTGCCACTGCCAATGTAGAAGCAGCACGTGCCGGGCTGGGTACCGCCGAATTGACTTACAAGAGCAACAAAGAACTGTATGCACAGAAAGTTGTTTCCGAATTTAGTCTGAAAACAGCCGAGAACACTTATCTCACTGCCAAGGCACAACTCTCACAGGCCGAAGCCCAGGAAATCAGTGCCCGCAACAACCTTTCTTATACCGAGGTGAAAAGTCCCAGTGACGGAGTAGTAGGCGCATTGCCTTATCGCGTGGGTGCATTGGTAGGTGCTAATATGCCTTATCCGCTTACCACAGTCAGCGACAACTCGGATATGTATGTCTATTTTTCCATGACCGAGAATCAGTTGCTTGCCCTTACCCGCCAGTATGGTGATATGGATGAGGCATTGAAGAATATGCCGGAAGTGGAATTGCACTTGAACGACAATTCGGTTTATGATAAGAAAGGTGTCATTGAATCCATCAGCGGAGTCATCGACCGCCAGACGGGTACTGTCGTAGCACGTGTGGTGTTCCCCAACGAATCACGGTTGCTTCATAGCGGAGCATCGGGCACGGTAGTAGTGCCGAGTATCTATAAAGACTGTATTGCCATTCCGCAGACGGCTACCGTGCGGATGCAGGACAAGATTATTGTATATAAGGTAGTGGACGGTAAGGCTGTCTCTACCCTGATAACTGTGGCCGGTATCAATGACGGACGCGAATATGTAGTGTTGAGCGGACTGAAAGCCGGTGATGAAATTGTATCGGAAGGCGCCGGACTGGTGCGCGAAGGCACGCAAGTTAAATAAGAAGGAGACTGATTATGAAAGGAAATATGTTTATAAAGAGGCCGGTGATGGCAATCTCCATTTCCGTATTGATTCTGGCTATCGGGCTTATTTCACTCTTCACGTTGCCCGTGGAGCAATATCCCGATATTGCACCTCCGACGGTATATGTGACTGCCAGCTATACCGGTGCTGATGCCGAGGCAGTGATGAACAGTGTCATCATGCCCCTGGAAGAGAGTATCAACGGTGTGGAAGACATGATGTATATCAGTTCGAGTGCCTCCAATGCAGGTTTGGCTATTATTCAGGTTTACTTCAAACAGGGCACAGACCCCGATATGGCAGCAGTCAACGTACAGAACCGTGTAGCTAAGGCGCAGGGATTACTTCCGGCCGAAGTTACGAAAGTCGGTGTAAGCACGATGAAGCGCCAGACCAGTTTCTTGCAGATCGGTGCTTTGGTCTGCACTGATGGCCGTTATGACCAGACTTTCCTGGCCAATTACTTGGACATCAATGTTATTCCCCAGATAAAACGTATCGAGGGAGTGGGAGACGTCATGGAGCTGGGTGATACGTATAGTATGCGTATCTGGCTGAAACCGGAACGGATGGCACAATACGGGCTGGTACCGTCGGACATCACCGCTGTACTGGGTGAGCAGAATATTGAAGCTCCTACCGGTTCGCTGGGTGAGAGTTCGCAGAACGTTTTCCAGTTTACGATGAAATATCGCGGACGCCTGAAGAGCGTGGAGGAATTTCAGAATACGGTTGTCCGTTCGCGTGAGGACGGATCGATACTCCGCTTGAAAGATGTGGCGGAAGTAGAGCTGGGCACTATGACATATAGTTTCCGTAGTGAGATGGACAGTCAGCCTGCCGTTCTCTATATGATTTTCCAGACAGCTGGTTCCAATGCTACCGCTGTTAATAAAGAGATTACCGCGCAGATAGAGCGGATGGAGAAAAATCTGCCGGAAGGAACGGAGTTTGTCACCATGATGAGTTCGAACGACTTCCTTTTCGCTTCCATACACAATGTGGTGGAGACACTAATTATTGCCATCATCCTGGTAATCCTTGTGGTATATTTCTTCTTGCAGGATCTTAAAAGCACTCTTATCCCTTCCATCTCCATTATCGTATCATTGGTAGGTACGTTTGCCTGTCTGGTGGCTGCGGGATTCAGTCTGAACATCCTGACGCTGTTTGCCTTGGTGCTTGCCATCGGTACGGTGGTGGATGATGCTATTGTGGTGGTGGAAGCGGTGCAGTCCAAGTTTGATGCCGGGTATAAGTCGCCTTATCTTGCCACTAAAGATGCAATGGGCGATGTGACGATGGCTATCGTTTCCTGTACCTGTGTGTTTATGGCTGTGTTTATTCCCGTTACATTTATGGGAGGAACTTCGGGCGTGTTCTATACACAGTTCGGTATCACAATGGCAACTGCCGTAGGTATCTCCATGATTTCGGCCTTGACGCTTTGTCCTGCTTTGTGCGCCATCATGATGCGTCCGTCGGACGGAACCAAGAGCGCTAAGAGTATTAACGGACGGGTACGCGCTGCGTATAATGCTTCGTTCAATGCCGTACTGGGTAAATATAAGAGAGGTGTGATGTTCTTCATCCGCCATCGTTGGATGGTATGGACTTTGTTGGCAGTTGCCGTTGCCCTGTTGGTTTATCTGATGAGTACCACCAAGACGGGACTTGTGCCGCAGGAGGATCAGGGTGTTATCATGGTGAATGTCAGCATTTCACCGGGAAGCACGCTCGAAGAAACAACGAAGGTGATGGACCGTTTGGAAAATATCCTGAAAGATACACCTGAAATAGAACACTATGCCCGCGTGGCAGGGTATGGACTTATATCCGGGCAGGGAACTTCTTACGGTACAATCATTATCCGCTTGAAGGACTGGAGTGAACGAAAAGGTAAGGAACATAGCTCGGATGCCGTGGTTTCCCGCCTCAATGCACAATTCCAATCTTTAAAGGAAGCGCAAGTATTCAGCTTCCAGCCTGCCATGATTCCGGGTTACGGTATGGGTAATTCCCTTGAACTGAACCTTCAGGACATGACGGGGGGTGATCTGGCTACGTTCTACGAAGCGGCTGTACAGTTCCTCGGTGCTTTGAACCAGCGTCCGGAGGTAGCAATGGCTTATACCTCTTATGCTATTAACTTCCCGCAGATATCGGTGGAAGTGGATGCTGCCAAATGTAAGCGTGCGGGTATTTCGCCAAGTGCGGTGCTCGATGCAGTGGGGAGCTATTGCGGTGGTGCGTATATTTCCAACTACAATCAGTATGGTAAAGTATATCGTGTGATGATGCAGGCTTCACCTGAATATCGTCTCGACGAACAGGCATTGAACAATATGTTTGTACGCAATGGTACGGAGATGGCTCCGGTAAGCCAGTTCGTAACGCTGAAGCAAGTGCTGGGACCGGAAACGGCCAACCGTTTCAATCTTTACAGTACCATCACTGCCAATGTGAATCCTGCCGACGGTTACTCTTCCGGTGAGGTGCAGAAAGTCATTGAAGAAGTAGCCGCACAATCTTTGCCGGCAGGTTACGGATACGAATATGGTGGTATGGCACGCGAAGAAGCAAGTAGCGGTGGTGCACAGACAGTCTTTATCTATGCGATTTGTGTCTTCCTGATCTATCTGATTCTGGCCTGTCTTTACGAGAGTTTCCTCGTGCCGTTCGCCGTTATCTTCTCCGTGCCGTTCGGACTGATGGGTTCGTTCCTTTTCGCCAAATTCCTTGGATTGGAGAATAATATCTATCTGCAGACAGGGGTGATTATGTTAATCGGTTTGTTGGCTAAGACAGCAATTCTGATTACAGAGTACGCCATAGAGCGCCGTCGCAAAGGAATGGGTATCGTGGAATCTGCTTACTCTGCCGCACAAGTCCGCTTGCGTCCTATCCTGATGACGGTATTGACGATGATTTTCGGTATGCTTCCGCTGATGTTCTCTTCCGGTGCAGGTGCCAACGGTAACAGTTCGCTGGGTACGGGTGTAGTAGGCGGTATGGTTGTCGGGACACTGGCATTGCTCTTTGTCGTTCCGGTTTTCTACATCATCTTTGAATTTTTGCAGGAGAAAATCCGCAAACCGATGGAGGAGGAAGCAGACGTACAGGTGCTTTTAGAGAAAGAAAAGAGTGAAGTTGAACGCGAACGTAACTAAATGAAAGAAAGAATGAAGAAGAATATCATCACATTAGTTGCCATCAGTCTGTCGTTGAGCGGTTGTGGCATCTATACCAAATACAAACCCGCCACTGTCGTCCCCGACCATCTTTATGGGGAGGAAGTGGTGGCCGAGGACACTGCCAGTCTGGGTAATATGGACTGGCGGGAACTTTTCACCGATCCTTATCTGCAATCCCTCATCGAAGTGGGATTACAGACTAATACCGACTATCAGTCCGCCCAGCTTCGTGTGGAACAGGCACAGGCGGCACTGATGTCTGCCAAACTTGCTTTTCTGCCTGCTTTTGCCCTTTCCCCGCAGGGAACGGTGAACAGTTTTGATACACACAAGGCTACGCAGGCTTATTCATTGCCCGTTACTGCCAGTTGGGAGCTGGACGTATTCGGTCGTATGCGCAATGCCAAAAAACAGGCGAAAGCACTTTATGCTCAAAGCGAGGATTATCGTCAGGCTGTCCGTACCCAGTTGATAACAGGCATAGCCAATACTTACTATACCCTGCTGATGCTGGATGAGCAACTCGACCTTTCCCGTCAGACGGAGACGGCATGGAAAGAAACCGTGGCCTCCACCCGCGCTCTGATGAATGCCGGACTGGCAAACGAATCCGCTGTGTCGCAGATGGAAGCTGCTTATTATCAGGTGCAGAGTTCTGTACTCGATTTGCAGCAGCAGATCAGTCAGGTGGAGAATAGCCTTGCCTTATTATTGGCGGAGACACCCCGTAATTATGAGCGCGGTATGCTGGCAAAGCAGCAGTTTCCTACGGATCTTTCGATAGGGATTCCTGTCCGGATGCTTTCTTCCCGTCCCGATGTCCGTTCTGCCGAGCGGACACTGGAAGCAGCGTTCTATGGAACCAATGCGGCACGTTCGGCTTTCTATCCTTCTATCACTTTAAGCGGAAGTGCCGGATGGACGAACTCTGCCGGGTCTTTGATTCTTAATCCGGGTAAGTTTCTCGCGTCAGCGGTAGGTTCGCTTACGCAGCCGCTCTTTAACAGAGGGCAGGTGGTGGCACAATACCGCATTGCCCGTGCGCAACAGGAAGAAGCCGCTCTCGGTTTTCAGCAGACATTGCTCAATGCCGGCAGCGAAGTAAATGATGCGTTGATTGCCTATCAGACCAGTCAGGGAAAAAGACTTTTGCTGGACAAGCAGATCGCTTCCCTGCAAACGGCTTTACAAAGTACTTCGCTATTGATGGAGCATGGTAATACTACCTATCTGGAAGTGCTTACCGCCCGCCAGTCATTGCTTAGTGTGCAACTGTCGCAAACGGCCAATCATTTTACTGAAATACAAAGTTTAATTAACCTATACCGTGCTTTAGGGGGAGGTCAGGAGTAAATGACATCATACTCTCTCTGTTTTTTAATTTAGAGAAAGAAGGGCTGCCGGAGAAGTGATTCTGTGGCAGCCCGTTTTATGGTAAATTGTCTTTATGTAGTGCGTCACTTATTTTATCAAGCTCTTTGCCCTCTCCAATGCGACATTGATATTCGGACAGATATTCTCTTTTCCCAGCAGTTCGTAGAATCCGGCTTTTTCCAGTACGTTATGCACGTTCTCGTTTACTCCGGAAAGGATAACGGTGGTTTTTTCCTTCTGTGACATCTCGCAGAGGGTAGTCAGATTATGAATACCTGTGGAGTCGATGAACGGAACCTTACGCATACGGATAATACGTACCTCCGGACGATCTCCCAGTTGAGCCATGGTTTCTTCAAATTTGGTAGCGATACCGAAGAAGTAAGGACCGTTGATTTCGTATACCTCTATGCCTTTGGGAATCATCAGGTTTTCTTCGTGTACGGCAAGATCCGATTCTTTATTGGGGTCGATTTCATCGGTAATCACCGAGATTTCGGTAGTCTCCATAACACGTTTCATAAAGAGGACGCAGGCGATTATCAATCCTACTTCGATAGCGACTGTCAAGTCGAAGATAACGGTCAGGAAGAAAGTAATCAGCAATACGGTGACATCCGATTTCGGATTCTTCAGTAAAGCTCTGAATACACGCCATCCACTCATGTTGTAAGATACGATGACCAGTACCCCGGCAAGGCACGCCATCGGGATATATTGTGCAAGCGGCATCAGGAAGAGTAGAATCAGCAGCAGTATCACTGCATGAATAATTCCGGCTATCGGTGTCTTACCTCCATTGTTGATATTTGTCATGGTACGGGCGATGGCTCCGGTAGCGGGAATACCTCCGAACAGGGGAGCTATGATATTGGCTGCTCCCTGAGCAATCAGCTCTGTATTGGAGTCGTGGCGGTCGCCTATCACACCATCGGCTACGGTGGCAGACAACAGGGATTCGATAGCTCCCAGTACGGCAATGGTGATGGCTACCGGGAATAATTCTCTGATAGCTTCCCAATCCAGTGCAGGTACAACGGCATCGGGCAATTCCGATTTAATGGTAAAACGGTCACCGATGGTCTGGATGCAGTCGATACCTCCGAAAGTTTTCATCAGATAAACGGCTACTGTGACAACGATGATAGCAATCAGTGAACCGGGAATTTTCTTTGAGAATTTCGGAGTGATGGCGATAATAATAATACTGACAATGCTTACAATGGTGTTCCACCAATTGATCGTATCGAAGTGACGGAAATAGATCATCCACTTACCGACGAAGTCCCCCGGCACTTTCTCGTCTCCGAAAGACAGTCCGAAAATATCGGCGATTTGGGTCGTGAAAATAGTGACAGCGATACCACTGGTAAATCCGACGATGATAGGATAAGGGATGAACTTGATAACTGCTCCGAGCTTGAACACTCCTAATAAAATAAGGAGTACACCTGCCATGAGTGTAGCTACAATCAGTCCGGCTTCACCGTATTGCTGTATGATGCCGTAGATAATGACGATAAATGCTCCTGTCGGACCACCGATCTGGACTTTGCTGCCGCCCAATAAAGAAATGATAAATCCGGCAATGATAGCGGTGATAATACCTTTTTCGGGTGAGACTCCCGAAGCGATACCGAAGGCGATGGCCAATGGGAGTGCCACGATACCTACGATGATACCGGCCATCAGGTCCGCCATAAACGTTTCTTTCGAATAATTCTTTAGACAAGAAACCAGTTTGGGTTTAAATTCAAATAGCTTCATTTTTATATGTTGTTATACGTGTACTTCGTTCTTTTTTGCAAAGTGGAGGTTGCAAAATTATATAAAATAATCGAAAGAAGTATGTTTTTGAACATACTATTTATCTATTGATAGATTTCATCGATGAGCCGATAGTTTTTATTCATCAAGAAAAGGTGGCTTGTTATGAACAAATCTCTTATATTTGCGTTATAAATAGTACGACAAGTTACGTTTGGTAATCAACCAATTTAAAATATAAATAGAATTATGGCTAAGAGTATTAAAGGAACTCAAACAGAGAAAAATCTGTTGACTTCATTCGCAGGAGAATCACAAGCTAGAATGCGTTACACTTATTTTGCAAGTGTCGCTAAAAAAGAAGGTTACGAACAAATTGCAGCTATCTTTACAGAAACAGCCGATCAGGAAAAAGAACATGCAAAACGTATGTTTAAGTTCCTCGAAGGTGGTATGGTAGAAATCACAGCTAGCTATCCGGCTGGCGTAATCGGTACTACACTTGAAAATCTTCGCGCTGCTGCAGCAGGTGAACATGAAGAATGGTCACTGGATTATCCTCACTTTGCTGATGTGGCAGAACAGGAAGGTTTCCCGATGATTGCTGCTATGTATCGCAATATCTCCATCGCAGAAAAAGGTCACGAAGAAAGATACCTTGCTTTCGTGAACAACATCGAAAATATGACTGTATTCGCTAAAGAAGGCGAAGTGGTATGGCAATGCCGTAACTGCGGTTACATCACTGTAGGTAAGGAAGCTCCTGAAGTTTGCCCGGCATGTTTGCATCCGCAGGCTTATTTCGAGGTGAAGAAAGAAAACTATTAATCAATAGATTAAGTAGAATAAAGAAATGCCGCTTACAAATTACTGCAAGCGGCATTTTCTGTTTTTATAGGATATATTGCCTTTGTAAATAGCAATTGCTCTCTTTCTTGTTATTTCTTCACGTGCGGATAATCAATCGTATAATGCAACCCGCGACTCTCCTTACGCTCCATTGCCTGGCGCATAATCAGATAACCCACGTTCACCATATTACGCAATTCGCAGATTTCTCTGGACGCAACGCTACGCTTGAACAGACTTTCAGTCTCCTCGTAGATAATATCCAGTCGGTCCCACGCACGTTTCAGACGGAGGTCGCTACGGACAATACCTACATAAGTACTCATAATCTGGTTCACTTCCTTCATGCTCTGTGTAATGAGCACCATTTCTTCCGGCGAGCGGGTTCCCTCATCATTCCATTCGGGAATATCTTCATTATAAGAATATTGATCGACCGCTTGCAGACTGTGTTTGGCAGCAGCGTCGGCATATACCACTGCTTCTATCAATGAGTTTGAAGCCAGGCGGTTACCACCATGCAATCCGGTGCAGGAACATTCTCCCACGGCATAAAGACGTTCGATGGAAGATTGTCCGTCCAGGTCGACAAGGATACCTCCGCAGAGATAATGGGCGGCCGGGGCTACCGGGATATAATCTTTAGTGATGTCGATGCCCAGGCTAAGACATTTCTCGTAAATATTGGGGAAATGTTTCTTTGTTTCTTCGGGATCTTTGTGGGTAACATCCAGATATACATGGTCGTCTCCACGATTCTTCATCTCGTTGTCGATGGCACGTGCCACGATGTCACGGGGAGCCAGGGAAAGACGGGGATCGTATTTTTGCATGAACTCTTTGCCATCCATGGTGCGCAGTACGCCTCCGTAGCCGCGCATCGCTTCCGTTATCAGGAAAGAAGGACGATCTCCCGGGTGATACAGGGCGGTAGGGTGGAACTGTACAAACTCCATATCCTTCACCGTACCTTTGGCACGATACACCATAGCGATACCGTCTCCGGTAGCGACTAGCGGGTTAGTGGTCGTTTTATAAACGGCTCCTACTCCACCGGTAGCCATCAATGTCACTTTGGCAAGATACGTATCTACTTTTCCCGTTTTCGGATCGAGGATATAAGCGCCGTAACATTTAATATCCGGTGTCTGGCGGGTTACGGTAACCCCCAAGTGATGCTGTGTCAGGATTTCAATGGCAAATTGGTTTTCGATGACCGTGATATTCGGATGCCGTTGCACGGCTTTAATCAGACTGTCCTGAATCTCTGCTCCTGTATTGTCTTTATGGTGAAGAATACGGAACTCCGAGTGTCCTCCTTCGCGGTGCAAGTCAAATTCGCCTTTCTCGTTTTTGTCAAAGTCCACTCCCCACTTAATCAGTTCTTCAATCTGTGCGGGAGCTTCGCGCACTACCTTTTCTACTGCGGCACGGTTGCTGATCCAGTCGCCTGCAATCATCGTATCTTCAATGTGCTTGTCGAAATTATCCACCAGAAGGTTGGTGACGGAGGCTACCCCTCCCTGGGCGAAGTACGTGTTGGCCTCTTCCAGCCCGCTTTTACAGATAAGAGCAACTTTACCTTTGTGCGCCACTTTCAGCGCAAAACTCATACCGGCAATTCCGGAACCGATAACGAGGAAATCGAATTTTCTTACCATAATCTTGTTATTTCTCACCGCAAAGCTACAAAATAAGTTACTTCGTTGTACTTTTCGTTGTCACTAATTCATAAAATTGCTACCTTGCAGGCAAAAATCTGACAAAATGAATCGAATTTTCCATGCCCGCATCGCCTGGTACCAATATTTCCTGTTGGTAGTGCTTACTGTGAATGCCGTCGGCGCATTGTGGTGTAAATATATCTTAGTAGCCGTACTGTTCATGCTTATGCTGATTGTAGTAATCGAACAGATTATACACACTGCTTATACATTAACTACAGACGGTAATCTGGAGGTTTCACGCGGCCGTTTTATTCGTAAGAAGGTAATTCCGCTTTCCGAAATCACCACAGTCAGGAAATACCATTCCATGAAGTTCGGTAGTTTCTCGGTGACGGATTATATCTTGATAGAATACGGAAAAGGGAAATTTGTTTCGGTGATGCCTGTCAAGGAACAGGAATTTGCAGAACTGCTCGAAAAGAGAATGTTCGAAAAGAAGATCAAAGACCTGGAGGCAATAGACTCTGTAGACCCTCAAGGGGATGAACCATAGCATGTTTTGATAATAATGAAAAGATTAACTGATTATATACTATGAAATATCAAGTGATTATCATCGGTGGCGGTCCTGCGGGATATACGGCTGCCGAAGCTGCCGGTAAAGCCGGTTTGAGCGTATTGCTTATCGAAAAGAATAGTCTGGGTGGTGTCTGTCTGAATGAAGGCTGTATTCCTACGAAAACGTTGTTGTATTCGGCAAAGACTTATGACAGTGCAAAACATGCGTCAAAGTATGCAGTCAATATCCCGGAAGTCTCTTTCGATTTGCCTAAGATAATAGCGCGTAAAAGTAAGGTAGTGCGTAAACTGGTGCTGGGAGTGAAAGCAAAGCTGACTGCCAACAATGTTACGATCGTATCAGGAGAAGCACAGATCATTGATAAGAATACAGTTTGCTGCGGAGAAGAGACTTACGAAGGAGAGAATCTGATACTTTGTACAGGCTCGGAAACCTTTATTCCCCCTATCCCGGGAGTGGATGCAGTGAACTACTGGACGCATAGGGATGCTTTGGATAGTAAGGAATTGCCGGCTTCTCTGGTCATTGTCGGTGGCGGAGTGATCGGGATGGAGTTCGCATCGTTCTTCAACAGTTTGGGAGTACAGGTGACGGTGGTTGAGATGATGGACGAAATCCTGGGTGGAATGGATAAAGAGCTTTCCGCCTTGCTCCGTGCGGAATATGCCAAACGTGGTATTAAATTCCTGCTTGGTACGAAAGTTATCGGCTTGTCGCAAACGGTCGAAGGAGCTGTAGTCTCTTATGAGAATGCAGAGGGGAACAGTAGTGTCATAGCAGAAAAGCTGTTGATGAGTGTCGGTCGCCGTCCTGTGACGAAAGGTTTCGGACTCGAAAACCTGAATCTGGAGAAAACAGAGCGTGGTATTATCAAAGTTAATGAAAAGATGCAGACTTCTGTATCGGGTGTGTATGTGTGTGGTGACCTGACAGGATTCTCTTTGCTCGCCCATACGGCCGTTCGTGAGGCAGAAGTTGCCGTACATTCCATTTTGGGGAAAGAAGACACCATGAGTTACCGGGCTATTCCGGGCGTAGTCTATACCAATCCGGAGATTGCCGGAGTGGGTGAAACGGAGGAATCGGCTTCAACGAAAGGAATCGATTATCAGGTTATCAAACTACCGATGGCTTACTCCGGCCGTTTTGTGGCGGAGAATGAAGGCGTGAACGGAGTTTGCAAAGTACTGCTGGATGAACAGCAGCGGGTGATTGGCGCTCACGTATTGGGAAATCCCGCTTCGGAGATTATCACTCTTGCGGGGACTGCCATTGAACTCGGACTGACGGCAGCGCAATGGAAAAAGATTGTTTTCCCGCATCCTACGGTAGGAGAGATTTTCCGGGAAGTGTTATAAACGGATTCCGATATCTGCGATCGTTCATTGATGCGGGTATCTTACTGATAAAATCAAATATATGATGAGAAAATATATAATCACTCCGGTCTTATTGGCAATAGTTTGTATGGTGATGTGTCGTTGTACATCCAATCGTAAAGCGTCAGTTGCTGCCAATGAATATTTGATTCAGGGCGAACTGGCCAATCTTCCTGACAGCATTGTGATCGGCCTGTACGAGGAAGACGGAAATATTCTCAACTGTGTCTTGAGAGATACGCTTATGAATGGGCAGTTCTCTTTCCGCGACACGGTTTCTACCACACGGAAAATGCTGATTATGTCTGATAACCGGGGCTTCCCGGGTACATGGCTGGAGGTGTGGATCGCACCGGGGGAATACATCGAAATCAAGGGGCAGGATAAACTAGTGAAAACATGGGAAGTAGTAAGCGATGTGCCGGAACAGCAGGAAGAAAATCGCTTTACGGCTTGCGCGATGGCCCAACAGAAAGAATTGATGCAATACATGGCAGCGGAATATGACTGGCAACGGATGATGTTCATTGACCATCCGGGCGACCGGGAGTTTGAAAGTCAGGCGTGGGCCAAGATAGATTCTATCCGGAAACTGTCAATGCCGTTGCAGCAGGAAATCTGGAAAAAGGAAATGGAATACATGGAAGAAGCTCCCGTCTCCCCGGTGTGGATGGACAGGTTACTGTTTTTTGCTTCCATGATGAAATATAAAACCATCATGCCTTATGAAGAAGAGGTGAAAAAACTCTATGCCCGAATGTCCGAAGCTGATAAACAAACAGGTGACGGACAGGAGATTACAGCCTATGTTTATCCTCCCGCTACCGTAGGAGTTGGAGATATGATGGTGGATGGAGACCTATATGATGCGAATGATTCTCTCCGTCATATTTCCGAGTTCAAAGGAAAATTCATCTTACTCGATTTCTGGAGTAGCGGGTGTGGTCCTTGCGTGGAGTCGATACCCGAAATGGAGAAGGTGATGGATCTGTACAAGGATAAAATGACTGTGATTAGTATTAGTGAGGACCCGAAAGCACGTTGGAAAGAGTATATCAAGACGAAAGGAATGGGCGGTAACCAGTGGAACGAACTTCGTAAAGGACGTACCGGTCTTGCCCTAAATTATCAGGTACGGGGAATCCCTCATTATGTATTGATTGCCCCTGATGGAAAAATCCAGGATGTATGGTCCGGCTATGGCGCCGGTTCGCTTCTTGGACAGGTAGAGAAAAACTTGAAATAGATAGAGGTAAGATACGATCATTTGTTGATGTTATAAACAGTGTTATATGAAAAAAAGTCTTTTGTTAGTCGCCCTTTCAGTTTGTTTGTTGCCACTTTGGGGACAACAGAATTTCTCTCGGATAGATTCGCTTATCAAGAAGATGCTCCCCGAAGCATCCGAAATCGGCATATCCGTCTACGATCTGACGGCTAAGAAATCACTTTATAACTATCGTGCGGAGAAACTTTCACGTCCTGCCTCTACCATGAAGCTGTTGACGGCTATTACTGCACTTTCCCGCCCCGGAGCCAACGAGCCTTTCCGCACCGAAGTATGGCACGATGGCGTGATAGAGCATGATACCTTGCAAGGCAACCTGTATGTGGTAGGCGGATTCGATCCGGAATTTGACAGCCAGTCGATGGATTCATTGATAGAAGAGGTAATCACTTTCCCTTTTTCGGTTATTAACGGGCAGGTCTATGGTGACGTTTCAATGAAAGACTCCCTTTATTGGGGCAGCGGATGGGCGTGGGACGATACACCTGCGGGTTATCAGCCTTATCTCTCTCCGCTGATGTTCTGCAAGGGGACTGTACAGGTTTCCGTAGTTCCATCCACGGTGCAGGGCGATACGGCAAGTGTTTCCTGCCAGCCTCTGTCTTCCTATTATACAGTGACGAATCAGACGAAAACACGTACCTCTTCTGCCGGGAAATTCTCTTTCACAAGAGACTGGCTGACGAATGGAAACAATCTCCTTATTTCGGGCAATGTCACTTCGATTCGAAAAGATGATGTCAACATCTATGATTCTCCCCGTTTTTTTATGCACACTTTCCTGGAACGCCTTCGTGGGAAAGGAATCACGACTCCCCAGTCGTATGGCTTTGCCGAATTACCTCGCGACAGTGTGAGAGTAGAGCGTATGGCTTGCTGGAACACTTCTGTGCAGAAAGTGCTGAACCAACTGATGAAAGAGAGTGATAACCTCAATGCGGAAGCATTTCTCTGTCGCCTGGGAGCGCAGGCTACGGGAAAGAAGCAAGTAGCTGCCGAAGATGGTATTGTCGAAATAATGAAGCTGATCCGCCGCTTGGGGCATGACCCGAAAGACTATAAGATTGCCGACGGTTGCGGACTGTCCAATTATAATTACCTCTCTCCTGCCCTGCTGGTCGACTTTCTAAAATATGCGTACTCGCAAACAGAAGTGTTTCAGATGTTATATAAATCACTTCCTGTTGGCGGGGTTGACGGAACTTTAAAATTCCGGATGAAAGGTACTCCTGCTTTCCGGAATGTTCATGCCAAAACAGGCTCGTTTACGGCAATAAATGCGCTTGCAGGCTATCTGAAGATGAAGAACGGGCATGAAGTGGCATTTGCCATTATGAACCAGAATGTGCTTTCGGCTGCTAAAGCGAGAGCGTTTCAGGATAAGGTATGTGAGGCGATTATCGGGAAATAGGCTAATATTGATGCATCAGTCCGAACAACAAGAGTGGAATCTCGTTGTTGAATCCAATTTCTATGTTGTCAAGGGGAGGTATCTATTCTCCATGGAGGGCTTATTGATTCTTCTACAAAAAGATAATTGTATTCTCTAATAAGCAAAAATCGTTGGATTTTGTTTACCAGAGAATACAATTATACTTGTTTTGAATCGAATACTGTAAATTCTATATTCTGTTTACTTAGCGTATTCAGCCCAATTGGTATTCTTCATATCGCCACTCTTAGCCAACTCTGCGTGCATACCCAGTGCAGCGTGTATAGCGTGCGGAGTCTGCGCTCTGTTACCTGCCAGTTTGAGGTAATCCCAAAGAAGCTCTTTGTAGTCGGGATGTGCACAGTTTTCGATGATGGCTTGTGCGCGTTCTTTCGGGCTCTTGCCACGAAGATCGGCAACACCTTGCTCGGTGATAACGATGTTTACAGAGTGCTCGCTGTGGTCGAGGTGAGAAACCATCGGTACGATTGCACTGATCTTACCTTCTTTTGCCACAGACGGACAAGTGAAGATAGAGATGTAAGCGTTGCGGGTAAAGTCGCCCGAACCACCGATACCGTTCATCATTTTAGTTCCGGAGATATGAGTTGAGTTTACGTTTCCGTACAGGTCAACTTCGATGGCTGTATTGATAGAAATGATACCGAGACGGCGAACCACTTCCGGGTTGTTGGAAATTTCCGACGGACGGAGAACCAGTTTATCGCGGAAGAAATCCATATCGTTGTAAATGCCTTCCAGACAGTCGTTTGTAACAGTCAGTGAGCAGGCGCTACCAAATTTGATACGTCCTTCGCGAATCAATCCGATCACGGAATTCTGGATAACCTCTGTATACATCTCAAATGCAGGAATCGTTTTGTCACGTCCCAATGCACCGAGTACAGCGTTGGCGATGTTTCCTACACCCGATTGCAAAGGCAAGAAACTAGACGGGATGATACCGCGTTTCATGTCGGCAGCAAGGAAGTCGGCAACATTCTGACCGATTTTGTCGGTCAACGGATCAGCAGCAGCGAAAGAACGCGCTTCATCCGGCCAGTTGGTTTCCACTACGCCTATAATCTTTTTCGGGTCTACCTGAACGTAAGGCAGTCCGATACGGTCACTCGGTTTGTAGATCGGTATTTCGCGGCGGTAAGGTGGGTCGAGCGGTTCGTATACGTCGTGCATACCCATACCGGATTTGCTGTGTGCGCTGTTCAACTCCACGATAATCTGGTCGGCAAGACGGCAGATGGTCGGCGAAATACCACCGGCGGCAGTCAGATAAATCTTTCCGTCGGGAGTCACTTCGCAGGCTTCGATGATGGCTACGTTCACTTTGCCCATGAACCCGTAGCGCACTTCCTGTGCCATTTGTGAGAGGTGTATGTCGTTGTAGGCAATCTCTCCGTTGTTCACAGCTTTGCGGAAGTCGGCGTTGGTAGTATAAGGAGCGCGGTAGCGGATGGCTTTGGCACGTGACAGTACGCCGTCACAGGATTCCCCTGTCGATGCGCCTGTGAAAATTCCTACTTGAAACGGGTTTCCTTTCGCATGTTCTGCTTCAGCAATTTTTGCGAGTTCGGCTGTTACAGCCTTGGCCGTTCCGGCGGGAGTAAATCCGCTTAGGCCGATGTTGTAGCCATGTTTGATTAGGCTTGCAGCTTCCGCTGCCGAAATACGATTGAATGACATAAAATAGTAAATTTCGTGTTAAAAAACAGTTGATAAATTATGGTTAGTTATTGCTCAATGCTCTTAGCTCAATGTTCTTATAACCAATGTGTAATATTTAATCTTCTCTGATATATTTAGTGCATTTGGCAATGCTTTCATTTCTCCTTTTCTAATACTTTCGTTGAAGTATTTCTCCCCAGATAATAGCGCGTCGGGCTTCTTCTGCCGAATGAATCGTGAAGTCTTGTTCGTTGGGTGATTCGTGAGGAGTGTTATAGTGAGAGCCTTGCCTGGTATTTCGCTCATCCTGTGCGGCACTGTTTGCCAAGGATGCAGCGACGGATACTTCTTCTTTTTTCTTTTTGGATTTCGACGCCGGTTGTGCAACCGGTTTCGATATTGGTTTCGCAGCCGGTTTGGCTACGGTTGGCTCGTAAGAAGATGCGGGTGGGAACAATTCGTCGAGCGATTTGCCTCTGCCCCATGCTTCGGGCATAGGAACAACATCCGGATCTATTTCTGTGGGAGATGACATTGGGGGAACAGGGCGTTTATTTTGAGCCTTTTTCGACTTGCTATTTTTATTCACCTCTTTGAATATTCCCACAAGAATGACACCTGCTATCAAGAGAAATTTCAAAAAATCTTCCATTGTGCTTCACTTCTAAATAGTTATCCGCCAAAGGTAGGCATTTTATCTGGTTTGAACTAACATTTGGGTATGAAAAAAGGGCAGCTTCACAGCTCCCCTTAATTTTTTTAACCTAAACCTTAACTATGAAAAAATCTAATGTTTCTTTCATTGCACAAATGTGAAAAATAAATTTAAATTTGCCAAGCATATCGCCTAAAAATGTTTATTCCCTTAACATTAATTACAAATTTGCTTGCCAAATCATAAGTTTTTGCGTTATTTTGATATCAATTCACTACTTATTGAAAGCGAAGCCGTATCTTTGCATCCGAATTTTTAAACTAAGATTTGAGTATGAACGAATTAACGGGAGCGGACTTTAAATCCGCAACTGAAATGAATGATGACAACAAAAAGTTGTTTATCGAAACCTATGGCTGCCAGATGAACGTAGCCGACAGTGAGGTGATTGCCTCGGTGATGCAAATGGCGGGTTATTCCGTAGCCGAAACGCTGGAGGAAGCCGATGCCGTGTTTATGAATACTTGTTCTATCCGCGACAATGCGGAGCAGAAGATTCTGAATCGCCTGGAGTTTTTCCACTCGCTGAAGAAAAAGAAAAAGCACCTGATTGTAGGTGTATTGGGCTGTATGGCCGAACGGGTAAAGGATGATCTGATAACGAATCATCATGTCGACCTCGTTGTGGGGCCGGATGCTTACCTGACGTTGCCCGACCTGATTGCCGCCGTAGAAACCGGTGAAAAAGCAATCAATGTGGAACTTTCCACTACCGAGACTTATCGGGATGTGATTCCGTCGCGTATCTGCGGCAATCATATTTCGGGTTTTGTATCCATCATGCGTGGCTGCAATAACTTCTGCACCTATTGCATTGTGCCCTATACTCGTGGACGCGAGCGTAGCCGTGACGTAGAAAGCATCCTGAATGAAGTGGCAGACCTCGTGGCGAAAGGCTATAAGGAAGTCACCTTGTTGGGGCAGAACGTCAACTCTTACCGTTTTGAAAGACCGACAGGTGAAGTGGTTACTTTCCCGATGTTGCTCCGAACAGTGGCTGAAGCTGCTCCGGGAGTGCGTATTCGTTTCACAACTTCCCATCCGAAAGACATGAGCGATGAGACGTTGGAAGTAATTGCGCAAGTCCCCAATGTGTGTAAACATATCCATCTGCCTGTGCAGAGCGGCAGTTCGCGTATTCTGAAACTGATGAACCGTAAATATACCCGTGAGTGGTATCTGGACCGGGTGGCAGCTATCAAACGTATCATCCCCGATTGCGGATTGACTACCGATATTTTCTCCGGTTTTCATTCTGAAACGGAAGAGGATCATGCCTTGTCACTTTCGCTGATGGAAGAATGTGGATACGATGCTGCTTTCATGTTTAAATACTCCGAACGTCCGGGAACGTATGCATCGAAGCATCTCGAAGATAATGTGTCCGAAGAGGTGAAAGTACGCCGCCTGAACGAAATTATCGCTTTGCAGAACCGTCTGTCTGCCGAATCCAACCAGCGTTGCATCGGTAAAACGTATGAGGTGCTTGTAGAAGGAGTTTCCAAGCGTTCGCGCGACCAGCTGTTCGGCCGTACGGAGCAGAACCGTGTGGTGGTGTTCGACAGAGGTACGCACCGTGTAGGTGATTTTGTCAACGTGCGTGTCACGGAAGCCAGTTCGGCTACGCTGAAAGGGGAAGAGGTCGTCTCAAATTAGTTCGCAAGAGAATTTTAAGATCGAACAAATATTGCACGAATTAGCAGATTATTTCATTTAATGTGCTACTTACGGCTTACTATATTTCTCATTGCAGAGGACGCAAAAAACGCAGAGGTATTATTTTCTTTAATCTCTGTGTCTTTTGTGTCCTCTGTGTTTTTTCCGTGTTCTTGGCTCTCTTTTACGATGAGATTCACATCATCATGTGCCTCCTGATGGAGAACTTCACAATCGCCATTGCATTGATGACCGCAAATGGAATGTCCATCGGTTCGTGGTGTGTATTGTAGCTCACTAGTTTGAGATATCCCTCCTTATCGGAACGGTTCACGTATTTCACTGCCAGATACTCGTCTCCGTCAATCATAAACGACACCAGATATATTTCCCCGTAAATGACATTATCGAAGCTGCTGATTTCTTTATATCCGATAATGTCTCCCGATTTCAATATAGGATACATGCTGTCTCCGTTGACGTAGACTGCTCCGTCGCAGACGGAAATATTCGGAATTAATATCTTTCCCAGTGCATACTGCTTTTTGTTGGTGAACAATGTTTTCAGGTTCGCAGCTGCCGTAATATCGTATAATGTCACGCTGCGGTCGTCTATTGGTTCGGGTGTTTTCGGATTGTGTATAATCTCGACTTCTCCCTGCACCAGTTCGCTTTCGCAATATCTTGACTGGTGTTTCGGATTTCCCTTTCCCAATAATAGCCAATTGTAGTCCACCTTGTCCCCGAATTTATCGAGTAACAGGCGGAAGTCAATGCTATTTCGTGCACCCCAATTGGATACTGTAGCGCGTGAGACGCCTAAATATTCAGCTAATTCGCTGTCGTTCTTGAAGTTTAGCGCCTGTTTGGCACGCTTCACTATTCCTGTAACATCCAAAAATGTGTCCATTCTATTATCGTTTATTTTTGATGTAAAAATTCATAAACTCGTTAATTGCTCATTGATAATTTGTTATCTACTTTTTTAAAGTTAATTCTTAAAATCGTTTGTTTTCTTTGTGAAAACTGTTTTATCTTTGTAGCAACGAAATCACAAAGATGTTTCAAAATTATAAATTTTAAATAGAAAAACCATGAGAAACCGCAAAAAGTTTACGAAAGGTTGCAAAATACCTCATTCACCCCCTTTTTAAGGAAGCCGTGCCGGACGGGCGGAAGTAATATTGAGCCCGCTTACACCATCTATATATCTTGCGTCTAGCATCTATATACCCAATGTGCAGCCGATATATCTCCAATATACAGCAACTATATGTCCTGCGCGCAAGCGATATATCTCTAATATACACACGAATATTTAAATATGAAAATTGTAAAAACGGAAAGCAGTATGGAAACCATTATGAATCAATCTCTACACATCTGCGGATGTTGCAAGCGTAAGCTCCCACAGGAAGCCTTTTATATGAATCAGCGTACCCGGGCTTCAGATAATTACTGCAAGGAATGCCGTAAGGCAAACACGCGCAGACATCGCAATCAGGATAAAAATATATCATTTGAAAACAAACCTCTTTCTTATCCGGTAATAACCGAGGTAAAGGACTACGCTTTGCGGATGCTCCTTATCCGCCATGCCCGTCAGGTGGTGGCGGACAGTATTCGCCGGAAGCAGGAAAAGGAAAAACTACACGCACTATGGGAAGAATAAAACAGGGGTTGGATTATTTCCCCATGAGCACCAGTTTCATGCACGACCGTGTGGTGCGTCGTGTCATGAAGCGGGAAGGTGATGCTGCTTTTGCCACATTGGTAGAAACACTGTCGTACATCTATGCCGGAAAAGGATATTATATCTCTGCCGGTGATGAATTTTACGATGAACTGACGGACAGCCTTTACAACACGGATATGGATGATGTGAAACGTATCATCGCCCTGTCCGTGGAATGTGGCCTGTTTGATGCCGGGCTTTTCCGCCAATACGGCATCCTGACTTCCGCCGATATCCAACGGCAGTACCTCTTTATCACCAAGCGGCGCAGCAGTTCGTTGATAGAGCCGGACTACTGCCTGTTGGAAGCGGAGGAGCTTGCATCGTATCACCCTTCTCAAAGTAGCAAAAGCTGTGCGGATGATACTGATAACAAAACAGTCGATGCTGTAACACCAACTGCCGATCCTGTAACATCAACCACCGATTCTGCAACATCGGAAGCCGAAATGTCGACATCGGGTACACAAAACAAAGAAAAACAAATTAAAACAAACCAAAACAAATTAAACCACCTCTCTGACTCTCCTCAAGGAGAGAACGGAGGAGGAAAAATCTTGAAAAGAAGGAAGGCGATGACACAGGACGACATCGACAACCTGCAACCACCGTCCGACGGCACGCAGCGTAACTTCGGGGGATTGCTGGAGAACCTTCACTCTTACAAGATTCCGCCTTCCGAGCAATACGCTATTATCCTGAAAAGCAACTTCGGAGCTATCGGGAACCCTGTGTGGAAGGGATTCAGCAACATTCGCGGGAGCAATGGAAAAATCAAATTGCCGGGACATTACCTTTTGAGCGTAATTAATTAATTTATGAACGCACTTTGAAAAAATGATTGGGTCAGTCTGAATAATACCCGTATCTTTACAGTGTTATTAAGCTTAAGGACAACACTAAACTAATTTATTAACACGTAAAAACTATTACAATTATGCCAGTATTGTACAAACCCTTCCAGTCCGTTCTGGAAGACAAGAACAAAAAGAAATTATTTCATCCCCGTGTGATATACACGGCCAATGTGTCAACCACCCAACTCGCCAAAGAGATAGCCGCTTACTCGTCTCTCTCCACCGGTGACGTGAAGAATACGCTCGATAATCTGGTGACAGTGGCTGCCCAGCATCTGCAAGCATCGGAAAGTGTAACGCTCGACGGCTTCGGGACTTTCCGTATGGTGATGAAGTCCAACGGCAAAGGGGTGGAACTGCCGGAAAAAGTATCGGCTGCCCAGGCTTCCCTTACCGTCCGCTTCCTGCCCAACTATACCAAGAATCCCGACCGTACCACCGCTACCCGTTCTTTGGTGACAGGTGCTAAGTGCGTCCGTTTCGACCTTGCCGATACTTCGGCTTCGGGTGGCGGAAATAGCGGTGAACCCGATGACGGTGGTGGTTCCGGCGGCAGTGGAGAAGCACCGGATCCGGCAGCATAGCCTGTCTGTATGACGCAACACAAACACGAATGGCTGACTAAACGGAACTTTTTAACTAGGCTAGTAAACTAATTATCCACTAACATGCGAATTATTAATTTAATCGTGGTGCACTGCAGTGCCACGCGGGGGGATTGTACGCTCTCTCCGGAAGATTTGGACCGGTTGCACCGACGTCGGGGATTCAACGGAACAGGCTATCACTACTACATCCGCAAGGATGGAACAGTGCACCTCACCCGCCCCATCGAACGTGTCGGAGCGCACGCAAAAGGTTTCAATGCTCATTCAATAGGTATCTGCTATGAGGGTGGTCTGGACTGCCGGGAACGCCCGGCAGATACCCGGACTCCGGCGCAGCGGGCCACGCTCCGGCAACTCGTCGGGCAACTACAGGAGAAATTCCCCGGCTGCCGGGTATGCGGACACCGGGATCTTTCACCGGACTTGAACAGAAACGGTGAGATAGAGTCGGAAGAGTGGATTAAATCGTGCCCGTGTTTTGAGGTGGCAAAGGAATTCAAGGAACTTGAGGAGTTTGCTATCAAAACAGAAAACACGGAAGAACACAGAGTATCACAACACATTAAAGAACAGAAAGGAGGTAAATGATGGCAATGAAGAAATCAGTATGGGATATGATCCTTAAGGTGGTTATCGCAGTGGCTTCGGCTTTGGCTGGCGTTTTGGGCGCTAATGCGATGAATCTGTAATTAGTTGAATTGTGGGACGTGCGCGCCGTCCTGCAATTTTGATGGTTAGATAATTAATTGAACGATAGATAATTAGAAATATAAAAATATTTATTAAAATGCAGAAAACAATATATATACAGAAGATTTTTTTACTCATTGTAGTGACTTTCAGTTACTCAATTGCTATGGCGCAGCAGTTTAAGTCACCGGATGTGATGCCGTCTTCTCCCCAAAGTCAGTTAATAGAAAATTTTTATGAGAAATATTTCAATAATGATATTTCAGCTCGTGGAGAAAAGACTATTGATATCAATTTATATGATATTGAAGTGAAAGGCCTCAATATTCCCATTAATATCTCATATAATACTTGTGGAGTCAAATATAAACAACCGTCTGGTGATGTCGGAGTGGGCTGGACATTATCCCCTGCCGCCAGAATATCTAGGACGATTATTGGCTATCCGGATGAAGCAATGAAAAGAGTGCCTACATTATTTGATGATTTAAATAAATTGAATAATCATATCGATGTAGACAAATATCTGTCTGCTTTTTCGTCTGGAATAATGGGTAATGTCTCCTATTTCTCTGTCGCATCGTGGGACCAGGGATGTGATATTTTTACATTTAGTACATTAAGCGAGAGTGGTCATTTTGTTTTTCCAGATCCGTCTACATTGGATAAGGTTGAAATCCTGGAAAAGATAAATTGCCAAATTACTCCTATCTTAACAGGAGGATTGCTGACCGGGTTTCAAATTGTTGATGGACATGGTATTACTTATAATTATGGTGGTAATGCCAGCGAACATGTTCATGAGGACGCCTATCGAACGGATATTTCGTCGGGAACTACAGGATGGGCTCTGAAAAGTATTGTAACGGCGAAAAATGATACGGTTCGTTTTGACTATGTCGGATATACGGACCGTTCTATTACAGAGCCGGAATATAAGACGTTGTCTGTAAATGATTCTTATGCTTACCGTATGTACGTACAAGATGAAGGAGATGTCCGAGTACAACAAGAATATGAATTAAGCACTGCGCTGAACTTTAATATAACTTTACCCAACTATACAACTTTCTTATTGTCAGGGATTGAGGCGAATGGAATAAAAGTGAATTTCTTTCGTGCGTCGGCAGATGGCATTTACTCCAACGCAGTAGATAGTATAACCGTTGTCGATAAACAGTCTGGTGATATTATAAAACAAATCAACCTCTCATATTCCGGGATGAACAAACGACCGCATTTCTTTTTAGACAGGCTGGAAATGGATGGCCAAAAATATTACTTGTCATATTATACACCTTCTGACTTAGGATTGGGTGAATATGATAATACGCATTATACATCTGATTTATGGGGATATTATTTGTATTCTTCCACATCGTTGGATAAAGTGGATCTGCCTGTAATAAGCCGTGAATTTGTAGATGATAGTTTTGTGTTTTTTAAACCCGTTCCTGGAGCAAGCTTGTACGATGATGTCATCAAGAAATTATCCCGGATTATTCCAAATGTGAACTTCAAAAATGATTCGGATAACACAAAAGCACATCTTTTTTCTTTGAAGAAGATATATTTTCCTACCGGTGGGTCACAAGAATTCATATATGAACCCAATGAGTATTTATTGAATTCCGCTCGTGTGAAGGGGGCCGGTATCAGATTGAGTAATGTTAAAACTTATGATGATAATGGCAATTTACATGAGCAAAGGTATAAATATGGAGAAAATGAGGATGGAATTGGTGTTCCTAGTTTTCATTTGAGTTGTGAAACCTTTGCAGATGTGAAACAGAACAGAATACAATATAGAACATCTCCAGGGCTTTATGATTATGTCTCATTTTGCTCACGTATTTATTCTCCGGTGGCTTTTGGAGATGCTAACATTAGTAGTAATTTTTTCGTAGAATATCCGCAAGTACATGTATATAACAAACAGGAAAAGGGTGAAAATAAGATTTCGTATCTTTTTAATCTTCCCCAACCTCTTTATATAGATGTGATGCCTGAAAATACTAATGAGAAATATGTAGGGAGCCCTGATTTACTGAATAACCGGGGATGGAAATCTTATATACACAGATATCAATATGGAATAAAGACTAACATTGCATCATGCCGGTACTTTAATTCGGACGGACGTTTAGTTAAAAAGGAAGATTATACCTATTGTAGAAGCGCTGGTCTGGTTATGGACGGAGGAATTAAAATGGAGCAAGTTGTTATTTCTGTTTATCAGGATACGTATGATTTTGCTCATACGATCGAGCTTTCCAGGCCATCTCTTTTCAAATATATGACTTACTCGGTCATGTCCGGAAGGGATTTGTTGAGTAAGAAAGTCGTTAGTGAATATTTTGACGGGGGAACAGTTGTGTCAGAAGAAGGTTATGTCTATGATGATAAGAACCAGTTGATAAAAGTTATTCGTACCTCTCAAAATGGTGGTGGTGATTGTAGGATAAAGAATATAAAGTACCCCTATAACTATACAGATGCCATAAGTAATCTTATGGTAGAAAGGAATATGCTCGATTATCCGGTTGAAACTATAACCGAATATAATGGTAAGGAAGTTTATCGTGAACAGATAAAATATGGGCTGTATCAAAATCTGCTATTACCTGCTTATGTTGATATATCTCACGATGGTCCCCTTGGGCTGAAAAGAGAAATGACTTATGTATCGTATGATAAAAAAGGAAATATATTAGAATATGTTGATAAAAATAATAATCATACCTGCTATATATGGGGATATAATTATAAATATCCTATAGCGGAAATACAAGGGACGACATACGACTCTGTAAAAAGCGTTTTAGGTCATGAAAATAATGATTTATCCTATCTGCAAGGATATGGAGAATATCAATTAGAGCGTGAGCTAAATAAACTACGGATGGCTTTTAGAGATAACCATCCGGTCTTTATTAAAACGTTTCTGTATAAACCGTACGTCGGGGTTACTTCAATAACTACTTCTGATGGCTTTACTACTAGATATGGCTATGATCAGTTTGGTCACCTTAAAGAATCTTATTTGGAAAGAAACGGAAGAAAACAATTAATTCAGGAATTTAAATACAATTATAAGCTATGATAAAACAACTTCGGATCATAATATTATTAATATTGTTGGGTACAGGCACTTGTCTAACGGCACAAAATAATACTGTCACTCCTTTATTTGCGGGAAAAATAGGCTATCATCAATATTTTGGGAGTGATATTCTACTTAAAGACGTAGTTTCTCCTTCAGGGGGGAACGGGACTTATTCTATATCGTGGGAATACCGGTATACTGATTCAAATGAATGGAGTGAGATTACCCGGCTTGCTCAATCTGACTATGAGGGGGGATGCTTGGTTTCATCCCAATACTTCAATACATACAGAGCGGAAGGGGTATATATCAGAAGAAAGGTTGTAAGTGGTACCTTGGTTGCATATTCTTCGGATATTAGAGTGAAAAGGCTCACAGAACCTTTGTCTTTTACCAATAGAGGCGGGGAGGCTTATATTGATCTTACTAAGCATTGTCCTTCGCTGCCTGGTGATTTTATTTGTACAGAATTATGGCTTGGAGAAAATACATCTGATTGGTGTAGTTTCCTGTATACCGGATGGGAAAACACGGATCATCCTGCTACTGTAAAAATAGAAGTTATGAGAAATTTCGGGGATAACCGTAGTGGGCAGATTGAACTTTTGTATCGTGGATTTTCACGTAATAGCAATTTTTCTATAGACATGAGTAACTACCAGAAGTATAAAGTTACCGTAAAAGTTGAACAGAATTGGAATTTTACCGATGATGTTTTCTTGTTGCTTTTACCTACACAGGAGGAACCTATTAATCCGGGTGAAACTTCTTATGGTGTTTGGGTGGATAATGACGGGATGAGGGATGATTTGTTCAGATGGTGGCAATACAGTCATGACCAGATACATTGGGTAGATGTCTTTGATGTACCGGATTTGAGAACAGTATATCAGCCGGGTCCGCTGTATCAAACCACTTATTTCAGAATGATGGCTAATGACGGGGTTGATGTATATACTTCGAATATTGTGTCTATAAAGGTGCGTGAGAAATTGAACCTTTCGTCAAAGAATTATATACATACGCGTACTTATACTACTCCGGATGGAATGGAATTCAGGGATGATGTTGAATATTTTGACGGTTTGGGGCGTTCCATTGAAAATGTCAAAGTGAAGCATAGTGTTGATGATACGGATTTGTTGTCAATTACAGAGTATGATAAAATGGGACGTTTATTTAGAGAATGGCTGCCTGGGGTATCGGAACCCGGCAATTGTGGTGCATTTGTCGAAGCGGAAGAGTTGAGGAATAGTTCTGTTTTGTCTAATGGAAACGATGTTATGCCTTATACAAAAACGTTATATGAAAATTCGGCTATAGGGAAAGTGGAGAGCCGATATGGTCCGGGTATGGAATGGCATAATCGGGGAAAAGGGGTTAATAGCAGATATTTAACAAACGTATCCAAAGATACTACCTTGTTGGACTTGTGCGATTCATTGGTGTGCTTGCGTTATACCGTGCCGACTGATAGAACACGACTTTTTGTTAGTTGTGCAGGAACCTATGCTTCCGGGGAACTATATGTCGTAAAAGAGGTTGATGAAGACAATCATGTAAGGTATGAATTTACGGATAAAGAAGGAAGGATCGTACTGATTCGCAGTATAAATGGTAATGAAGGAATGGATGACACATACTATATATATGATATATTCGGAAATTTACGGGTTGTTCTTCCTCCGATGTGTTCTGCCAATTTTTGTTCAGGTTCTCTTACGGATAGTGCTTCTGTTTTATCCGATTATGCTTTCTTGTATAAGTACGATACCCGTAACCGTTGTATTGGGAAAAAACAGCCTGGTTGCGAGTGGGTAGAATTAGTGTATGATCGTTGCGACCGATTGATTTTTACTCAAAATGGAAAAGAACGGGCAAATAATGAATGGGCTTTTCATTTGGAAGATTTGTCGGGGCGCTCTGTGTTGACCGGTGTTTACCGCGGTACGCCTGATTTTCAGAATTGTGCTTCAGAGGATATTTATGCTGAATTTACTTCAAATACAGATTTGCCTTGCTATGGATATACTATTTATGGATTGCAGAATCATTATTTGGACATACAACAGGTTTATTTTTATGATACTTATGAATATCAGAACTTATTGCCGGATTCTTTGTCTTCACTATGGTATGTATTTGATAATAATTACGGGGAACACTATGAGAATAGCCAGAGTTCACCTCATTGCAAAGAACAACTAACAGGAAGTATCGTTCGAATATTGGGAACGGAAGAATACCAGTATGCCAGTTATTATTATGATTATTATCATAATCTGATTCAGGAACGTAAGACGACATCGGGTGGAAATAAGAAAGTAAATAAATCGCTTTTTAATTTTCTCAAGCAGCCTGTGAGTGTCCGCTCGGAATACGAAGGAGGAGTTTTAAATAAATTGTATAGTTATGATCGTGCAGGAAGGCTGATTCACGAAAGACATTGTGTCGTAGATAAGGATACTATTGATCTGTTGTATGGTTATGACAAGTTAGGAAGGCTAAAAAGACTGGAACGTATTCATGGAAAAGATTCGGTAATTACAGAAAATGCCTATAATATACGTAGCTGGCTGACCGGTATTGATAGTAATGCAGGGTTTGTAGAGCAATTGCATTATGTGGACGGATTGGGGATTCCCTGTTATAATGGAAATATTAGTAGTATGACATGGGAGGCTGATGGTATGAAAAGAGGTTATAAATTTATGTATGATGGCAGAAGCCGCCTGCTTCGTGCTGTATATGGTGAAGGTGAAGGCTTGAATGTCAATCAGGATCGTTTTAATGAAGAGATAACCGGGTATGATAAAAATGGGAATATCCTTGGTATTAAAAGATGCGGAAAGAGATCAGAGGATGAATATGGCTTAATAGATAACCTTGTCATGAGTTATAATGGAAATCAATTGAAGGCTGTATCTGATAGTGTAACAGGTTCTGCCCATGCTGATAGTTTTGAATTTAAAGATGGAGCAGATCTGCCGGTCGAATACTATTATGACTCAAACGGAAATTTAATACAAGATTTAAACAAAAAGATTTCTGAAATTCAGTATAATTATTTAAATTTACCCAGCCGTATAGAGTTTGAGGATGGAGGTGTTATTTCCTATCTTTATGATGCCAAAGGAACAATGTTCCGAACAACGCACGTAATAGCCGGAAAGACCACAACTACTGATTACTTTGACGATGCGATCTATGAAAATGGTGTGCTCACTACTTTGTTGACGGAGTTGGGATATATCTCCCTTGTTGATGGCAAGTATCATTATTACTTGAAAGATCACCAGGGTAATAATCGTGTGGTTGTGGGACAGAATGGCAGTGTGGAGGAGGTGAATCATTATTATCCTTTTGGTGGTACATTTGCTTCGACTTCATCTGTCCAGCCTTACAAGTACAACGGTAAGGAACTGGATAGACAAGGTGGTCTTGACTGGTATGATTATGGAGCGAGACATTATGATGTGGCGTTAGGGAGATGGCATGTTGTAGATCCGATGGCGGAGAAATATTATTTGTGGTCTCCGTATGCGTATTGCCTGGGAAATCCGGTGAGGTTTATTGATCCAACAGGGATGGTTACGGAAATTCCTCCGGGTTTCTGGGCATCTTTTGGCAAAGGCTTCTCTCAACCGTTTGTTAGTTTTTGGAATGCCGTTACTCATCCGGTGGAAACCGTTACGAATGTAGTGAATTCTATAAAGAGCGTAACTCCTACCGAAGCAGGGTTTGGTGTTGGTGAGCAAGTGCTAAGAAGTCCAATGAGTCCGTTAGGCAGTACGTTTAATCAACTGGATGTGGCACAAGCCATCGCATATGATAAGGCCAATGGTACCATGACTTCAGCAGAAGTTATTGGGAATCAGTGGGGAGATATCGCGTTTGATGCCGTAACAACAGCGGTAGGTGCAGGAGTAGGAAGAGGTACTGGACTTTACAAAGGGCAGACCCTTGTAACTAATAGTATACCTCAAAAGGTTGCTCGTGTCATCCCTGATGGAATAAAAACTTCTATGCTTGGAGCTCCTAATCAATCTGATGTATTTGTTACCGCAGCTAAAGACATAAAGGGATTAAATGCAATGCAGATAGCTAATAAATTGACAATACCTCAAAGTAGTTCTGGATTTAAGGTGATTGAATTTAGAACTCCGATGAATGGTCTTGCTTCTCCAATAAATAGAACAAATCCTGGATTTGTAGGAAAAGGAAGAACTTTAGGGGGAGCTAGAGAATTTACTATACCAAATCAACAAATACCTAAAGATGCCATAATTAAAATTGTAAAATAATGATATATTCAAATGAAACTGAATTTGCAGGTTCCTGGTTATTAGAAAATGGGAATGTAAAAGATGATAATGTATCTATGCGTATTAAAGATTTAATCGTTAATTATTTATCAGAAATAGCAATGACTGATGATGGGTGGCAACGGCTATATCAAGACCCTAATGACGGACGATATTGGGAGTTGTCATATCCACATTCAGATTGGGAAGGAGGAGGACCACCATCACTTAAGAATATATCACAGCTTGAGGCTAAAAATAAATATAAAATTTAATATTGTCTTTATGGTCGTTATAATTTATGCTACAAAAGTACACGCATACGCGATATATAGCAAATCTAATTTACATTAACTCTATTATTAATCTAGATCATGTAAATATTGCGGATTTTATCGTATTAAAACCATAATAATATGAATAAATATGAAGGTATGACTGTCAATGAATGTCTTTATGTTAGTGGCTTAATAGATGAATTTTATAAAGCAGTTGAGAAAAAAGATATCGAAGCTGTTATATCCATCTTAAAAAGGGTGGAGTTATCGAATAATCAAATTGAGCCTATTTTAGTAACGTTAAATTTACCCTATATTTAATAGTTTGTTTAATTTGCCCTGATATAATTTGCTTAGAAAATGGGTAATTTGTATCAGGGTATTTTATATTCGCAGAGGTTATTGGGAATCAGTGGGGAGATATCGCATTTGATGCCGTAACAACAGGAGCAGGGGTAGGAAAAGTTACCGGAACGTTAGGAAAAGCGAGTTCGGGTGTAGAAAAGGTGAAAGGGTTAGGTAATCCATTCAAGAATATGACACTTGACTAGGTCAGGACATCGATGGATAAGCATGTAGATGCAGGAAAACTGAAA
This sequence comes from Bacteroides sp. D2, assembly GCF_025147085.1. Taxonomy (NCBI): domain Bacteria; kingdom Pseudomonadati; phylum Bacteroidota; class Bacteroidia; order Bacteroidales; family Bacteroidaceae; genus Bacteroides; species Bacteroides sp. D2. The sequence goes on along the minus strand of NZ_CP102261.1, from coordinate 1,353,626 downwards.
GTAGTTGTTGTTGATCGTGAAACAGGACTTAATAAAACTTATTCTAATAATAAATCTGGATATTCTTATAATTTGGATGAAGGAGGTCCTACAAGAATTGGTAGAAAGAAAATGATAGAGCCGCCTCATATTGATGTGAACTATCCAAAACCTAAGCCTAAGAATATTGAAAAGAAAAAATTATTTGTAAACTATTAATATTATGATTAGCGTAATAACAAGTGGAATGGAAAGTAGAGTGTATCTCGACAATGAAGGTATTGATGATATGATTCATTATTTAACTTATTTGAGAGAGAAAAATGAGACAACTTATGATCTAATTGAAGGCAATGAGTTAGATAGACTTGATGAGGATCTAGTTCTTGATGGCTTTGAGCATATAACACATCTGGAATTGATATACATCAATGCCTTTGATAGAGATGATGGTACAGTAAGAATCATAGAGGAGGATTAATATTTCTTACCATTCTCGTGTTTTACCCTGGTATAAGTTGATTAGAAAACAACCAATTTGTATCAGGGTATTTTATATTCTTTATTATGATGCCAAAGGAGCAACGTTCCGAACAATACACATAATAGTTGATGGGTGAAGTGCATACAAGATGTATAGGTGGTATTAGTAGGACGTAACTTGCTTATGTTGTACAATAAAGCTCCATTTGATCCGGAATCTACGGCAAGCACCGGAACCTGGGGGCAGGGCATAGACAACTTCCGTCAACCCAGCTACAGAAACATGGGCTTTTCCGTTAATCTGACTTTTTAATCTTTCTTCAAAAAGATATCTTGTTCCGATATGAGCTGTCAAAACTACTCTCATCTTGTATCGGGGCAACTCTTCTATTAAAAGTCCTTAACGAAAGCCCATTACATCACTTTTTATTTGTTTCTTTGCACCAAATTCGGGTATAGTGTTGTCTTGTCATTCGAGGCAGCACTTAATTTTGCTTAGAAATTAATGGAGAAACTCAGTATAAATGCTTGTCCGGTGTGTGGCGGTACGCACTTGAAACGCGTCATGACTTGTACGGATTTTTATGCTTCGGGCGAACAGTTTGAACTGCATTCGTGTGAGGACTGTGGATTTACATTCACACAAGGAGTTCCCGTGGAAGCAGAGATAGGCAAGTATTATGAGACTCCCGACTACATCTCCCACACTGATACGCGCAAGGGCGCGATGAATAATATCTACCATTACGTACGTTCTTATATGCTGGGCCGCAAAGCGCGCTTGGTAGCTAAGGAAGCGCATCGCAAGACGGGGCGTTTGCTTGATATAGGTACGGGAACCGGCTATTTTTCCGATACAATGGTTCGTCGGGGATGGAAGGTAGAGGCAGTGGAGAAAAGTCCGCAGGCACGTGAGTTTGCAAAAACACATTTCGAACTGGATGTAAAGCCCGAATCGGCTCTGAAAGAGTTTGCTCCTGCTAGTTTTGATGTCATCACTCTCTGGCATGTGATGGAGCATCTCGAATCTTTGAATGAGACTTGGGAGACGCTTCGCGAACTGCTGACAGAAAAAGGAGTATTGATTGTGGCAGTACCCAACTGCTCTTCTTATGATGCCAAGCGCTACGGTGAGTATTGGGCGGCTTATGACGTTCCCCGTCATCTTTGGCATTTCACTCCGGGCACTATACAACAGTTGGCTTCCCGCCATGGTTTTATTATGGCGGCACGTCATCCGATGCCGTTCGATGCGTTTTACGTATCTATGTTGAGCGAGAAACATCGTGGCAGTTCATGCAGTTTCCTGAAAGGGATGTTTGCCGGGACGTTGGCCTGGTTCAATGCTTTGGGAAGGAAAGAACGCAGCAGTTCAATGATTTATGTATTCCGAAAAAAGAGATAACGCATGGGAAATCAAAACAAATATAAGTCAGGTTCGATTTTCGACATGCAGTTCATCACGTCGAGTATCAGTACGACACTGGTATTGCTGTTGCTGGGACTGGTTGTCTTTTTCGTATTGACAGCGCACAATCTTTCCGTATATGTCCGCGAGAATATCAGTTTCTCCGTTCTTATCAGTGACGACATGAAAGAAGCGGATATACTGAAACTTCAGAAGAAGCTGAATCAGGAACCTTTCGTGAAACAATCCGAATATATCTCTAAAAAACAAGCATTGAAAGAACAGACGGAAGCAATGGGAACAGATCCGGAAGAATTCCTGGGCTATAACCCTTTTACCGCTTCCATCGAAATCAAACTCCATTCTGACTATGCCAACTCGGACAGCATTGCGAAGATAGAGAAATTGATTAAAAAGAACACCAACATACAAGATGTGCTCTATCGAAAGGAGTTGATTGACGCCGTGAATGATAACATACGAAATATCAGTCTGGTACTGCTTGCCTTGGCAGTAGTGCTTACTTTTATCTCTTTTGCCTTGATAAACAATACCATAAGACTGGCTATTTACTCCAAACGCTTCCTCATTCACACCATGAAACTGGTAGGGGCGAGTTGGGGATTCATCCGGGGGCCATTCCTTCGAAAGAATGTATGGAGCGGGATATTGGCAGCCATCGTTGCCGATTCCATATTGATGGGGACCGCTTATTGGGCCGTGACGTATGAACAGGAATTGCTTCAGGTCATCACGCCTGAAGTCATGTTGATAGTCTGTGCAAGCGTATTGGCGTTTGGAATTGTAATAACGTGGCTATGCGCCTATTTCTCTATGAATAAATACTTGAGAATGAAAGCAAACAGCCTGTACTATATTTAGCGGATGGCGAATGGCTGACGGCAAACCTGTGTTTGCGTGTGACTGGCATCCGTAACAACCGACTGATAGATTAAGGGAATGATTGAAATTAGTAATTTGTAATTAAATAAACTATGTCTGACAAGCAGAAATTTGCCTTTGATAAAGTGAACTTTATCTTGCTCGCAATAGGGATGGCGATTGTTATTATCGGCTTTCTATTGATGACGGGACCTACATCGTCCGAAACGCTTTTTGAACCCGATATTTTCAGTGTACGCAGAATCAAGGTAGCGCCGGTCGTTTGCCTGTTTGGCTTTATATCTATGATTTATGCAGTATTGCGCAAACCTAAAACACAAAAAACAGAAGAATAAAGATGGGAGATTTAACAACATTTGAGACGATTATTATTGCTATTGTAGAAGGGTTGACAGAGTTTTTACCGGTTTCTTCTACAGGACACATGATTATTACACAAAACATACTAGGGGTAGAAAGTACAGAATTTGTAAAAGCGTTTACTGTAATTATTCAGTTTGGCGCAATTCTTTCAGTTGTCTGCCTTTACTGGAAACGTTTTTTCCGGTTGAATCATACACCGGCTCCTGCAGGCGCTTCCGCTTTAAAGTGTTTTTTGCATAAATTCGATTTTTACTGGAAGCTGCTGGTTGCCTTTATTCCTGCTGCAATTTTGGGTTTCCTGTTTAGCGATAAGATAGACGAGATGCTGGAAAGTGTAGCGATAGTGGCAGTGATGCTGGTTATCGGTGGTATATTCATGCTGTTCTGCGATAAGATTTTCTCGAAAGGAAGCGAAGATACCGTGCTGACAGAAAAAAAGGCATTCAATATCGGTTTGTTTCAATGTATTGCAATGATACCGGGTGTATCCCGTTCGATGGCTACCATCGTCGGAGGTATGTCTCAAAAGCTGACTCGTAAGGATGCTGCCGAGTTTTCATTCTTCCTTGCCGTGCCAACTATGTTTGCAGCAACCGGCTACAAGGTCTTGAAACTCTTCCTGGATGGTGGAACCGAGATTCTGGTTAACAACATGCCGGCACTTATTATCGGTAATGTGGTGGCTTTTGTCGTTGCTTTGCTGGCTATCAAGTTCTTTATTAGCTTTGTTACGAAATATGGCTTTAAAGCATTTGGATGGTACAGAATTATTGTTGGCGGAACCATTCTGGTAATGCTGCTGCTTGGATACAACTTAGAAATTGGCTGATGAATTTTAAAAAAGGAGAAGTACTGTTTTTCAATAAACCTTTCGGATGGACTTCATTTAAAGTAGTAGGGCATGCCCGCTATCATATTTGCCGCCGGATAGGAGTGAAAAAACTAAAAGTCGGCCATGCCGGAACACTGGACCCGCTTGCAACAGGGGTGATGATTTTATGCACAGGCAAGGCGACAAAACGAATAGAAGAGTTTCAATATCATACGAAGGAGTACGTCGCGACGTTGCGTTTGGGTGCCACTACTCCGTCATACGATTTGGAACATGAAATAGATGCCACCTATCCTACCGAACATATCACGAGGGAATTGGTGGAAGAAGTGCTGACGCACTTTATTGGTGCCATCGATCAGGTACCTCCTGCCTTCTCTGCCTGTATGGTAGACGGTAAGCGTGCTTACGAACTGGCCCGGAAAGGAGAGGAAGTCGAACTAAAAGCAAAACAGCTTGTTATCGACGAGATTGAATTGCTGGAATGTCGCCTGGATGATCCGGAACCGATGATTCAAATCCGTGTCGTATGCAGCAAAGGGACCTATATCCGTGCCCTGGCCCGCGACATTGGCGAAGCACTCCATAGCGGAGCTCACCTGACAGGATTGATCCGTACCCGTGTAGGTGATGTCCGGTTGGAAGACTGTCTGAACCCCGAACACTTTAAAGAGTGGATCGACGGGCAGGAAATAGAAAATGAGGAAGAAAATAATTAACGTAATAAGGAATAGATATGAAATTATCACAATTCAAATTTAAGTTACCCGAGGATAAGATCGCTCTACATCCTATGAAATATAGAGATGAGTCGCGTTTGATGGTATTGCATCGTAATACAGGTAAGATTGAGCACAAGATGTTCAAAGATGTGTTGGACTACTTTGATGATAAAGATGTGTTTATATTCAATGATACGAAAGTGTTTCCTGCCCGCTTGTATGGTAACAAGGAGAAGACAGGTGCTCGTATCGAGGTATTCTTGTTGCGTGAGTTGAATGAAGAACTTCGTTTGTGGGACGTATTGGTTGATCCGGCACGTAAGATACGTATCGGTAACAAGCTATATTTCGGTCCGGACGATTCAATGGTGGCTGAAGTGATTGATAATACCACTTCTCGCGGACGTACGCTCCGTTTCCTTTACGACGGACCTCATGACGAGTTCAAAAAGGCACTGTATTCTCTGGGTGAAACTCCACTCCCCCACTCCATTATCAACCGTCCCGTAGAACCGGAAGATGCTGAACGCTTCCAGTCTATTTTTGCAAAGAACGAAGGTGCGGTGACTGCTCCGACTGCTAGCTTACACTTCAGCCGTGAGTTGATGAAACGTCTGGAAATCAAAGGTGTAGACTTCGCATATATCACTTTGCACGCTGGTCTGGGTAACTTCCGCGACATCGACGTAGAGGACTTGACGAAGCATAAGATGGATTCGGAACAGATGTTTGTAAACGAAATGGCGGTGAAAACCGTGAATCGTGCCAAAGATAACGGTAGAAATGTATGTGCGGTAGGTACGACAGTGATGCGTGCTATTGAAAGTGCAGTCAGCACCGACGGACATCTCAAGGAATTTGAAGGATGGACTAACAAGTTTATCTTTCCTCCGTATGAATTTACCGTAGCCAATTCAATGATTTCCAATTTCCACATGCCGCTTTCTACCTTACTGATGATTGTAGCTGCTTTTGGTGGTTATGACCAGGTGATGGATGCTTATCATGTAGCATTGAAAGAAGGTTACCGTTTCGGCACGTATGGAGATGCAATGCTGATTTTGGACAAATAATGGCAAAAGTTTATCTGGGACTCGGCACTAACCTTGGGGATAAAGAACAAAATCTTCGGGATGCCGTGCAAAAAATAGAAGAGCAGGTAGGGAAAATCGTTTCCCTGTCTGCTTTTTACATAACTGCCCCTTGGGGATTTTCTTCCGATAACAGTTTCCTGAATGCAGCGGTTTGTGTAGATACCGAATTGGCTCCCATAGACGTTTTACAGAGAACGCAGGCGATTGAACAGGAATTGGGACGTACGAAGAAATCCGTCAACGGCATATATAGCGACCGCCTGATTGATATTGATCTGCTGCTTTATGGTGATTTGATACTTTCCACCACTTCTCCTTCCGGAGCAAAGTTGATCCTCCCCCATCCGTTGATGGCAGAACGTGACTTCGTAATGAAACCACTGGCAGAAATTGCTCCCGGATTAGTGCATCCGGTACTTGGCAAAACGATGAAGGAGCTTACTTCTTCTTTTTCTCCGCAATAAATACCGGCAAATAGGCAATGCATCCTATCAATACTGCATACAGCAAATGAATTTCCTGAAACGGCTTATCGATAAAATGGCAGACAATGGCATAGATAGCAATCGTGAAGCCTATATAAAGTGCCAACACTAAAAGCGTTTTAAATTTCTTATTTAGAATCATTATAAATCTATTTATGTGTTAAATACAGGGCAAAGATACTCATTATCTCCGAAATCTCTTTATCTTTGTACCCGAAATGAAAGTGTGGACAGATTTGAGTAGCTTGCAACCACGGAAAAAAATGCTAAAACACGTCTGATTGACGCCTTTCGGTTTATCCTTTGCAGCACTCGCCTCTCCTACTCTCTCTCATTTTTTAATTTTCAATTTTTAATTCTTAATTTAAAAAGATGGGATACTTATTTACATCCGAATCGGTGTCAGAAGGACACCCCGACAAGGTAGCCGATCAAATATCGGATGCCGTGCTTGACAAACTGTTGGCTTACGACCCCAGTTCGAAAGTAGCTTGCGAAACACTAGTGACTACCGGACAAGTGGTGCTAGCGGGTGAAGTGAAAACTAAAGCGTACGTTGACCTCCAGCTCATCGCGCGCGAAGTGATTAAGAAAATCGGTTATACCAAAGGAGAGTACATGTTCGAAAGTAACTCTTGTGGCGTACTTTCCGCTATTCATGAGCAAAGTCCCGATATCAACCGTGGTGTAGAGCGTCAAGACCCGATGGAACAGGGTGCAGGCGACCAGGGTATGATGTTTGGCTACGCTACCAATGAAACGGAAAACTACATGCCGCTTTCTCTTGATCTGGCACACCGCATTCTGCAAGTGCTGGCCGACATTCGTCGTGAAGGAAAGGTGATGACTTACCTCCGCCCCGATGCCAAAAGCCAGGTTACTATTGAATATGATGACAACGGAACTCCTGTTCGCATCGATACAATCGTTGTTTCTACGCAACATGATGACTTTATCCAACCGGAAGATGATTCTCAAGCTGCCCAGCTGAAAGCTGACGAAGAAATGCTGTCTATCATCCGCCGTGATGTGATTGAAATTCTGATGCCTCGTGTCATTGCTTCTATCCATCACGATAAAGTGTTGGCACTGTTTAATGATAAAATCATTTATCATGTGAATCCTACGGGCAAGTTCGTAATTGGTGGTCCTCACGGAGATACCGGTTTGACAGGTCGTAAGATTATCGTTGATACTTATGGTGGTAAAGGTGCTCACGGTGGTGGTGCTTTCTCCGGAAAAGATCCTAGCAAGGTAGACCGTAGTGCAGCTTATGCAGCACGCCATATCGCAAAGAATATGGTTGCGGCAGGTGTAGCAGATGAAATGCTTGTACAGGTGAGCTATGCTATCGGTGTGGCTCGTCCGATCAATATTTTTGTAGATACTTATGGCCGTTCCCACGTTAACATGACGGATGGTGAGATTGCCCGCGTTATCGATCAGTTGTTCGATCTTCGCCCGAAAGCAATCGAAGAACGTCTGAAACTTCGTAATCCTATTTATCAGGAAACAGCCGCTTATGGTCACATGGGACGTGAACCGCAAGTGATAACGAAGAAGTTTTCTTCTCGTTACGAAGGAGATAAAACAGTGGAAGTGGAACTCTTTACATGGGAGAAACTCGACTACGTAGATAAAATTAAAGCTGCTTTTGGTCTGTAAAACAGTCTGAAAGCGAGCTTAGCTCATTCGATAAGAGCCACAATCTCAACTCCTTCTAGTAGGATATGAGGTTGTGGCTCTTGATTTTAAATAAGTTATATTTAAATAAATATCTTTTGGATATTAAACTTCTTTTGCCGGAATTTGCTACTTTTGGCCTGTAAATAAACGGACTGCCTAATGAAAACAAGATGTTGTTATCCTAAACGCTATTTATTGTTGTTCTTTAGTTTACTTGTCAGCGTAGGTAGCATTCTGATGTCTGTCTCTCTATCTTCCTGCTCTTCTTCGGTGAAGAGTCCATTGCTACTATCTGCTGACTCATTGATGGAAATATATCCTGATAGTGCATTATCCATTTTGGAATCAATTTCCTCCCCACAGAAATTACCACGTGCTGACAGAGCACTTTATGCGCTATTGCTTACGCAAGCAAGGCATAAAAATTATATTGTTTTAGGAGATGACTCGCTGATAAAAACGGCTGTTGAATACTATGGTGATAAGAAGAAAAGTGTACGTGCTGCAAAAGCTCATTATTATTGGGGAGCTACTTATTTAGAGAAAGGGTATACTTCATTTGCTGTAGAAGAATATTTGGCTGCAATTCGTCTGATGCCTATTCGGAATGAATTCTTGGCAATGATATATGATAATCTTGCGGAATGTTATGAAAAAGATGGTTTAAACAACGTAGCCATGGAAGCATATCGTACAGCTTATCAGATATTGGAAGGAGAAAGTGCGCAGGTATATCCATTAAGAGGAATTGCAGGCATATTCTTTTCGCAAAATGAGAAAGATAGTGCTTTATACTATTATCAGCAAGCTCTTGATTGTGCATTAGTAGTACAGGATTCTAGTATGATAGGAGCGATTTATCATGATTTTGCTATGATTTACAATGAAAAGAAAGATTATATCCGAGCGGATCAATATATATCGAAAGCTATTATGGTAATGGGGCATGATGAAGCAGCTAATGCTTATTTGTTGAAAGCTGAAATTATGTTTAATTTGAATAAGCTTGACTCTGCCAGTTATTTTTTTAATAAAGAAATGGGTTCTCTTGATATTAATGGGAGGGCCGTATGTTATGATGGGATGTATCAGATAGCAAAGAAAAGAGGTGAATGGAAAACAGCGACAGAGAACATGGATGCATATAAGAAACTTTATGATTCTATTCAATTTATGACAGACAATGAGGAACTTAATCGACTTATGGATAAACATCAATTAGAAGAACATAAGAGATTGTTGTCGGAGCGTACTAGAACGCTGATTTTCATTTTGATTACTGCATTTTTTTCTTTGATGATTATATGCGTTTTCTATTTTATGTGGAATGACAGAAAAAGAAAGAAGTATTATATAGCTTTGCAACACGAACTAACTCAAAAGCGAGTGGATACTATGTTGTTAAAAGAAGAGGAAGTGTCTGAATCTAATAAAGAGCATATAGATAAGAAAAGGTCGGAGTTGACAGAACAACAGATTCAATTATGTATATCTGTACTTAAAACAACAGATTGTTATGAACAATTAGAAATACTAGAGAAAGCAACTCCGAAACAATTATTGGCAATGCGTAGTTTAAGGAAGGAGATACGTTCTACCATTTCTAATGCATTCGTTGATGTGATGGTAAATCTGAAAGAACGTTGTCCGGCTTTAACTGGTGATGATGTATTTTATTGTGTTCTTTCATTGCTTTGTTGTTCAAAAACTGTCATGATGGAGCTAATGGATGCTACGTCAGATGCTCTTAAGACACGTAAAAATCGTATAAAGAATAAAATGGATACACAAATTTTTGAACGTGTTTTTGGTGCTGATAATCAGTGAGATATATTGATTCGTTTTTGCTCTTTTTGCTTTTGAATAACTTGCTGTTACCATTGTTACCACATAAAAATCGTTTCTTTTGTTTCATCTGTGTATTTTTGGAGCGAAATTTTAAACCCATTTATTATGAAAGCTAAATTTTTACCTTTTTTGTTGTTGACAGTTTTACTTCAAGTAAGTATGTTTTCTTATGCGGATGAAATGGTAACTGCACGCCAAATTAAATTAAGAACTAAAACTCAGGTGCAACATCGGTCTATTCCTGTTTCTCCTGATGCTTTTATTGAAAACTCATTGTTGACTATTGACCTTCTTTCTACTGTTCCTACTGTAACTGTTACCATCAAGGATGCAGAGACAGGAGAAGTCGTTTATACATCTACTGATTTAAATGTAGATAAGGTTTATATTGATCTTGCAGGTGAGGAAAAAGGTAAATATACTTTGGAGATACAACTTCCGAAGGAAGCCTTTATCGGAGATTTTGAATTAGATTAAATCTTTGGAATATATATTATTTGCAACTAACATAAGATGATATACCTAAATCATTAACTGTTGAAGCCCCGCTGCTGAAATATATGGCGCATTGCTGAAATGACGATTTAGATGACCGAAAGGGGAAAGAATCGGTTAACTTTTATTCGTGGGCTTAATAAGCCTTGTGAAAGGTCCATTAAGGTATATTGAAACGTAAAATTAAAATCACTTTTTTTAGTTGTGTGCTGAAATACTACTGGTAGGGTGTTCGAACGATTTTATAGTTCGGATAATGAAGTTCATTCAGCAACAATGTGATACACCTGTTAGTAGATGAGAAATCTGTGATAGATGTATTCTCTGTGAGAAAAGCTCTTGGACTTCTGAATAAGAAGTCCAAGATTTTTTTTGATGGGGTATGATGAGGTAAATGGGATGACTGCTAAGCTATTTGAATATATTATTAGGATTATCTGTTAGATAATTTGTGTGTGTAACCTCTTGTTTCCTATTTTATGCGCTACTGTTACTTATGTTACCAAGTGAAATTCGTTTCTTTCATTATGCTTACGTACTTTTGACACACAGAACCTAACACACAGACATCATGGAAATGAAACTTCTATTCTTTTTATTATCAGCTATCTTATTCCAATCAAGTATAAGTATTTATGCGATGGAACAAATTAAGAGAGGTTGGGTAGCTTTGAAGGATGTTACTCAAATGCGTTCGCATTCAATTTTTGTTTTTCCTAATAACTTTTTGGGGAGTTCGTAGATGTTGTTTAATCGACATCTATTTTAATCTACTATGGCTATTCTAAAAATATGGAATGGGATGAATAAATAATTTATCCTGTTAAATAGATATTGCCATAATGTATTTGGATGAAAAATACTTTTCAGAGATTTTCTCTTAAATAAAAACAAATTTAAATTTAACCAAGATGAAAGAAAAACTATTGGTTTTGGGAACAATGGTAGCTTTATGCTGCTCTTGTGCAGGAAGTTCTGTATTACTGGATACAGAATCCGAATTAAATGGCTTGAACAATGAGTATGAGCTAGGTACGTTAGAAGCGGGTGATAATGGTCTAAAATGCGAAACTTCGGGTGATGAAGATTCCATTCAGGTTTTGAAGGACAATTAATTATGGGACGTATGGAAGTTGCTAAAGAGAAGGTAATGCGTACGGCTTATGGTGCAACATCGCCTAGGGTCGGAGTTTTCAGGGTTGGTTCTTGTGGTAATTACAAGTATTTATCAATAAAAATTGATTGTGAAAACGGAAATAGTAAAACTAGCGTAAGTGGTAATGTTGGAGATACGTATGTTGATGGTGGAGATAATATGCGTCTCGAATTTTGTATGGTGGATGCGGGATTTCGTTATCCGGGGGGAGTCTTTTTGTTTGAGGATGTACCTTTAGAAACTATGACATTGGTCCGTTATCATGATACGGAAGATGGTGGTCATAATGGTGTGTGGTCTGATGATCCTAATTATTATGATGTAATGCACATTTCTGGAATGTCTAAATTAGATTCTAATGCTACATTGGCATGGAATATAAATAGGAATATGACTAAATGGGGGGATATTCCAATGGGACCTGCAGGTATTAATTATGGGGTCATTGCTCCTGCTGATATGGCTTCAGGTAATTTGTATTTTGATGATGAAGATCATAATAATAAAAATTGGGCACAAGTATGGATGGGACACCAACATCAAAGTGATCCGCATGGTACATTTTATGGAGTCCAACTGGATAAAAATACAAGATATCACGTATGTCTTAATACGGATAAAACGAATTTCACAAAATTGGTGCGATCAGTTATCTAGTAATTAATCTGTTTATAATCAATTCTTATTGGTAAAACTTGCCAATAAGAATTGATTTAATTAGTATATAGACATGAAAATATTGTATTTCTTTCTCTTCTCTTTTCTTTTTATTGCTTGCAATACTCCTGTTATAAATAAGAATGATGTTGTTACAGAAGTGAATGGAGAACAGATTCTTCTTTCAGAATTGGCGTCTCAAAGTAAACAAGAGATTTTTGATATATTGAATACAGCGTATGAAATCAAAAGCCGGGTACTTGCAGGTCTGATCAAACAGAAACTGTTAGAAGATGCAGCTAAAGAAGAAAACATGTCTTTGGAAGAGTTTATCGATTGGTTTGTTCAGCAGAAAATATGTGTAGGGCAGGATAGTTTGAAAAAACGATATGGATTTAATACACAAAGCTTTTATGTAAAAGGTGAATTAATCCCGTTAGTGAAAGGTTCTTTGGAGGAGAAACTATCTTATCAACAGAAACTTCGGAGTCGGATTGTTCAGGCATTGGTTGATTCTTTATATCAAAAGGCGGATATTAAAAGATTTTTATATCCTCCAAAACAGCCGGAATGTGTTGTGAGGGATTTGTGTGTATATTATAGGGGGAATTTAGACTCTCCTGTTTCTTTTATTGTTGCCTCTGATTATAATTGTGAGCGCTGTGTACAATTTGAAAAGACATTGTCCAAGCTCTATGACAATTATAAAGAGCGGGTTAAATTTGGTTTTGTGCATTTTGCAGATGCTCCTTCGTTAGCAGCTTTGGCATGTGAGGCTGCTGGTGAGCAAAAACAATTCTGGACTTTTCATGATACTATATTTAACTATTCAGGAGTAGCAGATTCCGCTTTTATATATAACTTAGCAAAGTCTAAAAGATTGAATATGACAGAATTTGATGCCTACTTACATTCTTCTGACAAATATAAGAAGATGGATAAGGTCATCAATCAGTTAGTAGAAAGGGGGCTGATGGCTACTCCTACCATCATAATTAATGATCGTTTGGTGTACGTCACAAACAGCTATGAAGAATTGTCCAGACTATTGGAGTATGAACTATAACACAAAAGATAAAAGATGAGACTTTACTTTAATCTGAATAAGATAACTTATCTGTTTCTAATGCAGGCTTTATATCTTTGTATTGCTTGTGAGGAGCCGTTTGATGTAGGTATGCCGATCCCGGAAGATGCCATAGTATTTGATGGAGTGATAACCGATGAACCCCCACCCTATTATTTTGTATTAAGTAAACCGTCAACTAAACTGAAATACCCTGAAAATCGTAGTTTTGATAGGATTAATGATGCAGAAATTGTTATTGTTGATTTGACAACAGGTATAAGAGATACATTACAGAATGCCAAATTGACTGGTTATCAGGATTTTCGATTTTATGATCACTATAGAGATAAAGATGTTACTGTTTATATGAAATGGCTTCCTGGTGAAACGCCTGGTGGACTTTATGTTACTAATAAGATTTATGGAGTTGAAAATCATACCTACGAACTTCATATCAAATACAAAGGAAAGGAATATACAGCATGTGAGCGGATGGTGCCTAAAACTCCAATAGACAAAATAGTAATGAAACGTATTGATACTGGAGAAGGTGAACCTAATGAAACTCCATGTATCAGTTTTTATAATCCTCCTGAAGAGCATAACTATTATTTGCTTAAAACAGATTTTTGTTCTTCAAAAGTGCTTCGTGTCGCATCTGTTTATAATCTATATTATGGAACAACGAATAGTGCCGGTTGGCCATATTCTATTTTGGATGATGAATATTTGGCGGAAAATGTGATAGACTATGTTGTGAGCGAGGGAGAGCAGTTTGTACTCCCTAATCGTCCGGGGTTTAGCTATCCTGTAAGTGATTCCATTTGGATAAAAATGCAGTCCATATCTGAAAATTGCTATCAGGTGTTTGATCAAATGATTAAGCAAATACGTTCGGATGGTGGAACTTTCTCTCCGCGTCCGACCTCTGTAAAAAGTAACATTGATAATGGTGCTTATGGAATATTCCGTGTCAGTGCTATCTCTGAAATCTATTTTTATAAGAAACATAGGATTTGATGGAAAAATACCTGTTATTATTTATATTATCCTGCTGTGGAAATTTCACCATATGTAATGCTCAGACGATTACTGTCAGAGGTCGTGTGACCGACAGAAAAACCGGAGAAGTGCTCTCGGATGCTAACATTGGAGACCTGATGTCGAGAACAGGAGTAGCTGCCAATACGTATGGGCTATATTCCATTCGTATTAAAGGTGGACGTTGTGTCTTAAGATGTTCGATGCTGGGCTATGTAACCCAAATGGATACGTTGACTCTGACTGCAAATTCGGTTCATAATTTTGCTTTGATGCCCGATAACTATCAACTAAGTGATGTAGAGGTAATGGGAAATCAGAAAGCAGGAGGACAGTTGACATTGAACCAGAAAGATATTCAGGCACTTCCCACTTTAGGAAGTGAACCTGATGTATTGAAGTCATTACAATATCTTCCGGGAGTCATTAGTGGCAATGAAGGTTCCAATAATATATCTGTTCGAGGGAGTAATCAATGGGGTAACTTGATATTGCTGGATGAGGCAATGGTTTATAACCCGAATCATGCATTGTCTTTCTTTTCTGTGTTCAATAATGACGCTATACAGCAAGTGAGTCTTTATAAATCTTATTTTCCATTGAAGTATGGTGGAAGAACTTCGTCTGTTATTGATGTCAAAATGCGCGAAGGAAACAATCAGGAGAAACACCGGAGTGCTACAATTGGAGTTGTCGCCTCCAAAATCCAGTTGGAAGGTCCGATAAAGAAAGGGAAAACATCTTACCTGGTAGCTGGTAGGTTTGCTTATCCGGGAGCTGTACTTAACGTACTGAAACAGTTTCGTGGTACTAAAATGAGCTTTTATGATGTGAACGCCAAAATTAATTCTACATTAAATGACCGGAACCGGATTTTCTTTTCAGTATATAATGGCGGCGATCATACTTTTTTTAATCAACTGGTACGCAGTTATGGTATGAATTGGGGAAATACTACTGCTACATTCCGATGGAATCATGTTTGGACAGATCGGTTGTCGGGAAACTTCAGTGCTATTTTTAGCAATTATTATTATCGCTATAAATCAATAACAGATGGAATGAAGTTCTTATGGAAATCGAATATCCAATCTTATCAATTGAAATATGATGCAGATTATGCTGTTAACAATGTACTGCATATCAGGAGTGGTCTCTCTGCGCATGTATTTACCACAATGCCTGGGAGTATTAGTAGCTGGGGAGACTTTAGTAATGTGGTTCCTTATCGAATGGATAGGCGGTCCCTGTTGGATATGGCAGCCTATGGAGAAGCAACCTATAAGATTTCATCAGTATGGCGGCTGAGTGGAGGAATTCGTTTCCCCGTTTTTTATACTCCTAAAGTGGGAGAACTCAAGCAAAAGGGTTACATAATGCCTGAACCGAGAGCTGAGTTGTCCTACTCTCCCGGAACCGGGAACCGTTTGCATGCAGCTTTCACGCAGTCTTCACAAAACCTGCATATGTTGTCTAATTCCTCTGTCGGTATTCCTTCAGATATGTGGGTACCTGCTAATAGACAACTGAAACCTGCAGTGATGAAACAAGTGGCTTTAGGGTATGAGAAAAGTCTGGAAAAAGGAATGTATACATTTTCTCTGGAGACTTATTATAGAAAGACGGATCATATCGTTGATTTTGTAGATAATGCAAATATCTTTTTAAATAATCAGATAGAAACACAGTTGAACACAGGTTATTCAAAGGCCTATGGAGCGGAATTCTATGTATCTAAAAACAGAGGGCGGCTAACCGGCTGGATTAGCTATACTCTTTCACATGCCCGAAATTATATTGCTGCTCTCGAAGATAAGGAATATCCGCCTGTCTATGATCGTCCACATAGCTTGAAGATATTTCTGAATTATGAGGCCGGACGTAAGCGGAGGTGTGCTTTTGCAGCTACCTTCTCGTACAATTCAGGGATGAATCTGACATTGCCTATTGCTCATTACCGGGTGAACGGTACAGCTTTCTATATCTATTCTACAAGAAATGGTTATCGTGCTCCTGCCTTTCATGAATTGAATTTATCCATGACTTGTAAAACTGGCAAAAGAGGTCGATTGATTCTTTCTGTGATGAATGTATATAACAGAAAAAATGTGTTTACTATCTATACGAGTAGAGATGACTATGATTTCTCTGATATTGGCATGCATAAAATGTATTTGTATGGTGCACTGCCATCTATCTCTTATCAATTTACATTCTAGTTAGTTTGAACTATAGTCTGTTATTCTATGTTTTTTTGTACTTTTGCACTCGTTACAACCATAAACCCCGTAAAGAGTGATGAACCAGATAAATTCCGTATGCGTATATAGCGCTTCCAGTACCAAGATAGATG
The DNA here is from genome assembly GCF_025147085.1 of Bacteroides sp. D2. NCBI lineage: Bacteria > Pseudomonadati > Bacteroidota > Bacteroidia > Bacteroidales > Bacteroidaceae > Bacteroides > Bacteroides sp. D2. The sequence continues at coordinate 1,337,052 of NZ_CP102261.1, read as the reverse complement.
CTGTTTACTTTCAAGCAGCCGAGACTCTCGGCCGTCTGCTTGCCGAACACCATATCCGTTTGATAAACGGAGCTGGAAGTATCGGTCTGATGTGCTCTGTGGCAGATGCTGTGTTGAAAAATGGCGGTGAAGTGACCGGAGTGATTCCCCGCTTCATGGTGGAACAAAACTGGCATCATACTGGACTGACAGAGCTGATCGAGGTAGAATCCATGCACGAACGCAAACAGAAGATGGCCAATTTGAGTGATGGTATCATCGCTTTGCCGGGTGGATGCGGTACCCTTGAAGAATTGCTGGAAATTATCACTTGGAAACAATTGGGGTTGTATCTCAATCCGATTATAATTCTCAATACAAACAGATTTTTCGATCCATTGCTCGAAATGCTTGAAAAAGCAATCGATGAAAACTTTATGCGACGCCAACACGGTGATATATGGAAAGTGGCGCAGACACCGGAAGAAGCAGTTCAGCTGCTTTATGAGACTCCTGTATGGGATATTTCCATTCGTAAATTTGCAGCGATATGATAGGTGATACACTAAGTTCCCAGAACACGGATACCTTGTCTCTTCTCCAGCAGAAACAGATTAGTCCGGCAAAGGCAGACAGTGATAGCCTGCAGTTGGCCGATCTTCATGCTGTACAAGAGGTTGATTCTGGCTTTGAAGGAACCCCTATCTCCTACTCTCCCCGTACGGATGATGCTATTGCGCTGACATTGCTGGTTTGCTTCTTTCTCTCCTCCATTGCCTTGGCACGTGGAAAGAAATTTCTCTCCCAACAGGTGAAAGACTTTGTGTTACATCGCGAACGGACGAGCATTTTTGATAGCTCTACGGCGGCTGATGTGCGTTATCTCCTTGTGCTTGTATTGCAGACCTGTGTCTTGTCGGGCATCACATTTCTCAATTATTTTCATGATACATGTCCTGCTCTGATGGACCATGTATCCTCCCTCCTTTTGCTGGGTATTTACGTTGGTTTTTGCCTCGCTTATTTCTTACTAAAATGGTTGCTTTATATGTTTCTGGGGTGGACGTTTTTTGATAAAAATAAGACAAATATATGGCTGGAATCGTATTCTGCGCTCATATATTATGTCGGATTTGCCCTTTTTCCGTTCGTTCTTTTCCTAGTTTATTTTGATTTGAGTCTAACGAATTTGGTTATAATTGGGTCTATTATTTTAATTTTCACTAAAATATTGATGTTTTATAAGTGGATAAAGCTTTTTTTTCATCAATTTAGCGGGCTTTTCCTATTAATTTTGTACTTTTGCGCTCTTGAAATAGTACCTTGTCTTTTACTGTATCAGGGTATGATTCAAATGAACAATATTTTGCTAATAAAATTTTAGGACGTTGAAAATTAAAAAAGTACTAGTGTCGCAGCCTAAGCCTGCGTCAGAGAAATCTCCCTATTACGACATAGCTGAAAAGTATGGCGTTAAAATAGATTTCCGGCCCTTTATTAAGGTTGAAAGTCTTTCGGCGAAAGAATTTCGGCAACAGAAAATTTCGATTCTCGACCACACTGCCGTAATATTCACTTCGCGCCATGCTATTGACCATTTTTTCACTTTGTGTACTGAATTGCGCGTGACAATTCCCGAAACTATGAAGTATTTCTGTGTGACGGAAGCTGTTGCATTGTATATTCAAAAATATGTGCAATATCGTAAGCGTAAGATCTTCTTTGGAGCTACTGGAAAGATTGAAGACCTGATTCCTTCCATCGTGAAGCATAAAACGGAGAAGTATCTCGTTCCGATGTCAGACGTACATAATGACGATGTGAAAAACCTGCTCGACAAGAACAACATTCAGCATACGGAAGCTGTGATGTATCGCACGGTGAGCAACGACTTTACACCGGACGAAGAGTTTGATTATGATATGTTAGTGTTCTTCAGCCCTGCCGGAGTGACTTCTTTGAAGAAGAACTTCCCGGATTTTAATCAGAAAGAGATTAAGATCGGAACGTTCGGATCTACTACCGCACAGGCTGTACGTGACGCAGGTCTCCGTCTGGATCTTGAGGCTCCTACGGTGCAGGCTCCGTCAATGACTGCCGCACTTGACATGTTTATCAAGGAAAACAATAAATAAACAGAGTGGGTATATATACTTTGTGTAAAGCCGAAAGGCTGAATAGTAAAATTTTGATCGGAAAGATGTTTGAAGGCGGTGTTTCTAAATCGTTTTCCATCTTTCCGATACGCGTTGTATATATGCCTGTCGAGCAGGGCGAGGCTCCTGCTTCCATATTAATCAGTGTATCGAAACGTCGTTTTAAACGGGCGGTGAAACGCAACCGGGTGAAACGCCAGATACGTGAAGCCTACCGGAAGAACAAGTCTCTTCTGGTAGACGAACTGCAACGCCGGGAGCAACGGTTAGCCGTTGCCTTTATCTATCTGTCGGACGAGCTTGTTGCTACTGCCGAGCTGGAAGAGAAAATGAAAATAGCGCTTGCGCGCATCTCCGAAAAACTATTCTCATGAAACCTCATAACTCCCGGATATCTACCGCGTGGGTATTCGTTACGGGAATTTTGAGAAAGGTATTTTCCTTCTTCCTGCTTGTTCCCATCTATTTTTACCGGATTTGTATTTCACCCCTTACTCCTCCCTCTTGTCGGTTCACGCCTACTTGTTCAGCGTATGCGCTCGAAGCAATTAAGAAACATGGTCCTATAAAGGGACTTTATCTTGCTGTGCGGCGTATTCTGCGATGCCATCCCTGGGGTGGTTCCGGTTATGATCCCGTGCCTTGAGACAACTGAAACGAGAAATAGGAAATGAAAAAGAAGGTGACTGATATTTTAGATATCCATACTCATAAACAGGAAGTTGATTCCCAAGGAAAATCCATCATCAATTATCCGTTATTGGCAGACTCTCCATTGTATATGCCTCTGGCAGAGAATGTGGAAGTGGCTGTGGGTAGAGGATCTTATTATTCTATCGGTATTCATCCTTGGGAGGTGAGAGAGAATAATGTCAGTCAGCAATTGAGCTTTCTTCAACAGCAGCTGCAGAGAAAGCAGTTTGTAGCTGTAGGAGAGGCGGGGCTGGATAAATTGGCAAAAGCCTCGATGGAGCTTCAGTTAGCGGTGTTTAAGGAACAGGTAAAGTTGTCGGAAAAGCTCGGTTTGCCGTTGATTATCCACTGCGTGAAAGCAATGGAAGAACTGCTGGGTGTGAAAAAAGAATCTCGCCCTCAACAACCTTGGATATGGCATGGCTTTCGTGGAAAACCGGAGCAGGCTGTACAGTTGTTGAAGAAAGGGTTTTATCTTTCTTTTGGAGAATATTACCCCGATGAAACAATACGGATAGTCCCCGATGAACGCCTGTTTTTGGAAACGGATGACAGCTTGCTTGATATTGAAGATATCCTGTGTCAGGCAGCCGGGGTGCGTGGGGTAGAAGTGGAAGCGTTGCGTGAGGTGATTCGCCGGAATATCCAAAATGTCTTTTTTAGGGCGTAAGAGTTGTATCTTCCGAGAAAGAGTCGTACTTTTGTCGCACATGGAATTGAAATACAATAAAAACCAAATAATTAAAGAGTAATACGATGAATTTTGTAGAAGAATTGAGATGGCGTGGCATGTTGCAGGACATCATGCCGGGAACAGAAGAGTTGTTAAGCAAAGAGCAGGTGACTGCCTACTTGGGTATCGACCCGACTGCCGATTCGCTACACATTGGTCACCTTTGTGGAGTGATGATCCTTCGTCATTTCCAACGCTGCGGTCATAAGCCGTTGGCACTGATCGGTGGCGCTACAGGTATGATTGGTGACCCTTCCGGTAAATCGGCAGAACGTAACCTGCTGGACGAAGAAACATTGCGTCACAATCAGGCATGTATCAAGAATCAGCTTGCCAAGTTCCTCGACTTCGAGTCGGATGTACCTAACCGTGCCGAGCTGGTGAACAATTACGACTGGATGAAAGACTTCACTTTCCTCGATTTTGTTCGCGAAGTAGGTAAGCACATCACTGTAAACTATATGATGGCGAAAGACTCTGTGAAACGTCGTCTGAATGGTGAAGCGCGTGATGGATTGTCATTTACCGAGTTCACTTACCAACTACTTCAAGGATATGACTTCCTTCATTTGTATGAAACAAAGGGTTGTAAACTCCAAATGGGTGGTTCCGACCAGTGGGGAAACATCACTACCGGTGCCGAATTGATCCGTCGTACCAATGGGGGAGAGGTATTCGCATTGACTTGCCCGCTGATTACAAAGGCTGATGGTGGTAAGTTTGGTAAAACAGAATCCGGAAATATCTGGCTGGACCCTCGCTATACTTCACCATACAAGTTCTATCAGTTCTGGTTGAATGTAAGCGACTCCGATGCCGAACGTTATATTAAAATCTTCACTTCTATCGAGAAAGAAGAAATTGAAGCATTAATTGCCGAACATCAGGAAGCTCCGCATTTGCGTCTTCTCCAGAAACGTCTGGCTAAGGAAGTGACTGTGATGGTTCATTCTGAAGATGATTATAACGCAGCAGTAGACGCATCGAACATTTTGTTCGGTAATGCGACTTCGGAAGCTCTGCGCAAATTGGATGAAGATACGCTGCTTGCTGTATTCGAAGGAGTGCCTCAGTTTGAGATTTCCCGTGATGCATTGGCAGAAGGAGTAAAGGCTGTTGATCTATTCGTTGATAATGCGGCCGTATTTGCGTCGAAAGGTGAAATGCGTAAGTTGGTTCAGGGCGGTGGCGTTTCGTTGAATAAGGAGAAGCTGGCGGCCTTTGATGAGGTAATTACGACTGCCGACCTGCTCGATGAGAAATATCTGCTTGTTCAGCGCGGTAAAAAGAACTATTATCTGCTGATTGCAAAGTAATAATGCACGATTCACTCGATAGAATATAAAAAAGTGAACGAAATATTTGGAGGTTTGCTTGCAAATCTCTATCTTTGCACCGCTTTTTAACAGAAAGCACAATGAGTTTGTCCTATGGTGTAATGGTAGCACAACAGTTTTTGGTTCTGTTTGTCTAAGTTCGAATCTTGGTAGGACAACAAGAGAGGCCCTGAAAGAGAATATCTTTCGGGGCTTTTTCTTTTTGTGTGGATACAAAGTCACCTCTTAAGCTAATACGATGATCTATTTATGGTCACGTACCTATTTCCCGTCTTTTGATGAATCTTTATATGCCTTGAAGAAGTATCCCTCTATTAGGATGTAAGAAATTTGTTATAGCTTATTTGTACGTAATATTGACTGTTTCGATGTTTGCCTTACTCATATTTGAATAGACTTCTATATTGTTAGCAATAATATATTTACAGTTCTATAATAAATCCGAATACTGTTTTTAATAAATAGTGGGAGAGTTTATTAAGAACGGTATCTGAGTTTATTAGAAACTATTTTCAGAGAATTATCAGAATGTTTGTGATTTATATATACAAAATGGGAGAAAATCAATACTGATTTTCTCCCATTCGGTTCTTCCATATATGGAAATATATGTTTTGATAATGTGTTATTATGTCTTGATTTTTATATAACTCATATTACTTTTTTCTTTTTCTGTTCCTCAAAGATACAAAATAAAAAGAGGAAAGTCAATAGCTAATCTTATTTTAATGGCAGTATAAGCAAAAAACGTGCACCATTGGTGTAGCTCTTGTCTACTTTAACTTCTCCATGTAATCGTTCGGCTATGGTGCGGCATATATTTAGTCCCAGTCCTGATCCCTGTTTGAACTCATCCAACTTCTTGAAGCGTTCGAATACACTATCCATCTTATCGGCAGGAATGCCCGGTCCGGTGTCGCTGACAGAGAACGTGATTCTGTCGGGATGCTCGGTCAGTGAGCAATGCAGATGGATTTCCCCTTTTTCCGTGTGCTTCTCTGCGTTGGTAAGGAAGTTGATAAGCACTTGTTGCAGGCGTTGCTCATCTGTGGTGATCTGGAAATCGTCTGCCACTTCAGAGGTATAATAAAGCTTCACTCCTTCTGCTTTTCGATCCATCACGGTAGAGAGTATGAGCCTGCACATTTCGTTGCAATGGCAGGAAGTCAGGTTCATGGTGTATTTGCCGCTTTCCAGTGCGGAAAGGTCAAGAATATCGTTGACAAGCGTGGTGAGCAGCTCGGAGTTGTGTTGGACGAGCGAGCTGAATTCTAGCTTTTCTTCATCTTCCAATGGCAGATCCGGGTTGGATAATAATTGTGAGAATCCTACGATGGCATTGAGCGGGGTACGGATTTCGTGGCTCATGTTCTGCATGAAATGAGTCTTCATCTTGTCTGCCTGTTCGGCACGGTCGCGGGCAATCGTCAGTTCTTCGTTTTTCTCTTGCAGTTGTCTGATTGATTTTCTGCGTAGATAAAGGTAGAGTGTGAGGGCTATGGCAAAGAAACAGAAGAATATCAGGATGAATTTCAATATCATCAGCTGGCGTTCGGATTCTGCCTGTTTAGCTACCATAAGACTCTGTGTACGTTCGGTTTCCGCTTTGAATTGTGCAAGCTCCAGGTTACGGTTTCTTAGTAGTAGCTCGTTATTTTCGGCGTTCATCTTCTCGATTTCCACTTGTGATTTTGTTTGTTGCAGTTCGAGCGTTGTCTTTTGCAGGTTTAATTGTGTGTTTTCCAGCTGCAAGGCTTGCGCTTTTCTTTTCAGTTGTTCGTTGCCGATACGCACATTCAGTTCCGACAGGTCGGCAGTCTGTATGAGTTGGTTCAGAGAATCCTGTAAACTCTGGAGCTTCTGAAGCGCCTGGTAAGCGTCTTTGTACTTCTGCTCTTTTGCGTAAATATTTGCCTGAAAAGCTATTCTCTCATGTAAGATAGAGGTGGAGTCGGCGAGAGCATGCGCTTTATCATATTGTTGGTTGAGTATATAATTGTATATCTTCAACTTATTCAGTTCATTCCTTCTGGTTTCACCATGTTTTTCGGTCGCTTTTAAACATTCCTGATAATAGCTTTTGAATTCCTCCTCCCTGTCGAGCGCGTATAAAAGTGTGCATTTGCGCAGCATACAGGCATATTTGTTGGTTGAAGTCTTGGCACACTTGATTCCTTTCTCGGCATTCTCGTAGGCTGCTTCATATTGTTTCAGGTTTTGTTGGAGCATGGATATGTTCCAGTATATATAAGATATATCCTGTTCAGGGAGCTTCTCCTGTGTGTATACCAGTGATTGTTGGTAGTAATCCAGTGCCGTCCGGTTTTCCCTGCGCGCAAAGTAAATGTTTCCCATCATTCGCAGGCAAGTGGAGATACCGTAGGGATAGTCGTCGGCAAATGCCTGTTCTTTGGTCAGTTCAGCCTCCTGGAGCGCGCGCAGGGTATTACCTGTGTTCATCAGGTAATTAACTTTGTAGATGCTGCCAAAGTAGTAATATTGCAGGTAGTTGTTCTTTCGGGATATTTCCTGAAGCCTGCTGATTGCTTTCTCCAGTAATTCCGTTTTCCCATTATTGAAATAGTAGATTACCGGAATGGTAAGAGCGAGGCATTGTGCCTTTTTATCGTTGATCCGGATGGCTTTGGTATAGATAGTATCAGCTATTTCCAGTCCGGTTGCGTTGTTACGGTGTTTAGTTGCCTCCTCATAAAGTAGATAAAGAGAGTGGTCTATCTTGTACGGATTGTCCTGCGCCTTGGTTGGAAGGAGAGATCCGATAAAGGTGAACAACAAACATATACTGATGTACCTGACTATTTTCATCTTGATTACTATGGATTTACAGTGTTCTTATTGTTTATTTATGGCATTGTTATATTCGTATTCTTTGGCGGGAATCACCCACATCCAGTTGTTGGCGTCTTCCGGGTTGATAGTTACGGCTGCGTTGGTCATGTAGTTTCCTCCGTCTTCGAAGGTGTGGCGTACGATGGTGTCTTTGCGCCGTTTGAAGTCAAACCAGCTGAATCCTTCGCCCCATAGTTCGATGCGGCGGTAGAACTTTATTTCGTCGAGCAGTGCCTGACCGCTCTTGTCGCAAGTATATTGAGGGTCGCGTCCGCTGTCGCGGATCAGTTCTTTCAGTAATTGCCTTGCTTCCGCTTCTTTTGGAGGCGTCAGGTGGCAGTTGGCTTCTGCTTCGATGAGATACATCTCCGAACTGCGGAAAAGGTTGAAAGGCATGGCACCTACTTTGTCGATACACTTAAATTTGAACGACATATAAGCGTATATTTTTGCTGAAGTATTCAGGTCGGGATACAACCCTTGGGCGTAACTGGTGAGTGCACTTCCGCCCAGACCATTGTTTGTTATACCACCCGTGTTATAAGTATATTCGAGCGGATCGAGAAAAAGTCCCCTACGGATATCACTTTCCGGTAATGCATCGTACAGTTCACGGTTGATACAGGCCGGATAAGTGCATACAAGAGTAGAGGAGGAGTTGTATGCAAGGCGTGCGGCGAGGGATGAGTTTCCCAGCGATTCTTCTTCACTGTCATAGATACTCCATATCCATTCGCGGTTGACGGTACTGAATCCGTCGAAATATTCATCGGCATTCATAAGCGGATAACCGGCACGTGCCAGTGCAGCGTAATGGGCGGCAGTACTCCAATCCTCACGGGTGAGTGCGGCACGGGCATAGGTGGCGTAAGCGGCATTCACATTGATTTTGTGATTCTCGTCTTCTTTGCGGGCAATTCCGGATGCCTGATAATAGGTGATGGCCTGGTTAAGGTCGTTGTAAATCTGTTCGTAGCAGGCCAGCATAGAAGAAAGAGGACAGTCGCCGGTAGAAGATGTATTGAGCCGGAGAACCACCCCGTCAGCACTGCCGTTTTGCGAATCACACCAGCGTGGCGAGTAGAACTGCAGCAGTTGCAGATAACAATAGGCACGGTAGGTTAGTGCCTGCGCATAGATATATTTGAATTTATGACTACCTTCGGGGTCGACATAGTTTATAATAGCGTTGGCATTACTGATTACTTTGTAGTAATAATGCCACATATACTCCGTGTAACCACTGGTAGGTATGGCATGAGAAGCCCCGTTGAATATCGTATAGAAATTGTTGCGGGGACAATACATGTCAGCCCCCTGATACTCGGCATACATCAGTTTGACAGAACCTTCACCGTTGAATGACACGCCATCGAGTTTATTAGTGGGGTAAGTGGTTTTCATCAACTTCTCCAATCCGCTGACGGCGTAGGCAGCGTATGCTTCATCCTTGAATAAATCGGCAGGAGATACCTGATTGGTAGGGGCGGTATCCAGATAGTCGCTGGCGCAGGAGTAACACAACAGCGTCAGGAGCAGGCAGAATTCTATGGAGTGATTCATGAATTTCATGTGTATGGCTTCTTTCTTCATAGGGCTATAAGTTAATGTTGACTCCGAACGAGAAAACACGGGCGATACTCGTATAATTGTTGACGATTCCGTCAAAGGTCTGTACCGGGTTCAGTCCTTTGCGTTTGCTGAACAGGGCGACATTCTCTATGGCAGCATGCAAACGGATGCCACCGAGTGTCAATCGTTTGCTCCATGTGGCGGGCAGCCGATAGGAGAGGGTGATGTTCTTGATGCTTAGATAGTCGCCGCTTACAATATAGCGTGTAGATGCTTTCTGACTGTTATATCCATTGATTGTTGCATCCAGATTCACTTGCGGAATACCCGATGGATCGAGACGGTTGGGCGATGTGGGCGTCATGCCTTCGGGGATTGCTGTCCATGCATTCAGTAAATCGGGAGTCAATGAATGTACGCCTACCGATGTCAGTGTCTGATAAGGCTGGTCGAAGACTTTGGAACCACAACTGAAAATCATCAGGGCGGACAGAGTCAGGTCTTTCCAGCGGAGAGAGGTGGTGACCGAGCCGTTTATCTTCGGTAATGAACTGCCCGACCAGTCTTTGCGTGCATATCTCGGGTCGCCTGTATAATATTGTCCGTTGATGTCTACCCAACTGTCTGTCGGAATCGGATTTTTGCCTTCGGTGCTCTCTTCTCCGTTTACGGGTGTTTTTCCATCCTCTCCGGCAATGTAATAAGCGTTGAAGTCCGGCAGATATACACTGCGACCTGTCATCTGGTCTACGCCAGCATACTGGTACAGCCAGAATTCATAAATGCTGTGTCCCTCTTTGAACTTCTGGAAATCTCCGTTCGTAATTCCCTCTTCCCGATCTTTATCCGGCAGTTTTCCGATCTTGTTTTTCACTTTGGAAAGGTTCAAACCTACATTCCATTCCCATTCCCGGTTGCGGATGATATCCCCGTCGGCAGAGAATTCCCATCCTTTATTGGAAACGTCTCCAATGTTTCGCCAGACGGTGGAAAGGCCTGTCGATGAGTCAGTGGCACCGGCAGATAGTGGTTGGATAAACTTGAACAGCAAGTCGTCCGAATGCTTGTTATAGTATTCGAAACTTAGGTTCACACGGTTGAAAAGACGAGTTTCCAGACCGATATTCAGCGAAGAATTCGTTTCCCATTTTAGTTCCGGGTTTTCGTTCTGCACTTTGTAGTAAGCGGCTTCTCCACCGTTGACGGCAGAGCCGTAGAGAGACATCCACTGGTACAGGCCATTACTGCTTCCGAAGTTATCGTTTCCCACTTGCCCGTAAGAAACCCGTAACTTGAGGCGGTTCAGCCACGACACGTTTTTCAGGAACGCTTCGTTGGAAAGCATCCAACCGATACCTGCGCTCCAAAAGTTACCCCAGCGATGGTCTGTATGGAAGATGGAGGAACCGTCGCGCCGGAAAGAAGCTTCGGCAAAATAAGTTTCGTTGTAGTCATACCGGGCCCGTGTGAAGTGACCCTCTGTACGATAGGTGTCTTTATATCCCTCACTGTAAGTTGTGGTGGTGAAATTTGAAAGTTCGTCTATTCCGGGAAAGCTCTCATTCTTTTTCTGTATGGCGTCGAAATTAAGCTTGTAATCATAGTTCTCGTGCCCCACCATCCATTCTACGAAATGCCTGCCGAACTGGTGTTTCCATGCCAGTAGCTGTTGCAGGGTGTATTCCTTATATTCCTGATCGATCTTGCTGATAAAACCAGTGTCCTTGTAAGCGCCTATTTCCGCATTTCCGTATTGGCTGTCCTCGATATTGCGCAGGCTGATATTGCCTTTCAATGAGAATGTAAAATCGCGTAGGAAAGAAACGTCCACATAGGCATTTCCTTGCAAGGTATTGGCAGCGTTCCACAACTTGTTCTTTTCGCTTTCCCACAGTAGATGGCGTCCATTGCTGGCGGCATCCGATTCCGAACGGCTTTCCGAACCGTCATCATATTGTTTTCCGCCTTCTTCGTTCAGGATATAATCTCCTTTGGAATGAAGCAATGAGCCGTCGCTGGCAAATACATCCTCTGTATAGTGGAGGTGCACCGGATAGATAGGTGCTATTCTCCGTGCAAAGTAAAATGCATTCGACAGGTTATTGGATCGCGCACTTCCGGCGGCTCCTATATCCCAGTTCGTTTTCTGGTGAGTGCCTCCGAGCGACAAGCCCGTTTTTAGCCATGGGCGTGGGGTGAAGTCAGCGTTGAGTGAGCCGCTAAGACGATTGAAATCACTTTTCCTGGTATATCCGTCTTCATTAAGATAGCCTAGCGAGAAACGGATCCGGTTCTTTTCATTGCCGGATTCTCCGCTTAGGTTGTATTCCTGGCGGTGACCGTTACGTGTGTAGGGAGAATGCCAGTCGAGATCGTCCTTATATCCGTCCAGTATCCGGGCGTCGGATACCAGATGACCGTTTGCGTCGAAAAGGGCATTATCGGCTTTGTTATAGATGTTGATTCCTACTTTGCTGATAATGTCATTGTTGGTGGCGATGGTCGCTTCTTCGGGACTACTGCCGTTGCTGATAAGCTGGTTGCGATACCCCTGCCACATCGTTTCCATGAATTGATTGGCATTCATACGTTCGTAATCACCCTGTCCACGCGCGCTGAAGCCGTGGCGAATGTCCAGTTGAAGGGAAACTCCCTGTTTCTTCGCCTTTTTGGTGGTAATTAAAATCACACCATTCGAAGCCCGGCTACCGTACAATGCGCATGAAGCAGCATCTTTCAGTACGCTGACGCTTTCTATGTCTGCCGGATTAAGATCGGTGATCCATCCCGTATAGGGTATACCGTCTACCACGTAAAGCGGCTTATTGCTTCCGTTCACCGAACTGTATCCCCGGATACGAACTTCCGCTTCGATACCAGGCTGCCCCACTCCGTCAATTATCTGTAGCCCCGGTACCGCTCCGTTGAGCACGGAGATAACAGAACTGACCGGACGCATTTCGATTTGCTTACTGTCCACTACGGAAACAGCCCCGGTAATTGATCTTTTGAGGGCAGTGCCATACGCCACCTGCACTACTACTTCATCCAGTTCGTTTACGTTCGGACGCAACCGGATTTCCATCATATTATGCCGGGCAGGCACTTCGATGGTTTGGTATCCTATGTAAGAAATAACCAGCATTTGCTGTCCGGGGAGGGTTTGTTGGAGGGTAAACTTTCCATCCAGATCTGAAATACAGCCTTGCCGACTGCCTTTCACTGTGACGGAAGCACCTGTCAATGGTTCCCGGCTTTCCTCATCAATGATGATTCCTGTTATATTTTTTATTTGGGCATAAGTTAGGTTAATGGATAGAAGCATGTAAATACATATCACTCCTATCTTTATTAAAGTATCTTCTGTCCGTCCTTTAATAATTGTCATAAGTTGTATATCTTGACGTATTTGTTGATTTTGCTTGCTTATTTAAACATTTACAAAACTAATATATTATAATTAGTGTTATAATACATTGCCTCCTATTTATGCAATTTTAACGGTGTAGACTGCTAATTATTAGCTGAATTGGCAAATTAGATGCTTTTTCTTGTTCCATATTTTATATTATTTGCTCTTGCGGCTCGAGTGATAGAGGCTTCTTTCTTTTTTTCATTGCATTAAGTAGAAATCTCTCCCAAAACGTATTATAGTTCGTTAAAAAAGTATACATTGCACGGATTCTGGACATTTTTGGTGGATAATTGGAACAAAATTGCAAGGTAAACCCGTTTTCTTTTGCTATTTTTGCATCGTGTACGTAAACGAAGTGCACGTAGAAAGAGAACTTATTCAATAACTATAAATAAATAAGGTATGAAAACGAACTATGAAATTCGCTATGCTGCGCATCCGGAAGATGCAAAAAGTTATGATACAACAAGAATCCGCAGAGATTTCTTAATCGAAAAGATATTTGTCCCCAATGAAGTAAATATGGTATATTCCATGTACGACCGTATGGTGGTAGGTGGTGCGCTTCCGGTAGGAGAGGTGCTGACGCTCGAAGCGATTGATCCGCTGAAAGCTCCGTTCTTCCTCACCCGTCGCGAAATGGGTATCTACAATGTTGGCGGTCCCGGTATTGTGAAAGCAGGCGACGCAGAGTTCGAACTGGACTATAAAGAAGCTCTTTATCTGGGTTCGGGCGACCGCGAAGTGACTTTCGAAAGCAAAGACGCTGCTCATCCTGCTAAATTCTACTTCAACTCACTGACTGCACATCGCAATTATCCTGACCGTAAGGTGACGAAAGCCGATGCCGTAGTAGCCGAAATGGGTTCTTTGGAAGGTTCCAATCACCGCAACATCAATAAGATGTTGGTGAATCAGGTGTTGCCTACCTGCCAGTTGCAGATGGGTATGACGGAACTCGCTCCGGGAAGTGTGTGGAACACGATGCCGGCACACGTACACAGCCGTCGTATGGAAGCCTACTTCTATTTCGAAATTCCCGAAGATCATGCTATCTGCCACTTTATGGGTGAGGTAGGCGAGACGCGTCACGTATGGATGAAAGGCGATCAGGCCGTTCTTTCACCCGAATGGTCAATCCACTCGGCTGCTGCTACCCACAACTATACCTTTATCTGGGGAATGGGTGGCGAGAACCTCGACTACGGCGATCAGGACTTCTCGTTGATTACAGATTTGAAATAACAACTACAATAGTTTTCCTAATTTAATAACAAAAAGAATTATGAATCAGTTTTTGAATTTTTCTTTGGAAGGTAAAGTAGCTCTCGTTACAGGTGCTTCTTATGGTATCGGATTTGCTATTGCTTCTGCATTTGCAGAACAAGGCGCTAAAGTTTGTTTTAACGACATCAATCAAGAGTTGGTAGACAAAGGTATGGCTGCTTATGCTGCAAAAGGTATCAAAGCTCACGGTTACGTATGCGACGTGACAGACGAACCGGCTGTTCAGGCGATGGTTGCTACGATTGCAAAAGAAGTAGGTACAATTGATATCCTTGTAAATAACGCAGGTATTATCCGTCGTGTTCCTATGCACGAGATGGATGCTGCTGATTTCCGTCGTGTAATCGACATCGACTTGAATGCTCCGTTCATCGTTGCTAAGGCTGTTTTGCCGGCTATGATGGAAAAACGTGCAGGTAAGATCATCAACATCTGTTCTATGATGTCTGAATTGGGTCGTGAAACTGTATCTGCTTATGCTGCCGCTAAGGGTGGTTTGAAGATGCTGACTCGCAATATCTGTTCTGAATATGGTGAATACAACATCCAGTGTAATGGTATCGGCCCGGGTTACATCGCTACTCCGCAAACTGCTCCTCTTCGTGAGCCGCAGGCAGACGGAAGCCGCCACCCATTCGATTCATTCATCTGCGCTAAGACTCCTGCCGGTCGTTGGTTGGATCCGGAAGAACTGACAGGTCCTGCCGTGTTCCTTGCTTCTGAAGCTTCTAACGCTGTTAACGGTCACATTCTCTACGTAGATGGTGGTATTCTTGCTTATATCGGAAAACAACCGAAATAATAGCTGATAGAAGAAATTCCGGTAAGGTGATAGAATGGCAAAGAGCATCCTCTTTTCATCTGTCACCTTATTTTTTATTATTCCCTTTGCAGGAGCTATATGGCCGATTTATTGGACATATATGCCCAACGTGTTGAACATATAGCTCCAACACGTTGGATATATATAGCTGACGCGTTGGATCTATACATCCAACATGCCGGATATAATAGCCTCTGATTTGCAAAGTATATGTTATTCATTCAATGTAGACTAATTATGAGAAAGATATTAATTCTGTTTGCTGTAGCCTTGATTGGTTTTGCTTCTTGTGCCGACAGCAAGCAGTCGATGACAGTCACAGTGACCAATCCTTTGGCTCTTGAACGGGCAGGGGAGATGGTTGAAGTGCCGATGAGCGATGTGGTCGCTAAATTGAAACTGGCGGATACGGCACAGATTGTGGTGCTTGACGTCGATGGTCAGCAAGTGCCTTATCAGGTGACGTATGATGAGAAGGTGGTCTTCCCCGTTACGGTAGGGGGAAACAGTGCGGTTACTTATACCATTCAACCGGGCACACCGGCACCTTTTGATGTCATTGCTTGCGGTAAATACTACCCCGAACGTCTGGACGACGTTGCCTGGGAGAATGATCTTGGCGGATTCCGTGCTTATGGTCCTGCTTTGCAGGCTCGTGGAGAACGTGGTTTTGGCTATGATCTTTTTACGAAGTATAATACTACGGAGCCGATTTTGGAATCTCTGTATGCTGAAGAGCTTAATCCTGAAAAGCGTGCCAAGATAGCCGAACTGAAAAAGACAGATCCGAAAGCCGCTTCCGAATTGCAGAATGCCATCTCTTACCATATCGATCATGGATACGGTATGGATTGCTATGCCGTAGGTCCCACGTTGGGCGCCGGCGTTGCCGCTTTGATGGCAGGTGACACTATTATCTATCCTTACTGCTATCGCACACAGGAAATCCTTGATAATGGTCCGCTGCGTTTCACGGTGAAGCTGGAATTTAACCCGCTGGTGGTCCGTGGAGATTCTAATGTGGTGGAAACACGTGTCATCTCTTTGGATGCAGGTTCTTATCTCAATAAAACTGTTGTTTCATATACCAATTTGAAAGAAGCAATGCCGGTAACTACGGGACTTGTGTTGCGCGAACCGGATGGTGCGGTTGTGGCAGATGCTGCAAATGGCTATATCACTTACGTAGATCCTACAACTGACCGTAGCGGTGCAAACGGTAAGATATTTGTCGGTGCTGCATTCCCTGCACAGGTAAAAGAGGCGAAAGTGGTTCTTCTTTCCGAAAAGGAAAAGAAAGATCGTGGTGGAGCCGACGGTCATGTGCTCGCTATCAGCGAATATGAGCCGGGTGCTGAATATACTTATTACTGGGGATCTGCCTGGGATAAGGCGGCTATCAAGACTCCGGATGCCTGGAATAAATACATGGCTGAATATGCGCAGAAATTGCGTACTCCGCTGGCGGTGGCATATTAATGCGCTAAATCGCTTATACGGTCACAAAAAGAGGATTGTCGGGGTATGTCGAAATACCTTCTCTAATTTCTTTTTAGTCACGGAGTGAGTGATTTGTTATTGAATATCATGCGTCTTTTTCAATAGATTAGGCAAAAGTTTCTTTGATAAAAAGAAACTTTTGCCTAATCTTGTCTTTCTAAAGAAGAAAGAAATTTTTGTGTTACAATGTTTTTGAGCTATCTCTTAAAAGCGTGTTGTTCGTAATATTCGTATGTCGTTCCGTCTTCTTTCTCTTTTTCACGAAGTTCATAGACTAATTCATTTTCTGTCATTGTGGTCACTGTCCACACTTCTGTGTAATTATCTTCTTCAGTGTCGATGAGAGTCAGCTTATTGCCGGAGTAACTCCATGTACCATGATAATAATTAGTACTTCCGGAAGAGTTATAAACGTCTTTCTCGACATAAGTACCATCTTCCTTGAACTCTATGGAGTAACGATTGGTTCCATTTACAAAATCTTCTTTAGAGTCACTTACTTTTTCACCATCTTCCCATTCTTGTGAAAGATAGTACACTCCATTCCATGTTCCTAACAGTAAATCGCGTGAACCGACAGTGTCATCGTCGTCATCGCCACAGGAATAAATGCTGAATGACAGTAATACTGCAACTATGCAAACAGTTGCTTTCCAGATTGTTTTCATAATAAATTGTTTTAATTGTTTGATTTTGAGATGATTTGTTTTATGGGTTTATTTGATAATCGTTTCCACATGTCCATTCTTGAAGAACAGGTAGAACGAGCTGGAATACATCCATTGCACTTCTCCATTTGATTCTTGAATAGTCTGCGGTTTGCCGAAAGCCAGCAGACATTCATCTTCCGTCATGCCTTTCACCGGCTTGTTGATGCTGATTTCATTCCAGTGAGTGATTGGTGAAAGTTGCTTCATTACGATGAAGTCGAACATTTTATTTAATACTTGCGATTCTACCTGTACGAAGTCATCCATGATTTCTTTGTGAGATGCTTTCTTGTCCGGTTGCAACTTCTCCATGGGAGTGATTTTCTTCATTATCACTGCTGATGATTCTATCCGTATATTGGAAAGATAGTAGACCAACTTGCCGTCTTTTACTTGAAACAGGGCTTTGCAATAGTAAGTATTCTTCTGATTTGAATCTGCTTGCGAGGCAAGTATCAGATCGCAACTGAAGTTTTTAGCCGGTACGTTTACCTCTGTGATCCCTTCCCGTAGCTGCGGACAGACATTTTTGATGGTCCATAACAGTGCATTAGCGTAGATGTTCTCGTCTTGCATGCTGCTGAAAGGGGTAAATCCGCTGACCACATATTTATTGCCGTCTGCACTGATGGGATAGCTCTTTTTCTGTTCGGTGAAAGTCTGTGCTATCAGCGGGATAACTCCCGTCAGCAGATACATGATTGCCAGAAATTGTCGTTTGGTCATCATATTCCGTTATTTTTAAGAAAACAGCATCCACGGCCCTTTTTGCGAAGAGAAAAGATCGTGGACGCTGAATAAATAATATGGTTTATTGAGGTTTGGTTGTCCTTAGAAGGCAATACCTAGACGAATCATAAAGTTACTGGTCTTGAATCCGTCGGCATCGCTGAATGTATCTATGAATCCGCGTTGATAGGTGAGATCCAGGTTGAAACGGTTGTACCAGACTCCTACACCGATATTCATACCGGCATCGAAATGATTGTAGTCAACTTCCATGTAATTTGCGTAATCTCCCCAACTGATGCTCTCCCCGTCTGTTTTCATTTTACTTGTGTAATCGTAGCTGGCAAAGACTCCTACATGCGGGTCGATATGAACATTGTCCGCCACTGCAAATTTCCATCCGAATGTGAACGGAGAGTATTGTATATTATGAGCCATGCACTTCGTGTCTTCCACTTTGAAACCACGGGAGCCGAGTCCAAATTCCATTCCCCAGTATCCTCCTGTGCTGCCTAAAGGCTTCTGGTAGCCAAATGTTGCGTTATATCCGATGTTTGAGTCAGCTCCTTCGGCTCCGTCACCGGAGAAGTTCATGATATTCAAACCTGCACGCAAGAACCATTGTGTGCTGCTGGCTTGCTTCTCTGTTTTGACGATTGCACTTCTGGATGATACGATTTGCGCTTGAGTTCCTACGCACAATAAGAGTGCGGCAATCATTGATAGTACTTTTTTCATTGTTATTTATGTTTTAGTGATTAATTCTTATTCTTAACGACAGGTGCTATCTGGCTTTTTCCATCCGTGGGTGATAACTTCTGCAGACGTATCCATTCATAATCGTCCTGGGTGGCAGGATGCCAGTTGACGAAGATGCCGGGATAACCTACTACTGTAACCGTGTATCCCCCTGTTTTTTCATTATCTTCCACTTTGAAAGTGGCTCCCATGATGACATCGCAGTTGTATTTGATGGTGGACAGATACGTCCCCCATGCACGGATGTTGTCAAGTTCTCCTTTCATGGCGATCTCCACTTCCTCTTTGCTTAGTGTCCATTCATCCTTGATTCGTCCCTTATCTTCCAGTATTTTCACCTCGACAACTGTGGGTTTGACACAAACTTCAGTAACTGCATCGCCTGCACGTGCCTGTGCATCACGAAACTTGAAGACCGTCTTTTGCGCATGGGCTCCGACGGCACAACTGACAACCAGAGCAATAATCAGAAATAGTTTTTTCGTTTTCATGTCCTTTTGTGATTATATGTTAATATGCCTGCAAAGGTATGCGAAAGGAGTATACTACCGGGTGAAGGCATAGTTCCAAGAACGATACGGAATTGTATCCTATTTGGATACACTGGGGAAGTTTCCGGTATTGATGCTGTCGGAAAGATCGCGGAAAAAATCATGGCCGAGGATGCAGGAGATGCGCCAGAGCAGGTGGATGTCGATATTCTCTTTCCGGAATATCTTGTAAACATTGGGGCGTGTGCAGCATAATTGGGTAGCGAACCAGGTGACGGTGCGTCCCTGTTCGTGAAGCGTGCGTTCAATAAGTTGTCCCGCATGAATCATGTGCCTATTCTGCTTATGTGTGTCCCCCAGACTCCCGTTGGGCGGACAATTCAATCTATTGTTGACAGGAATATACAGAAAAGGCGTGGGAATCTCTCACCTTCGTCCGTTCCGTGTTCAAGGCCTTCGCAATGCCAACTATCGGGAACGAACAACGCAGAAAGCCCACGCCGATATGTACAACACCCGTAGCCTCCCTTTGTTTTCCAAAGTGAGGCACGGATGTATATAAATACACATCAGGAGGACGTCTTTGTTGCTGTTAGTCATTCCGATAGGTCAAAGTTTGCGAAGTTCTGAACACAAATGACAAACGCTTGTAAACGTCTTCTCAATATAAACGTCTCTCCCTCGCCACCCGGAGGCTTTCTGCGGAAGAGACCGTTGCAAATGTATAAAAAAATACGGTTGGAAATGGTAATGTGAATCAGAAACTTTTTGAATGCAGGTTGTTTTGCCCTCTTTTTGCCCTTTACCAGGCGAAATGCGGTTGCACTGGCATCTTGTAAGAAAGAGGAGGGATCTTTCAATTTTGGGCACGAAACGGGCTTTAAACTACAAAAGCCGGGGCATAATACCTCGGCTTATATTTTTTTTCTTATCAGGGAGCTTTTTTATTCATCAGAAACCTTTTCTTTCTTATCAGGAAGCTCTGCTCTTTTCGAAGTTTCTGTTTTTTCAAAGATTATAACACCTTGAATTCATAACCTTCCTCTTTCAGGAACTCGATGGCACGGGGAAGTGCGTATTGCAGGTTACCGTTATTCCATGACTTCAGCGAATCGTGGAAAGTGATGATAGAACCGTTTCGCGCATAGCGTTTCACGTTGTTCAGCACTTGTTCCGGGCGCATCCGCTTACTGTAATCGCGGGTCACGAGATCCCACATAATGATGCGGTAATGATAGCGCAACGTATAATACTGCCTGAATCCCATGTGTCCGTGTGGTGGACGGAAGAGATCGGAATGAATAATATCATCTACCTTTCTGGCATTTGCCAGGTAATCCGGATTGGAATATTCAAATCCACGGATGTGGTTGAAAGTATGGTTACCGATGCGGTGTCCGTGCTCTACCACCATCCGGTATTCATCCGGGTGTTTGCGTATATTGTCGCCTACCATGAAAAAGGTAGCTTTAATATGATGCTTTTCCAGTATTTCCAGTACCCAGGGAGTTACTTCGGGGATGGGGCCGTCGTCGAAAGTCAGATAGACTGCCCGCTCATTCGGGTCCATCCGGAAGATAGCTTGTGGATACAACGCCCGGAAAAGCCAAGGTGGTTGTTCTATAAACATGAGAGTCTGTGTTTTGAAGTATTAGGAAATAAGTATTAAGTATTATACCTTACGGAAAACATGCCGGAAGCTACGTTAATACTTAATACTTATTACTTCATACCTAAATTATTTCCCTTTCATTCTCGTCACGTACTCGTTGTATAGCTGATCGAGTTGCGTAGAGTAATGTTTTGCGAGTTCTTCTGATTTGTATTTTTCCATTAGGCGGACTTCGGCGTCAAGCAAACTGGCGTTGTACACGAAGTTTTCGCTGGCAATGGCAAGCTGGTTATCGTTCAGGCTAAGATACCAGATCATGTATTCGAGCGACTTGTTGGCAAGCTCGTCGATAATCTTGTTGGCTTTCTCGTTCTGTCCCAGTTGATAATAAGACTCTGCCATTTGGAAGGCGCCATTTGCCCAGTCATACGGTACGTTGATTGTCGGAATCATCTTTTCGGCGTAATCGAGTGCAGCGAGTGCCTTGTCCTTCTTACCTTCTTTGATAAGCTGTCCTACGAGCTGCGTGAAGATACGGCGGTGCGTGTAGCACATACGCATCACGTTCTCGTCGATGTAGATACCCGGCTTGTCGATACCGCCGAACTTGAACTTGTTCATCAGGTTGTCGTACATCTTTTCACTGTCGATCTTGCTGTCCAGTTTGTCCGTATCGAACGGAGTGAAGCGGTAGGCGAGACCCTCCTGTGTGAAGTGGTTGCCCATGCCCAGATGGTTTTCGCTTCCTACGGTGATTGCCATATAGATAGGACGTTCCCAGTTAGCGTTGGCAAGCATTTCGAGCATCATCAGCTCACTCTTGTAGAGGGCGCGTTTCGGGTTGCCGTTGGCGTCTCTAAGGGTGATTGTCATGTATTCGGGGATAGAGTCGCCCAGAGCTTCCGGTATTTTCATGCCGGAGCGGCGTACGGCTTCCTTATCTATCTTCATGACGATGCTGTCCGTAGGGATGAGCGGAAGTTGTATCTCTTTTCCTGTCTTCTTGAGAAGTTCTTTCAATTGGTCGTTCTTGCCAAGCATCCAGCGGTTGATGATTTCCTTCAGTTCATAAGGATTCTCACCGAAGATGGAGTGAACGAGCGACAATATGGTAGTGTCTCCCTGTGCAGCCAGTTCGTTTGCCTGTTTGAAATAGCTGTCGATGAAGGCCTTCATTTCCGTACGGATAGAGATATATTCGTTTTGTCCTTCCACGTATTCCACACGGTCCCAAGTGATAGGGAGTGACGGAGAATCGTAGGCCGGACGTTTCATCTGGTCTATATACCAGTCTGTTTGCAGGTAACTTAAGTTACAGGTGCGGGCATCCGTACGGAAACCTTCCGTTTCCTGATTGTACCACAATGGGAAGGTATCGTTATCACCATTGGTGTAGATAATCGGGTTGCCTTCTTCCTGCAAAGTCATCAGGTAGTTCTGTCCGAAGTCGCGGGCAACGAAGCGTCCGCTGCGGTCGTGGTCATCCCATGTCTGTCCCGCCATCTGGATGGGGACGAACAAACAGAGCACTGAAGCCAGAACGGCTGCCGGAAGTTCCTGCATCTTGGCATAATCTCGCAGCATACGGATGATACCTGCTACTCCCATACCTACCCAGATGGCAAAGGCGTAGAACGAACCGGCATACGCGTAATCTCGTTCACGGGGTTGTGCAGGGGTTTGGTTGAGGTAGAGCACGATGGCGATACCTGTCATGAAGAACAGGAAGAAGACCACCCAGAATTGCTGGATACCCCGCTGGCTATGATAAGCTTGCCAGAAGAGTCCGATTAAGCCGAGAATCAGCGGCAGACAGTAGAATACGTTGTGTCCTTTATTGTTTTTGAGATCCTGCGGAAGCAGTTTCTGATTACCTACCAGTAAGTTGTCGATAAACGGAATACCGGTGATCCAGTTGCCGTGTTCAATTTCTCCGCTACCCTGTATGTCGTTCTGCCGTCCGGCAAAGTTCCACATGAAATAACGCCAGTACATGAAGTTCAACTGGTAGGAGAAGAAGAACTTGATATTTTCCCATTGGTTAGGCATGTTCACCATTACCATTTCTCCGCATTGGTCGTAAGGAACGTCGTGTCCTTTGATGTCTACCCATTGCTTGTAGAGTGGTGCGTGTGACGAGCTGTACATACGCGGGAAAAACATATTCTGTGCATATTCGTATTCCACACGTCCGGGAAGTTCGATATAAGAGTCTTTTTCGTCGGGAGAAGTCTTTTCCTTACGGACAAACTTGCTTCCTGCTTCCGACTGGCGCGGAATACAATAGCCGTCTTTTACGTCGAGTGCCACTTTCGAAGAGAAAGCAGGACCGTAGAAGAGCGGACGGGTTCCGTATTGTTCACGGCCGAGGTATTCGCCTAGGGTGAATATATCCTCCGGTGAGTTTTGATCCATCGGAGTGTTGGCAGTAGAACGGATAACGATCAGTGCGTAAGAAGAATACCCGATTACGATCATCATGGTGCACAGCAGGGCTGTGTTCATGGTGCGGGCGGAAATGCGCCATTTCTCCTTAATCTTGGTCTGAATGTTCGGAGCAAGATAAAGACCCAGTGCAGCGATGACCAAGATTCCAATAACAATACTGCTGGCTCCGTGTCCATAGAACGGGATACCCAGTAGGGCAATCGTCAGGATAAAGGAGATAGCCATGCGTGTTTTGTTCTTTTCGGTATAGCTTTCGTATACACCCCAGATCAGAGCGGCTGCAAGTAGAATAATATAAACCACTACACCTGAATTGAACGACATTCCGAGTCCGTTGACAAACAACAACTCGAACCAGCCGCCTACTTTCACAATACCCGGTACGATGCCGTAAAGCACGGCTGCAACGAGTACCATTGAGCCGAATAACGCAATTAACGAACCTTTGGCGGTAGCGTTTGGAGTTTTCTTGTAATAGTATACCAGTACGATGGCGGGCAGACAAAGCAAGTTCAGCAAGTGAACACCGATACTCAATCCCGTCAGATAGGCGATGAGGATAATCCAGCGGTCGCTATGAGGCTGGTCGGCCACGTCTTCCCATTTCAGAATCAGCCAGAAAACAACAGCGGTAAACAGGGAGGAGAAGGCATATACTTCACCTTCCACGGCCGAGAACCAGAATGTGTCACTGAATGTATAAACCAGTGCACCGATCAGTCCGCTACCCATCACTGTGATAAGCTGTCCTTTGGTGATATTGTTTTCGTCAGTGATAATCAGTTTGCGTACCAGATGGGTGATGCTCCAGAAAAGGAACAAAATACAGGCGCCACTCATGAGGGCACTCATGTAATTCACCATTTTAGCAACAGTTGTTACGTCGGAAGCAAATTGAGAAAACAGATTCGCCACTAGCATGAAGAAAGGTGCGCCGGGCGGGTGTCCGACTTCCAGTTTATAGCCGGTGGTTATGAACTCCGGGCAATCCCAGAAACTTGCGGTCAGTTCTATTGTCAGGCAGTAGACGGTTGCCGCAATGATGAATGTAAGCCAACCCATAAGGTTGTTTACGGTTCTGTACTGTTTCATTAGCACTATCGTAGTTTATTCGTTAAAAACAAATTATGAGGTCGCAAAGATAGTGATTTGTAAGGATAATGAGGAAGAAAGTAAGAAATATTAAGTAACAAAGGGGTGATTTACTATCTCTTTCACTCTTCCGGAAGGCGGGAACTTGTGTGTTGGCAAGTAAGGAATTTGTTTTTTCTTCTGTCAGACTGACCTAAAGTCTTGATTTATTTTTCTACTTTTGCTTACTGACAACAAATGCTTGTGAAGTAATGGACAAAGACATAACACTGGAACAAGAATTCGATCTGGTCTTCAAGGCACATTATTCGCTGGTGAAGAATTTCGCATTGATGCTCCTTAAATCGGGGCAGGACGCGGATGATATAGCACAGGACGTTTTCACGCGACTATGGGCCAAACCGCAGATTTGGCAGGATAACCCCGGGATAGATAAATATATCTATGCTATGACCAAACATGCTATTTTTGATTTTCTTAAGCATAAGCGCATAGAACGGTCTTACCAACAGGCACAGATGGAAGAAAGTCTTTTCAAGGATTTGTCTCCGTCGGGTGATACACTGGACGCTATCTATTATAAAGAAATACAATTAGCTCTGCAAATGGCTGTCGAACAATTCCCCGAGCGGCGCCGGCTGATCTTTGAGATGAGCCGTATTCAGGGAATGAGTAATCTGGAAATAGCGGAAAAGCTTGATATTTCAGTGCGTACCGTAGAGCGTCAAATCTATCTCTCTCTGGTTGAATTAAAAAAAATCGTATATATTTTATTTTTCTTCATTTCATTTGAGTAGTATTCGCATTTGTGTCGTGCTATATATGTATTCACCACTAATAGCACAACTATATGAAGAATTATTTTCGGCAGATACTGACCTCGTTCACTAAGAATCATTATTCGGAAACGATCCGGCAGAATTTCTACGGATGGCTGACGGATAAGGAACATGCCGTAGAAAAAGACAAAGCTCTAAAAGAAATCTGGACGACAGCCCGCGCTATGGGCGAAGTGCCCCATGTGGAGAAGGAACTCGAACGGTGGAAACGGAACAACGGTCTTCACACGGCTTCTTCAGTCCCTGTAACCCCTAATCGCAAAATTCGTATATTGCGTTTCTGGCAATCCGTTGCGGCTGTATTGCTGTTGGCAGCCGTTTCTCTTGGTTATTTGGTAATGCAGGCGGAGAGAACGCAGAATGACCTTATACAGGAATTCATTCCGGTGGCGGGGATGCGGCATCTTTCTCTTCCGGATGGTAGCCAGGTTCAGTTAAATTCAAAAAGTACTTTGTTATATCCGAAACAGTTTACTGGGAAAGAGCGGTGTGTTTACTTGGTTGGTGAAGCCAATTTTAAAGTGAAGCCTGACAAGAAGCATCCTTTCATTGTAAAGTCGGATGATTTTCAGGTAACTGCTTTGGGAACGGAATTCAATGTCAGTGCCTATCCGGAGAATCAGGAAATCAGTACAGCATTGCTGTCGGGCAGTGTATTGGTAGAGTGGGGAAATCTGACCCAGCGGACCGTATTGCAGCCTGACGAACAGTTGACGTATGACAAAGAGAACCGTCAGTTTCGGGTAGTGCATCCCGATATGGCAGATGTCACCGCTTGGCAGCGGGGCGAACTGGTTTTCAATGAAATGACCGTAGAAGATATTATACGTGTACTGGAACGAAAATACAATTATACGTTTGTCTACAGCTTGAACCAGCTGAAGAAAGATCGTTTGAGTTTCCGGTTCAAGGATAAGGCACCTTTAGCAGAAGTCATGGATATCATTGTCGATGTGGCGGGCAATTTGAAATTCAAGATAGAAGGAGATAAGTGCTATATTACACGGAAAGGGAATAAGAAGTAAAGACCGGCGTGAAACCGGAATTGAAAATAGCCGAAGTGAATCATTCAATAAATCAATAACTTAAAAAACACAATTACTGCCCATGAGAAAAAAGTATCCGGAACAGAGCGCCACTCCATCCCGGATATGAAATAATCAACTTTTCTGCATCAGAGTGTTATACTCTGTTGATCTGATCTACGTGAATAACAACCTAGTTAACAAACTAATACTTAAAAGTTAATGCTACAAAATTACACATTTATAGCGGATAAGCGAGGCGTAAGAAGAAGTTTTCTACTCTTTTTCAGCTTATTTTTGCTACAAGTAACAGCTTTTGCTCAAAATGACGTGCGGATTACCATCCGTGAGAACAATATTACCGTCATTGAAGCATTGAAAAAAGTGGAAAAGCAGTCGGGATTATCCATTGGGTACAATAACTCGTTGCTGCGTGACAAACCTGCCCTCAATCTCAATCTGGATAAAGCCGGATTGGATTATTCTCTCTCTACCATCCTGAAAGGTACAGGCTGCACCTACGAATTGAAAGGTAAATACATCAAGATTATTCCTCAACCGGCACAGGAAAAGCCATCTTCCGATAAACAAATCAAAGGAAAAGTGACAGACGAAACGGGTGAGCCGCTTATCGGTGTCAATATTCAGGTGCAGGGTTCTGCCAGTGGAGTTATATCAGACATTGAAGGACGTTATTCTATCGAAGCTCCGGTGGGTAGCACGCTCAATTTTACCTATATAGGCTATACTCCTCAAAATGTGAAAGTCACAGACAGGAGCGTGTATAATGTGACGCTTGCCACTGCCGTGGAGCAACTCAACGAAGTAGTCGTGACTGCCCTTGGTATCAAGCGTGAACAGAAAGCGTTGAGCTACAACGTGCAACAGGTGAAAGCGGACGAAATCTCCGGCATTAAAGATGCTAATTTCATTAACAGCCTGAATGGTAAGGTGGCAGGTGTTACTATCAACAGTAGTTCTTCCGGTGTGGGTGGAGCCAGCAAGGTAGTGATGCGTGGTGCGAAATCTATCGAACAAAGCAGTAATGCGCTTTACGTCATCGACGGTATACCAATGTATAACTTCGGTGGCGGTGGTGGAATGGAATTCGATTCACGGGGCGTTACGGAGAGCATTGCCGACATTAATCCGGACGACATCGAAAGTATCTCCGTATTGACGGGTGCCGCAGCCGCTGCACTTTATGGTAGTAATGCTGCCAATGGTGCGATTGTTATTACTACCAAGCACGGACAAGTAGGCAAGTTGCAAGTGACGGTGAACAGCAATACCGAATTTGCCCGTCCTTTCGTGCTTCCTGAATTCCAAAACCGCTACGGGACGGGAAGCCGTGGGAAAGACGGAGGTTCTACCATCCTAAGCTGGGGAGCGAAGTTGAATGACGCCTCCCGCACCAATTATGAACCGAAAGATTTCTTTGATACAGGACTGATCTTCACCAATTCTGTCACCCTTTCTACCGGTACGGAGAAGAACCAGACCTTCTTTTCGGTGGCGTCGGTCAACTCCGAGGGCATTGTTCCCAACAATCGTTATAACCGTTTTAATTTTACTTTCCGTAATACGACGAATTTCCTGAACGATCGGATGAAACTTGACATAGGAGCCAGCTACATCATTCAGAACGACCGCAACATGACGAATCAGGGGATTTATTCCAATCCCATTGTGCCCGTTTATCTGTTCCCGCGTGGCGATGACTTCGGACTTGTCAAGGTGTTCGAACGTTGGGATCCGGCACGCAAAATCAATACGATGTTCTGGCCGCAAGGAGAAGGTGACTACCGTATGCAGAATCCTTATTGGATTGCTTACCGTAATCTGCGTCTGAATCAGAAGAAGCGTTATATGCTGTCTGCTCAATTGAGTTATGACATTACTGACTGGTTGAATATATCAGGACGTGTACGTGTGGACAACACGCACACCAAGTATGAACAGAAGCTCTATGCCAGCTCCAATCTTACAATTACGGAAGAGAGTACGCAGGGACACTATACCATCTCCAAGCCCGACGAAACACAAACGTATGCCGACGTGCTTGCCAACATCAACAAGCGTTTTAATGACTTCTCACTGGTGGCAAACGTGGGTGCCAGCATTGTGAACAACAGATACGAAGATTTGAGTTATCGTGGCCCGATTCGTGAAAAGGGAATACCGAACGTGTTTAATGTGTTCGACCTCGACAACACAAAGAAGAAAGCCCGTCAGGACGAATGGCAGGAACAGACGCAATCAATCTTCGCCAGTGTGGAAGTGGGATGGAAGAGTATGCTCTATCTTACACTGACCGGGCGAAACGACTGGGCTTCGCAACTTGCCAATTCTTCTACACCTTGTTTCTTCTACCCGTCCGTAGGACTTTCGGGGGTTATCTCCGAAATGCTGACTTTGCCGGAATTTATCGACTATATGAAGGTTCGTGGCTCTTTCAGTTCCGTTGGTATGCCTTATCCCCGTAATCTGACATCGCCCACTTACGAATACGATGAGGCTAACCAGCAATGGAAGCCCAAGACACACTATCCTATCAAGGACTTGAAGCCCGAGCGTACCAACTCGTGGGAATTGGGACTGGATATGCGTCTTTTCAAGGATTTCAGCCTCGGCTTTTCATGGTACTTGGCAAATACTTTCAACCAAACCTTCGACCCGAAAGTTTCCGTATCTTCCGGTTATAGCAAGATTTATTTGCAGACAGGATATGTGCGTAATTCCGGTGTGGAACTCTCATTGGGTTATGGACATACCTGGAACAACCATTTGCACTGGGAAAGTAATTTCACTCTCTCTCACAACAAGAATACGATAAAAGACTTGGTGACCAGCTATATTCATCCCGAAACGGGATTGCCTATCACACAGAATCGCTTGGATGTAGGCGGACTGGGTAAAGCACGATTCATCCTGAAGAAAGGGGGTACGTTGGGTGATCTTTACACACAGAGTGACTTGAAACGGGACAATAGTGGCATGGTGGAGATTGATCCTTCCGGTGCGCTGACTACGGAAGATAACCTGCCGGACATTAAGCTGGGTAGTGTATTCCCGAAAGCTAATCTGGCATGGAATAACCGCTTCGAATGGCGTGGTATCAGTCTAAGCGCACTCTTTACAGCACGTATCGGAGGGATTGCTTATTCTGCCACACAGGCGGCAATGGATCAGTATGGAGTGTCCGAACGTTCGGCTCAAGCCCGTGACAACGGTGGTGTGTTGCTCAACGGACGTACTCTTGTGGATGCGCAAACGTATTACAGCCTCATCGGAAACAGTAGCGGATTGCCGCAGTATTACACTTACAGCGCTACGAACGTGCGTCTGCAAGAAGCCAGTGTGGGTTATACCATTCCCCGCAAATGGCTGGGAGGTGTGTGTGACATCAATGTCTCTGTGGTAGGTCGTAACCTTTGGATGATTTACTGTCGTGCACCTTTCGACCCTGAAGCGGTGGCGAATACCGGTAATTATTATCAAGGCATTGATAACTTCATGTTGCCGAGTACCCGTAATATCGGCGTGAATGTGAAAATAAACTTTTAACCCGTTAAATCAGATCGTATGAAACAAGTGAAATCTTTCTTAAAGATATTCTCCCTGGGACTTCTGCTGGTGGGCGGAGCAGCCTGTACGGGCAACTTCGATGAAATCAACCGCAAGGAGTACGAAGTGACCAAGGATGAGCAGGGACGCGAAAACTACAATATAGGCTCTACCCTGCGAGGTTTGCAAGGGTTGGTGGTACCTACTAAAGAGCATCTTTATCAGTTTATCGAGGCTTTGGCGGCAGGTCCGTTTGCCGGGTATTATGGGACTACGCTCGTGCGTACCGATAAATTTGAAACTTATAACCCGTCTGTTGACTGGCAGGATAAGACGTATGGTGATATTTTTACCGAATCTTATCCGCTTTACCGCGATTTGCAGGATCAGAGTGATGATCCTGTGGCACTGGCTCTTGCCAAATTGCTGCGGGTAGCTATTATGCACCGTATGACGGATATGTATGGTCCCATTCCTTATAGCAAGGTGATAGACGAGCAGGGTAGTGTTTCGCTTAATGTGCCCTATGATTCGCAGGAAGCTGTTTACAAACAAATGCTGAAGGAACTTGATGAAGTGAGTTCCGTGTTGAAGGAAAATCTTACGATAGGTTCTGAAGCATTCCGTAAGTTTGACGATGTTTATTACGGTGACGTCAGCAAGTGGTATAAATTTGCCAATTCCCTGAAGTTGCGTATGGCTATCCGCATGGTGTATGTTGATCCTACTACGGCACAACAAGTGGCACAGGATGCCGTAGCAGCAGGGGTTATCACGGACAATGCCGATAATGCCGAAATGAAGGTGGAGGAAAACCGTGCCGCTATGGTTTTCAACGGCTGGTCCGACCATCGGATAGGTGCCGACTTGCTTTGTTACATGAACGGTTATCAGGATCCTCGGCGGGAGAAGATGTTTACTCAAGTGGAAATCACGGAAACAGTTGGTGGTAAGCCGACGAAAGTGTCCGGCTTTGCCGGTATTCGTATCGGTATTGATGTGGTGAACAAGGAAAGCGTGATAGACCGTTATAGCAAACCGATTATATCTACTGCCAGTCCTTATCCGTGGATGAATGCGGCAGAAATCACTTTCCTGCGCGCCGAAGGCGCATTGCGCGGCTGGGCGATGGGAGGCGATGCCAAGAGCCTATATGAAGAAGCAATTGCTCTTTCTTTTGAACAGTACGGACTTCCTGCCACGGATGCTCTTTCTTATGCTGCCAATGCTTCCAACACACCGCAGGCTTACACTGACCCTGTGGATGGAACTTATTCAGCCGGAGCCGTTAGCAACCTTACTGTTGCCTGGCAAGAGGGTGATGAATATGCCGAGAAGAATCTGGAGCGTATCATTACCCAGAAATGGATTGCTATGTTTCCTTCTACGGTAGAGGCATGGAGCGAATATCGTCGCACGGATTATCCTCATTTATTGCCTGTGGTAGTGAACAATAGCGGTGGTACTATTGACGATACGAAAGCTAAAATACGTCGCCTGTGGTATCCGCCCAGCGAATATTCCGGTAACCGGCAGTATATTCTGGAGGCCGTCGGTATGTTGGGTGGCCCTGATAATGGCGCTACTTCTCTTTGGTGGGACAAGAAACCGAGACCGTAGGGACATGAAACTGGAAATGTGAGAACTAGAAAACAAGAAGATATAGAAACTAAAACAAGAAGATATGAATATGAGAATTTCCATTGCTAACATCTTCACTCATCTGTTCCTGTTGCTGGCATTGCTTGCTACCGCTTCGTGCAGCGACTGGACGGATCAGAAAACTGTTGATATTGATCCGCAGCATGCCAAAGAACAGAATCCTGAACTTTGGGCTCGTTACATGGAGACGCTGCGTACGTATAGGCAAAGCAAACACTTTGTCACTTACGGTAGTTTCGACAATAGTGCCGAAAAGTCGAAGAATGAAGGTGATTACCTCCGTTCATTGCCCGACTCATTGGACATCGTAACTCCGACGCATCCCGAAAGCCTGACCTCTTATGACTGTGAGGATATTCTCCTGTTACAGGAAAAGAGTATCAAGGTGCTCTATTTGGTGGATTATACCGCTCAAATGCCCGCCTTGACCGATGCTGCCAAACTAGGTGCCTGGTTGGATAAGGCCGTTGCTGCCGCTTCCCAGTTGGGTATGAATGGGTTTGCCATTAAAGGTACTCCTCTTTATGGAGGAACGGAAGCTGAACAGGCTGCCCGTCGTGAAGCGGCCAAATTAATCGTTTCCAAGCTTTCTACCGCTGTAGGCGATGGCAAACTGCTGGTATTTGAAGGTGATCCTGCCTTTATGGATGCCGCAGATCTGAATAAGCTGGATTATGTCGTCTTGAACACTGCTACGATTACCTCTGCCGTAGATTTGAAACTCTATGTGGCAGGCGTGATAGAAAACTTCTCAATCCCTAAAGAGAAACTATTGCTCTCCGCCAAGATTAATGAAAAGTTAGTGGATGAAGAAGGTGAAAAACTGGACGCTGTTACCGAGATGACAAACCGTGTCGTTTCTTTGGGTCCTGTAGGCGGACTTGCTATCTATGCTTTGGGCGATGATTACTATCATACGAAGATGAATTATGAGACTAGTCGGCTAGCTATCCAAATAATGAACCCGTCCAAATAAGGGGCATAACTAAGAGATTATTTATTGTGAAACCTGTAAAACACTATAATGATATGAAAAATAACCCATTTAAATACTTCGTCTTTCTGATGCTGTCACTGCTGATGGTAGCAACGACGGGGTGTACTGAAGATGATATTTCCATGCCTGCCGGGCAGTTGCCGGACGAAACGCCGATGAATAGCGTCGGAGGGCAGTTATGCAGTGGAAAAACTTTTTCTAATAAGATTACTGTCAGTATGTACGAAGGTGATGGAGCTGTAACCGAAGAGATATGTTATGCACTGACAAAGCCTGCTATAACGGCTGTTACGGTAAAAGCCATTCCGTCTCCGGAGCTTGTGGCTCAATATAACAGTGATAACGAAACTGATATGAAGGAATTTCCTGTTGCTAACGTAACTTTGGGAAATGGCGGTTCGCTTACTGTGGCTGCTGGAAAGAAAGAATCCGGAACTATCAGCATAACTCTTTCTCCTGATGGATTGAAGCCTGAAACACTTTATTTGTTAGCGATTGCTTTGACACAAAATCCTGTAGGAGTAGATGCACAAGGGAATAAACAAGTAATTTATTACAGAGTGAATTTCAGGGAAAAAACTATTACATGTATACCTGGAACAACTGGACAAATACAAGATATTCCGCCATTATTACCTGAAATGATTACAGTATTTTATGTAAATACGGAAACGTATCAACCTTTGATTGCTAGTGCATGGGGGATTATGTTGGATGACATGATTACTCGTCCTTATCCGATATATAGTTTAGGAAATATTGTAAATTTGAAAAGAGCAACGATTGGTTATGATGGTGTAAGTCAACGCGCATTGTTTGAGTTGGGTAGTGATTTGGCTTACGTATTGGAGCATAG
Organism: Bacteroides sp. D2; assembly: GCF_025147085.1. Lineage (NCBI taxonomy): Bacteria > Pseudomonadati > Bacteroidota > Bacteroidia > Bacteroidales > Bacteroidaceae > Bacteroides > Bacteroides sp. D2. The sequence goes on along the minus strand of NZ_CP102261.1, from coordinate 1,303,920 downwards.
AGATAAATATATTCGTCATCTTCAAGAATATAAGCGTAAAGTATGTCTTTGTATTGAGAATGGTGGTAAAGGTATAGGCTTTTGTAATATGAATGATACACAGATAGCTGATTTTGTTCGTCAAGTAAAAGATGTGATAGAACGTTATCAACTAGATGGAGTGAACTTGTGGGATGAGGACGGTAAATATGGAAAAGCTGAAATGCCAGGAATGAATACAACTTCATATCCTCGGTTGATCAAAGCGTTGCGTGAGGCTCTGCCGGATAAACTATTGACTTTAGTAGATAAGGGGGATGCTACTGAATATTTTTATGATGTTTCTAGGTGTGGAGGAATTGAAGTAGGCGGGTATATTGATTATGCATGGCATGGTTATTTTTCGTCAACAGAAGAATTGCAAATAATCAATCCAAATCTGGATGGAAGTGTTCAAACTTATAGTAAATATACGCGTAGGTCTATTGCTGGGTTAACTGAAACTCGCTATGGATGTGTTAATGTACCTCGTTATTCTAGTAATGATCCAAATATTAGGAATCGTGCAGCAGATATTATATGTAAGTGGAAATCTGGAGGGAATAAAAAAAGTAATATCTTGATATATGGTGATGATCTTATTGGCAATGAATATGGTGACAGAGAAAATGCAGCTAGGATAATGTTGGGCGATTATTCTCTTCTTCAATTTATGGATGATGGTGATGGCTGGGATTTTAGTAGAGATGAGCTCATATGGGGAGACGTTGTATATTCTGGAGTGTCTTTAGATCCTGGAGTAGAACATGCTGCTGGTAATACTTACAGAAAAGACTGGTAAATCTTCTTTTGAATATTATCAATAAATACTTTTTCCATAAATAAAGGAAAAACTCGTTCTTTGGCATATTGAAGTTACCGTTGATAGTTGTCATTTGCAGTGGATTCTTTTCGTAAAAATGTAACTGCAATCTAAACTTATTGATTACTTTTGGCCCCGATATATACTATGAATAGTTCGAGGCTATTTATAACAAACATACAAGATGGATCAATTGCAGATAATTCAAAATAGAATATATGAGTTTAGAGGTCAGAAGGTGATGCTTGACCGTGATTTGGCAGAGATGTATGGAGTTCAGACAAAAGTGCTTAATCAGGCTGTCAAACGAAATATAGAACGTTTTCCTTCTGACGTTATGTTTCAGATTTCGAGTGAAGAAATCCAAGATTGGAGGTCACAATTTGTGACCTCCAATGCTATAAAAATGGAGTAAGACGTAATCCGTATGTATTCACAGAGTTGGGTGTAGCCATGCTTAGCAGTGTATTGTATAGTAAAAGCTTTAATGGTGTGTCAGACGGTAATTTCGATATGTAAATTTGCCGTCTTTTTTGTGTTCGGACGGCTATATAAATAGGGCACATAAGTGATTTATGTTTTTGATTAAACTTAATATACGAACTGGTATGAAAACAAAAAAAATACTTCGAGGTATGCTTACTGTCATTTCACCGGCTATCATAACTACGGTCCTGTTGTTATGTGCCACCGGCTGTGATAATAAAGACTATAGCAATGCCTCCCCTTTCGATAATGTCGTCTATTTGGATGCAGCCAAGCTAAAGGACGTGTCCAACTTTACTTTTAACCGTACCATAGAGACGGGACAAAAGGAAATTTCCGCTTTGTTGGCACGTCCTGCAGGCGAGGATATCAATGTCGGTATTAAAGTAGACGCCTCGCTGGTGAATACTTATAACGCCCGCCTTGGTGCTAACTATACCATGCTTGATGCCAAGCATTACAAACTGTCGGCAGGTCAGACTGTTATCCCGCAAGGTGAAGTCAGCTCCAAACCTGTCACTATTGACTTCTCCGGTCTTACTGACCTTGAAATTGATGCAGGCTATTTGCTCCCCATCACTATCGACCAGGTGTCGGGTGGTATGGGTACACTAGGCGGTTCAAAGACTATTTGTTATGTGGTACGTCGTTCCAGTGCCATCACTACGGCTGTCAGTTTGAAAAATAATTTCTTTGAAGTGCCGGGCTTTGATAAAGGAAGTTCCACGGCTGATGTGGTAAACAACATGAAGCAGCTTACCTACGAGGCTATTATACGTGTGAATAACTTTAAGAATGGTGTAACTGCAAGAGAAATATCTACGATTATGGGTATCGAGCAATATTGCCTGTTCCGCTTGGGTGATGCAGGTTTTCCGGCGCAACAGTTGCAATTCTCGTGCAATGAGATTAAATTTCCGAACGCTGATAACAGCAAGCTTTTGCAAGAAGGCGAATGGTATCATGTAGCGGTGACGTTTGATACAGAAAAGAAAGTGGCGGTTATCTACGTAGACGGTCGTGAACAGAGCCGTATTGAGGATTATGGTAAAGGAGAACCTATTAATCTGGGTATGCAGAACCGTGGTAAGGATTTCATGTTCAAAATCGGCCATTCCTATGGCGAATCTACCGATTTCTCCCGCCAACTTGATGGTGAAATCTGTGAAGTACGTGTTTGGAACGTGATGCGAACCCAGCAGGAGATTTTCGATAATATGTATAACGTAGATCCTGCTACTACCGGACTTTGTGCTTACTGGAAGTTTAACGAAGGGCATGGCGACATTGCCGAGGATTACACCGGACATGGAAATGATGCTCATGTACATATATCGCCTGCTGTATGGCCGCAAGGCATTGAGGTGACGCAGAAGAACAAAGAATAGTTTTGGAATAAGAGAATAAAATGATAAAATGCTCCGTCAAGCAGAAATGTGAATTGCATTTCTATGACTTGACGGGGCATTTCTTTTCGGGCCTTAATAAATAAGCCCTGATGTATTAGAGATAAACTTCCTTTATCCTGTTAGTGAACTTCTTTTGCCTTAATAGCAAACTTCCTTTTCATTAGTCATAAACTATAATTGCAAGTTTTGTTTTTATAAACGTAACTTGCGTTTATAGATTATCCTTAGTCAAGCATAACTTTGCTATTGGAGAAGCGGAAGTTTGCTATTAAGGCAGTGGAAGTTTGCTATTAATAGCTTGGCCGTTAGGTTTAACACTTGAGACATCAGCTGAAGTTAGAGATTGCTTGGTATTAGATAGGGAATGAACTAAAATACATGGGTTCTTGTTTCCAAAATAGGAACGTTTTTTGTATCTTTGCTATGTAAACACAAAGTCATGGAAGAGAAAGCAAGGTTTAATGTAAAATATATGGAGGAAATGAAACTTTATACTCATGAAGAAATGCTGGATAGAGTGATAGGTACAAAAGGTACTCCAGCACGCGAAAAATATGAGACTGATATTAATAACTTTCTTATAGGTGAGGCTATTAAACGGGCGAGAGAGGCCAAGAATCTTACCCAAGAACAATTAGGTGAGCTTATGGGGGTTAAAAGGGCACAAATCTCGAAAATAGAAAGTGGGAAAAGTATATCCTTTTCTACTATTGTAAGAGCATTCAAGGCAATGGGCGTGAAAACGGCAAGCTTGGAACTTGGTTCTTTGGGCAAAGTGGCTCTTTGGTAAATACTATTTTTGTCTTACCTAATAAACAGTAACCTATGTCTGTTGATGTTATAAAGCAGGAACTATTGTCGAAATTGAAGCAGGAACATTGCTTCTGGTCGTACAATGAAGATTCAATCAAAGATATTCCGGATGATATGCTGATTGAAAAAACGTTGTTGCATCTTGATTTAGAGGAAATTAATCAGCTTTTTTTGGTTTATCCTTTCAAGAAAATCAAGCAGGTATGGCTGGATTATCTCATTCCACAAGAGGAATATCTCTATACGTTGAACCGTTTTTTTGCATGGTACTATTTTAAAGCAAAGAAACCGGACGCTTATATAAAATCTATGGCTACTCGTCGCCTAAACAAAATACTTCTATGAAAGGATTAGCTCCACACACACTGCAGATTTTTGAAGCGGTTTCCCAATTGGATTGCATAAAACCTTATCTTCTGGTCGGTGGAACTGCCTTGTCTTTACAAATCGGAACTCGTCAGAGTGAGGATTTGGATTTTATGAAGTGGCGCACTTCCAAGATAGAGAAGATGGAGGTAGCTTGGTATCAGATAGAGAAAGAACTGGCTACGATTGGAGAGATTCAGCATAAAGATATTCTAGATATAGATCATGTGGAATATCTTGTGTCAGGAGTGAAATTTTCGTTTTATGCTTGCCCTAAATATTCTCCGGTAAGTGAGCCGGTAAGCTACCTGAATAATCTGAAACTGGCTGATGTGAAATCTATCGGAGCAATGAAGATGGAAGTGTTGTTGCGTAGAAGCAACTTTCGTGATTACTACGATATTTACTCCATTTTAAAATCCGGTGTGCCTGTCAATGATTTAATATCTTTGGCTTTAAGTTACTCCGGACACAGGCTGAAGTCTAAGAACCTTTTGGCAATGCTTACTAATAGCAACCGCTTTACGAGGGATTCCCATTTTGAGCAGCTTGAACCTGTTTATGATGTGACTGCACAAGAAATAGAGGGCTATATAAAGAATTGTTTGCTCTAATTTGTTTGCACGAATCTACCAATGAACTTTTTTGCACAAATAGATTCATGTAGGTCGTCTTTTGCAGATATCTTTAATGATGGTGATGATGCTCTCCTAAAACCCGGTGAGGCAATGTACCGTGTCCCAATAGCTCGATAGGGCAGTTGAAGTTCCTTTCCAGCCATTCGGTAGTAACGCCTGTATCCGGATGGTAATCCAGCGTTTCGTTGACGCAAGCGATAGATTTTACTTGTTGCAATACAGTGCCGATGTCGTGACTGACAAGGATAATGGCACATTCTTTATTGATTTCAGCCAATAACTCATAAAGGCGTGCTTCGAAACGCTTGTCGATATACGTGCTGGGTTCATCGAGAATCAATACCGCAGGGTCGGAGATGATGGCACGTCCCAACAGGGCACGTTGCAGCTGCCCGCCGCTTAATTGCCCGATAGAACGGTGTTCGAATCCTTCAAGCCCCATACGGGAAATAATCTGTTTACCTTTCTCTTTCTGTTCGGGGGTAAATCGTGAAGTGAGCGATTTTTGTATGCTTAATCCGGATAGGATCACTTCTTCCACGGAAATAGGGAACTTCCGGTCTATACTGTTGTATTGAGGCAGATAACCCAGGAAAGTAGAAGTGGTTTTAGTAGATGCTTTTTCAGGAGTATGGAATATAATTTCCCCTCCGGTTGGCTTCAACAGACCGAGGATGCACTTTATAAGCGTCGTTTTGCCGCCTCCGTTCGGACCTATAATACCTAGAAAATCCCGTTCGTAGATGCTTAGATTAACATCGTGGAGAACAGTGCGACCGTCATATCCGGCGGAAAGATTCTTTATTTCGATTATTGGTTTCATCGTTGGAAATGGCTTGATGGGTTCTTTCTTTATACGTTTATTTTGTTGCAGCCTGTGGCGCGAGGGCTTTGGCTACATTCAGCATTTCTTCTTCCCAGTCGTAACTTAGCGGATTGATAGGGATCACTTTCGTTCCGGTTTGCTGCGCGATGGTTTCCGCATTACGTTTGTCAAATTCCGGTTGAACAAAGATTACACGTACATCTTCTGCCTGACACAGGTCTATCAAGGCTTTCAGATGGGCGGGAGAAGGTTCTTTGCCCCCTTCTTCGATGGAAATCTGATGCAATCCGTAGTCGCGGGCGAAGTAGGAGAGAGCCGGATGATAAATCATGAAGGCTTTGGCTGCTTCGGGAACGGAGAGTTGACGGCGAATCAGGCTGTCGGTGTGCTGGATGCGCTGGCAGAGCGAATCGTAGCGGTTTCTATAGTATACCTCATTTGCCTTATCCAGTTGGCTAAGGGCTTTGTAGGTATTTCCTGCAATGATTAAAGCATTACCGGTGGAATTCCATACGTGAGGCTCTACGGCGTGGATATGCCCGTCGTGGCTGTTATGTCCGTGGGCATGGTCGTGGTCATCATTGTTGAGTATGAGGTCGATTCCTTTGGAGGTGTCGAACACTTGAATATGGGGGGTATTGTTCATTAAACGATCCATCCAGGTCTGTTCGAAGCCGATGTATCCGATGCGGAAATAGGCTTTGCTGTCTCCCAGAGAAACAAGTTGTTGGGGGACAGGATCATAGGTTTCCGGGCTGGAACCTTTGGGGACCATGCTGACTACTTTAAATTTATCTCCGGCAATAGCTTCCGTGAAATAACGTTGCGGTTCCAGGGTGACGGTAATCACCGGTTTTGCTTCGTCATCGTTGCTTGCTTGGGAAGAGCGTCCTGTGCAGGCTGCCATTAGGAGGCAGGCACTAAGGAGGAAAAGGGTTCTCATATCTTTTAGTTGTTTTTTCATGACTTCTTCTATTTCGGGGTTTCTTTCTTATCTTGTTTCTATTCTTATTTTCGGGCCCGTAATATTTCCCGTTTACCACCCGGAGGTCCGGGCAGGCGTTCTACTGTGAATCCGGCTGTCTGTAACATCCGGCGGACGACACCTTTGGCGCAGTAAGTGGTCAGGATACCGTCTCTATCTAATAAAACGTAGAGGCGGTTGAATAGTTCTTGCGACCACATTTCCGGCTGTTTTTCCGGTGCAAAGGCATCGAAGTAAATGAGGTTAAATGAAAGATTCAGGGCAGGTGATTCGGCGTTGGTTACGCTATCATTGATATTGCTCATTGTTCGTTCTCTGTTCTCAACCCATTTGTTTACGTCTGTCTCTACTTTCCGTAGGGTGAAGTGTGGAGTGAGTTGCACGTCTTTCTCCCAAGGTGATGTATGAAGTTGCTTAAACAATTCGATAGCCGGTTGCTGCCGGTCGCTCGTTGTTAATTGTTCATCATTGGAGATATATCCTAGTTGCTCTATCGTCTGCCATTCCAGCGGATAGAGTTCCAATCCTGTATAGTGTATATTCCATCTGCTTCTTTCTGCTTCTTCCAGGGTGAGCCAGGCGTTTAGCCCTGTCCCGAAGCCGATTTCAAGAATACGCGGAGTAGTGGCGGAAGAGGCTTTAAGTCCCATATCGATGAAAATATGTTGAGACTCCGTGCGTGCCCCTTTCGTTGAATGATAATGTTCATTCAATTCCGGAACAAACAGGGTAGCGCTCCCGTCGTCGGTTTTCTCAATAATCCTTTTCATCATACAATCTCTAATACTTACTGCCTAACGTCTAATACTTTATACTTAATACCTAATACTTATTTCTTATCCTGCTATAGCATCCCAGGCACTTTCGAGTGCATACAGGAGAAGAATATAACGTATCAGTTTGCCGACAAACATGGAAACTATGGTGAGCCATGTATTGCTTCGCATAAATCCCAGTGCAATGGCTATCACTTCCCCAATGGCGGGAAGAAAGGTGAAGAAGGCCATCAATGCTCCTTTCCCTTGCAGGAATTTCACCATTTTGTCTACTTTCTCTTTCTTTACCTTGAAATATTTCTCAATCCAGCTGATTTTGCCCAGACGCCCCATGTAGTAGCAGGTCATTCCGCCTACTGTATTGCCCAGAGTGGCGGAGATCAGACAGGCTATCGGGGGCAGCCCGAGTTTCACCAGTGCCACCAGTACCAGTTCGGAACTGAAAGGCACGATGCTCCCAGCCAATAAAGCCGAGATGAATAATCCCGGGAGTCCCCATTCTATGAGGAGTTGTATCGTTGAATCTATAAAAGCGTCCATACATTAAAAGCGAATAAGAGGATGAGACCGACCAATGAAATGATGAAAAACACATTCGAACTTTTACTATTGGTCAGTACAAAGAAATGTCCGATCAGGATGCTGTTGCTTATGATAAGCAAAGGCAATAGGGCACTGCAATATATCGGTTGCAGGGCAATCAGCAGGAACAGGAAAATCGTCAGGTCTATCAGGAATTGGAGATAGGCGCGCGTGCGTATCTTATCCTCAAATCCGGCGGCGATGCAATGGACGGCACTGACGATGAACATCACCAACAGATAGCCGAGTATTGCCAGTTCCCAAGGCTGGAGGATTTGTAGGTTGAAGAATTCTCCGAAAGTAAGTAGCTGATTGAAAGGACGATAGAATAAATCCATCTCGTTGTAGAAGAAGGCGTGTCCGAACAGCATCCAGTATGGCAGCATCCATCCGAGCAGCGCACCGCAGAAACTACGTGGAGTGAGCGACTGGAAACGGTAGGCTTCGAGCAACCAAAGCACCGAGAGGATGGTGAACTGTGGGAACAGAATACTTCCCGCTCCAATAAAGAAGAAGGAATAGAATAAATAACCCGCAGCTTGAGTTTGCTGATAGCTTTTAAACAGAAAATAAATGGAAATGAGAAAGCCTAGGGCAACAATATCTCCAGTATATAGGAAATGCATTTTCGGGCAGACGGTGACCAGCAGGAAATAGATAGCCGTCTGCATGGAAGCCCTCATACGGATAATGCTGAACTGATTGTTCAGCTCTATCAGAAAGTAGCCGATGGTTGCATAAATCAGGAAGCTGACAATCCGGTCTGCCCATCCCGGAAGCAAAAAATTGCGGGCGGGTTGCCAGGCAGAAGGGCTGCCTTCGAGTACGGTTGAGGCTATGGAACCGGGAAATAAAAAGTAAGTCAACACCCAGCACAGGGCGCAGATAAAGATAACGGCAGGCAGGGTCCACCGTCCTGCCGTCACTTGACTTTGTAGTCTTTTATTTCTCATTGATCTGTCAGTTCTGTTGTCGCCCGGCAGGCATATATCATCGCTTTGTTGGATCTATATGCCGTGCGTGTTGGATCTATATATCCTGCGTGTTGGAACTATATGTCCTGTACATTGGATCTATATGCCCTGCAAATAGGAGATTTATACCTGCCGTGGCGTATCATTATAGGTTGTTTTTTACAAATCGAATCCGATATCGCGGCGGAAATACTTCTTGTCGAAGTCGATCATGTCTGCCACTTTGTAGCTCTGTGCCAGTGCCTCTTCTTTCGTTGCACCGTAAGAGCAAACGGCAATCACACGTCCTCCGTTCGTCACGACCTGTCTGTCTTTCATGGCTGTTCCGGCATGGAAAATGATGCTGTCGGTAGCGGCAGCCTGTTCCAGTCCGCTGATAGGAAATCCTTTTTCGTAAGCTTCGGGATAACCTCCGCTGACAAGGATGACACAGCCGGCTGAACGTGGGTCCATCACCAGTGTTTTTTCGTTCAGGTTGCCTGCGGCAGTACCTTCAAGCAGTTCTACGAAGTCGCTCTGGATACGGAGCATCACGCTTTCTGTTTCCGGGTCGCCCATGCGGACGTTGTATTCGATCACCATCGGTTCACCTTTCACCTTGATAAGACCGAGGAAGATGAAGCCTTTGTAAGTGATGTTTTCTTCTTTCAGGCCGTTGATGGTCGGTTCGATGATGCGTGTGCGTACTTTCTCCATAAATACTTCATCGGCAAACGGAACGGGGGTTACGCTACCCATACCGCCTGTATTTAGTCCTTTATCGCCTTCACCGATGCGTTTGTAGTCTTTGGCTACGGGGAGGACTTTATAGTGTTCTCCGTCTGTCAGTACGAATACAGAGCACTCGATACCGCTTAGGAACTCTTCGATTACAACGGTTGCCGATGCAGAGCCGAACATGCCACCCAGCATTTCTTTCAGTTCTACTTTAGCTTCGTCCAGTGTAGGGAGGATAAGTACTCCTTTTCCGGCACAAAGACCATCAGCCTTCAATACATAGGGAGCTTCCAGCGTTTCGAGGAAAGCGAGACCTTCTTCGAGGTTTGCGGAAGTGATGCTTTTGTAGCGGGCTGTCGGGATGTTGTGGCGCATCATGAAGCCTTTGGCAAACTCCTTGCTTCCTTCCAGTTCTGCTCCTTGAGCCGAAGGACCGATAACGGCAATATGCTTTAGCTCCGGACGGTTCTGGAAGTAGTCGTAAATTCCTTCTACCAACGGGTCTTCGGGGCCTACTACTACCATTTGAATGTTCTCTTTCAGAGCGAAAGCGCTGATGGCTTCAAAATCGGTTGCTTTGATGTTGACATTCTCGCCTACGGCAGTTGTTCCGGCATTTCCCGGAGCAATGTACAGTTTTTCAACTTTCGGACTTTGGGCAATTTTCCATGCCAGTGCATGTTCGCGGCCGCCCGAGCCAAGTAATAATATCTTCATCTTTGTGCTATTATAAGTTATACTGTTATATATGATTCGTATAGATGCGGTGGACTTCACAGGTTTTATAAGTTCTGCTCAAAGTACCGGGTGATTTTCTCGTGCAGATGTACACGGTCACGGCCTGCTACGTTGTGCTTGTGGCACGGGTAGATAAACAGGTCGGGATAAGTGCGGGCATCTACACAGGCTTTCATAAACGACAGGGTGTGCTGTGGCACGCAGGTATCGTCATGATCGTCGTGAATAATCAACAGGTGACCTTTCAGTTGACCGGCAAGATTCTTCAGGTTACATTCTTTGTAGCCTTCCGGATTGCTTTCCGGTGTGTCCATATAGCGTTCGCCGTACATTATTTCATAGTAACCCCAGTCGATTACCGGACCTCCGGCAACGCCTACTTTGAATATCTCCGGGTAACGGAGCATCAGGGCGGTAGTCATGTGACCTCCGAAGCTCCATCCGTGTACGCCGATGCGTTCGCTGTCTACGTAGGGGAGGGATTTCAGGAATTCAACGCCTTTCACCTGATCTTTGCCTTCTTCGATGCCGAGACGGCGGAAGGTGGCATTTTCAAATGTTAGTCCGCGGTTGCTGCTACCGCGATTGTCGATGGTGAACATGATATAGCCTTTGCTTGCCATGTATGTGTCCCATCCGCGTGCGCCGTTCTGCCATCCTCCGGTGACGCATTGCGCGTGAGGGCCTCCGTAGACATATACGATTACGGGATATTTCTTAGCCGGATCGAAGTTTGCCGGTTTCATCAGGCGGTAATGCAGGTCGGTAGTGCCGTCTGCCGCTTTGATTGTTCCGGTTTCGATGCTTGGCATCTGGTATCCGTCGTAAGGATTTTCGGCTGTCAGCAAGTTGGCTGTTTCTTTGAAGTTTTTGGTGTCTACCAGGTTGATGACGCGGGGTTGGTCTTTGGTGGAATAACGGTCGATAAGGTATGTACCAGAGGCGCTAAGTGTTCCGCTATGTTCGCTTTCCTTGCAGTTCTCAAACGGCTGGCTTATCTTTCCATTACTTACGTTTACTGCAAAATGGCCGCTTCTCAAGCCTTCTACGGCAGTGAAGATGACCTCTTTACGCTTTGTGTTGAATCCTAGGATTTCGCTGACCAGCCAGTTGCCTTTGGTTAGCTGTTTTACTTTACCGGCCTGGAAATAACTACCGCCGTTGGCACTATTATAGGTTTCACCTTTCATGTTTGCTGCATTTGTCTCAAAGAGATAAAGGTGATTGTAGCCGTCACGCTGACTTTGATAGATGAACTTGGTAGGGTCCCACGGCAAAAATACGATGGGGGTTTGCGGTTCGACGTATTTAGGGTGCATTTCTTCATAGAGGACTCCCATGGGTTCTCCTGTCTCTGCGTTGTACTGGCAGAGTTTGGCATGATTTTGATCGCGGTTTACTTCGATCAGGTAGAGGCTCTTTTCATCCGGTGCCCAGCTGATGTTAGTGAAATAACGGTCTGTCGGATCGCCTGCATTCAGATAAATGCTTTTATCGGTGGCAGGGTTGTAAATGCCTACTTTTACCTGATGGCTCGTCATTCCTGCCATCGGATAGCGTACGTTGTTCACTTCGCCTACACGTGCGGTGATGTCTACAAGCGGGTATTGTGTCACCATGCTTTCATCCATACGGTAGAAAGCGAGCAGGTTACCTTTCGGACTCCAGAAAGTTCCTTTGTTGATACCGAATTCATTGCGGTGCACTGTTTGTCCGCAAACGATGCCTTCGGGTTCATTGGTTACTGCTTTCTCATTCACATATAGATTGTTATCTATCGTGTAAGCCACATTTCCACTGGCTGCGCAATAGTCTTCATTATTTGCCCCGTCCTTTGGTTTGAAAGTGCTGACAACCTGATTGTTCTTGAAATCATATACAATGAACTTTCCTGCTATCGTGAATAGCATTTGTGCCTTGTCTGTCCATGGAAAACGGACGGAATACAGGTGTGATAATTTTCCTGCCTTGTTTTCTTCAAGCACTTTGTTGATTTGCTCGCGAGTGATAACCATTGTTTCTTTCCCGGTTTTGGGTTGAATTGAATAAAGGGTATCTACTCCTGGCTTGATACATTCGTCGCCCCACCATTGCAGCCCGTACAGGTTTTCTGCATAGCGGTAACTCTCGCCGCCCGGAATCAGTTCTTCCAGCGTCGGTTTTTTGGTTTCTTGTGCCATAACATTGAATCCGATTGGTAGTGCCAACAATAACAGAATGGCTCTTTTTCCAATTTTACTCATTGCTCTTTTCTTTATTATTTGTTTTTAAATCCTTCTATTTTTACTCTGTCCAAAGGAGTCTGCTTTATTTGAATGGCAGCACTCAATTTGGCGAAAGCGGTGAATAGGTCGTCAAATTGCTTCTCGTAGCTTTCTCTGTCGGAGGATATGTCCTCTTCCAAGTATTCAATCCTTTTCCTCAATTCTTCCAATTCCTGTTTTGGAGCATGGGAGAGCAGGTATTGGCGCATGTGGACGAAGGCTCGCATGATGTTGATGTTGACTTCGATGGCTTTAGGGCTTCGAAGTACTCCAGAAAGCATGGCGACACCTTGTTCGGTAAAAGCAAAAGGTGCATATCGGTTACCGCCCTTGTTTGAGGTTGCAATTTGCAACCTCAAACTGATTTCCAGATAGTTAACTTCCTCGTTTGATAATTGGAACATGAAATCGGCAGGAAATCGTTCTATATTTCTTCTTACCATTTGCTTGAGATATTTTGTTTCAATCTCATACATTTCCGCCAAATCAAAGTCAAGCATAACTTTCTGCCCTCTGATCTCATATATCTTGTTTTCTACTATGATTAAATCATTCATATTTCGTTTAACTGGCAGCTTACTGTCTATGACTGTTGATTAATATGGTTATTTTTGGGTTCAAGATCGCAATTTGCGACCTTGAACTATTTATTCTGTGAGTTAATGATTGCTGAAATAAGTCATTAACTATTGAATCTTAGCCTATTCCCCTTCCTTCTTCGGAATCCTCGGCTCCCGGTTCCCTTTAAACTCTCTCGGGCCTCTCGAATCTCTTCCTCCGCGGAATTCTCCCTGTGGCTTTCTATCTCTGTCGCCACCTTTGAAGTCGCCACCTTCTCTGCGTGGCTTGTATTCTCCCTCTCTGCGAGGTCTGGACTCACCATCCCGGCGTGGTTTTAATTCACCTTCGCGACGTGGCTTAAACTCTTTTCTTTCTCTGAATCTTGGAGCCTGTTCACCTTCACCCTCTTTCTTCTCTTCGCCCTCTTCCTGGCTCTTGAACTCTTTATATTTTCCGTCAAAAATCTCATATTTGCGGAATTCACACTCCAACGGTCCATTGAACAAAGGAACCTTCTGGCTTGCCTTCAAGCCAATCTGGTCGAAACACTCTTCCCGATAAGAAAGCACCCATGCTTCGTTTCCTACAAATGCATGTTTCAGACGTTCGCCGATCATCTGGTAAAGACCGAGCAAATCATTCGTAGAGATACGTTCCCCATAAGGAGGATTGGTGATGATGATTGATTTCTCTTTCGGCTGTTCGAACTGCTGGAACGGTTGCAATTTTAGCACGATATCTTTCGATACGCCGGCAGCTTTTATATTGTGAGTTGCAATCTCATTCGCTTTCGGATTGTTGTCATACCCATAAATCTTATGAGTAAACTCACGCTCCTGACTGTCGTCATTGTAAATCTCATCAAACATATCCGCATCGAAATCCACCCATTTCTCGAAAGCAAACCCTTTACGGAATACTCCCGGAGCGATATTCTTAGCAATCAGTGCGGCTTCTACAGGGATAGTACCCGAACCACACATCGGATCGATCAGATCACATTCTCCACGCCATCCGGTCATTAAAATCATGCCGGCAGCCAATACCTCATTCAACGGAGCTTCTACCGCTTCCTGGCGATAACCGCGACGGTGAAGTGATTCTCCGGACGAGTCCAACGACAAGGTACAGGTAGTCTGTGCAATATGAATGTTCAGAAGTACATCCGGGTTGTTGATGCGTACCGACGGACGTTTACCCGTTTTCTCGCGGAAGTAGTCCACAATCGCATCTTTCACCTTGTACGAAACGAATTTCGAATGGCGGAACTCCTCACTGAATACTACTGCATCGATAGCAAATGTTTTGTTCACATCGAGATATTCTTCCCATGGAATAGCCTGTATTTGATTGTAAACCTCGTCAGCATCTTTGGCCGTAAAGTTCTTGATGGGTTTCAGGATACGGATGGCGGTACGTAGACAGAAATTAGCCTTGTACATCATACGTTTATCTCCTGTAAATGAAACCATACGACGTCCTATTTGAATGTCGTTGGCTCCTAATGCTGTCAGTTCTTCTGCAAGTATCTCTTCCAGTCCCTGGAAAGTCTTGGCTATCATCTCGAATTGTTCGCTCATATAGATTCTTTTGATTTTATTTTTTTGCTTTAGTTTGTACGATTCTTGCTCCTGCGGGCACGTTTTCCGTTACCCAGATATTACCGCCTACGGTTGCATCACGCCCGATGGTGATTCTTCCCAGAATAGTGGCGTTGGAATAAACAATTACATTGTCTTCCAGGATCGGATGGCGGGGGATTCCCTTGATAGGTTTTCCGTCGGCATCCAGTGGGAAACTCTTAGCTCCCAGCGTGACACCCTGATATAGTTTGACGTTGTTTCCGATGATACTCGTGGCGCCGATTACGACACCCGTACCATGGTCGATGGTGAAGTGAGTGCCAATCTTTGCGGCCGGATGGATATCAATTCCCGTTTCGCTATGCGCCATCTCCGTGATGATACGGGGAATCAGAGGAACACCCAGTTCCAGCAATTCATGCGCGATACGGTAATTGCTGATCGCTTTAATGGCCGGATAACAGAATATGACCTCTCCATAGCTTTCGGCAGCCGGGTCACCGTTGTAGGCGGCTTCCACATCCGTTGCCAGTATCCTCCTCATGGCGGGTAACTTACTGATGAATTTAGCAGCAAGACGTGCAGCTTCTTCTCGTTTGGAGTCGGAGCAGACGTTGCATTTCCCCTCTATGGAAGTGCTAAAACATAATCCAGCCAGGATTTGCTCACAAAGTAAATCAAACAATTTTTCAATGTTTACACCGATGTGATAATTGATAGTCCGGCTGTTAATAGTAGAATTTCCGTAATATCCGGGGAAAAGAATGGAGCGTGAAAGCTCAATAATTTCATATAAGACTTTTGCAGAGGGCAGTGGTTCGCCATCTTTGTGCTGATGAAACAGTCCTTTATAAGATTCGCTTTCCGATAGCTCATCGACTGCCTGTGTCAAAATGTGGGTGAAGTTCAGTGGACTCATTAGGTCAGTTGCTCATATTTATATGGGCACAAAGGTATTAAAAAAATAATAAAATTCGCTGGGATTCAGGATAAATAATGTATTTTTGTCACATTCAAAACATGACATGAATAAGGGGAACGGATGAATCAGAGGACTACTATGAAACTATTTGGACTGTTGGGGCTGTTGATGTTGTTGAGTTGCGGATATGCTGATAGACACCGCAATAGCTCTTCATGCGAACAGGCGTTGGTTGATTCTCTGGAAGTTCGTGTACAGGATTCTTTGTTTTCCAATGTGCATTATTCCCGCTCACAACTGCTTGAGGCACTGACGCAGACGCAAGATTCCCTGGTTTATTATCGTCTGCTCGCCCTTTACGGGAAAACATTTTTTGTCTCTTCCGATTTTGATTCTATACTCTATTACAACCGCCGGGTAAAAGAATTTTCCCGCAATGCTTCCCAATCTTCTGAATCTCTCCAGTCTCCACGATGGAATGATGTATTGTCCGATGTCTATAATATCGAAGGCAACGTATGGATGCAACTGAACCGCCCTGATTCTGCAATTATCGACTATAAGAAAGCCTATGGATATCGCCTGGAAGGAAAAAAACTACACCTGCTTCCGGATATTTGTATCAATATAGCTGATGCCTATCTGCATAGCAGTGACTTGGCGCACACTGCTTCGTATTACCGGCGCGCCCTGTTTCTCTGTGATTCTTTGAACTTGTCCGAGCACACGAAATTTCCTGTCTACTACGGATTGGGGCAGACTTACATGGAACTGCGCGATTTCGATTTATCCAATCATTACTATGAATTGGCCGGGCAGTTCTTCGATGAAATGAACGTGAGCGAGCAATGGACCTATCTCAACAATCGCGGCAACCATTATTATTACCGGAAAAACTATCAGGAGGCTTTGAAATATATGCGCAGGGCCAATGCACTCGTATCTTCTTATCCGCAGATGGTGTTTGAACAGAACTTTATCAAAGTAAACCTGGGAGAATTGTATTTGCTGACTGACAAACTGGACTCCGCACAGATCTGCCTGGACGAAAGTTATCGTTTCTTCTCCGGTATACAGCATAACTCGGCTGTTCATTACATTGAAACCCAGATGATTGAACTGGCATTGAAGAAAGGTAATATAGCCCAAGCGAAGACTATGATCGCCCGGACTGCTCCTGTGGGGCATCTTGACGCCAATATGTTGACTATACGCAATCAGTATCTGCAACATTATTTTGAGCATACCGGTGATTATCGCCGTGCCTATGAATACCTGAAACGTGATTGCCATCTGGACGATTCCATCCGGAGCGAACGGATACAGATGCGTGTTGCCGAATTGGATATGCGTTACCGGCAGGATACGATAGTGCTTCGTAAGGAAATGAAGATTCAGCGACAGGCGGCAGAGATGAGAGTGCTCAAGTTGAGCGTATCTATCTGGGTACTTGTCTGCGTGTTGCTTGTGGCAGGGGTAGTGATAGTTGTCTGGTATATGCGTAAAAAGAGGGAGTTTCTTCGCCAGCGTTTCTTCCAGCAAATCAACCGTGTCCGCATGGAGAATTTGAGAAGCCGGATTTCTCCTCATTTTACTTTTAATGTACTGGGACGTGAGATCAATCAGTTTAACGGCTCGGAAGAGGTGAAACATAATCTGATGGAACTGGTGAAATATCTCCGTCGTAGCCTCGAACTTACCGAGAAATTGAGCGTATCTTTGCAAGACGAACTGGATTTCGTCCGTACATACATCGAACTGGAACGTGGACGTGTCGGAGAAGATTTTGTCGCAACAATCACGGTGGAGGACGGTTTAGATGCAACCCGCATCATGATTCCATCTATGATTGTGCAAATTCCGGTGGAGAATGCTATTAAACATGGACTGGCGGGAAAGGACGGAAAAAAGGAACTGATGGTATATGTTTCCCGTGAAACAAATGGGATTCGCATAACGGTTACCGACAACGGACGCGGGTATCTCCCGCAGGTAGTTTCCGCCACACGGGGTACTGGTACAGGATTGAAAGTGTTGTATCAGACCATTCAATTACTGAATACAAAGAATAAGAGTGATAAAATACGTTTTAATATAACCAACAGAAGCGATGGACAAACCGGTACGGAAGTGTCGGTATATATCCCGTTTCGTTTTTCTTATGATTTATGATGGAGACAGAAGAAAAGTATAAGGTAGTTATCGTTGACGATGAACGTACAGCGATTGATGCTTTGCGCCGAGAGTTGGAGCCCTATCGTGAATTTGAAGTAAAAGGAATCGCAGGGAATGGTGCAAAGGGTAAAAAGATGATTATGGAGTTGCATCCGGACTTATTGTTTCTCGATGTGGAACTTCCGGATACGTTGGGAATCAATCTATTAAGTGAAATCAGGGAGGATATTTTGTGGGATATGAAGGTCGTATTTTACACCTCTTATGACAAATACTTGCTTCAGGCGTTGCGTGAGTCGGCTTTCGACTTCCTGCTGAAGCCTTTTGAAGCGGAAGACCTGAAAGTAATTATGGACCGTTACCGGAAGGCTATGACCTCTACTTCGCTTCCTCTTTTGCCTTCTTTTGCTTCTTCCATTAGTGCATTGATGCCCCAGCAAGGCATGTTTATGATTAGTACAGTGACAGGCTTCAAGCTTTTGCGGCTGGAAGAAATCGGTTTTTTTGAATATCTGAAAGACAAACGTCAATGGCAGGTGGTCTTGTTTAATCAAACTTGTCTGAATTTGAAGCGAAATACCAAAGCAGAAGATATTATCAGTTATTCACAAGCTTTTGTACAGATTAGCCAATCTGCTATTGTAAATATTAATTATCTGGCAATGATTGATGGTAAATGCTGTCAACTTTATCCGCCTTTTCACGATAAGAACGATTTGATTATTTCCCGAAGTTATCTAAAAGAACTGCAAGAGCGTTTCTTTGTTTTGTAATGTAGACCTCATATTATGAAATACGCCACTTCTTCAGCAGAAGCGGCGTATTCTTTTGTTAGAATATTAGAATGAGAGAGAGTTTATGTTACATATTTGTATTATCCATCGTAACGGTCATTTCGGGTACCAGTACGTAGGCTTGTTTTTTAGCGTTCCATTTATAATAATTCGTAGTAACGGTCTTGCCTTCATAAGTATAATTGATGCGTAGGTCTTTTTCCCATGCGTCCTTGCTATTGTTCCATTTCAAGGCTTCGCTTTCAATCATACGTTTGTTGTCATCGTACTTGTAGTTGTACTTCATGTAGTTGGCAAGTGTATTTCCGTCCATTTTGTAAACGGTTTGTCCCACTGTCATGCCATTCTCTTCGATTGGATTATAAATCAATTGATTATCGTAGCTACGTGCAGAAGTAGCAAGCGATACAACAAGAAGAGCTGCAGATAAAACGAACATTTTTAAAGATACTTTTGCTTTCATGGCTATTTAAGTTTTTGGGTTATACTTTCATTTGTCTACCAAATACATTGGTTTTATGCTGCAAATCTACATATTAATTTGGTATTTATGTATTTTTGAAGATAAAAGATTGTCAAAATGTCAAGAGTGGAGGTGGGTGCTAACTAGCTTTTTGCCAATATTGGTGACAAAAAAATATCCGGCAGTCAATCTGCCGGATATAGAATGAATCACTTCGTCGAAAAAGGAATCTTTTTTCTAGCTTTCTGGATACAGAGTTAAATAATGTTATTACCCAGACTTGCCTCCATTTTGTAAGCGGAGGTCCCTGATAAGGTGGAGTCTCCTTGTGTAATTAGTGTCTAAAAGATAGCAATTCCTTATTGAGGTGGCCTTTATTCACTTGATGGTTTAATGTGCCTCAAGCCAGTTTTTGCCCCATCCGCAATCTGCTTTCAAGGGGACGTGCATGCGGTATGCTTTCTCCATTTCTTCGATGACGATTTCTTCTACACGCTCTTTTTCATTGACAGGAACGCTGAAATTTAATTCGTCATGTACTTGCAGGATCATTTTGGCTTGTATTCCTTCGGTCTGGAACCGTTGATAGATACGTGCCATTGCTACTTTTATAATATCTGCCGCACTTCCCTGGATAGGGGCGTTGATGGCATTTCGTTCCGCATATCCGCGTACAACGGCATTCCGCGAATTGATGTCCGGTAAGAAGCGCTTCCGATGGAAGATTGTTTCCACATAGCCTTTTTCCTGGGCCACCTGAATGCTTTTATCCATATATGCTTTCACTCCCGGATAAGTTTCAAAGTAACCGTCGATTAACTCTTTGGCTTCTTTACGATCTACATTCATTCGTTCGGCAAGACCAAATACGGATATGCCATAGATGATACCGAAATTGGCAGTCTTGGCTTTACGGCGCATGTCGGAACCTACGTCTTTCAGGTCGATCTTATAAACTTTGGCAGCAGTGGCCGCATGAATATCGTGATTGCTAAGGAAAGCATCAATCATATTCTTATCCTCGCTAAGGTGTGCCATGATGCGCAATTCAATTTGCGAATAGTCGGCAGAGAAGAAGAGGCAGCCTTCATCGGGGATGAAAGCCTTGCGGATTTCTTTTCCATTCTCGTCGCGGATAGGGATATTTTGTAAGTTCGGATTGCTTGAACTAAGGCGTCCCGTAGCGGTTACAGTCTGGTTGAAAGAGGTGTGCACCCTTCCTGTACGTGGATTGATAAGCTGAGGGAGTGCGTCGATATACGTGCCCAATAGCTTTTTCAGTCCGCGATGTTCCAGAATCTTTTCTACTACCGGATGTTTGTGCCGGAGGCTTTCGAGCACTTCTTCTGAGGTGACGTACTGGCCGGTCTTAGTCTTTTTTGCCTTCTCTACGATTTTCAGTTTGTCAAACAGTACCTCACCGACTTGTTTGGGCGAAGCGATATTGAAAGTCTCACCGGCCAATTCGTAAATCTCTTTTTCGATTTGCTCCATCTGGGCGGTGAAATGGGCGGACGACTGCTTCAATGCTTCCGTATCCAGCAATACCCCGTTCCGTTCTATATTAACCAATACGGGAACTAGCGGCATTTCTATATCATAGAACAAACGTTCTGCGTCATTTTCTTTCAGTTCTTTCTCCAATACATTTTTCAGTTTCAGAGTTACGTCTGCATCTTCGCAGGCATATAGATATACATCTTTCGGGTCGAGATCGCGCATGTTCTTCTGATTCTTTCCTTTGGGACCTATCAGTTCGTCAATGTGGATAGTCTGATAGTGCAGGTAAATTTCCGCAAGATAATCCATGCCATGACGAAGTTCCGGTTGAAGAACATAATGAGCGATCATCGTATCGAAAAGTGGACCTTTTACTGTTGCGCCATAATTTTGAAGAACAATCATGTCGTACTTGATATTTTGTCCGACTTTTAACGAATTCTCATTTTCGAAGACCGGACGGAACTCATTTACGATTTTTAACGCTTCGTCTTGGTCCGATGGTACGGGAACATAAAAAGCTTCATTCTCTGCAATCGAAAAGCTCATTCCGACTAATTCGGCATCCATTGGTTCGGTTCCGGTGGTTTCCGTATCTAACGAGAGAATTTTTGATGTAAGTAACTTTTGAATAATTTCCCGCCTTTTCTCCTCTGTATCAATAAGTTGATAGCTATAAGTGAGCGATTCTAACGTCTCTAGGTTCGATTTTTTTGCTTCACCCGGTTCATCGGGCGTGAAATTCGCAAATAAATCGCCTTGCATTCCGCCTCCTTCTTCGGGAAAAAGTGGAAGAGGAGAGGGGGCACTTTTTCCAGTAGCAACTTTGCTTCCGGTGGCAGAGGTTATTCCGTTTCCGGAAATATCTTTTTTGAGCACCCGGTCGATGAGTGTTCTAAATTCCAATTCCTCGAAAATGCTGCGGAGTGAATTCTCGTCTGCTTCTTCGCGGACAAGAGCATCCATCTCAAGTTGGATAGGGACATCGATTTTAATGGTGGCGAGAAATTTCGAGAACGTAATCATTTCCCGATTGGTTTCCACTTTTGTTTTCAATGCTCCTTTCAGTTGGTCGGTATGTTCCAATAGGTTCTCGATGCTTCCGAATTCGGAGACCAGTTTTTGAGCAGTCTTTTCTCCTACTCCCGGACATCCGGGAATGTTATCTGAAGAGTCGCCCATCAGTCCGAGCATATCGATCACCTGTGTCGGAGACTGAATGTCAAACTTGGCTTTCACTTCCTCCACTCCCATCACTTCGAAACCTCCTGTGTGTTTGGGGCGATACATAAATACTTTGTCACTTACCAGCTGCCCGTAATCTTTGTCGGGAGTCATCATATAGGTAGTGATACCCTGGCGACCGGCTTCGGTAGCGAGCGTACCTATCACATCATCGGCTTCGTAGCCTGCCACTTCCAGAATGGGGATGCGGTAGGCGCGTATAATATCCTTTATAATAGGTACGGAAAGACGGATTGCCTCCGGAGTTTCTTCGCGTTGTGCTTTATATTGTTCAAAAGCTTCGTGGCGGAAGGTGGGACCTGCGGGGTCGAAGGCTACTCCTATATGAGTGGGATTCTCTTTTTTCAGTACTTCTTCGAGGGTGTTCACAAAACCCAGTATGGCTGAAGTGTTGAATCCTTTGGAATTGATTCTTGGGTTCTTAATAAAGGCGTAATACGCCCGATATATCAATGCATAAGCGTCTAAAAGAAATAATTTATTACCTGAATCCATAGATTTAATTAATTTTTCATGGTAAAAGTACAAAAAAATACGGTATTAAGCGTTTTATTATTACTTTTGTGCTCAAATTGTGTAATAAATGGACAGTATCTCACTTATCAGAACTCCGATTGAAGCGGAACTGGGCGACTTCAAAGAACTTTTTGATAGTTCTCTCTCCAGTTCAAATGCATTGCTCGATAGCGTCGTATCTCACATACGGCAGAGGAATGGTAAGATGATGCGGCCTATTCTTGTTTTACTCGTGGCACGTCTTTATGGAGCTATATGTCCTTCCACTCTTCATGCGGCTGTTTCACTGGAACTCCTTCATACGGCCAGCCTGGTACATGATGACGTAGTGGATGAAAGTTCCGAACGTCGTGGACAGCTCTCGGTAAATGCTATCTTTAATAATAAAGTAGCGGTGCTGACGGGTGACTATTTATTGGCAACCAGCCTTGTACACGCCGAACTGACAAACAGTCATCGTATTATTCAGCTTGTGTCCACTCTTGGACAGGATCTTGCTGACGGTGAGTTGCTTCAGCTTTCAAATGTAAGTAATCACAGTTTTTCCGAGGAAGTCTATTTTGATGTAATCCGCAAGAAAACTGCTGCTCTTTTTGCTGCCTGCACAAAGGCTGCCGCTTTCTCGGTAGGTGTGGGTGAGGGGGAAGCTGAACTTGCCCGTTTGCTGGGCGAATATATTGGTATCTGTTTCCAGATAAAAGATGATATTTTCGATTACTTTGATAATAAGGAAATTGGTAAACCTACGGGTAATGATATGCTTGAAGGTAAACTGACATTACCCGCTTTGTATGTGCTGAATACGACGAAAAACGAGGAAGCGCAAGAAATTGCAATCAAAGTAAAGGAGGGTACGGCTACTCTCGATGAAATAGCTCATTTGATTTCGTTTATTAAAGAAAACGGAGGTATTGAATATGCGGTTCAGACTATGAATGTCTATAAGCAAAAAGCCTTCAATCTATTGGCTTCTTTGCCGGATTCCGATATCTGTGCAGCTCTCCGGGCTTATCTGGATTATGTAGTAGACCGCGAAAAATAGTTACTTCCGGTATTTTGCCAGAAGTGAATAGCACAATAATAACCGGTCCCAATCTTCTATCTTTTCCGATTTCATCGCTTTTCCTAAAAGGAAACTCTTGTCTATTTCTTCCGCTGTATGAAGATCTAAAGAACATAATTTGGCGGCTTGCTCTATGTAGTCCCAGGCTTTCTCTTTGGTGATGTGACCACATGCTTGGGAGGCGCGCGCCAGGCTCACAAGCAGTCCCATATCCCATCCGATAATGCCTTTTTCCAAGTCATTTATCCATATAATAGGATCCCTTCTTTCCTCTGTATATTTCACAAATTTGTATAGATTCTTTCCTTGACGGATAAAGCGTTCCACTCCGAAAAAACGCTTTTGAATGATGTTTTCGAACTCGTTGATGTTCTCTGTAGAGAGTAAATAGGGGAGCATAATCTGGTAGGAGACTCTGTCGCCTTCGTTGATAAGGAACTGGAATAGTCCGGTGGCGGACTCATTATCGGTGCAGTGAAACTCCTCTGTTAGCAGTTTGGATAGCTTTTGCGGATGGATTCCGGTCTCCATGGAGTTGAGATAGAAGCCTTGCAGTCCGGCTTCCATATAACCGATGCGTAGTCCCTTCTTTTTCTCTGCTCCGAGGATGAGGTTCAGAGGGTTGTGATTGAATCTTAAGGTTCTTGTATATGCGTCCATCCTAATACCTCCAAAGGTTCATGAAAAGCGTGAGAACTGTTGCCATGTATTTTCCTGAGGCTTCGGCAAGCCGTTATGAGTATACAAGCAACAGTCCCACGCTCCATTCGATATATAACAAAAGTATATACATGAAGGTGCGTGAGACCCGTTTGCTTATTACCATTCATAACTTTGAATTTTGCCGAATTCCAGGAATTGGTAATAAATGAAACGTTCTCTAATATAACTAATTAGCTATATTTTCATCGCTAAACCTTTTACAAAGATAAGTATTTTTCTGAATTCTCCTGTAACTATCTTTAGATTTTCTTAAATAAAAAATACCGCGTCGGTTCCCGGAGTACGGGAATCGCGCGGTAAGGCGTATTTGATTGCTAATGTAGCCTTTAGCTTAGAAGAACTTGATTTCTTCCCCTTTGATGTCAGAAAGAAGGAGGTTGGCTAAGCGGCTGGTTCCCAGGCGGAACAGTTGATTATCCAGCCATTCTTCACCCAATAGCTCTTTTACAATTGTGTAGTAAATAATCGCATCATTAACGGTATTGATGCCACCCGCCGGTTTGAATCCAATCTTGATTCCGGTCTTCTGGTAGTATTCTTTGATGGCTTCACACATCACATAAGCGGCTTCCGGAGTAGCGGCAGGCTGTTGCTTGCCGGTGGAAGTTTTGATGAAGTCTGCGCCCGAGTACATGGATAGGATAGAGGCTTTCTTGATGTTGGAAGCACTCTTTAGTGCACCAGTTTCGAGGATCACTTTGAGGTGGCGTTCCTTGCAAACTTCCTTTAATTCCTGTATTTCTTCACACATTCCTTCGTAGTCTCCGCTTAGGAATTTGCCGATGGAAATGACAATATCTATTTCATCTGCACCTTCTGCGATTGCTAATGCTGTTTCTGCCACTTTTACTTCTATAAATGTCTGTGAAGAGGGGAAACCTCCTGATACACAGGCTATATTGACTCTGTCTACCTCCAGCGTATTCTTAACGATGGCTGCAAAATTGGGGTATACACAGATTGCTGCAACATTTTTCAGATCAGGATATTCGTCGTCAAACTGATTGACTTTTTCGGTAAAGTGCATCACACTTTTGTCACTGTCTGTACTATTCAAAGTAGTCAGATCAATACAGTTGAACAGGAACTTCTTAACATCTTCCGTGTTGTTTTCCGGCACTTTTTTCTCAATCAATTCAGCTACGCGAGCTTGAATATCTGCATCGCTCAGATTGGTATTATACTTTGCCAATGCGGCATTGTACTTGTTGGGCTGTGAGTTATTCTCTTCCATGATCTTTCAGTTTTGGGTTGTTGATATGTCTTTTATTATCTCGTTTCGTTTTCTTATCCATGCTTTTCTGGAAAGCAGTGGTTATGTCTACACCTGTCTGGTTGGCAATGCAGAGAAGCACCCATAAAACGTCTGCTATCTCTTCATCTATATTATCTTTCTCTCCCTCTTTAAAGGATTGATCTCCATATTTGCGGGCCATGACACGCGCCAGTTCTCCTACTTCTTCCGTCAGAACTGCCATATTGGTCAACTCGCTGAAGTAGCGGACGCCGTATGTTTTCACCCATTGGTCCACTTGTTTCTGTGCTTCTTCCAGAGTCATAATTGTTGATGGTTGGTTATTATTCTTTGTTTTTTGTATCCATGCATATAGTAACGGGACCGTCGTTTAAAAGTTCAACTTTCATGTCTGCCCCAAAGATGCCTGTGCCTATTTCTTTTCCCAATGCACCGCTTAAATCTTTGCAGAATTGTTCGTAGAGTGGGATAGAGACATCCGGCTTGGCAGCTTTGATATAGGAGGGGCGATTTCCTTTCTTGGTAGAAGCGTGTAGCGTGAACTGGCTGATAACCAGAATCTCACCTCCATCTTCTAAGATAGATTTGTTCATTACACCATTCTCATCATCGAAGATACGTAGATTTACAATCTTCTTGCAGAGCCAGTCGATATCTTCCTGCCCGTCTGCTTCTTCAATACCGACTAATATCAGCATCCCTTTCCCAATGGACGACTTACAGTGTCCTTCAATGGTTACTGACGCATGGCTTACCCGTTGTATGACTATTCTCATTGTTATTTATTCTATTTCATGATTAGGAAAGGCAAATTTACAAAATTCAGAAGAGAAAACGGTGTGTTGGTGGGAAAATATTGTGAATTCGCTCCGTAGTCAATAGGACTATTCGTTATTATTTGTTGTCAATTCGCTATCTTGGTAGTGATAATCAACTTATTGATTGTTATGGTTTGAAATTTAGAGCGGCACTGCTCGAACTTTCGAACAGTGCCGCCTTGGCTGACGTATTTCCTTATTGTTGTTCGTTATCTAAACCTTCTTTTACAGTCTTGGCTTTCGCTTCTCCAATCACAGCGGAAATCTCCTCAAAAGAGGCTTCTTTGATCCGTTTTACGCTCTTAAATTCTTTCAGAAGCGCTGTTTTTGTCTTTTCTCCAATCCCTTTGATATTGTCTAATGCCGATGCTACCTGCCGTTTGCTGCGTTTATCACGATGGAAACTGATGGCAAAGCGGTGCACCTCATCCTGAATCTGTGTCAGCAAACGGAATAACGGGCTTTGCTGTTTGATACCGATAGTCTGCGGAGGAAATCCGAAAAGCAGTTCCGATGTGCGATGGCGATTGTCCTTTGCCAGTCCGGCAATCGGGATTGTTAAGTTCAGCTCATCTTCAATCACCTCTCTAACGACCTCCATTTGGCCTTTTCCACCATCGGTGATAATCAGGTCGGGCAGAGGGGTGTTTTCTTCAATAGCGCGCTGATAACGTCTTCTGACGACCTCTTTCATGGATGCATAGTCGTCAGGTCCTACAACCGTCTTTATATTGTATTTCCGATAATCCTTCTTTGAGGGTTTAGCCTTTTTAAAGACAACGCAAGCGGCCACGGCATCAGAACCCTGTATGTTTGAGTTGTCAAAGCATTCAATTTGCAAAGGCGGTCTGTCCAGATGCAACTCTTGCTGTATCTCTTTCATTAATCGCATACTTCTTTGCTCCGGATTCAGCTTTTCCGCCTGTTTTAGACGGTCGGCTTTGTATTGCTTCACGTTTAGAATCGAAAGATCCAGCAATTTCTTTTTATCTCCCCGCTGTGGAACGGTAAATACGATGTTGTTTAGCTCCAAATCAAGTTCAAAAGGCACTATAATCTCTCTGGATTGACTCTTATAGCGTTCCCGCATTTCGATAATACCCAGTGTCAAAAGTTCTTCTTTTGATTCATTCAGCTTCTTTTTATATTCGAATGTAAACGCCTGGTTAATGGCGCCGTTTGTAATATGCAGATAGTTGATGAAAGCGGAATTGGACTCGTCCTCTTCAATAGAAAATACATCTATGTTGTGCAATACAGCGCTTACTACCTCCGATTTGGAACGGTAGTTTTCTATCAGAAGATATTTCTCTTTCACCTTCTGTGCTTCTTCAAACTTCATCTCACCGGCTAATGTCTGCATCCTTTCCAGTAGCATACGGCTGATTTCTTGTGTATTTCCTTTCAGGATCTCTTTGATTTCATCAATGTTTTTGAGATAATCCTCCTGTGATTGTAGCCCGATGCATGGTCCTGCGCAGTTCTTTATATGATATTCCAGGCATACGTTAAACTTACCAGCCCGTATATTCTCCGGAGTTAGGTTTAAACTGCAAGTTCGCAAAGGATATAAATGCTTTATCAGATCCAGTACCGCATACATGGATGGTATGTGACTATACGGTCCATAATACGAAGAACCGTTCCTGATAATCTTCCTTGTTCTGAAAACTCTGGGAAAATACTCGTTTTGTACGCAAATAGAAGGGTATGTCTTGTCATCCTTTAATAGAACGTTGTAGCGCGGCTTATATTTCTTTATCAGATTATTCTCCAGCAATAACGCATCTTCTTCCGTGTTGACTACAATATAACGAATATCGGCGATTTTGCTGACCAGCACTCGTGTCTTTCCCGGTTCATGCTCTTTGCTGAAGTAGGAGTAGACTCTTTTCTTTAGATTTTTAGCCTTTCCAACGTATATAATTGTGCCCTCCGTGTTCAAGTATTGGTAAATACCCGGTTTCTCGGGAAGGTTGGCTACAATCCCTTTCAAATATTCATTGGCTCTGCTTTCTGGTTCTGTATTCATAATTGTTAGGTACGAAAGATCGCTAGCTGCTTACTTTTGACACATTCTCTGCAAATAGAGGCAAGTCCTTTATAAAGACAATACCGATTCTACTTCTACGTCATCTCCGAACAAAGATTTTCCATTCAGTTCTTTCAATTCGATGATGAAGTTTACATATACCTTTTTAGGCTTTAGTCTTTTCACCAATTCGCAAGCTGCTTTCATGGTGCCTCCTGTTGCCAGCAAATCATCATGTAGTAGAATTACGTCGTTTTCGTCCAGTGCATCTTTGTGAATTTGCACCGTGTCTTTGCCATACTCCTTATCGTAGCTTTCTTCAATCGTTTCTGCAGGGAGCTTGCCGGGCTTGCGGATAGGAATGAAACCGGCGTTCAGGCGGGTTGCCAGAATCGGTCCCATAATAAAGCCTCTTGATTCTATACCCACCACTTTGGTGATTCCTTTATCCTTATACATATCGAACATGATATTGGATAATTCCTGCAAGCACCATGGATCTTTGAATAGAGTAGTGACGTCGTAGAACAGGATTCCGGGAATCGGAAAATCGGGTACTTCCCGAATGCTTTTGATTAGTGTTTCTTTGCTCATAATCATTGAATTATATCGTTTCTTTAAATGCTTTGTTTCACGTGAAACGTTGCCGCTTATCGTCCCGAAAGCACCAGCAGCACGTTGATGTCGCTAGGAGAGACTCCCGGGATTCTGCTCGCTTGCGCGATTGTTTCCGGATCTATCTTTACCAACTTTTGCCGAGCTTCGGTGGAAAGGGACTGAATGGTAGAATAGTCAAATTTTCCTTTAATCTTGATACTCTCCAATCGTGCTAGTTTTTCAGCTATCATTCTCTCTCTATCAATATATCCTTGATACTTGATTAGGATTTCGGCAGCTTCGAGAATCTCTTCTTTCCGGTCTTGATCCGAACTCGTCGCTTTTTCCAGTTCGCGTTGAAACGCCGGAACATATTCTGCTATATTTTCTATTGTCACTTGCGGGCGGTTCAGAATCTCTATCAACTTACAACCTTGACGTAGGGGCGTTGTCCCTATCCTTTCGAGAGCATCGTTGATTAGTGCCGGTTTCATCGAATAGTTGCGCGCGAAAGAAATGATTTGTTCCACGGCTTCTTTCTTGCCTCTTACTAACTGATATCGATCTTCTTTTGCCAACCCAAGCTTAAATGCTTTCTCTGTTAAGCGCATATCGGCATCATCCATGCGAAGCAGAATGCGGTATTCCGCACGCGAGGTAAACATACGGTAAGGTTCATCCACACCTTTGGTAACCAAATCGTCGATTAATACGCCAATATATGCTTCATCGCGAGCCAAAGTAAATGCTTCTCCGCCGTGGCAGTTAATGTGTGCATTGATACCGGCTATCAATCCTTGTCCTCCTGCTTCCTCGTATCCGGTGGTTCCGTTTACTTGTCCGGCAAAGAACAAATTTTTGATAATCTTCGATTCCAACGTATGTTTTAATTGAGTCGGATCGAAATAGTCATATTCGATAGCGTATCCCGGGCGGTAGATAACCAGATCTTTGAAAGCCGGGATTTGTTTTAATGCTGCAATTTGTATTTCCATCGGAAGCGAAGAAGAGAATCCGTTAAGATATAACTCTTGTGTCGTTTCTCCTTCCGGTTCGAGAAATAACTGGTGCTGATCTTTATCCGGGAAAGTGACAATCTTGGTTTCGATGCTCGGACAATAGCGTGGCCCGATACTTTGAATCTGTCCGTTGAACAGGGGAGAATCCGGCAAACCTTCACGCAGAATCCGGTGTACTTCTTCATTAGTGTAGCATGTCCAGCATTGAAGTTGCTTTAAGTGGCGCGTGCTAGTATTCATGAATGAGAACTTGTGGAAGTCCGATTCGCCGTCTTGTGTTTCCATCTGGTCAAAATGAACACTACGTGCGTCAATTCGTACCGGAGTACCGGTTTTCATTCTTCCGTAGGTGATACCGTGGCGGGCGATGGATTCGGTCAACTGATAGGAAGCCGGTTCGGCCATTCTTCCTCCCGGTAATTTATGACGTCCTACATGCATCAGTCCGTTGAGGAAAGTTCCTGCGGTGAGCACAATGCATTTCGCTTTGAAGGTGACGCCCCATGCGGTGACCAATCCAGTGACCTCACCGTTTTCTACGAGCAGTTCACATACGGTATCTTGCCAGATATGAAGGTTGGGTGTATTTTCCAGTTTCTCTCGCCAGGACCAAATGAACTTAGCCCGGTCGCATTGGGCGCGGGGGCTCCACATGGCTGGACCTTTCGAGCGGTTTAGAATCCGGAATTGAATGGCAGTCTCATCTGTCACTAATCCCATCTGTCCACCCAATGCATCTATTTCACGTACAATTTGTCCTTTGGCGATTCCTCCTACAGCCGGATTGCAACTCATCTGTCCAATCTTGTTCATGTCCATAGTGATGAGACAAGTTTTGGAACCTAAATTAGCAGCGGCTGCCGCTGCTTCACAACCAGCATGTCCGGCACCAATTACAATTACGTCGTACTTAAAATCCATTCCTATCTTATTTATTATCAAACGCTGCAAAGTTACAGAAAAGTTGTGAGACTTGTATCTTCAAGCTGTTTTTGCTTCTGAAAATCCGAGGAGGAATCCGGCTTAACTGAAAAAAACGTCGTAATTTCGGGTTAGAAATATGCAGATTGTTCGAAAATAGACCGCTTATTGGCTTTTGTGATTGTATATTTTGGGATGGAATGGCAATAGTTTGTCTTTTCAATCCCTTGTTTTGCTTTCTTTTTGTTAGTTGTGTGCTTGCTCAATTATGAGTGCAACTAGAGAGTAAAAGGAAAGATTTGTTGAAAATGCGGATTGTTGTGAAAATAAACGTGAGGTTTACACTCAAAATCTACCCTACGTCTTGACATAAGTCAAAAAAATAAGTCTGAATGTAATTTTTTGTATGATGGCTTTTGCTGTTTTCGCAAACAGCTATACCTTTGCAGTGTAGTTGTGAAACTACTTATATTTTAGGTATTAGAAAAAGGTAATAATTAAAAGGTATTAGTTTATAAAACTAAGGTATTAGATTTTAAGATTAGTTTTTAGGAAAAAGATTGTTTTGATTAGGTATTAGGAAAAAGACGTTTTCAGGTAAAGAGTAAATGAAAGATGAAGAAAAAGAAGAATCCCATTTATGGGGATTCTTTAAAGGTGGGGCGGAATGATTCGCTCTTTTTTTGTGCCCTTTGTTCATTCTCTTCACATTGAGATAAGTCTCAATTTATCAGTCTTTTTACGTGATTCGTTGAGTGAAAATACCTCTTTCACATCCTTCACAGTCGTAAGCGTCTCCGCGATTCTATATAGTGTATTAAAATAAAAAGGCTAATGATCCCTTTTTAGTCATTAGCCTTTTCCCATCTGTCAGGAAGCAGTTCCCTGTATTTTTCAATTGGTGTGTTCGGTTGCCATTCGGCTGTTCTGTTTATCACATCCGTGAGATACTCAAATAGATTCACTTTATGCATCCTACAAGTGAGTGCTATCGTATAGAGTATGGCGCCTCGTTCGGCCCCCTTATGGCTGCCGAAGAACAATGAGTTTTTTCTTGATAAGGATATGTACCGGTTCATCCGTTCAACCATATTGTTGTCCAGATAAGTGTCACCATAATTAAAGATGTCCACCACTGCATTCCACTCATTGCGAAGATAGGTAATGGCTTCCTGCAGTTCGCTCTTAGGTAATAAATCCCCCCGTTCTTCTATTTCATCAAGCACATCTTTTATTTCTCCGAGTATGTCCGGCGCATACTTTTTTCGATGCGTAAGATTCTGTTCTACCGTCCATCCCTCAACCTCAACTTTATGCTTATGCTCGTTTTGATAAAGTGCGTTTATCAGCTCCACGATTCTTTTTGCATCCGGGTCCTTCTCACCGCAATCTATAAATTTCCGTTTTATATGTTGCAAGCACGGGATGCGTGTGATATTGGGATAAGCATCGCTTTCGAGCTTCCGGTAAGGTGAGTAACCATCGCTTTGTATGATACCTTTGCAACTGCCTAATTCGTTAAGAATAACTCTTTCAGACCGGGAGCCGTCAT
This sequence comes from Bacteroides sp. D2, assembly GCF_025147085.1. Classification (NCBI taxonomy): domain Bacteria; kingdom Pseudomonadati; phylum Bacteroidota; class Bacteroidia; order Bacteroidales; family Bacteroidaceae; genus Bacteroides; species Bacteroides sp. D2. Next base: position 1,271,766 of record NZ_CP102261.1, on the reverse strand, counting down.
CATAGAGCAAGTATATCATCCTGGTGTTTATGCCGACAACCACCCAAAGGTATCCCTTCCTGACTCCTTTTCCCTTGCTGTTCTTTTCCGGGACGAGTATTTTGTAATAGGTTTCATCGGCTGCCTTATAAGGATCACTCAAAGCTGTCTGCCGGATGCACTTATAAAGATTTTCGAAGAGGTTTGAGGCTTTCTCTATCAACTTATGAGCCGTAGGTTTCTTCAGCGTAAAGCCATGACTCTCGAAGTAGTTGATGATTCTTTCAACAGGTAGCGATTGTATATAACGTAATTCCATCAATCCGGCAATAAATGAACCGTCATAGCTGGAATTCAAGAAGGCCGAAGCCGGTGTTTTTCCCTCAAACAGGCGACCTTCTTGCGTATAGGTGTGTATCTTGTAGACATGCTTGATGAAGCGCATGGGTACACATTCATAGCGGACGCATATTCTGGGAACAGTGGTAAACAACCGGGCCTTATTGATGTCAAAATCGGGATCATCGGGATAAACGACATGTTCTTCTTCCTCCATCTCATAATGCATGTCACGTTTGGCCCCATTGTTCTTTCTTGCTTTACGCTTATCTGCTTTTTCCGCTTCTATCTTCTGCCGCTCTTCTTCGGATATGGCAGATTGGGGAGCCTGTTGCTGTTCGGATGTGTTGGATACAAGTTTGGCGAGTCCCTTAGTAAGGCGCTGTTGCTTGCTAAGAGATTCGCCTTTTTGAAGGAGTGCCTCTTTAAGGGAAGAAACCTCCTTTATCAAAGCATCTATTTGGTCCAAGAGTCTGTTGTTGTCATCTCGTAATCCCTTGATTTGTTCCTTCAATAACTCTATGATCTCATCCTTTTTCATGGCATAAAGATATAAAAAATCAACGAATTGGCCAAATAAACCGGATGATATCTTTAGCGCAAATAACTAATAATCAGAATGTTGAATTAGATCCTAAAACGCTTTCTCAACCGTACAGACTTTAATGACACTCCATTTAAGATAAAAGACAAAACCTGATAAGAAATCTCGTAATTACCTGTATTGGGGTTAAATGTCGGTAACTCAAAACTTCCACCTTCGAGGCGCTTGTAGTACAGAAGAAAGCCATCGCCATCCCAACGCAGTATTTTTACACTTTGTCGGTTTTTACCAAAGAATAAAAAGATATCTCCGGAAACGGGAGACAAGTCCTTCATTTCCGATCGTATAATTTTGAATAAACCGTCAATGCCAAGGTTCATACGAACAAAGCCCTGGTACAGATAGTATCGATTGGCTGATGTTAGAGAATACATGGATCTCCCTCCTTTCTTTCGTAATCGCGCAACATTTTAATAACACCACCGGGTGTGGCCCGTTTGACCGAAATGGTGGTTCCACTGTTAAAGGTGATTGTGATCCCGGCAAGACTAAACTCTTCTTCCGACAACATGGCGGGTGCTATTTGAGTGAATGAAGGAGAGGAAGTTGTCGGTTGGGAGGGTTCAACGCCGCCATAATAATCACGGACCACATCTGCCTTGGCTTGTTTAACGCTATAGCCCCGTCTGGACATCCAGGAACTCATACCACCAAAAGTGGTATGCTGATCGCGGCAAACATCGGCTAAAGAACAATTGTAGTCTACTTTCAATGCTTCAAGGAAATGTTTCCAAGTTTTTCCAAATCGATTTTCTGCTAAATCCATAATGCTTCATTTTTATACATAGCAAAAATATAAGAATGAAAAAAGGGCGACAAGATAGAATCGCGGAGACGCTTACTCACAGTCACTACCGTGAAGGATGTGCCGCATCTCTGGATACGCCATAATAACCGGGAGCAGGCACATACATCGGCTGATTGCGCAAACCGATATTCACCAGCTTTCCTTCTCCACGCAAACGTACCAAATGCGTTTTGGCCGTAGTACGTGCCAAACCACACACTTCCTGAAAATCACGGCGGGTCATCATCTGATGTTCGGCAAAATATTCTTTCAACAGCATATCAATCTCCACCTCTGACACCTTCTCCGAATGACGGACATACTTGGACTGATTGGCGCGGACACCCACAAAATGTCCTTTCAGATTACTGTCAGGGCGAAATCGGACAGTTTTGAAAGCCACCTTATTAGTCTTATGCGGAGTGCTACGAGTCACTTTCCCCGTAGCAGCCAAAGTGGGATAAAAATAGCCGATCCCCTCGATATGTACTTCTTTTCCCTCTCGCAACGACTCGCCGAGAATCTTCGATAAGTTATCAAGCACATTCTTTACATCGCCCACAGTCAACGAACTGTAGTCATGAATCTTGTAACAAAGAGTATCCGTATCCACTTTTCCATTCATAAAGATACGCGGATGCAACGCCGCTTCTTCTTCCGAAGAAGCATTAGGATTTTCATACCAATCAAACACAATAGCCATTACTTCTTATCAATTTAAATGTGTAACTTCATCATAGGACAACTTTAATCGGCTATTCGGACGATTGGAATCGGCTGTTCAGTCAACTATTGTCAGCCAACCGGACAACTCCAGTCGGCTTTTCCTAAACAAGCACTAAAGCAGGGAAAACGCATTATACTCTTTCCTTAATCTTTTATACATTTATCTTACACCAATATTGTCTTTTCATCTTATTAATAAGATATTTATCTTTCATTTACAATATTATTTGAGTACATTTACGTGATTATAAATCACAATTAAAATGAAGCAAGAAACTAAAAGAAAGATTGAGATCAGCAACCTACATGAATTTGCTGATTCATTAATATTGATAGATAACCGGATAGACCGTTGTAAAAAACATCAGGCCAGTACCATTGTTCTTATTGCAATTTCTGCTGTTATATGTGGCGCTGATACTTGGAATTCAATAGAAGACTTTGGTAAAAGTAAAGAATCTTTTTTTGCAGCCAAGCTTTCCAATTTTAATGGTATCCCTTCCCATGATACATTTAATCGCTTTTTCTCGGCATTAGATCCTTTAAAATTTGAAGAATCTTATAGGCAATGGGTCCAAAGCATTCTCAAATGTTATTCGGGGCATATAGCCATTGATGGTAAAACCATACGAGGAGCCTATGAATCCGAACAGGACAAGCGTCATCGTAAACAAGGAGTGCTTCCTGATTCGAATACGGGAAAGTACAAATTGCATGTCATCAGTGCATTTGCAACAGAACTGGGAATCTCCCTTGGACAGTTATGTACACAAGAAAAGGAAAATGAGATAGTTGTCATTCCTGAATTATTAGATATGTTGTGTATAAAAGATTGTATTATTACAATTGACGCTTTAGGATGCCAGCGTACAATTGCAGAGAAAGTCATAAAGGGAGAAGGTGACTACATTTTTATAGTGAAAGATAATCAACCGAAATTAAAGGAAATAGTACTGTCAGTAACAGAAAGTATTGTATCAAAAGGTACAACAGTACGATTTGACAAATATGAGACGCATGAAGAAGGACATGGCAGGAATGAGTCGAGAATCTGCTATTGCTGCAACGATCCTGGTTTTCTGGGAGCAGATATTAGAAAGAAGTGGAAAAATATACAGTCTTTCGGATATATAGAGAATACCAGAAATACAAACAAAGGCACTACAGTGGAAAAAAGATGTTTTATATCTTCCTTGGAACCTGATGCGCAGAAGATACTTAAAAATAGTAGAGAACACTGGGAAATTGAGAATAATCTACATTGGCAGCTAGATGTCAATTTCCATGAAGATAATACCAGAAGAAGAAATATATCAGCATTAAACTTCTCCGTACTGGCGAAAATTGCATTGGCTACATTAAGAAACAACAAAAGAGAGATACCAATCAATAGAAAAAGATTAATAGCAGGGTGGGATAATGAATTCTTATGGGAACTTATTTTACATGATTTATAATGCGTTTTCCCTGAGCACTAAAGATACGACAAAGTAACGATATATCAGCATAGAAAAGCTTGTTTTTCGTTTCAGAAGAAAATAAATATTTTCTTAGTTAAATACTTGCAAACCCCATATTTCATGTTATACCTTAGCGGCATCAACCGGTCGAAAAAACAACATTTATTCATTTAAAAAACAAGAAAAATATGAAGACATTAGAATATAACTCGAAACGTTTGGCAAAAAGAATACAAGCATTGATGAAAGAATCGTCAAACGTCATCGTTTCACCGAACACTTCAAAGAACGTACCGAAAATGCAAGAAATAGATGAACAGGAAGCATATAAACAAGAAGTACATAAACACCCCGTCCTTCTAACACGACAAGTGATTGACTTTTTGAAAGTACGATATGACTTCCGCTACAACTTACTCACCGAAGAAACCGAATTTCGCCCCTCCGGGCAACGAGAAATTCCTTTCTGCCGCATAGACAAGCGAGAACTGAATACTTTCTGCCTGGAAGCCCACAAAGAAGGAATCAACTGCTGGGACAAGGACCTTCAAAGATACATTTACTCTACCCTAGTGGAAAGCTACCACCCTTTCCGGCTTTATATGAACGAACTACCTGCCTGGGACGGAACGGATCGGTTGAAGCCCTTGGCGAAGCGAGTATCCGACACTCCTATATGGATAAAAAGCTTTCACACCTGGATGCTCGGACTTGCCGCCCAATGGCTGGGAGTGAATCAAACACAAGCAAACAGCGTAGCCCCGATACTTATCAGCGAAGAACAGGGACGCCATAAATCCACTTTCTGCCGTATGCTGATGCCGCCACAACTAGCCCGTTATTATTCGGATAATCTGAAACTAACCGCACAAGGCAATCCCGAACGTCTCCTAGCCGAGATGGGGTTACTAAACATGGACGAATTTGATAAATTCGGAGCACAAAAGATGCCGTTACTTAAAAATCTGATGCAAATGTCCAGCCTCAACATCTGCAAAGCCTATCAGAAAAATTTCCGGTCGCTGCCTCGTATCGCCTCTTTCATCGGAACAAGTAACCGGACTGACTTACTGTGCGATCCGACAGGCAGCCGCAGATTCATCTGCATTGAAGCGGAGCATGATATTGACTGTACCGGAATTGAACATTCACAAATCTACGCCCAACTGAAAGAGGAATTGCTTGCAGGTGCCCGTCACTGGTTCAACAAGGAGGAAGAACATGCTTTGCAACGTCATAATAGCGCATACTATCATGTCAACCCCATAGAAGACATTGTGTGCAACATATACGCGCCTGCCATGTTGGATGAACCGGATTGTCTGTCACTCTCCGCCGCTATCATTCATCAAGAATTGAAAAAGAGGTTTCCGGCTGTACTTCGTAATTGTACTCCTATCCAATTGGCGCAGATTCTGACTGCAACGGGTATCAGTCGACAGCATACGAGATTGGGCAATGTGTATTTGGTGAAGAAAGTGAAGGGCTGTGAAGAGTGAGAATGATACTACCTGTTCACATAAGATATCTGTGAATAAGATGGTTACGCCTCTGTGACGACTGTGAATGACAGCATATATCATAGCAATCAGAAAGTAGTAAACAATCAAGTCCCGAACATATTTTGATTGGTAATGATTTTATTGCAAATAATGTTATTACTAATCGAAGTATTTCTTATTTTTATATTCCTCTTTAAAGCTTGCGCCTTTTGTGCCCTGTTGCATTTTATTTTTTATTTTGTAAGTCGGCAAGGTCTGCGTTTCTGAAAAAAACAATATATTTGCATTCATAAATATCGCAAAAGTAAGTAGTTACGGTGATTTTTATAAATTTTGTTCTCTTTTTTCGCAGGAAAAGTGACAGTATGAACGATAAAATTGACATCATAGTAGCGGGAGTAAACCGGAAGGATAAAAAGATGTGGGGCGATTTCTACGATCGTTTTTATACTGCTTTATGTGTTTATGTTTCCAAGATATTGCCAGTCCCCGATGCGGTGGAAGATTTGGTACAGGAAGTTTTTATTTCTGTATGGGAGGGGAAGCGTACCTTTTCTGATATTAAAGAACTTACCAATTATCTTTATCGTGCCTGCTATAATAATGCCTTATTATATATACGTAATAATCAAATTCATGATACTATTTTAAGTTCTTTGGCGGAAGAAGAAAGTATGGTGGACGAAGATACGATTTATGCACTGACAGTAAAAGAAGAAATTATCCGGCAACTCTATTGCTATATCGAAGAACTTCCTGCCGAACAACGTCGGATTATTTTAATGAGAATTGAGGGACATACATGGGAAGAGATAGCGGAACGTCTGGAGATAAGTATCAATACTGTCAAAACCCAAAAGACTCGCAGCTATAAATTCCTCCGTGAAAGGTTGGGGGATTCCATTCATTCCATAATTCTTTTTTTATTTTTCTAAAAATAAAAAAACATTCTGATACTTCTTTGTCTTTTTATTGATTGATTAAAATTTATTCTATTTGTTAAAATCAAATCTTTTTCTTCTATATAATGACATTATGATATATTTCTACCTCTAAATTCTGATTCATTATTCTTTTATCTCAAAAAAATGTCATCTTTTTGTCACCCGTTTTTATGAGTTGTGTATATCTATAATAAAGATGAATTAAACAATTGTTTAATTAAAAAAACGCAATAAGATGAAGAAGTTCGAAAATGTATATCAAGACGCTGCTTTAATGAGAAAGGTTCTTTTGGGGGAGGCTGATGAAGTGGAACAAAAAGATCTTGAGAAACGGTTGGCAGAATGTCCGGACTTACGAAATGTATACGAGCAGTTACAGAGCGGGGAGACTTTGAAAGTCGCCTTTGGAGAATATCAAAAATATTCGTCAAAGAAAGCTTATCAGTCTTTTCTTCAGAGTATCGGGCAGATGGAATCGAAAGGCCGGAAGAGTCGTTCTCGTCGGGTGGGGTGGTACGCTGCTGCGGCTGTCGTTACTTTAGCCGTTGCTCTTTCTTTCTATATGTCGAATTATATCTCATCGGAAAAAGAAGGGAAAACTTTGATTCAGCCGGGAACGCAGCAGGCACAATTGACTTTGTCCGATGGCAGCGTGATTGATGTGCATAGAAAAGAAGTAAGCGTAGTAGTAGATGGCGTTCAAGTAAAATATAAGAAAGGAGTGCTGTCTTATCAGCCTACCGTCACGACACAACATGAGGAGAAAAACATTGAAGAACAATCTGGCAAATCAAATGAACTGGTAATACCGCGTGGAGGTGAAAATACTGTAATCCTTGCAGATGGAACGACAGTACATTTGAATGCCGGTTCTAAATTGACCTATCCGGTACGTTTTGCCGGTAAACGTCGAATTGTGCGTTTGGAGGGTGAAGCTTATTTTGATGTAGCAGGAGATGAGAATCATCCATTTGTGGTACAAACTCATCTCGGGGAAATAACTGTACTTGGTACTGAATTCAACGTGAATGCTTATGCCGATACCCCTGTTTGTTATACAACCCTAGTACATGGAAAAGTGAAATTCTCTACATTAAATGCGGAAACGGTTACTCTCTCACCGGGTGAACAAGCTGTTGTATTTGCCAATAGTTCAACGAAACGCAAGGTGGATTTGGAAGAATATGTTGGTTGGGTAGATGGTATGTACATCTTTAATGACCGTCCCTTGGGCGATATAATGAAGACATTCGAACGCTGGTACGACATACAGGTTTATTACGAAACCCCTAACCTGCGCGACATTACCTATAGTGGTAACTTGAAACGCTACGGAACAATAAATTCATTCCTGGATGCACTGGAACTGACAGGAGACCTTACTTATAAAATCAGTGGCAGGAATATATTGATATATGACAAAGTGGAAGAACAGGAATGGAAAAGATAGAATATTAGAATAGTTAGAATATTAGGTACACAAAAGTTTAATTATTAATTTATGAGAGAAAAACGATGGCTGCTATGTTTTCTAGTGGCAATGTGCTGTACGTTTAGTGCATGGGCATTACCGTCACAAGACAAGACGGTGACTTTGAAACTGCACAATGTCTCTATAGAGACTGTCCTGGATGCAGTGAAAAAACAGACAGGTGTGAATATGTTATATAATTCACAAATGTTCAAGGGTGTTCCTTCGGTATCACTTGATGTGAAGAACGAGAGATGGGATACAACTCTTAAATTAGTGTTGAATCCTCAAGGGTTTGACTATGTGATGAAAGACGGTATTGTTGTCATTCGAAAACAAAAGCGTGAAAACCGTGTCCGTGGTATGGTGACAGACTCACATGGAGAGCCGATTCCCGGAGCTAGTATTATTGTTAAAGGTACTCGTACAGGTACTTCTACCAATATTGAAGGTGAATTTACTTTGGACGTAAAAAGTGATAAGGTGGTGTTGGAAGTTTCTTTTATAGGTATGAAGAAGCAAACTGTCCAAGTGGATGCTACTCGTCGGAAAACGGTTGAAATTACATTGGTGGATGATGTCAAAACATTGGAAGATGTGGTTGTGACCGGATATAGCAATGTACGTAAATCCAGTTTTACGGGTAGTTCGACTCAGATTTCGGGTGATGACTTGCGTAAGGTGTCACAGACAAATATAATTGGGGCGATCCAGTCATTCGATCCCTCTTTCCGTTTGGTAGATAACGTACAATTTGGTTCTGACCCGAATGCTTTACCAGAAATGTATATTCGTGGACGTTCCGGTTTTGGCGTTAAAGAACTGGATAAAGATCAGCTTTCAAAATCAAATTTGGAGAATAATCCTAATTTACCAACTTTTATCATGGACGGTTTTGAAGTAAGCATTGAGAAGGTATATGACTTGGATCCTACCCGTATTGAGAGTTTGACGGTTTTGAAAGATGCTGCTGCTACTGCTATGTATGGTTCACGTGCTGCTAATGGAGTGGTGGTAATTACTACTGTTGCTCCGAAAGCAGGAGAGGTTCGTGTCTCTTATAACTTTACAGGAACGTTGGAAATGCCCGATTTACGGGATTATAATTTGGCAAATGCATCGGAGAAGCTGGAAATAGAGCGTCTCGCAGGATTATTTGATAAAGGACAAGCTAACATTCCATCGACTGCGGTAGGGATGAACAACTATTATAAGAAATACGCTTTAATTCAAAAAGGAGTAGATACGGATTGGATGTCTATTCCACTTCAAAATTCTTTCAATCATAAGCACAGTATTTACTTAGAGGGAGGAACACCTAATTTGCGTTATGGTGTGGACGGTTCATTTAATATAGCAGATGGTGTGATGAAGGGTACAGAACGTAATCGCTATAGTGCAGGCTTCTCTTTGGATTATCGCATCAAGAATTTGCAAGTAAGAAACTATGTATCTTTCGGGCATACGAAATCGAAAGAATCTCCGTATGGTTCGTTTAGTGATTTTAGCGGACTACAGCCTTATGACTCTCCTTATAAAGATGATGGAACACTCCGGGAGAAACTCACATATTCGAAAATTAGCGGACGTGACAATAATAATCCGCTATATGAAGCAACTTTGGGTAATTATAATTGGAACTCTTATGATGAGGTTATTGATAATTTGAGCTTTAACTGGTACCTGAATGATTACTGGACGGTTAAAGGGCAGTTCAGTGTAACGAAGAAATATTCCAAATCAGAAAAGTTTATTGATCCGCTTTCAAGTAAGACTAGTGTTACAGGTTCAAAAGATAATAATCTTGCCGGTGATTTGTATACGACGAATGGAGAAAGTTTGGATTGGAATTCCAATGCTTTTTTATACTATACACGTAGCTTTAACAAGCAGCACAATTTGAATGTTTCAGCAGGTTGGGAAGCAGCTTCAGGTACCACTGAGAGTACCAATGCTCATTATCGTGGATTTCCGTCGGGTGAGTTTCACTCTCTGAATTATGCGGCGGAAGTATATAAGAAACCTACTCGTACTGAGAATACCACACGAAGGGTTAGCGTATTAGCTTCTGCCAATTATACGTGGAATGATATTTATTTGGTAGACGCTTCTGTACGTTTCGACGGTTCGTCAGAGTTTGGGGCGAATCAGAAGTGGGCTCCTTTCTTCTCTGGAGGTTTGGGTGTTAATATTCATAACTATGATTTCTTCAAAAGTAACGGATATATCAATAAGTTAAAATTACGTGCTTCTTATGGGCGTACCGGTAAAGTTAATTTCCCGGCTTATGCTGCAACGACGATGTATGAAACTTTATTTGATGAATGGTATATAACAGGTTATGGGGCTGTATTGAAAGCTTTAGGTAATAAAGATTTGACTTGGGAAAAGACGGATAAGCTGAGTGTTGGTATCGAAACAAAAACGTTCCATGATCGCCTGACTGTTGATTTCGAGTATTACTATAATAAGACAATTGACTTGGTGAATGATGTCACTCTTTCCCAAACTTCCGGTTTCTCTACTTACAAAGATAATATGGGACAAGTTGCCAACAAAGGCGTAGAATTAAAACTTCGTGCGGATATTTATCGTGACAGAAACTGGAATGTGGCGTTATGGGGAAATATGGCGCACAATAAGAATGAGATTCTGAAGATTTCCGACTCTCAGAAAGCATATAATGAGAGAGTGGCCGCTTATTATAAAAATGAAGCACTTTATCAAGAAACATTAGGGCTGTCTCATGGTGCGGAATATTCGGTACCACTGCCACAGTATGAGGAAGGAGCTTCTCTGACTTCAATTTGGGCTGTACGTTCATTGGGCATTGATCCTACTACGGGTAAAGAGATCTTTTTGAACCGTGATGGCTCTATAGCTGATAAGTGGAATGCTGCGCAGGAGGTTGTAGTTGGAAATACAGAACCTAAATGTAGTGGTGCTTTCGGGTTGAACCTGTCGTATAAGAATTGGACTCTGTTTGCTTCATTTCTTTATGAGTGGGGTGGACAGGAATACAATCAAACATTGGTCAACAATGTGGAAAATGCGGACTTAGTGAACAAGAATGTCGATTTACGCGTATTGACGGACAGATGGAAAAAACCGGGTGACATAGCTCAGTTTAAAGATATTAAAGACCGGGGGATGACTACTTTGCCAACATCACGTTTCGTGCAGGATAAAGCATTGGTTCGATTGAATTCATTGAATGTCAGCTATGATTTTAACCGTGACTGGATAAAAAAACATCTCCGCATGAATCTGCTTCGTCTGGAAGCTTCTACGAGTGACTTGATAAACTGGTCCTCTATTAAACAGGAACGCGGATTGAGCTATCCGAGATCTTGGAAAGTGGAATTCTCATTAAAAGCACAGTTCTAAAAAAAGAAGAAAAAATGAAAAAGATATATACAATAATATTTGTGTCATGTCTAGCAGCTATCTCGTTCAGTTCTTGTAGTGACTGGCTGGACGTGAGACCTGCGGATGAGATAAAGGAAGAATATTTGTTTGAGACAGGAAATGGTTATCGTACAGCTCTGAACGGTATATACCGGAAGTTGGCGACTTTCGATTTGTACGGTAGTAATCTGAGCTGGGGGTTGATAGATGGCTGGGGACAGGTATATGACTTGGACAAAGCCCCCGACAGCGGTGGTGGTAAAGCTATGAAGAAATTATCGAAGTTTTTGTATAAGAACTCTGAACTTACTCCTACAACAGATGCTATGTGGAGCGCAGCGTGGAATATCATAGCCAATTGTAATAACCTTGCACAGCAGGTGGCAGAGGAAGATACAATGCTGTTCTACAAACGTACGCAGGAGAAAAATATGATTTTAGGAGAAGCTATTGCCTTACGGGCGTATATGCATTTTGATTTGTTACGTATATATGCGCCGTCTTTGGCTATGAATCCGGGAGATAGGCTTTTTATTCCTTATGTGGACAAATATCCATCTTATTTATCCGATCGACAAACAGTCGGTTACTGTTTGGAACGCATCATCGCTGATTTAGTAGAAGCGCAAAAGATTTTGAAGGATGTGGATAAGTCATCAGAGTTTACTTCGGGTAATCGTTTTACTAAGTCTCCTTCCGGAGAAGAACGTTTTGTGTGGTACAGAGGATTCCATCTTAATTATCATGCCGTAACTGCGGAGTTGGCTCGTGTTTACTTATATGCAGGACAATCGGAAAAGGCCTATGAAACAGCGAAGTTACTAATAGATATTAATGCTGATAAAGGTTATTATAAGGCAGTAACAAGTAGTTATAGTGGACCTATGAATATAGAGAATGGGAATATAAAGATGTATGAAGACATTATATTTGCATTATATTCTACAGATCAGACTGATTGGGATTTGGAGATTAATCATGCAAGTGATAATGCTACCAAACCGGATGATGAAAAGTATCTGGCTTTGAGTGATGCTGTGATAACGAAATTCTTCGGTACCGAAAGCGATAAAGACTGGCGTCTTAAGTATCAGTTAGGACCGAATACTTCTTCTTTTTATCGTTCATTGAAGTATAAAAAACAAGATGAAGGTTCTGGTTTTGGTAAAGTGAATAGTACAATGGTGCCTATGATTCGTATGTCTGAAGTATATTATATAGCTGCAGAGGCTATTTATGATACAGATAAGGAATTGGCCAAGACATATCTTAAAACTGTGAAACAAGGGAGAGGTATTAGTTCTCCTGACCTTAGCAAATCGGGTACGAAGCAAGACTTTATTAATCTGATTGTTGATGACGCCCGTCGCGAGTTTATTGGCGAAGGACAGACTTTCTTTTTATACAAGCGTTTGAAACGGAACTTGGAAGGGTCGGATGAAAAGCAGTCCGTAGAATATCCGGCGATTGAAGATAATTTGGTGATGCCATTGCCTGATTCGGAAAGCAATATTTAAATTTTGAAAGATTGAAGATATATGAAAAGAATAAGTTTTTATATAGTCATTGTATTGTTGGGAGTCTCCTTCTTTACTTCTTGTGAGGAGCAAGGATTACTGACCCATACAAATGATGTGTCATATATTGCATTTGAGAAAAATATGACAACAGATACAACAGGTGTATCTTTTAAGTTTTACAATGAAGGTGAAAATGCTAAGATATTATTAGGAGTTACCATTTCTGGAAAAGTACAGGATAAGGATTTGGAGTTTACGGTCAGTGTAGATCCGGAACGAACGACTTTGCCTGCTACCCAATATGAATTGCCAGAGAAGTGCGTAATTAAAGCAGGAGAACTAACCGGAGAAATATTGGTGGTTCTGAAGTATTACGAAAAATTGGATACGAAAGCTGAACTGCTGACGTTGCAAGTGAATGACGGTGGTGAGGTTCGTCAAGGTCCGAGTGTCTATTCACGTGCTATTATTTCCGTATCTAATTTGTTGTTTGCACCTGAGTGGTGGACTAGAAACGACGGTGATGTGAATAATCCCTACAACATTGTTGAAGAATGGTATTTGGGGAGGTATTCGGAAAAGAAATATTTAATGTTTTTGGAAGAATTGAAAAAAGACGGGGTGGTATTTGACGGAAAAGATATGTTTATATTGCGTAAATATGCACTGCGTCTGAAAAATAGAATTAAAGATTATAATACTCAACATCCGGATGAACCCATGAGTGATGAGTATGGTAAAATGGAAATTCCTGTTGCCGGATAATTAAAAAACGGAAGAAGTATGAAAAAGATAACAGTTTATATTTTATTACTACTTTTATTGAGTAGCATTTGCAGTTGCCTGGATGATAAAAACAATTATGATTATACACCGATTAATGAACTGAAAGGCACTATTAGTAATATTGAAAAAAACTATAGTGTTGGGATAGATGAAGACTTAGTTATAACACCTACGTTTGAGTTTACAATTGATAAAACAGATCCGGATGTGAGTTACGAATGGAGACTAGACGGAGAATTGTTGAATGTAAAAGCACCTTCGTATACTTTCAATTCTCATAAGATCGGATTGTTTGAACTCACATTTTCCGTCATCGACAATAAAACAGGGGTTAAGTACTCTGCTTCAACAGACATTTTGGTTCGTTCTCCTTATCAGAGAGGATGGGTGGTTTTGTCTGACGTAGATGGAAAGTCAACACTTTCATTTATCAAGATTAAGACCTTGTATGGTGTGTCAGAAACTGTGAATATCTGGGGTGAGAAAGTGGTACGTGATTCTATCGCATATCATTCTGTCGAAAAGTATTTAGTCAAAGATTTAGGAACCAACCCCAAAGGTGTTTTTGAACATTTGGGTTATCCTAGTACTTTCGGACAGGTAGAGACTGTATATGATGAACTGGTAGTGATGCAAGATCGTTGGGTGGAGCTGAACGGTAATACTTTGGAGCGTGAAGTATATACAGAGGATGAGTTCTATGGGGATTTGCCGGTGGGGGGCTTCAAACCTGTAGAAGCTGCCATGTCTTACTCTGCAAAATTTATTCGTGATGAAAATGGATATATTTATATGCACACGAAGCCGGTTGCAAATGATTTTCATGCTGGAGCCTATATGTCTATTCCACTGTGGAATTATACTAGATTCAGTGCTTTATATCCTGTACAGAAGTTTAAGGACAGAAATATGGATGCGGTTCTGGCTCTCCGTGAAGAGGATAACTCATTGGTAATTATTCGAAATGGAGGTGGGGTGAAGAATAGTTCCAATGATCCGACATTTTATGATAATACGGTGAAGGATACCGGAGAAATAGTTGAATTTGAAGGAGAGGATGCTAAGAACTTTCAGAATATGCGTGATGAAAGTATTGTAACAATGAAAACTGCGTCAGTTAATGTGAATGGCGACATGATGCAAGCATGGGTTGCCTTGATGAAGGGTAACGATATGTCTTATCAATTGCGCTATTTCAGAATGAAGAATAAAAAATGGGATATATATGATTATTATGAAAATGACTTGACGTCATTGAAAAATAAAGAGTATACAGATATGGCTGTATTTGAACAAAAGCAGTATGTTGTTATTGCAATGGGGAATGAATTGTGGTATTGCCAATATGTGAAAGGTATGGCATCTGCTCCAAAATTGATTCATACATTTGACAAGAAGGTGATTGCTCTTTCATCTAATGATATATATTTGTATCCAAAATATGGAGTTTACAACGGTCAGTTAGGGGTTGCCTTGGAAGACGGAAGTTTCTTTATATATGGGGTGGAAGAGAAGGACAAGCAAGAATCAGAATTGGTTAATGATGTAAAAATAAAACAATTATACCCGAATGAGGAAAGTGAGAAGGAGGGAGATAATAATTTTGGAAAAATAGTGGATGTACTATATAAAATAGGAAATGCTAACCAGATTGTTCAGTATGACCTTTAAAATAACTTGATCTATATAGATTATGCGGGGAATCGCATTGAGTCTTGAATACTTTATGTGATTCTCCTTTGTTTATTTGAATATGAGAAAAAGAATATTATTTATAGTTTTATTTGCTTGGTCAGGCATTCTGCATGCTTTTTCCCAACAGCAGGCCAACTATGAATTGGCAAATGAATTTCAGGCTTTCGGTTTAGGGGGTAATTTTACTGCTAATAGTCTAAATCTCTGGCCGAATGAAATTAATGGAACAGATAAGTTTTGGTTTGAATTTCATACGACTGTCGGGAAGGATTACTATTTTGTAGATCCTGAACGTCGGTTAAAAGAACCATTGTTTGATAAAGGGAAACTGGCATCGGGAATTGCACAGATTACTAGGGGTGTAGTGGACAGGAATAAACTGGAGTTGAGTGATATCAAATTTTCTGAAAACCTGGCTTCTTTTTCTTTTTCTTATAAAGGTAGGAACTATGAATATAATCGCCTGACACACCAGATTGTAGAGAAAAAGAAAGAAAAGAGTCGGTCATTATTTGATCGTTACTCATGGATGAAATATTCGCCAGACAGAAAATATCTTGTGTATGTGAAGAAACACAATCTGTATGTGAAAGGTAATGGGGAGATGGGAATGGATACGACGGAAGTGCAGTTGACCACTGATGGAGTTCGGTATTATTCTTATGCGCATGATGGAGGAACGGACGAAGAAGGAGAAGTCATGTCTGATATCTGTTGGTGCCCCGATTCAAGGCATCTTTATTTAGTACGCGAAGATGAACGTCTGCTTAGAGATTTTTGGGTGATAAATTCGTTGGATGACAGGCCTTCCCTGACTACTTATCGTTATGAATTCCCTGGTGATAAGAATGTAACCCAAAATGAACTGGTTATAGTTGACGTGATTGGGCGTACCGTAAAAAAAACAGACATAAGTAAGTGGCCGGATCAATACATAAATCCTTTGTGTGTGACAAAGGATAGTAAATACCTCTTTTTTGAACGTACGAAACGTACATGGGACGAAGTGGATTTGTGTTCTGTCAACCTCTCTACAATGGAGGTGAAAGAAATAATTCATGAAGTTGACAAACCGTATCGTGATCCGCATGCTCGTAGTGTCGCTATTTTGAATGATGGTAAAGATATTCTTTTTCGTTCGGAGCGTACGGGATGGGGGCATTACTATCATTATGATGGTAATGGAAAGTTGAAGAATGTGATGACTTCCGGTGAGTGGGTGGCAGGTCAGATAGCTTCTATTGATACTTTGGGGCGAACAGTATATCTATATGGATATGGCAGGGAAAAAGATATTGACCCATCTTATTACATGCTCTATAAAGTGCATATTGATAGGGAAGGAGTAACTCCATTAAGTACGGAAGACGGTCAGCATCAGGTTAAATTCCTGAAGTCTAATAGATACTATATTGACACTTATTCAAGAGTGGATATGGAACCTAAAATCATGTTGAAAGATAACAAGGGACAAGGGATTCTTGAATTGGCAAAGCCGGATATTGAATTAGCCTACAAAGCCGGATGGAAAAAACCGGAACGTTTTGTTGTGAAGGCTGCTGATAATATAACCGATTTACATGGAGTAATGTGGAAACCGGCAGACTTTGATTCTACTAAGGTATATCCGATTATTTCTGTGGTATATCCGGGGCCTTACTTTGGTCAAGTTCCTACTTCATTTACCTTAGAAGACAGATGTTGTACCCGTTTGGCGCAGTTAGGTTTTATCGTAATTGCTGTGTCTCACAGAGGAGATACTCCTATGCGTGGAAAGGCATACCATCGGTTTGGTTATGGTAATATGCGTGATTATCCATTAGCTGATGACAAATATGCTATTGAGCAGTTAGCTCGGAGGTATTCATTTATTAATGGTAAAAAAGTCGGTATCTACGGTCATTCCGGTGGAGGATTTATGGCTGCTGCAGCCATCTGTACTTATCCGGACTTTTATAAAGCTGCTGTCTCCTGTTCCGGAAATCATGATAACAATATCTATAATCGTGGGTGGGGAGAATGCTATAACGGTGTGAAGGAAGTGGAAAAAGTAGTAAAAGATAGTTTGGGTAATGAGACAAAAGAGTATGGATACAAGTTCAATGTGAAGCCGAATACGGAGATTGCCAAGAATTTGAAAGGACATTTAATGCTCGTCACCGGTGATATGGACAAGAACGTGAACCCTGCTCATACTTATCGCATGGCGCAGGCATTGATTGAAGCCGGCAAGGATTTTGATATGCTGGTGATTCCGGGTGCCGGCCATGGATATGGTTCTGCTGATAAGTATTTTGAGAAGAAGATGTACCGTTTCTTTGCCAAGCATTTGCTGGGTGATACTCGTGCAGACTATTGGGGAGATATTAACCGTAACAAATAAGACAATAGATAAGATTTTATGAAAAACTCTCTCTTTAGATATGTGTGCCTGGTGGTTGCATTGTTGATATGTAGCTTTGCCGATGCACAGCAGAAAGCGAATTATAAGTTAGCGGAAAAGTTCCGTCTGTTAGAACAGAATCCTATAATAAAGTATTCAACAGAAGTCAAGCCAACGTTTATTAATGGTACGGACTGTTTTTATTATTCGTTTACTACACGTGAAGGAAAGAAGTATTATTATGTAAATCCGAAGAAAAAGGAAAAACGTCTTCTGTTTGATACGGCTGAATTATTGAGTAAAATTGCAGTATATACCAAGAAAGCCTATTCTTCGGCAGATCCATATTTGTCTTTCACTTTCATGAAGGATAACGAAACGATTCGTATTGATTTTGACCGTGGACTTTATACGTACAATATTCATACGAAAGCACTGAAGCAGCTTAATGAGAAACCATCTTATGGAAATAGTGATCCGTATTGGATGAAGTATTCTCCAGATAGTCTTTATTTTCTTTATGCCAGCAAGGATAATTTGTATTTTGTTGGGAATCAAAAGAAAGGGCAAGATACCATTCCTGTACAACTGACAACGGACGGTGAGCCGAATTATACATTTAACCGTGAAGATGAGGGTAAGCTGGAAGGACGCTTCGGAGCCGAATCTACTCATTGGATTCCAGGTAGCCATCGTTTTTATGCTGTTCGTGAGGATAACAGGAAAGTGCGTGATTTATGGTTAATCAATTCGTTGTCTACTCCATATCCGACACTGAAAACTTATAAAGCCGAACTGGCAGGCGATAAACATGTCACCCAATATGAATTGTTGATTGGAGATGTCGATACCCGTGAAGTGAAGAAAATCGATATTAATCGCTGGCCTGATCAGTATATTGACATATTGTATATTTCAAAGGACGGGAAGCGTTTGTATTTCCAACGTTATAACCGTCCATGGAACCAGTCGGATATTTGCGAGGTAGACGTAGAAACCGGAAAAGTGCGCGTAGTGATTCATGAAGAAAACAAACCATATCTCGATTATCAGATGCGTAATGTTTCTTTCCTGAATGACGGGAAAGAAATCCTTTTCCGTTCCGAACGTAATGGTTGGGGACACTATTACCTGTATGACACAGCAACGGGAAACTTAAAGAACCAACTGACCGATGGAATATGGGTAGCTGGTCCGGTTACCAAGATTGATACTATCGGGCGTAAGATGTATTTCTATGGTTATGGTCGTGAGAAAGGCATTGACCCTTATTATTACATTCTTTATGAAGCTCAACTGGATCGTCCGAATGCTGTTCGTCTGTTAACTCCGGAGAATGCGTCACATGATGTCAGTATCTCTCCGTCTTACCGATATATGGTAGATTCTTATTCTACTGTTTCGCAGGAACCGGTGAATGTGGTTCGTAACCGGAATGGAAAGGTGATTATGACGTTGGAAAAGCCCGATTTGCAGCCTGTCTATGAGATGGGATGGAAAGCACCGGAACGCTTTAAGGTAAAAGCTGCCGATGGAGTGACCGATTTGTATGGCGTGATGTGGAAGCCTGCCGACTTTGACTCGACAAAGGTTTATCCTATCATTTCGAATGTTTATCCGGGACCGTTCTTCGAATATGTGCCGACACGTTTCACGATTAATGATGTTTATAATACCCGTTTGGCTCAACTGGGGTTCATTGTAATCACTGTGGGGCACAGAGGTGGCACTCCGATGCGCGGAAAGGCTTATCATACCTATGGATACAACAATATGCGTGATTATCCGTTGGCGGATGATAAATATGCTATTGAGCAACTGGCTGCCCGTTATCCGTTTATTGATGCCACCAAAGTCGGTATTTACGGCCATTCCGGTGGAGGGTTTATGTCGGCGGCTGCCATTTGTACTTATCCTGATTTCTATTCGGCTGCTGTTTCATCGGCAGGTAATCATGACAATCGTATTTATAATAAAGGCTTTGTTGAGATTCATTTCGGTGTAGATGAGAAGGTGAAAACGACTAAAGATAGTTTGGGAGTAGAAAGTACGATGTATGATTATAGTGTCCGTGTACGTCCGAATCAAGAGTTGGTAAAGAATTACAAGCACGGCTTGTTGCTGTTTACCGGTGCGATGGATAAAACTGTGAATCCTGCTAACACATTGCGTCTGGTGGATGCATTGATTAAGGCTGATAAGGATTTCGAAATGTTTGTATTGCCGAAATGTACACATGGATTCTTCGGTGAGTCTGAGGATTTCTTCGAGCATAAGATGTGGCGTCACTTTGCCCGCTTGTTATTGCATGACAACTCGGCTGATTCTGATGTCGATTTGAATAAGGATATGATTAAAGATGACAGGAGAAGATAAGATGAACCGGATATTTGTATATATAGGGATTATAGCAGGATTGTTGCTGGGGGGAAGCTTGTCTGTTGAGGCTCAAAAGAAACCGTTGGATATAGAAGCATGTACATCTTGGAAACGTATTGATGCACCGGATATTTCACCGACAGGCAGATGGGTGACTTACCGTATATCGTTGATGGAATATAATCCGGCTAGCAAGGAAGAAAAAAAACTGCATTTATTCGATTCCCGTACGCGGAAGGAAATATTGCTGAATGGCGATATAGAGCGTCTGGAGTTTTATAATAACGACCAGGGAGCTTTTTATCGGTTGGCAGACTCGGCAGGAGTAATGAAAACATTTTTGTTGTCATTGCCTTCGGGAGTAAAGACCGAATGGAAACATAAAGAGGCTTTTCGTCCTGTGGAAGGGACCCCTTACTCAATCTCTGTAACTAATGTGTCGAAAGATACGGTAAATCATGTTCCGGCTTTTAACAGGCTGGTGGTACGTCATCTGAAGACAGAAGTTGCTTTTCATATTGACAGTATCGGCTATCATACATTATATGACGGAGGACGTTCTATTCTTTTCATTCGTAAAAAGTCAGACAGGAACGAGCTATGCTATGGCCCTTTAGCTGGTCCATATAAGACTCTTTATCAGAGTTCTGTAAAGAGTGAACCCTCTTCTTATAGTTTTAATGAAAAAGAGATGATCGGGGAGTTTAGCGTAAATGATTCTTTGTGGTATGCTTTTTCATTAAAGAAGCCGGGTTGTAACTTGCTTTTTGACCGGAAAGAAATTGTTTTGCCTGATGGTATGTCTGTCGGACGTATTGACTTGTCTAAAAGCCATAATTTTTTGATACTTGAACTTCGGGACTCACAGCAGATTTCCCGTAGAAGGGAAGAATCGGAGAAGAAACCGGACAAGAGTTTTGAATTAGAGTTGTGGACGTGGAACGAAATGGAAGTTCCGACTTTACAAAGGGGCGGACGTTATAGGCAGGATAAGTCGGTGACGTATATTTATGATATTTTTTCTAAGAAGCTCACAGAAGTTGCTCCATTTACCGTAGATTTACTCTTACCATCGGGAGCAGAGAATTTGAACTATGTGCTTTACACAGATGAATCTCCTTATAAGATGCAGCGTGAGTGGTTGGATCGGTTGCCGTTCGATATATATTCAGTGAATGTGCATACAGGTGCAAAACGGTTGATCGGACGTAGTTATCGTACAGCTCCCAAATGGTCGGTAAATGGCAAGTGGGCAGTAATGTATGATCCGATTGCTCAAGTCTGGAATAAGTTTGATGGTGCTACCGGTAAGGTTGTTAATATATCTGATGCTATCGGTTATCCAATGTTCATGGAAAGTTATGATAAACCGGCTCCTGCTCCCGCTTATGGAATAGCAGGGTGGACGGCTGACGGGAATAATGTGTTTCTGTACGATGCATATGACTGGTGGAAGATTGATTTGACAGGAGAACGTCAGCCGGAGTGCCTGACTAAAGGATATGGTCGCAAGCATGGCAAATCTATTCGTAAAATGACGAGTAATATAGATAAGGATGTTTTTCAGAAAGACGAAAAAGTCATAGTTAGCCTTTGGGATAAAGACACGATGGATGAGGGTGTCTATCAGCTTGATATGAAAGGCCGTCTGAGAAAATTGATGGAGGGGAATTATGTATATACTATACATCGTTTTTCTGACAATCATGAGTATTGCGTTTGGAATCGTCAGAATGTATCGGAATTTAGGGATTTGTGGTGGAGTAAGTCCGATTTCTCCAATCCCGTTAAAGTGACGAATGCGAATCCTCAACAAGCAGATTATAAATGGGGTACAGTTAAACTGATAAAGTGGACTAATTATGAGAATAAGGAAAATAAGGGGTTGCTTTATCTTCCGGAAGATTATGATCCTCAAAAAGAATATCCGGCGTTGGTGCAGTTTTATGAAACTCATTCCGGTGAGTTGAATATTTATCATGCACCTTTGTTGAGTAGTGCGTTAGGGGATCCTATGTATTTTGCCAGCAATGGTTATATTGTGTTTATGCCGGATGTGCATTTCACGGTTGGGACTCCCGGTCAGAGTTGTTATGATGCTGTTGTGAGTGGAACGAAGTATCTGATAGAGCAGGGGATAGCACATCCCGGGAAAATAGGCTTACAGGGACATAGCTGGTCTGGCTATCAAACATCATATTTGGTGACAAAGACAGATCTTTTCACTTGTGCCAATATAGCGGCTCCAATTACGGATATGGTGACCGGATATTTGGGAATTCGTAATGGAAGCGGTCTGCCACGATATTTTATGTACGAGGAAACACAAAGTCGTATGGGAAAGACTTTATGGGAGGCAAAAGATAAGTATCTGGCAAGTTCAGCAATTTTGGAGGCTGATAAGATACATACACCTTTGTTGATATTACATAATGATGAGGATGAGGCTGTTGCATATGAACAAGGACGTGCTCTTTATTTGGCTATGCGTCGCTTACAACGTCCTGCATGGTTGTTGAATTACAAAGGTGAAGGACATTTCGTACTGGGAAGAGGTGCACAGAAAGACTGGACAATCCGGATGATGCAGTTCTTTGACTATTACCTGAAAGGAACAAAAGAACCACGTTGGATGAAGGAAGGTATTCATCTGCGAGAGCGTGGAATTGATCAGAAATACGATTTACTAAAAAAATAAATATTGATTTAAGATGAAAAAATTATTGATTACGGCTATGGCTCTGTCTTGTTTCGCTTTAAGCTACGGACAGAAGAAAGTAGAAAAACAGATTATCGGAAAATGGTGCAATCCTTATACATACAAGTCTACGGGTGAGTTGAAAGGATTTGAGTTCAAGAAAGGTGGTAAGTGTTCTGCTATCAATATTCCGTCTTTAGATTTGAAAACGTGGAAAGTGGATAATGGTTATCTGATTGTGGAAGGATTCAGCAAGGAAGATGATGGAAAGGTTGAGGTGTACAAAACTCGTGAGCGTATCGGCTACCTGACATCGGATTCATTGCAGTTGATAGTGAACGAAGGAACTCCTCGTTTGGCTTTCCTGTACCTAAATACAAAATCAATTAAGGAACTGGTTACTCCTGAAGTGAAGTAACTCCAAACTATTAATAAATTGACTAAATCTCTCTCTTAATAATTTAGTGTTAATTAGCATAAGCTAATGGAGTGCCTCGGCGTAGTGATTACGCCGGGGTTTCTTTTTTATGAAAGGCGAATTGAAAAGCAGTGTACGAATTGAAAGCAATGAGCGCTTATCGCAACATCCCCAATGCCTTATTCTCAGCTGCTTCCATAACTTCCCGTTCTCCGGGACCTTTATCATTAATGCCGCACAAATGAAGAATTCCGTGGATAATCACACGATGTAGTTCGTCTTCGTATGAAGCACCAAACTGTTCCGCATTGGTGCGTATCGTATCCAGGCTGATGAATAAGTCACCTGATAGACGATCGCCTTCACAATAATCGAAAGTAATAATGTCCGTGTAGTAGTCATGTTGCAGATACTGACGGTTTACCTCCAGAATTTTTTCGTCCGAGCAGAAGATATAAGCGATTTCACCGAGTCTTTTTCCGTAAGAAGCAGCTACGGTCTTTATCCATTCCGTAGTCTCACGTTTCTTGATATCAGGCATTTTTACGCCTTCTGTTTGATAAGTTACAGCCATAGTTGAATGTTATGATTTAAAAGAAAAATAAATAACTGATTAAGATAGCGGCTATGATACCCGAAAAGTCAGCTATCAGACCGCAAGTCACTGCATTACGAGTTTTGGTAATTCCTACACTGCCGAAATAAACGGCCAGAATGTAGAATGTGGTATCTGAAGCTCCGCGTACTACGCAACTCATACGCCCTACAAACGAATCCGGTCCCAGTTCTTTCATCGTATCAATCATCAATCCGTTGGCACCGCTACCGCTAAGCGATTTCATCAATGCAGTAGGCAGTGCCCCTACAAAGCTTGTATCAACTCCGCATGAGCCTACTATGTAGCCAATGCCTCCCACTAGAAAATCCATAGCTCCCGAAGTGCGGAACACGGCGATTCCTACAAGGAAAGCAACCAGATAGGGTATGATACGTACAGCTGTCGTAAATCCTTCTTTAGCTCCCTCTACAAACGAATCGTATACATTGATTTTTTTCCTGACTCCCGTCAGAATAAACAGGATAATGACACTGAACAGCAGAATATTCGCTATCAATGTAGAATAAGTACCCATATCCTCTCGTGAAACGCTTAGAAACAGATAAATCAATCCCGAAAAGAAAAGACAGATAACACCCATTAAAATGAGAATAGGCTTATTGATTAAGTTTATCTTTTGAGCGATACTGACTGCTATGACTCCTACTAAAGTTGAAATGAAAGTACTTAGCAGGATAGGGATAAATACATCCGTAGGCTGTGCAGCCCCCATTTGTGCACGATACACCATGATACTGATTGGAATGATGATAAGGCCGGATGTATTAATCACCAAAAACATAATCATCGGATTGGAAGCCGTATCCTTATTCGGATTCAGTTCTTGCAGTTCTTTCATCGCTTTCAGTCCCAGCGGGGTGGCGGCATTGTCCAAACCGAGCATGTTGGCAGACATATTCATAAAGATGGAGCCTAACACCGGATGCCCTTTAGGAATGTCCGGAAACAGGCGGCAAAGCACCGGACTAAGAAAGTGGGCCAGCGCATTAATCAATCCGCTGTTCTCGCCGATTTTCATGATGCCCAACCAAAGGGCCAGTACACCCGTAAGTCCTAGCGATATCTCGAATGCCGTTTTGGAGGAGTCGAATGTAGAGTTCATGATAGCCGTAAATATCCCCGTATCTCCCAAAACAATCACTTTTATAAGAGCGATGATAAAGGCTATGACGAAAAATCCTATCCAAATGTAATTTAGAACCATAGTTGATAACGTGTATATAGATAGTGCAAAAGTAGTTATTACGTTTCAAATAAACTAAATCTTCGTCTTTCTTATACTGAAAATGAATGTAAATCTCTATCTTTGTCTCCTACTTTCAAGAAATAAATGGAACAGGAAGATTTTAACATACGCGAACATCAGCTTACTTCAAAAGAACGGGATTTCGAGAATGCACTCCGTCCGTTAAGCTTTGAAGACTTTAGCGGGCAGGACAAGGTGGTGGAAAACCTTCGCATTTTTGTGAAGGCGGCACGTCTGCGTGGCGAAGCACTCGACCATGTGCTGTTGCACGGCCCTCCCGGATTAGGAAAAACAACTCTTTCGAATATTATCGCTAACGAATTAGGAGTTGGCTTTAAAGTAACTTCCGGTCCGGTACTTGATAAACCGGGTGACCTGGCAGGTGTATTGACCAGCCTCGAACCGAACGACGTGCTTTTTATTGATGAAATTCATCGGCTGTCGCCTGTGGTGGAGGAATATCTTTATTCGGCGATGGAAGATTACCGCATCGATATTATGATCGATAAGGGACCTTCGGCACGCAGCATCCAGATAGATTTGAATCCTTTCACGCTGGTTGGTGCAACCACACGTAGCGGTCTGCTGACGGCCCCGCTTCGTGCACGTTTCGGTATTAATCTTCATTTGGAGTACTATGATGATGATATTTTGAGCAATATCATTCGTCGTTCTGCGTCCATACTGGATGTGCCTTGTT
Source organism: Bacteroides sp. D2 (assembly GCF_025147085.1). Classification (NCBI taxonomy): domain Bacteria; kingdom Pseudomonadati; phylum Bacteroidota; class Bacteroidia; order Bacteroidales; family Bacteroidaceae; genus Bacteroides; species Bacteroides sp. D2. Next base: position 1,246,102 of record NZ_CP102261.1, on the reverse strand, counting down.
CGGTACGTGCAGCATCGGAGATCGCTTCCCGTAGCCGCGGAACGCCCCGTATTGCCAATGCCTTGCTTCGTCGGGTACGTGATTTTGCGCAGGTGAAAGGCTCCGGTTCTATCGATACGGAGATCGCCCAGTTTGCATTGGAAGCACTGAATATTGATAAGTACGGCCTGGATGAGATAGACAACAAGATACTTTGCACCATTATAGACAAATTTAAAGGTGGTCCGGTAGGTATCACTACCATTGCCACGGCTTTGGGAGAAGATGCGGGAACCATTGAGGAAGTTTACGAACCTTTCCTGATAAAAGAAGGATTTATGAAGCGTACTCCCCGTGGACGTGAGGTGACCGAACTTGCCTATAAACATTTGGGAAGAAGTCTTTATAACAGTCAAAAAACGCTGTTTAATGACTAACATAAAGCGTCATGTGACAAGTGGTATTAACGGTATAAAAGAACTTTATAAAGCATAGTTGGATGATGAAGCAATGGACTACTTTACTTGTTTTTCTCTTTTTGAGCTTGTCTTTATCGGCTCAACAGGAATATGGGAGGGATATTTTTGTCTCTTCTAAAGGAGACTCTTTACCTTATCGGATGATTCATCCCGAATCGGTGAAGCCAGGTGAAAAGTATCCGCTCGTACTGTTTCTGCATGGAGCCGGCGAACGGGGAAATGATAATGAGAAACAGTTGACTCATGGTGGACAGATGTTTCTTAATCCGGTCAATCAAGAGAAGTATCCCGCTTTCGTTCTAATTCCACAGTGTCCGACAGACGGTTACTGGGCTTATACAGGACGTCCGAAGTCGCTTATCCCTACAGAAATGCCAGTGGGACAAGAGATCAGTCCTATATTGCAAACGCTTAAACAGTTGCTCGACTCTTATCTGGTAATGCCCGAAGTGGACACACAACGGGTTTATATTATCGGTCTTTCAATGGGAGCGATGGGAACGTATGATTTAGTCGTGCGTTATCCGGAGATTTTTGCAGCTGCAGTTCCTATTTGCGGTACAGTCAATCCAAGTCGGCTATCGGTTGCCAAGGATGTGAAATTTCGTATCTTTCACGGAGATGCGGACGATGTAGTTCCGGTGAAAGGTTCTCGCGAAGCGTATAAAGCACTGAAAGCTGCCGGTGCAGATGTGGAATATATTGAATTCCCCGGTTGTAATCATGGGAGCTGGAATCCGGCTTTCAATTATCCCGGATTTATGGATTGGTTGTTCAAACAAAAGAAGAAACGTTGAACCAATCTGAATGATAATCACTAATAAAACATGGCTGGACTAAAATCATTAGCTAAAGATACGGCAATTTATGGGTTGAGTAGTATTGTCGGACGATTCCTTAACTACATGCTGGTGCCTTTGTACACAGCGGTATTGCCAGCTTCCACCGGAGGTTATGGAGTTGTTTCAAACGTATATGCGTTTACAGCCCTGATGCTTGTACTGCTTACGTTCGGTATGGAAACGGGATTCTTCCGTTTTGCCAACAAATCGGGAGAAGACCCGATGAAAGTATATGCCAACTCCTTGTTATCGGTAGGAGGGGTATCTTTGATTTTTGTTTTCCTTTGCCTGTTATTCCTGCAACCCATTTCCAATTTACTGGATTATGGCGATCATCCGGAGTTTATAGCGATGATGGCTGTTGTGGTAGCTTTAGACTCTTTCCAATGCATTCCTTTTGCCTATTTACGGTATAAAAAGCGGCCTATTAAGTTTGCTGCTATCAAACTGCTCTCTATCGTTGGTGGCATCGGTTTGAATCTATTTTTCCTACTGGTGTGCCCGTGGCTGAATGTACATTGTCCGTCAACTATCTCCTGGTTTTATGATCCGGATTATTTAGTGGGATATATTTTTATTAGCAACCTGATTATCTCGGTTGTTCAGATGTTCTTTTTTATCCCGGAACTGACGGGGTTTGCTTATAAGTTGGACCGGGTATTGCTGAAACGAATGGTCGTATATTCTTTCCCGGTATTAATCTTAGGTTTGGTAGGTATTCTAAATCAGACTGTGGATAAGATGATCTATCCGTTTCTTTTTGAAGACCGGCAGGAAGGGTTGGTGCAATTGGGTATCTATGCAGCAACCAGTAAGATTGCGATGGTGATGGCAATGTTTACGCAAGCTTTCCGTTATGCTTACGAACCGTTTGTTTTTGGCAAAGACCGAGAAGGAGACAACCGGAAGATGTATGCCGCTGCGATGAAGTATTTTCTTATATTTTCCTTGCTGGCTTTCCTTGCTGTCATGTTCTACCTCGACTTGCTGCGTTATCTGGTGGCAAGGGGTTACTGGGAAGGCCTGGGGGTAGTAGCTATTGTAATGCTTGCAGAGATCTGTAAAGGGATCTATTTCAACCTTTCCTTTTGGTATAAACTGACGGATAAGACCTATTGGGGAGCCTACTTCTCGGTGATTGGTTGTGTTATTATTGTCGTATTGAACATCCTGTTTGTGCCGGTTTACGGTTATCTTGCTTCGGCATGGGCTTCTGTTGCAGGCTATGCAGTCATCTTGCTGCTATCCTACTGGATAGGACAGAAAGAATACCCGATTCATTATGACTTGAAGAGCCTGGGACTTTATGTTCTGCTGGCAGCGGTACTTTACGTTATTGGAGAGCAGGTTCCTATCCCTAATATAGTGCTCCGTCTCGCTTTCCGTACCGTACTCTTATTGCTATTTATAGCTTATATTATCAAGAAGGATTTACCATTGAGTCAGATTCCTGTTATTAATCGATTTATAAAGAAGAAATAACTATGAAGACAGATGAACGTAATAAGTTTGCTATCAAGTCCTTTCTGGGAGAATATCTGGACTTGAGGAAAGATAAGGATAACGAACTGGCCACAGTGGATTCTATCCGTAAGGGGGTAGAGTTCAAAGGTGCCAATTTATGGATTCTGATCTTTGCCATATTCATGGCATCACTCGGATTGAATGTGAACTCCACTGCCGTTATTATCGGTGCCATGTTGATTTCTCCATTGATGGGACCTATTATGGGAGTAGGACTGTCTGTCGGACTGAATGACTTTGAATTAATGAAACGCTCTTTGAAGAGCTTTCTCATAACGACTGCTTTCAGTGTGACTACGGCAACAATCTTTTTCCTTCTTGCCCCTATTGCCGGTTCACAGTCAGAGTTGCTGGCACGTACATCGCCCACTATTTATGATGTATTCATCGCGCTTTTTGGTGGTTTGGCAGGTGTCGTGGCTCTCTCTACCAAGGAAAAAGGGAATGTGATTCCGGGTGTTGCCATTGCTACTGCATTGATGCCGCCGCTTTGTACGGCAGGTTACGGGCTGGCTTCCGGTAATCTCATTTATTTCCTGGGTGCTTTTTATCTTTACTTTATCAACTCTGTTTTTATCAGCCTGGCTACTTTCCTCGGTGTTCGTGTGATGCATTTCCAACGGAAAGAGTTTGTGGATAAAACCCGTGAGAAGACCGTACGTAAATACATCGTTCTGATTGTAGTGCTTACCATGTGCCCTGCAGTTTATCTGACATTTGGAATTATAAAGAGCACTTTCTATGAAGCAGCAGCCAATCGTTTTATAAACGATCAGTTGAGCTTTGAGAATACGCAGGTACTTGATAAGAAAATTAGCTATGACCATAAAGAAGTACGGGTTGTTTTGATTGGTCCTGAAGTGCCTGACGCTTCGATATCTATTGCTCGTAGCAAGTTGAAAGAGTATAAGCTGGAAGATACGAAACTGATTGTATTACAGGGGATGAACAATGAGGCGGTAGATGTATCTTCTATCCGTGCCATGGTCATGGAAGACTTCTATAAAAACAGTGAGCAACGGCTTCAACAACAGGCGGTGAAAATTTCCCAACTGGAGACAACACTGGAGCAATACAGAACGTACGATGCTATGAGTCGTACATTAGTACCCGAATTGAAGGTACTTTATCCTTCCATCACAACTCTTTCCATCGCTCACTCGCTCGAAGTGCGGGTCGATTCGATGAAGACGGATACGGTAACATTGGCTGTCCTTAAATTCGCCAGACATCCGTCTGTTGCTGAAAAAGAGAAAATCAGCGAATGGCTGAAAGCCCGCGTAGGAACGAAGAAGTTGAGGCTGATTACAGAATAATGAATCTAAAAATAATAATATGAAGTTCAGACTAACCGTCTTGATAGTCTTTTCTCTCTGTCTGTCGAATGTATTTGCCGATGAGGGAATGTGGTTGTTGGGAAATCTCCGAAAGAATAAACAGACTGACCGGGTAATGAAAGAACTTGGTTTGCAGATGCCTGTGAATAAAATATATGATCCGAAGAAACCATGTCTGGCAGATGCTGTTGTCAGTTTTGGAGGCTTCTGTTCAGGAGTGGTGGTTTCTGAAGACGGTCTGGTGTTTACTAATCATCATTGTGGCTTTAGCAGTATTCAGCAACATTCTTCAGTGGAACATGATTATCTGAAAGATGGCTTCTTTGCACGTAGTCTTGAGGAAGAACTGCCGAATCCGGAATTGTATGTTCGTTTCCTGCTTCGTACGGAAGATGTTACTAAACGCGTATTGTCTGCCGCCCGGCATGCTAAAACGGAAACAGAACGCCGTGTGGCTGTTGATTCGATTATGAATGTAATCAGTATGGAAGTCTCCGAAAAGGATTCTACATTGACTGGTATTGTAGATGCTTATTATGCAGGGAATGAATTCTGGCTATCTGTTTATCGTGATTATAATGATGTCCGCCTGGTTTTTGCACCTCCTTCTTCTGTCGGGAAGTTCGGATGGGATACGGATAATTGGATGTGGCCGCGTCATACGGGCGATTTCAGCGTATTTCGTATCTATGCTAATACCAAGAATGGTCCGGCGGATTATTCTCCTGAAAACGTCCCTTATCATCCCGAATATGTAGCACCCATTTCTTTGGATGGATACAAAGAAGGTTCTTTCTGCATGACGCTTGGCTATCCGGGCAGTACGGAACGTTACCTTTCCTCGTATGGTATCGAAGAGATGATGAATGGAATCAATCAGGCAATGATTGATGTACGGGGAGTGAAACAAACCATCTGGAAACGGGAGATGGACCGTCGTCCGGATATTCGCATTAAGTATGCTTCAAAATACGATGAAAGCTCCAATTATTGGAAGAATAGCATCGGAACGAATAAAGCCATCAAGCATTTGAAAGTGTTGGAAAAGAAGCGGGTGGCTGAAGCAGAGCTTCGTAACTGGATTCAGTCTCATCCGGAAGAGAGAGAGAAACTGATTCGTTTATTTTCTTCTTTAGAGTTGAGTTATAGTAATCGCCGTGAAACCAATCGTGCGTTGGCTTATTTCGGTGAATCGTTTATAAATGGTCCCGAGTTAGTGCAGCTCGCTCTTGAAATTCTCAATTTCGACTTTGAGGCGGAAGAGAAGTTGGTGATAACCCGCATGAAAAAGTTACTGGAGAAGTATGATAATCTCGATCTTTCCATTGATAAGGAGGTTTTTGCTGCCATGCTCAAAGAGTATCAGTCGAAAGTGGATAAAAAGTTTCTGCCTGCTATGTATGAGAAGATAGATACGCTCTACAACGGGAATATTCAGACCTATGTAGACTCTTTGTATGCAACTTCCAATATAACGTCTCCTAAAGGCTTAAAACGCTTTCTGGAGCGAGATACTACTTATAATCTCATAGAGGATCCGGCTGTTTCCTTAAGTCTGGATTTGATTGTGAAGTATTATGAGATGAATCAAAGCATTTCCGAGGCTTCCGAGCAGATAGAGGAGGGGGAGCGTTTGTTCAATGCAGCCATGCGCCGGATGTATGCTGATCGTAATTTTTATCCGGATGCCAACTCTACCATGCGGCTTAGTTTCGGAACGGTTGGAGGATATACTCCTTTTGATGGAGCCACTTATGATTACTACACAACCGTGAAAGGCATTTTTGAGAAAGTGAAGGAACATGCGGGTGATATTGACTTTGCCGTTCAGCCGGAGTTGTTGAGTTTGCTTTCTTCCGGTGATTTCGGAAGATATGCCAATGCGCAGGGAGATATGAATGTTTGTTTTATCTCCAACAATGACATTACAGGCGGTAATTCCGGCAGTGCCATGTTTAATGCCAAAGGAGAATTACTAGGCTTGGCTTTTGATGGCAACTGGGAAGCAATGAGCAGTGATATCGTATTCGAACCAGATTTGCAGCGTTGCATCGGGGTAGATGTGCGGTATATGCTCTTTATCATAGAGAAATACGGTAAGGCAGCCCATCTTATTCAGGAATTAAAAATGGGTCGATGAAGTAAATATTCCGATGAAACCGCATTTTTTATCGTTTTAATATAATAACGATTACGGCAGCGATAATCAGTGCAATACCTACACCAATGCTTGTGGTGAAGGCTTCCCCGAAAAGAAAGATACCTACACATACAGCAGTTACCGGCTCCATAGCTCCCAACACAGAGGTGAGTGTGGAGCCGATGCTTTTTACGGCTCTTACTAGAGCAAGATTAGAAACTACGGTAGGGATTAAAGCTAATAGAATCAAGTTGCCGGCAGTATGCCATTTGCTGATGGGTTGAAGCTGGCTGATGGTTTCCGTTCCGATAAAAAGGAGAATACCTCCGAAAAGGAATACGTAGAAAGTAAGCAGTAGCCCCTTCATCTGTCCAATTTTTAGTTGGCTCATTGTGACGAGATAAAGCGCATATCCGAGTGCCGACAGAAGAACAATGAAAAGTCCCAGGAAAGAAAAGCTTCCCGTTTTTGTATCTCCGCCGGATAAGAAATAAACTCCTGCCACTGCGGATGCAATGGCAGCGATCCGCCAGCCGGACTTCTTTTCTTTAAAGAAGAGCATCATGATTAACGTGGTAAGCACCGGATACATGAAATGAATAGTGGTGGCAACTCCGCTAGCCATAAACTTATATCCCCAGAACAGGAATACGGCAGACATTAAATAAAGAAGCGCAAGAAGAAACAGGGAAGGAATGTCCTGCCTCTTGATGCGAAATGATTGACCATTCACCAATAAGATTCCGCCTAACGCCAGACAGGCAAACAGGAAACGATAGAAAAGTATAGATTCAAATTGCATCCCTGCTTGCATGGCAGGAATGGTAAATAGAGGGATAAGTCCAAAAGAAGCCGATGAAAGCAGCCCATATAGTAAACCATTAACTTTATTCATAGTCAAGTATATATTCGGGCCGCAAAGATATAGCTTTTTTGAGGCAAGTAGATAAAGCGTCCATACAATATTTTTCGTAAATTAGCACGCGATGTAAATATGGCATCCGATTGAAAGAAAATACAAACTAATTTTTGGATAAAATGAAACGATTGACACTATTACCGGGATTACTATTTTTAATGCTGCAAGCAGCATTTTCACAAGAGTCAGGCAGCTGTAAACCAGTGAATCTGGTTTGTGATTATTTGGTGAATCCCTTGGGAATAGATAATCCTGCTCCCCGGTTATCATGGATGCTGAATGATGCTCGAAAAGGAGCACGGCAAACAGCCTGTCAAGTCATCGTAGACAAAGACTCTCTTGAATTGATTGCAGGGAAAGGAACTATCTGGGATTCGGGCAAAAAGGACTCCGAACAGATTCTGATTACCTATTCCGGACAGGAACTTCGTCCTTTTACCAAGTATTATTGGAGAGTGAATGTATGGGATAAGGATGGAGTGAAATCTTCTTCGGCTATTAATAGTTTCGAAACGGGCATGATGGGGATGGAACACTGGCAAGGGGCTTGGATTAGCGATAACAAAGATATTAATTACCGTCCTGCTCCCTATTTCCGGAAAGTGTTTGATGCACGAAAGAAGATACGGTCGGCAAGGGCATATATTGCCGTAGCAGGTTTGTATGAACTGTATATCAATGGTGAGAAGATTGGAAACCACCGGCTGGACCCGCTATATACCCGGTTTGACAGGCGTAATTTCTACGTCACTTATGATATTACTTCCCAAATACAGAAAGGGAAAAATGCGATTGGTGTGTTGCTGGGCAATGGATGGTATAATCATCAGTCAATGGCCGTGTGGGACTTTCATCGTGCACCTTGGCGTAACCGTCCTGCTTTTTGTATGGATGTGCGGATTACTTATGAGGATGGTTCCGTTGAAGTCGTTTCTACGGAGCGGGACTGGAAAACTTCATCCGGCGCATTGATCTTTAATAGCATTTATACAGCCGAGCATTACGACGCTCGTTTGGAACAGAAAGGCTGGAATACCGTGAACTTTGACGATTCTAAATGGAATGGAGTAGGATATAGGGCTGTTCCTTCACAGAATGTGGTGTCACAACAAGTGCAGCCGATTCGTGCAGTAGAAACAATCCCCGTAAAAATCTGGAAGAAACTTAATGATACAACGTATGTATTCGATTTTGCCCGCAATATGGCAGGAGTCACCCGCATTAAAGTGTCCGGGGAAGAGGGAACTGTAGTGAGACTGAAACATGGTGAGCGGTTGTATGACAACGGACGAGTGAATACGTCAAATATTGATGTGTATCACCGCCCGGTAGACAACTCCGATCCTTTTCAAACGGACATCCTCGTTTTGAGTGGAAAGGGAGAGGATGAATTTATGGCACGATTCAATTATAAAGGTTTCAGATACGTGGAAGTAACAAGCACTAACCCCCTTGTATTGAATGAGAATAATCTGACAGCTTACTTTGTGCATAGTGATGTTCCGCAGAAAGGGATGATTCATACTTCGAACGCACTTATCAACCGTCTTTGGTGGGCTACAAATAATGCCTATTTGTCCAACTTGATGGGGTATCCCACCGACTGTCCCCAGCGTGAGAAGAACGGATGGACAGGCGACGGTCATTTTGCTATTGAAACGGCATTATACAATTATGACGGTATCACTGTTTATGAGAAATGGCTTGCCGACCATAGAGATGAGCAACAGCCTAATGGTGTACTTCCCGATATTATTCCTACAGGAGGCTGGGGATATGGTACGGATAATGGACTGGATTGGACAAGCACTATTGCCCTTATTCCATGGAATATTTATATGTTTTATGGCGATCATAAACTGTTGGCAGACTGTTATGAAAATATAAAGCGATATGTAGACTATGTGGATCGCACCAGTCCGACCGGATTGACCTCATGGGGAAGAGGAGACTGGGTGCCTGTTAAATCACATTCTTCCAAGGAACTGACCTCTTCTGTCTATTTCTATGTGGACACCAAAATACTTGCCAATGCCGCAAAGATGTTTAATAAAACGGAAGACTATAAATATTATTCTGCTCTTGCCAATAAGATAAAGAACGCGATTAATGACAAGTTTCTGAATAGAGAAACGGGCATTTATGGTAGCGGCGTTCAGACGGAACAGAGCGTTCCTTTGCAATGGGGCATTGTTCCCGAAGAGTTGAAGAGAAAAGTAGCCCGGAATCTGGCAAAACAGGTGGAAGCAGCCGGCTTTCATTTGGATGTAGGTGTGTTGGGAGCAAAAGCTATATTGAATGCGTTAAGTGAGAACGGTGAAGCCGAAACGGCTTATAAATTAGCTGCACAAGACACTTATCCATCATGGGGTTGCTGGATTGCCAATGGTGCTACCACATTACTGGAGAACTGGGATTTGAATGCCACACGTGACATATCAGACAATCACATGATGTTCGGAGAAATTGGAGGGTGGTTTTATAAAGGATTGGGTGGAATCTTCCCTGACCCCGAAAATCCCGGATTCAAACATATTCTCCTTCGGCCTAATTTCCCCAGTGGATTAAATGAGCTCGAAGCCAGATATCAATCACCTTATGGGGAAATCTGCTCTAAATGGGAACGTAAAAAGAACCGTATTGTCTATCATGTAACTGTTCCGGCAAATAGCACTGCTACCTTTTATGCACCCGACAATGTGAAAGGAGAGCGTGCAGTAAAATTGGAAGCAGGAAAACATATCTTGGAATTACCTATAAAGAGAGCTGTTTATTGAATGTCTTTCGATTGGTAATCCCGGTTGCTGTTTATCCAGATGTAAAAAACAGCTTCTACACCATTGAAACGGATGAATATATCTCTCCCCTTCCATGAATCGGGCAGAGTGAAATCCCTCCGATAGCTACCTACCGGATTGGGCATGGAAGCGAAAGTGTAATCTGCCGGACGAGGCTGGATGACATTGGGCCACTGCACTCCTTTGCTATAATCTCAGAATGGATAGATCACGTTACAATAGAGAGGTTTGTCCCAATTTCGTGCTTTTGTATAGCTGCTTTATAACTAATAGATGGAGTGTTTTGAAATAAGAACTTGACAAACGACTTTTTATTTTGTATCTTTGTGATCAGAAAAGAAACTTATTGATTGGAAATTATGTGTATGAATAGTATAATATTAGAACAGAGTTGCCGACGATTTACCTCTCTTTAGAAGAAGAGGAAATTTATTATATACTAAAGGTTGCAGACTTTTGATGAGTTTGCAACCTTTTTTGTTGTATAAAATTGAATTGTTTGCAGTAGATAGACTTCTTATCGTTTTTAATAAATAGGAATATCGTTTATTAAAAACGATAAGAAAGTTTATTAGAAACACAAAAGTAGATTCTGTATGAACAGTTGTCTTTTTTCAATAAGATAGAATAGGGATAATGTTGTTCCTTCTCATTAGAATGTCAAGATGGTAATTAGTTGTAACATAAAGATCTCTGACTAATAATGTACAAATCTACGGATTATGCTTGCTTCATATTTATTTCTTCTTAGGTTTTCTACGTGCCCATCCTTCTTCGCTGAAGTCAGGTTCTTTATCTTTAAAAAACTCTTGCCAGTCATCTTTCTTCTTCGGACCGCGAGCATCAGAGTATCCCCGATCAGCACGACTAGGTTTATCTTTTTTTGTTGACTTTGAGTCTTTTGCAGAAGCATCTTTCGGTTTTCTATCCTTATTCTCATAGCGCGGTGCACGTTCGTCGCTTTTGCCGCCGAATCGTTTACCTCCCTTGCGCTCATTTGAACCGTTTTCACGTCCTTTTCCGCTTTCTTCACCGGCGCCGGCAATCTCAACAACTACCTTGCGTCCGTTCCATTTAGCCCTATTCAGCGCCTTGATTACATTTGTCGCTTCCTTTTCCGGCACTTCAAAGAAAGAATAGTTCTGCATTAGGTCAATGCGTCCCAACTCGATACGTCCCCGTGTATTGCTGTTCAACAGTCCGATAAGATCACTAGGGAAGAAACTGTCTGTTTTACCCAAATTGATAAACAGGCGGTTAAAGCCCGGTGCAGCTTGGCGGCTTCTTTTTTCGAAACCACCTTCTTTGCGGTCACCCCGTCCGGTACGTTCTCCTCTGATGTCAGTCGGTACTTCTATTTCTGCACGGTTGCGATAATACTCGGCGAAACGGTTAAATTCGTGAGAAACCATTCGTTTAATCAGGTCCTCTTTGCTCAACCATTCCAGTTTACGATAGATTTCCGGCATAAAGTCAGCAATTTCTTCCTCGTTTACTTTTACTTTTTCGAGATCATCAATAACCTTAATCAGTTGCTTCTGACAGATACCTGCTGCGGTTGGCATTTCTCCGACAATGAATTTTTTGCTGATAATCCGTTCGATTTCTCTCATCTTTCCTTTTTCACGGAGGTTGATGATGGCAATGGAAGTTCCTGTTTTTCCGGCACGTCCTGTACGTCCGCTGCGATGTGTATAACTCTCTGTATCGTCTGGTAATCCGTAATTGATAACATGCGTCAGATCGTCTACATCAAGTCCGCGGGCAGCCACGTCAGTTGCCACGAGCAGTTGCAAGTTGCGGATGCGGAATTTCTGCATAACAGCATCCCGTTGTGCTTGAGAAAGCTCACCATGCAAAGAATCGGCATTGTAGCCTTCTTGCATTAATTTGTCGGCAATTTCTTGAGTTTCTTTACGGGTACGGCAGAAAATAATACCGTATATTTGTGGGTAGTAATCGACGATACGCTTTAAAGCTTCGTATTTGTCCTTAGCCTGTACGGTATAAACAACGTGTTTAACGTTGTTGGTGCTTTCATTCTTGCGGCCAATAGTGATTTCTTTCGCATTGCGCAGGTAATTTTTGGAAATGCGTGCGATTTCCGGACTCATTGTTGCGGAAAACAATAGAGTGTTGCGTTCCTGCGGTACATCAGCCAGAATGGCGTTGATGCTTTCTGTGAACCCCATATTAAGCATTTCGTCCGCTTCATCCATTACTACATTGTGGATGGTAGACAAGGAAACGGTTTTGCGTTCCATCAGGTCCAACAGGCGTCCGGGTGTAGCTACAATGATGTGTACTCCTCGTTTGAGGCTGCGTATCTGGCTGTCAATAGAAGAACCACCATATACAGGTAATACTTTTAGTCCATCAATGTATTTGGAATAGTCGTTCAAATCTCCTGCTATCTGGAGACAGAGCTCGCGGGTAGGGCAGAGGATAAGCGATTGTGGAATTCTGTTTTTTACGTCAACTTGTTGGAGCAAGGGCAAACCGAATGCGGCTGTTTTACCTGTTCCTGTCTGTGCAAGAGCTACTACATCATTATTTTCTCCTAAAAGGTACGGAATCACTTCTTCTTGTACCGGCATGGGATTCTCGTATCCCATTTCTTCAATTGCTCTACGTATCTCCGGAGAAACGCCAAGCTCTTCAAATGTCTTCATTAAATCTCTGTATATCTTTTATTTCGGCTGCAAAGATAGTTAATTTAGTTGATAATGAATGATTGATAGTAGATAATTATTATAGACGCCACCCTATTTTATCACTTATCAACTATTAATTATCAGTTAGTAAGATGCTGCGTAACTGTTCAATTTCTTCTGCAGAAAGTCCGATTCCCTTTTTCAGATAGGTCTGTACGCTCCCGTATTCAGCCTCAATCTGTTCTTTGGCAGCGTTCAGGAAATCTTCTTTTGCAGAGTAGATGGTTGTAATGGCTTCTTGCGAATTGACCGATAACTTATATGCATATTGAGAAGCTTTGGGAATATTAAAATAGTCATTACTCAAACGATAGTCTTCCATAATGACGTCTTCGTTGACTCCAAGAGCGGCAAGCAATAAGGCGGAAACGACCCCTGTACGCCCTTTCCCGGATGTACAATGAATCACAACCGGATAATGAGTACGGTCGAGAAGGACGGTGAACAGCTTTTTGAATTCCTTTTGGTAGTTTATAACTAATTCCCGATTCATTTGTTCTACCAAACGATAAATAGTGTCACTTTTTATCTTCTCTTCCTGAATTCCTTGCAGAATTTCTTCCATGTTCCCTGTGAGAATAGGGATATGTATGATATTAAATTCATCATCATGCAATTGCGGGTAGTTGTGGCGTTCATTTTCAGAACGTAAGTCTATAATCGTCCGTACGCCCATATTCTTGAGTTCCCGGCGTGAGCAGGGAGGAATACTGTCTATTTGTGCGGAACGGTATATCATTCCCCAGCGAAGAGATTTTCCGGTACCAGCAGATTCGTATCCTCCTAAATCGCGGAAATTCTGTATGCCGGGGATGTTAATGTTGCGGGTGGCCACTTTAACCCGGTATTTGTTATTAAATACCATCAAGTAGTAATAACGTTGAGACGGATCGTTGGTTACGATTGTCATTTTACCACTGGAAATGTTTGCCATTGCAATGGGAGAATCTTCCGGAATAGCTTCAGGAGAAGTAGAGGTGTATACTTTTACCTGTCCTTTTAATACCGGTGCTGTTTCCCATTTGATAATACAGTTTCCTACGTTATTTTCTTCACATACCACAGATATAGCAGGTGATGTGCCAGAACATGATGGGAGCACTAATAAAACAGTAAGCCAGCTTAACAGGTTTCTATACATAGTTTCTTTGTCTTGAATCGTATACTGCAAAGATAAGAATTACCCGAAGATGTGGTAATTCCTTTGCTATAATTAGCCAAAGTTAATAGTAATTTACGTGTTAAAAAAGGGCGCTTCTTCGTTATAGAAGAGCGCCCTGAATGAGAAGTAACCTAAGTTTGCTTTATTGAATATTGTTCAATAGATCTATTTTTCCTTCGTTGACCAACTTTAAAATGAGCTCACCAAATAAGGTGTTTTGCCATGCAAACCAGGCGCGTGTGAAGTTTTTAGGGTCATCCTTATGGAAAGATTCGTGCATGAATCCTGTTCCTGCATCTGTATCCATCAGCATTTTTATGCAAGACTTAATTTCCTGGTCGTCCTGACTGGTGAATGCCTTCATCATGATACTCATAGGCCATATCATATCATAACCGATGTGAGGTCCTCCAATACCTTCTCCTGCCTTTCCTTTGAAGAAGTAGGGGTTGTCTTTGCTCCATACAAAACGACGTGTGTTTTGATAAATAGGATCGTTGATGTCTACATCTCCCAGATAAGGCATTGCCAGCAGGCTTGGTACGTTGGCGTCGTCCATTAAGAGATGATTTCCGAATCCGTCTACTTCAAAAGCATAGATTGTACCATATTTAGGATGATTGTAAGTTGCATATTCTTTTAATGCGGTTTCTACTTCTTGTGCCAAATCTGTGCACTGTTTCGCCAGACTGGTGTTTTTGTTTACAACATTCAGAATTTCCGCAGCTTTCTTTAGAGAAGAAACAGCGAAGAAATTAGACGGTACGAGGAACTGTAAAGTGGTTGCATCGTCAGACGGACGGAAAGCTGAAACAATGAGTCCGACAGGATTTACAGGAGCACCTAGACCGTTATTGTTTAATGTGTCGAGTGCGCGTTCTGTCTTACGCTGGAATTTATAGGGACCCACTCCCTCTTTGCGCTGTTGTTCCTTGAAAGTTGTCAGTATGTTGGCGATGGCCTGTATCCATTCATTATCAAAGATGCTTGCATCACCGGTTTCTTTCCAATATTGATAGGCCAGACGTAATGGATAGCATAAAGAATCTATTTCCCATTTACGTTCGTGCAGTTCCGGTTTCATATCGGTCAGGTCGGACATCCAATCTCCTCCCACAGCCCCATCATTGAAAGCATTGGCGTATGGATCGATATTTATACATTTAAATTGTCTGCGTATCACTCCTTCGAGCATTTTCTTCAATTCCGGGTCTTTATTCACTAATTGTATATAAGGCCAAACCTGTGCTCCTGAGTCACGTAACCACATGGCATGGATATCTCCTGTGTAGACGAAAGTATCAGGCTTACCGTCTGTTGTACGGTAATGAACTGTTGTCTCAAGGGTATTTGGAAAACAATTCTCGAACATCCATGCCAATTTTTGATTAGTAAGTAGCTTTTTCACCCTGATGATTTCTGCTTCCACGGCTTTTGATTTAAAAAGCCGCTTGTTTACGGGTGGACGATTACTTTTATAAGCGGCAATTTCAGCTGCTTGATTGACCACATTGGTATGATCCTTAGCCAGGATAAGTTCTGTAGCTTTGGCAGGACCTCCCATTAATAGGGTGGTCGTGATGATACATATTCCGATATTTCTTTTCTTCATATCTCTATTGTTTTTAAGAGGGTTATTAAAAGTGATTATTGTAAATCGATTCCGCCTAGTCTTCCATACATTTCTATGAAAGCAGCTTGTGTCAAGAGCCATTTTTTCTCGTTTTTATCTGTGCCGCTCCAATCTGTCTGGAACAAGCCTCGTTCATCTCTGGCATGATGCCATGCGTAATCAAGACTTCTCTGGAAATCGGTTAGATAAGTCTTGTTATGGTCTATCTGATAAAGTTCAATAAAGCCTCTAAGCATAACGGCTGTGAACCAAATATTTCCTTTTTTCAGTAATTGGAATGTTTGTCCGTCTGGAGAGGTGAACTGAGTGAAGAAGTGCTTGTGACACGCTTCTGCTATATTTTGTGCATCTTCCAGATAACTTTTCTGTTTGGTAATTTGATAGAGTAGGGCAGCTGCCTGCATCATTTGTCCACTGTTATAGGCAAATTTGGCACGACCGGTTTTCTTGTTGAGTGAGATGTTGTCAAAGTATAGATGATCTTTTGAGTCTTCCAGGTTCTTTTTAGTCCATTCGTATAACTCTTTTCCTTCTTTTAAATAGGCATCATCTTGAGTAGCTTGAAATAGTTTGAGAGCGAATACGGCTCCCGGTGCATTAGAACAAGTATTTTTAGATTCCTTCTTTTGTTCGCACCAGTAGACTCCTCCGCCGAGTACGTCATCTTTACCACTAAGGATAAACTTCCATATTAGTTTAGCTTTCTCCAGATAAGCTTGTTTTCCTGTCATTCGATAAAAATCGGTAAAATCGATACCTAACCAGACGTTATCATCATAAAAACGATCGGAGAGAGGTTGGCTGCTGATATAAGATGAGTAAGCGAATGGTTCTCTTCGTGTGTCGAAGTATTCTTCCAATCCTGGTAGTACTTTGTTTTCCAGAAGCTTTTTATACTTCTTATTTCCAGTGCTCTCCAGTAATGCATTTACTGCAGAGAATGTACCCGAATACGGCCAAAGGTAGGAATATTCATTGCGTCTTTTTGCTTGTTCTTCTGATGCTAGATAAGTTGCCTTACTGTCTTGGTCAAAAGGATAATTCTCACGTAAAAGACAGGTGTTGGGTGCTGCATAGTTTTGGTAAAGAGCATCCAAAGTTTGCTGTGCTTTTTCTATGTTAGGATTTGTGTTTGCAATGGTGAAAGCACAAATAACATTAAGTAATAGGCCGTTCATAATTTTTTATTTAAGTGGTGTTTATATAAATAGTAATTTGAATTAGTTCGCAGGTTTTATTGTGACCCTACAAAAATACCTTATTTCGGTTACTTTTTAAAAGGGGAGTGAGCAGATTGTAAATGATTGTTTAGGGTATGTTGTTGATAATCAGGGAATATTTGGTCAGGGAATCTCTGATAAATGTAAATGATGCTGTATGATTAATGCACTGTTATTCCCGGATTTGTTGTCCGATTCGAGCTACTTTTTCTTCAAATTCATTCCGGTCTCCATTTGCTTTGATCCGCATTTTTGAGCGGTAATTATAGATGGTCGATAATGAGTACTGTAAGAAATGAGCTATTTTCACACTGTCTGTAATTCCCAGTCGGATAAGTGCGAAGATCCGTAATTCGGGTGTTAAGAGTTTGCCGGGTCCTGGAATGATTGCATTTTCCGGTAAAAGCAATGCGTTAAAATCTTCGACGAAATTCGGAAAGAGATTCAGGATTGCTTTGTCGAAGTTATTATAAAATTCAGCCAGATCTTCTTCTGTATTGAGAGAGGAGTGGAGGAAAGAGGTTACTTTCTTTATATCTTCACTTTTGGCTATTTTGAGTGCTCTTTTCTTAAAATTGGCAATTTTACTGATATAACTGGTATATTGTTCCATATACAGCCCTACATATTCTTCTTTGATTTTATTGTTATCTGCCAATATTGAGTTCATTTGTTGTATTTCGTAAAGATGATAAGACAAACTCTCATTAGCTTGTTCCACTTTACCTTTTTGTTTTTTCAGTTGTACGGACAGGATGAATAGCAGAATGCAGACAATGCATAATGCAATGAGCAATGCCGTTATGATGATAAATTTATGTTTCTCCTTTTCTTGAAATGCCTTATCTATGAAAAGATACATATCTGAGGCTTCGATGGTGTTAATTCTCGCATTACATAGGATAGCGTCCTCCATTGCATTTTTCATATATTTAGATGCCCGGTCTATGTCCCCACTCTCAAAGATTAGTTTGGCTAATATTTTTAAAGAGAGGTTTTCTCTAGCTCCATTTAATACATCAGAAATGGCGGATATTGCGAAATACTTAATCGTATTCTCATGATCATTTTTACCTTGATAGGCAGATGCCAGAGAATATGCTATGATTCCGGCATTTCTTGAATAGGGTGTATAACTTTGATAAGTGCTGTCCAGTATATGAATAGCATCATCATACTTTTTATGGAAAAGAAGAGTTGGTGCGGTTATAAAAGCTCGTACGTTTGATGGGACTTCTTTGCATTGGAGCAGCGAATCGCGATATATTTGTGCTATCAGATCATTTTCTTGTGAATCGTCCTCGTTGGAAGCAAAAGCTTTCTGGTGATTGTAGATCGTGACTTGTCCGAGAAAATATTCAGCTTTGAGTTTAGGAGATAGTTGCTTTTGTTGCATCGAATTGGTAATTGCCAAAGCTTCTTTGAAAAAGCCCATCGAAGATAATATTCTTGAATAATCCAGTTTAGCTTCAATTAAAAGTTCTTTGTCATTACTTTCTTGAGCGAACCTGTTCATGTGGATGGCATAGGCTAAAGCGGAATCTTTTTGGAAAGATGAATACTCAAAACAAAGAGACTGTGCTGTCCCAACTTTCTTTCGAATATCCCTGGATTGTCTTAATATTATTTTCAGGCTGTCTATCTGTCTTTGCTTTTGTTGGGTATAACTAGCTTTGTTTTGTAGAGATTTATCTAATACTTTTAACAATGTTTTTACTTCATCGTTTGCTTTTGCTGGTAAACTGATGAAGATAAAGATTATCAATAGAGGTAAAATAAATCTTTTCATATATTAAGTAAGATTGCTTATTGAATATGGTTGTTTGCAAAGATAAGGAAATCCATATTAAGTTAAGGTTGACAGATTAACTTAATATGGATTTTATGAAAATAGGGATTTCGCTGGATGAATTACTTATATCCAAATCCTTATTTGTAATATCACTTGTATTTTTGTGCAAACTCCACCGAAACCGAATTGCTGAAACTTCGGCAAACTTCAGCTGCGAAGTCTTTCCCGCATTGGATTATTTTATCCCAGATCTCTTCATTCAAGTTATTTAGATCGCGGTATCGGACATCGTATTTGAGTAATCCGTAGATCAGCCCTGCATTGAAGTTATCACCAGCTCCAATAGTACTGACTGCTTGTAATGGTTCTATCGGATAATCTTTATTGACCAGATTAGTGCGTAACGCTACCTTTTCCGCACCTGCAGTACAGATGAACCGGGGACAGTAGAATTTGATTTTATCCTTGTAAATCTTGTCTATATCCTGCATGTTATACATATATAGAAAATCCTCTAAAGAACCGCGTACAATATCCGCATATTCCAGATTTTCAATAATGGTCGGAGCCAGTTTCATGGCTTCATTCTTGTGTGAAGAACGGAAATTCGGGTCATAATAGATGATGGCTTTCTTTTCACGTGCCTGATCTAGTAATTCGAGAATCTTCTCCCTCAGAACCGGATTCAGTGCGTAATAAGAACCCACCATGACAATGTCGTCTTCCTCTAGTTTCGGAAACAAAACATCCAGACGTTGCTTCGGGTAGTCTTTGTAGAAGATATATTCGGCATCACTCTGCTCGTTCAGGAAGGCTAAAGATACGGGTGATTTTCCATCCGGGAATACATTTACATGATCGGTTGGAATATGATTCTCACGCATGAACTGCAGGATAATATTGCCTACACGATCATTTCCGGTTTCACTGATGAAGCCGACGTTTATTCCCATTCGTCCCAATGAGACAATACCGTTGAATACAGAACCTCCCGGTACGGCGGCAGAAGGCTGGTCACCTCGAAAGATGATATCGAGGATGGTCTCTCCGATACCGATTACTTTTCGCATAGTGATCTTGATTTTTCTCCCAGATAACCGCCATGGTGACGTTTTGAATATTCAGCGATAGTAAATCCTGTTTCCTTCATGGTTTGTACTACCAATATATCTCCGATCACTGTCATGGCAGTAGTGGATGTAGTAGGAGTCATCCCTAACACACAGACTTCTGCAGGCTTGCCGGTACTTAGACAGACATCCGATTCTTTTGCCAGCGGACTATCCGGATTTCCGGTGATAACGATAAACTTCAGATCCGGGTCCAGATTATGGGCTAAGCGGGTTAATTCCACAATCTCACGTGTCTTGCCAGAGTTAGAGATCAGCAGGAGTAGATCGTTTTTTTGTAAGATACCCAAATCCCCGTGTTGCGCCTCGCTGGGATGCAGAAAGACGGATGGAATACCGGTGGAACAGAAAGTCGTAGCAATGTTCATAGCAATCTGCCCGGCTTTTCCCATACCGGAAGTTACCAGTTTTCCCTTTTTCTGATGTATTTGTTCTACAATCAGTTTCACCGCTTTTTCATAAGCGTCTGTTACGGGGATGTTGAGCACAGCTTGTGCTTCCTGTTGCAAAAGTTGTTTGATGGAGTCTATCATATAGGATCAGTTTATTTTTTCTTTTAATTCATTTAATGTGTTTGCTACTTCGTAATAGGTTGAGAAAGGCTGTCGTGCAAAACCTTTGTTCTCCAGGGTGTGGAGTGCTTTTAATAGCTCGTCGTAAAAACCATATTCATTGTAGAAAATGACCTTCTTCCGGTGATATCCGATAGAGGCAGCGGCTATTACGTGGAAAATCTCATCAAGAGTACCGACGCCTCCGGGGAGTGCAACCAATACCTCCGACTTCTCCGTTATGATATCTTTGCGGTCACTCAAGTTACGGGTATGAATTTCTTCATCTAACAGACTGCTTACCTTGCCATTCTCTTCCAGTTTGGCAGGAACTACTCCAATGACCTTACCGCCATTTTCTTTCACGACACGAGCTATGCATTCCATTAATCCGAGGCTGGCTCCTCCATATATCAAGGTTTTGCCTGTCTGCCCCATCCATTTGCCTATTTGGCTGGCGCTTTCGAAGTACATTTTGTCAATGTTATCGGAGGCGGAACAGAATATTCCTATCTTTTCCATATACGTTGTTGCTGTTATAGTCCACAAATATCTGCAATTTTCTATAAACAGCAATAAGTTTTATTGTATTTTTGTGGCATTAATTCAATAAGGAAGTATAAAACGATGCAAGGTAACGAATATACATTGCCAAATGGCCTGCGTATTATCCATGAACCAACCCTCTCAAAAGTAGCTTATTGTGGTTTTGCGATTGATGCCGGAACCCGTGATGAGGCGGAGAATGAGCAGGGAATGGCCCATTTTGTAGAACATCTGATTTTTAAGGGAACGGAGAAGCGGAAAGCCTGGCATATCCTCAACCGGATGGAGAATGTAGGTGGTGACCTGAATGCTTACACAAATAAGGAAGAAACTGTCGTCTATGCCGCTTTCCTGAAAGAACATCTGGAACGTGCGCTTGAGTTGTTGGGGGATATTGTATTTCATTCAACCTTTCCGCAGCATGAGATAGAAAAAGAAACAGAGGTCATTATCGATGAAATCCAGTCGTATGAAGATACTCCGTCGGAACTGATATTTGACGATTTTGAAGACATGATCTTCCGCAATCATCCATTGGGAAGAAACATTCTTGGTAAACCGGAACTTCTGCGGAGTTTTCGCACGGAAGATGTTCTATCGTTTACCCGCCGTTTTTACCAACCGGGGAATATGGTGTTTTTTGTTCAGGGGCAATACGAGTTCAAGAGAATCATCCGTCTGGTAGAAAAATACCTGTTGGATATTCCTGATGTGAAGGTAGAGAATCGCCGTACACCTCCGCCTCTGTATGTGCCGGAACATTTGACAGTGGCCAGAGATACACATCAGGCGCATGTTATGATCGGTAGCCGTGGCTATAATGCGTATGATGACAAACGTACTGCACTCTATCTGCTGAATAATGTCCTTGGAGGTCCCGGAATGAATAGTAAACTGAATGTGTCCCTTCGCGAACGCAGAGGATTGGTCTATAATGTCGAATCCAATCTGACTTCCTATACGGATACGGGAGCTTTCTGTATTTATTTCGGGACGGATGTGGATGACATGGATACTTGCCTGAAATTGACTTATAAGGAATTGAAGCGGATGCGCGATACGAAGATGACTTCCTCCCAGTTGGCGGCAGCGAAGAAGCAGTTGATCGGACAAATCGGAGTAGCGTCCGATAACTTTGAGAATAATGCGTTAGGGATGGCGAAAACATTCTTGCATTATCATAAGTATGAATCATCCGAGCTTGTTTTTAAGCGTATAGAAGAGCTAACAGCAGAGATGTTGTTGGAAGTTGCCAATGAGATGTTTGCAGAGGAATACTTATCTACGTTGATTTACAAATAATTGATTGACAGATTTGCTTTCATTGCCAGAATTCGTATTTTTGTAGCAGATACGTATGTGATAACAATCTAATAGTAGAAATTGTATGTTGGTGACGGGCAGAAAACTCCCTATCGGGATTCAGACTTTCGAAGATATCCGCAATGACGGATACTTGTATGTAGATAAGACCGCATTGATGTGGACTATAGCAAACATCGGTAAACCTTTTTTTTTAAGCCGTCCGCGCCGATTCGGGAAGAGTTTGTTAATTTCTACGTTTGAAGCCTATTTCAAGGGACGGCGTGACCTTTTCACGGGACTTGCCGTGGAACAATTAGAAAAGAAGTGGGAAGAATATCCCGTACTGCATCTGGATTTGAATGCCGAGAAATATGATTCACCGGACAGATTGGATGCTATTTTAAGTAACCAGTTAACTCAATGGGAAGCTATATACGGCAGGGGAGAAGATGAAACCACTTTGTCTTCCCGTTTCTTGGGTGTCATTCGTCGTGCCTCCGAACAAGCAGGCAGGGGTGTTGTAGTCCTGGTGGATGAGTATGATAAGCCCTTACTACAGGCTATTCAGAATGAACCGCTTCTCGATTCTTACCGTTCTACTTTGAAAGCTTTCTACGGTGTGTTGAAGAGTGCAGACCGCTATCTTCGTTTTGCTTTTCTGACAGGTGTCACCAAATTCTCGCAAGTAAGTGTGTTTAGTGATCTGAACCAATTGAATGATATCAGTCTGAATTATGACTTCTCTACTCTTTGTGGAATCACCCGCGAAGAACTTCTTGCTAATTTTGAACCGGAGATTGCAGCTTTATCGAAAGCAAATGACATCAATACGAAAGAAGTTGTGGAAACAATGACCCAGCAGTATGACGGTTATCATTTTCATCCTAATGGAGAAGGAGTGTTCAATCCATTCAGTGTTCTGAATGCATTTTTCAGTAAAGAGTTCGGTAATTACTGGTTTCAGACCGGAACTCCTACTTTCCTTGTGGAGTTATTGAAAGAGAGTGATTATGATCTTCGCTTGCTGATGGATGGTATAGAGACAGCTGCTTCCGCTTTCACTGAATATCGTGCGGATAGGAAAAATCCTATTCCATTGATTTATCAGAGTGGTTATCTGACTATTAAAGATTATGACAGAGAGTTTAGACTTTATCGTTTAGGCTTCCCTAACGACGAAGTACGTTATGGCTTTCTTAACTTTTTACTCCCATTTTATACGGCAGTCACGGATGAAGAACGAAGCTTTTATATAGGTAAGTTTGTTCAAGAACTACGTACAGGCAATGTTGACGCTTTCATGCACCGCTTTGAAGCTTTCTTTGCAGATTTTCCTTACGAGTTGAATGACCAGACTGAACGTCATTATCAAGTCATCATATATTTAATATTCAAACTGATGGGACAATTCACGCAGGCAGAAGTACATAGCTCACGGGGACGTGCAGATGCGGTTGTACGAACCCCGAAGTTCATCTATATTTTCGAATTCAAGCTGAATGGGACTGTTGAGCAGGCCATGGAGCAGATTGAAGAAAAAGGTTATGCTTTTCCTTATACGGCAGAGGATCAACAAGTGATAAAAGTTGGTGTAGAGTTTAGCGCAGAGAAACGAAATGTAGAGCGCTGGATGGTAGCGAAAGAATTTTAATATAAAATTGATTATGAAAAACTTAATACGAAATGTCTGGGTTTGCTTGGGGCTGATGGTGCTTCCCTTCACAGCCTCCGGACAACAAAAGGATAACATTACCTATGTACCGGCTCAAGAGCTTTTACTGGTAGGCAAAGCAACTACCGAAGGCGGATACTTCCATCGGGTAGATACAGCCAAGTATTGTACAATGCCTCCCACAGTGAAGAAACTATTCACAAACTCTGCCGGTCTGGCTATCTCTTTTACAACGAATAGCCCCGTCATAAAAGCCAAATGGATGGTTCCTGATAATTACCAGTTACCCAATCTGACGAGAGTTGCTCAGGAAGGTCTGGATTTGTATATCAAACGGGATGGAAAATGGCAATTTGCCGGAGTAGGGATACCAGGTGGTGTGACTACGGAAAAAGTGCTTGTTGATAATATGGGTACGGAAGAGAAAGAATGTTTGTTATATCTGCCTTTATATGATGAACTGAAAAGTCTGGAAATAGGTGTTTCTTCTGATGCACACATACGTAAAGGAGAAAATCCGTTCAAAGAAAAGATAGTGGTATACGGGTCCAGTATTTTGCAGGGAGCATCTGCCAGTCGTCCCGGGATGGCTTATCCGGCTCGTTTGTCCCGTAGCAGCGGATATAATTTTATCAATTTAGGATTGAGCGGAAACGGCAAGATGGAGAAAGAAGTTGCCGAGATGTTGGCGGATATTGATGCGGATGCTTTCATTCTCGATTGTATTCCTAATCCTTCTCCCAAAGAGATAACCGACCGGACTGTTGATTTTGTAATGACGTTGCGCCAGAAGCATCCGGATACGCCTATTATTGTGATACAGACATTGATACGTGAAACAGGTAATTTCAACCAGAAAGCTCGTGAGAATGTAAAACGGCAGAACGAGGCCATCGCTGAACAGGTAGAAGTATTGCGAAAGAAAAATGTCAAAAACCTGTATTTCATAAAAGAAGATCAATTCTTGGGAACAGACCATGAGGGGACTGTAGATGGGACCCATCCGAATGACTTGGGATTCGACCGAATGTTGAAGAAATATAAACCGGCTATCAGTAAGATTCTGAAGATCAAATTCAAGACTGAATAACAGGAATGAAAGATTATAACAGAGACAGATAGAAAAAAATAAAGGTCAATTCATGGGGGTGAATTGGCCTTTTTCTTTTGCAAATGTGTTAAGTTGTTCCTGAAAATAGGATGTTTGTTACTTTCTTAATAAGATGTTTTTAATAACTTGTAAAGAGAGTTATTGCAGATTTCTCAATCCCTTTTCTTCCAGATAATGAATAAGTTCCTGTGGACGGTCTGTTTGTATCATTGTAGCTTTATGTTTTAACATCCAACCCCAATGTCTATCTTTACCTTCCAATAGTGCATTCTCATCATCATGTCCACCACATAGGCTATCCCATAAAGTATTCATCCATATCCGACTGCCTGATTTAATGATCTCATCTATTATTCTTAGGCTCGGGGTAGTATCATCTTTGAAGCATAGTTCGTAAGCGATTGGAGTGAAATCTTTGATAAAAGTTTGTATGGTAGCAACCGCTTCTTTATCCCATAAATTAACAATAGGCATATAAAGTATACTTTCATTGGAACCATATTCTTTTTTCACTTTCTCCACAGGATAGTATCCCTTGATAATGACTTGTTTTTCCATTCCACATTCCTTGATAATAGGCATAATTTCTTTAATGTAAGTCCCTCCTTTGTCTATATTGACAAGGATACGGTCTTTGCAGACATTTAATACCTCCTTTAGGGTGGGAATTGGTTGGCGGGTCTTGATTCCGTTGCCACTGCGTAGGACGAATTTTTTCAGTTCTTCAGTCGTATAATTTTTTATTGTTCCCTTTCCTGTAGAAGTACGGTCAAGAGTTTCATCGTGCATACAAATAAAGTTGCCGTCTTTAGTAGGCTGTATATCAAGTTCTACCATGTCGACTTTCATGGCAATTGCTTTTTCGATACTTTGCAGAGAGTTTTCTGGTGCATTACGCCAGTCTCCTCTATGAGCGATAACAAAGATATATTTCGATTTATTATCATGTAGATTCTTCAACAATTTATCGGTCCTTGTTTGTGCACTGATGGAGAATGCGGTTAATAGGATGAGTAATAAGGAAAAAAGTTTTTTAGTCATGACTTAGTAAGATTCATTAATGATGATGAAAGTAGCCCGGGGTAATGCCCCGGGCATTTATTTATTTGACGGTAATACGTCGGATCAGATAATTAACGGCGCCTGCTACATACATTGTTTTGCAGTCTTTTGTAATTATAATCTCATACGGTTGGTTGAAGGTAGCCTTTAGTCCTTTCCCGTCAGAAAAACCAGATTTTCCAGAACCTGCAATGGTTTCTAACGTACCTTTTGAGTAGTCGCCACTTGCATCAGGAGTCAGTTTGCGGATACAGTTGTATGTATTATCCGAGAGATACAGGCATCCGTCTGAACCGGCAGCCACTCCGAAAGTAGCCCCCACTTTTGCACTAAGCGGATTGCCGGGGTCTCCATCATAATACTCTTGTCCTTTTACCCCATCTCCTGCGATCGTCTTTTGTGTGCCATCCGGGCTGATTTGAATCAACACATATCCATTGGAGGTACCGACAATCATGTTCTTGTTTTTGTCGAATACAATGTAGTTGGGTGATACGTTAAGAGTGGCAAAAGTAGTTTTCGCACCTGAAGGTGTGAATTTATAAACCGCCTTATTATCACGTGCCGATACATATATGTTGTCTTCATCATCAAATGCTACATTCATCGGACTTTTCATACCGGATGCTATGGTTGAAACGGTCATACTGTTAGTTTCTATTTTCCGTAACATACCTTTTCCCTTGTCAATGAAATAATAGTTCCCTTTCGAATCAAATCCACCTTGCCAGATAGCGCTGCTGCCGTCTACTGCTACATCGAGGAGCGAAGTGACCAGGAAGTCCGGAGAGATACGTCGTATATAGTTGTATCCACGTTCTGTAAACCATAAACTGCCATCCGGGGCAAAAGTAATGCCTGTGGGGAGTTTGGTTGTAGCTTCAGTGCCTACTCCATCAGTCATTTCAAACACCCCCTTCTGACCGACAATTGTTTGAACGATATATTCCTGATCCGGTGTTTTCAGATAATTGAGTTCAAGACCTGTCAATTCACCAGAGGGAGATTTGACACGGATGGAATACTTTCCCGGAGCCATCTCAGGCAGTATTATTTTTAATTCGTCTTTGAAGGCTTCTATAACGGTTGCCTGTTGGTCATTGATGAAAACAGCATTTTCTTCCGGTACCGTACTGAAATTACGTCCCAATATTGTAGCTATTTCACCGGAATAAACATTGGTGGGTTTCACAAGTACCAGCCTAAGTTCTGTCACTGACGCTTTGTAATCATTATCATTGCAGGCTGCAAATAATGATAAGAGTGAATACGCGAGCAGTAGTATGTATATCTTTCTCATAGTTCTTTATTTATTTACAGTTATGGAACGAATCAAATGGTTTTGTTCATCAGCGATATATACTTTGTCCGAAACCAGCACGCTGGCAGGGCAATTGAAAGTAGCAGTCAGGGCGGAACCATCTATTTTGCCTTTTGTCCCCGGAATACCAGCTATTGTTTTCAATGTTCCTTTCGTATAGTCGCCTTCTGCATCCGGAGTTAGTGTACGTATGGTATGCATTGTATAATCGGTGATGTAAAGTATCTCATCCGGTCCAAATGCGATACCGAATGTTGCCCCCATGGTTGCCTTGGATAAATCATTCTGTTCACCGTCGGAATAAGTGGCGACAGTGGGTACTACCCCGGTTCCAAATATCGTTTTTAGTGTACCGTTCGTATCAAACATATGTAACTGATAAGTACCGCCGGTACCTACAAAAATTCTTCCCTTCTTATCTACTGCCATGCAATTAGGCCCGGCTTTGAGTGAAGACATATCGTAGTTGGTCACAGCTCCACCGGACGTTATCTTCTTCACGGCCTTGTTATCCCGGTCGGCTATATACATATTCCCGTTTGCGTCAAATGTGATGCTCATTGGACTTTTAAAGGTTGTTTCAGCAGAGAATACAGAACAAGTTCCGTCTTGCGTAACCTTAATGATGTTATTCAATGCTTTATTGGCTACATAATAGATGCCCGAGGGATCAAACTCACCTTGCCAGGGAGCATTAAATGTAACGGTACCGCTTTTGGCGACAGTTGACACATTATATTCCTGATCCATTTTTCTGATGGTGTTATTTCCTCTTTCTGCAATCCAAATATCACCATTGGGCGCAAGAGCCAGTCCTTGCGGGAATTTGAAAGAAGCAGCTGTTCCTTTACCGTCAGTGGAGGTAGTTGCCGAGTTGCCCGCTACGGTTTCAACAGTGTAAGACAAATCTTCGTAAGTGAAACTTAGATTCTCTACTGTTTTATCTGCTACGGTGACTTTGACGGGATACGTACCGGAAGGATTCTCCGGGATAATAATAGAAAGTGTTGTTGCAGTTACCGCTTTTACAGTTGCCGGCTTTCCATTTATAGATACGATATTCTCTTCGATTGTCATACCGAATCCCTCTCCTGAAATCACTATTTCCTCTCCGGCTTTTCCACGTGTAGGAGCTAAAGAAGAGGTTGTCAATGTTACTGTATGGAGATAAGTAAACAGGGGACTTTCGGCTTCTTTGGTACCTACTTTCACCCGGATAGGATAGCTGCCTTCCTCGGTGTCGGGAATAATAATTTTGAGTTGACTTGAAGTTGCTTCTTTAACTTCGGCAACTGCTCCATTGATTGTCACCTGGTTTTCTGATACAACTGTACTGAAACACTGGCCGATCAGTGTTACCAAATCTCCTGCATAGGCGGAAGAAGGCATCACTTGCAATACCGTCAGCTCTGGTGGGGCTTGAGGGGTTGCATAAGTAAATTTGAGTCCTTCTACAGTTTCCCCTTTTACACTTACTTTAATTGAGTAAGTACCTTCCGGATTATCGGGAAGCGCAATTACTAAACGATTTTGGGTTGCATCAGTAATCTCCGCCCTCACTCCGTTGATAAACACCTCGTTATCAGTGATTGTTTCAGAGAAATAAACTCCTGAAATAATAGCGGTACCTCCTGTTGATCCTGCTTTCGGAATAATGGAAATGAGCTTTGGAGGAAGCTGCCGGGAATCAGAAGAGTCCGATTCCGAGCATCCACAGAACAAGTTACAACAAAGTAGGATTGATAAAATAAATATTGAGTTCTTCATACTTTTAGAGTTTTAAGGTTCATTGACTGTTACCATCCATGCATTCACAACAGGTCGCTCCTGTCCGTCAGAAGGCCGGTTCCGTATTTGGAATATGTCTGCTATCGGGTGTCGTATAAGCATTTGGGTAGAACCGCCACCATCCAGGTTCACAGCCCACGAGCATCCCAATGCTTTCATTATCGAACCCATTTCCGGATAAGTAAGTCCGTAAGAGTAGAATTCCACACGTCCGTCAACCACCATGAAGTAGACATGACCGTCATCCGAATATCCAAGACAGGTACGCGGGTCGATACCCGGATAAGTTGCACCGGATATTTCCCCGTCGCGCAGCACGATAACTCCGCTTCCGGTCACTTCTTTGAGGTTGTATTGCATACCCCGATATTCCACAGAATCGGCAATAACCATCTTATTATCTTTTGTCAACGCGATAAAACTTAAAGCTTGTTGAGGAAGTGACTCCTTAAAAATGAATGAGTTTTTTAAGATCACTCCGCTACGGTGAATGGGGCCTCTGATATCCATTGTGCTGACATCCCAAAAATCAGCATTAATCATGGCGGCTACCCGGTGCCACGGACGGTCGGCATAATCTGCCATCTCCGTCAACGTCTGTCGCTGAAAGTTATTGCGTACATCGGCATCATACGGCATACCTACTTCTAATGAAACTCCCGGTTCATTCAAATCAATATCGATTATAAATATATGCGTGGAGCGACTGTCTGCTTTCTGGAAATGGACATCTGTTTCCGTAACTCCCAATGCGACAACAAAGCTGGTATCAGTATATATGCGTGCCACCGTTTCACTGCCTGCTAATAGTTTCTGACCGATTTTTGTCTGCGGGATAAAGTGTACGTCTTCAATTGTATCGTTCGAACAGCTTAAGAAAGCCAGTGGTAATACAAATGACAGAATCTGCATGTATTTTAATAAGTTCATCATTTTCATCGTTTTAGTTAGCCCAATATGAATTTTGATTTAAAAGTTTATTGAGAGACCTCTCTTTCGCAGGAATAGGTAATCTGTTGTACTTACGCTCAAAGCCGAGATCACTTTCCAACCGGTTGAGGCGGACAAGGTCGAACCAGCGGAACCCTTCTGCCAGTAATTCCGTATGTCTTTCATTTAGAATTGCATCTATGAAGTCTTCTTCTGTAGCGGGATGTACAGAAGGAAGGCCGCGGAAGTTCCGAAGTTCATTCAGACGGGACAGTCCCTTGGAAAGTCCTTGTGCTTCGGCACTAATTAGATACATCTCTCCAAGGCGGGTAATAATGATCGGATCAGTGGTAACCTCTCCGCCGGGATATTTATTTATGACTTCATTTGTTTCCTGCATATCGATGGATATGGCAGTACGTTTATCGTCCGGTTCAAACATATTCATCACTTTCGTAGTCGGTGCATACGTATAACTACCTCCATTGGCGGAAGCCCGTGAATAGAGGGAAGCACTTAAATTTACGCTCGATTCATTGAGCAGATTTACAAATGAGAATATCTCTTCGCGATTTGCTTTTCCACGGAAGATCTGGTCGAAGTCGGCAAGTGAAAAATTGGCATCACCTATCACTTCCTCGGCAAGTTTGGCAGCTTCAGTCAGTTTGCCTTGTGCAAGTTTGGTTCTTGCCATTAAAGCCTTTGCAGCCTGTTTGGAGACGTAATACTTGTCGGAGAAAGTTGGAGCGTAATCTATAGCCACCTGAAAATTCTTTTCTACAAAGCTCCATCCTTCTTCTTCTGTAGATGCTGCGATATCGCCCGAAAAAGGAGCTTCGAGAATGGGTACCTCTCCATAGCGGCTAACCAGGTGATAGTAAATCAGACCACGAAAGAAGCTGGCTACTCCCAATATCTCGTTTCGTGACTGGCTGGCTGCTAATTTGTCAAGTGCGACAATCAGTGAATTCACTTGGTAGAGAGCCGTATAAAATCCATCCCACGGTCCACTGACGAAGCCGCTTTCGGGGGTGACAAGGTCTTTCACTAGCAATACCGGGTCTTTCAATCCTGTGGCCCCGCCACGGACGAGATCTCCGCCGACAATGTCTTGTGTGAGATAGCCGTTGACTGTCGGCTTGTTCTGTATATAAAAGTAAAGCCCGGTAAGCAGTAATTGAGCATCCTCTTCTGTGAGGTTATCGCTGGATACTGCATTATGCGGATATTGGTCCATTTCGTTGCAACTAGTGGCAAATACCAATAATACTGTTAATAACGATATAATAAAATTCTTCATATCTGTTAGAATTTAAGATTGACACCTATTGTAAACGTACGTGGTTGGGACGGATAGAGATAATCATATCCCATGTTGGTTGCAGAGAGGCTTACATTTACTTCCGGGTCCAGATACGGCCACTTCGTCAGGACGAAGAGGTTGTCTGCCTGGAAATATATGCGGAGATTATCAATATGTAGCCGGTTAATCCAACTCTTTGGGAGAGTATATCCGATTGAAGCTGTACGGCAGCGGATATAAGATGCATCATGTAACATTCGGGTATTGACAAATTTGGTCGAGTTCCATGTATAACCGTAAATGGCGCGCGGATTCTTGTTTGTACTACCCGGTCCGGTCCAACGGGATTCTGCTGACGATTTCAGGATCGGCCATGTGCCGTTGCCCATTCGTAAACCTCCGGTCCACAGTTCATAAAGCTTGTTGCCAGATGAGAATGTAAAGAACATGCTCAAATCAAAACCTTTGTACTTGAATGTATTATTGAAACCACCGGTGAATTTCGGATTAGCGGAGCCGACAAACTGCTTGTCGTTTTCGTCTATGACATCATTACCATCTACATCTTCGTAAATACAGTCGCCCGCTCTTACTCCTTGGTCGTAAATCTTGGCGGGAATCTCATCATCCGATTGATAGATACCTTTCCATTTAATCATATAAAAAGAACCTATCGGTTCGCCGACTTTGAGGGCATGCATAGAACTAGTTGTCAATATCTCGTTATTATCGAGAAGAGCGGTCAGTTTGTTTCTGATAAAGGAGATGTTGAAATCCGAATGCCATGAGAACGAGCCTTTGCCAAGGTTGGCTCCCAGTGTAAATTCAAGTCCTTTATTACGCATTGATCCGATATTGCATACCTGACTAGTATAACCTGACGTAGCGGGAGTCGGTTTCTGGTAAAGTAAATCCTTGGTATCTTTGATGAATGCATCTGCTGTGAATGTGATTGCACCTCTGAAAAAAGAAAGATCCACTCCGATGTCACCTTGTTGGGCTTTTTCCCATTTAAGGTCGCGGTTACCTGCAGTAGTCAGTCCTAAGCCATTCTCACCATTATAGTTGTACCCTCCACCGGCTAATGCTTGATAGGCATAGGAACCGATTCCTCCCTGATTTCCGGTGCAACCCCAGCTTGCGCGGAGCTTTACATCGGTTTGTGGAAATTTCCACCAGGATTCTTCTCCGAGATTCCAACCCGCACTGACAGATGGAAAATATCCGTAGCGATTGTTGGATATAAATTTGGAAGAACCATCAGCGCGCATTGTTCCTGTTAGTAAATAGCGGTTCTTGTAGTTCAGACTTAAACGGCCGAAGAATGACTGTAACAAGAATGAAGAAAGTCCTGTACTTACATCTGAAAACTCGGCGGCAACAGAGTTGACATCAAAAGAAGGAGAGGGGAATCCAATACCCGTTTGGGCAGCCGAAGAAGTTACGTCCTTTTGTATGGAGTGTCCCAGCATCACGTCCAGAGAGAAATCTTCTGCAAAAGAGTGCTTATAAGTGAGGACATTTTCCCATAACGTACTCGCATAGGATTTCCGTCCGTCAATCAGTTTTCCCACTTTATTGCCATAAGGGTGGTCAGCACTGTAATAAATATGCTCTTCCGTATAATTGAAATCTTCTCCGAGTGTAGTTTTGAAGTTTAAGTCTTTCGTAATGTTGAACAGCATATAGAGTGACCCCAAGGCACGATAGTTGTCGATATATACATCTTCTTCGTTAAGTGCCTGTATCGGGTTATGGTTGGCCAGTTCCTGTCCTCCGACAGCATATTCCCCATCGGGACGATAAGGAGAATCCCAAGGGCGTTGTTCGATGGCACGGGTGATAACACTGGTTCCTATGTTATAACCGGTAGGGACACGGTTATTGCGCGAATAACTTAAATTCAGGGAAGTTCCTACTTTGAGCCACTTTTTGATTTCTGTGTCCAGATTAACCTTCAGATTGTAACGTTTAAGCAGATTATTGATAATCACACCTTCGTTGTGTTTGTAATTGGCGGACAGATAATAGTTCGTTTTGTCCGTTCCGCCTGACACAGACGCGGTAGTCGTGTAGGTAACAGCCGTACGGAGCACCAGATCAAGCCAGTTTGTCTGCGCCTTTCCCGGTGCGGGGTTATCGATACGTGCCTGGGTACTGTTGGTTTGCAGGTTATAGTTGTCGATAGCTTCATTCAGCACTTCCAGAAACAGATCAGTGTCGGCCATGTCCAGTTTGTCTGTTCTGGTCAAATTGGAGAAACTGACATTCGTGTCAATACTCACTTTCGCCTGTCCTTTGCTTCCTTTTTTGGTTGTTATCAAGATAACGCCATTCGTCGCACGCGAGCCGTAAATAGCAGCAGAAGCCGCATCTTTTAAAATCTGTATGGATTCCACATCGGAAGGATTGAAATCATTCAGACCATTCATCGATTGTGCACCCCAAGCACCGGTATCTCCTGACGTATTGTTGATTGGTACTCCGTCGATTACATACAACGGTTCGTTACCTGCGGTAATTGAACCGATTCCACGAATGCTCACCCGGTTTTTACTTCCCGGCACACCGGATGCTGACGTAATATTCACTCCGGATACGCGTCCCTGTAACAATTCGTCGACACCTAGCACTTGGCGGACATTGACTTCTCCCGGTTTGTAAGTTCCAATGGAAGACGTGACATCTCGTTTGGTTTTGGAACCATATCCGATGACGATTACTTCATCCATGACGTGTGCATCCTCTTCCAATGCTATCCTGACTGTTGGTGAGGCACCGATACGGACAGATTTCTTTTTGTATCCGATGTAGGATATATCCAGCGGTTTGGATGGGTCTGCCGTAACGGTGAAGTTTCCGTCAACATCTGTAATTGTTCCGATTCCACCTTCCTGTATGACATTGGCTCCGATAATCGGCTCACCTCTTCCGTCTGTTACGGTACCTTTGATCGTTTTCTTTTCGCTTTTTTTCTGTTGCTGTACTTCTTTTTTCACTAATACAATAGTGTTGTTATTAAGCGAATAAGAAACATTCAAAGGAGTGAACACTTGCGACAGGACCTGGTCGAGAGGCTTGTTTTTACAATTGACGGTCACTTTCGCCTGGTCGTTGAGGACATTGTTCCGATAAACGAATGTATACCGGGTTTGCTTCTCGATCTCCTTTATAAATGTTTTCACCGTACCATTATTGATGTTTACCGACACATTTCCTTTTTGTGCCGATACTCCTGCGGGTAATAAAACTAACGCAACAAGTAAAATGGTAAAGTTTCTAAAAATAAGGAGATTCTGCCTCCTCTTTCTAAAGGAAAAAATTAACTTTGTGTAATTCATAGTTGATACTATTTTTCATGTTTAATGGATTAATTTTATCGACTTACATACAACCAAAGGATTGGGCGATTCTTTGGTTGTTTCTTTATATAATTACTAACTGTTCTTCATAGGCTCCTTTCTTTCAGATGGTTAATAAATAGTGATTTTATCTTTATGTATCTCGTATTTGAACTTATATTGCAGGCTCAATGAATGAATCACATTCTGTATGTTTTCGTGGCGGAAAGAGCCGGATAATAAATCCTGTCCGATTTGGGGGTATCTTAGCTCGATCTCTACTCCATACCATCTCTCTATCTCCTCAATGACATCTATCAAAGGTTCGGAGTCGAATATCAAATAGTCGTCGCACCAGCCGGTTTCCACATGAACGTCAGCTTGGGTTATTTTGAGTGCATTGTTGATACTGGAGTAGGTCGCTTTCTCGCCGGGAGTAAGAATATACTCTTGTGGAAGGGAGCCGCCTGATATTTTAATCTGTCCGGTGAGCAGGGATGTTTCAACAACGCCTTTTTTATAAGTATTTACATTGAAACTAGTTCCTACTACCTCGATTTGCAGGCCGTTGGCTATCACTCTGAAAGGACAGTCGGGATTCTTTGCCACATCAAAAAAGGCTTCTCCCGACAGTTGTACCAATCGTTGTTTGGAGCTGTTTACATCGTACGTGATAGTGGTGGCACCATTCAGTTGCACTTTTGTTCCATCTGGTAATATGATTTCCGATTTACTGCCCGATTTTACATTGGCAGTTATCATTTGTTGTGTTTCCGGGGTATTCAATAAAGAATAAACGCCGAGAGAAGAAGTCACAAGCAGGGCGATTACAGCAGCATATTTGGTAATCTGTATCCAACGCCGTCTCCAGATAATCTGATGCATTTCTTTTCGTATCTGTTTTTTCATCATGGGAGGCATCCCGATTTCCGTCGTAGCATCCTTTTCCATATCTATCATGACATTCCAGAGTTCCTCATCCGGAATGTGATTGAGTTCTTCCTTGAACTGTCCGAAGTCTGTAGGAGAAACTCCTTTTTCAAGATACTGACGGTATAAATCTTTAAATAGTGCTTTCATATTTATGGGTGTTTCTATTGGTTATACGTGAATGAAATAGGGGAGTACTATGATTTCTTTATGTTCTATAACATAAAATTAGGAAATGTGAAATAACCTGTTAGGTGGTATCTTGACTTGATGGGATAAAGAAACTACTTCTGACAGCCGTTATAAAGAATACTATTACAGGAAGAAAATAAAGAGAATATTATATTTCATCATTTCGCTGCGAAGAATCTTCAGGGCGGAAGTCAGATAGTTTTTCACCGTTTGTTCGGAGAGATCCAGTTGTTCGGCTATTTGCTTGATGGGGATATGTTTCTCCCTGCTTAATTCATAAATCTCATGTTCCCGTTGTGACAGAACTTTCTTCGATTGTTGGAGTTGTTGCAGGAATTCGTCGTACAATAAGATGTCTTCCGGCGATACGTCAGTTGCCTGGTTCTCGCAATACTCCATAAAGTCTTCGAATTGCAGTTCGTTGACCTGTTTGCGGAAATAATCGATTACCTGATGTTTGGCGATGGTGAAGATGAAAGCCTGCAGATTGCCGAAGCTATTCAACTGGTTACGGTTATCCCACAGGCGTAAAAAGGTATCCTGAACAATATCCTGTGTCAGGGAACGATTTTTTAGTTGTTTAAGAACAAAGCTGTAAAGTCGGTCGGCATAGGCTTCATAAATCTGTGTAAAAGCCTGGTAGGAGCCGTTGCGTAGTTCTTTTATGCACTGTATTTCGTCTATTTTCATCCTTTCTGTAATAGAAGTAGGTCAGGCAAATGTACTGAAATAATTTAGAAATCAACAAATCTATGTGAATAAATAAAGAGAAACCGATGTTCGGTAGTTGGCAGATGAATTTTATTTTGCAATCATATTACAATCATATATTGAGCTTTATTGTATCGTCTCTTGCTTTCCGCTAATTAATTTTGTATCTTTACTGTTTTTTACCCTTGCAAAGACAAGTGGTCACCTTATGCAGTGATAAATATCACCTTATAAGGTGACATTAGGCTGTTTACAAAGTGACTATTGTCCCGTTACAACCGGACAACTACCCGAGTGCATAAACAATGATAAATCTCTGCACTGAAAATCTTTATTCTCTGCACTGAAAAGTCTTAAATATAACAATAAGATTATGGCCTTTTACAATTTAAAGAAGAAACCTGCCTTGACTACTAAGGAAGGAGAAACGGAAACAATGTATGCCGACATTGTCTACAGTGGAACGATTCTGGCAGAACGATTGATCCGTGGTGTTGCTAAGAGAACCGGATTTAAGGAAGGAGTGATAGAAGGTATCCTGATGGAACTGAAAGACGATGTATTGCAATATCTAGGTGAAGGATACCGCGTCGAATTGGGAGAGTTCGGTTTCTTTTCAGCCAAAGTGAAAGCTTCCCGATTAGTCGCAAATAAGAATGATATTCGTTCTGAATCCGTAGCTTTCAACGGGGTGAATTTCCGTGCTTCCAAGAGTATGCGTGTGGGTATTCGCGGAGATTTGGAGCGTAGAAAGTGTGTCGATTTCAACACTTCGCGTAAGTGGGGCAGAGACAATCTGAAGAAACTCGTCCTGCAATATATCGGAGAGCATGGCTTCATCACAAGAGCCACTTATACGCAACTTACAGGACGCCTGAAGAATACTGCATTGGACGATCTTAAATCTTTTGCAGCCGAAGGCATTATCAAGCGAGAGGGACGGGGTAATCAGATGCATTTCATTGCACCGCCACGAAAGGAACCGGATGGCGAGTAGTGAAATCTAACGGAATATCGATGGAAACCTTGTCGTACAAGATTGGAGATTGGGAACAGAACAGAGAAATGAAGAGGTAGTATCTACCCGAATGGATTGAATCAGTGCAAAATGTGGTATAAGTATGATGTATGGCTAAAAAAATACAGTACCTTTGGCTGTGAATACAGGTAAAACGGTGATGAGGTGTCTATGAAACAGCCTTACAGTGGATTTCTCGTCCGAATGTTGTTTGACCGATAACACAGACTATAATATGTTGGATATCATATACTACTTTAATATCTTCGGTTGTCTGACGATGGGGATGGCTCTGCTGTTGATTCAAACAGCCCCACAGCTGATAAACCCGCACTACCGCAATGCCAAACGATTCTTGGGTATTGCATCGATTATCGTGGCTCTGTGCAATGCGCTTATCTTTTACAACAGGGTACAGGAGAGCGTTGCCGAGATATTTGCAATGCCTGTGCTCGTTGCGGCACAGTTGCAGGCGGCGCTTTTTACTTTTATCGTGCTGATACTTTTTCATTCACCATACGTTTGCCGGCGAAATATTTTGCGACACCTCTGCCCGACATTGTTTTTTGTGGGACTCTATCTATTAACGATACTTCTATTTCCTGATGTGAGGATCTATTCGGTGGATGAGTATATAGCGAATATCACGAATCCGGTTCTTTTGTTAAGAACTGTATTTGCGGCTACTTATCTGACGCAGATCGTGATTTACGTCCGTTTATTCCGGCGTGAGCAACGGAATTATATAGCCAAGATTGAGAACTATTTCTCCGACACCGACAAATATGAATTCCGGTGGGCTTCGAGACTGTTCTACGAGGCTGCCTGCATCGGTATTGCCGTTCTGGTGTTCAGTATATTCCCTGCCCCGTTATTCGACGGAATAATCACGGTGGTGATTACAGTGTACTACTTTGACTTTGGAGTGAGGTATATCAACTACCAATACAAACTTTACTATGAGGCTTTGCCCGCGATAGAGGAGAAGGAAGAGTCGCAGCTGACAAAGGAGAGTGAAGGAGACAAGGAACTGGAAGATGAAATGGCAAAACTATTATTGTATCTCCAGCAGGGTGTTGTGCTGGGCGACTATGCCGAGGCTCTGCATATCCCGGAACGGAAACTATCTGTATTCATCAATTCGACTTACGGGGTGAGTTTCAAACGTTGGGTGAACAATAAACGGGTAGAATACGCCACAGAGCAAATGGCGAAACATCCGGATTATACAATGGAGAGGATTGCCGAGCTTTCGGGTTTTGCCCACAAAAGCCATTTCTGTAAAATCTTCCGGGAGATAACGGGGGGATCTTTTACCGAGTACAAAAATAGATAACACCTCCAAACTGTTGTATATTTGGCGATACAGCTTGTTCCAACATACAATAAACCCACAAAAAACACTTGTGTTGCACGTTTCGACGTCAGATATGCGTAAATGTGCACCCATCATCCAAAATTTTCATTATATTTTTGCTGCGTAGGGCATAAACCGCTCTGCGCTTTTTTGTTTTCCCATGAATATTAATCAAATATAAAACAACATGAAAAAGATTTTTTCTTTGTTAGTGCTATGTGCAACAGTAGTCTTTGCTTCGTGCAGCAAGGACGATCCGGTAACGGATCCCGTGCCGGAAGGTATCGTCGTCACCACCTACGAAGCCCTGCTCGACGCCCTGCAGACGGGCGGCACCTCGGCCGATGCCCCGACACTCATTACGCTGGGCGGCAACATCACGGTACCCGCGGGAGGTGACTACGACACCCCTCCCATAAACGGCAGCGGCCACTTCAAGATAGACGGCGGCGGCCACACCATCACCTGGGAAAGCACCGCCAACAACCACCACCTCCTCGGCAATACCAGCCCCGACGCCGATGCCGTTTATATCGAACTCACCAATATTAATCTGGACCGACAAGATATGAACGCCGCAGTAGGTGTTTACAACGGCAAGATTACGCTGGGCAAAGACGTGGCATTGAGTGGGCAAGATGGAAACATGATTCTGGCTAACGGCGAGAAAGTGGCATTGGAACTGGGTGACGGCTGCGAATTGTCTTACGCGGCAGGCAGCAGCCCGTGCTGTGCAAGCGCCTGGTTTGGCGCCATCCTCGTGCTGAACGGGGGAAAGACCGCTGCCGGGGCTTACATAGGCCTGGACTGCAATTTTTACCCGGCCGTCTCCTATCCCCTTATCTCCGTTCCGAAAGCCCTCACGGGTGATGTGCACCTCCTTCTCAAAATGATCGGTACAACCCCCGTCGCCCAAGGCATTGGCAATTACCAACTGACGCAGGCGGACTGCGACCGTCTGAAAGTGAATCCGGAGTCAACGGTCAGCCTCTATATGGGACAGCGTGATAAGTACGACGGCAACTTCGAGCTTCACCTCGACCCTGCGGCAAGTTTTCAAATCAAGCTTCGCCCGAAGAATTTCACACCCCCCACCTCCGGCAACATCGACGTGACCAACATGACCGACGTCGTGGCGCAGATAACCATCCGGGCAGCCCTCGAAGCAGGCCACACCGACCTCAAGCTGACGGGCGAACTTTCCAAGATAGGAATAGGCGGTCAGTGGGGTACATTTGCCAATAATACACAAATCACGACATGCGACCTCACCGAAGTGACGGGCTGGGGTACAACGCCAACTCTGCCCGAACTCGCCTTTAAGGATTGCACCAAGTTGCAGGAGGTGACGCTGCCCGATGGCGTGCAGGTAATTGGAGAGTATGCCTTTATCCGTTGCGCCGCGCTGACTACGGTGAATCTTTCGCAGGTCACCCGGATTGATGAATACGCATTCTGGGAATGCACTTCATTGACCGCACTCACGCTGGATAATGTGACAACCATAGACCATGATGCTTTCTACGGATGCACGGGCCTCGAAACGCTCAAAATACCGAAGTGTACCTGGTTCGGCAATTATATCGTAACGGGCTGCAAAGCTCTCACCCGGATAGAAGCCACCGCAGCCGGAAATTTCGTTGACATAAGTGATGGTCGCAGCAGTATAGAGCGCACCGCCGTTTTTCACAACAGAACCGCTCATTCCGGAGATAACGCATTCGACCCCGCCAAGTGCGACCTCGTGCTGAACCCCGACAAGTACGAGAATGGCGGTGCCGTTCCCACAGCCTCTGCCAACAATGAATGGACTGTGGCGCAGCATGGCGGTCTTATGAAATGGAAGAGCATCACGCCACCGTAATCCGCGCCTTTCCCGAAGTTGAACTTCAAGGCGGTCTGATTTATTTTTTGAAATCCAATTTTATGCCTGATGCGGTAGACGACATATGTTGTCGTAAAAAGATTATATCTTAATTACTAGTCGATTAAAAACGCTCTGCCATCGGCAGATTACAAAATAGATCTCCGCCCAACTTACAAAAAGGGTCCCTACTGTCAAATTGCAGGGATCCTTTTGCTTTATACAATTTACTCCGCATGACTTAGGAAAGCTGTCCTCTGTCAAAAGGAAGATTATCGAATAACGGAGTTTTTTTTACTGTCGAATTGTATAAAAACCGGTCGTGAGTTTGTTTCCTGAGAGAATTTTGTTACTTTTGTATTCGAAAGAGTTACTTGAAGATACAACTCTGCAAATCGCTAAAATGCGCACAGTTACGAAATTGTTATCTCTCAATTCCCCAAATTATGCAAAGTGTTTATTCTTCAATTGGTTATCTTAACCGCGAATAATCTAAAATAAAAAAACGATGTTTCAGAAACTTGTAGCTATAGAGCCGGTCAGTCTGGTTCCGTCGGCCGAAAAAGCGTTGTATTCATTTGCCGGTCAGGTGGTGATGTATCCTGACATACCCTCGAATGATGATGAAATCATTGCTCGTATCGGAGATGCTGATGCGGTGCTTTTGAGTTATACCTCCCGTATCAACCGGTATGTACTTGAATGTTGTCCGAATGTGAAATACATTGGAATGTGTTGTTCACTCTATTCTCCCGAAAGTGCCAATGTTGATATTCGTTATGCCAATGAACGGGGTATCACGGTAACAGGTATCCGGGATTATGGTGACGAGGGAGTAGTGGAATATGTAGTCAGTGAGTTGGTGCGCTGTTTGCACGGCTTTGGACAGGAAACGTGGGAAGATTTGCCTCGTGAGATTACCGGATTGAAAGTCGGAATAGTCGGACTGGGTAAGTCTGGCGGCATGATAGCGGACGCCTTGAAATTCTTTGGTGCTGATATTTCATATTATGCCCGCAGTGAGAAAGAAGCGGCTACTGCCAAAGGATATCGCTTTTTGCCATTGAGGGAACTCCTGGCAGAGAGTGAAGTCATTTGTTGTTGCCTTAATAAAAATACGATTCTGTTGCACGAAGAGGAATTTAAGCAGATGGGTAACCGGAAGATCTTATTCAATACCGGTTTGTCGCCAGCATGGGATGAGGCTGCTTTTACTGAATGGCTGGAAGGTGATAACCTTTGTTTTTGTGACACGATAGGCGCATTGGGGGGTGAGCAACTGCTCAATCATCCGCATGTACGTTGTATGCAGGTGTCTACTGGCCGCACGCGTCAGGCGTTTGACCGCCTGAGCGCAAAAGTGTTGGCCAATCTGTCAGAATACAATGGGTGAAACGATATTAATCAGGGTGCTCACTACTGACCACCCTGCAATATCCGATGTGGCACTATAAATGTCTACTACGGCATGCACTTGGTCATTTTTGATTTCTACCCTTTGCGTATCTCCCACAAATCCGGGGGTAGATTGTATGGATACCTGCATGTTCTCCGGACCGACAGAAGCTCGTGAGGCGGCAACTGTAACATTCACTTTGGTTGGAAAGAGGCGAATAGCTTCCGCAGCACTTCCGGAGAAAACAGTACGTTGCTCCGTTTGCAAAGAATCATCATAAACGGGAGTTCCTTTGAGTGCGTTA
The DNA here is from genome assembly GCF_025147085.1 of Bacteroides sp. D2. Classification (NCBI taxonomy): domain Bacteria; kingdom Pseudomonadati; phylum Bacteroidota; class Bacteroidia; order Bacteroidales; family Bacteroidaceae; genus Bacteroides; species Bacteroides sp. D2. The sequence goes on along the minus strand of NZ_CP102261.1, from coordinate 1,203,731 downwards.
GGACCTTTTTCATTGAAGAAGCGGGCCGTCGTATTTCCCATCAGAGAGGCAGTTCTTAAAACATCGAATCCACCGGTAGCTCCGGATGCGATATAGATTCGTGTGCCATTTACCTTGGCGGTTTCTGCCACTTCCCGATAGAATGTCTCGTCTGCCAAAGCACCGATAGACAAGGTAATGACAGACGTTCCGTTTTTCAATGCCGGCAAAGCCAATTCCCGCATAGCGGCAGGAGAGGCCGATTCCACCAGATAATCTGGTTTTAATGCCAATAACTCTTCCAATGTGGCGCAAGCAATGCAAGGCTTGCCATGTTGCTGCATTTTATGAACGATGTGCGCTGCTTTTGATGCCGTACGCGAATAGACACCTACCAGATTATAATCTGGCAATAAGCCTTTGACAACTGCATCCGCAACGATTTCTGCAAGTCGTCCACATCCTACAATGACTAACTTTTTCATGCAACAAAGATAATACTTTTATTGGTAAGAGCTTCGGTTGGTAATATGGTATTTATTTTCATCAGGTATGTATCCGGGGTTGTTCCTTTAATTTATGAACTATTTGTAATAAGATTACGAAGATTTTCTCTACATTTGTCTTTATTAATCTTGTAATCTTCTATTAAAGTTTAATACTCCGATGAAAAAAAAGTACCTGATATTTCTTTTACTTCTCTCTTTTCCATTATATACCCGGGCCGATAAGACCCTGGACTCACTGTTGAATGTGCTTGATTTGACGATTCAAGAACATGAGACGTATGTGGTTCAACGTGAATCACGTATCAAGCATCTTAAAGAACTGACACACGGAATAGAATCTAATTCTGCGGAACAGTACAATCTGAACAGTCAGATATACAAAGAATATAAAGCCTTTATCTGCGACTCTGCAATTCACTATTTGAATGAAAATATCCGGATTGCAGAGCGCTTGCGTGATACGGACCGGAAGATAGAAAGTCAGTTGCAGCTTTCGCTATTATTATCATCAACTGGAATGTATAAAGAGTCTCTTGATGTGCTGGAATCGGTAGACCGTCGGAAAATCATTCCTCGTTTAATAGCCGATTATTACACCTGCTTTGACCATGTGTATGGCGAGTTGGGCGTTTATACACAGGATAAAACCCTTTCGGGACGTTATTGGAGTATTTCACAGGCATATAGAGATTCATTATATGCTATATTGCCTCCGGAATCGGAAGAATACCTGCTGATGCGTGAAGCATCATTTCGCGATCAACGCCAGTATGAGGATGCCCTGAAAGTGAATGATCTCCGGTTGACGAAAATAGAACCATATACTCCCCAATATGCGATGGCTACTTATCATCGTTCTTTGATTTACAAGTACAGTAATGATAGTCTGGGAGAGAAACGGAATCTTTGTCTTTCTGCTATATCGGATATTCGTTCTGCCATTAAGGACCATGCTTCGTTGTGGATGCTTGCCCAATTACTTTATGAAGATGGTGATATGGAACGTGCATACCAATATATGCGCTTTTCCTGGAATGCGACAAAGTTTTATAATGCCCGTTTGCGTAGTTGGCAGAGTGCTGACGTGCTTTCATTGATTGATAAAACCTATCAGGCAATGATTGAAAAGCAGAACGACCGTCTTCAACAGAACCTGCTGCTTATCACTGCACTGTTGGTGTTGTTGATTGTAGCTTTGGGATATATCTACCGTCAGATGAAAAAGCTGGCAGATGCAAGAAATCATCTTCAGGTAGCTAATAAGCAGTTAAACGGATTGAATGAGGAGTTGAGGCAGATGAATAGTTGCTTGTCTTCTACCAATATCGAACTCTCGGAGTCCAATCAGATCAAGGAAGAGTATATTGCCCGTTTCATCAAGTTGTGTTCTACTTATATCAACCGTTTAGACGCTTACCGGCGGATGGTGAATAAGAAAGTGTCTGCCGGACAAATTGCGGAATTATTAAAGATAACGCGTTCCCAAGATGCTCTTGACGAAGAGCTGGAAGAATTGTATGCAAACTTTGATACAGCCTTTTTGCATCTCTTCCCTAACTTTGTGGGAAAATTCAATGACTTATTACAGGAAAATGAACAGATTTTACCGAAGAAAGGCGAGTTATTGAATACTGAACTGCGCATCTTTGCTTTGATACGTCTGGGTATTGAAGATAGTTCACAAATTGCGGAGTTTCTTCGTTATTCAGTGAATACAATTTATAATTATCGGGCGAAAGTAAGGAATAAAGCCCGTGGATCGAGAGAGGATTTTGACGATTTAGTGCGAAAAATTCGCTAATTCGGACTGTAAAACAACCACTTTTTTAGGTATACGTTCTGAATGTAAATAGATGAAAATAAGTGGATTATCGTTTTGTATGATCCACTTATTGCCCCCTCCTTGTTAGCTCACTTTAATTTCTTTATACTTTTGACCTGTGCTTCGAAAGTAATGAGAGTAGCCCATTGCTGACGAGCGTCTTATTATTAACTTTAAAACTTAGTACGCATGAAAAAAAACAGGCGAAAAATCCTTTCGGGGAGTCGCAAGATTTTCTTTGCTATCTTGGCAATGTTTTTATCTTTGAGTGCATCCGCACAGCAAATTACTGCATCCGGTCAGATCCTGGATGCTCAAAAAGAACCGCTAATCGGTGTTAGTGTACAAGAGAAAGGTACGTCTAACGGAGCAATAACCGATTTAGATGGCAACTTCACATTAAACGTTAAGCAAAACGCCATTTTGATATTCTCTTATGTGGGTTATAAGTCGCAGGAGGTAAAGGCAGCCCACCAGATGAAGATCACACTTCAGGAAGATAATGAAGTGCTTGATGAAGTGGTGGTCATCGGTTATGGTTCGGTGAAACGGAAAGATGTGACTACCGCTATCTCTTCCGTATCTACCAAGGATTTGGATATGCGGCCTATTGTTTCGGCAGGACAGGCCATTCAAGGTAAGGCAGCCGGTGTCTCGGTGATTCAGCCTAACGGTACGCCGGGCGGTGAAATGTCTATCCGTGTTCGTGGTACTACTTCAATGAATGGTAGTAATGATCCGCTGTATGTAGTAGATGGAGTGCCTGTAGACAATATCAAGTTCCTTTCTCCGAATGATATTGAGAGTATGCAGATATTGAAAGATGCTTCATCGGCATCTATCTACGGTTCGCGTGCTGCTAACGGAGTCATTCTAATTACTACGAAGGCCGGTGCAGCCGGTAATGCCAAAGTTTCTTTGACAGCCCAGTTCGGTTTGAACAAAGTAGCCGATAAAGTAGAATCCCTGAATGCAGCACAATATAAAGAATTGCAGGATGAAATCGGACTAGTGTCTTTGCCGGACGGATTACCCGACCGCACCGACTGGTTTGATGAAACGTATACGACCGGAAAGACTCAAAATTATCAGGTAGCTGTATCCAATGGTAATGAGAAAATGAAATATTACCTTTCTGCGGGTTACCTCAAAGAACAGGGAGTGTTGGACATCTCTTATTACAAGCGTTACAATTTCCGGGTAAATTTGGAAAATCAGGTTCGTAAATGGCTGACAGTAAGTGCCAATATCTCTTATTCAGATTATACAAGCAATGGAGGCGGAGCAATGGGAACAGGCTCGAATCGGGGTGGTGTTATTCTGGCTGTTATCAATACACCGACTTATGCGCCGGTGTGGGATGCTTTGAACCCTAATCAGTATTACAATAACTTCTATGGAGTGGGTAATATCACCAATCCATTAGAAAATATGGCCCGCGCGAAAAATAACAAAGACAAAGAAAACCGCTTGTTGGCATCGGGTAATATATTGCTGACTCCATTTCCGGAACTGAAGTTCAAGTCTACTCTTACTCTTGACCGTCGCAACGCCGTTAATACCACTTTTCTTGATCCGATTTCTACTGCTTGGGGCCGCAATCAGTACGGTGAGGCTTCGGACAATCGGAATATGAACACAGTGCTGACATTTGATAATGTATTGACTTATAATAAAAATTTCAAGAAACATGGCTTGGAAGTAATGGCCGGTTCGTCATGGACGGATTCAGACTATTCAAATAGCTGGATCAACGGCTCTCACTATCGTAGCGATCAGATTCAAACATTGAATGCTGCCAATAAAATATCTTGGGATAATACAGGTACGGGTGCATCTCAATGGGGAATTATGTCATTCTTCGGACGTGTAGCTTATAACTTCGACAGTAAATACTTGGTAACAGCTAATCTTCGTGCCGATGGTTCTTCTAAATTACATCCCGATCATCGTTGGGGCGTATTTCCTTCATTCTCTGCAGCCTGGCGTATTTCTTCGGAAAAGTTCATGGAGAACCTGACATGGATTGACGATTTAAAATTGCGCGGTGGCTGGGGACAAACCGGTAACCAGTCGGGTATTGGTGACTATGCATATTTGCAGCGTTACAATATCGGCCGTATCGAATGGTTTAAGAAAGGCGGCGAAGGTGATTCGACTGATTATGCAAATGCTGTTCCTACCATTAGCCAGGCCAACTTGCGTACATCTGATTTAACATGGGAAACCACGACACAGACCAATATAGGTCTGGATCTGACCCTATTGAATGGACGGTTGACGTTTAATGCCGACTATTATTATAAGAAGACCAAAAACATGTTGATGAATGTGTCATTACCTGCCGGTGCCGCAGCCGCTACGTCTATTGCCCGTAACGAGGGTGAAATGGTAAATAAGGGTTTTGAGCTTTCTATTAGTTCGAAAAATCTTCGTGGAGGAGCATTTACATGGGATACAGACTTCAATATCTCTTTTAACCGGAATAAATTGACAAAGCTGGAATTACAGAAAGTTTATTACGATGCTAAAACTGCGGATGTGGTGAATGACTATGTTGTACGTAATGAGCCGGGCCGTGCTTTGGGAGGTTTCTACGGTTATATAAGTGATGGGGTAGATCCTGAAACCGGTGAATTGATGTATCGTGATTTGAACAATGACGGTAAAATATCATCTTCCGACCGTACCTATATCGGTGATCCGAATCCCGATTTTACCTATGGTATGACTAATACCTTTTCATGGAAAGGCTTTAATTTGAGTATCTTTATCCAAGGTTCTTATGGAAACGATATTTATAATGCTTCACGTATTGAAACGGAAGGTATGTATGATGGTAAGAATCAGTCGGCCCGTGTACTGAATCGTTGGAAAATACCCGGACAGATAACAGACGTGCCTAAGGCTAATTTCAAATTACTCAATTCTACCTATTTTGTAGAAGATGGCAGTTATCTAAGATTGAAGGATGTTTCCTTGTCCTACAACGTTAAAGGTAAACTGTTGAAGAAATGGGGAATTACCCGTTTGCAACCTTACTTCACGGCTACTAACCTGCTGACATGGACCAACTATTCGGGAATGGACCCGGAAGTAAACCAATGGGGTAACAGCGGTACGGTACAAGGTATTGATTGGGGTACTTACCCGCATTGCAGATCATACGTGTTTGGTATTAATGTTGAATTCTAATGAAAGGAAAGATTATGAAACTAAGAACTATATTTTACGGATTAACCTCCGGCTTGCTATTGGGACTTTCTTCCTGCTCGCTGAATTATGAGCCATTAGACACCTATTCGGATGTGACGGAAGGGGTGACAAGTGATGGTACAAAAATCGTATTCAAGGATAAAGCTGCAGTTGAAAGTCATCTGACAACGCTTTATAATCAAATGCGTGACCGTCAGGAACATTGGTATGTGGATTTACTTTTGATTTCAGACTCCCATTCGGATAATGCTTATGCCGGTACTACCGGAGCGGAAGTTGTCCCGTTTGAGAATAATTCGATTGAAGGTTCCAATTCTGTGTTGGAACGTGACTGGAACCGTTATTTGGAGGATGTGGCCCGTGCCAATAAACTCATTTGTAACATTGACCTGGTGACAGATAATTCGTTGACTACTGCCGAACGGGCGCAATACAAAGCAGAAGCGAAGATATTCCGTGCCATGGTAATGTTTGACATGGTACGTCTGTGGGGTGATTTTCCGGTGATTACAACGGTGGCTGATGATATTACTTCTGAAAACATTGATGAGGTATATCCGCAATATTTCCCCAAACAAAATACGGAACTTGAAGCTTATCAGCAGATTGAAAAGGATTTGTTGGATGCAGTATTGTATGCTCCGGACAATACGCCGGGGAATAAAACGTTGTTTACCAAATCTGTAGCTCGTACCTTATTGGCTAAAATATATGCCGAGAAACCTTTGCGTGATTATACGAAAGTTATTCAATATTGTGATGAGGTGAAAGCAGACGGTTTTGATCTGGTAGATGATTTCAGTGATTTGTTTGGAATGAATGCTGCGGGAACAGATGCAAAGATGCGTAATACAAAAGAATCGATTCTTGAAGCACAATTTACATCCGGAGCAGGTAACTGGTGTACATGGATGTTCGGGCGTGATCTCGTGAATTGGAATAACAATTTCACGTGGGCGAAATGGGTGACTCCGTCACGTGACCTGATTAGTGCTTTCAAACAGGAAGGGGATGAAGTCCGTTTCAAAGAATCAATAGTCTATTACGATTGTAATTGGAGCAACTATTATCCGTCTGATAATTATCCGTTCATGTATAAATGCCGCTCTGCCAACAGCAGTATCATCAAGTACCGTTATGCCGATGTCCTGTTGCTGAAAGCAGAAGCGCTGATTATGCAGGATACGCCGGATTTGGAAGGAGCCGCCGATATAATAGATAAAGTTCGCGACCGTGCCAAATTGGGAGCACTTCCCACCTCTGTCCGTTCAAACAAAAATGCCATGCTGAATGCTTTGCTTAAAGAACGTCGGTTAGAACTGGCTTTTGAGGGACAACGATGGTTTGATCTGGTCCGTCTGGACAAGGTAGAAGAGGTGATGAATGCAGTGTATGCTAAGGATTCAGGTCGCAAAGCGCAGATTTACACTTTTGATAAGAACTCTTATCGTTTGCCAATTCCGCAGTCGGTAATCGACGCGAATGATAAGATTCACCAGAATCCGGGTTATTAATTCAACTAAAAACATAGAAAACTTAAGATTATGATAGACATGAGAAATATAGCATTGACCTTTTTAGGATGCTTCACCATATTAGCTGCATGCAGCAACAGTGACGATGCGGAGAAACCGGTTACACCTGTTCCGACTGGAGATGTGACTATTTATGCGACCACTAGCAGCCTGACTCGCGATTTGACCCGTGATGCCGTTAATTTCAGCTCGAAAGATAATTTGGCACCTACTTCAATCACATTGAATCCGACTGAACAATATCAGACAATGGACGGCTTCGGAGCTGCTATCACAGGCGCCACTTGTTTTAATCTTCTGCAAATGAAACCGGAAGATCGTCACGCCTTCCTTACGGAAACATTCTCTGACGACAAAGGCTTCGGATTTAGCTATATCCGTATCTCCATCGGCTGCTCGGACTTTTCATTGAGTGAATATACTTGTTGCGATACGAAAGGTATTGAGCATTTTGCTTTGCAAAGTGAAGAGAAAGACTATATCCTTCCGATTCTGAAAGAGATTTTGAGCATCAATCCTTCTATTAAAGTCATTGCCGCCCCTTGGACTTGTCCAAAATGGATGAAAGTAAAGAGTCTCACAGACCTTACTCCGCTGGATTCATGGACAAACGGTCAGCTGAATCCAGCCTATTATCAGGACTATGCCACTTATTTTGTGAAATGGGTACAAGCATTCAACGCCGAAGGCATTGATATTTATGCTGTAACTCCCCAGAACGAACCGTTGAACCGTGGTAATTCCGCTTCGCTTTATATGAGTTGGGAAGAACAGAGGGACTTTGTGAAAACAGCGCTCGGACCTAAATTCAAAACAGCCGGACTGGCTACGAAAATTTATGCATACGATCATAACTATGATTATAGTGATATTGCAACAGAAAAGAACTACCCCGGTAAGATGTATGAGGACGCAACTGCTTCCCAATACCTGGCCGGAGCTGCTTATCACAACTATGGCGGGAACCGCGAAGAGCTTTTAAATATACATAAAGCCTATCCTGAAAAGGAACTTCTTTTCACGGAGACTTCTATCGGAACATGGAATAGCGGACGTGATTTGTCGAAACGATTGCTGGAAGATATGAAAGAAGTAGCATTGGGGACGATCAACAACTGGTGTAGGGGAGTTATAGTGTGGAACCTGATGCTTGATAATGACCGTGCTCCTAACCGTGAAGGCGGTTGCCAGACTTGCTACGGAGCGGTGGATATCAGTAATAGCGACTATAAGACAATTATCCGCAACTCACATTATTATATCATCGCCCATCTTTCAAGTGTGGTGAAACCGGGAGCGGTACGTATTGGTGCATCCGGCTATGCTGATAGCAATATCATGTATTCTGCTTTCGAGAATCCGGATGGAACATACGCTTTTGTACTGATGAATAATAATGAAAAGACTAAAAAGATAACCTTAAGTGATGGTAAGCGTCATTTTGCTTATGATGTTCCGGGCAAATCTGTGACTTCCTATCGTTGGGCAAAGTCGGAATAAGAACCTTAAAACGATCAAGACAATGAAAAAAAACAGTTATATTATATTGGCTTTGGCAGGAATGTTATCCATGAATTCCTGTAATGATGACGAATTCTTGCCCGGTAATCCGAGTATGGAAATCAAAGCAGAGAATGCAGATGCTCTTTTTGGTGACAGTCTTCCGTTTACGATTAAAGCTTCGGATGTGGATGTGCCTCTTTCTACGTTGAAAGCACAGCTTTTTTATGGAGAAGAACAAGTATTTGAAACGGTCATCCGTACAAAGACAAGCGGAAATGACTATACTGGTAAAATCTTTGTTCCTTATTATGCTAATATTCCTAATGGAACGGCAACTTTGAAATATATTCTTCAGAACATTCATTTTACTACCACAGAAATGACGAAAGAACTCGCTCTGGCACGACCGGACTTCCCCTACCTGACATTAGTGGATGAGGAAGGAAAAGAGTACCGGATGGAACGTCAATCCATGTACAAGTATAGTGTGACAGGAGACTTCTCGCAAAAGATGAAAGCGTATATCAAGACTCCGAAAGTGGGAGAGAATGGAAACGAATTGACCTTCGGCTGGGAGAATGGAGCGATTGAAGCCGGTTCTACGAATGCTATCTCATTTTCTAATACGGAACCGGGAAATTATGCTGTCAAGTTTAATACGTTGACTTACGAGGCAGAACCATTTGCCAAGTTAAAGGTGAACGGTGAAGATATGGAATTGGTAGAGAATGATATCTATGCAATCAAGTTGACTTTGAAGAAAAATGACATTCTAGCGTTTGAAGGGGTGCCTGATTATGATAATTGGTGGATAGACCAGGATTATTTTGAAAAGCAGGAAGATGGAACATTGAAATTCCTGCCGATTGACGGAAGTTACCAAATAACAGCCAATGGTAAAATGAAGTATTTCTCTGTCATTGCTTTGAAGAATGGTGAGGCTGCCAAGTTGCAGGATGATGGAACAGGTGCTATCTGGGCTATTGGAACAGGAATCGGTAAACCGTCGGTGGCACTTTCTGAAGTAGGGTGGACTCCGGAAAACGGTCTGTGTATGCCACAGCTTACTGCGAAGAAGTATCAACTGACATTTATAGCTGGCGTTACCATGAAAGTGGATGATATTAACTTTAAGTTCTTCCATATCAATAAATGGGACAACGGCGAGTTTAAGGGTGATGCTATTTCTACAACGAGTGAATTGGTTAAAATCTCATCGGACGGAAACCTGGGACTGGAAGAAGGTCAGAAGTTCGAAAGAGGAGGTATTTACAGGTTTATAGTTGATGTGACGAAAGGCAATACCAAGGCTGTGTTGACAGTGGAGAAAGTAGGGAAGGTAGATTTACCTGCACCGGATATTTTCTTTGGTAATGATAAGATGGAGGTGACAGATACTGATATATATAAGTCGGATCAGGCGTTTACACAAGGACAAATGATAACTGTTACAGGCATTGATAATTTGAATGAATGGTGGATCGATCCTGATTTCTTTGAGAAACAAAGTGATGGTGCATTGAAGTTCCTGCCGATTAACGGAGATTATCGGGTGACAGCTAATGCTGTTTTGAAGTATTTTTCTGTAATGGCTTTGAAAGATGGTAAACCGGCCAAATTGCAAGATGACGGAACGGGTGCAATCTGGGCTATCGGAAAAGGAATCGGTAAGCCTTCTGTTACGTCTTCCGAAGTAGGTTGGGAGCCAGGTAAAGCGCTCTGTCTGGCGCAAGTTGCTTCTAAAAAGTATCAGCTAACCTTGAAAGCCGGGGAAACGTTGAAGACTAGTGGTGACCCGGAAGTGATTAGTTTTAAGTTCTTCCATCAAAATGATTGGGGAGGAGAATTCGGCAATTATGCAAGCAATACTTTAGTGGAACAGCTTAAACTTGCAGATTCCGGAAATTTGGAAATGCAGGATAATAAAGCATTTGAAGAAGGAGCTGTCTATCGATTTACCATTGATGTAACGAATGGTAATGCAAATGCTGATCTGAAGGTTGAGAAAATAAATTGACCTGAAGATTGATGCCGGATTTTTATTGAACCTATCCTGAAAGGGTATGATGAATTGTACCCTTTCAGGATTCATCTTTGGTCGGAATAATGTAAAAAACATTAATAAATCCGTCCGCAACTAGGAAATATCCCCTGTTTGGGAGTCTATATAAATAAAGTATTAACTCATTTCTTATATCATCAATAAACATGAAACTCAAAGCAATGTTACTTGGCTTGTCTGTGATAACTGCGTTGCCTGCCTTTGCGCAGAAGCCGGTGTATCTGGATACTGGTAAGCCTATTGAAGAGCGAGTGAAAGATGCATTGAACCGGATGACCCTTGAAGAAAAGGTGAAGATGATTCATGCGCAGTCTAAATTTAGTTCGGCAGGCGTTCCCCGCCTCGGAATCCCCGAAGTATGGGCTACCGACGGTCCTCACGGTATCCGTCCGGAAGTGTTGTGGGATGAATGGGATCAGGCAGGATGGACAAACGATTCCTGTATTGCCTATCCGGCACTGACGTGTCTTTCTGCTACATGGAATCCCGAAATGTCGCATCTTTATGGAAAAAGTATCGGTGAAGAGGCACGTTACCGCAAGAAAGACATCTTGTTGGGGCCCGGTGTGAATATCTACCGTACTCCCTTGAACGGACGTAACTTCGAGTATATGGGAGAAGACCCGTATCTGTCCGCCACTATGGTGGTTCCTTACATCAAAGGTGTACAAGAGAACGGGGTAGCTGCTTGTGTGAAGCATTATGCATTGAACAATCAGGAGTTCAACCGCCATACCACCAATGTGCAATTGAGTGATCGTGCTCTTTATGAAATATACCTGCCTGCTTTTAAAGCGGCTGTTCAGGAAGGTGGAACATGGTCGATTATGGGCTCTTATAATCTCTATCAGGGAGAGCACGCCTGTCACAACAAACGCCTGCTTCGAGATATTCTTCGCGATGAATGGGGCTTTGATGGCGTCGTAGTGTCCGACTGGGGTGGTGTGCACAACACCGAACAGGCTATTCACAACGGCATGGACTTAGAGTTTGGTTCATGGACGAACGGACTGTCTGCCGGAACGAGAAATGCGTATGATAATTATTACCTTGCTTTCCCTTACCTGAAACTGATAAAAGAGGGTAAAGTAGGAACAAAGGAACTGGACGAAAAGGTTAGTAATGTCCTTCGTCTGATTTTCCGTACTTCAATGGACCCGCACAAACCATTCGGCTCTTTAGGTTCTCCCGAGCACGGGCAGGCCGGACGTGAGATAGCTGAAGAAGGAATTGTGCTGTTGCAGAACAACGGTAACGTATTGCCTATCGATTTGAATAAAGCGAAGAAAATCGCAGTGATCGGTGAAAATGCGATAAAGATGATGACTGTGGGCGGTGGTAGTTCTTCTTTGAAAGTGAAATATGAGATTTCTCCGTTGGATGGACTGAAAAGCCGTGTGGGTTCAAAAGCGGAAGTGGTATATGCCCGTGGGTATGTAGGCGATCCGACGGGAGAGTATAATGGTGTGAAAACCGGTCAGGACTTGAAAGACAACCGTTCGGAAGATGAACTGCTCGCTGAGGCTTTGCAAGTGGCTAAAGATGCCGACTATGTTATCTTCTTCGGTGGCTTGAACAAGAGCAATCATCAGGATTGTGAAGATTCGGACCGCGCTTCTTTAGGTTTGCCTTACGCGCAGGATAGAGTGATTAGTGAACTCGCAAAGGTGAATAAAAACCTGATCGTGGTCAATATCTCCGGCAATGCTGTGGCTATGCCTTGGGTAAATGAAGTGCCGGCCATTGTACAAGGCTGGTTCCTGGGTTCGGAAGCCGGGACAGCTCTTGCTTCCGTATTGGTAGGAGACGCCAATCCTTCGGGAAAACTTCCTTTCACCTTCCCGGCAAAACTGGAAGATGTAGGGGCTCATAAATTGGGCGAATATCCGGGCAATAAGGAAGAACTGGCACAGTCTAAACATAGAGGAGATACGATTAATGAAATCTATCGGGAAGATATTTTTGTAGGTTACCGTTGGGCGGATAAAGAAAAAATCAAACCGCTGTTCCCGTTCGGACACGGATTGAGCTACACTACTTTCGCTTATGGAAAGCCTTCGGCTGACAAGAAAACAATGACAGTAGATGATACTATCTCTTTCACGGTCAATGTGAAGAATACAGGAACTCGTGAGGGGCAAGAAGTTGTTCAGCTTTATATCAGCGATAAGAAATCCTCTCTCCCTCGTCCGATCAAAGAGTTGAAAGGTTTCCAGAAAGTGAAACTGGCTCCGGGAGAAGAGAAAGTGGTAACGCTGACGATTGATAAGAAAGCATTGAGCTTCTTCGATGATGCTAAACACGAATGGGTGGCCGAACCGGGTAAGTTTGAGGCAATCATCGGTAGTTCATCCAGAGATATTAAAGGTACTGTACCATTTGAGTTGAAATAGGTAGATGTTTGGTTAGAGATTTTTTTAAGGAGATGACAGAGAGTCTGGGTACTCGGAAAACGCTAAGTGATTGCAACAAATCGACTTAGCGTTTTTTTATTGCCTAATTTTCCCAGCGTTTGCAAAAAAATAGTAAGAAAGTAGTCGTTTCGCTTGGTAAAGTGTTGTATCAGAAGTAATTTTGGGAAAAATAACAATTAAGGTAACCTAATTATGGAAAAAGGTATTTGGCTGGAAATAGAGGAACTGTATAAGGAGTTTCAGCAACTCGGTATCAGTCAGTCGGTGGACTATGAGAAGTACTACCTCTATTCTCTTATTACCCATTCTACAGCCATTGAGGGTTCTACACTAACCGAAATGGATGCACAGCTTCTTTTCGATGAAGGTGTAACAGCTAAAGGAAAGCCGTTGGTATATCATCTGATGAATGAGGACTTGAAGAAAGCATACGAGCTTGCTAAAAAGGAAGCGCAACGCAATACTGTTATAACTCCTGCTTTTTTGCAGAAGTTAAACGCTACTTTGATGCGGACAACAGGGGGAAGGCATAATACAATAGGCGGCTCTTTCGATTCTTCCAGAGGTGAGTTCCGTTTGTGTGGCGTTACGGCTGGTGTAGGTGGGCGTTCTTATGTGGGTTATCAAAAAGTACCTGTTAAAGTAGAAGAACTTTGTTTCTTGTTGCAGGAACGGCAAAAGAATGTGGAAACGTTCCGTGAACAATACGAATTAAGTTTTAATGCTCACCTCAATTTAGTGACTATTCATCCTTGGGTGGATGGCAACGGGAGAGCAGCTCGCTTATTGATGAACTATATTCAATTCTGCTATCATCTTTTCCCCGCTAAGATTTTTAAGGAGGATAGGGCAGATTATATCCTTTCTTTACAACAAGCGCAAGATGATGAAACCAACCAGCCTTTTTGGGATTTCATGGCGGTGCAATTGAAAAAATCACTGTCTTTGGAAATTCAAAAATATAAAGCTTCTCACAATAAAGGATTTAGTTTTATGTTTTAATCTTGTAGGGCTTCTTTTGATAAGACTTCCACCCATTGTATATTGTGTTGTTTTTCATTAACGAAATCACCATTACAGTAACGGCGGTTGCATTTATTAATATCGAACTTATGTAATTCTCTAAGTAAGCGTCTCCGCGATTCTATATAGTGTATTAAAATAAAAAGGCTAATGATCCCTTTTTAGTCATTAGCCTTTTCCCATCTGTCAGGAAGCAGTTCCCTGTATTTTTCAATTGGTGTGTTCGGTTGCCATTCGGCTGTTCTGTTTATCACATCCGTGAGATACTCAAATAGATTCACTTTATGCATCCTACAAGTGAGTGCTATCGTATAGAGTATGGCGCCTCGTTCGGCCCCCTTATGGCTGCCGAAGAACAATGAGTTTTTTCTTGATAAGGATATGTACCGGTTCATCCGTTCAACCATATTGTTGTCCAGATAAGTGTCACCATAATTAAAGATGTCCACCACTGCATTCCACTCATTGCGAAGATAGGTAATGGCTTCCTGCAGTTCGCTCTTAGGTAATAAATCCCCCCGTTCTTCTATTTCATCAAGCACATCTTTTATTTCTCCGAGTATGTCCGGCGCATACTTTTTTCGATGCGTAAGATTCTGTTCTACCGTCCATCCCTCAACCTCAACTTTATGCTTATGCTCGTTTTGATAAAGTGCGTTTATCAGCTCCACGATTCTTTTTGCATCCGGGTCCTTCTCACCGCAATCTATAAATTTCCGTTTTATATGTTGCAAGCACGGGATGCGTGTGATATTGGGATAAGCATCGCTTTCGAGCTTCCGGTAAGGTGAGTAACCATCGCTTTGTATGATACCTTTGCAACTGCCTAATTCGTTAAGAATAACTCTTTCAGACCGGGAGCCGTCATCATAGAGCAAGTATATCATCCTGGTGTTTATGCCGACAACCACCCAAAGGTATCCCTTCCTGACTCCTTTTCCCTTGCTGTTCTTTTCCGGGACGAGTATTTTGTAATAGGTTTCATCGGCTGCCTTATAAGGATCACTCAAAGCTGTCTGCCGGATGCACTTATAAAGATTTTCGAAGAGGTTTGAGGCTTTCTCTATCAACTTATGAGCCGTAGGTTTCTTCAGCGTAAAGCCATGACTCTCGAAGTAGTTGATGATTCTTTCAACAGGTAGCGATTGTATATAACGTAATTCCATCAATCCGGCAATAAATGAACCGTCATAGCTGGAATTCAAGAAGGCCGAAGCCGGTGTTTTTCCCTCAAACAGGCGACCTTCTTGCGTATAGGTGTGTATCTTGTAGACATGCTTGATGAAGCGCATGGGTACACATTCATAGCGGACGCATATTCTGGGAACAGTGGTAAACAACCGGGCCTTATTGATGTCAAAATCGGGATCATCGGGATAAACGACATGTTCTTCTTCCTCCATCTCATAATGCATGTCACGTTTGGCCCCATTGTTCTTTCTTGCTTTACGCTTATCTGCTTTTTCCGCTTCTATCTTCTGCCGCTCTTCTTCGGATATGGCAGATTGGGGAGCCTGTTGCTGTTCGGATGTGTTGGATACAAGTTTGGCGAGTCCCTTAGTAAGGCGCTGTTGCTTGCTAAGAGATTCGCCTTTTTGAAGGAGTGCCTCTTTAAGGGAAGAAACCTCCTTTATCAAAGCATCTATTTGGTCCAAGAGTCTGTTGTTGTCATCTCGTAATCCCTTGATTTGTTCCTTCAATAACTCTATGATCTCATCCTTTTTCATGGCATAAAGATATAAAAAATCAACGAATTGGCCAAATAAACCGGATGATATCTTTAGCGCAAATAACTAATAATCAGAATGTTGAATTAGATCCTAAAACGCTTTCTCAACCGTACAGACTTTAATGACACTCCATTTAAGATAAAAGACAAAACCTGATAAGAAATCTCGTAATTACCTGTATTGGGGTTAAATGTCGGTAACTCAAAACTTCCACCTTCGAGGCGCTTGTAGTACAGAAGAAAGCCATCGCCATCCCAACGCAGTATTTTTACACTTTGTCGGTTTTTACCAAAGAATAAAAAGATATCTCCGGAAACGGGAGACAAGTCCTTCATTTCCGATCGTATAATTTTGAATAAACCGTCAATGCCAAGGTTCATACGAACAAAGCCCTGGTACAGATAGTATCGATTGGCTGATGTTAGAGAATACATGGATCTCCCTCCTTTCTTTCGTAATCGCGCAACATTTTAATAACACCACTGGGTGTGGCCCGTTTGACCGAAATGGTGGTTCCACTGTTAAAGGTGATTGTGATCCCGGCAAGACTAAACTCTTCTTCCGACAACATGGCGGGTGCTATTTGAGTGAATGAAGGAGAGGAAGTTGGCGGTTGGGAGGGTTCAACGCCGCCATAATAATCGCGGACCACATCTGCCTTGGCTTGTTTAACGCTATAGCCCCGTCTGGACATCCAGGAACTCATACCACCAAAAGTGGTATGCTGATCGCGGCAAACATCGGCTAAAGAACAATTGTAGTCTACTTTCAATACTTCAAGGAAATGTTTCCAAGTTTTTCCAAATCGATTTTCTGCTAAATCCATAATGCTTCATTTTTATACATAGCAAAAATATAAGAATGAAAAAAGGGCGACAAGATAGAATCGCGGAGACGCTTACTTCTTTTATTTCTTAAAACTACCCTTCTGTATCGCCCCATTGAACTTAATTTATTCACCATTTAATTAAAATTCTTATGGAAGAAGTTTTAAGCAACCAGCAGGCTCGTCCGGGGGACGCGACGCAACTCATGCACGTTATCTTTTCATCCGATGATGAAATGATGTCTTTTTATCTGACTCTCAATCGTTTTATGAATCCTGAAAGCTATCTAGTGGAACGAACAGATCGAAAGAGACTGGAGGATTTAGCTAGTACGCTTTGTAGTAATGTGGCAGCCTTTGAAGCCATCCGTAATTATAAGTCGATAAGTGTGAAAGAGGTGATTAGAGGATTCGGGGCGCACATGATGAATACGCTAATCTCCAATACCAATCGTTTCCAAAGTGCCGATGCCGTGGGAACGTTAATGAATTGCATACTGAATACCACTAAAAACAGTTGGCAGTTTAAGAAAATGGATCGGAATAACGATATACATCTTCAAAATGTACGCTATTTGTTGAATCGGCTGGATGCAGCAGAATCTAATGAAGAGAAGAACTGTGAAGAAGTAGCGATATAAACAGTTTTCTCTAAAAATTACTTAGGAAACGCAAATAGAGGGTATAAGAACCGGAGATAATGTATAGATAAAGGCAGATGTAACGTAACATAAAGCATCTGTAACCTGCCCGATAGAAAAGGAACACAAGACGTTGTGCTCCTTTTTTATATTGTTGTAACTTTGCTTTCAGATAATATGATAAAGCTGATTGTTATGAGAAACACACTTTTTGGGATTCTATTCCTTTTTATTTTGCCTCTTCAGGCACATCAGAAACTTCCGTATTTGCAGAAACAGGGAAGTACCACACAACTTATGGTAGATGGAAAACCATTCTTAGTGATTGGCGGTGAATTGGGAAATTCTTCAGCTTCCTCTATTGAAGATATTGAACGTATATTCCCGAAATTGCAGCGTATGGGTCTGAATACGGTACTGGTTCCTGCATATTGGGATTTAACAGAACCACAGGAAGGTAAATTTGATTTTACCCTGACGGATAAAGTGATTCAACAAGCCCGTGCGAATGATTTGAAGGTGGTTTTCCTTTGGTTCGGTGCGTGGAAAAACTCAATGAGTTGCTATGCTCCGATCTGGTTTAAGGAAGATTATAAGAAATACCCGCGTGCCTATACGAAAGCAGGGAAGCCCCTCGAAATAGCCAGTTCCTTTTCGGAGAATGTGTTTCAGGCGGATAGCCGTGCTTTTTCCCA
The DNA here is from genome assembly GCF_025147085.1 of Bacteroides sp. D2. Classification (NCBI taxonomy): domain Bacteria; kingdom Pseudomonadati; phylum Bacteroidota; class Bacteroidia; order Bacteroidales; family Bacteroidaceae; genus Bacteroides; species Bacteroides sp. D2. The sequence continues at coordinate 1,185,776 of NZ_CP102261.1, read as the reverse complement.
ATGGATGAAACACATTGCTTCTGTGGATAAGGAAGAGGGAACGGTTATCATGATTCAGATAGAAAACGAAATCGGAATGTTGGAAGATGCCCGCGATTATTCCAAAGAAGCGGATAAACTGTTTTATGCACCAGTTCCGTCTCTTTTCATCGACTATTTGCAAAAGAACAAGAGATCTCTGCATCCCGAAATGTTGGCAAAATGGGAGAGCCAGGGATTCAAGAAGAAAGGTACGTGGCAGGAAGTGTTTGGTGCAGACGTGTATACGGATGAAATTTTTATGGCCTGGTCGTATGCGCAGTATGTAGAACGAATGGCAAAGTTAGCACGTTCTATCTATAATATTCCGTTGTATGTCAATGCAGCAATGAACAGTAGGGGGCGGAAACCGGGAGAATATCCGTCGGCAGGACCATTGGCTCATTTGATAGATGTATGGCATTATGCAGCACCCAACATTGATTTTCTGGCTCCGGATTTATATGATAAAGGTTTCGTTGATTGGGTGGCAAAGTATAAACTGCACAATAATCCTCTCTTTATACCTGAAATTCGGTTGGAAGACAATGATGGAGTACGTGCTTTCTATGTGTTTGGTGAGCATGATGCGATTGGCTTTTGTCCTTTCTCTATTGAAAGCGGTTCGGATAGAGCAGATGCACCTTTGGTACAGAGCTATATTAAATTGAAAGAACTGATGCCTTTATTGACAAAATATCAGGGTAAAGGAGTGATGAACGGTCTTTTGTTTGATGAAGAGAATAAAGAACGAATACTTTCATACGATGATTTGGAGATTACCTGCCGTCATTACTTCACTCTGCCATGGGACCCACGTGCCCGGGATGGCACTGTATGGCCTGAAGGGGGAGGTGTTTTGCTACGTCTGGCTCCAGATGAGTATATCGTTGCCGGCAGTGGCTTGGTACTTGAATTTAAGAAACAGGGGGAAAATAAAATGAAAAGTTCACCGGCATTGGGCGAGGATGGTTTTGCCAGTGTGGGCGGAAAGGCATCAAAAACGGAAAATAGCTGGCAAGGTGGTATGAGAGCCGGTATCGGTTCTGTAGATGAAGTTAATGTGAACGAAGATGGTTCACTGAAATATATCCGGCGCCTGAATGGCGATCAGGACCATCAGGGAAGGCATGTACGTATTCCTGTCGGAGAATTCAGTATTTTACACGTCAAACTGTACGAGTATAAATAATGTGACGACATGGTGCACCTTTGTTGGCTACATACGTATAGAAGAGTGGAGTCATTACTTGCCTAGTACCAACAGACTTTCCGGTCCCATATTGAACAACAGGTCTATGATACTCAAATTAGGAAGAAAACCCAGTTTGGGCTCGAAAACCTGATAGTAAGGTTGCGGAATAAACTCTGTATCCACTTCTCGGAAATCCTTTTTGGGATGAATGACTTCCCGAAAATCGAATTCTCCGGGAGCAAACTCCATCTTATATTCGCTAGTACGCTCCATAGTGGGGTGAATATCTATCAATTCACAGACCATCCGGCATAGTTCTTCGTTGAAATCGATTAAAAACTCGTATTTCTTTTCGTAGAAGGGACGGAAGTCGTCCTTGTAATATTCAAAGAAAGGAGTACTGTTGTAGGCTGATTCGATGGCGTTCCAGTGCAGATGTCTCCAGTTGCCGTGGTCGGAGATGCGGATATCTTTCATCGGACACTTCAATGTGTCGGGTTTTACGGTTGGGATAGAAAGAGCTAATTCGCCGGATGGGCCGGCAATGGTGCACCGGTTACGATAGGTTTGTTTGATATAGTGGTCGTGTTGCTCTACAAACACTTTGTCATAAGCCAGAAGTTTGGTATAATATTCGACGGGAGCGAGATAAGCTGAAGATAAATAAGCTATTTTCATTTCTTTCATTTTAATACGTTTAGGGGGCTCTATAATAAGGATATTAATTAAGGATATTATTAAGGAGTTATTTCTTTTATGTTCCGGAAGATTATTTCACCGTTCTGAAGAAACGGTTCCATCGGTATCCGTCAAACAAGCCTGTCTCTTTTTCTTTGGAGAACCAAATGATGGAGGCTTTCCCGATGATATGGTCTTGCGGGACAAACCCGAAGAGCCGTGAGTCGGAAAAGTTGACGGTATTGTTAGATCCCATCCAATAGTAATCTTTAGTGAAATAACAGTGTTGTGTAGGTTTGCCGTCTACGTAGAGAGTGTCGTTCTTTATTTCTGCCTGTTTGCCTTCGTGCATCACGAGGGTATTCCGCAGTAAGGTTATGTTCCAGGGATAGACCCGGATAAATTTCCCTTTTCCGGGAACAATCAGCGGATTCGGTTCGGCATCTTCCCTGTTTGACAAAGGTTGGACAAAACTCTCTTTCCCATTCATTGCCTGTTCCAACAAATAATATTCGTAACGGCTGAAACTACGCACATGAGTACTGTCATTACTTCCCATCAATCCGTCGTTGGTGATGGAAAGAGTATGCATGAGTGAGGTAATCAGATTTTCTTTTGACGCGGGGTACGAATAAAGCCTTTTCTTATCCGGATTGAATTGTGCCTCTGGAGAAATAACGGAGAAAAGAGAATCGACCAATAATGTATCTCCCGGAACTCCGAGGCAACGGCTGATATAGATTTCCCGGCGGTCGATGATAGGTTCCCGGATTCCAGCCGGATTATTGAACACTACAATATCTTGTTGCCGTACAGGACTTTCACACCAACGATGATAAGAAAAGAGCGACATGAAAGGAACTCGCAATCCGTAACTCCATTTGTTCACTAAGATACGTTCACCCTGGAAAATGGAGTTTTCCATACCGGTGGAAGGGATAAGGCAGGACGTAAAAGCAAATCCCCGGAGCAGAAGCACTACGACTACTGCTCCGGCAAATGCTAGTATCCATTTGAATTTACGAATGTTCATCAATATTTATCACCTTATCACTCTATTCTATCCGTACACTTATCAGTCTACCCACTTGAAGAGGCGGTTCCAGCGAATCTTACCGTCAAACCATCCACGGTCTTTGTCAAGCGACAGCCATACGACAATCGGCTTGCCCACTACGTGATCTTCGGGTACAAAACCCCAATAACGGGAGTCGGCAGAGTTGTGACGGTTGTCACCCATCATCCAGTAATAATCCATTTTGAAGGTATATTCATTGGTCTTTTCACCGTTGATGTAGATACCGTCCGGTTTCACTTCCAGCTTGTTGCCTTCGTAGGCTACGATGCAACGCTCATAGATAGGCAGGTTGTCTTCTGTGAGGGTAATGGTAGCTCCTTTGGCAGGAATCCAGATCGGACCGTAATTGTTGCGGTTCCATTTGGTATAAAGGTTCAGCGGATACATCTGTCCGGCGTATTCTTCCGGTTCCATTACTATTTTGCTGATTAGCTTTTTATTGCCAAGGAGAGTGTCATACATCTTTTTAGTCAATGGAAGATGATATACCGGATTCAGTTTGCCTTGCGCATTCCGGTTGTCCAGTCCCATATCCAATAATCCGCCTTCCCAGCCAGAGTCTTCTATCAGCATGGTGTCATCCTTGCTGATGCCTAATTCGCGGAGCATATCTTCCGGAATGTACGGGCCGGTAGTCTGTACGAAGTAGTTGAATTGCAGGTTTTCGGGGTTCTCAATCGCCTTACCGTCAATCATCACCTGTCCGTCTACAATTTGCAATGTATCACCGGGCAAGCCGACACAACGTTTCACATAATTCTCGCGACGGTCTACCGGACGCCACAGTACTTCACCGTAAGTACGCGGATTGTTTAGAATCTGTTTACGTCCGGCGTCATAGTAGAGGTCATAGATTGCACGTTGCTGTGAACGTGTCAGGCTATCCATTTCAATCTGTTTGGAGTAGATGCGTTGTCCTTCACCATAAGCCAGCGTATAGAAGTCCGTTGTCTGTTGGTAGTTCACTGCTACCGTATCTCCTGCGGGGAAGTTGAAGACAACAATGTCATTCAGTTTCACTTTGCCGAAGCCCGGTACCCGTTTGTACTTCCATTGTGGCCACTCGATATATGATTTAGTATTGAAGACAGGCAGTGTATGCTGCGCCAACGGCATGGAAAGGGGAGTGTTCGGTACGCGGGGACCGTAACTCATCTTGCTCACATACAGGAAGTCGCCCACCAGCAATGATTTTTCCAGCGAAGAAGAAGGAATCTGATAATTCTGGAAGATGTAGATATTGACGAAGTAGACAGCAACCAACGCAAACACGATGGCGTCTACCCAACTCATGACACTGCGGACAGCCGGATTCTTCGACTTCTTCCAAAAAGACCAGGGAATTTTCTTTGTGATATAAATATCGAAAATGAAAGGAACAACAATCAATCCCCACCAACTCCGTACCCAGATAAGGAAGATGAGGTAAAGTAGAATAGCAGTGGCACATTTGATCCATTGTGCGCGTGTGGCTTGTCTCATAATGTTATATTTGTTTAGAACTAGCTTCTGAAATCTTAGTCGTTCAAGAATGGGAATAAATCACTCATGCCCAAAAAACCTTCGTGTGTGGCAGTATATTCGGCTGCCAGTACGGCTCCCAATACAAATCCACCACGACTTTTGGCATCATGCGTGATAGTTATGCTGTCTACATCAGATTCATAGCGAATGGTATGAAGGCCGAACACTTCTCCTTCGCGGATAGAGGCGATAGGAAGTTCATTAGGGGCGCAATCGTTGGTTCCGCTAATGGTTCCGTCCGGTGCAAGGAAAGTGCCTTTCACCCATTTGTCCTTACGGTCCAGCTTTTCCAGAATACCTTCCGCCAATGTAATGGCTGTTCCGCTGGGAGCATCCAGTTTGTGGATATGATGTGTCTCGCTCATGGTGACATCATAAGCAGGGAACTGATTCATGATTTTAGCCAGATACTTGTTGAGAGCGGAGAAGATGCTGACTCCCAGGCTGAAGTTGGACGACCAGAAGAGTGTTTTGCCCCCTTCCGTGCAGAGCTTCTTGATTTCTTCGCCATGCTCGGCCATCCATCCGGTACTGCCCGATACCAGTTTTACACCGGCTTTGAACGCTTTCATATAATTGCTGTAAGCTACCATCGGATTGGTAAACTCAATGGCCACATCGGCCGATTTGAATGCTTCCGATTCGAAGTCATCCTGATTATTGATGTCAATGATGCAGACGATTTCATGTCCGCGACTACGGGCAACCTTTTCTATCTCTTTGCCCATCTTTCCGTAACCGATCAGTGCTATTTTCATTGTTTTCTGACTTATATTCAAAATAATAGTCGCAAAGATAAGATTTTTATTACATTTGCAGCGCACATTAACGTCTTGTTAACATGGAACATCTTCTCCACTACGTGTGGAAGCATAAATTATTTCCCCTGAAAGTACTGCAAACCACCAACGGCTTACCGGTAGAAGTGATTGACTCCGGTCTGCAAAATCCCAACGCCGGTCCCGACTTTTTTAACGCGAAACTAAAGATTGATGGTGCCTTATGGGTAGGGAATATAGAAATACATACACATTCTTCCGACTGGTTTCGCCACGGACATCATTCTGACAAAGCATACGACTCTGTGATTCTCCATGTAGTGAGTGAAGCAGATACGGAAATAACCCGTACCAACGGTGAACAGATACCGCAACTATTACTTACCTGTCCGGACAATGTGCAATTACATTACCACGAACTTTGTGTAGCCGATCAGTATCCGGCTTGCCATCCCATCCTTGCCTCTCTTCCCAAACTTACCATTCATTCTTGGCTGACCGCTTTGCAAACGGAACGTTTGGAGCAGAAAGCGCAATTAATCACACAGCGTCTCAAACATTGTAACAGTAATTGGGAAGATGCATTCTTTATCACCCTTGCCCGTAATTTCGGTTTTGGCTTGAACGGAGATGCTTTTGAAACGTGGGCGGGACTGTTGCCGTTTCGTGCGATGGATAAGCACCGGAATGATTTGTTTCAGATAGAGGCTTTTTTCTATGGTTTGGCGGGATTGTTGGAAGAAACGTTTCTGAAAAAGGAACAGGAAGACGAGTATAGTCTCCGTCTTTGTAAGGAGTTCCGTTATTTGCAGCGGAAGTTTGAAATCGGGCAGGGGATGGATGCTACGTTATGGCGTTTTCTACGGCTTCGTCCGGAAAACTTTCCGCATATTCGCCTGGCGCAGTTGGCTTATCTCTATCAGAAAGGGGATAAGTTGTTTTCACGTTTGTTGGAAGCGGAAACGCTGGCGGATGTGAGAAACTTGCTGGATGCCCGTACGTCTCCCTATTGGGAAAATCATTATTTATTCGGGCGACCGTCTTCACAAAAGGAGAAGACGATGGGAGAGCGTTCCAAGGATTTGATAATCATAAATACAGTGGTTCCTTTTCTTTATACATACGGCTTGCATAAGGCAGATGAACGAATGTGTGAACGTGCCGGACGTTTTCTGGAAGAATTGAAGGCGGAGAGTAATCATATTATCCGCTCGTGGAGCGATGCCGGGCTTCCGGTTGTCAGTGCGGCGGATAGTCAGGCATTGATACAGTTGCAAAAAGAGTACTGTGATAAGCGAAAGTGTCTGTACTGTCGCTTCGGTTATGAATATTTGAGGAAAAAGTAGCTTCGAAAAAAAGGCTTTGGTCGATGAAATATGTATAATTTTACCACGTTAGTGTATTTTTCTATGTATACGTTTTTTTATTTTATCACTATCTTTACATTGTGCAATAAACAAAACATCTTATAGAAAGAACAATATTATGAATAAAATTATTAGCCTTTTCATTGCTGTATTTTTTAATGTATATACTTCTGCTCAGATAAATGCAGGAAGTACCAAAGAATCTTTAATGACTCTTGACGAGATGCCATCATGGATTTTAAGTAATATTCAATTTCCTCAAGAAGCGTACAAATATGGAATAGCTGGCATTGAACAAGTTTGTATTAGTGCATCTTGGGATGGAAAAGTTTTCATAACAAGCATACTGAATACATTAAATCCTGCTTTTGAGAAAGAAATTATGGATGTCATAAGTAAAGCTCCTCGATGTCGATATAATGGAAGTCAACCTAAAGATATATATAAATATATGCTAATTGATTTTCATCAATATATTCCTGAAGATAAACGGGAACAAATACAACAAGTAACTATGCATATTCCACCGCGTTTATCGAATATTCCTACGAGTCCTTTTAATAGCAGGGACAAGTTTGTTCAATGGATACACAACAATATTCAAATACCATCAACACTGAAATGTTATTCAGAGACATTACTTTTTCAGTATACAATAACTAAAAAAGGAAAGGTAAATAATATATCTATATTACAGTGTAAGAATGATATTGTAAAATGTGCGATAGAGGATTTATTAAAAAAATCTCCTAAATGGGAACCGGCCATTGCTGATAGAACAACTCCAATTGATGTTACTATATGTGATAAGATTATTATAAAAACCGATAATGATGGAATGCTTTTGCCATTAATAGTGTATCGTGATGATGTTTTTTGTAATACAAGAAGCAAACCAACTGATCCGGATATGATCGTTTTTAATCCAGAAATAAAGGCAAAATACAATGAAGAGGGTAATTTCTTGAAAAATATTATGTGTGATGTTATAGTTGATAAAAAAATGGTTCTGAATGGCTCGTTTGTTATAGAAAAGGATGGTACGACTAGTCATATAGAAATTTCAAACAGTCCGGACGCGGAAACTGATAGTATTGTAACAGAAGCTATCGCTCGAACAAAATGGATCGCTGCGATGCAAGGAGAAAGCGCAGTACGAACGATTTATTCATTTGGGGTAAATAAGCAACCGCGAAAACAAAATCAATCCAGTAAGTATTCTTATTATGATATTTTCGGTAAATATTTTATAGCCCTCCAAGCTAATCCGATGCGTACGTCATATAGATTCATTCAGGGGGATGGAACGATACAGAACTATCCATTTAATAATCAAGGACTGTTTGACTATAAGGCTTATTACCAAGGAATGTTATATTACTACAAAAATATGGCCGGAAAGAATAGTAATATTTCAAGAGATTATTTTGATAAACTCTATAAAATGTATGCGGGATATTAAAAGAAAAGATTTGTGCAAAAAGACAATTTCAAGGAAAAAAATTTAGTTCCCAATATTAGATATTGCGGTCTCTATCAAGGAAGCCAAAGTCTGCTTATAGACTTTCTTCAGTAATCTAATGGGTTACAGATGGCAGATGTGTGATAGCTGACTTGTACTGTGGTAGATACTTATTGTGTTTTCTTTATATTCTTTTCTTTATGAAGAAACTCTAAAATTTCAGCTTCCATTCGTAAAGCTTTTGTTCCTTTTTTCTTTATCGGTTGTTTTAAAAGATAATTTCCCATGTCGATGGCTGCATTTATATTTCCTTTGTCTATATAAAGCTGGAATAATTTGTACGAAGGAGTGATATGATGTGGAATCATGGCAGCAGCCGTTTGATAGCATGCTTCAGCTTGAGCGTAATCTCTTTTTTGTTTCCAAAAATCTCCCATCTTGATATATAGTTCACTATTAGGAGCAATTCGGGCAGCTGTTTGTAATATTTGTGGTTTTGTATTTAAAGGATAATCTTCCAAACTACTTTTTGAGTAGATGTACATTAACTGTGGATTATAACAAAATAATGGGTATAATGTGGATAGTTGAGAATGGGCTTCTTCGGATATTTTATTTTTATCCACTATCCTGATAATTGTGGTAAAAGTTTTATGGTAAATATGATAGGACCAGATTGATATACATATAATAGAGATGGAGGCTATACTTCTAACGATGTATTTTGCTAAAATAGATATTGTAAACACTTTTATGGTTTTGCTTTTCATCATTCCTATTATGCTGATGAATAATATTTCTAATGGAAAAACCTGGCCAGGATAAGAAAAAAAAGAGAAGACTAGGAAAGTGGTTAAGGCGGATTTCAGACAATGGTCAGTATTATTCTTTTCTTTATAACTAAATAATGCATAAAACAACCATGAAACAACAACTAATCCAACTATTCCCTGTTCTGCTGTTATATATAAAAATTCGTTGTATGTATAAAAAATGTTGTCAGCTAATAATGTGTATGGAGAATTTGTAGCTTGTAAGAAATATTCAGCTTGGTAAAGCATGTAATTAGCTTGCCATCCTCCGGTCCCAATACCGAATAGAGGATAATCTTCTATCATCTTTATTGTGTTATACCATATTAGCAATCGGCCATCTGCCGAATCTCTTCTTATAAAGTAGATTGATATGATAAAAACGGTGATGATAAGCAGAAAACCTGATTTCAAAAGAGTTGGTTTGACTTTGATTGTATGTTTTCTTTTTAACCATTGCCATAGGAATATCATGCTTCCTACCAATGCAGCTGTCCACCCGGCGCGTGAACCAGATAATAGTAAACCATATAAAATAAAACAGGCTATCATGCAAAATGATAATGTTAATATACGATGCTTGTTTTGTATGTTTTCATAAATGAAAAAAATAGATACTATCCAGCATACTGCTAATAATCCGCCTAATGGTCCTGGATTTCCAAACGTTCCTGTGATTCCGAAATCATGATGATTGCTCTCTAAATAATTCACTTTTTGAAGTGTTGAAATGATTACTTCGGTAATTCCCCAAATACAGACTATGTATAATAGGCAATAGCACTGTCGTTTTGGCATAATGCGTATACACGTATATATAAGGCATAATACAGTCACTCGCCAAATTGATGAGTAGTCAATAGGTACAGCTCTATTTAAGAACAGTAATATGCAAATTGATATAAGTAATATATCTTGTATTCTGATGTTTTCAATAGAATAGCTTTTCATACTGTTTATAAGGTACATTTAATTTAAGTGGAAATATATTTATATATGATTTATCCTAAAGATGAGCAATGTGTAATCTAAATTTTCCAGCACTCTTGGTTTTGTTTTACACAAAGAATGCTGGAAAATAATAATTTTCATAATCGATCGGCACTAATTTTTACAGAACTGTACCGTATAATAATAAAACTTCTTAATCTATATATAAATTCTTCTCATATCTTTTAGAAGTTAGTTTTCCTGTTTTTTCATCATTAGAATATGTTGAAAGAAACAAATGTGCCCTTACTACATTATTGGCTGGGATAGAATCCAAAGGATAGGAGAGTTCTATTCTTCCTTTTGGAGATAAACTCTTGTGTAATATCCATTTCCCGCTTTCAAGAGTAAATAGACAAATCGTCAAATCCGCGCTTTTCCCATTAGAAGATTCTGTTAAAACAATATAGCTTCCACTAAATTCACTTAACCGCCCTTGATTCATAACTAAAATTTCTTTGTCTGTATTATTAGTAAGTATAAGGGTTAAAGAATTATTCGGTTTATCATAAGAAAATTCAATTTTTACTTCTTGGGCGGTACAAAAAATAGAAATGCCCAAAAGTACAATACCTATAAATAAATGTTTACTTGTTATCATTTAATTTGTTTTATGGGTAAATCATTTTTATATCTTTTGCTAACTAATTTTCCTGTCTTCCTATCTCTAAAATATGTGGAGAGGAATAATCTAGCTCTTGTAACATTATTTGCAGGGATAGCTTCAAATGAATAAAAAAGTTCTAGTCTTTCGTTAGGGTTTATTGTTTTAGAACGGATCCACTGTCCATCTTCATAGTCATATAACGAGATGATTAGATCACTCTGTCCATTATCATGTTTTTCAGTTAAAATAATGCAGCTTCCAGATGATTCATTCAATAGGCTTTGATTCAATACTATTATTTCTTTATCCGTATTATTGAAAAGTTTTAGAATCAAAGCATTGTCTTGTCTATTATAAGCAAAAGTAATTTCTAAATCCTGTGTTTGTCCCTTGCTAGGAATTGACATACACAATAATATACTTATAAAAAAAGATTTAATTGTATTCATAATTTTATTTATTTGATGATTGTTCTGTAGCAATTATTAGAAGTTGTTCATAAGTCCATTCTAACCAAGTTCTTTCATTCTCATAATAATGTGATACCTCTGGAAAGTTTTCGCGTTCTGCTTTATGCGTCTCTAATTCATTTTTATAATATTCTATTGTTCCATAGCGATCAATGATTAATTCTTGCTTAAAATCAGCTTCTCTTGTTTCGGGAGTCATTATATATTTGCCATACATTATATCTAATCTTTCATTCAATATCTTTTCAATATATGGTGGAGGATTTAGGACAATTGTTTTTTCGAGAATAGTCATTTCAAGTTTTCCATAATGCTTATGGTCAATATGGTACATCTCATGCCATATTGTGGCTATTCTATCTATTTCTGTTAAATTATCTGAGCTAAAAAATAATTGACATAGTTGAAGAACTCCATCCTTGCTTGTACGTGCAGTTGAACGACAATAGTTTTGTTTTTCAATTGTGTATTTCGTTCGATCAATATTCTTAAGCTTTTCTAGTTGGATTAAAAGGCTATTTACTGCTTTTTTTTCAGCTGTAGATAAAGGAATAGATTTTTCATCAGAATTCTGGTCACCATTATTATTTTCTGTCACAGTATCATCTTCCGTACTCGTCGATTCCGGTTCTGTCGGTTCGGGGTCTATTGTTCCACTATCGGGAGGTGCTATGATTTCCCATTCATCGTTTCCGCCACTTGTTTCATTATTATTTGATTCTGGAGTAATTATGACTTCTTCAAGTGTCTCACCAATATAAGTGTAATCATCTTCATTACCATAATCATAATCGTAGTTATAGTCATCTTCTCCACGCGTTAAGACCATCTTTTTCTTTTGAATATATACAGTAGATGCTAATGCGCGAGCCTGCTCATACTTATCTGATAAATTAGTTTTCCCTGAAGCATTTAATAGAAATACCCCTCTCGTTTTTACTCCGTTCTTAAAAGTACTTATACGAGCTGTAACTTGTGAATATACACAGGAATATAATGCTACTCCTGTAAAACCACCCTTGTCTGCACAATTTATAAAGTTGTTACAAGTTTGTGCACCATTTCTACTATCATATAATTTGGAGGGTATCAAAGTTAAGATGTATTGATCCATTCTATTGCTCTTTACATCTTTTACTATCACTAGTTTCTGATATACATTGACTTTTCCTGCAGAAGGCTTGCCATTTCTTTCATCTACATAAATTGCTTTAAAGTGATAAGTCGGAGTTATAGGAATATCATAGCAAGCGAGTCCGTTGTTGGTAGAACTGACTGCTGCATCCCAGTTAGGTACGAAATCACCGGGGGAAACTGTTTTATTCCTTTTGTTATCCAATGAACGACTTAATGTTAAATTAGCATGAGCTTGAGTTTGAAAAAAGTTTTTAGCTTCTTGCAAACTAAAATCTTTCATGTCAGTCTGTAAACCTGATTCTAGCAAATCTTCATCTTTGCAATTTACTATACTAATGACAATTGCAATTACACATAAAACAGTATAAATATAAGTTGATTTTTTCATAAAATAATCATTTTAATCCTTTTCTTTTCATTTTTCTTTCAAAATCGTATTTCCACCAACCATACCATTTTTTATAATTATCAACCTTGAATAAAGGATTTACTGTCTTACAGAAGGTTTCACCTAATTGGGAGAGTTGGTCGTATTTATCGCTATCAGACAGTTTTTTCTGATTGAGAATCTTATATTCTTCAATTGCATACTTATTATAAGCTGTCTTGAATTTGTTTATTTGCTCCTGATTTAGCCCATATCTTGATTTCAAAGTATGATCTAATGCTGCATTATTTACTTTTTCCCACTTTACAGAAACAGACGGAACAGTCTTTGCTATTTTTTTTGCCATCTCATCATCAATAGCCATCAGTTCCACTTCCCTTTCGGCATTTTTTTTATTGCTATTGAGTATGTTTGCACGTTTTTGTTTATACGTATCTTCTATTTTTGCTATGGTAAAGGCATCTTTGTATGTAACTCCATATTTGTCCATATTGTCAAGTGCTCTGAAGAACAGTCTCTTATATTCGATATACCAAGTCCCATTTTCAGTTCCTAATATTTGTTTTATTTTAATATTTAGCTCGGATACCATAGTATCACTATTTTCATATTTTTCCCATGCTTCTCCAGTATCTTTATGCATTTTATCTCGTTCTTTGACCCATTCCGATTCGGCCTTATACAAAGCACGCATTTTTTCATATGGAATAAATTTGTTTTCACTTAGTATTTGGTAACGTTCCATTTCTTGGGTACAAGAGCTCCATTTTTTATGTTTTCCTCCAGAAAATGCTTGGCTGATTATTGTACCATATTTTTTATAAAGCTTTTTTTGTTCCGCTTTAAATTGAGTAGAGCTAATTTTCCGATTCTTTAGCTGGTCATTCTCTTTCTGTAAGGAGAATAGAATTTGTTCGTGTTCATCTGCCTTTTGACTATTGATTTTATACGTTCTCATCATATATTCCTTGCGTTTACCGATGTTTACGCCCGGAATAATTTGTGAAAAGCCCACACTTCCTATTAAAAGTAAGGACAAAAACAAAGTAATTTTTTTCATAATTTTATTATTTAATAGTTAGAAATAATTTTACCACCATATCTGTTTCCCATTTTCATAAGTGAATGGACGTTCTTCACGGCCTTTAGTCAAATTGCGCAACCATAACAGAGCTTTTTGAGGTACGTTATCATAAACGACACTATCACCTATTGGTCGTTTCCGGCCTAAACTTATCCATTGATCCTGCCAATAAAACAGTTCATAAGTGTCTGTTGAAACTATTGCATTATCGTCATTACGTGGAGCAAATCCAATTTTTGAAATCTTCACAGGTTTATATAAATCCACACCAACCCATAAGTCTATGCCACCACTCACTTGATAATAGGTAAGTGGTTGTCCATCGAAAATATTAAGCATAGTACTGTCTTCGTATATAGCATCACAAGCTATAGGGTGGAATGGTAGAAGCTTTTCATCAGATTGATATAAACAAAATTCTGCGATACTAAAGGTCCCTTTTGGTTTTCTATAACGTATGTAACGATAGGCTTTCTCTGCAGATATTTCTATCTTTTGCATTTTGCTTTCCGGAGTTTTTGTTATTTTATAAAGTTCCGTTGTATCAGAAAAGTCTGCTTTATTTGCCCCTTCAAAAACTCCCATAATCATCAATTTTGAGAAATCAACAATTCGCATATTCAAAGGGAATTTGCGTTTACATACTACTCTTTCAAGATGTTTAGTGTCTGGTTTTATTTCCCTTACTGAATCCTCCGATACTATTATTGGGCTGCCTATTGGAATGGCCTCTTCATTTACCCAGTGAGTTGGGAGATAAACTATGCCATCACCTAAATCAATAGCTTCCTTATTACGATCAACATTGTATATATTTCCAGTCCCAATGTGATGGAATGTTTGAGAAGAGGAAAAAGCAACAGGTACCCATCTTTTTGGGGAAAATACAGATAAAAAATTTTCTTTTTCTTTATTTATATTAGTCGAGACTGTAACATCACAAGAGCCGATGTTGTGCAATTTTGTAACATCCAGTAGGTCATTGTGACGAAATAATTCGGGAATATTGTCGATGTGTTTGGCTAAATCTTGTATTGAATACATCTTACGATATATTTTAGGAGTTTTACGTGATAGGTAATAATCTCCGTTTGCTTGTTTGTCTGTGTTTTGTAATGGATATATTTTATTGTCTGGTAATATAATTGAAACAAAAGAATGTCCATTGTTATTGCTTCCCCAATAAGGTACAAATTCAAATGCGGCAGGAATTCCTACTGACCGTAAGGCCATAGTAACTAATGCTGTTCTATCATCACATTTACCATATCCTGTCTTTATTATTGATGAATATGATTTTAATGTATCTTTGTAAAATTCGGGAGATAGCTCTATTTTAATTTGAGCATTTATATTCTGTGCTGTTTGAATAATATCGTTGGTACATTGTTTCTCAAATTTTCTACTACAGTCCCATTTCCAATAATATTGTAATGATTCATCAGCGACTCTGTATGGTAAGATGTATTCGCAGAACTGTTCGAATGTATAATTTTTCAAATAAGGACTCTTTTCTTTTAAAAAGAATGAATGCTCTAGTGATTTTATGAGAGAGTCAGCTTTTACTATATCAATATCATATATTTTCTGTTCTTTGCCATTGATGGAATATTTGTTAGGCATATTTTCTATCAGAAAGCAAGCAGCTTTATATTTATCTTTGTCCTTATTTGTTTTATAATGTTCTAAAAAGCGAGTAAGTTCCTTTTTATTTGTTTGAGAATTGTTTGCTATTTCCCATGCTAGTTTTTCACTGGATGAAGTACAACTGAGTAACAAGAGAAGTAAAAATACGGTGTAAATTGTTTTCATAGTATTATAATGTTAAAGTGTATTCTTTGTTTGTATGTTGTTACAAAGGTGAGGAGAAATAAGTATTTAGGTATGAGTAAATGGTACATTAGTAGGATGAAAACGTACATTATTTGACCGTAGACGAATGGAATCGGATATTTCTTTAAAATCTTTTATTTAGAACGTAATAACGAAGTTTCTTTTGTGCCTTGATTTGAACCAATTTTAATGTATAAAAGTATTGCAAAACCAAACTTGTTACTATCTTTGCGCCGTCAATTAAACTATTAATTTATATAGTGTTATGAGAGCTAAAAAGTTTGTATGCTGCTTGCTGGCTATGATGCTGCTCGCAGGTGTTTCGTTTATCTCCTGCGGTAATAGTTCCAAGGCAAAAGCCGATAGTGAACTGACTACACAAGACGGTGAAGATTTCAAATCCTTTCTGGATAAATTTACTTCCAGTGCAGCCTTCCAGTATACTCGTATCAAGTTCCCATTAAAGACTCCGATCACTTTGTTGGCAGATGACGGAGAAACCGAGAAAACATTCCCTTTCACTCGGGAAAAGTGGCCGTTGCTGGATAGCGAAACCATGAAGGAAGAACGTATCACCCAGGAAGAGGGAGGTATTTATGTTTCCAAGTTTACGTTGAATGAACCGAAGCATAAAATCTTTGAGGCAGGCTATGAAGAATCCGAGGTTGATTTGCGTGTCGAGTTCGAGTTGCAGTCGGACGGGAAATGGTATGTGGTAGATTGCTATACAGGTTGGTATGGATATGACTTGCCGATTGGAGAGTTAAAGCAGACTATTCAGAATGTGAAAGAAGAAAATGCCGCATTCAAAGAAATACATCCTTAGAAAGGAGAAATAAGTATTAAGTATCAAGTGTTGAGTATTAGCCAGTCATTTGATGTTAATACTTAATATTTGATACTTGATACATGATATCGATTACGGTTCTCCGACATAATATCCCAGTTCAGATTCTTTTCCATCCACCATCTCTCTGACAATACCATTTTTGGTGTTGAACTCTTGATAGAGTTCTTCATAATCACGTGTATAGTCTGCATCGGGGACTACGTTAACATCAAATTTAAGTTCGGCTCTCCCGTCGGGGAGCATATTGCCGAAAATCCGGATGCGGTGAACAACTTCGCCTACATTCTTGATGCTGTTGTAGGTTGCTTTGAATTGCCTGATACCGTCTTCGGGAATGATGATATGCGAACTTTTATCCAGAATGATACAGCCACAGGAAGGTTGCATTTCTGAAATGATTAACGGAGCGTCTCCCGTGTTGGTGATGGTAAACATGATATCGAGTTGCTGACCTTGCTTGATAGGGTAATAGTGTCTGACGGAATCTTTTATCGTCATGCTGGTGGGACGTACTTCCTTTCTGCACCCTGTAAAGTAGAGCGGAAGTGCCGTCAGTAGTAAAATATAGAATATAGATTTATTCATTGTTGCCATTTATTTTTGTTATATCACTTTTTCAGCATTTAAGGGATGAATGCAATTTCATCGATACCCATTTGCGTTCCCGGCTTCTTTAAACAACTGATTTTTATGCTTAATTGTTCTGTTCCGTTCAAGTCTGCCGGAACGGTGGCTTTCATCATTTCTCCTTTTTCTGGGGAGTCTTCCGGTTTTAAGTCTATTGTTTTATAGGCTACTCCGTCTTTCAACAGTTGAACTTGCTGTGGAGCATAGATGCGATGGCGGGGAAGATTCAAAAAACTGATATAGAATGTTCCTGATGCATTGAGTCCTTTAACCGGCAGGTTGATGGTACATTCTTCTCCCGGAATGATAACCCAACCGCAATGATAGTCTCCGGGTAAACCGTGAGTGCCATCGGTCAGTTTCTTTGAATCATTTTTATTTAGTTTAGGGGTTGCGGAAGGATGCATTCCCAGAAACAAACTTTTCTTTATGTCGGAAGCAAGTATATATTGTTCCCATTCCTTTATATAATAGTCAATCTCATAAGCTGACTCATTATAATATCCCATTCCGGCAAATGCTTGATGCTCTTTGAGCTGGGTGACCCATTTACGAGCTTGGGGAAGCGGTTGAATATCCTTTCCATTCCGCTTGGCATATCCGTAAGCGTCGAAACTGTGGTCACGTGCTAATTCCATGCGCGTGAAAGACAAGGCGGTCTGGAGCTCGTGCAGCTTTTTGCGCTCTTTCCCTTTTGCTTCGGATACAAAATCTCCCATTTCATCATAGAATTTGATAAACTTCTCCGGATAGAGGAATCCTTTTTCCGATTCTCTGATACCGGCGTAAAGTCCGAGCCGCTTTCCGGATTGGGCGTTGTTTTCTAGCTCTGTGTAGTAATCGTACAGCCATTTTTTGGATACCGGGTATTCCTGATTGAAATAGCTTTTAATTAACTCATCAACCGGAAGCTCCGGGTTGATAAGAAGGGCTGATAATACAAAAGTCCTCATTTCATCGAAGGAAGAATAGCTGTAACCGCTTCCGTTGAAAAATATGCCGCTGGCTCCGTGTTGTTTGAAAAGTTGGAGTCTTTGCTGGGCTATCTTTAATATGGGGAAAGGAGTGAGGTAGTCGTCGAAGTTGTTGATATAGTCCCATATATAGATTTTGTTCGTTACTTTCTTCCAGTTGTCGAGTTGTTCCGCAAATTTCTTGTCTTGCTCGTCCTTGCCGTCTGTCCGGCGGAGCGGATAGTCGATAGCGCTGACAATTACCCCGATGTTGGACGGGAGCTGCTTGTCTGTGACTTGTTGCGTAGTCAGGTAGGAAGTCGTAAAGAACGTGTGTTTGGGAAAACGCTGCGACAGGCGGAGGATCAGTTCCGTAACGGCGGGAGTTGCGTTCTTCTCTGTATTTCCCAATGCGGTACAGGTGGCACACGTACAGGCGTACGGAGTATCATCCGGTGCGATTACAAAACGGAAATTCCCCTTTTCACCGAAGTTATCTACGATGTAACTTTCTATCTGGCGATACATATCCTCGGAAGAGAAACACAGTTGTGAGTCATCTGTCTTCCCGTGAATGGTGGCATATACTTTCTCTGCATCTTTTCCCAATACTTTTCGCAGGTTGTGTCCCCATATTCCCCAGCTGTCGTCAAAGTTATTCAGGCCGATAACGCCTGTATGATCGGCGTTCAGGCCGTATGGAGAATAAATACTTTGATAGTCAAATGCAAAAGCTCCGCAAGTATCGTTGAGATTGATAAGGGCGGGAGGAAGATCCGAACCGTCTATACGCGGGTCTTCTTTGCTGATCTTCTTTATCAGTTGGTATTGCAGCCATAACATTTGTTTGTCGTCACTTGCGGTCAGTCTGATATCAGAGCCTTTGCAGGCTACTTTGAATCCTCTCTGCAATGTTGGGTCTATCTGTATGATGATGCGCCACATGTCCATTTCGGAAACGCCAAAAGCTACTATTTCATCGTCGTTTGCACGCTTCTTGAGATGTTCGTACAGGTATTTCGCCCACCGGGTGTCTCTGTCGGTCGGATCCTCACCAATGGTGACGAGATACCCTTCTTTAGATGGGAACATCTCCGTGCGTGCCTGCATACGGCAGCCGGATAAAAGGCAGCAAATACATATCATTCCTGCCAATACAGGGCCAAGCGTATCAGAATGAAATATAAACTTGTGCATAGATGTTATATAAGTTTTTATAGCGTGTCGATATGGATTCTATCTGGTTGGACGGACTTGTCCCTCGCACCGTATTGGTTTGGTTATAATAGGTGTTCCAAGTGCCCATCAAGCCTATGGTAATGTTGGGACTGACCATATACTGACCTCCCAATCCCACCATGGTATTGGTGTGAGAGAAAGAGCCGGGCAGCGCATAGTCCAGTACGGCCGTTTCCGGTGCCGATCCGATGCTTGCCATGGCGTTGATATTTGTCTTTGTATCGCTCGCCGGGAAGTATTTGGCGCCAATCTGCGCATTGTAATAGAAGTTAGAGTTGAAGAAGTGCATATCGATCTTCGTGTTGAGACGAACCACTTCAATGGTCTTGGCTAATTCTCCGCCTACAGTGAGTAGGTTAGTCTTTGACTCATTCCAACCCGTAAACAGATAGCCATTGTCTCCGGTGCCACCTGCAAAGAATTCATCGTTCCATTCATAACGCTTTGTGTAGGCGGCTACCCGTCTATAACCCACATGCGCACCTATTTCCCAATCATTCTTGAGATAATGCCGTAAAGCGACATCAGCCGTTATGTCCGGGAAGTATTTGGTCGCAAAGGCTGCATTGGCCGTGAGGCTCCACTTCGGTGAGAAGTGATGCGTCCACTCACCTTGTACCTGAATGCCGACTCCTCCCGGTGTCTGCTCTTCCGCTTCCATGCTGTCGCTTGCCGAGCCACTTCGCCCTGCATAGTTGAGACGTCCTGTATAGCTGTTCTTCTGGCCTTTTCGGGTATATTCGGCTGTTGCAACAGAGGTAATGATATCTTCTTCTCCGTAGCGTGCACGGAGATAGGTCAAAGCAATCTCATTCTTGAGCATCATGCTTCTAAGGCCCGATAAATGTCGTTGGAAAGAGCGATATTCCATGATGGATGGCTCGTAGTACTTTTGGTAATAATAGGCTGAATCCGCTTGACGGTTGGCTTCATATACCACTCCCTTAGTGTACTTCAATGATTTGTTCTGACTGTCATAAAGCAAAGCTGTATCAAGAACAGCGAGAGCCTTTTCCGGTTCTTTGGCCTTTGTCAGTTGCAGGGCACGGTATTCACTGCTCTGTGAGAATGCGCCTATAATCTCTTTGTTGCTCGGGTATTTGTTGAGTATCGGCTTCAGGAATTCCAAAGAAGCTTCGTATCTCTTGTCACGTTCAAGCACGGTAGCTCTTTTAGCCTGATAGAATGGTTCTTCAGGATAATAATTGATTCCTTGTACTGTATATTTCTCGAATTCATCGTATTTTCCGAGTAAACCGGACGAATTGATGGCATACCGTAATCCGAGATCGCTTGATGGATTCAGGCTAATTAGCTTAACAGATTCCTCGTATGCTTTCTTCGTAGCTCCGGCTTCCATACATTTCTTGATGTACGGCACTGCTAGTTCCTCGTATCCGATAACATAGAAAATGCGCATATCCTCATCACTCTGCTCGATGGCAGATAGATACAGTTGCAAAGCCTCTTCGGTTTTATCCATTTTATCGAGAATAAATGCCCTTTTCAACGTGCCGTTTTCGTAATCAGGGAAGTGAAGAGTGATGGTGTCCAATGTTGCAAGTGCTTCATTGTAACGTTTCATATTGATATAGCAACTCAAGGCTTTTTCCCATGCGGCACCGTTCACTTCATTGTCGTCTACATGTTTTTGAGAAACGAACAATACGTGCGGCAATGCTTCTGCGTACAGACCAAGTTCCATCAGTTTTTCAGCTTTCTTCATGTGTTGTGCGCTCATGGCAAGCGTAATATCATAATCATCAGGATACATCTCATACATCTTTTTCAGCGTTGAATAGGCAAGATCATCCTCATTCATCTGGCGATAAAGCATATATTCTTTATAAAGAATTCCTTTATCATTGTTGCCATATTGTTTTTTAGCTTCTCTGATATAGAAGAGTGCGTCATCGGTATATCCCCGGGTGACAGAAGTGTTCAGCAGGTAGTCTAATGCTTCCTTGTTCTTATTACCTCCTTCGTAGGCCATGCCATATAATACATAAGGATCCCGCTGCTTCTCTGCTCGGGCAGCCTCCATTAACAGGTCGTTATACATACGCCGTATGGCAGGGCTGTTGTTTCTTCGCATTTGCTCGCGTATAAACACCAGAGCTTCCGGATAACGTGCCAATTCACTAAGGATACTCGCCCTTTTGACGATAAGCGCACCGCTTCCCGGTATGGCAGCCAAACCGTTGGATGACCAGCCTAGAGCAGCTTCCCGGTTTCCTTCCTGTAAATGCAGGTTAATGATGTCCAGATAATATTCTTCGTTTTGAGGAGATACTTTGATAAGCTCCGTCAGCTTTTCGATAGCCTCTTTTCGGTTACCGCCTTTTTTCATTTGCTGGTAGCCTACCTCCATGCTGTAGATATAATCCTTCCTTAGAATCGTATCGTTCGGGTAAATCTGATTGATTCGTTTCAACAGGCGGTCTGCTTCCACATCGTTGTTCTGCTTGCGGTACAGTTCAATCTTTCTTCGCCATAAACCTCTCCAATACGGATTCACTTCCAGCAACTCATTAACGTAACAAATAGCACTGGAATAATTCTCGGTGATATCTTCTACGTCTACCAGCAGATGTTTGGCATTGACGTTGTTGTAATTGTCATCTATCGCTTTGACAAGATGATAACGCGACTGGTCATAGTTCTTTTCGTGGAACCAGTATTTTCCCATGAGCCATTCAAGGTCAGAAACATTCGGGTATTTCTGAAGGCCCTCCTCCAACAGCTCTTTCCCTGCTTCCCATTCCTCGTTCGCAAAATGCTCCTGTACAATCTGGGCATATTGCTCCGGTGTCTGGAATCCGTTGTCGGTCCCGGAGGAAGAGGTTATCAGTAAAAACAGACAACCTAATATGGTGATCTTATGGAGAAATTCTCTGTTCATTCTATCTTGTCTTTAATCTTTCTTTCTTGTTTAAATCGTAGCAGGTTCGGGCTTCATTGCCGTTATATCAGTACCGTCTGCACTTTCTTCTTTCTGCTTGAATCCCTTACGTTCCATGTTCTTCCACTTGAAGTCTCTATTGGTCAGATAACTGAGGTATCCTCTCAATGAACAGAAAGTGATGATGGGATGATAGAAGATAGGCTCTAATATGGACGCAATGATAATCCACAGGTATTCGTATCCTCTTTTATATAGCATCCCGACATAGTAGTCGTAGGTAATAACAACGATGGAAAGGAACTGGCAGAACGTATAGATCGTCAGGTAAATCATCCATGCCGTGTTCCAGTTGACTGCTCCTGTAAAGGCCAGATAGATAAATACTATCAAACCGACGAGCTCGATGATCGGCGCTAGAAACTCAAAAACGAACATATAAGGCAGAGTTAACAGTCCCATCTGTTTATACGTCTTTTTGAAAATCATCTTACGATGGATATTAAGTGTCTGGAACAATCCCCGTGCCCAACGGGTACGTTGCCGGTAAAGCATTGCCAGGTTGGGAGGTCCTTCCGTCCAACAACAAGTATCAGGAATCTGTACGATCTTATAAGGACGGGAGAAGTCGCACATATATCCTACCATGCGGGTGATGAGGTCCATGTCTTCGGCAAAAGAGGGAGCATCGTATCCTCCGGCTGCAATCGCTACCGAACGATCGAAAAGACCGAATCCACCGGAAACATTCGGCATACCATTGATAGCGGACCATCCCATCTTACCAATCAGATAAGAGCGCATATACTCCAGATTCTGGAAAAGTGGAATCGGTGTACGGGGAGTTCTAACGTCTATGATTTGTCCGTCTTTCACGACGCATCCGTTAGCCATCAACATCGTTCCGCTGACTGCAATTACTTGTTTTTCTGAAGATATAATGGGCGAGATACAACGATAAAGAGCATACTTTTCCAAAATGCAATCCACATCCGTGCAGATAAAATAAGGATGAGAAGCAACGTTGATACCCGCATTGGATGCATCCGCTTTGGTTCCTCCATTTTCTTTGTCTACAACGATGAGTCGGCTGTATTTCGGGTTGGAGGATTTGAGGAGTCTTCGGAACGGTCTGGTTTTGATTCGCTCGATATAAGCATAGGGCACTTCTACCAGTTCATAATATTCGGTCATATTTTCCAATGTACTGTCCGTACTTCCATCATTTACAATAACCACCTCGAAAAGCGGATATTCCAATGCAAGCATGGAGTTCACATTATCAATGATTGTCTTTTCTTCATTGAAGGCAGGAGCAATTACCGAAATGCCCGGTGTATAGGGGGATTCCTTGATTGTTTTCCGCATATAGCTTTCCACATAGTAATCCTTTCTCCGTTTTAGAGAAATGAAAGAGAGGAAGGCGAATGTGACGAAGAATATCGCCAGCATGCTCGTATAAAAGAATACGAAATAATTGAAGAATGTAAATATTATATCTCTCATGTTCTCTAGTTTAACTGGTTGATTAACGGATGCTTGGTGTGGGCAAACAATATAGCTGTGTGGGAATCTGCTTTTCTTTCCAATTGATCGAATGTTTTCCTTCCCATTGCACTATACTCATAGAGGGCTTTGAGTATGACTCTCTTGGTTCCCCAGTTATCTGCTTCATCATAAGCATTGTAAAGAAATCCTAAAGCCTTATCGGTCTTTAGATCCGCAATAGCCGAAATGATTTGTCGTTTGACTTCTTCCGGTTGTACATTATACATTTCAATCAGCTTAGGTTCAACCTCTTTGTATTTTAGTTTACCTAAAGTCTTGATCGCTTCACCTCGTATTTCCACAGAACGGGCATTGAGTTGCTTCGCGAGAATTGGGGCACTTTCGGTTTCATTATATAGCCGGATTTCGTTGATAAAGAATATCTTAACGTTTTCTTCAGCTGAAGTATTCACCCATTTAATAAAGGTGGGTGTGTTATATCCCACTTTCTTACGGTGCTCCAAGATAGCGTGTAACTCCATCATGTCCCATTGCCTTAACTTCATGCCGATGTCTTCGTCGAAGAAGCGGAACGGGTCACCCTGGCTTAACCACATATAAGTGTAGCGTGCCGAGTTTCTTAGTTCTAGTTCACGATGATAGAGGAAACGCACCAATACCGCTTCAGAAGCATACCCATTGATGGACTGAATAAGTTTCAGAGCTTGTATCTTTGATCTTTTGGAACCGAATTGAAGTTCGCGTTCAAGGAAACGTGTGATTTGGAATACGGTTTGAATCGTTTGATAGTTTAGTTCATTGATCTCATCTTCATGCACACTCTTGATTTCTGTTAATAGTTGAGTGATAATGCGTAACTCGTTAGGTTTCGGGCGCTTTTTCGTATCATATTCTAATCTGTCAGCTATCTCTTCTTCACTCAATGTGTTGGAATCTAGTGAGATAGATTTCATTTCTTCATAATACTTATCAAATGCTTTATTGTATTTCCGCTTCTCTTTTCGCCTTTTAAATATACCATATATAATATGGAATAGGAGAAATAAGTACGCAATAATACAAAACATTACAGCAATTGAGCATATTCTTATGATTAAAGGATAGCCAATAAACTTGTAATATATCCAATAGAAATAATATTCTATGTAATCTATACCATACAGTACTTGATCCATTTCCCTTGATATATTTATATATAGAACTTGTATATTCGGAATAAAAGTTCTATATTTGTTGTATTGAATGTTCTGTCTAATGCAAATATACGAAATAACTTGTATATATTATCCATTGTTCATGAACAGGCTTTTTGAGCCCTATTTTAGCTCTTGTGATTATTCTCGATGGAAAGGGTTGAAATTACAAATAAAGGCAAGCAAAAAGCTATTAGGCGTTAAATATATTTTTGATAAGTTAACAAATGAAGCCTGAAAATAAGTGTGATAAGCCAGGTTCTCATGCGAAACAAAAACAAACAATAAATTTAAAAATTAAATTAAGATGAAAATTAAAAGTTTGATGTATGTCCTTATGGGGACAATGTTGGTTACTACTTCCTGCTCTGATAATGAGTTGGAAAAAGGTAACGATGGTTCGGGAACTGTTGATCCGGTAAATGCTTCTGCACTTGTGAATGTATATTCCGATAAAAGTGGTTCTGAAGCGAGTCTGCTTGTGGGAGATGTATTAGTGAAAGATTCCCGTACTCTTACGTTGAATGTTCCTGCTGCTTGCGAGAAAGTGTATATGAAATACAATACAGTTTCGGGAACAGAAGCTACAAAAGAATTTGCTTTGTCTCCTGTTAGTCGTGGTGTAGATCAGAGTACTGGTTTCAATTTTGAAACAAACCGTCTGGCATTGGTAACTCTTGCGCTTCCTGAAGATGCAGTGCAGCCGACAAATGAAACGGACCAAGGCTATCTTTTCTATCATAACACAGGTGTGGTGATGTTCGAAGATGGTTGGCCTATTCAACTGGATTCATGGTATGATGAAGATTTCAACGATGTTGTATTCGAGTATGACTTGAAGGTGACTGAATGTCATAGTCAACAGATGATGGAGACTGTAGGAGGTAAAGAAGAATTGTTGTTGACTTTGGATGTTCGTGCTGTAGGTGGTATATACCCGACTGTGTTAGGTGTTGTACTGGATGGTTTGAAAAGCGAGTATGTTGATCGGATTACTGCAAGCCTTGTACTAAAAGGTGGTCAGGGAACAATGACAGACTTAGCTAAAGAGGAACTTTCTACAAAAAATATAGTGAAAGTTGAAAATAAAAATTGGAATTGGAGTAATGATACTCGCAAAGAACCGCGTTTCGCAATATTGACAGTGGATAAAGCACAAGCGGAAGGAACTGTTATTACACTGGATGGTTTAACTTCTTTGATGGATAATAATCAGGATATGTTTCAGGTAACACAAGGAAAAGTAAGAGAAGGACTACCTATGTTGCGTGCTGAAGTTAGACTGATTGGTAAAGAAGGATTAACTGGAGCTGAAAGAGATGCTCAGCTTGCAGCATTTAGAGAGTTGATTTTAGATACTAATAGACAGAATTTCTTTATTAAGGTGAACGGTGGTAAAGAAATACACATGAGGGGTTATGCACCGACTTCTGCTTACAAAGCAGAATATGAAGCATTGGTTGCGGGTGACACTACACTGGATGCAAATGTTTATTATTCAAATACCAAAGGTTCCACTTGGGGAGTTAAACTTCCGGTTGGCACACGTCATGCTTATGAACGTGTACCATTTAGAGAAGCATATCCTGATTTTACTAAATGGGTAGATAGTAAGGGTGTTTCAAACCAGAAATGGTATGAGAACTTTGTTGATGAAAAAACTATAAGATATTGGTAATGCAAATTATCAGTCAATACGTTATTTGAGATATTTTGTACAATTTGAACCTCTCTTTTTTCGAAAAGAGGGGTTTCTTTGTATTCGGAAGAATAATCTTTAAATTAATACCGTAATGACGAGGCGATTTTTTATAGGCTACAGTTTGATTACTTTTTTTCTCTTAAATAGTGTGGTGC
Organism: Bacteroides sp. D2; assembly: GCF_025147085.1. Lineage (NCBI taxonomy): Bacteria > Pseudomonadati > Bacteroidota > Bacteroidia > Bacteroidales > Bacteroidaceae > Bacteroides > Bacteroides sp. D2. The sequence continues at coordinate 1,159,224 of NZ_CP102261.1, read as the reverse complement.
TTTTGGCACAGCACAAAGCTTCCTTTGTGCAGCAATGGAAAATAGAAGATGCATCCCATGCTTTGCAGATAATAGAACGTGCAGATACATTAGAATTGATAGTTCCGGACGGACTGACTATGTGGTATCGGCAACGATTGACGGGCGATTATGAAATAAGTTATCGTATTTGTATGGTGATGCAAGGTGGAAAGTATGACCGCTTGAGTGATCTGAACTGCTTCTGGGCTGCCAATGATCCTAAATACCCTGATGATCTTTTTGCCCGTAGTCAGTGGCGTGACGGCATCTTTAAAAACTATAACACATTAAACCTTTTCTACGTTGGATACGGAGGAAATGATAACTCAACGACCCGTTTCCGTCGATACAAAGGAGAATATTATGGAGTGGCAGATGACAAGGTGAAACCTTTATTGAAAGAATATACCGATGCCTCTCATTTACTCGTCCCCAATCAATGGTATGAGGTTCGGATTCGAGTGGAAAAGGGAATCACAACTTATTCTGTGAATGATGAAGAGTTGTTCCGCTATACCCTTGCGGGTAGTGAAGGTGACGGACACTTCGGTTTACGTCTTTTGCAGAATCACGTACTCTTTACAGATTTTAAAGCGACTATACTTTGACTTATATACTGAAAACCTAATAAGACTATATTTCCATGATGAAACAACCTTTTACTAAATTTGGAGTGACAACTCTGTTTTCTCTTTTGTGTTCAGCATTCCTTCATGCACAAGTTGTAACAGATGAACGGATGTTTTCTTTTGAAGAACCGCAAATACCGGATTGTATCACCGCTACCCATTCCCGCCTGTCGGTATCTGATCTGCATTATAAAGATGGAAAACATTCGTTGGAATGGACATTTGAACCGGGTGGTATATTGGAACTCAAGAAAGACCTGAAGTTTGAGAAGAAAGATCCGACCGGCAAGGATTTATATCTTTCGGCTTTTATTGTGTGGGTTTATAATGAAGTTCCCCAAGATGCGACCATTGAGTTTCAGTTTCTGAAAGACGGCAAACGATGCACATCTTTCCCTTTTGGTATTAATTTCAGTGGTTGGCGTGCCGCATGGGTTTGCTATGAACGTGATATGCAAGGCACACCGGAAGAAGGCATGAATGAACTCCGGATTATTGCTCCAAATTCAAAAGGAAGCCTTTTCATCGATCATTTGATTACGGCTACTAAAGTTGATGCACGTCAACAGACGGCCGATCTGCAAGCTCCTTTTGTCAATGCCGGGACCACCAACCATTGGCTGGTTGTCTATCAACACTCGCTTTTGAAACCGGATATTGAATTGACTCCTGTAGACGATAAGCAAAGAGCAGAAATGCAACTGTTGGAAAAGCGTTTTCGTGATATGATCTACACGAAAGGGAAAACGACAGATAAAGAAGTAGAAACTATCCGCAAGAAATATGATTTCTATCAGATAACTTACAAGAACGGCCAAGTATCGGGAATACCTATTTACATGGTACGTGCTTCAGAAGCTTATGAACGGATCATACCGAACTGGGATAAAGATATGCTGACTAAACAGGGAGTGGAAATGCGTGCTTATTTCGACCTGATGAAAAGAATTGCCGTTGCATATAATAATGCGGCAAATCCGGTGATTCGGGAAGAAATGAAGAAGAAGTTCTTAGCAATGTACGATCACATAACCGATCAGGGAGTAGCTTATGGTAGTTGTTGGGGAAATATCCATCATTATGGCTATAGTGTTCGCGGTCTGTACCTGGCATATTTTCTGATGAAAGATGTGCTTAAGGAAACTGGAAAACTTCAGGAAGCCGAACGGACATTACGCTGGTATGCGATTACTAACGAAGTATACCCTAAACCGGAAGTCAATGGAATTGATATGGACTCTTTCAATACACAGACTACAGGACGTATTGCCAGCATTTTAATGATGGAAGATACACCGGAAAAACTACAATATCTCCGGTCTTTCTCCCGTTGGATTGATTTTGGTTGCCGTCCTGCATTGGGATTGTCCGGTTCGTTTAAAGTAGACGGAGGTGCTTTCCATCATCGAAATAACTATCCGGCTTATGCTGTGGGCGGACTCGATGGAGCAACCAATATGATTTATCTTTTCAGCCGGACGGAATTTGCTGTTTCCGAGTTAGCTCATGAAACAGTGAAAAATGTACTGTTGACCATGCGTTTCTATTGCAATAAGCTGAACTTCCCTCTTTCCATGTCTGGTCGTCATCCGGATGGAAAAGGTAAACTGGTTCCTATGCATTTTGCTATGATGGCTCTAGCTGGTTCTCCCGATGGAAAGGAGGAATATGATAGTGAAATGGCTTCTTCTTACCTCCGTCTGATCTCAGACCCAAGTATTGAAAATGACTCTCCCGAATATATGCCTAAGGTTTCAAATGCTGAAGAACGTAAGGTGGCAAAACGTCTTGTGGAGAAAGGTTTCCGTCCGGAACCGGACCCGCAGGGAAATATAGCGATGGGATATGGTTGCGTCTCTGTTCAACGTCGTAGCAATTGGTCGGCTGTGGCACGTGGACATTCCCGTTATCTATGGGCGGCAGAGCATTATCTGGGAGCAAATCTATACGGTCGTTACCTGGCGCACGGCAGTTTGCAAATATTGACTGCTGCACCGGGACAGACAGTAACTCCCGCCACTAGCGGCTGGCAGCAGGAAGGTTTTGACTGGAACCGTATTCCGGGAGTGACATCTATTCATTTGCCATTGGAGCAATTGCAGGCTAAGGTGCTCAATGTAGATAGTTACTCTGGAATGGAAGAGATGCTTTATTCCGACGAGGCTTTTGCCGGTGGTTTGTCTCAACAGAAGATGAATGGTAATTTTGGAATGAAGTTACATGAGCATGATAAGTACAACGGATCACATCGGGCACGTAAATCTTACCATTTCATCGATGGAATGATTGTCTGTCTTGGTTCGGATATTGAAAATACAAATACGGAGTTCCCGACAGAAACGACTATCTTCCAATTGGCAGTTACTGATAAAGCAGGGCATGATTATTGGAAAAATTATCAAGGAGATAAGAAAGTATACGTAGATCATTTGGGAACGGGTTATTATGTTCCAACTCCCATTCGGTTTGAGAAGAACTTTCCTCAATACTCGCGAATGCAAAACACAGGAAAGGAAACAAAGGGTGATTGGGTTTCTTTGGTTGTAGATCATGGAAAGGCACCGAAAAACGGAAGTTATGAATACGCTGTTCTGCCTCAGACGAATGAAGCTCTGATGAAGAAATTTGCAAAGAAGCCCACTTATAGGGTATTACAGCAAGACCGGAATGCACATATTGTAGAGTCCGTCTCCGAACAGATCATTTCTTATGTGTTGTTTGAAACTCCTGAAACGACATTGCCGGGTGGTTTATTACAACGTGTGGATACTTCCTGTCTGGTTATGACTCATAAAGAATCTGTTGATAAGATTAAGTTGACGGTGGCACAACCGGATTTGGCTTTGTATCGCGGTCCAAGCGATGAAGCGTTTGATAAAGATGGGAAACGTATCGAACGTAGTATCTATTCACGACCATGGATTGAAAATGCCAGTGGTGAAATACCTGTGACTGTAACGATAAAAGGGCAATGGAATGTAGAAAGAACTCCGTTTTGCAAGGTGATTTCTTCTGATAAGAAGCAAACAATTTTGCAGTTCAGTTGCAAAGATGGCGCTAGCTTTGAAGTGGAGTTAAGGAGATAAAAGTCAGACAACAGGCGATCATTTGCTTTCCCTGACAGAGAACAGTAGTTTTACCGTATGAAACTTTTAGTTTCAAGGCTTGAAACCAAAGGTTTCGCACCGGGAAACTAAAGTTTCAGCACCGAGAAACAATAGTTCCAACGGCATGGAAACTATTGTTTCATGCGGTGAAACAAAGGTAATGCATTTATGAAATAAATAGGATTGCCTGGAGCTTCCGGAGTGAATACCTCCGCGTTGTGAAATGTAGCTTATCTGTTTCTGGTGACAGCATTATTGTTGTCACACTGCTGTCACCTATTGCTGTCACGGTGTTAATTGTTAATAATCAAATCGTTAAGCAGTAATCGGTGACAGATATATAATTAAAATAATTGTATAGAGAGGTTAGAACATAAACATGGCAACGGCAACAATACGGTTGTTACATACGGCATGGGTATCTTGAATTTTCCCATTGGACGTATTGAGCGAACCATACCACGCAGAGCTTAATGTATATTCCAACCCGAATTTCCAGTGGGGGACATTGTAGGTCAGTTCTGCTCCTGCCGTAACTAATTGGTTAAGGTCTGTTCCTGTTCCATAAAGTTTTGCATCATTTCCTTTGGGAGCATATAGTGCATCACTTGTTCCCAGATTCTTGGCATAGCCTACGAAGATTCCCGGCTTCCATTTCTGTCCGTAGACAACGTTGAACCAAGAGCTGGAGAAACGTATCGGAGTATATTCTTGTTCTCCCGTTTGTTCGTTGACAGACTTGATTCCGAATCCACCTAAGCCGGAAGCTTGTGTCAGATTGGATCCTAATACACTCTTCGCAGCGATGAACCAGTCTTTGTTGGTGTATTTCACATGAGCTTCGTATGAAAGAGTTGTGATGCGTTCGTCTACCTTGTATTTATCTGTATTTACGATAGACTCCGTACGTGGTTTCAATGATAACAACTCAATGCCTACGCCGGCCAGCAAACCATCATTCTTATAATCAGCCCCGACATAAAATTCGGGAATACAGCTTTGCTTCAGATACTTATGTGTTTTCCCTTCCGGTCCTTGTGAAGTATATTGTGATTGCCACACTGCGGCTCCGGTAAGTTGGAAATTCTTGTTTGTATAGCGATAACGAATTTGTGGCGCACGGCTGAAGGGTTGGAACGGTGCTCCTACAGAGAGATTAAGAATCTGCGGAGACACATCTCCGAATAGCGGATGCCAGTTCTGCCCGAGCAATAAAGCCGATTTACCCCAATCCAGATTCAAATAAGCATGACGAAGGCGAATGACTGAATAAGAAGTGCCTGTGCCACGGAAGTCGACTTCTACTTTGGCAGATGTCTTGGCTGTTCCCAGTTTTGGACCGGCAACGTCTACTCCAAGACGTGAATATAAAGTATAGAAGTTACTGTTGGGTGTTGAGTTCAAATCGTTCCCCTCCGGATCACGCACTTTGTCTTTTGGATACATATAAAACAATCCGTCTACGGTTTCTTCGTTAGCACGACTATTATAATAGAAGTCAGTACGAATCTGTCCATAGAATTTGAACTTGAAATCCTGCATTTGTGCGAAACAGCCCGATACGGTTATCAGACAAAGAAAGATTAGAATGTATTTTTTCATAATGTGCTTGTTTATAAACGGGCGCAAAATTACGTAAAATTACTGGTTATCAGTTCATCGTTGATTAAAAAAGGCAAGAATCGCCTGATTATATTTATTCAGATTTCCGCTTTTATGAATTGCTTTCAGTAATTTTCTGTCTGCTTGCGGCATTAAATATTCCCAGAAAGTTTTCATTTTGTTCAGAAGTTGTTCGTCTCCTCCTTCCAACTGTTCTGCATATTGATTGTATACGCATTTGTGCATAGATTGCAATTTTTCTCTCATTTCATCGAACTCGAGTGCACGGTTTTGTCTATACTCCAAAGCTAATGCCGGGTTGGCAAGTAATCCCCGTCCTATCATAATTCCGGCTAGTCCGGGAAACTGTTCCTGAATGCGGTGAATATCTTCTACACTATTGATATCTCCATTATAGATGAGCGGATGCTTGCAGGCATTCTGAAAAGCCTCAAACGCTTTAAGGTCAACTTCTCCTTTGTATTGCTGTTTTCCCAAGCGGGGGTGCATAACCACTTGTCGCAAGGGTAGCTCATTGATAATCGGAGCCAGTTTCAGACATTCTTCCGGATCTTCCCAGCCCAACCTCATTTTGATGGAGAAACTTATTTGCGGATATTCTGTAATCAGGCTAAGTAACGCCTGAACTTCTTCGGGATAAGGAAGAATGCCGGAACCATTGTGGCGTTTAGCCAGCATGGGAAAAGGACATCCCATATTGATGTCGACTTCCTTATATCCCTTTTCAATGAATAGGGATAAGATTTTTTCAGCTTTTTCAAAAGAAGGGGCTATCAGTTGGGGAATCAGATGGGCTACCTGATTATTCCCGGGGTCGATTCCGCGGACATCTCTATGGCGGAATCCGCCTTTTTCGAATCGTACAAATGGGGTATAATAAGTATCTATACCTCCGAAGCAGGCAGCATGAGCATTACGGTAAAACACTTCGGTGTAACCTTGTAATGGGGCAAAATGAATAGGAAGAGTCTTTGGCATTATTTTTATTTTTGTGCAAAGATACAGAAAAAGTAAAAGAGAGGAACCTCGCGGTCCCTCTCTTTCTGATGTTAAATTGATTAAAGTCTGATTTTTATAAACGTTTTCTATGATTGAAGGTTAGAAAAATTGGGGGATATATTTTTATTCTACAACGTTTATAGTCAGTTCACGTACTACTTGACCACCTTGATGGACGTAGTTTGCATTGTTGGCTACGAAAGTAGCGGTATATGTACCGGCCTCTTCATAGGTATGTGAGTATATCTCCAACGACTGCGAGATATTCTTGATAGCTACACCAGCGTCAGGATCGCAGGAACCGTTGAGGAGGATTGGATTGGAGATAATCCAAGTATCCCCTTTTGTATACCCTGCTGCTCCGCCACTGGTTACGAAATCGCTTGGCTGGTTAATTCTCCAGAAATAAGGAATATTACCGTCTACAGTAGCGTATGCTATTTTGTCTTCATATTCTGCGCTTTTCATCTCTTCAAGTGTGAGGTTTTTATTACCTAATGCTTCCTTTAATTTGGTAAGATGAGTGTTGTTTTTTGAAAGATCGTCTAAATTATAGGTTACATTTAAAGCCGAGAATTCGAAGTTCTTTGCATTAATTGTAGTTGATTTTCCATTGTTGAACTCCAGATTAAGCTGTAAGCCCTTAATATGTATTACAGGCATTGTGCTGCTATTATCAAGAGGGTTAAGACGGAAAGCAATGCTGATCTCTTTACCCAGATAAGATATTAAAGGACAAGAATAGTCTTTAGTATCTTTGGTTGCTTTAGGAAGCTCATCTTGGCTGACAAGTTCTGTCCATTCGCAATTAGTAACTGCTTCTTTGTCTTTTTCCACATTGTTGCCACTAATCCCTCCGAATTGATCGGATATTAATATGTGAGTAGAACCTTCGATGGTTTTCGCACTACCATAGTCATATAATACAGAGAAATTGATTTCACATTTTTCTACGTCTTCCGGTTGCATTTCAATTCTGTTCCGATGTTTGTATTCGTGCCCTATCTCGCCGCTGAAGAAACTGATAAAATCAGGGTCGCCATCGAAGCTGAACGTTACCGGACTTCCTTTCTTTACAGTCACAGTTTTGCCATCGAAGCTGACATTGCTGTCTGTCACCACACCAACTTCCATTGTTGTGTCTTCTTTTAATTCCTTGTCGCATGAAGCGAGACATAGTCCGGCAAAAGCGATAGTCATCAAACTTTTATATATTGTCTTCATATCCTTTTCTTTTTAAAGTTAATAAGGGATTTACCAACCCGGATTATTCGTTTTGATAGCACTGTTCGATCCTATCTCATTGGCAGGAATCGGGAAATAGTTGTAAGACTTCGGAATATTGAAGTAAGTATATACATTGGTTCCGAATTTCCAGGATTCGTCAGCCTGCGCCTTGTCCACTTGTTCCTGCATCAGTTTGTGATAGTCTCCCCAACGGATCAGGTCGAAACGGCGTGTATATTCGAAGCAGAGTTCCATAGCACGTTCGTCTTTGATAGCCTTGCGGAAGCTGGTTTCATCCAGATTTGCTGCAAGCTTGTTGATTCCTGCACGTTCTCTTACTGCATTGATACATTCATAAGCCAGATCATTAGGACCATGGTTGACTTCATTTTCAGCTTCTGCAATCATCAGCAGAATGTCAGAGTAGCGGAGAAGAGGGAAGTTGATGGAAGTATCGTTCTTGCTCTTCTTGTCTGCCTCATATTCTCTACGATATTTGGCAGCAGCTCTATTACGGTTCTTATTGGCATCGTTCTTCGATTCACGATCACCGTAAGTAGACCCCGGCTCTGTTTTACCATAGCTGAAGGACTTATCCCAGTATTGTTGTTTTACTTCATCTCTTTTTCCTTTCACAAATTCACGACCGTCTACCGGAGTGCCTTCTCCTGCTGACTGGGTGTAAGTGAATGGAGCGATATTCCAGTTGCAACGGTCAATATCACCGTTTGCTTCATACAATTCCAGCAGTTTAGGAGTATTCCAGATAAAAGCGTATGCATAACCCGGGTCACCTTTACCGGTGATGGATGCTTTGGAAGAAAGGTCCTTACCCTGAATACCGATAATATTACCAATTCTACCTTCTGCACGTACATCCGTTGAACGGTTACCTGCAAATTCTACCTCCCAGATACTTTCATTAGCCTTGGCACCATCCTTATTGAGAGCAGTGTTATACTTATCAGAACAAATGTCGATAAAGAAATCCCAATATTTAGCAGTCAGTGAATGACCTTCATTCTTAACTAGCTGTGCATAGTAACTCGCTTTTTTGAAATATTCTGTAATCTCGGCACTAGTCGTACTGTTGGCTAAACCCACTTCCTTGTCACGTTTAGGTTCACCAGCTCTGAACATATATACACGTGCCAACATTCCCCAAGCTGCCGATTTGGAAATACGTCCCGGCAAATAGTTCAAATCTTGAGCAGATTTGAGATCTTCGGCAGAACCATACATTTCTTTGATGATAAAATCATAAATCGTCTGTTTGTCCGTACGAGGAATAGAGTGGTTATAAACATCTTCTGTAGAAGTAGTCTTGAAAGGTACATCTCCCCAACATTCTACCAAAGTGAAATAATAGAATGCGCGCAAGAAGCGAGCTTCCGCTTTGTATTGTTTGCGGGTATCATCGTTCATATCGGGCACTGCATCAATATTCTCCAGGAAAATATTGGCTCTGTTGACGCCAGCGTATAATGTAGACCATAGTGCCGCTACAGTAGGATCACTTGTGTTGGCATTGTTACAGATTAAACCGCTCTTATTAGGTCCGCGGTTGGCACCACCATAGTGTCCCAGGTCGTCACCTCCTACAAGGTATAAGAATTCATTTCCGTAAAATGAACTTTGTCCCAGAATAGCATAGGTTCCTGTCAGCCATGAAGTAGCTTCTGCTTCATTTTTGAAGAAGTTCTCGGGAGTAGTATATGTCGGGTCTTTTTCCAGGAAATCGCAGGAAGTCAGGTTTAGTCCGACAAGAAGTGATATGATAATTATTCTTATTGTTTTCATATACGTAATTGTTTGAAGGATGATTGATTAGAAACCTAGGTTTACACCAAAACTAATAGAGTAGGCTCTCGGATAAGCGGAGAAGTCCAGCCCCGGAGTCAGTGCGCCTTCACGGATAGATACTTCCGGGTCGTAACCGGAATATCCTGTACATGTCCATAGATTCTGACCGGCAACGAATACACGTGCATTGTCTATCTTCCATTTCTTGGTCAGTTGCTTCGGCAGTGTATAGCCTAAAGATACTGTTTTCAGACGAAGGAAAGAACCATCCTCAATAATACGTGTAGAGAATACTTTGTTAGAACCGGAGTCGGTAGCTCTCGGAATATTACTTTCCGGGTTTTCTGTTGTCCAACGGTCTGCGTAACTTGCATATTGGTTCAAGTCGCGTGTCTTATTACTGTTCTCGAAGAACAGGCGGTTGGCATTCAATACATCGTTTCCATACGACCATTGGAAGAAGATGCTCAAGTCAAATCCTTTGTATTCGAAATTATTGGTAAATCCACCTGTATGTTTCGGCATACCGTTACCGATCATAGTACGGTCGTTATCGTCGATAATACCGTCACCATTCAAGTCTGCGTATTTGGGCATACCCGGTTGCGTATTACTCTCGGAAGAGAAATATGGAACATTACGTTTCAATGTATAGGTATCACCCACCTTGTCGAAGTCTTCGTACTTGTATGTACCTTCATAGATGAATCCATACATCATCCCCATCGGATAACCCACTTTGGCGATGTAGCTGTATTGTGAGTTATAGTTTTGGTCAAATTTCGCAGCAGTTGGCATGGATACTTGGTTTTCTGCCAATGCCAATACTTTATTCTTGTTAAAGGCTATATTGAAGTTACTGGTCCACGAGAAGTTACGGTTTTTAATGTTGGTAGTATTCAAGGTGAACTCAATACCTTGGTTGCGTACCTTACCTATATTTTTCATCGCACTGGTAAAACCGGAAGAAGGAGCTGTTGATGCATTCAGCAGCAGGTCGCGAGTCGTCTTACGATACCAGTCTATGGTCAATCCGATACGTTCGTCAAGGAAGCCCAAGTCCAGACCTAGATTCCACTGTTCGGTAGTTTCCCATTTCAACTTTCTATTTCTCAAGGAAGTAGGTACCATACCTACGCTTGTCAGACTGTTTTCAAACGGATATACACCACTTGGAGTACTACCGACTGAAATAAAGTCTCCGACTTTATCTTTCAACATTTGATATAGAGCGTATGTATCATATTCGCCTACACGGTTGTTACCGGTCAATCCCCAGCTTGCTCTTAATTTACCTGAAGAAACAACTGGTTTCAATGGTTTCATAAAATCTTCTTCCATGAATCCCCAAGCCAATGAGCTGGAAGGGAAATAACCGAAACGGTTATCGCCACGGAACTTGGAAGAACCGTCGGAACGGAAAGAAACCGTTGCATAATACAATGATTTATAGTTGTAGTTCAAACGTCCCAGGAAGGAAAGCATAGACCAGGAACTCTTTAATGATTTGGTCGTACTCGGAGTTCCTTCACTCATTCCTGCCATTCCGAGTGCTTCGTTTGGAATTTGCACTGTTTTGTATGAATAGTATTCATAGTCGGAATTTTGCAGGGTTACACCTGCCATACTATTAAAGAAATGCTTCCGTTTGATATTGGTCTGATAGGTCAGAATGTTTTCGTTCAACCATGTTGCACGTTGAGAATGGTAGATTTCTGCATTTACCTTATCGGATGATTTCGGATTACCATAGCGGGTCTTCGAGTTGTTGAATGTTTCCCCTTTGCGGGTATCGAACGTGTAACCGCCGGAAACTTTCAACTTCAATCCTTTGATAAATTCATATTCTGCAAATCCGTTGAACTGGATATAGTTCGCGTACGTCTTACGATATTCGTTTTTCAAAGACATGATAGGGTTGAAACGATAGTCGTTGGTATTGTTTATCGCATCGTCCATAATATTGTCCATCAACGAGTTTAATGGTCTGTCCGGTTCTGTCACAGGGCGATATCCCCATACACTATAGAACAGGTTATTCATACCACTGTATGAGTTCTGAGAAGGAGAACCACCGGTGGTTGTAGTGCTTGAATAGTTGGTTGTCAGATAGATTTTCAGTTTCTTCTTTTGAATGGTAGTACCCATACGGCCTTGTATACGCTTGTAGTTTGATTCCAACAAGATACCGTCCTGGTCATAATAAGATAAAGAAGCGTTGTAACGAACTCCTTCCGAACCACCGGTCAGGCTGACATTGTGGCTTTGCATCCATGCGCTGCGGAAGATTTCATCCTGCCAGTTATATTGCGGGATATTTCTATAATCTTCCAATCCCCATTTCTTGCCGTCATAATTCATGAAGTAGGTAGTTTCCATATCTTTGGGACTACGTTCTGCCTGTAGTTTGACGAATTCATAGGCATCCATCATCGGAATTGTTTTGGTGATATGCTGAATACCGAAACTTCCGTCATATTTAATTTTAGGTTGGCCGATTGTTCCTTTCTTGGTTGTAATCATCACGACACCGTTGGCACCACGGGCACCGTAGATAGCAGTAGCAGAGGCATCCTTCAGGAAGTCGAGTGACTCGATATCATTCTGATTGATGGCTGCGGCTATGGAGGGGTCTTCCACCGGGAAACCGTCAATGACATAAAGAGGAGAGTTGTCCTGTGTCAAAGAGTTGTTACCACGGATGACGATGTTCATCTGTCCGCCCGGCATACCTTCGCCCGAACTTACGTTGACACCGGCAATACGTCCGCCTAATGTCTCGCCGAAAGAAGCAGTCGGAGTGCTAAGCAGTTCTGCCATGCTGGCTTTGGCAACAGAACCCGTCAGGTCTCTCTTGCGTATTTCCTGATAGCCGACTACTACCACTTCGTCCAATGTCTTTGTATCTTCCTTCAATGTGATAACCATTGGCTTTTGAGTGTCCGCCTTTATTTCTACAGTGACATAACCAATGAAAGAAATAACCAATATTGAATTCTTATTGGGTACGTTAAAAGCAAATTTACCATCAAGGTCAGTGATTGTTCCTTGTGAAGTACCTTGTACCTGAACACTGGCTCCCGGCACTCCTTCTCCTAAGTTGTCCTTCACTGTACCTTTAACAAGTACCTGTGCAAGTACAAAAGAAACAGAAAATAAGATCAGTCCGATGGAGGAGAGCATCCTTTTTCTAGTTTGAGTGGATAAATGTTTTTTCATATATTAAAAATTAAGTGATTTTATTGAATCTACGCTTGCAAAGATAGACGGATTGAATATTCTAATATGGATAGAATTATTCAAGATTGGTGCAAAATCATACAATTTTTCTGTTCTCATAAACTATTTCTCTTTTATGGATTCTAGTAATTCGGATAACTCTTTCACTATGTCGGGATGTTGTTTTGATACATTCGTTTTCTCCGATGGATCGGAGGATAAATCGTAAAGTTGAGGCTGTTTGTCGTTGCCTAACTCCATTTTCGTCCAATGTTCGATGGCGGGGCCGTCGCTCGGTTCGATGTATTTCCATTGACCTTTTATGATGGCAAGTGTGTTATTGAGATTCTGTTGAACGACATACTCACGGTTTGTATTATTTTTGCCGAGGAGAACGTTCAGATGTTCCTGACTGTCGGGGGCAGCTCCTTTGCGTAAAGGTTGGTCCAAAAGTGAGGCGAGCGATGCATACACATCTATTTGAGAGAAAAGAGCTTGTTGCTTGTTCGGCTTCACCCGGGCAGGCCAACGGACAATAAATGGAACGCGTGTACCCGCTTCGTAAGCACTGTATTTCCCACCACGGTAGATACCCATCGGAGTATGTCCGTTGAGAAGTTCGTAAGCTTGGTCTTGATAGCCGTCGTCGATAACAGGACCGTTATCGCTGGTAAAGATCAGGATAGTGTTGTCTGCGATGTGGAGGCTGTCCAGTGTGTGCATGATTTCACCGATAGTCCAGTCCAGTTGCAGGATGACGTCGCCACGAGTGCCGAGTCCGCTTTTGCCTGCGAAACGTGGGTGGGGGATGCGCGGTACATGTACGTCTTGCGTACCCATATATAAGAAGAAGGGTTCTTCCTGATGGGATGCAATGAAATTCTTAGCCTTATGGGTGATGATATCGGCTATGTCTTCATCTTTCCAAAGGGCGGATTTTCCTCCGGTCATCCAGCCGATACGGGGAATGCCGTTGATAATTGTATTGTTGTGTCCCTGGCTGGGTTTTAAAGTGACGAGCTCCGGGTTCTCTTCTCCCGTAGGCCAGTCGCCGACTTTGTGGTCGTAACTTACGGTGATAGGATCATTGGGGTCAAGTCCTACGACATGTCCGTTTTCTACAAATACACAAGGTACACGGTCTACGGTAGCCGGAATAATAAATTCGTAGTCAAAACCGATGCTTTGTGCATTAGGGGTAATCCGGTTGTTAAAGTCGGTTCCACCTTTCGGACCGAGTCCCAGATGCCATTTGCCTACTGCACCGGTTGCGTATCCTGCATCTTTCAGCATATCTGCCATGGTGACGCAGGTAGTGTCGATAATGAGTTCAGAGTTGCCGGGAGCGATTCCTGTGTTTTCTTGTCTCCAGGGGTACATACCTGTCAGGAGTCCGAAACGGGAAGGAGTGCTGGTGGCAGAAGTTGCATAAGCATTGGTGAATTGTACTCCTTGTCCTGCCAACCGGTCGATGTTGGGAGTACTCACTTTCGTTGCTCCATAACAGCTTAAATCACCAATGCCGAGATCATCTGCAAATATATAAATAATGTTAGGCTTTTGGTTATTCTGCCCATTGCTCTTTTGGGGTGCATGACTGCATCCTGACAGCGTGACGATGCCGGACAATAGGGGAAGTAGACGCGAAACGTTTTTCATAATGCTGAATGTTTTAGGAAATAATGTAATGAACACAAAGATAAGCGATTGGAAGAAAAAGAATGAGTAGGAATGTACAAGTGAAGTACAAAATAGTACACTTAAGAAGTTACCTTCTTTATTCGGGCGAAGATGTCCGGACTAAGAAACCGTTTATATCATAAATTTAGGCACGGATTACACGGATTAACGCTGTTGTTTTCATACTCATCGTTTTTTAATCCGTGAAATCCGTGTGATCCGTGCCTAATAATATAAGATTATTTTGCAAGAGTGCTTGTATAGTTACCTGCTAATCTGTTTCTTCTCCGTCTCCTTCTTCTTCGCTCTCTTCTCCTTTACGATAAGCCAGCGGACTGACGTGATAAATCTCCTTGAAACATTTACTGAAATAGCGGGAGGAGGAGAACCCAATCCGGTCAGAGATCTCCGTGATATTCAGCTCCGGGTTATTCCTTAACATGACAGCGCCTTTTTTGAGACGTATGCTTAGGATGAAATCATTCGGGGTCTGGCCTGTAACTGCTTTCAGTTTAGTGAATAGGTTCGTACGTGCCATACCCATTTCGCGGGCGAAGATATTAACGTTGAAATCCGTATTGTCCAGATGGCGTTCGATAATGGCCATCGCGCGGTCGAGCATCTCCTTATCCATCGGGTTGGTAGCCAACATTTGGGCAAAAGCCTGTGGTTGTTTGCTGAACTTCTCTTGCAATAGCCGGCGGGAGTTAACCAGGTTATTGCAGCGGGAAATCAGAAGATTGGTATTAAACGGTTTCGTGATATAATCATCCGCACCAATCTTCAAACCTTCGATATTGTGCTCTATAGCAGTACGTGCAGTTAATAATACCACCGGAATATGGCAAGTGTTAAAGTCCGTCTTGATCTGTTTGCAAAGTTCCGTACCCGACATGCGTGGCATTACGACATCACTTAAAATGATGCTCGGCATATCCTTCTGTATCATTTCTAATGCTTCTACTCCGTCGGAAGCCGTACTGACTTGATAGAATGTTTCGAAAATACCGACTAACATCTGCTTGATAGATTCATTGTCTTCCACTATCAGCATTTTGGCGTCTTCGATGCGCTTGTTATCTTCTTCTTTCCATTCCGAATCAGGGATTATTTCTACTGAAGGAACAATAGTCTCTGTTTGCTGGATGGTTTCCGTATCATCTTTCGCTATTTGCTCTTCTGTGAAGTGTTCCTTGCCTAGTTTGAGGGTGATAATGAAACTGCTTCCTTTGCCCGGTTCGCTTTCTACCCGGATTGTGCCGTGATGAAGTTCCACAATTCCTTTCGTCAGTGCCAGTCCGATGCCTGTACCGGCTCCGGTATTCAGCGAGTTGAGATGTTCGGTCTGGTAGAAACGGTCGAATATCTTATCAATTTCGGCAGCGGCGATACCTGTACCGGTATCTTTTATTTCAATGATGACATGGTCTTTCTCCTGCGATACATTAATCGAAATCGTATCTTCGGCCTTGGTATGCTTCACTGCATTAGACAGCAGGTTGTTTATCACTTTCTGCATCTGTTTTTGGTCATACCATACTTCAATGTCATCCTTCTGTTTGTTGAACTTGAAGTTGATTTGTTTACTGCTCGCATATTCGAGGAAGAGCAGATAATTCTCATACAGGAAGTTAACCAGATTGTGCTGGCTAACTTTGATCTTCATGTGACCCTGTTCCTGTTTACGGAAATCAAGTAGTTCCGTAATCAGTTCCCGTAATTGGAGACTGTTCTTGTAGATTCCCAACACCTTATTATATATATTAGGCGTAAATGTCTGCACCTGCAACAAAGTTTCCACTTGTCCCACGATCAGCGTTAACGGTGTGCGGAATTCGTGCGAGATGTTAGTGAAGAAACGGAGTTTCGACTGGTTCAATGCTTCGAGGTCTTCAATATGCTTCTTTTCGTACTTCAAAGACTCACGGAGTTTGATGCGCGAATTATAGTTCTGAATAAGATACCATAACAGGCTGATAGTGACAATGGTATAAATCAGGTAAGCCCACCATGTCTCATACCATGAAGGGAGTACGATAATCAGCAGTCTGGCCTCTTTTATTCCTTCCCTCTGTGATTTGATGACAAGGGTATATTTACCCGGATTCAGGTTTGTATAAGTAATCAGCGTTTGCTTCCGGTAAGTATGGTTCCATTCGTCTGAGAAACCCTCCAGGCGATAGAGAATTTCATCTCTGTTGGCAGGGATGAAGTTGGAAGTGGCATATTCGATGCTAAACATCGATTGATTCGCTTTCAGACTGATTTCCGGAGTGTGGCAGATCGACTGTTCCAGGATGCCGCTTTCATCTCCCGGAACTACTTCTTTTCCGTTGACAAGCAGGCGGGAAAGAATGATATTATATGATTTGGGAGTGAAATGTAACTTCTTCTCCCAGAAAGAAATCATTCCCTGAATACCGCCAAGGAATACTTCTCCGTCATGTGTCACAAATAGTGCGTTTTCATTGACGGCAGTCAACGGGAATCCGTTTTCCGTACCGTAATTATAGAATTTCTTGCTTGGATAGTCAAACTGTGAGAATCCTTGATTGGTAATCAGCAATAAGTCACCTTTCTGTATGGACGATTCGCATACTTCGTAGATACAGTCGCTGGATAAACCATCTGTCTGTACATCGAAGTTTTCAAAGTCATCACTTGCCTTACGGTAACGGTCGAGACCGCTTCCGGAGGTGCAGAACCATAGATTGCCGTTACTGTCCTGCATGATACTGTTGATATTATTGTTGCTAAGACTGTTTGGATTAGCGGGATTGTGCGGATAATTAGTAAGTTTACCGCTGTCGAACCGGTAAGAATAAACACCCTCTCCGGTAGCCGCAATCCACAATGTACCGTCTTTATCAATGCAAAGACTGGCTACCATGCCAATACCTCTTCCTTCTTTAGTCTCTTTGAAGAGTTGTTGGCAAGTGCCTGTTGCCGGATTGAAAAGACAAACACCGTTTTGTGTGGCGACAACCAGCTTGTCCTTATAAGGTACAATGTCTCGGACGATATCCGAAGGTAGTGAGGTTGGGTCTCCGGCTTTCATCCGGTAGACTGTGAAACGGTTGGTACGCAGGTCGAGTTTGTTCAATCCTCCCAAGTGTGTACCTATCCACATAATTTCATTAGTCCGGTCGTAATAGATTGCTTTGACGTTGTTATGGGAAATACTATTTTTGCCCTCTTCGTGGCGATACCACCGATAGGTGTTATTTTTCCGGTCGTACACATTCACGCCACCGCCTTCAGTACAAATCCATAAGTTTCCGTCTTTATCTTCAGTCATTCTGCCGACAATCGGGCTACTTAAACCTTCTTTTTCTGTATCTCCTGTCTTGTAGCGTGTATAGATTTCATATTCCGGATTGAAATAGTTGACACCTCCGAAATAAGTACCCAGCCAAATTGTTCCTTGTTCATCTTTGACGATGCACCAGATGGAGGAGTGGGTGAGTCCGTCGGGTTTGTTCGCGTTGGCAGTGTAAAGTTGGAATTTACCTGTGCTTTTTTCATAGCGATTTAATCCGTGAAAGGTTCCTATCCATAGATTTCCTGCATTATCTTCACAGCAACTCCTTACGAAGTCGGCGCAAATACTGTTTGGATTTTTGGGATCATGACGGAAGTTCTCAATGGTACTGTCTGTTTTTATCCGGTAGAGTCCTTCTTCCCAGGTACAGATCCATAATTCTTTAGACGAATCTTCGTAAATACTCGCGATATTACCTCTTGTGACAGGTTGGGAAATCTTTTTGTCTCCCGATAAACAGTAAAGTCCGTTACTGGTAGTTCCCATCCACAGATTTTTCTTTTCGTCCAGGTGGAGGCAGGAGAGGGTGATATCTTTTCCGGCAAGATGATAGTAGAGATCGAAGTTTCCCGTACTTTCATTATATACAAATACTTCTTCTCTTTTCCCGATATATAATTTCTCGTTGAAATAAATAGCATCCACATTGCCTTGCAGCAACGTTTTGAATCTTTGTGTGGTCAGATCGAATTCTGCCACCCCGTCCGTACAGAGCAGGTATACCTTTCCGTTTTTGTTTCCGGTGATGCGCAGCACTGTATTGCTGAACAAGCTGTTCGGATCGTTTTTATTAAGTTTGAAACTTTTGATATCGTTACCGTTATACCGGTTCAGTCCTTCACGCGTGCCGATCCATATAATTCCCCGTTCATCAATATAAAGGCTATTGACAGAAAATTGGGAGAGTCCGTCGTCCGTGGTCAAGTGGCTAAAAGTGATGTTTTGACCTTGTGTGCGGACTCCAGCTACGCTTAAAAATAGCAGAAATAAAAGAATTACTTTTCTCACTAATTTATTTTTTAAGGTGTTTACATCTATGCAAATATATTGTTTTTATTCGATTTCAGTGAACCTTATTAGAAGAAAGTAACTATAAAACACCGGAAGAGAATTCTATTTAACAGAATTACTCTTCCGGTTTCTAACCTAACTAACCTCTTGTTATAGTGTTTGTGCCTGTTTCGTTTTTATCAGTTCAGATTATTACCACACTACATACTGATTGAAAAAACGAGTACTTTCAGCAATCCATGAGTCCATGTTCTCATAAGCTGCAAAGTGTCCTGATGTAGGGTAGCATATCCAGCGTTTAGGTGTACGGATGTGATTGTATGCTGCAAAATTTGTATGTGGTGGTGTAATGTTGTCCTGAAGTCCGAATCCCATTAATACTGGGCATTTGATCCATCCGGTCAGATTCTTCAAATCAAAGTAAGTTAGTAATGAGAATATTTTATCTTTGTCAATATTCTGCCGGGCAGCTCCTTCGAATACCAAGCTGGCAGGCCAGTGAACCAAACGAAAATAATCGGGATAGTCTGACAGAAAGGGTACGATAGGCGCAGCTGCGGAAATACGATGGTCGAGTGACGCTGCTGCTAATGTGAGCGCTCCACCTTGCGAAATACCTGTAGCAAAAAGGTTTTGTCCGTCAAAGCATGGCTGAGCAAAAATAAAATCAATACTGCGGACTGTATCAGCAAAAGCACCTCTGTAATAGTAATGTTTGGGTGAATCCAGTCCGAAAGCAATCCACTCACCAAAGCGGTTATAAGGTTTGTTGAGGCCTTGTCCACGGGGTGGAATGACCAAGATACACCAACCGGGATAGTTGTCGGGACCGGGAATCCAGGTGACGGCATCATAACCTTGATAAACCACTACGGCCGGATGACTCTGACCATCTGTAGGGACTGCCCAATACCCCCGTAAGATTTCTCCTTCAAGCGAGCACATTTCTACTTCGTAAACATCACGCTCTGGCTTCGAAGATTCAGGTAGACGTGTCATTTTATAGACAGGTTGTACACGTTTAAGTTCGGTGATGGTTTTATTCCAAAATCTTTTTAAGTTAGGGAGACCATCCGGTTTGGATAAAATCTGTTCGGCTTCGTATCCAAAGAAGAAATGTTTCAGAGTGTCGGTGCCAGCAATGAAACAAGCCTGGTAAAACCCGGGAGTGAGATTCGTGAGAGTGACTGATGCACGACTGCGAAAGCCTCCACCGGGAGCTATCGAATCTGTTCCGAAAGAGTAGGTTATAAAGGTAGACGATACAGCATTGCCGAAATCTGTTGCAATGTCCATACGTATCCTATCCGAAAAACCTGACTGTGCAGATGTCAATTCCAGCATGAAGCGTACTGGATGTTCGTTATCGAACATCCAGTTTTGCTCAACAGGAATATTGAGATTTATGGTCTCCTGTGGATAACTTTTTATTGAGTATCCGGTCAGGAGTATAATGATGTATATCCACTTTTGCATCCTGTTAATCATTGTTATTACTCTTTGATATAAAACGTAATCAGCACTCCTTTATGATCGCTTGGCCACTGATTGTTTACGGGCGGAATGATTGGATCTTTGGTTTGTTCTTCTATTCTTTTTCCGCGTACAATAGAGCCTGTTGGACCTACTATCTGGGCATTTTTTATTTGTAGATTTTTATTTGGATAATAGTAAACGAAATCAATTCGTTCGCGTTCATCTGCCTCCGGTGCCCATGAGAGATTCTCTGGAATGACTGATTTATTGTCTGCAGGAAAAGTGAATCCCGGACATTTCACCGGATCGGGATGAATTACCCGGTAGGCATCTTTATATCCCCGTTGAACCAACAATTTGGAAGTTCCCCAATTGACGATACATCCGCGATGATCGAATAGATCTTTTGTATCGGCCTGCCAATCCAGATAAGAAGGCTCATTCAGATCTCCGGCAAAAAACACGAGTGCTTCTTGCTCTAGCTCTTTGGCAGCGTTGTTGATAAAAGCTTGGGCGGATTCTATACGGTCTGATTCTTCGCAGACAGCAAGTATCTTGTCTGCATCAGTGATAGGAGCCGGAAGTTTATCCCAATTAACGCTACCGTCATTGTACCCCCGGGGATAGTAACAGGTGTAGTAACGATACTCCGAATGTGCCGGGTAAACGGCCACTCGTTTCCCATTGACATCCAGAATCGCTTTGAACATCCATTTGTTGATGCGTTCTGTCTCTTTGATCGGATATTTTGATATGACCGCTCTTCCGTCTATTCGTGCATCGTAATAGATGAGTCCCTTATTTTTAAGCCCTTGCATTAGTTTAGGCATTACGGGATCGTCTTGCGGACCTTTATATAATTCGCAAAATGTAGCAATGTCTGGCTGTAGGGCAACAATCTGTTCTATCAGATATTCCGGAGCATGCTCCACCTTGGTACACTCCACCCATAAGTTGAGTTGGAGGAACTTAATCTCTGTTTTCTTTCCTGTTTCTTCTTCCGGTACAGATACTTCCGTATCGGTTTTAGAACATGCAGTGATAACAGGAAGTATGGCAATAATAATAGTTAATAACCACTTTTGCATAATCTGTATTTTTTAGATTTGATTACCAGCCCGGATTCTGACAGTTAGTTCCTGAAGCATTCTGTAACCGGATTGCTTCGTCACCCGGTATTGGATATAATAGGAATTTTTCACTATATGCTTTTCGGTTATTATCTACTACAAAACGGGAGTAACTTCCATCTGAGTTTGCTTTCATTCCGGTGATTACTTTGTCTGTTTGATCCAGTATCTTCCAACGGCGTACATCAAAGAAGCGGTGTTCTTCAAAAGCAAGTTCTACGCGTCTTTCGTTCCTGATTCGCAGACGAAATTGCTCACAGGATAATCCGTAAGGAATGTCTGGCATACCTACTCTGGAACGTACTGCATTGACTGCGTCTACCGCATCATTGGGTACAGTTCCGGTAGTGGATGCTTCATTAGCTGCCTCTGCATAATTCAAATATAATTCAGCCAGGCGGAACTCTTTGAAGTAGCCATCCAGATTGCCGGAACGTCCGGATTTATAATGCGAGAACTTACGTGTATAATAGCCGGTACAGGTGTAACGTGCATTACTGGGATCAAGTGCACAGTTTCCTCCTGTCTTGGTTGAGAGTAGTGCACCGGTTTCCAGGTTTAGTTTGGAACCATCATAATAAATAGAAGCTTTAAGACGCGGATCACGATTCTCATACGGTTTGGCTTGATTGTAGAGACCTTGAACAGCCGAATTCAAGTTAGGCTGCAGATGATTGGCATCTAGATAAGGGGTCTCTAAATTGAGCAGAGGATAAGATTCTGTCATGTCACCGTTCACAACTTCATAGGCATCAAGTAGCTCTTGCGACGGACACGCACCGGCATCTGTCTGGCCGTCGGTAGTTGGCAGGCCAGCATAATTCCACATATACATCTGTCCAACTTCCATAATGGTTTCTTTGTCATTAACTACCGGCAAGTCAGTGCGCGAATAGAAATACACATCATAAGGAGAATAACCTGCTGTAGCATTCGGCTGTTTCTTATAAAGTTCATAATTGTTCGCCAGACAGTCATCCAGAGACTTTTTAGTAATTTCTGCGGCTTCTGTCCAAGTGATTGTTCCGTCATTGTACAGAGGACTGGCTGCATAGAGTGATATCTGTGAACGGATGGCTGCACAGATGGCTTTTGTCATAACGTGACGGTAGTTCTCCTTATCTAAGGAACGCCATCCCCATTCTTCAACAGTGGGAATATCAATAGCAGCCTGACAATCAGCTAATATTTGGCGGGCACACTCGCCAAATGTACCTCTTTTAACCTTGGTATAATCGTAGTCGGGAGTTGTTATGATGGGAACACCTCCATAACGTTTCACCAATTGAAGATAATAGAAAGCGCGTAATGTAAGTACCTGTGCCTTGAAACTGTTACGGATATCTTCTGAGTAGACACTGGCAGTAGGAATATTGGCAAGAAAGATGTTGCAGGCACGAATCCCTTGATAATAATAATTGTAGTTTTCCGGATTTCCTTCGATGCCCTCCAGCGGATTGCTGAAGGGAGATAATTGTCCTTCATTCCATTTGCGGGTAACTCCGTTCTGTAGTTCCCAGGAATCTTTGGCTTCATCCGTACAACCAGCTAGCATGGTATAGTTATAGTTCATTCCGTAATTCAGAATCCATCCATAACATTGATTCATATAAGTATACGTTTTACGGTTCGTGGTAAACAAATCGCTGTAATCCGTACGGCCGTCCGGATGATCTTCAATTTCAGTACATCCTATGAATGAGGATAATATGAGCAAGGAGAATACTCCTGATATGATTTTATTTATTTTCATAACTTCAGTCTTTAGAAATTCAGGTTAAGTCCTATGTTAAATGTTCTGTAAATGGGGTATACAGAGTAGGAATATTGTTCCGGGTCCAGATTATCGAACTTGAGAGATGAGGTGGTCAACAAATTGGCTCCGCTGATATAGAATCTCATTTTCTCCAGTTTCAGCTTACTGCTCCAACGTTTAGGAAGTGTATAACCTAATACTACATTCTTCAATCTCATATAGTTATTTTTGGAATAGAAGAATTCATTCGATTGGAGACTTGAAGAGCTTCCTGTGGTCAAAGCCGGATAGCTGATTTTTTCA
Organism: Bacteroides sp. D2; assembly: GCF_025147085.1. NCBI lineage: Bacteria > Pseudomonadati > Bacteroidota > Bacteroidia > Bacteroidales > Bacteroidaceae > Bacteroides > Bacteroides sp. D2. The sequence continues at coordinate 1,135,918 of NZ_CP102261.1, read as the reverse complement.
TTTGCCGCATAGCGATCTGCTGTCCAGGCATTACGGTGCAGGTCTGTGTACACTCCTTGGTAAGCATTATCGAAGATACCGCATCCACTGTAATAGGCTGCTGTACCTGATACACCTTGTAACTGAACATACAGGTCAAAGTTTTTGTATTCCAGTTGAATAGAACCACCATAAGAAAGTGTAGGTAGTGTCTGGGCTTTGTCCATCGGTGCCTGGTCACGCTCATCTATATTTCCGTCGTTATTTAAGTCTTTGTAAATGAAATCACCTGGGCGCGGAGAAGCACCAGAGAATCGCAGACCGCTTTTATCTATTTCCTCCTGGCTATTATAGTAGCCGTTTCCGTTGGAATAGTCAATCAGATATCCGAACTGTTGTCCTGCAGAATAGCCGGTTTTACGATATGGATAGTAATATCCGCTGGCGGTACGGTTCAACTCTTTTATGTCAGTCACTTCATTTTTATTGTATCCCATATTCCCTCTGATAGTCATTCTTAATCCACATTTCAGATTCTTGATATAAGATAGTTCGATATCAAATCCTTTGTTGTTCATCTTACCCAGATTTTCAAATGGCAGATTTTCACTGGCGATACCTTGTGCAGAAGATACACTGTTATCTTGGATAGCCATTTGGGTCTGTTTCACGTTCCAATAATCAAATGTGATACCTAGTGAGTTGAATAAGGTAACATCTATTCCATAATTTTGCTGGAAAGATTCTTCATAGTGGATATATGGATTACCTTGCATACCTTCTACAGTGTGAAAGCCATAGTAGTTGCTTAGTAAGTAACCTGCATCTTTATAACGTACATCCGTAGCATACAGGAAACGGGTGTCAGATATCTGGTCATTACCCAGCCATCCGGCAGATGCGCGTATTTTGAGGAAGGACAGCCAATCTGTGTCTTTCAGGAAACTTTCGTTGGATACCACCCAAGCGGCAGATACTGTCGGGAAGAATTTAAAACGGTTACCCGGTCTGAACTGTTCTGTACCATCGTAGGTAAAGTCTCCCTGTATATAGTATCGTGAATCATAGCCGTATTTCACATGTCCCATCAATGACAAACGATCGTATGGGAGATCACCGTTTTTCATCATATTCTCATTGAAATAGCTGACAAATGCATCTACTTCATGTCTGCCTCCAAAAATACGATTATAGTTGATGAATCCTTGGAAGTTGATAAAGTAGCGCATATTAGCGGTCTTGCTTAAACTTAGAGGAAGAGTGGTGTGAGTACCGAAAAGTCCGCTGCCATTGGCTGCATAACGTGCGTAGTCGGTAGAACCATAGATTGTTCCGTCATAGTTTGCTTCATAACCAACTATTCCTTTTACGCTCAATCCTTTAGTCAGGAATCCCAGATCCAGATTCATTCCATAAGCGACATTCAGATTGATACCTGTTTGATGGCTATATCCGGAACGGTTGATAAGTCCGTAAGTAGGATATTCATTGTATTCTGCAGTAATCACTTTTCCGTCTTCGGTGATAGGTCCAGGTACGGTGGGGGCCATCTGATAGATCGAATTCATGATATCTCCTGTCCCGTTGTATCCTTGATTCATCCGGTCGATAGTGACATTTGTGTTAAGGAAACAGTTTAGATAACGATGCAGAGTGACGTCCACATTAGCTAAAATGTTGAAGCGATGCAATTTGAGTGCAGGATTATAATTATCATTCTTCTCTGCATCAATCAGGCTGTTTTGGTGAAGATAACCGGCATTAACAAGGTATTTAACCCGGTTGTTACCTCCGCTGATATTGACATTGTAACGTTGCATACTGGCTGCGTCATTCATAAAAGTGTCATACCAGTCGTGTCCCGGCATAGTTCCATCTGTAAATCCGGCTATTTCATATAAAGAATAGAGTGGAGTGCCACCGTCATTGAGTAAGGCCTGGTTACGCATTTGTGCGTATTCACCGGTACTTACTATTTTAGGACGCTGGGTAGCCTGTTGTATGGAGAAGTCCATGTTCACATTTACTTTAGTACGTCCTATTTCGCCTCTTTTTGTAGTAATAAGAATTACTCCGGAAGAAGCTCGCGGACCATATAATGCTTTAGCTGCGGCATCTTTCAGAATACTGACAGATTCTACAGTGTTGGCATCGAGTGTATTCATATCGAATAATGGAGCCGGAATTCCATCGAGTACAACCAAAGGTGAATTACCGTTTATGGAATTCAGACCACGTATATACATCGTTGTTGCATCATCGGCTGGTGTGCTGGTGGATTGGATAGAAGTCAATCCTGCCAAGCGTCCGGTCAGCGTAGCTGAAAATCCGCTATTAGGTGTTTTAACTAACTCTTCTCCCTGAACGGTGGAGATTGCTCCTGTATAACCTCCTTTTCTCTCTTTCTGCAGCATGGCTACTTCGAGAGATGTATCCTGACCGGCGATGTCTGATATCAGACGAAACTCCACCGGTTTATTCAGAGTGAATTTCATTGTCTGGTTCCGATATCCCGGAATCTTACAAATGACCATACTGGCTCCCGACGGAATCTCCATGATAAATTTTCCGTCTTTGTCACTGCTTGTGGTGTATTCGGGATTGTCCGGAACAGAAATGATTGCGCCGTCTAAAGGTTCGTTGCTCTCATTCCGCACCACACCGGATATAACTTCTTGCACTTGTGCCCGGCATACTTCATTGCCTGTGAACAGGCATACGATGCACAAAAGTGTGATTATTCTGTTTTTCATATACATTCTGTTTTATGATTACCATCCTGCATTTTGCCACGTTTGTCCTGTCGTGCCTTCCAATACGGCTGCTTCACTGGCAGGGATAGGATATACGTGCCATTTCTTTTCATAACTCATTTTACTCGGTTTGCTGCCGTCCGTTCCCAAATTGATTCTTTCATAAGAGAATGAGTTTCCATTTTTGGTGATTCTCATACCTGTGGTAAACTTCTCATTTTCCATATTCTCATTGGCAGGTGTCCAACGGCGGATATCGAAATATCTGTCTTCTTCACAAGCCAGCTCTATCTGGCGTTCGTGGCGTACCAATAAACGAGCTTCGTTCTTGTCGTTTGTCGACAGATCAACCGAAGGATCAAAACCTGCGCGGTGACGGATTTCATTGATCCATTCCAGACCTTCGGTAAGGTGTCCGCTTTCAATAGCGGCTTCGGCAGCATTCAGATAAATTTTGCCTAATCGGTAAAAACGGAAACGGCCATCATATCCAGCCACTCCGGCTGCCTTACAGTTACCGTTTACCATTCTTTTTCTCCAATAATAACCGGTACGTGTGTTCGTATTTCCACTTGTACGGATTTCGCTATTTCCTCCCACGTACGTTTCTACTACTGCCGGTTCCTTTCCTAACAGCACAGGACTGTTATTATAAAAAATTGTAGCCTGGAAACGAGGATCACGTCCCTTATAAGGGTTGGCTGGGTCATAACCGCTATTAGGGTTATAATTAGGTGACAGATGCTTCTCATCGTTATAAGGTTTCGATAAATCCAGTACAGGCTTTCCTGTTGCTAGCATATCATAGGCGTCTACTAATTCTTGGGAAGGAACAATAGTTAATTGAGCGTTTCCCAATACCGGAGCTCCGATAACGTCATACAAAGGATTGGTGTATGGGTCGGGCCAATAGCCTTCGGTACTTTGCCAGATTGTTTCTTTATCACTGGGATCTGTTCCGATATAGTTATTGAGCGTAAAGTACTCCATATAAGCATTGTTATAGTACTTTTCAGTATCCGCACATTTAGTATACAATTCATATCCATTGGCTTTCAGCTGTTCCAGACAGTCTTTGTTGATTGTGTAAGCCCATTCCCAAAGATCTTTGCCGCCATTGTTGTAAGTGCTGGCTACGAATAGAGATGCTTCGGAACGGATAGCCATTGCGATGCCTTTGGTCATTCTGATCTTCTCGTTGAGTGTTGTCAGTCGCCAAGGAAGGTTGCTGGATTGCAAAGCTATTTCGCAATCATCTACAATGAATCGGGCACAGTCTTCGAAAGTAGGACGTGATAGAGTTGAATAATCATAGTCTAACCCGTATGGCTCTTTCTCAATAGGCACAGGACCATACCATTTCAGTAACTCCATATAGAAATAAGCACGGAGTACATGAGCCTCTGCTACCCAACGGTCACGGTCGCTTTCGCTTGGTATGGCGGCGGTGGCTGCCCGTTGAAGGAATGTGTTGATAATACGGATTTGCCCCCAGTATAACTGCCAGTATCCTCCTTCTGAGTAGGTGTCACCCATATCTCTGCGAACGTCGAGATAGAAGTCGGTGGTGGTACAGTTGCCGGATGCGGCATGTGCAAAGCCGGCACCGGAACCATCCGTGCAATCCCACGCTTCATCACTAAGTGCTACGGGATAGTTGCTCCAAAAATGATATCGCAAACTCTTTTTAGGCAGATAGTCAAAGCAAGTACTGAAATAAGCTTTAGTCAGATCGGGATCCTGGAATACTTCGTCCAGTGATAATCTTCCGTCAGGAGCTACATCCAACGCTTCATTACAAGAACTGAATGTGAGCAGGGAAGCAAACATGCATATATAAATAAATCTTTTTTTCATATCGGTTTTGTTTTAGCCGTTAAAATGTAATATTCAAACCTACATTGTACGTACGCATTGTCGGATAGGCTGCCGGACTGTTTTGTTCGGGATCGAAGCTGTCAGTCTTGAGGTGAGTCCATGTATACAAGTTATTACCGCTTAAATAGAAACGTACATTGGAAGCACCGATTTTCTTGCTGATACTTTCCGGTAATGTATATCCTACTTCTGCATTTTTCAGACGTATATACGAGGCATCCATGATAAAGAAGTCGTTGGGCTGCAAGCTCGGACCGCCACTACTGGACAGACGAGGATACGTAATCTTTTCGTGATTATTATAGCGCTCTTCACTCCAACGTTCCATGTGCATCTTGTAAAAGTTGCCGCTACTTTCATAAATACCGGCTCCTGAATAAGTCTTGCTGTATTGGCCTACTCCCTGCAACATGATAGAAACATCGAATCCTTTCCAGTTGGCAGATAAAGAGAAACCGTAGTTGATGCGAGGCAATAGGGAGGAATAGCCAATGGGAGCCTTGTCACGGTCATTGATGACACCGTCTCCGTTGAGATCTTTATAAATAAAGTCTCCGGGTTCCGGTGTTCCTACACCTTCATAAGTCAGTCCGCTCTTGGCAATACTCTCGTCGCTATAGAAGAATCCTGTGCCGTCACGCCCTTTTTCAGGATCATAACTGCGGTCGATGATATATCCCCAGTTTTGTCCTAATGAGAAGCCGGTGGTGCGGGTGCGATAAGCATAATCCTTACCTAATAGTGGCTCGTCATATTCCAATACTTTGTTTTTGGCATAACTGAAGTTTGCATTAACAGAAACAGATAGCCCGTTTTTGAATTGTTTCTGATATCCGAGGACCATTTCGAATCCCTGATTCTTTACTTCACCATCGTTCATCAGTGGAAGAGCGGATGAGGGAAGACCTTGAATCATAGGAGTAGTCTGCGGGATAATCAGAATATTTTTTCTTTTTTCAACAAAGTAGTCAAATGAGAAGGAAAGATCATGATACAAGGATATGTCTATACCATAATTCTGTTTTTCAGCTGTTTCCCATGTGATGCTTTTGTTTCCTATGTAGTTTTCGGCTATCTTGTAACCTTGTCCCCAACCGGAACCATTGGAAGCATATCCCAAGCTTGGGGATAACCAATGATCTCCTTTACTGTCGGTGACTACGGAATATTGACTGATATTATCCAGATAAAGGAAACGGGCTGAACCGAAGGCGTCGTTACCAACTTTTCCCCAAGAAGCTCTTAACTTCAGATTGGTCAAAACCGGATTATCCTGAAGGAAGCCCTCATTAGTAATCAGCCAACCGAAAGAGGCAGCCGGGAAGAGACCAAATCGTTTGTCCGGTGAAAATTGTTCAGAGCCGTTATAACCTACGTTGACCTCCGCAAAATAACGTCTGTCATAGTCATAAGTTGCACGTCCGGCAATACCGATGACGTTGTAAGGAAGCAGTAGGTCACCGGATGTTTCTTTGGATTCTTTGATGTCCCGTTGAGCTAGAAACATAGCAGTGACATTATGCTTTCCGGCGAAGGTCTGGTTATAGTTGATTTGTCCCTGTAAGTTCATAACCCAATAAGATTCGGAAGACTTTGTGAGTTCAATCGGGCCGTCTTCGTCCTCCAGGCTAGGATGGCGATTGATAAACAAATGCTCTCCTGAAGCTAATGTCTGATACGTATACCAGGTATAGGAACGTTTTCCGATTGTTTTCCCAAATCCTTTGGAGTCGAAAGATACCTGGCCTTTGACAGAGAGCCCTTTAGTGATAAATCCCAAATCTATTTCTACTCCTCCGATAACATTGATTCCCGATCTGGTTTCCAGTTGATAGCCCGAACGGTTGATTAGCGGATATGCACTCAATGAATTGTTGGCGGGATCTTCTACGGATAATCCGGCACCAATAGGGAAAGTACGTATAGCATCAGTAGCGTATGCACCTTCCGGGGTGAGATACATGGAAGTAGGGCGTGAGGTCAAAGCGCTGTTGAATACACTTGACATACTTGCGGAAGTTCCGTTGATCCGTTCCAGATAAGAGGAAGCGTTTAAGTTTATTTTTACTGATTTATTGACTTTGTAGTCGATATTTGAGCGGAAGTTGTAGCGGTCTAATGAAGACTGGGCATTGTATCCTAACTTGGATTTAGGTTCTACGTTGAACATACCTCCCTGATGCAGATAGCCTGCACTTACAAAGTATTGAAGTTTGTCCGAACCTCCCGAAACGTTCATGTTGGCTCTGGTCATGGGAGCATAATCTCTGAACAAAATATCTTGCCAGTTATTATTCGGATAAAAATCCGGATCTACAGGATTGCCTGTTTTCCATGAATCGAACTTATCAATGTCCGGTCCGAAGAATTCAGCGGAATTTCCGTCGTTCACGAGTGCTTCATTGCGAAGTCTGACCCAATCCCATGAATCCAGACGTTCGGGTTTGAAAGCGATTTCCTGCATGCTGAACTCTACATTGGCACTGATACGGGCAGTTCCTTTTTCACCTCTACGAGTGGTAATCATTATCACTCCGTTGGCACCACGTACTCCGAATACTGCTGTTGCGGAAGCATCTTTCAATACGGAGATATTGGCAATCTCGTTTGGGTCGATAGATCGCATATCGTCTACAGCTACTCCATCTACCATAATTAACGGGTTTGTTCCGTTTGTAGTGGCAGCACCACGCAGGAACATGGTGACTTCGTCACGTCCCGGTTCACCGGAGGTCTGGATAGTTGTCAATCCAGGGAGTTTTCCGGATAAAGCGGAACTTAGGTTGGGCGATGAGGATTTCATCAAATCTTTTCGATCAATGGAAGCTACGGAACCGATGACGGAAACCTTTTTCTGGGTACCGTAAGCTACCACTACAACTTCCTCCAGGTTCGCTACGTCCGGATGCATGATGATACGCATGTCTTTTTTAGCAGGAATGTCCTGTTTTTGATAACCTACATAACTGATTTCCAGTATAGCGTTTGGGGCAACCGATAAAGAGAAACGACCGTCTATGTCTGTAATAGTACCATTCGTTGCTGCTCCTTTTTCCATGACGGAAGCTCCGATCAGGCTTTCACCGGACTCGTCTACGACGACTCCGGAGGCTGTTATTTTAGACTGTTGCTGTGTCAGGGTAGCATCTCCGATATCCGATGCATTTCCTGTAACGGGAATACAGATTCCCAACCCAAGCAGCAGGCACATTTTGTATAGCCAATAACTTCTTTTCATAACTATAACGTTTAAGATTGTTTTCTGTCTAATTAAATGAACTCAACATTTTATCCTTGTCGTATCCTATGTATTCATAGCGTTCTATCCGGACACCTTGATTCTTTGCGGTAATACATGGACTTGTGCCGTTCCATGGGCTATCCATCCACCATTCTTCTACTAATAGCTTTCTTTGAGTTGAAGAGCTGTTGGTAAATGAGAACTGAACCTTTGAGGCATCTACAGCTCCACCGGAGTAACCTAGTACGGAATAAGTACCTGCCAGATTACGCAGATCGACATAAGTGAGCGGACAACCGGATGCATTTAGTGATGTGATGGATTTGCATCGGTTTATATCCAGATATGCTAATCCCGGATTGTTGCTCACATCTATAGAGGTTATCATATACTGATCGCCAGAAATGAGTTTGGTTAATCCTGCATTCTTGGCACTGAAAGTCTGAATTCCTTTCTCATCTACCGGACCTGCCGTGTAGCTGGTACTGATTGCGTATTTACTAAGATCGATTTCTCCCAGATTATTTCCATCCAGAATGAGGTTTTTGTATCCGCAGAAGTATTGTAGTCCTTCCAGATTAGTGATTCCCTTATTGCTAAGATCAAGGGTCGTGTTATTCTTGAAGTATTCAGTATTCAGAGCAGCCACTGTCAGAACTTTATCTCCATCGAATACATCCGGAACCAATGCTTTGAGTGCGTTTCGCAGATTGGTATCAGGAATTTCTCCGTACTTTTTCATTGTCTTCTGATATTTTCCGTAACTGTAATAATAGTTGTTGTTTCCATCGGGATAGTCGTGCATCCAGTCGTACCCTTCCACTGTCACTCCATTATTGATGGCATCTACGATAGAACCGCTATTGCTGTAGTATGAGTCCATCCACCAGGATTCCATTTTCAGGAGTCGTTCTTTACTTGCGTCATCGCTGAAAGTAAATTTGAAGTCTGTGCTGTTGTAGTTCAGACATCCGCCATAGATACTGTGGTAATTGCGTACATCCAGATATACCAGTTTGCAGTTTAGGGCAGAGAACTTCTCAATGTTATAACAATAATACAGGTCGACAGATTCTAGTTTGGTACTTCCATCTATGTTGAGAGATACCAATGTCGTGTTCGGCTGTTCCGAAGTGGCTAGTTCCAGTTTGGTCAGACCAGTGTTTTGTGCAGTCAGTTCAGACAGTCTGGATAGTACTTCTGCAGGAATTTCACTGATATCATTATTGTTGCAGATCAGTTTCCGAATGTTGCTGAAATGTTCGAGTCCCTCCAGAGAAGTGATATTTTTATCGCTGATATTTAATGTGCCATCAGTGAAAGTGACATATTTAGCACTGGAAGATATCTTTTCTCCTTTAAATATATCAGGGAAAAGAGCAGACAAGGCATTACGCAGGTTTTCGTCGGGCATAACTCCAACAGTACTGTTGATGACGCCTAATGTTCGCATTTTGCTACCGCGTACCAATACAAGTCCATAAGAATCTTTGGTGGCCGTAGAGGGGTAAAGTACCGTGATATGATCGGATGCTACTTCTCTGGTTTCCATGTAGATGGGCTGTTCGGTTCCTCCTGAAAGGGGAGAAAGAGCCAGTACATCACAGTCGATAAAGCCATTTCCCTGAATGGTAATCTCTGTGCCCAGGGATTCTTCCGAAATATCCGGAAGCACTACATTGGTTACTCCTAGGTCTGTGCCTAACTTTTCGTCTTCACATCCCAAAAGGAATACCATTCCAAGCATTAATAAAATGTAGAAATGTGTTTTCATAAATACTATTTGTTTAATGAATAAATAGAGTACATAGTTATTCTTGTTTTAAGACGATCACAGAATGAGCCGGAAGTAAACATAGAATTTTATCGTTCACTTTGAGAGGCTGGGCGTCCGGAGCCAACATTTGGTCTGTGGTAGGTAAACCGTCTTTGATATAACGGTAAACCTGATAATTCCCTTTGGCTTGCGTATGTTCGTTGATGAGGCTTATTGTTTTCTCCTGGTCCATTCCATTGGCGAAAACATATACCCATTTGCCATTTGTGTTTCGAACAGCAGTTCCTGCATACCATTCTTCCGGTGTTGCTATCGGATGGATTTCAGCTCCCGGGCGTATGAAACGTGTCAACAGAGAATAGGCATAGTACTGCGGGCGTACCTCGTAATCACTTTTGATATCGTTGTAGTATGGCTCCGAAGCGTATGTTTTCTTTACATACTTCCATAAATCCAGTTGCTGCATTGCTCCGTAGTCTGCATCCTTACCATAGTATTGGTCTATCAGGCTCCAATAGCTAACACCGCTTGCTCCTGCATTGAGTAGATTGATGACTATGCGTGTCATGAGTACTCCTCGTTCATACAAGTCGATATCTTTTTGTCTGGTGGCACCTACGCATTGATTACCTCCGAATTCACCGATGAAATGGGCTTTTCCAACTGAAGAGGCCAATTGAGAGTTTTGTTTTTCCCAATCCAGAATTGTGGAGTTCGGAGTTTCGTAGCCGAAGATATAGGTGTGGGAGTTGAATACGTCAGCAACGTTCGCCAGTCCTTTCGTGCAGGCTGCCAGATATTTATGCGTTCCTGTACCTCCGTCTGAATTGTCAGAAAGACTGAAATGTACTTTATTTCGTATTCCATCCTCTTTGAAACGTCTGTCGAGTACTTTACACATTTCAATATAGTCGGCGGTGGGAGCAGCTTTACCTTTGATGATATATGACCAATCTGGTTCGTTGATCGGAGTAATCTCTTTGGCGCACGTGTATTTTTTGTTGTTGAGCAGGTGTTGTACAAGTGCGGAAAAGTTCTCGCTCCATTCTTCATAGTTAGTCGGGGCTACTACCCAGTTACCATAATTCCCTTCGGCCAGGAAATGTCCCGGAGGGGCTCCCCAAAGTACAAGGGTGACTTCCATTTTCTGTTCTTGTGCCATATCCAATACTTTGTAGAGTGATTGCATTTCTACAGAGTTGAAAGTGAAATTATGCCAGTCGATTTTGGATGCATCCGGATTGTCATTCTTTGGCTCATACCATTGTGGCATCACCATCACCCGTAAGCTTTGCAGTCCCATTTCTTTGACACGTTTCACAACGATGCGCTCCCAGTCTTCAGCTTTGGCTCCATCATTGCGGGTCACATTTTGTGAGAGGAAGTGGGGATCTAGTTCTGCACCTATAGCACGGAGCTTTACACCGGTTTTCTTTCCTACAGAAAGTTTCTGTATGGCAGTTGTTGAACTTTGGTATTTGATTATCAGACTACTTTGCGGGTTATCCAGTGTCAGCGTGAAGCCGTTAGCCAGTTCTTTACCGGTTTTCTTTATAGCCTCTCCTGTATCTTTATTGGTGAGTATATAAGTGTGGTCAGGGTGTAGTCCTGATAAATTGACAGTATAGCTCTTGTCCGGATTGTCTTTGCGGCGGAAAGCTACGACGTATCCGCTGTCATCCGACGGACGATAAAGTTGGTATGCTAGCCAGATATTTTCCGAAGTAATGTTGTTTATTCCACTCAACGGATAGTAATCTTCATAGAAATAGGGACGGAGTTCTTTGAACTCTGCCTGGCGGTCGCGCATATCATAGATGGATTGTCCGGCTTCGGTTATTTTCCAGTTGTAGATAATAGAGGTTCCGAGGCTGGAACGGAAAGTGAATTTATCGGCACTCACAGTTCCTGTACCATGCAGGGGAAGGTATAAGTTCAATCCGTAAGTATGGCATTGATAACCGATTGGTTCTCCATAACTGTAGTCTGTTCTCCACATCGGTGCACTGCGTGAGATACTTTCGAGGTCAATACGGCGTCCGCCACTGGCACAATTATCAACCAGCAAGCCCGGAAAGCGGTTCAGCAGATATTCCCAGAAAGAATAAAGTCCTTCAATGTATCGGATTTCGCAGATACCTTGTCTGCCAGGTTCATCATTGGCAGCCCAGAAACCTTCCGGTTCTATATTGAAATCCTGGCGGTAGTAGTCTATGCCATTTTCTTCGAGGAAGTCTCCGATATATTTACTCATCCATCGACATGCCTCCGGATTTCCGAGATTGAATAGATAAGAGTCGTGCTCACCATCTCTTGTCCAGTCTTCCTGTTTGGCTTTTCCTCTGGCATCCAACATCCATTGAGGGTGTTGCAGTGCCCAAGCTGAGCCTTTCATAACACGCTCCGGTTCAAACCATACCATGAACTTGGAACCAACTCTATGCACTTCGTCGGCGATGGGGCGTAATCCTTCGGGGAAACGAATAGAGTCGACGGTCCAGTTTCCTACGGTGTTCGCCCAATTCTTATGATTGGCTACATCTGCAGAGTGATTGTACCATCCGGCATCCAGCCAGAATACTTCGGGTACTAATTTGAATTGTTCATACCGTTTCACCATAGCAATGGCATAATCTGTAGTCAGGCAGGTATATTCATTACAGGGAGTAGGATCACCGTAGTTGAAACTGGTCGATATTGGATATACGGTCGGTTTACCACCTACTTTCCAAGTGTGGTGGGCTTGCACGAAACGGCGGAACTGGTTGTGTCCTTTCATCCGGTCGGAACCGTTCCAGAATGACAGGCATACACTGGAAGTGCGGATGCTCTCTTCCGGATACAGATAGGTTTTCAAACGTTCAATTCCGGAGGTAAGCGCTACGCTTTGCTGGTCTGCACAGCGCACATCGGCAAACCAGGTTCCTGTCCATCCGATGGCTACGATAACTCCTTGATTAGCCGGAGATTCAATATTGAAGAATGGCATACGCATTTGTGAAGAGCGTCCACCTTCCGGTCTCATATAAAGATTATCACCCGGAGACAAGATTGTAAGTTGCTGGCTGAAATCTGATTTGGATGCATGGCTGCCTTCGGAATGATGAAGGTTGAATGCTCCCGGATGCTGGTAGCGGAATGTGATATCAGACACTTTTACGTTGGCAATCTCCGGCGTATTTTTCTTTCCCTGGTTGGTGAAACGGAGTACCCATTCCACCGTATTGAAGTCGGTAAAGCCTTTCACTTCACATTCGACTTTTAATCCTCCGGATGGTTCACGATAAGTATAAAGGTATTTCAGAACCTTGGGATCGTCACTTTTCTGACGCGTAGCCGTATAAGACCAGCTTTTGATAAATTCCTGTGAAGGTTTACCTCCATATTCGAAAGAGAAAGGAGGGACTACACCGCGGGCAAAGTGGGTGGTTATCCATTGGCTGGTGTTTACCGGGCGGTCGCTCATGCGGGCTACCGTCTGTCCTGTTCCATTATGAGGGAACAGAAGCAGAATGAATAGATAATATAGTATTCTTTTTTTCATTCTTTATTCGGTTTTTCGTTGGTAACTTTATATTTTAGTAATAAGGAACTATGTGGCTTTTCGAGGATCAGTGGCAACTGACTGGTCAGTTCTTTTCCCTGATAGATTTTGCTCTGTCGGCTATCCATGTCTGTCACTGTATAGTATTTTCCCGGATCCACTCCTGAAAGTCTGACGGTGATTTTTTTGTCTTTGGAGGCGGTTCTGCGGAAAGCAACGATAATACCACTGTCGTCCGACGGACGATGCATTTGATAGGCTAGCCAGATATCATCCCGCGTCATGTCTTCTGTACCTGTCAGTGGGTAATAATCTTCGTAATAGTAAGGTCTGATTTCGTGGAATTCTTTCAGACAACGTTGCATTTCGTAAACGGAGGCATTTTTATCGGTTATTTTCCAGTTATAAATCAAAGCTGTGCTGACGCTTGAGCGGAAAGAATACGGATCGGTCTGTAAACTACCTGTTCCATGTAAAGGTAGGAAGAAATTCAGGCCATACGTGTGACATTGGTAGCCGTCCGGATCGTCGTAATGATAATAATCACTCCTCCATAGTGGTGCGCTTCGGCCGATTGTTTCCCAGTCAATACGTCGTCCCCCACTGGCACAGTTGTCTATGAGCAGGTTCGGGAATCGGCTCAGCAGATAATCCCAGAAGTAGTATAGTCCTTCGATGTGTCGTATCTCTTTCATTCCTGTACGTCCGGGCTCATCGTTGGCTGCCCAGTAGATATCCGGCTGCATATTGAAATCCTGACGGTAATAGTCTATGCTGTTTTCTTCGAGCATATCGCCTATATATTTACTCATCCAGTGGCAGGCTTCCGGATTTCCCAGATCGAACAGTAGGTAGGTGTCATTGTTGTGTTCGGGAATGTCGAGCATCCAGTCGGGGTGTTCTACTGCCCATTGGGTACCACGGATGACACGCTCGGGTTCGAACCAGACCATGAATTTAGCTCCTACTTTGTGTATTTCGTCGGCTACAGGACGAAGTCCTTTGGGGAAGCGCAATGTATCTACAGTCCAGTTACCGGCTGTGTTGGCCCAGGTCTTGCCATGTTCGAAGTCTGCAGCATCGGTGTTCCATCCGGCATCCAGCCAGAATACTTCGGGCTTCAATCCGAACTGTATGTAACGTTTCACCATGGCAATGGCATAATCGGCTGTCAGGCATGAGTATTCCGTACAAGGTGCGGGGTCCCGATAGTTGAATCCGCTGGAAAGAGGATATTCGGCAAATTTTCCGTTGATTTTCCGTGACTTGTGTGCCAGGACAAAACGGCGGAATTTATTGTGTCCTGCCATCCGGTCGATATTTTCCCAAAACATCAGACTGATACTTGGGGTACGAATTGTTTCCTGTGGACGTAAGTATAATTTCATGGTTTTCATTCCCGAAGCCATGGATATTGTACGATTATCTTGTGCGCATACATCTGCATACCAGGTGCCCGACCAGCCTACTCCTAATATGACTCCCTGTCCGGCAGGTGATTCAATGTTGAAGAAAGGAAGATAGTCCCCTTCTGAAGAGCGTCCTCCTTGTGGAGACATCTGTTTGGTTTCACCCGTTGCCAGAGTAACCGAACGTGGATGGAAATCATATTTGGAGATATGGTTTCCGTCTGCATAGTGTAACTTGAATTCTCCTTTAGAAGCGTATTGCATGGCAAGGTCCACTACTTTCACTTGTTCCAGAGTGGGAGAGTTGCTCGTACCTTTGTTGGTGAAGTTCAATACCCATTCGGCAGCCTGATAACTGGGATAGCCTTTTACGGTACATTCTACTTTCAGTCCGTTGGTAGGATTGTAGTAGGTAAAGAGATACTTTATCACATCCGCTTCTTCGGATTCTATCTTTTGCTGGGAATAGTCCCATTGGCGGATAAATTCTGCGGAAGGTTTCCCGTCACATATAAACGAGAACGGAGGTGTTTTTCCTTTAGCGAATTGTTTCTGAATCCATTTTTCGATTTCAGGAATGTGTTTGGAGATTTTAGCCGTCGTCTGACCCACGGCTATGATGCTCCACACACTCATAATCAGTAATGAGAACAGGAATTTCGATTCGATTTTCTTGAAATGTTTCATTAGAATATAGGTTTATGTGGTTTTTATTTTTCTCATTATTCCGATCAGATAGCACCATACAATGGCAAGTACTATGATTGCAGATAACTGACTGTGGAATGAATCGGTAATTACTCCTAAAATAGGCGGGAGGACGGCACCGCCAGATACACCGACGATAAGAAGTGCAGATACTTCGTTCGCTTTCTCGGGAACACGTTTCAAAGACAGAGAGAAGATGATGGAAAACAGATTGGCATATCCTATCCCGAAAACTGCTACACATCCGAGGATAAACCAGAGATTAGTGCTAATGGTCATCAGTATCAATCCTGCGAGAGCTATCCAGACGCTATAAATATAGAATTTACTTTCTGAATATTTCATCAGTAGGATACCACCCAAAAAGGCTCCTACAGTGCGGGCGAAGAAATACACACTATTTCCCATTCCTGCATCTGTCAGTGGTAGATCACAACGTTCCATCAGGAATTTAGGGAAAGTCATATTGATACCTACGTCTACACCTACCAGCACGAGAATACCGATAAAGAAAGCAAGAATGTATTTGTCTTTGAATAATTCAAGAGTGACTTTGAAAGAAATGTTCTTCCGTTCCTGTTGTTTTTCTTGTATAGGGGTAAGCCATAGCCATATCAAAGCGAGCAGTGACAGTCCGGCATAAACGGGGAATATCATTTTCCATCCGAAAAAACTACCAGTCACCCAAGCTGCCAGGATAGGACCCAGGAATGAACTGACTGCTTTGACAAATTGTCCTAGGGTTAATGTACCTGTCAACTTATCGTTTGCAACGACATCCGTTACTAATGGGTTGAGTGAAACTTGCAATAGAGTGTTACCGATACCTATCAAGGCAAATGCGATTAATATGGCGGTAAAGTCATATGCAACGAGTGGAAGGCACATAGCTAATACATGGAATGCGAAGCTAAGTAATACGGTTTTCTTGCGTCCGATGCGATTCATTAACATTCCGGTGGGAATAGAAAGCACCAGGAACCACAAGAAACAGGATAGAGAGATGAGATTAACCATCGTATCGGTGAGATGGCTGAAATCATTCTTCACATAGCTCGTGGTTATTCCGACAATGTCAACAAATCCCATAACGAAGAATCCGAACATGACGGAGAGCATTTTTACTATGGATATTTCTTTTTTCATTCGTGTACTTTTGATGATAAATTACTTGGTTGGTGGGCATATATATCCAGCACGGCGGATATATATGGCTAACATGGTGAATATATATGCCCAATACGGTGTATATATATCCCCACTAAATGGGGTGTATATACTTCTATTTTTGTACTAATACCCTGATTGATGAACGAGATAATTTAAGTTTTAGGTTATTCTCTTGCGTGTTGACCGTTTCTGTTGATTCTATAAGATTATCACCTTCCGGTAGGCGTCCTTCCATATATTTGTAGACATTGTATTCTCCATTGGCACCTTCTTTATCATTTTCCAACTGTATCATCTTGTCTTTGTCTGTAGCGTTGGAAAGTACATACGTCCATTTTCCCTCTGTGTTGAGAAAAGCACTTCCGGCTATCAACTCGTCGCCGAGATCCAATGGATATACTTCGTCGCCCTGGCGGACAAAACGTGTCAACAGACTATATGCATAGTATTGAGGACGTACCTCGTAGTCTTCCTTGATTTTGGAATATACATCTGGGTCTTCGGTATAAGCGGATTTTAGATATTTCCATAAACCGAGTTGCTGCATTTCCGAATAGGAGGCATTGCGGTTATAATATTGATCGATCAGACTCCAGTAGCTTACTCCGCAAGCACCGGCATTCAGATAGTTCAGAGCAACGCGGATTAGCTGTACCCCTCGCGTATACGTGTCTATACCATATTGACGGGCACTTCCGTATCCAGGAAAACCGAATTCTCCAACAAAATGTCTTTTACCTCCTGCAGAAGCTATATTTTGACGTTCCCAATTTACGAGAGTCGAATTAGGGGTGTTGTAGTCAAACTTGTATACATGAGAGTTATACAGGTCGGCTTCATCGTTTGTGAAAGCGGAAACACAGGCAGCGATATATCCGGGTGTACCGTCTGTATTGTCAGAAAGGTTGAAGTGTACCTTACTGCGTATTCCATCTGCTTTAAACTTGGCATCCAGTGCTTTCACCATGGGGGCGTAGGTGTCCTGCCAACCCATGGTTTCAAAATCACCTTGCCACATGATGCGGCCGTAACCTGCTATATGACTGTCAGGTTCATTGAATGGAGTAATTTGATTGATACAGGTATAATGCTTTTCTTCAATCAGGTATTTCACCATTGTGGAGAAGTTTTCAGCAAATTCTTCATAGTTATCTATACCGGCAATCCAACCCGGATTAACGTTATAACTTCGTGCATCACACAAGAAATGCTTTTGACCATTGTTAATGCCTGATAGTAAGTCGATATTGGTAATGGCTCCCCATACGACTAATGTCACTCCGATATTATTCTCCTGGGCCAGATCCAATACTTTGTATACAGATTGCATTTCTTCCGAATCAAAAGTGAATTTGCTCATATCCGCGACATTAGGATCGTTGTTGTCATTGGAGGGTTCCCACCATTGTGGCTGCATCATGATTCGGAATTGTTGTACTTTCATTTTCTTTACCCGTTGTACAACTATATTTTCCCAATCTTCAGCCTTTGAACCATCATTGCGGGTGATGTTTTGTGAGAAGAAGTGTGGATCCATCTCGACACCGATAGCATGAACCGGAGTTCCTGTTGAATTCCCTACTGCAACAGGATAATAGTTGCAAGCCGGGCAATCGTCATATTTGTTATAATCATCCGAGCAGGCGGACATTCCCCAAAGTGTGCAAACAATACTCAATAGAGTTTTACTGATATGTGTCATTTTCATTGCCATATTGATTAAATTTAGTAGGTTATTATTCAAAGCCTAATTCTGCCTCAATTGCCTGAATCAGAATGTGGATAACTTTGATGTGAATTTCTTGTATTCTGTCGGAATGTGCTGCTCGTGGCGCGCAGACTGCAATGTCTGCCAGTCGTGACAGTTCATTCTCTCCTTTTGAAGTCAGCGCTATCACTTTCATTCCATTGTTGTGTGCTTGTACGGCAGCTTTCAGTATGTTCTCGGAATGTCCGCTTGTGCTGATGGCCAATAATACATCTCCCTTACATCCCATAGCTTCTACATAGCGGGAGAAGATCTCGTTGAACGAAAAATCATTTCCCACACAGGTCATGTAAGCCGGGTCATTGATTGCAATTGCCGGTAGCGGGATGCGGTTGTTGCGGTAACGTCCGGTTAGTTCTTCTGCAAAGTGGGTGGCGTCACATAAAGAACCTCCATTACCACAGCTGATAATCTTATTTCCGGCTTTTAATGCTTCGGCGCAGGTAGAGGCTGCCTGTGAAATAATCCCGACTGTTGTTGTTTCCTCAAGAAAGCTCTCCAACGTTTGCCGAGCCTCTTCCAGTGTTGTTTCAATAAGCTCTTTCATAATAGTTAATCGGTTAAGTTAGCGGCTACAGAAAGAGCTGCATAATCTCCTATCTGCTCTCCCAAGGCGGCTGGTTTCACTTTACATACTCTGTTTGCACAGGATAATGCTTCCTGATCGATTATCTTTTGCATGATGGGTTCCATCATATTTTTATTCCGGGTATAGATGCCACCTATCACAATGACTTCCGGATTCAAGATATCGATCACCATGGATAATCCTTTTCCCAGATAAATAGCAGACGTCTCATATATGCTTTGGGCTAATTTATCACCTTTGGCAGCTTCTTCAGCCACTTTTCGGGCAGTAAGCTGATCTAGTTCCTGTAAGGTACACCATTCAACTTTCTGTCCGGTCTGCAATTTCTCCATCACATACATTTTGGAGAGTTGAGCAATACCTCCACCGCTGGCAAATCCCTCAAAAGAGCCCTTTTTACCGTAACCTATCGGACCGAAATCCGACAGGCGGATATGTCCCAGTTCTCCGGCATTGTCATTGGTGCCCGTATACAGTTTGCCATTTAATATTAATCCTGCTCCCAGTCCCGTACCGAATGTGAGAAAGACCATATTCTTAGTTCCTTTTCCTGCTCCGAACTTCCATTCGGCTAAAGCACAGGCATTGGCATCATTGTGTAGACTGGTTTTAATGCCCGTCTTTTTTTCCACCATTGCCACAATGGGGATGTTGTCCCATCCCGGTAGGTTAGGGGGAGACATCACGATGCCTGTTTCACTGTTGAGAGGACCTCCGCAACAGATTCCAATCGCTTTTGTGTTAGTAGGGGTTAGCTGGTGGAGGTTCATCATCTTTTCGGTTTCACAGAGAATTCTGTCTATTGTTTCGTCGACTGTGGTCGTATCAAATTTCTTTTTGTCGATGATATGTAGCTCGTCGTTTTCTTTGATACCGTAGATGATGGCGCATTTGGTGCCTCCTACGTCAATTCCTAACAAGTTCTCTTTCATAACTATTATTTTTTAGCGTATAATCCGGTTTTTTGTAACAGCCGCTTGTATTCTTTCAAGTTGAAAGGTGCCTTGCCGTATAGGTAATGATTCATGAATTTCTGATTACCGATCTGGTATTGGATCAGATAGATTCCTTGACCGCTTTCTTCCGGTAGTGAGGCTATTCTGACCTTTTGATTGGCTGGAATACGGAAAGTGCTCTCATAGATTTTACGTCCCGAGGATGCATCTGTTACCGTTACATTACCACTTTGTACGTTGCGTGTGTCATTCGTTCCTATCAGTGGGTAATTTCCGCCTTCTGCATCATTGATTAGTACACAAACATCCTGTTGAACATTCTTGATGAAATAATATGCCATCTTCTTTGAATTGTAGTAGTCAACAATCGCATCAGAGATCACTGGCCATCCATCCCGCAGGTTCCACCAGACAATACCAGTCTTGTCGTCAAACTTCTTTCCACGCCACATTTCTATGAAATATTTCATAGCTTCTGCCTGTACGGATTGAGAAGCGAATATAAAATCATCCAGTTTGGAGGGAACTTCACCAAAAAGTAAACGTACCTGATTAATCATAAGATTATTGCGATCGAATGTCTTTCCCCATTCTGGGAATCTACGAACAGATTTGGTAACCCATTCATCATTCCATTCATGATTTTTTGTCCAGGGATATACGGCATCTTTTGTCATCATTTTCTGGAGACTTTCTAAATTAGGGCAGCCGTGATAGCCGATTTCACTGACAAAGCAGCAGGTAGCATCCGTATAGAATTTGTCTTTGTAATATCCTCTGGGACCCCATAAATGGTTTTCTGGTAAATATTGGTCAGCACTTCCTCTTTCATATACCGCTTGGCTGTAGTAAGGAGAGCTGGGAAGATAAGGGCGAGTAGGGTCAAACTCATAAATAACTGCCGGGAGGACCTTGCGGCTAACTACATCCTGATTTGGATTAATATTAAATGGTTGCAAAGACCAGCGCAGTGCACAATCGTCTTCATTATTTCCTGACCATAAAACGAGTGATGGATGATTGCGTAACTTGCATACAACGGAAATGGCCTCTTCTTCCAATGCTTGTGTAAATGAGCTGCGTTGAGGATAGAAAGTGCATCCCATCGTAAAATCCTGCCATACCATAATGCCGTTTTCATCGCATAAATTAAAGAAATGATGATCTTCATACACGTTGCCACCCCAACAACGTATCATATTGCAGTTTAATTCTACAGCCATGCGGATAGATTCGTCTACGAAAGAATGATCCCGGCTATGGAGTGCATCCATGGGTACCCAATTGGTTCCGTGAATAAAAATAGGTTCTCCATTGACTATGAAACAGAATTTACCCGGATGATCCGGTGGGAGGTTGATGTCTGTAATGTCTAGTTGAATCGTGCGGAGGCCTACCCGTTTATTATCTGTTGATAAAATAGTGCCGTCAGAATCTACTAACTCTACTTTTGCATCATATAAAGCCGGTTCTCCATATCCTCTTGGCCACCATAAATCAGCATTCTTGATTTCCATTATATATCGGAATGCTGGGGAAACGACAACAGAGCTTCCTTTATATATTTCTTTCCCATGGCGACTTAATGTATATACGGCTTTCACTTTGTCGAACTTTTCGAAAGGTAGTTTTACTTGTACATCAGTATACAAACGTACATTTCTGGTAGCAGTGTCTACATTGGCGACCATATAGTGAACATCTGTGAGACGTGCCGGATTCAATACGCGTAATTCTACATCTCTCCACAAACCTGCACTGACTAATCGTGGCAGAATGTCCCATCCATAGGTGTGCGGAGCTTTTCTGATGAATACGGATTCTTCAGACGGGAAGTTTCCAATACTGAATGTCCCTAACAGATGTTTTTGTCCTTCAATAACAGATGAACGGAGTATCACTTGGAGTTGATTGCTTTCTCCTGCTTTTATTTCTTTAGTTACATCAAAAGCATGTTCAATCATCATATTTTCTGCTTTGCCAATGTGCTTTCCATTCAGCCATATATCGGCCAGACAGTCTATTCCGGCAAAGAAGAGTTGATATTGTTGTCCTGGTTTTAGTTGTGGCGCTACGAATGATTTGGAATAACACCATTGATAGCCTTCCCATTTGCGTAATTCATTTACATTACTGCCAATCATCGGATCTTTAATTAAGTTGGCAGCCATTAGGTCTAGTTCTACATTACCGGGGACTTGGGCTGATAGATGTTTCACTTCAGCTAGTTGCATGTCCTTGGGCGAAGTTATAGGTTCTTCAGGTTGCATCCAATAAGAGAGTTCCCATGTTCCATTTAAGGAGATGGAACTACCGGAATCGGCAAAAACACCACTTGTACAAGTGAGAAATATCAAAAATAGCAGTGTACTGATTTTATTCATTGTTAATAGATTTGATTGATGGTGTGACAAAGTAACTAGTGTTATATTTTTATAGTATTACATAACGGTCTCATTTTTGCTTCTTTATATACCTCTATTAAACCTCCTTTCTTTTGTTTCAATTAAAATGTGAGTTGATGTTTTCCTGACCTTAAATCTATCTTTTTACCATTATATTCTACTGTTGCATTCGTATTGACTGGGATCGTGACTTTGAGAATCACTTGTTCTCCTTTACGTTCCCATTCAGAACGAATGATTCCGTTTACAGATTTATATTCTGCTTTTACCCAGTCAAGACCTTTTACGAAATGAGGTTGGATAAGAATATGTTTGAATCCGGGTTTCTGTTCATCATAATTAATGCCTGCCAATATATTGTACATCCATGCATTAATGTCTCCAAGAAACATGTGATTTACGGAGGCATCTCTAAATTCAGGTGAAAGTATCCATGTTTCTGCTAGTGTAGTGAAACCTTGTTTTATCCAATTGCCCCAAGATGGAGCTTCTTCTTGTGCGGCCATCTGATATGCCAAGTCAGCATATCCATATTTGGAAAGCATCCGCAGGACTGTTTTACTGCCTAAAACTCCAAAATCGAGCAGGTTTTTATTGGCTTTTATCATCGTAGAAAGATTATCTGCAACCTGCTGTTCGTATTCTTTAGGAACGATTCCAAGGTATAAGGCAACTCCTTGTGCTGCTTGCGAACCATTGGCATAAATAGCTTTGGATGTGTCGAAGTATTTGTGATTGATAAGCAATTTCAATTCTTCTGCTTTCTTAGCATAACTACTACCATCTTTTCCAATGAGTTCTGCAAATTTAGCCATATACAGATTGTCTAAATAATAATAGCAGGTAGTGGTGAATTCTGTAGGGGTTTGTGTTTTATGGAATACCCAGTCACCAATTCCGTAAGTTACGGTTCCTTCCGCGTCCTCGCGTCCTGCGAGGTAGGCAAGGTATTTGGTGCATACAGGCCATAGTTTTTCGATGCTTCTTGTATCTCCATAGTAGTGGTAAATTGCCATTGGCACGATAAACATGGCAGCATCCCATACAGGACCTATCCAGTCATCATAGCCCCATCCGGAACTAGGAATGATTCCCGATATACGTCCTTCTTCATTTTGATTATCAATCATATCATCCAGCCATTTTTCATAGAAAGTAATACCATCGAAGTTTAATAATCCTAAATCCATTGTTATGTGTGCATCGGCAGTCCATCCATTTTTCTCTCGTTGGGGACAGTCAGTCGGGATACTCATCAGATTTGATAAATATGATTGATTAGCAGCTTTCCATATTTTATTTAATAGTTCATTTGAACAACTGAATTTACCAACAGGAGGAACAGCCGTATGTATGAATTGAGCGGTTAAGCTCTCTTTAGTAAGTTTTACAGGACGATCTGAACGAACTTCTACATATTGAAATCCATGATATGTAAAATCTGGAGTGAATGTACCTTGTTTTCCGTCCAATATATAAGTGTCTGTTTGAAAAGCGAGGCCAGGTAATGGTTTGTAGTAAATATCTAAGTTGCGCATTTCCAAGCGTCCGTTATCTTTTAGCAATTCGCCGTGTTGCATACTGACTTTAGTGCCTTTCTTGCCATTGATAGAAAGAGTACAGACCCCTGACATATTAACTCCAAAATCGTATACATAGACTGTATCACCAAAAGAACGCATATTGATTGGAGTGATAAATTGTTCCGTTTCAATAGCAGGCATGTTTTGTGATACTAGTAGGGGAGAAGGGGCAGCCACCTGAATTGCATTTGTCCATTTAGAGTCATCAAAACCCGGTTTGTCCCATCCAGCAATTGCAAGACATGCATCATAGGTATCACCACTATAAATATTGTTTTGTATATAAGGACCGGTACTCGTTTTCCAAGTAGAATCTGAATGGATGGTTTGCTTTTCTCCATTTTTATATAATATCTCCATTTCGCAGATCATTCTTGGGCGGTTACGCCAGCGGGCTTGCTCATAGCTCCATGTTGCTACAGGGGCCGATTCGTTGTAGAATCCGTTCCCAAGTATTGCAGATAGTACGTTCTCTCCTTTGAGCAGTTGTGAAGTGACGTCGTATGTGTTATACAGATTTCTTTTATCATAATGAGTAAAACCCGGATTGAGATGTGATGATGTTATTGATTTACCATTTAATGTCATTTTATAATATGCAGCGGCACTTACATATAATCTTGCTTGTTGTATATCATCTTGAGCGATAAACGACTTGCGCAACATGGGCGCTGGCGTATAATCTTTATCATGATTATCAGTAATCCATACTCCTGTCCAGTCACTTTGGTTGAGTTGAGCTGTTTCAAAACTGGATATAGGAGAGATAATCTTATGTTCCTTTGTTCTATCCCATGCTATTACTTGCCAGTAATAACGAGTTCTGGATTTCAATTTTTCTGATCCTTGATAGGTCGCATGAGGAGTGTCAGAGTAAATAGTGTCAGATTGCCAGCTATTATCGGATGAGTTTCTCAAATCTTGTTCCCGGGTGGCGATATATAGCTGATAGCTGTCTTGAGAAAACTCTGTTGCATCTTCATTATTGGTTGTGTAATTCCAAGTAAAACGCGGTGCTGGTGAATCAATGCCAATTGGAGAAATTTGATATTCACATCGCATATTTTCAATATCAATGTTGTTACTGCTGCATGCCCATACTAGAAGTCCTAATAGAGCCAGCATGTATTTTTCATTTTTAATTTGGAACTTCATAATTCTGTATCTTTATGTTAATAATTAGAGGGCTATTTTCTTTATTGTTACATTTGTTAATTTGATATCATTATTTATTTTTACTAAACCGGTTAAGTGATTGAAGAAAAAATGTAAAATCATGACTAGGGTAATGAACATGGCAGGACAAGTGTTTCTACTTCTTTTTTTTCGGTCGAATTTTCCAAGCGATATTTGATATCGCCAAGTAGAATCCTTACGGCATTCTTACCGATCTCTTCTATTGGCATTCTTGCGATGTTCATATTAGGTGCTAAGACACGGAATGCTGATACTCCATGAATACAAGCCAATTCATATCCTTTATTTATATTGATTCCTTTTTCATAAAAGTAACGGAATGCTTCCAGAGCCAAAATATGGGTTGTGAAGAAGAACCCATCTACATCAGGTACTTTGCTGAATATTTGATCAAGAGTCTTGAAAACATTCTTCTCATAATCAACAAAGGTCACCTCTCCATATAGATCAGGATCAACGGGTAGGTTGGCTTCAATTAAAGCTCTTGCATACCCTTCTCGTCTCATATTCATTGTGCGGAGATGAGGATTCGTGGTAATAATAGCTATTTTAGATGATCCGTTATCGATCATTTTCTTTACTAACTCGTAGCTACTGCCTTCATTGTCAATAATGATGTAGTTTGTCTGCATCTCAGGAAAGTAGCGGTCAAATAAGACTAATGGATAGCCTTCTTTGACTAGATTCTGTATTTCAATTTTAGAAACTTTTGTGGGGGCTACTATAATTCCATCCACCTGTTTCGCTTTGAATAACCGGATCATTCTGTTTTCTCTTTCTATTTCAGATTCAGAGCTACAAATCATTAATGAATAGCCTTGTGTTTCCGCTTCCTTTTCTATAGAACGGGCAACTTTGGAGTAAAAAGAGTCTGTAATATCCGGTATGATTAATCCGATTGTGCCTGATATACCCGTATTTAGGCTTCTGGCTAATAAATTAGGCTGGTAATTCAACTGTTTGGCGCATTGAAAGACTTTTTCTTGTGTAGCAAGACTAATACCTTTTTCATCCCCCTTACCAGAAAGTACCCAAGAGATTGTTGTCTTGGATAATTTTAAGGTTTCTGCTATGTCTTTAAGGGATGTTTTCATAAACAGTATCTATTTAATCGGTTAAGTGATGGCAAATATATGAAAAAATATCTCATTATATAATAGTTGAGCAATATTTAACTAAATATTATTTTTTAATATAATAATTTGCAATTTAAAAATAACATAGAAATAAGGTGTAAACCAAAGAAAGTAACTATATTTGTATCATTCAAACGAAAGATATATGAAAGTAAAGAAAATTAGTGCGGCTAACGTGGAGGCTTGTTCGCTTCCTAAATTATTCGATGAAGAAAAAATAGATTTTCAGCCGGTTCAGTGTGTCAATTGGGCTGAATATCCTTACAAACCTAAAGTGAATTTTCGAATTGCTCACACACAGAACTCGATTTTGCTACATTTTAAAGTGAAAGAGGAGAGTGTACGTGCCAAGTATGGAGAAGATAACGGTTCTGTATGGACTGACTCCTGCGTGGAATTCTTTTCCATACCTGCAGGCGACGGAATCTATTATAATATAGAATGCAATTGCATCGGAACTATTCTGGTGGGTGCCGGACCTGTGCGTAACAACCGCGAACATGCACCGAAAGAGGTGACTGCTCTTGTACAACGCTGGTCTAGTCTGGGTAATCAGCCTTTTGCTGAACGCATCGGTGAAACGGACTGGGAGGTGGCCCTTATTATTCCGTATTCTGTGTTCTTTAAGCACCAGATTGATTCGCTCGACGGAAAGGAGATAAAAGCTAATTTCTATAAATGTGGCGATGAATTGCAGACCCCTCATTTCCTTTCATGGAATCCGATACAGATTGAACAGCCGGATTTCCACCGCCCTGATTTCTTCGGAACGTTGGAGTTTGAATAGTGAATTGAATCTTTGAATTTGAAGATAAAAAAGAAGGTTGATACTTGAAAAAGTATCAACCTTCTTTATATAGACTCACTTTATTTATTTCACAATCCCTCTTTCCGAGTTCTTCACGAAATTTACAATATTCTCGATCTCCTCACTCATAGGAACCTGATCGATGATCTTCTGTACAGCATCCTGAACGCTAAAATTACCCTGATAAATCAAACGGTATGCGTTGGCGATGTGACGGAGGACTCTTTCCGATGTATTGCGATGTTGCGAGAGAACCACAGCATTTACACCGTGATATGCCACCGGATTTCCTGACATGATAACGTATGGAGGCACATCCTTAGATATACGGCATCCACTTTGTACCAGTGTCCAGCTACCTATATGACAATATTGGTGTAAGGTGACATTGCCACTTAGGATAGCGCAGTCATCCAGCATACACTCTCCTGCAATGGTAGTACCTATGCCTACTACACAGTTATTGCTGATTTGTACATCATGGCAAAGGTGTACCTTATCCATTAGGT
The DNA here is from genome assembly GCF_025147085.1 of Bacteroides sp. D2. Lineage (NCBI taxonomy): Bacteria > Pseudomonadati > Bacteroidota > Bacteroidia > Bacteroidales > Bacteroidaceae > Bacteroides > Bacteroides sp. D2. Next base: position 1,108,508 of record NZ_CP102261.1, on the reverse strand, counting down.
AGTTTCCATTTCCGATTTTGGTAGCATTGCCGGCAAATGTAGCGCGGCTGATTACCACATTCTCACGAATATCGTTGTTATCTCCAATAATCAGGCTACTTTCTTCTCCTGTGTAGTGGAAATCTTGCGGTTCCGCTCCGAGGACGGCATTCTGATGTACCTTATTTCCTTTTCCCATTTTAGTACCTTGCAAGATACTAGCGTAAGACATGATGACGCAGTCATCTCCGATCTCTACATTCTTTTCGATGTAGGCAAAAGGCAGAACAGTTACATTCTTGCCTAGCTTTGCTTCGGGATCTACGTAAGCTAACGGACTAATCATAATAGTATATGTTTAAAGTTATTCTTCTCTTCCACCACCCAGTGCCTGGTAAAGGCTTACTACTGCCTGCATTCGATCAAAGCAATCAGAAACCTGAGAGATTTGTGCGCTCAGGTAAGACTGTTGTGCAGACAATACTTCCAGGTAGGTTGAGGTCCCTAAGTTAAACAATTCTTTTGTATCTTCCGAAGCTTTTTTAGCAGATTCTACCTGCATTTGGCGAGATTCTACCTTTTCACTGGTCTTTTGGTATAAACTTAGCGCATTGCTAACCTCACTACCAGCATTCAATAAGGCTTGTTGGAAAGATAATTTCGCTTGTTCTTCCTGCGCTTTAGCAGCTTTCAGGCGAGCGATGTTCTGTCCGCGGTAGAACAATGGCTGTGTCAGTGAACCGACAACAGAGGCCAACAATTTGCCGGGATTAACGATTCCGGCTCCTGAATTATTTGTCCATCCTGCTGAACCGCTAAGTGTGATTTGCGGATAGAAAGCGGCACGAGCCGAGTTGGTATTATAATAGCAACTAGCCAATGACATTTCGGCTGCTTTTACGTCCGGACGATTGGATAATAGCTGAATAGGCACACCGGCGGAAAGTTCGGTTGGAAGTACTTGTGCTTCCAATTCACCACGCTTGATGGCATGGGGAGCCTCTCCCAAAAGAGTAGACAGTGCATTTTCCGTTTCGCGGATACTCTGCTCGATATCAGGAATACTGGCAAGTACCTGTGCGTAAGCGGCTTTACTTTGTTCTACACCAGCTGAATTGATGCTATACATGGCCGCATCTTTCATGGCTTCCATCGTTTCTGCATTCTTTTTCAGAATTTCTGCTGTAGCCTTGGTTATTTCCAACTGGCGGTCCAACATCATTAATGTATAATACATATTGGCGACGTTAGAGATAACCTGTGTCTGTACTGCCTGGCGGTAAGCCTTAGTTTGCTTCAGAGTAACCTGGGCACTCCGTTTAGCATTCAGTAGCTGACCAAACAAATCAATTTGCCAACTAGCTGTGACAGGTAATGAATAAGTTTTTGTAGCTGCGTTCTTGTCGAAGCTGCTAATCGTTCCTTGCGGAGACAATCCCAGTGACGGAGCATAAGCCAAACGTGCCGACATCAGGGATGCTTCTGCCGCTTTCACATTCTGTGCAGCAGACAAGAGGTCCGTATTTTGTTTCAGTCCTGCTTCGATGAGTGACTGGAGTTGCGGGTCGGTGAAGACTTCTCTCCACGGCAGATTTCCGAAGTTAGCTGTATCCGAAGCCAGTGTATCATTATCCGCTACCGGATCGCGATACAGGCCGGAAGTAGTGATATCTTCGGGTCTGTCATACGACTTATAGATGTGGCAGCTGCTCAAGAGAGCAGTTGCGCACAACATATATAGAATCTGTTTCTTCATATCGAATTTCATTATTTAGCGTATTGTTCAATCTCTGTTACGGCATCTGCATTGTCAATATCTTCCCATTCCATCGGTTTAACTTTCTCTTGCAGATACTGGAAGATAACAAACAAGGCAGGAACGATGAAAATTTGGCAAATCATACCGATTAACATACCACCGATAGAGGCAGTACCTAGTGTACGGTTACCGTGGGCACCTACACCGAAGGCAAACATCAATGGAAGCAAACCGACTACCATCGCCAATGATGTCATCAGAATCGGGCGGAGACGAGCACCGGCACCCAATACAGCTGCCCAAGTGATACTCATACCCATCTTGCGACGATCTAGGGCGAACTCTACGATCAAGATGGCATTCTTCGCCAACAGACCCATCAACATGATTAACGCGATCTGCATATAGATATTGTTTGACATCGTACCCAGAATCATCTTCAATGCCGAAATATTACCGATAGCACTTACACCATTCACAAACAGGAAACTGCCTAACAGACCGAACGGAATGGATAATAATACGGCCAATGGAAGAATGTAACTTTCGTACTGTGCACTCAACAATAAGTAAACGAATACAAAACAGAGTACAAAAATCAGTCCGGTAGCACTTCCGCTACTTTGAGCCTCTTCACGCGCCATACCTCCTAGTTCATACGTATAACCGGTAGGCAGGTTTTCTTGAGCAACTTCGGCAAGAGCCGTCAATGCCTGACCGGATGTATAACCACTTGCCGGAGCTACCATTACTTTCATAGAGGTATAAAGGTTGAAACGACTAATAATATCCGGACCATATACTTTCTCCACAGAAATGAACTGGGCAATCGGGGCCATCTCGCCTGCACTATTACGCACCTTGATATTTTTTAAAGATTCCAGGTTTTTGCGTGATAACGGATCTGACTGAATCATAACACGATACATCTTACCGAAACGATTGAAGTTGGATGCGTACAAACCTCCGTAATATCCTTGCATAGTAGTGAGGATATCGCTCGGGCTGATGCCAGCTTTTTTACAAGCTGCCGCATCAATGTCAATCATGTATTGCGGGAAATTCGGGTTGAAGGAAGTCTTTGCTGAATTAATTTCCGGACGTGCTTCCAATGCTGCCGTATAATCATTAACCACATCGAAGAATTTGTTCAGATCACCACCGGTCTTATCCTGCATATTCACTTCAATATCCGTAGATGCCGAGTAACCCGGGATCATAGGAGGAGCGAAGAACAATACTTGTGCTTCTTTGATAATCTTCTGTGCACGCATATATAAGGAGCCGACCACAACGTCTGAATTCTGTATCATGGAACGTTCGTCCCAGTCTTTCAGTTTGATAATGAAAGAACCATAGGAAGGTCCCTGACCACCGATAAAGCTGAATCCGGAAATCATTGTACGTGACAATACCGCAGGATCGGAAGCGATCAGACTGTCTACACGTGCCAAAATCTCTTCGGAACGGTCTTGAGAAGTACCCGGAGGTAATGTTACTGCTCCCATCAGTGTTCCGGTATCTTCATTAGGTACCATACCTGTCGGGGTGGTGTTCATGAAGAATACAAGTATCGCAATGGAAGCGACAACTAATCCCATAGACAACCATTTCTTCTGGATAAAGAACAGTACTCGTTTCTTATAACGTTTCAGGATTGATTCGTATGTATCGTTGAATCTGTTTTTAAACTTCTTCGTACTCATTCCAATCAGTGCCAGAACACTAAGCACTACGAAAATAGCAGTAACTATCGGATTGATACTGAACAAACCAAAGATCATGCCGAGAATGGCAATAAGCGTGAAAGTAAGTGTAATTCCCGGATGCAACATCTTCCCGATAGCTTCGGTATATCTGTTGATCATAGTTGTATGGGCTGCCGTATAGGCTACTTTCATACGTTCTTTCAATGTGGAGTCTTCCGTTGTTCCATCTTCTTTTTTGTGAGGTTTCAGAAGAACGGCGCACAAAGCCGGACTCAAAGTCAATGCGTTCAATGCAGACAGACCGATAGCGATAGCCATAGTCATACCGAACTGACGATAGAATGTTCCTGCTGTACCTCCCATGAAACTTACCGGAACGAATACAGCCATCATGACCAACGTAATAGATACGATAGCACCACCCAATTCATTCATGGCATCGATAGAAGCCAGACGGGCAGATGTATAACCTTGGTCAAGCTTGGCATGCACACCCTCGACGACCACAATCGCATCGTCGACCACAATCGCAATAGCAAGCACGAGCGCACATAACGTCAACAAGTTCAAACTGAATCCTACCAGGGACAGGATGAAGAAAGTACCGATCAGAGCTACCGGAATGGCGATAGTCGGAATCAATGTCGAACGTAAATCCTGCAAGAAGATATACACTACGATAAACACCAGGATAAATGCTTCGATCAACGTCTTCAATACTTCATGGATAGAAGCGAAGAGGAAGTCGTTGGCATTCATGGAGATGTTCAGTTTCAATCCGGTAGGTAACGTTTTTGATGCTTCATCCAACAATGCTTCAATATCACTGATGGTCTGTGTCGCATTGGTTCCTGCCATCTGGTATACGATACAAGTCACAGATTTGTGGCCGTCTACCCGGTTGGTAAAGTTATATCCCAAACGGTCCAGCTGAATTTCTGCTATATCTTTCAGACGGAGTACTTCACCGTCAGGAAGAGATTTGATAACGATATTTTCAAACTCTTCAGGCTGTTGCAAACGTCCTTTATAGCGGATAGTATATTGGAAAGTTTGGTTACTTCGTTCACCGAACTGTCCTGGAGCTGCTTCGACATTTTGTTCTGCCAGAGCAGTGGAAACATCACTAGGTACGAGCTTGTATTGTGCCATGACGTCCGGTCGTAACCAGATACGCATAGAATAATCCTGACCCAAAACGTTAGCATCACCTACACCTTGAACACGTTGTACTTGTGGGATTAGGTTGATTTTAGCATAGTTTTCAATAAATGATTCGCTATATGTATCTGTCTCGTCATATAGAGAGAATACTACCAGCATGGAAGTCTGGCGTTTTTGGGTGGTTACACCGACTTTAGTTACTTCGGCAGGCAACAGACCTTGTGCCATAGAGACACGGTTTTGTACATTGACAGCGGCCATGTCCGGGTCTGTTCCTTGTTTAAAATATATGGATATCTCACCGGAACCTGTGTTTGACGCAGTTGAGGTCATATACATCATGTTTTCTACACCGTTGATCTGTTCCTCCAATGGAGCAATCACGGAATTCAATACGGTCGATGCACTGGCTCCCGTATAGGTGGCTCTTACCGAAACGGTAGGAGGCGCGATGTCCGGATACTGCGTGATAGGCAGTGTCGCCAATCCGATAGCCCCCAGGATGACTATCAGGATAGAAATAACGGTTGATAGTACCGGACGGTTAATAAATCTATCTAATTTCATATGATTATCTGATTATTAGTTGAAGGCTGTGGCTAAATTACCGTCGCGTTGGTCTTTCAAATGTTGTTGATAGTTTGCTTCTTTCTGCGCTGGTGTGATAGGTTGAACCTTCTGGCCATCTTTCAGGTTTTGTACTCCTTCGATTACAATTTTATCTCCTGAATTCAAACCGGAAGTAACCAAGTACTCTTTCCCGTTATCCAGATTAAAGATTTTGATTTCTGTATATTTCACTGTGTTGTCCGGTTGCAGAACATAAACGAACTTCTTATCCTGGATTTCTACTGTTGCAGACTGCGGTATAGTGATTACATTCTCCATGGTATAAGGAATCAGAGCGTTTGCCGTGCCTCCACTACGCAATACATGTTCCTTATTCGGGAAGATAGCACGAATGCTTACCGAACCGGTAGATTGGTCGATAACGCCTGTGATAGCGTCTACTTTTCCATCTACATCGTATGTGGAACCGTCGATTAGTTGCAGTTTGATAGTCGGTATCTTGCTGATTTCTTCTTTGATTGTGCTACCGGACTTGGTCATTGCCAGCAATTCCTTTTCTGTCATTGAGAAGTATACGTATACTTCGTCAATTTCGGATACGGTAGTCATCGGTGTAGCGATAGAAGGGCTTACTAGTGCCCCTATACGATAAGGAATATCGTTGATAACACCATCTGACGGGCTTTTAACTTGTGTGAATGACAAGTTCTGTTGAGCAGTGGTCAGTTGTGCTTTTGCCTGTGCCAACTGTGCTTTGGTTTGTGCCAGAGAGTTTTCTGCCATTGCCAGGTCATAGTCACTGATAATTTGCTTCTTGTTCAACTCTTTCTTATTGTCATACGTCATTTGTTGAGTGCTCACTGCTGCTTCGGCTGTAGCAACTGCTGCTTTGGCAGTGCGTACGGCTGCTTCATATTGAGTCGGGTCAACAATGAACAACACTTGTCCCTTACGTACAGTTGCTCCTTCGTCTACACACAGTTTCGTGATGAAGCCCGATACTTGGGGGCGGATTTCTACATCTTGTTTACCTTTGATTGTAGCCGGATAAGCGGTTGTTAAATTGGCAGTTGTTTTTTGTAACTCTTGTACTGCATATTCAGGAGCCTTTCCTGTGTCATTGCCCTTATTGCCACAACTAGACAAGAGGGCTACGCAAAATGCAAATAAAACAATTCTACTTTTCATACTTAATAAATATCTGTTTTTTAATTTAATGCGTTTGTTGCCAGTGTGCTGTTCGTCCATATAGATTAAGGGGGTTAAGGAAGAAAAAGCCGGAAACTAATTCGGTTAAATTAGTTTCCGGCTGCAAAAGTACTTTAAATTCGGTATTCTTGTTCTCTGATACCGTGTTTTTTAACTATGTTTTTTACTTTATTTTATGATATACAGGAGTCATAATAAAACTTAACTCATAATCTTGGTAAGGAAGACGGTATTTTTCCAGTGGTATAGCTCCCCAACTGTTCACACAAGCAAGCCCTGCTTGTGCCTTATCGATACAGAAATTGGTGAAGTCTGCCTTTTCTACTTCCGGTGAGTGACGTTGATCTTTACCGTCACCGTCATCCAATGACTCGATGGTATAATTCAGGGCAGAAGCAGAGAAAGGAGCATCCGATATGAATTGCAATCCGTTACCACTAATGTTCAGAAGTCTCCACCAGCGGATATCCGTTTTGGTTCCGGTTTCCTGCGGGCGGATGTAAGGATAGAATTGTTCTTCTACTGTCTGGCGGTATTTGCCTAGCATGGCTCCGTGGTTACGGTCAGCATAGTTTTCTCCCGGACCACGGCCGTAGTACTCCACCTCATTGAAGTTGACAGGCATACGCATTTGCATACCGAAGCGGAACATTTCAGAAACCTTCTTGCTCTTGTCTGCCACCATCTTCTGCGTAACCTTCACTGCACCTTTATTATTAATAGTATAAGTCAGTGACAATGTTCCACCTATCGATTTCATATCATATTCAGCACGAACCACTGCCTGATCGTTTTCAATAGCATGTTTTAGAGAAGTCAGTTTCAGCTCCGGATTCTTCCATGCAGCATATTTATGTTGCAGTCCGGCTCCGAAATCATTGTCGGTCGGTGCACGCCAGAAGTTAGGAGTCAATGCGCTGCCGTCTTCCATCATTTGCATACCATTGACGTCGTAGCGACAAAGGTAACCATTGTGCTTATTGAAGTCCATAGAGAAGTTTTCACCTTTAACAATCAGGTAATTGCGGTCGTTGTCCAAAATACTGGGCACGATAACCGGAATATTGGAAGCCTGTTGATTTTCCAGTTTCAGTTCCGGTGCTTTGTAGTCGCGGATGCTTAACTGGTCGTAAGCGATAGTCGTTCCTGCTGGCAGCAACGTTTCGGCGGCTTTCAGTTTATAGCTCACATTCAGCAACAATTCCTTGCAAGGACAGATATTCTTCACGTCAAACGGAATTTGCACTTTCACAGTTTGCTGGGGTGCAACTTTCAGGTCGGATACAATGCCTGTTTGCACTACTTCCCCGTTTGCCAGTAATTGCCATTCCATATAATATGCAGAGAGGTCGCGGAAGAAATATTCGTTGAAGATATTGATTTCACCTTTGGCAAGATCCGCAGGAGTAGTCCATATATCCTGATAGAAATAAGCTACTTCATAAGCATGCGGATTAGGCACGCGGTCGGGGCTGATTAAACCGTTATCGTTGAAGTTGTTGTCCGAAGCGTCGTATTTGTTGAAATCACCGCCATAACCATAGATATTTACTCCGTCTTTGTTTTTCCAGTGGCAGGACTGATCTACAAAGTCCCAGATAAATCCACCCTGATATTTCGGATATTTGCGGATGATGTCCCAGTATTCTTTGAATCCTCCCTGTGAATTACCCATTGCGTGCGCGTATTCGCATTGGATTAACGGCTTTTGGATGTCGCCTTCGCTATATTTGATACAAGCGTCGTAGTCATAATACATCGGGCAGAAAATATCGGTGAATTCGCTGGTTCCTGCTTGTTCATACTGTACGGCACGTGTCTTGTCTTCGTTCTTAATCCAAGTGTAGCATTCCTCAAAGTTCGGTCCCATGCCGGCTTCGTTGCCCAGTGACCAGAAGATGATGGACGGATGGTTGTATCCGCGTTGTACATTGCGTTGGTTACGCTCCATGTGAGCTTTAGCGTAACTCGGGTTCTTTGCCAGTGTCTGATCGCCGTAACCCATTCCGTGAGATTCTACGTTGGCTTCGGCCACTACATACAGACCATATTGGTCACAAAGGTCATACCAACGGTTGTCGTCCGGATAATGACAAGTACGTACAGCGTTGATATTCAATTCTTTCATCACTTTGATATCCTGCAACATACGTTCGAGAGAAACGACATAACCGCCGTCCGGGTCCATTTCGTGACGGTCGGCTCCTTTGAAGAGTACCGGTTGCCCGTTGACGAGTATCTGTCCGCCTTTCAGCTCAATCTTGCGGAATCCTACTTTAACGGGGATTACTTCTACTACGTTGTTGCCGTTTTTCAGTGTAGCGGTCAGCGTGTAGAGATTAGGCGTTTCGGCAGTCCATTTGGCCGGGTTGGAGATGGATAGGGTAGTGTTTAATTTGCCAGAGCCTTTCAGGTCGGCAGTTGCTACACTGTTACCTTGAGTATCTGTCAAGTCCAAGGCAACTGTGCCGCTTCCTTTCAGATCAACGGCTATGTTCAGCGTACCGTCTTTATATTGGCTATCCAAATCTGGAGTGAGGCGAATATCTTGGATGTATTTCTTGTCACGTGCGTAAAGATAGCAGTCACGTCCTACGCCAGAGTAGCGGAAGAAGTCCTGATCTTCCAGATAACTGCCGTCGCACCAGCGGAATACCTGGAAAGCAATCACGTTTTTACCCGGTTTCAGGTAGTTGGTCAGGTTGAACTCGGCTTCCAGTTTGCTGTCCTCGCTATATCCTACGTAACGTCCGTTCACCCAAAGGTACATGTTGGAAGTTACCGAGCCGAAATGTGCAAAAATCTCTTTGCCTTTCCAGTCAGCAGGAAGGATGATTTCTTTGCGGTAAGAGCCTACGTGGTTGTTTTCTGTCGGCACTAGCGGAGGGTTGTTTTTGAATTGGCTTCTCCAGGCATATCCTACGTTGACATAGATAGGGTCACCGTAGCCGTTCAACTCCCAAACACCGGGAACTTGAAGATCATCCCAACCTTTGTCGTTGAAATTAGTCTGGTAAAAGTCGGTCGGGCGTGCGTCTGCGTGTCTCACCCAGTTGAATTTCCAAAGACCGTTCAGGGTCATGAAATTTGCGGAATTTTCTTTAATGCCGGCTTTAGCTTCATCAGCCGATGCGAAAGCAAAGTAATTAGTGTGCATAGCGGAGCGGTTTGCGGAATTCACTTCCGGATCTTTCCACTCGTTGAAGCTTTGCGCTTGAATTGCTGTCAGTCCCAATGCAGCCAAGCAGCAAGAGAGTAGTTGTTTCTTCATGGGTTTTTTGTATTAGGTTTGAATTTCGGGAGTCAAAGATAGGGAATATTTTATTCAGTGAAGGTCAAAAAATCATTCAATTAAGGCTAGTTTTTAATAAATTAGCTAGAAAATAGAGTATTTTACTTACTCTAATCAGTAAAAACGTGAGATACAGTTTTCCACCGCGGTGGAAAAGGTATCTCACGTTAATAAAAATTGGCTGTTATATTAGTCAGTTCTTATACGCTGTTTATACGTAGACTTGCGTATAACTAATACATATATAGATATGATTCATACGTTATGCTGCAGGATCCGGAGCCTCACCGCTACCGCCTTCGTCCGGATTTTCCGGTTTATTTCCCCCTCCATTTCCGGAAGAGGTGCCGCCGTTTCCTTCCGTCTTGTAAATACTTACATTATCCAGCATATCCTTAAATTTATATCCCGGCGTAAATACAATTTTCACTCGACGAACGGTATCGGCATCTACATCTTTTTTCTCTTTCTGGCTTTTGCAACTCATGCCCGGACGGAAACATCCGAAGTCACCTAATTGCACAGACAATCCTTTGTTGAGGTTCGTGTTCAAGGCATCAATCAGTGCGTCAATCACGTGTTTCACTGCGCCTTCGGGAATCATACCGAACATGGATACTTCCTTGCATAAATCTCTGAAATTTACCGTATTGGTAATTACATTCTGTGCTACATACTTTTCAGTCTTTGTTTTGTCAAAGCCGAAAACTCTTTTCTTGACAACATACTTTAATGCCATAGTCTTTCTTTTTTTAATAGTTAGTTAATCTGTTTTATTGTTGTTTTGTGATCACGATGCAAAGATATGGTTTCCGAAATTCATGACCAAGCTGAAAAAGAATTGTGCGTTAATAAATTAGTTAATAAGTAGAATACTGCTGTATTGGGGAATTTTATGTAAAAGAAAGATTCGGAAGAAAGGTAGAAAAAGAGGATGCCGATCAAGATATTGGGGTATCAAGTGTGGGGAAGGCATCCTCTTCGAAGATAGAACGAAAGGACTACTTGCACAAGCAATCTTTTTCGCTTTGTTGTCTATCTTCTATATATACTGGTAAGGGTTATGATTCTGAATTATTCCGTATCTTCTTTGGTTCGCAGGCTGACTAACTCTGTCCACTTGCTTATACTTAAGTCGAACCCTCCTTTCTCCAGATGTTGGAGGGCGGTTCTAAAATGTCGTATTACTTTTTCTGTATCATTGGTTGTTTTATACTCAAGCTCTCCAAGTGCATATTCAAGACGTGCCATTTGGATGTAATCTAATAAGGTATAGTTTTCGTCAACGGATAAAGTTGAAAGATAGTTCAACAAGTCGAATGCTTTTTCTCGTTCTTCATCTGATAAGTTGGAGATGGGGCGGCGCGCGATAGGGTGCTGCATTACTAGAATAATGTTTTCTTTCAGGTCATCGTACATATCTTTGTTATGTTTGTCGCATCATTTCCCTGTGGTGCGCGGTTTAAAAAAGAGAGCGTGGGAAACTACCAACTGTACGCCAACCATAGGCTCGGCAAAGACCCTCCGCGACATAAGTGATAGTCCCACGCCCATTGGGTATATAAACAAATTATATACAGAAGTGTGCGCGAGACCTGACATCACTTATTGCCATTCGCGGTAAATTTTTGCCGAATTTATGGTTGAATGCAATAAATAATCGTTCTCTATAAAAAAATAAAATGTTCCTCTCTACGTATGAAAGGAAACCGCTACAAAAGTAGCAATAAATATTGATAAAGCAAGTAATCTTGTTTTATAATTTCATAGATAGTTCTGATTTACTAAAAGTCAGTATAAATATGATTAATATAAAAAGAACCCTACACTGAATTATTGTTTTTTTTGTTCAGTTCAGAATTGGAATTCTAGGTAATTCTGCTAGATGATTTTAACTTAACTTTCTGTTTTCTTTGCATAAACCACCTGTTTGCCTGTTCCATAACGGATTAAGAGTCCACGTTCGATAAAAGCATTCAGTTCTTTCAAAGCACGTTTTTTGTCGTGTCCTGTCAATCGGCTATAGTCGGTGCGGGTCAGGCAGGGATATTTGTTCAGATGCTGGTTGATTATTGTCAAACATTCTTCTTCACTGCGCCCTTTCCCGTGGTGACGAGTCATCGATTCTCCACGTTCCAGTCTCATTTGCTGGCCTACTTCTTTCTTAAACTGGCTACTTACCCGGAAATTGACATTCTTCAGTTCTATGGATTGTGCGTGTACATCTTTTTTCTTCATTACACGAGGTCCCTTCAAAGACACTGAAAAATATCCGATATCTCCCAGTTCCACAATCCATCCGTTGGCAATCAGGTCTCTCAACTCGTTTTGGAAAGACTGCATAGCACCTGCCAGTAAACTGCGACTTATTCCTGTGAATTTGTGTACACGGTCTAGAAATTCTTCCTGATCGACGGTTCCTTTGAATACTACGCGGGGATGAAGCGGTTGTGCGTCGCCTGTTTGTTGAATGTCAGGCGTGTCGTAAAGGTCATATTGTATACTCATATTCGTTTTTATTTAGTGTAGGCACATTGATAAATCCGTTTGCCTATCCGGATTTACTTCACTTGCTACTTTTATTTCGTTCCACTATAGTTTCTCTTTCGTCCCACTATAGTGCTCCGCAAGGGAAACTATAGTGTTCTTTGCGGAACACTATAGTGGAACGAAAAAAGATTAGGCAACAAAGGTAATCTCTTTAGGCAATAAAACTAATTATATTAGCAGGAAAGAAATAAAAACGTCGCAAATATTGTTTATTACCTTAAGTCACCCTTTCCTTTTTTAATAAATTAGCTAGAAAGTGTGGTGTTTATTGAATAAGAACCCTTATTTTTGCAGCATGTTACAATTTGAGAATCAAAAGATAAAGCAAATAGTTCGCAAGGTGCTTCCGGTAGTAACGCTGGGAGCTATGTTATATTCCTGCGCCAGTATTGGACGGCCGGACGGAGGCCCTTATGATGAGACGCCGCCCCGTTTCATCGGTAGTACTCCTGCTGCGGGCGCTCTGAATAATGAAAGGACTAAAATTTCTTTGATGTTTGATGAGTTTATTAAGCTGGAGAAAGCAACCGAAAAAGTCGTTGTTTCTCCTCCCCAGATACAGCAACCGGAAATCAAGGCTTCCGGCAAGAGAATACAAGTCAACCTACTCGACTCTTTGAAGCCTAACACGACCTATACGATTGACTTCTCGGATGCAATTGTCGACAATAATGAAGGTAACCCGCTAGGGAATTTTGCATTTACGTTTTCTACCGGTACGGAAATCGATACGATGGAAGTAGCAGGAACAATGCTCGACGCCTCTAACCTGGAACCTATTAAAGGTATGCTTGTCGGACTACATTCCAACCTGAATGATTCGGCTTTCAACAAATTGCCTTTCGACCGTGTGGCACGTACAGACAGCCGTGGACGTTTCTCCATCCGTGGTGTAGCTCCCGGCAAATATCGCATCTATGGATTGATGGATGCCGACCAAAACTTTACTTTTAATCAGAAGAGCGAGATGATCGCTTTCCATGATTCGTTGATTATCCCCCGCATGGAAGAACGTATCCGCATGGATACTGCTTGGGTGGACTCATTGACCTACGACACGATTGTTGAGAAGAAATATATGCATTATTTGCCGGATGATGTCATCCTCCGTGCCTTTAAAGAGCTTAATTATTCGCAATATCTTATCAAGTCGGAAAGACTGGTTCCTCATAAGTTCACTTTTTATTTTGCCGGTAAGGCGGACACTTTGCCAGTCTTGAAAGGCTTAAACTTCGATGAAAAGGATGCTTTTGTCATCGAAAAGAATCAGCGGAACGATACAATCCATTATTGGGTGAAAGATTCTTTGCTCTTCAAACAGGATACTCTTGCCATGAGTCTGACTTATCTTTATACAGATACTTTAAACCAATTAGTACCCCGTACAGATACGCTGAATCTTGTTTCGAAGCAGAAATATAAGAAAGAGGAGTCGGATAAGGACAAAAAGAAAAAGAAGAAAAAGAAAGGGGAAGAGGATGAACCCGAACCGACGAAATTCTTGCCGGTGAATGTTAGTGCCCCTTCGTCAATGGATGTATATGGATATATTTCTTTGAATTTTGAAGAACCGATAGCCAGCTACGACACTGCCGCCATACATCTGCGGCAAAAGGTGGATACGCTCTGGAAGGATATACCGTTTGAATTTGAGCAGGATTCCGTAAATCTGAAGAAGTTTAATGTGTATTATGATTGGGAACCGACGCTGGAATATGAATTTTCGGTGGATTCGACCGCATTTCATGGTATATACGGATTGTTTACAGACAAAATAAAACAAGGGTTCAAGGTGCGTAGTTTGGAAGAATATGCCAAAATCACGTTTGTGGTGACGGGAGCGGAACCTAATGCTTTCGTTGAACTGTTGGATGCGCAGGATAAAGTGGTACGCCGAAGAAGAGTAGAGGAAGGAGGTTATGCCGACTTTTATTACTTAAATCCCGGTAAGTACTCCGCCCGGTTGATTAACGACCGGAATGGAAACGGTGAATGGGATACCGGCAATTTTGAAAAAGGGGTGCAGCCCGAAGAGGTGTATTATTATAATCAGATTTTAGAGCCGAAAGCCAACTGGGATCTAGAACAAAGTTGGGATATTCATGCAGTTCCGCTGGATAAGCAAAAGCTGGATGAACTTAAAAAACAAAAACCAGATGAAGACAAGAAGAAAAAGGATCGGGAACGAAATAGTCAGAACCGCCGTCGTTAGCGTTCGACGCAATTTTATTATCGGATTAGTGGCCTTACTGATGGGAGCTTTCGCCCTCCCAGCCAGTGCTCAATGTGAAGCGAAGAATGATGCGTTTCAATCCGGCGAACACGTAATGTATGATTTATATTTTAACTGGAAGTTTGTCTGGGTGAAAGCCGGACTTGCCAGTCTGACGACGAATGCTACTACTTATCATTCACAACCTGCCTACCGGATTAACCTGCTTGCTTTGGGCAGTAAACGGGCGGATTTCTTTTTCAAGATGCGCGATACGCTGACTTGTGTGATCGGTGAAAAACTGGAACCGCGCTATTTCCGCAAAGGTGCCGAAGAGGGAAAACGTTACACGGTCGATGAGGCTTGGTTCTCTTATAAGGACGGTCTTTGCCTGGTAAATCAGAAGCGTACTTACCGGGATGGGGCGTTTAATGAATCTGAAGATAGTGATAGCCGCTGTATATACGATATGTTGAGCATTCTGGCGCAAGCGCGTTCTTACGACCCTGCAGATTATAAGGTGGGAGATAAGATCAAGTTCCCCATGGCTACAGGCCGTAAAGTGGAAGAACAGACGCTTATTTATCGTGGTAAAGAAAATGTAAAAGCGGAAAATGGAGTGACTTACCGTTGTCTGATCTTCTCATTAGTTGAATATGATAAGAAAGGGAAAGAGAAGGAGGTGATTACTTTCTTTGTGACAGACGATTTGAACCATCTTCCTGTCCGTCTGGACTTGTTCTTGAATTTCGGTTCCGCTAAAGCATTCCTGAATAATGTGACCGGCAACCGGCATCCGCTGACTTCTATCGTTAAATAAATATATAGAAAAAACGAAGGCATATCAGAAGTAATTTGAGCTGTCAACCTGTTATTTTTTAGACGCGGATAACACGGATTTATTATCTTCTTATCCGTGTCATCCGTGTTATCCGCGTCTAAAAGGTAGACTTTTAAGAGTGTTAATACATCTTCCTGTTTTTTTTATTCCTGAACTTCGAAAGGCACTTTCTGATCTTTCCGGAATACGCTGGATTCAAAAGTGGCAATCAAATCTCCGTTCTGATTCGTTACATCTACCTGATAGCAACCCGTGCTTCGGCCGATATAGCGTTCGCGTGTTTCGGCAAAGAGAGTGTCTCCGGGGCCGCTGGCACGCAGAAAAGTAATAGTGGACGAGAGAGAGAAAGCTAGTGTGCCGTGCGAGTTGGCAGCTGCGGCAAGCGCAAGGTCTGCCAGCGTAAAGATGGCTCCTCCTTGTGTGCGGGCACCTGCATTAAGATGTTCGGCTTTTATTTCTAATTTGGCTTTACTGTAACCTTTGCGTACTTCCAGCAGCACTACGCCTGCATTTTCGGCAAACAGATCGTTCTTAAAAAACTCTTGTGCGGTCATGATATTATTTTTGAAGATTCTTTAATCGTTTCTTATTTTTTCAATGAATGGATATATACCTTATCTTTTTCAATTGAGTAGCTAAATTTATTTGTTTCAGACATAATATCCAATATTTTCTCCAAATTATTTGTTTCTATAATAAAACTTCCATGGAAAATCAAATTCTTGAGTTGCTCTGACTCAAATGCGAATGTCACATCAAACTGGCGCTCCAACTCTTTAGAAATGATCGACATAGGAACTTCATCCCAGAATACTTTGCAGTTGATCCACTGTTCAGCATAGTCAGCACTCTCGGTCAGCTTATAAGTTTGGTCAAGCTTATTAACTGTCATCGTTTGATTAGGCTTCATTATAAACTCTTGGTTGATGCACAATAAGACAATGGAACCTTCTAGGAGTGATACCTTTATATAATTCTCATCACCATAATTTTTAACGTTAAACTTAGTACCCAGTACCTTGATCTGTGCGGAGTCTGTTTGTATAACAAATGGATGCTCTCCATGCTCTACCTCAAAATACCCTTCGCCTTCCAGCCGGACATTGCGATTCTTTCGACTAAAACTCTCGGAGTAAGAAAGCTTGGAATCTGCGTTTAACCACACTATAGAACCGTCAGGAAGCTTCATTTTTAATTTCGATTTTCTTGGAGCGTATACTTCGGAAATCAAAGAATCATCAGGTGTTGTAAAATTATAAATTATAAAAGGAGTGGTAAACAGTAATATAATGATTGCCGCTGCGTAACCTGCATACTTCACAAATAAGGCTCTTCTCATCTTTCCTGCCGGAGCACTCTTATGTTTGCGGATTCGTTTCGCAAATCTGTTATAGGCTTGTTCTTCGTGTACAGATACATTTTTATACTCGGCAGACAGAAGCCAGATTCGTTTCTGCTGTTCAAAATATTTCTGATTCTCCGGATCGGAGTATATCCATTCGTTCAACTTATGCAAGTCCTCTTTGGTGATACTTCCCGAGAGGAAATCATATATCAGTCTGTCAAATTCTTCTTTCATACCATCTTAAACTTAATATCTATTGAAAATCATATACCTGCGCTATCATCAGGACAGTCTGTCAATAGAAGAAGTATAGTGAATAACTCTGTTTTTTAATATTAATTAAACATATTCGTAATAAACATTACAATTAGGGCAAGATAAGATTTTGCTGCTTCTTTCAGCTTATCCAGTGCACTTCGCATGTGGTATTTCACTGTATGAATAGTGATTCCCATGATTTCGGCAATTTCTTCTTGTCTTTTGTTCTCAAAACGACTCAATAAAAACACCTTTCGGGTTTCCGGAGATAATCCGTTAATCGTTTTCTGGATAATAGCATGAAGCTCCTTACCCTCTAAATGCTCAACCGGATTTTCGCCCAAAGACCATAAGTCGCTGTAAATGACCAGGTCTTCTGACGAGCAGGCTGTTTCCCTTTTCACATATTCAAGCTGAAGATAATTGATACACTTGTTGGCTACACTTCTGAAAAGGTAGTTCTTTAATGAGGTGTTAATTGCTATTTTAGAGCGGTTTTCCCATAGGCTATACACCAAATCTTCTACTATAGATTCTGATAGATAAGAGTCTGTCAAATACCCTTTCGCTATCCGGCAAAGATCTGTATAGTAAGTTTTATAGATGTATCGGAATGCCTCCTCTTTACCCGATTTCAGGGCCTCGATAATCTCTGTTTCCAGGTTTTTTTCCATTATGTCTTTCAGAAATCGTATATTTGATTTATTAGTTAATATATTAAGGTGAATACTCACAGGTTCTGTTTCTCCGATGGATAATTCGGGGGCAAGGTATTGAAAAAATGTAAGATGACCAAACTCACTAATAAAAAGATGAGTTGAAGGGCTGAACGAATAAAAAAATCATTTCTCACTATACTTTTTATTAATCTGGCTGTCATATTAATGAATAGGCCAATAAAGCATATTTTAACCTGAATTTCTATGAATGGTAAAAAGAAGGATTGTAAAAGAGCATAGCGCGACACTCTTTTTTAAGTTATAAGGTATACAAACAGCTGTTTTAGTTTAGTCATGCAGGATAAAGATTGTTTTCAGGAATAACAGAAAATAAGCTATTTCTTATTTAAATAATATTGTATGAAGAAACTACATTTTCTATTAAGCACATTCCTTGTGTTTATATTCACGTCATGCGGAGAAGATGAACTGAAAGGTGTTGTCTTATCCGAAGATCCGGGGTACGTAAAAGAACCATTGGTAGCCATACAGGCAGAAGATGGCACAGGGAACTGGATAAATGGTCTTATTGACCAGAACAGTAGGGTCATAGCCTTAGATTTTCGCATTTTGGACGACCAAAGTGCGGTGAATGTGAAACTCAAACTGGCGGATGAATGGGCAAAGCCCATTGATCCGCTCACTACTGATGCTGTACTGGACTTGAGCAGCGGTATCACCCGTATTAAAGTGAATGATGGAGCAGATGATATCGAATATACCATTTTCAGCACTTCTACTCAGTTGCTTCGAGGTATAACGGCTACTTGTAACACAGAGCAGGTTAGTGCTAACTTTATTAATGGCATCGCTTCGTTACGTTTCAAACAAAACACTGTATTTGCAAACGTAGTGTTGATGCCGACTTTGGCAGATAACGCAGAAATCATCTCTACGGATCCCTCCAGTCAAAAAGATGAAAATGGGAACCTGATTGTTGACCTAAATAGCACACTTACTATTACTGTAAAAGACAATACGAACAACATGACTAAAAAATATCAGTTGAGTGCTGTAAATGGAATTATTGACGCAGGGGTAAACTGGAAAAATATTACTGCTGATTTAAAGAGTCAACACAGTAGTATTCGTATTCCTGATTTCATGATTGTCTATGAAAATAAAAACTTGCATGGAAGGAGCGGTAATACGGGATGGTTGATAACTATTCCTGCCGGTAAAATAAACATGAAAGTTAGCTGGGATATGAATAAAGACAATGTAACATGGGCTGAA
The DNA here is from genome assembly GCF_025147085.1 of Bacteroides sp. D2. Lineage (NCBI taxonomy): Bacteria > Pseudomonadati > Bacteroidota > Bacteroidia > Bacteroidales > Bacteroidaceae > Bacteroides > Bacteroides sp. D2. Next base: position 1,089,665 of record NZ_CP102261.1, on the reverse strand, counting down.
CCCACTGCTCAACATCGTACAACAGCTATCATGAATAATAATATGGATTATTCACTGTTTGTTCCGGGATTGTCCGGGCAATTCTGGGTACCGATATTTTATAGCCTCGGGTGGAATGATAGTGGGCTGCTATCCGCACCGCGTCTCGGATATAACCTATCTACTTCTTTGAAGTATTGTCCGGGAACTCTGGGAATTACAGCTGATGGAAAAGCGGAGATTTCGTATGCAGAAGTGATAGATAATAACTTGTATAAGTTTACCAGCGGCGGAGCCGGCAAACAAGCTGCCAATGGAGTACAGTGGTCCCCAACCAGTGCTGTCAGTGGATATTCCTATCCGTTGCAAAAAGGGCAGATCATGATTGCCGGAGAAAATGCAGAACTTTACAAGACATTTGCTACTAATGAAGGAAGAAATACTTCGACCCGTAACAGAGGAATGGATGGAGCATTGTCAGGAAGTAATTCATGGGCTGCTAATCCGGTAAGCATTTGGACTTTTGATGGCAAGCCTGTAGGACGCCGGGCTGTCGGTATCACGGAAGAAGGAGACTTGGTCATTTTTGTAAGTAATCGTTTTACGAATTCTTATAACTCGGTAAAAGCAGCTTGGAATGTCTTTAGTGATGGCTCTTCTTTACGGGAAGTTGCTGTGGCATTGCAGGAAGTGGGTTGTACGGATGCCATTGTGTTTGGTGAGAACTATCATAGTCCTGTTGTTATTCGGGATGATAGTAGAGGGGTGCCTTTAGGAAAGGTAGCCGGTAGATACGACTGGGAAACGAACGGCAATGTTAAAAATGCGGATAATGAGGCTAGTTCGCAATCCTGGATAATGTTTAAATAAGAATATTGTAAAACAATGAGTTAGTAACAAAAGATATACACATAAAAACTTAAATCAATGAGTAAAATCATCAAATGCATGTTCTTCGTGCTATTAGCTGCAGTTCTTCCACTGTCGGTTCATGCACAACAGGTGACCTTACATTTGCAGGACGTAACGGTGCGCAAAGCGTTCCGGGAGTTGGAGGTCAAAGGAAATGTATCCTTAGTATATGAGAAAAATGATGTGGACCTGACCCGTAAGGTAACTGTAAAGGTAGATAATCAACCGATAAGCAAGGCACTGGATCAGATTCTGAAAGGGCAGGAGTTGATTTATAAAATAAAAGATAATCATATTATTATCACCCGGCCTGTCGTTCAGAAATCGGATAAGAAACGGCGTATCAATGGTGTCATCAGCGATGTCAATGATGAATTGTTAATTGGAGTATCGGTATCAATTCCCGGTACTAATATTGGCACGGTGAGTAATATGGAAGGGAAATTTGAACTGGAAATACCGGAGGACGCTAAGAAATTGCAAGTGTCTTATATCGGTTTTGACACGCAGGAAATTTCATTGTCGCCTGGCAAGACGACATTCAACATTGTAATGGGAGAGAATGTGAAAATGCTTTCAGAAGTAGTAGTGGTTGGTTATGGCACACAAAAGAAGGTGAACCTGACCGGTTCGGTTGCTACGGTAAATTTGGAAAAGGAATCACTTTCCCGTCCTTTGGTCAGTGCTTCGCAGGCGTTGAGCGGTATGACAGCCGGTTTGCAGGTGATGCAAAGCTCCGGGACTCCATATAATGAAGGCTTTTCTTTCAATATTCGGGGAGTAGGTACCCTGAACAGTTCTTCACCACTCGTGTTGGTGGATGGGATGGAGCAAAGTCTGAATAATGTAGATCCCAACGATATTGCTTCTATTTCCATCCTGAAAGATGCGGCCTCGTGTGCTATTTATGGTAACCGAGGGGCAAATGGGGTTATTCTGGTTACTACCAAAACCGGACAAACAGGAAAGGTCAGCGTGTCCTACAATGCTACTTTTTCACTGAATCAACCTACCAAACTGATAAAAACGGTATCTAACTACGCCAAGTATATGGAATTGATGAACGAAGCTGCTACTAATATAGGAGAATCTGCTCCTTTCAGCGACATTACCATCAATCAATGGCGTGAGGCGGAAAAAGATCCGAATGGCATTTCGGCTTCCGGCTATCCTAATTATGTAGCTTATCCTAATACAGATTGGTACGATGAGATATATAGTAACGACTGGATGATGAAACATTCGCTTTCCGTCACTGGACAGGAGGGACGTACCGGATATAATCTTTCTATATCTTATACTGACAATCCGGGATTAATCAAGGATACCGGATACCAACGCTATTTTTTGCGTGCCAATGTTTATTCGGATATTACTAAGTGGTTACGTATTGGTACTCGCGTATGGGGGTATCACACTGACCAGAAGAAAAGCGATACCGGTTCACTCACCAATATCAATACCCAAAAAATGATACCGGGCGTATATCCATATTATGACGGAAAATATGGTGCGCCGGAAGCGAACGAGGAAGATCCGCAATCTCACAATCCTCTGTGGGACATGGCACAATCGGAAGGGCATATCAAAAACACGCAGTTCTTTACTACTTTCTATGCCAACGTGAAGTTTCTGAAACACTTTTCATACGATGTTAATCTGAACTATAAAGATTACCGTTATGAATCGATGTCCGTAAATACGGATTATGGGAAATATAGTTTTAGTACAGATCAGTGGATAGCTGCCCCCAAAGATCCTGCCGATTTGTATACCCGTATGGCGTATGTCCGTGAAAACCATTGGAAATTAACGCACTTGCTCAACTATAACCAGACTTTTTATAAGCATGATATTGGTATGTTATTGGGCTTTGAAGAAGAACGTTTTGTCAAACGGACTACCGACACTGCCAAACTTGGATTAATAGATTCGTCTGTGGGTGATTCAAGTTCTGCTACTACTCCTTCTTCCATAGGTGGTACAGGTGAGGAATTTACATCCCGTTCTTACTTCGGTCGTATTAACTATGCTTTCGACAGCCGTTATTTATTCGAGGTTAATATGCGTTATGACGGTTCCTCCCGTTTTGCTCCGGATAATCGCTGGGGGCTTTTTCCATCTTTCTCTGCCGGGTGGAGAATCAGTGAAGAGAGATTTATGAAAGGACTTCCTATCGACAATCTGAAATTACGTGCTTCGTGGGGTAAGTTAGGGAACAATGCGATTGGTAACTACGAATGGCAGGCTGTGTACAACTCGGCAAAGTACGCGTTTGGAGGTAGCCTTAATAATGGTTTGGCAATTACTTCTATTTCCAACAACCTGTTGGAGTGGGAAAGTACTGCCATTACGAATATTGGTATCGACTTTGCAACTTTAAGAAACCGTCTGACGTTTGAGGCTGAATTTTATAATAAAGTAACGGATGGAATCTTATATCGCCCTGATATGTATATGTCTCTCGGGACAGCCAGTGGCCCTCGTCAGAACATTGCGGAAGTGACTAACCGCGGTATTGAAATGACCCTGAATTGGCAAGACCGTATCGGTAAAGTAGAATATCGTGTATCCGGTAACTTTGCCTATAACCAGAACAAGGTCAGTAAATACAAAGGAGAGTTGCAGCGTGGCTGGGTGACAGATGAAAACGGGAACCGTGTTTATCAAACCAATATCGGCGATGTCTCTACCGGAGGATCTACCCGTGTAATAGAGGGTAAAATGATTAATGAATACTATATGTTGCAACCATATAAAGGCAGTGGAAACGGTTTTAACGCAGATGGAACAGTCAATATCAACGGTGGTCCGAGAGACGGAATGATCCGTACAGTAGACGACATGAAATGGCTGAATGCTATGGTAGGGGCAGGGTATAAGTTCTATCCGCGTCAGAACGTCAGTAAGAGTGGCATTTGGTATGGTGATTACATCTATGCTGACTTAAATGGCGACGGTGTATATGGTAATGACGCTGATAATGAGTTTCAGGGATGCTCCAATGTGCCCAAGTATAACTTCGGTCTGCAGGCAAGCGCTAATTGGAAAGGCTTCGATTTCTCCATGAACTGGTCCGGTGCGGCAGGTTTCAAGATTTACTACTATCGTTTGGCATTGAACAGCAGTGCTACCATCAAAGGATATGCTATTGGAGAAGCAATAGCAAACGATCACTATTTCTTTGATCCCAAAAATCCCAATGATCCGCGCACGAACTTGAGTTCAAAGAATCCTCGCTTGACAAATAACTCCGGTAACGACCAAAGTGGTATGACACAGTCATCAGTACATTTGCAAAAAGGGGATTATATTAAACTGAAGAACCTGACTATCGGATATACATTGCCTGCTGTCCTGTCGAAAAAAGTATATGCACAGAATATCCGTTTCTTTGCTTCCGGTGAAAATTTATTTACCATTACCGGGTATGAAGGAATGGACCCGGAAATGCGTACCGCAGTGGGATATTCTACTATGAGACAATATGCATTCGGTGTAAATATCACTTTCTAAACTTACTCTAAAACGATTTTATGATGAAAAACAAAATAAAAATATTTCGAAAATTAGTAAGATGTGCATCTATTGCCTTGCTGTCTTTCTCTATGGCTGGATGCGGTGCGGACTTTTTAGATACTACTCCTACCAATAACATAAGCGGTAGTAGTATCTGGACGAAAGCAACTTTGGCCGAACAGGCTGTTATCGGCGTATATAATGTCTTTCTGGATCAATATTGTCCTAACTCCGGCATTTTGGATTCGCACCGGATTCCATGGGATGCTTATTCTTCTGTGATGGATACAGACAAGAACTGGATTAAGCGAATGCCTAATTGTACAGGAGCAGCTACTCCCTCAAGTGGCCTGTTCAGTGATATTTATAAACGTTTTTATACTTTTATCTATCGTGCTAATGATGTGATAGATAATATTGGTCAGGTTCCTGATATGTCGACCGGAGAGAAGCAACGGGCTATCGCCGAATGTAAATTCTTGCGTGCATTTGCTTATATGCGCTTGAATATCTTGTATAAAGGAGTGCCGTTATATATGAATGCAATCACGAGTCCTGAAAACGGTAACAAAGCCCGTTCTTCAGAAGCGGATGTTTGGGCGGCTATACTCCAGGATCTGACAGATTGTGTGAATGAACCCAATCTACCGGGTAAATATAATTCGGGTGACTCTAACTATGGACGGGTAACCAAAGGAGCTGCTTATGCATTACGCGGACAAGTATATATGTGGCAGAAGAATTGGGAGGCGGCGGTTGATGATTTTAATTCTGTGGCTGACTGTGGCTTCGGGTTATATACTAAGGCCGGTGCTACCAGTTATAAGCAGTTGTTGAAAATAGCAAATGAACAATGTGAAGAAATGATATTCTCTGTGCAATGCATCAAGCAATACGGCTACTCCAATACAAGGAACATCACTTACGGCAACCGTTGTACAGCAGGTTCTATGTGGAATAACTATTTGCCTAATCCGCATTTTGTAGAATCTTTTGAGACGGCGACCGGAGAAAAGTTTAATTGGGATAACTACTTGCCGGGCTATAGTGCGATGAAAGAAAAAGAACGTGTGGTGTTTTTTCTACGCGATGGACTGTCTGCGGCGGAAAAGGAACGTATGACTGCCTATGGGGCCGATATGAGCAAATATCTGGATAGTGGCAATGAAGCACGTATCAAAAAAGCTTACGAGAGCCGTGATCCACGTCTGCAAATGGCTGTCATTACCCCTTACGCACAATACAATGGTGCTTCTTCTGGAATAGCTCATACTTATACATTGCGTTGGCCTTATCGTGGCTCCGACAGTGCAGAGCCTTTTGATATCCGTACTGATACAAACGATAAGTTTTACTATCTATGGAGAAAGTTTGTACCTGAAGGTCTGGAACAGACAGAACGTGATACTTATGGATTGGATATTCCATTAATACGCTATGCGGAAGTATTGCTCCTGAAAGCAGAAGCGCTAAATGAATGGGGAAGTACCCATGAAAGCGAAGCAATCAGATGTGTTAATGAAGTAAGACGTCGTGCAGGGCATGTCGAATTGAATAATGCAACTTATCCTGCTACGAAAGTTAACGGGCAGAGTGATTTGCGTGAACGTATCCGGAATGAGTATTACTGGGAAATCGGTGGCGAAGATTCCATGTATTTCCATGAATTGCGTTGGGGAACGTGGAAAGATAAGAAGTTTGATAATAATCGTAACGGTCTGATGCAGATGTGGGGTGAAACGACTTATACCTGGTACTGGTTGGGAGATCAGTGCTGGAGCTGGCCTATTCCTGCTAAAGAAATGGAAATGAACTCGAATTTGGAACAGAATGAAGGTTGGATAAATTAATCTTAGTTTTAACTAATAAAGTATATATGAAAAAATTATCTTTTTTAATTGCAACAGCATTGTGTATCATGGCATGTTCCGGTGGCTCTGACGAACAACCGGATGGGCCGGGTAACGGTAATGGAAATGGGGGTGGGGGGAGTACACCTAACCCTGTTTCATTCTCCAATCCTATAGTCGGCAAACAGTTGCCTGATCCGACAATAATTCATGCGGCAGACGGGAACTTTTATTTGTATGTTACCCAACAGGATAATATCTATATTCCGATTTACAAATCTACTAATATGACACAGTGGACTTATGCTGGGGCAGCCTTTCTGCAAAAACCGAACTGGCAGCCGGACACTCGCTTATGGGCTCCGGACATTAACTATATCAATGGCAAATATGTGCTCTATTATACTCTCGGGCACTGGGACTTGCCTAAGAATAGTTGTATCGGGGTGGCGGTCAGCGACTCTCCTGTAGGGCCTTTTACGGATCACGGAAAACTTCTTGACTACAATTCTGGTACTATGCAGTGCATCGACCCTTGTTATTTTGAAGATAATGGTAAGAAGTATCTTTTCTGGGGAAGTTATAATAGTACTTCTAAAGGCTATGAAGGAGGTATCCGTTATGTAGAGTTAAGTGCTGACGGTCTATCCATTAAAGGGGCTGTTTCCGAAAAGATAGCGGGTCCTTCAATAGAAGGCATCATGGTTCATAAACGCGGGAATTATTATTATCTATTTGGCTCTACGGGTAGTTGTTGTGAAGAGGAAAGAAGTACGTATCGTGTAGTGGTGGGGCGTTCTAAAAATATCGAAGGTCCTTATGTGGGTAAAAACGGTACTGTGATGAAAGAAAATAGTAGTTATAATGAAGTAATTCTACAGGGTAATAACCTGTTTGCCGGAACCGGACACAATTCCGAAATTATCACGGATGACGAGGGTAATGACTGGTTCTTCTATCATGCCTGGCAGAAAGCGAAAATAGATAATGGTCGTCAATTGATGTGTGACCGCATACAATGGAGCAGTGATGGCTGGCCTTATATTACTAATGGCACACCGGCATCCGTATCTCGTGCACCTGTATTTAAAAACGAAGAAGAAAAAGAGTAATCTATGAAACTATTCAACTATTTATTGGCCGGGATATTGTGTGCTTCTGCTACTGCTGTCTCGGCGCAGCATCGGGCTGATCCCCAGAAGCTGGTCGATCCGGAATCCTTTTCTATGATTTTGCTTGGTGATCCACAGGGATATACCAAGTATGATATTAACCAGCCGCTTTTTGATCTTTGCACTGCATGGATTGCGGACAACATAGAACCGCTTAAAATTAAAGCTGTCCTTTGTACGGGGGATTTGGTAGAACAGAATGACAACAATGTGTTAAACCGTAAGATGCTAAATCAGACGAGTCGTGAGATGTGGGAGGCAGCGTCGCAGGCTTTGAAAAGACTGGATAACAAAGTACCTTATATTATTGCCGCAGGCAATCATGATTATGGATACAAAGCCGCAGAAAACGGTCGTACTTATTTTCCTGATTATATTCCTTTTGAGCGTAATTCTACCTGGCGGAATATCTGTGTCAGTGAATTTCCTAATCGTGAAGGCAGGGCGTCTTTAGAGAATTCGGCTTTTGAGTTTGATGAGCCGGGATGGGGAAAGATTTTGGTTATAGCAGTAGAGTTTGTGCCTCGTGATGAAGTGCTGCAATGGGCGAAAAATTTGGTAAACAAGCCGGAATACAAGAATCATAAGGTGATTTTTATCACTCATTCTTATCTTGATATAGGTAATAAGCGCGTTACGAAAGATGGGTATAAGATTTCTCCACAAAACTCGGGGCAGGCTATTTGGGAGAAACTTATTTATCCTTCTTCCAATATCCGTCTCGTACTTTGCGGACATGTGGGAAGAGGCACCGGTGAATATGAGAATAATGTGGCTTATCGGGTGGATAAGAACAGTGCCGGGAAAGATGTATCACAAATGACGTTTAATGTACAATATGTAGGAGGCGGTCCGGAAGGGAACGGAGGGGATGGTTGGCTTCGCATTCTGGAATTTATGCCGGATGGTAAAACGATCAAAGTACGTACTTATTCTCCCTTGTTTGGGATTTCAAAATTGACCAGGCATCTGGCACATCGTACGGCACCTTACGATCAGTTTGATATTATATTGGAATAACTTGACCTAGTAAAAATATTCTTAATAGAAATAATGTAGATGAGAAAAATTGTATGTTCTTTAGTGATACTTATTAATAGTGTTTATCTATTTGCACAGTGGAAACCGGTTGACGGTCGAATTATGACGGAATGGGCGGCGAAAATAGATGTTGAAAACGTGTTGCCCGAATATCCCCGCCCAATTATGGAACGTGCTGACTGGATAAATCTGAACGGATTGTGGAATTATGCTATTTCTCCGATAGGTCAAGCTATGCCACAAAGTTATGATGGTCGGATTTTAGTTCCTTTTGCTGTAGAATCCAGCTTGTCCGGAGTGGGGAAAAGCCTTGGGGAGAAGAATGAACTTTGGTATCAGCGTCAATTCTCGGTTCCCTCCAAATGGAAAGGACATAGGATCTTATTGCATTTTGGGGCTGTTGACTGGAAAGCGGATGTTTGGGTAAATAAGGTAAAGGTGGGACAACATACAGGAGGATTTACTCCTTTTTCTTTTGATATCACGCCTGCCTTGCTGAATGGGGAAAATGAATTGATCGTGAAAGTGTGGGACCCGACTGATAAAGGTCCTCAGCCTAGAGGAAAACAGGTTAGTAAGCCGGGAGGTATCTGGTATACTCCTGTCAGTGGTATTTGGCAAACAGTTTGGCTAGAACCCGTGCCAATCCGGTCGATTGTCAATATCAAAACGACTCCTGATATTGACAGGAATAAGTTGACAGTAGAGGTTATGACAGATCATCAGATGCTTTCAGATAAATTGGAGGTGAAGGTATTAGAAGGAAAGCAGTTGGTGGCTGTAGGAAGTTCCGTAAATGGTATTCCGGTTGAGATTGCTATGCCGTCTGATGTAAAGTGGTGGTCTCCGGATTCTCCGTTTTTATATGATATGGAAATTTGTCTATATTCAGAAAATAAGTTGATCGATAAGGTTAAGAGCTATACTGCCATGCGTAAATATTCAACGAAGCGTGATAAAAATGGGATTGTGCGTCTGCAACTGAATAATAAAGACTTGTTTCAATTTGGTCTTTTAGATCAGGGCTGGTGGCCGGATGGCTTGTATACAGCACCTTCGGATGAGGCTTTAGTATATGATATTCAAAAGACAAAAGATTTTGGATATAATATGATTCGCAAACATATAAAAGTAGAGCCTGCCCGTTGGTATACGTATTGTGATCGTTTAGGGGTTATTGTGTGGCAGGACATGCCGAGTGGTGATAAGAATCCCGAGTGGCAGAATCGGAAGTATTTTGAGGGAACAGAATTTAAACGGTCTGCTGAATCAGAGGCTATTTATCGTAAAGAATGGAAAGAAATTATCGACTGCCTTTACTCTTATCCTTGTATTGGCACATGGGTACCTTTCAATGAGGCTTGGGGGCAGTTTAAAACCCCTGAAATAGCAGAATGGACAAAGCAATATGATCCTTCCCGTTTAGTGAATCCTGCCAGTGGAGGTAATCATTATACCTGTGGTGATATGCTCGATTTGCATAATTATCCCGGTCCGGAGATGTATTTATATGACGCACAGCGTGCAACTGTACTCGGAGAGTATGGAGGAATTGGTTTAGTGCTGAAGGAGCATCTTTGGGAGCCGAATCGTAATTGGGGGTATGTTCAGTTTAGTACTTCCAAAGAAGCTACTGATGAGTATCTGAAGTATGCTAATATGCTGAAGGATATGATTGCACGTGGATTCTCGGCTGCTGTTTATACACAGACTACAGATGTTGAGATCGAAGTGAACGGATTGATGACATACGACCGCAAAGTAATAAAACTGGATGAACAGAATTTGAAGAGGGTAAATACGGAAATTTGTGAAAGTTTAAAGTAAGAAGCCGGATTAGCCATTTGGCTGAACAAGGCAACTCATCTGTAGCCATTCGAATTATAGATATAGTTTGCAATATTATATAATTGAGAAGAGGGTATCTGAAAATGAAGTGACTCCTAAAATTTTTTGTCTAACTTTTAGGGGTCACTTCATTTTCAGATACTTTCTTAAAGAATGAGATGTGTCAATATTTTATTAATCTTATAGGCCCTAATAATCCAGAAGGTAGTAATGCCGAATCAGATTTGAAAAAATGGTAGGATGTATAATATTGGGGAGTTACACCTTTTTGTTGATCACCTATTAGTCCATTTCTCCAAAGGTTGGTGACTTTTATTTCCAGAGTATTTTCTCCAGGATTGATTGCAGCGGTTATATCAACAATAAAAGGAGCTTTCCAAAATGTGCCGCATATTTTTCCATTCACATAAACCTCTGCAATATTTTTAACTGATCCCATATCAAGTAATAGCTTATCCGATTTTTTATAATTCTCCGGTTTGATAATAAAAGAGTTAGTATAAGTAGCAGTTCCAGAGAAGTATCGGATGGAAGGAGATGAGTAGTCGGTGAAGGAAACTAAACTATCCATTAAAAGAGATTCGGAATTTCCTATTTTAGGTTGAAATTTTACAGTCCAGTTAGAATCAATTGTAGTTAATTCTTTTTTGTGAGGTAAAGGAATCTCTTGTTTTATACGTTTAGTGGGTTTTATAAATACAACGAATACAGCATCATTTTGTACCATTGAGAATTTAACAATAGTCCGTCCGTCCTTCATCTCATAAGAAACATCCTCTGAAAGTCCGGTTTCAGGATGCCAAATTTCAGGTTTCAATCCAGATACCCGAAAAGAAACTTCCGTATATAACTCTTTATCAGAAGGATTACTGACCCAATAAATATGACCATGATCAAGCAAGCGGTGTCTGTATTTTAAAGTTATATGTTTATTATTGCGGTATATAAAGTCCGGTTGCACACCTGTTGATTCCAGGATTTCTTCTATAGGAGTATCGGTATAGACGTTTTTTCGGTTGGTATGCCAGATGGAAGTTACTAACGCTTTAAATTCATCAGCATTATCCAAATTGCTTCCGCGAAAAATAGGTTCTCTGCCTAAAACAGCAACACCTTCTTCTACCAAAGATGCTATTTTTTTCAATACTTTGAGTGACATTACTTTGGTATTCTCTCCTAATATTAAAATAGAATATTTTCGTCCGGAAGGAGCTAACAAGCACTTCTTGTCCATCTTGATATCATGCACAAATCCATATGGGTCAATAAAGTCGTATTCATATCCTGCAGGTATGTCCGGAAGAGTATGTGCATATAAACCTGTAATACAATTATCTTCTCCGTAATAGTATAAAATGTCTGCCACATTATTACCTTGTTGAAGCATATAACTACTGCGCGCAAGATAATCTATCCATACTTTTGCTTGTTCAGCCCAAGTTTCATGGCGGTTAAACCATTGCCCGTATTGTATTAATCCAAGTCCCGGTATTTTATCATCCACAGGCTGGTGCGATGTCTCATGAATAACAAAACGATTTAATCCGTTTGCTAAAGCTTTATCTGCGATAGGCTTAATGTTTTCTGGACAACATGCATATGCATGGTGGGCTATAGCAGAGCCAAATTCAGCTGCTACAATGTTTTGTCCATAGATATGGGCGACTGAAGCGCTTTCTCTAATATCCGCTTGTCCCATCTGTTGTGATGAACAGGCACCGGAATTAGGCATCCAAAGTGCTGCCATGGGGAATGTTGCCGTTCTTTTTATTTCCATTCCATCACCTACATATACTCTTCCGTTTTCGTGAGCTTCTGTATATCGTCCTTTTAAACCATATTCTTTTACAATAGAATTTATGCGGTCATAATTTTTACGATACAATTCTGCGATAGCCAGGCGCCAATCGCGAAGAAAACACTCGCTTTCACTTGTGTTTTCTATGATTTCGCCGGTTAAAACAGGCAACCAAGGTAATAAATCATATCCATATTTATGCTTAAAGAAGCTAGGTAACGATGGGGTCCAAGTCTGCCAATGCGCTTCGTAACTATCCGTTATAATATATTGGATTCCGCGTTTTCCCATAAAACCGCCGGCAGCTTCTTTATACATATCCATATAAGTGCGAAAATATGAAAGCCAACTTTCCGGATCAAGTTTATCCACTTCTAAACCGGTAGCCTCGGCTGGGGCAGGATGATTGCGTTTACCTGTAAGTGAATAGCCGAAACGGTAAATGCGCCACTTCCCTTCTGGGACATTCCATTTTAAAATGCCGTTCGAGTCGAGCTTGTTCGTTAATATAATAACATTTTTTTTATCAATGGGAGTATTTGTTTCCGGTGTTGGATAGTTCATCAGGTCGTGCGGAGAAGAAAACCCCGCTTTCTCTTCTGTGTGATTTATCTTTACAGTCGGGTGTAATACAAATTCTGGTATTTGAGTACCCGGAGCATTGTTTGTAGGATTAGGAACAAGTACCCGGAAATAACGTGCTGTTGTTTCCGGAATAGATATGGTTTGCTGAGCATTACCTCCATCCGGAATTCCGCAAACCATCCGATAATCAACCCCATTGTCACTACATTGTAGAAAATTTACTGTTTGAGGAGATTCTGAACGCCATTCTGTACGCAAACGGCCACTGACAAAAGATAAAGCTCTTATCGTTTGCGGTTTGGGAAAAGAATATTCTATCCAACCATATTTATCAAATGGGTTGAACGGTAGAAGCTCGGCATTTGTAAAATCTCCGTCTGTAAGTTTATGTAGTGAGAAATTACCACCACTTGAAGTTATTTCAGCATCTAACTCATTTAACGATAATTCTTCGCTTGGCAATCGTACGGCAATCGTGGCAATATCTTCGTAATATTCGGTATAGTTGTTCATGTTTCGTATGGGGATATTTTGAAATTCCCCTGTCGTGGTATATGGGCTTGGTAGTTTCCCGGAAAACATTTTTTGACCTTCTACCGTGAATGTTCGCCACACTAGTTTTTTCATAGCATTTTTAGGATTTACCCAAGGACCTCCCGTTGAGCTCCATCCTGGAGCACTGGCTATACCGACTTCCATATTTAAAGAGTCTGCTAGATGGATGGCATAGCGGAAGGCTTTTTTCCATTTGGGAGTCATGTATACAAGCCGTTCTTTGACAATCGGTTTGGTATACAAGGAAGCGTCAAATTGATGAAATCCTCCTATTCCGATCCTATTCATCCATAATAAGTCTTTATAGATTCCTTCTTCCGTAATATTACCGTCCATCCAATGCCACCATACTCTTGGTTTTGCTTCTTGTGGTGGATTAATAAATCCCTTGTAGATTTCGTGTTCGGAAGTCAAAGCAGATGCGTGTGTCTTTATTGAATATAAGGTTAGGATATAAGAAAACAAGAGTATTGTTACTATAGGGATATTGTTAAAGTGTTTCATATAATTATAATCGTTAAAAGTATGTTTGAAATTCTAAGTTTCTCGCAGAAAGAAGAAGTGCTTTTTCTGTAAGAAACATGAATCACATAAAATGTAGAGGGGTGTGTTAAATTAACGTATTACTCCCCAAATAGTCTCTGCAATCATTTGCATTCCTTCATCATTGGGATGCGTTATGATAAAATCTTGAGTGATTACATATGGCTTCTTATTTATGTCATAAAGTGTATCGCCTATTTGTGGGCGGACATTATATAGATTATCTATCCAATAGAGTGGCACGTAAGTAAGATCGTTGGTTCGTGCGGCATGAATGATGCTCCGTTCTTTACTGTCGTTTTTCCAGAAACAACCGGTAATAATAACACGCTTTGCTTTGCTCTGACAATATTTCACAAGTCGTGAAATTGCATCTGGAAAAGTGGTAACATCTTGTACATTTTCACCTAAACGTATAATAATGATATCTTTGTTTTTGCAATAAGATCCAATTAGGGAGTCAATATCGCATGATAGATTACGCTCCCAAGATGCAATGTTTAAGGGGGTGACAGTTGAGTTCGGATGATACTTACAAAGCATCTTTTCCAATTGATGGCAATAGTCATATTCTATATTGGAAGCAGCCATACCCCAATCGGAAAACCATTCGATATCTTCTTTTATCGGATGTTTTGTAATAGAGTTTCCTAAACAAAGGACCTGTAGCGGGTCATTGACATTATGCGGTTGTTGGCAGGCGATAAATAACCCTCCACAAATAGCTGCAAATAGTATCTTTTTTATTTTATTGTATTTTTTCATTGTTATAACACGATTAATATTCCGTAATGGCTGGTTCTCCTTCAAGCCAGGCTATCATATTTAGTACTTTTTATAAGGTTCGGACATGGCATGGAATGTTTGTGGTATCCATACCCTGTAACGCCCATTGGGATTCCAATCATTGCCAGAAGAAGAAAAGTCGCAAAAATTGATAAGTTTGGGAGTCTTGTTTTCTACGTTTTCTAAATCCGTACCCAATACGGCAGGAACTGTAAGTGTGATCCAAGGGAAGGTTCCTGTTTTGTTTTTTTTAATTTTCGCTTGTATTACACCTTGATTGTTACACTTAATGGTTGCACATTCGTCTATATCACCATCGTTGAAACGACTGTCTCGTGCGAAAAGTAAAGGACCGCGTACTATGGCTTGAGAATTATTTAGTTTTACGACTTTGGTTTCTATCTTGAAATCAAGTGTCACCTTATCCGCATTTTCCCAGATACGTTCTATGTATAGGTAGCCTCCTTTATGCGTTATTTCCTGCTCCTCTCCATTTATATAGGCTTTCATCTTTTCTATTTGAGTCGGTATACGTAACGCAAGCGTGAATTTCTCCTTTTTTTGTACTCCTATGTTTACATTTACCTTACCATGTATAGGATAATCGCTCTCTACATTTAAATGAACTTTATTTTTTTTATTTAGTGAAATAGTGGCCTGTAAAGGTAAATAGAGGTTGAGATAAATGTGGTTGTCTTTTATTGTACAAGCCGTTTTGGGTATTAGAGCAAACCCTCTTGGTCCATTGGCGTTACAACAATTTATATGCATACCACATTGCTCTTCGCCGGGTTGTCTTCGACCTTCCAATGGGCTGTATTTAGAGATTTGACTGCCGTCATTTTTCATGGTTGCCATCAAAGCGTTGTACATGGTGTGTTCAAATTCTTCTGCATAGAACGAGTTGCCGGTTTTGCATAGCAGGCGATGACATAGTTGCATGTAAGTAAATGTGACGCAAGTTTCCATGGTATGGTATGTAGGCAATGTTTGTTTCTCCTTTCCTTTATACCAGCATTCAAAAGCGGCTCCTGAACCTGCTATATTAATCTCATCTTCTTGGATATTGTTTACTGCTTTCTCTGCAATTCTTATGTAAAAAGGATCATTTACTATGGTGCCAAGTTCTATCAGCCCTTCATAACATGACATCATTTCATAAGCTTTCTGACCATTTTCGAATGACCACCAAGATTTTGGAAAAGCGGAACGCTCAGAAACAGGAATGTTTTTCAATGTTTTAGTTATCAGTTGAGAACTCCCTTCCCGTTCGATAGAAGAAACAATGCTTTTGGCAAAAGATAAATATCGGGGATTTCTGGTAATATCGTATAAATAAACCACAGGCTCCAAAATGGAGCAACTGGCCATGCCTAAATAATAACCGGTTGCAGCAATATTAATATTATGTATTTGTAGTTGTTCCATGAGATGGTTTATCAGTCGTTCAACTGCATTCAAGGCTTTTTTATCGCCGGTGAGCCTATAATAAGAAAGCAAGGAGAGCGAAGTGTATTTTCTTCCCCAAATATCCCAATTGGTCAGTTGTGCTTCTCGTTTGTAATTTCCTATATATCCATCACTTGTTTGGGTATTCATGAGCTTTTCTACGCTGTTTGTTATCAAATTATACAATTCTTTATCCTTTGTATATTGGTATGAAGCTATTGCCCCGAGTAGCCATTTTCCGAAAAATTCAGATTGCCAGAGATGATCCTCGTTTCGATGCTTGAAAGGCTCGATTAGGTGGTCTGTATTTTGGGATTTTACTCGATGTTCTATGCAGGTGTTAATGCGATTGCCGATATAGCCATCAATATGAATATTTTCTATGTTATATTCTTGAGAGAGAGCTGGTAGTATATTGAGTATACATAATCCGATAATCCATTTTTTATAGTTCATATATTTTTGAGTATTAATTGTTTTCTGCAAATTCATTTGTCATATGTATTGTGTTATGGTAATATTTTTGTGTGCAAATTTGACAAAAAGTATACTGGCAACTGTTTTTAACTATTAACAGCTGTCGGCAATCGAATGTGTAAACAGAAGTGAGGCCCCTTCTTGGTATGCAGACGTTTGCTAGTCTATGGGCACTCACTATGTCAGGCTCACGTTAATTTGTCCTCATTATAATTCTGCTTTTATCATAATAGGATAATGATCGGAAGAAAATCGTCCTTGACGCGCATCATCCGTAATGGTTTCAAAGGAGAGAACTTTAATGCTTTTTTCCACTAAAATATAGTCGATTCGATGTTCTGGGTTGAAATCGAAATT
Source organism: Bacteroides sp. D2 (assembly GCF_025147085.1). Lineage (NCBI taxonomy): Bacteria > Pseudomonadati > Bacteroidota > Bacteroidia > Bacteroidales > Bacteroidaceae > Bacteroides > Bacteroides sp. D2. Next base: position 1,072,794 of record NZ_CP102261.1, on the reverse strand, counting down.
CCAATAATGCAAAGTGCCTGCAGGACCTTTCGGGGTAGTCTCTGATATGCTATAAGAATCTTTGAATAGTCCGGAATTTAGAATAAAGGAAATAGGTTCTTCATCTGGGTCACAGTTTAAATCACCGGTACAAAAGTAAGGCAGATCTCCTGCTATTTCTTGTACTTTCTGAACAAGTAACTTTGCGGAGTTGACGCGTGCTTCATTGCTGACATGATCAAAATGCGATGAGAAGAAGAAAAAATCTTTGTCCGTCTTTTTATCTTTGAATTTACCCCATGTGCAGATTCGGTTGCAAAAAGAGTTCCAACTTTTAGACGGCTTGTCCGGAGTTTCTGAATACCAAAATTGTCCATGATATAATAATTCCACTCTTTCTTTTTTGTAAAGAATAGGGCAGAACTCTCCAGCTTCTTTTCCATCGTCACGACCTGTACCTATGTATTCATACTGTTTTAATTCTAACAGATCATTCAGTTGGTTTAAAAGACACTCATTAACGCCAAAGATATCAAAATCATGTGATGTGATGATTTCTTTTGCCATTGTCTTTCGGTTTGCCCAAACGTATTGTCCATCTTCAGGTGTGTCATAGCGAATATTGAATTGGGCTACGCAAAGAGAGTTGGATGGCGTTTCATTGTTAAATGGAGGCATTTCTGGTTCATCTTCTATTGTTGAATTGGAGCAACCAATAAAAAAAAATGAAAGAAGAAAGAAGTTGTAAATGAAATTTCTTTTAGAGTTCATAGGTCTTGTTTTAATTATTAGTATTTTATAATTCCATATATTAGTGAGATGGTAAGTTTGAAAATGAATTCAGGTGAAAAAGCGGAGTTATTGCATAAATAGAGAGTTAAAACTTGCATCCTTGCAATAGCTCCACTTGATTTCCTATTGAATATTTTCGACTAAAAATTTAAGCCGTCATCCCAGCCCGGATTTTGCGTAAGTGCACCATTTGTGATGAGACGTTCATTAGAGGGTATTGGGTAAAAATAATCACGTTGTTCATTCCAGAAAAGCGTGAGGCCTTTATGAGGAGATAGATAACCTTTATTTCCATCAGAAAGTTTAATGTCGGAATCTATCTTTAAGTATGTTATACCTTGTGCATTACCAGGCTTTGTGTCTGTATAAAGACAAATATCGTTTTGTCCGTCACCGTTAAGGTCATATTCGCCGGGAGATGGAAAATACATACCCAATATGGCTTGTTTCATGTTTTGCCCGGCTTTCCAGCGCAGGATGTCATCATAACGAAAATGTTCAGAAAGCAATTCGATTGTTCTTTCACGACGAATTTCCAAGATTACCCCTTGATTAGCGCCGGAGACATTTGGGTAGCCGGTAGTGTTTGCTAATAAATAGGGGTCTGGATTTGCATTGGCTGTTTTCATGATGAGATGGGGCATTCCTACACGGTCGCGCAATTTATTGATAGAAATATCCAAATCGTCTTGAGTTAATTGGTTGATTTCAGCTAAAGCTTCTGCATAGTTAAGGTAAACTTCTGCAAGTCTAAAATAGAAGAGATCAATATCACTTTTTCCTCCTACTGCTTCATCTTCATATTTAATTAACTGATATCCGGTCACGCAAGCATTAAGGTCTGGAATATTTTTTCTGTTTGATACTATGGGCTGATAACTTGGGGTACAAATAGACTGTGCAAGACGTGGATCACGATTTTTGCATTCATCTACAAAAGTCATAGTTTCCCAATTGGGATTGTCTGTAAACCGGGAACCATCATTCATCAGATAACTAGCTATAATTTTTCTAGTCACTCCAGGACGTCCTTCACCTACGCTTGTGTGATATGTACCAACTGTATTGTATATATCATACGTTAAATTATAATTTCTTGCCATAATTACTTCCGTTGTTGGAGCATTTTGTGAAGTAAAGAGTTTTCGGTATGCCTGGTTCGTTCCACCTTCTGTATATAAGGTATAATTGCTTTCCTTCATTAATTCTCTAGAGGCTGTTATAGATTCTTGCAAGAAAAAATCGGCATTAGTGCTAAGATTTAAATTGTGGTACTTTCTGAATGTGCCTTCAAAAAGGCAAACTCTGGATTTAAGAGACAATGCTGTCCACTTTGTTACTGTATAAACAGAAGGCGTTGTAGAAAGATTGGTGATGGCAAAATCGAGATCTTCCAATATATTTTTCATGACCAATTCTCGAGAGTCTCTCGGTTTGTTTAATTGGTCTGTTTCAGAAACGAATAATTCTGTGTCATACCATGGGACATCCCCAAATCTTTTTACCATTTCGAAATAAAAATATGCTCTGAAAAAACGGGTTAATGCTTGATAACGTGTCCTGACCGTTTTATCCTTACAATTGACAGAGTATTGCAATAGAGTGTTGAAACGCCGTAAGTATCCCCATTCCCAGCCTCCTCCTGAAGCTGGAACTGTACGGGAGTCTGTTGCCGCGCTATTGGGAGTACTATGAGTTATATTATCGGCATCATCTTTATAAAGATCTCTATCTTTGGGGAGAGAATTGTAGAAATTTGTGCTAAAAGCCTGTAAATCAGCTTCGGTAGAAAAGAACGTTTCTGGAGTGATTTTGTCTTTCGGCGTTACATCAAGTAAATCATCACATGAACTAAAGCTCAGTATAAATATTGAAGCTGCGATGAGTAAGAATATGTTATTTTTCATATAGTCAAAATTAATTAGAAGTTAATATTAACACCAAATGTGAAACTTTTTTGCCAAGGATAGACCTTCAAAGTTCCGCCTTGTCTGGCTTGTTCCGGGTCGACATAGTCGGTTTTTATCGGTGACCAATAAGCAAGATTTTCTCCGGAAAAATAAAGACGAACTAAGTCAAGGCCTATTTTGTTAGTCAGAAACTTAGGAAGTGAATAACCGATTGTCAGGTTTTTTAACCGACAATAACCAATATTTTGAAGATAGCGGTCATTCACTGTTGAAAGTTCCGAATTTTCTGTAAGGGCAACAGCTGTTCTAGGTCTGGGGAAGTAAGCGTTGGGATTATCTTCTGACCAACATAATTTTTGAAAATCCTTCGGAATAAATGTTCCGTAGGGGCGGTTGTAATATCCCCAAAATGCTTGGGCTTCTCTTCCTGGATACCAATCTATGTGGCCGATACCTTGGAAGAATATATTAAAATCAAATCCATACCATTGGAAAGCCAAGTTAGTGCCATATTGATAGCGTGGAGAACTATTTCCTAAAATTTCGCGGTCACCGGAGCTTCCGACTCTGTTTTCACCGATACTTATAGTTTTGTTACCATCCAGATCCCGGTATTTTAAATCGCCGGCACGTACTCCCCGGTATTCACCCGATGAACTATTGATAGTGGTGTTTACAGATCTTTGATCTACTTCATAGTTCTTAGCTTCTTCATCGGTCGCAAAGAAGCCATCGACGCGATATCCCCATATTTCACCAATCCGCATTCCTTCATAATAAGTCTTAGCTAATAGTTTGTCGGGGTTGTCGAATTTGGTGATTTCACTGATGTAATCACTGAATGTAAAACTCAGTTGATAAGAGAAAGGTTTGTTGCCTAACTTAAACTGATCTCGCCAAGCAACAGAGAGTTCATAGCCCTTTGTACGCATATCTGCACTGTTCATTTTAGGAGCGGAAGTGCCATATACGGCGGGTAATGTGATGCCGGCGGTAAGCATATCCTTTGTATTCCGAATATAATATTCTCCGGTGAAAGTTAATCTGTTGTCCAAAAATGTCATATCCACACCAGCATTATGTTGTTGTACAGTCTCCCATGTCAGATTGTCGGCAGAGGGAGCGGAAATGTCTGCGTAAGATGGTCTCGCACCTCCGAATAAATATCCGGTAGTTCCTATACTGATAGTGCGGATATAGTCATAATAGCCAACTTGTTGGTTTCCTAAACTACCAAAAGAGTATCTGAACTTTAAATTGTTACACCAGTCTTTCATATTGCTGAAAAACTTTTCTTCCGAGACTCTCCAACCAACAGACATAGAAGGAAAGAATCCCCAGCGATGACCAGAAGCAAAACGAGAGGTACCATCATAACGTCCGCTTAGTTCAAGTAAATATATCCCTTTGTAGTCATAGTTTATACGTCCGAAAAAACCTGCAAGTTTATATTCATTTTGCCCTCCTGTCACTTCCATCCGTTTTTGGTTTGTGGCAGGATCTACTCCTATCAGGTTAAAATCATCCAAAACATCGGAAAGAAGATTATATCCTGTGCCACGAACAGTCTTGTTGTAACGAGTTTCATAATTAAAACCACCTGTAACTTTATAATTATGTTTGTTGGATACAGAACCTTGGTATGTGGCAAATACATTCGTTGCCCAATATTCATTGGGGGCAAATTGCTCAAACATTTGATTTTGGAAATTACCGGTATTAAGTATGGATGTTTCTCCCGGATATTTGGAATATGTTCCATTAGATTGCCGGCGTATGTCGTATTGGTTATAGAGCATGTATGTCAAGTTAGCTTTTATCTCCAACCCTTTCAATGGTTTTAATGTAAGTTCTGTAGTGGTCTTGAAGTTATCTTTACGAGTTTTATTTCTGAACCCTTCGCTGTCTAATATGACTAATAAACCGTCCATAATGGCATAGTCGGTCAGTGAAGTAGTATAAAGGCTTGTCCCGTCAGGATTTTGGGTAGGGAAACTTGCCAAACCATGGTTCTGGGCTTGAGATATGTTCGAATTTATACCTCCCAATCCAGGATAAGTATAATTAGAATTGAAAAATTCAGTATTGTTACTAATGTTAAGCCAATCAGTAATATCTGCGGAAATCCTTGAATGGAAATTTATTCTTCTGAATTTGTCAGTATTTCTTCGATACATTCCTTCTTCACTATTATAACCAGCCGAAAGGTAAAATTTCAATTTGTTTGTTCCTCCGGATATGGAAATATTGTGGCTTTGCAATGGTTTCTTGTCTTTGAACAAGTATTGCCACCAATCCGTATTGGCGTAGTATAAGTATACATTCTGTCCGTTTCTCTTATCCAATACGGTCCAAGGGCGGGCAGGATCTTCTGTCTTGTCGTTTCTTCTTTCCCATAACTCTTTCATGTCTTCTTCTGTATACGAGGTATAGCGACGCCCGTTATTGGGAATGTAAAACTGGTCAACCAAAGAAACATGGTAATAACCACGGTTTTCGTAATCCGTAGATGTAGTGGGTTCTGTCCAACCAACACGCCCACTATAGCTAATTTGTACTTTCCCATCAGAAGAACCGGATTTTGTTGTGACTAAAATAACTCCGAATGAAGCACGTCCACCATAAATAGCAGCGGCGGAGGCGTCTTTTATAACTGAAATTGATTCTATATCATTAGGGTTTACACGGTCAAGGTCCCCTTCAACTCCATCGACTAACACCAATGGTGAGCCTCCGTTGATTGAGTTCGTACCACGGATATTAAAGCTTGCAGTATTACCCGGTACACCGGAAGAAGTGGTGATATTGAGACCGGGTACACGTCCTTGTAGCATGTGTGTAACGCTACTGGCCGGTCTGTCTACAAGCTCTTGAGATGTAACGGTCGAAATTGCTCCTGTTAGATTAGTTCGTTTCTGAGAGCCATAACCAACCACCACTACTTCGTCTAAGGTCTTAACATCTTCCACTAAAAAGACTTTTAAGCTATTCAAGTTCTTTAATTTTATTGTTTGTGGAATGTATCCTATATAACTGAATTGAAGAACATCACCAATGTCGGCTGATAATGAAAACTTCCCGTTTATATCAGTTATTGATCCCTGTGATATACCCTTTACTGTTATTGTAACTCCGATCAAAGGCTCCCCGGCTCTATCTGTTACCACTCCGGTGATTTTTTTTATTGTCGGGGTTTGGGTAATTTCTTTTTTAGTGAGTATTATATGGTTTCCTTCTATTTTATAAATAATAGGAGATTCATGTAGTAATATGGACAATACTTCAGAAACGGGTCTGGCCTTCACGCTGATGCTTTTGTGCAAATTTACATCTACATTTTTTTTATAGATGAATAAGTAATTGGTTTGAGATTCAATTTCACTCAATATAGATTCCAGTCTGACATCTTGCTTATTAATTGTAACTTTGGCATTTTGAGAATTTGCATTCTTTGCCATTAAGCTAAATGAGCAGAATAACAAAAGGAATATAGATGTTCGCATAATTCTAAATAATTGTTTTGAATTTGGATTTTTTTTGCAGTAAAAATCCAATAAAGAAATATTTTTCATATATTTGTAACTGATTTATTAATACGATTTTATAAAAATTGTGTTAGGCAGGAGCTGATAGATAGGGCAAATATCTGTCAGCTCTTTTGTTTTTCAATTAGTATCATTTCATAGGCTTGTTTCTCCCGTGTTATTGAGTTAATATTCTTATTATTTTATATAAATGATGTCATCTGTTGTATGTTTGTTATAAATAAAAGGTACATCCTTTTGTAATATCCGAAGGGCGTAATCCAAGCCGTCAGAGATTCTGAATTTTCCTGTTAATATTATGTTGGTAATGCTAGGCTTGTCTACTATAATTTTCAGGTTATAATATTTCTCCAAGTCTTTTATTATTTCTATGAACGATTTGTTTTTGAAGCAATACAATCCTTCTTTCCAGCGATATATATTATAATCTTCAATTTTGCTTATCACTAATTTGCCATTTTTTAGGGTGCTCTTATAGTCAGGTAATAAAACTTGTGAAATATTATTGTCGGAAGGTGATTTGATTTTTATTTTTCCTTGTATTAAAGAAGCTTCGAAGTTTTGTTGTTTAGCATAAGCCTCTACATTAAATTTTGTGCCCAATACTTCTATGTCCATTGCATGAGTATGTACTATGAACGGGCACTTTTCGTTACGGGCAACATCAAAATAGGCTTCTCCGTCTAATATTATTTCACGTTTATCTTCCATGAATGAAACAGGATATTGCATTTGTGTTCCTGCATTTAGCCAAACATTTGATCCATCGGGCAATTCAATATTTACGCGTTGTCCGGCGGGGACTATTATTGTTTGCATAGCTATGTCAACATGCTTATGATGCTCATTCGTTATTGAAAAGATAGTAGCTGTAATACTTACCGCAATGATTATCACAGAAGCAATCTTTAAGAATTCCCTGATGAAATATCTGTTTCTTTTTGTTGTATTTATTGCTGTCCATTTAGGGTTTCCTATAAGAATCATTGCATTGAATAACTTGCGCTCTCGGTGAAACTGTTTGCTATGTTCTTCTGAACTTTCAGCCCACTCTTTCACTGCTCTCATTTCTTCAATAGATGCTTGTCCCTCGAAAAATCGGTATAATGAATTTTTGTCCATAGGTGCTTTTTATAATGATAGCGAACAAAGAGGGTTTATCCCTAGTGGAAAACTCATTTTTTGCAATTGTACAATTTTTTAAGTTTAGCCGCACACACAGGTTATAGAAGCTGTGTGTGCAGGTTATTTGAGTCGTTAATTAATTTGGGTAAATTTGATACATGTTATTTGTAGCCGATGGTAACTTTGTGTATAGCTTTGTTAGGACCGTCTGCTATGTATATGGTTCCATCTGTATCTTGTACAAAGTCAACCGGACTAGTGGTGCCTGAATCTTTCCAACCATTTTCGGCTTTACAAACGAGGATGATTGTGGCGTCCTGATAACCATTCTTTCCAGGTTTTAGGATCTTGGTTTTACGGGTGCCACTATTACCGTCACTGAACCATATGTAGCCATCCTTATCTACCATTAGCCCCTCTGCTTTTTCCAATTTGGCTGTTTTAGGATCTTCTGTTATATCCTCCGTTATAACTTTGTTACCTCCACCTGCAATCAATGTATAAGCGCCGCTAGAGTCTACTTTATAAATATAGCCGGCATTTGATCCGTCTGTTGCTGCTGCTATCAAGTTACCAGCAGCATCAAAAGCTATGGCTTGTATTTGACGGCCGGTAATTTTAACAAATTCCAACCTTGAACTGCTGTTATAATTTCCTGATGGATATTTTTGGATCGTTCCGGAATTACGGCAAACCGCATACATATTGTTGTATTGGTCAAATTTTACATCCATAAGGTTGTCCAACCCGTTGCGAGTTAACAAATCGGAAACTTGTTTTGTATTAGGATCCCATACGCTAATTTTATCTTCTCCTTTATATGCGAGGTAAAGTTTTCCATTAGTAGGATTAGTGGTGATTTTCAGCAGAACAGTTCCTGTGCCATTGGGGACGATTTTTTCTCGTTCCATTGTTCTTAAATCTATTGCCCAAGCCTCTGTAGCACTACCACCGTTAGTACTGTAAGCTAATCTGCCATCTTTTAAGAATGTAACGCTTTTTAAATCCTGGGTATTAATATCACTAGGTACAGTGATGAAATTTTGTGTACATTCGTAAATCCTCTCTCTTGTATCTTCGTATGTGAAAAGAGCCGGATTTTTGCCTGTTTTTACACCTACAGAGACGGTTACTGCATAAGTTCCTATTTCGTTTTGAGGTGCGATAATTTTCAATTCGGTCTCTGTGGCATATTTAACAGTTGCTATTGCATCTCCTATTTTTACAATGTTTTCTTCGGGGGTGGTACTGAAGTTCTCGCCGATGATAGTAATTTCCGTGTTTTCTGTTCCGGAGCTTGGGCTGATGGAGCTAACAACAGGAGTGTAGTCTACGTAAGTAAATCTTAAGTTCTCTGTCTTTTGGGCACCTACCATTACTTCTATAATACATTCTCCTGCTTCATTTGCCGGGGCAATTACCTGTAGTTGGGTAGCTGTTACCGATGTAATAGTAGCTTTGGCATTTTTTAAATATACTTTGGCTTGATCTGTAAAATTTTCACCGATAATGGTTATCTTAGTTCCTATTTCTCCTTTTGCGGGAGAACTGGTTGTTGTTTTCAGTTGGAGAGGTGTTGATTGCGAATTTTCATCATCACCGGAGCAGCTGAACATAAGTAAGGCTGTACAAACAGCCATGAATGCTGAAGTCGTTTTCATAATAAATTTGATTAGATGAATAAAAGTGTTTATAAATACAAATTATATAGGTTGAGTAAGAACGCTCTTCACTTTTGCGAATATAAATAGCTGTGTTTTCCATTTTTCATGTTCGCATATATGGTGGCTCTTTCATTGCGAAAATAATAGAGTAAGGTCTTATTCATAAATACTTTATTTTTTTGATGTATTTATAGTAATAACGAACAGAGTAAGTTTATCCCTAGTAAGAAAGTGTTTTTTTAGATTCTTCTTTTAAGTATTTGTGTTTTTTCTTTCATTCCGGCTTGCAGCACCTTTTTCGTGCGGAGAGGAAACCATGTGGATGTTTGTCATATCATACTTACGTTTTTGTGCTTTTATTGATCAAAAGGTTCTGGTTCTAGAATATAGGATACATGGGAAGTGAAAAAGTATGATTGGAGTTGTAGTGGTTTTCTAGTTTAAGAAAAAAAGAAGTAGCGTTGTTGGCAAATAGTCTTTTAAAGCTATTCGTAGAACTTTTGTGGCTTTGTTTATATGATATTCGACACCTTTTGTTGTCATGTTCAATAGGTCTGCTATTTCTTTGTGGGATTTATTTTCGTATCGACTCATGGCAAAAATACGTCTGGTTTGCTCCGGTAAAGTTTCTAAGGTTCTATTTACGATTTCTTGAATCTCAGCTGTGAAAATTTCATTAGGTTCAAGTTCTTCTAGAGTTGCGATTCTATTAGATAACTCCCAAGAGTAGATTTGAAAGATTTTATCGGAAGCCATTTGACGAACCTGTTGATTTCGAAGATAATCTATACATTTATGCTTCAAGACAGTCAAAACATAAGCTGGTATGTTTATGTCTGAAGGCAATCGTTCCTTGTTTTCCCAATAATACATAATTGATTCAATGACAAAGTCCTCGGCCACGGCTTCATCATGCACGTACGTAGAGGCAAAATGAATGAAGCGGCGTTGATAGTCAATGAAAAATTGGTTGAAATTGTTGGTGTAATTGTTTTTATTGAACATGCGTTTTATAGTTATGCTCTGCAAATATACACTAATTTCCTATAAACGATGTCTTATTGGCTTCTTATAGAATTAAAAAAGGTTAAGTATTACCTTTTGGCGTGAAAGAAGCTATCTGTAATGTACTTGAAATAAGGTGTTGTTGTCATTTAAACTTCGAGTTTACACTAGTCTTATAGCGGTAGAATATAGTTTTATATCTTTAATAACAATGAATAGAAATGAATTTAATGAATGAGTTTTGAGATAATAAATACTGTGCTGACTAATTTGTTGGGTCAGTTGTGTTAAGACGACCAAACTGAGTTGGAAAGTCTTTGGAAATGCTTGTGCAAATAATTATTTCAGTAAAATGTACCAAAATAGTTCCTCATTTGGATTATTTGGGTCGGTCTATTCTCTTTAAATGCACTACTTTTGCCATCAGGAAAATTAATCACTTAATAAACAATCCATGTATTATGAAAACAATTCTTAGCGCATTAGGACTTTCCCTTTTGATCTTAACGAGTTGCGGTGGACAAAAAAAGGTTGAAGTAGACTTTATTCAGGACAACATCGACAACGCAGTTGCACAAAACACGATTCAAACGGATATTATTGAAAAATCTGGTAAGATCCTGAATCCAAGAACTATCAACAAAGACGGTAGCATTTCTTACATACCTATTGATGACTGGTGTTCCGGTTTTTTCCCCGGCAGTATATGGCTCACATATAAATTGACTGGAGATCAGAAATGGTTACCATTAGCCGAAAAATACACGGAAGCCCTCGATTCGGTAAAATATCTGAAATGGCATCATGACGTAGGTTTTATGATTGGTTGCAGTTATCTGAACGGCTACCGTTTTGCAGACAAGAAAGAATATAAAGATGTAATTATTGAAACAGCTAAGTCACTTTCTACCCGTTTTCGCCCGAATGCTGGCGTTATCCAGTCATGGGATGCTGATAGAGGCTGGCAGGGAACACGTGGATGGAAATGCCCGGTGATTATTGATAATATGATGAATCTCGAACTTTTGTTTGAAGCGACAGCTTTTTCAGGAGATTCTACTTTCTATAATATTGCAGTGAAACATGCCGATACAACAATAGCTCACCACTTCCGTCCGGACAACAGCTGCTATCATGTGGTAGATTACGATCCGGAGACAGGCGAAGTGCGCAAGAGACAAACTGCGCAGGGATATGCAGACGAATCTGCCTGGGCTCGCGGACAAGCTTGGGCTCTCTATGGATATACTACCTGCTATCGCTACACGAAAGATAAGAAATACCTCGACCAGGCGCAAAAGGTGTATAACTTTATCTTTAATAATAAGAACTTGCCGGAAGATCTCGTTCCTTACTGGGATTACGATGCTCCGAATATTCCAAACGAACCGCGTGATGCTTCTGCTGCTGCTTGTACAGCTTCCGCCCTTTATGAACTGGATGGTTACCTGCCGGGTAATCATTACAAGGAAACTGCTGATAAGATTATGGAAAGTTTAGGCTCGCCTGCTTATCGTGCAAAGGTTGGAACAAATGGAAATTTTATCCTGATGCATTCAGTTGGCAGTATTCCTCACGGTCAGGAAATCGATGTTCCTCTGAATTATGCTGACTACTACTTCCTGGAAGGACTTATGCGTAAAAGAGACTTGGAAAAGAAATAAGGAATGAGAAATACAAAAAAATAATGAACAGTAAACAGTGAACAATGAATAATCTACGGATTCTAACGTAACATGTTTACTGTTTATTATTCAATATTTATTGTTTATTATTTCCCTCTTATCATTTACTACTAACCTGTTTTTAATCATTTATCATAAACCATCATGAATAAACCTATAAACCTTCTTGTAGGAGGCTTGACGCTGTTTGCCGCACAAGGTTGCAAGGCTCCGAAGCAAGCGTCCCAACAAGCGGAGCATCCTAATATAATCTATGTATTTCCCGATCAATACCGTAACCAGGCGATGGGCTTCTGGAGGCAGGACGGATTCCGGGATAAAGTAAACTTTGAAGGAGACCCCGTGCATACTCCTAATCTGGATGCCTTTGCACGTGAATCTATGGTCTTGTCGTCTGCACAGAGTAACTGTCCGTTGAGCAGCCCTCATCGTGGAATGTTACTGACCGGTATGTATCCGAACAAAAGCGGTGTACCATTGAATTGCAATTCTACACGTCCGATCAGTTCCTTACGCGAGGATGCGGAATGTATCGGCGATGTGTTCAGCAAAGCAGGTTATGACTGTGCTTATTTTGGTAAACTTCACGCTGACTTCCCGACTCCGAACGATCCCGAACATCCGGGACAGTATGTGGAAGAAAAACGTCCGGCATGGGATGCCTATACACCGAAAGAACGCCGGCACGGCTTTAACTACTGGTATTCTTACGGAACATTTGACGAACACAAGAACCCGCATTATTGGGATACGGATGGTAAGAGACACGATCCGAAGGAATGGTCACCTTTACACGAATCAGGTAAAGTCATTTCTTATCTGAAAAATGACGGTAACGTACGTGATACCAAGAAACCTTTCTTCATAATGGTGGGCATGAATCCTCCTCACAGCCCGTATCGCTCCTTGAATGACTGTGAAGAGCAGGATTTTAATCTTTATAAAGATCAGCCTCTGGATAGTCTGTTGATTCGTCCGAATGTCGATTTGAAGATGAAGAAAGCGGAGTCTGCACGTTATTATTTCGCTTCCGTTACCGGAGTAGACCGTGCTTTCGGACAGATTTTGACGACATTGAAAGAATTGGGATTGGATAAGAATACAGTCGTAATCTTTGCTTCCGATCATGGTGAGACGATGTGTAGCCAGCGCACTGATGATCCGAAGAATTCCCCTTATTCTGAATCCATGAATATTCCGTTCCTGGTTCGTTTTCCCGGTAAGATTCAGCCGAGGGTAGATGATTTATTGCTCTCCGCTCCTGATATTATGCCTACGGTGCTTGGCTTGTGCGGATTGGGTGATTCTATTCCGGCGGAAGTGCAGGGACGTAATTTCGCTCCTCTTTTCTTCGATGAAAAGGCTGAAATTGTTCGTCCTACAGGTGCACTGTATATTCAGAATGTAGATGGCGATAAAGATGAAAATGGATTGGTGCAGACTTACTTCCCTTCTTCAAGAGGTATCAAGACGGCTCAATATACATTGGCGTTATATATCGACCGTGATACGAAGCAATTGAAGAAAAGCCTCTTATTCGATGATGTAAAAGATCCATATCAACTGCATAACCTGCCTTTGGAAGAAAATAAGGAGATTGTGGCACAACTTTGCGGTGAAATGGGAGCTATGTTGAAGGAAATTAATGATCCTTGGTATACGGAAAAGATTCTGTCGGATCGGATTCCTTATTAGCGATTAGTAATTTATAAAACGCTGATTAACTCAAATAAGTGCCAATTTTAGGAGTAAATCTCTGCGACAATAATAGGTGTTAATCCGCATCCGCGTTTAAATTGAAAATAGTAATGAAAAACAGTTGTTTTATAGTATTATTCCTTTTGGGAATCATTCCTTCAGCTTTCGCTCAACTCATCGGATTTGAAGAAGAAGTGCCCGAAGCATTTACAGTTTCCGGAAAGGGAGAAGTGAAAATCTCTTCTCTTTTTTACAAAGAGGGTGAAAGTAGTCTGGAATGGGACTTTCAGCCCGGTTCTACGCTGGATGTTCAAATTGCTCCTTTATCGTTGAATACGAGAAACGAGAAGCAGTTCGGCATTACCTTGTGGATTTATAATGAGAAACCACAGCAGGATTCTATTCGTTTTGAGTTTCTGAATAAGGAGGGAGAAGTCTCTTATTGGTTCTCTTATCGTTTGCAGGCAGCAGGCTGGCGGGCTTGCTGGATCTCTTTTGAGTATATGCAGGGCGACAAGAAAGATAAGAAGATCGTAGCCTATCGACTGGTTGCCCCGCAACGGAAGGGACGTATCTTTCTTGACCGTCTGATTTTCCCGGAAAAGAAAATGAATCTTCGTACCACTCCCGACCAGCAGTTGCCTACCAATAATGGGCTGTCTAATCGTGACCTGTGGCATTGGTGTCTCGTGTGGAAATGGGAACAACAGTCGTATGATATTCCTCTGCCTTCTAAATTGACAAGCGAGCAAAAGAAGGAACTGAAGACTATCGAACAACGTTTGACTGACTTTCTGGAAGTGAAAAAGGCTCCGCAAGGACCGATTAATGCTGCCTATAAAACATTTGAGAAAGCGGCTATCAGTCCATCCATCGCCGGAACGGGATTTATAGGAACTCCGATTGTCACTCCTGATGAACAGGACAAGAAGAAAGGAGAAATGTCATGGAACGATATTGAAACGATGCTTTCCGGTTTTGCCTATGATGCTTATTATAACCAGAACGAAACATCAAAGAAAAACTACTTTACCGTATTCGACTATGCTATCGATCAGGGATTTGCATACGGTAGCGGTATGGGCACCAATCATCATTATGGTTATCAGGTACGTAAGATATATACAACTGCCTGGCTGATGCGTGATGCTATCTATAAACATCCTCATCGGGATGCTTATCTCTCCACATTGCGTTTTTGGGCGGCTCTGCAAGAAACTCGTCAGCCATGCTCTCCAACACGTGATGAATTGTTGGATTCCTGGCATACGTTATTGATGGCGAAATTTATTTCCGCTATGATGTTTCCCGATGCAAGAGAACAGGCGCAAGCGTTGAGCGGATTGTCACGTTGGTTATCTTCTTCTTTGCGTTATACTCCGGGAACGATCGGTGGTATAAAGGTAGACGGTACGACTTTCCATCATGGCGGTTTCTATCCGGGATATACCACTGGAGTACTTGCGACTGTAGGAGAATATATTGCATTTACCAATGGTACAAGTTTTGAACTGACCGAAGATGCGCGCAAACACATGAAATCAGCCTTTATTGCTATGCGCAATTATTGCAATTTCTATGAATGGGGTATCGGAATCAGTGGCCGTCATCCTTTTGGAGGGAAGATGGGAAGCGATGATATCGAAGCATTTGCCAATATAGCTTTATCCGGCGATTTGTCCGGTCAGGGAAATACGTTTGATCGTGGTCTGGCTGCTGACTATTTACGTCTGATACGCAATAGTGATACTCCGAATGCGCGTTTCTTCAAGAAGGAAGGTATTCAACCGGCACAGGCTCCACAGGGATTCTTCGTTTACAACTATGGTTCGGCAGGCATTTTCCGTCGTGCAGATTGGATGGTGACATTGAAAGGATATACCACTGACGTATGGGGTTCTGAAATTTATACGAAAGATAACCGTTACGGACGTTATCAGAGTTATGGCTCCGTGCAGATTATGGGGAAAGGAAATCCCGTGTCACGTGCCGGAAGCGGTTTTGTGCAGGAGGGATGGGACTGGAACCGTTTGCCGGGTACAACTACCATTCATTTGCCTTTCGATTTGCTTGATAGCCCATTGAAAGGAACGACTATGGCACGCTCCAAAGAGAATTTCTCCGGAAGCAGTTCTTTAGATGGTAAAAATGGAATGTTCGCTATGAAATTGGCAGAACGGGATTATGAGAATTTCACACCAGACTTTGTGGCCCGTAAATCCGTTTTCTGTTTTGATAACCGGATGGTTTGCCTGGGAACAGGTATTTCGAACTCCAATGTAGATTATCCTACGGAAACAACTCTTTTCCAGACAAAATATAATGGTAAGAAGCCCAAAGTAGGAGAGGATAACTATTGGCTTCATGATGGTTATGACAATTATTATCATGTAGTGGACGGAACCGTTCGCGCACAGGTGGCAGAACAGGAATCACGGCACGAAAAGACGCGTGAAGTAACCAAAGGAAAATTCTCTTCTGCCTGGATAGAACATGGCAAAGCGCCGAAAGAGGGGACTTATGAATATATGGTATTGATACAGCCTTCTGCTTCCGATCTCGACGAACTGCGCAAAACTCCTGCATACGAGGTGTTGCAACGGGATCAGACTGCTCACGTTGTTTATGATAAAAAGACAGGTATCACGGCGTATGCTGCTTTTGAAGCTTATCAGCCTGCCACTGATAAAGTGTTCGTGGCTATTCCTGCGGAAACAATGGTGATGTATGCAAAAGAATCTGATAAGGGGATCCGTTTAAGCGTCTGTGATCCGAATCTGAATATAGAAGAGAAGACGTATACAACGAAAGAACCCAGTCGTCCTATTACTAAGGAGATACGGCTTAAAGGGCATTGGACATTGACAAGCCCGATGGAAAATGTCCGGTTGGAACAGCAGGGAGACCAGACCGTACTGACGGTAACTTGTCAGCATGGACAGCCGGTTGAAATGCTCATGGAAAATAAATAATTAGTGAATAAGATAAGAGAAAATAAGAATTTAAAGAGAGGGTATTAGTTATCATGTTTCTATGAAAAAAGAGAAGACCGGTTCGTGGTGAGCCGGTCTTCTTTGTATGTACAAGGTGCGTTGAGCACTTTCTTTTCTTGTTACTTATTCAGTCTCCATTCGAAACCGTCTTTGGTATCTTTGATTTCAAATCCGAGTGCTGTCAGTGTGTTGCGGATCTCGTCGGAAGTAGCCCAGTCTTTGTTGGCTTTCGCTTTCATACGTTGTTCCAGTAGCATATCTACTACCTTGCCGTAAGCTGCTTCACGACCATCTGAAGAGCCTTTTTCTTCTTTCAATCCCATGATGTCGAAACTGAACAGATGGAATGTTTCTTTCAGGTCTTTCAGGTCTTCGGCGGAGATGGTGGCATTGCCGGCAATGATATTGTTTATAATGCGGGCGCCTTCGAAAAGCTGTGCGATGACAATCGGTGTATTCAAGTCGTCATTCATTGCTTCGTAGCATTTAGCGCGCAGTTCTTTCACGTTGATTCCCTCTGAAGTGGCCGATGAGGAAGTTATCTTATCCAATGCGTCAATGGCTTCCATTAGACGTTGCAGACCCTTTTCGGATGCTTGCAGTGCTTCATTGCTAAAGTCTACCGTGCTGCGGTAATGAGCTTGCAGGATGAAGAAACGGATTGTCATTGGTGTGTAGGCTTGCGCTAGCAGCTTATGAGTACCGGTGAAGAATTCGTCCAGCGTGATGAAGTTGCCAAGTGATTTACCCATCTTGGTTCCGTTGATGGTAATCATGTTGTTGTGCATCCAGTAGTGAACCATGTCATCGCCTTGTGAAGCTACCGATTGTGCGATTTCACATTCGTGGTGAGGGAAAATCAAGTCCATTCCTCCTCCGTGAATATCGAAGTGTTCACCCAGGTATTTGCGTCCCATAGCAGTACATTCGGCGTGCCATCCGGGGAAACCGTCGCTCCATGGAGACGGCCAGCGCATGATATGTTCAGGTTGTGCCTTTTTCCAAAGGGCGAAGTCGGCGGGATTGCGTTTTTCGCTTTGTCCGTCGAGGTCACGGGTGGTATTTAATACGTCGTCCAGATTACGTCCGGAAAGTTTTCCGTAGTGGTAATCTTTATTGTATTTGGCTACATCGAAGTAGACGGAGCCTTCGCTTTCATAGGCATATCCGGCATCCAAAATCTTCTGTACCAGTTGGATTTGTTCAATGATATGTCCTGAAGCATGTGGCTCAATGCTTGGAGAAAGTACATTCAACGCTTCCATTGCTTTATGATAGCGGTTCAGGAAATATTGAACAACCTCCATTGGTTCCAACTCTTCCAGACGTGCTTTCTTGGCGATCTTGTCTTCTCCGTCATCGGCATCGTGTTCCAGATGACCTACGTCGGTAATATTTCGTACGTAGCGTACTTTATATCCTAGGTGGCTGAGATAGCGGAATAACACATCGAAGGTTATAGCCGGACGGGCGTGTCCTAAATGGGCATCTCCGTAAACAGTCGGTCCACACACATACATGCCTACATGAGGTGCATGAAGCGGTATAAACAACTCTTTCTTTCTATCTAAGGTGTTGTAAATGGTAAGTTGATGTTCCATAACATTTTATATTTGTTTTATTGGAATCGCAAAGTTAGTATAAAATCTGAATATGCGCCCTATCTTTAATCGGTTGATTTTAAGTGTCGGGTCGTTTTTACCAGTAATGTGATTTGTTTCCCGGTATGAAACTAACAGTTTCACACCGAGGAACCAATAGTTTCATTCCTTGAAACCAAAGGTTTCTCACCGAGAAACTAAAACTCTGCCGGCATGCCAGTAAATGTTTGGCTATTGTTGATTGCAAAACTTCTTGATTGCTTCTGCTACACCGTCTTCTTCGTTACTTAGAGTGATGTAATCTGCTGCTTTCTTTACAGGTTCTTGAGCATTTCCCATGGCAATCCCCAGTCCTGCAAACCTAATCATGGATAGGTCATTATATCCATCACCTATGGCTATAACTTCTTCACGCGCTACTCCTATTTCTTTTAACAGGACGGCCAAAGAAAGAGCCTTGTCGATACCTTGCGGGACTAATTCGAGAAAATAGGGTTCTGAACGGAAAACATTAATGCGACCTTGTAACCGGAGACAAAGTTCGGCTTCAAGTGGAATCAGTTTATCGGCATCTCCTACGATGAGGCATTTGGCTACGGGAAGCGTGATGTCTGTCAGGAAATCATTTGTCTCCCGAACTGCCATTTTATTGAGAAAGGCTTCTTTTAATACGTATGGATCTTGAGAGTTTTCGGTTATTATCTCTGCTCCATCGTATGTTAATATACTTAGTTGATGGGTACGGGCACATTCGTAGAGCACTGGAACAACTTCATTAGGCAACACATTTTCATATACCATCTCTTGTGTTTCCCAATTAATGATTTCTCCTCCGTTATAGGACAGGATGAATCCACCGAATTCATTCATACGTAACTCATTAGCTAATGGCACAATACCATAAGTAGGTCGACCGGAAGCTAATACCAGTCGTATTCCTTGCTCTTGCATACGTATCAGAGTTTCACTGTTGCGGGGAGTGATTTCCTTTTTAGAGTTGGTGAGTGTGCCGTCAAGATCGAGCACGATAAGTTTGTATTTCATGTAGGGTTGTTTTGGATGCAAAGATAAATTAAAAAAGTTTTTCTGCAAGGTGGTGGGGGAAAAGATGTGGCTTTAGCTGAAATTGCACTGTGAAAGTGCAATATACAAAAAAAGGATACCTGTAGGGCATCCTTTTTTGTATTGAGAAACGTGAGTTTATAGTTTATTGGTTAATAGTAGACCCGAATCCTGTATATGCATTGTCTGGTATAAAGATGCCTTTATCCAAATCCATTGAAGTGAACGGACTATTTGTCAGGCGAAGTAATTGTTCTTCGATTGGGTTGGTAGGCTTAACTGTTGCGCCAAAACTATTCCATTTATTTGTTTCGGTAAGTCCATATGCTATATTATCTTTCACATCGAATTCTGGAGTACTTTCTGTTTTATAAATACCACACATTGTAGCGTCACTATTCATGTTGGGATCTGCATAGAAAATATTTTTCGAGATCGTCATCTTTGTAGCATCGTAGAATTTTAGATGATAGTTCTTCCCTACATAGTTTACAATGCTATTATTACAGAAGGATACTTTTATTTGTTGCTGGTCGGGGGTTTGTACAATCTTGTTATCCCATGAAAGAATCTGTCCGGCAACAGATGTTTTATTGTATACAATGTTATTTTCAAAAGTAAACATTTGCATTGCGTCTAAGTGTGTTGTTTTGTAGATATTGAATATTAGAATACCATCTACTGTAGTATTTAATTGGAAACGTGAATTCTTTGCATAAATATTCTTGATTGTATAAGTTGCTACATTGTTATAATAAAAGTTCTTTTGAATATTAGTTATTTCACAGTCTTCGAACACAAAGTCTTCAAAATCTGCAGTAGCATCTGCATTACAGAACATATACTTATTATTACCTCCACTAGCATCAATTTTAGTTAGGTCTAATTGTATATTTTTGAATATCAATTTACCAGATTTGAGTTTCCACAAAAGCTCTGGTTTCAGTATAGGTTTACTGTCACTATATCTTCCGATTATAACAACTGTTCCTGTGATTTCAGCAATGGATGGTGTGTTAAAATCATAAGCTCCCTTTTCCAAGAAAATAACAGTTTGTTCTGTCTTTTGATGGATTAGGTTTCTGATATTAGAAGCACTCTCATCAGATCCATCTAATAATATAGCTTCATTTGCTCCTTTTGTTATAGAAACATTTCCAATAGTAATATTCCCATTTGTATTATACTCTGTGTAGAAGTCTTTGGATTGTGGGGTATCTATAACTTTAACCTGAATCTTTGCAATCATAGCATACTTTCCACTTGTTGCCAATACCGCAATATCAGTACTGTTATCAGCTGTTGCACGAGTCATCATCTTTGCGCTTGATGCAGGAGCAGTAACAACCAATACATTTTCTTTTCCAGCTTCCTTAGAGAATTTAGCACTCCAGCCTTCGGGAGCAGTAATCATTGTATTTTCTACTCCTCTCACGGTCATGGTAAACTCTTTCACTTCACCTGCCGAAAACTCCTGTACTTGTTTTAAATCTTCGGCTGCAAAACTACATTCGAAATCACGAACGATAGGGATACGTATGGTTGGAGCATCTTCACCTGCAAGTACTAAGACCAGTTCGTTGTTTTCTACTGTTACACTCTTGAAGTTTTTGTCTTCTGTCGGAGCAGAACCGTCACCGGTTGCGCTGACTTTGTCGTTAGTTCCTTCTTTGTATATATAACTATAATTCTTTCCTCCGTCATAGCTAACCTGCCAGTAACCTTCACTATCTACATTGAATGTAGGAGTCTTACCACTCTCTCCATTAGCTTTCACAGGTTGTCCGTTTACAGTCAGACGCTCCGGAGTTTCATTTTTGTTGTAAAGAACAGTCCAGTAGCCTTCTGAATCGATACCGATAATAGGGCATAACAGGTTATTGTCGTTTTTCATATATAGATTTACTGTCTTTCCATTGCTCAAAGTGAGTGTGTAGGAATCAGACTTTTCCTCTATATTAGTAATAAATGTTCCTTCATTATAAAGTTCGCGAAGAGCTTCAGTATTACTATTTATATCACGTACTTGTGTTTCGAGTGCGGTAACGCGCTTTTTCAGTGCGTCTACATCATCTTCCAAATCGTCAATGTTGGTACATGCTACCAGGCATACAGCCAATAACATGAACATACTCCATACTTTTTTCATGATTATATTGTTTTAAAGTTATTATTTTAAAGAGGATAGCCAGGAAGGAACATATCCCAAACGTTTACGTAATTGAGCCTCATAGAGTGAATATGGTTCCACAGCAGTTCCGTTACTTTCGAGCCGCTTCATTTGAGTATCATCAAAATCTAAAGGACTTCCGTGGAAACCGACAATGATAGGAGGCATAAATTTCCACCAAAAGCCGTTACCATCCCACCAGGTAAATTTACCTCCTGTATCGATGTCCTGGTCTGTTTGTGCATTTGTTGCGTAGAAATTCCATATTGTCAGATTCTCCATGTGATTAGGCATTTGAGCAGAGTCTCCTCCTTGTCTCCAATGCATGAAACCACCGGAACAGCAGTCGATTAGTGTTGCACGTGGCTGTGTGGCATGTGATTCAAAGCAAGAATCATCTCCCCATCTAACATTCCATATTACAGCACCCATACTTTGCTTTGAAACGCCGCAAGCGTGATATTGGCCAACGTTCGTTTTATATTCCATCAATGTGCTTTCACCTTCTCCTTTTCTAAGTGTGTAGCCATTGCTGTTTTCAGTTACTTTTCCAATAAAGATACGGGAAGAAGCCTGTGAACGGATAGAGGCGTGTCCACGATTACCGCCAATAGTGATGTCATAAGCAGAACAGTTGGCAGAATTTGTGATTGACATGGCTTCACTAACACTCTCAAAATTAACCCGGCGCATCCACGAATTGGTCAGACGCACAAAATCGATGAGCTTAAAACCACCATCGTCAATGTCAGAGCCGTGATGGATGAATTTTTCTTTGGCATGTCCTTTGAATGTAAGGTCTTCTACACCCACATTGGCATAATTGGCGAATTTATGTACATTCCATCCCCAATCTTTATTGATGGCGTGCATGATCGGCTCTTTGAAGGTGACACTATTACCACTGATTTTCTCAATCTGATGATATTCGTATATCTGAATCCCTTTTGTCTTGATATTGGGAGTACCGCCTTGCTGTATCTTAATATCTTCCCATTTGTGTGGATATAATTCGGAGTTAATTACATTGTCATCCGTATTTTCCAATACAAGGCATACCCAACTGCCTGCGCTTACTCCGGTTAAACTGGCTGTTATGGTTCTGCTGCCTATGGGAGCATCTTCAGTGATAACACCTATTGATTCTTTTAATCCTGTATTGTGTTTGAACTCCATCATGACAGGAGCATTCCACATTTCTTCTGTTGGTTTCGGAGAATTATTTGCAGCAGTCATTTCGAGTGTTGTTTTGTTTCTTCCGGCTCCTTTTAAAACAATATCACTCATTGATATACGAATTCTGCGATCTTTAGAATCCTCATCTTGCAGGATATAATTTCCTTCGGGGAAGTAGATAATAGCTTTAGCATTTTCCTTGATATATCGGTCGGTCATATTGAGGTCTTCTTGCTTTGTTTCACTTGCTATTTCTTCCAATACCTTCATGAAAGCTGCTCTGTCAGATTTGCCGTCGTTTGGGATAGCTCCGTATTTGGGATCTGTAACATCATATACTTTATATCCTTGTGCTATTAATGTTTCTGTTTCAGGAGGTGCTATTTCACCATGTTTATATCCGGCGTATGAAAAGTCTAATAACACATTCTGTTGGTCAGCGTTAACAAACTGCTGCCAGGCTTCTGCTCCGGCTTCGCTGGAAAGTTGTTTAACTTCAATAGATACAATACGGATATAATTCTTTGATGAAGTCAGTACAATTTTAATAGTTTCTTCCATATCCTTTGTCGCAGTTGCTTGTGGTGTGATAGTTAACAAGTTCTCGGATAAAAGAACATTCCATCCTTTGGGAGCTTGTACTACGGCTTGTTGTACGTCATTCTGTTCTACTTTATATTCCTTATGATTCTCATTGGGGGCGAAAACCTGCACAGTTTGTTCGCTGTCGGCATCATTGAGACCATAAATTATCAGTCCAAAGGTGTCATCTACCGGAAAGGTATATGTTTTTCCTCCATCGGATAATGTGAATGAGAAAGTATGGTTTGCTTCATTATATTCTACCTTACTGAATATACTGGTTCCTCCCTGACTTCCACCTTCGGCCTTAGTTCCTAAGCTTGTATACGTTTGTCCATTATCGTAGCTCACTTGCCAATATCCACTGGAAGATACGCTGATTAATGGAGTTGCCACCACATTGCCTTCTTCATCACGGGGCCATGCTGATACTTTCTCTCCATCGGCTCCTGGCAGATATTTGAAATTGGTATTATTACTTGTTTTATATATCCAGTAGCCTTCTTCGTCTACGGAAAATTCAGGGACAGACGCCTGTACTGCTTCACTTTCCATGACTTTAATGCTTGTTCCGTCACTAAGTTCCAGCAAATATCCCAGACCATCTTTAGTCGGAGTAATTCCGATAATGACTTTGTTTTTTTGCATAAGGGCTTGCAGACTGGCAAATGAAGTATTCAGTCCTTCCGTTGCTTTTTCCAAAGCAGCGACACGGTCTTTCAGAGAATTGATGTCTGCTTCCAGGTCATCTGTTTTCTGGCACGATTGCATGATTGCCAACATGCTGCAAATACCAAATAGTAATAGGTAGGTAATGCTCCTGTTTTTCATACGTTTATTATTTCGGGTTATTTATAATTTTCACAATGGCAAAGATAACCGGATAAAATAAGAGTATATGGATAAAAAAATTCAGGAATACGATGAAATAATACATTTTACACGTCTCTGTGATAGATTGCGACTTTATGTATTATTAGAGCAGGTCTACCCATTGCTCGTTGCTTAATATAGGTAATGGCTCACTATCGGCAACAAATGTTTCCGCTAGTTTTCGTTTCTCATCTTGTAGGTGAAGAATCTTTTCTTCGATACTGTTTTGGGTAATGAAGCGGTAAGCAATCACTTGCTTGTCCTGCCCTATACGATGGGCGCGGGCGATCGCCTGCGATTCGGCGGCAGGATTCCACCAGGGATCTATGATAAATACATAGTCGGCTTGAGTCAGATTCAGTCCCACGCCTCCTGCTTTTAGTGAAATCAGGAATGCCTGGACGTCTTTTTGATCGGTGAAATGGGCGATTTCGGAAGGACGGTTGTTGGTCGATCCTGTTAATAAGGCATATTTCCAGCCCCGTTCGTGGAAAGCTTCGGCGAGCACCTCCAGATGTCTGACGAATGAGGAGAAAATTAAAACTTTGTGGCCTTCGCTCTGTAGCGTATCGAATGTTTCGATTATCTGTGCCGTTTTTCCGGATGTTCCGGTATAGTCGGGAAGGATAAGTTGCGGGTGGCAAGATAGTTGTCGTAAACGTAAGATGCCATTTAATACACTAAACGAATGAAGCCTGTCGGTACTTTGAGGATGCTGAAGAAGGATGTTACGCAGGCTGTTTTTCTCCTGTTCGTAACAAGTATTCTGTTCTTCAGTCATGTCGCAGTAGATAGTCTCTTCGGTAAGTGCCGGAAGTTCCGGAGCTACCTCTTTCTTGCTTCTACGGAGGATAAATGGGGCTGTCAGTTGTTGCAATAATACTTTTGCGCGGGCATTCCCCTGACGAATCGGCATTATAAACTGCTTTTGGAAAGCACTTTCCGTACCCAGTAAGTCTGGTTGTATAAAGTGAAATTGAGCCCACAGGTCCTTTAATGAGTTTTCGATGGGAGTGCCTGTAAGCACAAGCCGGTGTTTACTTTGTAGTCGAATGGCTGACCGGAAGGTGAGCGATTCACTATTTTTGATATTCTGGCTTTCATCGAGCACGATGTATTCGAAACGGTATGAGCAGAGTATATCAATGTTATTCCTCATCATGCCATACGTCGTAAAGATCAAGTGAAAATGACCGAAGAATTTTTCCGGTTGTTCCTTGTCTATAGCCATGGTGTTGTTGTATTCCGCCATCGAGAGTGCTGTAAAGCGTTTGGCTTCCCGTCGCCAGTTATGAAGTAACGATGTAGGGACAATGATCAGGGTAGCCGGTTGCCTGGGAGTAGATGGCTTATATATATACTGTAATAGAGTAAGAGTTTGAAGTGTCTTCCCAAGTCCCATGTCATCTGCCAGGCATCCGCCAAATCCTTGTTTATGCAAGTGTACCATCCATGAGAATCCTTTCTGCTGATAGGGACGTAACGTTGCTTTGAGGTTTTTGGGTACGGCAACATTTTGTATCTGTTGCTTCGCCGGAAATTTCTTTAATTCCTCTTTACCTAAGGCGGTCTGTGCAGCACCAACAAACGTATGTTTCAAGCGGATTCCTTTTTCCGTTTGAATTCCCATCTCTAGTAAATTCGCATATTTGCTGAACCATTCCTCTGGCAGGAGAATCATGCGGTCATCAGGTAACAGATATTCTCTCTTTTCCTCCAGGATATGTTTGCGGAAACGTGAAAAAGGAATACGCAGATTGCCGATAACAACGGTGATGTGCAATTCAAACCAGTCGACCTCATCGTCGCAACTTTGCTCGATGCGTATCTCGTCCAGGCAATAAGGTGTGTTTCCCATATTGCTGGTGAGATGGAAGGACTGCTGCAACATCTCCCGATGGTTGTTGATCCATTCGACGATCGTTTTCTCCGGAGCTTCAGGGGATAGGCTGAAATGTGTATCATTGAGTTGTCGCAGGCCTGCATCCGTTAAGAGCTGAACGGCTTGTTCTTCAGCAGTAATGTTCCGGCGAAAAAAGAAGATTTCACCGGATGTTTTCCGATAAATGATTTTTTTCATTTCAAGGGCACTATCCGGTGTAAATGTCTGATCTCCATAACGGAAACCAAGCTGCAATGCTTGTCCGTTGTACGTGGTATCTTCGAATGAGAGAATTGCTTCACAGGGGCATTTCTCTTCCATTATATTCAAACCGTGAGTCTCGATTTCATGATAACGAGCAATCGGGATAACAATGTTATCTATGTATTTTTCAATTTGGGAAGCGTCTACACTGATCGATCTTTTCTTTGTAAAAGGTAAGATGCGTGCGCTTTCAATGTGCGGAAAGAAGTATAGCTCCATTCCCAATAATAGCGTGGCTGGTGCGGATGTCAGTACAACCACAGGTTTCAACTCACTTAAAGAGAATGGCTGTCCTTCATAATAGCACTGCAACTGATAACGAAACGTTTTATTGTCAACATGAAACGTTACACGAATTTCTACATTATGCGGATTTATGTGATAGGCATGATGGGCGTATAGTATTTTACTGCCGGCTTGTTTCTGATAAAAAGGCAGTCCATTGTCGCGTATCAGTGCCAGCATCTCCAACAGCTTCTTTTCGATAGACGGACGGATATCATTTTTAATTCGTTCCGGATCTTCGGATAACTTATGTAGAAAACGCGATACTGTTTTTTCGCGGGAGTAAACGCTCATAAGATGCTTCTCTGTATAATAAGAGGCGATATGAATAGCTTGTCTTTCTGCCTCACTCATCTTGCTCATAGCTTCGGGAGAGGCGTGAAATGCTTGTTCTACCAATTGCAAGGTACCATCGTCCAGCTTTTCCGCAATATAGGGAATCAGCAATATGCCGAGTATCGGATGCTCTGTGAAAACGATTATAACTTGTCCGTTAGTTGGTCTCTCTTTCATTCTCTTTTAGGCTTTAACAGACAAAGATACGGGAAAATACTTAATTTTGCAGCATGATGGAGGAAAACAAACGAGTATTGCTTGGAATGAGCGGCGGTACAGACAGTTCTGTTGCTGCTATGCGATTGCTGGAAGCCGGTTATGAAGTAATCGGAGTAACCTTTCGTTTTTATGAATTGAATGGCTCGACAGAGTATCTGGAAGATGCCCGTAATTTGGCAGAACGTTTAGGAATACGGCATATAACATACGATGCCCGTGAAATATTCAGTAAACAGATTATTGAATATTTTGTGCAGGAGTATCTGGCAGGACGGACTCCAGTCCCTTGTACATTATGCAATAATTACCTGAAATGGCCTCTGCTTGCTAAAATTGCCGATGAAATGGGTATTTTCTATATCGCTACCGGGCATTATGCACAGAATATACAACTAAATAATACCTTTTATATAACATACGCTGCCGACTCGGATAAGGATCAAACCTTCTTTCTATGGGGATTGAAACAAGATATTCTTTGCAGGATGTTGTTGCCGATGGGGGATATTACGAAAGTGGAAGCTCGTGTCTGGGCTGCGGAACATGGGTTCCGGAAGGTGGCAACTAAAAAGGATAGTATAGGCGTTTGTTTTTGCCCAATGGACTATCGGACTTTTCTGAGAAACTGGTTGGCTCAAAATAGTGCGGCATTGGCAGGGGAAGAGCAGATGATGGAGGAGGATCAAGTATTGGTTGAAGATTGTCAGAGATTGACTGGAAGCAATCAGGTAGGACTCAATAAAGTGAAACGAGGAAGATTTGTCGATGAAAAGGGAGATTTTATTGCCTGGCATGAAGGCTATCCTTTTTATACCATTGGACAGAGACGTGGCTTGGGCATTCATTTGAACCGTCCCGTATTTGTGAAAGAGATTAATCCTGAAAAGAACGAAGTAGTATTAGCTTCTCTTTCTGCTCTGGAGAAAACAGAAATGTGGTTGAAAGACTGGAATCTTGTCAATCAGGAGCGTACTTTAGGGCATTCTGACATCATTGTGAAAATACGGTATCGCAAACAGGAAAACCATGCTACGATTACCATTACACCGAATCATCTACTACATGTGCAACTTCATGAGCCTTTAACCGCCATTGCTCCGGGACAAGCTGCCGCATTCTATAAAGATGGTTTATTATTGGGAGGAGGGATAATAGTCAACGCCCGGTAATCTTTATATAGGAAAGATGAACGCTCTGACGAGAGTGTGTCAAAACAAAATTTAGCTTGCTAGCCGACATAACTAAGGCACGGATTATGCGAATTACATGGATAAGGTTTATTCTCTTTCCGTGTTTATCCGTGTAATCCGTGCCTGGAAGAAATTGGAGAGGTGCTTCGAAACGCTCTCCTTGTACAAGCAATCTCTGTAATAAGGATAACTTGTGTCGGTTATGTCTTGGTTTTTGGTTATTCTTCCGAAGGAATACTGTCATTCAGCGCTAACATTGTTTCTATATATTCGCGCGTATTGCTTAATCTGGGGACTTTGTGTTGTCCTCCCAGCTTTCCTTTCTGTGCCAGCCAATCATGGAATAATCCCTCACGGGCAACGATCACTTCCAATGGTTGCAAAGCTATGTCTTTCCATCGTTTCGCCTCATAATCGGAGTTAACCTCCTTCAGTGTGGCATCAAGTATCGCTGCAAATTTTTCTACTGAATCCGGCATCTTAGCGAACTCTATTAACCACTGGTGCCGGCATTTGGCATTCTCATCCATAAACACAGGTGCCGCGGTGTATTCACTAACTTGTGCTCCGGTTTCGGCACAAGCCTTTGCCAATCCTTTTTCAGCGTTATCGACAATCAGTTCTTCGCCAAATGCGTTGATGAAATGCTTTGTTCTTCCTGTGATGACAAACTTATAGGGATTCTTGCTGGTAAACTTCACTGTATCCCCAATCATGTATCTCCATAAGCCGCAAGAAGTAGAAATAACCATTGCATAGTTCTTGTTGAGCTCGACTTCTTCAAGGCAATAAGCTCGTGGACTCTCTTTTCCTACTTCCTCCAGCGGAACAAATTCGTAGAAGATTCCGTAGTCGATCATTAATAACATGGCAGGATCGGAGAGGTCGTTTTGAGTTCCAAAATATCCTTCCGAAGCATTATAAGTCTCTACATAATGCATCTTCGGTGTTTGAATCACCTGCTTGTATTGCTCACGATAAGGAGTGAAAGCGACTCCACCGTGGAAGAAAACTTCCAGGTTGGGCCATACTTCTTCCAAAGCCTGTTTTCCTGTCTTTTCAAGAACACGTTTGATAAGTACCAGCATCCACGACGGTACGCCGGACAAGCTTGTCACATTTACCGGAATAGTGCTGTTGGCGATTGCTTCTATTTTGGTCTCCCATTCGCTCATCAATGCAATTTTCTTGCTGGGTACACGAATGAAATTGATAAGCGGATTCACATTCTGAATCAGAATAGCGGATAAATCTCCTACTAAACTATGGTTGGAGTTGAGGTTCGGACTATGGCTACCCCCGAGAATCAGTCCCTTGCCGGAGAAAAAATGGCTATCCGGATTGATGCGGAAATAAAGAGCTGCCGCATCTTTTCCTCCTCTGTAATGAATGTCTTCCAGTGCCTCTTTGCTGACGGGAAGGAATTTACTTTTATCATTAGTCGTTCCGGAGGATTTTGCAAACCAGCGTATCTCCGATGGCCAAAGCAGATTCTGTTCCCCGGCTCGCAAACGTTCTACATAAGGTTTGATTTCTTCGTATGTTTGGATAGGAACACGTTTTCGGAAATCTTCATAGTTACGGATAGAGGAGTAATCGTACTTTCTTCCCCATTCAGTCTGAGCGGCCTGGTGTATTAAGCGACTTAACACACGATGTTGTATCTCACTAGCCTGACTAGCATATAGGTCTATCTGTTTTAAACGGGAATCGAAAGTCTTACTAATAATTTTTGTAATATTCATTTCAGCTTTAACATAATAATGTTTAGTCGTGCAAAAGTAACTTATTTATCTTTTTTTTCTATCTTTACGGCGGAAATAATCGTTAAAAATTGACGACTTTCATAGAATACCCGAGTTTTAGACTAAAAAATGCGACAATGAGAATTGGAATCTTAACATCCGGCGGGGACTGTCCCGGTATCAATGCCACCATTCGTGGCGTGTGCAAAACTGCCATCAATTATTATGGGATGGAAGTGATAGGCATTCACAGCGGTTTTCAGGGCTTGCTAACCAAAGATGTCGAATCTATTACAGACAAGTCGCTTTCCGGGCTACTGAATTTGGGTGGAACGATGTTAGGAACCTCTCGCGAGAAGCCTTTCAAAAAAGGAGGCGTTGTCTCGGATGTTGACAAACCGTCTTTAATTCTTCAGAATATCCATGAAATAGGATTGGATTGTGTCGTTTGTATCGGTGGAAATGGAACGCAGAAGACTGCAGCCAAGTTTGCTGCAATGGGAGTTAACATCGTATCTGTTCCTAAAACCATAGATAATGATATTTGGGGCACGGACATCTCTTTTGGTTTCGACTCGGCGGTAAGTATTGCTACCGATGCCATTGACCGTCTACATTCCACCGCAAGCTCTCATAAAAGGGTGATGGTGATTGAAGTGATGGGGCATAAAGCCGGTTGGATTGCTTTGTATTCGGGTATGGCAGGAGGAGGGGATGTGATTCTCGTTCCTGAAATCGCTTATAACATTAAGAATATCGGCAATACGATTCTGGAAAGATTAAAGAAAGGCAAGCCCTATTCTATTGTAGTGGTAGCGGAAGGTATTCAGACTGACGGGCGTAAACGTGCTGCTGAATATATCGCTCAGGAAATTGAATATGAAACCGGTATAGAAACCCGCGAAACAGTTTTGGGGTATATCCAGCGTGGTGGTTCGCCTACTCCTTTCGACCGCAATCTTTCTACCCGCATGGGCGGGCATGCAACAGAATTGATAGCCAATGGCCAATTCGGGCGTATGGTAACTTTACAAGGAGATGATATAGCATCTATTCCTCTTGAAGAAGTTGCAGGAAAACTGAAATTGGTTACTGAAGATCACGATTTGGTGATTCAGGGTCGTCGCATGGGGATTTGCTTTGGCTAGTTGCCGGAGCTTCTGTGTCCTGCACTGTGGAAATCTCATCGACGAGGATGTTTTCTTCTGAAACATTCTCTGGTTTTATCTCGGAATTTGCATTCAGTTCGGTTTCGAGTTCATTCTCAAGCTCGGTTGCCAACTCAGTATCAGAACCTGTTGCAAGTTCAACTTCCATTTCTGTTTCCGTTTCAGTAGCAGTTGCAGAATGTTGTGTTTTAATCTCCTCGATGGTTGACATAAATGTCGGTTCCTTTACTTTCTTTATAGCCATCTGGGCGGCATTCTGTTGAGATTCCTTCTTGGAATACCCCGTACCTGTTCCTGCCGGAAGTCCTTCAATACGTACTTCAGTTTGGAATACAGGGTTACTGTCATGATCGAGAAACTGCTCGATTAATTCAAAGGAAACCTCCATTTTGTTCTTTTGGCTCCACTCGATAAGCTTGGATTTGAAGTTAACTTCTTTTCGGGATATTTTATCCAGATCGATATAACGGTTAATGATCCGTTGTTCCATAAACTGTTTGCAGCGTTCATATCCCTGGTCCAGATAAATAGCTCCGATGAACGCCTCAAAAGCATTTCCATACATGTAGCTGTTGTGAGAAGAGGAGCGGGTAGAATACTTGATGAGCTTATCCAGGCCGATTTCAACGGCCAACTTGTTCAACGTCTCTCGTTGTACGATCTTGGAACGTGTATTGGTCAGGAAACCTTCCCGTTTCCCTTCGAAACGTTTGTAGACAATATCTCCCACGATGGCGTCGAGGATGGCGTCACCTAAGAACTCCAGCCGTTCATTGTTGAGGGGACGTCCCTTGTCGGAGCGGACAGAAGTCGATTTGTGCAGGAGAGCCTGTTCATAAAGCTGGATATTGCGCGGGTAGAACCCGAGTATCCGGTAAAAACAAAGATAAGACTCTCTATCCTTGCGGAACAAGAGCCTTATCTTATCTATTTCGTTACGTAACACGATATTACTCTGCGTATTTCTTGAAGATAACGCACGCATTGTGACCGCCAAATCCGAATGTATTGGACAAGGCAACATTAACTTCGCGTTTCTGTGCTTTATTGAACGTGAAATTAAGGTTATAGTCGATGTTCTCGTCGTCGTCACCTTCTTCGTGGTTGATAGTCGGAGGAACAATGCCGTTCTTAATGGCAAGGATGCTTGCAATAGATTCTACCGCACCGGCAGCTCCCAGCAAGTGACCTGTCATTGATTTGGTTGAACTGATGTTCAACTCGAACGCATGATCACCGAATACTTCCTTGATTGCTTTTGCTTCTGAAATATCACCAACCGGAGTAGATGTACCGTGTACATTGATATAATCTACTTCTTTCGGATCCATTTCCGCATCTTCCAGTGCGTTCTTCATCACCAGTTTCGCTCCCAGACCTTCCGGATGAGAAGCAGTCAAGTGATGTGCATCTGCAGACATACCTACACCGGCAACTTCTGCATAGATTTTTGCACCACGAGCTTTAGCGTGTTCCAGTTCTTCCAGGATCAAGCAACCGCCACCTTCGCCCATAACGAAACCATCGCGGCTTGCGCTAAACGGACGTGAAGCTTTAGAAGCTTCGTCGTTGCGTGTTGACAAGGCGTGCATAGCGTTGAAACCGCCTACACCTGCCGGGAAGATCGCTGCTTCCGAACCACCGGATACAATTACATTTGCTTTACCCAAACGAATCAGGTTGAAGGCATCTGCAATAGCGTTGGTTGAAGTAGCACATGCTGAACAAGTCGCGTAGTTAGGACCATGGAAACCATACATGATAGAAATCTGTCCGGCTGCAATATCCGAAATCATCTTTGGAATGAAGAACGGATTAAACTTCGGACCCATTTCCTGACGAGTGTAGTAGTTACCTACCTCTTCTTCAAATGTATGTATACCACCAATACCGGCGCCGAAAATAACACCGATTTTGTTCAAGTCTTCTTTTTCGACGTCCAGACCCGAATCACTTACCGCTTCTTTGGCAACAGCGATGGCATACTGAGTATACAAGTCCATCTTTCTTGCTTCTTTGCGGTCTATGTATTTCGTTGCATCGAAGTCTTTCACTTCGCATGCGAATTGGGTCTTGAATAACGACGCATCAAAATGAGTAATAGGCCCTGCTCCACTAACCCCGTTCACAATGTTTTCCCAAAATTCGGGAACGCTATTGCCAACGGGAGTAATGGCGCCAAGGCCTGTTACTACCACTCTTTTTAATTCCATATTGATGAAATCGAATTACTTAGCGTGTTCTTCGATATAAGATACAGCATCACCTACAGTACCAATCTTTTCTGCTTGGTCATCAGGAATAGAGATACCGAATTCTTTTTCGAATTCCATGATAAGTTCTACAGTGTCAAGAGAATCTGCTCCCAGGTCGTTAGTGAAGCTTGCTTCGGTTGTAACTTCTGATTCTTCTACGCCTAATTTATCAACGATAATCGCTTTTACTCTTGATGCAATTTCAGACATAACTTTAAGTTTTTAATTAATAATTAGTTTTATTTCTTTAAATTTGCGGTGCAAAGGAATGAATATTTATCGTTTTGCGCAAATATTTGACTAAATAAATGCAATGTTTTGCACATTTTTCACTGTTTTGTGCATCGAATTTGAGAGTTATGAAGAAAAACATCGCAATTTTCGCTTCCGGTTCCGGCTCTAATGCTGAGAATATTATCCGGTATTTCCAAAAAAACGATTCCGTTCAGGTTTCGTTGGTGCTTTCTAATAAGAGTGATGCCTATGTTTTGGAACGTGCGCATCGCTTGGGAGTGCCTTCTAACGTGTTTCCAAAGGAGGATTGGATAGCCGGAGATGAAATTTTGGCTATTTTGCAGGAGTACCGCATTGATTTTGTTGTGCTGGCCGGCTTCTTAGTTCGCGTGCCGGATTTGCTTTTGCATGCTTATCCCGATAAAATTATAAATATACATCCTGCTCTTCTGCCGAAGTACGGAGGCAAAGGAATGTATGGTGACCGGGTACATGAAGCAGTGGTAGCTGCTGGTGAAAAAGAAAGCGGCATCACTATACATTATATAAATGAGCATTACGATGAAGGAAATACGATTTTTCAAGTTACTTGCCCTGTTCTCCCGACCGATTCTCCGGACGATGTAGCCAAGAAAGTACATGCTTTGGAATATGAACACTACCCGAAAATCATAAATCAAATATTAAGTAATAAGTATTACGTCCTGTGAATAATCGTTTGACAGAACTTTATTGACGTTTTCGGCCACTATGGTTATTACCTGATACTTAATACTTAATAATGTATACTTTCTCTTCCCGCCGCAAAGGATAATTTCCGCGTAGGGTTTCGAATAGCTCCGGTTGATTTTTTAGCCGGTTGCTGTCTTCGGTTGGATTATACATTTGGAGGACTGCTTCTTCGTGGTTTTTTGCATGAATAATGGGGGAGGCGGGGGCGGGTGCGTTAATTTCATAATCCCCTTTTATTTGGAAGAACTTGCAGATGGCATCCAATGACATACGTGTGGCGTTTGCTTTTCCATCTGCAGAGTAGCCTGCAATATGAGGAGTTCCGATAAATGCCTTTTCCAGTAGATCACGGTTGATTTCCGGTTCATGCTCCCATACGTCGATGATGGTATCCGAAATCATCCGGCTGTTCAAGGCTTTTAAAAGAGCATCAGTCTGGATGACTTCTCCTCGTGAGGTATTGATGATAACAGGCTTTCGTTTGAGTGACTGAAAGAAAACGTCATCCGCCAAGTGGAACGTTTTATACTTTCCTTCTTTATATAAAGGTACGTGAAAAGTGATGATGTCACACTCTTCTGCTATTTTCTCCAGTGAAGAGAACCGTTTTGTACCTTCTTTTTCTTCCCGTGGCAAATCATTCAATAAAACACGCATGCCAAAATCCTGGGCAACTTTAGCTACCTTACTCCCGACATTTCCTACTCCTATAATTCCAATTGTCAGTTCATCCAGTCTTTTATTCCTGACGGACTTCCATACAAGAAGCGATGATTGTATATATTGGGCGACAGAAGCGGAGTTACATCCCGGTGCATTCGTCCATTCGATGCCGGCCTGTTTGCAATACTCCGTATCAATATGATCGAAGCCTATGGTTGCGGTCGCTATGAATCTCACTCGACTACCTTCCAATAAATCCCGGTTGCAATGTGTGCGGGTACGGACAATAAGAGCGTCCGCATCTCGTACGAGCTCCGGAGTGAAATCCTTTCCCGGTGCATAAACTACCTCATCGGCTATTCTCTGCACCGCTTCTTTTATATAAGGTATTTTATTGTCGATAATAATTTTCATATACAATTCATCTTTTATACCCACAAAGGTAACAAATAAAAAAGTAAGAAACGGTTGCTTGTCTGAAAAATATTACATAGATTTGCCCTATTATATATCTATTAGCTAGTTAAGATTATGACATTTAGTAACCTTTGCAACGAGATTTTTTGGAAATCGACAACAGATTACCATGTAACGGATAGTGTGGATGCTCCGATGAACAATCCTTACGAGTTGAAAACTATTGAGTATTATTTATATCTAAAGAACTGGATTGATGCTGTGCAATGGCATTTTGAGGATATTATCCGTGACCCGCAGATTGATCCGGTAGAAGCATTGGCCTTGAAAAGAAGAATTGATAAATCAAATCAGGACCGTACGGATCTGGTGGAATTAATTGATAG
Source organism: Bacteroides sp. D2 (assembly GCF_025147085.1). Taxonomy (NCBI): domain Bacteria; kingdom Pseudomonadati; phylum Bacteroidota; class Bacteroidia; order Bacteroidales; family Bacteroidaceae; genus Bacteroides; species Bacteroides sp. D2. The sequence goes on along the minus strand of NZ_CP102261.1, from coordinate 1,037,157 downwards.
CTACTTTTTAGACAAATACAAAGAGGTAAAACCTCTCTCTGACGCAACGATCAATACGGAAAGCCCTGCATGGGCAATTGACCGCTTGTCAATTCTTGCATTGAAAATTTACCACATGCAGCAGGAGGTGGAACGTACGGACACTACTGAAGAACATCGTGCTCAATGCCAGACTAAGTTGAATATCCTGCTGGAACAACGCAAAGACCTTTCTACGGCTATTGAACAGCTGTTGGCTGATATCGAAGCCGGAAGAAAATATATGAAAGTATATAAACAGATGAAGATGTATAATGACCCGGCATTAAATCCGGTGCTTTATGCGAAAAAATAACGAATGGCGCGTATTCTCATTATTCGTTTTTCAGCTCTTGGCGATGTAGCCATGACAATCCCGGTAATACATTCGCTGGCTGTGCAATACCCGCAGCACGAAATAACAGTGTTAAGTCGTGCTGTATGGCAGCCACTCTTTCAGGGGTTGCCTGCTAATGTGGGTTTTGTCGGAGCTGATTTAACAGGCAAGCACAAGGGGCTTTGGGGCTTGAATAGCCTTTATTCGGAATTGAAAGCAATGCATTTTGATTACATTGCTGATTTTCATCATGTACTTCGTTCTAAGTATTTATGTTTGCGATTCCGTCTTGCCAATAAACCGGTAGCTTCCATTTGTAAAGGAAGGGCAGGCAAAAAGAAGCTGGTTCGCCGTCATGATAAGGTGATGGAAAATCAGAAGAGTTCTTTTCGTCGTTATGCCGATGTACTTGAGAAGCTAGGTTTACCGGTACTATTAAATTTCTCTTCTATTTATGGCGAAGGAAAAGGAAACTTTGCGGAAATAGAACCAGTCACAGGACCTAAAGAAGATCAAAAGTGGATTGGTATAGCTCCTTTTGCCAAACATGCAGGTAAGATTTATCCGTTAGAACTGCAGGAGCAAGTGATAGCACATTTTGCTGCCAATCCCAAAGTAAAGGTTTTCCTCTTTGGAGGCGGTAAAAGCGAGCAGGACGTATTTGATGCATGGATTGCTAAATATCCTTCTGTTGTTTCAATGATCGGTAAACTGAATATGCGTACCGAACTGAATCTGATGAGCCATCTGGACGTGATGCTTTCAATGGATTCTGCCAATATGCATTTGGCATCTTTGGTCAATATTCCGGTTGTCTCTATTTGGGGAGCAACCCATCCCTACGCTGGTTTTATGGGCTGGAGACAATTGCCGGTCAATACTGTGCAACTCGATTTGTCATGCCGTCCCTGTTCTGTATATGGACAGAAGCCTTGCTGGCGAGGTGATTATGCCTGTTTGAGGGACATAAAGCCGGAGCAGGTCATTGCGAAAATAGAAGGGATTGTAGATTAATCCTTGTTGAAGTTCAAATTAGCAGTTTATTGAACCGAAAGAGCGTAGAATCAAATAATAATGAAAGAGATACAACGAAAGAAAAAGGTACTGATAGATCTTACGAATTATGGTAGTCTCACAGCCGGTTTCGGGCAGATTGCGGCCAACTATGCAACTGCCTTTTCGTCTATGCCGGTAGATGATCTTCATTTTGTATATTTATTGCGGCAGAAATATATGCAGGAATTTGGCCCGAATGTGACCTCTGTTCCGGTACGTCGTATCAATAAGTTTCTTCCTTTTACCCTTCCCAAAGTAGACGTATGGCATGCAGTGAATCAACAGCGCAAGTTGTTGCGTATTGCCGGTGGTACAAAGTTTATCTTTACTATACACGACTTTAATTTCTTAACAGAGAAAAAGCCCTGGAAGGCGAAAATGTATCTTCGCCGGATGCAGAATAAAGTCAATAAGGCAGCGGTCGTGACTACGATCTCTCATTATGTGGCAGATGTCATTCGGCAGCATGTAGATTTGAAAGGGAAGGAGATCCGGGTCATCTACAATGGAGTGGAGAGAATCGATACATTAGAAGGAACAAAGCCGTCGTTTGCTACAGGGCGTCCTTTCTTTTTTACAATTGGACAAATCCGTAGAAAAAAGAACTTCCATCTCTTGGTTGACGTAATGCGTCATTTCCCGGAATATGATCTATATATTTGTGGAGATGCTCATTTTGCTTATGCTGAAGAAGTGCGCAATCTGATTCGTGAGAATCAGCTCACTAATGTCTTTTTGACGGATGTTATCTCTCAAAGCGAGAAGATCTGGTTATACCGGAACTGTGAGGCATTCCTGTTTCCTAGTGAGGGAGAAGGCTTTGGATTGCCGGTGGTGGAAGCTATGCAATTTGGGAAGGCTGTATTTGCCGCTAATCGCACTAGTTTACCGGAAGTTTGTAATGGACACGCTATCATGTGGGAGCATTTGGATACAGAATCTATGGTGCAAAGTATCCGGGAGCATCTACCTGATTTTTATAAAGACAAGGAGCGCTTGGAAAAAATCAAGGAATATGCCGCTTCATTCAGTTACGAGAAGCATATACAAGCCTACCTTGATTTGTATCGGGAGTTAGCTCAATTGCCTTAGTATTGAAGTCAATTGTCCGTATACCTTTTCGGGAGTAATTAATGCAAAACGCTCTTCATAGGTTAATGTCGCTTGTTGTTCCGGCGAAAGAATGTCGTCAGGACTGATTCCTTCGGCAAGTACGGAATTGGCGGGTAACCACATTGATTTTGATGCACTTGGTGAATAAATGGCAAATGAAGGAATTCCAAGAGCTTGGGCGATGTGTCTGGCTCCTCCTTCGTTCCCGAAGTAAAATGAACAGTTGGCGCAAAGTGCTGCCAGCTGTCGCAATGAAGAAGCTTGTATATCGATTTTGATACGTTCCGGACATCCTAATTCCTTGTAGATATTTCTGGCGTCTTCTTCTTCGTATCCCGGTGCGTAGTTGAAGATCATTTGTATGTCCTTGTGCTCCTCCAAAATTCTTTTCAGTGTGGCTATCATGAACTCCGTATTCCATTTCTTATGGATGAGTTTGGTTGTGACTCCTATTAGTAACACAGGGTGTGCAAAATTAATCCCTTCCTTTTCCATATAATATCGGAAATCTTCTTTCTCCCGGTCAGTTAGATATAACTTGAATTCTTTTGTGTATTGAATAGGTCTGATCTTTTCTAATGGTGCTGCAAGCAACAGGTTACGTTGTACCATATCAGTTGTCAGATCCTTGCTGTAAGTATCTGTCCGGTAGTTCAGTAGAAAACGTGTATATCCTTTGATGCGCCCTATCCGGAAAGGAGTTCTTAATGAAAAAAGAGAGAAAAAAAGAGTCCGGATGGTAGAGCGCATGTCGATGATTATATCGTATTTATTTTGGTGCATTACCTGCCATACTTTTTTTATATATGCAGTGAACGGCTTATTCTCATTCTTGTCAAATGTAATGACTTTGTCTATGTCCGGATGCCCCTCATAGAGTGGAGCAATATTTTTATTAAGCACGAAGTGTATCTCTGCGTCGGGAAAACTTTTTTTCAGCGTACTGCACAATGCAACAGCCAGAATTGAGTCCCCTATTTGTCTAAATCGAATAATCAGAATTCTTTTGATTGGTTTCATGCTTAAACTTCTTTATGCTTTTTACCGTGCAAACATAACTAAAAAAAAGCATTTATGTCTAAATATAAATGAAAAGAAAAAAGAAAAAACGATTAAAGTCACCGTGACGGTGCTTATATGTGGAGAGAGTTAGCCAATCTTTGTGAGAAAAGAGAAAAATATAGTCGGAATATGGCCTAATTTCTTTATCTTTGCTCAATCTTTGTAATTAGGATTATATAGGAGAGTGTAATGAGAGTGATTGTAAATCCCAAGTACGCACATTTGCAGAAGGAGATAGAAGAAGTTCCGAGGTCCTTCCAGAACGAAGGAGATGTGGTGTACGATGGTCGTAATGTTCTAAAACGGATTAGTTTGGGCAGCATTGATGTTGTGGTGAAGAGCTTTAAAAAGCCTCACATCATCAATCGTGTTGTATATTCGTTTTTCCGCCAGTCGAAGGCAGAACGTTCCTATATTTATTCTATGGAGATTCAACAGCATGGCTTTGACACTCCGGAGCCAGTGGCTATGATCGAACAATTTCAAGATGGTCTTCTCTCACATAGCTATTACATTTGTTGTTATGATGGCGGCGAAACTGTCCGTTCCCTGATGGATGGAAAAGTGGAAGGGAATGAAGACAAACTTTCAGCTTTTGCGCGCTACACTGCTGCTTTGCATCAGGCAGGTATCCTTCATTTGGACTATTCTCCCGGTAATATACTGATTCATCAGAATGAAACGAATGAATACAGTTTCTCTCTGGTCGACGTGAATCGTATGCAGTTGCTATCGGATATTGATTGTGATACGGTATGCCGTAATATGTGCCGTTTGTGTATTTCGCGTGAGGTACTGACTTACATCATGACAGAATATGCTTCTTTGCGTGGATGGGACGTCGAATCTACGGTCAGTCTGGCCCTTCGTTACAGCGATCAGTTCTTTACTCATTACATTTATCGTCGTGCGGCACGGAAAGAGAAAGAAAAGCATATTGTATCCCTGATTTTATTCTTCCGTTTATACCGTTCCGTACGTAAATTCTTTTCTTGGGAACCGCATATTTCACGTTTCTTGTTGAGAAAGGAAAAGCATATCTATGATACATACTTGTGCAAGTATGATTATTGTGAATTGCTTTCTGCTGATTATCAATGATTACTTCTTACTTCCGCGCATCACTACACTGCGGATTTTATGCCTGAAAAATCCTTTTTGATTAATATATGTGCAGTTATGTTTGTCCAGAAATGCAGAGATAACTTCTTCGTCATCACGCAAATGGTATGTGCAAATGGCAAAATCCAGCTTCTGGCAATTCTGAAATAAGTTATTGCATCCGGCCAATGCGTGCCGTTCGGCTCCTTCTATATCCATTTTAAGAAATAGATGTTCATTCGTCTGGTTGTTGAAGAAATCATCTAGTGTTTGCTCTCTCGAAGAATTATGATCGCTCACATACTTCTGGACAATCGTCACTTTATCCTGCCATGGTTCGAAGGTAGCTCTGATGGCTTCCAACCATTGCTCGTCCTGCTCAAACAAATAAACATGTTTGGCTTCTTCGATAATTTCCAATGATGAATATCCTTCGGCACAACCGACATCCACAAATACTTTCCCTGTCACTTCTTTAACGCTGTTGAAGTAATGGTGCGGTGAGCGCCTGTCTTGTTCCATACTCAAAGCCCTATAATATTTTTGAATTTTCTTGGCTGGAGTGCTTTTTCTGAAATAGAGTCGCTTCTTTTCTTTTTGAACATAGTATAAGCCTTTTTCCTCATCTTTCTGTACATCAACAGGCATATTGGCGTATTCATCCTTGAATTCATACAGGTGTCTTGAATATCCATGTTCTTTAATATATTCATAGTATTTCAGATAAGGAGAGCCAGGCTTATATCCTTTCATGAAATAATATGGGAGAGTGCCATATATAAATTTCTTTATTGTATGTTTAAGTACGTTCATTTCATTAGTTTCTTGTAGATGTTTAAGATTTCTTCCGCTTGCTTTTCTTCAGAGAATCTTTTGGCAAATTTTTGCCCCTTTTCAATCATCTCCTTTTTTCTTTCAGTATCGGAGTATATCTGTTTAAAAGCATTGGCCATTCCTTTGATATCGTCAGGATCTACATAGATAGAGTCGGGACCTCCGGCTTCTTCCAGGCAAGATCCTGTAGCGGCCACTACCGGAATACCGGAGTATAGAGCTTCTATAATGGGAATACCAAAACCTTCGAAACGGGAAGGGTATACAAAAATTTCTGCTAACTGATAAAAAACCGGCAGATCATCAAAAGGAACATTGCTGATGATATGTACCCTTTCTTCCAGCTTATTCTCCTTAATGAAACGTTCAATTTTATCAGTATATTCCGTGTGGCGTCCTACAATGACGAGATGAATCTGTTCAGGAAGCATCATTAGTGCCTGCACCGCTGAAAGGGCGTTTTTGCGTTCTTCAATACTTCCTACGTTAAGGATATAGTGATCCGGTAGCTGATATTTAGCCCGGATTTCTCTTTTCTTCTCTGCTGCTACAGGATGTATGAATGAAAGATCACATCCCTGATAAACAACTTCTATCTTATCGGCGGGAATCCTGAAATACTCAATAATATCACGCTTGGTACATTCGCTGATAGCAATGATTTTATCGGCATTTTCACAGGCTTTACGGAATTTGTATGTGTATATTTTCCTGTCGATCGAATGGTAATACTGCGGATAGCGCAGAAAGATCAGATCGTGAATCGTTACAATACTTTTTACCTCGCTTTGATGTATATTCAGGGGCAACTCATTACTAAGTCCGTGGAATATATCGATTTTTTCTTTTTCCAGTTGTTGGGTAACGCCCCATACTCGCCACAATGAACTTAACTTTTTCCAGGAAGAAGTAGTGGGATAAGAAAGCTGTAGTTGCTGATACTGCTTCGTTAATTTGTCCAGCCTCTTGTTTTCCCGTTTCTTGGGGGCATACAGCACATATTCATTCTCCGGATAGAATTGGCATAGAATATCCACTATATAGCGGCTATAATTACCCAGACCGGTGAAATTCTGTACTGCACGTTTTCCGTCAAAACCTATTCTCATTTCTTCTTCTTACCTTTATGTGATTATAATTAGACTTCAAAATTCCGATAAGGTTTATTCAAGTCTAAATAATGGAAATTATGTTGTCTTTGTCCACTTTGTTTAGGTATGGTCATGTAATCTCCATATTTCTGTGACAGATAAGCGTCGTATTTCTGTACTCCCCATACTTCTTCATCTTCAAACCGAATGGGAGTAGGAGTGCCCAGGATATCCTTCGACATAATTCCTTTCATACCGTCATCATAATCGCAGACTAATGCGCATTGGTCGAAATCGTATTTCTTCATCACCTTCCTAATGCTTTCCTGTGCTCCGGTAAGGGTAAAAAACTTTCTGCATAATAGCGGTATCCATGAACTGGGACCTTTTCCATGTTTGTATGGATCGCGATGAATAAGATAAAGTACTCGTTTGTAAAACTCATACTTCGCAAAATGCATTCTTTGCGCCATACGGCTTTCCGGAACTCCATCTAGTGGAAATATATCAATATATACACCTCCCAGGTATTTGAGATGCATACGCTCGATTAAAGTTGTGTTGGCATCCTGCACCTTTGCGAACGGAAGAGGATATTCCTTATCATTCTCAGCGCATACCGCTTCGTAAGGTTCCGGTAACCATTCTTTGGCATTAGCCATTAGTAAGTCATAATCAGCTCTTGGCATTCCGATATCCAAGTCATCATCCCAGGGGATGAATCCTTTGTGGCGCACAGCTCCCAACATGGTGCCTGCCATGATGTAATATCGCAGATTATGTTCTTTGCAAACTTTGTCAACAGCTAATAAGTTCTTTAATATGCGAAGCTGTAGAGGGCGGATGTCGTAATTAGCCATTCTATCTGATTTTAATTAATAAAGACTGGCTGGAATCAGCTTCTGTGCCTGTTGGAAGTCCTCTACTGTGTCCAGCTCGGCCGAGAAGAACTCGGTGGTGTCCATAACGTAAAAACTATATTTTTGCGGAATCAGTCTCTCAAAAGCCCGTTCGTAGAATATATTATCAAGTCCTTCGGTAGTAATCATAATTTCCAGTTCCCGGAATAGCGCTTTGGTATATTCAGCTGACATCTTTTCAATGCCGATAGATTCTCCGATAGCATCGGATATCGAACAGACTTTGCTGATTTCAACGACCTTTTGTGCGTCGTCCACGATGACTTTTATTTCTTCTGCTCCGAGCTCATGGCGATTCAATGCCAATATGTCGTCCTTATCCGAATGAAGCAGCTTCTCTACAATCTGCGGATCGAATACAATGTCGCTGTCTAATAACAAAATTGCTTCCCCATCCGTATATGGACGGGTGAGCCATAATGAATAGATATTGTTGGTTGATTCATACCTGTCATTATAGATGAAAGTAATATCTTGGGTTGGATAATGTGCCTGTAGAAAATCTACGATTTGCTGCTGGCGATACCCGGTGACAATGATGAATTCATCAAATCCGTTTTGTATCAGGGCATCAAAAGCCCTTTCCAAAAGGCATCGTTCTCCTATTTTGAGAAGACATTTGGGCGTCGTATCGGTCAGCGGGCGTAAGCGTGAAGCTATTCCTGCGGCTAATATTACTGCTTTCATTTGGATGCTATTTCTTTGATTGTATCTATAACGATCCGGTTCTGCTCTGGGCGTCCCAATGTGATACGCAAATGAGTATTGATATCCGGTTCATTCATAAATTTCACTTTATAACTCTGTTCAGCAAAAGACTTTTGTAAAGCCTCTTTCAGTTCTATCGGGTATTTGATTAAAATAAAGTTGGCAACCGATTCATATACTTTGAATCCGGGTAATACACCGATTTCCTTTTCGTAACGCTCACGGTCTTCATTCATTAGTTTGGCGATGTTTCGGTAGTGTGCGTCCGATTTAAGAGCCGCAATGGCGATATCTTCGGATATCCGGTTGTATCCCAGATATTTATTGCTGTATCTACTGAATTTTTCCAGTTCCTTACTCATAAATCCGAATCCCATACGTAAACCGGGCAATCCATAAAACTTGGATAAAGTACGGGAAATAATCAAATTCGGATATTTATTAACCAGCTTTTTGATGTAACTGGTATCAGTTGAAACAAAAGAAGCGTATGCTTCGTCTATCAGTACCACTGTTTGGCTGGGCACTTCTGCGAGCAGTTCATCCAATTCTTTTGGAGTTAAACCATTGCCGGTAGGGTTATTGGGAGAAGCTAGTAAAAGAATCTTCGGATTCTCTTTCTGAATCATATCTTTTAGCGTCTCAAAGTCATATTTAAAAGTATTTCCGTCTTCGTAGAGAGGATATTGCAAAGTATGGCCATTCACCTCATCTGCAATTGATTTATAATACCACCATGAGAACTTGGGAATCAACATCGTTTTATTTCCATCTTCTTGAGTCAGGAAGTAGTGTACAGCTTGTTTCAGAATATCTTCTCCGCCGTATCCTAATAAGACTTGTGTTTCATCTATATCGTAAAGTTCGGATAAGAAAACAGATAATATACTTTTCTTTCCTTCATCATAAATGCGGGTATAAAAACAAAGTTTATTTATATCGAAGTTTTTTAAAGCTTCTACTACTTCTTTTGATGGACTGTAGTTAAATTCGTTTCGATCTAAAAAGTTCAAATTCTTTTCCATATTAGTTTTGTATGATTCCTTTATCGCACCAGGTTAGTTTCCTGACTTTCGTTTCGTTCAAAATACTGCGGTTGTTGCTCAAATTATCCGTTCCATGTAATTCGTGATGAAGGTGGAACACAATTCCCGCAAATTTGATGGTACGCTTGCGTACACCGCTATTGATGAGGCGGCACACTAATTCATGATCTTCGCTTCCCCATCCGGTAATAGCTTCATTGTACCCATTGACTTTTAATAAATCCTCTTTCCAGAAAGCCATATTGCATCCTCTGGAATATGAAATATCCCATTGGCGATAATGCTGAAGTAGTGGGCTTAGCCAAGGCAAATGTACTCCGTTGATTGTGTTTTTAGTACCTTTGTCGTGAATAGAGATAATACAGTTCCTTTCTGCTAGCATCTTTTTGGTTAAACCTTCCCGGATTAATACACGGCTACCGGTTACGAAACTGCCTTTTTTAGCAAAATGTACATGATCTTTGACGAAATCTTTGTGTAAGACGATATCTCCGTCAATTTGTATAATATATTCTTTAGATGCTTTCGCAATAGCTTTGTTGCGGATGGAGGCCAGTCTGAAGCCTAGATCCTCATGCCAAACATGAATAATAGGGACTTCGGAGGAGGCTGCTAATTGATGAATTAGTTCTCTTGTATCTTCTTTAGAACCATCATCGGCAATGATAATTTCATCTGGAAGGAGAGATTGACGTAGCACGCTTTTAACGCATAATTCTAATGCGTCGCTTCTATTATAGGTGGATATAATTAGCGATGTACTTATGTTGCTCGCCATGGGTTTATTCATATAATTATTACTAAGTTAGTTAAATAGTTAAGGGGGCTTGCACTAAAATTCTACAAATGTATACATTTTATTTGGTTGTGACAAGCGTTAAAGGCTTTTTTGCTAAACATTAGAGGGTTAGCATTCTTTTTTAAGAATAATATCCGTATCTTTGCTATCAGTTTGTTATAATAACTAAGATAAATAGTGTGTTTGTAATGGAAAATTATCCGATAGAAGTTAGTATAATCATCCCTAATTATAACTATGCTCGTTTTTTACAGCAACGTATCGAGTCAGTATTGGCACAAACATATACAGACTATGAAATAATATTATTGGATGATGCTTCAACCGATGATAGTGTGTCTATTTTAAACCATTATAAAACAAATTCTCGTGTCGCTCATTTGGAGATTAATTCAGTCAATACAGGGAGTCCTTTTATACAGTGGCAAAAAGGAATAAGTTTGTCTCGTGGAAAATATATATGGATTGCCGAGAGTGATGATGTGGCTGATTCTTCTTTTTTGGAAAAAGCTGTTTCTATCTTAAATCAATATCCTCATGCTTCTTTCTGTTTTTTAGGTTCACATTGTATAGACGAGAAAGGGAATAAACTATCTACAGATTTTGACCGTTGGACTTCAAAGCAATTACGCCGTCCTTACAATATAGGTGTTTTTGATAGTGAAGATTATATAAAACAGAATCTTTATTGGCGCAATTATATTTACAATGCTAGTGGTGTTGTCTTTCGTAAACAATGTTTTGAACAGATAAAGGATTTGTCTTGTTTCTCAATGCGCTATAGTGGTGATTGGCTTTTTTGGATAGAGATGGCGAGGCAAGGGAGTGTTATTGAGTTATATGAAAAGCTAAACTTTTTTCGATTGCATTCAACAAGTACAACTGTTGAGGGTAACGCTTCAGGTAATGCGATTCTTGAAGATATTCAAGTAGTACATTATGTTGAATCATTTTCTTATCCAATAGGGCGTTATAAGCGTTTGATGCGACATGGAATGCTTTATAAAAATATAAAGCGTGCAAAAGTTGATCCGAAAATGAGATTGTTGTTGTTTGAAAAACTGAAAGGATGTTTTGGCACAAGTGTGTGGACATATAGATGGGAACGAGTTAATAAATACATGAGTTTTTTGAATCCATGGCAACCTACAAGAGATAGAGATAGGTTGTAATGAATTGTGAAGTGCAATAAAGAAAGATATGGTTGACAAAAGAATTATAGCATTTTATTTGCCGCAATATCATCCATTTCCTGAAAATGATGAATGGTGGGGTAAGGGATTTACTGAATGGAGAAATGTGGTCAAGGCTAGACCTCTTTATCGTGGCCATTATCAGCCACATTTACCGGCAGATTTAGGTTTTTATGATCTGCGTGTTCCGGAAGTTCGTCAGCAGCAAGCTGATATGGCTCGAATGTACGGAATTAATGGCTTTTGTTATTATCATTATTGGTTTAATGGTCATCAATTGATGGAAAGACCATTAGAAGAAATGCTGTCTTCTGGCAATCCTGATTTTCCATTTATGCTTTGTTGGGCTAATGAAAATTGGACAAGGGCGTGGGATGGTGGAAGTCGTCATATTTTGATTGCTCAAAATTACTCGGAAGAGGATGATCGTGCGCATATCCGTTATCTGTTAGATAATGTATTTAGTGATTCTCGATATATAAGAGTAGACGGTAAACCTGTGTTTTTAATTTATCGTTCTATGCTTTTTCCGAATATGAAAGAGACTATTCGAGTTTGGAGGGAAGAAGCTTCTAGTAAAGGAGTGGAGTTGTATTTATGCCGCGTCGAAACTATGGATTGTTATGGAGAAGAATACCTTCAGGATGGTTTTGATGCTGCCGTAGAGTTTCAACCTTTCACTCATCAAATGAATGAGTTTCAAAAAAAAAGAAATCCATTACGGAAGTTTGCTTATAATATAAATCGTCACCTTTTTAATACATGTAAGAAGAAAAAGATTGATTACTCGGAATATGTAGATTATATCTGTAAAACTCATTTTCCTGACTATAAAATGTATCCGGGGGTTACTCCAATGTGGGATAATACTTCTCGTCGAAAGCAAAAGATGTTTATTTTAGACAAGAGTACTCCCGAAAAATACGGTGAATGGTTATATTCGGTTATGAATAAATTTGTGCCTTATAGCAAAGATGAGAATTTTGTTTTTGTCAATGCTTGGAATGAATGGGCAGAAGGTAATCATTTGGAACCTGATTTAAAATGGGGATTCCGTTATTTAGAAGAAACAGAAAAGGTGGTAAAAAGTATGCAAGAAGATGGCTTTTAGATATAGGGAGGTGATTGTTTTTTTCTAGAATATATAATGTTGCTCGTGTTCGAGCCAGAGCTAGAGAAATCTTACAAAAAGATTTCTCTAGATATTAATTCGTAGAATTCTGTACCATATAAATTTGAAAAAGATTTTGTTTCTGCATTTACTATTGGTATAGGTGTGGCGAAAATTTTGCACTTCATTAAAAGCTTGTTTGAGAGGAACTGAACTTTTAATAATATGCTTTACTCGTTTATACTCTTTTTTTTCTTCTTTAAGGTCTAATGTCGGGGTCTCTTTTCCTTTTCTATAAAATTCATTCCTTGATTGTATATAGTATATGTCATGATTTTTAACAGGAAATACGTTGATCGTTTTATTGTATATTTCTGTGTATTCATTGCCCATATCTTTTAAGGACTTCATGTTTTTTAAAAGATGTCTGATTCTTTCCACTTTCTGTTTATACTCTTGTGGGGCTGATTTTATAGTTGAAATGAGTTTAAAGATATCGTCTAATGTACTATTTATAGGTAAAATCCAGCCGACATCTGCTTTTTTTACTCGTTCGGCAATTGCTCCTAGATCAAATGAGATTACGGGGATCTCTGAAATTAAACTTTCTGATAAGGTATAAGAATATGTTTCGGGCCACATAGATAATAAGCAGATTAATTTTATGTCATTCTCTAGCAGTAAGTTGGGAAGATCTTGTTGTATATACTTGCCGTGATAAACATAATTTTTCTTATTCTTATTGCATTTTTTGTTTGTTGTTTGTCCGAAAAGATGGACGTTTATGTCTGTGCCTTTTACTTTCTCTGTTAATTCCTCTAAATATTTTAGTCCTTTTTCTTCTGTTATATATCCAATAAAGGCGATATTAAACTTTTTATTCTTCTTTTTATCTGGATTGTCATTATTTGGATTTCCGTTTATTTTGTCATAACCATGTTCTACTACTTCGATTGTTAAATCCTTATATGTGTTCAGGAATATGTTTTTTGTACTGTACGATGGAACAATGATCTTTTTTACGGTTTTAAGATTTTCATAAAACTCTTTTCTCCAAAGTGGAATGAAGTTGATATTCAGGTTGAATGTTTTTGCTATGCATGAACCACATCCTGCTGCGTTAGCATAGTTGCATAGAAAAGTTTCTTTGTTAAAGAGCTTCACAGAAGGACATATTGAATAAAAGTCATGTAAAGTATATATGACAGGGATACTTCTTTCTTTTGCTACTTTGAATATGTCCAAATACATGTGTTTTAAATGATGGATATGTATTAAGTCTATTTTTAAAGTGTCTATTAGTATTTTAATGTCTCTATTAAATGTGTCATTATAGAGGTTTAATGTCGTATATTGTGAATATGCACCTAGGGTGGAGGTAATTTTGTCAAATGGTAAAAAAGAAGTTACATGATATTTAAAATCATCATCGGAATAATAAAGAACATGAAAATTAAATTCTTCTTTCATATTTGTTATTAAATCATGTACATGTAAAGTTGTTCCTCCTATATTTTTCTTTTCGGCTTCTTTGAAATCATGTATTACGATTAATACATTTTTCTTAGAATGTGAATTAATGGCATAGCGGATATTTAACTGTATATCTGAAATTGGATTTTGTTGTACAAAGGACTCTGTGTTCTCAACGCATGAAGGATATCTACTTTTTAATATTTGTAGGTGAGAATTTATTAGCTCTGTTTTTTCTTGAGAAAATGACTGGGTTCCTTTATGATAGATGTATGTGTTGTCACATAGTAGATGTCTATATCCAGCTTGTAGACATCTGTACGAAAAATCATTTTCTTCACCGTAGCCTTTTCCAAAAGTTTTTTCGTCGAAGAGACCAATGTTGTTTATGGCTTCTCGTTTAATATACATACAAAATCCATTTGCAGTAGGAATTTCAGGGAATAGGTTCATGCTGCATCTTTCAACAATTCCTGCATATTCCTCTATCGTAAAATCTGATGGTATCGTATTTTCTGACATAAAATCAGGTACGGATGCTAATGTCGCATTGTTAGATAGTGGAGTAACAGTTGCTATTGCAGCTTTGCTATATGCGCACTTTTGTATTTTAGGGAGCCAATTTTTCGTGACCTCTGTGTCGCTATTTAATAAAACAACATCGCGTGACGAGTGTTGCATCCCGATATTAACCGTTCGTACAAATCCTTGATTGCTCTCATTGTTGATTATTGTAATATTTAAAGATGGATATTCTGTTGTAAACAGGTTTAGCAAAGGAAGGATTCGCTGGTCTGTACTTTTATCATTGATAAGTAGTAAGGTATGTTTAGTAAGGTCTGTATGCTCAATCACAGTCTCTATACACTTCTTGGTAAAATCAAAAGCATTATAGATTGGTATTATAATATCAGTATCCATGGTGAATTAAAATAGATTGAGGTGAAGTACCACTTTGTAGAAGTACAGATTGTTTTTATACATAATGACACAAAGGTATAAAGAAAAAATAAGAGTGGCAAGTTATTAATCTCAGAGGTATAGATTTTAAGGCAATATGTTTTTCGTCTAACTTAATACTCTGCTATGGCTTTTGATGTTATTTGGGTATAGGGAGCTTCCAAAATATAAAGTCAATTGTTCTTGTATAATTGATTGTTAGGTTTGTCTCTATTAGAATCGAGAATATCAGAAATTAAAGTGATCTTATTAATGCAAATCTTTCATCTCATTTACTTATCTTTGCAAATGAAACTATTGAATAGTTAGAAAAATGAAAAATAAACTGGCGATCATTATACCTGCTTATAAAGCTTGTTTTTTTCGGGAGGTTTTAGATTCTATTGTAAGGCAGAGTAACCGTGATTTTACGGTCTATATCGGTGATGATGCCAGTCCTGATGATTTAGAATCAATAGTATCTGATTATAAGGATAAATTAGATATATTCTATTTCCGTTTTGAACAAAATTGGGGTGGGAGAGATTTGGTTGCCCATTGGGAACGCTGTATTGAATTATCTGATGAGCCGCTGGTATGGCTTTTTTCAGATGATGATTTAATGCCACCAGATGCTGTAGAGCGGGTAATAAAGGGTTGGAAGAGGTCTGGAGAATGCGATGCTGTATTTCGCTTTCCTTTGGCTATAGTAGATGCGTATGGTGAACTGAAATATACTAATCCACCTTTTGAGACAGAAAGGATTTCTGGTTATGATTTCTTATTAGACAAGTTAAGTGGTAAAATATCCTCTGCTGCGTGTGAGTATGTATTTACACGTGATGTTTGGAAGAAAACAGGAGGGTTTGTTAGGTTTCCTTTGGCATGGTGTTCAGATGATGCAACATGGGCAAAGTTTGCGGATTATGCATCTGGTATTATTTCATTACCGGGAACTCCTGTTTATTGGCGGAATGCTGAAGATAAGAATATAAGTAATTCTACACGTTTTGATGGGGAGAAGCTTAAAGCTACCGGACTTTTTCTAAAATGGATTGGAATGAATTATAGATTAAATCTCCGGGAGTCTAGATTTCAAGATGCGTTGGTGACTTATGTGAATGTAATACTAGAGTGTTCTGTAAGAGGAAATTATAGTCTAAAAGATTTGGTTTGTTTATATGCTATTTTGAGAAAATTCTCTCCTACTGTGGCTTCACGTATCCTACGTTCCCATATTTTGAAAGCCAAACTTTTTATTTGAATGAAATGAATTTATCTCCTAGTTAGAAAGAGATGGTTGAATATTAATTTTATTGAAATGCAAAATGAAGAAAATACTTTTTATTATACCTTGTGTTCCTTACCCTTTGAATTCTGGGGGAAATCAGGCTTTCTTTCAAATGGTAGACTATATCCGTCATAAAATGTCAGTTTCTGTGTTGTTTTATGCTTGGACGATTGATGAGGCAAAAAGGGTAGAAAAGTTAGAAGATTTGTGGGAAGATGTGGATTTTTATACTTTTGTTAAGGAGACAAAAGAAGAACCGGACTCTCCTTTAGTGCGAAATCCTTTTTATTATAAGTGGCTGAAAAAACTCAAGATGTCTATTGAGCGTAAAATGCGGAGGCAGTTATTATCTACGTCAAACAGTACCGTTGATTTGTTGAAAGATAAAGATTTTGTACGTGAAAAGTCTGTTTTACCTAATTCTGTATATAAAGAATTTGATACACGATATATAGATTATGTTACAAAAGTAGCACATACAGGGTTTGATATCATTCAGGTAGAGTTTTATGAATTGATAGCATTGGGATATGTGTTACCGCAGAATGTACAGACGATTTTCGTTCATCATGAATTGCGATATATACGTAACGAGAATGAGATGAACCTTTTTCAGGCAATACGGCCTAGTGACCGGATGAATTTTCTTGTTGCAAAAGACTTCGAATGGAATGCGTTGCAGAAGTATAAGCATATAATTGCTTTAACGGAAGTCGATAGACTATTGTTAGCTAGCTATTTAGGTCGCGAAGATCATATTTATGCTTCTCCTGCAGTGGTAAAATTTGAATCGAATTCAGAGACGGAGTTTATCCCTTGTGTTCATCGACGTTTTACTTTTGTGGGATATGGAGAACATTTTCCAAATCTAGATGCTGTTGTATGGCTTTGTAAGGAAATTGTTCCTTATTTACGTAAATGCAATTTTGAGTTCACTTTGCAAGTGGTTGGAATGGGATATGAACGCTATTCTGCTGAATTACGAACGGCTTGTCCTGAGATAGAGTTAGTTGGATTCGTTGAGAATTTGACCTCTTTCTTGCAGGGGAGCATTGCTCTTGTTCCTATTCGTATCGGAAGTGGTATGAGAATGAAAATACTTGATATGGTTTCTTCAAATGTTCCTTTTATTACAACTTCAAAAGGATTGGAAGGTATTCATTTTAGCGACGGCGTAGATTGCTTGATAGCCGATAATACTGTTGATTTCGCAGATGCTATGATTAAATTATCCAATGATTTGGAGTTACAAAAAATATTGGTTCATCAAGCTAATGACAAAATGAAGAATATGTATAATCCACAAGAAATGTTGGATCGGAGATTATCGGTTTATACTTCTATTCTTAAAGATGAATTTTAATGTTTTTGTTGAGCCTTTGATTCTATATTGTCATCTTGAAAACGTTTTAGATTCTTTACACATTAACTGCTGCTATTCATTCTTGAATGATATGAAGTGGCAAAAAGATCTAATAAATTGTTTGAGAGACTTTTTATCTTTGGGAATATTGGCATTGGCTATTATCTGGGATAAACTGTATTGAGATACTAGATATTGGTCTGAGCTTTTTATAAAGCCGTTGAAATCTTTATTATCCGAGACTGCATCATAACTTTCATTGTGTTTTCTCCATAAAGTTAATTCCTGGGGAATGTAATAGACTTTATTGAACACACATATTTGTCTCCAAAGCCAGAAATCCAACCATGCGGGGTAAGGGGTGCTAAAATTAATATTTTGAATTACTTCTTTTTTTACACAAACGGCGGAGAATGTGGGGATATAGTTTGAATCAAGGTAGGGAAATATGTTACTGCCTGAATGTTTTTTGAGGAATGAGGAACTAAATTCTATATATGAATCATATTCAGGGTTATTTGATAGGTTTATAACTTTGATACCATTGACTATGAAATTTGCTAAAGGATTCTGTTGAATTGTATCTTGTAAATATTCAATATGGTTATTGGTCCAATAATCATCACTCTCACAGAATGCGATGTACTCTCCATTAGACTTTTCAATTCCTAATATTACAGTCTCAGCTAATCCCCTGTTCTGGTTACCGGGATGTGTGTATAGTTTTATGTTTTTAAAACGGTTGGCATATTCTTCTATTATAGGAAGGCTTTGATCTTTGCTTCCATCATCTACAACAATAACTTCAAATGATTTATTGGTTTGTCTGATTAAAGAATCTAAAGTCTCTTTTATATATTTAGCATAGTTGTACGAAGCAACGATAACTGATATCAATGGTTGTTTCTTCATTATTGTAGAATAAGGGTTAAACATAACAGTATCAGTAAGACACAGGATATTCCTAAAGTAACTAAATAGTATTTCTTATATTTCTGGTATTTAAGCTTATACTTGTTATATTTAGAAAAGAAAAAAGATGGATCTTTATATAAATTGAAAACTTCTTGTAGGTGATTGTATAACCATTTGTCGTCTTTTCTTCCCAGATAATCATAGAATTGAGTAAAATAATATACATATCCTGCATAGCCGCCAGGATTTGCATCAAAAACGATACGGAAAAAAGAATTATCAGTAATAAAACCAGCCTCATTGAGATTGCTACTAGGCTTCATACCATGGAAATGGATAAGTTTAGCTTTGTCATTGATACCCCAATAAGGTTTCCAATTATATTCTATTGGTAGTAGTTCCATGTCTTTGAAGCATAATTCGTTTAAATATCCTTGGTCAAAAAGTCCGGATATGTTTCTTTCTCTATTTTTCATTTTAAGAATAAATTCCTCATATTTCTCTTTCATGCCTTGGATGTTCATAACTAATACTCCTGCATTAAAATATTCCATATCTTCCACATTACGCTCATATTCTGGGGCAGCTGCTAGATAAGTGGGATGTGGAAGTTCCTCAAGTAAAATGTCAGCATTGAAAATCACGTCTATATCAGAATAAAGAACATACTTTTCTTCTTTTTCCACAACAGGGATTTCCATTCTCATAAATGTTCCGAAAATTCGGTTATATTCGATTTCTTTCCCTAAATTCTGCAACATCCATTCACGCGGATATATCTCCATCAACTCTAGCTTATAGGGCAATTGATGGAGGATTATTTCTACATTGAATTCCTTTAATAAGTTATAAACAGGGTCATTGGTGTTGCCATCATATAGGCAAACTAAATGGAGAGATGTGTTTTTCCTAGCACTGATTAACATGACTTTTAGTAAATCAAGATAGTCTTTTCGAGTGACTATGGAGTCTGTCAGACAAATGTAACATTTCATAATCTGATATTTTTATTGCGTTATTTAATAGAGAACATTATAGATATATTTTTCACTCTTTTTTAGCCGAGTTTGTATTTGTCTGATTTTGTTTTGACCAATGGGTTAGCGTTTTAATATGCCCCAAATAATATAATTCTTCTTCAGTTGGTTTTGCGCTATTCATATACCAAGGTAAATGCCTGACGGAATAAGGGTAGCCGGTTCGAATACAGAAACAGTCTGGATCAATAGGTTCCCCGATAAAATAGGGCTTATATACAGCAAAGGTTGTATCTATTAAAGCTTTGAATATGTTAGGCTCTATTTCTTCTTTCCAGAAAACGCTTTCCCACTCTATAACTTTTTCTTTTAATTTATAATGATCTGGTAGGTCGTCTATGCAGATTGAGAAGCCAGCCTTCAATGCTTTTGGATATTTCTGTAGTAATAAAATAAATTTCTCAATAAAATCGTCAGGACAATTAGGGAGGATCTCTAAATCAGAATCGGTATAGGCATAATAAGAATCCTTGAATTGCTTAAATATCCCTGTTTCCCACAATGATAGATGCCCGACATTCTTATTTAACATATATACAGGGTATGGTAATCTTGTATAGTATTCTAATAGTGGAGGGTATGTTGATTGGTTATCAATAATATATAAATTATGGTATCCTTTACTTTCTAAGCTATGGATTAGCTTTGTTAGCATTTCCAAACGGTTGTAGTTGTTAATAATGATAGGGATGTCTTTATAGTTGATTTTCTTTACTCCAAAGAACCTTTTTTTGATTTCGGGAATAAACCATTTAAGAAATAGCTCTTTAGACCTTTGAAAGTCTTGATTGAATGCTTTATATTTTCGAATCAACTTTCTTCTCATTTTTTATTTCTGTTAACAATGATGTTATACATTAGTTTTTTCTGGTTTATAGATTGCAAAGCTACTATTTTTTTTTGATTAATATTCGTCATTTCTAATATTGTATATTCAATGTTATTATTGTATGATGTTTGGATAGAGGTCGGCATTAGATTCTTTTAGATATTCAGAGTGACGACTTGAGGTGTTTATTATCTTTTTCTTTTAAGAAATCTTTCTATTAAAAATAAGAATTTAATATACTGTCGTGCTTTTCTTTGGATCCAAACAGTGTCTATGAGTTGTTGAACTCGGTGCTTTGATAATATGTCTAATGCCTGCTCTTGAGTTCTTACCTTCTCTTGAAGGGTAGTATGATTCTGATAAAACTCGCTAATCAAATAGGGAAAATTATTTTTAAAAAAATCGGAACGTTCTTGCATGATTAAGTTACCACTTTTAGGGTCAGAACTTATTCCATAAACATTAAAGTATGAGACTGCAAAATTTAGATGTTTTGTTGTGCGATTAAACAAAAGGATCTGTGTTATAAAAAAAGCCCAATCTGATATAATTCGGTATTTTTCTTCATATAGCATATTTTTAAAGAGTTCTCTTTTAATAAAAGTCGACGGATGTCCTAAAGAATAATTATATATAAAAGGTAGGGTCAATTTGTCGGGATAAGGGCTGATTTGTATATCATCAGCATTACGATATTGATATAAATCAGCATAGACAATATCTTCTGTGAAATTTTCCTTAAATACTCGTGCTAGAATGTCATTTTCTAACCAATCACCGGAATTTAAAAACAAAAGATAGTTGCCTTTAGCTTTAATAATTCCTTTGTTCATAGCATTATAGATTCCTTTATCAGGTTCTGATACCCAATAAGATAAATGTGATGCATACTTTTTTATAATGTTAATACTATTATCGGTTGAGGCTCCATCAATAATAATATGTTCAAAATCCTTAAAGGATTGTTTTTTCCATATACTTTCTAGAGTTTTCTCTAAGCCCTGAGCGTCATTTCTGTTAATTGTGATTATGGATAGTTGTGGCGTATTGTTTAGGTTCATTTCTATTGTTTTGGTTTATGATGATTGTTGTTGGTTGATTGTATATTAGTGTGCTATAATCATGTGGAAATTCTGTTTTTGTGCTTATAGGAGTCTCTAAGGATTTTTTCTATGATAATTATTCCTGCATTTTTTTTTGCAAAAATAGTGATTTATGCGTAATAATATATGTTCAGTGATTAGAAAAATGAATAAAGTTTGGATAATTTTTGTGATATCTATATATGTTTAAAACAAAAAAGATAAACAAAAAAAAGAGAAACAAAATCTTTTTTTCAATCGTATAGTCTATCTTTGTACGAAAGAATCCTAAACCTGTTATTTTTATTTACTTATGGGCATATTTGAAAATCGATCACTCGTAAGCAGTGATAGACTGAAGCGATTGTTGCTTTTTGTATTGTTTTTGTTATCTGGACTAATGTTGTTAGTTGGATGTCATGAAGATCAAGAGGAAGAAGTTATATCTTCAATTTATAATGAAGATGATCTGAAATATGAAGATAGCCTGAAACAATATTTGCGAAATACTTATCCCTCTGTTATAAATAAAGTATCTGTAACAGAATCCTCTATTGAAATTGTGGGTAACTGTGTGGGTGAAGGGCATTTTTATTTGGGTGAGATCCCTCCTTATTTGGATGTTACAAAGATAGACAAGGCCCCATATAAGGTAGAGTTGACTGAAGCATCGTTTAGTATCGTATTAGATCGTTTTATTGAAAGAGAAGGTGTTTTATATGATCGGTTATTGTCAAAATGGGCTATTTTTCAAATGACAGATCTAGCAGACCAATTGGTGTCTCATGCACGACATGCAGATGAAATTTGGGCATATCAACATTTATCTCCTATTACATTGACTTCTAAGAAAGGACTGGGAGGTCTTACTGCAAATTCGTTTATATCAGATTTAAGTTTATTGGGTATTAGTAGTGCTACAATTAATGTTTGTATTACTCATTTTATGCATCTTACTCCCAAAGCAGGAGATATAGAACATCTGTATGGAGGAAAAACGTATTATATGGATGAAGAGTATCTCAATAATACTTTAGACAAAGTTTTATTAGAAGCAACAAAAAAAAGGAATATCTCCGTTGCGGCAATTATTTTAATTGATCCGGCTTCACGAAGTGTAGATACGGGAATTGGAGAATTATTACAGCATCCGGATTATAGTGAAGGAACTTATACGATGCCTAATATGACAACTTTGGAGTCGGTAAATTGCTATGCTGCGGCACTTGATTTTTTAGCTAGAAGGTATTGTAGATCAGATAATCGCTATGGACGTATCTCTCATTGGATTATGCATAATGAGGTTGATGGTGGGCTCTCATGGACAAATATGGGGGTGAAGCCTGTTACTATTTTTTCGGATACTTATATAAAGTCTATGCGTATGTGTTATAATATTGTGCGTCAGTATGACGAACATGCAGAGGTGTTCGCTTCTTTTTCACATTCGTGGACCGATATTTCTAATGTGGGATGGTATACTAGTAAAGACATTGTTGATTTGTTGAATACTTATAGTCGGGTTGAGGGAGACTTCCAATGGGCTATGGCATATCATAGTTATGCGCAATCATTATTTAATCCTTGTACATGGCTTGACCCGGATGCAACTTACTCTATGGATACAAAGTATATAACATTCAAGAATTTAGAGGTGTTGAATAAATGGGCTTTGTCTAAAGAAAATAAGTATAAAGGGACTGTTAAGCGTTCTGTATGGCTTTCAGAGGCAGGTGTAAATTCTCCTACATATTCAGATGAGGATTTTCAGAAACAGGCGGCAGGTTTTGCTTACGCATGGAAAAAGATAAACGCATTAGAAGGCATAGACGGAATACAATGGCACAACTGGTTCGATCATCCAGGTGATGGGGCTTGCTTGGGGTTGCGTAAGTATCTGGATGCAACTTATAATGGAGAAGCAAAGCCGGTTTGGTATGTCTATCAAAAAGCAAACACAGAAGAAGAAGATGAATATTTTGAACAGTTTCTATCTGTAATTGGAATTTCTGATTGGAATATTATTGAAAAATTTTAATCTATCTGCATTATTAACTAAAACTGAAATTATGAAAATGTTAAGTATTATTTGTGCCAAAAAGCTGGAATACGTTGTAAGGCGTTGTGTTATGCCGTTGTTAATACCGTTTTTAATTGTGAATGTGATTTCTTGTGGTGATGATTTTGTGGAAGATACTGGAGGAGGTTCTATACCTCCTGAAGAGATCATAACTCCTCCTGTTTATATGCTATTAGATGGTCCATATAAGTCAGGGGTAGTTTTAACTCGAAATGAGGATGATAGTTATATTATAGAAACTATTGATGGAGATCCGTGGGTTACGGGTGGCCGATTTAAGGAAGACATTCCAGAGGAATGTAATGTGCTTGAGTTTGAATACCAGACAATGATGGGTATAAGTAATCTGGAACTTTTTTTCGCAGATGCTGAAACCAATATTGATGCTTCTCATAGCATGAGTGCAGGGGAAGTTCCGGGTACTGAAACATGGAAATCTTTTAGCGTGCGTTTAAAACAATATCGTAAAGATTTTGATTGGGGGAAAAAGGGCGATTATTTGCGGATAGATTTTGGTAATGTTCCTGATAATACGATACAAATACGTAATATATGTCTGCGTGTAATGAATGAGGAGGAAAGGAAGGAAGAGGAGGAAGAAGATAATGAAATTCTCAATAAGGAAAAATATGAGCAAAATATAAAAGACTATCTAAATAAGGATTATAATTGCCATGTGACTGATATCACCGTCGGGAAGGACATAATTAGTGTCCGGGGAAACTATCAGGGGGATGGAATTTTCTTTTTAGGAGAAATACCACCTTTTGTTGATATGTTTAAAGCAAAAAAGATAGAATCTATATATAAAACAGTTTTGTCACAGAATTCTTTTGAAATCCATTTGAATCGTTATGCGGCTATTGGTGGTTATCAGTATGATCGTTTGTTATCTAAATGGGCAATATTTAAGGAAGGAGTAGAAAAAGATGAGCAAGTATCTCATGCTCGTTATGTGGGGGCAGATGGAATTTATGTAAAACAAAATGTTGAAGCTATTCCATTAAAGTCTAAAAAAGGATTGGGGGGACTTATAAATCATGAGTTTCTTGCATCAGATTTAGATGAATTAGGAATCAGCAGTGCTACAATAAATATTCCTATTACAAATTTTATGCATCTTTCTCAACAGTCGGGAGATATTCCGTATGTGTATGGGGGAGTAACTTATTATTTTAATGAGGAGTATCTTAGAAGTGCATTTGATGTGGTATTGGAACAAACTAGCCAGCGCAATATTTCTGTTGCTGGTATTTTGTTGGTTTCTCCTGAAGGAGATGCCGGAGAACTTCTGAAACATCCGGATTTTAATGGCATAGCTCCTTATACCATGCCTAATATGACCACTATGGAGTCTACGCAATGTTATGCTGCTGCGCTTGATTTTCTGGCACAAAGATATAGTAAACCTGGTATGCGTATTGCGCATTGGATTATTCATAATGAGGTGGATGGAGGTAGCCATTGGACAAATATGGGAGATAAACCAATTGCTACATTTATGGATACGTATCTTCGTTCAATGCGTATGTGTTATAATATTGTACATCAATATGACCAGAATTCAGAGGTTTTTATTTCTTTCTCTCATGGATGGAATATTGCTGCTGGGGGCGGTTGGTATAAGGTCAGAGATATGCTTGACTTTATGAATCTGTTTAGTAAAGCAGAGGGAGACTTCTTTTGGTCATTGGCATGCCATAGTTACCCCGCTCAATTGGGGAATCCTTGTACTTGGGATGATGCTCAGGCTACTTTTTCTATGGATACAGAATATGTGACATTGAAGAACCTTGAAGTATTGGATAAATGGGTTAGTGTCCCACAAAACCAATATAAGGGAGGCATCAGGCGTTCTGTGTGGCTTTCTGAGGCTGGAACATGTTCTCCAAGTTATGCGGATAAGGATTTGCAGAATCAAGCTGCTGGGTTTGCTTTTGGGTGGAAGAAGATCAATGCTTTGGAAGGGATTAATGGAATCCAATGGCATAGTTGGTTCGATCATCTGGGTGATGGTGCTCGTTTAGGATTACGTAAATACAATGATGCGGAATATCAGGGGGAAGCTAAACCGGTATGGATGACTTATCAAAAAGCTGGTACTGATGCAGAAAATGAGTACTTTGAACAATACTTGCAGCGGATTGGTATTGATAGCTGGGAAGGTATCATTCAGAAGATTCCATAATGTTTATTATTTAGGACTATATTGCTAGATATTGTAGTGTAAGTAGTTGGCTATTTCTGTTCTTATTTTTTGATGCCTCTGATGTTTTCTTATAAATTATGTGGTTTATATGGGAGCAAGGATATGATTGGCACTATAATTTTGATGTGCGTCTATTATTCAATAAAAGAATATATTATATCAAACAGATCTTGGATATAAGATGGGGTCTTTAAAATAAGTGGAATCTGTTATTTGTTGGTTATCATAATTATGTTTCTTAGTTAAATGTTTTTTGATACTATCTTTGGCTTAAAGGTTATTCGTATATGCATTTTGACTATGAAATTATCCGCTATATATTAAAGAATGAGTATTCTTTTTCTGTGAGGATTATGATAGATATAGAGTAAATTGCCGAATAAAACTAGCATTTTCTAGAAAAACTGTAGCTTTCATTCGGCAATTTACTCTATATTTTTCTGTATAACCCCAAAACAAGAAATGATGGATACGCTTTATAGGTCATACCGAATGTTGCTTAGCAACATATCCACTGAATTTATCCGTTATCTCCATGATGAGATAGAGTGGAGTAGTAGGCTTATTGCTATTTTAGGTCCACGCGGTGTTGGTAAAACAACTATGCTTTTGCAACATATCAAGCTATATGATAATATCGACGAGACCTTGTTTGTGACAGCTGATGATTTGTATTTTGCAGAACATAAACTGATTGATCTGGCGATGGACTTCTATCAGCATGGAGGAAAAAAACTCTATATTGACGAAATACATAAGTATGCTGGTTGGGCTCGGGAGATAAAGAATATATACGATCTGATTCCCAAACTGTAAGTCGTGTATACTGGTTCCTCTATATTGGATTTGGAAGTCGGAGAGGCTGATTTGAGTCGTAGAAAGTTGGAATATCGTATGGTGGGGTTGTCTTTCTGCGAATACCTTGCCATTTCGTATGGTTATCATTTACCAGTTTATTCTTTAGAGGATATACTGAAACATAAAGTAGATTTTCCTTATGTCGAGGCGCGTCCTATTTTGTTGTTTAAGGAGTATCTGCAACATGGCTATTACCCTTTCTTTCAGGAAAAGGGATATTTGCTTCGTTTACAAAGTATCATTAAGCAGACTTTGGAAAATGATATACCGACTTTTGCGAATATGAATATAGCGACAGCATTGAAATTGAAAAGACTGTTGTATATCATAGCGAAAAGTGTTCCGTTAAACCTAATTTTACCAAGTTGGCGACTTTGCTTGATATGAATAGAAATACAGTTTCCGATTTGATGTGTTATCTGGAAAAGGCTGGAATAATTAATCAGCTTCGGGCAGAGACGGAAGGTGTCAGACTTTTAGGCAAAGTGGACAAGGTGTATCTGAATATTACGAATTTGTCTTATGTGCTTTCTGACAATACACCAGATGTCTATTGAGGTCGCTTTCTGCCATTTTGTATGCAATCATTCTTTTTATATAATCACTTGATCCCTTACTGGCAATTCTTTTCTGCTTATATAAATGTTCAATGTTAAATAATCGCTACTATTTCTTTTTTGCATATGTTATTCCAATTCTGATAAGAAATGTTTCCTTTCTTGACCCTTTGAAGATTTGAGAGTGCATCGTTGACGGTAAAACTCTTACGTCTCCATTCCATTGTGGAATAAAAGGTTTCAGGAATTCTCCGTAAGTATTGTATCAGGTGGAACATTATATGGTAGATATAGGCTTGAGACACCTTTTGTTGAAAGCGTGTTCATTTGCTGTTTGCAAACAGCAAAAAGTGAGAGAAAATGCTGTTTGCAAACAGCAAATGATTATCTTTGTATCTCATAATACTAAGATATAGGAATATATGGAAACTCTTTTTGCAAAACAAGACCGTTTGTTGTTATTGACATCGACTGAAATTATAAGGACATTGATGCATCGAATCAATTGGGATGCTCAGTTGGTGGCTATTAGAGGGCCTCGAGGAGTGGGAAAAACGACTTTAATGTTACAGTATATGAAACTGCATTATGAGGTTTATAGTAGGGAAGTGCTCTATTGCACACTGGATTCTGTTTATTTCTCTAATCATACTTTGCTGGAATTGGCGGATGTATTCGTAAAGAATGGAGGAAAGCATCTCTTTCTGGATGAGGTACATAAATATCCGACTTGGAGTAAGGAGATAAAAGAAGTATATGACATGTATCCCGATTTGAAGGTTGTGTTCAGCGCGTCCTCTTTACTCAATATATTAAATGCTGATGCCGACTTATCCAGACGCTGTATCCCTTATGAGATGCAGGGGCTCTCTTTCCGAGAATTTCTATTGTTTTATAAACAAATGAGCTTTCCCGTATGTACGCTGGAAGAAGTCTTGACCTCGCCCGAAAAGATTTGTTCGGAAGTGAATAAAGTGTGTCGCCCTTTACCTCTTTTTAAAGAATATCTGCAATATGGATATTATCCGTTTTATTTGAAAAATCAGATAGATTATTATACAAGTATAGAACAGGTTGTTAATTTTATTGTAGAAACGGAATTGCCCCAGTTGTGTGGAATTGATGTGGGTAATGTGCGTAAGATAAAGGCCTTGTTGGGCATTCTTGCAACTTCTGTTCCTTTTGAGGTGGATATTTCCAAATTGTCAACAACTATAGGTATTCATCGTAATACTGTCATCGAATATCTGAATAGCTTGGAAAAGGCGAAACTGCTCCATTTGCTATACGCGGATCTATTGTCTGTTAAGAAGATGCAAAAGCCGGATAAGATTTTCCTGGATAATCCTAATCTGCTATATGCTTTAGCTTCTCATCCTGTGAAAATAGGAACGGCACGTGAAACGTTTGTGGTCAATCAACTTTCGTGTGACAATGAAGTGGAGTACGGGAAGAAAACCGGAGATTTTAGGGTCAATGGAAGATATATTTTGGAAGTTGGTGGTGAAGGTAAAACGTATGATCAGATTGCAGATGTGCCTGATTCTTATATTTTAGCTGATGGAATAGAAACGCCTTACAGGTGTAAATTGCCGATTTGGATTGTCGGCTTCCTGTATTGACGGGGAACCTGCAGGAAATATTCTTTCTTATAATGTCTGGGGCGTAAATAAACGTGCATAAGCGGTTGATGGTAAGGTTAGAGTAGAGTTGCCGAATCTACCAATCCTATCCCGGTGATTTATCAGAGCGGATACCTCACCATTAAGGGGCATGATGAGCGTTTTGGAATATATCGTTTAGGTTTTCCTAATCGTGAAGTGGAGGAAGGATTTATCCGTTTTCTCCTTCCTTATTATGCGAACGTCAATAAGGTGGAGTCTCCTTTTGAAATTCTGAAATTTGTTCGTGAAGTGCGTGCCGGTGATTATGAATCTTTTTTCCGTCGCTTGCAAAGTTTCTTTTCGGATATTCCCTATGAGCTTGCACGCGAGCTGGAGTTACATTGTCAGAATGGATATAAAATATTTGTTTCTCATATTCTCATAAATATGACCTAAGTGCCAGATAACTAATAGAATAAACTATGAGAAATGTTTTGAAAATCGGCATTTCTCATAGTTTTATTCACGAATTAGCCTTCATTTGGCTTATTTCTCATACCCGTTGAACTCATTTCTCATAATGCCCCGGGGTTGGTATATAAATAGGCTGTGTGGGCTTGCCTATATTCTGTAAGTAGCCCTGTGCCTTTAAGCGACGGATTTGTCTGCTGGCCATACTTTGAGTGAAACAGCAGAGTGACTGCATATTGGAACGGGTCAATACGGGGTGATTGGCAAAATATCCAGTGAGTTTCTTGTCGATCTCTTCTTCAGAAAGAGAAGCGGAATGTGGTTTGTATTTCGAACGTCGTAAATGAGTACTCATGCACAAACTTTTTAAATCTCTGTCAGCTTGGAAGTTAATGGACTTTAATCTTACTTTGTCTGCACGGGTGGTAAGTGAGTGCACGGGTTCGGTAGCCTGTAATGTAACCTGGAAATAGCCGATCCCATCCAGGTGTACTCGTTCTCCCTCGCACAGATGGTTGCCCATGCATCTGCTCAATTCCATTAGCATGGCTTCTACTTCCGCTTTCCCGAAAGTAGTTGCCATGTGGATTTCTCTTGCCAGCTTTTGAGTGGTTACATGTTGAAAATTAACCACCCGTGGGTGATAACTAGGTTCTTCCCCTTCTTTTTCCGGTTGGGGATTCTTATAAAACTCGAATTGTATTGCCATCTTTGTTTTAATTTAATGGTTATTTATATGTTATGTACTGATGCTCTTGGTGTATCTTGCTTTTATTCTTTTATTATTCAACCGCTATCCTGATTGTTCCACTACAGTGAACGGTTCTTTTCACTCTAGTAGACAGAACTTTTTACTGTAGTGAACAGGCCTGTGCACTGTAGTGGGACGATTGGGATGTTCTTTCAAAGATACGACATTATTAGGTGAAAAACAAGTAATTAACTAGTTGTTTACATGAAAGAAATAGCTAGATGTTTTGTAAGATAAGCTTGGTGGGTAAATAGGAGAATAGCTGTATCTGACTATGAGAAATAACCTGAAAGAGTATGAGAAATAGCGGTTTTTTGAAGGAAATTGATGAGGAAAGTATGAGAAATACCTGTTCTAAAAATGTTTCTCATAATGTAATTCTTTGATTACGAGTGCTTTATCTGGAATCTATGAGAATGTGAGAAATAAAATTGAAAAATCTTTTCTAGTAGAGAGATTGAATAAGTATCCCCGGAAAAGTTGGTTGTCTGTAATATTCACAGTATATTTGTATCGTAATAATCGCCCTACAAACACATGCAGGACAAATAAATGAAGTAATGAGAATAACACTGGTGAGAGACGATGGCAAGGTGAACACTATGCGTACGTTGAGAATTGAACAGCTCGTGGAGCAAATGAAAGTGGAAACCAAAACACAGCCCGTCTCAAAAATGAGAGAAGTCCTGCCTTTTATGCTTCCGGGTGATAAAAATGACTATGTACAGAAAGTACCGAAGCTGATACCTGCAGCCGCCTTTTTTCGCAAAGGTGGTATCACGACGATGAGTGAATACAACGGAATTGTGATGATTCAGGTCAACAACTTGTCCGGGCACATGGAGGCGGATGAAGTGAAAGAACGGGTAAAGGAACTTCCGCAGACTTACTTAGCTTTCACCGGTTCTTCCGGGAAGTCCGTGAAAGTATGGGTGCGTTTTACTTATCCCAATGATCTTTTGCCGACAACTAGTGAGGAGGCGGAGCTTTTTCATGCGCATGCCTATCGGTTGGCAGTGAAATTTTATCAGCCACAACTCCCTTATGATATTGAACTGAAAGTACCTTCGTTGGAACAATATTGTCGTTTAACTTTTGACCCGAACTTGTATTTTAACCCCGAAGCAATGCCTATTTATATGAAGCAGCCTGCAGCTATGCCGGGTGAGGTGACTTATCGCGAACGGGTGCAAACGGAAACTTCGCCGTTGCAACGGCTTGCGCCGGGATATGAAAAATGTAATGCGCTTTCTGTACTTTTCGAAGCTGCTTTTGCACGCGCGCTGGATGAAGAGACTGATTATCAACCGGAAGGAGACAAACAATCGCTGTTGATTAACCTTGCAGGACATTGTTTCCGTGCCGGTATTCCTGAAGAAGATACAGTACGATGGTCTCGTGCCCATTATCGTTTGCCGAAGGATGATACATTGGTTCGGGAAACCGTACGAAATGTATACCGTACTTGTGAGGGATTTGCAAGTAAGAGTAGTCTGTTGCCAGAACAATTATTTGTCATGCAGATGGACGAGTTTATGAAGCGGCGTTATGATTTTCGTTTCAACCAGTTGACATCACAAGTGGAATGTCGCGAACGGAATAGCTTTAATTTTTATTTTCATCCGGTGGACAAACGGTTGATGGCAAGTATTGCAATGAACGCGCATTATGAAGGGCTTAAGCTTTGGGATAAAGACGTAGTACGCTATCTGAATTCGGATCATGTGCCGGTTTATCAGCCTATCGAAGAATTCCTTTACGACCTTCCTCATTGGGATGGTAAGGATCACATCGGTGATCTTGCCAAGCGAGTTCCTTGTGATCATCCTCATTGGGCAAAATTGTTTCGTCGTTGGTTTCTCAGTATGATAGCGCATTGGCGTGGAATGGGAAAGAATCATGCAAATAGTACTTCTCCTATATTAATAGGTCCACAGGCTTATCGTAAGTCTACATTTTGCCGGTTGATTTTGCCTCCATGTTTGCAGGCTTATTATACAGATAGTATTGACTTTAGCCGGAAGCGGGATGCCGAGCTATATTTGAATCGCTTTTTATTGATAAACATGGATGAGTTCGATCAGATTGGTATCAATCAGCAGTCTTTTCTCAAGCATATTCTGCAAAAGCCTGTTGTCAATACGCGACGCCCGAATGCTTCAGCAGTAGAGGAACTCCGTCGGTATGCTTCTTTTATAGGCACGAGTAATCATAAAGATTTGCTGACGGATACTTCCGGCAGTCGTCGTTTTATCGGTGTTGAGGTGACGGGAGTGATCGATGTGGTCCGCCCTATTGACTATGAACAATTGTATGCGCAGGCAATGGCATTGCTGCGTAGTAATGAACGCTACTGGTTTGATGAGAAGGAAGAGGCTATCATGACGGAAGCTAATCGGGAATTTGAACAGTCTCCGGTGATTGAACAATTGTTTCAGGTATATTACCGGGCAGCGGAAGAGGAAGAAGAGGGAGAATGGTTGCTTGCTGCAGATATATTGCAGCGGATACAAAAAGCAAGTAAAATGAAATTTTCTTCCGGGCAAGTTAATTATTTCGGGCGTATCTTGCAGAGATTGGGAGTAAAGTCGTTCAGGAAAACGCGCGGGGTTTATTATCATGTGGTGCCTGTTGAGTAAGGATAATGATGAAATAATGTATAGTAGATGGCTTTTATTATTTTATAATAATTATCTTTGCGTAATAACGTGAGATGTATGAAGACTATGATAAGAAATCCTTTTATAACAAGCGGATATGTCTCTGCTGATTATTTTTGCGATCGCCGTTTTGAGAGCGAACAGTTGGTGCGCGAGATGATGAATGGGAATAATTTGGCTCTTGTCTCTACCCGGCGAATGGGAAAGACAGGGCTGATCCGTCATTGCTTTCAGTTTCCTGAAATTAAACAGGGTTACTATACCTTTTTTATTGATATATATGATAGCCGTTCATTGCGTGATTTGGTCTTTGCACTTAGTAAGGAGATTCTGGAAGTGCTGAAACCTGTGGGGAAGAAAGCTTTGCAGAGCTTTTGGGAATGTGTGAAATCTTTGCAAGCCAGTATCTCTTTTGATGTGAATGGTATGCCTTCTTTGAATTTGGGGCTAGGGGATATACAAGCTCCGGCTACTACACTCGATGAAATCTTCCGGTATTTGGAACAGGCGGATAAACCTTGTCTGGTTGCAATTGATGAATTCCAGCAGATTTCCGGATATGTAGAGAAAAATGTGGAAGCTACTCTTCGGACCTATGTGCAACATTGTAATAATGCACGTTTCATTTTTGCAGGGAGTCAGCGGCATGTGATGGGAAATATGTTTTTAACGCCTTCCCGGCCTTTTTATCAAAGTGTATCAATGATGCATTTGGAGAGTATTCCTTTAGAAGAATATATTCGTTTTGCAGGTACTCATTTCAAGCGTGCGGGCAAAGAAATAGAAGAAAATGCTATTATTGCGATTTATCAACAGTTTGAGGGAATCACATGGTATATACAAAAAGTGTTGAATACGCTTTATGACATGACTCCGGAACAGGGAGTCTGTAGAGTTGAAATGGTGCCAGGCGCTATTCGGCAGATTATTGATTCATTCAGATATACTTATTCGGAGATTCTTTTTCGTTTGCCGGAAAAACAAAAGGAGTTACTGATTGCTATCACTAAAGAGGGAAAGGCTAAAGCTGTCACTTCCGGTGCTTTCATTAGAAAATACAGACTGGCTTCTGCTAGTTCAGTCCAGGCAGCACTAAAAGGGTTACTGGAAAAGGATTTCGTGACTCAGGAAATGGGAATCTGTCAGATATATGATCGTTTTTTGGGGATTTGGCTGAAAGAGAATTATTAAGTCATTTTTCATTTATTGAAGAACGCTTTTCGATAAATCGCGTTAATAATTAGCTGAAACTACTGTCTGTTAATCAGTTTTATTGTATCTTTGCGGTCTTAACTTTTTTAATGGTAAATAATGAAGGAATTTCTACAACTAATGCGACGTTTTGTGTCGCCTTATAAGAAGTATATCGGCTGGGCTGTTTTGCTGAATATTTTGTCTGCTGTATTCAATGTGTTCTCATTTACTTTTCTGATTCCTATTTTGAGTATTCTGTTTAAAACAGAAGGAGCGGATAAAGTGTACCATTTTATGGAATGGGGTAGTGGCGATTTAGCAGATGTTGCCAAGAATAACTTCTATTATTACATATCTCAGATGATTGTGGATAATGGTCCCACTGTGGCTCTTATTTTCTTGGGACTATTCCTGATGGTAATGACGTTGTTTAAAACAGGTTGTTACTTTGCTTCTTCAGCCGTGATGATCCCATTGCGTACAGGGGTGGTACGTGATATTCGTATTATGGTGTATGCTAAGGTAATGCGTCTGCCGATGTCTTTCTTTTCGGAAGAAAGAAAGGGAGATATTATAGCTCGTATGAGTGGTGATGTGGGGGAAGTGGAAAATTCTATCACTAGCTCATTGGATATGTTGATGAAAAGCCCGATTCTGATTATTATATATTTTGTGACATTGGTTACGGTTAGTTGGCAGTTGACTCTTTTTACTATCATTGTATTACCGGGAATGGGTTGGTTGATGGGAGTCGTCGGAAGAAAACTGAAACGTCAATCACTGGAAGCACAGGCGAAGTGGAGTGATACAATGTCACAATTGGAAGAAACACTGGGAGGCTTGCGTATCATCAAGGCTTTTATTGCGGAAGATAAAATGATTAACCGCTTCACCAAATGTAGCAACGAGCTCCGGGATGCGACAAACAAGGTTGCTATACGTCAGGCTATGGCGCATCCAATGAGTGAGTTTTTAGGAACGATTCTGATTGTGGCTGTATTGTGGTTTGGAGGTACATTGATTTTAGGAAAGAATGCAACCATCGATGCTCCTACATTCATCTTCTATATGGTTATCTTATATAGTGTAATCAATCCATTGAAAGACTTTGCTAAAGCGGGATACAACATTCCGAAGGGTTTGGCTTCCATGGAACGTGTTGATAAAATCCTGAAGGCAGAGAATAAGATTAAGGAAATTCCGAATCCGAAACCGTTGAAAGGTTTGAATGATAAAATAGAATTTAAAGATATTTCTTTCAGCTATGATGGTAAGAGAGAGGTGTTGAAGCATGTAAACCTGACAGTTCCCAAAGGAAAAACAATCGCACTGGTTGGACAATCGGGATCCGGTAAATCTACATTAGTCGATTTGTTACCGCGTTATCACGATGTACAGGAAGGTGATATTACCATTGACGGAACAAGTATTCGTGATGTACGTATTGCAGATTTGCGCAGTTTGATTGGTAATGTAAACCAGGAGGCTATTCTGTTTAATGATACATTCTTCAATAACATTGCTTTTGGTGTGGAGAATGCGACAATGGAACAAGTTATAGAGGCGGCGAAGATTGCCAATGCGCATGATTTCATTATGGAGAAACCGGAAGGATATAATATGAATATCGGCGACCGTGGTGGAAAATTGTCCGGTGGCCAGCGTCAGCGTATCAGTATCGCCCGTGCTATTCTGAAGAATCCTCCGATTCTGATTCTTGATGAGGCTACTTCTGCTTTGGATACCGAATCAGAACGTCTTGTGCAGGAAGCGTTGGAACGTTTGATGAAAACACGTACGACGATAGCTATTGCCCACCGTCTTTCTACGATTAAGAATGCAGATGAAATCTGTGTACTGTATGAGGGGGAGATTGTGGAACGTGGTAAGCATGAAGAACTCATTGAGTTAAACGGTTACTATAAACGTCTGCATGATATGCAGCAGTTGTAATTCTTGATATTGCAATGATATTATTAAGTTTTGATACAGAAGAATTTGATGTACCTCGTGAGCATGGTGTAGACTTTCCGCTGGATGAAGCAATGAAAGTATCAGTCTATGGTACGAACCGGATACTGGACTGCCTGAAAAGCAACGGGGTGAAAGCTACTTTCTTTTGTACAAGCAATTTTGCAGAAAATGCGCCGGAAGTGATGCGGCGCATTATGGACGAAGGGCATGAAGTTGCTGCGCATGGATGTGACCATTGGCAGCCACAGGCTTCGGATGTCAGTCGTTCAAAAGAAATTCTGGAACGCCTTACCGGCAGGACGATACAAGGTTATCGACAGCCGCGTATGTTTCCCGTATCAGATACGGAACTTGGACGGATGGGATATGTATATAACTCCTCATTGAATCCCGCATTTATCCCCGGAAGATATATGCATTTGTCGGAGCCGCGTACCTGCTTTATGACAGGTAAGTTACTTCAAATCCCGGCTTCTGTAACTCCGTGGATTCGCTTCCCGCTATTTTGGTTGTCTTGTCATAATCTGCCGATGTGGCTGTACCAACTCCTGGTAAACCGGGTATTGAAGCATGACGGATATTTTGTGACTTATTTCCACCCGTGGGAATTCTACCCGTTGGGTGAACATCCTGAATTTAAGATGCCTTTTATTATCCGCAATCATTCCGGTAAAGGAATGGAGGAACGTCTGGATATGCTTATCCGCAAACTGAAAGAAAAGGGATATGCTTTTATGACTTACTCGGAATTTGCGCAGATAAAACTGGCTGAACTAAATAAACCGGACGAAAAATGATAAAATTGGCTATTGTATCCCCCTGCTATAATGAGGAGGAAGTGTTGGAAGATTCGGCCTCCCGTTTGACAGCCTTGTTTGATGAGCTGGTGGCGAAAGAAAAAATCAGTGCCGACAGCTTTGTGCTCTTTGTGAATGATGGCAGTAAAGATCGTACATGGAGCATCATTAAGAAACTGCACGGGACGAATCCTTATATAAAAGGAATGAATCTGGCACGGAACGTAGGACATCAGTATGCAATCATGGCCGGTATGATGACCGCTAAAGACTGGAGTGATGCCGTTATTACCATTGATGCCGATTTGCAGGATGATCTGAATGCGATTGAGGAGATGATCGATGCCTATACGGAAGGATATGATGTAGTATACGGGGTGAAAGTATCCCGTCAGGCAGACCCGATGCTGAAACGTCTTTCCGCAACTGCTTTTTATAAACTACAGCACCGGATGGGAGTAGAGACTATCTACAATCATGCGGATTTTCGTTTTCTAAGCCGGAGAGTGCTGGAACAGTTGTCTCATTATCAGGAACGCAATGTTTATTTGCGTGGTATTATTCCGTTGCTGGGTTTCCCTTCTACTACGGTAGATGATGTGATCCGGGAGCGGACAGCCGGAACTTCCAAATATACAGTGAGAAAGATGTTCAGTCTGGCTTTGGACGGGATAACCTCTTTCTCGGTAAAGCCCATTTACGGAATTGTTTATCTGGGAGGTATCTTTGTTTTTATCAGTATTTTGATTG
This sequence comes from Bacteroides sp. D2, assembly GCF_025147085.1. Taxonomy (NCBI): domain Bacteria; kingdom Pseudomonadati; phylum Bacteroidota; class Bacteroidia; order Bacteroidales; family Bacteroidaceae; genus Bacteroides; species Bacteroides sp. D2. Next base: position 999,934 of record NZ_CP102261.1, on the reverse strand, counting down.
GAATCTATGTTCTTTACGCATTGATTTCGGGTACTGCGGAACATGGCTGGGCTTCTTTGATGTTGTCTATCTGGTTTGTTGGCGGGGTTGTTTTATTATCCATAGGAGCTGTCGGACTGTATATTGGCAAGATTTATAAAGAGGTAAAACGTCGTCCGCTCTATAATGTGGAAGAAGTGTTGTACGATGATCGGAATAAGTAAGGCTATACTTGAGAAGCACCCGGATTGGCGGGATAAGTTCTGGCAGTTTGTTCGTTTTGGAGTTGTCGGCACTATATCTTCAGCCATTCATTACGGCGTATACTGCCTGGTCTTGTTGGTTGCGAATGCCAATATCTCCTTTACGGCTGGTTACGCTGTAGGATTTGTCTGCAACTACTTCCTGACTACTTTCTTCACCTTTCGTTCCAAACCATCCTCGCATAATGCGATCGGTTTTGGTTTTAGTCATCTGATTAATTACCTGCTTGAGATCGGTTTGCTGAATCTCTTCCTCTGGATAGGGGCGGGTGAGCTGCTTGCACCGATACTGGTAATGATTATCGTGGTACCTATCAATTTCCTGATTCTTCATTTCGTTTATATCTATAAAGGGAGGAAATAACACTATTCACCCCCTTTCATTTAATTCATAAAAAGAAAAGGCTATTATGAAACGTTTTCTAAATCTTGTTGTATATATACTTACCATACATGTTTCGGCTTTGCTGATCGCAGGACTGTTTCGCCTGGTACTTTTTATCTCATCTTATCATCAGTTGACCTCTGAAGCCTTGTCGGATAAGACACTTTCGATGCTTGCTTTTGTACATGGGGTCTGGTTTGACAATGTGATAGGTTGTTACATACTTCTGCTGCCTCTGGTAGTTGCGGTGGTGTGTGGAGTCTGCAACTATTATGGGAAAGCGTTGTTCCGTTTCTTTACGATCTTTTTTAGTGTCTTTTATGGATTGGTTTATTTAATCAGTGCATCGGATATTCCTTATTTTGCCTATTTCTTTAAACATATCAACTCTTCCATATTCGAATGGTTCGGTTATGCAGGAACTACTGCCGGAATGATATTGGGTGAAAGTGCCTATTATCTGTCCATCGGATTATTCCTTCTCTTTCTGGCCGGATTCGTAGTCTGGCTTATCTATCTGGCGCGTTATTTCCATCATCGTAGCCTCACTATTTCCACTCCGTTTCCTTATTGGAAGCGAGGAGGAGCGGTTCTGATCGGCGCTTGTTTAATCGGACTTTGTATCTTTGGAATCCGGGGACGTACAGGTTATAATCCGATCAAAGTGAGTGCGGCATATTTCTGTCAGGATGCTTTTCTCAATCAACTGGGAGTAAGCCCTACTTTTAATCTGCTGACGAGCGTGATGGATGACAGGAGACCTGAAAATAAATACTTGCATCTGATGGATGAGCAGGAAGCCATTACCAAGGCGCAAGCTCTGCTCAACCGGCCGGGAGAACCGAATGTTTCCCCATTGGCTGTTTACAGACATACTTCGAAAATGGATAGCGTGCAACAACGCCGTCCTAATGTTGTATTGATTATGATGGAGTCTATGTCCAGCAAGTTTATGAAGCATTTCGGGCAATCGGAGACTTTGACTCCTTTCCTGGATAGCCTGTATACCCGTTCGATCAGTTTCCGCAATTTCTATTCAGCAGGAATCCATACGAATCATGGTTTGTATGCTACCTTGTATTCTTTTCCGGCTATGATGAAACGGAACCTGATGAAAGGCTCTGTCATTCCCCGCTATTCGGGACTGCCTACCGTATTGAAAGAAAACGGCTATTACAACCTTTTCTTTATGACGCATGAAGGACAGTATGATAATATGAACGCTTTCTTCCGGACGAACGGCTATGATGAAGTGTTTTCGCAAGAAGACTATCCGGCTGATAAGGTTGTGAATAGCTTTGGAGTGCAGGATGATTTCTTGTATGACTACGCAATTCCGGTATTGAATCAGCGGGCTGCCACCGGACAACCGTTTTTTGCTACTTTACTGTCCATCAGTAATCATCCGCCGTATGTGATACCTCCTTTCTTCCATCCGAAAACAAGTGAACCGGAGACGCAGATCGTTGAGTATGCGGATTGGGCTTTGCGTCAGTTCTTTGAAGAGGCGCGTAAACAACCCTGGTTTGATAATACGATATTCGTATTGGAAGGGGATCATGGCAAACTGGTGGGAGACGCCGAATGTGAACTACCGGAATCTTATAATCATATTCCACTGATGATTTACTCCAGCCGTATTCAGCCGGAAGAGAAAACTGCATTTGGCGGTCAGGTAGATATACAGCCAACGATATTAGGGTTGTTGAATATTGATTATTTACAGAATAATTTTGGGGTAGACTTGCTGAAGGAAGAACGTCCCTGTATGTTCTATACTGCTGACAATATGGTGGCGGGACGCAATGATACGTTACTCTATCTTTATAATTACGAGACTCAGCAGGAGCTTACTTATCATATCGGTAACGGCAAATTGAATGCTGTTCCGATGGATGATAGCTTTTTGCCTTTGAAAGAATATAGTTTTTCCATGCTCCAATCGGCGGAGTTCCTTGTGAAGCATGGAAAAACGCTTAATTCTATACCTTTTACTCAACAATAGGAGTCGTTTCGGTATTTTCAGGCTGTTGTTTTTTAACGAACTTGTATACCTTGGCTATTTGCCGGAGTACTCGTTTGGGGGATTCGTATACCTCCTCAAACTGATATCCTTCTTTCTCGAATTCGGGAAGATATTTCTCTGCATCATTCGTGCCGATTAACAAGAAACCTTCCGAAGGACGTTTCTCATAGAAGTTGTCGAGACGATTACGCAGATAGAAATTGAGTTCGAAATAATGTACGGGGTCACCTGCTGCATGCAGACTTTCTTCAATGAATTCGTACATCGTTCCTTCGCTTTCCGGCGCAACCTTTTCTATTTCTGTAGCGATGAATTTGACTGACTTCGAATTTAATGCTGCTGGTTGATAAGCGCCGTCCAATGCAAGGTATAATCCCATTGTTAGCACAACGAGAGCGTATAGGAAGCGGTTGCTCAATGCATTTTTTCGTTGATAGAACCACCAGTAGATACCGAGAATGGTAGGGATGGCAATCAGGAACAAGGCTCCTGCTCCGCTGATATTCTGTATTGCACGCATGAAATTAATATTGTCCGGTGCGTGGCGACCCTGGAAAATTGTTTCAGGGATGAGTCCGCATTTTAAAACGATGAAGCAGGTGAACAGTAGCAGGCTGATTACTGCAAGAATACTTCCGTATACTTTGATGACTTTAGATTGCTTCTTAACCAGATAGAATAGATATTTGGCAAGGAAATAAGCAATGAAAGGATAGATCGGCATCAGGTATACACTACGTTTACTCTGCGGAATACAATAGAAGACGAAGATTACAACGATACTGGTGAAAGAGAATAAATCCACCGGGTCCATATTCTTTATCCATGTAGTGAAACGTTTCCACCAGGCTGCCGGTTGGATACTGAATTTATGGTAAGTCAGGCTGAACAGGGAGAGCACGACTAACAGTGTCCAGGGAACGTATCCGGCGAACAGGGTCACAAAATTATAATGCCAGGGGTTCACGCATGAATCGTAACTCATGGTATTAGTCATACGGCCGAGGTTTTCTTCCATAACTAATGCCAGGAATTCTTCTCCACCTTGTTGGTAAGCAGCGACATACCAGCAGAAAGGTAGGATGAGCGAAAGAATGGCCCAGGCGGAAAGTAACAGGAATGCTTTGAAGAAGTTGACACCCCGGAGTAACAAGAAGATGCCTACCACTAAACATGGAATGATAGTACCTACCGGTCCTTTGGTCAGTGTGCCGCAGCTCATCAGGAGAATGGCCAGCCAGGGAATACCTTTGAGCCCCTTTTCATACCATTTGTAGAAACAATACAGAGCGCCAACGGTGAGCGCTGTCAATACCATATCCACCCGGCAGTTTGCTCCGGCCCGGTGCAGCTCAAAATTAGTCAGGGTGATAAAGGCGGCTAACAGCGCCAGTTCCACTCCTTTTCTTTTGGCAAAGAATAGAAAGCCGCAGAGAGTCATGGCAATCAAGGCGATGGCAGATGGCAAGCGGGAGGTCATTTCTGTGACTTGCCCTCCATTCACTGCTGCCGAAACAGCAGCAATGCTCCAGTGGAAGAAAGGCGGTTTGTAAGCCATTTCTCCTCCGTTGTTTCTGGGTAAAATCCAGTTTCCGCTATCCAGCATGGAGTAGGAAACGATAGATTCGCGAGGCTCCCCTTTGGTGTGGTACTCCGATAAACCTAGGTAAGGCAGGATAGTAACTACGCAAATGACTAGTAACAGCCAGAAAGCTTTGTTTGAAGTCAATGTTTTCATCTTTATCTTATATTGAAATTTATGTTCTTTTATTTTCTGCCGAAGTCGGCCGGAATTTCTCCCCATTCTTTGGTTTCCCATTTCAGGATACGAGTGGTATAGGTGTTTCCTTGCAACCATTTTTCCGCCCGTTCAATCAACAGAAAGAGTTCTTCTGTTTCCGGGGTCCGGGGGAGCTTGGTCTTGCACTTCTTCTGTCGTACCCAGCTGATGGCATTCGCGCTGTCACTGTAAATGGGCATATCGAAACCTTTCTTTTTCAACAACGCCAACCCGTGTACGATGGCTAGAAACTCGCCGATATTATTCGTGCCTTTCATCGGGCCGAAATGAAAAATCTCCTGACGGCTGGCAATGTGTACGCCGCGATATTCCATCGGTCCCGGATTACCGCTACAGGCTGCATCGACAGCCAGGCTATTGTCGATCACACAAGAGGGTAAAGTATCCGAAGAAGGTTTGGGACCTCCTGATTTAGCCTTTGCATTCTTGCCGATATAAGCATAGGGAGACATTGTCAACGCGCGTTCCGCTTCTTCGCGCGTGTCAAATGATTTGTATTTGGCAGCTTCATATCCTTTGATTTGAAGCTGGCAGTCTGTCCAGGAAGTATAAACTCCGGGGGTGACGCCTTCCCATACTACATAAAATTTCTGTTTAGCCATTTTTTCTGACGATAATTTTAGATAGTCAATGAATTGACGCTGCGAAGGTACAAATATATTCTCTAACTGAACAAGTTAGGGGGGCTACTTGTTATAAAAAAAAGAGAGTTTTAAGAATATAAAATAAGAAAGGAACTATGATGGAAAGATCTTTTAGTGAAGCTTTGAAACAACGTCGAACTTACTATTCAATTACTAATCAGTCACCTATATCCGATCAGGAGATCGAATGTATCGTTAATATGACCGTGCGCCATGTGCCGTCGGCATTCAATTCGCAATCTACCCGTGTGGTACTTCTATTGGGAGAATCGCATAAGAAATTGTGGCAGATTGTGAAGGACGCATTAAAGAGGATTGTACCGGCTGAAGCGTTTGTCAAGACAGAAGAGAAGATAGATCATTCCTTTGCCTGTGGTTATGGAACTGTACTGTTCTTTGAGGATCAAAAAGTGGTGAAAGGACTTCAGGAGGCTTTCCCGTCTTATCAGGAGAATTTCCCGGGATGGTCATTGCAGACTTCTGCCATGCACCAGTTAGCTATCTGGGTAATGCTCGAAGATGTAGGTTTCGGAGCATCGCTGCAACACTATAACCCGTTGATTGATGAAGAAGTGCGCCGTGCATGGGATTTGCCGGAACATTGGCATTTGATTGCGGAAATGCCGTTCGGACTTCCTGTCGGCAAACCGGGTGAAAAAGAATTCCAGCCGCTTGAAGAACGGGTGAGAATCTTTAAATAAATCGGGAATGAAGAATGAATAATGAAGAATTGGATGGCATAATGGCTAAAATTCTTTATTCTTCATTCTTCATTCTTCATTAAATGATTAATTTTGTGAGCAAAATTAATCATTTATGGTTCGTATCTTCCTTACCGGCTATATGGGTGCCGGAAAAACGACGTTGGGTAAGGCTTTTGCCCGATATATGAATATACCGTTCATCGATCTGGACTGGTATATTGAAGAGCGTTTTCACAAAACCGTTGGAGAATTATTTATTGAACGAGGCGAAACAGGATTCAGGGAGCTGGAGAGAAATATGCTCCATGAAGTAGCCGAGTTTGAGAATGTGGTAATTTCGACGGGGGGTGGAGCGCCTTGTTTTTATGATAATATGGATTTTATGAACCGGACCGGAAAGACTGTTTTTCTGGAGGTGCATCCGGATGTGTTGTTCAGGCGCTTGCGTGTGGCTAAACAACAACGTCCTATTCTTCAGGGTAAAGAGGATGAAGAACTGAAAGCGTTCATTGTTCAGGCACTCGAGAAGCGTGCTCCTTTTTATCATCAGGCACAATATATCTTTAATGCAGACGAATTGGAAGATCGTTGGCAGATTGAAACATCGGTGCAATGTTTGCGACAACTTTTGGGATTGTAGAAGTAACAGTCGTTATATTTTGTGTAATCGTCATTTGGAAAGCTGTGGAATGTGTGTAATTTGTGCCTGATAATGAATGATTATTGGGAGGAATTTTACTGTATTCAGAAATCAGGTAGTTGTAATGTTCTCTTTTTGTTGGAACTTCGTTTTTTTTGAGACTCTTGTTTGTGCATTCGGTCAATATTTGTACCTTGCACTCGTTATGAGATTTTTTATTGACTAGTAACACAAAATTAAGGTAAAGTTCTATATCATGAAAACTTTAAAAGAGAAATTTGGGGAGTTATCCGCTAAAATTAAAGCATCCGGACAGCCTGCAAGGGTATGGTTTCCGCAGTATACACCGGCTTCATTGTTAAGTGCGGAAAACTGGTGGGAAGCATTGGCTGTATGTGAATATGCTTTGGACACAAAAGAAGACGAGAAATTAACAGAAGATTTTTTTGAACTGATATTCAGTGCTTTTGACTGTAACGTAGAGGTGGATCTCAACGCGGAAGAATATGAATTCTGGTGGGAAAAGGTGATGCAGGTATGCGACCGTGTGGCAGAGTTTAGCGGTGCAGGATGGGCGCAGAAGGGGGCACAATATTCCGAAGCCCGTTATGGAAAGCGGGATATGAGTTATTTGCTTCCATACTACGAGAAGGCTGCCGATATGGGTTGGGCTGAAGCGGAAGCAACTGTTGCCTATTGGCGATACATGGGATTCTATTGTGAACAAGATAAAGAAGAGGGTGAACGGCGTTTTGCTGCTCTCACTTCTCCCGAAGCTATTTTATGGGGAAAGCATTATCGTGCTTTTGCCGAAGAATTTACAGGGGATAAAGCAAAGGCATTACAGATACGGAATGAACTGCTTGCCGAACTGCCTGAAGGTGAACGTTTGCGTGCTCATGTATATGCATCGTTAGGAGATGCGCTCGACAGAGCGGAAGGTAACGTGGCAGAGGAAGCTGCTTACTACGAAAAAGCCCTGGAAATAGTTCCCAATCTTTATAGTCTTAAAAATCTGGCTACGCTTTATTTCCGTTACCCGGAACTGAATAAACCGAAAGAACTGTGCTTTGAACTTTGGGAAAAGGCCTGGCATGCCGGTGTGTGGTCTGCCGCCAATTTCCTGGGATATAACTATCAGGAGGAGGAATGGCAGGATATGCCTAAGGCGATTGAATGGCTGGAAAAGGGCATGCTTTATTGTGAACCCTACAGTGCGTATGAACTGGCATTGATCTACCTGTATAATGATGAATATAAGAACGTGGAACGTGGACTGATGTGTCTGAACCGTTGCGTGGAGGATGATTATATACAAGGTATCGAAGGACTGGCCAATATTTATTTCAACGGTGATTTGGTGCCGGAAGACATGAATCGCGCGAAAGAGTTGTTGGAGAAAGCCATTGAGTTGGGTTCGGGAAGTGCAGCTTATCGTTTGGGCTGGATGTATGAACGTGGCTTTTTGTCTGAAGAACCGGATTATGTGAAGGCTTTAGAGTTTTATGAAAAAGCGGCTTCACTGAATAATGCCGATGGGTATTGCCGTGTGGCTCTTTATCTGGCTAATGGATATAGCGGTGTGAAGGACCCTGTAAAATCAAGGGAATATTATGAAAAAGCGGCCGAACTGGGTGCTTGCTTTGCCCTTGTGGAACTGGCATTCTTATATGAGAATGGCGATGGAGTGGAGAAGAATTATGAAAAGTCATTTGAACTGATTAGCAAGGCTGCCGAACAGGGTTATCCTTATGCGATGTTCCGTGTAGGTCTTTATATGGAAAAGGGTGTTCTTGGTGAAGTGAAACCGGAAGAGGCTTTTGCCTGGTATACAAAGGCAGCTGAAGCGGACGATAATGATGCGATCTTTGCTTTGGGACGTTGTTATAGAGAAGGTATCGGAACGGAAGAAAACTGGGATAAGGCACTCGAATGGTTTAGTAAAGGGGCGGAAAAGAATGAAGCCCGTTGTCTGACGGAACTGGGGATGGCTTATGAGAATGGTAATGGCGTGGAAGAGAATCCACAGAAGGCAGTGGAATATATGATGAAGGCTGCCGAACAGGATTATGGCTATGCTCAGTTTAAGATGGGAGATTATTATTTCTTTGGTTGCGGTCCCTGTCTGGAAGATAATAAAACGGCAGTGGAATGGTATGAAAAGGCAGTGGCTAATGAGATTCCGATGGCTATGCTGCGTGTGGGTGAGTATTATCTGTATGACTATGATAGCCTGAATGAGTCGGAAAAGGCTTTTGCTTATTTTAAGAAAGCTGCCGAATATGAATGGTATAGTGAAGGACTGGGTATCTGTTATGAAATGGGTATCGGAGTGGAAGAGAATGAAACGGAAGCCTTTAAATATTATACACTGGCTGCGGATAATGGAAATACGACAAGTATGTATCGTACCGGACTTTGCTATTATAACGGAGTAGGTGTGAAACAGAATTATGCCGAGGCCTATCGCTGGTTCACGGATGCGGCGGGGAATGAGAATGTCGCTGCAATTTATTATCTGGGCAAGATGATGATGTATGGCGAAGGTTGTAACCCTGATCCGGAAGCTGCAGTGCAATGGTTGCTGAAAGCTGCCGAGAAAAACAACGATAAAGCACAATTTGAACTTGGAAATGCCTATCTGACAGGAAATGGCGTGGAAGAAAACGATGAAATTGCAATGGAGTGGTTCGAAAAGGCTGCAGAGAATGGCAATGAGAAAGCTCTTAAAATCACCGGAAGGAGGAGGAAGTAAAAGAGGAACATGGAAAAAGAAGGGAATAATCTGTTTCAGGTCAATCTTAAAGGTATGATTGCCCTGTTATCAGAGCACATTTATAGTAACCCGAATACTTTTGTTCGCGAACTGTTGCAGAATTGCGTAGATGCCATCACGGCACTACGCAATATTGACGAGAATTATAAAGGTCGCATCGATGTCTTTCTGAATGAGAACAAGACAGTGGTATTTCGGGATAATGGTATCGGACTGAAAGAGGAGGAAGTTTATCGCTTTCTGACTGTTATTGGGGAGAGTTCAAAGCGGGATACTCCCGATGCGGACGATTTTATCGGAAGGTTCGGTATCGGATTGTTATCTTGTTTTGTGGTGACTAATGAAATCACCGTAGAAAGTCGTTCTGCAATGGGCGGACAGCCTGTTTGCTGGTGTGGAAAAGTGGATGGGACGTATCAGCTGACTTTATCAGACGAAGAACGGCCCATCGGGTCGCAGGTAGTATTGCACCCGAAAGGAGATTGGATGCATCTTTTTGAATATGAAACATTTAAGAAGATACTGGTCGGTTACGGAGAAGTGTTGCCGTATCCTATCTATCTGCATTATCAGGGGGAAGAGGAGTTGGTAAATACGCCTTCGCCTGTATGGCTTGACCCGAAGGCGACCCGTAAGGAGTTGCTGGATTATGGGGCGAAAGTGTTTCAGTCGTCTGCTCTCGATGCTTTCCGGATCTATACTGAAAGCGGCAAGGTGGAAGGGGTGCTTTATGTCCTGCCTTTCCGTACACAATTTTCAGTGCGCAACTCTCATAAGGTCTATCTCAAACGTATGCTGTTGAGTGAGGATGATTGCAATCTGTTGCCGTCGTGGGCTTTCTTTATCCGTTGTCTGGTGAATGCGGACGGGTTGCTGTCTACCGCTTCCCGGGAGTCTTTGGTGAGTAATGACCAACTGAAAGATGCCCGGAAAGAGATCGGGGTGGCTATCAAGGATTATCTGCGGGGATTGGTGCAGAATGACCGTGCCATGTTCAACCGGATTCTGGATGTTCATCACTTTCATATCAAGGCGATTGCTTCGGAGGATAATGAATTGCTTCGTTTGTTTATGGATTATCTTCCTTTTGAAACCAATAAGGGTTTGCGTAGCTTTGGAAGTATTCGTTCGGCAAGCAATGTGATATGTTATACCAAGAATCTGGAGGATTTCCGGCAAGTACGACGTATAGCCGGAGCACAGGGTTGGCTGGTCGTGAATGCTGCTTATACGTTTGATGAAACTTTGTTGAAAAAGTATGTCCGTCTGAATCCGGAACTTACTTTGGATGAAATATCTCCTTCACGGTTGCTGGAGCAGTTTGGTGAAGTGGAGGCGAACCAGGAGTTTCAGGCTTTTGAGGTGAAAGCGAACGAGTTGTTGAAGCGGTTTGGTTGTATCTGTCGTCTGAAGCATTTTACTCCGGTAGATATTCCGGTTATTTTTGTGGCGGAGGAAAAGGAGAATGCTGCTAAAAGTGCTAATAATCCGTTGGCGGCTGTACTGGGGGCTGTGAATACTACAAAGCAGATTCCGCCGACACTCACTTTCAATGCAGATAATGAAATGGTGAAGACCTTATTGCAAATACAAGGAGACAATAAACTGTTTCAGCATGTGGTGCATATATTGTATGTACAATCGCTTCTGCAAGGTAAATATCCGGTGAACAGCGAAGAAATGGAGCTTTTCAACCATTCGCTAAGTGAACTGATGACTTCGAAAATGAATGATTTTATAAATTTCCTGAATTAAAAAAAGAGTATGAGATACACACTTGAAATACAAAAATTGCTGTTGCAGACACAGAATAACAACCTGCATCCCCGCGAAAAAGCCAATCTATTGAAAGAGGCTATCCGCATCGCCGATGAGAACGAAGATGTGGAATGGGCTACGGAGTTGAGACTGGATCTTATTTATGAACTGAATCTTCTTTCGGCGGATGCTGAAGAGATTACCGTGTTCTCTAAAATTCTGGATGATTACGAGAACCACAAGGATGTGATTAAGGAAGATGACTTGTTGTGGAAATATAAGTGGATATGGGCTTGTACGTTCGATCTTCCGGAGATCCCGATGGAACAGGTACAGGCAATTGGGGAGGATTATAAAACCCGTATCCTCCGGAACGGGTATTCTTTGCGGAGTTATTATCACCGCTGGTCTGTGGAATGTGTCTGGATGCGGCAGTATGACAAGGCGAAAGAATACATTGATAAAATGTTGAATGAGAAGATAGACGATCAGTCGTGTGAGGCTTGTGAATTGAACTTTATGCTGGATTATTATCTGGAAACGGGACAGTTTGATGAGGCTTACAGCCGCGCGCAACCGTTGATTAATAAGCAGGTCACTTGTTATGAAGCCAATTTGCGGGCCTATTTGAAGCTTGCTTATTATGCGCAGAAAGCAGGTAAACCGGAGATTGCCGCCGATATGTGTGCACGTGCCGAAGAAGCATTGGTGGGAAGAGAGAAGGATGAATATCTTTTGCTCTATCTGGGATTGTTTATTGCCTATAATATGATGACGAAGCCGGAAAGAGCTTGGAAATATGCCGAACGCTGTATCGGTTGGAGTTTGCGTACTAATACGCTGAAGAGTTATCGTTTCTCCTGTGATATGGTAGAGGCTCTGAAATATGAAACCCGTCCGGAAGTCTCGTTGTCTTTGCCGGAAGAGTTCCCGCTTTATCGTCCGGATGGAATTTATCAGGTAAACGAACTTCGCAATTATTTCTATCAACAGGCAGAAGAGCTGGCACGTCGCTATGACGCCCGTAACGGAAATAGTGGTTATATGGACCGTTTGAAAGATTTAATGTCTAATTAATTGCCAACATGTAGATTAATCCGTATTTTTGCCGTCCAATTATTTACTAAAAACACTGAATAACAGAAAATGAGAAAGTGGCGTATTGAAGATTCTGAGGAACTCTACAACATCACAGGTTGGGGTACCTCGTACTTTGGTATTAATGACAAAGGTCATGTCGTTGTTACACCTCGTAGAGACGGAGTGACTGTCGATCTGAAAGAACTGGTCGATGAGTTGCAATTGCGTGATGTGGCATCTCCCATGTTGATACGTTTTCCGGATATTTTGGACAACCGTATTGAAAAGATGTCTTCCTGCTTTAAACAAGCGGCCGAAGAGTATGGTTATAAAGCCGAGAACTTTATAATTTATCCGATTAAGGTCAACCAAATGCGCCCGGTGGTGGAAGAGATTATCAGCCACGGAAAGAAGTTCAATCTCGGACTGGAAGCCGGTTCTAAACCGGAACTCCATGCAGTGATTGCAGTCAATACGGATTCTGACTCATTGATTGTCTGTAACGGATATAAAGACGAAAGTTACATCGAACTGGCTTTGCTTGCCCAGAAAATGGGTAAACGTATCTTCCTCGTTGTAGAGAAGATGAACGAACTGAAGCTGATTGCAAAGATGGCAAAACAGCTGAATGTGCAGCCTAACATCGGTATACGTATCAAACTCGCTTCTTCCGGTAGCGGAAAGTGGGAAGAGTCTGGAGGTGATGCCAGCAAATTCGGCTTGACTTCCAGTGAACTTCTCGAAGCGCTCGACTTCCTGGAGAGCAAAGGGATGAAGGATTGTTTGAAACTGATTCATTTCCATATCGGTAGTCAGGTGACAAAGATACGTCGTATTAAAACGGCTTTGCGTGAGGCTTCACAGTTCTACGTGCAGCTACATTCGATGGGATTCAATGTGGAATTTGTAGATATTGGCGGTGGACTCGGAGTGGATTATGACGGAACCCGTTCGTCCAATAGCGAAGGCAGCGTGAATTATTCCATCCAGGAATATGTAAACGACTCTATTTCTACTTTGGTGGACGTGAGCGATAAAAATGGTATCCCACACCCGAATATTATAACGGAGAGTGGACGCGCATTGACGGCACATCATTCTGTTCTTATCTTTGAGGTACTTGAAACCGCTACATTGCCCGAATGGGATGATGAGGAAGAGATAGCTCCGGATGCGCACGAATTGGTGCAGGAGTTATATGGAATCTGGGATTCGCTGAATCAGAACAAGATGTTGGAGGCGTGGCATGATGCGCAGCAGATCAGGGAGGAAGCGCTGGACTTGTTCAGTCATGGAATCGTAGATCTGAAAACCCGTGCACAAATCGAGCGTCTGTATTGGTCTATTACACGTGAGATTAATCAGATTGCCGGCGGTTTGAAGCATGCGCCTGATGAATTCCGCGGACTGTCTAAGTTGCTTGCCGATAAATATTTCTGTAATTTCTCGCTCTTCCAGTCGCTTCCCGACTCTTGGGCGATTGACCAGATATTCCCGATCATGCCTATCCAGCGATTGGATGAGAAACCGGAACGTTCGGCTACTTTGCAGGATATTACTTGTGACTCGGACGGTAAGATTGCTAATTTTATTTCTACCCGTAACGTGGCTCATTATCTGCCTGTGCATACACTGAAGAAAACGGAACCTTACTATGTGGCTGTGTTCCTGGTCGGTGCTTATCAGGAGATTCTGGGAGATATGCATAATTTGTTCGGTGATACGAATGCCGTGCATGTTTCGGTGAACGAGAAAGGATATAATATCGAACAGATTATTGATGGAGAAACGGTAGCGGAGGTGTTGGACTATGTACAGTACAATCCGAAGAAGCTGGTACGTACACTCGAAACCTGGGTGACGAAGTCGGTGAAAGAAGGAAAGATCTCTTTGGAAGAAGGAAAAGAATTTCTTTCCAACTATCGTTCAGGGCTTTACGGATATACTTATTTGGAATAACCGGCAAGGTGCCGGAGCCGGATTCTCCATTCGGTGAACTTATTAGAAATCAAGAAATGAGAGAAAAACTAACAGTTATTAAGGTGGGTGGCAAAATCGTAGAAGAGGAAGCCACCCTTCGTCAGTTGTTAAATGACTTTGCCGCTATCACTGGACATAAAGTTTTGGTTCACGGCGGCGGCCGTTCGGCTACAAAGATTGCCGCGCAACTGGGTATTGAAAGCAAAATGGTAAATGGTCGTCGGATTACCGATGCTGAAACTTTGAAGGTCGTAACGATGGTATACGGCGGATTAGTGAATAAAAATATTGTGGCAGGTCTGCAGGCACGCGGAGTCAATGCACTCGGATTGACCGGGGCGGATATGAACGTGATCCGTTCGGTGAAACGCCCGGTGAAAGAGGTAGACTATGGTTTTGTAGGTGACGTGGAAAAGGTGGACGCTACTTTGTTATCTGATTTGATACATAAGGGAGTGGTTCCGGTAATGGCTCCATTGACGTATGACGGACACGGCAATATGCTGAACACGAATGCAGATACCATTGCCGGGGAAACGGCGAAAGCGTTGTCGGCCCTGTTTGATGTGACATTGGTATATTGTTTTGAGAAGAAAGGCGTGTTGCGTGACGAGAATGATGACGACAGTGTGATTCCCCAAATCACCCGTGCCGAATTTGAACAATATGTAGCTGATGGCGTTATTCAGGGAGGTATGATTCCCAAGTTGGAGAATTCTTTTGAAGCAATAAATGCAGGAGTTTCTGAAGTGGTAATCACCTTAGCATCAGCGATTAATAACTCTGGTGGAACAAGAATAAAAAAATAATTCAAAAAAAAGTAGTGGGCGACTGTAACTTTTCATATCCTAGCCCGTCATTATTATAGAGATGCAAGAAATCAGCTTCCGAAACGATATTTTGCCGTTGAAGGATAAACTCTTTCGATTGGCTCTCAGAATCACCCTGGATAGGGCCGAAGCCGAGGATGTCGTTCAGGACACCATGATAAGAGTGTGGAATAAGCGTGATGAGTGGTCTCAATTTGAATCGGTCGAAGCCTATTGCCTGACAGTGGCAAAGAATCTGGCGATAGATCGAAGTCAAAAGAAAGAAGCTCAAAACGTGGAACTCACCCCCGAAATGGAGGAAGAACCTGATGCAAACAGTCCGTATGACCAGATGATTCATGATGAAAGAATGAACATTATTAATAGACTGGTAAACGAACTTCCCGAAAAACAGCGGCTTATCATGCAACTGAGGGACATTGAAGGTGAAAGCTATAAGAAAATTGCAGGGTTGCTGAATCTGACAGAGGAACAAGTTAAAGTGAACCTCTTCAGAGCCAGACAAAAAGTAAAACAAAGGTATTTAGAAATTGACGAATATGGATTATAAGGATATAGAACAGCTCCTGGAGCGATACTGGCAATGCGAAACTTCCGTTGAGGAGGAAGCAACATTGCGCGACTTCTTCGCAAAGGAGGAAGTTCCGGCTCATTTGCTTCGCTATAAAAACCTGTTTGTTTATCAACAGGTTCAGCAGGAAGTAGGACTGGGCGAAGACTTTGATGCACGTATTCTGGCAGAGGTGGAGCCTACGGTCGTAAAAGCGAAACGCTTGACACTGACTGGTCGTTTTATTCCTCTGTTCAAAGCCGCTGCCGTGATTGCAATCATCCTTTCTTTGGGGAATGTGGCACAACATTCTTTCTCCGGAGATGACGGAAGTGTATTGGCAACGGATACCATTGGTAAACAAGTAACAGCACCATCGGTCGCTATCTCAAATGATGTGAAAGCGGAACAGGTTCTAGCCGATAGTTTGGCGAGGGTCAACCACAAGGTGCAAGTTATAAACGAATAGACATTTTCATTTGCTTTAAACATATAATATAGTTAGTGTGCTTAATTAAAACAACAACGAAGGCGAAACTGTGAAGTTTTCAATTCTCTCAAATTTTTATAATAAAACTAACTAAATAAATGGGCTACCGCGCGATGCAGTAGCCCTTTTATGCTTTTAGACTGTATTTATTTAATTTGCCGTATGTTTTTCCGTGGAGCGTCGACTTCTTGTGGATTGCCTTTATAGGCAATATCGCCACTTCCTTTCACGCGTGCAACCAGTTTCTGACTTGCATAACAACTGATGTTTCCGGATCCACTGATACTTGCATCCGTATTCTCTGCTTCTAAATCTGCGGCCTGAATGTTTCCCGATCCGGCAATAGAATATTTTGCTTGAATGGCTTTACCTTTAAGATTGATATTACCCGAACCTGAAATACCTGCCTGACATTCCTGGCTCTCTATTTGTTGCAGTCTAACATCTCCCGATCCGTTAATAGAAACAGCCATTCTTCGGCAATTAAGCCCTTCTCCCTGAATGTTTCCTGAACCGTTTATATGGAATTCAATATCTTTAGAGGTTTGTATTCCATTGATTAATTTTATATTTCCCGAACCATTGATCGTTAACTTATTTAATTCCGGAGCAAAAACTTTTATTTCCAGTTTTCCTTTCCAGATACTGACATTCTTCTTGAATTTTATAATTAATGTATTACCGTCTACATACGTTTCTACAAGTGGTATAATGTTGTCGGAGCCATGTATCTCCACGTGACTGCGTGTGTCTTGGTGATAACTGATATTGGCACTTCCCAATAGTTTGATTTCATTGAAATGATCGGCTTTTACTTCTTGGGAGATGTAGTTTTTGCTGCCTACTACGTGTTTTCCCTGCAAGCAAGAGCCGGCAGTAAGTACTAGAGACAATCCGGTGACTAATACGAGCAATAAACTTGTTTTCATAATTATGTTTTTCTATGATTGATATGACAGTTAGACGGAAGAAACTGATATAAAGTTGCATCTTCCGCGAAGTTTTTCATTGGAATCTTCTTTTTTATTACTTTTGTGCCTGTTGATAGGAGGATTATAATGGATAAGATCATAGAAGATGACGAATTGGGACGTCTGATAGTGCGCGTCAATTCACGTGCGAGGAGTCTTGTGTTTCGTACAAAGAGTGATGCTGTTTATGTTTCAGTTCCTCCCGGCACTACATTGAAAGAAGTGAAGCAGGCGATCGAGAATCTGCGTGGTAAACTTCTGGCCTCCCGTCAAAAACTAGCCCGGGCGTTGGTTGATTTGAACTATAAAATTGATGCGGAACACTTTAAGTTGTCCTTGGTGTCCGGTGAAAAGGATCAGTTTTTGGCTAATTCCCGGTTGGGAGTTATGGAAATAGTTTGTCCGCCTCATGCTGATTTTACGGATGAGAAACTGCAAAGCTGGTTGCATAAGGTAATTGAAGAATCGTTGAGGCGGAATGCGAAAAGTATCCTTCCTTCACGTTTGGCTTCTTTGTCCAAGCAATGCGGACTTCCCTATTCAAGTGTGAAAATAAACTCCAGCCAAGGTAGATGGGGAAGCTGTTCGGCTCGAAAAGATATTAACTTATCCTATTATCTGGTTCTATTGCCATCTCATCTAATAGATTACGTGTTACTGCATGAATTATGCCATACACGCGAGATGAATCATAGTGAACGATTTTGGGCATTGCTAAATCAGTTTACAGAAGGGAAAGCACTGGCTTTACGGGGAGAATTAAGAAAGTACCGCACGGAGATATAAAGTACTTCGTTGCCAAAGTAGTGTCCTCGCATGGATGCAAACGTAATATTGAAAATATGCCTTTATTACTTGGCTAATTGTTTAATCCCGTCTGATTCTTTTTCGAACTGATAAGTTCCTCCTTTTTCACTAAGGTCAAACGTAGACACTAATTCTGTGTTATTATCTACAATCAACAAGGCGCTCTGTTCGGCAAAACGTCCCACTTCTATTGTGTAAGGTTCTTCCGACATGGTTTTGTTGGAGATCAGACTGTCATTGACAAACAAAGAGATAGAATCTCCGGCAAAACCCTTTACCAGACTGATTGTATAGCTTTCAATAAAATGACGTTCTTCTTGCTTTTCCCGTTGTAGTCGCATGCTCATATAGACAAAAATAACTACGACAAAAATGACGGCAAAAGCAAGCAGTCCGTTGCCTACCATAAACTGTTTATTTGTGTTGAGACGATGTGCCATAGTCGTTATTTTTTGAATTACGGCGTAAAGATACGAATATAGCACTGTTAATTCATACTTTTTTTCTTTAATGTTTTGTAGTCGAACAGATTATTTATATCTTTGCAACCGAAAACGGATGAAAGGTGGAGGGGCAATTAAGCTCCTTTTTTTGTTCTTATATAGCTAATAAATGATAGAAAAGAAAACTGTTTGTCAGATTGTAGAAGAGTGGCTGGAAGGAAAAGACTACTTTTTAGTAGAGGTAACCGTGAGCCCGGATGACAAGATTGTGGTTGAAATAGACCATGCAGAAGGTGTTTGGATTGAAGATTGCGTGGAGCTTAGCCGCTTCATAGAGTCGAAACTGAACCGCGAAGAGGAAGATTATGAACTGGAAGTAGGGTCGGCTGGGATCGGACAACCCTTTAAAGTTCTGCAACAGTATTATATCCACATCGGACAAGAGGTGGAAGTGCTGACCGGAGACGGACGGAAGCTGGCCGGTATACTGAAAGATGCCGATGAAGAGAAGTTTACGGTAGGCGTACAAAAGAAAGTAAAAACCGAAGGATCAAAGCGCCCGAAGCTGGTAGAAGAGGACGAAACCTTCACTTATGAGCAAATAAAATATACTAAATACTTAATTAGCTTTAAATAGTTATGGCCAAAAAAGAAGAAACAATCAGCTTGATTGATACATTTTCGGAATTTAAGGAACTGAAGAATATCGATAGAACGACGATGGTTAGCGTACTCGAAGAGTCGTTCCGTAGCGTAATCGCGAAAATGTTTGGCACCGATGAAAATTACGACGTGATCGTGAACCCGGACAAGGGTGACTTCGAGATATGGCGTAACCGTGAAGTTGTGGCCGATGAAGATTTGACTAACCCGAATATGCAGATTTCGTTGAGCGAAGCACAGAAAATTGATGCTTCTTACGAAGAAGGTGAAGAGGTGACTGACGAGGTGATCTTTGCCAAGTTCGGACGTCGTGCGATCCTGAATCTTCGCCAGACACTGGCTTCCAAGATTCTGGAACTCGAAAAAGACAGTATTTATAATAAATATATAGATAAGGTAGGTACTATCATCAATGCAGAAGTATATCAGATCTGGAAAAAAGAGATGTTGCTTTTAGACGATGAAGGAAACGAATTGCTGTTACCTAAGACCGAACAAATCCCGAGCGACTTTTATCGTAAAGGTGAAACGGCCCGTGCAGTAGTTGCCCGCGTGGATAACAAGAATAATAATCCTAAGATTATCTTGTCACGTACTTCTCCCGTTTTCCTGCAACGCCTGTTCGAGATGGAAGTACCCGAAATTAATGATGGTTTGATTACCATCAAGAAGATTGCCCGTATCCCCGGCGAACGTGCCAAGATCGCGGTGGAATCTTACGATGACAGAATCGACCCTGTAGGAGCCTGTGTAGGTGTAAAGGGAAGTCGTATTCATGGCATTGTTCGTGAACTTCGCAATGAGAACATCGACGTAATCAATTACACATCGAACATCTCATTGTTTATACAGCGCGCTTTAAGCCCGGCTAAGATTTCTTCTATTCGTCTGAACGAGGAAGAGAAGAAAGCAGAGGTATTCCTCAAACCGGAAGAAGTTTCGCTGGCTATCGGTAAAGGCGGTTTGAATATCAAACTGGCCAGTATGTTAACTGAGTACACTATCGACGTGTTCCGTGAGTTGGATGAGAATGTAGCTGACGAAGATATCTATCTCGACGAGTTCAGAGACGAAATCGACGGATGGGTGATCGACGCTATCAAAGCTATCGGCATCGATACAGCGAAGGCTGTGTTGAATGCTCCTCGTGAGATGTTGATTGAAAAGACGGACTTGGAAGAAGAGACAGTGGACGAGGTAATACGCATTTTGAAATCGGAGTTTGAAGAAGAAGATCCTTCAATTGAAAATAAAGATTGAAATTAAAGATTAAAAGTTGCGATACAATATAATGTAGCAGACTTTTATTTCTTAATTCTCAATTTTCAATTAAACAAGCTCCATTTATTCATTAATTTTAAAATATGACGATAAGGTTAAACAAAGTTACAAGAGATTTGAACGTAGGAATCGCGACGGTAGTTGAGTTCCTGCAAAAGAAAGGGCATACCGTTGAGGCTAATCCTAATACTAAAATTAGCGAGGAGCAATACGCTATACTCGTAAAGGAGTTTAGTACAGATAAGAACCTTAGACTTGAATCGGAGCGTTTCATACAGGAACGTCAGAATAAGGAACGTAATAAGGCGTCGGTATCGATTGAGGGCTTCGAAAAGCAGCCCGAAAAACCGAAGTCGGAAGATGTGATTAAGACAGTCGTACCTGAGGATGCACGTCCGAAGTTTAAACCTGTCGGAAAAATAGATTTGGATAAATTGAACGGTCGTAAACCTGAAAAGGTAGAGAAAGAACCGGAACAGAAACAGGAAGAACCGGTTGTGGAACGGCCTGTCGTTAAACCTGAAGTGAAAAAGGAGCCCGAGAAGAGAGAACCCGAGGTGAAGAAGGAAGAGGTGGTGACACCTCCTGTTTCTGTAGTAGAGCCTACTCCAGTGGTGGTTGAACCCGTAGTAGTGCCGGAACCTGTAGTGGAGACGAAGCCGGTAGAAGTTGAAAAAGTAGTAGAAGAAGTGAAAAAAGAAGAGCCGAAGGTAGTAGTAGCTGCACCTGTGAAGGCGGAAGAACATAAAGAAGAAGAAAAGGTGGAAACTGCACAGGCTGAAGTAACCCCGGTAGCGGAAAAGGCTCCGGAGGATGATGGTGTTTTCAAAATCCGTCAACCGGAATTAGGCGCGAAGATTAATGTGATCGGTCAGATCGACTTGGCTGCATTAAATCAGTCTACTCGTCCCAAGAAGAAATCGAAGGAAGAGAAACGTCGCGAACGTGAAGAAAAGGAAAAAATCCGTCAGGATCAGAAGAAGTTGATGAAGGAAGCTATCATCAAGGAAATCCGTAAGGATGATTCTAAATTGGCCAAGAGCGGACCTAAGGACAGTGCGGAAGCGGCTGCTAACAAGAAGAAACGTAACCGTATCAATAAAGAGAAGGTGGACGTTAACAATGTTGCAACTTCCAACTTTGCTGCTCCAAGACCTAATGTACAGGGTAAAGGCGGCAATAGTAACGGTCAGGGTGGCCAGGCCAACGGACAGGGAAATAACAACAGAAGAAATAACAATAACAATAAAGATCGCTTCAAGAAGCCGGTTATCAAACAGGAAGTGAGCGAGGAAGACGTAGCAAAACAGGTAAAAGAAACCCTTGCACGTCTGACGACCAAAGGTAAGAATAAAACGTCCAAATACCGTAAAGAGAAACGTGAAATGGCTTCCAACCGTATGCAGGAACTGGAAGATCAGGAAATGGCAGACAGCAAGGTATTGAAGTTGACCGAGTTCGTTACGGCTAACGAATTGGCAACGATGATGGATGTTTCTGTTAACCAGGTTATCGCTACTTGTATGAGTATTGGTATCATGGTTTCCATCAACCAGCGTTTGGATGCTGAAACCATCAATCTGGTGGCTGAAGAATTCGGATTCAAGACTGAATATGTAAGTGCGGAAGTGGCACAAGCTATCGTTGAAGAAGAAGATGCTCCGGAAGATTTGCAACCGCGCGCTCCGATTGTAACGGTGATGGGACACGTTGACCACGGTAAGACTTCTTTGCTCGACTATATCCGTAAGGCGAATGTAATTGCCGGTGAGGCCGGAGGTATTACCCAGCATATCGGTGCTTATAACGTGCAACTGGAAGACGGTCGTCGTATTACGTTCCTCGATACTCCGGGTCACGAAGCGTTTACCGCTATGCGTGCACGTGGTGCCAAAGTAACGGATATTGCTATCATTATTGTGGCTGCCGATGATAACGTGATGCCACAGACGAAGGAAGCGATCAATCACGCGATGGCTGCCGGTGTACCTATTGTATTTGCAATCAATAAGGTAGATAAACCGACTGCAAATCCGGATAAGATTAAAGAAGAACTGGCTGCAATGAATTACCTTGTTGAAGAATGGGGTGGTAAATATCAGTCACAAGATATCTCTGCCAAGAAAGGTATGGGTGTGGAAGACTTGCTGGAAAAAGTATTGCTCGAAGCAGAAATGCTCGACTTGAAAGCAAATCCGGACCGTAATGCTACGGGTTCCATCATCGAATCTTCACTGGATAAGGGACGTGGATATGTAGCTACTGTATTGGTATCTAACGGTACTTTGAAAGTAGGAGACATCGTATTGGCGGGAACCAGCTACGGACGTGTGAAGGCTATGTTCAACGAACGTAACCAACGCGTCAAGGAAGCAGGACCTTCCGAACCGGCGTTGATTCTGGGATTGAATGGTGCTCCTGCTGCAGGTGACACATTCCATGTAGTCGAAAGCGATCAGGAAGCTCGTGAGATCACTAATAAACGTGAGCAGCTGGCTCGTGAACAAGGTTTGCGTACGCAGAAGATCCTTACATTGGATGAATTGGGTCGTCGTATTGCTTTGGGTAACTTCCAGGAATTGAATATCATCGTTAAGGGTGACGTGGATGGTTCTGTGGAAGCGTTGAGCGATTCGTTGATTAAGTTGTCTACGGAACAAATTCAGGTAAATGTTATCCATAAGGGTGTGGGAGCAATTTCTGAATCTGATGTTTCTCTGGCTGCTGCTTCGGATGCGATTATTGTCGGATTCCAGGTACGTCCTTCGGGTGCTGCCGGTAAGATGGCCGACCAAGAGGGTGTTGACATCCGTAAGTATTCTGTCATCTACGATGCAATCGAAGAGGTAAAGGCTGCTATGGAAGGTATGTTGGCTCCGGAAGTAAAGGAACAGATTACTGCAACCATCGAAATCCGCGAAGTATTCAATATTACGAAAGTCGGTCTTGTAGCCGGAGCAATGGTGAAGACCGGAAAGGTGAAACGCAGCGACAAGGCTCGTTTGATCCGCGATGGTATCGTAATTTTTACCGGAAACATCAACGCATTGAAACGTTTCAAGGACGATGTGAAGGAAGTAGGTACAAACTTCGAGTGTGGTATCAGTCTGGTGAACTGCAACGACATGAAGGTAGGCGATATGATCGAGACATTCGAAGAAATAGAAGTGAAACAGACGCTGTAAATATAGTAAGGTTATAAGTGTATTATAATGTTATAATATAGCAGAGGTCATGATATGATAAAAAGGTGGTAATGTGGTACTGTTTGCAGAACACCACCTTACCACCTTATTTTTTATCATTCGGTACCTTCTCATTATAATTACCTTATATACGACTTATTGGTTTATAGCTTATAACATCATAAATGTGGCAACGATTGATATAATTATCCTTATTGTAATAGGCGCCGGAGCGATTGTAGGTTTTGTAAAAGGCTTCATTCGTCAGTTGGCTTCTATTTTGGGGTTGATAGTCGGCCTGTTGGCAGCGAAAGCTCTGTATGCCTCTTTGGCGGAAAAGCTTTGCCCGACGGTGACGGATTCAATGACAGTTGCGCAAGTGTTGGCTTTTATCATGATCTGGATTGCCGTACCATTGATCTTTGTATTGATTGCCTCGCTATTGACAAAAGCAATGCAGGCTATTTCGTTGAACTGGCTGAATCGCTGGTTAGGAAGTGGGCTGGGAGCACTTAAGTTTCTGTTGTTAACGAGTGTAGTGATTGGTGCGATAGAGTTTGTGGACAGCGATAATAAGTTAATTAGTGCAACAAAAAAGGAAGAATCTTTGTTATATTATCCGATGGAAACGTTTGCGGGGATCTTTTTCCCTGCTGCGAAGAATATGACGCAACAATATATATTAGAGAATAAAGATGCAACAAGAACCCAATAAAATGAAACCCAATCAGAAAGACGAACTTGAAAAGAAGACTGATAATGAGTTTGTCCGGAAATTTGCGGAGGAGAAATATAAATACGGCTTCACCACAGAGGTGCATACGGACATCATTGAGCGTGGACTTAATGAAGATGTCATTCGTCTGATTTCATCGAAAAAGGACGAACCGGAGTGGTTGCTGGAGTTTCGACTGAAAGCGTATCGCCATTGGCTGACGCTGGAAATGCCTACCTGGGCACATCTCCGTATCCCTGAAATTGATTATCAGGCGATTTCTTATTATGCCGATCCGACAAAGAAGAAAGAAGGACCGAAGAGCATGGAGGAAGTCGATCCTGAACTGATAAAGACGTTTAATAAACTGGGAATTCCATTGGAAGAGCAAATGGCTCTTAGTGGAATGGCAGTGGATGCCGTTATGGACTCTGTTTCCGTAAAGACTACCTTCAAGGAAACACTGATGGAGAAAGGAATTATATTCTGCTCGTTCAGTGAAGCCGTGCGGGAGCATCCGGATCTGGTGAAGAAATATATGGGCTCGGTAGTAGGTTATCGGGACAATTTCTTTGCAGCGTTGAATTCCGCAGTGTTCTCTGACGGCTCTTTCGTGTATATTCCGAAAGGAGTACGTTGCCCGATGGAGCTTTCCACTTATTTCCGTATCAATGCCCGTAACACGGGACAGTTTGAGCGTACGCTGATTGTAGCGGATGATGATTCGTATGTTTCTTATCTGGAAGGATGTACGGCTCCGATGCGGGATGAGAATCAGCTGCATGCCGCTATCGTTGAGATCATTGTGCACGACCGTGCAGAAGTAAAATACAGTACCGTTCAGAACTGGTATCCGGGAGATGCAGAAGGCAAGGGCGGTGTATACAACTTTGTGACTAAACGCGGTAACTGTAAAGGAGTGGACAGTAAATTATCCTGGACACAAGTGGAAACCGGTTCGGCAATCACCTGGAAATATCCTTCCTGTATCCTGACGGGCGATAACTCGACTGCTGAATTCTATTCTGTAGCTGTAACGAACAACTATCAGCAGGCAGATACCGGAACGAAGATGATTCATCTGGGTAAGAACACTCGTAGTACGATTGTAAGTAAAGGTATTTCTGCCGGACATAGTGAGAACTCCTATCGTGGGTTGGTACGCGTGGCCGAGAAAGCGGATAATGCCCGTAATTATAGCCAGTGTGACTCTCTGTTGCTGGGAGATAAGTGTGGTGCACATACCTTCCCGTATATGGATATTCACAATGAGACGGCAGTGGTAGAGCATGAAGCTACGACAAGCAAGATTAGTGAAGACCAGATATTTTATTGCAACCAGCGCGGTATTCCGACAGAAGATGCTATCGGACTTATTGTGAACGGATATGCAAAGGAAGTGTTGAATAAACTTCCGATGGAATTTGCGGTAGAAGCACAGAAGCTGCTTACCATCTCATTGGAAGGAAGCGTGGGGTGATGTTGACTTTTTAATAGTAAATCGTAAAATCGTAAATATATCATGTTAGAAATAAAAGACCTGCATGCCAGCATTAATGGCAAAGAGATATTGAAAGGTATTAACCTGACGGTGAATCCCGGTGAGGTGCACGCTATTATGGGACCGAATGGTTCCGGTAAAAGTACGCTTTCCTCCGTATTGGTGGGTAATCCGGCTTTTGAGGTAACAAAAGGTTCGGTCACTTTTTATGGAAAGGATCTGTTGGAGTTGAGCCCCGAAGATCGTAGCCATGAAGGAATCTTCCTTAGTTTCCAGTATCCGGTAGAAATTCCGGGTGTGAGCATGGTGAACTTTATGCGTGCTGCTGTGAATGAACAACGTAAATATAAAGGTCTGCCTGCACTGACCGCCAGTGAGTTTCTGAAGCTGATGCGTGAGAAACGTGCGGTGGTGGAGTTGGATAATAAACTGGCTAACCGTTCGGTGAATGAAGGCTTTTCCGGTGGTGAGAAGAAACGGAACGAGATTTTTCAGATGGCTATGCTGGAACCGCGTTTGAGCATTCTCGACGAGACAGACTCCGGTTTGGATATTGATGCGCTCCGTATTGTTGCGGAAGGAGTGAACAAGCTGAAAACTCCTGAAACAAGTACAATCGTTATTACCCACTACCAACGTTTGCTCGATTATATCAAGCCTGATATTGTGCATGTCCTTTATAAAGGTCGTATCGTAAAAACTGCCGGACCGGAACTTGCCCTGGAACTGGAAGAAAAAGGATACGATTGGATTAAGAAAGAAGTAGGAGAATGACAAATATAAAACTATGATGGTTGAACAACAATATATAGAACTTTTCTCACAGACGGAAGCGATGATCTGCAAGCATAGTGCCGAAGTGCTGAATGCGCCTCGTGCATCAGCATTTGCCGATTTTGAGCGACTCGGATTTCCGACCCGTAAGATGGAGAAGTACAAATATACGGATGTAAGCAAGTACTTTGAGCCGGATTTCGGTTTGAACTTGAATCGTTTGGCTATTCCGGTCAATCCGTATGAAGTGTTTAAGTGTGATGTGCCGAATATGAGTACCTCCTTGTATTTTGTGGTAAATGACACATTTTATAATAGAGCACTTCCCACAGGAAATCTGCCGGAAGGTGTGATTTTCGGTAGCCTGAAAGAAGTGGCCGAGCAACACCCGGAGTTGGTGAAGAAGTATTACGGTCAACTGGCAGATACCTCTAAAGATGGTGTGACTGCTTTCAATACCGCTTTTGCACAAGATGGCGTTGTCTTTTATGTGCCGAAGAATGTGGTGGTGGAAAAAACAATCCAGTTGGTAAATATCCTGCGTGCAGATGTTAACTTTATGGTGAACCGTCGCGTACTGATTATCCTGGAGGATGGCGCGCAAGCCCGTTTGCTGATTTGTGACCATGCAATGGATAATGTGAACTTCCTGGCGACACAAGTTATTGAAGTATTTGCTGGTGAGAATGCGATATTCGATATGTATGAACTGGAAGAAACACATACAAGCACAGTTCGTATCAGTAACCTGTATGTAAAGCAAGAGGCCAACAGCAATGTATTGCTCAACGGAATGACTTTGCATAATGGTACTACCCGCAACACGACCGAAGTGTTGCTGGCAGGAGAAGGATCCGAAATAAACCTTTGTGGTATGGCGATTGCCGATAAAAACCAGCACGTAGACAATCATACAAGTATTGACCATGCCGTACCGAACTGTACCAGCAATGAGCTGTTCAAGTATGTGCTCGACGACCAGTCGGTAGGTGCGTTTGCCGGATTGGTACTCGTGCGTCCCGATGCACAACATACGAATTCCCAACAGACTAACCGGAATCTTTGTGCTACGCGTGATGCAAGAATGTATACACAACCTCAATTGGAGATTTATGCGGATGATGTGAAATGTTCGCATGGAGCAACAGTAGGCCAGTTGGATGAAGGCGCATTATTCTACATGCGTTCGCGCGGTATTGCAGAGAAAGAAGCCCGTCTGCTGTTGATGTTCGCATTTGTCAACGAAGTGATCGATACCATTCGTTTGGAAGCGCTGAAAGATCGTTTGCATCTATTGGTAGAGAAACGTTTCCGTGGCGAGTTGAATAGATGTCAGGGTTGTGCCATTTGTAAGTAACCACTAAAAAATAATGAACGTGGATATTCAAAAGATACGTGAAGATTTTCCGATATTGAGCCGTACGGTTTACGGTAAACCTTTGGTTTATTTCGACAACGGTGCGACAACACAGAAACCCCGTCTGGTGGTTGATGCGTTGGTGGATGAATATTATTCCGTCAATGCCAATGTGCATCGCGGCGTACATTATCTTTCCCAACAAGCTACAGAACTGCATGAAGCTTCCCGTGAAACGGTACGTGAGTTTATCAATGCCCGTAGCACGAATGAAGTTGTCTTTACACGCGGAACAACAGAAAGTATCAATCTGCTTGTTTCCAGCTTCGGCGACGAGTTTATGGAAGAAGGGGATGAAGTGATTGTTTCCGTGATGGAGCATCATAGCAACATCGTTCCCTGGCAACTGTTGGCTGCCCGTAAAGGAATTGCCATAAAAGTCATCCCGATGAATGATAAAGGCGAACTTCTGCTGGATGAATATGAAAAACTATTTTCCGAACGTACGAAAATAGTCAGCGTAGTTCATGTATCGAACGTACTGGGTACAGTGAATCCGGTGAAGGAGATGATCGCAACAGCTCATGCGCATGGTGTACCTTGCCTGATAGATGCTGCACAGTCTATTCCTCACATGAAAGTGGATGTACAGGAGTTGGATGCCGATTTTTTGGTATTCTCCGCCCATAAGATATATGGTCCGACAGGTGTCGGAGTGCTTTATGGAAAAGAAGAATGGTTAGATCGCCTTCCACCTTATCAGGGAGGAGGAGAGATGATTCAGCATGTCTCTTTCGAGAAGACCACTTTTAATGAACTTCCTTTCAAGTTTGAAGCCGGTACGCCCGACTATATCGGAACTACCGGACTGGCAAAAGCCCTTGATTATGTGAACGGGCACGGCATTGAACAGATAGCCGCCCATGAGCATGAACTGACAACTTACGCTTTGCAACGTCTGAAAGAAATCCCCCATATACGTATATTCGGTGAAGCAGCCGAACGGGGAGCGGTCATTTCCTTCCTGGTGGGAGATATCCATCATTTCGACCTCGGCACGTTGCTGGATCGTCTAGGTATTGCCGTGAGAACGGGGCATCATTGTGCACAACCTCTCATGCAACGTCTTGGCATAGAAGGAACGGTACGTGCTTCGTTTGCCATGTACAATACCAAATCGGAAATAGACACTTTGGTGGCAGGAATTGACCGTGTCAGCAAGATGTTTTAAAGATATGAGCTGCTATTCCTGTGGAGTAGCGGCTTTTTTTATTCTTTAACTAAAAAAAGAGGGCCTCGAGTGCAGTGATTTGAGCTTTCGTGCGTCTAATAGGTAAAGAAACAAAATGTTCATTGAATATCAGGAGGGTCGTGAGACCATGCTTATATTATATAAATTCTCTCTCTTTAACATTAATGCAGCTATATCGTAAAAAGTTACGGTGTAGCTGCAACTTTTTTAGGGACTTCCCCGTCTAATAGAATAGTTGTAACCATTGAAACAGCTGTTGCGATTGAAGATGAATTGAATATTATTGTATGTAAAAAGAAAGGGGAAACGCTGATAACAGCGAATCCCCTTTTTTATTGATTATTTCCTTCCTTGTTATTCAGCAGTCAGCTCAATTACGCGGCTGAAAGTCTGATTTGTTGTGAAAGCATTGATTCCCACTTTCATCAGATAATCTCCTGAATAAGTTTTCTCATTGGCAGCCAGATTCGATTTGGAATTCGGCATCAGGTTGATTTCTTTCACCTTATACATTTTCTTCGCATCCAGTCCCTGAAGTTTTACCGGGAGCAGTTTCTCACCGAAACGTGGGTGGATATCGTAGGTATAAAGCACAGCTTTGTTCTTATCCGGTGAGGCATACATGAGAGACATGTGATTGCCATCGTAGGGAGAAACCAATCTGTATTGATCGCCGTCCAGAATCACTTTTTTCAGACGCGTCCAGTTGGCAACTGCGTTCTGGCAGTAAGTCTGTTCGTCTGCATTCAGTTCCTTCAGTCCAAGGTCAAAGCCCAGTTTGCACATACTTGCCACATCCGTACGGAACTTCACGCTTGTATTCTTGTTCCAGCTGGTTACGTGTGCACACATGGCTTTTGCCGGGAAGATTTGTGAGAATCCCCACTGGATAAACAGACGTTCTATCGGATCTGTGTTGTCGCTGCACCAGAATTCTGTGTAATATTTCAGAGCTTCGTAGTCGCAACGGGCGCCACCGCCGGAGCAGAGCATCATTGGCACGTTCGGATATTTGTCTTTGATACGTTTCAATACATTGTATATACCACGTACATGGTCGATATAAAGCTGTCCCTGTTTATTTTTTAAATATGGAGAATAAACATTTGTAATTGGAGAGTTACAGTCCCATTTAAAGAAAGCCACTTCCGGATTCTCTGTCAGGATCTTATCCACTACACCATATACAAAGTCCTGTACTTTCGGATTGCTAAGATCGAGTACCAGCTGATTACGGTAATAATATGTTTCGCGGTTAGGCAGTTGGATAGCCCAGTCGGGATGCTTTTCGAACAACTCACTTTTAGGGTTAACCATTTCCGGTTCAATCCAGATACCAAATTTCACTCCGGCTTCTTTGGCAGACTGTACAAGGGCAGGAATACCGCCCGGCAGTTTGGATCTCATCACTTCCCAGTCACCCAGTCCGGCATTGTCACTGTTGCGTGGATGCTTGTTGCCAAACCAGCCGTCATCCAGCAGGAACATATCTACACCAAGGTGTTTAGCTTCCTTCATCAGTTCGGCAAGCAGTTCCTCATTGAATTTGAAGTAAGTATTTTCCCAGTTGTTTAATAAAGTCATACGGTCGCCTTGTCCGTCTTTCAGCTGATAGTTGCGTGCCCATGCGTGAAGGTTGCGGCTGGCTTCGCCCGTACCGTTGTTGCTGAAAGTAAAGATGAATTCAGGAGTTGTAAACACTTCATTCGGCTTCAGTTCATAATCAGATGCATAAGGATTGATGGCGGGGATTACACGGAGATTACCTACGTTGTCCACTTCGAAAGTGAACTGGAAGTTTCCTGTCCATCCGATAGTACCTAGCATGGCACGTCCCTGCGCTTCCTGTGCCGGTTGTTCAAAACCAAGCTCAAAGAACGGGTGGGTGTGCATGGCAGCACGGCTTCCCAGTTTGGTGTCGATCACCTTTTTACCGAACAACAGAGGTTGTGTGCTCATTTGTGCTTCTTTTGCCCAATCGCTGCTGAATTCTGTCAGGTAATATTCGTTTCCGGAGAAATAAAGCATGGTGGAAGCATAACGCCATAAGGTCACAGGCTTCTTTTCAGCATGTTTGATTTCGCTCCACGTCTTGATGACGTTTTCTTTCGGATAAGCGATGTAATGTAGTGTGACTTCTACCGGATACTGATTATCTTTTAGTTGAATAATCGTTTCCGTTCCGCCCGCCACTGCCTTCTGCTCGGAGGATATATAGCGGAGAATCGTACTCGGGTTCCCGTCATTGTGCGTGATAGCTACAGCCGGTTCAAAATAATCTTCGGCGCCGGAGCCCGGATATACTTCCCATCCGCGGGTGGATACGCTACCGTCACTTCCTCCTTTTACGTAAGGAGAAAAGTTGTTGATGTCTTTCTCATTCAGTAACTTATCGCCCAGATAAGCCTGATAGAGTCGTCCGTTAGGAGCTACTTGGAGAATTAAGTCTGTGTTGTCCGTTGCGATGCGGATAACGTTCTTTTCCTGGGCGTCCACTTGCGCCAGGGTAAACAATGCCATAAGTAATACGAAAAGTTTCTTCATGGTTTTTTAATAATTAATTAGGTATTAGTTAGTTTGTGGGCATAGAATGCCGCAAAGATAATTATAATTCGTTAGGAATGAACTAGAATTTAATGCTTGCGCTAAATTCTACGGTAAATGGGCGTAAATAATTTCCACTCATATAGTTGCCGGCATACTGGGCAGCTTCTTCTTTGGTAATCAGTTCCGAACCGTTGATGGTTCCGCTGGCCCCTTTCTGATTCAGGAAGTTGATGACTGTTGCCCCTAAAGAAAGATGCTTGTTTACGTTCCAGTTGATCCCCCCGAAAGTTTCCCAGCGACCGTTGAAATAGAGGGCTTCCTGGAGATTGGCGTAAGTCTTGCCGAAATAACGGAAACTAAGCCAAAGGCGTAAGTCCTTCGTGATATTATAGCTTGGGTCGAGTTCGACAAGAATCTGCGGAATCTCTTTTACGATCATCCCATTGGCGTTGACAGACATTTCCGAACCGTCGTTGAATGTGACGCTTGCATTATAGTTCTTGTAAACAGGTTTCTGATACGTGAACAGAGCGTGCAGGTGAAAACCTTTGAACGGGTCGATTTCGGCAGATGTGGTCCATCCCAGTGTTTTGATATTATAAATAAGTAATACGGTCTTTCCTTCTTCCGTTCCCGGTTTCGTCAGGTTTTGCTGGTCAATATTATTAGATTTAGAGATATAGGTAACCATAGAGGTGAGGTTGATCCACTTGTTCTTGTAGAACAAACCGCCACGGATTAACGGTATGGTGACACGTTTGTATTGCTCTTCCGTAGGACCTGTTCCGGCATATTCGTTGATACGTGGGAAGCGGGTGGCTACTGTTCCGTCGGCAGTCAGGCCGAATTGTCCGGTTACGTTGTAAGTGGCGCGGAGCGTGGCGGCATAGTTCAGTTTATCCTTTACCACTTTGGCGGGATGAATACTGCGTTGTGTGGCAATGATATTTCCTGTTTCTTCCTCTTTGCTATAAGTGGTAAAGTCGCCGATGTGGAAACCCGGGAAACGGGAAGCGGATATTTGATCGGCACTCATCCGGTAATATTCCAGGCGTCCGCCATAATAGATATTGAATTGGGGAGTTACTTGCCAGTTGTCTGTAAAGTAAAGGGCGAGTTTGTTCTCATATCCCTTTGTATATTCGGGACTAAGTTCGTTGTACCCGTATGTCTGTACGCGCTGACCGGTCAGGGTGGGGTCCAGGGAACTTGTAGTTGTGGAATTCAGCAACTGTGGATAGTTCTGTACGGTAGCCATCCATTGCAGAGAAGAGGAATAATAATCAAGATGGTAATACCATTCGTTCACTCCCAGACGCAGATTATGGCTGCCAAAGGTCTTGTTTAGCTCGGAAGTGATTAGGAAGTTTTTCACTTTGCCTACGTGCAACCAGGTGCGGCGACCTTCTGCCAGTCCCTCATACGGATCACCGTTTGATAACGTAAAACCATCATTGGCGGTTACTTCGCTGATGGTGCTGCCTCCGAAGTCGACATAGTTGGCACGTGGAGCATCCATATATTTCAGATTGAATTTCCATAGCAGATCGTTTCTGAAACGATAATCGGAGATTAATGCAATCTCATTGGCACGGTTTTCAGAACCATCGCCCAAGTTCCATGTTTTTATCTTTCCGTCTCTTACGTCCATGTATGGGAAAGAACCGTTCTGCGGAACATAAGAATTTGTTCCCAGTTTGAAACCGTCTATCTCTTTAACCGAGCCGTCGCCGACATAGATAAAAGGAGCTGCATTGGCATAGCTGGCCGGATTTTCACTGCGGGAGTGTTTGTAGAGCAAAGATATTTTGCCGCGTCCGTTGTTGAAGAGACGTGTCAGGCCGGCATGATAAATTTCTGTGCGGTCTGCATAGTTCGTAAATTTCAGGTCGAAACTTCCCGGGTCGAAGTTCTGGTAGATGCTTGCCGTGTAAAGCCATTGGTCATTGATGGCTCCTGAAACATTGAAGTCGAAGTTCTGCATACCGAAATGATTGGTGCGGTAGTTTAATATACCTTGGAAATCCTTTTGTCCCAGTTTGCTGAATGAGTTGACGGAGTAAGCAATATTACCGGTCGTGATGGCCGACTCGGAAGGAGATAAAAGTCCTACTTCTCCCAGGCTACTGTCGCTGCGCCAATGGGCGGCAAGTTTGTGAACGGTAGAGGAATATACGGCAGGAAGTCCATTCTCATAGACATTAACGTCCTCGCTGGGAAGTCCGATTTGAATTTCGCGGGGTTTGTTGGCGTCAGAAGCATTCAGCATCACATTGCGTTCGCCTTCTTCTGATTCTTTTTTAGTAGAGTTGGCAGGAATCGTATCCTGCTTCATTTCGATTCGGTTCGTCTTTTTCTTGTTCACCTGAATGTTCGCTGCATTCCCGTTGGAAGGAATCAGTTGCAACAGGGTTGCTAGAGTAAGGCAACTAAAGGTTACTTTTTTCATCACTTGTATTCATTTAAAGATTTGGAAGTTCACATCGGTTGTGTCATTTTGACGAAGGCAAAGATAGGAGGAGGAGAAACAAGTGGCTATACTCTTTTTTGTCAAGATGTGCAAGAGATGTTTCAAGTGTGCGATAGCCCTTTGCAGTGCGACATTTATTGCCATCCGTGCAACAAATGTTTCATCCTTCCTATGCATTTAGCGTAAAAAAAACTATATTTGTCGCTATCTAATATCTGTGTATGAAAAGGAAATTGCTGCTTTTTCTCCTTTCTATTTGTTTTTTCCTTCCGGATTTTGCCGCGACGGGACAGTATAACTTTATCCGTGTAGATGGAGGAAGCGGTCTTTCGAACAGTCATGTCAAGTCCATTATTCAAGATAGTTACGGTTTTATCTGGCTGGGTACGCGCAACGGTCTTAATCGTTATGACGGCGTGTCGATGAAGCTTTATAACTGCTATGACGAAACTTTGCAGCATGGCAATCAGGTCATATCCGCTCTTTTTGAGGATAATCACCGTCAATTATGGGTAGGTACGGATGATGGTGTTTATATTCAGGAACTTGCTACCGGGAAGTTTTCGTTCTTTGATGCCCGCACAGAGAACGGAGAACAAATCAGATACAACTGGATTGAAGATATTCTGGCAGATCATTCGGGAAATATCTGGGTGAATGCGCCGAATCAGGGAGTTTTCCGCTATCAGGTGGAGACGGGTAAACTGTTCCGCTATATTCCCTGTCCCAGTAAGGATAAAAGCAAGGACTTTCCGCAGTCTATCTGCGTAGATAAAGAAGGTACGGTCTGGGTGGGTACGTATGGAGCGGGAATCTACCGTTACAGTCCGGAGCAGGATAAGTTTGTGCCCTATGCAACAGAAGCACTTAAAGGGGATTTCATCTTTACTCTGTGCGATTATGGCGATGAGCTGATTGTCGGAGTGCATGAAGAGGAACTGAAACGGTTCAATAAAAAGACCGGAGAAGTGAGTATATTCCCTGCGCCCGAAGTACATCGAAAAATTATCCGCTACGCTGTTTGCTTCGGAGACGAGCTGTGGGTGGGTACGCAGAATGGCGTTTATGTGATTAATGAGAAACACAACAGTGTGCAACATATTCCTGCCGATGCCGGAGGGAAGTATGGGCTTGGAGATGCTATCGTCGATAAGATTTATCGTGATTGTGAAGGGGGAACCTGGATCTGTACGCAATTTGGAGGAGTCAGCTATCTGCCTGTACGTACGCTCGATTTTTCGGTTTATCTTCCGGGAGCGCCCGGTACAGTCAGCGGACGACGCATCAGTGAATTGGCGGAAGGAAAAGACGGAGTGGTGTGGGTCAGTACGCAGGATGGCGGTGTTTGCTACTGGAATCCGGGAACACAGACTTTCACTAAAATTCCCCAGTCGCCTGACCGTCAGAATGTATTAAGCCTGTTCGCTTCGGATGATTTGGTTGGCGCAGGTTACTTTAAAGGGGGCATCGACCTGATTGTTTCTCAAGATCAGGTTCAGACGTTCTATCCCGCACAACTTGGTATCAGTGAAGGTTCCGTGTTTGCCCTTTACCGCGATCGTGGGGGAGCAATCTGGTTGGGTGATGGCTGGAACATCTTTCGTTCGGCCGACAAAGGACGGACTTTTGAGAAAATGGAGCAATTCGGGTATGCTTATATGCGTGATATTCTCGAAGATAAATCCGGCAATATATGGGTGGCAACGATGGGCAGTGGAATATTCCGGTATCATCCGCAGACAAATCAGATGGTCAGCTATAAATGTATACCGGAGGACAGCACTTCTATCGGAACAAATGAAGTGACAGGTATTTCGGAGGATAGTAAAGGCTTTATCTGGTTTTCTACAGACCGGGGTGGATTGTTGCGTTTTAACCCCGAAACCGGAAGATT
Source organism: Bacteroides sp. D2 (assembly GCF_025147085.1). NCBI lineage: Bacteria > Pseudomonadati > Bacteroidota > Bacteroidia > Bacteroidales > Bacteroidaceae > Bacteroides > Bacteroides sp. D2. The sequence continues at coordinate 964,168 of NZ_CP102261.1, read as the reverse complement.
CCGGACATACACCAAAGCAAACGGGCTTCCGGACAACGTAACATATAAAGTCGTGGAAGACCGGCAACATCGTATCTGGTTCGGAACAGATCGTGGGCTGGTTTGTCTTCATCCGGAAACAGACAGCCTGCAAGTCTTCAACCGAAATGACGGGTTACCTGATAACCAGTTTAACTATAAATCGGCCTTGGCTGCCTCTGATGGTACTATTTGGATGGGAACTATCAATGGATTGGTCTCTTTTAATCCACAAATTGTCCACCCGAATACTTTTGTGCCTCCAGTCTATATCACCGGAATGTACGTGCAGGGACGTGAAACTCCTTTCACGGCGGATGGTGTGCAACTGCCTTACCGTTCTAACGTCAGCTTTGATTTTGTTGCTTTAAGTTATACCTCACCAAGTGCAAATCGTTATGCCTACAAAATGGAAGGGATAGATAATGACTGGAATTATACATCTGATGTGCATACAGCGTCTTATGCCCAGCTCCCGCCGGGAGACTACCTGTTCCGTGTGCGGGGCAGTAATAATAATGGTGTCTGGAATCAGGAAGAAGCTACTTTATCAGTGCGTATTCTTCCACCTTGGTGGCGTACAGTGTGGGCTTACCTTATCTATATCATTGTAGTGTCCGGCAGCTTTGTCTTGACTCTTCGCGCCTATCGCCGCCGGGAAGTACAAAAGATCCGTGAGCAGCAATTATTGGCAGAACTGGCGCGTGAGCGTGAATCCCATCGTACGCATGAGATGTTTATTAATCAGATCACTTACGGAGCTTGTACTCCGCAAGGGGGTGCGATGTCACGAGCTGATGAACAACTGATGTCCCAACTGATAGCCAAAGTGCGTGAGAATCTTTCCGACGCCAATTATAATGTGGAAGCATTGGCTGCAGCCATGAATATGTCCCGCTCCAGCCTGCATCGTAAGATTAAGGCGCTGACCGATCTTTCTTCACTCGACTTTATCCGTATCATCCGATTAAAACGTGCGGCAGAGCTATTGCAGGAGGGAGAATTGCGCATCAACGAAATCTCTGACAGAGTAGGTTTCCAGTCGCCTTCTTACTTCGCAAAGATATTTCAGAAGCAATTCGGAGTTACTCCTACAGAGTTTGCCCAACAAAATAAGCAGAGAATGGCAGAGGATTAGTAACTATAGACTATTATTCGTTATTTTATCATGGGGTGGTGAACAGGTTTTAGCTCCTTTCCGGCACAGAAATGAGCCGAAATATAATCTCTTAATAATCTACTATAGAATTAAAAAGTAAAAAATTGCTGTCACCTGTCACATGTTTGTATTTAAACATCTGACAGTGAATGAGTAGTGGCGTGACGGCAGCATGTGACAGCACAGTGACAGTACTTTTGCTGTCACCTCTTCTCACTCCTTCTTTTAGAAGCAAGTTCCAAGCAAGTTTCCTTTGTTTGAAACTAAAGTTTCAATAAAGAGAAACTAGAGTTTCCAGCCTTGAAACTAATGGTTTCAAGCAATTAGAACTAGAGTTTCAAGCTTATGGAACTAAAGTTCCATCCCATGAAACCAATGGTTTGAAGGTATGAAACGAATGTTTTTCCTATGGTTAAAAAATATGAAGCTATGCAGGTTGTGATTTTCAAGAAACAGAAAAGGAAGAGAAGAAAGAATCGTGGGAGAACATGTGACAGCAAAAGTACTGTCACTGTGCTGTCACATGCTGCCGTCACACCACTACTTATTCATTGTCAGAAGTTTAAATACAAACATGTGACAGATGACAGCAAATTTTCACTTTTTAATTCTCTAGTAAATGCTCGCTGGGATTATATTTCAGTTTATTTTTTTATGACTTGACTTATTTCAAAACCGTATAGAAATGAGGGAATGAAGTAAATAACTACAGTGTGCCCATTTTGTTTAAAGAGATGTATAAAAGATAGAATAATTCAGCTTTATAAATTCTTTCTTTTTTACTTGCTTATTTCATTTGATTTCCATACTTTTAGCCTCCGTAAACCCTTTAAAAATTGATCCTATGGACAACATTCTTTTCTGGCTGGTTCCAGTCGCTTCCGTGTTAGCCCTCTGCTTTGCTTATTACTTTCATAAGCAAATGATGAAAGAGAGCGAAGGTACACCCCAAATGATAAAGATAGCTGCTGCTGTGCGCAAAGGAGCTATGTCTTATCTGAAACAGCAATACAAAATAGTAGGCTGGGTATTCTTGGGGTTGGTTATTTTGTTTTCAATTATGGCCTACGGCTTTCATGTACAGAACGCATGGGTTCCCATTGCTTTTCTTACAGGCGGATTTTTCTCCGGGCTTTCCGGATTTTTAGGGATGAAGACGGCGACTTATGCGTCGGCTCGTACCGCTAATGCCGCCCGTAATTCTCTGAATGCAGGGTTGAGGATTGCTTTCCGAAGCGGCGCGGTGATGGGATTAGTTGTAGTTGGCCTGGGATTGCTCGATATATCTTTCTGGTATCTGTTGTTGAATGCAGTGATTCCTGCTGATGCGCTGACACCTACTCATAAACTCTGTGTGATTACTACTACCATGCTGACTTTCGGTATGGGTGCTTCTACACAAGCACTCTTTGCCCGTGTAGGTGGCGGTATCTATACGAAGGCAGCTGATGTTGGAGCCGACTTGGTAGGTAAAGTAGAAGCCGGAATTCCGGAAGATGACCCTCGTAATCCTGCTACTATTGCCGATAATGTAGGTGACAATGTAGGTGACGTGGCCGGTATGGGAGCCGATTTATATGAATCTTACTGTGGCTCGATTTTGGCAACAGCTGCACTGGGTGCTGCTGCTTTTATCCATTCGGCAGATACAGTGATGCAATTCAAGGCAGTTATTGCTCCGATGTTGATTGCAGCTGTTGGCATTATCCTTTCTATTATAGGGATATTCGCTGTCCGTACTAAAGAGAATGCGACCATGAAAGACTTGCTCGGTTCATTGGCTTTCGGTACGAACCTTAGTTCCGTGCTTATTGTTGCAGCTACATTCTTAATCCTGTGGCTCTTGCAACTAGATAACTGGATTTGGATTTCTTGTGCCGTAGTAGTCGGACTGGTAGTAGGTATTATCATCGGACGTTCTACGGAATATTATACTTCTCAATCTTATCGTCCTACCCAGAAACTAAGTGAAAGCGGTAAGACTGGCCCTGCTACCGTCATTATTTCCGGTATTGGTTTGGGTATGCTTTCTACAGCTATTCCTGTAGTTGCAGTAGTGATTGGTATCATTGCCTCCTATCTGTTGGCTTCCGCAGGTGATTTCGGTAATGTAGGCATGGGATTGTATGGCATCGGTATTGCAGCTGTTGGTATGCTTTCTACCTTAGGTATCACATTGGCAACGGATGCTTACGGTCCGATTGCGGATAATGCGGGAGGTAATGCGGAAATGTCTGGTCTGGGTGCTGAAGTTCGCAAACGTACTGATGCGCTCGATTCATTGGGTAACACAACTGCCGCCACAGGAAAAGGTTTTGCAATCGGTTCCGCTGCACTGACAGGTCTGGCTTTGCTGGCTTCTTATATTGAAGAAATCCGAATCGGTCTGACACGTCTTGGTAATGTGGACCTGACTTTTGCAGATGGAAGTTCTATCAGCGTAGCAAATGCCACTTTTATCGACTTCATGGATTATTACGAAGTACACTTGATGAATCCGAAAGTACTTTCGGGCATGTTCCTCGGTTCAATGATGGCTTTCCTGTTTTGTGGTTTGACAATGAATGCAGTAGGGCGTGCGGCAGGACACATGGTTGACGAAGTGCGTCGCCAGTTTCGTGACATAAAGGGTATTCTGACCGGAGAAGCCGAGCCGGATTACGAACGTTGTGTTGAAATATCGACAAAGGGTGCGCAGCGTGAGATGGTTATTCCTTCCTTGATTGCTATTGTTGCTCCGATTCTTACAGGATTTATCTTTGGCGTTCCCGGCGTACTCGGTCTGCTGATTGGTGGCTTGAGTAGTGGTTTCGTGTTGGCTATCTTTATGGCTAACGCCGGAGGTGCATGGGATAACGCAAAGAAATATGTGGAAGAAGGTAACTTTGGTGGAAAAGGCGGTGAAGTGCATAAAGCAACCGTAGTAGGAGATACAGTAGGCGATCCGTTTAAAGATACCTCCGGTCCGAGCTTGAATATTTTGATAAAGCTTATGAGCATGGTCGCCATTGTGATGGCAGGACTTACTGTTGCCTGGAGTTTATTCTAAAAAAGCAGAAGAGAAATAAGAAAAAGGAGACAAAACAAGTCTCCTTTTTTAATTTGAATTACCTTTGTATCAAAATAGAAGCGATAAATATGTTATTACCTTATTTGAACGAGAATCTGATTGAGGCCGGATGTGATGAGGCCGGTCGTGGGTGTTTGGCGGGAGCGGTATATGCTGCTGCGGTTATTCTTCCGAAGGATTTTAAGAATGAACTGTTGAATGATTCCAAACAACTGACGGAAAAGCAACGTTATGCATTACGTGAGGTAATAGAGAAAGAAGCGATTGCTTGGGCGGTTGGTATTGTGTCGCCGGAAGAAATTGATGAAATAAATATCCTGCGGGCTTCTTTTCTGGCGATGCATCGTGCAGTGGACCAGTTGTCCACCCGTCCCCAACATTTACTGATCGACGGTAATCGTTTCACTAAATACCCCGGTGTTCCCCATACTACAGTAGTGAAAGGAGACGGGAAATATCTTTCGATAGCAGCAGCTTCAATTTTAGCCAAAACATATCGAGACGATTATATGAACCGTCTTCACGAAGAATTTCCATATTATGACTGGGACCACAATAAAGGTTATCCAACTAAAAAACATCGTGCCGCCATTGCCGAACGTGGCACTACTCCTTACCATCGCATGACGTTCAATCTGTTGGGAGATGGCCAGTTGACTTTGAGCTTCTAAAGTCGCTTTGTTTCATTTTACACACATTTTCTACATTTTTTTGCAGAATAAGCACGATTTTGTTACGGATAACCGTGAAATTGTTCCGTTTAGGCTAAAAAAGTGTTGCCTAGTGCTTTTATTTGTTATTGAAATGCTATATCTTTGCGAACAATAATAAGAATTAAAAAGTTTAAAATCATGGCAACGAACAAGCTATTATGGTCTTCTAAGCTCATTGGGGTATTTTTTATTATGTTGGTTTGCACTCTTTCTGCAAATGCACAGTTTTTACGTACTTCCTATTTCATGGAAGGTACTCACTATCGTCAACAACTGAATCCGGCTTTAACACCGACTAAAGGTTACTTCAATCTTCCGGTGATCGGTGCTGTTAATGCAACGGTTGGTTCTACTTCGTTAGGCTATCAGGATATTCTTGATATTATTGATAACGGTGACGATTTCTATAAAAGCAATGATTTTATGAGCCGTCTGAAAGATAAGAATAAGCTGAATGTGAACTTCAGTACAGAAATTCTTTCTGCAGGATGGTACAAAGGCAAGAACTTTTGGTCGTTCAATATTGGCCTTCGGACAGATATTGGTGCTAACCTGACAAAATCTATGTTCCAGTTCTTACATGATATGGACGGACTTGAAACAACTTGGCAAGATCAACAATTTAATATTGGTGGTCAGCAATTGAATATACAAGCATATACAGAAGTTGGTCTTGGACTCTCTCGTCAAATAAACAACCGCTTAACAGTAGGTGCTAGAGTGAAAGCTTTATTAGGAATCGGTAATATGGAGATGAAGATTAATAAAGCATACATGAATGCAGTTCTGCCTAGTAATGCGCGTATGCAGGAGTTTGAACATATGCAGATTACTGATATTGCTCAAATAAACCAGTTGAAAAATGAAATAGGTAACTATAGAGCAGAATTGGCTGTTGGTGCTAGCTTGGAAAGTTCTTTTAAAGGATTGAACCTAGTACAAGAGGAAGGTCAAGATTATATCAGCGATTTTGATTTTGATGCTGGTGATATGGGCATTGCTGGTTATGGTTTTGGTATCGATTTGGGTGCCTCATATAAGATTATGGATAACTTGACAGTATCTGCTTCCATACTTGATTTAGGATTTATATCATGGTCAAAGGGAAGTACAAAAATTGCATCGGCTGATAGTGGAATCGATATGAAAGGTTCAGATTATGTAAACGAACTTGCAGGAATTAATCCTGCAGATCCTAATGCTTTGCAACAAGCCCAAGCTGTTATTGATGGATTTACAAATAAAGCAACAGATTATTTGAATCGTGTAAGTAATGGTGATGTACTTGACTATGATATGTTGCAACTTAGAACAGAAGATGCAAGTAAATCTCGTAAATCTCGTCTTGCTTCTACCCTAGTATTAGGTGCAGAATATGGATTCTTCAATAACAAATTAGCAGTAGGTGTATTGTCAACAACTCGTTTTGTACAGCCTGATGCTCTTACAGAATTAACATTCTCTGCAAACTACCGTCCGAAAAGCTGGTTCAATGTAGCACTTAGTTACTCAGCTATCCAGTCAGCAGGTAAATCTTTCGGTCTGGGTCTGAAATTAGGTCCTCTGTTTGTCGGAACTGACTATATGTTCTTAGGCAAGAACTCTAACTCTGTGAACGGATTCGTTGGAGTTTCTATTCCGTTGGGCGGAAGAAAAGCAAGCAAAGAAGGATAAGATATTTTAATTTCTCTCTCTAAACATTCTCTTTTAATTAATTCTCTATAGAATAAAAAACGTATAATTTACAGCCTGTCATCATAACTATATAGATAGTTTATAGATGACAGGCTGTTTTTTCTGTTGTTATTTATCATCCTGCACGCAAGGAATAGTGCTATATAACATAAAAATAAGAATGAGTATTTTAGGTAGTAAATGACTCTTTAACTATAATTGCAACGGAAAGCAATGCAAGTAAAGAACTTAAAGATAAGATATGAAAACAGAAACAGATTCTTTCTATGAAGATATATGCAAAGGTGATTTGAAAGCTTTTGAATATTTTTATAAGAAATATCAGCCCAGGTTATTTGCATATGGTGTTGGAGTACTGGGTGACGAGGAAGCTTCTAAGGATTTGGTTCAGGAGACTTTTATAGCTTTTTGGGAGAATAAGGAACGTTTGGTGACTTGCTATTCTGTATCATCTTATCTTTTTAAGATTTTTCAGAGTAAATGTCTGAATTATTTAAGAAAAAGAACACTATTGAGTGATTTCTCTAGTTTGTCGGAGTTAAAATTGAAAGAAATAGAAATGTCTTATTATAGCTCGGATAATATAGATGGAGGAACTGTTTTTATGAAGGAAGTAGAAGAGTTATATACAAAAACAATGAATGATTTACCTGATAAATGCCGTGAGATTTTTATTTTGAGTAAAGAGCAAGATGTAAAAGCGGCAGATATAGCAGATAAGTTGGGTGTTTCGGTAAGAACCGTTGAGAACCAACTATATAAAGCTATAAAAATAATGCGTCAAGCAATGAGGGAATATGCTATTCCTGTGATTTTTGTAGTATTGTCCAATTTATTAAATACTTTATCAAGATGATTTCTGATATAGATAATAGTTTACTAGTCAAGTACCTTAAGAATGAGCTTAATGAAGAAGAAAGCCAAAAGGTAATAGAATGGTTGGAACAGAATAAGGAAAACCTGGAATTTCTTTTCGGTTTGAAAGATTTATACATGCTTGGACGATGGGAGGAATTATCAAAGAAGGCCGATACAGCTCATGGTTGGGAGAAGTTGGTGGATTCTATCAAGAAACAACGTCAGTCTAAAAATGTATTTCGCACCTATTTAAAATATGCAGCGATTTTGATTGTATTCTTTTCTATGGGATATGGGTATAAAAACTATTTCCACCAACCATCACCAATGATGAATACTATAATAACAGCAGAAGGTGAAAGAACAACAGTAATACTTGATGATGGGACAAAAGTGAAATTGAATCAAAATTCAAAGTTAGTCTATCCGAGTTCTTTTGATGGGAAGAACAGGAAAGTTGCATTGAGTGGAGAGGCCTATTTTGAAGTATTTCATAATGATGAAAATCCCTTTTTAGTTGATGTAGGTATATATATAGTCAAGGTATTGGGAACGAAATTTAATGTTGAGGCTTATCCGGGTGATATTTGTTCTTATACAAGTCTGAAGGAAGGGAGAGTGCAAATACTGGAGAATGGCACAGAGGAGGTACATATTTTATCAGAACTGAAACCTGGAACTCAACTGGTTTATAATGTTCAGACAGGACAATATCAGATGAATCGGGTAAATATAGAGGAAATTGGAGATTGGATGAAAGGCCAGATTGTAGTTAAACAGAAAACCTTACTGGAATTGACGGATATTCTGAAGCAGAAATATGGCTATCATTTTGAGATACATACAGACTCGATAAGTAATATCATTTATAATATAGTATTGGAGCAAGAGTCATTAGAGGAAATTTTAAATGATATGACCATTATAACTCCTCAAGTTCATTATTCGGTACATCATGAAAGTCGAACCGTAATTTTCCGTTAACTGCTGTATGCAGGTAAATGATTTGTCCTAAACAACGGATAACTATGTTTCCTTTTTTTGATTTAGTTCTACGCATTTATAGAAAATATGATGCGTATGGCTACTCTTATATGCTTTCTAAATGAGATTTTTTAAAATATAATTCGCGGATTTGTTAATTTATAATTTAATATCTAATTGATTATGAAGAATTTTCAGCAGAAAAGACTTGCAGGAAAAATTCCTTGGTACAGACGTGGAATGGCTGGATGGAGTCTTGCTCTAGTATGTTTTTGTGTTATATTGTTTGGGAATATACAGACAATGGTTGCACAAACGAGAAATGTGACAATTGATGTCGTAAATACTCCTATAGGGAAAGTCTTTGATGAATTGAGTAAGCAGACTCGCTATAAGATTTTTTATAGTGATAATGTTATTGACTCTAAACAAAAAGTGAGTATAAACTGTGTGAATAAACCGTTAAAGGACGTTTTGGAGAAAATCTTGGAGGGCACTGGAGTCGGTTTTGAAATAAAGGGTAGAAAAGTTCTTCTTTTTAAGCTTAAAGAGCCTTCTTCAAATTCGAAAAAAGAATCGAATATCATGATTAATGGCCGTGTGACGGATGAGAACGGAGAACCGATCATTGGGGCTACTATTACTTCAGAAAAGACTTTGAAAGGAACAATCACAGATTTGGATGGTAAGTTCATGCTGGAGATTCCTGAGAATACTAACCTGACGGTTTCTTATGTTGGCTATCGCAACCAGATTGTAAGAGGACTCCCTAATATGGATGTGCGATTACAGGAAGATTCGAAGATGTTGGATGAAGTGGTAGTAGTTGGTTATGGAACACAAAGAAAGGGAAATCTGACAGGTTCGGTGTCGAGCGTGAAAGCCGATAAGTTGACTATAGCTCCTGTTGCTACCGCTTCCAATACACTTGTCGGACAACTACCCGGATTAATTGCTACACAGTCAAGTGGACAGCCCGGTTCGGACTCCGCTACATTAAATGTCCGTGGTTTTGGCAGTGCTTTGATAATTGTTGATGGAATTGAAGCATCACTTGACAATATTGATGCTAATCAGATTGAATCAATATCTATTCTGAAAGATGGAGCTGCTTCAATTTACGGTGCAAGGGCAGGTAATGGCGTTATCTTGATTACAACAAAAAGAGGAACGGACCAGAAACCAATGATTACTCTTAACACGGCATTCACTTGGCAGGGGGTAACAAAAATGTTGAAGCCTGCAAGTTCGGGACAGCGAGCTGAAATGGAAAGAGAAGCATGGCTTCAATCCGGGCAACCTGAAGCTAGTGCTCCGTTTACAGAAGAACAGATACAGAAGTACTATGACGGCACGGATCCTCTTTTTCCAAATACTAATTGGTATAAAGAGCTTATTAGGGACTGGGCTCCGGAACAACAACATAACATTTCTATCCGGGGTGGAAATGACAGACTTAAATTTTATGGTTTTTTTGGTTATCTGAATCAGGAAACGATGATTAAAAAGAATGGGGGAAATTATGAGAGGTTCAATTTACAATCTAATATTGATGCCAAGATTTTGGATAATTTGACTTTAAGGCTGGATCTTGCTTATAGCCAGGAACAAAGGAACTATACAACACGTAGTATGGGAGTAGGAGGAACTATTTGGCAAGATTATTGGAATACTCTTCCATATTATCCATCTACTTTACCTGATCCTGATAGAATTCCATATGCTTTTGGGGCAGGTGTTGGTGGTTTGCATGTCAGTTCTAATAGAGATATAAGCGGATATGATGATGCCCGTGGCGAAGATTTACGTGGAACAGCTTCATTGGAGTATAAGTTTAAATCTGTGAAAGGGTTGTCTATTAAGATGTTTGAGAGCTATCGGAAGGTTTATTCATTTAATAAGATCTTCAATAAGCCGGTAGATCTTTATACTTATGATCCTGCCAGTGATATTTATACATTAGCTGGGACGTATGGTTCCAAGGCTTCATTGAGCCAAGCACATTCACGATCGGAAACATTTACGCAACAATACTCTATAAATTATGAGAATAGTTTTAACGATACTCATCATCTGACAGCTATGGCCTTATATGAAGCAATCAATTATTCGGGTGACTATTTGTTTGCTTCAAGAAAAGACTTTATGATGACTGCTATTGACCAGATGTTTGCAGGTAGCACCGAGGGGATGACCAACAATGGCTATGCAAACGAAATGGGGCGTATGAGTTTTGTTGGGAGGGTTAATTACAGCTATAAGAATAAGTATTTATTAGAAACAATTCTCCGTGCTGATGCATCAGCTAAATTTCCTCCAGGAAAACGTTGGGGGTATTTTCCTAGTGTATCTGTAGGATGGATGCTTTCAGAAGAAAAGTTTATATCACAGATACGTTTTATAGATAATCTGAAATTACGTTTAAGTTATGGGCAATCAGGAAATGATGGTGTAGGTAATTTTCAGTATTTGTCTGGTTATACTTATGGGCATGCTTATCTGTTGGGCAAAGAATCGGTTCAAGGAATGGTTTCCACAGGTTTGGCCAATCCTAATTTGACATGGGAAAAGGTGGAAATAGCCAATGTGGGTATTGATTACTCTTTCTTTGATCGGAAATTATATGGAGAGGTGGATGTATTTTATCGTGAACGTACAGGTATTCCTGCTACACGGTTAATGTCGCTACCTTCAACTTTTGGAGCGAATTTGCCACCGGAGAATATTAATAGTCTTAATGATAGGGGATTTGAAGTAAAACTGGGAACTTCAGGTACTGTGAATCAGCTGAGATATGATGTAAGTGGAAACATTTCTTGGTCACGTGCCAAATGGAAATATTATGAAGAACCTGATTATACAGATTCCGATCAGGCTCGAATCTTTAAACAAAGCGGAAAGTGGACAGACTGTGTGTATGGATATGTCTCTGATGGATTATTTACCAGTCAGACCGAAATAGATGTGGCTCCATATTATGAGGATCTACAAGGGAATGCTATGCTTAAACCGGGGGATGTGCGGTATAAAGATTTGAACGGAGATGGTATTATTAACTGGAAAGATCAGAAAGAGATAGGTGGTAGTACTCTTCCTCACTGGATATATGGCCTCAATGTTGCTTTGTCTTATAAAGGATTTGACCTTAGTATGCTTTTCCAAGGCGCTTTTGGATATAATCAGAACATAAGTAATGGATTGTATTCCACTTTACTTTATGAAGAAAGATGGAGTCCGGAGAATAATGACGCTAATGCCATTTATCCACGTTTAGGAGGTGTGTCTACTAATAGTTACACTTCGGACTTTACCTATAAGAAGGCAGGATATTTGCGATTGAAAGTAGCATCATTGGGGTATAGTCTGCCTAGACAACTTTTGGAGAAGTGCCATATAAATAATGCCAGAGTTTATTTGTCCGGAACAAATTTATTGACATTTAATCGTTTGGGTAAATATGGAATTGACCCCGAAGCACAGAATGTGGGATATTATTATCCTCAACAGCGTACAATAAGTTTGGGATTGAATATTTCATTTTAAAATATAAATAAATATGCATGCTATGAAAAAGATAAAGAGTCTTTTATTTTTAGGATTGTTTATGATGACATCCTGCTTGGATATCTTAGATAAAGAGCCTTTGGATATAATTTCTGATAATGCAGTATGGAGTGATCCGGTTCTGATTGATAGTTATTTGGCTGAGTGTTATTATCAGACTTCTGTAATGGTAAACGAAACTCCCGGATATTTTACTGATGGAGGAAACTTCTGGCAAAGTGAGTTGGGAATGGGGATGTGTTGGATTAATGAGATTGCAGATGAGGCTAAAGTAAACTGGGCATACAATACGGATGCAGTCAGAACTTATAAGGCGGGGGGATTGACTATTGGTGGAGGATTCTTGGAATGGTGGGAACTCCCTTATAATACTATTCGTGCATTGAATGAATTTATTCAGCGTGTTCCCGGTTCTCCGGTAGCAGAGGAGTTGAAAAACGAGCGGGTGGCAGAAGCACGTTTTTTAAGAGCGTATAATTATTTTGCCATGGTGAAACGTTATGGCGGCGTTCCTTTGATAACTGTTCCACAAGCGTTGGATGAGCCTTGGGAGGAGTTGTATCCAAGCCGTAACTCGGAGCAGGAGGTTTATGACTTTATTCTTTCAGAAATGGATGATATTATAAATAATGAATACCTGTATGAAACGGTTGGAGATGATAACTTGGGTAGACCATCGAAATACGCTGCATTAGCACTAAAGAGTCGTGCAGCATTGTATGCGGGAAGTATTGCTCAATTTGGAAAAGTACAAATGAATGGTTTATTGGGAATCCCATCGTCATTGGCTGAACATTATTATCGGGAGTCTTATAAAGCATCGAAAGAGATAGGCAAGAAACACTCTCTTTATGATGTAAATGCAGATAAGGTAAGTAATTTTAAGAATATCTTTCTCGTCAAAAATAATTGTGAGGTTATTTTAGCCAGACGACATAATGATTCTCCCACTTCAATAAACAGTGGAGATTATAGCGGCGGACATTCATGGGGATATGATTTTGCACAATGTCCCAAACCGCAAGCATGGGGTGCAGGAAATAAAGATGCTCCTTATCTTGAGATGGTTGAAGCATTTGAACATATTGATGGAACGTCTGGAATATTGGACCGGATGCAGATTCAACAAGGGTTATGGACAACAGATGAATTATGGGCAAACAAGGATCCGCGTTTTTTTGCCACAATTTATACACAAAATACAGCTTGGAAAGGAACGATGGTTGATTACCATAACGGGCTTCGCCTGCCTGATGGAACAATACAGAATGATGGTTCATACCAAGGGGTACTGGCACTAGGAACTCAGTCTGTAGATAATGGGTTTGGGACAGGGTTTGGCATAATGAAATATCTGGATGAGGGTAATAATACACTTCAGTTTCCTGGCATCTCAAGCACTGACTATCTTGTTTTCAGATATGGAGAGGTGTTGTTAAATCTGGCAGAAGCAGCTTTTGAACTGGGAGAAACAGGAGAGGCGTTAGGAGCAGTGAATGAAATAAGAGAGCGTGCAGGGATAGCACCTCTTGAGTCGATAGATCGTGATAAAATACGTCACGAGCGGAAGGTGGAATTGGCTTTTGAAGGACATCGCTACTGGGATGTACGTCGTTGGAGGATTGCGGTGGATGTCCTTTCCAAACCCAATTCCGGATTACGTTATATTTTGGATTATGAAACCGGTAAGTATCGGCTTCAGGTGTTGGATAATGTGGATGGTACAGGTACATCTCCCAATTTCTATGAGCATAATTATTATTTCCCTATCACACTGTCGCGTACAGGAAATAATCCTAATTTGCAGGAGAATCCGGGCTATCAAAATTAATCTAAAAGAGTGGAAGATGCCTGAAAAGTATATTAGTTTAGGTATCTTCTGTTCAATTGTTCCATCACTGCAATATTGTAAAAAAGATAACTATGTATTTGAAATATGTATTCATTGTGTTTTTAGTGATAAGTATAACTTGTTGTACGGATAAAAGTAATCCGAGGAATATAGGTGAGCTTCTTTCTGGAAATTTCAAAATAGAAGTAGGAGGAGAACCTGTGTTCGTTTATCAGGCACGAGTATCCAAGTACCCTGTTAATCAGAACTGGCCTGGATATCAACGACCTTTGGAACAAACGGAAATCGCATCTTTTGCTTCATTCGATTATGAAGCCGGCAAGACCGTGAGAATAACAACAGATAAAAAAATTGAGAGTTGTGATATACGTCCTAAAGAATTTGGGATCATTCCGGAGGTGAAAGGAAATACTATTGAATTTGAAGTCGCTAATCCTTGTCAGTTTGTCGTCGAGATTAACGGACATCATGAAGCCTTACATCTATTTGTTAACCCTAAGGAATATACACAGGTGGATAAGGAGGATAGTCGCATTCATTATTATGGTCCTGGAGTTCATGAAGCAGGAGTGATTAATGTGAAAAGCGATGAAACTGTTTATATAGATGAAGGGGCGGTAGTCTATGGAGTTATTCGTAGTGAAAATAGTTCTAATATCAAGATAATTGGTAAAGGAATTCTTGATGCAAGCCGGATAGCAAGAGGGACTGCCCCTAACATGATTAGTTTGCATAAGGTACGTAACGCTTATATTGGGGGAATTATATTGAGAGATGCACATGAATGGGGAGTCGTACCTTCTTGCTGTAATCAGGTTATATTTGATAATATAAAGTTGATAGGCTTCTGGCGCTACAATTCTGATGGAATTGATATAGTAAATAGTAGTAATATAGTCATAAAAAATTCTTTTATTAGAGCGTTTGACGATAATATAGCGATAAAGGGATTACAGTGGGCGTATGAGGAACAACGTATTATTGAAGGTATTCGGGTAGACAATTGTGTGCTATGGAATGATTGGGGCAAGATATTTGAGTTCGGTGCGGAAACGGTAGTTGATACAATTCGGGATGTTGTGATATCCAATTGCTATGTACCTCGTTTTACCATGGTGGCTATGGATATGCAGAATGGTGATAGAGGGCATATTGAAAATGTAATCTTCGATAATATTTCCATTGAGGAACCGATACGGGAACGCGCAATGTTGGGTGAAACGCCTATGGACACAAAAGACTGGGGAAGGGCTATTTCTTTAGGTGTTTATGGAACACAATGGTCAAGTGATGTTATTCGTGGAAGTATTGATAATGTACAATTCAGGAATATACGTTGTGTTGGTTCTTCTTCCAGCATAGAATTGAAAGGTTATGATGAGAAACATCGGGTATCTAATGTACACATTGAGGGTTATTTGGTCAATGGAACGAAGATTACCGGAGATGATTTCGTGCAAAAGAATGAGTTTGTGACTAACGTTGTTTGGGAGTGACTTTTTTATGACTAGCTGTTTATAAGGTAGCCAGTCGAGATAATGATAATATTTATAGGATGTGATAAACAGAGCCGGAAGAATACCGGTTCGTAATTTTGGATAATGAAATGATAAAGAAGAATAGACTCAAATATATTGTTTTTTGTTGGTTGAATATAACAGCTGTGTTTGCTTTTGTCGGACAGGTGGCAGCACAAACGGCAGAAATGAATACTCATCCTGATTACAGTGTTGCTGCTTATGTTTGGCCTTCGTGCCATAACGACCATCCCAAAGGGTGTAAGCTACTATGGCCGGAGGGAATGGGGGAGTGGGAAATTATTAAAAAGGCTACTCCTCGCTTTGAAGGTCACTACCAGCCTAAACAGCCTTTGTGGGGATATGAAATGGATAATGATCCGCAAGTGATGGAGAAATGGATTGATGCTGCTACACGACATGGGGTGAATGTCTTCATTTTTGATTGGTATTGGTATGATGAGGGCCCGTTTCTTGAAAGCTGTATCAATGATGGCTTTTTGAAAGCACACAATAATGATAAGATGCAGTTCTATATTATGTGGGCCAACCATGATGTAAAGAAGAACTATTGGAATGTGCATAAATATGGTAACGATGAATCGTTGTTGTGGGATGCTACTGTAGACTGGAAAAACTTTAAAACCATAGTGGATAGAGTGATCAATCAATATTTTGTAAAAAGTAACTATTTCAAGATAGACGGGGCTCCTGTTTTCTCCATTTTTGGTCTGGAGAAGTTCATTCAGAGTTTCGGGACTGTAGATGAGGCTCGTAAAGCATTAGATTATTTTAGAGAACAGGTGAAAAAGTACGGATTCCCCGAACTTCATATACAATCAATTATTGGTGGTGGTATACCTGACAAGACGATGTTGAAACAGATAGAGCAATTAGGTATAAACAGTATGACACATTATAACTGGGGTGGTCCGCATCCGGAAGATTATATGACTTGGGGAAGAGAATCAATGGAAAGAATGGAGAAATGGGTAGAGGCTCTTTCTGTCCCTTATTTCCCCAATGCTTCTATTGGTTGGGACGATACTCCACGATTTCCTCATAAAACTAAAAAGGATGTAGTACACTATAACAACTCTCCTCAAAGCTTTGCAACATATCTTCAAAAGGCAAAGGAGTATGTCGATGCCCGTCCGGATTTGCCGAAACTGATTACAGTCTTTTCTTGGAATGAATGGATAGAGGGAGGTTATCTCTTACCTGATATGAAATATGGATTCGGCTATTTGGAAGCAGTTAAAGAGGTGATGCTTGATGGAAAATATGATAGGTATAAATAATATAGTGCAAAAATAATAAGTATAAATATTAATAAACGACTATGATGAGGATATCAAAATTATTATGTAAGTCATTTGCATTGCTTAGTTTATTGTTTATTGCTTGTAGTAATACGGATGACATTCAGCAGAAAGTAACAGAGGTTGAGGCAAGTCAATTGAAAGTAAGAGACCCTTTCATTTTTTACGATGTGGATACTGATTATTATTACTTGTGTGTAAATGGTACTCTGAAAGTAAAATCATACAAAAGTAAAGATCTGCTTACTTGGCAGGAAAATGGATATTCATTTCTTCCTTCTGCCGGATTTTGGGGGAAAGAAGATTTCTGGGCTCCTGATCTTTATAAGTATAAAGATAAATTCTATTTGTTTATTACGTTAAGTGCACCAAATATAAAGAGAGGTACTTCTGTCCTGGCCTCGGATAGGGTGATGGGGACTTTTCAACCATTAGTAAATAAGGCTGTCACTCCACAGGAATGGACGTGTCTGGATGGCTCTCTTTATGTTGATCAGGAAGGAACTCCATGGCTTTTTTATTGTCGTGAATGGGTGGAAGTTGGTGATGGGGAAATATACGTCCAACAACTGAAAGATGATTTGACTGTGACGGATAGTGAGCCATATTTGTTGTTTAAGGCTTCTGAAGCTCCGTGGGTGGGCCCGGTCACTTTAGGTGAGAATACTGGTAATGTGACTGATGCTCCTACTGTTTATCGTTTAGAGAACGGTGCACTTCTGATGTTGTGGTCTAGTTTTACCAAAGATGGCAAATATTGTATCGGTCAAGCGTTGTCGGAATCAGGTAATGTACGGGGACCATGGGTACAAATACCGGAACCTTTGAATGATGATGATGGTGGTCATGCAATGTTGTTCAAAGACAAGGCCGGAAACCTGAAAATATCTTATCATTCTCCTAATACGACGGGACTCGAAAGGTTGACGATTAAAGATGTAGTGATTGAGAATAACAAAGTTAGAATCATAGAATAAAAACGGGATGTATAGGATAACTCTTTTGCTTATGTTATTGACGACGGTGAATATGTCTGCCGGTAACTTTTTCTCTGTTTATTGCCTGACTACCGAACAAGCCGGGAACCCAATAGGAATAGATTCGCAGTCTCCACGTTTTAGTTGGAAGATATATGCTCAAAAACGTAATTTTAAACAATATGCCTATCAGGTGTGCGTGGCAGATTCAGAAGATAGACTGACGAATGGTGAGGCCAATATATGGGATAGTGGGAAGGTCCTCTCTGAAAAATCAATTCTTATCCCTTTTGAAGGCGTAAAACTGAAATCGTCTGAAGTATATTACTGGAAGGTCAGAATCTGGGATGATGAAAACAAGGCATCTGCATGGAGTCAGATAAATACATTTACGACTGGTTTGTTAGAAGATTCCGACTGGGGTAATGCTCTATGGATTTCAATGGAAAAAGACAGAGAGCTAGTGAGAGGTATTCATTATCAGGAGAAAGAAGCTCTGCCTGCCCAAAAGGTAGGAATGTATAGGCTTCCTCAATTCCGGAAGCAATTTAGTGTGAAAGCAAAAAACATAAGTAGAGCTTTTGCTTATGTTTCCGGTTTGGGACATTTTGACTTCTTCCTGAATGGTAAGAAGGTGGGAGATCATTTTCTGGATGCCGGATGGACTCTGTATGATAAAGAAGCTTTTTATGTATCATTTGATATAACAGATCAGCTGCAACGAGGGGAAAATGTGCTGGGAGTTATGCTTGGAAACGGATTTTATAATGTACCACAGGAACGTTATTTTAAATTGCTAATCTCCTATGGCGCCCCTAAAATGAGATTACATTTGAGAATAGTCTATGATGACAACTCTGTTCAGGAGATTATTTCTGATAAATCGTGGAGGGTTAGTGAAAGTCCAGTGACTTTTTCTAGTATATATGGTGGGGAAGATTATGATGCAACCCGAGAACAACCGGGGTGGATGGATGTGGGTTTTGATAGTAGTAATTGGAAAGATGTATTGGTTTCCAATTATGTTCCCAAAATGGTTTCTCAGCAAACAGAACCGATCAAGCAGAGAGAGGAAATACCCGTAGTTGAATATTATAAGAATGAGAAAGGAAATTGGGTGTATGATTTAGGACAGAATTTTTCAGGAATAATTCGCCTTTCTATAAGAGGTGAAAGAGGGCAGAGTGTACGTTTAATACCTGCCGAATTACTTAATCGGGACCATACAGTCAATCAGTCGGCATCGGGAGAGCCTTTTTATTTTGCTTATAAACTTCGAGGTGGTCAGTGCATTGAAACATGGCAACCGCAATTCACCTATTATGGTTTTCGTTATGTGGAAGTGGAAGATGCGGTTCCGGCAGGAGAGGAGAATCCGGATAAACTTCCGATCATAACAGGGCTTGTCGGGTTGCAGACCTGTCTAGCTACTCCTGAAACAGGGAGCTTTTCTTGTTCCAATCCTTTGTTTAATAAGATACATAATCTTATAGATTGGGCCATGCGCAGTAATATGGCCAGTGTATTGACCGATTGTCCTCACAGGGAAAAACTAGGCTGGGTAGAACAGGCTTATCTGATGCAATACTCTCTACAATATCGTTACAATATGTCGCGGATGTATAACAAGATAATAAGAGACATGTGTTTGTCGCAAACTGAAGAAGGGATAATCCCCTCTATCTCACCCGAATATGTAAGATTTAAAGAAGGGTTCGAAGATACGCCGGAATGGGGAAGCGCATTTATTATATCTTCTTGGTATGCATATTTATGGTATGGAGATGACAGGGCTTTGATAGAATATTATCCTGCGATGAAAAATTACATGAATTATCTGGCTTCCCGTGCAAAAGATCATATAATCTCTTATGGCTTGGGCGATTGGTTTGACATAGGACCAGATGTTCCGGGGAATTCGCAATTAACGTCTAATGGAGTGACGGCAACAGCAACCTATTATTATAACGCTGTTATTATGCAGAAGATTGCCCGGCTTTTAGACGTTTCCGAAGATGTGGAGACCTATAAAAAGTTAGCGGATAGTATTAAAGTTGCTTTTAATCGTATATTCTTTGATTCTTCGTCGAATATTTATGATCATAATAGCCAAACGACTAATGCAATCGTTTTATTTATGGATTTGGTAGATGAGGCTCATAAACCGATTGTGCTTGGTAATCTGGTTCGTGATATACAAAACAGAAATTATGCATTGACGGCTGGGGATATAGGGTATAGATACGTATTACGTACTTTGGAAGCTAATGAATTGTCGGAACTGATTTATAAAATGAATTGTAGATATGATGTTCCTGGTTATGGTTGGCAGTTGGCACATGATGCGACAGCACTTACAGAATCGTGGCAGGCATTTGGATTTGTGTCTAATAATCATTTTATGCTAGGACACTTAATGGAATGGTTGTATAGTGGTATAGGTGGTATACGTCAAGCAGAAAACTCGTTGGGATATAAGACGGTGGTGATAACTCCTCAACTCGTTGGTGATATAACATCTGCTGTGACTTCGTATGAATCTCCTTATGGGATGATTCGTTGTGAATGGAAAAAAGGTAGAGAAAAATACGAATTGAAAGTTTCTATTCCAGCCAATAGTGAGGCGATAATCAGTTTACCTGCCGCAACATTTGAAGATGTAGCAGATTATGGTGTGGATTTGACATCAGTAACAAGTATCATTAAAATGGGAACTTGCCAAGAAGGGATAAAGTTAAAGGTCGGATCAGGAAATTATCTGTTTACGGTCAACAATCCTGTTTATAAATCAACTACTTCGTTGGATGTCAGTAAGGTAACTAATGTATTATGTTTAGGTAACTCGATAACCAAACATGGAGTGAAACGCGATATTGACTGGCTTTCTGATTGGGGGATGGCAGCGTCGAAAGAAGAGTATGACTATTGTCATCAGCTTCAGTCTATGCTTAAACAGTATAATGATTTGTCAACCGTCACCCCACTGAATATTGCATATTGGGAGCAGAACTTAAATTGTAATATTGACTCTCTGATTGGAGAGGAATGTCAAAATAAAGATTTGATAGTGATAAGACTTGGAGAAAATGTACGTAATAAGGAATTGTTTAAAACGAAGATTCTTGACCTTGTAGAGGTATGCAAGAAATATGCTTCTAATATTATTATTACCGGTTGCTTTTGGCCGGATGCTGACAAAGAAGAGGCATTGATTAGTGCAGCAAGTCGAAGTGGAGCCGAATATGTTCCACTAGCATGGATCAGTGAGCAGCAAGGAGTCTATCCAGAGATTGGTGATATATTGTATAGTACATCAAACAAACCCTATAAAGTAAAACAGGATTTTATAATCACACATCCCAATGATAAGGGTATGAGAATGATTGCCCGAAGGATATTTGAAGCAATAGATAGGAAGTGATATTGTAAGAGTTCTAAAGACCTATAAAATGAAAGATTTCCCTTTACTACAATCGAAGTGTATCTCAAGAAGATTAGAAACAAAACTTTTGAGATGTACTCCAATTGTAGTAAGGAAGGATAAATTTAAGACCTTTTAGACGCCTTCTGTAAAATATTTAGAACCATTTTATCTTCCGGAATATCACAAACGCAAGAGTTGACAATCCGATGGAAAATAGTACGATTAAAGAGAAAGCAAAGGGTACCTCTTCCAGATGAATATCCACATTCATACCATAGAAACTGGCAATCAATGTCGGGAGCATCAGGACAATGGACAGACTTGTCATGCGTTTCATGATCGTATTCACGTTATTGGAGATAATGGAGGCAAAAGCATCCATTGTTCCAGTGAGAATGTCACTGTAAATATTCACCGTGTTAAGTGCCTGTTTCAATTCGATAATCACATCTTCCACTAGTTCAGTGTCCAGATAATCCGTATCCTGGAAAATAGTCCTTAATTTTCCTATCATTACTTCATTTCCACGGATGGAAGTATTGAAGTAGACCAATGTTTTCTGCAGTCTCATCAGCCGGAGCAGGTCCTCGTTGCGGATGCTTCGTTCCAGTTCCTTTTCTGCGGCGCTGATGTCTATGTTTATCTGCTTTAGGTATTTCAGGAACCATACGGCAGAAGAATAGATGATCCGGAGAATCAGATCCAGTTTGTTGCGCACAACAATCCCTTTTCGGCGGGTATGCTCAATAAAATCCGGTAATAGATCAGTGTTATGATAACAGACGGACACAATGATTTCATTATTGGTGATGATACCGATTGGTACGGTGCTGAAAGGCAGAGTGCTGTTTTGCGCAATCTGCACAGGGATACGAAGAATGGTCAATAACCAGTTACCTTCCGTATCCGTACGCGGACGTTCGTCTGTATCGGCTATGTCATTAAGAAATGATTCGGGTACGTTGAGAGTTTGAGTTAGAAATTCAAAGTCATCATTATTTGGGCATACTACATTTACCCAGCTGTTAGGAAGCCATTGAGCTTTTTCCACAAAGCCAGCTTCACAATAAAGATACGTTCTCATCTTATTGCCTCCTTTCGTTTGTTTGACACGAGCAGAGGCATCAGGTTTCAATGACTCTGTTCGCTTTAATTAATACTAGTTGTGCACGTTCGCGGGTTTGAATCGTCCATATTTCTATGATTTTAATTTAAAAGCGATGCAAAGGTACGGAAAAATGAAGAGGGTTCCGCCCTTTGTATCGCTTTTTTGATATTCTTTTATTCGTGCCCTTTATTTAGAGGCTCCGTTACTATTCTGTTTTTCCTTCGAAATGATTATCCAGATATTTCCTGATATTGTAACTGCTTAAACGCTCTTTGGATATGCTACCATCTTTTTCAACAAGTTCATAGTGTGGAATACCATTGAACTGGAATAGTTGACGCAGATAATTGAACTCTGCCTCCGAAACATAATAACAGGCTTCTCCTTTTAGATTCTTCTCTACATATTTTTGGTAGTCTTTCTCGGGCGAATCTTTCTGACTTGTGATATAGATGAACTGAAACTCCGGATGATCTTTATATTTTTTGCGTAAATCGGCAGTTGCCTCTATTCCTGCACGACAAGGGCCACAAGTCGTTGCCCAGAAATCGACAAATAGAACCTTATCTGAATGATTTTTTATGATGTTGCGGAATACTTCAGTCGCTTTTCCTTCAGGCAACTGATAAGATCTCGCCCTATCTTTCGGGTGTGCTTTTTCCAGCACTCGTTCAGCTTCTGCTGCGAGAAACGGTTCGGTGAATATTTGTTTGATGCTATCCACATATTCATGGGCTATTTGGCTGTCTTTGATATTTCCTAAATTAAAATTAAGGCTCCGCACTTTGGCTATTTGCCAGAGCAAGGGATTGGGAGTAGGATATAATTGTGCAATGATGGAATCTTTCTTGAAATCATATTTCTGGTTCATTTTTATAAAGATTCTATCCTTATCCTGCTGGGATTCTTCCTTTTTCTCGGAATATAATGCCACATATTCTTGTATGAGTTTTTGTTCTTTTTCATAGAGCGATGCCATCTTCTCGTTCTCTGCAATTAGCTGCCTCATTATAATTTTGGCAGTAGTTCCGGCCAACTTCTCCTGTCTAAGTCTTATTGCTTCCTGCTCCTTATTTAGTTTCACACCTTTTTCTTTAAGGAAAGTCAATAGAGGTTTCTTCGGATAAGTATAATCAATGCTGTCTGATGGAGAAAAAGACTGGCCGGAATATGCTTCCCGGAACAGGTCCATGTATTCGAAACGGTTGATAAATGTACTTGCGTTTGTATTCGCAAGTACGGTTACATCATTGAGTGGCATATCTTTCAAGAAACTGTAATAGGAATCGTCTTCCTTTACTTTCAGCGCCTGATTGGTGCTATCTTGCTTTGCGTAATAATCTCTGCTCATCAAGAAATCAAAAAGCATACTTCCGGCTTGCAAATCTACCTTGTTCTTTATCAGATGAACTGCCTTGAGAGAGGGCTGATAGATTTGGCTTACAGAGTCTGCAACCTGTTTCCATTGTGCAATGATAGGCTTCATGTGCTCCTTGTATTGGTCGGGGGTTAATGTCTTTTGCGATTTCGATAAGTCCTCATAGCGATAGGTAATCAGGTTATCAAAGTCTTTCAGGAGGTAGGAGAGAGAGGCGGATGGACCCATATATGCTGTGTTCCTGATAGGGAAGTAATGATCGCGTGCACGGCTGCGTGCCATTACAGCTTCCCAGTCGATATACATGGTGAGAGTTTGTCCGGGTTCAATATAGAATGGAATCCAGTTGTGTCCCAGTACTACCGATGATTCTATCGGATGATTAATGATAAATCGACAGCTAAAACTACCGTTCGGGGCTATCTGGATGACGGTCGGATAATCTTCACGGGTCAGTTCATTTGACAGATAAATAAGACCGGTGTCAAATCCTAAACGAGGATCGTATCCGTTTATATACCCTTGCAGATAAGTTGAATCCTGGCGGAAGAACTGCTTAAAATCAGGTTCTGCAGCAACCTGTGTAATTGGAGTTCTCTCCTTGCTGTACACTAATTCTTCCGCTCCTTTCTGCTGAATCTTACACGTGCCGTCTTTTTGCGGGGTGAATGATAAAGTCATTTCCTCCTGACTCTCTCTATCTTTTAAAGTCATTTCAATCCGCTTTCCTTTTTTTCGGATATTTTCATTGGTGTATATCCGGTTATTCAGAATGCTGATGGAGTCGTAAACTCCATATTCCCATGAACCGGAACCGTCCGTTTTGAACCAATTGCCTTTGATGGTGACTAGTGGAGAAGAATCTTTCTTCTTTTGCGGAACCAGCGATATGTCATAAATATTACCTTCGGGGTCAGTAGGATTGAGAAAATGAATACTCTGTGTTTCTGACGGTAACGGCTCGAAAACCAGCACATAATCCATCGTTCCTGAATCCGGCATATAGACTTCTTTTTTAAGTTCGATGCCTTCAGCACTTTTGAACAGATATTTCTTGCCGGTTGCGGCATCTTCCAGATAGGTATCTCCATCTTCCATGATCCACCAGTGTGGGCGGAAGATAGCATGAATATATACTCTTGTGTTCTCGGGAGTGCGCTCTATGCGGGTGATGTTGGAAATACTTCCTGATCGGGCTTTGAAAGGAGGATGGTCGATTGTTTGTGCGGATACTATACCCGATAACAAAAGTAAGATACAAAATAAAGTTGTTTTCATAATAATAGTTTTTCGATCAACATATTGAAAGTAATTTTACAAAGTAAGAAAAATATCCATAGTCTGGTGTACTTCTGCCCTGTAACTTAACATAGATTAAACGTTTACGTAACCATCTTTTTTGTACCTTTGCGCCCGAAAATCAGAGTGATAATTTAAATATTGAAATATTATGAGTAAGAAAGCCCTTTTAATGATCCTCGATGGTTGGGGATTAGGTGACCAAAAGAAAGACGACGTAATCTTCAACACTCCCACTCCTTACTGGGATTATCTGACGACTACTTATCCTCACTCTCAACTTCAGGCAAGCGGTGAAAACGTAGGTTTGCCCGACGGACAGATGGGTAACTCGGAAGTAGGTCACTTGAATATCGGTGCCGGACGCGTAGTTTATCAGGATTTGGTAAAAATCAATCGTGCATGTGCTGACAATAGCATCCTGAAAAATCCTGAAGTCGTTTCTGCTTTCTCTTATGCAAAAGAAAACGGAAAGAGTGTTCACTTTATGGGGCTGACTTCTAACGGTGGCGTACACAGCTCACTCGTTCATCTCTTCAAACTTTGCGATATCGCTAAAGAATATAATATCGACAATACATTTATCCACTGCTTCATGGATGGTCGTGACACTGACCCGAAGAGTGGTAAAGGCTTTATCGAAGAACTTTCTGCACACTGTGAGAAATCAGCAGGCAAGATTGCTTCTATCATCGGCCGTTATTACGCTATGGACCGTGACAAACGTTGGGAACGTGTAAAAGAAGCTTATGACCTGCTTGTAAACGGCATAGGTGAGAAAGCTACCGATATGGTTCAGGCTATGCAGGAGTCTTATAATGCAGGTGTTACAGATGAATTCATCAAACCGATTGTGAATGCCAACTGCGACGGAACAATCAAAGAAGGTGATGTTGTTATCTTCTTCAATTACCGTAATGACCGTGCCAAAGAGTTGACTGTTGTATTGACTCAACAAGATATGCCGGAAGCAGGTATGCACACCATCCCAGGGCTGCAATATTACTGTATGACTCCGTACGATGCTTCTTTCAAGGGCGTTCATATCCTGTTCGACAAAGATAATGTATCTAATACATTAGGCGAATATCTTGCTTCTAAAGGCTTGAGCCAACTTCATATCGCTGAAACAGAAAAGTATGCGCACGTAACATTCTTCTTCAATGGTGGACGTGAAACTCCGTTTGATAAAGAAGATCGTATCCTTGTTCCTTCTCCCAAAGTGGCTACTTACGACTTGAAGCCGGAAATGAGTGCTTTCGAAGTAAAAGACAAATTGGTGGCTGCCATCAACGAGAACAAATATGATTTCATCGTAGTGAACTTCGCTAATGGTGACATGGTAGGTCATACCGGTATTTATGAAGCAATCGAGAAAGCTGTTATTGCTGTAGATGCTTGCGTGAAAGATGTAATCGAAGCTGCCAAAGCACAGGATTACGAAGCAATTATCATTGCCGATCATGGTAATGCTGACCACGCTTTGAACGAAGACGGTACTCCTAACACTGCTCACTCTTTGAACCCTGTTCCTTGTATTTATGTAACAGAGAACAAAGCTGCGAAAGTAGAAAACGGTCGTTTGGCAGATGTTGCTCCGACTATTCTCAAGATTATGGGTCTGGCTGCTCCGGCTGAAATGGACGGAAACGTTTTAATAAATTGAGAGTTGAGAATTAAAAATTAAAAAATGATAGCTAAGAATAATGCTATTCATATTAAATCGTATGCGTTTGCTATTCGTATAGTAAACGCATACAAGTTTTTAGCAGAATCTGAAAAAGAGTTTGTTTTATCAAAACAGTTATTACGCAGTGGAACTGCTATCGGAGCTTTGGTTGCTGAAGCTCATCATGCACAGAGTGGTGCAGACTTCTTGAATAAAATGAATGTTGCACTGAAAGAAGCAAATGAAACATCTTATTGGCTTTCTTTATTGAAGGATACTCATTATATGGACGAAATAGTCTATCAATCTATTTCTTCAGATTGCAATGAATTGGTTGCGCTTTTAGTTTGCATTGTTAAGTCTATGAAAGATTCACTTAAAAAATAAACCAAAACATTTATTTCTCAATTTTTAATTCTCAACTCTCAATTTAAAATGATACAAATAGGTGATGTAGTAGTATCTCTTGATGTATTTCAGGAGAAGTTTCTTTGCGACCTGGGTGCCTGTAAGGGTGCTTGTTGCATTGAAGGTGATGCCGGTGCTCCGGTAGAGCTGGATGAGGTGATGGAGCTGGAAGAGGTTTTGCCGGTTATCTGGGACGAACTGGCTCCGGAAGCACGTGCGGTGATTGAAAAGCAAGGGGGGGTATATACGGATCAGGAAGGTGATTTGGTGACTTCTATTGTCAATAATAAGGACTGTGTGTTTACTTGTTATGATGAGAATGGCTGCTGCTATTGCGCGATCGAAAAGGCCTATCGAGAGGGAAAGACTGCCTTCTATAAACCGGTGTCCTGCCATCTTTATCCTATCCGGATTGGAGATTACGGACCTTATAAAGCGGTGAATTATAATCGTTGGGACGTATGCAAAGCAGCGGTTTTGCTGGGAAAAAAAGAGAATCTTCCTGTATATCAGTTTTTGAAAGAGCCTTTAATCCGTAAGTTCGGTGAAGAATGGTACAAAGAATTGGTTACTGTTGCCGAAGAACTGAAAAAGCAACAGTACATTTAAATTCTCTTCCGGTTCTTGCGTATGCAATATACCTGATATAGTAAAATACACAATGCGATAATAATTCCGCATGCCGGTATCATCCATACTTCCGGATGAATAATAATCAAGAAAATACAAGTGGCGATCACGCAGGAAGTCAATACAATAAGAAACAACCTGATCTTTGCAAATAACGGATTAGGAGCAGTAGTTTTCATTTTCATAGTTATGTTTTCTTTGCTTTTTATGCAAGATAGTGATTTTGTATGGAAAACGTTTCTGCTGTTAGCTTTTATTAAGAGATAGGTAGTTGAACTATTCGAACATAGAGCCCCTTTGGGCAAAAGAAAAACGCCGATCGAAGGATGTTCCTTCGCCATCGGCGTTTCCTCGTTGTAAGATGTGAGGTTGGTTTATAAAACGTAATTATTTAATTATGTATCGATATTTGCATACGTTGCATTTTCTTCAATAAACTCGCGGCGTGGTCCTACATCTTCACCCATCAACATAGAGAAGATATAATCGGCTTCAGCAGCGTTGTCAATATTTACTTGTTTCAACATACGGTTTTCGGGGTCCATAGTTGTTTCCCACAACTGCTGTGCGTTCATTTCACCCAAACCTTTGTAGCGTTGCGTATGAACAGCATTTTCCGAACCGCCGCCGTAAGTATCGATAAACTTCTGGCGCTGTGCATCTGTCCAGCAATACTCTTCTACTTTACCTTTTTTGCAAAGGTAGAGCGGGGGAGTAGCGATGTACAAATAGCCATTCTGAATAATCTGTGGCATATAGCGGAAGAAGAACGTCATAATCAGTGTGTCGATGTGAGAACCATCGACGTCGGCATCGGTCATGATGATAATCTTATGATAGCGCAGCTTCTGGATATTTGCTTCCTTGCTGTCCTCTTCAGTTCCGATAGTAACACCGAGAGCTGTGTAGATGTTGCGGATTTCATCACTTTCCAAAGCCTTGTGATACATGGCTTTCTCCACGTTCAGAATCTTACCGCGCAATGGGAGGATAGCCTGGAACATACGGTTACGTCCTTGCTTGGCAGTACCACCTGCCGAATCTCCCTCGACGAGGAATAATTCGCACTTCGTTGCATCCTTATCCGAACAGTCGGCCAATTTACCCGGCAGACCGCCTCCTGACATTGGAGACTTGCGTTGTACCATTTCACGAGCTTTTCTTGCTGCATGACGTGCGGTAGCAGCGAGAATCACCTTGTCTACAATTGTTTTTGCTTCCTTCGGATGTTCTTCCAGATAATATGCCAATACTTCACCTACTGCCTGGTCAACAGCACCCATCACTTCGTTGTTACCCAACTTCGTTTTAGTCTGTCCTTCAAACTGCGGTTCAGCTACTTTTACAGAAATAACAGCGGTCAAACCTTCACGGAAGTCATCTCCCGAGATTTCAACCTTCACCTTTTCCAGCATCTTGCTGTCTTCAGCATATTTCTTCAACGTACGGGTCAGCGCACGACGGAAACCTGCCAGGTGTGTACCACCTTCGATGGTGTTGATATTGTTAACGTATGAGTGAACGTTTTCGGAGAATCCGGTATTGTACATGATAGCCACTTCAATAGGAATTCCCTGTTTTTCCGAGTTCAGATAGATAACGTCGTTAATCAAGTGTTCGCGTGAAGACTCGATAAAACGTACAAACTCTCTCAAACCTTCTTCTGAATAAAACTGCTCACCCTTGAAGCTTCCGTCCTCGTTCACAACCCGACGGTCCGTCAGGGTGATGCGGAGACCAGCGTTCAGATAAGCCAACTCGCGCAGGCGTGAAGCCAGAATCTTGTAATCGTATACCGTTTCTGTAAAGATGGTATTGTCCGGCCAGAATTGTTGGCGGGTTCCCGTGATGTCGGCTGTACCGACTTCTTTTACAGAGTAAAGCGGTTTACCGATCTCGTACTCCTGCTGATAGATTTTACCATCACGGAATACTTGCGTAGTCATGTGGGTAGACAGCGCGTTTACGCAAGACATACCTACACCGTGCAAACCTCCGGATACCTTGTAAGAACCCTTGTCGAATTTACCTCCGGCATGTAGTACGGTCATGGCAACTTCCAGTGCCGACTTCTTTTCTTTCTCGTGATAGTCCACCGGAATACCGCGTCCGTTGTCCTGTACTGTGATTGAATTGTCTTCGTTGATTGTTACTTCGATATGGTCGCAATAGCCGGCCAATGCTTCGTCGATAGAGTTGTCAACGATTTCGTATACCAAATGGTGAAGTCCCTTGACGCTGATGTCACCAATGTACATCGCAGGGCGTTTTCTTACTGCTTCAAGACCTTCCAATACCTGGATGCTATCCGCAGAATAAGACCCGTTATTGGGAGTGATTTGTTCTTCGCTCATAATTGCCTTTCTAACTTTAATAACGGAGCAAATATAGTGAAAATTGTCGACTTGGCGAAGAATAATCAGTGAAAAATAAAGAATGCGGGTTGATTCTCCGCTTTCTTGATAAGTTTGATATTCAGTTGGTTATAAACAAGAAAGGCCGAACTTAAAAGTTCAGCCTGGATGCTATATAGAATTGTTAAATTCTTATTATTAAGCGAGCTTGTTGATGTAAAGAGCCAACTTAGATTTCAGATTGCTAGCTTTGTTCTTGTGAATGATATTCACTTTAGCCAACTTATCCAACATCTTTGTAATGCCTGGGTACATTGCAACTGCTTCTGCTTTATCAGTAGTTGCACGAAGCTTTCTAACAGCATTTCTCATGGTCTTGCCATAATATCTGTTGTGAAGTCTTCTTGTCTCTTCTTGTCTGATTCTTTTCAGTGATGATTTATGATTTGCCATCTCGACTAATCTATTTTTTTAGTTCTTTATTCTTTTAACTTGTAGCCCGTGGGGGAGTCGAACCCCCCTTTCAAGAATGAAAATCTTGCGTCCTAACCGATAGACGAACGGGCCATCCTGTTGTTGCATTTCTGCATTTTGCTTTCTCGAATCTGTGTTTGTTTCTCGATTGCGGATGCAAAGGTAGGAACTTTTTTGAAACTGACAAATGATTTATAGGAAATTTTTCATTGAATATGTGTTTTTTTTCAAAGTGGCCATTCTTTTATATTGATATTCAATAAAATAGATGGTTTCAGTTTTTATAAAAAAAATCTCCCCAGTGAAAAATACTGGAAGATGTTCTCTTCCATTTACCTTATTATATTATAATGGAATAAAAAGGCTGCTTATTTTTGTGATTTCTCTTGTAACAAAAAAAAGTGCATTCTCTCCTCGCTTGGACAGAATGCACTAAACACAAACAAAACAAACAATTTTAATAAAACGATATTTTCTTTGAAAAATCGTTTTATTAAGACGCTACATGTAGTGGGAAACATTACATGAGCAGAGGGCAAAAGAGCCCACTAGGGTACTTCGCAGTAGCCTTTGTAAATACATCTCACCTAAATATTGTTTACATACTATTTCGTCACACGTTTTTAAGACTCCAGTTCGGAGTTGTTCAGGCGTATAATCCATCCGTTAACTTGCATTCTTGGGCATATCTGCGGAATTCCGGTATCTGATGGCTGGATAAAGAACAAAAGCGTATATGAGTCCTGACGGTCGAGATACTCCTGGTCACTCATTTCACCTATATCATTGTAGATTTTGGATAACAACAGATATTGAGTGAGTGGGAGACGAAGAATGTTCTGGCCGCTTGGTATATGTTTGATCGATAAGGTTGTCTGATCTCCTTTCATGATACGTAATGTATTTAATCTCGCATGGATGACCGGAGTTTGCTCGGACATTACAGCCACTTCCTTCTGGTATGGAAGATAGTAGACTGGAGTTGTACCGACCGGTGTGTTTGTGTAGTCTATTATTCCGTTGGCAGATTCCAGAGTAAAGGAAAAGTCCTCTTGGCTTAGAGGGGCATTTGCTTCATCTTGAAGAATGCATGAGAAATAATTAGTATCTTTCACTAAATTGGCGGTAATAACCTGATATTTTTGACTAATAGTAATATTTTCAAGGCTACTGTAAAAGAGTGCATTCAGTTTCTTGTTCGACTGATTCTTATTATCGCATGCCAATGATATATTCAGGGACCTTCGTTCCGTTTGTCCAGCTTTGAGATTAGGGAGCTGGTACATGTGGTTGGATGTCCCTCCCCATATAAGCAAACGATAAGTTCCTTCGGGAAACGGTACTCTTACCATACAGTAGCCTTGATGTAATGTAATGCTGTCTACGTCCACTCGATCCACATATTTATCATCCTTGTCGAAAGCAAGGATGGTAATGTCGCTTACTTGTGTGGAGGCAGCGTCCACATCTAGTATATTATAGGTATACGAGATTTTCAGCCAAGTCCCGGAAGGGCAGTCTGACAAGTCGTCGTTCACCCAGTTGCAGGATGAGAACAAGGCGATGGCACTGATAATATAGAGTAAAAATGGACGCATTTATAATAAATTTAGTTCGGGTGGCCAATACTTATTCAAGTTCTACATCTTGATTACGTACGGCCCACGGAAAAACATTGAAATTGATGTCTAGTTCGGCTTTATATTCATCCGGCTGATCCGGGTCGATGAAAGGTTCGCCGCTACCGAGTCCTGCAATTTTGTTGACTGACAATCTGTATATATTGTTGCGTACGATACCGAATTCCATAACACCCATTTCCGGAGAATTATTATCAAGGTGTTTGATCCAGTAATTGTAATAACAAGAGTAGTTTTCCGTTTTCTTGAAACGTTTGATACTATATCGAGCTAGCTCTTCTGTTGTCGAGTTGTCAGTGACATCGTCCGGCAAATTATTAAGGACTAGTTTACGGATTGCATCTACGCTGGTATAAAAGTTGTAATTGAAGTAGAACATATTAGTCGGCCAGTTGGACTGATTGCTAACTACATCGCCATTTTCATTGAAAACGCGGTCGGGGGCAATATCCATGTTGGCTTTGAACATAACTCCCGTGCTGTATGCATTCAGTTGGGCGTCAAGGAACATACAGTTTTCCAGGCAGTAGATATGTGACCAGCTGTTAGCTTGAGCCATGCCTGCCCAGTTGCCGTCGTTGATATCCAACTGTACTAGAGCTTGTGCAAAGAAACCGTCGGCGTTTGTAAAGTCCCCGGCGTTCTCCACTGTTTTCTTGAAGAAATAAGGATCGATAACATAACCATTGTTGTCGTTGATATCACCGAAGTTTTCATCAGTATATGAGTCTGGTTCCTGAAAACTGTTCAGTACTGCTGTATGGCGGAAAGTATAAAACTGGGTTGCCAAGTTCAACATTCTAAAATTGTTCAGTTTGATTGTACAGTAGGTCTTTCCGGATGGGTCTGTTAGTGGGAAAGTTTCTTGTGTTTGAGTCAGTTCAACTTTGGCAACCACGCGTTCAAGACCGATGGATACACTAGTCACTTTATCGGAGTCTGTAGGTTTTTTCACTTCAACGTTCAGATTGGCAGCTCCACGATTGGTCATAACGAAACCGTTTTCGGGTACGCTTGGAATTTTTCCTGCACTGTAAGTTACGGCATCAACTGCATTCAGAAAAGCCTCTTGTGTGCTGATATTTCCTGTGATTGCTTTTCCGTTAGCTATGGCAAAGATGTTATAAGTTCCCGGATTTACAGTGATTTTGTCGGCGGTGTACTGTATATTTTGACCGCTCGTAACTGTCCGGTTGATGTTCTTCAGTTCCTGCTGATCTTTGAGCGTTTTTGTGGTCGAGTCAAATAGATAAACAGTGAGACTCTTTACCGCATATTCTTCTTTAGAACCTTCGGTGGTAACGCCGGACGATTCGGCACTTCGACTGGTAGCAACGTTTGGAATCTCGAAGAACAAGGCGAGATTGCCATTTGACTCTGAATGAGTATCATCGGCGATGACAACATCTGCATCATTGATGCAACTGTACTGTGTGACTGCTGCGAATAAAAGCAGTGACATTAATTTACTGAATCTTTTCATTTTACATTTGGTTTTAATGAGTGTTTATTTTAGTGCACGGACTAATTGCAGATTATTATCCGCTTGTGATAGTCCTGCTTTTTGAGCTTGTCTGAATAAGTACTCTGCTTCTTCATAGTTGTTTTTAAGAAAGCATAGAACTCCTTTTGCTAATATTGTTTCCGGTACTTTCGGAGCTTTTTCCAAATAAGTGGCAGCTGTTTGGACGTCTCTTTGCATCAAGGCTATGCAGGCGGCATTCAGGTTGGCTGTGGGATTATCGGGAAATAGTTGTACGGCAGTCATGAAAATCTGATTATAAGTTTCGCTTCCAGGTGTACTGGCAAGTGCGAGACGAAACATTTCTTCAAGACTCAAATTTTTAGGGTTTGTAGTAAAGACTTTCCGGGATTCTGCAAGAGTAAACGGGCGTACACGATACTCAATAGTGTAGTCGGAATGTCTAAGTAGAGTAAACCAATGCTTCAGGACAAAATCGTAGAATGCAGGGAAGTGCTTTTTTAGCTTTCTCTCCTTGCTATCGGGGTGAATGTCGCTTGTTATGGTTTTTATTATCGCTTCTTTCTCTTGAAAAGTCGTATCACAGAGAAGAGCTTCAAATCCTTCCCAATCTTCAGGAGTATAGTCTGTCTGGATATGCGCTCCGTCGAATGCATATAGCTGATTTACATACTCTTTCACAGATTGAGTACGTTCACGGGCCAACTTCTCATTGAGTCGGTAAGGTCCGTCGGGTGAAGCGTAGCCGTGAATGCTGATGTGTGTGATGGTAACGTTGGTGTCATTTTTAATGGTGTTGATTGTTTCAATAATTTTATTCAGTTCTACTGTATTGTTGCTGTACGTTTCGTATATAGCAGTCACATTGACAGGAAAATCAATAAACGCGCACCCTTTTTCTTCTCTGATTTTCGAGGTTTCCACTTGGGGAGTCAAGAATACGAGTTGTGGAATAGGGGTTGGCTGTGGGTGTAAACGGGCGATACAAGTGAGATTTTCTTCACCCGGAATCCCACAGCCACAGCTTTTCTCAACGAGTGAGAGAGTGGCATGATTCATCCAACTTTCGAAAGGTACAGATTGCAGATAATGCATTGTCTGCCGACTTCCGTTTTTTCTTTGCAATGCTTCGGCTTCTTTTTCCTTCTTGCCGGCTTCGCGCAAAAATATGATGTGTTGTTTTCGGCTGTTGATATAGATAGCTGGTAATTCCAACCGGTGTTCCAAACTGTCACTGACAACAGGTACCAATGTCATTGATTCATTGGGCAGGAAGTCACGGGTGATTTCTATTTCAATAGAAACCAGTAATTCTTTCCCGGCCTTGTGCAGGCTGGAGGAAGTGGCTCGAACAGTGCCATCATCTCCTGTTACAGGTGTCTGTGCCTGAAGAGAAAGAAATAAGATGGCTGCAATGATAAAAGTTCCTCCTGTTTTCATAATTTTATAACTAAATGACTTCTTATCTGTAACAAAAGCAATCATAACTCACCATGGATAAATTCGTGAGATGATTCCTTGCTGTTGCAATGCTTTCAATATCTTTATGTCCTTTATTGATCTGCTGATGCCTCCATGCCCTAGATAATATACTCTCCATGGGGTAGAATGGCATTGACGTGCTATTCGTATGTAGATACTTCTTCTTCTGGAGAACCAGACTTTCCATAAACTTTTCATCCTGTTTTATTTTAAAATAGATAAACTAAACTTATTGAAGCCTTACTAGGCCCTATGTAATGATAATCACCTTTGTCTCGTAATCCGGCGCATTCCTTGACGCAGTTGTACTGCTTGTAGCGGATAAAATCGTATCCTACTCCCAGACTTGTTTCTATATTCCAATGATTATCCAGCATCCAGTGATATCCGGCACTGATACCTCCACCTGCCAGCCATCCTTCATATCTGTATTTTTTCAACCCGGCGAATATACCGAAAGGCAGTTTTTTCCCTCCGATATTGAATTGTGCCCCATTGAGGTAAGCACCCCAGAAAAAGCCGTTAAACTTCTGGCAAGTCCAATATTTATATTCTGGCTGTATCAGCCAATAGCGGTTCACATATTTCTCTTCCCGTTTCCATGGTCGCAGACTGCCGGTCAGTTCAACTGTACTTTTATTTCTTATGGCATAGGAGACTCCGGCTTCGAAAGCCCCATCTATTGCCGGAAGCGCATTCACGCTGACTGCTACTCTCTGTGAGCGACAGTGGAGCCAACCAACTGATAAGAATAGGAATAAGAATAAGAAATATTTCATTGTGTCTGTTTGTTAAGGACGTTTATTATTTTCAAAAAATACATTCAGATTGTAAGAAGCTTCTTCGGAACCTTCTGTCTTAGCAGCCTTTAACATGCGAATACCTTCGTATGTGTTTCCAGTCATCAGCTCATATACACCCCGACAATTCTTGTAAGCAAGGCTGTCATGAGGAGCCATCGATAAAAACTTGCTTATTGATTGAGTGTCTCCTTGTTCGATGGCAGCAGCGGCAGCGTTTAGGTTGGCGATGGGGTGTACAGGATACAGTTTGACACTGATGTTAATAATTTGGTAAAACTTAGCTTTGTTATCTGCATACGACAGAGCTACGGTATAGAGTTCGCGGAGCGACAACATTTGTGGATTGACATCAGCCATAATCTTAGCTTCTTCAAGATTAAAATTCAACTCTTTCTGGTTTCGTATATCTACATCATCCGTAGCCGGGGAAACATACGAACCTTTATATTTCATTTTTGTGGTTGTCATATCAGCTGGAGACGTGTTTTCTGCTGTTGACGTAACCTCGTCCGGATTCTTTTGGGAGGATGGGAGTGCAGCAGGTTGAGATGTAATGAGTAAAGTATCTTTCAACGCTTGTTCACCTTCAGGACGGATGATTGTTCTCCGAAGGAGGAGAGTTGCGTGGTTCATCCAATCTTCTGCGGGCAACGAAGTTCGGTAAGCGATGGTGCGGGAATGACTTTCGTCGATACCGGCAACGAGGTAGGTTGCGTTCTCTTCCTTATGCTCGCTTTTTTTTCGTAATATCTGGTTACGCAGATATAATTTTTGTTTTTGTTTGCCGTTTAATAAGATGGAAGGTAGTAAGATTTTTCTTTCCTGTCCGGTTAAGACGGGCGTTAGTCTGACGGCATTTTTAGACTCCATATTTTCTATCTCTACCGATACATCCATGGAGAGAAGTAATGAATCTGCCCGCACTCCGAGAAAGTGTGGAGTAATATCCAGTTTAATGTTTTGTGCCGGGAGTAGATTGCATATCAATAAGCTGAAAAATATGAATGCTTTCGTTTTCATTTTATGTGGTTATTATTAGGTTGATTTATCGGATGAAATATATAATTGATATCCCTGCTTGTGTAGGTCCCCAGTAGTTGCAGCTTGATTTTTCCAATAGGGCTGCACCTTCAGACTGTCCGTAGCGTTTATAGTTAAGGTGTGCATATCCGAGTGAGATTCCTGCTTCCAGATTCCATTGAGGGCTGATTATCCATTGATAACCGTAGGAAATGCCGAAACCCGCCAGATTGCCTTGATATCTGTTGTGAGCAATCTGCCTGTTCTCAATACCCAGCATTTTCCCATCGCTGAATCCCCAGGGGAGCATTCCTCCAAAATTGAACAAAGCATAGTGTAGCTGAAAGCCGATAAAACTTCCTGTGAATGCTTCATTAAACCATTTACGGTATTCTGGCTGCAACAGGAAATGCTTCATCTTTTTGTTCCCTCCGAAGTTCCAGGGGTTGTAATTGAGGGAAAGGCTGATGGTATGCGTATCGTCACATCGCACTTCTCCTCCCATATTGAGAGTAGTGGTTAGATCGTAAAGCAGATTGCTTTTAATGGCTATATTTTGTCCGCAAAGGTTCGAAGCAGGCAGAATACATGCAACAAAGGCAATGATGGCTAGCCCATGTCTAATGTTTGCTGCATGTCTCCACCTGTTGCTGGCAGCAGACCTTTCATTTTTGCTGATATTGGGTTTGTGTGTCATAATTATTTGTTTATGTGTATCTGTTACTTCTTAGGTAACGGAACTCCTGTTTAATGACAGGAACACATGGGGGAAAAGTAAAAAAGACGGTGGTCTTTTATTGATATATGTCTCTGGAAGCTTTCGGACAGAAAAAAGTGGTCCGATGATTGGCAATAGATAGTTGGAACATGAACTAAAAGTGATTCGTGTTCTCATATCTTATTTTATTCTTCGAAAGAAGTTGAATAAAATAATGTATAATTAATTTGGAATGTAATACTCTTTTTATATATCTTTGTGCAGTATTTATATCCGTTACCTAAGAAGTAATGGATAAGGCAGATTGCTGATAGATAGTTGTTTATGTATTATTGATGACTTGTGTTGTAAGATTCTACGTAAAAACAATTCAATTGATTGGCTTCTGTTCTTTTCTTCAAACCAAAACCTTTCAGATAAGTTTGCGTGGTTTTTATAGATTTATGTCCTAGTGATTCACTGATCATTTCAATAGGGATTCCCTGGTATTTGGCATTTGTTGCCCAAGAATGCCGAATGGTATATGAACTGACAGGTGATTTTAGGTTTAGTTCTCTTGACAGGCTTTTTAATTGATTGTTGAATCGGCGGAGGGCTGACTGATATTCCTTATATATGCCTTCTTCTTTTCGTCTCTTATCTCCTCTCATTATATTAAATAGGTAGTCTGGGCAATCTTCTCTCGGTGGATTGCTGTTACGCAGCCTGTTTATCTCTTTCTTGGAGGTGTCTAGGATTTCAAGACTTATTGGTGTGCCTGTTTTTATACGATTGTATCTAAGGATTCCGTCTTCCAATGCCGATTTCTCTAAATGTGCGAAATCAGAGAACGGCATACCGCAGAATTGGAACATCAACCGTGCGATAGCTTGCGTACGGATTAAGTGTTGGGATTGAGGGGCTTTGTAGAGAAGTGTATGCAGTTCGCTGACCGGGAGCGCCTTTTTCTGTCGTACATCTACGCCAGTGTATACGTCACGAAACAGTCGGGGGATAAAGCGGGCTACCCCTGCTTCTACACCACGATTATAGATGCTGCGCAACATACGCATATAGGTCGAAACAGTGTTTGGCTTCAACCCATGTTCGTGGAGGTGCTGTCCGTATCGTCTCAAACTATCGCGAGTGATCTGCCCGAAAGTTATGCTGGGAGTACCACAGAACCTTGTGAATGACAGAATTGCATTCTTATACACATGTGCTGTCGAATAACGACCTTCTTCCTGTAAATTCCGGATGTATGCTTTGGCGCATCCGGTAAATCCGTTTTTATTACTTTTTCGTTTCATAAGCTTGTTTATCTTTACTTGTTATTCAGGGACTATAACAAAAGTAGTTATCTTTTTTGTTGTTAATGCCTTTAAAATCTCTCCGATTACCTTGTATTTTTTGTAGCTTTGCTTCGGATTTGGAAATGAGGTTATTCAGTTATGCTGCAGAAAACGAAAGGAATAGTTCTTCATACGTTGAAATACAATGATACTTCTATCATTGTAGATATGTATACGGAGTTGTCCGGCAGAGCTTCTTTCCTTGTAACAGTGCCTCGTTCGCGAAAAGCGGCTGTGAAATCCGTACTTTTCCAACCGTTATCTTTTATTGAGTTCGAGGCTGACTATCGGCCTAATGCGACACTTTATCGTGTGAAGGAAGCGAAATCTTTTTATCCATTTTCTTCCATACCTTATGATCCGTATAAGTCTTCGATGGCACTTTTCCTGTCGGAGTTTCTTTACAGGGCTATCCGGGAGGAGGCAGAGAACCGTCCGTTATTCGCCTATCTGCAACATTCTATCATTTGGCTGGATGAGTGTGGAGAGGGATTTGCCAATTTTCATCTGGTTTTTCTGATGCGTCTTTCGCGTTTTCTGGGGCTTTACCCGAACCTGGAAGATTATCATACCGGCGATTATTTCGATTTATTGAATGCCTGTTTCACTTCCATTCGTCCCCAATTACATTCTTCCTATATCAATCCTGAAGAGGCTGCCCGTCTCCGTCAATTGATGCGCATGAATTATGAGACCATGCATCTTTTCGGTATGAGCCGTGCGGAGCGTACCCGTTGCCTGACGATTATGAATGATTATTATCGTTTGCATCTGCCTGACTTCCCGGCATTGAAATCATTGGAGGTATTGAAAGAACTGTTTGATTAGTGCTTTTAATCGTTTACGGTTATCCTGCTTTTATTCGTTTCCAATCCAGAAAGGCCAATACGGCGTTTTTCAGTGCGGCGATGCTTTTGATTACAGACAAGATACTGAATTCTAAAAATATATGTTACTTTTGTCCCTTATGAAATGACAAGAGAGAAAACAACATGAAAACATTCATAAACTTCACGACTTATTTTCTTATTCTATTGGGACTCTATAGTTGTAACGGTGATGTATTTGTTGATGATTTCCGATCTTCCGATTCAGAACTTACTTTGGACGGAAACGGTGATGTCGCGACGATCCGATTTGCATCTTCCAATTGGGATTTATTTGGGATGTATAATTACGATGAAAGTTTTTCCTATCCATATAAAGTTTTTGATGAGAATGGTAATCTGATAATGACGGATCAAATCCCATACTTGAAGGGATTGGGCAAGATTGTGTGCGACGAGGAGTTGATAGGTTTCACTGTCGATCGCAACAATCCTAAAGAATTGAAGATAACGGTGGACGAGAACGCTCGTTCTACTCACTTTCGATTAATGCTTGTAGTAGGCAACGAATATGAGTCGCAAGATATATATGTTGAAATTTCACCGTCGGACAGGTATGTGTTCGATCATATCACTTATTCTTTAGATATGTATTCTTACGGAAAGGTGATAGAGACACAAAATAGTTTTGTACAACCTAACTATTGGGACATTCCATACCCCTATCTGTTATCTCCTTATGAGGATGTTCAACATGAAGTGATATTCACAAGCTATATGCCCGAGGCTTTTCAATTATTGGGAGAAAGTAATCTGACAGTAGAGATACCGAGCATTAAGAGTAGATATTTGGAGATGAATGGTAAAAAGGCGCAATATATCTCTACAAAACAATCCTTTCCTTACCATAACACAGAACAGAAAGAAATCCTCATTCCACCTTTTACTACTCAGCGAATCACCTTGATGCTAGAGTATGAGCGGTTTGAAACGCAATACACTCTCTATGCTTTTCACCCTAAAACCAAAAAGCAACGAATCATCACCGGTATGCTGCAAAGTAAAATGCCTGTAGACTATCACATAAAACGCGAGGACATCAATGAATAGAAATATGAATACCGGACGATTGCTGTATATGATTTGCTTATTAGCTTTCTCGGCAGTTGGCGGAAAGTTAGAGGCACAGA
The DNA here is from genome assembly GCF_025147085.1 of Bacteroides sp. D2. NCBI lineage: Bacteria > Pseudomonadati > Bacteroidota > Bacteroidia > Bacteroidales > Bacteroidaceae > Bacteroides > Bacteroides sp. D2. Next base: position 923,201 of record NZ_CP102261.1, on the reverse strand, counting down.
CAGTTGTGCAACCAGTCGAACAGCAACACGACAGCATAAAATATGCGCCTATCCACCAGATTGGTTTTGACATTCGTCCCGGTTATGTGGCTCCGACAAATAGTTTCCTCGAAGGAGATAATGCGCAACAGAAAAGGATTAACCAATCACTTTCCCTGCATTTGAAATATGCTTTCCGGTTTAGCAAAGACTCCAATTTGGGTAGATTGTATCCTCATGCTTATCAGGGGATAGGTATTTCATATAATACTTTCTACTGTCCCGCTGAATTGGGAAATCCCGTGGCGGTATATGCCTTTCAGGGCGCACGTATTATGCAAGTTTCACCTCGTCTGTCATTTGATTATGAGTGGAATTTCGGTGCATCTTTCGGTTGGAAGAAATATGACGGGCAATACTATCCGCAGAATGAAGTTATTGGTTCTAAAATCAATGCATATATCAATTTAGGTTTGGTATTGAATTGGCAACTTCATCCGCAATGGAAACTGGCAGCAGGTGTAGATCTCACACATTTTTCCAATGGAAATACACATTATCCTAATGGGGGACTTAATGTTATTGGAGGAAGAATCGGAGTGGTACGTACGTTCGGTGAAGAGGATGCATCCACAGATGTTCCCAAACGCCTTTATGTGAAGCCGCATATCAGCTATGACCTGGTGATATACGGAGCTACACGTAAAAGAGGGTTTGTAAAAGATGGCGTACCAAGTTTGGTGCCCGGTTCATTTGGTGTTGCCGGGCTCAATTTCGCTCCGATGTATAATTTTAACAACTATTTTCGTGCCGGGCTTTCTCTGGATGCACAGTATGACGAGAGTGCCAATATTAAAGACTATAAACTGGAAGGAAGCTTTATGGACGATTTAAAGTTTCATCGTCCTCCTTTCCGGGAACAATTTGCTGTTGGTTTGTCTCTCCGGGCAGAATGGGTGATGCCTATTTTTTCAATCAATGCAGGTATTGGGCGAAATCTGATATGCAGTGGGGATGATACAAAAGGGTTTTACCAGATTTTGGCTCTCAAAACCTATGTCACCCGACATTTGTTTTTGCATGTGGGATATCAGTTGAGCAAATTTAAAGATCCTAATAACTTGATGTTGGGGCTTGGATATAGATTTCATGACAAACGATGAAAGAATAATCTTCGTTTGCACGTTATTACACCGATATTTCGTGATAAAATCGGATAATTACGGCTTTAAAATCAACTTATACTACACAGAATGGGTCGTATACAATGGAAGAGTAACTGTTTCATGCCTTGAAACAGGCTGTTTGCTATATCGAAACACTTTGTTTCTAGGCTCTAAACAAAGTGTTTTTGACGTTGAAACAATGTGTTCTTATACTGTGAACTAATGCTCTATACAAAAGATAAGAGGTGTTGCTACTATAAAAGAAAGTTGCAGATGTGTGTAAGATAAAACATCTTGCACGCATCTGCAACAGTATCTTGCACGGGTTTATACTGCTATTAATCAAATAGATAAACTCTGGTTAGTGTAGGGTGCAAGATAAAATCAAAATAAAATCTTCTGTGGAAGTCCCGGAGGTTATCCCAAAAGCTCTTTCACTTTTGCAGAAATGGCACGTCCTTCTGCAAGACCTGCCAACTTCTTGGAGGCAACTCCCATAACTTTACCCATATCTTTACCGCTTGTAGCACCTGTTTCAGCGATAATTTCCTTCAATGCAGCTTCCAGTTCTTCGGCAGTCATTTGTTTCGGCAGGTATTTCTCCATAACCGCTACCTGGCCTAATTCTACGTCAGCCAAATCCTGACGACCCTGTCCGATATAGATTTCAGCAGAATCTTTTCCTTGTTTCACAAGTTTCTGGATAATCTTCAGAGCAGCATCATCTGTCAATATATCGTTAGCTCCCGGGGCAGTCTTAGCTTCTAGGAAGAACTTCTTTATATTTCTCAAAGTTTCAAGGGCTACTTTGTCTTTCGCCTTCATTGCGGTTTTAATGTCTTCGCTGACTTGATCGAATAAATCCATACTATTATAATTAAAAATTAAAGATTAAAAATTATAACTGAAGCCTGATTTTGCGAGTTTATAATTTTCGTTCTTAGTTCTTTGTTTAGAACGTAATCACACCGTTGTCATCTGTAGCTTCTTCCGTGGCTACTTCCTCTTCCAGAGCGGCTTTCGTCCGGATTTTGGTAAGAGTAGTCTTATCACGCATATAAGTGGGAGAATCTTCTACCATGGCGATGATGTCGTCGTTGTCCAGATCTTCCGTGTTGAAAAGATAGATGTGGCGGCGTTTGCGGAGGCTCTTGCTTCCGATGTTGCTGGCACTTTCGCCGTATGCCTTGCGGATACGTTCCTTGTTCTTTTCTTTTTCCTCTTCCAGTTGCAGTTGGCGTTCTTCCTCTTCCTGGCTGCGTGCAGCGTGCAGGCTGTCCATTCCGGGAACGTCTTCCACACCGAATCCGGTTGCCAATACGGTGATTTTTACTCTTGTTTCTAGTGAGTTGTCGATGGCAACGCCCCAAATCACTTCCACCCCTTCGCGGAATTTGCTCATGAACTCGTGTATCTCGTTCATTTCCTCCATCATCAGTTCCGATGACGGGCAGAAAGATACGTTCAACATTACTTTCTTGGCATTGAAGATATCATTGTTGTTGAGCAACGGAGAATGCAGGGCATCGTCGATTGCTTTCGTCACACGATTTTCTCCTTCGCCGAATCCGGTACTCATGATTGCTACTCCACCATCTTTCAGGATGGTTTTCACATCGGCAAAGTCAAGGTTAACCGTACCCCGCATGGTGATAATCTCGGCAATACTTTTGGCAGCAATGGAAAGAGTATCATCGGCTTTGCCGAAAGCGTTCATAAAGGTAAGGTCGGCGTATATTTCGCGCAGGCGTTCGTTGTTGATAACCAGCAAGGCATCAACATGCTGGGCGATGCGCTCTACGCCGTCCAGTGCCTGGATAATTTTCTTTTCTCCTTCGAAGATAAAGGGGATGGTGACGATACCGACAGTCAGAATATCCATTTCCTTCGCAATGCGGGCGATGACCGGAGCAGCTCCCGTTCCGGTTCCTCCTCCCATTCCGGCGGTGATGAATACCATCTTGGTGCCGTCGTTCAGCTGGTTTCTGATATCTTCTATACTTTCTTCGGCGGCGTCGCGTGCCCGTTCGGGACGGTTGCCGGCTCCAAGCCCTTGCGTGATGCTACGGCCCAGTTGCAGTTTCACCGGGACAGGTGATTCGGCTAATGCCTGGTTGTCCGTGTTACAAAGAACGAACGTTACATCATGGATGCCTTCCCGGTACATGTGGTTTACAGCGTTACCACCACCACCACCTACACCAATCACTTTGATGATCTTCGGCGAATCTGTCGGGAAATCGAATTGTACTATCTCGTCCATATCTTGATTGAATTATGAATTACGAATTATGAATATTGATTAACAAGCTGCTGAAGGTTACTTCATATCGTCGTCGGAGAAGATTTCTTTCGTCAACGAATCGATCTTGCGTTGAATCCAACTCGGACCTGCTTCTCTTTTCCGTCTTTCTTTCTCTTCCTTTTCCTTTTGCTTGCGAAGTTTTTCCGCTTCTTTGGCGGCTAGCTTGGCTTCCCGCTCTTCTTCCTCTTTCTTGAGACGGGCGATGCGGGCCTGTTCTTTCAGTTCCTGATCGTCCTCAAACATATCCACTGTCTTATGCACTTCCGGCTCCGGTTTGGAGACTGATGGTGCAGGAGCGGCTTGCGGAGCAGTTTCCGTCAGGCAGCAGTTCTGGTTGCCTTCAAACAGGAGTCCGAACAAAGTGTTCTGCGAACCGTCTTTCTTCAGTATGTTGTTGGGCGCATGAACCGTATTGCGTGGGAGTTTCGCCATCCGTATCTTTTCTATCTTACTGCGTTTGCGCAAGGTTTCGTCCAGATTCTTCAGGTTGGCGGCTCCTCCTGTCAGGATGATTCCTGCCAGCAGTTTGTCCTCGTAGCTCGATAGTTGTATCTGGTTCCATACGTTGGCAACGATTTCCTCGGCACGGGCTTCGATGATATTGTTAAGATCCGCCACTTTGATGATACGGTTGTCATCATCCAGTTTGCAGGTTGCTTCTTCCTGTTCGGGGTCCTCTTCATAGAGGGCGTCGCCGTAGGCTTTTTTCAGGCGTTCGGCTTCTTCCTCCTCCATTTGCAGGGTGGTGATGTCACGCGTGATGCTGTTGCCTCCCAAAGGCAATACAGTCAGGAAGCGGAGAATGTTATTCTTATATACAGAGATGGTAGTTGTGTCTGCTCCGAAGTCGATCAGTGCACAACCCGAACGGCGTTCGCTTTCTGTCAGTACGGCATTTGCGGTTACTAACGGAGCGATCAGTTGGTCGGCAATATCAATTTTAGCCTGTTGGAAACAGTGCTCCAAGTTCTTACGTACGGAAGCACGGGCAACGATATTGAGGAAACGTCCTTCGATGTGGCTTCCTACCAGACCTACCGGATTGGCTTGCAGGTTATTACCTACCTTATATTCTTGTGGAGCTACGTCCAATATATCCATATCGACCACCGGGATGGCAATGTTCTCATCACCGATAGCGCTTACAAGCTCTTCGGATATGATAGCTTCTTCCTCCAGGTCGCGGCTTACTACATTGCGGACGGTGCGGAGTGATTGTCCGCCGATGCCTACATATACCTTGGCAATTGAGTTTTTCAACTCACCTTCCAGTCTGTTGATGATTGAAGTCAGGCTTTGCGCTGTCTTGTCCAGGTTAAAGATTACTCCTTTACGAATGAACGTAGAAGAGTCTTCCTGGGCATACGCTAATACCTGCATGCTTCCGTCACTGTTCTTTCTTCCGGCCACACCGGTTATCTTCGATGAACCAAGTTCAATAGCGGCGATAAATTCTGTTGTTGCCATAGGGTTATTTAATTTACTATTTTACTATTTACAATTTACTATATAGAGAGACTGTTTACTTATCATCTATCACTTATCAACTACTCTCGTTTTGTACAGATAATCTGGTTGCTGAATTCGAGATTGATACGTGAATATTTGTTCCAGCCTACCCGGTTGAGTCCTTTTTTGTAGAACTCCTTCAAACGTGCCAGTTTATCTTCAAAGTTCTCCAGTTTTCCGAGATAGACCAGATGGTCTCCCACACGCGGCACCAATTCGATGTTCTGGTCGGGCAACACATGGATCTGCTCTATCTGGGCGTCCCAGAATTTATTATTATGCAAAAATACACCAAACTTATATAAATCCTTCATTGCAAACGACTTTTCTACGTTTCCGGTGACAATTACCCGGTGAGCGACACATTTTGCTTCCGGTGGCATGATAGTTCCTTTGTTGTCAAGGTAGTAGTTTTGGCCGTTGGCGCTCATGACCCGGAGGATAGGAATACGCTGTGTCACTTCCACGCATACTTTGCCGCTGGGTGTTTTGTAGCATTCGGCTTCGTCAATCAACGGATGTTTGCTTAGTTCCCGTTCCAGTGACTTGGTGGAGATGCGTTCCATCTTCTTCCCGATGGGGTAGATCCCTTTCTGCTGAAGGATACCTTTCAGCTCTTCTTTGGTGATGAAGCCGGCGTATGCGGTATCCTTGATAACCAATTCCATGTCACGGCAGGTCTGGTCGGCAGGCTTGCGGTTGAAAGCGGTGATAGCTACGGCAAGGTAAGCTATGAGCACCAGCATGACGATGGATAGAAGGATTCTTTTAATCATAATCAAAAATTAAAGATTAAAAATTAAAATGCTTGCACTGTTTCGGACAGGCTGCCGGGTGATTATTCATTTATCTTTTTTCTAATAGTTCCTTTATTTCGGGGACATAGTTATCGATGTCTCCGGCTCCTAAAGTAATTAATACTTCAATGTTTTTATCTTTCAGAATGTTCAGTATCTCTTCCTTTTTGCACATACTTTTTTCGATACCCGGACGGAGATTATCATAAATCAGTTTGCTGGTGACACCCGGAATTGGTGCTTCGCGTGCCGGGTAGATGTCTACCAGAATCACTTCGTCGAGTAACGACAGACTATCGGCAAAATCCTGATAGAAGTCGCGGGTGCGGGTATAGAGATGAGGCTGGAAGATGGCTGTGATCTTCTTGTCCTTGTAAAGTTCGCGCATAGACAGCACGCTCTGTTTGATTTCAGAGGGGTGGTGTGCGTAGTCACTTAGAAAGACAATCCGGTCGTTCTTGAGTTTGAAGTCGAACCGGCGGTCTACTCCGCGGAAACTTGCCATACCTCTTTTTATCTCTTCATCGGTCACTCCGTTGAGGTGTGCCAATGCCATGGCGGCTACGCCATTTTCTATGTTGATACTTACCGGGATTCCCAGTTGGATGTCGTTGATACGGGTGTCCGGAGCAACAAAGTCGATGAATATCTCTCCGTTTCCGATACGGATGTTTTCTGCATGGAAGTCGCCTTCGTCACGTGAGTAAGTGTAGACACGAACGCCCGGCTGCACTTTGGGTTGCAGAGAGATGCCTTTGCGGATAATCAGTGCGCCACCCGGTTGGATTAGCGTGGTGTAATGTTCGAAACTTTCCAGATAGGCTTGCTCTGTTCCGTAGATGTCCAGATGATCGGGGTCGGTAGACGTGATTACGGTCATATAGGGTGACAGCCAGTGGAAAGAACGGTCGAATTCATCTGCTTCAATCACTGTGTAAGGGCTTGCTTGAGAAAGCAGCAGGTTGGTGCCGTAATTCTTTGAGATTCCTCCGAGAAAAGCGGTACATTCCACGTGCGACTGGTGGAACAGATGAGCTGTCATAGTCGATGTGGTTGTTTTCCCGTGGGTACCTGCCACACACAGACCTTTGCTTGAGTGGGTAATCGTTCCCAATACTTGGGCGCGTTTCTGTATTTCGAATCCGTTGTTATGGAAATAAACGAGTTCTTCGTGTTCCTGCGGAACGGCCGGAGTGTATATGACTAACGTACTTTCCTTGTCTTTGCAGGCTGCGGGAATCAGGTCGACGTTTTCTTCATAATGTATTTGTGCGCCTTCGGAGATTAGCGTTTCAGTCAATGGAGTAGGAGTACGGTCATATCCTGCCACTACCTTTCCTTTGAAAAGGAAGTAGCGTACAAGTGCGCTCATACCGATGCCGCCGGCACCTACGAAATAGACTGATTTTATCGTTTCTATATTCATTTCTTCTGTCTTTTTATTTTAGTGCAGATTACGTTGTTTGATACGGGCATTGTGCCGTTACTTCAATCTGCGTAATCCGATCGTCCATTTATCTGTTCTTTGCTTCCGCCAGCTTAATGACCTCTTGTGCGATGATTCTCGCTGAATCGGGTAAAGCCAGTTTAGCGATATTCTCTGTTAGTTCTTTCAGTTTCTGCTCGTCGTTGACGGTGGACAGGGCTACGTCCATCAAAGTGGTTTCCGCTTCACTGTCTTTGACGTAGATAGCTGCCTGTTTGTTCACCAACGCTAAGGCGTTCTTCGTCTGGTGATCTTCTGCCACGTTGGGCGAGGGCACTAAGATAACAGGTTTGTGTAGCAGGCAGAATTCAGAAATGGAACCTGCTCCCGCACGGGAGATAACCAGATCGGCTGCTGCATAAGCGGCTGCCATATCTTTGATGAAATCCGTTACATATAAATTCGGAAGTGCTCCTGCCGCTTTTACGGCTTCTGTTACTTGCGGGTAATAGTATTTGCCCGTTTGCCAGATAAACTGCACGTCCGTGTTTTCCTTGATGGTTGTCAGACTGGCTGTCAGCGTGTTGTTGATGGTGCGTGCACCCAAGCTGCCACCTACAATCAGGATTGTCTTTTTGCCGGACTGTAAGTGGAAAGAACCTAGCGCTTCTTCTTTTGACGGCATATCCTTTGTCAGGTTCTGGCGGACGGGATTACCCGTCATGATGATCTTGTCGGCGGGGAAGAACTTTTCCATTCCGTCATAAGCTACACAAATCTTACGAGCTTTCTGTGCCAGGAGTTTATTAGTTACTCCGGCATACGAGTTTTGCTCCTGGATTAATGTGGGGACTCCCATCATTCCGGCAGTCTTTAGTGTTGGCCCGCTTGCATATCCGCCTACACCTACCGCCACTTGCGGGCGGAAGTTTTTGATTACTTTGCGCGCTTTCCATTGGCTGCGCATCAGTTTAATCAATACGGATACATTTTTCCATAAATGTTTGCGGTCGAATCCGGCTATCGGAAGTCCGATAATCCGGTAGCCTGCATCGGGAACCCGTTGCATTTCCATACGTCCTTCAGCGCCTACAAAGAGAATTTCTGCGTCGGGGCGTAGCTCTATTATAGCGTTTGCGATAGAGACGGCAGGAAAGATATGTCCTCCTGTTCCTCCACCGCTGATGATAATTCTAAGTTCTTTTTCCATCATTCTGTTTTCTTCTGTCCTTTCTCAACATTTACCGTTCATTGTTTCTGCTATCATGCTCATCTTCAAATTTGGCGTCGCTGTTCAGAATCTGTGCTGTCGGTTCGGCTGCGGCCTGTGCTTCCGAATTGGCTGCGGCATCCGCCTCTATTTGCAGTTGGATCTGTGCATCGTGCGCTTTCTGTTCTTCCAGGTGAGCGGTATATCGGCTTACGCTTAATATCATTCCGATATAAGCGCAGTTGATTAACGTACTTGTACCTCCTTTGCTGACCAGAGGCAGGGGTTGTCCGGTGACGGGGAATAACCCGACGGCAACCATCATATTCAGTATTGCCTGTGATACCAACAACAGCGCAATACCCATGACGAGAAAGGCGGGGAAGGTTCGCTCGCACTTTTGGGCGATTCGTCCGGCTCGCATCAGCAACCATAAATAGAGGAACACCACAAATATTCCTCCTACCAGTCCCATTTCTTCAATCACAATCGCGAAGATAAAATCGGAGAATGCCTGGCTAAGGAAGTCGCGTTGTATCGAGTTTCCCGGACCTTTGCCTACTACATGGCTGGTAGCAATAGCGATTCGCGCGTGTGCAATCTGTGCGTCTTTGTCAATATCAAATTTGGCTGCCGGCACTTCTTCTTTCTCAAAGAAACCGGAAACACGATTCTGCCACGTTTCGAAACGGTGAAGTCCCGGAGTGTTGTGCAGTGTTTTGGCGGGAATAGCCATCAGTATGCCTACGGCAACACCGCCTACAAGCCCCAATATCCCCAACATCCCGAACAGTTTCTTGGAAGATACCCGTCCGATGAACATCATCATACATACCACTCCGAACAGCAGCATTGCTGTCGAAAGGTTTTCCGGTGCGATGAGCAGGAATACCAGTCCGGTGAGGATCATGATATATTTAAAGGCATTCGGATTGGCCCCATATTCGTCCTGCCTTTTGGACAGGATGAATGAGACGGCAATGATTACCGCCATCTTTGCCAATTCCGATGGCTGGAATTGCAATCCCATAAAGGTCATCCAACGGGCGGCCCCGTTGACACGGTCGCCTGTGATGATGCCCATCAGCGTGACAAATGCCAGTAGAACCAGAGATACCGGATATAGAAAGACCGGAAATACCTGGAACCATTTGTAGGGAACATTATGCAGAAATACGACTACCACAGCTCCCACCATCAGGATGATGGAGTGTTGCGTAATCGGCCCCCAATGGTCGCCACTTTTGTAAGTCAGCGTCGACGCTGCCGAAAACACCTCGATGATCGAGATGAGGCAGAGACAGAGGAAGATAATCCAGATTACCTTGTCACCTTTGAATATGTTCTTTAATAAATCCAATCTTGCAGAATTTAAAAATTAATAATTAGAAATTAAAGGGCACGGACACATTCTTTAAATTGGTCGCCACGGTCTTCGTAACTCTTGAAGAGGTCGAAAGAAGCGCAGCAAGGACTTAATAATACCGTTTCACCTTTCTTTGCCAGTTTATATGCTGCTTCTACGGCATCTTTCATGCCGGTTTGCACATCGGCTACCGGCAGACCGAAACGGTCGAAGAATTCGTGAAGCTTTTCGTTATGAAGTCCCAGATATACCAGTGCTGAACATTTTTCGCGTACCAGGTCTTCAATTTCAGTATAGTCGTTTCCTTTATCTTTACCACCGAGAATCAATACCGTTTTGGTAGTCATGCTTTGCAGGGCATACCAGCAGGAGTTGACATTCGTGGCTTTAGAGTCGTTAATAAAATCAATTCCGCGCACACGTGCCACCTTTTCCAACCGATGTTCCACTCCCTTGAAATCGGAGAGGGCCTTGCGGATGTTTTCTTTGGCAATGCCGGCAAGGTTTGCCGAGATACCGGCGGCTAAAGAGTTGTACAGGTTGTGTTGTCCTGTCAGGGCCAGTTCCTCTTGCTCCATGTTGAAGGCAATCGGTTCGGTGATTTTCACTTCGTGATCTTCTACGTATGCAATCGCTCCATCCTCTTTTACAGCGGCAAAAGGATACAAGTGAGCTTTCAGACCATGTTTTGCCAGTTCCTGTCTGATGATAGGGTCATCGTTCCAGAAGATGAAAGCATCGTCCGGTGTTTGGTTTTGGGTGATGCGGAATTTAGCGTCGATGTAATTCTGCATACAATGGTCGTAGCGATCAAGATGGTCCGGAGTGATGTTCATCAATACGGCGATGTTCGCACGGAAGTTATACATATTATCCAGCTGGAAAGAGCTAAGTTCGATAATATAGTAATCGTGGTAATCTTCGGCTACCTGCAAAGCAAGGCTTTTGCCGATGTTGCCTGCCAAACCTACGTTCAGACCTGCGCTTTTGAAAATATGGTAGATCAGGGAAGTCGTTGTGGTCTTCCCGTTAGAACCTGTAATACAGATCATTTTGGCATCAGTATAGCGTCCGGCAAACTCTATCTCGGAGATCACCGGTGTGCCTTGAGCTTTCAGTTTCAGGATGATCGGGGCGTCATTCGGGATACCGGGGCTTTTGATAACCTCGTCGGCATTCAGAATGAGTTCTTCGGTATGGTGTCCTTCTTCCCAGGCAATTTGATGGCTGTCGAGAAGTTCCTTATACTTGTCCTTGATGGCGGACATGTCCGAAACAAACGTCTCAAATCCTTTGACTTTAGCGAGTACGGCTGCACCTGCGCCGCTTTCGCCAGCTCCTAAAATTGCTATTCTTTTCATCTACAATAATGTGCCCTTATTTTCTAATTGATTGATTTATCTATTAGTTGTGCACATCTTTAAAGGTTAATAATCGGGTTAATACTCTCTATCTATAAAACTTGTTTCCCGTATGGAAACCTGGCTCCGGCACCTTGCCGGTTATCTTATTTTAAGCGTTATAATCGTTATTGCTGCCAATACAATCGTTACAATCCAGAACCGGACGGTAATCTTTGATTCATGAAACAGTTGGTCGGGTTTGGTGAATTTCACCGTACATCCCGGTTCAATCAGGCTCATCGAAGTGCGGAAGTGATCGTGAATCGGTGTACGCTTGAACAATCGCTGTTTCACACCTTTTCGTTTTCCCGCCTTATAATAAGCCCGTTGCAGGATTACCGACAGGTTTTCTACCAGGAATACACCGCAAAGAATCGGTATCAGCAACTCTTTGTGGATGATGATGGCAAACACTGCGATAATACCGCCAATAGTAAGACTGCCTGTATCTCCCATAAATACTTGTGCCGGATAGGCGTTGTACCATAAGAAACCTATCAGTGCACCGATAAAGGCGCAGATATAGATTACAAGTTCTTCCGAGCCCGGAATATACATGATGTTCAGGTAGCCTGCAAATTCGATATGCGATGATACATAGGCCAGTACCCCCAACGTTGCACCGATAATTGCCGAGTTCCCGGCTGCCATTCCGTCCATACCGTCATTCAGATTGGCGCCGTTTGATACGGCGGTAACCACAATGATTGTGACAATGACGAACAATATCCATCCGGCTGTTTGCGCATGTTCTCCCATGAACGAAACCAGATCGGCATAATCAAGGTTGTTGCTCTTGAAAAAAGGAATCGTTGTCTGGGTAGATTTCAGATCATTCGTTCCGTGTATCACTTCCATCTCCCGTCCCGGATTATGAACTTCGATATTCTCACGGATCACTACGTCCGGACTTAAATACAAGGTCATTCCGACAATTAAACCTAAACCGACCTGACCGATAATCTTGAACTTGCCATGCAAACCTTCCTTGTCTCTTTTGAAGATTTTGATATAGTCGTCTGCAAATCCGAGTGATCCCAACCATATAGTAGTGATTAGCATCAGTATCATATATATATTATGCAGTTTACCTAACAATAAACAAGGTATCAGGATGGCTACAATGATGATGACACCTCCCATGCTCGGCACGCCTACTTTATTGACGCCAAACGGGTCGGTTTTAGCATCACGCTGCGTTTCTGTGATTTGTTTCCTTTTGAGTAGGTTGATGAACTTATCTCCCCAGATACTTGAAATAAGTAATGCGAGGATAACCGCCATCAAAGCACGGAATGAAGTATATCCGAACATTCCCGCTCCTGGAAAATTGAGCTTATGTAGCCATTCAAATAGATAGTATAACATAAATAATTTGCCAATTTATTGATGTGTTGTTATGCCGGTTGCTGTCGGATAGATAACGAAGCCGGTCGGCATATTAGCACAGTCTATTCATTATTTAAAAATTTCTTTGAGTACTTCTTTGTCATCAAAATGATGTTTCACTCCTTTTATCTCCTGGTAATTCTCATGTCCTTTTCCGGCAACGAGAATTACATCTCCTTTCTCCGCCAGCATGCAAGCCGTGCGAATCGCTTCTTTACGGTCGGCAATGCTTAGTGTTTTCTTCATATCTTCCGCATCCAGTCCGGCAAGCATGTCATTGATGATGTCTTGCGGCTCTTCAAAGCGCGGATTGTCGGAAGTGATGATGACGCGGTCACTCGCTTTGGCAGCTTCCTTTGCCATGATGGGGCGTTTGCCCTTGTCGCGGTTACCGCCGGCGCCTACCACGGTAATCACTTTTCCTTTTCCTTCAAGCACTCCATGAATAGCGTTCAGTACATTAATGAGAGCATCCGGGGTATGTGCATAATCAACAATCGCCGTAATTCCCTGCGGTGAGCGGACCGCATCGAAGCGTCCGGCTACCGGATGAAGTGTGCTAAGAGCTACAAGCACCTCTTCCTCTTTCTTGCCTAACAGAACTGCCGCCCCGAATACCGCCAACAAATTGGAAGCATTGAACTTTCCGATAAACTGAACTGCCAGTTCATGATTGTTGAAGTCGAGCAGCATCCCTTCGAAATGAGACTCTAATACCCGTCCTTTAAAGTCGCTAAGGCTTCTCAATGAATAAGTATAGACCTTCGAACGTATGTTCTGCGTCATTACCAGTCCGTTTTTATCGTCCAGATTGGTCAGGCTGAATGCATTTTTCGGCAGATCGTCAAAGAATTTCTTCTTCGCTTTCAGATAGTTCTCTACTGTTTTATGATAGTCGAGATGGTCGCGGGTCAAATTGGTAAAGATCCCTCCTGCAAACTTTAATCCACTGATACGTTTCTGTGCAATCGAGTGGGAGCTGACTTCCATGAACACATATTTGCATCCTTCATCTGCCATCCGTCCCAACAAACAGTTCAACGTGATTGGATCAGGAGTAGTATGTTCTGTCGGAATCGGTTCATCATCGATGTAATTGCAAACGGTAGAAATCAATCCCACCTTATAGCCGAAATAACGGAATGTATTATATAATAAGGTAGCGATCGTTGTTTTTCCGTTCGTCCCGGTAACGCCGACCAGTTCCAACTTGGAAGTCGGGTCTCCGTAGAAGGTAGTGGCAATTTTTCCTACCGCATCTTCGCTGTCTTTTACTCGTACATAGGTGATCCCCGCTACAGGTTCTTCCGGCATATCCTCGCAAAGGATGGCGATTGCTCCTTTTGCGATGGCAGCAGGTATATAAGCATGGCCGTCGGCTTGTGTGCCACGCATTGCCATGAATAGCTGTCCGGCTTCCACTAGACGGGAGTCTATGTTGACACCGGTGATTTCTATGTTTGAATCTCCGGCTACCTCTACCGGTTGGATTGCTTTCAGTAACTCATTTAATAACATCACTCTATTCAATTTTTAATCTTTAATTTTTAATTAAGCGTAAGCGTCACTGTCTGTCCCTTCTTAACAATCGTTCCGTTGGCTATCGACTGGCTTTTTACTTTGCCTACGCCGACCAGATTGACTTTCAATCCTTTGCTTTCCAACAAGTACACAGCGTCTTTCGCTCCCATACCTATCACACTCGGTACAAAATTCTGCATATTGCTCCGGCTCTCAAGAACCACAGCTTGTGGGGCAGAATGGGTATTTCCCCAAACCTCTTTGCCCGAATCAGCGATTTTGCCTTGTACGTTAATCTGCAGCTCTTCCAATACTCGTTGCGCTTCGCGCATCTCTCCGGCTTTTACATTCGGAATGACTACGGAATTAGTATCAATCGCATTGGTCAGCGGTAACCGCAAGTCTTTGGCATACACCCTTTCTGCAATCTTGCTGAACACACTACCTGCCATTAAACCTCCCGAAGCCGGTAATCCCGGTTTCTGGATAGAGACAATCATGCTATATTTAGGTGCTTCTGACGGGAAATACCCGCAGAAACTAACCAGATAATTTGTTCTTCCCGTTTTGTATCCGGCTGCTCCCTGTGAAATCTGCGCCGTTCCTGTTTTTCCTGAAACGTGGAACTGCTTGCTTCCCGCAGGTTTGGCAAGTCCTTCACCAACCACTTTTCGGAGAATCTCACGGATCTGTGCCAAAGTCTTATCCGAACAAATCTTGGGATTGATTACCTCTGTCGGATATTCTTTCACTACTTCCCCGTCCTTCATGGCAGCTTTGACAAACTTCGGACGCACGGTGACTCCGTTGTTGGCTATCCCATTATAGAATGTGAGAATATTGATCGGTGGAACCTGTGTCTCGTAGCCGATACTCATCCACGGCAATGTTGTCTTTGCAAAATAACGTTCTTTCGGGCCGCGTATATTCGGTTTTCCTTCTCCCGCAATCTGCAGGTGTAACGGCTGGTCGATGCTCATCCGTTTCAACCCGTCTACAAATTTCTGCGGGTTGCTGCCGTAGAAATGGTCTATAATATAAGAGGTACCCACATTGGACGAAACCCCTAGAATTTCCGTAACAGTCAGCTTTCCATATCCTCCGCGATGCCAGTTATGGTCTTTCATGACACGTCCATACATCGGCATCTGGCCGTTGCCGGTATCTACCACATAGTCCGGCGTGATCTTTCCGTCTTCAAGAGCTACCATGATAGAGGCCGTTTTGAAAGTAGACCCCGGCTCGAGCATATCACTAATAGCATTGTTGCGCATTTCGTAGTACTCACCGTCTTTGCCTTGCATCATGTTGACGATGGCTTTCACTTCTCCCGTACTTACCTCCATCAATACCACCACACCCACGCTCGCATTCAGCTCTTTCAGCTTATCCACCAACGCCTTCTCGCAAATATCCTGCATACCTACATCGATAGTACTAATCAGATCGCAACCATCAACTGGTGGCACATCGACAATGTTCAGGTATTTGTTCATCACCTTCTGACGGTGTGTCAATCCGTCCCGCCCTTTCAGGATGGTGTCGAAAGCAAGTTCGATACCATTTCTCGCTCCTTTGGCTGTGTCTGCATACACATCTCCCAGTGTACGGGCAGCCAGTGAACCGAACGGTTTCTTACGCTGATTGTAAGCTTGTTCCTTGAATCCGCCTTTATACCGGTTCAAGCAGAATACAGGCAGTCTCTTTACCTCTTTATATTGTATATAGGAGATACGTTTCGGATAAATCAGATAATTGCGGCTTTTTGCCTGGCGTCCTTTCTTGAGGTGTGCCTTGAATTGAGCCGCACTCTTGTCCGGGAATATCTTGTGAAGTCCGATACAGATTGAATCCATATTGGCATTGAGGATGGAATCCCGGCGTGCCTGATCTTTCTGCCTGCGTTTTTCATCCTTTTCACCGGACATAAAGTCCATATATATTCTGTACTCGGGCAGAGAGCTGGCCATCAGTTTACCGTCAGAAGAAATAATGTTTCCACGATTAGGTTTTACCGTCACATTCTCTTTTACGAAACGGTCAGCCACATCCTGCCAGTATTGTCGTTCGGCAAACATGGTGATGCCTGCTTTTACAACAATAGCTACTCCTATCAACGCCATCAACAGGATGACGAAGAAGTAACGGGTCATTATGTTCTTTTTATTAACTGCCACAGTATTTGTCTTTTAAACGCTTAACTATCATTTATCAACTATCCACTATCATCTATTTAATAAGGTAAGGAGGATTGGTTGATGTTTGCAAATCGCTTTCCTTACTCGATATATAATCTTCAATGCGTGACTGGCGGCTCTTTTCCATCAGCTCTGAGCTGCGAGTCAGTGCATCGTATTTAATGTCTGTCAATTCCTTTTTCAGCCGGTCTATTTCGATCTGTTGCTGTTGACTGGCATAACGATTGTGAATGTAGAAGATGATGAATACCATGATAAGTACCAGCAACTTCGTTTGACGGCGGAAAAAATCGGTAGCCAGAATGTCTCCACCCAGAATACTCTTCAGAGAGGTGCGTTTTTTCTTCTTGTCCTCTTCTGCTTTCTTGTTTACTACTTCTTCTTCCATATCTTTTTATTTCTTTTCTGCAATTCGTAATTTGGCGCTTCTCGACCGCGGGTTTCGTTCTATTTCTGCCTCGTCGGGAACGATTACCTTATTGTTGACAAGGCGGAAAGGCGTTTGCAGATTGCCGAAGAAGTCGGTTTCCGCTTTTCCTTCTACATTGCCTGTCTTCATGATGTTTTTCACCATTCGGTCTTCCAGCGAATGATAGGTGATAACTACCAGTCTGCCGCCCGGCTTTAATGCCTCCGTAGCAGCCAGCAACATCTCCTTCAACGCCTCCATCTCTTGGTTTACTTCAATTCGTAGTGCCTGGAACACCTTTGCCAGCTCTTTCTTTTCGCGTTCACGACCGAAAAGCGGTTTGACGACTTCCAAAAACTCACCGATGGTCCGGATATTCTGTCCGCTTCTGGCTTTAACGATGACAGAAGCCAGTTTGCGGCTATTCTTTAGTTCCCCGTACAGGTAGAGGATGTTTGCAAGACGTTCTTCATCATAAGTATTCACGATATCTGCTGCTGTCATACCGGCACGCTTGTTCATACGCATATCCAGTGCCCCGTCAAAACGGAAGGAGAAGCCACGTTCGCTATCATCGAAATGATGGGAAGATACGCCGAGGTCGGCCAGGATCGCGTCTACCTGTTCGATGTTGTGATAACGCAGGAAGTTGTGCAGATAGCGGAAGTTACTGCGCACGAAGATGAAATGAGTATCGTTGACAATGTTCCGTTCAGCATCCTCGTCCTGGTCGAATCCCAGCAGACGTCCGCCTTCTCCGAGCCGTGAAAGGATCTCGCGCGAATGTCCCGCTCCTCCGAATGTAACGTCTACATACGTTCCATCCGGTTGGATATTCATACCGTCAACGCTTTCTTTCAGCAATACAGGTACGTGATATGTCAATTCATCTTTCTCCATCTTGTCTATTATCATCGTTCATAATTTCTTCTAATGCTGCACCGAACTCTTCGGGTGACATGAAAGGCTGTTCTGCCCGTTCTTTCGCCCAGATCTCTATCTTGTTATCGATGCCGATAAAGCGAATATCCCCATGGATACTGCAAACCTGTAAATACCGTTTCGGAATTAATATGCGCCCGTTGCTATCAGGTGTCACTATTTCAACGTCGCTCACGAATTGCCTGAAAATAAGTTGGTGTTTGCTATTCCATTTGTTAAGTCTACTACGTAGCTCGTTCAACTCCTCGTTCCACACGCTCTCGGGGTACAGGGTTAAACAGTCCTGAAATACGTCTTTACGCATAATAAGCCTCTCTTCGGAAGCGGCTTGTAATTGCTTCCTGAAGGTGGCGGGTATGAACACCCTTCCTTTGGCGTCCGCCCTGGCTTCAATATTTCCTAAAAAACGTATCATTACCTTATTATAATAAGCGACCGTAAAAGTATGAAATTCCCCACAATTCCCCACAACTTTCCATAAAAAACTTTCAGAGAAGTTTTCAACAGAATGTTAAATGTCTATTTGCTTGAAAATGATGTGCCTTCGAGAATGCTTTACTGGTGGGGAGCCCGTGGGCGTAGAACGGAAAAAATGTCTGTATAGGTAAAATTTAAATAATGTGGTGGGAGAGATTCTTTTTCATGCAATAGAGGTTTGTCTGACACCCGGGTCTCAGTGCACCCGACACCCGGGTGTCAGATAGGTTGAGACCCGGGTGTTGTATGTGCTGACACCCGGGTGTCGGACAACTAATCTTCGCAATAAAAGAAAAGGCAGAATATACCGGAGTATTTCTGCCTTTTAATCATTATCAAAACTAAAAATCTGCATTAAAGAAATATGTGATTCAAAATCACTAAGTTTTATATAGTTAAGGTTTAGCGGAAGTCTTTCAACTCTTCCTGTAATTTCTGGCGCGTGAAGAAAATACGGCTTTTCACTGTACCCAACGGGAGGTTCAGTTTTTCCGCAATTTCACGGTATTTGAATCCTGAAACGTGCATCGCAAACGGAACTCTGTATTCTTTGGGGAGTTTGTTAACTACACGGTGCATCTCTTTCAGGTCGTATGCTCTTTCTGTATTTTCAGAACTTCCATCCTGTGGCAAATTCAGATGATAAAGATTATCAGTCTGGTCGATGAATGTCTGGTCGCGGACTACCTTGCGGTAGTTGTTTATGAATATATTGCGCATGATGGTATACATCCATCCTTTGAAATTTGTATCAGGGGTATATTTATCTTCATTATCTAATGCTTTTAATGATGTCTCCTGCAACAAATCGTTTGCTTCTTCACGGTCAGTTGTCAGTTTATAAGCGAAGCGTAGTAATTCATCTTGTACTCCTACTAAGTCTTTTCTGAAGCTTAAACTTTTCATAATGTGTTGCTTTTTAAAGGTGAATATTCGTTTGTTATTTTCGATGTTGCAAGTTTACATGAATTTTTGAAACCCGGTAGGGGAAAAACTGACGTTTTTTTATCCGAAAACTATCCGCGGATAGTTTTTAGGTCATTTTTGATAGTTTTTGGGTGGTGTTTTTTTGTGTTCTGAACTTAAATCCTGCATTTTCTACCAAATTATTGCGATTAATAAAAAAGAACCGTTAATTTTGTGCCATCATTTTTATTTGAAAAGAATGACTGATGACTCTTTATTTTTGATCGATGTCGATAAGATACTTCGGACGAAGGCTCCGAAGCATTACAAGTACATCCCTAAGTTCGTGATTTCTTATCTGAAGAAAATTGTTCATCAGGATGAAATTAATGTATTCCTGAATGAGTCG
Organism: Bacteroides sp. D2; assembly: GCF_025147085.1. Taxonomy (NCBI): domain Bacteria; kingdom Pseudomonadati; phylum Bacteroidota; class Bacteroidia; order Bacteroidales; family Bacteroidaceae; genus Bacteroides; species Bacteroides sp. D2. The sequence goes on along the minus strand of NZ_CP102261.1, from coordinate 903,789 downwards.
AAGGATAAACTGGGAGTGGACTTTCTGGAGGCATGTATGGGCTTTTTGGATGCGAAAGTGGACGTAAAAGGCATTGAGAATTTGCCAAAGGATGGTCTGTACACTTTTGTTTCCAATCATCCGTTAGGCGGACAGGATGGTGTTGCGCTTGGTTATGTGTTAGGTAAGCACTATGAGGGGAAGGTGAAATACCTGGTGAATGATTTATTGATGAATCTACGCGGGTTGGCTCCCCTTTGCATACCTATTAATAAAACCGGCAAGCAGGCAAAGGACTTCCCGAAGATGGTGGAAGCCGGATTCCAGTCCGACGATCAGCTGATTATGTTTCCTGCCGGACTGTGCTCGCGCCGTCAGAATGGAGTGATTCGCGACCTGGAATGGAAAAAGACATTTGTAGTAAAGAGCATACAAGCAAAACGTGATGTAATACCCGTGCATTTTGGGGGCAGGAATTCTGACTTCTTTTACAATCTGGCAAATGTTTGCAAGGCACTGGGCATTAAGTTTAACATTGCTATGTTGTATCTTGCGGATGAAATGTTTAAGAATCGCCACAAAACTTTTACTGTCACTTTTGGCAAACCTATACCCTGGCAGACTTTTGATAAATCGAAAACTCCTGCGCAGTGGGCTGAATACGTAAAGGATATTGTTTATAAACTGTAACTGATAGAACAACTATAACAAGGAATATGGAAGAGATTATTAAACCGGTAAGCAAAGAACTGCTAAAGGCAGAATTGACGGAAGACAGACGCTTACGAATGACGAATAAGAGTAATAATCAGATTTATATTATTACTCATCAGAATGCTCCTAATGTGATGAGAGAGATTGGTCGTTTGCGTGAAATAGCTTTCCGTGCTGCTGGTGGAGGTACAGGTCTGTCAATGGATATTGATGAATACGACACGATGGAGCACCCCTACAAGCAGTTGATCGTATGGAATCCGGAAGCGGAAGAAATTCTGGGTGGTTACCGGTATCTGCTTGGTACGGACGTGCGTTTTGATGAAAAAGGTGCTCCGATTCTGGCTACTTCCCATATGTTTCATTTCTCCGATGCTTTTATTAAAGAATATTTGCCACAGACAATTGAGTTGGGACGTTCGTTCGTTACGCTTGAATATCAGTCTACCCGTGCCGGAAGTAAAGGATTGTTCGCTTTAGATAATCTGTGGGATGGATTGGGAGCGTTGACTGTTGTTATGCCGAATGTGAAATATTTCTTTGGCAAAGTGACCATGTATCCAAGCTATCACCGTCGTGGCCGTGATATGATTCTTCATTTCCTTAAGAAACATTTTTATGACAAAGAGAAACTTGTCACTCCGATCGAGCCTCTGAAACTTGAGACTTCCGAAGACGAGCTGAGTGCTTTGTTTTGCAAGCATTCCTTCAAGGAAGACTATAAAATATTGAATTGTGAAATTCGTAAACTGGGATATAATATTCCTCCGTTGGTAAATGCATATATGAGCCTAAGCCCTACTATGCGTATGTTCGGAACAGCTATCAATTATGAATTCGGTGATGTGGAAGAAACCGGTATTCTGATTGCTGTAGACGAAATTCTCGAAGATAAGCGGATTCGACACATCCAGACGTTTATTGAAAGCCATCCGGATGCGTTGAGATTGTCTTCTTGTGAAGGGGAAGAGGTGTTTACTCCTAAAGTGGTTACACCGCAGGCAAACTGTTCCCGTTAATTTTACGATAAAGATCAAGAGCAAAGACGTCGGTCATTCCCGATATATAGTCAAGTACCGCCTGTATTCTTTCATAGAGTACGGGCGCTTTTATATTGTATTGACTGGAAACCCGGTCGATCAGGAGTTTGGAATAAGTCTTTTCGGGTGAGGTTACGGCATCTATCATCAATTCGAGCAGGGTGCTGATGATGCGGAATCCCGCCAGTTCAACATCCAGTACGTCCCGTGAACGGTAGATTTTATTAATAGATACTTCGACGCTGTGTTTATAGGCTGCTGCCGGACGCTCGGCTATGCGCTTGATTAGTGATCCTTCGAACGTGCCTGACAGGATTTCTTGTTCATGATCTAAAAAGACACGGGTACACTCCCGGATCAATAAACCGATGACGGAAGAGCGCAGGTAAGCGATTTGCTCGTTGACATCGTTAACAATCAGGAATGTTTTTCGGAGATGTTCCTGCCGCTCTTCGCTGAAATAGGCCATTAATAGCTCTTTAGTCTCTTCTGTGGTGAGAATCTTCAGTTTATATGCATCCTCAATATCCATCATCTGATAGCAAATGTCGTCTGCCGCTTCAACCAAATAAACTAACGGGTGGCGTGCATACTTTAAAGGATGTTCGTTGAGCAATATCAGTCCTAATTCTGTTGCAATTTTGCGGAAGCTTTCTTCTTCGCTGACGAAAAAGCCAAACTTGGATTTTGTTCCTGCAAGGCTCGATGAAAAGGGGTATTTTACGATAGAAGCCAGAGTGGTGTATGTTAGAACGAATCCGCCTTTGCGACGTCCCTCGAACTGATGTGTAAGTATTCGGAAGGCATTTGCATTTCCTTCAAAATGTATTAAATCTTCCCATTCCATCGGAGAAAGTTGCTCTCCGTTGGGCTGTTTCTCTTTCAGGCGAACTCCTTTCCCTTCAGAGAAAAAAGTGGAAATGGCCTTTTCGCCTGAATGACCGAAAGGCGGATTACCCAAATCGTGTGCCAGGCAAGCAGCCGAAACGATAGAACCGATCTCCGGCAGGAAAGAATCCTGAAGTTCCGGATGACGTTCCAGAAGTGCTTTGGCAACATCGTCCCCGAGTGAACGGCCAACACTGGCGACTTCGAGACTGTGCGTAAGTCGGTTGTGTACAAAAACGCTGCCCGGTAGAGGGAATACTTGCGTTTTGTTCTGTAATCTGCGGAAAGGAGCCGAAAAAATAAGACGGTCATAGTCCCGTTGGAATTCGGATCGGTTTTCCTGTCGTTCCTCATGGAATTCTTCCATTCCGAAACGTTTCGCTGATATTAATTGGTTCCAATTCATCATTTTATCTATAATTTTAGTGTTTACCATTCGCAAATTGGCTACAGGTACATTATTTAACTGCAAACTTAACTATTTTTCAGTTCAAAATGTGTATTTTCGCCCGTTAAATAGTAAACATGCATTTATGAATATTCAAGTTATCAATAAATCGAAGCATCCGCTTCCGGCTTATGCCACTGAATTGTCCGCAGGAATGGATATCCGTGCTAATCTTTCTGAACCTATCACACTGGAACCGTTGCAGCGTTGTCTGGTGCCGACAGGACTATATATTGCCTTGCCGAAGGGATTTGAGGCACAAGTTCGTCCACGTAGCGGACTGGCGATCAAGAAAGGAATTACAGTGCTCAATTCTCCGGGTACGATTGATGCGGATTATCGTGGGGAAGTTTGTATCATTTTAGTCAATCTCTCCTCTGAAACGTTTGTGATTGAAGACGGTGAACGTATTGCGCAGATGGTGATAGCGAAGCACGAACAGCCTGCATGGCAGGAAGTAGAGGTGCTGGATGAAACAGAACGGGGAGCCGGTGGTTTCGGACATACCGGAGTATGATGAATGCTTAATGGAGAAAATAGAATGAAGATAAAAATAGGATGGCTGTTCGTGACGGTATTGATGCTCACTTCATGTGGGGGAATCCGGTCTGTGCGTACAGCAAAAACAACAGCGAAAGCAGATGGAGCTTCTTTAATGAAGGAAACATTGCTTTCTGCTGAACAACAGCGTAAATATGACTACTTCTTCTTGGAAGCCATGCGGATGAAAGGAAAGAATGAGTATGATGCGGCATTTGGATTGCTACAGCATTGTCTGGATATCAACCCCACTGCTTCTTCGGCGCTTTATGAAATATCGCAGTATTATATGTTCCTCCGCCAGGTGCCGCAAGGTCAGGCGGCTTTGGAGCAGGCGGTGGCTTTTGCTCCTGATAATTTCTGGTATAGCCAGGGGCTGGTCAGCCTGTATCAGCAACAGAACGAATTGGATAAGGCTGTAACGTTGCTTGAGAAAATGGTAACCCGTTTCCCGTCAAAGCAGGAGCCTTTGTTCAGTCTTCTTGATATTTACAGTCGTCAGGAGAAATATAATGATGTCATTTCTACATTGAACCGTTTAGAGAAACGCTTGGGTAAGAATGAGCAGCTTTCTATGGAGAAATTCCGTATTTATCTTCAGATGAAAGATGATAAGAAGGCATTTCAGGAAATAGAAAGTCTGGTACAGGAATATCCGATGGATATGCGTTATCAGGTGATATTGGGAGATGTGTATCTTCAGAATGGAAAAAAGCAGGAAGCATACGATGCATATCAGAAGGTCCTGGCGGTAGAGCCTGACAATCCGATGGCTCTTTTTTCAATGGCTTCTTATTATGAACAGACCGGACAGAAAGAGTTGTATCAACAGCAGTTGGATACTTTATTGCTGAATAAGAAGGTGACTTCGGATACCAAAATCAGTGTTATGAGACAGGTGATTGTGGAAAATGAACAGTCGTCTGCCAAAGATAGCACTCAAGTGATTGCCTTGTTCGACCGGATGATGAAGCAGGATATAGATGATCCGCAGATTCCGATGCTTTATTCTCAATACCTGTTGTCGAAGAATATGGAACAAGAGGCTGTGCCGGTATTGGAGCAGGTGGTTGATCTGGATCCTACCAATAAGGCTGCCCGTTTGATGCTGGTTAGTGCGGCGGTGAAGAAGGAAGACTACAAGCAAATTATCAAAGTCTGTGAACCGGGTATTGAAGCCACTCCCGATGCGTTGGAACTTTATTATTATCTGGCTATTGCTTATCATCAGGCAGAACAGACGGATAGTGTATTGAGTGTTTGCAGCAGGGCATTGGAACATGTAACTGCCGATACCAGAAAAGAAGTCATTTCAGATTTTTATTCTATCATGGGGGATATTTATCATACCAAGAAACAAATGACGGAGGCTTATGCTGCTTACGATTCGGCTTTGGTATATAATCCTTCCAATATTGGCGCATTGAACAATTATGCTTATTATCTGTCTGTGGAACGTCGTGACTTGGACAAGGCGGAGGAGATGAGTTATAAAACGGTGAAAGCCGAACCTAATAATTCGACCTATCTCGATACTTATGCATGGATTCTTTTTGAAAAGGGAAACTATGCCGAAGCCCGTATCTATATTGACAATGCAATGAAGAACGACGGCGAGAAGAGCGATGTGATTGTGGAGCATTGCGGAGATATTTATTTTATGACCGGCGATGTGGAAGGTGCGTTGAAATATTGGAAGAAGGCACTGGAAATGGGTAGCGAGTCGAAAACGTTGAAACAGAAAATAGAGAAGAAGAAATATATTGCGGAATGAAAAGAATCATTTATCTACTGTTGTTGGTGGTAGTGGTGTTGGCCGGCTGTAAGAGTTCGAAGCACTTGGCAACCTCGGAAACAAAGACTTCGACAAAGGCTCCGACATCCAGTTACCTGGCTTCCAAGCTTCAGTTGACTATTCCCGGCAAGAAGGGAAGCATGTCTGTAGGGGGAACCATGAAGATGAAAACTCATGAGCGGGTACAAATCTCCTTATTGATGCCTATTCTGCGTACGGAAGTGGCACGTATAGAAGTTACTCCCGACGAAGTTTTATTGGTAGACAGGATGAATAAGCGCTTTGTTCGTGCCACTAAAGCTGAATTGAAAAATGTATTGTCGAAGAATGTGGAGTTTTCCCGTTTGGAAAAGATATTGATGGATGCCTCTCTTCCTGGTGGAAAGACAGAGCTGACAGGAAAAGATATAGGAATTCCTTCATTAGAAAAGGCTAAAGTCCAACTTTATGAGTTTTCCACACAAGAGTTTTCAATGACTCCGACGGAACTGACGTCCAAATACAACCAGATTCCCTTGGAAGAATTAGTAAAAATGCTGGTAGCTTTATTATGATGAAACGTTTCTTTGTTGTTCTAATCAGTTGCCTTTGGTTGGCAGTTCCTCTTTTCGCTCAATCGAACAAGTTGATTCGTGAGCTGGAAAGTAAACGCGGTGCGCTGCAAAAACAGATTGCCGAATCGGAATCTATATTGAAGGATACAAAGAAAGATGTGGGAAGCCAGTTGAATAGTCTGGCTGTGTTGACCGGACAGATTGAAGAGCGGAAACGCTATATCATGGCTATCAACAATGATGTGGAGGCTATCCAGCGTGAGTTGGCTTCGTTGGAGCGCCAGTTGAGAGGCTTGGAGAAGGATTTGAAAGATAAAAAGAAGAAATATGAAGCTTCTGTCCAGTACTTGTATAAGAATAAGTCGATAGAGGAGAAGCTCATGTTTATTTTTTCGGCAAAGAATCTGGGGCAGACTTATCGGCGTATGCGATATGTTCGTGAATATGCCACTTATCAACGTCTGCAAGGGGAAGAAATCCTAAAGAAACAGGAACAGATACGCAAGAAGAAAGCGGAACGTCAGCAAGTGAAAGCCGCCAAAGAGAACCTGCTGCAAGAACGTGAGAGCGAAAAGGTGAAGTTGGAAGAGCAGGAAAAAGAGAAACGCACGTTAGTGACTAATCTGCAAAAGAAACAGAAAGGATTGCAGAATGAGATAAATAAAAAACGCAGGGAAGCCAATCAGCTGAATGCCCGCATCGATAAATTAATTGCGGAAGAAATAGAGCGTGCCCGTAAGCGTGCGCAGGAAGAGGCTCGTCGTGAAGCGGCTGCCCGTAAGAAAGAAGAAAGCAAGGAGGGAAAATCTGTTGCAACGGAAACGACCGCTAAATCGAAACCTCTTGAGGCTTATACCATGAGTAAGGCGGATCGGGAATTGTCGGGTAACTTTGCCGCGAATCGCGGGAAATTGCCAATGCCTATATCCGGCGCTTATATTATCACCAGCCGTTACGGACAATATGCCGTAGAGGGTTTGCGCAACGTGAAACTGGATAACAAGGGTATTGATATTCAGGGAAAACCGGGTGCACAGGCACGTGCCATTTTTGATGGGAAGGTGGCGGCTGTATTCCAATTGAACGGATTATTTAATGTCCTCATTCGTCATGGCAATTATATTTCTGTTTATTGCAATCTTTCTTCTGCATCCGTCAAAGCCGGTGACACGGTGAAGACGAAGCAATCCATCGGTCAGGTCTTTTCTGACGGTACGGATAATGGACGGACGGTATTGCACTTCCAGTTGCGTAGGGAGAAAGAAAAGTTGAATCCTGAACCTTGGCTGAACCGATAATTGAATAAAAAACACGTAGAATGAAGTTAACTAAAATACTAATATGCTTGCTGGTCTTCTGGACCGGAACACTATCCGCGTCTCCTTATTTTTCGTTCAAGAAATATCAGGTAGAAGATGGATTGTCTCATAATACCGTGTGGTGCGCCCTTCAAGATAGTTATGGCTTTATCTGGTTGGGTACCAGTGACGGACTGAATCGTTATGACGGGCGGGGCAATAAAGTGTATCGGAATGTTCTCAACGAAAAGTTCTCATTAGAAAACAATTTTGTAGAAGCCTTGATAGAGGTGGACAAGAATCTCTGGGTTGGAACAAACTCCGGACTTTATATTTATGACCGGGATACCGATCGTTTCTCTTACTTTGATAAAACGACACAGTATAATGTGTATATCAGCAGTGAGATTAAAAAGATTATCAAGACGGAAAATGGTCTTATCTGGATTGCGACTTTGGGACAGGGATTTTTTATTTATGATCCGAAAACAGAGGTGTTGACTCAAAATAGTGTTCAGACATCTTTTGTATGGGACCTCTGTCAGAGTGCTGATCGGAAGAGGGTCTATATATCTTCCTTACAGGAAGGACTTTTGTGCTTTGACGAAAACGGCAAGTTTCTCCGGACGTATGAAATCTCATTGGATATAAATGCTTCCGATAGTTATAAAGTGAACTGTATTCAGAATATCGATGGAGAAATCTGGATTGGTGCGGGAAGTAATCTGTTGAGCCGTTTGGATGAACGAACTGAAGCTATAGACAATTACAGTGGTTCGGCGTTTAATTTCGGAGCTGTTCATTGTTTGTTGAAGTATACGGATAAAGAGCTGTTGGTAGGAACGGATAACGGGCTTTATCTATTCGATCAAAATACAAACACATTTCAGCGGGCGGATAATCCCGCCGATCCGAGAAGTTTGAGCGATCAGACTATCAATGGAATGATGTGGGATGCCGAAGGGGCTCTTTGGGTGTTGACCAATTTGGGTGGAATCAACTATATGTCCAAGCAGACTAAACGTTTTGATTATTATTCGCCTGCCTATCTGTCCGGAGTGCCGGGAGCGGGGGAGGTTGTTGCTCCTTTCTGTGAGAATAAGGATGGGAATATCTGGATTGGAACTCAAAGCGGTTTGTATTTTTTCAATGCTGCTACTCGGGAGCTTTCTCCTTATGCAATAGGAGGAACTAAAAATCAAAAGTATGACATTCGTTCTCTAATGCTGGATGGTGACTATTTATGGATCGGTACTTATGCCGGGGGAATACGGGTTATCAATTTACGCACAGGGGCAGTGAAAGCCTATACTCATTCTCGTGGAATCCCCAATACGATTTGTAGCAACGATGTGTTGTGTATTTATAAAGGACGAAAAGGAGAAATTTATGTAGGAACGAGTTGGGGATTGTGTCGTTATGACGCTGCTCGAGATAACTTTATGACCATCACAAGTGTCGGTTCAATGGTTTCTGTTGTCGATATCTATGAGGATATGTACAATCATCTCTGGATTGCGACTTCCAATAGTGGTGTGTTTTCTTACAATACAATGAATGCTCATTGGAAACATTATCAGCATGAACGGGAAGATTCGACTACGATCACCAGTAATTCGGTCATTACTTTATTTGAAGATACGAAAGGAACCATGTGGTTTGGAACGAATGGGGGAGGACTGTGTTCTTTTGATGCTAAAGAGAAAAGATTCATTGAGTTTGACCCGCATAATACTTTATTACCTAACAAGGTTATTTATGCGATTGAGCAAGATCAAGGAGGTGATTTCTGGGTATCCAGCAATGCCGGAATTTTTAAGATTAATCCTGTTACCAAAGATCATTTCCGCCAGTTCACGATTAATGACGGCTTGCAAGGGAATCAGTTTATAGCTCGATCTTCATTAAAATCATCCGAAGGAAAATTGTATTTTGGTGGGATCAATGGCTTTAATGTATTCCAGCCGGAACAGTTTGTAGATAACAAATATATTCCTCCGGTTTATGTGACCGATATCCGGTTACCTTATCAAACCGATGAGCAGGAGGTGAAGAAACTGCTTCAGTTGGATAAACCGCTTTATATGGCTGATAAGGTGACTTTATCTTATGAAAACAATAGCTTCTCTATTCGTTTTGTCGCTCTTAGTTTTGAAGATCCGGGGAAGAACCGGTATTCTTATATACTTCGGGGAGTGGACAAGGAGTGGATTCTGAATACTGATAATAATATGGCTTCTTACACCAATTTACCTCCCGGTGAGTATTTGTTCGAAGTCAGAGGCTCTAATAATGATCGTCAGTGGAACGAGAATACTACCACTTTAAAGGTGGTGATTACTCCTCCCTGGTGGCGTAGTACCTTTGCTTACTTCGTTTATGTGCTCATGCTGTTGGGATGGATCGGCTGGATGGCTTGGCGATGGAACCTCCGTGTTAAACGCAAATATAAACGGCGGATGGAAAAATACCAAACTGCCAAGGAACAGGAAGTTTATAAGTCGAAGATTAGCTTTTTCATCAATCTGGTACATGAGATACGTACTCCGCTTAGTTTGATACGGCTTCCTTTGGAGAAATTATTAGAGAAAGAGCATGAAGGAAAAGATCTCAAGTATTTGTCTGTGATAGATAAGAATGTAAATTATCTGTTGGGGATTACTAATGAATTGCTTGATTTTCAGAAAATGGAGAGTGGTACGCTACATCTGAATCTGAAAAAGAGTGATATTAAAGAACTTGTCAGTGACGTTTATAATCAGTTTACAAGCCCTGCTGAATTAAAAGGTATTGATTTGCAACTGATCGTGCCCGAACAAGAGCTGGTGTCTACGGTGGATAAGGACAAATTAAGTAAGATTCTTGTCAATCTGATGGGAAATGCCATCAAATATGCGCATGCGCGTATTGACTTGAAGCTGCTTGTCACTGATGGGGGATATGAGATACAAGTGAACGATGATGGTCCCGGAATACCAAATGAACAGAAACAAAAGATATTTGAGGCTTTCTATCAACTGCCTGACGATAAGGTGGCCACAGCAGTAGGCACTGGCATCGGATTGGCTTTTGCGAAATCTTTGGCAGAAGCTCATCAGGGAGATTTGCGTCTGGAAGATAATGTTGGAGGTGGTTCTTCGTTTATACTGTCTCTTCCGTTCAAAGAGTGGGAGACGGAAAAAATGGGCGATATTGTAGAAATATCCCCGGAGCATGCAGATGCTTCTGAAACGATCTCTTCGGAGTATGCTGGAAAGAAGTTCACAGTTCTGTTGGTTGAGGATAATGTTGATTTGCTGAATCTGACTCGTGAGTCATTGGCGGAATGGTTCCGTGTGTTGAGGGCTTCCAACGGTCGTGAAGCACTTGAAGTGCTTGCGAAGGAAAATGTGGATGTAATAGTGAGTGACGTTATGATGCCGGAGATGGATGGGCTGGAACTTTGCAGCAAGGTGAAGTCTGAAATCTCTTATTCACATATTCCGGTTATTTTGTTGACGGCGAAAACCACTTTGGAGTCTAAAGTCGAAGGACTTGAATGTGGAGCGGATGTATATGTTGAGAAACCATTCTCTGTTAAACAGCTCCATATGCAGATCGAGAATCTGTTGAAGTTGAGGCAGTCTTTCCATAAATTGATGGTGAGCTTGGCAGGAGATACGGTTGCTGTTTCGACAACGGATTTTGCGATGTCTCAAAAGGATTGTGAGTTTATAGCTAAGATACAGGGAGTAATAGCCGAACAGTTGGCGGATGAGAACTTCTCGATAGATACTTTGGCGGAACAGATGAATATGAGCCGTTCTAATTTCTATCGGAAGATAAAGGCTTTGTCCGGAATGTCTCCTAATGATTATTTGAAGACACTTCGTATGAATAGAGCTGCTGAACTGATTGTGAGCGGTACCCGGATTTCTGAAGTGGCAGCGCAGGTAGGATTTACTTCTTCTTCTTATTTTGCGAAATGTTTTAAAGCGCAATATGGTGTACTGCCTAAGGAATATACAGGTCAGCCTCCGATTTCAGGTGAGGCTTGATAAAGAAGGGATAAAAGCATATAAAAAAACTCCTGTCGTGCAATATCATTGGATATTTTCCGACAGGAGTCAAATATAAAATAATTAATCAAGTAGACTTTCTAATTAATTGAGTAGGCTTTATTTCTTTTTCTGTCCCGGGTAAGGTTCTACCATGCAACGTTTAGCCCATGCTTCGTAAGCCTTTGTCATTTCAGCTACTTTTTCAGGGTATTGTGCTGCCAGATTATGCATTTCGCTCCGGTCCTCATTCAGGTTGTATAATTCCCATTTAGCGTTTTCTCCCGGACGAACCAGTTTCCAACCATCGTTAGAAAGGAATGCACGTTCATTGTAATGCTCGAATCCCAAATAATCGTGTCCTTCACGATGTCCGTTCTTGAAAATAGGAACCAGACTCTTGCCTTCCAATGGAATGATGTCATTTCCTTTGTACTTGGTAGGATAAGTAGCTCCCGCCATATCGATACAGGTAGCCATGATGTCCATCACATGTCCGATTTCAGGGGTCATCTTGCCGACATTCTTCTTGATACCTTTCGGCCAGTGGGCAATCATCGGAGTACAGATACCTCCCTCATATGATTTGGCTTTCCAGAAACGGAACGGGGTATTGGCTACGTTTGCCCAGCGTGCTCCCAGTGAAGCATAGGTTGTTTCCGGTCCAGGTAGTACTTCTTTGTTATGAGGATAAACCATTTTCTCCCCTTTACGTGTCATGTCAGGACGATCGTTTTCTCCGGGAGAGTAGTTCTGACAATCTTCATTGCTGCATCCGTTGTCAGAAAGGAATAGAATCAGTGTGTTTTCAAGCTGTCCTGTCTTTTCCAGAGCATCGATTACTTGTCCTATTCCCTGGTCCATACGGTCGATCATGGCAGCATGAACCGCCATGGCGCGGGCATCCCATTCAGCGTGTGGGTTGTCTTCCCATTTGTCTTTGAACTGTCTGTCAGACAGGAAATTATCCATATTAGGGAATATACCCAGTTGTTTCTGACGTTCGTAACGTGCATTACGAATGGCTTCCCAACCTACTTTATAGGTATCCTTGTATTTCTCAATATCTTCCGGCAATGCATGCAGCGGCCAGTGTGGTGCTGTGTAAGCCAGGTACATAAAGAATGGTTTATCGTCTTTGGCATACTCTTTCACTTCTTTCACAGCACGGTCTGAAAGCGCCTGTGTGATGTAATATCCGTCGGGTACTTCTTTCACAGGTACTTCTCCTTCTACCAGACTGAATGGATCAAAATAATCCACCACTCCGTAGATCGTACCGTAATGGGTGTCAAATCCGCGATTCACCGGATAATGACAGAGGTCGGAGTAGGTTTCGTGGTATACGTGATGTGCGAGCCATTCGCGTTGGTCTTTGCGTAGAGGAGTCTCGGCGATATGCCATTTACCTACCATGCTGGTAGCATATCCTGATTCTTTCAATACTTCAGCGATAGTAACGGCATTGCGTGAGAGTGTTCCCCGGTAACCCGGCAGGTGGTCATCGAAGGTCATACGTCCGATTCCCGCCTGATGTTGATAAAGTCCTGTCAACAGGGAAGCGCGCGTCGGACAACTACGGCTGGTGTTATAGAAATGATTGAAACGTACTCCTTGTTTTGCCAGTTTGTCCAGATTAGGTGTGTGGATTTCACTACCGTAGCATCCCAGGTCAGAATAGCCAAGGTCATCTGCAAGAATCACCAGGATATTGGGTCTCTGATCGGACTTTTTCCCTTTTGCTTCTGCTGCAGAATGTCCAGCAACCATCAAGGCGGTTGGTAATAGTAAAAATTTAGAATTCATAAGTTTAATGTTGGTTTATAATTTGTTTTTCACTGTATTACTCTTTTCCTTTGTTTTTGTTTTCTTCAAACCATTTACATACTTTCTTGCTCAACTTGGCAACCAAGTCAGGATGCTCATTTGCGATATTATTCTTTTCGAACTTATCCTTTTCCATATCATATAATTGCGCATCGCTTCCGTCGCCATTCACTAATAATTTCCATTTTCCGCTACGTATAGCTAAATGAGGGCTTTTGTCATAAGGGTTTCCTGGAAAGCCAAAATGTTTGTTTCGTCCGAAGTCCCACATTAAATCAGTCTTGCGTTTAGCTTCCGATTTACCGAGAAGAACTTTTGCATAGTTCTGCCCATCACCTTTATAGCCTTTTTCAGTTTTGATTCCGGCTACTGAACACAAAGTCGGATATAAATCTACAGCACATAATACTGATTCATTATTTACCTGTCCGGCTTTAATCTTCTTAGGATATCTGACGATGAACGGCATGCGGATACCGCCTTCATAAAGACTATTTTTAGTTCCCCTCAGATAAGCGGAACGTACAGACTTGAAGCTAGGTGCGGGACCATTGTCACTGGTGAAAATAATGATTGTGTTTTCCGCCAGCCCCAATTCATCCAGTGCTTTGATAAAACGTCCGAGCTGTTTGTCCATTTCCGCAAGTACGGGTGCAAACGCTTCCTGGGTTTCCCAGCTTTTTCTTTCCTTTTGTTTGAATTCCGGTACCCAAGGGGTGTGCATATCATCCGGCCATAGATTCAGGAAGAAAGGCTCATCTTTATGATGCTTTACAAACTCAATACTTTTATCTACAAAGTATTCGGTACGTCTCCAGCGCTTCACACTGTCTTTATCCGACCATATCCATTTGGTAGCAGTGATTGCCGGTTCCGGATCCGGACTCTCGTAAGTTGATATGTATTCATCAAAACCGTAATTCTTAATAGAAGGAGCATCATGTACGTCACGTCCGCCTCCCATGTGCCATTTTCCGATGTGTCCTGTTGAGTAACCTGCATTTTGGAAGGCACGCGCCATGGAAGGCAACTTATCATCCAGGAAATTACGTTGTTCGCATCTCTTATTAGCAGCTTTGTCATTCAGGAAAGTGTTGATTCCCACTTCAAGAGGAAAGAGGCCTGTTGTCAGTCCGCAACGGGATGGAGAGCTAACCGGCGCAGAAGAGTAATATTGGTTGAATAATAGTCCGTCCTGTGCCAACTTGTCAATATTGGGAGTAGGAGCGAATTTACCTCCATAACAACCTATATCACCGATACCCATATCATCGATATAGATAATTACTACATTAGGTTTTGTTTCTGCTTGTGTGTTAGCAATGGGGAGTAGGGCTCCCAGCCAGGGTAAATGTTTTTTTAGGTTCATAATTATTGTGATTTAATTAACTTTGTTTTTCATGATGTTGTACAAAAGTAGGGAAGATATCAGAGAAGAAAGGAAAAATACTAATCAATAAAGGAAAAAAAATGGTAGAATGATAGATTTCTCCTTTCTTCTGTTGATAAAACAGGAATAGAGAAGCTCGTAGAAACCGAATACTTCTCTATTCTTCTAATTATTCTATGATACTATCATTGGAGAAAGCACCTTGAATGGGAACTTTACTTTACCACGGTTTTAGTCAGTAATTGTACCCATGAGTATTTTGTGTTTTCTACCCAATTATCCGGTGACACTTCGATTGTACCTGTTTTTGCTGTTATTTTTTGTATGCAAATCAATCCTTTCTTTCCATTGGCTGTTTTGAACAGGTAAACTTTATTTGCCTGAATAGCTAAGACTTCGGAGGTTGGATCTGCCAGACTTTCTATTGGGGTTGCATCTACTTGGGAGATTGCATTAAACTCCGCTTGTGATAAAGAGGTTTCAGCAAATAATGTGTGTTGCAAGCCGCTGATTGTCATCAAACCATACTCACTTCTTTTAGCTGGTGAAACAAAGGCGGGTACTGCTTCACTTCCCGGAGACAAGATAACATCACCGAGTGAGAAATCTACTTCGTTTGTATATTTCATGGCATCAGCAGCCATATAGGTGCGTCCAAGAAGCCATGTTGCATAATAACAACCATAGTAGGCCGAGGCTGTCTCTACTATTTCTCCATCTTTTCCGTAATCTGGATCGGAGAATAAAACAGAAGGAGTAATCTCTACCAATAAGTTACGTTGGTACGTATGGCCGTCGGTACCTAGAACGACTACTGTAATACAAGCATTTTCTTTTAAAGAAGTAAACTTGTAAGTTGTCTCATAATTAGCGGTTCCGTCTTCAAATGACTGGGCAGTTTCTTCTATCAGACTTCCCTGCATTCCGGTTTTGGAGTCTGCCTGATAAATTTCAAAACTCATGATCTCTCCCTGAACTTTAACAGTTGCTGTGTATTCTGCAACTCCTTTCTCTAATGATACTCTATTGTTCTGATCGACACCTGTAAATTCAATTTTGACAAGTGCTTCATAATCAACTTCATATTTATCTGCACAACCGAATAATCCAAATAAACTGATTGACAGAATTAATGCAATTATACTATTTGTTTTCATGACTTTATTTTTTTAAGTAAACATTCTATTTAGATTAGTATCCTGGATTCTGGTAGATATTCGGGCAGTTATTAACTTCATCCTGTGGTATTGGAGCCAAGTTCATGCGCTCGTTATAGTTTCGTGTATCTAAAGTTATCCGTTGATATTCACCGTTAATTTTCTTTATTCCGACAGCCGGTAACCTCATTACATCTTTTGCTATCAGCCATCTTCTTATATCAAAGAATCGATGATCTTCAAAACAAAGTTCTACACGGCGTTCTTTGCGTATGCGTTCCCGAAGGGTTGCCTGATTATAATCTGCGGCCAGTAAGTCTGTCGTGATACCGGCACGACGACGTATCCTGTTAAGCTGGGCTATTGCTTTTTCTCTGGCTGTGTTCGTATCTTCAGCCTCATTCTCGGCTTCTGCATAATCAAGCAGGATTTCTGCATATCTCATCATTGGAAAGTCCATGTAAGTGGTGCCACCTTTTCGATGATCGATACGGTCATCCAAGAACTTTGTAAGAAAGTAGCCGCTTCCCCATCTATATGATTTTGACAGGTCTATTGTAGCTGGCTTACCGTTGACCAAAGGCCAGGTAGCACCATCACATAGAATACTCTGTGCTAAACGGGGATCTCTGTTAGCATAAGGAGAATTTTCATCATAACCGGAGTTCGGGTTGATGATGGCTTTCGTATTTGATTCGTAACCGAGAATGGGTTGTGAGCCGTCGAGCATATCATAACAATCTACCAGCCATTGGTTCGGGCAAGTCAGTAGCTCTTTATTTACATTCCAGGGGTCAAAGGCAGGCATCATTGCGTAAAGGTCATTTGCCGGTGCTCGAAGGAATCCCATAATAACCTCGCCGTTGGCACGGGTATTAAATAATCGTGTGTAACTCTTTTCCGGAGTGGTCGGATCTTCATATAAACGATAAAAATCTCCGCCATCAGAATATTCAATCATGTCATAGGCAGCATCAGCCGCTTCCTTCCAAGTCACTCCGGAGGCTTTGTGCAAGGGGCTTGCTGCATAAAGTAGTGTGCGTGCCAGATAGCCTAGGGCTGCTCCCCGTGTAGCTCTTCCGTAGTCTGCCGCATCATATTTGTCGGGTAATACTTCCGGTTCTGCAAGTTCTTTGAATTCATTGGCAATCCAACGGACGGTGGTCTCTAACGATTCACGTTTGATTTCATCATAAAGTAACGGATCAAGCTCTTTGTCTCCGATTACCAATGCTCCATAAAAACGAAACAGTTCGTGGTGATACAATGCACGCAAAAAACGTACCTGATTTTTCAGGGCTGTTTTCTCTGCATCCTCCAAAGGTGAACGGTCTACGTTGTTTAGGAATGTGTTTGCAGAACGAATGGCCTTATAATAGAATGTCCATGGATGGTCATCGCCAATCAAACCTTTGGAAGCATCGATTCCTCCCTTGATAAATTTCTCGAGTGCGGGAATCACTGCACCTCCGGCACGGGTTGTATTCCCGGCTCCATCGTCTGTTGCATTGTCAAGCATACAAGGTGAACTACCCATGTTTGCCAAAAAACCAAAACTGCCAAGGCGGTCTCTCCCCATGCGCATACGTGCATACAAGTCGTATGCAACTTTGCGGGTCAATGTAATGTCCGAATAAACTTTCTCTGTATCCGTCAGATCCAGTTCGGTTTCTTTCATCAGGCTATCTGCACTACAACTGGCAAGCAGGACAGCCGTTACAAAGGATATAAATAGTTTTCTCATAAATTATTCATTTCAAACATTAGAAATTCAGGTTGATACCAAAATTTATTACTTTTTGTTGTGGATAGAATTGTCCATTACTATTGTTCGATGATTCAGGATCTACCTTCTTTACGTTATCCCATGTAAAGAGATTGTAGGCATTCGCATATACTCTAAGTGAACGTACTCCGAATTTTTTCAATAGTTTGCGAGGTATAGTGTAACCTAACTGAATGTTTTTCAAACGTAAGTATTTGGAGTCTTTCAACCAATAGTCAGATTTATAATAATTAGGATGCGCGGCAGTGGCTGCCTTAGTGAAACGTGGGTACGTTGCTGTTGCTGCTGTTTCCGGTGTCCATCTTCCGATATGCTCTTCGTAATAATTACCCCAGAAATTATCCCATGCAATATCCTGTTGCAGATAGATGGATGAACGGGCAGCTCCCTGAAGCAATATACTAAAATCAATTCCTTTCCAGTTCAAACCGGCAGCAAGAGAGAAAGTCATTTCGGGTACCGGATTATAGCCGATAGGAGCTTGGTCGTTAGAATCGATCACTCCATCATGATTCAAGTCTTTATATTTAATATCTCCAGGTCGGCTTACTTGTCCGAATTGAACGGGAGAACTTGCTATATCTTCATAAGAGCTAAAGAAACCGTCGGAAATATAGCCGATAAACTGTCCGATAGGATTTCCCGTTTGTGACATATAGGCATAGGGCTTTACAGATTCACTTTTCTCTACAATTTCATTGTGTGCATATCCATAAATCCCTTTTATGGAATATCCAAAATCTCCTTTTTGATCTTGATAGCCTATTTCCAGATCATATCCCTGATTTGTTACGACACCATAGTTTATGGGAGCCAATCCGTTTGAACCGGCTGCTTGAGAATATCTTTCCGGTTCACATAGGATATTACTACGACGTTCTTTAAAAAAGTCGATACTGGCAGATATTTTGTCTTTCAACCATTTGGTCTCAAGTCCTAAGTTGTATTTCCGTGCAACTTCCCATGTGATATTTTCATTGGCGCTTTTTCCTTGAATCAGACCTTTAATCGCAGGATTATGTGTCTCTCCAAAAGTGTAGCCTAGTCCTTCATCGTATCCTGAACGATAATAGTAAGAGAAACCTCCCAGCTTGTCATTACCAACTTCACCATAAGAGAAGCGTAGTTTAGTAAAACTTAAGATAGGGTTTTCTTTAAAGAAAGGTTCGTTAGTCAGTGCCCATCCCACTGATGCTGCAGGAAAGAGCTGATAACGGTGTCCTTCCGCGAAACGGTTTGAGCCGTTATAGCCTGCGTTAACTTCGAATAGATAGCGATTCTCATAATCATAGTTAACACGTCCTACTAAAGCCTGATAGATATGAGGTACATAAGAATAGCGTCCACCGGGAGTGGAAGTGTAACTCATATTATAAAGTACCAATCCAGATATATTATGTCCGGAGAAGGATTGCTTATAACGAACTGCCGCTTCAGCATACTTCCGATGTGTAGCTGCCGTTTTATTGGTGGCTTTTGTTGGCAACACCATTTCAAGTCCTTGTTTATAAGTCCCGTTTACAGGATTATATTGATAGATATTGGGACGCTGCTGTATGCTTCGGTTATTGCTCCAGCCTGCATCGTAAGAGAATTTTCCGTCTATACTTAATCCTTTTAACAGTTTCCTTAGGTTATATTTAAAAGCAAAATCTGTCTCAAGTTTGTTATTGAAATTAAGAAAAAATCCTGAATAGCATAATGTCACGAGTGGATTCTGTCTCCATATACCATCGGCGGCGGCATAAGTTCCATTCGCATTTAAGATTGGGAATGCTTGAGGAGAATTGCGGTAGAACATGCCGAACAGACGCAGTGCTTCCTGTCCGTCAGCATCATAGCCATAGGGGCGGTTCTGACTTCCGAAACGATAAGCAAGATTCACGGATACCTTGAAATCTTCAGTTAGGTTGATATCGATATTCGAACGAGTGGTGAGCCTACTGTACTTATATTCCGAATTATAACCTTCTTTGTATAAGCCTTTTGCTACATCGGGTGAGGCTGCTAAAAGAGCTTGTATTGTCTCATGTTCTTTAATTTTGTCTACGTCTGTCTCAAACATACCGGTTTGAGTGAAGTATCCAACGGAAACGAAGTAACGTACTGTTTTATTTCCGCCGGATAGGTTTACATTGTATTTCTGTTGGAGACCATTTTTCGTAAACATATCTACAAAGTCATTGTCCGGGTGTGTAAACGGGCTTTTCTGGGTACGATAGAGATAGTTGTCATATTCTGACAGGAAAAGACCGCGAGTATTACCTGTATCGGAAGGGTCAAAGCCATCATTGATAGCCCCCTCACGCATGAATCTTGAAACGGATTCTGCATTTAGGGTTTGAGATATACGATTGAAGGAAGTGACACCGAATTCAGATGAGAAGGATATTCGAGTCTCTCCTTCACGACCTCGGCGGGTAGTTACCAATATCACACCATTTGCTCCTCGTACACCGTATACGGCAGTTGCAGAAGCGTCTTTTAATACAGAAATGGTTTCAATATCATCAGGGTCGATTTGCGCCATAGGTCGTTCTACCCCGTCAATCAATACTAAAGGGCTAGAGTCGTTCAATGAAGCACGACCACGAACGAACATCGTAGCCTGATCACCGCCGGGACGTCCGCTCTCTTGTCGGGTTACTAGTCCCGGGATGCGGCCACCTAAAGCGTTTGTGACACTTGATACAGGCATGCTTTTCAAATCTTCGGTCCCGACATTAGAAATAGAACCGGTCAGAGATACTTTTTTCTGTGTTCCATATCCCACCACAACAACTTCATCTAATTGTGCAATGTCTTCTTCCAAAGTGATATTGATAAAAGGATGATTCTTTTTTATGGCAATAGATTGTTCTATAAAGCCGATCATTGAGATAAGAAGTGTTTGCTCTGCTTTGTTGGACAATGTAAGAGTAAATTTGCCATCCAAACCAGTCACTATTCCATTATTAGTCCCTTTCTGAAGGACAGTAGCGCCAATCATCTCCATTCCTTGGGCATCTTTAACAATTCCGCTAACTTTGGTTTGGGCACAGACATGCCAGATGGAGGAGGTTAAGCATATGAATAATATTATTATCTTTTTCATGTTTTCTATCTATTAAATAGTTTTGATGCCCGTTACCAACCTGGATTCTGTTGGATGGAAGGGCTTTCCTTGATTACTTTCAGAGGAATAGGATGATAATACATGTAATCTTTAAAATTGCGTGCTTCATCTACTGTAATGCGTGTATAATGAAGCCCGGAAGCATTTTCTTCTACTTTCATTCCGATAATAGGTTCTCTAAGTTGATTGCCATCCATCCAACGTCGCAAATCGAAGTAACGATGTTCTTCAAAACAGAGTTCGATACGGCGTTCTTGCTTCACTTTTTCCATAAAGTTGTTATCTGTCACCCCATTAAGAAATTTATCATTTGTTCCGAATCCTGCTCTGGTACGTATTTTTTGTACGGCTTCTATTGCTGTCAAACCATAGCCTTCTGGATCCGCACTCATGCCGTAAGCGTGATGCATGGCTTCTGCGTAGGAAAGTAGGATATCAGATAAGCGAATCATCGGGAATAAGTGGAAAACGGTACCCACATTGGCCTGTCCGAAGTTCAGTGTTTTGTCCAGGAATTTAGCTAAATAATATCCCGTATTGGTCGAACGGTTCTTCACTTGGTTGAGTCCGTCTATGGTTGTGTTATCACTAATTCGCGTATAAATGGTATTCTTTCCATAAACCGAACCGTCATATCCGATAATTGCTGCCAAACGCGGGTCTCTGTTAGTATACATGCTTGCACCGTCAGAAGAATGGGTATAATCGCTTCCATCTTTCATGGTAAATGCATCGATCAATTGCTGTGAAGGTACTGTACCTCCTCCCTGATCTTTTGAGATTGTAGGGGGATAATGCCTGTTTTCCAGAGCATTGTCCTTAGCAGCCGTATAGAATAGGATATATTCCGGATTAGGATTGGCATTGATAAAGATCTTGTCGTACGTTTTAGCAGCAGTAAGAGCTATCAGATTATATTTTTTATTTCCATTCGGAGATATTGTTCCGTCTGCATTTAGATTGATTACATCTGCACAAGCTTTGGCTGCAAGTTTCCAACGTTCCGTCACATCCGAGCCGTCAGTATAGCCTAGTAGTGGATCGTTATTATCTGTTCTGTTGTAGAGTGGGCTTGCGGCATAGAGTAATGTCTTGGCTTTAATAGCAAGTGCCATTCCTTTAGTCATACGGCCATAAGAACCATTCCCACCTTCCGGATCAACTTTTAATACAGCGGCAGCACTCTCACATAACTGTACGATGTGATTGACGCAGTCTTTGAAAGAGTCTCTTGCCTTTGTCTGCAGTTCAGGATCGTCGACTTCGTAAATACGATCGACAATAGGAAAGCCTCCGTAGTGTCTTAACAGGTTAAACTCGAATAAGGCTTGTAAACATTCAGTTTCCGCACAATAGGTATCTTTAAATGTCTGGATGTCTTCTTCTGTCTTATTTTGTAACACCAAGTCAGCCTCACGTAAATATTTGCGGGCAAAAATGGCCTGTTGAATTCCCTTGTATGACTTATTCCAACATTCTTCAATCGGATTTGAAGAAGTGACATACCCACGAGACAACTTATGAATATCCGAATCTATGATTGTACTTATTCCATCATTGGTGGCTGCATCTAAAAAGGCATTTCCTACGTGGTTGAAGCCTTCGGGAATATATGCATACACCTGATTAATCGGTTTCAGATAGTTCTGTTCATTCGTAAAAATATCATCAGGCTGGGCCCAGTCATAGGGCATGTCATCCAGATAATCACAACCGGAAAATGTTAGTGTTGCGCTTATTGTCAAATAAATTATCGATTTTTTCATGCTATCAGAATTTTAAGGAACAACCTATACTCATGTTTCTCGTCAAAGGAGCTGCCAGTGAAGGAGCTTCAGGATCAACCCATTTATATTTTGTCCAGGTAATCAGATTCGTTCCGCTAAGGAAAAGTCTCAATCCCTTAAGATGGATTTTCTGTATCATTTTTGTAGGAAAGTCATAGGCAACTTCCAGCGTTTTTAATCTTAAGAAATCAGCATCTTTCACATTTAATGTACTTATCTGCCTGTTATTAAGATTAGCATTGTCCAGTGTTGTTAAACGTGGGAATGTTGCATTCTGGTGTTCGGGTGTCCAGTAATCAAGTTGATGCTCAAATATGGTTCCGTTATCTGTGAAAGGATTCATCACAATGTCCGAATATTGACGAGAGACTTTTGCGGCTCCCTGAAATAATGCGGTGATCGAAAATCCTTTGTAGCCGACTCCTAAGTTAATACCATACATGATTTTGGGAATGTCTCCGTAACCGATAGGTACCATATCGTTTACATCAATCTGTCCGTCTTTGTTTATATCTTCATAACGTACATCACCTGGTTGGACATCAGAGAATGTTTGTACAGGAGAGGCTGCTATTTCTTCCCAAGAATTGAAAAAGCCTTTTGCAATGTATCCTCGATTTTCTCCTAAAGGCCGTCCCTGATTCTTCAACCATTCGTATGGCTGATCTACTTCACCGTTTGCAATCAGTTCATTCGTAGAATAAGAGAATGTACCACCTATGAAATAGCTCCAGTCTGCAATATTTGAATTCCACATGGCAGATAAGTCTACTCCATGGCTATTGATTTTGCCTATATTCTGCTTAAATTCCTTTACATTGCCGACAAGAGAACTGATTTTGTTATTTACTACATACATATCATGACGGTTGTCTTTAAAAAATTCTGCTGTAACAGATAACCGGTCTGAAAATAGTCGGGTATCTATTCCGATATTCAGAATTCTAGCTTTCTCCCAAGTCAATCCGGGATTTGGAAGTATATCCTGAATGTATCCTCCAAGCTTTGTTCCCATGTTTACCCCTGTGATATAGACATCGTTTTGCGGCCACATACGTCCCCTGTAATAAAAGGCATCTACACCCGAAGAGTTGCCGACCTGTCCATAAGATGCTTTTAGCTTCAGGTAGGGCACTATTTTTTTTGCATCTTTCCAGAAAGATTCGTTAGAAACAGTCCATCCGGCAGATATTGTAGGGAAGAAACCGAATTTGTGTCCCGGACCAAATTTATGAGATCCCTGATAAGCTCCGATAACATCGATGCCATATTTTTTATCATAATTATAGCCGAACCAACCATTTACGCTTTGGAATCGGGTTGGCAATACCATTTCATCATTGCTTTCATATTGTTCATAGAAAGCTAAAGCTGAAACTCCATGTTTTCCAAAGGTACGGTTATAATCTAATTGAGCCACGATACCGGTTCGGCGGAAAGAACTGGTATTATCTACCTTGTTTATCATAGAATCATCTTCACGGGTTCGACGGAGAACATTCTCATTCGTGGCATCCTTTTCGTAATATGCGAAAGTTATAGTACGTCTGATAGAAGAAATTGTGCGTGAATCCATGGATAAAGCAACAGAAGCTTTTAATCCTTCTGTTATGAAAGAAAGATCCTGTGAGAGTTTCGTGCGGAAAGAACCATACAATTGTTTGTCCTGGAAGTAACCGGAGCGGTTTAGCATTGCCCATGGGTTTTCACGGACTGTACTTCCTGCCACAATTTTTCCATCTTCTGCATTAACAACATTTCCGTATTGGTCTGTATATCCCTGATCATTGTACCATTCAGGGAAGATTCCTTGCGGTAATGTAACCAGATTTCTATAGATGTTTTCGGCTCCGCTACCAGGCCCGTTTTGACTTTGATACCAGCCATACAAATTTACGTCCAGTTGGGTGGTGCGAGTTACAGCAAAATCGATATTGGAACGGATATTAAACCGTTCTGCAGAGTGGTTGGTACTATAATCATGTGAATCATCTGTATTGAAGTAGCCATTGTTACGAGTATACATTGCATTCACGAAATATGTACTTTTTTCTGTCCCTCCTTGGATATTAAGATTATAGCGCTGACTCCATCGGGTATCCTTTAAGTATTTATCAGCCCAGTCTACATTAGGATATAATATGGAATTAGGGTCATTCTTTGCATAATTCATAATGTCATAGTTGGAATACAGTGGATCCATATTGTCATTGTGACGGGCTATGTTATGCTGTCTTGCGTAATCGGTTGCGTTTAATGAATTTAATTCTTTAAGTGGTTGTTGAGCTATAATTTGAGCTGTCAATTCAACCTGCGGTTTTCCCTTTGCTCCCTTACGAGTTGTAACCAGAATAGCTCCACTGCCTGCACGCATTCCATATAAGGCTGTTGCTGCAGCATCTTTCAATACGGTAATTGATTCTACTTCGTGTGATGACAAAACAGCAAAATCCCGTTCCTGTCCATCAACCAATACTAATACATCGGGCGAATTACTCCTTTGCCCTCTTATCCAAAATGAATTCTGTTCATTCACTAATCCACCACCT
This sequence comes from Bacteroides sp. D2, assembly GCF_025147085.1. Classification (NCBI taxonomy): domain Bacteria; kingdom Pseudomonadati; phylum Bacteroidota; class Bacteroidia; order Bacteroidales; family Bacteroidaceae; genus Bacteroides; species Bacteroides sp. D2. The sequence goes on along the minus strand of NZ_CP102261.1, from coordinate 878,885 downwards.
TGCACTTGTCGGGCAAAATAACCAGGTACCAGTCCGGCTAATACTGCCGAAAGATTTGTAACAGGTAGATTGCGTAACTGTTTACCCGAGATGGTGTAGGCTGAACCGTTATAATCTCCCGTAGGGAGTACACGATATCCTAAATCCAAGGGTACATCTTCTTTGTTTTGGACATTTTGTGCCTGGCATATCAAATAGCCAGGAAGTAGCCCAACCAACAACATTTTTTTTAAGAACTTCATATGTACAATTTTTAAGTTAACGTCATAGTAATTTTATTGATTATTTTGAATTTTGTCTATTAATACACTTTTATCGATATATTTATAAGACAGGATCAGGGAGTTTCCTTTTCATTTGTGAAATGGTAATTAAAAGGATTTCGTTTGAAATGATAACGGTTTCGTGGTACAGGTAATGGGTCTTGAACACGTAATTCCCAAGTCATCAACTCTTCCAGTAATTCCATTTGTTTGGAAGCATATTTCTTTTTATTATAAAGATTATTAATCTCGGAAGGGTCAGCTTTCAAGTTATACAATTCACCACGACCATAGTTATCAAGCACTAATTTCCAGTCATCTTTACGAACCATCCGTTCTGTTCCGCTCTGAGTCCAAGTATTCAGTTCGTCAAAGTGAGCTATTTTATTGGGCTGCAATGCGCCTTCTTGCACAAATGTCAGAGGTTCATCCCGAGTGAAATCTTCACCGCCAAAACCCTGTTGAACTATTATGCTCGAAAATTCTCTCTCCGGGTATGCCCTGCCAGTCAACATAGGCCATAGACTACGTCCCTGCACTCCGAGAGGTATATCTGCACCAATAGCCGTACAAATAGTAGGAAAGACATCGGCAATAGAGACATGCGCATCCATAGGACCACTTTGAGGATGAATACCACATCCCGCCCAAATCATCGGAATACGAGTCAGACATTCAGGAACTCCGGCACCTTTACGAATCAAACCGTATTCCCCGCAATAATCTCCATGATCCGACAAGATTACAAAAATGGTATTTTCATAAAGCCCGACAGCTTGAAATCCGTCAATCAGACGTTTAGTCTGATCGTCAATCAGGCGGAGCATTCCCAAATAATTTCCACGCAAACGAGGAAGGTCTTCCGCAAGATTCGGGCAAGAGGTATCTTCCAATTCTGCCAGGATAGCATATTTATCTCCTTTTTTAGACAAGTCTTTCCGGCTTGTCAAAGTTGCAGGTATCTTTTCCGGAGAAAACATCGAAAAATAAGGTTCCGATATCTGATAAGGGTTATGTGGCTCAGGCATTGAAACCCACATAAAAAAGGCTGAATCTTTTTGCTCTGCCGCCCAAGCTAAAGCTTTAGTGACAATTTTTACCGGGTTCTGCGCTTCCGACGAGAAAGGAGTAGCTTCCAAATATTGTCCACGAGCTTTGTTGTTAAGGAAGAAGGCGAAATCCTTATCCTCTTGTGTATCCCGACGATTTTTTCCCCAATGAAAATATTCCTCACAATAATCAAAATCCTTTCCTTTCACATGCGCATGATTCTTACCTACTAATGCAGTCTTATATCCTTGCTCCTTAAACACTTCGAGCATATCTTTCTTGTAATACATGTCGGGAGTGTTGTGATTAGTACGGACATGAGTGGCAGTAGGAAAACGTCCTGTAAACATAGAACAACGCGCAGGCATACTGGCAGGGGCTACTGTATATGCCTTGTCAAACCACACATTGCTCAATGCAAGAGAATCGGCAAAAGGAGTTACAGCCATCGGGAAGCCTTCGCGCCCACATAAATCAGCCCTCTGCTGATCGGTCATGATGATAACAACATTGGGTTTGTTAGTTTGGGCAACTCCTGTGGTTATGCAGAGTATGCTGGAGACAACTGATACAGCTAATTCTTTTTTCATATACTTTTTTGCTTTTACTGTTATCATTTTGAGACATGAGAAACCAATATAGTTCCTCATGTCCCAAGTTTTAAATTACTTCCATGATTCTACTCGTAAATCATTCACAGGATCGCGACGTAACACTAATTGTTCTTTCACTTTATAGCGTTTGTCTGCCAGTTCATAGGTGTAATTCAGGTTGATTTCCGGACAAGGTTTGTCTCCACTGTTGAAGGTGTAAGTCGGACTTTGGGCAATGTAGCTGCCATTTCCTTCAACGATCGTAATTCCTCCTTCTATACCTTCTATTTGAACATTGTAGTCTGAGCCTGATTCACCGTTGTTGTCGATTGTCAACTGGAAACGATTGATATTGCTTTTCGCTAAGTTTGCTACTCCGGGTCTTAATAATTTATTTTGGGCGAGAGTACTTAGTTCCAGGGTATTATTATTTATCAAGTCTTTTTCTTTATACACCACAGTGGTACCTTCTATAATATTTCCATTATTATCTACTTCGCTTACTTCACCCTGAAGATAGTAAACACCGGAAAAGGAACTGACATACTTTATTGCTACAATAGAATAATCCGCTCCTTCGCGAATAGAGTTCATGGAACTTTCTGTAACTTTGAAAGGGAGAGCGTAATGTGTAGTCAGACTTAGTGGATCTGTATAAAAAGCATCTGTAAACTTGATTTCAACATCTGCTACAGGTAAATTAGATTTCCGCACTTTAAATATCTCCGGATCTTCTAATATGTAATATTCTTCGGGGAGAAGTGTAAGAGAGGTACCCTCTAATAAAGAAGCATCCAAAGTAAATTTAGCCCAATCATTCATGTCAACTTCTCGTTTACCTCCTAATGATACTCCCACATATATGGGCATATCACGGTCTGATATTACTGTACGCAATGGGGTTTGTAAAGCAAAACCAACATTTGTTGTTTCATAATCATGGGTGTAATCTTCATAGCAAGACACTAAACAAGTCGTCAAAGCGAACAATATTATTTTTGCAATTTTCATAATCGTATATAATATTAGTTATTATTCCACCCCATATTATTTTTGAGGTTTGGATTCTTTAATAATTCGTCGTTAGGTAACGGCAAATAGTAATAGCGAAGTGCATCCAACGGACGTTGTTCTATTTCTTTTATTTCATAAGAAAGACCGTTGTCTGTTCTTGTCACTTGCATTCCTTCAATACAGGTATCTAGGGGAAGTAAACAGCGGCGTAAATCCCAAAAACGCTGATCTTCGAAAGCAAATTCTATACGACGTTCATTTTGGATTAATTTCCGGAATGCAGCTTTTCCTTCAGAAGCTACTTCTGACAAATAGGTAACATCTGTGATACCACCTGATTTTTCACGTATGATTTTTAAAACATCATAAGCACTGTATTGGCAGTCGTCACCTTTACCTTCAGGTCCCCATGCTTCATTAGCGGCTTCTGCATAATTCAGCCAAACTTCTGTTTTACGTAATAATGGGTTAAAGTGCCGAGAATTCAATGTTTGAATCGGATCCAGCATATTTTTTTGTGTAGTAGACAAGAACTTAGATAAATAATATCCCGAACGACTAGCATAAATGTGAAAACTCTCTGAATCTTTTCCACCTTCGGATACATCTATGTTTGAGTTATAAGCTCCAAACTTTTTCCCTTGATAATATAGATTCATATTGAATCGGTTATCTCTAGCTATCAGATACGGATCTTGCTCGTCATATAACGAACGTGAGTCTGTTATTGGATAACCATTTTTGGCAGGAAAGGCGGCAGCCAAATTATGGGAAGGAATTGTTTGTGCATTTCCCAAATAAAAAGGAGGATAGTGGCGGCTTTCCATACCATGTACAAGTCCCATGTAGGTGCGGAAAATAAAATCGGCCGGGGTATCACTGCCAGCGTCAGCCAAATCTTTAGCAGCCATCGCTGTAAAGGTATAGTTTACCCCTGCGTCTTTTAGCACTTCATTGGCAAAAAGAGCAGCACGCTCCCAACCAGCTTGATAAGTAGCTTCATTCAATACAGTAAAACTACCCATGCCATTTATTCGAATCACATCCATGTCCTGATAAGCCGGACTTGCTGCATAGAGCAAAGTTCTTGCTTTAAGAGCATTTGCCGCTAATCCGCAAGCTCTACCGATTTTCGATTTTCCGACAACAACATCATCTCCTGTGTAAGTTGCAGGCAAACGTCTGGCAGCTTCTTCACAGTCGGAAACAATCTGGCTGACGCAATCTTTATACGAGTCACGTTTAAACAGGCTCGGCTTCGCAGATTCCTTATCACCAATGAAATGGTTGGTGATCGTATATCCCAATGCTTCTCCTTCGTCTGTTCGTCCTCCATAAGTTTGTAACAATTTGAAGCTGCACCATGCTCTTAAAAAATAGGCTTCGCCAAGTAAACGAGTCTTTATTGCCTGATCAGTTTCTTTACTTACACGATTGTATATTACATCATCTGTAACTCCTTTTTCCATGAATAGATTGATGCTTTGTATCTTATCATACATATTGTCCCAATTTCCAAGTGGATTTGTTGATCGGCTGAATGCTCCCATGCTAGCCCGGTATACACTCGAACCATAATTTCGGGTTAGTGCATTGTCTGTTGCAGCATCTAAAAAATTATCATCATAATGATCTGGAACAACCATTAGATCAGCATAAACTTGAGTCAAAACGGCTTGTGCCATATCGGGATTAGTCCATACGGTCTCACTGGACCATTCATTTGTCAATTTAGGGTCAAGCAGATCTTCACAAGAAACAATACTTCCCCAAACACAGGTTAACAGTATTAATTTGCTTATTTTCATATTTGCATATTTTTTAAGTTTAGAAAGAGACGGATAAACCGCCGGTTACAGTCATATAGGCCGGATAATTTGTGATTCCGGCATTTAATCTTTCCGGGTCCAGATCCTTTATTTTAGAGAAGGTAAGCAAATTTGTACCACGTACGAATAGTTTACATTTGTTTGCAAAGAATCTACCTGCCTTATTTTCAAATGTATAACTAAGTTCTACATTTTTCAAACGGAAAAATGAGCCATTCTCTGTCCAGAAACTGGAATCACGAAAGTTGTTACTTTCTGTCGTTGTTGTTAATCGGGGCATTGTACCTGAAGGATTATTAACCTCATGGTAGCGATTTAATGCTAATTCAGAGTATCCATTCAGACCATTATTCCAATAATAAGCGTTTGTGCATAATTGAGTAATACCTGTATGAAGAGTTCCTAACATATAAGGTCCAAATCCTTTGTATTTGAGGTCTACATTGATTCCCCAAGTAGTTACAGGAAAACTTTGCCCTAGGCTCATACGGTCATTATCATCTACAATCCCATTGTTGTTTAAGTCAGCGTATGCAATATCGCCGTTTTGATATATACCGTATGATTGTAATGAGTGGCCTTCTAATGGAATGTCTTTTCCAAATAATCCTAGTGCTTGTAAGCCAAAAATAGTACTAGTAGGTCGTCCAATGGCTTTACGATAGCTTTCCACTCCTTCTATTTCATTCCATTTATCTAATTTATTTTTCGAATAAGTCATATTGGCTCCGACTGTGTATAAAAAGTCCCGTCCGATATTCCCTTTCCAGTTGATTGCAATATCTATACCTTGATTAGTCACCTGACCGATATTTTCATACATTGTATAATTCCCTGCTGTAGCGGCATATTGGGCGTTATTCACTCCAATGATGTCTTTTCTACATTCATGGAAATAATTGAGTTCTGTGCTTAGGCGATTATTAAAGAATAATCCTTCGACACCAATATTAAATTCTTGAGAGTATTCCCATGTTAAATCAGGATTTCCCCAGCGAGCTAAACTAACTTTATGATCTGTTTGATCCTGGAAGAAATTATAGTTGCCATTATTATTCCAACCAGTTTGATACAAGAAGAATCCAGTATTACCTGTATAGCCTAATACACCGAAACTTGCTTTTAGCTTCAGGAAGTTAACGGCCTTTACTTCTTTCATGAAACTTTCGTTAGAAATTATCCATGAAGCTCCTACAGCCGGAGAAAAGAAAAAACGATCGTTTTTATCAAATTTGTTGGACCCCATACCTGCCAAAGTAAATTCGGCTAGATAGCGTTTGTCATAACTATAGTTTAGACGCAAGGAGATGTTGGCATCTTTAAAATCTTGTGTCATTCCCGTCATTTCGTTCTTTGTATACCGGAATGCGCCGATTGCTGAAAAGTCATGCACTCCTAATGTACGTTCATATCCTATATCTGCACGCATACCAAAATAGCGATAGGTATTATTGGAGGCTATCTTTTGCGTTTTGGGCAAATCCAGCTTTTTCATCTGTGTATATCGGGTGATAGTTTCACCGTCTAAATCATTATAAGTGTCAATAGCATAAGTTGGATAAGTATTCCTTAATTCTTGGCGTAGATAACTATAATTATCAAAAGTAACATAAGCATTAAATGTCAATCCCTTAACGTATTTATTGAAGTCAAAATTTGCTCCAAGGTTTGTCTGGCTGTTTACATACCTTTCGGAAGTGTCACCTCCATAAACCATATCTGCATATAAATTGTCTACTATCCGTGTGCTGGCTCCGAAGAATGGCGTCCCATCTTCATTGGGGGTAAACTGTCCCGATAATGTTTCATTAGGAATAATGAAAGGGTACTCATTGGGACGATTAGAAGATAATGTACTGAATATGCCTGCACCATCTTTTGCTCCCCAGTTTTCCAGTTCCACACGAGCTGCAACATCTGCTGTTACTGTAAGAAAATCGGTGATTTTAATATCCAGATTACCACGTGCATTCATACGGTGTAAAGCCGAACGTTCTCCTACTTTTTCTAATCCGGAACCACCGGTATATCCACCAACTAATGCGTATTTCACACCTTCATTACCTCCATTAAACTCAATTGTACCTTTTCGGTAGATATTTTGGTTCAATAAGAACTCATTGTAATAATCAACATTTGGATACAATACATCATTGACTCCACTACTATTTCTGTATCCTTCTATTTGTGTTTCGGTATAATAAGGATTCATCCCATCGTTTATACGAGCTTCATTAAACAATTTTGAATAGTTGTAGGAATCCAAATATTTAGGTACACGTGTAGAGGACTGTACACCGTATTCTACCCCGACACGAACAATCCGTTTATGAGCTTCTCCTCTTTTAGTACGCACCAGAACCACTCCGTTTGTGGCAGCTGCTCCATACAGGATTTTGGCTGTAGCATCTTTTAAAACTTCGATGGATTCTATTTCTTCCGGTAAAATATCATCTATCGGACGTTCTATTCCATCAATAATAACTAAAGCCGTATTTGTTCCATTATTGTGTTGTCCGCGGACGTATAATGTTGATGCGTTATAGCCCAAGCCGCCGTCACCGGAAATAGCAATTAGTCCGGCGGCCTGCCCTTGTAAGGCATTGGATAATTGTAAATCAGGGTATTTTAATACATTCTCCATAGATAACTTGGAAACTGTACCTACCAGATCCCGCTGATACGTTTTTCCACCGTCTGCACGTTCGTGTATGTCTCTTTCTGAAGCATATAGATCTTCATTTTGTAATTTGATGACAGTGGGTTGTTCTTTTGTAAGGTTTATTACAAAATCTTTATAACCGAACGCTTCAATTAATAAGGTTCCATCAGCTTTTGTTTTGAGTGCAAATTTTCCATTTGCATCTGTATAGTTTATAATAGAACCTTCACCGCTCAATACTGTTACTCCGCTTAGCGGTTTACCTGTGTTGTCTGTCACTAGCCCTTTCACTTCAATAAGGGCTGTTTTTTTCTTTTTAGGTTTATCCTGTGCTTCTAGCGAAGTGGCTATGCCGGATAATATAGCAGTGACAAACAGAATAAATATGAATTTATTATATCTTTTCATTTGATTAAGCCATTTTAATTACCAATATGGGTTTTGTTGCAAATTATTCAATGCGTCTACGTCATGTTGAGGCAAAGGATACCAGTAATTCTTCTTTGTAAAAGAACGCACTTCCGGAGTTATATCGATTTGTTCATAATCATAAGTCAATGTAGACTTGTCCGTGATACTTCCATGATTAGATTCTCGTGGTGTAAATAATGCCCCCTTAATAGGATAAGTATCCTTGAATGTTTCTTCTAAGATCATCCAACGGCGGATATCCCACCAACGATGATTTTCAAACATTAATTCTACGGCACGCTCACGGCGGTAAGCTGCACGGAATTTATCAGGATCGGCTACAATATCTGATGGCAGATCTGTTAAGCCAATTCGTCTGCGAAGAATATTAATAGCTTCTGCAGCTGATATGGGACATCCCTCAATAGTTGCCGTAGCACTTCCACAACCCTCGAATAGCGCTTCTGCATAATCTAAATAAATTTGCGAAGCACGGATATATATGGTGAGGAAGCGATAGTCCCACCAACAGTTCGGATTGTTCTTTTCAAGATACTGATTGCATTCCGGCCACATGAACTTTTTACACATAAATCCTGTGAACATTCGTTTGTTGCAGTCTTTTTGAGTTAACATGTGCTGATAGGCTGCTCCTCCTTTGTAGGTTGTAATGTAATAGGTACGTCCATCAGCGTAATGTCCCCAAGTTGTTCCAGGTAAAAGTATGTTGTTATAGAAACGGGGATCACGATCCTCAAATGGTTTATGGTCATAATCAAGTGCATATCCGCTTCGTGGGTCATCAATCGGGTAATAAATACCGTCTGCTCCCTTCTTGTCAAACATATTGACTATGTTCAAACTTGGGCAGCACATGGAATTTCCATCTGGTCCCGAACCGAATGCAAGATCCTCATATTGCCAGAATGTGCGGATAGTGCGTTTTTGGTTCTGGTTATCAGCATTAGGAAATTGCCGTTTGACCCAAATGTATTCCGGCTGATGTACAGGTGGATATTTGAAGTAGAAAATATTCGTATATTCTTCTTTACTAGCCAAACCATAAGGATAAGGTGCCGACTTGCTTCCATCCATATAACGTATTACTTCGTAAGCCGATTTTGCAGCAGATTTTGCACGCTCCGTGTCATACCCTTTGTTTTCTGTAGAATTTAAATCATTTTGCATCAACGGACTCGCATCAAACAACTGTGCCCATTCTTTAAGTGCCATTGCTGCAATTTTTGTAGGCCTTCCATAGTTTGGATCATCCCAACTATCAGGTAACATATAGATTGCCTTTTGTATATCTTCCATCATCCAATCGTGTGATTCATGGTAGGTCATACGAGGAATGTCATCATCTCCACCTTCAAAGACCTTGTCAATAATAGGCATCCCTCCATATCTTTTAATTATCTGAAAGTAGAACCACGAACGATAGAAATAAGCTTGTCCCAAAATCTCATTTTTTTGTTCAGGTGTCAAAGGAGCCTTGTCGATATCATTAATTATACGATTATTGATACGTAGCGCTTTATAAGAACGAGATATAGCTGTACTTCCACCGTTGCCAATCTCAAAAGTTGTACTTGATTTGGCATTACTTAACCAGTTTCCGGAATGTAAGGTAAAAACGGCAGATGAATTATCCGTGGTTGCCATCTCGTCTGCAAAGAGACCTACAAATGCGCGTCCATTTTCCCAATTATCCATTACCATAACATTTTCCAATTGGTTGAAAGATTGATCTAAGAAACCTCGTAAAGAATAGTAATCTCTGAAGATATCATCTTCTGTCAATCCTACATCTTCCCTTTTATCTAAGAACTCTTCACAGCTTGTCATCCCGCCAAGAATGAAAACTGAACAGATATATAATAATACTTTTCTCATCTTTATTTCTTTTGAATATGATTAAAATGAAACTCTTAGTCCTAAGGTATAAGTACGGACAATCGGATAGCTACCTACACCTCCTGTTTCTGGGTCTACTCGTTTATCGCCTTTCCAGAAGGTCAGTAAGTTATTTCCATTCATGTAAACCTGAAGATTGGAAATATGTGCTTCACTCAACCATTTTTTAGGGAATGTATAGCCTATCTCCATATTCTTTAATCGTATATACGAATAGTCGGAATAACGATAAGTACTTTCCACTTTATTGTATGTATTGTTCAAGTGTGTAGCAGGTCGCATAACACCCGATGAGTTAGCTGTTTCCGGAGTCCATCGTTCCATAGACTTTGGTTGAACGCGTATATTTGAAGCGGGAAAATCCCACAGATATTGGTCAAACTGTAACTTGTATATATTGCGTGGCGAATAGAGCATTGCACTGAAGTTAAGCCCTTTCCAATTGAACCCGAAAGAAAATCCGATAGTAGTCAATGGGTAATTCAATTCGTCTACAACTACCTTGTCATTTGAGTTGATTATCCCGTCTCCATTGAAGTCTATATAGATAAGATCTCCAGGAATTACTTGCGATGCTGTAGTACCATTTATAGCCGTTTGTGCGTAATTGAACACATCGTCTATTGAACCATAATTACCGATCGCAATAAAACGGTTTTGATAATCAATCGGTTTACCTGCAGCTTTCAAATGCTCATCCGCATTTCTTGGATCATCCTTATAGACAATCCGGTTTTCGCTGGTTGCAAAAGTTAAAGCTCCCCAGTAATTAAAATTACGTCCGATTTTGTCATTCCAGCGTAACTCTAATTCTAAACCATGATTTTTCGTTTCTCCTCGGTTGATAGCGTTAAAAGTAGCTCCTACAATAGAAGACGTAGTTTGTGGGGTCATTAGAATATCTTTACGATTCTCTTTAAATAAATCCAAAGTTAAATCTAACTTATTCCATAAGCCAATTTCTATTCCAAGGTTATGTTTAGTCGCTTTTTCCCAGGTTGAAGTCAAGTTAGCAATATCTCCTTCTGTATAGAGCGGGCTATGTGTGACTCCTTGTGTATTTCCTAATTCAATACTTCCTAAAGAATTAAATAATTGGATGTAATTCCAACGTGCAGCAGCTGCATCACTACCGACTTTTCCGTATGAATATCTAAATTTTAGGTTAGTCAGCACATCTCCAACATGTTTTTTTATAAAAGGTTCTTCTGAAGCACGCCATCCCAAAGAATAGGAAGGGAACAGGCCGAAGCGTTGTCCTCGGGCAAATTTTTCCGAACCTGTATAAGAGATATTCATCTCTGCCAAATAACGTTCTTTCCAGTTATAAGTAACACGTCCCACCCATTCTTCACGATAACTTGGGAATTTGATAACTTTATCATCTTTTAAATCAGATACTTGACGGTTCATCAGAGCTAACGCTGTTACATTATGACTCCCGAATGAACGATTATATTCCACAGAGAATTCGTAATATAACTTACGATTATAACCATCCAAATTGTCATAAGAAACGTTGGGAGGTAGTTCAATATCCTCATCATTTGGCCATCGTTTTTCCAAAATCATGGGGTAAGTGAGAGAACCATCTGCATTGACTGTCGGATTAGAATAATCATATTCGCGATGGTATTTAATAATACTGTTTCTGGATTCAAAATCATTGTTACCCCAAATTTCACCAGTCTTTATACTAGAACGAGTAGTGGAAGCAGATGTATATGAAACTTTTGCGGCAGCTTTCAGACCTTTAGTTAGAAAGTCCAGTTTTTGTTCCAAACGAATATCATACCATCCCTGAAAGGTTTTATACAGTTGTGATCCATTTGTATTCATATTACAAACAGGATTATAGCCGGCAGTAGATCCATCTCCCCAATAGCCATCACTATACTTTATCGGGAAGGAATTGGTTGGTGCCGCAATGATTCTAGTGTACACATCATCAGCAAAGTTGTCATTGCGGTATCCCATTTTCCCTGCAATATTTACTGATAAGGAAGTCGTTTTAGTTAAATTAAAATCTAAATTTGAACGCCAGTTATAACGGCGATAGTAGTTTCTTGGATCAAAATTCTCCTGTTTCTGTAAGTCATAAATATCACCGTCATTTTGATAACCGATGGAGGCGAAGTAACGCATGAAATTGGTTCCTCCGCTGATATTCACATTATATTGTTGGGAAAAACCTGGTTTAACCAACTCATCCCACCAGTCTACTTGTGGAAAGACATCATTATAAGGGCCGTAGTTGCCTGTATCAAAAGCATTTGACCAAGCATTGATGACAGATTGTTTAATTTGTTGATTCCAGTTGTTGTCATTAGCTACAGCTTCATTATACATTTTCATAGATGTAACATAATCTGCCCATTCCATATTTGCAGTAGTCTGTTTAATACCAAAGCTTGTAGAAAAATTGATGTTTGGTTTCTTATCTTGTCCGCGTTTGGTTGTTAACAATATTACACCATTTGCACCTCGAACCCCATATACGGCTGTAGCAGAGGCGTCTTTTAGAATAGATATAGACTCGATCTCATTCATGTCAACATCGTTCATATCCCTTTCTATACCATCCACTAATACTAAAGGGTCAGAGTTTTGCCATGAAGCCTTACCACGAATGTACATTTTGGTATCACTTGCTCCAGGCTTGCCTGACGTATTGATAGCTACCAAACCATTTAGTTTGCCTTGTAAAGCCTCTGATACAGAAGTAATATTACCTCCTTTCAACAATTCTTCTCCTTTAGTTTGGGTAATGGCGCCTACACTTGATACCTTTTTCTGAATACCATAACCTACTACCACTACTTCTTCTAGTTGCTTGCTGTCTTCTTCCAGAGAAATGATAGGCTCTTTTTTCAGATCATCCACTTTGATTTTCTTTTCTTGATAGCCGATATAAGAGATTTTGAGTACAGCATTAGCAGCTACAGATAGCGTAAACCGACCATCTATGTCAGAAATGGTACCATTCGAAGTGCCTTCAACAGTAATATTTACTCCTATTAAAGGTTCATTACTTTTTGCATCTACAATTTGTCCTTTAATGCTATGATTCTGCCCCCAAAGTAGAGGAGGAGAGAGTAGCAGAGCTAGAAAGAGTAGACACATCCACTTAAATTCCAAGTTTTGATGTTTCATAGTAATAACGTTAAAAAGTTGTGTGTATAAAAAACATTCTTATTTCTTTTTTCTGTTTTGGGTAAGGTTCTACTATACAGCGTTTAGCCCATATTTGGTAAGCCTTTGTCATTTCAACTACTTTTTGCCATAGCATTATTGATGAACAATAATGCTATTAGCAAAATGAGATAATTTGATTTTATAGTAATATTCTTTAAAGATCTCATATGTATAAATTTGAAGTAAACGTCGTGCTAACTTTATTGATTATTCTGAACTTTATCCATTAATACCTTCATCCAGTATCCTCCGATCACCGAACGGGCTCTGAAGCCTACCCATTTACCGCTGTCTGTATGGTGCCAGTCACTGATAGGTACACGTGATACTGTTTCATTGATGTATTTATAGACAGGATCAGAGAATTTCTGGAAGGTCTCCTTATCTGAGGACATAGCTGCTGTCCACATAATCCAATCGGATTTTGTGTATTCTTTACGAGAATCCAAAGGAAGTCCATAAGGATTCTGTTTTGTCAAGTAATAATTAATTTCTTTCCCGATTACATTGTTAGGGAATAATTTCAGATCCCACAACTTATCCCAAACCATATTGTATTTTTGGCTCCAAGTGTTTTTACGGTCAAAAGCCAAACGGTAATGGTCACCTTCATTTGCCATTTCCTCCCACTTTGTTGCCATTTGCTTAGCTGTCGCTGCATATTTATCTGCTACATCATTCAAACCGAGCATACGAGCCATTTCGCTGTATCCGGCTACACCCATAATTGCTTTCACTGAAAGATTGGCATTGTGTGCCCAATGTCCGGCGAAGTCATCTGTGCAAAGTTGATTCTCTGGGTCCTGTCCAAACTAAATTACCATTCGTTAATCAACTGAAATACAGGTGATTATTTTTACCCTGTATTGTCTTTGTGTTGTTATGGCTATTAAATGAAGTACAAAATTCTAACTTATGAGCAGACTTTTAATAAATAAAAAGTTAATGGATAAATGTAGTGGTAGTCTAAGATGAGAAATGGACTAATCTGAAAAAATGAATATTTTTCCTCTCTCTTTTTCCATTTATCCATGTAATTTCTTTTATGACATAAAAACTAGCAACATTTTAAGATATTAAAAATCAAATAGATTGAATAATTACTCTTGTTGAATGAATTCGACGTAAATAAAGCTTTCTGGAATGATTTATCTATCTTTTTATGCTATTTTGCAGAGAAATGTTATTGTGTGATAGCTTAAGGTAATAAGGAAAGTAGATGTTAGAATCCCATTCAGGAGTCCATAGTGTGGTTTATTTTAAACCAATAAGTAGTTTCTTTTAAAGGTAGGAGGTGTTTCTTTTAAACCAACGACTTGTTTCATTATATCAAAACTTGTTTTCGATAGTAGAAAAAATACATATTTATAAAGAATTATGCTATATATATTCAATAAAAGGAATATATATAATGTAAATGTGACTTTGTTTTTTCTATTTAGCAACTCAATAGAATCTTAATTCTTCTGCATATATGAAAAATAGAACATGATTCGAAATAACTAAGATATAATATTTCAATCTTTACTTGGCAAGTTTAGCTCGAAGTTCTTTTAGTCTTTTTGCAGCCTGCAGATTATCAACCTTTATATATCTCATGAATGCAGATGGACTCTTATGCCCGGATATGCGCATAAGCTCTCCGGCAGGAAAGCCTGATAAATACATATTTGTGCAAAACGATCGTCGACAAGTATGAGAAGAGATCATCTCCCATTTTTCATAGACTCTCTTTTCCCGTTCTTTTCCTTTTTTGCGAACAACTTCGATTTTTTGTTTTAGCTTTGCTCTTCGCCCTAATTCTTTAACCCTTTCGTTGAATATATATCTAGGAATTTTAGGTAAATCATAGTTGTACTTCTTGAGTATTTCCGGTACATAATCAATCATAGGAATTATGACAGCTTTATGCACTTTTCTCTGTTTGAGATTTATAATCTCATTATCTAAGTCAATATGTTCGGGACTTAATGTTGAGAGATCACTATATCGTAGCCCTGTAAAACACCCAGTAATAAAAACATCTCTAATCTCTTCCAATTGCTTATCATCTGACAAGTCTAACTCGTGTATTGTTGAAAGTTCCTTTTCACTTAAATAAATAGCATCAGTTTCTTCTTCTACGACCTTAAAATGCTTCAAGTCAATTGGAGGAATAACTCCTTTATCTATTTGATAATTAACAAACCCTTTTAACAAACGTACAATTTTTCCTGCAGAATTAGTGAGTAAGCCAACACTCCCATCGGGCTTTATAACCTTATAAAATAAATAGTCCATGAATTCATTATAAAATATAAGATTCAGGTTATGAAAAGTAATTGGTTGCGATGAATGTTCTTTGAAAGCAATCAGATGTTTGCGAAGTGTTCGGTAGTCTTTTATTTGGTCTGCAGAAACAACAGGAGCCTTTTCTGTAATATATCTTTCTAATGCGTCAAATATATCTACCCGATTAGGACGTAACTCATATTCTCTATTCTTTTTTAATTCAAGTAAAACAAAATCTACGGTTGGACTTATTCCGTTAATCTTAGCATATGTAAGAATTTCTCCAAGCTTGGACGTTATTCTAATCAGGCAGGCGTCAATCTCATCATAGTTTGGACAAGCGCGCTTAATCCATCTCTTTTTAGAATCCCAGTGTTCCGGTTTAATATTGTATCCGGTAGAGATAAGCGTACGCTTAGTTCGATTGTAGTTATATCGAACATAAAGGACAGTAGTCCCTTCTCGAGTGACGTACCTAGGTTTAATATATGGAGTATATTTTGCGATAGTAAAATCTGTATTGCTTTCGTATTGCAAAGTTACAAAAGCTATCCGAAATGAGCAATATCTCATCGTTAAAAGCCAAAACCTCCAAAAATATTGTACTATCTTAAAAAAAGTGGATAAATATTGCTCAAAAAGGAAAAAAACTACTCAAAGCACACTGTAAGAGACTTATTTTGTACTTTAAAAACATTCGAAACATGAAAAAAGAATAGATTTTGTCCTTTCTTGAACACAGATTTTCCTAATATTTAGCATTAATTCCATTATTTTGTAGCGTTATAAATAAAATGCTATAGAAAAAACAGATGGATTTGTATGACTCCTAGGTCTTGCCTAAAACACACAATTCTATATAAACTTTTCCCCTAGCATTTATCAATATTCGACAGTACTGATTTTAATATATATTTAGGTATAGCGATAAAAAAGGTAAGATTGCATTTAAGAGGTAATAGTCAGAAGGTAAAAAGAAAAATAAAAAAACGTAGGGCTTGTTTTTCTTTATAGGTAAACAAGATTGTAGATGGGTAACCTTAAAATTGTAGATTAATTAGAAAATATTTATGAAGAAACTACTAACAGTAATGGCCTTTTCGGTCGGTTTATTCGCAAATGCTCAAACCGACAACTTATTTAAACCAGTAAAAGAGGTAGCGCTACGTACTCCATCAGTACCTATCGTTGTTTCAGATCCTCACTTCTCTATCTGGTCTCCTTATGATAAATTAATGGAAGGAAGTACAGAACACTGGACTACAGCAAAGAAGCCATTAGTAGGGGCTTTACGCGTAGATGGTAAAGTGTATCGTTTCCTAGGCAAAGATCAAGTAGCTCTAATACCTATTGCTCCCATGACAAATGTGGAACGTTGGGAGGCTGCATATACTAATAGGCAACCAGCAAATGGATGGCAAGAATTCCAGTTTGATGATAGTAGTTGGAAAAAAGGTAAAGCAGCTTTCGGCAGCCGTGATATGCCACGTGTTCGTACAGAATGGAAAGGAGATAATACAGATATTTATATCCGACGTACATTTGAAATAAATGATTTGGATTTAACAGAGAATATTTTTCTTATTTATTCTCATGACGATGTATTCGAATTATATTTAAATGGAGAAAAACTGGTTGCTACAGATCTCGTATGGAAGAATAATGTAAACCTAAAACTTTCAGATGAAGCCAAGAAAAAACTTCGTAATGGCAAAAATGTGATTGCAGCACATTGTCATAACACGACAGGAGGATCTTATGTGGATTTTGGTTTATATCGTGAAAAGAAAAATGCAGTAACATTTGAGAATGAGGCTATACAGAAATCGGTAGATGTACTAGCCACTTCCAGTTACTATACATTCACTTGCGGACCAGTCGAATTAGATGTCGTATTTACAGCACCTCAATTGATAGATGACTTGGACTTGCTTTCAACTCCGATTAACTACATCTCTTATTGTGTACGTCCTCTTGATAAAAAAGAGCATGATGTACAATTCTATTTAGAAACTACTCCGGAGTTAGCAGTGAATGAAACGACCCAGCCCACTATTGCACGCACATTATCAAAAAATGGTATTAGTTATGTAGAGGCCGGTACTATTAATCAACCAATCTGTGATCGTAAAGGTGATTTGATTTGTGCAGATTGGGGATATGTATATCTTGGTAGTGTAAATGGAACAGGAAAATCTGTAAGCTTGGGTGACTATAGCGGAATGAAAGAATCTTTTGCTAAAAATGGAACTTTAACTTCAAGTAAAACTAAATGGATCACTCGTAGAGAAGAAAATACTCCCGCAATGGCTTATGTACATAATTTTGGAACTGTCACCAAAGATGGTAAAGATGGTTTCTTGATGATCGGTTATGATGACATTTATTCCATTGAATATATGTATGAGAAACGTATGGGATATTGGAAACATGATGGTAAAGTGACGATTTTTGATGCTTTCGAAAAACTAAGAGATAACTATCAATTCATCATGGAGCGTTGTCGTGCACTTGATGAACTTATTTATAGCGACGCAGAAAAAGCGGGTGGTAAAAAATATGCAGAAATCTGCTCTGCAGCCTATCGCCAAGTTATTTCTGCCCACAAACTCTTCACTGATAAAGAAGGTAATCTGATGTGGTTCTCTAAAGAGAATAATAGTAATGGCTGTATCAATACAGTCGATCTGACATATCCGTCTGCTCCCTTGTTCTTGATTTACAACTCTGATCTAGCAAAGGCAATGATGACTAGTATCTTTGAATATAGCGCTAGTGGTCGTTGGGATAAACCTTTCGCTGCACACGACCTTGGAACTTATCCTGTAGCCAATGGACAAGTTTACGGTGGTGATATGCCGATTGAAGAAAGTGGCAATATGGTGATTCTTACAGCAGCTGTTTCCAAGATTGAAGGTAATGCAGATTACGCTAAGAAATATTGGGACATTTTGACCACATGGACTAATTATTTAGCAGAGTATGGACAGGACCCGGAAAACCAACTTTGCACAGATGACTTCGCCGGACATTGGGCACACAATGCCAATCTTTCTGTAAAAGCTATCATGGGAGTGGCCGGATACAGCGAGATGGCTCGTATGCTCGGTTTGAATGATGTGGCAGATAAATATGCAGCTACAGCCAAGCAAATGGCAATAAAGTGGGAGGAAATGGCAAATGAAGGAGATCATTACCGTTTAGCTTTTGACCGTAAGAACACTTGGAGCCAAAAATATAATATGGTTTGGGATAAGTTGTGGGATCTGAAATTATTCCCTAACAATGTAATCGGGAAAGAAATTAATTATTACTTGACAAAACAGAATCCTTATGGACTTCCTTTGGATTCCCGCAAAGAATACACAAAATCCGATTGGATTATGTGGACAGCAGCTATGGCGTCAGACAAGGAGACTTTCCAGAAATTCTCTGATCCTGTCTATAAATACATCAATGAAACAGTATCTCGTGTACCTATCAGTGACTGGCATCATACAGACAGTGGTAGGTGGGTCGGTTTTAGAGCTCGTTCGGTGATCGGAGGATACTGGATGAAGGTGTTAATGGATAAAGTTCAGAATAATCAATAATTTAAATCTAGTGTATTATGAAATGTAAAACTATGAAACATGGGAGCATAGGGCTACAGTGTGTGATGTTGGCATTTATTTTTGCAGTCTGTTTTAGTAGCTGCAAAGATAGCAAAGACGAGACATCAGCACCTTATGATCCGAGTCAGCCAGTAGAGGTAACAGATTTCACACCCAAGTCGGGAGGCGGAAAGAAGAAGATGATTATCTATGGCAGCAACTTTGGGATAGATCGTTCTATTATTTCTGTTAAAGTAGGCGGGAAAGAAGCTATTGTTATTAGTGCTAAAGGTACTAGTATCTACTGTTCTACACCAGAGAGTTGTTTTGAAGGAACCATAGAAATAAAGGTGGGTGAACAAACAGTGATAGCATCCGAAAAATATCAGTATGAGCCACAAATGGTAGTAACAGACTTATGTGGTGATGTGGATGAACTGGGTGAGGGAAATATTGTAGAAACAGGTCCGTTTGACGATTGTGGGAAAATAGATTATCCTTTTTGGTTTTCTTTCGATCCTCAACATTCTAATATCCTTTATTTGTCTCAAAATAATGGGCTTTTGAGGGTGCTGGATCTGGAACAAGAAATGATCTATACCAAGAAGCTAGATAATATTAACCGCGCAACTACTATTACATGGACTAATGATGATGATATGATATTGGCGGCTCCCCAAAATGGTGGTGCTAAGAATAGAAACAATATTATTTTAAAGCGTGAAAGCAGTACAGACGGGCAGGATTTCAAAGAGTCCAGTTGGGTAGCTTTGGCGCGTGGTAATGCTTGCAATGGGTCTATGGTACTTCCACAAACGGGAGAGCTTTACTTCAATCATCGTGCAACAGGCAATGTGTACAGATATAATTTTGAAGAAAACGGCTATAATAACAATCCGGAAGTTCCTGGTGGAGCAGGGTTGAATGAACTTTTGGCATTTAGTGTACCTAATCAGACGGTTGACTTTAGTATGGTTCCTCATCCAACAGGTAAATATGTTTATATCATCATGCATGAATCGCATTATATACTTCGTTCCAATTACGATGAAGAAACTAAAAAGTTGGTAACTCCGTATATTGTATGTGGGCAATCCGGCCAGGCAGATTATAAGGATCTTGTAGGTATCAATGCGCGTATCAATAAGCCTGGTCAAGGTGTCTTTGTGCTCAATGAAGAGTATAAGGCAGCCAACAAAGATGATTGGTATGACTTCTATTTTGCAGATAAAGAAAATCATTGTATTCGAATCTTGACTCCGGATGGGGTGGTTTCTACGTTTGCCGGACGCGGTTCTGCTTCTGCAAGTAGCTATAAATGGGGTAAGCAAAATGGAGAAGTACGTGAGAGAGCACGCTTTAATCAACCGGTGGCTTTGGCTTACAATGAGGCAACAAAGACTTTCTATGTAGGTGATTCGGGAAATTATAAGATTCGGAAGATTGCCAAAGAACAGGCCCCTGATGATTTAGGCGGAGAAGAATCCAATGACAATCAAAACCAAGAAAATCAATAAAAAGAAGAACACATGAGAATAAAAGAATTTATTACGATTTGTCTGTTATTAGTCTCTGTTTCCCTTTTTGCTCAAGAGAAGACAATTGAGGTAACAGGAGTCGTGACGGACACGAATAAAGAACCATTGGTTGGTGTCAATGTGACAGTGAAGGATAAACCTGGTTTAGGAGCGATAACGGATATCAACGGACGTTACAAAATAAATATTGAGGAATTTTCTCGTTTGGTATTTTCATATATTGGTTTTGATACGCAAGAGATATTGGTGAAACGTCAGAGTTTGGTTAATGTATCGATGAAAGAATCGGATGCTAGGGAAATTGATGAAGTTGTAATCACTGGTACAGGAGCACAGAAGAAATTAACAGTGACTGGTGCGGTGACGAATGTAGATGTAGAAGTATTAAAGTCAAATCCTTCAGCAAATCTTTCTAATGCATTGGCTGGAAATGTGTCAGGTGTTCTTGCCATGCAGACTTCCGGACAACCGGGTGTAAATACTTCTGAATTCTGGATTCGAGGTATTTCCACTTTTGGAGCCAATAGCTCTGCATTAGTGCTGGTTGATGGTTTTGAACGCGATTTGGATGAGATCAATATTGAAGATATCGAATCCTTTTCTGTATTGAAAGATGCTTCTACGACGGCGATTTATGGTCCTCGTGGTGCAAATGGTGTAGTACTGATCACCACTAAACATGGTAAGGAAGGCAAGATCAAGATTAATGCCAAAGTAGAGACTTCTTATAATGCCCGCACTATTACTCCGGAATTTGCGGATGGTTACAGTTATGCCATGTTGATGAATGAAGCGCGAATTACTCGTAACCAAGAGAGAATTTATCAAGAGGATGAAATGGAAATTCTGCGATTGGGGCTTGATCCGGATTTATATCCGAATGTTGACTGGATGGATGTGTTGTTAAAAGATGGCGCCATGACCTATCGTGCCAATCTGAATATGAGTGGTGGTGGTAGTACGGCACGTTATTTTGTATCGCTTAGTTATGTGAATGAAGAGGGAATGTACAAAACAGACGAGTCCATGCGTAAGGATTACAATACCAATCCTAGCAGTCAGCGTTGGAATTACCGTTTGAATACGGATATTGATGTAACAAAGACTACTCTTGTAAAAGTTGGTGTATCCGGTTCGCTAAAGAAGCGTAATGCACCGGGACAGGGCTCTAATGTCTGGACTTCATTAATGGGGCAGAATCCGGTCAGTATTCCTGTTATGTACTCTAATGGTTACATTCCTGCACATGGAGTAGAAGATAATCGCAAAAATCCTTGGGTACTTGCTACACAGACTGGATATAAAGAAATCTGGAATAATAAGATTCAGACAAATATTTCTCTGGAGCAAAAGCTGGACTTCATTACCAAAGGCTTACGCTTTGAAGGCCGTTTCGGATTTGATACGAATAATCAGAGTGAAATAAACCGGATAAGAATGCCGGAGACATGGCGCGCCCAAAGAGAACGTGACGATGACGGGAACCTGATTTTCAAGCAACAAAGTGCCGAGAAACCAATGGAACAGACGAGTTCTTCCACTGGTGAGCGCCGTGAATTTTTAGAGGCCTATTTGCAATATAATCGTGCATTCAAAGCACATCACGTAGGTGGTACTTTAAAATATAGCCAGGATGCTTATCGGACCACAGTAGATATTGGAACAGATGTAAAAAATGGTATTGCCAAACGTCACATGGGATTGGCGGGGCGTGCCAGTTATAACTGGAATTATCGCTACTTTGCGGACTTCAACTTCGGTTATAATGGTTCGGAGAATTTTGCTGACGGGCATCGTTTCGGTTTTTTTCCAGCCTTTTCTTTAGCTTGGAATATAGCAGAAGAGAAACTTGTTAAAAAACATCTGAAATGGATGAATATGTTCAAGTTACGTTACTCTTATGGTAAGGTTGGTAATGATAAGATGGATGTACGTTTCCCTTATTTGTATACTATCAAGGATGATGGAAGTGGTTGGACTTGGAGTGATTATGGTTCTACGGATAATGTATATACAGGAATGCAGTATACACAGTTGGCCTCTAACAATGTCACCTGGGAAATTGCAACCAAGCATGATGCGGGTGTAGACTTATCTTTATTCAATGATAAGTTTACGGCTACTGTAGATTATTTTCATGAACAGCGTGATGGCATCTATATGGAACGTAAATATCTACCAGGTATTGTGGGGGTGAATAGTAATCCAAAAGCGAATGTGGGAAGTGTCCGGTCGAAAGGTTTCGACGGCAATTTTGCCTACAAGCAGAAGATAGGAAAAGTCAATTTGACTGTTCGTGGTAATTTTACTTACAGCAAAAATGAAATTCTGGAAAAAGATGAGATGAACGCAGTTTATCCTTATCAAAAAGAGGCTGGCTACAGGGTTAATCAGGCAAAGGGATTAATAGCTTTAGGATTGTTTAAGGATTACGATGATATACGAAATAGTCCGCAGCAGACTAATTGGGGAAAGGTACAACCGGGTGACATCAAATATAAAGACGTCAATGGGGATGGAATCATTAATGCTAGTGATGAAGTGGCCATTGGTGCGACAACAAAGCCTAACTTGATATATGGTTTTGGTATTTCTGCACAGTGGAAAGGTTTTGATTTTAATGCTCACTTCCAGGGAGCAGGCAAGTCTTCATTCTTCATTAATGGTTCTACTGTATATGCCTTTAAGGATAGTCAGTGGGGAAATATTCTGACGAATTTAGTGAAAGATCGCTATGTCGATGCGGAGACAGCTGCCACATTGGGTATTCCGGCTAATGAGAATCCTAATGCTTCGTATCCTCGGCTTAGTTATGGAGGGAACGATAATAATTATAGAGCTTCTACCTATTGGCTCAGAGATGGATCTTATTTACGCTTGAAAACATTGGAAGTAGGTTATACATTGCCGAAATCAATTGTGAACAAGATGCGGTTTAACAAGATACGTGTATTTTTCATTGGTACCAATATCTTGACGTTTGCTAAATTTAAAGAATGGGATCCGGAAATGGGAGTCTCTAACGGTGAGAAATATCCGCTTGCTAAGACGTTTACTTTGGGATTAACTGTGAATATCTAATTAAATGCATGAAAAATGAGAAAGATATATAAACTGTATATTGGTATTATGTTGAGTGCGATTGCCGTCGCTTGTTCGGATAAACTCGACTCTGACAAATATTTCAAAGACCGCCGGTCTTTGGAGGATGTTTTTACTGACAAGGAATCTACGGAAGAATGGTTGGCGAATGCCTATTCCTATTTAGGTGGATACAATCTGGAAGTATCTAACATGCTTAATACAATCACTAATTTCGCCGATGATATTTATTTCGGTGGGAATAGTCTTGATGCGTACAAGACATTCAAGACTGGTACTTATGATGAAGGTTACCGGCATTCGTGGGGGGATAGTTATAAAGGTATTCGTCAAGCGTCTATCTTCATTCAGAATATTGACATGAATACGAAATATACGGAAGAAGAGAGAGCCGATCTGAAAGCGCAAGCCCGTTTCGTGCGTGCGTATTATTATTGGTTATTACTACGTAAATACGGTCCTGTACCCTTATTGCCAGATGATGGACTTGACTATACTGCCGATTATGATGATTTGGAAATTCAGCGTAATTCGTATGATGAATGTGTGGAATACATCGAATCGGAGATGTGCCTGGCAGCCAAAGACCTGCCTCTGGCCCGGGCCATTAATCAGGTGGCACGTCCCACGCGAGGAGCAGCATTGGCAGCTCGTGCCAGAGCATTGGTATATTCGGCAAGCCCTATCAATAATCCACGTCCGGGAGATCCTGATAAATTTTCGGATTTGGTAGATTATGAAGGAAGATGTCTGATGTCTCAGGAATATAATGAATACAAATGGGCTAGAGCTGCAGCTGCGGCAAGAGATGTGATGGAACTTCCCGGAGAAAATAACGGGCGTCGTTATGAACTTTACCATAAGAAAGCAACTAATATTGCTGAACCCGGATATCCTGCTACCATTGCTCCTTATCAGGATAAGGACTTTTCAACAAAGACATGGAATGAAGGTGGATATAGTGATATAGACCCTTATGAGTCTTATCGTGCTGTTTTTAATGGTTCATTAGCGATGTACCAAAATCCGGAGTTGATTTTCAGCCGTGGGCGTAATCAGGGAGCCAATAGTATTGCTGAAATGGTGAAACTTCAAATGCCGAAAACTTTGGGTGGAGGAAGTAATGCGTATGGCATGACACAGAAGATGTGTGACGCTTATTATATGGCAAATGGAGACGAATTTAGCAGAGAACATTTTAAAGAAGAGTACCCTTCTGGCACACGTTTTGTCACTAAAGAGGAGGTTGAGGCAGGTACATACCCTCAACTAAAAGAAGGGGTGTATAAGGAATATGCCAACCGAGAACCACGTTTTTATGCTTCGGTTTCTTATAATGGCTGTGTGTGGGCTTTACTGAAAAATGCAGAGACAACGGACTATAAGAATGACGTTGAGAAACAAGTCAACTATTATTACGGTATCAATACGGACGGTTTCTCCGGTACTGGTGTTTATTTACGATCTGGCATCGGTATCATGAAGTATGTACACCCGGATGATACGAATCGTAAGGAAATAAAAGCAAAAGCAGAACCTGCCATTCGTTTTGCCGAAATTTTATTGATCTATGCCGAAGCCTTGAATGAGTTGGAGGATGGATCTTCATATGACATAGCATCATGGGATGGTTCTACCAGTTATTCCGTCAAACGTGATATTGATGAAATGAAAAAAGGTATCAGACAGATACGTCGCCGTGCGGGTGTACCCGATTATACCATGTCGGAGTACCAAGATCGGGATGTATTCCGCAAGAAGCTGAAACGTGAACGTCAAATTGAACTCATGGCCGAAGGGCAGCGTTATTTTGATTTACGTAGATGGAAAGATGCAGAAGTGGAAGAGTCCAAGAAAAACTACGGATGTAATTTCTATATGTCGGATACGGAGGAGCAGAGAGAACAATTCTATACTCCGATTGAAATTGCAGACTTGCCTACTGCCTTCTCGCGTAAGCTCTATTTCTGGCCTATCAGCCACGATGAGCTGAAACGTAATAAACGGTTGACGCAGAACCCGGGATGGACATACAATGATTAATCTCCTAATAAGAATATGATATGAAGAATATATATATTTATTTAAGTTTATTGGCTGTCATCGTCTTGGGAACCGCTTGTAATAATGAGTGGGAAGATGAGCAGTATGAACAATACGTATCTTTCAAAGCACCTATCGCTTCAGGAGGCGATGGTGTTACTACCATCTACGTCAGATATAAGGATAATGGAAAAGTGACTTATCAGTTGCCTGTCATTATCAGTGGCTCTACAGTGAATGGACAAGACCGAGATATACATATAGCAGTGGATAAGGACACATTGAAAACGTTGAATATCGAGCGCTTTAGTCTTTATCGTCCGGAATTGTGGTATACGGAAATGGAGGAAGATAAATATGAATTTCCCGAAACGGTACATATTCCTGCCGGTTCGTGCGTAGAACAATTAAATATTGATTTTAATCTACAAGGCATTGATATGTTGGAGAAATGGGTTTTACCGTTAACCATTGTTGATGATGGAGCCTATGATTATCAAAGTCATCCACGTAAGAACTATGCAAAAGCTTTGTTGAAGGTAGTACCTTTTAATGATTATTCCGGTTCGTACACGGCTTCTTCCATGAAAGTGTACACTTATATAAATGGTAAGCCTGATACGAATGCAAGAACGACGAACAAGCGTACAGGATATGTGATAGATAACAATTCCGTATTCTTTTATGCCGGTCTGATTAATGAGGATATGGATAAAGACATACGTAAGAAGTACAAAATCAATGTACACTTCAGAGAAGATGGAACATTGGATATGAAGCCGGACGATCCCAATAATGAAATGGAATTTGAATTAATAGGAACACCTATCTATAGTAGTACATCGATTATGGATGCTACACGCCCTTATTTGGAACGTCGTTATGTTCAAATCATGTTTGAATATGATTTCCAGGATTTTACCTATGGTGGAAGTGATACGGAAGTTATCCCTATCAAATATAGAGTGGAAGGAAGCATGACGCTACAACGGAATATCAATACACAGATTCCGGACGAAGACCAGCAAATAGAATGGTAATCTTATAAATGAGTGGAGATAGGGAAGATATAGGAATAATATCTTCCCTATTTTGTTTATATATGGGTTTAGATTAGCTGTTCCTCATCTTTGTTTACCTGTTTTTTTCCTTTATTGATTTGTATTTTTCCCTTTCTCTTAAAAAACTTCCCTACTTTTGTTCTGTAAGTCAGTCACACGAAACCGACAAAAAGTACAGTTAATTAAATCAGAATAATTATGAACATCAAAAAACATTTGCCTTGGTTGGGAGCTTTATTACCCGTAGCCAGTATGCAGGCAGAGACAAAACCTAATGTAGTCGTCATTTATATAGATGACATGGGAATCGGGGATATCGGTTGTTATGGGGGTAAGTTTGTTCCTACTCCGAATATTGATAAGATAGCGCAGGACGGATTGTTATTCAATCAGTATTACTCGTCCGCACCAGTCAGCTCACCTTCACGTTGCGGATTGACAACAGGCAAATTTCCCATAGAAGTAGGAATTAATACCTTTTTAAATAATAAAGCCAGCAACAAAAAGTGTGAACAACGTAACTTTTTGAGTGACAAGAATCCTTCCATGGCACGTGCTTTTCAAAGTGCAGGTTATGTTACCGGGCATATAGGTAAATGGCACATGGGAGGCGGACGCGACGTACATAACGCTCCTTCTATTAAGAATTATGGTTTTGACGAATATATATCAACGTATGAAAGTCCGGATCCGGAACCGGCAATTACTGCTACGAACTGGATATGGTCGGCTAAAGACAGTGTAAAACGCTGGAGACGTACCGAATACTTTGTAAATAAGAGTATTGACTTTGTCAAACGTCATAAAGACCAGCCTTTCTTCTTGAATCTTTGGCCGGATGATATGCATACTCCTTGGGTACCGGAATTTAAGCAAAAGGATAACAAAAGCTGGAACACGGAAGAAGCCTTCATCCCTGTTCTTGCTGAAATGGACAAACAGATCGGACGTTTTATCAAAGCACTGGATGATATGGGATTATCGGAAAATACAATCGTGATTTTCACTAGTGACAACGGACCGGCACCCAGTTTCCAATCCGCTCGTGCTGCCTATTTAAGAGGAACGAAGAACAGCCTTTATGAAGGTGGAATTCGTATGCCGTTCCTTATAAAATACCCCAAGAAAATAAAGGCTGGACAAGTGAATAATGAGAGCGTACTGTGTGCAGTCGATTTATATCCCTCTTTATGTGCGATAGCCGGAATTGAAACAGAGAAAGGTTACCGGGGAGACGGACAAAATTATGATAAAGTTCTTCTGGGTAAATCGAATGCTAAACGTAAAACGGATTTGATGTGGGATTTCGGTAGAAACCAATTCTTTAAGAAACCGGGAAATGCAAACGACAGAAGTCCTCATCTGGCTATACGCAGTGGCAACTGGAAGCTATTGATAAATAGCGATGGAAGCGATGCACAACTGTACGATATTGAAAAAGACAAATTCGAGAAGAACGATGTGGCGCAGTCGCATCCGGAAGTCGTAGCTAAGTTGAGCAAAAAAGTATGTAAATGGTTTGCGGAAAACAAAGACAAAGGAAAAGAGTAATACAGTGAAAAACAAATTATAAACCAACATTAAACTTATGAATTCTAAATTGTTATTATTACCGACCGCCTTGATGGTTGCTGGCCATTCTGCAGCAGAGGCGAAAGGCAAGAAATCGGACAAACGTCCTAATATCCTGGTAATTCTTGCAGATGACCTTGGCTATTCCGATCTGGGATGCTATGGTAGCGAGATTCATACTCCTAATTTGGATAAACTGGCACAAGAAGGAGTACGCTTTAATCATTTCTATAATGCAAGTCGTAGTTGTCCGACTCGTGCTTCCCTGTTGACGGGACTTTACCAGCACCAAGCCGGAATCGGACGAATGACCTTTGATGCTCACTTGTCGGGCTATCGCGGAACACTCTCACGCAATGCCGTTACTATTGCCGAGGTGTTGAAAGAAGCAGGATATACCACCAGTATGGTTGGAAAATGGCATGTTGCAGAGACTCCACTCCGTAAAGACCAACGCGAATGGTTGGCACACCGTGTCTTCCATGATACATTCTCTGATTTATGTCATTATCCCGTCAATCGTGGGTTTGATTCTCACTATGGAGTAATTTATGGAGTGGTGGATTACTTTGATCCGTTCAGCTTGGTAGAAGGTGAAGTGCCTATAAAGGAAGTACCCAAAGGATATTATATAACCCAAGCTCTTTCTGACCGCGCTGTGCAAGAGGTAGAAGAATATGCAAAGGATGACAAACCATTCTTTATGTATCTGGCCTATACAGCACCGCATTGGCCGCTGCATGCACTTCCTGAAGATATTGAGAAATATAAGGATACTTATAAAGTTGGTTGGGAAGCTATCCGTAACGCCCGTTACGAACGTCAGAAGCAGTTGGGGATTTTTCCGGGAATGGATAACTTCTTGTCCGAACGTCAGTTCCATGACAAATGGGAAGATAACCCGCACGCAGAATGGGATGCCCGTGCGATGGCCGTTCACGCTGCAATGATCGACCGTGTAGATCAGGGTATCGGACAGGTTATCGAGGCTTTGAAAAAGACCGGACAGCTTGATAATACACTGATTCTTTTCTTGTCTGATAATGGTTGCAGTAACGAAGACTGCCAGAACATGTCTGGTGGAGAGAACGACCGTCCGGATATGACTCGTGATGGAAAGAAAATCATTTACCCACGTAATAAACAGGTATTGCCTGGACCACAGACTACATACGCTTCATTGGGAGCGCGTTGGTCTAATGTAGCGAATACTCCATTCCGCTTTTGGAAAGCCAAATCTTATGAAGGAGGAATCTGTACTCCGATGATTGCTCATTGGCCGAAAGGAATTAAAAAGAACGTGGGTGGCATGACATCTGAAATCGGACATGTGATGGATATCATGGCTACTTGCGTTGATTTAGCGGATGCTGAATATCCAACTACCTATAAGGGACATGATATTCTTCCTATGGAAGGGAAGAGCTTACTCCCGATCTTTAAGACGGGACATCGTAAAGGACATGATTATTTAGGTTTCGAACACTTCAATGAACGTGCTTTCTTGTCTAATGACGGCTGGAAATTAGTTCGTCCGAAAAATAACTCTCAATGGGAATTATACAACCTGAATGAAGATCGTAGCGAGCAACACGATTTGGCTGCTAAATATCCGGAAAAGGTGACAGAGATGGCTAAAGCTTACGAAGCATGGGCGAAACGTTGTATGGTAGAACCTTACCCGGGACAGAAAAAGAAATAATTATTATTTCATGTAGAATTGGCTTTATATAAAACTGAATTAATGGAGAATTGAATAAATAATGGGGATGAAGAATTCCGGATCAGGAACAACTTCATCCCCATTAAATTTTTCACATATCAACTTAACCAATCTGCGATAGGGATTATTATTCTATTTGTCCAATGGTAGAATACCTCATACTTCCTATCTGTCCATCTTTACCCAGCGTTTCCGCTTGAATAATCAACGGAGTGGAATATTGGTTATTATAACATTCAATTACCGCTTTTCCATTTTCATCTGCTTGTACGGATGGATTCCAGTATAACGTCCGTCTTTTATCTACTTTATCCATATACAGTTCCTTGGTCGGGTAGGCAGGAGAATAATATTCCAATGGACGGGTATATCCCTGGATAACGGTTTGTCGGGTACCAAGTACTGCACTCTGGCTTTTATTTAACACATCGCGTCTGGGCAGGGGAATCAGGTAGAAAACACTATATTTATCCAGTTTGCTTATATCGACTCCCGTGCTATCAGTCACCTCGGACATCTTTGTATTTTGGATAATGTCGTCATCGATACCTCCGGTGCCTTTGCTAATGATGATAGAAGCCAATCCGTCCACTTCAGTCAGCATCATTTGAGTTTCTGTTTCAGACAAAATGTGATTATCCATGATATAGCAGATCGGTTTCTGACGATACGTATGCTTGTCATTGGTGCGATCCCAATAAAATTGCGGACTCAATTTTTCCATTAATTCAGGAATGGTGGTGACAATCTTTCCGTTATCGCGTAATACATCCACCGAACGGCGTACATCGTAATAAGCATCAACACTCTTCTCGCTGATCTTAGTAGCCATGTTGCTTCCCTGTCGGCGTTTACTTTTTATCTCTACTTCATCCAATACATAAAGTCCTTCTACCCTCCGGATGGAATCCATGTATAAAGAATCAAAACTCTCGGCTTTCTGTTGCCAGTAGGTCAGGTCTTTCCATTCCGGATGAAGCTCCTTGTAGCCGTAAGCCCGCGGAGCGGGGGAGAAATTGCGGTCGATCAGTATAGAAGCATCCTTATTACGTTCTTTACCGACTTTCCGGGTTTGGATCACTGCCTCTGTCGTTCCTTCAAAATCTTCCACAGGAATGGTGAAACGGCCGTTTTCATCGGTCACGGTTCCTCCGGTTATGAATTGATCGTCCTTCTTCACTATCAC
This sequence comes from Bacteroides sp. D2, assembly GCF_025147085.1. NCBI lineage: Bacteria > Pseudomonadati > Bacteroidota > Bacteroidia > Bacteroidales > Bacteroidaceae > Bacteroides > Bacteroides sp. D2. The sequence continues at coordinate 847,862 of NZ_CP102261.1, read as the reverse complement.
GCTAAGCGCAATATCTTTCAGTTTATTTTTGAGAATGGTTGATTTCACCTGCCCGTTCAGTACCAGTTGTGCTTCCGGCAATTGAAGCGGAGTGAAAGGAGCGGTAGAGATGGCCTGGCTTATGTCGTATTTACGCCATCCGTGCACCATCAATAAAATATCCAGTTCGGTTTGCTTTCGCGGAGACGGGGATGCGAAGTAATAACCGGGTTGATGGATATATCCTTTTAAATCGGAGGTTAACAACAGATCCGTGAAAATATTGTTGTCATACTCCAGATAGTCGGACCGGACACCGTCCCGAATGCTGACCGACAATTCTCCGGATACAGGTTCTCCCTTAGCATTCTTTACTTGCAATTCGCAACGAATGGGAGCATAGGGAGCGTACACTTCTTTCAATCCTTCCGTCGATATTTGTAGTGGAGCACGCGGATTAGCGAAGACAAAACGTTCACACAATGTATTACCTGCCCGGTTGATGAGGCTGACCTGCAGTACACCTGCCGGTAGTTTACGGGTGGGCAGAATAAACTCCTGCGGAGCATCCGCCCGGCAACTAATCAGCTGGTGGATAGATGGACGCCCTTGATGACTGATAAATACGGCCAATGTGTCTTGAGGGGTGGCGGCATTGCAGGATACTCTCACCAAAAGAGCACCGGCATTACTGACAGTACTCAAAACATACCCGTTAGGCAATGCCTGTGGAAGTGTGAATTCATATTTCTTTCCTTGAAAACTGACTTTAGCAATCGCAGGTTGAGCGGAAGGGGTATATTCAAAATGTCCCATTCCATCGTGCAAAGTCTCGAAAGAGGTTATCTCTGTTCCTTCTTTGGTATAGATCGTTCCCGATAATTCAATGTTCCCTCCATTCTTACTCTCCGCCTTGAAAGCGACTTGCGAAGTTACCCCTTCCACTAATTGTCCTCCTTCGGGGAAAAAACGCACATTTAACTTCTCCTCTGTTTCAGACGGCCGGTTCTCCATTGACGAACTTAATTCATAAGTCGTGATACTACGTTCCAGTTTATCACTATTGGAAAGCTGATAAATAGGAAAAGTGCGCGAAAAATACTGTGGTTCATTAAAAGCAAGCATCCAGCGCGTATAGGCGCGTACCTCATAATAACCGGATAGCATTGAATGAGGAAGAATGAATTGTCCATTCCCTTGTCCCTGTGTCAGCTTGATAATTTGTTTATCTGCTATATGCCCCGTCTGATCTACTAACTCCACATACAGAGGACGACTGATTAGACTGAAAGTCTGTTTTTCGGCAAGGGTGACATAAGCTTTGAACCAAATTGTGTCACCGACATAATAACTCGTGTTATCAAAATGTAAATACGCTTTCTCCCGTGGAAAGTTGTTGGCGAATGTTTGTGCCTGGTTCATGTATTGTTGGAATACAACCTTGGCGGGAGGTACTTCTCCTGACACATACACGGTCAGGAGAGTACACAATACGGATATCACTAAGATTCGCTTTTTTATCATGATAGCTTATTCTTTAATTTTTAGAAATCTGTTACTTGGGATCTTTTCGAAAATAGTTTTAATTCGTTTCATATCTAGCTTGGGACGACGATCATAGTAATAGATGCCATTCTTTTCCTGTTCAATGTCTGTCAGTTGAGTATAGCAGAATCCGGTCACCTCTTTAGCATTTGCTATCGCATCCATAAATCCCTCCAATCGTTCGTAGAAACCTTCTTCGCTTGTGATCGTTTTGCCGTATCCCCATGAAGTCTTGTCTTTATGTGCCCCAGTCCAAAGCATTCCGCCAAACTCTCCGATGAAGAACGGTTGATGATTGTAGAATGCTTGTTTTTCATTAGGTTTTAAGTAGCGTGCGAAACGCGCAGTGTCGGACTCATAATTACGAATTCCCCAGATATCCGTCAGGAAATGGGTGTCGCCGGCAATGCCGTTGACTAATCGTGTGGGGTCAATAGCTTTCGTCAGGCGGTATGTATCAATGATTAAACGCGGCATCTTGCCGGATATAAGAGTATAAGGATTTTCGAGCGGCTGATTGAAGGGAACCCATGCGATGATGGATGGATGATTATAGTCCCGCATAAGTATCTCCGACCATTCCGTCAGGAAATAGCGGGCTGCCTCTTCTTCTTTATAATCCATTCCCCAGTTGGCAGATTCTCCCCAAGTAATAAATCCCAGTTTGTCGGCCCAGTAATGGAACCTTTCTTCAAATACTTTTTGATGAAGACGGGCGCCGTTGAATCCGGCCTCTTTGCTAAGCAGAATATCATTCTTTAGTGCTTCATCAGTGGGAGCGGTCCAGATACCGTCCGGGTAGTATCCTTGGTTTAGCACAAGCCGTTGGAAGTAAGGTTCGTTATTCAGATAAATCTGTCCGTTGGAAGTGTGTACTTTGCGCATTCCCACGTATGATTTTACCTCATCGATAACCTCCCCATTGGCATTTTTTATACGGTAGGTTATGTCGTATAGGTAAGGGTTTTCCGGACTCCAGAGTTTCATGTCCTTAACCGGGAGAACAACGCTGGAACCGTTATTACATTTCACCACTTTGCGACTTACCTGACGACTGTTGTCATATAAAGTAATTTCCAGTGTCTCATCGTTCGAAGAACGATAAAATTCCGGTGTGACGATTAATTGTTGTTGATCGATATCCGGATTCGTCCGGGCAGATCTCAAACCATACGGAGAAACGGCTTCTAGCCATACCGTCTGCCAGATTCCGGTGACACGGGTATAAAAGCAACCGTATGAATTATACTGGGTAGATTGTTTGCCCACTGCTTGAAGCCCTGAACGGGTCTTGTCAGCAACAAAAACGACCAAGCTATGCGTATTTCCCGGTTCTACAGCCGGAGTGATGTCCAGCGAGAAAGAAGAACTGCCCCCGTCATGATTGCCGAGATAGTTTCCGTCGATGTATATTTCTGCGTGATAATCTACTGCACCAAAGTTCAACATGATTTTCTTGTCTTTCCAATTTTCAGGTATGGAAATAGAACGTTGATACCACATTTGTTCGATGAAATCCGTGTGATTTACTCCTGATAGTTTACTTTCGGGACAGAAGGGGACGGTGATTGTGTTGCTTAACTGCTTTGCGGTAGTTAATTGTCGGTTCTTTCCAGAATTCGACAAATCGAATTCATAGGTCCATGTTCCGTTTAAATTAATCCATTCGGCTCTTTCGAACTGCGGACGTGGATATTCCGGACGGGGAATATCATTGGTCGCATTTACTGTAAAGGATAGCAGTAAACCGACCAAAACAAGCTGTGTCTTTCTCATTTTGTTACTTTTTAGTTTTGCGTTTCTGAGTGATATCTTCAACGTATTGATTTGATACAAAGGTAACGAGATTGAAATTTAGAACAGGAAACTATTTGTTCAATAAAGGACAAAAACTGTTCATTGTTAAAATAAATGCTGATCGAGTAATTATGTGTTTTTTTTGTGGATATACCTGATTTTGTTCTTTATTGATTAGCATTTTTCCTTCCTTTTGCATAAACTTCTCTACTTTTGTTTTCCAGATAATTGATAATACTATGGTAAAGAAGAATTTCTTAATGACTGCCCCCTTACTGATGGCATCGTTTTGTTCGGCACAGGAAAAGCCGAACGTCGTACTGATTATGGTAGATGATATGGGTTATTCCGATATCGGCTGCTACGGTGGAGAAATACTGACCCCTAATATTGATGCATTGGCATCCAAAGGAGTACGCTTCACCCAATTCTACAACACTTCACGTTCTTGCCCCGCCCGAGCCAGTTTAATGACAGGACTGTATCAGCATCAGGCAGGTATCGGGCAAATGTCCGAAGATCCGTTTAAGCAAGAGAATCAAAAGAGCCCGAACGACTGGGGAGTGCCGGGATATAAAGGATTCCTCAACCGGAACTGTGTCACAATAGCCGAGGTATTGAAAGAAGGAGGCTACCATACTTATATGGCAGGTAAATGGCATCTGGGAATGCATGGAGAAGAAAAATGGCCCTTGCAACGGGGATTTGAACGTTTCTACGGCATTCTGGCAGGAGCTTGCAGCTACCTTCGTCCATCAGGAGGACGCGGGTTGACGCTGGATAACACCAAACTTCCGGAACCGGAAGCACCTTATTATACAACGGACGCATTTACCGATTATGCAATCCGCTTCGTTGACGAACAAAAAGACGACAAACCTTTCTTCCTTTACCTGGCATTTAATGCTCCTCACTGGCCGTTGCAAGCAAAAGAAGAAGACATTCAAAAATTCACCAAAATCTATCGTGAGAAAGGATGGAATGAGATTCGTGAAGCAAGACGGAAACGAATGGCTAAGTTGGGAATTATCGACTCGAACACAGAATTCGCCGAATGGGAAAACCGGAATTGGGACGAATTGACAGAGAAAGAAAAAGATGAAGTAGCCTACCGGATGGCCGTTTATGCAGCACAGGTGCATTGTGTAGATTATAATGTAGGAAAACTACTGGATTACCTGAAGAAGAATCATAAGCTGGATAATACGCTTGTCATGTTTCTGTCCGACAACGGTGCTTGTGCCGAACCTTATGCTGAATTGGGAGGCGGGAAAGTGTCTGAAATCAACGACCCGACTCATAGTGGAATGCCTTCTTACGGAAGAGCATGGGCGCAGGTTTCCAATACTCCGTTCCGCAAATACAAATGCCGTTCTTATGAAGGAGGCATTTCTACCCCTCTTATCGTGTCGTGGAAAAACAATCTGAATAATAAAAAAGGGGAATGGTGCCGTGTTCCCGGTTATTTACCGGACATTATGCCGACTATTCTGGAAGCGACAGGAGCCGCCTATCCGGAAACTTATCACGGTGGAAACAAAATACATCCATTAGTAGGTAGCAGCCTTTTCCCTGCCATTCATAAGAAAACAGACTCTTTACACGAATATATGTACTGGGAACATCAAAACAACAGAGCAATCCGTTGGGGTAACTGGAAAGCGATCCGCGACGAAAAAGGAAAAGAATGGGAACTGTATGATGTGGTTAAAGACCGCACCGAACGTAACAATCTGGCAGAACAACATCCCGAAGTACTGACGAAACTGGTTACCGAATGGGAGAAATGGGCGAATGCTAACTTTGTATTGCCTAAACATCCGAAGAAATAAATAAGGGAGGAACACGAAATGAATAAATTACTATTGAGTGCATCCGTTGCATTGGGTGCTACCAGCCTGTCTTTTGCGCAGCAAACGGAAAAACCGAATTTTCTGTTGTTCATAGCCGACGACTGTTCTCATTATGACCTGGGTTGTTATGGAAGCGTTGATTCGAAAACTCCGAATATCGACCGTTTCGCTACACAGGGAGTACGTTTCACGCAAGCCTATCAGGCTGTTCCGATGTCGTCACCTACCCGCCATAATTTATATACCGGTCTGTGGCCTGTACGTAGCGGCGCTTACCCCAATCATACTTGTGCCGATAAAGGAACATTGAGTGTCGTGCATCATCTGCAACCACTGGGCTATAAAGTTGCATTGATTGGAAAATCGCATATCGCTCCGAAATCAGTATTTCCTTTCGACCTTTATGTACCTCCTTTGAAAGGAGGGGAATTGAACTTTGAAGCAATTCAGAAATTTATCTCCGACTGCAAAGCAAACGGAGAACCCTTCTGTCTGTTTGTCGCTTCCAATCAGCCGCATACCCCCTGGAATAAGGGAGACGCTTCGCAATTTAATGCAGATAAGCTAACCTTGCCCCCTATGTATGTGGACATTCCCCAGACACGCGAATTGTTGACTCATTATCTGGCAGAAATCAATTTCATGGACCAGGAGTTTGGCAACGTCCTTTCTATCCTGGATAAAGAAAAGATGACAGATAAATCTGTTGTCGTATATTTGAGCGAGCAAGGCAACAGCCTGCCTTTTGCCAAATGGACTTGTTATGATGCAGGAGTACATTCTGCCTGTATCGTTCGCTGGCCGGGAGTGATTAAGCCGGGAAGCGTGAGTGATGCATTGGTGGAATACGTCGATATTGTTCCTACTTTTGTCGACATAGCAGGAGGAAAGCCACAGGCGAAAGTGGATGGAGAAAGCTTCAAACCGGTGCTGACAGGTAAAAAGAAAGAGCACAAAAAATATTCTTTCTCCCTTCAGACCACGAGAGGTATCAATGCCGGATCGCCTTATTACGGAATCCGTTCGGTATACGATGGCCGATACAGATATATTGTCAATCTCACTCCGGAAGCTACTTTCAAGAATGTTGAAACCAATTCTCCCTTGTTTAAAGAGTGGGAGAGCCTGGCGGAGACAGATGCTCATGCAAAAGCAATGACTACTAAATACCAGCATCGTCCTGCTATCGAACTGTATGATGTGAAGAATGACCCGTATTGCATGAAAAACCTGGCGGAAGATGCGACACAAACCGCTACCATCAGCCGGCTGGATAAAGAATTGAAACGTTGGATGAAGGATTGTGGAGACGAAGGGCAAGCTACCGAGATGCGTGCCTTCGAACACATGCCGGGAAAGAAAAAATAAGCCGTCACACATCAAACGAATAAAACACAGAATGTTATTTATAAATCGTATATCATGAAAAAAGAATTTTTTGGTTTGCTTTGTGGATGTACTCTGCTTCCGGCATTTCTTCATGCACAGACAGAGCGTCCTAATATTGTGATTGTATTGGCCGACGATTTGGGTTGGGGAGATGTAGGATTTCATGGAAGTGAAATCAAAACTCCCTGTCTGGATGCTCTGGTTGGAGAAGGAGTGGAGCTCGAACGTTTTTATACTTCTCCTATCAGTACACCTACCCGTGCAGGACTGATGACGGGACGTTACCCGAACCGTTTTGGTGTCCGTTCGGCTGTTATTCCGCCTTGGCGTGAAGACGGTCTGGACGAGAATGAAGAAACGATGGCCGATATGCTGGCACGCAACGGATATAAGAACAGAGCCATTATCGGTAAATGGCATCTGGGACATACGAAGAAAGTGCATTATCCGATGAATAGGGGCTTTTCACATTTCTACGGCCACCTGAACGGTGCAATAGATTATTTCGACCTCACGCGTGAGGGTGAATTAGACTGGCACAATGATTGGGAAACTTGCCATGACAAGGGATATTCTACCGAACTGATTACCAAAGAAGCCATCCGCTGCATCGATGCTTACGAGAAAGAAGGTCCGTTTATGCTGTATGTAGCTTATAATGCACCTCACACTCCGCTGCAAGCACAGGAAAAAGATATTAAACTTTATTGTGATAACTTCGATAGCCTGACACCGAAAGAACAGAAAAAAGTGACTTACAGTGCAATGGTTTCCTGTATGGACAGAGGAATCGGAGCTATTGTAGATGCCTTGAAGAAGAAAGGAATAATGGACAACACTTTCTTTATCTTCTTTAGCGATAACGGTTCTGCCGGTGTTCCGGGATCCTCATCAGGACCATTGCGCGGACATAAATTCGACGAGTGGGACGGAGGTGTACACGCACCGGCTGTTCTCTGTTGGAAGAAAGCGGAGAAACAATATAAGAACTTGAGCTCACAAGTGACAGGTTTTGTTGACCTTGTTCCTACATTGAAAGAACTGGTGGGAGATCACAGTCGTCCGAAACGTGAATATGACGGTATCAGCATACTCCCTGTATTGAATGGTAAGAAGAGCTGCATCGACCGCGATTTTTATCTGGGACACGGAGCCGTAGTCAATAAAGACTATAAACTGATAAGAAAAGGCATGAAACCGGGACTTGATTTGAAACAGGATTTCCTGGTTGAGTATAAAACAGATCCTTATGAAAAGAAAAATGCCAGCATAGGAAACGAGAAGATTGTGAAAGCATTGTATCAGGTTGCAGTGAAATACGACACCATTACTCCTTGTCTGCCGGAAGTACCCTATGGCAAAGGCCGTGACGGATTCAAGGCTCCCAAAGAATGGAAAGTAGTACGTTAATGATGTTGACCCAATAAATTGAAAATAATACAAGATGGAAAAATCAATGATTAGTATGTGCCTCCTAGGCGGATTGGCGATAGGAAACGGGTTTGCCCAAACTCCTTCGAAGCCTAATATTCTATTAATCATAGCCGACGACTGCTCCTATTATGATATAGGTTGTTTCGGGGCTGTAAACAACAAGACTCCTCATATAGACGCACTGGCGGAGCAGGGGATAAAATTCAACAATGCGTATAACTCCGTTTCGATGAGTACGCCTACCCGTCATTGTGTTTATACGGGGATGTATCCGATGCATCATGGTGGTTATGCAAACCATAGTTCGGTCAATGCCGATGTAAAATCTCTTCCCACTTACCTGGGAAATCTGGGCTACCGGGTTGGATTAGCCGGAAAATGGCATATCAAACCTTTGGCTAACTTCCCGTTCGAAGATGTACCGGGATTCCCCAAAGGATGTACAAGCACAAATACAGATTATCATACCAAAGGTATTGAGAAGTTTATGGAACGCGATTCTTCCCAACCTTTCTGCCTGGTATTGGCTTCTATCAACTCGCATGCTCCCTGGACGGGTGGTGACGCTTCCGTCTTCGACCGGAAGAAACTTCAGTTGCCGCCTCAATTTGTCGATACGGAAGTAACGCGTGAATACTATGCCAGATATTTGGCAGAAGTCGGTCTGCTCGACCAGCAAGTGGGCGACGCCATGCAGATTCTGAAAGATAAAGATTTGTTGCAGAACACGCTCGTTATTTTCATCTCCGAACAAGGTACGCAATTTGCCGGAGCTAAATGGACGAATTGGAGTGCAGGTGTCAAGTCAGCGATGGTTGCTTCCTGGCCGGGTGTCATTAAACCGGGTGTGGAAACTTCTGCCATCGTGCAATATGAAGATCTTCTTCCTACGTTCATCGACGTTGCAGGCGGAGAAATTCCTGACGTGATAGACGGAAAGAGTCTGCTGGGCGTATTCCAGGGAAAAACAAAGACACATCATAAGTATGCTTATCATGTTCACAACAATGTTCCCGAAGGTCCGGCCTATCCGATTCGCTCCATTTCAGACGGACACTATCGTTTGATCTGGAACCTGACTCCGGAAGAAACATACGTGGAAAAACATATTGAAAAGGCAGAATGGTATCTCTCCTGGAAAGCACAGGATTCGGATCGGGCACATAAAATATTGAACCGTTACAAGAATCGTCCCGAATTCGAACTATATGACATCAAGAAAGATCCGTTCGAGATGAATAATCTGGCGGATGTGAAGAAATATAGTAAGAAGAAAGCCGAACTGACGATGGAACTGCAAAAATGGATGAAGCAGCAAAATGACACCGGAGCTGATAAAGACCAGCCACGCACCCCTAAGAACAAGCAGAAGAAAGCAGCCAATGCATAGCATTCCACAATGCTATCATTATTTGCTCTCTGAAAGAGATTTTATTTTTTTATTTCTCATTTCTCATAAAATCTCGATAATTGGCTTGTAATCAAATGTATATAGTATGAGAGATGTTTTTAAAACAGGCATCTCTCATACTTTTTATAGATATTTTAACGGAAAAAGGGCTTTCTCTCATGCATTTTTCAATGATTTCTCATACACTTCTCATAGTTCTATCGTGCATTTCTCATGCACTTCTCATCGAAATTGCACGGATGATGGGGACTGTAAACGCTTACATTGAAAATAGATGAAGAGCATTTTCCGTTCAAACAACCTGATATCCTCCTGTTTTCCATTCGTTCTTGCCTTGTTATTGATAAAGCATCTATATCGTTCCACTGGAGTGGCACGATCTGTTCACTAGAGTGCACAGGCCTGTTCACTGGAGTGAAAGGAACCGTTCACTGGAGTGGAACGAAAGAGATGGCAGTAGGATAATACGGGCATGCCGCTTGGAAAACATGAAGGCATAGGCGATATCACCTATTAACTACGGTTTTAATACATTAAATATATGAATAAACTAATCACAATCTCTTCTGCACTTCTTGCAGTAACTGTTGCAAAAGCGCAAACACCCAATATCGTGTTTATATTGGCTGACGACTTAGGCTACGGAGACATCTCCGCCTTTAATCCCGATTCTAAAATTCATACTCCTAACATCGACAAACTGGCCGAGCACGGAATTGCCTTTACGGATGCCCATGCTTCCTCTGCTTTATCCACTCCTTCCAGATATTCTCTCCTGACCGGAAGATATCCGTGGCGTACCAAACTGAAACGAGGCGGTCTTGATGGTGATTCGCCTGCTATGATCGACCCTGAACGTCGCACAATCGCACAAATGTTTTCAGCCAACGGATACAATACTGCTTGTATCGGCAAATGGCATTTAGGCTGGGACTGGGGATATACGGACAATGGCAGAAGCATGAAAGATATTGATTTCTCGCTTCCAATCAAGAACGGACCTACCGACAGAGGATTTGATTACTACTTCGGCATCCCTGCATCACTGGATATTTCTCCCTATGTTTATGTGGAAAACAATAAAGCAACCTCTATCCCCGATCATGTGATAGAACCCCAGAAAAAGAACCTGGCTTTACTGATGCACGGAGGAATGGCAGGAGCCGACTTCAAACCGGAAGAATGTTTTCCCAACATCATCCGTCACAGCCTGAACTATATCAATGAGCAGAAAGACAGTAAGAAACCGTTCTTTTTATATTTACCTATTACTGCTCCTCACACACCTATATTGCCTTCGAAAGAATTTCAGGGTAAAACCAGTATCGGCCCCTATGGTGATTTTGTAGTCATGATAGACGACATGGTGCGCCAAATTGTAGAAACATTGAAGAAGAATAAACAACTGGATAACACTATCATCGTATTTGCTTCGGACAATGGCTGTGCTGCTTATATAGGCGTAAAAGAGATGGAAAAACAGGGACATTTCCCCAGTTATATCTACAAAGGTTATAAGAGCGATATTTATGAAGGCGGTCACAGAATCCCGCTCATTGTCTCCTGGAAAGGAAAATACGGGAAAGAGACAAACAATTCTTTGGTTTCATTGATTGACTTTTATGCTACTTTTGCCCAAATGCTTAATCACAATTTGGAGACGGAAGAAGCCGTTGACAGTTATAGTATGTGGCCGATATTGAGCAAGAAAGGCACTTCCGCCCGTAAAGACCTGGTACATGAAGCAGGAGAGGGCTATCTGTCTTTACGTACTCCCCAACTGAAATTGGTATTTTACGGAGGCTCCGGTGGTTGGACATATCCCGTTAAACCTGTTGATGTGGCTAAATTCCCCCCGATGCAATTGTTTGATATCGTGAAAGATCCTTCGGAAAAAGAAAACATCATCGGTGACAAACGTTATGAGAATGAGGTGAAAGAGATGAAACGGACTATGAAGAAATATCTGGAAGAAGGACGCTCTACACCCGGTGAGAAAGTTTCGAATGATACGGAGAATAGCTGGAATCAGGTAAAGATCTTCATGCAGGAAGAAGAGTAAACCCATCGGAAAAAAATAAAAACATAAAAAACAGCACCCTGAATATAGACCTTCAGAGGTGCTGTTTTAAATTCAACAAGGAAAAGAGTATTGTGCTAATTATTCTTTATTCAGAGAGTTACAGATTTTCTGATTGATTTCTCTGATTTTAGCTTCATCCATTTTGATTACTTTACGGTCGTAAGTGAGCAGACCGTTGATTTCACCTTCTACGTCTGTTGTCTGAGTATATACGGCAGCAGAGAATCCTTTCTGGATCAATTCCAACAGATGTCTGCCATATTTAATGTATTCGTTTGTTACTTCGTCCGATGTATTGAACTTCACATAACCCCAGTTTTTCTTGTCATTCACCCAAGTGTTTCCTTCTACTACAAGGCCGATACCTCCGTACTCACCCAATACGGTAGCACGTCTCGGATCGTAAAGGAACATGTTTGGTCCCGGATAGTGGTGAAGGTCGAGAATATCGCCACAAGTGTAGTGATTACCACCACTGGCAGGATTCACCAGTCGGCTAGGATCGTATTCTTTGGTCCAAGCTACGATTTCCGGAGTTTTGAATTGTCCCCATGCTTCGTTGAAAGGTACCCATACAGCGATACTTGGATAAGAGTACAGACAGTCGATGATTTCTTTCCACTCTTTGCGGTAGTTAGCTTCGGAAGCAGCAGAACGGATTACTTCTGTACCGTTGAAATAGTTGCGTGCCTGCCACTGTGGGCTAGGACCACCGTTCGGCATATCTTGCCATACGATCAATCCCAACTGGTCGCAATGAGTGTACCAGCGCGCAGGTTCTACCTTAACGTGCTTACGTACCATGTTGTAGCCGAAGTCTTTTGTCTTTTTCAAGTCGTAAACCAATGCTTCGTCTGTCGGTGCAGTATATAAACCATCAGGCCACCATCCCTGGTCGAGTGGACCGAACTGGAAGTAGTCTTTGTTGTTCAATTGCAGGCGAGTGATGCCATTCGGGCTCTTGCGAACAGAATATTTACGCATAGCAGTATAGCTCTTTACCTGGTCTATTGCTTTTCCGTCTTTGTACAGAGTCACTTCCATGTTGTAAAGGAAAGGAGAGTCTGGCGACCACAATTTAGCATTAGCAGGCATTGCCAGTTCAACGGGTACTCCGTTCAACGCTGCACCTTTGGCTACAAGGTTCTTGCCATCGAATACTTTTACTTCCACTTTGTCTGCAGAAGTTGTGTTGGCAGCCACTTCTACCTTAACAGAGTTATTATCAATATTAGGGGTAGTTTTCAGATTAGCAATGTATTGTGTTGCCACTGGTTCCAACCACACTGTTTGCCAGATACCTGTAACCGGAGTGTACCAAATGCCATGAGGGTTTGCTATTTGTTTTCCTCTGGGTTGTTCGCCACGGTCTGAAGGGTCCCATACTTTTACTACCAGGTCATTATTTCCTTTATTAAGTACGGAAGTGATATCGAAATAGAAAGGAGTAAATCCACCTGTGTGTTCACCTACTTTCACGTCATTCACCCAAACTTCTGCTTTCCAGTCTACTGCTCCGAAGTGCAACAGGACTTGTTTGCCACGCCAGTTGGAAGGAACGTCGAAAGTGCGTTGGTACCACAATTCTTCTTTCTCGTTTATCATTTTGCCTACGCCTGATAAAGACGATTCTACGGCAAAAGGAACAAGGATATCACCCTGATAAGCAACAGGTGCTGGGGCTCCCTTTTTGGTGATTGCATATTTCCAAAGCCCGTTCAGGTTTTTCCAGTCACTGCGTTCCATGATAGGACGCGGATATTCCGGCAATACGTTTTTAGGATCAAGCTGTTCTCCCCACGATGTCTTGATTTTGTCACCGGCAGGTTTCCATTGAGCAAAAGTCGAACTGCATAGAGCCAATGCAAGTAGCATTGTTAGAAAATTCTTTTTCATGTTCATGGTATACATTATAATTAGTTATTGAATTGATATCCCATAAGAAGGAACATTGCAAAGAAAGTGGAATTAAAAGAAAATAAAGGAAATTTGCCGTTCAAAAAACAGCAAAATCTCTTCTTTTTCTATATAAAATCCCGTATAAAGTTACTTTTGATGATAAATACCGGAAAGAGTGGTCAGTTTTTATTCTTTGTTGAATAATTGTTTTTATTATTTGTCAGCAGTTTTTGTTCCTGATGGTTTGGGAAGTTTCGTTCCGGCCTTGTCCGGAACACCCAATACAGGCATTCCGTCTTTGTCCCATTCTATTTTTTGTAGGCGGGGAGAACGTGAGTCCATTGCACCCGGAGCATCGTTCGGTATCTGACGGGCATGATACACCATATAACATTCTTTTCCATCCGGTGAGGGAATGAAAGAACTTCCACCGGGGCCAAAAACTTCATTCTTCGGTTCCTGTTGGAATACGGGTGTCGGATGTTTCTTCCAGGAAGCGGGGTCCAGCAGGTTGGCATTTGCATCTGCTGTCAGTAATCCTACACAATAGTAAGGCGTCCAGCTACCACTGGCGGAATAAAAAATGCATACTTTGTCTTTATTCTTCGGTTGGAAAAAGTGAGGTGCCTCGTTTACATGAATCGGATAGGCCGTTTTACTGCCATCGGGATTGACCCATTGACATTCCCACTCATATTCAGGTTTGGAAATCAGGACTCTGTCGGAGGAAAGTGTCCATGGATTTTCCATGGAAGCAATGTAAATACATTGTGTTTCGCTGTCAATCCTGCGTTTTTGCCATCCGCACCAAATCATGTAACGTTGTCCGTTGTGCTCGAAGGTACTTGCATGAATCGCCCAGTTGTTATTTTTGTCAGTCGGTATACGGCCCTTCATGACAAACTTACCCTCTGTGGGAATAGCAGCCTCGTTCTCAATCACATATATCTGGTGATTGTCCATATTGCCATCGTCTGCGGCGAAGTAAATATACCATTTGTTGTTGATACGATGTATTTCGGGAGCCCATAGGTGATGCGAATTACTAGGGTCGTTCGGTATCCATACCGGCTTTTTAAGACTGTCATTCAAGTTGGTTATATCACTCGTTTCCCAAAGTACGATTCTGCTTTCGGAACCTTGTGTGTAGTAATATTTTCCTTCGTGAAAAACACCCCATGGTTCTGCTCCTTTTTCGCGCAACGGATTCGTATAGGTATCTCCTGTTATTGTTTCCTTTTCCGGCTCTGTTTTCTTCTTGGGTTGGCAAGATGCACAAATAATGATTAAAAGTACAGTTAGTAATGAGATTCCGCTTTTCATGGTATTTTTCATTTTATAATGACACTGCAAAGAAAGCACAAAATCTTGATAAATCATCTTTTTTTTGCAGATTGGTTAGTATTTATCCTTAATTGGCTCATAATTATTGAATTTTCTATTTGTTTTTTCTCATCTTTGTAGCACGAACTTTAAAATTGATATTATATGAAACTAAAACATCTTATTCTTTTCAGTATTATTTGTTGTTCCCAGTCTGTATTTGGACAAAAAGCCGGTCAGCAACCAAAGACAAGTGGCAATCCTGTATTTCCGGGCTGGTATGCCGATCCGGAAGGAATTGTGTTCGGAGACGAATACTGGATTTACCCTACGTATTCGGCGCCTTATGACGAACAAACCTTCATGGATGCCTTCTCGTCTAAAGACCTGGTGAACTGGACAAAACACCCGAAAGTGTTATCGAAAGAGAATATAAGTTGGTTTAAACGTGCTTTATGGGCACCTGCTGTGATTCATGCGAATGACAAATATTATATATTCTTCGGTGCGAATGATATTCAAAGTAATAACGAGCTGGGAGGTATTGGTGTGGCTGTGGCCGACAATCCTGCCGGACCATTTAAGGATGCACTGGGCAAACCTCTGATTGATAAATTTGTAAATGGTGCACAACCGATCGATCAGTTTGTTTACAAAGATGATGACGGACAGTATTATATGTATTATGGTGGCTGGGGACATTGCAATATGGTGAAGCTGGCTCCGGACTTGTTGAGTATCGTACCGTTTGAGGATGGTACCATCTATAAGGAAGTAACTCCCGAAAAATATGTAGAGGGACCTTTCATGTTGAAACGTAACGGTAAATACTATTTTATGTGGTCGGAAGGCGGTTGGACCGGACCGGATTATTGCGTAGCCTATGCGATTGCCGACTCACCATTCGGACCTTTTAAAAGAGAAGCAAAAATATTGGAACGCGATCCTAATATTGGAACGGGTGCCGGTCATCATTCTGTTGTGAAAGGTCCGGGAGCAGACGAATGGTACATCATTTATCATCGCCATCCATTGGGTGAAATGGATGGAAACGCTCGTGTGACCTGCATTGATCGCATGATTTTTGATAAGGACGGAAAAATAAAACCTATAAAGATGACTTTCGAGGGAGTAGAGGCTAGCCCATTGAAGTAAAATTTGAAAAGTTCAGCCCATCGGTAATTAATATTTTAATAAAGATGGGCTTTTTTTGATTTATTGTTTTATTTTTGTCCTTATAAATCCAATATACTTATTATAATGAAATCGGATATACACACTCTCTCTGATTCCCTTTTGTGGAAAAGGTTTCTCGAAGGAGACTCGAGTGCGTATACCCAAATATATAATCAAACAGTACAAGATCTGTTTCGATTCGGATTATTATATACTTCGGATAAAGAATTAATCAAAGACTGCATACATGATGTGTTTGTGAAAATTCACATGAATCGTGCAAAGTTAGCTCCAACAGATAATATTACAGCCTATTTGACGGTAGCATTGAAAAACACTCTTTTTAATGCGCTGAAAAAAACAACAGATTCCCTCCCGTTTGATGAAATAGGTGAGAGGGAAGATACGGTTGATAACTCTCCTTCCACTCCGGAAACTATATATATTAATAATGAACAGGAAAAACTAGTTCAGACAACCGTACATTCTATGATGTCTGTATTGACGGACAGACAGCGCGAAATTATTTATTATCGGTATATCAAAGAGATGAGTATCGATGAAATCAGTGAGGTGACAGACATGAATAATCAGTCTGTTTCTAATTCTATTCAACGGGCTTTGGGACGTATCCGGGACTTATTTAAGAGAAAATAAGAGAGAATAACCAGCCCATTTTTCCTGCCTATCAAAAAAAAGTGGAAAAAACTTCGAAAAAGGTGAGTATAAAATGAAAGTACAACTGTTATTCATACGTAAAGACAATGAAAATAATGAACTCTGAACAAAAACATACAGATTTTTCCCTATATACTTTTGAAGAATTTCTTCAGAATGATTTCTTTATTTCTTCCATGAACTATCCTACGGAAGAAACACAGAAGTTCTGGGATGAATTTGAACAGATGAATCCTTCTAATATCGATGAATATATAGCTGCAAAAAGATATTTGAAAGTTTTTTCGAAAGAGAAGGACGAGGTACTTTCCAATCAGGAAACGGATGATTTATGGACTCGTATCCAAGCGACTAATATAAATAAGGAGAAAGCGCGCCGCAAAAACTATTTCTTAATAGGATTGAGCGCGGCTGCCAGTGTGGCTATTCTTGTGGGAAGCTTCTTCTTTTTGAAGAACTATTCTTCGGCTCTGGACCCGGACATTGCTACATTTGCTGTGAATACGAAAGCCGATTTGCCTTTGACGGAAGAAACTCTGTTGATTTTGGCAGAAGATAATGTTGTGAGTTTGAAGGAAAAAGAAACAGAGATTACGTATGATTCCGTAGAAATCAAAACGAATCAGGAAAGTATACAAAAGGAGAAATCGGCAACTTATAACCAATTGGTTATTCCACGCGGAAAACGTTCGGTATTGACGTTTGCCGATGGATCTAAAGTCTGGGTGAATGCCGGTACGAGAGTGATTTATCCGGTGGAGTTTGAACAAGACAAACGTGAAATCTATGTGGATGGAGAAATTTACATAGAAGTAGCCAGAGATGAAAACCGTCCTTTCTACGTGCGGACTAAAGATATGAATGTCAGAGTGCTTGGTACTAAATTTAATGTAACGGCGTATGAGTCGGAAGCGATAAGGAGTGTAGTGCTGGCACAAGGATGCGTTCAGGTGGAGACAGAGCGGACTCCAAAAGCCATTCTGGCTCCTAATCAGATGTTCAGTTCTGCCGATGGAAAGGAAAATATAACACAAGTAGATGTGGAAGAGGCTATATCATGGGTGAACGGGCTCTATTATTTCCAAAGTGCTGATTTGGGAATTGTTTTGAAACGTCTGTCTACCTATTATGGCATTAACGTAGAATTTGACCCAGCGCTAAGTAAAATAAAATGTTCCGGAAAAATCGATTTGAAAGACAACTTTGAAACAGTAATTAATGGATTAACCTTTGTTGCACCAATCTCTTATGCCTATGATGAACAATATAAAACGTATCGAGTCGTAAAGAAATAGATATGAAAAAATAAGATAAAGAATAAATCTAATTCCTGAATTTTATGGTAATTTTTGTAGAGAGTGGATGATACACGCTATCATCTAGCTGGGACGTGTGTGCCCAAGAATGTTTAGACACAGAAATAATATTATGAGAAATTTTTAACATGTTTAATATGAAAAATGCAATTAGAGAACGGAAGAGTAAGGTTCTCGGGCTATTCCTTTGTTTTTTACTTCTCGGAATAGACTACTCTTTCGCAAGTTACAACAATTATTCTCAATTTAAGACCCTCTCGGTCAGCGTTAATAACTCGACGTTGAGAGAAGTGCTTAAAACGATAGAGAAAAGTAGTCAATTTGTTTTCTTCTACTTAGATGATGCTGTGAACTTAGATCGCAAGGTGTCTATCGACAGTAAGAATAAGAAGATAGAAGAAATTCTTTCTGAACTTTTCGAGGGTACTTCATGTACTTATCGGATCTCTGACAGACAAATCTTTATTTCCGGAAAAGCACCGGCTCCTAATGAACAGCAACAGAATAAACGGAAAATAACGGGACGTGTTACTGATGTAAAAGGAGAACCGCTTATTGGAGTGAACGTTACCGTGGATGGAGATGCGAACGGTTCGATTACCAATATGGATGGTTTGTATGAGATATTCGTAACCAAGAAAAGCGTAGTGCTTAAATTTACTTATATCGGCTTCAAAACTTCAGAAATACGGACGAATGCTTCTACCAATATTTACGATGTGGCTTTGGAAGAACAGGTGAACGAGTTGGAAGAGACTGTGATTGTTGGTTATGGTACCCAGCGTAAAATAAGTAATATCGGTGCACAGTCTTCTATGAAGATGGAGGATATTAAAACACCTTCTGCCAGTTTAACTACAACGTTGGCAGGTCGTTTGGCCGGTGTTGTAGCCGTGCAACGTACGGGAGAACCGGGTAAAGATGCCGCTGATATCTGGATTCGTGGTATTTCTACTCCCAACACTTCTTCTCCGCTGGTATTGGTGGATGGAGTGGAACGTTCGTTCAACGACATCGATCCGGAAGACATTGAATCGTTGACAACACTGAAAGATGCATCGGCAACGGCTGTGTATGGTGTGCGAGGCGCTAATGGTGTGATTCTGATTAAAACCAAACCGGGAAAGGTGGGGAAACCGACAGTGAGCGCGGATTATTATGAATCGTTTACCCGTTTCACGAAGATGGTTGATTTGGCAGACGGTATCACTTATATGAATGCAGCTAACGAGGCAATGCGTAATGACGGTATTGCTACAAAATATACGGAAGACCAAATTCGTAATACGATTGCCGGCAAAGATCCTTATTTGTATCCGAACGTGGATTGGTTGAAGGAAATCTTTAATGATTGGGGACATAATCGCCGTGTGAATGTAAATGTGCGGGGTGGTAGTGAAAAGGTTGCTTATTATGCGTCAGTCAGCTACTTCAATGAAACAGGTATGACGGTGACTGATAAGAATATCAACACCTATGATTCCAAAATGAAATATAGCCGTTATAACTTTACCACTAATCTGAATATTGATGTGACTCCTACTACTAAAGTGGAGATCGGTGCACAAGGTTATTTGGGAGAAGGAAACTATCCGGCTATCTCTTCTGCTGATTTGTATAATGCGGCAATGTCAATTTCACCGGTTGAATATCCAAAGATGTTCTTTGTCAACGGAGAAGCCTATGTACCGGGAACTTCAACTAACAATAACTTTAATAACCCTTATTCACAAGCTACCCGTCGTGGATATGATAACCTGACGAAAAATCAGATCTATTCTAACTTACGTATCACACAGGATTTGGATATGCTTACTAAAGGGCTGAAATTGACTGCCATGTACGCGTTCGACGTGTACAATGAGATACATGTACATCAGGACCGTGCAGAGTCTACTTATAACTTCCTGGATACCAGTGTTCCTTACGATATGGACGGACAACCCATTTTGCAACGTATTTATGAAGGAAGTAACGTGTTGAGTTATACACAGGAAACAAGTGGTAATAAGAAAACTTACCTGGAAGCTTCCCTGAACTATGACCGGACGTTCAATGACGATCATCGTGTCAGTGCACTGTTCCTGTTCAACCAGCAGTCCAAGTTATTGTATCCGAAAGGTACACTGGAAGATGCGATTCCTTATCGTATGATGGGTATTGCCGGTCGTGCTACTTATTCATGGAAAGACCGCTATTTTGCAGAATTCAACATCGGTTATAACGGTGCCGAGAACTTCTCGCCTAAACATCGTTTCGGTACTTTCCCTGCATTTGGTGTGGGTTGGGTTATCTCAAACGAGAAATTTTGGCAACCGCTGTCAAAAGCTGTTTCTTTCCTGAAGATACGCTATACGGATGGTAAAGTAGGTAATAGTGAAGTTTCCGACCGTCGTTTTATGTATCTGGACCAGATGAAAGAGAATGGCGATTATGGTTATAAATTCGGACCGAATGGTACCAAATGGTCTGGTTATGAAACAGTGAATATGGCTGTTGACTTGATTTGGGAAGAATCTCGTAAACAAGATTTGGGTATTGATATTAAACTGTTTAATGACGACCTGTCTATTGTATTCGACTTGTTTAAGGAACGTCGTGAAAACATCCTGTTGAAGCGTGAGCATTCTATACCTTCATTCCTGGGATACAATACATCTGCTCCTTATGGAAATATTGGTATCATAGAAAATAAAGGATTCGATGGAACGATAGAGTATAACAAGCGCATTAATAAAGACTGGGTACTTGCGCTTCGTGGTAATATCACCTTTAATAAGGATAAATGGATTCAGGGAGAACTGCCGGAACAGAAATACGAATGGATGAACCAGTATGGACGTAACATCAATGGAGTGAAAGGATATGTGGCCGAAGGACTGTTCACTCAAGCTGAAATAGATGATATGGCACGTTGGGAATCGTTGTCGGATGCCAATAAAGCAATCACTCCCAAACCATTTGCTTCACAGTTTGGCACTGTAAAGGCGGGAGATATCAAATACAAGGATTTGAACAATGACGGTCAGATTGATGCGTACGACCAGACTTACATTTCCCGTGGGGATGTGCCGACAACTGTTTATGGTTTCGGATTTACCGTAGGTTGGAAAGACCTGTCAGTAGGTATGATGTTCCAGGGCGTAGCAGGAGCCGAACGTGTTTTGAACGGTAGCAGTATAAATCCGTTTAACGGCGGTGGTGGTAGTGGTAACCTCTACTCTAACATTGGTGACCGTTGGACAGAGGAAAATCCGGACCAGAATGCCTTTTATCCCCGCTTGTCTTATGGAAGTGAAACAACCAGTAATATTAATAACTTCCAGAAGAGTACCTGGTGGGTACGTAACATGAATTTCCTGCGTCTGAAGACATTGCAGATATCTTATAATTTACCGAAACCTTGGGTGAATAAAGTTCATCTGAAGAATGCAGCCGTATATGTAATGGGAACTAACCTGTTCACTTTGAGTCGTTTCAAATTGTGGGATCCGGAGTTGAATACCGATAATGGTGCTTCTTATCCAAATACGACCTCTTACTCAGTTGGTATTAATTTCACATTCTAAACAAAAAGATAATGAAAAAATATAATTATATAATCGTTAGTTTGCTGACATGTCTCTTGACGACATCTTGTAATGACTATTTTGACCAGGTGCCTGATGACCGTTTGTCACTCAAAGAGATTTTCACAACCAGAGATGGAGCCTTGCGGTATCTTTCGAACGTATACACATTCTTACCAGATGAATTTAACCAACGTCAGGTACATGAGACCAGTCTGTACCGTACTCCCGGTCCCTGGACAGGCTCCAGTGACGAGGCAGAGTGGACAAATGACAATAAGGGAAAACTGATAAATAACAATTCTATCGATGCTACTGAAGGAACGATGGTATTATATCGCTGGAAGAGCTGGTTTTCAGGTATCCATGAAGCTGCAGTATTTACAGAAAATGTAGATCAGGCACCGTTGACTGTTACGGAAAGAAATCAGTGGAAAGCAGAAGCTAGAGCTTTACGGGCTATCTACTATTTTTATTTAGTGCGTACTTATGGCCCGGTTCCTTTACTTGAAAAGGACTTTGCGATGGATACTCCGAGTGACGAGTTGCAACTCCCGCGTAATACGGTAGATGAGTGTTTCGATTTTATCGTATCAGAACTGAAAGGTGCGCAAAACGACGGTTTGCTGGATGATGCTTCTACTGATAAGGTGTCCGGATATGGTCGTATTGACAAAGCGATTGCACAGGCATTTATCATTGAGGCATTGACTTATCGTGCCAGCTGGTTGTTTAATGGAGAAAGTACCTATTATTCTGATTTGGCTAATAATGATGGAACAAAACTATTTCCCAGCAGACCGGATGAAGCCACCAAACGTGCCAACTGGCAGAGAGTGATTGATGAATGTAACACATTCTTCTCTAATTATGGCAGCCGTTATCATTTGATGTACACCAATAAGGACGGTGTTTCTGTTTCCGGCTCGGATTCGGAAGGATTCAGCCCGACGGAATCTTATCGTCGTGCAGTGAGAACCCTGTTTTCTGAAATGGGTAACAATAAAGAGATGATTTTCTATCGTCTGGATAATTCAGCAGGAACCATGCAGTACGACCGTATGCCGAATAGATCCGGTAATACGACCGATTATAGAGGGGGTAGCTTGTTGGGGGCAACACAGGAAATGGTAGATGCTTATTTCATGTCAAACGGAGAATCTCCTATCTCCGGCTATAGTGCTGATGGTGTCACTCCGATTATCAATGAGGAATCCGATTATGTAGAAGAGGGAGTCTCCACAACAGAATACAAAGGAACAGACGGTACATTATATGCACCGGTAGGAACCAGAATGATGTATGTCAATCGCGAACCTCGTTTCTATGCAGATATAACCTTTAGCAATTCAAAATGGTTTGATGGAACAGAAGGTGGTTATGTAGTAGATTTCACTTATAGCGGAAGTTGTGGTAAGGAACAAGGTAGCAATGACTATAGTAGTACTGGTTATCTGGTACGTAAATGTATGGATTCCGGCGACCGTAACCAAAATCTGGTTTGTGTACTCTTGCGTCTGACTAATATTTATTTTGACTATGTCGAAGCACTGGCACATGTCAGTCCGACTCATGAAGATATATGGACTTATATGAACATGATCCGTAAGCGTGCAGGTATTCCGGGATACGGTGAGACAGTCAATCTGCCTAAACCGACTACAACGGATGAGGTCATGGAGTTGATCCGCAAGGAGAAACGCATCGAATTGAGTTTCGAAAACTGCCGTTATTTTGACGTACGCCGCTGGGGATTGGTAAATGAATATTTCAACAAGGCAATTCATGGAATGAATGTCAATTATGACGGAAATGAATTCTTCAAACGTACGGAGATTGTAAAACGTATTTTTGACCGTCAGTATTTCTTCCCGATACCACAGGGTGAGATTGATATTGATAAGAACTTGGTTCAGAATACAGGATTCTAAATACTGATTATAAAATAGAAATTATGATGAAACAATATATTTTCTCTGCAGTTTGTCTCATGTCCGGTGTCTTTTGTATGTCCTCTTGCAATGAGGATAAGCAGGCAAAGCCGTATACGCCGGATTATGAGATTGTCCCGGAGTATACCAATGCAGATACCTGGACTGCCTATGAGGCATTTAATGATTACTTGCTGGACCCCGATAAGAATATTTATAAAACAAGTACCGCTTATACTGCTGCTGTAGACCGTAATAACGGAGCTGCCGCTATCTGGTGCCAACCTATCTACTGGGACATGGCGATGAATGCTTATAAACTTGCAAAAGCGGAAGGGGATACGGAAAGAGAAAACAAATACAAGCAGTTGTGCGATGATTTGTTTGCCGGAAATAAAGCGCATTATGCAAACTTTGATTTTGACGATAATAATGAGAACACCGGCTGGTTTATCTATGATGATATCCAATGGTGGACCATTACTTTAGCGCGTGCTTATGAATTGTTTAAAGTAGACGAGTATCGCAGTCTGGCAGAAGCAAGTTTTGCACGTGTGTGGTATGGCTCGGAAAAGGTCGGTGATACGGGTTCGTATGCAGATCCTGAAAAGAATTTGGGTGGAGGTATGTTCTGGCAATGGCAGCCTATCAGCAATCCGAATGAGAATGTAGCCAGCGAAGGCAAGATGGCTTGTATCAACTTCCCCACTGTAGTGGCTGCATTGACTCTCTACAACAATGTTCCTGCTGACCGTGTGGCAGATCCGAATCCGGAAAGCTGGAGTAATGAGTACGGTAACTTTACCCGTCCGCATTATGAAACAAAAGATGCTTATCTGGCAAAAGGAAAAGAAATCTATGAATGGGCTGTGAAGAATCTGGTGGACAGCAATACTGGAGAAGTAGCCGACAGTAAGCATGGCGAAGGAAATCCGGCATGGTCAGACCATGTGTACAATCAGGCCACTTTTATCGGCGCTTCGCTATTGCTCTATAAGGCTACCGGAGAGAAAACATATTTGGATAATGCGGTTCTGGGAGCCGACTATACGATGAATACCATGTCTGCAACCTACGATTTATTGCCGTTTGAGAGTGGAGTGGAACAGGGTATTTATACCGCTATCTTTGCGGAATACATGGCTATGCTGGTAAACGATTGTGGTCAGACACAGTACTTACCATTTTTGAAGCGTAATATTAATTATGGCTGGGCTAATCGCGATCAGACACGTAATCTGTGTGGTGGCGAATACCATAAGGCGCAGATAGAAGGTGCTACTATCGACAGCTACAGTGCGTCCGGAATACCGGCATTGATGTTATTGTTTCCGGCAGATAAATAATTGTAACCCATAAAAAAGAAGAATAATGAATACGAAATATTCAAATTGGAAAATGTGGTATTATGTGTTATGCATGGTACTGACACTTCAATTGGCGGCTTGTTCTGAAGAAACACATGACGAGTATACTGCAGCTCCTGAAATAGAGGATGCCTATATCGACCAACTAGATGCATTGATTGCTGAAATGACCGATTTGCAGCAAAATTCGGAATACGGAGATAAAAAGGGACAGTATCCCACCGAAAGTCGGGCTATTCTGACAGATGCGATAGATGATGCTAATCGTGCAGTACTTCTAATCAAATATCAGAAACCTTCTCCGTCAGAAAGTGAGAAACAACGCTATGTGGCAGAAGCCGAGGCAGCTATAGAACAGTTTGAAAGCACGATCCGTACAGAAGATGCTGAAACTACACCGGCTGAACTGTTTGTGGATGGACGTGGCGACGGTGGTTCTTATATTGATTTCGGACGTAGCGAAGAATATGTGAATTTCGGAACCGAAGGAAATCAAGCCTTTACTGTCGAGTTCTGGGTGAAAGTAACCAAAGGTGGTGGAAAAGATCAGAATGTGTTCCTCTCTACCTACATGGGTGGTGACGGATGGCGCAATGGCTGGATGATGTATTGGCGTAATGCAGACGGTGGTATTTACCGTGCGAGCTGGGGCGAGACGGGTGGAAATATCTGTGAACCATCATTGAAGGCTCCGGAAGATGGAGAATGGCAACATTTCTTGTTTGTGTACAGTGACAAAGGTTTGCCGGGTAGTCCGGAATATCGTGCGAAGTTGTATGTGAATGGAGAAATGAAAACAACCGAGGGAAGTGTTGGCAGCAGATTCTATAATTCCAGCAACTATGCCAGCTATAACACACCAATGACTGCTTTCGGACGGTATATGCGTACCAGTGATAATCTGTTTGAAGAAGGTTTTGCCGGCTATATGAAGAAAATCCGTATCTGGAAAAGTGCAAAGGATAACGAATATATCCAGAGCTCTTATAATGGGACGGCTGAAGTGACTGGTAAAGAAGAAGACTTGGCGGCAGCATGGGATTTCACCACCAAACCTTCCGGTTCGGGTAATGAAGTAATAGACCTGACAGGCCGTCATACTGCTAAGATTATCGGTACTTACGAGTGGCAACGTATTGTTGAATAATAATGTAAAAACGATGAAAAACATGAAATGTTTAACTAATAAATGGAGAGAGGGAGCAATGCTCCTCTCTTTCCTCCTGATTTCTTGTCTGGCAGGGATATTTACCGCTTGTGATGATATTGAAGACGAGTATATAACAGATACACAATTGAGTATCCTGCAAGAGAACCGTACATCATTAAACTATTTATTGAAAAATTCAACCTACGGAACTGCTCCCGGCACCTATCCCGAAACCGGAAAGGATGTATTGAATGCTGCCATTGCCGAGTTGGATGCCTTGATTGAGCGGGTAGAAGGCGGGGAAGAACTGGATGAAACAACTCTGGAAGCTGCTGTAGCAAAGGTAAATAAGGCTATTGATGAGTTTAAGAATTCAAAATTCTATAATCTGTCTCCGGAAGCACAACAATATATTAATAATTTGCTGGCTAAAGCGGATGAAATACTTACAATCGTTAATGATGACACGAAGTGGGGAAATCATCAGGGCCAATATCCGGTTGATAATAAATCAGTTTTGGAGAGCGCTGCTCAAGACCTGGAAAGTCTGGCTGAAAGAATCAAATCCGGTTCCATTACAGATATGACGCAGGAAATCTATGATGAGGCTATTGCTGCCGCCGATAAGAAAGTGGAAGAAGTAGAAGACTCTGCATGGCCGGATAACAGCCAGATTACTTGGAATTTGTTTGTAGACGGAAATGCCGGTTCATATATAGACTTTGGTTATAGTGAGGATTATGTGAAGTTTGGAGAGGATGATAATCAAGCATTCACGATAGAACTTTGGGTGAATATCAAAGAATATTGTAATAAACAGGGAGAAGATAACTGTACTTTCCTTTCTACGATGACAAACGATCCTTATTGGAGCGGATGGCGTGCACAGGATCGTATGAAAGGGTTATTGAGGACAATGGTTGCTCATTGGGAAGATGATAATCATACGAATCCTCAAGAGTGGGAACCGGGATGGAAGAAATCAGATAACTGGACCAAAGATCGTTGGACGCATTATGCATTCCTGTTCAGAGATAAAGGCCTGCCGGGATTTGATACTCCGACAGATGTGAAGTGTTATTCCATGATTGACGGTACGAGACAAGGTGATCCCATTCGTGTGGGTGAGTCCTGGAGAACGTATATCAATGAACAATCCATAGTCAATCAGGTTAAAATGACCGGATTCTGTATGATGGACAATAATGGAAACCGTAACGAATGGTTTTCAGGTTACATAAAGAAGATACGTATCTGGAAAACAAACCGGACGGAAAATCAGGTATATGCTTCTTATATGGGTAATGAAGAAGGTGTAAGTGCCGATAATCCGAATTTGGTAGAAGCCTGGGATTTTGAGGTGAAAGGTGATCAGCCTACTCAAAGTGCTACTAGAACAATTACAGGTCTGAAAGGTCATAAGGCAACATTAAAGGGTGATGATTGGCAATGGATTGAGTCCACAGACATTACAGATAACAAATAATTGTTTACCGGAATGAGTTTTCAATAGGTAGATTAAATATTCCCCTTATCTCTGTCGTAAGGCAGAATGAGGGGAAATTATTCTCCAATAACCCTTTATTAATCCTATATTTTTATTGTAGAAAAGCGTTTTGGTCTGTATTTGTTCTTTATTGAATAAATATTATTGTTTTTTTTCAGCTATTTCTGCAATCTTTGTAACAGGAAAAATACTATAAACTTATAAACTATCATGAAAAGCAAAATTCTTTTGGCTCTGACACTACTATTGGGAGCATCAACTACTATATGGGCAGTCGGCAATTTAGGAAAAGCAAACCAGAAGAAGCACGCATATACTAACGAAGATGTATGGGCAGCTTACGAAGGATTTAACAATACCCTACTAGACTCTAGTAAATATATTTATAAAACAAGTTCCTCTTATCCAAGCGCTGTTGACCGCGGTAATGGAGCGGCGGCTATCTGGTGTCAGCCTATTTATTGGGACATGGCAATGAATGCTTATAAACTGGCAAAGGCACAGAAAGACAAAAAGAAGACTCGTGAGTATAAAGCACTTTGCGAGAAAATCTTTGCAGGAAACAAAGCACAATATTGCCAGTTTGATTTTGATGATAACAACGAAAACACCGGCTGGTTCATCTATGATGATATCATGTGGTGGACTATCAGTCTGGCGCGTGCATACGAGCTTTTTGGAGTGGATGAATATCTGAAACTCTCGGAAGCCAGTTTCAAACGTGTGTGGTATGGTTCGGAAAAGGTGGGTGATACCGGTTCGTATGACAAAGAAAACGGAGGTATGTTCTGGCAATGGCAACCTATTCGGAATCCGAAACCGAATAAATTCGGTGATGGAAAGATGGCATGTATTAACTTTCCGACAGTGGTGGCAGCATTGACCCTCTACAATAACGTGCCTGAAAACAGAAAAGAATCGACCAGCAAACGGCCGGATTATCAGACGAAGGCTCAATATCTTGCCAAAGGCAAAGAAATCTACGAATGGGGAGTGGAAAATCTGCTGGATAAAGAAACAGGAAAGATCGCTGATAGCCGTCATGGAAATGGCAATCCCGCGTGGAAAGCGCATGTCTACAACCAGGCAACCTTTATCGGTGCATCCATATTGCTTTATAAGGCGACCGGAGAGAAACGTTATCTGGACAATGCTATTCTGGCAGCAGACTATACAGTGAAAGATATGTCAGCAGAACATAAAGTGCTACCTTTCGAAAGTGGTATTGAACAGGGAATCTATACTGCCATCTTTGCTGAATACATGGCATGGTTAGTATATGATTGCGGACAAACCCAATATCTTCCGTTCCTGAAACATACCATCAAAACAGGTTGGGCAAACAGAGATGAGACGCGAAATGTGTGTGGAGGTGAATATCATAAGAAATTGCCGGCAGGTGCGGAAATCAACAGTTATTCTGCTTCTGGTATACCGGCATTGATGCTTTTATTCCCGGCTAAGAAGTAAATAGAAAACGACACAGAACCACGTGAAAATGAATAATAAACAACTACTGATTATATTCAGCCTTTTATTAACCGGTAATAATGTTTCCTTTGCTCAAACTCAAGCGGTTAACGGCAAGGAAGCGAAAACAACTTTTCAAACAGCCGAACCTTGGAAATCGGAAACAGATGTGCGTGCCGATGCTACGATGGTATATGGCACACTTGATAAAAAGGGAGTTTCTTTTGAACAGCGTGTTCAGTCGTGGAGAGATAAGGGATATCAGACACAATTTATGACCGGAGTGGCATGGGGAGATTATCAAGACTATTTCCTCGGCAAATGGGATGGAATAGACGGTCATCTGAAAGAAGGTCAACGGGATCGTAACGGAAACGAGATAGCTCACGGACACTTGATACCCTACATTGTACCTACCGAAAGTTTTATTCGTTATATGCAGGAAACGCAGATAAAGCGGGTGATTGATGCCGGAATTACTTCTATTTATTTAGAGGAACCGGAATTCTGGATGCGTGGCGGATATAGCGAAGCCTTCAAGTCTGAATGGCAGAAATATTATAATTTCCCCTGGAGACCTCAACATGAATCTCCCGAGAATACCTACCTTTCCAATAAGTTGAAATATCACCTCTACTATCATGCACTGGATAAGATATTTACTTATGCCAAAGAATACGGTAAGTCGAAAGGGCTGGATGTGAAATGTTATGTGCCCACTCACTCTTTGATTAACTACACTTCCTGGCAAATCGTAAGCCCGGAAGCCAGTCTGGCTTCATTGGATTGTGTAGACGGCTACATAGCACAGGTGTGGACGGGTACTGCCCGTGAACCGAATTTCTATAACGGTGTAAAGAAAGAACGTGTATTCGAGAATGCCTTTCTCGAATATGGCTGCATGAAATCCATGACCGCTCCTTTGAACCGCAAAATGTATTTCCTGACCGATCCGATTGAAGACCGTGCCAAAGACTGGCTGGACTATAAGATAAATTATCAGGCTACTTTTGCTGCACAACTAATGTACCCGATGGTAGATACTTATGAAGTGATGCCCTGGCCGGACCGTATTTATCAGGGATTATACCGGATAGCCGGAACCGATCAGAAAGAACGCATCCCACGCTCATACTCCACGCAAATGCAGGTGATGATTAATACACTGAATGACATTCGCACCTCTGACAAGCAGATCAACGGTACGCACGGCATTGGGGTATTAATGGCAAATTCGCTGATGTTCCAGCGCTTCCCGGATCATAACGGATATGACGATCCGCAATTCTCCAGCTTCTATGGACAAACTTTGCCATTATTAAAAAGAGGAATTCCGGTGGAACTGGTACACATGGAGAATACTCCGTTTCAAGAAACTTTCAAAGGACTTCAGGTACTCGTAATGTCCTACTCAAACATGAAACCAATGAAGCCGGTATACCATAACTATCTGGCAGACTGGGTTAAAAAGGGAGGGACACTGGTGTATTGCGGAGAAGATGTCGATCCTTATCAAACGGTTTTGGAATGGTGGAATACAGAAGGAAACGCCTACAAAGCCCCTTCGGAACATCTGTTTGAGGCAATGGGCTTGTCCCGCACTCCCGGTGATGGAACATACCATTCCGGCAAAGGCACTGTGATTGTCATGCGCGAAGATCCGAAGCATTTTGTATTGAAGAACGGGAACGACCGCAAATACTTTGAAACGATTGCATCCGCCTATCTGAACCAAACAGGTAAAAAGATAGAAATCAAAAACAATTTTGTAGTGGAACGGGGACCTTATACAATCGCGGCAGTAATGGATGAAAGTTCTTCTAAAGAGCCTTTGAAACTGTCGGGACTGTATATCGATTTATTCGACAAAGACCTGCCGGTACTGACCGTGAAACAGATTAATCCCGGTGAACAGGGATATTTGTATGACTTGAGTAAAGTATCCGGTAAGGTGAAAGCAAAGGTACTTTGCGGAGCTTCTCGCATTTACGATGAGAAGGTAGGGAAGCAGAGTTACTCGTTCGTAGCTAAGAGTCCGTTACATACGACGAATGTATCAAGAATCCTCTTGCCGCGCAAGCCCGGGAAAGTCCTGGTAAACGGAAAGACGGAACAGTCGGAATGGGATGAATCTTCAAAAACTCTTTTATTGAGTTTCGAGAACGATCCTGCCGGAGTGAATGTATCCATAGAATGGTAAAATAGATTAAATAAAACAGGTGATTTAAATTATGAAACAACAACTGATGATGCTGTTGCTGGGAACAGCTTCTGTATTTTGTAGCTGTGAGACCCAGATAGAACAGCACGAGAAAAATGAATTACGTGCTCCGGCATACCCGCTGGTGACGATTGACCCTTACACCAGTGCATGGTCTACTACTGACAATCTGTATGATGGCTCCGTGAAACATTGGACAGGTAAGGACTTCCCTTTGCTGGGAGTTGCTAAAGTAGACGGACAAACTTACCGTTTCATGGGAACGGAAGAACTGGAACTACGTCCTTTGGTAAAGACATCCGAACAAGGTAGCTGGACAGGAAAGTATACCACTCAACAGCCTGCTGACGGATGGCAGAATGCTGGATTCAATGATAAAGCATGGAAAGAAGGCGAAGCTGCTTTCGGAACCATGGAGAATGAACATACAGCCAAGACCCAGTGGGGTGAAGAATTTATCTGGGTACGCCGGGTGGCTGATATTCAGGAAGACTTGACAGGAAAGAATGTATATCTGGAATTCTCTCACGACGATGATGCTATCATCTATATCAACGGCATCAAAGTGGTAGATACAGGTAATGCTTGTAAAAAGAACGAGAGAGTGAAGCTGCCCGAAGAAGTGGTAGCTTCTTTGAAACCGGGTGAGAACCTGATTGCCGGCTATTGCCGTAACCGTGTAGGAAACGGATTACTGGATTTCGGATTGTTGGTAGAACTGGACGGTTATCGTTCTTTCCATCAAACAGCACAACAAACATCTGCAGACGTACAGCCTATGCAGACTTATTATACCTTTACTTGCGGTCCGGTAGATTTGAAACTGACATTTACCGCTCCTATGTTTATGGATAATCTGGATTTGCTGTCACGTCCGGTCAACTATATTTCTTATGAAGTAGCTTCCAATGACGGCAAGAAACATCAGGTTGAATTGTATTTCGAAGCATCTCCGCAATGGGCAATCGACCAACCTCATCAGGAATCTGTGGCCGACAGCTTTACTGACGGCGACTTGTTATTCCTTCGTACCGGAAGCCGTAATCAGGAAATCCTGAAGAAGAAAGGCGACGATGTACGTATCGATTGGGGACATTTCTATCTGGCTGCTGAAAAAGAAAACAGCACATCTGCAATCGGCGATGGTAGAGAACTGCGTAAGAGCTTTGTAGCTAATAAGTTGGAAGCTCCTACCACGAATGGTTATGATAAACTGGCTTTGGTACGCTCATTAGGCGAAACACAAAAAGCGGATGGTCATTTATTGATCGGATACGATGATATTTATTCTATCCAATACTTTGGCGATAACCTGCGTCCTTACTGGAACCGTCAGGGTAATGAAACGATTGTATCCCAATTCCAAAAAGCAGAAAAAGAATATAAGACACAAATGAAGAACTGTGCCGCTTTCGACAAGAAAATGATGGAAGAAGCGATTGCTGCCGGTGGACGTAAATATGCCGAACTTTGTGCATTGGCCTATCGTCAGGCATTGGCTGCTCATAAATTGGTAGAAGCTCCGAACGGTGACCTCGTATTCCTTTCTAAAGAAAACTTCAGTAATGGTTCTATCGGAACAGTTGACCTGACTTATCCGGGATCTCCGCTGCTTTTGTACTATAACCCGGAACTGGTGAAAGCTACCATGAACCATATTTTCTATTATAGCGAAAGCGGAAAATGGGAAAAACCGTTTGCTGCGCATGATATAGGTACTTATCCATTGGCTAACGGCCAGACTTATGGCGGTGACATGCCAATAGAAGAATCAGGTAATATGGTAGTACTGGCTGCTGCTATTGCAAAAGTGGAAGGTCATGCAGAATATGCACAGAAACATTGGGAAACGTTGACTATCTGGACAGACTATCTGGTAGAGTACGGACTTGATCCGGCCAACCAACTTTGTACCGATGACTTTGCAGGTCACTTCGCACACAATGCCAACCTTTCTATCAAAGCGATCATGGGGGTTGCTTCTTATGGCTATCTAGCTGATATGCTGGGCAAAAAAGAGGTGGCTGAAAAGTACACACAGAAAGCGAAAGAAATGGCTGCCGAATGGGTGAAAATGGCGAACGATGGCGACCACTATCGTCTGACATTTGACAAACCGGGAACATGGAGCCAGAAGTATAACTTGGTGTGGGATAAACTGTTGAATCTGCAAATCTTCCCTAAAAATGTTGCAGAAACGGAAATAGCTTACTATCTTTCGAAGCAAAATAAATATGGTCTTCCGTTGGATAACCGTGAAACATACACAAAAACCGACTGGATCATGTGGACCGCTACATTGGCTGACGACAAAGCTACCTTTGAGAAATTTATTGAACCGGTATATCTGTTTATGAACGTAACACCTAACCGCGTTCCGATGTCCGACTGGGTATTTACGGATGAACCGAATCAGAGAGGCTTCCAGGCACGTTCCGTTGTAGGTGGATATTTTATCAAGATGCTTGAAGGAAAACTGATTAAATAAAACAAGAATACCATGAAGAAACTAGCTCTATTCGCTTTTACGTTACTTAGTGCATGGAGTATGACTGCAAAAACAATTACCGGACCGGTGGACTATGTAAGTCCGCTGGTTGGTACGCAGTCGAAGCACGCACTATCTACCGGAAATACTTACCCTGCCATTGCGCTGCCCTGGGGAATGAACTTTTGGGTTCCGCAGACTGGAAAAATGGGCGATGGATGGGCCTATACGTATGACGCTGACAAGATCAGAGGATTCAAACAAACCCATCAGCCAAGTCCCTGGATTAATGATTACGGTCAATTTGCTATCATGCCGGTCACCGGTGAAGCAGTATTCAATCAGGATCAGCGTGCCAGCTGGTTCTCTCACAAGGCTGAAACGGCTACTCCTTATTATTACAAGGTATATCTTGCCGACCATGATGTAGTGACGGAGATTGCCCCGACAGAGAGAGCCGCCGCTTTCCGTTTCACTTTCCCCGAAAACGACCACTCTTATGTAGTGGTAGACGCCTTCGATAAAGGTTCGTTTGTGAAAGTAATCCCTTCGGAGAACAAGATTATCGGCTATACCACTAAAAACAGTGGTGGCGTTCCTGCCAACTTTAAAAACTACTTTGTACTGGTATTCGACAAACCGTTTACTTATACGGCTGCCGTAGCCAGTGGTGTGATCGACACCAACAAACTGGAAGTGACGGACAACCATGCCGGTGCACTGATCGGTTTCAAAACCCGCAAGGGCGAACAGGTGAATGTTCGTGTCGCTTCCTCTTTCATCAGCCCCGAACAGGCTGAACTGAACCTGAAAGAACTGGGTACGGCCAACGTTGAACAGATTGCTGCGAAAGGCCGCAAGGTATGGAACGACGTACTGGGACGCATCGAAGTGAAAGACGATGATATCGACCATTTGCGTACATTCTACTCCTGCCTGTATCGTTCAGTATTGTTCCCCAGAAGCTTTTATGAGATAGATGCCAAAGGAGACGTGATGCACTACAGTCCTTATAACGGTGAAGTACTTCCTGGCTATATGTTTACCGATACCGGTTTCTGGGATACATTCCGTTGCCTTTTCCCATTCCTCAACCTGATGTATCCATCCATGAATACGAAGATGCAGGAAGGATTGGTGAACACCTACAAGGAAAGCGGGTTCCTGCCGGAATGGGCGAGTCCCGGTCATAGAGGTTGTATGGTTGGAAACAACTCCGCTTCCGTAGTTGCCGACGCTTACCTGAAAGGACTAAAAGGATACGACATCGAAACCTTGTGGGAAGCCGTGAAACACGGAGCGAATGCAGTGCATCCGAAAGTGGGTTCTACCGGACGATTAGGACATGAGTATTATAATAAGTTGGGATACGTTCCTTATAATGTAGGTATTAACGAAAATGCAGCCCGTACACTGGAATATGCATACGATGACTGGTGTATCTACCAACTCGGCAAAGCCTTGAAGAAACCGAAAAAAGAGATTGAAATCTTTGCCAAGCGTGCAATGAATTATAAGAACCTATACGACCCCGAACACAAACTGATGCGTGGCAAGAATGAAGACGGCACTTTCCAGTCTCCGTTCAATCCGTTGAAATGGGGAGATGCTTTCACAGAAGGTAACAGCTGGCATTACACCTGGTCTGTATTCCACGATCCTCAGGGTCTGATCGACCTGATGGGTGGTAAAGACGGATTCAACCAGATGATGGACTCTGTATTTATTTTGCCTCCGATATTCGATGAGAGCTATTACCGAGCCGTTATCCATGAAATCCGTGAAATGCAGATCATGAACATGGGCAACTATGCACATGGCAACCAACCGATTCAGCACATGCTTTATATGTACAACTATTCCGGTCAACCCTGGAAAGCGCAGCACTGGATTCGT
This sequence comes from Bacteroides sp. D2, assembly GCF_025147085.1. Lineage (NCBI taxonomy): Bacteria > Pseudomonadati > Bacteroidota > Bacteroidia > Bacteroidales > Bacteroidaceae > Bacteroides > Bacteroides sp. D2. The sequence goes on along the minus strand of NZ_CP102261.1, from coordinate 812,380 downwards.
GAAGTAATGGATAAACTCTATACTCCTGCTCCCGACGGTTATTGCGGTGATGAGGACAACGGCCAGACTTCTGCCTGGTATGTGTTCTCGGCAATGGGATTCTATCCGGTATGCCCCGGTACGGATGAGTATGTCCTGGGTACTCCTTACTTCAAAGAGATGAAACTGCATCTGGAAAACGGAAAGACAGTAACCATCTCCGCCCCGAATAACGGAGACGACAAGCGTTACATTTCATCAATGACGCTGAACGGCAAGGAACATACCAAAAACTACCTGACCCATCAGGATCTGATGAATGGCGCCACCATTTCTTTCAAGATGGATGCCAAACCCAATCAGCGACGTGGTACGAAAGAAAGCGATTTCCCTTATTCTTTCTCTAACGAATTTAAAAAGAAGAAGTAATCATGAAGAAACAGATCAAATATATCAGCGCAGGTATGCTGGCAGGTATGCTTCTCTGTGGCGGGGAGCTACAAGCCTCCAGCCGTATGACGGAAATGCATGTATGTCTGGCAGATGCCATTCAGAAAGATAACCGTCCTGAAATATCCAACCGCCTGTTCCGTTCGAATGCAGTGGAAAAGGAGATTCTCCGTGTACAGAAGCTTCTGAAGAATGCGAAACTGGCATGGATGTTTACCAACTGTTTCCCGAATACCCTGGACACTACCGTACATTTCCGTAAGGGAAGTGATGGCAAACCGGATACATTCGTATATACGGGAGATATTCATGCCATGTGGCTGCGCGATTCCGGTGCACAGGTATGGCCTTATGTGCAACTGGCTAATTCGGACCCCGAACTGAAAGAAATGCTGGCAGGAGTGATCCTCCGCCAGTTTAAATGTATCAATATCGACCCGTATGCAAATGCGTTTAATGACGGTGCCATTCCTAACGGTCACTGGATGAGCGACCTTACGGATATGAAGCCGGAATTGCACGAACGTAAATGGGAAATCGACTCCCTGTGTTATCCGTTGCGTCTGGCTTACCACTACTGGAAGACTACCGGAGATGCCAGCATATTCAACGAAGAATGGATTCAGGCAATCGTTAACGTTTTGAAAACCTTCAAGGAACAGCAACGCAAAGAAGGAGTAGGCCCTTATAAGTTCCAGCGTAAAACAGAACGTGCACTGGATACTGTGAGTAATGACGGCCTTGGAGCACCGGTGAAACCTGTCGGCTTGATTGTTTCCAGCTTCCGTCCTTCGGACGATGCCACCACTCTTCAATTCCTGGTTCCTTCCAATTTCTTTGCCGTATCCTCTTTGCGTAAGGCTGCCGAGATTCTGGAGAAAGTAAATAAGAAAACAGCCTTATCTAAAGAATGTAAAGACTTGGCGCAAGAAGTGGAAACAGCTTTGAAGAAATACGCGGTATATAATCATCCTAAATATGGTAAAATCTATGCCTTCGAGGTAGACGGCTTTGGAAATCATTACCTGATGGACGATGCTAACGTGCCGAGCCTGCTTGCAATGCCTTATCTGGGTGATGTGAATGTGAACGATCCGATTTATCAGAACACCCGTCGCTTTGTATGGAGCGAAGACAATCCTTACTTCTTTAAAGGCAAGGCAGGTGAAGGAATCGGCGGACCGCACATCGGTTATGACATGGTGTGGCCGATGAGTATTATGATGAAAGCCTTTACCAGTCAGAATGATGCCGAAATTAAGACCTGTATCAAGATGCTGATGGATACGGATGCCGACACTGGCTTTATGCACGAATCTTTCCATAAGGATAATCCGAAGAAATTTACCCGTGCATGGTTCGCTTGGCAGAATACTCTTTTCGGTGAGCTGATTTTGAAGTTGATTAATGAAGGAAAGGTAGATTTATTGAATAGTATACAATAATATGCTGACATACTAAATTAGACGTGGATAACGCGGGTGATGCGGCTCTTTCTCTGATGTAAAATGAGAAAAAACGCGTTATCCGCGTCGTCTGCATCTGAAAATGAATATCTAAAAACAAGTTGTATCATGAAAAATTTATGTGTATGGGCAGTTGCCGCCCTTTTAATGGCATCTTGTACGCCGAAAGCCGAAAAGACTACGGATTCCGGTTTATTGCAGAGTAATTTCCAGACGGAAGTGGATGGAAAGAAAACCGATTTGTTTACTTTGCGCAACAAGAACAACATGGAAGTTTGTATCACGAACTTTGGTGGACGTATTGTTTCAGTGATGGTTCCCGATAAAGACGGACAGATGCGCGATGTCGTGCTCGGTTTCGATTCTATTCAGGATTATATCAGTAAACCGTCGGATTTCGGTGCAACTATCGGACGTTATGCCAACCGTATCAATCAGGGTAAATTTACATTGGACGGTGTGGAATATCAGCTTCCTCGTAACAATTATGGCCATTGCCTGCACGGTGGTCCGCAAGGCTTCCAGTATCGTGTGTTTGATGCTGTTCAACCCAATCCGCAGGAACTGCAACTGACCTATTTGGCAGAAGACGGTGAAGAAGGTTTTCCTGGAAATATCACTTGTAAAGTGGTAATGAAACTCACAGATGATAACGCTATCGACATTCAATACGAGGCAGAAACAGACAAGCCGACTATTGTGAACATGACCAATCACTCTTATTTCAACCTGGAGGGAGACGCAGGCAACAACGCCGGTCATCTGTTGACAGTTGATGCGGATTATTACACTCCGGTAGACAGCACCTTTATGACTACGGGTGAAATTGTTACAGTAGAAGGTACTCCAATGGACTTCCGTACCCCGACTCCGGTAGGCGAGCGTATCAATGACTATGATTTCGTACAACTGAAAAACGGCAACGGCTACGACCACAACTGGGTATTGAATACAAAAGGTGACGTAACTCGTAAATGCGCTTCTCTGAAATCACCGAAGACGGGTATCGTACTCGATGTTTATACCAACGAACCGGGTATTCAGGTATATGCCGGAAACTTCCTCGATGGCTCACTGACAGGAAAGAAAGGTATCACTTACAACCAACGTGCTTCCGTATGTCTTGAAACACAGAAATATCCGGATACACCGAACAAACCCGAATGGCCGTCGGCTGTACTTCGTCCGGGTGAGAAATATACAAGTCAATGTATCTTTAAGTTTTCTGTAGATAAATAATAAAAGTATGAATCAGCTCCCTGCTCTCGATCATCGGATGGTCTGGTTAGACGTAATCCGTGCTGTGGCCATGTTAATGGTGATTGGTGTACATTGCATCGATCCTTTTTATATTTCTCCTACGTTGGGCGTCATTCCCGAATATACGCATTGGGCGGCTATTTACGGGTCTTTGTTGCGTCCTTCCGTTCCTTTGTTTGTGATGATGACCGGTTTGTTATTGCTGCCTGTCAAACAGCAACCTTTGGGAACGTTTTATAAGAAACGTATCTTTCGTGTATTGTTTCCGTTTCTTATCTGGTCTGTTCTCTACAATATGTTTCCATGGTTTACGGGAGTAGTGGGGCTTGATAAGTCCATTATCGGGCAGTTCTTTTGTTATGTGCAGGGAAATGAATCCCAAGAGTTGATGGATTCCCTGAAAGATGTGGCGATGATTCCCTTTAACTTCAGTTTTAAGGAGAATCATATGTGGTATATCTATCTGTTAATCGGCCTTTACCTGTATATGCCTTTCTTCTCGGCATGGATAGAGCGGGCAGATCAGAAGATGAAACGCACTTATCTGCTGATTTGGTTCATCTCTTTGTTTCTGCCTTATATGGCGGAATACATCTCCGGTTATCTGTTCGGTACAAGCACCTGGAATGCATTTGGCATGTTCTATTATTTTGCCGGATTCAACGGATATTTATTACTGGGGCATTACGGCAAGAAAGGAAATGACTGGGGAATATGGAAAACGCTGCTTATCTGTGCCGTGCTTTTTGCCATAGGTTATTATGTCACTTATTCCGGTTTCAGTGCGGCGGCAGCCGACCCCAATCATACGGAATCGGATATGGAATTGTTCTTCACTTTCTGCAGTCCGAATGTCGTGCTGATGACGTTGGCCGTGTTCCTCTTGCTTCAGAAAGTGACGGTTACTAACCGCATAGTTATCAAGGCACTGGCAAATATGACGAAGTGCGGATTTGGTATTTATATGGTGCATTATTTCGTTGTAGGTCCATTCTTCCTGTTAATCGGTCCGTCGTCCATCCCTATTCCTCTGCAGGTTCCGTTGATGGCGGCAGGTATTTTCCTTTGTAGTTGGGCGTTTACAGCGCTGATGTACAAGTTGATGCCTAATAAAGCTCATTGGATAATGGGATAAATAAAAAAGAATAGAATAGACGATATGAAGAAAATAAAGACTAAAAGTGTTTTTGCATCGATAGTGCTTGGGGTGGCGGTTACAGCTTGCGCATCTGCACCCTCCAGTGGTACGGTGACAGTAGTGGATCGACCGGACATACAGTCTACCAATACCAATTATACAGGGTATCGCGCTCCGCTTCGTCCATTGAATTTTATAAAGTTGCCGGTAGGCAGTATTCAACCTGAAGGTTGGGTGAAGAAGTATCTCGAATTGCAGCGTGACGGTCTGACCGGACACTTGGGAGAGATCAGTGCCTGGCTGGAAAAAGATAATAATGCTTGGTTGACAACCGGTGGTGACCACGGCTGGGAAGAAGTTCCCTATTGGCTCAAAGGCTACGGCAATCTGGCATATATCCTGAACGACCCGAAGATGATTGAGGAAACCAAGTATTGGATTGAAGGCGTATTTGCCAGCCGCCAGCCGGATGGTTACTTCGGTCCTGTCAACGAACGTAACGGAAAACGTGAACTTTGGGCACAAATGATTATGCTCTGGTGTCTGCAATCCTATTACGAGTATTCTCAAGATCAGCGTGTCATTGACCTGATGACGAACTACTTTAAATGGCAGATGACTGTTCCCGATGACCAGCTTCTGGAAGATTACTGGGAGAAAAGCCGCGGTGGTGATAATATCATCAGTATCTATTGGCTTTACAACCATACCGGAGATGCTTTCTTGTTAGAATTGGCTGAAAAGATTCATCGCAACACTGCCGACTGGACTAAATCTACCTCTTTACCCAACTGGCACAATGTCAATATCGCCCAATGTTTCCGTGAACCTGCCACTTATTATATGCAGACCGGGGATTCAGCGATGTTGAAAGCCTCTTATAATGTTCATCATCTGATTCGCCGTACTTTCGGACAAGTGCCCGGTGGTATGTTCGGTGCGGATGAGAATGCCCGTTTGGGATACATCGATCCCCGTCAGGGAGTGGAAACCTGCGGACTGGTTGAACAGATGGCTTCCGATGAAATCATGCTTTGCATGACAGGAGACCCTATGTGGGCTGAACACTGTGAGGAAGTAGCATTCAACTCTTATCCTGCTGCCGTGATGCCGGACTTTAAAGCATTGCGCTATATCACCTGCCCGAACCATGCCATCAGTGATTCCAAGAATCATCATCCGGGCATTGACAATCGTGGCCCGTTCCTTTCGATGAATCCTTTCAGCAGCCGTTGTTGCCAACACAATCATGCACAAGGCTGGCCTTACTTTACCGAACATCTGGTATTGGCAACTCCCGACAACGGAGTGGCAACTGCTATTTATGCAGCTTGCAAAGCTACTGTAAAGGTGGGCGACGGAAAGGAAATCACTCTTCACGAAGAGACGAATTATCCTTTTGAGGAAAGTATCGCTTTCTCTGTTTCTACCGGTGAAAAGGTCACTTTCCCGTTCTATCTCCGCATTCCTTCATGGACAAAAGGAGCAGAAGTGCGCGTGAATGGTAAGAAGGTAAATGTAGCTCCCGTAGCGGGAAAATACCTTTGCATCCATCGGGAATGGTCGAATGGAGATCGCGTGGAACTGACGTTACCGATGTCTTTGTCTATGCGTACCTGGCAGGTTAATAAAAATAGCGTAAGCGTAGATTATGGCCCCCTCACTTTGTCTCTCAAGATTGCAGAGAAATATGTAGAGAAAGACAGCCGCGAGACTGCTATCGGTGATTCTAAATGGCAGAAAGGCGCTGATCCCCAGAAATGGCCTACTACTGAAATCTATCCGGATAGTCCCTGGAACTATTCATTGGTACTGGACAAGACAGAACCTTTGAAAAACTTCAAGGTAATCCGTAAATCTTGGCCTGCCGATAATTATCCTTTCACAGTAGCCAGTGTACCTTTAGAGGTAAAAGCTACCGGCCGCCTGGTTCCTGAATGGAAGATAGACGAAACCGGATTGTGTGGCGTACTGCCGGAAGAAGATGCAGTGAAAGGTAATAAAGAAGAAATAACGTTGATCCCTATGGGGGCGGCACGGTTGAGAATATCTGCCTTCCCGAATACAAGAGAATAAATTAATAACTAGAAAACTTAGAAAAATGAAACGTATTGTTTTTTTAGATTATGTCCGTGTGTTTGCATGCTTTCTCGTAATGGTTGTTCATGCCAGTGAGAATTTCTACGGTGCTCCCGGATCCACTGATATGGCAGGACCGCAGTCTTTTTTGGCTAATGAAGCAGACCGGTTATGGGTAGCTGTTTACGACGGTTTCTCGCGTATGGCAGTGCCGCTGTTTATGATAGTCTCCGCATTCCTGCTTGCACCGATGAAAGAGGAACAGACGATGTGGCAATTCTATCGCCAGCGCTGTCTCCGTATCCTGCCACCGTTTTTCATATTCATGATACTATACAGCACCCTGCCAATGTTATGGGGACAGCTGGACGCGGAAACATCCATCAAGGATTTATCACGAATATTCCTGAATTTCCCTACGCTGGCCGGACATTTCTGGTTTATGTATCCTCTGATTAGTCTTTACCTGTTTATTCCTATTATATCTCCCTGGTTGCGTAAAGCCACGGCAAAAGAGGAACTCTTTTTCATAGGACTGTTTGTATTGTCAACCTGTATGCCCTATCTTAACCGTTGGTGCGGTGAAGTGTGGGGACAATGTTTCTGGAATGAATATCACATGTTGTGGTACTTCTCCGGCTTCCTGGGATACCTCGTATTGGCACATTACATACGTGTACACCTCACATGGAATCGTTCCAAACGTTTCATCATAGGAGCCATACTAATGGTGATCGGTGCTGCATGGACTATTTATTCATTCTACGTTCAGGCTGTACCGGGCGAACTCCATTCCACACCTGTAATAGAAATAGGATGGGCTTTCTGTACCATCAACTGTGTGCTTCTCACATCGGGTACGTTCCTTTTGTTCACATGCATAGAGGGTCCGAAAGCTCCGGTGCTGGTGACAGAAACATCAAAACTTAGCTATGGTATGTATCTTATGCATATCTTCTGGCTCGGATTGTGGGTATCTGTATTCAAGGACACACTGGGATTACCTACCGTTGCCGCTATCCCATGTATTGCAGTGGTTACATTTATCAGTTGTTTCGTAACGACGAAGATCATTTCGTATATACCGGGTAGTAAATGGATCATAGGATAAATATCCGGACATGAAGCAGGAGATAATGAGTACCGGCTTTGCATTTTTATAAAACGCAGATTAGCGCAAATTATCACAGACTTCTATTTTATCTGCGATAATTTGCGCTAATCTGCGTTTCAATAATAATTAAATCGGCTTCTCTTATTTCCATTTGATTTTGTCTGCCAGTAGTAGGAAATAATCGTTCGACCATATATCGAGTGATTGTCTATTTCTGACAAATGGTTCTACATCTTGTTTGACCATTTTTATGTCTGTATGGGCTTAGGTTCCTGCAAAAGATTTTTCATTTTTATTTCTCATGTTCTCATAGAAATATGCTAATCTGTTGTAAACCATTTATATAATGCCATGAGAAATAAAACATAAAACGGTATTTCTCATAGTCTTTTCACTATTTTTAGCTAAAAATGGTGTATTTCTCATATGTTCCAAGTCATTTCTCATCTTATTCTCATACTCCTTTTCTTCTTCAGTTTGATTAGCAACTCTCTATTGTTTATTGCCTTTCTGTGTATTATTCACCATATACTTATCTGTTTTTCCTTCACCATTACCGTTTTGTCTTACCGCTATCCAGTTCATTCCACTCCAGTGAACAGATCTTTGCACTAGAGTGAACGATTCTTTCCACTGGAGTACAACGATCTTTCCACTAGAGTGGAACGAATGATATCTTCCTTATAGAAAACGGTATAACTTGATGACTCACAAATGATTAATTAGTCTATTTTATGCAAATAAGCAATGAACTGTTTGCAAGATGCTATTGCGTAGGAATAAGAGAACAGTACACAGAGCAAGCCATCCGTTCTGTGAATGAGAAATGCGACAGAATACGATGAGAAATACCTAAAACGAGTATGAGAAATGACCTAGAACCTGCACAATTTTGCCATCAAACTATGAGAAATGCCTATTTAAAAATCATTTCTCATAGACTATCTATCTGATAATATATGCTTTATACGAATGCTATGAGAATATGAGAAATGAAAATGAAAAATCTTTTGCAGAAGAAGAGAAGCGAAAGTACAGAAAGTCAGGGCGAACGCTCACAGGATTAAATGAAAACGTTGAATGAATCTTCTGGAAAGTTTTTTCATACGGTATCAAAAGTTGAGTTTCAATTTCGCTAACCGCGGTTAGCGATTTCAAATCATCGTACCAATGCTTGGTATTTGACGACAAAGTTACAAAAAGAAACCTGGACTGAAAAAAATATTATCAATCTCTTTTCGTCTATATTTCTTTGCGTATATTTGTAGCTCAAGAGCACAAGATAAGGAGAATGATGAAACTGTCCGCTTATTCTTTTAAACAATTATTTTCAGGAGGCTTGCTTTGTTGTCTAATTTTGCTGGCTGCCTATTTATTTCAGGTTTTCTTCCCTGAAATGTATGTTGATGCGTTTTCATCTTCCATACATCTATTGATGTGGTTGACACTCTTTGTGGGGGCTTTACTGTGGACATTTCGTGAGAAGGGGGCACATGGTATACCTTCCGAAATAACGGACTGGCAGTGTATCGCTGCTTTTCTTTTAATTACAGCAGATCAGATATATGTCGTTATGCCAAAAGAAATACATCAGGAGGTGGCACCGGCATTATCTACCTATACAATTCCTACTTTAGTGGTTGCTGGCATATTGATAGCCGGTATAATTAAGTATTCGATTTTATTATATCAAAAATTGCAGAATGAACGACAACAATCTATTATTCAATCTCAAAAGTTACAGCAATTGCTAGCTTCTCCTTTATCCATCCAAAGAGGCATTTCTTTAGTTCGTAAATTGATAGAGAATAAATCTATTGCTCAATTGTCTGCCCAAGACTATCTATCATTGGTAGAAGGGTGTAGAACGATAGATCCTGACTTTTTTTGTTGGTTGAAGTCGCAAAACCTTCAGCTTCCTCCACGAGATATTGTGTTATGCGTATTGATCCGAATGTATAAAACAAAAGAAGAGATTTTGTCAGTTCTATGTGTAAGCGACGGATCTTATCGCACTATGCGATCACGTGCCCGGAAACGTTTAGGGATTGTAGATAAAGAATTGGAGGCTTTTTTACTGGAGATTGATTAACTGTTCTCTTATCTTTATGTGTCTAATATTTCTATTAGTTTGACGAAAGACTTAATTGCTGCAAGCATTCCTGACATCGCTGCACAATAAAACCATACTCGTTTATTAGAATATGATTTTTCTGGCATACATTTGATTGCGCCTATTGTTACTATGATCCACGAAAGAAAATCGAAGAAATGGATGAGAAACAGCTGAAGAATAGAATCGATGTTATCTATAAAAAGATCGAGATAACACATGATGATGCAAACAGCACATGTGCTGCAATAAAGTATAATATAGCGAATCATTGTTATTGATTATTTATACAATTCTCATAGTCTTTATTTGCTATTCTTATATTTGCTTTATATACTGCTGCTTCTTTCAAGTAACATGGTGAGAGAGGACCCATGCCCTTACAGTTTGTAGCTATGGCATTATCATACTCCGTTTTTGCTTGTTCGTATGCTGCTTGTCTCAATTCTTCACATTTACTGTTACCATTTCCTTCTTTGCGTGTTTTTAATATCTTTCTTTTCGCTAACTCCCGGCTTTCGGCAAATTGCCTGAATAATAACAACCGTTCCTCTTCACTCAATCTTAGAAATACTGTATGTTCAAGCAAGCCTTTCTTAGCCTCATCCATTTGCCGGAGTACTTCTTCCAGATTCGCTTTTTTGATGAAATCTTCCATATACTCATCATCATTCAGCTTTTCCATGAGTTTGTCATATTCTTCGTCACTTAGTTTTGAAGTATAAGCACTAAACTTGTCCGCTAATTGTTCACTACATCTTTCAAATTCATAAAACTCGTCTGAATTGGCAACGGAATCTATCAATACATTTCCTGTATTCCAAGTTTGAGAGACCAAACTGCGTGTTTTGGCAATTGAGTTTACTTCTGTCGCTGTCTCATTCGTATAGTTGTATTCATCGGTGCTACAACTATACATAAAGAATGCGGTCAATAATATTCCAAACAGTGTGATTACGTATATACTACTCTGTTTTTTGTTTTCGCTTTTCATGTCTTGTTTATAATTTAAATTAGGAAAAACAAAGAAAGGGATTTTACAGCAATTAGATGGAACGTTTTGTTCAAAAAATAAAATAATTTGTTCAAATAGCTGTTTGATGACTTTAATAACTCATATATCAATGTTACAATTTAGATATAAAATGACGTTTGTCAGGGCTTTATATGCCCGATAAATGCCTATATGACAGGGATAGGAGTGTAACGCCCCCTTGAATAGCATTTGTTGTACTCGTATCTTTGTATAAAAATAATATTATGAAAGCAATGACAAAGCTGGTTCCTATTATTTACCTTCCTATTGTTATAGGCGGCTCTCTTTTTTATTCTTGTTTACAAGAGAAAAGAAGGATATTTTCTAAAAAAGATGTTATTATGAACTAATGCAGAATTTTAATTTATAGATAGTATGAAAATAAAAAAAAGAAAATGTTATTTCATCACTTTAGTTTTAATGGCTTTGGTGGTTATTGTTGCCTGTAATTGTAGTTCTGACGTAAAAGTCGACTCAAACAAATTTAATCTAATAACTATGGCTGCTATGAATGCGGATAGTTGGCCAATGCCAAAATTATCAGAAAAGGAGGCATCTTTGGTTGATTCGATTTCTAGATTGGATGTGTTTATCAATTATCATAACGCTTATCAGCAATTGATAAAAAAAACGAGTTCTTATTTTGCTAATTTGAGTTCTGAAGAAATAGAAGAATTTACACAAAATGGGACTGATACTGCTTTTATATCAGATTTTATGAAAAAAATGGATTCATGTATAAATATTGAAATAGAAATTAAAGCTGTAGAAGAAGCAGGCAAGGATTTTGATAAAATGATTAAAGGGTTGGAATTAACAGAAGCGGAAAGAATAGCTCTAATAATCAAAAAGTTTAAGTAAATACTAACTTGGTATACTTGTCTTCGTTTGGGGATGAGTGCTGGATTTGGTATATAATGTATTAATAAATTTGTAAAATATGATGTTGAAAAGAAAAACATTTTTTTGTTTCATTGTCTCTCGCTTTGTGTATGACATTAGTTATTCATAGTTGTAGCTCGAATGAATATGATTTTGTTGATGATGATGCCCTAGCAACAGAGAGTCTTGGAAACTTAGGTTATAGAACTACCCTTGTAGATTCAGTCGCTACGTCTAACGATTTTTTGGATTTTGTAGAAAGTTGTAATCTATTTTCTGATAAAATGGATGAATACATATCTGCGCTAAGTCAAAAAGAAAAAGAAGAATTAATTAGTAATGCGAATAATGATGACTTTGTGTTGAAGTTTATAGATTGTATTGATATTGAAAAAGAAGTTTTAGCCATATCATTGGCAAAGAGAAGACTATTGGATAATACTTCTTTTTTGCGATTAAATGAGTCAGAGAAATCGCAGCTTTTTGATGGCTGTTTTGTGACAAGAGGGCATATGCTTATGAAGACGCGAGGTGGTGAAGGAGTAACTCAACAGGAATGTGAAAAAGCTAAGAAGAAAGCATACGATAGTGCTTATGACGCTTTCATACGGAGATTATTACTTTGTGATGATTTGCCGGACAGGGAAAAATATGCATGTCAAGTAGCAACAAAACTGAATTATGAAGCAGAGAAGTCGCAAGCAGATACTGAATATAAAAGATGTATGGAGAAAGTAAAGAAATGAAATAATTTGTTCAAATAACTGTTTGATGACTATAATAACTCATGTATCAATGTTACAATTTAGATATAAAATGACGTTTTTTAGGGTTCTATATGCCCGATAAATGCCTATATGACAGGGATAGGAGTGTAACGCCCCCTTGAATAGCATTTGTTATACTCGTATTTTTGTATAAAAATAATATTATGAAAGCAATGACAAAGCTGATTCCTATTATTTGCCTTTCTGTTATTATAGGCGGCTCTCTTTTTTATTCTTGTTCACAAGAGAAGAAAGAGGAGACTGCTATTGTACTTCCGTTGGATGCAGCTTTGTCACAGGCTAGAGAAAATCGTGTTGAACTTGAGAAAGTATTACATCGTTATCAATCCAATCCATCGGATAGCTTGAAATATAGGGCAGCTCGTTTCCTGATAGAGAATATGCCATCTTATACCTATTATAAAGGTAAGCTGTTGGACCAATATCTCACTTTCTTTACTCTCTTGCAAGAAGCGCGGAGTAAAAAGATATATCCACAAGCAATGATAGATTCTATCAGAAGGATGTATGGACCATTTTCTTTAGATTCTTTGCAATATTATGAAGATATTACTACGGTGGATTCTGCTTATTTGTGTAGTAATATCGATTGGGCAATCAAAGTTTGGCAAGAACAGCCTTGGGGGAAGAATGTATCTTTTGCTGATTTTTGTGAGTATATTCTTCCTTATCGTATTGGTGATGAAACATTAAGCTATTGGCGTGAGGATATTTATCGAAAGTATAATCCTTTACTTGATTCGTTGCGTGCTTCCATGGTTCTTGATATAGAAGATCCTCTTGTTGCAGCCCGTTGTTTGTGCGATTCTCTTCGTAAACGTAGCCGATTTTTTACAACTACGGTTCCGCAAGGACTTCCTCATGTAGGACCGGAGATTGCTCAAAGCGTTTCGGGCAGTTGTCGTGAACTTTCTGATTATGTCGTTTATGTTTGTCGTGCGTTGGGAATTCCTTGTGCCATAGATTTTATGCCTCTTCATGGAGGTGGGAATGATGGACATCAGTGGGTGTCATTCGCAGATAAGTATGGTACGCTTTATTTTCAGGAATTCCCCGATAAGATAAAAGAAGTCCGTAAGGATAAGATGTGTGAAGCCTCTAAAATAAAGGTTTATCGGAATACGTTCAGTCTTAATCGTGCTATGCAGGCAGAAATGCAACGCTTGGATACGGCTGTTGTTCCTTTCTTCCGAGATCCGCACATCGTTGATGTGACAACCGATTACGCAAAGACATACAAAAAGAAACTGGAGATTCCTGTGTCTATGCTTTATTCGGGAAAGCCCCATTCGCGTATCGCTTATCTATGTGGGAGTAGCCGCATGGATTGGGAGCCTGTGGCATGGGCGGAGTTTGATGGTAAACGTCTTGCTTTCAGCGATGTCCAGATAGAACCCGTCATGCGGATAGCAACTTACGAACGGGGAAGACTTCGTTACTGGACTGATCCTTTTGAAATAACTGTTTCCGGTGAGTTTCATGTTTTTACTCCGTCAGATAGTGTTCAGGATGTAACGCTGTTTGCTAAATATCCTTTGTGGCAAGATGAGAAGTATCAGAAACGTATGATAGGAGGTGTTTTTGAAGGAAGTAATGATCCGGATTTTCGTCAGAAAGAGGTGCTTTTCCTGATAGAAAAGCAACCCGAACGGTTACGGACAATGGCGTATTCCCGCTCCTTGACACCTTATCGGTATGTCCGCTATATAGGACCGGAAAAGGGGCATTGTAATGTGGCGGAAATAGAGTTTTATGAAGCGGGTGGACTGTTGCCATTAAGCGGTAGAATTATTGGTACTCCCGGTTGCTATCAACAGGATGGCTCGCACGAATATACAAATGCGTTCGACGATAATACTGAAACGTCTTTTGATTATACGGAACCCTATGGCGGCTGGACAGGGTTAGACCTAGGCACGCCAAAGGTAATAGATAAGATAATTTATACGCCTGCCAACCGGGATAATTATGTTCGTTCGTTGGATGAATATGAGTTGTCTTATTGTACAAAGAGAGGGTGGAGGACGTTAGGACAGCAAACGGCGATGTTGGACTCACTGGTTTACAAGAGGGTTCCTAAAGGAGCATTGCTGTTGTTGCAGAATCATACACGAGGGAATCAGGAACGGATTTTTGTGTATGAGGATAGAAAGCAGGTGTGGAAGTAGTAAGTTGCTTTGCATATTTATTAATTTTAAAAGTACATTATTATGAGAGAACGATTGGTTAAGAGAAATGTAAAACATAAAAGATTGAGGCCGATTTATATGAAGAATTTTATTCAATGGTTTATTGGTGTATTCGTATTAATGGCATTTTTCATTGGCTGTCAAGCAACAAATGATAAAACAGGGAAAATTACTATTTCAGCGGAAGAAAAGAAGCTTAATCTACAGGCACCAAATGGAGAATACCTTGCAGGTGGTGATCTTGTTCGGTTGAAAGAAATGTTAGCTCCGTGTATTGGTACGATAGAGAAGGATAGTGTGGTCTACGATTTTGAAATCTTGAGTATTCAATATGATTCTTTGCATTATGGTTTCATTGCAGATATTGAATTTGTAACGAAAAGTGGTTATCACAATCATCTCATTATGGAGCATGATGGGAAAGAGGAATAGTTGAGTAATACGGATGATTAAGATGTAGGATATTATGATAGTTCCAATAATAAGATTGGTGCTTACTTTGTTTTACAGAATGATTATGAGAAGAGATTGTATATTAGCATTATTCTGTGAAAATGAAGATAAAAAGAAAAGTCCTGATTGTTACATCTCAAAAACTTCAGTAAGAATATTGTTACTGTAGAATCATGTACGAAGAAGGCAGAAACGAACTTTGGTGCATGAAGAAAAGTAAATTTGGGAATAGGCATGAATATAGTGTATGTGATTGGTGATATTACTTTTAATATAATAACTTAAATATAAAAATATGAAGATGAAAAGAAGAAGTTGCTCTCTTGGATTTAAAGTGGCGTTTATGATAATATTTATCATGTATTTTATGCAAAGTTGCAGTTCGGACACTGTAATCTCTGACGATTTATTCTGCATGACTGTTATGACTAAGTCTAACGATTTTATAGAACCTGAACTTACGCATACGGATAGTATATTGGTTGACTCTATAACAAAGTTGGATGAGTTTAAATCATATGCTACGGCTACCCGGCAATTGATAAAAAAAATTCAGCCTTTAATGGAATCAGATTTATGGGATAAAGAACCTTTGGGTGGGCATCAGAATAGGAAAGATTCAATAAATGCTCTTGTTTTGAAAATAAGTAAACATAAAGACGTACAAAACGATTGGAATAGCTATGTGGAAAGTTACAAGTCGTTCATTAAATTAATGGAGAACGCACAACTTTCTAGTGCTATTAAAACAATATTAGTTATGAAAGTGATTACATCTTCGGATGATTAGTAGATAATATTTTGTTGCAGATTGAATAAAACTGGTAGAATAATTTTAATTTATAAATAATATGGACATGAGAAAAAAGAGAACTAATTTGTGTTTTTTTACTTTAATTGTTGCGGCTTTTTCCGTTTTGTTAGTTCATGGTTGTAGCTTTTCTGAATATGATTTGGTAGAAGATTCTTCTGGTATGGTTTTAGAAGAGGCAAACTCTACGCGGGCTTTATCAGAACAAAATTGTAGAAATGATCTTGTTATTTCAATTTCCGAGTCTGAAGAATATTTAGATTATCTAATGAGTCTGCATATGTTTTTTGATAAATTTGATAGCTATTACTCATCTTTAAATGACAAAGAAAAAATACAGTTAGAAGAAAATTTGAATAATGATGATTATATTGAAGATATTATTGATGAAAGTTGTATTAGGAATGAATTGGAACAAATGATAAACGCCCAAAATCAGTTGAAAAATACAGCTTATTTTCATTTGAATAAGTTAGAAAGAAGTATGCTTATCTCATTAGACTGCACGTATATATATAAAACTGTACTTCTAAAAACAAGGGGAGAGGGGGACGATGCTAGGAAATGTGCAGAAATAAGAGATAAGGCTATACAAGCCGCCTCTGATTTAGCAATAGAAGAGAAAGAGGCTTGTGATGATGCTTATGAGTCAGGAACTACTGCACATGCATATTGCTATTTTAAAGCTGCTAAAAAATTTTCAAAAGCTAAAGAAGAAGCCAAAGAAGAATATGAAAGTTGCATAGGAAAGTAATGGAGAAACCTATCTTCAGAAAGAATTGATGAAAAGTACGTCTCCTTTACTGAAGGATATGTATAAAGCATATGTTACTACCGGAAGTTTACATATTACGATTGTGTATGGAAAATTACGTTCCAATCAACATGGTTGTTTGGATGCTTTTGAAACAGATCAAGATGTGCAATTTCTTATTACTTGGATTTTTTTGGCAATATTTGTGCTATTACGTGAATGTTGACTTCATGACGGGAAAGGATAAGATGGAATTGTATCTGGAATTATTGCATTGATAAATGGGTCCTTTACTGGCAAATATGTTGAGGTGGATAAAAACAAGATAACTTAAATTGTAAACTTATATTAAAAAAAAGGGGATGAGAAGAATCGCAGCATATACTATCATACTTTTGATGTCGTGTCTATGCTCTCTGTCGGCTTGCACTTCGTCTGAGCAGAAAGAGAATTTTACGTCTTTGGAATCGGAAATGATTGCGTTTTTCCAAGCGACGTTGGAGAAGAACTATGGTGACAAAGATGCTGTTTGCCAGTTTGCAAGAGCATTGAAACGCTATCATTTCAACTATTTGCTGGCGGTGGATAGAGGCAAATTACGACGAATCAATGAGAAACTGTATGGAGAGGGAATTCTCAAGTGGAGAATATCCCCTTGCCATTGAAGAAGCGGGGAGACGGCTTTACGTATTGGCAAAGGGAATTGCAACAAGCGGTTCATCCTGCGTTGAAAGCAATAGCAAAGGTTGAAGATGAGACTGACGGGACTCCGCCTTCGTCCGTACTATTTGGGATGATTGCTACTAATACGGAGAATATTTGTGAAGGTTTTAAAGATGATCGGGAGGTACAAATGTTTCTAGCACTTTATTTTTGGAAGTATTTATGCCATTCTGCAAATATAGATTTTTATACAGGGATGGATAAAACGAAGTTATACATAGATATGATAAGATAAAAAGTATAAATTTAATCTCATCAATAGATTGGTGATAAATCATTTTTTGTGATATGAACAGACTGAAAATTTATTTGGCAATAGTCTTGGCATTGATATTCATGTCAAGTTGTAGTTCTTCTGCTAAGTTAGCGTTAGCAAAGAATCATGATGAAATGAAGAGTGATCCAAGAATATGGGATTATCTTAACGTCAGTGAGAGAGAACGTGCATTGGTTGATTCTATTGTAGCATTGGATGAATATGCTGTATTTCTTGATTCATACAAAAAGTATCGGACAAAAAAGAATGCTATGCGTGAGGGCGAAGATGTGGAATAAACGAAAGAGTCTGCAGAATATGTGGCAGCGTGTTCTAAAATATTCAGGATTATTGATAAGTTGAAATTAAGTAAAGATGCATCTATCGCTGTGTTTGAGAATTTATATAGAGTTGCTAATAATAAATTGAATCAATAAAGAATATGATCTGGGAAGATAAAACGCCAACTAAAAAGATGCTGTCGACCAAGAATAACATTTATATAGGGCTGTGTATCTTATATATATTGTTATCAATGATAAACAGGAAATATCCAATAGGAGATATAACACTGCATATCGCTTATCTTTCAACTTGGTTTTTCCTTTTATTGTGGGAAGTAGTAGATGTACTTATAAATAGAAAGAAAGATTTTGGTTGCATAGTTATAATTTCGATGGTGCTGGTTGCGTCTATTGCAAATATGTTGAGGTAAGAACTCGAACGAATGAAGCAAACCTCTAGCATTCATCAACAACGGAAAAATTATGATAGGATATGAAGTAGCTATTAATGATCAGTCACCTGTAGTTATCACGTCACCTGACGTGGCAGTCGTCATGGTGCATAGCAATTGCTCTTTCGGTGATAGTATTTATGTAGGAGGCTTGGATACTTCGAGAAGAATAGTTTGGGTAGATGAAAAACTGAAAATGGGAGATAGAGTTCGAATAAAGGTTGTTGAAGTGTCAGTGGTATCTCCTACTGTGAAGATGACCTATGATCGGGAAGAATTGAAGGCAAAATACGAACGACTCAAAGCCGAGCTTGAGGCAAAGGGACTTATATAGAATATTGATATGAAAGGACTTTTAGTAAAAAGCAAAGATAAAATTAGTAAGGCTGGCATTCCTCAAAATGGAGTTGGTCTTGTTGGTAATATTACTTGGCATAGTGGTGCGTCTTGGAGCGTTGGTGGTTTGCGGGTGTCTGATGAGATGCATTTGGTATGGGACGGAGGAATGTTGGAAGTCGGGGATGTAATAGAAGTGGAAGTAGTAGAATTTGATGAGGCTTCGGCGACTGTTTGGGAAGAAAAACATTGCTGTCCGACGCGAACGGCATCGAACGACATAGATAATTCGAAGGAATGGGAGCATAAGCTGGATCTCTACTATCGGTTGAAAAAGGTATTGGAGGATGAGAACTTGATTTAATACTAGGATAGAAATGATAAGACTCTTTCATATTTTGTTTGCCGCAGCATGTATAGGCAGTATGTTTGTATATTCCCACCAATTTACAGACGCATATATTGTGCCTAAATGGTGCTGCGTTTTGTTTGTGCTATTATGGATGCTGGTGTGTGCTGCAATTCTGGCATTGCAGCGTAAATCCATATTAGTGGATATGGCGATATGGGGGAGTATCATTGTTTTCAGTTGTTGGTTGCAGGCTGTTTATGGAATATTGCAATACGTAGGTTTATTTTCTTCTCATGCAACCTTCCATGTGACTGGTAGTTTTGATAATCCGGCAGGATTTGCAGCTTGTCTTTGTGCCGGGTTGCCTTTTGTCGTTTTTTTGATAATACATAGAAATAAGTATATTCGATATGCCGGATGGCTGGCAGGGGGAGTGATGATGTTGGCAATATTTTTATCTCATTCGCGATCTGGTATGGTAAGTGTCATTGCGGTATGTGTCATGTATTTGTGTGGAAGATTTGTTCATGGGAGATTGTGGAGGAGATATTTACTATCGGTATCTATGATAGGATTGTTAATAATCGGTTCTTATTGGTTGAAAAAAGATTCGGCAGATGGCAGAATGTTGATTTGGCGGTGTGGCTTGGAAATGGTGAAAGACGCTCCTTGGACGGGACATGGCATCGGGAGTTTCGAGGCTAAATATATGGACTATCAGGCGGACTACTTCAAAGAATATGATTCGCAAAGTCGCTATGCAATGTTAGCGGATAATGTAAAGCAGCCTTTTAATGAATACTTGGGAGTTCTGATTAATTTCGGTATTGTTGGATTGGCTTTGCTTTTGGGTATTGTGGGGGCACTTGTGTATTGTTATGAGCAAAATCCTACGCAGGAAAAGAGAATTGCTCTTTATGTTTTGTTATCAATAGGTATATTCTCTTTCTTTTCCTATCCGTTTATGTATCCTTTTACGTGGATGGTGACGTTTCTTGCCGTTATCATGTTGACTGCTGATTATTTGAAGCGGATAAAGATAGGTACATGGGGCAGGAATATAATGTATACGGCAACGATGATGTGTTTCTTCTGGGGACTGGTTCGACTGGGCGAACGTACGCAGTCGGAACGCAGTTGGCAGGAGGCTTCGGAGTTAGCTCTTTGCCATTTGTATGATGAGGCTCTTCCGTACTATGTGAGCCTGAAACACCGGTTCAAAGATAATCCTTATTTCCTGTATAATTATGCTGCTGTTTTTACGGAAGCCAAAGAATATGAGAAGGCTTTAGAGATAGCGTTGGAGTGCCGTAAGTATTGGGCGGATTATGATTTGGAATTGATGATAGGAGAGAATTATCAGGAACAAAAAGATTTGATTTCAGCAGAAAAATATTACAAGAATGCATCAATGATGTGTCCGTCGAGATTTACTCCGCTTTATCAACTATTTAAACTTTATAAGCAGCTTGGTGAAAACATACGCGCCTATGAAACGGCTGAAATGATTATAAATAAACCGGTAAAGATAAATTCCATGACAATACGTATGATGAAACGAGAGATGGAAAAAGAAATATTACAAAGGAAAGGATGATTTGGTCACTAAAAAATGAAATAATGAAGAAACTATTGATTGCTTTACTAATATTGCTTTTGGCAGCCTGTTCGAAAAGTGTTCCCTACTCTGACGAAACCATTAAAAATGACCTGCGTGTACCTGCTTATCCGCTACTGATGCTCCACCCGCATCTGCGTTTATGGTCGACAACAGATCAACTGACGGAGAAGAATATGATTTTTACTAATGGGAAAAATCTTCCTTTTGTCGGTTTCCTGCGGGTGGACGGTACGATATATCGCTTTATGGGTGGTCGTGATCTGCCTATGCAAGCCATTGCACCAATGGCATACGATTATGAAAGCTGGGAAGGAAAGTTTACTTCTCTTAGACCGGATGAAGGCTGGGAGCAACCGGATTTTAATGATCAATATTGGCAGGTAAGTGAAGGTGCATTTGGTACACGCGACAGGCGTGAAACGAGAACGCCGTGGCTTTCTACTGATATATGGGTGCGGAGGGAAATCGTGGATATTGATCCATATTTGCTTGAGAACAAGAAAATTTATTTGCGTTATTCGTATGATGACATACTTCAATTGTATATTAACGGAAAGCTGGTCGTTAGTGCGGATCGCGCAGCGGCAAATTTAAAAGTTGAGTTGCCAGATTCTATCTTGAATACAATGAAAGAAGGGAAAGCCCTTATTGCTGCTCATTGTGAGAATAAAAAAGGTAGTGCATTGATCGATTTTGGTCTATTTGCAGAGGAATCGGGAATATTGGTAGAAGGTATAGCTCCTGTTGCAAAAGAGAAGGAATGGATAGGAAAATATACAACAGAACAACCTGAAGAGGGTTGGGAAATAGCTGCTTTCAATGATAGCACATGGGCACAAGGAAGCGCTGCTTTTGGCACGGAAGGCGGACCGGGTGTTGGTACTCCCTGGAATACCAATAGGTTATGGATTAGGAGGGAAGTCTCATTCGATCCTTCCTTAGTGAGAAACAGACAACTTTTTATGCGTTATTCGTATAATGACGGTATGCAACTGCTTATTAATGGAAAGGAGCTTGTTCGTACAGGAACGAAGGCACGTAACGACGTGAAAGTGCAGATTCCGGATTCTATCTTGGAAACAATGAAAGATGGAAAAGCCTTGTTTGCGGCCCGTTGCGTGAATTGGGGAGGTACTTCGTTTGCAGATTTCGGATTGTATGGTGAGCTGAAGGAAGCCGGGCAAAAAACAGTGGATGTGCAGGCTACCCAAACACATTATATTTTTGATTGTGGAGATGTGGAATTGAAACTGACATTTACGGCTCCTTATTTATTGGATGATTTGGAACTGTTAAGTCGCCCGGTCAATTATATTTCTTATCAGGCTAAGGCCTTGGACGGTAAGGAGCATGATGTCGCTATTTATTTTGAAATGGATCCTCATAAAGCCTTTCGTGCCGGGCAGTCTACGGAGATGTATGAAAAAGACGGTTGGGTGATGATGAAGACCGGTCGGGAGAATCAGAAGTTATGGGTAGATAAGCTGAAAGATGCTCCGGCCTGGGGGTATTTCTATTTAGGGGCGAAAGAGAATGCTACTTATGCACAAGGGGACGCGGCAGAGATGCGGGCATACTTTATGAAAGAAGGTGATTTGAAAGAAATGCGTCGGTCGAATGAAAAACGTTATGCGGCTATAGCACAGAAACTGGAAATGAATAGTGAGTTTCCCCAACATCTGATTGTGGCTTTCGATGGATTGTATACAATGGCTTATTTCGGTGAGGACCTACGACCTTACTGGAATAAGGATGGAGAAAAAACGATAGAAGGGTTATATGAAGATGCGGAAAAAGTATATAAAGAAACAATGGCAAAGTGTTATGCTTTTGACAGGCAATTGATGGAAAATGCTTGCCGTGCCGGTGGTAAAGAGTACGCGGAACTATGTGCTTCGGCATATCGTCAGGCGGTTGCGTCTTTCCAGATGTCTAAGAATTCAAGTGATGAGTTGCTCTATTTTACTACATTGGTGGGTTCACTGGATATTTATTATGCTGCTTCGCCGCTATTTCTTTGTTATAATCCCGATCTGCTGAAAGCAATGTTGAATCCTTTCTTTTATTATAGTGAGAGTGGTAAATGGAATAAGCCTTTCCCGGCTCATGATTTGGGCGGTTATCCGTTTGTAAACGGACAAGCGAAAGGGGGAGATTTACCGGTTGAACATGCCGGAAATATGCTGATTATGGTGGCTGCTATAGCTAAAGCGGAAAGAGATGCATCTTACGCAAAGGCTCATTGGGAGGCTCTCTCCAAATGGGCGGGTTATTTGATGGAGAACGGGGTTGATACCGGTAAACAGATTGATACTGACAGCTTTGCCGGCCGCTATTCTCATAATGCTAATTTGTCTGCCAAAGGAATTTTAGGTATTGCATCGTATGCTCTTTTGGCAAAAATGCTAGATAAACAGGAAGATGCTGAAAAATATTTGGCAGCAGCAAAAAGAATGGCCGAAGAATGGGAGAAGCAGGCTTCTGACGGGGAACATTATCGTTTGGCTTTTGACCAGACGGATAGCTGGGGGCAAAAATATAACTTGATTTGGGATAAACTTCTTGACCTTCATATTTTTCCAAATAGAGTCGTAGAATTGGAGACTGCTTTCTATAGGACTAAATTGAATACTTACGGTTGTCCGTTGCATAGTAAAACAGATTATGCGAAAGCTGATTGGACTGTATGGACAGCTGCATTGCAGAATGACCGACTCATGTTTCGTGAGTTTATTCTTCCGCTTTACAATTATATGAATGAAAACAAATGGCGTGTACCAATGGCAGACACTTATAATGTTGTGAATCAGAAAACAAGAGTAACATCATGGGGTAGACCGGTATTAGGTGCTTATTTCATAAAATTATTAGAGGCGGTTATTGAATGATGTTGATTTAATGTGTATCTGTGCAAAAAAATATGCCTTATTATACATATTATAAAGGAAAGTTGTTGGATCAATATCTCACTTATTATAATTTGCTTCTGCAATTTAAGGGGAAAAAGATTAAACCTAAAATATTGGCTGATTGGGAAAAAGATATATATCAGAAATATAATCCTTTGCTTGATTCTTTGTGTGCTTCGGATGTGCTTGATAAAGAAGAACCGATTGTAGCTATTGAGAAATTACTCTAGCGGAATATAAGAACGGATTTTTACATATGTAGATCAAATTCAAATTTGGAAATAATACTAATATATAACAGTTAATTAGATTTGTAAAATGAAGAAGACTATTGCTTTGATTTTTGTATCTTTATTTTTTCTATCTAGTTGTATAAATGATACAACAGATAAAAAAGCTAGCTTGCCAACCGAAAAATCCGTTATAGAAAATAGGGAAGCTTACTTGGAAATTGTAAATAGGAAATATGATTTTGGAAGAATAAGTAAAAAAGAACATTCATATTTAGATGTTGAATTTGAGTTGAGGAATACGGGGGAAATTCCTTTAATAATATCAAAAGTTGACGTGTCTTGTGGGTGCTTGTCTGTCAATTACTCGAAAGAACCAATAAATCCTGGTAAGATAAGAAAACTGGTAGTGCATATTGATACTAAAAATCAATATGGTATGTTTAATAAGGTCATTTTTATAAATTCCAATGCGGAGAATAACCTAGAGCTTATAAGGATAACAGGCGAGGTGGAAAAGTAAATGACATTTAAGGTGTGTGGGTTAACTATATTGATGCCAATGTGAAGTTGAATAACAAATTAATTGTTAAAGAGTAAATAAAGTAATATTTGTTAGAACCATTTGATGATATAATAAATAAACAAAAGTGAATATGAATCCTCCATGAATTAAGATAATTGCTAGAAACAGTGGATATTGGCTACCACTATGATATTGAAGTTACATTATTGGTTGGAACATCCTAGGGTGAATATAAACTAATTTTATAGCTAAGTGCCAGATTGCACAAATAGGACGTGTACCAAGTATAATGTTAATAGAGTGTCACTTAACATTTATTATAAGATAAATGTTTATTAGAAAAAATATTGTATAACGCTTCTTTTTGTAAGAAGCATAATAATTATTTATATATGAAAAATATATATTTTATATTAATAGCACTATCGTATTTTACAGTTTCGTGCTCTAATATTGACGATGAGTTGCGTTATAGCTGTAATGAAAAAATTGATAGTTGGGTGAAGGAGAACTTTACTGATATTCAGAAAATGGGTTATACCGAAATTCTAGAATATGATATGGGTACCCAAAAAGCAATTTATAATGCGATGTCGTTAGAACAAAGATATAATCTTTGGATAACTAAATTGAATAATGTTCTAAAATTGGAATGGAATGAGAAAGAAGAAGAACATCTGAATAATTTGTTGAAATTTGTTGAGGATAATAAGATGCTTTTTGATAATAAAAAGAACGATGATATAAATGACGAGTTTGAGTTGTTCATGTACCAATGGAAAGAATATGCAAGAAATGAATTGGGCTGGGATCAAACGAGTCTTTATAGTATTTACTGCACTTTAATGACTCCTACTAAGAAATTAGAAAATGATACTGTTCGACTCTTTGTAGAAGAAGATTTACTATCTAGTAATATTCCACAAACAAGGTCTAGTACAGAATTAATAAAAAAGCATGATACAAGTGAGGTTTGCTATTGTTCAACTAGCTCTGATTATTGTGGTAATAATAATTCGTCATCACCAGCAGGAAGTTATACATATTATTGCTCTAGTGGTTGTAGATCTACAGGTAAACCAAAAGGTTGTGGTATATTATGGCAATATGAGTGTGATGGCGGTTGTGATATGTATTATACACCTGTTGGTAATTAGAATATACTTCAATTAAATTAATTATCATTAAATGGTTCTACAGATGATAAGCTTAAGCTTTAATGACTAGATTTTGTTTTTATCTTAAATTGTGTCTGCTATAATGAAATATGTGTACGTCTTTTTTGCATCAGTTGTTCTATCTGTTATTAATTGTTTTCTAGGATCTGGATATATATATATAGGTTCCCTATATGGATTTAAATTATCAATATTGAGTGCCTTAATCTTATATTTAGTTTTTACTTTTATTGTTCTTAAAAAAAGTAAGCAATCTAATGCCTCCTGGTTATTACTTGTAATTTTACTTGGATGTTTAATATTGGATCTGCCTGTGCATATATTAGATTTTAAGAACACGCTTATGTCGTTGCTTGATTTGCCGTGTCGTTGGTTAGCAATTATTGTGGCTTATTTTTGTTACCGTTGGCAAAATTATATGATGCGGTTATTCTCTTTGGTAATTCTTTATTTGATATTTGCTTTTTGGTTAACATTTGAAGGCTTTGACTTATGGGTGCATAAATTAAACTTTGGAACATTTACTGGGAAAGTAATTGAAGATGTGGCTGAAAATGATATAATGTTTACGAATGAATTAGGGGAAAAGCAGAGTATAAATCAATTGCACGGTGAGTATATCGTTTTAGATTTTTGGTTTACTGGATGTAGAATATGTTTCGATACAATGCCCAATTTTCAAAAGTTATACAATTTGTCAAATAGTAATAAGGTCGGATTATTTTCTGTTTGTTGCTATAATGAAAAACAAGGGGAGGATTATTTAACAGGCCGTAAGGTACTTTCTGAAAGAGGATATGATTTTCCTGTGCTTTCAATAAATATCAAAGATTCTTTATTGCAAAATTTAGGTGTGAGTGCTATGCCAATGGTTTTAATCTTTAATTCAGAACGAAAACTGATTTTTAGAGGTTCTCTCGAATATGCAGAAGATTTTATGAAAGATTTTAAATGTAAGATTTGATATGAAGCATATCCTCAACAGGAACATTAAAGATATACTCTATACGGTAATCCTGAGTGTTTTTATTGTATGTGTTATGTTTATTACCTTAGATATATTTCAAGACTCTGTAATATTAACTAAGTGGTATGCTTTTTTGATTGGTTCCTCCGTGTTTGGTATTTTAATGCTATGTTCAAGAACTGTTTTTTGTATATTTAGTGATAAAATTACACTGTGCTTGTTGATTTTTTTGTCATATCTACTTATACGGAATATCAATTTATATTTAGGTATTAATTCACTTTATTCTCCACTAGCGTTCTTTGTTTTATTTTTATGTTTCCGTAACTTGTCAACGAAACTGAATAATAGAATAGTTATCGTTATAGTAGTATTATGCTTTTCTCAATCTATATATGGCATACTTCAGTATTGTGAGGTTTTTAATAATTATAGCAGATTTAAGGTTGTGGGAAGCTATGATAATCCTAGTGGATTTGCAGCTTGTCTTTCAGCTAGCTTTCCTTATTGTTTTTCTTTCTTTAATACAAAGAAGCCAATACTTTTGTTTACGGGAGTTATAATCTCTATTTTAATAATAATAGCAATAATTCTATCCGGTTCTAGGTCTGGTATACTTTCAATAATTATAGTATCCATGCTTTATTGTGGATATAAGCGTTTTTTTTGTTGCAGCAAATTGATAAAGCAAGTTTGGCTGTGTAGTGGTATGTTTGTTCTAATAGCTATTGGAATAATCTTGTTTGTAATAAAAAAAGATTCCGCAGTTGGTCGCATACTTATTTGGAGTAATACTCTTGAATTAATAAATGATAGACCGTTGTTGGGATATGGCCCTTGCGGTTTTACTGCCAATTATATGAGTGCACAAGCAGTATATTTTGAAAACAATAGTGAAAGCATTTATTCTCAATTGGCAGATAATATTATAATGCCATTTAATGACTACTTATTTATTGCTGTAAAATATGGTATTATAGGGTTGTTGATGTGTTTGGTTGTTGCGTATTTTGTGTTTAAAGAAAGTGACAAATTAGAATTAGGCCATTTTTGCATAATTTCAATAGGAGTATTCGCTTGTTTTTCATATCCGTTAAGATATCCTTATGTGCTTTTTTTATTGGCCTACTCAATTGCTATATCTTCAAAGAAAATCGGTATGCACAACTTAAATATAATGGTAAAAACGTTATTAACAGGTATTCTTATCATTGGAATGTATATGCTCTGCTTGGATATCCGTTTTGAAAGTAAATGGAATATCCTTGTTGAGATGTCTGTATTAGGAAAGACACGGACTTTAATTCCAGAGTATAATAAATTATATAAAATCTGGAATTATAATCCTTCATTTTTGTATAACTATGCAGCAGTTTTGAATAAAGCATCTGATTTCCGTACAAGTAACGCTGTTATAAAAGAATGTATAAAATATGTAAATGATTATGATATTCAAATACTATTAGCTAATAACTATTATAATCTAAACGATTTGAGTTTGGCGGAAAAGTATTATATGAATGCAAGTAATATGTGTCCAAATAGATTTATTCCCTTGTATGGATTATTTCTTGTCAACCAAAAAAGAGGAGATCAGAAAAAATGTTATGAATTAGCTAGCTTAATATTAAATAAACCTATTAAAACAATGTCAAGTACGATAAAAAATATAAAGAGAGAGGTTTATGTATTTAACAAATCTAAGAAAGCTATTAATAGATTAGACGAACGTAATGAAGAAAATTAGTTTTTTTTTGATACTCTCAAAGATCGTGCTAGGTCTTACATTCCTTTTTTCAGGATTTGTAAAGTCTGTAGATGTTTATGGGACAACATTTAAAATTGTCGATTATTTTCATGCATTTCATTTAGATATTTTCCAACCATTATCAAAACTATTGGCTTTTGGTATTGTCGGTTTTGAGTTTTTGTTAGGTATCTTAATTATAATAGGTATTTATGCTAAAGTTGTATCAAAATTAGTAATATCAATAGTCTTTTTTATGATGTTGCTCACTTTGTATATAGCTTTATTCAACAATGTTGAAGATTGTGGATGTTTTGGAGATGTATTAATTCTCTCAAATTGGGCTACATTTTTTAAAAATATAGTATTGTTGATATTTGCATTCATATTTGTGATTTACCACCGTCTGGTGATTCCATTATTTTCAATAAAAATAAGAAAGTACGTTTTAAGGTATAGTTTTATATATATTAGCGGGATTCTTTTATATAGCTATATATGAACCATTATTTGATTTTCGTCCTTATCATGTTGGCGCAAAGCTTATGCCTTTTGACTCAATAAATAAGAAAAACAAAGATCAAGTATCTTTGATTTATAGAAAGGATGGTGAGGAAAAAGTTTTCACTCCAGAAACAGCTCCTTGGCAAAATGGTGAGTGGACATATGTTGAAACCCGTATCAATTCTTTAAACATAGAAAATACGAAATCAATTGCAGACTTTTCAATTCAAAATATTAAATTTGACAAAGAAAATAAACCAACAATAATTGATATAACTGATAAGGTTTTATTGGATTCTGAATACTCTTTCTTTTTGCTGATACCTGATTTATCAATATTGTCAGACATTCAGTATGATACAATAAATAAAATTGCATTGTATGCAGGGAACAATAAATGCAATGTTTACTGTCTGACAGCTTCTACTAGAAATGAGGTATTACAATTTAAAGAGAATTTAAATCCAGAAATAA
The DNA here is from genome assembly GCF_025147085.1 of Bacteroides sp. D2. Lineage (NCBI taxonomy): Bacteria > Pseudomonadati > Bacteroidota > Bacteroidia > Bacteroidales > Bacteroidaceae > Bacteroides > Bacteroides sp. D2. Next base: position 783,309 of record NZ_CP102261.1, on the reverse strand, counting down.
TGATATGCTTAGCTGACAATAGATTAATTAATACTATTGTGCGTACATCCCCAGGATTAATGATTATGAAAAAAGGGCTTATAGTAGCTAAATGGTCTAGATGGTCTTTCCCTTTTGATTTGCATTTGGGCTGTAATATGAATGAACTAATAACTTCATCCCCATCATCAGTGAGAATTGGTCCTATTATATTAGCTGTATTGTTACTGCTTCTGCCTATGATGGTTTTTAAAATTAAGGATAAAAGAATAAATAATCGATTTATGAAATGAAAAGAAATATTGTTTACTTGCTGGCTTTGCTTTTTGTAGCCTGCACAAGCGTGAAGTAGTCGGACGAAACCATCAAAAATGATCTTCGCGCGCCCGCTACCCCATTGCTCACATTACATCCGCACGTGACATTATGGTCCGCCGCCGACAAACTCAACGAAAAGAATATATCTTTCGCTAGTGGTAAAGAACTCCCCTTTATTGGTTTCTTGCGAGTAGATGGGGGGATATCGTTTTATGGGTAGTGAGAAACTTTTTATGCAGGCTATTGCTCGTCCGGTTAATTATATCTCTTATCAGACCAAAGCTCTTGACGGCAAAGGACATGATGTGGCTATTTATTTTGAGATGGATTCGCATAAGGCATTTTGTGCCGGGCAGTCTACGCAAATGTATGAAAAGAATGGATTGGTACTGATGAAAACGGGCCGAGAGAATCAGAAGTTATGGGTCAACAAGGGGAAGAAGTATCCGGCATGGGGAAGATCGGAACGGGTGCCTATTTCATAAAATTATTAGAGGCGGTTTTGGATGAAAAAGGTAATAATATCGTTTCAAAAGATGAAATGAATTGTTCAAGATAATCTTGATAGAGTAGGCACCTGAAAGTTATAATTAAAGATGAATAGGGGATATTTCGTTTGTTCGTACTTTATGGAGGGCGTGAATAGCAACCTTATTGATTGTAATATACTATTGAATGATGTTGGTTTAATGTGTATCTTTGTAAGAAATGCGGGACAAAACATGGAATCAATATAAATCCTATAAATAAAATTAGATAATTATGAAAAACATTTTCCTTCCCAAAGTAATGATGTGTATAATTGCGCTGTTTACTTTAATTTTACCTGCTTCTGCACAAAATACAAATGCGACAAATGAGTACAAAGAAACATTGAAAAAGATTATGGACTTTTCTGGTACTTCGACCACTACGGATGACTTTTTCCAGAAATTATCTTCTATAATGAAATTAAATGTGCCGAAAGAAAATGAGGCTTATTGGAATGAGTTTGCTAAAAAATGGAAACAGAAGATGGAAAAAAAGATATTTGAAATGTATATGCCTATTTATGAGAAGCATTTAACATTGGAAGAATTGAAAGCTGTTGCTGCATTTTATGAATCTCCTGTAGGTGAAAAATATAAAGAGGCTTCGTTGATTGTTATGCGTGAGGCAATGCCGTTGTTAGTGCAGCAACTCCAGACAGAGATGTTCAAAGAAGTAATGCCGGAGAGAAGTGAACGAGTAAAAAGAGATGAACAACGGCTGAAGGAATATGAGCAAAAGAAGAAGCGTGATAAAGAGTTATATGCACAAGCTTATATGCTTCCTAGTGATAGTATAGTTGTAGTTCCTGAAGAAGTGTATGAGAAAGCGTATGAGAATGGGAGGTCTACAAGTCCTTCTTTATATTCGATTGAAAGGAGAAAGAATGATACTAAAGTGACATTCATACAACCTATTTATTGGGATTGGCAATGGTTGTATTATAGTCCGGGATTTAAGATTGTTGATAAGAAAAGTGGCGATGAATATAATGTGCGAGGATATGATGGTGGAGCTCCGATGGGTAGGCTGTTGGCTGTCAAAGGATTTAATCATAAATATATTTATATCAGTCTTTTATTCCCGAAACTGAAGAAGAGTGTGAAAGAAATAGATATTCTTGAGTTGCCGCATGAAAAGGATAAAGAACAGTTGCCTTCTAATGACGATGGAAGGTCTAAATCATATTTTGATATAAAAGTGAAAGATTATCAGGCCGTTTCCGATAAGAAAGATAAGAAGATCTATTATTAGTTTAAATGATGATCGGAATTTGAAATGATAATAGTAGGTATATGAACATGAGCGTTTACTGTTTTTGATATAAATTTATTCTATATGAGAAATCGAATTATGATTCTATGCACGTTTTGTGCTATTGCTATATTTTCTTCGGCCCAAGAGAAATACTCAATCAAAGGTATTGCTAATGAGGAATTGAATAATCAATTGTTGTATTTATGCTTGATGGGAGAGGGAGATGGAAAGAATGCTAAAGAAGTTGTTTTGGACAGCACAACAGTGGAAAAAGGAAAGTTCTCTTTTTCCGGTGTATATCAGATGCCGGATATTGCAATTATCAAGGATATGGATGGAGAAACCTATCCGTTGATTCTTGAAAAAGGAAAAATATCTGTGAATACTGCTACGAACGAGAGAGGGGGAACACCCTTAAATGATTCATTGAATATAGCTTTAAATCGTATGCAGCTTATAATGGATAATATGCTAAAAACATCAGATAGTATTTATAAGTTAATGACCGGAATGAAATCTGAAGAATTTGCTGATAAGATGGTGAATGATACTGCATTTAGAGCAAGATATGATAAGATAGAGAAGAAATTTCTTGCACAAATGGATTCTGTATCACATTGTATAAGGGATTATAAGAATAGTATAGTGGGTATATACCTTTTCTCCATTGGAGGTATGATGATGCCTTTTGAGGATATGGAGATTTTGATGAAAGAAGCTTCGCCTATATTTTCACAAAATAATTTGGTGAGAAACATTGTGGAAAAGAAGAATCAGGCACAGTTGCGTATGAAGGCGGAAGTTGAAAAGAGAATAACTCCGGAGCAGCGTGAAGAATAAAAGAAGCGGAAGGAGATGGACGCTAAGATAAAGATTGGGGAACATTTCCCGGATGCTAAAGTGAAAGACAATACTGGTAACATGAAGCTCTTGTCTGATTATGTAGGTAAGGGAAAATATGTCTTGATTGACTTCTGGGCTTCATGGTGCGGACCTTGTAGGCATGAAATGCCTAATGTGAAAGCTGCCTATGAAAAATATGTTTCTAAGGGATTTGAGGTGATTAGCATATCTACAGATCGGAAACTGAAACTTTGGAGGGCTGCTATTGAAGAACTTGGAATGAACTGGACACAATTATTAGATGTGGATGCTGGTGACGTATATGGCATTTATGCTATACCCAGAACTTTTCTTGTAGATCCTACAGGCATAGTTATAGACAAGAATTTGAGGGGGGAAAAGCTGGAAGAAGCTTTATCGAAATTGTTTGAATAATCGTTGTTTTGTTTTTATTGTATTGGTGAATTGATAGTTGAAAGTTATTAGTATGATAACAACTATCAATTCACCAATGACTTTTATTGAATAAGAAGTCCATCCAATAATTCCAGATATAGCCCGATAGCTTCTTCTATCTCTTTCAGCATAATATATTCCTCTGCCGTGTGTGAACGGGACGAGCGTCCCGGACCTATTTTCACCGATGGAAAGGACATTAATGCCTGATCGGACAAGGTTGGAGAACCGAAAGGCACACGTCCCAGCTTCACAGCTTTTTGAACAAACGGATGTTTCTCGTCGATTCGTGAAGAGTTGAGGCGGAATGAACGGGCTTGTGCTTCGCAGGAAATATGTTTCTTGATTTCCGCAAACAGTTCTTCATTTGAGTAAAGTTCGTTGCTTCGAACATCGACAACGAACGTACATTTGTCAGGAACGACATTGTGTTGTGTGCCGGCATTGATGACAGTGACACTCATCTTCACAGGTCCCAATAACGGTGATTCTTTCTCGAAACGATAATCATGGAACCAGGCAATGTCGTCCAATACCTTGTAAATAGCATTGTCTCCTTCGTTGCGTGCGGCGTGTCCCGCCTTACCTGTGGCAGTAACATCCAATACCATTAATCCCTTTTCGGCAATGGCAGGTTGCATCTCCGTCGGTTCGCCCACTATGGCAAATGAAACAGGAGGAAGTCCCGGCAATACGCTCTCAATTCCGTCTTTTCCAGAAACTTCTTCTTCACAGGAAGCAAGATAAATCAGATTGTATTTTTGTGAAGTACGACATAGTTGCAGGAACACCTGTAATAGGGAAACAACACTGGCGCCGGCGTCGTTACTTCCTAGCCCATATAACTTACCATTCTCTTCACGTGGAGTGAACGGATCTTTCCGCCAACCATTAACTGGTTTCACTGTGTCTATGTGTGAGTTAAGTAAAATAGTAGGCTTCTTCAAATCAAACATAGGGCTAAAGCACCACACATTATTTCCTTTACGTCCGGTCTGCATACCTGCCATTTCAATATAATTTTGCAGGAAATCCGCAGCCTGGGTTTCTTCCCGGCTGATTGAAGGGATACTAATCAGCGATTTAAGTAGGCTTACAGCCTCTGTCGACATATACGGAATATCATATTTCATAGTGCAAATCTTTTATCTATATCTTAATCTTTGCACAAAGATAGTCGTTTTGAGCAATAGTTTCAAATAAAACTAATACCTTTGTACCATATTTACTAATACAAAGAGTATGACTTATCATCATTTATCTGTCCTGGTCCATCGTCAGGCCGAAAAATATGGCGACAAGGTAGCCTTAAAATACCGCGACTATGAGACAGCTCAATGGATTCCTATTTCATGGAAGCAGTTCTCCGGAACAGTACGGCAAGCAGCTAATGCTTTCGTGGCATTGGGAGTGGAAGAACAAGAGAATATCGGTATATTTTCACAGAATAAACCCGAATGGTTCTATGTAGACTTTGGTGCATTTGCCAACCGGGCGGTAACCATTCCGTTCTATGCAACCAGTTCACCTGCGCAGGCACAATATATCATTAATGATGCGCAGATTCGTTTTCTTTTTGTCGGTGAGCAATACCAGTATGATGCCGCTTTCAGTATCTTTGGTTTCTGTTCTTCTTTGCAACAACTGATAATCTTTGACCGTTCGGTGGTAAAAGACCCTCGTGACGTATCGTCTATCTATTTTGATGAATTTATGGCGACGGGAAAGGGATTGCCTCATAATGATACGGTAGAAGAACGTACGGAGCGGGCTTCTTATGATGACTTGGCAAATATTCTCTATACTTCCGGCACAACGGGGGAACCGAAAGGGGTTATGCTTCATCATTCCTGTTATCTGGAACAGTTTCATACACATGATGACCGTTTGACGACGATGTCGGATAAGGATGTATCGATGAATTTCCTTCCATTAACACACGTGTTTGAGAAAGCATGGTGTTATCTCTGTATTCATAAAGGAGTGCAGATTTGTATCAATCTCCGTCCGGCAGATATACAGACAACCATTAAGGAAATTCGCCCGACACTGATGTGCAGTGTTCCCCGTTTTTGGGAGAAGGTGTATGCAGGAGTGCAGGAAAAAATAAACGAAACAACAGGATTGAAGAAAGCACTGATGTTGGATGCTATCCGGGTAGGTAGAATCCATAATCTGGATTATCTGCGTCTGGGAAAGACTCCTCCGGTGATGAATCAACTGAAATATAAGTTTTACGAAAAGACTATCTATTCTCTGCTGAAAAAAACAATCGGTATTGAGAATGGTAACTTTTTCCCGACTGCCGGTGCTGCCGTTCCCGATGAAATCAATGAGTTCGTTCATTCGGTAGGAATCAATATGGTGGTAGGATATGGACTGACGGAATCTACGGCTACTGTATCTTGTACGCTGCCGGTTGGTTATGACATCGGTTCGGTAGGCGTTGTATTGCCGGGACTTGAAGTGAAGATTGGCGAAGACAATGAAATCCTGCTTCGGGGTAAGACGATCACAAAAGGCTATTACAAAAAAGCGGAAGCCACAGCTGCTGCTATTGAGCCGGATGGTTGGTTCCATACAGGTGATGCCGGTTACTTTAAAAATGGACAGCTTTTCCTGACGGAACGTATTAAAGATTTATTCAAAACATCAAACGGCAAGTACGTTGCTCCGCAAGCTTTGGAAACGAAGTTGGTCATTGACCGTTATATCGACCAGATTGCCATTATCGCCGATCAACGTAAGTTTGTCTCGGCTCTGATTGTTCCTGTATATGGATTCGTGAAAGAGTATGCCAAAGAAAAGGGTATTGAATATAAGGATATGACGGAACTGTTGCAGCATCCGAAGATTGTAGGACTGTTCCGTGCGCGGATCGATACACTTCAGCAACAATTTGCGCACTATGAACAAATCAAACGTTTCACTTTACTGCCTGAACCATTCAGCATGGAACGTGGAGAATTGACAAATACACTGAAACTGAAACGGGCGGTGGTTGCCAAGAATTATAGTGAACAGATAGAGAAGATGTACGAAGAAAGTGAGAAATAGGCGATAAGCGGCTTATCGTTAAAAATGAAACGGTAAACCGTAAATGATAAATCAGAAATAAAAAAGAGTGTATTGGAGCTCTTTTTAAAAGTATTACCCCTGTTACAGTTCAATCTGTAACAGGGGTAAACTTTGTGTTTAGGGGTGCTTTGACACCTGCTAATTATTTATGGCCGGATCATTTCTTTTAATATCCGAAGATCTGTTCCTGGGTCAATTCTTCAATAGGACCTACAGCTTTCAATTTATCCAGCTCCAAATCTTTCTTATCTCCCAGGATGCAATAAACATACGTACGTCCTTTTACCCATTGCTTTTGGAAATCGACAATATCTTTTAGCGACATATTCTGTATGTCATTGTAGAGCTTGATACGCGGGTCTACGTTTTGCCCTAAATCTTGTGCATTGATATAACTCCAGATAATATCACCTTTGATGATACGTTCGGTGCGCAGACGGTTGGTTAATCCGTCTTTAGCCAGTTTGAAAGCAGCTTCGGATTCCGGCATATTATTGATGATGTCATTAAATGTAGTGACGGCATCAATCATTTTGTCGTTTTGCGTGGCAATCTGTGTACGTAGTACATAGGGATACTTCAAGTAGCTCGGCGGCATTATGCTAGCCCAGGCGGAATAAGCCAATCCACGTGTTTCACGTATTTCCTGGAAGACGATAGAGTTCATGCCCCCTCCGAAGTATTCATCATATAATGCGCGGATAGGTTCAATGGCAGGATCATACTTCTTATCGAGATTGGATATCTGTGCCATGTATATTTGCTTGGCGTCATAAGGAGCTACTAGAACTTTAGTAACGGGAGTTTTGAGATAAGAATACTCGTTTCCGGCAGGAATATCCTTCAGGGTTGCCGGAACCTGATGATATTGGTTGATGGTAGCCAGTAAATCTTTGCTGCTACTTGGGCCGTAGTATAAAATACGGTGCTTGTAGCTGTTCTGATTGTGAATCCGGTCTACCAGTTCCTGTGGATTCATATTTGTCAGTTCCGCCTCCGTCAGTAGATTGGTGGCAGGGGATTTGGGACCGTACATGGCAAAGCTCATCAAACGGGAGAAGTTCTGTCCCTGATTCAGTTTGGCGTCCGAACGGGCTTTCAGTATATCGCTGGTCATATTAGTATAGGCTTCCTTATTAACCTGCGCATCTGCCAGTAGCTTTTCGAATAATTGTACGGCAGCAGGCATATTCTCATTCAGTCCGGAAAGTACGACATACGTGCGTTCGTTACCCGGAGAAACATAGAAAGTACAAGCCAGGCGATAGAATTCACTTTTCAGTTCTTCCGGTGTCATGTCCGAAGTACCGAGATATTCGAGATAATCGAATGCTGTTCCCAAAGCTTTGTCATGGTTGTTTCCCATATCAAAGACATAAATCAATTGGAACAGGTCATTGGCTACATTCTGCTTGTAAAGAACCGGAATATCCGATTTTGCCTTTAATTGGCTCATATCCTTTTGATAGTCGAGGAACACAGGCTCAATCGGTTTAACTGCGCTTTCCTGTACCTCCACAAGGAACGGACTGGCTACATCACGATTGGTTATGATAGGAGTAATCTCCGGTTTCGTCATCTTCTTTTCGTTCGGGTCTTTTCCTTGCTTTTTGTAGATAACGGCATAATTATCTTCTTTCAGGTATTTGTTGGCGAACGCTACGATGTCTTCTTTGGTCAGTTTGGCCATGCGGTCGATGGCAGTAACTTCATTTTTCCAGTCTGTGCCGTTTATAAATGAGTTGACAAACATATCGGCACGTCCTTCGTTGCTTTCCATGTTTTGCAGTTCACCGAGCTTGAAGTTGTTGATGTTTGCTTCCAGCATTTTCTCGTCGAACTCTCCGGCACGGAGCTTCTTGATTTCGCTGAGTAGCAAGTCTTTTACCTCTTCCAGTGTTTGTCCTTGTTTAGGAAGTCCTCCTAACAGCAATGCAGAGTAATCTGCCAGTCCCATCGGGTAACCGTAACTATTCAAGACCTTCTGTTGCTGGTTCAGATCAAGGTCGATAAGTCCTGCCTTTCCATTGTACAATACTTGCGAAACGACTTGCAGGATTTCAAAGTCTTTGTCGGATACACCGGGGAATCTCCAAGCCAGTGCAACGCTTTCGGCATCCGGACCTAACACCTCTTTTACAACTGGTTGCGTGATTGGCGCCTCTTTCGGCAAGTCCAGTTTCGGAAGTTCCAGATTGGGTTTCAATCCACCAAAATATTGATCGATTAATGCAATCGTTGCATCCGGGTCTAAATCGCCGGACATACAGATTGCCATATTGTTAGGCACATACCACTGTTTATAGTAGTTCTTAATGTTCGTGATAGAAGGATTCTTCAGGTTCTCCTGTGTACCTAACACAGTCTGCGTTCCATAAGGATGCTTGGGGAAAAGAGAAGAAAAAATAGCTTCCTGCACTTTGCTGTTGTCACGGGTGAGTGACATATTTTTCTCTTCATATACAGCTTCCAATTCAGTATGGAAACCACGAATCACATTGTTTTCAAAACGATCTGCCTGAATCTTCGCCCAGTTTTCTATCTGGTTGGAAGGAATGTCTTCCTGATAGACCGTCTGGTCATACCAGGTATAAGCATTGCTGCCGGTAGATCCGATGGCTGCCATTAATTTGTCATATTCATTAGGGATAGCATACTTGGAAGCTTCGTAAGAAAGGCTGTCGATGGTATGGTAGATCGCCTTACGTTCCGCTTCATCCGTAGTCTTACGATAAATTTCGAACTGTTGTTCGATTGCATCCAGCAGAGGCTTTTCGGTCGCGTAGTCTTGTGTGCCAAACTTGTCGGTGCCTTTAAACATGAGATGTTCGAAATAATGGGCAAGTCCCGTCGTTTCTGCCGGGTCATTCTTCCCGCCCACTCTTACTGCGATAAATGTTTGTACGCGCGGAGTTTCCTTGTTTACGGTGAGGTAAACCTTTAGTCCGTTGTCCAGTGTGTAAATGCGGGCTTTTAGCGGGTCATTGGGCACTGTTTCGTAGCTATACTTCTTTTGTGAGCTACAGCTGCAAATCACTAATGCCAGGAAGAGTGACAAGCAAGAAAGTTTCAATCGTTTGTTCATAATATGACAACATTTTAATAACAAAAACAAAGGTAGCAGAATTTTGCTTATCTTTGTCCCCGATATCTGAAATTTGTAAATAATAAAATTGTAAATCAAATGATTACTATTGAACAACTTAAAGACGTGAAAGAGCGCACTGATGCGCTGAGGAGGTATCTTTGACATCGACGGGAAGAAAATTCAAGTCGAAGAAGAGCAATTAAGAACACAAGCTCCGGGATTCTGGGATGACCAGAAGAGAGCCGAAGCTCAAATGAAACTGGTGAAAGACCTGCAAAAGTGGATTGAGGGTTACAACGAACTCAAAACGCTGGCAGACGAACTCGAACTGGCATTTGATTTCTATAAAGAAGAACTGGTGACTGAGGAAGATGTAGATGCTGCTTATGCAAAAGCCAGTGAGGCGGTAGAGGCACTCGAACTCAAAAATATGCTTCGTGATGAAGCCGACCAGATGGATTGTGTGCTGAAAATCAATTCAGGTGCCGGTGGTACGGAAAGTCAGGACTGGGCTTCCATGCTGATGCGTATGTATTTGCGTTATGCCGAGACGAATGGTTATAAAGCTACCATTGCCAACCTTCAGGAAGGGGATGAAGCCGGAATCAAGACCTGTACTATCAATATCGAAGGTGACTTTGCTTATGGTTATTTGAAAGGAGAGAACGGTGTGCATCGTTTGGTCCGTGTTTCTCCCTACAATGCGCAGGGTAAACGTATGACCTCTTTTGCTTCTGTGTTTGTTACTCCGTTGGTAGATGACAGTATTGAAGTTAATATTTTGCCTGCCAATATCTCTTGGGATACGTTCCGAAGCGGTGGTGCCGGTGGACAGAATGTGAATAAGGTGGAGTCCGGTGTCCGTTTGCGTTATCAGTATAAAGACCCTTATACCGGTGAGGAAGAAGAAATCTTGATCGAGAATACCGAAACCCGTGACCAACCGAAGAACCGTGAGAATGCAATGCGTCAGTTACGTTCTATCTTATATGATAAGGAATTGCAGCACCGTATGGCAGAACAGGCGAAGGTGGAAGCCGGTAAGAAGAAAATCGAATGGGGTTCTCAAATCCGAAGCTACGTATTTGATGACCGTCGTGTGAAAGACCACCGTACCAACTATCAAACCTCGGATGTGAACGGCGTGATGGATGGCAAAATAGATGGTTTTATCAAAGCTTATTTGATGGAGTTTTCTTCACAAGAATCATAAAAAATAAAATTAGCAAGAGTTATTTTTGGAAAGTTAATAGATTTGTACTTACTTTGTTAGCGTTGAACTTTAAAGCTAACTATTATGGGTAAGGTGAAGAAAAAAGTAGCAATTAGTAAGAAAGAAGAAGAACAAGCCCAGAGGGTTGTCAAAATAGTGTTCGTCTCATTAATTATTTTGGCATTGATTATGCTGATCGCATTTTCCTTTTTCGGCTGATAAGTTCACCACAAATTACACGGTCAACTCAGATTGTTTGGCTATTGATAGGATGAATATCAACTCCGGTCTGTGTTAACCTGCGTAATCTGTGGTGAACTCTTTGTTTTGTAATGCATCTGTATTCCCTGTAATATAAATGTAACTTTTCTGTCATTTTCCCGTATTCAATTTGTCATCTCCGTGTATCCTCACAGTTGTACTTTTGCCATGAATTTAGTAGCAGACAACTGAAATGAGTAGAATCACAACAACCGTCGTTATGCTTTTGCTGGCGACAATGGCCTTTGGACAGGCAAAAGAAGATGCAGGGGATGGTAAGATGCTGGATAAGCAGACCATGGAGTTTAAGGATTATCTGCCGGAGATTCACGGAACAATCCGGGGAAAGTACGAATACCAGACAGAAACAAGTGAAAGCCGTTTTGAAGTACGTAATGCACGCTTCAGTGTTTCGGGAAATGTGCATCCGATAGTTGCTTATAAAGCGGAAATCGACCTTTCCGATGAAGGCTCTATCAAGATGCTTGATGCGTATGCACGTGTTTTTCCGGTGAAAGACCTGAATTTTACGATTGGTCAGATGCGCGTTCCTTTCACAATAGACGCTCACCGTTCACCACATCAACAGTATTTTGCAAATCGCTCATTCATAGCTAAACAAGTAGGAAATGTGCGTGACGTTGGTTTTACGGCTGGCTATACGAATAAAGGTGGCTTCCCTTTTATCCTTGAAGGAGGATTATTCAACGGCTCCGGTTTGACCAATCAAAAGGAATGGCACAAAACGCTGAATTATTCCATAAAAGCACAGCTATTACCTAATAAGAACTGGAATCTGACACTCAGCACCCAAATGATAAAACCGGAAAATGTGCGTATTAATATGTATGATGCCGGTATTTATTATCAGAATGATCGTTTTCATATTGAAGCGGAATATTTATATAAAATGTACGGGCATGAAACATTCAAAGATGTTCATGCAGTGAATAGCTTTATTAATTACGATTTGCCATTGAAAAAGGTATTTAATAAGATTTCTTTCCTGGCCCGCTATGACATGATGACCGATCATAGTGATGGCAAAATGGATGAAACAACAAAAGCCCTGATTATTAATGATTATGCTCGCCATCGTGTGACAGGTGGAATCACACTAAGTCTTTCCAAAGCCTTCATTGCCGACCTCCGGCTGAATTTCGAAAAATATTTCTATAAGAACTCCGGAATCCCTAAAGAATCGGAACGGGATAAAATCGTGATTGAATTCATGACGAGATTCTGATATAAATTGAGAATTGAAAATTGAGAATTAAAAAATGATAGTTTGATACCTCACACCGTGTATCAGAAAACTACAGCGTTTTGATTCTCAATTTTCAATTTTTAATTTATCTTTGTGTCATGGCACAAGAAATAGAACGTAAATTTTTGGTTACCGGTGAATTCAAATCTTTGGCTTTTGCGCAGAGTCGCATTGTACAAGGGTATATCAGTAGTGCTCGTGGGCGTACTGTTCGGGTTCGTATTCGGGATGATAAGGGGTATTTGACGATAAAGGGAGCCTCTAATGCTTCCGGTACCAGCCGTTATGAGTGGGAAAAGGAACTGCCTTTATCAGAAGCGGAAGAATTGATGAAACTTTGCGAACCGGGGATCATTGACAAGACCCGTTATTTGGTGCGCAGTGGCAAGCATATATTTGAAGTCGACGAATTTTATGGTGAGAATGAAGGTCTTATCGTGGCTGAAGTAGAGCTTGAGTCAGAAGATGAGGTCTTTGTGAAACCCGGTTTTATTGGTGAGGAGGTAACCGGAGATATACGCTACTATAACTCACAGCTAATGAAAAAACCGTATAAAACGTGGTGAACGTTAACAAATAAACCGTATATTTGTTCTTAGTATAAAAAAGAGAGCAGTGTATGGATATGGAACAGTTATACGGTTATGTGCCGCGTGAATTGGTTACTTTTGTTTTAGTTACTTTGTTTTCATTACTAATCGGACTTTCGCAGCGTCGAATCAGTCTGAAACGTGAGGGTGAGACTACTCTTTTCGGAACCGACCGTACTTTTACTTTTATCGGTATACTGGGTTACTTGCTTTATATACTCGACCCTACGGATATGCGTTTATTTATGGGAGGTGGAGCCGTGTTGGGATTGCTATTGGGATTAAACTACTATGTAAAGCAATCACAATTTCACGTCTTTGGCGTGACTACCATTATTATAGCTCTGATTACTTATTGTATGGCACCTATCGTAGCTACCCAACCTTCCTGGTTTTATGTCATGGTGGTTGTGACAGTGCTTCTGTTGACCGAGCTCAAACATACTTTTACGGAATTTGCGCAACGAATGAAGAATGATGAAATGATTACGTTGGCAAAGTTCCTGGCTATCAGTGGTATTATCTTGCCGATGCTTCCACATAAGAATTTGATCCCGGATGTAAATCTCACTCCTTATTCTATCTGGCTGGCAACAGTGGTGGTATCCGGTATTTCTTATCTTTCTTATTTATTAAAGCGATATGTATTCCATGAATCCGGAACATTAGTCTCCGGTATTATCGGCGGATTATATAGCAGTACGGCTACTATCTCGGTGCTTGCCCGTAAAAGCCGGAAAGCCTCGGAGCAAGAAGCCACTGATTATGTTGCTGCCATGTTATTGGCTATCAGCATGATGTTTCTGCGCTTTATGATATTGATACTTATTTTCAGTCGAGAAATCTTCTTGTCTATTTATCCGTATCTATTGACTATGGCAGTGGTGGCAGCTATTGTGGCCTGGTTTATTCATTCCCGTCAAAAGCGTTCCAACGACCAGCCTGTTGAAGAGGAAGAGGATGATAGCAGCAATCCGTTGGAATTTAAAGTTGCTTTGATTTTTGCCGTACTCTTTGTTATATTTACTTTCTTAACTCATTATACACTTGTTTATGCAGGTACAGGCGGATTGAATCTCCTTTCTTTTGTATCCGGTTTTAGTGATATCACTCCTTTCATATTAAACTTATTGCAAAATACGGGTAGTGTTGCTGCATTGATAATTACTGCTTGTAGTATGCAGGCTATCATCAGTAATATAATGGTAAACATGTTCTATGCTTTATTCTTTGCTGGGAAAGGAAGTAAACTTCGTCCTTGGATTCTGGGAGGGTTCGGTGTGGTGATTGCTTGTAATCTCGTGTTGTTGCTGTTCTTCTATATTTAAAGAGGCTTTTAGGTATAAAACAACTGTTATTTGTATGGACGAGATAGATTCTTAGATTTATTTTAGAATAAAATGCTCATGTATATAATTCCATAAAAATATCCCTATCTATTTTTACTTGATATTAATAGATAGGGATATTTGTAGAAAGAGCCTTTACCAAGACCAGTCGCTCTCTTTGTAATTTGCTTCTACTGCTGTCTCGATCTCATCAGGTAGATTATGATAGAAATCAAGCCCGGTTATGGATTCTAACTCATCGATAGATTTTGCACATGCTTTAATATTTTTTGATTTGTCGCTTTTGTGCTCTATATAAAATCCAATAGCTTTGTACTGTCCATTCTTGTAAGATAAGATTGTACTGAAGTAATATTTAGGTATCTTGACACCATACGTACCTGTTTCCAGTATTGCATAATCTATGGATGTTCCTTTCACAATGTAAGTTGTATCTTGAGGATTTGACACCTTTGCCCACTCCTGTACTTTGTTCTCTATCGCATCCCAAGTACTTCCACCTTGGTTGAATCCGGTTATTAGTTGCGGACTGATATTAGAATAATAGAATGTCTGACTATTTGCTTCACGGCTATATAATCTGTCACTTGAAGCTACCATGTGTCCTCTATTATACGGTGAATAGTAGTCTTGTTTGTCAGTCCTGTATTGTGCCGGAATATTAGTATCTGGTTTATAATCGTCTTTACGATCCACATTCTTTTGAGAAGTCACATTGTCAAAAGTCAATGCTACCCAACGTACATGTTTTTTCGTACAATCGTATTCATAACTGTAAGTGACAGTCTTTTTTCCATTCTCTGTAGTTGTCCAGGTATGAAAAATGTTCATGCTTCCACCTTTCAGTTTAGGAATTTCGATTCTTCCTGCATACCCTGATGGATTAGGGTCCGGATCTGGATCAGGATTTGAACCATTGCCTGCTAATTGTTTGAGTGTGAATTTGGCCTCCTCTTTTCCGGCTGTGATTGTAATAATGACACTTCGTTCAGCTCCGGTATTTGCTTTCATATATCCGCTGATTGAGCCGTTTCCATTGCCGGATGTTCTACTCAACGTGCACCAAGTCTCACTACTTGAAGCCTGCCATGTGCCGTCAGCTTTTACACGAATGATAAATCCGCCTCCGTTTCCATTGATTTGCGTTTGGTCTATAGAGGCGATTCCTTGATTCGTATTGCCCGGATTATCAGGGAGTTCGGGAGAATCCTGTTCACTACATGAGATTGCTGTGTTACAGGTTATGAACAGGATGAATAGTTTAAATAATGCTTTTGTCATTTCATTTCTTTGATTAAATAAATAATAGTAGGCAAGTGATCGCTATATCCGTTTAGCCATACACCACCTGCTTGTGTCCGTTTAGGATATCCTTTGTATTTCCCTTCTTTTTGGAACATAAAATCACGGCGGAAAATTTCATGTTTATAAAACTTCAGTGTGCTGCGGTCAGTACCTAGTAGATTTCCGGTAAATACGATTTGATCGAACAGATTCCATTTACCTTTGTACATCAGAGTTCCGTATCCTTTCTTCAAAGTATCCCACCACGGATTGTACAAGTCTGTAGGACCTACATCAGCAGGTTTCCGCTTAGCTCCAAGTGCTACAGCCATACTTTTATCCATCGGGTCATCGTTCATATCCCCCATGATAACAATTTTGGCTGCGGAGTCTTCCCTTAACAGTGAGTCTTTGATAGCTCTTACCTGTTCTCCTGCACGTTCACGTGCTGGGGAAGCCGCTGCTCTCGAAGGCCAGTGATTGACGATAAAGTGCATCTTCTCTCCTGCAATATTACCGCTGGCAATCAGGAAACCGCGCGTCTTATGTATCGTGTCATTGATATATACATAAGGTACGAGCTTGCTATTCGTCAGTTCAAATAGTTTGGGATTATAGAAAAAAGCACAGTCCACACCACGTTGGTCTTCTCCTTCGTAGTGAACATACTGGTAACCTCTGTCCGCTAAAGCAGGTTGTTTCAGTATGTCTTCTAATACTCTGTAATTTTCGATTTCAGAAACGCCGATAATGGCGGGACCCATTGGCAACTTGTCGGTACTTAACAGGCTTAATATTTCCGACATGTTTTTCAGCTTAGCCTTATACTTCATCGTATTCCACTGATTAGTACCGTTAGGAAGATACTCGTAGTCATTCTTACCTTCATCGTGAATGGTATCAAACAAATTCTCCATATTGTAGAACGCTACACTGTAGAGGGCAAATTTCTTTTCCTGTCCATAGGCCATGAGGACGAAAAGAGCGAGTACACCTAAAGTCATTAAGCTTTTTTTCATCTTTGAAATTGATTTTAAAAGTGGGTAATTTGTCATTTGTATGACAAATATCTAAAAAGAAAACGAAAAACCCACCCTTACGAGTTACTTTTTTTGTAAAAAACATTGTTATTTATAAAATTCTTTGTTATTTTGCGTAACAGCTTATTTCATTTGTATTGCAAAACGAAAGACCAATTAACATTAATATAAATTAAATTATGAAACAACGACTAGGGTTAGCGATCGTGCTATTTTGCTTAATGCCAGCACTTTTTGCTCAGCAAAAGGCAAAGCAAAACGCCCGTGAGGACAATGCTTCTTTCATGTTTACAGAATCACAATTGAATGAGGATGATGATGCAGCACAGAGCACATCTGCATTGGTCACTTCTAACAATGATGTTTATCTGTCAAATGTAGGTTATCTGTTTAGCCCAATGAGATTTCGTGTGAGGGGATATGATTCCCAGTATAGTGACATGTATATCAATGGGGTACAGTTTAATGATGCAGAAACAGGACGTTTCAGTTACGGATTAATAGGAGGATTAAACGATGCTACCCGTAATAAGGAGGGGATCGGTCCTTTTGAAATTAACAACTTTACTTTCGGAGCCATAGGGGGAGCTTCCAATATCAATTTACGTGCCAGCCAATATGCGGCCGGTTCAAAACTCACCTTATCAGGTAGTAACCGCAACTATATCTTGCGTGGAATGTATACTTATTCTACAGGTCTGATGAATAATGGATGGGCCTTTACCGGTTCATTGGGATATCGTTGGGGTAACGAGGGAAATATTGAAGGAATCAAGTACAACTCTTTTTCTTACTTCCTCGGTGCAGAGAAAGTATTCAATGATCGCCATAGTCTTTCTTTGGCAACTTGGGGAACACCTACAGAGAGAGGGCAGCAAATGGCGGCAACTGAAGAAGCCTATTATTTAGCAAACAGTCATTATTATAATCCGAACTGGGGATATCAGAATGGAGAAAAACGAAATGCGCGTATTGTACGCCAGTTCGAGCCATCAGCCATCGCTTCATGGAATTTCACCATTGATGATAATAAGAAACTGGTGACGAGTGCCGGATTCAAATATTCCAATTATGGCAAAAGTGCTTTAGGCTGGAATGGTAATGCAGCCGATCCGCGCCCGGATTATTATAAAAAGTTGCCTAGCTCTATCTTCGACGTGTGGGAATCCGTTCCTACTGCCGATGAACTGCAGCAGTTTAATGAGGTTACTGATAATTGGAAGAATAATAAAGCTTATCGTCAGTTGGATTGGGATGCTCTTTATTTTGCCAATAAACAAGCGAATGCATTAGGTAAAGAGACGCTTTATTATGTGGAAGAACGTCACGACGACCAGTTAGCTTTCAACTTGAGTTCTGTATTCAATCATCAATGGAATGAGCGCAATAGCTATGTTGCTGGAATTGCAGTGAATACAACCAAAGGTATGCATTATAAGAAAATGAAAGACTTGCTGGGTGGACAGCTTTATACGGATGTCGACAAGTTTGCAGTACGTGACCATGGCGCTAGTTCCAGCATGGTGCAGAATGACCTCGATAATCCTAACCGTCGTATTGGTGAAGGTGATAAATTTGGTTATGACTATAACATCTATGTGAATAAGCAGAGCGCATGGGTACGTTACCAGGGTAATAATGGTGGATCATTAAATTATTTTGCTTCCGGTAAAATCGGATCTACACAAATGTTCCGTGATGGATTGATGAGAAACGGACGTGCGCCATTGAAATCACTTGGTAGTAGCGGTACGGCGAAGTTCCTGGAAGGCGGTATAAAAGCTGGTCTGAATTGGGCTATCAATGGCAATCATTCCTTTACGTTGAATGCCGGATATGAAGAACGTGCACCGTTGGCTTACAACTCTTTCATCGCTCCGCGTATTAAGAACGACTTTGTGAGAGATTTGAAAACAGAGCGTATCATTGGTGGTGATTTGACTTACAACTTCAATACTCCTTGGGTGATGGGACGTTTGACGGGTTATTACACTCGTTTCCAGAATCAAGTAGAAATGGATGCTTTCTATAACGATAGCGAAGCACGTTTCACTTATCTTTCTATGAACGGTATTGAAAAGGAACATTGGGGAATAGAAGCTGCTGCTACCTTTAAATTGACAAGTGAGCTGTCATTAACAGCTATCGGTACTTGGAGCGAAGCTAAGTATACCAATAACCCGGATGCTGTATTGACGTATGAAAGTGAGAATGAATCAAACCTCGACCGTGTTTATGCTAAAGGTATGCGTGCCAATGGCACTCCGCTTTCTGCTTATAGTCTTGCTTTGGATTATAACGTAAAAGGTTGGTTCTTCAATTTGACAGGAAATTATTATGATCGTGTATATATCGATTTCTCAAGCTATCGTCGTCTTGGCAGTGTATTGGATAAGAATGGTGCCGGTGTAGATGCTAACGGAAATCCGGTTCTCAATGTACCGGGTCAGGAGAAACTGGATGGCGGATTTATGTTGGATGCTTCTATTGGAAAATATATCCGTTTGCGCAATGGAAAGAGCATTAGTCTCAATTTAAGTTTGACTAATATCCTGAACAATACAGATTTGCGTACAGGTGGTTTCGAACAAAACCGTGATGATAATTACAAAGACGGTGACGCACGTGTTTACAAGTTTTCCAAGAATTCTAAGTATTTCTACGCATTCCCGTTCAATGCTTTCTTGAACATTGGTTATAGATTTTAAGAATGTGTAGTTATCAATCCAAAACAAAAAGAAAGGAAGAAACAATTATGAAGAAATTACTATCTATATTATGTACCGGATTACTGCTATGTGGCGCAGGTCTCACTTCCTGTGAGAACTATGATGATCCGGTGACGGGAAATGCTTATGGCAATAATTCGATCCCGGAAGGACGTACGATTTCAATAGCGGCATTGAAAGAGAAATACAATGATTTCATTGATACAAGCAAAGATACTTATACGACTATCGAAGGTGAAACGCGTATTGAAGGGGTAATTACCTGCGATGATGAAAGTGGAAACTTGTATAAGAAGCTCGTGGTGGCAGATGAAACAGGAGCAATCGTTATTGGTGTTAATGCAACCGGATTGTATGCATTCTGCCCGGTAGGTCAGAAAGTAGTGATTGACTGTAAGGGGTTGCAGATAGGTAGCTATCGTAAACAGGCACAGATCGGAACTGTTTATAATAATGCAGTAGGACGTATGCCGGAATATGTATGGAAACAACATGTACGTTTGATAAACGAACCTAAGTTATACTATTCGGAATTGACACCGATTGAAATTACTACTCCTGCCGAACTTGCTGCTATAAACTTGAAAGAAGCTCCGGTATTGGTTACCTTCAAAAATGTGAAACTTACCGAAGCAGATGGAACTGCGACTTACGCTCCGGGTGATGAAGGATCGGTAAAACGTTATTTTACTTATGCCGATGGTACGGAGAGTGGAAGCAACTTATTCCTTTATACCAGCGCTTATGCTAATTTTTCAATGGAAGTGATGCCGCAGGGCAGTGTAAATATTACAGGTATTTTATTGCGTTACAATAACCAATGGGAGGTTGTTGTTCGTACTTTAAACGATATCAAACGAAATAATTAATTCAATTAACACATATAATTATGAAAAAGATTCTAAATGCTTTATTCTTGACGCTGCTTACAGTGTTCACATTTAGTTCATGTAGTGATGTACCGGCTCCTTATGATATATTGGGAGAAGGTGATGTTCCGGGACTGACGGGTGATGGTACGAAAGAGAATCCATATAATATAGCTACTGCTTCATTGAAACAAGATGGTTCTGTAGCTTGGGTACAGGGATATATTGTAGGTTCTGCAGATGGTGCATCCTTGGCTGATGGCTCTAAGTTTGAAGCTCCTTTTGTTGGCGCATCAAATATTTTGATTGCAGATGATGTGAATGAAAAGGATTACAAGAAATGTATTCCAGTGCAGTTAGTTGCCGGAACAGATTTGCGGGCTAAACTGAATTTGGTTGATAATGCAGCTAATCTGGGACAAGTTGTTATTATTAAAGGTACATTAGAAAACTACTTTAAGCAAGCTGGTGTAAAAGCTCCTACTGCTGCTGTTCTTAATGGACAAGAGATTGGAGATAGTGGCGAACCGACTCCGGGTGGTAATTTGGTTGAATTACTTGATCCGTCTAATCCAGTAAATCAAGTAGTTAATACTTTTGATGATGCTGAAACTGATAAAGATTATGTAAAAGAAGGGTATGTGAATTTGGCAGAAGTAGGAGGTAGAACTTGGAGAGGTAAACCTTTTAATAATAATGGTCTTATTCAGGCAACAGCTTATGGTAGTAAAGAGCCCTCTATTATTTCATGGTTTGTTACTCCTGCTGTGAATATAGCTCAAATGGAAGTGAAAAAGGTTACGTTCGACTGCATTTCTGCATATTATAAAGATGGTAATAAATTGGAAGTTTATTTCCTTGAGAAAGATGGTAATAATCTGAAACAGACTTTATTGAATGTGGGCACTTTACCTCAAAATGCAGAAGGTTATTCAGATGCTAAAACTTTAACTGGTGACCTTACAAGTATTGGTGATAAAGTTGGTTTTATTGGCTTTAAATTTGTCGGTAGTGAAACAGCGAGTGGAACTTATCAGATTGACAATTTATATGTAGGTGTAGAGCCGGGTGAAGGTCCTGGACCTGGGCCAGATCCAGATCCAGTAGGTGATGGCACTAAAGAAAATCCATATGATGTAACTACTGCTCTATCTCTTTCAACTGCTACTGGTACAACTGTTGCTTGGGTAAAAGGATATATTGTAGGAAGTGTTAATTCTGATAACGCTTCGTCATCGGTTGATGGACCGGAAGATATTATTTTCGGAGTAACTGGTATTCGTGCAACAGCACTTGTAATTGCGGGTTCTGCTAATGAAACCGATTATAAAAAATGTATGGTTATTGGATTTGGAAATGATAGCCAAGCTGCAAAAACAGCACTGAATTTGGTC
The DNA here is from genome assembly GCF_025147085.1 of Bacteroides sp. D2. Taxonomy (NCBI): domain Bacteria; kingdom Pseudomonadati; phylum Bacteroidota; class Bacteroidia; order Bacteroidales; family Bacteroidaceae; genus Bacteroides; species Bacteroides sp. D2. The sequence continues at coordinate 761,766 of NZ_CP102261.1, read as the reverse complement.
GATAATCCTGGTAATTTAGGAAAAGAAGTGCTTCTTCAAGGTACTCTTAAATATGCATTTAACGCTCCAGGGATGAAAACTATAACAGATCATGAATTAGTAAGCGGTGGTGAAGAACCAGAACCGGAGGGTAAGGTTTATACTAGCAATATAGCATTGCCTACGGAAGATAATTCTACAGATTCTTATTATGGTGGGAAAGTTAAGATTGATGAAGTCTCTTATGACATATTGAAATTGGGGACAAGTTCAAAAATAGGAACATGGACTTCACCGATTTTTGGAAAAAGTGCAACAAAATTATCTTTTTATGCTCTTGGCTGGAAAGGTCAGACTGCAACTTTGATTGTGACTATTGATGGTGGTACTTTTGCTGGGGGCACTACAACGCAGACTATTTCCTTGAGTGGTAATGATGGAATATCAGGTAATCCGCCTTTTACAATTAATGCTCCTGCTTCTTCAGATTTCTTCGAATATACATTAAATGATGTAACAGCCAATACAAAAATTAAATTTGCAACTGATGAACAAGAGACTGCGAAGAATAGGCGTGCTGTGATTTTTGGAGTTAATATTGAATAACTTATCAATCGTATAGTATAAAAAGAGAGGTTGATTTTCAATCTCTCTTTTATATTTGTATTATAATATCTAGGGCATTTATGAATAAAACTATATATATTTATTCGAGTTTATTATTCTTTGGTTTTATTTTATTGTCTTGTAGCAAGGATGATAATGATAACTCCAATAATTTTGCTACCGGTATCGTAGAACTCCCTGCTCTCCGCAATGGTGCAAACGATGTATTCATAACCCATTCTACTACTTTCAAGGGGCAGAAAGTAACCTCTTTCAGTATGGAATACGATAAGAGTAAGAAGCATTCCCGTTGGGTTGCTTTTCGATTCGATAATCAAACTAGACTGCAAGAGGCAACTCGTGGCGATAATTTTATTCCGGACCCTTCTCTTGATACGGAATATCAGCGTACTCAAACAGATTTTGGGCGAAAAGGTTATGATAGAGGGCACCTCTGTGCTTCCGCCGATCGACTTTATAAACAAGATGCTAACGATCAGACCTTTTATTATACAAATATGAGTCCGCAACGGAATAATTTTAATACAGGTGTTTGGTTAGCATTGGAGGGACAGGTGCAATCATGGGGACGTAGCTGTACATCTTTAGATACTTTGTATGTGGTAAAAGGTGGAACAATTGATAAGGAAGAACAAGTTAAAGAATATATAGGCGGTGACCGTAGCAAACCTGTTCCTAAATATTATTATATGGCTTTGTTGTTTAAAAAGGGAGATTCTTTCAAAGCAATTGCTTTTTGGGCAGAACATACAGACGACAAACCTTCAAAAACAATAAAGCTTGTTGACTATGCATTATCAATAGACGAACTGGAAGAAAAAACAGGAATTGATTTCTTTCCGAACTTGAATGATAATCTTGAAAATGCACTTGAAGCTACTTATTCAACAAAAGCATGGCCGGGATTGGAGTAAGGAAAGGATGAAGTGAAATTAAGAAAAGACAGAATGCTATTTGATGTTTATTCTCTCCTTATTAATTTCGTCAATTCCTCTTTCAACCTATCACCGCCATTCTGAAATGCCTTGTTCATCGTGTTTACAGAATGGTGATAGGTCGTATCTAACCTATCACCATATCTTTCACCTATCACCTTATGGAAAAGCGTATAATTATTCTCTTTTCGGTTTGATTCGAACCACTTTATAAACATTCCCACGTTTGGTGTGTATAGAAGGCACTTGATTCTTTTGTAATATTCTCCCGAATTGAATAATATTGCAATCAGATATATGAATTTTACTGTCGTGCTGCACCTGCTCCAGTATCTCAATAGCAAGAAGTAACTCATATTCTTCCTCCTCTTCTTTAGCAGCCCGGAAAAATTGGTGGAATAACTGCTCCGCAATAGGGATCACTTGAAATTCCTGATTGGCTTCGGTCATAACCTTTTCATCTTCAGTGTCGAACCAGTAACGTTCTCCCCTGTAAATATCGTGTATTGCTTGTGCATAAAGTTGTTCGTAATCAATCGGAGAACAGTCAATCGGGCCGGTCACATTGATAACAATGTAGCGTCGGCTTCCGGAAGTGTCAGTCAGTAAGTCCTTGTGGTTGCTTGTTCCTATAAATGAAGCGTAACGGCGCATCTCTTGTGTGGCTGTACCATGGGGGCGACGGATATTAACTACAGGCTTTTGCAGGATATGCTTCAGGAAAGCCTGTTGACTCACTCTGTTTTGATCGAACTCGTCCATGTTAATGAGCGCGAAACGATTTAGAGCCAGCTCGGCATCCCTTTTGTTACTGAAATCAATGCGGTCGGTATAGTATATCTGTAATTCCGGTGGCAACAAACTCCGGCAGAAAGTCGATTTTCGATAGGCTTGCGGCCCGACTAATAACGGTACTGTACAATTGGCATACTTGCGATCGGTGTGACGCCAATGTTCCACCATATTTAGAAACCAACGGTAAAATAAATCTGGCCAGTGAATGTTGTTGCAAGGAACACGGGAAGCCAGTTCACGAATCCGGTCGTGTCCGTCCCAACGGACATCTACTCCGAAAAGAAAATCCTCAATAGGGTTGAATATCGGGATGCGGTCGGAATCGAGGTAACGGATCACGTCCCGATCCCATAAGTTGAGGCCTTCCAGGCGTGCGTTCATGGCGATACTGTTGCGTATACGGTTGGTGATGGGGCGGAAACAAAAACAAAAGGTGTTCCGTTCGCGATATTCCGTAACAGTCGTCATTGTGTTGTAACGAAATTCGTACCGGCGTTGCATAAACTCTTCCGTTCGGAATTCCAATTCCTGCTCTGTCGATAAAGGTAATTTTTGTCCGAATCCTTTGGCTCCGGTATATACATTCTGTACAGTTTGCCGGATGAGAAATTCTTTCTTCTTGGTATAGAAATGAGCGATTGCCCAACGGGCTGTTTCTTCTTCCGGTATGCCTGCCTGAAAACAGTTTTCCGCCAAGTGGACCAATAATGGCTTGAGATCTTCGTCGGAATGTAGGTGTGTGTTTGGCTGAAGTTCGCTTAATGAGTGGTAAGCCTTGTTCAGGGCTGCTTCGAAGAGTGCGGACAAAGTTTCAAAGCTGTCATAACCGGGAATCAGTCGTTTGAAAGGAGATGTTTCTGCCTGTACGGATTCTTTGTAGGTTGTGTCCGATGGCATTTCCAGTGGCTGACGCATATAAATGACGGTGGAGTCAGGATTATAGTAAAGTTCCGGATCACACGTTTGCCGGCAGAATTGCTCCAATGTCGGATTTTTGAGTTCGATGGAGTAGGAGAGTGCCGGTTGATAAAGACTGACGGCTTTTCTGTAGGCGTGAGCCTGGAATATTTCTGCTTCTTCCCGGTCTTTGGGAAGTGATTTGTCCGGGCGGGTGAAGCGTAGCCATATTTTTACGGAATGACCGCTGGAACCCATAAAAGCGGCAAAAGTCTGTGTAAGTTCTGCTGCCTCTTGTTTGATACGGTTTACTTCTGTCCGGTTTGCCAGATGATTCACTTCTATTTGTACAATGCCGTTATATCCGGTCATTTGTGCGCCATTTGTTGTTTTGCGGAAGTTAGCCGCAGGGATAACTTTGGGTAGTTTTTGAGCTGCTTCCAGTTTACTGTCCGGTGAGGCATAACGTATGCTTGTCCGTAGATTACTTATCGGGCGGGCTTTCGTTTCATGCTTCATCGCTTCTATTTGTAGGTTTATGTCCAACGTCCGCATGGTTGATGTTCCGTCGTTGTCCCGCATTAAAGTAAGTTTCATGTCAAAAGTGATTATTGTTTATGTTTTTTATTAAAGGCTTATAAAGGTAGGCTTTATTATCCGGTATGCCAAGTTTTTTCGTACTTATTTATTATTTATCTTATGAGACGGATTTTGCTCTTTTATGTGGTCTTTAAATTCTATTGTATAGCGAGTTAATCTCATTAGTATACTGAAATGAAGAATGTCGTAGCTTGAAACAAAATGTTTCGTGCCTCGAAACTATTAGTTTCAAGGCGGGAAACTCTTGTTCCCCCGCTTTGAAACTTTAGTTCCTCCATGGAGAAACTTTAGTTTTATCAGTATGAAACTAAAGTTTCTAGCCTTTGAAACCAAGTGTTTCAAGGCATGAAAACAAGAGCATCTAAGTATGAAATAAGAATTACCCCTTATTAAAACGACTGTTTGCTATAGGCTTTTTCAAAAAATAGGCGGTGATAGGTGATAGATGAGGTGATAGGTTAATAATAACCTGTCACCATGCTGAAAGTATTATAAATAGGGAGTTTCAGAAAGGCGGTGATAGGGTGAAAGAGGATTTTCATTTTTATGTATGAGAGAGCCTGCTGGATATACATAACTTCCTGCATTTATTTCCATATTTCCACTGCATTTAAAAAAATATATATATCTTTGTCATACGCTTTCTGCTCATCAGCGTGATGAAACTAGCGGGAGGCGGTATATATTACTAAATGGAATATGTAATGTATTATCTCTCCCACTCGAAACTTAGCAATTTCATATAGAGGAGAGATGATTCAACAGATATTCCACGCGAACGGTTTTATAATCAACATATCCGTTAAAGATGTGTTATATATAAACGATTGGCGTGGGTGTCTGTTGTTATCATTGTCTTTCTATAGGGTATGCTAAGACCTCGAGTGGAGATAATGGTACAACAGCATTCACGTCTTTCTTGTATCCGGTCGGTTATGATTACCCCAAAAAGTTTAATCTAAACAATTCCCCGTCCGCCTGAAATACAGAAAACGTGGATGCCCGTTGTGTCACATAAACAAAATAATATTCAATCTTTATTGTGGAACACATTAAAACAAGAGCATTATGTCGAAATGGATTAGCGTAGAAGAAGCGGCGGTCAAGTATGGAATTAACAAAGAGGTTATCTGGCTTTGGGCGGAGATGAAAAGATTTCCTATGTCGTGTGAAGAAGGGATCACTGTTGTGGATGAAGAAAGTGTTGAAGGATTCCTGTATCAGAATAAAGACCGAATTACAGCCGAGTATATCGATACATTGGAAGAACTATGTATTGAAAAGGCAAATATCTGTAACTTATATGCTGAAATTATCGGTTGCCAGGATAAAGAACTCTTGTGTCAAAGAGAACAAATTGCCCGGATAAGCGAGATATTATTGGCTATGGAAAGGCAAAACGCCCGGCTCCGGGATTGTAAGAAAGTACTCACGAAATATGAACAAGAATTAGACGGTTGCTGGATAGGAAGAATCTGCGCTGACTTAAGGCGGCTGAAACGGCCGATACAACGGTATATATCATCTTTATTTCACTTCAAATAAAGAAGATTTGTTACCCTTAAACGGGAATGTTTAAATATACTAGAAATATACTGTAATAAGATATTTTATCCATTCGTTTCATATTCTTAACTCCGAAAACTTCGTAAGTGTGGATAAACCAATTACTTTTGGCCTCTGACTTTGCAGCATTTTTGAATGTTATGCATCTAATAAACATAAACTAAATATTTCTAGTCATGAAACACAGACTGTTACTACTATTGCTATTCGTGTTCGCCACGTCTGTGGCTGGGTGGGCACAAAAATCCACGGCTCCTTCTTATACTATCAAAGGAGTACTTCTTGATTCTTTAACACAAGAAGGAGAACCGTATGCTACGATTAAGATAACTCCTAAAAATGCTCCGGATAAAGCCGTAAAGATGGCGGTCACAGGGGCGAATGGTAAATTTCAGGAAAAACTGAATGCTGCTGCAGGTAGTTATATAATCACAATTTTTTCCATTGGCAAGTCGCCTATAGTAAAAGAGTTCACTTTAAAACCTTCGGTCAGGGAGATTGATTTGGGAACGATGATTTCTTCAGAAGCCAATAATGTGTTGAAAGGAGTGGAGGTTGTTGCACAGAAACCTTTGGTAAAGGTAGATGTGGATAAAATCGAATATAATATTGAAGATGATCCGGATTCAAAATCGAACAGTATATTGGAGATGCTTCGAAAAGTTCCTCTGGTCACGGTGGATGGAGAAGACAATGTACAGGTGAACGGCAGTAGCAGTTTCAAGATTCATGTGAATGGAAAGCCCAATAATATGATGAGCAATAATCCGAAGGAAGTGCTGAAAAGTATGCCGGCGAATACGATTAAATATATTGAGGTGATTACTTCACCGGGAGCTAAATATGATGCGGAAGGTATCGGAGGTATTCTGAATATCGTCACAGTGGGTACCGGATTTGAAGGATATACGGCTACTTTCAGAGGAAATGCCAACAACAACGGAGTAGGTGCAGGTACTTATGCAATGGTGAAGCAGAACAAACTGACGGTTTCTGTCAATTATAACTATAATTATGATAATAGTCCGCGTGGCTATTCCAGCGGTTACAGGGAAATTTATAATCCCAGTGGTGAAAATGAGAAATATCTGGAATCGGAAAATAGTTCTAAGTCGAAAGGAAACTTTCAATATGGTAATTTGGAGGCGAGTTATGAGATCGACACATTGAGGTTGTTGACTGTGGCTTTTGGAATGTATGGTAGCAATAGAAAAGACGATAGTGGTGGGAATACGATTCTTCACGGAGCGGACTTCCAGGATTTTGCGTATCGTTATAGAACAGACAACCATGGAAAAGATTCATGGTATTCTATCAATGGGAATATAGATTATCAGCGTACTTCCAGAAAGAATAAAGAGCGAATGATTACTTTCTCTTATAAAATCAACTCCCAGCCTCAAACTTCTGATTTATATAATACTTATCTGGATATTGAATTTGATGAAAACAAACAGGAGGTTATTGACAGGTTGAATTTGAAGAATTTCCATTCGGACGGAAAAACGAATACAATGGAACAGACTTTCCAAGTGGACTATACCACTCCGATTGGAAAACTACATACGATTGAAACCGGTGCCAAATATATTTTCCGACGCAACTCCAGTGATAATAGACTTTATGACGCTCCAAGAGGGAGTGAAGACTATACGTATAGTGAAGATCGCAGTAGTGAATACCGCCATTTGAATCATATTATTTCCGCTTATGCCGGGTATACACTGAAATATAAGGATTTCACTTTTAAACCTGGGCTTCGTTATGAGCAAACCATACAAGAAGTGAAGTATCTGGTCGGTCCGGGTGAGAATTTCAGCTCTGATTTTAGCGATTTGATCCCTTCTGTTTCATTGGGTATAAAGCTCGGCAAGACGCAGAATCTTCGTGGCGGATATAATATGCGTATTTGGCGTCCGGGTATCTGGAACTTGAATCCTTATTTCGATAATCAGAATCCGATGTTTATCAATCAGGGAAATCCGAATCTGAAAAGTGAAAAGAGTCATTCTTTCGATTTGTCTTATAGCAGTTTTACAGCCAAGTTCAATATTAATCTTTCGTTGCGTCATTCTTTCAATAACAATGGAATTGAAAGAGTTAGTCGCTTGATTGATGCTGAAGAGGGGGAAAACTTTGAGGGTGGTCATCATGCTCCCAAAGATGCTTTGTACAGTACGTATGATAATATTGGAAAGAGCCGGGAGACAGGATTAAACTTTTATTTGAATTGGAATGCCTCTCCTAAAACGAGAATTTATATCAATGGACGGGGAAATTATAATGATTTAAAGAGTCCTTCAGAGGGACTGCATAATTATGGATGGAATGCTTCTGCGTATGGAGGAATTCAACAGACTTTACCGGGGAAAATCCGTTTGAGTTTGAACGGAGGTGGAAGTACGCCACGTATCAATTTGCAGGGAAGAAGTTCTGGCTATAATTATTATAGTTTGGGATTAAGCCGTTCTTTTATGAAAGAGGAACGTTTGTCCTTGAACGTTTATTGTAGTAATTTCTTTGAGAAATACAGAACTTACAATAGCCATACCGAAGGGGCTAATTATATATCGAGGAGTTCGAGCAAGTATCCAAGCCGGTATTTTGGCTTTAGCGTCAGCTATCGGATTGGAGAGTTGAAAGCCAGTGTGAAGAAAGCTGCACGCAGCATCGACAATGATGATGTGAAAGGTGGCGGAGGAGGTGGAAACACTGGTGGCGGAGGTGGTCAGTAGACCACTTCCACGCACCGTGGTTCCCACTTATTTCTGTCTCACATCTTGCTTGTTGGTGTTAAAACCAAGTTTGGTCAATCCGGCTTGTACGTCAGGATGGCTCATGAAAAGGTTCCATAACAACCCTGTCCGGTAATTTTCGATCATTACAGCGATAGGTCCCTGATCGATAGCCAGATACCGTTGCGGATACCAATTATCCGTTTCGCTGAAAGCATCATAGAACCCGAAAGGACCGAACACTTTATCTCCCATACCATACAAATGGTGCATTACTTGCATGGAATACTCCGGTGTATAGACAATCGATGAAAGTGCGGCGGTAGGGGAGATGACTCCTTTGTCGTCCTGCTCGTTGGGTGAATGAGCTGCATATCCATCGACGGAGTAGCTGGCAGTCAGTCCCCAACAATCCGGTCCGAAACCTTTGTAATGTTTGGGGTTGCGGATGCAGTAGGCACGGTTGACTAATGTCAGGTTGCGCATTTCGTGGAAGTAGCTGGGGCAGTATTCATCTTTCAATCCTACCGGATCAAGTCCGAGGAAAGAATATTGAGCCCAGAAAAGCGGTCCGGCTTCCGTGCCCTGATAGCGGAGATGCAATTCGATTCCTTCTACTTTATGGGGAGAGACGATGGCTCCGTTCTGTGCCCAACCGTCATGATAAACAGCGGCAGGTACTCCATGTGTAGGAGAAGCGGCGGCAAGAATATACATAATCATACATTCGTTGTAACCATGTACGGGGAAATTCATTTCCCAGCCATACGTCGGACTCCAATGCCAGTAAAGGACATTTTGCCCGCCTTTCCGGTACCAGTTCCAGTCGACATCCCGCCAAATCCGGTCGATACGTTGAGCGAGTGCTTTCTCTTTCTCATTTCCGTTGACGTAATATTGGTGTACGGCAAGCAGACCTTGTATGAGGAAAGCTGTCTCTACCAGGTCGCCTCCGTTGTCTTTCTGGCCAAACGGTTTCACCTTTCCGGTGTCACCATACCACCAGTGGGGGTAGGCTCCGTGGAAACGGTCTGCTTTTTCGAGGAAAGAAACGATGCGTTCCATGCGCGTCCGTCCTTCTTCGCGGGTGACATAACCGCGGTCGATTCCCGCAAGGATAGCCATGATGCCGAAACCGCTGCCACCGGAAGTGACTACGTTGGCATCATTTTCAGGATATACGCCGTCCACATGATACCGTTCGGGAGCCAGACCGCTATTCGGTTCGGCACCTTCCCAGAAGTAGAGGAAAGTCCGTCGCTGAACGGTATCCATTAATGCGTCGTCCGACAGCGAGTCGGTGGCGGCAGAAAGGTTGTCTTTTTTGCTTTTCCCTTTACAACTCTGGAAAGTCAGGGCGATGGCGGATAGAAACAGCAACATCAGAGGAAGTGCGTTCATCTCGATTATTCTTTGATATTTATCTTTCATCATAAGAGTGTATTTAGTTTAATGTGAATTTCGCAGTTTTCACATCCCGGCTGTTCGTACCAATCATCACTTCAAAGTCGCCCGGTTCGGCAACCAGTTGCAGGTCATAATTATAATACCGTAGCATTTCCGGTGCAATCTTGAAACGGACAATCTTCATCTCTCCCGGTTCCAGGAATATTTTCTGGAAGCCTTTCAACTCTTTGACGGGGCGGGTGCTGCTGCCTAAAACGTCACGGATATAAAGCTGTACCACTTCCGTGCCGGGCCATGTTCCGGTATTGGTAACTTCCACTGCTGCGGTCAATGATCCGGTCATATCCATGCTGGAATGGCTCAAGTCGATGTCACTGTAAGAGAAAGTTGTATAAGAAAGACCATAACCGAACGGATAAAGCGGATCATTATCCACATCGAGATAGTTACTGCGGAATTTCTCAAACCATTTACCTTCTTTCAAAGGACGTCCGGTATTTTTGTGCGCATAATAAAGAGGTATCTGGCCTACGTTCTTCGGGAAAGTCATAGTCAGTTTACCACCCGGATTGACATAGCCGAAGAGGGCGTCGCCAATGGCATAAGCTGCTTCACTACCTCCAAACCATACATTCAGAATGGCGGGTACATGTTCCTGTTCCCAGCTCAACGTAAGCGGACGGCCTGTAAATAATACCAATACTACCGGTTTGCCTGTCTTTAAAAGCTCTTTCAACAGATTCTGCTGTACATCGGGAATGTTTAAATCCGTGCGGCTGCTACTTTCACCACTCATTTCGGAAGATTCGCCTAAGGCAGCGATGATAATGTCCGACCGGCGGGCTACGTTCAACGCTTCATCCAACAATTGTTGGTCGGTGCGGTTATCGCGGTTCAGGGAACGACCGAACATCGTTGCCCGTTCTTCGTAACTTGCATCACTAATCAAATTACTTCCTTTGGCGTACATGATATTCGCTTTTCCGGCAGTCATCTCTTTCAGTCCTTCCACGAGAGAAGGGCAGCGGTCGAGCACGGCTGCTACGCTCCATGTACCCGGCATATTACTCCGGCTGTTTGCCAACGGACCGATCACTGCAATATTTCCTTTCGGATTGAAAGGCAGTAACGGATTTCCGTTCGGATTACCGTCGGGGCTGTCGTTCTTTAGGAGAACGAAACTTTCTGCTGCAATCCTGCGGGCTGCATCGCGATGCGCTTTGGTAAAGATGTCGCGTGCCGGACGTTTCGGATCGCAATATTTATAAGGATTATCAAATAATCCCAGTTTATATTTGGCTTCCAGAATACGGCGACAGGCAGTATTCAACGTTTCCATAGAGACTTTTCCTTCCTGAACGGATTTCTTCAATGTTCCTACAAAGCCTTCGCTTACCATATCCATATCCACTCCGGCATTGATGGCACGGGCGGATACCGTTTGAAGATCACCGATACCATGATCGATCATTTCTGAAATACCCGTATAATCGGTTACCACAAAACCGTTGAATCCCCACTGTCCGCGGAGAATGTCTGTCATCAGCCATTTGTTGGCAGTGGCCGGAATACCATCCACTTCATTAAAAGAAGCCATTACGCTACCTACACCTGCTTCAACGGCTGCTTCATACGGCAGCATATAATCATTGAACATCCGCTGACGGCTCATATCTACGGTGTTATAGTCACGTCCTGCTTCTCCCGCACCATATAGTGCAAAGTGTTTTACACAAGCCATGATTTCATCATTCCGTTCCATGTTCTTCCCTTGATAGCCACGCACCATCGCTTCGGCAATCATGGCTCCGAGAAACGGGTCTTCACCGTTACCTTCGGACACACGTCCCCAACGAGGGTCGCGTGAAATATCCACCATCGGGCTGAAAGTCCATGAGATGCCGTCGGCACTGGCCTCTACGGCTGCAATGCGGGCAGATTCCTCTATGGCAGTCATATCCCAGGTGCAAGACAATCCGAGTGGGATGGGGAACATCGTTTCGTATCCGTGAATAACGTCCATACCGAACAGTAATGGAATTCCTAAACGGGATTCTTCCACAGCCTGCTTTTGTACTTCACGTATTTTCTCCACTCCTTTCAGGTTGAACAGTCCTCCCACTTCGCCTTTCTTGATTTTAGCGGCAATATCGCTGCTTTTGGCTTGTCCCGTAGTAATCTCTCCGGTGACGGGAAGGTTCAACTGTCCTATCTTTTCTTCCAAAGTCATTTTGTTCATCAATACGTCGATGAAGCGATCCATATCCTGTGGCGACTTCTGTGCCGATGCGGTCAGAAAACCTGCGGCAAACAACAGGATGGATAGACTTAACTTTTTGTATATCATGCTATTATTCCTACTTTTATATCCGTTACTATAAAGTCCTCCCTATATGTTGAATGTCCGGCACCGAGGAGGACATTGTTCGACACCGAGAAACAGTAGTTTCGGCACCGAGGAAACAACCGTTCGGCACCGAGAAACTTTTTTATTGATAGTCGGGGTTCTGTACCAGTACTCCTTTAGACTTGTCAATCTCTGTTTGAGGCAATGGCAGTAATGCGTTTTTGTCTTGATAATTTGTTTTACCGGCTGCGTGCAGTACTTCCTTTGCAATACCCCAACGAACAAGATCGTAGAAACGGTCGAATTCCATTCCCAGTTCCACACGGCGTTCGTGGCGGATGGCATCACGCAGTTCTCCCTGGTCGGTGGTCGTTACTTTAGGCAATATATTGGTATTGGTACCTCTGGCACGTGCGCGGACCTGTTCCAAATAGTCGATTGCTTCACCCGGGATTCCTTTTTCGTTGGCTGATTCAGCTCCCATCAATAATACATCTGCGTAGCGAATCAAGCGAATGTTTACCCAGAATCCCTTGTTGGTGTATTCTTTACGCAAAGCCGGATCGGTATATGCTTTCTTATTGAAGTAAGCCCCTATTGCCGGAGAAACCGGAGATTCGCCATAAGGCTCATTGGTGTTTTCCGGGGTGATAGGCTCATCATCTGAGTGGCGGAAGTAGAGTAGGGTGGCGTTTTTACGCGGGTCACCTGGCTCATAAGCCTGTGCCATATATTCTGTTGCCATGTGCCATCCCCAGCCTAAGTCCCATTTACCAGCTCCACGTACTCCTTGTACTTCACAGAATTGGCTACCGATAATATCACTTTGAGGAAGAGCGGCAGTAGCTGTGCATTGCAGTTCGAATATGGAACCGCCATTGTTTTCGCCGTCGTCCGTGAATATCTCATCGTAGGAAGTCTTCAGGTTGTACAATCCTTTTTTAATAACGTCGGTAGAGGCTGTGTACATATTGTTCCAATCGTTGCGCATCATATAAGTACGCGCGTGTAAAGAACGGGCAGCTCCCCAGGTCAAGCGTCCGGTGTATTCGGTACTCCATGTTTCCGGCAATGACTCTTCCGCTGTTTTCAGGTCGTTGTCTATCTGCTCGTAGATTTTATCCACCGTTGTTTTCGGGATATTGGCTTCCGAAGCATCATTGATTTTATAAGTTACCAGAGGAACTTCACCGAAGGCTCTTACTAGGTTGAAGTAACAATAGGCGCGGAAGAAAGAAGCCTCTCCTTTATTGATAATGTCTTCAGCCTCTGTCTGTCCGGCTGTTTCTTTATCTGCGATGGCGGTAAGTATGTCATTGCATTGGTAGATGATGGCATAATTTTTCCCCCAATAAGCACCCAGCAAACCGTTGGTCGGTGTGTACAGGAAGTCGTCGTACATTTCGGCTACATCAGAACCGTCACTGGAAATACTTCCTTTTTCCGAATCTTCGGAACGGAAACAGTGGATGGCAAGTGCAGGAGGTCCGGCGGTGACATCATAATTACGCATCATCGTATAGACGTTGTAAATCTTACCGTTGACCAGTGCGTTCGGATTATCATCTTCCGTGAACTGTCCTTGTGGACTGCGGTCCAGGAAGTCACTACAACCACCTAGAAATAAGGCAGTTGAAGTGATAAGGGTTGCAAATATATATTTATTCAGTTTCATATAATGATAGTTTTAAAGATTAAAGTGGTGTCCCGCATGGAAAACTGGCAGTGACACCTTATCACTAGAATGTTAAGTTGATTCCGAAAGTATAGACTGCCGGTACGGGATAGCTGCCGTTGTCTACTCCGAATGCAGTAGCGGTACCTCCCAATTCCGGTGTATATCCGGTGTTATGTTTCCATGTCTTCAGGTTCTGTATGTTCACATAAACCTTGAGTGCCTGTAAACGTATCTTTGCAAGCAGGCTCTTGTCGAATGCGTAAGCCAACTGTATATTACGGATACGGAAGAAATTTCCGTTCTCAATGTAATAGTCGGAGTTCATCGTATTGATGGAATGTTTGGTATTCAACAAGGGTTGCGTGTTGGAAGTACCCTCTCCGTGCCAACGGCCCAGGCGTTGCTCCAGGTAGTTGAATTGGGCGAAGTTGTAATTGTCCCATGTGCGGTAAATCTTGTTTCCACCCTGTCCCATCATGTCGATGCCTAACGACCAGTTTTTGTAATCTACTCCGAGAGATAAACCGTAAGTTACTTTAGGAGTCGGATTGCCTATCATGGTACGGTCTTCCGGAGTGATTTTACCATCACCGTTGACATCGGCAAATTTCAAGTCACCGGGGGTAACTGTTGCCAGTGTGTTTTCCGGAGATGCATCGATGTCGGCTTGTGACTGATAAACGCCTGCTACCTTATATCCGTAGAAATATCCGATAGGATAACCCGCCATCGTATAACTTTGTTGCTTATCTCCGGCAATGATGGAATATCCATCCTGAACGAGGCTCTTCACTTCATTCTTGATGGTAGTCAGGTTAGCACTGACAGAATATCCCCATTCGCCGATCTGGTCACGCCAGGTCACTGCCATTTCTACTCCTTTATTCTGAATCTGTCCCAAGTTACCGATGCCGGGGATTGTTCCGGAAATACCGGGAACTTCTGCCAGCAAGTCTTTGGTGTTCTTCATGTAATAAACACCTTCAAAATGCAAGCGGTTACGAAGAACATTCGTTTCGAATCCGGCTTCCCATGCTTCTACTTTTTCCCAACGGAGGTTAGGGTTAGGCAGATAAGCCAGTTGGTAGCCCGGATAAATGATAGAAGGCTTTCCGAAGACTGCCGAGTAGGCATTGGTCAATAGCGGTTCGGCAGGATAGGCTTTATCCAGATTCTGGTTTCCCAGTGTACCGTAGGATGCTTTGATTTTCAACATGTCAAGCCATTTGATATCTTTCATGAATTCTTCTTCAGACATCAGCCAACCTCCACCCAGGGAGAAGAAGTTTTGCCATTCATTGCCTGTATAGGAGAAAGCGGAAGAACCATCCCGGCGGAATGAACCGTTGAACAGATATTTGCCTTTATAATTATAGATGACACGTGCAAGCACGGATAACGTACTGCGTTCCCATTGGGTACTTCCATTGGTGGCTGTGGCGGCATCACCGATGCTGACAAACCATTTGTCCTGATCGTCGGGGATAACCAGTCCTACACCTTGTTTACGTGCTCCGTCCAACCGGCTCAAAGAGTTGTAGTAAGTCGTAAAACCGGCGGTTGCAGTCAGGTTATGATTGCCATTATCGAAACTATTGGTATAGGTTAATACATAGTCGCTCTGTACTTTCGTCTCATTTTCCTTGAACTGGCTGACTTCTGTCTTTCCTGTTCCCAACGTAGAGACGTTTCCGCTAACTGCGGCATCATATACTTTTACGATCGGTGTGTAGGTACGTCCGTTATTGGATGCATAATCCATTGAGAACGTAGCTTTGAATTTGAAATGTTTCAGGAAGTCCACTTCACCGTAAATGTTACCCGATGCCCGATAATTCTCGGCTTTGGTAGTATTCGCTTTTAAGCCTATATCTACCATCGGGTTGTTGATCTGTGCTTTCTGGAATTCGGGCAGAGAGGTATATAATCCATATTCTTCGTTATACACCGGAGCAATAGGAGTGGCACGAAGAGCATTCAGTACCTGCTTGGAATCGGCAGGGAGCATACGTGCTCCGTTAAACTGAAAACCGACTTTCAAGAAGTCTGTAATCTTATAATCATTGCTGGCGTTGATGGTCACCTTGCTGAATTTCTCATGCTCAATGTTTCCCTGTTCGTAAGAGTAGCCTACACCCAGATAGAAGCTATGTTTGGGCGAAGCCCCTGTAATACTAATGTTGTTGTTTGTAATGAAAGCAGTTTGGAAAATTTCGTCTTGCCAGTCTGTATTGGCATCCCAACCGGTATAATCGAACGGAGCGTCTCCCTGATTGGCAAGTTGTTCGCTATATAGTTCCTTGAATTGTGAACCATTCACCATTTTCACCTTATCCACCACTTTTTTGAAACCGAAAGAAGTGTTGATATTCACCAGCGTCTGTCCCTCTTTGGCTTTCTTTGTGGTGATGATAATCACACCGTTCGCACCGCGAACACCGAAGATAGCCAAAGATGACGGGTCTTTCAGAATCTCCATAGACTCGATGTCTTCCGGATTCAGAAAATTGATGTTGTCGTTGAATAGTCCGTCGACAATGTAAAGCGGTTTATATCCGTTGATGGAGTTTGTTCCGCGGATACGGATTTCCGGATCAGATCCGGCCCGTCCGGAGTTTACAATCTGCACACCTGCCACCTTTCCCTGGAGGGAAGACAGCGGATTCATAGCCGGTTTGTTGGCTATTTCTTCTCCTTTGACATTGGTGATAGAACCTGTCAAGTCTCTTTTCTTTGCACTACCGTATCCGATAACGACTGTTTCGGCTAGCACTTGCGAGTCTTCTTTTAAAGTGACATTGATTACACTCTGTGTTCCCACTTTGACGCTTTGCGAAGTCATTCCCACGTATGAAAATGCCAGCACGTCCTCCGGAGTGACAGAGATTGAATATTTACCGTCCATATCCGTGATGGTTCCGGTGGAAGTTCCTTGTACGAGTACCGATGCACCGATCAATGGCTCATTGGCAGCATCCGTCACTGTTCCTGTCACCGTCTTTGTCTGTGCAAAGACTGATGCAGAGGCCAGTAGCAGGCAAACAAGCGTCATGATGCTCCTTGACCTGATGGCTTTTTTCTGAAGATGTTGTAAAAGTCTAGTCCTCATTGCATTAAATTTTTCCATTTGTTATTATTTAGGTTGAAGTCTTTTTTCTGCCGTCTTTTGGCGAGAGTAACAAAGGAAACAAACGAAATTCAAAAAAGATTTTGGAAAAAAGAGGGAAAGCCTGTTTTTAACACTAAAAGGGAGGTGACTGTTGAAAAAAGTTCAGGCACGAATCGGGGTGATTCATGCCTGAATAATAGGATGAGGATTGCCAGCTGGGGGTGGTACCTCTTTTGTATATATATTGTTGGTTTTAAGATTTCCTGTTTTAAAACATTTGTTCCGCAGTGGTCATGCATCGAATAACATCTTCTTTGCTGCCACTGAAAGGACCGGATTTCTCTATTTTTAATGTGGACATGGCTGCAGCAAAACGTCCTGCTTCTTCAATGTCGGCTCCTGATACCCGTTGGTATAGATAGCCGATGGTATAGGTGTCTCCACATCCTGTTGCATCTACCACTTCTTTGGGTTTATAGGCCGGGATGCGATAAAATTCCTTTCCGTTGAAAATAAGTGAACCCATGCTTCCCAATGTGACTAATACTTCTTTTACTCCCCATTTATATAATTGACGGGCAGCTTCATGCGGATCGGAAAGACCGGTCAACACTTCCATTTCATGCTCGTTGACTTTGAGGAAATGAATATATTGCAAAGCTTCTCGCTTGTCTGTCCAGTCCACCGGATAGACGTGAGTGTCACGAACCTCGCGCAGGTAACCTTGCGAATCTACTGCAATCAAACCTTTTTGGGATAATGCTTTGATGACTTCTAATGAAAAATCATCTGCCAGCAGAGAACCGAGGTGGTAGATTTGTGCATCTATCTCTTTGAGTTGGCTGGCGGTGAACGGATCGGCTTTCGCTAATACACGTTGGGTGCGGTCGTCCGGATTGGCGCCATAGATGTTTTCGAAGTATACGGAGTGTTTGCTAGGTAAGGCGGTTACGTTAATACCCACTTCGCGTAGTTGCTCTACAACCTTCATTTCGGTGGCGCCTACTGCCGTTACCAGCGCATAATCAATATCATTAAAATGACGGATGGCATGTGAGCAGTAAAAAGCTGTTCCTCCCGGCATGTAGACAGTGTTTTGAGGAGTGACTACTTTGTCTAATGTGATGTGACCGATGCAGCAAAGTTGATGTTTATTCATGTTTAACTAATTAAAAAGCCTCCAAGATAGTATCTTGAAGGCTTCTAGTTTATTTTGGTGCGGATGATAGGACTCGAACCTACACGCCTCACGGCACCAGATCCTAAGTCTGGCGCGGCTACCAATTACGCCACATCCGCATGTGTAGCTTTTTTGTTTAGCGGTGCAAAGATAGGAAGATTTTCTGATTTGGCAAATAATTCGACAATAAAGTTATTCACTTAAGATTTCGAATGCTTTTTCAATCAGAGTGTCTTTGTGCTTAAGTTGGTCTGATTCAGACATATTGATAGCAATATTCGGTTCAATACCTTCTTCCAAGGGTTGCTTGTTTTTATCGAAATGCGGACTGGCGGAGAAACGGATGCTCCATCCATTAGGTAATTCCGATGAGAAAGGAAGTCCCGAACCACCTCCGGTCCAGTCACCTAACTGGATGATTCGTTTATCTTCATTGTCCTTGTTTAAGCTACGCATCGCATTCACAAAGTCATTGGTAGCACTATAACAGCGACGATTGGTCAGGATGATTACTTTCTTTTGCCACCGGATACTGTTGGATGGTTCCAGATAGATCGGCTCCATCTTGGAGAAATCATTATGTCCCGGTCCGGTTTTATGCTGTATATATCCGGTGAGCGCTTTTTCGTTGGTAAACCGGGCGGCGATCCGGGTGGAATTGGTCAGGTTTCCGCCTCCGTTATCACGTACATCGATGATTAATCCGTTGCAGGTGGCCAAGTAGAGAAGAACTTCATCCAAGTTGCCGTCTCCGACTCCGGAGCTGAAACTTTCGTAACGAATATATCCTATGTTGTTATCGAATATTTTATACTTTAAACCGGCGGATGTGTAGTATCCTGTACTGGCACTGCCCAGATAAGTTTGATAGAGAATATCTTCCCGGTAGTTCCAGTCGTAACCCTGATACCATTCATCGTAGAAAGAAGTACGTTTGGCAGAGGATAGATTGACATGTCCGTCTTTTAAAATGTATAGCATCTGGCTTAGGATGTCGAACAGGTCGTCATTAGACATTGTCGGAATAATCAGTGGGCTATATTGGTCGTGAACGGCATCCCAGTCAATACCTTTTGCTTCAAGAAAACAATACTGTTCGTCGATGATCTTCCATAGTTGTTCGAAGTTTCCTACAGGATCATTAGCGTACTCTTCTTCTCCGATGCAACCGGTCAATACCGGAAGACAGCAGAGCAGCCAAAGCATTTGTCTAATCTTATTTCTCATTCTTAATTGATCTCGCTTGAAGTTTCAACATTAAATTTTTGTTCTCTTAGTAGGCTCTAACCGATGAAGGCAAAGCTGTTCTTTTTTTGTTTCGGATACGGTATAGGTCTTTCACAAATCCTACCATGAATACGTGCGAGTAGGTATGTGTCTTGATATTGTTTACATTGGACTGTTGCAAATCGGCCAGATAGCTGAATCGCATTTTGGTATATCCTATCGGTAAGTCGACGGAGAGCATCTGACGCAATGAAGGCTGGTTGTGCAGGGAGGTGAACTTTATCACTCCGCTTGAATTTCCCAGAGAGAATATCTCGTAATAAGATTGTCCGTAGTGCGGTGAGAACATCACTCCCATCACCGGTAGGTTGACCTGATAGCGTAATACCATCGGGTACCGTTTGATTTTCAAATGCCAGATAGCCATTCCGGAGGCATCCAGGTTGACGTATGCCCGTGCGGACGCCGGATTGTTGGTGTTCCGGAGATTATAGACAAAGCCTCCGTTGGCATCTATCAATCCTCCGGCTAATAATTTGAAATTCTCCGTCAGCCGAAACTGGTAGTGTAATCCGTAATTCCAGTTGACTAATCCGGAGAAGGTGTTATTGTTATCGGCACGGTTGTGGGTATAACCGATGTCTGCCTGAAAGAAATTTTGCACAGACACATTTCCATCGAATAACTTGGTCATCCGAATCGTCTCGCGGGAAATGCGAAAGTCGATTCCTTTGTATTCCTGCGGCGAAAGATAGGTGTCGAATACGTTGGTAAATCCTACACCGTACATGGTGGCACGTGTTACATACCGATGGGTTTGCAGACTGTCAATCTGCGCTTGTAATCTGGTGCAAAGGGCGAACAGGATGCATCCTGTCAGCCCTAGGTATATTAGTTTTTTCTTCATCAGAATAATTTCATCTGCCCGGTGATCTCATCAATAATATCGCCTTCACTCTTATCGTTGTCCGGGTCCAGATTTTCCGGTTCCTCTTCAGGGCTTTCCTGTTGCTCTTGCGCAGGTTCGGGGAAGCGGGTCGGTTCAAGTTCGTTGATCGTATCCACGGCATAGGTAGTGATACGTTTTCCTTTGGCTTTGAACCCTTTGACAGCAATGAATTCATCTGCATCGATATCCAATGGATCACGGAAACTGTCGTGACCACCAAATATTACTTCCAGGCGTGGATAGTATTCGTCGGTCAGCAAGATGAGGCGGTTATTCTTATTCTCTCCCAGATAGTTCTGTTTGCGGTTGGAGGCCTCGAAGCAGAAACGTTTCAGGTACGGGTAATTCTGTTGATCGGCATCATAAAGTGCAGCGGTCCATACCTTATGGGGATCGAATTTCTCAACGATGCTCACATTGTCTTCGTAGTGATTGCTCAAATCGAAGTTGGTGGTGTAGAAATCACCATTGTTCAGTACAACCAGTATGGAGTCGTCACTTTGGAATTCTCCCAGGTATTCGCCGCGTCCATCATAGTTGAGGCGAAGTATGTCACGGTCGAACCAGACTTTACGTCCACCGAGAGTAGAGCCGCCTTTCTGTTTCAAGGATATTTTGTGTACCGGCAAGCGGGTGAGAATTATCCCCCGTGCCTGGCGTCCCTTGATACTGACTTCGCTGAAGTCATGCTCGAAGATGATGCGGCGTACACGCGGGTTCGGCTTCAATGTCACTTTGATAATTTCGGCTTCTCCGTTCGGGTTGGCACTGAAATAGGTAATTCGTGAATCGGGAGTTCCCAGTGTCACATCATATTCGCGGTCGCGGACCACGGAAGTTACGGCGAAACGTTTTACGTAGGTCGTTCCTTCTTTTCCGTCGCGGTAGGCTACGTTGTAGATTGTACGTTTATCGTTCTTCTTGAATACATTGACATAAAGAACGTTCTTACCGACAAATTTCTTATCGGCAACGGGGGTGACGATATATTTACCATCACGGAAGAAGATAATGACATCGTCGATATCCGAACAGCAGGCTACGAACTCATCTTTCTTCAAGGTCGTTCCGATAAATCCTTCTTCACGGTTGATATAGAGTTTCTCGTTTGCTTCTACTACTTTGGCTGCTTCGATGGTGTCGAAGTTTCGCAATTCCGTGTGGCGCGGGAAATTCTTGCCGTATTTGTTCTTCAGCATCTGATACCAGTTGACGGTATAATCCACGATGTGAGCCAGGTGGTTATCAATCTCGGCAATTTCCTCTTTCATCTTGGCGATCAGTTCATCTGCTTTGTCTGAGTTGAATTTCAGGATACGCCCCATTTTGATTTCCATCAACTTGAGAATATCTTCTTTCGTAACTTCACGGATAAATGTCGGATAGTAAGGTGTCAGACGTTCGTCGATATGTGCACAGGCTGCATCCATGTCTTTGGATTGCTCGAACTCTTTATCCTTATAGATGCGTTCTTCGATAAATATCTTTTCGAGAGAAGAGAAATGCAGGGATTCCAGAATTTCTCCTTTCTTGATTTCCAGCTCCTGCTTCAGCAAATCCATCGTATTGTCTGCCGACTTTTTCAGGACTTTGCTCACAGTGAGGAAATGTGGCTTACTGTCATCGATAATACAGCAGTTGGGCGAGATGCTTACTTCACAGTCAGTGAAAGCGTACAGAGCATCAATCGTTTTATCTGATGAGGTGCCGGGTGCGAGGTGCACTAATATTTCTACGTTGGCAGCCGTATTGTCGTCTACCTTACGAATTTTGATCTTTCCTTTATCAACAGCTTTCAGGATAGAGTCGATCACTGTCGAAGTCGTCTTTCCGTATGGAATTTCTGTGATAGCAAGCGTTTTATTATCAATCTTGTTGATCTTGGCACGTACTTTCACGGCTCCGCCACGCTCTCCGTCGTTGTATTTGGCTACATCGATAGAGCCTCCTGTCTGGAAATCAGGATATAGTTGGAATTCCTCTCCGCGTAAATAGCTGATAGAGGCATCACAAAGTTCGTTGAAATTGTGTGGTAAAATTTTTGAAGAAAGTCCCACGGCGATACCTTCCACTCCCTGTGCTAATAATAACGGGAATTTCACAGGAAGAGTGACCGGTTCCTTGTTTCGTCCGTCATAAGAAAGTTTCCATTCGGTAGTTTTGGGATTGAAGACAACATCCAGCGCAAACTTGGACAAGCGTGCTTCGATATAACGGGGAGCAGCTGCGCCGTCTCCGGTGAGGATATTACCCCAGTTACCCTGACAATCGATCAACAGGTCTTTCTGTCCCAACTGTACCAGGGCATCTCCGATAGAAGCATCACCGTGAGGGTGGAACTGCATGGTGTGTCCCACAATGTTAGCCACTTTATTATACCGTCCGTCGTCCAGACGTTTCATTGAATGTAAAATACGTCGTTGCACAGGCTTTAAACCGTCATTGATATGAGGCACGGCACGTTCCAGTATAACGTATGAAGCATAGTCCAGAAACCAATTCTGGTACATGCCTGTTAACTGATGCTTTACGTTTTCGTCCCGCGTGTCCGCCGGTTTGTAGTCTGAATGTCCTTCCGTTATCTCGTTGATTTCGTCACTCATATATCAATCTTCGCTTTGCTTTAACAACAAATTATCTTCCTGAACATCAAAAAAGGGGATGTCCACGCAAAAATACGAAATAAATTCATATGAGGACGAAAAGAACTCACGTTTTTTATGATACTGACAGTTCTGTTAATCCTTTGATTTCACATTCCATACCAATAAAGCAAAAAAGACGGAGAGTAATGCGGCTCCGATCCAAAAAATATTGATATAAGAAAAGTCATAGATTTCTTTGCCATCGACAATGCTTTTATGCCCTCCTATGAGAATACCGCTCATAATATCCTGTATACCTGCCCCGATGTAACTGGCAATACCTACGATTCCTAATGCTGCACCTGAAGCGTTCCGGGGAGCAATGTCAACTGCCATCAATCCGCCCAAGAAACAGAGGAGTACTCCGATCGCAGTACCGAACAGTACCATGGATAACGCGTCTACCCAAAAGTGGACACCCGGAACTAATAGAAACAGACAAAGTGCCATTACATTCATCAGACCGAAGATGAGTGCAGGAGCATTTCTGCGCCCACTGAAAAACTTGTCGGAGATGACACCGGAAAACATTGTACCGATAATTCCACAAACCGAACCGATAGAAATGATAAAACTGGCGTCCAGTGTAGAATATCCTTTCTGGGTTTCCAGATAGAAGACTCCCCAGCTGTTTACGGCATAGCGGCTGACGTACATCAATGCACTCGAAATGGCAAGTATCCAAATTGCGGGCATCATTAGAGCTTGCCGTTGTGCCTTGTTGAAATCGGCAGCATCACCTGTTTCACTTTGCATTTGTGGATGATTGACGGCAGGCAGCCCTTCACTTTCCGGAGAATCATGAAAGAATCTCCAGACGATTAATGCCCCGATTATTCCGATACTTCCGGCTCCAATGAAACCGTATCTCCATCCTAAAGCACTGACAATGGAGGCGACAATAATGAAAGTCATTGCTTCCCCGATGTTGTGGCTTGCCGACCAGAAGCCATAGAACGATCCCCGTTTCTTATTTTCAAACCAACGGGATAATCCGACTACGCAAGAAGCAGCCCCCATTGACTGAAACCATCCGCTGATTCCCCATAATATGGCGAATAGAATGAAAGAGTGGGTGAATCCTAGGCATAAGTTTGCCAGGGCTGTAATTAGCAGTCCGGTGGACATGAAACGCCTGATATTGCTGCGGTCTGCCAGAAATCCGTTAGTGAATTTTCCGATAGCATAGGTGAAAAATAACACTGCTCCGATAATACCGAGCTCTGTTTCTGAAAAGATTCCTTCTTCAACAATCGGTTTCTTTACTACATTCAGGCTTAGCCGACAGACATAATAAATACCATATCCGGCTGTGGCGGAAAGAAAGGTAGCCCACTGCAATCTTTTAAGTTTTTTCTTGTCTTTTTTAAGAGGAGTCGCAGGAGTGCTGATGTGATAAAATTTGATAAGTTGTTTTAACATGGTGGTAGGATTTGATAGCCTAGTGAAAGGCGATAGTAATGGGAAGGTGTATCGATTATCTTCCGATACACCTTCTGATGAAGAAATAAATAAAGAGTTAGTTAGTAGCTTAGTCCATCTTCCCAACCCGGATTTTGGGTTAGAATGCCTTGTGTAAGTACGCGCTGGTCAGCAGGGATAGGCCATAAGTAGTCTCTTTCCTCTTTCCAGTCTTTGCCATAAGTAACTTTGGGGAATCCGATAATATAACCGGATGTTCCGTTGGAGAGATAGATATCCTTATCCAGTTTCTTTTTATTATCACATTGGGAGGTCGCTGTGGTTTCGTAGATTTCCAGATCAGGCTTCCCGTCACCATCCATATCGTATGTTCCTACTCCGGGAACATAAATACCGTAGTAAGGTACGTAATGATTGAACATTTGTTTACCTTCTTTCCAACGGAATAAATCCCATTGTCTCAACCCTTCCATTACTAGTTCAATTGTACGTTCGCGACGGATTTCGAGAATGACGCCCTTATTCGTTCCCTGCTCAACATTCGGATAGCAAGCTGCCAGATAAGGATCAGGGTTACTGTTGGCATCCGTAAGATTCAGATCCGGCATTTTAGCCCGTTCTCGAATTTTATTGATAGAGATATCCAGGTCTTCTTGTTTGAGTGTTCCCAGTTCGGCTTTGGCTTCGGCATAATTCAGGTAGACTTCCGCTGCTCGCATCAAAGGCCAATCGGAGGTACTTTTAGCGGCTCCGTCATGATCTTTGGTACCTACAAATTTGATAGGTCTGTAGCCGCAATAAGCAGTTAAGTCATTGGCGGTCACGGTTGTTTCTCCTTTTTGGATATAGTTCGGACAAAGTACGGTTTGTTGCAGGCGTGGATCGCGGTTTTTCACCTCGTCTGTGTAAAACATTGTTTCATATCCTTGTTTATCAGTGAAACGTGTTCCGTCCGCCATCAGGTAGTGATTCATAAACCGGCGGGTAAATCCCATTTGCAGGTTAGCGATGCTGAATTGTACGGAGTGTGATAATTGCAAACCTTCGAAGTTATAAGCTCTTGCCAGTACGACTTCTGTGGTTTTGGCGTTGTCGGCACAGAACATATCTCTGTAAGGTTCCGTTCCTTCTTTATACAGGCTGAAGCCGCTTTCGTCAATAAACTGCCGGGCAGTGCTTGCTGCAATTTCCAGGTATTTCTCATAATTATCCAGTCCATGGTATTTCCGATAAGTCCCTTCATAAAGTGCAGCTTGACTGGCAAATGCCAATGCCGCCCATTTAGTGACTCTTGTGTTCCGAGTGTCTGTGCTTTTAGTTGGTAAGCTGGTGGCGGCATCTTCGAAATCTTTGAGGACCCGATCCATCACAAATTCGCGTGAATCTCTGGCTTTAGCCAGTAATTCCTGATCTTCCGAACCTAATACCTGATCATACCAGGGCACGTCTCCATAACGACGTACCTTTACGAAATAGAAATAAGCTCTGAAGAACTGTGCCACACCGTTATATTGGCTGCGGGCGGTTTCATCATCACAATTGGAGGAATGTTGCAGAAAATAATTGATGTGACGGAGTTTGCTCCATGACCATCCGGTTTCGCTAGCAGCCGAACGGGTACCTTCAATCACCTGTCCCATGCCTTTGTCAATCATATCGTCTGCATTTGTACCGGCTGAAGCGTCCGGTTCATCCAGCAAAGTATAAAATTGATTGGTCCATAACTCCAGGTCGGATTTATTTTGAAAGTAATTCTCCGGTGTCACTGCATTTTCCGGTAGGAGTGTCAGGTCGCAACTACTGAACAGGGTTGTCACCATTCCCAGGATAATTATTTTGTTGATAGCTTTCATACTATATCTGATTAATCATTAATTAAAAAGTAATATCTACTCCAACAGTATAAACACGTGGATAAGCATATCCCGAACCTGTGTTGGATGAGTAAGTGCTACTAGAGATAGCCAATTCCGGATCAATGGTTTTATTATGCTTCTTCAGAGGCGACCAATAGTATAGATTCTCTCCTGAAACATAAACACGGACTTTTTCGAAAAAACGCTTGTTGATGGGCAGGGTATATCCGATAGAGAGGTTCTTGAAACGCAGATAAGCAATGTTCTGTATATATCGGTCATTGACTGTTCCGAGTGAACCTCCGGAGTAGGATTGATAACCTCTGATGCGTGGGAAGAAGGCATTTCTGTTATCTTCTGTCCAACAGTCTTCCGGGAATGACTTTTCTATAAATGAGGTAGAAGGGAAAGAGTAGGGGCCCCAGAAAGAATTCGCTCCTTGTGAACTGGAACTGGAGGACGGATACCAGTCTCTTTTACCGATCCCTTGAAAGAAAGCAGATACGTCAAAACCATTCCAGCTTGCATCCAGGCGGAAAGAATAGTTGTATCTTGGAGTCGTATTTCCGATGATCCGTTTGTCGCCCGGGTCATCTACGGTTCCTGCTCCTGCTCCGATCACGTTGTCTCCATTCAAGTCGGCAAAGCGTACATCACCGGCACGTAGATAACCGTCTACTTTACTACTGTAAACACGTCCGTTCACGGCTTTGTCATTAATCTTTGCCTGATATTCCGCAGCTTCTTTGTCTGTTTTAAACAATCCGTCTACATGGTATCCCCAGATTTCTCCCATTTTCTTTCCTACATAGTGGTCGGAAATCAGTTTGTCCGGGTTGTTGTATTTGGTGATTGTGCGCTGGTAATCTCCCAAGGTAGCTTGTATCCCATATCGGAAAGGCTTGTTGGCTACTTTGAACGAATCGTTCCATGAAACAGATAATTCCCATCCGTTTGTCCGTAAGTCAGCGCAATTGGCTTTTGGGGTAGAAGCACCGTATACATCCGGTAAAGTCAATGAGGTGGTCAGCATATCCGTTGTTTTACGGACGTAATAGTCGGCACTCATACTTAGACGGTTTCTAAGGAATGACATATCCAATCCGACATTGTATGTTGTAACAGTTTCCCAGGTCAGCCCGGAAGAGATTGGATTGGAAATTTTCGCATAGTATGCTTTTCCTTCTCCATCAAAGGTATAACTGAATTGGTTATCGGAAGTGATTGTTTGCAGATAAGCGTAATAATCTACTTGTTGGTTACCCAGACTGCCGACAGAAGCACGTAATTTTAAACTGCTCCACCAGTCACTTACAGGTTTGAAGAAGTTTTCTTCAGAAATTCTCCACCCTGCTGATACCGAGGGGAATATTCCCCATCTGTCTCCTTCTGCAAATCGGGAAGAACCATCAGCACGGCAGGATACCTCAAGCAAGTATTTGCCCATGTAGTCATAGTTGATACGCCCAAAGAAACCAAGAGTCTTATAGGCACTGATATCTTGTGATACGGTAAGCACACTTTCGGGTGTTACTGCCGAAAAGGAGTCGAGGTTATCATTGGACAAGTTGGTCATGGAAGTATCTTTGTTGACATTACGGTAAGTCTCATACTGACTACCTGCCACCACTTTAAGATTATGTTTCTTTGCCCATGAATGTTCAAAAGTAGCATAGTAATTCAGCATATGAGTGACGGGGAAAGATTCGTCTTCTTCATAGTTGTTAAAGATACTTCCGGAAGTGAATGTCTGTGTCACTCCCTGACTACGTGAATATTCAAATGAGTTGTTGCGATAGCGATACAGCTGTTTTCTTTGCTGATAACTGTAATTGGCAGTCAAAGTCAATCCTTCCAGTAAAGTAATATCAATCTGGTTGACTACAGACAAGAGTGTTCTGGATTTGGTGTTATGCCCTCTTTGAGATGTCAGATAGCCACCGTCGCCGGCTCCGAGAGGGGAGTTGGCATAAAGTTGGTTTGTATATTGCACAATTGTTCCGTCAGGATTGAAAGGCACGAATGACGGACTGATATTCGATTCCAGACGAGCAATGGTCATTGCATAATTGGAAGTTCCGTTATATCTGTAATTGTTGTTGTCCAATCCGATATTTGTCGACCATTTTATCCATTTATTCAGTTGGGCATCCATCTTGGCACGGAATGAGTAATCTTTATAGAGGTCTTTATCAATGTTGAACATACCATACTGCTGATAGTAGCGTCCACTGATATAATAATTCACCTTCTCGCCACCTCCGGTGATGGAAACGTTATGTTCCATCTGTGGGCGGGTGCGATTGTAGAAGTGTCCATACCAATCTGTATTTCCATAATAATAGTACTTCCCGTCTTCTCCGATTTCTACCCAGGGGCGTTCAGGATTCTCAGTCATATCATTCCTGCGGTCGTAGAGCTTCTGGAGTTCTTCATCTTCATACAAATACATATTCACACCATTGTATGCATGGTAGAACTTGTTGGCGAAAGTTACATAATCATACCCGGTACGGATAAAATCAGTGGAAGTCGTATTCTGTGTCCATCCGAAACGACCGTTATAGGAAATTTTGGCTTTTCCTTTTGTTGCGGCACTTCCCGATTTAGTGGTAATAAGTACCACACCAGCCGATGCTTTTGCTCCATAAATGGCACATGAAGATGCATCTTTCAATACAGAAATCGATTCGATATCATTTGCATTGACTTGATTTAGCGGTACTTCTACACCATCACACAATACTAACGGCGTGCCACCGTTGACAGAGATACCTCCACGAATGTTTAATGAATACCCTGACTCGGGCGAGCCTGTACCAAAAGTAAGATTTACAGATGGATCGGCTCCCTGCAATGCATTGGCAGCAGACACTACCGGGCGGTTGTTCAGGTCTTTACTAGAGATGGTGGAAACGGCACCTGTCAGGTTACTTCTGCGTTGACTACCGTAGCCTACTACGACTACCTCGTCAATCATCAGGCTGGAAGGAATCAGGCGGATGGTCTTGGTCTGATTGTCTTTTACATTGACTGTTGCCATTTCATAACCTACGTACGAAATTTCGATTGTTGAGGGTATGAAAGCTTCTAAAGAAAACTTTCCATCCAGATCGGTAATTGCTCCTTGTGCGGTTTCTTTGTTCATCACTGAAGCGCCTATAACAGGATTACCTTCTTCGTCATAAACAATACCGGTAATCGTCTGTTTCTTTTTCTCACCGGGCTTTTGCTGACTGGTATCTGACTTTTTACTGATAATGATACTATGCCCGTTGATGGCGTAGCTAACATTCTGTCCCACAAAAATCTGATCCAAAACGGCCTTAATAGGCGCATTAGTGGCATTGACTGACACTTTTTTACTCATGTTGATCTCTGCGGATTTGATCACAACAGAATAATTTTTGGTCTTATGTAAAGCTTCTATTGCTTCTTTTACAGTAACATTCTTTAATTGTAAGGTTATGTCTTGTGCTAGAATGGGTTGAGAGAAAAATATCATCACACAAGCAAACCAGATCGTTGATATATATTTTTTATAAATATTAGTTTGCTTCATATCAGGTTATACTACTGCTAATTTTATGGAGCTGCAGAAGTAATCAAGATTACTCCCTGACTCCGGGTTATGGACATTTGTCCGTCTGTATTGAGATTGGATAAAATCTCATCGAGAGTTTCCCCGTTAGTGAAGTAAGCAATGTAAGTGCTGTCACCTAGCTTTTGATCTAATATGATGATTCTGGTATCGAAATAATATTCCAGTTCCTTCACAATATCATTAAGGGGAAGATTACTGAAATAGAATCCTTCGTTTTTGGCCGGACACTTGTACAGATTGGCAAGGAATGTATCGCGGACAATCTTCTGTGAAGTTCGGTTATACTGAATCATTTCTCCTTTCTTCAAAATCTCATTAGGATGAGTTGGAGTTTTGAACAGTACCGAACCTTCTACGAGCGCGACTTCTACTGTCTCGATATTCTCGTAGGCACGGAGATTGAACTTTGTACCCAGCACCTGCACATGGACGTCACCAGCAGAAATGATAAAAGGCTTGTCTGGATCCTTTGCCACATCGGCAAAGAGTTCTCCACTGACAAAGATTTCTCTTTTATTTTCTGTGAAATCGGAAGGGTAAATTACTCGCGTGCCTGAATTGACATGGAGCGTCGTTCCATCCGAAAGAGTGAGTGTCTGATGCATACCGTGTGGTACGGTGATATCATTCCAGTGTGTATTTGCCTTCTTGTCAAGAAGTAAATATCCGGCTAAAAATAAGAGTGGTATAAAAAGGACGGCTGCCACACGCTGCATCCAGCGGATTGAACGCTGAAGTCCCGGGCGTGGTGTGCGGACCTGTTGGGGTTGAGTTGCTTTTTGAAATTTCTCAAAAGCTTTTTGAGATAACTCATGATTCTCCATTTGAATTTCAGAGATAATCTCACGGAAACTCTGGTCCACTAGGCTATTGTCATTTTCTGTCAACCACTTTTGGATTTCTATTTCTTCCTCGTGAGAACACTTATCATAGAAATAATCTTTTAATATGTCATTAGTTATCTTCATAGCGTATTTGTTTAAAGTACAAAAATGCATTTTTTTTCTTTATCAATGAGTATATTATGTTGATTATTTCTGAATAAGATATTCTATTTGGGATAGATTTGTATTTTTAATCTGATCTCATATTCATAAGCACTTGTTTTTATTTAGTATTTCGATTATTTTTTTCTCTAAATTCTTAGCCCAAAAGTAGTAGCCGAGGTCAGACGGATGGGTTCCGTCGGTACAGGTATCCCTGTTTTCGGGAGATGGCAACGGATTGCCTATCAGGTAGATATTCGGATATTTCCGGATGATCTCTTTCATAAGAGTTTCTACTATTTCCAGTTTGTCACTCTCCCTGGCTCGAATCAAGGTGTTAAATGCTTCATTGCCCCGTTGAATAGTTTGTACGAATATCAGAGGAGTCTTAGGGTGTTTGGCTACAATGATATCTACAAATGCTTGTAAACGTTCCTTGATTTGCATTGCGTCGGGGTTGGAAAACACATCAAATACAAAAGCATCGGCTTCGGTGGCTGCTATCACTTCCGCAAAATAAGACTGAAGTTTGGCATTGCCACTGAATCCTAAATTGCAGACATGTAAGTTTGTATTACGCTCTATTTGCAGCGGATAACTCATCCCCGGACGACTTGCTCCAATACCTTGCGTAAAACTGGAACCGAAGAATACGACTTTTTGCCCAAAAGGATTCGGGATCGTTTCGATTGAAGATCCCGGCTGAATGCCTATCTTCAGAGATTCGAGTTCGCTGTACATCGGCAGGTAAAGCAGACATTCTTTTTCCTTTGGCTCCATACCATACATCAGTGTGAATGCTTCGTTCCGTTTAGCAGGAGCTAGCGAATTGGCATATATCCATTCATTATTCTGTCTGATATAGAGGTCGAAGCCGGCAGCTGCTATTCCTGTTACATTATCTTTCCTGTATTCCCATTTATACGAGGGAAGCAGGTCAATCTGGGGTGAGTTGGTCCTGAAAACAACCGCTAATCCTGCTGAACATCTGGCTTGCTGGTTTTCTGATTTTGAAAATCCCTTGAAAGCTACCGTATCTATACGGTGATATAGATGTGGGGTAGGCAAGGCTTTTCCTACAAGGGTCAGTTGGGAGGCATCTACATAGCGGATGTCTTTTATACTTTGTCCCCATAGGATAGTCGGTGCCAAAAGCGAAGCCAAAAGGAGCAATCTGAAATTTCTCATGTTTTCTTATCTGGTAAATAGAATAATTACTTTCGGGGATTAATTGTGCCGTCCGATTTTCTTCAGGTAGCTGATTAATAACTCCGGTCGGTCGGTTTGTATGATGGATGTGCCGAGATCTAATACCTTTTGGTAAACTTCTGCCCCATGTTCAAAAGCATAGTCATCGTACATACCTGCTTCTTCACCTCCGCAGAGTGAGGCC
Source organism: Bacteroides sp. D2 (assembly GCF_025147085.1). NCBI lineage: Bacteria > Pseudomonadati > Bacteroidota > Bacteroidia > Bacteroidales > Bacteroidaceae > Bacteroides > Bacteroides sp. D2. Next base: position 729,829 of record NZ_CP102261.1, on the reverse strand, counting down.
CAAAGAGTATTTACCCAGATTTTAGAACCTTGTGCAAGTATATCCTTCATGCATTTTTTTACTTCCGAAGTTTCTTGCTGCCAGCATACTTCATATGCTAGAGGAATGATTTTCTTGTCCATATATTGACGGAACAAATCTTGTCCGCTTGGTTTGTTGATATCAATAATGGGCATGTACATCATGGCGTGTTTATACTTCTTAGCTTGTGCATCTACAAAATCAACCGACTTTTTACCTTTAATCAAGATTTGTTCTGTGACTCCCAATTCTTCTGTGATAGCCATTACCAAATCATAATATTGGTACCCTTGGTCTATGTTAACCACTATACGGTCTTTGCAGACGGCCAATGCTTCTTTTAAGGTCGGCATCTTGTATTTAGTGGGGCAGTTATGGCCTGTTTTCAGGAAACAGCTTTTGATATAGTCGTAAGTTACGTCGCTGACTCTGCCTTTTCCTGTGGTAGTCCGGTCGATAGTACCGTCGTGACAAAGGACAAGTACACTGTCTGCTGTTAGTTTCAGGTCTAGTTCCATGACATCAACTCCCATGCGGATAATCGATTCGATGGCAGGGATGGAGTTCTCCGGATAATCCCGCCAGTCTCCCCGGTGGGATACTACCACTACATAGTCTGTTTTCGGATTGTGAATGGCTTCTACTATCTTTTGCGCATGTGTCTTGTCCGGAGCGACAGGAGTGACTGCAAAAGTGCCTAGAGTCAGCAACAGAAGAAGTCCGGTGAATAAGATTCTTTTTTTCATATTCATATCATTTTAAGGATTAATTTTTTTTGAATAAAAGAGGACGAAGTACAAGATGCTGAAGATCGTAAGCTGTGATGATCACATGACCTTCATCAAAATTGTTTTCGAATATTACAGTAAGGGTATGAGTCTCTTTGTCGATTGTTGCTTTTACGTTCACCGCTTGGGCAATAGTGACTAATGCTTCTTCTGCAGATGCTCCCGTTACTTCATATTCAATTTTTAGGGGACTGGAAAGATCGGTTATTTTTGTAACAGCATTTGCTTTTAACCTGAGATTCAGAGAACTGAACACTTCCAGTGTGAGTGTTTCCCCATTACCCAATGTGATTTTGAGATATCCCTCATCAGTCTTGGTAATATTTTTAAAAATGGCCGTCTCGTCGGTTGTAGCTGTAATAGGAGTCCCCTTGTTATCCTTGAGTATCTCACCATTGACTGTCCAGTAACCGTCGGCATTTACCCCCATTTCGGGGGTATAGCCACAGACGGGTACTTTTTTTTCGGTATCATCTGTGAGCCAGTTTGTCTCATTGCCAATAGTGGTGGTCCAGTAATACAACTGGTCGTCATCGTTGAGGCGTACACCGAGTATAGGGGCTTCTATTACATCTTCCTGGGTTGCTACAACAACTGCTTTTTCTTCATTATTGTTGTCTTTATAGGTAATAACATATTGCCCGTCCGAGTTTCGGGAAACAGAGGTAATTACATTTCCTTCCGTCAAATATCCCAGTTTTGAGATATCTTCATTGAGTTTATCCGCTTTGGTTTGAAGGGCGGCTATTCGCTCTTTGAAATCATTGAGCTTATTCTGAATCGAAGAGTCATCATAATCCCCACAACTGGTGAGCAGGAGGGAAAAAAGCACCGAACAGACAAAATATATTCTTTTCATATCTTGTGTCTTTTAGAAATTAATACTAGGATCGAAATTTTGGTTTGCATGACAAAATGCATTCTGGTTAGTGGCATCTGGTGCAGAAGTAGGATCGTCCTTATACTTGCTGTAATCACCGACATAGCCTCCACATACACAAGCCTTGCAATTGGTCCAGGTTGCAGTGGAAGCACCAGAATAACCACATAACCAGCCCGGACCATGTCTGTTGGTCCCATTTCCTTCGGTGAATACATCTCCCAAAACAGCACCTTTGTTTACGCAACCGATAATCTGTATGTTAGAGTGACCGATGATGCCTCCTGTGCGGACACTTAGGTGAGTCATGACATTTCCGTAATTCGTGCAGGACTCTACTGTATATTCCGGTTTGGTTTTCAGGTCGTCTGTACCTCCTACAATTCCACCCATACGTTTGTAATTGTAGGTCACACTCGCTTCTTTGCCTTCATGTTGCCCTACTTTGTCATCTTCAATGGTTCCTCTGTTGTCACAGTTGTAAATGTTACCATACATTAGTGTTGCTACAATTCCGCCCGTTCTTCCGCTCGGACAACTGATATCGCCATAGTTGGTGCAGTAATTCAATTTTCCTCCTTCTGCTTTAGCCATGAAGGCGCAGATTCCGGCTGTCTGCATACCTGTACCGCCATTAGCTGTATTGCTGATGCGTCCTGTACGGACAAATCCTCTGTTGGAACAACCTTGTGCTTTGGATTCTCCTCCAATGGTTGTGTTGGCAATTGTACCTACCAGGCCGGAAAGTGCGTTAAATTCTCCGGATTTATTATCGGCTGTGAAGTCGATATTATAATAGTTGGTACAGCCCTCTATTACCGATTTTTTGGCGAAGCAGACAAGAGGAGCTATGACAGTATATTTAGATGCTGTTCCGCTCATCATCCAAGTTATAGTGGTACTGGCATCTCCTAAAACTAAATTTTTGATTGTCGCATTTTCTATCGAACCGAATAAACCATACGCCAATCCACCATTTGTTATATCTGCACTACAATTCAGGTTCTTGATAGCATGGCCTTGTCCGTTGAAAGTTCCAGTAAACGGATGTATGGAAACATAGGGTTCGGCCGTAGTATAGTTGGAAGCATCTATATCACCGATAGGTGTCCAACTGGTCACGGATGACATATCAATATCATTCAACAATACTATCTCTCCGGCGTCATTCTGCCAGCGGGAGGTACTTGTTCCGTTATTTACGGCTTTTGCAAAATTAACTAGATCGGCAGCAGTACTGATTCCTCCTTTAGCTTCCACTTCTTTAGCTTCTTGTATCACATCGATACTTGAAGATATATTATACAGCGAATTAGAGAATATTATTTTCCCGGAACGTTCGTCACCCGTTTCATTAGCCAGAATGGTGAAGGCATGTGTGGTTGTAATTAATGCACGGGTTCCTTTGTAAGTGATCCACTCGTTTTCTGTACTGACCTGATAGAATATGTTGGCAGATATCTGCATTTCTATGTCCATTTGGGTGCCTTTGAGTTGGATAGGACCTACATGACCTTGGTATAGTGGATCGTCCAGAATTGCGGTACCGTATGTGAAGTATATCGGTTTCAATACGGTATTATTTCCTGCACTTGCCAGCAACAGAATATTTCCTTCAGTCGCTCCTTCTTTCATGGTAGCGATGAGGGTGGAAGAGGCTTTATCTATTTTGACTTCCATATTGTAGGCAGTAAACAAGTCTACATATGCATTTTCCGATTGGGTACCATATATTTCATATGGAATACTAACCGGAGTAGCATAGTCTGTTACTGCATTGTAAACCGGACTGTTGAACCGGATACCGAGTGCCTCTTGTAAACTCATACGCAATTCCTGACCGTCTGCCAGAATAAATACGGCTTCTCCTGTTTTATCATCTATATAAGCCGATTTGAATAACAGATTACTTAAATCATTGGCTAATACACCGGTGCTGGCGCCATTCACACTCCAATAACCGTTCTCGTTTATTTTAACGTCAGGCATCGTTCCGCCTATCGGAAATTTCTTTCCGTCACCGTCGAGAATGAATGTATAAGTCTTCCCTTTATCAGTCGTCTGCGCCCAATAGAATTTACTGTCAGTATCCTGTTTGGCCGTGATGATAGGAAGTTTGATGGCATCTTCTTGAGTAGCGATCGTAACGGTGTGGGTTTCCCCACCACCGTCACTGTAAGATATTACGTGGTTGCCATCGGCATCCTGACTGATTAAAGTGATAAACGAACTCCCGATCACTTTAGACAGTGAAGTCATTTGCTTGGTCAATGTTTCGGCTTGAGCTTCATAATCTCCGATCGTCTTTTCTATTTCGTTGAGGTCCTGCCAGATTCGTTCGTCGTCGTAAGAACTGCAACTTCCCAGAAAACAGGCAGATATAAATAATGATATACTTATAAACTTTTTCATATATTCAGTGATTAACATTCGTTTGATTCATTATTCGAGTACTCTGACATGCAGATAGTTCATACAACTTCTCTCACCTTTCGTATCCGACACGTGATTGATTACTTTTCCGATACCATTCTCATAAGTCCACATTACTGTAGAGCCTCCCCCATCGAAACGGATTACATCATATAATCCCAACTTTTTGCAAACACGGTAAGCTTCGTAGAAATCAAGTCCTCTGTCACTATCTGTCCTTCCGTCTACACAGAAAATAACAATCTTTGATTTATCCTGTGTCATACCGAGATTGGTGGTCGGGTTGATTGTCTCTGCATCTTCTTTTTTAGGAGGTGCAGAGTATACGCCATTATATACATAGCGGTACATACTGGAGTTGTGTACTTTGATTGGATTAGTAGAACTGCCTATTTTAAGTTCGGCACTGATTTGTACTTTATCACCGGTTTTTAGGTTTTGAACTAGTTCGTCAGCTTTGTCTCCTGTTACTTGCAGTACCCATTCATTTTTATCTGTTACGTATGGGGCTTCTACTGTAGTGCCTCGTCCGTCAATGATTTTAGTAATTGTGGCTTCAAAATCACCAGAGTTAACCTTTAGCGGTTGGTTGTTCTTGCCGATGATAAATAGGGCTTTAGTTCCTATCGGGTTAGTTAATCCGGGATGGGGCTCTTTTACATACCTGAAGGTGTACAAGTTTGCATCGTATGATGGTTTTCCACTCAAACGGACAATAGTATCATTGACTGAATAATATTCATATTCCTTGGTACCAACTTTCAGTTTGCCTGTGAAATCTCTTTTTTCGAAGCTAACCGTACGGTTGTCAAAGAAGGTGAATCCCCAGACATGATTAGTTAAGATAGAACGTACATACGGGTTATTGATGAATACCGGTTCTCCTTCTTCAATATGCATTCCTCTGGGGAAGCCGTCATGTGAATTGAAGAAGCCGGTATTTATACCTACAATAATGTTTCTTCCTTCATCTCTTCGTCTGGTACAAGTCTCCGATAAGGTTTCGCGGAGGACTTTACCATTATTTGAATTATTATTACCATTCGGGTTTGGGCAAATTTCGTCTGCCATGACTGTCTCGAATGTAACTTTGGGGTTGTTCATGTCAATTTCAATAGCATAGATATTTTGATTGAAATTGATAAAGGAGTAGTGTTTGTACACAATACCTGATGCTAGTTCACGGTCCTCGGTCACCTGCCAGTCATAGTATGCCTCATCCTGGTTAGAGAAATTATTGGCTTCTTTGGAGAAAGCTCCGTGACGGACAGCGTTACTGTAAGTTGCTCCCGGAGTATCTTCCGGATTATTTTTGTAAATACTGTAATCTCCAACTTTACCTCCGATATGACAATCTGTGATATAGTTCGTACCGTTTTTGGTACCACTATAACCACAGGCCCATCCGGCACCATGTTTGTTGGCTCCATCAGCAGTTGCATCGGACAAGATGATTCCATTGTTTGTACACGATTGAACAAATCCGGCATTGTGTCCGACAAATCCACCTGCACGACTTCCGTTTTGGGAATAGACATTTCCGTTGTTAATACAATTTTTGAGGTATTTATCTGTATTTATACCTCCTGCAAGTCCGCCGATGCGTTTCACATTATATCGTTTGGAAGTTGAAGCAAAAACACCATTCACGTCATCTTGAATGACTCCTTCGTTAGTGCTGTTTTCAATAATTCCTTCCTGTAGAGTTCCTGCAATTCCACCACCACGCCCGGAAGGTGCACTGATATTTCCTTTGTTAATTGCGTAGCCGATATAAGCCTCATCATTTTCTATATATCCCGCAATACCTCCTTGGTTGAAAGCTGAATAGGCACCGGAAGCAGTGTTGACTATGTTGCTGCACGTCAGGTTACCTTCGTTGCTGCAACCGTTTGCTTGTGTTGTGTCGCCTATTTTATTTCCGTATAATACACCTGCTAAACCTCCCATTCGAACACCTACATTAGCAGCGTCTGTTCCTTCAAAAGATAGATTTATTTGGTTGGTACATGCCAGTATGCTTCCCTCACAATAGCCTACTAAGCCGCCAATAGCAGCTCCTTGCGGAGCTTTACCTGTAATGGTGGCATTACCCGAAATCACTAAATTCCTGATGACACCGGAACTGCCGAGTGCATTGAATAATCCATGGGCAATATTGCCGTCTTCAAGATTATATGTAAAAGTCAGATTAATAACTGAATGTCCTTTACCATCAAATACATCGTTAAAGGTTTGCTCGCCGATTGTATAAACCACTTTTGTATTGGCGTTGGTCGTATTGCTTGTTACATTACTTCCTGCACCGCTCGTCAACGTGATATCTTTCATATCAATATCGTTCAACAGAATAACGTTTCCTTCCGTATCTTTGAATTTACGCAAACTACTTCCACTGGTCACAGCATCTATAAATGCTTTGAAGTCTGTTGCAGTAGCAATGCCTCCGTTTTCAATGATAGGCAAAGTGAAGCGCATCGGTTTGATCAGTACGTTATCTTCAGTGTCATAAAGCATAATCATTGTTACCCCTTCTTCGAAATCATCAGCGAAGGTGACGACCAATGTTTTATTACTACTATTTAACCTGGCTTCTAATCCATCGTCGTTGCGTGTGATGAGCATCAATGCTTGTGCTGCCTTTTTCCCAATGATATTATAATTTAAGGTAAGGTTTTTTGTTCCTTCCTCTATAATAATAGGAGAAATGGCAGTCTGATCTGTATTTTTAAACTCCACATTAAATAGTGTAAAGGTATTGACCGATAGAGTTTCTCCGTTGCCTAGAGTAATTGAAGCAGTTCCGTTATCGTTCATTTCCACTTTAGTAATAAGTGAAGTTGTTTTTCCTTCAGCTTTAATCGGCTTTTGGTTGCTGTCTAGAATTTGCTGGCCGTTAATAATCCAATATCCATTCTCATCCACTCGTATTTGAGGGGCGCTACCTGATACCGGTATTTTTTGTTTGTTGGCATCCAGCAGGAAAGTCGTTTGACCTTTGGTGGTAGTAGTCCAATAATATGTTCCGGCTTCTTCTTGTATTCCGATAATCGGACTGGAAACCATTTGGTCAGTGGTAGCAATGGTGAAACTATGCTCAATATTGTCACTTCCTTTATAAGAAATGACATAACCACCGTTAGCAGCTTCTGTGACAGAGGTGATGGCTCCTCCTTTCACAATCTGGCTCAACGCATTCGCTTGCAGTTGTAAACTGTTTAGCTTCTCTTTCAGTTGATCGAGATCTTTGTAGATTCCATCAATGTCCTTCCAGGCAGCCGAGTCATCATAGTCATCGGTGCAACTGCCAATCACGGGCATGAGTAGCAGGAATAAAAGTAGAAAATTTCTCATGTTCTTTAAATAAATTGATTCAATGGTTAATAGCGCGCTATGTGTGATTCGTTTCTATAATGAAGAACACATCATCTAACGGGGGTACGTAATCGGATTTGAACTTTTTTTTAAAATCATCACTATTTTCAATAAGACTTGAATTTTTCATATTAATTTCATAATTTTGTCACCAGAAGTATGCTACTCCCTGTTTATTTCTCCCTTACATATTACAATATGATGTGATTTTAAATACGGCTTGGTATATCTTCTATATTATTTATAGCTTTGTTGACTAGAATCTTTTTTAGAAAAAACGATGAATAAAACTGATTTATCTTCTGCTACTGAAGAGCAACTGTTGTTACAGCGGTTGAGAGAAGGGGACATGGGGAGCTATGAAACCTTGTTTCATCGTTATTATCCTACTTTTTTTGCTTTTGCCAAAGGTATGCTGAAAGATGCAGGGGCAGCGGAAGATATTATTCAGAATGTGTTTATGAAAATCTGGATACACCGTGAGGCGCTGGACGAAACAATGTCAATCAAAAACTATATTTATGTACTCTCCAAACGTGAAGTCTTTAATTATCTTCGGGCCAAATACAATACTCATGTAGTGTTAACGGAAGACATGATGACATTGGAGCGACCTTCAAGTATAGATGAACCGACTACAGACTATCGTGAATTGCGAGAGGCAGTACAAAGTGTGATTAACACGATGCCACCTAAACGCCGGAGTGTGTTTTGCCTTAGTCGCTTTAAATCTCTGACTAATCAGGAGATTGCAGATAAACTTGGTATTTCCATTCGTACTGTCGAGAAACATATAGAACTGGCTCTCCGTACTTTTAAGGAACAATTAGGGAGCTTCTTTGCTCTTTTTGTAGGGTGGTTTCTTTAGATGAAGAGAAGGAAGTGTGATGATAATGGGTGGATTTTATAGTAGAAAGAGATATGTCGTATACATGACATATCTCTGATAATTTAATGAGAAGTTGATTTAAACCCGTATTTCCCAACCTTTTTCGTACTCTCTTCCCCAAAGTTTATTGGCTTCCAAATCGTTGAGAATTCGTCCGCTTCCCGGATCAATCTGTAATGAATGTCCGACACGTTGGGCAATGTTACCTAATTGTACTAACTGGGTACTGATACAGGCATCTACAATTCCGGAATTTAACTTTGTTCCTTTACGAATGGCATCAAACCAGTTTCGGAAGTGGAAGGCATCCAACTTTTCGGATGGATTCAACAGATTGCCGGTCTCAAATTTTAAATCACTTTTTACCTCTTTAATCGTTTTACCTTTTATATCTGCAATTTTATATTCATTGCCACCGCCAATGAAGAGAGTTCCGTTTTCTCCATAAAATGCGGTTCCTACTCCATATCCGTCTACCGGCATCGTATTACAACTACGTCCTTCCCATGAAAAAGATGCTTCGTCGCCAAATTGGAAGGTGATGAGTTGTGTGTCAGGAGTTTGCCAGTCGTCTTGAAAACGATACCGACCTCCGATAGAATCAACCTTTGTAGGATAATCTACGCCCAATCCCCAGCGGAGTATATCAACAAAGTGGGTTCCATTGTTGAGCGCTTCACCTGTTCCCCAATTCCAGAACCAATGCCAGTTATAATGGATGAAATTATCTTTGAAATCTGCAACACGTGGGGCAGGACCTTGCCATAAATCCCAATCCAGATAATCAGGTACAGGTACAACTTTCCCTGTTCCAATGGAAGGGCGATTATTGACATACCAAGATTTGGCATATCTCACTTTTCCGATAGAACCGGATTTGATTTCTTCCATAGCTTTAATTACATTGGGAAAGGAGCGGCGTTGGTTACCCACTTGAACAATCCGGTTATATTTCAAAGCGGCTCGAACCAACATTTCATTTTCTGCCGGATTATGACTGGTCGGTTTTTCCAGATAAACATGCTTTCCGGCCTGCATAGCCATAATGGCTGCTTTGGCATGCCAATGGTCAGGGGTAGCAATCACCACTGCTTCAAAATCGTTCGACTCTAACATCTTACGAATGTCTTTTTCTCCTTTGGGAGTACGTCCGGTTATTTTGTGGATAGCAGCCTGGCATTTTTCTAATGCTCTAGAGTCTACATCGCAAATGTAAGTTACTTCACAATCTGGAAGTTTGGCAAATCCTTGCGCCAGGGCCTTACCTCTCGAATTCACTCCAATGACTCCGATACGTATTTTTTCGTTAGCTCCCAGAATATCTTGATAACGGCTTGAACCGAATCCTGGAAGTATGCTTCCTAATGAGAGTGCAGCTGTACCTGCTACTGTTTTTTTGATAAAATCTCTTCTTGTTGTCATAGTATCTATTTTTCTCCAAAATTAGGTTGTTATTAGAATATGTGAATGAGCTTTTCCGTCAATTCTCCTTCAAAAAACGTAAATCTCTTATTTTTTTCTTCGGAAAAGGTGACTCAAGAATATCAGGATTCCTCGGGGAATCCATAAGATAAGATAGATGAAAAAACTAATCACGATGACATACCCGATTTGGGATATTATTTCAATCCATGGGCGGGAATAGATAATGATTGCAATTACATTGATGATAAATGCAAGCAGGAAACTTAGAAGATAGATATTCCTTTCTTGTTTCAGTTTTTTTGATGTGATAATAATATCTTTCATGGCTTAGAATTTCATATAGGGTATTTTATATTCGTCGGGGAAGAGGATATGGCGTTGTTCATCCATTGCCTGATTTCCAAGTAAACAAAGAACCGTTGAACAATATGCTTCTTCCACTACATTCTGTGCTTTCTCTCCGGTGATACACGACTGGCAGAAAGAAGACAGGATAATGTCCGAACCGTCTTTGTCTGCTCCGATCATACTCAATCCACTGTTTACGTGAATATCTCCATCAATGATAAAGTGTGGTGTGTACTCCATTTTTGTTTCCGGTCGCCAACTGGGACCTGCTGTCGGGATGGCGGCAAAGACCTTGTCTTTTACCTGGTCAATCAGTTGCCGGATACCCGAAGTTGAATGATCTTCTTCCAGATAATAAATACCTTTTGCCATTTCCATGGTTCCTTTACTTCCCAGAATCTGGTCTTCCATTCCGTTGAACTTGTTGGAAATCAATGATTCGTATGCGATCTTAACTCCATCCGAGTATCTGTAAGTGACATTGACGCTATCATAAACTTCTCGTCCGTCTTTCCAGTATACAATGTCACCCATTCCCATAATGGATTCCGGCATTTTTTGGGCTGCCCAGTTACAAACTTCCAACTGATGGCATGCTAATTCCGTCATTAATCCTCCGGAGCTCTCTTTGTATAATCTCCAATTAATTTTGCGTTCCAGCTCTGGTGAAGGAACCGGACGACGCCAGTCTGCATTACGGAACCAGTGACAGCGAAGACCTACCACATCTCCGATGAGACCGGAATGGATCATCTGCATTCCCTTGATGTACTTCTCGTCATACATTCGCTGCATACAAAAGTAGAGGACTTTGTCTGACTGGTTGTAAGTGTCATAGATAGCCTTGCACTCGTCAAGGGTACGTGCCATTGCTTTCTCGCAAAAGACATGTTTGCCGGCAGCTAATGCGTCCAATACAATAGGTGCATGCCAGTTTAATGGTGTGGATATGATGACTCCATCGATGTCTTTCGATTCCAGTAGTTTGCGGTAATCCGTATATGACTTAGCATCCGGACAAAGTTCCAATGCTTGTTGAAGATTGGGGGCATAATTATCACATACGGCAACAATTTGTGCATGAGGTATTTCTTTGAGGTTATGGATGTGGTATTGTCCTCTGGACCCGGTACCAATCAAAGCGATTCGTGCTTTCTCATGCTTGATCTCTTGTAGTTTCTCCGGAGTACAGGAAGTCAGCCAAGGAGTGGTCGCCAATAATGCGGTTCCTCCGGCAACATATCCCAGGCTTTTGATGAATTGTCTGAGTCCTAAGTCTACTCCTTTTTCTTTATGTTCTTTCATATCATAAATTGTATAGGGTTGCTTGTATATTATTGAACTTTTCTGAAATCTTTTTTTGTTCCTGTTCATTGGCAATCATCCAGACTGTACTAAGAACTTCGGCTTCCAACGGATCGGGGGACAGGATAGAACTTGCTTTTCGTTGTTCATTAAATGTGCCTGTAAGCGGATTCATAATGTGTCCGGTATATTGTAACGTATTGCCGGAAGTGGATAATGCTGTATCCTGCAGATCGAATTCTTTTAGAAGAGACTGATTGTACGGGTTCAGAAAACTGACTTTCCAACAATCTCCATAAGGATGATGTCCTATACCCAGGATCGAACTGTTTCCAAAATTAGCAAATGCATCACTAATATTCTCCTGTTCAATGAATTTTCTTATTTTCTTCAAAGCATATCCTTTAGCAAAACCTCCAAAATCAAGTGAAATATCAGGAGATGTAAAGGAGATATATGAATGTTCATGAAGTTGTATTCTGGAGAAATCTTTTAATGTAATGTCGAATAAGTGTGAAGTGGTCTGATAATAGTATGAGCAAAGCTGTAAGATTGATTTCAGCTCTTTACTGATTTGAATCTTGCTTTGAGAAGCATGATTATTAATCTTGGAAACTTCACTATGAGGATCAAAACGATTTAATATTTTATCCAATCGCTCCAGCTCATAGGCGATATCTGCCCAAAGTGTATTCAATCGGTCGATATCGGAATGAATGAGCAGGATATCGAATCGGGTCCCCATGATATGAGGAATGAAGCCATGAAACATGGCTTCATTTTTATAATATTTGCATCTTGTTTCTAACACCTATTGTTTTGTTTATTTGTTTCCTTTCTTTGCCATTTCTACAGCAGTAGTAGTAATGTAATATTTAGCTAGTGTATTTTCATTTTCCCATTCCGGCATATCCTGATTGTGTACATAATGCAGGAAAGCCTTTGCCACTTTGCTGAAATGTTCTTCGTGTCCTAATCGTTTTTCCTGTGGTATGTCAATCAGATAAGTTCCATTCTTTTTGTTTTTGACAGATAAGAACGGATAAGTTATTTGAAGCTGTTCCACTGTTTTTTGCAATTGAGCTTCAAATGTCCGATTGTCAATGTCCGGTTCTTTCTGTATATATAGCTCTTTTACAAATCCATTTTTTTCATCCTGAACGATTTTTAAAGTGGCTTTACTTCCTTTCTTTATGGAAGTAAATGTATCTCCTCCGTTAGTGGGTGGAGTATAATTCCATGTGACTTTCATTCCTATACAAATCCCTTTAACGGTATAGTTGAGACTTCCGTTTGCCATCACTTCCAATACATCGTTTTTTATGTATCGATTAAGATAAGCGGGAAAAGAATCGACTTGTGTCGATTGACTGAACTCTGCTAATGTAATTGGAGTTGGCCAGTGTTTGGCGGCATTCACGGTGACATCCGATTGATAATGAATCGTTTTATCAGGAAAACATTGCCAGTTGATAAGATCGATCAGATGTGTTGTAACATCTGCAATCCCTTCTCCTTGTTGCTCTACATCATAATACCATGCCGGGCGAATTAATGGCTTGCCAGAAACTGTCTTGAAAAAATGATGCACGCTTTCCATTATGACAGATGGATTGTCCGGTGAACCTTTTTGTAAATCTCCGAATAATTCCGTCTGATGCAAAAGCTCTTTTTCTATGATATTGAGGATATCATAACGTTCCGTCATCAGATCGTATAAAAGAAGATTCTTTTCTTTGGCGAGTTGATAGGCTTCTGTCAATAACTTGAAATCCTGTGGATTGATAGCCAGTGGCTTATCGGCAAGGACATGATATCCGGCTTTGATAGACTCCATGATATAGCGCGTCTTTTTCTGATTGTTTCCGGCCAATACTACTATATTACCTTTATGATCGGCAAGCATTTTCTGGAGATAATCATCTCCGGTATATACTTGTTTTTTCCATGTCGTAGGAGATTCCGCCCGCTGATTATAAGAATCAATGCTTTCCAGATATTGGTTGACGGCTATTCCTTCGGGGGCATATATCCGGATGGTGTCACTGACATCTGTCAATGTCTCTTTTTGAAGTAGGCTGGCATGGAAATGTCCGGGATCGAGTACTACTATTTCCAATTGGGGTAGATCATTTGTCTCCATCCTATTCGCAGCTTGCTTTTTCGAGAAAGAACAAGAAACGACTATAAATAAAATTGCTATAATGGCAGTCCCTTTATATATAGATTTCATTCTCTTACTTTTTATAGGTTTTGATTAGTTTTCGTGCATCTTTCAAACCTTTTTGATAAGCTTCTTCCAATGTGACAATTCTTCCATTCTCTGCTTTACTCATATTGGATGCTTTCATAAAAGTGAATATTTCGATTGTCTCTTCTTTGGATATAGGTGAAATTCCTGTTTGAAAGTATTTAAGAATCTGCTCAAGAAGCGCTTTATAACCTTGGTAACCTCCTGCGGCTACTGCTCCTTTTGAAGTATAGGCAGTTCCACCATAAATTTGCGGTCCTTTTATAATCGCTCTGAAAGTTCCGATTCTACCATCTTTCCATCGTCCTACTACTACATCCCCTCTATCTGAAGACATCCGGTTGACTGATTCGCATCCTGTCCCCATAATTGTGTATAATGTTTCTACTCCATGAATACCATAGAAACCGAAATCCGGATGCGTTGGTTCCACTTTGTGAGGAGAATAACAATCGGCTCCAAGGATTTTGCCAAATTCTCCATTTCTTAATTTCTGGTTTTGAGGAGTAAATCTAAGAGCAGAAGAGGAGAAAACAGGTGCATTGTATTTTTCTGCCATTTCATAAATAGCGATTGCATCTCCTAAAGTAGCTCCGATAGGTTTGTCAATATAGCATATCTTACCTGATTTGAATACCTCGACGGCTTGTTCCAAATGTAGTCTGCCATCATTGGTTTCCAAAAGGACACAGTCTACTTTTTCCAGTAAATCTGCTATTGATGAGGTGATTTCCACGCCATTTGCTTTGACCTTTTCAATGTATCCGGGGATTCGTTCGTAACTGGATTGAATAGTCTTTGAACCGTACGGATACGCTGCTACTACCCTAAAACCTTTGGAAAAGGTCTCATCCGAACCACTATTAATCAATTCGGTGAAAGCGGTGGAATGGGATGTGTCCAGACCAATAATTCCGATCCGCATAACTTTTTGTGCGTGTATACTGAAGCTGATAGCCAGTAGTATAAGAAGTGAGATTCTGTTTTTCATAATCCTTTATAAATTAATTCTTTCTGCACTTTTCGGGTCCAAATATAACGAAGAATTTTCTTTTCTTCGCAATATGCTGGCCGGACATTTTTCTGAAACTTCACCATAAACAGTCTGATAGACTGCTTGAGCTTTATTTTTGAACGGGACGATACAAAACATCCATTCAGCTTTTAGCAAAGCCGGTATCGTGAGTGTTAAAGCTTCTTTGGGTACTAAGTCTAGTGTCTTGAAGCATTTTTCATTGACTTGCTGTTGGCGACATATTGGGTCCAGCTCAACTATTTTCACAAGTTTGGGATCATTAAAGTCTGCTACATCCGGATCATTGAAAGCAATATGCCCATTTTCTCCAATTCCCAGACAAACGATGTCAACCGGATGCTTAGTCAGCAAGTCTGCATATCGCTGACATTCCTCTTCAAGGTTTTCCGCCAGGCCATTCAGATAGTTGACTTTCTTGAAAGGAACTTTGTCAAAGATACGAATTCTAAGGAAATGTCCAAAACTTTGTGGGGCTTCCGGATGTATACCGATGTATTCATCCATATGAAAAGCGTTTATTCTGGTCCAGTCGATGCGTTTGTCATGAATCAGATGACTCAAAAACTCATTTTGTGAGGGGGCAGCGGCGAAAATCATATTTATTTCCGGTTTGCTTTCCAATAAGCGACAAATTTGGTCGCCGACTTCTTTTGCGGCTGCACTGCCCATCTCTTGAATGGACGGGAAAATTCGAACTGTTAATTGTTCCTGCTGAAAAACTTTGGTCTTCGTTTCATTTAGTATAGATAACATGGCCTTTTAATATTGTATTATTTATATTTATTTGATTATCAAAAATGACTATGTCGGCATCCTTACCGATTTCTAAAGAACCTTTTTCTTTGTCAATATGAAGAATACGGGCGGGCGTCAGGCTCATCATACGGACGGCGTCAATGAGAGGAACACCGGCTAAATATATCATGGTTCGAACCAGTCGGTCGGTTGTTGCAACACTACCGGCAAAAGCTTTCCGATCCGGCATTTTGGCCACTCCGTCTTCGATAATGACTTTCTGACCGTTGTTGAGGCTACCTAATATCGATTCACCGTCCGGCATACCCGCTCCTCTCATGGCATCAGTGCAGAGGGCTGTTTTATCAACTCCTTTGAACTTGTATACGAATTGGAGCAGGGGTTTCGGAAGATGTATGCCATCGGCAATAATCTCCACTGTCATATCTTCAATCAAGTAGGTGGCTTCTACTACTCCGGCATAGCGGAAAGCATTTTTGCGGGTCACTGATGACATGGCCGAATAAAGGTGGGTCACATGTGTATAACCTGCTGTAAAGGCTTTCTCAACTTCTTCATAAATCGCGTCGGTATGAGCGATGGAGGGGAGAATATGATGTTGTTGCAGAGTTTGCCCTAGTGCTAGAGCACCCTCCAACTCAGGAGCTACGCTCCAACGGATAATATCTTTTGAGGCTTCCAGAATGGCATTATATTCTTCTGCTTGCGGCTTTTTCAGGAAGTTCGGGGCTTGCGCACCACATTGTTTCGGTGAAAAGTAAGGTCCTTCCAAATGTAAACCGATAAACTGCGAACCATTGATATTCATTTCTTTGGCTTTCCGATATACGGTAAACGTCGTCATTAACTCCTCAATAGTGCTGGTGAGTGTGGTGGGAACCATTGCGGTAGTACCATACTTGGCATGTGTCTCGGCCACTCCGAGAAAAGCCTCAACAGTACCATCCATGAAGTCATGTCCTCCTCCTCCGTGGATATGCATGTCGATGAATCCTGGTGAAACATAATTCTGACGGGCGTCTATTACCTTGTCACCGACGAGCGGTTGATAGCTTCCATTGGGAATAATCTGCTCAATTTTTCCATTTTCGCATATCAATGTTTGGCCCATTTCTATGCCTGTTGGCAGGATGAGTTTTCCATTTGTTATGATGAGTCTTTCCATATTATTTCGTTTTTAATTTATTTCCAGGAGTCTATTTTATGACCTTTAACTGCAAAGAAAACCAAATATAAAAAACAGGGAATCAATACCCAATAACCGAAACGCAGACTATACATATCTGCCAGATGACCATATATCAGAGGCAGAATGGCATTGCCACATAATCCCATGATAAGAAGAGAGGAACCGGTTTTGGTGAATTTCCCTAGTCCATGAATGGAAAGTGGCCAGATACCTGCGTAGATTAAAGCATTCGGGAAACCCAATGCGTTCAGAAAGAAAATGGAGGCATTGGCATGATGACCGAACAGAGTTACTTCAAAATCTGCAAATACAACTCCGAATGAAAGGAGTAATCCGATGATGGTACAACCTATAAGTGCATTTTTTTGTGAAACATATTTGGGTATTAACAGGATCCCCAGCAGATAACCAATCATAGTACAGGCCAATGTATATGAGGGAAATGTTTTAGCTTCGAGCAGGTCCATACCCATCGAATTGGCATAATTAATGATTGTATCAATTGCGATAACTTGTGTTCCTACATGAAGAAATATAGCCACTGCTCCCAAGATAAGGTAAGGAAAGTCGAAAATACTTTTTCTGGTGTGATGGTGGCTACCTGTATCTTCCGTGCTGTTTTCTTCGTCTGTGTTGATTTCAGGCAGAATGGAGTAACGGATACCGATACCGGTAAACAGTAAAATAACGCCTAGAACAGCATAAGGCACAATGACGCGTTGTATTAATTCGTCAAGCATAGCGTTCTTTGTGACTATGTCTAAAGTCCCCGATTCTATAGTGGCAAAAAGCTCCTTGTCGGTAACATTTAATATCAATGCAGCAAATATGAGTGGTGAGACGATACCTGCGAATTTATTGCATATTCCCATAATACTGATTCGTCTGGCGGCACTATCAATAGGACCGATAATAGTGACATAAGGATTAGCAGCAGTTTGCAATATGGCTAATCCGGTACCGATGGAAAACAGACCGGCCAGGAATATCTCGAACTGACGGGCTAATGCTGCCGGAACAAATAAGAAAGCTCCTAAGGCGGTAAGCATAAAACCATACATAATACCTCGCTTGAATCCCACTTTCTTGAGAAGTACTCCCGAGGGGATAGCCATTACAAAGTAGGCGATATAAAATGCAAAGGCGACAAAATAGGATTCGAAATGTGTCAGTTCACAGGATATGCGGAAGTATGGAATCAGTATGGCATTGACCCACGACACAAATCCGAAGATAAAGAACATCCCTGCCAGAATTGCAATTGATATGTAGTATGTCTTTTTGCTGCTTATAAGGTTATTGTTTCCCATGTGTTTTTATTTTTTCAGTTCGAAATCTTTCTGTAATTTGATGTCCCGTGACGATGCGCCTATTAATACAGTAAACATACCCGGTTCGTCTTTCCAGCGTTTGCTTTCGGTATCGTAGTATTGTAAGGCGCGGCGCGGTAACTTGATAGTGACTTGTTTGGATTCACCCGGTTTTAAGCCAACCTTAGTGAACCCTTTTAATTCTTTAAACGGGCGTTCTACAGAACATTTGTTTTGATGCAAATATAACTGTGCAATTTCCTGGCCATATCGTTTTCCTGTGTTAGTAACGGTGAATGATACGGCAAACTCTGTGTCTGAGTCTTTCCATACAGGTTTCATCTTTATGTTTGAATAAGTAAAAGTGGTATAGGATAATCCATAACCGAATTCAAATAGGGGGACTACACGGTAAGTATCGAAGTAGCGGTAGCCGACCATAAGCCCTTCCTTGAAACGGACGGTGTCGTTTATACCCGGATATTCTCCAAATACGTGATCAGGCATATCTTCCAGACGCTTACACCAGGTAGTAGTCAGTTTTCCCGAAGGATTGACTTCTCCAAACAATGTACGTGCCAGTGCATTTCCTCCTTCCATCCCTAGAAAACTGCCGTGCAGTAATGCCGTAGCATCATTATACCATTCTCCTATCTCGACGGGGCCACCGGAGATTAGTACCACTACAGTGTTGGGATTAACCTCCAGGATACCTTTTAATAATCTGTCCTGTTGGTAGGGAAGCTTTAAATTCGGCTTGTCATACCCTTCACAGTCAGAACCATGTTCGTGGGAGGTTCCACCTATATAGATTACCAATTCTGCTTGGGCAGCTGTATTGATTGCTTTCTTATATAGCTCTTCATCGGATTTATCAAATTCGTTCGTGAACCAATGGCCAACCTTATACGCCTTTTTACTCAATTGATAACCGGGTGCATATTCGATCCGGGCTTTTCCATCTAAAAGATTTTGTAGCCCTTCCAAAGGAGTAACTTCATATTTAGCTTTAAGTTTTGTACTGCCACCTCCTGCTGCAAATACTTCGGTCGCATTTGCGCCAATCACTGCGACATTCTTGTATTGTGCAGGGTCTAGTGGTAGCATATCTTTGGAATTCTTCAATAATACCAATGATTCCTCCGCTATTTCTCTGGCAGCCTTAGTATGGGCAGGTATTGCAAGTTTGGCTGCCATGCCTGTGGTGTCATAAGGAGCTTGTCCTATTAAATCAAGTCGAATCATCAATTTCAGAATATTACGTACTTTTTTGTTGACAGCTTCTTCCGGAATCTCTCCATTACGTACTTTCTTCAATAAAGGATCGGCTAAATAATATTTATTGAAAGCATATTTCCCATTTTCTTTGATGCTTGTTCCCATTTCGACATCCATACCACACAGAGCTGTTCGCTCTGTGTTATGGACTGCATTCCAGTCTGATACGACTAATCCGTCAAATCCTAGTTCATCACGAAGTAAAGTATCAAGAAGATAAGGACTTTCCGTACACCACAACCCTCGAACCTTGTTATATGCCGCCATGGCTGCCATGGCTCCACCTCGTTGTATGGCAGCTTCAAAAGCCGGAAGATAAATTTCGTGTAAGGTGCGTTCGTCTACTTCTACACTCACTTTGTACTGGTTGTATGCCTGGCTATTCAGAGCAAAATGCTTCACACAAGAGGCTACTCCCTGTGACTGTACTCCTTGTATATATGGAACAGCCAGTTCACCGGAGAAGAAAGGATCCTCGCTGAAATATTCCCAATTACGTCCATTGAGTAAGGAACGGTGAATGTTGACTCCCGGAGCCAGGCTCACATGCTTACCGCGTGCTTTACATTCAGCTCCAAGAACTTCTCCATATAGCTGTGCCAGATCACGGTTCCAAGTAGATGCTAAGGCGCTTAATGCAGGTAGATAGCTACATGCGTCGTTATCCCATCGGGCGGATTCCCACCCATTGGCTACTCCCTCAAATCTTACTCCGTGAGGTCCGTCGGAGTAGTGCAGGTCGGGGATGCCAAGCCTTGGAACACCGGTACTTGAAAACATCGTGTTACTGTGCAACATTCCAATTTTCTCTTCCAAAGTCATTTGTGATAATAAACTTTCTATCTGTTTATCAGTACTTGCTACTTTATTACCAGTCAGACAGGAGGAGAATATAATCAGAATCAGCCAGCTATATGGAGTCAGTCTTTTCATACTAGAATACTTGTTGTCTTTGATTATTTTGAATTATTCTTTCTTGTTTCAATTTCACTGTACACAGCATCCGGGATCAGATCAAGCCAGTACGGATCCTGGACGAGTTCCTTGTACAGTTCAAGTGCCAGAGGGTCACTTTGCAGACGGCGGTCACCATTCTCTGCATTTTCGTGATTCTCCCATACGACGGCCTTGACACGTGGCTCTTCATCCTTCAGCTTAAACCATTCTCTTACCCATCTCTGGTGGTCGCATGTACTGGAGTATCCTCCTTCACTAATCATGATAGGCTTGTCTGCCGATACCTGCTTGATTCCTTGCATCAGCGTGAGCGGATATCTTCTTTCTTCCGGATAAGTAGCACTAAGCGATGGTGGATAACAGCTTACTCCCAGCCAATCTACATACATATCTCCTGGATAATAGTTTTTCATTGCGTTTGCTTCTGTACCTGGCATGCTTACACTGTTGGGTGACCATACGAAGACATTGTAGGCAGTGACACCCAACTGTTCTGCAATGTTATACATACGTCTCCAAGCCTTGACATAGTTTGTGGGATCTCCGTAATACGGAGTCCAGCTTCCATTCATTTCGTTGGCTGGTCTGAACCAGATAGGTCCCATGTCACGTACTTTTTGGGCAGCTACTTCGGCGAAGTATGATTTGTGAAAATCGTCGAGTTCGCCATTTGCCATTTGTTGGGTGGGAATGACGGGCAGCCATCCGTAAAGGAAGAATCGGTATTTGCCCTGATAGTTTTTTCCCCAGTATTTCTCACGTACTGTTTGCATTTCGCTGAAATTTCGTCCCGGTTCCATATTCTGATACCATAAGATCATAGATAGTTGCTTTCCCACCAATTTTTCAAATAAGGCAACGGCACACTGGTCAGTACTTCCTTCGCGGTCTTCCGGATCGAATCCGTATAATGGTGGGAATGCTCCATGATAACACCCTTTTTCGGGGACGTACTTCATGTCATTATGAAATTCTCCCATTACCTTGATTTCGTCGATGAGCATCATCGTACTGGTGGAAGCTGAAGATTTGAGAGTCGCTTTCACATATCTGCATGCTACATTACTAAAGTCTGTTTTTCCCCAAGCGTCCGACTTTCCGTTGCTGTCGGAATAGGTAATTGGTGAGGCTGCTTTTTCCCATTGGCTTTTGTCCTTGCTGGTTGATACTTCTATTTGAGCAGGGAATACAATTTGTGATGTCGGATCGGAAATAGCATGTACTGATACTTCTGTGATATTGCGTAATGATCCCAAATCAATTATTACTTCTACAGTTTGTGCATCCCAACCGACTCCTCTGTTTTTAGTCGAGAGGGTACCGGTCTCCTCATCCGTCAGTTTGGTGCCGGATGTCCAGGGATCGAGAGGGGCTTTATCAGCATAGGCACTGTTGGCTACAACATTCATTTTATAGAATTTGCCTGCCGCCACATTAATAATGCTTTGTTCATTTGGATCTTTGGGCTTATTTGGATCAAAAGTAACTTCCCATGATCTCGTTTCTTCTGCATTGCAAGCGTATATGAGTATTGCAACTGCTATTAACCATAAATTTTTTAATTTCATATTTAGTGGTATATTATAAGGTTGATTACTGGTTGTTTGTATTACATATCAATACAGTCATATTGGTAGCAGGCGATGCCTCCATTAGAGAATACGAGATAAACGTATAGATAATAACCATTTTTGGCAACTTTAAATACGACATCTCCGGTTCCTTCGGTGTTTTGACCGGAATTCTCGAGACCTCCATATATCTTGTCCGGACATACTACTATTTGGTTGTCGAACGAGCCGCTACTAAGATCATACATACGGACAGCATCAGAACCAGTTACGGCATAGTTGAAACTATTTACATGATTGTAAATGACATAAGGTACTTTGTTGAACACGGCATAGTCTACAGCATTGATAATTGTGTTACCCGGAGCACCCGTATTTGCCGCTTTTATGCTGTTGTCTGTTCCTTTAAACCAGTAGAAATAGCGTTTGGCAGAAGTATCTGTGACATGGCTGGCCAAGAAATAGTCACTTTGAGTATCGGTGTCATCAGCATAAATCACATCCGCCCATTTAATCCAGTTTGAAGTCAGCAGAGAGGAACTCATAATGACAAATTCCGGACTTTGTGATTGTAAAGTACCATTTATGACACGCCAGCGGGCGAATTGCACTTTACTATCTTTTTGGAATACCGGAGTTGTGATAAGGGCATTGGCATCCAAATCTCCCTGGATAGAGATCTTCCAACCAAATCTTATGTTAGTGCCAGTTTTATATTCAATATATTTCTGTGGTTTCTCATTCACTCCATTAGCTTTCCATACAGTGAAAGTACCTCCTGATGGAGTATAGCTGCAGAATAAAATATTATTTCCCCGATCTGCTGTTGCATGGAAGTTTGAATTATCACCGGCAAATTGGCTGATATCCATAGAACCTGCTATTTCTCCGGTCTGGCTATTTAAGTAAATGGCACGATCATTGGCACGTTCGTTGATGACAACATATTTGTCGACTACTGCAAGTCCGGTTACTTTACCCGGTAGTAGAATACCGCTTATTTCAGATAGTCTTTTAGACCATAATAGCTTACCGCTTCCTTGGCGAATACCTGCAACAGTTTTTTGCGGAATATCTTTTTTTACCGTATATGTTGCTTTATCTATGCCATTCTGTGCTGTGACGACGATAGTCTGTTCTTGTTCATAGTCTAGTGCTTCTGTTTCGGGATTGGGACTGCAAGTTGCTCCATGTGAGATATCAATGTTAGCTATCTGCTCCCCTACATTATCTATGGTTACTAATGAAATTGTTTTTTCGTTTTCATTAATGACCCCCAATAGCCCTATGGCAGGAATATCGAATTTGGTGATGCTACATTCGTTGCTCTTACGGATTTCACCTATTACTTTGAATTCGGTACTAGTCCCAGAGGTCTGATCTTTCACTGTGATATAGTTGTCTTGGGTAAGATCCATATAAAGTAATGGTGGAGTTACACTGACATTATTCGCTAAACTGGCACTCAATCTTACCCGCTTTAGTGCAGAGGTCGGCAATACATTATCCGACAATTTGGGATAATTGTATGGGAAAACAAATGTGATTGAATGATTGGTATAATCTATCTCACCTTTGAAACTATTTTCGCTGCTGTCATCGTTCGGAAACGATGCAGTGATGCTATTGATACCTTCGCGTTGAATGTCAGAACCCAACTCTTCAGGACTGTGACAACTAGTTACTCCCCATAGAAGAACTAATGCCTGGATGATTGATATAATTTTGTTTTTCATTGTTCTAAGAGTTTTATTGTTATTTCCATTCATCATATTGCTCAATCAATGAGTTATTCTTCAATTCTTCAGACGGTACAGGAAGGACATATAATTTCTTTATAAACTTGCGGTCCTGTCCGTCGCAATCAACATATTCGTATGTATTGGTAGCACCAATGATTTTAAAGCCATGTGTGCGATAGTTGTTGTATTCAATATGGGCTAATTCCCAACGACGCATATCCCAGAATAAATGACCTTCATAGGCTAGTTCAACCTTTCTTTCATTTCTGTAATCTTTGAACCAAGCCTCGCCTGTAGAGGATTTACCCGGTAAATTCACTTTTACTCTGGCGCGTACCTCATTCATAGCACTTTGGGCTTCCCCGATCTTATTGAGTCGATAAGCTGCTTCCGCTTTGTTCAATAAAACTTCGGCATAGCGAATTTCAACCCACGGTTGGGCACTTTTCCCATTTTTGACGTCTGTCAGCGTTTCGTCTAACAATTTCCTTAAAAAATAACCGGTTGTGGTTTTGCCGTATGAAGTACCCTGTTCCCGGTAAGGCATAAACACGCCATTCTTTCCGTCAAGGCTGCAATCCATCTTTTTCCCTTTCCAGGTACATCCTCTATAGATTACAGTTGCGGCGAAGCGAGGTTCCAGTTGGTCGTATGGAGGAGTCTCATCAGTAATGCCATGCCAGGGTGTCCAGTCTATCTTTTCTCCATTTTTGCTTTCATAACATTCTACCATTTCCTGGGTAGGAGTTCCTGTTGAACCATTGTCATAACCATCACATTGTGGTACATAATATCGGTCGAAAAGATGATTAGGCCCGTTGGCAGCATCATAATCAAACTCCAGAATCGCTTCTTTATTATTCCCTTTCCATGCATCTTCATAGTTGTCCGTCAGACCATATAGTTTGAGTGCAATTACATTATTAGCAGCATCATAGGCATCCTGCCAACGTTTGGCATATAACATTGCTCTCGATTTCAGTGCATAGGCTGCTCCTTTGGTGATACGCCCTTTATTTGCCGCATCCCACTCCTTGGGTAAATTATTGGCTGCAAAATCAAGATCGTCGGCTATGAATTGCCAGGTTTCTTCAGCACTGCTGCGGGCTTTATTAGTTGATACCGGCAGATCGTCATACAAGATGACACCTCCATGTCTTTTGGCTAACTGGAAATATACAAATGCACGGAAAAAGCGTACTTGAGCTTCCCAAAGCTTATTTCTATCTGCTGAAAATTCGGAATATTTTCTTTGTAGAGATAGAAATTGGTTTGTTTCTCGGATCTGTTTGTATGCTGTTGAACGTAGCCAGATACTGTATAGACAGTTATCCGGAGAGATGGCATCCGGTGTAAGTACATAAAGATTAGGATGGCCGGCTCTGTGTCCCAGCGTATATGAACCATACTTAAATGCGTCAGTCAGACTTTCTGTAAAACTTCCGTAGAATTGGGCCTCCCCGAATTGACCGTAATCATGCAGGAGGGGATAGAAACTATTCACATATTTGTCAACCTGGGTTTCATCTTGCCAGATGATTTCATCACTAACGGTAGTCGTTTGTTTTACTTCATCTAGCCAGTCGTTGCACGAACTTAAAGTCAGCAACACAAAGAAGAGTGATATATTAATAGATAACTTTTTCATATAGCGTATATTTTAGAATGTGATTTTAGCTCCAAGTGTATAAGTCCTTTGTTGCGGATAATATCCATTGTTTACAGCTGGAGATTCCGGGTCGATGTTGTACTTGGATACAGCGCTGAAAGTCAGAAGGTTGTATCCCTCAACATAGAGGCGAAGAGCTTCCACTCCCAATGGACTCAACCATTTTTTAGGGAAATTGTATCCTATTTGCGCTGTTTTTATTCTCAAATAGTTTCCGTTACGATACCAGAATGTGGAGGCCAGCCCGTTATTCAAACTTCTCGGATTGATTTCCAGACAAGGGAACTCTGCATTTGTATTTTCGGGTGTCCAGGAGTTTGCCACCAGATAGACTGGTGCATTGCCATTCTGATAGAAAGGACGTGTGAAGGCCGTAGCACTTTGGATTCCGGATGAACCGGTTGCCGTATATACTCCGGTTAATGCAACATCGCTGCCAAGCCCCCATGATGCCAAAATATCAAAATCGAATCCTTTCCAGTTACCGAATAAATTGAAAGAACCTGTGTGGGTCGGTCTTGAGCTTTTACCTACATACCCCTGATCTTGATTGACGGTTATAATACCGTCTCCATTTCTATCGACATACTTGATATATCCGGGATAAGCCGGTCGGTCGGGCATGGTAGCGGAGTTGGCTATCTCTTCCTCACTCTGGAACAATCCCTGGGCAATGAATCCCATTTTCGAACCGATTTGCTTTCCGGTCAGTCGTCTGTATTCCGGTGTGTTTTCAGAGTCACCTGCATATTTGAGCCACCTTCCGTATGCGTATGACCAGATTAATTTGGCTCCATAACTAAAACTTCCAATTCTGTTCTGATGTGTAAAGGTGACGTCAAAACCCTTATAATCTGCTTTATTAACGTTTGCAGTTGAAAAATAATAGCCTCCCATGGAAGGAGTGTGCGAACCGGTTACGGAAGATAATTTGTCATATTCATATTTATAAAAAGCATCCAGTTCCATTCCTAATAATCCATTCCATAAAGTTACATCTACTCCGATATTATAGTTGAGGCATTGCGCCCATGTCAAATTAGGATTTCCCAATACGGACGGATAGATAGCTGTTTGACTGGCTCCGCCTATTACTACAGAATTGGGGGATGTGCTCATCGTATTTCTCCATTGGAAAGGCTGGATACCGCTGGTTGCAGTTTTTCCAATACCTGCTCTTAATTTCAGATTGTCTACCCAAGTAGCATGAAACCATTTTTCATTATTGATTCTCCAGGCAAGAGAGAGACCGGGCAGGGTGACCCAACGTTTGTTCATACCACCAAACAGATAACTACCATCGTGGCGTAGTGAAGCCTCCAAATAATATTTGTCAGCGTAATTGTAGTTCAAACGACCTACAAAACCGGCTACACGTGTCTGGTTGCTGCTACCCGAAGGTATAGCAGGTTGCTCTTTCCCCTCTTTGGTGAATCCTGTGATTTGGTTCAACTCATCCAACTGAATGAAATCTAATCCGGTTCCCGTTACACCGAGATTGTTGCTATTACGTTCCCGTGTTTCGGCCAGTAATAATACTCCGATCGAGTGATCTCCAAATTTGTTATCATACGTGATACTGGTTTGCGTAGTGAACTCTTGGGCGCGTGATGCCGATTCGGATAATATAGGTGTATCTTTCAAAACACTGTAGTCCTTATGGTAGGTGAGTGTGGTAGTGGCTGCATTAGGTAAATCCATAATCATGACTTCATTCGGCTTGGTCAACTGTTTAGTCATCCCATGAACTAAGTCGTACGCTCCCTGGAATTTTAAACTTAATCCTTTAAACCAAGGTGTGTCGTATTTCAGACTGAAATTAGACTGCATATATGATTGGTTGGACCTGTTATATCCTGAATCGTATATGGATGCGATAGGAGCTACCGGAGAACCGGAAGTCGGGGTTGAAACATCGTATATTTTCCCATTATATTCATAAGTGTCCTGTACATATGGCAAAGCGTAGCATACCTGTTGGGGAATATTCATCCAATCATCCGGATCGGCAGAAAATTTGGGAGCATCCCGTTTTTCTATACGTCCCGAAACACCTAATGACAGACTAAGTCCTTTAGCCAACTGTGCATCGATATTAGAACGAAGATTCATTCGACGGTATTTGAACTTATCTATATTTCCTTTTTCCTCCAGATAACCGATAGATGTGAAGAAACGAATCTTTTCACTTCCTCCTGATGCTGAAATATTATGATGTTGGCGAACACCGGTTCCATATACTTTATCGTACCAATTGGTATTTCCCCATCCGTCGACACCCTCGCGCATTTTGCGCACCATGTCGACAGTAAACACTTCCGTATCACCTTGTAGAAGACGGGCTTTATTGTACCAATAAGCATATCCCGGTCCGTCGAGCCATTCTTGTTCTTCTGCATTCTGGCTGATACCCACAGTACCTGTATAGCTAATGGTGACTTTATCTGTTTGTCCCTTTTTGGTTGTGACAATGAATGCTCCATTTGCGTCCAGACCATAAACGGCTACGGCTGATGCATCCTTTAATACAGACACAGATTCTATTTCATTCGGATCGAGTCCGTTGAAGTCACTTGCGCTTCTTCTGATGCCGTCAATAACATAGATAATACCACTTTGCCCGCGTATGGACAAGGAGGCATTATCCGCACCGGGTTGTCCACTGGCTTGTACGGCGGAAATACCGGCAACACGTGCACCGATGATATTACTGATTCCCATGGTTGGGGCTTTAAGGATTTCTTTATCGGAGACAGTAGATATGGCGGCGGTCAGACTACCGCGCTTTTGAGTTCCATAGCCTACCACTACGATTTCATCCAGCGAGGAAACATCTTCTTTAAGAGTGATATTGATATTCGTCTTATTACTTACTTTGACTTCCTGGCTGACCATTCCGATATAGGAGAATACCAATACGTCATTCTTATGGGCATTAATGCTATATTTTCCGTCAACATTTGTAATGGTACCGACATTCGTTGCACCCTTGACAGCTACAGATACGCCAGGTAATGGTTCATCATTACCATCTTTCACAAACCCTTTTATTACTTCTTGTGCAAGACAATCGAGAGTGCACATTAAAAGAGTAATAAACAACGAGGTTACTAACCTTGGATTCCATCTGATTTTCTTCATTGCATGATAAGTTTTTAAATATTAGATCGTCGATTTGAAATTTTAATTTCTAACAATAGTCTCTTTAGACCGGTTAACTAGTTAATGATACAAAAGTATTCTGTTTCAAAGATATGTGCGGTGGCAAAAACGAAAAACTATCTTCAAAAAACGAAGAATAATACATCGTTAATCTTCTTTTGGCGTTTTTCTTTTTAAGAACCATTCGAAGAACTTATATATAGTTTCGTTTGATTCGGGAGTAGGATCATGCTTGGGCCTGTTCGTCATTGCCACTCGATGATGATAACCCAAAAGCCGGTTGACTGCGACAGAGTGATTTAATGGAATCCATCTGTCTACATTATCAGAATAACCTCCTGATACGAGAAATGGGCGAGGAGCCAATAAAGAATGGAGTTCATGTAAATCATGCCCCTCTTTACATAGTCTGGCATAGACACTTGTTGAAGAGTTATTGCCGTTGTTGCTCCAGATCTTTTTCCAGGGTGGGGGATAATACCCCAAGTACCAAGGTTCCCAATAATTGATATAATTATCTTTGGTTTCATCAAAGACGATACCCGGATCACTCCAGGCGGTGCAGGCAAACTTTTCATATAAACAAGAAGCAAACATAGCCCATTTAGCACCGTAAGAGTGTCCCATGATACCAATTCGGGTAGAGTCGACACTTTCGACTCTGGCTAATGCTTCCCATGCATTGGCTGCCGCATAAGCAAGTACTGAAAGAGGTTGCATAGTGGAGTTGTTAATAGTCGGGTAATAGAGAGAGTAAGTCTTATCTTTGGTGGTCTGTCTAGTTCCTAATGAGAGAGTAACGAATCCTCTTTTGGTTAATTGGTAGGCGAAATCTCTATTAGCTTTTCCTCCCCATCCGATAGCTGTTTCCGGTTCGTAGAATACTGTGATAACGGCAGGATGTTTCCCTTTCTTATTTGGTTCCAGTAAATAGCCGTAAGTCTGTTCCAGAGGAGTCCAATAAAAACGCACTAAATGTTGTTTGAAATCTTCGCGTTCTGTGGTTTTTATAATCTCCAGCTTTTGATTGGTGATGATAGCCGGCCAATGACCGATCAGGTTCAACCATTTGTCTTTTATTTCTTTTCTTCGTTTTAGCCAGTCGTCTGCGTTTTTGACTGTATCTCCATTGTAAAATAAAAGAGGATTGCGGTAAGTTCCAAATTTCTCCTGATACAGTGGTGGTGGGGTAAAGTAGGCGGATAGCTTCTCCCAGTTTCTTTTTGTCTGGTTAATCTCTAATCTTTTGCACCCCATTATTGAGGTGATCCCCCAATAAATAATAATAGGATAGATAATCGTTCTTGTTTTTCCTCTTATGGTATGTCTTTGCATAGTATTAATATCTAAAATGTATTTCGAAAGGTATGAAAACAAAGGTAGGTCATTCTCATGAATGATCTTAATGTCAAAACGAAAAACTGTCTTCAGAAAGCGTTTATTTTATCTTTGTCTAGTCTTTTTCTGCCGGTATTCAATAGGTGAACATCCTTTGAATTTTTTGAAAATCCGGGCAATGTTATTATAGTCTGTAAAGCCTACTTCCATTGCTAAATCGGCCAATGGACGGTCGGTTGTGAGCAGTAGATCTGCAAGATGATTACACCGGCAATTCAGAATATATTGGTATATAGAGGTATTCAGTGCGTTTTTGAATTTCACTTCGAAGTTTCTGCGGGATAGCGGAATGTTTGCAAGCAGAGACTCTATGGTCAAATCGGAACCGTAATGAGACTCTATATACTTCACTACTTCCAGAATATAAGGGTCTTTGATATTGTGTTTCTCCGTAGATTGCCGTAATTCGATGCGGATAGGATTGATAACAATATTGAAAGTACCTTCGTGTTCCTTTTTTATTTGTTGATGAATAAGTCTGCCGATAGAATATCCGCCTCTTTCTACTTCGAGCTCTATGGATGAAATGGGAGGGTCGGAAATATTACACATCAGTTCGTCATTGTCCACGCCTAATAAAGCAATTTCTTCCGGAATAGGAATATTCGTCATTTTGCAAGTTTCAGAAATGAATAGGGCGTGCGCATCATCACAACAAAATAGAGCGACTGGCTTGGGGAGTTGCTGCAACCATTGACTTACTTCCATTCTTATCTCGTCTTCCTGCTTATCCGATTCGAAACTGAAGAATTCGCCTCCGATACGTTTTACTTCCTGCCGATACCCTTCGCAACGTTCGTCAGACCAAACCACTCCTTTAACACCGAAATAAGCAAAGTTTCGAAACATCCGTTTGGCAAAAAACTGGGCTGCCATTCTTCCCGTTCCTTTATAGTCGCCTGTCAGATTAGAGTAAGTGACGCTCCGGTGATGGTAGTTTTGTAGTACTACCGGAATATTCAGCTCCTTCTGCAAATCGATCGTATCATTATTCCACTGACCGATAATGGCGTCGGCTTTCCATTCTTTCGCCCATCTTAAAATGCCTTGTTCGCCATGCATTGTGCTATAATAAGAAGGTAGCCGGTAAAAGAGCCAGGGGCCGTTTTCTTTGGAGTATTGGACAAGTCCCCGTAGCAGTTTCCTGTCAAATTCGCTTGAATAGTCTATCAATAGAAGAATCTTAATCATAGTTCTATGTTTTTCTTTAGTATAATGTAGGGATGCACAAATATAGAAGAATTCCTTTGTTTTCCTATAATAAAGACTTAATTTTGTAGCAAGAAAAACTTGTATGACACCCGGGTCTCGTGCTGTACGACACCCGGGTGTTGTTGTGTTCGACACCCGGGTCTCAGTATGCATGACACCCGGGTGTCGTACAAATTATGATAACTAACTTAAAAAGAAAGGAGCGTAAGATTATGTCTATCCCTTATGTAGTGAGAAAGAAAGCGGATTTATCATCCGGAGAACGGAAAGAGTTATGGTATGGTGTACCTAGTAAAATGCAGCGAAGAGGAGGAGTGAAAAATAAAGAACTTGCAGTACGGATGGCAAAGACAACAGGCTTTCATCGTGGACAGATAGAAGGAATCCTGTCGGAGTTGGTTGAAAGTATTCAGGACCTGCTTTCCTCCGGTCATTCGGTGACCATTGAGGGATTGGGAACCTTTCAAACGGCACTGACCAGTCAGGGATGTGTGCTGCCCGAACAGGTAACGCCGGGGAAAGTTGCTATTTCACGCGTATATTTTGTGGCAAACTCAAAATTCAGCAGGGAACTGAAGAAGACAAAGTGTACCCGCATACCTTTTAAATATTATATGCCCGAAAGTATGCTAACGAAAAATATGAAGAAAGCAGACCGGGAACTGGAACAAACAGAATACGACATAGAAGAGCCGGAAATCAACGAATAGTTGAATAAAAAACAATATTGTCTTGTTAATTGAACAGAATTAGATTATATTTGTTCAGTGGTTAGAACAATATCTTGAAATATGATTAGAAGAGAAATACTAAAAGAAGTTCTATTAGATAATAGAAATGAGGTGGTCAAACATCAAGTTATACCTCGTAGCTTTCAGTTTGAAGAGTTTGGAAATTATGTATTTGTAGGTATCCGGCGAGCAGGAAAATCATTTTTACTTTATCAACGGATACAGGAACTTTTGCATAATGGGCATACTTGGAATGAAATGCTATATGTGAACTTTGAAGATGAACGTTTGATTGGAATGACGGCGGCAGATTTAAATCTCATACTGGAAGTACATGCCGAGATGTCAACAGACAGGCCGATGCTTTTCTTGGATGAAATTCAGAATATTGATGGTTGGGACAAGTTTGTTCGGCGATTGGCTGATAATAAATATAGGGCTTATGTGACAGGAAGCAATGCTAAAATGCTTAGTCAGGATGTAGCTACCACTTTGGGGGGACGATACATTACAGTACATGTATACCCTTATGATTTTAAAGAGTTTCTTTATGCTAATGGGGTTGAAGTTACAGAGAATTCTTTGTTTGCAACAGAGAGCCGGGCAGAAATAAAGCGTATATTCAATGATTATTTTCGTTCCGGTGGTTTTCCGGAAGGGGCATCGCTTGCCGCAAAACGGGATTATCTGACAAGTGTTTACCAAAAGATATATTTAGGAGATATTGCTGCAAGACATTCCATCGAAAATACTTTTGCTTTACGCATCCTTTTCCGCAAATTGGCCGAAAGTATAAAGCAACCGGTTTCGTTTACTCGTATAACTAATATTGTAGCTTCAACCGGAGTGAAAATATCGAAGAATACTGTCATTAACTACATGGAATATGCCAAAGATGCTTGCCTGCTGATTCCTATACAAAATATTGCGGATAAATTGGTGGAGCGTGAAACTAATCCGAAATATTATTTTGCGGATAATGGTATTCTCAATTTGCTTCTTTTGGATGCTGATACCTCGTTGCTTGAGAATTTGGTTGCTGTGACACTATTGCGGCGTTATGGGACGGACGATGCTGTATTCTTTTATAATAGAAATGTAGAGGTTGATTTTTATTTGCCTGATACAGGAGTGGCTATACAGGTCTGTTATACCATGAATCTCTCTGATGAGACTTTCCAACGGGAAGTTCAGGCATTAGTAAAATTGAATAAGGTATTTGAATGTCGGCAGTTATTGATAATAACGTATGACGATGAAGAACGGATTGAGTTGGAAAAATGTGCGATTGAGGTAATACCGGTTTGGAAGTGGTTGTTGGGTAAATAAGATAAATTAATACCCTCCCTGTCTTATTTATGAGATAAATCCCTATCTTTGTGGCACTTTTTACGAAAAAAGCAAATTCAAATTAATAGATATAGAAAAGAAAATGGCACAAGAAGACGTTTTTAAGAAGCTTGTATCGCATTGCAAAGAGTATGGTTTCGTATTCCCTTCGAGCGATATCTACGACGGACTAGGCGCTGTGTATGACTACGGTCAGATGGGCGTTGAATTGAAGAATAACATCAAGAAATACTGGTGGGACAGCATGGTGCTGTTGCACGAGAATATTGTCGGTATCGACTCTGCCATCTTTATGCACCCTACTATCTGGAAGGCTTCCGGACACGTAGACGCATTCAATGACCCTTTGATTGACAATAAAGACTCTAAAAAACGTTATCGTGCTGACGTACTGATTGAAGATCAATTGGCAAAGTATGATGATAAAATCAATAAAGAAGTAGCGAAAGCTGCCAAGAGATTCGGCGAATCTTTTGATGAGGCTCAATTCCGTTCTACCAACGGGCGTGTATTGGAGCATCAGGCAAAACGTGACGCACTTCACACTCGCTTTGCTAAAGCTCTGAACGATGGTAATCTGGACGAATTGCGCCAGATCATTATTGATGAAGAAATCGTATGCCCGATCTCCGGTACTAAGAACTGGACAGAAGTTCGTCAGTTTAATCTGATGTTCTCTACTGAAATGGGTTCTACTTCCGAAGGAGCAATGAAAATTTATCTTCGTCCGGAAACTGCACAGGGTATTTTTGTAAACTACCTGAATGTACAGAAGACGGGTCGTATGAAAGTTCCTTTCGGTATCGCACAGATTGGTAAGGCTTTCCGTAACGAGATTGTTGCCCGTCAGTTCATCTTCCGTATGCGTGAGTTTGAACAGATGGAAATGCAGTTCTTTGTAAAACCGGGAACTGAACTTGACTGGTTCAAGAAATGGAAAGAAATCCGTCTGAAATGGCATAAAGCTCTTGGCTTCGGCGATGCAAGCTATCGTTATCACGATCACGATAAACTGGCTCACTACGCAAATGCCGCTACTGATATTGAATTCTTGATGCCGTTCGGATTCAAAGAAGTGGAAGGTATCCACTCTCGTACTAACTTCGACTTGTCTCAACATGAGAAGTTCTCCGGCAAGAGCATCAAATATTTCGATCCGGAACTGAATGAGTCTTATACTCCGTATGTAATCGAAACTTCTATCGGTGTTGACCGTATGTTCCTTAGCATCATGAGCGCATCTTATTGCGAAGAACAATTGGAAAATGGTGAAAGCCGTGTTGTTTTGAAATTGCCTGCTGCTCTGGCTCCGGTGAAACTGGCGGTTATGCCATTGGTAAAGAAAGACGGTCTGCCTGAAAAAGCTCGTGAAGTTATTGACAGCCTGAAGTTCCACTTCCATTGCCAATATGACGAAAAAGATAGTATCGGTAAGCGTTATCGCCGTCAGGATGCTATTGGTACTCCGTACTGTGTAACAGTCGATCATCAGACATTAGAAGATAACTGCGTGACATTGCGTAATCGCGATACCATGCAACAAGAGCGTGTAGCTATCTCTGAACTGAATAACATTATTGCAGACAGAGTAAGCATCACTTCTCTATTGAAAACTTTACAATAAACCTTTGACGAATGAGTAAAAAGATCTATTTATTCTCCTTAGTATTGCTGGCTCTTGCGTTCACTGCTTGCAGTGAAACGGAAGAGACGAGTCGTTATGATAATTGGCAGGCACGTAGTGTGGCTTTTATAGACTCGATCGCTAGTGTGTATGATAGTCCTAAAAATCAAGCTTTGGATGATGATGATCCGGAGAAACTTCATGCTTTTCCAGATCCGACGAATAGTCAGACTATATATGTAAAGAAGATAAAAAAAGGGGAAGGTACAGAATCTCCTAAATATACTTCTACAGTAAGTGCACATTATCGTATGTCTTATTTCAATGGAGATGTAGTTCAACAGACTTATACAGGAACAGAGCCAACAGAGTTTGATTCTCCGACAAATTTTACATTGAATGGTGTTATTTCCGGTTGGTCTTATACGCTGATGTATATGAAAGTTGGTGATTTTTGGACTTTGTATATTCCTTATCAAAGTGGATATGGTTCAAGCACTAATGATGGTAACCTGCAAGCTTATTCTGCATTAGTATATAATGTTAGGTTAGAGAAGATTGTAGAGAGATAATCTTATAACAATATAATAAATATGAATATAGGTGTTGGGTCTAAACGATGCAACACCTATATTTCATAATAATAACCGAGTTGCCTTCTTAGAGATTATGCAATATCGTTTTTCTAAAAGTATATAAGGAATTATTCCTTTTGTTTTGTTCCTCCTTGCTTAAATTACAGAAGATTACATTTTTGTTTTTTTATACTACTCTCCCTAATCTGCAAATGTGTCGGAATCGTTACCTGCTTGATTGTCTTATCTCCTTTTATCTGATCGATAAGTAGTTGGCAGGCAGTTTCTCCCATTTTATAGGTCTGATGTGATACTGCTGATAATTTCGGTTCCACATAATTAGCATGCTGCTCGTCTGTATACCCGATGATTGCCACATCATTCGGAATCCGGAGGTCATGGTTTTTGACGACTTCCATTGCTGCGAAAGCCAATGTGTCATTCATGGCAAGAATAGCATCCGGAGGCTGTGGAAGTGACAGTAAAGTTTCTGTGGCAATCTTGCCTTCCTCATAATCAATCTTCCGGCAGACTACCAGCTCTTTTTCGATCGGAATACGATTCTCACGCAAGGCTTCCAGATAGCCATGTTTTCTTCTCTTTACAATATCCAGATGATTAGCTCCTCCGATAAAAGCTACCCGCTCGCTTCCATTATCCAGGAGATGTTGTGTAGCCATCTGTGCGGATTGTGCCCCGTCTGCTATCACCGATGAAAATTGGTCGGTCAGGCAAACACGGTCGAACAGGATAAGTGGCATATTAATGTCTTTCAAGGCGGAGATGTGGGAGAAATCGGTTGTTTCTTGAGACAGACAGGCGATGATACCTTCCACACGCATATTGACCAGATTCTCAATATTTCTTTTTTCGTGCTCGTAAGACTCATGCGAGGTCGTGATAATCACGAAATACCCGTTGGCAATAGCCATATTCTCTATTCCATTCAGAATTGATGCAAAGAAATGAGTGACAATATCCGGGACTACCACTCCAATGATACGTGGCGCATTTTTCCGCAGGCTCATGGCAAAAGGATTGGGACGGTAGTTCATCTCTTTAGCCAGTGCCTTTGCTTTAGCACAAAGTTCACGGCTGATTTCCGGACTATCTTTTAGTGCCCTGGATACAGTAGGAATTGATACCCCCAGTGCTTGGGCGAGATCTTTGAGTGAAGTATGTTTCCGGTTTTCCATTTGAAAGTCTGCAACTTAGATTCTTTTTACAAAGAAAGCACATTCCCGGAAAATTAAAAGCATCTGAAGCAATATTTTTTACGTAAACCGTTACGTTGGTTTTTCGACCGCTCTCTGCTGCACTGAAACTATTACTGACCTATTTTTGTCGCATACAAAATGATTTAAAACCTAAAAGTATGCAATACCATGAAATCGGAAAAACAGGGATGAAAGTGTCATCTCTTAGTTTCGGAGCTTCTTCCTTAGGAGGAGTTTTCCATGATTTGAAAGAAAAAGAAGGCATTCAGGCTGTGTTTACTGCTGTTGAGGCAGGAATGAACTTTATCGATGTGTCTCCTTATTACGGACATTATAAAGCGGAAACTGTTTTAGGAAAGGCGCTTAAAGATCTTCCTCGCGACCGTTATTACCTTTCTACCAAAGTGGGACGTTATGGAAAAGATGGAGTGAACCTGTGGGATTACTCTGCAAAGCGTGCTACCGAAAGTGTGTATGAGAGTATGGAACGTCTGAATATAGATTTTATCGATCTGATAAATGTACACGATGTGGAGTTTGCCGATTTGAATCAGGTGGTTAATGAAACTCTGCCTGCTTTGGTCGAACTGCGTGAAAAAAGAGTGGTAGGACACGTTGGAATTACCGACTTGCAACTTGAAAACCTGAAATGGGTAATCGACCATTCACCAAGCGGTACGGTTGAATCTGTGCTTAGCTTCTGCCATTATTGCTTGTGTGATGATAAATTAGCAGACTTCCTGGACTACTTCGAATCCAAAGAAATCGGCGTGATTAATGCTTCTCCCCTTTCAATGGGACTGTTGAGTGAACGTGGCGTGCCTGCCTGGCATCCGGCTCCCAAACCTTTGGTAGAGGCTTGCCGTAAAGCAATGGAACATTGCAAAGCTAAGAATTATCCGGTTGAGAAGCTGGCTATGCAGTTCTCCGTCAGCAATCCCCGTATAGCAACGACTTTGTTTAGTACGACTAATCCGGAGAATGTGAAAAAGAACATCGCTTTCATCGAAGAACCTATTGACTGGGAACTCGTTCGGGAAGTGCAGGAGATTATCGGAGAGCAGAAACGTGTAAGTTGGGCAAACTCATAAAACAGCGTCATTCGTATGGACTATACAATTATTGATGCGCACGCCCATCTGTGGTTACGACAGGATACTGTTGTGGACGGATTGCCTATCCGGACTTTGGAAAATGGCCGTTCGGAATTTATGGGAGAAATCCGGCAAATGGTTCCGCCCTTTATGATAGACGGAGTGAATAGCGCGGAAGTTTTTCTTTCGAATATGGACTATGCGCAAGTGGCTGCGGCTGTCATTACCCAAGAGTTTATTGACGGTATTCAGAATGATTATTTGTCAGAAATCGTTTCCCATTATCCCAACCGTTTCTTTGTCTGCGGAATGTGCGAGTTTCGCAAACCTGGATTCTTGGAGCAGGCGAAAGAGCTTATAGCCAAAGGTTTTAAGGCTATAAAAATACCTGCCCAGCGTTTGTTGTTAAAAGAGGGACGGGTAATGCTGAATAATGAGGAAATGATGCAGATGTTTCATTCTATGGAAGAACGGAATGTCATGCTCTCCATCGATTTGGCTGACGGAGCAACACAGGTTTCCGAAATGGAAGAGATTATTCAGGAATGTCCCCGCCTAAAAATAGCTGTCGGACACTTCGGAATGGTGACACGTTCGGGCTGGAAAGAACAAATCCGCCTGGCACGTCATCCCAATGTGATGATTGAATCCGGAGGAATCACCTGGCTTTTCAATGATGAATTTTATCCTTTCAAAGGAGCAGTGAAAGCCATTCGGGAAGCGGCGGATTTAGTTGGCATGGAGAAACTGATGTGGGGATCGGACTATCCGCGTACCATTACAGCAATCACCTACAAGATGTCATACGATTTTGTGGTGAAGTCTTCCGAGTTGACGGAAGAGGACAAAAGACTCTTTTTGGGAGAAAATGCCCGGAACTTCTATGGATTCACGGATCTCCCCGTACTTCCTTACATCAAGAACATGTCCGAATGATAGAGAAAACATCCTTATCGTAAAACTAGATTTATACCATGAAAAAGAATACATATACAATACCTTTAGCGTTAGTTTTCTGCCTTTTCTTTCTGTGGGCGATAAGCAGCAATCTGCTTCCCACAATGATCCGGCAATTGATGAAGACATGTGAACTGAATACCTTTGAAGCCTCTTTTACCGAGACTGCCTACTGGCTGGCTTATTTTATTTTCCCCATCCCCATAGCGATGTTTATGAAACGTTACAGCTATAAGGCGGGAATTATTTTCGGACTGGTATTAGCAGCAATCGGAGGCCTGCTTTTCTTTCCTGCCGCCATCTTAAAAGAATATTGGGCTTACCTCTGTATCTTCTTTATTATCGCTACGGGAATGTGCTTTCTGGAGACGGCTGCCAATCCGTATGTGACGGTTTTAGGAGCCCCCGAAACAGCTCCCCGGCGATTGAATCTGGCGCAATCCTTCAATGGACTCGGAGCTTTTATCGCTGCCATGTTTTTGAGTAAGCTCATCCTTAGCGGAACTCATTACACGCGAGAGACCCTTCCTATAGATTATCCGGGAGGCTGGCAGGCCTATATCCAATTGGAAACGGATGCCATGAAACTTCCTTATCTGATATTGGCTATACTGTTGATTGCCATAGCTGTTGTCTTCATCTTTTCAAAATTGCCGAAGATTGGGGACGAAGGAGAAAGGGCTTCTTCCGATAAAACGACTTCTTCGGGTAAAACGAAAGAAGGCAGCCAGAAAGAAAAACTGATAGACTTCGGTGTATTGAAGCACTCACACTTGCGTTGGGGAGTCATTGCGCAGTTCTTCTATAACGGCGGACAGACGGCTATCAACAGTCTTTTCTTGGTATATTGCTGTACGTATGCCGGACTACCCGAAGATACGGCGACTACTTTCTTCGGATTGTATATGCTCGCATTTCTTTTGGGACGTTGGATCGGTACCGGATTGATGGTAAAATTTCGTCCACAAGATATGTTACTGATTTACGCCTTGATGAATATTCTTTTGTGCGGAGTGGTGATGATATGGGGAGGTATGATCGGGCTATATGCGATGTTGGCTATCTCTTTCTTTATGTCTATTATGTATCCCACGCAGTTCTCATTGGCTTTAAAAGGATTGGGGAATCAGACTAAGAGTGGTTCGGCATTTCTGGTAATGGCTATTGTCGGCAATGCCTGTCTGCCGCAGTTGACGGCTTATTTTATGCATGCCAATGAGCATATCTATTATATGGCCTATTGTGTACCGATGATTTGTTTTGTCTTCTGTGCATATTACGGTTGGAAAGGTTATAAAGTAATTGATTAATAAACTTATTATCAAACATATCAAATGAAAGCAGTTCAAATTGTCAATCCCTCCGAAATGAAGGTGGTTGAACTGGAAAAACCGACCGTTGGTGTCGGTGAAGTATTAGTAAGAATCAAGTATGTTGGTTTCTGTGGCTCTGACCTGAATACCTTTTTAGGACGTAACCCAATGGTGAAGTTACCGGTCATCCCGGGGCATGAGGTAGGAGCAGTGATTGATGAAATCGGCCCGAATGTTCCGGCTGGTTTTGAAAAAGGAATGAACGTGACATTGAATCCATATACTAATTGTGGTAAATGTGCTTCTTGTCGTAATGGACGTGTCAATGCCTGTGAACATAATGAAACGTTAGGGGTACAACGCAATGGAGTGATGTGTGAATATGCCACCTTGCCTTGGACCAAGATTATTCCGGCCGGTAATATCTCTTCTCGCGACTGTGCGTTGATTGAACCGATGAGTGTAGGATTTCATGCGGTATCTCGTGCGCAAGTGATCGATAATGAATTTGTGATGGTTATTGGCTGCGGTATGATTGGTATCGGTGCTATTGTACGTGCTGCTTTGAGAGGAGCAACGATCATTGCTGTCGATCTGGATGACGAGAAACTGGAACTGGCGAAAAAGGTCGGTGCTTCTCATGTAATTAACTCCAAGTCGGAAAATGTGCACGAACGGATGCAGGAGATCACGGAGGGATTCGGTGCTGATGTGGTGATTGAAGCTGTCGGCAGTCCGGTCACTTACGTGATGGCAGTGGATGAAGTCGGTTTTACAGGACGAGTGGTTTGTATAGGCTATGCTAAGAGTGAAGTGGCTTTTCAAACGAAATACTTTGTTCAGAAAGAACTGGATATCCGTGGCTCCAGAAATGCGTTGCCTGCTGATTTTCGTGCGGTTATCAATTATATGAAAGAAGGAAATTGTCCGGTAGAAGAACTGATTTCGAAGATTGCTAAGCCGGAAGGAGCTTTGGAAGCCATGCAGGAATGGACGGCTAATCCGGGAAAGGTATTCCGTATTTTGGTTGAGTTTTAAGTAATTGTTTAGTCGGCTCTTATGATTAGGATTGCACGGAACAGAGATTTTTATTTGATCCGTGCAATCTGCATCTAAGAAGATGATCGATTGGGTTACTGCTGCAAGCTACTCCATTAAGAACTGGCGTATTGAACAGTGGCGTATCCCTTCATAGCTATTCCCGTTGAAGTTATCCTCTGTTATTACCATTTTAGGATAATTATCTTGTATTTTCAGTAGATTCCCGAATTCTCTTTCAGCGGTTTTTTCACTGTCTATTTTTAAGGCAACTTGAATGTAGAGTTTTTCTCCGTTTTTTTCTCCGATAAAATCAATTTCCTTATCTCCATAATAGCCAACCTTTACTTCATATCCTCTGTATAAAAGATGATTGTAAACCAGATTCTCTAGTATTTTGGCTTTGTCTGTAATGCGGTATCCAATAACAATATTGCGGATTCCCATATTTTCGAAATAGTATTTCTCTCCTATTTCAAAGACACGTTTACCTATTAAATCATATCTTTCTACCCGGTGAATAAGAAAAGCGTTGCTTAGGTATTCTGTATAATTTTGAATTTGATTCACAGAAACCGTCGCATGTTGTGATTTTAAATAATCACTGATATTTTTAGCCGAGAACAGATTCCCTATGTTTTCGGATAAGAACTGGATTAACTTCTCTAAAAATAATGTGTTTCGTAATTTATACCGACTAACTACATCGCGAAAAACAATCGTAGAGTATACGCTTTTTAGATATTCATTTACTGTCTCGTCTTCGAGAGGAAGGTTCAACAAGTAAGGAAGCCCACCATAACGACTATATAGTTCATAGCTTTTTTCATTGTCAGTTAATCCATGAAATTCGAGGAATTCCAAATAAGAGAGACTGTATATTTTGAATTCAATATATCTGCCGCTTAAATAAGTTGCAAGTTCTCCTGAAAGCATATTGGCATTGCTACCAGTAATGTATATATCGTTATCCTCATTGAGGAGGAGAGAACGAATCACTTTCTCAAATCCCGGAATGTCCTGTATTTCGTCGATAAATATATAGTTCTTGTCTTTCTTCTGACTTTGCGAAATGATGTAGGAATGTAAATCTTGGGCTGTTTGTAATGAACTGAATTCAAAGTCTTCCAGATTGATGTAAATGATATTGGCATTTGGCTTTTCACCTAAAATTTCTTCAATAAGTTGATAAAGGAGAAAACTTTTGCCTACACGTCTCTGACCTGTCAGTACCTTAGCTACAGATTTTCGCATGAAAGGTTTTATCCGTTCGATATAGCCTTTTCTTTTCTTGAGAATTTTAGGAAAGTCCATCTTATTATGGGTTTTATTTATACTTCAAATTTTTGCTAAGATAAGGAAAAGTTTTAAGTATACTTCAAATTTTTATTGGAAATCGGAAAAGTTTTAAGTCTATTTTAGTTCTGTTGAAATGTAATATCAGGAAATCTTGGTTTTCTATGCATATATGTAACGTGGGTGATAGTCTTTGATACGTCGGAATAGATCTTGTGAGGTAAAATCCGTTAACTTTGCGTTGAAACAAGAAAATATAATAACATGAATACAGGACTAAAATTTGCGCTTGGAGTATGCAGTCTCTCTTTGCTTTTTTCTTGCGCTCAAAAATTACCTTATCAAGACACTTCTTTAACGGCTGAACAGCGGGCGGAAGATTTATTGCCCCGATTGACTCTGGAAGAGAAAGTAGCACTTATGCAAAATGCCTCACCTGCTATTCCGCGCTTGGGAATCAAAGAGTATGACTGGTGGAATGAAGCATTACACGGAGTTGGTCGCGCAGGGTTGGCCACAGTTTTTCCCCAGTCTATCGGTATGGGAGCTTCTTTTAATGATTCGTTATTATATGAGGTTTTCGACGCTGTATCTGATGAGGCTCGTGTGAAATCCCGTATCTTCAGTGAAAACGGTGTCTTAAAACGCTATCAAGGGCTGACATTCTGGACGCCGAATGTAAATATATTCCGTGATCCTCGTTGGGGACGCGGACAGGAGACTTATGGTGAAGATCCTTATCTGACAGGACAGCTGGGGATGGCTGTCGTTCGTGGTTTGCAGGGACCGGAGAATGGTAAATACGATAAACTGCATGCTTGTGCCAAACACTTCGCTGTCCATTCCGGACCGGAATGGAACCGGCACAGTTTTGATGCGGAGAATATCACTCCCCGGGATTTATGGGAGACTTACTTGCCAGCTTTCAAAGACTTGGTGCAGAAAGCGGATGTAAAAGAGGTGATGTGTGCCTACAATCGTTTTGAGGGAGAGCCTTGTTGTGGAAGCAACCGTCTGTTAATGCAGATTTTACGTGATGAGTGGGGATATAAAGGGATTGTTGTTTCCGATTGCGGTGCAATCTCCGATT
This sequence comes from Bacteroides sp. D2, assembly GCF_025147085.1. Taxonomy (NCBI): domain Bacteria; kingdom Pseudomonadati; phylum Bacteroidota; class Bacteroidia; order Bacteroidales; family Bacteroidaceae; genus Bacteroides; species Bacteroides sp. D2. The sequence goes on along the minus strand of NZ_CP102261.1, from coordinate 686,549 downwards.
TTTACAGGCCGGGAACACATGGAACCCATCCGGACAAGGAACACGCTTCTGCCGGAGCTGTATTGTCGGGAACAGACTTGGAATGTGGTGGTGAATATGGATCGTTGGCAGATGCAGTGAAAGCCGGATTGATTGATGAAAAGCAGATTGATGTTTCGCTGAAACGTTTGTTGACTGCACGTTTCGAGTTGGGAGAGATGGACGAACAACCTGCCTGGGCGGAGATTCCTGCTTCTACTCTTAATAGTAAGGAACATCAGGATTTAGCCCTGCGTATGGCGCGTGAGTCATTGGTGCTTTTGCAGAATAAAAACGATATTCTTCCTTTAAATACCGATCTGAAAGTAGCTGTTATGGGACCAAATGCCAACGATTCTGTGATGCAGTGGGGAAACTATAACGGTATACCGGGACATACGGTTACTTTACTGGAAGCTGTCCGTTCCAAATTACCCGAAGGACAAGTGATGTATGAGCCCGGTTGTGACCGCACGAGTAGAGAAGCACTGCAAAGTCTGTTTAGTGAATGTAGTATAAATGGTAAACCCGGCTTCTCGGCAGAATACTGGAATAATCGGATTTGTGAAGGAGAAGTGGTTGCCACTGACCAGATCTCTACTCCATTCCATTTTGCAACAACAGGGGCTACTACATTTGCTCCCGGTGTAGAAATTACTAATTTTTCGGCTCGTTATGAATCTGTTTTTCGTCCGTCACAGTCCGGTGATGTTGCTTTCCGTTTCCAGTTGGATGGTGAAGTAACTCTGATGCTTGATGGGAAACAAGTAGCCCAAAAAGTATATGTCAAGAATCCGACGAGTCTCTATACGTTACAAGCGAAAGCTGGAAAAGAGTATCATATTGAGATTCTGTTTAAACAACGGAATGAGAGAGCTACATTAGACTTTGATTTGGGTAAACAAGTAGAAATTAATTTGAATTTGGCAGTAGAGAAAGTGAAGGATGCTGATGTCGTTCTTTTTGCCGGCGGAATTTCTCCCAGTCTGGAGGGTGAGGAAATGCCGGTGGAAGTGCCCGGATTTAAAGGAGGCGACCGTACGGATATTGAACTTCCTGCTGTTCAACGCGATTTGTTGAAGGCTTTGAAGAAAGCAGGAAAGAAAGTCGTTTTTATCAATTATTCCGGTTCAGCCATCGGATTAGTGCCGGAATCAAATACTTGTGAGGCAATTTTGCAGGGGTGGTATCCGGGTCAGGCAGGTGGTACGGCTATTGTAGATGTACTGTTTGGAGATTATAACCCGGCAGGACGTTTACCGGTCACTTTCTATAAAGATGCCGGTCAGTTGCCTGATTTTGAAGACTACTCCATGAAAGGACGTACCTATCGCTATATGCAACAGCAACCGCTTTTCCCATTCGGACATGGCTTGAGCTATACGACGTTTACTTATGGCGAAGCTGATCTAAGTAAGAATACAATAGGAGACGGAGGAACTGTAACATTGACCATTCCGGTAAGTAATGCCGGACAGCGGGACGGGGATGAAGTGGTACAGGTTTATCTGCGATGTATGGCAGATAAAGAAGGTCCTCACTATACATTGCGTGCTTTCAAACGGGTTCATATTCCTGCCGGTGAAACTAAACAGGTAACAATCCCCCTTACATATGAAAGTTTTGAATGGTTTGATACGGCGACTAATACAGTGCATCCGCTGAAGGGTACTTATGAACTGCTGTATGGAGGATCTTCTGATAAGAATAAGTTGAAAACGATTGTAATGAACGTACAGTAATACCACTTTTGGATTTTGTTTATTTTTACAGATAGACAATCCGGATTTATTTATTGAATGAATAAAGAAAGAACGACCTTGTTCCTTTAAAAGGAATGGGTCGTTTCTTTTAAACCAAGACCCCGTTGCTTTAAAACCAACGGGGTCTTTCTTTTAAAGAAAAAAATGCTTTTTGTTAGTTGTTGATATTCAGTCTTTTATATTGGTGAGGAAAAAGGTGCTGAAAGCTTGGCCATATTAGATCGTGCAGTCATTTATCTTACCATTTTTCTAGTTTGGAAGTTTTTTGTAACATCAGAGAAGAATCGTGTTATATGTTTGTTATAAATATGTTATTTTTTATCTTGGATCATATTTATAACATAGATTTTACCAGCCTGTGTTGCAATGTCGTATTCATAAACCTTTCTCAATTCCGGCGATTGAGGAATTATCTCTTTACTAACCAAAGGTTTTCTCACAGAAGTTGTGGCAAATAATGAATTCGGGCACTCTCCATTTGCTTCTTTCAGCCCTTTCCCTTTCAGTGGAACATAAGACCGGATGCGAAGCGTGCCTCCTATCTTTGAGTGAATTACAGCTTTGTTTAACTGGCTATTTTTCCAATCCATATCAACTGTAAAATTGCCCCGTGCCACTAATCCTTTCACATTACCCTCTTTCCATGCATCAGGTAATGCGGGTAGTAAATGTACGGCTCCATCGTGACTTTGAAGTAACATTTCCGCTACTCCGGCTGTATAACCGAAATTACCGTCAATCTGGAAAGGCGGATGAGCGTCAAACATATTCGGATAAGTACGCCCCTCCGGATATTCTTTGGCCAGATTATCACTGGGCAATAACTGAATCATGTTTTTGATAATCTGGAAGGCATGATTTCCATCCTGCATACGTGCCCAGAAATTGACTTTCCAACCGATACTCCAGCCGGTAGCTTTATCCCCGCGTTGTAGCAGTGTGTTCCGTGCAGCCTGGAATAATTCCGGATTGGCATAAGGAGAAATCTGATTACTCGGATATAGTCCATATAAATGAGAAATATGGCGATGCTCATCTTTGGGATTGTCTACATCTTCGAGCCACTCCTGTAGTTGATGATGCTTTCCTATTTGCATAGGAGGCAGTTTGTCCAATATTTGTTGGAGTGAATCCTGAAAAGAGGAGGTTTCACCAGTGATCCGGGATGCTAATAATGTATTATGCAAAGCATCAAAAGCAATCTGATTGTCCATGGTGCAACCGGCAGTGATCGGTCCATGTTCCGGCGATACGGAAGGAGCCACTACCAACCATTTATAATCAGGATGTTCTACCAGAAAATCCATATAGAACTGTGCCGTTCCTTTCAGTATCGGGTAATATTCTTTCAGAAATTCCTTATCTCCCGTGAAAAGATAATGTTGCCAGATATGTTGGGCTAACCAGGCACCGCCACTGGGCCACATTCCTGCCGCAGCAAAGTCTACAACGCCACAGATTCTCCATAAGTCAGTGTTATGGTGAGCCACCCATCCGCGACAATTATACATACTCTGTGCTGTTTCTGCTCCCGTGACAGACAAGTCTTTTAACATAGAGAATAGCGGACTGTGTGTTTCACTTAGATTAGCAACTTCTGCCGGCCAATAATTCATCTCCGTATTAATATTGATGGTATATTTGCTGTCCCAGGGAGCATGTGTACTGTTGTTCCATATCCCCTGTAGATTGGCGGGTTGCCCTCCCGGTTGTGAGGACGAAATCAGCAGGTAACGTCCGAACTGGAATAAAAGAGCCGCCATTGCCATATCTTCCCCTTTATTGAAATTCTCAATACGTCGGGGAGTTTCCGCTTTGGATGCTTCACTTGAAGGAAGATTCAAACGGACACGGTCGAATTGCTTCTTATAGAAAGCAATGTGATCCTTTAAAGCCTTGTTGTAAGGCGTTTGAATCGCTTTTTCCAGGAATTTATTTGCCCGTTCGGATGCATTGGCGCTGACATTCTGATAATTTACGTAATTAGTAGCTGCAGCAATGTAGAGGGTAGCCTCTGTTGCTTTTTCTACCTGAAGAACTTTTCCGGCGGGACTGATTGCTCCGTTAGTTTTCACCTGAACTACACATTCCGCTTGGATAGCAGCTTTGATGCCCTCCTGTTCTTTTCCCTGACAAGTAATGATGAGTTTATCATCTTGAGCATTTACGTTATACTCAAGCGGACAATTATAGGTCATATTGAAATTCAGTGCCTGTGTTTTGTCCGCTTGAATATGTACGATGATGACATTGTCTGTGAATGAAGCAAAAGTGGTACGGGTATAAGTCACACCGTTTACTTCATACCGGGTGGTAGTGGTCGCATTCTCGAGGTTCAAGTCCCGATAGAAACCAGATGCATCTTTATGTCCGGGGAAATCTATATACAAGTTTCCCAGCGTCAAATAACTCATTCCATGCTGCTTGGTCAGAAAGTTGGCATCTACCAGACTTTGTGCTTCCCTGTTCTTACCGTCGAATATAAGATTACGTACGACAGGTAATACATACTTTGCATTTGAATTGTTGTTACTATAAGGTCCGCCAGCCCAGAATGTTTCTTCATTAAGTTGAAGTTCTTCACGTTCGGTTCCGCCATATACCATGGCACCAAGACGGGAGTTACCGATAGGAAGTGCTTCCGACCAATTTCGGGCAGGTTGGCTGTACCAAAGTTTCAGGTCCTGTCCGAAACTAATGTTGCTTATTAATAGAAGCAAAAAGATGAGTGTGTTTCTATTCATCATAAAGTATGACTTAAATAATATAGATTAATTTGCGATTACGATGCCCCCATTGCAAGGTATTGAAACTTGTAACTGTTGATGTTTATTTAGTTTCTCCGTCGAAGTTTTGCCTACCAGTCTGGCATTATCAGTATAAACGCTTATTGTTTCTCCCGCAGAAATCATCGGTAAATGAAGTTTGACTTTGATCTCTTCGGATGAAGCATTAATGCCTGCAATATACCATTTATTTTGATGTCGTCTGGCCAATATGATATATTTTCCCGGATATCCATCCAAAAAACGTACTTCGTCCCAGGTGCTCGGAACCTCTTTCATGAAATTGATAGCCCATTCAGGAGCATCAGTCAAATTGTTGGGAGTAAGTGCGAAATGTTGTACAGGGCTTTGAAAGAGAACAGCCGTAGCAAGTGCAAACACATCCGAAGTGATCCGACGGCTGGTTCTTGTAGTTGAATCATTTCTTGCATTATAATATTTATTCAATGTGCTGCCGCCGAAGTCCATGCTACCGACCGTGTTGCGTATAAACGGATGCAAACAGGCATTGAACGCTTCAGCATCACAACTGCCTTGTGAGAAATGTAAATTTTCACTCGCTAATACCGCTTCACTTGAAGCGAAATTGGGATACATACGTTCCCAACCGCGTGGTAGTGTACATCCGTGGAATATAACTAATAGTCCATAGTCATTGGCATCTGCTAAAATATCTTCGTAAAGTTGCATGGTCACTTGTTTATCGCTTCCTATGAAGTCGACTTTTATCCCACGAATCCCGATACTTTGCATCCATTTCATCTCCTTACGACGATTGATAGTAGTATTCATGATACCTCTCGGACTTTGAGGCGCATCATTCCAATAACCATTGGAGTTATACCATAGGTAAAGGGCGACTCCTTTGCTTTTTGCATATTCGGCTAATTTCTCAATACCTTTCCGTCCTATTTGTTTGTCCCATAAAGCATCGATTAAAACAGACTGGTATCCCATGGCTGCACTGAAATCGATATACCTTATCTGTTCGTCATAATTACAACTGCTATCTCCACCGATAATCCAGCTCCATGAGCCTTTTCCATATTTATATTCCTGCGAAGCTTCATAAAGTGGTTTTACAACATCGAAAGCTACTGTTGTTTCAACGATGGGGGCTAATGTCTCACCTATGGTTATGGTGCGCCAGGGAGTTTCTCCGGGCAGGATGATGCCGGGATTGGTAGTGCCGTTACCATTATATTCGCCAGTTTGAGGAAATCCGATTTGATACAGACCGTCCGGTTTTCCTATCAGTCGGCTGCCACAATAAGCGCTGCTAACCCCTGTTTCGGATATCAATACCCAACCTTTATCATTGTTACGGAATAAGCATGGGAAAGTATACCCCTCGCCCCATCCGTTTTTTCCTATAGCATCATCTACTGTGTACGAGGTTTCATAACTGGGTGACGTACGGGCGAATCCTCCCATTGGTTTGCTTTGCGGACATAGGAAAGTAGTACTTCCGGAAGGAAGTACGAATCCTGTCATTTCTTCATTAATCACACAGCAGAGAATCTCCTTTTGCGGATACATGTTATATTTGAATGCGACATCCCGGTTGCTCACCTGAAAGACCACATCATATATTACTTTTCCATTTTGAGAGAAAGTAAATACTCCTCTATTGGCCTGATAGTGTACGTTACTTTGTTTGATCGTTGGCAAATTGTATTCTTCATTCAATAGTTGGACCGGACTGGTGGTAGACAGTTTCATTTCCCGGGTAAAATTGCCGATATTTGTATTCAGCCCTAGCGGGGAAGCCAGGATAAATGGGATATGATTATAAGAAACGCTGTAGGATGGTACACCATTTTCATCGGTTATGTGAACTGACAGTTTCCCGTCGGGGCTTGTAATTTGACTCTGTTCTGCATGGATAGACTGACTGAACAGCCACAAAATACCTGTTAATAATATTATTCTGCTCATATCTATTAGTGATTAAATATCCAGTAATCTACGTTAAAAAGCTCTTCATCGCCGCCTTTGAATAGTAAATACAAATCATGTACCCCTTTGACGGCATTCACTTGGGTTGTCTGTACTTTCCATTGTTCCGATCCATCTGTCGGTGAAACTTCCAATGTGCCGATAACGGAACCTCCCAGTGCATCAATGCGTAGTTCTATGCTGCCTCCCTGCATCAAACCGGCTACGCAGGCGGAGAAGTTTGTCGCCCCTTTTTCTCCGAAATCGACGGAACGAACTTTCAGCCAGTCACCATTATGAATGGAAGTGATATAATGTTGCGAACCGGCCCTGCGGTCAGTCTTCAATCCATAGCTGAAAGCCATTGTTTCTGCTTCTACCCGCTGATAGGGATTCAGGTTACGAACAGGCGTACGGACACCCTCTTTGGTGAAAGGGATAAAAGGAATCTTTCCGTCTTCACCAAACTTGAATTCTTCTATGCAGGTTGAACGACGGAAACCGCCTCCATTGGGTAATGCCCCATTGTGATAGAACATAAAATGACGGTTATGATATTCGATAGAGCCTCCATGAATGGTGAAGCTGTTTGCTGCTTCATTCATGATACGTCCCTGATATTTCCATGGACCATGAATACTTTTAGCAGTGGAATAAGCCATGTGTTCCGGAACACCACCGGCGGCATATACCATGTAATAAAGCCCGTTGCGTTTGAACACCCATGGCCCCTCTTCATAATTTGTTTTCAGCACACGTTTATTGAGCTGATAGTCTCGCTTCATAACCAATGGACCAAAAGCGATGGAATCATTCAGTTCTTTAACGGGAATGACTTCGCTGCCTAACGATACCATGTCTTTATTTAGTTTGGCATACCACAATCCGTTATTTCCCCAGAAAAGATAGGCTTGTCCGTCATCATCAATGAATACAGAGGGATCGATATAACCGAAAGCACCGGGGACAAGGGGCTTTTTCAAAGGATCGGAGTAAGGCCCCTCCGGTCTGTCGGCTACAGCCACACCTATGCCGTGCAGCTTTTTTATGGTGTCATTGGCACAGATATACCAGTACCATTTTCCATCCCGTTCGATGGCTTGAGAAGCCCAGGCATTATCTCCCTGTATGGCCCACTGAAACGTTTCTGTGGAAATAGGAGTTCCCCGGTAAGTCCAATTTACCATATCGGTAGTAGAATACAACTGCCAATCTTTCATTTTGAAATATTGCGCATCGTCTTCATCATGATCGGTGAAGAGATAAACGGTATCATTGTGTACCATAGGTGCCGGGTCTGGGGTAAACCATGTTTGTATAATAGGGTTTTGCGCTTGGCAAACATGGTTTAAGAATAAGGAAAACAGGCTTATCGCCATTACTTTCTGTAAGTTTTTCATGTCTTTATAATCTTTGATTTCTATAATTTATGTATCACTAATCATCGTCTATCGGGCTGATATGCGAAAAATAGTATAGGAGAATGGAAGAAACTCATAACTAAAATGCTTATTGAATTCATTGTATTCGATTTGCCGTGGATAGATTTTTTCGGGTTCATCAAACGAGTTCTCATCTTTGCCGCTAGTTGCCGATAATGTGATGATATTTCCTTTCTTATCTACCTTGGTTACACCGTCTAGTTGGAAACTTGTAGAATAGGGAACATCTGCGGCGTTGACGACTTTGATAATGATTTCTTTAGTCTCTTCATCATAGCCGGAAGATATGAATTGGAGCGGTATGGAATCTGAAGAATGGGTAAGATTAGAGTTCTTGTCCATACTCACGCTACGGTTATATTTGATATTGTAGGTCGGACGGTTTTCGGCTGCCATCTTCTGTACATAATAGGAAGAACGTCCCAATACTTGGTCAGAGTCAATCCAGATAAGGTTTGTTGACCATGAACGGTCGTTCCGATTTTCGAAAAGCGGTGCATAGGAAGCCATTTTCACCAGATCGCCATTACGTTCCATTCCTGATATGAATGCAGCTTCAGATAGTGCGGCTGTCATGTTTCCACCGCCGACTCCCCGGTTACAGGCATATTCACCTACGTACACAGTATATTTGCCACGCGGATGTTGATCGAAAATAGTAGAGTTCTGATAGAAAAAGTCAGGAGCAACATACCAATGCGGGTCAACCATATCCGTTTGGGATATTTTACCGGTCCCATTGATTCCATGATTGGAAATCAATGTCAGTTGCGGATATTTTTCTTTGATCGCCTTGTAGAAAATGTCGAAACGTTTGTCGTATTCATCTCCCCAGTTCTCATTACCGATTTCTACGTATTGTAGTGGAAAAGGTTTGGGATGACCATCGGCAGTACGTCGTGCTCCCCATTCAGTCGTTTTATCTCCCAATGCATATTCGATTGCATCCAGGCAGTCATTTAAGTAAAAATCAATTTTATCTTCCGAACAGGCATCTCCCATACGAAACTGGCATCCCAAACCGACATTACACACATACATTGCTTTGGCATTGATATCTTCACAGAATTGAAGCATTTCATAATATCCGAATCCATAAGAACACCGGTATCCCCAAGTACTATATTCTCCGGGACGTGCAGCGGGGTCACCCAATGTTTTTTTCCATTCAAAACGATTCTCCAGTGATATGCCTTCCACTACACAACCGCCGGGCCAACGTACAAAAGCCGGTTTTAATCCAACTAACATCTGTGCTACATCCTTACGTAAGCCATTGTTACGTTGGTTGAATGTGTTTTCCGGGAAAAGCGAAACATAGTCCAGCCATATTTTACCCGGTGCATCAAACACGAGAGCCAGTTTTCCTTTGGCTGCTGTTCCGTTCGCTTTGATCTTTATTTTGATGTCGTTCCATTCACCTGACGTATTGATCGTAATGGGTGCAGAAGCCAGTTCTTCATTCTTCTCGGAAAGAAGTTTGGCAGCGATATGCCCTTTATATTCGGGAGTGGTACGCGCAATGACACGTAGCAGGTAGTTTTCTTCTGCCACAAGATTCATCCCCCAATATCCCTCATTGATTAACAACACCGGTTCGGAAGCGTCTTTTATGGTTAGTTCCAGATTATTGGGAGCTGTGGTGAATTTGGGTTGGTACTTGGTTAGTTGCATCTGTACAGCCAATGAATCCTTTGCTTGTAGGCTCCATGCAGGTACGGGGGACGTAGTCCATCTGTATCGTTCTGGACGTACTTCCCCGGTGATATGATTCTTTACGGGTTTGGGATATAATGTTTTTCCTTCGGCATGGTAACCTTCAGGCATTTCCAGTTCCTCAAAACTCCGGTTCTGTACTAATTCCGCATACAAGCCACCATCTCCGGCATGATTGATTTCTTCGAAAAAGACTCCGTACATAGTAGGGGACACTTCTGCTCCTTTTTCCTGCAAATGAATGACTATGTCTTCCTTGGGCTGACAATCGTTCCAAATAAATACGGTTCCATTTTCGCGACTCGGTGAGGCACCAGTCCAGTCTGCACCATAAGGCTCTCCTGTAGTCGGATCAAGACCTACATAGCGATTTGTTTTCAAAGACAGTAGCATACATTGGCCATGCAGCATGTCCTGCCATTGAAACAAACTACCTTCCGATTCTTCTTTTGTCAGGCGTACATCAGCGGAAAGCCCTGCGCCAACTACCGTCATAAAACCGGTTCCATTCATCGCTTCAAGTGCTACACGTCCCTGTCCACGGTCGTGCACACGGAAACGGCAAGCTTCTGTTTCATATTCTTTGGATCCTTTGCCTCTGAAGTGTAAGGTACCATGCGGGTTGGCAAATACACGGGTATCATTCCCACGATTGAAAAGAGTGATAATCTTCCCTGTCGGAATATTTTTGGAGCGGTCAGCTAGTGGTTCGTCAATTTGGAAATTATCGAAGTCGGCATAGCCACCCTGTTTTCCTTCTGAATTATAAGCGAAAAGAGCATAACGGGTTCCCTGGAATGTCTTCAATTGATAAGGCATCAGAACGCTGTCTCCTATGTTCGTGAATGATTCCCCGTCTACGCTGTAGCTGAACCATGCAGTGTCTTCATCGAAATTTCCGGTGACACGGAGAAAAATGGGTTGGGATGCCAATGGTTGGGAAGCAGCTTCCATCCACTTATTATGGGCTTGGTCGTACCATCGAATGACCAGATTTTTATTCATTCGTGAAACTCCCAGCCATGCATAGGGGATATTAAGTAGACCGATTCCGGCGATGTCACCGTCTTTGAGGCGCGAAGCGTCGAGAGTGACCGTTGCGGATGATACAGGACCGATGCCTCGCTGGGTAAGAGTATTCTTTGCCCATAAGAAATCTTTGGCAGGAAGAGTGTGAAGGCGCAATTTCCCTTTTGTAAGTGACCATTTGGAATGATCCGGTTCGTGGTTCCATTGCCAAACAGGCAATAATGCCTTTCCATCAAAATTATCGCTTCGCTGATAAGGGGCATGCGGCTCTACCTTCGCATTTACAGCTGGTTTTACCCAAGTGCGGGGTGAGCGTCCCAAATTACCGGGAAGTCCGAAATAGGGCCATCCGTCTTCCCAAGTGACAGGCGACAGGCAGGTAGTACGCCCAACTGCACGGAAATCCAGCATCGAAACTCCCCACCAGTCTCCATTCGGCAAGTCGACTATTCCACCCTGATGCAGAGTGGCACATCCCATATTATCTTTGGAAGGCTTGGATATTTTGAATTTGAAGCCCATTTCCGGTACTGACGAGCCGAGACTGATATTATCTGTCCAGTGTACACGCTCTGTACCCATTGTTTCTTTTACGCTGATGGCCGCTGTCTCATAAGGACCTTCTATTTTATCGGCACGAGCACATTGCATACGTCCCATGGGAGAGTAATCCGCACTGATGATATAATATTTTCCTTTAATCTTATAAATATGGTGACCTTCTCCCATCGCATTTCCGGCAGGGATAATCACCCGTTCGCTGCCTTCTACATAACCGCTGAAATCCGGCTTTATTTCGATCATCTTTACCTCGTCATATTTATATACAGCATAGATTTTATCATTGTCGTCGAATAAAACAGATAAGTCGTAGATGTTGCCCCCCATGTTTTTATGTTCCCAGGGGCCTGCCGGATTATCGGAAATGAATACTTGCATACCATGTCCGTTGATATTGGAGAATATATAGAATTTCCCCTTGTGATAGCGGATGCAGGGAGCCCAGATTCCTTGTCCGTAGGCTTCTTTACCGTTAGAAAGCCGGAATTCGTCTCCCATATTCAACTGGTTGAAAGCGTAACTAAGGAACTTCCAGTTGACAAGGTCTTTGGAATGTAATACGACCAGTCCGGGCATACAGTGCATGGTGGTACCTGCCATGTAGAAATCTTCTCCCACGCGGATGATGTCCGGGTCCGAAAATTCATCATAGAAAAGAGGATTAGTGAATGTTCCGTTCCCATTGTCGGCAGTCCATGATGTCTGGGCTGCCAGAGGACATAGGATGGAAATGCTCATTAGCAATAGTAATACAATGTTTCTCATGGTTCTTGTTCTATTATAATTATGAGTGATAGATATTCTTGTAAAAATAAAGAGAACTATACTTTTTCTTTTCTAAATCATTATTAGAGCTTTCTATAAGGACTTTCCTGAAGATTGAGCCGACTGGTTTCATCGCTGCCACAGTCTATAATGATTTTATGTAGTACAATGGCAGGACTTAGTGGACGGATAGAGAGAGTATGTTTCCCTTTTTGTAGATTTACATTCGGGAAATTAACTACAGACTCTATGATTCGTGCAGCACCTGCGGGATACATCTTTGAATAACAATTGGCCCAAGTCATTTCTGAGTTGTAGTTGATGATCTGTTCTTTACTACCATCTAAACTGATGGCATAACTGTGACCTTCTTTCACAAAAGGGAGAGTACTGTCCAAAATTAAGCGCAAACGCAAATGTCTTAAATCTGATTTGAAATTCATTTGGTAAGTTAATGAAGCTCCTTTTACCGACTGCGTATAAGGCATCAGCGTTATACCTGAAAGAGTACGTCCTAAATCAGGAATGATTGTCCATTGAGTGTCTTCCCCTTGCGTACATTTGGCAAAACGTTCTGCTTCCATGACTATCACCCCTCCTTTTTCTTCATACTCATAATTTCCGGGTTGGTAAAGTGATGCATTTACCTGTATAACTTTGGGCATTATATTTCCGTTTTGAGGCTCATCCCAACTTGTGTAGCCGATATGAGTCTGGTCCATCATGTGTTTCCACTTTCCATCGGCTATATGTTCGTTATAATGGGAGCATAATTCTGCATCACGTTGAAAGCAATATACCACTCTGTCTGCCCATTCGTTGGCACGTGGATCATCGTCTGATGCCAGTTTGCGATTCATGGCGACGGCATAATACATTTCATAAAGGTTAGCCATTGCCTGTACGGGGAAGAGGATAAGTTCTTGGTAAGCATCCCTCATATCTTTGGGTAACATCGTAAATTGACGATACGCATGTGCTTCCAATGCAAGAAATTCGTCCGTTACAGCTTTAAATTCTCCATTGGCCAGATTATATGTTTTGTGGTCTAGCATTTCGGCTGTAATACGGGCAGAATATTTACAGTAAAGGTTTAAAATACGGGCAGCTTCTTTGGCATATTGTGAACCGAATTGTTGTTTGCAGAAGTTATAAGTATATTCATTCAGATTGTCTGGTGTAAATTGATTGGGATTCCATGCCATATTTAGGAAAAAATCCGTGGGAAATTCATTTGGCTTTAAATCTCCTACATTCAAAATCCACATTTTATCTACTCCATAAGTATAAGTAAGGTATAGCTGTTCCCACATGTGTTGAATCTGTGTCATATTTAGCCACTGGTAAGCCCGTGGCGCTCCATGAAGGTCTACATGATAATACATGCCATATCCTCCCGGATGTCTTTTTCCGTTCAGTTCCGGCAGTCGGCGCACATTTCCCCAGTTGTCATCGCAGAGTAGTATCATTACGTCATCAGGAATCTTCATACCTTGGTCATAGTATTCCAGCACTTCGCTGTAGAGTGCCCATAGTTGAGGTGTCTTATAAGCAGGTTTTCCTGTGATTTCAGCGATGATTTTACGTTGTTCTTTTACAATATCCTCTAATAAACGAGTATCTGTATCAGGTCCCATCGGGGCATCTCCATCTCCTCTCATGGCGATGGTGACGACTTCCTCTTTACCTTTCATCCGTTGGATTCCCTCCCGAAAAAAGCGGTCTATACCTTCTTTGTTTGTCTGATAATTCCATGGGCCATAATCTTTCCGGCTACGGGCATATTCCTGATGGTTGCGGGCCATCGGCTCATGGTGTGATGTCCCGACAATGATTCCCATTTCATCTGCTAAAGAACTATTTTGTGGGTCATCGGCATAAAAAGCAGCACTCCACATAGCAGGCCATAAAAAGTTGGCTTTCAAACGTAGCAGAAGTTCATATATGTGTACGTACATTTTACTATTGAAGCCGCCAAACTTCCGAGTTGTCCAGTTGCCCATGCAAGGCCACTCATCGTTAATGAAAATACCGCGATATTTTACAGCAGGTTCTCCATCCGTGTAGGTCCCCTTCTTTATATATATACTATTATGGTGTGCGACTGGAACGTCTGCCCACCAATACCAGGGTGAAACTCCTATTTGGCGTGATAATTCATAAATACCGTAAATAGTTCCACGCTTATCACTTCCGGCTATGAGTAGAACTTCACCATCCAAATCTTCCAACGGTGCATGAAGGGTAGTAATGATAAATTTTTCATTTTTGTTTTTTAATTCTTTAGCATCCAACTTTCCAGCTCTTACCAATTGCCGGATAAGTGGGCTTTTGTCGAATGAGCCGATAATGATTCGAATATCTTGTTTCTTTTCATTCGTCAGATCGGGAGTGATATTAGTAACTTTACCAAAGTCAGTTTGTAAATTATGAACAGCAGTCAACACTCCTTTATGTTCTCTTTCATCACACCAAATTGCAAATGATCGGATTTGTGGAGTGACCAGTGCTAATCCCGTGTTTTTTGATGTAAAGTGAACAAACGTTTCCGTAGCTTTCAAGTAGGATACTGATGTTAGGAAAATCAGTAGAGCTATTACTATTGATGTTTTCTTTCTCATGTTGTTTACATTATAATGTTTAGTTGATTAGGTAAATATATTTAATATGGAGGGTATGGTAATTTCCGCTTTCGTCTATGCTCTGGGCTGCTTCTATCCGGATGTCTTTTACATCTTTAATAAAAGGTACTAAAGATAGGTTGATTTCCCGTTTTAATTCAGACTTTACGGCAGGTTGATAAAACTCCTTGTACAGACCGTTTCCCCCTTCAAATTTAATGCGTATCATAACCGTGCTTTGCGGTATATTTATAATCATGAATTTATAGTTAGGCAGTTCTTGGTTGATAGAAGCAGGCAGTTTGATAAAACTGTTCCATTTTCCACCTTTAAATGTCACTTTACTTTGTGTCTCACTAAACACAGACCTGGAGAAACTAAGTTGATTTAATGGAACCTCTTTACTTTCCTGCGTATGACTCATTAATGAGACGGAACATATAAACAGAGATAGAAACAGTTTCTTCATAATATTCTTTTTTGATTTATAATGAAAACTTGTATGTGGCAAAGATAGCTTATTGTCTTTTATCGAAGATTTGTTTGTGTTTCCGATTTATAGCCGGAAGTTGCTCCCTGTCTTGTATTTGTTACCAATCTTATCGCTCATGTTACATTCATTCTGTTTGTGACGGTGATGTAACATTTGAATAGCTTGAATGAAACGAAATGTTTGCTTGTTGTTACATAAGACTCTGGTTCTTGTATCGGGTGTCTTTGCTTTTTGTGTAGCAGTACCGTATCTTTGTAATGTCGGGTCGAAATAAGATAATTGATGGAATTTCAGCCAAAATAAAATTAGGTTCAGGCAAGTATTTAGTTTTGAGAAGGTAGGAAGTGAGAAGATATATGTTATGTATGGCATATATCTTCTCTACTGATTGAAAAATCAAATGATAAGATTGTTAAGAATCAAGCTTTTTTTTAATTTTGCAAAACATAATAACTAATACTTATGAGGAAAAATCTAATACTAATCACGGGCTTTCTATTGTTGCTAGCGGGAGCTTGTTATGCCCAACAGGTCCGTTCGTATGGTTCGGGAAAGTTATCATGTAGTCTGATAAGAAATATTGTGCAAGATGCCCATGGTTTTGTATGGATAGGGACGGAAAACGGACTGAATAAATTTGACGGGTGGACTTTTGTCAATTATTTCCATAATAAACGGGATTCTACTTCATTATTGAATAACCTTATAGAGTCTCTTCTCTGTGATAGTCAGGGTAACCTTTGGGTGGGGTCCGGTAATGGGGTGCAGCTATACTCTCCTTATGAAGATTCATTTAAAAAAGTGAGATTTCTGGATGGTAGTAAACCTTCGGTTTTGCATTTGTTGGAATTGGACAGTGGAGAGATTTGGGCAGTTACAGCAGGATATGGAGCATATTCTATAGACCGAAAAACGATGTCTGCCACTTCTTTGGTTCGTGTGAATGACCTCTGCAGTTCTCCCTATATGCATAATATCTTTCAGGATTCCCGTCGAGTAATCTGGATTGCTCTTCCGAATGGTCGTATTGCCCGTATTACTTCCGATTTGAAAGAGGTCGAATTTCTTAGTTCCTCAACAGATGTATTAGGCAAAATATATACTATATTAGAAGATCTGAAAGGAAGGGTGTGGATAACAGCTGTTTCGGGCGTTTATTTATGGAATGAAGAGGAACGCCTTTTGGTGAAAATGGGGCAACCGACGAATGAGTTTATAGGTGTGCGGGGAATGGTTTGTACTGGACACGGGGAGCTTTATGTAAATACGGTAAATGATGGGCTTTATGTTGTGAATGTGGAGGATAAGATGCTGAAACCTTTTGGTGGCAAACAGGAACTTGAGAAGGATAAGAATTACGCTTTGATGGAGGATAAGAATGGAAATTTGTGGCTGGGTGGTTTGAAAAAAGGCATTGGCATGCTTTCTAATGAATCTTCACAGTTTAAATTCAGGTCTCTTTCTTCTTTTTCTTCATCTATGGGAAGTACCCTTTCATTTGTTTATGAAGATAAAAAGAATCGGGCTTGGATCGGTACAATAGATGGGAAGCTTATTCGGATGGACGGAGATATGCAAGAGTGTAGTCTTTATACAGTAGGAGAAGGCATTCTAGCAATGCTTCATGATGATGAAGGGGGAATCTGGCTGGGCAGCTATTCGGGCTTTTCGCGATTCGATGAGCGTACGGGGAGTGTTTATAAGGTGCCTTTATTACAAGGAAAGGCCATTCATAATATTGTAGAGGGGACCGGACAGACTCTTTATATATCTGTTTCGGGAGAAGGCTTTGCGGAGTATAATCGTCGGACGGGTACGTTGAAGCAAATAAGTGATACAACCAGACTACGAACGACGATGCGGCTTGCCAACAACTGGATTAATAAAATACTATATGACTCGGGAGGATTAGTCTGGTTAGGACATTGTATGGGAGTTAATTGTTATGATCCCGTAAAACAGGAATTCTTGAAGTTGGAGTGTGAAAAGGACTTGTTGTCGTCTTTATGCTTCTCACTCTTGGAAGACAAGGAAGGGCACATCTGGATGGGAACTAATAATGGGTTGTTCGAATATGATAAGAAAACCTTGAAGATGAATCATTATGGCATAGAAGAGGGAATGCCTAGCAATATGGTTTGTGGATTGGGGCAAAGCAAGAACGGTGATATATGGTGCAGTACATTTAATGGTCTATGTAAATTGAACTATCAGGAAAGGAAGATTGCTAATTATTTTTCCGGCAATGGGCTGGTTGATAAAGAATATCTAAAGAGTGTTTATTTCCAACGTGAATGTGGAAACATTTATTTAGGAGGTCTGCATGGTATCACAAAGCTTAGACCCGATTCGGTAGGGAAACAGTTGCCCTTATGTATGCCTCAATTGACCCATGTGTACTTGAATGATAAAGAAGTTAGTGCGAATACGCAGTTGGGAGGGAGAGTTATCTCTGATCATGTTTGGATGGATGCCCGGCAAATTAATCTGACCTATAAAAATGATATTTTCTCTTTTGAGTTTTCTACAATGGAGTATCATGATCGCGAAAATATAAAATTTGAATACCGCTTGGCAGAGCTGGATGGAGTGTGGCGGAGTACGTCTTCCGGAGAAAATCGGATTACTTATAATTATTTGCCGCCAGGGCATTACACGTTTGAGGTTTGTGTAAACGAAAATGAACGAAAATCACCGGTTCGCTCTTTTTCTATTTATATCGCTCCCCCCTGGTATGATACTTTATGGGCGAAGATTGGCTATCTATTGATCTGTGCCGGACTTCTGTTTTGGGTGTTCTATGCTTGGTACATGCGGCAACGCCGTCGTCGTCAGGAAGAAATGAATGAGGAAAAATTGAAGTTCTTTATTAATATCGCTCACGAGCTTCGTTCACCGATTACTCTGATTGTCAGTCCGCTGGCAGCGTTGATAAAAAACGAGCAGGAAGAAGGCAGAAAGAAAGCCTTGTTGACTATGCAACGAAATGCAAACAGGATTCTTAATCTAATCAACCAGTTGCTGGATATCCGTAAGATAGATAAGGGACAGATGAAAATAGAGTGCCGCGAAACGGAAATGATCGGGTTTATTGAAGAACTATTCCAAATGTTCGATTATCAGGCAGCTAAACGTAATATCCATTTCTCATTTATTCATACTATGGAGTATTTGCCGGTATGGATTGACCGTAATAATTTTGATAAAGTCTTGATGAATCTATTAGTCAATGCTTTTAAGTATACTCCGGATGGTGGTGAAGTTACATTGTCACTCACTGTAGGTGAAGACAAAGACGTGCGTGGCCCCCTGTCTAAATATGTGGAAATAACTGTGACAGATTCGGGCATGGGGCTAGACGAGAAGAAATTGGAAAAGATATTTGAGAGATTTTATCAGGCTTCCACCAATTCTCATGGTTTCGGCATAGGATTGAACTTGACTAAAATGTTGGTGGAGTTGCATCATGGTTCAATATTTGCAGTCAATCGTATGGACAAGCAAGGAAGTTGCTTTATAGTACGTATCCCGTTAGGTAAAGGACATTTAACTTCGGAAGAATTGGCAGAAGAAGTGATGTTGTCGGGTGAAGAACCGATACGGTTAATCTTGGGTGAAGAAACTTGTTGGGAAGGCGAAGAAGAAAGTAAGGTTTCAATGTCGAAAAGTAAAACTCAATGGAGAATACTCGTAGTAGATGATGACGAAGAAATACGTGAATATTTAAAATTTGAGTTAGGGATTTACTATAAAGTGAGGACAGCTTGCAATGGTGCAGAAGCTTATCAGATAGCTTTGAACCAGCGGATAGACTTGATTATTTCGGATGTTGTGATGCCGGAGATGGACGGGTTCGAATTGCTTAAGAAAACCAGAGGGAATGCGAATGTCAGTCATATACCTTTTGTTCTTTTAACCTCACAGGCGGAATATGACAGCCGCCTTAAGGGCTGGAATGTAGGGGCGGATGCTTTTCTGGCTAAACCTTTCCAAATAGAAGAGTTGCTTCTTATCTGCGAAAATCTGATTGCTGGCAGGATACGTCTGAAAGGACGTTTCGGCATGGATCAGGAAGTTGAGGAGAAGATGAAGACGATTGAGGTAAAGGCTAATGATGAGTACTTTATGGAACGGCTGATGAGGGCTATCAATGAGAATTTGGAGGATTCGAAGTTCAGTGTTGAAGATTTGGCACAGGCGGTGGGCGTTAGCCGTGTCCAGCTACATCGTAAATTGAAAGTTTTAACGGGGAACACGACTACTGAATTCATCCGTAATATTCGTCTGAAGCAGGCTGCCAAACTACTGAAAGAGAAAAAAGTAAATATCTCTCAAATTGCCTATTTAGTTGGATTTACGAATCCCACCCTGTTCTCAATCGCTTTTAAGAAATTCTATGGATGTGCTCCTTCGGAATATGTTGAAAGGAAAACAGAGGAATAAACATTCGATATTAGGTGTTTTTTCTCTTATTAATTTAGTTTGCAATAAAGCCCTTCCCCTTTCATAATGCCTTGCCCATAGGCGTTAGCGGGTGAAGGGCTTCCTTTCACTTGTCCCTTCACCTAATTCGATATATGTCAGGGCATATTACAATGTAGCGTGTACCTATATAGTGTGAATTCGGAAGTATTAATAGATAACTTCCGAATCCTTATGGAACAACTTCTTTTCTATAGGAACCAAACTTGTTTTTTATTATTTCCAAACTATAAATGCAACTTTCGTTTTTATAATCAAAGCCTTCATTTATAAAAACGAAAGCTTTATTTATATAATTGCAATTTGCATTTATAGATTTTATCCGATGAAATATAACTTTATATACTATAAAAAGGATGTTTGCTAGTAGTAAACATGAAGTTTTCTATAAATAAATGAGGAGCATTATATGGTACAATGCTGATGAAGAAATGGGTGAAGGAATTGTCCTTCACCCACTAATGCCGAAGAATAGCGCTCTGTTGCGAAAAGGTGAAGGCTGTTGGAGTTTTCATTTTTTTTGTTGGTTTTGTGCTATAAGGAAGCCTGCTTAAGGGCAATGAAACATGTACATATGATAAATGTAACACTCGGTTACATGCTGGGATATGAATGAAACAATAGATAAGTTTGCTTTGATATTATCGTGTTACTTTTGTGCAGTTCCGACGAAGGCCTTTGTGTGGAGCTAATAATAAAGATTAAAATGAGTATCAACCTTAAATGAACGATTTATGAAAAACAAATTTGACGACAGTTGAAGAGATGCCTTTTCTCGTAGATTTAAAAAAGAGATTATCATATTATTAATATCTTAGACTAATGGTAATGAAAAATGTAAAATTACAAATTCAAAAAATTCCCAGCCTGGTTTTACTTCTGATTTTTAGCTGCATATCGGCTTATGCGCAGCATGGATTTGTGGTAAGCGGAACGGTGGTCGATTCAAATGGCGAGTCGATTATCGGGGCAAGTGTTGCCTTAAAAGGCAATAAGACGGTAGGAACAATTACAGATTTGGATGGAAACTTTAAGTTGAAAGTTCCTGATGACAAGGCGGTGCTCGTAGTATCATTTATTGGTATGACTCCGCAGGAAATCAAAGTTGCAGGAAAGAAAACGATTAAGGTAACTTTGGTTGATAGTAATGTACAATTGGAAGAAGTGATCGTTGTAGGTTATGGACAACAAAAGAAGGTAAGTGTGGTAGGTGCTATCACTCAAACCAGTGGTAAGACACTGGAACGTGCAGGTGGTGTAAGTAGTTTGGGTGCTGCATTGACAGGCTCTTTGCCGGGTGTCATAACCTCTGCTTCGACCGGTATGCCTGGTGAGGAAGATCCCCAAATTATTATTCGTACACAAAGCTCATGGAACAATAGCGAACCTTTGGTGTTGGTAGATGGCATTGAGCGTGAGATGGGTTCTGTTGATATCTCTTCTGTAGAGAGTATTTCCGTGTTGAAGGATGCTTCCGCTACAGCAGTGTATGGTGTGAAGGGGGCTAATGGTGTTATTCTTATTACTACCAAGCGTGGTAAGGAAGGTAAAGCTAGCGTGCAGATAAAGGCTAATATCACGGCGAAGGTAGCATCCAAACTTCCGGAAAAATATGATGCCTATGATACTTTCTATCTGATGAATAACTCTATAGAACGTGAAGCTTGTTTGAATCCATCCGGATGGGCTAACTATAATCCCGTGGCTATTATCGACAAGTATCGTCATCCTGCCAATCAGGAAGAATGGGATCGCTATCCGAATACGGATTGGGAAGACGTCCTCTTCAAAAAAAGTACGATGTCTTATAATGCCAGTGTCAATGTGGCGGGTGGTACGAAAGTGGTCAGTTACTTTGCCGCAGCGGATTTTGTGAGTGAAGGTGACTTGTTCAAGACATTCGATAATCATCGTGGATATAATTCGGGATTTGGTTATAACCGAATAAATGTACGTAGCAACCTCGACTTCCAGCTTACACCGACTACTAAATTCTCGACTAACTTGTTTGGGTCTAATGCAGAACGAACGGTACCATGGGATTATGGAGATCAGGATGCATCTTATTGGGCTTCCGCCTATAAATCTGCTCCTGATGCCATGCGTCCCATTTATTCCAATGGAATGTGGGGCTACTATGCTCCACGTAATGCCGATGTACCCAACTCCGCATATAGCTTGGCAACTTCTGGTATAGAAAAACGTACCACAACTAAAATTACAACCGACTTTATTTTTGATCAGGACTTGAAGATGATTACCAAAGGGTTAAGATTCAAGGCAAACTTTTCTATGGACTATACGTTTAAAGAAGCCAAACGTGGTGTAAACGATATGTATCACGACGCACAACGTATGTGGGTGGATCCGGATACAGGCTTAGTTAAATACCAACAGGATCCGGATACAGGTACAGGACTTGATTATCCTGTCAATAAAATTTATTGGGCAAGCCAGGCAGGTAGTGTGGATGTCAATGCTACTTACCGCAAACTTTATTATTCGATGCAGCTTGATTATGCCCGTACTTTTGGTAAACATGAGGTTACGGCGTTGGGACTTTTCAGCCGTCTGAAAGAGGCTCAAGGTCCTGTTTTCCCCATTTATCGTGAAGATTGGGTGTTTCGTCTCACATATAACTATGCGTTGCGTTACTTCTTCGAAATGAACGGTGCCTACAATGGTTCCGAAAAGTTTGGTCCCGAGTATCGTTTCGACCTGTTCCCTTCTTTCTCTCTCGGATGGATGCTCAGTGAAGAGAAGTTTATGAAGAACAATCTCAAGTTTCTGGATATGCTGAAGTTCCGTGCTTCATGGGGACGTGTAGGTGATGATTCATTGGTATTACCTTGGCAGAGGTTTGGTATGGAGAATCGTTTCTTGTATAAAGATCAGTTAAGTTATGGCGGTAATACTCTGATGGGGGACATCAATCCTGCCAACACTCCTTATACGTATTATAGTATAAGTAAACTTGGTAATCCGGATATTTCATGGGAAACTGTAGAAAAAAGAAACTTCGGTATTGACTATGCTCTATTTAATGGTCTTATAGCTGGTTCGGTAGATATTTTCAATGATACTCGTACGGACATTCTAGTGAAGGGTAGTGAACGTGCTATCGCCTCTTATTTTGGACAATCGGCTCCCGATGCTAATTTGGGTAAGGTAAACAGCCATGGTTATGAACTTGAACTGCGATTGAACCACACTTTTAATAATGGTATTCGTACTTGGTTGAATACAAGTATGACTCATGCGGTCAATAAAGTGAAATTTCGTGATGACGCGCCTTTGAAGCCGACTTATCAGAGAGGCGCAGGACATACTATTGATCAGACATATGCCTACATTGATCATGGTAATCTTGCTACATGGGATGATGTTATAGGTAGTTCTGCATGGACAACAGGCAACGATATGAAACTTCCCGGAGATTATAATATTGTGGACTTCAATGGGGATGGTATCATTGACGCCAATGACCGTGCTCCTTATCAGTATGCTAAGATGCCACAGAATACTTATAACGCTTCTATCGGAGCAGAATGGAAGGGTTTCAGCATTTTTGCTCAATTCTATGGTGTGAACAATGTCACTCGTGAAGTGAATTTCCCAACTTTCCGTAGTACTGCCCATGTGGCTTACGTTGAGGGTGAGTATTGGACTCCCAACGGTACGGCCGTATTACCGACTCCACGTTGGGGAACGACTGTTGATCCTGCGGCAGCAGGGACTCGCTATCTCTATGATGCCTCTTACCTGCGTTTGAAGAATGTGGAATTGTCTTATACATTTAATAATGCTAAGTGGCTGAAGAAAATCGGCCTCAAGACTTGCCGTATCTATTTGAATGGAGATAACCTTTATATGTGGACAGATATGCCTGATGATCGTGAGTCTAATACCGGGTATTCTTCGTCTGACGGTGCTTACCCCACAATGCGTCGTTTCAATTTAGGAATTGACATAACTTTATAATATGGAAGTTAAGATTATGAATAAATATATCAATAAAATATTCCTGGCATCGGCGATTGCCTTGATTGGCGTGCTGACTACCACCTCTTGTACCGATTATTTGGATAAATCACCCAATAGCGATATTGCAGAGAATGACCCATACAAGAATTTTAAGAATTTCCAAGGATTCATAGAGGAACTTTACAAACGTGTGCCAATCGTATCGAATAATGACTACCACACTTGTTTCAACTATGGTGAAGAGGAATATTGGGAACCGCAAGAAATCCGGCTTTTTGCACGCAACATTGATTATGGTGATTTTTGGGGATGGACTACTTGCTATTATTCTTATCCAACGACACGTAGTTCTGGTGGCCTTGCCAGAAATTCACATGGAAATCTGTGGCAGGACTGTTGGTATGGTATACGTAAAGCTAATATAGGTATTGCCAATCTGGATAAGTTGGTAAATGTTACTGAAGAAGAACGCCAATTGCTTGAGGGGCAGCTCTACTTCTTTCGTGCATGGTTTCATTTCATGTTGATGGAATGGTGGGGTGGAATGCCTTATATTGATGAGGTTATTCCATCAGATGTGACTCCTGCATTACCTCGGCTCACTTGGCAAGTGTGTGCCGAGAAGTGTGTGGCAGATTTTGACCATGCTATACCTCTGCTTCCGGTAGATTGGGATCAAACGACTGTTGGTAAGGTTACATTGGGCAATAACAATGGTCGTATTAATAAGATTATGGCTTTGGCATATAAGGGCAAGACGCTACTTTGGGCAGGCAGTCCATTGATGAGCTGGGCTTCCGGAGGTACAAAAGAGTATAATGCTGGACTTTGTAAGCGTGCTGCCGATGCATTTGGAGATGCTTTGAAGATAGTAGAAGAGACTGGCAGATATGAATTGGCTCCTATGGCAAGCTATAATGAGATTTTTCTTGTGCATAATTCCAATGGTAAACTCAATGGTTTAAAAGAGGCTATCTTTCGTGAGAATCTTGTAGACTATGATGGACGTTGGCGTTGGAACATGATTAATGACTTCCGTCCGACAAGCATTGAATCTACCGGTATCAAATGCTATCCTACTGCAAATTATGTCAACTATTTCGGAATGCAGAATGGTTATCCGATAAAAAATATGACTCAGGCGGATCCTGAATCAGGTTATGATCCTGCTTATCCATGGAAAAATCGCGATCCGCGATTTTATAAGACCATTATGTTTGATGGTGTGAAGTGGCAAAGTACGGGTGGTGCTGGTGGTTCCAGTGAGCTTTTTACCAACGGACGTGAAAGTGAAGAGAAAGATGAGAAGAAAGGCTGTTTCACAGGTTATATGAATTGTAAACTTTGTCCGCAATTGATGAATACCGTTGATGGTTATAAAGAAAATAATATCATGGTATTAAGTCTGATGCGTCTTGCCGATGTTTATCTGATGTATTCGGAGGCGACTGCTGTAGGCTATGGAACTCCTCAAAGCAAGGCTTCTACGTTTCAAAAGACAGCTGTGGACGCTATTAACGAGATTCGCAGGCGTGCCGGCGTGGAAGATGTGCTCGATCGGTTTACCGGCAATACTACAGATTTCCTTGGTGAAGTGCGTCGTGAACGTGCGGTGGAATTAGCATTCGAAGGTTTTCGTTTTATGGATCTCCGTCGCTGGATGCTCATTGGACAAGCTCCTTATAATAAGAAAACCAAGATTGAGTTCGATAGGGGGGTATCTGCTGATGATTATAATTACGATAAGCCCGAAGAGAATATGATTAAAAATCTCCGTGAAGAGGTACTTGTGGAAAGAAAGTTCACAGACCGGCACTATTGGTTGCCGTTACCCAAGAATGATGTTTATCTCTATGAAGGTTTCGGCCAGAATCCGGGATGGTAATCTTGACGTATTAACTAATAACTACGTAAAAAATGAATAGAAAGTTTATATATATCGGCTGTACTGCTTTGGCAATGGCATTTCTGAATGTTAGAAGCATTGTGGCGCAAGAGGCGCAGGACAGTCTTGTGAATGTGGCTTTCGGCAAAGTTGCGAAGGAAGACTTGACTCATGCCGTCTCTACCGTCAACACGTCGGAACTGTCGAAGATATTATACAATGGTAATAGCCTGATGGGCCTTAACGGAATGGTGGGCGGCTACAATGGTAACATTTGGGGACAGGGTGCCTTGGTACTAGTTGACGGTGTGCCACGTAGTGCTAGCAACATCAGAGCTACAGAGGTAGAGAGTGTGTCGGTGCTGAAAGACGCTGCTGCTGTAGCGCTCTATGGTAGCCGTGCTTCTAAAGGGGTTATTCTTATTACTACCAAACGTGGTAAAAATGCACCAATGAGTATAGATATTCGTGGTACAGTGGCTGCCAATGTTCCCGTCTCTTATCCCAGATACCTGGACTCGGACTGCTATATGACTCTTTATAATGAAGCGTGCCGCAATGATGGAATAGCAGAGAAATATGATGCTTCTACAATTTACCAGACAACATTGGGTACCAATCCATATCGTTATCCGGATACAGATTTTTATAGTTCGGACTATTTGCGGAAATGTAATGTTACTTCGGGTGTCGTAGGTGAAGTGTACGGTGGAAATGAGAAAACTCATTATTATTTGGATTTCGGTATGAATTATAACAATAGTCTGCTGAAATATGGTGAAGCAAAGAAGGCATATGATATGAGTTTCAATGTACGTGGCAATGTGGATATGTCGCTTGCCTCCTGGTTGAAAGCTAGTACTAATGCTGCTGTGATATTCAATAATAGTTATGCCGGTAGAGGTGACTTTTGGGGAGCTGCCTCAACGCTTCGTCCGAACTGGTTCGCACCATTACTTCCTATAGATATGATGGATCGCACTGTTGCCACTATTGACGAGTATATTACAAATAGCAATCATTTGATTGATGGTCAATATTTGCTTGGTGGTACTTCTGCTGATACAACTAACCCATTTTCGGAATTGTTGGCTGCAGGATATACGAAAGAGAAATCACGTATGTTTATGTTCGATGTTGTCTTGATGGCTGATCTTGGTAACTTACTCAAGGGGTTGTCATTCAAGACTGCCTATAGCGTAGACTACACTTCTTATTATTCTGAAGCTTTTGCAGAGAATTATGCCGTATACCAACCTACTTGGGCAAATGTAAATGGCAGAGATATGATTGTCGGCCTGACTAAGTTCGGGGAAGATAAGAAGGGTACTAATGAATATGTAGGTAAATCAACTTATGACCAGACACTTACTTTCAGTGCACAGTTTGATTATGCGCGCACATTCAATAAATATCACAATGTTTCTGCTACATTGCTAGGATGGGGGTATCAGACTCAAAGTTCTTCGGATGAGAACAATAATGCTATCGGTAGTAGTGTGGCAGGTAGTAATTATCATCGGACTAGCAATGTGAACCTTGGTTTGCGTACATCCTACAATTATGCTCATAAATATTATATCGATTTTAGCGGTGCACTAATTCATTCAGCCAAACTTCCCGAAGGCAAACGTAATGCTTTTTCACCATCTGTCACTTTAGGCTGGAGACTTAGCAAGGAAAAATTTATGAAGAATGTAGCTTTTGTAGACGATTTGAAATTGACGGCGTCATATGCTAAGTTACACCAGGATTTGGACATCTCTGATTACTATATGTATAAGGGGTATTATCTGATGGAACAAAAAAAAACCGGTTGGTATCAATGGCATGATGGAACAGCCGGTGGTGTTCTTTCAGGTTCCATACGTGGCGGAAATCCAGAACTGACATTTATTACTCGAGAAGAGTTCCGTGTGGGGATTGATGCGGCATTGTTTAATAAACTATTGCAGTTGAATGCCAACTATTTCACGCAGACAACTGGTGGTCTGTTGACACGTGGTGCTTCTACCATTTTTCCTTCTTATTTTAATTTGAATGATACCTCATCATTCCTACCTTGGATAAATAATAATGAAGACAAGCGTTCCGGTTTTGATTTTGGAGTTACTGCCAATAAGAAGTTTGGGCAATTGGATGTAACTCTAGGTTTTAATGGAATGGTATTCTCTTCCAAAGCGACCAAGCGCGACGAAGTAACAGAATATGATTACTTACTTGCTGAAGGACATGCGCTCGATGCGGTAAGAGGTTATGTATGCGAGGGCTTTTTCCAGAGTGAGGAAGATATTGCGAAACATCCGAGGCAAACTTTTGGAACCGTAAAACCTGGTGACTTGAAATATAAAGATATCAATGAAGATGGTGTAATAGACAGTAAAGATCAAATCGACTTGGGTAAAGGTGGATGGTCGACAGCGCCTTTCACATTTGGTATCAATCTGAAACTAAAGTATAAAAACTTCTCATTGTTTGCACTTGGTAACGGACAAACTGGTGCTATTGGTATGAAGAATAACTCTTATTACTGGAACAGGGGTACAAGCAAGTTTTCCGAAGTCGTATGGAATCGTTGGACTTACAAGACTGCAGAGACAGCTACTTATCCTCGTTTGACGACTGGTAACGGTGATAACAACTATCGTAATTCTACGTTCTGGATGTACAAAACAAATATGTTTAAATTAGCAAATGTACAATTTAATTATGATTTTCCGGAAAGTACATTCAACGGAACGTTTGTTCGCGGACTCAGTCTGTATTGTGGTGGTAGCAACTTGCTAACCATTTCGAAAGAACGCCAATATATGGAGCTGAGTACCGGTTATCCCCAGATGCGTAACTTTTATGTAGGCTTTAAAGCTGCTTTCTAAATCTAACTAATAAGAAAACATAATATGAATAAGAAAATATTACTTTTTGTAGCTGGCGCCCTGATGCTGGGTGGTTGTGATGACCTCTTCAAACCGGGGCTCGAGAACTTCAAAGATGTAGAGCAGATGTACGAAGATGCCCAGTATGCACAAGGTTTTCTGATGAGTACATACAGTCATATCCCGGGCTATTATGACAATAGTGAGTATGCTACGGACGATGCTGTGGTTAATCAGAAAAGCGATGCGTTCCTCACTATAGCTACTGGTGGATGGACGGCGTCTACATGGACATCTCTCAATCAATGGACAAATTCGTTCAGCTCGATACAGTACCTCAACCTTTTTCTTGAGAATGTTGACCAGGTGAAGTGGGCGGATGATGTAGAGAAAAATGCTCTTTTTGCCCGTCGTACCAAAGGTGAGGCATATGGGCTTCGCGGTATGTTCCTTTATTACCTGCTTCGTGCCCATGCCGGATTCGGAGAAAACGGCGAACTACTGGGTGTACCTATTTTGACAGAATCACAAACAGTAGAATCTAATTTTAATCTTCCTCGTGCCTCTTTTCAGGCTTGCGTAGAACAAATTTACAGTGATTTGTCGAAAGCGGAAGAAATGTTGCCTTGGGAGTATGAGGATGTAACGACGGTTCCTGCAGAGTTCCAATCCCTCACACAAGATATAGGTAAGTATAACACGGTAATGGGGGCAAAGGCACGCCAATTGTTCAACGGGCTAATCGCCCGCGCCTATCGTGTACGTACGGCTATCCTTGCTGCCAGTCCTGCATTTCAAACTCCATCAAATACTTCTACTTGGGAGGAGGCTGCTATGGCAGCTGCCTCTGTTATAGACTATAATGGTGGAATTGACGGCTTGGCTGCAGACGGCATTACTTATTATGAAGCCACCGTTGCAGATGCGGTAAAAGATGGTATAAACCCTAAAGAAATACTTTGGAGAGAAAATATCAGTAGTGGTGATACGAATCAGGAAGGAAGACATTTGCCACCTTCATTGTTCGGTTCCGGCAATATGAACCCCTCACAGAATCTGGTAGACGCATTTCCTATGGCTAACGGGTATCCGATTGATGATGTAACCAACAGTGGGTATGACAAGAGTAAACCTTATGACAAGCGTGATCCTCGTTTGGCTAAGTATATTATCTATAATGGCTCTACTGCGGGAAGCAGTAACAAGACTATCTATACAAGTTCGAAGTCGGCTACAGATGATGGAATCAATACTGTGGAACAGAAATCAACCCGTACAGGTTATTACATGAAGAAACGTTTACGCATGGATGTGAACTGTGACCCTACATCCACTTCTGCAAAGGCACACTACAACCCTCGTGTCCGTTATACTGAAATGTATCTTGACTACGCGGAAGCTGCTAACGAAGCTTGGGGACCAAAGAATGCTAATGGCAACAGCTACTCTGCTTACGATGTTGTGAAGGCCATTCGCAAGCGCGCTGGTGTAGGCGGTGATAATGATCCGTATCTGGAAAAATGTGCAAATGACCCGAATGAAATGCGTAAATTAATTCGCAATGAACGTCGTTTGGAACTTTGTTTCGAAGGATTTCGCTTTTGGGATCTTCGTCGTTGGAATGAGAATCTTAACGAAGCGGTACGTGGTATTGATTGGACTTCTGATGGACAGAGTTATACTACATTCACAGTGGAGGAACGGGCTTATGAGGATTATATGCGCTATTGCCCCATTCCATATTCGGAGACACTCAAATTCAGCAACCTTGTTCAGAATAAGGGCTGGAAGTAATTAAAGAACCTACATATAACATAGATAATGAAAAAGAATTTAATATATATCGGACTAGCCTCATTATTCTTCACTTTTACCTCTTGTGAGAATGGGGAGAATGAGTTCCCTGATTTCGATTATCAGACTGTATATTTTGCCAACCAATATGGTCTGCGTACTATTGAACTTGGTGAGGAAAACTTCTATGACAATACTCTTGATAATCAGCATAAGATGTTGATTAAGGCTGCATGGGGCGGTGGTTATACTAATCGTAAGAATGTTATTATTGATTATGTGGTAGAAGAATCACTATGTGATGGACTCTATTTTAAGGATACTGATATTCCCGTCACTCCAATGCCGGCTTCTTACTATACGCTAGCTTCTAATCAAATCAATATTCCTGTAAATGAGATTTCGGGTGGGGTAGAAGTACAGCTCACTGATGCTTTCTTTGCTGACGAAAAATCTATTGATCGGTACTATGTGATTCCTATTAGGATGAACGATGTGCAAGGAGCTGACTCAATTCTTCAA
Source organism: Bacteroides sp. D2 (assembly GCF_025147085.1). NCBI lineage: Bacteria > Pseudomonadati > Bacteroidota > Bacteroidia > Bacteroidales > Bacteroidaceae > Bacteroides > Bacteroides sp. D2. The sequence continues at coordinate 655,874 of NZ_CP102261.1, read as the reverse complement.
GGTAGATCTGCCGTAGACTCTCCTGCATGGAATAAGGCTGATGATTGGAGTATACTGCCAAAGAATTATGTACTGTATGCAGTAAAATATGTCAATCCCTGGCACGGACAGTATCTGCGTCGTGGAGTGGATCAAGTTACCATCAATGGTGAATCTAAAAAGCTCATTCGACATGCTGAATTTGTAGAGAAGGATGAGGACGTAGATGTGAATACTGCCGCTTATAAGGAGGATCTCTTGACACTCCAAGTGAAAGATGGCACAGGAGATGCACATAGTTTTACATTACGTCTGACCTTCAATGAGGATGGCGTTTGTTCCATAACCTCCGGTTCACAGGATGTGGTAGCCAGTGGAAACGGTAAGTTCGTGAGTAAAGGGGAAAAGAATAGTCTTGGTGGAAAAGACCGTGATGCTATTTATCTGGAATATAATGTCGAACTGAAAAATCCGGGTATTCAGCTGGCTACAAAAGATACATTGGTACTTCGTACCCGTAATGTCTATGGTGGTGGGACATTTGAGGTAGAGCGAAAATGATGTATTATCTGATATAAACGTTAAAACTAAAAGAATATGAAATATATCAATAATAAGATAATCTCTCTTGTATTGGTAGCCACTGTAGTGGTTTCGTGCAAGGATGAGTACGCTTGTCATCTTCCGTTGGAAAAACCGGAAGAGGTAGCCAATAGCGAGTATTTGAGTACATTCGATCTTTTGAAGTCGTATGTTAATAGCAATAGCTCTTTTAAATTGGCTGCTAATATGTCTGCAAGTCTGCTTGCAAAGAAAGACATTGCATATAGCACTCTGTTGGCAAACTTCAATGCGGTCGATGTGAATGGCTCATTTACCCCACTTAATACGTTGAAAGTAGATGGTACTTATGACTTTGGTGGTATGCAGTCGGTGACTGACCTTGCAGCTGGAGCAGGCATCGCACTTTATGGTGGTTCACTATGTTCAGATCAGGGACAGCGTGCAGCATATTATAATAAGCTCATTGAACCGATTGATATACCGGTAGAAACTGAGACAGGTAAAACTAAGTTATTTAATTTTGATGATGATATAATTGGTAAAACTTACCCTATGACGGGTAATAGCTCGGCTACCGTAGAAGAGGATCCGGCTGGTGAAAGTGGACATGTACTTCACGTAGGCACGGATGCTGTTAAGGCTAATGATTCATACGCCAAGCTCCATGTTGTGCTGCCCAGTGGCAGAATGTTGGGTGATTATGTGAGGTTGAATATAGACTTACGTCATGTTGGTGAAGATGGTATTTATGGGCAAGGTATGAAGGTAATCATAAATGGGACTAAGTTTGATTTGGGAAAAAGTGCAGCTGATCTTGGGGCAACCAATAATAACTGGAAACGCAGTCTTGTAATTAAGTTAAATGATGCTGCTTCCCCAGGATTTGTGATACCAGAAAACATGAGAAGTCTTACCGAATTTGACCTTTCTATCGGTTCTCAATCTGGTACTGCTCAGTATTATCTTGATAATATTTCTATGGAATATGAAGTATCAGGTAAAGGAAGTACTACTATCAATTTTGAGGCTGACGAGTTGAATGCTACGTATCCTATGACCGGTAGCGGAACAGCCACAGTTGTAAAGGACCCGGCCGGAGAGAGTGGTAATGCACTTTACATCAACCAAGCTGCATGGGCATTTCCAAAGTTTACTGTTAAATTGAAAGAAGGCATGACACTGAAAGATTATACCGGCATGATGATGGATATGCGTCTTATCAAGGGAATGTATGGCGGCGGTATGAGCGTAATAATAAATGGACAAACGATCTCTCTTAATCAGAATGCAGCCGGTTATGGTTTTCAGGAAAATGATACATGGAAACGTGGTGGGATACTTGTGACATTTGTAAAGGAGGGTACGTATACCGCTTTGAATGAAAAGGTTCCGGCAGGAACGATTGAGATACCTGATGCCATGAAAGACCTTAATGAAATGGAGTTTTCAATCGGCTCAAGTTCAAGTAACTGGACTGCATACATTGACAACTTGAAGTTTATGTGGGAAGCCCAGCCGCAGCATATAGAGAAGACCCCTGAGGAGAAAAAAGAAATATTTACCAAAGAAATGGAAAAATGGATTGGGGGTATGGTATATGCTGGCGTTAATGAAGTAAACAGCGTGAAGTTGTGGAATATTATTAGCGAGCCACTTGATAATACAACCGATGAAAATACATTCAAATGGAGTGAATATCTGGGTGAAATGGACTATGCACGTACTGCTGTGAAGATTGCACGGGATACAGTGAAGAATGTAGGCGTGGAACTTGAACTTTTTGTTAGCCAAACTATTAACCAGTTTGATGATATGGGGAAAGTCGCCAATGATCTCATCACATTGGTCGATTCGTGGGAGGCAGACAATGTGACCAAAATTGACGGATATAACATTTTGCTTCATGCGATTTATTCCCAAAATGTCACAGACCAGAAAGGTAATGAAGAAATTGTAACCGGATTGTTTGAGAAACTTGCGGCAAGTGGAAAATCTGTGCGCGTCTCTGACCTCAGTATGATGGTGCAGGATGCTAATAGAAACTTCATTGTAGCTAATAAACTTACTTTGGAAGAACGAGCTGCTGCTGCCGATTATCTGGCTTTCATTATGAAAGAGTACAGGAGACTAATTCCTGCTGACAAACAATATGGTATTTCGATATCCGGCATTAGTGAAAGTAATGGTGGAAATACGGTTTGTCCATGGACTTCTGGCTACAATCGGAATGGAATGTATGAAGGAGTAGTTGAGGGGTTGAAATAACCTTGGATAATATGAGTTTAATATAAACATGTTCCGTTAAAAAAATATATATATGAAATATTTACTTTTTAATATGCGACTTTTTCCGGCTCTTCTTTTTTCTTTCTTGCTAGTCTGTTTTTACAGCTGCAAGGATGAGGAAATACTTCAAATTGTGGTAGGTCCTGAACCGCCAAAGTCGGAGAATACGATAGATGATATTAATTCCAACTTAAAAGCGCTGCAACGAATGGTTGTAGCGCAGGAAAAAGGGCTGGATGTAAGATCCTGTGTGGCACTTACTGCCTCTTCTTACAATGTGGAACTTTCAGACGGTAACAGTTTTATCGTGCATACTGAAATTACGCCTTTGGATAAAGGTGAAAGCCCGGTTTATGCTCCAAAACTTGGTGTGAAAAAAGAGGGAGATATATATTATTGGACTATTGACGATGATTGGCTGAATATAAAGGATGCCAAAGTTGCTGTTACACCGGAGTTATCTTCTATTCCTGTGGTAGGGATGGATGAAGATGGATATTGGACAGTGAAATGCAACGATGATGTGAAAACGCTGAAACGCAGGGCGGAAGCTGGAACGGTGAAGAGTATCTTTAACCAGGTGGATATAAAAGGCAAGACGGTGACTTTTAGGTTCAGTGACGGCTCTTTGCCCATTGCTTTCACGATAGATGATAAGGACAATCCTGATGAACCGGTAATGGGGGATTTACGGCGCCCTATCTCTCCGGACAAACCGGCATGGATTTTTCATATCGATACATGGAATCATGCTGACCCACAACGTATCATTGACATGATACCGGCAGACATCCGCCCATATGTTATCTTCAATATTTCACTTTCTGTTCTTCACGATGATGATACCGGAAAATGGGGGCTGGTAGAATATGGGTATGAAGTCGCAAAATCATGGCTTCGTACTTGTGCAGAAAATAATGTATGGGCTATGGTGCAGCCTTCGAGTGGCGGTTTCTCTCATTTCCCGGATTTTGCAACATATGGTCAAATGGAAGGGAGTCTTTATGAAGAGTTCTATCGTGATTATCCCAACTTCTTGGGTTTTAACTATTGCGAACAATTTTGGGGATTTGACGACCCATTCTCGGTGTCATATCCTCAACGTTTGAAACATTGGACAAACTTGATGAAGCTTAACGCCAAATATGGAGGTTATCTGACCATTAGTTTCTGTGGTCCACATTGGGGGGCATCACTTACACCTGTGGCTATGTTTAAGCGTGACGCAGAGTTTGCTGCTGTCTGCCGGGAGCATCCGGAAAATTTGATAGTATGTGAAAAATACACCTCTACCTATGGATTCTTCGACATAGAGAGTGCTTGTTTGGGAGCTTGGCTTTCCGGATATGCAGGACAATATGGGATGCGCTTTGATGAATGTGGTTGGAATGCAATATATTGGAATGGAGATGAGAAATTTCCGGTTGCTGCAGGTGCCATTCCCGCAATAGAACATATTATGTTCACTGGTCAGACTATCTTTGACGGCCCGGAGACTATACCTGAACAGGTATGTAAAGAGGTCAATGCCGTGAGTGCCGGAGATGGATATACAAGGCGTAATTGGGAATTTTATCCCCAACTTTACAATATCAATATGGATATTTATCGTAAAATTCTGGATGGGACAATTCGGATTATGAACCGTCAGGAGGTGATAGATCGTACGAAATATGTGATTGTCAATGACATTACACCTAACAATACTGCTTCTGACCCGGGGTATCTTGCCCCTAAAACATTGTATGATGGGCTATATAAACTTGATGAAGACGGTACTAATTATGAACAGCGTCTATATTTCAAGAAAACAGGTCGTTACCCTACTCTTCCTGTGGTTTATGGTCTTGTTGACGATATAGCCAATTCATTTAGGTATAAAATCAATGCTTCTCAATATAATGGTACATATGGTGATGTGAAACTAAAACAGAGCATATTCAATCGTGACTTCCCTGAAGAATATACCGGAAACTTATATGTTGGGCGTCATGAAAATGCGTGGGTAGCTTACAATGCATATGCAGAAATACGTAATGCTGCTATTCCATTTAAATATAATACGTGTGAGAAGATGGAGCTTGCATTTGCCAAATATTCGGTGTCTGCAATCAAGGAGTACTCTGACAAAGTGACTTTCTATCTTACTAACTACAATGAGAAAGGAATCAAGCAGACAGATGTAATCAAGATTTATGGCAGTACTAATAAGCCGAAGATGACTTATACAGACCGTGCTACTCCTGCTTCATGTAGTATATCAGAAGATTGGACGAATGGTGTGTATACAATGACTGTTATTCATAATGGTGCAGTTGATATAACTGTGAATTGTGCTGGTAATGCTATTGGCAGAGAAACTCAATATACGAAGGCTACTATTAGTGTCCCTGCTAATCCGAATATTTATCATGGTGCCCGTCAATATGAGGCAGAGAACTTTGAATACAAGAATATTAGCCGTATCATCACGAAAAAACCTTATAGTGATACAGAAGGAATTTTGCCGGATTATACTGCCATGGGCTTTCTTAATTTCGGATCCAATGGTAATGCTGCAGTGCGTGATGAAGTTTCTGTAACTGATACAGGTAATTATTCACTTCGTATCCGTTACTGTGCAGCTGCGACAGTCAATACTGTTGATCTTTATGTCAATGGTGTTAAAGTGACTACGCTAGAGTTTGCTCAGACAGGTGTTGGAAACTGGGAGACAACCTCTGCGGGCGTATCTTTGAATGCCGGAAAGAATAAAGTGGAATTAATAGCTAATGGTAGCAGTGCCTCTTGTGACCTCTACTTGGATAACATTGTAATAGAATAGATATGTACTTGTAAGAATATAGTCTGCATAAACGTTTAAGAGAATGCAGACTATATTTAATTAATGTGCTTTTTCGTCGTAACAACGAAGGATGGCGTGTATATAAATTTACTGAGATGAATCGAATAATTATTTTATTATTAATACTTTCTTTGTGTGGGAGTTGTAAAGTAGCCTCTGTCTCTTCAGCTTTCACTAATCCGGTTGTTTACGCCGATGTTCCTGATATGGATGTAATCAGAGTCGGAGATGATTTTTATATGATGAGTACCACTATGCATTTGATGCCGGGTGCTCCGGTTATGAGATCGAAAGACCTGGTAAACTGGGAAATTATCAGTTATGTTTTTGACCGGTTGACAGATACTTCCAATTACGATCTGATAAATGGCACTGTTTATGGCCGTGGGCAATGGGCTACGTCGATTCGTTATCATAAAGGGAAGTTTTATGTACTGTTCTCTCCCAATGATAAGCCTTATCGCTCATATATTTATACTGCGACAGATCCTGCAGGAAAGTGGGAGCTACTAACACGAACACAACATTTCCATGATTCTTCCCTCTTTTTTGATGACGACGGTCGGGTGTATGTTTTCTCGGGTACGGGTTCTCTGAAAGAGCTAAATGCTGACCTTTCAGATGTAAAGCCGGATGGGGTGGATATGAAGATTTTTGAACGGGATGAAACTGAAACCGGACTATTGGAAGGAAGTCGGGTTGTGAAATATGATGGGAAATATTATTTACTAATGATCTCATGGCCGAAAGGCGGAAATCGCAGACAGGTGTGCTATCGTGCCGATAAGATCACTGGACCATACGAAAAGAAAGTAATATTGGAAGATAATTTTGCCGGATTTCCTTATGTAGGGCAGGGGTGCATTGTAGATGATACGAAAGGGAATTGGTATGGAATGATTTTTCAAGATCGTGGTGGCGTAGGAAGGGTGGCTACACTGATGCCTTGCCGTTGGATTGACGGATGGCCGATATTGGGAGATGAAAATGGTAAAGTGCCTTTGTTGATGGAAAAACCTGTACAAGGGTGTCCGGAAAAGTCTCTTGTTGTAAGTGATGACTTCAGTGATTCAAAACTGAAACTGAACTGGCAGTGGAATCACAATCCGGTGAACGAGGCCTGGTCGTTGACGGAACGTCCCGGTTTCTTGAGATTGAAAACAAACAGGGTGGTTGATAATCTTTTTTTAGCTCCAAATACGATTAGCCAACGGATGGAAGGTCCGGAATGCAGCGGTGTGGTTGCATTGGATGTCGCTCATATGAAGGAAGGAGATGTGGCAGGCTTTAGTGCTTTTAACGGGGATGCGGCTCTGCTGTCAGTTATTGTGAGAAATGGAAAGAAATATCTTACAATGTCTGTGGACTCTGTAAGTCTGGATAGTTCTAACAAAGCTGTTCTTGATGTGAAAAGTGAAGAAAAGGAACAATTGGAACTTAACCAATCTGTCGTTTACTTACGGATTGACGGGAATTTCCGTCTGAACCATGATATAGCGTCTTGCTATTATAGCTTGGATAATAAGAATTGGAAGAAGATAGGAGAAGATTTCAAGATGAAGTTTGATTACCGCAGGCTTTTTATAGGGACTAGATTTGCTATTTTTAATTATGCAACCAACTCACTTGGAGGATATGTGGATGTAGATTATTTTGATTATAAGAAAACTGAATAACTGTTCTAAATTTTGTATGTGAGGAATGTGTTATGTAGGAAAAATGAAAAGAATAATGGAGATGAGAAAATTAGGAGTATTGGTAGCCTTGTCTATTTATACCTTGTCATTGCAAGCGCAGTCGAATTTTCAAAGCCGGGTAATTACTGATACGGTTTACAGCGAGTTTTTAAAGACAAAGCGTGCATTTACAGTGTATTTACCTAAGAGTTTCGAACACAATAAAGAAAAAAAATATCCGATTCTCTATCTTTTGCACGGTATGTGGGAAAAGAATGATGTGTGGGCGAATCGCGGACATATAAAAGATATAATGGATTGCCTTACTGCGAATGGGGAAGTTTGTGAAATGATTGTTGTCACTCCTGATGCAGGAGGTGGAGATCCGAATATCTATCAAAATGGATATTTTGATATGGCAGGATGGAAATATGAAACATTTTTCTTCATGGAGTTCTTGCCATTTGTAGAAGGACGGTATCGTGTAATTGGTGATAAACAACATCGTGCTATTGCAGGGCTTTCGATGGGAGGTGGAGGAGCTATCAGTTATGGTCAGCGTCATTCCGATATGTTTTGTGCGGTTTATGCAATGAGTGCATTAATGGATATTCCGCAAGAAGGAGCAGCTCGTTTTGATGACCCGAACGGAAAGTTGGCAGTATTGACTCGTTCGGTGATAGAGAAGAGTTGCGTGAAATATATCACAGCATCCAATGAAGAGCGAAAAACTGAATTACGTAGTGTTGCCTGGTTTGTTGATTGTGGCGACGATGATTTCCTGCTTGACCGGAATATAGAGTTCTATCGTGCGATGCGTGGGGCGAATATTCCTTGCCAATTCCGTGTACGTGACGGCGGGCATACTTGGGAATACTGGCATTCGGCTCTTTACACTTGTTTGCCTTTTGTAAGTCGTATATATCATAGTTTGTGTTTTACTCAAATAAAATAGGTGTTGCTGTATGATAAAGCGTGTGTTATTCTTAGGTATATTAATTGGCTTGCTGCATTCAGCTGCATATTCTGTTGATTTTGTACGTTTAAAACGGAATATAAATCGTGAATGGAAATTTGTATTATCTGATATCAAAGGTGCTGAAGTTACGGATTTCAATGACGGAGATTGGCAAAATATATCTCTGCCACATTCTTTTTCGATACCCTATTTTATGTGGAGTAAGATCTATAACGGTTACGGTTGGTATCGTAAGGTGATTGACATACCCACTGAATGGAAGGATAAGAATGTGACACTGGAATTCGAAGGCTCTTTCATAGAAACTGAAGTATATATTAATGGTACGTATTTAGGTAAACATATCGGTGGCTATACAGGATTCTTTTTTGATATAACCCGTTACCTGAATGCTGGGAAGAATGTTATTGCCGTTCGGGTTAATAATCTTTGGAAACCGGATGTAGCTCCTCGCGCTGGTGATCACCAGTTTAGTGGAGGAATTTATCGGGATGTTTATTTGAATGTCACAGATAAGTTGCATGTTGATGTGTATGGAACCTTTGCCTATACTGCTGCTATTAGTAAAAAAGAAGCCTTATGTGAGATACAGACAGAAATAAGGAATAATTATCCATCGGACAAGAATTGTATAATAAATACAGAAATCGAATCACCTGTGGGTAAGGTTGTATCAAAAGTACAATCGAAGATGTTGGTGAAAGGGAATGAAGTAAAGATTGTTAGACAGGTATTTCCAAGAATAAGTGAACCGCAGTTGTGGTCTCCGGAATCTCCCCAACAGTACAAGGCTGTGACAACAGTAATGGCAGACGGAAAAGTGATGGATAAATATGAGACTACTTTTGGACTTCGTTGGTTTGACTGGACAGCAGACAAGGGCTTTTTCTTGAATGGGGAACACTATTATCTCTTGGGTGCCAACGTGCATCAAGATCAAGCCGGATGGGGAGATGCTGTGACGAATGCGGCTATGCGTCGTGATGTACAAATGATCAAAGATGCCGGATTCAATTGTATACGGGGTTCTCATTACCCACATGATCCTGCTTTCGTTCAAGCTTGTGATGAGATTGGGCTTATATTCTTTTCCGAGAATGCTTTTTGGGGAACAGGTGGTGCATTTGGTGATCGTTTTAGTTGGAATCATCCTACTTCCAGTTGCTACCCGGCAAATCCGGAATATCGTCCGAAATTTGATGAAAGTGTTTTGGCGCAGTTGAAGGAGATGATAAAGATTCATCGTAACCATGCTTCTATTGCTGCATGGAGTATGTGCAACGAACCTTTCTTTACCGATTGGGAGACTTTCAAAGACATGAAGTCCTTGTTGAATCAGGTTACCGACAGTGCATCTGTTTGGGATCCTACTAGAAAAGTGGCAATCGGTGGGGCGCAACGGGGAGAAATAGATCGTTTGGGGAAAAATGTTATTGCTTTTTATAATGGTGATGGTGCATCTCGCACTGAATTTCAGAACCCGGGGGTACCTAATCTTGTTTCAGAGTATGGAAGTACAACTTCTTACCGTCCCGGACGTTTCTTTGCCGGCTGGGGGGATGTTGTGAAAACACCTGGGTATGCTGATCCTTGGAATCCTCCAACATGGCGTAGTGGACAGATTATTTGGTGTGGCTTCGACCATGGCACTATTTTTGGAACTGGATTGGCTACTATGGGAATGATAGATTATTTTCGTTTGCCTAAACGTCAATATTATTGGTATGTAGAGGCTTTGAAGAAAGGGAATAGGAATCCGCAGGAACCTGAATGGCCTAGTAAGGGCATACCTGCAAGACTGGGGCTGAAAGCGAGCAATAATATCATATCATCGACAGATGGGATAGATGATGCCCAATTGGTGGTAACTGTCTTGGATGAGTATAATAGGCATATTAGTAATAATGTGCCTATAGAATTGAGAATCCTTTCAGGACCAGGCGAGTTTCCGACAGGCAGAATGATACGTTTTGTGCCTCCTTCTCAGGAAGAGGCCTCGGATATAGCGGTTCGTGACGGGCAGGCAGCTATTGCCTTTCGTTCTTACCATGCAGGTAAAACGGTCATTCAAGCGATAACGGATGGTTTGGAACCGGCTGTTATTGAGATTATTACTTTAGGAACTCCTATGTGGGAAGAGGGAGTAACTGTTCCTGTTGCTGGACGTCCTTATCACAGGTATGAAGGGGAAGTTTGCGAACGAGTTTCCGATACTAATAAAATGCTGCTGGCTACCTATCGTCCCACTTGGGTTAGTTCTTCTTTAGAGGGAACTAATAAAGCTTATGTAAATGATGGAGATGTGACTACATTTTGGAAACCTGTTGTTACTGACAGGGAGAAATGGTGGAAGTTAGCTTTGGAAGCTTCTTATTGCATTAGTAAAATTCAAGTGGAATTGCCTGAGGCTGATGTTGTATATCAATATAAAATAGAAGTCTCTGTTGATGATCTAATTTGGAAGGAAGTCATATCAGACAGGGTGAGTAGTAAGGATATAAAAGTCAGAACTTTCCAAGGAGATTTTGGATGTGATATCGCTTTTGTCCGTATCAGTTTCATTTCGGAAGAGGCCGGATTGACCGAAGTTCGTATAGGTGGAAAATGAGATTAGATCTGACAACTTGAATACAAATAATTAGGAATATTCTATAAAATCTATCTTTTGAAATTAACTAAAGAGCAAGTTTTCGTTTCTAATGGAATTTGCTCTTTAGTTTTTGCACATTTCCTACTTCTTGAGTAAAAACTAATAGTCAGGGCACAAGTATAGAAAATTGGAGAAGATTAAAAAAGCTTTCTCTCTTTAATATTATGACAAATGACTATGCAATGAGATATTCAGGACTATGTATGTGTAATTAATGCTCTTGGCGATAGATGCCAGAGGTTAAGTTAGGAGAATATGAAGAAGTAGATAAGAAAATGATTATTCTTTTAATTATACTTCAAACTCATGCCAGAATCGCAGAGAGTTTGAAGTATAATAATATGCTATAAAAGCAATGGGGAATATCGTTCTTCAAGTTCCGGTTTTCATTGCTTTATTGTGTGTTGATTCTATTCAGCCAATAGAATGGTGTAAGTTTTGACAGTCCCCTTATACTCAAAGTTTACTACTGCTTTCTTGTTGCCTGAAGTGGGTTGAATGACGTCTATTTTTACACTAGGATCATTTGAGGTAGCAGAGACTTTAGGCGTATCTTCAGTATTGGCAGGAATGGTGTACGTTGTCTCATACTGATTAAATCCGGTAATGCCATTTGCATTGGTTGATCTTACCGGTGTAGTTGGTAAATCCACTTTCTGTCCGTCAACCATAATCTCTACTGTAGGGATCGTCGGATATTCCAGACTTTTGCCCTTTTTACTGAAACCTAACCCCTGAAGCACACACAATTTTTCTTTAGAATTACTTTCAGCAACCAAGAAGATCGCGTGTTTTTTGTCCAACTTGTCTACAACTTCAGATACGTCAATCGTATATTTCGTTATTTCCTGAATAGAACCGGCAGGAACAGTGATTTCGCCAATCTTTTTCCCTTTCCAAACACTATTATCCCAAGGTCCGTCCAACCAAATGTTTATTTTGAAAGAAGCATCGGTCATAGGAGTCAGGAAGAGATTGAATGATGTCTTATTCCCCTTTTGGGTTCCTTCAAAAGGTTTTAATCCTTTTTGAGCTTTCTTCAAACCGCCAAAACCAAAATATTTATAGCCGATGATATCGTTACCTCGTACATCTACAGGCATATTATTATCCCAAATATCCCAGGAATCCTGTTGGCTACCGATATTTGATAAATAACAGGCATATCCGGCAGAATAATATTTATATGGATCCAGTCCAAAGATCTGAAAACCTTCAGAAGTGACTTCCGCGCCTGTATATTCACTGCCATTTGTTGCTTTAGCTTCCCATATCCCTTCTTTTGCATAAGGATCGTATCCGTGAATAACTACCTTTCCACCTTCCGCAACAGATTTCTCATCCCATTTGATAGTGACGGGAGCAACCATTGCCTGACGTGCAAAACCAAATCCGCGTGGAGGACGGTGATAGAATACGTACCACTGACCGTTAATCTCTTGTAGACTGCCATGTGTATTGTGCGCTGCGTTGGTTGCCTGTAATTTACTGCCATCCTGATTGGGAACTACTCCGCGGGAGTCTACAAGTACCCCACCGCTGCGCCATGGACCTAACGGAGAATCACCAAAAGCATAACGGAGGGTTGAATTGGAATTTCCCAAACCATACTCCGGTCCGGAGTACCCGGAAAAGATCATCACATATTTATTACCGATCTGGCGAATAGACGATGCTTCGAAGAATTTGAAATCTTTGGGATTCTGCTCTTTATACAATGCAGGATAGGTTGTTCCGGCAGGATCTCTTATGATACCGGAATTGGTACTTGCCGGAATAAAATAAGGGATAATTTCAGTTCCCGGTCTGACGGAATACATCGTATTCTGATCTAGTTGGGCTGCTGACGATCTTTGGAATCCCCAGAATCCGTAAGCACGAAATCCTATTTCATAATCAGGATCATTGGGATCTGTGATGTTTTCAACAAAGACGGATGGATCGAATCCAAGAAAGCTACCAGGAAGTGTTCGTGTACCATCTTCGTTCAGATTGATAGGAGTAAAAGGCCCGTCCGGACGGCTACCTTTGCAAACCATAGCCTCACGGTTACGGCCACGACTATGTGGAAATAGATAATATTCCTTAGTTCCGTCTTTTCTCTTTATTTCAACCAGATCGGGAGCATACATGACGTCCCACTGGTTTTGAACGTGGTACGTAAAGATGGCTCCCTCATCTCGCCAATTGGTTAAATCTTCTACAGGAGCCGACCACATGCGAATATCTGCCCCACAGTAGCTAGTGAAACGAACATCGTGTGAACCGATAATGTATATACGATATTTGCCGGGATTATCCGGGTCCTCAAATACACGGGGCTCTCCGTCGGGAAGATGTTCCCAAAGCGGCAGATAAGGATTCCCCGTGCCTATGATGTTAAGTTCTTTGTTATTCTTGTTGGCTCCTACCATATTTTGAGTAGTGAGTAGTGTCATTGCTATACATAATAGAATTGTATACAGCATTCCATCGTTTTTTCTGTTCATATTTGCTGAAATTTTGTTTCAGGCAAAGTTAGTCTGTTATTTATAGACTATGTTTTAATTTTGCATCTGATTATTTCACAGAGGTTACTGTCGGTTTCATTTTATATCTTTCATGTTACATTAAGCTATATTTGCTCTCCTTTTGTATCCGTATTTTTAATTGTTTGTCAAATTGAATTTTAAAGGAATACATAAAATAAAAGGCTCTTTCTTACTGCCTTTAATAAATCTGTGTGATGTTAATTCCCTATTTAATAATAAGTGAAGATTCTCGTTACTTCTTAGCTACCAATACTATATTATTAATATCTACTTTTTCCTTTTTCCCTATTCCAATAGAGATCTTCGTAATAGTGCCCGGAACTATACTGATAATGCTGTTCTTTTCATCTTTAAAAATTATACATAGCAGAATCAAAGGTGGGTATAACTAAGATTGTCAAGTTTGTGTTGACGGATGAAATTGATTAAGCATTTTTGGTGTATAATTTATCTCTTATTCGTGAAGTTATTAATCGTAAAAGTCTTATCTAGTTTATTATCTCATGGCTTTGAGTGAAATCACACTATTGTGTTTAGGTAATACATCGTGATTTGTGCTCTTTTTATTATCAGCCTTGTCTTCTTGGCAAGTAGCTTGTTTGCGACTGATTAAGTGGGGATAGGGAGAGAAGCTGGTATAGTTACGTTGGGATGCCGGTATTGTTCCATTAAAGTACCGACATTGCTAACTTCCCACGGCCGTGACAAGATCTTCCCACGGCTGTGGTAGGAACTCTTCACGGATGTGGGAAGAAGCTACCACGGCCGTGGTGAATTAAGTATATCGGTATCCTGATCGAACAATAGTGATTGAATGATATAAGTATACCAGTTGTATGACGGATGTTTAATGGGGGCCTGTCGTGAAAGGTAAGTAAAGCTGGATTGATCTTTTTATCTACTTTCTCTTTTGCTTTTCGATTCGTTCATAAACAGATAAGATCTCTTGTAGCCTCCGTAGTCTACGACTAGCTTTTCAAGCACGATACCCGGATCAAGAGGTTTGAAAGTGATTGTCTGCATACCGTCTGATGTGTTCGGTACATTCAGTTTTGCTTTTTTCTCAACGATGCGTCGTGCAACTGTCGGATAGTATATGCTGTATACATTTTCAGGAAGCTCATTTAAGTTATGATTGAAATTGATTGTCTGATCCTTTCCTCCTTCAAATCCGATACTGTACTCATGTCCTTTGCGATCATGGAAAGCAAGAGTTGATTTTACTATCACATGGACAGTCACCTTGTCAATGCCTTTAGGCAAGTTTATCTTGTAGGAGATGGAAGCTCCGTCAGTCGGTTGTGTGTAAGGCATCAGAGCCATGCCACTAAGGGTTCGTCCCATATAGGGGATCACTGTCCATTCCGTACCTGGCGCTGCTTTAGCGCTGTAATAATGTTCGGCTTCTATAGCTATATATCCGTCTTGTCCGGTGAAGACGTATCCACCGACAGCTTTTTCCGGCTTCTCGATGCGGTAGATTTTGGGCTGTGTATCAGCGGGGAAGTTATCATTCCACGATGTATAACCGATATGTTTCTGAATCATCATATTCTTCCATTTACCGCTGGACATAACGTTGTTATAATCGTCACTCAAAGCTTTATCCCGTACAAAGGTCTGTTCTACCTTGTCTGCCCATTCATTGGCCTGCGGATTGTTTTCTTTATACAATTTATGGTTCATGGCTTGTGCATAATACATTTCGTACAGGTTTGCCATTGCTTGAACGGGGAAGAGAATCAACTGTTTGTAGGCGTCTTTATATTCCGGTTTCAGTGATATGTATTGTCTCAAAGCTTCCGCTTCCAGTTTCAGATATTCATCAGATACTTGTTTCCATTCACCTGTCTCCAGGTTATAAGTATTCCAGTCGAGCATTTCTCCCGTCACGCGACCGTTGTATTTGCTGTACAGGTTTAAGATTCGCATGGCTTCATCCGCCTGGTCTTCGCCAAACTGCTGTGCGCAGAAACGACGGGGATGATCCAGTAAGTTGGAGACGTTGAATTGTTTGGGATTCCATGCCATATCCATGAAGAGCGTGATTGGATATTCCATGGGTTTCAAATCGCCTACATTCAGTATCCATAGCTTTTCTACTCCGTAATCGTATGTGAGTTGAAGTTGCTCCCACATATTTTGTATAGGGGTTACGTTCAGCCACTTGGAATTTCTCGGAGCGCCTACGTAGTCTACATGGTAATACATACCCCAACCGCCCGGATGCTTACGTTCCTTGGCATTCGGCAGGCGGCATACATTGCCCCAATTATCATCACACAATAGCATGATTACATCATCGGGCACACGCATACCTTTATCATAATAATCCAGTACTTCTTTGTATAGTGCCCATACTTGCGGAGTTTCTTTGGCAGGACGTTTGGTAATCTCTTCAATAATCTTGCGCTGGTTTTTCACTACATTCTCCAGAAGTTTCACATTGGTACTTTCACTCATGGCTGCGTCACCGTCTCCGCGCATACCGATGGTTACGATATCCTCTGTTCCTTGCATACGTTCGATGCCTTCACGGAAGAACTGGTCGATGACCTTTTGGTTGGTCGAATAATCCCATGCACCATATTCTTTGCGTTTGCGTGACCATTCCTGATGATTACGTGCCATCGGTTCGTGGTGGGATGTACCGATAATGACTCCCATCTCACTTGCTGTCTTGCTGTTCTGCGGATCATCCTGATAGAAAGCCCAGCTCCACATGGCCGGCCAAAGGAAATTACCTTTCAGGCGTAGTATCAGTTCGCACACTCGTGCATAAAAACGATGGTCACCATAGTTGGTTCCGTAAGTGTGTTTCACCCATCGGGTAAGACATGGTGCTTCATCATTCAGAAAGATGCCGCGATAGGTTACGGCCGGTTCTCCGTCCGAGTACTGTCCGGGTTTGATATATACATTAGGCTGTTTCATGACGGGAACATCTGCCCACCAATACCAGGGAGATACTCCCATCTGTTCGGAAAGCTCATAGATACCATAAATAGTACCGCGTCTGTCGCTACCGATGATAACTACCGCTTCATCTACCCCCTCACAAGGGTTGGAGATGACTTGTAGGATATATTTTTCATTTTTCCCATCCAATTCCTTTTTGTCTATTTTTCCTGCTGATACCAGCTTCTTTATAAAAGGAGTGCCGTAAGTACCTGCGATGATACATCGTTTCGAACTTGCGCTTGTTAAGAGTTCGGGCTTTTTTCCGCATACTTGCAGTATGTCTTGTTGAAGATTGCCGGCAGCAATCATTACCCCTTTGTCTTCGGAAGAATCTATGTATATCGGACAAGGAACTCCGTTGGCAACCAACGGGAAATGATTGCCGGTTGCTGTGAATACTACGAATGGTTCAGCGGCAAATGCCGCTATACTCACAACAGAGAGATAGAAGAATAGAAATAACTTTTTCATGGTTTCAATATTTAATAACTTGTGGTTAATCATTTATTATTCCATTTGTACTGTGACACGATGCAAAGATAGTTAGTATTGATAAGAACGGGCTTTTGGTACGTTTCAATTATTTATACTGTTGATACCTGTCGACTTTTTTTTGAAGTTTTTTTCTTTATGGATAATACGGTGGAGGGTGAACAAAGAGGTTTGCTCAATAAATGTTTTTGATTTTGTTTCAAAATCTTTTTATCTTGTATGTGTGTGGGCTTTAGTAGTGTGCTTAATAGTCTTTTGAGTGTTGATAGGCGTCAATCGCTTTTTTTACCGAACCGTGTAACAGCAACAATTTCTGTGCATGGTCATGATCTAATCCCAGTTCCTCCATAATCATTCTGGTTCCTCTTTCTACCAGTTTATGATTGCTAAGCTGCATGTTTACCATCTTATTTCCTTTCACCCGTCCGAGTTGAATCATCACCGACGTACTAATCATGTTCAGAATCATTTTCTGTCCGGTGCCTGATTTCATTCTCGAACTTCCCGTGACATATTCCGGACCGACAATCATTTCGATGGCGACATCTGCTTCTGCCGCCATCGGAGAATCCGGATTGCTGGTGATGCAACCTGTCAGGATGCCATGCTTGCGGGCTTCCCGTAGGGCTCCGATTACATAAGGAGTAGTGCCCGAAGCGGCAATGCCAATCACTGTGTCTTTTGGGTTGATATGATATTCCGTAAGTTCTTCCCATCCCCGGCTCATATCGTCCTCGGCACCTTCTACCGGATTGCGCAGGGCGGTATCTCCACCGGCTATCAATCCGATAATCCAGGTGGGAGGCATTCCGAATGTCGGTGGTATCTCCGAAGCGTCCAGTACTCCCAAGCGACCACTGGTGCCTGCACCCATGTAAAAGATACGTCCGCCCTGTTTCATGCGGGGCACAATCTGGTTGACGAGCAGTTCGATTTGTGGAATGGCTTTTTGAACAGCTAACGCTACCTTTTGGTCCTCCCGGTTAATGTCTTCTAATATTTCCCGTACGGACTTCTTTTCCAGATTGTCGTAGAGCGACGGTTGTTCGGTTATCTGCATATTGATGATGGTGATTGACTAAAAATACAAATTACAAGGATTGAGATGAAGCGGTATGATATAAAATTAATCCCTCCATCGGACTTTGCAGAATCTTTCCGATTCTGATTCCTGTCTCTTGTGCAGCTTCTTGTAATATCTCCTTGTAGCAGTGAGCCACTGATCCGATAAAGTGTGCAGGATACTGTGTGTAATCATATTGCATTACGTTTCTTCGGAAGAAAGCAATAAAACTGCCAAGCACTAATTGTCGTATCCCCGGCTCTTCCAGATGTTGCGCTATAAAGGGGGAGAGACTTGCCAGAA
The DNA here is from genome assembly GCF_025147085.1 of Bacteroides sp. D2. Taxonomy (NCBI): domain Bacteria; kingdom Pseudomonadati; phylum Bacteroidota; class Bacteroidia; order Bacteroidales; family Bacteroidaceae; genus Bacteroides; species Bacteroides sp. D2. The sequence continues at coordinate 637,545 of NZ_CP102261.1, read as the reverse complement.
AACGATTCGGGAAGGGTTGGCGATACACCCGGTCGATGATTTCGGGAGCCGTCAGGTCGAACTGTTTTAAGAAAGCTTCTTTGATGGCAGGTGGAAGCTGGTTCTTCAGGATGTCTCCTACCAGTAATTTGCCAAGGACGGCTCCACTTCCCTCGTCGCCCAAGATAAAGCCTAAAGGGGAGATGTTGTTGACAATCTCTTCACCGTTGTAGAAACAAGAATTGGAACCTGTGCCGAGGATGCAGGCAATCCCAGCTTCATGTCCGCATAGTCCGCGGGCAGCAGCAAGCATATCCGAATTGGCTTTGATGTTTCCAATGACGGGCAGACTGTCTGCAATGGCCCGTCGGAGAACGGGAGCTCTTTCGGGAGTGCATCCTGCACCATAAAAAAAGACGGAGTTGATCGTTCCTTCCGGTAGTTGTGGCAAAAGGGAATGTGTCAGCTCTTGTTGAATCTCTTCTTCTGATTGGAAGAAGGGATTGATTCCTTTCGTTCCAATTCGTTTGATTGGGGTGTCGTTGAAAACGATGCACCAGTCGGTTTTGGTAGAACCACTATCTGCAATGAGTATCATATCTTAATGTATATTTTCTTTTTGTATAATATATAGCCTATTGACCAGTTAAGTAAGACAAAGAGGATAGCATAGGCAAGAGAACCTCCTTCATCCCCGAAAACAGGTTGGAGGGCACATCTGTAGACGACTTGTTGGATGGAGACACTTTCTCCCTGATAAGTGACGGTGATAGCGCCTACCAAAACGGCGATGACACCTGCCATTACATAAATAAAGAGAGGATTCACTCCGAAAGATTCAAAGAAACGGCTCCATTTTTTACATCCTTTGATATCGATAATCCAGACGAGTAAAGCTAATAGGCTGGAGCCTAATCCGCAAGTGGCCAGCACAAAGGTGGGCGACCATATCTTTTTGTTGAATGGGCAACCATAGCTAAATAGGAAACCTGCAAAAGTCAGGATAGTACCGATAAGGAAAAGCCGTTCCAATTTTTCATGTATATCTTTTACTTCCATGAGTAGTTTGCCGACGCAAAATCCGATCAATACGTGTGCGATAGAAGGAATAGTGCTAAGAAGTCCTTCCGGGTCGATGTGGTTGTCTTGATACATATGAGCGTCTCCCAAGATGCTGCGGTCGACGATGGAAAGAATATTCGTTTCGTTGTAGGCAAAACCATTACCGGTAATGAGAATAATGAAATAACCTACTAATAATACCACAATCAGATAAGGTATATACTTGTGTTTCAATAGCAAGGCAATAAGTGCTGAAGCACCATAGCAGAGCGCAAGACGCTGCATGACTCCCAAGATGCGAATTTGCTCAAATGGGAGAGGATTGTGGGTGTAACACAGTAAGGCAAACCAGTTGAGGGCTATTCCGATAAGGAAAATAACAATGGTTCTTTTGATTATTTTTAGGGCAGCCGGAGTACTGAATGTAAAGTTATACTTTTTAAGTGAGATGTAGGTGGAGATTCCCATGATAAACATGAAGAAAGGGAAAACCAGGTCTGTGGGGGTAAGACCGTTCCATTGGGCATGTTTTAGGGGAGCGTATGCATGTCCCCAAGAGCCCGGATTATTAACCAGAATCATTCCTGCGATAGTAATGCCTCGCATTACATCGAGTGCCAAAAGGCGTTTGTTACTTGTTGTATTCATGACTGTCACTTTTTAATGTGTTAAGTTAATAAGTAAGTTTATTGTTTCTTTCCGAAAGAATCTTCCAGTCGGTTGCGGATCATTAATGAGGCGACGATACCGGGTAGGGTACAAATACAAACCCAAATAAAGAAGTTGGTGTATCCGAGATGCTCCTGTATCCATCCTGCAGGCATCCCCGGAAGCATCATACCAAGTGCCATAAACCCGGTTCCGATAGCATAGTGCGCCGTTTTGTGTTCGCCTTCCGCAATATAAATCAGATATAGCATATAAGCGGTAAAGCCGAAACCATAGCCCAGTTGTTCGATAGCTACGCAAATGGCTATAAATATAGGATTATCCGGAGTGGCGGCAGCCATCCATACATATAATAGATCAGGAAGGTTGATAGCTAACGCCATAGGTAATATCCATTTTCTGAATCCGTCGCGGGAAACGAGGAAACCACTGATGATTCCGCCAACTAATAAAGCTATGACGCCTATAGTTCCATAGATCATTCCGACAGTTGCGGTAGATAAAGCTAGCCCACCTTTATCGGTAGCATCGAGCAGGAAAGGAGAAGCTATTTTGGCTAACTGTGATTCTCCCAATCGGTAAGTGAGAAGGAAAAAGAACATGAGACCCAGGTTCTTTTTCTTGAAGAAGGTGACAAAGGTCAGAAGAAAATCTCCCAACAATTTACCCGGTGTGAGTCCGGGACGTTTAATGTCCGAATCAGGATGGGGGAGGATAAGCCGATGATAGATAGTAAGAGCCAGAAATAATCCGGCAAGAAGGTAAAATGTAATACTCCATGCCAGGGGAATATTGTTCTGTGATGTTTCCAGCCATCCTGCCAGCATGACTAGAATTCCCTGCCCGAAAATATTGGCAAGCCGATAGAAAGTATTTCGAATACCGACAAAGAAAGATTGTTCTTTATTATTGAGCCCGAGCATATAGAAACCATCTGCAGCGATATCATGCGTAGCAGAACTGAAGGCTAACAACCAGAAAAAGGCAAGAGTCAACTGTACATAATGTGCAGTTGGGATAAAGAAGGCTATCCCTGCAAATCCGGCGGCGATGAAACCTTGCATGGCAATAATCCAAGCCCGTTTTGTTTTCACCAGATCGACGAATGGACTCCATAGAGGTTTGATAGTCCAGGGAAGATAGAGCCAGGAAGTGTATAAGGCTATTTCCGTATTGGATAATCCCAAACGCTTGTACATGATAACAGCAATCGTCATTACCGCTACATAGGGCAGCCCTTCTGCGAAGTAGAGGGTTGGTATCCAGCTCCAGGGATTTCTTTTTATAGTGGGTGTTGTCATGGCATTGTTCTTTTTTTCATTGATATTGTTTTTCGAGCGTACTGCCGGGGTAATAGTGAGACAGTATTTCTTCATACTTATAACCTTGCTCTCCCATTACGGCAGCACCAATCTGACAAAGTCCTACTCCATGTCCCCATCCGGCTCCGATAAGGATGAATCGTGAAGGATTTTTATCTTTTTTATGTCCCTTTTCTTTATATTCCTTGTCTATTACGAAGGCAGAACTATAAAGATGGGAAGTAGATAGGGTACGACGTATTTCCAGCTCTTTTCCGATAATAAGTGTCCGCAAGGTTCCTACAATCTTCAATCGGACAAGGCGTCCCGACGTTCCCCGTTCTATAGGAATTAAGTCCAGAATTTGCCCGAAATCAATCCCCGAACGTTGATGAATCAGGGTTGAAAGTTCTTGTTGGGAGTAGCTGACTTTCCAACGATAGAAGTCTGTCGTTTCCTGGTCATAGTTGTTTAAAACCTGACTTAGAATCTTTTTGTCCTGCGTGTGGCAGAATGCGACAGGAGAAGTACGAATCCATTTATCAGCCTCCGTCTCTATTGTCAAATCGGGTAGTTGGGCTTCGATCTTACAATCCCGTTGACCGATGAGATAGGGGTGCTTTACGTTTTCCCAACAATTCTGGAACTCTTCAAAAGCCCCGCCGCAACATTTAGAGAAACGGGCATCACAAATCGTTCCTGCATACATCAATACTTCGCCCCGGGTAGCAGTGACTGCTTCGATAGCTTGTGGTGTTGAGGCACGTGTGATTCCTTGATACCGTTGGCAGTGATCGTCTGCGCATACGTCAAAGTTTTTGTGCGCTTCGTGGTCATACCATTTGATAAATTGAGAATCCGAAACGAAAGATGGAGAACAGGTTGCGCTATCCTTCTGTATAGACTTTCCTGTTTTCTCGTTCTTCATTTCCTGTTTTCTACTCTCTGTCTTACACTTATTCAACAGCCAACTTCGGGAAATAACAGCATGTGCCTTTAGTAGTTCTAAAGAAGCAGTAGCACTCATTTCTGATGAAATCACACTGATGAGATATTCTTCGATGGAAATAATATTGATAGCAGTAAGTTGTTCCCCTTCGATGATGATCTTTAACTCCCCTTTGAATTTTTGGACTTCTTTGCGTTCCCAATGGAAGTTGATTCCGATGGTCACATCTTTCAGTTCAAAGAAAGCAGGTGCACCTTGTTGGGGAGTGAAAGATAATTCATTATATTCTTTCCCTTGCCAATGAATCTTCCCATCCCGGTAAATAGCCTTTTGCATACCGGAGCTTTCTGTTTCGTCGGAAGAGATAAATTTTATAGGGAAAGAAAATTCAATCTCTTTCCCGGAAAGAATACCAACACTTATTAAGGGGACTCGCATATTACTTTATTACTATTTCTTTTTGAATAATTGATCGCATAGAGTATTTAATTGTTGGGGAGATAAACTTATCTCCTTGTAAATCTCTGTGAGTTTTTTGGCGTTTAATTTATCCATGTCTTCTTCTCTGACAATCGGGAATATGCCACCCATTTCTGCAACAGCCGGACTTATTAATAGCCCTTTTTCATTTGGGGTATAATAGCAATCGGGACGATGTTTTGAGCGTAGGAAAATGATGCAATTCCATACTTCTATTTCGTCACCTCCGAAATGGCTTATTTTATCGAGACCATACCAGGTTATCATGTTGATTAAAGGTTCCTTATCCGAATAAATGATGGAAAGATTTTGGTAGACCTTTTCAAATTGTTGCATTAAGTCAACTTTCAGACCTGATGTCATACCTATGCAAGTTGTGAATACATTGTCTACATAAGTTGTTACGCCGTTTTCATTTTCTAATATACTCTTCAAGAAATTCAGCGCAAAAGGGTTAGTCAGTTCTTCTTCTTTTCCTGCTGCCTGGAAATGCATGTGGTCAGGGGCGGAAGCACCGCACTCCGGTCCGTTATAGAGTATATAGAACTCGTCCAGGTTTTCAGCTAAGTGAAGCATATCTTCAAAACGTCCTTTCATGCTTTGTGGAGTGTGTTCCTTGTCGATGATTGTCAAGTGACGCTGAAAAATGGGGTAGGGGTTGAGGCATACCTCATAATGTCCGAATGGTAGATATGTTTGCTCTGCGGGGCGGTTTTTCCCGCATAAGAAACAAGGCCTTTCCTGGATAGAACGACTATCTGTTTTTGCCATGGTCGAGAGGATGCGTTGAGGATTCGGGAAAATTCTAACTTTCATCTCTCTATCTTCTTCCTTCAGTTTCAAGACTTTTTTCTTTTCCAGATTTTCTTCCAACGCTTCATAGTTCCTTTTCGCAAGTTCCCAGTTTTCTTTTTGGTTTTCTATCATTTCCTCTACAAGTTCTTGAAACTCTTCATCGATAGTATGCATCTGGATTCTGCCCTTAATTTCCCATGTGCGGATTCGGTCTTTGTAGAAGTTGTTCCGATTGACTTTTTCTGTGCTTAATGCAGCGTCAGAGTTACCTTCCCAACGGCGACAGAGGTATATTACATCATAGATACGTCCGATCTTATACTCCCGTGAGATTCGTAATCCTATGGCGTAATCTTCACCATAGCTGGTATTCGGCAATTTGATATTACGAAGAATAGGAGTGTAGAAAGCTCGTGGAGCACCCAAACCATTGATACGTAGAGCGTTGTTCTTTCCATTTTCCGGTGTCCACTCTTTGTGGTCAATGATACCGGGGGGTATTTCGTTCAGTTGGAAGTCGGTCATTAGATAGGTACCTATGACCATTGCGCAGCTTTCCTTATAAAAGGTGTCTACGATTTTCTGTAAAGTGGATTCATCTTTATATAAATCGTCACTATCTAACTGTATAGCGAACTTTCCGCATTTTTCGTGACATATACCCTTGTTCCAGCACCCTCCTATACCTAAATCATGTTCTTGGGGGATGATATGGATCAATCTTTTATCGCTACTTAGTTCCTGGAGAATTTCCGTCGTTCCATCGGTGGAATGATTGTCGATAACAATAATGTTAAAAGAGAAAGTGGTCCGTTGGTTTAAAGCCGAATTGACAGCATCGCGGATTGTATGAGCACGATTGCGTACAGGGATGATGACAGATGCCTCGAATTCAAAGTTTTCGCTGTGAAGATTTACAGGCCGTGAAGAAGTAGGCATGAAATAAGCATCAATACATTTCAGGTATTCGGTGCAGGCAGCTTCCATTTCAATTTGTACTTCCCGATTTTTGGGGTTTACATAGTCGAATTGTTTCTCTCCGCTTTTTCTGGTATCTGTTTCAATTTCGGTGTATAGATATTCATTGATGTGCACAATTGAATATTTGTAAGAGATGAATAGACGCATAGCATATAGTCCTGCGTATTTGTACTCTTCACGCAAAGCATCTGCTATTTTAGTGAAGGCAGAAGGACTGAATAGAAGCATGGAACCGAAATCGAAATCATCCCGGACGCTTCCTAATTGGTAGTCAATGACAGGTGCTTGTTTAAGTTCTCCGTTAATCAGCTGATAGTGGTCGGCATAAACTATTCCATTCTTTTTATCGTTCTCCATGATTTGCACCATGCGTTCCAAGGCATACAGTCCCAGTTTTAATGGAGTTTGTTTCAAGTAGAACAGAGTATATTCCGTATTGGCATTGGCTGCAATTGTTTTCATTGTGTCTGTGGAATAGAACCCTTTAACAGAGAGATATTCACAACCCGGAAGAGCTTTCTTACCGGGCTCCGAACCTAATAAATAGATCTTATTTACTAGCTCTGACACTTGTAGTTCCTTTACTGTCTGCATGGTATCTTCCGGGGTGCCGAAAGGTATGAAGCAATTAATTTTCTTCTTCATCTTCATCTTAATATTAAAGAACTGTCGTATTGTCCATCGTTGATTTCTTTCGAATGAGGAAGCAAAGTCCGATGAAAGTAAATGCAGCGTTAAATAATAGCAGCTCGTAACTAATTTGGTAACCGTTGAACCATGCTTCCGAATTTCGTTGCAGGATATAGCAAAGAATAGGAGAAGTGATAGCTACCAACGGAATATATTTATCATAAACTTGTTTCTTGGTGAAGATGCCGAAAGCGAACAACCCTAAGATAGGACCATACGTATAACTGGCCAATGTGTAAATCGCATCAATCACACTGGTGTTGTTCAGCAAATTGAATACAAAAATGACTGCCCCCATCACAACTGCCATACCGATATGTACCTGTTTGCGTATCTTGCTAAGTGCCGCCTCTCCTTTTATCTGTGCATGTAAAATATCTACAGTAAAAGAAGTGGTCAGTGCCGTCAAGGCAGAACCCGCCGCAGAATAGGCGGAGGCTATCAGTCCGATAATGAATAATATTCCGACTATGCCGGGAAAATAATTTCCGGTAGCGATCATCGGAAACAACTCGTCGCTTTTTTCCGGATTCTCAATGCCTTGCTGTGCTGTAAACGTATATAGCAGTACTCCCAGCATCAGGAAAAGCAGAATGACAAAGAACTGTGAGATTCCACTGGTAATCATATTCTTCTGTGAGTCCCGGAAGTTCTTGCAGCTAAGATTGCGCTGCATCATATCCTGGTCGAGCCCGTTCATGGCAATAACGGTGAATACACCTGCCAGGAATTGCTTGAAGAAATATCGTTTGTCATTGACATCGTCAAAAAAGAATGTCTTGGAAAAGTCACTGTCTGAAATCGTACTAATCAAACCACTGAAATTCAGATGGAGGCTGGAAGCAATATAATAGATGCAAAGTACAACTGACACTACCAGACAGAATGTCTTTAGAACATCCGTCCATATCAATGATTTCACTCCACCGCGGAAAGTGTAAAGCCATACGATAAATACAGTAAGAATTACGTTCAACAGGAATGGAAGATGGAAAGGATCGAAGATAAGAAACTGCAATGTCAGGCATACGAGAAAGAGCCGGACGGCTGCCCCTAGCATCTTTGAAATAAAAAAGAACCAGGCTCCCGTCTTGTAGGAAGAGCTTCCGAACCTGTTCTCCAGATATTCATAAATGGAAACCAGATTCATGCGATAAAAGAGGGGAACAAGTACAAATGCAATGATAATTTGTCCTACTATGAATCCCAGCACCATCTGCAGGTAAGAAAAGCTACTTGCCTGTACCATACCCGGAACGGAAACGAAGGTGACTCCGGAAATGGTGGAACCGATCATGGCAAAGGCAACGATATACCAGGCTGATTTACGGTTTCCTACGAAGAATCCTTCATTGTCGGCTTTGCGTCCTGCTATATAAGAGATAGTGAACAGGATGATAAAGTATGCCACAGTAGTAATAGATATAACGGCTGGACTCATATCTGCTGTTTAAATTCGTTTGAGGATGAATATCCGGAACTTGTTTACTTTGCCTACAAATGTAGGGAATTTATCATAGATATACATACTCTTACATATTTTTTATTCCGGGTGTGCCTCCGGTGGCATGTTTGGAGGAACGCCAGTTTTTGTTGAGCGAGGACAACTCCGGAGATTTCTTTTCAAGCGAAACGCCGGTTATTTTATCAATGGTGTGCATTTCATCTCTAAAACAACAAGTGTCAAAAGTATGTCCTGGTGCAGTCTCTTTACTACTTGAAAGTGCCAGATACCCGCCATTATTGTTCAGTGCCGGGAAGTTCGGTATAATTATTATATTTTCTCCACCGACTTTATGTTTCTGAACGACTCTGTTGAAGTATTTCGTGAAGCAAAGATATGCTTTGGCAGGAATGGTTAGGGGAGTAGAAGGACTTTCATTTTGAAGGATGGTAGTATTGTATATTGCCCCGTCTTTATACATCTTATATAGATAAAGTGCCGGTAAAATGATAGCCTGTTCAGTCGGATTGTAGATTTCTATATATTCTGCACCATCAGTGGCATTATTATACATGATTTCATTGAAAAGAAGCATACCTCTCACATCTTTCGGTAATTCGGGGGTGTTCGGATTATCTGGAATGTCTGTTCCGGGATGATCGGGTGTTTCATCAGGTGTAGTGTCCGTTTCTACGTTATTAGATAGCTGTATGTGATGAAATGTAAATCCTTTACAGCGGGTTTTGGTGTAAATGCAGTATATACCGCAGTAGCGGGAAGTTTGTATATCGGTATCTTTTATTTGTTTTTCTTTTACGTATTCATTCTCGGATTCACGTCGTGTCCAAAAAGTCCAGTAACCATTATTGTCACGTTCTACTTTTATATATAGTTTCGGTGAAGAGTCTCCTTTCATCAACTCTCTTCCCGAAGCCAGTAGTTTAGATTGGTCTCCGTTTTGACGATAAAGAGTTACATTATCTTTGGCTCCTCCTATCTGAATATAATAACCGTTTAAATTCTCGGAAAGAATGTTTGAGGAAGAAGTCAGATAAAATCGTGCATAATTGTTAGCGGAAGGATTAAAGGTGAGGTGAACTCCAAATTCCCAACGGGTATTTTTTACAGAGGTGGAAGGAATGGTGACATAAGCTGTTCCGGCGTCTTCGTATGGATCATTCAGATGGATTCCTTCTTTAGAATTGATGGTGAATTTGTCCATCTCTCCTTCCCAGGGAAGTTCGGAGGTAACTGTATCCTCTCCCTCTGAATCTCCTTTTTCTTCGTCATCAGTAGGGAGCGAACAATTATAGAACAATATGATGAAGATACTTAGGAAAGCAAATGCTTTGTAAACTTTCATACGGTTTTTAATTTGAGTTTTTTCGTTTTACCGTATTTGTTTGTGTATAATGCAGAAGCAATTGCGGTCTGAATATTTGAATGAGTCGGCAAAGATAAACTTTCTTGCCGGAAAAAGCCCATACTTACAGAAGAAAAGATTGTAATTCTTTTTGTTTCCTATACACGCATGGGAAGAAAACAGTAAGGGACTACCCTAAGTCATATTTAATAGATTGACTTTTGATAGTCCCTTACAACTGTTACATTCAATATGGGAATACTATTCGAAACGTGGCATTACATATTTATCAGTATAAGATGTGAAAGTAATACCGGGCATGGAATGAGTAGACGATGCGTTCTCTAATTTTTTAATCAATGAATAATCGTCGGCATTCAATGCGTAATAATTATCAGAGGTCGGAGTAGTCACACGTACCGTCCAATCGAACATATTACCGATAATGGTTAGTGCATCCGTTTCGGGATTGAATACAGGAATTCCTGTTTTCACTACTTCGTATGTCCGGCTCTGCAGTACATAGAAAGCATTGTTGACATCGGTCATGAACGCAAGTGTTTTCTTATTTCTGAACTCTGTCAGATACAGATGTTCCAGTGTCAGTCCTTCAGGCAAGGTGATGGCACGAACATACGGACGCCCTTTCACCTGTTTCAGATGAAACAGACGGCGGTCGGCATCCAATAGAAGATAACCTTCGTCATACTCCTTTTTCACCGTTGGATTTCCTACGATCTCCCTTGCCGGGAAACGAAACTCCTTTTTAGTCATAGCTTCGGTAAACTGAAGACTCTTGTCTTCCTTTACGCTGTTGGAGGCCATGTCGATGAATTCGATCCCTTTGGTGGTGATACGAAATACGTCATCCGGCATTTTTAAGTCCACACGTCCTGACATGGATTCCATCAGAGGATAAAGTCCGATGGAAGGCGCATTGATATCCGAAGGTACACTGCGGAAGTTGAAATTCTCCGTCTGTACCATTTTAGGAGTTACTGCTATCCCTTTAATGGTATCCGGAAAACGCTCATCGGACATCAACTGACGAAAATAAAACATAGGCAGGATACTGTCGAAAGCTGCTTCCGAATAAATATTACCTGCCAGGTCGCGACGCACGCTTCCTTTTCCCTCTTCCTGTCCCATCTGTGCGAAATCGCCAATTACGAAACTGTACAGGGTAAAGGGAGTCTTCTCCGGCTTTACGACAAAGAAATTGTAACACCAGGGCAACTGCCAGAGAAGCAGAAAAGCGATGGTTACATATAATAATATAGTACTGAAACGTCTCATTACTCAATCTTTTAATTTTTAGTCTTTAATTTTTAATTGCTCCTAGTCCTGCTTTCCGGCCTTGAATCGTACGATAGAAAGCCACGAGAAAGAAGCTGTCAACAAAGTATAAACCACTAAATAAGGGAGGAACTTGTTATATGCTTCCGGTGTGGGCGACAGAAAGAAGATTCGGAGTAATAATACTGCGAAAATGAGATTCAGAATACGACGTTTCCATGCCGGTTCAAGGCAGATCCAGGCCACAAGCAGGTAGCCGGAAATCCCGGCAAGATACCACGTTAAAGCGGTGAGCAATATGTGGTTCTTCAGTTCATGGGCAAGTATTCCATTCAGGTATACTTCCATCAACAGGAAATTGGAAGCGAAGCAGACAAGTAGCAACACTAATCCCGAAAGTAGCATATTACCTGTCATCTTCAACTCCGGATAAGGCAGATGGAGAGTCAGTTTCAGGCATTTGCGCTGCATTTCGGGAACAAATTGCACAATAGCCATCAAAATTCCCGCAATCAGAGGGATATATTGCAACATATCAATGAAGATGACATCTCGTTGCAGCATCACTTCCCACACATGAGCAGCCCCTTTCATTTCTACCACCCGGTTGATGCGGAGCATACAGTAGCCTGTAAAACCAAGTGTGGCGAGCACGGCAAGTAGAAAATACCACCGTGTCTTTATCCATTCTTTATAAAATATAGCGTACATTGTTTTTATCAATTATCAACGATTCTAGTATTTGCTTGTCAGGCCGATAAATGCATCCTCCAAATTTACCTGTTCACTATGAAAATTAGTGTAAGGCACTGACATTGATTTCAGTTTTGCTTCTGTCTCTGTCGGTTGCAGGAAGGAGAAAGTTTCCAACTGGTTTCGCATGACAGAAGGATGATAGAAATCATCAGACGCAGGAAGTTCATAACCTTCGGGAATAGTGAAAGTGTAGCGACGTCCTTTTTCCAGTAATTCGACGATTGGTTTCTGAATCAGTATCTTTCCGTAGTCCATGATAATACAGTCATCAACGAGTCGTTCCATATCCTGAATGATATGTGAGGTCAGGAAGACGGTTTTCCCTTCCGAGCGGGCATAGTCACGGAGATAGTCGACAAACAAGCGGCGGTAACCGGGATCGAGTCCGAGTGAGAAGTCGTCCAATACTAGAAGTTCCGGGTTTTGTGCAAGGATAAGTCCGAGGGCAACTTGTGAGCGCTGTCCGCATGACATACGTGAGATACGTTGTCCGGGAGCGACTTTCAACTTATTCATCAGTTCATAGTACGCTTCCTTTTTCCATTGACCGGGGTAGAAAGCTGCGTAGAATTTCTCTATCTCGATGATGGTCATGAATTGATATTGCACATGACCTTCGATGAGCAGTCCGATATTGCGACGCAGAGCCGGTGCCATTGTCTGAATCTCCTGTCCGAAGATGCGACATTCCCCTGAACGGGGTTTCAGGTAACCGCTCAAGATATTGATAGTGGTGGTCTTGCCTGTACCGTTCTTTCCCAACAGTCCCAGGATGCGTCCTTTGGGTACTGTGAAACTAAGATTTTCGTAAATCAACCGTTTGCCGTAATAGTGCGTCAGATTGTTACATTCGATAATATGTTCCATTTGATTTTATCTGTTATTCTATTCAAAAGAAGAAAAGGAAAAGAATGGGAATCAAGATTCCGACAATGACTTCAATTCCTCCTCTGCCGATAATACCCTTATTTCCTTTCAGCATGATGATGCCGGAGAGAGTAATGATAATAAGAGCGATGGCGAAAATATCAGCAAAGTAAGTCCACCATTGTCCCGGGTTGTAATGTAAACGGGACATTGCTCCGATAAGCGGGCGGCGGGTGACGGATTCATATACCGCTTCTCCTGTCTTCACGTTTACCAGGAGATTGGAGCCGCCTTTCAGGAATACTTTCATTACGTCCGTTTTCGGGAAGTAATATTTGGTATAGTTGCCGCTTTCTCCCAATGGTTCCAGGAGAGTGAGCACTTTCTCCTTATTCATTCCTGCTTTATCCGGTAGCTTTTCTGCTATCTTATACTCTTTCCGTGTGATGGAGAAGTTCGGATTAATAGTGTCACGGTGATTCATTACAATTCCGGAAATGGCATATATCAATACCATTCCGGAAAAGAAAAATGATAAGTCACGGTGTATGAGCCGACTCCACTTACGGATGTTACTACTCCACTTCATACGAGTCAGCTTCCATGAAATAGAAAGATAAATACTCTTTTCCTGTTTCTGCCTTGCGGTCGGCTATTTTTGCACGGAAATCTGCAATGCGGGCTTCAGGGCTGTTGGCTGTTTCACCACGTGCTTTCTTTTCAGAGTCGCATCCGGCTTCACCGGTTCCGTGTTTCTCGGCAGCCTGTGCTTTGAGTTGCGCTTCCCAGTTCTGGAGGTAGGCTTCGTCAATGCGTTGTTCTTTCAGTGTTCCGGTAACACGAACGATGGAGTTCACGCATTTAGGATCGAATGCTCCCAAAGTGCCCGCTTCTACACGGATCACTTGGGTATCGTCGCTACCCATCAGGAAGATTTTCTTTGCGCCATGTTTGCAGGTATGTGTGCAGACGCCTTCAATGGTCACTTCTTGTCCTGCAAGGCTTTCGGCATTGGCAAGAAGAGAATCAATTTCCAAGGCGGAAGATGCAGACTGTTCTGTAGTCGCTTCTGATGCGCTTTTCTGTTGTTTGTTACCACATGAAGTTCCGATAAAAGTCATTGCCACGATGGCAACTGCGATTGTTAGCTTTTTTATTTTCATTGTTATTGCTTTGTTCTTATATAGTTTATAATCTGTTTTTCGTTTGTTTATAGCTTATAATAGTCATCTTTATGGGTGATGAGTTTTAACCCTACTTGAAACTATTTGTTTCACGCCGGAAAATCATTCGTTCCACACCGAGAAACAAAGTGTTTCAGGGCATGAAACAAATATTAGTCCTTTAATTAGCGGCTTGGTCTTTTACACAACGGAGTTGCTGACCTGATTTAATGCTGATATAAGGAACGTTGATGCGTCCTTCGGGATAGCTTTTTGTAAATGTTGTCATTTGGGCGAAGAACTGGATATTGGTTAGTTTTGTTGGATCTGTCTTGTCTAGATAAAGTGGCGCGTAACAGGTAGAAGACATAATATATGTCAAAGCCGGTTGTCCTTTATATTTTTCTAAAGTTTCTGATGTTGTATTACCTGAATAGAACGTTGTTAACTGGTATGTAGGTGTAGCGGCAAAATTATTTTGCATTCTCACACCTGATAAAACATAATTCCAGCCCGCAGCGTTGTATTTACTCATATTTCCTCCACTATATGCCTTGTCATAGAAAAGAGCATCTTCTTTAGTCGTATCACTTTCGCCTTGGCCTCCTTTGGCAAGACCACATAAATCAAGGAATTCGGCACGGGTAGGAATATGCCACCCTTTAGGACAGATACCTTGAGCGCTTTCAAACTCATAGCAATTCTCAGCCGTAACTTCCTTACCGCCAAGTGCCGCATATATATCATAGAAATAGCCTAGTTTTTTTATAGAGGCCTCATCGGTTAAAGCTTCTGCACCGGTAGCTGTAATTTTATCTGTAACTCCAGTAAGTTGATACGGATACCAAATATGAGAATCAGCTGTCGGATCACTTGACGGCGTATATCCTTCCGGCACATAACGTAATGGTTCTGCCATCCAAGTCGTTCCGTTAGCAAGTTTAATTGTTTTATAAGTCTCTCCATAATAGACAAAATATCCATCATGTTCCTCAAAATTAGTATCACCTGGTGTTTCGTCTTCTTTCGGTAATTTTTCATCATCACTACAAGATGCGAAGAGTGCTGCTGCGAGCATAAACATTAAGTACTTTTTCATGTTCTGATAAATTTAGTTTATATAATTATATTGATTAATTTAAAATGTATATCCTAGTTTTATGGTTTCACTCCACCGATTTACTCCTGCTATGTATTTAAGGTTGAAACCATGTGTATATTCGGCTTGGATTTCTGCATAGATTCCTCGATAAAACTTGTATCGGAGTCCAACTTCAAACGTTAGTCGGGGGGCTGTTGTGTATTCGTTCTGTAGATTATAATACTCTGTCAATCGGTACGGAGGTTCACCTGCCTCTGATTCTGTTTTAACTGTTTTATTCTTCTCCGTATAATCTCCGGCAGAGAAAATACCGGAAGTTTTCAGATCAAACAGTTTGGTGTGGAATGTGCCGGCAAGGTATATACGCCCACATGTCATGGTCTGTGAAACGGAGTAGGGGAACATCTGTGTAGTCAGACTTTTCAATGATGACACATTCGCGCCAAAGCGTAGTTCTCTTCGGGGGGCTATAAACTCATATTCGGATTGGACAGAAAAGACACTTCTTTCAAAAATGCGGTTAGAACCATAAACATGAGTAGTCGTTATTCCGTTGGAAGTTTCCCGACCTAATACATTTTCATTATTAAACTGGCGTGACCAAGTCAAATTTAACCGTAGGAAGTGTGCTACATTTCCTTTTGAGAAACGATAGCTCAAGTGTGAAGTGACCCGATTGGTCGGGAATTTGAACCAGATGCTTTCCTTTTCTCCAGCAGAACCTGATGAATGGCTGTATTCCACATCTACATAAAAAGCCTTCCATTGGAATTGAACGGCTGCTCCGTGAGATAGTTCTTTAATAGGAAATCCATTAATACCCGATTCATTCAGATGAATTCCGCTGCCTTCCCATGTCTCATACGCACCGTACATTAGTCCTTTGTCCAAGAAGGCATAGTACGATGTAGCAGCGGTGCCGATTTCTTCTGCTTTGACCGATTCACTGTTTTTGCCAAAAATGTAAGAGAATCCTATGGCATAGTCATCCGAATGGTACATTATACTTGGAGCTACTTTTAAGTCTAGTCTATAATTGGTATGCCGCAGATCTTTGCGTTTCGAGTAGTTGGCGGAGGTAAAGTCTATTTTTCCGCCTATGCGCCAACAGGGGGCAATGTCTTTGGCTATACCTCCCATGAAAGCATAAGTCTGTAAATCTTTCCGGCCGGGAGTAAATTCCAGTATGTCTACCGGGTAGAATCCCGGATGAATGAACATGGAACCACTCATATTTCTACCGGAAGTGTGATCAAACGAAAATGAACCTGTCAGAGAATAGCTTTTTAGATGTGTGATAGACTTTGCTATTGCACCTGCGTTCCATAACTTATCAGCTTCGTAATAATTGTGGAAATCGCCATGATTATTCCTGCCATATAGTTCAGCATAGGAAACGGTGGTACTGTCCACCATTATTCCGGTAACGTTTGCTCCGGCATTCCAAGGATTACGTCGTTCCACAATATCGTAAGATTGTGCCGAGACTGTGGATGCCATGTACAAGAAAATACAGGTTATATATATTCGTTTCATATTACTCATGCAGGGATTGTTTTTCTCTTTCATAAAAGTCCGAGGAAGAGTTGTTGGTATCTTCCAGTATTTCATAGCCTGCTTCACGAGAGGCTTCTTCATCGGTATGACGGTACAGGGTCCGTCCGTCATATAGCGCACTTTGAGTAACATAACCCGCATCGACAGAAGGCGGCATACGTTTCATATTATTGGAAGAACCTCCATAGTATATTTCTACTGCGTCTAATACCCAGTTGATCGGTACTTTAACAATCCTGTCTACTGTGCTTCCGGGTTTTTGAATAACATTGTCTGCCTGAGATACAAAATCTTGTATGGTAGTGTCTTTTGCCTTAAACAAGACAGTGGCAGGAGAAAATACAGAGAAAGTATAAGCATTTGCCTGTCCTGTTTTTATCACAACATTCAGATAATGGTCTGGCGTTATCTGGTCGCCCGGTGCCGGGTGATACAATGTATTCCAGAAATATACGGGATTATAACAAACGAAATATCCGGGTTTGTTCAGATTGACCGATTGGATGTATTGCGCTGCGTGGTCGATAGCTCCGCAGATAACAACTACGGCATCTTCGCCAGGAGCCAGAGGGAATGTCTGTCCCGTACCCCCAAACTGCCAGACACACTGTGCCACAGGTAAAAAGTCCGGAAATATGGTAGCTCCAGTCGATTCATCCTGTGTTACCCATACGTTGGTTGCCTGCGAGTTATAAGGATCGAGTGAGCCGAAACATAAACCATCGAGATATTGTGTCTCGGAGGTGTTGTTGTGTAGAATCATATATTTGTCTGACTGATAGTTGCCTTCAAACGGTAGCTTGGTGCATCCCCCGCAATAAATCTCCTTGATAACAATGTCACCGGATCTGGAGTGCACCAGTGGGAGATTAAGGGCGAGGTCTCCATTCACAAGTTTCACCTTGTCTGCCAATCCGTTGAAGATATCCTGCTCTGCTTTATCACTTATCTGAATGCGGTATATGCCTTTGGTCAGACTGAAACGGACTGTTCCGTTTTTATCTGTTTTTGACGTATACGAATTCCCCCGGTCTATATCTTCGATTTTTACGGTAACTCCTTCTCGGAGATAATCCGAGTATTCGTTCGGATATACTGCATTTACTTGAAGCGTATGCAGTTGGTTATCGTAAGGGTTGTCCTTGTCAATGTCTGTACAACTTCCTGTTGTGAGGAATGTCATCAGTAATAATATGTATGCTAGTTGCTTCATTGTTCTAGAATTTTATGCGGCAAGTTAATCCATAGTAAAAATCCGGAGTAAAAATGGCGCTTACTCCTGTTGCGTAAGAGGTTACATACTTCCGTGAATTCGTGAAGTTGATCGCATTGAGAGCGAGCGAGACATGATCGCCTATTTCTTTGGTTATATTGATATTGGCGGAGAAATAGGGATCGTATCCGTCCGCAGCGAACGTATAGGCATTGCCCGATTTGCGTATCAGGTTTGCAAATGCAGAATTCTGAGCTTCTTTTTCGGTAAAAGGGCGTATCTCATTATTGAGATCAAGGTATGCTACCGGATAAATCGCTGTATACGAATTGCCGTCGTAAATACTACCTCCTGTTCCTGCATTACTATTATCACTTACGTTGAAAGCATACTCTTTACCGTTGTATTCGGACAGGTTCTGTGACCGTTTTAATAGAGAGGCCTCCAGCCGGAATGATATAATCAATCTGGCTTTTGGGATACGAGTTATTGCCGTTATATTGGCGTCCAGAGAATGAGTACGTTTGCCGTTAGCTGTTGTCGATGAATTATCTCCGTTGGCATAGATACCTACATATTGGTAGGAACGATTTGGGATACCGGTATGTGACCACCCTGTCTGATAGTAGTAAGACAACGAATTATCTACATATTTCATATAATCATAGCTGGCATCCAGTCGCAATTGCGTACGAATAGGAGTTATTTCTGGAAAATCGACAATCATTTCCACTCCCCGGCGCTTGATATCCGGTCCGTTGTCCGGTGAAACGGAATTGACAAAAGTACGGTTCGTTACTTTTACGTCCATAGGTACCCACTCCTCCGATTCATTTCCGCGTATATACACCATTCCTGTTTGGTTGTTTATGTTAATTTGCGGATTGGCAGGCATGCTGAATCCGTCCGGTAATTGCAGAACATCATAAGAAAACGGAGTATAGGCATTGGTGTATTTGTAAGGATTTTTAGTACGGTTGAAATAACCAACCAATGATATCTTGGTCTTTGCGATTTCGATATCGACTCCCAATTCTGCGTTTTGATTCCGTTGCCAACGCAAGTTTTTATTATGTAAGAGTACGTATGGTTGGCTGTAATAGACGTAGGATGATTCGTTATTGTTATAAGAAACACCAAAAGTTTGTATGTCACGATACTCCTGTCTGGGATAAAGAATGTAATAAGACGGCAGTTTCTCGGCAACTCCCCATCCACCACGGATTGATATATTCCGGTTCAACTGCCATTTGGCGTTGAAACGTGGTGAAAACGTATTCAGGTTTTTATATTCTGTTCCACTGATGAAAATCTTTTCCCAGCGTATACCTGCCATAAGTTTTAGTGTAGTGCTTCCGAGAGGTACTGTCAGATTCTCTTCAGCATAAAGTGAAACATTATGCATATACGGATAAGTAGTGTACGGACGTGGGCGATATCCGTTAGGGGCTAATGACGAGTTTAGGTAGTATTCCCCTTCTCCTATATTCCCTGTTGACTTCCACTGAATTCCTGCTATCAGATTGCTGTTCACCTTTTTAAAACGTCGGTTCCATTCGTATTTTAGGGAAGCGGCATAATCCAGTTCTTTTGAATCTATAATTTGGTCAGCGAAATACGAATAAGGCAGTTTATCGGCAAGGAAATAACCTTCTTGTTCAGCATGCACAGCAGGTTGTTCAGACGCATACGTGTAGGGAGTATGTGCGTGTGACTTGTTATCATTGTAATGGAGGGATGCATCAAATTTCAGATTGGTAATCCATGACTTGTTGAGCAACCAGCTTAAGGATGTATTTGCCCGGAAAACGTTATCCCTTACTTTTGTATATTCTCCGGTATAGGCATCGGGATCATCCTTGGTGTTCATACCTCCGATGTTTCCAGTGAAACCAATATTAAATCTGAAAATGTTCCGGAATGTATTATTATAGTTTGCAGAGAATCCTCTTCGTGTGTAGGAAGTGTAGGGTGATGATAATTTCCGGGTGGCTTTTGTCCACTCGCCACTGATATTAATGCTACCTTTGTCATTTCCCAGATCCAGTCCTTTTGAAAATGAAAACTGCTCTGTGCGGGGGTTAATGGCCAATAAGATTTCCCAAGGTGTTTTTCCTTTTTTTGTCCGGATATTAACCATGCCACTGTTCAAATCTCCATATTCTGCTGAAGGTACACCTGTTATGACTTCTACCGATTCTATATTTGTAACGGCAATACTCCGTGTATCAATTCCGCTCATATTACCGAAAGATGCATTGTTTCCTATGCGTATACCGTCTACAGCTACTGCCGTTCCGAAAGTAGCGTTACCAACGGTTGAACCTCCGTCTCTTAGTGAAAATACATTATTGGTAGTCAGATCCGGGACTTTCGTCTTTCCTCCCGGAAGAAGGGCAGATATGTCGCTGACGTTAGATACTTGAAGGTGTTCCAAAGCATTGCTACCAATGATGAGAGTCGTATTCAACTCACTTTTGGGAGCTTGTGCTGTTATTACTACATCATCTAGCGCAAGGGTATTTTCTTTGAGTTGTATCGTTATATCTTTGATGCTGCTACGGATATTAACCAGAATTGTTGTTGTGACGTAACCGAGAAAGGAAACTTCCAGATTACATTTTCCTTCCCGAACTCCTTGTATTGTGAAATCCCCGTTCTGATTGGATACAGCCCACAAATAGGTACCTTTGATAATAATGGATGCTCCCGGTAATGGATTGTTTGTCTTTTCTTCAGTAATGCGACCGGAGATTGTATAGGTACCCGGATTGGCTGTGGCTTTAAATACAATAAAAAAGAGAAGCCCAAAGAACGCTATGTTTAGTCGAAAATATCCCATATACAAATTTTGTGCAAAGTTCTCTAAATGTATAATATAGAGCAATCGCAATAAATGACTATTTTTAGGTATTCGATACCTAAAAATAGTGATAGGGGCTCTCGCCTGTTAGTCGAAAAATGGTTTATGATATAATAAATAGGTATATATAAAGGAAGTGACCGACTTGTATTACGACGATTGTCGTATAGCAAGCCGGTCACTTATTCTGTTTTATTTATATGCTTCTCTTGAAGACTAGATGTTTTTTACTTTAATCAGATATTCGGCTATCTGAACAGCGTTCAGGGCAGCCCCCTTTTTGATCTGGTCACCTACAATCCAGAAAGTCAATCCGTTTTCGTTTGTCAGGTCTTTGCGGATACGGCCTACATATACCGGGTCTTTACCTGCCAGGAACAACGGCATCGGGTATTCTTTTTCGGCAGGATTGTCCTGCAGAATCAGACCTTCACCGTTAGCGAATGCTTCGCGAGCCTCTTCTACGGAAATCGGACGTTCAGTTTCTACCCAAATACTTTCAGAGTGAGCACGTAATGCGGGAACACGTACACAAGTTGCGCTAACTTTTACGTCAGAATGCATGATCTTGCGTGTTTCATTATACATCTTCATCTCTTCTTTCGTATAACCGTTTTCTGTAAACACGTCGATCTGCGGAATCAGGTTGAAAGCCAACTGATAGGCAAACTTCTCTACAGTCACAGGTTCGTTTGCCAATACCTGACGATATTGTTCGTACAATTCGTCCATGGCAGCGGCACCCGCACCACTTGCTGCCTGATAGGTAGACACGTGCACGGTTTTTATATGAGAAAGCTTTTCGATGGCTTTCAGTGCAACTACCATCTGGATAGTCGTACAATTCGGGTTGGCGATAACGCCGCGCGGACGTTCCAATGCATCCTCTGCATTTACTTCAGGCACTACCAAAGGCACATCGGCATCCATACGGAAAGCGCTGGAGTTGTCGATCATCACAGCACCATACTTGGTGATTGTTTTCTCGAACTCCTTAGATGTTCCTGCACCGGCAGAAGTGAAAGCAATGTCTACCCCTTTAAAGTCATCGTTGTGTTGTAAGAGTTTCACCTCGATCTGTTTACCGCGGAAAGTATATGTTGTTCCGGCACTACGTTTAGAACCGAACAAAACTAACTCGTCCATCGGGAAGTTTCTCTCATCGAGCACGCGCAGGAACTCTTGTCCTACGGCTCCGCTTACGCCAACAATAGCTACTTTCATCTTTTTCTTTTGTTAAATTGTGAATATTGAATTTCTCTCCTTATCCTGTCGAATAGAAAAGATTTGGCTGCAAAATTATAACAATTTAGCATATAAACATCGATTTTGAGAGAAATATTTCAGTTTTTCGGCGGATTACTCATGCTTCCGTATAGTTGGACGTGGTTATTGGAGTAAAATGACCATTAGACATTCATTGGATTCTGCAAACTTTTTTGTTCCTTTGCAGAAAATTCCTAAAAAACACAGCCTATGAACCTGTTTGATCTCAATTTAACGCTGCCGATTTCTGATCCGACCTGGGTGTTCTTTTTGGTACTAATTATCATTCTTTTTGCTCCGATGATTTTGGGGCGTCTCCATATACCTCATATTATAGGCATGATTCTGGCGGGTGTGCTGATTGGCGAACACGGCTTTCATGTGCTCGACCGCGACAGTAGTTTCGAACTGTTTGGTAAAGTAGGACTCTATTACATCATGTTCCTTGCCGGTCTTGAGATGGATATGGAGGACTTTAAGAAGAACCGGACGAAAAGTTTCGTGTTCGGCTGGCTCACTTTTCTGATTCCTATGGCGTTGGGAATATGGAGTAGTATGAGTATGCTGGGATATGGTTTTCTCACGGCGGTGCTGTTGGCAAGTATGTATGCTTCCCATACCTTAATTGCTTATCCTATTATTAGTCGTTACGGATTGTCTCGTTTGCGCAGTGTCAATATCACCATTGGTGGTACTGCTGTCACCGTCACCCTTGCTTTGATTATTCTTGCCGTCATAGGAGGCATGTTTAAGGGGACTGTCGATGGCTGGTTCTGGGTATTTCTTGTGGCAAAAGTGGCTTTCCTCGGATTCCTGATTGTATTCTTTTTCCCCCGTATCGGACGATGGTTCTTCCGGAAGTACGATGACAGCGTGATGCAGTTTGTGTTTGTGCTGGCGATGGTTTTCCTCGGAGGAGGATTGATGGAATTTGTAGGAATGGAAGGAATCTTAGGAGCTTTCCTGGCGGGCTTGGTATTGAATCGCCTGATTCCTCATGTATCTCCTTTGATGAACCGGTTGGAATTTGTGGGAAATGCACTGTTTATTCCCTATTTTCTGATTGGTGTCGGAATGATTATTGATGTAAGAAGCCTGTTTACCGGAGGTGAAGCATTGAAAGTGGCTATTGTGATGACAGTGGTGGCAACCTTTAGTAAATGGCTGGCTGCCTGGATCACACAAAAGATCTATCGGATGCAGTCGAATGAACGGAGCATGATATTCGGTTTAAGTAATGCGCAGGCCGCAGCTACACTGGCAGCAGTGTTGATCGGTCATGAAATCATTATGGAGAATGGAGAACGGTTGCTGAATGATGATGTATTGAACGGTACGGTAGTGATGATACTTTTCACTTGTGTCATCAGTTCTTTGGTAACCGAACGTTCGGCACGTCGTTTTGCTCTGGATGAGAATGTACAGGCGGAAGAAGAAGCTAAAAAAGTAAATACGGAACAAATCTTGATTCCGGTGGCTAACCCGGAGACGATTGAAGATTTGATTAATCTGGCTTTAGTAATAAAGGATGCCAAGCAGAAAAATGCATTGGTGGCATTGAACGTTATCAATGACAATAACAGTTCGGAGAAGAAAGAGCAGCAGGGTAAACGTAATCTGGAGAAGGCGGCTATGATTGCCGCTGCCGCTGATGTGCCTGTTACGATGGTGAGTCGCTATGACTTGAATATTGCTTCGGGGATTATCCATACAATTAAGGAGTATGAAGCTACGGATATTGTGATCGGTCTGCACCGGAAAGCAAATATTGTCGACTCTTTCTTCGGACATCTGGCCGAAAGTCTGTTGAAAGGTACGCATCGTGAAGTGATGATTGCCAAATTCCTGATGCCTGTTAATACCCTGCGTCGAATCAATATTGCCGTTCCGCCAAAGGCCGAATATGAATCGGGATTCTCTAAATGGGTGGAACACTTCTGCCGTATGGGAAGTATCCTGGGCTGTCGGGTGCATTTCTTTGCCAATGAGCGTACATTGATGCGTGTTCAGCAACTTGTGAAAAAGCGACATGCAGGTACTCCGACGGAATTCTCCATATTGGAGGAGTGGGAGGATCTCTTGCTGTTGACAGGGCAGGTGAATTATGACCATTTATTGGTAGTTATCTCTGCCCGTCGCGGATCTATCTCTTATGATCCCTCTTTTGAACGTCTCCCGGCACAATTAGGAAAATATTTCTCTAATAATAGTTTGATAATTCTGTATCCCGACCAGTTTGGCGAACCGCAGGAAATTGTGTCATTCTCCGATCCTCGTGGACATAATGAGTCTCAACATTATGAGAAGGTCGGCAAATGGTTCTATAAATGGCTAAAGAAAAACTAATGGAAAGATACGACTGGCAACAGAGAACAGAACTCCTGTTAGGGGAGGAAAAGATGGAACGCATCCGGAGCGCGCACGTATTGGTCGTGGGACTGGGTGGAGTAGGTGCTTATGCCGCCGAGATGATCTGCCGTGCAGGCGTCGGACGGATGACGATTGTAGATGCCGATACAGTGCAGCCCACCAATATGAATCGTCAGTTGCCGGCCATGCATTCCACACTTGGGAGGACGAAAGCGGAGGTGTTGGCAGCCCGTTATAAAGATATAAATCCGGAGATTGAGCTGGCTGTCCTGCCTGTTTACCTGAAGGATGAAAATATACCGGAACTGCTGGATGCCGATAAATATGATTTTATAGTAGATGCTATTGATACGATCAGTCCGAAATGTTTTCTGATTTATGAAGCGATGAAACGTCATATAAAGATAGTTTCCAGTATGGGAGCAGGGGCGAAGAGTGATATCACCCAGGTTCGTTTTGCTGATCTTTGGGAGACGTATCATTGCGGTTTGAGTAAGGCTGTGCGGAAGCGTTTGCAGAAGATGGGAATGAAACGGAAACTTCCGGTGGTATTCAGTACGGAACAAGCCGATCCGAAAGCGGTATTGCTGACGGAGGATGAACAGAATAAGAAATCGACATGTGGAACAGTTAGTTATATGCCGGCCGTGTTTGGGTGCTATCTGGCTGAATATGTCATTAAACGATTATAAGGCTATTATGATAAAACTAGAAGGGATTACGAAGAGTTTCGGCTCATTACAGGTGTTGAAAGGCATTGATCTGGAAATCAACAAAGGAGAAATTGTTAGTATTGTAGGCCCGAGCGGTGCGGGTAAAACTACGTTATTGCAGATAATGGGCACTTTAGATGAACCGGACGCAGGTGTGGTACAGATTGACGGAACAGTGGTGAGTCGGATGAAGGAGAAAGAACTATCTGCATTTCGTAATAAGAATATTGGTTTTGTTTTCCAGTTTCACCAACTACTGCCGGAGTTCACGGCATTGGAAAATGTGATGATTCCCGCTTTAATCGCCGGGGTATCTTCGAAGGAGGCGCACGAACGCGCTATGAAGATTCTGGATTTTATGGGACTGGTTGACAGGGCTTCTCATAAACCGAATGAATTGTCGGGAGGCGAGAAACAACGGGTGGCGGTAGCGAGGGCTTTAATCAACGATCCGGCAGTTATTCTGGCAGACGAACCATCCGGTAGTCTGGATACACATAATAAAGAAGATTTACATCAACTGTTCTTCGATTTGAGAGACCGGCTGGGGCAGACTTTTGTCATTGTGACGCATGACGAGGGGCTTGCCAAAATTACGGACCGGACCGTTCATATAGTGGATGGTATGATTAAAAAAGATTAATTAGAGAACCTAATTTCTAAAAATGTATACCAAAAAGGTAGAGCCTTGCAAGTGTTCTATCTTTTAGCTATATATTTATAGTCGCTTCTCTACGGAAGTCTGTGAAGATGATAGTAGAGTGTTTGTTTTGTTTGTGTGTGATGCATTCTTGTCTGGTGTGATAGGAATGCATCTTTTTTTTATTAATTATAACAAATGTAGGGTTCTAGCCGTTCAAGATCAATAGGAGTGAACTCCTCGTAGAGAGATAATTGCTTCAGACTTTTTAAGAATCCTTTCTTTTTCCGATATTCTATGATAACCTTTGCTTGGTAGTAGTTTATGTATGGATGATGCATCATTCGTTCCATACCGGCTTTATTTACATTGATGCGGCGTGTCTGATGGGTGTCAATGGAAAACCACGGACGGAGTTTCTCTGCCTTTAGATGAATCTCCTGTAACTGCTCTATTCGGAAAAAGCCTCCCAGCCGTTCGCGGTAATTCACAATCATCCGGGCAATGCTGCTTCCGATTCCCGGAATCTTCTTCAGTTCGGTGGTATCTGCGGAGTTGAGGCTGATGATAGTTCCCGGGAGATATTTCACAAGGGTGTCCCGTTGTATGCTTGGTGTGGTTAACAATCGTACCGTGTCTTTATTTGTCGAACTGAAATCTTCTGTAATTTGTATATAAGGACGAAGAGTCTGGTATTGTTCTTCCGTGAGTCCATATATCTTTCGGAAATCTTCTGGGTGGCGGAATTTACCTTGTTTATAGCGATAGTGCAGGATATTCTTTATCATCCAGGATGGCAATCCAAGCGAAAGAAAAGTAGTAGAGTCTGCGATGTTCGGATCGAACACCGCAAGTTTGATTTCCCTTTGAGGGGATGATTGAAAAGAATGACCGGACTTTTGGTGAGGTTGGGTTTCCCGGAGGGAGGAAATAAAGTCGTTGTATTCCTTATCGAACTTCTCGTTCTCTCTGCAGTCGGTATCTTCAGCGTGTGTGAAAAAGGAGAAGAGTTTAGGGGCGGCATATACTCCTAAAATAAGAACGACAAGGACGATAATGCCTTGTCGTTCAGTTTTAGTATAATAAAGGAAGTCTTTCCACATTATAGCTTGATTAATCCCAGTTCATTGATAAATATCAGTGAGATGGCGATTGGGGCGATATATTTTAATATAAAGATAATGAGTTTGTATACCGGTACCTTTAATGAACCGTCATTGGTAATCTCCGACCATACAATCTTCTTGTCCAGATACCATCCGGTAAAGAGGGAGATGCACAATCCGCCTAGTGGTAACATGATTTTAGCTGTTACAAAGTCGAAGAGGTCGAACATGCCCAGTCCGAAAACGGTAAATCCTTTCATGACTCCCAGTGATAATGAACAGAATATTCCGAGGAAGACACAACCGCCGGTGACTAACCTTGCTGCTTTTCCACGGGAGAGGTTGAACTCCTCATGTAAATAAGCGGTTACTACTTCGTGCAAGGAAATAGTAGAAGTTAAAGCAGCCATTGCCAACAACGCGTAGAACATGACAGAGAATATATATGCCAGTATGGGAACTCCGCTAAATGCCTGTTGGAATACATTAGGCAGGGTGATAAAGATCAGACTCGGACCAGAATCAGGTTGTATGCCTACGGAAAAAGCGGCCGGGAAGATGATAAATCCGGCTAGTATCGCCACAAAGGTATCAATGATTCCTACGCTGAAAGCTGTTTTAGTCAGGTTGGTTTCTTTGCTGAAATAGGAGGCGTACGTGCAAAGGCATCCCATTCCCAAACTCAATGAGAAGAACGCCTGTCCCATGGCACTCAAAAATACATTTCCGTCCACTTTGCTAAAGTCGGGCTTGAGCAGGAATTCGATACCTGCACCGGCTCCCGGCAGAGTGACCGAGCAAACAACCAGTATGAGGATAATGATAAACAGGGTAGGCATCATGATCTTGGAGGACTTTTCGATTCCTTTTTCTACCCCTTTCACAATGATGAAATGAGTAATCAGCAAGAATGCCACCAACCATACAACCGGTCTCCACGGATTACTGGAGAACTGTTGAAAAGAGGATATGAACTCTCCGGAGGTTTTTCCGGCAAAGCCATTAGTAGCAGCTTCAAAAATATATTCGAGTGTCCATCCTGCTACTACAGCATAATAACTAAGTATCAGGAAGCCAGCCAATACTCCCATGCGTCCTACCCAACGCCAATGTGTTCCAGGTGCTAATTTCTGATACGCTCTCGCTGTGTTAGCTCTCGAACGGCGTCCTATCAGGAACTCGGCAATCATAATAGGCAATCCCAGAAGAAGAATGCAGCCTAAATAGATCAATATAAAAGCAGCGCCTCCATGGTTTCCTGTTTCATAGGGAAACCTCCATATATTACCCAATCCGACTGCAGAGCCGGCAGAAGCGAGTATGACTCCTAATTTACTGCCGAAGTTTGCTCTATCATTTTTTGCCATAAATCTTGTTTTATCTTACAAATCGTTATAAAATATACGTATTAGAGCGCAAATATAGAAAATGATACTTATATTTGCACGAAAATTGTAATATTATTTAGATATGCTATCTTATATTAAGAAATATCCGATCTCGCTTTTTATCATTCTGACAGTGATTTATCTGTCGTTCTTTAAACCGCCTAAGACGGATTTAGATGAAATTCCCAACCTCGACAAACTGGTTCATGTTTGTATGTATTTTGGTATGTCGGGAATGTTGTGGCTGGAATTTTTGCGTGCACATCGCAGGGACAATGCTCCGATGTGGCATGCATGGGTAGGCGCATTCCTTTGCCCTGTACTTTTTAGTGGTTGTGTGGAATTACTGCAGGAATATTGCACTACTTACCGGGGTGGAGACTGGTTGGATTTTGCAGCTAATACTACGGGAGCGATTCTGGCTAGTTTAATAGCCTATTATGTCGTACGCCCCAGAATGATGAATAAGCAGTGAATGAAAAATAGAAACGGTGAATAATGGTTGCATCCAATATTCACCGTTTATCATTTACTGTTCACTCGTTTATTTTTCCGTTTACAAATACTCTACCGTTGAGCTAAGTTTGATTCCGTTAGAGCCTTTGATAAGAATGGTATACCCTTTGGGTTTGTCAGCTTGCAGGTCCTTTATAACTTCCTGCGCATTGGCGTAAGTCTTAAAAGAATGTTCGCTTGCGGCAAACAGTTCTCCTACGAGCCATACTTTCTCAAAACCACTTTCCTTTATGTAGTCAACGATTTTCTGATGTTCGGCCGGGCTTTCAGCACCCAGTTCGCGCATATCTCCTAATATGAGCATCTTGTGGGGGACTGTCATGTTCCGGAAGTTTTGCAAAGCAGCCATCATGCTGGTTGGATTTGCATTATATGCGTCGATGATAAGCGTGTTATCTTCTGTCTTTTTAAGTTGGGAGCGATTGTTCTGTGGCGTATAGCTTGCCAGAGCCTCATCAATCTTCTTCGCTTCCACTCCAAAGAAACGTCCAATAGTGATGGCAGCCAGGGCATTCGGGAAATTATATTCTCCGATCAACTGTGTGCGAACCTGATGGCGTTCACCGTCCTTACCGGCTTTCCATTCGAAAGCGAGATAAGGCGAATTGTCAGTAATCTGTCCGTTGACATAGAGATCATCTTCAGTTCCGTAAGAAATCAGGTTCAATCCCTGCGCGATATTCATCAAATAAGCGTTATCGTGATGAATAAAAGTGATGGCATCTTTCTTACGGAGGAAGTCATATAACTCTCCTTTAGTCTTAATCACTCCTTCGAAAGAACCGAATCCTTCCAGGTGAGCTTTACCTACATTGGTGATAATACCATAATCCGGTTCGGCTATTTCACAAAGAAACTTGATTTCTCCCGGATGATTGGCACCCATCTCGATAACAGCAAGGTCATGCTCCGGTTTCAAACGCAATAGAGTGGTCGGTACACCGATGTGGTTGTTGAGATTACCTAAAGTATAAAGCACGTTATGGGCTTGACAGAGAACACTGGAAATTAATTCTTTGGTGGTCGTTTTCCCATTAGTGCCCGTAATACCGATCACACGCGTTCCGAGTTGGCGGCGATGATAATTGGCAAGTTGCTGCATTGTCTGCAAGCAGTTGTCTACAAGTATATATCGTTTATCACCTTCTACGGCATATTCGGCTTCATCAATAATGGCAAATGCGCATCCGGAGTCTAGCGCTAGTTTTGCGAATGCATTACCGTTGAACGACTCACCTTTCAAGGCGATAAACAAAGAACCGTCCGGGCAGTTCCGGCTATCAGTAGTTACTGATTGGCAATCCAGAAAAATCTGGTAAAGAGCAGAAAGTTTCATAACCTGATCTTTTATTTAAAACGCTGCAAAGATAGGCTATTCTTTCGGATTTGATGGGAGTTCGGACAGATTTTTACTTAGGCATATACCAAAGGAAGAGTCAGTATCATCCGGCATCCGTCCGTATAGGAAGAGTCGATCCGGAGGCTGCCTCCTAACTTCTCGGCAATGCTCCGGCATATCGGCAGTCCGAGACCGGTGCCCTGTGTGAAAGAATTCATTTTGTAGAAACGCTCAAATACCGCCTCCTGCTGATCTTTCGGAATACCTGTTCCTGTATCGGTGACACTGATTTCAATTTTCTTTTCAGCTTCCAGTACGGAATAAGCTATGCGGATACTGCCATGAGTTGTAAATTTGGCGGCATTATGTGCCAGGTTGTTCAACACCTGTGATATGCGTTCCGAATTACTGCGTATGAGCAGGTTTTCTTTTGCAGGTTCGAACAGAACTTCTACATCCTTTTGCCTGTTGTCTTTGGCCACTTCAGAGGCAAGTTGACAGATCGTATTCATATCTGTTTCATCATCTGTGGGCAGTTGCTCATATTGATCCAGTTCCGATAGAGCGAGCACGTCAGTGACCAGTCGGAGCAAGTCGTTACTGTTGCTCTTGATAATATTGACAAACTCCTGTGTTTCCGGACTATTACTGTAGTGATCGCTTAACACCTGCGAGAAGCCTACAATAGAGTTGAGCGGTGTACGGATTTCATGGGTCATGCTCTGGATGAACGTTGTTTTCATCCGGCTGCTCGCTTCCGCTATGTCTTTGGCTTTACGTAATTCTTCCCTCGACACCGTAAGTTCCTCATTCTTTGTTTTGAGTTCTGCTTCCGAAACTTTCAGTTTGCGTTTCAGGAAGTTTTCTCTATAAAGGAATAAGAATAGAATACCTAATAAAATAATCAATGAGATAATCAATGTTGTTTTATTATGCAACTCCTTTTCCTGTGCCTGGAGCATTAGTTCTTTCTTTTCGGCATTGAGTTTCTCAACGTTTAGCAAGGTGGCAAATTCGCTGCTGGCTACTTGCTCATTGGCTATTTTTAAGGAGTCATCGGTGTTGATATACATTTGCAGATATTTGACTGCCATGTTCATATTCCCCATCTTCTGGTAGATTTCTCCCTGTGTACGATAGTGACTGCTGCTAAGTATACTTTCGCTTAAACGGTGCTCTTCCTTTTCTTGCATCTCTGCAGCTTCCAGTGCTTTTTGATATTGCCTGGTCTGCTGATAGTACAAACATTCTATATTATACAGTCTCTTTTTGATCGATTCCAGTCTTTTATCCTGTTCGAATGCAATCTGACATTCCTTCAATATTTTTTCGGCTGCCTGAAAGTCACCGAACTTGCTGTAATAGTTAACGTACTCCAACTTGGCAGATATTTGCTGTGTAGAAGAATTGGCTGTTGAAATGGCCTTTTCCACAGCTCTCAATGCTTCTTTTTGCTTTTTCTGGCTGATGTAATAGTTGGCTATCTGGGCATACGTCTGGGAAATATTATAGTTTTCGATATTGTATTTTTCAGTTAGTTCGATTTCCTTCAACCGCCATTCGAAGGCCATCGAATCGAATCTTTTGATAGTGTAGATTTGCGACATAATGTTGTAGCAACGGGACAAACCGGTTTTGTCATCCTCTTCCTGAGCTTCTTTTAACATATTTTGCACTTCATAAAGTGCTATGTTTGTTCTGCTTGTTTTTAAGTAATAGGTAACTAGCCTGTTGGCCCATGCAAAATAATAATATTTAGGCTGATGAGTGGCTTTGGCGAATTCTTTTACTTTGTTGGTATAGTGGATGACACTATCTTCATTGGTTCCCTGAAAATAATAGTAATCCAGTCGGGTGGCTATGGCTACTGCCTGCATTCGTTCATCATGCCGTTCACCGGCCATTCTGAACAATGTGTCGGACATGCTAAGCACAACAGGCTCTAATAAGTATTCTTGACAACGTTGATAATATTCATAGAGAGTAAAGTCAACATTGAAAGTTTCAGCCTCTTTTTGAGCTTTAGCAGTAGTGGTAAAGAACAAAATGAGGAAAAGAAATCCTACGTGAAATAGGGTTAATCGGCTCATGGTATGAATTTTTCGGTTTCTTCTATAGTTTGCAAATATACGTTTATTTCTTCTTTTTAGTACGAATACTTGCTTTTTTTATCTACATTTGTAGGCGATCTAAAAGGAATGTTGTCAATGATGAAACCTATATCTCCTATTTATATAAATGTAAAAGGGCGGTTGCTCGATCTTGCTACTCCGCAGGTGATGGGAATATTGAATGTAACTCCCGATTCTTTTTATTCCGGCAGCCGGATGCAGACCAAAGAGGACATTGCTGCCCGGGCCCGTCAGATACTTGATGAAGGTGCTTCGATAATTGATATAGGCGCCTATTCTTCACGGCCGAATGCCGAACATATTTCTGCTGAAGAAGAGATGAACAGACTGCGTATCGGTCTGGAAATCCTGAACCGTAATCATCCGGAAGCCATTATCTCTGTTGATACTTTCCGGGCTGATGTAGCCGAAGAATGTGTGAAAGATTATGGAGTTGCTATGATTAATGATATAGCTGCCGGTGAAATGGACCACCGGATGTTTCAGACAGTAGCCGACTTGGGAGTGCCCTATATTATGATGCATATGAAAGGAACACCCCAAAGTATGCAGAAAGAACCGTCTTATGATAACCTGATTAAAGACGTTTTCCTGTATTTCGCTCGTAAAGTGCAGCAACTTCGCGACTTGGGAGTGAAAGATATCATTCTCGATCCGGGATTCGGATTCGGAAAAACATTGGAGCATAATTATGAACTGATGGCGCATCTGGAAGAATTCCACATATTCGAACTTCCCGTTTTAGTGGGAGTTTCGCGGAAATCAATGATTTATAAATTATTGGGAGGAACCCCGCAAGATTCATTAAACGGGACAACCGTATTGGACACTGTTGCGTTGATGAAAGGAGCGCACATCCTGCGTGTACATGATGTGCGTGAGGCGGTGGAAGCTGTCCGGATCACAGAGAAATTAAAAATAGAGAGTGGATATGACAAATAAGAGGAGGGTGCATGTTTTTTGAGTTTGGCATAAAAGATTTTATCGATATCCTGCTGGTAGCTTTTGTTTTGTACTATACCTACAAACTGATGAAAGCTTCCGGCTCCATCAAGGTATTCACCGGAATTTTGGTTTTTATTCTGATTTGGCTGGTGGTGACACAAGTGCTGGAGATGAAACTGTTGGGTTCTATTTTCGACACATTGATGAATGTGGGTGTAATAGCGTTGATTGTGCTTTTTCAGGATGAGATACGCCGTTTTCTTTTGACTTTGGGATCTCATCGGCATGTCAGTGCATTGGCCCGTCTCTTTAGCGGATCGAAGAAAGAATCGTTGAAGCACGATGATATCATGCCCGTGGTAATGGCTTGTTTAAGCATGGGGAAACAAAAAGTTGGCGCATTGATTGTCATTGAGCATAATACTCCTTTAGATGAGGTCGTTCGTACGGGCGAATTGATTGATGCGGCAATCAATCAGCGTTTAATCGAGAATATCTTTTTCAAGAATAGCCCGTTGCACGATGGCGCAATGGTAATCAGCAAAAAACGTATCAAGGCGGCGGGATGTATCCTTCCTGTTTCCCATGATTTGAATATACCGAAGGAACTTGGCTTGCGGCATCGCGCAGCGATGGGAATCTCTCAACAGTCGGACGCACATGCCATTATTGTTTCAGAGGAAACGGGCGCTATCTCCGTAGCCTATCGCGGACAATTCTACCTCCGCCTGAATGCGGAAGAACTGGAAAGTCTATTGACAAAAGAAAACTGATTTTATTGTAATCACATACCGGACAAATGGTCGGAAGATGAGCATGGTAAAATGCCTCTCATCTTCCGACCATTGTTGTTTTATCTGCTATTTGGCGCTATTTTGCTTTATTTCCAACCCTTTTTGAATGATAATTATGCCCTCCTTTTTAGGTGAATCGCCTACCTTTGCCGTATACTATTAAAATTCTATTTTTGAATAAACCATGAAAAACAGATTGATTGCTTTACTGGTACTTTTTACAGTTATTTTCTTTAGTACTGCACAGGCGCAAACTACTGCACGGAAGTTTGAGGCAGGCAAGAACACATTCTTGCTGGATGGAAAACCGTTTGTGGTGAAGGCTGCCGAGTTGCATTACACCCGCATCCCGCAAGCTTATTGGGAGCATCGCATTGA
Source organism: Bacteroides sp. D2 (assembly GCF_025147085.1). Lineage (NCBI taxonomy): Bacteria > Pseudomonadati > Bacteroidota > Bacteroidia > Bacteroidales > Bacteroidaceae > Bacteroides > Bacteroides sp. D2. The sequence continues at coordinate 603,428 of NZ_CP102261.1, read as the reverse complement.
GATGTGCAAGGCATTAGGCATGAATACTATTTGTATTTATATTTTCTGGAATATCCATGAACAGGAAGAAGGAAAGTTCGATTTTTCCGGTCAGAATGATATTGCAGCTTTCTGCCGTGCGGCACAGAAACACGGTATGTATGTCATTGTCCGTCCTGGTCCGTATGTATGTGCGGAGTGGGAGATGGGGGGACTTCCCTGGTGGCTGTTGAAGAAAAAAGATATAGCCTTGCGTACGCTCGATCCCTATTATATGGAACGGGTAGGCATCTTTATGAAAGAGGTCGGTAAGCAACTGGCTCCGCTTCAAGTGAATAAAGGGGGAAATATCATCATGGTACAGGTAGAGAATGAATACGGTTCTTATGGAATCGACAAACCTTATGTCTCTGCCGTGCGCGACCTGGTTCGTGAATCTGGTTTTACTGATGTACCTCTGTTTCAATGCGACTGGAGCAGTAACTTCACCAATAACGCGCTCGATGACCTGATTTGGACGGTGAACTTTGGAACAGGTGCCAATATCGACCAGCAATTTAAAAAACTTAAAGAACTTCGTCCTGAAACTCCGTTGATGTGTAGCGAGTTCTGGAGCGGATGGTTCGACCACTGGGGACGCAAACATGAGACACGTCCTGCAAAAGATATGGTACAGGGCATCAAGGATATGCTCGACCGGAACATCTCTTTCAGTCTGTATATGACTCACGGAGGAACGACTTTCGGACATTGGGGAGGTGCGAACAACCCGGCTTATTCCGCCATGTGCAGCTCATACGATTATGATGCTCCGATTAGCGAACCCGGATGGACGACTGACAAGTTTTTCTTGCTTCGTGACTTGTTGAAAAACTATCTTCCGGCAGGTGAGACGTTGCCCGCAGTGCCCGCAGCTCTGCCTGTTATTGAAATCCCTGAGTTTCACTTCCATAAAGTGGCTCCGCTTTTCTCAAATCTGCCGGAGGCAAAACAAACGGTGGATATTCAACCGATGGAACAATTCAACCAGGGATGGGGAACGATTCTGTATCGTACCACATTGCCCGAAACGACTCTTGCAGGCACCACTTTGCAAATTACGGAAGTGCACGACTGGGCGCAGATATATGCCGACGGTAAACTGCTGGCACGCTTGGATCGTCGTAAGGGAGAATTTACAACGATCCTGCCCGCGCTGAAAAAAGGCACACAACTGGATATTCTTGTGGAAGCAATGGGACGTGTGAACTTTGACAAATCCATCCACGACCGCAAAGGAATCACCGAAAAGGTGGAACTTATTTCGGGTAACCAGACTAAGGAATTGAAAAACTGGACTGTGTATAACTTCCCGGTAGATTATTCTTTTATAAAAGATAAGAAATATAGCGATAAAAAGATATTACCGACTATGCCTGCCTATTATAAGAGCACCTTTACACTGGATAAAGTAGGAGATACTTTCCTGGATATGAGTACATGGGGAAAAGGTATGGTCTGGGTGAACGGTCATGCAATGGGGCGTTTCTGGGAAATCGGTCCGCAGCAGACTCTCTTTATGCCGGGGTGCTGGCTGAAAGAAGGAGAGAATGAAATCCTCGTTCTGGATTTGAAAGGTCCTACCCGGGCTTCCATCAAAGGTTTGAAGAAACCAATTCTCGATGTGCTTCGTGAAAAAGCTCCCGAAACACACCGCAAGGATGGAGAAAAACTGAAACTGACGGGTGAGAAAGTGGGCCATGAAGGAGCTTTCACTCCGGGTAACGGCTGGCAGGAAGTGCGATTTGCCACTCCGGTGAAAGGACGTTATTTCTGTCTGGAAGCACTTTCTCCACAAGCAAATGATAACATCGCAGCGATAGCAGAGTTTGATGTCCTGGGAGCTGATGGTAAACCGGTATCCCGCGAACATTGGAAGATTCGTTATGCCGATAGTGAAGAAACGCGTAGTGGCAACCGTACAGCCGACAAGATATTCGACTTGCAGGAATCCACTTTCTGGATGACAGTGGACAATGTTCCTTATCCTCATCAATTGGTAATTGACTTGAGCAAAGTGGAAAATGTGACCGGTTTCCGCTATCTGCCTCGTGCCGAAAAAGGGTATCCGGGTATGATTAAGGAATATCGTGTATATGTGAAACCTGCTGATTTCAACTACTAAACAGTGAATGAACAAGAATAAAACAATGGATGAAAAAGCATTGAAATGATGATGAATATGAAGAAAAATATAATTCTTTTCGCATTCCTATTTGTGGGAGTGTTGACTGGGTATTGCCAGCAATCTGCTTACCTGTTTGTTTACTTCACCGGCAATCGCATGAGTGAAGAAGCCGTCCGGATGGCTGTTAGCCTCGATGGATATAATTATAAAGCCTTGAATGGAAATCAGCCGGTACTTGATTCCCGTGTGATTAGTTCAACTGGTGGAGTACGTGATCCCCATATCTTGCGCTGTGAAGATGGGAAGACATTTTATATGGTGGTGACAGATATGGTGTCCGGCAATGGATGGAGTTCTAACCGTGCCATGATATTATTGAAATCAAAAGACCTTGTACACTGGACTTCCAATATCGTGAATATCCAGAAAAAATATCCCAATCAGGAGGATCTGAAACGTGTGTGGGCTCCACAAACTATTTATGATAGGGAAGCAGGAAAGTACATGGTTTACTGGTCCATGCAACATGGCAATGGTCCCGATATCATTTATTATGCTTATGCCAACAAAGATTTTACCGATATAGAAGGAGAGCCGAAGCCACTGTTTCTTCCGGAAAACAAAAAATCATGTATTGACGGCGACATTATTTACAAAGATGGACTCTATCATTTGTTCTACAAAACGGAAGGGAATGGAAATGGAATTAAAAAGGCCACTACCTCCTCTCTAACCTCCGGCCAATGGACAGAATCGGATGACTATAAACAGCAGACGAAGGATCCGGTAGAAGGTTCGGGTATTTTCCCGCTGGTTGGTTCCGATAAGTATATTTTGATGTATGATGTATATACGAAAGGTAAATACCAGTTTACCGAAAGTTCCGATCTGGAACATTTCAAAGTGATTGACCATGCTATCAGTATGGATTTCCATCCGCGCCATGGCACTGTCATACCGATTACCCCAAAAGAGTTGAAACGCCTCTTCAAGGCCTATGGTAAACCCGAAGGTTTCTGAACTAAAATATCTCGTGGGACAGGAGAAAAACACCTGTCCCAGATTTGTTAAACCAATTGTTTTTCAGGCGGGTAATCTTCGCTTCCCAGTGAGTATTCCCATCCTTTTGTTTTCTTTTGAGTTATTCTGATAAGATGGATTCAACTAGTTGTAATCCAGGAAAACAGTATACGATACAGGAAAAAGTGTATATTTTACCCTTGTTTACTTGTTTCTTATATATTTTTAAGTGTATAATTACCAATTATTATATGAAACACGCTTGTTAGAATGATGAAAATCTTAACTTTGCGATTGATAATCTTAATGCAATATATACCATGAGAAAATTATTCCTCTTTTTAGTTGTCTTGTTTTTGTCGTTTCAGCAGGTCACTTTAGCTGCAATCAAAGAAATGGCGAGTACACCCGATTCGGTTTATCTGTTTTCTTTTGCAACTTCCGGAGACGACGGACGCAGCGGACTCCGTTTTGCCTGGAGTACAGATAAAGAAAATTGGTTTGAAATTGGCCGGAACTACGGATATCTCCGGTGCGATTATAGCCGCTGGGGATCACAGAAGAAAATGCTCGATCCTTATTTGAAACAATCGTCCGATGGCGAATGGATTTGTACCTGGAAACTGAATGACCATGATGGATACGGCCAAGCTACTTCCAAGGATTTAATCAACTGGACCAGTCAGAAATATCCCCGTACTACGCCGGATTTTGACGGAGTGAGAGTGAAAGCTATTGTTGCCGGAGAAGAGCAGAAAGGAAATATCAACCGGGTAGCTTGGACCTTGGTGGATGGATTGGATAAAAATTATGGCTGGAATCAATATCGGAACTCATTACATGGAGAACGTCCGGTACAGGATGGAGAACGTTTTGCCGGTTTGAAGCCTGTAAAAGCAACGGTCACTGTACAACCGGAAGGTGCAAAAGCCATTAGTGATGTATTGCTGGGCGCTTTTTTTGAAGACATCAATTATTCGGCAGACGGAGGACTCTATGCAGAACTTATCCAAAACCGCGACTTCGAGTACGACCCTTCGGACAGGGAAGGAGATAAGAACTGGAACAGCACTCATTCCTGGGCACTGAAAGGAGAGAAAACGACTTTCACTATTGATACTACCGACCCTATTCATATCAATAACCCACATTATGCCGTGCTGAATGTAGAACAACCGGGAGCTGCATTAGAAAATACAGGTTTTGATGGAATCGCACTGAACACCGGAGAGAAATATGATTTTTCCATCTTCGCCCGGGTTCCGCAGGGTAAATCAAATAAATTGCAGGTTCGTCTGGTAGATGGAAAAGGAAATGTGTGTGGAGAGACTTCTCTAACAGTGTCTTCCCGTCAATGGAAAACATATAAAGCGGTGATAACTGCTAAAGCTACTGCGGACACTCATCTCGAAATCATCCCTCAATCTGTTGGTGAATTGAATCTGGACATGATTTCCCTATTCCCGCAGAATACATTTAAAGGACGTAAGAACGGGCTTCGCAAAGATCTGGCTCAAGTGTTGGCTGATATTCATCCCCGTTTCATCCGTTTCCCCGGTGGCTGTGTGGCTCATGGTGATGGCTTGAAAAACATTTATCAATGGAAAAATACAGTAGGTCCGTTGGAAGCAAGAAAAGCACAGCGTAACCTTTGGGGATACCATCAAAGCATGGGATTGGGTTATTTTGAATATTTCCAGTTTTGCGAAGATATTGGTGCGGAACCGCTTCCAGTGCTGGCGGCCGGTGTTCCTTGCCAGAACTCTGCCTGTCACGGCGACTTGAGAGGAGGACAACAAGGTGGTATCCCGATGAGCGAAATGGGAGCTTATATTCAGGATATTCTTGATCTGATAGAATGGGCAAACGGTGACGCTAAGAAGACCAAATGGGGAAAGGTACGTGCCGAAGCCGGGCATCCGAAACCTTTCAATCTGAAATACATCGGTATCGGAAATGAAGATCTTATCACTGATATCTTCGAAGAACGCTTCACAATGATCTTCAATGCCATCAAAGAAAAATATCCTGAAATGATTGTTGTCGGTACAGTGGGACCGTTCAATGAGGGTACAGACTACGTGGAAGGATGGAAGCTGGCGGACAAACTGGGTATTCCGATGGTCGACGAACATTATTACCAGACTCCGGGATGGTTCCTGAACAACCAGGATTTCTACGACAAATACGATCGTTCGAAAAAGACAAAAGTATACTTGGGCGAATATGCAACTCACATACCGGGACGAAAGGCGAATATCGAAACAGCACTGACAGAAGCTCTTTATCTTGCTGCCTTGGAACGTAATGGAGATGTTGTACACATGACTTCCTATGCCCCTCTTCTCGCAAAAGAAGGACATACCCAGTGGAATCCGGATTTGATTTACTTCAATAACCGGGAAGTGAAACCTACCACCGGCTACTATGTTCAGAAACTCTACGGACAGAATGCCGGAAACGAATATTTGCCGTCAAAGATCACTCTTGATAATAGAGACGATCAAGTGCGGAAACGCATTGCCGCTTCTATTGTCCGTGACTCGGCAAGTGGCGACGTGATTGTGAAGCTGGTCAATTTACTTCCCGTAGAGGTGAATACGAATGTCGACCTTTCCGGAATCGGTGCTATACAGTCTTCTGCAAAAAGAACCGTACTGACCGGCAAACCGGCCGATACCCCGCTACCTGTTGAAGACACAATGGAAGTAGCAGAAAAGTTTGACTATCAATTACCTGCCTATTCTTTTACGGTGATCCGCATAAAGAAGGCAAATGAGAAATAACAGAAAAAAGTGAAGATAATAACGACATAAATAATATGAAGAAGATAATAAGTACCCTGCTGGCTAGTTGCTGTCTGACTTCTCTGATAGCACAGGAAGTGGTAGTGAAAGGGCCGGATGAAAAACTGCAATTGGTTGTATCTGCTTCTCCAGCCGAAAAGCCAAGTTATTCGATTACCTACAATGGAAAGACAATGTTGGAGAAATCTCCTTTGGGTATGAATACGAATATCGGTGACTTTGCAAAAGGAATGAAACTGACAGGACATGCTGTTACTCCGATTGATACTGTTTATCATCAGGATCGTATTAAAACCTCCAAAGTGCATTATCAGGCAAACGAACTGATTTGTAATTTTGAGAATCCGAAAGGGCAGAAAATAGATGTAGTCTTTCGTGTCAGCAATCACGATGTAGCTTTTCGCTATACTCTTCCGCGTCAGGATGGAAAAGGAAGTGTAACGGTAACTGCCGAAGAAACCGGCTTTCGCTTTCCGCAACAAACAACTACTTTCTTATGTCCGCAAAGCGATGCCATGATAGGTTGGAAGCGTACCAAACCCAGTTATGAGGAAGAGTACAAGGCAGATGCTCCCATGAGTGACCGTTCGCAGTACGGGCATGGCTACACATTCCCTTGTCTGTTCCGTATCGGTGACGATGGTTGGGTATTAGTCAGCGAAACAGGTGTAGACAGTCGTTATTGCGGTTCTCGTTTGAGCGATGTAAGCGAAGGTAATCTGTATACGGTTGCTTTTCCGATGGCAGCAGAAAATAACGGTAACGGAACTTCTGCTCCGGCATTTGCCCTTCCCGGTACTACTCCCTGGCGTACCATAACTGTTGGCGAAACCTTGAAACCGATTGTGGAAACAACCGTTATCTGGGATGTCGTACGTCCTCTTTATGAAACGAAGCATGACTACCGTTTCGGACGCGGCACATGGAGCTGGATTCTCTGGCAGGATGGTAGTATTAACTATGACGATCAGGTGCGCTATATTGATTTTGCAGCTGCAATGGGGTATGAGTATGCCTTGATCGATAACTGGTGGGATACGAACATCGGCCGTGACCGCATGAAATCTTTGATAGAATACGCACGAAGCAAAGGAGTGGAACTCTTCTTATGGTATAGCTCTTCCGGCTATTGGAATGATATTGAGCAGGGGCCGGTGAATCACATGGATAATGCTATTATCCGCAAACGTGAAATGAAATGGTTGCAAAGCCTTGGAGTGAAAGGAATCAAAGTTGATTTCTTTGGTGGCGACAAGCAGGAAACGATGCGCCTGTATGAAGATATTTTGAGTGATGCTGACGACCACGGTCTGATGGTAATCTTCCACGGTTGCACCATCCCTCGCGGATGGGAACGTATGTACCCGAACTATGTAGGCAGCGAGGCTGTACTGGCCTCCGAAAATATGGTTTTCGGCCAGCACTTCTGTGATGAAGAGGCTTTCAATGCCTGTCTGCATCCGTTTATCCGCAACGCGGTGGGTTGCATGGAATTCGGTGGTTGTTTCCTGAACAAACGGCTGAATCGCAACAATGACGGAGGAACTACCCGCCGTACTACTGATATCTTTCAATTAGCCACTACCGTATTATTCCAGAATCCGGTACAGAATTTTGCGCTTGCTCCCAACAACCTGAAAGATGTTTCCCCTGTTTGTATGGACTATATGAAAACGGTTCCTACCACGTGGGATGAAACACGTTTCATTGACGGATATCCGGGAAAATATGTAGTCTTGGCACGTCGCCATGGTGACACCTGGTATCTGGCGGCTGTGAATGCCGGGAAAGAAATCGTAAAGTTGAAACTGGATTTAGAAATGTTTGCCGGAAAAACCGTTTCTCTGTATAAGGATGATAAAAAAGGAGAACCTCAACTTGTGACGTTGAAAGTAAAAGAAAGCGGAAAAGTGCAACTGGAAATCCTTCCACAGGGAGGTGTTGTATTGGTGAATAGAAGCGTGGCGGAATCATATGGGAAATGATTGTTCGGCAAAAGTTTGGTAGAATCATTATTTATAGCGTAATTTGTGTAGCATAAAAAGTGCTACAATAATTACGCTATAAATAATTGCTTGAATATGAATGATGTAAATAATCCTTTTTTGATTTATGCCTATGCTGGTCCTAAGTATTTCTGTGATCGGATAGAAGAAACGGAACATTTGATTTCCGCTTTACGGAATGGAAGAAATGTGACCTTAATGAGTCCTCGCCGTATGGGTAAGACCGGATTAATACAGAACGTCTTTCATCAGATACGACGGGAGTATCCGGAGGCAGCTTGTTTTTACATGGATATTTTTTCTACGACATGTCTGGATGATTTTATCATTCAGTTCGGGCAGACTGTGATTGGTAAATTAGATAATTTATCGCAGAAGACGTTGGCGGCAATCAGTGGCTTTTTTAAAAGTTGTCGTTTAGTGTTTTCCCCCGATGTCTTAACGGGAGTGCCACAAGCAACTCTTGATTTTCAACCTTCCCAGGCACAGGCAACATTAAAAGAGATTTTTGATTACCTGGAACATTCGGGAAAAGAATGTTATATCGCTATTGATGAGTTTCAGCAGATCACTGAATATCCGGAAAAAGGGGTAGAAGGCTTGTTGCGCTCTTACATTCAATTTTTACCTCATGTACATTTTATTTTTTCAGGAAGTAAACAACATCTGATGGCAGAAATGTTTGGTTCAGCAAAACGTCCTTTTTACCGGAGTACAGAAAAGATGAATCTGGCATCCATCCCTTTAGAGCATTATTCTCTTTTTGCCATACGTTGGATGCAGGCCGGAGGAAAGGAATTGAGTGATGAACTCTTTCAGATGATTTATCAACGTTTTAATGGGCATACATGGTATATACAGTATGTGTTGAACCGACTTTATGAACAAAAGGAACCCATATTGAATGAAACTATATTTGAGAAATGTTTGGCAGATATAGTTCGTTCCGAGGTGGATGAATACCAGCGCTTATATGGTATGTTGACCGAAAATCAATCAACTTTGTTGCGCGCTATCGCCCGGGAGCAATTCGTAGCGGCTATTAATAGTTCTATATTTATTAAGAAATATGGATTGAAAGGTTCGAGTAGTATTAATGCAGCCCTTAAATTTCTGATTAATAAAGAATATGTATTTAAGGCGGAAGAGGGATATTGTGTATACGACCGTTTTATGGAATTGTGGTTGCAGACATTGCCTTACGCTGGTATACTAAAATAATCATATTCAAGAAAATACCCTTCACCTTTCACAATGCCCTATTCATCGACATTAGCGGGTGAAGGGCAGGCTTTCACTTTCCTTTCACCTTTCTACTTTGGCTTTCACAGATTGTCTAGTCTGCTAAATCTTTTATCTATAGTTGGCGGAAGAAGTGTTAGCAGATAGCTTCCAGACTATTATGGGAAAACTTCTTTTCTATAAGGGATAAACTTCCTTTGTATAGGGACCAAACTTTCTTTGCATCATAAGAAAACTATAAATGCAAGCTTTGATTATATAAATGAAACTTGCATTTATATAATCAAAGCTTTTGTTTTTATAAACGCAACTTGCAATTATAGATTGCATTTAATGAAAAGCAAGTTTACATACTGGTAATAAGAAGTTTACCAGTAATCAAAAGAAAGTTTGTTATTAATGAAAAAGAAGTTAGTTAGTAATGAGTGGGAAACAGGTTAGATATGTCTTTAGAAGTAACAGGTGGAGAAGAATTATACAGGGTTAAGAAAACGGAGGGTGAAAGGCGGATGAAAGAGCAGCCTTCACCCGCTAATGCCGATGAATAGGGCATTGTGAAGGGTGAAGGCTGTATTTGTAAAGTTGAAACTTTATAATTTTAAGTCTACTCTCTTTCCCCTATAAGAAACAGATTGATCGAATGTCGTAGCATCACCGTCACCACAACCTTTTCCCGGTTCTACAATGATAATGTTGAATTTACGATTTTTCAGCATTCCTTTGTAGTTACCTTGCCGGTCGTTAATCGTTAGGGTACGGTCTTTATCATTCCATTTCATGGTAATGGTAGTGTATGCTCCCTTTTCGTAATTGTAGTTGTCGAACTCATCTTCGTAAAGAGTAAATTCAGCGTCGGCACCCGGATAAATGCGAAGTGTCAGATTATCCCATTTCTTTTCGGTGGAATATTGTACAGCCGGTCCCCAGGGTAGGATAGAACCTGCACGGACATAGACCGGCATGATGTCGATAGGCACTTCACGCTGGATGGTTTGTCCGCCTTTCAGGCTTTTTCCGGTCCAGAAATCAATCCATTGGGCACCTGCGGGTAGATAAACATCTGTCTTTCCTATTTTATTCATATTCTTCTGATAGCCGTTCTGTTTGTCGTCCTGCCATGTATAAAGCGAATCAGTTACGGGGCGGACAAGGAAATTACGGCCAAACATATACTCTGTATCCATCTCAAGAACTTTCTTATCTTTAGGAAAATCCATCATGAGTGGTCGGATGATGCTGCCCGCTTTGTTGGTAACTTCCCATGAAGTGCTGTAGAGATAGGGCAAAAGGCGATAGCGCAGGTGAGTATATTTTTCGAGTGCGTCATAAGCCCAGTCTCCTTTCTTGCCGAACTGGTATATTTCCACAGCTACCGGACTGGAATTGTGTGAACGCATGATCGGCTGGAATGCTCCCCACTGATACCAGCGCACGTGCAATTCATGATAAGCGATATTGTGTACATTATTGTTATATTTCCAAGCGAAGAAGCCGCCTAGGTCGGTATTCCAGTATGGTATGCCGCATAGTGAGTAATTTAGTCCTGCCGCCAGTTGTTTCTTCATCACTTCCCAGGTGGAGACTACATCGCCGCTCCATGAATGTGACGCATAACGTTGCTGTCCTAGGAAAGACGAACGTGTGAGCAGGAATACCCGCTTGTCGGAAGTGGTAGCACGTTGATGTTCGTATACACCCTTGTTGGACATCAAAGGGAAAGCGTTGTGCACTCTGCGGAATGAACCTAGATAAGTGGGGGTGTCGAAATCTTTGTCCTTGATTTCCAGATGATCCGGCTCGGTAGAGTCGAGCCACCAACCATCCATACCGAGATCGAAGATGTTCTTTTTCATTTCTGCCCAATACATATCGCGTGCTGTCGGATTGAACGGGTCGTAAGGTTTTACTCCGGCTTTGGGAGGCCATGTCTCGAAGTGAAGCAATGCTTTCAGGCTATCCATTTTCTGGTACATCTCTGTCCACGGACCGAACGAGGCCCATACTGAAATCATGATATGTGCATTCTGTTTATGTACATAGTCGATCATTTCTTTCGGACTTTTGATGCGTGGCGTTCCATAATTAGCATTTCTGTCTTCTCCGTTCGGGAGGAATTTCATGTATTCCGGATCACCCATTTTGTTGATATAGCGTGGGTTTTGGAATTTCATCGAGTTCCAGTTTTCGTTGCATCCCCAATATTGCCAGTCTTGGATGATACCGTCCAAAGGTACTTTCAGTTCACGGTACTTATCTACTACTTCGCAGAGTTCGTCCGGACTTTTATAGCGTTCGCGGCATTGCCAGAATCCCAGTGTCCAGAGCGGATAGAGCGGGGCCTGACCGGTCAGCTCGCGCACTCCGGCTATTACACCGTCCGCATTGCCGCCGTAAATGAAATAATAATCAGCGCAATCGCCTACTTCCGAGTCGAACGACATCTCTTGCGGATTGTCGAGGAAAGTAGTAGGAGAGTAATTATCCCAATAAAGGGCATATCCCTTGACGGAATGAATGAATGGAATGCAGATACTCATATTTTGATTGCGGAGAAACAGTTTCTGATTGCGTTGGTTCACTTTACCCGTCTGCTGCTGTCCCAAACCGTAGATTACTTCGTCTTTATCCAGCAAAAAGGCCTGGCGGACATTGAAAGACGGAACACCTGCATCATTGAAAGGAGTGAATTGTGTTCCGTAATCCTTGTCCGTCAACAGACGTTGCCCGGACGAATCGAAAAAATGGATACCACCAGTCTCCGGGTTCACTTCCACTTGGATAAGACGGCTGCTTAATGTCACATTTTTCCCCTTTTCACCGAAAGAAACAGGAGTCGACTCGGGCGTTTTGACAATGACCAGACTTTCTTTATTGCAAGATTTCTGACTGGGCGTCTTATAAACCCTGACAATGGAGGGTGAATAAAACTCTACGTTGACATCCATCCCCTGTGTGGCACACTTGATGCCTTGTGAGGTACGCTGTACATTTTGTGCTGTACCATTGCCTGCTGCAACCATTGTTGCACATACAAGCAAGAAACCGGCTTTTCTAATAAGATTCATTTTCATGGTTTTTAAGTACTTTATGATGCAGCAAAAGTAGGGCAGAGGCAAGCAAAACGGACAACAATCAGGTTGAAACAAACAGTAATCACGTTGATTTCTTCGCTTTTTCGGCATATTCTGACGGGCGGCATCCATACATTTCCTGAAAACATTTGCTTAAATAACTGGAACTGCTAAAACCTGTGTGTTCCGCAATTTCTGTAATACTTAGCTTGCCCTCTGTTATCAGTTGTGCTGCCCGTTGCAGACGAATGTTACGGATAAAGAGGCTGGGAGACTGATCGAGCATAGTCACCAGTTTGCGGTATAATCCCGTTCGCTCCATACAGAGGTCGCGGCTTAGTTGCTCCACCGAATAGCCATTGACGTGCAGATTCTGTTCCACCAGTTTGATGGCTTGTGCCAGAAATGCAGATTCTTCTGTGTCCTGTTGCTGATGGTCGGGAGACGTTTCTTCTATGCCACAGGTTAGAGAATTATTTTGTTCGATCAGGTTGCGGATACGGAGTAATAGAATCTCTTCTTTATGCTTGCGTTCCATTTCCTTTCTGCTCCAATAGATATACAATCGGCTACCGGTGAAAGCAATCAGTAATAAAATGACTGCATACAGGATATAAGCCGTGGTTGTTTTCCACCACGGTGCATGGATGGTTAATTTTATTGCTGTCACTTTGCCGTTCCACTGAAGAGGATTGTCCGAGGCCATGACTTTGAATGTATAATCTCCCGGTGGTAAATTGGTGTAAACAGCTTGAAGAAGACCTTTCCCTACAGTCGCATTTCCCTGTCTTCCTGCAAATGTACTCATCCATTGCGAGTCGATACCTTCCAGTTGATAACGGTAGTATGTGCGTTCATGATTGATATAATTCAATGCCGAAAATTCGAAAGTCAGGAAGTTTTGGTTATAGTCCAGTTCGATTTCGGTTGTATAAGGAGCAGCCTTGGACAGGATGATGCGGTTGCCATATTCTTTTCCAGTATTCACTTTCTCTCCATACAAGCGTAAGGCTGTGAAAACCGGCGGATCAGGAAGCATCGGATGAATGGAGTCCTTGTCGGGATGGAATATGCTAAAGCCATCAATACCACCCAGATAGAGAGTACCGTCGGAAGAACTGAATACGGCATCTTTTATGTATTCGCCGTCCAAAGCACCGTCCAACTGATTGAACCGGGTGAAACTGATGTTCTTATTCTCCGGATTTATGTGGATGCGTGTGACACCGTTACTGGTCGTTACCCAGATGTCTCGATATTTGTCCTCAATAATGCCCTGGATAAAGTTATTGCTCAATCCGTTTTCACGATAGAAGATACGTGGGGCAGAGTCGTTTTCGCTGGTAAAAAGTTCCAGTCCGTCAGGAGTTCCTGCCCATGTCCATCCGCGTGTGTCGGTATATAATGTATTGTATACTTTATTTCTGAAATGATGGTTCTTGTTGGGGTTCAACCGATTCAGTATTTCAGGAGAGACAGACGGGATAGCTGCTGACTTTAATACATAGGATTTTTGTTCATTAGCTGTCAGTCGATAAATTCGGGAATGAGCTTTCAGATAGATATTTCCATCTTTATCTTCGGCGAAAGATTCAATATTGATTTCTTCTTCCGGGGAGACGGGAAATGCATTGCGACCTATATGAGTCAGTTTATGCATGGACGGGTGATGATATAATAATCCCCGATTGAAAGTTCCGAGCCATAACCCTCCTTGTCGGTCTTGAAAGATAGTGCTGATTTCGGTAGAGACAATCTGTCCGTTTCCGGTTTCCAATAGGGGGATGTATTTTTGTGTTCCTGTATGGAGGTCAATCATCCAAAACCCGTGAACGCAACTGATATAGGCTTTCTCACCATTAGGGGTAATGATAAGGGTGTTGAGAGTATAGTTCTGTTCGAAGAGTTTTTTCCATGTGCGCTTGTGGCTATTGAAATAGAATAAACCGCCTTTACGCCCGTTGCGTAGTTGATAGAAGCCGTCTGCACTTTTGACGACGAGAGAAGTATTTTGATATTCAGCCTGTTCGGATGCAGGATAAGCGGCTATGTTGTATACGGTTTTTTGGTCGGCTATGTGGTAACAGGACACTTCGCCTGTGTCATAGAATAAATATAGGGAGGTACTGTCGGCATTCAGGTCCTGCAATTTTCCGGAATACTTGCCGGGCAAGGTTATACGGGTTTTGTTGTTTAATTCCAGTAATTCGTTAGCTATGAGTAGCCAGATGTGTCCTGAATCGTCTACAAAAAGGTCTTCTACGGGGGCTTGTATCTCTCTGTTCTTAAAGTAAGCATCTAAATCAGGAATGTATTCCTCTCTGTACAGGTCAATGCACATCAGTTTGTGAGTATCTTTAATCCATAACAGAGAATCCCCACTCTGGTAAATGCGGTAATGCCCGTTATATTGGTTTAATGGATATACGTATTCCGTGGTGCGGTGAAGATAGCTGAAATGTACACCGTCGTATAGATTTACATTACCGCTGGTGGTGAATACCATTCTTCCGTCGGGCAACTGGAGGATATAACGTATTTGGTTATCACTCAATCCTTGCGACGCATTGATGGTGGTGAACAGGAATTCACCGGCATATATGAACGGTGTCATCCTGAAACAGAAAAATAAGCAGAGCAGAATCCATATGTTTCTCAAACTATTGGTAGTCATGGCTATGTTTCAAGATTACAAAGATAAAAAAAGTCGGCTTATGAAGCACGACTTTTCTATCTGTTAAAGGCAGTTATTTATCATTCAGCTGATAAAAAGTGGCATTTTGACTTAATTTTGGGCTTTTATGAATGATATTCAGACGAATGTTTGTATATAAAGCTTTACTTTTGCGATGAATCTGACATTATAAACATATCATTACCATGAAAGCAAGATTTGCATTATTTTTATTGTTTGCTATTTTATCATTAAAACTCTCTGTGGTCTTTGCGCAGGAAAACATATTCACCGTCTGGCAGCCGGATTATCAGAAAAGCCCTTATACGGGAATGACTCGTCAGCACTGGATACAGGCAGGCGAGTATTTATTAAAAGGTGCATTTAACTATATACATACATTAGACGATCAAATGTATTTTCCGAAACAGCTGGATAAAACATATCCGAGAAATACGGGAGAAATTCCGGTAGCAAAGCTGGAAGGTCTGGCACGGACTCTATTTGTAGCTGCTCCTCTTTTGAAAGATAATCCAGAACTGGAGATGAACGGGATAAAAGTGGCAGACTATTATCGTTATCAACTGATAAATATCTCTAACCCTGAAAGTAGGAGCTATATTCCGCATCGTACGGGAGGTCCCAGTCAGACATTGTTGGAACTGGGCTCTTTGGCAATCTCGATGAAAGCTGCACAGGAAGTGTTATGGAATCCTCTCACTAAGAAACAGAAAGATTCGCTGGCTGCTACCATGTTGAGTTATGGAGAGGGACCGACTATTGGTTCCAACTGGATGTTTTTCAATGTCTTTATCTTGAGTTTTCTGAAAGATCAGGGATATGCCGTGAATGAAAGCTACCTGGAGTCGAACCTGCAAAAACTTCTTGCACGCTATCGGGGTGAAGGCTGGTACAATGATGCTCCGGCTTATGACTATTATAGTGCGTGGGCTTATCAGACTTACGGACCTATTTGGGCGGAAATGTTCGGGAAGAAACAATACCCTCAATATGCAAGGCTGTTTATGGAAAATCAGCATGACATGGTTGATAATTATCCATTTCTGTTTAGCCGTGATGGTAGGATGAATATGTGGGGACGGAGTATCTGTTATCGTTTTGCCGTTACTGCTCCTTTGTCTTTGTATGAATATGACAAAAGTGGTAATGTGAATTATGGATGGATGAGAAGGATAGCTTCTTCTACGTTGTTGCAATTTTTAGAACGTCCGGAATTTCTGGAAGATGGTGTTCCGACAATGGGTTTCTACGGACCTTTTGCTCCTGCTGTTCAGATTTATAGTTGCCGGGGTAGTGTTTATTGGTGCGGAAAAGCTTTTCTTAGTTTGTTGTTGCCGGAAAACTCTAACTATTGGTCGGCTACAGAAAATAACGGTCCTTGGGAGAAAGAACTGAAAAAAGGGGAAGTGTATAATAAGTTCCAGCAGGGAACTAATCTATTGATAACCAATTACCCGAATTGTGGCGGATCTGAAATGCGTTCATGGTGTCATGAGACTGTGGCAAAAGATTGGCAGAAATTCCGGAGTACCGAAAATTATAATAAACTGGCTTACCATACAGAGTTCCCCTGGATGGCAGATGGGAAGAATGGGGAGATTTCCATGAATTATGGAACAAGGAATAAAAAAGGGGAATGGGAAGTGTTGCGGTTGTATACGTTCAAAAGTTTCGAAAATGGAATTTATCGTCGTGACGCTGTGCTCGAAACGGATAGCACTGTGAAGTATCAGTTGGCGGATATTCCTCTGCCGGATGGAATCTTGCGGATAGATAAAGTTTCCGTTTCAGAGCCGACGGAGATCTGTTTGGGACATTATTCCCTGCCTCGTCTGGATTCCGATATAAAGGAAACAGGTTGTAAGGTGGGTAAACAGAATATTCCGGTACTCTCTAACGGAAAATATGAATTGGCAATGATACCATTGACAGGTTGGGAGAAAACATATACGGTATATCCGGAGGGAGTGCATCCTGTAAGTGAGAAATGTGCATTAAATATGGTTTCCGATCAGTTATCCGGTGAAAAAATATATGTGACACTTCAATTATGGAAGAAGAATGAGAAAAGAGGTTTTACTTCAAAAGAGCTGACACCGGTGAAATCTGTCCATGTGTCAGAGGATAAGAAACAGGTGACGGTTTGTTTATCAAACGGTGAAATAAAAACTATTTCGTTTGAGTAATGAATCCCATTCAAGTAACTGATATTTAATTAAGAAACATATTGCTATCATGAAAGAGAAGATTGTTTGGATTTTTGTCGTTTTATATCTGTGTAGCTTTCATTTGAATGCCCAAAATGTAGAAAATAATCCTACTGGCGGCGGGTATCAAGTTGCAGCTGAAGGAGCTTGGTGTTGGTTTGCCGATCCGAGAGCCTTGCATTATGAAAACAAGGAGGGAACTATAAATAAGACATATATCGGTTACATCGATATTCATGGTAATATAAAGGCGATGCAGTATGACTTTCAAAAGAAGGAACAGGAAGAAGTATTGATCCGTTCGTATTTTCAGCCGGACGATCATAACAATCCCACTTTTCTTGTATTGCCCGATGAAAGAATCATGATTTTCTATTCAAGACATACGGATGAACCTTGTTTTTATTACAGAGTCTCCCGAATACCGGGGGATATTACTACTTTAGGTGAAGAAAAGAGGATTGAAACAAAAAATAATACGACTTATCCTTCTCCGTTTATTCTGTCGGATGATCCTGAACATATTTATTTATGCTGGCGTGGAATCGGTTGGCATCCGACTATTGCCAAGCTTTCATTACCGGACGACAAAGATGAGGTGGATGTAGTATGGGGACCGTATCAAATCGTACAATCTACCGGCGCCCGTCCGTATGCGAAATACATGTCTAACGGGAAAGATAAGATTTATTTGACTTACACCACGGGACATCCGGATAATGAACTTCCCAACTTCCTTTATTTTAATTATATCGATATCAAAACATTGCAGTTGACTGATGTCAGGGGAACCGTACTTTCTACTATTGCCGACGGCACATTTAAGGTGAACAAGACAGGTGATTATGCGAAACAATACCCGTCTACGGTAGTGGATAATCCTTCTGAACGTGACTGGGTATGGCAAATAGCTTCGGACAGGAACGGAAATCCGGTGATAGTAATGGTACGTATCAGCGATAATAAAGAATCTCATGATTATTACTATGCAAAATGGAACGGACACGAGTGGAAAAAGACTTTTCTTATTAATGCCGGTGGACATTTTCATCAGACGCCGAATTTAGAAAAGTGTTATAGTGCCGGTATGGCTATCGATCCGTCGAATGTTAATGAGGTATATTGCTCATTACCGGTAGAGGGAAAATATGGTAAGGTGTATGAGATTGTAAGATTTATCATGAGTGAAGATGGAGAGGTTATTTCTAAGGAGGCAGTCACAAAAGACTCGCAACTGAATAATGTCCGTCCTTATATGATACCGGCTTCAGAGGGTACCCCATTGCGGCTGACTTGGATGTATGGCAACTATTATGATTGGATTGTCAGTTTACAACATCCACAAGGCTATTCTACAGGAATAGCCTGCGACTTCAAAGGATTCCCCGATAGAAAAAAGAAGAAGATGATAGCGGCATCCGGCAAAGAAATACGATTTAATCCTGAAAAGCCTTTTGTGCTGGAACAGACGATTACTCTTGGCGCAGATAATTATCAAGGTTGCTTGTTGCAACTCGGTGATCTGGAATATTATCTAAACGGAGAAACGATGAAACCTGAAATCAGATATAAAGGGAAGGTATATACCAGCACAAATGTATTGGGAACATCGGATTGTTGGAAAACACAGGCTCGTGGAACCGGTGGCAAGTGGTATACTCCGCAGAAATATGGGGAGGTTCGTTTGAGGATGGAATATAAGAAAGGTGTTTTATGTGTATATATAAATGACTTGCTCGATCAGAGAATTGACTTTGATTGAAAGTGAGCGAACTCTTTTATGGAGTGGGCTAATAAGTGGAATCCTCGTTTATATCGTATTATATAATAAATGAGGACTAAGTTCGAAGTACAAATTCTCCATAATATCATACATTTAATAGAGAATGATTGTTTTTAGCCCTTTTTTGACATATAAGTAGACCTTTATATTTTATGTATCATCTATCTTTGTAGACAAGAAATCTTATTTAATATCATGAATATGAATAGACATTGTGGAATAATTAAGTTTATATTATTAGGGGTGGTTTGTATATCATTACTGCCTGTATCAGTGCATGCACAGAAGTATACGGAGTTTATCCCCGGTGAAGTTTGGAAAGATACGGACGGGAATCCGATCAATGCCCATGGTGGTGGACTTTTATATCATAACGGCACTTACTATTGGTATGGCGAATACAAGAAAGGGAAAACCATTTTGCCTGACTGGGCTACGTGGGAGTGTTATCGTACGGATGTGACCGGAGTAGGTTGTTACTCTTCTAAAGACTTGCTGAATTGGAAATTTGAGGGTATTGTGCTTCCGGCAGTTAAAGACGATCCGAATCATGACCTGCATCCCTCCAAAGTATTGGAACGTCCGAAAGTGGTTTATAATAAGAAAACGGGCAAATTTGTAATGTGGGCCCATGTGGAAAGTGCTGATTACAGTAAGGCTTGTGCCGGAGTGGCAGTTTCCGATTCTCCTGTCGGTCCGTTCGTTTATCAGGGAAGTTTTCGTCCGAACAATGCGATGAGCCGCGATCAGACTGTTTTTGTGGATGATGACGGACGTGCTTATCAGTTTTATTCTTCAGAAAATAATGAAACGATGTATATCAGCCTTCTGACTGATGATTATCTGAAACCGAGCGGAAGTTTTACACGCAATTTCGTAAAAGAATCGAGAGAGGCTCCGGCAGTATTTAAATATAATGGTAAATATTATATGTTGAGTTCCGGTTGTACTGGCTGGGATCCTAATATAGCCGAGATCGCAGTAGCCGATTCTATTATGGGAACATGGAAGACAATCGGAAATCCTTGTACGGGACCGGATGCGGATAAAACGTTTTATGCCCAGAGTACTTATGTCCAGCCTGTTGTCGGAAAGAAGAATGCATATATTGCCATGTTCGACCGTTGGAAGAAGAAGGATTTGGAAGATTCCCGTTATGTATGGCTGCCTGTGTTGGTAAAAGATGGGAAAATAACTATCCCTTGGCATGAAAAATGGAACCTTTCTATCTTTGACAAATAAAAAATAAATATGAAACGGATACTGCTACTACTTTGCGGAATAATGCTCGTTCCCGTTATTGCCTGTTCCCAGCATTTGGTTGAAGTGGGAAAGGGGTATAGCTGTACTTCGGTCAATACGACGGTCTTTCGGAATAATTCGCTGGTTACACACGGTGATGAACAATATATCAGTTATTACGATAACGATGGCTATCTGGTACTTGGAAAGCGGAAACTGGATTCGGAACAATGGACATTACATCGCACCCAATATCAGGGAAATGTGAAGGATGCTCATAATATAATTAGCATGATGATAGATGGAGAAGGGTATATACACGTATCTTTTGACCATCACGGACATCCATTGAATTATTGCCGGAGCATTGCTCCCGGTTCTCTGGAACTGGGGGATAAAATGCCCATGACCGGAGTTGACGAAGCAAATGTCACCTATCCGGAGTTCTATCCTTTATCCGGAGGAGATTTATTGTTTGTTTACCGCTCCGGTTCTTCGGGTCGTGGAAATCTGGTAATGAACCGTTATTCGCTGAAAGAACATAAATGGACTCGTGTGCAGGATATACTGATCGACGGGGAAAATAAACGGAATGCCTATTGGCAGTTATATGTTGATGAGAAAGGGACGATTCATCTTTCATGGGTATGGCGCGAGACCTGGCATGTGGAAACAAACCATGATATTTGTTATGCCCGTTCTTTTGATAATGGGGTAACTTGGTATAAGACGAGTGGAGAACGATATGAACTCCCGATCAAATTGTCCAATGCGGAGTATGCCTGTCGTTTACCTCAAAACTGTGAGTTGATTAATCAGACGAGTATGAGTGCCGATGCGGGAGGAAATCCGTATATAGCTACTTATTGGCGGGAACCCAATAGTGATGTTCCTCAATACCGCATCGTCTGGAATGACGGGAAGATGTGGCATCAACGGCAGATAACCGATCGCCAGACACCTTTTACCTTGAAAGGTGGAGGTACGAAAATGATCCCTATTGCCCGTCCGCGTATTGTGGTAGAGGGTGGAGAAGTCTTTTATATTTTCCGTGACGAAGAACGGGGAAGCCGTGTGTCGATGGCACATGCGACTGATGTGGGTACGAGTAAGTGGACGATAACGGATCTGACGGATTTTTCGGTGGATGCCTGGGAACCCTCTCATGATACGGAACTTTGGAAAAAGCAGCGGAAACTGCATCTCTTTGTACAACACACCCGTCAGGGAGACGGTGAACGCACAGCGGAAATTGAGCCTCAAATGATATATGTATTGGAAACGAATATGGATACAAATAAATAAAGATATGAAGAAACTATATGCAACTCTTTTTTCTGCACTCTTTCTAGGCGGTGCAATCTGTGCAAGTTGTACGGATAAGAAGGATGCTTCTGCTGAAGAAGTGATAAACACCATTCATAAAGTGAATAATTATTGGCAGACGAATCATCCGGAACACGGACGTTCTTTTTGGGATAATGCCGCCTATCACACCGGAAATATGGAAGCTTATTTTTTGACTAAGCAGCCGGAGTATTTGGAATATTCGAAAGCCTGGGCGGAACATAATGAATGGAAAGGGGCAAAATCAGATCATAAGGAAAACTGGAAGTACAGTTACGGTGAAAGTGATGATTATGTGCTTTTCGGTGACTATCAGATTTGTTTCCAGACGTATGCCGATCTCTATAATCTGGAACCGGATACACAGAAAATAGCCCGTGCCCGCGAAGTGATGGAATATCAGGTGAGTACCCCCAATCATGATTATTGGTGGTGGGCAGATGGCTTGTATATGGTCATGCCGGTCATGACAAAGATGTATAACATTACTAAGAATCCGCTCTATTTGGAGAAACTGCATGAATACCTCGCCTATGCTGATAGTATTATGTATGATGAAGAGGCCGGACTTTATTATCGGGATGGAAAATACGTGTATCCTAAACACAAGAGTGTGAACGGCAAAAAGGATTTTTGGGCACGTGGAGACGGCTGGGTATTGGCCGGATTGGCAAAAGTCTTGAAAGAACTTCCTGAAACAGATAAGTATCGTCCGGAATATATAGATCGTTTCCGTACCCTGGCTAAGTCGGTTGCTGCTTGTCAACAGCCGGAAGGTTACTGGACACGCAGTATGCTCGATCCGCTGCATGCACCGGGACCGGAAACCAGTGGAACGGCTTTCTTTACCTATGGTTTACAATGGGGAATCAATAACGGTTTCCTGGATGCTGCAGAATATCAGCCGGTGGTTGAAAAAGCATGGAAATATCTCTCAACAGTTGCTTTGCAGCCTGATGGCAAGATTGGTTATGTGCAACCGATTGGTGAGAAAGCGATACCCGGTCAGGTGGTAGACGCAAACTCAACTTCGAATTTTGGAGTAGGTGCGTTTCTATTGGCAGCCTGCGAACGGGTTCGTTATTTGAATAAATAAATACAGGCACGGATTACACGGATTTCACAGCTCTTAGAGGCATACCTTAATATAAGTCAACAGCGTAATCCGTGCCTAAAATTTAATTCAGCATCAAGCTCATATATGGCTTTAACGGCTGAAGTATTCTATTGGTTAATTCGCTAATATTCATTTGTATATGTGCACCGGGCAGTCGCTCGGTATTATACATACACTTTCCTTTGCACAGGTAATAATAGCCGTTATTTACAGACAATTGTTTGTCCGATAATTCCAGCTGCATTTCATCTTCAGGAAAAGCCGCGGCATAGATTTGCAGCACTTCTTTGGCATTGATGATGCGTGCCATGCCTAGCGGATGTTGAGGCTGTTTATCTTCAGGAGGCAGTAGTTGAACCATGCGCTTGCATCCGGTGTGCTTCCTGATCGCATACAATAAACTATATTCCACATCCTTATCATCAGCGCAAAGTTCATTGATAATGATATGTTTGTCTCTTTTATATACAATGGTTATTCCTTTGATCTCGTTTTCCTGTCTGGCTACAAATAAATAACCTCCACTAATGGCAAGATCGGTCATAATAACCTGAAAGTCTTCCGGTGTGTGCTGAATACAGCAAGCCCGTTCGGAAAGCTTCTTATTCAAATAAGAATAGACCTCCTCCTGAAATTCTGAAACAACACTGACTGCTATCTCTTTAGAAGGGATAAACTCGGGCAAAACGATCTCTTTAGTTGAATACTTGAATACCGAAGCATATCCCATACGGGCATAATAATCAAACAACCAAGGTTCTGCCGGTATCAATGTGCTGAAGTGTACTCCATTCCGTAACATCCGGGCGAAAGACTGTGATAAAAGCTCTCGCATGACTCCTTTGCTTCGAAAATCGGGATGCGTACAGGCTCCTGAAATATAGGAGGTTTGTACAGTCTCTCCACCAAAAGTCATCGGATAAGGAAGCATTTGAAGGGCAGAGATTACCTCATCACCACTTTTGATGGCAACGTTCACCTCTGTCTTATAGCGTAGTCTGAAGTACATCTCGACGAATTCTTCACTATCGTCAAAACAGACTTTCCACAATGCTTTTACTTGCTCCTTTATCATCATATTTATAAAGAGTTTACCATTTAACCATATTCATGGGATGCTCTTTGAGACAAGCCATGTATTTTTCCAGAATCGTCACCGGTTGGTAAGACAATTTGGCTTTGCGCAAACCTTCGAGACCTAAATCCTCTTCCCGGTTGATATAGATATATTGTTCGGGAATCCGGTTGGCAAATTCATAATTAATCATAGCATACGCGCCTTCAATGCTGGTATCCGCTTTTTCTACATGCACGCCGAACGTTTCATGATTGATAGGCATACCGAATGTAAATGCTACGATTTTACCGTTCACATGAAGAATTCCACCCGTCAGTCCGAGTGCTTCGAAGTTGTGGAGGGCATAAATCAGAGCACGACGTTCATTGCCCGTCCCTTCCTGCTGGTCGCAGTGATTCACTTTACACCATTCTGCTTCCAGATCCAGACATTCCTGAATGCGGTCCGGAGTGATCGGTGTATATTCATAATCCGGATAAGTGTTGCGGAACCGGTTGATATGATTTCTTTTCGCTTGGAATTTCTTACCCTTCAGTGTTGAAAGATCACTTCTCAAATAGATATAATCCGCATAGTCGCGGTCTTCTGTAAATGTGAACTGTCCCGGAAGGATAGCTTCGAGATCAGCACGCATATTACTGCACACTCCCAACATACAGAAATGCTGGTTCTCTTTGCGGGCATCCTCTATCAGTTCCCCCAATATTGCTTTCAAATCTCCCGTACCTACGGGCATCATATAAGCGAGTTGATCTCCCGCCCAGAACTTGAACACCAGGAAGTTGTCGACCACTGCAAATTGGGTATCATATAAGAACCTCCAACTACAAAGATTGGAGAATGAAAGATCGCAATTGCGGCGATCACTTTTCATCGTGAATGAGGTGATTGTGTCTCTGTCTGCTAACGTGACATCTTTAAATGGAATCATAAGATTGCTTTTTGCGTTTAACTCTTTATATAACGGAAAATCAAGAGATTTTGTTTTTACAAAATACCTAATAATCGAAGGATAGTAGGTGTTAGCAGTGCAGTGAATATTCCATTTAGCGTCAGTCCCAGGCTGGCGTATGCTCCATATTTGCTGCTGATATCCATTGCAGTGGAGGTTCCGACGGCATGAGCGGCTGTTCCCATTGAAAGCCCTTGGGCGATCGGACTGCCTACGCGCATGATTTTCATTGTCTTAAAGCCACAGATAGCCCCTAATAAACCTACTGCTACAACAACTGCCGCCGTTAGTGACGGAATACCGCCGATAGCTTTGGTTACTTCCATCGCAATCGGGGTCGTAACCGATTTCGGAGCCAGTGACAGGATTACCTCTTGTGAGGCTCCCATGAATTTCGCAATCAGTACTACTGAAATAACTCCGACGATGCAGCCTGCCAGTTGAGACAGTAGAATAGGCAATAACTGCTTTTTTATCATTTCCAGTTGAAGATATAAAGGTACGCCTAAAGCCACAACGGCCGGGCGTAGCCAGAATTCGATCAGATGTCCTCCTTTATTATATGTCTCATAAGAGATATTGGTCATTTTAAGGAAGATGATTAATAGTGCGATGGTCAGCAATATAGGATTTAATAATACCAGTCCTGTTTTCTTCTGAAGCAGTTTGGCAAAGAAGAAAATCCCGAAGGTAATGGCCAGCAGGAAGAAATTATTTTCTAAGAAGCTCATTTGTCTTTATTCGTTAAGTTGATTTTATCTTTAAGGTGTAGTTTCTCCGGCAGATGGAAATCTGACAGATGAAGTTTGCGTGCCAGTTTGATCTGACGCGCCAGCCTGAACTTGCGGACGATCTGATGTACCCATCCCGTTACAACAAGTACAAGTGCGGTACTGACAATGGTAGCTATCACAATTGGCCAGAATTCTGCCGCAATAACATCAAAGTACAACATAAGAGCCACACCGGGTGGAACGAAAAAGAATCCCAAGTTAGCAACCAGAAAGTCGGACAATCCCTGTACCCAGTGTAACTTAATCCAACCTAATTTTAAAAAGAGGGTGAGCAGCAGCATACCGATGATGCTGGAGGGGAGCTTGATACCCGTAAGATAAACTATTAATTCACCCAAAGCCAAACAGCCAAATAAAATGGCGCACTGACGTATCATAACTAATAACCTATTGATTTTGTTTGAAAACGCTGCAAAGGTATGAAAAATAGGAGTACAGTGTTAAATATTACAATATTTTAGACTTGGAAGAGAAAAATAGGCGAAATTGTAATGTGGATATTGCAAAATTGAGTACTTTTGCACCGCAAATTACAAATTGTAATGAGGTTTTATAATAACATTCAATATATCTATGCTCAATTTAATCAACCAAATCGTGGCGCGTGCGAAAGCAAATCGCCAACGTATTGTTCTTCCGGAAGGAACTGAAGAACGCACATTGAAAGCTGCCAATATGATTTTGACAGATGAAGTAGCCGATCTAATTTTACTGGGTAAACCGGATGAAATTAATGAACTTGCTACAAAATGGGGATTGGGAAACATCGGTAAAGCTACTATCATTGATCCTGAAACTTCTCCGAAACACGAAGAATATGCACAGTTGTTGTGTGAACTTCGTAAAAAGAAGGGGATGACTATCGAAGAAGCCCGCAAATTGACGAGCGATCCTTTGTTCTATGGTTGTTTAATGATTAAGAGCGGTGATGCTGACGGTCAGTTGGCTGGTGCCCGTAACACTACTGGTAACGTATTGCGTCCTGCTTTGCAGATTATCAAGACCGCGCCGGGAATCACTTGCGTGTCTGGTGCTATGTTGCTTTTGACTCATGCTCCTGAATACGGAAAGAATGGCATTCTGGTAATGGGTGATGTTGCTGTAACTCCGGTTCCGGATGCTAATCAGCTGGCACAGATAGCAATTTGTACTGCGCAGACTGCGAAAGCCGTTGCCGGTATTGAAAATCCGAAAGTAGCTCTGTTGAGCTTTTCAACCAAGGGTTCCGCTAAACACGAAGTAGTGGATAAAGTGGTAGAAGCTACTAAGATTGCAAAAGAGATGGCTCCTACTCTTGATTTGGATGGTGAAATGCAGGCTGACGCTGCTCTTGTACCGGAAGTGGGTGCTAGCAAAGCGCCGGGTTCTCCAGTAGCCGGAGAAGCAAATGTGCTGATCGTTCCAAGTCTGGAAGTTGGTAATATTTCTTATAAATTAGTTCAACGTCTGGGACATGCTGACGCTGTTGGTCCGATTCTTCAGGGTATTGCCTGTCCGGTAAACGACTTGTCTCGTGGTTGTTCTATCGAAGATGTATATCGCATGATTGCTATCACAGCTAATCAGGCCATTGCAGCAAAAGCGAAAAAATAAGTATTAGATATAAAGTATTAAGTATAAATCGACAACGACATGAAGATTCTGGTATTGAACTGCGGAAGTTCATCTATTAAATATAAATTGTTCGATATGACCACCAAAGAGGTGATTGCACAAGGTGGTATCGAAAAAATCGGTCTGAAAGGATCATTCTTGAAACTTACTTTGCCGAATGGTGAAAAGAAAATATTGGAGAAAGATATTCCTGAACATACAGTAGGAGTAGAGTTTATCCTGAACACGCTGATTAATCCTGAATACGGCGCTATTAAATCTTTGGATGAGATTAATGCAGTAGGTCACCGTATGGTACACGGAGGCGAGCGTTTCAGCGAATCTGTATTGCTGAACAAGGAAGTGTTGGAAGCTTTCGCTGCTTGCAATGACTTGGCTCCGCTTCACAATCCTGCTAACTTGAAAGGGGTAAATGCAGTTTCTGCTATTCTTCCTAACATTCCGCAGGTAGGTGTATTCGATACGGCTTTCCATCAGACAATGCCGGATTATGCTTACATGTATGCTATTCCTCACGAACTGTATGAAAAGTATGGTGTGCGTCGTTATGGCTTCCACGGAACTTCTCATCGTTATGTGTCAAAACGTGTATGTGAATTCCTGGGTGTAAATCTGGTTGGACAGAAAATTATCACTTGCCACATTGGTAACGGTGGTTCTATCGCTGCTATCAAAGATGGTAAATGTATGGATACTACTATGGGATTGACTCCATTGGAAGGCTTGATGATGGGTACTCGTAGCGGTGATATTGATGCCGGTGCAGTAACATTTATCATGGAAAAAGAAGGCTTGAACACAACCGGTGTTTCCAATCTGTTGAACAAGAAGAGCGGTGTACTGGGCATTTCGGGTGTATCAAGCGATATGCGTGAACTCTTGGCTGCTTGTGCGGCTGGCAATGAGAAAGCTATCCTTGCAGAGAAGATGTACTATTACCGTATTAAGAAATATATCGGTGCTTATGCTGCTGCATTGGGCGGTGTGGATATTATCCTGTTTACTGGTGGTGTAGGTGAGAACCAGATGGAATGTCGTCGTGAAGTTTGTAAGGATATGGAATTCATGGGTATCGAACTTGATAACGAAGTAAATGCTAAGGTTCGCGGTGAAGAAGCAATCATTTCTACTCCTGCTTCTAAAGTGAAAGTAGTAGTGATCCCAACAGATGAAGAACTGTTGATCGCATCGGATACAATGGATATCCTGAATAAGTAATAATTTTATTGCTGATATACAAAAAAAAGATGGACTCGATTTCGAGTCCATCTTTTTTTTGTCTTACTTTGCATATCAAATAGTTATATCCCGTTTTTGATATGCGTTACTCCGTCATAATTCCCGTTTATAATCGTCCCGATGAAGTGGATGAATTATTGCAAAGTCTTACTGTACAACACTTTAAGGGTTTTGAGGTTGTTGTTGTTGAAGATGGTTCTTCCATTCCCTGTAAAGGAGTAGTAGACCGGTATGCAGATCGGTTGAATATAAAATATTTCTCTAAACCCAATTCCGGTCCGGGACAAACCCGTAATTACGGAGCAGAACGTAGCGAAGGCGAATACCTTATTATATTGGATTCTGATGTCATCCTTCCCGAAGGCTACTTCGATGCGGTAGAGAAGGAGCTCACCACTTCTCCTGCCGATGCTTTTGGTGGCCCCGACCGTGCACACGATTCTTTCACTGATATTCAGAAGGCAATTAACTATTCCATGACCTCTTTCTTCACGACCGGAGGTATCCGTGGCGGAAAAAAGAAGATGGACAAATTCTATCCCCGTAGTTTTAATATGGGAGTTCGCCGGGCAGTGTACGAGGCTTTGGGAGGTTTTTCAAAGATGCGTTTTGGGGAGGATATTGATTTCAGTATCCGTATCTTTAAGAATGGGTACACTTGTCGTCTTTTTCCTGATGCCTGGGTATATCATAAACGTCGGACTGACTTGAAAAAATTCTTCAAGCAGGTGCATAACTCCGGCATTGCCCGTATTAATCTTTATAAGAAATATCCGGATTCTCTGAAACTGGTGCATTTGCTTCCAGCCGTATTTACATTGGGAGTGGCGCTTCTATTATTAGGAACCCCCTTCTGCCTCTTCAGTTTCACGCCTATCATTCTCTATGCATTACTCGTATGCATTGATTCTACTATTCAGAATAAAAGTCTGTCTATTGGCGTTTATTCCATTGCCGCCGCATTTATACAGCTTATCGGCTATGGTACAGGCTTTTGGCGCGCATGGTGGCAGCGTTGTATCAGAGGGAAGGATGAGTTTGAGGCTTTCCAAAAGAATTTTTATAAGTAATCCATTTTTTATTTGCCTATTACCATTCCTATTTTTGTTTAAAAGGAATGTTGTCTGACACCCGGGTGTCAGACAAGTTATACTTTCATGGAAAAAAAGTAATGGATGCAATCGAAGAAATTTTTATAGGCTATATCTTTTTTCATTTAGTGGAGTGCAAATCACATTTCTTATTCTTCCCTTAAACCCCAGCAATTTGTCGCCTATCTGTTTCAATGGGAAGATAAGTGTTTCCTGATACCAAATGCTGTCTTTACGCAGGCTTTTCTGATTGTAAACTACACCGATTCGTCCTTCCAAACGTTCTTGTAGCTCTCCGTTTATGTAAAGTGAGGTCCCTTTGGCATCTCCCTCTACACGAACCTTTGTCCATTTTTCCACAGGCAAACGATAGGAATGGAAGATGAATTCATAGCCGTCGCGCGAGAATGCGAATTTACCCGTATTTTGCCAGTTCGCGGTGAAAACAGAATGGGGACCTTTGAATAAGACCGCATCGATATTGGGCTTTGGATCTGCGTAGATTTCAAATTCCACACTATATGGATAACCGATTTCGGGTATAGAGGTAAGAACCGAGTCGTTACCTTGCAGGATAATTTCCTGGCCGGAAAGCGTTAGGTCTTTTCTGTCATCTATGCTGGCCTGTAGATTTACGCCCGGTGCTTCCGGTGTTGTCCTGCACCACGTTTCGAAGGTTTCAAACGGTATGTTTCTTGTGTTTTCTCCTTTCCAAAGTTTCTCGCTCATAACCTGCATGGCAGGAAAGGTGCGTATATGTACATCCTGTTGGCTGATTCCATTTCCGACACGGTCGTTCCATACAGCAAACATGGCTCCTAATAAATTAGTAGACTGCTCTATCATTTCTCCCTCTTGCATCATTCGTGGTGACCAACTCTCATATATCCATTGATGATCCAGAAAGTTATGGTAGTAATTCACGGCTGGTACGATATATAGAAATGCATCGCATGTATTAATCGCTTTGGCTCCTTCCTGCAGTGCGGTTTCTAAGTCTAGCCAGCTATAATTCCATGCATTGACCGTTTTTCCTTTCAGATTTACGGGGGTATTTCCTTTCATGTGTTTCAGACTTCCCCATAATCGCGGATTTTTTCCATATTTGGTGATATACTTCAGATAGTATTCAGTGAAATAGCGGAATTGTTCCGCTTCTTTGAGGTTGTACTCATCAGTGCCGATATGTACGTCCGGTCCGACAAATATCGGGTGATCTCCCGAGAGATATTCGTCAAACAAAGTATCAAGGAAATCATATACCTCTTTTTTATAGAGGTCGAGATGATCCATACCATATTCTTTTTTGTCGGCTGCCAGTATCGGATTGTAATGAGTGAAAGCGAGTGAGTGTGCCGGAACATCAATTTCTGGGATGATATTGATTCCATATCGTGCGGCCATTTGCTGGAAGTTGCGGAATTCTTCTTTGGTGTAGGAACCATCTTTGGATGTGAGTCCCGGAAAACGGTCGCTTTCCAATCTGAAGGCGGCGTATGTTTTGTTCCAGTCATTATCGAAAAACTCAACGAAACCATTATCATTCAGATGTATTTGCAGTTCATTCATTTTATAGAACGAGAGAATTTTTACGTAATCCTGCAAATAGTCCATTGTGAAAAATTTCCTGGCTACGTCAATCATCAGTCCGCGGTGAGCATACTGCGGATAATCCAATGCTTTTCCTTTCATGAGTCCAAAAGGCTGGTTATGGATCATTTGCAACAGTGTGCGAGTTCCCCAGAATACTCCTTTTACGGTGGAGGCTTCGATGGTTACATGGTTGCGTATATCCAGTTCATAGCTTTCTTCTCCCAATGATGAAGGCGATTTTTTCACTGACAGATAGATAGAATGATTTTTCGGTTTTCCGGAGGTTACCTGATAATTCCAGCCGAACATATCTTTTAAGTCTTTTGCCATTATTTCCGCAGTTTCTTTCAACAGGCTTTCTGCTTCCGGAGCGATTATAATCTTTCCTGTTTCCGGTAGTGTCAGTTTGCCTTTTGCCCCATTCCAATGTTGTAAGGAGGGAATCACCTGCGGGATATCCGTTTGAGCGTATACTGTCATTCCTAATAGTAGTAAGATGGATAAGATGCTTATTCTCTTTTTCATATTTATTAGATGTTTATATATTAATCTTGATAGCGCAAAACTACGATATTTGGAAGTAAAGGGATTCTAAAAATAGACTTATAGCTTCCAAAATTCATTTTTTCAGTTATATAGGAGTATCTTTGTGACTTAATTTGATTAATAATGGAAAGTAAACACAAACTATCCATCAACCAGTGGGCACTGGAAGACCGCCCACGGGAAAAAATGATGGAGAAGGGAGCAGCCGCATTGAGTGATGCCGAACTACTCGCTATATTGATTGGCTCCGGAAATACGGAAGAAAGTGCTGTCGAATTGATGAGACGCCTGCTCCTGTCTTGTGATAACAATCTGAATTCATTGGCAAAATGGGAAGTGTGTGACTATTCCTCTTTCAAAGGTATGGGACCCGCAAAGAGCATTACAGTGATGGCAGCCTTGGAATTAGGCAAACGAAGAAAGCTGCAAGAAACCAAAGAGAGACTTCGAATCACTTGCTCAAAAGATATCTATGATATTTTCCAACCGATCATGTGTGACTTGGAACAGGAAGAATTCTGGGTGCTCCTATTGAACCAGGCAACCAAACTAATTGATAAGGTACGTATAAGTACTGGTGGCATAGACGGAACTTATACCGATGTGCGCACCATTCTCCGGGAAGCATTGCTGCAAAGAGCTACACAAATCGCGGTGGTGCATAACCATCCTTCGGGAAATATTCATCCCAGCCAACCGGACAGGAGTTTGACAGAGCATATCCATAAAGCGGCGGAAACGATGAATATCCGTCTGATAGATCACGTCATCGTTTGTGAAGACGGATTTTTCAGCTTTGCAGATGAGGGCCTACTCTAATTAGTAATACTACCTTATTTAAGTGAGAATATCTTATTTATTCTCACTCCTGCATTCATTTTTATACTGCGTGGGCGTCAAGCCTGTGTACTGTTTGAATGCAGTACTGAAATAACGTAAAGTAGTGAAACCTATCTGATCTGATATTTCAGTAAATGTCAGATCGGTGGTTTTTATCAGAGTAATGGCT
This sequence comes from Bacteroides sp. D2, assembly GCF_025147085.1. NCBI lineage: Bacteria > Pseudomonadati > Bacteroidota > Bacteroidia > Bacteroidales > Bacteroidaceae > Bacteroides > Bacteroides sp. D2. Next base: position 570,829 of record NZ_CP102261.1, on the reverse strand, counting down.
TGCTCCAACCTGAATTTGTTGATATAGTCATTTGCCCCCATATCGGTGATAGCCTTCAACTTGTTGTAAAGAGATGTTTTACTCATTCCGATCTCTCTGCAGATAAAAGGAATATCTAAAGACGGATTGCTGATATTCTCGGAAATGAGCTTGTTAAACTTTAACAAGAACGTTTCATCCGCCTGGCTGAAAGTACTCTCCAGCGGTTGAGGGAAGTTGCCTATATGTTGATAGTGCTCTTTCGTTTGCTCCCGGTTGTATAGCCGGTTCTGTATAATCTTAACAAGAGTGTCTATCTCAAAAGGTTTTCCCAGATAAGCGTCCGCCCCGATTTTATACCCATACAGTCGGCTCTGTTCATCATTGCGTGCCGTGAGCAGAATCACAGGAATATGACTGATGCCGATATTCTCTTTTACCGCTTTGCACAGTTCGTATCCATTCATAACCGGCATCATCACATCGCTCACTATAATATCCGGAACTTGCTTTTGCGCTATTTCGAAAGCTTCCCGGCCATCATGTGCTATATAAATTGCTTTGAATAAGGATTTCAATTCTTTGGAGAGGAAATCTGTCAGGTTATGATTGTCGTCTACCAATAGCACTGTGTAATTCTGCGTAGAGAAGTCGAGTGTCTCGGGAGCGTTGATCTCATGATCTACGTCCGGTGTAATCAATTCATTGATGTAAGGTTTCGGCTGGCAGATGACTTCGCCCGACTCCAATCCCAAAGGTAAGTCGAAGAAGAAAGTGGCTCCTCCCGCTTCGTTGTTCATGGCTCCGATTTTACCTTTATGCAATTCCACCAGCATCTTGGCGTATGAAAGTCCGACTCCGCTACCGCCAATTTCCTGCTTGCCTTGATAGAAACGGATGAATACTTTCTCCATGTCTTCCTCTTGCATACCTTCTCCCTGATCCAAAACGGAAACACGGACGTATGAGTCATTTTTGCTGGTACGGATAGTGACGGTTGTGTTTTTAGGACTGTGTTTCAGTGCGTTCGTCAATAAGTTTGTGACTACGATTGTACACATACCCTTGTCAAATACCACCTCTTTTATGCTGTCGTCGAGCTGATAATCTATTTGCACTTCCTGGGCAGCTCCCTCGTCCGTAAAATCGGCACCAATCTCCTTTATCCATGAGTTAAATGGATAGGCTTGGAGTTTCAACTTGGTTTCTCCTACTTCCATCTTACGTACGTCCAGCACCATGTTGATAAGATCTTTCATCCGTTGAGCCTGTTTATGTATATTCTTCAACGGTGGATAAATGGCATCTGTAGAAGGAAGTGTCTTTAATATGCGGCTTAGCGGGGCATATATGAGTGTGAGCGGAGTTCGCAGTTCATGGCTGATATTAATCAGAAAACGAACTTTTTCTTCATACACATTCTGCTCGTGTTCTTTCATCATCCATTTCATCTTGTTTTCTTTGCGTCGAAGCAGAACGAAAACAATTTGTACCACAATGCCTATGCAAGCAATGATGCAGAGAGAAACGAACCACCAGCTTCTGTACCAGGGTGGCAGTACGTTTAATGTGAAAAGAAACTGGGGAGTTGTTTCATTTCCTTCCTGTGTGTTACAGCTCACCATGATGGGATAACTTCCCGGAGCAAGAGATGGGATCATCAATTCAGGGTTGTAGCCTTCGGTTTTAAGGTCTCCCATTTGGAAATGATAGACTTTGAGCCGGAGAATGTCCGCACCATAAGTCATGACACGGATCTTAATGTTTTTACTGTTCCAGGGGATGGATATCTTGTCTTGATTGAGCTGATACATCCTGTTCTCTCCGTTTATGGTCAGTTCGGCAAGGCGTATTTCCGGAGAGTCACTACTCTTTTCTATTTGAGTGTCTGCATTGATACATAGTAAGCCTTTTACACCTCCCATATAGATGTTGCCTTTGGGGGAAATGAGACGGGGCTCGGCCAAGTATTCATTGGGGGAAATTCCATCCGCTTCTCCGAACCATACAAAACGTTTGGTATCGGTGAGCCATATAAAGAGTTTCTGTTCAGCTCCTATCCACACTTTTCCTTTATTGTCGCATAACACGGTATTTACTTCATTAAATAAGGTGGTAGGAATTCTTTCGAATTTGCGGGTATCAGGGTGATAGGTGTACAGGCCACGGGTGCCTGCAATCCAGAATACGCCCTTGTCATCCCTGGATACAGCATTGAAGAATCCCTGTGGAGCACTTGCAAATATCTCCACTGTGTCTTTTTTACGATCCAGTCTATATATATTATAAGGATCGTTCAGGTAAATGGCAGTGGAATCATATCCAATGGAACTCAACAAGCCTTTTATTTTCACTTCTTTGGCACAAGGGACAGGAGTGAGTTGCCGGGTGGAAGTATGGTAGCGGTAAGGAGGCGAACTTAATATTAAGATCGAATTGGGAGTATCCCGGTATAAGTTGATTGGCTGTCCGCTATAGCGGATGTGATGCTCTAATGAAGGGCTCATAATAGCGAAAGGACGCTTCTTTCCTGTCTTTTTATCGAATATGAAGATACCTTTGGAAAAGGCAGATACTAACAATTCGTTGGGTGTGAAGCCGGTGATGGAGACCATCTTGTCTCCCCAAGTGTCGGGATAGTGCACAAATGTTTCTGTAGAAGGAATGAATTTATTGATACCTCCTCCGTCCGTAGCGATCCAGAGTTCTTCGGAAGCCGGTTCCTGATATAGTTGTAATACCGTACTTTGACTTAATCCTTTGTTGTGCCCTAACACAACATTAGTGTAAGTTCTCATGGATACTTCACGAATGTTGATAACCCCTTCACGTTTACTTCCCGCCCATATATTTCCGGCAGAGTCGCTATGCAGGCAGAGTATTGTATTTGTGGGAAGGGAATGATTATCTCCGGAGATATGTTCGAGTACGGTAATATTGCCGGTTGTGGGATCGAGGATATTGATACCTCCCCCGTCTGTTCCCATCCATATTTTTTGTTTGAATTCGGTCATGCACAATACGATGTCACTGCTCAAACGGGAGTTTTGAGTGGTATAGCTGGCTATCAATTTTCCCTGGGCGGAGAAACACTTGACGCCATTGTTGTAGGTTGACAGCCATATTCTTTGTTGGGAGTCTATGATGATTCCTACGTTGTCGTTCCCGTATTGGAAAGGAAATGGGGTTATCTCGAAATTCTTGAGGTTCATTTGCAGTATTCCCTGTTGCCAGCTTAGACACAATATGGTATCGGGTTTCCACATTTGTATGGATCGTATAATGAACGGCTCGTCGGTCTTGAATTCCCGTATGAGAGAAATCGTGTTGGTGGCATAAGAATATTTATATATCTTGTTGATCCCTCCGAACAGAAGCCCGTCTGCTATTTTGCAGATCGATTTGGCAATGATGGGCTGATTATTTAGTTTGGGGATAAAGAAGTTGTCGTGAATAAGAGAATAACGGGCGATTCCTGTGGTGGTCAGTATCCAGGTTGTCTGCTGATTATCTTCAATAATTTGCAGGATACTGTCGTTAGGCAGGGAATTTTCATTATCAGGTTGTGCGGTGTACTTTTTGAGTTCCGTTCCATCAAATCTGATTAGTCCTGTCGGAGTACCGATCCAGATGAATCCCTTTTGTTCGGTATAGATACAGCTGATGATAGACGGCATTCCGTTTTGGGAACCAATCAGTTTAAAGTCGTAATGGTTACCTATACTTATTGCTGGAAATGTGCCTACGATAAGAAAAGCCAGTAAGCAGAAAAAGTGTTTTATCCAAATACTTTTTTTCATCAGTCAAGATTATTAAGGGGAGATTAGTGAAACAAAAGTATGATTAATTCCGCTAAAACAAAAGAAATATTTCCAAAAACCGCCACAAAGACGTTCAAAAACGGAATATGGATGTTTTTGGAAACATTTTGGCGATTTTATGAACTCGCCATTCTGCCAATCAATCTATTTTTGTGGTGTATTTCAATGCCGGATAGTGTGGGCTATTGGCAAATGGAACTCAAAAAAACTTTTAGTATTAACTTTAATATAATGTTATGAAGAAAATGCAGATTAGGATGCAACTGGTGTGTCTCTTTTCAATGCTTTTACTGTTCTTCCCTGTGGAGCTCTTTGCTCAACAGGGCACTATCACTGGTAAGGTGGTAGACGAACGTGGCGAGTCCGTAATCGGAGCAACCGTTATGGTGAAAGGTTCTACTGATGGTACCATTACCGATTTGGATGGAAACTTTAAAATTAACGGTAAAGTAGGTACAACGATAACTGTCAGCTATGTGGGCTATGCTCCTTTGGAAGTGAAAATCACTAAGCTAACAGGAAATCGGTTCGTGATGAAGGAAGACTCCAAAACTTTAGATGAAGTGGTGGTAGTCGGTATGGGAACACAGAAACGTAATACTATTACAGCGGCTGTAGCAACAGTTAATGCGGATGCAATCGCTACCCGTCCTGTGACGGATGTAACCAGCGCCTTACAAGGTAATGTGGCTGGTTTGAACTTTGCTTCGGATGCTTCTGAAAGCGGTACCGGTGGTGAAGTTGGCGGAGAAATCAAATTTAATATTCGCGGTATCGGTTCTATTAATGGTGGAGAGCCTTATGTATTGGTGGATGGTGTGGAACAGAGCTTGCAGAATGTAAATCCTGCCGATATAGAAAGTATCAGTGTATTGAAAGATGCTTCTGCAGCAGCCGTGTATGGTGCTCGTGCTGCGTATGGTGTGGTGTTAGTAACGACCAAGAGCGGTAAACAGGATAAAGCCCGGGTGACTTATCGCGGTTCTGTGGGTATGAGTGCACCTATCAACATGCCCGAGATGATGAACTCTGTAGAGTTTGCCAATTATAAAAATGCGTACCGTTCGGCAATTGGTGAGTCTCCATACTTCTCACAGGAGACTATTGATTTGATGAATCAGTTTTTGCAGAACCCCTATGGTGAAGGTCTGCCCGGTATTACCGCCAATCAGGAGAATACCGGTTGGCGTGGCGGTGAATCGCAGTATGCCAATACCGACTGGTTTGATTATTTCTATAAAAACAAATCTTTGCGTCATTCACACAATCTAAGTATCTCCGGTGGATCGGACAAAGTGACTTATTATGTCGGTCTGGGTTATACTTACCAGGGTGGTTTGCTGGATCGTGTAGAAGACTCTCTGGATAAATACAACGTGAATACCAAATTTCAGATCAAGCCGAATGACTGGTTGAAGTTTAACTTCAATAACAATATCACGTTGAATCTGATTTCCCGCCCGCTCCCCGATATGTCTATTCTTTATCATCAGATAGCTCGTTCGCAGCCTAATATGGTGACTGAAGTTCCTATTTCCGGGCTTTATAATCTTCCTTCATGGAATGAAGCTTTGTATCTGGACAATGTGGGCTATTCGCAGAACCGCATTTCTGATGCCATGACTTTTGCAGCTACTGTTACGCCTCTGAAAGGCTGGGACATTATCGGAGAGATGAAAGTTCGTTTTGATGTGCAGAATGATGAATTCTTGCAGAAGCAGCCCCGTACCACACGGCCCGACGGAACCATAGAGAATGTTACCGCTCCCCGGCAGGGATATTCTTATCCCGGTATCGAATATTCGAATTCTTTGTGGGGATCAATGACTCGTGGAAATCAATTCAACTATTATTTGTCTCCCAGTGTGTCGTCTTCATATACGAATCAATGGGGTGACCATTTCTTTAAGGCAATGGCCGGTTTCCAGATGGAAGTGCAGCAAAACTCAAGCATGTATGCGTATAAAGACGGAGTGATGAGCGATGATACATTCTCTTTTGACAATGCAAACGGAAAAGCCTATAATAGTGAAGCGCGTGACCATTGGGCAACCATGGGATTCTATACCCGTTTGAACTGGAACTACCAGAATGTCTATTTTCTGGAATTTAGCGGACGTTATGATGGTTCGTCACGTTTCGCTTCCGGCAATCGTTGGGGATTTTTCCCTTCTTTCTCTGCCGGTTATGACATTGCCCGTACCGACTACTTCAAGCAATGGAGCTTGCCTGTTTCACAGTTGAAAGTGCGTTTGTCTTACGGACGTTTAGGCAATCAGAATGGAGCCGGACTATATGATTATCTGAACTTCATGACATTGAGACCGGACTATTCAAATGCATGGTTGCTTTCCGGTGTCACTTCGGCTACTCCGGTACGTGGTACAGTCGCTTTAACACCTTCTATGGTAAGCCCGTACATTACATGGGAAAAAGTGGATAATGCCAACTTAGGTTTCGACCTGACTTTGCTTAACAATCGTTTGACGATTACGGCGGATATTTACCAACGTACGACCAAAGACATGATTGGCCCGGCTGAAGCAATTCCTGATATTGGCGGTATTGCTGTTGACCAACGTGCTAAAGTAAATAATGCAACGCTACGTAACCGTGGATGGGAATTGTCGGTTAACTGGTCTGACCAGCTGAAGAATGGTTTCAGTTATGGAATCGGTTTCAATATCTTTGACTACAAAGCAGTGGTAACCAAATACAATAATCCGGAGGGATTGATTTATAACAACCACACCGGTCTGGTTCGTAACAAAGGTTATTACCAGGGAATGGATTTAGGTGAAATCTGGGGATATGAAGCAAATGATCTGTTTCTCACCAACCAGGAAGTGGATGAATATCTGAGAGGAGTAGACATGTCTTTCTTCAAACCGAATAAGGATTGGCAACGTGGTGATTTGAAATATATCGATTCGAACGGTGATGGTAAAATTGATCCGGGTTCGGGTACATTGAAAGATCACGGTGATTTGAAAATTATCGGTAATACGACTCCTCGTTACTCCTTCGGTCTGAACTTACATGCCGGTTATAAAGGTTTTGAAGTTTCCGCATTGTTCCAGGGAGTCATGAAACGTGATTTCCCGATGGCTGCAAGTACTTATCTGTTTAGCGGTGATTCCAACTTCTTTAAAGAACATTTGGATTATTATAATGTGTACAATCCGGGGGCTTACCTGCCGCGTCTGACAAAACCCGACAGTCCTGAATATAATGCGAACGTAGGTTACAACACCTCACGTTATTTATTGAACGCAGCTTATATGCGACTCAAAAACTTGATGATTTCTTATAACTTCCAGCCTAAACTGGTTAAGAAGATGGGATTGGAGAACTTGAAAGTGTATTTCACTTGTGATAATCTCTTCACGATTGACAATTTGCCGGACGTATTCGATCCTGAAACCTTGAATCAGGTAAATACATGGGCTGGGGGTAGTAACGAAACTGCTCCGGGATTGACTTCCCCAATGAAGCAAAATGGTAACGGAAAGGTATATCCGTTGAATAAAAACTACGTATTTGGTATTGAATTTACCTTTTAAACCATAAGATATGAAAAGAATATATATAATGGCTTTTGTAGCCGCTTCAATATTACCATTTTCATCCTGTTCAGATTTTCTGGATAGAGAACCGATAACCAAGCCGGAAGCCGGTAATTTTCTGACAGGTGCCATACAGGTTGAAAACTATATTAACGGACTATATATGACGTTGCCGTCTTTTAGTAAGTTCGGTTTGGGAGTTCGCAGTGAAGAAAAGAATAGTGACAATATTATTGCAGAAAAGTATGATGCCCGTTTGCATGGACAGAATAACCAGTTTAGCGGAGCTTCCGATTGGCAGACTGGTTATCAGAACCTGCGTAAAGTGAACTATTTTTTCCATAATTATAAAGTACCCGAAGCACAGGAAAACGAAGATGTACTGTCGTTGAAAGGGGAGGCTTACTTTTTACGTGCCTATTGGCATTTCGATTTATTGAGGAAATTCGGTTCTATTCCGGTAATGGATGCTTTTTGGGATGAGAATGCGACAATCGCAGGATTACAGATTCCCGCAAAGACACGTAATGAGGTAGCCCGATTTATTTTGAGTGATTTGGTTGAGGCGAAGAATCTGTTGCATTCGCGCGGTAAATATTCCGGAATTCGTATCAATAAAGAAGCTGCCATGGTTTTGGCAATGAATGTGGCGTTGTATGAAGGAACTTGGGAAAAGTATCACAGCAGCGATGATTTTGCATCTTCCACTAACGAATCAAATTATTTCTTGGGTGAAGTTATTAACTGGGGAAATGAACTGTTCGGTTGTGGCATTGATCTGTATAAAACCGGGCAAAATCCGGGAGATGCTTTTGCGGCATTGTTCAATAGCAAAGATCTGTCAGGAATGGGCGAAGTGCTATTGTGGAGGAAATATTCGAGTGATGAAGGAGTCTTTCATGATGTCAACGGTAATCTGAAGGCAGGTGTTGTCGACTCGGAAGGAGCTGCCGGAATTACTCAAAGCCTGGTGGATAATTATCTGAATGCCGATGGAACATTTATTGATCCGACAAATGAGAAATTTAAGGATTTTAAGGAAACATTTGAAGGCCGTGACCCTAGATTGATTCAAACGGTGATGAATGAAGGTGCCAAATTTGCTTCTGCCACTACTGCGACCCCAATGCATCTGGAAGAATATACGGATGAGAAGAAGAAGAATACTATTAGTCCTCCTAAATTGGCAGGAGATGGAAACACACGTTCTTTGACGGGTTATCACATCCGTTTGGGAATAGATACCACCTTTGTAAGTGGTAATGGTGAGACTGCTTTACCTATTATTCGTTATGCCGAAGGTCTTTTGGCTTATGCAGAAGCTGCTGCTGAACTGGAAATGTGGAGCGATGATATAGCGAATAAGACATTGAAAGCGCTTCGTGAACGTGCAGGAGTGAAATATCTGGCACCGGCAAAGGATGCTAATTTCACCGATTTCGGTTATACATTGACTCCTGTTTTACAGGAAATCCGTCGTGAACGCCGTTCTGAACTTGCTTTGCAAGGTTTCCGGCTGGATGATCTCATGCGTTGGAAAGCCGATAAACTGATTGTTGGAAAGCGTGGTAAAGGTGCTTATGTAGGTGATGAATCTATTTTATTCAAATCTTACAGTCCGGATAATCAGAAAAGAATCAGAGAGCGTCTGACCCTTGATGATAACAAATGGGCGGATCCGATGGCCGGGACTCTGCCAAGCGGATATCAATTCCATGCAGATAGGGATTATCTGTTACCGATCCCTCCTTCAGAATTGGAATTGAACAAAAAGTTGAAACAAAACCCGAAATGGTAATCATTAATAATGATATAATAGGATAGATTATGAAGAAATATTTCTATAGATTATTACCAATTTGCCTGTTTATCCTTGTAATGACAGGCTGTAATGACACCGAGACGGTTATCTCTATCGGAGAAGCCCGGAATCTGGTGGCCGAAATCAGTACTCAAAGTGCTGCTATCGGAGATAATGTGACCTTTACTGTGAAGGTAGATCAGCAAGACAATCAGTTGGCACTCGAAGAAGATATAGACGTTGTTCTGACTTTTGCAGGTAAGAATGTAGAAGGAAAGGATGTCCCTGTATCTGATGTCTTTGAAGGCTTTGCCGGTCATCTTTTTATGAAGAAAGGTGAGAAACAGGGATTTACCGAATTTAAGGTAAAGAACGATCTGGCTAAATATCCTATATCGGGTACTATCACCGCTTATGTCAGAGGATACAAGATCAATGCGGCTGAACGTCCGATTGTGGTATCTGATAAACACTACACCATCTTGTCATTGAAGAACAATTCGGACAATACGGTGAAAGAGTATGGCTCATTTATTCTGGTCGCTACGGTAGGAGCGTCAGCTAAGGAAGATGTAGTCGTTCATATTGATGCGGGTGAAGATGCGGATAAATATGAGAATCTGCCGAGCGAATTGGTGGTGAAAGCCGGGTATAAAACAGCTGAATCTGAACTTATATGGGTGAAAGGAGAGAAAGGACCGAATACTTTCACTTCTGTGTCTATGTCTTTTGCTACCGATTCTGAAATTCATCCGGTATATGGGGACGAGTTGGAAATTAAGGTTACTGATACGGATGCAGGTTTGACTCCGGGCACCGAGTTAACCAATGAGCAATGGGTTTATACAGATCCGGATCAGATATTTGTATCAGCCAGCAATAAAAAGGCTGTAGAAAAATGGGATGAGGTCAGAGCTGCGTCAGCACTATTGATAAAGGAGGGTGATCCGCATCCGAATGAAGCGTTAGCTGCTGAAGGATGGACATTCCTGAATTCTTATGAGTTCCATCCGATTGATGCTTTGACAGAAGGTACCGGACTCCCCAATCAGTATGGTAATCGTCCTCCACGTTTTATGGCGGCACAGAATGTGGCTAACACACAGAAAGTACAAGCGGTTGTAAATGAGAAATATGCAACGATGATTCAAGATGGATATTTGAAAATGTGGTGTGCGTATGATCCGGGAATCAGTGTGACAGGGGAAATTACGGGAACAAGAGATTTTGGAGTTTCCTCCCTCTATGCAAGTAAGTTTGATGGTGTGCCTACGGGTGCTGATTCTTGGGAATCCAGCAATGTACGCATTTTGCCGGGCACTCGTGTGGAAGTTAGAATCCGTGTGCGTGGAAAGAAACACTCTTTCAACTCGGCAGTCTGGTTCCAAGGAAATATCAGAGGTGTGCAATGGTCTACCTATGGTGAGGTTGATCTTCTGGAAAATCCGGCTACCAATGCGAATCCGAATGGCGCTTGGCAGACTTTCCACTGGAATGATATATCCACTTCATCCGGTGATAAGTATAAACCGTCTTCAGGACAGTTGATAATATCGGATATGGATGAATTCGATATCTATTGGATGGAATGGAGAGATAATAACGAGATTGCTTTAGGTATTAATGGTAAAGAGAATGTACGCATGAGGACTGACGGCAGCTATACCGGAATAGCTAATGGAACGGCTTCATGGAACTCGTCTACACATTGGCCGTTTACGGACAAATACAATACGGAAGGGTTACATTTACTATTGACATTTGCCGGATGTAATGAATGGGCGCTTGGTGACGCTGCGGCAGAACAGGCTGCTAAAGATGGTAGTTGGGCAAACGACTTTAAGCATATTTCTTATCAGGAAAGTAAGTCTAGCAATGATACGCCACGTATGGAAATCGACTGGATACGTTTCTATAAGAAGCCAACCTACGACTATTTTGGAAGTGGTACTCCAACGCGTAACAAACCAATGTATTAATGGTTGTTGAAATAAAGATATTTAATCGAACAAACTTTTATATAGTTATGAAAAAGGTTTATCACTTATTGAGCGTTGCACTGCTGGGCGCAATGGCACTAACCTCTTGCGAAGAGGACAAGATAGTGAATGAAAATAACGGTGAAGGGAACGAAACCGACAAGAATCTGACTGATTATTCATTTATAGCTTCTATTAAACAGTCCGCCCCTTTGGGTCGCAGCAATTTGCAGAATGGAGTGTATACATGGAATAAAGGAGATGCTGTTACATTATGGAATCGCAGCTTCGGAGCCGGCTATGATTTCTCTATCACCCCGGGGTATAATGACAACCAACCTGACAAATCTGCTGAATTCACAGGAAAAGCTGCTGTAGAAAATGGCCATAAGCTGATTGCGGTATTTCCACGGAAAGAAGCAAAAACATTTAATGACCTGGCTACCTTTTCTATGCCGGAGACATTTACTCAGACTGGAAAAACAGCAGAACTGGCAGCCACTACCTATATGGTTGCCACCGGGGATGTGACTGATAATAAGATTCCTGCATTAACGTTTTCACCATTGACTGCATTGATACAGTTTGGTTTGAAAAACACGTCGGACCGGGAACTGAAGATTCGCTATATTACGCTGGAGAGTGATGATGATGTATTTCCCGCAGAGTTGAAGATCGACGAAGACGGAGTGGTACAGAGTCTTTCAGGTATGCGTAACAAACTGACACTTGACATGAGTGGACAAGCATTGGCGCAGAATGAAACATTAAACGGGTATTTGAATATATTACCTACAACCTATGGTGATACCCGGTTGATGAAAAGTACGACCGAACTGAATATTACAGTAAGCGTTTTGAATAATGAAGTGGAACAGGATATTATCCTGCTGAAAAAAGTAAAAGTCAAAGATTTGGAGGATAACATCGGACTTGATATGGATGCTACTGCCAATCAGTTTGCAGCCGGCAAGCATTATAAAATGGATTTTGAGGTAGATTATCGTTTCAGAATTCCTGATGAGGGCTATATGATCGATGATGATGGAAATATTCATATCTATAATAAGACTGGATTATTCGGATGGAATAAAATTGCGGATGAATACCGTAAGGCAACTGTTACTTTAGAAAAAGAATATATCGATGAACCGGCAGGGGATGGAATAAAAGTGATTGATATGGGTAATGAACTTTGGGAACCTATTAGTGCGTTTGGAGGTGTATTTGAAGGTAATGGTGTTACCATCCGCAATTTGCAAATAGCTAATAAAGGTTTTATTGCTACCAATACGGGAACTATCCGGAATTTGACTTTGGAAAATGTAAGTTTCTCTGCTGATATCACAGAGGGAGCAGGAGCATTGGCTGCCGAAAGTTCAACGAGTGTCATTCAGAATTGTACAGTCAAGGGAGTGACTGCAACCGTTATAAAACCGGCAGTTTTTGGTGGTTTGATCGGTCGAAACTCCGAAGGAAGAATAGAAGGTTGTCAAGTTATCAGTGGAACTATTAACCTTAATTTGAGTGGTGCTGGTAATTCTAATTATGGTGGCTTGGTTGGTGAGCATTTTAATGGAACGGCTCTTATTATAAATTCGTATGTCGGTGCAGATGTAACAATCAAGCATCCTAGTAACTCTAGTGGTGCATCCTGTGTCGGCGGACTTGTTGGCTGGAACAACTCCGGTAAAGTCAAAGGTTGTTACTCATTAGCCAAACTTGAGGTTTCTTGTTCCGGACAAGTAGGAGGACTTATAGGGGCTAATAGTAACGGTACGGTTCTGGCCTGTTATGTAGCCGGTTCAATTAGTGGAACTATCTATAATAATACTGGCGGTTTCATTGCACAGAATACCATTAATAATGCTGATGCTACTGTGACGGCTTGCTACTCGACCACGCAGATAAATGTGACTAATAATGCTGGAAGTAATAAATTGGGAGCTTTCGTCGCTTCGAATTCAACAGGAATCAACCAGTGTTATTTCGTAGGCGAGACGGTGACTAATCCTGTAGGAAGCGGATCTGTAAATGGAATTAGTAAGGTAACAGCTACTCAACTCAAGGATAAGAAACGTCAGATGAATCTGGCAATAGAAGCCAAGGATCCAGAATTTGGTTTTAGCTTTAAAGTGAATGAGGATGCAGGATCCAATTTATACTGTCCGTTGATTCTACAGGGGGCTGTGAAAGAACCTGGCTTCGGTGGATCAGATTTTGGAGATGGTGGTGATATTTAAATAACTGATAACGGAAAAAAATAAATCATGAATAAAATCTATTCTTTATTAGGGATCGGGCTGCTAAGTGCAGCCACCCTAAGCTCTTGTAAAGAAGATGTTTTCATTGAAGGTGGGGATGAATTGCAACGGGGAGAATCACAGACTTATGTGGCTGTTGCTTCTATCCGGGGGTATGAAAATACGGACAAAGAATCATCTACACGTGCCAACGTACAAGATGACGGTAGTTCCTTTATGTGGAATGCCGATGATAAGGTTACACTTTGGAATGGAACAAATGGCTATGATTTCACAACCATAAATTATGATGAGAGTGAACCGTCGGGAAATGTGGAATTCACAGGGAATGGTAACTTTGAAGAGGGAGCTACTGTTTGGGGAATCTATCCGAAAAAAGATGCTCCGACTCTAGGGAATGTTTTCACTTTTACGTTGGGAGATGCTACGCAAAGTGCCCAAAAAGCAGAGTTGCAGAATACGATGCACATGCTTGCTAAAGGCACGGTGAATGGGACTACCGTCACCAATCTTAAGTTTGAACATTTGACAGCTCTTTATCAGTTTAAATTCACCAATCGAAGACCGGATGCCTATAAAGTGACAAAGGTGGTTGTTTCGGCTGATGCTGCTATTTTCCCAAAAACGTTGACAGTTTCGGGAGAAGAGAAAACGTATGGTGATAAAAGTAATAGTCTGACTTTGTCTATGACAAGTTTGGAAATGGCAAAGAATGAAGTTGCATACGGTTATTTGAGTTTCTTCCCGATGGCAGACATGACAAAGGATACAGAATTAACCTTTACTGCTACGATAGAAAAAGTGGGAGATTCTTCCTCTACGGAAACAATAGAGAAAAAAGGAAAGATCAGTGAACTTTATAATGCCGAATCGGTGGTAGCAGGAGATGAATATAAATATGTGGCTGGAAAGCGATATGGTATATCATTTATGCTGGTGGCAGACTTGGGATATGAGGAGACTGAAGCGGGTAAGTATTTAGTCAAGAAAGAAGACGGGTTGATAAATTTGGCAAGTGAACCGACTGTTATGACGAATGCTGCTACGGTAATTACATTAGATGCTGATCTTGATATGTCGACTAAAGAGGCATGGGTACCGGTTACGGAGTTTAAAGGTACATTGGACGGCAATGGCAAGACTATCTTCGGTCTTACAATTGAAGCAACAGGAAACGATGCCGGTTTGTTTATAACTAATAATGGTATCATTAAAAATTTAACCCTTAAAGATGTAACGGTGAAACAAGTGCCAGGCGCAGCTGGAGCATTTGCAGCAATAAATACCGGAACGATTCAGAATTGCGTCATTGATGGAGGAGCGTTGACTGTCAATGGAGCAGATGCTAAGTTAGGGGCTATTACCGGACATAATCAGACTGGTGAGTCAATGATAAAGGATTGTAAGGTAAAAGGCAATGTGGTACTGACTGTTGCCGGTGGTAAAGTAAATGCCGGTGGATTGGCAGGTGTGAACGGATGGTGGTCTAAGGCACAAATACAAGGTTCTTCGATTGACAAGGAGGTATCCTTTATATATAGAGGTAATGGTGAAGGTGCCATCGGAGGACTTGTGGGTTGGAATGTTCAGGGAACCATAACTGGCTGTTATTCTTTGATGACTATCACTGCATTTACAGCTGTGAATGCCGGTGGCCTGGTGGGAGGAAACGAAGGACCTGTAACCGCTTCGTTTGCTGCTGGTGAAATAGTGGCCAAAGCGTCCGGAAACATTGGTGGTTTGGTGAAAAATGGTGGAACTTTGACAGGATGTTATTCAACTTCTGTGCTTTCTGGCACTGCTTCTGTTACCATTTGTGGAATATCAACGGGATCAGTGACAGCAAACGAATGTTATTTTATGTCCGACGGAGTTTCGAATCCGGGTGGAAACTTACCAACTTCAACTAAGGTAAGCGATGCTGCTGCCCTTATTGACAAAATAACATCCATGAATCAAGCGGTAGCTGGCTCTGGTTACAAGTATGTTGAAAATACAGGAACCGATAGTGCCAGAGTACCTTTACTCATTCAACCGGATGAATAATAACTGACAGGTATTAGTTTGGAACCCCTTATTTATCCTTGTTTTGTATATGAAGAGGACAAATAGGGGGATTCGTATCTGGAATATACTATCTTTGTATGTCGAAGACATCTTTGGGTTGATTGCGACAGACAACATGACATTCATTATAAAATAAAACTTTATATGAGACGAATCTTTGTTAGCTTACTGCTTTTATCTCTGTTTTTTATGGGTTATGCCCATGAACCGGAATTTTCAATAGCCGGTTTCTTCCGGTTGCCGGATACCGGGCGTGATGTGTACTCGATGAATCCTGCCTGGCGCTTTTATAAAGGAAGTGCGGTGGGTGCCGAAGCAAAAGAATTTAACGACAAAGCCTGGCAGGTGGTGTCTTTACCTAATGGTATCGAGTATCTTCCTACTGAGGCTAGTGGTTGCATCAATTATCAGGGGGAAGTATGGTATCGTAAACACTTTACTCCATCCGAAGCATTGAAAGGAAAGAAACTGTTTCTGCACTTTGAAGCCATTATGGGTAAAAGTAAGATTTATGTAAACGGTAAATTATTGGCAGAGCACTTTGGAGGCTATCTTCCCGTATCGGTAGATGTGACTGATGCATTAAAGTGGGGAGAGGACAATGTGATTGCGGTGTGGGCTGATAATAGCGACGATCCGACCTATGCGCCTGGAAAACCACAAGATGTGTTAGATTATGCCTATTTGGGAGGCATTTATCGGGATTGCTGGCTGATTGCACATAATTATGTGTTTATCACGGATCCGAATTACGAGAACGAAATAGCAGGAGGCGGACTGTTTATTGCCACAGATCGTGTATCGGAGCAATCGGCAGATATTCTCTTGAAAGCGCATATACGTAATGAAGACAAACAGGGCTTTGCAGGAAAAATTTCCTATTCTTTAGTAGACCGTGAAGGAAAAGAAGTGGCATCGTCAGATGTGAAACTGAATATCCGTAAAGGGACTGCGACAAGTCATAATGGAAAGATGAAAGTAGAGCAGCCGCATTTATGGACTCCTGAATCACCTTATCTGTATAATCTGTGTGTACGTATTTATGATAAGAATGGAAATGTAGTAGACGGTTATCGTCGTCGCGTCGGTATCCGTAGTATCGAATTTAAGGGAAAAGATGGCTTCTGGCTGAATGGAAAACCTTATGGTAAACCTTTGATGGGAGCTAATCGGCATCAGGATTTTGCAGTTGTAGGAAATGCGGTTGCCAATAGTATTCACTGGCGTGACGCCAAGAAACTGAAAGATTTGGGGCTGGAAGTAATCCGTAATGCACATTGTCCGCAAGATCCTGCTTTTATGGATGCTTGTGATGAACTTGGTCTGTTTGTTATCGTGAATACTCCGGGATGGCAATTCTGGAATGACGAACCCATTTTTGCCAAACGGGTTTATAATGATATACGTAATATGGTTCGTCGTGACCGTAACCATCCTTGTGTATGGCTGTGGGAACCGATCTTGAATGAAACATGGTATCCGGAAGATTTTGCCGGGCGTGTGAAAGGGATTGTTGATGAGGAATATCCTTATCCGTCTTGCTATTCCGGTTGTGATGTGCAAGCCAAGGGCTCGCAATATTTTCCGGTACAGTTTGCCCATCCGATGGATCTTTCAAAACGTGATCCTAAAATTACATATTTTACACGCGAGTGGGGAGATAATGTCGATGATTGGAGTTCGCACAATTCTCCAAGTCGCACAGCCCGTAACTGGGGAGAACAGCCTATGCTTATACAGGCTGCTCATTACGCTTCTCCTTATTATAATTACATTTGCTATGATGGTTTGTATAAAGAGTCTCCCTGGCATGTCGGCGGATGCTTGTGGCATTCGTTCGATCATCAGCGGGGATACCACCCGGACCCGTTCTATGGTGGATTGATGGATGTATTCCGTCAGCCTAAGTATTCCTATTATATGTTTAAGGCGCAACGTCCGGCTGTCGTTTCCGAGAGTTTGGCAGAAAGCGGACCGATGGTTTATATCGCTCACGAGATGACACCGTTCTCAAGCAGAGATGTAACGGTGTATTCCAACTGCGATGAAGTTCGTTTGACTGTGAATAAAGATGGGCAAACTTATACCTATAAAAAAGACAAGACACGAAAAGGAATGCCTTCTCCGGTAATAACTTTCCCCGGGATATTTGACTTTATGGTTGATAAGAAGATGACTCGTGAAAAGCATGATGCGGACGTCTATTTCCTGGCAGAGGGACTGATGGATGGCAAGGTGGTGGCTACACATAAAGTAATGCCCGCCCGCCGTGCAGAACAGATTCGTTTGAGAGTAGACAACGAAGGAATCGGACTGCGTGCTGATGGATCTGATTTTGTTACTGTTGTGGCAGAAATCACAGATAAGAATGGAAATGTAAAGCGTTTGAATAATTATTATATCAAGTTCTTTGTAGAAGGAGAGGGACGTATTTTGGGCGGAGCTAATGTATTGGCAAATCCTGCTCCGGTGAAATGGGGCAGTGCTCCCGTATTGATCCAGTCGACCACGACTCCCGGAAAGATTAAGGTAAGAGCCAGTGTTTTGTTTGAGGGATCACAGATGCCCGTAAGCGGTGAACTGGAACTAACATCTTCCGCTCCAATGTATCCATTGATATTTGATAAGAAAGAAGAAGCGTTGCCTAAGCCATCCGAATCGTTCTCCATGGACAAGAAGAGTGATGCTGAACTGGAGTTGGAACGCCGCCGTCGTGAACTGAATGAATTAAAACTGAAAGAAGTGGAGCAACAACAGACAGATTTCGGTGAGAAAGTAGATTAAGACTACTCTTACAACAATTTACTGTTCCGGTGTGTTTTTTAGTAACCGGAGATAGAGAGTAAATGATATATTCTTTAGGCACGGGATACGCATTCCGTGCCTAATTTTTTATGTTTCATTTTTTATCTCTATCTTTGCGATACATAATAAATAAGGACGTATGGAAAAAATTGAAATAGAAGAGAAGATTGTAGCTATGCTAAAGACAGTGTACGATCCGGAGATTCCGGTCAATGTATACGATCTTGGACTGATTTATAAGATTGACGTCTCCGATAGTGGAGAAGCGGCACTCGATATGACGCTGACAGCTCCCAATTGTCCGGCTGCTGATTTTATTATGGAGGATATTCGCCAAAAAGTGGAGTCAGTAGAAGGAGTGAATTCCGCCACCATCAATCTGGTCTTCGAACCTGAATGGGATAAAGACATGATGAGTGAAGAAGCCAAATTGGAATTAGGTTTTCTTTAATCGTTCTATGTCAGGCAGTGCTCTGATTTTATAAGTTGTAATTCGTTATTAGATCTCGTAACTGGTAATTAAATGAAGAACATTTATTTTCTTTCCGATGCACATCTTGGTTCTCGTGCTATTGAGCACGGGCGTACTCAAGAACGGCGTTTGGTGAACTTCCTCGATAGTATAAAGCATAAGGCTTCCGCCATTTATCTACTGGGAGATATGTTCGACTTCTGGTATGAATTCCGGCTGGTAGTTCCTAAGGGGTACACCCGTTTCTTGGGGAAGCTCTCCGAACTAACAGATATGGGTGTAGAGGTGCATTTTTTTATAGGTAATCATGACATCTGGTGTGGAGACTATCTCACCAAAGAGTGTGGTGTCATCATGCATCGCGAACCATTGACTACTGAAATCTACGGAAAGGAGTTTTATCTTGCTCATGGTGACGGCTTGGGTGATCCGGATAAGAAGTTCAAGCTACTTCGTTCGATGTTCCACAGCAAAACTTTGCAAACGATGTTTTCTGCTATTCATCCCCGCTGGAGTGTTGAATTGGGTTTAACATGGGCTAAGCACAGCCGACAAAAACGGGCGGACGGAAAGGAACCGGATTATATGGGAGAAAACAAGGAACACTTGGTACTATATACCAAAGACTACTTGAAAAGCCATCCCAATATCAACTTCTTTATTTACGGACATCGTCACATTGAACTGGATTTGATGTTGAGCGCCACCTCCCGTGTGTTGATTTTGGGAGACTGGATTAACTTCTTCTCTTATGCCGTGTTTGACGGAGAGAATCTCTTTTTGGAAGAGTATATCGAGGGAGAGACACAGGTCTAATTATGTTTCAACAAAATAAAAGGTCAGGCATAATACGGAACAAAATATAAAACAAGGGCACAAAGAAGTAGCAGAAAAATAACCTGCCATCTTTGTGCCTTTGTCGTTAGAGAATCTTCAATGCTTATTAGTTAAATCTTCCTTTCTGCTCAAAACACCCGCTCGTTATTCGGCAAAGTTGGTGTATAAGCGGAACTCGTGTGCAGGAACACTGATCTTTTTTTCTCCCTCCACGGGATTCCCATTTTCCAGATATAGATACCATGTACCTTCAGGAATAGTATAATCGATAGATGCATTGGTGAAATTCGCATACACATGAAGTTGTTTCCCATTCACAGCTTTCAATGTCAGTGTACGTCCATTATCCCAATCATTATAACTGACTTTCCAGGTAAATTGAGAAGAAGCGTTGAATAAATCGGAGTGTGTTGTCCGTAGAGTGATTAGTTTTGTATAAATATCTACCAAGCTTTTACGCTCTGTCTGATATTCCCAAAGGACTGGTTTCTTTCCGGTACGTCCATTTTCGTCTATTGAAATATCATACCCCATTTCGCCGAATTGCCAAAGCATTTTCGGACCTGGAACCGTAAAGAAGAATGCGGCGTTGGATGATAACTGTTTGAGCCGTTCGGACAGGTTGGTTTTTAAGGCTCCATTTCCGTATTCAATCTGTTTATAGGCACACCGCTCTTCGTCATGACTTTCCATATAGCCCACAAATTGATTCGGACGGGTGGTGTCATATAATCCGGAGAAATCACTATTATCTTTCCAGCCCATAGCCGACTGACAATAAGAATGGTTCATATTCCTCCAAAAATGAATTCCTTCTGTGGCTAAAGTTGTTTCTTCATTTGCACAGAAATGTTCCATGGTAACCATTGCATCTTCTTTGACAGCTTTTACGGCTTCGTAGTATTCTTTCAGTACTGATACACGAGCAGGGTCGGTTGCCGCCAAATCATCATCACCTGTTGTCTGTTTCTGTGTGAAACCTTTGGTGAAATCGAAACGGAAACCGTCGATGTGGTAAGTATCTAACAGATATTTCAGGTTGCGTTTGACAAAAGCTTTTGTTTGTTCTGAAGTGTGATTGAAATCATCCGGTGAAAAAACATACTTCTGATGCGGTGTTACAGCGTTCAGCCATGGATTCTTAGTGGAAGGGCGGTTATTAAACGTATCCCAGTACATACGGGCAAACGGATTATCATTGTTCGTATGGTTGTAGACTACATCGAAAATAACGGCGATTCCATTCTGATGGCAGGCGTCAATAAAAGCTTTATATTCATTTTGAGTTCCATACGAGGCATCCAGTGCAAAGTATAGTCCGGTGTTGTATCCCCAACTGTCATTACCTGCAAATTCTTGTACAGGCATCAGTTCGATAGCATCTATTCCCAGTTCTTTTAAGTAAGGCAGCTTTTCCATTGCTCCTGCCAGATTTCCACTGGAAGTAAAATCCCGCAACAAGAGCTCATAGATAACCGGATTTTCTTTATTCTTCATCTCAAATTCTCCGGCACTCCATTGATAGGGTTGTGGGTTTGTGCTTACGACTGATACGTAAGGTGCTTGTGCGCCAGTGGGAAAGTTGGTATCCACTCCCTTTTCCAATGCTTGCTCACAATAAGGATCGCACAAGTAAGTACCGCCATCCGAAGCACTGTACACAAAGTACTGGAACTGTGTTTCACCGGCAGTCAATTCCTCCAGAGTGATCCACCAGCAATGGTTTGTTTCGTCATATTTCATCATGTAGCGACTATCCAGTTTCCAGTTGTTGAAATTACCTGTTACAAATACACAATCTTTATGACCGCCCTGACTGTCCTTATCATATAATACAAGCGTTATCGAAGTGGCCGAATGGATATGAATACCCTCTTTTTCTTCTCCGGATATGGGGAGAGGGGTTTTTTGCGGTTCTTCCCAGATAAATCCGTTTTGACTATCTTCTACTAAAGTTGCGTAATCGTAGGTTTGTTGACTACCTTCCGCATCACGTACAATCAGGTTAATGGTCTGTAAGGGAGTAGATGGAGCAACAGAATAGAAATGGCGGATAGATGAGGAAAGGGTGATACTCCACACATTGTCCTTTGTCTTTTTCAGTCTGTATTTATTCTGATTATCTCCCCATGTAGGTGCACCTGTCCAGTTTGCTCCTGTTCCGGAGTGTAAGTACAAGTCGTCAGCGTAACCATAGAAGTTACTTCCTTCGGGTGCTTTGAAGGTGATAGTCAGTGGTTCATCCGCTTTAGGAATAGCCGGATCAAAATTAAATCCGTCGTGGAGAACTTGTTCTTCCGGGGCAGGATCAGTTCCGGACGAAGGACGCTCGCCCGGCATCAACGGATCATCATCTGAACAAGCTCCAAAGCTGTTGAGTATCAGCAATAAAAGGAGCCAAATATATTTAAAGTCTTTCATAAGCCTTATTTTAGAATTCTTCTTCCAATGTAGTGGTACTATATTTAGCTTTGAGTGTGTCAGATTTCGATCATATCTCAAATCTCCTCTTTCCCGAAGAGGGAGACTTGAGATATGATCGTAATTGATTCTACTCGTTGTGCTGTTTAAGAGTGTCTGATAGTTATTCGACTTTACCTTTGCCTGTCGTAAAGTTAATATGGACTTTCTGACCGGCTTTTACATTACATTCGTAGCCAAGTTCGCTTAGATTATCCGATACGTTCTTATTCTCACGGTAAACGATAGTACCATCGCCTTCATTAGCCAGATCAAGTGTAAATTCGCTCTTCCACCAGCCTCCGGCATCTACAGCCGTAGTAGAAATACGTGCCATGCCTGTAACGGTTGCTGCCGGTGATATGAAGTCGCTTGTTTTATCGGTCGGAATCCTGAACAAGGTCGTTTCATCGCAATTCCACGAATTGTTAATCACACCTCCCAACAGGTAAACTTCCGGCAAACGGAATGAAATTGTTTTTCCTTCTGTAGTCACTGCGACAATTACCAGATACCATCCGGATTTACCAATGCCAATATTGCCTCCTGAGGATGTTAATTCGGCGAAATCAATTGCTTCCGGAGATAAGATTTCTTCGTCATAACCAAAGTCTCCTTCCCATTTTCTAACCGGAGCAAACTTGATTTGGTCTCCCGCCGTATAATATTGTATACTCCAGAACATTCCGGGAGTCTGTGTGACAGGAACCATTTCAGGAGCTACTGCCCAATCCCACCCAAGACTGTACGGAGATCCATTGATGTACATGTGCTCGGGTAGATCCTCCTTGATTGTGTATGTATAATCTTCTACATTAATCGTAATTTTCATTTTCTTTCCGCCGGCGCAGGTGAGATTATCCGGGTCGGCTCCTTCTTTATCCCTGAAAGCCAATAATCCCGGATCCGGATCTTCTATTACTTTGGAAGCACCCAAGGCTCTTTGCCAGGCATCCGGAGCTTCTATCGCACTTCCCGGGACAATCTTGAAATCAAACTTCTCTTCCGACTCGACGACTACTGAAAAGAGATACTGATTGTCTTTGTCTACTTCGAGCTTTGTGGCTGTCGATTTGTCCATCTGCCAGCTGTTTAGATCACCTACTATATAGTATTCCGTATCCACAGCCGGAGTTGCGACCGGAGTGATGGCAGATTGCATTTCCGGGTATTCAGTCAGTGAAGTTGCTTCACCGTTGGTTGTCATGACTACCGGTGTCAGCTTTAAAGTGACTTCGCGCTCTAAAGATTTTTGTGACTTATACAAACTTGCCACTTTTTGGTCAAGTTCTGTCAACCTGACTTTTATATTCCCATCTTTTACTTTTGACGGTAGATTTAATATCTGCCCTTCGGCAACTAATTCTATATTACAAGCTGTGAGTGAGAAGTTTTCTGCAATCGAAGAAACAGAGGCGATTACCACAGAATCGCCCGGCTGTTCTTCAAGTTTCATACTGGCAACCGGAGTTATATCTACCATTGCAGTTATAGCTTCTTCCTGGGGATTGGACTGGGGATCAGCCCAGTCCTTAAAATCTTCATCGCAAGCGGTGAAAGCTGCCGAAGCAAGCAACAGACACGCCATATATGATAATCTTTTCATGATATTCAGTTATTAAAGTTAACGATTATTGAGTAACGGAACCTGTTTTCTGAACAAAGTTCAGATTTATTTTCTGCCCTGCCTTAACGTTTATCGCATATTCAGGACCTATTTCCGACCAACTGTCAATCACACTTTTGTTTTCACGGAACACGATTTTTCCATTAGGTATAGCGAACTCCGTACGCCACCAGTCTTCTCCCGGAACTTTGACGGACATACGCAATTCTCCGCCTCCGGTGCATACCGGTGAAACAAAGTCTGCATCTGCCGTTGTTGGTGCTTGGAATTTGCCTTTATCGCCGAATGTCCAATCTCCTATAGCATTGCCTATCAGACAAACTTCGCCCGGAGCAATATCCAGCGTAAAGGCATAATCAGTCCCTTTGATGCTTACAGACATGATCACTGTATACCAGCCTGTGACATTAACGCTGATATTTTGTCCGCCAAATCCATCATCCGATCCGGTGAATGCATCCGAGGCTATTGTCAGACGTGGATCGTTGAATCCGATGTATTCTCCTTCTTTAGTACCGAACTTGAACATATCAGTGCCTCCGAAATAGAATAAACCGAAGAACTTGGACATTCCGTTTACTGCTGCCAAAGGCACCCAGTTGCTCCAATTACTACCTGCCATCGAGCCATTGATAAATATACTGGAAGGTAATTCGAGAGGCGGTACAGCTTTATATCCCAATACTTTGGGAAGTTCAATTACATTCGAAAAAGCGATGCCACGACCACTATCGGTCAGTTCCGCTTTCAGGCGTACATAAACGGGTATGGGAGTGGTCGGAAATTCTTCATCGGAGGATGCACTCCACAAGTCTCCCAGTGCCAATGCAAATTCTAAAGCTTTCACTTCCATTTTGGCAGAAGAATGGGTAGTACCCAAAGTTGTATAATTAGCTTCCGTATTTGTCTCTGCATGAGCGTCAACGAAATTTTCTTCCAGTGAAATTTGTACTGAATAAGTGGTTGCCATCGGAATCCCGTAATCCGGTTGTGTACAGGTTAATTCCAATGATTCGGAGTTTTTAAGGTCGTACACGTTGTTGGAAGCAAAAGCTGGCACATTCAGTACGAACGTATCCGGTTCGTTCAACACAGGGTTGCTGTCACGGTCTGCTTCACAGGCGGACAGAGCTAGTAGCCCCATTGTCAATGTAAATAGTTTATATAGGTTTTTCATTGTTTTCAGTCTTTAAAACGTGAATAAAGGTTCTATCAATATCCCGGATTCTGAGTCATATTTGTATTCGTCAGCGTTTCTGTTTTCGGTATCGGATAGAGATTATAGATCGAACTCACACCGTTTCCTTCAAAGGAACCGCCTTTCCAATCCCAGAGGTAGGTGCTTGAGGTGAAATAGCCATAACGGATCAAATCTGTGCGTCTGAATCCTTCCAGATACAATTCGCGGGCACGTTCATCCAGAATATAATCTAATGTCAGGTTATTGGCAGAGGGTATTTCTGTTGCTTTGGCACGGTCTCTGAGGGCTTTGATATCCAACCAGGCATTTTGTTGTGCATTTGCGCCGCCTGCTCTCAAATAGGCTTCCGCGCGAATCAGATAAGCTTCCGCCAAACGGAAGAACGGAATGTCCGTATCAGGAATTTTAGCATCGTGAGCGGGTTGTCCGTCCGAGCGCAGATTACTCCATTTCATAAATGAAAGTCCGTCGGTGAATTTACCTACACTTTCCAGTTCGGCTTTGCGACCGGTTGTATAGAACAAGGCGCGTTCATCTTTTGCAGCAGCCTGCACATCTCTCACATTCTGCCATTTATTATCGGTATATTCGGTGAAAGGAATATCCTCACTGTTTGCGAAGAACTTGTCAACCAGTGCTTTGCGTGTACGGATACATTCCCAAGGGTCATTTGTTCCGCGATTCGGCATGTCGCTCTTTTGCGTTGCAGCAATCAGGAAGTAACTTCCTCCGTAACTCTTTGCTTGTACACCATCCTGACGGATAGAAAGGATGATTTCTTTTTTAGCATCGGGATTTTCATCATTGTCTGCCATAAAAAGTTGTTCGTAATTTCCACACAATCCGTATCCATTGGAGGGATCGAGCACTTTGCCGGCATAGGTGATAGCATCATTCCAACGCGGTTGTCCGGTGTATACTTCGGCATTGAGATACAAACGGGCACGCAGCAACCAGCAAGCAGCTTTGTCGGCACGTCCGAAAGGAGCTTGACGCGGTTCGCTCATATCATTTTCGATGCTTTCCAGTTCGCTTTCAATATAAGCGAACAGTTCGGAGGCCGTCTTTTGAGGAGGATTCTCTTTGGAGAAGTGTTCGGTGAAAGGAGCTTTTCCGAAGGTGTCCATCAGATAATAGTAAAATAAGGAACGGAGAAAACGGGCTTCGGCACGTTGCTGAACGGAGGTAGCATCCTCTTTTCCGGCGATCTGATCCAGGAAGAAATTGCAGAGTGTGATATTATATGCTAAACGATTATATAATATTTCTGTCTGCTGATGAGAGGAGTTCCAACGCATATAAGTTAGTTCGGGGATACCGGCATTTTCTTGCCAGGTCCATATCATCTCATCAGTGCCATATTCATTGTTAGTGAAAAGAGCGCGATAGAAACAGGATTGACCTTCGTCCTTTACTGCGATATCCGGATCTTCGCTCAATTTTTGTCCGGTAAGTCCCAGTGAAGCGTATAGTTTGGTAAAGTACATATCTTGGTCGAAGGTGGCAGTCATCTGAGGATCGATTGGAGATATATCCAGGTCATTGATACAGGAGGTCATTCCGGTGGTCAGGCTAAGGAACAACGCTGCTGAAACTATTGATTTTATATATTTGAACTTCATAATAGTCTACTTTTTAATAAATTACAATCTTAGAACTGAAGACTTAGCCCGAACAGGATAGTGATCGGATGAGGATAAATGTTCCTGTCAATACCTGCTACTCCGGCATCATTTCCTGAACTGATAACCGATTCAGGATCGAGTCCTGTATACTTGGTGATAACGAAGGGATTCTGTACAGTACCGTAAATACGGCCGTTGATACCTTTATAAGCCTGGGACTTCAGTAAATTTTTGAAGCTATAACCTACTGTTATGTTATCACAACGCAAGAATGAAGCATTCTCAACGAAACGATCGGACAGATAATAGTCTCCCTTTCCTTCAAATCCCAGATTCACGGCAGCTGTCGGGCGGTTGGAATAGTATCCATGATTAAAGATTCCTCCCTTGCCGACACTGGATTTACTGGCCAGTACGTCATTGTACACATAGTTATTCAGGCTGGCACGGAGGGCAAAGCTTAAATCCCAATTTTTATAAGTGAATTTGGAAGTCAGTCCCATCAATACGTCAGCGGCAGGTTTTTTATAGATATATTTGTCCGAAGCGTTGATGACACCATCTCCGTTACGGTCTACGAACATGTTTTCAATCGGTTTTCCATCCTTATCATACACTTGTTGGTAAACGAAGAATGAGTTCATCGGATAACCTACTTTCTGTACCTGGCAGGTTGCACCGCTAATACCAGTAGATACACCTCCGGTTTCTACATAGTAATTAGAATCATCTCCTCCGGTCAGTTTAGTGATTTCATTTTTGTTCCAAGTGATGTTATATCCCAAGTCCCAGACAAAATCTTTGGTTACAATAGGTTTGGCATTGATGGTGAATTCAAGCCCCGTATTTTTTAATGAACCGATGTTGCTGATCAGTTGGGTATTAAAGTTAGTCCCCGCCGCAATCTTTACGGTATTGATTAAATCGTCGGTTTTCCGGTAATAGTAATCCATCGAGCCGGAGATACGTCCGTTCAGGAAAGCAAAGTCGAAACCTGCGTTATAAGTCGTTGTCTCTTCCCATTTCAGGTCTTCGTTATAAGCTTTAGGACGCATAGTGCCATAATAGGTATCCCCGAAAGGATAATAACCTCCGGCTGCGTTGACGCGGTACAGTGCCATATAAGGGAAATCATAATCGTCGCCTAAGTTCTGCTGACCCGTGATACCCCATCCGAGGCGGAGTTTCAGATCTGACAATACTTCTACGTTTTTCAGGAAATTTTCTTCTTTCAGTTTCCATCCCAAAGCAACAGAAGGGAAGCTACTCCAACGGTTGTCTTTAGAGAAACGGGAAGAACCGTCCTGGCGGAAAGTGGCTGTCAGCAAATAACGGCTAAGTAATGTATAATTTACGCGGGCAAAATAAGAAACTAATGTACTGTGATGTCCCCAGGCTGTTTGTGAGCGCAGATTCGGATTGTAGGCTTCGCCTGTTAACGGATTTGTTCCTTGTCCGACTTTATATCCGGTATAGTGGAAATGTTGCTCTTCACCACCCAGTATTACGTCGACATAATGATCCCCGATTTCTTTGGAATATTGTGCATAGGCATTCACCGACAGGTTATATTTGTAGCCGTAGTCAGTCCCGTTCCAACCATAGTAATAAGAGCCCGGGGCATAAGGTGAATTTACATTCTTTTCCTTACCTTCCGAGTAGTCACCGCCTACGTTAGCATGGATATGCAGGTCAGGGAGGAAGTGGAATTTATAGTCTACTTCTACATTGCTGATAAAACTGGTGTTTCTGGAAGTATGTTTCTTTAGTTTCAGTAGGGAAACAGGGTTGGCGGTTGAATTACTTTCCAGTGTAAGCGGCCATTCCGGATCGTTATATGAACTACCGTCACTGGTCGGTTGGTAGAATCCACCGAAGTTTTTGTACATGTCCGAAGAGTCATATACAGGTTGGGTCGGGTCCATGGTCAAAGCTGCGCCGATAGCCCCGTCGTCAGCATAACGTTGGTTGGCCCACATCATTTTAGCATTGATATTGAACTTCAGGTGATCTTTAAAGAAAGAGGGTGTCAGATTGACGGAGGCGGTATAACGCTCGAAATTAGATGTCATCAGGATCCCATTCTGATTGGTGTAACCGAAAGAAACACGATAAGGCATATTTTTCAAACCACCGCTTACAGTCACGTTATGGTCTGTACTAACGGCTGTCTGGAAAATTTCTTTCTGCCAGTCAGTGTTTGCTTCACCGAAGGGGCTTGGAGCATTTCCTTCACCATAAAGTTTGGATACGTATCCTTTGAATTCATTGGCATCCATTACGTCTATTGTCTTTTGCAGTATACCGGCGGAAACGTTACCTTCATAGTTCACCTGTGGTTTGCTGCCTGCTTTCCCTTTCTTTGTAGTGATGATAATCACACCATTAGAAGCACGTGAACCATAGATGGCGGTGGCCGAAGCATCTTTCAAAACAGTGAAAGTTTCGATGTCATTCGGGTTTACCATTGCCAAAGGATTAGTCAAACCTTGCACACCGCTATTATCCATTGCCAGTCCGTCGATAACGATCAACGGATCGTTTTTGGCGTTCAATGATGAACCACCGCGAATACGAATCGTAGCTCCTCCACCCGGAGTACCGCTGGAAATTACATTCACACCGGCTATTTTACCTGTTATCATATCCTGTGCGCTGGTGGTTACTCCTTTGCTGATTTTATCCGGCTTGATGGCAGTAACTGATCCCGTCAAGTCGTTTTTCTTTACTGTTCCGTAACCTACAACGACTACGGCGTCCAATACTTGAGAGTCATCTTCCAGTGTGACCATTACCGAAGGAGCTGCTTTAATTTCTGCTGCTTTGTAACCGACGAATGTAATGGACAGAATAGAATTTTGAGGAACATTCAATGTGAAGTTACCGTCAAAGTCAGTGATGGTACCCGTTGTGGTACCCTTGGCAATGACATTGGCGCCAATCACGGGTTCGCCCATAGCATCTTTCACATGTCCTTTGACTGTGATTTGCTGTGCATAAGCGCCCAATGATAAAAACATCCCTATTAACAAGGGGAGAATCGTTTGAACGATTCTAAATTTAACTTGCTTCATGCATTTAAAAAATTAAAGTTAACAATATAGTAATATTATTTCTCTCTCTTAAAAGTTTCTTTAAAAATACCTATTGAAAACACTTTTTTTAAGACTATCCTTTATTTATAGTCTTTTCAATCCCTTAACCTCTGATTTGTTTTTCACCTCTTTGATACTGATTGCGTATCCACCGCCATTGGCAGCGTGCAGATTCAGTTTGCTTTTATTATTCAAGATACCTTTTTTGATGGTGTATGCCTGCGGGTTATCTTTCCAGTCGGCATCTTTGGCATCTGCGTATACGGTAGCGACGTATTGTTTTCCCGGTTCCAGGAAATCGAACGTTAATTGGGAGTCGTGGCCGTTTTCACCGGCTGTGCAGCCTATGTACCAGTCGTCCGTTCCTTTTGCTTTGCGGGCAATTGTGATGTATTCTCCCGGTTCTGCTTCCAGATAGATTGTTTTGTCCCAGTCGAGAGCGACGTCTTTGATAAACTGGAAAGCATCCATAAAGCGTTCGTAGTTTTCCGGAATATCGGCAGCCATCTGCAAAGGGCTATACATGGTGACATACAATGCCAGTTGGCGTGCAATGGTTGAACGTACCTGGGAGTTGTTTGCCGGATTCATCTGGTTACAGTGAGTCTCGAAGATGCCGGGAGTGTAATCCATCGGACCACCGACCAGGCGTGTGAAAGGCAGAATCGTCGTGTGGTATACTTTATTTCCTCCAAATGATTCATATTCTGTTCCACGTGCGGATTCATTACCGATCAGATTGGGATATGTACGGCAGATACCGGTTGGACGGGTTGCTTCGTGTGCATTGACCATGATTTTATAATCGGCGGCTTTTTTCACGGCATACAGGTAATGATTATTCATCCATTGACCGTAATGATGTTCTCCGCGTGGAATGATATTACCCACATAACCGCTTTTAACCGAGTTATATCCATTGTCTACCATGAATTGGTAAGCTTTATCCAGGTGACGTTCGTAGTTGCGAACAGATGCAGAAGTCTCATGGTGCATCATCATTTTAATTCCTTTGCTTGCAGCATAACGATGGATTTCCTGTACGTCGAAATCAGGATATGCAGTCAGGAAGTCAAATACATAGTCTTTGCTGTTGCCGAACCAGTCTTCCCATCCTTCATTCCAACCTTCTACCAGCACTGCATCAAATCCGTTGGCTGCGGCAAAGTCGATGTAACGTTTCACGTTAGCTGTATTGGCAGAATGTTTGCCGTTCGGTTTGGTTTTGGAGTAGTCTGTAACGCCAAGTTTCACGCTGGTCAGTTCATCTGTATAAGCCCAGGAACCTTTTCCGGTAATCATGTCCCACCATACGCCTATATATTTCACCGGTTTAATCCAGGAGGCGGCGTCTGCAATCTTACAAGGTTCGTTCAGGTTGAGGGTGATGCGGGAGGCGAGAATGTTACGTGCATCATCACTGACGATGATCGTACGCCACGGAGAGTTGCACGGAGTCTGCATGTAACCTTTATCCCCTTTTGCATCCGGTGTCAGCCAGGATTCGAATATCATGTTTTTGTCGTCCAGATTGAGGTGCATACAAGAATAATCAGTCAAAGCGGCTTCGTGCAGATTGATGTATAAACCATCATCTGTTTTCATCATCAGTGCCGTCTGTACACCTGTCGGTGAAAATGGGGTTTGAGAAGAATTTGGAGTGATCGCCTGTTGCATCAAACCTCTGATTTCCGATAGACGGGAGATGGTGTAGTCGTACTCTTGAGTGTCGTAATCGCCCGGTATCCAGTATGCGATATGGTTGCCTGCCATGGCAAATTGGGAATGTTCTTCCTTGATAACGAAGTAGTTCAGTGATTTCTGTTGCGGAAATTCATAACGGAATCCCAAACCATCATTGAACAGGCGGAAGCGAACAACGATGGAACGGTCGTTCATTGGCTGAAACAGAATGACTGCCAGTTCGTTATACTGATTGCGGATTTCCTTTTCTTCTCCCCAGACTGGTTGCCAGGTTTCGTCAAAGGTAGTTGTTTGCGCATCTTTCAGCTTGAAGCCATTATAAAGATTGGATTTAGAATCGAGCTTGGTGAGGTCTCTGCGGTCTACCCAGTCAAAGTCGGTTCTGGTATTATCTTCTTTTTTCAATTCCAGTCCGAGAGTGCTCGGCTTAATTACCACCTTGCCTTTGTAAGTCAAGTCGTAGGTTGGTGCGCCTTCTTTGTTAACCTGAAAGGTCAGAACCAGATTGCCATCCGGTGAGGTCAGTTTCTGTTGTGCATTCGCAATGAATGAGATGCAAAGGAATGCGATGATCGAAAAAAACTTTTTCTTTTTCATTCTATTTATGGTATTAAATTGTAAGCTAACCGATATTTCTATTCCTGTTTGTTTCGGATATTGCAAATGTAGCAACCACCTTCACTTTTTTGCTTGATTAGAATAAAAATACAAGTTTGTATAAATGCTAGTATCTTGTTTTATAATTGTTTATCTATCTGATTTCATTGGATAAATATAAGTCGTAGTGAACTTGCTTAGAAGGCTAAAAGGTATATCCCACGGCTTGGAAATGTTAATTCATTTCTTAATTCAATCTTTTTGTCTGTGAGCAAATCATGAGCAGACGAGGTGGAGAGTATTTCCTGATAAGGATGTAAGTCAATAGTCTGTTCCCGGTCGTTTCCATTCAGAAAGACAACGACTGATTGGTTACCGTATTTGCGTTCATAAACATAAATGCCTTTATTGGGTGCGAAATGTTTTAGTTTGCCTTTGGCGATGACTTCATTTCCTTTTCTCCATTGGAGCAGTTTTTGCATAAAAGAGAAGGCTTCATTTTGTTGCGGAGTACGGTTGGTTGCTTCAAAACAGTTTTTGGCGTCATTCTGCCAACCTCCCGGAAAGTCACATCGGAGTAATCCGTCTCCATTTGCTTTGTCGGCTGCCATCAGGATTTCAGTTCCATAATATATTTGTGGAATTCCACGGGTAGTCAGTAAGAATGTCAAGGCTTGTTTATATCGGTTCAGGTTCTTGGTATCTTCCTCCGAACGGTAGAAACGGGAAGTATCGTGATTATCGAGGAAGGTCAGCAGACTCATTGGATCGGCGTAGACAATATCCTGTGAGAGGTATTCGTAGAGTCTGAAAAGTCCTCCGTTCCATTCGGTGGTTTCTTCGTCGAAAGCTTTATTTATTTCTTCCATCAGTGGGAAATCCATGACAGTAGGAAGATAACTGTTTTTCGGATAAGCAAGTTTACTGTCTTTCTGCCAGTAGGAGATCAGTACATTGCTGCCCAGCCATGTCTCACCGACAATGTTGAATGAAGGATATTCATCATTGACCGCTTTGCACCAATGCGCCATCATTTCAAAGTCGGCGTAAGGATGTGTATCCTGGCGGATTCCGTTGATACCCGCATATTCTATCCACCAGATACTACTCTGTATCAGGTAAGTGGCTACGTGACGGTTTCGTTGGTTGAAGTCCGGCATAGTCAGTGTGAACCAACCGTCAATGGCCAGCTTTTTATCATAATCGGAAGTATAAGGGTCCATTTGGGTGGCAGTTTTGAAACTGGTCTGCATGTAGTTTCCCTCAAAGTTGAACCAATCTTTGGCAGGCATGTCTTTGAATAGATAATTGTTCGAACCGCAATGGTTGAAGATCATGTCCATGACTACCTTTAGCCCTTTAGCATTGGCTTCTTTTACGAGATTGCGAAACTCTTCATTGCTTCCGAGGCGACGGTCTACTTGATAGTAATCGGTGATGGCATATCCATGATAAGAGCCTTCCTTCATGTCATTTTCCTGAATCGGGTTAAGCCATATACTCGTAACTCCGAGGTCTGCAATATAATCCAAATGTTTCTCTATTCCTTTTAAATCACCGCCATGACGGGCGAAAGGTTCGTTGCGGTCTATGTTTGCTTCCAACATTCCGGGAATTATATCATTGGAGGGGTTGCCGTTGGCAAAGCGGTCCGGCATAATGAGATAAAGTACATCACTGGAGTTGAAGCCTTCTACTGCTGAAGCATTCTCTTTGCGCTGTTTAAGTTCGTATGGTATTTTAGTCTGTTTTTTACCTTGTTTCAGGAGAATGTCGAAGTGCTGTGGGATAGCTTTTGAAAGATCTAAATATAAGATCAGATAATTAGGATTTTCCTGTTTCACCACGTCCTGCAGGGTGATGTCATTAGAAGAAATACTTACC
Organism: Bacteroides sp. D2; assembly: GCF_025147085.1. Classification (NCBI taxonomy): domain Bacteria; kingdom Pseudomonadati; phylum Bacteroidota; class Bacteroidia; order Bacteroidales; family Bacteroidaceae; genus Bacteroides; species Bacteroides sp. D2. The sequence continues at coordinate 537,045 of NZ_CP102261.1, read as the reverse complement.
TCTGCGGATGATATGCCATCGCCGTATAGAAGTATTTGTAGTTCGGGATTCTTCATTCCTGCCCACCAAAAGGTAGGAGCCACTTTCTTTATATTGGTTGCGGCGAATGCTTGATGATAACCCGATAGAAGTAATAGTAAAATAGCAAATAACAAATTTCGTTTCATGGTAGCTAGATTTTTAACTGTTTGCTCGGAGAACCGATGATGCAAATGTAGGGGGATGCTGTGCACCTTTGTGAGATTAGAATGGAAATATAAACCTGTTATCTGACTATGTTGCTGATAATTAGTTGGATATTCTAATACCTTATGCCGAAAAATACAAGTGAAAATGAAAATAGTTATACCCATATTTTTCGTTTTCATTACTATATTTCTTATATTTGTAACATCTTTAAAAAGGAACCTTATGAAAAATCTAACCCTTTATATGCTATTTCTTCTTTTGCTCTTTCCTTTTTCGTTGTGTGCAATGCATACGGATAATGCGGCTGCTCTTAAAAAGCTGGATGAAGTTATAAGCAAGAAAGAGACTTTCCAGATTCGGAAAGAGAAAGAGATTAATAACTTGAAATTAGAACTTGCCCATTCTACTGATCCTGTTCGAAAATATGAATTATATGCCTCTCTTTTTGGTGCTTATTTGCATTATCAGGCAGACTCGTCCTTATATTATATTAACCGTGAGATGGAAATCCTTCCATTGTTGAACCGCCCGGAATTGGAGTATGAGATCATCATTAATCGTGCTACGGTAATGGGAGTAATGGGAATGTATATAGAAGCCATTGAACAGTTGGAGAGGATTGATCCTAAAAAATTGAATGAGTGGACTCGGTTATCTTATTATCAGACGTATCGTGCCTGCTACGGGTGGTTAGCAGATTATACGACCAATAAGAATGAAAAAGAAAAGTATTTGAAGAAAACCGATTTATATAGAGATTCCATTATTGCTGCGATGCCTCCAGAGGCAAACAAAACGATTGTTTTAGCCGAAAAATGCATAATGAACGGGAAAGCCGATGTCGCTGTGGATATGCTGAACAATGCTTTGAAAGAAATTCAGGATGAACGTCAGAAAGTATATATTTATTATACTCTTTCCGAAGCTTATAGTATGAAGAAAGATATCGAAAAAGAAGTTTACTATCTGATTCTGACTGCCATTGCGGATCTGGAAACTCCGGTGAGGGAGTATGCTTCATTGCAGAAACTCGCGCATCTGATGTATGAATCAGGAGATATTGACCGTGCCTACAAATACTTGAGTTGCTCGATGGAAGATGCTGTGGCGTGTAATGCCCGTTTGCGGTTTATTGAGGTGACGGAGTTTTTTCCGATTATCGACAAGGCGTATAAATTAAAAGAAGAAAAAGAACGTGCCGTTTCCCGCGCTATGTTGATTAGTGTCAGTTTGTTGTCTTTGTTTCTTCTGATTGCTATTTTCTATCTATATCGTTGGATGAAGAAGTTGTCTGTTATGCGGCGGAATCTTAGTCTGGCTAACAAACAAATGTCTGCGGTCAACGCGGAACTGGAGCAAACCGGAAAAATAAAAGAAGTCTATATCGCCCGCTATCTGGACAGATGTGTCAACTATCTCGACAAACTGGAAACTTATCGTCGTTCATTGGCAAAATTGGCAATGGCATCGCGTATCGAAGATTTGTTTAAAGCTATCAAGTCCGAACAGTTTATCCGGGATGAGCGGGATGAATTCTATAATGAGTTCGACAGGTCTTTTCTGAAACTTTTCCCGAACTTTATTTCAGCTTTCAATAATTTGCTGGTAGAAGAAGGAAGAGTGTATCCTAAATCCGATGAACTTCTGACAACAGAACTTCGTATCTTTGCCCTTATCCGTCTGGGAGTAGTAGACAGTAACAAGATTGCTCATTTTCTCGGTTATTCTTTGGCAACTATCTATAATTATCGTAGCCGGATGCGTAATAAAGCTGCCGGAGATAAAGATATGTTCGAGCAGAATGTAATGAACCTATAATGTTATTCACAGATAGCAATATGTTATTACTTCGTAATATACGAGCCAATAATGCTTGTGTATAAAGCAAATATCTACTTTTAGTGTTCAATAATCCACTGTGCATCTCTCTTTTTTTTCTACCTTTGTAGACAACTAATCTAAAATAAATATACTAGAAAATGAAAAAGTTAGTCTACACACTGTTCTTTGTCCTTATCTCCGTTGTAGCCAACGGGCAGGCAAAGTACGTATTCTATTTCATCGGAGATGGAATGGGAGTCAATCAAGTAAATGGTACGGAGATGTATCAGGCGGAAATTCAAAATGGTCGTATTGGAGTCGAGCCTTTGTTATTTACTCAATTTCCGGTTGCTACCGTAGCAACCACTTTCTCTGCTAAAAATTCAGTAACAGACTCTGCAGCTGCAGGTACTGCATTGGCAACAGGAAAGAAAACTTATAATGGCGCTATTTCTGTAGGAGAAGATAAAAATGCTATTCAGACTGTCGCAGAAAAAGCAAAGAAAGCAGGAAAAAAGGTGGGCGTAACGACTTCTGTCAGTGTGGATCATGCTACTCCTGCCGCATTTTATGCACATCAACCCGATCGTAATATGAATTATGAAATTGCTCTTGATTTGCCGAAAGCCAATTTCGATTTTTATGCAGGCGGTGGTTTCTTGAAACCTACCACCACTTATGACAAGAAAGAAGCTCCGAGCATTTTCCCTATTTTTGAAGAGGCAGGATATACAGTAGCACGTGGTTACAATGACTATAAGGCAAAAGCTGCAAAAGCAGAAAAGATGATCTTGATTCAGGAAGAGGGAGCCAATCCTTCTTGTCTGCCTTATGCTATTGACCGCAAAGAGAATGATTTGACATTAGCACAAATTACGGAAAGTGCTATTGACTTTCTTACTAAAGGCAATAATAAAGGCTTTTTCCTGATGGTAGAAGGAGGTAAAATAGACTGGGCATGCCACGCTAATGACGCCGCTACTGTGTTCAACGAAGTGAAAGACATGGATAATGCCATCAAAGTAGCTTATGAATTCTATAAGAAACATCCGAAAGAAACGCTGATTGTGATTACCGCAGACCATGAAACAGGTGGTATCGTGCTCGGTACGGGAAAATATGCGTTGAACCTGAAAGCATTGCAATATCAGAAACATTCTGCTGACGGACTTTCACAACGTATCAGTGAATTGAGAAAATCAAAAGGCAATAAAGTCACTTGGGAGGACATGAAAACATTCCTCGGCGAAGAAATGGGCTTCTGGAAACAATTCCCTCTTTCTTGGGAACAGGAAAAGACGTTGCGTGATGAATTTGAGAAATCATTCGTGAAGAATAAAGTCGTATTTGCTGAAAGTATGTACTCTAAGAGCGAACCGATGGCTGCACGTGCAAAGGAAGTGATGGATGAAATCGCTATGATAGGTTGGGTAAGTGGCGGGCACTCTGCCGGTTATGTTCCTGTATTTGCTATTGGTGCAGGTTCTCAACTGTTTGGTGAGAAGATTGACAATACAGAAATTCCTAAAAGAATTGCGAAAGCTGCAGGATATAAATAATAGAACTGTATGAATATAAAAATAGCCGGAAGTCCTTGGACTCCCGGCTATTTTTATATGTTTTTGCAAATTATGCTTTCACACGTCCTACGTAAGAACCGTCACGAGTATCGATTTCGATTGTTTCACCCTCGCTGATGAACAAAGGAACACGTACTGTTGCACCTGATTCCACAGTTGCAGGTTTCAGTGTGTTAGTAGCTGTATCACCTTTCATGCCCGGTTCTGTATAAGTCACCTTCATCTGAACCTTGATCGGCATGTCTGCATAAAGTACAGTTTCAGTAGAAGCATCAGAAACAACTTCCAATACTGAACCTTCGAGCAGGAAGTCAACACCATTAATCAGATCGTGAGCGATAGGATGTTGGTCGAATGTTTCCTGGTTCATAAAGATATAATCTTCTCCTTCTTTATACAAAAATTGGTATGGACGACGTTCTACACGTACATCTTCCAACTTTTCACCGATGTTGAAACGGCGTTCGAGAACGTATCCGCTAACTACATCTTTCAGTTTAGTACGCATAAAAGTGTTACCTTTACCTGGTTTTACATGCAGGAATTCTACACAGAAATAGAGCTTTCCGTCCATACGGATACAAGTTCCGTTTTTGATGTCTTGAGCATTAATCATACTGCTATTTTTCTTATTATATTATTGTTATTTAATTGTTTTCGCAGGAATTCGACTGCAAAAGTAATCTAAATCGGTAAAAAACACAAAAACTTTTGAGCAAAAATGAGTTATCTCTTGGTTAATTTAAAAAAAGTGCCTATTTTTGCAGCCCGATTACGTAGAATAATAACATAAAAACAAGATACAGTAATGAAAAGAACATTTCAACCCTCTAACAGAAAGAGAAAGAACAAACACGGTTTCCGTGAGAGAATGGCATCGGCTAATGGTCGTAGAGTATTAGCTGCTCGTCGTGCGAAAGGCAGAAAGAAACTGACTGTTTCTGATGAGTACAACGGACAAAAGTGATAATCACTTGTCATCAGGAAACAAAAAAGGCGGAGAATTTAATCTTCGCCTTTTTTGTTTCTCTGTTTTTCAAGGGGATAGTATGTTAAAAAGCGGTATTGTTTGCTCTTATTTATGACTTTTTGCTTTTCTTTGTGAGATTAAATAAAACTCATAAACGAACATACGCGATGGTAGAGTATATCCGGGACATGAAACCCCGTATCATTATAATAAGGTTGTTGAAATCTATAGGAGTGGGGATTATAGTTGCAGCAATTCTGGCGATGATAAGCGTCTTTGCATAATAGGTAGGGACATTTTTCATCGCCTACTTTTTAAAAGTTCAACTATTTTGTCGTATCTTTGGCGCATATTAACAGCAATGCGTATGACTATTAAAGAATTCTTTTCTTTTAAAACCAATAAATATTTCTGGGTGAATATTATCGCCATGATTGTGGTGATGGTAGTGATGATATTTGGTGTGTTGAAATGGCTTGATATACATACACATCATGGTGAAAGCGTGGTAGTTCCCGATGTGAAGGGAATGACAGTGGAAGAAGCTACGAAGATGTTCCGGAATCACGGTTTGGTATATGTGATTTCTGATACCAAATATGTCAAAGATAAAGCAGCGGGTATCATTCTTGAACTGAAACCGGGAGCCGGTGAAAAAGTGAAGGAAGGACGTACAGTATACCTGACAGTCAATACCCTGGATGTCCCTTTACGTGCCATTCCCGATGTGGCGGACAACAGCTCGCTCCGCCAGGCACAGGCCAAGTTACTGAATGCCGGTTTTAAACTGAATCAGATTCAATTGGTAAATGGTGAGAAAGACTGGGTGTACGGCGTGAAGTATCAGGGACGTCAGTTGGCTGCCGGAGAAAAGATTCCTTTGGGAGCTTCTTTGACATTGATGGTGGGAGACGGCTCCGGTGATATGTCGGAAGAAGAGGACTCGGTTGATGTTTCCGTGGATACGGAGAAACCGGTTACGTCGGAATCATCACCTGCTCAAGATGATAGTTGGTTTTAATAGATAAATAACAGAAACGGACTCGCATGATAGAGGAAGAACTTCCGGATGAACTGGAGAATGATTTGGATGATATAGAACCTGTCGGTGACGAATCCCAGCTTTACGAACACTTCCGCGTGGTTGTAGACAAGGGACAGGCGATGGTCAGAGTCGACAAATATCTGTTCGAACGTATTGTCAATGCTTCGCGCAACCGTATTCAGAAGGCTGCCGAAGACGGATTCGTTATGGCCAATGGCAAACCGGTGAAGAGTAGCTACAAAGTGAAACCGCTGGATGTCATTACGGTAATGATGGACCGTCCCCGTTATGAAAATGAAATTATTCCTGAAAATATTCCCCTTACTATCGTTTATGAAGACCCTTATCTGATGGTTGTGAATAAACCGGCGGGATTGGTCGTGCATCCGGGACACGGAAACTATCACGGCACGCTGGTCAATGCGCTGGCCTGGCACATGAAGGATATACCGGATTATGATGCCAATGACCCGCACGTGGGACTTGTTCATCGCATCGATAAAGATACTTCAGGCTTACTGGTGATTGCCAAGACACCGGATGCCAAAACAAATCTGGGAATTCAATTTTTTAATAAGACTACCAAACGCAAATATCGTGCTTTGGTGTGGGGTGTTATGGAACAGGATGAAGGAACGATTGTCGGTAATATTGCCCGTAATCCGAGAGACCGGATGCAAATGGCGGTGATGTCCGATCCGACAGTGGGCAAACATGCCGTTACACACTACCGCGTACTGGAAAGACTGGGATACGTAACCCTTGTGGAATGTATACTTGAAACAGGACGTACTCATCAGATTCGTGTCCACATGAAACATATCGGTCATGTGCTGTTCAATGACGAACGCTATGGCGGTCATGAGATATTGAAAGGAACCCATTTTAGTAAATACAAACAGTTTGTAAATAATTGCTTTGACACTTGTCCCCGACAGGCTTTGCATGCTATGACATTGGGGTTTGTGCATCCCGTCACAGGTGAAGAGATGTATTTTACTTCCGAACTTCCGGATGACATGACCCGGCTTATCGAGAAGTGGAGAGGCTATATAAGTAATAGAGAATTAGAATGAAACGCAACATCGCTATCGTAGCAGGAGGAGATACCTCTGAAATCGTAGTTTCCCTGCGTAGCGCACAGGGTATTTATTCCTTTATTGATAAGGAAAAGTATAATTTGTATATCGTGGAGATGGAAGGCCGTCGCTGGGAAGTACAATTACCGGACGGAAACAAAGTGCCGGTGGATAGAAACGACTTTAGTTTTACGAACGGAACGGAGAAGGTTGTGTTCGACTTTGCTTATATCACCATCCACGGTACGCCGGGTGAGGATGGCAGGCTGCAAGGCTATTTTGATATGATGCGTATTCCGTATTCCTGTTGTGGAGTGTTGGCGGCTGCCATTACTTATGACAAGTTTACCTGCAATCAATATCTGAAGGCTTTTGGAGTGCGCATTGCCGAATCATTGTTGTTGCGCCAAGGACAATCGGTTTCTGACGAGGAAGTAGTGGAAAAGATTGGCCTGCCTTGTTTTATCAAGCCTAGTCTGGGAGGTTCGAGTTTCGGAGTTACGAAAGTGAAGACAAAAGAACAAATACAACCGGCCATTGTTAAAGCTTTCGGAGAAGCGGAAGAGGTGATTGTTGAAGCGTTTATGGACGGAACGGAACTGACTTGCGGCTGTTATAAGACAAAAGAGAAGTCGGTCATCTTTCCACCTACGGAAGTAGTGACGCACAATGAGTTCTTTGATTATGATGCTAAATATAATGGACAGGTAGATGAAATCACTCCTGCGCGTATCTCGGATGAATTGACCAAACGCGTACAGATGCTGACTTCAGCTATCTATGATATATTAGGTTGTTCCGGCATTATCCGTGTAGATTACATTATAACTGCCGGTGAAAAACTGAATCTTCTCGAAGTAAATACTACTCCGGGAATGACTACTACCAGTTTTATTCCCCAGCAAGTGCGTGCAGCCGGACTGGATATAAAGGATGTGATGACTGATATTATTGAAAACAAGTTTTAAGTATTAAGTATCAAGTATAAAGTATTAACCATGCGGTTTGTACGCAGTCTAATACTTTATACTTATTACTTAATACTTGAGCACATAATACTTGAGACTTATGGATCTGACAGAGTTTAATGAAATTCGTCCTTACAATGATGAGGAACTTCCTCAAATCTTTGAGGAACTGATTGCCGATCCGGCTTTTCAGAAAGCTGCTACCGGTGCTATACCGAACGTTCCATTTGAACTTCTGGCGCAAAAAATGCGTGCCTGTAAGACTAAGCTTGATTTTCAGGAGGCATTTTGTTATGGCATTTTGTGGAAGATAGCGGCAGATCATACTGCCGGACTGACACTGGATCATACCGCCATACCGGATAAAAGTAAAGCTTATACGTATATATCGAATCATAGAGATATTATTCTTGATTCGGGCTTTCTCTCTATTTTGTTGATTGACCAGGGAATGGATACGGTAGAAATTGCGATTGGCGACAATTTGCTTATTTATCCCTGGATTAAGAAACTGGTGCGTGTCAATAAATCATTTATTGTACAGCGGGCGTTGACCATGCGGCAAATGTTGGAATCTTCAGCGCGTATGTCCCGTTATATGCATTACACCATTTCAGAGAAGAATCAGTCTATTTGGATTGCGCAGCGTGAAGGACGTGCAAAAGATTCGAATGACCGTACACAAGACAGTGTATTGAAAATGTTGGCAATGGGAGGTGAAGGCGATTTGATAGACCGCCTGATGGAAATGAATATTGCTCCGCTTGCTATTTCATACGAATATGATCCGTGTGATTTTCTGAAAGCGCAAGAGTTTCAGCTGAAGAGAGACATCGAAGGATATAAAAAGACGACACAGGACGATTTGATTAATATGCAGACAGGTCTTTTCGGATATAAAGGCAGGGTACATTTTCAGGTTGCTCCTTGTTTGAATGATGACTTGCAAGGCTTGGACCGTTCGTTGCCGAAACCGGATTTGTTTGCCCGTATTTCTGCCTGTCTTGATCGCCGCATCCATCGTAATTACTGGATATATCCGGGAAATTATGTGGCGTATGATTGGCTGAATGGCACAACGGAATTCGTGTCCAATTACACGGAAGAAGAGAAACAGCAGTTTATGAACTATATTGAACAACAATTGGCAAAGATCAAGATTCCGAATAAGGATGAAGACTTTTTGCGTGAGAAGTTGTTATTAATGTATTCCAATCCGTTAGTTAATTATTTAGCAGCTTGCCGATGAAAAGAAGAAAATTACATGTTGTTTGGTTGTGGGGATTGCTTTTCCTGATGACTGCCTGTGGAGATGATGACTATTATTATCCTTCGGTGAAACTGGAATTTGTGACTGTAGAGGCCGGGGAAGACGGTCGCATACAAACGCTTATTCCTGATAAGGGAGAAGTCTTGACTGTTTCGGAAGACCGTACGGGTTCTACTATCTCTCCAAACACTTCCAGACGTGTAATGAGTAACTATGAGGTGCTTTCCGGTGAGAACACTGCTACTATATATTCTTTGCAATCGCTCATAACGCCGGTACCTAAACCGGAAGATGATCCGATTTACAAGGACGGTATAAAGCTAGATCCGGTAGAGATGGTCAGTATCTGGCTTGGAAGGGATTATCTGAATATGATTTTGAATCTCAAGGTCAGTACGGGCAAGGGACATGTTTTCGGTATAGTGGAAGATGTGTCCGAACTTAAAACAAATGGCATTGTGAATATGTTGTTATACCATGATGCGAACAGTGATGGAGAATACTATAATCGGCGTGCTTACATTTCTGTTCCTTTGGCGCAATATATAGATGAAGAGAATCCGGGTCGGACGATAAAGGTAAAGTTTAAATATTATACGTACGATAAGGATGGTTCTCCGATAGAATCTGATAAGTACTGTGATCCTGGGTTTGACTATACTCCGGGACAGAATTGAATAATGGAGTGTATATGTTTAAATTGAATCAATTAATCGTGGGAATATTTTTATTTCTCTCTTCCCTTTTCTCTTGTCAGCAGAAAGGGGATTTTCAATCAATGAATGTAGAGGAGTTTGATTCTCTTATTCAGAATGAGGATATACAACGTCTGGATGTTCGTACGCTTGCGGAATATTCGGAGGGGCATATCACTAAGACGATCAACATCAATGTGATGGATGACTCTTTTGCTTCAATGGCTGATTCTTTGTTGCAAAAAGACAAACCGGTGGCTGTATATTGTCGCAGTGGAAAACGAAGCAAGAAGGCTGCGGCAATTTTGAGCGAGAAGGGATATAAAGTCTTTGAGCTTGATAAGGGATTTAATTCCTGGGAGGAAGCAGGTAAAGAAATAGAAAAATAAAGTGCTGATTTATCAGCACTTTATTTTTTGGGGTTATTTTAGTCCTTCCAATAATCTTTTCAGAACGACAGTTGCCGAGATTTCACGGTTGGCAGCTTCCGGAATCACAATAGATTGCGGACTTTCAATGACATCGTCTGTCACAATCATATTTCTACGAACCGGAAGACAATGCATGAAATAAGCATTGTTGGTAACTGCCATTTGGCGGTCGCTGACAGTCCAATCACGATCTTTGCTTAATATCTGTCCATAGTTGTCGCCAGAATAAGCAGCCCAGTTCTTGGCATATATGAAGTCGGCTCCTTCGAAAGCCTTCATCTGGTCATATTCTACTTTTGCATTACCTACAAATTGCGGATCAAGCTCATAACCTTCAGGATGAGTGATGACAAATTCGTAATCCGTTGCATTCATCCATTCGGCAAAGGAATTAGGAACAGCCTGTGGCAATGGACGTGGATGCGGAGCCCAGGTCATAACTACTTTGGGACGTGCTGTTTTCTTGTATTCCTCGATGGTAATCAGGTCTGCAAAGCTCTGCAATGGGTGGCGTGTTGCCGCTTCCATCGAAAAGACAGGACGTCCGGAGTATTGGATGAATTGATTGATAATAGTTTCCTGATAGTCAAAGTCACGGTCTTCAAAACGGGCAAAAGAGCGTACTCCAATGATATCACAATAGCATCCCATAACCGGAATGGCTTCTAATATATGTTCCGGTTTATCACCATCCATAATTACGCCACGTTCAGTTTCCAATTTCCATGCACCTTGATTGATATCCAGTACCATTACATTCATTCCCAAATTGATGGCAGCTTTCTGTGTGCTGAGACGGGTACGTAAACTAGAGTTGAAGAAGATCATCATTAAAGTCTTGTTTCGTCCCAGTTCTACATATTTGAAGCGCTCTTTTTTGATTTCAAATGCTTCTGCAAGGGCTGATTTTAAATCGCCAATGTCCTGTACACAAGTAAATTTCTTCATATCATTTATTTTTTAATTTTTAATTCTCAATTTTCAATTTCTTCTCGTTTGTCCATCTCCTTCAATGACCCATTTGTAAGAAGTGATTTCCTCCAGTCCCATCGGACCGCGTGCGTGTAGCTTTTGCGTGCTGATTCCGATTTCGGCTCCTAATCCGAATTGTGCCCCGTCAGTGAAAGCGGTAGACACATTGGTGTATACGCAAGCTGCGTCCACGATTCTGGTGAATAAAGCTGCACGTTCCCCGTTCTCGGTAACAATACATTCGCTATGTTTAGAACTGTTTTCCTGAATATGTCCTAAGGCATCTTCGAAGCTCTTTACAGTCTTGACAGCCATTTTATAATCCAGAAACTCCGTGCCGAAGCTTTCTGCTTTTGCATGTTCCAGGAGCTCGGCAGGATAGCGGCCTTCCAATGCCTGGTAAGCTTGCGGATCAGCATAAATAATGACATGGCTGTCTTTTAGTTTCTCGCAAATCAGAGGGAGGTCGGCCAGTCTCTTCTCATGTATAATGGTGCAGTCCAATGCATTACATACGCTAACTCTACGTGTCTTTGCATTATGAATAATGTCTGCTCCCTTGTTTGTATCCCCAAATTCATCGAAGTAAGTGTGACAGATACCTGCTCCTGTTTCAATGACAGGAATCCTTGCATTCTCGCGTACGAAATGAATAAGACTGCTGCTGCCTCTGGGGATAATCAAGTCTACGTAGCCCACAGCATTCAGTAACGCTGCCGTAGCCTCTCTATCAGCCGGAAGTAATTCTACAATGTGTGGATTGATTTTGAACTTCTTCAATACTTTGTGAATCACACTGATGATGGCCCGGTTGGAACAATCGGCGTCACTTCCTCCTTTCAATATGCAGGCATTTCCGCTCTTCAGACAAAGGGAGAAAACATCAAAGCTAACATTAGGGCGCGCTTCATAAATGATTCCTATGACTCCGAAAGGAACGCTGACTTTCGTCAACTTCATTCCATTGGGACGAACACTCTCTTTCAGCACTTTACCCAAAGGAGAGGGGAGTGTTGCTACATTGCGTGTATCTGAGGCAATACCTTTCAAACGTTCTTCCGTCAGTTTCAACCGATCGTACTTCGGATCATTTTTGTCCATCCGTGCGAGGTCTTTTTCGTTCTCTGAAAGAATGAAAGGTGTTTCTGCAATTGCTGCGTCAGCTACTGCATTTAAAATCTGATTGATGACATTATCATTCAGCAGGGCTAATTCCCGACTTGCTACTTGTACAGCGGCAAAGGTCTCGTTTAAATTTGTAGTCATTTGCTCCTTTTTTGCATTAAATGGAAAGATAAACTATGCAAATATAGTGAATGATGTGAATAAAACTTGTTGAAAATAGAAATAAATGTGCTCTTTACTTATTCACTGGGGTTTTTACAAGATTAATACTAAAAAAATACGAGACTCAATTCTGAATCTCGTATTTTTCATTTATGCACTATATTGGTATAGTGCTTGTTATTCGAACTCCTATTTGGCATTATCTCATTGCCATGGAATGTCTTGTTCAATATCTTCTCCCATTTCTCCTGATTCGACTTCAATTCCTATGTCACTAGGTGTTCCTATATGTTCGATATTGGTTAGTGCGATAGAATGGGTATAGTTTCTCTTGAATGTGATACTGCTACTGATGATTGTCTTTTCTTCTGCTCCTGGAGTCTCTTCCCAAAATACTTCCACTTTTACATTCTCTGTTAAATGTTGATTATCACCAGTAGGTATATTGGCAGTGAGATTTCTCATGCTGACCATTTTTAATTCAGATTCAACAGTCTTATGAATATCTGCATTAGCATTCAAATAGATGCTTGGTGCGTCTTCAAGTTTTATTCTAAGACGTCCTTTCTCTAAACCTGTTTGTTTGAATTTTACTCCGAAAAAACGGCGATAGAGCATGATGTGATTTTGCATGCCATCTGTCACTTCCACTTTATCGTTTAATCCATGATAACGTTCGATGAACGGGCGGTTGCAGGCGTCTTGTGATCCGTTTCTCGTTTGTATTCTCGGGTTTTCAATGTTGTATAAGAATTTGATTCCATCTGCTTGTTCGGCAGTCAGGAATTTGTTCAGGCATTCCCCTTTGATTTTTCCGCTACGTTCCAAATCGAAAGGGGCTCCGAAGAAGCCTTTTTCGTCTTTTATGATTGAGTCCTTTGCATTTGCAATCATAGAGCAAGAGATGCGATAAGTGTATCCATCAATAACTTTTATCTTTAGGTTATTGGGATCTTTCGCCTTGTCTAACTGGAAAATACCATAAGCGTATGGTTTTGAAGATGGATTCTGTCCCTCTTTGGGTGTCATGGTAATGGCGATTCCCACTAATGTTTCACTTTCATTAATTTTGGTTGGAGTTGTAGCGCGTGCCATGGGCAGTTCGGTTGAGAGGTAGTCTCCGTCCAGTTGTAAGTTAAGTTCGGAATACGTAGTAGGAGGTGCCTGATACAGATCTTTCTCCTTAATACATGATTGTAGAGTAAAAGCTGTGAATAGACAGCCTGCGATCATAAGATGTTTGATTTTCATATGAATCTTTTTTAGTAGTTGTTGAGTATGATAATTATTTCCCTATTTCTTGTTCTGATTCTTCCATTTCTGCTTCTTCACCAAAAGAGATAGTAGCATCCCCTATATGCTCATCTATCTTGACTATTTTGACTATGTTCTTTTTGTTTCTTTTCATTTTAATACTCTGATTGGTATATAGAGAATACCATTTCTCTTCATTGACCGGGCGGTAGGAAATAGTGAAAGCGATTGTTTCTTCTTCCTTAAGTTTGGCCGTATAATAGTCGGATATATCGTACATAGAGATAATTCGTTCCTCCGTCCGGGATGTTCCATCTTTGGAATATAGTAGATAAAATGGAGCAACGTCCGCTGCTTTAATTTTGATGGAGTCACCCGGTGCAAGTTCGTCTGTAACGAATTGTATAGAATAATAAGCACGTTTCAATGTCATTGAAACGGAGGTATTCATATTGGGATTTGAAAAGTCCAATTGCTCACTGCCGAAAAAGCGTTTGACGGTAGGGTGAGTACTAATACTATCGCATTTTATATGCATTTCTCCTTTGTAAATATGTTGGTGAAATGCCCCATTGATATTCAGGGGATTGATTGAAATCTTTAGATCGTTGTTGACTAACCCGTTCACCTCTTTCTGCAGAGTAGATGAAAAAGGAAGTCCATAAAGTATGCTGTCACTTTGTATTGTATAATATGGGCGGTCTTTATATCCCAGGAAGCTGCAGTCAAAGCGATACGCATATCCTTCGATTAACCCGATTTCTACTCGATATGGATTATCGAAAAGGCCTGAAGCATAGGGCTGAAAAGAAGTCAGTCCTTTTCCTTTCCAAAAAACATTAACTGCATATATTCCGTCAGCCACCGTGGAGGTGGAACGGCTTAAAGGTTGTTCGGCTACTTCAAGAAAAGGAGCTATGTTTAAACTGACATTAAACTCTCTGCCGACAGGAAATGACGGTGTACTGTTTACTTCAGGTTCATTCTTACTGCTCTCACAAGATATAATTGAGAATGTTAAAAATATGAGTATAAGGTTCCAATGTTTTAGTAGCATGGGGATTATATTGTTTGTTTAGAGGGCAAATATACTGCTATTAATAGTTTTTTGCAAATAAAGTCCCTGTATTTATGTTGCAGATGTCTATCTATAATGCATTATATAACTGAAAATAAAAACGCTTATCTTCACTAAAGAAGCTAATATTCTACCTGAATAAGAGCTTCATTTGGGTACAGAAATGAGGTAAACTCATACAATTATAATTCAAAAAAACTTCCGTAAACATTCTCAACTATACTTATCCCTATGAGAAAAAATACTCATAGGAATGAGAAGAAATACTCATTACAATGAGAACTTTTTCTCATTGCAGTGAGAATATCCCCTTGCTAGAATAGGCTGAAACAGTTCATTACCGTGCAGTCATGACAAGATTCACCTCTGTGTACTCTGTGGTGAAAACCGTACAGAAACAAGCTAATTTTAGTCTAAAATCGGATAAAACAGAAATTCTTATTATTAATTATTCAATGTATAGATAGTCATAATGTACTACTGGTTTCTTTCCATGCTTGCCAATCGCTTCTTGTGCCTGTTTGGAGTCACAGTTCACTTTTCCAACGCCAACCTGGTTTCCTTGAAAGTCCATGATACGTACAATGTCATCTTTCTCAAATTCACCTTCAATATGAGTGATTCCAATCGGGAGGATGCTGACAGCTTTTTCAGAGTTTAGAACTTCTGTAGCGCATTCATTTATGTGAATTTCCCCTTTGGCAAAACCTTCGCTATGGGCAATCCATTTTTTGACGCTGGATACCGGTTCGTCTGATGGTATAAAACGTGTACAAAGAGTTTCTTCAGGATGCTGTAATAAATCTACCAGAATATTATCCCGCTTCCCGTTGGCAATAATCACTGTAATTCCTTCATCAGCAACTTTGCGGGCAATATTGGTTTTCGTCAACATCCCCCCCCGTCCGAAACTGGACTTAGTTGTCTGAATATAGTTGGATAAGTCTTTGCCGTGACCGATCTCCCGGATAACAGAAGAGTTTGGATCGGAAGGAGAACCATTGTAAATCCCATCAATATTACTTAGGATAATGAGTGCCTGCGTATCCATCATCGAAGCGATGAGTCCGGACAATTCATCATTATCGGTGAACATCAGCTCGCTGACGGAAATTGTATCGTTTTCGTTGACAATAGGAATGACATTATTTTCAAGCATTACCGTCATGCAATTTTTCTGATTCAGATAATGGCGGCGAGTACCAAAACTTTCCTTCGTTGTCAGTACCTGGCCGACAGGGATATTGTGCTCACGGAAAAGTTCGTAGTAACGGTTGATTAGTTTGGCCTGACCCACAGCAGAAAATAATTGGCGCTGATCTACACTATCGAGTTTTTTCTGCGGATGCACTTCACTGCGTCCGGAAGCAACAGCTCCCGAAGAAATCAAAATGATTTCTACCCCGGACTTGTGTAATTCCGCTATCTGGTCAACAAGTGCCGACATACGGGTAACGTCCAGCGTTCCGTCGCGGCGTGTTAATACATTGCTTCCTACTTTTACTGCGATTCGTGTAAATTCCTGTTTCATCCTTACTAACGATTTGAAAGCACAAATATAGAGCTTTTTGCCGATATGCTACCAAAACAGGCTAAAAAGAATTATCTTTGCAGCTAGATAGAGAAAAGATAAACAATGAAACATACAAATCCACAAGTAGAACAGATGACTTCCTTCATCGTAATGGATGTGTTGGAGAGGGCAAACGAATTACAGAAACAAGGTGTTGATATTATTCATTTGGAAGTTGGTGAACCCGATTTTGATGTACCGTCTTGTGTGTCGGAAGCAGCAAAAGCGGCTTATGATCGTCATCTTACTCACTATACACATTCTTTGGGAGACCCGGAACTCCGGCGGGAAATTGCTGCTTTTTATCTACGGGAATATGGAGTGACGGTAGATCCGGATTGCATTGTGGTGACTTCCGGCTCTTCTCCATCCATTCTTCTTGCGTTGATGTTGCTCTGTAATACGGATAGTGAAGTGATTCTTTCCAATCCGGGATACGCTTGTTACCGTAATTTTGTGTTGGCTACCCAGGCTAAACCCGTTTTGGTTCCTTTGTCTAAAGAATATCTGCAATACGACATAGAAGCTATTCGTAAATGTGTGAATCCACATACAGCGGCTATCTTTATCAATTCTCCGATGAATCCGACCGGAATGTTGCTGGATGAAAAATTCTTGAGAGAGGTGGCAGCATTGGGAGTTCCTGTTATTTCGGATGAGATTTATCATGGACTTGTCTATGAAGGACGTGCGCACAGCATTCTTGAATATACCGATCAGGCTTTTGTCTTGAACGGATTTTCTAAACGTTTTGCGATGACAGGTCTTCGACTGGGCTATTTGATAGCTCCTAAATCTTGTATGCGTTCTTTGCAGAAGTTGCAGCAAAATCTATTTATTTGTGCGTCCAGCGTTGCCCAACAGGCTGGGATTGCAGCATTGCGACAGGCTGATTCGGATGTGGAACGGATGAAGCAGATTTATGATGAGCGTCGCCGGTACATGATTACTCGTCTTCGGGAAATGGGGTTTGAGATTAAAGTAGAACCTCAAGGAGCATTTTACATTTTTGCCAACGCACGTAAATTTACAACCGACTCTTATCGCTTTGCATTCGATGTACTCGAACATGCGCATGTCGGCATTACTCCCGGGGTGGACTTTGGTACGGGAGGTGAAGGATATGTACGCTTCTCCTATGCAAACTCATTGGAGAATATCAAAGAAGGACTGGACCGTATCAATCGCTACCTTTCTCGTCCCGACTTCTGATTAGCTCGGTGGCTGCTTCGTATTCTTCCTCTGTCACGAGGACGGATACGGAAGGAGCGATATAGGGTGCTAATGTCCCCATAATTCCATCTTTGATTACACAACGGATATTGTTGCTTTCTAATAACCCTTTAATGATCTCGGCTTCCCAGGGGGATCCGGAGAATACTTCTATTGCCTTGCTATAATCTTCTTCTTTCATGATCTTACTTATTAGGGGTTGTTATCTACAAATATAACAAAAAAGAGAGAGAAATGGTTATTTATTTTCTTAAAAATTATTCGAGTGTGATATGTTTTACGCTAATCTGCTGTTTAAGGAAAGTAGAGGCCGATTCTGAAAACTTTTCTTCCGCTTCGGTCGTGTAAAACTGGCAGTTGCCATTCTTGGTACATTTGGCATCCATTTCGGGATGTCTTTTCAAATAGTCTTTCAGGCTTTCTGCAACATATTCTCCTTGTGCAATTACACTGATATGATCCGGAATGTATTGCCGGATTTTAGGTAGGAGTATGGGGAAGTGGGTACATCCGAGGATGACAGTATCTATTTGAGGATCCTTTGACAGTAATTGGTCGATGTACTTCCGGATAAAATAGTCTGCTCCTTCGTCTTGTGATTCGTTATTCTCAACTAAGGATACCCACATCGGACATGCTGTCCCGCTGACCTGAATTTCAGGAAACAGTTTATGTATTTCTAATGGATACGATTCGGATTTGATGGTGCCTGCTGTTGCCAGTACGCCGATATGCTGATTCTTGCTAATCTCTTCAACACATTCTACAGTGGGGCGGATGACTCCGAGTACACGGCGGGCAGGATCGATTTGGGGTAAATCATTCATCTGAATGCTGCGCAAAGCTTTGGCGGAAGCAGTATTGCAAGCTAATATAACTAGATGGCATCCCATATCAAACAGTTTGTTGACGGCTTGCCGGGTAAATTCGTATACGACTTCGAAAGAACGTGTCCCATAGGGGGCACGTGCGTTATCTCCCAAATAGATATAATCATATTCCGGTAATACTTCTCTAATCTTGTCTAAGATGGTCAGACCTCCGTAGCCGGAGTCGAATACTCCGATTGGGCCGGGCGTATGGGATAGATGTTGCTTCATGACAAACTTGATTTATATACGCAAATGTACACCAAAAAAAGGGAAAGAGAAAGAAGATGATCCTTCTTTCTCTTTCCCTTTTGGTATTTCTTTATTCTTGGTCAGGTCTTATTTGATACCAAGATTTGCTTTTACCTTGTTAGTCAAGTTGATGCTCTGTGATTCGTTCACGTAAGGAATCGAAGTTCTTGCCAGGTCGAAGATATAGACCACGCCTTCAGCAGCACCTACTGCTTTGATAGCATTGTCCAACTTCTGGTAGATAGGAGCCATTGCATCATTTTGAGCTTTCTGCATTTGTTGTTGAGCATCCTGTTGGAATTGCTCTTGTCTCTGCATCATATCCTGCAACTCTTTCTGTCTTCTTTCAGCGATGTTAGGAGGAAGAGAATCTTTAGCGATAGCTTGTTGGAATTCCTGATATTTCTTGTTGAATTCTTCCTGCGTTCTCTGTAGTTCGGCAGTAAGTTGTTTTTCTAAAGTCTGAATATCATTTTGAGCTTTGGTGAATTCCGGCATCACAGTGATGATTTCCTGTGCATTAATGTGGCCGAATTTCAGGTTCTGTGCAAATACACCCATTGGGAGTGCAAGCAACATTACAAGTGCAATTTTTTTTAGCATAGTTCTATAATTTATTTGAATGATTTTTAGTTATTTCCAGCTGCAAATGTATGAAATTAATTTGAATATCCTAATTTTCTTAGGATTTCATCACTAATATCTATGCGTGGATTTGCAAATATTATACCTGTAGCAGAGGCTCTGTCAATTACCATATCATATCCATGTTGCTGTGATATAGCTTTCACTGCTTCATAAATATCATCCTGAATCGGAGTAATCAACTTGTCTCTCATCTTGGCTAATTCGCCTTCCGGACCGAAGTAGTTACGCTTCAGCTCGGCTGCTTCTTTTTCCTTCGCTACGATTGCATCTTCTGTCTTTGTTTTTTGTGCGGCAGAAAGAGTGGAAGATTTTGCCTGGTAATCCTGGAACATCTTCTGTGCTTCTTTAGCCAGAGCTTCTACTTCACTCTGGTATTTCTTCGTAGCTTCTTGCATTTGCTCATTAGCGCTTTGAGCTGCCGGAATATTCTTCATAATATATTCCGTATCGATCAGTGCAAATTTCTGTGCATTTGCTGCCATGCTGACAGCAAATAGCATCATGATTAATAGAACAGACTTTCTCATAACGTTTAGTTTTTGATGATACATTAGAATTCTTGTCCTAAGATAAAGTGGAACTGGCTTCCTCCATATTGTTTAGAACCAAATACTTTGTCGAAACCGTAACCCCAGTCAATACCCATCATACCAATCATCGGAAGGAAGATACGAACACCGACACCGGCAGAACGTTTCAACTCGAATGGATTGAATTTCTTGATATCATGCCATGCGTTACCTGCTTCAAGGAAACCTAACACATAAATATTAGTACTTGTTTCCAGCATCAACGGATATCTCAATTCGATACCGAGACGTGCATAGGCATAGCCTTCAGAACCGTATGGTGTTAATGAGCTGTTTTCGTAACCACGCAAAGCAATACTTTCAGTTGCATAAGTTGAATAACCGGTCATACCGTCACCACCTACGTCGAATGTACCGAACGGAGATTTCTTGTATTGGTTATAGTGACCTAACAGACCGAATTCCGTACGTGTCATTAATACCAGACATTTAGGATGAGCAACCGGATCCATCAGCGGAGTATATGTTTTGCCTTTGAATTTCCATTTGTGGTATTCTATCCATTTATGAAGCTTATTCATGTTGTCCTGGGTAATGCTACCTGTTTCAGGGTTGCTGTAATATCCCTTATAGTCTTTACCGTCCATCAACGAGTAAGGCGGTGTGAACTGAACTGA
This sequence comes from Bacteroides sp. D2, assembly GCF_025147085.1. Taxonomy (NCBI): domain Bacteria; kingdom Pseudomonadati; phylum Bacteroidota; class Bacteroidia; order Bacteroidales; family Bacteroidaceae; genus Bacteroides; species Bacteroides sp. D2. Next base: position 516,624 of record NZ_CP102261.1, on the reverse strand, counting down.
CAGTGAGAAATCTGAACCCGAACGAGGGAAGATTGGGTTGTCAATAGAGTTACGAGCCAAAGTCAATGAAATGCTAAGGTCATTACATTTACCGTTGGTGACCGGGAAGTATTGCCAGTCGCTCAAGTTATAACGTTGGTAAGCTAATTCTGCGGAAAGAGTGAAATAGTCATCCGGCCATTTCAGACGTTTACCCCAACCTACGGAAAGTCCCCACATCTTGATAGATTTATCCGGGTCATAATAGTTTTCGTAGTTGTTATAGTTACCATAATTGTACATACCATAACCACCGTAGCCACTATACATACTGTTGTAGTAGTTGTTGAAGTAGCTGGAGTTGTAGTAACGGCTACTGATATCTGTCTGTACAGAGAAGAATGCCGATACAGAGAATGAATTCGGACGTTTACCACCAAACCATGGATCGAAGAAGGAAATACTGTATGATTGGTAGTATTTAGCGTTCGTCTGTCCGCTGATAGTCAATGTCTGACCATCACCTTGTGGAAGGATACCACGGTAGTTTTCACCCGGGTGCAACAAGTTGGCTACAGAGAAGTTGGTAAACTTCAAGCTCAACTTACCGATAATACCCGTCTGTCCCCAACCTGCAGAGAATTCCACCTGGTCGTTAGCTTTGGAAGTCAAAGGCAAACCTATGTCAACAGTTCCGTTCATCGGATCCGGTTGAATATCTGGTTGCAGCTTTTCCGGGTCAAAGTGTCCCATCTGCTGGATTTCACGCAAAGAACGCATCAAGTCTTCTTTGCTGAACAATTGTCCCGGACGAATACGAAGTTCACGGCGAACAACGTTTTCATACAAACGGTCATTACCACTGATCTTGATCTTATTGATAGTAGCCTGACGGCCTTCATAGATTCTCATTTCGAGGTCGATAGAGTCGCCAACGATATTTACTTCTACCGGGTCGAGGTTATAGAACAGGTAACCGTTGTTGTAATATAAGTTACCGATAGCGTCATCATCTGTAGAAACACGTTCGTTCAATAACTTCTGGTTGTATACGTCACCTTTCTTCATGCGGAGCAGGAAGTTCAACTGTTCTGACGGATAGAGAGTGTTACCTACCCATGTAACGTTACGCAGATAATATTTTTGTCCTTCGTCTATATTCAAATAAACGTTTACAGTCTTTTCGTCATACTGTGAAACGCTGTCTTTTACAATCATTGCATCACGGTATCCCAACTCATTATATTTGTCGATAATCAGTTGCTTATCTGCCTCGAAGTTCTCCGGCACGAATTTCTTGGTGCGGAACAAGTTACGAAGTTTACCTTTCTCATTGGTTTTCTTCATTACTTTCTTCAGCTTAGAAGCCTTGATTGCATGATTACCAACGATTTGTATTTCGTGTACTTTGATTTTTTCTTTTTTGTCGATATCAATGTCGACGATCACCTGATTTTCGCTGGATGGATCGTCTTTCTGCGAGATGATTACTTCTGCATTTTTGAATCCCTTATCGTCGAAATAACGTTTGATTAATGTCTTGGCACGGTCTACGGTATTCGGAGTAATCTGCATACCTTTTACCATTCCCAGCTTGCTTTCAAGATCGGTACGTTCCGACTTCTTCACACCATGATAGCGCACATCTGCGATACGCGGGCGTTGTGTCAGACTGATTTTTAACCAGATTTTGTCGCCTTCAATTTTCTCGGCTGTGATTTGTACATTTGAGAACAAACCATGACGCCAATAACGTTTGATTGCTCCAGTAATTTCGTCACCCGGCACAGTAATTGTTTGTCCTACCGATAGTCCGGATAGTCCAATCAATACATAGTCTTCATAATTCTTTACGCCTTCGACTTTAATATCTGCTATCTCATACTTTTTGGGTGTTCCAGAGTATAAGATGACAGGTTTCGAGTCTTCATCAGTGTTAGCATTTTGCGCAATGCCTGTTGTCGCAAAGCAGCACAGGCAGACAAACGTTATGAATATAAAGGAAATACGATAATGCATTTATGTTATAATTTGATGTTTCGAGTTATATTAGCTGATCTGTTCACTGGTTTTGCCGAATCGGCGTTCCCTTTGTTGATATTCCCAAATGGCTTTGTAGAGTTCTTCTTTGTTGAAGTCAGGCCAAAAAGTATCACAAAAATAAAGCTCCGAATAAGCGCATTGCCATAAGAGGTAATTGCTTAGCCGGATTTCTCCTCCCGTGCGGATCAGTAGATCCGGGTCGGGCATAAACTTAGTTTCCAGATGAGATGCGATGCATTCATCAGTTATTTGTTCGGGAGATATTTCTCCAGTTTTTATCAGTGTTGCTATTTGTCGTACAGCTTCGGTTATTTCCCAACGGGATGAATAACTAAGAGCTAATACCATACACATGCCACTATTTTGGGATGTGCGTTCTATGCATGATGCCAAGCTTTTCTGAACTTCAACAGGTAACTTTTTGAAATCACCGATTACATTGAAGCGGATATTGTTTTTCATCAATGTCTCTTCTTCAATAGATTCTAGCAATAGATTCATCAGAGCCGCAATTTCGTCTTGCGGCCGATTCCAGTTCTCGGTTGAGAAGGTGTACAGTGTCAGGTACTTGATTCCCAAACGGGCGGCATCTTCGGTAATATTCTGTACCGTTTCTGCGCCAGCACGGTGACCATAAGTACGTTCTTCCCCTCGTTGTTTTGCCCATCGTCCGTTCCCATCCATAATGATGGCCACGTGTTGTGGTATCCGAGTTTTGTCTATTTGTTCTATATAGGACATCTTTTTATTTTAAACGTATACGTTTTTATTTGCCAGCTTTTGCCAAATCAAACCATAGCTGATTAAGACGACCACGCCAAACTTCTGATTTATAAGAATAAGTATGGGGGGTCGTAGCTTGTGTACTATCGTCATCTTCTACTTCTTCATCAAAGCTAGCATTGCCTGCACTGAAAAGAATATAGATACTGTTGTTGTCTTTATTTACTGCGGTTGAATAGCTTGTTCTACCCCTGAATTCTGGCTTCTCCGGACTTGGTTTAAAGTCTGACTCACTCCAATCCTGATAAGGTAGATAAAATTTCTTATTTGCCTTTTTCCATGCAATACCTGCTTCAGAAATATAGAAAGATTCAAATTTCTCTCCGAAAATATAGAACTTATTGTTATAATATATTATGGAAGGATTAGTCAATGCAGGACAACTTGTATCTACATTATTGGGTGGTAGTGGAATCCATATCTCTCCCATATATGCCCAAGGTACAATCGTTTCGGTTTCTCCAACAGTTGGTTGATCTTTATATTTACCGATTAACATGATACCTTCCTGGTTCGTAGCTGTTGTATAGGTAGTGTAGGAAATATTGCCAATCGGGAAGTCATCCGGTACTTCTTGAAGCTTCTTTTCTGCCTCTGCTATAGATGCGATTTCAGCGATTGAATCAAATACTTTCTTGCCGTCATCAGTCTTGATATATGTTATTTTATTACTTAGTGGTGCCAGAAGCAAATTGACGTGATTGCCACTAAACAAATCTGACTCTAACCATGTTGTTCCGTCTGTAGACTCATATACCTTTCCGTCTTCTGTTGCAGATGTTGCATACAGTTTCTTCTTATATGATAAAATAGAAGAAGGGAGCTTGTCATCAAATTTAGATTTGCTGTCACTCACAACACTTGAGCTCCAATTCATCGTGTTACCTATTTGTGCACGATATACCATAAGGCTACCATTAACAACAGAATAAGTTAGGATATCATTTTCTAAAGCTACTGACTTTTGTTCTCCTGTGAGGTTAGCTTCGTCAATGTTCCCACAGTAATTCCATCTCAATGAATCAGGATCATGCCGATGCACATTTACCTTAATAGTATATTCCTTAGTCTGATTAGGAGATACTCCTGCTAAAGCTTCTGTCGACCATACCTTTATAATAAGTGGTTCTCGGAGATCAATAGAATCATTGATGTTTATGACAGAATCGTTACCGCTTTTGTCTTTCATTGTTACGACGCCTGATGCCGTAGTTAATGTTTTGATTAAAATCTTGTCAATGATGGTATCGGCATGAACAGGAAGAGAGTCTTCGTTATAAATTTCACGTGATAATTGATCAATAGTGAATTTATAACTCCCAAGGCCTGCTGTGTCAAGTGCAAACGCATGGATAGTTGCATCCGGGCTATATTCGATGTTATTATCGTCATCAAGACATGACGTTATAACAAATGACACCATGAAAAAACTCGCAATGAATGATAAAAACTTTATTTTCATTTGAAAGATTGTGTTTATTTACAAGTTGCAAAAATAGAAACATTTTTTCCGATAATGAACATTACAGGTAAGTTTTATATAAAATTATAGATAATAACACTGTTTTTATCGACGTAAAACCCCCTGAATAGAACTATCTTAGCTATATCCGATGAACATAATGCCAAAATTGTCTTTCGAAGTGTTCTTCTATCGAATAACTAAAATTATTGTTTATTTGGGGTGCTTTAACACCGGAATGTAGCCTGCTGGGGCACTTCTCGATATACGCCTCGTCCCATAGCTCATCATTAATGAATGATTGCAGCAATTGGCTACCTCCTTCTACCAGTAATGATTGTATTTTTCGTTGATACAGTACTTCCATAATCTGCTTCAGTGTGTTATGATTGAAGTCGATGGAGATATATGTGATGTTGGTTCTTGCTGGCTGTTTCTTTTCAGTAAAGACTAATGTTGGCACATTTTCATCGAATATTTGTAAATCATTCGGAAGAGATAATGTGCGGTCTAATACGACACGTATTGGATTATGTCCATACCAGTTGCGTACCGTTAGCGACGGATTATCCAATAAAGCTGTTCGTCTGCCTACCATAATAGCATCAGCCTCCGCTCTTTTTTTATGTACTAGCATTGAAGTGAGAGGAGAGGAGAGTTTCACAGGCATTCCACTTGTACGTTCCATATCAATAAAATGATCGGCTGACTCTGCCCATTTTAACGTGATAAAAGGCCGATGAAGTGTATTGAAAGTAATAAAACGACGAATCAGTGATTGACATTCTTCCTCTAATACGCCGACTATTACTTCCCGTCCGGCATCCCGCAATTTCTGAATTCCCCGTCCGGCTACTTCAGAAAAGGGATCCTGGCATCCGATAACAATGCGCGGAATCTGTTTCTCTATAATTAGATCCGCACAAGGAGGTGTTTTCCCGTAGTGGGAGCAAGGTTCCAAACTGACATAAATCGTAGAATGCTTCAATAAAGACTCATCTTTGACAGAACGGATTGCATTGACTTCCGCATGTGCCTCTCCGCAACGAATGTGATAACCTTCACCGATAATACGTCCGTTACATACGATAACAGCTCCTACCATCGGGTTTGGAGGTACATTGCATAACCCGTTCTTTGCAAGCTCAATGCAACGCCTCATGTATTTTTCTTCTTCCATTTTGGTGCTCTTCGCCATATTATTCTTACTTTTGCACTCCGAAATTGTGAAAATATGAATCGTATCACCGCTTACATTCGCCAGTCTTTGCAGGAAATCTATCCGCAGGAAGAGATAAAAGCTCTTTCAATGCTGATTTGTTGCGACATGTTAGGCTTAGATGCGCTCGATATTTACATGGGCAAAGATATAATTTTATCCGAATGCAAACAGCGTGAATTAGAAAACATTATATTCCGTTTACAGAAAAATGAACCGATACAGTACATTCGCGGTTTTGCGGAGTTTTGCGGAAGGAATTTTAAGGTTGCTTCCGGCGTGTTAATCCCTCGACCGGAGACCGCAGAACTCGTAGAGCTAATAGTAAAGGAGAATCCGAATGCCCGTCATCTGTTAGATATAGGTACGGGAAGTGGATGCATTGCGATCTCTCTGGATAAAAAACTTCCGGATGTAGACGTAGAGGCGTGGGATATTTCGGAAGAAGCGTTGGCTATTGCCCGTAAAAACAATGAAGATTTGGAAGCCGGGGTGAGATTTCTGCAAAGAGATGTATTGTCTGATGACTGGGAAAAGGTGCCGTCTTTTGATGTGATCGTCAGTAATCCGCCTTATGTGACTGAAACGGAAAAGAACGAAATGGACGCTAATGTCCTTGATTGGGAACCGGGGTTGGCCTTGTTCGTTCCTGACGAGGATCCTTTACGGTTTTATAATCGTATAGCCTGTCTGGGAAGTGATTTGCTATTGCCGGGCGGAAAACTTTATTTTGAAATCAACCAGGCTTATGGCCGGGAAACAGCACACATACTTGAAATGAACCAATATCGTGATGTTCGTGTTATAAAAGACATATTTGGAAAAGATAGAATAGTTACAGCTAACCGATGAGTGCACAATTAACTGATGAAGAGGCTTTAAATCGCGTAGCCTCTTACTGCTCCACTGCCGAGCATTGCCGGGCAGAAATAAATGAGAAGTTACAACGTTGGGGAATTGCCTATGATACCATTGCGCGTATTCTTGACCGACTGGAATCAGAGAAGTTCATTGATGATGAACGTTTCTGCAGGGCTTTTGTGAATGACAAGTTCCGCTTTGCCAAGTGGGGGAAAATGAAAATAGCCCAGGGGCTTTACATGAAGAAGATCCCTTCTGATGTGGCATGGCGTTATCTGAATGAAATTGATGAAGAAGAATACCTTTCTATTCTGCGTGACCTGCTGGCTTCCAAACGGAAAAGTATCCATGCGGCAGACGATTATGAATTGAATGGAAAGCTGATGCGATTTGCCATGAGTCGTGGATTTGAACTGAAAGATATTAAGCGTTGTATCGACATTCCCGATGAAGAGGAACAAATTGACTGAAAAAATAAACGGATTCTTCTTTTTATTCTCGTTCAATTTCTGTACTTTTGCGGCAAATAATTAATAGTTAGTTTAGTTATGAAAAACTTAGAGAGACTATTTGCGGAGAAACTGTTGAAGATTAAAGCTATTAAACTTCAACCCGCTAACCCTTTTACATGGGCTTCTGGATGGAAATCCCCCTTTTACTGTGACAACCGTAAAACTCTGTCCTATCCTTCTCTTCGTAATTTTGTGAAGATTGAAATTACACGTCTGATATTAGAACGATTCGGACAGGTGGATGCGATTGCTGGTGTGGCTACAGGCGCTATTCCGCAGGGAGCTTTGGTGGCTGATGCATTGAATTTGCCGTTCGTGTATGTTCGTTCTACCCCCAAAGATCATGGATTAGAAAACCTGATTGAAGGTGAACTTCGTCCGGGTATGAAAGTCGTAGTCGTAGAGGACTTGATTTCTACTGGTGGTAGTAGTTTGAAGGCTGTTGAAGCAATTCGTCGCGATGGTTGTGAAGTGATCGGTATGGTTGCAGCGTATACATACGGATTCCCGGTAGCTGAAGAGGCGTTCAAAAATGCGAAGGTGACTTTGGTAACGTTGACCAATTATGAAGCAGTACTTGATGTTGCTCTTCGTACAGGTTATATTGAAGAAGAAGACATACAGACATTGAACGAATGGCGTAAAGACCCTGCTCATTGGGATGCTGGAAAATAAGATTCATTTTTTGATTAAACATATTTGGTAAAAAGAACTGTTCGGACAATACTTGGCCGGATTGTTCTTTTTTTGTTTTATACTAATAGAAATTTATGAGTAATTTTGAGAGTAGTGTCAAGGTAATACCTTACAGTCAGGAACGCGTATATAATAAACTTTCAGATTTGAGTAATCTGGAAGCTGTCAAAGATCGTTTACCGAAAGATAAGGTACAGGATTTGAGTTTTGATTCGGACACGTTAAGTTTTAGTGTCCCTCCTGTTGGGCAACTAACTTTGCAAATTGTAGAGCGTGATCCATGTAAATGTATAAAGTTGGCAACAACTAACTCTCCACTTCCCTTTAATATGTGGATTCAACTGGTTGAAACTGCAGAAGAAGAGTGCAAGGTGAAGGTGACTATAGGAATGGAGCTTAATCCGTTTATGAAAGCAATGGTACAGAAACCTCTTCAGGAAGGCTTGGAGAAGATGGTTGATATGCTGGCAGTTATTGAATATTAAAAAACAAGTATTAAGTATTAACCGTAGTCACTTTGGCTCATGCTGTTGTGCTTAATACTTAACACTTAATACTTAAACTTATTTTTTATGGCACAGAAACTTTGGGAGAAGTCCGTACAGGTGAATAAGGATATCGAACGTTTCACGGTAGGTCGTGATCGTGAGATGGATCTTTATTTGGCCAAGCATGATGTGCTCGGCTCTATGGCTCACATTACGATGCTGGAAAGTATCGGTTTGTTGACGAAAGAAGAACTGGAACAGTTGCTGGCAGAGTTGAAGAGTATTTATGCCTCGGCTGAAAGAGGTGAATTTATCATAGAAGACGGGGTAGAAGATGTACATTCACAGGTAGAACTGATGTTGACCCGTCGTTTGGGTGATATCGGAAAGAAAATACATAGTGGTCGTTCCAGAAATGATCAGGTCTTATTGGATTTGAAACTTTTTACCCGTACACAAATAAAAGAAGTTGCCGAAGCTGTAGAGCAACTTTTCCATGTACTGATTCGTCAGAGCGAACGATATAAAAACGTTTTGATGCCAGGGTATACCCACTTACAGATTGCAATGCCTTCTTCTTTTGGCTTGTGGTTTGGTGCCTATGCCGAGAGTCTCATGGACGATATGTTGTTTTTGCAGGCTGCATTTAAAATGTGCAATCGTAATCCATTAGGTTCTGCAGCGGGGTATGGCTCGTCCTTTCCTTTGAACCGGACAATGACAACCGACTTGCTTGGCTTTGATTCGATGAATTACAATGTTGTGTATGCTCAAATGGGGCGTGGGAAAATGGAACGTAATGTTGCTTTTGCATTGGCTACGATTGCCGGAACCATTTCTAAGTTAGCTTTTGATGCTTGCATGTTTAATAGTCAGAACTTTGGTTTCGTGAAATTGCCTGATGACTGTACCACGGGGTCCAGCATTATGCCTCATAAGAAGAATCCCGATGTCTTTGAACTGACACGTGCTAAGTGTAATAAACTGCAATCGCTTCCTCAACAGATCATGATGATTGCGAATAATCTGCCTTCCGGCTATTTCCGTGATTTGCAGATTATAAAAGAAGTTTTCCTGCCTGCTTTTCAGGAATTGAAAGACTGTTTGCAGATGACAACTTACATCATGAATGAAATAAAGGTCAACGAGCATATCCTTGACGATGATAAATACCTCCTTATTTTTAGCGTGGAAGAAGTGAATCGTCTGGCACGTGAAGGTATGCCTTTCCGTGATGCCTATAAGAAGGTTGGCTTAGATATTGAAGCTGGAAAATTCTCTCATACAAAAGAAGTACACCATACTCATGAAGGTAGTATTGGCAACCTTTGCAATGCGGAAATCTCTGCATTGATGCAGCAAGTGATCGATGGATTCAACTTTTGCGGAATGGAGAGGGCAGAGAAAGCACTGCTTGGGAGATAAAATAGACTTTCGAAGGATAGTTTTTTAAACTTTCCTTCGAAAAGATTTGGCAGAAACAAGTAAACTACTTATCTTTGCACCCGTTGAAAAAACGCGGAAATAGCTCAGTTGGTAGAGCATAACCTTGCCAAGGTTAGGGTCGCGAGTTCGAGTCTCGTTTTCCGCTCTTTCTTTGAAAGGATGCTCGAATGGTGGAATGGTAGACACGAAGGACTTAAAATCCTTTGGCCATTGCGGCTGTGCGGGTTCAAGTCCCGCTTCGAGTACGAGTATTCTTTATAGGCTTTATGAATCATTGATTCATAAAGCCTTTTTTATTTTTATGGGTGTGTAATATACATTTGTTTTGTTCTGGAAGGCTCTGTTTAATAGGTGCTTGGGAAAAAATAAACCAAAAAAATAGTGATAATATTTTTTTATTGTGTTATTAATCTTTTATTTTGCTTTCAGATTACGAATCGAGGATTAATATTATATTGATTATTCCTTTAACCTAACATGTGTAATATTTGATTTAACCGTAAACGCTGAAAAATACTAGAGAGAGATGGAAAATAACGACAAGCAGATTGAATTAAAGTTTCAGAGGTTTTTTACTGTGAATTTTCCGAAAGTAAAGAACTTTGCTCAAATGCTGCTTAAATCTGAAAGTGATGCAGAAGATGTGGCTCAAGATGTTTTTTGTAAGCTTTGGCTGCAGCCAGAGTTATGGCTGAATAATGATAAAGAACTAGACAACTATATCTTTATAATGACTAGAAATATAGTTCTGAACATCTTTAAGCATCAACAGGTAGAGCAAGAATATCAGGCGGAGGTTATAGAAAAGACCTTTCTTTATGAATTGACAGAGAAGGAAGAGATCTTGAATAATGTATATTATAAGGAGATGCTGTTGATTATTCAGTTGACCTTGGAAAAGATGCCGAAGCGTCGTCGGTTGATATTCGAACTTAGCCGTTTTCGAGGATTAAGCCATAAAGAAATAGCTGATAAACTCGATGTTTCTATTCGTACTATAGAGCATCAGGTTTATCTGGCATTGATCGAATTAAAGAAGGTACTCCTCTTTTTTATTTTTTTCTCCAATATTTTTAAGTAGTGTGTTCGTAGTAGTTGTATTTAGTGTATAAAGCCAAAAAAAGAAAGAAAAAGATTCATGAAAAATTATATTCAACAACTCATAGAATTGTTCGGCCATAACAACTATTCAGCCGATACACAGAAGAAAGTGCAACAGTGGTTGGCTGATGAGGAGCATGTTGATGAAAAGAATGAGGCTCTTCGTGAGCTTTGGAAACAAGCAGAAGGACAGAGAGTACCTGATGGTATGCAACAATCAATACAACGAATGCGGCAGAATCTGGGAATGCAGTCTGTCACTTCGCGGAGAAATTACCAGTTGCTTATATGGAGAGCTGCAGCTATTTTCTTGTTAGCTGTCTCATCCATTTCTATCTATCTGATGTTGGAAAAGGACCGACCGGAAAAAGATTTGGTTGAATGTTACATACCGACAGCAGAAATTCATGAACTTACATTACCGGATGGTACACATGTTATGCTGAATTCAAAAAGTACACTACTATATCCGGAACAATTTACGGGAGAAACCAGAAGCGTATATTTGATTGGTGAGGCAAATTTCAAAGTAAAGCCGGATAAGAAGCATCCTTTCATTGTGAAAGCAAATGATTATCAAGTTACAGCTTTGGGAACAGAGTTTAATGTAAATGCTTATCCTGAAAGTAATGAATTGATTGCTACATTGCTGGAAGGCTGTGTGAAAGTGGAATTCAATAATTTGATGTCAAATGTTATATTGAAGCCGAACGAGCAATTAATATATAATAAACAAACTAAAGAACATAATTTACGATTGCCGGAGATTAGTGATGTGACAGCATGGCAACGTGGAGAGCTAGTCTTTAGTAATATGCATTTAGAGGATATTTTCACTAATCTTGAGCGTAAGTTCCCTTATGCTTTTGTATATAGTCTTCATAGTATGAAGAAGAACACATATAGTTTCCGTTTCCGAAATCAAGCAACGTTGGAAGAAGTGATGGAAATTATATCACAGGTGGTAGGAGATGTAAATTATGTAATTAAAGGAAATAAATGCTATGTAACGAATAAGAAATAAAACCTGTTGTAGAACCTATTAAAAATAAAATGCTATGCCAAAAAGTATCCGGAAGGAATGCCCGTTCCCTCCGGATGTGAAATCAATTCTCTTCAATATTAGCGCATATTGACGCTATTCTAAATGATCCCAGAATAATAACCAATTAACTAATACTAAAAAGATGCTACAAATTTACGAAAAAATAGCAGAACAAATAGCTCATAAGCGGGTCTTTCTCACTTTTTTAAGTCTATTATTACTTATACAGACCCAAGCTTTTGCTCAAAACGATAGTAAAATTACTATCCAGCAAAAAAATATCACTGTTATTGATGCATTAAAAACTGTGGAAAAACAGTCTAAAATGTCGATAAACTATAGTGATTCCGAATTGAAAGGGAAGCAAATTGTTGATCTTAATTTGCAAAATGCATCGGTACTGGCAGCCCTTGATACAATCTTGAAAGGAACAGGTTTCGCTTATCAAATTCAGGGTAATTACATTATAATTACAGGAAAGAAGCCTACTGCTGTTGCACAGACAGTAAAAGATATCAAAGGAAAAGTAACTGATGAAAAGGGTGAACCATTGATTGGAGTAAATATAACTGTGGATGGCAGTTCTACAGGTACAATAACCGATCTTGATGGAAACTTCTCTATAAAAGCGCCGGATAATTCCCAGTTTAAAGTGTCTTATATAGGATATGCCACCCAAGTCATCCCTGTTTCAAAAAAAGATTTCTATCAGATTGTAATGAAACAAGATACAGAGGTCTTGGAGGAAGTTGTTGTAACGGCATTGGGTATCAAGCGTGCAGAAAAAGCATTGTCTTATAATGTACAACAGATTAAGGGTGATGATTTGACTACTGTGAAAGACGCGAACTTTGTGAATTCATTGAATGGTAAGGTTGCTGGTGTGAGCATTAACCGAAGTGCTACTGGTGTGGGGGGAGCTACACGTGTGGTAATGCGTGGTGCCAAATCTATTGAAGGTAACAACAATGCACTGTATGTTGTAGACGGTATTCCTCTGTTTAATACGGACATGGGAAATACAGATAGTGGTATTATGGGTGAGGGAAAGGCTGGTACGGAAGGTATCGCTGACTTTAATCCAGAAGATATCGAAAGCATCTCTGTGTTGAGCGGCCCTTCGGCTGCTGCACTTTATGGTAGTAGTGCAGCCAGCGGTGTTATCCTGATTACAACCAAGAAAGGTAAGGAAGGAAAACTCTCCGTGCAGTTCTCTTCTTCTTCTGAATTCAGCAAAGCTTATATGACTCCTGACTTTCAGAATACTTATGGAAATAAAAAAGATACTTACGAAAGCTGGGGTGAAAAATTACCCACTCCATCTAGTTATGATCCGAAAAATGACTTCTTCAATACCGGTACAAATTTCATCAACTCGGTGACGTTGACTACAGGTACGCAAAAAAATCAGACTTTTGCTTCGTTCTCTTCTACAAACTCCAAAGGTATTGTTCCGAACAACAGTTATAATCGTCTGAACTTTACTATCCGGAACACTGCGACTTTCTTCGATGATAAGCTGCAACTCGACTTGGGGGCATCGTATGTCAAGCAGGACGATACGAATATGGTTTCACAGGGACTCTACTGGAATCCGATTGTGGCTGCTTATCTCTTTCCGAGAGGTGAGGACTTTGAAGATATTAAAACTTTTGAACGTTTTGATGACAGTCGTAAGCTACCAGTACAGTATTGGCCGGTTTCGGATGCAACTTATGCTTCACAAAACCCGTACTGGACTGCTTATCGCAATGTATCAACCAATGAGAAGAGCCGTTATATGTTCAATGTAGGTTTGACCTATAAGATTACAGATTGGTTGAATATTACAGCCCGTTACCGTATGGACGATACCTATGTATTGTTTGAACGCAAAATTTCTGCTTCTTCCGATCAGGTTTTTGCTGAAGGTAAGAAAGGACATTATGAATATATTAACTACAACGACCGTCAGGAATATGCTGATGCTATGTTGAATATCAATAAGCGTATTCAAGACTTCAGCGTTTCTGCCAACTTCGGATGGAACTACTCTAACTATTGGGCACTACAAAGAGGCTATAAAGGAACATTGTTGGGAGTTCCCAACAAGTTTGCAACTTCAAACATTGACCCGTCAAATGGTCGTATTTCAGAAAAAGGAGGTGATAGTCGTGTACGTAATCATGCTATCTTCGGCAACGTGGAACTGGGATGGAGAAGTATGCTCTACCTCACTTTGACCGGAAGAAACGACTGGAACTCACGACTAGTCAACACAAGTGAAGAGTCATTCTTCTATCCTTCTGTCGGATTATCTGCAATTGTTTCTGAAATGGTGAAACTTCCTGAATTTCTTTCTTATCTGAAGGTGCGTGGTTCATATACCGAAGTTGGTGCTCCGGTGTCACGTTCGGGGTTGACTCCGGGAACAGTCACTACTCCGATTGTGGGTGGTAACTTTAAACCTACCTACATTTATCCGTTCACCGACTTCAAAGCGGAGCGCACCAAGTCATATGAATTTGGTCTGAGTTTGCGTTTGTTTAGCAAGTTCAATGCAGAAGTGACTTATTATAAGTCGAACACTTACAACCAGACTTTCTTAGGAAACCTACCTGAATCTACCGGTTATAACTCCATTTATCTGCAGGCAGGTAATGTCGAGAATCGGGGTTGGGAAGCATCATTTGGCTATAGCGACCGTTTCAAGAATGGACTCTCGATTTCTTCTACGTTGACTTTCTCGAAGAATATTAACGAAATCAAGGAAATGGTGAAAGACTATAATACAGAAGTGATGGGAGTTCCTGTCTCCATTAATATTCCGGAAGTACTGAAAGACAAAGGACGCACTATCCTGAAAGAAGGTGGAAGCATTCATGACATCTATGCAACCCGCTTTTTCAAGAAAGATAGCCAGGGATATGTGTTGGTAAGTAGTGACGGAAAATATGAAATGGAGGATGGTGATCCGGTGTATCTAGGCAAGACTGCTCCCGACTTCAACATGGGATGGAATAATGCTATTTCTTATAAAGGGTTCGGACTCAGTTTCCTGATTAATGGACGTTTTGGAGGTGTGGTAACATCTTCAACAGAAGCAATTCTTGACCGTTACGGAGTGTCTCAGCGCACAGCCGATGCACGAGAGTCTGAAGGTGCATTATTCCCGGGACAAGGACGGGTAGATGCTAAGACATATTACCAAATGATTGGTACAGGTAACTATCAGACCTCAGGCTACTATGTATACAGCGCAACCAACATACGTCTACAGGAACTTACATTCAGTTATACTATGCCTAACAAATGGTTTGGTAATGTACTGAAAGATGTATCGGTTTCTTTCATTGCCAATAATCCATGGATGCTGTACTGCAAAGCTCCGTTCGATCCGGAACTGACTCCGTCTACAGCAACTTATGGACAAGGAAATGACTACTTTATGCAACCAAGCGTACGCAGCTTCGGTTTCGGATTGAAATTTAAACTTTAACAGATTCATTACATTATGAAAAGAATAAAACAATATAAATTTTTTGCCGTTGCTTTCGCCATTTTGGCACTAGCATCGTGTAATTATGAAGAGATTAACACCAATCCCTTCGAGATGACTGACGGAGAAGGTGTTATGGATGGTATCGTTGTGGGAGGATACATCACGGCTATGCAGAAATCTGTGTTTCCTACTGGAACGCAGGCTGATGATACAGGTCCGGTTAATGCATATCAAACCGCATACAATCTGTCTGCTGATGCATGGAGCGGCTATATTGGAATAAACAACACTTTTGAGGGAGGGAATTGTCACCTGAATTACGTGATAGTCAATAGCTGGGTTTCAACAACTTTTTCTAACTCCTATACTAATTTGCTTGACCCTTGGAAGAAGCTGACAGCTTCAGCCAAAGAGAATGATACTCCTGAAATAGCTGCTTTGGCGCAGATCCTGAAGATTTCAGGATGGCATAAAGTGCTGGAAAGCTTCGGCCCGATTCCCTATACGGCTGCCGGAAAGGGGGCTATAGACGTTCCTTTCGACTCGGAAGAAACGGTTTATACGGAAATGCTCAAGGATCTGGCAGGAGCGGTAGAGGTGTTGACTCCGAAAGCGGTAAACAACGTAAAGGTGATGTCAGATTATGACTTGGTATTCAACGGTGATGTAACCAAATGGGTGAAATATGCCAACTCGCTGATGCTTCGTCTGGCAATACGTCTTCGTAGCGTTAAACCGGAATTGGCAAAACAGTATGCCAAACAAGCTGTAGAACATTCCATCGGTGTGATGACCGAAGCTGGTGATGCAGCTGGTGCTGGCCCGGGCCCGGTAATCGCTCTTCGTAACCCGTTGTACTGGATAGCTGATAATTACAATGATGCACGTGTAGGTACATCCATACTCGCTTACTTGATGGGATATAAAGATCCTCGTCTGAGCGCATATTGCGAGCCTGCCAATAGCCAATGTACGGTTGCAGTAACAGCTTTTGATAATAATAAGTATCAAGGTGTTCCTCTTGGTCATACTAATACTCGTTCGAAGGATACAGATCCAACGGATAGCTACTACTTTTATTCCAAACCGAAAATTCAGGGAAATACTCCGCTGTACTGGATGCGTGCATCCGAAGTGTACTTCTTGCGTGCTGAAGCTGCCTTGTTTTGGGGTACGGAATACGGAAAAGGTGATCCCGAAACACTTTACAAACAAGGTATAGAAACTTCATTCCAGGAAAACGGTGCGACAGGTTCCGTAGATACCTATATGGCTTCCGGCAACAAGCCTGCTGCCAATAAAGTCACCAGTAGCAAGTTTGGTTTCGACTATCAAGCTCCCAGCCAAGCTACCGCCAAGTTTGAAGGAACCCAGGAACAGAAACTGGAGAAGATTATCATTCAGAAGTACATTGCTCTGTACCCTAACGGTCAGGAGGCATGGACGGAATTCAGACGTACCGGTTATCCCAAATTGAATCCTATTATATCAGGAGGAAATCACAATTCAACTCAGATCACTGCAGCCAGAGGTATGCGTCGTATGACTTACCCGAACAGCTTCAATGGAACGGGTCAATCTCATGAGATTTATCTAGATGCAGTGCAAAAACTTGGTGGAGTAGACAATGCTGCAACCGATTTGTGGTGGGCTAAGAAAAACTAATAATCGTACGGACTTTTTCCATATGAAAAACTTTAAACTAAAACAAAATCTTGATACATAAATAAATATGAAAGCATTAAGAAAACTATTATATTTCCTTTCTCTGGCAGGGTTGATGACAACAACCTCCTGTACTGATGTGGAGAATATGGAAGTGGAGCATATCGGAGGCTATAACACGCTGGGTGATGGTGAATATTATGCCAACTTGCGTGCCTATAAGGCAACCGCTTGGAACTACGGACGTCCCGTAGCTTTTGGATGGTACTCCAACTGGTCTCCTGCCGGAGCTTATCGAAGAGGATATCTGACCTCCATGCCAGATAGTATGGACATTGTTTCTATGTGGAGTGGTGCTCCCGGACGCTACGAGATTACTCCCGAACAGAAAGCAGATAAAGAATTTGTGCAAAAAGTGAAAGGTACGAAGTTGTTGCAAGTGAGTCTACTTTCGTATATCGGTAAAGGAGCAACTCCGGGATCGGTATATGCTGATGCGGAAAAGCAGGCAGAGGCAGAAGGTTGGACTGATAAACAATTAGAAGAAGCTAAAAAGCAAGCTCGCTGGAAATACTGGGGATTTGAAGGTCAATTCGAAAGTGAAAATCACTATCAATGTCTGGCTAAGTTTGCCAAGGCCCTCTGTGACTCTCTATACGCAAACGAATGGGACGGTTACGATGTTGACTGGGAAATTGGAAGCGGTGTATTCGATATGGACGGAACATTGAGTGCTAATAAACATTTGATTTATTTGGTCAAGGAGATGAATAATTACATTGGTCCGAAGAGCGACCCAGAAGGCAAAGGACATAAGATGATTTGTATTGATGGTAGTATCGGTGGTCTTACCAGAGAATTGGATGAGTATGTCGATTATTGGATTATACAGAGTTATGGTTCTTCCAGACCTGGTCTTGAAGGTTATGGAGTTGATCCTAAGAAAATAATTTGCACAGAAAATTTCGAAGCCTACGCTCCTACCGGTGGAGGACTGTTGAGTCAGGCTGCTACTATGCCATCAAAAGGCTATAAAGGCGGAGTGGGGGCTTATCGCTTCGAAAAAGACTATGACAATACACCTGATTACAAGTTTATGCGTCAGGCTATTCAGATAAACCAGCAGGTTTTCAATGAATGGAAAGCTAAACAAAATGAGGCAGAAAATAAGCCGCAAGAATAGGTCAATTTGTAAATTAGTAAAACTGAAGAATTATGAATAAACATATATTCAATTATTTGATATTAGGAGGTATAGCACTGCTGCTGGGTGCTTGCAACGACAGTGAAAGTAAGCTGCTGGAACCTAAGGTTTATTTCGAAAGTAAGGAATATAATCTCTCTGTGGAAGATGATGATGTACTGACTTTTGACTTGACCTCAAGACTTTCTACCATGACCTCTTCGCAGGTTGATGTATCGTATACCATAGCTGATCCAAGCGTAGTGGACGAATACAATGCGAAGTATGGAACAGTTTACGAGATGTTTGATGCATCAAACGTAAAAATGAGTAGTACAACTTCAGCAATCCCAAGTGGAAAGTTGTATGCGGATAACGTAAAAATGGAGCTTTCTAGTTTGAAAACATTGAAAGAGGGAAAATCGTATGTTTTGCCAGTGCGTGTACAGTCGGCTTCTGTTCCGACTCTTTCCGGGACAAGCATTGCATATTTCTTTCTCTCTAAACCGATAAAGATTACCAAGGTTGGAAAATTTAGTAATACGTACATTTCAATCAAATATCCGGTCGGAACTTATTTCTCATCATTCACTTACGAAGCGCTGATTTATGTCAATAGCTTTGCTAGTAACAATACAATTATGGGAACTGAAGGTGTGATGATTTTCCGTATTGGTGATGCACCTGGTGTTCCTAAAGATGTTTTGGAAGCTGCAGGAACACAGAACTATCATACTACGGAAGCGTTGAAGACAGGCCGTTGGTATCATGTAGCTTTGACTTACGATCAACCTTCGGGAAAAACGGTTATTTATGTCAATGGTTCGAAATGGGCTGGATCAGATTGGGGTCTTCCTGGTTTCGATCCGAATTCGGATGTCGGTTTCAATATCGGTAGGATTCCGAAATTCCCATGGGGAGAACGTCCGTTGAATGGTAAGATGAGTGAAGTCCGTGTTTGGAGTGTAGCTCGTACTGAAAATCAGCTTAAGCAGAATATGCTGGGCGTTGATCCGGCATCGGATGGTCTGGTACTCTATTATAAACTGGACGGATCAGAAACTCAAGAAGGTGGAGTCATTAAAGACGCTACCGGTCGTTTAAACGGTACAACTAGTGGGGTAACAATTGAAACATTGCCAACTCCGATAGCTATTAATTAACGACAAACATCAGTTTATGAAATAATAACCGATTTGAATCAATCAGCATAAAATAATAGCTGAACTTGAATAAACTAGGATTAGTTTTTTAGGTAAAAAAGAGAAGGGAACCTGCGAATCAAGTAATACTTATTCGCAGGTTTTTCATTTTTAATTCAACCGCCTTGCTTATATCATAATGTCAAGGAGATTCCGTTTGACTTTCCGAATTGGTCTAAAAAAGAACAAAATTGTCCGATAAAAGGAGTGAAGGAGACAAACTCAATATTTTTATTTATGTTTGTTTCATGAAGAAGTTACTATTTATCCTGTTTATATCTTTTGTGTCTATCGGATTAGCTCATTCACAGTTTGCTATCCGGCAGCAGGTTGCTACTCCAAGAGCGGCAGACTCACTGGATATTTCTTTTTATTCTCAAAAGAAAGGATTGCGGGCAGCAACGATGACATTCGGCATTAACATGGGAGTATGGGCATTCGATCGCTATATTCGGAAAGCAGATTTTGCCTATATTGACTTTCATACAATTAAAGACAATATCAAGCACGGTTTCGTTTGGGATAATGATGCAATGGGAACAAACATGTTTATGCATCCTTATCATGGCAGTTTGTATTTTAATTCGGCCCGGTCAAATGGATATAATTATTGGCAATCCGGGTTATATGCTTTTGGAGGAAGTTTTATGTGGGAGATGTTCATGGAAAACGAATATCCATCTACCAATGATATTATAGCAACACCAATTGGGGGGATGGCGTTGGGAGAAGTGTTCTACCGTGCGTCCGACTTAATCCTTGATGACAGGAAAACAGGAGCCTCCCGTTTCGGGTTAGAGTTTGCTTCGTTTGTCGTTTCTCCTATGCGTGGACTCACTCGTATTATAAATGGAGATGCATGGAGAAAGCGTTCCACTTCCGGTAAGCAATTCGGAGTGCCCGATGTCAGTGTTGATATTTCCGCAGGAGTGAGAGCACTTGAGTTGCAAGATGAAATCTTCGATAAAGGAGTTGGGTTTGCATCCGAGATTGATGTAGAGTATGGAGATCGTTTTGATGCGGATAATAGAAGACCTTATGATTATTTCTCCGTAAGAGCAAAGTTGAACATACAAGCTTCACAACCAGTGTTGGGACAATTCAATATCGTTGGTCGTCTTGCGGGTAAGGAGTTAGTTGATAACCGGAAACATTATTTGAGTCTGGGGCTTTATCAGCATTTTGATTATTATGATTCGGATACAATATCCAGTGTGTCGGCTAAAACTCCTTATAAATTTTGTACACCAGCCTCTTTTGGAGGTGGACTGATTTATAAAAGAAAAACTGGAAAGCGTTGGGACATAGATGGATATGCTCATCTCAATGCCATCCTTCTGGGCGGTGCACTTAGTGACTATTATAGGGTGGAGGAGCGTAATTATAATCTGGCAAGCGGCTATAGTACAAAAGTAGGCTTTAATTTAATCTATAAGAAAGATAAGTTCTCGATATCTACTACTTATGATGTCTACCACATGTTCACTTGGAAAGGCTATCCACAAGATATGGATTGGGAACATTATAACTCAAAAACGCTGAATGCACAGGGAGATCGTTCAATGGCAATTCTTCATGCAACAGGGCTGCGGTTGGATATCAAACTGCGAAAAGGATTGTATCTCACCGGAGATTATATGAATTATACCCGTCATACGCGGTATAAACATTATGAGAATGTTTTTTCCAGTACCTCAGAAGGAAGATTAATGCTGACGTGCAAATTATAATCAAGGCATTTCTTTTCCTCTTTATAAGAAAAGGTATTTTAGCCAAATTTAAATTTTCTCTAAAAAGTTTTATTATTATAAGTAAAATGCATTCCTTTGCAACATTTAATACTTATGGATATACTGGCGAATGGCTCAAATCAACTTCAACTCGATATATACTGCTTATTATAGGAAAGCCTTCCTATTTACCTTGTCCTATGTCCATAATGACTTAGTAGCAGAAGATATTGTTTCGGAAGCCATTATCCATTTATGGGAACTAAGTAAAGAACGGGAAATCCCAAGTGTTGAAGCGATCTTAATTACTTATATTCGCAGCAAATCACTCAATTACCTGAAACATATACAAGCACAGGAGAATGTTTTTCAAACTTTGCTTGATAAGGGACAGCGTGAATTGGAAATTCGTATATCAACATTGGAAGCCTGTGACCCGAAGGAAATATTATCAGAGGAATTACGGGCAAAAGTGCATGCATTATTGGAGAGTATGCCGGAAAAAACTCGTACTGCTTTCATCCGCGATCGCCTGGATGGAAAATCCCATAAAGAAATAGCCGAAGAACTGGGCATTAGTGTAAAAGGAGTAGAATATCATATTAGCAGAGCAGTTAAAATACTGCGTGATAATCTAAAAGATTATGCTCCATTCCTTTTCTTTTTCATCTGAAAAGAAGGAAAATACCTCCTTGCTTGCTATTTTTTTAAGCAATAACAAAAAAAATCACATATCTTACTAGGGAATCTCTTTAGTGAGTGGTATTCTTAATGAAAGGGGAATAATACCTCTATTCTCATTACTCATAAATTATTTATTGTATGGATAAGGAATTACTATTAAAATATATTGCAGGCAAGGCATCCCAAAAGGAAAAGGAAGACGTTGCTACATGGATTGATGCAGATGCAGCCAATCTTAAAGAATTCATTTCTCTTCGTAAGAGTTATGATGCATTCATTTGGCAAGACACAGGCGTATTCTCAAAGAAGACAAAAAAGACAATTTCATTGCATCCTGTTACACAACGAATCTTGCGGATTGCGGCAGTGTTTGTTGTAGCTTTCGGATTAAGTTATGCAATGATACAGGTTCTCCAAAAAGAGGATCTAGAAATGCAGACTGTTTATGTGCCAGCCGGACAACGTACATTGGTGACACTTGCTGACGGAACTACAGTATGGGTAAATGGAAAAAGTACATTGACTTTCCCGAGCTATTTTTCTTCCCGTACACGTACTGTGGAACTTGATGGAGAAGCCTATTTTGATGTCCGGAAAAATCCGGAAAAACAGTTTATAGTCTCTACCGCTCACCAGTCTGCCATAAAAGTTCTGGGTACAAAATTCAATGTAAAGGCATACAAAGAAGCAGATGAGGTAATTACTACTTTAGTTGAAGGAAAAGTTAATTTTGAATTTAACAACGCTAGTCAGCAACCGCAGTATATTGTGATGGCTCCGGGACAGAAGCTGGTCTATTATTCCCAGAATGGAAAGACGGAACTTTACACAACCTCCGGTGAGAGAGAACTTTCATGGAAGGATGGCAAAATCATTTTCCGGCAGACTTCCTTGCGGGATGCACTGGATATCTTGGCAGATAGATACAATGCCGAATTTGTCATACAGGAGAATGTACCGCATGACGACTCGTTCTCCGGAACATTTACCAACCGGAATCTGGAACAGGTGCTTAACTTTATCAGTGCCTCTTCGAAAGTTCGTTGGCGTTATCTGAATAATAACGCAGATGCCGGTAAAGAGAAAATAAAGATAGAGATATTTATTTAGTACTAAAAGATAAAAACCTTAATTCCCAAAAACTTATTGCCATGAAAAACAAAGATCCCTAGCAACCAAAAAAATACGGGATGATATTGGCCGTATCTTCCCGTATGAGCTTCAGTAATTGTGAACCTACTTGTTTCCCGACAAGTATAACTACCAATTTTCTAATTAAACTCGTTACAAATTTATGCAAAATTATTGTATCGTCCAATTTCTTGGAGGATTAAAGTCTCTTAGACGAACCTTAAAGGAAATATCATTGGCTATGAAATTACTATTTATACTCCTAATTTGTTCAGCCGGACTAGCGTATGCATCAGATGGATATGCGCAAAAAACTTCTATTACTTTACGAGTAAACGATTGTACTATAGAAGAAGTGCTGCACAAGATTGAACGTGAATCCGGATTCAGCTTTTTTATAAATAGCAAGAATCTTAACCTTAATCGCCGGGTATCGGTTTCAGCTTCCGAAAAGAATATTTTTCAGGTGTTGGAACAGGTCTTTGCAGGTACAAATGTCGAATATAAAATATTGGATAATAAGATTGTACTGACGGCTAAAGAAATGAAAGTAACTCAACAAAAAACAAAACCGGTGACAGGTACGGTAAAAGATAGGCATGGCGAACCGCTTATCGGGGTTTCTATTATGGAGAAAGGAACCACTAGCGGAACAGTGACCGATCTTGACGGAAACTATACATTGAGCACACAGACTGCCAGCCCAGTATTGGTATTCTCATATGTGGGTTATCAGAAAAAGGAATTGCCAGTCTCCGGCCCGATATTGAATGTTACCTTGGAAGATGATTCCCAGGTGTTGAATGAAGTGGTGGTTACCGCTCTCGGTATCCGTAAAGAGGCGAAAGCACTGTCTTATAATGTTCAAGAAGTATCTGCCAGTGAGATTGTGGGAGTCAAGGATGCCAATTTTGTAAATAGCTTGTCCGGTAAGATAGCAGGTGTTGTCATCAATTCCAGTTCATCCGGTATCGGTGGTGGAGCTAAGGTGGTGATGCGTGGTGCGAAATCTCTTTCCGGAAATAATAACGCCCTGTATGTAATCGATGGTATTCCAATGCCTTCGCTGGAAACAACGCAACCGGACGATTTCATGACCGGTATGGGCCAATCCGGTGACGGTGCTTCCATGATTAATCCCGAAGATATTGAAACCATGTCTGTGTTGAGTGGTGCTGCCGCTTCCGCACTCTATGGTAGTGATGCCGCCAACGGTGTAATTATGATTACCACAAAGAAAGGTTCGAAAGATAAACTTCGTGTCAATTATGCGAATAATACTTCCTTCTTCAATCCATTTGTGACTCCGGAGTTTCAAAACACTTATGGTGCGACTACAGGAGAAATAAGAAGTTGGGGACAAAAATTGGGACAAGCCAGCAGTTACGACCCGTTGGATTTCTATCAGACCGGCTGGAACGAAACCAACTCTTTGACCATCAGCAATGGCAATGAGAAGAACCAGATATTCCTTTCTATGGCTGCTACCAATGCAGCAGGTATTGTTCCGAACAACACGCTGGATCGTTATAATTTTACCATCCGCAATACGACTAGCATGCTCAATGATCGTTTGCGTCTCGATCTAAGTGCAAGTTATATGAATGTACGTGAACAGAATATGGTATCACAGGGACAATATTTCAATCCGATTGTTCCTATCTATCTGATGTCACCGAGCTATAGTTTGGAAATGCTTCAACAGTTTGAAATGTACAATGAAGCCCGTAACTTCAAAACACAATATTGGCCTTGGGGTAATCAGGGTATCGCCATGCAGAATCCCTATTGGATTGTCAACCGCGACAATTTTATCAATCACAAGAACCGTTTCCTTATGAGCGGAGGTTTGAGCTTTGAAATCATGAAAGGCATTACATTAGGTGCACGCGCCAAGATGGATTATACATCGGCTTTGTACGAAAAGAAATATGCTGCATCTACCGATAATATTTTCTGCCAGAAATTCGGGGGATATTATAAAGGTGATGCGTCCACTCGTCAGCTTTATGGTGATGTGATGCTGAATATCGACAAATACTTCGGGGATTTCTCACTGACCGCTACGCTGGGTACCAGTATTCAGGATGTCAACTACCAGTATTACGATGTGGGAGGTAGTTTGAATTCTGTGGCAGACGGATTCACAATGCTCAACCTGATGCAGTCTGCCGTGAAATTCCAGCAAGATGGTTATCACGATCAGACGCAATCCATCTTCGCTACAGCACAGTTGGGCTGGAAGAGCAAACTCTATTTGGACGTAACGGGGCGTGTCGACTGGTCGTCTGCTTTGGCATGGACCGATACGAAGTCAGTTGCTTACCCATCGGTAGGTGTTTCTGCTATTTTGACGGAGTTACTGCCCATCAAGAATGATGTACTTACTTTCTTGAAGGTACGCGCTTCCTATAGTGAGGTGGGTAATGCTCCTACACGCTACATTGCTTATCAGACTTATCCATACGAGTCGGCTTCTCCTGTCACAGCTACCACATATCCCAATACGGATATTAAACCGGAGCGTACCAAGGCCTGGGAAGTTGGTTTACAGTCTCATCTTTGGAATGATAAATTGGAATTGAACGTTTCTCTCTATAAGACGTCTACCTACAACCAGTTGTTCAACCCATCAATTTCCGCTTCTTCCGGTTATTCTTCTATTTATATCAATGGCGGACAAGTGGATAACAAGGGTATCGAAGCAAGCCTGACATTAAACCAGCCCCTCGGACCGGTAAAATGGAACTCTACCTTTACTTATACCATCAATCGCAATAAGATTAAAAAACTGTTGAAACCGACTACTTTATCAAGTGGAGAAGTTGTCAAACAGGATATGATGGATTTGGGCGGATTGGAAATTGTGAATTCGCGTCTCTTTGAAGGTGGCTCTATTGGTGACTTGTATGTGACTGCACTTCGCACCGACTCCCATGGATATATTGACGTAGACTATGTCAACAATACAGTAGCTATAGACAACAAGGCGGGCGAACGCCAGGACGGATGGATTTATGCCGGTAACTCGCAAGCTAAGTATATGATGGGATGGCGCAACTCATTCTCATGGAAGGGTTTGACATTGAGCTGTCTGGTTAATGCACGTATTGGTGGTATTGTTGTCTCACAGACACAGGCGATGATGGATGCTTACGGTGTTTCCACAGCTACTGCTGAGGCACGCGACTTGGGCTATGTGCTGATTGACGGTTATAAAGTACCCGCTGTACAGAAGTATTATAGTACTGTAGGAAGTGGCGTCGGCTCTATGTATGTTTATAGTGCGACAAACGTTCGCCTTGCAGAGTTGTCTCTCGGTTATAATATCCCTGTTCAGAAGTGGGTTCCTTGGATACAGGGCATGAATGTAGCCTTCACGGGACGTAACCTGCTAATGTTCTATTGCAAAGCTCCTTTCGACCCTGAACTGACGGCAAGTACAGGCACGCATTTCAGCGGAATGGACTACTTTATGTTGCCGAGCTTACGCAATTTAGGTTTCTCTGTTAAACTCAATTTCTAAAGAATCGATAAGATGAAACATATATTAAAATGCATGAAAGTGTTCAATGGTGTGTTGCTTGCCGGAGGCTTGTTGTTTACCGCTTGTACCGACCATTATGAAAGTTGGAATATCAATCCGAATGAAGTAACTCCCGAGCAGATGGAACGCGATAATCTCCTGACGGGAGCCTATTTCACGCAGATGGAAAGAGGTATTTTCGTAGTAGGTAAAGACAAAGGTGGCTTGTTTGAGGAGACTCAAATGCTGACCGGTGATATTTTTGCCAGCTACTGTGCTCCTATTAAAACATGGAACTATGCCGGAGAGCAGGACAACGATTGTTACAAACTCTATCCGCAGTGGTACAACTCTCCGTTTAGCACCGCTTATACAGAGGTGATGCAGCCATGGCGGAAAGTCGTGGATTGTACTAGTGGAACATCCCCCGCACGCGCTATGGCTACTATTGTCAAGGTGTTCGGTATGAGTCGTATTACAGATAAGTATGGTCCCATCCCTTATTCAAAGTTTGGTACCGGCATTCAAGTAGCCTACGATAGCCAAAAGGATGTATATTATCGTTTCTTTGAAGAATTGTCAAATGCCATTGAGGTGCTCACCAGCTACAACAGTCGTACTTCCGAGCCTTACTTGGAAGACTATGACTATATTTACAATGGTAATGTGGCGAATTGGATAAAGTTTGCCAATACCCTCCGTCTTCGCCTGGCGATGCGTATTTCTTATGTAGATCAGACAAAGGCAGAGACTGAAGCTAAAGCAGCAATAGACCATAGTATCGGGCTGATGACTTCCGTTAGTGATAATGCAGTTCTAAAACAGTCTGTATCGTTCTCTTTCATCAATGAATGGTGGGAAGCATATGAAAGTTTCAATGATTTTCGAATGAGTGCCACTATGGATTGCTATTTGAAAGGCTTACAGGATCCACGTTTGGCTGCTTACTTCAAAGTTGCTAAGAAAGATGGCGAATATCACGGAGTCCGTAACGGGCAAACCAGTCGTAGTCAGGGCACTTTGTCTGAAGTAGCGTCTAGTATGAATGTAGGACAGGCTAGCTCTATCCTCTGGATGGATGCCGCTGAAACATATTTCCTTTTGGCTGAAGCTAAACTGCGTTTAAACTTGGGAGATAAAACAGTGAAGGAATATTACGAAGAAGGTGTGAAGACCTCTTTTTCTTCCAAAGGTGCTTCCGGTGCGGAGAGTTATCTTGATAATGATGTGAATGTACCATCAATTTCATTCATTGATCCGACAAACGGACGTAATACCGATGTGAGTCGTATGGTTTCTAATTTGACCGTGAAGTGGGATGAATCGGTTTCTGATGATAAGAAACTCGAGCGCATTATGGTGCAGAAATGGATTGCTCTTTTCCCGGACGGGCAAGAAGCGTGGAGCGAGATGCGGCGTACTGGTTATCCCGGCATTGTGACTATCAACACAAATGCTTCCGGTGGAGAAGTTGCCACTGGAGAGCTCATCAGCCGTTTGAAGTTCCCTACGAAGGAATATTCTGACAATGGCGAGAACACACAAGCTGCTGTTTCCCTGTTGAACGGTACGGACATTGCCGGCACACGTCTTTGGTGGGATGTGAAAAGGTAATCAGATATATAATGTAGAACAATCTAACTAAGTAATCAGAATATGAAAACAATGAAATACATATTGGCCGCACTGACTGTAGGCGGTATGATGGCCTCATGTAATACAGACATTGAGTCGTTGACTATTCAGCGGCCGCTGACTTACGACGACCAGTACTACCAGAATTTACGCGACTACAAAGAAAGCGATCACGAAATAGCTTTTGGATGGTTTGCGCAATATGGAGCGCAGAACTCTGCCGCTGTTCGTTTTATGGGATTACCTGACAGTCTCGATATTTGCTCTATGTGGGGCGGTATTCCATCAACAGAAAATACAGAAATCTGGGAAGAAATCCGCTTTGTACAGAAAGTGAAAGGAACCAAGATGCTTTGTGTGGCAATCACCCGTATCGATGCGGAAACAGATGACCATGCTTTCAAGCAGGCTTATAATGAAGCGAAGGCAATGCCGAATGGCGAAGAACGGACTGCCGCACTCAATCGCTCTTTTGAAATGTATGCCGAATATTTTCTCGATCAGGTATTTCTGAACGACCTTGATGGTTTTGATGCGGACTATGAACCGGAAGGTGATTTTTTGAGTGGCTCTAATTTTGAATATTTCTACAAACAATGGCAAAGTACATGGGACCGAATCCGGACATTACCAGAGAAGAACGTTTACAGCTTATCGAAGAACGTTATGGTAAGGAGATCGCTTCGCGGGAAGGTAGCTGTGATAAAATGCTCAATATCGACCAGACCAGTACCAGCATGACCAGTCTTATTCCGTATAGTAACTATTGCTTCCTTCAAGCTTATGGCGGCGGTACGGGAGCAGGCGGATGGCCTGATGAAAAAGTGGTGTACTGTTGCAATATGGGTGATAACTGGCAGGGAGATATGCAGTCTATGTACAACCAAGCACGCTACAAGCCGGCGAATGGAAAACGTAAAGGAGGCTTTGGCGCATTCTTTATCCATCGTGACTATAATGTACATGAATACAACCCCGAACCTTATTATCGGTTCCGCCAGTGTATTCAAATACAGAATCCGGCTATCCATTAATTAACCTTTTAATGAAAAGATGACAATGAAAAGTAGAAAGAATCTATTTTATATAGGAATGTTCGCCCTCTGTGCCATCGGCTTTGCAGCTTGTGATGATGATGAGACTTACGATGTCTATGGTGATCCGTTTAACCGAGTGTATATATCAGATAATTCCAAGGCATACAAAATTGTACAGACTCCTATTAGTACAGTCAGCAATGTAGACTTTAAATGGCCGGCAAAATGTTCGCAGAAAGCGAGCGGTACTATAAAAGCTACGGTCGTAGTGGATAACTCTCTAATTGCTGCCTATAATGAAGAGCACGGCACCGTGTTTGAAGCTATGCCCGCCGAAGCCATCGTGTTGGAAAATGCCGAGATGACTATCCCTGCCGGGAAAATGGTAGTTGCTGACACTGTGCACGTAAAACTTACGGATGACGCTAATGTGCTTTCTACGCTTAAGAGCGAAAAAGGATACATTATTCCCTTGCGTTTAGTGTCTGCAGAAGGACCTAATACACAGTTGAGTACCAATATGGTAGCACCTTCTTTCCTGACCGTTACCGTGACGGAGGACAATGTAAATCATGAGGCTACTGAAGCCGACATTACAGGTACGTTGGTAGCAAATCAGGCGGGATGGAGCGTGAATGTGTTAAGTGGTAGCGGATCAAATCTTGACAGATGGTTCGATGGAAATCCGCAATCTACTGCTTCTATTTCCGATTGGTCGAATTATAAGGCAGCCTTTACTGTGGATATGGGGAAATCTTACACCTTTAGTGCTATCGTGGCATACAGAGGGACTTCTTGGGGAGAATATAATTCCATCAGTGCCGGAACAAAGATTAGCACCAGCGATGATGGTACGAACTTCAAGAGTGCTGGAGAAGTGACCGGCAGTTCTAAATTCATCGTATTTTATGCACCGTTGACTGCACGTTATATTCGTGTGGAAACAACCTCTTATTCTGTGAATTGTGGTGTATTTAATGTTTATGCAAAATAATAATTAAGACTATGAAGAAATATACACTTTTATCTTTATTGGCTTTGTTGTTCTGTGTTTCAGGTTGCAAAACCGAACCGGATTACAGTGATGCCGTATACATGACCGGCACGCTGACTTCGTCGAACGTGAAATTCTTGGTAGAGGGGCAGTCTACTTTAGGATTGACTGTGACTTCCACCGATAAAACGGAAACTGACGTAGCGGTAGGCGTACAGGTAGCTCCTCAATTACTGGAAGCTTTCAATGCCTCTACCGGACGCAACTGCCAAATGCCACCCGAAGGCAGTTATAGTTTTGAAGCAGGTGATGTGATTATTCCTGCCGGATCAAACCAGTCTACACAAATCAAGGTAACTGCTGATGCAGATAAATTGCAGGAAGGTGTTTCCTACTGCCTTCCCGTATCTATTACTTCCGTATCGAACAGTGATCTGAAGGTGATGGAAAGTTCTCGTACGGCTTATGTCATGCTCACTAAAGTGATTAAAATCAAAGCGGCTTACTTGGCACGTCGGGGATATTTCAATATTCCTTCGTTCGGCGATCAGGAAAAAAGTCCGGTGAAAGCACTCGGACAGATGACCTTAGAAATGAAGGTGCTTCCTGTATCCTTCCCTGTCGGTTCTGAAAGAAGTGCTAATGGTATCAGCTCATTGTGCGGATGCGAAGAAAACTTCCTCTTCCGTTTTGGCGACGGTGCCGGTAATCCTGTGAATAAATTGCAGTTTGTGAAAGGTTCTATCGGTTCGGCTTCACATCCCGATAAGAAAGACCATTATGAATCGTGGGTAGAGAAAGAGTTTCCTACCGGTCATTGGTTGCACTTTGCTGCCGTATATGATGGTCAGTATCTTCGTCTTTATTTGGATGGTGAGCAAATTCACTTCGTAGAAACCAAAAATGGCGGGAGCATAAACTTGAGTATGGCTTATGATGGACATACTTGGAATGATACATTCTCCATCGGTCGTTCAGCCGGTAATGCTCGTTTCTTTGATGGTTACATTAGCGAATGTCGTGTGTGGAACGTAGCGCGTACATCCGCACAGATTGAAGATGGTGTTTGTTATGTAGACCCAACCAGTGAAGGGCTCATAGCCTACTGGCGTTTTGACGGTGAAACACAGGATGATGGTTCGGTGCTTGATATGACAGGTCATGGTCACAATGCTGTGCCCGGTGGAACCATCACCTATGTAGACAACCAGAAATGTCCGTTCTAAAAGAGGTAAAATAGAGGTTGTTCTTTAGTATGATGAGGTCTGCTGTCGAATCGGTTTTGCGCAAAGCATTACGGGGAGATGGCAGACTTCTCTTTTTAATATCTTATTCGTTTATAAAAAATAGTTATGCTAAATAGAATCTGTAAATCACTACTGTTTACGGCTATAATGACAGGAGTTTCTTATTCCTTTGCACAGCAACTTCCGGTGGTAACCTATAAAAATCCGACTTTGCCGGTAGAAACAAGAGTAGCGGATTTGTTATCCCGTATGACATTAGAAGAAAAAGTCGGCCAGCTCCTTTGTCCTTTGGGGTGGGAGATGTATGAAATCAAAAGAAACGATGTTTTTCCTTCTGATAAATTCAAGCAACTCATAAAAGACAGAAAGGCCGGTATGCTTTGGGCAACCTATCGCGCCGACCCGTGGACAAAGAAAACATTGTCAACCGGATTGAATCCCGCTTTGGCTGCAAAGGCCGGAAATGCCTTGCAAAGGTATGTAATAGAGAATACCCGTTTGGGAATCCCCTTATTCCTGGCGGAAGAAGCGCCGCACGGCCACATGGCAATTGGTGCAACCGTTTTTCCAACCGGAATCGGAATGGCTGCTACCTGGTCGCCCCAACTTATCCGTGAAGTAGGAAAAGCAATCGGCAAAGAGATACGTTTGCAGGGCGGACATATCAGCTATGGACCTGTGCTCGATTTGGCTCGTGATCCGCGTTGGTCTCGTGTAGAAGAAACCTTTGGTGAAGATCCGGTATTGACGGGTGAAATAGGAAAAGCGATGGTGGAAGGACTGGGGAGCGGTGATTTGTCACATCCATACAGCACATTAGCTACTCTCAAACACTTTCTCGCCTACGGTATCTCGGAAAGCGGACAGAACGGAAACCCCTCTTTTGCCGGTATACGTGAGCTGCACGAGAACTTCCTGCCCCCGTTTAGGCAAGCTATCGATGCCGGTGCATTATCAGTTATGACTTCTTATAATTCGATGGACGGTATTCCCTGCACAGCCAATCACTCTCTGTTGACCGAACTTCTTAGGAATGAATGGAAATTCAGCGGAATCGTCGTTTCTGATTTATACAGCATAGAAGGTATTCATCAAAGCCATTTTGTTGCGCCCACTATGGAAGCAGCAGCTATTCTTGCATTATCAGCCGGAGTAGATGTGGATTTGGGAGGCGATGCATATATGAATCTGATGAATGCTGTAAACACAGGTCGTATCAGTAAAACAGCACTTGACGCTTCTGTCGCCCGTGTTCTACGGTTAAAATTTGAGATGGGGCTGTTTGAAAATCCTTATGTAGATCCTGAAAAAGCAAAGAAGGAAGTGCGCAGTGAAGAATCTGTAACTTTGGCACGCCGGGTAGCACAAGCTTCAATCACGTTGTTGAAGAATGAGCACTCTTTGCTTCCGTTGAACAAAAATAGGAAAGTAGCATTAATCGGACCTAATGCTGATAATCGCTATAATATGTTGGGGGATTATACCGCTCCGCAGGAAGAAGAAAATATAAAGACTGTCTTGGATGGAATCAGGACCAAACTTTCTTCGTCGCAAGTGGAATACGTGAAAGGCTGCTCCATTCGTGATACTGTGACAACTGATATTGAACAGGCCGTTGCAGCCGCCCAGCGTTCCGAAGTCATTATTGCCGTGGTGGGAGGTTCCAGTGCCCGTGATTTCAAGACCAGTTATAAAGAAACGGGTGCGGCCATTGCCGACGAAAAGACGATCAGCGATATGGAATGTGGCGAAGGGTTCGACCGTGCAACACTCTCTTTATTAGGAAAGCAACAGGAACTGCTCAAAGCCTTGAAAGCTACGGGGAAACCGTTGATTGTAGTGTATATCGAAGGACGCCCTTTGGATAAAACCTGGGCTTCTGAAAATGCTGATGCAGTGTTAACGGCTTACTATCCGGGACAAGAAGGCGGAAATGCCATTGCTGATGTCCTGTTCGGAGATTATAATCCGGCAGGAAGATTACCACTGACAGTTCCCCGTTCAGTAGGGCAGATTCCCATTTATTACAACAAGAAAGCGCCTCAGAATCATGATTATGTAGAACTGTCCGCTTCTCCGCTTTATGCTTTCGGATATGGTCTGAGTTATACAACTTTCGAATATTCGGATTTGCGTGTATCAGCTATATCTCCTCATTCTTTTGAAGTTTCATTCAAGGTCAAGAATACAGGGAGATATGATGGCGAAGAAGTATCTCAGCTTTATTTGAGAGATGAATATGCTTCGGTAGTGCAGCCGCTAAAACAGTTGAAACATTTTGAACGCTTTTGTTTAAAACGTGGGGAGGTTAAGGAAGTGAAGTTCGTTTTGTCTGAAAGTGATTTTACGATAATAGACCGGAATTTGAAAACAGTAGTGGAGTCGGGGACTTTTCAGGTAATGGTCGGAGCTGCTTCGGACGATATCAGATTACAGGCAAAGGTAGTGGTAAAATAGGATATAGATATTTTGTAGAAAATGTAGAAAAGGCGGTGAAATCCCTGTTAGGTAACAGTGAAATTCTATTGTCTGACGGGGATTTCATCGTTTCTCAATGGTGAGTTCGTTGTCTGTTACCTGTTAACAACTTTTTAATGAATATTGCACACAGATTAATGGCATAAAAAAGGACGAGGCAAATGCCCCATCCTAAATGTTTTCACAACGGAATAATCCTTATTGTGATTTGCTTCAAATTAGTGATACAAAGATAGTGAATAATTTTTATTATAATGTTTATTTATGGGAAAATATTAATATATTTGGGGAATTGTAATAAAACAGGTCAAATATGAAAAGGATATTGGGATTGGATTTGGGTACTAATAGTATCGGTTGGGCATTGGTAGACGAGGCGGAAAATAAAGACGAAAGGTCATCAATTGTTAAGCTTGGTGTGAGAGTAAATCCTCTGACGGTAGATGAATTGACCAACTTCGAGAAAGGAAAGAGCATTACGACCAATGCGGATAGAACACTTAAGAGAGGTATGCGGCGTAATTTGCAACGCTACAAACTTCGTCGTGAAACTTTGATGGAAGTGTTGAAAGAACACAAATTGATAACAGAGGACACTATACTTTCGGAAAATGGTAACCGAACAACTTTTGAGACATATCGATTAAGAGCAAAGGCGGCAACAGAGAAAATCTCGTTGGAAGAGTTTGCGCGTGTATTGCTAATGATTAATAAAAAACGTGGTTATAAAAGTTGCAGGAAAGCAAAGGGGGCGGAAGAAGGTACGTTGATTGACGGTATGGATATAGCTCGTGAACTTTATAACAACAACCTTACGCCTGGTGAATTATGCCTGCAACTTCTTGATGCAGGTAAGAAATATTTGCCCGATTTTTATCGTTCTGATTTGCAGAATGAACTTGACAGAATCTGGGAAAAACAAAAAGAATATTATCCGGAGATTCTTACTGAAGTATTAAAAGAAGAATTGAGAGGGAAAAAGCGTGATGCTGTTTGGGCTATTTGTGCCAAATCTTTCGTTTGGGAAGAATACTATACGGAATGGAACAAAGAGAAAGGCAAAACTGAACAACAGGAAAGAGAACATAAGCTGGAAGGTATTTATAGTAAACGGAAAAGGGATGAAGCGAAAAGAGAGAATCTGCAATGGCGGGTAAATGGTTTGAAGGAAAAGTTGTCGTTGGAACAATTGGTTATTGTTTTGCAGGAAATGAACATCCAAATCAATAACTCAAGCGGTTATCTCGGCGCAATCAGTGATAGAAGTAAGGAGTTGTACTTCAATAAACAGACTGTCGGGCAGTATCAAATGGAAATGCTGGATAAGAATCCCAATGCGAGTTTGCGAAATATGGTGTTCTATCGTCAGGATTATTTAGACGAGTTTAATACGCTTTGGGAGAAACAAGCTGAATATCATAAAGAATTGACGGGAGAACTGAAAAAAGAAATCCGTGATATTGTCATTTTCTATCAGCGTAGATTGAAGAGTCAGAAAGGGTTAGTCGGTTTTTGTGAGTTTGAAAGCCGACAGATAGAGGTAGAGATAGATGGCAAGAAAAAGATTAAAACTGTAGGTAATCGGGTGATACCCCGTTCTTCTCCCTTGTTTCAAGAATTTAAAATATGGCAGATACTAAACAATATAGAAGTAACCGTTGTCGGCAAGAAAGGCAAACGAAGAAAACAGAAAGACAATTCTCCTACTCTTTTTGACGGACTTGACGATACGGAACAATTGGAGCTGAACGGAAGTCGTTATTTATATCAAGAAGAAAAAGAATTGCTTGCCCAAGAACTTTTTGTTCGTGATAAGATGACTAAATCGGATGTTTTGAAATTGTTGTTTGATAATCCACAAGAATTGGATTTAAATTTTAAAACGATTGATGGCAATAAGACGGGATATACGTTGTTTCAGGCGTACAGCAAAATGATTGAGATGTCCGGGCATGAACCAGTCGACTTCAAAAAAACGGTTGAGAAGGTCGTTGAGCATGTAAAAGCAGTTTTTGATCTTCTTAATTGGAATACGGACATTCTGGGTTTCAACTCGAATGAAGAGTTAGACAATCAATCTTATTACAAACTCTGGCACTTATTGTATTCTTTTGAGGGTGACAATACGCCAACAGGAAACGCTCGTTTGGTTCAAAAGATTACAGAACTATATGGCTTTGAAAAAGAATACGCCATTATACTGGCAAATGTAACTTTTCAAGATGATTATGGTAGTCTGAGCGCAAAGGCCATTCATAAGATTCTACCTCATTTGAAAGAAGGCAATCGGTATGATGTGGCTTGTGCGTATGCCGGATACAAGCATTCAGAATCGTCATTAACCAAAGAAGAGATAGCAAACAAGGCGTTGAAAGACAGACTAACGCTTCTTCCCAAGAATAATTTGCGCAATCCTGTAGTGGAAAAGATTTTGAATCAGATGGTAAATGTAATCAATGCCATCATAGACACTTATGGCAAACCGGATGAAATACGTGTAGAACTAGCTCGTGAGTTGAAGAAGAACGCTAAGGAGAGGGAAGAATTGACTAAATTCATTGCAGAAACCACTAGAAAGCATGAAGAATTTAAGATTCTTTTACAGAGTGAATTTGGCTTGACAAATGTAAGCCGTACTGATATTCTGCGTTACAAACTTTACAAAGAGTTAGAGTCGTGTGGATATAAAACACTTTATTCCAATACGTATATTCCACGAGAAAAACTGTTTAGTAAAGAATTTGATATTGAGCACATCATACCACAAGCACGGCTTTTCGATGATAGTTTTTCAAATAAGACACTTGAAGCCCGTAGTATAAATCTTGAAAAAGGGAATAAAACAGCATATGATTTTGTGAAAGAAAAATTTGGTGAAAGCGGAGCCGACAATAGTTTAGATCATTATTTAAATAACATCGAAGACTTGTTTAAGTCGGGAAAAATATCGAAAACCAAATACAATAAGCTGAAAATGGCTGAGCAGGATATTCCTGACGGTTTTATTAATCGCGACCTCCGTAATACGCAATATATTGCCAAAAAGGCTCTGTCTATGTTGAATGAAATTTCTCGTCGTGTGGTTGCCACAAGTGGAACAATTACTGATAAGTTGCGTCAAGATTGGCAGTTGGTTGATGTAATGAAAGAATTGAATTGGGAAAAGTATAAGGCATTAGGGTTGGTTGAATATTTTGAAGATAAAGATGGGAGACAAATAGGTAGAATAAAGGATTGGACGAAACGGAATGATCATCGTCATCATGCGATGGATGCGTTGACGGTAGCATTTACAAAGGATATATTTATTCAATATTTTAATAACAAAAATGCCAGTTTGAATTCTAACACAAATGAGTATGCAATAAAGAACAAATATTTTCAAAATGGCAGGGCGATTGCTCCTATACCATTAAGAGAGTTTCGCGTGGAAGCCAAAAAACATCTGGAAAATACTTTGATTTCGATTAAAGCGAAGAATAAGGTCGTTACCGGTAATATTAACAAGACGAAGAAAAGGGGTGGCGTGAACAAGTATTTGCAACAGACACCACGTGGGCAGTTGCATTTGGAAACAATCTATGGTAGTGGCAAGCAATATTTGACAAAAGAAGAAAAGGTGAATGCTTCGTTTGATATGAAAAAGATTGCAACTGTAAGTAAATCAGCTTATAGAGATGTATTGTTGAAGCGTTTGCATGAAAATGATAATGATCCGAAGAAAGCGTTTACCGGCAAGAATTCACTGGATAAACAGCCCATTTGGCTAGATAAGGAACAAACGAGGAAAGTGCCTGAGAAAGTGAAAACTGTAACACTTGAAACTATTTATA
Organism: Bacteroides sp. D2; assembly: GCF_025147085.1. Lineage (NCBI taxonomy): Bacteria > Pseudomonadati > Bacteroidota > Bacteroidia > Bacteroidales > Bacteroidaceae > Bacteroides > Bacteroides sp. D2. Next base: position 479,163 of record NZ_CP102261.1, on the reverse strand, counting down.
CTGTACGTAAGGAAATCTCTCCTGATTTGAAAGTTGATAAGGTAATAGATGCAGGTGTCCGTAAAATACTAACTGGCAGATTAAACGAGTATGGCAATGATGCAAAAAAAGCATTCTCCAATCTTGATGAAAATCCTATTTGGTTGAATAAGGAGAAAGGTATATCTATTAAGCGAGTTACAATTTCAGGAATCAGTAATGCGCAGTCATTGCATGTGAAAAAGGATAAGGATGGTAAACCTATATTGGATGAGGATAGTAGAAATATTCCTGTGGATTTTGTTAATACAGGCAATAATCATCATGTGGCAGTTTATCGTAGACCGGTTATAGATAAGAGGGGGCAATTGGTGATTGATGAGGCTGGCAATCCCAAGTATGAACTGGAGGAGGTTGTAGTTAGTTTCTTTGAAGCAGTGACAAGGGCAAATCTTGGTCAACCGATTATTGACAAGGATTATAAAACGAGTGAAGGCTGGCAATTCCTTTTCAGTATGAAACAAAACGAGTATTTTGTTTTTCCAAATGAAAAGACTGGATTTAATCCGAAAGAGATCGATTTGCTTGATGCGGAGAATTATGGGGTGATAAGTCCTAATTTGTTTAGGGTGCAGAAATTCGCTCATAAGAATTATGTTTTTAGACACCATTTAGAAACAACAATCAAGGATACAAGTTCTATTTTGAAAGGTATTACTTGGATAGATTTTCGTAGTTCAAAAGGCTTGGACGCTATTGTTAAAGTCCGTGTTAATCACATTGGTCAGATAGTGTCGGTAGGAGAATATTAATATAATGAATGACTTATGGACAAAAACAATAATAATCCCCCAATTCCATCTGATTTCTTTCTCTATAAAGACAGCAATGGAGAAGTAAAAGTCGAAATCTATATCTTTAATGAAACGGTTTGGCTGCCACAAGACAAGATTGCACAGTTGTTTGGAGTGGACAGAAGCGTAGTGACTAAACATCTAAAGAATGTATATAAAAGCGGAGAATTATCAAAAGAGGTAACTTGTGCAAAAATTGCACAAGTTCAAACCGAAGGTACAAGGCAGGTCACAAGACAGATTGAGTTTTACAATCTCGACGCCATCTTATCCGTAGGCTACCGTGTTAACAGCATTCAAGCCACACAATTTAGAATTTGGGCGAACAGTGTGCTGAAAGAATATCTGATTAAGGGGTTTGCCATGAACGATGAGCGATTGAAGAATCCGCAAACGTTGTTTGGTAAGGATTATTTCGAAGAACAGTTAGCCCGTATTCGTGACATTCGTAGCAGCGAACGACGCTTCTATCAGAAAATAACCGATATTTATTCACAATGCAGTGCCGACTATGAAGCGGGTAGCGATGTAACCAAGAAGTTTTTTGCAACTGTTCAGAATAAGTTGCATTGGGCAATTTCCGGGCAAACGGCAGCTGAGATTATTGTTTCCCGTGTAGATGCTGATAAGCCTAATATGGGATTGACTACTTGGAAGAATGCACCCAACGGAATGATACGCAAACCGGATGTTTCTATTGCAAAAAACTATCTCAATGAAATGGAAGTGGATGATTTGAACCGCATTGTTTCGATGTATCTGGATTATGCGGAGCGTCAAGCGAAAAAAGGACAAGTGATGTACATGAGAGATTGGGTGAAAAAGTTGGATGCATTCTTGCAATTCAATGAAGAAGCCGTGCTGCAACATAGCGGGTGGGTGAGCCACGAGATTGCCAAGGCATTAGCGGAACAGGAATATGACAAATTCCATGTTAGACAACTTCAGAACTACGAATCGGACTTTGACATACTGTTAAAAGGAATGGGCCATGATTAAGAAAACACTTTATTTCGGAAATCCCGTTTATCTATCGTTACGAAATGCGCAGCTGGTCATCAAGCTGCCTGATGTAGAAAAAGCAGCAGCTTTGCCGGAAACGTTGAAAAAGCAGGCGGAAATAACGAAACCTATAGAGGACATTGGAATCGTTGTGTTGGATAACAAACAGATTACCATCACTTCCGGTGTGCTGGAGGCTTTGCTTGAGAACAATTGTTCTGTAATTACTTGTGATAGCAAGAGTATGCCGGTCGGACTAATGCTTCCTCTTTATGGAAATACTACGCAGAATGAGCGTTTCCGTAAACAATTGGATGCTTCGCTTCCTTTGAAGAAACAACTTTGGCAGCAAACTATTCAAGCGAAGATCAACAATCAGGCATCTGTGCTCAAAGATTGTATGGACGAAGAGGTAAAGTGTATGAAGGTGTGGGCTGCCGATGTGCGTAGTGGTGACCCAGACAATTTGGAAGCACGTGCTGCCGTATATTATTGGAAATCTTTATTCGCTGATGTTGATGGTTTCACTCGGGAGCGTGAAGGAATTCCCCCCAACAACCTGTTAAACTATGGATATGCCATTCTTCGTGCGGTGGTGGCGCGTGGGCTGGTGATAAGCGGGCTGCTTCCTACGTTGGGTATCCATCATCACAATCGCTACAATGCTTATTGTTTGGCAGACGATATAATGGAACCTTATCGTCCTTATGTGGATGAGTTAGTGTTTAGTTTGACACAAGAATTTGGAAAAAATGCGGAGTTGGTGAAAGAAGTGAAAGCGCGGTTGCTTACTGTTCCGACATTGGAAGTGATAATTGGAGGCAAGCGCAGTCCGTTGATGGTTGCTGTGGGGCAAACTACTGCTTCACTTTATAAATGTTTTAGTGGGGAGCTTCGCCGAGTTGTTTATCCTGAACGATAATGGATCGTTTTAGTGAATATCGTGTTATGTGGGTGCTTGTTCTTTTTGATTTGCCGACTGAGACGAAGAAAGAAAAGAAGGCCTATGCGGATTTCAGAAAGAATCTGCAAAAGGATGGCTTTACGATGTTTCAGTTTTCCATTTATGTGCGTCATTGTGCCAGTAGCGAGAATGCGATAGTACATATAAAAAGAGTTAAATCTTTTCTTCCAGAGCATGGACATGTCGGAATCATGTGTATCACAGACAAACAATTTGGAGATATAGAGCTTTTTTATGGAAAGAAAGTGTCTTGTGTCAATACCCCGGGACAACAATTGGAGTTATTCTAAGAAACAAAATCTCGCATTAATGCGAGATTTTGTGTTGGAAACAGTCTTCTTTTTCTTTTTCTGATTATCTTCTTAACTCACTGAAACACACTTTGTTATGCTGGATCAGTTGTTTCCAATGGGTCAAAGATACTAATTTGAAAGCAAATCACAATGTCTATGTCTGTGTTTTGGAAAAATCAAAAGTTGTTTCCAATGGGTCAAAGATACTAATTTGAAAGCAAATCACAATTAATTGCGGTTTAACTTTCCTGCTCATAGGTTGTTTCCAATGGGTCAAAGATACTAATTTGAAAGCAAATCACAATAATCGACTTGACGAGATTCTAAAAGTACAAGTTGTTTCCAATGGGTCAAAGATACTAATTTGAAAGCAAATCACAATCCCCATCTGCTTTATTGCAAATGCAGGAAGTTGTTTCCAATGGGTCAAAGATACTAATTTGAAAGCAAATCACAATCGGGATTGAAAAGGGCTTCCCGATCGTGTCGTTGTTTCCAATGGGTCAAAGATACTAATTTGAAAGCAAATCACAATACTTTATAGTGGCTGTTTAAATATACTTTGGTTGTTTCCAATGGGTCAAAGATACTAATTTGAAAGCAAATCACAATCGCAGTACCTAAACGGCGCGTACGATCCGAGTTGTTTCCAATGGGTCAAAGATACTAATTTGAAAGCAAATCACAATCCGTATTCATAAGTCCGTTTTGGGTATCAGGTTGTTTCCAATGGGTCAAAGATACTAATTTGAAAGCAAATCACAATTGTTAAGCGCGGTGATATTGTTTTCCTGCCGTTGTTTCCAATGGGTCAAAGATACTAATTTGAAAGCAAATCACAATAATGAAGGCAACGGAAACTAGCGAAAAGGTGTTGTTTCCAATGGGTCAAAGATACTAATTTGAAAGCAAATCACAATCGCAGTACCTAAACGGCGCGTACGATCCGGTTGTTTCCAATGGGTCAAAGATACTAATTTGAAAGCAAATCACAATTAATGCAAGCTCGGTTACTTTGCCCTGTTGGTTGTTTCCAATGGGTCAAAGATACTAATTTGAAAGCAAATCACAATGTTTGGGACTTGGATAAGAAAGGCGATAAGGTTGTTTCCAATGGGTCAAAGATACTAATTTGAAAGCAAATCACAATCATGAACGCCGCCAACTGTGTTTGGTCAAAGTTGTTTCCAATGGGTCAAAGATACTAATTTGAAAGCAAATCACAATCCATCCTTTAACGGGCTTTTGTAATTCTCGTTGTTTCCAATGGGTCAAAGATACTAATTTGAAAGCAAATCACAATATAATGTTGCTAGATACATAGAACTCGCTTGTTGTTTCCAATGGGTCAAAGATACTAATTTGAAAGCAAATCACAATCCGCTCCGGTATACTCTACGATCATCCAAAGTTGTTTCCAATGGGTCAAAGATACTAATTTGAAAGCAAATCACAATCCAAATGTTTTCGGAAAAAACTTTGAGATGTTGTTTCCAATGGGTCAAAGATACTAATTTGAAAGCAAATCACAATCGATGATTAAAATTTTATCTTTCATGATTCGTTGTTTCCAATGGGTCAAAGATACTAATTTGAAAGCAAATCACAATCTAGCAAAGAAGGTCAAGACCTAACCGAGCGTTGTTTCCAATGGGTCAAAGATACTAATTTGAAAGCAAATCACAATGTAGACGTAACACTTGTATCTGACAAGACGGTTGTTTCCAATGGGTCAAAGATACTAATTTGAAAGCAAATCACAATACTAATTGCGCCCCTGTATTAGAGGTAGTTGTTGTTTCCAATGGGTCAAAGATACTAATTTGAAAGCAAATCACAATCAAGCATCATACGCACGTAATCAAACACTTGTTGTTTCCAATGGGTCAAAGATACTAATTTGAAAGCAAATCACAATCACGTGCCGCATGTTCCTAGAGCGCCGAGTGTTGTTTCCAATGGGTCAAAGATACTAATTTGAAAGCAAATCACAATCGAATCAATGACACATTTAAAGCTGAATATGTTGTTTCCAATGGGTCAAAGATACTAATTTGAAAGCAAATCACAATCGAATACTATTTGGCGCAACTGCAAATAGCGTTGTTTCCAATGGGTCAAAGATACTAATTTGAAAGCAAATCACAATTAGAGGCGGGCGAAACCGCCAACAGCTATGGTTGTTTCCAATGGGTCAAAGATACTAATTTGAAAGCAAATCACAATGCGTACCGTTTCGTTAGTGATAACAGGCGTGTTGTTTCCAATGGGTCAAAGATACTAATTTGAAAGCAAATCACAATTATACGGGAGTATTGCGAGTTTGTTATCGGGTTGTTTCCAATGGGTCAAAGATACTAATTTGAAAGCAAATCACAATACCATAACTAGATTAGTATCGTACGTCCCGGTTGTTTCCAATGGGTCAAAGATACTAATTTGAAAGCAAATCACAATAAAAACGTCAATACTATTGCAATCACTAAAGTTGTTTCCAATGGGTCAAAGATACTAATTTGAAAGCAAATCACAATAGTCGATGGCGGGCAACGGTTAGGAAAGACGTTGTTTCCAATGGGTCAAAGATACTAATTTGAAAGCAAATCACAATCCTTTGCTCGCGATCCCTCTTATGTTCGGGGTTGTTTCCAATGGGTCAAAGATACTAATTTGAAAGCAAATCACAATTGTACCCGCGGGGGTAACCTCGTAACGTTGTTGTTTCCAATGGGTCAAAGATACTAATTTGAAAGCAAATCACAATTATGAGCTTCTGATAGGCGTTGGCTTCCTCGTTGTTTCCAATGGGTCAAAGATACTAATTTGAAAGCAAATCACAATTTGGTATAATTCCAAGCTCCATGTAGTACCGTTGTTTCCAATGGGTCAAAGATACTAATTTGAAAGCAAATCACAATATACGCGTATTGCGATCGTCCCGCACCTTGGTTGTTTCCAATGGGTCAAAGATACTAATTTGAAAGCAAATCACAATTGGAACAGACTGTTGACCAACAATCCTCTGTTGTTTCCAATGGGTCAAAGATACTAATTTGAAAGCAAATCACAACTATGTCGGGAATTGCGCCCGAAAACCGTTTGTTGTTTCCAATGGGTCAAAGATACTAATTTGAAAGCAAATCACAACTCCCGGACTGGCAGCGATGCAGACAGCAAGGTTGTTTCCAATGGGTCAAAGATACTAATTTGAAAGCAAATCACAACACTAGGTTTATCCTAATTATCTGTTGGACGTTGTTTCCAATGGGTCAAAGATACTAATTTGAAAGCAAATCACAACGGCTAGGGTGCTAAAGTTGCAGAACGAGATGTTGTTTCCAATGGGTCAAAGATACTAATTTGAAAGCAAATCACAACCCTAGAGTGCGATCTGTGGAAAATGTTTTCGTTGTTTCCAATGGGTCAAAGATACTAATTTGAAAGCAAATCACAACTCCAACATGTCGCCCTTCTTAATGTCATTGTTGTTTCCAATGGGTCAAAGATACTAATTTGAAAGCAAATCACAACCCCATGTTCGAACATGTCCGGCGTAAATAGGTTGTTTCCAATGGGTCAAAGATACTAATTTGAAAGCAAATCACAACCTGCTAGCTACGAAGAATTGGATAGAATCAGGACTAAACTATCTCCGTTGCAAGTGGAATATGTGAAAGACTGCTTCATTCGTGATACTGTGACAACTGATATTGAACAAGCTATTGCAGTTGCCCAGCGTTCCGAAGTCATTATTGCTGTAGTGGGAGGTTCCAGTGCCCGTGATTTCAAGACCAGTTATAAAGAAACGGGTGCGGCCATTGCCGACGAAAAGACGATTAGCGATATGGAATGTGGCGAAGGGTTCGACCGTGTAACACTTTCTTTGTTAGGAAAACAACAGGAACTGCTCAACGCCTTGAAAGCTACCGGAAAGCCATTGGTAGTCATTTATATTGAAGGCCGTCCCTTGGATAAAAACTGGGCATCAGAAAATGCAGATGCAGTGTTAACCGCTTATTACCCGGGACAAGAAGGAGGGATTGCCATTGCCGATGTTTTATTCGGCGATTTTAATCCGGCAGGACGATTGCCATTCTCTGTGCCCCGTTCCGTCGGACAAATTCCACTCTATTATAATTAAGAAAGCTCCTCAAAGCCATGATTATGTAGAACTGTCTGCTTCTCCGCTTTATCCTTTCGGATATGGTTTGAGTTATACCTCTTTTGATTACTCGGATTTGCATCTGTCAGCTCTGACACCACGTTCTTTCGAAGTTTCATTCAAAGTCCGGAACACAGGAAAGTACGACGGTGAAGAAGTAGCTCAACTTTATTTGAGAGATGAATATGCTTCAGTAGTGCAGCCGTTGAAGCAATTGAAACACTTCGCACGTTTCTATTTGAAGCGTGGTGAAGAACGGGAAGTGAAGTTTATTTTATCCGAAGAGGATTTCTCGCTTGTCGATTGGAATTTAAAGAGGATTGTGGAGCCGGGAACTTTTCAGATAATGATTGGTGCTGCTTCCGATGACATAAGATTACAGACGAAAGTGGAGATAAAATAGGAGATACTTCGCAAGGAGAAGTAGATAAGGATACAACTATCCGGAAAAACCAGATAGTTCAAAAAGAAGGTAATCGGATGATACTAAATAAGATTACCTCTATTCATCTATGAAACAAAAATATCAAATTTAAATCTCATAATAATTTGTACCAGTTTTATTGTCAAACTGTCAAGATAACATCTAAATAAATGAATATCAACACTCTACTGCCTGACAATAAACATTGATAATAGGCTGACAATAAAATATCCCGACTTTTATTGTCAGCCTTACTTTTATATCTTATGATAGCTTTATAACCTGATAAACAGTACCTTTATAAGTATGCTTCGAAGGAATACCGCATTTTTGCAGCAATCTCCCGAAGTGATATACTTTGTTATCAGACAATGACATACCGCTTTTCTTCTTCAGATAATTCAATATTTCAACCGGAGTAAGAAATTCGCCCTCCTCTTTTGTTTGCGCAGCCTTGAAATACTGATAAAACAATTGCAACATAGCCGGTGTCTGCTCAAACTCACGGTTATTTTCCGTCATAATCTGCTCATCCTCACTGTCAAACCAGTAGCGCTCGCCATGATAAATCTCGTGTATGGCTTGTGCATAAAGCTGTTCATAATCTATCGGCTGTGTAGTGTCGATGTTTCCCGTCACTTCAATGCAAATGAAACGACGGCTTCCCGAAGGATCAGTCAGCAAATCCTTTTGATTGCTTGTGCCGATAAATGAAGCATACCGTTGCAATTCAAGTACCGAACGACCGTGCGGTTTTCGTAGATTGACCACAGGCTTTTGGAGAATATGTTTCAGAAATCCCTGTTGTGGCAGGGTAATCTGGTCAAACTCATCGATGTTGATGAGCGCAAATCGATTCAGATACAGTTCTGCGTCCCGTTTTTGGCTGAAATCAATACTGTCTGTATAGTAAGCGCGAAGTGCAGGTGGAATCATTTCACGGCAGAAAGTTGACTTATGAGTTCCTTGTGCCCCCACTAATATGGGCGATGTATTATTCGCATGCATTTTATCTACCCCTCTCCAATGTGAAACCATATTCAGGAACCAACGGTGGAAAAGCAATTCCCAATGCGGATTCTTGCAAGGAACCCTGTTTGCCAAAGCATGAATACGGTCTTTGCCGTCCCAATGAGGCAGATGAAACAGAAACTCTTCCAACGGATTGTAGATCGGCACACGGTTGGAATGTAAGTATCGGTCTATATCCCTATCCCATACGCCAATACCTTCGGATTGTGCGTCGAGCATGATGCTGTTTTGTGCCCGTTTGTCAATGGGATGAAAGTAAAACTGAAACGAGAAACGCTCCCGATATTCCACTTCCCCGATCTGCGTATTATAACGGAACTCATAACGACGGTTCATAAATTCATCCATTTGCAGGCTAAGACGTTGCTCTTTAGTCAGGCAGCTGCTTTTGGGCACTCCCTTACATTCCTTATATACGTTTCTTATCATTTCGCGTACCAGCATCGGATTTTTTCTTTTGTAATAACGCGTGATGGTTCGTCGGGTTACCTCCTCTTCCGGGATGCCGGAGTAGTAACAATTTTCGGCAAGCGGGACTACTAATGTTTGCAAATCATGATCGTTTCGATGCCAGTCCGTTTCCATTTCTTCGAATGTTTTCCGCAATGCCGCTTCATAAAGCAATGCTACCGTATCTTCCGTGTCATATCCCGGCAGTGCTCGATTCAGCGGAGATGCTTCAGTGCTCGATTTCTCATGATAAGTCATCTCGCCGGGCATACCGATGGGCTGTGAAAGATAGAAAGGTACGGGAGCGGGACGATAAATCAAGTCCGGATCATAACTAAGACGTGAGAATTGTTCCAGTTTCGGCTCTTTTAATAGAATGTTGAAGGGAAGTTGAGGCTGATAACATTTAATGGCAAGCCGGTAAGCATGTGCCTGAAACACTTCGGCTTCTTCCGTTGTTTGCGGTAAAGTGCCGTCCGGACGGGTGAAGCAAGTCCATATCTTGACGCTTTTACCACTTGCTCCCATAAAAGCCAGCATTGTTTGGGGAAGTTCGGCAGCCTTTTGCTTCACGATTTCCACTTCTGTCTTTCCGGCTAGCGGACCGATGGTCAGTTCTACAATGCCATTGTAGGTTTTCATTCGCTTCACTCCGTTCACTCGCCCGAAGGCTGCTGCGGGAATCACTCGTGGTAGTTTGCTGGCGAGGGAACAAGGCTCATCGGGTAGAACAAAATGCAGGGCCTGACGTAATCCGGTTACCGGGCGGAGCTTGGTTTCTTTTTTCATTTTCTCTATCAGCAGGTCGATGTCTGTTACGCTTAGTGCCTCCGTATCTCCGTTTTCCCTGATTTGTGTAATCTTCATTTTTCTTCTCTTGATATTTAATGAGAGTAAGTGTTTGTTATTGGTTTCAAAGGTACGGATAAGGTATTTGTAAAGCAAACTATTTGCGCTTTATCGCGATAAAGAATGTGCTTTCTTGTTATACTATTCAAGAAGAAGGCGGACTTGAGACATTAACAAGTAAGTAAAGATATGCTCGCCACTGTGTATTGTTGCATAAAGACACCGCTCTTCTTACGTTAACTCACCGGTATTGGTAGTTCGCCACGGCCGTGACGAGATCTTCCCACGGCCGTGGTAGGAATTCGTCACGGCTGTGGGAAGAAGTTACCACGGCCGTGGTGAGTTAAAGATATCGGCGCTTTAGCAGAACAATACCTGCTTGTTGAGTTAAAGATACCGGATGCGTAGTATTCATTTAACGGGGGGCGACATTTGCTTCGTAGTGAGTTCATATTTCTTATATGCTATTTGCTAATATTGAACTTCCTCTCTATCAATACAAAACTTCCTGTATTTATTTCCGTATTTCCACTTTGTTTCAAAAAAAAAGCATATCTTTGTCATACGCTTTCTGTTCATCAGCGTGGTGGAATAAGTAAGAAGCGTTATTTATTTTGAAATAGGAATATTATTGTATTGTCCTTCATACTTGAAATCTAGCAAGTTTCTTTTCCAAAGAGGGATGATTCAACAGATATTCCACGTGAACGGTCGTATATCAACATATCGATGAAGGATGTGTTATATATAAACGATTAGCGTGGATGTCTGTTGTTATCATTATCTTTTGGAAAGGTTTGCTAGGCCTCAAGTATGGATAATGGTTCAACAGCATTCACGCTTTTCTTGTACCCGGTTGGTTTCATAACCCTTAAAACTCCCCAACCCCAATTCCCAGTCCGCCCGGAATACAAAAAGCGCGAATGTTTGTTGAATCAACATCAGTAGAGTGCTATTTATTCCTTGTTGTATAACAAATTAAAAACAAACACTATGTCACAATGGATTAGCATAGAAGCGGCAGCCGAGAAATACCGACTCGAAAAAGAGTATATCTGGCTTTGGGTGGAAATGAAAAAAGTCACAGTGTCTTATGAGAATGATACTGTTTCCGTAGATGATGATAGTATCCAGCAATTCATAAAACGGACTAAGCTGGGAATTACGTCTGAATATGTCGATGAGTTAGAGCAACTTTGCATGGAAAAAAACAAAACCAGCAGATTGTATGCTTCACTCTTGAATATGCGGGATCAGGAATTAATGGCAATTAGAGGCCAAAGTTCGCGACTGGACGGTTTATGGAAAATGGTGGAGGAACAATACGAAAGACTGCGATCCTTCGAGAAGAATTCTATGTCGGACAACGCTATTTGTAGCAACTGCTGGATCAGAAAGATATGCAGGAGATTGAAACGAATTCTATAATTCTGCTGTGAATTTAATCTATTAAATAACAGGCTGACAATAAAAGTACGAACTTTTTATTGTCAGCCTATTGTCATAGCTTATTGTCAGCATGTAACAGCTTGATAATCATTTGCTATCTGGAAAATCCCTCCTGCTGACAATAAGAATCATCCAATTTATATGTAAACCTAAAACCTATGAAACTTTTCTATTTCTAATTACACGCATGGCCGCAGTATAGTATTCGCAAGGAACAGATATCAAGATACTGTTTAAACCATTGTCTTTCGTTGAAACCTGAATATAGGCTGCATTCAATAAACTCTTTACGCTGGCTGCTTCCCAAGGACTACCAGCAAAAACATTGACTTGAGAAATCTTTCTACTTGTAATCATAATCTTTTTAGTGTGATGCTGTTTTTTACAGCGACAAAGATAAGAGAGAAAAGCAACATAGAGGTGCAATATTGTTTCATATATAGTATACAAATGATTCATTGAATCAGGATTTGTATTAATTGACCAGTTTGTAGTATTCTGTTTTTTATAAACTCTGGTGGCTGATATTGGATGCAAAAGCAAATGAGGATGAAATAAACTAAGAACTCCAGATATATTCATTATTAGATATACCTGGAGCTTAGAATATAGGTCAATGAAGAGCGATTATAAGTAAGGAGTGCTACTCCATTTTGTATAATCACGAACTCCTTCAATATATTTTCTTACATTATAAGACGTTGTTGAATATTGGTATCCAGAACTATAAGTCCAAATATAAAAATCTGCATAACTAGTAGTCTCTTGCCATTCTTTGACTATATATTCTCCATTACGTGGTTGATAGATGGCTTTAAAATCGGTACACTTTACTCCATTGGTCGGTTTGACAGCTGAACGTGTTATAAGAATACCTTCTACTTTTGGATCAGAACAACTCCAATTATATGTCACTTCGCTATATTCCCTTATAGTAAGAAGGTACTTTTTATTAGTGCCAATATATTTGGCATTAAGAACTCGTTCTTTACGAGTTGCATTGATTACAAAACTAGAAACTCCTTCTGGTGATACAGACGAACCTCCTCCAGAAGACGAACCTCCACTAGAGGTCTCACCACGATATCCTTTTAATATTTCAGACATGATATTAGGATCTTTAGGATTAAAATCACAATACTCTGAACATTCTTGATGATTGGTATTGAAGATATGTACACGTCCAAATATTTTTCCTTTTTGAGTTGTAATAATATATGGTAGAAGATATCTGTCTGCTAATGCTGTTACGCTTCCTGTCGTAAGAGTTATAGTAGACTCTTGGGGATTTACAGCCTTTTTGTTCATCATAAAACCAGAAGAAAAGTTTTTCTCTCCTCCTATGTAACAGCCAACTTCTGTAACTGGGTCAGAATCGGTGTTATTAAATTGAATGTCTAGATCTGCCTTTGGATAGTGGAATGTAGAATTTATAATGACTGGATATTTCAATGTTTCATCTGTTTTATTTCCGTCATTCTCATTATTCTCATCTAGAGTGTCATTATTACTGCACGCAGTAAATAACATAAAAAATAAAGTTGTTAAAAAAATAAGTCCTTTCATAATCTGTGCTATTTATTTAATTAAATTATAATAGTGTTGTTTATGCTAATATTACTTTTCGAAATTTGTCGTAAACGCTTTATATTTCATACATATTGCCGAAAGTATTATTACAATTAGTATAGATTACTTATATTATTATAGTTTAGTTGAACTTACGAAAAAGAACATGGGGAATTTTTAGGAAAATCCTACTATGAACCGTTTAATTATCTATAACCTCTACCACTACAAGATGGACATCTATCATGGCTATGTGATGCATTCACATTGCGGGAGCATTCATTACACCAGTGAGTATCACTATTTCCATAAGTGGGTGTCTTGGAGCCTGCAATCCAGCCCTTCCCATTACATAAAGTGCAAGTCTTTTGAGTCGTAGAAGGAGTCTTGTTGCTACTGTTATTTATTGGTGGATTTGTGTTTACACCTCCACCAGACAAACCCAACTGTACCTGTAACATTAACATAGCTCCTTCGTGACCATTAGAGGCTGCTTTCGCATATAGGCTAGTCTGCATTTGATGTGCCCCTGATAGACAGCTAGTTGTAACTAAGGCTGTACTAAAATCCATAGAATATGCCGCTTTTGTTCCATCATTAGTCAAGCCTATTATTATATCTTGCAGTAAGGCTGCAAAAGCAAATTGTTCATTAGGATCAGATGGGTAGCTATCTTCGAATGTCTTTTTTATATAGTTGTATGCTGTGATGCTGTTCCCCTGATTTATGTAATTTGTAACAGTTCGTTTGAACCTATCTAAGTCATTTGTTGATGGCTGTGATTTTCCTGTAGAAACTGCTGATCCGGGTGCTTTGTTTTCTTCTTGTGATGTTTCTTCACCTACGAAGTGTGGAGTACTACGTATATTTTGTTTTTCTATAGCCTGATTAATATAATCCAATTTTTTTTGTAACGTATCTCTCCTAATAGTAAGCATCTTCTTTTCAGATTGATTATTTTCTTTCTTGATTTGTAAATTAAGACTTTGTATTTGTTCAATTAACGAGTTCCTCCTAGACGAAATAATAGAATATTGTCCCATGCAGACCTCGGATACTCCCCAAAGGAAGAAAAAAAATGTTATCAATGTGCGTCTCATAGTAAATTGTATTATACTTGATACTTCAAATATCAATTGAATTTATGTATTACCAATCATCCTCCATTTTCATTTGTGGCGTTTCAATCCCTTTTTTAGTGTGTGCAAATAGCTCTTCTGTATAGTCTACGAATTGCGATAAAATCCGTCTCATATATTTATTGTGTTTATTGGATACACAATCCTTTATATCTCCCCAACTTCCTGCAATCCCTAACCTATGAGCAATTATTGTGGCGCGTATCCTATAATCTTTTATTTCTAATTTATAAATGTATTCAATAGCTGCATAACATGTTCCGGCTATTTTCTTGCTGAAACATATAAAATCATTTTTACGTTCTGTTATAATGAGAGAGTAATTAGAATAAGAATAATCTGTATTTGTAGAGTATGGAACTGATTTCTTTTGAATTCTGGAATCCATATAGTTTTTGGCCATCTCATATAATTTCTCCTTTGTATATTGTGGAAACTCTAGTATTTTTTGAAATACAAGATTATCATCTTTATCAAGAACTAGTTTGCTACTGTATTCTTTTTCGAACTCCTCTTTATTAATTTTGATTTGGGCGTAAGTGAATATTGGAAATAATAGGCCAAATAAAACTACAATAAAAAGAATCATCAATATCTTCTTAGTGATATTATTTATTTCTATAATAGATATAAAGGAAATTCTTTTTATATATTCGTTCATAATCATAATTTATTTCAGGTATTAAATTGCTTGTGTATTTACAAAAATAATAAAATTTGAGATAAAGAAAAAATACGATATTCTTGTTTTGTGACTATTATGCTAAAAACAAAGATTATGCGGATGAAAATAGTATTTAAACTAGTTGTTTTTGTTGAAGTGTACTTCAATATCTGACTTGAAAAGGATTGGAAATGACATTAACTTCAGGAATGTATTATAAAGCAATAGTGTATTGTAGAAAGAAGTAGTTATTAAAAAAGAGAGTTTCAATGAGTCAGAACTATGATATAGACTCTACTGATTCTGTTGTTTGGCAAATATGAAAAGAACGATATTACATTGTTTGTAATATCGTTCTTTTATTGGTTAGTTATACCTTACTTCTTATCATTCTCTCGAATTTCCACCCGGCGGATCTTACCGCTGATTGTCTTAGGAAGCTCTTCTACAAACTCGATGACACGTGGATATTTATAAGGAGCAGTCACTTTCTTCACATGATTCTGCAATTCCTTAATCAGTTCCTCTCCGGCACGTGCTTTATAATCTTTGGATAGAACAATCGTAGCTTTTACTACCTGACCGCGAATCTCGTCGGGTACTCCGGTAATGGCACATTCCACAACAGCCGGATGAGTCATTAATGCACTTTCCACTTCGAATGGGCCGATGCGGTAGCCGGAGCTCTTGATAACGTCATCTGCGCGACCGACAAACCACAGGTATCCGTCTTCGTCTTTCCAAGCAACATCACCGGTATAATAAATTCCGTCGTGCCAAGCTTCGTGAGTACGTTCCGCATCCCGGTAGTATTCTTTGAAAAGTCCGAGAGGTTTGCCTTTGCTGGTGCGGATTACAATTTGTCCTTGCTCACCGGCTTCAACAGAGCGACCTTCATGGTCAATCAAATCTACATCATATTGAGGATTCGGCAGCCCCATGCTTCCCGGTTTCGGTTCCATCCACGGCATAGTGGCGATGGTAAGGGTTGTTTCTGTTTGTCCGAAACCTTCCATCAGTTTGATACCTGTCAGTTTCTTGAATGTTTCAAATACGGCAGGGTTTAATGCTTCTCCGGCAATGGTGCAGTATTTGAGTGAAGATAAATCGAATTTTGTCAGGTCTTCGTGAATCAGGAACCGGAAGATGGTAGGAGGTGCACAGAGAGAGGTGACATGATATTCCTGGATTTTTTCCAGAATAGCTGCCGGGGTAAACTTCTCGTGGTCGTAGACGAAGATATTGGCTCCGGCAATCCACTGTCCGTAGAGTTTTCCCCATACTGCTTTTCCCCAGCCGGTATCGGCAATGGTGAGGTGAAGACTGTTCTCGTTCAGGTTGTGCCAAAAACTACCGGTAACGATATGACCTAACGGATAAGTAAAGTCATGTGCCACCATCTTAGGTTCGCCGGTAGTGCCGGAAGTAAAATACATCAGAGAGATGTCGTCGTTAGTGTTCGCATGGCGTGGACGTACAAACGGAGCGGCATTTTCGATGCCCTGATGGAAATCTTCGAAACCTTCCGGTATTTCCGGTCCGACACTGACCAACTTTTCTACAGTGGGACACTCGGGGAGAGCATCTTTGATATGTTGCAGGATGATTCCTTCACCGGCAGCTACGATCATTTTGATATCGGCAGCGTTGCAGCGATAGATAATATCTTTTTTGGTCAGCAAGTGGGTGGCCGGAATGACGGTTGCTCCCAGTTTGTGAAGGGCGATGGTGCTATACCAGAACTCATAACGGCGTTTCAGAATCAGCATCACCATGTCCCCACGACCGATACCCAGACTTTGGAAGTAAGAAGCGGTCATATCTGTGTAACGCTTCATTTCGGCAAATGAAAATTGGCGGCTTTCACCTTTGTCATTTGTCCAAAGTAAAGCCTTCTTGTCGGGTTGTTCGGCTGCCCAGGCATCTACTACGTCATAACCGAAGTTGAAGTTCTCCGGGACGTTTATTTTCAAATTCTTGTTGAAGTCCTCTTGTGAGCTGAAAGAGGTCTGTGATAAAAATCTTTCTACCATGATGTTGTTACATAATTACTGCCAGAAAACGTACCGTTTTGCCATCGAGCGCTTTCATGCCATGTGGAAGTTTAGAGTTAAAATAAATACTGTCTCCTTGATTGAGGATGATTTCTTTGCCTTCGATGTTGATAAGCATACGTCCTTCGATGACAAGGTTGAATTCCTGTCCATTATGTTTGTTATAATGGATCGGCTCGTCGATTGCTTTCGGTTCAACGGTAACGATGAACGGATCGGCGGTACGGTTCATGAATCCTGAAGCCAGTGACTGGTATTTATAAGCTTTGGTACGTTCGATGCTGATACCTTTGCCGGCACGAGTCACAAAGTAGCTGCTCATTTTAGGTTCTTCGCCAAACATCAGAGCGTCGAGGGCTACATTATACGTACGGGCTATTTTTTGTAACATGCTGACAGAGATGTCGTAATCTCCTGTTTCCGCAAGCCGGTATTCTTCAGCAGAAATGTCACTATCGCGGGCGATATCCTCTGCGGTCAGTTCCAATACATCACGTAATCCGCGGAGGCGTTCTGCTATCTGTTTAATTTGTTCATTCATACAAATGGTTAGTATTTTATGATTAATAATTCTATGGTGTTATTTGGAAGCTTTCATGGCTTTGATAATAGCAGAGGTGAAGCCGTTGTGTTCTAATTCATTGATACCCTTGATGGTGATTCCGCCCGGAGTGGTTACTTTGTCGATTTCTACGCTGGGGTGGGTGTCGTTGTTCTGAATCAGTGCGGCCGCTCCTTTTAAGGATTGGGCTATCATCTGCATGGCATCTTTAGGGCGGAGTCCCATTTCGATTCCGGCTTGCATGGCTGCCTGAATGTATTTCAGTACGTAAGCGATACCGCAGGATGCCAATGCGGTGGCTGCCGCTATTTTATCTTCGGGGATAAGCATCACTGTTCCCATCTCGCTAAATAACCGGAGGATGAAGTTGTCTTGTTCATCATTCGTGTTGCGCGCGGCAACAAGCGTCATGCTTTCCAGTTCGCTGATAGCGGTGTTCGGAATCAGACGGAACATGGGCATTTCCGGTGCTACGACATAATGAGCCAGTTCTTCAAAACTGATGCCGGCAGCTACGGAGATGAGTATCTGTTTGCTTTTTAATTTCAACTCGCGCATCACCGATTCCATAAACCACGGTTTGACGGCAAGGATGACAATGTCTGCTCCTGTGGCTGCTTCCAGATTATTGTTGGTGGTGGAGATACCCGGAAATTCTTTTTTCAGTTTCTCTAGTTTTCCGGCACTGGGATTGGATACAATGATATCCGAATCGTCTATTAGACTTCCTTTTGCCAGGCCACGGGCTATTGAACCGCCCATGTTTCCTGCACCGATAATGGCTATTTTCATATACGCTTGTTTTTAATGAGTTGTTACAGACAAAGGTAACAGTTAATTACGAAAAAACAAAAAGCAGCCAGAATAAGAAATAAATTTCTAATAAAGGCTGCTTTTATCGTTGGCTGTTTATTAATCAAATGAGCGGTTAGAGTACTTTTTTGAACCGGGCGAGGAACTCTTTCGCTTCCTCCATGCTGAGACAGAGAGGAGGTAACAGGCGAAGTACATTCGTGCCGCTTGCTCCGGTAAATACATGCTCGTCATAGATGAGACGGCTGCGTAGTTCCTTGATCGGTTCTTCAAATTCGAGGCCGATCATTAGTCCGCGTCCGCGCACTTCTTTGATTTGCGGGAATTTTTTCAGCTCTTCCAGTAAGTAATCACCTACTGCCTTAGCATTTTCTACCAGATTTTCCTGTTCAATGACATCCATCACAGCAAGAGCTGCCGAACATGCCAGGTGATTTCCTCCAAAAGTAGTTCCCAACTGGCCATATACCGGTTTAAACATCGGGCTGATTAAGACACCTGCCATTGGAAAGCCGTTACCGATTCCTTTGGCTACAGTGATGATATCCGGCTTAATGTCATTATATTGATGAGCGAAGAATTTACCGCTACGCCCGTATCCGCTCTGAATTTCATCGAGAATCAGGATCGTTCCTGTTTCGCTGCAAGCTTTGCGGAGTTCCTGCATAAATTCGGTGGTTGGTATCTTGATACCGCCTACACCTTGTATTCCTTCAATGATAACAGCACATGTGTCTCCTTTAGACAATTCCTGTTTCATCGCTTCCACATCGTTGAGTGGGAGATAGGTGACATGACCGTTATTGTTGATAGGAGCGATAATAGAAGGATTGTGAGTCGCTTCTACCGCCAGAGACGTCCGTCCGTGGAATGCTTTATTGAAAGATACAATCTTAGTACGTCCGTTGTGGAAAGAAGCAAGTTTCAGAGCATTCTCGTTTGCTTCGGCACCACTGTTAATCAGAAACAGGCTGTAGTCTTCGTAACCGGAAATCTTTCCTAGTCGTTCGGCTACCTCTTGTTGGAGCTTGTTGATGACGGAGTTTGAGTAGAAACCAAGTTTAGCCACCTGGTTACTGATCATTGCTGTATAGTGAGGGTGCGCATGTCCGATAGAGATAACGGCATGACCTCCGTAGAGATCCAGATATTCCGTTCCGTTCTCATCCCATACTTTGCAACCGTCGCCCTTGACGATGTTGATGTTATATAAAGGATATACGTCGAATAATTTCATAATTCTTTGTTTTTAAAAAGCTGAAGGCTTCAAACGTAGTCCTACGGTTTCTTCCAGATTGAACATTAGGTTCATGTTATGAACCGCTTGTCCGCTGGCGCCTTTCAGCAAATTGTCGATACAAGAGATAATCAATAGTTTGTCACCATGTTTTTCCAGATGTATCAGGCATTTATTAGTATTAACGACTTGTTTCAAGTCAATGTTCTTGTCTACGATGTGTACAAAGGAGTCTTTTGCATAATATTCCTCATACATACGAACGATTTCTTCCAGCGCTACTTTGGTTTTGACTACCAGCGTTGCAAAGATACCACGAGCGAAATCGCCACGGTATGGAATGAAGTCGATTTCCGCATCGAAACTGTTTTGCAGCTGTTTCAGTGATTGCTTGATTTCCGGAACATGCTGGTGCTCGAATGCTTTGTACACACTCATATTGTTGTTTCTCCAACTGAAATGACTGGTAGCACCCGGTTTCACTCCGGCTCCCGTACTTCCTGTAATGGCATTTACCATTACATCATCCGTCAGCATTAGATTCTTGGCAAGCGGAAGCAAACCGAGCTGGATGCAGGTTGCAAAACAGCCGGGATTGGCTACGTGCTTTGCCGTACAAGTGGCACGGCGGTTCAGTTCCGGCAGGCCGTAGATAAAGTCGTGGTCGTCGCTCATAATGCGGTAGTCCATCGAGAGGTCGATAATCTTCAGGTCTTCCGGTATGTTGTGACTTTCCATGAATTTCTTTGTATCGCCGTGGGCGGTGCAGAAAAAGAGAACGTCGATTTCGTCCAGAGGTAACTGGTCGGTGAATCTTAGATCTGTTTCTCCATACAAGCCTTCGTGTACGTCGGTAATTCTGTTTCCGGCATTACTGCTGCTGTTGATAAATACGATTTCAGTTTCCGGATGGTTGAGCAGCAGACGGATTAATTCGCCTGCTGTATATCCTGCGCCACCAATGATTCCTGCTTTAATCATATCTCTTCGTCTTTGTGGTTATTATAGTAAACACGTAGCGGAGTAGAAGTGACTTTGATAAAGCCTTTGGCGTCTTCGGCTGTCCAGCCTTTCTGCATTTCACCGTATTCTCCGAATTTAGTCTTCACCAGATCGTCTTCCGATTCTACACCTACGGTAGAGAAGGAGAGAGGGCGAAGCTCGAGGATAGCCGTACCGTTTACGTTACGCTGGCTTTCCTGCAACATCGCTTCGATGTCACGCATCACCGGTTCGAGGTATTGGCTTTCGTGGAGGAACATACCGTACCAGTTGGCTACCTGGTCTTTCCAGTATTGCTGCCATTTGCTCAATGTATATTTCTCGAGGAAGCGATGGGCGCCGATAATTAACATCGGGGCGGCTGCTTCGAATCCTACACGGCCTTTGATGCCGATAATTGTATCACCCACGTGCATATCACGGCCGATACCGTATGCTGCACCAATTTCTTCCACTTTCTGGATGGCTTTGATCGGGTCGTCAAACTTCTCGTCGTTGACAGCTTTCAGTTCCCCTTTTTCGAAAGTCAGGCGAAGCTGTTCGCTGCCTTCTTTTTCAACATGTTTGAGGTAGGCTGTTTCCGGGAGTCCTTGCGCGGAGTCGAGGATTTCGCCACCACAGATAGAAGTACCCCACAAACCTACATTATAAGAATATTTCAGTTTGGTGAAGTCCGCGCTGAAACCATGTTTGTTCAGATAATCAATTTCTTCCTGACGGCTCAATGCCATGTCACGGGTCAATGTGATGATTTCTACATTGGGAGCCAGTACGAGGAAAGTCATGTCGAAACGGATCTGGTCGTTACCTGCTCCGGTAGAACCGTGTGCGATGGCATCCGCACCGATTTCATTGGCATAACGTGCGATGGCCAATGCCTGGAAAATACGTTCGGAACTAACAGAAATAGGATAAGTACCGTTACGCAGCACATTTCCGAAAACCATGTATTTCAGGCTCTTTTCGTAGTATTCCTGGGTAACGTCCAGCGTCACGTATTTCACTGCTCCCAGTTTATAAGCATTTTCTTCGTTTGTTTTCAGTTGTTCTTCGCTGAAACCACCCGTATTGGCACAAGCTGCATATACTTCGTAACCTTTTTCTTTGGCGAGGTACATGACGGTGAACGATGTGTCCAGTCCGCCGCTGAATGCCACCACTACTTTTTTCTTCTTTTCTTCCATAGTGCTGTATCTTTTAAATGTTATTTCTTTCTTGTTCTTTTTTGATGTTCCGCGGCTCTGTCGGATCGTACAGCATGGCTGTGCAGATGCAGAACTTGCGGTTTTTCGCTACCAGAATATCATGGTTGATACATCCTTCGCATCCTTTCCAGAAAGCTTCATCGTCTGTCAGTTCGTTGAAAGTGACAGGCACATAACCCAGTTCGGTGTTCATCTTCATGACAGCTGCTCCGGAGGTCAGACTGAATATTTTTGCTTTCGGCCATCGGAGACGTGCCAGTTGGAAAGAAGCCTGTTTGATGCGTTTTGCCAGTCCTAACCCACGGAAATCGGGATGAACGATCAGACCGGAAGTAGCCACATATTGCTTGTTTCCCCATGATTCGATGTAGGTGAATCCGGCAAAAGTATCGCCACAAAGAGCAATAATCGCCTTACCTTCTTTCATCTTTGTCGCTACGTATTCGTGTGTGCGTTCCGCAATTCCTGTTCCTCGTACGGCGGCAGCATTTCTGATAGTTTCCAAAATAGTGTCAACGTAAACCTCATGTGAGGCGTCGGCTACCATAACATCTATTTGTTGAGTGTCCATTTCTTTATTATATAATAATAGGTATAATTATTCGATATTGGGAATGATGAGTGACAGAAGCTGACGTATTTTGCTAATGGCAACTCCTTCACGCAACACCAACATGATTGTATCGTCACCGGCAATGGTTCCCAGTATTTCACTGAATTCATTGTTGTCGATGTCATACGCCATGCTGCTCGCATAACCGGGACGGGTGCGGATAACGGCAATGTTACCGGAAAACTGTAAAGAGATAAATCCGTTGTTACGTAACATTTCACCGGCACTCTGGTCGGTAGAACGTTTATACATAATGTTGTTCGGCAGTACATATACGTACTTTCCGTTCATACTGGCAGCCTTGGCTACTTTCAATTGTTTCAAGTCGCGGGAGAGGGTGGCCTGTGTCAGTTCGAAGCCTTCGCGGTTCAGCTCTTGCAGCAGTTCTTCCTGCGAACCGACCTCCTTGCTTGAGATAATCATTTTGATGGCGTCTAACCGATTTGCTTTCTTCTTCATTGTATAATTATTCTAAGAATGGCGCAAAAGTATGCATTATTTTGGAGAAAAGATGCATAAAACCAAAGTTTTTTTGCATAAAAAGTGAAAAATATGCTAAACGATGAGAGCCTGCTTTTCTGTTTTGTGTCAAAATGTATACCCTTTCAATCAAAATACATAAGGAAAAGGAGGAGGGAATCGCCTATCTTTGCCATGTAGGTAAATGGATACCTTAAATATATAGACAGAATACCATGAAACAAAACTTTTTTGCAGTCGACCTGGGCGCAACGAGCGGCCGTACAATCTTAGGAACTTTCATTGAAGGCGGATTGAATCTGGAAGAGATTAATCGTTTTCCTAACCACCTGATTGAAGTAGGTGGACATTTCTATTGGGATATTTATGCATTATATCGTCACATTATTGACGGATTGAAGTTGGTTGCTCATCGTGGCGAATCCATTGCTTCTATCGGTATCGATACCTGGGGAGTGGATTTTGTATGTGTCGGAAAAGACGGTAACTTGCTTCGCCAGCCTTATGCATATCGTGACCCGCATACAGTAGGAGCACCGGAGGCTCTTTTCTCCCGTATTTCCCGTAGCAAAGTGTATGGTAAAACGGGTATTCAGATTATGAATTTTAATTCACTTTTCCAATTAGATACTTTACGTCGCAATCACGACAGTGCGTTGGAGGCGGCAGATAAAATTCTGTTTATGCCGGATGCGTTGAGTTATATGCTTACCGGAGAGATGGTGACGGAATATACGATTGCTTCGACAGCCCAGCTGGTGAATGCACAGACACGACGTTTGGAGCCGGAGTTGCTGAAAGCGGTAGGATTGAGCGAGAAGAATTTCGGCCGTTTTGTATTCCCGGGTGAAAAGGTGGGAGTATTGACGGAAGAAGTGCAAAAGATAACCGGACTGGGGGCAATTCCTGTAATTGCAGTAGCCGGACATGATACCGGTTCTGCTGTTGCTGCCGTTCCGGCACTCGATCGTAACTTTGCTTATTTGAGTAGCGGAACCTGGTCACTGATGGGAGTTGAAACGGATGCTCCGGTGATTAATGCCGAAACGGAAGCGTTGAACTTTACCAATGAAGGTGGTGTGGAAGGAACTATCCGTCTATTGAAGAATATCTGTGGAATGTGGTTGCTGGAACGTTGCCGTCTGAATTGGGGAGATACAAGTTATCCTGAATTAATCAGTGAGGCGGATGCTTGTGAACCGTTCCGTAGTCTGATTAATCCGGATGATGACTGTTTCGCGAATCCTGCGGACATGGAAAAAGCTATTACAGAATATTGCCGGGCTACCGGACAGTCGGTTCCCGAGAAACGCGGACAAGTAGTGCGTTGCATCTTTGAAAGTTTGGCTTTGCGTTATCGCCAGGTGTTGGAGAATTTGCGTTCACTTTCTCCCCGTCCGATTGAAACATTGCACGTGATTGGCGGAGGTAGCCGGAATGATTTGCTGAACCAGTTTACTGCCAATGCGATAGGAATTCCTGTGGTAGCCGGTCCATCTGAAGCAACAGCCATCGGTAATGTGATGATTCAGGCAATGGCAGCAGGTGAAGCAACGGATGTTGCCGGTATGCGCCAGTTAATCAACCGCTCTATCCCGTTGAAAACTTATCAGCCGCAAGATACGGAAGTTTGGGACGCGGCTTATATCCATTTTAAAAATTGCGTTCGGAAATAAATAGAACGATCGACAGAATAATCATTTTTAAAACTAATAGAATATCATGAAAAAAGAAGAACTGATTCAGAAAGCGTATGAAATTGCTGTGGAACGTTATGCAGCAGTAGGTGTAGACACCGAAAAAGTATTGAAAACTATGCAGGATTTTCATCTGTCACTTCACTGCTGGCAGGCTGATGACGTTGCAGGATTTGAAGTACAGGCCGGTTCATTGACCGGAGGTATCCAGGCAACCGGTAATTATCCGGGCAAAGCTCGTAACATTGATGAACTGCGTGCTGACATCTTGAAAGCTGCTTCTTATATCCCGGGTACTCATCGTTTGAACTTGCATGAAATCTATGGAGATTTCCAAGGTAAGGTGGTAGACCGTGACCAAGTGGAACCGGAACATTTCAAGAGTTGGATAGAATGGGGTAAAGAACATAACATGAAGCTCGATTTCAACTCTACCTCTTTCTCTCATCCGAAATCTGGTGACTTGTCACTTTCTAATCCTGATGAAGGTATCCGTCAATTCTGGATTGAACATACCAAACGCTGTCGTGCCGTTGCGGAAGAAATGGGTAAGGCACAGGGGGATCCGTGTATCATGAACCTTTGGGTGCATGACGGAAGCAAGGATATCACTGTAAACCGAATGAAATATCGTGCGTTGTTGAAAGATTCTTTGGATCAGATTTTCGCTACCGAATATAAGAATATGAAAGATTGTATCGAATCTAAGGTGTTCGGTATCGGCCTGGAAAGCTACACGGTAGGTTCTAATGACTTCTATATCGGTTACGGTGCTTCTCGCAATAAGATGATTACTTTGGATACCGGTCACTTCCACCCGACAGAAAGTGTAGCTGATAAAGTATCTTCATTATTGCTTTATGTTCCTGAATTGATGTTGCACGTAAGCCGTCCGGTTCGTTGGGATTCAGACCACGTAACTATCATGGATGACCCGACTATGGAACTGTTCAGCGAAATCGTTCGTTGCGGTGCTTTGGACCGTGTACATTATGGTCTTGACTATTTCGACGCATCTATCAACCGTATTGGCGCTTATGTGATTGGTAGCCGTGCAGCACAGAAATGTATGACTCGTGCTTTGCTCGAACCGATTGCGAAGTTGCGTGAATACGAAGCAAACGGACAGGGATTCCAGCGTTTGGCTCTGCTCGAAGAAGAAAAAGCGCTGCCTTGGAATGCAGTTTGGGATATGTTCTGCTTGAAGAATAATGTTCCTGTAGGTGAAGATTTCATCGCAGAAATCGAAAAGTACGAAGCCGAAGTAACTTCTAAACGATAAGTTATGGATATTTTAATCGGCTTATTGATTATAGCCATCGGTAGCTTTTGCCAGTCCAGTTCTTATGTGCCTATTAAAAAGGTAAAGGAATGGAGCTGGGAAAGCTTCTGGTTAATACAAGGTGTATTTGCCTGGTTAGTGTTCCCGTTCCTGGGTTCACTACTGGGGGTACCCCAGGAAAGTAGTTTGTTCGACTTGTGGGGAGCGGGAGGTGCTGGAATGAGCATCTTTTATGGTATCCTGTGGGGAGTAGGCGGTTTGACTTTCGGACTTTCCATGCGTTATCTGGGGGTTGCGCTGGGACAGAGTATCTCATTGGGTACTTGTGCCGGTTTCGGAACTCTTCTTCCGGCTCTTTTTGCAGGCACAAACTTGTTTGAAGGCAACGGGTTGATTCTTTTGTTGGGTGTTTGCATCACATTGGCGGGTATTGCCGTTATCGGGTATGCCGGTAGCTTGCGTGCACAAAACATGAGTGAAGAAGAAAAGCGTGCTGCCGTAAAAGATTTCGCATTAACAAAAGGTTTGCTGGTTGCACTTCTTGCCGGTGTCATGAGTGCTTGTTTTGCTTTGGGACTGGATGCGGGAACACCTATCAAGGAAGCAGCTTTAGCCGGTGGAGTGGAAGGGCTTTACGCCGGTCTTCCGGTGATCTTCCTGGTTACCTTTGGCGGATTCCTGACAAATGCAGTTTACTGTCTGCAACAGAATGTGGCTAATAAATCGATGGGTGACTATGCTAAAGGAAAAGTATGGGGCAATAATTTGGTTTTCTGTGCGTTGGCTGGTGTACTATGGTATATGCAGTTCTTTGGACTGGAAATGGGTAAGAGTTTCCTTACGGAGAGTCCGGTATTGTTGGCTTTCTCCTGGTGTATTTTGATGGCATTGAATGTCACATTTAGTAATGTTTGGGGAATTATTCTGAAAGAATGGAAAGGCGTGTCAAACAAGACCATAACTGTGCTGATAGCTGGTCTGATCGTACTTATCTTCTCATTAGTGTTCCCAAATTTGTTTTAAAAAATTTAGGTATGGATTACATGGATTACGCAGTTTTTTTATAACTTGCGACGAAATCAGTGTAATCCATGCCTAATTAAAATTATATATAGAATGAAATCAATCTTAGAGAATCGTCCGGGACTTGCCAAAGAAGTAAACAAGGTAGCAGAAGTTGCCGGATACTTGTGGCAGAAAGGATGGGCTGAACGTAACGGTGGTAATATCACTGTTAATATCACAGAGTTTGTAGACGATGAAATCCGTCAGATGAAACCGATCAGTGAAGTTAAACCTATCGGTGTGACTCTTCCTTATCTGAAAGGATGCTATTTCTACTGCAAGGGAACTAATAAGCGCATGCGCGATTTGGCTCGTTGGCCAATGGAGAATGGTTCGGTGATCCGTATTCTGGACGACTGTGCCAGCTACGTAATTATTGCGGACGAGGCTGTGGCTCCGACATCGGAATTACCTTCTCACTTGAGCGTGCATAATGACCTGTTGAGTAAAAACTCTCCTTATAAAGCGTCTGTACATACACACCCGATTGAACTGATTGCCATGACACATTGCCCGAAGTTCCTGGAAAAAGATGTGGCTACCAATCTGTTGTGGAGTATGATTCCCGAAACAAAGGCATTCTGCCCGCGTGGTTTGGGTATCATTCCTTATAAATTGCCTAGTTCTGTAGAACTGGCGGAAGCTACCATCAAGGAATTGCAGGATTACGATGTTGTGATGTGGGAGAAACATGGTGTATTTGCAGTAGATTGCGATGCAATGCAGGCGTTCGACCAGATCGATGTACTTAATAAATCGGCTCTCATCTATATCGCAGCGAAAAATATGGGCTTCGAGCCGGATGGTATGAGTCAGGAACAGATGAAAGAAATGACAGTTGCTTTCAATCTGCCTAAATAATATTTTTACCAGTCATTGAATTTAGCAACCGTAGCATTTTCTACCCTGGAAGGTGTTGCGGTTAACCCTTTAAACAAATAGCACAACCATGAATCGCATTATTTTAAATGAAACTTCTTACTTCGGTGCCGGATGCCGGAGTGTGATTGCTGTGGAAGCAGCCAGACGTGGCTTTAAGAAAGCCTTTTTTGTAACGGATAAAGACTTGATTAAGTTTGGAGTAGCTGCCGAAATCATTAAAGTATTTGATGAAAACCAGATACCTTACGAACTTTATAGTGATGTAAAAGCCAATCCAACGATTGCAAATGTGCAAAACGGTGTGGCTGCTTACAAAGCTTCCGGAGCTGATTTTATCGTAGCTTTGGGGGGTGGCTCTTCTATCGATACTGCCAAAGGAATCGGTATTGTTGTGAATAACCCGGATTTTGCAGATGTGAAGTCTCTGGAGGGTGTAGCTGACACCAAACACAAAGCTGTACCTACCTTTGCACTGCCTACTACTGCCGGAACGGCTGCCGAGGTAACTATCAATTATGTGATTATTGATGAAGATGCCCGTAAGAAGATGGTTTGCGTAGACCCGAACGACATTCCTGCCGTGGCTATCGTAGACCCTGAACTGATGTACTCAATGCCGAAGGGGCTGACTGCCGCTACCGGTATGGATGCTTTGACGCATGCCATCGAAAGTTATATTACTCCGGGTGCTTGGGTAATGAGCGATATGTTCGAATTGAAGGCTATTGAGATGATTGCACAAAATCTGAAAGCAGCCGTAGACAATGGTAAAGATGTGGCAGCTCGCGAAGCAATGTCGCAGGCACAATATATTGCCGGTATGGGATTCTCGAATGTCGGTTTGGGAATAGTTCACTCAATGGCTCATCCGTTGGGTGCATTCTATGATACTCCTCATGGGGTAGCCAATGCTTTGCTGTTGCCGTATGTGATGGAATACAATGCTGAATCTCCGGCAGCTCCGAAATATATCCATATTGCGAAAGCAATGGGAGTGGACACTACCGGAATGAGTGAAGCAGAGGGCGTTAAAGCTGCTATTGAAGCTGTGAGAGCACTTTCTATCAGCATTAATATCCCACAGAAATTGCATGAAATCAATGTGAAAGAAGAAGACATTCCTGCATTGGCTGTAGCTGCTTTCAATGATGTTTGTACAGGTGGTAATCCTCGTCCTACTTCGGTAGCGGATATTGAAGCCTTGTATCATAAAGCATTCTAAATTATTGCTGTCCGATAAAACTTAGCAAAGGTATAATATGCATAGCTCGGCTACTGATTTTCAGTGGTCGAGTTTCTTTTTAGGCTAACGCAAGGCCCTTAATCGAAAAGTGATGTCTGATGAGGTGACTCGGATGCGGCTTCCAGGATGCTTTCCCAGTCTCTTTCGGGATGATTGAATAGGCTGTAAAAGTCCACATAGTACATCAAGGTTATCCTGACCATTGTTGCCAGTCCCGAGAAGCTCCATGATCGAGTCAGCCCTTTCTGCATGACCATTAGTAATAGGTTGGCGATCAAGGTCACCCATATTTGTATCTTAATGGCATTTGCACTTTCGCCATAAAAGTATTTCAGTGGGAAGTTTTGCTTCATCTGCTTGAACAGCAGCTCGATTTCCCATCGTTTGTGGTAAATGGCGATTATTTCAGAAGGGTCTGACTCTCTGTCGTTGGTAAGCAGGGATATGAGCTTGTGCTTCTCTTCATCGGCATACGTTATTACACATGCCTGGTGATTGATAGTTTCTCCATTCTTAAGCTGTTTGGTGAAAGTCACCTGCTGTATACGTACCTCCATAAGCCCCTTAGGAGTTTGATACATAGTATCACTCAAGACACTGTATTTCAATCCCTTCTTCATCTTGGTTACATAAATAACTCCTCTTTGGGTCATTTGCTCAAACTTCTGGTAGTCTATATAGGCACGGTCCATAGCCATTATGTCACCTTTGTTCAAGGTTGAAGGCTTTAGCATGAATGAGTCGTTGGTAGCCGCAGAGGTGAACCTAATGTCGGAAGGTACACCTTCGTTAGCATGAATGACGGTGTGAACTTTTATGCCACCTTTCTTCTTTCCGGTCTTGGGATGCCGCCCTACGCCTTTGAAAAGCAGGTTGGAGAATAAGGTGATGGTGGTGGAATCTATGATCTGCAGCCGTTTCATCCATTTGGGCTCTTTGTGACTTCGGCTGTCCGAAGAAAGGTGATTACGGTAAGTGGCGTACAAATCCCGGTATATGGACTCAAACACGGATTCCGGACGTCTCTTGTTGGCATCCGCCAAAGTGCTCCGGGATGTCATCACCGAGATACCCAGGTGACATAATTTGCGTGCCTCTGCCTGTAAAGAGGCTGTTATCTCACGCAAGGAGTCGAAACGCATGATTACAGCATAGAGCATCACAACCAGATGCGTCCACCCGTCAAAACGCTTCACATACCGTTCTCCGCCGTTCGAACGACTGTGATTTAGAACTTTTGACTTATCAAGCAATTTTATTACCTGACAATAGAGCGGCTGTCCGCTAAAATGTGTACTTTTACCCATGGTTATTTAAACTTGTGTCGTAACAGCTAAAGTAACCATTTAGGGCTGACTCCTGCAAATGGAATCAGCCCTAATTTTTAATCAGAAATAAGTTTTACCGGACAGCAATAATTCTAAATCTCGTCATAATAAAGTTTGTTTTTATATAAACATCCGGAGATACTTGAAAGTATGCTCCGGATGTTTTTTTATACCCTTGCGTGTGTTTTCTGAAAATAATTCCTATTTTTGTCCAACTCAATTACATGAAAACACTCTGATATGATCGAGGATAATAGTTTGGGATTGGAATTTAAATATCTGATTGTAAATGACATGGACCGTAAATTCGGGCTGTGGGTAAATACCGTCGGCTATCAGTCTATCCCTCCTGATTCACCTTATCCATTGAAAGAGCATCCCTCTGGTTACTTTTTTAATGCGGAAAAAGGAAGGGTGCTTCGCGAATATCAGTTGGTTTATATCACCAAAGGGCGTGGTTTGTTTTCATCCGATTCCACTTCTGAAAAGCAGGTTTGTAAAGGCCGGCTGATGGTCTTGTTTCCCGGGCAATGGCATACTTACCGCCCGTTACGGCAGACTGGTTGGACGGAGTATTATATCGGCTTTGAGGGGCCAATGATAGATGCCATCGTTAATGATGCTTTTTTGTCGCAGGAGCAGCAAATATTGGAAATTGGCATTAATGAAGAGTTGGTTTCCTTGTTCTCCCGTGCCCTTGCTGTGGCTGAAGCGGATAAAATTTCCGCGCAACAATATCTTTCCGGGATTGTGCTCCACATGATAGGTATGATTCTTTCTGTCTCCAAGAATAAAGTTTTCGAGATGAGTGATGTGGATCAGAAGATAGAACAGGCGAAAATCATCATGAATGAAAATGTTTCCGGTAATGTAGATCCGGAAGAGTTGGCAATGCGGCTTAACATCAGTTATTCATGGTTTCGACGTGTTTTCAAGGAGTATACAGGTTATGCCCCCGCCAAATATTTCCAGGAATTGAAACTCCGTAAAGCCAAACAGATGTTAGTAGGAACTTCTCAATCCGTGAAAGAGATTTCTTTTTTTCTGGGTTTCCAGTCTACCGAATATTTTTTCTCTTTTTTCAAGAAGCGTACAGGGCTTACCCCACTGGAGTATCGTTCGTTCGGACGAGAAGAATAAATAGGGTGGTGTCTATATCTATCAGTTATTTTGCTCTGATTTTGGGAATATCATAAAAACTGTTACTTTTGTGACGAGATTAATGTGTGCTATAAACCATCATTCTTGATATGCGCGAACAAAGACTATCTAAGATCCATTTTTTTATTCTGCTATCTCTTTTTGGATTTGTATTTCCACTCCGGTCACAGGAATACAAGTTCAGAACATTGGGTGTGGAAGATGGATTGTCGCAAATAACGGTGAGCGATATTTGCCAGGATGAGAAATCGCGTATATGGATTGCCACTCTGGACGGGCTGAATTGTTTCGATGGCAATCACATCAAAGTCTTCAACCACTTTCATAACGACTCTATCAGTTATGGTAATTTATATGTGACTCAAATGGTGGAAGACGGTCAGGGAAGTCTTTTCCTGTTGGCCTCTACCGGACTTTTCCAGTTCGACCTTGAAACAGAGAAATATTATATTCTTCCGGTGGCTTCTCCCACCACTCTTGCCAAAGGAAAGACGGGAGTGTGGATTGCGGAAGGAGGAAAACTGTTCTTATACGATAAGAATACCCGCCTCTTGAAACCGATGTATGCCGATTTGCAGCTGCCGGATAGTGGCCCGACGATGGTGGAAGGTTCCGAAGGAAGTCTCTGGATTGCTTTGAAAGAGAGTGGGGTGATGCGTGTAGATACTTGCGGATCGATGTCACTTCACTTGCCCGGAATTAAAGTGATGAAACTGATAAAAAGTAACGACCAGAATATTTGGATCGGTTCGCAGGATCAGGGCGTTTTCTGTTTTTCACCTCAAGGTACGATCATACATCACTATGAATATAATGA
The DNA here is from genome assembly GCF_025147085.1 of Bacteroides sp. D2. Taxonomy (NCBI): domain Bacteria; kingdom Pseudomonadati; phylum Bacteroidota; class Bacteroidia; order Bacteroidales; family Bacteroidaceae; genus Bacteroides; species Bacteroides sp. D2. The sequence continues at coordinate 446,892 of NZ_CP102261.1, read as the reverse complement.
TAAGAGTGTTTACACGGTTCGGGACGATATGGCGAGAGCGTTATGTCAGGACCTGGAAGGGAATATATGGGTAGGCTACAGAAGTGGATTGAGTAAGATTGAAGTGGCTACCGGGAAAATATTCCATTATCAGGCTGATCCTAACCGGGTGGGTGCTATGTCCAATCGTTCGGTGACGTCTCTCTATACGGACAAACAAGGAACTGTTTGGGTGGGGACTTATTGGGGAGGGGTAAACTTCTTCTCTCCGGAATATCAGCATTTTGTGCATTATCATGCTTCGGACACCGGATTGTCTTTTCCGGTGGTCGGTGCTATGGCAGAAGATAAAGCCGGAAATATCTGGATTTGTACGGAAGGAGGGGGATTAGATTTATATCAACCGGAACAGGGAAAGTTCAAGCATTTTAATGCGCATACGGGATATCATTTCAGTACGGACTACCTGAAAGATGTTGTTTTTGATGAGGCTAATAATTGCTTATGGATTGCCGCCGACTTTACCAATAAGGTGAATTGTTTTCATCTTAATAACTATCGGAATGATATCTATAATCTCGAACCGCTTGGAGAAGAAAGTGTAGGAGAAGCCCTGTTTGCCTTGGCGGATACTCCTCGTAAATTGTATGTCGGGACAACATCCGCTATTGTGAGTTTGGATAAACAGACCTTGAAATCCGAGGTGTTGTTTCATCAGAAGGAACTGTTTACACATAATTATAACACCCTATTGCTTGATTCGAAAAACAGATTATGGTTTGCTGCCGACGACGGTTGTGTAGCCTATGTGATTGATGAAAAGCGGTTTGAAACCTATAGGATAAGTCTGAAGAAACGGGTCAGATCTCAAAAAGAGTTGGTCAATGTTATCTATGAAGATCGAAAGGGAAATATTTGGGTAGGGACACATGGCAACGGACTTTTCTTGCTGGATAAGAAAGAACGTTTGTTTCGTTTACATACTCCTGAAAGTGTGTTGTCGGGAGAAAATATCAGGGTACTGGGGGAAACCCCTTCCGGGAATTTGCTGATTGGTACCGGGCATGGATTGTCAATGCTGGAACAGAAAGAGGGGAAAGTGATAAACTTCAATTCTAAAACCGGATTCCCGCTGACTCTTGTGAACCGGAAATCCATGCATGTATCCCGTAACCATGATATTTATATGGGAGGAGCTACCGGATTGGTAACCATTCGTGAAAGTAGTCTGTATTATCCTCCGAAAATATACGATCTGGAGTTGGCTCATTTGTATGTCAACAACAAAGAGATAACAACAGGCGATCAAACCGGTATTTTAAATAAATCCTTTGCCTATACCGGACGGATCAAATTGAATTACTTGCAAAATGTATTTTCTATCGGTTTCTCAACAGATAATTTTCTGCATATAGGCGGTGGTGAGGTAGAATATCGGTTGATGGGGTATAATGATGAATGGAGCGAGAACCGTTTGGGAAATGATATTACCTATACAAATATCTCTCCGGGTGATTATGTCTTTGAGATCAGATTGAAGAACTTCCCGGAAGTAATCAGATCGCTGGATATAACGATTACGCCACCTTTCTATGCTACTTGGTGGGCCTATACTATTTATGTATGCGTGATTCTGACTATTCTATTCTTCATCGTGAGAGAATATAGAATCCGTCTGTTCCTGAAAACTTCATTGGATTTTGAACTTCGCGAGAAGCAATACATTGAAGAGATGAATCAATCCAAACTTCGTTTCTTCACGAATATCTCGCATGAAATCAGGACTCCGATCACTCTTATCCTGGGGCAGGTTGATCTGTTGCTGAATTCCGGCAAATTGTCTACCTATGCTTATTCGAAACTGTTGAATATACATAAAAATGCAGGTAACCTGAAATCATTGATTACGGAGTTACTTGATTTCCGGAAACAGGAGCAGGGACTTTTGAAACTGAAAGTTTCTCAATTTGACTTATATTCTTTGCTCAAAGAGCATTATGTATTGTTTAAGGAGTTGGCTGCTAACAGGAATATTTCGTTTGTTTTGCATGCCGACTGCGAGCAATGCCTCGTGTGGGGAGACCGGATGCAAATACAGAAGGTGGTTAATAACTTGCTGTCTAATGCTTTTAAATATACTTCAGACGGTGGAACTATCCGTATGGAATTGGCTGATGGAACGGAGGAATGTATGTTTTCCGTTTCCGATAATGGTGCGGGAATATCCGAGGAAGACTATGTTAAGATATTCGAGCGGTTCTATCAGGTTGAGAATATAGGACAGTATGGAGGAACTGGTATCGGGCTGGCTTTGAGTCAGGGTATTGTGAAAGCTCATCAGGGGGATATAACAGTAGAAAGTCAGTTGGGAAAAGGTTCTTGTTTTAAGGTCACTCTGAAAAAAGGGGATGCTCACTTTGACTCTTCTGTGGCCCGGATTGAACCGGAGCAGGATAAGGAATATATTTATTATTCGGAAGATAAAGAACTGCTGGTTAAAGAGGTGCAGTCAGCCCAAAGTGAAAACGGGACTACTGACTGTAAATTACTGGTGATTGATGATAATGAAGAAATCAGAAATATCCTTGTAGATATCTTCTCTCCGCTGTATACGGTTGAAACTGCAAGTGATGGCAAGGAAGGGTACGAGAAAGTAAAGGTAATGCAACCCGATCTGGTAATTTCGGATATCATGATGCCCGGAATGCCCGGAACAGAGTTATGTGCCAAGATCAAGAACAATATAGAAACCTGCCATATACCTGTCGTTCTTCTGACTGCCCTTAGTGCTCCCGAACGTGAGTTGGAAGGATTGAGAATTGGAGCGGATATTTATGTGGTGAAGCCATTTAATATGCGGCGGCTGGTGATGCAATGCAATAATCTGATTAATACCCGCAGACTTTTACAGAATAAATATGCCCATCAACTGGATAGCAAGGCGGAGAAGATTGCAACGAATGAACTCGACCAGAAGTTTATCGAACAAGCTACTCAAGTGGTGGAAGATAATATGGAAAATCCCGAATTCAGTGTAGATGCTTTCTCACGAGAGATGGGAGTAGGACGTACCGTCTTATTCCAGAAGATAAAAGGTATTACGGGAAGTACGCCAAATAATTTTATCATGAATCTTCGTCTGAAAAAAGCAGCATATTTTCTACTGAATGCTCCGGAGATGAACATTTCGGATATTGCTTACCGGTTAGGATTTGGAAATCCTCAATACTTCAACAAATGCTTTAAAGAACTTTTTGATATTGCTCCTACACAGTATAGGAAATCTCATGATGCCCCTTCCGATCCCTCTGTAAAGTGATTAAAATAAGTCATCTGAATTTTTAGACTAGATAAAACGAACAATTCGATAGGGTGAAATATGCTCAAATGCGATACTTTTGTGGCGTTGGATCATGCCAGCTTGTACTTGAGTTTTCTTTAATTGGGTGTGTCCGCACACGCTTTTATTTAGCAGACCGGGTATTGTATAATCTTTATTCTAATATAATAATTATTGTATAGTATTATGAAAGACGATTATCTATGTAATAAATAAAAGATAACATCTTACGGGAGAGAGCCAATGTATTTCTCCTAATTAATTAAGTAGTGAGTAAAACCTTGATAATTAACCAATTTAATTTTATTCTAGTTATGAAAAATTTGCAGAGTAGGACAAAAGTGCGGTTGTTGCAGTCGTTTCTTTTGATTTCCTTGAGTCTCTTTTTCCTTGCCCATCCGGCTTATGCTCAAGGCGGGTTTGCAGTGAAAGGAGTTGTTGTGGATAAAACAGGATTTCCTTTACCTGGCGCTAATGTGATGGAGAAAGGAACATCTAATGGAACAATTACGGATTTAGATGGTAATTTCTCATTGAATGTTTCAAAGAAAGGAGTTACTTTGACTGTATCATTCATGGGATATACCCCTAAAGATGTGGTAGTGAAAGATAAAACAACGAATATTACGCTTGAAGAGAACTCTAAGTTACTGGACGAAGTAGTGGTAGTGGGTTATGGTACGATGAAAAAGCGTGATGTGACGGGAGCTATTACTTCCATCTCAAGTGAGGCTATTGAGCAGAAGATGGCTACTAATGTTTTTGAAGCACTGCAAGGTACTACCGCCGGTGTACAGGTAGTGTCCGGCTCGGGACAACCCGGTGAATCTTCTTCTATTAAAATTCGCGGTACTTCCACTTTCTCTGCCGAAGGAGTTACTCCCCTTTATATTGTAGACGGTGTGCCTTTGGAAAGTATCGATGGTATCAATACCAATGATATTACTTCCATGGAGATTTTGAAAGATGCTGCTTCTGCAGCTATTTACGGTTCCCGTTCGGCTAACGGTGTGATTATTATCACAACCAAGAGCGGTCAGGAAGGTAAGGCTCGTATTGATATCAAGTATAATCACTCATGGGGTACATTGTCTCATAAGGTGCCACAGGCAAATCGCAAAGAGCGTCTGTTGTACGACCAGTACCGCAAAGAGTATTTTGAAACATACGGCGGAGGTAATCCGGATGAAAGTATTGATATTCTGAATGATCCGTTGAACTCATTCTTCAATGTAGACAATGATTATCTGGACATGATTACAAGTACTGCGCAGAAAGATCAGGTGGATATCAGCGTAGGTGGTGGTACAAAGAAACTGAAATATTTCATCAATACCGGTTATTATAACGAGAAGGGTATTATTTCCAATACCGGTTTCCAAAGATTAAATACTCGTATCAACTCCGATTATTCACCGACAGACTGGATGAACATGGGTAGCCGTATTTCTTTGACTTATTCCAAGAAAAAAGGATTGGATGAGGGTACCTTGTTAAGTGCTGTGTTGACTCGCCGTCCTTATTTCAATACTTATTATCCGGATGGTTCTTTGGTTGGAGTGTTCAACGGTCAAAAGAACCCTATTGCACAGATTAATTATACGACTGACTTTACAGATTCTTATAAAGCGAACTTTTTCCAGTTCTTTGAAATCAAGTTCAACAAGTACCTCAAGTTCAGAGCCAATATCAATGCCAACTTCTATCTGGACAAGCGCAAAAAACTCGAACCGAGTCTTATCACCGATGAATGGCAGAAACAAAATAGAGGATACTCTTACAACTATCTGAACTGGAACTGGATGAATGAAGATTTCATCACTTATGCACGCAAAATCAAAGGACATAATTTCAGCGCGATGGTGGGTGTCAGTGCTCAACAATGGCGTTATGAAAATGAAACCTTTGTAGGTTTGAATTCATCTACCGACTTTATTTATACGATGAATGCATTTGCTGCCAATTTGGATTTGTCATCTACGGGATCTACCTTGAGTAATCATTCCATGGCTTCTGTCTTTGCACGTGTGACGTATGATTATCTGGGAAAATATCTGTTTACAGCGAATATCCGTCGTGACGGCTCTTCTCGTTTTGCGAAAGAAAACAAATGGGGTAATTTCCCTTCAGTGTCAGTGGGATGGCGTTTCTCTGATGAGAAATTCATGAAGTTCTCGAAGAAATTCCTGGAAGATGGTAAGATACGTGTAAGTTATGGTATTACCGGTAATGAAGCGATCGGAAACTATGATTATATTTATTCTTATTCTCCGAATTCTATCTATGACGGAGTGGGTGGCGTTATTCCGACTCGTATCGGTAAAGACAACCTGAAATGGGAGGAAACCAAACAATTCAACCTTGGTTTGGACTTGAATTTCTGGAATAGCCGTTTGACAATCACTGCCGATTACTACGATAAATATACAGACGGTTTGTTGGCAAACTACCAACTGCCTAAAGAATCCGGTTTTGCATATATGAAGACAAACGTCGGTGAGATGAGCAACCGCGGTTTTGAAATTGCCGTTACCGGTGATATTATCCGTACAAAGGACTGGAAGTGGAATGCTTCTTTCAATATCTCCAGAAATATCAACCGCATTGAGAAACTGTCTGAAGGTAAGGCATATATGGAAGGTGATATCTGGTGGATGCAGGAAGGCGGTCGCGTAGGTGACTTCTATGGATTTAAAAGTGCCGGTATCTTTGCTTATGACGAATCGAATGCTTTTACAGATAAATGGGAGCAACTGACTCCGGTGTTTGAAAATGGTGTATTCCAATACAAGTATTTATTGAATGGAAAGGAATATGCAGGTGATATTCGCCAGAAAACGTTACCGAACGGCAAACCGTTCCGTGGCGGAGATTACAACTGGGAAGAACCGGAAGGAACCCGGGATGGTGTGATTGATGATAACGACCGTATGGTGATTGGTAATGCCATGCCTGATGTGACCGGTGGTTTGAATACAACCGTGACCTGGAAAAACGTAAGCCTGTATTTGGGATTCTATTATTCTTTGGGGGGACAGATTTATAATGCCGCTGAACATAATCGTAACATGTTCAAATATACGGGAACCACTCCTTCACCGGAAGTAATTCATAATATGTGGTTGCATCCGGGCGACCAGGCTATCTATCCGCGTCCGTATAATGATGATTATAACAATGCACGTATGGGTAACTCGTTCTATCTGGAAGATGCTTCCTTTATTCGTCTGCAGAACGTACGTATAGCCTATGATCTTCCAGAAAACTGGATAAAGAAGCTGATGTTGAAGAATATAAATATCTACGCTTTTGTAAACAATGCATTGACATGGACCAACTATTCGGGATTTGATCCTGAATTCTCTACGAGTAATCCTCTGCAGGTAGGTAAAGACTCTTACCGCTATCCGAGAAAGAGAGAATATGGTATTGGTTTTTCTGCAAACTTTTAATTGAAGATATCGTATGAAGAATATAAAATATTTTGTTGGAGCTATATGCCTGGCTCTATCATTGAATAGCTGTTCAGACTTTCTGAATGAGGAACCGGTGAGTGAAATCCCGGCAGGTGACATGTGGCAGACCGCCCGTGACGCTAAGGCAGGTATAAATGAAATTTATGGACTGTTGCGTTCCACTTTACGCGAGAATTATTTTTATTGGGGTGAGTTCCGTTCGGATAACGTAGCTCCCGGAGCACCGGTGATGGCCGATCAGGCACGTGTGATTAACAACCTGATGTCTACGGACGAGAAATGTGCGAAATGGACGACCTTGTATCAGATGATTAACCAGACCAATCTGGCCATCAAATATGTTCCTAATATCAGTATGCCGGATGTGGCAGACCGTAACGATTACCTTGGACAAGCGTATGCGTTGCGTGCTTTGGCTTACTTCTATGCTATCCGTGTCTGGGGAGACGTACCTTTGTTTATAGAACCTACTGAAAAGTATTCGGAGGCTATCTACAAGGAACGTACAGATAAGAATTATATTATTGATAATGTAATTCTTCCGGATCTGAAGAAAGCGGAGAGTCTGATTAACCGTAACAAAAATTACGAACGCAAACGTATCTCTATCTGTGGCGTTTGGGCCATCATGGCTGATGTTTATATGTGGACAGAGCAATATAATTTGGCTGATCAGACCATTGATAAGATGGCTGATATAAAATCTTCCAAAGGGCGTCTGGTAGATTTTGAACCCTCTATTCAAACTTGGCATACAATGTTCACAGAGGAATTGAATAACAAGCCATCGGATGATACTCCGGAAAATGATGAGTATTCTACAAAAGAGTTTATTTTCCTGATTCATTTTAATATGGATGAAGTGGGAACCAATGGTTATAGTTATATGTATCAATGGTTCTCCGGCTCTGGTAACCGTGCTGCCGTTTTGTCGGATAAGTTGATGAGTGTTTTCAATGAACCGGATATGCAGGGTGATTTGCGTAAAGCGTATACTGTGAAAGATTATCAGAATGGAAACGAATTACGTAAATATATGGCTGGTGATATTAGTAACTCATTAAATAAGACTTGTGAGGTTGCTTATCCTATCTATCGCTACACGGATATGTTGTTATTGCAGGCCGAAGCACGTGCCCGTTTAGGAAAATGGGAAGAAGCTCTGGATTTAGTGAAGAAAGTACGTGACCGTGCCGGATTGGTTACTCCTACTGCACTTAGTTTTGCATCGGAAGATGAAGTCATTAATTATATTCTGCGTGAACGGCAGGTAGAGTTAGTGGGTGAAGGCCGTCGTTGGTTCGACTTGTTACGTACAGGGAAATGGAAAGAAGTGATGAAGCCTATTAATGGCATGAGTCAGGATGGAAATGAGCTGTTCCCGATTCATTATTCTCACATATTGGAGAATCCGAAGATAACTCAGAATGCATATTATGGTAACAATTAAAAAGATTGAAACGATGAAAAAGACAATATATAGAACGCTTTTCTTTTGCTTGAGCGTTATTGCGCTAGCTGGGTGTGACTTGGAATTGCAGAAGAATTATGATTATGAAGCATCAGTAGATGATCCTCATGTAAATGTAACAGCTTGGGAGTATTTTCAGGATCACCAGGATGTGTTCTCTGAATTTACTACCGCTATAGAGTATACAGGTTTGAAGGATTATTATACTCAAACCGAAAATAAATACACTTATTTGGCTTTGAATAATACGGCAATGCAATCATACCGTGAAAATGCCTTTCCGGGGATAGCCTCTATTACGGACTGTGATAAAGAAACGGTGAAAAATATGCTTTTATACCATATTGTAGATGGTGAATACAGTTCCTATGGTCAACTGCAGGTGGAAGCTATGTTTGTTTTGACAATGCTTCCCGGGGAAAAGGGATTGATGACAATGTCTGTCTGGAAGAATCCGTGGCAGGCTGCCGTAGGCAAGATCTTGGTGAATGAAACGGGTAGTAATGGCAAATCACCTCAGCGTAATGCCAAAACTAGTAATATTTTGCCGACGAATGGTGTCATTCATATCTTCGAGAAATATTGTTATTACCAGAAATAATCAGTATTACATTAAAATGAGTTTATTATGATTCGTAAATTATATACCATCTTATTAATCGGGCTTTGTTTAAACTTAGTAGCTTGCGGCGACGACAATGAAGGCATTGATCCTAATGCGTCTGCTCCTGTTATCAAATTCCCGATGGAACAATTGGATGTTGATTTGAATAAAGTCGACAATCTGCCAGTAGTAGCTGTAATCAAGTCCCAGGCTGGATTGCAGAGCGTAACGATGAGAATCCAGACTGTAGAGGGTACTGTTGAGTATAAGACTGTCACGGATTTTTTTAATCCGAACTCTTATAGTTTGTCGGAAAACTTAGAATATAATGCAAATTATCAGGCATTTATTATTGAAGCGACTGATAAACTGAATCATGCTATCACAGGAACACTGCCCATATCTGTGACTGATGTGGTAGAACGTCCGGTTATCACTTTTGATCCGGAAGAGATTATCTATGATGAAATGGATGAGAATCCTACTATTCCTCGTACTACATTTAAAATAACTTCGGAGGCTGGTTTGAAAACAGTTGAAATGTATTTGGTTTCAGCTAGTGGACAGGAAGCGAAAGAAACGATAAATCTGAGTGGGGAGAAAGAATACACGTTTGACGAAATGATTAATTATAAAGAAGGCGACAGAGGTTTTAAAGTAAAAGCGGAAGATACCTATGGTTATATTACGATTTCAACGTTGCCTGTAACTTATAAAACTATCCCTGGACCTTCTTTGACCTTAACAGAATCCACAATTTTTGCAGGTACTGATGCTAAAAAAGGAGTATCTATGCAGATTGAGTCAGTACGTGGAGTACACGAGGTTGTAATTTATCGTATTGAAAATGGATCGGAAGTTGAGGCCTTACGTGAAACAAGAAGTGGAGAGCATACTTTGAATTATGCTCCGGAAATAGATTTTACCGAAGCTACTTCAAAACTTAAGGTAGTAGTCTCTGATGGAAGAGAAGGTAAAGAAGCAACAGGCTATGTGAAAGCGTATGTTAATATGGATGTTGCTACACTAAATGTAGGTAGCCAGCCTCTTGCTAATAATGCACATGAGAAATATCCGGATGCATTTGGAATGGTGTCTTTGAATGATTTGAAAACATATTCTGTTGATTATGCAATCGCTAATGAGGCTAATGCGAAGAATATAGACTTTAAGTTCTATTGTTTTGGAGCTGCAGGTTCTCCTCGCTTATACTCTATGGATAATACAGGAAAGGATGGTGAGTTTTCCGGGTCTACTGGCAAACTGTCGGCTATAAAAGTGAAAAACTTAACACGTTTTGCTATATTATCCAACTTCGATTATGAGAATGCAACTGTGACTTCTATTTCTTCAGAAATTCTTTCAAGTAGTATAACTCAAAGTCTGCTGGATCCTATTGCTGTTGGAAATATTATAGCCTTCCGCACAGGAGGTTCTTCTGCGGCAGGTGGAGGAAGAATTGGAGTTATGAAAGTTATTAATATAACGGAACCTAAAGATTTGGTTTCTAGTAATGCGACTGCCCGAGTAATGACTGTTGAAATCAAATTCCCCCAAAAGAAGTAAAGATGCTCCCGTTCGCAATGTATTGAAACAGGTGGATTGTATAGGGATAAGAGGTTAGTTGTTGTGTACGAGATGAATGTCTCGTACACGATACTAACATTAACTGAAAGTAATATGGAAAAACATACATACAGGTATTTTTGCTCTTTTTGTTTAGCCAGTTTGATATTATTGTTCGCAATAAGTTGTTCTGGCAGTGCAGAAGAACCTTCAGAACCAGAAACTCCTACTACTCCAACAGATGAGTATACTTATCTGAATGTAGAGTATAGAAAGTGGCAGAATGGGATTTTTCAGTCGTGGACTACTGCAGATTCCCGTGAGACCCGTATCATTGATAATATGAACCGATACGCTCCTTCGGGAGATTATAGCAGGACTGCATGGGGAGGACGGATCGGGTTGCAACCTTCTTCTGTAACAGGAAAAGAAGGGTTCTTCCGGGTTGCCTATTGTGGAGGACGAGCTTACCTGCTTGATCCAGATAATGGAGCTGTTATTTTACACGGAATTCAGCATGTTCGTCCAGGGGAGTCTACAGCTCACCAGAAAGCTTTCAGTACAAAATATGGAAGTGAGGTCCGATGGAGTGAGGTGACTGGTAAAATGTTGGCGGACAATCATATAAACTATATCTCATATGGTTCAAACCGTATTGAAGCATTTCCCGTAGCGGTACGTGCCAATCTGTTGACTCCGAAGACACAGAAAATAGCTTATGCGGAAACGCTGTATCTACTCCGCACTTTTATGTGGGATATGACTAAGAATTTGGGATATGCTTTTGATGATGATAAATATAATCGTCTGGTCCTTCTTTTCGAACCCACATTTGCAGCATATATTGATAATCTTGTCCAGGAGAAATCAGCATTGTTTGCAGGTGATAAACATTTTGTCGGATATTATCTTGATAATGAATTGCCGTTTGCAAGTTACCAGAATGGTGATCCAGTAAAGGGAATTGATTTGAAGCATTTTCTATCCTTGCCCGATCGTTATAAAGCTGCCCGGATTTATGCGGAGAAGTTTATGCAAGAAAGAGGGATTGCTTCTTCGGCGGCAATAAGCAAGAAAGATCAGGAAGACTTTCGTGGAGTTGTATCTGATTATTATTATCAGTTAGCTACAACAACTGTTCGACGCCACGATGCGGAGCATCTGATCTTAGGTACGCGTCTTCATGACTGGAGCAAATATAACCAGAAAGTGGTAGAAGCTTGTGCCCGTTACTGTGATGTTGTTTCTGTTAATTACTATGGGCGTTGGCAACCCGAAACCGACTTCCTTGCTAATTTGAAAGCATGGTGTGGTGCGAAGCCATTTCTGGTATCAGAATTTTATACGAAAGCAGAGGATGCCAGTTATCAAGGGGTTAAATATGCAAATACTGAAGGCGGTGGTTGGCTTGTCCGTACACAAAAGAATAGAGGAGAATTTCATCAGAATTTCTGTCTTCGCTTACTTGAAACGCAGAATTGTGTTGGATGGGTACATTTTGAATACAACGATGGTTATGCTTCGGATGGCGGTGCCTCAAATAAAGGAATCGTTTCGCTGGAATATGAACCCTATGAATCCTTCCTCTCATATGTACGACAACTGAACTTGGCTGTATATCCATTGATTGATTATTATGATGCCAAGCAATGAGTAGGATAGTTTATCGAGATTTTGATAGAAAAAGAAAATATAATTTGAAATAGTTACTACAATGAAGAAGATCAGTTTATTAGCTCTTTTCTTAGGCTTTAATATAGCTTTAGGTGCTTGTTCAGATGACGACGCAGCTCCAATTGTGAAAAATGAATCGTTTCAGCTTCCCGCAAAGGCATATGTTTTGGCAGAGCAAACAAAACGTGCTATTGTGATAAGAGATGCAGAAACCCAACGTAATGTATGGAGTTGGGACCCTTATACTGCTCGTGTTCCTTCGGCACATCAGGATTGGTTTATTAATCCGAGCGAAGTAAAACCGGTATTTAATAAACGCTATATTCTAATGACTGCTTCCGGTGGGGCGGTAGCTTTAATTCGCTTGTCAGATCATAAATTAATGTTTTATGCAAACTGTGGACAGAACCCGCATTCTGCAGAAATTTTGCCAGATGGAAATATCGTTACGGCAGAGTCGAAATCCGGTGAAATCAATACCTTTGTAGTAGATACGGTAAAAGTATTAGGAATGAAAGCTAATACCATAAAACTGGGTAATGCCCATAATGTAGTCTGGGATAAGGAAAGAGAATGTATCTATGCTACGGCTACCATACAGGCGGGTGTAACAGCTTTGTTCCGTATGAATTATAATGGAAATCGGAATAATCCGCAACTTACTAATCAGACACGTATATATACCTTCGACAAGGAATCTGGAGGACATGATTTGTTCCCGGTGTATGGTGAAGAAGATAAATTATGGTTGACAGCGGCTTCGGCAGTTTATAAGTTTGATATTTCTACGGATGTTCCGACCTGTGAAAAAGTATACAGCATAGCCGATATAAAAAGTATCTGCAACGGACCGGATGGAATCCTGATGTTGAAACCGACTGAAGAGTGGTGGGCAGAAGGACTTGTAAATGAGAAGGGAGAAGAACTTTTCAAAATGGACGGAGCCAAGATTTATAAAGGCCGTTGGATGATAGACAATCTTTTCAGTTATCCGGAAAAGCATGATTTCGTGTTGAGTGAGGACTGATTAAGTATGGTGGAAGATTGATTAAGTACATAAGTTGAATAATTAAGTTTGGAACAATGAGGAAACTTCTTCTTTTTTTATTGGTATCTATCGCATTACCGGCCTTGGCGCAGAATGGAAAGAAAGTGTATGCCGACTTTCACGGAGTGCGCTATACCCGGCAGCATGACGGAAAGCTGGGGCGTTGGGAGATGTATGCCAATACGGAAAAATCAAGTACCGGAAGAAAGTCGCTGTGTTATAATGCCGACCTGATAGACAGCGAAGGACGGCATGAGATAGCGGCAGTGGCTTATCCCCAAGTCGGAATGCAGTCCAATTTCGATCCCGATTATATCGAATATCAGATATTGTCGGCAAAAGCGGCTAAGATAGATGGATTCTTTATCGAATGGGGATTCAAGCCTCACGAAAATGACATCTTGTTGCGTGAAATGCAGAAAGTGGCGGCGAAGTACGACTTTGAGATTGGTGTAAACTGGTGCGACGGTTGGTTGTATTATGACTGGATTACTAAACTTTATCCGGAAATCAATACCCGTGAGGCAAAGACCGAATACATGGCCAAATGTTACCAATATCTGGTGGATAGCGTCTTTACCGGTCCTACAGCTCCTATGGTGAAGGGAATGCCTGTTTTTTATCATTTCGGTCCCGGAGCGAAAGTGGATGAATATAAGAAAGTATTATCATTGGCGAAGTTACCGCAAGGAATGAAGCAACCGGTTGCTTTACGCCGTTGGGCAGATTGGGGAAAACTGGAAAATGATAAATATATCCCCGTCACTCGTAGCGATGAAATGGATACCTGGAAAGAAGTGGGAGAAATACCGACTGCATGGCTTCCTGCCCGTGTCCGTACAAGAGATCAGGCACATGCCGAATGGGATAATTACGCCACTCAGGATGATGTTATCGAGTTTATGAAACCTTTCCGCGATTCCATCTGGCATAGTAACAATCCTGCGTATACAATTAAGTCGGGATTTGCCATGCCGGGAATGGATAACCGCGGTTGTGCAGGCTGGGGACGCGGACATTTCTATTATATTCCGCGCAACAATGGAGAAACCTACCAAAGTATGTGGAAGTTCTGTATGGCGGAGAAAGACAGCTTGGATATGATGTTTATTGCTTCGTGGAGTGACTATACCGAAGGACACGAAATAGAGCCAACCATTGAAAACGGTGACCGCGAATTGCGTACTACTTTAAAATATGTGGCAGAGTTCAAAGGTGAACAGGCGGATGAACGTGGATTAACCTTGCCTTTGATGCTTTTCCGTTTGCGAAAAGAAGCCCGTTTCCTGGAAAAGACAAAGATGGATGTATCCGGTTGTCATCGTTCCCTCGATAAGGCAGCATTGTTAATCAGCCAGGGACGTTATCCGGTGGCGATAGGCTTGTTGTCACAAATAGAAAATGATGTCAAGACAGCAAAGTCAGCTTTGGCAGTTGAGATGATGCGTTTGCGCGATTCGGACATAAAGATTCAGGGGAAGCGAAAATCTGGTGGTTACAGTGCCGAAGAAACTCTTTCTGTCTCTTTGCCCAAAGAGCTGGTTTCCAGACTACAAATGAATAACTATGTAGGCTATCTTTATTTTGAGTATTTGGACAAAGGAAATGAATCCCTTTTTATACGTTCGTCTACGCTGCGTGAACCGAAAGAACCGTTTAAAATTGTGTCCCGGATACGTACCGATAATACAGGTGAATGGAAAAGCGCAAAAGTAGAATTGTATAAGGATAATATCGTGAATGGATTCAATATACCTACTTTCTATTTAAAAGGAAATGTTGTAGTCCGTAATTTGTCATTGGGCTATACGATCTACACAGTCAAATAAATGCATGGATGAAGAGTTTAAATAATTGGTTATTAGTTTTATCTGTACTATCCTGCTTTGGATGTTCCTCTCCGGTCCATGAAGATGAGAGGGGATGTGCTTTCGTATCTGACAGTATTCAATATCGGGTCGAGTTTATGTCGGCGGGGTGCGTGCGGATTCTGTCTTTTCCCGAAGGTGATACGCTGGTAACAAAAAGATTGGTGGTTGATTCGGAAAAGCCGGCTTTCAAAGATTATAAATGGGAAGATACGGGACAGAAGCTGCTCTTTCGCACCCGTGAACTTTCCGTAGTTTTTGATAAGGCAGATGCGGCTTTCACTTTTCAGGAAACATCCACAGGTAAGTTATTACTAAAAGAGAAAGGGGATAGAAAGGCACGGAACTTCAAACGTTCGGTTGCCGGAGGTGAACAATGTCTCGAAGTCACTCAACGCTTTGTTCCTACCGAGGATGAGGCCATTTACGGACTGGGACAGTATCAGAATGGAATCATGAACTATCGGGGGAAATCCGTACTTCTGTTACAGGCCAATATGGATATTGTCAATCCGTTCCTTATTTCAACCAACGGATACGGTGTCTTATGGGATAATTATTCTTCTACGAAGTTTGATGATACGAAGGAGGGCTACTCATTTACTTCCGAAGTAGGTGATGCTTCCGACTATTATTTTGTCTATGGCAAGAATATGGACGAAGTCGTTGTCGGTTATCGGGAATTGACGGGGGATGTGCCGATGTTTGGAAAATGGGTGTATGGCTTCTGGCAGTCCAAAGAACGTTATAAGTCATTCGATGAATTGAAGGCAGTCGTTAAAGAATACCGTAAACGGGGAATTCCGTTGGATAACATTGTGCAGGATTGGGAATATTGGGGAGACAAACCTCATTGGAACAGTCTGACTTTCCATCCGGCAAACTTTAATCATCCCCGTCAGGTTATTGATGAACTGCATCAACAGGACCATGTTCATTTTATGCTTTCCGTATGGCCCGGATTCGGACCGGAAACGGCTGTCTATCAGTCTTTGGATTCTATCGGTGCATTGTTTAGCGAACCTACATGGGCGGGTTATAAGGTTTTTGATGCCTATAATCCTGTTGCACGGGATATCTTCTGGCAATACCTCAAGAAAGGACTCTATGATATGGGCGTGGATGCCTGGTGGATGGATGCAACGGAACCATCTTTCCGGGACGGATTCACACAGCTGAAGCAGGAAGAAAAGACCAAATCGGCAGGTAATACGTATCTGGGTAGCTTCCACCGTTATCTGAACACTTATTCTTTGGAAATGCTAAAGGACTTCTATCAACGCCTGCGCGCCGAGAGCGATCAGAAACGTATATTTATCCTAACTCGTTCCGCCTTTGCCTCGCAACAGCATTATGGTACAGCCGTATGGTCGGGTGACGTTTCGGCTTCATGGGAGAATATGCACAAACAACTGGTTGCCGGCTTAAACTTGTCTATGTCCGGTATTCCGTATTGGACTTCCGATACGGGAGGATTCTTCGTCACAGAACGGGATGCGAAATATCCCGACGGACTGAAAAGTAATGATTATAAGGAGTTGTATTCCCGTTGGTTCCAGTTTAGCGCATTTACTCCTATCTTCCGTGCTCACGGTACGAACGTGCCGCGTGAAATTTGGCAATTCGGTGAAAAGGGGACATTATCCTATGATAACCAGGTGAAGTATATCCATCTGCGCTACCGTCTGTTGCCTTACATTTACTCGACGTCTCATCAGGTAACCGCCAATAACTATACCATGTTGAGAGGTTTGGCAATGGATTTCACAACAGATACCCGGACTTTTGATATTGATAATGCCTATATGTTCGGTCCTTCCTTATTGGTGCGTCCGGTATTTCATCCGCAATCGGAAGAAAAGAACATCTGTATTTATCTGCCGGAACATAGCGGTAAATATTGGTATGACTTCTGGACTGGAGAAGCTTTTGAAGGAGGAAGGGAACAAATGCAGACAAATGTCCTCGATATACTTCCGCTCTATGTGAAGGCAGGTTCTATCTTGCCTTTGGCAGAAGTAAAACAATATGCGATGGAATATCCCGATCGTGAATTGGAACTGCGTATCTATGGAGGAGCAGACGCTTCTTTTTTATGGTATGAGGATGAAGGTGATTCCTACCGCTATGAAGAGGGTGTATGTTCGAAAGTGCCGATGCAATGGAAAGATTCGGAACGGACATTGACTATTGGGCTGCGTGAGGGAACTTATCCCGGCATGCCGGAACAAATAAAAATGCATGTGAAATTATATCTGCCTGAAGGTGCAGCTCTTGATAGCAAAGAGTGCGTCTACACAGGTAGAGAAGTAAAAATAAAGTTTTAATTATAAGCATACATCGATTATGAAGAAGTTTCTCTATATTTTTATTCTATTGTTTATTGTGGGATGGGCACAAGCGCAACAGCGCGTGGTGTACACAATCAATGACGGATGGAAATTTGCAAAAGGATCTCCGTTTGAAGCGCAGCTGGCCGGCTGTGACGACTCTTCTTGGGAGACGGTCAATATACCTCACACATGGAATAATAAAGATGCAGACGACGAAACTCCGGGATTTTACCGGGGGCCGGCTTGGTACCGGAAACAATTGTTTGTAGATAAAAGCCAGGAGGGACGTCAGGCTGTGATCTATTTTGAAGGAGCCAATCAGGAAGTGCGATTCTATCTGAACGGTCAGTTTGTGGGAGAGCACAAAGGGGGGTATACCCGTTTCTGTTTTGACATCACTTCCCATTTGCGTTATGGACAGGAAAACCTGTTTGCCATTTATGTGAACAATGTCTATAACCCGAATATTCCTCCCTTATCTGCCGATTTTACTTTCTTTGGCGGTATCTACCGGGATGTCTATTTGCAATTTATGAATCCGGTGCACATTGCAACGAATGATTATGCTTCATCAGGAGTTTATATCCGTACACCCGAAGTGAACAACTCCGCAGCCTCGGTAGAAATCACTACATTACTGACGAATAATACACTCCAACCTGCTGAAATCAGGGTGGAAAATGTGATCTGTGATGCGGATGGTAAGGAAGTGAAAAAGACTCATGCGGAAATAAAGCTGGCATCCGGCGAAACAAAGACGGACATCTCTAAAAAGATAAAAATAGATTCTCCCCGTTTGTGGGATATAGACGATCCTTATCGGTATATGGTATATACACGTATTCTTGATAAGAAAAAGGGGACTTTGCTGGATGAAGTGGTGAATCCGTTAGGCTTGCGCTGGTTCAAGTTTGATTCGGAAAAAGGCTTTTTCTTGAATGGCAAATGGCGCAAATTGATCGGAACTGCCCGGCATCAGGATTATTTTCAGAAAGGAAATGCCTTGCGCGACGAGTTGCATGTACAGGATGTATTGCTGTTGAAAGAGATGGGAGGGAACTTCCTGCGTGTGTCACATTATCCCCAAGATCCTGTAATCATGGAAATGTGTGATAAGTTGGGTATTGTGACTTCAGTTGAAATCCCCGTTGTCAATGCTGTTACGGAAACCGAAGAGTTTTTGCAGAACTCCGTTGAGATGGCTAAAGAAATGGTGCGTCAGGACTTCAACCGCCCTTCTGTTATGATTTGGGGCTATATGAATGAGATTTTCCTGCGTCGCCCTTATACCGAAGGCAAACAATTGGAAGATTACTACCGCTTTACTGAAAAAGTAGCCCGTGCCTTGGAGGCGACCATTCGAGAGGAAGATCCTTCCAGATATACCATGATGGCTTATCATAATATGCCTCAATATTACGAAGACGCCCATCTGACCGAAATCCCGATGATTCAGGGATGGAACTTGTATCAAGGCTGGTATGAACCGGATATTAATGAGTTTCAACGTTTGCTTGATCGTGCTCATAAGGTATACAAAGGAAAAGTACTGATGGTTACGGAATATGGGCCGGGAGTAGATCCGGGACTTCATTCCTACCAGCCGGAACGTTTCGACTTCTCACAGGAATATGGTTTGGTGTATCATAAACATTATCTCCGTGAAATGATGAAACGTCCGTTTATAGCCGGTTCCAGTCTGTGGAATCTGAATGATTTTTATTCCGAATCCCGTGTAGATGCTGTTCCTCATGTAAACAATAAAGGAGTTGTCGGATTAGACAGGGAGAAGAAAGATGTCTATTGGTTTTATAAGACAGCTTTGTCACGTCGTCCGATACTTGTTATAGGTAATCGGGAGTGGAAAAACCGTGGGGGAGTGGTGAATACTGCACAGAAAGAATGTATTCAGTCTGTCCCTGTATTCTCTAATGCGGAAGAGGTAGAGCTGTTTGTGAACAATAAAAGTCTGGGAAAGAAAAAGGTAGAAGATAATTATGCCTTGTTCGACGTACCGTTCGTTGGTGGAGAGAATCTCTTGGAAGCAGTTGCTGTGGCTGGTGATAGCAAATTGCGGGATATGCTCCGGATTCAGTTCCAGTTGGTAGGTTCACAGTTGAAAGACGAAGCAATTCCATTTACGGAAATAAATGTAATGTTGGGTTCTCCGAGATATTTTGAAGACCGTACAGCAAATGTAGCATGGATTCCCGAGCAGGAGTATAAGCCCGGTAGCTGGGGATTTGTAGGCGGAACTTCTTATCGCCGTAAAACAGGATTTGGCAGTATGCTTGGTTCGGATATTGATATTCATGGAACGGATATGAATCCAATCTTCCAGACTCAACGTGTTGGAATAAAATCTTTTAAAGCTGATGTACCGAATGGAGAATATTCCGTATATTTGTACTGGGCAGAGTTGGAGTCGGACAAAGAGAGAGAAGCGTTGGTTTATAATCTGGGAGCTGATTCGGAACAGACGTTTGCCGGAAACCGTAGCTTCGGAATTTCAATGAATGGAACGACTGTTTTGGATGATTTCAACATAGCTCGTGATTACGGATATGCTTGTGCTGTTATCAAGAAGTTTGTAGTAACGGTGAAGGATGGAAAAGGATTGAGTGTTGACTTCCATAAAAAAGAAGGAGAACCTATCCTGAACGCTAT
Organism: Bacteroides sp. D2; assembly: GCF_025147085.1. NCBI lineage: Bacteria > Pseudomonadati > Bacteroidota > Bacteroidia > Bacteroidales > Bacteroidaceae > Bacteroides > Bacteroides sp. D2. The sequence continues at coordinate 426,866 of NZ_CP102261.1, read as the reverse complement.
CCGTATTTATAGAAACTATTAATCATAAACACTGTCAATATGCTTAGGTCTATTTATTTACTGTCTTTTCTCCTCCTGCAATCCTTATTTGCTTTTGCCGGGAATGTAAAGGAGAGTGTTCCGTCCTCTTTTGATTTGTATGTATGTATCGGACAATCTAACATGGCGGGGCGTGCAACATTAACTCCGGAAGTCATGGATACCCTCCAAAATGTGTATCTATTGAATGATAAGGGGAATTTTGAACCGGCAGTAAATCCTCTCAATCGTTATTCTACAGTTCGGAAAGATTTATCAATGCAGCGTTTAGGACCGGCTTATGGCTTTGCTAAAGAGATGGTCCGGCAAACGAAACGTCCGGTCGGACTGGTGGTAAATGCCCGTGGAGGCTCGTCCATCAACTCCTGGCTAAAAGGGAGCAAAGATGGATATTATGAAGAAGCTCTTTCCCGGGTTCGGATTGCGATGAAGCAGGGAGGTGTTTTGAAAGCAATCCTTTGGCATCAGGGAGAAGCCGATTGTTCGAATTCGGAAGCGTATAAACAGAAACTGATTTCTTTGGTAAAAGACCTGCGGGAGGATCTGGACATGCCGGATCTACCGGTTGTTGTAGGACAGATTTCACAATGGAACTGGACGAAAAGAGAAGCAGGTACAGTCCCCTTTAATCAGATGATTAAAAAAGTTTCTTCATTTATTCCCCATTCTGATTGGGTATCATCGAAAGGATTGGGATGGTATAAAGATGAGAAGGACCCTCATTTTAATACGGAAGCACAACTGTTATTAGGAAAACGTTATGCGAAAAAGGTACTGAAGTTCTATAAACATCAATAGAATACCCTTTTTCGAGGAACATAAAAGCCGGCTGATTCATGAGGGATCAGCCGGCTTTTGTATGGTGAATAACTAAATACTGCCTTGTTGATAGAAAAGGAGTATGTATAGTTAATTGTCTTATTATAAGTAAATTAACCTGTTAATAACTTTGTTGATATCCTTGTTGATAACTGAAGTTAGGTTGTGAATAAAACCAGTAAAGAAGAGTCGTCATAAAAAAGAAGAACCGCATTTCTGCGATTCTTCTTATCTTTAGTTGCGGAGATCCGACTCGAACGAATGACCTTTGGGTTATGAGCCCAACGAGCTACCAACTGCTCCACTCCGCGATGTTTAACGGGTGCAAAGGTACGGCTTTTTTTGAAACAAACAAATAATTAGCTGAATATTTTTCGAGTAAATCATCTAAATTCTCTTATGTGGTTGAAAATGAGAAAGATAATGATGGGACTTTTTTTGAGTACTTATTAATATGTGAATGTTAATATTATCTCTGTTTTCTTGTATGGTCTAAAGAAAAGAACTATTTTTGCTCAAAGATGTTGTGCTTCAGTGATTTATAACTTTGGCTCTTAAATGTGTGTGTTTAAATTGCTTTATTTGAACAATACAAACTTACATAAAATTAAAAGAATTGTTCGTAAGTTTATTAGTTTTTAGTTTCTATATATCATTCACTGGAGATAATTATTATTTATGCTTTTACAAGACTATATTTCTTATGAGTAAGTTTTTGGGGATAAGATTCGTGGCTTTTATTATCTGCGGTTTGTTTGTGGCTTCTCCTATGCAGGCACACTTAAGGTTCGACTCCTTATTGATTGAACTGGATCATGTGATTGCTAATGAGAAAGAATACAAAAGCCGGAAAGAAAATTATTTGGAAAAACTTAAAGAGCAACTTCGAAATCAGAATCTTTCCAGAGAAAGCCGTTATTCTATTTATCAGAGTCTCGCAGGTGAATATGAGACTTTTATTTGCGATTCTGCAATAGTATATGCCAATCGTGCTTTGTACGAAGCGGCTGAATTGAAGAATACAAGCTGGATGAATGACAGCAGGATACAGCTGGCTCGTGGAGAGGCGAAAGCCGGAATGTTCTCCAAAACACTTGATATATTGAACTCCATAGACCGAACCCAACTGAACCGGCATCAATTGATTGACTACTATAAGACATATATTGATGTATATATCTATATGATCGAATATAATGACGGATATGATCTGGCGGATTTAATTGCCAAAAAGGTAGTCTGCCAGGATTCACTCATTCAGATAGTCGATACCACTTCTTTTGAATACGTTACCAGATATGGTTTCCGTTGCATTGAAACCGGGGATCTTGCCGGTGCCGAAAGAATATTGCTGTCCTACTTCCCGAAAGTAAAGCCCGATACAAAGGAATGTGCGGGGATTACGTCAATTCTTTCTTTCCTTTACGAACAGAAGGGAGATAGTGAAAAAGAAAAAGAATATCTAGCGATTTCTGCTATTTCTGATATCAAGGCTTCCGTGAAAGAGAATATATCACTACGTGCTTTGGCTTTTATCCTGTTCAATAACGATGTAGACATTGATCGTGCTAACCGGTACATAAAAAAAAGCTTGGATGACGCCAATTTTTATAATGCTCGTTTGCGGAATATACAAACAGCCAAAATACTTCCAATCATAGATAAGGCGTACCAACTTGACCGTGAAAAACAGCAGAATAGGCTTCGGTTCTTGTTGATAATCGTAAGTCTCCTCTCTATTGTTTTGTTGATAGCTATTTTGTTGGTAGTAAAGCAAATGAAGAAACTGGCAAGAGCCAAACAGCATATCGAAGAGATTAATGCTCGTCTGAACGAGTTGAACACTGTGTTGCAGGATGTCAATAAACAACTGAAACAAAGTAACCTTTCGCTTGCCGAGTCTAATCATATTAAGGAACTGTTTATCAGTAGTTTTCTTGAGATCTGCACACAATATATCGAAAAATTGGACGCTTTTAAAGGGACAGTGAATCGGAAAGTGAAGGCCGGTCAGGTGGCGGATATACTGAAACTTACTTCCAAAACGGAAAACTCTGCACTTGAATTGAAAGAATTGTATGCTAACTTCGATCATGCTTTCCTGAATATATATCCCACATTTGTGGAGGAATTTAATACTTTGCTTCGGATAGAGGAACGTTATCCTGTTATGTCTGATAAATCTCTGAATCAGGAATTGCGTGTCTTCGCATTGATTAAGTTGGGGATTAAAGATATTAATAAGATTGCTGTTTTTCTCCATTATACTCCGCGTACGGTTTACAACTATCGCAGCAAAATTAAGTCGAAAGCTTTGAATACAGACGAGGATTTTGAAGAGAAGGTAAAACTTCTCTGCTCGGATAGCTTCTGAAACTTATTCGGAGGGTGAAAAATCTCTCCTCGAGAAAAGATTCAATTTACATTGAGAAGTGCAGGACTGTTATTTAATAGTTTGATTATTAGTGTTATATGCGCAAGAATGAACTGTTAATTTTTACCTTGCACTTACTAGCCTATTTGTTTTCTCAAATATCTTCTTAGTTTTGCTTCAGAGAATTTCGGTAAAACTAATTTGTTCAACATTATTAATATTTATGGAAAAACAGTCAAAAATTAAACGAATCACACAATTTTTTGTGCTGGTGCTTTTCGTACTCTTCTCTTCGCAGGCGCTTGCCCAACAGAGCACGATTAAAGGACTTGTAAAAGATGAGACCGGTGTGCCTATCATCGGAGCGAATGTGTCTGTAAAGGGCACTACTAACGGAGTGGTAACGGATACGAACGGGCGCTTTATCTTATCCAAAGTGAAGTCCGGTGCTGCCATTGTATTTTCCTACGTCACTTATATTACTAAGGAGGTTACCTATAAGGGACAAGCGGATATGATTGTTACTTTAGTAGAGGATAACAAACTACTGGATGAGGTGGTAGTCATCGGTTACGGACAGGTGCGTAAAGGAGATGCTACGGGAGCTTTGACAAGCCTGAAGGCGGATGATAAGATCAGAGGTTTTGCCCCTAATACGCAGGATTTGCTAGTTGGCAAAGTAGCCGGTGTGGCTATCACTAGTGAGGGAGGTTCTCCTAACGGAGCCTCATATATACGAATCAGAGGAGGCTCTTCTCTTACAGCCAGTAATGATCCGTTAATTGTTGTGGACGGGGTGTTTATTGACAATCAAGGGTTGAATGGTGCCGGAAACATTCTGAGCACAATCAATCCAACGGATATTGAATCTTTCACTATTCTGAAAGATGCTTCAGCTACCGCTATTTATGGTTCGCGTGCCTCCAACGGAGTAATTCTGATTACTACCAAGAAGGGAACAGAAGGTAAAGTGAAAATTACTTATGACGGAAATGTATCCATAGGTACACCTAAGAAAAAGATAGATGTAATGACAGGAGACGAGTTCCGGGTGTTCTTGAAAGAGAACTATTCCGACCTAAGTATCTATGAACAGATGGCAAAGAAGCAGGGACTGGTTAATACGGATTGGCAGGATGAGATATTCCGTACTACTTTGAATACGGAACATAACCTGAGTGTATATGGAACTGCGGCAAAAGTGATGCCTTATCGTGTCTCTTTCGGATATACCAATATTGATGGTATCTTAAAAACTTCCAAGACAGAGCGGTATACAGGAAGTTTTTCCGTTACTCCTTCTTTGTTTGACGATCATCTGAAGATCAATCTGAATGGCCGTGGTATGTATGTCAAGAATCGCTTTGCCGATTGGGGGGCAATCGGGGCCGCAATCGTTATGGACCCTTCACAGTCTGTTTATGATAAAGATAGTCCTTATGGGGGCTATTTTACATGGACAGGAGATGATGATAATGTTATCCAGGTAGCCACGAAAAATCCGGTGTCTATGCTAGAAATGACTCACGATGAATCGAAGGTACGCAACTTTATCGGGAATGCACAACTTGACTATAAACTGCATTTCTTTCCTGATTTGCGACTGAATATGAATGTCGGCATAGATTACTCGAAAGGAGAAGGTATCAAGTATATCTCTGAATTTGCTCCGTCGGATTATATGTACGGAGGCTATGATTCGAACTGGAACCAGAAGATACGTAACTCATCGTTTGACTTTTATGCTCAATATGCGAAGGACTTTAATTTTCTGGATAGTAACTTCGACCTAATGGGGGGATATTCTTGGCAACATTACTGGCGTGCAGGCGATGGTGTAGGACATCGTATTACGAAATTTGATGCATACGGTGACCCGGTGCTTGTAACCCAGAACAATTATGAAACCGAGCATTATATCGTGTCTTTCTTCGGACGTATGAACTATAATGTGAAAGACCGTTATTTGTTGACTTTTACTTTACGTAATGACGGCTCTTCCCGTTTCCATAAAGACAATCGTTGGGCGTTGTTCCCTTCTGTTGCCCTGGCGTGGAGGATGTCCGAAGAAGACTTTATTAAACAACTTGACTTTGTCAATAACCTGAAGTTGCGTTTAGGCTGGGGGATAACCGGCCAGCAGGATATCAACCAGGGGGATTATCCTTATATGGCTACTTATCTGCATACAGTGGGCGATCAGGCTAATTATCTGCGCGGATATAACAACGGAGTACCTGTCTGGGTATCGCTTCTGCGTCCCGAAGCATTTAATCCTGATCTAAAATGGGAATCTACCATTACTTACAATGTGGGGTTGGATTACAGTTTGTTTAATAACCGGGTCGACGGCTCTATTGATTTTTATCACCGTAAGACAAAAGATTTGATTAATGCGGAGACCAAGACAACTGCCGGAACAAACTTCAAGGAGTTTGTGGCAGCGAATATCGGTAATCTTGAAAATACAGGATTTGAGTTTGCTATTAACGGACGTCCTGTTGTTAACCGGAACTTTACCTGGGAAGTAGGCGCCAATTTCGCTTACAATAAGAACAAGATCACCAAACTGAGTGTCGGAGACGATAAAGATACGAAAAGTGTCAATGGCATGACCGTGCACATGGTAGGACATGCGGCTAATATGTACTATGTTTACGAACAGATTTACGATGAAAACGGGAAACCGATAGAAGGGCTTTATAAGGATCGGAACAATGACGGGCAGATTAATGAGCAGGATTTGCGACCGTATAATAAATCTTCTCCTGATGTCACTCTTGGACTAAACACCCGTTTGAACTGGAAAGCTTGGGATTTGTCGATTGCAGGACATGGAAGCTTCGGCACTTATAATTATAATGCCATTGCGGCCAATCATGCCGGATTAAGCCCTACCACCATTTATGCAAGCGAATCACTGTCCAACCGCGTGAAAAGTGCTTTTGATACGAATTTCCAGATAGCACAGCCGCTTTCCGACTATTACGTGCAGAATGCTTCTTTTTTCCGTATTGATAATATCGTATTGGGCTGGTCATTCAAGAACTCCAAACGGATACCTTTCAACGGGCGAATTTACGGAAGTGTACAGAATCCGTTTGTCTTTACGAAATACAAGGGTGTAGACCCCGAAGTGTTCGGAGGCTATGACGGGACTTTATATCCTCGTCCGATGACTTTCTTGCTAGGTGTGAATCTTAACTTTTAAATCCATAGAACCATGAAGAAATTATATAATTTACTATTATTGTCCGTCTGTTTACCCATGTTCTTATCTTCCTGTTTAGGAGATTTGGATACTGTGCCTCTGACAGATGATAAACTGCTTCCCGAAAAGGCTTGGGAAGATCCGAATGCTTACGAACAGTTCCTTGCAAAGATATATGCGGGCTTGACTCTATCCGGAAATGAAGGTCCCTTCGGGCTTCCTGATATTTCGGCATCCGACCAGGGAGAAGCTACATTTCTGCGTTCTTACTGGAATCTTCAGCAATTGGGTACTGATGAAGTGGTTTGTGCCGAAGATAATGAGACCATGCGAGGATTGCAGTTCTGTCAGTGGAACTCCAATAATAATTTCGTAGCGTTGAATTATACCCGTATTTATATGAACGTGGCTTATGCCAACGAATATCTGCGTGAAACAACCGATGAGAAATTGGGAAATCGCGGTGTGGGCGATGAGTTAAGGGCAAAGATTGAGGGATTCAGGGCGGAAGCCAGAGTACTGCGTGCCATGAGCTATTATTTCCTGATGGATCTTTATGCCAATGTTCCCTTTATCGATGAGAATGTGCCTGTCGGTTCCAGAAAGTTGGATCAGAAAGACCGCGTCTTTTTCTTTTCCTGGATAGAATCCGAGTTGAAGAATGTGGAAGGAAAGTTGCCTCCGGCTGATAAAGACCATTATGGAATGGTTAATGATCCGACTGTATGGATGTTGTTGGCTAAGATGTATCTGAATGCGGAAGTGTATATCGGAGAAAAACGGTATGATGACTGCCTGATTTATCTGAAGAAGTTACTGGGGGCAGGATTTACTATTGATCCGGTTTATAAAAATATGTTCTGTGCAGATAATGAGAAATCGCCGGAGATTATTTTCTCGTTGGTTTATGACGGTCGTAGGGCGACTACTTTCGGAGGTACTACTTATTTGATTGCGGCTGCTTGCAAATCGGATATGAATCCTCTGACTACTTTGGGCTTTTCTCAGGCATGGTCGAATATTAGGGCGAAAGAGACATTGTCTACTCTGTTTGAAGAAAGTGACAAGCGTGCTATGTTTTGGAAACAAGACCGTACATTGGAAAGTTCTGTCTGGTATGACTTCACCAAAGGTTGGTCGGTGATTAAGTATTCAAATCTGAAAAGTGACGGTACTCCGGGATCGAACAGTGCTCATGCTGATACGGATTTCCCGTTCTTCCGGTTGGCTGATGCTTACCTGATGTATGCAGAAGCAGTGCTCCGTGGAGGACAGGGAGGAACGAAAGAACAGGCTTTGCTTTATCTTAAGGAACTACGTGAGCGGGCGGGAATATCTCCTGTATCAAGTGTAGAACTGACGTTGGACTTCATACTGGAGGAACGTTCGCGCGAATTGTATTGGGAAGGACACCGGCGTATCGACCTGATTCGTTTTGGCAAGTTTACGAAGAATTATAAATGGCCCTGGAAGAACGGTGTGTTCAGTGGTGTGGCGAATATTGACAGCAAATATAATATTTATCCGCTTCCTGCGACGGAACTGACTTCCAATCCTGATTTGAAACAAAATACCGGTTATTAAAATGAAAGAACGTATGAAAACATATAAGAAATATATTATTGGTATTCTATGCTTGCTTGGCATGGCAGCTTGCAGTGAAAAGGATGCGGAACCAGTATTGACCCGGGTGGTGCCTAGTGCTCTCGATGATTTTCCGTTCGATGATTATGTACTGCAGAATCCGGAAGACGAGGACCCTCTTTTGTTTACGGTGACCTGGACGGAAACTTTGTTTTATCTGGACGGCAGTTCGACACCCATGCCGATAGCTCCTGTGGAATATACTTTGCAAGTAGACAAGGCAGGCAATAATTTCGAATCGCCTCAGACGTTGGCAACCACTTCTTCGCTGGTGGCAAATATCTACACCAAGGAACTTAACAATCTAATGGAAGAGAGCTTGGACGCTATTCCCGGTGAGAAAATGGATATCGAATTAAGGGTTTTGACCAGTTACGGACAGAATGTGGTACGGGAAGTCGTTTCGAGCAATACGATGAAGCTTGCCGTTACTCCGTTTAAAGATAGAGACCCGTTGCAGCTTGTCTATATTATCGGTGATATGAACGGCTGGAATAATTCTAACACGGACGGCATGTATGTGATGTTCAAGAATAATAGTGATAGCAAGAATCATGTTTATACTTATACAGGATATATGCCGGAGAACTGTTATTATAAGTTCCTTCCTAAAGAATCATTGGGGACATATAAGGCATACTGTTTCAAGGAAGACGGAAAATTGGAATATGTGGAAAGTGACGGCGGTGCGCTTCACAATGCGACAGCAGGCTACAAGACTATTACAATCAATCTCAAGGAACTGTCTTATACTGTGGAAGATTATGATATATCCGGTGCGAAAGTATGGGGTTCCATAGGGCTTATCGGTGAGTTCTGCGGTTGGGATAATGAACCTCTTATGACGCGTTTTTCTGTAGATAATAGTCATCTCTGGAAAATGGATCTCACTTTGCCGGCTCTTACCGGAAATAATACGCATCCTGTGAAGTTCCGTGCCAATAAGAGTTGGGATAGTCGTTGGGCAGCTACGGACCCGGAGTCTGTTCCCTATGGGAAAACGATCTTCTTAATGGGAGATGAATATGATCCGAATATAATTTTGCGTGAAGGAGGAGATTATCAGGTGATTTTCAATGACCTGACAGGACATTATATTTTCCGGAAAAAAGAATAATAAATTTTGCATGAATATGAAAAAGATACAATTTATACTCACTTTGTTTTGCGTGCTGGCTTTGTTGCCGGCATGTAATGACGATGAACAGGGTCGGCTTACCGCCTTACCGTCCGTGATTAGTGATCTTGAAAGCACAGACTATACGTTACCGAAGTTTGTAGAGGGACAGAATCCCTATTTGTTCAGAATGACCTGGACAAAGGCGAAATACTTTTCAGAGTCGGAATCACCGGTCTATGTAGGAGATGTGGTTTATGAAGTGGAAGTAGACTTGGCAGGAAATGAATTTGAAAATCCTCGGATGATATTTTCTACGCAAGGACTTTATATGGATGTATATGAGGGAACATTGCGCACAATACTATCTGAACTGGCGGGAGAAAACAAGGAGGAGTCTCAAGTTGTTGGTATTCGGATAAAGACAACGGGTAGCGGGTTGGTTGTTTATTCGGAACCGATCCTGCTTTCTATCACTCCTTATGTGCCCGAACCCTCTGTCGAAGCTGTATCCGGTGTCATTGCAGAACTGACGGAGGATAATTATCAGCTTCAAAGACCTACGGGAGAAGATAATCCTCAGCTCTTTACAATCGGGTGGACGGCCACCGGATTTTACTTGGAAGGGACCGGAACTCCGGCTCCTGTACCTCCTGCTGTTGAATATACTTTGCAGATTGATCAGGCTGATAATAATTTTGCTTCTCCGCAGACATTGGCTGTTACCTCCTTGATTTCGGTAAACATCTTGACAAGAGAATTCAATAACTTACTGATTGAGCAATTGGGAGCAACTCCCGGCGAGAGCATGGACCTTCAAATCAGGCTGTTGAGTCGTTATAATGAAGGAGGTGTGGCGAAGGAGGTACTTTCAAATAGTATCAGTCTGTCTGCCACTCCCTATGTGGAAGTAGATCCGGTACGTCCCATATATATGGTTGGGGATATGAACAACTGGAATACTACGAATACAGATTTTATGATGTTCAAGGAGAATAGTGATGTCCGGAATTACGTTTACACATTCACCGGATATTTCGACGGGAATGTCTCTTTCAAAATTATACCTGAGGAGTCTTTGGGGACTAATAAGGCTTATTGCCGGAAGGAAGAGGGGACGCTAACTTATGCGGATACTCAGGAAGGGAAAATTTGGATAGCCACGGCCGGCTATAAGACAATCACAGTCAATCTGGAGGAAATGACTTATACGATTGTGGATTACGATGCATCGGGTGCTACGGAATGGGAGGCAATGAGTGTGGTCGGAGCGTATTGTGGCTGGAATCCGTCGAACTCCATTGCGCAAATGACTAAAATGAACGGTAATCCCCATATCTGGCGGCTAAAGATAGATATGCCTTTTGTTGAGGCCTCGGACAATGGTGTTAAGTTTGTCGGCAATAATGCGTTTGGAAATAATTATGTTCCGGTAGATCAGTGGTCTAATCCGTATGGAGTCTGCGAACTGAATCCGGCGGGCAGGGATGTTAATATTGTGCGGGATGAAGGGGGGGACTTCTTGTTTATCCTCAATACACTGACAGGTCACTATGTGATGATGAAACTGAATGATTAATGATAATGGTCTATTAAAATTTGATAGTATGAATACAATAAAAATATTTACGCTGCTATTATTCTCATTGTTGATTCTTAGTAGTTGCAATGATGAAGACGAATATACGTGGACGGATATTCCCAATAGTGAGGTAAAGCCTGTAACGGCTCATAATAAGGTGATATATGAGGTAAATGTGTACAGCTATTCTTCCGGGCATAATTTCAAAGGGCTTGAAAGTGACTTGCCGCGATTGAAGGAACTCGGGATAGATATTCTATGGCTGATGCCTATTCATCCTCGTGGCGAGGAGAATAGGGCAGGGACATTGGGTAGTCCCTATTCGGTAAAAGATTATAAGGCGATTAATCCTGACTATGGGACGTCGGAAGACTTTAAGTCTTTGGTGAATACCGCCCATGCTATGGGTATGGAAATCTGGTTGGACTGGGTAGCCAATCATACGGCCTGGGATAATGTGTGGGTAGCCGGACACTTGGATTATTATGCAGAAAAGGACGGAGAGCGTCCGTATGCTCCCGGAGGTTGGTTGGATGTGATTCAACTGGATCATACTAATGCGGAAATGCGTACTGCTATGGCGGATGCCATGAAATATTGGCTGACAGAATTTGATATTGACGGTTTCCGGTTTGATGCAGCCGACTTTGTGCCTTTGGATTTCTGGAGAGAACTTCGTAAAGAGGTGGATAAGGTGAAAAAGGTGACCTGGTTGAGCGAAGGCTCCGATCCGGCCTACATGGAAGTTTTTGATTATGACTATGCATGGGATTTCGCCACCGCGTTGAAAGACTTCGGTGCTGAAAATGATGTACCTGTTTTGATTGACGAATGCAAGAAATTGTTTAATGATGCAGCTTACAAAAATAAAGGGCGGATGGTTTATATTACCAATCATGACCTGAATGCTTATGAGGGGTCGGAGTTCGACCGTTATGGAAATAATGTATTGCCATTGGCTGTCCTTTCATTTACTATTTATGATATGCCTCTTATCTACAACGGTCAGGAAATAGGAATGAATAAATCCATGAATTTTGCGGAACCGGTAATGGTGGACTGGAATCCTGCAAATAAGGTTTATGTTAACCTGTATCAGAAGTTAACCCGGTTGAAACGGACTCAGCCGGCACTTGAAGATGGCGCCAATCGGGGAGCTTTGAAGATATATTCTACAAATGACGAAAGTCTATTTGCTTACTCCCGTATCAAGGGAGATAACGAAATATTGGTACTTCTGAATTTTGCTCAGGTACCCAAAAGATTACGGTTTACACAGGAATCTCCTGCCGGAAAATTCAAGGATTATTTGAATGGGGGATATAGAGAATTCTCTGCGGGAAACGGTATCTCGCTGCATGAGAACGGATATGCGATTTTTGTAAAATAAAACATAGATATGATGAAAAGAAGTATGATGCAAACTGTTTTTCTGTTGGTTTTTCTGCTCTATCCTTTATGTGCGGGTGCATCCGTAATTCAGGAGAAGGTATATGACATCTGTAAATATGGGGCGAAAGGAGATGGTAAAACGTTGAATACAAATGCTATTAATTCAGCTATTGAATATTGTGCCGAAAATGGAGGGGGAACGGTGTTAATACCTAAGGGAACTTTTCTCAGCGGGACAATCTACTTGAAAGATAACATTTCTCTTGTGTTACGTAAAGGCGCTGTATTGAAAGGAACTGCGGATGTGAGCCAGTACAAATCTTATACTCCTTTGGGTAACCTTAGTATGTTTGATAGCGGTGGGGACGGTGAGAATGCCAACAGTGCTATTGATCCTCATTGGAACCGGGCGTTAATATTGGGAGTAGGTGTCAGCAATATTTCTATTGAGGGAGAGGGGATTATTGACGGAAATCATGTCTTTGACTCGGAAGGTGAAGAGAATATGCGGGGGCCGCATACGATTATTATTGCCGAGTCACGGAATATATTGATGCGGGGAATCACTCTGAACTGTGCTTCCAACTATGCTTTTATGGCTTATAAAATAGAAGATATGGTTTTTCATGACCTTGAATTTAATGAGGGTTGGGATGGAATACATATACGCGGAGGCAAGAATATAACAATCCGTAACTGCCGTTTTTTTACGGGAGATGACGCTATTGCCGGTGGTTATTGGGAGAATATGGTGATAAGTGACTGCCACATAAATTCTTCCTGTAATGGAGTCCGTATGATAATGCCGGCAACGGGACTGACTATTTCCAATTGTACCTTTGCAGGGCCGGGAAAATATCCGCATCGTACTTCTAAAGAGAAAAAGCGGAATAATATGCTGTCTGCCATAATCTTGCAACCTGGTGGTTGGGGAAAAGCACCGGGCAAGATTCGTGATATATATATACATGACGTTAGCATTGATAATATGAATAATCCTTTGATGATTGTGCTCAATGAAGGAAATACGGGAGACAATATTCTGGTGGAACGGATGAAGGCTACTCGTATCAGCCAGGCGGCAGTTTCAATTGAAAGTTGGAAGGGGGGAACTTTCGGCAATGTGACATTCAGGGATATTTCTATCAGTTATGAAGGAAACAAGAATCCGGAGCTGAAAAATCTTCAAGTTAGTCAGCCGCCGGCAGACTCCCGTCTCTTACCCTGTTGGGGCTGGTATGCGCGTAATGTGCAAAATATGGTTCTTGAGAATGTAGAACTGAATTACCGGGGAGAAGATGTACGTCCTGCATTCTGGCTCAATAATGTCGGGAAAACGGAGTTGATTCAGGTGAATTATACAGGTAGTAAGAACGTAGGTGCTATAATGCAGGAAAATACGGGGACGGTTATTAAAAGATAATGTGAATCGTGAGGATATCACTATTCGGATATTCTCTTAATCTTAATAATTTATGAAACGAGTAATATGGTTGGCTTTGTTTGTATGTATGGTTTTGTCATTGTGGGGAAAAATCAGATTACCTTCTATCTTGGGCGATAATATGGTTTTGCAACGTTCGGATACAGTGAATATTTGGGGCTGGGCTGCGCCCTCTCAAAATGTGACGGTGAAACCTTCCTGGGATAACCGGATATATACGACAAAAGCAGAAAATAATGGAAAATGGTTGCTACAAATACAGACTCCTGAAGCAGGAGGACCTTATCAGATTGATATTAGTGATGGAGAGTTGCTGACACTAAAAGATATACTGATTGGAGAAGTTTGGATTTGTTCCGGACAGTCGAATATGGAAATGCCGGTGCATGGTTTTTATGGGCAGCCTGTAGTCGGATCTTTGGAGGAAATAGTTGAAGCAAGCCAATATCCGGATATACGTATGTTTACACTACCTCCTACTCCTGCAGCAGAACCGCAGGATGATTGTCGGGGAAGTTGGTTGAAGTCAACTCCTGAAAGCGTCCGGGATTTTAGTGCCGTTGGCTATTTCTTCGGTAAAAATCTGAATAAAGTGCTGAATATACCAATCGGACTGATTACTCCTAATTGTGGTGGTATTGCCATTGAGCCCTGGATGACAGCAGAGGCTATCAGAGAAACAGCCGGTATCAATCAGAAACTGGCTTTTACTCCTCAGGTACAGACAGAGGCTGCCAATGCTTCATATCTTTTTAATGGAATGATAGCGCCGATTCGCAATTTTACCGGTCGTGGGTTTATATGGTATCAGGGGGAATCCAACCAACATAACTATTTTGATTATGATAAGTTGCAGGTCTCAATGGTGAACCTTTGGCGGAAAGAATGGAAAAATGAAGATATGCCGTTTTATTATGTGCAATTGGTTCCTTTCCCTTTTGATGGGGCAGAGAGAATTTCTTTGTCGCTAGTCATCGAGGCTCAATATAAAGCATTGCAGCATATTTCGAATGCCGGTATTGTTGCAACAACGGATTTGGGACATTTCACCTGCATTCATCCGCCACGAAAAAAAGAAATCGGACAGCGATTGGCAGCTCTGGCGCTACGGAAAACTTATCAGATCAATGGTGTGCTGCCGGACGCTCCAATGATTGATAAAGTCGTTTTTGAAGGGAATAAGGCGGTACTTACATTCAAGGGAGTACCCGATTATAGTCCTGCCGCTGTAGGTAGTCTTGATTTTTATGGAGGTGAACTGAGAGGATTTGAGATAGCGGGTGAAGACCGTCAGTTTTATCCGGCGAAGGCTTTACTGATACAGGGGCAGAACAGAATGGAAGTGATGAGTGAAAAGGTATCCCGCCCTGTGGCTGTCCGATATGCATTCAAAAACTATCATGATGCGAATGTAATGACAACTGAAGGACAGCCGTTGGTTCCTTTCCGTACGGATCATTGGGATGATGTTTATTAAATCATGTTTTCAATTCTAAGTAGATAAACTAAAAAACTAGGTCCATGAAGAATTTTATTATTGGTTTATTGTTCCTTTGTGGTTTTTACGCTTGTTCATCCGGTAAAGAGAATATTTCGGAGGTAGATTGTGCACAGTATGTTAATCCTTTCATTGGTAATGCCGATAACGGGCATACTTTTCCCGGTGCGTGCGCTCCCTTCGGAATGATACAGGCGAGCCCGGAAAGTGGGAATGCTTCGTGGCGTTATTGTTCCGGATTCAATTATGAAGATGACGAGATATTCGGATTTGCGCAGAATCATTTGAACGGAACAGGCTGCCCGGATCTGGGAGATATTCTGATGTTGCCCTTTAGTGGAATTATAGAAAATCGTGAATATAAAGCTAGAATAGATAAGTCAAGGCAAACGGCCCGACCGGGATATTATGCAGTAACTTTACCGGACTTCGGGATAAATGCCGAAGTCACCGCTACGGAGCACACGGCCTTTTATAGATATACTTATCAGAACGATGAAGAAGCAAATCTTTTCATTGACCTGCAAAGCGGCCTTGTGACTTCTCCACAGGGGATTCGTGACAGAGTATTGTTTTCTGATATGCAAATGCCTGATGGACGTACTATTACTGGTCATAATGAAACTAATGGTTGGGTGCGGCGTCATTTCTATTATGTGATAGCGTTTGACAAATCTTATAAAGTAAAAGAAATGCTTCCTGTCCGGGAAGGAGAAAAGGCGAAACGGTTCGTACTGAGTTTCGATCTGAAACGGGGAGAGGCATTACAGGTTAAAATAGCATTATCAACAGTGAGTGTAAACGGGGCAAAAGCTTCTTTGCAAAAAGAAAATCCGGATTGGAATTTTGATAAAATGAAAGGAGAAACTTATCAGAGATGGAATACTTTGCTCCAACGAGTGCGTGTAGAAGGTACTGATAAACAGAAAACAAATTTCTATACTTCCCTTTACCACTTGTATATCCAACCTAATAATATTGCAGATACAGATGGTAGATATAGAGGGGTGAATGACAGTGTTTCCACTTCTCCTTCCGGAGAGTATTATTCTACTTTGTCTCTTTGGGATACTTATCGCGCGGCTCATCCTCTATATACGATTCTGACTCCGGAAAGGGTAAATGGTATGGTAAATAGTATGCTTGCTCATCATAAAGCATATGGATATCTGCCTATCTGGACATTATGGGGAAAGGAAAATTATTGTATGATCGGCAATCATGCAATTCCGGTTATTGTGGATGCTTACCTGAAAGGTTTCGATGGTTTTGATAAAAGGGAGGCTTATAAAGCGATAAAAGAATCGTCTACTCTCAGTCATCGTAACTCCGATTGGGAAGTTTATAATAAATATGGATATTATCCTTTTGATATAATGACGGCTGAGTCTGTATCTAAAACTCTGGAGAGTGCTTATGATGATTATTGTGTAGCTCAAATGGCTAAAAGTCTTGATGAAATGTGGGATTTTGAATACTTCATGAAACGCTCCGGATATTATAAGAATCTTTTTGATCCCGAAACGAAGTTTATGCGTGGAAAAGATTCGAAAGGGAATTGGAGGACTCCGTTTCGCGCTATGCGTTTGTTTCATGCAGGTGAGGTTGGGGGAGATTTTACTGAAGGTAACTCCTGGCAGTATACATGGCATGTGCAACAAGATGTAGAAGGTTTGATCGAACTGATGGGGGGCAAGGATGCTTTTGCAAATAAGCTGGATTCTTTGTTTACGCTGGAAGCTAATCCGCAAGAAATGGGTGAAGTGCTCGATGTGACAGGATTGATAGGGCAATATGCTCATGGTAATGAACCCAGTCATCATGTGATTTATCTGTATAACTACGCAAACCGTCCTTGGAAAACCCAAGAGTTGGTGCGTGAAGTTTTTGATCGTTTCTATTTGGATAAGCCAAATGGTCTTTGTGGAAATGATGATTGCGGGCAAATGTCGGCATGGTATATTTTTTCAGCTATGGGATTCTATCCGGTGAATCCTTGTGGAGGAGAATATGTGATAGGTGCTCCCCAGCTAGAAGAAGTTATTATTGATTTGCCTGATCGAAAACAGTTTACGGTGAAGGCAATCAATCTTTCGGAAACAAATAAATATGTGGGAACGGTGCTGTTGAACGGTAAACCTTTGAAAGGTTTTATTCTTCATCATTCTGATATTATGAAAGGAGGGCTGTTGGAGTTTGTAATGAAAAGCCAACCTGATAAGAGGTAAAAGTAAAAGAATAATTTATGTAAGTGGATTGTTTTTGGGATAGCTGAATTAGTTGTAGATAGAGTGTCGTAAGATTAATATTGACATTTACAACACTCTATTTTCTTGTATATGAGTGAAGTGTAGCTCTGATGAAAGAACTTTTGATTATGAAACTCTAATATTAACTTTGTATAAGGCAGATTGCCAACATTTAATTTCTGTTGTTCTTTAGTGCTGAATGTTACCTGTTTGGCATCTATAATTTTCTACATTATAGTCGTTGCTGATTTCTCGTTAATCTCTGTAGTCATAGTATTTTTATATATGCGTGTTCTTAATATGGTTATACTATTATCAATGTCAGTAGGGTGTTCACAAAGATAATGCTTAAATTCTAAGAAAATATCTTTTAGCTCTGATTATCTATCGTTGGTTATCGTGTTATTATTGTTGTCTAATTTCGACAAACGCGCATTGACATACGCTTGTTGTCTTCTTATGTTCCAGTGTTCAGGATATACTTTGACTCCTGTTGACAACTTAACTTGTTTATTGTTAAGATATACGACTAAATAGATATTGGTCGGTCTATTTGTTTTGGGTTGTCTTAAATTGAAATTACATTGCATTTGGGTTATGAAAATTTGTCTTTTCATAACTTTGTTCTTAAATTTTGTTCTTTAAAAGCTATTCTCTGTAATTGCAACTTATTTCCAACCTGTTACAAATATGCTTGCAAACAATTTGTGCATTTCCAAGAAAAGAATTACTTTTGCTCAAAATATTCAGCAATGTGCAATTTGTAACCTATGACCGTATCCAAGACAAAAGCCAAATTAGTAGATGTAGCCCGTCAGCTTTTTGCGAAGATGGGAGTAGAAAACACAACTATGAATGATATCGCTCTTGCTTCTAAAAAAGGTAGACGAACGCTCTATACTTATTTTAAAAGTAAGGATGAAATTTATTTGGCTGTTGTGGAATCGGAATTGGATATTCTGTCGGATATGATGAAGCGGGTGGCCGAGAAAAATATCTCACCGGACGAGAAATTGTTGGAGATGATATATACCCGGTTGGACGCGGTAAAAGAGGTGGTCTATCGAAACGGAACACTGCGTGCTTATTTCTTCCGTGATATATGGCGGGTGGAAAAAGTTCGCAAGAAGTTTGATGCAAAGGAAGTCCAGCTCTTTAAAGCCGTTCTTCTGGAAGGACAGGCAAAAGGAGTTTTCCATATTGACGATGTGGAGATGACTGCCGACTTGATACATTATTGTGTGAAAGGAATTGAAGTTCCTTATATTCGAGGCCATATAGGTGCACATCTGGATGAAGATACAAGAAATAGATATGTGTCCAACATTGTGTTTGGCGCACTGCATAGAACAGAAATTTAATTAAATAACTTTTAGTATGGGATTATTAGACGGAAAAACAGCCATTGTAACCGGTGCTGCTCGCGGTATTGGTAAGGCTATCGCTCTTAAGTTTGCTGCCGAAGGCGCAAACATCGCATTTACTGACCTTGTCATTGACGAAAATGCAGAAAATACAGCAAAGGAACTTGAAGCAATGGGCGTGAAAGCCAAAGGTTACGCTTCTAACGCGGCTAACTTTGAAGATACTGCAAAGGTCGTTGAAGAAATCCACAAGGACTTCGGACGGATCGATATATTGGTAAATAATGCCGGTATCACTCGTGACGGTTTGATGATGCGCATGAGCGAACAGCAATGGGATATGGTAATCAACGTGAACCTGAAGTCTGCATTTAACTTCATCCATGCTTGTACACCTATCATGATGCGTCAAAAAGCTGGTAGCATTATCAATATGGCCTCTGTTGTAGGTGTTCACGGAAATGCAGGACAGGCTAACTATGCTGCTTCCAAAGCAGGTATGATTGCATTGGCTAAGTCTATCGCACAAGAGTTGGGCTCTCGCGGCATCCGTGCCAATGCTATCGCTCCGGGATTCATCCTGACAGACATGACAGCTGCTCTTTCTGACGAAGTAAGAGCTGAATGGGCAAAGAAAATACCTTTGCGTCGTGGTGGTACTCCTGAAGATGTGGCAAACATCGCTACCTTCCTGGCTTCTGATATGTCTTCTTATGTATCAGGTCAGGTGATTCAGGTAGATGGTGGTATGAATATGTAATCGAACAGAATGACTGTTGTATACGAAGACAACCATATCATTGTAGTCAACAAGACCGCTTCCGAGATTGTCCAGGCAGACAAGACGGGGGATACGCCGCTTTCGGAGACTGTAAAACAGTATCTGAAAGAGAAGTATCAGAAACCCGGAAATGTTTTCCTCGGTGTGACACACCGGCTGGACCGCCCCGTAAGCGGTCTTGTTATTTTTGCCAAAACGAGTAAGGCATTAACAAGGCTCAACGAAATGTTTCGCACCAGTGAGGTGAAAAAGACTTATTGGGCGGTTGTGAAAAATGCTCCGCAAGAACCGGAAGGTGAACTGGTACATTTTCTTGTACGTAATGAAAAGCAGAACAAAAGTTATGCATACGACAAAGAAGTGCCGAACAGCAAGAAAGCGATCTTGCATTACCGGTTGATCGGTCATTCGGAGAATTACTATTTGCTCGAAGTCGATTTAAAAACCGGACGTCATCATCAGATTCGTTGTCAGCTGGCAAAAATGGGATGCCCTATCAAGGGAGATTTGAAATATGGCTCTCCACGCTCCAATCCGGATGGGAGCATTTGTCTGCATGCCCGGAGAGTACGGTTCATACATCCTGTCTCAAAAGAACTGATAGAGCTTGAAGCTCCTCTTCCCGAAGGGAATTTATGGAAAGGATTCGCCATAGATTAACACGGATTTCCACAGATTCATTTATTATGTTATTTAGTAGACGGTACGCAGTTTTTCTGTGGAAAACCGTGTAAATCTGTGGTTGGAACTTGCCAAAAGAGTAAACCTGCCTGCCATTTTTCTTGTAAACTCTAGCGACAGTTAGTTAATTCCTAAATAGGTAGTATATTTGCATCATTCGCTAACTATAATTTTCAATCATACCAAAGAAAAATACGAATGAAGGCATTTAAACTACTTGCACTTACTTCTTGTGTCTTGCTTGCAGCGGGAAATGGAGTAGCGCAACAGAACTATTCAAAAAGTGAAGGATTATTGCAGTACGTCGATCCGTATATCGGATCCGGTTATCATGGACACGTCTTTGTTGGGACGAGTGTTCCGTATGGAATGGTACAGCTGGGTCCTACCAATATCCATAAAGGTTGGGACTGGTGCTCGGGTTATCATTATTCCGATAGTATTTTAATTGGCTTTTCACATACCCATTTGAGCGGTACGGGCTGTACTGACTTATGTGATATTCTCATCATGCCATTGAATGAGATCCGTACTCCCAGAGGCAATCAGGATGATATACGTGATGGGTATGCTTCCAGATATTCTCATGCGAATGAAATCGCCCGTCCCGAATATTACTCTTTGCTTCTCGACCGTTACAATATCAAAGCCGAGCTGACAGCTACAGATCGTGTAGGCTTCCATCGTTATACTTATCCTGAAGGAAAACCGGCTTCCATATTAATCGACTTACGTGAAGGAAACGGATCGAATGCTTACGACAGCTATATCCGTAAGGTAGATGATTATACAGTAGAGGGTTATCGTTATGTGAGAGGCTGGAGTCCTTCCCGCAAAGTTTATTTTGTGTTGAAAAGTGATAAGAAGATAGAGCAGTTTACTGCCTATGATGATAATAACCCGCAACCTTGGGACCAACTGAAAGTGGCATCGGTGAAGAGTGTCCTCACTTTTGGTAACGTGAAGGAAGTGAAGATAAAAGTCGCCCTTTCTTCTGTCAGCTGTGACAACGCAGCGATGAACCTGCAATCCGAACTTACTCACTGGGATTTTGATAAGGTGGTGGATATGAGTGCCGACCGATGGAATAAGCAACTGGAGAAGATGACAGTAGAGACTGATGATGAGGCTTCCAAACGTGTATTCTATACCGCCCATTATCATACTATGATTGCCCCTACGCTTTTTTGCGATGTGAATGGAGAGTATAGAGGGATGAATGACATGATTTACACAGACCCGAAGAAAGCCAACTATACGACTCTTTCTTTATGGGATACCTACCGTGCATTAAATCCTTTGATGACTATTACTCAACCTGAAATGGTTGACCATGTAGTCAATTCGATGATTTCCATCTATCGTCAGCAGGACAAACTCCCTATCTGGCCTTTGATGAGTGGAGAGACCGATCAGATGCCAGGGTATAGCTCCGTGCCGGTGATTGCCGATGCATATCTGAAAGGATTTACCGGGTTCGATGCGGAAGAAGCATTGCAAGCAATGATAGCTACAGCTACTTATGAAAAGCAGAAAGGAGTACCTTATGTAGTCAAAAAAGGCTATATCCCTGCCGACAAAGTTCATGAAGCTACTTCCATAGCCATGGAGTATGCAGTGGACGACTGGGGAATTGCCGCTATGGCACGTAAGATGGGAAAGACAGAAGATGCTGAAACATTCTCAAAACGTGCTCATTATTACAAGAACTATTTTGATTCTTCTATCCATTTCATTCGTCCGAAACTGGAAGACGGCTCTTGGCGTACTCCTTACGATCCGGCACGTTCCATCCATACTGTTGGAGATTTCTGTGAAGGAAACGGATGGCAATATACTTTCTTTGCTCCACAAGACCCCTATGGGCTGATTGCCTTGTTTGGAGGTGACAAACCTTTTACAACGAGGCTTGATGGTTTCTTTACCAATACCGACAGTATGGGGGAAGGAGCATCGAGCGACATAACCGGATTGATCGGACAATATGCACATGGAAATGAACCGAGCCATCATGTTGCTTATCTTTATGCGTATGCCGGTGAACAATGGAAAACGGCGGAAAAGGTTCGTTTTATCATGAGCGATTTTTACACAGACCAGCCGGACGGTATCATCGGTAATGAGGATTGTGGCCAAATGTCTGCCTGGTATCTTCTTTCATCTATGGGACTCTATCAGGTGAACCCGTCGGATGGTGTATTTGTTTTCGGTAGCCCTTGTTTTAAGAAAGTAGAAGTGAAGGTACGTGGTGGTAACACTTTTACTGTAGAAGCACCCAATAACAGCAAAGAAAATATCTATATCCAGAAAGTGTATTTGAATGGCAAGCCTTATGATAAGAGTTATATCACTTATCAGGATATAATAAATGGCAGCACATTGAAGTTTGTAATGGGGAAAAAGCCTAATAAGAATTTTGGTAAGGCTCCGGCAAACAGACCGGTTGTTTTGAATAAGATAAATGGATAAAGATGGCTTACTTATAAAAGACAGCTAATTGTTGAAAGGAGGAAGAAGCCTCCGACAATGAAAGAATAAAGCTGGTTCTCAATATTCAATTCAGTTTTCAATAGGTATTATAAGGCTTTCCGATTGTAGCATTTAATTCTGCTTCGGAAAGCTTTATTTTATACTAGAAACGGCTGAAAAGCAAATCCTTAACAAGAACTTACTGTTTTCAGCCGTTTTGGGGAATATAGTTTTAAGAAATAAGTTAGTCCTGATTACATCTTTCCTTTAAAAAAGAATGTAATCAAGACTATTTTTATAACTATGGCAGCGGATCAGCCTTTGCCGGCCGTTTCGGATCATAAACGGCTACTCCTACTTTGGAGTCAGCACAACCATAATACAAATACCATTTGTTTTTGAAGTAGACCATTCCTTCGATAAATACGGTTCCATCTACATATTGCCCACTCTTTTCAAAGCTATCCATCGGGCGGAAGAACGGTTCGTCGAGACGGGTGATAAAGCGGGTAGGATCATTGGCGTCGAAGAGTGCTTGTCCGGCAGCATAGACATTGGCGGTATAGCGTTTGTCACCTCTTCCTGAATGGTTCTTACCATTATAAAGAAGGACAATTCCTTTCGGAGTGTAGATAGCCGGAGGCCCACATTCGGTGAGATGGCTGTCGAAGTAGCCGTCACGGGGAGAAAACAGCTTTTTTAGGGAGCCATCAATGTTGACAATCGGTGTCCAGTGGATTAAGTCATCGGAAGTAGCTGCGAATACATGCTCTTCTCCCCAGTACATAAAGTATTTCCCGTTGATTTTCTTGATAACCTGCTTCCCTTTAACAACTTCGGTCAGGATAGAGCCGGACTTACAACCCAGGTTGAAGAACTTTCCATCAAATGCTTTGGCAAAAGCAGGACCGTGTTTTGTCCAGTCTTTTAGGTTGCGAGAAGTCGCTACTGCCAGGCGAGGCACATGGCGATTCCATTGGGTGTACATCATTACATATAATCCGTCATCGGTTACGGCAATTCGTGGGTCTTCGCAGCCGCCGGGCCATTCCAACTCTTTTTGTGAATCATTATCCGGATAGAATACAGGAGTCTTTTCCCGTTGGAAATGTGTGCCGTCGGTAGAAGTGGCATAACCGAGGCGAGAAGTCCTGTGTCCGATACCGACACCTGATTTATCCTCTGCACGGTATAACACGACAATCTCACCATTGTAGAGTGTAGCAGCCGGATTGAATGTATCGTTCGATTCCCACGCAATAGAATCTTTGGTCAATGGACAGTAAAACTTGGTGTTTTCTATAGGAGATATTACCGGATTGACATTCTTTGGACGTTCAAAACCACCGAAAGCCCAATCGGGTAATTTGTTCTCTTTATGATTGGAAGACTGTCCGTAGGCAGTACAGGTCATCATGGTTGTAGTAAGTAGGAATAAAAAAGTTGATTTCATATTGTTCATATTATATGGGTCATTTATTTTTTAGGAGTCATATACTCCCTACATATAAATTGGAAAATAAATAAAATGCTGTCATCTGTCACCTGATTGGGCATAAATGATTGATTATAAATATACTGCAGTGTGACAGCATGATGTGACGGCAAGGTGACGACAACTTTGCTGTCACCTTGTTGAAAGTAAGGATTTTATTGCTTCTCTGCTATGTGGGCACTTATTTTTCTATCCGGAGCGGTATTCAAGGATTATCAGACTATTACGGAAGAGAGAGTTTCAGTACTTGAAACTAAAAGTTCTATTGCTTGAAACTTCTGTTTCGTCAGTGGGAAACTTTAGTTTCATCGGTGAGAAACTCTAGTTTCACTTACTTGAAACTATGGTTTCAAAGGCCTGAAACTAAAGTTCTTCAACCTTGAAACTACTTTGGAAGCGTAAGCTTCAAGGTTAGAAACAGTTATCTCATAAGCGGGAATACAATAAAAAACATAATAGAAGACTATTGGATACTATTCAGCAAGTCTACCTTTCCTTCATTCACGAGTTTTAGGATTAGTTCTCCGAACAGCGTATTTTGCCATGCAAACCAGGAACGAGTAAAGTTTTTCGGGTCGTTCTTGTGGAAAGATTCATGCATGAACCCTGTTCCGGCATCCGTATCCATCAGCATTTTGATACAGGTCTTGATTTCTGCGTTGTTTTGACTGGTGAATGCTTTCATCATAATACTCATGGGCCAAATCATATCATATCCGATGTGCGGACCGCCAATTCCTTCACCGGCAGTACCTTTGAAAAAGTAAGGATTATCTTCGCTCCATACAAACTTACGGGTATTCTGATAAATAGGATCGTTCACTTTCACATCTCCAAGATAAGGCAGGGCAATGAGACTCGGCACATTGGCATCATCCATTAACAGTTGGTTGCCGAAACCATCCACTTCGAAAGCATAGATTTTGCCATATTTCGGATGATTGTAAACCGCATATTTTTTCAGGGCTGCTTCCACTTCGTTCGACAGTGTAGTACATTCTTTAGCTAAATCAGGTTTCTTGTTGACCGTATTCAGAATTTCGGCAGCTTTGCGCAATGAAGTTACAGCAAAGAAGTTGGATGGAACGAGGAACTGGAAAGTTGTAGCATCATCCGAAGGACGGAAAGCAGAAGCAATCAGTCCGACCGGCTTTACAGGATTACCCCAGCCGTCGTTGGTCATCGTATCGAGTGCACGTTCCGTTTTGCGTTGGAAACGATAAGGACCTTTCGGGTCTTCTTTTCGTTGCTGTTCCTTAAACGTTTTCAGAACCTTGGCGATGGCTGTAAGCCATTCGTCGGAGAATATACTGGCGTCTCCCGTCGTCTTCCAGTAATGATAAGCAAGACGGATAGGATAACAGAGCGAGTCGATTTCCCATTTGCGTTCGTGCAGTTCGGGCTTCATGTCCGTAAGGTCGCTCATCCATTCGCCGCCTTCGGAATTCATGTTGAAAGCATTGGCATACGGGTCGATATTGATACACTTGAACTGACGTTTGATAACGCCGGCCAGCATCTTTTTCAGTTCCGCGTCTTTGTTGGCGAGTTGCACGTAAGGCCATACTTGTGCACCCGAATCGCGCAACCACATGGCGTGGATGTCGCCTGTATAAACAAACGTATCATCTTTGCCGTCAAAATGAACAGTAGTATCCAGGGTGTTCGGGAAACAGTTT
Organism: Bacteroides sp. D2; assembly: GCF_025147085.1. Classification (NCBI taxonomy): domain Bacteria; kingdom Pseudomonadati; phylum Bacteroidota; class Bacteroidia; order Bacteroidales; family Bacteroidaceae; genus Bacteroides; species Bacteroides sp. D2. The sequence continues at coordinate 401,028 of NZ_CP102261.1, read as the reverse complement.
TCGAACATCCATGCCAAGCGGGCATTCGTCAGCAGTTGCTTGATATGCGCAATCTGTTGTTCCACAGCTTGCGAGACAAACAGACGTTTCGATGCTTCCGGACGGTTCGTCTGATAGTTGTTGATTTTGGTATTATCTTGTTGGATGACAAAATCACTGTTCGTTATAGCCTGCATATTGCTAGCACCAAAGAGTGCTATGGACAAACAAAAGGCTTTAGTTATATTCATGGTAATAGTCTTTTTTTGTTGATTAGTATTGATTATGAAAGTGTTGCGGAGAAGAAGTGTTAAATCTCTGCAAAGAATTCAATAAGACAGGCATTGTCGAGCAGCCATTTATACTGCTCCTTGTTATGTCCCGACCAATCCCTGCCTAATAATCCGTTTTCATCCCGGTAGTTTTCCCAGGCGTGAAGCGCATTTTCCACCATCGCATCGACATACGTCGGATTCTTGTCAATCTTATACAGAGCTTTCAGTCCTCTGAATAAGATCACGTTAAACCAGGCCATGTCTTTATGCACTTTGACAGTCGGGTCTTTCTTGTCGGCTTTTGTGCGGAAAAAAGCATCAGTTCCTGCGGCTGTCTGCTGTGCATCGCGCAAATACTGTTCATCTCCCGTTTCCTCATAGAGCAATACACCCGCCTGAATCATCTGTCCACTGTTGTAGGCGTACTTCTCTTTGGAAACTTTCCCTTTCAGGTTGATGTTATCCCAGTAAAGATGGTCGGTAGGGTCGCACAGATGCTTTTTCGTCCAGGCATACGTCTCTTTTGCTTTTTCGAGGTATTTGGCATCCTTCGTCAGCCGGTACAACTTGACACCGAGCACAGTAGACGGTGCATTGGAACAAGTATGCTTCGCTTCCTTCTGCTGTTCACACCAAAAAATACCACCACCCATCTCGTCGCTCCATCCACTGTAGATATATTGATACAATGCAACGGCTTTTTCCAAAGATGCAGGCTTGTGAGTCAGTTGGTAATAATCGCAATAGTCCAGTGCAATCCAGATGTTATCGTCATAATAACGTCCGTGCTGCCCGTACTTGGTGGGGTATGACTGATAACAGGCCGGCAAGCGACTGTTATCCCAATACTGCTCCATTCCCGGTAGAATTCTTTTCTCGAGAATCTTTTTGTACTTCTTGTTTCCGGTCGCTTTGTATAAAGCCACACAACCCGACATCATCCCGGAATACGGCCATAGAAAAGAAGCCTTCAGCGTTCCGTTCTGCTGCGTTCCGCCCGCCAGATAAGTGATTTTTTGGTTGGGATTGACAGGATACGTTTCTGTTAGTAGTCCGTCATTCGTCTGATAGAGATTCAATACATTAGATAGAATCGAGTCGGCAATAGAAAGATAACGGGTATTTCCCGGTGTCTTTCCCACTGCAGAAGTAAGGCAAAATAACATACAGGCTACAAAACATATATTTCTCATAGGAATATCGGGTTGTGTGGTGAAACTTTCAGGTTATAACTAGATACAAAGATTATTTCTGCTGACGCTGGTCGAACTCCAGTTCCACCTTTACGGGGAAATGGTCTGAAGGAGTGCGCGCCTGATAAGTCTTGATGTCGATTTCTTCCGGGCAATCGTTCGCCTGCTTCTTTTCTCCCTTGCCTACGATGCTGCGGTAAGTATCAGTCAGCACACCATATCTTTTCACTTGGAAAGACGGAGAAACGAATATATGGTCGATACGGCTTTCCGTAAAGCTGTTCGGGTCGAAGTCGTTGAACGTGCCGTTGATAGCATAGCGGAAGCCGGCCTTCTCGTAAGAGTCGCACAACACCCCTTTGCTCACAAAAGCATCATAAGACTGGTGGGTCTGGTCGACATTGAAGTCTCCCGTCAGGATGGCCGGAAGCTCTTTGCCTTTGCCAAGTTCTTTCATCTTGTCCTGTACGAGGAACGCACTTTCCACGCGTGCTTTCTTGCCGATATGGTCCATGTGCAGGTTGAAGAAAAGGAATTCGAAGCCGGTATCTTTGCATTTGAAGTGTCCCCAACTGCAAATACGCGGCAACACGGCATCCCATCCTTTGCTCGGCACGTCGGGAGTTTCCGATAACCAGAAATCACCTTTCTCTATCACGTCAAACTTGTCTGTGCGATAGAAAATAGCAGAATGTTCACCTTTCTCTTTGCCGTCGTCGCGACCTACACCGATATAATCATAACCGGGTAATGCTTCTTTCATATCTTTCAGTTGATGAATAAAGCACTCCTGCGTGCCGAAAATATCGAAATCGTGGTATTGCACTATTTGGGCAATGACCGGGTAACGTTGTCCCCAACCGTTTCCGTTGATTGAATCGCCACCGTTGGCGTTTCTCAAATTGTAGGAGGCAACGGTGATAGAAGTAGGCTGATAGTTACTTTGACAACCGCAAAAGACGATCGCAACAAGGGCAATTAGTAAAAGGTTTTTCAGTTTCATGTTTTTATAGTTTGTTTGGTAGATAATTCATTGATCTCCAAAAGTACAATATTTTATTCAAACGAAAGAGAGTAAGGTACATCTTTTTCTGTGGTTCCCCGTTGTTTATTGGGTACGGGGCTCATTTGAAATTGAATATTAGCACCTTTAATCAGCTGGTCATGTGTAAGGAAATTACGGGTTTGTGATTTCCCGTTTACTTTCATTTCCTTGATGTAGCGGTTGTCAAGCTGGTTGTTATCTGCCTTGATTGTGATGGTCTTTCCGTTCTCCAAATGTAACTTCGCTGATTTGAAGAGCGGGGTTCCTATGATATATTCATCCGTTCCCGGGCAAACCGGATAGAAACCGAGTGCGGAGAATACATACCAGGCGGAAGTCTGTCCGTTGTCTTCGTCACCGCAATAACCGTCGGGACCGGCGGTATATAGTTTGTTCATAATCTCACGTATCCAGTATTGAGCTTTCCAGGGCTCGCTCGAATAGTTGTAGAGATATACCATGTGCTGAATAGGCTGGTTGCCGTGCGCATATTGCCCCATGTTCATTACTTGCATTTCACGCATTTCGTGAATCATGCCGCGGCTTTCCATTCCCAGTTTACCCGGGATGACAAAGACGGAATCCATCATCGCGTTGAATTCTTTCTTGCCTCCCATCAGGTTGATAAGTCCTTGCGGGTCGTGGAATACGCAGAAGCTCCAGTGCCAGCTATTCCCTTCGCAAAATTCACCGCTCCAGTCCACTGCATCGAAATTCGGATTGAATACGCCTTTGTTGTCTTTGCCAACCATCAGTTTGCGTTCCGGATGATAGACATTTTTGTAGTTCAGCGCGTGTTTCTTATAAATGTCGATTTCGCTCTCCGGTTTACCGAGTTTCTTGCCTAATGTATAAATTGCCCAGTCGTTATATGCATACTCCAGTGTACGTGCAACGTTTTGTCCTATGCCGATATTGTTGGCAACATATCCCAGTTGGTTGTAAGATTCGTAACCGAGACGACCTGAAGCAGTCCCGCGAAGATGTGCATTTGCTCCATGTTTCAATGCTTCCCAAAGAGTTTCGATATCATATCCTCGCAATCCTTTGATGTAAGCGTCGGCCACTACGGAAGCCGAGTTGTTGCCTACCATACAATCCCGATGTCCCGGGCTGGCCCATTCCGGCAGGAAACCGCTTTCCTTGTAAGTATTTACTAGTCCCTCCTGCATCTTTTGATTCATTGACGGATACATCAGGTTGAGGAAAGGGAACAGGCAGCGGAACGTGTCCCAGAATCCGGTGTCGGTAAACATATAACCGGGACGCACTTCGCCGTTGTAGGGGCTGTAATGCATGACTTGTCCCTTAGCATCTATCTCGTAGAAACTGCGTGGAAAAAGCATGGAACGGTATAGACAAGAATAGAAGGTACGTAAATTATCGATATTATCGTCTTCTATCTCTATTTTACTCATTTCACGGTTCCAAATCTCTCTTCCGTTCGCTACCAGTTGGTCGAAACTGTTTTTGCCAAGCTCTTTGAGATTCAACTCCGCCTGTTCGGGGCTGATAAAGGAGGAAGCAACACGTGCGTGTACGATTTCTCCCTTTTTCGTGGCGAATCCGATCACGGCCCCTGTGTGGTTTCCTTTTGCTTCTGTTTCATTCGGAAGAATGTTGTTTTCGAAAACTGTGGAAACGAATGTGAACGGTTTGTCGAATTGAATCACGAAATAGTTTTTGAAGTTTTCCGGCACACCGCCGCTATTCTTGGTTGAATAGCCGATAATCTTGTTTTCTTCCGGAATCACTTTCACATAAGAACCTTTGTCGAAAGCGTCTACAATCACGTAGGCATTCTTTGTCTCCGGATACGTGAAACGGAACATGACGGCACGCTCCGTAGGAGCAAGCTCGGTTGTTACATCATGGTCGGCAAGGTATACCTTATAATAATAAGGTTTGGCAACTTCCGCTTTGTGAGAGAACCAACTGGCACGTCGGTCTTGATCGAATACCAGTCCGCCGGTGATAGGCATGATGGCAAACTGCCCGTAGTCGTTCATCCAGGGACTGGGCTGATGTGTTTGTTTGAATCCCCGGATTTTGTCGGCATCATACGTGTATGCCCAACCGTCTCCCATTTTACCGGTCTGCGGTGTCCAGAAATTCATTCCCCACGGCAATGCCGTAGCCGGATACGTGTTTCCGGTAGACAGTTCAAACTTGGATTGAGTGCCCACCAGTGTGCTGACATAGTCTACCGGATTCTTAACGGCAGAAGATTGCAGGCTGTACAACACGGCACCTCCAAGAAATAGCAAGTGTTTAAATGAAAAATGTGTTTTCATGAACAAATGAATTTATAGATTTGAAAATAATTTCTACGACGAAAATAGGGAGAAAAGGAATGTGCTTCTAGTAATAGAGGGGCTAAATCGCCTCTTGTCGCTGAAATTAACTACTCTGGCACGGAGCTTTACTTATATTCCGGCCAAAAAAAAGCTCGGAATGTTTTTTTGTTTACCTTTGTCATATAGCAAATCTAAGAATAATACACTATGGGAAAACAGTCGGTTTTTATTCTATTCTTTTTTCTTAATCTGTTGATACATAACGCTTATGCTTATAATTTGAAGCAAGTTGCAGATAAAGAGTATATGTCTAATAGTTCGATTACATCTCTGTGCCAGGATGAGCGTGGATTGATGTGGATCGGGACCTGCGACGGACTGAATATTTATGATGGACAGGAGATTGAGGAATTTAAGACTCGTGACAAGGAGGATTACTTATCTGGTAATCTGATTGACAATATTGTGTATACGGGCGAAGATATTTACTGGATTCAAACCTACTATGGGTTGAACCGTTTGAACCGGAAAACCAATACAATCACTCACTATAATGAATTTCAGAAACTCTTCTTTATGAATAAGGATAGTCATGGTAATCTGTTCATTATCCAGGATAGTAACTGCATCTATTATTATCATAAAAAAGAAGGAGTCTTCAAGAAAATCAATATCACGGGAATCCCGATTTCCGATATCGTAAACTTCTTTATCGACGGTAACAACCGGATGTGGGTAGTCATGAAAGGATATAACCGCTGTTATGATATACAGCAGGAAGCCGCATCGGGAGATATCACCCTGTTACCCCAGAAAACGAACCTGATTTATCAGACTTCCTTGATTTATTGTTTCAATGACGAGCAATCTCTTTATTACATAGACAAGGAATTTAATTTCTATGCTTTCCATATTCCGACCCAGAAGAATGAGTTTATTGCCAATCTAGGTAAAGAAATACAGGAACGTGGTAAAATTTCTTCCATCGTTCATTATCATAACAGCTATTTTGTGGGCTTTTTGATGGATGGTATTCTGCTGTTGGAGAAACAGAAGGAGACGAATCATTATCAAATTCAGTCGTTACCTATCAACAGCGGTGTATTCTGTCTCAAGAAAGACTGTTTTCAGGATGTTGTTTGGATTGGTACCGACGGGCAGGGTGTTTATCTTTATTCGAACCCGCTTTATTCTATCAAATCAATGGTGCTTAGCAATTATACCGAGAAAATAGAACGCCCCGTGCGTGCCATCTATCTTGATGATGAACGTACTTTCTGGGTGGGAACCAAAGGAAACGGAATTCTTAAAATCTATGATTACGAATTCGATAAAAACATCTCCGACTGTCGGGCGGAGGTGTTGACTACCTCTAATAGTGCTTTGAGTAGTAATGCCGTTTATTGTTTTGCCAAGAGCCACCGGAATTTGCTTTGGATAGGAGACGAAGAAGGATTAACTTATTATTCATATCGGGAAAAACGTATCAAGAGTATACCAATACGGATCGGTAACGAAGATTTCAAATACATCCATGACATTTACGAAACAGCAGATTCCGAACTGTGGCTGGCGAGTGTCGGCATGGGAGTGGTGAAAGCTCGTATTGCCGGAACACCGGACAATCCGGTGATTGTGGATGCGCAACGTTACATCATCAATGACGGCGAACTGGGATCGAACTATTTCTTTACTATTTATGCGGAGAATGAAGCCAACCTGTTGTTTGGCAATAAAGGATATGGGGTATTCCGCTATAACGAAACGACGAATGGCCTGGAACCGGTGTCTACTCACAAATACGAAAACATGACCCTGAATAATATTCTCGCTATCAGTAAAGACAGCAGCAATAACTATCTTTTCGGAACGAGCTACGGATTGATAAAGTACACATCGGAAACCTCTTATCAGCTCTTCAATGCCAAGAATGGTTTCCTGAATAATACCATTCATGCAATTCTTAGAAACTCGTCCGACGACTTCTGGTTGAGCACCAATCTTGGATTAATCAATTTCGATACGAAAAGGAATGTCTTTCGTTCATACGGTTTTGGAGATGGTTTAAAGGTGGTAGAGTTTAGTGACGGAGCCGCTTTTCGGGATTCCCAGACTGGTACTCTGTTCTTTGGCGGAATCAATGGAGTCGTAGCTATCCGGGCGGATGGCCGTCCGGAGCAGCTTTATATGCCTCCTGTTTATTTTGATAAGCTGTCTATCTTCGGTGAACAATACAATCTGGGCGAATTTCTCACCCGGAAAAAAGAAACTGAAGTCTTGAATTTGCAGTATGACCAGAATTTCTTTTCTGTTTCATTTGCCTCTGTGGATTATCTGAATGGTAATAACTGTACCTATTTCTATAAACTAAAAGGATTGAGTGACCAATGGGTAAACAATGGTTCGGAAAGCGGAGTCTCTTTTACGAATATGGCTCCCGGCGAATATACCTTACTGGTGAAATATTACAATAGTGTTTTTGATAAAGAGAGTGATGTCTATTCTCTGGTGATTCGTATAGGTGATCCGTGGTATGCTTCCTGGTGGGCTTATTTGATTTATGCCCTGTGTCTGCTTTTACTGGCAGCCTTGCTGATACGTTCCTTTATCCTGCGCTCCAAACGTAAAAAGCAGGAATTGCTGAACGAGATAGAGAAACGCCATCAAAAGAATGTCTTTGAGTCCAAACTTCGTTTCTTTACTAATATCGCACATGAATTTTGTACTCCGCTGACTTTGATTTATGGTCCTTGCGGACGAATCCTTTCATCGAAGGGACTTAGTAAATTTGTCGTGGACTACGTACAGATGATTCAGACGAATGCGGAGCGTCTCAACAACCTGATTCATGAGTTGATCGAATTTCGTCGGATTGAAACGGGAAACAGGGAAGTGCGGGTTGAATCATTGAATGTGTCTTCCATTGTGAAAGGAATAGCCAAAACGTTTGTTGAAATGGCTAAATCCAGAAACATCACTTTCTTGAGCAAGATACCCGAGCAGGTGATGTGGAACTCGGACAAAGGGTTTCTGAATACGATTATTATTAATCTGATTTCTAATGCCTTTAAATATACTCCCGACGGACAAAGTATCAAGATTGAAGTGGATACGAGCGGGGAAAACATGCTGACTCTTCGTGTAGCGAATGAAGGAAGTACCATCAAGGAAAAGGATTTTCAGTATATTTTTAATCGGTATGCCATTTTGGATAATTTCGAGAATCAGGATGAAAAGAACTTTTCACGGAATGGCCTGGGGCTGGCTATTTCTTATAATATGGCTAAGTTGCTGAATGGTACATTGAAAGTGGAAAACACTTCTGACGGATGGGTGATGTTTACATTAACCTTGCCGGTCATGGAGCTGACTACCGGAGTGTCGGAAACCAAACGACTGATGGCGGAATATATCCCCAAGATAGATACTCAACCGATATTGAAACTTCCCCAGTATGAGTTTGATAAGATGCGTCCTACGCTTTTGGTTGTCGATGATGAAATCGAAATGCTATGGTTTATTGGAGAAATCTTCTCGGCTGACTTCAATGTGGTAACCTTGCAAGATCCCGAACGGCTGGATCAGGTGATGAATGAGGTTTATCCGAATGTGATTATCTGTGATGTCATGATGCCGGGAATGGGTGGCATTGAACTGACCAGGCGGATTAAATCGGTGAAAGAGACGGCGCATATTCCTATTATTGTGGTTTCCGGACGACACGAGATGGAACAACAGATGGAAGCCCTTTCTGCCGGTGCGGAAATGTATATCACAAAACCGTTTAGTGCGGAGTATCTTCGTATCTCTGTCTGTCAGGTGATAGAACGGAAAGAGGTGTTGAAAAATTATTTCAGTTCGCCGATCAGTTCTTTTGAAAAGTCGGACGGGAAGTTGACGCATAAAGAGTCGAAGAAGTTCCTACAGTCGGTTTTGAAGATTATCAATGATAATATAACGAACAAAGATTTGACTCCACGTTATATCGCCGATCGGCTGGCAATCAGTCCCCGGAGTCTTTATCGGAAGATGGAAGAGATAGGAGAGGATAGCCCGACCGATCTGATTAAGGAATGTCGTTTGCACATAGCGAAAGATTTATTGCTGACCACTAAAAAGACGATTGATGAAATTGTATTCGATTCGGGATTCTCGAACAAAGTTACTTTCTTTAAGGTGTTCCGTGAAAAGTATGAGTGCACGCCAAAAGAGTTTCGGATGAAACATTTGGAAGAGGTTCAGCAGTAGTCTGTGGCGGGAATTTTTAAAGAAAAAGAAGAAGTAAATATCCGTGTTAATATAGTAAATATCCGTGCCAAAAGGTAAAAAAGGATAGTTAATTTTCTTTTGGTAGAGTTTAGTGATTTTATCTTTGTCTCATCGAAGTTTTTAAGTAGATAAACTTGAAAAGTATTAATTTATTAATCTTTAATCTAATGAAAAGGAAACTTAGTTTTTTATTTCTTTCAGCATTGACCATTCCATTTTTTATGGTATCGTGCAGTGATGATAAAGAAGAACAGGAAGTGAAACCGGCAACAGATCTGGTTGTCGATAATAATTCGGTGACACTACTACAAGGAGACGAAATTACGGTGAGTATCACCTCCGGTAATGGCGATTATTATGTGAAGCCATTTGATGAAAACGTGGCGACGGCTACAATCAATGGTAATAAGGTGACTATTAAAGCTACCGAAAATAGCCAGTTGGAAGAAAATAACCGTACGGAAACTACTATATTAATAGTAGATGGACGTAAGAAAGTGGCTAGAGTGCTGGTTCGGGTAGCAAAACTCTGGGATTTGACGGTAGATGCACCGGAAGAAGGTTTTGACCTTTTTATCGGTGAAAAGAGACTGGTGAAGATTTTGACCGGTAACGGAGATTATCAGATTTCCATACCGGAAGGTGCTGATAAGTTTTTGGAAGTGGGTGAACTATCCGGACAAGTTATTCCGTTGACTGCCAAGTTCGAGACTGGAGCCGATCCGGTAAATATTACGATAACAGATAAGAATGGTAAGAGTGATCCCCGTTTCCGTAGTCAGCAAACTATTTATTGCGATGATTCGGAAGGTGGACGTAAGACTCCGGGTAAATGGTATCATATAGCCATTGTATATGATGGAACGAAATCAAGTACTAAAGAGGCTTATAAAATGTATATAAACGGGGTGAGAGAAACGTTGACTCCTGCAGATAACTCTTATGAGGATTGTGCCCCTAATTCATCTCTCAATCTGACAGATGTAGGTGGAAATGATAAAGCACTGTTGATTGGACGTTCCGGAGATTCATATCGGGTAGGATATTGCAAAGTTTATCAGGCACGGATGTGGAAGAGAGCGTTGGACGAAAGTGAAATTAAAGCGAATATGTGCAAAATCCTTAATGCAGAAGAACACTCTGACTTGATGGGATATTGGGTATTCTCGAAAGGTGTCGGAGGTACTACAGTTTTTGAAAATTGGGGAAATGGCGGCAGCGGATTGGATGCGCAAGTTTGTTTGCAGAATATAAGCGAAAATAAACCTGCCTGGGGAGCGGAACTTCCTGCAACTTATAATGGAGATAAGAGCCGCTTTGAACCAATTGAATGTCCTCATTCATACTAAAACTAGGAATATAATAATATGAGAAACAATATGATAACAAAAAAACTAATCAAATTTGCCCTGCTGTTTTTTCTTATCGGACTGACGGCTTGTGACAATAAACTGAATCCGGGATTTGATCCGGATGATTATGAACCGATTGTTCCGCCTGAACCTGTTAGAACAATGGATGCAATGGCTAGTGGCGAGCGAGTAGTACTTTCGGGTGCTTCGTTGACGGATATTGTTCTGAAATGGACGCCTACCGAGAAACACGGAAATACAGTATATCGTTATGAAGTATTGATTGATACGATCGGGGGAGACTTTACCAAACCGGTAGAAACGATCTTTTCTGACAATAACGGTTTGGAATCACAGTTGACTTTAACCCATTATCAGGCAAACACAATAGGTAAACTGGCTAAATTCCGTTGCAATACCAACGGCACACTGCGTTGGAAGGTGCGTGCTTATTGCGGATTGGATCAGGCTCTTAGTAGTCTGGAAGGTTATTTCGTAATTTTTATGATGGACGGCATTGATGATATGCCTTCTGAAAACGAGCCGGTTTATATCACTGGCGTGGGTACGGAAGATGATGGTGATGAAGCGGAAGCACAACAAATGCTCCGTCAGAATGAAGGAATCTATCAGACTTTCACTCAATTGAAAGCCGACCAGCCATTTATATTTATGTCTACTGTAGAAGGTCGCAAATGCTATTATTATGTAGACGACAACGGAGTGTTGCGTGAGCGTAATGATGGTGAAGACTATACAGTTACGGTTCCTCAATCAGGCATCTACCGGATTACCATTAATATGGGTGAACAAACGATCAGTTACGATGAAATAGGAGCTGTATATCTTTATAACCATTCGGGTGGGTATAGACAGGATTTCAACTATCTGGGATATGGCAAATGGGGTGTGAAGAATTATACTGCCCGGAAACAAACGGAAAGTTGGGCAGGAAGCGGTGAAACCCGTCATAGCTTTAAGATGGAAATCAACGGAACAACCTACCGTTGGGGACATAAGGAGAAAGATAAAGGGCAACCGAATCTGACTACCGACAACAGCTATTATAATTTATATCAACTGGCATTGGGCACAGATCCATGGGATTACAGTTTCCGTTTCTGCGACGAATTACTGCAATGGGGCGAAAAGCAGGGAAATGTCTATTATGCTACGGTGAAAACCGATGTAACCCTCTATTTCAATGCAGAGTTTGGAACGTACACCCACCGTTGGGTAGCTTCGGAAACGAATGAAGATTAAAACTGAATAATAATATGAAGAACTATATAGTATCATTATCAAAAAGAGCTTTGTTGTTAAGCGGTGCACTGGCAATATTTACAGCTTGTGACGACGGCGATCTGGGAGACATCTACAAAGGTAATTCATCCGGTGAATATGTGTCGGATGTGAACTGGACAGATGCAGCCGACAAAAGTACGGGAACTTATATCAAATATTTCTATGAGAATGCCAGCGGACGGGATACCTTTTGCGGAAGCATTTACTGGGAAAAACCGAATACACCGGAAACCGGAGAACCGGCAAGCACGGGCGGTAGCGGCGGATGGTCGCAGGGACATGCATTGGACATCGTGATCGATGCTTATATCCGTCACGCAAACAATCCCGAATATCAAGCTCATTTGTATGAAAACATCATGAAACCTTTCCTGCCGGCTTTTGATGACTGGAATGAACATTGCGGTTATGGTGGCAAAGACTTCTGGAATAACTTCTATGATGATATGGAATGGATGGCACTGTCTTGTCTGCGGGTTTATGAATTGACTGGCGATCAGGATTACTACAGTGCGTTGATGAAGATGTGGAACCATATCAAGGGAGCGAAGAATGACTATAAAGGGGTAGGAGGAATGGCATGGAAAACGGATGCGCCGGCTTCACGTATGTCTTGTTCCAATGGTCCCGGTTGCCTTCTGGCTATGAAATTGTATCAACTTACCGTTAAGGAGGCTAAAGACGGCTGGGAAGAGCAGGCTGCTTATTACCTGAACTTCGCCAAAGAGGTATACAACTGGATGACGGCTTATCTGTGTGATATTTCCACCGGACAGGTATATGATAATCTTAGTATTAAAGATGACGGAACACCGGGAGATCCTGATAAAGTAGCCTTGTCTTATAATCAGGGAACATTTATGGCGGCTGCCCTGGAGCTGTACAACGCTACAGGTGAGGATGAATATCTTCGTAATGCGGTTGCTTTCGGCTCTTACCAGGTGAATAAGAAAATGGATTCCAACTATCCGGTATTCAGTGGTGAAGGAAATTCGGGAGATAATCTTTTATTCCGTGGAATATTTGTCCGTTACTTCCTGGATATGGTGAAACAGCCGACTAACAGCCTTTATCCGGAAAAGACCAAGAATAAGTTTATCGCTGCATTGCGCAGCTGTTCTGATGTGCTTTGGACGTTGGCTCATCCCGAAGGCTATTATGTGTGGGAGTACGACTGGGCAAAAGCACCGACCTTCGGTAATCGTGACAACAGGGAAGATCGCCTGACAATCTCCTTGAATGCGGAAGTCCCGGGAGCAACAATGATTGAAATCCGTGCTCGTTATGAAGACTGGGTACAAGGTAAAGCAACGGAAAAGGCCAACTGGGTCGGACCGGATTTCGGTAAGAAAGCAGAGGAATAAGATTGATTTATTACACATAGAAAATCGAAAAGAAAGATGATACATATAAAAAGAAATATTTGTCTGGTGGCTGTTTCTTGCACTCTTCTTGCAGGTATACCTTTGCAGGGTGTGGCGCAAACGGGAAGAACGGCAAAGGTGCAGGCCACACAAAACCATAAAATAACAGTGTCGGGTACGGTATTGGACAAGACGACAAATGACCCGTTGATCGGTGTGTCTGTTGTCGTGAAAGGGGTGGCCAATGCAGGTACGATTACAGATATGGATGGTAAGTTTACATTGAAGCTGCCTTATGCGGAAGCTCCGTTGGTGTTTTCTTACCTGGGTTACCAGCCACAGGAAATTGTTCCCGGTGCAAAGAAGGAACTGACTGTCTTACTACAGGAAGATACGAAAGCCTTGCAGGAAGTGGTTGTGGTAGGTTATACCAAACAACGTAAAGAAACGATGATCGGTTCTGTTGCTACCATCACGACAAAAGATCTGACGCAAAGTCCTACTGCCAATATCAACAATGCGCTTGCCGGACGTCTGCCGGGGTTGATTGTAAACCAGTATGCGGGTGGTGAACCGGGTGTGGATCAAAGTGAATTGTTTATCCGTGGTAAGGCAACTTACGGTAACCAGAGTGCCATTGTCATTGTCGATGGAATCGAACGTGACATGAGTTACCTCGCACCGGATGAAATTGAAACATTCACTATCCTGAAAGATGCTTCCGCCACTGCCGCTTATGGTATCCGTGGTGCAAATGGTGTAATCGTTATTACTACCAAACGTGGTAAGGCAGCGGAAAAGGCAACCGTGAACCTGAAAGCCTCTATCGGTATTAACCAGCCGATCGGTTTCCCCGAATATTTAGGCTCTGCCGATTATGCAACTTTATATAATGAAGCCAGATTGAACGATGCCAAGATGACGGGTGCAGACATCAGCAGTTTGAACCTTTTCTCTCAACAGGCGATTGACAATTTCCGCCGTGCGAAAGGAGACAACTCCGATGGTTTGGGATATGACTGGGATTATTATGATTTTGCCTTCAAACCCGGTTTGCAGGAAGATGTCAGCCTCTCCATTCGTGGAGGTACGGACAAGGTACGTTATTATGTATTGGCCAATTACTTTTCACAAGGCGGTAACTACAAATATTCGAATGCCGGTGAATATGACTCGCAAACCAAGTTCACCCGTTACAACTTCCGTTCGAACATCGATATCAACATTAATCGTTATTTGAGTACCCGTTTGGATTTGGGGGCCCGTATTACCGACCGTAATGCACCGGGTACAACAGCCGGTCGCCTGATGACCATCTGTGCTACCCAGCCTCCATATCTGCCCATCCTGGTGGAAGAAAATGCGCATCCGCAGAATGAGGAATACATTCAGCAAAATCCTCGTGGAATGCTTTATGGTGACAATATCTACCGTTACAATCTTCTGGGTGAATTGAGCCGTACCGGTTATCTGAATGAAAAGAACACGTATCTGAATGGTAGTTTTGCCATGAATCTGGATATGGAATTTCTGACGAAAGGATTAAAAGCGGAAGTGATGTTCTCTTATGATGCTTCTGAAGGACGCTGGATTAATCGTAAACTGGATACTTACAAAGACGGTTATCGTGAATATCCGAAATATGCGACGTTTATGCCGATCGAAGGTTCGGATGCTTATATGGCAGGCGGACACTATACGGGTGCTTACAAAACGGGTAACAAATATGATATTGACCAGACTATTGGCAACGGATTCAGTCATAACGCTTCTGACGGACGTACTTATATACAGGCACGTTTGGATTACAACCGTTTGTTTAGCAACCGCCACGAAGTGACCGCCATGTTATTGGCAAACCGTGGTAACCGTACTGTTAACAATGAACTGGCTTATCATAGCCAGGGTATCACCGGACGCTTTGCTTATTATTATAATCAGAAGTATCTGATGGAATTTAACTTCGGTTACAATGGTTCCGAAAACTTCGCTCCGGGCAAACGTTACGGGTTCTTCCCAGCTGGTTCAATCGGTTGGGTAGTCTCTGAAGAGGAATTTATGAAAAAGGCTTCCTGGATTGACTTCCTGAAAGTAAGAGCCTCCTATGGTTTGGTAGGTAGTGACAATGTCAGCAGCCGTTTCCCATATCTGGCTTTCTACGGTGGTGGCAGCGGTTATGATTTCGGTAATAACTTTGGTACGAATGTAGGCGGTACTTCCGAAGGTAATCTGGCTAATGCGAATCTGACTTGGGAGAAAGCCCGTAAACTGAATGTCGGTATCGACTTTACTACCCTGAACCAACGTTTGGCATTGACGATAGATGCATTTTATGAATATCGTTTTGACATTATTACAGATATGAATAGTGACGGTATCATGGGATATCCGGATATTGTAGGTAAAGATGCAGCTTTACAGAATCTGGGTGAAGTAAGCAACCGCGGTGTGGATATCGAATTGAGCTGGAATGATAAGATTGGAAAGGATTTCCGTTACTATATTCGTCCGAACCTGACTTTCTCCCGCAACCGTTTGGAATATAAAGCGGAAGTTGCCCGCAAGAACTCCTGGCGTAAAGAAACCGGTAAACGTTTATACGAAAACTTCGTCTATGTGTTCGATCATTTTGTAGCCGATCAGGAAGAGGCTGACCGCTTGAACAAGATCGGTTATCAGCCGTGGGGACAATTAATTCCGGGAGATGTTGTTTATAAGGATTTGGATCGTAACGGAGTGATTGATGATGAAGACCGTACAGCAATGGGAAATCCGCGTAGTCCGGAACTGATGTTCGGTATTCCTTTCGGTTTCCAGTATAAGAACTTTGATTTTAGTGTATTATTGCAAGGTGCGACAAAATCATCTATTCTGTTGAATGGGGCTGCTGTATTTGACTTCCCGCAATTTGAACAAGATAAGATCGGACGTGTGAAGAAAATGCATCTGGACCGTTGGACACCGGAAACGGCTGCTACTGCCAAATATCCGGCATTGCATTATGGAACACATGATAACAACAAGAATGGAAACAGTAGTTTGTTTTTGTATGATGCTTCCTACCTGCGTCTTAAGAATGTGGAAATTGGTTACAATGTATCACCCAAATTATTACGTAAATTCCATGTGCAACAGGCACGTATCTATGTGCAAGGTCTGAATCTGTTGACTTTTGATAAACTGGGTGATGTGGATATAGATCCGGAAACGAAATCCGGAGACGGAGCTTCCTGGTATCCTATTCAAAAGGTATTCAATTTTGGTATTGATATAACATTCTAAATAAGATAGAAATATGAAAAAGTTATATAGATTTTCAGCAATTGCTTTATTGGTCCTGCCGTTGGTCTTTACTTCATGTAGCGATTACCTGGATCGGGACGATGATGATAATATTACGGAAGCGGACGTTTTTGCCCGTTACGAAAAAGTGAACGGACTGGTTTCCGACGTATACGCGGCTGCAAAGAAAGCAGACCGTCCGCTGGTGTTCTTCGAGCACTTCAGCAACAGTGCCATTACGGACGAATGTGAAGGAACCAACGTAGAGGGAAACATTACGAATAACTTCAATAACGGTGCCTGGAACCCGAATTCTTTGCCCGGTAGTGTAGGGCAATATTGGGAAGCTCTTTATGAAGGAATCCGTAAAGCGAACCTGATTATAGAAAATGTACAGAAGTATAACACGCCCGACAACCCACAGCAGGATGGTGATCTTCGCAACCGTATCGGTGAGATGTATTTCATGCGTGGTTATTTCCACATGCTGTTATTGCGTATGTATGGCGAAGCTCCTTATATTGACCGTGTGATTAATGCCGGAGATAATATGGACTTCAAGAAAGAATCTGTTCATTCGATGGTTGAAAAGATTGTGACGGATGCGCAAACTGCTTATGGCATGGTTCCTAATAAATATGTGAAAACTTCCGAGAATTTTGGGCGTGTGGATAAGGGAGCCTGTCTGGGATTGATTTCTTTTGTTCGCTGGGTAGCGGCTACTCCGTTGTGGAACGGTGCTTCTCAATATGGATACAACTTGCGTCGTGTGTTTGAAAATGAGTATGCTTATGATGCTACTCGTTGGAGAAAAGCCAAAGAAGCGGCTAAAGCCGTTCTGGATTTCGAAGTCGGCGGAACCAAGCGTTATTCTCTCTATACGAAACATGATGCAAATGATTTCAAGGATCCGGCTGACGGTAATCTGAATGACAGCCGTGTATATGCTCGTTTGTGGGATATGTTTTATGATATGGATGCCTTTGCCAATGAGTATGTGTTCTTTATGACGAAGAGCAAGGATCAGGCATGGCAGGGTGATATTTATCCGCCCAGCCGTGAGGGAAGTTCGCGCCAGCAACCGGTGCAGGAACAAGTGGATGAATACGAATATATCGTAGGTGATTATGGCTATCCGGTATATTCGGCAGAAGCCCGCAAAGGTGGCTATGATGATACTAATCCGTATGTGAAAGGTACTCGTGACCCGCGTTTCTATCGCGATGTAATTTATCACGGAGCTCCTTACCGTAATAATAAGAACGAGTCGAAAACGATCAATACGGCGAGTGGTTCCGATAAGATTGGTGCTACCAATGCAACTACTACCGGTTATTATTTACGTAAATTCCAACAGGAGTCATGGAACAAATCCGGTAACTTCAGTATCAATGCGCCCGCCATCTGGCGTCTTCCGGAGTTTATTTATATTTATGCAGAGGCTTGTAATGAATTGGGCGAGGATATCGAT
Organism: Bacteroides sp. D2; assembly: GCF_025147085.1. Lineage (NCBI taxonomy): Bacteria > Pseudomonadati > Bacteroidota > Bacteroidia > Bacteroidales > Bacteroidaceae > Bacteroides > Bacteroides sp. D2. The sequence continues at coordinate 383,196 of NZ_CP102261.1, read as the reverse complement.
GAAGCTTATAAATTGGTGAATACGGTTCGTGAACGTTCTTTTATGAAACCGATGCCGCCGGAAGTAAAGACTAATCAACAGTTGATGCGTGAATACATTCAGCGCGAACGTCGCGTGGAACTTTTTTATGAAGGAAAACGTCCGTGGACTTGCCGCTTGTATCTGGAACCCACCAGTAAGGAAGAGCTAGCAAAGGAAAGCCTTTGGAAATCGAGCGGGAGTGACAATTCAAAACGTACACAGAAATACTGGGCTGCCAATAACGGTGCATTGCCCCGTTGCCAGCGAATGATTAACGGAATGCGTCCGGTGCAGGATGAGAATGGGGCCATTACGGTTGACGGTGTGAAATATAGAATGGAGCGTTTCTGCGTGGAAGAACGTACGTTCTCTATTCAGCATTATCTGTTCCCGATTCGCCAGAGTGAGTTGCAGAAGACACCGACCATTGAACAAAATCCCGGATGGTAAACCGGTAGGAATGTATAACTTTAAAAAGAAAATCAGATGAAACGAATCTATACATATATGTGTCTGTTGCTTTTGTCGGTATTATCGTTTGCCGTTACAGGTTGTGATGACGATGACGATGTGGCTAAAGACTTGATAGAGTTGATTGTGAACAAACCGGTAATACGTATCGGGCAGAATGAGGAAGCCAAAGTGAATGTAGTGGTTGGAAACGGAAACTATACCGTGAGAAGTTTCAACACTGCCATTGCAACGGCTACCGTTTCCGGCGAATTGATAACTGTAAAAAGTGGCTCACAGAATGGGGCCACTACCGTCGAAGTAATGGATGGAGAAGGAGTAGTTGCCAATATTTCTGTGAATGTAGGTGTATTTGAATTGGAAGTGAATGAACCGGAGGTGATCTTGGAAGTTGCCGATGAAAAGCAACTGATTGTCAGCATGGGAAACTTTTCCAGCAATGATGAATTGTCTTATGAGGTGGAGGATGAAACGGTTGTCAGCATGGTTAATACAGATCAGTTCCGTCCTTTCTATACTTTGACAGGTTTGAAGAACGGACATACAACAGTGACTTTTACAGACCATAAAGGAAAACAGGCAGTGGTTCAGGTGACGGTAAATCCGATTTCTATCGATGTCTCCAATCTGACACCGAGAGTGGGAGTCAACAATAAGATCATGATTACGGTAGAAAAAGGGAACGGAGGTTATAGTCTGACAGCAGAGAATGAAGAGATTGTAGCTATTCAGCAGGTGGATGACACTCGTTTCAATTTAATAGGTAAGAAAGCGGGTATCACTACCGTGTTTGTCAGAGACGAAGCGGAACAGGAATTAAGTCTGACCGTAACGGTGGTACAGGCAGATAAAGTGGCAAACCTGGGTAGCGGTAATTACTTTAAAGTACCGTTTGAATATAATGGTACGGCAGATGAATCGCTAAAGAATTTGAGTACGCTCACATTTGAGGCTCGTTTCAACATTGAGTCGTTGAATGGCAATGACAATGGAAATGCCCGGATTAATACGGTGATGGGTATAGAGAAGAAATTCTTGCTGCGTGTCGATGTGCATAAGGGAGGAAGCAATGATGAGGAACGTTTCCTTCAGCTTGCTGCAGATGATAAAGGTAGTATTCGCTATGAGGGCTCTACTAAGATAGAAACCAATAAGTGGTATGATGTGGCTGTGGTATTGGATAATAGTAAGAGCGGAAGCGAGCGGATTGCGTTGTATGTAAATGGTGTCAGAGAAACGCTTCAATTATCAAACGGTACGCCGGATGATTTGAAAGAGATCAATCTTACTTCTGATTTCTACATCGGCCAGTCTGATGGTAAACGCCGGTTGAACGGAGCTATCAGTTATGCCCGTATTTGGACAAAAGCCTTGTCGGATCAACAGATCTCCGAGCAGAGCGGCAAGTTGTTGAGTGAGGATAAGGATGGAATGGTAGCTAATTGGTTATTCAATAATGGAAATGGTAATACCAAGACATTTGTGTCCTTGGCAGGAAAGAGCTTCGAAGCAGAGGCGGCAAATATTGTTTCAAGTTGGAAAACAGATCCGATATTGGAAACAAGTACTCCTACAGAATGATTGTAAGAAGATAGGATAATAAAAAAGCCATCCCCGGAATAGACGAAAGTAGGGATGGCTTTTTTTTGTAGTGTGCTTACTATTCTTCGGCAGACTATGTCCTGCATGTTGTTGGCAAGGTTATTCCTTGACAGGCTCAGCCGGTTTGTCTTTTGATGTAGTGTCTGTGACAACTGTATCATTGACAATGGCGGCTAGTGCAACCAGTTCTGCCTTTGCAGGCGTGTCTTCTTTAGTTACAGTATCTTTAACTACTGTATCGTTGACAACTGTCGCATTGATTTCTGTCGGGGCTGTCACAGCTTCTGCAGAACTCTGAGCCTTTACAAGGAATGAACCACCACAAACAAACATAAACATTGCTACTACTAATACTAATTTTTTCATAATCGTTTGCTTTAATGATTATTAGACATATGTTTTCAATTCTCTACCTTTGTGTTAAGGAATCGGTTATTGCTTTTCGCTAACGTCTAATTAAAGATCAAAGCGCGTGCCAAAATTAGAGAATGTATGATAAGTGATTGATAAATAAAGGAATGAGGAAGATGATGCCAATTAGGATAGTGGGGAAGTATGTGTGGAGTGTGTGGAAACTGTGGCGGGGAGTGTGGAATTATTCCACACTCCCCGCCACCATTCTTTTATTTAGGTAATCTATTTACTTAATTTCATCCGGCCAGGGACAAGGTTTGCCTGTCGCTTTGAAAGTCGGTCGTTGTGCATCTACTTTTCTTAGATAGTTGCCCAGCTCTTTAGAAAGTTTCTTCACGATGTCCGGATGCTGTGCACTAAGATCGTTGCTTTCTCCTATATCATCAGGTATGTTGAATAACTCTTTCTTGCCTGTTCCATAGTAATAAATCGATTTCCAGTCGCCGTTTCGAACGGCACAATTAAAGTTGATTCCGGGACCGTCATTTCCCCAGTTGTTAGGCATATTCCAGAAAAGACTCCGGCCTTTGGCCGGGTTGCCTGTCTGTTTCAGCAGAGGGATGAAACTGATACCGTCTAGCGGCTGAACTGTCTGGTAGTTCTTGACACCTGCCATTTCAAGAATAGTAGGGTAGAAGTCTTCTATCAACAAGTAGTTGTTGCATTTGCTTCCCGGAGCTACTACTCCCGGCCAGCTGACAATCATCGGTTCGCGGATGCCACCTTCGTAAGTAGAACCTTTACCACTGTTCAACGGATAATTCTGTGTATGCAGCTTGCCGTCACGCCATCCGGATTCGGATGCAAGTCCTCCGTTATCACTCATAAAAATGATAATAGTGTTGTTGGCTTTTCCATTCTTTTCCAGCCAGTTCATTAAATCACCTAAACTTTTATATTGCTGTCCGATAAAACTTAGCAAAGGTATAATATGCATAGCTCGGCTACTGATTTTCAGTGGTCGAGTTTCTTTTTAGGCTAACGCAAGGCCCTTAATCGAAAAGTGATGTCTGATGAGGTGACTCGGATGCGGCTTCCAGGATGCTTTCCCAGTCTCTTTCGGGATGATTGAATAGGCTGTAAAAGTCCACATAGTACATCAAGGTTATCCTGACCATTGTTGCCAGTCCCGAGAAGCTCCATGATCGAGTCAGCCCTTTCTGCATGACCATTAGTAATAGGTTGGCGATCAAGGTCACCCATATTTGTATCTTAATGGCATTTGCACTTTCGCCATAAAAGTATTTCAGTGGGAAGTTTTGCTTCATCTGCTTGAACAGCAGCTCGATTTCCCATCGTTTGTGGTAAATGGCGATTATTTCAGAAGGGTCTGACTCTCTGTCGTTGGTAAGCAGGGATATGAGCTTGTGCTTCTCTTCATCGGCATACGTTATTACACATGCCTGGTGATTGATAGTTTCTCCATTCTTAAGCTGTTTGGTGAAAGTCACCTGCTGTATACGTACCTCCATAAGCCCCTTAGGAGTTTGATACATAGTATCACTCAAGACACTGTATTTCAATCCCTTCTTCATCTTGGTTACATAAATAACTCCTCTTTGGGTCATTTGCTCAAACTTCTGGTAGTCTATATAGGCACGGTCCATAGCCATTATGTCACCTTTGTTCAAGGTTGAAGGCTTTAGCATGAATGAGTCGTTGGTAGCCGCAGAGGTGAACCTAATGTCGGAAGGTACACCTTCGTTAGCATGAATGACGGTGTGAACTTTTATGCCACCTTTCTTCTTTCCGGTCTTGGGATGCCGCCCTACGCCTTTGAAAAGCAGGTTGGAGAATAAGGTGATGGTGGTGGAATCTATGATCTGCAGCCGTTTCATCCATTTGGGCTCTTTGTGACTTCGGCTGTCCGAAGAAAGGTGATTACGGTAAGTGGCGTACAAATCCCGGTATATGGACTCAAACACGGATTCCGGACGTCTCTTGTTGGCATCCGCCAAAGTGCTCCGGGATGTCATCACCGAGATACCCAGGTGACATAATTTGCGTGCCTCTGCCTGTAAAGAGGCTGTTATCTCACGCAAGGAGTCGAAACGCATGATTACAGCATAGAGCATCACAACCAGATGCGTCCACCCGTCAAAACGCTTCACATACCGTTCTCCGCCGTTCGAACGACTGTGATTTAGAACTTTTGACTTATCAAGCAATTTTATTACCTGACAATAGAGCGGCTGTCCGCTAAAATGTGTACTTTTACCCATGGTTATTTAAACTTGTGTCGTAACAGCTAAAGTAACCATTTAGGGCTGACTCCTGCAAATGGAATCAGCCCTAATTTTTAATCAGAAATAAGTTTTACCGGACAGCAATAAAACTTTTATCCATTCCTTCAATCAGTGTGGCATAAGCAGCTTCATGATCTGTCATTCCTTTTTTCTTGTACTTTTCATAGAAGCGCATATCTTTGTTCAAAGGAATGTGGATGGCATATTGCGACATATACAAATAGAAAGGCTGATTATACTTTTTCGCTTTATCCAGTGCTTTAATGGCTTCCAATGTCAATGCTTCAGTTACAAATGTTTCCGTTCCCCAATATTTCTCTAATCCGGGAACAGACATCAGTGATACCGCTTTCCCGTCTTTGGTATGTCCGTAATTCTCTTCTCCCAGGTAACTGGCAAGTCCACCAGCCGCATGTCCGGCAATATTTACCTCGAATCCCCAATGATGAGGATCTTCCCCTGGAGTATCTATCGCTCCGAAATGGGCTTTTCCACAATGTATAGTATGATAACCACTATTCTTTAGCAGTTGCACGAAGGAGGTTCCTACGAAAGTATGATTAGTGCCGGACACTTGACTTACTCCATTGTAATTCCAGTCAGGGACTGCCAGAATGCTATCTTTACGGTCTGTCATTGTATTCTTTTGCAGCGTCCAGTTAGTGACTCGATGGCGTGCGGCGTTTGTTCCGGTGATGAGGCTGCACCGGGTAGGAGAACTGATACTGTTGGCATACGCTTGAGTAAACATCATTCCCTGTTTTGCTAACCGCTCCATATTGGGAGTCTCGTACAATTCGTTATAGTGTGTTTTCTGTGTCCAGAATGGGAGTGAAGTATCCTGCCATCCCATATCGTCTACCATAAAGAGAATGATATTCGGACGTTTGTCCGCGCGTTCTATTTGCATATTGCTTTGTGCTTGCAGATTGGTTGCTGCGAGTGGCACAAATACAAGGGGTAATAATGTTTTTTTATTCATGGGGGTCATTTTATTCTATGGAATATGCATTAAAATTAATAATATCTGGTAATGCGATAGATTCGGTTAAAGATAAGTTCGAGCACTACAAAAAGGAATCATTTCTCACCGTGATGAGAATAAATACTCATAGTAATGAGAACTTTTTCTCATCGCATTGAGAAAATTTTCTCATAGGCATGAGAACACTTGAGAAAATGCAAGAACGTAACTTGTTACAAATCAATATTGTATAATTTCAATTTATTATATAAAGTCTTCCGATCAATATTCAGTAATTGCGCTGCTTTACTCTTATTGTTTCCTGTTTGGCGTAGTGCCTCCAAAATATGCTCTTTTTCAGTCTCTTCATTGCGTAATGCAATGCTCGTATTGCTGGATGCAGGAGTTTCTAAAAGCTCGGTCCCCAATTCCAATAGAGTAATGAAACTGCCTTGTGCCAATAAAGTTGCTCTTTTGACGATGTTCTTCATTTGGCGCAAATTTCCCGGCCAATGATAATTCATTAAAGCTTGCGATGCTTTTGCATCGAAACCAATCAGGTGTTTATCCAGTTCCTTGTTTGCCTGATCGAGGAAGAAATTGGCAAAGAGCAGAATATCTTCTTTCCGTTCTTTCAGATCGGGCATACGAAGGGTAAATTCATTGATACGATGATAAAGGTCTTCACGGAAAGTACCTTTTTCAATGGCTTGTTCCAGATTCTCATTGGTGGCAGATACCAGACGAATATCTACCGATATCTCCTGTGTAGAACCTACCGGACGTATTTTTCTCTCTTGCAAGGCACGAAGCAGTTGTATCTGCACTTCATAACTAAGGTTTCCGATCTCATCCAGAAAGATAGTACCACCGTTGGCTGCAACGAAAGCCCCCGTTTTATCTGTCAGAGCACCTGTAAACGAACCTTTCACATGACCGAAAAATTCGGAAGCAGCCAGTTCTTTGGGGATAGATCCACAATCTACGGCAATAAACGGTTTATCGTTTCGTTTGCTAAGTTGATGAATACGGTGCGCCACATACTCTTTTCCTGTTCCACTGGAACCGTTGATAAGTACGGACATATTGGTCGGAGCTACCAGACCTACATAATTGTAGAGCTGTTTGGCTGCATCACTTTCTCCTTCCAGATAAGCACGATGATTTTCTGTTGAACCTTTAGATGAAGTAGAAGCACCTTTTTTAGAAGAAGATTTAGCAACGTTATGAGTAGCAGGACTCTTTTCAGACTGCAGACATTCAGAAATTTTCTTCAGTAATTCTTCCGGATTTACCGGTTTGGCTATATAATCACGTGCTCCCAGTTTCATTGCCTGTACGGCGGATTGTATATCCGCATAGCCAGTCATGATGATTAAAGGAATGTCCATGCCTTGTTCATTCATCCATTTCAGCAGATCGATACCTTCGTGGTCGGGTAGTCGCAGGTCTGATAAAATCAGATCGACGTTTTGGCTTTCGATATGTTTTCGGGCGCGGGCAATATTACTCACTGATGATACTTCAAAGCCCTTTTTGCCTAGCCAGGTTTTTAGCATCATTCCAAAAGTGATATCATCTTCAACGATCAATATGGAGCTCATCATGTCAGGTTTTGATTCTTTTAAGTCACAAAGGTAAGAGGATTTAGGCGAAAGTGGTATATTTGCAAACTTAAATTAAATAAAAGTGTTATGAAAAAGATTCTATTGATAATATTAACCATATCGTTTTGCGGACTTACTGCCTGCAAAACTGGAACAAAAAAAGGAGGAGACATGGATAAAGAAACGTTGGTAAAGATTGAAACAACTGTAGGAGATATCGAGGTGAAACTATATAATGAGACACCGAAACATCGTGATAATTTTATCAAACTGGTGAAGGATGGTGTTTATGAAGGCACATTGTTTCATCGTGTAATCAAAGATTTTATGATTCAGGCTGGTGACCCGGACTCAAAGAATGCACCGAAAGGAAAAATGCTGGGTACGGGAGATGTAGGTTATACTGTTCCCGCTGAATTTGTATATCCTAAATATTTCCATAAGAAAGGTGCCCTGTCCGCTGCCCGTCAGGGAGATAATGTGAACCCGAAGAAAGAATCTTCCGGTTGTCAGTTCTATATCGTGACAGGTAAGGTGTTCAATGACTCTACCTTGCTGGGTATGGAAAGCCAGATGAATGAGAATAAGATTAATGTTATTTTCAATACGCTGGCACAGAAACACATGAAGGAAATTTATAAGATGCGAAAAGCAAATGACGAAAACGGTCTTTATGATTTGCAGGAAAAGTTGTTTGCAGAGGCACAGGAAATGGCAGCCAAACAACCGGAATTTCATTTCACTCCGGAACAGATTGAAGCCTATACAACGGTGGGAGGAACTCCGCATCTGGATGGCGAATATACTGTGTTCGGCGAAGTAGTGAAAGGTCTGGATATTGTGGATAAAATCCAGCAGGTGAAAACCGACCGTAGCGATCGTCCCGAAGAAGATGTAAAAATAACAAAGGTGACAATACTTGACTGAAATATATGAAAATCAACAGGCATATTCTTGATAATGGGTTACGTCTGGTACATTCGCAGGACGAAAGTACGCAGATGGTTGCTCTTAATATATTATATAATGTGGGAGCTCGCGACGAAGATCCCGAACATACCGGTTTTGCCCATTTGTTCGAACATTTGATGTTCGGAGGGTCGGTGAATATTCCCGATTATGATATGCCGCTTCAACTGGCGGGTGGAGAGAATAATGCCTGGACGAATAATGATATAACCAATTACTACCTCACTGTACCTCGTCAGAATGTAGAAACCGGCTTTTGGTTGGAATCCGACCGGATGTTGAGTCTTGATTTTAGCGAACGGAGTCTGGAGGTACAGCGGGGAGTAGTAATGGAAGAATTCAAACAGCGATGTTTGAATCAGCCTTATGGGGATATCGGACATATTTTGCGTCCTCTGGCTTATCAGACGCATCCTTATCAATGGCCTACTATTGGAAAAGAGTTGTCGCATATTGCCAATGCTACGCTGGAAGAAGTGGAGGCATTCTTTTTCCGTTTTTATGCTCCTAATAATGCCATATTAGCTGTGACCGGCAATATCTCTTTTGAAGAGGCGGTTGCTTTGACAGAAAAATGGTTCGGCTCTATTCCTCGTCGGGAAGTTCCTCAGCGGAACCTGCCACAGGAGCAGGAACAGACGGAAGAGCGCCGGTTGACGGTAGAGAGAAATGTTCCTCTCGATTCTTTATTTATGGCATACCACATGCCTGCCCATTGCCATCCGGATTATTATGCATTTGATATTCTGTCGGATGTGTTGAGTAACGGGCGTTCCAGCCGTTTGAGTCAGCGTTTGGTACAGCAGAAACAATTATTCTCAAGTATAGATGCCTATATTTCCGGCAGTGTAGATGCGGGGTTATTCCATATTAGTGGTAAACCTTCGGCAGGTGTCACCCTGGAACAAGCGGAAGCGGCAGTACGGGAAGAACTGTATTTGTTGCAACAAGAATTGGTTGACGAACAGGAACTGGAAAAGGTGAAGAATAAATTTGAGTCTACCCAGATATTCGGCAACATCAATTATTTAAATGTGGCAACTAACCTGGCTTGGTACGAATTGCTTGGCCGGGCGGAGGACATGGAAAAAGAGGTCGATCGTTATCGGTCTGTTACAGCCGAACAATTGCGGGCGGTAGCTCAATCTGCTTTCCGTAAGGAGAACGGAGTAATACTTTATTATAAGAAACAACAAAATTAAATTCTCCCTTTTTTATAATCTATCAGTGAAAGGGAAAAGTCCCTTTGCCTGAAAATGGAGATACGTTTAGGTAACGGAAAAGTAAATGAGACATATTTATAGTACATATAAAGAGCATTATAAAGCACTAATTTTTCTCGGACTGCCGATTGTGATCGGTCAAATAGGAGTAATCGTTCTTGGATTTGCGGATACGTTAATGATCGGACATCATAGTACGATTGAGCTGGGAGCAGCTTCCTTCGTCAATAATGTGTTCAATCTGGCGATAATTTTCAGTACGGGCTTTTCGTATGGGCTGACTCCCATTGTGGGAGGTTTGTATGGAACCCGGCAGTATGCCCCTGCGGGACAGGCTTTACGCAACAGTTTGCTGGCAAACCTGATGGTTGCATTGCTGCTGACTATCTGTATGACTGTTCTTTATCTAAATATAGAACGTCTCGGACAGCCGGAAGAATTGATTCCCCTGATTAAGCCGTATTACCTTGTTTTGCTCGCTTCACTCGTGTTTGTCATGCTTTTCAATGGATTCAAGCAGTTTACAGACGGAATTACGGATACAAAAACCGCTATGTGGATATTGCTTGGTGGAAATGTCTTGAATATCATAGGAAACTATATCTTGATTTATGGAAAGCTCGGATTGCCCGAGTTAGGTCTGTTGGGAGCAGGTATCAGCACGCTGTTCTCGCGTATCGTGATGGTGATTATATTTATCATCATCTTTATGCGTAGTCCGCGTTTTGTCCGCTATAAGATTGGCTTTTTCCGTTTGGGATGGTCACGAGCTATATTTGGGCGTTTGAACGGCCTCGGATGGCCGGTTGCTTTTCAAATGGGAATGGAGACAGCCTCTTTTAGTCTAAGTGCGATCATGATCGGTTGGCTGGGTACTATCGCTCTGGCTTCTCATCAGGTTATGCTGGCTATTTCACAGTTTACATTTATGATGTATTACGGTATGGGTGCCGCTGTGGCTGTTCGTGTCAGTAACTTCAAAGGTCAGAATGATATCATCAATGTACGTCGTTCTGCCTATGCAGGTTTTCATCTGATGATGACATTGGGCGTTGTGCTTTCTTTGATTGTCTTCCTTTGCCGGAATTACTTGGGAGGCTGGTTTACCGACAGTCAGGAAGTGGCTGCTATGGTGACCTCTCTAATCTTCCCTTTCCTCGTTTATCAGTTTGGCGACGGACTGCAGATTACTTTCGCCAACGCTTTGCGTGGAATTTCAGATGTAAAACTAATGATGGTGATTGCCTTTGTCGCCTATTTCATTATTTCCCTTCCTGTAGGTTATTTCTGTGGCTTTGTGATGGGATGGGGAGTAGTAGGTGTCTGGATGGCGTTCCCTTTTGGTTTGACAAGCGCAGGATTGATGCTTTGGTGGCGTTTTCACCACATGACGAAACTCCCCGAACCTCATCCCAAAACCTGATACTAAATACTTGATACTTAAAACTTAATACTTAACCCCAATGGCTTCCTTCCGTTTTACAAAGTTGAAAATAACCGCCGGTTACACTTTGTTGCTGGCGATCCTCCTTTTCTCGCTGGTGTTTGTACATCGTGAGATGGAAGCATTGTCGGCCGCCGACGATCAACAGAATTTAAGAACAGACAGTTTATTGACCCTTCTCCATGAGAAAGATCAAAACACGATTCAGATGTTGCGGGTGCTAAGTGAGGCAAACGACAGCCTTCTCTCTGCTTCGGAAATCGAAGAAATCATATCCGAACAGGATTCTGTGATTACCCAGCAACGGGTACAACATCGGGTCATCACCAAACGTGACTCGTTAATCACTACTCCTAAAAAGAAGGGATTCTTCAAACGACTCGCCGAAGTGTTTTCCCCTTCTAAACAAGACAGTGCCGTATTAGTAAATACATCGTTGGAAGTAGCCACTGATACCATTCTCCAACCGACCACTTCTAAAGATTCTCTTCAGCAGAAAATCCGCATGGCTACCGAAGAAAAACGGTTGCAACGGAGGAAAACAATCCGACGTACCAGTACAAAGTACCAGCGGATGAATACGCAGTTGACGGCACGGATGGATAGCCTGATTAAACAGTATGAGGAAGAAATGACCTTGCGTGCCCGTCAGGATGCCGAACTTCAGCAGGAAGTGAGGATGCGGTCGGCACGTATCATCGGCGGTATCGCGGTTGGTGCCGTACTATTATCGGCTTTTTTCCTGATATTGATTATGCGGGATATTTCCCGTAGTAACCGTTACCGCCAGCAATTGGAGGTGGCGAATAAACGGGCGGAAGATTTGCTGATCGCCCGTGAAAAATTAATGCTTGCCATTACCCATGATTTTAAAGCTCCGTTAGGCTCAATTATGGGATATACCGAACTCTTGTCCCGATTGACAGAAGATGAACGGCAACGATTCTACCTCGACAATATGAAAAGTTCTTCAGAACATTTATTGAAGTTAGTCAGTGACTTGCTTGATTTCCATCGGCTTGATCTCAATAAAGCGGAAGTGAATCGCGTAACCTTTAACCCTTCCCAGCTATTCGACGAAATTTATGTCAGTTTCGAACCTTTGACCGCTGCCAAAGGTTTAGCCTTGCAATGTCACGTCGTCCCGGAACTGAATGGAAGATATATCAGTGATCCTTTGCGACTCCGGCAAATTGTGAACAACCTTTTGTCCAATGCCGTAAAGTTTACTCAAAAAGGAGAAATTAGCCTGACAGCCAGTTATGATTCTTCTAAGTTAACCATCGCCATTGCCGATACAGGAAAAGGAATGGCATCAGAAGATCGTGAACGTATCTTCCAAGAATTTACACGTCTTTCCGGTGCGCAGGGGGAAGAAGGTTTCGGACTCGGACTCTCTATTGTGAAGAAATTGGTAACTTTGCTTGAAGGAACCATTGACGTGCAAAGCACATTAGGAAAAGGGAGCTGTTTTACTGTAACTTTACCTCTTTATCCGGTAGGTAAATTCCTTGCAGAGAGCGAATCTCCGGAAAGTGAATCTTCGGAGAATGAAAGTCCATACGCTCCCAAACAGTCGGCTGCCATTCCTCCCATGAAAGTCATTCGTGTGCTTTTGATTGATGACGATAAGATTCAGCTGAATCTGACTGCCGCCATGTTGAAACAGCATGGTATTGATGCAGTGTGCTGTGAACAGCTGGAACAGCTGATTGAACAACTTCGCTCTTCCGTCTTCGATGTATTGCTGACAGATATACAAATGCCTGCCATTAACGGGTTTGATCTGGTAAAACTATTACGGGCTTCTAATATACCACAAGCAAAAACAATCCCTGTTATTGCTGTGACTGCCCGTAGTGAAATGGATAAAGCCGCTTTACATGAACATGGTTTTGCCGGTTGTTTGCATAAACCGTTTACAGTAAAGGAATTGTTGCTAACAGTAAATGAAGGTCAACTTTCGGCCGATGAAGCGCATATAACAGAAGATATGCAACTAAATGTAAATGCCCTCACTTCTTTTTCGGAGGATGATCCTGAAGCTACACATTCCATTATCCAAACATTTATAGAGGAAACACAAAAGAGTGCTGACCGGATGGTGCAGGCATTAAATGCTAAGGAGGTGGATGAAATAGCTGCAATAGCTCACAAACTTCTTCCTCTTTTTACATTGATTGGAGCTGGGAATGCTGTAATTCTACTGAGTTGGTTGGAGGCAAGGCGTGGGGAGGACTTTTCTACGGAAATAAATGAAAAGGTTGAGAGCATTCTTCAAGAAATTCAGAAAATCCTGAAAGAGGTAAACGGTGTAGAGTGTTCGAATATTCTTAATTCTGAAATATGATTTAATGTTTATTTATTGTTTTTTTCTATCGTTTATTTCTATATTTGCTGTCTAAAACTTGCTAAATGATACGTGAGCCTGGTTTTTCTATTAATCGGAAAGATATATTTGAAAGATTGTTCAGTGATTATTACGGGATATTAGTATGTTATGCTCAAAAATATACGAAACGTGAAGATATAGCTGAAGATATCGTACAAGATGTATTTGCATCTTTGTGGGAAGAAAATCGTATATTTCCTTCGCAAGCGAATTTTCGTTCATTTCTTTATATTTCGATAAGAAATGCGGCTTTTGATTATTTGCGACATCAAAATGTAGAAAGTCGTTATATTGAAGAAGCTTTGACTGCAAATCGTTTCTTGTCGGATGATTCTTTTCAGAAAGAAGAAGTTTTTCGCTTACTATTTAAACAGATTGATTTACTTCCGGAACGTTGTCGGGAAATATTCTTGTTACATCTGGAAGGTTATGATAATGATGCTATTGCTAAAAAATTATCGTTGTCAATAGAAACTGTTAAAACTCAAAAGAAACGTGCAATGAAAACTCTTCGGAACAATCTGAAAGAGAAATTGCAAAAAAAATATCCAGATACCTCATTTTTTATTCTTTTCTTGTACCTCGATTTATATCTATAATCGTTTGTGTAATACAAATGATAATTAGATAGTATGGAGATTGAAAAACTAATTGTTAAATACTTGGTCGGGTGTTTATCTAAAGAAGAAGACCAAATTCTAAAAAAATGGTTGCAAGAGGATGAATCTCATCTGCGTTTTTTTCAGAAAATCAACTTGGATAAGACTGCTGTTGAGGATTATCGTCAATATCATCGTTTTGATGCTAAATCGGATGAGGCTTTCCGTAAAGTATGGACCTCTTTACATAAGGGAACTAGAAGGATATCAACGCAAAGAAAAATAGGCTTTTTTTCTCGTCGTTGGTTGAAGATTGCTTGTGCTCTACTGATATTGCTATTTTCTGTAGGGGGAGGACTCTATTTTTACTATGAGGCATCACGAATAACTCCTGGAGAGTCAAAAGCAATATTGACTTTAGAAGATGGTAGTGCTAAACAATTGAAAAAATCAGGGCAAGAACATTGGATTTATATAGGTGATACACCTATTGCAAGAGAGTATGATGGGATGATTGTTTATCATATCCCAGAAACATCAAAAGTGGAAATAAGTCAACAGAATACTTTGTCTGTTCCTCGTGGAGGAGAATTTCGATTAACTTTATCAGATGGAACAAGGGTACATTTGAATTCTTTATCAGAGTTGAAATATCCGGTTAGTTTTAAAGGTATGAATGAACGAACTGTAGAATTGAAAGGGGAGGCCTTTTTTGAAATAGCGAAAGATTCATTACATCCATTTAAAGTAGAAACTCAAGGAATTTTGATACAGCAGTTTGGGACGGCGTTTAATGTGAAGTCTCGTGTGAAAGGAAAAGTTGAAGTTGCTTTAGTGCAGGGTAGCATTGGAATTTATACTCAATCTCAAAAGTTGCATAAACTATCACCAGGACAGCTAGCCATATGGGATGCTTCTACGGATCTTTTATCAGTTGAAAATAAAGATTTGTTATTAAATACCGCTTGGCATTCTAATCGTTTTATTTTTTATGATGAGAGTCTGGGAAGTCTGATGGAAGAACTTGCATTGTGGTATAATGTAGATGTTGATTTCTTAGATAAATCATTGAAAGAACTTCATTTCACAGGCAGTTTATATCGATATGACGATATAGCTGTCATTTTGAATGCTATCGAAGAGACAGTAAATGTTGACTTTAAGATTTCCGGACTTCGTATTAAAATTGATCGGAAGAATAAATAATAATATATAAGTGATTATGAGAATTCTAATTATTATAATGTTGCTATGTACAACATTAGTCCCTAATTACCTGTATGCCATTTCTCATGAAAATTATAGTGAGGAATCGTTCTTGTTCGTTGGTGAAGATTATATGCAAGAGAATTATAAGGTAACGTTACATTTGAGTGGTGTTTCTGTTAGTACATTGTTTAATGAGATCCAAAAACAGACCAAACTGGATTTTGTTTATAATACAGAATTATTGGATACTATAACACCGATTTCCGTTACGGCAGAAAAGGAATCAGTTTTTGATGTTTTGAATCGTTTGTTTAATGGAACAGGTTTTATTTTTAAAAAGTCTGGCAATATTATCACTGTTAATAAAAAAGAAGAACTACAGCAGGATGATAAATTCTTAGTAACAGGAGAAGTAAAGGATGATACCGGTGAACCATTAGTCGGTGTAACTATACAACAAAAGGATACTCGTAATATTACGATAACGGATATGGATGGACGCTATTCAATTCAAGTGTCTAGTAAGGCAGAGGCTTTTTTAACTTTTTCATTTGTGGGGATGAAAACGAAAACAGTACCCGTTAAGGGAAGAGTACTTAATGTAAAACTTGTTCAGGATGCGATTTCTATTGATGATGTCGTGGTTGTAGGAGCGTATGGTACAGCACAAAAGAGGCTAGACCAAGTCGGTAGTGCTTTTCAAGTGAATGCTGACCAGTTAAAAGCATTACCAGCTTTACGAGTGGATAAAATGTTGGATGGCTTGATTCCGGGAGTGAAAATTGATCCGAATACAGATTCACCGGATAATACACGTGCACGTTACAATGTAAGGGTTCGTGGAGATGCTTCTCTATCTGCTTCGAACGAGCCATTGTGGGTTGTGGATGGGACTCCTATTTATACAGGTGAACATACTAATTTGATTCCTGGAATGAGTACGACTATCAGTCCGTTATCTTTTATCAATCCTGATGATATTGAGTCAATAACAGTATTGAAGGATGCTACGGCAACTTCCATTTACGGAGCGAATGGTGCAAACGGAGTCATATTGATAACAACTAAAAAAGGAAAAGAAGGTGACTTGCGTATTCATTTAACGGCTCAATATGGAGTTGCAAAGATTGATAAGAGTACTAGTCCGAAAGTTCTGAATGCCAATCAATATCTAATGTTAGCTAAGGAAGCTTATCAAAATGCAGGGAACGATTTAAAATACTTTCCCTATACTGATAATGAAATGAACAAATACAGCCTTACAAATACAGATTGGACAGATGTGTTTTATGATACCGCTAATACTTTTCAAACAAATTTATCTTTAATGGGAGGGGCTCGGAATACAGCGTATTATTTATCAGCTTCTTATTTAGAGAATACAGCAACGGTGAAAGGGAATAAACAACAGCGTTTTTCTATTCGTTCTAATTTGGATTTTACTTTTCTTCGAAAGTTTAAGGTCTCGGTTGATCTTGCTACTTCTTATAATGTGAATGATTTGTTTAATCCAGGAAGGGATTATTATGAGTACTTACCGATATTCGAACCATATAATGAAGATGGAACTTTTCGTCTTTACAATAAGGTTATATCCGGAAAAGAAACGGATGGAAGTCCTAAATGGTCGGAGAACCGTTTCTTGAACAGTGTAGCGGAAAGGGAAGAGAATATTTATAATCAAAAGACTTTATATACGAATGCCAATTTAATGTTGAGATATGATATTCTTTCAGGGTTATCTTACACAGGACAATTTGGTGTTGATTATCAGTCAGGTAAGGAAGAAATTTATTATGCTCGTACTAATTGGTCCGGAATGACGAGCGCTGATGGTCCGATAGGTTATTCCACTAGAAACTCATTAAATATGATGAACTGGACTACTGTACATCGCATTAATTATAAGCAGTCTTTTGATAAACATGATATAAGTGGATTATTGGGGATTGAGGCTGGTTCACAGGACTATGTGACACTTGGAGTTACAGGGTCAGGCTTCATTAATGATCATATTCAAGATGTGTCTTATGCAAAAGAGCGTAAAGGGACTAATACTAGTAAGACGAAACGCAAAGCTTCTATGTTAGGGCAGCTTAGTTATTCTTACGATCATCGATATTATGTGACATTAAATGGACGTAGAGACGGAAATTCACAATTTGGGTCAGATGTACGCTGGGCTAATTTTGGTTCTATAGGAGTTTCTTGGAATGTTCAGAATGAGAGTTTTTACAATATTCCATGGATGAATATTTTGAAAATAAAAGCTAGTTATGGGGCAAATGGAAATTCCCGCTTAGGTTCTCAGGAAGCTCTTGGCTTATATTCTTATGGGGAAAGTTATTCTTATGCAGGAGAAATAGGTGGTGTTATGTCGGGGTGTCCAAACAGCCGTTTGAGTTGGGAAACTACTTATATGACAAATATAGGTGTTCGTGTACGCTTGTTCGATCGTTTGGATATAGAAGTTGAAGGGTATCATAATAAGACAACTAATTTGTTGAGTAATTTAGATGTTTCTCGAACGACAGGTGATACTCGTGTGTATAGAAATGTAGGAACAATATTAAATAAAGGGATTGAAGTGACTATAACTAGTCACAATTTCCGGCCGAAGAAAGATGGTGATTTCAGTTGGTTAACTGATCTGAATCTAGCACATAATAGTAATAAACTCTTAGAGCTATATAATGGCATTCAGAAAAATATGGGTGAGATGGTTTGGAGGGAAGGATATGACATACATACATATAACTTAGTGCGCTGGGCTGGAGTTGATCCTCGTGACGGAGCACCTTTGTGGTATGATGCAAAAGGGAATATAACACGGATTTACAGTACGGATAACCGTGTCCCGTATAAGAGTTCAACTCCTGTCCTAGCTGGTGGCTTGACAAATACTTTAACGTACAAAGATTTTAGTTTGCGCTTTATGTTCAATTATTCAATAGGAGGCTACGGATTTACATCTTTCGGTAGGGCAAGTAATTCGGATGGGTTGAATATAATGACGGAAAATCAGTCTATTGACCAGTTGAATCGTTGGCAAAAATCCGGCGATTTAGTGCTGAACCCTAAACCAATATGGGGTGTCTCTACTCAGTCGGTGATGAACTCTACCCGTTATTTGTATAACAAAACTCAGGTTCGTTTGCAGAATCTAGTATTTTCCTATCGAATTCCCCGGACAATTCTACATTCGACTGGCTTAAAAGATTGTTCTATTTCTTTAATTGGAGATAATTTATGGGTCTGGACCCCTTATTCGGGAAAGGATCATAATTCTTATAAAACATGTATGAGTGGTTATCCGATGGAAAGATATTTCTCGATAGCACTAAATGTAGGATTATAATTAAATAGGTTTAAGATAACATGAAAAAAAGAATATATCTACTAGTCGGTGCTTTATGCATCATTATGCAATTGGTTAGCAGTTGTACCAATTTTTTAGAAGTTGAAGAAAAAGGAAAAACAACAATCCCTTCATTCCTTTCAGATCCTGACGGACTTAATGCAGGGCTGGTTGGCGCATATAATAAGATGTATGCTTATTATGACAATGAGTTTACAAAATATCCGGATGTTGCCGGAAATATGTTGTCAATGAAGTATGTCTCTGCAGGAGCAGATATGCTTGATCAGTATAATTTTACTTCTGATGCTTTACAAGAGACAGGAGCTGTAGGGTATATTTGGCGTAAAATATATGAAGCCTTGGCAAATGTGAATAATGTAATTCAATATCAGCCTCAGGTGATTTCAGCTTATCCGAATGCAAAGGATATGTGTCAACGTATTCTCGGAGAAGCTTTATTCTTGAGGGCATTGTGCCATTTCGATTTATGTAGGGTATATGCACAACCTTATAATTACACGTCAGATGCTTCACATTTAGGAGTTCCTATTCTATTAAAAACTCCAGGTCCCGATGATAATGTTTCCAGGGAGAGTGTTAAGAAAGTATATTTACAAATTTTAGCAGATTTGGAACGAGCTGCCGATTGTTTCAGGGGCATTGAATCAAGTGGAATATATTATGCTTCTTTACAAGCGGTCAACGCATTATATTCGAGAGTCTATTTGTATATGGAAGATTGGAATAACGCCCTGAAGTATGCAAAACTGGCAATTGGGACAGGGAAACTGTCTCAAGGAGATACCTATTTAAATATGTACCAGGATCTTTCTACTACGGGAGAAGCTATCTTTCGATTGAATGGAATAGATCAATCAGGAAAATTAAAGGCTTTTTATGATGCTTCCTGTGTTCCTGCAGATACATTATTTACGTTGTTCGATGAAGGGGATATCCGTCTTGGCTTACTTAGAAATAAAGATGGAATAGCTTATTGTTCCAAATATTATTCTCTAAAACAGCCAGATAATCAAGTGAATAGGGATGATCCATTTGTTTTCCGTCTTTCCGAAATGTATATGAATGCTGCTGAAGCAGCTTGGCATCTGAAAGATTATACAGCTGCTTCCGGATATCTTAAATCTATTTTGGAGCGTGCTGTAGATACAGACTATGCAGTCAATACACTTAGTCAATATTCAGACGCAAAACTGATACAACTGATAGAGAAGGAACGTGTAAAGGAACTCTGTTTTGAGGGACATAATTTCTTTGACATTATACGCTGGAAGCAGGATCTTAAACGTGAGGAAAATACGAATTCTTCAGTGGAAAAGATCGTTTATCCTAGTGATTATTTTGTATTGCCTATTCCGCAAGTAGAATTGAATG
The DNA here is from genome assembly GCF_025147085.1 of Bacteroides sp. D2. Lineage (NCBI taxonomy): Bacteria > Pseudomonadati > Bacteroidota > Bacteroidia > Bacteroidales > Bacteroidaceae > Bacteroides > Bacteroides sp. D2. The sequence goes on along the minus strand of NZ_CP102261.1, from coordinate 363,282 downwards.
CGAATACAAATATGCAACCCAATCCGACAGTAAACAATTAAAAATAAATCATTTATGAGATCACTATACTTTATATTACTAATAAGCTGCCTTTGGGCATGTACTACTGATGAGAAAGAGCCTTATGATACGCCTTTTATTCATATTATGACAGATAAAGGTGTATCTAAAGTTATTGTCAAGTCGGATGTGAATAACATTAATACTTATAGTGTGTATCTGAGTTCGAAACCTCTGACTGAGAATCTGGAAGTGAACTATCAAGTCATAGTAGGAGATGGTCTGAAATCCGGTGTTGATTTTGAACTGGTAACAAAGGGTAGTACATTAACTTTTCTACCGGGTATTTATGATATGCCCATACGCATCCGATGGATGCCAAATCATTTAGATGAGAACAAAGACAATACAATAACCATTCGTTTGACTGGCAATAATCAAGGACTGACTATGGGGCTTCCAGGTCCCGACGGTTTACAGCGCGAACTGGTGATAGAGAAACAGAATTAATGAAGGAGTAGAATGAAAAAGTTTTTATGGCTGATTTTTATAGGCTTATTGCTAAGCCCTGTTGTATACGGGCAATCATCGGAGTTCTTACAGTATGATAAGAATCTGATTGTAAGAAAACTGGATAATGGATTAACCTATTATATTTACCCGAATACGAATCCCAAAGGGGAAGCCGTTTATCGTTTGTTTGTGAAGGCTGGTTCCGTCATGGAGAAGGAGAATCAACGAGGATTGGCTCATTTCCTAGAACACATGGCATTTAATGGTAGTTATCATTTCCCCTCTGATGGTATGGTTCGTTTCTTAGAGTCGAAAGGAGCCAAATTCGGGAAAGATTTAAACGCGCACACCTCGTTTAATGAGACTGTGTATAAATTGCAGTTGCCTTCATCCAATCCTCAAATGGTAGATTCAACATTAACTATCTTAGCTGATTGGGCAGGCGGGCTTTCTATCGATTCAATGCAGGTAGAAAAAGAACGTGGAGTTATACTTTCGGAATGGTTGTCGAAGAGAGATGCCAAACGCGATAGTGATACAGCTTTTCTATTGGAGCTTCTGAATAGTTCGCACTATTCCGAACGAATGACTATTGGTGATACGGCTGTCATTAGAAACTGTAAACGAGAGGATATTCTGGATTATTATCAAACATGGTATCATCCTTCACTAATGGCTGTGGCCGTTGTAGGTGATATAAATCCTGAACAGGTTGAGACGCTTATAAAGGAGAAATTCGGGAAACTATCGTCTCTTGCCTCTCCTATTTGGAAGCAATGCCACATTCCTGTTTATAAAAAGGAAGCGGTAAAGATACTTACCAATGAATCGCTGAAAACAATAGAATTGGATATGATTCAGTTGCTGCCACTTTCAAAACCGGTTCAGACAGCAAAGGATTATAAGGCTTATTTGACCCGAACATTATTGAATCGCCTTTTTAAGATGCGAATGAATGCTTGGGCTTTTGAAAATCCTTCTTATAGGAAAGCCAGTATTCAGTACTCAAGTTTTCTGAATGCAACTGGAGTATTGCTATGTTCGGTAGAACTACTACCTGGGAAAATGGAAAAAGGTATTTCGGAGTTTATTGCACAGCAACAGCAAATCTTTCGTTATGGGTTTACTGAGACGGAAATAGAACGTGCCAAAAAGGTTATTTATAATAACTTGGAGAATAAACTTCAAAATCAGCAAAATCCTGCTTCCGTTGAATTAATGAACGATATTTATGCCGATTTTTATGTAGGAAACAGATTTACCTCATTACAAGAAGAGTATCGATTAGTTCAACGATATTTTCCAGAACTAGACTCTGTTGCTTTGGTTAGGAATTTGGCAAAAGTATATTCACCCCAAAAGATGCATTATCTATTGCGAGCAAATGAAAAAGCTAATAAGGAAGTGAATGGAGATGCGACTTTGATGTCAATTATAAAAGAAGCCAGAAAACAATCTTCGAAACGGTATAATAAATATTTTTCTGTACCGGATGAATTATGCCAATTACCGTCGGGGGGACATATTGTCAGAGAAGAAAATATACCAGAGATAGGAGCTGTGTCTCTTTGGCTAAATAATGGCACGCGCATTATATTTAAGTCTTCAGAACTCGATAAGGGGAAGGTGTTGTTGACTGGTTTTCGGAAAGGAGGGCTTTATTCTTTAGATTCTTTACATTATTATACAGGTCTATTCGCTCCCAGTATTATTTCACTTTCTGGAGCCGGAAATTTTTCAAGGGATGCATTGAACTATTTTCTGGCAGGAAACTCTGCTTCTATGCGTCTACTTGTTGATAAGACACGTACTGGGCTAGCTGGAGTATCGCAGGTAAAGGATATGGAAACAATGTTTCAACTACTCTATACCAAATGGATGTACCCTCAGTTGGATACAGCAATTTGTAAACAAACAATAGAGAAGACAAAAGAAAATTATCGTGTCAAGCAAAAAAGTCCGACGGAGTTTTTTCAGGAAGAACTAATGTGGCTTTTGAACGGACGAAATTACACAAATACAATACTTTCTGATTCTTTAATAACACGATATGTAAAGCAAGAGGATATGCTTCCTCTATTCAATCGTTTTTATGGTGCAGCGAAAGATTACACATTTGTTATTTTGGGAGACTGTACTATACAGGATATAAAGCCGTTAATCACTACATATATCGGTGGATTACCTAAAGGATCGAATGATACGGATTGGTGTTATACAGAACGTAATATACCTTATAAATCCTGTTCATTGATACGTCACACGGGGGATTCTCCTAAAGCATCAGTTTCATTGATTTTCCAGCAAGACAGTTTGTTAGAGGAGTTTAGCTCATTCACATTGAAATCGAATGTAATGAAAGCGATGTTGCGCACTTGTTTACTTAACCGTTTGCGTGAGGAAATGGGAAAAGTCTATAGTGTAAGCGTAGCTTCGAGTGCGGGTTTATATCCTTCTTTCTTATCACGAACGATGATTGGATTTGTCTGCTTGCCAGAGGATGTTGATAGTTTGGTTAATGCTACACAAGAAGAATTACAAAGACTTTATGAATATCCGGAATCATTTGACGGTATATTAACGGATGTTAAACGTAATCTTTTGAAAGATTTTGAATTGGATAAACAAAAAAACTCTTTTTGGACTTCTTGGATTCGCAATTCCATATTCAATCAACAGGAGGATTGGAAATATCTGAATAATTATGCACAAACAGTAAATAGTATAACAGCAAAAGATATTTCTTCTTTTGCAAAATCTTTATTGAGCACTACTCCCATGATAAAAGCTGTGCTTTACCCTAAAAATTAGTAATAATATGATTGTATAACAGGACTCCGGTCCACAAATATTTATGGTATGAATAGAATGAAAGATTTATTTTGGATGGCAGTAATTGTATTGTTTGCTGCGTTTTCATCTTGTTCGGATGACAAGAATGATGGGACAGATGAAGGAGTTGAAGCTAAGCTGTTAACCTTTGGGTTTTATGCTGAAGATAATTCAAGTATATTATCAGATGATTATATAGCTACCCTATCTTCCACAACAGCTAAGGTTACTATGCCTGCATTTATAGATAAAAGTGCACTTGTCGCTCGCTTTACGACGAACGATGGTAATATCGTCTTGGTAGATGGAGTTACACAAGTTAGTGGTGCTACTGCCAATGATTTTACAGCTCCTGTAGATTACATTGTTAGTAATGGAAAACAGAATGTAAAGTATACGATAACAGTTGCTAAGTCTTCTAATATGGCTTGGGTAAGAATGCCGGACTTTACAGCGACATCAGTTTTCAGTGGATCTGTTTTAAAAATAAACCCGGTGGATCAAGTTCCATATCTTGGTTTTAAACTAAAAGAAGAAGAGAAAATGGCTGTCATAAAACTTGTTGATGGTACAACTTGGACAGCAGTTGGTTCTTTAGAAGGCTTTGGAGGAGAAGTTAGTTTGTCAAATTATGATTTTGATATTGACAAGGATGGAATTCCTTATGTCGTTTATTCTGATAACAGTGCTACCACAGTTGCAGGTGCTGCGTCTTTAATGAAATGGAATGGGACTACCTGGAATTATGTAGGTAATCAAGGATTTGTAAATGCTCAATCTCAGCAATTACATTTAAGAGTATTAGATAATGGAGAGACTATTGTTTCACAAGTGAACAATAGCAACAAAGTTTCTTTTCCAAGGCGAGTGTTAGTTATGTCTATTTATCAGAACAGTTGGGCGAGTAGTGAATTACCACTTTTGGCTTCCGGGACTCCAATCTATAATTGTAATCTTGCTAAGACAGAGCATGCTGCCTATCTGTTGGTGGTTAACCGTGGGGCAGTAGCAGGCGTAAATTATGGTCATTCAGTATATGAATATAAAAATGGAACATGGAGTATTCTATTAAATAACTATGTAGAACCAAATGCTACTCAGACTGGTATTGTTGGATTGGATATTGAAGCAGAAGAAAATGGTACACTTTATATCTTAACAAGTGATGATGCAGTGACATCAGGTGTGTATAACTTGAGACTAAAGAAATATGATCCGGTAACAAAACAATGGTCCACAGTAGGAGGAAATCCATTGCCTTTGGATTTTAAAACCTCAACTTCAACTTCAGTGGCCATATCAATAGCTCCTGATGGTACTCCTTTTGTTGCCTACAGAGATGAACAAGATCAAGATTATCCAAAGGTTATTTATTTGGATAATGAAACTAAGCAATGGTCAGATCCTCATAAATTAGCAGATATTGCTTCTAGTAATTTGAATATAGCTTTCTCCTCCACAGGAGTTGGATATATTTCATTTACAGATGACAATAACCATGCTATAGTTTTTAAATATACAGATAAGTAAACGTTATGCTTTTAATAAAATAATGTAAATGCGAGGAAGGGTATAGATGGTTTTTATCTTAATATATCCTTCCTTGTTTTTATATTAATAAGATGAAAAAATGAAAAAGTTCATGATTATATATATATTCTTCTTATTAGGCAGTTTTGTTTCCACAAAATGTTTGGCTCAAGATGTTGCTTGGATAGAAGGTTGTGTCTATGAAGATGGTAATCAAAATGGGATTCAGGACAAAGGAGAAAAAGGTATTTCGGGAATAGCCATATCTAATGGAGATACTGTTCTACTTGCAGATAAACAGGGACATTTCAGAATCAGACTTTCTAAGGGAAACAGTATCTTCCCGATTCTTCCGAATAATTGGACACTATTGTCTAATCAAATAGTAAATTCAGGATTTTATTATTGGAATAGTCATGGGGATACCGAGACGCAACAAATCAATTTTGGATTGAATAAGAAAAAGGTAAATAAGCATTTCTCAATAAACGCAATAGGAGATGTACAAGTCGGTAATTCTCAGGAGTTGGATTATGCTTCCCGTTCTTTATGGCCAGAACTTTTGCAAGCAGATTCGTCTTCGTTCAATATATTTTTAGGTGATTTAGTGAATAACAATTTAAATTTATTTCCCGCTATCAAACAGATGATGGAACTATTGCCTGTACAATCATGGACAGTTATAGGTAATCACGATCGGGATGCTGATTCTATAAGGATTAATCAAACCTTTTCATATAATACAGCTTTTGGATCAGCGACTTATGCTTTTAACGAAGGAAACGTACATTTTATTGTTCTAAATAATGTCTATGGTAAAGGAACACGTTCTTATGTAGGGAAGATTTCTGATAGTCAATTGCGCTTTGTCTCAAATGATCTGAAACTTGTACCTAAAAATGCTCAGATCATACTTTGTATGCATATTCCATTAGTACATACTACTAATTCATCCGCATTGATTGAAATATTAGAAGGACGAGGGAATGTTTTAGCTTTGACTGGGCACATGCATCAGGTGGAGAGGAATTTTTTACATGGTCAGGATGTTTGTGTACATGAATTAGTAACAGGGGCTTCTTGTGGTTTCTGGTGGGTGGGAGAAAAGGATTGGGAAGGTATTCCGTCTGCTTTGATGCAATGTGGTACTCCTCGTAATTATTTTGTTTTTGATTTTACAGAGAAAGACTATTCTTTCCGGTATAAGGGCATAGGGATGGATGCTTCCCGACAGATGAATATTTGGATTGCAGGTATTGACTCGACAGATGTTTATATCGATGAATTGAGAAACAAACACCAGGGAGAAATGCTTGTAACTGTTTATGGAGCTTCAGATAGTACAATAGTACGTTGTCGTTTGGATAATGGTGAATGGTTATTATGTGAGAAGAAAGAAGAACTTGATGTGAATGTAGCAAGGGTGAGAAGTTGGAATCAGCTAAAAATATATCCAACTCGTTTCAATCGTAGAAATCCGTTCAGAAGGCAATTTTCTCCTCAAATCTGGGGACTACAATTACCTAAAGAGTGCTGCGAAGGTGTTCATTTGATCGCTGTTGAAGCTTCTGATCAATGGGGATTTAAAGCTAGTGGCGAACGCTGCTTTTATTATCAAAGATAGTATTTTTTAAGGAATTCTGTATATCTGTAAATAGAGCCAATATCTGTCTTATTAGACAATCGGATACATTGGGTAATATGACTAACAAGTAACTTCATCTTTTTTATTATGATATAAATGAAGCAATATAAGTCGCTGCTTTTGGTGAAGTCAGAAAAAACAGAATACTTATATTTCTTTTGTTGCAGAACATTTTGCTCCTGTCGTCAACCTTTTTTCGGAATAATTTGTTTACTTTGTGTCACCTTATTTACACTGACACATTTTACATGAAACGAAAATGGATACGTTGGGTAAGCTGGATACTGCTTACTCCTATAATACTCTTTGTAATACTAATGGTATTGCTTTATGTTCCTCCCGTTCAGAATCTTTTGCGTCGGGAGGTTACTGCATACGCCTCTAAAGTAACCGGCATGCAGATTCAGGTGGAGCGGATAGACCTTCGTTTCCCACTTAATCTGTTGGTACGTGGCGTGGAGGTCATTCAACAGCCGGACACCCTTTTGTCTTTAGAAAGCCTCAATGTCCGTGTACAGGCATGGCCGTTGATAAAAGGAAAAGTTGAAGTGGATGAAGTGACTTTGAGCCGGGTAGCCGTTAATTCAGCCGATTTGATGGAGGGAATGAAGATTAAAGGCGTTTTGGGACGTTTCTTCCTGCAAAGTCATGGCGTCGATCTGTCTAATGAACTAGCGGTAATCAATCAGGTCGAACTATCCGACACTCACATGCAGCTACTGATGAATGATACCACAACTACGCCCAAAGATACCACAGCTTCTGCTCCGATCAACTGGAAAGTAGCTCTTCATCAGTTGAAATTGAAAAATGTATCGTTCGGCATGCAACTTCCTGCTGATTCCATGCGTATGACGGCCCATATTGGAGAAGCGGCCATCAATAATGCTCAAGCAGATTTGAAGAATCAATACTACGACTTGAAGAAGTTCTTATTATCGGGAACCTCCGCCAGCTATGATACCGGAACTGCTCAACCGACAGAGGGCTTCGACGCTTCTCATATTGCCGTTCGGGATATTCGCATCGCTCTGGATTCCTTGCTGTATAAAGGGAGGGATATGAACGCAGTCATTCGTGAATTTACCATGAACGAACGCTCCGGATTGAGCGTCACTGCCCTGACGGGTAGAGCCTACTCCAATGATTCTGTTATCTGTGTTCCCAGTTTGAAACTGAACACTCCACATTCTGAAATCGATTTATCTGCACATACCTATTGGGAACTGGTCAACATCCCGACTACGGGCCGCTTATCTGCCCGTCTCAATGCCTATATTGGCAAAGAAGACGTCATGCTATTTGCCGGTGCTCTACCTGAAAGCTTCAAAGAAGCCTATCCATTCCGCCCGCTCGTCATCCGTGCCGGTACGGATGGCAATCTGAAAGAAATGCAGATTTCCCGCTTTACAGTAGACCTGCCAGGGGCTTTTGCATTGGAGGGCGGTGGTCTTTTGGAAAACCTCGCCGACAGCCTCACACGCACCGGAACCATCGGTCTGAAAATGACCACTCAAAACCTAAACTTCCTGACCGCTCTGTCGGGAGAAGCCCCTAATGGCACGCTTGTTATTCCTGACAGTATGAATCTGGTGGCGAAAGTGGATATCAAAGGTCCTGAATATAAAGCAAATCTCCGTTTGAAAGAAGGACAAGGAGCTATGGATGTGAATGCGGCCTTAAATACCGCTACCGAAGTCTATAAGGCTGATCTGAAAATAGACAATCTGCAACTTCATAGTTTCCTTCCGAAAGACTCTATCTATGAACTTTCTCTCTCGGCTGCAGCTAATGGTCGTGGATTAGATGTCATGTCCTACCATTCATTTGCCAAATTGAATCTTGCATTAGATCAACTTCATTATGCTAAATACCATCTTTCCGATCTTGATCTGACGGGAGAACTTAAAGGCGCATTGGTCACTGCACATCTGACAAGCGATAATGCTTTATTGAAAATGATAACAGATGCTGAATATAATCTGGCACACAGTTACCCCGACGGTAAAATAACGATTGATGTTACTCAACTGGATTTGCATGAACTGGGAATTATGCCGCAGTCAATGAAGCGTCCGTTGACTTTTAACTTAGTTGCCGAAGCCCGTCGGGATTTAGTTTCGGCACATTTAATCTCCGGTGATATGAAACTCGACTTGAGCGCACGCTCCGGTGTTAATCCTTTAATTCGCCAATCTACTCATTTTGTGGATGTATTGATGAAGCAGATTGATGAGAAAGCATTGAATCACGCTGAATTGCGTAAGGCGTTACCGACGGCAGTTTTCTCTTTCTCTGCAGGGCAAGAAAACCCCTTGGCGTATTTTCTGGCTACTAAAAAGATTGCTTACCATGATGCTTCAGTGAAATTTGGAACGGCTCCTGATTGGGGAATCAATGGAAAAGCCGCTATTCACGCTTTGAAAGTAGACACCTTACAACTAGACACGATTTTCTTTACCGTCAAACAAGATACTACACTCATGAAATTGCGTGCCGGCGTTATTAACGGACCGAAGAATCCGCAATTCTCTTTTTCTACTACACTGACGGGAGAGATTCGTGACCGGGATGCGGAACTGCTGGTAGATTTTAAGAATGGAAAAGGAGAAACGGGCGTACGGCTCGGTGTCAATGCACGTCCTTTGTTTGAAGGGCAAGGAAAAGGCGATGGATTAGCTTTCACATTAATCCCGGAAGAACCGATTATCGCCTTCCAGAAATTCCATTTTAATGAGAATCACAACTGGATTTATGTGCATAAGAATATGCGTGTATACGCTAATGTAGATATGTGGGACGATGAAGGAATGGGATTCCGTGTACATTCGGTGCGGGGGGACACTGTTTCTTTACAGAATATTGATGTCGAAATCCGAAGAATCAGTTTAGCCGAATTGAGCAAAGTACTGCCTTACTTCCCGGAAATAACCGGTTTATTCTCTGCGGAAGCACACTACGTACAGACTGAAAAAGACCTTCAACTCTCGGTTGAATCATCTATTGACGAGCTGACTTATGAACGTCAACGAATTGGTGATGTGACATTAGGAGCTACCTGGTTGCCGGGTGAACAAGGAAAACAATATCTTAACGCTTATCTGAATCATGACAATGTGGAAGTGATGGTGGCGGATGGCAAATTGGTCCCAACCCGGACAGGAAAAGATAGCCTGGAAGTAAATGCCACTTTGGAGCACTTCCCGCTCCGTGTAGCGAACGTATTCATTCCCGATCAGATGGTTACATTAGCCGGTGATATGGATGGTAATCTGAACATTACCGGTAGCACCGAACAGCCTTTGATTAATGGCGAACTGATATTGGATAGTGTTACTGTCCTTTCCCGGCAGTATGGGGCTAACTTCCGGTTCGACAACCGCCCGGTGCAGATAAAGAATAATCGTTTGGAACTTGATAAGTTCGCTATTTATACAACAGGAAAGAATCCATTTACGATTGACGGATCTGTCGATTTCAGAGATATGTCCCGCCCAATGGCAAATCTGAATCTGCTGGCGCAGAACTATACGCTTCTGGATGCCAAACGTACCCGTGAAAGTCTGGTTTACGGAAAAGTATATGCTGATTTTCGGGCAACGGTGAAAGGTCCGTTAGACGGATTGAATATGCGTGGAAACATGAGCTTGTTGGGCAATACAGATGTTTCTTATATATTGACCGATTCACCGTTGACTGTGCAGGACCGTTTGGGAAGTTTGGTAACCTTTACTTCATTTAGTGACACCACGACGGTTGTTCAGCAAGAAGTGCCGACCGTTTCTTTAGGCGGGCTGGATATGGTGATGATGGTACACATCGACCCGTCCGTTCGTTTGAAAGTCGATTTGGACGCAAGCAATGACAATCGTGTTGAACTGGAGGGAGGAGGTGACCTCTCAATGAAATATACTCCGCAAGGTGATCTGACATTGACTGGACGCTATACGTTGAGCGGCGGTTTGATGAAATATGCTTTGCCTGTCATCGCTGCCAAAGAATTTGCTATCGACAACGGCAGCTATGTGGAATGGACGGGAAATCCTATGGACCCGATGCTGAACTTCAAAGCAACCGACCGTATCCGTGCTTCTGTCTCCGAAGGAGAGAATGGCGGAACACGTATGGTTAATTTCGATGTGTCCATCGTTGTCAAGAACCGACTGGATAATCTTTCTTTCGCCTTTGACGTATCTGCCCCTGAAGACGCAACCATACAAAATGAGTTGACGGCTATGGGCGCGGAAGAGAGAGGTAAACAGGCTCTATATATCATGGTTATGAAAACCTACCTTGGCACCGGACCGATTGGTGGCGGAGGTGGTGGACTGGGTAAACTGAATATGGGTTCTGCATTGAACTCCGTATTAAGTAGCCAAATCAACTCATTGATGGGGAACCTGAAAAACGCCAGCGTTTCTGTCGGTATCGAAGACCACGACCTGTCGGATACGGGTGGTAAGCGTACGGATTACAGTTTCCGTTATTCACAACGTCTCTTCAATAACCGTTTCCAGATTGTAATCGGAGGTAAAGTTTCCACAGGTGAGAATGCGACGAATGATGCGGAATCCTTTATCGATAACATCTCTCTGGAATATCGTTTGGATAGAACCGGAACCCGTTATGTCCGTCTGTTCTACGATAAAAACTACGAGAGTGTACTCGAAGGCGAGATTACGGAAACCGGAGTCGGTCTGGTACTTCGCAAGAAACTGGACAAACTCAGTGAACTGTTCATCTTTAAGAAAAAGAAGTAAGCATGAAAGGGATATATAGTAACATATTAGCAAGTTGTCTGATTGGTATCATTTTGTTTTCGGGCTGTTCGGTGACAAAACACCTGCCTGAAGGGGAGGTACTTTATACAGGAGGAAAAACGGTGGTAGAGAATAAGTCGGCAACACCGGTAGGAGAGACGGCTTTGACAGAGATTGATGCGGCTCTTGACAAAACTCCCAGTACAAAGATGTTAGGGGGCCTTCTGCCTATTCCTTTTAAGATGTGGATGTATAACGACTTTGTGAAATATAAAAAGGGATTTGGAAAGTGGATGTTCAACCGCCTGGCTGCCAACCCTCCGGTATTTATTTCCACTGTCAACCCGGAAGTGCGTATCAAGGTGGCTACTAACTTGCTCCGTGATTATGGCTATTTTAATGGGAAAGTGACTTATGAAACCTTGGTGGATAAGAAAGACAGCCTGAAAGCAAGCATTCTTTATACGGTTGACATGAAGAATCCTTATTTTATTGATACGGTCTATTATCAACGTTTCACTCCCCAAACTTTACGTATTATGGAACGGGGACGCCGGATGTCCTATATAAGTCCCGGTGAGCAGTTTAACGTGGTCGATCTGGATGAAGAACGTACCCGTATCAGTACGCTGTTGCGTAACCGGGGATATTTTTACTTCCGTCCCGACTATATGACTTATCAGGCAGATACAACCTTAGTTCCCGGAGGACACATCAGTCTTCGTCTGATTCCTGTGTCGGGGTTGCCTGCTGCTGCGCAGCGTCCTTACTATGTAGGAGATGCTTCCGTCTATTTATACGGGAAAAATGGAGAAATGCCGAATGATAGCATGTTGTACAAGAATCTGAATATTCATTTCTATAAGAAACTGCAGGTTCGCCCGAACATGCTTTATCGGTGGTTGAACTATCAGCAATTTGTGCGGAATACACAGATGCGTGCTTCCAATCGTACCCGACTTTACAGCCAGTATCGGCAGGAACAGATTCAGGAGAAGCTCAGTCAGCTGGGAATATTCAGTTACTTGGATCTGCAATATGCTCCAAAAGATACAACAGCCGTTTGCGATACCTTGCAAGTAACAATGCAAGCTACTTTTGCCAAGCCGTTGGATGCCGAACTGGAATTGAATGTCGTAACCAAGAGTAACGACCAGACCGGGCCGGGAGCCTCATTCGGCGTCACCCGGAACAATGTGTTCGGAGGTGGAGAAAGCTGGAATGTAAAGCTGAAAGGTTCTTATGAGTGGCAAACCGGAGGAGGAGAGAAGAGTTCTCTGATGAATAGCTGGGAGATGGGAGTTTCTACTTCTTTGACTTTCCCGCGGGTGGTCTTCCCGCATTTGGGAAAACGGGAGTTCGACTTTCCGGCAACGACGACTTTCCGCCTGTACGTCGACCAGTTGAACCGTGCCAGATATTACAAACTGTTATCCTTCGGTGGAAATGCTACCTATGATTTCCAGCCGACACGTACAAGCAGACATAGTATTACCCCTTTCAAACTGACATTCAATGTCCTGCAACATCAATCGGACGAATTTATTGCAATAGCGGAAGCCAATCCGGCCTTATATATCAGTTTGAAAGACCAGTTTATTCCTGCCATGGAATATACCTATACGTATGATAACGCTTCCGCACGCGGTATAAAAAATCCGATTTGGTGGCAATCCACCGTCACTTCTGCCGGAAACCTGACCTCCTTGATTTACCGTGCTTTCGGTCAGCCTTTCAACAAAGAAGATAAGCGTTTGCTCAACGTACCTTTCGCACAGTTTGTAAAGCTGAATACGGAGTTCCGCCATTTGTGGAATATGGACAAGAATAATAAGATTGCTTCCCGTGTGGCCTTGGGTGCTCTCTTCTCTTACGGTAATGCAACGATAGCCCCTTACAGCGAACAATTCTATGTAGGCGGTGCCAACAGTATTCGTGCCTTCACGGTGCGTAGCATCGGACCGGGTGGCTACCATCCGTCGGAAAGCCGCTATTCCTACCTCGACCAGACGGGTACTTTCCGTTTCGAGGCAAATGTGGAATATCGTTTCCGTATCTTTAAGAGTATCTGGGGAGCTACTTTCCTGGATGCCGGAAATGTCTGGTTGATGCGTAAGGATGAGGCTCGTCCGGACTCTCAGCTCGAACTGAAAACTTTCCCGAAACAAATCGCCTTGGGTACTGGTGTCGGTATTCGGTATGATATGGATATTCTGGTGTTCCGTCTCGACTTCGGTATACCTTTGCATTTGCCTTACGATACCGAAAGAAGTGGATATTACAATGTCACAGGAACCTTTATGAAGAATCTGGGAATACATTTTGCTATCGGTTATCCCTTCTAATGAATGATTTTTGTACGATTTTGGTAAATAATGATTGATATTTGTCCTGTTGGATTCAACTATTTTTGTAATTTTGCAACGAAATCTGATGCCGTTGACATCACTAACCTTTTAATATTACACAATTTATGAAACCAACTTTATTCTTATTGGCAGCCGGTATGGGTAGCCGTTATGGAGGCTTGAAGCAATTAGACGGACTGGGTCCTAATGGCGAAACTATTATGGATTACTCAATCTATGATGCTATCAATGCCGGATTTGGCAAACTTGTATTTGTAATCCGCAAAGATTTTGAACAAGATTTCCGTGATAAAATTATTTCCAAATACGAAGGTCACATTCCTTGCGAACTGGTATTTCAATCAATCGACGATCTTCCGGAAGGCTTTATTTGCCCGGCAGACCGTACCAAACCTTGGGGTACTAACCATGCAGTAATGATGGGCGCTGATGTGATTAAAGAACCGTTTGCAGTGATAAACTGTGATGACTTCTATGGTCGTGATTCTTTCCAGGTAATGGGCAAATTCCTTTCTGCTCTTCCTGAAAATTCAAAGAACGTTTATTCGATGGTAGGTTTCCGTGTAGGAAATACATTGAGCGAAAGCGGTACGGTATCTCGTGGTATCTGTAGTACAGATGCTAAAGGATTGTTGACATCTGTAGTAGAACGTACGAAGATTCAACGTCTGGACGGTGAAGTGAAATATATCGGTGATGATGGCGAATGGACTGCTACTCCCGATACGACTCCGGTAAGTATGAACTTCTGGGGCTTCACTCCTGATTACTTCGCTTACAGCCAGGAATTCTTCAAGACTTTCCTAAGCGATCCGAAGAATATGGAAAACCTGAAGAGCGAGTTCTTCATCCCATTGATGGTAGATAAATTGATTAATGACGGAACTGCCACTGTTGAAGTACTGGATACTACCAGCAAGTGGTTCGGCGTCACTTATCCGGAAGACCGTCAGAGCGTAGTAGACAAGATTCAGGCATTGGTAGATGCCGGTGAATATCCTGCTAAGTTGTTCTAAAGAAGAGCCATTGATTAAGATAAAGAGCAGTCATTCATAAGAATGACTGCTTTTTTTGTTTTTCATAACGTATCATACTAAGTAGTATCTAATAAATATTCAGTATCTTTGCAGTCCAAAATGTTATAAATCAGAAGCAGAAGTGATTTCAGTAGAAGGATTATCAGTAGAATTTAATGCGACGCCACTTTTTGAGGACGTCAGCTATGTAATTAATAAGAAAGACCGCATTGCGCTGGTCGGCAAAAATGGTGCCGGCAAATCAACCATGCTTAAGATATTGGCAGGTTTGCAGTCACCGACACGCGGAGTGGTAGCTACTCCGAAAGATGTAACCATCGGATATTTGCCACAGGTCATGATTCTCTCCGACAACCGGACGGTGATGGGAGAGGCGGAATTGGCATTCGAACATATATTTGAGCTTCAGGCGAAGTTGGAACGGATGAATCAGGAATTGGCCGAACGGACAGACTACGATTCGGAAGAATACCATCAGTTGATAGACCGTTTCACACATGAAAACGACCGGTTCCTGATGATGGGCGGTACGAACTTTCAGGCGGAAATCGAACGGACACTTCTTGGATTGGGATTCAGCCGGGAAGATTTTGAACGCCCTACTTCGGAGTTTTCCGGTGGATGGCGTATGCGTATCGAATTGGCAAAATTGCTTTTACGTCGCCCGGACGTGCTTTTGCTCGATGAGCCGACCAATCACCTTGATATTGAAAGTATCCAATGGTTGGAAAACTTTTTGTCTACACGTGCCAATGCAGTCGTATTAGTCAGCCATGACCGTGCTTTCCTGAATAACGTAACTACCCGTACCATCGAAATCACTTGCGGTCAGATTTACGACTACAAAGTGAAATACGATGAGTTTGTAGTCCTGCGTAAAGAACGCCGTGAACAACAGCTCCGTGCTTACGAAAATCAGCAGAAACAAATACAGGATACAGAAGACTTCATCGAACGCTTCCGCTATAAAGCAACGAAAGCCGTACAGGTGCAAAGCCGTATCAAGCAACTGGAAAAGATAGACCGCATCGAAGTAGATGAGGAAGATAATTCCGCCTTGCGTTTAAAATTCCCTCCAGCCAGTCGTAGCGGAAACTATCCTGTGATTTGCGAAGATGTGCGCAAAGCGTATGGCAGCCATGTCGTTTTCCATGATGTCAACCTGACTATCAACAGGGGAGAGAAAGTGGCTTTCGTCGGGAAGAACGGAGAGGGTAAGTCTACCTTGGTGAAATGTATCATGGACGAGATTGATTTCGAAGGCAAACTAACGATCGGACATAATGTACAAATCGGTTATTTTGCGCAGAACCAGGCACAAATGTTGGATGAGAACCTGACTGTATTTGATACGATTGACCGGGTAGCGACAGGAGATATCCGTCTGAAGATACGTGATATACTGGGAGCTTTCATGTTTGGAGGCGAAGCTTCGGATAAAAAGGTGAAAGTCCTTTCCGGAGGAGAACGTACGCGATTGGCGATGATTAAACTTCTGCTGGAACCCGTAAATCTACTGATTCTGGACGAACCGACCAATCATTTGGATATGCGTTCGAAAGATGTTTTGAAGGAAGCTATCCGCGAATTTGACGGAACAGTGATTCTTGTCAGCCACGACCGTGATTTTCTGGATGGACTTGCGACTAAAGTATATGAGTTCGGTGGTGGACTTGTAAAAGAACATCTTGGAGGTATCTATGAATTCTTGCAAAAGAAAAAGATAGATAGCTTGAACGAGCTTCAGAAAGGAGCGGGACTGTCGGCTTCTCCCACGGCTTCAGCTAAAGGTAATGAACCTGAAACCGTTCAGCCTTCGGAGAATAGGCTCTCTTACGAAGCCCAGAAAGAACTTAATAAGAAGATTAAGAAACTCGAACGCCAGGTGGCGGACTGTGAAGCTTCAATAGAGGAAACCGAATCCGCGATTGCTATCGTAGAAGCGAAGATGGCAACTCCCGAAGGAGCTTCGGATATGCAGCTCTATGAACGGCATCAAAAACTGAAGCAACAGTTGGATGGCATTGTTGAAGAGTGGGAGCGGGTTTCGATGGAACTGGAAGAAGCGAAAAACTAGAACAAAACGCATACTTCCGAGCACTATGTGAGAGAAATGCTATACCTCGGTAGAAGGTATTCCTGGCGGGTATCTGTTTCTCGGTGTCGAAACAGGTGTTTCTCGTTGAGGAACGAGGCGTTCCTCGGTGTCGGTCACCTTCTTCCTCGGTGCCGGACTGCGGGTAGGATGATTGTTGATTAGAGAGACTATTTAATTATTTATACAATATGAAAGTAACCAAGTATTTACCAATTCTTGCCGTATGCCTTATGACAACAGGATGTAACAGTAAGAAAGAGGCCGTGCTGACGTCCGGTATCGACCTTGCTAATCTGGATACCACGGCTATGCCGGGTACAAGTTTTTATCAATATGCCTGTGGAGGTTGGGTGAAAGATCATCCGCTGACAGACGAGTATTCACGTTTCGGTACGTTCGACATGTTGCGCGAAAACAGTCGTGAACAACTGAAAGCATTGATTGCCGAATTGGCAGCGAAGAAAGATAACGCACCGGGCAGTGCTGCGCAGAAAGTAGGCGATCTTTATAATATCGCAATGGATAGCGTGAAGCTGAATCAGGAAGGTGTAGCTCCGATCAAAGCAGAACTGGCAGCCATTGACGCTCTCAAGGATAAAGGAGAAATCTACGCATATATCGCAGAGAGCCAGAAGAAAGGCATCCGTCCTTACTTCACCATGTTTGTAAGTGCGGATGATATGAACAGTTCCATGAATATCGTACAGACCTATCAGGGTGGTATCGGAATGGGACAGCGTGACTATTATCTGGAGAATGACGAGCAGACTAAAAATATCCGTAATAAATATCAGGAACATATCGCCAAAATGTTCCAGTTGGCAGGTTATGATGAGGCTACTGCACAGAAAGCGGTGAAAGCGGTGATGAACATCGAAACTCGTCTGGCGAAAGCGGCTCGTTCACAAGTGGAATTGCGTGATCCTCATGCTAATTATAACAAGATGGATAGGGCGACGCTGAAAAAGAATTTCCCTACTTTTGACTGGGATACTTATTTCACCGTTTCCGGTTTGAAAGATTTGGAAGAAGTGAACGTAGGTCAGCCTGCTGCCATGAAGGAAGTAGCCGATGTGATTAATACCGTATCACTGGACGATCAGAAATTGTACCTCCAATGGGGATTGATAGATGCTGCCGCTTCTTATCTAAGCGATGATTTTGAAGCACAAAACTTCGACTTCTACAGTAGGACAATGTCTGGTAAGAAAGAAATGCAACCTCGCTGGAAACGTTCCGTGAGCACCGTAGATGGTGTACTTGGCGAAGTGGTAGGACAGATGTATGTAGAGAAGTACTTCCCGGCTGCTGCCAAAGAACGTATGGTTACACTGGTGAAGAACCTGCAAACTTCTTTAGGAGAACGTATCAAAGGTTTGGAATGGATGAGTGAACCGACCAAGGAAAAAGCGTTGGAGAAACTGGCAACCTTCCATGTAAAAATAGGTTATCCTGATAAATGGAAAGATTACTCCGCACTGGAGATCAAAGATGATTCTTACTGGGCAAATATCGAGCGTGCCAACGAATGGGATTACAACGAAATGATTGCCAAAGCCGGCAAACCGGTAGACAAGGATGAATGGTTGATGACTCCTCAAACAGTGAACGCTTATTATAACCCGACTACCAATGAAATCTGCTTCCCGGCAGCTATCCTGCAACCTCCGTTCTTCGATATGAATGCGGACGATGCTATGAACTACGGTGCAATCGGCGTGGTAATCGGCCATGAGATGACTCATGGATTTGACGATCAGGGACGTCAATATGACAAAGACGGAAACCTGAAAGACTGGTGGACAGAAGAAGATGCTAAAAAGTTCGAAGAACGGGCACAGGTGATGGTTAACTTCTTTGACAGCATCGAAGTTGCTCCGGGCGTACACGCAAACGGTAGCCTGACACTTGGAGAGAACATCGCCGACCACGGAGGTTTGCAAGTTTCTTTCCAGGCATTCAAGAATGCAACAGAAGCCGCACCGCTGGAAATTGTTGACGGATTTACTCCGGAACAGCGTTTCTTCCTGGCTTACGCTAATGTGTGGGCAGGAAATATCCGTCCGGAAGAGATTCTCCGATTAACCAAACTTGATCCTCACTCATTAGGCAAATGGCGTGTGGACGGTGCTCTTCCTCATATCCAGAATTGGTATGAAGCATTCAAAATCACCGAACAGGATTCGATGTTCGTACCTAAAGAAAAACGAGTATCTATCTGGTAATAGTTTTTGAATAGAGAACATATATGCGAAGAGGCGTTGATTTTCCGTTGAGGAGAGTCAACGCTTTTTTTTATTAATTCACACCTTATTTATTACGTACGATAAACAATATTTCGTAACTTTGCACACCAAATACTTAATAAGCAATTCAATGTCAGAGTCTAAAAGAATAAAAACTGCATTGGTATCTGTATACCATAAAGAAGGTTTGGATGAAATTATTACCAAACTTCATGAAGAGGGAGTAGAGTTTTTGTCAACAGGCGGAACTCGTCAGTTTATTGAATCATTGGGATATCCTTGCAAGGCAGTGGAAGATTTGACCACTTATCCTTCTATTCTCGGTGGTAGAGTAAAGACATTACATCCGAAAATTTTCGGAGGTATTCTTTGTCGTCGCGGCCTGGAACAGGATATGCAACAGATTGAGAAATATGAAATTCCCGAGATAGATCTGGTTATTGTTGATTTGTATCCGTTCGAAGCTACCGTAGCTTCCGGTGCATCTGAAGCAGACATTATTGAAAAAATCGATATAGGCGGAATCTCACTGATTCGTGCTGCAGCTAAGAACTACAACGATGTAATCATCGTAGCTTCTCAAGCTCAATACAAACCATTATTGGATATGTTGATGGAGCATGGCGCTACTTCTTCACTCGAAGAACGTCGCTGGATGGCTAAAGAAGCATTTGCCGTTTCTTCTCACTACGATTCGGCTATTTTCAACTATTTCGATGCCGGCGAAGGTTCTGCTTTCCGTTGCTCTGTTAATAGCCAGAAGCAACTTCGTTACGGTGAAAACCCACATCAGAAAGGTTATTTCTACGGAAATCTGGAAGCAATGTTCGACCAGATTCACGGAAAAGAAATCTCTTATAACAATCTTCTCGACATCAACGCAGCCGTTGACCTGATCGACGAATTCGATGACCTCACTTTCGCTATCCTGAAACATAACAACGCTTGCGGATTAGCTTCCCGTGCTACAGTTTTGGAAGCTTGGAAAGATGCATTGGCCGGTGATCCGGTTTCTGCTTTCGGAGGTGTATTGATTACGAATGGTGTCATCGACAAAGAAGCTGCGGAAGAAATCAACAAGATTTTCTTCGAAGTGATTATCGCGCCGGATTATGATGTGGATGCACTCGAAATCCTGGGACAGAAAAAGAACCGCATCATCCTCGTTCGTAAGGAAGCTAAATTGCCTAAGAAACAATTCCGTGCTTTGCTGAATGGCGTATTGGTGCAGGATAAAGATACTAATATTGAAACGGTAGCCGACCTGAAAACCGTGACAGACAAGGCTCCTACTCCGGAAGAAGTGGAAGATATGTTGTTTGCCAACAAAATTGTAAAGAACAGCAAATCCAACGCCATCGTATTGGCAAAGGATAAACAACTTCTTGCAAGCGGTGTAGGACAGACTTCACGTGTAGACGCATTGAAACAAGCAATTGAAAAAGCCAAATCATTCGGTTTCGACCTGAATGGTGCAGTCATGGCTTCCGATGCCTTCTTCCCGTTCCCCGATTGTGTGGAAATTGCGGATCAGGAAGGTATTACGGCTGTTATCCAACCGGGAGGTTCGGTAAAAGACGATTTATCATTTGCTTATTGCAATGAGCACGGTATGGCGATGGTGACTACCGGTATCCGTCATTTTAAACACTAAAGCGATTTACTATTTGACAATTTACAATTTACTATTCAGCCGTTCGGCAATATGGATTTGATTGTCAGATAGTAATAAGTATGTATCAAATAGTAAATAGTAAATTGTCAAATAGTAAATAAAAAAATGGGATTATTTTCTTTTACACAAGAGATAGCAATGGACTTGGGCACAGCCAATACTATCATCATCACGAACGGAAAAATCGTGGTGGATGAGCCTTCGGTTGTAGCTCTGGATCGCCGTACAGAAAAGATGATTGCCGTGGGGGAAAAGGCGAAGTTGATGCATGAAAAAACCCACGAAAACATACGTACCATCCGTCCGTTGAGAGACGGAGTGATTGCCGACTTCTATGCTTGCGAGCAGATGATGCGCGGTTTGATAAAGCAGGTGAATACTCGCAACCATTTGTTTTCACCTTCTCTTCGCATGGTGATTGGCGTTCCTTCGGGAAGTACGGAAGTCGAACTCCGTGCTGTCCGTGACTCTGCGGAACATGCCGGCGGTCGTGATGTTTATTTGATTTTCGAGCCGATGGCTGCGGCAATCGGTATCGGCATCGATGTGGAAGCTCCGGAAGGAAACATGATTGTCGATATAGGTGGTGGATCTACGGAAATTGCCGTTATCTCTTTGGGAGGTATCGTTTCCAACAACTCCATCCGCACAGCCGGTGATGACCTGACAGAGGATATTCGCGAATATATGAGCCGTCAGCACAATGTGAAAGTCAGCGAGCGTATGGCAGAACGTATCAAAATCAATGTAGGTGCTGCTTTAACCGAACTGGGTGATGATGCTCCGGAAGATTATATCGTTCACGGGCCGAACCGTATCACAGCTCTTCCGATGGAGGTGCCTGTATGCTACCAGGAAGTAGCCCACTGTCTGGAGAAATCAATTTCAAAGATCGAAACTGCTATCTTGAGTGCATTGGAAAATACACCTCCTGAACTGTATGCTGATATTGTGCACAATGGTATCTATCTCTCCGGAGGTGGTGCATTGCTTCGCGGACTGGATAAGAGATTGACCGATAAGATCAACATTCCTTTCCATATTGCGGAAGATCCTTTGCATGCAGTTGCCAAAGGTACAGGAGTGGCATTGAAGAACGTAGACCGTTTCTCTTTCTTAATGAGATAAACCGGGGATGAGGAATTTATTAAACTTCCTTCTGAAATACAATTACTGGTTCCTCTTCATCTTATTGGAGGTAGCCAGTTTTGTTTTGTTATTTCGGTTCAACCGTTATCAGCAGAGTGCATTCTTCACTTCTGCCAATACGGTTGTGGGGGCGGTTTATGAAGTTTCGGGAGGGATTTCCTCTTATTTTCATCTGAAATCGGTCAATGAAGATCTGTTGGATCGCAACATGGTGCTCGAACAACAGATCACTAATCTGGAAAAAGCATTGAGAGAGCAGCAGCTCGATTCTATGGCCATCAACAGCATCCGGCAGGTGCCGCAAGCAGATTATCAGTTGTTTAAAGCGCATGTGATAAAGAACAGTTTGAATCTGGTTGATAATTATATCACGCTCGATAAAGGTTCCTCTTCCGGTATTCGCTCCGAAATGGGAGTAGTGGACGGTAATGGGATTGTAGGGATTGTTTATGAAACATCTCCTTCCTACTCGGTGGTGATTTCGGTACTGAACAGCAAGTCGAATATCAGTTGCAAGATTATCGGCAGTGATTATTTCGGCTACCTGAAATGGGAACATGGAGATTCGCGCTATGCTTATCTGAAAGACTTGCCTCGTCATGCAGAGTTTAATTTGGGAGATACAGTCGTTACCAGTGGTTTCTCCACCGTCTTTCCCGAAGGTATAATGGTGGGGACGGTAGATGATATGTCCGACTCTAATGACGGACTTTCCTATCTGTTGAAAATCAAGCTGGCTACTGATTTCGGTAAGTTGAGTGACGTTCGGGTGGTAGCCCGGACAGGTCAGGAAGAACAGAAGAAACTTGAAAATAAGGTGATGAAAGAATGATTATTACTTATATACATAGAATCGGATGGTTTATCGGCTTGGTACTTCTTCAGGTGCTAATCCTTAATAGTGTACATATTGCCGGCTATGCTACTCCTTTTCTCTATATCTATTTTATTCTGAAATTCAGCTCCGGCACTTCCCGGAATGAACTGATGTTGTGGGCTTTTTTCTTCGGGCTGACCATTGATATATTCTCCGATACTCCGGGAATGAATGCGGCAGCTACCGTATTGCTTGCCTTTCTCCGTCCCTCTTTGCTTCGTCTGTTCATGCCCCGTGATAATCCGGACAGCCTTATTCCCTCTTTCAAGACGATGGGAATCAGTCCTTTCTTAAAATATACTACTGCAAGTGTTTTTGTGCACAGTCTGGCATTACTCTCCATTGAGTTCTTCTCATTTACCAGCATTTGGCTGTTACTGTTGCGAGTGCTTCTTTGCACTATTCTGACTGTAACCTGTATCATAGCTATAGAAGGGATTAAGAAGTAACGATGGCAAAAGATTATATCTTAGAGAAGCGCAAATTTGTAATCGGAGGCATTGCTATCTCCATTGTTTTGATTTATCTGATACGTCTTTTTGTATTGCAGATCACGACCGATGACTACAAGAAGAATGCTGATAGTAACGCTTTTCTGAATAAGATCCAATACCCCTCGCGTGGCGCTATTTATGACCGGACCGGTAAACTATTGGTATTCAACCAGCCGGCATACGACATAACGATCGTGCCAAAGGAAATAGAGAATCTGGACACACTCGATTTATGCCAATCGCTGAATATCACCCGTGCGCAGTTTCTCAAAATAATGAGCGACATGAAAGACCGTCGCCGCAATCCGGGGTATTCCCGCTATACCAACCAGTTGTTTATGTCGCAACTTTCGGCGGAAGAATGTGGTGTCTTTCAGGAAAAGCTGTTTAAGTTTCGTGGCTTTTATATCCAACGGCGTACCATTCGTCAATATTCGTACAATGCTGCCGCCCATGCTTTGGGAGATATAGGAGAAGTCTCCGCAAAAGAAATGGAAGCGGATGAAGAAGGATACTACATCCGTGGGGATTATGTCGGCAAGTTAGGAGTCGAGAAATCGTATGAAAAGTACCTGCGTGGCGAGAAAGGGATTGAGATTCTGCTTCGCGATGCGCACGGTCGTATCCAGGGACATTATATGGATGGTGAATATGACCGTCCTTCCGTTCCCGGCAAGAACCTGACATTGAGTTTGGATATTGACTTACAGATGCTGGGCGAACGTTTATTAAAGAATAAGATTGGAAGCATTGTGGCTATTGAACCGGAGACCGGAGAAATCCTTTGTCTGGTATCCTCTCCCAATTATGACCCGCATTTGATGATTGGGCGCCAGCGTGGCAAGAACCATCTGGCCTTGCAACGTGATATGACCAAACCACTTTTGAATCGTGCCCTGATGGGAGTGTATCCTCCGGGATCTACGTTCAAAACAGCGCAAGGACTGACGTTTCTGCAAGAAGGAATTATCACCGAACAAAGTCCGGCATTCCCTTGCTCACATGGATTCCATTACGGAAGATTGACAGTAGGCTGTCATGCTCACGGATCTCCCTTGCCATTGATTCCGGCTATTGCTACATCGTGCAACTCCTATTTCTGTTGGGGATTGTTCCGTATGTTTGGCGATCGTAAATACGGTTCGCCACAAAACGCCATTACGGTCTGGAAAGACCACATGGTTTCGCAAGGATTTGGCTACAAACTGGGAGTTGATTTGCCGGGAGAGAAACGGGGGCTGATTCCGAATGCGCAGTTCTACGATAAAGCCTATCGCGGACATTGGAACGGACTAACAGTAATCAGTATCTCTATCGGACAGGGGGAAATTCTATCCACTCCCCTTCAGATTGCTAACCTGGGAGCAACCATTGCTAACAGAGGATACTTTGTGACACCGCATATTGTAAAGGAAATCCAAGATAATCAGTTGGACAGCATCTATCGCGTACCACGCTATACCACTATTGAGAAAAGACATTATGAATCAGTCGTAGAAGGGATGCGTGGCGCAGCTACCGGAGGAACTTGTCGTATGCTGTCAGTGATGGTTCCGGATTTGGAAGCCTGTGGAAAAACGGGTACTGCGCAGAACCGCGGACACGACCACTCGGTATTTATGGGCTTTGCGCCGATGAACAAACCGAAGATAGCTATTGCCGTCTATGTAGAGAACGGCGGATGGGGGGCTACTTATGGAGTTCCTTTCGGCGCACTGATGATGGAACAGTATTTGAAAGGCAAGCTCTCGCCGGAAAACGAGTTGAGGGCGGAAGAATTTAGTAACAGAGTGATATTATATGGTAACGAGGAACGATAGTTTGTGGAAAACGCTGGACTGGGTAACGATTTTTATTTACCTGCTCCTGATTGTTGGCGGATGGTTTAGCGTCTGCGGAGCCAGCTATGACTATGGCGAACGCGACTTCCTCGACTTCTCGACCCGTGCCGGCAAGCAATTCGTGTGGATTATCTGTTCCTTCGGGCTCGGATTCGTGCTGTTGATGCTGGAAGACCGTATGTATGATATGTTCGCGTACATTATATATGTGGGGATGATTCTCTTGCTCATTGTTACCATCTTCATAGCACCGGACACCAAAGGATCACGCTCCTGGCTTGTCATGGGGCCTGTGAGCCTGCAACCCGCCGAGTTTGCCAAGTTCGCTACGGCCTTGGCGTTGGCTAAATACATGAATTCTTATTCATTCAGTATCAAGAAAGAAAAGTGTGCCTTTATCTTGGGGTTCATCATTCTTCTCCCGATGTTATTGATTATCGGGCAGCGGGAGACAGGATCTGCATTGGTTTATCTTGCTTTTTTTCTGGTTCTTTATCGTGAAGGAATGCCGGGAGTAGTGCTTTTTGCGGGCGTATGTGCGGTAATCTACTTTGTGGTCGGCATCCGTTTTGATGAAGTCTTTATCGCCGATACTCCTACACCACTGGGAGAATTTATCGTATTACTATTGATCTTATTATTTGCCGGTGGTATGGTGTGGGTATATCGCAAGAAATGGTCTGCTACCCGCAATATCATTGGTGGAAGTTTGGCTATATTATTGATTGCTTATTTAATATCCGAATATTGGGTACATTTTAGCCTCGTTTGGGTGCAATGGGCGCTTTGTATTGTGGTGATAGGCTATCTGATTTATTTGGCATTAAGTGAGCGGCAACGTACTTATTTCCTGATTGCCCTGTTTACAATCGGTTCTGTCGGCTTCCTGTATTCCAGCAATTATGTATTTGATAATGTGCTCGAACCTCACCAGCAAGTCCGTATCAAAGTAGTGCTCGGTTTGGAAGAAGATTTGACCGGTGCCGGATACAACGTGAATCAGTCCAAGATTGCCATCGGTTCCGGTGGGTTGACAGGAAAAGGATTCCTGAATGGTACGCAAACAAAATTAAAGTACGTGCCCGAACAGGATACCGACTTTATATTCTGTACAGTGGGTGAGGAGCAAGGATTTGTCGGTTCGGCTGCTGTCCTGTTGGCTTTCCTTATTTTGATCTTACGATTAATCTTCCTGTCCGAACGGCAGACTTCCAACTTTGGGCGGGTTTATGGATATTCGGTTGTCAGTATTTTCCTTTTCCACTTATTTATTAATATCGGTATGGTGCTGGGGTTAACTCCGGTTATCGGTATTCCATTGCCTTTCTTCAGCTATGGAGGTTCTTCTTTATGGGGATTTACGATATTGCTGTTTATCTTCCTGCGCATTGATGCAGGACGTGGCAGAAGACTCTAATCTTACTGCTTCTCAATACGGATACCTACATCGCTCAATCCTTGTAACTTTTCATCTTTCATTCCGCTCATAATTTTAATAGTATAATTTGCAGGATGTAAAGGGTGAACAGATGTAATAAAAGTTTCCGATTGGTAAATGCTTCCCCATCCGTGTCCCGTCCATCTTCCGGTAGAGTCAGCCAGGCAGAAAGCAATGGTATCAGTGCGCCATACCGTAGAATCCTGTAGATTCTGACTGATACATAAATGGAGGTCATGATAAGGATATTCGATACTGTTGCGGACTTCCGCAAAAAGCCGGAGAGTAGTGGGAACGCTGTCAGTTATGGGAATCTGAAAAGAGAGTGTATCACTTTTTCCCCATCCCTTGTTGGGAAGGGATTGATAAGAGTGATACACTGTATGTTCATTGCAGGCTGTCAGTAAGCAAGCGCTGAATAGACTCAATATACTATTCTTGAGTAGGCTTTTCATTAGTTGACTGTTTCTCCTGATTCTGATTTCTTTCCGGTCTGGAAGGACGCTCCTGATTAGGACGGCGTTCCTGACGTTCCTGTCCTTGCTGTTCCCGTTGGCGGTCTTGTTGCTGCGGGCGTTCCTGACCTTGCGGACGTTCTTGGTTCTGTCCCCTTTCCGGACGTCTGTTTTCGTTGTTCCGTCCCTGATTCTGTCCTCTGTTCCGGTTGTTATTGTTGTTTCTCGGACGGTTATCTCTTTCCCCTCTGTTGCCGTTTTCTGACGACTGCGGGCGATTATCATTCTCCCGTTGAGGTTGTTGCGGACGATTTCCGCCTTCCGCTTGTTGTTGCGGGCGGTTGCCGTTATTATTACTATTATTGTTTCCCTTCTTCTTCTTTTTATTGTTCCGGTTAGCGTTGTTGCCGCCATCTTTATTATTCCGGCTGCGGTCGAAGCGGGTCACACTTTCCTGTTCCAGCAAGTCGATCGGTTTCTTCGGTTCCGGTTTCTTTTCCTCTTCGATCAAGCTGTCCGGTTTCATCCCTTTCTTATTCATGGAGATGACTTCAAAAGCACGTTTGCCGCTGATTGTAACCAAATTGGCAGGGAAATTCTTATCCGTAGAGTAAGAAACCTGATTGCTTAGAATATCCGCCTTGAAGAAATAGAAAGTACCATCCTTTGTTTCCAACTCTATCTCTCTCGAAGGAAGTCGTTTTTGAGCTTCTACATAACAGTCTACCTCATAGTTCAGGCAACATTTCAGTTTAGCACACTGTCCGGCAAGTTTTTGCGGATTTAGTGAAATGTCCTGAAAACGGGCAGCACTGGTAGACACAGAAACAAAACTCGTCATCCATGTGGCACAGCAGAGCTCGCGTCCGCACGGACCGATTCCGCCGATACGTCCGGCTTCCTGACGGGCACCGATTTGTTTCATTTCAATACGTACGCGGAAAGCTTCGGCCAATACTTTGATTAACTGGCGGAAGTCTACCCGTTCATCAGCGATGTAGTAGAAAATAGCCTTATTACCATCTCCCTGATACTCCACGTCACCGATTTTCATATCCAGATTAAGGTTCAATGCAATTTGGCGTGCACGGATCATGGTAGCATGTTCTTTGGCTTTCGCTTCGTTGAACTTCTCCATATCCACTGGCTTCGCTTTCCGGTAGACACGTTTGATTTCCGTGTCTGCCTTGAAGTTTGCTTTCTTCATTTGCAGCGGAACGAGCCGCCCCGTCAATGTAACTACTCCGATGTCATGACCCGGAGCTGCTTCTACGGCAACTACATCTCCTTTTTCCAGCTTGATCTTGTTGCTGTTCCGAAAATATCCCTTCCGGGTATTCTTGAACTGCACTTCTACCATGTCACTCTCCTCCGCATTGCCCGGTATATCTGCCAGCCAGTCGTAGGTATTCAGTTTTTTATCTTGTCGGGAACATCCTTTGCAGCAAAGGCCGCCGCTCCCATTATGAAGTTTATATTCCATAAGTTATATATTTATTATTGCTTCAACAGTACGATCATCTTCAGTGAGAAGTCGAAGAATACCATTTTAGCATTTACGTTCTGTTCTATATGTAGCTGCGCTTCGCTTAATTCGTCCATGATGCCCATCACATTACGTTCGTTGACAAAAGGTGCAAAGCGAGTTGCAAAATTCTGTTCGTTAATAGTCATATACGTCAGGTTGCGCTGGTGCAGGTTAAAGATAAAGTTTTCGCGGATCATGCGCTGGCAATATTCCAGAAAGTTTTTCTGGCGTTCGCGTCCCATGCTGGCCACCTGTTCGCTCCACATCTTCATCTCCTTTATTTTCCGTTGATAGGACAAGCGCATCAGGTTGACGAAGAGCTCGAAGAATAACTGATTCTCCTCATTCAGATGAATCGTTTCGAGTGCCTTGACGAAATTTCCGTTTGCCAGATGGGCAATCGAAATGCTATCCGCAGGCTGAACATGATATTTACTCTGCAATACCCGGTCGATGCTGGCTTCGTCAATTTTCCGCACATTCATACGTTGAGTACGGCTCAAGATGGTAGGCAGAATCATGTCCGGAGCTTCGGATACCAACAGAAAAATCGTCTTTTCGGGTGGCTCCTCAAGCAGTTTCAGCAACTTATTGGCGCATACCGGGTGCATTTTCTCGGGCAACCATACAATCGTAATCTTAAATCCACCCTCACTGGATTTCAGACTGAGCTTCTTCAGGATCTCATCGCTCTCTTTGGCATAAATCAGCGCTTGCGAGTTCTCCGCATCCATTTCACCCAGCCAATGGTTGAGGTTAAAATAAGGATTGTTAATAACAAATGGCCGCCAATCGGCAATATAATCATCGCACACTTCTTTCTTTCCTTTCGCACTTTTTACGATGGGGAATACGAAATGCACATCCGGATGTACCAGCTTATTGAATTTCACACAAGACGGACAAACACCGCAAGCATCTTCCTCGCCCCGATTGGTGCAACTGATGTAGCGTGCGTATGCGATAGCCAATGGCATTTTACCAACTCCCTCGGGACCGCAAATGAGTTGGGCATGTGGAATACGCCCCTCGTTCACTTCCTGAATGAGTCGTTGCTTGATTTCTTCTTGTCCGATTACGTCTCTGAAAAACATATCAATAAATGATTTTGGCTATTTCCTTGATACTGTCTACTGCTCCGATGGAATAGAAATGGATGCTCGGAACTCCATGTTCCATCAACTCCTTGCATTGAGCCACGCACCATTCAACACCCACCTGTTCGGCTTCCGCGTCATTTTTGCATTTCAATGCTTCTTTCACCAGATCTTCCGGCAAATCCACCTTGAATGTTTTGGGGATCATGCTTAGTTGGGAGATTTTCTTGAAAGGCTTGATTCCCGGAATGATAGGAATGTTGATACCTGCTGCCTTAGCCTGCTCCACAAAATCGAAATATTTCTTATTATCGTAGAATAATTGTGTCACAGCATACTCTGCACCAGTTTCTACCTTCTTTTTCAGCCAGTAAAGATCTGTCTCTATGTTAGGAGATTCTTCATGCTTTTCCGGATAACACGCCACGCCATACGAGAAAGGACTGGCGGTGACTTTCATCTCCGAACCGTCAACGAAGATTCCTTTATTGAAATTATTAATCTGCTCCTGCAATTCAATCGCATGATGATATCCGTCTCCTTCGGGAGTAAATACCGATTCATGTTTAGCCTTGTCTCCACGGAGTACCAGCAAATCTGTTATATTCAGAAATTGCAAATCCAGCAATACATATTCGGTTTCCTCACGCGTGAAACCACTGCACAGGATATGAGGAACCACAGTAATATTATATTTATTCTGAATGGCTGCTGCCACAGCGACTGTTCCCGGACGCCTTCTCAGGCGGTTTCTCTGAAAGAGCCCGTTGCCGAGATCTTTGTAGACATATTCGCTACGATGCGTGGTGATATTGATATATTTCGGATCAAATTCTCGAAGAGTGTCGATTGTCTGATAGAGCTTTTCGATTCCGGTTCCCTTCAAAGGAGGGAGAATTTCGAAAGAAAAAGCTGTACCTTTACTGTTATTTATTAAATCAATTACTTTCATTCCTTTTCGTTGATGTTGTTATCTACTTGGATTAAACATGCATATTGGGACAAAAATACGAAAAAAGAAAGATTTCTTCTTGATTTGTTTGAAAATAGTTTGGTTTTTATCGTACTATTACATAAAAGAGGGCATATCCTGTATTTCGGATGCACCCTCTCTCACCTAATCATTATTAAATTAGAATTTACTTTTCGAGAAATGATTTCTTCATTCTGGCAATGTCAGTCAGATAATCTTGTAAATCTTGTTCATGTTCTTCCTCTTCGGCAAGAATATGTTTGGCGATATCACAAGTGGTGAAATCTTTCCCGTTAGTAAAGTCGGCAATTTCTTGATAACGGAGAATGGCACAGCGTTCGGAAGCAACATTATCCTTCAGTAAACTGACTGAATCGAAGCCTTGCGGAGCATCATATTTGCATCTTGCCAGTTCGAACCATTGTTTCGGATCAAGTACCGGAACCCCTTCCAGCTCGATGATACGGTCGGCAAGCAGCTGTGCATGTCTACGTTCTTCTTCGGCATGTTCCTCGAACTCACCTTGTACGTCGGCACGCATGGCGCCTTCCACTACTAATGCACCTACCCAATATTGGTAATATGCCAACCACTCTTCAGCCAATGCTGCGTTCAACTGTGAAATTAAACTTTCTACATCTAATTTACCTTGTAGGATTTTTACACTTTCTCTAGCCATAATTTTAAAGTTTAGGTTACTATGTTTAAATCGCTAATGTAACAGACGGAGGTTCTTTTTGTTTGAGTATCCCGGAGGTTTTAACAGAAAGAATGCATTGTACTGTGCAGCTCCTTCTTTTTTAATAGAACATGGATGCTTTTAATATTTCATTTCAACTAAATTTTTGTATCACTTTTACCCTCACACCCTCACACCTTCGCTCAATCCCTTTATTCATCGTGGTTACAATGTGTGAGGGTAAGTGCGGTAGTAGGGTGAGGGTAAAAAGTTACCCTCACCCTGTCTCGTCCTGATTCTATCTTAAACAGTTTATAATAAGTGGCTTGTCTATTCGCTTTTATCTTATACTCTTCTATGCAATAGACGTCAATGCCTTATATAATAGATGTTTATCCCTCGTGATTCTTCTGATAAGCCCTAATGTCTTTTAACAGCTCACTGCAGTGAACGAATTTGTTTACTATCGTTAGCTTATTTGCTTACATCTGATAGCTTATTTGTTCACTGCAGTGAGCCCTTGCCAACTACTAAGCAAATGAATATTGAACATAAGAAGAAAGCTTATGAAATGGCATATCTTATAAAGAAAGACACCTGTATGCTGAAATTAGGATAGTAATTTATTTATTGATTAGTAGGAGCGAATTATAAACCAAAGTAGAGTGATAACAGATAGCTATTCTCACTTTTTTATGTGTTCTTGTCCTGTAGAAATCTATTTTTTAGTTTGTTTCTTTAAGAGTACTTCTCTTTTTACCCTCTCTTTGCGAATATCTTTTTGTTATTTGCTCTACACGCGCGTATGTAATATAATAATGTGCCATTTCCGGCCTGTTTTCATATAGATGTAACATATATGAAGAAAAATATGTTCTACAACATCGTTATGATTCAGTAAGTTAGGGCGGATATCTAAAAATAATTAGAAAAAATAGTCAGATATATTTGGATGTTATAGATAAGTTGTCTACTTTTGCACCCGCTTTGCTAGAGAGACAGAGCCTAATGATTGACATTCTGCTATAAGATGAAGGCCACAGAAAATAAAAACAAAAAAACTTTGAAAAAAGTTTGGAGGTTATCTGAAAAAGTCCTTATCTTTGCATCCGCTTTCGCAAAGAAAGCAGAAGCGGCGGAAGCCACGTTAGTTCTTTGAAATATTGATAAACAATACAAGTAGTACAAGTAAAAAAATAGAACCGTCAATACTTGTCTTATTCAGTAGCGATATAGTTAAGACTAATAGGTATTTGAATAAGGTCAATAAATTTACGGCGTCCTGAACAGAGCAAAAAGTCATCTTAACGGATGATAAAAAATACTTTTACAATGAAGAGTTTGATCCTGGCTCAGGATGAACGCTAGCTACAGGCTTAACACATGCAAGTCGAGGGGCAGCATTTTTCTAGCAATAGAAGAGATGGCGACCGGCGCACGGGTGAGTAACACGTATCCAACCTACCGATAACTCCGGAATAGCCTTTCGAAAGAAAGATTAATACCGGATAGTATACGAATATCGCATGATATTTTTATTAAAGAATTTCGGTTATCGATGGGGATGCGTTCCATTAGTTTGTTGGCGGGGTAACGGCCCACCAAGACTACGATGGATAGGGGTTCTGAGAGGAAGGTCCCCCACATTGGAACTGAGACACGGTCCAAACTCCTACGGGAGGCAGCAGTGAGGAATATTGGTCAATGGGCGCAGGCCTGAACCAGCCAAGTAGCGTGAAGGATGAAGGCTCTATGGGTCGTAAACTTCTTTTATATGGGAATAAAGTTTTCCACGTGTGGAATTTTGTATGTACCATATGAATAAGGATCGGCTAACTCCGTGCCAGCAGCCGCGGTAATACGGAGGATCCGAGCGTTATCCGGATTTATTGGGTTTAAAGGGAGCGTAGGTGGATTGTTAAGTCAGTTGTGAAAGTTTGCGGCTCAACCGTAAAATTGCAGTTGAAACTGGCAGTCTTGAGTACAGTAGAGGTGGGCGGAATTCGTGGTGTAGCGGTGAAATGCTTAGATATCACGAAGAACTCCGATTGCGAAGGCAGCTCACTAGACTGTTACTGACACTGATGCTCGAAAGTGTGGGTATCAAACAGGATTAGATACCCTGGTAGTCCACACAGTAAACGATGAATACTCGCTGTTTGCGATATACAGTAAGCGGCCAAGCGAAAGCATTAAGTATTCCACCTGGGGAGTACGCCGGCAACGGTGAAACTCAAAGGAATTGACGGGGGCCCGCACAAGCGGAGGAACATGTGGTTTAATTCGATGATACGCGAGGAACCTTACCCGGGCTTAAATTGCAAATGAATATGTAGGAAACTATATAGCCGCAAGGCATTTGTGAAGGTGCTGCATGGTTGTCGTCAGCTCGTGCCGTGAGGTGTCGGCTTAAGTGCCATAACGAGCGCAACCCTTATCTTTAGTTACTAACAGGTTATGCTGAGGACTCTAGAGAGACTGCCGTCGTAAGATGTGAGGAAGGTGGGGATGACGTCAAATCAGCACGGCCCTTACGTCCGGGGCTACACACGTGTTACAATGGGGGGTACAGAAGGCAGCTACACGGCGACGTGATGCTAATCCCAAAAACCTCTCTCAGTTCGGATCGAAGTCTGCAACCCGACTTCGTGAAGCTGGATTCGCTAGTAATCGCGCATCAGCCATGGCGCGGTGAATACGTTCCCGGGCCTTGTACACACCGCCCGTCAAGCCATGAAAGCCGGGGGTACCTGAAGTACGTAACCGCAAGGAGCGTCCTAGGGTAAAACTGGTAATTGGGGCTAAGTCGTAACAAGGTAGCCGTACCGGAAGGTGCGGCTGGAACACCTCCTTTCTGGAGCGATGTCGTAACTGTCACCTAAACGTGACAGCCACTTAAAGACTTTAAAGGTTCTGTTTTTTGTACTACTGGTACTTGTTTATTTATAACATATAGATCAACCATCTATAGAAGTATAGATAGAGATAAACAAGAGAAAAAAGAAGCCGAGTCTAACATACAGGTAGACAAGGTTGAACTAGTCCTATAGCTCAGTTGGTTAGAGCGCTACACTGATAATGTAGAGGTCGGCAGTTCAACTCTGCCTGGGACTACCAAGCTCAAGAACGAAGGAATGACGCGTCAGCGGAATGCAGCAATTCTTGATAACCTCTTGGGGGATTAGCTCAGCTGGCTAGAGCATCTGCCTTGCACGCAGAGGGTCAACGGTTCGAATCCGTTATTCTCCACCATCTCTGAAAAGAGAAACGATCTTTGACATGATGTACAAAAAGTAAAATTTTAGTAAGAGCTAAAAGTATATATCAAACCGTACGTGTTCGAGTATGCAATATTGATAGAAGGAAGCAATTCCCATACCAATACCAGTATAAGAATAAAACGTTTGAAAGAAAGTAAGCAAGGGCGCATGGCGGATGCCTTGGCTCTCGGAGGCGATGAAGGACGTGATAAGCTGCGATAAGCTTCGGGAAGGTGCAAATAACCTTTGATCCGAAGATTTCCGAATGGGACAACCCGTCATTCTGAAGGAATGACATCTTGCATAGCAAGAGGCTAACACAGGGAACTGAAACATCTTAGTACCTGTAGGAAAAGAAAATAATAATGATTCCCCTAGTAGTGGCGAGCGAACGGGGATTAGCCCAAACCAATGTTGTTACGGCAATATTGGGGTTGTAGGACCACGATATCGCAAGAACTTTAGTGAGAAGAACCCTTTGGAAAATGGGACCATAGACGGTGATAGTCCGGTATTCGAAGCTAAACGAAGCGTAGTGGTATCCTGAGTAGCGCGGGACACGAGGAATCTTGCGTGAATCTGCCGGGACCATCCGGTAAGGCTAAATACTCCCGAGAGACCGATAGCGAACCAGTACTGTGAAGGAAAGGTGAAAAGCACTTCGAATAGAAGAGTGAAATAGTCCCTGAAACCGTGCGCCTACAAGCGGTCGGAGCAACTTCGGTTGTGACGGCGTGCCTTTTGCATAATGAACCTACGAGTTACTTTTTCCGGCAAGGTTAAGTGTCTTAAGACATGAAGCCGAAGCGAAAGCGAGTCTGAACAGGGCGATTAGTCGGAAGGAGTAGACGCGAAACCAAGTGATCTACCCTTGGTCAGGTTGAAGGTTAGGTAACACTAACTGGAGGACCGAACCGATAAGCGTTGAAAAGCTTCCGGATGAACTGAGGGTGGGGGTGAAAGGCTAATCAAACTTGGAGATAGCTCGTACTCCCCGAAATGCATTTAGGTGCAGCCTTGGGAATTACTACTGTGAGGTAGAGCGACTGATAAGATGCGAGGGCTTCACCGCCTATCAAGTCTTGATAAACTCCGAATGCGCAGTAGTTCGATCCCAGGAGTGAGGGCATGGGTGCTAAGGTCCATGTCCTAAAGGAGAAGAATCCAGACCATCAGCTAAGGTCCCCAAATAATTGCTAAGTTGAACTAACGAAGTCAGATTGCTAAGACAGCTAGGATGTTGGCTTGGAAGCAGCCATTCATTTAAAGAGTGCGTAACAGCTCACTAGTCGAGGAGTTTGGCGTGGATAATAATCGGGCATCAAGCAATTTACCGAAGCTATGGGATCCGTAAGGATCGGTAGGGGAGCATTCCACTCTGCGTCGAAGGTGAAGCGTGAGCTTTGCTGGAGCGTGTGGAAAAGCAAATGTAGGTATAAGTAACGATAAAGGGGGTGAGAAACCCCCTCGCCGAAAGACTAAGGTTTCCTGATCAACGCTAATCGGATCAGGGTTAGTCGGGTCCTAAGGCTCAGCCGAACGGTGAGGCCGATGGCAGAACAGGTTAATATTCCTGTACTACCTTAAAGAGTGACGTGGAGACGGAGGAGTGACAGCGCCGCGGACTGACGGAATAGTCCGTTGAAGGGTGTAGATGTTGATTATCCCAGGCAAATCCAGGATAAGAGTCGAACCTGATAGTATACCAAATTCCTCGGAATAAGGTAATAGTGCGTGTAAACATACTCCCAAGAAAATCCGCTAAACTTAATCTTTAAGGTACCCGTACCGTAAACGGACACACGTAGTCGGGTTGAATATACTAAGGCGCTTGAGTGATTCACGGTTAAGGAACTAGGCAAATTGACCCTGTAACTTCGGGATAAAGGGTCCCAACGAGAGTTGGGCGCAGAGAATAGGTCCAGGCAACTGTTTAACAAAAACACAGGGCTGTGCCAAATTGAAAGATTACGTATACAGCCTGACACCTGCCCGGTGCTGGAAGGTTAAGAGGAGATGTCATCGCAAGAGAAGCATTGAATTGAAGCCCCAGTAAACGGCGGCCGTAACTATAACGGTCCTAAGGTAGCGAAATTCCTTGTCGGGTAAGTTCCGACCTGCACGAATGGTGTAATGATCTGGACACTGTCTCAACCGTGAGCTCAGTGAAATTGTAGTATCGGTGAAGATGCCGATTACCCGCGATGGGACGAAAAGACCCCGTGAACCTTTACTATAGCTTAACATTGAATTTGGGTAATTGATGTGTAGGATAGGCCGGAGACTTTGAAGCAGGTACGCCAGTATTTGTGGAGTCGCTGTTGAAATACGGCCCTTTGATTATTTGAGTTCTAACTCGTAGAAACGAGGACACTGTTTGGTGGGTAGTTTGACTGGGGTGGTCGCCTCCAAAAGTGTAACGGAGGCTTCTAAAGGTGCCCTCAGGACGATTGGTAACCGTCCGTAGAGTGTAATGGCATAAGGGCGCTTGACTGGGAGACAGACAAGTCGATCAGGTAGGAAACTAGAGCATAGTGATCCGGTGTTTCCGTATGGAAGGGACATCGCTCAAAGGATAAAAGGTACTCCGGGGATAACAGGCTGATCCCTCCCAAGAGCTCATATCGACGGAGGGGTTTGGCACCTCGATGTCGGCTCGTCACATCCTGGGGCTGGAGAAGGTCCCAAGGGTTGGGCTGTTCGCCCATTAAAGTGGCACGCGAGCTGGGTTCAGAACGTCGTGAGACAGTTCGGTCTCTATCTATCGTGGGCGTATGAAATTTGCGTGGCTCTGACACTAGTACGAGAGGACCGTGTTGGACTGACCGCTGGTTTACCAGTTGTGCCGCCAGGTGCATTGCTGGGTATCTAAGTCGGGATTGGATAAGTGCTGAAAGCATCTAAGTACGAAGCCAGCCACAAGATTAGATTTCTTAGGGTCGTCAAAGACGATGACGTTGATAGGATGCAGGTGTAAAGGTGGTAACATCAAAGCCGAGCATTACTAATTGCCCGTTCACTTTCTTTCGGACATGTACCGGTTGGGTATATACGTTTAGCTTGCTAGACACTGAAGTTTTACTTTTCATCATGTCATAACCTTCCTCAGGTGGTTATAGCACGAGGGTTCCACCTCTTCCCATTCCGAACAGAGAAGTTAAGCCTCGTCACGCCGATGGTACTGCGTAACAGTGGGAGAGTAGGTAGCCGCCGTTTTTAAGAAGCCCCTTGATTCATTTTGAGTCAAGGGGCTTTCTGTTTTTTTATCACTTCTGAATTAGGGCCTTCTCTAAGGTCGGATAAAAGATAACCTCTTCTCTTCTTCTGCAAATAAAATAGCTGTATTTACTAATGCCAGATGTGAATATGCCTGCGGGAAGTTGCCCAACTGTTCTTTGGTTTCGAAATCAATATCTTCACTAAACAATCCGAGGTGATTGGAATATTTCAGAACTTCGTCAAACAGGCAGCGTGCTTCTTCTTTATGGCCGGTTACAAACAATGCCCGTATAAGCCAGAATGTACAAATCGTAAAAGCAGAAGTAGGCAACCCAAAATCGTCTTTGCTGTTATAGCGATACATAAGTCCTTTATGGAAAAGGGCTTTCTTGACTGCTTCCACTGTTTTATGATAGCGTATATCATCTGCTTCTATAAATCCATAGGGTTCCATCAATAGTAATGAGGAATCCATTGCTTGATTATTATATGTCTGTGTGAAGCTTTGAAGTTCCTTATTCCAGCCATATTTCATCACATCTTTCTTTATTTTTTCGGCTTCCAGTTGCCAACGTTCGCTATAATTATATTTGTTAAGCATTTGAGCGATTTTAGCTCCGCGATCTAAAGCTACCCAACACATCACTTTGGAAGAAACAAAGTGTTGTCCTTCTCCCCGGATCTCCCAGATTCCCTTATCGGGCTTTCTCCAGTTTTCTACTACTTTTGCTAAAATGGTCTTTACCATTTCCCACATGTCTTCAATTTCATCCAGTGTGCCGGGCATGAGGCGATAATATTGGTAAATCAGGTCCATCAGGTAACCAAAAGAGTCGTTTTGTTTCTGATGGTATGCATCATTTCC
Organism: Bacteroides sp. D2; assembly: GCF_025147085.1. Classification (NCBI taxonomy): domain Bacteria; kingdom Pseudomonadati; phylum Bacteroidota; class Bacteroidia; order Bacteroidales; family Bacteroidaceae; genus Bacteroides; species Bacteroides sp. D2. Next base: position 324,702 of record NZ_CP102261.1, on the reverse strand, counting down.
TATTCGTACAGGTTTGGAGTTCTTATAACCGGATAGATGGTCGAGTATCACTTCGGTTAGTTGGTGCTCGCCCCGGATGCCATACATAATTTGATAATCATGTTTGGAAACGAATGTGGATTGGATAAATTTCATAAAGCGTTTGGCTGCACCGGTATGTCCGATTTGAAACATGGTTTCGATGGACATGGAAGCATCCCGAAGCCAGCAGAAACGATAATCCCAGTTGCGCACTTCTCCTACAGCTTCCGGAAGGCTTGTCGTTAGTGCTGCCAGCACAGCTCCGTTGTGGTAGGACATTAGTTTCAGAACCAATAAACTCCGTTCGATTACGTCATTATATAGAGTGTATTTCTTGCTTCTGTCTGTCCAGTTCAGCCAATATACCAGCGTACGGCAATATTCTATTTTCTCCCTTTCTATGTCGATTGGGATCACTTTCTCGTTATAGGAGAGCAGGAGAAATTCGTCTTTCTCAAGAATGATTTCTTTTTTCTCTTTGATGTCCTGAAGAGACAGGGAAGCATATAAATATTGTCTGTCCTTGTTGTCAAAGGAGCAGTAGGATTCGATATACTGTGGAGTGATATTAAGGATCACTTGTCCCTGCGCATAGTTCGGGGCCGGATGATAGTTGATCTTGAAACGCGGTTTCCCTTTTATCCAATGTATGTAGCGGTATAATTCGGCAGGTAAATAATGCCCTGTTTCGTCTTGTGAACGATAGCAGGGCATATAGTCGAGCACTACGAATTCTCCTTCATCGGAGGAGAATTGGGTAGAAAGAATATTGGTGTGGGGGACATAATTTTGTGTGATGCGATAGTCTCCGGAAACTTCGAATCCGAAAGCTCCTCCTTTCTCCCGGTCGAGCATACTGGCAAAAATAGAAGGAGAATCGAAATCGGGAAAACAGAGCCATTCGATATTTCCGTTCTGCGAAATGAGAGCTGCCGTTCGGCAGTTACCTATCACTCCATAATTTAAATTATTCATATTGATTGCTTTTTATTGAGTTTTTAATAGATCTTTGAGAAAGTCGAAAGCGAAAGTCAGGCGATTCTTAATACTTCCTTCTTTTGTGGCAGTTTTTTGTTTGCCTAGTAAAGACCGTAAGAAAGGAAGTACGTCAGATTGGGCAGACAGGTGATAGTTGGCGGCTTCGGATACGCTACCTATTTTAATGGCGATAGCGCTCTTCGGTAATGCCTGAAACATATCTTCATCTGTAGTGTCGTCTCCCATCGCTATAACAAAATCATAACGTCTGTTGGCTAGCAGACGACCCACCTCGGAACCTTTATTGCAATCCGGTGATTTGATTTCGATCACTTTATTTCCTTGTAGAATTTGTAGTTTCTGCCGGGTACAGAGCGAAATCAGTGTGTTGACGAGTTGTTGGGCTCTTAATGTGCCGAGCCATGCGTCACTTTCACGATAATGCCATGCCAGGGCAGTTTCCTTCACTTCCAGATGGGAACGGGGAGTACGGTCTACAAACATTTGAAGAATAGAGAGAATACCTGCTCCCCATTCTTTCTTCTTTATGTTTTTATGCCAAACCCCGTTCTCTTTGTAGAAAGCCCCATGTTCGGCAGCCATAGACACAGGAAGGGAGCCAAGCCATTTTTCTAATGTAAAGTGATCCCGCCCGCTATTGATAACAATATGATTGGCGGGATCGCTAGCCAGTTGTTGTAGAATAGAAATGAGTTCCGGTGTAGGTTGTGCATCCTCGGGACGTGGTTTGAGAGCCGTCAGTGTACCATCATAGTCCAGCAGAATCAGGCGTTGTTTGGCTTGGTTATACTTGAGCTTGATTTGTGCGATGGTGGCAGCTACGATGCGTTTTTTCCGTAACATATCATTTTTCATACATGTCGCGTTCAGTTCATTGACAAAGTCGGCTGCCCATTTGTTGACTGTCTGTACGGACAGAATGCTTTGCATACGTTGCAGGCGTTGTTTTTGTTCCTCTTCGGGCATTTCAAGTGCCTGGCAAATAGCATTTTCTATTTGTTCTGTATCGTTCGGGTTGATTTGGATAGCGTCCGTCAATTCTACGGCGGCACCTGCCATTTCGCTAAGGATAAGTACACCGGGATTGTCGCATTTGGTAGCTACGTATTCTTTGGCTACCAGATTCATTCCGTCCCGAAGTGGAGTGACGAGGGCTATGTCGGCCACATAGTACATGGCAGTCAGTTCTTCCAGTGAAAAGCCATGATAGAAATAACAGACGGGAGTCCAGTTCATTGTGGAGTAACGTCCGTTGATAGAGCCGATTTCTTCGTCAATTTTTGTTTTTAGTTCCGCATAACTGCCTACATGGTCGCGTGAAGGGACAATGACCATTGCCAATGTAACTTTACCGTGATATTCAGCATGATGTTCGAGGAAGGTGGCAAAGCCACGAAGACGGTGCAATATGCCTTTGCTGTAATCCAGTCTGTCTACTGACAGGATCAGTTTATGCTCGCCGAAAAGTTTCCGGGTACGTTCAATAGCTTGGTGCACTTCTTTATTTTCCGAGGCCTTATGATAAGATTCATAGTTGATTCCCATTGGTAATGCCTCTACTCTGGTCACCCGGTTGTTGATCTGTACTTCATCCAATTTAAAATCGAGATGTAATACACGTTCTACAGCACTGATGAAATGACGCATATAGTCGTGGGTGTGGAAAGCAATGAAGTCGGCTCCTAATAAGCCTTTCAGTATCTCGGCGCGCTCCGGCAGAATACGAAAAAGTTCGTAGGAAGGGAACGGGATATGATGGAAATATCCGATACAGAGTTCCGGATATATTTTCCTCAACATTCCCGGAAGTAGCATCAACTGATAATCCTGTATCCATACTTTGTCGCCGGGACGTACCAGTCGGCAAATCTCCTCACAGAAAAGACGGTTGACTTGCTGGTAGGATTGCCAAAAACAGTTCTTATATAAGGTATAAGCATAAAAGTAATGGCATAAAGGCCAGATAGTACTGTTACTGTATCCTTCGTAGTAATTTTCAATTTGCTTTTCCGACAAGAAGACCGGATGAAAATTCATTTCCTGTAGTTTCTCGTTAATCTCCTGTTGGTCCTTTTCTTCATTGGCACATATTCCGGGCCAACCTATCCAGTGCTTCTCATAAGAAGTCTGAAGAGAATCCAAACCTGTTGCCAGTCCGCCTTCGCTACGCGAAAATGCGAATTTACCGTTTGTGCCGGCTACTTTGACAGGTAATCTGTTTGCAATAATATAAAGTTTCATATCTATCTCTTTGCAAAGCATATACCAATAGACCTATATTAGTTGTTAATCTCTTATTATCAGTGTATTATAAGTATTATGTTTCCTTCTCTTGCCTTTTCAAAATGAAAATCCCCCTTTCAAAGTGGTAATTTGCTTATTTTTTCTCTTCTGAAATTCCGGAAAAGTACAAAGCTTTTCAAAATAGAATCCTTTTTTCAAAATGGAAGGGTATGTTGGATGGATAGAAAGTTTCTTGTGATGTGTATTTTGTTGAATATTAGTCTGTTATCTGCTGTGTGTTTTTTGTGGCACGCATTTGGCATGAAGGGTGGCGAGTAAAAAAATAATAGTAATCATTTAAAAGGTAAAAACATGGGAATAACACTATCATTTATTTTCTGCCTGTTAAGCGGTTTCGCTTGTTTCTGGCTATTTTGGAAATGTGTAGACTGGTTTGAAAATATTTAAAGAAAAAGGAGAATTGATTATGTACACAGCATTATTCGTATTAGGTATTGCGATCTTCGGTTATTTGATGTACGTGCTCGTCAAACCCGAAAAGTTTTAAAGTAACACACACAGTTTAAGGTAAAAAGTATATGAATACAGAAATTTTAGGCGTGGTTGTTCAGATAGCCTTGATGGTGATTCTGGCTTATCCACTGGGAAAATACATTGCTAAGGTCTACAGAGGAGAAAAGACCTGGTCTGATTTTATGGCTCCTATCGAAAGAGTCATTTATAAAGTTTGTGGAATCGACCCCAATGAAGAAATGAACTGGAAACAATTCCTGAAAGCATTGTTGATTTTGAATGCTTTCTGGTTTTTCTGGGGAATGGTACTCTTGGTTTCACAAGGATGGTTGCCCTTAAATCCGGACGGCAACGGACCGCAGACTCCGGATCAGGCATTTAATACCTGTATTAGTTTTATGGTGAACTGTAACTTGCAGCACTATAGCGGTGAAAGCGGACTGACTTATTTTACTCAACTGTTCGTCATCATGCTATTCCAGTTTATTACCGCAGCAACAGGTATGGCTGCTATGGCAGGTATTATGAAGAGTATTGCTGCAAAAACAACCAAAACGATTGGTAACTTCTGGCAATTTCTGGTAATAAGCTGTACACGTATTTTATTGCCTCTTTCTCTGATTGTAGGTTTTATCCTGATTCTTCAGGGAACCCCGATGGGATTTGATGGTAAGATGAAAGTGACTACGATGGAAGGCCAGGAACAAATGGTTTCTCAAGGTCCTACGGCTGCAATTGTTCCTATCAAGCAATTAGGAACGAATGGTGGTGGTTACTTTGGTGTAAACTCTTCTCATCCGTTGGAAAACCCGACTTATCTTACTAATATGGCAGAATGTTGGTCTATCCTGATTATCCCGATGGCAATGGTATTTGCGCTAGGATTCTATACCCGCAGAAAGAAGTTGGCTTATAGTATATTCGGAGTAATGCTTTTCGCTTTTCTGGTAGGCGTATGTATTAATGTCAGTCAGGAAATGGGCGGTAATCCACGCATTGATGAATTGGGAATTGCGCAGGATAATGGTGCGATGGAAGGTAAAGAGGTCCGTTTGGGAGCCGGAGCAACGGCATTATGGAGTATTGTAACTACTGTAACCTCTAATGGTTCTGTGAATGGTATGCATGATTCCACTATGCCGCTGTCCGGAATGATGGAGATGCTGAATATGCAGATTAACACCTGGTTTGGCGGTGTAGGTGTAGGATGGATGAACTACTATACATTTATTATCATTACAGTGTTTATCAGCGGTTTGATGGTAGGACGTACGCCGGAATTCCTCGGTAAGAAAGTGGAAGCCCGCGAAATGAAAATCGCTACGATTGTAGCTCTGCTTCATCCGTTTGTCATTTTGGTATTTACAGCACTTTCAAGTTATATTTATGTGCATCACCCTGATTTTGTGGAAAGTGAAGGTGGATGGTTGAACAACTTGGGATTCCACGGTTTAAGTGAGCAACTTTACGAGTACACTTCTTGTGCTGCCAATAACGGTTCCGGTTTTGAAGGTTTGGGAGATAATACTTATTTCTGGAATTATACGTGTGGTATTGTTCTGATTTTGAGCCGTTTTATTCCTATCATCGGGCAGGTTGCCATTGCCGGATTACTGGCACAGAAGAAATTCATTCCGGAAAGTGCCGGCACATTGAAGACCGATACATTGACTTTCGGAGTCATGACATTTGTGGTTATCTTCATTATTGCTGCGCTGTCATTCTTCCCGGTACATGCATTGAGCACAATTGCTGAACATTTAAGTTTGTAATACTGAATTAGAGAAGATATGAAAGATAATAAATCAGCTTCTTTGTTTCCAAAGGAGCAAGTTATAGAAAGTTTGAAACAGTCATTCGTGAAACTGAACCCCCGGATAATGATAAAGAACCCGATTATGTTTACAGTAGAAGTGGCTACAGTAGTCATGCTGCTCGTAACGCTCTACTCCATTGTAAATTCTTCACAAGGTTCGTTTGCTTACAACATTGCCGTGTTTATCATTCTGTTTGTAACCTTGTTGTTTGCCAATTTTGCCGAAGCTATTGCCGAAGCACGTGGTAAAGCACAGGCCGACAGCTTGCGTAAGACTCGTGAAGAGACACCGGCTAAGAAAGTGGAAGGCAATAAAATCGTTACTGTCAGTTCTTCACAGTTGAAGAAAGGAGATGTATTTGTTTGTGAGGCTGGAGACGTGATTCCTTCCGATGGTGAGATTATTGAAGGCTTGGCTTCTATTGATGAAAGTGCTATCACCGGCGAGTCTGCTCCGGTTATTCGTGAGGCAGGTGGCGATAAGAGTTCTGTAACGGGTGGTACGAAGGTATTGTCCGATCATATAAAAGTAATGGTGACTACTCAACCGGGAGAAAGTTTTCTCGACAAGATGATTGCACTGGTAGAAGGTGCTTCCCGCCAGAAAACCCCGAATGAGATTGCGTTGACTATTCTGTTGGCAGGTTTTACGCTTGTTTTCGTCATAGTGTGTGTTACCTTGAAACCGTTTGCCGACTATAGTAATACGGTCATCACCATTGCTTCGCTTATTTCTTTGTTTGTGTGTCTGATTCCGACAACTATCGGTGGACTTCTCTCTGCTATCGGTATTGCCGGTATGGACCGCGCGCTTCGTGCCAACGTGATTACTAAATCCGGTAAAGCAGTAGAGACTGCCGGTGATATTGATACGTTGTTGCTGGATAAAACAGGTACTATCACAATCGGTAACCGTAAAGCAACTCATTTCCATACGGCTCCGGGTGTCAATTTGCACGATTTTGTGGAGACTTGTCTGTTGTCTTCCTTGTCCGATGAAACGCCGGAGGGTAAGTCTATCGTAGAACTGGGACGCGAGTCGGGCGTCCGTATGCGTAACCTGAATACAACGGGAGCGCGTATGATTAAGTTTACGGCTGAAACTAAATGTTCGGGAGTAGACTTGGCAGATGGAACACAGATTCGTAAAGGTGCTTTCGATGCTATCCGTAAGATGGTGGAAGGTGAAGGAAATGAATTTCCGAAAGAAGTGGAAGAGATCATCTCTTCTATCTCTAGCAATGGTGGTACGCCGTTGGTAGTATGTGTAAACAAGAAGGTGACCGGTGTCATTGAGTTGCAGGATATTATCAAACCGGGTATTCAGGAACGTTTCGAACGTCTGCGTAAGATGGGAGTGAAGACGGTCATGGTGACAGGGGATAACCCGTTAACTGCAAAATATATTGCTGAAAAAGCCGGTGTGGATGATTTTATCGCTGAAGCTAAACCGGAAGATAAGATGGAATATATCAAGAAGGAACAGCAGGCTGGTAAATTGGTTGCAATGATGGGAGACGGAACGAACGATGCTCCTGCTCTGGCACAAGCCAATGTGGGTGTAGCCATGAATAGCGGTACACAGGCAGCAAAGGAAGCCGGTAATATGGTCGACTTGGATAACGATCCGACGAAATTGATTGAGATTGTGGAAATCGGTAAACAATTGTTGATGACACGTGGTACGCTGACTACTTTCTCTATTGCCAATGACGTGGCCAAATATTTCGCAATTGTTCCTGCCTTGTTTATGATTGCTATTCCTGAACTGGCTGCTCTGAATATCATGCATCTGCATAGTCCTGAAAGCGCCATTCTTTCGGCAGTCATTTTTAATGCGATTATTATTCCGATTCTGATTCCGCTGGCTTTGCGTGGTGTGCAATACAAACCGATAGGTGCAAGTGCTTTGCTTCGCCGTAATCTGCTGATCTATGGTGTGGGTGGTGTGATTGCTCCTTTCGTGGGAATCAAATTGATAGATTTAGTAGTAGGTTTATTCTTTTAATTAAAAAACAATAGCAATGAAAACTTTATTGAAGTCATTAAAAATAACACTTGCTTTTTGTGTCTTTTTCTCCGTGTTCTATATCCTTATCCTGTGGGTGTTCGCACAGGTAGCAGGTCCTAATAAAGGAAATGCCGAGGTGGCTACGCTGGATGGGAAAGTAGTGGGAGCAGCCAATGTGGGTCAGATGTTTACAAAAGATATTTATTTCTGGGGACGTCCTTCTTCTGCCGGTGACGGGTATGATGCGACGAGTTCCGCAGGTAGTAATAAAGGGCCTACGAATCAAGAATATCTGGATGAAGTGAAAGCGCGTATTGATACTTTCCTTGTACATCATCCTTATTTGAATCGTGCGGATGTGCCTGCCGAAATGGTTACGGCCAGTGGTTCGGGACTGGATCCTAATATCACTCCTCAATGTGCGTATGTACAAGTGAAGAGAGTAGCACAAGCACGTGGATTAACAGAAAAACAAGTAAGAGCGATTGTTGATAAAAGCATAGAAAAACCGTTTTTGGGGTTGTTGGGAACAGAAAAGGTGAATGTCTTGAAATTGAATATCGCTTTAGAGGAAAGCAATAAGTAGATGAAGATTGAGCAGCGTTCCTGTCCGGACCGTTTGGGTTATGCCGCGGTTCAAATTAACAGGGTTGGATGGGGCGCTGCTTTTTTACAGGAACATAAAATAGAATTAGATAAAAAGTATGAAAAGTTTTTTTAGTAAAAAGAGTATTTTAGGAACAATGGCTGTAGCAGCCGTATGTATGTTGGGAACTAGCAATGCACAAGCACAAGAGTTTACTATACAAGGTGATTTGGTAAGTTCGTATGTATGGCGTGGTATTTATCAGGGGGGAGCCGCTTCCTTTCAGCCGACTTTGGGATTTAGCGTAGGTAATTTCTCGCTTACTGCATGGGGCTCAACCAGTTTGAGTGAAAGTAATAAAGAAATTGACCTAACCGCAGCTTATAAGTTTGGTGAAGCGGGACCGACACTTTCTGTAGCCACTCTTTGGTGGGACGGACAAGCTGATGTGGCTAATGGAGAACTTACCAATAATTATTTCCATTTTAAAAGTGGAGACACCGGACATCATTTTGAAGCAGGGTTAGCTTATACGCTTCCTATTGAAAAGTTCCCGTTATCTATCGCATGGTATACCATGTTTGCCGGTGCTGACAGAAAAACGACTGATGAGGGGGAGGAAAAGCAGGCATACTCTTCTTACGTAGAACTGAATTATCCGTTCAGTGTGAAAGGAGTTGATCTGAATGCTACTTGTGGAGTGGTTCCTTATAAGACTCCGCAGTATAATGTGAATGGGTTTGCAGTGACGAACCTAGCTTTGAAAGCAACGAAAGCAATAAATTTTAATGATAAGTTTTCATTGCCTATATTTGTACAGGCTATATGGAATCCACGTTTGGAGGACGCCCATTTAGTATTTGGCGTAACTTTAAGGCCATAAAATAAACTCATGAATTTTTGTGAAACCCGTGGTGATCGTGATGATTACTACGGGTTAGGATGTTTAAAATAACAGATTGACGTAATGGATGATAGAGAACATAGTGTACAGTATTTTTTGGATCTGATAAAGAAGTCCCACCGGGGCAAATTCAAGGTCTATATCGGTATGATAGCCGGTGTGGGAAAGTCATATCGTATGCTTCAGGAGGCGCATGAACTGCTGGAGAACGGTGTGAACGTGCAAATCGGCTATATCGAAACTCATGGACGCGCCGGGACGGAAGCATTGCTGCAAGGGCTCCCTGTCATTCCGCGTCGCAAAATCTTCTATAAGGGGAAAGAATTGGAAGAAATGGATCTGGATACGATTATCCGTGTCCATCCGGAAATTGTAATTGTGGATGAACTGGCTCATACGAATGTAGAAGGTAGCTTGAACGAGAAACGTTGGCAGGATGTGATAACTTTGCTGGATGAGGGAATCAATGTAATCTCGGCAATCAATATTCAGCACATCGAAAGCGTGAATGAAGAAGTGCAGGAGATTACGGGTATTGAAGTGAAAGAACGAGTGCCCGACAGTGTGCTTCAGGAAGCGGATGAGGTGGTGAATATTGACTTGACGGCAGAGGAACTGATTGCACGTTTGAAAGCGGGAAAGATCTATCGTCCGGAAAAGATTCAGACGGCATTGGACAATTTCTTTCGGACAGAGAATATTCTTCAGTTACGTGAGTTGGCTTTGAAGGAAGTAGCGTTGCGGGTAGAAAAAAAGGTGGAGAATGAGGTGGTGATGGGAGTAGCCGTCGGACTTCGGCACGAGAAATTTATGGCTTGTATCAGTAGTCATGAGAAAACACCTCGGCGAATTATCAGAAAGGCGGCAAAGTTGGCAACCCGGTATAATACTACTTTTATAGCCCTGTATGTTCAGACTCCGAAAGAGAGTATGGATAGAATTGATCTAGCCAGTCAACGGTATCTGTTGAACCATTTTAAGCTTGTGGCGGAACTTGGGGGAGAGGTGGTGCAGGTGCAGTCGAAGGATATTTTGGGGAGCATCGTCAAGGTTTGTAAAGAGAAACAGATATCGACTGTTTGCATGGGAACTCCTAATTTAAGGTTGCCATACGCTATTTGTTCTATACTGGGATATAGAAAGTTTTTAAATAATTTGTCACAAGCTAATGTAGATTTGATTATACTTGCATAATATTAATCGTATGAACGTTATGAATATTAAAACGAAACTGATTCTCGGTATCGGAATGCTGGCCGGAATGATTATTTTGCTGGTAACACTTTCAGTTGTGAATCTTCAAATTCTGACAGCGACAGAACCTGATAGTCCTGCTGCTACGCCCGGATTGGAACGTGCTTTGTTATGGATTTCCGTAACGGGAGGAATCTGTATCTTGACCGGACTGATATTGCTTTATTGGTTGCCCCGTACTATCAGTAAGCCTATTAAAGAACTGAAAGAGGGAATTCTTGAAATAGCCAATCATAATTATGAGAAGCGTCTGCAGATGAATAATAATGAAGAATTCCGGGATGTGGCGGATAGTTTTAACCGGATGGCGGAGCGTTTGACCGAATATCGTGCCAGTACTTTGTCGGATATTCTTTCTGCAAAGAAATTTATTGAAGCAATTGTAAACAGTATAGATGATCCGGTGATCGGCTTGAATATGGAGCGTGAAATTCTGTTTATCAATGAGGAAGCACTCAATGTCTTGAATCTGAAACGGGAGAATGTGATTCGTCAATCGGCGGAGGAACTGGCTTTGAAGAATGACCTGTTGCGGCGGTTGATCCGTGAACTGGTGACGCCAAGCGAGCAGAAGGAACCATTGAAGATATATGCTGACGACAAAGAGAGTTACTTTAAGGCCTCTTATGTCCCTATCATTAATACGGAGGCTGAAAAAGGGGAACCTCGCAAACTGGGTGATGTTATTTTATTAAAGAATATCACGGAATTTAAGGAACTGGATTCTGCCAAGACTACATTTATCTCGACGATATCTCATGAACTGAAGACTCCGATTGCTGCTATTATGATGAGCCTCCAGCTGTTGGAAGATAAGCGTGTCGGTGCATTGAATGATGAACAGGAGCAACTGTCTAAGAGTATCAAGGAGAATAGCGAGCGTTTGTTGAGTATCACCGGAGAATTGCTTAACATGACCCAGGTGGAAGCGGGAAAACTACAGTTTATGCCGAAGATCACCAAACCGATTGAGTTGATCGAATATGCGATTAAAGCTAATCAAGTGCAAGCGGATAAGTTTAATATCCAGATAGAAGTGGAATATCCGGAAGAGAAAATCGGCAAACTTTTTGTCGACAGTGAGAAGATTGCCTGGGTGTTGACGAATCTGTTAAGTAACGCTATTCGTTATTCAAAGGAAAACGGGCGTGTGATTATCGGTGCCAAACAGGATGAGAACTGGATCGAATTGTATGTCCAGGACTTTGGCAAAGGCATTGATCCGCGTTATCACAAAAGCATCTTCGACCGTTATTTCCGTGTACCCGGAACGAAAGTACAAGGCAGTGGCTTGGGATTATCTATTTCTAAGGATTTTGTGGAAGCTCATGGTGGTACGCTGACGGTAGAGAGTGAATTGGGGAAGGGAAGTCGGTTTGTGATGCGGTTGAAGGCATAGTTTTGAAGGAGTTTATGAAAGAATTAGACTTCCGACAGGCACAAAATCTGCTTGCCGGAAGTCTAATTCTTTCTTTTTATCGTTTTCTTCTTCTCCAGCATATCCAAATGCCACACAGACCAATAATAAATGGAATGCCATAGCAATAGATAATTTTGATAGTGGATAGAACCATAGGAGTCAGGCTGATATCTTTGTCGAGATAAGGGGCTCTGGAAGAAGATACCGGAAATTCATTATAGCATAGCCAACGGAATGAACCGGGAATCATATTGAAGTTGAATGAATAGATACCCGGTCTTGAGCTTTTTTGTAGTTCGGCATTGCTGAAACAGTCTGCATCACCCAACACAATGATCCGTTGTTTTTTATCTTTGCCTTTTATCTTGCGGGTTAACGCTATTGCCGTGGGATAGGCTCCTAGCTTTTCACCTTGAAGAGAGTCCAAAGAAAGGGAATCATTCACAAAATCTTTTGTTTGATACTCAATCCATGTTTGTTGAGCGTTGCTTTGTAATAAAACTATTGGATGGAATTTTGTTGTATCGACAACTTCCAGAGCAACAGCCGATGGCATGGTGACTGCGCTATGCGTCTGCCTGTCAACCATACGTTTGTAGAAGCCTCCTATACTGTCGGCGGCTATCTGGGTAGCTTTCGCGAGAACGAGTTCTCCGGGATTAACATCAGAAGGTTGTGCAATGATTCCCGGCAACAGTTTTAAACCAACTTTCCGGAGTAAAGGATTCATTACTTCCTGACGTCCGACGTCCCCCATAATCATTATATTACCTCCGCGTTCAAGAAAACGATCTATGATTTCTTGTTCTTTGGAACTCATGGAAGAACGCATTTCAGCGATAAGTAATATATTGATATTACTTGGTATATCATTCATATCCTTCAGATTCAGTTCCACCAAATCAAAACCTTGATTAATCATGGAATAACGAAAGCGTCCATGTGTGGCAAAAAGTGAGTAATCCTGATCTCCCTTTTTAGTGGTGGAACGTTCCTGATGTCCTGTGATGGCGCCTACCTTCACAGGAGTAACAAGCATTTTCTTCAATGCTGCGGAGATTTCTGTTTCAGAAGGGTGATATTCCATATCGTCGAACAAGCGAAGGCGGGCTTGTTCACCGGATCCACGCTCAACAACACGCACAAATCGGTAGTTTTCTTTTGCCAAGTCTATTTTTTCTTTCAGTTCTTCGGCACTTTTCAGCTTTTGGGGATTGAAGTTCTTTTTCTTGGCAACTTCATAAGCTATCTCACGAATGTTCTTATTCGGATATTGGCGATAAAGGGCACTGTCTTTCGGTGTGGAGTAATAGTAAACATACTCCATCTTTATCTCCGGTTTGAAACGTGTGTACATTTTGAAGCGTGCCATATCCTCTTTTTGCTCTTTTGGAGAAGCGACATCAAATTCTTTATCGAAAATATTGACGTAAGTTGTGATTGTCATAGGTCCGGATAATTGCTTCATCACTTTCTGACTTTCTTCCGAAAGTGTACGTTGTTTGCTGCGGGTAGCATCATAAAAGCTCATCATTGCCGGACGGGAACTGACAAAGCCGATAACTATAATGGTACATACAGCTAAGGCATAGCGCATTGTTTTTGAAAGGAGTGAACGGTGTGTTTTTTCGTTGTTCAGTTTAATGACCGATAGCCAGAGGAATAATAAAATTACGGCAAGGAAATAGATAACGTCATCGCTACATATCAATCCTCCAACCATCTCACTGGCACGTCCTTTAATGGATAGCCAATAAGTAATTTCTCTAAAGAATATGGACTCCTGCCCAATTCCTCCCACATAATTGAGAAATGCTAATGCGGAAAGGGTGGCGACAGCTGCCACAACCTGGTAAGATGTGAGTGTGGTCATAAAGAGACCGATAGAACAATAGGTCAGTATCAACAGAAACATGGATAACAATCCCGCCAAGATAAGTGTAATATCGACATGCGGCACGGAGATAAACATTACGATTGTCGGTAGGGCAAGGATGATGACAAAGATCAGGGCGAATACCACCATTGATACAAACTTGCCGGTAATGATTTGGATACTATTTACCGGTGATGAATAAAGTAGTTTGATAGAGCCTGATGAATATTCACGACTCATCAAGTTCATGGTTAATAAAGGAATATACAGATAGATCGTTTCCTGGATTACTTCATATATTCCTTTGAGACCAAGGACAAAACCGGCTGTGACACTGAAAGTGATCGTGTTGCCCAATGCTTTTATTTTTACTATTTCCGTCAGGATATTCATAAAATCGAATCCTACCTGGCATGTAAATGCAATCAGTAGCAACCATGCGACCGGTGAGTAAAAGAGTACCGCTAGTTCGGTACGGGCTATTCTAAGTATAAGTCTTAAGTTCATCTTTTTCTCTTATTAATTTCTTCTGCGGAAAAACCAGATGCCAACTCCTATAAGTAAGAGGATAGCTGGTATAATGATTATGAAAATAGTTTTCATTGTACCAATATCTTTCACTCCGATCGAAAGTTTGTTATCGGTACAATGGGGACGGCGTACGTCGATCGGAAATTCTCCTCCGGAAAGCCAGCGGAAGCTTTCGATAATCAGATTAAAGTTTCCTGATCTATATCCTTCGCGTGAAAGAGTCAGTTCGGTGTTGCTTATGCAATCCGCATCACCAGAGATGATAATACGCTGCTCTTTATCTTTCAGTTGGCGTGAAAGGGCATAGGCTGTGATATAGGTTTGTTCTTTCTCTCCTGCCGAAGCATTACATTCTACTGGCAATTCCTGTAAATCTGTTTGTTCTTTTTCAATCCATACACCTTTGGCGTTTGTTTCAAGAATCGGAGTATATTGGAAGCCGTAATCGTTGTCGGAGGATGTAAGGGCTACACATCCGGGCATAGAGACGCGTAAATCATATTGGAGAAAATCTTCTTTGAATCCGAATGTAAGTTTTTCCGATTCACGGGTTGCTTTGGCTAGAATCAGATTAGGAGAGAAATCAACGGAAGATTGTGCCAGTTGGTATTCTTCCATTTTGATACCGAATTTGCTTAAAAAAGGATTCATAACTTCTTGCCTGCCTGTATCGGTGAGAATAAATAAATTACCTCCACGAGCCAGGTAAGCCTCCAGTTGATTTTCTCCTTTTTCTGTAAGCGGGGTTCTCATTTCTGCAAGGACCACGATATTGATTAGGGAAGAAATGGTGTCTCCGTGAGAAATGTCGATCTCGCAGACATCAAAGCCTTGATTAATTAAGGCGGCTCTAGAATATTTCTCAATGGAGAAGTTGCTATAATCGCGGTCACCGGATTTGGACACCTCACGTTCACCGTCTCCTTTGATAAAGGCAACAGTGGGAGGAGTTGAAATCATCTTTTTGATGGCTGCTGTAATTTCCGCTTCGGATGGCGTTG
This sequence comes from Bacteroides sp. D2, assembly GCF_025147085.1. NCBI lineage: Bacteria > Pseudomonadati > Bacteroidota > Bacteroidia > Bacteroidales > Bacteroidaceae > Bacteroides > Bacteroides sp. D2. Next base: position 309,526 of record NZ_CP102261.1, on the reverse strand, counting down.
CATCCATATCTTCAAAATCACGGATGAAGGTACGTTTTCCATCTTGCGTTTCCATAATGCGAACAAATGTATTTTGTTCTTCACGCAGGTCGATGATTTGGCGGATTTCTTCCGGAGATTTGAATAAATGAGGATTCAAGTTATAAATCATGGTCATATAATCACGCATCTCATCTACTGTTTTGCCTTGAAACTTAGGATTATTTGCAACGCCGTTGGGGGCGAAATCATAATAATAGACATATTTCACTTGCAGGTCCGGTTTAGCGAGACAATAAGGTTCGAAGATTGTTTCATTCGCTTTCTTCATGATAGGGAGGTAGCGATATGATTTGTTATCAAGTAGGTTAACATAATTGGTAATAGTTACCGGTCCTGTCAATTTTGCTAATACGTGTTGGCTATTTTCGGTAAGTGAGTTTAGTTTAGTGCGTGTTGTATCCCATACCTTAATCATTCCCGGACGTGAAGTGAAATAGCCAATTGCCATTGCTGCGACAAAAAATCCCAGATAGCTGATTGCTTGCCGGAAACGACTGATAGTGCGCCGGTCGGATGCAAGTTTGAAAGTGGTGAATGTAAGGAAAAGGGTTACTACGACCACAAAATAAATCACATCTTCACTCCGAATTACTCCATTCAGCATATCGATTGTTCTTCCGTTTATTGACAGCCAATAAGTCAGTTCGCGTATAAAATCGTATTCCTGGCCGATACTTCCTACGAAATTCAGTATAGCTAATATAATAAGAGTCCCAACTGCTGCTACTACTTGATAAGTCGTGAGTGAGGACATAAAGAGCCCGATAGCGCAATAGGCGCATATTAATAAATAGAGTCCTAGAAGGGCGACTAGTACAGGAGCCCAATCAAAAGAAGGGATTACCAAACTGCCATAAATAGCACTGGCTATCGGGACAAGCATCAGACAGCAACCAAATCCGATGGCTGCAAGATATTTACCCAATACGATCTGACCACTGGTGACTGGGGATGAATATGCCAGTTTGATTGAACCCGATGCCGTTTCGCGACTGATGAGTCCCATTGTCAACAATGGAATATAGATGTATATGTTTGATACGACGGAGGACAAAAAACCGTAACTACCTAAGAAGCAGATACCGCTCAAAGAAACTTCTTTGCCTCCTGACAGATCATAGTCGGTCACTATATTCTCCATTAATAACGTAAAACTTGATGTTGTCAGGAATGAGAAAACAATCAATATGAACCATGCAATCGGCGAATAGAATAAAATGGCCAGATCGGTTCGGGCAATACGCATTATAATCTTTAAATCCGTCATGTTAGATATTATTTTTAAGTTTTCCCGATAGTTGTGCAAAGATTATGTCAAGAGAGCAGCGTTCCATCGTGATTTCTTTCAGCCGCCATCCGTTTTGTATGCTTAAGGCTACTACTCGTTCAGTTATGTTTTCATCGTCATCAAAGCGTATCCGGAATGTACCGGGATAGAGTTCTTCTATATTCAACACATGTTCTATCTTTGCTAGTTCTTCTATAGAAGGGGGAAGGGCAAATGTAACGGTGAAACTACTTGGAACCACATAGTTGTCAAAGTCTTTCATGCTACCTGAAAATACGACTTTACCATGTTCAATCATACGAATATCATTGCAGGTAGCTTGCACTTCCGACAGGATATGAGTGGAGAGTAGGACAGAATGATCTTCAGCAATTTCTTTAATCAGATTGCGTATTTCGACAATTTGGTTAGGATCAAGCCCGTTTGTAGGTTCATCAAGTACTACGAATGGAGGATTATGTACAATAGCCTGTGCAATTCCTACTCTTTGTTGATATCCGCCTGAAAGATTTTTTATCAGCCGTTTGCTAAAATGGGCAATAGCGCAACGTTCTTTGGCTATTTCTACGGCTTCACGAACTTTTGATTTCTCTATTCTCCGCAATGTGGCACAGTGTATGAGATATTCGTCGACAGTCAAGTCTGGATGGAGAGGTGGCTTTTGAGGTAAGAAACCAATATGTTTTTTGGCTTCAACCGGATTTTTTCGTAGATCGATGCCATTGATAAATACATCCCCTTCCGTTTGATTTAAAACTCCACAGATGATATTCATAGTGGTGGATTTACCTGCTCCATTAGACCCTAACAGACCTAATATTCCTGTTTTTTCAATAGAAAAATTGATATCGCGAATGGCCCAATCGACACTATAACGATGGGATAAATGCTTGACTTCGACAATAGGAGTACTCATACTTTTTATTTTAAATGATTAATAGATTTCTTATTTATATTACCATGCAACTCCTCTTTTTTCATTTGGATAGCTATGAAATTCATATTTTTCCTGACATCGGTCTATATTCGCGTATGCTTCCATCGTTTGTAGTACCTTCGTAGTTCGATTTCACTTTACCAAACCGATAAGCAAAGTTTATGGTGAAAAAACGTCCATAATAATTGGTCCATGTATTTTGAATGTAGTTGGAATACATTTGGCTGTTGAAAGTCCGATGACTATTTAGTAAGTCGTATGCGGCAATACTAATGTCTCCTTTGCGATTTAATATTTTACAGCCTACATTCAAGTTTAGGGTGTGATTGCGATTAATCTCTTTATTGATTCCATAATCACGGCTGAAAATGAAATTATAATGACTACTTAGATAGAAGTATTTACATATTTGGCTTATATCTAACATTGCTCCTGCCGTCTGATAGAATGTTTTACCTGTATAATTTTCAGTATTGATGCTATGTACATAATGGGTATTGGCACTGATTGTTACTTTTAATCTTTTAGTTAGGCTGCAAAGTAGGAAATGTTCGATCAATGGAGCATAGGTACGTGTTGTTGTCTTATTTTCTCCTATATAATATGGGTTATGTTCGTAGTTGAATCCGGTAGATAAGGTATATTTGGATTTTATGCTACGTATAGGCGCCTGCCATATCAATTTGCCTTTTATGTCCCAATATCCTTCTACGTTTTCAAAACTAATTAGAGAACTGTGTGCAGGTGCTGTATATTGCAATTCCGGTAGATAAGTTTCGGCATTGTAATAGGTTGTCTTTGCAACAGGAGAGTGTTGGCGGATAGAGGTACTGATAATAATACCTATGGTGTGGTTGTGTTTTCCCAACATACGGTTGCAATTGAAGAGGAATGAATGTAGATATGATTGTTTTAAGTTGGGATTTCCACTGCGCAGCATGTAAGGATTGCTGTTATCTATTTGTGGGCGTAACTGCACTATGTTTGGTATAAAATTATGCAGTCTGTAAGCGGCACTCCATGACTTTGTTATATCTGTATGTACAAAAGATATTGCTACTGTTGGAGAGATGAATGTTTTACGGTAGTTATTCATTTCTTTTTCTTCTCGCTTAAGTGTACTTTCTTTAAGTCCTGCTGAAATGTCACAACTTGTTTTTTGAAAGGGAAAAAAGTGAAATGAAACTTCCTGTTTTTGTGTCAGGTTATTTATTTTATAACTATATGTATTGGCTTCGTCTGTTTGTGGATTTGTGGGGCTCAACATATTCCAGGCGAATTGGTGTTTCCATCCGTTTTCGTATTTAACGGAATAGTCAAAAGATATTTGGGTGTCATTTTCTGGATTCAGTATATATATTAATTGCGCATTGCCGTTCCACTCCGTATTGCGGAGTTTTGATGGAATAGTCAGATAAGTTTGTGTTGTCGAACTTTCTAATGTGTCTATCCGTAATGAATGATTTTTGCCTTTATTTATATCTACTGAACTTTCTAATGTATATCCGATTCTGTCGGTAATACTGTTGACATAACTGACATCTTCCTTCACATGAAAATTCTTGTTTAGATTATCGTAATGCATCAGGCTTTTCGATGTTTGAAGATTGTTTTCTTCATTATAGATGTAAAGCGATTGCCAATCTTTGTTGTTGTTATATGTTATAAGCTGGTTCCAACGGAATTCTCCCCATTTGTCATTTGAATTGGAGAAAGAAAATTCGGAATAGTGATTTTGTTTTCTGTCACTGTTGCTATTTTGTTCTTCATAAAGGCGCTGCTGATAATTGTTGCTAGGAAAATAATGTTGTTCGGATCGTGTATTTGTATTATCGCGATTATATCCGAAAGTGTAAAATGCTCTAAATGTACCGTATGTTCCATTTTCTGTGTCCCATGAGCGTTCCGTAGCCAGATCTGCATAAGTCGTTTCGTTGTAAGTACTACCAGGATCGGAAATGGAAAGAACATTTTTGATATTATTTGATTTTCGGTTGATATTATTGTGAAATACATTACTTGTGAGTAAAAATTTCTCGGAGAAAAAGTTAGTGGTGAGTCCGAGCCCTTTACGGAACTTTCCTCTGTCGTCCTTTGAGTCCATGTTGCTGCCTATACTAGCCAATAGGTGTGCCTTCCATGAGCTGATGAGTTTGCTTTTGGTTTCTATGTTGAGCACTCTGGTGAGATCCCCTCTGTACATTAGTTTTTTTGTTTTCGTATTTTCATATTCATCATAAGCCTTGATTTTTAATACATCTGTTGCAGAAAGATTCTTTAGTGCTGCCATTGGGTCACTTCCGAATATTAGTCTGCCGTCTATATAAGTTTTGGTTACTTGTTTTCCCATGATTTTGACGGAATGGTCGTCAGTCTCTGTTCCGGGAAGTTGCTCGACTATATTCATAGCGACATCCCCTTCTTGTACGTTGACTGCCTTCGGGTTGAATATTAGCGTGTCGCCATTTTGGGTCACAATGGGGATTCTGCCCTTGATGGTGACTTCCTCCAGTTGGATGGATTCATCCAAAATTTCTATGTAAAGATTAGAATTCTTTCCAGCTATTATATTTAATTCTTTTTCAACTTTCCGACACCCTATTGCAGTGATAATGAGTTTTGCTTTTCCTGTTTTTATGGGTTTGAAACGGAATACTCCATTTATGCTTGTTGTTTTCAGTGTGTCTTTTGCATAGATCAAAAAGATATTGGCACCGTCTAATGAACCATTAGATCCATTTTCTTGTTTGTGTATAATAAATCCCGATAGCTCATTTGTTTTATCTTGAGCATTTATCGGTAAAGTAATGTATAACAATAAAAAAATAGAAATAAATTTTTTCATATTGCTGTTTTATAAAAAGTTTAGTGATAGTGTGTGGTTTTATTTGTCTAAGGCTTGTGAACTTTCTTTTAGGAAGAAGTTCACCACCTTACGGCTTCCAATTCATTCTTGTTTTGTTTCATAACCCAGATAACTTGCTTGGAGAATTTTTTTGTCGGCCTTAGAAATGCCTATACTATATTCTCCATCAATATCAGTTATAATACCATTAGTACTACCCACTTCGATAACGCTCGCACCTATTAGTACCTCTTTTCCTCCTTCAGTATAAACAACCCCTGTGATTTTCTGACTGAAAAGGACCATTGGGGAGATCGGAGATTGAAGTTTTTTGTTTTTGAAAAACTCTGTACTTTTATTGTCTCTTCCCTTGATTATTGGAGAGGACGGGGCTTCTTGTGCAAAAGAACACATCATTATAGTAAATATGAATACAATGAATAAAATAATCTGCTTCATAATATAATTTTTTTTAATTGTTATACATTTTACTGTCACTAAACTTTTTATAAACATACACGTTGAATGGTAGAGGAAAGGCTAAATTACCCTGTCAATCATCGCTATCAAATAATCGCATTTTCCACGTTCAATATCATTACTAGCCAAAGAACGAGCTTGTATCAAATAGCGACGTGTACTTTTCAACTTATCATAGCAAATGGCTTCGATATCTGTACCGGAGTAAAAATTAACAGAAGTCATAGGTTCCATACCAGATTGTTTTTCTGTTGCAGATATAGAGGCAAAAGTTGTCAGCAATCCTAATGATTGTAACTTATGATTAGTTTGCTCGTTGAGAGCAATGGAAGTTACTCTTGTTGATACAGCCTTGTCAATAGCCTTTAATGTCGGACACATTCCTTTTAAAGAACTGATATATACAGACAGTTGTGCAATCATTGGAGCACTTAAAGGTTTCCCATTTAAAGTTTCTTTGAATAATTGTTTCTCTATATCATTCAAATATGCTTCTTGGGTATAAGGTCTAGTTGATTTCTCTACACTCAATCCCATACGCATCAAACGAAACATCAAAGACATCATTGGGTACCCGTTATTGTAAATCCATGTTGACATATCAGGATTGACACCACCTAAACGCAAGAAATCCTTATTAGAGTCCAGCCAACTTAAATCATAGAAGGTACTGAATATCTTTTGTAAGACTTTCTTTTGCATATCTGCCGATACCGGTTGATATGAAGGAACATTGCTTTTTTCGTTGGCTTCATTGATATAAATACCTCCGATATAAGAAGATACAGGTGACAATGTTTTATTGATTAATTCAATAATCACAAAATCAGGAAATAGCTCCCGGTAATCATTGGGAATATTATTGTCGTGAAACCAGGCAGGACTATTTTTAACTACATACTTCACATGAGCGATTTGTGCATCTAAAGAGGCTATCGGATCATTACCTAAATCATAGTTTTGGCAACGCGGGTCTGTAGCATAAGCTGGTGAACGCTTTCCATAGAAATAGCGTGGATCTCCATCGTGTTCCATAGCCCATTTCTTCAACATGTCTGATTCATTTTCACTGGTGGCGGCATACAGATATTTGAGCGTAAATGCATCACATACACCCGGTTTGTCGACAATCAATACCACTCCTTTTTCTTTATCACCGGGCTGTGCCAGATAATTGTATAATACGTTGTCCATGACTGAAGCTGTGATACCATATTTTTGAGTAAACTCGGGTGAACGCAGTTCTTCAGGGGAGTATGCTGCAGAACCAGCCAAATTAGTTGTCAATCCCAAACTAAGACCAAATGCTTTTAGCATACGTGCTGTCAGATTCTCACAGATCACCTCATCGGCAATGTAATAAGTCCGGAAGCGCGGATCAATCTCTGCCATTTGGTATACTCCATTGCGACGTACGCTGACGGCAAGGTCGCGTGGTACTCCTATCTTGGTACTTAAAATTTCTCCAGTGCGTAAGTCTGTGACATTGTATGCGGTAACTTCCGAGTTGTTGTTATTCAGAAAAGCAATCGTATTTATCATTGGGTTATTAGCACGGAAAGTTGAATCTTTCTCATACGGTTTTATTATGATTGGTTTTCCTATTCCTAAGTCTTCAAATATTATATTCCATTCATCTGCACTTTTTTGGATGGCTTTTACCCAGCTATCTTGAATCAGAGTGTCGATGTAGAAGACAACAGGTTGTTGCGTCGTTATATTACGCCGTGTTACATAATATCCTTTCTTGAAACGTTTTTCATTACGATAGTCTGTGTATGATATATACCCTGTTCCTACACGTGGGTTGGCTTCGCGGGTATTCATCTTTTCTTTCGACAGTAGGGCTAATGTTGTTTGCACCGACATTGTTAATTCCGGTTGTTCTTTGGAGATGAATCCCATGATGCTGATGCTCAACTTTGCAGTACAGTTTTGGGTGATACTGATACAATTGTCGAATGCGTCTACAGAGTCTACAAAAGATGTTTTACTTTGAGGGGAAGCACTTACAATTGTGAGCATACCTCCATAACTGCGTCCGCTAAGATTGAGTACATCTTTATTGGAACAAGAGAAATAGGAAGTGGCATTAAATACAACAGCCGTTGAATCGCTGGTGTATCCTTCAATTGGAAATGCTTTGTAAATAGCATTACTACGAGATAATGCAAAAGCCGCTTCTTGATTATCGTCCTGTTCGTTGAGGCGAACATTGTATTTCGGATCTCGGAATAATATTAATGAATCGGTTTTATCAATAATCAGATATCTACTTTGAGCAGCTTTTGTGCCCGCCAGCGAAATGTCACTTGCAGTAGTGATGGCAGAGTTCACTAAAAAATCCCGTCCCATTAATTCAACTGGTAGTTCCAGATAAATCTTATCCTCGTACTGATGAACTGTGATTGTCCCTTTATTGACTGTATGCTTCTTCTTATCTTTGAAAAGCTTGTCGTAGACACTCTTTTTTTTCTTTTGAACACTGTCAGTCTGTTGTTCGGTTTTTGCTTTTCCTTTTTTCTTTTTGGAGCGGGCATTGGCTTCATTTGTTGATCCGATAATCAACAAAATTGCCATCAACCATAAAAATAGTATTTTCATCTTTTGTCCCTCCCTTATTTTAAGTTGATGTCGAGCATCTTTAATAATAATTCATAGTGAGCTTTCGTCTTCCCTGATGCACTGGCTGCCTTTTGTTTCATCAGTTGTTTGGCTTTAGCTATATATGCGTATACATCTGCCTGGGTAACTTTGGCTGTCATAGAAAAACGATTCAACGGTCTCCATTCAAAACCTGCTACAGGGTTGTGTATAACATCCTCTTTGATAGCATGTCCCTGGCAACAAGTATATCCGAACTGGCGGTGATTGATGTCAAGTGGTTTTTCTCCGGTCAATGCTTTCCCGGCTCCTTTAATTGTGAAACCGGCAGTTTGCATCATCATGTATATATATTGTTTCTGGAGATTCATTTGGGATTCTGTTAATGTACGTCCGGAAATGGTCGGTTTCCATACAAAATTGTATATCATGTTGAAAGCCTCGGCAGCAGTAAATGAATCTTTCTCTAATCCTTCGTATTGTGATACCTGAAAAGGTACAGGCAGTATATATCTCAACATGAAGTTTTGAATAGTTTGTTTAGGGGAACCGGAAACCGGAAATTTAGTTAATAAGTTTTTGTTGTCAAGCCAATCCAGATCATTATAAATTTCGAATAGGTAATTCAGGGCTTCTTTTTGTTGTGCCTTCGGAATTTGTGCAAAACGTGGCATTGTGTCCCCTTCTTTAACTTCGTTGACAAAATAGCCACCTACATTGCCTGCTACATGGGTAACATACATTGCAAGTTGTTCTACGATACCAATAAATAAATCTTCACGGTATTCGTATGTATCGTCACCTTCGGAAATCCAACTTTCCAAATTATTCATGATATACTTAAGGTTCTTGATGCCATATCGAGTTGCTTTCATAGAGTTGTCACCAATATCTTCCGTTTGTGAACGGGGATCAACAACTCCATATACTTGTTGTTTTCCATATCGGTACACTGGATTTTCTTTAATGGCATCACTGATCCATTTGCCTGTTATAATTGCTTCTTCCTCTGCAGAATTAACATTGAATACCGGAGTATACGTCCATTTTATGAGGTATTTGTCGTATTCACCAAAGCGGGGTGGAGTCAATTTAACGCCACGTTCTTTATCGCCAGGTTGTGCTACATAGTTGAAGCGGGCATAATCCATAATGGAAGGAGTAGTGCCATACTTCTGCGTGAATTCCGGTGAACGTAAAGAATCTACCGGGAAAGTGGAAGAAGCTCCCATATTATGCATAAACCCTAAACAGTGACCGATTTCGTGTGAAAGTACATAGCGTAATGCGTCTCCAACCATTTCATCCGGAATATTGACAGTGCGTACATCCTTATCGGCTTGTGCTGTTTGCACGAACAACCAGTTACTGATAAGCTTGATAACATTATGATATAAATATACGGAGGCATTCAAGATTTCTCCGCTTCGTGGGTCTACCCATGATGGTCCCATAGCATTCTCAATGCTTGATGGAGCATAGCGAACACATGAATATTTGATATTGTCCGGATCGAATTCCGGATCATCAGTCGGGAAATCTTTGGCTGCTACAACATCTTTGAATCCAATCTGCTCGAATAATTCATTCCATTGGGTGACTCCTTCCCGCAGATATGGTTTCCATTTTTCCGGAAAAGTGTTATCGATGTAGAAAACAATCTGTTTAGTGGGTTTCACTTTCTCACCACGTAGGTAGGCAGCAGTGTCAGACGGTTGTATATCCCATCGATTGGCATAGTAAACAGGTGCGGTCGTTTTAGCTCCTTCGCCTAGTTGTTCGCGTCCGGTAAAGAATACACCGATACGGTAATCTGCCATACGTGGACGGTAAGGCTTTTCTTTCAACAGCATGATAGAACGTGTCATTTCTGCGGTGAATGGACGGTCTTTTATGAGTGACGCCCCTTGTGAATTGCTGACAGAGAATGTATATGACAGACAGCTTTTAATAGAAACATTATCTTTGAAAGCCTTGATTTGTGAAATGTAAGAGCAGTCGGATTGATAATTCTCTGTACGATTGTACATTCCATAGATTGAATTACGATCGAATGGACTCATTTTTTTGTTGTCGCTTAAGAAAACTCCGGTCATATCGAATACGATAGCAGTTGAGTCATTATTATATGCCTGAATTTTCTGGTTACTAATAATCGCTCCTAGTGTACTTTTGCGTAAAGCTTCATCAATTTGTGTGCTACCAGTAATATAATCAGTATTTACCTGACGTAACTGTACATGTGTTTTATTTCGTGTAAACATGACATGGAGTAGATCGGTTGGTTTGGAACCGACCACGGCATTACCATTATCAGAGATGCTGGTAACTGTGGAGCCAATAAGCATATCTTTATTGATTAAATCCACAGGAAGTTCAAAATATACTTTTCCATCCAGCAGATGGAGAGTAATCAGCCCCTTAGCTGTTTCATGCTTCTTCTTAAATAGTTTATCATATTCACTTTCCTTTTTTGCAGGAGTTGTTTGTTCCGTTTTTGCCTTCTTTTTTTTCCAGAAGAATGGAAATTTACGCTGTGCGTCAATGGTGGTAGACGAAGCTACCACCATTGCTGCAAGTAAGAGGATTTTTTTTCTCATATCAGTTCTTTAATGTATTTTTATGAAATTAGATTAATATCCTGTTGTCGTTACATCTAGAATTTTGCCAAAACCATCATAGGTTTTGGCTTTGGAAGGGTCGAGTGTGCCACTAGCAACTTGTGTAATTGGGATAATGTGTACCTTTCCTTCATATTCGCTTGATTGTGTAGTAACAATGATAGCTTTATTATTCCATTCGGTTTGAGGGACAGTAGGATTATCTCCGACAATTAAATTACAATTGTAATTATATAGTCCTTGTTGATACATTTTGGCTTTCGTAATAATTTCTCCGGATTGTGGAGTATATTTAGCTGTTGTCGAAACAGTGGCAGTACTACCAGCCCCGTAATTTATGGTGTAGATACCATCAGTAGTAGTTACATATAATAATAGATTTCTGTTTGAAAAGAATATAGATATTGCTTTATCTAGCAGTGCGGTTCCTTCCGATGGAATCGTATATTTATTTCTGGCAGATGCAGGTTGACTAGGTGAAGTGACTATCCAGTTATCTCCATCATAATGGCCTTCTTCTCCAATGTATCTACTAAAAGTGTAAATAGAATATGTTCCGTTCGTATCATCTTTCATGAGAAATACGATTTGGCTCATATCTTCAAATACAACAGCTGAAATTGCTGTTTGATTGGGTAATTTGTTCGGATCAAAATTATTATTAGCATCAAAGCTTTTCACTTGCATAAATTGTCCGGAGCCATTACAAGTAATAAATGAAGCACGTTCTTTATCATAAAATGTTAGATGTTGCTGGTCGGCTCCAGATAAAGAATTAGATACATGTCCAGTATTGGGACTATATGCTATTACGTTATTGTTTACTTTATATGAACTTAATGCCCCAGCAGGACCACTAAATCTGTTTACTGTTGATGAAGCTAGAGTATACAAATTGTTGGAAGTATTAATATAAAAATTGCTGTGGCTTTGAAAAGCCGATAATACTTGCAATCCGTTGGGTTTGTCAATGATGAGAGACTGATCCTCGAATTGACCATTTTGTGTATAATCAAGACAATTAAAACGCGCTAATGTTGCATCACCTAAAATAGTCCAGACCTGATTTGTTTGAATAGATGAACCATATCCCATCACTTCATAAACAAGTGTTTGCATTAGACCATTAAAAGGCTGTCCATTAAGCGATGTTAATATCTTTCGAAAGATTTGTTCGTCCTTATTATAATTCACGGTAAATGCTTGATTGTTTATAAGAGTTAGATCTGATGTTGTACCATTTTGTGTGTCACTGATTAATAATCCATCAAGAAAAGTGCTTTGTACATATATTTTCCAATATTTAGTATATTGCAGATTATCATGAACAGTATCTGTTATAGTTAATAATAGAGTGTATGGTGAGGTAGATACCGGACGTTCTACGATATAGTTTAATTGAGGATCTGTACTGATAATTTCATATTCAAAATTATAGGAAGAGGAGGAAGTGACAGGAGTTTCTGTTAGAGCCCATTCATAAGTTAATGCATCTGTATTGGTACCTTCGGCAATTTGAATGTCAGGTATCAATGTTAATTCTTCCATGCTTCCTACATAAAGTTCACTCTGTTTTTCTGTAAAAGTAATATTGCCTATATTGTTAGTTGCTAATGTACTACTATCGTCATAGCAAGAATATAAACTGAGTAGACATAGCAATAGAGGACTAATAAATATATATTTTTTCATACTTCTTTATTTTATGTTAATATTTACGAGCTTCAATTGGTTGACCCAATAAGGTACCTGCATCATGTAATAGTGGTGTGTCATGTGTGCTATTATATTCTTCTATGTATTTTCCTAGTTGAGTTGCAAAACTAGAATAGCTTTGTTCAACATTTAATAGAATATAGTGAGGTAGATACTTATAATTAGCCTGCGTGAAATATCTTTTATATGCAGCCGGATATTCGGGATGTGCATCCGGATTATCCCAATCATTCCAGTTGAAAGCAGCTATTATGGTTTTAAGCGCATTAGGACTGTAATAGCTAATACTAGAAGACGAAAAAGATAATGGGCTTTGTATTAACATATTATATGTTATTCTAGTATATGTGTTAGGAGGAGTGGGTATTGAATTACTCCATGACAAAGCTGCATTTAAATATAGTGAGGGACCTTTTTCTAATTCGTCAGAAGATTGAATAGATATTCGTAGTTCATACGTCTTATCTCCAGTTACATTATATAATTTAATCCTTATATATCCTTCGTTGTGATTGGCGGGGATTATTCCTTCCATTAGCTCATAGGATCCTTCTGTTGCTGTACTCTTTTCTGTATCTATTGTATAGTTGACAGTTCTGTCTTTATCACTAGTATTACCAATTAGTATTACAGGTATATCATATATCACATATTCATCCAAAGGATTGGAGACGAATGAATAACTTTGATATACTATTCCATCACCACCATATCCATCACTGTTTTTATTGCTGAAACGCACTGCATCGTTTTCGCTATTATAATAGGGAATGGCTTCGTTCTCACAACTGAGAAAGATGCCAATTACTATCATTCCAATTATATAATTTATTTTTTTCATCATATTCTGTAGTTTATAAGTTATTGAACTCGTCCGGATTGGATTTCAAATTCTGGATAAGGAAGTACATATTGTGCATCCTCCATGTCTTCTGTATAGTTAGGAATGGTTTTAGTTCCAGTTCTTTTATAATAGTAAAACATAACTCCTTCTGACAGAAATTCCTTATGATATTCTTTTTGAATTTCTACTAAAATTTGTTCGGCATCTAAATCCTCCAAAGGTGTGTATAATCCTCTTTTTTCACGCACAGTGTTCAAACAGTTAAGAGCGAGTGGCAGATTGGGATTATTTTGTTTGACATAACATTCTGCCGCGATATAGTAGATTTCAGGAATACGAATCATGGATATTTTGTTCTTGTAATCATTAGCAAGATCAGATTGATAAACTTTCAATGGTGTATATCCTGTGTTTTGGGCGTTAGTGTTTGGCTCCATTAATGTTGTTAAGCGTATATCCGTTGCAGAATTTTCGTATAAACTCATAGCATCTGTTGTGAGTAAATACATAGGTGTATTTTCACTGTCGAGATAATATGGTTTGATATAATTAACAATTCGTGAAGCAACGTCAGACACATTTAATCCAAAAATATTCTCACGACTCATAGAAGTACAAGATTTGTTGACAGTTTCTGGAGTCAGGAAATTGCAATAAGTATACATTTCATTGATTGCAATATTATTTTCTAATGCTGTGATGATTTCATTAGCTGCTGATAACGCATTGACGATATCTTCATTTTTTCCTCTCCATAAATATACTCGTGCCTGTAATGCCTTTACAGCATAGTAGTTCATACGGAGAGTACGCTCATTAAAAAAGCCTTCTTCGTTATATTCTTGGTAGAAAGAAGCAGCTTTGGTTTTAGTAATAGGATCGTAGTCTTTCAGTAAAGCAGCTGCTTCATTTAAATCGTTTAGTAGTAATTTGATTGTTTCTGCACCACTATATTGGGGAGCTGGGTCCTTGGAAACTTCGGTAGCATAAGGTATGGTTCGTTTCTCATCAAGCTCTGTATCTCGTTGACTCCAGTTACCATAACCATAAAGTCGTAATAGATCAAAATGTATATAAGCTCGAATGGCTAATAATTCTCCTTTAATAATATGGTAGTTGAGGTCGTCAAGTATTTCTTTCTTTTCTTCTATATTGGCTAGTTCGTCATTAACATTGACTATCACATTATACGCTTTCTCCCAGATCTCTTCAACTGTCGGAGTTGTGTAAGTATTTGTATAATTGAAAGATTGTAGCCAATACGCTAAACCTATATTTGTTGAATTTACATAAGGATTGAATTGGTGTGCCATAATTTCTGTTGCAAACCAAGAGAGGTTTGTACCATAGAGTGCATCATCAGTCATTCCGATATAACAACCTATTAGAGATTGTTGAAAGCCGGTAACAGAACTAAAATGATCATCTTTGCGTATTTCTGATGGTGCGGTTACATCAAACCAGTCACTACAAGAGCTAGCGATAAGGCTTGTCATATAAATGAGGATAATATATATATACTTTTTCATATTGAATAATTTAGAATGTTGCAGTTAATGAGAATGACATTGTTCGTGCAAATGGATAGTTTAATCCTCGTTCTACTTTTATTGATGAAAATGTTGTGATGTCGTTCATATTGAATGCTAGCCGTAGACGTTGCATATATAATTTTTGGTAGATAGAACGTGGAAATTCATAATAAGCACTAATGGCCGAGATAGATAACTCACGGCGGTCTTGTACAAAACGAGTTGTTGCACGAGTTGTTGTTGCAGAATCAAACTTCTTATATTGTGTTTGTTGACCGTATGTAGTCCATCGCCCTTCCAATAGACGTCTGTCTACATTATAGTCAATATCTGCGTTTTCTACTCGGTCTACTAATGTGGAATTATAAAATTGACAACCTGCTAAGTAGCTGAGTGTTGCGCTAATTCCGATTCCTTTATATTCAGCTGTAAATCCTCCTGTGCCGCGGTATTTAGGACTGGAATCACCGGCTGGAACCATATCATTTGAAGAGTAAACATAAGTATAGCTTCCATCTTTTTTAATATATACTTCTTGTCCTGTTTGAGGATCAATTCCAGCAGAGGGCACTGCCCATATTGTATTCATTGACATTCCGTCTTGATACATCAATACAGGGGCAGACTGATTTGCTTCTTCTGCCATTTTCTGCATTTTTTCATTATATGCGCGCATGCTGTCGGATAAACGAATAATTTTGTTTTTGTTATAAACAAAAGTACCATATAGATTGACGAAACCTTCTGGTCCTTGCCATATAGTATAATTTGCATTGAGTTCAATACCCGAGTTACGTACTAGTCCTAGATTGTCTTTTATACTGCTGAACCCAGTGGAAGTAGGGATGCTTACATCGGTTAGCATATTTTTTGTATCAGCAGAATAGTAATCAAATTTTAGTGTAAGCCCGGCAACTCTTATATCTGCGCCCACATTATAATCTTTTTTTTGTTCCCATTTTAATTTTGAGTTAGGAAGGTTATTCAAGTAGGCTCCTGTCATAGGATTTGTTGTTCCTCCATAGGTGATTCCTGAATAATATTGATAAGTAGCTATGGCTGCACTAGTATTGAAATTTTGGTTTCCTGTCAATCCGACAGAGGCACGTAATTTCAGTTGTTTGATCCAAGATATATCTTTCATAAATACTTCGTTGTGTAAATTCCAGCCTAACCCGAATGACCAGCTATTAGCCCATCGGTTATCCGAACCATATAAGGAAGAGGCACTCTCACGTATGGTTGCATCTGCTAAGTATCTGTTGTCATAATCGTAAGATGCAGCTAATAAAAAGCTTGCTTCACGATTAATAGATGAGCTTCCTTTAGGGGTTGTTCCAGCCAAATATTGTTTGGCAAATGTTATGTCTGCATTACTGGAGTTTGAAAAACCTTCGGCCGTATGTTGGTAAGCTGAATATTGATCCTCTGATAAAAAGAAACCAGCATTGGCAAAGATTGTATGTTTCTTGATCATTTTGTTATAATTTATATTGAAGTCTCCAGACAGCGAACTCGATTTCCCATTTTCCATTATATACTGCCCACGGCGTATTATTTCATCCTGTGAGGTGTAAGTAGCAAACATGGAATGTTGGGCTGGATAGAAATCATCCGAATTATTTCGTTTTTGTGAAACTCCCAAACGTATAGTTGCTTTCCAATCAGGGTGAAATAACCATTCTGTATAAAAGTTGTTGGTGAATTCTAGGTAACTACTGGTGAAACTGGTACCGATAGTGGCATCATATAATGGATTTGCCACTTTTAAATCATCATTGTACTCTGCCCAACGTAGTACTTTCCCATTTTCATCAGTTGCTTGCCAATAAGGATTCATTTTACTATAATCGCTGAATGAACCATATGGAGAGTCATTACTGTTATTAGATATTATTGAGAATATATTTCTAAATATAATATTGTTACGACGATAAGAAATATTGGCATTACCTGAAATATTGCGTCGGTCGGATCCCTTCATGACTCCAGTTATCTGATTGTATGTGAAATCAAGTACGGCGCGTAAACTTTGTGAATCTCCGACTTCGATATTTAGGTTATGCTTATGTCCAATTCCTGTATGGAGTGGCTTGGCTAACCAATATGTATCTAATCCTTGTAAGGCCATTTGTTTACGTGTATTGTATAACTGATTAAGTTCGATCTGAGTATCTAAATTTGCATTTCTATATACTCCATCTAAACGTTCTGCTTCAAGTTTTTCCAGTGCATTACATAAATCATAGCTTGTTAAATCAGGCATTTCAAACGAAAGACTTCCATTATAAGTGATACGTTGTTCATTTCCTGCCAACCGTTTGGTTTCAATTACAATAACGCCATTGGCAGCTTTTGATCCATATAATGCTTTAGCAGAGGCATCTTTTAAGATTGTGATACTTTCAATGCGATTCATATCCATATCCATCACAGTTTCGGCAGTTGTTTCAAAACCATCAAGAATGAATAAGGGTTGATTAGGTTGATTTTGATAGTTGCTTTTTAATGAACTTGTCTCTGTTGTTGGAAAGCTGGAAGTACCACGCATGGACATTGTTGGAGTTGTATTAGGATCGGAACCCATGCTGAAATTATCTGCGATGTATAACGTAGGGTCTAAGTTCTTCAAACTTTGAAAAACATTCTGATTTCCGACACGCATCAGATCTTTGCTTGAAATAGTAGTTGCTGCCCCAGTAAAACTTTCCGCTTTACGAGTATAAATACCAGTAACGATAACTTCATCTAATTTAGTATCACTCTTTAGAGTAATATTTTTCCGTACATCATTCCGACCACTATTAATCATCACTTGTTGAGTAGACATTCCGATATATGAAAAGGTGATAGTACATGTTGTATTAGTGGGAATCTCTATACTGTATTTACCATTATTGTCAGTTATAGCAAATCGTTGAAGATCACTAATTACAACATTAACACCGGGTAAGGGGTATCCTTCTTCGTCTGATACAATACCGGTTGCGGAGCGTTTATCTCCTTGTTGTTCTGCTTTAGAGATGGTAACAATATCTCTTTCCATGCTATAGGTGAGTCCTGTGCCATTAAGAACAGTGCGTAGTACGCTATCCACAGTTTCATCTTTTACATGGATGGTGATGGGTTTCAGTGACTTTGTCTGCTCTGTGTTGTAGACAAAGCTTAATCCGGTTTGTTGTCTTAAAGCATCGAAAAATTCTTTGACAGTGACAGATTCCAGATTTAAAGTTACTTTTTTGCCACTTTTAGGAATGGCAAACATCATTGTGGGTAATAGTAATAATACTATTACTAGAGAAAGTATTCGGACTCTTTCTCTACTTTTTGTCTTTCTCATTCTTTCTTCTTGTTTAATTAGTAATTAATTGTCTGTGATTAAAATCTCTCTTCCTTTTATCTTTATTTGTAAATTCGTAGTACGTGCTATTGCTTTTAATATGGGGCTGATTGTGGCATATCGGTCCATGTTTCCTGTAAATCGAAGTTGTTTAAGTTCGGAAGTGCCAAAGGAAATGTCTACATTATACCAATGTTCTAAGATCTCAACAATATTCTCCAAAGTGCGATTCTCAAAGATGAGTCGTCCTTCATTCCATGCTATATAGGGAGTTAGATCTACATTATGTATTGATATATTGTTGTTCTTTTGCTCAATATGGGCTAATTGTCCAGGTTTAATGAATTGTTCTTGGCTGCTTTTTGTGGGTATAATACTAATGCTTCCTTTTACTAATGCAACTTCTGTACGTTCGGGGCTAAAAGTGTTAACGTTAAATTCTGTGCCATACTGTCTTATTGTTCCATGGTCGGTGATAACATAGAAAGGACGAGTATCTTGGGCAACTTTAAAATAGGCTTCTCCTTTAAGATAAACCATACGTTTCGTCTGACTGAATTTTACTGGATATCGTAATTCTGTATTATAGTTAAGATGTACGGTTGTTCCATCTTCAAAGGTTACTCTGAACTCATTACCTTGTTCTGTGGTTAACGTATTATTTTCTATAACTTCGCTCCGTTGTTTCAGAATACTATCTATATTTGTATTAGGTGTTGTCGGATAGATAAGAGCACCATTCTGCGCTATAGCAGTTGTGGAATGATTAACTTTAACTGGTGTTGGATATGTTGGGGTAAGTGATTGCTTGTTGTTGCCAGCTAAAATCAATGTAGCTTTAGGAATTCCTGGCTGAATTGCATCTCCCAAAGTAAGATTGTCTGATACTTGTATTTCGGAAGAAGTGTAAAAATACCATCCCCCTGCTACTATTATTATAGGTAATATAAAGATAGCTGCATATTTCAGAAAAATTGATGTGATTGATGCTTGGCAATATTTTTTCTTAAAGTGTTTCCATGCCTGATGTGAATTTATTTGTGTATATGCTTCGTAGCGTTTACGAAAAGACATGTTTGTGCATAAACGGTTGAAAAACTCTTCATGTTGTGGAGAGTTTTTGATCCAATTGTCAAGCTGTTCCTTTTCGGGATCAGTAAGATCACCGAGTAGATATTTGGCTATTAATTTTTCTGCATCTACCTTTATCTTCATATATCTGTTGTCTTATCATTTGTTAATAAGACAACATGAAGATTAAAAAGAGGTACAAACTTTCTAAAAAAGATTATTTTGATTATGAAAAAAACTTGGAACTATACAAAATGTCACATAAAGGAAGCAAGAAGTAGCATGTACCCATCTGTTCTTTGATAGATTGTATAGCCCTTTTCTTTTGTGTCTTTACAGTTTCGATCGAAATTCCTAGTGCGGTAGCTATTTCTTCATTTTTTTTCCCATCCATGTGCAATAGGAATATTTCCCGGCAGCGTGTTGGTAAATTATCGATAGCGCGAAAAAGTAATCGGTATATTTCTTCTTCATTGGTATCTTCTTCTTCTGTGATTTCTCGATAAGTGCTTGCCAAACGTTCAAGATAAAGAGATTCTACATTTTGATGTTTTAGATAATTGAGAGAAGCATTCCGTATAGAGTTATAGAGATAAGTCCGGAAAGAAGGTAATGATAAGAATCTCATTTTCTTTTCCCACATAGTTGCGAAAAGATCCTGTACAATATCTTCTGCTGCTTGTTGGGAAGAGAGAAAATTAATAGCATACAACACCAATGCCTTATAATATTCATTATAAAGTTGATGATAAGCAGTTGGGTGTTGCTCATTTATACCTTTTATAAAGGAACTTTTCTCTTCGTTCATAGTGAAATATTATGTTGATTCTCTGTTTATGCAGCAAAAGTATAAAATATCTAGGATAAAAGAAGTCTTTCAAACTCTATACTGTTTGTGAATGCATCTTTTTTTTTCTTAGTTCGTACAAAATAATAATATTGTAATTATAGAAAAATAGTCCTTTGCCATTTTGCAAAGTGTAATTCTTGGTATCTGCTTGATTTAGGTTGTAACTTCGTTTTTTATTTGGGATAGTATAATTGCTAAAAACGTTACTCTGTTCTGAAACTTTAGAGAATCAATGCATTATAGTCTCTCTAAAAATCTTTATATTTGCAGACCGTTTGAAAAATGATAGTGAATAATAACAATACAATAACTTAAAAACAACCAAAATCAGATGAAGCAGGATATGATTGTTATCCTTGACTTGGGTAGTCATGAGAATACGGTATTGGCTCGCGCCATCCGTGCATTAGGAGTTTATAGTGAGATTTATCCTCACGATATCACAGTAGAAGAACTGAAAGCATTGCCCAATGTAAAGGGTATTATTATCAATGGTGGCCCGAATAATGTAATCGATGGTGTTGCTATTGATATAAATCCGGCTATCTATACTTTGGGAATTCCTGTCATGGCTGCAGGGCATGATAAAGCAACTTGTGAAGTGAAGTTGGCAGAATTTACAGATGATATCGAGGCTATAAAGGCTGCAGTAAAGTCTTTTGTTTTCGATACTTGTAAAGCTGAAGCTAACTGGAACATGAAGAACTTTGTCAATGACCAGATAGAATTGATTAAGCGTCAGGTGGGCGATAAGAAAGTATTGTTGGCCCTGTCGGGTGGAGTTGATAGCTCTGTGGTAGCTGCTTTACTTCTGAAAGCTATTGGTAACAATCTGGTATGCGTACATGTTAATCATGGTTTGATGCGTAAGGGAGAGTCTGAAGATGTGGTTGAGGTATTCAACCAGTTGAAGGCAAATCTTGTGTATGTAGATGTAACCGATCGTTTTCTGAATAAGTTGGCTGGTGTAGAAGATCCGGAGCAGAAACGTAAAATTATTGGTGGCGAGTTTATTCGTGTGTTCGAAGAAGAAGCGCGTAAGTTGAACGGTATTGATTTCTTAGGTCAAGGTACTATTTATCCGGATATTGTGGAAAGTGGAACGAAAACTGCTAAAATGGTGAAATCTCACCATAATGTAGGTGGTTTGCCCGAAGATTTAAAATTCCAACTTGTAGAACCATTGCGCCAATTATTTAAAGATGAAGTTCGTGCTTGTGGCTTGGAGTTAGGTTTACCTTATGAAATGGTTTACCGTCAACCGTTCCCTGGACCTGGTTTGGGTGTACGTTGTTTAGGTGCTATTACACGTGATCGTTTGGAGGCAGTGCGTGAATCCGATGCCATTCTGCGTGAAGAGTTCCAACTTGCCGGACTGGATAAAAAAGTATGGCAATACTTTACCGTAGTGCCTGATTTTAAATCCGTGGGTGTACGTGACAATGCTCGTTCTTTTGATTGGCCGGTTATTATTCGCGCTGTCAATACGGTGGATGCTATGACGGCTACTATTGAGCCGATTGATTGGCCTATCCTGATGAAGATAACAGACCGTATTCTGAAAGAAGTGAAGAATGTAAATCGCGTTTGTTATGATATGTCGCCGAAACCTAATGCGACTATAGAATGGGAATAGAAAAACTTTTTAAATGATATTTCGATAGCCTCAATTTTTTGTAAGTTGAGGCTATTTTTATGGTTCAACGTTGGCTTCTGGTAGAAATGTAATTGAAGATTTCACAATGATTTCGCGAAGAGATAAAAAGAAAAAGGCACCCAGAAGTGGAAGCCTCCCAAATGCCTTATTCTTATCAAGTAGCGGGACCCGGGATTGAACCGGGGACCTCATGATTATGAATCATGCGCTCTAACCAGCTGAGCTATCCCGCCATCGTTTCTCGATTGCGGGTGCAAAGATAGATGATTTTTTATAATCTCCAAAACAATTCATAACTTTTTTGTGTTTTTTCTTTAATACGGGTCTTGATTTTCTCTATAAATAGGGAGTTTGATGCCCGATAATGAAAGAATAATTAATAAAGTGTCTGATTTATGCAGCGTATTTAGAAAAAAGTATTTATCTTGGCACACGTAAAAACAATTCGAAATTGCTATGAAAAAGGAAAAGATTCATTTGGAGTATTTGTTGAATGCAACGTCTAAAAATATTCTTTGGGGAGCTATTAGTACACCGACCGGGTTGGAGGACTGGTTTGCAGACAAAGTTATTTCTGACGATAAAATAGTAGAGTTTCATTGGGGCAAGACAGAACAGAGGAAAGCAGAGATTATTGCCATTCGCTCTTTCTCTTTTATCCGCTTCCGTTGGCAGGATGATGAAAACGAACGCGATTATTTTGAAATCAAGATGACTTATAATGAGCTGACTAGTGACTATGTGTTGGAAATTACCGATTTCGCAGAGCCGGATGAAGTAGCCGATATGAAAGAATTGTGGGAGTCGCAAGTAGCTAAATTAAGAAGAACTTGTGGTTTTTAGTTAACTTTCAACTAAAAATTTTCGATGCTCCTTTTTTTGTGCTAATTTTGCATCCTAATTGCACGAACCTATTAAGATGCTACGCATAAAGAAATTAGATATATTCATCGTAAAGAGTTTTTTGATGCTCTTTATTGGTACATTCTTCATCTGTCTGTTCATATTCATGATGCAGTTCCTGTGGAGATATGTAGACGAATTGGTCGGAAAAGGGTTGGAGATGAGCGTTATGGCTCAATTCTTCTTTTATTCCGCATTAACATTAGTGCCAGTATCGTTGCCATTGGCAGTGTTACTGGCTTCTTTGATTACTTTCGGTAACTTTGGCGAGCGTTATGAATTACTTGCAATGAAAGCTGCGGGTATTTCTCTACTTAAAATCATGCGTCCGCTCGCTTTCTTTGTTTGCGGACTTGTCGGTGTCTCATTCTATTTCCAAAATGTTGTTGGTCCTATCGCCCAGGCTAAGCTGGGAACCCTGATTCTTTCGATGAAACAGAAATCTCCGGAGTTGGATATTCCGGAAGGAGTTTTCTATTCTGAAATAAAGGATTATAATTTAAAGGTAGCTAAGAAGAACCGGAAGACCGGTATGCTATATGATGTGCTGATTTATAATATGAAGGACGGATTCGAAAACGCACATATTATATATGCCGACTCCGGACGTCTGGAGATGACTGCAGATAAACAACATCTCTGGTTGCATTTATATAGTGGCGATTTATTCGAGAACCTGAAAGCGCAGAGCCTGAAATCGCAGAATGTGCCTTATCGGCGTGAGTCATTCCGGGAAAAACATACCATTATTGAATTTAATTCCGATTTCAATATGGTTGATGGCGACATTATGGGCAAGCAGTCCAGTGCTAAGGATATGGCGCAGTTGCAAAGCTCTATCGACTCAATGACGGTAGTGGGAGATAGTATCGGACGACAATATTACAGGGAAGTGGCAGAAGGGAATTTCCGCGCTTCTTATGGATTGACAAAGGAAGATACGGTCAAAATAGAAAAGGCGGATATCCATGAATATAATGTGGACAGCCTTTACGAGGTAGCCTCTTTAACGCAGAAACAGAAGGTGCTTTCTTCTGCTGTCAGTCGGGCGGAGAATGTGGCCAACGATCTTGGGTTCAAGAAATTCACGATGGAGAACAATGATTATAGTATTCGCAAGCATAAGACGGAATGGCATAAGAAGATAACGATTTCACTCTCTTGTCTGCTGTTCTTCTTTATCGGAGCTCCATTGGGTGGAATTATCCGCAAAGGAGGGTTGGGAATGCCGGTAATTGTATCCGTGTTGGTATTTATTATTTACTATATCATAGATAATACAGGATATAAAATGGCCCGTGACGGTAAGTGGATAGTATGGATGGGAATGTGGACAAGTAGTGCGGTCCTTGCCCCATTAGGAGTTTTCCTTACCTATAAATCGAATAAGGACTCTGTTGTGCTTAATGCAGATGCCTATATCAACTGGTTCAAGAAGATTATGGGAATCCGTAGTGTACGCCATATATTTAAGAAAGAAGTGATTATCCATGATCCTGATTATCCACGTCTGACTGGTGATTTGGAACAACTCACAGCAGAGTGCAGAGCGTATGCTGCCAAGAAACGATTGGAAAAAGCACCCAATTACTTTAAATTGTGGATGTCAAGCGAAGATGACAACGAAGTAATGGCTATCAATGAGAAGCTGGAAGCGTTGGTTGAAGAAATGTCCAATACGAAATCTGCCACTTTGATCGGTGCATTAAACAATTATCCGGTTATTTCCGTTTCTGCTCATGTGCGCCCGTTCCATATATATTGGTTGAATCTGGTAGCCGGAGTTATTTTCCCTATCGGTTTATTTTTCTATTTCCGCATCTGGGCGTTCCGCGTTCGTCTGGCTAAGGATATGGAACGGATTATAAAGAACAATGAACAAATTCAATTCATCATACAGAAAATCAATAAATAAGTGTTATGAAAGAGACTATTAAAATGGATAGAATAGAAGATGCGATTGCCGACTTCAAAGAAGGCAAGTTTGTCATAGTAGTGGATGATGAGGACCGCGAAAATGAAGGCGACTTGATTATTGCCGCTGAAAAGATAACTCCCGAGAAAGTGAATTTCATGTTGAAGCATGCGCGTGGGGTGCTTTGTGCACCTGTCACAGTGTCTCGTTGCAAGGAGTTGGATTTGCCGCATCAGGTAAGTGACAATACTTCCGTGTTGGGAACTCCTTTTACGGTTACCATTGACAAACTGGAAGGCTGTACAACAGGTGTTTCTGCTTCCGACCGTGCCGCTACTATTCAGGCGTTGGCCGATCCTACTTCTACACCGGCAACCTTCGGGCGTCCCGGGCACATCAATCCGTTATATGCACAAGAAAAAGGAGTGCTTCGTCGTGCCGGACATACGGAAGCTACGATTGACATGGCTCGTCTGGCAGGACTTTACCCCGCAGGTGCCTTGATGGAAATCATGAGTGAAGATGGAACAATGGCACGTTTGCCCGAACTCCGCCAGATGGCAGATGAACATGGACTGAAACTGATCTCTATCCATGACCTGATTGTCTATCGTTTGAAACAGGAATCCATTGTGGAAAAAGGAGTGGAAGTAAACATGCCTACTGAACACGGGATGTTCCGTCTGATTCCTTTCCGCCAGAAATCAAACGGATTGGAGCACATGGCTATATTTAAAGGTACGTGGAGTGAAGACGAACCTATCCTGGTACGTGTTCACTCATCTTGTGCTACTGGAGATATCCTTGGTTCGCAGCGTTGTGACTGTGGCGAGCAGCTGCATAAAGCGATGGAAATGATCGAAAAAGAAGGAAAAGGTGTGGTGGTTTACCTTAATCAGGAAGGACGTGGCATCGGTCTGATGGAAAAGATGAAAGCCTATAAGTTGCAGGAAGACGGTATGGATACCGTTGATGCGAATATTTGCTTAGGACATCTTGCTGACGAACGTGATTATGGAGTAGGTGCACAGATCCTTCGTGAGCTGGGAGTACACAAAATGAGACTTTTGACAAATAATCCGGTAAAACGTGTTGGTTTGGAAGCCTATGGATTGGAGATTGTAGAAAATGTGCCTGTTGAAACAGTTCCTAATCCGTATAATGAGCGATACTTGAGAACAAAGAAAGAAAGAATGGGACATACTTTACATTTTAATAAGTAAATTGCCAATTTGTTTTCATATATCAAATATTATCGCTTATTTTGCAGCGATTTTCACTCAACAACAATAAAATAGATACAAAATGAATCAATTATCAGATCGTTTGAACAGCTTGTCGCCGTCGGCGACGCTTGCCATGTCTCAAAAGAGCAACGAGCTCAAGGCACAAGGCATTGATGTTATTAACTTAAGTGTAGGAGAGCCTGATTTTAATACTCCTGACCACATCAAAGAAGCTGCGAAAAAAGCCGTAGATGATAACTTTTCCCGCTACTCTCCGGTACCGGGCTATCCGGCTTTGCGCAATGCTATTGTTGAGAAACTGAAAAAAGAAAACGGTCTTGAATATACTGCCGCCCAGATTTCGTGTGCAAATGGTGCCAAACAATCTGTTTGTAATACAATCCTTGTATTGGTAAATCCGGGTGACGAAGTAATCGTGCCGGCTCCTTACTGGGTAAGCTACCCGGAAATGGTGAAAATGGCAGAAGGTACTCCCGTAATCGTTTCGGCAGGTATCGAACAAGATTTCAAGATTACTCCGGAACAGCTGGAAGCAGCTATTACTCCGAAGACGAAAGCATTGATTCTTTGCTCTCCGTCTAATCCGACAGGTTCTGTATATACAAAAGAAGAATTGGCCGGATTGTCTGCAGTATTGGCAAAACATCCGCAGGTGATAGTAATCGCTGATGAGATTTACGAACACATCAATTATATCGGCGCACATCAGAGTATCGCTCAATTCCCTGAAATGAAGGAACGTACAGTGATTGTAAACGGTGTATCTAAGGCTTACGCTATGACAGGATGGAGAATCGGTTTCATTGCCGGTCCGGAATGGATTGTAAAAGCTTGCAACAAGTTGCAAGGTCAGTACACTTCAGGTCCTTGCTCTGTTTCTCAAAAAGCTGCTGAAGCTGCATATACAGGAACACAAGAACCGGTAAAAGAAATGCAGAAAGCATTCGAACGCCGTCGTGACCTGATTGTGAAGTTGGCTAAAGAAGTTCCGGGATTTGAAGTAAACGTTCCGCAAGGTGCTTTCTACTTGTTCCCGAAATGCGATGCTTTCTTTGGAAAGAGCAACGGTGAACGTAAGATTGCAGATTCTGATGATTTGGCAATGTACTTGCTTGAAGAAGCTCACGTGGCTTGTGTAGGTGGTGCCTCTTTTGGTGCTCCTGAATGTATCCGCATGAGTTATGCTACAAGCGATGAAAATATCGTAGAGGCTATCCGTCGTATCAAGGAAGCATTAGCTAAATTGAAATAAGAGTTCACCACAGATTACACGGATGAACACAGATTAAAAGATTTTTTATTGTTCAATATATGTTTAAATTGTGATTCCCTTGCTGTAATATGTTGCAGTGAGGGAATTTTTATTTAGTTGAATATAAATAACCTGTGTCCATCTGTGTAATCTGTGGTGAAGACAAGAAATAAAAAAGGCTGCCTTCCGTAGAAAGCAGCCTGTACATTTTTTGTAGCTTGTATTATTCAGCCGGGTGAATTGCTTCAGACGGACAAACGTCTGCGCAAGTACCACAGTCAGTACATACATCTGGGTTGATAGAATAGATATCACCTTCAGAGATAGCTTCTACCGGACACTCGTCAATGCAAGTTCCGCAAGCAATACAATCGTCACTAATTACGTAAGCCATTTTTCTAAGATTTAAATTATTAGTACTAATTTCTTCGGCAAAAATAAAGCTTTTATTGATTAGTTGTTATGCTTCGATGATTAAATTGACTTAATTTGTACGTCTTCTAAATAAGCAACCTCCCTATAATCTGCTATATTTTTCGTATTTTTGCACTCAAATTATTAATATATAGCGATTATGCCTTTAAATTTACCCGATAAACTACCTGCGATAGAGCTTTTGAAGGAAGAAAATATTTTTGTGATCGACACTTCCCGCGCTACGCAGCAAGATATTCGTCCGCTACGGATTGTGATTCTGAATCTGATGCCGTTGAAGATTACAACGGAAACAGACTTGGTGCGCTTACTTTCGAATACACCTCTTCAGGTGGAGATTTCGTTTATGAAGATTAAGAGCCACACGTCGAAGAATACACCGATAGAACACATGAAAACGTTCTATACGGATTTCGATCAGATGCGTCATGAGAAGTATGATGGTATGATTATCACCGGAGCTCCTGTAGAACAGATGGACTTCGAAGAAGTGACCTATTGGGATGAGATTACGGAAATCTTTGATTGGGCACGTACGCATGTCACTTCTACCTTATATATATGTTGGGCAGCGCAGGCCGGATTGTATCATCATTATGGAATTCCTAAATATCCGTTGGAAGAGAAAATGTTCGGCATCTTTGAGCATCGTGTACTGGAACCTTTCCATTCCATCTTCCGTGGTTTTGACGATTGTTTCTATGTGCCGCATAGCCGTCATACGGAAGTGCGCAGGGAAGATATTCTGAAAGTTCCGGAACTGACGTTGCTTTCCGAATCGAAAGAGGCCGGTGTCTATATGGCAATGGCACGGGGCGGGCGTGAGTTCTTTGTCACGGGGCACTCTGAATATTCTCCGCTGACACTGGATACGGAATACCGCCGTGACTTGGATAAAGGCCTGCCAATAGAGATTCCCCGCAATTATTATATAGACGATGATCCTGAAAAAGGCCCGTTGGTACGTTGGCGTGCTCATGCCAATTTGTTGTTCTCCAACTGGTTGAACTACTTTGTTTATCAGGAAACACCTTACAACATCAATGATATTAAATGATAAAGCAGCGTAAAATAGAACTTCTCGCTCCGGCGAAAAACCTGGAATGTGGTATTGAAGCTATCAACCATGGTGCAGATGCTGTATATATCGGTGCTCCGAAATTCGGTGCCCGTGCGGCAGCTGTGAACTCATTGGAAGATATTGAAGCATTGGTGCAGCATGCTCATTTGTATAATGCACGTATTTATGTCACGGTCAATACGATTCTGAAAGAAGAGGAGTTGAAAGAAACGGAGGAGATGATTCATGCACTTTATCGGATCGGTGTCGATGCACTGATTGTACAGGATATGGGAATCACGAAACTGAATCTTCCTCCGATACCACTTCATGCCAGTACGCAGATGGACAATCGTACGCCGGAAAAAGTGAAGTTCCTTTGGGAAGCAGGTTTCCGTCAAGTGGTGTTGGCGCGGGAGTTATCGTTGCGTGAAATAAAGAAGATTCATGAAAGCTGTCCGGAAGTACCTTTGGAAGTATTTGTACATGGTGCTCTTTGTGTCAGTTATAGCGGGCAATGCTATGTTAGTCAAGCCTGTTTCGGTCGTAGTGCCAATCGTGGAGAGTGTGCACAATTCTGCCGTCTGCCTTTTAGTCTGGTAGATGCGGACGGGAAAGTGATTGTCAAAGACAAACATCTGCTTTCCCTGAAAGATATGAATCAAAGCGACGAACTGGAGCAACTACTGGATGCCGGAGCTTCTTCATTTAAAATAGAGGGACGACTGAAAGACGTATCTTATGTGAAGAATGTGACGGCCGCTTATCGCCAGAAACTGGATGCGATCTTTGCCCGTCGTCCGGAATATGTACGTGCTTCTTCGGGTACGTGTAGTTTCGAATTTAAACCACAACTCGATAAGAGTTTCAGTCGTGGATTCACGCATTATTTCCTGAATGGACGTGATAAAGAGATTTTCTCTTTCGACACTCCTAAGTCGCTGGGTGAAGAGATGGGAACCATGAAAGAGGCCCGGGGCAACTATCTGACAGTTGCCGGACTTAAATCCTTTAACAATGGAGACGGTGTTTGCTATATCGACGAACAGGGACGTTTGCAGGGTTTCCGTATCAACCGGGTGGACAGTAACAAACTCTATCCGCAGGAAATGCCCCGTATTAAGCCGCGTACTACACTGTATCGTAATTTCGACCAGGAATTTGAACGAATCCTTTCCCGCAAATCTGCCGAAAGGAAAATCGCAGTGAAAATCTTGCTTGCCGACAATAATTTTGGTTTCTCCCTGACATTGACTGATGAAGATGATAATAGCGTCACAATCACCCTCCCTCGTGAGAAAGAACTTGCCCGCACTCCACAGACGGACAATCTGAAAACGCAACTGTCCAAACTGGGGAATACACCTTTTGAAGCAAAAGAAATAGAAATATCCTTTACCGGAAATTGGTTTTTGCCAGCTTCAGTGTTAGCCGATTTCCGCAGACAGGCAATCGACCAATTGATAATTGCCCGTCGAATCAATTATCGTCAGGAATTGGCAGTATGGAAGCCAACGAGTCATGCTTTTCCGCAAACTACATTAACCTATCTGGGGAATGTAATGAACACCCGTGCAGCTTCTTTCTATCAGGAGCATGGGGTACAACAGGTAGCGGCAGCATACGAAAAAGAAGCAGTGGAAGATGCGGTACTGATGTTCTGCAAACATTGTTTGCGCTATAGTATGGGCTGGTGTCCTATCCATCAACGGGTCCGTTCGCCTTATAAAGAACCCTATTATTTGGTGTCGAATGACGGCAAACGTTTTCGTCTGGAATTTGATTGTAAGAATTGTCAAATGAAAGTAAAGGCGGCACAATGAGGATAATTAATCACGGAATTATTCGTCACAGAGGACGTAGAGGAGACAACGTTTCAACTCATCCTTCCGGAACCGCTCGTTTGAACGGTTTGTGGAAGAGAGATGGAAAATTCTTCTTCATGTTCTCTGTGTCTTCTATGTCGTCCGTGTCTTATAGTAACTCTGTGTTTTCTGCATTCTCTGTGGTGAAGTCTGTCATGAGCTTGCTATTGTGTCTGTTTTTGCTTTCGTCTTGTTATTATAAAACGCCTGCTCTGGATTCGGAGGAGCTGTCGAAGAAAACAAAAGATTCGCTGACTTACCTGTATGAACGCCATTATACATGGAATACAAACTTGGAAGTAGTCGATGATTCCATCTCTTTGGAATGCCTCCCGATAAAAGATACTTTTATTCAGTTGAATAGGGGGGATAGGGTAGTGGTTGCAGAGTTTGCGGTTCATCCTGCCGATAGTGTAGACAGCATTTGGGTGAAACTGGCACATACGCAAGATGAACAGGGCTGGATACGTGAGAAAGAACTCAAGAAGTCATTTGTACCGACTGATAGTATTTCGCAGGCTATTCATCTTTTCAGCGATACACATGCCTCTTATTTTGTGGTTATTTTTGCTTTATTTGTTGGAGCTTATTTGTTCCGTGCTTTCCGTCGGAAGCAGTTGCAGATGGTTTATTTTAATGATATAGACAGTGTTTATCCATTATTTCTCTGTCTGCTGATGGCGTTCAGTGCAACAATCTATGAGTCTATGCAGGTCTTTGTGCCGGAAACGTGGGAACATTTCTATTTCAATCCAACTTTGTCGCCGTTCAAAGTACCTTTCATTCTCTCTGTTTTCCTGTTGAGTATCTGGTTGTTTCTGATAGTCGCTTTGGCGGTATTGGATGATTTGTTCCGGCAATTGACTCCCGCTGCAGCTATCTTTTATCTGCTGGGACTGATGTCCTGTTGTATTTTCTGTTATTTCTTCTTTATCCTGATGACACATATCTATATCGGTTATCTATTCCTAGCCTTTTTTATTTTGGTTTTTGCGAAGAAGGTCTATCGGAACATTGGGTATAAGTATCGTTGCGGACATTGCGGGGAGAAACTAAAAGAGAAAGGTCTATGCCCCCATTGTGGAGCGATTAACGAGTAATTTTATTATCTGTTTTATTTCTGAATAACTTTTCAAATGATGGAAATCAGGTCTACCGAAATAAAAGATCTCCCTTTAGTAATGGAGATTTATGACTATGCCCGTGCTTTTATGCGTACTACCGGAAATACGACTCAATGGATTGACGGCTATCCGTCTGAAGCATTGATTCGTCAGGAAATTGAAGAGGGTCATAGCTTTGTCTGTACTGGTGAACAAGGAGAAATCTTTGGAACTTTTTGTTTCATTTTGGGAGAAGA
The DNA here is from genome assembly GCF_025147085.1 of Bacteroides sp. D2. Lineage (NCBI taxonomy): Bacteria > Pseudomonadati > Bacteroidota > Bacteroidia > Bacteroidales > Bacteroidaceae > Bacteroides > Bacteroides sp. D2. The sequence goes on along the minus strand of NZ_CP102261.1, from coordinate 277,662 downwards.
TCCTACTTATCTACAAATTTATGAAGGCGCGTGGCTCAATGACGAACCTTATGGAGTGATTCACCGGTTGGCAACGAACGGAAAACAGAAAGGGGTGTCGGGAGCTTGTCTGGACTGGTGTTTCGAACGTTGGCCTAATGTCCGGGTAGATACTCACCGGGATAATAAGGTCATGCAACATATACTGACGAAGTATGGCTTTCAACGTTGCGGCATCATTTATGTAAAGAATGGGACGGAGCGTATCGCTTATCAGATGAAGCGTTTGCCTGATGGAACGGAGAAGCTTGCTTAATCGTGGTGAAGTGTATTAGATGTGGACAAGATAATCTTAGGTATAAACAAACTAATATGAAACTGTAGGTAAAGTAATGCCAGGACACCGATAAAGTTCCGTTAAGGTGCCGGTATAGTTCTACTAAAGTACCGGTATCTTTAGTTCGTCACGGCCGTGGTGACTTCTTTCCACAGCCGTGACAAGATCTCTCCACGGCCGTGAAGAGAAGCTACCACAGCCATGGAGAGTTAAGAATAGCGTAGGTCTAACAGAATAATGCCTATTGGATAGATTAAGCATAACGGCTTTATAATACATACTTCATAGGGGCATACGTCCTTCTATCCCGTATTCTATGTCATCAATCTATAAAGAAACAGGCTGACAATAAAAGTCCGAATCTTTTATTGCCAGCCTGTTTTTGGGTTATTGTCAGCGCTTATTGTCAGCTGCTAATGAACTAAAAATCATTGTCTTATATGTATGAAATCTTTAGCTGACAATAAAAAGACTAAATAATATTCCTATGAGTAATAATGATTAGAAGCGGCATCGAAGATCTACCCCCAATTGCATAGGGCGTCCTTTCTGTATGAAACCTTTGTTCATCGTTTCGAAATAGAAGGCAGCATAGTCTTTATTCAGGAAGTTGCGTGCCCAGAAACTAATCATTGCATCACCGATTTCCAGATTCGTTCTCCAGTTGAGTGTGCCGTAGAAGGATTGGCTGACGTCGTTTTGTTCAGTCCAGTAGATACGTCCGGCAGCGTTATAGTTCGCTTGGAATACAACCCGGTCGAAGATAGAACGTGGGCTGCAGGTGATGGCATATTCTCCACCGATATTTAAGGTATGCTTGGGGACGAAGGGAACATATTTGCCATTGTAATCAGCCTTTACAGAAAGTTGTCCCTCTGTATCTTTTTCGTATTCCACATAGTCTGTAAAGGTAGCATAAGTATATCCATAGCTTGCGTTCAGACTTAGTTCACTAGTCAGACTGGCACGAAGAGAGGCTTCTGCTCCATAGCTATGGCTTTTTCCTGCATTGAGAGTTGTACGCCCTAAACCACTTGCGGCAAACTGGGAGATCTGTTGGTCATGCATATCCATGTAGAAAGCAGAAAGGTCTGCCCAAAGTTTACCTTCCCAAAGAGTCAGGTGAGTGCCTACTTCGTAGTTCCATGAATATTCAGGTTTATAACGAGTAGCTTCTTTGACTTCAGGTACATTTGCTTTTTTTGCATATTTGTCAATCATAGTGGCAGCTGCGGCAAATTCTGTACTTTCTTTTATAGCATCTATCATGGAGTTTTGTAGATTTCCACTGATTAGATCCGAGAACATTTGTACGTTATAACCGCCGGAACGATATCCTTTAGATACGGTTGCATATACATTGTTGCCTTTCTTCCATTCGTATTGTAAAGCAAATTTAGGTAGTAGTTGTACATAGTCATCCGAGATTTTTCCATCATAACCGGCATTGGCAATCAAGTTCTTAGCCTCTAAAGCCATAGGTGGTCTCGGTGGCATTGCTGCCATTTTCATGCTGAAATTGAAATCCGTAGGATCACTGATTGAATTATATTTCATATTCATTTTTTCATAATCTAAGCGCAATCCTACAGTCAGTGATAATCCTTCTACAAAAAGATCATTTAATGTTGATTGATGGAAGATTGCGGCATTCCAAATGGGAGTATCAAAATTACCACCTACTAATATGGTCGGGTTGTTTACTGTTAGATGCAATTCAGGAGCAGTGGGGCCCATGCCTGCAAAAATATTGTTTGCATTTCCTTCAATAACATTTTTCACTCCATCTTTCCAAAACGTCACGGGACCTTTCGTATTCAATGTTTGATATAAACCAAAAATACCCGTTGCCCATTGCCATCTTTTATTGGCTTTTGATTTCAATACGATTTCTTCGGAAATTGTATTTGACTTTTGTTTTTGTTCCAGCGTATAGATCGCCTTTTCTGTAAAATCCTGATCAAGGAACATTCGGTCATTCAGATTTTGATAGCCTGTGACGGCACTAAGAATGAAGTTCTGGGCCTGGTATTCCAAATTGACTCCTGCATTCATTAATCCACGGCGATAGCTACTACGTTCGTTATATGAAATCTTTCCGATATAATCTGCCCGGTCTTCAGTCAGTTCTTTACCTTTGCTTTTAGCTTCTGCTATGCCGTTTTGAGTAATTCCGGTATAATAATAGGGATAACCGCCCTGATCGTTGTATTCATAACTAAGGGTCATATCTATTTTCAGATTGGATGTCGGCATATAGATACCACGGAAACGTCCACCACCGGCATTACTTTTATCTATCTTTTCATTGTTTCGTGCAGAATTCTCAAAGAAGCCGCCCGTATGTTCATAAAAGCCACCCGTAGAGAAAGCAAAGCGGTCGGATATACGGTGATAATGGGTGAGCGAAACATTATAATTGTTGTAGGTCGCTGCTCCCATTCGCATATCGGTTCCCTGATAAGTGAAAGGAGATTTAGTATGTACCTTGATAAGTCCGCCCATTGTATTACGTCCGTACAGGGTTCCTTGAGGGCCACGAAGTACGTCGATACGTTCAATATCGCAATAGTTGAAGTCGAAAGCTGATTTGTCGATATAAGGGATGTTGTCTACATAAAGCCCTACGGACGGAGTGTTGATACGTGAGCCGATTCCGCGGATATAAATGGAAGTGGTCAGTTTGGAACCATAATCGGGGATAAACAGATTAGGGACGATGCCTGTCAGGTTTTTCACAGAGTTCACCTGATTGGCACGCATATTATCTTGTGATAAAACAGTGGCTGCCACCGGTAATTCACGCAACTTACGATTCTCTTTCGGAGTGGCAATCACTACCACTTCTTCGATGTCTACTATTTTTAGTGAGTCTTTCGGGAAATCTTCTGCCCATGCTGTACCTGTCGTCAGGAGCGTAAGGGCAATCATAAAATTCTTTCTCTTCATCTGCTGTTAATTTATCTGGTGCAAAGTAACGGCAAATATAGATGACGGTCAATCCTCATTTATTAGGATTATGACTTATTTTTTAAGAGGTCAGATTCGGTCAGCTTCGATATATCCGTTCATTACAGCATAAATAGTCAGCCCGGAGACGGACTTAATGCCTAATTTCTCCATGATATTTTTTCGGTGAGTGATAACGGTAGTCAGGCTGATATTCAGTTTATCTGCTATTTCTTTGTTGATTAATCCTTTGGTTATCAGTACGAGCACTTCTATTTCACGGGCGGATAGAATTTCCTGATGAGGCTGCATCGGAGGCATGGGTGGCATATCTTTTACCGGATAACCGTCATGGTGAGCATGTTGGTGAAGTTTCAATATGTTTTTCACCAGCTCTTCTTCGGATTCGTGAATGTTGAGTACAGGTACGCCGGACAGTTGGAATTGCGGACTGTCGCTTGCCAATACAATCGTTTTTCGTTTCCGGGGGAGAAAGAAAGCATTGTGCTCCACGTAAATCTGTGCGGAAATGAAATAGTGGGCATACATATCGGGAGTATCGTCCATCAGTTCGCTGAAGTGATGAAAAGTCCGTATGGTTGCCATAGGAATCATTTCCTCCAGGATTCCTTTCAGACCGAGACAGGTCAATGTATTGGCTTCTACGATTGCTATTTCGGGTTGATAATTCATTTTAGTGTAAGTTTAATTAATGATTGAAATAGTTGGCTGCTGCTTCTGCACATCGTTCGCCGTCCACCCCGGCAGACACAATTCCTCCGGCATAGCCTGCGCCTTCTCCGCAAGGAAATAATCCGCGAACGGTGACATGTTGTAGAGTATCCTTATCGCGTATGATACGAACGGGGGAAGAAGTTCGTGTTTCCACACCAATCATTACTGCCTCATTTGTCAGGAATCCGTGACTGCTTCGTCCGAATTGTTGGAAACCAAGAGATAGCCTTTTGCTAATAAATGATGGCATCCAGAAATGAAGTGGAGACGAAATCAATCCCGGACTATAGGATGACTCGGGCAGATCGTAACTCAATTTCTTGCGGGTAAAATCCAGCATGCGTTGTGCCGGAGCAGTCTGTCGTCTGCCTCCCTGCAACCAGCATTGACGTTCCAATTCCTCTTGAAAGTGAAGAACAGATAGTAACTGTGAATTAATCTCTGAAAGTTGTGAACTTTTCAAATTCGGGTTTAGTGCCATCAGCTGTTCATCTTGTTGCGCAGCCAATTCTTTATTCCTCATTTTTAATTCTTCATTTCCCAAATCTTCCGGTTGAATTTCCACTACCATTCCCGAATTACTCCACCGTGACCCACGGTTGGCAGGAGACATGCCGTTTACTACCACTTGTTCCGGTCCGCTGGCGGCAGGAACGATGAAACCTCCGGGACACATACAGAAACTATATACTCCTCTGCCTTCTGCCTGTGTTACAAAGCTGTATTCAGCAGCGGGCAGGTATTTGCCCCGTCCATTCTTATTATGGTATTGTATTTGATCGATCAAGATTGCCGGATGCTCCAAACGGACACCGACTGCAATGCCTTTCGCTTCAATCGCCACATGATTCGCAGCCAGCCAACGATATACATCTCTCGCCGAATGTCCGGTTGCCAGTATCACGGGTCCGAGAAAAGTCTTTCTTGTATTTGTTTCGATACCTTTGACTTCATCGTTCTCAATAATCAATGCATCCATTCGTGTCTGGAAATGTACTTCTCCGCCACATTCGATAATGGTGTTCCGCATATTTTCAATGACACGTGGCAATTTGTCTGTTCCGATATGCGGATGCGCATCCACCAATATCGAAGTCGAAGCTCCATGCTGGCAAAATACGTTCAGAATCTTATCTACATTCCCTCTCTTCTTGCTCCGGGTATAGAGTTTCCCATCCGAATAAGCTCCTGCACCCCCTTCGCCAAAACTGTAATTCGATTCCGGGTCAACCGTGTGTTCCCTGCTGATCTGTGCTAAATCTTTTTTTCGCTCGCGCACATCTTTTCCGCGTTCGATAACAACGGGACGTAACCCCAGTTCGATGAGACGCAGGGCTGCAAATAGTCCGCCAGGACCTGCACCCACGACAATCACTTGCGGTTTTCCCTCTACCTTATTATATATAGTATGTTCGTATTCGTCATCCTTAGGCATCTCACGAATGTATACCCGTACCTTCAGATTGACGAAGATAGTCCGCTGACGTGCGTCGATGCTTCGTTTCAAGATTCGGGTAGCAGTGATGTCACGCAGGTTCAAACCTTTTTCTTTAGAAAGATATTCTTTCAATCGCTGTTCGTTTGCTGCGATTTCGGGAAGGATGCGGAGTTGGTATTCTTGTATCATCGATTTAGAATTTGCTACAAAGGTATCAAAAAAAATCAAGTGTTATAGCCATACAACACTTGATTTCAAACTATATCTTTAGCGTCCCCCTGTCACAACACTTAAGAAACGGGGAAGCCATTTCTTCAATAGACTGTAAATTCCCAAACTTGTAAGAATGATAAATCCTGCACTCAAAAAGTAAATACTCAAAAATATCATATCGTTTGAAACGGGAAGGTATTTAAGGGTATATTTTAAGATAACTCCTAATGGTATACCATGAAAGGCATAAATGAAAAAAGCGCCACCTACAAGGAAAGTATTTGCAGTCCACATTCTTCGTTCTATAAAGTGGGCTGATAGAGAAATGGCAAGAACAATACCTGTAAGAATACTCAATGAATGGATAAAGTTTATCCATGGTTGTTCCCTAAAATATATGCATACAAGCGCCAATAGAGAATAAAACATTGCTGAAGGAAATAGGCAAGGCTTTAGCAATGCAACAAAGTTACAGTTTTGAACACTGAAATAAGCTCCTGCAGAGAAGAAAAAAAAGGCTGCTATACTAAATCCGGGAAGAGAGAACCACCAATTAAAGTACCACAATACTCCTAATACAAAGACACTAAACCAACGGAAGTATTTCACAAGTATATATATCAACGGGGAAAAAAGTATCATAACTATTAAATCGCGTAAAAACCAGAATTGATAACAAATAGGACATCCTCCATTTATGCTCCAAAAAGCATCTAACCAATCAGTCAATGAATACATATCCATTAACTGATTGGTACTTGACGAAAGTCCCGGAATCGTTTGTATGAGAATGGAATATGAAATAATCATTAGGTTCCAAAATAAGTAGGGGAGCAAGATAGAGCGTCCACGATTCTTTAATTTATGTCTATATACTGATAGTGAGAATTCCTTCGATCGGTAAAAGAATAAAAAGCCGGAAATGAAAAAGAACAGTGGAACGGCAATACGGCCAATTAGTTCTGAAAAAAAATAAGATGTTGTATCATATATCGGGCATGAGTATTCATGCAATATATTAACATTAACACCATTCATAATTACATTGGAAAAATGTGCATGAATTAGCACTACTCCTACAATTAGTGGAAAGCGGAGGAAATCGATGCTTTTTGATTGAAGCTCTTCGTCTGTCATTGTTTAATAAGTTTTAATTTGTTATGGAAAAAGTGCGCTCCACTTTGTATCTTTTCTCTGGAGGGAAGTATACAAAGCGAAACGCACCCAGTTCGTAACAAAATAAAACGGGATGCATTCACCTATACCTTTCTCTGGGCTTTAGAATAAATTGGTCGTTTTTCTATCGGAGAAATGTTGTGAAGCAATATTCTATTATAAGAAGATTGAAAATTTATACCATAGGCTATGCAATTTTAAGGGGGTGTATTCGGGCATAAAAAAGGTGTGACCTCGTATTTATTCAGAATGTAGAAGGTACGACCAAGCACCCAGCCCGAACCAAATAAACCGTAGGAACACACCCCGTTGAAGGTGTATTCACCAAGTTTATTTCTTTCGAGCTTTTTATTTGGTCGTTTTACTACACAAGAAATAATAGCAAATACTAATATGTCAGAATTAAAGCTTACTGTTTTTTGTTTCTCGTTTTAATTATAATTGTGCAAATATACAATTTTATTTCTTTTTATCTATTGCGTTGATGCTATAAAATAGGTGTTGTTAAAAAGATTGAGATATTCTATTAATATTATATATGTGAAAATATTTTGGCTTATAAGTAGCAGAGATAGAAATTTATTGCTTATCCGAATAAAGCCCTGAACGCCTCTTCTACTTTTCTCACCGGTACTAATTCTATCTTCAGTTTTTGGGTATCGATCCCTTGCAAGTTATATTTAGGCAGCAAGAAACGTTTGAAACCTAACTTTTCAGCTTCACCGATACGCTGTTCAATTCGATTCACAGGACGTATCTCTCCCGACAGACCGATTTCTCCCGCCATGCAAACTTCCGGTTCAATGGCTGCATCCATATTGGAAGAAAGGATCGCACTGATAACCGGCAGATCGATAGCCGGATCATTCACTTTCAATCCTCCGGCAATATTCAGGAACACATCTTTCTGTGCCAGCTTAAATCCGACACGCTTTTCGAGAACAGCCAGCAGCATATTCATTCTTCTTAAATCGAAACCGGTTGCCGAACGTTGAGGATTTCCATAAACAGCAGAACTGACCAAAGCCTGTGTCTCGATCAAGAACGGGCGGATCCCTTCGATAGCGGAAGCAATAGCCACTCCACTCATTCCCTCATGATCCTGACTAAGCAAAAGCTCGGAAGGATTATTCACCTGGCGCAACCCATCCTGACGCATTTCATAAATCCCTAATTCTGCCGTACTGCCGAAACGATTCTTGATACTGCGCAGAATACGATACATATAATGCTGATCGCCTTCAAATTGAAGGACGGTATCTACGATATGTTCCAATACTTTAGGTCCTGCAATACTTCCTTCTTTATTAATATGACCGATCAGCAACACAGGGGTATGCGTTTCTTTCGCGAAACGAAGAATAGATGCCGAACACTCTCTGACTTGCGCAATACTTCCGGGAGATGATTCGATACTCTCGGTGGAAATAGTCTGTATAGAGTCAATAATCACTAAATCGGGATTCGTATTCTTGATATGCACATAAATTTGTTCGAGCGAAGTCTCACAAACAATCAGGCAATCGCTGGAAGTATCAGAGAGACGGTCGGCACGGAGTTTAAGCTGTCGTGCACTTTCTTCACCGGACACATAAAGGATTTTCTTTTCCGGCATGTGCAGTACGGTCTGCATGACGAGCGTGGATTTACCGATTCCCGGCTCACCGCCTATCAGGACAAGAGAACCTTGTACAAGTCCGCCACCCAATACGCGATTCAATTCATCGTCGTGCATATTAATGCGTGGCTCGTCGTCCGCTTCAATATCGCTAAGTGCCAGTGGTTTGGGTTTCTGTGTTTCAATGCCCGACACCGGACGGCGGTTGGTAGGTTCTTTCCGTACAATTTCTTCAACATACGTATTCCATTCTCCACACGACGGACATTTACCCACCCATTTCGGTGAATCCTGTCCGCAATTACTGCATACATATACGGTTTTCTCTTTTGCCATATTCTCTTTCTTTAATATAAAAATCCGAATGCCCAGAGTGGAATCTTATTTCCGGCCGAATATTCAATATCATCTGCGGCAATAAATGCCTGTTTAGTGTTAGCTATCTGTTTCCCGTCTTTGCTTTTCCCGCCAACTTCTATCGTATATTTACTGTCTATCGTATAGTCTGCGCTACGCGTGCAATATTCCACACGATGTTGATAGGCGAGTTGGTTTACCATGAACACCTCTCTCAATGTTCCTTTGTTTACATCTTTAAAGGTCAATGCATAAAGCAGGTTAGTATTTTCCATATAAATCTTATCCGGTTTTTGTAACTTTTTGATAGAGTCATTATCCGAATAAAGAAGGTGGATTAATTTAGCTCTGTCCAGATACTGTAAATAGGCCAAAATAGTAGTACGTGAAAGTTCTGCCATAGCAGAGAGTTTAGTGATGTCCACCATAAAAGGCACTTCGGAGGAGAGGATTCCCAGCAGACTTTTTAGTTTTCGCACGTTACTGATGTCCACTCCGCATTGCTGGGGAAGTTCGATTTCGAGTATCAGGTTGGCTATATTTTCGATACGTGTGTAGTATTCCGCATTTCCTTCCAAATAGAAAGGATAGTATCCATGTTTCAAATAGTCTTCAAAATAGGCGAGGGGACGGCATTGGGAATTCACTTCATTACAAATTCCATCACTATTGTCCAATATCTCTTCCAGCGTGTAAGGGCGGATGTCAATCTGATGGTATAAATTCAGATATTCACGGTAGGATAGCCCTTGCATATTATATGATATGCATCGACGAGACAAGTCGGCCTCCGCATTCAGCAGTTGGAGTAAGGATGACCCGGTGAATACTATTTTCAGTTCAGGAAACTCATCATATATATTTTTAATTTCCTTGCTCCATGACGGATATTTGTGCACTTCATCCAAGAACAGGCATTTACCTCCTTTCAGGTAAAACTGTTCGGCGAGTTCGCTAAGAGAATGCTGTGTGAAATACAGACTATCTAAACTTGTATATAAGGCACTTTGGCTATCATTGGCATAATGAAGTTTTAAGTATTGAAGCATTAAAGTTGTTTTCCCAACTCCGCGAGCTCCTCGGATAGCAATCAGACGGTTATCCCAATTGATTGTATTCATCAGGCTTCTGATATAGGTCGTGGAAGTAGCTGTTAATAACCTTTTGTATCTTCTGATTAGTGTATCCATATCTTTATTTGTTTTCTATGGAATACAAAAATAGGCATAATTTGTTCAACGCGCAAAACAAATTCAGATAAAATCTGTTCAATGCGTAAAACAAACAGGGAATTTACAGAGTTATCTCTCCTGCCATCGAACGGTTCATCCGGTCGCGCACCTCGTCCGCTGTATATCCATGTCCCAGTAAGAACATTAATTTCGTCACAGCAGATTCCGTCGTACTGTCATATCCGGAGACAACACCTGCCTGCAACAACTGGTAGCCCGTTTCATAACGTTCCATCTCTACCATTCCTGCGCTGCATTGCGTCACGTTGACAATCACAATGCCACGTTCGCTGGCCTGACAAAGTCGGCGTATAAACCATTCCTTCCGGGGAGCATTTCCCGAACCGTATGTTTCGAGCACGACAGCCTTCAATCCGTCAATCCCCAGAATGGCGGCAATCACATTTTCCTGGATGCCCGGGAAGAGTTTCAGTACCACTACATTGGTATCTAGCAGATAATGAGGCTTCAATTCCCGCTCTTCACCATTTACGTGAATCTGCACATTATTATATTTGATATGGATTCCGGCTTCCGCCAATACCGGGTAATTGAAAGAACGGAACGCGTTGAAGTTTTCCGCATTCATCTTGGTCGTGCGGTTTCCCCGCATCAGATGGTTTTCAAAGAAGATGCACACTTCCGGTACGAGCGCCCTCCCTTCCTTGTTTTGTGCGACAGCAATCTCGATGCTGGTCATCAGATTTTCCTTTCCGTCCGTGCGGAGTACGCCGATGGGAAGCTGTGAGCCTGTGAGAATAACGGGTTTGTCCAGTCCTTCCAGCATAAAACTTAGTGCGGAAGCGGTATAAGCCATCGTGTCCGTTCCGTGCAGGATGACGAAGCCGTGGTAACGATTGTAGTTGTCATGAATAATGCGTACCAGCTTCCGCCACATGTCCGGTTCCATGTCCGACGAATCCATCGGAGGATCAAACTGATAGGTGTCAATTGGAAAATTGAACTTTTGCAGTTCGGGGATATACTTTTGCAGTTGCTCGAAGTTAAAGTTCTCCAGAGCACCTGTCGCGGCATTCTCAATCATACCAATTGTTCCACCGGTGTATATTAACAATACGGAAGTATTTAATGGGCTCATAAACTGATTTTGTGCGATTGTTTTCGCAAATATAATAATAGATTTGGTAAATAAGTAACAAAATGTCATAAAAGTGAAGGCGGATGACCGGATAAAGAGAAGGCGGAAGATTCTTTTTATCAGAAAAAAACCGAAAAAAGTGATAGATTGAACGTTTTTATTATTACTTTTGCGACACTTATCAAAAACAAGAGTAGAAACAAGGACTATGATGAAGTACTATCCACATACAGTCACATCCATGTGTACCATGACCCTTAGGGGTTAATGGATAGTTTTTGTGTATCTACGTGATTCACGCTTGTATAAGCAGGCAAAATTCAAATTCAATTTTATTCGTAAACAACCAATCGTTCTGTAAAAAGCAAACTGCAGGACATTGCATTTAAATAAGTATCTTCATGAAAGTAATGAAATTCGGCGGAACATCCGTAGGTTCCGTGAACAGCATTTTAAGCGTAAAGAGAATTGTAGAGTCGGCAAATGAGCCGGTAATTGTAGTTGTTTCCGCATTGGGAGGCATCACTGACAAATTGATAAATACATCGAAGATGGCGGCAGTGGGAGATTCAGCCTATGAGGGTGAGTTTCGCGAAATCGTTTACCGTCATGTGGAGATGATTAAGGAGGTGATTCCTGCCGGAGAAAAGCAAGTATCGTTGCAACGTCAGATTGGCGAACTACTGAACGAATTGAAGGATATCTTTCAGGGAATTTACCTGATTAAAGACCTTTCCCCGAAGACTTCGGATACAATCGTCAGCTATGGTGAACGCCTTTCATCGATCATCGTCACCGCACTGATTGAGGGAGCAAAATGGTTCGATTCGCGCACTTTTATCAAGACGGAAAGAAAGCATAGTAAGCACACGCTGGATACAGAATTGACTAATAAACTGGTGAAAGAGGCTTTCCAGTCTATTCCTAAAGTAGCGCTGGTGCCGGGATTCATCTCTTCAGATAAAACAACAGGGGATGTAACGAACCTCGGACGCGGTGGCTCGGACTATACGGCTGCCATTATTGCTGCGGCGCTGGATGCGGCAAGTCTGGAAATCTGGACGGACGTAGACGGATTTATGACGGCTGATCCGCGTGTTATTTCAACGGCTTATACGATTACGGAATTGAGTTACGTAGAAGCGACCGAACTTTGTAACTTCGGCGCAAAGGTGGTTTATCCGCCGACTATCTATCCCGTATGTCACAAGAATATTCCTATTATAATAAAGAATACATTCAACCCGGATGGAGTGGGAACGGTTATCAAACAAGAAGTTTCCAACCCGCAGAGCAAGGCTATCAAGGGGATTTCCTCCATCAACGACACAAGTCTGATTACTGTTCAGGGTCTTGGTATGGTAGGTGTGATCGGTGTAAACTACCGCATTTTTAAAGCATTGGCAAAGAATGGAATCAGCGTGTTCCTCGTCTCACAGGCTTCATCGGAAAACAGTACTTCTATCGGTGTGCGTAATGCCGATGCCGACCTGGCTTGTGAAGTGCTGAACGAGGAATTTGCGAAAGAGATAGAGATGGGCGAGATTTCTCCGATTCTGGCAGAAAGAAATCTGGCAACAGTTGCTATTGTAGGTGAGAATATGAAACACACACCGGGTATTGCAGGTAAACTTTTCGGTACACTGGGACGTAATGGCATCAACGTAATTGCTTGTGCACAGGGAGCTTCGGAAACCAATATCTCTTTTGTGGTCGATTCCAAATCCTTGCGTAAATCATTGAATGTTATTCACGACTCTTTCTTCCTCTCCGAATATCAAGTATTGAACCTCTTTATTTGTGGTGTCGGTACGGTAGGGGGTAGTCTGGTAGAACAGATTCGTTGCCAGCAACAAAAGCTGATGATGGAAAACGGACTGAAACTTCATGTAGTAGGCATCATTGATGCAGCCAAGGCAATGTTCAGCCGTGAAGGTTTCGATCTCGCCAACTTCCGGGAAGAACTGCTGGAAAAGGGCAAGGACAGCAGCTTGCAAACCATCCGCGACGAGATTATCGGAATGAATATCTTTAATTCTGTATTTGTAGACTGTACGGCCAGCGCTGACATCGCATCGCTTTACAAAGATTTCCTGCAACACAATATCTCTGTGGTAGCAGCCAATAAGATTGCGGCTTCTTCCGCTTATGAAAACTATCGTGAACTGAAAACGATTGCCCGCCAACGGGGTGTGAAGTATCTGTTCGAAACAAACGTAGGTGCAGGTCTTCCGATCATCAATACAATTAATGACCTGATTCATAGCGGTGACAAGATTCTGAAGATTGAAGCGGTGCTTTCTGGTACACTGAACTATATATTTAATAAAATCAGCGCCGATATTCCTTTCAGCCGTACCATCAAAATGGCACAGGAAGAACGCTACTCTGAACCGGACCCACGTATTGACTTGAGTGGAAAAGATGTGATCCGTAAACTGGTGATTCTGGCACGTGAAGCCGGATACCGTCTGGAACAGGAAGATGTTGAAAAGAACCTCTTTGTTCCGAATGACTTCTTCGAAGGTTCTCTGGAAGATTTCTGGAAACGTGTTCCAAGTCTCGACGCAGACTTTGAAGCCCGTCGCCAGGTATTGGAAAAAGAAAACAAGCACTGGCGCTTCGTCGCCAAACTGGAGAATGGAAAAGCCTCCGTCGGCCTGCAGGAAGTAGGAGCCAACCATCCGTTCTACGGACTGGAGGGCAGCAACAATATTATCCTGCTCACTACGGAACGCTATAAAGAATATCCGATGATGATTCAAGGATACGGTGCCGGTGCCGGCGTAACGGCTGCCGGAGTATTTGCCGACATCATGAGTATCGCAAACGTTTAATAAATTAAAAATTGAGAATTAAAAATTGAGAAATACCATTCGGAAACGGATCTAAGGCTTTCTTTCATTTTTTAATTCTCAATTCTCAATTTTCAATTTATGAAGCATATTATCATATTGGGAGACGGAATGGCCGATTGGCCAGTGAAGTCATTAGGGGACAAGACGCTCCTGCAATATGCAAAGACGCCTTATATGGATAAGCTAGCTCGCATGGGACGTAACGGCCGCCTGATTACTGTGGCGGAAGGTTTCCATCCGGGTAGTGAAGTTGCCAATATGTCCGTGTTGGGATATAATTTGCCAAAGGTATATGAAGGTCGCGGACCGCTGGAAGCTGCCAGTATTGGTGTGGATCTGAAACCGGGTGAGATGGCAATGCGCTGTAATTTGATTTGTGTGGAAGGAGAAATTCTGAAGAATCACTCCTCCGGACATATATCTACGGAAGAAGCAGATGTATTGATTCAATATCTGCAAGAAAAACTGGGCAATGACCGCGTACGCTTTCATACGGGAGTTCAGTATCGCCATCTATTGGTTATCAAGGGAGGTAATAAAGAACTGGATTGTACACCTCCGCATGATGTACCTTTGAAACCTTTCCGTCCATTGATGGTGAAACCATTGGTTCCGGAAGCGCAAGAAACGGCAGATCTGATTAACGATCTGATTCTGAAATCACAGGAATTGCTGAAAGATCATCCATTAAATCTGAAACGTATGGCAGAAGGTAAAGATCCTGCGAACAGTATTTGGCCCTGGAGTCCCGGTTACCGTCCGCAGATGCCTACTTTCTCCGAGACTTTCCCACAGGTAAAGAAAGGAGCAGTCATCTCGGCTGTCGATCTGATAAACGGAATCGGTTACTATGCTGATTTACGTCGCATCGCAGTAGAGGGAGCAACCGGACTTTATAATACGAACTATGAAAACAAAGTGGCCGCTGCCTTGGAAGCATTGAAGACGGATGATTTTGTTTATCTGCATATCGAAGCCAGTGATGAGGCCGGACATGAAGGAGACATCGACTTGAAACTTCTCACTATCGAGAATCTTGATAAACGTGCCGTAGGTCCTATTTATGAAGCAGTGAAAGATTGGGACGAACCAGTAGCCATTGCTGTATTGCCCGATCATCCTACTCCCTGTGAGCTTCGTACTCATACATCTGATCCCATTCCGTTTCTTATCTGGTATCCGGGTATCGAGCCGGACGAAGTGCAGACGTATGATGAAATAGCTGCTTGCAACGGTAGTTACGGACTTCTGAAAGAAGACGAGTTTATAAAAGAATTCATGAAATAAGTCACCACAGATTATGAAATATTATAGTACGAATAAACAAGCACCTGTTGCCTCACTGCAAGAAGCGGTGGTAAAAGGGCTTGCTGCCGACAAAGGGCTGTTTATGCCTATGTCTATCAAACCTCTTCCACAGGACTTTTACGATACGATTGATAGTTTATCCTTTCAGGAAATTGCTTATCGCGTAGCCGATGCTTTCTTCGGTGAGGATATTCCTGCCGATACGCTGAAACAGATTGTATATGATACATTAAGTTTCGATGTACCTTTGGTTAAGGTTGCAGATAACATCTATTCGCTCGAACTTTTCCACGGACCGACATTGGCCTTCAAAGATGTAGGCGGTCGTTTCATGGCGCGCCTGCTGGGATACTTTATTAAGAAGGAAGGACAGAAGAATGTAAATGTACTGGTAGCCACTTCCGGTGATACGGGAAGTGCCGTGGCTAACGGCTTTCTGGGTGTGGACGGTATTCATGTATATGTGCTCTATCCGAAAGGAAAAGTCAGCGAAATACAGGAAAAACAATTCACTACACTGGGGCAGAACATCACTGCGCTCGAAGTGGACGGAACGTTTGATGATTGCCAGGCATTGGTAAAAGCTGCTTTTATGGATAAGGAGTTGAATGAACATCTGTCATTGACTTCTGCCAATTCCATCAATGTAGCCCGTTTCCTGCCACAAGCATTTTATTATTTCTATGCTTATGCACAATTGAAACGTGCCGGAAAAGCTGATAATGTTGTAATCTGTGTACCTAGCGGAAACTTCGGAAATATCACCGCAGGATTGTTCGGAAAGAAAATGGGATTGCCTGTGAAGCGTTTCATTGCTGCCAACAACCGCAACGATATTTTCTATCAATACCTGCAAACTGGCAAATACAATCCCCGTCCGTCTATTGCAACAATCGCTAACGCTATGGACGTGGGAGATCCTAGTAACTTTGCCCGTGTGCTTGATTTGTATAATGGTTCGCATGCTGCTATCTCTGTCGAAATTTCAGGAACAACTTATACCGACGAGCAGATCCGTGAAACGGTGAAAGAAACTTGGAAAGAACATCATTATCTCCTTGATCCTCACGGAGCTTGCGGATACCGCGCATTGGTAGAAGGCTTGAAAGAGGGTGAAGCAGGTGTGTTCCTTGAAACGGCTCATCCGGCTAAATTCCTTGAAACAGTGGAAAGCATTATCGGTGAATCAGTAGAGATACCTGCCAAGTTGCAGGAATTTATGAAAGGCGAGAAGAAGAGTTTGCAAATGACGAAAGACTTTGCTGATTTCAAGAGCTATCTCCTTTCATTGTAGTATTCACTTTTTATCACTTCAGAAGAGGTCTTGGATTGAATTTTCGGTTTTATCTATTGTTCTAAGCGTAGTGAGAAGTCTCTTTTCACAGTGTATAGCTACATTATACAAGGGAGAGGAGAATCCTCATTTCGTTTAAAATGATAGATACCTCATTTTATTCTCATTTAGCTGCTTTTCGTACGATTTTGAGCTAAATTCATAGTTACAAGGACTAATCTAACGCAATACAGTTTTTAGTAATTCTTCTTAGAACTATTATTTTCTTCGTTTCCTAATGGGTTTTCGTTCCATTTAAGTGGAGCGATAGTTCAACTTAAGTGGTTCTATCGTTCGACTTAAGTAGAACGAAAACTGAAGTGCAGATCTAATTATTATTTATAAAAGCCAGGAAACTAAATACAGTATTAAGACAGGTTATCTCTTACTGACTATTGGAAGCTACTGTTTAGTTCATTTCCGCACCGTAATGAATAAAGGTATTTTCGATTCAATTGTATAAGTATCACCCTATTCAGAGTGAGAGTATATTGATGTGTTAAATAGGATCGAGTTTTGAACTTTTATTTTCATATTATGTATTTCTTATAAATGTTGTTCTTGATAGGTGAGAAAACGGGAATTATTGGAAATGAGATATGGAGAATTGCTAAAAAGTGTGTATCTTTGCAAGCATCGTTGAAGGGAAGTGTCCCTGAACATTTTTTATAGTGATATTGTAAGAAGCGTTGTGCTTCATTCTTGTTAACGAAAACCTGAGAAATTTTCAAAATAACACAAGAATGGCATGAGCGGTTCTCGCGCTATAGGCGTGGGGCTGCTGTCCATTTTGTGTTATTGGGTTTTCTCAGGACCTTCGTTAACGGAATGGCACGCAGTTCCACGCTTCCGTTTTGTAAATTCTGCCTTAAGGGACTGCGGACAGAACAAACACATTTTTTATGAAAGCAAGGAGTTTATTATTTTTTTCCCTGTGCTGTTTTTGTTTTTTAGTGATGGCTCAATCGGGTGATAAATCTGAAAGAGTAAGATTGGGAGTAAAAGGAGGAATGCATTTGTCTAATATGCATTATTCTAATCTTGACCAGTACAGTTCGGACTGGATTTCTAATGGAGTTGGTGGGATATTTGCCGAGTTTGATTTGGGTAGAAACCGAAAATTTTCTGTCCGACCGGAAATTCTCTTCTTGTCACGTGGAACTAAAATAGGAGATAGCAATATCTCTTATAAACTAAAGACGAAATACACAGATTTCCGTCTGCCCTTTATCTTTAATTTTACTAATCCATCTAAAGTGGGTCCTTATGTCTATGTAGCCCCCGTGTTAGGGATTGGCAGAGGAGGCGAAGTTAATTATACCGAATTCCATGATGGTGAGGCTTATGAATGGGAACCTCTGGATATAAACGACGCGAACTTCTCTAAAGTAAATTTTAGCGTGGCTGCAGGGTTGGGAATACGGATTCCTATTAAAGTTGCAGCAGGGAAAAAGATTCATTTGGCTTTGGAAGCAAATTATCAGTATGGCATCACTGACACTTACGGAAGTAAAGAAAAAGATGGGGAAGCTATCGCAGTCAATCGGGCAATATATGATATTACCGGTACACGGAAACATCAGGACATAGAAATTACGGCAGCTGTGTCCGTTCCTTTGAGTATATTTAAAAAGATGCCTAAAAAGGAAAAGCCCGTTCCCGTTGTTGAGAAACCGATTGTGGTAGAAGAAGAGGAAGTACCTGTAATCATTGAGGAGAAAAAACCGTGTTATACGTTGGAAGAGATTCTCGATTTAGTGGTAGCCCAAAAAACTATCGCCGGAAAGACAATCTGCGCAGTAGATGTTATCAATTTTGAATTTGGCAAGAGTGCAATAAACAAAAATTCATATGCTTACCTTGATAAGATAGCCATGTTGATGCAAAGAACAAATCTTAGTGTTGAAATTAAAGGACATACGGATAATGTGGGTAAAGAAGATTTCAATATGGAACTTTCCAGGAAAAGAGCGAAAGCTGTATACGATTATTTAATAAAGAAAGGGGTTGGTTCTTCCAAACTTTCCTATACTTATTATGGGATGACTAAACCGATAGCTTCTAATGACACGGAAGAAGGGAGATTGATAAACCGCAGAGTTGAATTTGAAATCAAATAAATGGAGGACAGAATATGAAAGTAACATATGTAATCGCACGAATAAAAATGTTTTTAGCAATAATGCTTTGTCTGTTTGCAATATCAAGTTGTATTTCTGACGGAGATGAGACGGTTGTTTTGGAAACCGGAAATGTGCAAGCACGTAAAATGCTTTTTGGAGAATGGAAGTTGTCATCTAAAACAGTGGTCGATGAGGATGGGATAGAACAATCCAAAGAGGATATTTCGGAAGAACCGAATCTTGAATTTACGGAGGATGGAAACTGCAAGTTGACATATCCTAATGGAAACAGTGTGAATCAGAAATGGGACTTATCTGGAGATTTTTATTCCATCTTTATATCCGATATCCGTTATGAAATCTACACGCTGGGAAAGAATATCCTTGTTTTGGTGATAAACTATGAAGACTATTATTTGAAGTTTGTCTATTACAAACTTTCCTCTCCGGAGCAAAATGATGGAGAGGAAAGTGAAATAGGTGGAACCGATGATAATAATCCTTATAAGCCCTATTCCGCTAGATTTAAAGTGACGAAAATAGTCGTTGACGATAAAGATACATATACCTTCGAATATGATGGCAGAGGACGTATCATGAGGTATAAGACTCCAAGTAAAACGTATACATTTACTTATGATGACACGAAGGCTTATCTGTGGCTTAACGGGAAAATCGTCAATACGGGCTTTGTAGGTTCTAATGGATATTTGACAAAGATGTGGAACGGTACTAGCGAAAGTGGGGGTGTAAGCACATTTGTTTATATAACGGATATGGATTATTATATGAATTACTTAAATAGAGTGGAATATAAAGGCACTGGTGCTATCCAGTATTGGAAACCGGCTTATTCAGATGGTAATATGACTTTTTTGTATAATGATGGTTCACACAATTTCACTTATACATCTTCCGATAATAACTTCTCTGTGGATCTGAACGGTTTTATATCCGCGATGTATCAATGGGAATGGTTTATGCATGATGCAGAAGTTATTTGGGGGTTATTTGATTTTTACGGAGTCAGATCTTCTGATATGGTGTATCAGGAAACTACATCTCAATGGAATAACACTTTCTCTTATTATTATGGAGAACGAGGAGACGATTTTACTTTGCGCATCACACAAGTAAGAAAAGGATTGAATACTAATTTCACAAAGATATATAAAGTCTATGCTACTAATAATTAACTCAACTTACTTCAGAAACCTGAGTAAGTAATAAACCTTATTTTCCGAATGACTGGAGTGGTGCCGAACATTCTCGCCCCGCTTCAGTCTTCTTTTTCAATAAGCAAGAAATATCAAATACTCTCCCGTGCAATGAATAGTAAACTCATCAGTTATCGCTTCGTTAAGCGTGCCTTGCCACCAATTGGTAAAGTCGCTAAGCGGGTAAATCAATCCTTCGCCCTTCAATCCTTTAGCGCCAAAATTGATGATAGATATTTGTTGGCCGGGATGAGAGGCGAAAGTCTGTGTGTCGCTTGCGGGAATGAATACTCCGTAATCGGTGATCGTCCGTACCTTCATGCCGTTTTTCATATAGTCCAGTAACAGACTGATATTTCCGAGAGTATGATCTTCCCGTTTTCCAGTAGCACCGACGATAGCAATTTTCCTGTAGCCTTTTTCTTGCAGGAAGCGAACAGCCTTGGTTTGGTCGTTCGTTTCCTGATCGGTTACATGGTGAATAATATCTGAAAAGCGCGTTTTGTTTTCCGGTGAAAGAGAATCTCCGTCACCGATAATCACATCCGGGGTATGTCCGCAGGAAATATACTCGTTGGCTGCTCCATCGCAGCAAATCACGAATTTAGCTTCTTCCAGCATTTTCAGGGGAAGTACATGTGTAGGATATTCACCGTTGGCAAGTATCACGGCTTCGGGAGTATAGTGTTCGTTTATCATTGTATATTCATTAATTTTTTCCATTTAAAGTAGCCAAAGATAGCTATAATGGAGTAAAGTCCGTACAAAGCAGAAGTAAAATAAAGGTCTTTATAGATATAAAGTCCACAGCAGACAATATCCACAAGAATCCAGGCAAACCATTGCTCGACGTATTTGCGTGCCAGCATCCACATACCGACAATGCTCAATGCCGTGGTAAAACTATCCAGCCAGGGCACGTTGCTGTCCGTATATTCGATCAGTATCCACGCAATGCCGATAAATGCAACAATAAATACCAGAAAAAGAGGTAAGTAACATTTCCATGGAGTATGTACGATAGGAAGGTCTTTGGGGTTGTTATTGGTTGAAATATTTGCTGACTGCTGACCTTTCTTTTTCCTGTGTCCCCACATCCAGAAGAACCAACCGTAGATAGCGGCTATCAGATAGTAAATATTGATGCCAAAGTCAGCATACAATCCGGCTTTGTAATATACGAAGATGTAGATGGCAGGCATCACAATGCCCGCTATCCAAAGGTAGATACTTGCCCGGTACTCTAACCAAAGGTAGATCAGCCCGACAATCGTACCGAATATTTCCAGAAAATTCAATTCCATAACTCTGTGTGATTAAAAGCGGAAAGAAACATGTCCCATAACGTTTGTTCCTGCTTGTGCAGCATATCCGGCATAGTTTCCCCGATTTTCCAGCGTATCGGTGTAGTCACTTGATGCCCAGCCGTTATTTTCATATTTTTCATTAAACAAATTGTATACAGTAAATCCTACAGTGACTTCTTTCAGTACTTTCTTGGGACGGAAGCTGTACGCCAGATTGAGGTTGCTGACAAAATACTTATCAAGAGTCAGTTCTTCAACTTCTGCGTTTGTCATATACTGTTTGCTTACGAACTGTGATTGCAGGGCAGCTTCGAATCCCTTATAATTGAATGAGAAACGATTGTTGAGTAAGAAGTCTGGTGAGAAAGCAATGTGAGTGTCTTTATGCTTTATCTGAATAGTTGGGAGAGAAGTAGAGCTACCGTCGTTATTATAGTGGTAGCCCGGCAGGCTCTCTACGAAATCCTGAATACGGTTTTTGCTCCATGTAGCGTTGATATCCCATTGAAACCATTTGCACGGTTTGATTCCCAGCATGATTTCGATTCCCATGCGATAACTGTCCTGCACGTTTTCGGTCAGTGCTTCACCTATATCGTTTAAGGCTCCGGTCAGAACCAGTTGGTCGGTATAGTCCATGTAGTAGAAGTTTGCACCTGCTGTCAGCCATTGGTTGGCAAAGGTATATCCTGCTTCATAGTCGAGCAGCTTTTCTGCTTTGGGGTACGAGTCCGGATCACCATCCGTATAATTGTTTCTTGTCGGCTCTTTTTGAGCAACCGAGAAAGAGGCATACACACGATGGTTGGAAGTGATGTTCCAGTTTAATCCTACTTTCGGGTTAAAGAAATCGAACTTTTTATCTACTGCCAGTGGACGCAGCGCATTCTTGCTCCAGTCATATTTATCATTGTTTCCGTCGATGGTATAGTTGATGTGGCGATACTGGAGATCGGCATAAGCACTTAGTCCTCTGGTAAGATCGTAGTTCGCTTTCAGATAAATATTTCCATCGGTCTTCTTGGATTTGTTGCGGTAATATTCATGGTCGGGAGATAGAGAACCTACGTAGTTTTTCACCCAGGGAACTCTTCCGAAGTTATTGCCCCGGTATTGATTTAATCCGCCGCCCAGGGATGCACTTAGCCTGTTGGCTGTGTAATTGAGAGAAAAAACACCGCCGCCGAATTTATTATCCATCTTCTTTTGACGGACTAAATCGCTTTTAGCTACTTCGGTTCCATCTATTGTAAATGGCTTTAACCCATATTCTATCAGGTATCTGCCGTCTTTGTACTCTTCGTAATAACCGTCACCTTTGGTATAATGTAAGGCAACGTTTAGGTTCCAAGCCGTTGAGAAAGTGTGATTGAAGAGAAGTTGATAATTCTTTTGCAGGTAATTATCTGTTTGGTCGTCGTAATAATGTTTTTTGCCGTTGGCATCGGTGTACATTTCCCCGCAAGGATTGTAACGTCTGCCGAATTCTTCCATTTGCTCTTTTGTTGCATATCCCCAAGCATGATATGTCTTTTCTTTTCCGGCAAATGCAATCAGTTTCACAGAGGTGTTTTCTGCAAAATAACCTCCTTGCAGGTAGTAAGAGTTCAAGTCCACCGAAGCACGGTCTATGTATCCGTCCGTACCGATATTGGAAAGGCGGGCGTCAAACGTCCAGTGGTTATTGAGTAAGCCGGTTCCCACTTTCACTGTTTCCTTGTGTGTATTGAACGAACCGTATGAACCATTGAATTCGGCGTATGGTTTCATAGATGCACCTTCGGTTTGCATATTGACACTGGCTCCAAAAGCACCTGCTCCGTTCGTCGATGTACCTGCTCCGCGCTGCACCTGCATATCTTTTACGGAAGAAGAAAAGTCGGGCATATTCACCCAGAACAGGTTATGGCTTTCGGCATCGTTCATCGGTATGCCGTTTACTGTGATGTTGATTCGTGTGCCATCGGTTCCACGTACGCGAAGTGTCGTATAACCGATACCGGCTCCTGCATCCGATGTGGTCAATGTGGAAGGAGTCATACTTAGCAGATAGGGGATATCCTGTCCGAAGTTTACCTTTTTGAGTTCTGCTTTACCTATATTGGTGAATGCCACGGGAGTTTTGGCTGTGGCACGTGTGGATACTACCTGCACCTCTTGCAGGTTTACTACTCTCATACTGTCCTTTGCACTCGTCTGTGCATGAACAGTGATGCCTGCGCCCAATAAGGCGACGGCCATCCATACAATTCTTTTCATTTTTGCTTACTAATTAGTTCTCTACGCCGGCATTACCCGGATCAGATTCTATGGGTATGTTCTCAGCCCGTCATGTTAAGGCACCCCTACCAGTGAATCGGTTACAAAAATACAGCTTTTGCAGGAGGAAAGCAAAAAAAACTTTTAGATTCGCTAAAAACAATATAACTTTGTAGATTGTTGAAATAGCAAAACAGCAATTTATTCACTTAATATATATTTTAATTATGCTACTATTATTGCAAGCAACACAAGCTGCGGATTCTGTGCAAGTGGCCGCAGATAAATTAATGGAAGAAGCGATTGCCAATGCTGACGGATTGGATAAACTTTCGCTGATTACTCAACAACTGATAGACTTCGGTATTCGTGCCGGAGAACGTATACTGATTGCGGTCATCGTCTTTATTGTCGGACGTTTCCTTATCTCGTTGCTCAACAAGTTTATAAGACGTCTGTTGGATAAACGAAAGGTGGATGTTAGTATCAAAACTTTCGTTAGAAGTCTGGTAAATATTCTGTTGACAATCCTTTTAATTATTTCTGTTGTCGGCGCCTTGGGAGTTGAAACAACTTCGTTTGCGGCTTTATTGGCTTCTGCCGGTGTGGCTGTCGGTATGGCTTTGTCCGGCAATTTGCAGAATTTTGCCGGGGGACTGGTTATTCTTTTGTTCAAACCTTATAAGGTAGGTGACTGGATAGAAACACAGCAAGGTTCAGCCGGTACAGTAAAAGAAATCCAGATATTTCATACCATCCTTACTACTTCGGACAACAAATTGATTTATATTCCAAATGGTTCATTGAGCAGTGGAGTAGTGACCAACTACAGTCATCAGGAAACCCGCCGTGTTGAATGGATTATTGGTATAGATTATGGAGAAGATTACAATAAGGTTCAGCAGATAGTTCGTGATATTCTGGCTGAAGATAAACGTATCTTGAATGAACCTGCTCCGTTTATAGCTCTTCATGCGCTGGATGCCAGCAGTGTGAATGTGGTGGTACGTGTATGGGTAAATAGTGGAGATTATTGGGGTGTTTATTTCGATACCAATAAAGCAATTTACGAAACCTTCAATGAAAAAGGTATTAACTTTCCTTTCCCACAGCTTACTGTGCATCAGGGAAATTGATTGTTATACTCTGATAATTCAAAAAATAAGGGAGTTGTACTTAACGTGCAACTCCCTTATTTTTTGGAAAACTTGTCTGGTGTGATTGAATAAATCTCTTATTTATTTTATACCGAAATCTTCGGCTAGTTCATATCTATCTTCTTTGATTCCCAGTACATGATTAATTTTTCTCCTTTTCTCGAGATCTTTAAAGTAGTTTTCCACAACCTGATAGAGATCGAAGTTAGTGGTTGATCCTGCGGCTAAATCGAGTGATTCCACCATCTTTTCTACGGCTTGATGGATTTTCTCTGCGTCTATCAGATGCAGTTCGTTGCTGTGTATTAAATATTTTTCCATGACTGCAATGTTTTTAATGTTATATAGGTATAACATCTTGCAGTCATGGAAAGTTCAATGATTGAATGTTAGATTTTGGCAAGCGCCTGATCCAAATCCGCAATCAGGTCATCAATATGTTCCGTTCCAATTGATAAACGTACGGTGCCCGGATAAATCTCCTGTTCGGCGAGTTCCTGTGCATTGAGCTGTGAATGGGTAGTGCTTGCCGGGTGGATCACCAATGATTTCACATCGGCAACATTGGCAAGCAGGGAGAAAATCTCCAGGCTGTCGATGAAGCGGTGTGCTTCTTCTTGTCCGCCTTTTACCTCGAAAGTAAAAATGGAACCGGCACCATTCGGGAAGTAACGTTGATACAGTGCATGGTCAGGATGATTGGATAATGACGGATGGTTCACTTTCTTCACTTTCGGGTGATTGTTTAAGAAATTCACTACCTTCAATGCATTTTCTACATGGCGTTCTACGCGCAAGGAAAGAGTTTCCAAGCCTTGCAACAGGATAAAAGCGTTGAATGGACTGATGGTGGCACCTGTGTCGCGCAGCAGAATAGCCCGGATACGGATGGCATAGGCAGCCGGACCGGCTGCATCAACGAAGCGTACGCCATGATAGCACGGATCAGGTTCGGTTAGTTGTGGAAATTTGCCGGAAGCTACCCAGTCGAATTTTCCCGAATCTACAATAACTCCTCCTAATGAAGAACCGTGTCCGCCAATGAATTTTGTTGCAGAATGTACTACGATATCTGCTCCGTGTTCGATGGGGCGGATTAGATACGGAGTACCGAACGTGTTATCAATAATCAAAGGAATTTTGTGGCGGTGAGCTATTTCAGCTACTGCCTCTATATCAATGATATTTGAGTTCGGATTTCCCAGCGTCTCGATAAATACGGCTTTCGTATTTTCCTGAATGGCTTTTTCAAAGTTCGATAAATCACTTGGATCAACGAATGTTGTTGTGATGCCATAGCTGGGTAAGGTATGAGCCAGTAAGTTATAACTTCCTCCATAAATAGTTTTGGCTGCTACAATATGGTCGCCTGCGCGAGTGATGTTCTCGAAAGCATAAGTGATAGCAGCGGCACCCGAAGCAACTGCCAGCCCTGCTACTCCTCCTTCAAGAGCGGCTACGCGTTGTTCAAAAACTCCTTGAGTGGAGTTGGTCAGGCGGCCGTAGATGTTTCCCGGGTCCTGCAGGCCGAAACGTGCGGCTGCGTGAGCGGAATTGTGAAATACATAAGAGGTAGTCTGATAAATAGGTACTGCACGGGCATCTGTTGCCGGATCTGCTTGTTCTTGTCCTACATGAACTTGTAAAGTCTCGAAATGTAAATTCTTTGTTGCCATAATCGTATGTTTTTTAAGTTTTATATTCTTTCTTTATTTTCTTGCAAAGTTATGGGATGTAGATATATCGAACAATATATGGCTTAAATATAGAAAATAAAGCTATTTTTGTGCCGTTATATGGAATAATGTATCTGCATTATTCCTAAAAATCACCTTTTAGAAGAATATTTTTCTTATGGATACTTTTGATAAACTGGATAGAGTCGATTTGCAAATACTCCGTACTTTGCAAGAAAACGCCCGATTGACAACTAAAGAGCTGGCTGCACGGGTGAGCCTTTCTTCAACTCCTGTTTTTGAACGTCTTAAACGGTTGGAGAGTGGAGGATATATAAAGAAGTATATTGCCGTGTTGGATGCGGAAAAGCTGAATCAGGGATTTGTCGTATTCTGCAGTGTGAAGCTTAGACGTCTGAACAGGGATATAGCAGCCGAGTTTACACGGATCATACAGGATATTCCTGAAGTAACCGAATGTTATAACATATCAGGAAGTTATGATTACCTGTTGAAGATTCATGCTCCCAATATGAAATACTATCAGGAGTTTATTCTGAATGTGTTGGGGACGATTGATAGCTTGGGATCACTGGAAAGCACGTTTGTGATGGCTGAAGTGAAGCATCAATATGGGATACATATTTAGTTCGTTGTGTGATAGTCTGAAATTTATCTTGTATATTTGCTATGTAATATAAATCCTCTTCTGCTGACACAATGAATTCAAAAACATATCCTCGCACCAATGATTTCCAGACTGTTTATCTGAATACAGTGATTAAGAATCCTGCCATTATGGTAGGTGATTATACAATATATAATGACTTTGTAAATGATCCTGTTCTTTTTGAGAAGAACAATGTATTATATCATTATCCGATTAATAAAGACCGATTGATAATTGGCAAATTCTGTTCCATTGCTTGTGGAGCCAAATTTCTTTTTAACAGCGCAAACCACACATTGGGTTCTTTATCCAATTATACGTTTCCTATCTTTTTTGAGGAATGGAATTTAGATAAAGGAGATGTAACCTCTGCCTGGGATAATAAAGGGGATATAGTAATAGGTAATGATGTCTGGATTGGATATGAAGCTGTTATCATGGCGGGAGTTCATATCGGAGATGGAGCGGTCATTGCGTCGCGGGCAGTGGTTACTAAAGATGTTCCTCCTTATACGATAGTAGGTGGGACACCAGCCAAAGAAATCCGGAAGCGTTTTGATGAGAATACGATTGTCCAATTGCAGAAATTGCAATGGTGGGATTGGAGTATTGAGAAGATATCCGAATGTATACCTTATATTACAGGTGGAAAGATTGAAGAACTGATAAAAAGATAAACAGTGTGTATATATGAAATTTATAATAGAGCCCGGAACTTCTGCTGATATAGATGAACTGGAAAAGCTGTATGATGAACTGAATGATTATCTGGCTGTTACGACTAATTATCCCGGGTGGATAAAAGGTGTTTATCCTGTTCGGGAAGATGCGGTTGCCGGTGTAAATGATGAAACGCTTTACGTAGCAAGATATGATGGAAGAATTGTCGGTTCAGTCATTTTAAATCATCAACCGGAAAAGGCTTATGAGAATGTCAAATGGAAAATAGAACTGGACTATAGTCATATCTTTGTGATACATACTTTTGTTGTACATCCTTCTTTTTTGAAAATAGGAGTAGGGCATGCATTAATGGATTATTCATTGGAATTGGCTCAAAGTTCGGGGATAAAGTCTGTGCGGTTAGATGTTTACGAGAAAAATCTTCCGGCTATTTCATTGTACGAAAAGTATGGGTTCGAATACATTGATACCGTAGATTTAGGATTGGGTCATTACGGTTTAGAGTGGTTCAAACTTTATGAGAAAATCATTTTATAATCCCTTCCTTACATTATGCATTCATTGTTATAATTCAGTTGCTCTTAGATTTATAGAATAATAAATATCACATCATAGACATGAAGAAACTAATTATTGTATTTGTTCTTTTATTATCAGCACTCTCTTGTTTCTCACAAATAGAGTTTTTGACTTGCCTTTTTGATGCTTCAAGAAACAGAGTGATACCGCTAG
Organism: Bacteroides sp. D2; assembly: GCF_025147085.1. NCBI lineage: Bacteria > Pseudomonadati > Bacteroidota > Bacteroidia > Bacteroidales > Bacteroidaceae > Bacteroides > Bacteroides sp. D2. The sequence goes on along the minus strand of NZ_CP102261.1, from coordinate 249,205 downwards.
CCGTCTATCAGCCGCACAAAGTGAATTCGAAAACAAAAGTCATTATATTTAGCCACGGCTACGATGGAAATAAAAATAATAAGTCCAATCAGACTTATGCCTATCTAACACGATTCCTTTCCCAGAAAGGCTTTTACGTAATAAGCATACAACATGAATTGGCAGATGATCCTCTTTTGGCCATGGAAGGTAATTTCATGGAAACACGCATGCCAAATTGGGAAAGGGGAGTGGCAAATATTCTTTTTACTATTCAGGAATTTAAGAAATTGAAGCCACAATTAAATTGGAATGACTTTATATTGATAGGACATTCCAATGGCGGAGATATGACCATGTTATTTGCTACCCGATATCCGCAGTTGATAAATAAAGCCATATCTATGGATCATCGCAGAATGATAATGCCTAGAACACGGAATCCTCGACTTTATACGTTAAGAGGATGCGATTATGATGCGGATTCAGGAGTATTACCCACTGAAAAGGAGCAGGAACAATTCCGGATGAAGGTTGTGAAATTGGACGGAATAACGCATAGTAATATGGGGGAGAATGGAACGGAAGAACAACACAACCTTATCAATCAGTATATCTATGGATTTCTTACACGGAGATAACTGATGTATTATATTTATTTTATCCAATGGTTTTAAATCGGAAGCCTGTTTTTCTTATAACTTTGCAACTGATTTTAGAAAAAGAAGTTTGGGATGATAAATAAATATGAAGAACGACTGGGGGACAGAGCGCATGTTACCGCTTGTTTTTAAGATGGCACTTCCGGCTGTGGCAGCGCAATTTGTTAATTTGCTTTATAGCATGGTCGACCGTATTTATATTGGTCATATCCCTGGGATTGGTACGGATGGCATTGGCGGGTGTAGGAGTAACGACTTCTCTTGTTATACTGATTTCTTCTTTTTCAGCGATAGTAGGAGGTGGGGGTGCGCCGTTAGCGGCTATCGCACTCGGACAGGGGGATCGTTCACGTGCCGGAAAAATTCTGGGTAATGGCTTTATCCTGTTAATACTATTTACCTTGTTTACTTCTCTCATCGCGTATACCTTTATGGAGCCGATTCTACTCTTTACAGGAGCTTCAGAAAATACATTGGAGTATGCAGTCAACTATCTTTCTATCTATTTATTAGGAACTATCTTCGTGGAAATATCCACAGGATTAAATTCTTTTATCAATGCACAAGGGCGTCCTGCTATCGCCATGTACTCGGTATTAATAGGAGCACTGTTGAATATCGTCCTCGACCCGATTTTCATTTTTTGGCTCGATATGGGAGTAAAAGGTGCAGCTCTGGCTACAGTGCTTTCACAGGCATGTAGTGCAGTGTGGGTTTTAACTTTCCTTTTCTCCCGGCACGCCTCTCTCCCTTTAGAAAAACGTTATATGGCGTTGAACCGGGAAATAATACTTTCTATATTTGCTTTGGGCGTATCACCGTTTATTATGGCAAGTACCGAAAGCCTGGTTGGCTTTGTTCTGAACAGCAGCCTGAAAGATTTTGGAGATATTTATGTCAGCGCATTGACCATCTTGCAAAGTGCGATGCAATTTGCAAGTGTCCCATTAACAGGATTTGCGCAAGGGTTCGTTCCTATTGTGAGTTATAATTATGGGCACGGCGATAAACAACGTGTCAAAGACTGTTTTCGTGTCGCATTGATAACCATGTTCTCATTCAACTTACTGCTGATGTTGTTTATGATTCTTTTCCCCTCAACAGTAGCTTCCGCCTTTACGAGTGATGAAAGACTGATAGAAACAGTCCGCTGGACAATGCCTGTTTTCTTGGGTGGTATGACTATTTTCGGATTGCAACGAGCCTGCCAAAATATGTTTGTAGCCTTGGGACAAGCAAAAATTTCTATTTTCATAGCCTTGCTGCGCAAAGCAATTCTGCTGACCCCATTGGCATTGATATTGCCACACTTTATGGGGGTAGCCGGTGTATATGCGGCTGAAGCAATATCCGATGCGACAGCGGCAATTTGTTGTACTTTGTTGTTCTTCTGGCAGTTCCCTAAAATTTTGGGAAAAATCCAGGGGAGCACTCTGTAGGTGAACTGAATTTCCTGTTATTAAACCATAAATGAAACTAATTGTGTAACTGCTTACGTATTTTTGCGAAAAATGTTTGTTCATATTATAAAAAGCTAATATATTTGCGTAATCAATTACGTATTTAATAACGCAACTAATAAAAAACATGGACTTTTTTAATCAGACAGGAAAATTAGCCATCGGTAGCAGATTACGCATGTTGACCGATAAAATAACAGTAGATGCAGCCGCCATCTATAAAATGTTTGGAGTAGACCTCAAACCGAAATGGTTTCCTGTATTTTTTGTATTATCACGTGGGGAGGCAAAAACCATTACGTCCATTGCCAAAGAGATTGGTCATTCTCATCCTTCCGTGAGTAATATTATTAAAGAAATGGTAGCTAAAGGATTAGTGAAAGAGACAAAGGACAAATCCGACGGGAGAAGAAACATGGTCATGTTATCTGCCAAAGGAAAAAGAATGTCCGACTCTTTTTCGGAACAGTGCATAGATGTTACGGCAGCTATTGAGCAAATCACGCAGCAAACCCGGAACGATCTTTGGAAAGCTATCGAAGAATGGGAGAATCTTTTGTTGGATAAATCCCTGTTGGAGCGGGTAGAGGAGGCGAAAAAGGAACGTGAGAGTAAGGACATAAAAATTGTTCCTTATGAACCTTGCTATCAATCTGACTTTCGGACTCTTAACGAAGAGTGGATAACTGCTTACTTTCGGATGGAAGAGGCCGATTACAAGGCTTTAGACCATCCACAGGAATATATTCTGGATAAGGGAGGAGCTATCTTAGTGGCTCTTTATAAAGATGAACCTGTCGGTGTATGTGCTTTGTGCAAGATGGATCATCCGTTGTATGATTATGAGTTAGCCAAGTTGGCCGTTAGCCCCAAGGTTCAAGGAAAAGGTATCGGAGTACTACTTTGTGAAGCTGTTGTAAATAAGGCGAAGGAGCTTGGTGGTAAAAGAATCTTTATAGAGAGCAATACCCGTTTGAAATCGGCTATCCATATTTATCATAAGTTGGGCTTCAAGGAACTTCCCGAATATCACACGACTTATGAAAGAGGAGACATACAGATGGAATTAATGATTGAAGAGTGAAAATGAAAAAGGTGGATGGTGAATTTATTAAGGGGCGGATTGCCCCTTGTGGACTGCATTGCGGAAAGTGCTTTGCTTTTGCCAATGGAGATATTTCTTATCACAGCGGTGAACTCAAGAAGGTATTAGGCAATTTTGATGTCTATGCACAACGTTTTGTAGAGATGCTTGATGAGCCTGTATTTGCAAAATATCCCGATTTTAAAGAGTTTTTGAATCATTTATATATGGCGACTTGTCAGGGGTGCAGAAAAGAAAAATGCAAGTTGTTCAAAACCTGTAATGTTCGTGTATGCAGTGAAGAGAAGCAAGTGGATTATTGCTTCCAGTGTAGCCATTTCCCTTGTGAGAATACTGGCTTTGATGAACATTTATATAAGAGATTTGTAGCCATCAACAGACGGATGCAAGAGATTGGAATAGAAAAATATTATGAAGAAGTAAAGGATTTACCTCGTTATTAGTTTATGGCTTTCTCTCTGCTTCATTCCAGTTCCTGCGCATAAATGTTGATGGCGCGTAATGCCTTTGATATTTCAGTCGGGGTGATTCCCTGACATTCTATTCTCAACACTTTTTCCCAGTCCTCCATATCTACATTCCATTTGTAGATTTGGGGACATAGGGTGAAAAGCGCTGCGATATGTTTGATATCCCGTACATTCTTAACCGAGGTGCGAAAAATTAGTATTTGCTCTTCCATAGTTACTATCGATTACTTTTGTTTTCTGTGCAAAGGTAAGTTTAAACAGGGCTCTGTATAGGATTATTCGACGAATGCCCTGATTCCTCATGACGAAATAAGTAATATGGGAGATTAACTTCATATAGCTATCCTTTGAAAACTCCCTCATCTGTACCTGTCAATATATAAAAAAGTGTATCTGTTCTCGTCTTTCTTTTTTGCTTTACTTTGCAGTGTTGTTTTAATCTCCTAATATACTTAAAGGTTATGAAGTTGAATTTTGCTAAAAGAATGTCTTATATAAAGGCTTCGGAAATAAGAGAGATATTAAAAGTGACTGAACAGGAAGATGTGATTTCGTTTGCCGGTGGTCTGCCTGCTCCGGAACTTTTCCCAATAGATGAAATCAATGAGATCAATCAGATTGTATTGAAAGAAGCAGGTACAAAAGCACTTCAATATACCACAACGGAAGGTTATGCTCCTTTGCGGGAATGGATTGCCAACCGGATGAACAGGCGTTTGGGCACTGCTTTCGATAAAGACAATATTTTGATAACTCATGGTTCGCAACAAGGATTAGACTTATCCGGAAAAGTCTTTTTGGACGAAGGAGATGTCGTGCTTTGTGAAAGCCCGACCTATTTGGCTGCGATTAGCGCATTCAAAGCGTATGGGTGTAGCTTCATTGAAATTCCCACGGATGAGGAAGGGATGATGATGGACGTTTTGGAAGATGTTTTGAGTAACACTCCGCATATAAAACTGATATATGCGATACCTACCTTTCAGAATCCTACAGGAAAAACGTGGAGTCTGGAAAGACGCAGGAAATTAGCTGAATTATCTGCCAAATACAGTGTTGCAGTTATTGAGGATAATCCGTATGGCGAGTTAAGGTTTGAGGGAGAACCTTTGCCCTCTATAAAGTCTTTTGATGAGGCTGGAAATATCTTGTGTACAGGCAGTTTTTCGAAAATATTCTGTCCCGGCTTCCGGATTGGCTGGATTGCGGGGGATAAAGATATTATCCGCAAATATGTATTAGTCAAGCAAGGTACGGATTTACAATGCAACACTATTGCCCAGATGACCATTGCCGAATATCTGAAGCGATATGATATTGATAAACATATTGCAAAAATAGTCGAAGTATATAGAAAGCGCAGGAATGTTGCAATTGAAAGTATAGAACGTTATTTTCCGGATACAATAAAGTTTACTCGTCCCGAAGGCGGACTATTTACCTGGATAGAACTTCCTGTGGGGATTTCAGCACGCGAAGTTTTAGTCAGAAGTCTGGAGAAAAAGATTGCTTTTGTTCCGGGAGGTTCTTTTTATCCGAATGGCAACAAGGAAAATACGCTTAGAATAAACTACTCCAATATGCCTGAAGACAAAATAGAGAAAGGGCTGAAGACTCTCGGAGAGGTGGTAAAGGAGTATGTCCGCCAATCAGAATGATTCTTTGATAATGTTTCCTAAAACCTGCAAGCGTTCTTCGATAAAGGGACTCCATTGCTGACCGAAACTCAAACGCATACAGTTTCTGTACTGGTCGTGCAGTGTAAACATGCGTCCGGGAGCAATGCTGATCTTGTGTTGCATGGCTTTGTAATATAATTCTGTGGTATCAATCTTTTTGTTTAGTTCCACCCAAAGCATGAAACCTCCCTGCGGAGTTATGATTTTAGTGTCTTCGGGGAAATAGTCGGTAATAGATTGTGCCAGATGAAGACTGTTGGAATGTAATTCATGGCGCAACCTGCGCAAATGATTCTCATACCTGCCGTTTTCCATAAAGTTGGCAATGGCCTCCTGATTGAGGGTAGGAGTGGATATTAAATGAATATGTTTTTGGCGAATAACAGCATCCTTAAATTTACCGGGGGCAATCCAGCCTACCCGGTAACCGGGAGCTAATGTCTTTGACACAGAGCCACACCATAACACAAGTCCCTTTTTATCGAAAGCTTTGCATGGCTTAGGGCGTGAATGTCCGAAGAATACATCACCGTATAAATCATCTTCAATCAGAGGAATATTATATTCAGCCAACATCTGCACTACCTCTTTTTTATGCTCATCGGGCATACAACTTCCCAGTGGATTACTGAAATTACTGATAAGCAGGCATAGATTAATCTGCGGTAATACTTTTCTTAAAGCATCGGGCTCAATACCTGTTACAGGGTTGGTGGGCAGTTCCAACACCCGGAGTCCCATGCTGTTGGCCAACTGCAATATGCCGAAATAAACAGGACTTTCAACAGCTATCGTATCTCCTTTTCGGGCAATAACAGATAATGCTAAAGAGATAGAATTGGTCACTCCCGTGGTAGTGACAATATCATCTTCAGTCAGATTTCCATTCCAGCTATATGCAAAACGGGCAATATAGTTTCTTAACCGAATATTTCCCTGCGGGTCTTCATACCTGGTACCGTTTCCCGGAAGTGAATACATTGCCTTGATTAATTCCTTATTGAGCTTTGCAATAGGCAATAGAACGTCTTCCGGTATTCCCAGTGAGAAACGGGTGATGGACGAATCTTCGATGGAATGATATACTTCCATGATTAAGTCAGCCTCTTCTTTTCCTAAAGATTGAGTTGCAGGTTGTGTTGTTGCCGGAGCAGACAAATTTAATGGTTTATAATTGACAATGTACCCTGATTTGGGGCGGGAGATGATAAATCCGTCCTTTTCCAGTTCATAATATACCTGGATTGCCGTGTTTAAACTCACGCCATATTCATTGCTGATAGTACGTAAAGAAGGTAATTTCTCACCTGCTTTCCATATACCTGTTTTTATCTGCCAGGCGATGGTACCGGCTATCTTTTGATATAGAATTTCTCTTTTCATGTTTATTCTGTATCCGGCAAAGATACAAAAATGATGTCTGCATCTGTTGTGTTTGATCTATTTTGTGGGGTACTTCAGGGTATAAGAACTAATTTTTCGCTATGCTATTTTTAGTTGTTATCTTTGAATACAATATCTTTTTCGTTGCCTAATGAGTTTTCGTTTGACTTAAGTCAAACGAAAGAATAACTTAAGTCAAGCGTTAGTTTGACTTAAGTTGAACGAAAACTGGAATGTATATTCGATAGTTATTGATAGTAAGGAAAGAAATAACTAGATGAAGTAAATATTCATAATAGTGGCATTTCTATTCTCGTCACCTGCTCCTCTTCGGGTACATTGGGATTGCTGTAATAATATTCTATGGATGTTCCCGAAGGTTTGTAACCGTTGTTTTTTATCCATTCCATCATTTCATTGTACAGGACAGCCAGTTCATTGTAAGTTCCTTTATGCAGACAGGAAACTATTTTTCTTTCCGGTATCGTAATAGATCGTATAGCCCCTTCACCCTGTAACTCTCTGGATGATTTTAGACCAATAATCATTTTTATATTGTGTTCAGTCAGACTCTCAAAGTCGGGATACTCAACGTAAGGAATATCAGTAGTGACTTCGCCTTGTGCCTTAAATAAAGAGTCTATTTTTACGAAGTTCTTCCCGATAGCCTCCGGCATTCCATTCATATCCGTGTGTACTTCAACAGCCAAAGCGGATTGTTCCGGTTGTTTCAATAGCATGATTTCTGAAATCTTTCCCATAATACATTGTTTTTAGAGTGTTGATAATTTCTTATTTCTTTGTGACCGGAATATAAATGTCGGTCATTAATTCTGTTCTAAGAGTAGAGTAGGGACGGTTCATATACATCTCAAAGCTAAAGGTACTTTGAGGGCGATATTTACTTTCCGGAAACCACTCTTCATAAATAGTCCGGTATAACTTATGCAACAAAGAGTAGTCTCCAATATGTCTGAATACAGCATAACGTCCACCGGGAACTTCCATCACTCCCGGTTGCGAATCATTTTCAGTGTCATCAATTGTCACCCCGAGATAGAAGCGGCATTTATTCATGGGAGTTATGGACGGGTCATCCATACTAAGGCTGACAAACTTATAATTCAACTTTTCTTCATTATGTTGCTTGGCGTAATTGGTCAGTCTGTTCCATATTAATTTGTATCGGAGCTCATCTTTGTATTTTTCACCAACCTCGATACAAAATACTTTCATTGGCAGAATCGACCGGATTTCAGGAGTGATAACCGCATGTTGCTCATCATACATCGGCTTGTACTTCTCTCTATATTGAGAGCTCGATACGCCAAAATGTTTTTTGAAGGCTTTGGCTAGACTAAATTTGGTCTGATAGTTTGTCTGTTCCGAAATCTGATTTAATGTAAACTCGGTGGATACTAATAAATGTGCTATATGTTCGAGACGTAAACGCTGTATGTAGCTTCCGATATTTTCTCCGGCAACAGTTTGAAACACTCTTCTGAAGTGATATTTGGAAAGTCCGCTTATCGTGCTAAGCATGTCTGTATCCAAAGTATCGAATAAGTGATTATTGATATAAACGATTATATCCTGAATCTTCTGGTGATGGATATTACAGGTTTCCAGCTTCTGTTTCCACCGTTTCAGATGGGGTAACCGTTCGTTGAGGATGTGCCTAAGTTCCTCCGGCGAATAAGCAGTATCTGCATATTCATTGTACTTGTCGGTGTATTTTATCCAGATATTAATCATTTCCGACATCGGAATATCAACGATATATTTTCCGTCTTTCAGACAGTAATAGCAATATTCATCACTTCGCGAACCGTCGGAGTTAGTACCCAGATATTTCTCTACATCAAAGCGGAGAGGCATCCCGCAACTTTGACAATACCTCTTATTTATTTCTGATTCAATCATCGGTTGGGTTTTCGTTTGATAGATAGGAGCCGCTCTATATCATTAAATAAAGAAGTATCTTTTAATTCGAACATAAGCCACTTCCCATCATGGAAAGTGGTCGTCTCATCATATATCTTTTGAGCCGCATTGGAGAACATTTCTCGCATGGATTCGAATTTAGTGCGTTCATCTTTACCTAAAATAACCATGAACCCAATCGTTTGCTCTTTGGCGTATAGGGCACATAGAGTTTTTCCGCCTCTGCGATATTTGTATTCGTAGGTCCATTTTTTTCCTCCATGATTCCACATTTGTTCCATATTGTACTTCTGTTCGATAAGTTGGCGAAGTGAAGTCCATAGATCATAAAGTTCCTTACCTGTCAAGGCTTCCAGAGTTTCGGGAGTTGGGATTTGAAAAGTTTTTTTCATGGCATTCCGTATTTACTTTTGATTATCTACATCACAAAGGTAGACTGAATTTCTAATAGATCGTTGTCCAATATAGGCATTTTAGGCAGTGCAACTGAACAAACTGTCCCGAAATTAATTTATTTTGTAGAAGCGGGATATTGATGTATAACCTTTATCTTTGCATTAATTTAAAACAAAGCAAAATTTAAAGAAAATGAAAACAATGCTATTAGCGGTAGGCACTCTGTGCCTCATGGCAGGTTGCTCGTCGAAAGTGAGCAGTTCTAAAGGAATTGTAAGTGATGCAACCATGAATACGGTAACGATTGTCACTGATAAGAATGATACCCTTTCATTCAGTACGATGGATGCGAATAAAGAAGAAGTCAACGGTTTACTTCTGAATGATACGCTGGAAGTGTTTTATACAGGAAAATATACACCGGGGATGCCGGCTACCAAATTAGTTCAGTATCCGCAATCTCCGCTTGTGGGAGGTGACCGGGATGAACATGGTTGTATCGGTTCTGCCGGATACGTATGGTGTGAAGTGCAAAAAGACTGTATCCGCTTGTTCGAGAAAGGGATTCGTACAGAGGCGGTGGATGATAGTGACACTTCTGCTTTCATTGTTTTTAGTCCCGATTCTACACAGCTGGAACTTTTCTTTTCCAATAATCAGCCCAATGAAATATTGGAGAGACGTAGCCTGCCTTCGGGAGGTTATGCGTGGAACGTGGAGGACGATGATACGAAAAATGTACGACTGATAGATGGCTTGTGGACAATCAGCCAAAGAGATAAATTAATTTATACCCAGAAGGCCGGGAGCTAATTTAAAAAGCTCCGGTATTCTGTATACTTGTTTATAGTGTCATATTCCTGGCCGTCAATGTAGCATAGACATTTTCTGCGTATTGTCTTCCTATGGGGATTACAATCCGGCATCCGGTCAGGTTTATTTCCCGTTTAGAAAATCGTTCCACTTTATTAATCGGAATGATATACGAGCGGTGCGTACGTAGAAAAGCCTTTTCGGGTAACATCTCCTGAATACTTTTCAAACTTGTGCGCGATAATATATAGTTGCCGTTTATACGGAATATTTTCGTATAATTCTCCATTGCTTCGATATAAAGAATATCGGAGATAGGAATAGATATATTATTGTATTCTTGTTTGATTATGATGTTTTCCGGCAGTTTGTTCTGGCGTGCTTCGATAAAGACAATCGCTTTCTCCACTGCCTTTTCAAATCGTTCGTAAGCGAAGGGTTTATGCAGGAAATCCACGGCATCGAGGTCGAAGCCGTCCAGTGCATACTGTGCATGGGCTGTCGTAAAGATGAGACAACTCTCGGGAGGAAGTGCATGGGCAATATCCAGTCCGCTGATGCTATTCATTTCAATATCCAGAAAGACCAGATCAGGTTTGCACCGGGCTATTTCTTTCAGCCCGGTCAGCGGTTCGCTGAAAGTAGTAAGTTCCAGTCCGCCTTTTCGTTCGCAAAACTGGCTGATGATGAGCAATGCAATCGGTTCGTCGTCAATAGCGATACAAGTCAGCTTTTTCATCGTAGTTGAATGTTAAGATAGGTTTTGAAGCATCCGTTTTCTTCTTTTGTAAGCAATATAAAGCGGTTGGGATAAAGAAGTTCCAGCCGTTTACGGCAATTGTCTATTCCGATGGCATGAGGATTTTGATGGTTCTCCTTCATAATCATATTCTCGGTTTCGAAGATAAGCTGCCCTTCCTTTACAATGATACGAATAAAAATTGTACAGTCCGTGTCGGACGAAACGCCGTATTTGAAACTGTTCTCGACAAAAGTAATGAGAATCATCGGAGGAATCTGTATCTGTTCGTCATCCATCTCGGTTTCAAATACCACTTTCGTATGCTTGTTTAAACGCAAAGATTGCAAATCAACATATTGGCGTATATATTCTACTTCGTTGCTTATGGAAATCAGATCTGAAGTAGTCTGGGCATACATATATTTCAGGATATTGGAAAACTTGATAAAGGCGGATTCTGTTTTGTCCGACTTCGTAAGTACCAGTCCGTAGAGAGCGTTCAATGTATTGAAAAGGAAGTGCGGATTGATTTGTGCCTTGTAGAGAGCCAGTTCCGCCTTGTTCTTTTCCGCTTCAATCTCCTGTTTGGAAAGAATTTGCCGGAAAAGCTCAAAGATCAGTTCTATGGAAAGACTGAACCCCGTCACTACCAGGAAAAAGAACCACACAGTTTGCGCCCGCATGTGTTGCCGGGCTTTATGCATCATCGGGTCTATATTGTTGGGTTCCGGTGGGTATGGAAAGTGGGTTAGCAACCATGTGATAAAGATAAGCGATAACATGAGCAATAAGATATGTCCGAACTTCCGTTGCATGAAAAGCATCGGTAGTTTCACTTTACGGTAGATGAAGTACAGACCGTAGAGATAGACAATCAGGGTCAGCATAAAGACCGTGTGGTGTACAATCCATTTGTCTACCGGCACTAACATGATAATGGGCGGCATGATTACCAGACAGAAAAGCAAGTCGATGTAAACAGGTATATTAGTACGTTTCATATTCTTCTCATTGCTCGTTTAACTCCCGGAAGTATATTTTCTCACTTCTTTGCAAAGATAAAAGATTGTTCTGAAACCCCAAGCATTCCCTTTTGTCGTTCGTCATCATATTCTTGCCGTTCGTCACTACATTCTTATTTTATTGTTTGATAATTCTTAGATTTGGTCAGTCGTGTTTTTTATGGAATAATGGGTTATAAATCATTAACAATCATTTAAATATAGCTACAATGAAACAACTAATCATTTTTGCCTTGGTTTGTTTGCCTCTGTTATGCGCTTGTGGAGGTTCGCAACAGAAAGAGGCAGATGCCACGTACAAAACACTTACCGTAACACAAAGTAACCAGATTTTGAAATCCGATTATACAGCTACGCTACGAGGGCGGCAGTATGTTGAAATTCGTCCGCAGGTGAGTGGCATAATCACCGGGATATGTATCAATGAAGGAGATCCCGTTCATAAAGGACAGACACTTTTCATTATCGACCAGGTTCCTTATAAAGCAGCGTTGGAAACAGCAGTGGCTAATGTAAAAAGCGCGGAAGCCAAACTTGCCACTGCTAAATTGACAGCGGATAGCAAAGCTGAACTTTACAAAGAACAGATTGTGTCCGAGTTCGATTTGCAAACAGCCCGCAATGAACAAGCGGCAGCAGAAGCGGCATTGGCACAGGCTAAAGCACAGGAAGTGAATGCGCGCAATGACCTTTCTTATACCGAAGTGAAAAGTCCGGTGAACGGAGTAGCCAGCATGATTCCTTATCGGGTAGGGGCGTTGGTGAGCAGCAGTATCACCGAACCGTTAGTCACTGTTTCGGACGACAGCGAAGTATATGCCTATTTCTCCATGACGGAGAATCAGATACTCGACTTTGTGCAACAGTATGGCTCACTTAAAAAAGCGATAGAAAACATGGACGAAGTGGAACTGACTATGAGTAATGGAAAAACCTATTCTCATACCGGAAAGGTAGACGCTATCAGCGGTACGGTGGATGAAGGAACCGGTGCTGTTGGGTTGCGGGCTGTTTTTGCCAACCCCGACCAGTTCCTGCGTAACGGTGGAAGTGGTAAAGTCGTAGTTCCTACTATCAAAGAAGGATGTATCATCATTCCGCAAGCGGCTACTTACGAATTACAGAATCGTATATTTGTATATAAAGTAGTCGACGGCAAAGCGAAATCAACTCCGGTAGAAGTGTTCCGATTGAATAACGGTACTGAATATATCGTCGAAACAGGACTTGCGCCGGGTGATGTTATTATAGCCGAAGGTGCCGGACTGGTGCGTGAGGGAACAGTAATCAAGAGTGATCCGACTAAAGAATAAGATGCCGTTATGAAAATCAGAACATTTATAGACCGGCCTATTCTCGCAGGAGTAATTTCGGTTGTTTTTCTTATCATCGGATTGATAGGACTCTCGCAGCTTCCCGTTGAACAGTTTCCTGAAATTGCACCTCCTACCGTCAGCGTTTCCGCTACCTATACCGGTGCTAATGCGGAAACAGTACAGAAGAGTGTAGTCGTGCCATTGGAAGAAGCGCTCAACGGAGTAGAGAATATGATGTACATGACCTCTTCCTCTACCAATAACGGTTCAGCGAGAATAACCATTTACTTCCGTCAGGGGACTGACCCCGATATGGCGACAGTTAACGTGCAGAACCGTATTGCTACGGCACAGGGATTATTACCGGCAGAAGTCACCCGCAGCGGTATCACTGTCCGCAAGCGCCAGACAAGTAATATCAAAGCATTGGCATTGTATAGCCCCGACAACACGTTCGATGAAAGTTTTCTGAATAACTATCTGAAGATCAATATCGAACCCCGTCTTTCACGTATTGCCGGTGTGGGTGAGGTGAATGTGATGGGAGCCGACTATTCGTTGCGTATCTGGCTCGATCCGGCTAAGATGGCCAAATATGGACTGGTTCCGTCCGACATCACGACGGTACTTGACGAACAGAATCTGGAAGCCCCTACGGGAACGCTTGGCGCCGAATCGAAGAATACTTTTCAGTATGTACTGAAATATCGCGGACGTTATGAAGAAGAAAAGGATTATGGCAATCTGGTGATCCGTTCGCAGGCAGGAGGAGAGGTGCTACGACTGAAAGATGTGGCACGTATCGAATTAGGTGCCAGCTCTTATACATACATCGGTGAAGTGAACGGGCATCCCGGTTCCAACTGTATGATTGCGCAGACTTCCGGTTCGAACGCCAATGAGATTATTAAGGAAATAGATAAGGTGACAGCAGAAATTGCTCAAGGATTGCCTAAAGGGATGGAGCTGGTAGACCTGATGAGTTCGAAAGAGTTTTTGGATGCATCCATTAAGAATGTGATAAAAACCTTGATTGAAGCCATTCTGTTAGTGGTACTTGTGGTTTACGTTTTCCTGCAAAGTTTGCGATCTACGTTTATTCCGGCCATTTCTATCATCGTTTCCCTTGTGGGTACTTTTGCTTTTCTCTATGCCGCAGGTTTCAGTCTGAATATGTTGACATTGTTTGCACTGGTGTTGGTTATCGGAACGGTGGTGGATGATGCTATTGTTGTGGTGGAGGCGGTGCAGGCAAAGTTCGACGAGGGATATAAATCTGCTTACCGGGCCACCATTGATGCTATGGGTGGCATTACTTCGGCATTGGTAACTACCACCTTTGTCTTCATGGCGGTATTTATTCCCGTATGTTTTATGGGAGGAACTACCGGAACGTTCTACACCCAGTTTGGACTGACCATGGCTGTTGCCGTAGCAATATCTCTAATTAACGCATTAACTTTAAGTCCCGCTCTCTGCGCACTGATAATGACACCACACATGGAGGCTGCTAAAGGGGAGAAGTTGAGTTTCTCATCCCGTTTCCACATGGCATTTGATAGTGCTTTTCATCGGTTGGTTCTGAAATATAAGAGTGGTGTATTTTTCATGTTGAAACGTAAATGGCTGGCGGGAGCATTGCTGTTAGTCGCTTGTGCGGGATTGTTTCTTCTGATGAAAACCACCAAGACCGGATTGGTTCCTCAAGAGGATATGGGAACTATCTTTGTAGACGTGCGTACTTCACCCGGAAACAGTCTGGAAGAAACCAAGATCGTAATGGATGAAATAGATAAGCGTATCCATGACATACCACAAATCAGAATGTTCTCTAAAGTGACGGGTAACGGTATGATAAGCGGTCAGGGAGCATCAAACGGTATGTTTATCGTTCGTCTGAAACCGTGGGATGAACGTACGGAAAAGGAAGACGGTATCAATGCTGTTATTAACGAGATTTACCGGCGTACGGATGATATTTCTTCTGCACAGATTATGGCCTTTGCACAACCGATGATTCCCGGGTATGGGGTAAGTAGTGGTTTTGAGATTTATATCCAGGACCAGAAAGGTGGTTCGGTAGAAGATCTGCTGAAATACACCCGTCAGATGATTGACGCGTTGAATGCCCGGCCTGAAATCGGACGTGCCTCTACTTCGTTCGATACAAAATACCCTCAATATCTGGTAGAAGTGGATGCCGCCCTTTGTAAGCGGAATGGAGTGTCACCTTCAGATGTATTGAGTACTTTGTCCGGCTATATCGGTGGTAACTATGCATCCAATATGAACCGTTTCTCCAAACTTTACCGTGTAATGGTACAGGCTTCACCGGAATTCCGTCTGGATACCGAAGCATTGAATAATATGTTTGTCCGCAATTCCGACGGAGAGATGTCTCCTGTCAGTCAGTATCTCACTTTGACACGAGTCTACGGTGCAGAGTCGCTAACGCGTTTCAATCTGTTCTCTGCCATCTCCGTCAATGGTGCTCCGGCAGATGGTTACAGTTCCGGACAAGCTATTCAGGTGGTACGTGAGGTTGCGGAACAGGTATTACCGGCAGGTTATGGCTTTGAGTTCGGCGGTATGTCACGTGAAGAATCCTCCACAGGGAATACCACAACACTGGTATTTATCATCTGTGTAGTTTTTATCTATCTTATTCTTTGTGCGCTCTACGAAAGTTTGTTCATTCCGATTGCGGTGATTCTTTCTGTACCATTCGGACTTGCCGGAAGTTTCCTTTTTGCCAAGATGTTCGGGCTGGAGAATAATATCTATTTACAGACAGGTTTGATTATGCTAATCGGCTTGTTGTCGAAGACAGCTATTCTGCTTACGGAATATGCTTCCGAACGCCGTCGTCAGGGAATGACAATCATACAAGCGGCTGTTTCGGCTGCGCAAGTCCGTCTGCGTCCAATCCTGATGACCTCCCTTACGATGATATTTGGTATGTTACCGATGATGTTTGCATCGGGAGTAGGAGCGAACGGTAATATTTCCATCGGTGTAGGAACCGTAGGTGGAATGTTGATCGGTACGGTTGCCCTGTTGTTTATCGTACCTGTATTGTTTATGGTGTTCCAGTATCTTCAGGAAAAACTGATGCCGGCACGTAAACCGGCAGAGTTGGAGAATCTTTAATTGTTGAAGTGTATGAAAAAGATAATAATATGTTTATTCCTGTCGGCCGGATTGAGTGGTTGTCATGTGTACCGGACTTATGAACGTCCGGATATGACGGTTACCGACAGTCTTTACCGGCAGCCGGTGGTTGCAGCGGATACCGCTTCCATTGCTTCCCTTTCGTGGAAGGAGCTATTTACTGACCCGCAACTGCAGCAACTGATTGAAACGGGTATTGCGAATAATACCGATTTGAATATCGCTCGTTTGAAAGTGAAAGAAGCGGAAGCATTACTGCTTTCTTCCAAGTTGGCTTATCTGCCTTCTGTATCGCTCACTCCGCAAGGGACATTGAGTAGCGTGGATGGTTCGAAAACCTCCAAGACCTATGATCTGGCAGCATCGGCAGACTGGGAACTGGATATTTTCGGAAAGTTGACCAATGCCAAACGAGGAGCCAAAGCCGCCCTCGAACAGAGTGAAGCCTATAGGCAAGCGGTACAGACACAACTGGTAGCAACGATTGCCAATAGTTACTACACCTTATTGATGCTTGATAAGCAACTGGATATTACCCGTCGCACGGCTGAAACATGGGATGAGAACCTGCGTGTAATGAAAGCATTGAAAAGAGCCGGGCAAACTACGGAAATGGCTGTTGCCCAAACAGAAGCGAGCAAGCTATCGGTAGATGCCTCTGTACTTTCTATTGAACAGCAAATCAGTGAAATGGAGAATTCTCTTTCCGCCCTGTTGGGTATGGCTCCGCAGCTGATAACACGTTCTACGCTTGACAACCAGCGTTTCCCGGAATCCCTTTCAACCGGAGTACCGTTGCAACTGTTGCACCGTCGTCCGGATATTCGTCAAAAGGAAGCTGAACTGGCTGGGGCTTTTTATGCAACGAATCAGGCACGTTCTGCTTTTTATCCTTCTATCACGTTGAGTGGTTCCGCAGGATGGACAAACTCGGCAGGTGGCTCTATAACCAATCCCGGACAGTGGTTGCTTTCCGCTGTCGGCTCATTGGTTCAGCCACTTTTCAATCGCGGGCAGAATATTGCTAATCTGAAAATAGCGAAAGCACAACAGGAAGAGGCGTTACTCACCTTCCGCCAAAGTTTGCTTGATGCAGGAACGGAAGTAAACGATGCGTTGGTGCAATGGCAGAAGGCGCAAGGCCGTTTGGCACTCTCCAAACAGCAGGTCACTTCGCTTCAGTCCGCGGTGCGTAGTTCCGAACTGTTGATGCGGCACAGTTCGCAAAACTACCTGGAAGTACTTACTGCTCGTCAGACTCTGTTGCAGGCGGAATTATCCGTCGCTTCCAATCGTTTTGATGAAATACAGGGAGTTATTAATCTTTATCATGCATTGGGAGGAGGATACTGATTGATAGTAGATGGATTAAAATAAAATTGTTAATAAGTTGATATCAAAGATGCTGAATATATAAACTCCCATCATAATCTTTGTATTTAGCATCTTTGTATATATCAACCAGTTGATTACTGTAATCAAGGATTATATCTGTGGAGGTTTGGGATAAATTGGTCGCCAGAATACCACTTCCCAAAATGCCGGGATTACATAATACACTGTCTTTCCTTATTGAATTCATGGTAAGCTCTACACCTGTGTAATCTTTGATGCCGGCCTTTTCCAGACTGGATGTAATATAGTTGTCCAAAGATGCTTTATCATCTCCGGTCATGAATCCATACCATAATAAACACTTCATTCCTAATAGAGTAGCCTGTATCAGGACATCGAGATAGGTTACTCCAGAATCTCCTTTCTTGTCTATTTCGTAAGGATCGATATGGATGAAAGAGGATGTGGGAAGTGAAGGCAGTAGCTCTATGGCACCTCTCGAAGAGTCGGCATGATGTATCTCTACAGAGGCACTTAATCCGATTTGTTTGGCATAGGTACCCACATTCTCCAGTGCACTCTTTTCTAAATCAAAGAATACAAACCTTTTTGCTTGCTTCCCTAATACATTCATAGCCAAGGCAGGTGAACCTAAATAATTTCCTTTTGCCATCTCTCCGCTTTCCAGTTGGTAATATACAGAATCTTTTAGAGATGGGACCTCATCTGCTTTCTCCAGGAAATGATAGATGCCATATTGTTGTTCCGGGGTTTGTGTCATCGGATAGATGGCACATGCCGAATTGGTCTCTACATATACTTGCGGAGTTTCATTCTTGAGTACTTCACAGAGTATCAGATGTTTCAAGACATCGGGTTGTTTTGCGAAATGAGTATAAGTTGCCATGTGTGAGTGTATTAATTATGCAAATGTAAACAAATACATTCTATTTATAAACAAAAAAGCACTTTTCAGTTCAAGTCTTATGCTGCATACTAGAATGTATGTATATGTTCACCCGATGCAGTGATAATTAATCCTCCGCTATTACTTACTATTATTTCATGTTTCCCTTCCGGAGTGACTAAGATTGAGCCCATCTGTACGAAGTGTTTTCCGTCTGTTGAAACCCGGACTTTGGAACTTGTCTCCTTTTCAGAAGATTTGTCTTCCTTCTTTTCTTTGCTCGTCTTGTTTTCGTCACGGCAATTATCATATCTGTCCAGATAACTCTCCATCTCTACCACCTTATTATCCACAAACCTGATTCTTACAACTCTGGCTGGAGGATATTCGGAAGAACGAAACTCAAGTATTTCGCTTTTATCATCAAAACTTCGATAAATGGGTTCACCCAAAATAGCTATCACATCTTTAGGAAACATTCCTCGTTCTATGCGATTCAAGTTATTATAACTGATTGCAGACGTATAGCAACTACTGAATAGTATTGTCAGCAGCAAAAGCAAAAAGGTTGGATTCTTTTTCATATTAAGTATAGTTTATGTGTTTTCTTGATGTTACAAATGTAAAGTAAGAAAACTTCCTATACAAGTGATTCTCCCTAATTACATATAGGGATTTTCCTAACTTTTCTAATGCTTTCCGCATTAAAAATGTCTCTATTGCATACTTCTTTTGCTAATCTAATTTCTTTTTATCCTGATATTACGGAACCATACATCATGACCATGATCCTGCAATCCGATATATCCCTCTTTCGCTTTTTCTTCTCTGTTGTTCAGTAACTCAAAAGCCAACGGCCATTTGGTTTCACTGAATTTACTGTTTTGGAGCCTTTCTTTCCATTCGGGTGTCCAAAGCTGACATTCCATGACTTTGGTCCCGTTTAATTCATGGATGACGTGCCCCTGCCTGACTCTAATTTTTGTTTTATTCCACTTTCCAAAAGGCTTGGCTATTTGCGGAATGGCGGGGATAATATCATAAAGTGAACCGGATATCCGGCTATTGACCTTTCCCAATTTGGCATCCGGATTATGTTCGTCGTCCAGTATCTGATATTCAAGTGCGGATATATAAATCGGCTCCAGCCGATTTCTCCCGTTCATG
This sequence comes from Bacteroides sp. D2, assembly GCF_025147085.1. NCBI lineage: Bacteria > Pseudomonadati > Bacteroidota > Bacteroidia > Bacteroidales > Bacteroidaceae > Bacteroides > Bacteroides sp. D2. The sequence goes on along the minus strand of NZ_CP102261.1, from coordinate 229,654 downwards.
TCTCTTGTTGTTATTTCATGTGCGAGGTAGAAAATGCCGGAGTTACCTCCTTTGGATATCTTCCATTCCAGTTCCAATTCAAAATCTTTGAAAAGAGAAGCGAAAATAAGATCTCCTCCCTCTCCAGCTGCTGAACTGTTAAGATGGAGCACACCGTTTTCTACAGACCACTTCTCCGGTAAATGGTCTTTTCCATAGCCGCGCCACCCTTTTAGGGAACTGCCATCAAATAAATAGATGAAACCTTCCTGATCTGCGGGAAAGTCGGAAAGATTGATAAGTGCTTTCTTTATATCTTCAAATTCCGGTCCTATTTTATTGGAGGCTTCGGGTTGATTCCTTGATGAGGATCTGTTATGACAGGATATCCCTGCGAATAAAGCCATGACCAGGAGGGATAATTTATATAGTTGTTTCATAATTAAACAGTTTAATGGCTGTAAATATAGCTTTTTTAGTGATTGACTCCTTCAAATAAGTCCCGGTTATCCCGTGAATTTTGTGAACTCCGTTTGAAATGATTAAAGGTGTAGCTAATAGATAGAGTGATGACCGGGAATTTCGGTCGTATATGTGTGACCGATTCCAGATTGGGAGTGGTGATGTCATTCTTATAACGGGCGGAATTAAATATATCCCGGAAGGACAAGGTGGACTGCAGATTAGAGCCAAACCATTGCTGGCGAATAGCCAGATTGACAAACCAGAAAGAGTCCGAGCGACCTTGTGTTGTTACTGAAGGACCTACAAAGTTTCCATCCAGCTGAATACGGGTATTTTTGCAAATACGGAGAAGGTTATTCACGGTAATATCATAATTAGTGCTGGTTTCTTCTTTTCCTCCGGAATTGATATTGTTTACTACCTTATAATAGTACACATTTCCGTTTACGTTCAGGTTCCACCATTTATTTACGATGAATTGTCCACTCAATTCCATGCCTAAAGCGTGATCGTTTCCTACATTGGCCATCGAATCTAATGTAACTCCTGCTTCGTAGGGCACTCGCAAGCGTTCAATCTTATCTTTGCGCGACCGGTAAAACAGACTGGATTGCAATACTTGTTCACCGATATTCTTTTTGTAATTCAGTTCGTAGGAATGTATATATTCGGGACGTATGTCGGGATTTCCTATTTCAGCGGTATAATAATCACGGTAAGTGATATAAGGCTCCATGTAAAAGAGTTCCGGGCGATTGGTACGATACAAGTAGGCAAATGTCAGTTTTTGTTCGTGAGGTAATGTATAACCGACGTGTATGGAGGGGAATACTTCGAAACGGTTTACCGTGCGATTGGCTCCTTCGATAGAACTTCGCAATACTTGATGGGTATGTTCTCCCCTTAAACCTGCCTGTATGTCGAACGCTTTGTAGCTATCGCTTCCCATCAGATAAACCGAATGGATTCTGCGTTGGAAATAAAATGTGTTGTAGATATCTTCACGCCAGTAGAACTCTTCTTTCGCCGGATTCCAGAATTGCATGCTGTAATCACCATCCTCCAGATAAGAGTGATATTGATAACCACTTTCCAGAAATCCGGTTTTGCTATAAGGGTAATTGTAAACAAGATCACATTGTATGGTCCGGCGTATTTCATCTTCCCAGGCACGATGGCCTTGTTGACGTTGCCCTTGTTTGTCGAAAAGGTCACTCTGGAAATATTCGAGAGGATCTTGTTCAAAACCTGCCATGAAACTTCCGGTAAGTGTATGTCCGTTATCGTTGAACTTATGCGAAAATCCGGCTTTTCCGATATTAACTGTTGAATGTAGGTCGAAATTATCCCGGCTATTGTTATTGTGTGGAGTAGATGTACCATTGGCATCCGTATGTGTTTCTGTATAATCCAAGTCTCCTTCCCGGGTGAACTTATCATAAACGATTTGCAGTTCTGCATTGACTGATGTCCGGGGAGAGAAAGAATAATCAATGCCTCCCCGTAAACCATAATGATAATTTTTCCCTTTTCTGGGACCGATGGATGTGGAAGTGGTGGTTATGTGATCGACAATGGTTGTTTTTCTCTGTTCGAAGTCGCTCTCACGTATGGGCTGGTTCCAGTGTCCGGCAAGATGCCATTGCAATTTGTTGTGTTGCTGGGATAACAGGAAGTCGACGCCGTTGGAAAGAGCTGTACTGCCATATACATTTATCATGCCATTGATACCCTGTTGCTTGTTTTTCTTGGTGATGATATTAATCATGCCGACTTCTCCGTCTGTGTTGTAACGTGCAGAAGGAGTCGTTATAATTTCGATGTTTTCTATTTGTCCAGCGGGTATCTGTTGTAGTGCCTGGCTTCCTGAATAGAAACTCGGTTTTCCGTCGATATATACTTTGAAACCACTGCTTCCCCTGAATGTCACTTCTCCGTCTGCATCCACCCGGATGGCAGGAGTGTTTTCCAGAATATCGACTGCTGTTCCGCCGCTGCTCATCAGTGCATTGGATGCATCAATGATCTTTTTATCTAATTTGTAAACGACCTGTCTTTTAGTTCCTTCTATCACCACTTCGGTGATACCGATCTCTAAAGGTTGCAATTCTATGATTCCCAAATCCAGTGCAGGAGCGGAAGAGGAACGGATGATGATTGAATCTTGGGTGTAAACATCATATCCGAGAAGTCTTACCATTAAAGAATACTTTCCGGCTCCGATGTCGGGTAACAGGAAATGCCCATTGGATTCTGTGAGAACATGGGATACCGTGATTATTCCTTCTTTCAGCAATATGACGTCGGCAAATTCTATCAGGTTTCCCGTTCCTTTTTCGCGAATGTTTCCTTTGATTTGTGAAGCCGTTGCCATAAAAGAATGGAAACAGAACATAAAGAAGATGAGAGTGAATGTACTTTTCATGATAAATGTTTTAAATGTGATGAGGCAAAGGTATTCAGACACTTTATATCCGGAGAATAGCACCTTTAAAATATGATACCTGTGTCACACAGAGAGATACATTTGTCACTGTGAGACATAACTATGAGGAGAAATAAGTCTATATTTGTCCATGATTTCATTATGCGGTATAGATAACAGAGAGAAAACGATTGCTTGTTTGCTACTTTCTCTATTTCTTTTGCAGGTTGCCGTATCTGCAAAAGCTTTCAACCTGCGGAAGATTAATAATTCGGAGAATCTTTCCAGTGGCATCATTTCTTCTATTCATCAGGATGAGAAAGGATTGATTTGGATCGGTACAAACCGGGGACTCGATATGTATGACGGCAAACGTGTGATGAAATATGGTCCGGAACATAACGAGAATTTCTTCACAGGCAGCAACATTCACAAAATCATGCAAGTGAATGATAGTCTGTTATGGCTCCAAACCTATCATGGGTTACATAAAATAAATCTTGAATCGTCGGCAATAGAATCCTTTGATATGTTCAACCGGATTTCTTTTTTGAACAAGGACTGCTATGGCAATATCTATCTGATACAGGGGAGTTATTGCATTTATTATAAGTTGAAGGATCAGGAATGTTTCGAACAGGTATTTGTTCCCGGTTTAAGAGCGAATGATATTGTCGCCTTTTTTACTGACAATGCAGGAAAGTTGTGGATATTCCAGAAGAATGGTGTCGCTCTTTGTTTTTCTATACAGATTAGTCGGCAGGGGACGATAAAACTGGAACCTTCCGCCGGATATAAGCATTCGGCAGGTATTAGGTATGGAATAAGTGATGATAGTTCTGTTTTTTATTTTGTGGATGATACATATACACTGTATGAGTTTGACACATCGGCTCAAAAACTGCTTCTCGTTTGCGACTTAACAAAACATATAGCTGGAAAAGATGAAATCAGTTCATTAATCAAGTTCCATCATGATTATTTTATAGGATTTAAGACGAAAGGGTTGTCTTTATTAAGGAAGAATGACCGGGGGTATGTTCTTGAGGAATTGAATGTGCCGGGAGGAATCAGTTGCATCTATAAGGATAAATATCAGGATTTGGTATGGATTGGTACTTTAGGGCATGGCATATATCTTTATTCAAATGATATGTATTCCATTCAATCTTTTCACTTGAGTGACTTTATACCTGATTTACATCAGTCTGTAAGTGCTTTATGGGTAGATAAAAAGAATACATTATGGTTAGGTACCAGGGGAGAAGGAATTCTACAGATAGATAATTTTCAGGTGGATAAGAAAGTAGAAGACCATGAACTGAAATTGTTAACTGCCGGTAATAGTCAGTTGCGGGATAATGTTATTCTTTCTTTGGACGAAAGCAGGCAGGGGAATCTTTGGATTGGGAGTGAAAAAGGGCTTACCTATTTTGATAGTGAGAGGAATTGTGTTTTTCCTGTTCCCTTGTCGAGGAGTGGGAAAGAGATTGAATTTATATCGGACATTTATGAAAAGGATTCGCTATTGTGGGTTTCTACGATGGGGATGGGAATTATAAAGGCGCATATTGAATGGTGGAACGGTACACCTTTACTTACGGTTATCAAGCAGTTCTCTGTGAAAGATGGGGATAGGTTCGCGAATTGTTTTCAGGATATTTATCCGGAGGGGGATTCCGTATTATGGTGCATGAATAGGGGAGAAGGGGTTTATAAATTACATGTAAAAACTTCGAAATTAAAGAATATCCGTTTGGAAGGATATGCAATCAATGAAACCAATGTAATGCAGAAAGATTATCATGGGAATTATCTGCTTGGAACTAATTTTGGTCTTGTGAAATATAATCCTACGGGTTATAAGGTCTTGAATGAAGCGGGTGATCTTTTTGCCAATAGTGTATATGGCATTCTTTTTGATTCCTATTCTGACTATTGGTTGAGTACCAATCGCGGATTGATTTCATACAATACGGATACAGAGTCTATCAGGAGCTATGACCACCATGACGGACTTTCGATACTGGAATTTAATGAAGGAGCTTCTTTCAGAGATGCAAAGAATGGGATTCTTTATTTTGGAGGTACCAATGGTTTCGTTACTGTTGAGAGGAATTACTTTGATGAGGGACAACATTATATGCCGCTAATCTATTTTAAGGCAATAACTATACGGGAACAGCAGTTTCCGGTAGAGAAATTTCTTTCGCAAGAAAAAAATAATACTTTTCTGGAATTATCCCATGAACAGAATTTTTTCACTCTTTCTTTTGTAGCTATCGATCATTTGAATGGGAATAGTCATTCTTACTATTACAAGTTGGACGGTGAGGGGAAGGGATGGACATACAATGGAAACTCCAACGTCATATCATTTGCTGACCTCCATCCCGGTAATTACAGACTGTATGTGAAATATTATAATAAGGCATTGAGGAAAGAAAGTTATATCTGTAAAATGGATATCAAAGTACTTCCGCCCTGGTATGCATCTCATTGGGCTTATGGTGCCTATTTTTTGTTTGCATTGGCTGGCATATTGTTCATAGTCAGGATATGGATGGCTCATCAGAAAAAAAAGAAGAGGGAGCAGTTACAGAAGATAGAACAAAAGCATAAAGAGGAGATATATGAATCTAAACTTCAGTTCTTTACTAATATATCCCATGAGTTCTGTACACCACTAACGCTTATTTACGGACCGTGTAACCGGCTTATGGAGCAAAAAGGGCTTACTGAATCTGCTAAAAGATATACATCTGTAATCAGGCAAAATGCTGAAAGGTTGAACTCTCTGATTCAGGATTTGATTGAGTTTAACAGAATAGAATCCGGATACAAAAAGCCGGTCATCGTCCCTGTGGATATAACGGCTATAGCCAATAAACTGGTGGAGTCATTTACGGACATGGCAGAATCACATAAGATTTTCTTAGAAAAAGATATCTCTCCTTTTCTAAAGTGGAACTCGGACAAGGATTTTATAGTGACGATTCTTTCTAATCTCCTGTCGAATGCTTTCAAATATGCGGGGAATGAGAAGATAGTAAGAATAAAGATTGGAATGGATCAGGACAACTTGTGGATCATCGTTTCCAATACAGGGAAAGGAATAGCCGAAAAAGATATTTCAACTTTGTTTGACCGTTATCGTATCTTGCAGCATTTTGAAAAGAACGATCACTTTTGGTCGCGAAACGGATTGGGTCTTGCCATTTCTCATAATATGGTTCATCTGTTGGGTGGCAGTATCAAAGTGGAAAGTGTTCCGGATGATTGGACACACTTTCGGGTACAGTTACCATCTCTTGAATCGTGTGTAATGGCAGCTGATGAAGGAGAACCGATCTCCTTGCCTGACTACAGATTAGATTATCATTCTGCTTTGTCAATTCCTCCAAACAATATGGATGAATTAAAACCGACTATTCTCATAGTGGATGATGAAATAGAGATCCAATGGCTGATCGTTGACATATTTAAGGATGATTATAATGTGTTGACGGCAACCAATTCTGTGGAAGCATTGAAAATATTGAAAGAGTTCTATCCGGATATTATCATTAGTGATGTGGTTATGCCAGGCATAGATGGATTGGCCTTTTCGCGGGAAGTGAAGTCGGATGAGGCTACAGCTCATATTCCTTTTATATTCTTGTCCGCGAAGCGGGATGTCGGAATACAAACAGAAGGACTGGACGCAGGTGCGGAAATTTATATAACCAAACCTTTCGACGTCGATTATTTAAAATCTTCTGTTCGACGTTTATTAGAGAGAAAAGAGAGCCTGAAAGAATATTTCTCATCTCCTTTAAGCTCATATACCTTGAAAGATGGTAAACTGTCTCATAAAGAGCATCGGAAATTCGTGAATGAGATTCTACGGATTATCAATAGAAATATTAGTAATAAGGAATTGACGGCTCATACGATTGCAGAGAAAATGAACATCGGTATTCGCTCTTTCTATCGTAAATTGGAAGAAATTGAAGGTGTGACTCTAACTGATTTAATCTGTGATTGCCGGTTGGCAAAAGCGACGGATTTATTACTGAAAACGAAACTCACTATTGATGAGGTTGTTTTTCAATCCGGTTTTACCAACCGTTCCACTTTTTATAGGGCGTTCTCGAAGAAGTATAATTGTACTCCGACAGAATACAGAAGGGAGCATGCGCAGGTGGTGATTTAAAATACAGGTTTATACTAAATATCAGTCTTTCTTAAACCACCTGTAAAACCATTTACCCACCTTTTCATAATGCCGGGTTTCGGTATCAGTGTATAGTTTAGAGAAGAACGACGTATCTAATGGTTCTCCCGATTGGTTAGGATATAATACGATTAAGCTATTGTTGGAGAAGTATTTACTAAGCTGTCTCGGTAGTTTCTCAAAAGAACTGTCGTAAGAGAGAGTTCCCGGTCGTGCACTGATAATAACTAATAAATGGTCGTAGCTTACTTGTCCCGTCAGCACCAGCAAGTCATTCCAATCTTCCAAAAGGGAGAAATCGGTCAACGTTTGTTTATGTCGCTTCTTTATCCACGCCTGCAGGCGTATGGTTGTTTTTTCATTGGCAAAGAAATGTACCCGGCATCCGAGGGTACTTCCCATTCTACAGAAATGTTCCATCCAATGAGGAAAACCGGATTCGTATTCGGCTTTAGGAGGGACGGCAATGACAATTCGTTTGATTGTATGGACTGGTATTAGAAACTTAGAGATAATTATCTCACAGTTTAATCCATTCAATAAATGTTCGGCAAGTATTCCAAAGTATGAGTCTGTGATATTTTTCTTACGATGCAGACCGGTGATAATACTTGTAATCTCATTTTCCTTGACTGAATGTATAATGCCGGAAGCTATATTCAAATCATACCGTGTGACTTTCTTCAGTGGTACATTTGCTTCTGTTGCTGTCGTTTCCGCTTTTTCCAGGTAATATTTGCTTCGAAGTCGTAGATTATCGGAATTATTATTGTCGTTGATTACATTGAGGGCCAGTAGATTATCTTTCAATTTAGAATCACGTATGATTAGAGACAGATTCACCATGTCTTCGATAGTGTCCGGGTTGGCTATGGATACTAAAATCTTCTCTGTTTCTTTTGAAGATTCATTTTCCGATAGTGAGTCATCCATTGCCACCTTTCTGGCTGCCCGTTCGGTAATCAGTGAGCTTACTACGCAAGTGACCAGGATAAGCAAGACTGTGCCGTTCAGTACATCGTCATTCAGCAAGCGCTCGCCGGTGGGCAGAATAATGTTATATCCGACCAATACGGCTGCCAATGTGGCTGCTGCCTGTGCGTTACTTAAACCATACATCAGATTTCGTTCAAGAACAGACATCTTGTATATCTTTTGTGTCAGCCAGCAAGCAATCCATTTGCCTGTCAGTGCCATGGTTATCATTACGGCAGCAACTTTTAAAGCATCCCCATGTCCGAAAATAACCCGTAAGTTGATTAACATTCCTACTCCGATAAGGAAATAAGGAATGAAGAGGGCATTACCGACAAACTCTAAATGATCCATCAATGGAGAAACGTGCGGAATGAGCCGGTTGAGTACCAATCCAGCGAGGAAAGCTCCCAAAATACCTTCCATACCTACGAGTTCCATCAGTCCTGCTCCTAAAAAGACCATTGCAAGCACAAAAATGAACTGCATCACGTTGTCATTGTATCGGTGGAAGAACCAGCGACCGATGCGTGGGAAGAAATAGATGATAAGTGCTCCTAGAAAGATTACTTTTACTACTAGCCAAATCCAGAATAAACCACCGGTTTCTCCTTTGAATAATCCGCCTATAACGGCTAGTACCAACAGTGTGAGCGTATCCGTCACGGCCGTTCCTCCTACGGCAATACTTACACTACGATGGCGTGATATACCGAAGCGGGTGACGATGGGATAGGCAACGAGTGTGTGGGAGGCATACATACTGGCTAGCAGTACAGAAGTGATTACGCCGTATTTCAGATAAGATACATTTGCCACGAATCCAATCCCGATGGGAATGATGAAAGCCAGTAATCCCAACACTAATGCTTTGTTTCGCGTCTCTTTGAAGTCTCCCATGTTCATTTCCAGACCAGCCAGAAACATGATGTAATAGAGCCCGACTTTGCCGAATAACTGAAAACTGCTATCGCGTGCCAGAATATTAAATCCATGTTCGCCAATGGCCAATCCCGCCAGGATCATACCGATAATATGAGGGATGCGCAGCTTATTCAATAATATCGGAGCAAACAATATAATTAGGAGTACAAGGAGAAATATCCATGTAGGGTCGGTGATAGGGAATGTTAAATCAAGGCCAATCCAATCCATAATTTGACAAGTTCGTGATATTTGTTCCGCAAAATAACCTAAAAAAATGCTTCTAAAAAAGGATTAGTTAATAAAATTAGTCATTTATTTTTTCTCCAGATTCATGATTGATGGAATGAAGAATGCAAGTGTCCCTGTTATCACAATTGCAATACCGCATATAACAAAGACATTGGCTATGCCGATAGCGTCTGCAATAAATCCGGTTGCCAGTAATCCTAAAATGGAGGGTAACAAACTGATACTGTCGAACAAAGAGAATACGCGCCCCAAGAAAGACACTTCAATCTGTGTTTGCAACAAAGCTGTAAACGGACCGGAATAAAACGGCATGGAAATACCCTGTACTATTGCAAATATAGCATAGATAATGAATGCTGAAGGAGGAAGGATTCCGGAAACGAAAATAGAAACTCCTATTATGATATAAGATATGTTTATCATAACGACCTTTCGGATGCGCGGATTCCATATTCCCAGTAAAATACCACCGACTAATGCTCCCGAACCAAAAAGAAGTTCTATCAGGCTGACTTGATAAGCTGTTCCGGAGAAGTTTTTCAGGGTCATCAACGGTATCAGAGCAACAACAGGCATGATAAAGAAAGTGATGAGTACTTCCGTGACCATCACCCATTTCAAACCACAATTGCTACAGATTGCCTGAAAGCCTTCCTTCATATCCCGAAGTACATTATTGGTTGTTTCAGTTTCTGTTTTTTCCGGATTAGGAATAAATACAAACATGAGTGTCGTACAGGCTATGGCTGCTCCGGCAACGTCGAGCAACATAACTACACTCATATTCGTACTGACAATCAGCGCAGCACCTAGCACTGGACCGCAGATATTACATAAGGCCTGTATTGTCTGATTAATACTGGCAATACGCGTCAGTTCTTTTTCAGGAGCAAGCAGCGGTATGGATGATTTCATGGCAGGTGCGTGGAAAGCGCTTCCGACAGAACGGAGCATAAGCAGCAGATAAATCTGCCAGATTTCGATAACGTCCAGATAGAATAATAACGCAATAATGCCCGAACAGAGTGCAACGAAACTGTCGGCCAATATCATAGTCCATTTCCGACTCCACCGATCGACGAAAACGCCGGCAAAGGGACCTAATACTACTTGGGGTAAAAGTGCGGCGATAGTAGCAAATGAAAGCACCTCTGCCGAACCGGTCTCAAGACTGATCCACAGAACAATGGCAAACTGGGCAATAGAACTGCTAAGAATAGAAAATAACTGTCCGGACCATATAATGATAAATTTCTTTTTCCAATTATTCATAATACTTTATTGATTACGGATGATGATAAGGGGATTGCCTGTCTGTATATAAAGAGGGCAAATACCATTATGACTAAATAATAAACAAATGATTGAGAGAAATTGCTTTGATTTTTGTTGTTTTCCTGTAATGGAGGAAAGAAATAAAAAACGGAAGCCCAGCTAAGAGAGTTCCAAATGAGGTACGGATAAAATGAATTGATAAATAACTTTCATATTCTCAAGTTCGGTTTTTGATTTGGCAAATGTAGACAAAAAATGCCGTTCTCCTGCAAAACGGGTTCATAAAAAAAGAAAATTCGTCTTGAAATGGCTTCTGTAAGACTCTAATAAAATTCTAATAGCGTTCTAACAAATCTCTAACAGGCTTCCGGAACACGTCCACTTACCTTTGCATCCGAAAAAGAATGCTAACTATATTTTTATGGATGATGATGAAAAAGAAAAATTTGCAAATACTTTTAATTTGTGGTGTATTGCTAGTTACCGCATGCAAGAGTAAATCAAAGGAAGAACAACAGAGTGGTTATCGTATGGAAGGTGACACTGTACAGATCACAGACCGTTTTTTATCTGAAAAGATAAAAGTGACTGAGGCCAGACTTGAACCTTATTCCAAAGAAGTGATTACTTCCGGTGTGGTACGTCCTATTCCTACCCGTTATGCCTGCATTGCTTCCCCTTTTGCAGGAAGAGTTACAAAATCGTATATACAAATCGGACAACAGGTGAACCGGGGAACCCCTTTGTTTGAAATCAGCTCACCGGATTTTACTACGGCACAAAAAGAATACTTCCAGGCATTATCGTCACGTGAGCTGGCTAAGAAAGATTTAAAGCGCAAAGAAGACCTGATAAAGAACGGGGTTAGTTCACAGAAAGAGCTGGAAGAAGCACAAAATGCTTTGCTTATTGCCGACAAAGAGTTTGAAAATGCGTCTGCTGCATTGGAAGTATATCAGGTAGAGCATCCGGAGAATATGATACTGGGGCAGCCTCTTGTGGTACGTTCGCCTATTTCGGGCGAAATTATAGAGAATAATATTGTGACCGGACAATACCTGAAAGATGATACCGAACCTGTTGCAATAGTGGCAAATTTGTCGGAAGTATGGATTGCCGCCCAAGTGAAAGAAAAGGATATTCGATTTATCAATGCAGGCAGTAGTCTGGATATAGAAGTGTCGGCATTACCAGGGAGGGTGATTAAAGGTAACGTCTATCATGTAGACGAGGCGGTTGATGAAGATACAAGGTCTATCAAAGTGCTTTCGGTTTGTGATAATTCGAAGAAACATTTGAAATTGGGTATGTATACTACCGTCCATTTTCTTAGTGCTCCTATTGAACAGATTCAGATTTCGGAGAGTGCATTGTTGCAGGGAGAGAAAGACAGTTATGTGTATGTGCAGGTTACTCCGGATATCTTTGTAAGAACACCGGTGAAGGTAGAAGCGACCAAAGATGGATTTGCTGTGATAAATGATGGATTGCATCCGGGAGATAAAGTCATCAGTGAAGGAGGATATTATTTAAAATAGGAGATTATGAAGAAGGATTTGATGCTTTCAATTATACAGAAAAGATGGATAATGCTTTGTCTGTTTGTGATGATGTGTGTTTTCGGATATTACTCATGGACGCAACTTTCAATAGAAGCCTATCCGGATATTGCAGATGTCACATCGCAGGTTGTTACCCAAGTGCCAGGGCTAGCTGCCGAAGAAGTGGAACAACAGATCACTATTCCTTTGGAACGTGCCATCAACGGTTTGCCCGGCATGCATGTTATGCGTAGCAAAAGTACGTTCGGACTCTCTATGATTACGATTGTATTCAAGGATGGGACAGAAGATTACTGGAGCCGTCAACGGGTACAGGAAAGATTGAATGAAGTGGAACTACCTTATGGGGCAGCCCCCGGACTCGATCCGCTGACATCACCTGTGGGAGAGGTTTACCGTTACATTATAGAAAGTGACCAACATTCACTTCGTGAACTGACCGACCTCCAGAATTGGGTGGTTATTCCCCGTATCAAAGAAGTTTCAGGAGTGGCGGATGTAACAAATTTCGGAGGTATCACCACCCAGTTTCAAGTAGAAATAGATCCTTATAAACTGGAACAATATCACTTATCCCTTAGTCAGGTTATTGAGGCTATTGAAAATAATAATGCCAGTGTGGGAGGCAGCATATTGAATAGAGGAGATCTGGGGTATGTGGTACGTGGTATAGGATTGATCGAGAATCTGGACGATTTGGGGCATATTGTAGTCACTACAACCTCCGGGGTTCCTGTCTTTTTAAATGATATCGGTTCTTTGAAATATGGTAATCTGGAGAGGAAAGGTGTGTTGGGATATACCGATCGTACCCGTGATTATTCGGAAAGTTTGGAAGGGATTGTGCTTCTTCTGAAACATGAAAATCCGTCTAAGGTATTGGATGGCATTCATGCGGCAGTGGATGATTTGAATCATGAAATTTTGCCGGAGGGGGTGCGTATACATACTTTTCTGGATCGTACCAGCCTGGTGGATACAACTTTGGATACTGTTTCCCATACGCTATTAATGGGGATGGCATTGGTTGTTATTGTGCTTATTCTGTTTTTGGGTAACTGGCGTGGAGCATTACTGGTTTCAATCACCATTCCGGCATCTTTGCTTATCGCTTTTATCCTGATGCATCTTACGGATATCCCTGCCAATCTTCTGTCACTCGGAGCCATAGATTTTGGAATCATTGTAGATGGTGCCATTGTTATGCTGGAAACTATTCTCAAGAAACGTGAGGATTATCCCGAACAGTACATCGAAGAAAAAAGTATCGCACAACGAGCCAAAGAGGTAGGACGCCCGATTCTTTTCTCCACCATAGTCATTATTACAGCCTACTTGCCATTATTCGCTTTCGAACGTGTGGAACGTAAACTGTTTACTCCTATGGCATTTACGATGAGTTATGCAATGATCGGAGCACTTTTGGTTGCTCTTCTGCTGATTCCGGGACTGGCTTATGCTATTTACCGTAAGCCGCGCAAGGTCTATAAGAATAAATGGCTGGAAAAATTGAAGGAGAAATATACTGGCGCAATAGAGAAACTCATTCAGAAACCAGTAAAGACCATACTCTTTTCATGTTTGATTCTGATTGCGGGTATCGTGTTAAGTGGTGTTGTAGGGAAAGATTTCCTTCCTGAATTGGATGAGGGTTCGATCTGGTTGCAGGTGAATCTTCCTCCCGGCATTTCTGTTGAGAAATCGAGAGAGATGTCCGATACACTTCGTTCCCGTACGATGAAGTATCCCGAAGTAACTTATATCATGGTTCAGGCAGGGAGAAATGACGATGGTACAGATCCGTTCACCCCTTCGCATTTTGAGGTATCTATCGGGATAAAGCCTTATGATGAATGGCCGAAGGGAAAGACCAAGCAAGATTTGATTCATGAACTGGAAGAAGAATATAAGACGCTACCCGGTTTTAGGGTCGGATTCAGCCAACCGATGATAGACGGGGTGATGGATAAAATAGCCGGTGCGCATAGTGAATTGGTTGTAAAGGTGTATGGTGAGGATTTTCGGGAAACACGTCGTATTGCGGAAGAAATCACCCGGGCGCTGGGAACGGTGAAAGGTGCCGTTGATCTGGATATTGACCAGGAACCTCCATTACCTCAACTGCAAATCATTATGAATCGGGATGCGATTGCCCGATATGGGCTGAACGTGTCTGATGTGGCTGATTTGATAGAGGTGGCAATCGGAGGGAAAGCTATTGCTCAGCTTTATCAGGGAGACCGTCAGTATGACATTACCTGTAAATATAAAGAAGAAATGCGGGATACACCCGAAAAGATAGCCGGATTGATGCTGACCTCTTCTACCGGAGCTAAAATACCCCTTTCGCAGGTAGCCGAAGTGAAGTTAAGTGTTGGAGAAAGTACGATCACGCGTGAAATGAACAGACGTCACCTGACGGTAAAGTTGAATCTGCGTGGACGCGATCTGGCTTCTTTCTTAAAAGAAGCGCAGAATGTGATCGATGCGAAAGTGAACTATGATAAAAGCAAATATACAGTCAAGTGGGGAGGTGCTTTTGAAAATCAGAACAGAGCCTATACCCGTCTTTCTGTCATTCTTCCGTTGACACTGATGTGTATGTTTATTTTGCTTTATGCTACGTTTGGAAAATTCCGGCAAGCCGGTCTGGTATTGTCCATCGTGCCGTTGGCGCTCTTTGGCGGAATGCTTGCGCTCAATGTACGCGGTATGACATTGAATGTATCGTCTGCCGTGGGCTTTATTGCCATGTTCGGACTTTCCATTCAAAACGGAATTATCATGGTATCTCAGATAAATAACTTGCGTAAAGGAGGAATGGAACTTCGGAAGTCTGTTATCGAAGGGGCACGTCAACGGTTTCGTCCTATCCTGATGACCTCGGTCACTACGGTACTCGGACTGTTTCCCGCTTCTCTGGCAACCGGGATCGGCAGTGATGTGCAACGTCCTCTGGCAACGGTTATTGTGTATGGATTGATGTTCTCAGCACTCATTTCTATGTTTGTGCTTCCGGTTTTTTACTATCTGATTGAGAATAACGTTTTAAATAAAAAGAAGAATGATGAGAAGGAATATACACTTTAATATCTTGCTCCTTTTATTGCTTGTGGAAGCAATATCTGTTCATGCAGTGGCGCAAATTCCAGACAGGACTCTCTATCAGAGTATCTCTCTCGATGAGTATCTGAAACGGGTGGGGGAAGGTAATCTAAACTATCTGGCAGAGAAGTTGAATGTAAGTATAGCTGATGCGGAGATGATTGCTCAAAAAGTGTTTCCTGATCCGGAAGTGGGGTTTGAAGCCGGTCATGAGACTTTTTCATTAGGGCTTTCCTATTCACTGGAATTAGGAAACAAACGAGGAGCACGTATAAAGTTGGCACGTAGTCAGATGGAGCTTGAAAAACTAATTCTGGAACAGTCATTTCAGAATTTGAGGGCTGAAGCTGCCAGTCTTTTTTTGGAGGCAATTCTTCAAAGAGAGTTGCTTGAAGTACAGCAAAGTTCTTACCAGTATATGTTGCAATTGAGCCAATCGGATAGTTTACGTTATGTAGCGGGAGAGATTACAGAGAATGATGCCCGGCAATCAAAGTTGGAAGCTGTCACTTTGCTCAATGCGGTTTATGGTCAGGAAGCTGCCTATCAGTCGGCATTGGTCGTGCTGAATAGACAGATGGGGATGGCTGCGGACACTCTTTATATTCCGTTGGGTAATTGGGATGAATTCAACCGTGAGTTTTATCTTTCGGAGTTGATTAAAGTAGGTCTGGGTAATCGTATAGATTTGTTTACGGCTCAAAAAAACACGGAAATAACTTCCCGTGCATATAAACTGACGAGGGCAGAACGCCGCCCGGATATTGGTCTGTCCGTTTCTTATGAAAAAGACTGGAATCGTTTTTTTCCATCGGCTCGTTCCGCTACGGTAGGAGTGTCTATTCCTTTAGCCTTTTCGAATATCAATAAAGGGACTGTTAAGGCTGCTAAATTTCGTATTTCCCAGTCCGAAATTCAGGAGAAAGATATAGAGCAACAAATACAGGCAGAGATTATGCAGGCATGGTTCAATTATGAAGCAGAGAAAAAGAAAGTGGTTCAATTTAAGTCGGGAATGCTTGGAGATGCTCAGAAAGTAATGGATGGGATGGTATATAAATACAAACGTGGTGAAACCAATATTTTGGATGTATTAGTCGCCCAACGTACCTATAATGAAGTGCAGCAAGAATATCTTGAAACAATGAAAGGATATGCTGTCTCGTTAGTAGAGCTGGAAAAGGCTTGTGGCATTTGGGACATACGTTTCTAAAGAGGGGATTTTTATCCGGTTCTACGTTCTGCAATGAAAGTAGAACCGGATATTTATTTTTAGAATACTAAATCGCAATTCTGTTTCTCCATTTTAAAACATGGTCCTATATTCTTCCTGTTTTTTCTTGGACAACTTCTTAATGACTTCTTCTACCGAATGACTGATCAGCTCTTTTATAAGTTTGTCGGGCACATCTCCCTCTAAATATACGGTTATCCAATGTTTCTTATCAGAAAATGGTCCCCAAAAGATGTCTCCATACTGTTCTATTAATTCTTCTGCCTTGTCAGGAGCACATTTCATATCCGCCCAGAAATTTCCGTTCTTTGGTCGTAATGTAGCAAAAGTGAACATTTTATCCATGACCTTAAAAACCAGGATATTCTCACCAAACGGCATACATTCTGTTGCTCCTTTAACAGACAGACAATTGTCTCTATACTCCTCTATATTCATGATTTCTCTCTTTGTTCTTTTTCAAATGGCAAATATATCATTTTCAGTTTGCTTAGATGAAGTGATTCTTTTAATCAGCTTTTTCAGAGCATCCGCTTCAGCTTTGCCCTGATCCGGCTCAAACTTACCGGAGTTATTCCCAGATAAGAAGCAAGACATTCCAACGGCATTCTCTGCAATAACTCCGGATTGTTCTGGATCAGCTTCATATACCGTTCGGATGCATTGGTGAATAATAGGGAAATAAGTCTTTCCTCCGTTTGCATGAACTCGGATTCGGCAAACTTCCGTCCCCAGTTGGCAATATGAATGTCTTCCTTAAATAATTCTTGTAAGTCTTTACGCTTCAGTAAATACAACTCCGACTCCTCCATCAACTCCATCGACTCATATCCCTGCTGGTTATCCACATAACTTTTCAGCGAGACAATGGCAGAACCCTCTTTCCCAATCCAGAATGTAACTTCTTTCCCATCCACAGGAATATAAGCTCTGACAATCCCTTTCTCGATAAAAAAGATATTCGTTTCAGTTTTACCGGCTTCCAGTATATGATGCCCTTTGGGATACGTCACTTTAGACAGATGTTTTGTCAATTTATCCATCGAAGTCTCCGGTATCGGGTATATCTTATTTATAATCTCGTGTATATCCATATAACATGAACCATTTTCTGCAAAAATACAAAAAGTTAGATTAGGAAAGAGGAATTGTTCATACTCTTGTGCGGTCATTTCTTATCAAATGTAAAGTGAAAGCTCCAACCGTCTGCCTAATTTTGTAGTCTGATTTTAAAATAGAAAGATATGAATTGGATAATATTGATTATTGCCGGACTCTTTGAAGTCGGCTTCACCTTTTGTCTGGGTAAGATAAAAGGAGCAACGGGCACTGACTTTTATTTGTGGGGAACAGGATTTGTAATATCTGTAACGTTGAGTATGTACCTTCTGGCAAAAGCTACCCAAACATTGCCCATCGGCACTGCATATCCTATCTGGACCGGAATAGGAGCAGTAGGTACCGTATTGGTCGGCATTTTGTTCTTCCATGAACCGGCCACTTTAGGACGCCTGTTCTTTATGACAACTCTGATTCTTTCAATCATAGGATTGAAACTGATCTGAATTTCATCATCCGAATTCAGGGCGATACTCTTCTGTCTTCCGGCAAATCAGTGATGAGCTGAATTTTCCGTCTCAATCTTTCTTCGGAAAGTTTTTTAAAAGACTTGCAGGGTTTTCTCCAAAAGCATATCGGGAACAAAAATAAGGTGATTATCGGTTGTTTCTTCCTGAATACTACCATAAGTCTGCGAATACTAACCCTTTGGAGGAAAGTGAGTTTTAATAGGAAATATTTCGGTTTATAGAATAAATCTATATATTTGCAGAATATATGGGCGTATCTCGCCGACAACTAAACTATTATTCTATTCACTATTTATTGATTTAAAATGAAAACTACTGATTCCGAACCCCAAGGAGTCGGTATGGAACTGGAGCAGTACCGTACTCGGCTCGAGCAAATGGTCGAAGAGAAATCTAAGGACCTGATTGCCATTCAGGAAAATCTGGAAGCAACCAATCGGCGGCAAGCGTTGTTTATCAAGGTACTGCAAATTCTGCAACTGGAACCGGACATACCTACAGCCATGAATATGGCACTTGCCGAAATCGGCCGTTATACCGGCGTTGACCGTTTGGCCACATGGGAAAATCACCTCGACGGAGTTACGTATGGCTGTACCAATGAATGGTGTAACGAGGGTATTGAGCCTGCCATAGATTACCTGCGGAGTATGACCATTGAAGCGGGAAAACCCTGGTTCGATATGCTCGAAGAAAATCATATCATCTGCACGTCCGATATCTATTCACTCGATCCTTTTATAACTCAAATGCTCGAAGTACAGGGGGTGAAAGCCATCGCTGTCTTTCCTCTGTCGCAGTTGGGCGTGCATTTCGGTTTTCTTTCGTTTAATTTTTGCTGGAAGAAACAATGGGATAAAAAGGATGTGGAACTGATGAGCCAAATTTCGCAGATTGTGTCTACCGCAACCAAACGCTGGCAGGTTGAAATATCCCTGCAACAATCGCAGCGAACCATGCAAAAGGTACTGGATAACATCAATGCTAATATTTTTGTTAGCGATTATGACTCTCTGGAGGTGCTTTTTGCAAACAAATCTTTCAGGGAAGAAGCCGGAAGCGTGCCAGAGAGAGCGACATGCTGGAAAATGCTGAATGCGGGATTGGGTGGGGCATGTACACATTGCCCGAAACCGCAATTGCTTGATGCCAACCGCAAACTCACAGGTGTTCATTTCTGGGAAGATTATAATTCTGTAACCGAACGCTGGTACACCATCCAGAGTATGGCGATTAATTGGCTCGACGGACGGTGGGCCATCATGGAATTGGCTACGGACATCACTACCCGCAAGCAAGTGGAACTGGAATTGATTGAGGCGAAAGAGAAAGCCGAAGAATCCGACAGGCTCAAATCGGCATTCCTTGCCAATATGAGTCACGAAATACGTACTCCTCTCAACGCTATCGTAGGCTTTTCGAGTCTGCTTGCCGAAACAGATGAGATAGAACTGCGTCAAGCATATATGTCGCTGGTGCAGGAGAACAACGAGCTGCTGCTCAATCTAATTTCCGACATTCTGGATATTTCCAAGATTGAGGCCGGCACGATAGAACTTACTACCGGATGGGTGGATGTACCTCAACTTTGCCGGGAAGTGATTGCTACTTTCTCACATAAGAAACATGATGGAGCAGTAGAACTACGTTTTGACGAAAGTTCACCGCAGATCGTGATTGACGCCGACAAGAACCGGATCATGCAGGTACTCTCTAATTTCATGACCAACGCTTTGAAATTCACCACCAAAGGATCGATTACCCTTTCCTATACGTTGAATGATGACGGTCAGGTGCGTTTCTGTGTAACGGACACGGGTAAGGGTATCCCTGCTGAACAGTGTCATGATATTTTTAATCGTTTTGTGAAACTGGACTCTTTTGTGCAGGGAGCCGGTCTCGGATTGTCGATATGCCAGAGTCTGGTGGAACGGATGGGTGGAAAGATCGGAGTAGAATCCTGTGTGGGAAAGGGCTCATGTTTCTGGTTTACACATCCATTTACGTCTGCCACCCAATCCGCCTCAACCCTTGTAACAGAGAACGATATGCTTGCGACTCTCCAAAAGAAGACTGTTTCGAGAAATTATAAACCTCTGATTCTGGTAGCCGAAGATATAGATAGTAATTACTTACTGATTGAGGCACTGCTCAAGAAAGACTATCGTCTGGTGAGGGCGCACAACGGCAGTGAGGCCATAGAGCTTTTTAATGCCGAAACTCCCGATCTCATCCTTATGGATATGAAAATGCCGGGTATAAGCGGAATAGATACAACCACCCTGTTGAGGAAAACCGGAACGCAGGTTCCCATTGTTGCGCTTACGGCATTTGCTTATGCCGACGACAAATCACTGGCTTTCGATGCGGGATGCAATGATTTCCTGACGAAACCGGTTTCGCCACCCGAGCTGCGCAGGGTAGTCAGTAAATGGACGGTGAAGTAAATAGCCAGACCTGATATTCTGTTGAGATGAATCAGAGAGAATCTTACTATGAATATTAGCTTTAAGATAATACTAAAAAGAATGAGATACTTCTGTGAAAGAGTGATTTCATTCTTTTTTCATTTTTATTTTTTTCCTCTGATTAATTTGCATCTTTCAATATATTATCCGAATATTGCAGAGCAGAAAAAACAGATTATGATTCCAATCGATGAAAAATACATTATAAAAAAGTTGAAGGCTGGGGATAATGAAGCATATAAGTATATATATGATTATCATTATGTTGCTCTCTGTAAACTTAGTTATTATTTTCTGAAAGATAAGGTACAGGCTGAAAGTATAGTGAATGATGTCATTTTTCATCTGTGGGAAATCAGGGATAAATTAGAACTTGTACCTCCCTTACGGAATTACCTGATTGTAGCGGTGCGTAATAAATGCCTGAATTATTTAGCTCTTAAACAACAGGAGATGGAAGTACATTTCTCTACCATTGAACGGGCAGGCATTCAATTACAAAATATCATATCCGACACTCAACAACCTTTAGGTAACCTGTTAAAAGAAGAATTGGAGTCTAAAATTAAAGAATCCGTCAATAAACTACCACCGGTTTGCAGGCAAGTATTCATCATGAGCCGCTTTCAGGAGATGACTTACGAAGAAATATCACAGAAGCTGGGAATTTCCATCAATACCGTCAAGTATCACATTAAGAGTGCGTTAGTAGTACTGAAAAAAGAACTGGGAACTTTTTTATGTATTATTTTTGCTTTTTATCCTACCCTCCTATAATAAAAAACTGTAGTATATATAAAGGCACTATTTTTATGAATGAACAATCGCTACATACGGATACAGTCAATGATTGGATTATCGGCTATCTCACAAATAGTCTGACCCAGGAAGAAATGCAGTTGTTGCAGGATTGGCTGAATATTTCGGAAGAAAACCGAAAGTATTTTTCCGATATGCAAGAAGTCTGGATAGCCGCTTCAGACGAAGCCGATGAGTTGAACTTCAATAAAGAACAAGCTTATCAATTATTTTTAGAACATACCGGGGCCTCTGTAAAACGGCCGGAAAAACGGAAAGCATTTCACATACGCCCGTGGATGTATGCTGCTGCCATGGTTATTATTGTTTTTGTGTGTGCAACAATCGCTTTTCAGAGTGGAAAGAGAGTACTCCAAAACCAGTTGACACGTATTACTGTTGAGGCTCCTTATGGTTCAAAGACTAAGTTGTATCTTCCCGATGGGACGTTAGTTTGGCTGAATGCAGGTTCTAAGATGAGTTATGCACAAGATTTTGGCATCAATGAGCGTGCTTTGGATTTATCGGGAGAAGCCTATTTTGAAGTTACTAAAAATAAAGAAATACCTTTTAAAGTACACACAGAAGAGCTGGATGTAAAGGTATTAGGTACTAAATTTAACTTTCGGAACTATAAAGACGATCTGGAAGCTAAAGTATGCCTTCTGGAAGGAAAAGTAGCCTTGAACACTCTGCAAAAAGAAACGGTACTTCATCCGAACCAACAGGCATTATTGGATAAGAAGACCGGAAAACTATCTGTTTCTGCTACAAAAGCTATCCATAGTGTTGAATGGACAAATGACCGTCTTTATTTTGACGAAGTACTGCTTTCGGATATCATTAAAGAATTGGAAAGAAGTTATGATGTGAAAATAACCGTTGCAGATGACACTTTGAATACAATTCGTTTTTATGGAAACTTCCGTAAAAGAGAGCAAAGCATTCAGGAAATTATGAATGTATTGTCATCTACAGATAAAATGACTTATACCATTAATGGAAAAAATATTGTGATCACACTTCCCTAATGAACAAATGTTGAACCTTTAAAACTTAAAGAAATATGAAAAGCCATTTAGAAAAACATGATTAACCTCTCTTGATAGAAACATAAAAAGGTCAGGTTCCTTTTCCATCCCCTGACCTCTTGCCTTTCTATCTTAAAAGCCACAGTGACTTTAATTGATGAAAGCTTAGGCAAATATAAATAAATTCCTAAACTTCTCATCCTATTTATCAATTATTTATCCATTGACTTATGAAAAATAAGAAGAAAGTCTTTTTCATGGTCCTGCTCTTGCTATGCTTTCATCTGAGCTTATTTGCCCAGCATATCAGCTTGCAATTGAGGAACGTAACGGTAAAGCAGGCCATCGAAACAATACAGAAGCAAAACGGATATTCATTTGCATTTGCAGCAAGCGATCTGAATACAAAAAAGATTGTGACAGTGTTAGCCAAAGATTTGCCTATTGAAAAGGTTGTAGAACAAGTCTTGGCGGGGCAAGATGTCAGCTATACGATCCAGGGGAAAGATATTGTCATAAAGAAGAAAGGCAGTCAGCCCGTACAGCAATCCTCCAAAAAGTACACTATTAACGGAATAGTAAAGGATATGTCGGGCGAGCCGGTTATCGGTGCCAATATCAAAGAAAAGAATGGTACAACTGGTACGATCTCCGATATGGACGGCAAGTTTCAGTTGGCGGTCAGCGAGGGGAGCATTGTGCAAGTATCCTATCTGGGGTTTCTGACACAAGAAGTGAGCGTGAAGAATAAGAATTACTTGACGGTCATACTGAAAGATGATACGCAGACACTGGACGAAGTGGTTGTGGTTGGGTTTAGTACGCAGAAAAAGATAAACCTGACAGGTGCGGTAGAGAATGTATCATCAGATGTATTTGAAAATCGTCCGGTGGCTAATGTCACACAGATGTTGCAAGGAGCTGTCCCTAATCTGAATATTTCGCTTGCCGACGGCAAACCTAATCAGTCCGCTTCGTATAATATCCGCGGTGTGACATCTATCGGAGCGGGTGGTAGCGCACTGGTCTTGATAGACGGTGTAGAAGGCGATCCGGCCATGCTAAACCCGAATGATATAGAAAGTGTGTCCGTATTGAAAGATGCGGCTTCGGCAGCCATTTACGGTTCACGTGCTCCGTATGGTGTTGTCCTGATTACAACAAAAGATCCGTCGAAGCAAAAAGATAAGTTTACTATCAATTATACGGGAAACTTCTCTTATGAGACTCCGTATGCTATACCGGACGTGGTTGATGATGGTTATGTCTGGGCGTATTTGTTCCGTGAGGCAGAATTTAATTATCGCGGGATAGAACCTACCAGTATTAACAAGTCGCAACCTTTCTCAAAAGAATGGTTGGAAACTTTCCGGCAGAGAAAGTTGGCAGGCAACACATTGCAGGCAGCAGTTGGACCTGACGGAAAGTATACTTACTACGGGAATGAAGATTACTATGATGCACTTTATAAAGATCATACATTTGCACAGTCACACAATGTATCTGTCAGCGGTTCGAACGGGAAAATCAGTTACTACACTTCCGCCCGTTTGTACGATTACGATGGTCTGTTCAATTATAACTCGGACATCTACCGTACAATGAATATGCGCACCAAAATCAGTGCACAAGTATTCGACTGGTTGAAAATCTCTAATAACATAGACTATACTCATGATAAATATACGCAACCATTGGGTTATGTAGAGCAGAATGAAGGTCTGGTTTGGAAGGCGATCAATATGGAAGGACACCCGTCCGAACCTATCTTCAATCCGGACGGAACATTGACGCACTCCGGAGCACGTTCTGTCGGCGGGCTGGTGACAGGGGATAACTGGATAAAGCGTACAACAAAAACGTTGAAAAATACGACTATCCTGAATATTACAATGTTGGACAACAAATTACGTTTTACCGGAGACTTCTCTTTCCGTACGAGGGATTTTATAGAAGATAAAAAGACCACTGCCGTTCCATATAGCGATTATGAAGGAGTAATTAAATACCTCGGAGTACCGGAAACTGACGATAAAATGTCCGAAAAAGTGCAACAGACCACTTATATATCCACCAATGTATATGCTGAATATGAGAATACATTTGCAGGAAAACATTATTTGAAAGCTTTAGCAGGATATAACTATGAACAACAGGATTACAAAGCAATCTCTTCGGAGCGAAATGGCCTGTTAATGCCTGATGTGGAAAATATAAACTTTGCTATGGGAGATAATATGTCTATTAAGAGTGATGGTAACCGTTGGCGGTATGCCGGAGCATTTTTCCGGTTGAACTACTCTTATGATAATCGTTATCTATTCGAGGTGAACGGGCGTTATGACGGTTCTTCGAAGTTTCCCGACAATTCGCAGTGGGGATTTTTCCCTTCGGCTTCGGCAGCATGGCGTTTCTCGGAAGAGAAGTTCTGGAAAGTAAATCCTGATATTATCTCCAATGGAAAACTGCGTGTCTCTTATGGTGCATTAGGGAATAGCAATGTGAAGCCTTACTCTTATCTGGAGAAGTTTGCATTGAAGACTTATTCTACTACCGGTTCTTCGAGCGAAGGCCGTTATCTTGACGGTAAGGCACAGTTGCGTTACACGCTCAATCCCGCTCAAATTCCTGATAATATCGGTTGGGAAA
Organism: Bacteroides sp. D2; assembly: GCF_025147085.1. Lineage (NCBI taxonomy): Bacteria > Pseudomonadati > Bacteroidota > Bacteroidia > Bacteroidales > Bacteroidaceae > Bacteroides > Bacteroides sp. D2. The sequence goes on along the minus strand of NZ_CP102261.1, from coordinate 204,707 downwards.
CCTCACGAACCATTGATGCCGGTATCGATCTGGGATTTTGGAATAACAAGATTACGCTGTCTGCCGATTATTATGTACGTAAGACCGCTAATATGTATACGGTGGGTCCCACGCTTCCCGATACGTTCGGGGCATCATCACCCAAAGGAAACTATGCCGACATGAGTACCTATGGCTACGAAATTTCATTGGGGTATAATGATTCGTTTCGTTTGGCAGGCAAACCGTTCAACTTCGGCATTAAAGCAACCCTTGCCGACTATCACTCGGTGATAGACAAATATAATAATCCGAAACGTGATCTGGATGATTATTATGTAGGTCAGCGTATCGGTGAAATTTGGGGATTTGTCTGTAATGGATTATTTCAGTCACAGGAAGAAATTGATGCAGCCTTTGATGGAAAAGGCTACAAAAACAACCTGATGCAGACGTCTGTCAATTACATCACTTATCCGGGTGATATGCGCTTCGAGGACTTGAACAACACTGGTACTATTGATAACGGAGCCAATACGGTAGACTCACCGGGCGACCGGAAAATTATAGGAAACTCCGAACCGCGCTACATCTATACACTCTCATTTAGTGCCGACTGGAATAATTTCTTCCTGTCAGCCATGTTCGATGGTGTGGGAAAGCAAGACTGGTATCCCAGCGGTGAGAGTTCTTTCTGGGGACAGTATAACCGTCCTTACAACCAAGTTCCGGTGTGGCACTTGAATAACTACTGGACCAAAGACCGCCCTGATGCCTATCTGCCGCGTTATTCGGGTTACTATAACCCCTTATATAAAGGTACGGCTAATACACGCTACTTGCAGGATGTATCTTACTTCCGGCTCAAAAACTTGCAGTTTGGTTACAATTTGCCAAAGAAATGGATAGCAAAAGCCGGTTTCTCTAAAGTGTCTGTCTATTTCTCGGGAGAGAACTTATGGTCATGGTCTCCACTCTACCGTCACACGAAAGATTATGATGTGGCAGTGATAACGAAAGGTTCGGATAATGACCTGACTTCAGGTGACAAAGGAGACGGTTTCAACTATCCGACGATGCGGAATCTCAGTTTAGGAATATCGATCACTTACTAAATAGAAACAAATAAGATATGAAAAGATTAAGTAATATACGTAATATCCTGCTTCTGTGTGCAACGGTACTGTTAGGTAGTTGCGATTTGACGGAGACGATGCAGGTGGAAGCTGATAAAGCAATGGTTTTCGGCAGTGAGTCCGGATTGCGCCTTTATGCCTATTCCTTCTATCGGGCGTTGCCGACCCTTTCCACAGGTTATCAGCAGGACGAAATGTGTGATATTGCCGCTGTCCGGCAGACCAATGTCTTTATTCAGCAAAACGCGTACAATTCGGAAACAGCTACCAGCTGGACGTGGGGAACGCTGCGAAACATCAACTATTTTATTGATGGTTGTCATTCGAAAGAGTGCACGGTGGATGCGGCTACCCGTGATAATTATCTGGGCATCGCCCGTTGGTTCCGTGCCTGGTTCTATTATGATAAGTTGACTCAATACGGAGAAGTTCCTTGGTTTGCCAATGAAATTCAGTCCTATCAGTATGATGTCATGTATAAAGAACGTGACAGCCGGGATATTATCATCAGAAATATGATTGAGGACCTTGATTTTGCCTACGAACATATTCAGGCAACTTCTTCCGTGAATAGCTCCACGCTAACCAAATGGGCTGCAGCCGCACTCAAATCCCGTGTATGTCTGTTCGAAGCCGCTTATCGCCGTTATCACAAACTTACAGGTTTGGAAATCACTCCCGAAGAACTCTACCGGCACGCTGCCAGTGCAGCCAAGTTGGTAATGGATAACAGCGGACTTTCATTGAATACGGCAACGGGTACAAAAGGAGCTTACCGCGATTTGTTCTATCTGGAAGCACCCATAACATCTGAAGTAATTCTGGCGGTATGTGCCAATAGTGCATCCGGAATCTACGGTACTCAAAATTACTGGTATAATTCACTTTCGTATGGTAAAGGCTGGAGTCTGGTTCGTCCGTTCGTTAATACCTACCTGAAACTGGACGGTACTCCGTTCACTTCCGAAACAGGCTATGAAACCAAAAACTTTGTGGAAGAGATGAAGAGCCGCGACCTGCGTTTGGCACAAACCATCCGCGGACTGGATTTCAAACGTGACGGAAAAGCTGTGGTAGCTGATATGACGGTTTGCCTGACCGGTTATCATGTGATTAAGTATTCTCTCGATGATACGAAATACGATAACAATGAAAAGAACAACAACAGTATTCCGCTGTTGCGCTATGCCGAAGTGCTACTTAACTATGCCGAAGCGCAAGCCGAACTGGGCGGGCTTACTGATGCCGAATGGAATACTACCATCGGAGCTCTGCGTCGACGTGCGGGAATTACAGGTGGAACGGAAAAGCTCCCTGCAACCATAGATTCTTATTTGCAGCAGATGTTTTATCCGAATATCACAGATCCGGTCTTGCTGGAAATCCGTCGTGAACGTGCCATTGAATTGGTGGCCGAAGGTATGCGGTTCGATGATTTGCGCCGTTGGAAATGCGGTGATCTGATAGAGGAGCTGCCTTGGACAGGAATGCACATCAGCGCATTGAATGTGGATATTGATTTGAATGGCGACGGAACTCCTGATTGTTACTTTACCGACAACGGTACTCAGTCGTCCAATAAAGATTGTAAAACAGTGAATGTAAAGAATGAAACAGGACTTTATGCCACAGTAAATGCGGCAGGTGGATACGATTTGAAGTATAATCCCGGTACGGGAAACCGCGTTTGGTATGATGATGACCGTCAGTATCTTTATCCTGTTCCGGCGCAGGTAATCCGCGACTATGAGAGTGCCGGATATAAACTATCACAGAACCCCAATTGGAATTAAAATATAAAAAAATTTAGTATGATGAAATTTAACCAGATATTGCCTGTAATTGCTATCTATGTTGTAGCGTTAGGCGGATGCAGTAATACTACTCCTGATTATTCGGAATTTTATAAAGATCCTGAAACGGTGAAAGAGGAAGATCCGTCTCTGGATGACAACCAGATTAAAGTTATGTCGTTTAATATCCGGTATTACAATACCAATGATACGGGGGATAAGTCATGGGATGCCCGTACGGCAGCTTTTATTCCGATGATTGAAGAGCAGAAACCAACAGTGATTGGTATGCAGGAAGCACGTCCGCCACAGTTGAAGTGGTTGGAAGAGAACTGGAAGGATTATGGATATATCGGTAAAGGACGCCGTGCCAACAATGCCAACAATGATGAGTTTGTTCCCATCTTTTATAGAAAAAAGGCTGTTGAACTTGTCAAGTGGGATTGTTTCTGGCTTTCCGAAACTCCTGATGTACCGGGGTCTCAAGGTTGGGATAATACAGTTCCGCGTGTGGCAACGTGGGCAATCTTCAAGCACATTGCTTCCGGCAAGAAATTCTTCTTTATCAATACGCACATTGATGTAGGCTCTACCATCGCTCCGGGCAAGTCAATGGAAGTGATTGTGAATAAAATGTCGGAACTCAATCCGGAAGGGTTGCCCATGTTGCTCACTGCCGACTTTAACAAACAGATTGACAGTGATATCTTTAACGGAGTTAAAACATTCATGACGAATGTCCGCTTATCGGCTCCGGTCACAGACTCGAAATACTCTTATACCGGATTTGGCACTGCTAATCCTTACATTGTGGATCATATCTTTTGTACAGGCTTTAAGGCGTTGAAATTCGAGACAATAGATAAGGTATATCAGAATATCACTTATATTTCAGATCATTATCCTATCGTCGGTAAGTTGGAATACGTGAAGTAATGAAACGATCATCTAAAATTACAGAAACGCAATGAAAAGAATCATATATTTATTGATAGCTGCTGTCAGCCTGTTAGTGGGGTGTAACCCTGCAGAAGAGGCATGGGTGCAGGCTGGATTCACTACAGATAAAGAATCCTATGAGATTGGTGATTTGATTACCCTAACGAATACGTCGACAGCGGAGAATGCCCAGATTGCAGTCTGCAAATGGGAATTTATGGGTAAGGTTTCCTATGAACTGGCTGCTCCCGAACCATTTAGCGTGGAAGAGGGCGGAGACTATCTTTTTCGTCTGACTGTTACTTCGGATCACGGTTCAATGAAATCAGTATTTGAAAAGACAATTAAAATAATAGACGACGGTATTCGCCCTACGGCAGATTTCAGCTGGCTTCCCGAACAAATTGTAGCGGGTGAGGAAGTGGTATTTACGGATCAGTCGAAAGCGGCGGAAGGATGTGAGATTATTAAGAGAGAATGGACTTTCGGTGCTATCCTTTCAACGGAGGAAAATCCGACAGTGACTTTCGGTTCGCATGGGAAAATAAATGTATCGCTGACGGTAACGGACAATAAAAAACGGAAAGATACTAAGACTGTCACAGTTGATGTAGCCAAGAGTGCCGGTAGCCTTGGGGTATTATGGGCTCACTCTTATGATGAACAGGGAGTGGTGATTGGCACTTCTCCGGCAACAAGTGCGGATGGTGAGTATGTTTATGTTTCTTCCAGTAATTATAATCTGGTTTGTTTCACCAAACTAGGTGAACGGGTTTGGGGATTTGATTGCGGACAAAACAATGAACCGAATCGTGGCTCCGACTATCAGCACCCGACTCCTACGGTGGATTCCGATGGAGTGGTTTATGTGGCTGTCGGAGATAACACTTCCAAAGCGGATGCGGCTAAGTCTGCCAGTCTTTATGCGGTGAAAGGTGGTGCGGATGGTGGAACGCAGAAGTGGTTTACTTCGATTGGTGCCAAATCGAGTATGCGTCCTTTCGGTGCTCCGGTTGTTACGGATCGGTATGTGATGATTCTGACAAATTCAGCTCCGAGCACGGATGGTATGCATTTCCGTATTTATGATAAGGCATCCGGTGTGCTGCAATATGCAGAGAAGACATCTTCCGGAAGTTATGGCGGTTGTGTGGGATTAAAAGATGGCAGGGTGCTTGTCAACACAGGTCAGAGTGGAGGCCGTTCGTATGGTACACACATCTTCTTCCCGAAAGGCAATAGCTGGAGCAAGTCGACCAATGAGCAAAATTATGCTCCGAATGACCAGCCTAATGGTAGCCAGATCGCTGTCGGTGCGGATGGAAAAGCATATATCCTTTGCCTTAATTTGGGAGCCCGCATATCTACCAATGAGACCAAAGCATTAGTCTATTGTTATGATACCAAGAAAACGACCGAAGGTAATGTTTCGGCTCCTGAATGGTACACTGCTGTCAAAGGGGAAAATAAACAAACCGGTTATGGCTTGGTTGTTGATGGAAATGGGGTTGTGTATGTAGCTACTGACAAATATATTACTGCTATTTCCTCTACAGGCTCCGTTCTATGGGCAACGGAAGTGGCAGGCACTGCTTATGGTGTTCCGGCTATAGATAATGAAGGTTATATCTACTATAATGATACGGAAAAAGGTTCTTTGGTGAAGCTTGAGCCGGCTACAGGAAAAGCAATTGCTTCGCTCCAACTTGGAACTGGGTTGCAATCTTCTCCTACCATATCTGCTGATGGCATTATCTATGTGACCGGTATGCTGGAAGGAAAACCAACTCTATTTGCTGTTGAAGGCGCAGCGACAGGTTATGCAGCCAATGCGTGGTCGCAGATGGGCGGTAATCCGGGTAAGAGCGGATATATGTATTAGTTTTTTTATCCATACAGACTTTTAGTTAGCATGTTTCTTTTTTCGTCGGAGCGGGTTTTGCCTTGCTCCGATGAGAAAAGACTGGCTATGCATTCATAAGAAGCTTATAAAATACAGATAAAATGAGAAAAAGGAACTTTTTAATATTCCTGCTGTTGGGCGGGTTGTGGCCTGTTATTGGTCTGTCCGCACAAGATGCCTGGAAAATTACTGCAGAACAAATTGACCCCCAATCCTATTATGGAATAACTGTAGCTAATGGTATGTTGGGGTTAGTCTCTTCTCCCGAACCTTTGAAGATTTCCCGCGTCGTGTTGGGAGGAGTTTATGATATTTATGGTAAGGGGAGAGTAAACAATTTCCTGCATGGCATCAATATGCTTGATACGGAATTGCAGATAAACGGTTCTACGGTGAAGGCTTCCCAGATATCCGGTTACAAACAGACTTTGGATATGCGTCGGGGAGTGTTTTGTGGAGAATTTGATTATAAATCACTGGCCCGTGTTGAATATCAATATACATCATTGCGTCATTTGCCTTATTCATGCTTGTTGCGTGTGCAGATCATTCCGAAAGAAAACATAGAAGTATCCGTAGCGAATATAATGACGGTACATGAGTCACTGCGTAATCCGCAGGAATATTACAACCGGATTTTCAATGGAAAGACAGCGATTGACCTCTGCACGTCAGTAGCAAAATCTCCGGTCCGGGAATTTGAAATCGGGGCTTGTTCATCGTTTGTCTTCGATGCCTCCTTTCCTCATCCGGAAGTCTGTCATCGAAGTGCACGGGGAGCCGGGGTACATACGCAAGAGTTTACGGTCCGTTTACAGGCTGGTCAGTCCTATACTTTTTCGATTATAGGGACAACGCTTTCCTCTGTCACTCATGCTGATGTCAGGAATGAGGTGGAACGGTTGACGGCATTTGCTGCGGTAGAAGGTGTCGAACGGTTATGGAGTAAGCACGAGGCTGCATGGGATAAACTTTGGGAAAGTGACATAGTGATTGAGGGTGATCTTCAGTCGCAACAAGATATTCACAGTATGCTTTATCATACGTATGCTTTTGTGCGTGAAGGATCGGGATTATCCTGTTCTCCGATGGGACTTTCGGGCTTCGGCTATAACGGACACGTGTTTTGGGATGCTGATACGTGGATTTTTCCGGCTTTGTTACTACTTCATCCCGAATTGGCGGAATCAATGATGGAGTATCGTTATCAACGTTTGGACGCAGCCAAGCATAATGCTTTTATGCACGGTTACAAAGGAGCAATGTATCCATGGGAAAGTAGTGATAAGGGAAACGAGGATAATACGGTAACCAACATTTATGGTCCTTTCGAAAATCATATTACAGGGGATGTGGCTATGGCAACCTGGCAATATTATTCTGTGGTGCAGGATTTGGAATGGCTTCGCCAAAAGGGATTTCCCATCATTAGTGCCGCTGCCGATTATTGGGTGAGCCGTTCGGAACCGAATGAAGCAGGAGAGTATGAAATCAGGAATGTGATTGGAGCGGATGAATGGAATCAGAATCCTCAAGGGGGAAAGAATGTGAATAATAATGCTTATACAAACGGTGTCGCAAAATCTACTTTGGAAGCTGCCTGCAAAGCTGCCAAACTGCTGAATATGAAATCTGACCCGATGTGGGCGACTGTTGCGGGAAAACTCCGTTTCCGGCAACTGGCCAATGGAGTAACGGCAGAACATGATACGTATGACGGAGCTATAACGAAGCAGGCCGATGTTTGCCTGTTGGCTTTCCCTTTAAAGCTTGTTACGGATAAAGAGCAAATTCGAAAAGATCTCGAATACTATCTTCAGACTGTTCCGAGAAAGAAAACACCTGCCATGTCGAAGTCCATTTACTCCATTTTGTTTACTCGATTGGGAGATCGTGAACGTGCATGGCATTATTTTAGGGATTCCTATTGTCCCAATCTGAATCCGCCATTCCGGGTGATAGCCGAATTTGACGGTGGTACGAATCCCTATTTCCTGACAGGGGCTGGCGGTGTATTGCAGTCGGTATTGATGGGATTTGGCGGACTGGATATTACGGATAAAGGGATTGTTGCCGGAAAAGGAACACTTCCTGACGCTTGGAAATCTCTAACTCTGAAAGGAATAGGGAAAGAGAAAAAGGACTATATCATTAAATGAACTGGCGGGATATGAGATTTCTTGTTTTTCTTCTGGCAATATTGGGCATGGTAAATATGCATGCTAAGGTCGTCTTACCTTCTCTTTTCACTGATAACATGGTTTTGCAACAACAAACCGATGTGCAACTATGGGGGATGGCATCACCAAAGAAAATGGTTGCTATCTGTCCTTCCTGGGATAAGAAGTTGTATACAGTCCGGGCAGATGATGCGGGAATGTGGCGTGCGAGTTTGAAGACACCCGTTGCGGGAGGACCTTACTCAATAAGTTTAAGTGACGGTGAAGATTTGATGCTTCATGATGTTCTGATTGGTGAGGTGTGGTTATGTGCCGGTCAGTCGAATATGGAAATGCCTTTGATGGGAAAGGCTAATCAGCCTATTGCTGATGCGGTGGATATGATTGTCCGTGCCAAACCTTCACGACCGATACGAATTTGTACGATTGGACAGGAGGGAGCGCGAATGCCGCAAAAGAATTGCCGGGCACAATGGTTGAAAAATACTCCGGAAGTGGTATCTGAAACGAGTGCAACTGCTTATTTTTTTGCTGACTATCTTCAACAGGTACTTGATGTGCCGGTTGGCATTATTGTTTCTTCGTGGGGTGGAACATCCATTCAGGCTTGGATGAGCCGTGAAGTGTTAGCTCCTTTTAAAGCGTTTGATCTGGGCTTTCTTGATGATACAACGTTCATTGAACGGCCGAAGTATCAGCCTTGTATGCTTTACAATGCGATGATTGCTCCTGTCGAGCAATATACCATCAAAGGCTTTCTTTGGTATCAGGGCGAATCTAATCGGAAAGATCCGGATTTATATCGCAGACTGCAGCCGGCTTTTGTCAAGATGTTGCGTGAGGCATGGGGACAAGGTGAATTGTCGTTTTATTATGTTCAGATAGCTCCTTTTGCGTATGAGGGGGCTGAATTGGTAGGGAGTGCTTTATTGCGTGAGGCGCAGTTACTGAATTTAAAAGAGATTCCGAACAGCAATATGGTTGTAACGATGGACATCGGTGATTGTAATTGTATTCATCCGGCTCATAAACGTAAAGTCGGCGAGCGGTTGGCCCTGCTGGCTCTTTCCGGGAGTTATGGATTGAAAGGATTTGTTCCGGACGCCCCTGTTTATCAATCTATGGAAGTGGTCAACGGTAAAGCATATTTGACTTTTGACTGTGGCAGTGAAGGGCTTGCTCCTTTGGGAGCCACTATTTCCGGAATAGAGGTAGCCGGCAGTGATCGTGTTTTTTATCCTGCTACCGCACGGATAGAGAAATATACGGGACGTCTTGAAGTGGATTGTGAGAAAGTTCCTGTCCCTGTAGCTGTCCGTTATTGTTTCCGGAATTATGAGAAAGGGACACTTTATAGTCGCTATGGCATTCCGGTGGCGTCCTTTAGAACTGATACTTGGGAAGTGAAGGAATGACTGTTTATAAATAAGATATTTATCCGCTGAGAGATACTACCAATACCTAGAATCTAATAAATATACTCACATGCCCGACCCTAGGTCGCACGTATGAAACAGATTTATTGAGATTCAGTTTTTTGTTTATAATCAAATTGGTAGTTTTCTTAGCGCAAAAACGTTTTAATATGCCGCATTCCATTTTGGCTTTCAAAAGACAAAGAGAAATGATTTATGGAGGATAACAAAAAAATGACAAAGAATTTCCCACTTTTGTTTGATGAGTATAAAATATGTTTGTTCGGCTTTTCTTTTTCTATGGGATAACCTCTAAAGATATTATCAAATAAATGTTGGTGACGTTTTTACCCTCACACCCTCACCCTTTGTCTTAATCCCTTTATTCATCGGTGTTACAGGTGTGAGGGTAAGGGTGAGAGTAGGTGAGGGTAACTTTTTACTCTCACCCTGATTCGTCCTGATTTGGGTTGACTAATCTTATTCCGTTTTTACACTAATCTATTCATTATTACCGTAATAACCGCTTTCTGGTACGTAAATTGGTTGCATCGCTCCACCCATATTTTTCAATTTACCCTCATCGCGCAGACGCCGGATATGTCGCATGGCTGTGCTTCTTGCCATTCCACAAAGATATTGGAAGTCATATCTCCGCATAAATGGGTGAGTCCGGAAGTACTTTGTCAGTTGCAGGTCAATTTCCTCGTTCGTCAGTTGGGTGAAATCCAGTCCCCCTTTGAGGCTTTTCACTTTAAGCACGCCAAATTCGTTTTTCAATGTTTGGTCGGCACGAAACTGGATAGCTTTCAGTTTCACTTTAGTTGCTTTCCGTTTGGTGCCTATCGTCACAGGTTCCGTGGTGGTCAGGCAAGGATGGAAATAGCCGATGCCGTCCAGATGTACTTGGCGTCCCTCCGCCAATTCCTGTCCCATGATGTGCGAAAGAGCGTCGAGCACGGCAGAGACATCTGTTTCCGTCAGTGAGCAACGTTCCTGAATACGCCGGCGCAGTACGTCGGTCCCTGTGGAACCGTTGTATTTGATGCGCGGATGCAGGGTATTTTCATTTTCTCCCTGCTGTTTGTCTGAAGGCTTCGGGTCTTCATACCAATCGAATAATATTGCCATAGCTTTATATTTGTTTTAAATGAACTGTTCTTATTATGTATTCTCTTAAGTAGTAATACGTTAGCGCTTCATGTTTCTTCTGTTAAGCTCTAATGCTTTGCAAGGGCTCACCCATGTGAACAAAGCTGTTTACGTCTGTGGACGTTTTTGTTTACAAATGATAGCCTGTTTGTTCACATGGGTGAGCCCTTGACAACTACTAAGCAAAGATACATAAATAATGAGGCAAATGCAAATGAAATGCGCGTATTTATCAGATAGAATGCTTGCTTTCCGGAAGATAAAAGCGTATCTTTACAGGAATTAAATAGGTAGATGTATTTGTAGAAAAAATAGACAAAAATAGGATGAAAATTACTTTAATCAGACAAGACAACGGGAGCGGAAAAGAGACTCTTAGCATTTGTGAGGCAGGCACATTATTCGACAAAATGAAAACGGAAACCAAAGCGGGGCATATCACGGCTTTGCGGGAAATTATACCGTTACTGGAAGGTACGTATGCCCAGTACGAACATATAGATAAGTTGCCATACATTTATTCTGCTGTGGAATATACCCGGACCAAAGAGGGTGAACGGAAGATGAAGCAGTATAACGGTTTGGTACAGTTGGAAGTGAGCCGACTGGCCGGTGGGTCGGAAGCGGAATTTGTGAAACGGCAAGCGGCACTTCTGCCACAGACTTTTGCTGCTTTTTGTGGTTCCAGCGGTCGTAGTGTGAAGATCTGGGTTCGTTTTGCCTTGCCGGACGATGGAGGGTTGCCATCTGAAGAGGCGGAGGCGGAACTGTTTCATGTTCATGCTTATCGGCTGGCTGTGAAATGTTATCAGCCTATGTTGCCTTTCGATATCGATTTGAAGGAACCTGTGTTGACACAAAAATGTCGTATGACGTTGGATGAGGCTCCTTATTATAATCCGGATGCAGTGCCGTTTTGTTTGGAACAGCCGCTTACGATGCCGGGAGAAGAGACTTTCCGCCAGCGGAAGCAGGAGGAGAAAAATCCGTTATTGCGATTGCAACCGGGATATGAGTCGGCACAAACGTTCACGAAGATTTATGAAGCGGCATTGAACAGGGCACTTCAGGAAATGGAGAACTGGAAACGTGGGGACGACTTGCAGTCTTTGTTGGTCCGCCTTGCCGAACATTGTTTCAAAGCGGGTATCCCCGAAGAGGAGGCGATACGGCAGACGATGATTCATTATTATCGCGAGGAGGAAGAACAGGTGATTCGTTCGATACTCCATAATCTTTACCAGGAATGTAAGGGATTCGGCAAGAAAAGCAGTATCAGCAAAGAGCAGGAGACGGCTTTTCTGTTGGAAGAGTTTATGAAACGCCGTTATGAATTCCGTTACAATACGGTGCTGGATGATTTGGAATATCGTCAGCGTGACTCCGTTCATTTTTGCTTTAAGCCGGTGGATAAACGGGTGCGCAACAGCATTGCAATCAATGCATTGAAAGAGGGAATTAGTGCGTGGGACCGTGATGTGGATCGTTTTCTGAATTCGGAATGTGTTCCTTTGTACAATCCTGTCGAAGAATATCTTTATGAGGCAGGGCGTTGGGATGGAAAGGATCGTATTCGTGCATTGGCTGGTTTGGTTCCTTGTGATAATCCGCATTGGCAGGAATTGTTTTACCGTTGGTTCCTTAGTATGGTGGCGCATTGGAGGGGAATTGACCGGCAGCATGGTAATAGTACTTCGCCTTTGCTGGTCGGTTCGCAAGGGTATCGCAAGTCTACATTTTGTCGCATTATCCTGCCGCCGGAACTTCGTTTCGGCTATACGGACAGTATTGATTTTAAGAGTAAGCAGGAGGCGGAACGTTATCTGGGACGCTTTTTCCTGATTAATATTGATGAATTCGATCAGATTAATGTCAGTCAGCAGGGATTCCTGAAGCATTTGTTGCAGAAGCCTGTTGCGAATTTGCGTAAGCCTTACGGTAATACGATTCGGGAAATGAGGCGTTATGCTTCTTTTATCGGAACCAGCAATCAGAAAGATTTGCTTACCGATCCCAGTGGTAGCCGCCGTTTCATTTGTATCGAGGTGACGGCTCCTATTCAAACGAACGTTACCATCAATTACAAACAGCTGTATGCTCAAGCAATGGAGGCGATTTATAAAGGGGAACGTTATTGGCTGAATGATGAAGATGAAAATATATTGAAACAGACCAATCGTGAGTTCGAACAGGCTAGTCCGTTGGAACAGTTGTTTCATTGTTATCTTAATCCGGTAGAGGAGGAAATGGAAGGCGAATGGCTGACTGCTATGCAGATTTTGAGCTATTTACAGACGAAAACACGGGATAAGTTGGCTATTAGTAAGGTGGGACAGTTTGGACGCGTACTTCAGAAACTGAATATTCCTTGTCGTAAATCTCGTAAGGGGACGCTTTATCATTTGGTAAAGGTGGAGTAGTTTACCCTCACACTTGTAACTCCGATGAATAAAGGATTTTATAAGAATCGCAATTTTCGGGTTGTTTATCAGAGATATGTGTGGTAATTTTGTGGCATTGGAAACTAAAATGGATTTGAAAGTCAAAATATTATTGATTGCTTTTTCAGTTGTAAGTACAATAAATGTATTTTTGCAGGTGTGGAAAACAAAAGCAGTGCTATCAATCCCCGAAAATAAGTTAAGATGGAAGATAAAAGGAAAGAAATAGTTGGCAATGTCATTCGGATACAGCGTTATCATTCTCCTTGTGGCGATTTGATGCTTGGCTCGGTTGAGGATCAGCTTTGTCTTTGTGACTGGGCGGTTGAAAGTCATAGGGATATTGTAGACAGGAGGTTACGGAAAGTGCTGAAAGCCTGTTATGAAGAAAGTACATCCGAGGTTATACAGAAAGCGATTAAGCAGTTGGACGAATATTTCAATGGTGAACGGACTGTGTTTGAAGTGCCTTTGCTTTTTGTAGGTACGGATTTTCAGAAAAGTGTATGGTATAAGTTGCTGGATATTCCATACGGTTCGACTGTATCGTATGGAGAATTGGCAAAACAGCTGGATATGCCGAAGGCTGTCCGTGCGGTTGCCGCTGCTAATGGTGCGAACGCTATTTCTATTTTTGCTCCGTGTCATCGTGTTATCGGCAGTAACCACACGCTTGTGGGGTATGCCGGTGGCCTTCCTGCTAAAAAACGGTTACTGGATTTGGAAATAAACGGCAAACCTCTGTTATGAATGGGCAAAAAACGCTTGATTATGCACGTATTGCACAGGCAATCGGGTATATAAGGGAGAATTTCAAAAGGCAACCGGGATTGGATGAGATTGCCCGGGAAGTGGCGTTGAGTACGGCACATTTCCAACGTATGTTTACGGAGTGGGCAGGGGTTAGTCCTAAGAAGTTCTTGCAATATATCAGTATTGAATATGCCAAGAAAATCTTGGATGAGACTCATGCGTCTTTGTTTGATACGGCACAGGAAACGGGACTTTCCGGTACGGGCAGATTGTATGATTTGTTTGTAAATATAGAAGGTATGACACCGGGCGAGTATAAAAACGGTGGTGAAAATCTTTCTATCAATTACAGCTTTGCCAAAAGTCCTTTTGGTGAACTATTTATTGCGTCTACCAATAAAGGTATTTGTTGTCTGGAGTTTGCAGACGATCACGATGCGGCATTTCATTCCTTGTTGAAGAAGTTTCCTAATGCAACGTTTACTCCGGCTGTGGATGAGATGCAGCAAAATGCTTTATCCATCTTCACGCAGGATTGGAGGAAGCTCAAAGATATAAAGCTGCATTTGAAAGGTACTGACTTTCAACTAAAGGTCTGGGAAACTTTACTGAAAATCCCTGTCGCCGGATTGACTACTTATGGAGATATAGCCGCAGGTATTAATAACCCGAAGGCTTGCCGGGCTGTAGGAACGGCTGTCGGTGAGAATCCCGTAGCTTTCCTTATTCCATGTCATCGTGTCATTCGTTCTTCCGGTGAGTTGGGTAATTACCACTGGGGAGAGATTCGAAAGACTGCAATTATTGGTTGGGAGGCTGCGAAAAATGGATATTTGAATAAATAATAAGTACTGGCGGTAAGAGAAGCCGGAAACGGGATATCGGGTTCTTCTTTCATTTATAAATCCCGGCTCAAGGATGAAACCGCAAGGCCGGGATTTATTTGTAGTCGAATGACTATCATTCCTCTTCTTCATTTATTCCTTCATAGCACCTGATATCCGCTTCAATCATGAAATTATAAATCAGTCGGGTTTTAAACATCATTCTCTCCTGCGACAATTCTAAATCAGCAAGCGTTGCTTCGATTCTATTGCAGAATTCATTTATTCTTTCTTCTTCCAGCATCGGATACATTTCGTAAACTCGTCGGACGAAAGGTACCATCGAAGCCTGCACCTGATAAAGTAGTATTTGGGGTTCATATTGGAAATCCACTTCGTCCATCTGTTTATGCAAGTGCTCGTTTTCGTAGGCTATTTGTTGGAATTCTTCGAAACAAGGTAAAAGCTGCTCTGAGTGATGAAGCAGTAATTTTATGGTTGCAATGGCTGCAAAACCTTTTTCCAGTTCATTTCCATATTGAAAATGGTTATACAGGGAGCAAAATGATGCTTCCAGACAGAGCCGTTCAAATTCGGTGTCTTTTACCCACGGAAGATAAGTGAGCATAGGCAGGCATTCACCTAGCGTAAGCTGATCTTTACAGTCAAGTATTTTGATAAGATTACCTGGTCGGGTAAGGAATTGATACATAGTGTGCATGGCCAGGTATTTTTCCGCAAGCCGGTCCTCGTCCAATTCACGGGATGCTTCCAATTCGGACAACAGAAAATCGATATTCTCCTCCTTGTTATCTGGTTGTTGCTCTTCGGCACGTGCTATGTCTTCGTCAAGCATATTTAAAATTTCCTGAATATTCATATTACATTATTATTTTTATACCTGTTTATTATTCTTTCTTAGTTTTGGGCTTGTCTTATTGCGACAATGCGGGCATTATAGGGCTCTTGCATACTATCGGGCAATTCCTCCAACAATCCGTGAAGTTGGTCGATCAATTTTTCTGCCTGTTCGATGTTGCCTGTTTGAAACATATAATCAATCAATTCAATGCCGATGGATATCCTGTATAAAAGGTCGTTGCTCTCATCTTTCAGTAGTTTCATAGCAGAATGTACCAACTGTGTGGCATCCATTTCGCTACCGGACAAATAGAGTGCGAGAGCTTTGTGGATAGTCATAGGGGAGATTCCTGTATCGGTTTTGTCGGCTTCGTAACGATTGAAGGCGTCCAGAGCTTCCTTGATATGCCCTGTGTCAAGAAGTATCTTACCGAGAACTTTGTCAAATTCGGGCAATGTAGAAATTGACGGATCTTGCTCTATGGCATTTTCCAGCATCTGAAGAGCCTCTTGCGGGTGGCTTAATGCATTGTAACACTTGGCCAGTGGTACGATGAGATTGGGTTCGTAAGTCAGGTTAGTTTCATAGAGCGGTAGGGCTTTATGATATTGCGTGGTGTCGCAGTAGGCATTTGCTATCGTTATCTCTATTTGGCTTTTTATTTCGTCGGAAGGAGGCTGTGATTCAGCCTTCTGTAACAAGTTGAGCCCTGCCGTGATTACCCTGTGCGGATTATCCAAAACGGCGTCCATTGTTATTCTTTGTAAACTAATCTGATAATATCCGTCTACGGTTATTCCACTGTTTGCGGCTATTTCTTCAAGAAAAGAGATGTACAGTTGATGTGTTGTATTGTACATGCCTAAGCTGATTGTGTAATCCATCAGAACAATTACTGCACTTTCGAGATCGATCCGGTAGTTTTGGTCATCAAACGATTCGTCTTCTTGTTTTAGATGTTCAATCGACGTACCGATTCCATTACTTGCACTTTGGTGTGATTGCTTGTATTCTTCTTTATTGCTGGAGAGGACATAAACAAATTCGAAGCATCGGAGGATGACTTGCCAATATACAGTATCTTGTTTGGTTATGGCCTGCGCTATGTTGTTCAGGCATGCTATCGTTTTCTTGTTGTAGAAGCCATACAAACTTAGCAAGCATCGTATTTCATGCCAGTAGCTCATTTCTGCCTGCTCGAAATTACCTCGATTCCAATTGAATTCGGCCATGTCTTTGAATACCCGTTCGGCCACAGCATCATTATCGTTTTGGATAGCGATGTCGGCTGCCATACGATAGTATTCTTCTGCTTGGTCTTCTTCCTTTTTCATTTCCATTGAATAAGCCAGATAGCGATAAATCAGGCTTCGGGCTACTGACATTTTTTCAACCCCCTTTTGGTTGCAATGATGAAGGGCACGATTGAACATGTCGACAGCTCTTTCAAAATAACCCGTCTGAAAGGCGTCTCTCCCTTGTCGGAAGGTATCGGTCAATGCCGGATCATCTATACCGATGTAGGTTGCAAATTCTTCGATTTCGGCATTTGCATTGGCTGTTTGCTTTTCATTGGGTTTGTCATTGGCTGAATCTTCTGTATTTTCATTTGCCTGTTTCAGTTGGTCAACTGTGTCCTTGTACTGCCTGGCCATCTGATCGTCGGGACCGAACAGGGCGGAGCGTATCTCCCAGGCTTTTTCAATGTGTTCGATTGCCTTGTCTATGTGTCCTAGTCTGAAACATATTGCACCGTAATTATTGTTCGCATAGGCAGCTGCTTCATCCTGACTTTTATCGCATTCTTCCAGCAAAGCAAGTGATTTTTCGAGTGCAACTGCGGCGTCTTCGAAACGATTGAAAGTGTTGTATGCTGCGGCCAGATAGGAGTATGAGGCAGCCTCTTTTTCCAGGTTATCCATATTATGCCAGGTTTCGGCTCCTTTCAGATAATAATGTTCCGAAAGCTTTTCATCATTTAGGACGAGATAGACTTTACCCAGATTGTCATACATGGTAGCAGCCAGTTTAGAGTCTGTTTGTTTTAATGTTTCGAGTAGACTGATGCACTCCAATGCTGTGTTGAGAGACAGATCAGGTTGGTTGGCCCGAAGATATATGGAGGCCTGGCTGTTCAGTAGCTCGGCCAGCGTCATGTCGCGGTCTCCAATCTTTTGGTAAATATCTATCGCATGTCTCATATATTCGGTCGCTTTGGGATAGTTGCCACTATACATCTCTATTTCTGCAAGCGAGTGATATTCTTCTTGGGTATGCGTATTTTCATCTCCTAATATGTGCTGATATATCGTAAGGGCTTTTTCGGCATACTCTCTGGCTTGGTCAAAATCTTGTTCCATGCGGCATTCGA
This sequence comes from Bacteroides sp. D2, assembly GCF_025147085.1. Lineage (NCBI taxonomy): Bacteria > Pseudomonadati > Bacteroidota > Bacteroidia > Bacteroidales > Bacteroidaceae > Bacteroides > Bacteroides sp. D2. The sequence goes on along the minus strand of NZ_CP102261.1, from coordinate 186,959 downwards.
GTGCATAATTATGATATGCGATGGCTACATCAATATCATTCTCACCTTTGAGACTGACATATATGTCCTGACTTTTCAGACGATATTCCTTAGCAAGTTCTTCTTCACCAAGCAACCTGTATATACCGGCGAGATTATCGTATGCTACGGCAATATCATCATGCATGTCCGGCAGGATGGATTTACGCATCTTAAGGACTTTTTCGAGGATCAGCTTCGCTTTTTCCAATGCGTCCTTATCGACCGGATCTTGTGATTCGCCGATACTGTGGTATACATCAGCGATGTTACACAGGTAAGATGTTATTTTCAGGTCGTCTTCTCCGTAAGCATGGACTGCAAGTGATAATCCTTCCCTATATTCCTTTAACGCCTGGATGTATTCTTTTTTGCGAATACAGATCATACCAGCCAGATTGTGGAACGAGCAGCGTTCTTCACTGGTATCGCCGTCGGCCATCTGGTCGCACATACGGATTAGGAATTCTACCAGTTCGTAGGCTGCATCCAAATCATTCAGATAAGAAATACAGATGTTGGTCAGCCGGATAACGTCATTGCGGAACATCTGCCAATAAGCCCATTGTAGCATAACTGCCATTTCAGCCTTTTCAGCCATACTTCCCATAATCTGTTCAATATAGGCTTGTGAAATTTTATATTTTGAAGCATCGGCTTGTTTTAGTGTACGCCAGTAAAGTATGAATTCATGAATGTTGTTGGTGCTAAACTGTCGGCTCATATAACCGAGTGTTGAAATACATTCGTGGAGCTCGTCCCATTTTTCGGCATGATAAAGTTGATAGGGGAGTTCCTCCATCTTGCGGAAGTTATTGTTTTCTTCGCGATTGAAATAGTCTATTATGTTCTGTCTTAATTGTACTTTTCTTTCGCTGTTAAGGTATTTCTGTTCAATAGCCTGTCGTATCATGTCGTGTGCAAAAACCACTCGTCCGTCCCTAATCATTAGGTGGGCCGTGTTTGCACAATAGAATTGAGACCAGTAGAGCGACGGGATGTTGTTAATTGCAATCAGTTCTGTTTCAGATAATCCATCTTTGGATAATGCTATCAGTGACAGCAAGTCTGATGTTAGCGAGGGGTAAAGTGGTGTGTTGTATGTTTGCTCTTTGCGCTGTAATAGTCTGTCAAAAAACGAGTTGATGTCTGGCAGGTTAGTCATTTGGCTGATGAAGCTGGTCAGGCTGTCGAAATTTCCGAAACATCTGATTTCCTCAAGTAATGACATCAGTACCATGGTGTTGTCTGTTATGTCACTGCCTTTGAGTATCATGGTCAGTTGTTGTTCGGACAGCCGCTTGCGATAACGATCGAAAAAGTCTACAATCAGTTCCTTGCGTTGGTCGAGCAGTAAGGGGTAGACTGTTATTACAGGGTATTTCCGTTTTTTGAATACCTGCATGGTTTTATCTTCCTCGATAGTTGAAAAGATTATTTTTACATTGTCCGGGAAGTCAGGCAACCAGTTTAATAGTTTTGTTCTATGATTCCGGTCCGAAAGTTGATTGGCGCCGTCCAAAACGATTAGTAAAGGTTTTTGTCCGGCAATTAGTTGGGCCCTCAAGGCTAGTTTCTGGTAATCTATATTATCTGTATCGGTAGCATTGTGTTCGATTTGTCGGTCGTTTTCCTCCATCTGCTCAAGCCCGTATAGAGAGTCTATCTGGGTGGTTATATGCTTCGCAATATCCGTCGTGTCCAAACTCTGCGATGAGTTGGCGCTAAAGTGTGCTACCACATTCCACCGATCATCTTCGATGATATTTTTAAGCCAATAAGCCAAAAGGGCACTCTTACCCATACCGCTTTCTCCGGTAATCACCAAATGCTGGTTGGTTGTATCGTTTAAAAACTTGTCTAGGTAGGAGATATAAGCTTTATTGGGTATATAATTATCCGATTTGTCATCCAGAAAGGCTTGTAGTTTCTGTCTTTCGTGTACGGCGGGATTCTCGACTTTATCTTTGGGGAAAAGGTGGTCGAGCAATGCCCTGAATTCCGATTCCACCTGTTCGCCCAATTGTTCGGGGGAACAGTAATCATAGGTGTTATATCTTTTGTTATTTCTTACTGTTTCTTTTAACTGCGCCTGCCTTGGATCGGTTTCCATCGTCTTTTCATCTGCTTCCCGTATATAGAACGAAGCATAGACCGGTTCGAGCGACCGGAGTACGCCATATTGAATTTCAATTTCCGTAATACTCATTCCACGATCGAGGTCAGCAGCAAGCCATTCATATCTGTCAGGCATGGCCTGGTGTTCAATGAGTGTTTCTTTCGATGGACACCAACCGTATCTTTCTCCTAATAATCCGATGAAAAACGGGTGTGAATTCCGTATCTCGTCCAAACATATTTCCACCACTTTGCTTGACTTTGCTTCTTCTTCGGTGATTCCCCATCGCAGATCGACTTCAGTCAGTGTGACATTGCGTTCGTAGGCAATCTGCCGCAGTCTTGGAAAAACTTTGTTAACCAGCATATCTCTTTCGCTCTGCATATCTTGAAAGGTGGATGAAATAAATATCCTGATGTTCCTTGATTTTTGAAAATTATTTTTCATGGTGGTATATGTATTAATCTGATTTCTACAAATTGTCGGATGGAATCTGGAACTTATAAAAAATCTCATTTATTGTATAGGCTGATACATCATACTTTTTTGTATTATCATCTAATTCCGAGATTTTAAATCTTGTTGCCCTTTAATACAAACATAGGGAAAAACTTTGATTTATTATAGCAATCTTGTAAAAAAGTTAGATTTTGCACTTCGATTTTTAAAAACACGTCAAAGAACACAGATAAATAGAGCTTGGGAGTTATCGCCTGCCTATGACCTTTTGCCAAGTAGCGGATATTCATTCTCAATGCGAATCTGTAGTCGAAATGTACAGGTGCCCGGATTGACTCCATAGCACCTGTACATATTGAAATATCTATTTAGTATCCCGGATTCTGATATTCACTGCCATTAGTGATTGTTGCGGTAAATGTGGTTGAAATGGGACGTAACGCATAATTCGGATGGAAGAACCGGGCCAGGTCCGGATGAGTATTCTCCAGATACTCCGAGTTCTTAAACATTCCTGTCCGTTTTAAGTCGTAGAAGCGGCAATATTCCCCGCAAAGTTCACGGCCTCTTTCGTCTAAGATATCCCGGACCGTAATACTTCCTGTAAGCGGATTTGCTCCGGCACGTTCACGAACCTTGTTGATATAACCGGCTGCATTCGCACCACCATTCAGGTAAATATCAGCTTCTGCCGCAATCAAATAAACTTCTGCCATGCGCATGATAAACGTTGCATTCAGATTACCGTTTCTCTGTTTGGAAGCATTGGCTACATAATAATTACTGCTGTTATGCTTATTCAGTGACGGATAATAGTAGCGGAACTGGTTCTCGTTTGTGCCGTCATCCTTGTAATTGCCTGTGACGTTTGTATAAGCATAATTCATGTTCACATTATTATTGTCATTACTGTATACATGGTGATAATCAATCAGCAAGTAATCAGAAATATGTTCTTTTTGCTTTTCTGTAGCATAATCCATGTCTTGCGGCATGATGAATTTAATGGCTAAGTCACCTTTATTCAGAGCTTTACCAATGACGGTTTCTTCTTTGTCATACATATGTACGGCACTCTCATCCCACGTGTAATTCTTGTTCGCGTTCCACTCTGTAGTGAACGATTCATGAAATCTGGGGTCCAATGTTCCGTCTTTCTGTACATACAAACTCAATAAATGCTGCGTGGGCATAAAGATACCGGTAATTGAGCCTTCCCAGGTAAGGCGTGTTTCCTGATTGTCTTCACGTGCACCGAATTTATTGATATTACATAAGAAATACTCATCGTTGCGATTTAGCTTGTAATTTCCGTTGCTTGATCCGTGACCGTCTGCTCCTGCATACCAGCGATGTTTCCAGAGAGCTTCTTTGTTTTCCCAGTTATTGCTTTCTTTAAACACTTCGCTATACGATGGATACATATACGTATTGTATTTTCCACCGCCAGTTTCGCAATCGGTAATCAATTTCTTGGCTGTATCCAGAGCTTCCTGCAAATATTCGGTGCTTCCATATTCGTACGTCTGCAAGCAGGCTTTAGCCAGAAAACCGAGAGCGGCTTTCTTCGTCGGGGTGGTAGTCGTTGCATGCGTGCCTGTTGGTAACCATTCGGATGCAAATCTTAAATCGGGCAGAATAACCTCCTGATAGATAGTCATCGGATCGGTGCGGGTGGGGGAGTAGGTCAGTGTTTCCGTCACTACGGGTTCTGTGAGCATCGTCACTGCTCCGAATTGTTCCACCGCATTGAAATAATACACAGCTCTAAGAAAACGGGCTTCCGCAATCTTGGCATTCCGTTCCTCTTCCGTGGTGTAAGGAGGTTTGTCTCCTAATGCGATAGCTTCGTTACAGGCTCCCACACCGTCGTACGTCCCGTTCCACCAATTATTGGTGTAAGTCGTATTGGGCGATGTTCCTGCGAAAAACCAGAACCACTGTGTGTAACTGGTTGATTCGTTGGCTTTATATGTCCAAAGATCGGTGTCACCTTCAGTCAATGACATCCAGTCGGCAGCACCGTAATAAAATCTTTCCATGGCAAAATAACACTGGTTAATCAGGGTTTCATATCCATCGATGGAAGTAGCCAAAGCCTCTTTGGTAAATGCACCCGGGTTGTACTCGTCCAAAGTGCAGGAGTGTAGAGACAGGGCCGAGAGCAGCACGCTGCAAAATATGAATTTTATATATATACTTTTCATGATTATAATCTTTAGTTAGAATGTCAAATTAACGCCAAAAACAAATTGCCGGTAGGTAGGGAATGCATCCGAACCGTTGGTTTCGGGATCAGTATCTTTCAACTGCTTGTCTTTTACGAAGATGAACGGATTGTAGGCTGTGGCATAGATGCGGCATTTCTCCATCAAAACCTTGCGTGAAATATTTACAGGCAGCGTATATCCCAGTGTGATATTCTTAATCTTGATAAAGGAACCGTCGCGTACTCTTAATGAAGGATATACGGTTTTTTGTTCATCTGCCGTTCCGGGACGGGGGAAATAGGCGCCCTGATTGTCCTCTGTCCAGTAGTCTACGCCTGCCAGCTGATTCTTGGTTACGCTCTGTTCGGCGGTATAATAGCCGAGCAGGTCACTGTTGATTGTTTGTCCGTAACGCGCCATGGCAAAGATGGATAAATCAAAATTCTTGTAGGTGAAGGAATTACTGAATCCGATGATCCAATCCGGATTGGAATGTCCTAGAATTTGCCGGTCTTCCGTACTGTATTTATGTACGCCTCCATCACCTTTCTGGTCTAAGGTTTCTATCTTGATGAAGCCGGGTTTTACACCGTAGGCATCCAATGTCTCCTGCGGGGTATCGGTTCCCCAGATTCCGTCATATTTGTATCCGTAAATAGCTTTAATCGGTTCACCGACAAACAGGTTTTCGGCAATCAGGTCACCGTCAGGCAGGTCGTCTATTTGTTCCTTGTTCCAGGTGACGGATAAAGTGGTGTTCCAGGTGAAATCTTTGTGCCGTATGTTGTGCGAAGTGATCGTTGCTTCCACACCTTGATTACTGGTCTGGGCGATGTTCTGCCAGATGGCTAGAGGCGATCCCCATCCGGTCAGACCGCTGGTGATGGGTAATGTACGTTTGAATAATAATCCTTTGGTTGTCGTTTTGAACCATTCTACCGAGCCGTCGATGCGACCGTTCAGGATACCGAAATCTAATCCTATATTCCAGTTGTATGATTTTTCCCATCCGAGATCGGAACTACCGTAAGTACCAGAGTACTGTGTGAAAGGGACGATCTTCCCGTTAATGGAAATTCCCGAAGCTGTATATACATAGGCTTGTGTTGTGGTGCTGTATGCGGTGGTTCCTCCCGAGTTACCCGTGATACCGTAGCTCACTCTCAACTTCAGGTTATCCAGCCAACTGCGCGTCTTTTCCATAAATGTCTCGTCCGATATTCTCCACGCCAGTGCGCCTGCGGGGAAAGCATCCCATTTATGTCCGGTAGAAAATTGTGAAACACCGTCCCAACGGGTAGAGAAATTAAACAGGTATTTGCCTTTGTATGAATAGTTCAGACGGAAGGCAAAAGACATTTTCTGTGTCTGTGCGAAGTCGGATTCCACATGTTGGGAAGTACCTGATGTCAGTCGCCAGAAAGACCATTGATCTACCATCTGACCGCTGGCGGCAGCCATGCTACTTTCCGACTGGTTCTTATTCCAGGAAGTAATCAGTGAACCTCCCAGATTATGGTCTTTTGCGATGGTTGTGTTGTATGCGAGAATATTCTCCCAAGTGTAATTCCAGGCATTGTTGTTGGTGATGGAAGCATGCGGTGAACCTGCATAAGACGGACGGTTGGCATTGCACTTCTCTCCCCAGTATTGCCCGTGGCGTGAGTGATTCAAAGTACCATTGACACGACTGGTAAAAGTCAGGTCTTTGACGGGAGTTAGTTCGACATAGCCACTCATGTTCAGATAGGTGGAACGTGTGTTGTCTACATACTGATTCTCTATGAAATCACTCATCGGGGAATATTGTCCCGTGATGTATTCGTGATTGATCTCTCCTTCTTCGGTATAAGCATCACCCAGCGGGATGGAGGAGAGAGATTTGGTGAATGTGTTTTTCACACCGGAGTTCAAGTCCCGGTAGACTAAATTGGAAGTAAAGCCCACCTTTGCCCATGAAAAGATCTGCTGATCCAGATTGAGGCGTAATGAATATCTGTTCAGATTCTCGTTATTAAGTAAACCTTCCTCCCGGTTGTAAGAAGTTGAAGCAAATAATTTTGTTTTTTCAGTGCCGCTACTGACCGAAAGACTGTATTTCTGTGTGGTAGCCGTGTTGCCCGACACTTCATCCACCCAGTCTATCCATTTGCCGTTGTTGTATGCATCTATAAAATCCTGTTTTCCCAGTAGGGCGGACATATCGGTGGGATAGTCACCGTTTTTATATTTATAAGCTTCCCGTTGGTAGGTGACCCATTCATCCCGCGTCATCCCATGTCTGTAGTTGGGTGAACCGCTGAATCCGTAATAAGCATCGAAGTTTACGGTCGCTTTTCCCTCTTTTCCTCTTTTTGTGGTGATGATGACAACGCCGTTTGCTCCTGCAGAACCATAAATGGCGGTGGAAGAAGCATCTTTCAATACATCTACACTCTCGATGTCCGACGGGCTGACCTGGCTATAGCTGCCGGGGATTCCATCGATAATAAACAACGGTTCGTTGCTGCCATAAATAGATCGTGAACCACGTAACAGAATAGTGACATCACCTCCTACCTGTCCCGAAGTTTTGGTGATATCCATTCCGGGTATCTTGCCTTGAAGGGCTTCCATTACATTATTGGTAGGGGCGGCCAGTACTTCCGCACTTTTGACGGAGGTTACTGCCCCCGTCAAATCCCGTTTTTTGACCGATCCGTATCCTACCACCACTACTTCATCAATCAGTCTGGCATCTTCTGTCAGTATGATTTCCAGCTTGTTCTTGTTGCGTGTATTGACTTCCTGCTCCGTGTATCCCATATAAGATACCTTTAATACTGCATTGGGCGCTACGCGCAGTGTGAACAGTCCGTCTACATTCGTAATCGTCCCGTTACTGGTACCTTTTTCAACGATATTCGCTCCGATAATCGTCTCTCCTTGAGAGTTTTTCACTATACCCGATATCGTTCTGTTCTGTTGGCAATAAGCCCGTGTTGATCCAAGTATCGATAATGAACCTATTAATAGGAATAATAGGTAAAAATTCATTCTATAAACAGTCTTTAGGGGATTATTCTCCCCTATGTTTGTTTTATCAGAAAATGATTTCATGCTTTTTGTTTAATTGTATGTTTACTAATTTGTTTTTGGATAGCTAAATTTCAGGATGATTTAAAGCTATGTTTCGATTGTAATGACTTTACTTACCCCATAGGCTATTAGATTTTATTGGTTAAATGATGATTGTTCAGAATGTCAATGCCAATTGAACATTATTCTGTTACTGTTTTGAATGTGGCGCCACGATTCATGTCAGTAAAAAAACTGACAGGGCAAAATTATGCATATAGAACTGGGGATTGAAAAAAATAAAGTTGACTTTGATTTGATTTGGGTTGATTTTTACTATCTTTGTCTCAATGTACTACTTAAAAAAATAATGATATGGATATCGAAGTAAAAGATAAAGCGAACCGGAGACATGTAGGGCATAATCTACAAAAGATCCGTGTTTACTTTGGTATGAAGCAGGAAGCTCTAGCAGCTGATCTTGGTGTAAACCAGCAGGTCATCTCAAAGATTGAGAAACAGGAAGAAATAGAAGAAGGCCTTTTAAATCAAATTGCTTCTGTATTGGGAATATCTGCAGAAGTGATTAAAGACTTTGATGTGGAGAAGGCTATCTATAATATTAATAATATCAGAGACAACACCTTTGAACAAGGTTCCACATCAATCGCACAACAATTCAATCCATTGGATAAAATAGTGGAATTGTATGAACGTTTACTCCAAAGTGAAAGGGAGAAAGTGGAGTTACTGAAAAATAAGTGATTATAAATTAGTAGATTGAGGTAAGTTAGAAATAAATTTATTATTATGGAAACTGAATTTTATACAAACAATTCGCATTTGGGACGGAAAATAGAACGAATACGTCGTCTTCGTGGCATGACGCAGACTGATTTGGGTGAATTATTGGGAGTGACTAAACAGGCTATTTCCAAAATGGAGCAATCGGAAAAAATAGATGACGATAAATTAAAACAAGTAGCTGACGCGTTAGGTGTCACGGAAGATGGCTTAAAGAAATTCACGGAAGAAACAGTCCTATATAGCACAAACAATTTTTATGAGAACTGTCATGTGAGTGCATCTAATATAGGCCCTATAACTCATGTGGAAAATCTCAATCACTTTTCAATGGAGCAAGCTGTGAAATTGTTTGAGGAATTGTTGAAAATAGAAAGAGAAAAATATAGTAAGGGAAAAGAGGATAGTAAGTGAAAAGGTAATTTTTTTTAGAAAGAATGTAGAAAAAAGATATTTGGTTATTCATTCGGATATAACTAAGATTTCATTGAAACTTTATAAATAGTGTTTTTTACTATAAATATTGAGGTATCCAAACTCTTTTTAGTTCAAGGAGTTTGGATGCACTATTTTTAAGTTTACTGCACTACAGCATTTTTCACAGCATAAAAGCAGCTATTTCGTGTGGTAAGATGGTACTTTTATCTTCATACCTGAAACTTTGATGAATAGGGAGATTAACGCAAGGGTGAGAGTATGAGGGTAAAACTGATAAAAACTTTTATTTTTGTATTGATACGTTGAATCAAATATTCTAGTTCTATATGTAAGTATAGCTCGTTTTTTGTTTTATTATATGGGTTTTATACTGGGACTTTGTATTTTGGATGTTGAGAATAGACCGCAGCATTCATGCTTTTTAGAACATTTAGAACAAGCATCTATATAGCAGACTTTCCAATCAGAAATCGATTTTTTTGCGAATTTGTATAATGATGGTTTTAGTAAACAAATAGGAATGTTGAAAATAGAAACATCTAGTTTCCATTCTGCTAAATTTACAACTGCCTTTTCAAGCTCTTTTTGATAATCAATCGGGTCGATCCAAACTTTATTGTGATTTTTGATCGAATAACCAGTGTCTTCTAGTCCCATGAATGATATGTATGCAACAAATGGTAGATTCTTCCATATAAATTCAGATAATTGGGGTAATCTTTGGTAATTCATTTTGTTAATGACTATACGCAATTCTATGTCTGCCCCTATACTTGCGAGATTATATAATCCTTTCATTGTTTCTGTATAAGAACCCTTTACTTGTGTTATGGTATCGTGGTCTATTGAAAAGTCAGAGTGTAATGGAATGCCAAATAAAAGATTGGAAATTTCTTTAAATTTCATGGTATAGCGAATGTCTGAAAAGGCTCTCCCATTAGTAAGTATATGTATTAGACTTTCTGGATAACGAAGTTTTATATATTCAACTAAGTGTATTAATTTTTCTTGCAACAGCGTTGGTTCTCCGCCAGTGATCCCTATATTAGTTAATCCGTTGGGAGCATTGTCTATTAGTTTGATGCTTTTGTTCCAAAAGGAATCGATGTCATCCCTGTTTAATGGTGGTTGTGCACACATTAAACATCTGTTATTACATTGTGAGGTAACGAACAGTGAATTATCATTGGAATTTATATCAAAATTCATTTTCATTTCTATTGATCCATTGTTTGAATATTGGCATAACCCTATCATATTCATTTTGAATTAAGTAGAATATATAGGTGATAATTGCTTTGTGTTTTTTGCACAAAGAAGAAGTAGGACGAAAGCCATACATGTCATTTTGGGCAGAGTAGTTTCGTACAGGGTCAGCTCCACAGTAAGATTGAAAAGCGCAATCGGCACATCCTGCAATAAATTCAGTTCCCCAAATTAGGGCTATTTGTTGAGCCTTTCTTCCATAAAAAAGACTTTCATATTTATCTGTAATGTGTCCTAACTTGAATGTGTTATCATTATATTCTGCTAACATCCTTGATTCATCAGATGCATATACATAACCATCGTAATTATAAACAATAACACTATTGATGATTCCAGAGGGAGATTGTAAATCAACAAAACCTGTTGTAAAAGGAGTAAGTATTTTACGTAATAATATGGAGGTGAATTCTTCAACAAAGAATCGACCTTGAATATTTATGTCAATAATATAGTTCAATGCGGATTTATAGAATTTTATGAAATTATCGAAATATGTTTCCCAATTTGTATTGTTAAGGGCTAATCCATAAGGATTTAGGGGGCGAAGAAATATATTATTAAAACCATTCGACAAATAATTGTCAATAATCTCTTTGGGATGATTTATTGACAACTCTGATGTGGTCATTAGTGCTGATATTCTGTCTGTTCCTAAATAATTCCTAGCTTTGTTAATTCCTTCTATTACACGGTTATAGCTATCAGCTTTTCCTCGGTTATGATTATGAATGAAAGCTGGACCATCTAAGGAAGTTGAGATAAGTATATTATATTCTTTGCAAAATGATAGTATTTCATCTGTTAGGTTGATGGAGTTTGTGCATAAAACATATGTTATTTGTTTCTTAAATTCTTGATTTAATGCAACAGTTCTTTTTACTGCTTTCTGTAGTAGTTGGAAAGGTAGGGATGGTTCTCCACCTTGAAATTCCATTGTAATGGAGTGCGATGGGCTTTGAAACATCAAATCTATGGCTTTGAAAAGATGTTCTTCTTTCATGTCATAGATAGCTTCACAGCTTTCCTTGCTTGAAGCCTGACAATAAATACAATTTTGATTACATCTTAAAGTTAAGACAAAAATGTGTAGTGATGTAAATGAATCGAGAAAGGCCTTTTTAGTTCTTAGTCGTGTTGCTATATTGTCTATTAGCTCTGGGATAGGACTTTCAGAGATAAAGAAGTTAGCAACTAAATCCTTGTAAAGATCCTCTTGATTGCTAAGTTGGCGTTTGATGATTCGTTCTGTAGTGCCTGTTGGCACGAAAATGAAATCACCCAATTCATTGACGAGTAATTCCTGTTCCTTGATTCTTTCGAAGCGGAATGGTAATAAATAGTAGTGATTCATTATTCCGATGCTAAATTAAAATCCTCAAAATCATCGTTGTTAGCAAAAGCTTTTACATATAAGATGTTACGAATATCTTTAGTTTCATTAGTAATCAAATCTCTGTTTTTATAATCAATTAAATCTTGATTAAATTTATGGGTTACATATTCAAATGTGTATATCTTGTTTGCACTTGGTTTAAGTTCCAAAGTTATTTCAAATAAATTATCTTTGTTTTCATTCCAATAAATAATAAATGATTCTGTATACCAATATAATGCTTTGGTCAATACACGCTCATTGAATATAGAGGCATTGATTGTAAAACAAAATGTGTTTTCTGACCTTAATTCAGCTTTAATCATAATTGAATATTACTTTTTTAAAAAATATACTGTTTGGGTTTCTACAATGCCATCAGCATCTATTCCTATTGATTTTTGGAATTTGATAACGGCTTTTTCTGTTTCTTCATCAAAAAGAGAGGTTCCCTTGAGTAGTTTTCCAGATAAATATCCTTTGTCGATTAGGATGTTTTTAAGTTGGGTTACATCGTACCCTTGCATTTGTTTTTTAAGTATGCGGTCTCCTAAATTATATTTTTGAACGTCCGTATTTACTGTTTCACGATTTATTTGTTCTATTTGTTTGTTAATAGCTTCAATTGTTTTCTTTCCAACAATACCGTCTACAACTTGATTATGATCCTTTTGAAATTTCTTAATAGCATTTTCTAGTCTAATAGAGTATTTGACATCTCCAGAATAATTCTTTTCTATGTCTGACTTTATTATATATCTTATCTTAACTAATTTATTAGCTAATTCTGCAACATCTTTACCTGAAACACCACTAATAATATTTCTTTCTCCTAATGAGTAAGTAGTTTTTGTACTAGTCGTTGTATTAGTGTTATAGGTTGAAGTGCTGGAGCTTGTAGTAGTTGAAGAACCACTATAGCTTCCATAGCTACTAGATCTGTGTGAAGAATGAGATCTATGTGAAGAGTGCGAGCGATGGCTTCTATGTCCTGCTATTAGAAATAAGTTGTCGTTATGGATTTTAAGTATATATTTCTGTGAGAGATCATTCTTTTTTCCTTGTTCAATGTTGTTGTCATCACTTATTCTTGAAAGGTCATAAGATATAGCATTGGCTTCGTTAGATGAAATAAGTGAAGCTACAGATGTTAAAAAAATGCCTTTTAGGAGATCTTTAAATTTTGTTTTCATAGCTATTGTAATTTATGGTTACTTTTTATTGCAAATATATATTATATAGATGATAATAAAAAATTATTGAGTGTATATTTTGAAAGAATAATATTGATATAGGGTATATTTAATCAATATATTTATGTTGAAAAAATATATAACTTTATTTATTGAAGTTGTTGTGGTGATTTGCTTTTATTTGGAGTTTAATAGATATTCTAAATCTAAACATTAAGTATGAATGTATGATGGTTCATTTATTATGCGGGAAATTGTTTATATCACTTTATATGAGTAAGAAGGTTAATTCACTTTGCTATTTTCTATAACAATATAATTAAATTCAGCTAAAAAAGTGATATGATAGTTTCTTACATTACACTCATTGGACTAATGTACGCTTGTCTTTCGGCTTAAATGTGGTAATATTTTATACTCATTCAAAATAATATAGGAAGCTCCTGCCAAGTATAACACTCCGAGATTATTTGATATTTTCACTAGTAACAAATAGTACAAATAGTCTTTTATTTATTCTGTGTCCTCATTGCTTTCTGTATCATTATTATAATCCATACAGATATAACAAAAGGAGCGGTTAAGGTAATGATACCCAATCCCATTCCTAGGATCTGTAATGCAGTGGACAATAAGACTGAGCATCCTGCCCATACTCCACTTTTCCATGTCGTTCCTCCTAAAGCTATGGCACATAATACACCATTATACCCCATTAATCCGGCATTTAAGTTTGTAGCATCTACTTCTAGCAAAATAGCTAGAGGAATAGGAAGAAGTGCTCCTAAGATAGTATAGAGAGTTGCCTTTCGAGAATTGATCAAAATGCCTATAAGAAAAAGTAATCCGGCTAGAACTGTATTTCCCTGAAACATGACTTGCCCTATGCCTAAACAGAAGGCTTGGAAATAATTAATATTCTGTGTGGTATCAATAACCGTATCGGAAGCAGGTAGTAAATCTGATATAAGCCAGCTACAAACTCCCAACATTCCCCATACAGCAAGAATGAAAGGAGCAGTAAAGCCAGGGAGCAAACGTTGTCGACTGAAAAAATAGGCAATCCATGTGGAAAGGGCCGAAGCGATAGTCAGCATGGTTAAACTTCCTACTGATAATTGAAGAAATACGCCAACTGCTATACCTACTAAAGTTCCATTAAATCCATATAATCCATTTTTAATATCATCATGTTTATATCCCGAGAAATAGGCTGTCAGTGTACTTATTATATTACCGCAAATTGCTAGTATTCCCATTTGCCATGAGTTTAGAAATATTCCAATTAGCATTAATAATCCAGATAACGCATTATTCTGAAACATCACTTGGCCTATTCCACGTCCCGGAATGAGAAATAAATTGTGTATAAAGGTCATTTGTGTAAAATATTAACTGATAAAATGATGGCAAAGGTACAACCTTCTATTGAAACTAACAAGATCAATAGATATGTAATAAAAGATTGTGATGTTATAAATTACTAGCAAAGTTTTGTGAGAGTAGGATTGAAAGTCTTTTTAAGAAAAATCCCCCGATAATCATAGATTATCAAGGGATTTTCTTGGTGATCCGCCTGGGATTCTCCAAACGGAGTTACCACACTGATATTTAAAACTTTATATTTCTTGCTTCAAGCATATCCCATGAATTATCCCACTAATTTGCTACTTGCTTTTGCGGTAGTTTGCTCACGGAGAATACTGAAAGCAAAAATAGTCTTTTCTAATGAGTATGCAAAGTATTAAAAGAGAATTGTGCAATATAAGAGAAGATAAGAAGATTTAAGGATTATGAAACTCTAAGTACGACATTCTTCTCCTTAAACTATTCATCTGTCAAAATAATGATCTCATCTGATAATCTCGCTGGTCTAAGAGTAAGTATTTTCCCTGTCTCATAAGTTTGTGTAGATTCTAATATAGCCTCAATCCATAGACCTTTAAGTAAAACAACATAACCCTGATTATTGCTGCCAATAATAATCGATTCATATTCGTTTGCATATTTACACTCTCTACTTCTTTGTAGATTATTTTTCAATACCTCCTTTAGACTTAATATTACTCTATTTTTATCTAAGTCTATTTCCTTTATAGCTAACGGAATTTTATCAATATTATCAAAAATCCCAATACAAGATTTTATAAAACATAGATTACTAATATCTCCCTTAAACAAGAGGGCTTCAAACTTTTTATGTCCAATACTAATAATAAAGGTTGCTCCCCAATTATAGGTATTGAGTACTTTTAGTGGTTTTAATATTTGTCCAACATCGAACTTATTTGAAAATAGTGCTAATGGATGAGGAATTAATGGCCTAAATGTACCGATTAAGGAATCACCTCGATTGGATAATTCTTTAATTACAACCTTGTTCTTTTTCCCAATCTTGCAATTATATTTATCTCCATTCCAAGACTGTTCATTTTTAGGAATGAAAACTTGATACTTGCTTTCAATACTTCCCAAAATACCATATATGGTTTCCTCAATTGCAAAGAACTCGACAACCTTATTTCTATTGGTATCAAGATATTCAAAATAAGGATTATTCTGTCTGTCTTTTAATGTTAAATAAATGATACGCTTTTCCTTGTCTATGTCTTTTACAACGCAATCTACATTATTATTTAACTTTATAGAGTTTTTAATAACTTCAATTTCAGAACTAAACCAAGACAATTCTTTGTAAGCAAGTATTCCTTCTATCCCCTCTTGGAGTTCTCCAATAAATGCATAATTTACTTTTCTACATACTAAGAAGTTTACTTGACTAAACTTTCTAATCGTCAATGAATCCCAAGGATCTTTTAACTGCTTTAATCTAAGATATATCGTATTATTTTCAAAATCGTTGTTTTTAACAATAAAATCATGTTCTGTACCTAATTCATATTGCTTATGGAGTAATGAGAATCGGCTATATGTTAAATCTTTCCTAAATGAAATGCCTTCTATTTTTTCATGTCCCACATCAAATTTTACAAAATCATCATCGCAGTATTTTACTTTGGCTGATATAGTTCTTCCTATTTCAAAATTAGCATTAATTAAGTTATTAGGATCACTGCAAGTATTTATTAGAGTGAATTCGACAATTCCAGTACTACCTATTTCTATGGGAATTAACTCGATAAGCATTTTTTCCTTGAAATATTTTCTTATATCTGATATTTTTGAAGCACTCAAATTTCTTATTTGGACAAACCCTTCTACTCCATTAACATCAACTTTAAGACCATCTTCCCTCAACTTTGTCACAACTCCCTGCATTTTGTCTTTGCTGTCCAAAGCTAGAGAAATTTCTCTGTATGTAGAAGTCAAGGAGCTTTCAGTATCTATTCTAAGACAATAACAAATAACTTCACGATTATAAGAATCACTGAAACTTCTAGGATTATTTATCAGAATAAAATTTCCAGTAAGTAGAAGTTCTTTAGCTACGCTTTCTAATATCTCAACTTTGTCTTCTCTTGCCAATAAATAAAATGTTTTTATACCTCTTGCTAATCCTAATTTTATACGTCTTAAATATGGGTGTAATCCATGTTGATAATAAGTATCTTTCTTTGCAACAAGTAATACTCCTACTTTTAGAATATTTTCCACAAATTGTAATGGGGTAAGATCATCAGCATCTCTAGTTGTAATTTCATGCAGAAATGATAGAAATTTGTCTGATTCATTTTTGTAATCATCCGAAGGGTTTCTACCTATTAATTTATTTCCAAAAAAATCTAATTCTCGAATTAATATTCTAGTAAATAATCCTGCATCATCGATAACTTCAATCTGGGAACATTTGTCTTGTATTGAATTAAGATCCAGTGCATATTCTTTTATGAATTCGCTAATAACATTTCGTTTATTATTATGAACTCCTAACAATATTTTTTTTGTGATAGAAAAATCCATTGCCTTTACAAAATTTTCACTCATGTAAGGCTTTGAGTGTATAAGAAAAGCTTCTTTTACGTATACAGTTGCTGCATTAATTATGTTTCGCGTTTGATCGTCCGAAAAACGTAGTTTAACAATAGCTTTACCTTCCTTAAGTTTTGCTTGTAAATTATCTTCTTTTACCCATTTAATAGATAATTCTGGAATCTCCAAGTCGGGTAATTCTTTTCCTAATTTTTTTAAAGAATGAGTGCAAGCTCCTTCTAGGCGGTTTTTTATAGAGCTTTTTCTAACGCCAACACATATTCTACCTATATGGTATTGAAAAACTCCTACCCATATTTTAATTCTATCAGGGAAAAAGAATGCTATAACTATAGCAATAACTGCTATTATTGGCAGTCCTAAAGATGTTAGAATAGTTCTAATATCATTGTATATTTCAGCCTCTTCCATTTTCTAAATAGTATTTCTGAATACAATCAATATCATCGCAATAAAACCTTAACTTCATAGTGTCATTTTGTATATCAGGCAGAACTATACCGATATTTTCAATTGCAATTACTTTTTTACAGTTTTCACACAAGATCCGCCCATTGACTAGATCCTCATATTTATCTGTTTGTTTTAACAATGCTTCTAAATCCTGATCTAATATAGCATTTATCGTTTGAATTCTTTTCTGTTTCATTACACTTACTTCTTTGATAGAATACAAATTAACTAAAATAAGATGATAAAGCAAAATTATTGCACAAAATATTTGGCATTGTTTTAAATACTGTAGATAATGCTTTTTTCTTGGTATATACCTTTCTTTGAAAAATAAGCCTTTTTGATGGTTCTTTTCATTCACGGAACAAGAACCGATCTTCTTTGCGAATGTACTCCTTTTGGTATTGCTGCATTCAATTCCTATATGCTTGAATTCATACTTTAGAGCTATCATAGTCAAGAACCAGAGAAATTGCATATTATATTCTATCCGTTTTTTACTAAAACTCAATCGGATGAATATGAGGCAACTAGAGAAAACGTTTTTATCCTTTCAATTTTAAATAAATAGACACTTTATGATATTCGAAAAGTATTATTAGGTAGTGGTCTATATCATTTCTTAGTTCTTCATATTCAATCATCGTCTAATTCCTTTTTTCTTTTTCCTTTTGCGTTTCTGTGCCTGTAATTCCTCTGCCGATGTTGCATTGTAATTATTGCCATCTCCCAATGAGAAGATAGATAATAGAGAATCATCACTACTGTTATTTTGCTGAATGTAAGAATGTTTATTATCTTCCTTGCTATCAAGATTGCAAGAAATCTTGTTTACTTTTTCACCAGATTGTTGAACCTCACTTTTCTTTTCCCCAGTAAATTGTTGCTCTTGGATAGCAAGCTGTTCAAATATAGAACTGTTCTTCATCGTGTTGTGATAGTCGAACGATTCGGCTTGTTGGCGGTCGTAGCCAAATAATTTATCAAAGCCTTGTTCCGCTTGTTGGAACAGATTTATACGGTCAAAACCTCCTTTAATTATTCCTCTCTTAGTATTCTTATGATTAGTAAGGGGTGATAGCTTCTGTTTATTGGCTTGGTCTTTACGGCTCACAATCAAATGACAGTGCATATTCAGTCTATTATCTGAACGATTACGATCAAAATGAATTTTACCAAAGAACTTTATATCCGAAGCGGATAGTTCTTTGTTGAAGTTTTTGGCATATTCAGGAATAAACACCTCTCGGATATACCGTTTCATGGCTTCGACTTTCTCCTGTTCAGTGTTTCCCATTGCCCGAAGTTCCTTTTCCGATGGGCTGACATGGATAGCATAAAACTTAGCATCTGTTTTTAGAAGTTGTCCAATATTACTATCTATATCTTTTATGACCATTGATTTGTAGATGTTATCATCTGTCAGATTAAAAAAGCCTTCTGTATAGATACCCTTTTCCATTCGTTCTAAATCCTCATGTTCTAAATAATTGGCTAACTGCCAGCTACTGCCAGCATTATTATATGTACCCTTCGATGGTGGAGCGAAATCTATGTGCATGACTCTATGTGTTTACCAGATTAATGATTTCCGCTTTTAGGTTCTCTTTCCTTTTGCTATCCATCACCCCACAAGCAGAAAGTTCTGAATAGAGTTGTATCAGGTGAAGCAACTTTTTATAATCCCGTTGGTGTATCTGGTAGAGTGCGTTAATCTGTTTCGATTGGTTGTTTATCACATCGGCATGATTGCCGAACTGTTCGCTTAACTTTTTCAGCACGGCTGTTTGTCTCTCCTTACTGGCTTCCAGTTGAGAGAGAATAAGAGTTTCCAAAGTTTTACCGATAGCATCGAAACGCAAAGCAATAGAATTTGTTGCCCGTATCATGGGATTCAGTTGCTCTTCCTCATAGTGACGGATAAAGCGGATGATATCATCCTGTCTCTTATTTATTTTCGCTAGTTCCGATTTTACAGATTCAGGTGCTTCGGATGGATTGATATGTGCCTTATCTATATACCCGAACGCCAACTTTGCAACTTCGCTCTTTTTCAGTGAATAGCGTTTGCATATCTTCTCTACCAAAACTGCCGTTTCCTTGTCTATGGAAATGGTAGTGAATATCGTTTTCCGACTGTTGTTTGGCATGGTAATTACTTTTTTATAGAAATATGAATAGATAAATACCTGATAATAAGCATTACAAAGAAAATGCTTATTACAGGTGTCATTACAGCGTGTTCTTGTAACACGCTAAAGCCAAAGGCTTTGCCCCGCAGGGCAAGAGGGAGAACAGGACTTGTCCAGTTCCCTCTTGCTCGATTAAGCGAAACGGGCTGAATCGCTAGGTGAAACAGTTTCTGTTAAATCGAGGTGACAACACAAAGAAATAGCCCGCACACAGGCTTCTTCCCTCTACTGCGTTTTGCTATCAGGGCTGATTTGTCAACTGATTGTCTTTTTCAAACCGTTTGTAGGTTTGAGAATCGGCACGTTCACGAACAAAAGCTCGAATATCTACAGCCCGATAATAAATTTTCCTTCCGATAGTGAAATAAGGAAGTTGATTATTTACTCTGTAGCGTTGAAGAGTTCGGAAAGATACTTTCAGGAGAAAAGCTAAATCTTGATTATCGAGAATCTTCTCATTATCATCTAGTACCGTATCAGTATTGATGAGTGATTTCAAGTCTTGTCCGATTTCAGTGAGTTTTTTGGATAGCTTTTCCATCCACTTCTCAAAGTTTTCATTGTCTATATACATTTTGCTTCATTTTTTAGTTCAACATTATTATTTTCAATCGATTGATGAAGCAAAGTACGGTAAATGGATGCAAATAAGTTAGGGGTGTAGTATATCTACTCCCCTAACAATTGTTGGTAAGTTCCTGATTTATAGATAGCCTTTCTTTTTACTTTCTTCGGCAATAGCTTTGCGAAGTGTATCTAAAAATTCAGTTACTTTAGATGGCTTGCGCTTTATGACGCTTTCGTGTTTCTTGTGAACATCTCCTAATTTGATATTAAAGAGGTGTTCAAATGCTCTCCCAATTTCTGTTAATGGTGATTTTGTTCCGGCATGGGTTACTACTCTTTGTGATAGGAATAGTCCACTAATCAACTCCATGATTTCAACTAGGTTGGTATTGTCGGTCAAATAGAGTGGTGAAGGTGGAAGGCTGTTTATTCTATTTTGAAATTGGCTGGGGTACTGAATTTTTAGATTCAGCAGTTCCATTTCTGCGGTAACAGTAGCCTGTGCCTTTTGTATGAACAGCTTTTTAAGCGCATTTTTCCCCCTGCCCGTAAAGAGGTATTGTTTCAAGTAAAGCTATCTCGATACGGGTAGCTGCAAGAATTCGATAAGTAGTTGAATAATCATTTCCATTACTTATAGTTCTAATCTGTTCAACAAATTCGCCATAGGCTTCTTGCATTTCACTATTAGTTACTTCTTGTGAGGTTTCAGAGAATAGTCTGAACATCCTCATGTTTAACAATACATTCATAAGCATAATTTTAATGGTAAGTATTATATAGAAAGACTTAACGTCTGATTTCATGCTTTTATATTACCAATAAATATCCATTATGCCAGAAAATACTAAAATCAATCTACGAATATGAATCTAAACTAAATGAGCTTCTTTCTTTAGAAAAGAATGAAGTGATTTGATAGAACTAAACACATATCCTTGATTTTCCTTTTCTAATTTCTTCATTTTTGAGAGTGAGGCTATCCATGCAGCAGATAAGCATTGTATTCCAACTTTACTACAAGCGGTAATATCGGAAAATTCATCTCCAACATATACCATTTCTGCTGGTTGGATATTATATTTTGACATTAGTTCCGCCATTGATTCCGCTTTTGTGTTTCTATCTGGCGATCCGATTGAAATACTGTCGAAAAGAGCTTCCATTTCAAAATGGTGAAGCGTAATATTACAACTCCTTTGACCTTTACCTGTTATCAAAGATACAATAATTGAGTTCTCCTTCAACTCTGTTATCAATTCTCTTATCCCCACAAATGGTTGAATGTAGACTGTGTGCATTTCTTTGTATATCACATAAAAATCAACCAGAGCTTTTTCCCAATCTTCTGAAACGACCTCTTTAATCATTCCCTCTTCATTAAGTCCGAATGTTTTCACAATATCATCTTTTGACAATATTTTTGATGCATAGGGAGATACTGCCTGCTTAAAGGCTTCGATACACATTGGGATTGTATCGGCAATTGTACCATCCAAATCAAAAGCGACCAATTTTATCATAGTTTCTTAGTTTGATTGATTTGACGTATCACTTTACATGGATTTCCAACAGCTAAACTATTTGCCGGAATATCTTTTGTAACAACACTACCTGATCCAATTACACTACCGTACCCAATTGTTATTCCGGGAAGGATTATTACACCTCCACCAATCCAGCATCCATCCTCAATTGTAATAGGCAAAGCGTAAGTGCGGCGAACTCGTTTTATTCCATCTTCTGTTTCAACAGGCGCTAGCCGTTCATCTAAATCAATAGGGTGAGTTGCTGTATAAAGCTGAACATTAGGGGCAATAAGAACATTACTTCCGATAGTGATTTTATTACAATCCACAAAGGTACAACCGGTATTTACAGTAACATTATCCCCTATATGTATATTGCAGCCATAATCACAAATAAATGGACTGGCAACCGAAACTTTCATTCCGATACTACCTAGCATCTTTTTTAGCAAGCTGTGTTTTTCTTCTTTATCCTCATAAGGTAATGAATTATATTTCATCAATAACTTATGTGTTCGGGTTTTTAAATCCAAGAAAACTTGGTTATGACAATCATACCATTCACCAGCCAGACATTTTTCCATTTCTGTTTTCATAATTGTTACATTTTTATAAGATTGAAACTATTTCGGTTATATCTTTTCTTTTAGATGATTTTTCAGGTGGTTGTTTTACATAACCTAATGAAATAATTGCCACAGGGTACATATTGGGAGATAAATGAAGATTATCCTTTAGCATATCAGGATCGAAATTACATACCCAGCAGCTACCTAATCCTTGTTCAGCTGCGGCTAAACAAATATGTTCAGTCGCTATTGCTGCATCAATATCTGCATGGTTCTTATTGTCTGATTTTCTCACCCAAGATATTGAATTGTCAGCACAAACTACAATATAGAGTGGAGCTTCGGTAAACCATTCACGTGGATAGGATTGTTGAATCAGTAGTTTGGGTTTATTACTTTTTACGACAAAAAAGTGCCAAGATTGATAGTTTACAGCAGAAGGAGCAAAACGGGCACATTCTAAAATGTAGTCGAGTTTTTCTTGCTCAATCATATCAGAAGAATAGTTTCTTGCTGAATAACGTTGTTTTGATAGTTCTAAAAAGTTCATAAGTAATCTAATTTTGATTTATGGCAAAGTTATACCTATTATATTTCAAATATAGGTATATATTTTCGCTATATTGGTATAATTCCGCTTTATGTGTTATATTTGAGGTATGAAAAAAGAAAATCTTCATCAACCATTTGAGATCAGCTTTAACGAGCATAATGAATCGTTATTAACTGAGCATGAGCATACTTTTTTTGAACTAGTCTACATCTTAACAGGAACAGGTATTCAATGGATTAACAATAATATGTTCCCATATCATGATGGACACTTGTTCTTGATAACTCCAAATGATTCTCATTCCTTTGAGATTCACACAACTACAAAATTCATTAATATCAAGTTTAATGACATCTATATACATTCAGCCATATTTGGTTCAGAGAATATTCAGAGATTAGAATTTATTTTGCAACATGCAAATCATCAACCGGGTTGCATCCTTAGAAATAAGGTGGATAAGCTATTAGTGAAACCAATGATTGAAGCAATTATTCGCGAGTATGTAAATAGGAATCTGTATAGTAAAGAGATTATCACACAGTTGATAAATACTATAATTATAGTTGTGGCAAGAAATATAGCTATGTTTTTACCTCAACAAGTCGATGAATGTTCAGATGATAAGTCTCTCGATATTCTTCAATATATCCAAGCAAATATCTATCAAACAGGTAAAATTAGAGCAAAAGAAATCAGTCAGCATTTTGGTATATCTGAAAGTTACTTGGGACGTTATATAAAAAAGCACACCAACGAAACAATGCAGCAATACATATTAAGCTATAAACTAAAATTGGTCGAAAGCAGATTGTTACATAGTCAAATGAGAATAAATGAGATTGCCGAAGAACTAGGATTTACCGATGAAAGCCATTTGAGTAAATTCTTTAGAAAAAACAAAGGCTGTAGTCCTTCAAGTTTCAGAAAAAGTAATAAGGCAATATGATGCGTATCTATTCTTAATCTAATATATTTCAGCGATAACATATATACTATTTATCTGTTTTCTTATTTCAATAAGAAGCCAGCAATAGTCAAATCTCACCACTTCCAGACAGTTTTTAAAACGTCTCTTGATTCTTCTTTCATTTGCCGATGAAAATAGAATCAACACGTTTTATAAGCCATTAAAAATTAAAAGTATGGAAGTAGTAACCATTGAAAAGAGAACCTTTTCGTATGTCTGCGAGCGGTTCATTGAGTTTGCCAAACGAATAGAAAGTTTGTGCAGCACTCATACCCAGAAAGTAGAAAACTGGCTGGATAGTCAAGAAGTGTGCCTGTTGTTAGGTTTTAGCAAACGAATATTGCAATATTACCGAAGCAGTGGACGGCTGGCTTATTCTCAAATTGGGAACAAGATTTATTATAAGTCTTCCGATATTGAAAGAATTATTGCGGACAGTGAAACACAAAATCAATCACCCAAACAAATTATGCCTTATGAAAAGAACTAAAGAAGATTACCCGTCCTTCAACCTGTTTTCCATTGTCGGCACATGGTAAAGCGTTAATCTGAATCCTACGATAATCATTTATCGGAGCGATAAAGAGTACCTTCTTTCTATTATATATGTATCGGAAACCACTAAACAGGCTTCACCCGCTACTTATGAGATACAGCAAGATGGTAGCCAGTATTTTATTATTGCTGGATCCAAACGGCTCTATGTAGATTATGATCTGGCAAAAGATATACTTAACATTTCATCTTTGGGTGACTATCTGCGTAACTAGCCAGCTATCTAGCCATCTTGAAATCAAGATTTCAATAAAACAATCTTTCAATCATGGAATTAATAAATAAAAATACCCCACAAGTCAAAGAATTTATTTCTTCGCTTGATTCGATGCTGAACGGCATTGAGTCTATAGTCAAGCATTACAAGCCCCACCTGAACGGGGAACGCTTTCTAATAATGAAGTTTCCAAGAAACTGAATGTCAGTTTGCGAACCCTGCAAGAGTGGAGAGATACAGGTCTAATCCCCTTTATCCAGATAAAAGGTAAAATCATCTACCGTCAGAGTGATATTGATAAACTGCTCCAAAAACACTACTTTGAAAGTTGGAAAGAGTAACCTGCCAAGCCCAAAACATTGTTTTTCGGAATTTAATTTGAATCATTGACTTTTCCAGTGAAGTATTTAGTCTGTGCAAGTCTTTAGATGAAAATACGCTCGAACATAGTGAGAGGAAGATTTTCATCTAAACCGAAGGCTTGGACTTGAACAGGCTAAATACGGAACTTACCTTTGTCAATGCTTCATATTGAGTTCTGGAAAACTTACTATAAAAGAAAAGGATTGAGAAAATGAAATTCATTCTTCCCAATCCTTTTCCAATTTTAGCTACTATCTTTATTATATAGCCAATTCCGACAGGCAGCTATTTACTTTTTGCATATCCTTGAAAATATTCTGATCCAATACCCTTGCATAGTGTTTTGTTATACTAGTATCTGCATGACCTAACATCTTAGCAACATTCTCCATACTCACGCCATTTGCAAGGCAAATGCTTGTGGCATAGCTATGACGGGCGGTATGAGTGCTAAGATTTTTATGAATTCCGCACACATCGGCAATTTCTTTCAAATAACTGTTCATGCGCTGATTGCTCAATACAGGCAATAGTTTTCCGGTGCATTCTGCCACATTTTTATACTTTTCAAGTATTGAAGCTGCCACAGGTAGCACAGGAATGTTACACATGATTTTGGTCTTTTGGCGGTTCTTTCTTATCCAAAGCTCCCCTTTGTTGTCTTTTACTAAGTGTTCAGGTGATAAGTCTTTCACATCGCTGAACGCCAAGCCAGTAAAAATGCAAAAGACAAAAACGTCTCGTACCTGTTCTACTCGTTTAATGGTGAACTCTTTGGCAAGAATGATCTTAATCTCGTCCATTGTCAGAAATTCAGGATCAGTTTCTTCCAGTTTGAAACGGTAGTAAGCAAACGGATCTTTCTTTATCCAGTCGTTTTCTAAAGCAATACGAATAATCTTCTTCAAGTTCTTTAGTCGGGTGATAGCCGAGTTCTGCGCACAACCCTTTTCAATTTTCAAGAAAGCATCGAACTTAGAAATAAAGTTAGCTTCCAAGTTATTCAGAGCAATATCCGATAGCTGATATTCTTTCTTGATGAATTCCTCCAAATATCGGGTAGTGGTTTCATACCGTTGAACGGTCTTACTTACGAAGTCCTTACCGATTAGCTTACGGCTTTGTTCGTTATGTTCTCTGAATACCTGCAATAGCGTTTTGTTATCTTCGTCCACACCATAAAACAACTTTCTCACAAGATCAACAGTGATAACCTTACCGGAAGTTTCCAGTTCTCTATAAATTTGGTGTACGTGGGAACGTGTGATTTCTAAGTAGTGGTTCAGTTCCACCGACATACGGTCTTTACCTTTTGAATTCTCTTTAGCCTGATTCCATAGATTTACGTGACAGCTTCTTTTGATAGAAATATCTACCATACAGCCGTTTACGGTGATTCTCATGCACACGGGTGCTTCTCCGTTCTTTAATAATTTGCCTTTCTTGATGAAGAACAATACAGAAAATGATTTTCGAGCCATTTTTACATCGTTTTTAAAGTTACAAAACTATGTATTCTCTTCCAAAGTAAGTCTATGCAAAATGCTATGAATCAGTGAGAAAGATGCAAATTTGTGGGACTTTTTTGAACTAAATTTTAGTCCCACGATTTATCCACCGATAATATGCTTGAAACGGCTATTTTCTGCTACCTGCCAGAAAAAAGAAATCCCTGATAATGTCTGATTATCAGGGATTTGCTTGATTTTTCTTTTGTTTTCAGTGATCCGCCTGGGGCTCGAACCCAGGACCCCAACATTAAAAGTGTTGTGCTCTACCTGCTGAGCTAGCGAATCAATCCTTATTTGCGAATCAGTTATTTCCTGATTGCGGGTGCAAAGGTAGTTACTTTTATTTAATTTGCAAGCATTCCGTAGAAAAAAGTTTCAATTATTTTTCCTCGTTATGGCTTGTTTCTTGATTATCAGTAGTTTCTACTTCATCATATTTTATCTTTTCTTTGTTGATAATAAAGCGTTGGTAGTAGGAGAGCATCAAAGTTGTTAGTGGTAAGGCGATAATCATGCCGAGCATTCCCATTAATGAACCCCAGATAGAAAGAGATAAAAGGATGATGGCAGGATTCAGTCCGGTAATCTTTCCCATGATTTTGGGGACAAGGAAGGTATCCTGTATGATTTGTACGATTGCAAAGACAGCTAATGCACATGCAATGATAATCCAGAAGTTCTGTCCGGTATCGGCAGCTTTGAGGATCGCCAATAAAATGGTGGGAAGGAAACCGATGATTTGCAAGTAGGGAACCATATTCAATGCTCCGATGAAAAGTCCCAGAGCGATAGCCATGGGGAAATCGATAATCAGGAAACCGATGCTGAAAAGAATGCCTACGCAGAAAGCAACCAAAGCCTGTCCACGGAAGTATCTGTTCATACCATCCTGTACGTCGTGAACCAGATTGGAGGCAAACGTACGGTATTTATTGGGTAGCAGATGCAACCATCCTTCAGCTATCGCTTCGTAATCCAATAATATAAAGATTACATATAATAATATAATGAAGGAGGCAAGGATGCTGAATAGAATGTTGAGAGATTCTGCAAGCAAAGTCCACACTCTGGGGACGGTATCCTTGATTGCCGCCAGGATATTCTCTTCACTTAATACACGGTTCAACGCCTGAAGATCGATGTTCTCGTGGATAAATTCAGAAAGATTCTTAGGCACATTGTTTCCAGCTCCATTGGTGAGGTAAGTCACCAGCAAATCGTTCATTCTGCCTATTTCCGAAATCATCGGTGGCACTAATAGGTAGAATAAAGTGACTCCGATAACCGTAATGAGGAATAAGGAACAGAAGATGGAAATAATGCGGCTTTTTAATCGTAGCTTATACTGGAAGAATTTGACTAACGGATAGACCATATAAGCTATCAGCCACGCAATAAAGAAAGGTAATAACACTCCGCTAAGACGTTCCACGAGCATTAATATTCCTACAACTAACACACATCCGATGGAACCGCGTATAAAACTGTCGAATGTTATCTTTTTCCTTTCCATAATCTGTTTCTTTTATAGAGTTTATACTTTCTGCTCATCTTCCCCTCGTGCACGGAGATAACATTCCCTGCACAGAGGCTCATATTCGGCTGTTTCGCCTAAAAGAACCTGTTTCTCATTCTTGACTGTACGATGTGAGAAAGAAGCCAGCTGACCACATTTCACACAGATCGCATGAACTTTGGAGACTTCATCGGCAATGGCGCACAATTGTGGCATAGGTCCGAACGGATTTCCTTTGAAGTCCATATCCAATCCTGCAATGATAACACGGATTCCATTGTTGGCAAGCTGGTTGCATACATCAATCAAACCACTGTCGAAGAACTGTGCTTCATCAATACCTACTACATCTATCTCAGAAGTAAACAGTAAAATGCTGGCTGACGAATCGATGGGAGTGGAGGCGATAGAATGGCTGTCGTGAGAGACTACGTCTTCTTCTGAATAACGGGTGTCGATAGCAGGTTTGAATATCTCGACACGTTGTTTCGCGAATTTCGCTCTCTTCATTCTGCGAATCAATTCCTCTGTCTTTCCGGAGAACATAGAACCGCAGATTACTTCGATCCGCCCTCTTCTTCTAGTCTCCTGTATGTGGTCTTCTGAAAATAATACCATGAGATTTTGTGTTTTCTTGATTAAATAAATATGTGGACAAAGGTAAGCAATTCAATGTGCAAGAACTGTTAAATTATCCATTATTTTAAGTTATTGCATAAATTATTCCTACATTCGCACCGTATAAACAATGGACTGACATGAAACAGAAGCTATTAACAGATATTGAGTTGGATGTTCATGAGTTGAAGTATCTCATGGATTCATTTACCAAGGAGCCGACTCCGACTTTGTCTGAACTGTTGAAGCGGAGCATTACACGGATGCAGGGACGTTTGGATGAACTGCAGCAGGAGGTGGATGCTGTTCAGGTAATTTCTCCGTCAGTTGTGGAAGAGACAGTGGAAGAGGAGGATGAAGTTGCCGGGTCTGAAGAAGATTCCCCCGTTATTATACAATCTCTCGAATCGGTTGTTGTGAAAGAAGATGAGGAAGGAGAAGCCATTGTTGCGGAAGAGAAACCTGTCGTAATAGCGGCAGCTGCAGAGACAGCAGCAGCAGCAGAAGAAGAAGAAGAAGAAGAAGAAGAAGAAGAAGAAGAAGAAGAAGAAGGGAAAAAAGAGGAATCGGCAATTGTTGAGGAACCTGTCGTTGAAACTGTTGTGAAAGAGGAAGAACCTAAATCGGCTGTGTTGGGAGAAAGTCTCAAACTGTCTGCCGGCTTGCGACATGCTATCAGCTTGAATGATTCTTTCCGTTTTTCTCGTGAACTGTTCGGAGGCAACACTGATCTGATGAATCGGGTTATCGAACAGATATCAGTAATGAGTTCCTACAAGACTGCAGTCGCATTTCTGTCCTCGAAAGTCGAATTGAATGAAGAAAAGGAGGCGGTGAACAACTTTCTGGAGCTACTAAAGAAATATTTTAATCAATCAGCATAAATCAAAAACAAGATGGGAAAGCTATATGTGGTGCCTACGCCGGTAGGGAATCTGGAGGACATGACTTTTCGGGCTATCAAAGTCCTGAAAGAGGTCGATCTGATTTTGGCGGAGGATACACGTACTTCCGGTATCTTGTTGAAACACTTTGAAATAAAGAATGCAATGCAATCCCACCACAAATTTAATGAACATAAAACGGTGGAAAGTGTTGTTAATAGAATAAAGGCAGGTGAAACGGTGGCACTAATTTCGGATGCCGGAACGCCTGGAATTTCCGATCCCGGATTTCTGGTTGTTCGTGAATGTGTGCGCAACGGCATTGAAGTGCAGTGCTTGCCGGGAGCAACCGCTTTTGTTCCGGCACTCGTTGCATCGGGATTGCCGAACGAGAAGTTCTGCTTCGAGGGGTTTCTCCCCCAGAAGAAAGGACGGCAGACACGACTGAAGACATTGGCGGAAGAACACCGTACGATGGTGTTTTATGAATCACCCCACCGTCTGTTGAAGACGTTAACACAGTTTGCCGAATATTTCGGTGCTGAACGTCAGGCAACCGTGTCGCGTGAAATATCCAAGCTCCACGAAGAAACAGTTCGGGGCAGTTTGGCTGAATTGATAGAACACTTTACCGCCACCGAACCCCGGGGCGAGATTGTGATAGTATTAGCAGGAATAGATGATTAAATAACTTCATTAAAAAACGTAAAACGTAAACGTATGAAAAAGTTAGCTGTTTTATTTGTATGCGTAGCCATGTTAGCTTCGTGTGATAGCTTTAAAGGTGGAAGTAAAGACCTGAAAGCTGAAAATGATTCTCTTTTGATGGAACTGAACCAGCGCAATGCTGAACTGGATGATATGATGGGTACTTTCAATGAAGTTCAGGAAGGTTTCCGTAAGATCAATGCTGCCGAAAGCCGTGTTGACTTGCAACGTGGAACCATCACTGAAAACTCTGCCAGCGCCAAGCAACAGATTGCTTCTGACATCGAATTCATCTCCAAACAAATGGAAGAAAACAAAGCGCAGATTGCAAAGTTGCAGGCACAGTTGAAGAACAGTAATTACAATTCTGCACAGATGAAAAAAGCTGTTGCCGCTTTGACTGCTGAATTGAACGCTAAACAACAACGTATCGAAGAACTTCAAACAGAACTGGCTTCCAAGAATATCCGTATCCAGGAATTGGATGCTGCTGTCAGCGACTTGTCTGCTGCTAAAGAAACGTTGGCTGCAGAAAACGAAGCGAAAGCTAAAACCGTTGCTGAACAGGAAAAGAGCTTGAATGCTGCCTGGTTCGTATTCGGTACAAAATCTGAATTGAAAGCTCAAAAGATTCTTCAGAGCGGAGACGTATTGAAGAGCGCTGATTTCAATAAGGATTATTTCACTCAAATCGATATCCGTACAACCAAAGAAATCAAGTTGTACTCTAAACGTGCTGAGTTACTGACTACTCATCCGTCCGGTTCTTATGAATTGGTAAAAGATGACAAAGGCCAGTTGACATTGAAGATTACTAATCCTACTGAATTCTGGAGTGTATCCAGATACTTGGTTATCCAGGTAAAATAAGGTAGACATCCCTTTTTGAATTGCCAATGTGCTGATTCCTGGATTCAAGAATTTAGCACATTGGCTTTTTTATTTCCTATATACGCATAACTACTGATGAAATATAAAAATCTCTTTTTTGATCTTGATGATACCATTTGGGCTTTCTCTCAAAATGCCCGTGATACTTTTGAAGAAGTATATCAGAAATATTCGTTCGACCGTTATTTTGATTCGTTCGATCATTATTATACCCTTTATCAGCAAAGAAATACCGAACTTTGGATTGAGTACGGCGAAGGAAAAATAACGAAAGATGAATTGAACCGTCAACGTTTCTTTTATCCTTTACAGGCTGTGGGAGTGGAAGATGAAGCGCTTGCCGAACAGTTCTCGAAAGATTTTTTCGCGATTATTCCCACTAAAAGTACTTTAATGCCTCATGCAAAGGAGGTATTGGAATATCTTGCTCCTAAATATAACCTCTATATCCTTTCCAATGGATTCCGTGAATTGCAATCATGCAAGATGCGGTCGGCAGGAGTGGACGGGTATTTCAAAAAAGTGATTCTTTCGGAAGATCTCGGAGTGTTGAAGCCTTGGTCGGCGATATTCAATTTTGCCTTGTCTGCCACTCAATCCGAATTGCGCGAATCCTTGATGATTGGTGACAGTTGGGAAGCGGATATAACCGGAGCGCACGGAGTAGGGATGCATCAGGCTTTTTACAATGTGACGGAACGGACTACTTTCCCTTTTCTTCCCACTTATCACATACATTCCTTGAAAGAATTAATGGATTTATTATAGGTTTTCTGGATTAAGTCGTATTTTTGTTGCGTTTTAATTTTGCATAAAATACGATATAATCATGGATAGTACGCTTCTGCCTTTTGCCTTACTTTGTTTCACTTCATTCTTTACATTGACCAACCCATTGGGAACGATGCCTGTCTTCCTTACCATGACCCATGGTATGACGGATAAGGAACGTCAGTCTATCGTACGTCGCGCCACCATTGTGTCGTTTATTACAATAATGGTATTTGTCTTTGCCGGGCAGTTTCTTTTTAAGTTTTTCGGTATTTCTACCAATGGCTTCCGTATTGCCGGTGGGGTGATTATCTTCAAGATCGGCTTTGATATGCTTCAAGCCCGTTATACACCGATGAAACTGAAAGATGAAGAAATCAAAACGTATGCGGATGATATCTCTATTACTCCTCTTGGCATTCCTATGTTATGCGGTCCCGGAGCGATTGCCAATGCTATTGTCTTGATGCAGGATGCACATTCTTATGAAATGAAGGGAATTTTGATCGGCACTATTGCCCTGATTTACCTGCTGACTTTCTTTATTCTTCGTGCTTCTACGAAATTGGTAAACGTATTGGGTGAGACGGGAAACAATGTAATGATGCGCCTCATGGGATTGATTCTGATGGTGATTGCGGTGGAATGTTTCGTCAGCGGATTGAAACCGATTTTGGTAGATATTGTGAGAGAAGGAATGATTCCTTGATGAATAAGAATATGGGGGACGGAGAGTCCCTATAATGAAACTTGCCCCTGTTACAAAAAGATTTGTAGCAGAGGCAAGTGCTTTAAGATATGGTTTTTAGACATTTAGCATGTCTTTATGTGACCTTTCTGTGGCTATTTTCCTTTGGGATATACATAATGTGTATTTGCCCATTTGTTCCATTCGTCTACCAGTTGTTTTAGAATCTTGGGGTTTTCTCTGGACAAATCAACCCGTTCTGTACGGTCTTTCTCCAAGTTGAAAAGTTCCCATACTTTAGAGTTCTGGTCTTTAACGGCTTTCCAGTTTTTCCACCATACTACACAGTTGTCAAAGTGTTCACCAAAAATATATTCGTGCAATTCGGTGTCTGTATTGGTTAGTATCGGTAGCATGCTTGCGCCTTCCAAAGGAATGATCTCATTTCCTCCATGATAAGTCTTCGGATAGGTCGTTTCCGCTGCATCGATGAAGGTTGCCATGATGTCAGGCAGGAAAGCTCTGTTGTGTCTTATCTCGCCATTGTATTTTGCATACTTGTCGGGCCAGGAAATAATCAATGGAGTGGAGGTCCCGCCTTCATACGCTCTTACTTTATACTTACGGTATGGGGTATTGCTAACCTGTGCCCATGGCAGACCATAAGACGGGTTGACCCATTCATCCGGATTGTTAATCATATCGATGGTGCCGAAACCTTTCTCACGATGAGGTTCGGCACATGCACCATTATCCGACAAGAAAATAAGTAAGGTGTTATTCAGTTCCCCTTTTTCTTCCAGATACTTTATTAACCGTCCCACATTATAATCCATACAATGAACTTGTGCCGCATATACTGACATTCTTCTATCCAGTTCTATTTGTTCATCTTCGGTCAGTTCGGACCATTGGCGACCCTCCCATTGAGCAAGATCCCATTTTTTGTCCACCAATCCCATTTTAATCATACGTTTTAAACGGGCCTCACGTACTTTCTGCCAACCTTTCCGATATTTGCCTACAAATTTGTCTATATCCTCCTGTTTAGCATGTAACGGCCAATGGGGAGCATTGTATGCCAGGTAAAGGAAGAACGGATTGTCATCCTTGGGGCGTTCATCGACAAATTTAATCGCATAATCAGTAAATGCGTCAGTAGTGTAATAAGGTTGTTCCGGTGGGGGTAACTGTTGATTGTCTAAAGTCAGATTGCGATCTCCATGAGGTTGCAGATAACTGCAAGCTCCCGATAAGATACCATAAAAATGATCGAAGCCACGTTGCAACGGCCATTTCTCCTGTCCGTGCATACCGACATGCCATTTTCCCGACATATAGGTGTGATAACCGGCTTCTTTCAGCACTTCTGCTATGGTGACTGAATTACGGTTCAAATATCCCATATATCCATGCACTCCGTGATCTTCGGCAGAGTGAGGATCTTCGGACATCATTCCGATACCTGCCTGTTGGGGATAAAGTCCGGTCAGTAGACTGGCACGGGAAGGGCAGGAGCGTCCTGTGTTGCAGAAATGGGTAAAGCGTACTCCTTTTTTTGCCAGATTATCCAAATTGGGCGTAGGAATTTCTCCTCCGTAGCACCCTAGATCGGAATATCCCATATCGTCCACCATGATTAAGACAATGTTGGGTTTTGGGGCATTCTGGGCTGCTGTATATAGGGACAGTAAGGATGCAGTTCCCATTAATAACATGTTTTTGTTTGTCATATAATTTTGTTTTATTTTTTTTTGTCAGTATATTTATTTAATAAATATACTGACAAATTATTTCTTAGATGAATTATTTCAGTCTGAAAATTTCTGAATAGACAGCTTGGTCCGCTCCGTTCGCTTTTACACCGATGCGGGCGAATAGGGCTTTGGCTGACTGTACATTCTGGTTACTCGTAATATCCAGCGAAATATTTGTTACTCCGGGATTTATATTGGATAAATTTTGCCGGGCTATATTCGTGTTCTCGTCAACAAAAGTTGTTTTGCTGACGAGCAGCATTGCCTGGCTTATCTTTGCATCCTGTACTATTTGCTGTATATTGCACGTGCCGGATACGATGTTGTTATCCAATGTGATATTTTCGTCTGATATTGTAAAATAAGGGGTGACTTTTACTTCACATTGTGTTTTTCCTTTTACTTCCACATATATGGTATCGCGGTTATTCACCCAGGGACCGTTTTTGTCTTTAGTTACCAGTTTGTACGGACCATCGAAAAGTACTGCAGAGAAAGTTCCGTCCTGTGTGGCATACACGGTGATAGGATCATGGTTGGCATAACCATCCTGATACAATTGTAGTTGAATACCTCCGTTTGTACCTTTCAAACCGAGTTGTTTTCCCTCATACGTGATTTTCCCTTCCATAAATGATTCGGGTTCGTCGTAATTGTCTAAACCGCAACTTATGGCAAGCAGGGAAAGTGAAAGCAAAGAAAATATAGTTCTTATTTTTTTCATTGTTTTACAGTTTTATGTTTTACTGATAGGGATTTTTCACTAATAACGGGTTCTTGTTGAGCCAGCTGTTATCGAAGAAGTTATAATAGTTCTTCATCTGGAAATAGCGGGGGTAAGGAACCATGTAGGCTTTCTTTTTGTCGAATACCCACATCTTGTCATTGGCGCTACCCGGATCATTAACCTGATAAGGGAATAGTTCGTAGAGCTGTGCATCCGGATTTTCCGAATTACCATCCCAGATTTCGTGAGCTAGGCGCCAGCGTTTCAGATCCCAGTAACGATGATCTTCCAATGCAAATTCCACCCGATATTCGCGGACAATATCTTCAAATGTAATTGATTCCAGTTCGCTGATGCCGGCGCGTGTACGAACAGGATTGATGTAGTTCAACGGATTATCTTCTCCGGTTTTATTGAGCTCATAAGCAGCCTCACAAGCTATCATATATGCTTCAGAAATACGGAAACGAGGATACCACATGGTACTCATCTTCGAATTGGTAGAAGCACCGATGGTTTCGTCCAGGAATTTGCGGAAGAAGAAACCTGTTTTGTTTATACGGATTTCATTTGATTCCATTGGTCCGTTGATAGAAGTTATCAGGCGGTTATTGTCATCGTAAGAATCGGCTTTACCTATGATTTCTTTCCAATTTCCGTTTCCGTCGGGCACTTTCTGACCGGCTTGCAACACTACTTCACTACCTCTGAATTTGGCTCCCGGATAAAGTACGGTTCCCCACAACCGGGCATCTTTATTGGCAAAGGCATCTTCCGGCCGACTGTACATAATGTAATTTCCGGATTCATCCTTAACTTTGATTGTGCCGTCGCGGTTGTCTTTGTATTCAAATGCTTCTACCAGATTTAATACTGCGCCGGAATAACAACGTTCCTGATCTTCTGCTAGAGAAGCGGGAATATTCTTTTGTGTGAATCCATGGGTGGCTCCTGGATATGCATAATCTTTGGCCCAGATCACTTCATGATTATTCTCTTTGACACAGACTGCATTATAAAAATTCTGTCCCAGATCATTACGAACCGTTATGTCCAGGTTATAATAGGCAGAAGCTTGAGTTATCACTTCTTTGGCTGCTTCCAATGCTGTTTCGTAATATGGGGTAGCCATTTCCGCCGGAATACCGACTTCATTTCCTTCTGTGCGTATAGGAGCAACCATCTTATTATTGTAGTTGGCCAATGATCCTGCATAAACGGCAGCACGTGCCTTTAACATCAGGGCAGCCCAACGTGTGGCACGGGCGGCATTGGTGGTGGGCTTTGTAGGCAGGTAATCTGCGATAGTGGCACATTCATTGATGATATAATCGTAGACTTCTGATTCTTTGGAACGGGGAACAGCCAAACCTGAAACATCCATCCCTGCCTCATATTCGTATACGTTATCATTCACAATAGGTACACCGCCTAAACCTCTGCACATACTAAAATATGCCCAGGCGCGTAAGAAGCGAATTTCGCCTTCATATCGCAATTTCTCTGTAGATTCAAGTACGGTTGTAGCTCTTAATCCCGCCAGGAACTGATTTAAATTACGAATATATTTATATGGATAAACTCGCCATTGATTGTCACTGTATTCCTGCATGTTATCACGGGCACCATCAGTCACGCAACCGTCGTCCACTTTAGTAAAGCTGGCGGGAGTGGCAAAACTTTGTCCCCAATTCTCTGTATCTCCATAAAAACCGGCCAATACGGAGTTTATCATTTTAGCATCGCTGAAGATCTGGTCATTTGTCAATATCTGATCGGGATCACGATCTAAAAAATCAGAACAAGATCCTAATATCAAAGTTAAACCCAATAACAGGTATCCTTTTATATATTTCATTGCTTTTAGAATTTAAGTGTTAAACCCAGATTGATAATTCGCATACTCGGGTAAGCTGTTCCGTTACCGGCTGAAACTTCCGGATCGATAGGTACATTGGTGAGTGTAAACAGGTTCTGTCCGGCAAGATATAACCTTAGACTGTTAATTCTGCATTTTTGCAGCCACTCTTTGGGGAAGGTGTAACCAAATTCCAGATTACGCAGTTTTAAATAACGGACATTGTACTTCCAGAAAGAGCTATCCCAATAATTACTATGGTTATTGGCATTGTTTCCGATTAATAATGTCGGGTATTTGCCAGGAATCATTTCACTGTTTGCATCAAAGATATCAGATAGTCTCCATGTATCTTCCATGTAGTAAGCCGGGTTGTTTCCATTATTGTTAAATGGAATCTTTTGGATTAATGACGGATTCCAGGTAGACATTCCCGCACCGGAGAAATCCAATGCTAAATCGAAGCCTTTCCATGCGAATGCAAGGTTAAAACCGAAGTTCAGAACGGGTGTGGAGTCTTCTTTGTATCCGATGGGGCGTTTGTCCATATCGTTGATTATGCCATCCCCATTTTGGTCGACGTATTTGATATCACCCGGGCGTAATGTCGTATTTCCTTTCTGGTCATTGTCAATCGGCCACGACGCAATCTCTTCCCAACTTTGGAACTGGCCATCTGCCTCGTATGCCCAGTTGACATTCCCGAAACGGTGCCATGTAGAATTACGATATTCATCCCATGAATTACTGAACTTAGGATTATACTGCTCCCAGTTGTAGAAACGGGAATAGGTGAAATTGGCACTGATAGAATAGTGAAAGTCATTGACCTTATCACTCCAACGTGCAAGCAAATCATATCCGGTATGAACATTGGAATTGAGATTTTCCTTGGGACGCTCAAAGCCCACTTCTTCCGGAAGTAATACGTCGTCACGGGAAGCCGGAATACCGGTTTTGATACGTCTGAAGAAATCTACGCTTCCTGATAAACGGTTATTCAGGAAAGCAACGTCGAGACCAATGTCCAGAATTTTAGCCTTTGCCCATGAGAGCGTGGTAACAGGTAGGTTTCGCGGGGTAGTACCAATGATATAGGAACCGTCGATTACTCCTCCTCCCTGTTTGTAATCGTAACCTGTCATGTAGTCGAAAGCACTGTAGCCGTCAACGTTGTCATCTCCTACCAATCCATAAGATCCCCGTATCTTTAAATCGCTGAAAATAGAAGCTATTTTTGATTCCTTCCAGAAGTTTTCTTCTGATATTCTCCAGCCTAATGAGGCGGAAGGGAAGAACCCCCAGCGATGATTGGGCGGGAATTTCCATGAACCGTCATAGCGTGCAGAGAAGTCTATCAGATATTTGTTGGCGTAGTTGTAGTTGAAACGTCCCAGCCAGCCTAAACGTGCTTCCGTATTGTTGCCAGTATCTTCGTATTTGTCAATCGTATCATAATAGATCAGATGCAATGAGTTGGAAGCCGGGATGGCATGGAGCCAAGACTTTGGAGTGTCTCTTTTTATTGCTTCGAAACCAATTACCGCATTGATGGAATGTGCTCCGAATGCTTTTTCATAAGCCAGTTGAATGTTTGAAGTCAACTCTTCCACATAAGCATTCGTCCTTTCCCTCCAGGCACTGGCACGCCCACCTACATCTACATATTCGTCCGTTGCTTCGTCATATCTATAGACACGATAGGTATATTCTTGATTGTTAAGTAATTCGCTTGCAAAATAATATCCGAACAAAGCTTTGGCTTTAAGTCCTTTGATAATTTCATACTCTGCGTTCAGGTTTAATTGGGCCATTCGCCAAGTGTCTTCAAAGGTTCCGCTTTTCTCAAAATTCAATAATCCGAAGTTTAAGCCATTGTCAGAGCCTACTGATGCCGGATAGTTAGGATTGTCATTGGCAAACGGACGGACAGTCGGTAGATTGTGGTAGGTAGCTGCTGTCGGGTTTGAATAGTCGTCAGTTCCCGGTACACCCGGATTTTTCAGCTGTTTGATACGTCCGTTCATGTTCATGCCGATTTTGAATTTATCAGTGACCTGTGCTTCGACATTCATTTGTACGTTGTATCGTTTCATACCGCCATAATTTCGAATGGCAGATTCCTGATTCATGTGTCCGACACTGAAATAATAATTGATCTTGTCCGAACCTCCGGAAACATTGGCATTGACATAATATTGCGGAGAAGTCACCCAGATGTAATCATACCAGTTAAATGGCACATAGCCTTTTTCTGTACCTTGACGCCATTTCTCCAGATCTTCTTTACTATATAAACGGGACGTTTTTCCCTGAATTGTTTCAGACTGTATGTAATTCTCTACATACGTTACGGCGTCTGCCGGTTCCGGTAAGCGTGATACATGTTGCCAGCCATAATAAGTATTTAACGTCACAGTGCTCTTGGTGTTTTTCTTTCCTTTCTTGGTTGTTACAACAATGACCCCGTTTGCAGCCCGTACACCATAAATGGAAGCAGAGGCATCTTTCAAAATAGAAATGGATTCGATGTCATTAAAATCAATGTTGTTGAACTGACCTTCATCGGACTGCACGCCGTCAATCACAAATAAAGGTGTTCCCATATTACGGATTTGCAGGGTAGTGGCATTTCCCGGGCGACTGTCTGCAGATCTGTAGTTCAATCCGGCTACCTTTCCGACCAGTGCTCCGGAAGTGTTTACCGCTGAAGATCTGCTTATATCATCAGCTCCTACGGAGGCAATAGCTCCTGTCAGGGTAGCCTTCTTTTGAGCAAGGCCAAAGCCAGTCACTACGACTTCATTTAATAATTTAGTGTTTTCTGCCATTATGATTTTGACATTTGTCTTTCCGGAAACTACGGCCAGTTCCTTAGTCTCATATCCGATATAAGATACTTGCAGTTGTGATTGTACCGGAACTTTTTCTAAGGAGAAGTTACCGTCAATATCAGTGATGACCCCATTGGTAGTTCCTTTCACTAACACGTTTGCACCAATTATAGGATTGTCCGCAGTGTCTACTACACGCCCTGTTATGCTCTGTAATTTTGTCTGTTGTGAAGGCAGGTCGTCAGATAATACAATCTGGAAATTAGGCTTAATCAGATAACTGAATGGAGCCTGCGAAGAAAGGTCCTTTAAAACCTTTTCTATACTGCTATTCTGTGCTTCGAGAGAGACTGGCTTATTGAGATTAGCCAACTCTTCATTATAGAAGAAACGATATTCACTTACTTTTTCTATCTGTTTTATCACCTTCTTCAGAGGTTTGTCTTTCATGGTGAGAGTGATCTGCCCCATGACACTTAGACTACTTGATAAAAATATAATAATATATAATATTCGAGAAAAGAGATGCTTGATGTTACTCATTTTATAGGAAATTAATCATTAAACAATAAAAAAGATGTAACTTTACAAGCTGAAAATCGGGTGTATATACCCTCTGACACTGCCTTCCGCCAGTTGTCAGTATCAGAGTGAGTTTCCAAGGTCCGATTTAAGCTTAAAGGAGATAGTCCTGACCTTGTCAGGCTATCTTTTTTATGTTCTACTGGAACTATTTCATACGCATTGAATTTTAAAGGTTAATAATTAGGAATATATTGGGTTACCTATTGCCTAGTATTATGGTATCTCCACGAGTTTCATAAGTGATGGGAGAGGTTAGGCTAATCAGTTCGATTACATTATCAAGGCTATTGTTGCAGATCACTCCCGAGAAGCAATATTGCTTGATACGTTCGGATTTAAATGCTATTTGCACATTATACATTCTGTTAAGCAGTACGGCAATTTCTTCCAGTGTTTCTCCATTAAATACAAGATCGTTATTTCGCCACATTTTGGCATACGATGAATTGTCCGGTTTATGTATTGCCAGTTTGCCCGATCTTCGTTCGAATGTGGCATTTTCGTCAGGAGAAAGAATAACATTATCTCTATCGGAAGAAACACGGACCGAACCGGAGAAAAGTGTTGCGATGATTTGAGAATCTTCCCGGTAGGCTTTTACATTAAAAGTAGTTCCCAAAGCTTCTACATTCATTCCTGCCGTTTCTACAATAAATGGTTTCTCCTTATCCTTAGCTACTTCGAAATATGCTTCGCCTATCAATGACACCACTCGTTGAGTGGCTCCGTAATTCGCATTGTAATGCAGTTGAGTATATGAATTTAGCCAAACGACTGTACCGTCCGGTAAGGTAATATTTGCCCGTTGTCCTTTTCCTGTTTGGACAAGATAGCTCTTATCCGTTACTGTGGGTTCTGTTTGAGAAACTGTATATAAATGACCTCCTATTCCTGCTGTTATGATTAAAAGAATGACTGCTGCATACTGAAATAAACGCCTGATTCGCATTGTCCGTTTCTGCTTTCGTCTATTCAACTCTTGTACGGCATTATGCATTTGACTTTTGACCCGTTCAAACATACGTCCTTGTACTTCGGCAATGAGCTTGTTATTAGAGCCTTTCCAGGTTTCCTGATAATAGTTGGATAACTGCTCTTTTGCTTCCTGACTGTGGAGCCAGTCAGATAGTATTTGTTCTTCATCCGGAGAGGTTTCTCCCCGCATAAAACATTCTAATAATAATATATTCGTATTCTTCTCCATGGGCTTTTATTATGTATATCTCCATGGAGCCAAGAATCCTTACAGGGTGCAAAGATTTTACTCTGTATTTAACACTATTTAAAATTAGAAGAAAGAAAAAATAGAGCCAAAGCTACAATTTCATTGGCTAATTTAGAACGTAAGAAATGAAGGGCACGATATAATTGCGTTTCAACTGTTTTTTCTGACAAAGATAGTTGGGCGGCTATTTCTTTATTTGTCAGATGTTGTTTCTTGCTCATGAGGTAGATTTTCTTCCGGGAAGAGGGTAGCTGTTCTACCAGCTCGTCTATATATTCTTGTAGGGAGTCGGTGTCAACATCTATTTCAAAGTGCTTGTCGGCATCAGTTTGTTTGATTGAATCCAGAAAACGTTCCGAAAGTAGCCGTTTTTCTGTTTCCTTATATACCATGTTGCGTGCTATTGTGAAAAGATACGCTTCAAAGCCTTCTTCCGGTTTGATATCCTGATGTCTTTCCCAGATCTTCAGAAATACATTTTGAGTGAGGTCCTCTGCTAGTATTTTATCATATAGAAGGGAATGAATAAAATGAAATACACGGGGATTATATTTCCAGAAAATAGTGTCGAAAGCCTTTTCGTCACCTTGTTGTAGGAGTGATAAAGTGTGTGTGTCTATTTTCTCTAAAAAATGATCCATATATTTAGTGTCTTCAATCCTTTTCAGAGGAAGTTTAAAGAGTTATCATTCAAAAGCTACTTTGTTTATAGACGAAAATAAATACTCTTTATATTTAAAAAGTATATGTAAATAAACCCGTAAACCATTGGCAAATATAAGGAACATTTTTTATTTTGAATTACTTTTATAGAGAAAATGTGTTGGTCGGCAGGATGAATGAAAAGAGTATGCTCTATGAAATTACATGAAATAAGAAAGGGGGAGAGTGGGATTTTTGTATAAATAATAAAGGCTTTTATTATTATAATATAAAGAAATGAGACTGAATTCCCACCTTTCCCCTGGAGAATTCAGTCTCATTTATATGATTCAAGTCAATGGATTATCTGCTTCCGCCTGCCCACCAAACATTTTCACTATACACATATTGTCCGTTTCCGTATGCTGCTTTCACTTCGGCATTCGTTGTTGTGTCGCTATTGCCATAAGGACAACGTAATGGGAAAGAGTTTGGATTTTTTAGCTCAATAAAGTTTTCGCCTAGTCCTTTCATTCTGCGAACATCATTGTAAGATTCTGTCGCTTCACCTGAAGCTCCCCATAATGCGAAGTATTTTTGAGTCATTGTTGTTTTCAAAGGTTCAGCTGTATATTTGGCCTCTATCGTATTGTCAAAGTAACTTTCGGCTTCAGCTTCCGTAATACTGCTTGCTGCATTGATGAGTGTTTTGCCCAACTCTTTTCTTGAAATAGTAAAGCTGTTTTCCGCATTTAACAGTCCAGCCACTACTGCATCTTTTAATGCACTTTTAGCATCACGTTCCAATCTGCACAGAGCTTCTGCTTCCAGGAATTTTAATTCATGATAACTCAACAACAGTGTTGGTGCTGATATAGAATACATAAATAAAGAAGTTCCATATTTGGAAGTGCCTTGTTCTGGTGTACCGTTAGGCGCATATACGGCGTTGTCTGCGGTTCCCGGAGCTTGTTCTTTTCCGGAGGTACCCTGTTTAGTGATGAAAGCTCTGGACAGACGTGGGTCATTGTATTCTGCC
This sequence comes from Bacteroides sp. D2, assembly GCF_025147085.1. Classification (NCBI taxonomy): domain Bacteria; kingdom Pseudomonadati; phylum Bacteroidota; class Bacteroidia; order Bacteroidales; family Bacteroidaceae; genus Bacteroides; species Bacteroides sp. D2. Next base: position 143,847 of record NZ_CP102261.1, on the reverse strand, counting down.
AGTTTGCTTCTCATGCTTTCGCTTGCACCTAATCCGGCACGTGCCACAAAGAAACCATAAAGCGGATTTATGTTATTAGCGTCATATACGTCGAATGCTGCTTGTTCTTCTGCGCTTTCGAAAGAGTTATTTACATATTCCAACACCTTCTCCATATCCGTGTCTTTGTTGGCAGATCTTTTAAGAAGATGCATCGTGTAGCGTGCTTTCAGACCATATGCTAACTTAAGCCATTTTTCAGCATCACCCTGGTACAGCAAATCTTGAGCTTCCGGGTCTATCAGATCTTCTTTCTGTAAGTCTGCAATGGCATCATCCAGATATTGCATTGCTTGGGTATAGATTTCTTCTTGCTTATCCATTTTAGGAGTTAGGTAAACAGGAGAACCGTTTTCGTCAATTAATGCAGCCTGACTACATGGAGCATCTCCAAACATATCGGCTATCAATGCGCAATTATAAGCAGCCAACACTTCAGCCATACCCTTGGTTACATAATTCCCATGGTCTATGCCTCCCTCGCTGCATTGATTGATAATGATACGGGCGGATTTCAATGTTGAATACAGACCATTCCATGTATTGTTGAAAGTGGAAGATGAGGTCGGTTCGCTCTCTCTGGTTTCTGCATAATACAATTGGTTGTCAACACCTACTTCATATTCAATGTAAGCAGATAGATAAGTATTGAAATCACCTCCTGCATTGGAAAATGCAGTAGAGGTTATCACATCTGTCAGAATGAATCTTGCGGCTACGCTTTGCGTATGGCCGTGGTCCTTGTTGATTCTATCCATTGCATCTTCCGAGCATCCGGAAAAAACAACTGATAAAACAGTAGCGGCAAAAATACCTTTAATTATATTATATGTTTTCATCTTTCTTTTTAGCTAATTAGAATTTTACATTAAATCCAAAACCATAGCTGGCTGTTCCCGGAAGAGAGAAACGTTCGAATGCACCTCCCATGTTGTCATTACCTTGTGAAGCTTCCGGATCGAAACCTTTCATTTCAGACCAAACCAAAATGTTGCGGGCAAAAACATTAACGTTCACATTCAGCCATTTCTTTGAGAAAACCGGATAACTTACAGATAATTCACGCAATTTGATATAAGAATTATCATAAATGTAAGATTCGTCAATTGATCTTCTTCTGGTGAAATATGCTTGAGCATCTGTTACTTTTATATCATTGGGGGCATAGATTGAATTACCATCCGCATCTTTTCCTGTTTCTTTAACAGCGTTTTCTACAATGAATTCGTTTTTACGCATATCACCTGATAGCTTGCTTACACCGTAATAGTTCATTTCACCTGCGGTACCACTATACATTTGTCCACCTTGTTTCCAGTCGAATACTGCGGAAATGCGGAACTTGTATAATTCAATGTTTGTATTGAAACCTAAACGGAAATCAGGAGATACAGTTCCAATCACCGCATCTTCTCCCTGCATAGGAAGTCCGTTCTGGTCTACTACAATCTTTCCTTCGTCATTACGCATGTAGCTTTTTCCATAAATTACAGGGAATTTGTCACCAATCCCGGCACGTACCTGTGGAGTTACAAATCCTCCTAGCATAATACTTTCTACTCCTGGAGCCAATTCGTCTACGTAATTGTCGATTTTGGAGAAGTTGAAAGCAAAGTCAAGCTTGAAGTTTTTGGTATCTACCGGAGATATGCCCAATGTCAATTCATGAGTGTTTGTATGAATCTTACCTCCGTTCATAATCATACTTGAGGCACCAGTCGAACCTGCCAAAGGAACTTCGAATATCTGATCTTTTACATTCTGACGTGAATAGGTGTAATTCAAAGTAACCAGTCCGTTTAAGAAAGTAAGATCAGCTCCCAACTCGTAAGATTTTGTATTTTGTGGTTTTAAGTTAGGGTCATACACCTTATAATATGGAATATAAGCCATTGCTCCATTAATTGGATAAACAATCGGATTTCCCATATAAAAACCACCACCATAAGATGGAGTATAGTAATAGCTTTGAGTGTAATCACCAGCCATACCAACTTCCGCATAAGAAGCACGTATCTTACCGAAGGTTAATATGTTATTCTTCAGGGGAGCCAGTTCTGTGAAAATGAATCCCAATGACACCGAAGGATAAGTGAAAGAACGATTGTCACGTGGCATACTTGAAACGATATCATTACGTATACTTCCGCTTAGATAAAGCATGTTTTTCCATGCTACTGACAAGTTTGCGAAATTACCAACAGTTCGTTTCTTGTTGTATAGGCTCTCATTAGAGAATACAGAAGCATTATTCAGATGATTCCAGCCCGGGAAATTGAAGTTCATGCTATATGCATATTCATATTTTGTCTTTTTATCAACAAACTCATTACCAATCAAAGCGTCCAACGTCCATTCTTCGTTAATGTTCCATGTATAGGCAGCAGTTAACAGTGAATTTAGCTCATTAACGGTGTAATGGTATTCTGAATCTTCACCTGTAGGCGCCCAAGTACTTCCATATCCGTAGATTTCAGAATAATTGGTAGTATAAGCGTCATCACCAATCTGGTATTTAATATCCAGTTTGTGGTTGTCAGTTCCAAATTTAGTGGTGTATTTCACGAAAGCATTTCCGAAGAAACGTTGTGAACGTTCAGAGAACTGGTTATTCTCAACTGCCCAATATGCATCGTCGATCCAGCTGTCTCGATATGTATTTTGTGTGTAAGGGTCGCCTTCTATGTGAGAAGGAATACCGGCCATATTATAGCTGACGGGTGCATTATAGATCGTAGCAACCACACTGGTGTTGGCTGTAGACTGTTTGGAGATTTTTGAAGTCACAAAGTTTCCATTAAATCCGGTAGTCCAGTTAGGATGGAGTTGTGCTTCGGCGGACATTTTCACGTTATATCTATCCATACCGGTTGATGGAACGATACCATTACTGGTGGTGTTACCCAAAGAAAAGGAGTAGTTACCTTTGTCGAATCTCTGGGCTACATTGACGTTATTGCTCCAAGATACACCTGTTTCAAAAAAGTCCTTCATGTTGTTATATGCTTGTGGAGTAGCCCACGGATTCATGCCGGCAGCTGCAAGTTGAGGAACATAGTATTTTCCGGACTGTTTACCATATTGGCTGGTGTAACTGTTGTCTGTATTTCCTCCGTAGGTAGGGTCGTTAGCTAATTCGGAAATCTTAGGACCCCATGCGAAAGGAGATGACGGATCGAAAGTACCGCCTGAACCTTGTGCATATTCTTGTTGCAGTTCCGGAAGAGTTGAAATCTTATCAAAGGAAAGGTTAGTACTGAAAGTAATAGTCGGTTTTCCTTTATCTGCTCCTTTACCACTTTTGGTGGTGATAACGATAACACCATTGGAAGCTCTCATACCATACAAAGCAGAAGCGGCTTGTCCCTTTAATATATTGATACTTTCTATATCATTAGGGTCAATGTCGACAGCACGGTTAGCATAGTCCGTTCCATACGCTCCATCGGTAAGAGAAGTACTCACATCTGCGGTAGAAGCGATAGGCATACCATCAATTACATACAATGGAGTATTGTCTCCAGTGAAAGAACGAGAACCGCGAATCGTGATCTTTGAAGAAGCACCCGGCATACCTGATGATGGGGTGATGTCAATACCTGATACTTTTCCTTGTAAGGCTCCCGCTAAATCTGTATTAGCAGCACGTGTCAACGCATCCGATTTGACGTCTTGTACGGCATATCCCAATGCTTTCTTCTCACGTGAAATACCCATAGCGGTAACTACTACTTCGTCTAGCTTTTGGGCGTCAGCCTTTAATACAACTCTCAAATTTGGCTTAATAACGACTTCTTGTGTTTGCATTCCGATATACGAAATCTGCAAAGTCTTTGCAGAACTAAATATTTTGTATATTATTGATTATCAATGATGTAATATCTAATATTTAGGCGTGGAGAGCTTTTTCTTTTCTTAATTAATGATACATATATGCTTAATTATTAGATAATTAAATAAATTCGTTATTATTGTCAGTCTATATATGTAATACTTAATCTCTACCCAAAATGGACGTAATTATCTGATAATAAACGTGATATTTATTTAGTAAGGGAATACTATATGAAGAAAATTGCAACAAACTAATTCTGACTAATATTCAAATGTTGATTATTAGTCAAGATAAATATGACATTCATTGAAATTTTGCAAGCGAATTATTGTTTCTTACGTAAAACTATTTATGTATATATTTATAAATAATAAGACCTGCAATTTTAGAATTAATCGAAATTGCAGGTCTCATCTATTTATTTAAAATTTATCCTTATATGGAGGCAATATTAAAAAATGTTTTATCGAGGTAAATTATTACTCCATCCCTCTGTTTGTATAACTCCAAAACCTGAATTGACTTCAAAAGAAGGTATTGGGTACACAAATTTTGCGATGTTGAAATTAGTGTACGATCCATCTGCTACACTAATAATTTTGCCTAATCTTCTTGCATCAAAGAAGCGATGTCCTTCTTGAACCAGTTCTAATTTTCTTTCTTTATCAATGGCATCAATAACCGTTTGATCCTCTGCTATTTCATTGTCATCCAAATCCGGATTTCTTTTGGCAGCTACTTCCAATAGCTTTTCTTTAGCTTTTCCATAATTAGGAGTTGACTGTTTTGCATATGCTTCTGCCTGTATTAAATACATTTCAGGCAGTCTGAAAACTGGCAAATTAGAAATCTGATTATTGGTTGTGATACCACGCATTTTTCCACCAGTCCACGTACCGCCAAGAAGCGCCAGCCGAATATCATTAGGTGAATATTCTGCTACTGTTGCGCTGTTAATAGACAAACCGTATTTATTCCATAAAGTATTCAGAGCATTAGCGGACAAATAATCATCTTCGGCTTTTGCTATAAAGAAAATGTCTTCTGTCGAAACAGCCAATGTCGTATACATATTCTTATAGTCTTCTTTGGTTGATACAACTGTACCACCACTTAGGGTTATTGCCTCTTGAGCCGCTGTAATAGCCCCTTCGTAATTTTTCATATAGAGTTTTACGCGAGCTTCAAGTGCAGCAACTGCAGCCGTATTCATATACTGTTTACCTACATTTTCAACACCTTCTTTAGCATAATATTCTTTAGCTTTCGTTATATCATCAAGAATCAGGCTATAATTTTGTTCTACACTGACTCTTGACACCTGTGAATAGGCAGGGACGGGTTCAGTAACGTTTACGATACCTAATGTCGTTTTGTTGGCTTCCGAATATGGCAAACCAAACATGTTAGTCAAATAGAAAGAGCAGAGGGCTTTAATTGCATAGGCTTGAGCGATGCATCCTTCCACTTCTGACAGATCCCCCTTTGTTACTTCTTTAAATGAAGCGCCTTCTTTAATGATACGTGCACAACGGTCGATAGCCCAATATCCGTATGCCCATATTTCTTCTATGTATGAATTAGTATCCAGTATTTGATAGCGGAAGATGTCATAGAAATGAGACGTTGCAACGGAATGTGAAGTGATATCCGTTGGCGCATCTCCAATTGCTAATACATCACGTCCCAGAAAACGATATGAACCTAATGTGTAATATACACCATTTAGAGCATTCTGAAAATCTTGGGGAGTAACCAAGGCTTCTTCTGTCGGAACAGAAGTTGATGGCGTTTCTGTCAAGAAGTCATCGCATGCGGTGAATGAAATTGCCATCCAACCGGTTAATAAAGCAAATAATATTTTCTTCATTGTCATAAATTTCTAAAGTTATTTTTTTAGAAGCTAAGATTAAGACCGAACATGATATTTCTAGGTACAGGATATGCCCAAGACTGCATACCGGTAGATCTGGTTTGTGGATCAAATCCTATAAAATCTTTAGCAGTGATAGTGAACAAATTGTCAGCAGAGATATAAACTCTTAAATTGTCAATAGCCACCTTATTCATAAGGTTCTTCGGAAGAGTATATCCTAAAACCATGGATTTCATTCTTAAATAAGAACCATTCATTAAGAAACGGCTGGAATTAGTTTCTGCTCCCGAGTTGTCTCCAGCTACAAATTTGGGTACGTCGGTTATATCTCCCGGCTTTTGCCAGCGGTTGTCATAAACGTAGTTAGATACCGGGCCTAAGAAATAATGTCCAACCTGCATATCAAATGCAAATCCGGAGTTATATACTTTATTTCCCAAGGTGAAACTGGTATCAAAAGAGAAGTCAAAGCCTTTGTATTTGAAATTCATTCCAAAGCCACCATAAAATTTAGGATCGGCAGAACCTACAATTCGCTGACCGGCCTCATTTACATTTTTTGTTTTCTCATCCCCTTCTTGTCCTTTATACCACATTGCTTCTCCTGTTTCAGGATCCACTCCTGCATATTCCGGCATATAGAACGTATTATACGCTTCACCAACTTTTCTGATAGTTAGAGTATTCTCAATTGGTTTTTCTGTAGCAAGTTTTATGATTTTATTTTTATTTGCCGTACCAGTGAAACGAACATCCCAACTGAAATCTTTATTTCTAAGTACGTTAGCGTTAATTAAGAATTCTATACCTTTGTTTTCCATCTCACCTACATTTTTCAGGATAGATCCGAATCCAGTTGTGTAAGAAAGTGGTACATCAAATATCATATCTTTTGTCCGTTGGTTATAATAGTCTACTTCGAGTGTCAGTCTTTCGAAGAAAACAGCATGGATACCGATATCGGCTTTCGCAACAGTCTCCCATTTAAGATCCGGATTGGCTATTTGGTAAGGAATAGCTCCAGGTTTGCCATTATAAGAATATCCATAATTATACAATCCCATTGCTGCATAATAACCAATATCCTGATTACCTACAGTTCCATAACTACCTCTGATAGTCAAATCTGTCAACCAATTTTTGGTATTTTCCATAAAGCTTTCGTTAGAAATTCGGTATTTTGCTCCTATAGACCAAAAAGGAGCCCATTTGTTGTTTACACCAAATCTTGACGAGCCGTCATAACGGAAACTGCCTGACAGATAATATTTATCATTCAAGTTATATTCTGCATTCATAAAGAATGAAGAAAGAGTGCTTGCTTTGGTTGAAGATCCCGCCCCTGTTGGCTTGGAAGCATTGTCCAATTCAAAAACAGCATCACTAGGATATCCACTGGCAGCTGCATAAATTGTTCTATAAGATATTTTCTGTGCTTCTTGTCCCAACAACACATTCAAATGATGCATGTCTTTGAAAGTGCGGTTGAAGTTTACGGTATTGGTAATGGTCAAGGTTGTTGCTCTTTCTTGGTTTCTTTGACCAAGCATACCACTACCGGAATATTGAGGATTATAAATTGAACTGTAAAAGAACTCGTCCAAGTCAATCAAGCTCAATCCTGCATTTGTCTTCCATGTTAAGCCATCAATAATATTATAAGTAAAATATGGATTCACAACCAATGTAATCTGCTTTTGATTGCGTTTATCACCTTTTTCTTTATCGTTAATAGCTACAGGATTATAATTAACATTTGTATTATATGTTCCGTCTTCATTGCGCACCTGTTCAAACGGACGAATGTCATATACTGCTACAATAGGATTAGTATATTGGCTTTCAGTCATAGTGTTGTTTATATCAGAGAGTGCTCCATTCACAGAAAGTCCATATCCTATCCGTCCGCTTTTTCCATCTAAACTAATACGTCCGCTATAGCGTTTCATTCCAGTTCCGATGACGATACCTGTATTCTGAAAATATCCTCCACTAATATAATAGCGCAAATTTTCATTCCCACCTTGAGCACTGATATCATATTCTTGTGAAAAACCATTTTGCAGAATCTCCTTCAGCCAATCCACACTCTTGATATTTTGCGTCAAGTCCACATTATACCAATCCATAACATAGGCATTCAGCCATTCAGCAGAAGTCATGCCATCCTCACCGTCATATCCTGCATTTGTTAGTCCTTCGGTCCAGATCTCTTTGTATTTATCCAGATTTGTCGTACGATAATTATGATCTATCTTACCTACAAAACTAGTTCCGACTTTTGTATTCACATTAAAACGCGCTTTTCCCAGACTACCTTTTTTAGTAGTAACTACAATTACTCCATTCGCTGCACGAGCTCCATAAATAGCTGTAGCTGTAGCATCTTTCAAAACTGTGATGGACTCAATGTCGTTAGGATTGATATTAGCCATCGGACTTGCCGCCATATCCCCTGTCCCGGCTTTGTTATAAGCCCCCATTTTGTCTGTGTAAATGGCAATACCATCAATTACGTATAAAGGTTCAGTTCCAGAGTTCATTGAACCAACCCCACGAATAGTAGTAGAAGCATATGCACCAGGTTGTCCAGTCAAGCTATTTACTTGTAAACCAGCTACTGATCCTTCCAAAGACTTCATAAAGTTTGCATCTGTTTTTTTCATCAAGTCCTTATTATCCACCGTTTGGGCAGATCCCGTAAATGCCGCTTTTTTAGTTACCCCATATCCGGTTACCACAACCTCATCTATTAGCTGTGCATCAGATTTGAGAACCACTCGCAAATTGAGCTTTATCGCCACTTCCTGCGTCTGCATACCGATGTACGAAATCTGCAAAGTCTTTGCAGAACTTGGTACATTCGACAAATTAAAATTACCATCTACATCTGTGATTGTACCCAGAGTGGTACCTTTTACCAACACAGAAGCGCCAACAACTGGCTGCCCGTCTTCTTCAGAAATCACAACGCCTGTGACCTTTTGAGTCTGGGCAGTTACTAGGCCTATGCCCACAAAAAGGCATGCCAATAACAGCATTAATTTTCTTTTCATAAATTCTCTCTTAAAGTTTAACTTTACATTATTTGTATCTTTACTCTAACAATTTGCAAATATATTAATAAAACTGAAACTAGCAATTATATTAATAAAAAAAGGTTGCAAATATAACATTTTGTTATTTTACAAGCTGTATTTATGCCGATAAGCATATTTTTTTCAACCAAAAGCTTTGATTGCTAAAACAGCAATTGACACTTTGCATAAGCAAAATGCCTCTTTTAATATTTCTTTTACTCGTTTTTAGTCATAAAACACCTTTAAAAGCCATTCTTTTTGCTTTTTTCGTGAAAAAGCGAATAAAAAAGTGGCATTTAATTTAAAGTTTTGTGAATACCAAGTGATTTGAAGATTTATTTTTTAGAGATATTAATGCTTATTCGCCTCTGATATAGCACAGAATTACGTCTAATTTGTTCTATTATTAATTAAAAAATGAAAGTATGGAAAAGATCAGTTACAACCTTGTGTTTAACAGAAAGAAGAGATTGAATAAAAGAGGAATGGCATTAGTTCAGGTAGAAGCCTATCTGAACAGGAAAAAGATGTATTTCTCCACCAAAATATATCTCAAACCGGAACAGTGGGATGCCAAACGAAAAATGGTGAAGAATCATCCTAATGCGAATGTTTTGAATCGTATGTTATATGAAAATATAGCAGCTATTGAGCAAACAGAACTTGGACTATGGCAACAGGGAAAGTCCATATGGTTAGATTTATTAAAAAATTCTATTGATAAACCTCTAAGCAATGGAAGGTCGTTTTTGACTTTTTTTAAAGAGGAGATAGCCAATTCTTCTTTGAAAGAAAGTACCCGTCAAAATCACCTTTCCACGCTTGAATTACTTCAGGAGTTCAAGAAAGAGGTATTATTTACCGATTTGACATTTGAGTTTGTGTCTTCATTTGATAATTATCTGCAATCTAAAGGTTATCACCTTAATACTATTGCCAAGCACATGAAGCATCTGAAACGATATATTAATGTTGCAATAAATAAGGAGTATATGGATATACAGAAGTATGCCTTTAGAAAATATAAAATTAAAAGTATAGAAGGAAGCCATACACACTTAGCTCCGGAAGAGTTACACAAATTTGAGAATTTGCAGCTGACTGGAAGATATACGAGACTGCAAAAAACAAAAGATGCTTTTTTATTTTGCTGTTATGCTGGATTACGATATTCTGATTTCACTAATCTGACCTCTGCAAATATTGTTGAGTTCCATCAGGAGACTTGGATAATATACAAATCTGTCAAAACAGGTATGGAGGTACGCCTTCCTTTATATTTATTATTTGAGGGTAAAGGAATCCAGATATTGCAACGCTATAAAGATGACCTCAATAGTTTTTTCAAGTTGAAAGACAATTCTAATATTAATAAGGAATTAAACATATTGGCAGGCTTGGCTAAAATTGATAAACGTGTATCGTTTCACACCGCCCGTCATACAAATGCTACCTTATTATTATATAATGGTGCCAATATAACTACTGTACAAAAACTGTTAGGACATAAAAGTGTAAAGACCACGCAGGTATATGCGAATATAATGGATATTACAGTGGTGCGTGATCTTGAGAAAACTGCCTCATCAAAAAAATAATAATAAGCACAAAAACTAAACAAAAGTGTTCTGTTTTTAAGATTTGGTTATAGAAATGGAAGGTATAATTTTCTCTAATAGAAGAACAGTGTGTATAATTAAATGAAAGAATATGCAATATAAGTTCCGAAAACGCATATATATAATCTAAAGATACATCATAATTACGAATATTATCACTCGTCCCATTTAAAGGAATAAAACGTTCCTTTAAAAGGAACGAGTCATTGGTCGTAGAGAAGCCCTTGCTTTCTTTAAAAGGAAAGGATTAAAAGCTAATTTATAAACTTGACAGCCTCTAATAGCTATTAAAATCCGGCATTTGGGGTTCTTTCATTTTAGCATCAGATAAATGATAAATACCTCTTTTTGCATAATTAGATGTAATTACACAATCTCTTTGATACAGAAAAAGCATATAACCATCCAATATAAATATTCATCAATCATATTCTCTGCGATTTTGGAGGATATTTGAATCCACCCCTGCATATTTTAAAATATACAGTAATAAAATATGCATTTTTTCATCTGGAGTTTTTCTTTTTCTTAGATTACCGTTTGCTAATGAATATATTATTATAGTCAATAATTATTGGATATAATTTAGAACAAGAAAACCATCTTCAACAGTTAAGATGGAAATAAGTTTTAGCTTATATCATATAAGATAAGAACTTAAATAATTAATTAATAGATGGTTATGCCCTATTTTTGATAGAAATCTGGTATCATAAATCAGTAAATTAATATGTTTGGTAGGTGCTTAATATATTGATAATCTGCATAATAACTACAACAAAAATTTATTTCCGAAGGAAAGCAAACATCATATATATTGTTAGTAATCAACATATTATAGTTGTATTTAGTTCTGCAAAGACTTTGCAGATTTCGTATATCGGAATGCAAACACAAGAAGTGGCTATTAAACCTAAACTGAAAATCGTCTTAAAATCTGATACAGAGGTGCTTGATGAGGTGATTGTTACAGCTTACGGTACTTCTACCAAAGGAACTTTTACCGGATCTGCTTCCGTGATGAAAGCTGATAAGATTGAAAAGCGTCAGGTTTCCAATGTATCTAATGCGTTAGCTGGTGCAGTAGCCGGTGTACAGATTTTGAGTGATAATGGTCAGCCGGGCGAGTCTGCCAAAGTTCGTATCCGTGGTGTTGGGTCAATCAATGCAGGTATGGAACCTTTATATGTAGTGGATGGAGTTCCCTATGATGGAGATTTGTCTTCCATAAACTCTGCTGATATTGAAACGATGACAGTATTAAAAGATGCTGCTTCTACTGCATTGTATGGTGCTCGTGGTGCCAATGGTATCATTATGATTACTACTAAAAGAGGTACCTCCGGTAAAGCTCGTATTAACTTCGATGCTAAATGGGGTGCTAACTCACGGGCAATTAAGACATATGATGTAATGACTAGCCCGAAAAATTATATTGAAACTGCCTATCAGTCAATTTATAATTCTCAGATAAGCTTGGGATACTCTCCTGAAGATGCTAATATCAGAGCAAATAAGATTCTTCCGTCCGAAGCTTCCGGTGGTTTGGGATATCAGGTATATACAACGGCTCCGGGTGAGTTATTGGTTGGTTCCAATGGTAAACTGAATCCGAATGCTACTTTGGGTTACTCTGACGGTCAATATTACTATACTCCGGATAATTGGGCAGATGAAACTTTCCAGAATAATCTTCGTCAGGAATATAATCTGAGTGCATCCGGTGGTAGTGATAAAGGAACTTATTATTTCGCTTTCGGATACTTGGATGACCAGGGAGTCATTTCCGGTTCAGGTTTCAAACGTCTTAATGGTCGTTTTAAAGGAGATTATAAGCTGTATAGCTGGTTGAAAATTGGAGCTAATGTTAGTTATGTCAATACAGAGAGTCGCTACCCGGGAGATCAGGATGCAAATGCTACCGCTTCTTCAGGAAACGCCTTCTATATAGCAAACAATATGGCACCTATCTATCCTTTGTATGTTCGTGGTGCTGACAAGCAGATTCTATTGAACAACGGACGTAAAGTGTATGACTATGGAGACGGACAGAGTACAAACTTCTCTCGTTCTTTCATGTCAATCGCTAACCCTTCCGGTGACTTGATTTATAATAAGAGAGAATATTTGAGTGACGTAATAAACGCTAACTGGTTTGCAGAGATAACTCCTATCACAGGTTTGACAATATCTGCACGCTACGGTTTGAATATCGACAATACCCGTCAAAATGAAATGGGTAATGCATATATGGGACAGTCTGCTTCTTATGGTGGTACTGCTTATCAGGCTGCTATTCGTACTTATGGATTTGACCAGCAGTATGTTGCAAATTATCAATTTGCACTTAAAGATGTACATCACTTCGATGTAACAGCCGGTTATGATGGTTATTCCTATGAATATACACTGTTGGAAGGTAGTGGACAGAATCTGTATAATCCGGAAAGCTTCTATTTGGGTAATGTGATTGATAAATTCACGATAGGTGGCAAAAAGGACTTGTACTCAACAAAAGGTTTCTTTGGTCGTGTGAACTATTCATATAATGATACCTATTTTGGAAACGTTTCTTATCGTCGTGATGCTTCTTCTCGTTTTGCTCCGGAGAATCGTTGGGGTAACTTCTGGTCTGCAAGTGTGGCATGGATGTTGACTCGTGAAAGCTTCATGGAAGATATTACATGGGTGAATATGTTGAAATTTAAAGCCTCTTTCGGTCAGCAAGGTAATGATGATATTCTTTACCCGGGCGTTCTTTTGGAAAAGAACTACTATCCTTGGTTGGATCAATATAAGATGACTGGTGCTAATGGTACATTTGCCGATGGTACATTATTATATAAAGGTAACCCGGATATTACTTGGGAAACTTCTACTTCATACAATATCGGTGCCGATTTTGGTCTGTTCAACAATAAGTTGAATGGTAGTATTGAATATTTTGGCCGCAAATCAAAAGATATGCTTTACAATAGACCGACAGCCGGTAGCTTGGGATATACAGCAGTTCCGATGAATGTTGGTTCTATGACAAACTCTGGTGTTGAAATTGATTTGAATTATCAGATCATGGCCAATAAGAAATTTAATTGGAGTGTGAACCTGAACGCAACATTCGTTAAGAATAAGATTAATAAACTGCATCCTGACTTGAACGGAAAACTGATTGATAGTGACCGTATCTATGAAGAGGGAGAATCTATGTATCGTATGTATCTGGTAGATTACGCAGGCGTGGATGAAAAAACCGGAGAAGCCTTGTACTGGGCAAAGGATGATAATGGCAATGCAATTAAAACCTCGGAATATTCAACAGCTGAAAATTATAAAGTGGCTACTGATGATATGATGCCTACTGTCTACGGTGGTTTGGGTACAACATTTGAAGCTTACGGATTCGACGCTTCTATTCAGTTGTCTTATCAGTTGGGCGGTAAAATCTATGATACCGGTTACAGACGTCTGATGCACGGAGGTGCTTCAAGCAGTGCAGGATGGAACTGGCATAAAGACATATACAACGCCTGGACACCGGAGAATCCGACTTCCAATATCCCTCGTCTGAATGCGAGTGATAAATATACCAATTCTGCATCAACCCGTTGGTTGACAAGCTCTGACTATTTGAGTATCAACAATATTACTGTAGGATATACTCTGCCGCAACAACTGGTGAAGAAAGTCATGCCTGACAAAGTACGTGTATACTTCACTGCTGATAATGTTGCTTTGATCTCTGCACGTAAAGGTCTTGACCCGCGTCAGAGCTATATTTCGGCTACAACAGCACTTTATACTCCTATTCGTACGATTTCGGGAGGTATTAGTCTTACATTTTAATTGAACTACAAATCAAGAACTTAATATGAAAACAAAATATATTTTTGCTTCTCTTTTATTATCTTCTTTGGCTTTCACAGGTTGCGAAGACATGGATACATTGCCGGAAGGCAATATCGTAACTTCGAATCAGAAAGATGAGATTGGGAAGATAGACCCTACCAAGGTAGAGGCACGTGTTAATGCGATTTTTGCACAATTTAGTTTGATGACACCGAATAAAGGTGCGTTACAGCTTGAACGTCATAACGACTTTGGTTACCCCAGTGTAATGTTGTTTACTGATGCGAACGGTAATGACGTAGTGACTGATGATAACGGATACAACTGGATGGGGGATGAGCTTAGTTATACCGACCGTTCCCAGACATCGCTCAGCTGCCAGATTATATGGAACGATATGTATGCCATTATTTATGCAGCCAACAATGTAGCTAAAGAGATTGATCCTGCTACATCGGATGCAACGGAGCAATACTTTTTATCACAAGGATTAGGAGCACGTGCTTTCTCATATTGGGTATTGGCACAACTTTTCCAATTCAACTATAAGGGTAACGAAAGTAAACCTTGTGTACCGTTGATTACTGATAAAAATATGGAGGCTGCTGCTGATAACGGTTGCCCTCGCTCTACTGTTCAGGATGTATATACGCAGATTACAACAGACTTGACTGCTGCTGTAGATTTGCTTAAAAAAGCAGAGAGTGCAGGCGAAGAAAGAAAGGATAAACGCTATATCAGTCTTGCCGTTGCTTACGGATTACAGGCTCGTGTTTATTTGTCTATGCATGAATATGCGCAGGCAGCTACTGCAGCAGGTAATGCAATAGAGGCTGCTGCCAATGAGGGCATTAGTCCGGCTGGAATGACGGATGTCAATAAGCCTGCATTTTGGACTGTTAGCGAAAAGAACTGGATGTGGGGTATCATAGTCAATGAAACGGATGAAATTGTATCTTCCGGTATTGTGAACTGGCCGTCTCACATGGGGTCTTTGAATTTTGGATATGCAAACTTCTCCGGTGGTCTTCAAATTAGTAAATCATTATATAACCAGATACCAAATACCGATGTTCGAAAAGGCTGGTGGCTCGGAGGAGATTTGAAGTCTAAAAATCTATCTGCTTCCCAGCAGGCCATGGTAACAGGTTACGGTTATAAAGCATATACTCAAGTGAAATTTGCTCCTTATAATAATGTTCTTGAGACTTCTATTAATGCGAATGATATTCCTTTGATGCGCGTTGAAGAGATGTATTTGATTAAGGCGGAAGCAGAGGCTATGTCCGGACAAGATGGTAAGAAGACTTTGGAGGATTTTATTAAGAAATATCGTAATGAAAGCTATGTCGTTAGCAACTCTGATATTCAGGAAGAAGTATTCTTGCAACGTCGTATTGAACTTTGGGGTGAGGGGTTGAACTGGTTTGACGTGATGCGTTTGAATAAAGGTGTTGACCGTCGTGGAGCAGGATTCCCGAATGATAATATGATCTTTAATATTGCTCCGACTGATCCGATTTTATTGTGGCCTATTCCTCAAGCTGAAATTCAGGCAAACCAGGCTTTGTCAGCAGCCGATCAGAATCCTACATCAACGACTCCGAAACCTGTAGAGGATAAATAATAATTCTATTAATAATTTGAATCATATGAAACTAAATAAGATCTTATTATATTTATTAATCGTTCCGGCTTTGTCTTTTGTAAGCTGTAGCGACTATGAAGATACTGAAGTGACGAGCCCGCAGGCAGATGAAAATGCTTTAGGTGCAAACTTTACTGCTGCTACTACTTCGGTTGTAGTACACCCGGATGAGAATAAATACCAACTGACGTTGAACCGTTTGAATACGAAAGAAGCGGTATCTGTTCCTGTAACTGTAAAATCCTGCTCGGAAATAGATGGAGTGAAATTTACAGAAGTTCCGACTGCGTTTTTATTTGCAAAAGGTGAATCTAAAGCGACTGTAGAATTGAAACTTAATGATAAATGCAAATTTCAGGAAGTTTATAAGTTGACACTGTCACTGGGAGAGGGAAAAGATCATCCTTATGCAGCTGGAACTTCTTCAACCGTTGTATCTGTGTCTAAGGACTATGATTGGGTAGAGATAGACCATCCTGTGGTTGTGGAAGCCAAATGGTATGATGGTGGAATTTTAGCACCTCTTGAATTTGCTTCCGACTATGAAGGCGAGGATGGAAATCAATTATTCAGAATCAAAGCTCTTTATTCCGCTGCCGGAACGGCATCTACAGCTACAGGACATTTACAGTTCCTGTTGGATGAGAATTATGATGTTGTAAGCATGTTGTCTGTTGGTGATGCTTATAATCCAGAGAAGATTAACACCGGTGTAGTGGATAAGACTACGAAAGCACCTTATTACATGAACGTGAAATCTGCAGAGAAAACAAGCGAAGGCGCGTACGTCTTTACTTATGATGTTTTCTATTATGAGAATAACGTTGCGAAAAATAAAGTGGAAGGTGTAACGGCAACTCTCGATTATGATATAGCAGGTGCAATGGAAGAATAATATAGGATATTTTAAATCCTGAATGATACGAAAAAGAGGACAATAAAACATTGTCCTCTTTTTTTTTGTTATATTTGCGCCCACATTATTATATATAATAGAAGTAAAGAATGAAAGAATTTGTAATATCCGAAGCCAAAGTAGAAACAGCAGTGCTTGTAGGACTCATCACACAGACGCAGGATGAGCGTAAAACAAACGAGTATCTGGATGAACTGGCTTTCCTTGCCGAGACGGCTGGGGCGGAAGTTGTGAAACGATTTACACAGAAGTTGCCGACAGCTAACTCTGTGACTTATGTTGGAAAAGGAAAGTTGGAAGAAATCAGACAATATATCCATGACGAAGAGGAAGCAGAACGTGAAGTAGGAATGGTCATCTTTGATGACGAACTTTCTGCGAAACAGATTCGTAATATTGAAGCTGAACTGAAAGTGAAGATACTGGACCGTACTTCACTGATTCTTGATATATTTGCCATGCGTGCGCAGACAGCCAATGCGAAGACACAGGTAGAACTGGCACAGTATAAATATATGTTGCCACGTTTGCAGCGACTCTGGACTCACTTGGAACGCCAGGGAGGTGGTTCCGGTGCCGGTGGTGGTAAAGGTTCCGTGGGACTTCGTGGTCCGGGTGAAACACAGCTCGAGATGGACCGTCGTATCATCCTGAACCGTATGTCATTGCTTAAAGAACGTCTGGCAGACATTGACAAACAGAAAGCTACCCAGCGTAAGAATCGCGGACGTATGATACGTGTTGCACTGGTTGGTTACACCAATGTGGGAAAATCAACCATGATGAACCTTCTCTCAAAGAGCGAAGTGTTTGCAGAAAACAAACTGTTCGCAACGTTGGATACCACTGTACGCAAAGTGATTATCGATAATCTACCGTTCCTGTTGTCGGATACGGTAGGGTTTATTCGTAAGTTGCCTACCGATCTGGTAGAATCTTTCAAATCAACGTTGGATGAGGTGCGTGAAGCGGATCTGCTTGTACACGTAGTCGATATTTCCCACCCCGGATTTGAGGAACAGATTGAAGTGGTGAACAAAACACTGGCAGAGATTGGTGGCAGTGGCAAACCCATGATACTTGTATTTAACAAAATAGACGCTTACACCTACGTGGAGAAAGCGCCGGACGACCTTACCCCCCGAACAAAGGAAAACTTAACACTCGAAGAACTGATGAAGACGTGGATGGCAAAGATGGAGGACAACTGTCTCTTTATTTCCGCCCGCGAACGAATCAATATAGACGAACTGAAAAATGTAGTTTATCAGCGAGTGAAAGAATTACACGTTCAGAAATATCCCTATAACGATTTTCTTTATCAGACCTACGAAGAAGAAGAGGAAGAATAATCAATATGTCAAGCTGCGGATGTACCAATTTCTATGCAACACGCGTAGCCAATTGATACATCGGCATATGGGCACGTTAACACATTATTATAATGAAAGACTATCGTAGATTGACTGAAGATGAGGTACTTCAGTTGAAGAGCCAGTCATGTCTGGCCGATGATTGGGGAAATGTATCAGTGGCAGAGGGCTTTAATTGTGAATACGTCCATCATACCCGTTTCTCGGGTGAAGTGAAACTGGGGGTATTCGAAGCAGAATTTACATTGCCGGGGGGCATTAAGAAACATTCGGGATTGCGTCATGTGACGTTGCATAATGTATCGGTGGGCGATAACTGTTGTATTGAGAATATCCAGAACTATATTGCTAATTATGAGATTGGTAGTGACACCTTCATTGAGAATGTAGATATAATCTTAGTGGATCGGTTGAGCACTTTCGGCAATGGAGTGGAAGTGGCTGTCTTGAATGAAACAGGAGGCCGTGAGGTGTTGATGAACGATAAACTGTCTGCGCACCAGGCATATATACTTGCACTGTACCGCCATCGTCCCGAGTTGATAAACCGCATGAAATCTATTGCGGATTATTATTCCAATAAACATGCTTCTGCTGTCGGCAGTATTGGCAATCATGTGATGATTCTCAATACGGGCTCGATCAAGAATGTCCGGATTGGTGATTACTGCCATATCTGTGGGACCTGCCGCTTATCCAATGGCAGCGTCAATAGTAATGTGACGGCACCTGTACATATCGGACATGGTGTAATCTGTGATGACTTTATTATTTCTTCCGGCTCTAAAGTGGATGACGGTACGATGCTGACTCGTTGTTTCGTCGGACAATCCTGTAAACTGGGACACAATTATTCCGCTTCCGATTCTTTATTTTTTAGTAATTGTCAGGGAGAGAACGGTGAGGCATGTGCTATTTTTGCAGGTCCTTTTACGGTGACACACCATAAATCTACTTTATTGATTGCCGGTATGTTCTCGTTTATGAATGCGGGTTCGGGGTCCAACCAGAGTAATCACATGTATAAGTTAGGTCCTATCCATCAGGGAACGATGGAAAGAGGAGCGAAGACTACTTCCGATTCATATATCTTATGGCCGGCACGTGTCGGGGCCTTCTCTTTGGTAATGGGACGTCATGTTAATCATGCCGATACTTCCAATCTTCCTTTCTCTTACCTGATAGAGCAGCGGAATACCACTTATCTGGTTCCGGGAGTAAACTTGAGAAGTGTGGGTACTATCCGTGACGCACAGAAATGGCCAAAGCGTGATAAGCGAAAAGATCCGAACCGGCTGGATTATATCAATTATAACCTGCTGAGTCCTTATACCATTCAGAAGATGTTTAAAGGACGTTCCATTTTGAAAGAATTGAAACGTGTATCCGGTGAAACTTCAGAGATCTACTCCTACCAGAGTGCTAAAATCAAGAACTCTTCTCTAAATAACGGAATTCGTTTTTATGAAATCGCCATTCACAAGTTCTTGGGAAACTCCATCATAAAACGATTGGAGGGTATTAATTTCCAGACCAATGAAGAAATCCGTCAGCGACTGAAACCTGACACGGAAATCGGACTTGGCGAATGGGTGGATGTTTCCGGACTGATTGCTCCCAAGAGTGAAATCGACCGATTGTTGGATGGTATTGAGAATGGAACAGTCAATCGTTTGAAATCCATCAATGCAAGTTTCGCGGAAATGCACGAGAATTATTATACCTATGAATGGACATGGGCTTATCATAAGATTCAGGAATTCTATGGCTTAGATCCGGAAACGATTACGGCACAAGATATCATCGGTATTGTGAAAGCATGGCAGCAAGCTGTTGTCGGATTGGATAGGATGGTGTATGAGGACGCTAAGAAAGAATTCTCATTGTCTTCCATGACTGGATTCGGTGCTGATGGTTCTCACGATGAAATGAAGCTGGATTTTGAGCAGGTACGCGGTGATTTCGAAAGCAATACCTTTGTGACAGCAGTATTGAAACATATTGAAGATAAAACAGCTCTTGGAAACGAGTTAATCAAACGGATTGAAGCAATCGAATCATAATAGGAGTGGCAGATGGCGAACTGTGGATGATAAACAGGATATGATAAATAGCAAACTGTAAATAAAATAGTGAGCGGTGAACGGCAGATGTCAATGAATGGCATAGCTTGTTTACCGCTCGTTGTTTATAGTTTATGATTGTCTTTTGCTGTTCCTGCTTTTCTCCGTTATTCATTCTTAATTCTTCATTCATCATTCGCCATTCTTCATTCTTAATTACTACCTTTGCCACACTAACTAACATTACGTAATAAAATAAGAAACTTATGGCAACACCTCCGTTTAAGTATCAGCCCATGTTTGAAAAGGGAAAAGATACAACTGAGTATTATCTGCTTACAAAAGACTATGTATCAGTAAGCGAGTTTGAAGGAAATCCCATCCTGAAAATTGAAAAAGAAGGTTTGACTGCGATGGCTAATGCAGCTTTTCGTGATGTATCATTCATGCTTCGTCGTTCGCACAACGAACAAGTTGCTAAGATTCTGAGTGATCCGGAAGCAAGTGAAAACGATAAGTATGTGGCATTGACTTTCCTGCGTAACGCAGAAGTTGCTTCAAAAGGTGTACTTCCTTTCTGTCAGGACACTGGTACTGCTATTATCCATGGTGAAAAAGGACAGCAGGTATGGACTGGATATTCTGATGAAGAAGCGCTTTCACTGGGCGTATATAAAACATACACTGAAGAGAACCTGCGTTATTCACAGAATGCGCCTTTGAATATGTATGATGAGGTAAATACAAAATGTAACCTCCCTGCACAGATTGACATCGAAGCTACCGAAGGTATGGAATACGAATTCCTTTGCGTAACAAAAGGTGGTGGTTCTGCCAACAAGACATATTTGTATCAGGAAACAAAAGCGATCCTGAATCCCGGTACACTGGTTCCATTTCTGGTTGAAAAAATGAAAACATTGGGAACAGCCGCTTGCCCTCCTTATCATATCGCTTTCGTGATCGGTGGAACTTCTGCTGAAAAGAACTTATTGACAGTGAAACTGGCTTCTACTCATTTCTATGATAATTTGCCGACTACTGGAAACGAATATGGTCGCGCATTCCGTGACATCGAACTGGAAAAAGAAGTCTTGGCAGAAGCTCACAAAATTGGATTGGGCGCGCAATTCGGAGGTAAATATCTTGCTCATGACGTACGCATCATCCGTTTGCCTCGTCACGGTGCTTCTTGTCCGGTAGGTTTGGGAGTGTCTTGCTCTGCCGACCGTAACATCAAATGTAAAATCAATAAGGACGGTATCTGGATTGAGAAGCTGGATTCAAATCCGGGCGAACTTATTCCTGTAGAACTGCGTCAGGCTGGTGAAGGTGATGTTGTGAAGATCGACTTAAATCGTCCGATGTCTGAAATCCTGAAAGAACTGACTAAATATCCGGTTGCTACCCGTCTGTCACTGAACGGAACAATCATCGTAGGGCGTGACATCGCTCATGCTAAACTGAAAGAACGTTTGGATCGCGGTGAAGACTTGCCACAATATATTAAGGATCATCCTATTTATTATGCAGGTCCGGCAAAAACCCCGGAAGGCATGGCTTGTGGCTCTATGGGTCCTACTACGGCAGGACGTATGGACTCTTATGTAGAACTGTTCCAAAGTCATGGCGGTAGCATGGTGATGTTGGCTAAAGGCAACCGTAGCCAGCAGGTGACAGATGCTTGTAAGAAATATGGTGGTTTCTATCTTGGCTCTATCGGAGGTCCGGCAGCTATCCTTGCACAGAATAACATCAAGAGCATCGAATGTGTGGAATATCCGGAATTGGGTATGGAAGCCATCTGGAAAATTGAAGTAGAAAACTTCCCTGCATTTATCTTGGTGGATGATAAGGGTAATGACTTCTTCAAACAGTTGAAACCGTGGAATTGCACAAAATAACCGGTTTTAACCTGTTGGGATAAAACTTTAAGAAGAGGCTAAATGCCCTGAATTTATAAAATCCCCTCACTCTGCAATGTAGTGAGGGGATTTCATCTTTTGAGGACTTAAAGACTTTCCGGATATTTATTTTTGTAGTGTAGATATCAGCCTTTCATCATTTGTGATTACTTATTCTGTTCTTTTTTCCATTTTTCATATCTCTTCAATACCTTACTACCATCTTTGTTATACCAACTATAACCATTCCGGCGCTCATGCCCGATTTCCGATATATCATATTTTTTAATGCCGTCACGGTCGCAGAAAAAAGGCCGGTTCGTTTCCAGTTCATAAAAACGTGCCCAGAGAGTTGGACAGTCTTCACAGGGAACCATACGATAGTCTTTTTTACCTTCGCTGTTAGTGAAATATTCCTTCTGTATTCCTTTTATTTTAGACTTTTGGAACCATTTGATTGCTCCTTCTATGGATTTTACAACTTCTGCGGATGGATTAGGAAGTGACATCAACAGCAATACAATATTGTCCGACTCTTGTCCGCTTAGTGACGGAAGTTCATAAGCACGTGCTTTGCAGGGTTCCAAAGTGACACGGTCGTGTTGTGCGCACCATACCGTTAATTCTCCATTTTGGCGCACCTGCGTTTTGAGTATACACTCTATACCTTTGTTAAATGCATTGCGTGCTTGTTCGCAGATATTGTCAGGAAGAAAAGTATATGGAGCTTTCTTTTCGTATATGCTCCGAAGTTGATTCATGACTCTCACCATTGCATTGTCATTGTAGGTGATTTGTACATAATAACCTTTGGGACGTGGATAAAATTGAGGCCATCCTCCGTTTTCATATTGCGATTTGAGCAGATATTGAATACCGTTCAGCACTCCTTCTTTATATTTCTCTTTCTGTGTAGCCAGATAAAGTCGTGCCAGATATTCTATTTCTGTCGTGGTAGCATTGTTGTCAATGGTGCTTTGGTTGGTATCTTCTTTGGCTTTTAGTGCTGCCTTATATTCTTGTTCCGTCAGTTCTGCCGGCATATAGATATTCTTGGGCCAGCCTCCGGTAGTTTGTTGATACAGTAACACGTTGTCACCAATGCGTTGGGCTTCTTCTGTCTTAAAAAAATCATCGTCAAATTTGGGAGCGATGTGTACCCATTCTTTGTAGTTTTGCTGTTTTCTGTAATCTGTTGCTTTTTGGGCTGAGGCATTTGTCAGGATAAAAAGTAATAGTAAGAAAAGACTTAGTTTTCTCATGGCTTTTATTATTTAATGTTTTTATGGTATGCAAATGTAGAAAGAAAGAAGAATAACGATATATAATAACTGTTTTTTATGCAGTAAAAATTGGGTTAACCTTCCCGATAAGAAGATTAACCCAATAAAAAAATAAATGGAAACTACTTCCTTATTCCAGATACTTCGTAATCTTTCCGCTGATTTGCAACAGGGATATTTCGCAAAGTTTCGTATTGTATTCGGCAGAGAGGATGCGTTCCTCTGCATCTAACAAACTTTTTTGTGCTTCGCGCACTTCAAAACCGGAGAGGTCTCCCTGTATATAACGGTCCATGGCAATATCGTGGTTGTCCTTGGCGGTTATCAGGTTCTGACGTTCCAGATTCAACAATTGGAGATTGTTGCGATAGGCTTGCCATAGGTTACTAAGATCAGAGCGGAGTGCTAACTCCATGTCCTGTCGTTCCAGACGACGATTTTTGAAAGCCAGACTCGCATTTCTCTTTTCGCGGCGGCGATTACCGTCGAATATATTAAAACCGACAGTTATTCCGGCATTGAAACCCAGTTCACCTCTTCTACTGTTTGCGTTGATGTCATACTTGTTGAACGTATATCCATATCCGGTATTTAATTTGAGATATGGATAGTTGCGTGAGTTTATTTTCTTGTAGTCCAATTGGGCAAGTACCGTGTTTTGATCGGCTTTAAGCAAAGAAGCATTGGTCGCTAACGTAGAATTCCACAAGTCATCAAATTGCAAGTCGCTGTGTACGTCAATGGTAGAGTCTTTGATAATAATGTTTTGATTGACGTTGTTGTTGGCCATTAGTTCATTCAACTGGATGCGTGAAGAATGGAGCAATTCCTGTTGTTTGATGTATTGGGCACTGTCTGCATTGAAATCCACTTTTGCCTGCTGATAATCCAGTCCTGAAAACTTACCAACCAGGTGACTAGCCTCGGCTATGCGTAAGCGCTCTTTGGAAAGCGACATTGCATAATGAAAGTTTTTCAGACGAATCTTCTGCTGAATAAAATTATAGTATTCGGAAGTCAGGGCAGCAATAAAATCCTCAATAGCGATACGGGTGTTGGTTTCTCCCTGACGTTCCAGTTCTTTCAACTGTTTGTAGGTGGTGCTGATATTGAATCCGTCGAAAATAGTCCAGTTGAGGTTAAGGCCGACATTAACCGTCTGATCGTAGACTCCGTTATTCTTTGTTATTTCTCCGGTAGCACGCGCCTTGGTTTCAATATTGTCCAAGTTTCCGGTATATCCGGCAGAGAAGTCCAATGTAGGCAGGTAACCCGCATTTCCCAACGTTGCGTTGTTTTTGCTGATCTGCTCTTCGTTGTGGATGATACGTAAAGAGTAATTATTTTGCAATCCTTCTTCCAGACACTCCTTTAGAGTGAGGACTTGTGCCTTAGCAAAAGAGACTGATAAGAAGGCACATGCAATGGTTATATAGGCGATGCGTTTCATGCAAATTCCTTTCTGTTTCATTCTTGTAATTTTTTGATTCGGTTAGTCGAAATGTAACTGTAAATAGCCGGTACAATGTACATCGTAAGCAGAGTGGATACGACCATACCACCTACCACTGCCGTACCCATGGCGATACGCTGGTTACAACCTTCTCCGGTGGCAAATGCCAGCGGAATAAGTCCCAAAACCGTAGAGGCGCTTGTCATCAGAATCGGACGGAGGCGTTGTAGTGCAGCATCTTTGATGGCGCTCATTTTATCCTCTCCGGCTTCCTGTTTCTGATTGGCAAATTCTACAATCAGGATACCGTTCTTTGCCACCAGACCGATCAGCATGATAATACCGATCTGACTGAAAATATTCATCGTAATATCTCCGAAATACATGAAGACCAAAGCTCCGGCAATAGCCAGTGGTACTGTCAACATGATAATCAGCGGATCTTTGAAACTTTCAAACTGGGCTGCCAGAATCAGGTAAATCAGAAGAATGGCCAGGATAAAGGCGAACATCAGACTGGAAGAACTTTCACGATATTCTTTCGAGTCTCCCGACAGGGCGGTGCGGAAAGTATCGTCCAGTGTTTCCTTGGCAATCTTATCCATCTCGTCCAAACCTTGCCCGATTGTTTTTCCATCTGCCAATCCTGCAGAAATCGTAGCTGACACAAAACGATTATAGCGATATAACTTTGGAGGAGCAATACCGCTTTCCAACTCAATCAAGTTATCCAACTGAATCATATCCCCACTGTTGCTACGAACGTAAATCGCTTTCAAGTCAGCCGGCTTGTTTCGTTGCTGGCGGTTGATTTCACCAAGAATCTCATATTGCTTACCGTTCATATAGAAATATCCCATACGCTGACCGCTCAATCCATATTGCAGCGTTTGAGCAATATTTTTGGTACTTACTCCCATAATACTGGACTTGTCGCGGTTGATCTGGATACGGGCTTCCGGCTTACTGAACTTCAAATCGACGTCCGCCATCTGGAAGACAGGATTCTCATATACTTTAGCCATAAACTTAGGCAGCACTTCTTCCAACTTTTCCAAATTGGTAGCCTGAAGTACATATTGAACAGGCATACTTCCACGACGTCCACCAAAAGAAGACTGTTGTTGCACGAATGAACGCGCCATCGTTTTCTTCTGCACCGCTTTCGAAATCTTCTCGGCAACTTCCATCTGTGTGTAGTTACGGTCTTTCATGTCATGCAATGTGATACGCACGTTTCCGCTACCACTAGATACACGGGCAGTCACTGATTCCGCATCAGGAAGAATGGAGTCTACCAGCTGATTGATATCTTCCGTATAATCCCGGATATATTCATAAGTGACACCTTCTGCTCCTCGTGTATTGATACTGATTTGCGAACGGTCTTCAAGTGGAGCCATTTCCGCAGGAACTGCATTCCATAGAATACCAATCAGGCAAATCGTGATGAAAGTAAATGGGAGAGCGATCCAGCGTTTGCCGAGGAAAGCGGCAAGTGACCGACTGTATAGCCGGTTCATTCCTTCAAAGAATGGTTCTGTTTTGGCATAGAACCAACTCTGCTTTTCCCGTTTTATGAGCAATTTCGTTGCCAGCATCGGTGTGAAAGTCAATGCGGCAAATGAGGAAATAATAACCGAACCGGAAATTACGATACTGAACTCACGGAACAGTCGTCCCGTCATTCCGTCCATAAAGACGATCGGGAAGAATACCGCTACCAGTGTGATAGTCGTTGAAATAACGGCAAAGAAAATTTCTTTGGCTCCTTCTATGCCCGCTTCTTTCGGAGCCATTCCTTTCTCAATACGGATGTATATATTTTCCGTCATAACGATGGCATCATCTACCACCAGTCCCACCGATAGTACGATGGCGAGCATGGAAAGCACATTGATGGAGAATCCGGCCAGATACATGACGAAGAATGCACCGATAAGGGAGACAGGAATTACGATACAAGGCACCAATGTAACGCGCCAGTCACGCAGGAAGAGGAAGATAATGATAATTACGAGTACAAAAGCCTCATACACCGTTGACTTTACCTCATTGATAGACGCACGGATAAACTTGGTATTATCAAAACCGTAGTTATAGTGTACGTCTTCCGGCAAGTCCTTTTTCATCTGTTCCATACGCTGGTATACCGCATCCGCAATCTCAATATGGTTGGCTCCCGGCTGTGGGATAACAACGACGCCCACCATCGGAACACCGTTCATTTTCATATAACTCTTGATGTCGGCAGGTCCCAGTTCGGCACGTCCGATATCGCTGAAACGGACAATACGGTTATTCTCTTCTTTGATAATCAAATCATTGAATTCATCTGCGGTATGCATCAATCCCAGTGTTCGGATAGTCAGCTCGGTGGTATTTCCTTCGATACTACCGGAAGGAAGTTCCACATTCTCATTGTCTACGGCGTTTTTAACGTCGATAGGAGTGATTCCGTAGCCGGCCATTTTAACCGGGTCGAGCCAGAGACGCATGGAGTAACGCTTTTCTCCCCAGATAGATACACTACTTACATCGGAAATGGTCTGTAACTGTTCTTTTACAGTCAAGTCCGCTATTTCACTTAATTCCAACAGGGAACGTTTATCACTTTGAAGAGCAACCATCAGGATCGGTTGGGCATCGGCATCGGCTTTTGAGACAGTCGGAGGGTCACAGTCGCGAGGCAGATAACGTTGGGCACGTGAAACCTTGTCACGCACGTCGTTGGCTGCTGTTTCCAAATCGACGGACAACTCAAATTCTACTGTAATACGGCTTTGTCCCTGTTGACTCACACTGGACAAAGAACGGATACCGGGAATACCGTTGATATTCTGTTCCAACGGTTCGGTTATCTGGTTCTCGATAACATCGGCATTAGCTCCCGGATAAGAGCAACTCACGGAAATGATCGGATTATCCACTGACGGATATTCGCGGACACCCAGATAGTTGTATCCGATGAATCCGAAAAGGAGGATAATGATCGTTAATACTGTGGCTAATACCGGGCGACGTATACTTAATTCGGATATATTCATAGGGCGCTGGTATTATTAATCAATATTGTCAAGTGTGACTGCAAGTCCGGTACGGAGCTGTAGTGTTCCTGAAGTAATGATTGTATCTCCTATGTGCAGCCCTCTTATTGCCTGTACTTCAGATGCCGTGCGGATGCCGGTAATAATATCCACCGGTTCGGCTTTTCCTGATTTATACAGATAGACTTTATCCTTACCCATTTCCGGCACGATTGCTTCTGTAGGGATGGCTATTGCATTAGGAATTTCTTCCTTTTTCAATAATACGCTTGCGTAACGGCCGGGAAGTAAGGTATGATGAACATTCGGGTATAATGCACGAGCGGTAAATTGATGCAGATTCGGGTCGATAGCCGATTCTACAGCGTATACTTGTGCACCGAAAGCATCCAACGTTCCTTCCACACTGAAGTTGAGGTTAGTTCCCTTCTTGATTTGCTTGGCATAACGTTCCGGTACGGAGAATTCCACTTTCAATGGAGCGATTTTAGTCAGTTTGGCAACCACTGTAGTCGGAGAGGCATACGTACCGACACTGACTTGTCGAAGTCCGATAATTCCGTCAAACGGAGCGCGAAGTTCAGTCAGTTCGATATTGGTTTTTATAATTTCTATGTCGGCGTTCAGGGTAGCTAAATCCGTCTTAACCTGTTCGTAGGCTTCTTTACTGACAGCATCCCGTTTCAACAAAGCGTCCTGACGGAATACACGGTCTTCTGCCAGTTTCAATTGTGAAATCAATCTTTGCAATTGCGCCTGCAACTGTCGGTCGTTTACCTTGGCTAGTAATTGGCCTTTCTTTACGGCCGTTCCTTCTTCGAAGTTGATTTCTACAATTTTGCCCGAAGTCTCGAAAGATAAATCCACCTCTTCGTCCGGCAGAAGCACACCGGTAGTAGTAAACTCATCTGTCAGGGATTGCGGTTTTATGACCTTGGCATTTACATTTAGTACTTGTTTTCCTCTTTTCTGATTGCCACTCATTACTTTGTCGGCGGCTGCTAGTTCGTCGTTTTTTTTCGGTAATTGTGAGTAGATTCCTCCACCGATGATTCCGGCACCAACAAGAATAATGATGCCCCACTTAGTCTTCTTATTCATGGTTTAGTATTGTATATAGCAATTATATTATATGTCATCAAAGATTAGACTTCTCCCAAAGGGAAAGGTTTAAAGAAGAAAAAAGTAAAAAAGAGTTAATCAGTAGGCAGCCCGGTATTTCCCTTCCTCTTTATCTTCCAACATATTTAGATAAGAGGTATAGCGGGATTCGCTGATAAGATGTTCTTCCACTGCTTTGCGTACGGCACATCCCGGTTCATGACGGTGGGTGCAGTTACCATATTTGCAGTCGGCAGAAATTTTGAATATTTCAGGAAAATAGTGTCCGATCTCTTCTTCCTCCATATCGAATGTGCCGAAGCCTTTGATGCCCGGAGTGTCGATAATATAACCGTTTCCTTCTACGGGAAACATCTCGGAGAAAGTGGTGGTATGCATTCCTTTGTTATGGTAAGAAGAAATCTCGCCGGTTCTGGTTTCTATGCCCGGCAGTATGGAATTGATAAGAGTTGATTTGCCGACTCCCGAATGTCCGGAGAATAAGGTGATTTTGCTTTCCAGAGCTTTCTTGATTTCCTCCACTCCATTACCGTTCTTTGCGGAAACTTTGAAGCAGGGATAGCCGATCTGTGTATATAAGTTGATGAGTGCGTCCAGATAGCGGAGTTCGTCCTCGTCGTAAGCATCTACCTTATTAAATACCAGTTTGACGGGAACACGATAGGCCTCTGCGGATGCGAGGAATCGATCAATAAAAATAGTGGAAGTTTCGGGATAATTGATCGTTACCACCAGCATACACTGATCGAGATTGGCGGCAAGGATGTGGGATTGTTTGGAAAGATTGGAAGAACGGCGAACGATGTAGTTCTTTCTATCTTCTATTTCGCTGATAAAAGCAGTGCCTTCCTGATTAAGTATAATCTGAACACGATCGCCTACTGCTACAGGATTAGTGCTGCGAATCCCTTTCAGTCGGAAATTACCTTTGATTTTACATTCGATAGATTGTCCGTCATCGGTTTTCACCTGATACCAGCTACCCGTATTTTTGATTACTAATCCCTTCATTTATTTAGTTGATAGTTAATAGTTGATAG
Source organism: Bacteroides sp. D2 (assembly GCF_025147085.1). NCBI lineage: Bacteria > Pseudomonadati > Bacteroidota > Bacteroidia > Bacteroidales > Bacteroidaceae > Bacteroides > Bacteroides sp. D2. The sequence goes on along the minus strand of NZ_CP102261.1, from coordinate 113,703 downwards.
TTGAGAATTGGTTGCATTATCCAGTAACTGCATAGTAACTATCAACTCTCAACTATCAATTCTCAACTAATTAAACAGTCATAATTTCTTTATCCTTTTCAGCCAGCATATCATCGATTTGCTTGATATACTTATCATGGATTTTTTGCAGTTTGGCTTCCGCATTCTTCTGTTCGTCTTCTGCCAATCCGTCTTTTACAGCTTTCTTCAGTGCGTCGATACCGTCACGACGAGCGTTACGTACACTAACTTTAGCCGTTTCACCTTCTCCTTTACACTGTTTTGCCAGTTGTTTACGACGTTCTTCCGTCAAAGGAGGAATACCGATACGGATCATTTCACCATTGTTTTCAGGCATGATACCGAGGTCAGAGTCGATGATTGCTTTTTCGATGACACGGAACATGCTTTTATCCCACGGCTTGATTACGATACTGCGGGCGTCCGGAGTAGTAATTGCTGCTACATTGCTGATAGGCACCATACTTCCGTAAGAATCTACGCGGATACCATCTAATAAGCGGGCACTCGCTTTTCCAGCGCGGATATGTGCCAGTGCTTCTTCCAGATACATGATGGCCATATCCATTTTTTCTTGTGCATTGTCAAGGCAAGTCTTTACGTCTACCATATTTTTTGAGATTTAAAATTGCATTTTGATTGATTAAGTAGCAAAAGTATATTATTTTTTGTTCATCTGCAACAGCATTCCCATCTTTTTTATGAGCGACTTACCGATGATAATCAAGGTAACAGCGGTGATAATCATTAAAATACCTACCATTAACCGGGGAGTCAGTTTTTCGTGAAACAGGAGAACACCGAAAAATAGAGCTGTCACCGGTTCCAGAGCACCCAATATGGCTGTTGAGGTAGAGCCTATATAATGGATGGCGAGTGCGGTACAGATCAGAGATACGGCAGTTGGCAGAATGGCTAGTGTCAGCACGTCGGCCCAGAGCCAGGCTGACGGTATTATTTGCAGTTCCGTACAAAAATTTAAACGGACGATATAAACCGATAGTCCGAACAAAATGGCATAGAATGTGAGCTTGGTGGTCGGCAGGTTTTTCAGCGTCGAACGGTTCACACCTACTATATATATAGCATAAGAGAGTGAGGACAGCAGAACAAAGATAATTCCCAAAGTCGACAGCGGTTTGTTTCCGTCTCCCTGATAGAGCAAGGCGATACCAGAAAGTGCCAGCAGGATGGAAAAAACGGTAATTGCGGAAATCTTTTCTTTGAAGAATATCCCCATAATGACTGCTACCATCACCGGATAGACAAAGAGAATGGTAGAAGCAATACCGGCATCCATATAATTATAGCTCATAAACAAAAGTAGTGATGAAAAAGAGAATAGCAATCCCATAATGACTAAGGGCAAGACGTCTGCCTTATGAAGCGCAAAAGACTGGTGCTGCATTTTCATCAGAATACCCAATACGATTGTCGCAAAGAAGTACCGGTAGAATAAAACGGTATCGACATTCATTCCGGCTGCATAGAGCGGAAGTGCAAAAAGAGGATTCATACCGTAGCTGGCAGCGGCAATCGCTCCATAGATAAAACCTTTGGTTTTGTTGGTCATTGTTTTGCTTTTTTTTAATGGCGTGCAAAAGTACGCAGTTCACCAATGATAAACAAGCGTTTAGGCGGTTGGTAGTATAATTTAATCTTTCGTATGCTAAAAACTATTTCTTAGTGAAGAGGATACTAATCTTGTTTATGCATAAAATTAATCGTCTGACAATTGTTAAACTTGCGTCTGACTACTGTTGAACTTTCGTCTGACAACTGTCAGACGAAAAAGAATCAACTGTCAGACGATTAATTTTATTCGATCGGGAGATTAGTTATACGTAGTCCGAGGGATAATTAACAGGCAATAGTCAATCAGGTTTTTGCATAAACACTTGCATATATCTTGGATTTTCCCGAATATTGTATCCGAATTATCGAAAAACACAGATGACCAAAGCTAACTTTCTTGTTATTTATTGCCTGTTTATATCGGGACTTTGTTGCATGGCAAATGTGACGAAGGATATCAATATGCGTTTTAAAGACGTGAGGCAAGGACTTTCGCATCAAACGGTCAATTGTTTCTATCAGGATGAATTCGGATTTTTATGGATTGGTACTCAAGACGGACTGAACCGCTTTGACGGTCGTAAATTTGAAGTCTTCAAACCGGATAACGCCAATCCCTATTCAATCAATATAAATAATATCCGGCAGGTTTGCGGAAACAAGGAAGGATTGCTTTTTATCCGTAGTTTGCAGAGTGTGACTCTTTATGACATGCGTTTGAACCGCTTTAAGGTGTTGCGTGAAGGAGAAGTTGCAGGAATCTGCTATGCGCACGACGCATTGTGGATAGCTACCGGAAAAGAAATCTACCGTTATCGTGATCTCAACCAAGTGCCCGAGTTATTCTTTTCATTCCCTTCGGACGGAGAGGATATATTGATGAACAGTCTAATGGTTCGTCAGAATCAAACCGTGGTGGTGGGTACTTCTTCCAAGGGTATTTACTGTATCGATCAGGCTGCTCATATCACCCGTCATATTGATGTGGGGGCTGTTAATTCGATTACGGAAGACAGAGACGGGAGCATCTGGATAGCTACCAGAAATCGGGGACTTACCCGGTTGGAGGCAAATGGGGAGCTTACTCATTACAGATATAATAAAGTGGCTGATAATACAATCAACCATGATAATGTGCGTCATGTGACACAAGCCAATGATAGTCTTCTGTATATCGGAACTTACGCCGGTTTGCAGACTTTAAATCTCTCTACCGGAGAGTTTACGGATTATGAATATGACTTGAATGTGGAGGCAGCCGATATACGTTCCATCATTTCGATGCATTACGACACTTCGGGAACTTTATGGCTGGGCACTTTCTATCAGGGAATACAATATTATAATGTAGCGAATGATGCTTATCACTTTTACCGTTCGTCTACGGCTGTTGGCGGGCATTTGAATTCCTATATCATCAGTTCCATTGCCGAAGACCGTTCCGGGCGGATCTGGTTTGCAAGTGAAGGAAGCGGATTGAACTACTATGATAAACATACCAAACGCTTCTTTCCGCTTAAACATTTATATGCTCAAGAGCTGTCTTTTAAGATTGTGAAGTCTTTGTATTATGAGAAAGAACCGGATTATCTTTGGGTAGCTTCGCTTTATCAGGGCATCAATCGGATTAACCTGTCGACCGGACATATAGAATCTATTACGGAAAATATCGATACTCCGGAAGGAAAAACAGTCGACAGGGCCTATAATCTGGTAAAAATGATAGAGTTTGCCGGTCATGATTCCTTATTGATAGCAGCCAAGGGTGGGCTGCTTGTATTGGATAAAAAAAATCTCCGGTTACATCATTTCGAACATCCTTCTTTAGCTTCCAGACATTTGTCGCAGGTTTGGGATATGACGTTTGATAAAGAAGGGGATTTATGGCTGACCACTTCTTTTGATTTGATACGGGTCAATTTGAAAGCGGGTACTTCCCGTAGTTATCCTTTCTCCCAAATAGCGCAGAGCACGGCACAGCATCACATTAATCATATTCTATGTGATAGAAAAGGACGTATATGGCTGGGATCGACGGGATCGGGAATTTATCTATTCGATAAGAAGAAAGACACCTTTGTAGGATACGGAGCGAAGCAGGGATTGGAGAATGGATTTATCACCGGATTGGTAGAGAGTCCGCTGGACGGTTCCATTTATGTGGCAACGAATGGCGGTTTCTCTAAATTCAATCTAGCCACTACCACATTCGAGAACTATAACAGGCAGAGTGATTTTCCCTTGAATAACGTGAATGACGGAGGGCTGTACATTACGTCCGACCACGATATTTATGTCTGTGGACTGGCAGGTATCGTTTCCATAGCCCAGGAGAAACTGAACAAGCAGTCTGTGGATTATAATGTGTTCGTAAAACGAGTGCTTGTGGATAATACGGAAATACAACCACTTGATTCGTTGGGACTTATCAAGGAAACGGTATTGTATGAACATCAATTAGTATTGCCGCCCAGGTATTCTTCCGTCACTTTTGAGATAGCGAGCAATACCCTGAATAATATTTCCAATATCGGTCTGGAATATAAACTTGAAGGATTTGATAACGAATATATGAAGGCGGGAGATAATACGATGGTTACTTATACCAATCTTCATCCGGGGCGTTATACTTTTCATGTTCGTGGCGACCAGTTGCGCATTCACGACCAGGAAGCACCTTCTGCCAGTTTTGAGCTGATAGTGGAGGCGCCCGTTTATCAACGAGCATGGTTTATTTTGCTGATGATATTGGCAGGTATCCTTATTGCAGGTTATATTATCCGTATGTTCTGGATACGGAAAACCTTGCAACATTCTCTATTGGCCGAGAAACGGGAAAAAGAGTATATCGAAAATGTGAATCAGTCCAAACTACGTTTCTTTACCAATGTATCGCATGAGTTCCGTACTCCGTTAACGCTTATATCCAGTCAGCTTGAGATGCTCCTGATGCATAAAGACATGATCCCCGAGGTGTATAATAAAATTTTGGAGATTTATAAGAACTCCCGCCGGATGAATAATCTGGTGGATGAAGTGATTGATATCCGTAAGCAGGATCAGGGATATCTGAAATTGAAAATTTCCAAAGAGAATATTGTTGCGGTGATAGAGGAGATTTGTTGTTCTTTCTATAGTTATGCGCAGCTGAATAAGATCGATCTCCGCTTTTCTTCCACTTTGAAAGAAGCGGATTTGTATATTGACAAGACGCAGATAGAGAAAGTATTCTATAATCTATTGTCCAATGCTTTTAAATATACGAAGCCCGGTGACTGGATTTCTGTAGAATTGGTAGCGGAAGGAGAGAATGACATTGTGATTTCAGTCAATAATCTAGGTGTCGGTATCGAAAAGTCCAAGATCAAACATGTATTTGAACGGTTTTGGCAGGATGACTCGGCAACAACTACACAGACAGTCAAAGGATCGGGTATCGGGTTGGCAATGGCGAAAGGAATTGTGGAATTGCATCAGGGAACTATCGGAGTGGAAAGTGAGCCGAATGGAATAACGTCTTTTATCGTTACTCTTCACCGGGATGCAAATGTGAATGTGGAAGCATCTTCCTCTGCAGATGAACGCGTTGCCGGACATTATGTAATAGAGCCTCAAGAAATCTCGGAAATGGTGAAGCCGGATAAAACGGTGAAAATACTGATTGTGGAGGATAACCCGGAGATGCGTAAGGTGTTGGCACAGATTTTTGAACAAATATATGATGTATATACAGCTGCCGACGGGCAGGAAGGATTGGAGCAGGCTTCTTCACTACAACCACAGATGATTGTGAGTGATATTATGATGCCCGTTATGTCCGGCCTGGAGATGTGCGAGAAGTTGAAAAGCAATTTGCAGACCAGCCATATTCCTGTGGTATTGCTGACTGCCCGCAACCGGGAAGAACATACCTTAGAGGGCTTGCAGACGGGAGCGGATGATTATATCTCCAAACCTTTCAATATCAAGATATTGGTGGCCCGTTGCAACAATATCATCCAGACTCGTAAACTGCTCCAGCAGCGGTTTGCCCGGAATGATGAACCTAAAGTGGAAGACCTTCCGTTTAATCCGATCGATAAAAAGATGCTGATGGATGCTACGGCGATTGTGGAATCTTATATTGATAACGCAGACTTTGACGTAGCCACTTTTGCACGTGAGATGTGCATGAGCAGAACTTTGCTTTTCACCAAACTGAAAGCATTGACCGGACAGACCCCGAATGACTTTATTTTATCTTTGAGACTGAAAAAGGCAACAGAAAAATTAATCAATGATCCCAATGCCCTGATTGCTGATATAGCATTTGATTACGGTTTTTCTAATCCAAGTTATTTTATCCGATGTTTTAAGAATGCTTATGATATTACTCCGGCTGCTTACCGGAGGAAATACACAAACGCTTAATATATAGCGTCTTATGTATTTGTCTCCTGGTGAGAATTGTACTATTTGAACTTTTATACGGACGATTCTATTATTCGAAATCACTAATTATTTGGATTTTTGCGCTGTAATCATTCAAATTATTACATAGTATGAAAAACATCGTAATTAAATGGGCTGTGTTCCTGACAGCCTTTCTTATCTCTTTAGAGGTTAGTGCTCAAAACGTCAGAGTTTCTGGAGTTGTGACAGACGCACTTGGACCAATCCCCGGAGCTAATATTATGGAGGAGGGGACTACTAACGGTACAGTGACGGATGTAAATGGAAAATATTCAATCAGTGTATCTGCAAAATCTACCCTTGTTTTCTCTTGTATAGGATATAAGGAACAGAAGATACGTGTCGGTACGAAAACGGTACTGAATGTGGATATGGTAGAAGAGTCGAAAATGCTCGATGAATTAGTCGTTGTCGGCTATGGCGTTCAGCGTAAAAGTGACGTGGCAACTTCGGTAGCCTCGGTCAAAGCGGATGAAATGAAAACCTTTCCTGCCGGCAATGTGGCTGATATGCTGCGTGGACGTGCCGCAGGTGTGAATGTAACGAGTAGTTCCGGACGTCCGGGATCGACTCCTTCGATTACCATTCGCGGTTCCCGTTCTATCAGTGCGGACAATGCTCCTTTATATATCATAGATGGTTCTCCTTCCAGTGCAACGGAGTTTAGCACGTTGAGTGCGGACGATATTGAGTCGGTTGAAATTCTGAAGGATGCTGCGTCGCAGGCTATTTATGGGGCACGTGCCAGTGACGGTGTGGTATTGGTAACTACCAAGCGCGGTAAAGCCGGAAAGGTGGAAGTCAGTTATAATGGTTATCTGGGTATCCAGTCTCTCTGGAGGAATTTTGATTTCTATTCTCCCGAAGAATATATGCAGCTTCGCCGTGAAGCGAAGGCACATGATAAGGGAATTGTTGATGCACGTGAGATTTCGATAGCCGAGGCATTGGAAGACGAGGTTATGCAGCGGGTATGGGCCAGCGGAAAGTTTATCGACTGGGAAAAAGAAATGTTCAGAAATGCAATTTACCATAATCATGATGTCAGTGTACGTGGAGGAACAGAGAAAATCAAAGTATCGGCAGGTGCCAACTATTTTGACCAACAGGGAATGGTGGTTACCGGATCGGGATACCAGAAGTTTTCTTTAAGGTTGAATCTGGACTTTGAAATATCAAAGTGGATTAGTTTTGGCATCAATTCTTCTTATGCGATGACTAAACAAGATCGTGAGGATGGTAACTTTAATGATTTTATTACCAGTTCCCCATTGGCGGAAATATATGATGCGGATGGTAAGTATACAAAGTATATCAACTCGGAAGGAAATTATAATCCTTTGTACCGTGCTCAACATTACGGGCGTGAAGTATCCCGTGATAATTACCGCCTGAACTTTTTTATGGATGTGAAGCCTTTCAAGGGATTCAATTATCGTCTGAATACTTCCGTTTATAATCAGACATCTGAAGACGGTTCCTATAAAGATTCCCAATATCCGGGAGGCGGAGGAACAGCTGTGCTCGACGAATCACGCACGCAGAACTGGCTGGTTGAGAATATTGTGACTTATAAAGTGCCTATCCGCAATAAGAAACATCAGTTGACGTTGACCGGTGTGCAGTCTGTCGACCATAATGGCTCGAAGTCTATCGGCTATTCAGTAGAGAATCTTCCGGTAGATAAAGATTGGAATTTCATTTCTCAAGGTGAGTTTACAGGCAAGCCCCGTCGTCAGTTTAATGAAAATAATCTGGTGTCGTTCATGGCTCGTGCACAGTATTCGCTTTTAGACCGTTATCTGTTGAATGTGGCTGTTCGTCGCGACGGTTCCAGCCGTTTCGGAAAAGAAAATAAATGGGGTACATTCCCGTCAGCTGCTTTTGCCTGGCGTGTCAATCAGGAGAATTTCCTGAAAGATGTGTCGTGGATTGATAACCTGAAACTACGTGTCAGTTATGGTATTGTTGGTAATCAGAACGGTATCGGCAATTACACTACTTTGGGGCTGGCAGATAATAAAGGATATGAGTTTGGAGATACTTTCCAGATGGGATATTTGCCGGGTAAGGAGCTTTCTAACCCGAACCTGAAATGGGAACAGTCTGCAACGGCTAATTTAGGTGTTGATTTTAGTTTCTTCAATGGTCGCCTGAATGGTACGGTGGAATATTACAATACGCATACGAAAGATTTATTGGTGGAACGCTCTTTGAATGCATCACTTGGATATACCACTATGCTGGATAATCTGGGAAAGACAAAATCCAGTGGTATCGATCTTTCTTTAAATGGTGATGTGATACGTACGAAAGAGTTTGCCTGGTCGCTTGGAACTAATTTCAGTATGTATAAGAATGAAATTGTCCGTATTGACGATACGCTCGATGAAAATGGTAAACCCGCCAGTCAGGTAGCACAGGGATGGATTATCGGAGAACCGATCAATGTATATTATGATTATCTGGTAGACGGAATTTTTCAGTATGATGATTTTGATATTACTCGTGATGGTACAGGTAATCTGGTATATACGCTGAAAAACACCTATGACAGTAACAATGACGGTATAGCCGACAGCCCGATTGATTACGGCGGCGCTATTGAACCGGGTATGGTTAAGGTACGTGATAACAATGGAGACGGAAAGATCACGGCAGATGACAGAGTACCTATCCGGAAAGATCCGAAATTTACCGTCTCTCTTTCTTCCACATGGAACTGGAAAGGATTTGACTTGTTCATGGATTGGTATGGAGTTTCCGGCAGAAAGATAAAGAATAGTTATTTGTATGACTATAATTCCGGAGGTTCTTTGCGTGGAAAACTGAATGGAGTGAAGGTGGATTATTGGACTCCGTTCAATCCGTCGAACGAATTCCCGCGTCCTTCTTATAGCGCAGACCCTGCTTATTTGAGTGCCATCGCTATTCAGGATGCATCTTATATCCGTTTACGCACCTTACAATTGGGATATACTTTCCCGGCCAGACTATTGAAGAATACTCCGATTCATAAATTACGTCTGTATGCAACTGCTACTAACTTGCTGACATTTACGGAATTTAAGTCTTATAGTCCCGAACTGACTCCCGGGTCTTATCCGGAGTCCAGACAATATGTATTTGGTGTCAATGTTTCATTCTAAAATAAAGAATCCTTATGAAAAAGTTAATATATACAGCCTTTGTCATCTGCGGAATGTTGACCGCTTCCTGCTCGGATTTATTAAATCTGGAATCAAAGACAGACGTGACGAACAATTATCTGTTCACTACTCCCGAAGGGTTGAATACAGCTGTTACAGGTCTGTACTCCCTAGCTCGTGAATTGCCGGGTGGAGCGGATAATAATGAATCCAATCTGTACATCGTTACTATGTGTGACTTTAATACGGATATTGCGATACTTAGAGCAGGTGTTTCTACTTCAATCGGACGTTTGAACACGAGTTTTACTCCAAGTACTGGGGATGTCAATAAGTTCTGGAAACATCACTATGGTATTATTGGAAAAGCAAATGAAATTATTGTAGCCGCAGAAGCCCTGGGACTGGATGACAGCGATGTGCTCCATGCATGGAGTGAAGCGAAATTCTTCAGAGGACGGAGCTATTTTGAACTCTGGAAACGCTTTGACCGTCTTTATCTGAATATCACCCCGACCACCGTCGACAATCTGAAACGGGAATACAAACCTGCTTCTCACGAAGAACTGATGACGCTGATTACAACTGACTTGGACGATGCCATGAAAGGGCTGGACTGGTCGCTTCCTCAAAATAATGGAAATGTATTGTATGGACGGGTAACAAAAGCTACTGCCAAGCATGTTCGTGCACAGGTTGCCATGTGGGAGTCAGATTGGGATACAGCCATTGAGGAATGTGAGGATATCTTTAAGCAGGAAGGCATCTACTCGATGGAAAAGAAAGCCGAGAATGTATTTAATGGGGCAGATTTGAAATCTCCGGAAGTGTTATGGAGTTTCCAATATTCACAAAACTTGGGTGGAGGTGGTTCCGGAACTCCGGTTGCCGGACATCGTGTCTCTATTCAAACCACTACCCGAATCAATAAAATTTCAGGTTGTATCAATACGGCCGATCAGGGTGGATATGGTTGGGGACGTATTTATCCGAATACCTATCTGTTGAGTCTGTACGATCAGGCAAAAGATACGCGATATAATGAGTTGTTTGTTCACCGTTTCAAATACAATGACCCTACTTCTCCTAAATATGGAGAATTGATTCCTCTTACACAGAGTTCCAGCTATTGTGAAACACTGCATTTTATGTCGAAAAAATACTTTGACCAATGGACGATGGCTGATAATCCGGACCGGACAACGGGTTTCAAGGATCTGATTGTCTATCGACTGGCAGAAACTTACTTAATGGCGGCAGAGGCATATATGCGTCGTGACGGAGGTATGAGTACAGATGCTTTGCGCTGTTACAATAAAACATGGGAACGTGCGGGAAATGATAAATTTGCAGGTCCTCTGACACAGGATATACTTTTGGATGAATATGCCCGTGAGTTGAATTTTGAAGGCGTTCGCTGGCCTTTGTTGAAACGTTTGGGACTCTTGGGCGAAAGAGTGAAAGCGCATTATGGCGAGACGAAGGCTGAAAACCCTTATCTGGATAAAGATTATGCGGAATGCCGTACCAGTTTTGTGGTTGGAAAGCACGAATGTTGGCCTATTCCACAGGAACAGATTGACTTGATGGGGAAAGAGAATTTCCCACAGAATGAGAACTGGTATTAAGCGATTGATTATCTGTAAAACATGAATGAATATGAAAAAAATAATATACTTCTTATTGATTTTAAATCTGGGGTTACTTTCCTGTGTCGATGATGCATCGGTACGCGTGATGCCTGAATTTAATTGTAAAGATACAAAAGTAAATTTGGCGAAAGCGGCGGGTTCTTCTGTTACGTCGCTGTTATATACCAATGTCGGTCAGGTTGTTGCACAGTACGAAGCAGAATGGCTTTCTGTAGATGTAAGTTCAAAAAGTGTTGTCTACACGGCCTTGACACAAAATGATGGTGAAGATGCAAGAACGGCTGTCGTGAAACTGACTTGCGGCTCATATACAGTAGAAGTGACGGTTACCCAGGATTCTAAAGAACCGGATCTTTCTTTGAAGATAGGACAAAGTGTGGATGAGGGTATCGGTATGATTTTCTGGGTGGATCCTTCGGATAATATGGTAGGAAAAGCGGTTTCAGTGAAACGTCAGGGAGGGAATCCTTTTGAGGCTTCTGTGATGCCTCATAGTGCATTTTCCACTGTCAACGGATATGCTAATTCTGCCTTGTTCACTTCTCCGTCGGCAAATGATGCGGTAGCATATTGCCAGTCATTGGGTGACGGGTGGTATCTGCCTGCCCGCGATGAATTATGGGAATTGTTTGATGCCTATAATGGTGTTGGACATGCTGATCCGGATTTTGTTTCAGCCGTACCTGATAAACTGACGGAAGTAGAGAAGGCGGCACGTGCTGCATTTGATAAGATGTTGACTGATTTACAAGGTGATGTGATGAACGAAGCTGCCGGTTCGGGCAATGGCGAAAGCTATTGGTCGAGTACGGAAAACGCAGCAGGTAATCAAGCTTATTGGGTACGTTTCGGTAAATCGGGAGCTGATGCAGGAAATAAAACAGCTACCAACCGTTTTGTAAGATGTATACGTACAATCGGTGATTATACTTATCCTGAAGAACCGGCAACATTGACGGTTAATCCAAATCCTGTGACATTGGAAGGAGCTAATGAAGCGGAAGCAAATGTGACATTGACATCCAATAAAACGGTATTTAGTGTGGCTTTGGCAAATGATTCCTGGCTTTCGTATACTATTTCGGGCACAACAGTTACGTTCAAGGCAAAATCTAAAAATACCACTGGCGATGTTCGTACGACTGTTGCTACGGTTACAGCCGGTACTGGCACAGCCGCTAAGTCGGTGGAGGTAACGGTGAATCAGAATGTTGCGGCTGAAGGAGGCGCTTCTCTCGAGTTAAGCACAAATGCCGTGACTATTACTCCTGATGCTGTGACGAAATCAGAAGGAATAACGATGATTTCTGATGAAACAGAATTTACAGTAAATATAACTGATGAGTCTTGGGTGAAAGCGTATGTTGATATAACAAGTAAAACTCTTTATTTCTGGACATTATCGCCTAATTTGAATAGTTCTAACCGGGTAACGACTGCTACAGTAATAGCCGGAAGCGGAGCGAATGCACCTAAACAGGAAGTTACTATTACACAAAGAGGGCTTTTAAGTTCCGAGTTTGCGGTGGGACAGGTGATTGCGGATAATGGTTCGTTAAAAGGAGGCATTGTGTTCTGGGTAGATGGCACTAATCGTGGTAAGGCTAAGATTATGTCGTTGGACAGAGAGAATCTGGCATGGTCTACGGCAAGCTCTCCGGCTTCTACCGGTTTAACTTTATCCAATGACAATGGCCTGGCAAATACTACTGCGTTGGCAGCATTGCCGAATGCAGCAGAAATGCCCGCTCTTAAATATTGTATGGGTAAAGGTTCCGGATGGTATTGGCCTACGAGAACGGATTTGGAACAGATGTTTGAAACTTATAATGGGACTGCAGTGGCAGATGCAACGGAGAATAACCCGGATGCGATTACTGATTTTGAGAAAGCAAACCGTACAGCTTGGGATCAAGTGATTACTGGTGCGGGAGGAACTATCATGAATACGGCAGCAGCATCTGCTACCGGAGATTCCTATTGGGCTAGTCGTGAAACATCGAGCGGTACAAGCGCATTTTATGTACGTTTTGGAAAACCGCTTGCCTGGGATAAATCGAATGCTAAAAAAGACGGTAAAAGATTTGTTCGTGCAGTCCGTTCAATCTCGAAATAATGGTATTAAGTATGTATAAGGTATATCCAAAAATAATTTTAGCCTGTTTGTTACTGGTTATGACCGGCACGGTTTATAGTCAGCGTGTGACGCAAACGATTAATGACGGTTGGAAGTTCTCCCTCTTTGAGGGAGATGCCTCTACTGCTGACTTTGATATTTCCGGTTGGACTGACGTTTCCATTCCTCATACGTGGAATGCAAAAGATGCAGATGATGAAATTCCCGGTTATTTCCGGGGAAAAGGCTGGTACAGGAAAGTGGTGGCTGTGGAGGAACTGATCCCCGAACAAAGAGTCTATCTTAGTTTTGAGGGAGCCAATCAGGAAACGAATGTGTTTGTGAATGGAACGTTTGTTGGAAATCATAAAGGTGGTTATTCCGCTTTTACGTTTGACGTGACTGATTATGTTCATGCCGGACGCAATCTGATAGCTGTGAGCGTTGACAACTCGCATAATCCGGATATTGCTCCTCTTTCAGCGGACTTTACTTTCTTCGGGGGAATCTATCGGGATGTTTATCTGGTGTATACTTCTCCTGTGCAACTGTCTACTACTCATTACGCTTCTAGTGGGGTGTATCTCAAAGCATCGAAGATTACGGATTTGCAAGCAGATATTTCAGTAAAGACATTCTTGTCTAATGTTTTGAAGAGTAATCAATCATTGATTCTTGAAACGGAGATTTTGGATGCAGATGGTAATAGAGTAGCACTTTCACAAAAGAAAGTAAATGTGAAGGCAGAAGAAAAGAATGTAGCTTTTGAATCGCTCATGGCTATTACGCAGCCTAAACGTTGGGATGTAGACTCTCCTTATATGTATAAGGTATATAGCCGTCTGAAGAATAAAAAAGAGGAGGTGCTCGATTGTGTTGTCAATCCGCTGGGAATTCGTGAATATCGTTTTGATGCGGAGAAAGGTTTTTTCTTGAATGGGAAATATCGGAAATTGATTGGTACCAGTCGGCATCAGGATTACAAAGGAATGGGAAATGCTTTGCGGGATGAAATGCATATCCGGGATGTACAGTTGAGTAAGGATATGGGAAGTAATTTCCTGCGAGTGGCTCATTATCCGCAAGATCCGGTTGTGATGCAGATGTGTGATAAGTTAGGACTATTGACTTCGGTTGAAATTCCAGTAGTGAATGCCATCACTCAAAGTAAGGCATTTATGGATAATTGCGTGGAACAGGTGACAGAGATGGTTTGTCAGAACTATAATTATCCATCTGTTATTATTTGGGCTTATATGAATGAAGTGCTTTTGCGTCCTCCTTTTAATCCGGAAAATAGGACGGAACGGGCGGACTACATGACATTCCTTCATCAAATAGCTTCGGCGATTGAGGCGCAGATCAGAAGTCTGGATTCGGAACGCTATACCATGTTGCCTTGTCATTCTACTTCTCAAATCTATCAGGAAGCAGGAATTGCAGAATTACCGATGCTATTGGGTTTTAATCTTTATAATGGATGGTATGGTGGTAGCTTGAGTGGATTTGAAGAGAAACTGGAAGAACTTCACAGGGAGTTTCCTCACAAACCGTTGCTCATTACCGAATATGGGGCGGATGTGGATACTCGTATTCACTCTTTTTCGCCGATGCGGTTTGATTTTAGTTGTGAATTTGGTTCCATCTACCACGAACATTACTTGCCTGAAATTCTAAAGAGGGATTATATCGTGGGAGCTATGGTTTGGAACTTGAATGATTTTTATTCCGAAGCCAGAAGAAACGCTATGCCTCATGTGAACAATAAAGGGTTGGTAAGTATGGATAGAGAACGTAAAGATGGATATTATCTTTATCAGGCTTATCTGAAAGAGGCACCTGTCCTGCACATTGCTTCTAAATCGTGGAAGAACAGGGCAGGAGCCAGTCGGGATGGAAAGAGCTGTACGCAACCTTTGAAGGTGTATACCAATGCAGATAAGGTGGAAGTCTTTTTAAATGGAAAGAGTTTGGGAGTATATCCGGTATCGGATAAGGTCGTTTCTGTGGATATTCCTTTTATCAACGGAGAAAATGTGGTAGATGCTGTAATTGAAAAAGAGGGACGCGAATATCGTGACCAGTATGTTTGCAATTTCCAATGTGTCAATGTGAAGAACGGCTTTACGGAAGTCAATGTATTACTGGGTGCTCAACGTTATTTCGAGGATCGGACAGCAGAACTGTGTTGGATACCGGAACAGGCTTATGAAAAAGGCTCATGGGGATATATTGGCGGAGAAGTGGCTCCGAACAAGACTCGTTACGGTTCTTTGCCTGCCAGCGACACTGATATACTGGGAACGGATCAGGATCCTATCTTTCAGACGCAACGGGTAGGTATTGAGGCCTTTAAAGCGGATGTGCCGGATGGTGTCTATGCTGTATATTTGTATTGGACGGAACTTACTTCTGAAAATAAGAGAGAGGCTTTGGTGTATAATTTAGGAAATGATGTGGTGAAAGAGGAGTATGCAAACCGGGTATTTTCTGTGGATATAAATGGGGTATCTGTTGCCGGGCAAATGAATATTGCAGAAGAATACGGTTCCGAACGTGCGGTCATTAAAAAGTATATTGTTCCGGTTTCACAGGGAAAAGGGCTTGTCGTTCGTTTTGGAGCGGTAGAGTCTGTGCCTATTTTAAATGCAATACGAATCGTAAAAGAATATTAGAAGATGAAAAATAGTATAGTTATATTGTTTTTACTGCTGTTATCCCAGTTGGGTTATGGGCAGGGACGTACATTTAAGGTCACTGCCCGTCCGTGGGTGAAAGGACAGAAAGATCTTCCATGGAAGGAGTATGATACCCGTACCATTGCTCAATTGGATGGTTTTAAAGCTACTGATAAAGTGCATGTAAATGAGTATGGAAGTGATTGGGATGCTCCGAAACACCGGGCTACTGGATTTTTTAGAGTAGAACGTATTGGAAATCGTTGGTGGATGATTGATCCCGACGGATATCGGCATTTGCAGAAAGTGGTGGTTGGAGTACGTTTGGGGACTTCCGAACGCAATAAACAAGCGATGCTGGACAAATTTGGTACGGAAGAAAAATGGATCGAAAGAACAGCACAGATGATTCATTCACTGGGCTTTTCCGGTACGGGCTCTTGGAGTAACGAAGAGGCGATTGCTTCTTACAATGCATCCCACAAGGAGGTCTTGACCCGCTCAATCATTCTCAACTTGATGAGCGGATATGGTAAGAAACGGGGAGGAACTTATCAGTTGCCTGGTAACACGGGATATCCTAATCAGTGTATTTTCGTTTTTGACCCGGAATTCGAGACTTATTGCGATGAGATGGCACAAAAACTGGTTGCGAATAAAATGGATAAAAACATCATTGGTTATTTTTCGGATAATGAACTTCCGTTCGGACCCAAGAATCTGGAAGGTTATCTGACTTTACAGAACCCTGGTGATCCGGGAAGAGTGTATGCGGAATCCTGGTTGAAAAAGCAGGGAATTACTTTGCAGCAAATAACCGATGAGCACCGGGAGGAGTTTGCAGGGGTGGTAGCTGAACGATATTATAAAGTAGTATCGGAAGCGATTCGGAAGTATGATCCCAATCATCTCTATCTAGGCAGTCGTTTACATGGAAAACCGAAGTTTATCCGCCAGATTGTGGAAGCGGCAGGCAGGTATTGTGATGTTGTTGCAATTAACTACTATGGAGCGTGGACGCCGAGTGAAAAGACCATGAAACATTGGGGAGAATGGGCTCAAAAGCCTTTCATCATTACGGAATTTTATACGAAAGGAATGGATTCCGGACTGGCGAATACGACAGGAGCAGGTTTTACCGTTCAAACTCAACAGGAGCGTGGATATGCCTATCAGCATTTTGTTTTAGGATTATTGGAAAGTGGAAATTGTGTCGGATGGCACTGGTTTCGTTATCAGGATAATGATCCGACAGCAAAAGGGGCAGATCCTTCGAACCTGGACTCTAACAAGGGACTGATAGATAATGAATACAATCTTTATAAACCGTTGGCCGATGCTATGAAAGAATTGAATATCAATGCCTATCGTTTAGCCGACTGGTTCGATCAACAATCAAATAACAATCAATAAAATACATACCATGAAAAAAATATTTATACTGGGAGCTTTACTGTTTATAACTTCTATTCCTATGGTTTCTTGTACGGATGATGATGATAAGGACCCTAATTTTATGCCTCCTGATATAGTGATGGGTGGGGGAGATGTGGAGTCGGAATACCCGGAAGATTTACCCGTTCCTGGAGCCTCTGTGGTATATGCTCCGTCATTAAATGCCAATATGTATCGCCCTATCAGTGTCAAGTATTCCAGTGCTTATCCTCCCATATCCAGTTGGACAACGGGGAATACACGTATTATTGCTTATATGGATGGATATAAACCGGCTATTAAGACATTGAAAGCGTATCAGGAGTCGGTGAATAAATATGGAAGTTCGACAACGCTTCCGAAACAAGCAGCTACGGGCAGGTTTTATACGAAGAAGATAGATGGACGTTGGTGGTTGGTTGATCCGGAAGGTTGTTTACATCTGGAACGCAGTGCGACTTCTTTGCGTAAGGGGACTTCCAGTCGTAATAAAGCGGCTTGGAATAGTAGGTTTGGAACTGATGAGAAATGGCTGTCTACTACTCAACGTGAATTGAGCGAGATTGGCTTTCATGGTACAGGTGCCTTTTGTACAGGTACTTATTCACTGATTCAGATTCATAATGCTTCTAATCCGAGCAGTCCGTTGACTTTGGCGCCTTCATTTGCTTTTCTAAGCCAGTTCAAGAGTGAGAAGTCTTATAATTATCCCGGAGGAAGCGATGATAATGCTGCAGGTCTTGTGTTTTATAATGGATGGGCCGAATGGTGTGATTCATATTTGGCAGGTAGTGCTTTCGCAGATTATTTGCGTGATCCTAATGTCTTGGGGTTCTTTTCGGATAATGAGATAAACTTCTCTTCAAACAGTTCCCGGATTTTGGATCGTTTCTTGGCTATCAACAGTTCGAATGATCCGGCTTATGTTGCGGCAAAAGGCTTTATGGATTCCAAGGGCGTGCAAAGTGTGACGGATGCCTTGAATAATGAGTTTGCAGGTATCGTAGCAGAGAAATATTATAAAGCAGTGAAAGAGGCAGTGATGAAAGTAGATGATAAGCTGCTTTATCTGGGGACTCGATTGCATGGAACTCCTAAATATATGGAGGGAGTGATGAGAGCTGCCGGAAAATATTGTGATGTCATTTCTATCAACTATTATAGCCGTTGGAGTCCCGAACTGACAACAGCGATTGCAGACTGGGCAAGTTGGGCGGATAAGCCGTTTCTTGTAAGTGAGTTTTATACGAAAGGGGTGGAGGATTCCGATCTGAATAACCAGTCGGGAGCCGGGTATTCTGTTCCTACACAAAATGAGAGGGCTTATGCTTATCAGCATTTTACATTAGGATTGCTTGAGGCTAAGAATTGTATCGGATGGCATTGGTTTAAATATCAGGATGATGATGGTACGGATAATTCGTCGAAACCTGCCAATAAGGGTCTTTATGATAACTCTTATCAGTTGTTTCCTTATTTATCTTTCTTTGCCCGCGAATTGAATTTTAATGCGTATGATTTGATCCAGTATTTTGATAAATAGGTATTCGTTTCGATATAATATTTGAAAAGAAAGACAAAGTGCGAATTTTGCAATAGTAGTTTTTATCAAAGCTATACAGCGAAATTCACACTTTTTATTTTCTGATTAGTTGTGTACTAACGTACCTATCTCTTCTCCGCTGATTACTTTCTTTAAGTTACCTACTGTGTCCATATCAAATACGACGATAGGCAGGTTATTTTCTTTGCACATACAAGTCGCAGTTAAATCCATAACTTTCAGACCACGTTTCAACACTTCATCATACGTAATATCATCGAATTTGGTTGCGGTAGGATCTTTTTCAGGATCAGCTGTGTAAATGCCATCTACGCGAGTACCTTTCAGCATAACGTCTGCTTCGATTTCTATTCCTCTAAGTGAAGAACCGGTATCTGTAGTAAAGAAAGGATTTCCTGTTCCTGCAGACATGATGACCACTTCACCGTTTTCCATACATTCGATGGCTTTCCATTTACTGTAGAATTCACCGATAGGTTCCATCCGTACTGCTGTCAATACACGTGCTTTTACACCGGTAGCCACAAGAGCAGAACTTAGAGCGAGGCTATTGATAACGGTAGCCAACATTCCCATTTGGTCACCTTTCACACGGTCAAAACCTTTATTGGCTCCGCTTAATCCGCGGAATATATTACCTCCTCCGATGACGATACCAATCTGTGCCCCTTGTTCGTGGATTTCTTTGATTTGTTGAGCATATTCTGCCAGTCTTTTTTCGTCAATGCCGTATTGCTTTTCGCCCATCAAGCTCTCTCCACTGAGCTTTAGTAAGATTCTTTTATACTTTGCCATACCTTTTGCTTTTTATTGTTTACCGCAAATATAGAGATAATTTATCGGATAGCCTCACTGGGATGCGATTACTTTTTTTATTATTTGCCTTCCCAAAAAGGTTTGTACAACCCCTCGCAGGGAAAGATAAATGAGAAAAGCCAGCCACAGGGCGTGATTTCCCAGGAGAGGATGGAAAGCGTAATATACTCCGAAGAAGCTGGCGGAAGCGACTAACATGGAGTAAAGCATCTGACGGGTAGCGGTGGCACCAATAAATACTCCATCCCACAGGAAAGCGGAAAAGCCAGCTAGTGGAATGATAAGTGCCCAGTAAAAATAAGTGTCTGAAGCGTTGATTACTGAAGTGTCATTGGTTAGTAGGCCAAGAAATTCTTTTCCACCGATTGCATAAAGGATGGTGAATATCAATGAAAGACCCAATCCCCAATAGAAAAGGTGATGTACAGTGTTGCGTAAGGCTGTTTGATTCTTGGCACCTATGTAACGGCCGGCCAGTGCTTCACCGGCATAAGCAAATCCGTCCATGATGTAAGAAAACAGAGTGAATAGTTGCATGAGCAAGGTGTTTACGGCTAATACAATTTCTCCTTGGGCGGCTCCTGCAGAGGTGAAAAACATGGTGACCACAACCAGGCAAAGGGTACGGAAGAAGATGTCCCGGTTGACTTGGAAGAAACGGTACATGGCTTGTTTCTGTATAATTTCTTTCCATACGATCCGCTTTCTTAGTGCACTATAATAGCGCATATATAGCAATATGGCCATGAAGAAACCTGCATATTGGGCTATTAAAGTTCCTGTTGCCACTCCTGCCACTTTCATATCCAGCAAGTAGACAAAGGATAGGCTGGCTACAATATTGACAATATTTTGGGTAATAGCGATATACATGGGAAAGCGTGAATTCTGCATTCCGATAAACCAACCGGCGAATCCATAAAGTCCTAATGTGGCGGGAGCTCCCCAGATACAGATATAGAAATAAGTGGTTGCCAGCTGCTCGACTTCCGGTGTGGTTTGTATCAGAGTGAATGCCAATTTCAGGATAGGGTATTGGAGTATCAACAGGCAAAGAGCTATAAACAATCCTACGCCAACGGAACGTAACAGTAACCGGGTGATTTCATTTAGATCATGCTGCCCATACGCTTGTGAGGTCATGCCACTCGTCCCCATGCGTAGGAATCCGAAAATCCAATAGATAATATTAAATAACATTCCCCCTACAGCGATGGCTCCAATGTAGGCCGGAGAACCGAGGTGTCCTACGATGGTAACATCGATAAGTCCCAGTAGCGGGACGGTAATATTTGATATAATCGATGGTATGGCTATCCGTAATATTCGTCTGTTTTCGGAGGATTGTTTTTTATCTATCATTTTATAGAAACACTTTTATCAAATTGATTGTTCTTTTCGTCCACAAAGGTACATTTTTTATTTTTTTTGTTGTATCTTTGTGAATCACGAACTAAATAGCAATCAGATGGATTATGAGGACCTTAACTATTTTTCTTATCTCTTTATTCTCACTGCCGCTGGCGCTGAATGCACAGTCGGTTGATGAGATGTTGCAGAAAGTATCTGCCGCCATTGAGGCTGGGCAGAATGGACAGGCTGTGAGCTATTTCCGGCAGACTATTCCTCTGAATATAGACCGTACGGAAATGTATTATTGGACGAATGTGGACAAGAATAGTGAAATTAGCTCCAAACTGGCTACTGAATTAGCTCTCGCCTATAAAAAGAAACGGAATTACGACAAAGCTTATTTGTTCTACAAAGAGTTGCTGCAAAAGGACCCAAATAATGTAGATTGTTTGGAAACATGTGCGGAAATGCAAGTGTGCCGCGGACAAGAAAAAGACGCTTTGCGTATGTACGAAAAAATATTGCAACTCGATGCGGATAATCTGGCTGCTAATATCTTTTTAGGAAACTATTATTATTTGATGGCAGAGCAGGAGAAGAAAAAGTTAGAAACGGATTACAAAAAACTTCCTTCTCCCACTAAAATGCAGTATGCTCGCTATCGGGATGGATTATCGAAGTTGTTTACTACCCGGTATGAGAAAGCGCGTAACTCTTTACAGAAAGTTGTTCTACGTTTTCCATCGACAGAAGCTCAAAAGACATTGGATAAGATATTGAGAATAGAAAAAGAGGTGAATCGCTAGGTGGTTCACCTCTTTTTCTATTATATTCAATTTGTTATTTTATAGTTCGTATTGGTAAATCCAAGGGACCTTCATTAAGTGCTCGGGTATCAATGTCTCCTTTCTTCGGTCCAGGTATCAGTGGACTATAGGATAAGACATGTCTGATACGTTCACGTTGATTTTGAGTGAATTGATTTGAGTGGCTAATAGCATAATCCATGATATTATAAGAGATAAACTCTATACCATCACATCCTGTTCGTTTTACCAAATTTTCAAATGTGTATTTTGCTCTCTCATTTTCATATATGTAATCACAATTACTATCATACTCTTGTTTATTATAGCTTTTAGTATCTTTGCAATAATCTGTATCTTCACACGTACCATTATTTGTTTCGGCAAAGACATGATGCAGTCCCAGGTAATGTCCTAATTCATGAGCTAGCGTGACAGTAACGTCTGCTGTGTTATATTTTGTTGAAGTAGATTCTTCATTAATATATAGGCTATTAATAGAGACACATAGTGGGAATTGTAAATTTGCTAATGTTAGATGAGAGTAGTCTGTTTCACCAAGCCCTTCTAAATAATGCTTGCCTTTAGTAGAAAAAGGAATATGGGAGATACCTAATGTTACTGAATTTGAATTAGGTTCGGTTGCAAAATTATAAACCATAATATTGATATATGAGTTTGGATCCCATAAGTATTTTACATATTCTCCCGAATTATCCTCCATGAAAGCTTCACAGTCGATAGGGTATGATTCTGGCCATTGGATATATTCTACACCAGGATTGGGTAATGTTTCTCCATTTTTATCTGTTGTTGCCAATGTAAAAGTGAGATTCATATCTACACTGTTATTCTTGCTTTTATACAGACTGTTCACTTTGTCTAGTATATGGGATAAACGGCTTGAATTTACTTTCTGTAGAGAATTTCTATCTTCTTTATACAATACATGAAAGATTACAGGGATTTTATAATGATATTCTTCAGCTGTATTGATAGAGCCATTTTGGATGATTTGAACAGTTTTGTTAACCTTATGACTTATAATAGTGACAGTTGCTGTTCTGGAATTGGATTCCAGATTTGCATTAATAGATAAGATTAACTTTCCATCGTTCTCTCCTTTTTGTGTATTAGGAATACACCATTGTTTATTACTTGTTACAGTCCATGAAGAACTGCATGTAATATCTATCGTTAATGATTCACCGCTTGCGCTGATGTTATCAAACTTCGATTCTGATATATTCAATGTTGCAGAATCTGAATCATCGCATCCTATTAATATCCATAATAATGAAAGGAGGAAAATTAGTTTTGTTTTCATAAATGAAAGAGTTTTATATAAAAACGCACGTTCCAAAGATAATGTTTTGATCTGGAATAGGATAGCTTATTTCAGTAAATATTCTACTTCCTTAAACATATAGTCTCTTTTCATCAGCATCTCGTCTTCTAAAATTAATCTTCCTTCAGGTTCTACACAAACGATTCGTGCAAGAAATTCTCCATTGGCATCTTTATATCGATGAATTCCTTCCCTTCTGAAAAGAGACTTTTCATATTGACAGGCTATTGATGTCGTATCGCCTTTTTTGAGCAAGCTATAATAAGATTGGATACGTAGCATGATATTTTTCAGTATTTCGAATAGATCATGCTCTTTTCCTGTGATTTGTACTAGTGAAACGGGGTTAGGAGCAGAACTGTGAAATATCTCCTGATTAATATTAACTCCGATGCCTGCAATACTTTGACTGATGTTCCGCCCCATCAGATCGTTTTCTATCAACATCCCGCATATTTTCTTTTCTTTCCAATAAATATCGTTCGGCCATTTGATAGAGATATCGGTGGTATAAGTATCTAATTCTTCTTTAATGGCTAAAGAGATGACCTGTGAAATGAGAAACTGACGTCGTGCTTCCAAAAACTCAGGGAAGATAACGGTGCTGAAAAGAAGATTCTTGCCAGGATCTGATTCCCAAGAATTGCCACGTTGTCCCCGACCGGAAGTTTGAAAATCGGCGACAACGACAGTTAGTTCTTCCATTTTCTGTTTAGAACAGAGAGATTGCAGATAATTGTTGGTAGAATTAGTCTCGTTGATATGAATCAATGGAACCGGGAATATATCAGGGAAGGGCATCATATTCTGCACGTAACTTTTTAGTAAATTTCTTGATTACCTCATTATAAGAGTGATCGATAAGCTCTTTCATCAATTTATCGTCTATGTCACTATCAAAGCGGACACTATTCCAGTACTTTTTATTAAAATGATAAGCCCCTTCAATTCCCGAATAATGTTCACGCAGTTCGATTGCTTTCTCCGGGTCACATTTTAGCGCGATGTGATTAGCTTCTTCCAGGTCAATGAGAGCAAACATCTTGTTCATTACCTTTATAACCAGTGATACATCATCGAAAGGGAAAGATTCGGTGACTCCTCTCTTGCTTAAGCAGTATTCTCTGATAGTTTCTACATTCATAATGAATTAATAATTATAGTATGTTTTCATAATTGGTTATATCATAATTTTAAGCGCAGATTGCACGCATTTCACGGCTCTTATAATGATGAATATGTAAAGCCAAAGCATTCTTTAATATAAAGGAGGATAAAACGCTTCCTCTATGTGTTCAACCTTGAAATGCCCGTCGTTGCCTACTACAGTAATGATATCAAAGCGTACAGGAGAGTCAATCTGAAACAATCTGATATAGGTATCCGCTGCGCGTACCGTACGTCTTATTTTAGGTAAATCAACAGCATCTTCCGGCTCTGCAAATAGGGTATTACTGCGAGTTTTCACTTCTACTACAATCAGTTCATTATCCTTTGCTGCTACAATGTCCAGTTCGAAATGTCCTTTTCTCCAGTTCCGGTCACGGATGAGATACCCCTTCTGTTCAAGATAAGCTACGGCGGCATTTTCTCCGGCTTTTCCTAAATCATTATGTTTAGCCATCTTTTTTTGCAAATTTACTGCTTTTATTCTTTGTATTTACAGAAGTAAAAGTAATTTTGCAGAAGATATGAGAAAAAGGAGTAAGAAGTGCCTGAAAATGCATGTCGAGTGTACCAAAAGGGAACGACGGATGAGCATTTTATTGAGCGACGAAGAACAGCTGATTGTAGATCGTTATCTTGAGAAATATAAGATAACGAACAAGTCACGTTGGCTTCGTGAAACGATTCTCATGTTTATTCATAAGAATATGGAAGAAGATTATCCAACCCTTTTTGGTGAACACGACATGAGACGATAGGGGGATAATAAAAATAATAGATTCAAAATTAAAGGGTGGAATGCTGGACGATATTTACTTCATGAAACAAGCTTTGATAGAGGCAGGAAAGGCTGCCGAGCGGGGGGAAGTTCCCGTTGGAGCTGTCGTGGTTTGTAAGGAGCGGATTATCGCACGTGCCCATAATCTCACAGAAACATTGAATGATGTAACGGCTCATGCCGAGATGCAGGCTATTACAGCTGCTGCCAATGTGCTTGGTGGCAAGTACTTGAACGAATGTACCCTGTATGTCACAGTTGAACCTTGCGTAATGTGTGCCGGAGCTATTGCTTGGGCACAGACTGGTAAGCTTGTATTTGGCGCCGAAGATGAAAAACGCGGCTATCAGAAATATGCCGGTTCGGCTCTACATCCTAAAACGGTGGTTGTAAAAGGGGTAATGGCTGACGAATGCGCTACATTAATGAAAGAGTTCTTTGCTGCGAAACGAAAATAAAAGCAGTATCCTGTTTTATTTGATTTCCTCAAAATCTACATATTCACCATCGTCCTGGGTGAATATTTTTTTATGTCTTTTCTCCGGAACATTCTCGGAATATATTTCCTCTTCATCATCATTTGAACGGCGATCTCTTTGGCCATAGTCCTGTTGGCTTGTACGTCCCGATTCCGTTTGTTTCGGGCGTGATGAAGAAGAACCACGTCCTAATCCGAAAATCGTTCTTAGTATGAAGCCGATAATAGAAAGGCCAAATACGAAAATGGCAATAATAAAAATGAGTATGAATAAAAGTATATGCATCGGGCTATGATTTTTATGTTGTTACTTCGATAAAACTCATAGTACAACAAACGTGCCAAGAGATTGTTTATTTACTTTTTCTTGTAAAAAGTGAAAGTAAAATATACCATACAATGATGGCGGCAAAGCTACTGATTCCAAGAAATATAAGAAGAGGAATGCAGATAATCAGGAATATAAAACTGATTTTGTTGTCATTCCATGACAGATTTTTAAATTTCAGCGAAAACATCGGTATTTCTGATACCAGCAGTCCGGAAAACAGACAGACAAGTATAAGAAGGTAGACAGGATGGCAGTTGTCTGATATCAGGAAGTCATGTGCACCCGCCACTAAAGAACCCCAGAACAGAGCGTTGGCGGGAACCGGAAGTCCCACAAAAGAACTGGTCTGTCGCGTGTCATTATTGAATTTAGCCAGACGCAATGCTGAAAAAACAGAAATCAAGAATGCTAAATAGGGTAGGTAAGGAGCGATGAACTCCATACTTGCCGGATAATACATTTCTTTGAACAGAGAGAATACGATCAGTGAAGGAGCAACTCCAAAACTGACATCATCTGCCAATGAGTCCAAGTCTTTTCCGATAATGGAATGTGCATTGAGCATACGAGCCAACAATCCGTCGAAGAAGTCGAAAATGGAACTTAAAGCAATGAAAAGTAGTGCCAGCTCATATTTGGCTTCAAAAGCCATGACGCAGGCAATACAACCGGAGAAAAGGTTCAGGCAGGTTACGGTATTCGGAATACTGTTTTTAATAACGTTTGTCATTGTGACAGAATTATTTAAGTTTGGCGATAACCGTTTGGTTACCAGTCGTTAATTGTCCCATGCTGACACATACTTCTGTGCCAATGGGTAAATACACATCCACGCGGGAACCGAATTTAATAAATCCCATGTGTTCGTCAATATAACATTCTTCTCCTACTTCAGCGTAGGTGACAATACGGCGTGCCACTGCACCGGCAATTTGCCGGGTGAGTACTTCCACTCCTTCCGGAGTTTCGATTACTACTGTAGAACGTTCGTTTTCTGTGCTGGCTTTCGGCAGCCATGCTTTCATAAAGTTTCCATTATGATGTGCTACCTTCTTAATGGTACCGTCCACCGGATACCAGTTGGCATGTACATTCACAATGCTCATGAAGATGGATATCATTAACCGGCGGTCATGGAAATATTCGTTTTCATCGACTTCCTCGATAACGACGATTTTTCCATCGGCGGGTGCTACGACAATCTTTTCAGTGTCCTGTCCGAAGAGACGGATCGGACATCGAAAGAAATTCACCATCAGCAGATAGACTGCTATACTCGCTACTGCTACCACATAAAATGGTATTTTGCAATCGATCCCCCAATAAAGAGCCGCATTAATCAATAGCAATAGCAAGAAGCTAGCCCATAATATATGTGTTCCTTCGCGGTGAATACGTATTTTCTTCAATTTCTTTAGTCGGCCCATGAATGCTGTTTAATGATATTGTCTGCAAAAATATACTTAATTTAAAAATTCAGCAAGTAAATGAGCATAGAAATGCGAATGTTGATAACTTTTTGAGGATTATTTTTGTTTATAACCCAGGAGGTAGTAATTTTATGCCTTCAAATTAACTACTTATCATTATGCAGGATTTCGTTCATCTACATGTTCATACTCAATATTCTTTGTTGGATGGTCAGGCTAGCGTAGCTCGTCTGGTCGATAAAGCCATGAAGAATGGGATGAAGGGTATTGCCGTGACCGATCATGGAAATATGTTCGGTATCAAGGAATTTACGAACTACGTCAATAAGAAGAACAGCGGTCCGAAAGGTGAAGTCAAGGACCTGAAGAAGCGAATTGCAGGAATTGAGGCCGGCACGATAGAGTGCGAGGATAAAGAGGCGGAGATTGCTGCTTGCAAAGCTAAGATCGTGGAAGCGGAAAACAAACTATTCAAACCGATCATAGGTTGTGAAATGTATGTGGCACGCCGTACCATGGACCTGAAAGAAGGCAAGCCCGACCAGAGTGGTTATCACCTGATCGTATTGGCTAAGAATGAAACAGGTTATCACAACCTTATTAAATTAGTATCGCACGCGTGGACGCGCGGTTATTATATGCGTCCGCGTACTGACCGTAGCGAACTCGAAAAATATCACGAAGGACTTATTATTTGTTCAGCCTGTCTCGGTGGTGAGGTGCCGAAGCGGATTACTGCCGGGCAATTTGCCGAAGCGGAGGAAGCAATACAATGGTATAAGAACTTGTTTGGCGATGACTACTATCTGGAGTTACAACGCCATAAAGCGACTGTTCCCCGTGCCAATCACGAATGTTACCCGTTGCAGGTGAATGTGAACAAACATTTGATAGAATATGCTAAGAAATTCAATGTCAAACTGATTTGTACGAATGATGTTCACTTTGTAGATGAAGAGAATGCGGAAGCGCACGACCGCTTGATCTGTTTGAGTACCGGTAAGGATTTGGATGATCCTACCCGTATGCTTTACACCAAACAAGAATGGATGAAGACACGCGAAGAGATGAACGAACTCTTTGCCGACGTGCCCGAAGCATTGAGCAATACACTAGAGATTCTTGATAAGGTAGAATACTACTCGATCGACCATGCACCTATCATGCCGACTTTCGCCATTCCCGAAGATTTCGGAACAGAGGAGGGGTATCGGGCGAAGTTTACAGAAAAAGACTTGTTCGACGAGTTTACTCAAGATGAACATGGTAATGTGGTATTAAGTGAAGAGGATGCGAAAGCAAAAATTAAACGCTTGGGTGGTTATGATAAACTTTATCGTATAAAACTTGAAGGAGATTATTTGGCAAAACTGGCTTTTGACGGAGCTAAAAGAATTTATGGTGAACCTCTAACGGAAGAAGTCAAAGAACGAATGAACTTCGAATTGTACATCATGAAAACGATGGGTTTCCCCGGATACTTCTTGATTGTACAGGACTTTATCAATGCGGCACGTAAGGAACTGGGTGTGTCGGTAGGTCCGGGACGTGGTTCGGCAGCAGGTTCAGCAGTGGCTTATTGTTTGGGTATTACGAAGATAGACCCTATCCAATATGATTTGCTGTTTGAACGTTTCTTGAATCCAGACCGTATTTCCTTGCCCGATATTGATGTGGACTTTGATGATGACGGTCGTGGTGAGGTACTTCGTTGGGTGACAAATAAATATGGTCAGGAAAAAGTTGCTCATATTATTACGTATGGTACTATGGCGACAAAGATGGCTATCAAGGATGTCGCGCGTGTACAAAAGCTACCTTTGTCAGAATCCGATCGTTTGTGTAAACTGGTTCCTGACAAGATTCCTGATAAGAAACTTAATTTGCCGAATGCCATTGCTTATGTTCCCGAATTGCAAGCAGCGGAAGCGTCATCTGATCCTCTATTGCGGGATACGATCAAGTATGCCAAAATGCTTGAAGGCAACGTGCGTGGTACAGGTGTACATGCTTGCGGTACGATTATTTGCCGTGATGATATTACTGACTGGGTACCTGTCAGCACTGCTGATGATAAGGAAACGGGCGAAAAGATGCTTGTTACCCAGTATGAAGGCTCGGTGATTGAAGATACTGGGTTGATTAAGATGGACTTCCTCGGTCTGAAAACTTTGTCTATCATCAAAGAAGCTGTTGAAAATATCCGTTTAAGTCGTAATATTGAGGTAGATGTCGATGCAATAGACATTTCTGATCCGGCTACTTATAAATTATATAGTGACGGACGTACGATTGGTACATTCCAGTTTGAATCTGCCGGTATGCAGAAGTACCTGCGCGAATTGCAGCCTTCTACATTCGAAGATTTGATTGCCATGAATGCCCTCTATCGTCCGGGACCTATGGATTATATACCTGATTTTATTGATCGTAAACATGGACGCAAACCGATTGAGTATGATATTCCGGTAATGGAGAAATACTTGAAGGATACGTATGGTATTACGGTTTATCAGGAACAGGTGATGCTTTTGTCACGCTTATTGGCTGACTTTACCCGTGGTGAGTCCGATGCCCTTCGTAAAGCGATGGGTAAGAAGCTGCGCGACAAGCTGGATCACATGAAACCTAAATTTGTAGAAGGTGGACGAAAGAACGGGCATGACCCGAAAGTACTTGAGAAGATTTGGACAGACTGGGAAAAATTTGCGTCTTATGCATTTAACAAATCGCATGCTACTTGCTATTCGTGGGTAGCTTACCAGACAGCTTATCTGAAAGCGAACTATCCTTCTGAATATATGGCGGCTGTGATGAGCCGAAGTTTGTCGAACATTACCGATATCACGAAACTGATGGACGAATGTAAGGCAATGGGTATTCAGACACTGGGACCGGATGTAAATGAGAGTAACCTGAAGTTTACCGTAAACCATGATGGTGATATTCGTTTTGGACTTGGGGCCGTCAAAGGTGTAGGTGAAGCTGCCGTGCAAAGCATTATGGAAGAACGCAGGCAAAATGGTCCTTTCCTCGGAATCTTTGATTTTGTGCAACGTGTCAATCTCAATGCCTGCAACAAGAAGAATATGGAATGTCTGGCATTAGCCGGAGGATTTGATAGTTTCCCGGAACTGAAACGGGAACAATATTTTGCTGTAAACTCTAAGGGAGAAGTTTTCCTGGAAACATTAATGCGTTATGGTAACCGTTATCAGGCAGATAAAGCGGCTGCCGTCAATTCTCTGTTCGGTGGTGAAAACGTTATTGATGTTGCAACTCCTGAAATACCTCAAGGGGTAGAACGCTGGAGTGATCTTGACCGTCTGAACCGTGAACGTGATTTGGTTGGTATCTATCTTTCCGCTCACCCGTTGGATGAATTTTCTATCGTATTGGAACATGTTTGCAATACACGTATGGCAGATTTGGAAGATAAAGCTGCACTTGTTGGTCGTGAAATAACGATGGGAGGAATTGTAACTAGTGTTCGTCGTGGAGTCAGCAAGAATGGAAATCCGTATGGCATTGCTAAGATTGAAGATTATTCCGGTTCTACTGAAATCCCATTCTGGGGAAATGACTGGGTGACTTATCAGGGATATCTCAACGAAGGAACGTTCTTATATATTAAAGCTCGTTGCCAAGCCAAGCAATGGCGGCAGGATGAACTGGAAGTGAAAATTACCTCTATGGAACTTCTTCCCGACGTGAAAGAAGAACTGGTGCAGAAGATCACGATCGTCATTCCCCTGTCTGTCTTGAACTCGGCCTTGGTCACTGAACTTGCCACTCTGACGAAGGAACATCCGGGAAATACGGAACTATATTTTAAAGTAACGGATGATGCTGATGTAACTCACATGTCGGTTGATTTGATTTCCCGTCCGGTTAGACTTTCAGTAGGCCGGGATTTAATAACATATTTAAAGGAACGTCCCGAACTGGGATTTCATATAAATTGATTATATTTATAATATCTGTAAAGTACTAATGTAATGTGGAAATATTTTTTGTTTAGCTATTTTTTTATTTGTAGTAAAATATAATTTTTGCATTAGTAAATTAGCTTTAATAAAATGGGAAATAAAGGCTTTTTACAGCATTTATTCCCCATTTTATTAAAGCTAATTGTTAGAGTTGGATATTGTAAGATTATGCCTTCCTGAATTCAGGATTTTTATTTTATCTTTCGTATATGGTACTTCTATTGTTATACCATCTGGTATGCATAAAGACATATGAATTTGATTCTTTTTTCGTTTTAATACAACCTGAACCTTTCCGGCAATAGTTTCAATCGTAGCTGACGCATTTGTTAAATCTCCCATTTGTGGGGCAACACGAATAACTTTGAATCCTGGAGTTATAGGAGTTATACCACAAACTTTTTGACTTAACAAAGTTAATGGTCCGCCACTCCATGCATGATTTATGGTACCACCTCCGAAACCTTCCTGACCAATTCCCCAACCTTCGAATAATGTGGTATAATCTTTGTAACTCAACATCTTTGAATAACGTTTTTTCATACGATATAAAGCAAATGATGGTTCATTCATTATGAAAAGAGCTTCTAAAACATATTTTTCCATGTACGGGCTTGCATGATATTCATTTTTGAATATTTCCAAAAGTTGTGGGTATTTGTCAGAAGAAGCTAATCCAGATACCACAGCCATTGCTTGTGCACGATCATCTGTTGCATGGGTATACAGTGGAGAACGATAACAAGTTCCGGTCCAGAATTCTGAATCAAATTCTTTCTCAATCCCACGCATCAAAGATGATATCTCTTCCACGTCAGATGACTTGCCTAATTGTCGGGCAAATTCTCGTTCTGCTTTTAAAGCTAAATAGTACCAACAATTTGTCAATACTCCCATATCAATATTCTCTCCCCAATCTCCCCAATTCCAGTCTCCTTTTCGTTCAATAACTAATCCTTTCTCATTTATTTTCCATACTTCGTGTAAATAGCGGTGTATACGATCATAAATATCCGGGATAAAACTATTATCTCCGCTATAAAATGCTAACGTGTAAAATCCATACCAACCAATAGTTGCCAATGTCTGTAGCGGAAGTTCTCTCCTATTACCGGGAATAGGAGAAAAGAATATCCCATTCGGTTTCTGCCAATTTATTAATTCATACACACCTTTGAGGGCTAATTGATAACTGGAAGGAGAAAGTGCATAAAATGCTTCGCCTAATTCATTTACCTCATCTCCCCACCATTGCGCACGTTCACGATCTGGGCAATCCATATAATTATCGCGCATAGTTATATATAATGTGCGGGCAGAGCGTTTCCATAATTCATTCAAGAAAGGGTCATTACAATAAAAATTACCGGAGATTTCTGTATTATATCCTGTTTCCCTAAATTTCAAACTGACAATCTTAACTCCTTTAGGAATAATATACTGAACTTCATGCCCATTCATCCAGCCATAACTTTCATATTCTTGCAATCCGTTCCGAGTGATATATTCTGCACGAACATTGTATTCAGAACCACCACAATAATTATCAGTTCGTATATTGATCTTTTTACCAGCAGGAGCCTCCACTTTTAAATAGGGGGTAATCTGACAATTATACGGCAGACGGCAATAGACTGTATCTTTATTAGCTGAATATCGAATACTGATATAGGGGCGTAGTCCATAATCTTTCCATAAAGGAATCGGGCGTTTTATTAGTTTACCAAAAGGAGAAACACCTACCTCTGAAACGACAATGGCTTTCGGAATAACTCCTCTATATCCGGGTAGATTCCATCCAAGCTTCTCTTTTCTGGCATCAAATAAAATATTACTTTCTGCCAAACGCCAATTGGGATTAGGTGGTGTCATGGTATTCTGATATGCGGTATATACATCACTCTCCCAGCTATCATCAGATAAAATATTTATCTCTGGTGAAGTTGCTTCAAAAAAAAATGCTGCCAGACCACTATTGTTATGACTAAATCCGGATTTTCCAAAGTGCCAAACTAAAACAGCAATTGTATTTTCTCCTATTTGTAAAAAAGGAGCTATTTCAACAGGATCATAATAAGTATCGTAAGGTGAGGGAGTTCGTTTCAGTCCTCCTTCAAATACCACCATTTGGCCGTTAATCCACAACCAATATTTACTGTCTGCTGCAATATTAGCAATAAGGGATCGGGGAATATTATCAATATGTACCGTTTTACGGTATATCAGCCAAGTATTTGTAGCACTATTACAAAGTTCCCCGCTTATCCACTGCGCTCGGGTGTTATCTGAATTTTGGGCTTGAATATGTGCTGCTGTTAATATGCCCACTATTAAAGATACGATAATTTTTTTCATTAGTTATGTGAATCTATGTTGAATGAACTTTACCTCAAGGTGAAAGCTACAGAGATTGCTTTTCAACCTATAGAATTAGAAGCTGGAAAGAAATCTCTGTAGCTTATTTATTCTGATTACCTATGAAAATGATTCATCTGCGAAGTGGGTTATTCTTTCAGTGTATTATATAATGCTTTAACTTCTTCGGCTGTCAAAGCACGATCATATATACGAGTTATAGCAATTTGACCTTTATAGGCTCTGTCTGCCTCATTTGCAGCACCAGCGTCGCCACCAATTACGAACCATTTATTTCCTGGAAATTGGAATGAATTACCACTAGCAGGGGCTCTTTGTGCTTCAACTTTTCCATCTACATACAATTTAATGGCATCTGCATTTCCTGTACCGTCCCAAACACCCACTACATGATACCAAGTTTCTTCTGGTACTTCGCCCAGTGGAGGCATATTACAAGCAGAATAATTACCTATATAAGGTTCAAAACTCCAGCTGTTATTGTCATCATGCCAAATAAAAGCAACCCCACCGCCACCATGACATCCCATTGGAATGGGAGCACTTTTTTCTCCATAATCTTTAGCAGTCACGTATAATTCCATCGAGAATCCATCAGCAATTGCATTTTGGAAACTTATGTTTTGGGTGAAATCAACAGTATAGAATCCACTGGTAATTTTATTTTGATTTACTGTTTCCGGATCGAATTTGGCAATATAACCAAATGTCTCATTTTCAATCATGGTCAAAGTAGGACCGGCAAATGTTTTAATAGGCATTTTCATCGCAGAAAGATCTTCTGCAGTACCATCTGCATTGAACTTAACATCGAGCAACTCTGCCATATCCACAGCACCCGCTTGTCTGATTTCTATACTTTTTGTTGTAGGATAAGCAGATGATTCAGAGGTTACTTCCACTGTTGCGGTACGTATTTTTGCGATATCACTTGCGGCTACTGTAAGCACTAACTGCTTATTTGTTAATGATTTTTGAGTAATCCATTTTACATTTTCAGGAATGATACATTTCAATGAAGGTAAGTTAGTGCTAATTGCGACAACGACATCTTTTCCTTCCTTTCCAACAGATGCATTTTCGGGAGTTACTATTAACCTTGGACCACCCGGTTGAATACAATTCAATATGAAGTCTTGAACAGATGAATTTTGAGTAGAAGATAATATGACTTGAGCTTTTCTTTCTTCCAACCCTTCATTTTCGGTTGCTGTAAATGAAACTTCTTTGAAACCGACTCCTTCTGCGATGTCAACTTTAAACCATTCGTTGCCTTCGGGGATTGTTATTTTCCAGTCCAAGTTGCTCATCACCCTTAATGTTAGATTTTCAACATTGCCAGTCAAATTATAGTCTCCACCATTGATACCACCAACAGGGTTTCCGTTTTTATCAACCAAGCGTAGTACAAGAGGCTCTTTTACTCCATTTTCAGAATTGTCTGAACAGGAGAAAATACCCATACATATGAATAATGCAAGCATCATCCAAGCATTCATTAATAGACTCTTTTTCATTTGTTTATTCATTATAAGTTATACATTTCGGCAGTGTAAACCACCTTATTAATAGTTTGATAAAACTCATTATCTATTTGATGACCGATACTCCCTTAGGGGCTTTCACCTCTGATATTACATTGCCATTTGCTTGCTTCTCATGGTAAATTTGTATTTCACCATAGGGGGTTGGAAATGTACCTTTCACCCACTGCAAATCACCTAAATGAGGAGTTATACGTACTTGACGACATCCAGGTTCTATTACTTCCACACCTAAAATGTGACGGCTCAACCAAGAAGTTGGTCCTGAAGCCCAACCGTGACACAAACTATGACGGAAGCCTACATAGCAATAAGCGCCACAGTCACCATGAATATCTTTTTTCCCTTCCGGTACTAGTTCGTCGATGGGGGTTGCATTCGGAATCCAATTGATATCGAAATCTTCCCAAAAGCTAGTGGCTCCCAAGTCGATCATTGCTCCCCAATATTCACGAATCACGTCTAATGCTCCTTGATAATTGCCGGCCGTAGCCATTGCTTCCAACATATAATAGCCATAAAAAGTAGAGAAGCCCTGTGCACCATTTATTGAGAGGAATTCTTTATCAGCTTTTGGGGCATCAATTAATCCTGTAATCGTCATTAATGCAGCCACTTGCTTGGAGCCGGGCGCATCGGGAGCCGGACAGGAAGCTAAAAACTTTTTATAAACTTTGGATGCAGCTTTTACCAACTTCTTCTCGGCAGCTTTACAGTCATTAGACAATTGTCTGTCTTCAAATAGTTCTGCAAATTCAACTCCAACTCGCATTCCCCAAACCATTAAGGCCTGGAGTCCTGCCGCAATTGCGTCTTTGTTGCTATTCGATGGCCAATCCAAAAAACGAGTGCCATCCAGACATTCCTGCCCATCGGGGGCTATTTGAGTCATTAATTGTCTCAATAAAGCTGTAATATAATCACGTGATTGTTCCAGATAGGCTTTATTTCCATGATAGCGATACCATTCATAATGACACAACAGCCACCAGATAGAATAAGAGGAGAATCCTGCATTCATCCAATGTGGCAATGGCGTGATGTCACGCATTAAATCCAAACTTTTAGGTACCACTTCATTGTAACCGAACACGGAGTTTACAGTCATCACCTCTGGATAGGAATCACCTATCCAGACCAAACGGTCTCGTTTAATTCCATCCCAGAGATGATTCTGCATATTCAGGTGAACGGTATAAGCTCCCGTCCGCCATATTGTGTTAAGTTTCTCATCATTACATTGGAAAGAACCGCGATACGGAATATCGCGCATGATAGAGATTGCACGGACCTCCTTAAGCTCAAGTATTGCGTCTGTATCCAATAGATCAATGCGCACAAAACG
Source organism: Bacteroides sp. D2 (assembly GCF_025147085.1). Classification (NCBI taxonomy): domain Bacteria; kingdom Pseudomonadati; phylum Bacteroidota; class Bacteroidia; order Bacteroidales; family Bacteroidaceae; genus Bacteroides; species Bacteroides sp. D2. Next base: position 77,301 of record NZ_CP102261.1, on the reverse strand, counting down.
AAAACCGGAGTTTCCTGTTTCATATACTCCGAGCCATGGAAGGATAAGCTCTTGATCTCTAATAGCATGGTCGTTTGTCGCTCCTCCTTTGCCATCTATGTCGGACATTGCTTCACTGACCGATTCGCCATAACGAAGACGGATTTTTACCGGCTTATGGCTTGGCCAGGCACCAGTGACTAATTGTACTCCGCCATGAAGTTCTTTACCGAAATCAAGCAGAATAGCTGGACGAGCCCCATCGGTAGAAGATAGTTGGCAATATGTGGCGGCTTTGACCGTTTTCTCTTTCTTGCCTTGTAAACCGGTATCTATTGATTCGTAATCGTAATACGCTCCCCAATAAGCCTGACCATCTCCCTGGTTTAACAGAAAATTACAATTAGTGATATGATCACTGTCTTGTTGCCAAACAATCCGGGTGGGAGTAATGTAGGTACGCACACGCGTATCACGCTCTTGGGCAGGCACCAAACATACATTCAACAGCGACAATATAATTATCAGTTGTGTTCTCATGATTATTTATCATTGGTTAATTAATGGTTGTATATTGGTTTTATTTGTTTGCCTGAAGCATCATGCATCTTTAACGACAAACATCCACCATTGAAATCGAAGTAACGAACTTCTAACGGATGCCATCCTTTTGCCAATGCACGTTGACTTGAAACTTCATTTCTCAAATGTCGGCCTCCGTTGTCTATAATCATTTCTTCATCTACTTTTAATGTACTTCCTTCATCAGATGAAAGGCTGAATGAATAGATACCGTCAACCGATACGTAAAAATAACCGGTAAAAATTAAACCTACTTTACTGTTGCCTACTTCTGAAGGAATATATACATCGTCAATGGTTCTCTTTTCTTTTAAATGGTAATTTTCTATTACTTGGCAAGAAGGAATGTCGCCTTCATACCATGTAAGCATTAATCCTTTTTTCTTCGGAGCTTTAATATCTACCGCTGGAATATATCCATTCTGCTTTTTATAAGAAGCACGGAAAACTTTACTTGATTTTCCATTGGGGCGATATGCGCGGAACGCAAAACTTACAGAATCGCGGATGGATATAGGAGTGGTGTATACTGCCGATTTTTCGGTTGGCTCTGTGCCATCGTCAGTATAATGGATAACAGCGTCTGGATCAGGGGAAATAACATTTACTTTAGTTTCACCGATAAAAGTATTTATGTTGCAAAATCCTTCCAAATCAGCCATGCGGTAATCTATTCTCAATGCATCTAAACGATTGAATTGTCCGGTCATGCGTCTCTGGAAGCTTTTCCAATTGTAATTTGCGGCTTGCGACCAACCGGTCTCTGCAATGGCGAGCAACCGAGGAAATGCCATATAATGCATTCGTTCACGGGAAGGAATGAACTCACCCCAAATGTTTCCTTGTACTCCTAATATTCGTTTGGATTGAGATTCGTTCAATGAGTCCAATAAAGATACTGATTCACAAATCAGACGAGTGGACTGTCCTATTTCGGAATAATCCAAATAGAAATCGTAGTTCGGGCAAAGAATGACCGAATTACCTCGGGCTATGGATTTTTTTACAACCTCTTTTTCATAGCTTTGCCACCACATCACTGTAGCCGTAGGCGACACTCCACCTTGCAATATTTCATCCCAGCCAATCAAACGTTTTCCATTTTCATTGAAATATTGTTCCATTTGATGAATGAACCATGATTGAAGTTCTTCTTCTGTCTTTAAGTTGTTTACTTTCATACGTTTCTGACAGTCTGAACACTTTTCCCAATTCTTTTTTGAAACTTCATCCGCTCCTAAGTGTACATATTCAGAAGGGAATAGCCGGAAAATCTCGTCATACACGTTCTTGCAAAACTCTAAGGCACTCTCTTTACCCGGACAAACAGGAGAAGAAATATTCATCGGTGCTTCTTTTTGTGGAAAACAAGATACATTCGCATAAAGGCTAACTGCTGTTTGCATATGTCCCGGCATGTCTATCTCTGGAATTACGTCGATGCCACGTACTGCTGCATACCTTATAATTTCACGTATATCTTCCTGTGTATAGAAGCCCCCATATAGAGTATCCCCTTCTATAATTCGTAATTTATCAGAAGGAATGGCAAGAGAGGGATTTTGTTCTCTTTTTGAACGACTCATGCAAATACGATCTTGGTCATTAAATGTGCGCCATGCCCCTTTCTCTGTCAGTAGGGGATATTTCTTAATTTCAATGCGCCACCCCTGATCATCAGTCAGATGCCAATGAAACTTATTCATCTTATAAAGTGCCATAACATCTAACAACTCTTTCACTTCTTCTTTACTGAAAAAATGGCGAGCTACATCAAGTAGTATGCCTCTCCATGCAAAACGTGGTTCATCTATGATAGAAACAGTTGGTATTGACCAAACTGTATCCAAAACAACGGTTGATGCTTCTATTTCAACAGGAAACATTTGACGGATTGTTGATATAGCGGCTATTACACCGGCATAATTTGCCGAAGATATGTGTATTTGGTTCGAGGTAACCTTTAAAGTGTAATTGCCTTCTTTGTGAGGTAGTTTTTCATCTATACATAGTTGAATATGGCCTCTTTCCTCTTCTGTAACAACAAACTTATAACCAGTGGCACGTTGTAAGATGGTAACTAAATAATCTGCGGCTGATTTTAAAGAGGGGGCATTGATGCTGATAATCATATCGTCCTGCAGAATGAATGCTTCTTTTCCTACTGTTAACTGGGCAGGTTCAGGAAGTAAATTTAATGTCTTTTCTGAATGCTCAACAGAGTTTGTGCATGAAGTATGGACTAACAATAGAACAACTAGCCAACTCCCCAATATTAATATTTTATTAATAATATGCATAAATACTTTTTTAATTTTATGATTATTCATAGATAACTGGACGAACCTTATACAGATTGATGCTGTCTATAGTTAACGTTTTCTTTGGATTCTCCAGATAAATATTGTGAGTCCACCATTCTATTTCGGCTTGTGTATAACTCAAAATTCCATTTTCCTTGTTATAATTAAATGACTTGATGAATTTTTTCCCTTCTAAAGGTTGAAATGAAACAATTTTTTCCGTGTCCAAATCAATTACATAAGTTCCGGACGATGTTGTAAATCCCAATTCATTTTCTGAAATGCGAATCAAATCGTGTCCGTCGTCTGTTGGCAGTTTCCATACTTTTTCCATCTGTAATGTTGGTTGCTCACTTTTCCAATTCTTTAGGGAATAAGCTTTTAATTCATTAAAGCCGAGTGCGTACAACAATTGACGGTTTTTCATCCAGATTACTCCATGCCCCCAAAAAAGACTATCCTGAAAAAGAACTTGGTTAGGGCGGTTGATGTCAAATAATTGTATACAGTCTCCTTCTTCATTATGTGATAATGCTACCACTACCCGATTATCAGGAAGTAGCTCTATGGAATGTGCGGCTGGAACTCTTGCATAAAACAAGCATTTTTCAGATGAACGCTCAATAATTGCTGCTCCTCCAGCCGAAGAAGATGTAAGTAACCAGTCACCATTTTTTGCAGTTTTGCATTCATCCATTCCTCGAAAGTATTTTTTGAAATCGTCAGGGATATTAGACTCTTGTGCATTCCATTTCCATACGATATCTAAATTTTTTCCCTCTGAGTTATCTACATTGACAATCCATACTTTGTCGTCACCACAGACAACAATTTCGTTCTTTTTTTGTCCGGTAGCACATGCGCACAAGACAAAAAAAAGTATAAATATTGCATATATCTTTTTCATATTTTTTTTCTTATATCCATTTTACGAACTATTTAGAAAGCTATTTTTTACAAATTTGTAATCGCTTCTTTCTGTTTATTTATTCCCTTTCAGGTACTGTTCTCACTTTATAAAGATTTACATTACTGATGGTGATTGTTTTGTTGGGATTTTGGATGTGAATATTATGTGTCCACCACTCAATATCTGCATAAGTATAAACTAAGTATCCGCTTTCTTTATCGTAATTGAAGGATTTGATAAATTTGCGACCTTTCATAGGTTCGAATTCAGAGATAGTTCCTGTATTTGTATCGAGTACATATACGTTATAAGCTGTTGTGAATCCTAGTTCATGATCTGAAATGCGAATTAAATCATGTCCATCCGGTATTTGCTCTGTCCCACCTAAAGGTAGATTCCATTCTTGCTTCTTCACAAATGAAGGCGTTGATGTATTCCAATCTTTTAGTTCATAAGCGAGTAATTTATCATATCCTAATGCATATAAAAGTTGCTGATTTTCCATCCAAATGACACCATGTCCGCCTTTTTGATCTTCTTTAAAGATAACTTTATTGGAAGCGTTTCTGTCATATACCTGAAAGCCGCCTGCGTCACCAGAGAGGGCCACAACGACTCGATTGTTGGGCAGCAATTCAATAGAGTGTGCTCCTGGAGCATCCACAGCAGTGAATAAACATTTTTTGGTTTTACGAGAAAGAATAAGAGCTGATCCTCCCGAAGATGTTAGCAAGACAAGTTGGTCGTTTCCTTCATTTACGACTTTGCATTCATCCATTCCCAATAAACGTCCTTTCAATGTTACAGAAAGGTCATTGGCTGTTTTCGAATCCCATTCCCACTCATATGGTACTGTGGTCATAGAGGCTTTGCCTATATTGATAATCATGACTTTTGAGTCTCCACATGTAATGATTTCTTTATCTACTTTAGAAGATGAGCCGGAGGTAGTGCCATAAAGCTCATCTAAATTGACATCGTATTCATCTTTACATGCAACAAAAAGTAAAGCCAATACAAGTAATAAATTCCATTTTTTCATATTTTCGATAATTTATAATTTGTAATTAGTAACAGGGGATTCCGTATGAGCTTTTTTCATCTTTTTCTCTATTTCCTTCACTACATTCGGATAAATAGATGAAAGATTGTACTGTTCTTGCGGATCTGTTTCCAGGTCATACAACTCTACACAACGGTTTCCGTTTTTAATATTAGAAAGATATCCTTTCCATTTTCCCATGCGGATAGCTTTCGAACCTTTCCCTTCCGGAAGCTCCCAATAAAGATATTCATGCACTTCTTGACGGTTGCCTTTCAAAGTAGGAAAAAAACTGATGCCATCTGTTTTTTTGTAGGAATAGCCGCTAATTTCGCCTAATGTAGGCAACACATCCCAAAAGGCGCAAATATGATCGCTGACAGATCCGGCGGTGATCTGATCGTGCCAATGAACAATCATTGGCACTCGGATACCACCTTCACGTAAACTGCCTTTTCCCCAGCCCTTTTCCGATTTGAAGGGTCCTGCACTATCAAACCAAGGAGCATTCACTCCTCCGTTGTGAGTCGGTCCGTCATCACTGCTGAATAGGATCAATGTGTTTTCATAAATCCCGCATTCTTTTAATAATTCAACCAGACAGCCGACTTGCTCATCCATATAACTAACCATGGCAGCGTATGTAGCTTTTGGATAGCGACAAGGGAAGTATCCTTTGTCACCCAAATAAGGGGACTCGTCACCGAATTTTTTTACATAATAATCAATCCAGCGTTGAGGTGCTTGCAATGGTACATGTGCAATGGGAGTAGGCCAATATAGAAAGAAAGGACGTTCTTTGTGTCGTTTTACAAATGAAAGGACCTCATGAAGCATTAACTCCGGTGCGTAAGATTTGGAGACAAGGAATTCATAACTTTCTTTCTTATTAGGATCGGCTGTTGCATCGAATTTCTGATTTGGTGAAAGAAGGCGATTAGGCAGATATTCCCGATGTTCGTTTCGCCACAGAAAAGGTGGATAATAATCATGTGCCTGTCGTTGACAATGATACCCATAGAAAAAATCGAAGCCCATTTTGCGGGGAGTAGAACTTGATCCTGGATAGCCTAAACACCATGTGCCAACGCAACCGGTTGTATAACCTGCTTGCTTTAATAAGGACGCCACCGTTATCGTACCTTCAGGCATCGGACGTTGCCCTTCCAAAGTGGAATCTGCCAATACAGCCAAATAGTTCCCAATATCACCTCGTTCAGGTAATTCGTCATTTCCACGAATATAGGCATGTCCCGTATGTAATCCTGTCATTAATGAACAACGGGAAGGAGAAGAAACCGCAGAACCGGAATAATGTTGGGTAAACCGCATACCTTTTGCAGCTAACTGATCTAAATTCGGCGTTTCTATCTTTTGCTGCCCATAGCACCCTAGATCCCCATAACCGATATCATCCGCCAAAATATAAATAATGTTTGGTCGTTGATCCGGATTCTGAGCTTTTGTTCCTGATGGACACATTACAGGCAAAAAGAACATATATAATAATGGATACTTATTGATCATTTTGATAAGAAATTTATTTTTTACCAGCCGGGATTATTGGGTAATAGATTCGGATTATCATTCACTTCTTGCTGTGGAAGTGGAAATAGATAATTCTTATCGTTAAATATACGTCTTTCAATAATGGAACCATCATATTTTTGTACGGTACTACCGTTCATTAGTTTCTTTGCGATTTTCCAGCGGCGTATATCATTGTAATACCAACCTTCACCTGCAAATTCGATGCGGCGTTCATGTCGTATTCTTTCACGCATCTGCTCTTTTGTAAAATTATCTTTTGTTTTATCAAACAAAGGCATCTTTACGCTAGGACGATTACGTACCTCGTTTATGGCATCGTATATAGGTTGATCTGGTTTATCTAAACGTTCATTTCGTGCTTCCGCATATATCATAAGTATATCAGCATAGCGCATAAGAATAATATTGATATCATTCTTATCGTCTATGGCGGCGGCAGCTGTGTCATAACGCGAATATTTCTTGAATGTATAACCAGTATTTATGAATTTATCGTTTGTTACAATCTGTCCCATATAAGTGGCACCGGGATAAACAATAGTGGCATAGAAACGAGGATCTCTATCTGTATATAAATCTTTTCCATCGGTGTACGATGAACCATCTTTCATATCGTAAGATTTTACCAAATCTAAAGTTGGGGCAATTGTATTGAATTGGCGAAGTATGACATCTAGTCCATCTCCCGAATGTACAAAAGTTGGATACAAATATTGTACATCAAAGATTACTTCTTGATTGTTTTCATGATCTCTTGAGAATAGATTGCGATAATCTGGAAAGAGAGAGTATTTTTGGGATTTCATTACTTCTTCTGCAGCTTTTTCTGCTTCTTCCCACATCTCGTTGTATAGATAGACACGTGCTAGTAATGCTTTTGCCGCCCATTTATTGGCTCTTCCTGTCTGGGAAGAAGTTGCCGGCAATACAGAAAAAGCATCTTTCAGATCTTGAATAACCTGAGCCATAATTTTAGCTTTCGGATCTCTTGGTAGAAATGACTGTGTATTTACATCCGGTTTATCTAAAATTAAGGGAGCATCACCATACATGTTAGTAAGATCAAAATAAAACAACGCACGTAGGAATTTTGCTTCTCCTACCATTTCTTTTTTATCTTCTTCTGAAATAACAAAAGAAGGAGCACCGGCTATAAATGTATTGCAACGCCCGATACCTTGGTAACAAGCTCCCCATTTACCATTGACAATATCTGAATTAATAGAGTTTACCGATCCGTCACCGATTACCCGCCATCCATAAGTTCCATTATAATTGTAAGCGTTAGGGGTTCCGGTTTCACTAAAAATTAGATTACTTCCGTACATATATACATTATACATCGTATTATAACAAGCTACCAAACCTGCCTCAATTTGTTCAGGGGTTTTCCAAAAGTTATCTTCAACATACTGGCTTGTGGGAATTGTGTCTAGAGAACAGCTTGTTATAGAAAGACAAAAAACAAATCCAGTTAATATTTTCTTCATAATTGGCATAATTTAGAATGTAACATTGATTCCCCCTGTAAATGATTTTACAGAAGGGTATGACCATATATAGTCTGAAGTTAACGATCTTTCCGGATCAAATATGTCAAAGTCAGAGAATGTCAAGAGATTTTCTGCATTCACAAATACTTTTAACGCTGCTATTTTTAATGGAGCGATCCATTTTTTCGGAAAATCATAACTCAGTTGAATGTTTTTTAAACGTAAATAGGAGGCATCTCTTAACCAAAATGTGCTGGATTTCGTATAATTATCATGTTGACTGTTAGTAGTCAGTAAACGGGGGAATCCACCACCGGTATTTTCGGGAGTCCACGCTCTTTTTAGCCACTCATAGGTAACACCTGCTCCATTAGCATAGGGGTACACCAAATTATGAGTAGGGTAAGTGCTAATTCCTGATACTCCTTGAAAAAATACATTCAGTCCTATTCCTTTATAATCTAGGTTTAAGCCAAACGAATAAGTGAAATCTGGTACTGAACTGCCTGTCACCACACGATCATCTTCTGTAATTTGTCCATCTGGTACTCCTTCAGGACCGGACACATCCCTGAAAATTAAATCACCGGCATGTGTGTTAGCACTTTGGTAAGCATGGTGTTTTACTTGATCTTCTGATTGGAAAATCCCGTCACAGATATAAAGATAATAAGCGTCAATTGGATATCCTTCTCTCGTAATTCTTTTGCCATTAATCATATCGTCACCACCAATGTGTACTACTTCGTTTTTAACATAAGTCACGTTACCAAATACATGATAGTTGAAGGCTCCTATATTATTGCGATAAGCTAAATTGGCTTCTAAACCGGTATTATCTACTGTACCGATATTACGCATGGCTCCAGTTAGATTTCCTACCTGTGATGGTTGGTTGACAGAGCGGAGAATGTCTTTTGTCCTTTTTTTGAAGAATTCAATTGAACCGCTCAGTGAATTATTGAAAATTCCGAAGTCCAATGCTAAGTTGGTGATAGTTGTTGTTTCCCAAGAAATTTCCGGGTCAACAGCTTGAGTTATTGCATATCCCGTTGCAGTTGTATTCCCAAATATATAATTTACACCAGAACTCATAATTGGAGTGTATTGGAATAAACCAATAGATTGATTTCCTAATTGCCCCCATGACACTCTCAACTTTAAGTTTGACAACCAATTCTGAGTGTTTGCCATGAACGCTTCTTGATCGATACGCCATCCTGCAGAGAAAGATGGAAAAAGTCCCCAGCGATGTCCTTTTGCAAAACGGGAAGAACCATCGTAGCGGAGGTTTGCCTCGAATAGATAGCGATCAGCGTAATCATAATTTATTCTGCCGAAATAGGAAAGTAGCCGAACCTTGCTACTTGAGCTGGCCGGTTTAAGAAATGTTGTAGCCAATCCTACTTCTGTCAGCTCATTATCCAAATATCCGTTTTGTCCTTTTGCACTGAATGACCACGCATTGAATTCTTCGTAGTTCATACCCAACAAGGCAGCGATGTTATGTTTACCGTTAAAACTACGATTCCAATTGACGGTTTGGCTTATTGATGGATTAATATCGTCATTCGCTGCATTCATTGCTGTTGTATTTGCAATCATTTTTTGCGGTTCCAATGTCTTTGGATTGTAAGTGTAGGTTGTTGGTTGGAAGTATCTTCTAGTTAAATCTACTTTTCTGACTCCCAATGTAATGTTGTATTTGATATCATAAGGGAAAATATACTCGGCGAATGCACTACCGACAATACGAGTCTGTTTGTAATTATTCTCTCCATCCTTGCAAGACAGCAGGTTATTGAATGTATTTTGTCCGGGAGTTACCACCCAACTACGACCATAACTGCCATCAGCCAGATAAGGAGTCATTACTGGTAGAGCGCGCATTGCTAATTGCATATAATCAGAAATTCCATAATGTGGTTCATTATAATTTCTATAATTTGCCGACACATTGATTCCTGCTTTGAACTGACCGTATTTAATAGTGCTATTGAAATTAATAGAAACTTTTTTAGCGTCTGTAAAATTAACAACCCCTTCTTGGTCTAAGTATCCGACAGATAAACCAGTTTGTATATGGTCATTGCCACCGGAGATACGTATATTATGTTCTTGCATAAAAGCATCACGAAAGTAAAGATCGAACCAATCTGTTGCCGGATAGGTATAAGGATCTACTTTCATTCCTTCTTTATATTCTTCTATGATATCTGCATAAAGAGGTGCTCTTCCTTCGTTCTCGTAAGCTTTATCAAAACCTTTCATATAAAGGATCGGGTCCCATACGGCATCTGGCAGATAAGTGATTTGCTGTAATCCGAAAGAGTTGTTATATGAAACAGAAAATTTTCCGGCTTCCGCTTTTTTTGTTGTCACCAATACCACTCCATTTGCTGCACGCGACCCATAGATAGAAGCTGAAGCTGCATCTTTCAATACGGAAATGCTAGCAATATCGCTTGGATTCACATCGGTCAATGTTCCAGGAACTCCGTCAATTAGAAATAATGGGTCATTACCTGCACTGGAAAATGTTCCCATACCACGGATACGAATAGTAGCTGCGTCGTTTCCAGGCTGAGCACCGGCTGCAGAGTTTACATAAACTCCTTGTGCACCTTGTAATGCTTGGGTTGCATTTGTAATCGGACGATTCTGAATTGTTTTGGCATCTACTACGGAAACGGCTCCTGTCAGATTTACCTTTTTTTGTATTCCATAGCCAACTACAACCACTTCATCAAGAAGTTCTGTATCTTCTTTTAAGGTAATGAACATACTTTTTCCAAAGACGGTTTTTATCCGTTGATCTTGATATCCTATATAGGAGATTTCAATCATTGTGTTGGGAGAAACCATAAAACTAAAGTTACCATCCATATCCGTAATTGTACCGTTCGTTGTTCCCTGTTCCTTGATGGTAGCGCCAACTATAGGCTCGCCATTTGTGTCAACCACTTTCCCTGTTACTTTATTAGACTTGTCAGAGGACTGGTTATCTGTAGCTGGGGTCACAATTATTTTGTTACCTTGTACTATATGAGAAAGGTGATGTTTAGGTAGTTCTTGAATAAGCAGATCCTTAAGTTTAGCATTCTTTACAGAAATGGTGACCTCTTTTTTATTCTCTACTTCTACGCTACGGTATGAGAAATGATAGGGTGTTTGGGATTCAATTGCATTAAATAACTCTTTTACTGATGCATTCTTTAAATTAATGTTGACTTTTCCTGTCTGTGCATTAGCACTTGTGAATGTTAAGAAACAAAAAAATAACAATAAGGAATACAACTTGATCGTATTTTTATTATCTTTCTGCACTAAACTGATTAATTGTTTTTTATTTTTCATAAATACACAACTATTTGGTTTATTTTCTTTTTTATTAAGAGTTGGTATGAGCGGAAACTCATACAAGACTCATTCTTAACTTCGGATAATGGGCAAATTATCCGAAGTTTTTTTGTTTTTCATTCATGTTTTCATATCATTTCATTTTAAGATTAATAATTATTTGTTCATTCGAATATTTATCTTTCCATCCTTAACTGTGTAATTGAATCCATAATGTATTTTCAATACTTCCAATATATCTTCAATTTTCTCATCATCGAATGCACCAGTGTATACATCATCTACGGATATTGAACTATCTATTGAGAATTTCACACGAAATTTCCTTGATAAACATTGGAATACATTCTCCAATTTTTCTTCCCGGAATACTAATTCTTTGTTCAACCAAGCTGTTTCTATTTTAGTAGTGGTCTTTTCTATATTAAGTTTATTATCATATTTGTTATAAGTAACTTTTTCATTGGGTTTAACGCAAATAGTCTGATAGGGAGGCTTCGATGTAGATACATTAACATGTCCTTCTACCAAAGCCATCTCTATAATATCCTTATCCTCATAGGCATAAAGATTGAACTTTGTTCCTAAAACTGTGACATCTATATATCCGGTATTGACAATAAACTTTTTCTCCGTGTTTTTCTTAACTTCAAAATATCCTTCACCCGATAATTTCACCTTGCGATTATTCTGTCCGAAATTTTGTTGATATGTAAGGGACGAGTTTGCATTTAGACGAACCAATGTACCATCAGGAAGACTCACTTGAGAAGTGCCGGAATCTCCTGAACGTACTATTACATCTTGTTCAGCCAATGTTTGCAACTCTTGGTGTTGTATGTAGTACAGTATGGTTAATCCACTTGCAAAAAGCAAAAGAATTGAGGCTGCAATTTGTCCCCAGTGCCGTGTTATTTTGTAAAAAGGTGAGATCTTCATCTTTTTATGTAGGTGACAGTACAAGGAGTCAATCTTTTCTTGAGATAAAGAAGGATATGTATCAAATTTATTCCATTCTTCGAAAAAAAAGTCCTCCAACTCTTGGTCAGACGAGTCGTTAACAGTTGATACCAATTCTTTAAAATCCGATAGTGAAAGATTACCAGACTGAAACTTCTTTAATAAGTCTTTTGCTTTATTTACTATGTGCATATTTATAACATTTTATATGTTATATCCACAAGTAAGCTAAATGTAACATCAAAAGTATTATGTTATAAAACACATAAACAAGAGAACTTTCAAATATCTTTCAGGAAGAGAAGAAGAAGAGGATAATATTGACGCAATTCTACACGGAGAATTTTTAGAGCCATATATAATTGATTTCTCACGACTTGGTTAGTTATCGACAATTTTTCAGAAATTTCAGAAATTGACATACCATATTCTTTATTCATTTCGAATATGATACGTTGACGAGGAGATAGGTGTTGTTTTCCTTTTTCTAATGCATTTACAAATTGGTCATAGCACATCAATGATTCAGCTTCAGCTATTTCTGTAGACGACCGATTAAGATATTCAACGTAATCTTCCATCAAGGGGTTATTTAATTGACGGCGCATTTCTTTTAGTAGAAAATGATATGCAATCGTAAATAAGTATGATTTAAACGAAACGTCTGGATTAAGATTGGCACGATTAGACCATATACGTAAAAAAGTTTCCTGAACAACATCATCGGTTGCATCTTTCGACTTTAGGTATTGAAACACGAATCCATATAGCCGAGATACCCATTGCTCATAAAGTTCTTGATAGGCTTTCTCGGAGCCATTCCGAACAGATAATAATATTTTTCTTTGTTTTTCTATAGTTTCACAATGCATCACTTTGGATAATATTTTAATAAACAATTAGGACTGTTGATTGTCAACCTCAAAACGTCTTTATTGTTTTTGGATAGCACTCTTATATTGAACTAATTTATACAGATAGAATATTTGTATAAAATATTGATTGATATTGCAATTTATGTATTTTTTTTAAGAATCGTGTATAAAAACATAAAAATATATTAGACATGTCCTATTTCTATGTAGACAGCTAATGGAAACATCATGATTGTTGTACTTTGGGTAAGTTTTTAATATGTGATCCGGAAATGGCATAATATAGCATAACTAGTTCACATATAAGTGCAATTATCCATGTCCATTGCCAGCTTCCCCATGTGTCGGCAAGGATGCCTTGAAGTACTGGGAATATGGCACCGCCGAATACTCCCATCATAAGAATGCCGGAAGCTTTGGAAGTGTATTGCTGCAATCCTTTAATAGCTAAAGTGAATATGCAACCCCACATTACAGAATGGCATAGTCCTACAGATACCAATATCCATAAATTGTTGGTAAGAATAGCCACCAATATAAGTATTGTAGCAATAATACTGGTTACAGTGAGTAATATGCGTGGAGAAACATTGTTGAAAAAACTAAATATAAGCCTTCCTACCATCAAACCTCCCCAATAGAGAGTAGCAAGTAATGCGGGGATACCTAGATCTAACCCCCAGACTACTATATGACTTTTTCCAAAGCAAAAAAATCTGTGCCCATTTTCTATTAGTTCCATTGCATGCAAATTGATATTTACTCCAATTGATACTTCTGCCCCTACATAAAAAAATAGGGTGATGACTCCTAAACTTAAATGTTGATAAGACCAAATACTGTGTTTGGGCTTATTGCCATTGTCAACTCTGGTTCCTTGAATATCAGGCAGGTTTAGTCGGGAGGTGATTAATGTAGTGATAATGATACATAAGGTGATCATTAAAAAGGGAAACATTAATTGGTCGGCCGTAACACTTTCAAGCGTAACACCAGCAAAGATAATTCCTGTAACAAAGAAAGGAGCGATCGTAGTACCAAACGAATTGATAGCACATACGATATTGATACGCTGTACCGGTTGCGTATTTGGCAGTTCATAGGCGGCAATATAAGGGTTGATTACAACTTGTAGTAAGGCTGCTGATGTTCCCATTAAATAGGAGCCCAATAGAAAAATAAAGTAGCCATAAGGAACCTGGTCTTTAAAAATTAGGATGCGAGCATCTCCGTAATGTACTACAAGCCAGGACGAGAGAGAATACATTAATAGACCGATAACCATGATTGACAGTGCGCGTAGTAATGTTTTCTTGTAACCGTGCACGTTTATCCATTTTCCTCCTAATGAACTATTCAGTAAATATCCGAGGAAGAAAAAGAAAGATATAAAAGTCGTTAATGTATTTCTCAATTCATCTGTATGCGAAAGAAACGCAATTTTTAAAGGACCTTGAAACTGCCCGTTCACAGTTGTTAGGAAACCTACTATGAAATATATGAAAGTCAGGACAATGAATGGACCGAGACTGTTATTTTTTTGTGTATTCATAATATTAGGGTGCAAAAAAGAGTTTTGTTATAATATACTTTCCAGTGTTGACATTGTTCCTTTTTCTTTGATTGCATTCACCATTTGCAGATATAATTCAACAAATTCGTCGGCAGCTTTCAGTTCTGTACTTTGGAAAGGTGATAGTGAGAGGAAATCTATTGGGGAATTACTGGCTATAAGGATGTCATCTGTTGCTGTCAGCCATGGCTCTGCAATCTCAAATTTAGTTCCGTTATCATCAGTCTTATATTTCAAGTAATGACGATAAGCAGCAAAAAGATACGCTTGGCGAGTAAGATTTGCACGGTCACGGATCATCTGGATCAGATTTGGCATGATATATACGGGAAATTTGGATGCACCGTCAAAACATAAACGCGCTACTTGGTCGCTAACGGTATGATTACCGAAACGTTCTATTAAAGTTTGTTTGTACAAATCCAGATCCATGTTTCCCGGTGCAGGAACATACGGAGTAATATCAATATCCATGAAGCCACGTACGAACTTTTTAATTCGTTCATCGGATATGGCGACGTCTACTTTACGATATCCGCTCAGGAAAGCAGGATATGAAAGTAAGGTATGAGAGGCATTCAGTAGGCTGAGTTTCATATTTTCATAGGTAGTCACATCCTGCGTAAATTCTACGCCGACCTTTTCCCATGCAGGACGACCGGCGATAAATTTATCCTCCACTACCCATTGGATGAAGTCTTCGCAATATACAGGTGCTCCGTCTTGAGTTCCATTTTGGGTGTTCAGCCGGATAATGTCTTCAGGTTGGGTCGAGGGGGTTATACGGTCTACCATACTGTTAGGGAAAGTGATATTTACTGTTGCCCATTCTGCTAGTTCTGGATCTTGGGCTTGGAAAAAGGAGAGAAATGCTTTGCGTGCGGTGTTACCATTATGTTGTAAGTTGTCACAAGATAAAATTGTGATAGGTCCATTCCCGACAGCTTTTCTTTTCCGTAATCCTTCGGCTACAAAGCCAAAGGTCGTTTTCGGGCTTTGTGGGTGTGCTAAGTCATATTTGATATTTTCATTATCCAGCATAAATTCATTGGTAGCTTTCGCTATATTATATCCGCCTTCGGTGATAGTTAGTGTAATGATATGGATATTTTTATCGGCAATTTTATTAATAATGGCTGCTGGATTCTCGATTCCCCAAATCAACTCGATTAATGAGCCTATCTGATAAGTTTGGTCTTTACCATCTCGTCCGCAAATAGTTAGTGTATATTCCTTTTTTTGCTTTTCTAGTATTCTGTACAAGCGCTCATCTCCAGGCAATAGCATAGCACCGCAAATACCCCAATCCTGTTGGGTAGGATCTTCTAATAATAAATTAGTATAAAATTCTTCATGTGCACGATGGAAGTTACCGACACCAATATGTAAGATACCTGGTTTGATATGTTCGCGGTTGTAATTGTAAGAAAGTACTTGTGTTTTCATGTTTTCTTTATTTTTTAATTCTATATTATTGTTAATGAAGCAAAGATAAGTTTGGTGAATAATAAAAAGCTGTTTTTTGAGGACGTTTTACCTGCAAACGATTGCGGGAACGTTCCCAAAATCTGCAAACGTTCCCAATGATTAGGATTTGTCATTGTAAATGCATATTTTTGCCCTAAGTTAAAATACAAAAGTAGCTATGAAGCACATTACCATTAAAGATATAGCCCGACATTTGTCTTTGTCTGTTTCAACAGTATCTCGTGCGTTGATAAATGATAAGAACATCCGTCAAGAGACTAAGGAAAGAGTGCTGGAAACAGCAAAAATGTTAGGGTATAAGCCTAATCCGGTAGCTACCAATTTGAAATATGGACATACGAATACTGTTGGGATTATCGTTCCGGAAATGCTCACTCCGTTTGCTTCACAAGTGATAAGCGGTATACAAAGTGTACTTTATGCTAATGGGATAAAGGTTATTATTGCAGAATCAGATGAAGATCCAAATAAGGAAAGAGAGAATTTGCAAACAATGGAAAGGTTTATGGTAGATGGAATTATTATCTGTCTTTGTAGTTATAAGGAGAATTTGGATCAGTATATACGTCTGCAACAGGCGGAAATGCCCATGGTTTTTTATGATCGTATACCATATGGAATGAATGTTTCCCAGGTTATTGTAGACGATTATATAAAGGCTTTTTTTTTGGTTGAGCATTTGATTCGGGAAGGTTATAGGCATATTGTTCATTTACAGGGACCTGATGATGTGTATAATTCAGTAGAGAGGGCGAGAGGATATAAAGACGCATTGGTTAAATTTAACATTCCGTTTGATAAAGATAGGATGTTAAAGGCGGGGTTGACTTTCAAGGATGGAGCAAATGCGGCAGATATGTTAATAGAAAAAGGAGTCTCCTTTGATGCAATTTTTGCTTTCACAGACACATTGGCTATTGGTGCAATGAATAGACTGCGGGATTTAGGTAAGAAGATTCCGGAGGAGATTGCTATTGCTAGTTTTTCTGGTACGGTGTTATCTACAATTGTTTATCCACAATTGACTACGGTTGAGCCTCCTTTACAACAAATGGGTAAGGTGGTGGCTGAATTGATAATTGAGAAGATTAAGGAGCCGTTATCTCCAAATCGTTCGATAGTGTTGGATGCCGAGATTAAGTTGCGTGCTTCTTCTAAAAAGGAAAAAGATTCAAAAGGTAAGTAGGAACCAACCTATGCACAAAGTGCTTTACTGATATTATAAAACAATAAATAGATAACTTCAATTGAATTTTATTGATTATATTTGTGGCGCGAATAAGCTAACGAAATAACATTTAATAATTAATACTTAAAAAAATGGCTTTAGAAATTACAGACAGCAACTATAAAGAGGTTCTTGCAGAAGGAAAACCGGTTGTTGTGGATTTTTGGGCTCCTTGGTGTGGCCCTTGCAAGATGGTGGCTCCTATCATTGAAGAATTGGCTGCGGAGTTTGAAGGACAAGTAATCATCGGTAAATGCGATGTAGATGAAAATGGTGATATGGCTGCTGAATATGGTATCCGTAATATTCCTACTGTATTGTTTTTCAAGAACGGTGAAATAGTAGACAAGCAGGTAGGTGCAGTTGCTAAATCTGTATTTGCGGAAAAAGTAAAGAAGCTTTTATAGTCGATAATACTTAATACCTATTACTTAATACTTAAATTACCATGGGACTGGAAGACGATTTTTTATTAGCAGATGCCGATGACGAAAAGACCATCGAGTTTATCAAAAACTATCTGCCTCAAGAACTGAAGGAGAAGTTCTCGGACGACGAATTGTATTATTTTCTCGATTTAATCGACGAGTATTACTCTGAAAGTGGCATTCTCGACGCTCAGCCCGATGAAGATGGTTATGTCAACATCGATTTGGAAGAGGTTGTGGCTTACATTGTAAAAGAAGCCAAAAAGGATGAAGTAGGAGAATATGATCCTGAAGAAGTCCTCTTTGTGGTTCAGGGAGAGATGGAATACGGAAACTCTCTGGGACAAGTGGACTAAAACGACGTCCGGTCTCATTGTAGATAAAATTAAGAAAAGGGGTGTACTCTGTTGTGAGTATGCCCCTTTTTTGTGCTGGCTTTTTCTCAAACATTCTTATGCCTATGAGAAAAAGTTCTCACTGCGATGAGAAAAAATACTCATTACAATGAGAATTAATTCTCACTATGGTGAGAATACTCCCTTGCCTGAATAGTCTGAAACAGCGTATTCTAGTTATATTTCTTCCAATGCATAATACTGATAATCGCGAAGTACAGTCTGAAGAAATTTTTCCTGATTACCGTCACGAGGAGTAACGGAAAGCAATTCCTGTACTTTCTTAGCAAGTGCCGTGACACGTCTTGCCCGGTCTTTCTCACTGGATTCCAGTGTTCGGGTAATTACATTCACTTGTTCGAGTGATAAATCAGCCGATTGCGGATATACCGGATGATAATTCTGGGTAAGATAATCGAATTCATCCAGGCTGACATGAATCTTACGATAGTTTTTCTCTTTAATCACCATCGTACCGGCAGCAAGATCTCCTAGCCGTTGATTGTTTTTATTCAGTAAAATGACCAGAAGTCCCAGGCCACTTGTGATAGGACCGTCGATCGGGAAAAGAATCCATCGTAACAGATAAGATCCTATGCTGGGAGTGGAACCGTCCACTTTTACAACACGGATATTGATGAGTTTCTTTCCAAAACTCTGTCCGTGATTGAACATCTCGCAAAGAAAAGAATAACCGAGAATCGGCAAATAAACGATGCACAGGAAAAAGAATAAACTGAATCCTGACGGTAAACTTAATTCGGATAAGAGAGTGGCAGTGGACAAGATGTAAAGTCCGATCAGAAAATAATCGATGATTAAAGCCATCAGTCGTTCGCCGATACTGGCTGGCGTTTGGCTGATACGAACGAATTGTCCGGTTATTATCGTAGATTCTGCCATTTCAGGTTAAACATTTTTAGGATTCCGTTGCAAATATATCATAATTCTCTTATTTTTGCTTCCGGTTTCGAACAAAACTTATCCGAAATCTATTGAAAAGCATGAAAGAAGTAACGTTTATTCGTCGGAACATTGAAAAATGGAAGGAGACAGAGAAGGTTGTAGAGCGGGCGGCGAGTCTGTCTCCCGATCAACTGGCCGATGCATATACGGACTTGACAGCTGACCTGGCATTTGCTCAAACACATTTCCCGACTTCCCGTATTACTATTTATCTGAATAATCTGGCTTCGGCATTACATAACGAGATTTACCGGAATAAACGAGAGAAGTGGACACGCATTATAACCTTTTGGACACAAGAAGTGCCACGAACCATGCACGATGCACGCCGCGAATTACTGACTTCCTTTCTGATTTTTGTAGCCAGTGCATTAATCGGTGTATTATCAGCAGCGAATGATCCGGATTTTGTCCGGCTGATATTAGGAAACGGTTATGTAGATATGACACTCGACAATATAGCCAATGGTGAGCCCATGGCCGTGTATAACGGCTCTTCTGAAGTACCGATGTTTCTAGGCATTACGCTTAATAACGTGATGGTATCTTTCAACTGTTTTGCCATGGGGTTGCTGACTAGTTTCGGCACAGGATATATGCTTCTTTCCAATGGTATCATGGTAGGAGCTTTTCAAACATTTTTTTATCAGCAAGATTTGTTATGGGAGTCCAGTCTTGCCATCTGGCTACACGGGACGCTTGAGATTTGGGCGATCATCGTGGCCGGTGCCGCCGGATTAGCTTTAGGTAACGGTTGGTTGTTTCCCGGCACGTATTCACGACTGGAATCTTTCAGAAGAGGAGCGAAGCGAGGCTTGAAAATTGTGATCGGTACTGTTCCGGTATTCATTATGGCAGGCTTTATAGAAGGTTTTATTACCCGTCATACAGAACTTCCCGATATGTTGAGGCTCGGTGTGATACTCACTTCTCTGGCATTTATTATATTCTACTATATTTATTTACCAAATAGAAAAAAACATGGAATCACAGAAACCTAAGATTGCGATGTATGTGAAACGTCCTTTCGGTGAGAAGTTGAACGCTTCTTTTGATTTTATAAAAGAGAATTGGAAACAATTGTTTAAGTATTCAACTTATCTGATACTCCCTATATGCTTAATTCAGGCTGCTAACTTTAGTGGTTTAATGGGAAGTATGACAGATCTTAGTGCCATGCAGACTTCAGGAGGAATAGGTGAGAATCCGTTGGCTGCCCTGGGACCTTCATTTGCATTGAATTATGCGGGAGTGATCTTCTTCTCATGCTTGGGAGGTTTGCTGCTGACTTCCCTGATTTATGCGATGGTGCGATTGTACAATGAACGGGAAGAACGCCTGAACGGAATTGTATTTAGCGATATAAAACCGTTGCTGCTCCGTAATGTCAAGAGGCTGTTCCTGATGGGGATTGCTTGTGGCTTCTTGTTCTTCTTTGCGGTGATCCTTGTTGTTCTATTGGCTGTGTTAACACCTTTCACGCTCATTCTAACCATTCCGCTTTTATTCGCATTTATGATACCTTTGGTATTAATGTCTCCCATCTACTTATTTGAAGATATTTCGTTGAGCGAGGCATTTGCAAAGACATTCCGGTTAGGATTCGCAACCTGGGGCGGAATTTTTCTGATATTATTTGTAATGGGACTCATTGCCAGCGTATTGCAGACAATTGTTTCTATACCATGGTATGTGATCTATATTGTGAAAATGATTTTTACTATGAGTGACGGAGGTGCAACCTCTTCATCGGTCGGACTGAACTTCGCACAATATTTGTTCTCTATCCTGATGTTGTATGGTTCTTACTTGTCGGCTATATTCAGTATTGTCGGTCTGGTTTATCAGTACGGTCATGCATCGGAAGTGGTAGACAGCATAACGGTAGAAAGCGATATTGATAATTTTGATAAACTCTAAAACATACCTCAACTAGATGAATCTCACTTCCCCGGCTGATACATTAGTCTGTGATACGGCGCAGATTGCCCTTTGGCAGTCTGATCCGGCATACAACTATAACCGTGAATTGATTACTCCGGAGATGAATGTCTTTGAGTGGATCAGCAGGCAGTTTGGGGAATTGATGCGTAAGATATTCGGCAGTCGTTTTGCTGAAGAGTATTCAGGGCTTATCCTGATATGTATTGCCATTCTTATTTTGCTATTGATTGTTTGGTTCGTCTACCGGAAACGTCCCGAATTGTTTATGGTCTCTCGTAAGAATGCATTGCCTTATACGATTGAAGAGGATACAATTTACGGTGTGGATTTTCCGGGAGGTATTACAGAGGCACTTTCCCGTCAGGATTACCGGGAAGCGGTACGTTTGCTTTATTTGCAAACTTTGAAACAACTTAGTGATGCAGAACGTATTGACTGGCAACTTTATAAAACACCTACCCAATATATCAATGAAGTACGGATGCCGGCTTTCCGGCAACTGACCAATCATTTCTTACGGGTACGTTATGGTAACTTTGAGGCGACGGAAGAACTCTTCCGAACTATGCAGTCTCTACAGGGAGAAATAGAGAAAGGAGGCGTCTCATGAAAGGAAGCCGTTGGTTTATTATCTTTATTGTTGCCTTTCTATTCATCATGTTTGCAATAGAATATCATTTGCCGAAGAACTTTGTGTGGAAGCCCACTTTCGGACATTATGATGAGCAACCTTTTGGATGCGCGATATTCGATAGTCTGTTGGCTTCTTCTTTGCCACAGGGCTACACCTTTTCGAAAAAAAGTCTCTATCAGTTGGAGCAGGAAGATACGACGCAGCGCAGAGGGATATTGGTAATCTCTGATAATTTGCGATTGTCGGATGTTGATGTAAACGCTCTGTTGAAAATGGCGGAACGCGGAGATAAGATCATGCTGGTGAGTACCTTGTTTGGTAGATATATGGAAGATACTTTGAGCTTCAGGTCTTATTATTCCTACTTCAGTCCGATGGCTTTGAAGAAATATGCAACTTCATTCTTGTTAAAAGACAGTCTGTGCTGGGTGGGAGATTCGGCGGTTTATCCCCGTCAGACTTTTTATTTTTATCCCCAGTTGTGCTCTTCTTATTTCTGGGGAGATTCGCTTCCTGAAAGGGTACTGGACAAAAAGTCCTTGAGTCGAATGAATTTAAATACGAAACCGAGGCGGACTCATTGGTAACAGATAGTGTTACTTATATGCCTGTTGCAATGTCCCGTCAGTGGGGTAAAGGAGAGGTTATTTTAGTTTCCACTCCGTTGATTTTCACTAATTACGGTATATTGGATGGTAAGAATGCAACCTATATTTTCCGTTTGTTGTCGCAGATGGGAAAGCTGCCCATAGTTCGTACAGAGGGATACATGAAGGAGACGGCACAGGTGCAGCAATCACCTTTCCGCTATCTTCTGGCACACCAGCCGCTTCGTTGGGCTTTATATCTGACAATGATTACCATCATACTCTTCATGATATTCACAGCGAAGAGGCGGCAACGGGCTATCCCTGTTATTCAGGAGCCGGCCAATAAATCTCTTGAATTTACCGAACTGATAGGTACGCTTTACTTTCAAAAGAAAGATCATGCGGATTTGGTTCGAAAGAAGTTTTCCTATTTGGCCGAAGAACTTCGGAGGGAGATTCAGGTAGATATTGAAGAAGTTGAAGATGATGAACGCTCTTTCAACAGAATTGCCCGGAAAACAGGAATGGATATACAAGAGATTGCGAAACTGATCCGCGAAGTGCGTCCGGTGATTTATGGAGGACGTACGATTGATGCAGATCAGATGAAAGTGTATATTGATAAAATGAATGAAATAATCAATCATATCTAAAGAAGAAATTTATGGAAGAGAATACAGAACAGCGAGTGGATTTAACTCTCTTTTCCGAGAAGATACAAGAGTTGAAAGACCGGATTGCTTCCGTCATAGTAGGACAGGAGCAGACTGTCGATTTGGTACTGACGGCTATTCTGGCGAATGGGCACGTATTGATAGAAGGTGTTCCGGGCGTTGCGAAGACACTGTTGGCCCGTTTGACTGCTCGTCTGATTGATGCCGATTTCAGTCGTATCCAGTTTACTCCGGACTTAATGCCGAGTGATGTGTTAGGTACGACGGTGTTTAATATGAATACCAATGGCTTTGATTTTCATCAGGGACCGATTTTTGCAGATATTGTATTGGTGGATGAAATCAACCGTGCTCCTGCCAAGACACAGGCCGCCCTGTTTGAGGTAATGGAAGAACGTCAGATCAGTATTGACGGAACTACTCACCGGATGGGAGATCTTTATACGATTCTGGCTACCCAGAATCCGGTAGAGCAGGAAGGAACATACAAACTTCCCGAAGCACAGCTCGACCGTTTCCTGATGAAGATAACAATGGATTATCCCTCATTAGAGGAAGAAGTGAACATTCTGGAACGTCATCATACGAATGCTGCATTGGTGAAGTTGGATGATATCACTCCCGCCATTACCAAAGAAGAAGTGCTGTCGCTCCGTGCTTTCATGAATCAGGTGTTTGTAGATCGAACGTTGCTTCAATACATCGCATTGATTGTGCAGCAGACCCGTACCAGTAAAGCCGTATACTTGGGAGCCTCTCCACGTGCATCTGTAGCTATGCTGCAATCGTCGAAAGCTTATGCCCTTTTGCAGGGACGTGATTTTGTGACGCCGGAAGATATTAAGTTTGTAGCTCCCTATGTACTTCAGCACCGCCTGATCCTGACTGCGGAAGCTGAAATGGAAGGTTATTCTCCGGTGAAAGTGACACAGCGTTTGATTGATAAAGTGGAAGTTCCTAAATAATTGATAAGTTGTTTTTAACTCGTCGTTTCTATATTGCCCTTGTCGTAGTTATCCTGTTATTGGGTAGCGGATACGTCTTTGCTCCGTTCTTTGTCATCGGGCAGTGGACTCTTTTTGTCCTGCTTCTGGTGGTACTGGCAGATGCATATTCTCTTTATCGCATTCGTGGAATCCGTGCTTTCCGTCAGTGTGCCGACCGCTTCTCCAATGGTGACGAAAATGAAGTGAGTATCCGGGTGGAAAGTAATTATTCGCATCCTGTATCTTTAGAGATCATAGATGAGATTCCTTTTATCTTTCAGAAACGTGATGTTGACTTTCATGTGAAGCTTGGAGCAAACGAGGGAAAAACAGTTAACTATCGTCTTCGCCCTACTCATCGTGGTGTTTACTCTTTCGGGCATATCAGAGTTTTTGTGACCGGAAAAATCGGCTTTATATCCCGACGTTATACTTGTGCGGAACCTCTGGATATTAAAGTGTACCCGTCATATCTGATGCTCCATCAATATGAATTGTTGGCAATAAGTGATAATCTGACTGAATTGGGAATAAAGCGTATTCGCCGGGTAGGACATCATACGGAGTTTGAGCAGATCAAAGAGTATGTAAAAGGTGATGATTACCGCACGATTAACTGGAAAGCAAGCGCCCGCCGACATGGACTTATGGTGAATGTATATCAGGACGAACGTTCTCAGCAGATTTATAATGTGATAGATAAAGGTCGAGTGATGCAGCAAGCTTTCCGGGGAATGACTCTGTTGGATTATGCGATTAATGCTTCGCTGGTATTATCGTATGTTGCCATGCGGAAAGAAGATAAAGCCGGCTTAGTGACTTTTGATGAGCACTTCGATTCTTTTGTTCCTGCTTCCAAGCAACCGGGATATATGCAAACCTTGCTGGAGAATCTTTATAGTCAGCAAACCACTTTCGGAGAGACGGATTTCTCGGCTCTTTGTGTTCATTTGAACAAGCATGTCAGCAAACGTAGCTTGTTAGTACTATACACAAACTTCTCAAGTATAGGAGGTATGAACCGTCAATTATCTTATCTGAAACAATTAAACCGCCAGCATCGTTTGCTCGTAGTCTTTTTCGAAGATGTCGATCTGAAAGAATATATCGCTCAACCCGCAAAAGATACGGAAAGTTACTATCGTCATGTGATCGCAGAAAAGTTCGCTTATGAAAAGAGGCTGATTGTATCTACTTTGAAACAACATGGAATTTATTCCTTATTAACCACGCCGGATAACCTTTCAATTGATGTGATTAATAAGTATCTGGAAATGAAGTCACGACAACTATTGTAATATGAATATCAATAATAGTCTGACTTTTTCTTCTTGTTTATTTTTTCATCGAACTTATAATCCTATGGCTTTTCGTGTTTCTATAAAAAAGAATATAGCCATGCCGATAATGATAATCCCTAATATCCCATAGAAGAGTCGTGCCCGGTTGCGTCCTACATTTCTGACAATGGTTTGCGCATTACGTGTTGTAAAGAACCAGTCCCAGTTAAGCAATGACGCCAGCAGGGAGACAGTTCCTGCCAGCGCAAAGATTCCTTGTACGATATATTGCCCGGTCATAGTTTAATCACTCTACTTCCGTCTTCCAATTCTTCAATCGTTACTTTTACGGCGTCACCCGGCAGTAATTCTTCCACCAGTTCCGGCCATTCGATAAAGCAGAGAGCGCCACTGTAGAAATAATCTTCGTATCCCATGTCGTACACTTCACTTAGTTTCTTGATGCGGTAAAAATCGAAGTGATAGATTAACTCCCCGGTTTCGTCCGAACGGTATTCGTTGACAATGGCAAAAGTGGGAGAACTGATGACATCCGCTACACCCAATTCTTCGCAGAGTGCTTTCACAAATGTAGTTTTACCGGCACCCATCTTTCCGTATAAAGCAAATACAGTGTTGTCGCCCATAGCAGCGATGAATTCCCGGGCTGCTTCATGGATACTTTCCAGTGATTGAATTTTGATTTCCATATACTATATCTATTATGATGACTTTTTTCTGCAACAACTCTTTCCGATTTTGCAGACAGCGTAAATCAGGATAGAGAAGAATATGATTGAAGCTCCCGAGGGAACTTTCCAATGATAAGAAATAAACAATCCGCCCAAGCATCCCAAGAAGCCGATGCCGATGGACAACCAGATGATTTTCTTGAAACTATAAGTGAAGAGGTTAGCCGTCATTTGTGGAATGGTGAGAAGAGATATGGCTAACACAATACCTACCATTCGCAGGCAGGCCACAATAGTCAATGCGATGAACATCATCAACACGTATTCGAATATCTCTACCGGAATCTTTTGTGAACGTGCAAATTCGCGGTCAAAGGCAATATATACGATAGGGCGGATAAACAGATAAAAGAATCCGGTCAGTATGAGTGCCAAAATGCCGAGCATCCATAAGTCAATTTGATTGATGGTCAGGATATTCCCGAAAAGATAAGCTGATAAGTCGGGTGCAAATCCGGGTGACAAAAAGCTGAACATGATTCCGAGTGCCATTCCCAACGTCCAGAATACTGCAATGGCAGAGTCTTCACGCATATCTTTCCGTCTGCTAAGCCACTCCACACCGAAGGCTGATAAAACCGAGAATACAGCCGCCGAGAGTATTGGGGAAATTCCGGCAAACAATCCTAACCCAATACCGCCAAAAGAAGCATGAGTGATTCCTCCACTGATAAATACCAGGCGGCGGGTAACGATGTATGTACCGATAATCCCACAGGCAATGCTTGCCAGCAGACTACCCAACAAAGCGTGTTGGAAGAATGTATATTGTAGTAAATCCATCACCTGTCGTCCGTCTTTTTTATTTCTCCATTTCTTCTTTCTCCGATAATCAGAAAGACCTCGTCTTTGAGATCATCCGGCAGTTCGATGCCACGGAGTTGAAGACTACGTACCCATCCGGCCACTTCTATATCCAATGTTGTATACAGTACATCCCGAAACATATCTGTCTCTTCTTCCGTATATGCATTTCCAGGTCTGCCAATGAACTGGTCCAGCTCTTCATCATCGTAATATTCTATCTTTTTGCTGACAGCGGCCAACAAGCTATCCCGTTCGCATACTTCATGTTGTCCGCAGCATTCCACATCTACTTCCTTCACTTCCGGCATACGATCCAGTTCGCCTTTTTCTATTTTCTTTTGTAGTCTTTTGTTGCGGATGATTCCGGCTATCAGCGCGATAACCCCCAGCAGTACCAGACTTATAATGAGTATCCACATACCAATATAACAATTACGAATCAAATTTGTGCAAAGTTACTTATAAATTTGCATTCTATCATGTTAGGCTATCTATTTCTTTTCTTACTTTTGTATCTTACTAACCTAAAGTTCATACATGATGAAACAAAAGAAACTGTTATTTAGCTTGATAGGAGTATGCTTGTTATTAGGATTCTCTTCCTGTTCCAGTGAAGACAAAAGTGTGTTTGGCGACGACTTCGAGATTCCTGAATTGACAGATGCAAATACTATTCAATTCACGGTAGATGCTAGCGGTGAATGGAAGGTGATAGAAATGAATGCAGGTGGTGGACGAATTGCTATCGAATGGGGTGATGGACGATTACAAAAAATCGAACATCCCGATAATGCTTCGATTCAATACAGGTATAAGCCTTCAAGGAGTTTCACGGTAAGGGTTTGGGCAGAGGAATTGACAGCTTTCAGTGTTAGTGGTGTGTTGATGCCGGTAAGTAATATGCATTTGGGGGATTTTCCCAGGATGAAGAGGATTGAATTAAATAGTATAAAAGAAAGCAGTTTCTTAGATTTGAATACTTCCTGCCCTAATTTGGAATATATGAATATTGGAAATTGGGAGGGTTTGGAAGAATTACATTTTGATGAGTGTCTGAATCTGAAAACGGTACAGGTATACACTAATCCGAAACTGACTTCAATCAAATTTGGGCATTGTGAATTTTTGACCTCGTTGTATTGTATAGATAATGGAATAACTTCACTTTCATTGAAAAAGTTACCAGCATTACATACGGTAGAGTTAACCGGTACACCGCAGTTGTCGGCTTTGGAAGTAGATGATGATAATATGATTAGTGTATTGCATATTGAAGGATGTGTATTTCGAAAACTGGACTTTTTGAACAAGTTGATGTCATTGACTGAATTATATTGTAGCTCTAACAAATTGACAGACCTTGATACATCTGGTAATAAAAAACTGTGGTATTTGGATTGTTATAACAATCAATTAAAAAGTTTGTCTATCCCAATGAATAATGAATTGAGAAAACTTGATTGCCGTTATAACAAATTGGATAAAGATCAACTTAATAATATATTTAATACTTTGCCGGATATTACAGGGTATCCCGCTTATTATGATAAATGCGTGATTATGTACAAGAATAATCCGGGAGCGGCAGATTGTAACGAGACTATACTACAGAATAAACATTGGCGGGTGAATTGAACTTTGCCTTATCAATAAATGAAAAACGACTTAAGATATTTGAAGTATAATGAGGAGAAATTATTTACTATTAGCATTCCTGTTTGTTGGAAACATTGCTTTTGCCCAATCTCCTATTGAGAGAGGGTTAAATACGATCAATCGTTCCTCCGCCGAGGCTGCTATCAATTTTCTGGCAGGCGATGAGTTGCAAGGTCGTGAGGCAGGTTTTCACGGTTCACGTGTGACCTCGGAGTATATTGCCTCTTTATTGCAATGGATGGGAATCCCACCTCTGACTGACAGCTATTTCCAGCCTTTTGATGCTTATCGCAAAGAACGCCAGAAAAAAGGGCGCTTGGAAGTACATCCTGATTCCATTGCCAAACTGAAACAGGAAGTCCATCAGAAGCTCTCTATGAGGAATGTATTGGGAATGATTCCTGGTAAAAACACGAAAGAATATGTGATTGTAGGGGCTCATTTCGATCATTTAGGCATCGATCCTGCACTCGACGGCGATCAAATATACAACGGTGCTGATGATAATGCTTCCGGTGTATCGGCTGTGTTGCAGATAGCGAGAGCCTTTCTTGCCAGTGGACAGCAACCCG
The DNA here is from genome assembly GCF_025147085.1 of Bacteroides sp. D2. Classification (NCBI taxonomy): domain Bacteria; kingdom Pseudomonadati; phylum Bacteroidota; class Bacteroidia; order Bacteroidales; family Bacteroidaceae; genus Bacteroides; species Bacteroides sp. D2. The sequence goes on along the minus strand of NZ_CP102261.1, from coordinate 48,273 downwards.
AAAGGAATGTAATCTTTGCTTTTTGGGATGGAGAAGAAAAAGGATTGCTAGGCTCTAAATATTTTGTGCAAACCTGTCCTTTCCTGTCTCAAATAAAAGGATATTTGAACTTCGACATGATTGGTCGTAATAACAAACCTCAACAGCCTAAACATGTTGTCTATTTCTATACAGCCGCTCATCCGGCTTTTGGTGATTGGCTGAAAGAGGATATCAAAAAACACGGCTTACAGCTGGAACCGGATTATCGCGCTTGGGATCATCCGATAGGAGGAAGTGATAACGGTTCGTTTGCCAAAGTCAATATTCCGATCATTTGGTATCATACTGACGGGCATCCTGACTATCACCAGCCTTCCGATCATGCAGATCGATTGAATTGGGATAAAATAGTGGAAATTACCAAAGCATCTTTTCTCAATATGTGGAAGATGGCGAATGAGAAGTCATTTTAAGGAAACAGATAAAATACAATCCTGATAATGAACGGGAAAAGTCAGGATTGTATTTTTATTTTTTGAGTATTCTTTTCAAGTAGTCGATATTTGGCAGATTCACAGTTTCAAAAACTCCTTTATAAAACAGGGCGAAGTTGTTGAAAACACAAGGCAATTGCTTTGCTTTTTCTAATGTGTCCACTTGAATGAAAGAAACAGGAACATTATTTGTTTCGCAATACTGTTTAATCATTTCAATGTATTGATAGATATAAGGGCATTGTATATCATAATAAACAGTCAGTTCTTCGCTTTCTATTTTTAGCCTTTTAGCATTTGGAGTGAATTTCGGGGTTGTCCCATCAAAAGAAAGAGCAAGCAATTCATATCCATTATTGGTAGTGTCAACCACCTCAAAGCCGAACTTCTTTGCAAATGATTGGTCTGAAAGCCAATTCTTCTGTTTTTTTGCTCCAAGCATACAAATGCCGGATTTACCTTTTTCTTTAGCATCAGCTATACAGTACTCCATCAACGAACTTCCATACCCGTTTCCTCTGGGACTGCCTAAAACCCATAAGCAGTAGAGGTAATAGTAGTTGCCTCCCATTATCGGAACCCAGGCTTTTTCAAGAGGAGCATATTCAATAAAGACCGTAGCTTTTGCATTTAACTTTCTAAAAACATGACCTTCCTTCAGTCGGTCGGAAAGCCATTGCCGTTTTGCTTCAATGCCCGGATGAGATTTTTTGCTACGGATAATGCAGCATAAATGCTCATTGGAAAGATTTTCTGCTGTTAAGTTTATGAAATCAGTATTCATATATGCTCTCGTTTTTATTTGGATAGTATCAATCAGCCAGTGGGGTAATTATAATCCTTTATTGGCCTGTTGACAGACTATCTTTGCAAAGATAGCGAATTTGTGTAGATAATCTTTGTTTCCCAATGGTAGAATTTACGGAAGTTTCTTTCTTAAATAGGAGAGACGGCGAATAAGAAGAACTTTACATCCGGCAATAAATAGCAGATGGCAAAAGACGAAATAGAATGGCCACATATTTCCATCTTTTAGAGATAAAAGCTACTTTTTTCTTTTTAGAAATAGCCTTTTTTATTTGCCTCACAGCCTTATCAACAGGAGTAACCCAGAACAATCCTTCTCCTTTTGCCATGGCAGTATCTACAAATCCGGGACGAATATCGGTAGTATAAATAGGATAGTGAGATTTGGTAGCTTTCTGCCGTAGTCCTTCCATATAGTTGATTTGATAGGCTTTCGACGCGTTGTAGGCGGGAGCGATGCCACTTCCACGCGTACCTCCAACAGAGGAAATAGTAACCAGATGCCCGCTTTTTTGCCGTTCGAAATATCGGAATCCCCAGTCTACGATGTTGGTGAATCCTATCACGTTAGTTAGTAAGGTGGGTTCTTCCAGTTGATAGGATAGTTCAGGGTTTAGTTCTCCGGTACCGGCACAGATAATCAGTATATCCATTCCACCCATTTTTTGAATGAGTGTCTCAAGGGATGAAATAGTGGATTGCGTGTCGGTGATGTCACACACTTGATAGAATAGTTTGTCTTCGTCACGGGCACATACCTCTTTCAATAGATTTTCTCTACGGCCGGAAATGCCGATAAGGAAATCTTCTTGAGAATAAATTTCTGCTAATCCACGGCCGATGCCAGAGGTTGCACCTATAATTATAATTTTCTTCATGAAATACTGTATACTTTATTTGTCCGCAAAAGTAGGGGTAGGGAATAAATAAACTCTTGATTGAAATCAAGAATTTACTTTTGTACGACTTTTCTTCGGATACGGCTTAATGTTTCAGGACGAATAAGAAGGTAAGAAGCCAGTTCTTTTAAAGTAATCAGTTTCAGTAAGTCGGGACAACGGTTGATAATTTCGAGATAGCGTTCCTCCGGTGTTAGGCTGTACATTGAAATCATCCGGTCGTAGACCTCCCATAGCAAAGTTTCTGCAATGCGGCGTCCCAACTTTTGGTGAGCGTCGTTGGTATCATAGAATTCTGTCATTTGCTGGTAATTGATTACGTATACCGAGCAGTCACATAAAGCCTGTATATCTACATTGGATTTGTCCTGTAATTGAAAAGCCGGATAGTTGCCAACAAAAGAATGATCGAAAGTATATCCTACGATGCTGTTTTCGCCTGCACTGTTAGTACAACAGTACCGGAAAGAACCGGAACTGACGAACCCCATTGTTTTACATATTTCTCCTTGACGGGAAAAGTATTCTCCTTTCTTATAATAGGTCTGCTTCCCCTGTTGCAATACGAAATCTACAATAGGGGAGTAGTTGATATGGGAAGTATATTTATTGAAATCTTCCACAATGTCCGGAGATTATCCTTCGTTTATCACCTGAAATCCGGCCTGCTTCAAATCCTCCCAATATCCGGGATATGATTTGGTGACCACCTGCGGATCGGCAATAAGCAAATTAGGATGACAGATAACTGCCGGAGCAAATGCCATTGCCATACGATGATCTTCGTAGGTGTCAATCACCGGAATTTCCTCCGGTTCACATCGTTTGCCATTCCACATTAATATGCTGTCATTTTCTTCTTCAATAACATATCCCAACTTTTTAAGCTCGGTGCGCAATGCGGCAATACGATCAGTTTCTTTTATTTTCAGACTTTGTAGTCCTGTGAAACGGAAAGGAATATTCAGCAAGGCACAAGTAACGACAAACGTCTGTGCCAAGTCCGGAATATCGACAAAGTCCTCTTCCAGCCTTTCCGGTGCTTTGCCTGTTTTTTTCAGTTTCACACCTTGCGATGTAAATTCGGTAGTTATACCTAGGCGTGAAAAAACTTCTGCTCCCCGACTATCACCCTGATAACTGTTACGGAACAACCCTAATAATTCTATTTCTGCTTTGGGAGACAAGGCAGCAATCTGATACCAATAGGAAGCCGCACTCCAGTCACTTTCCACTTTGAAAGGAATACTCTGGTAGAGTTGTGGAGCAACGGAAATACTGCTTGGAGAAGTCCATGCGGCTTTGGCTCCAAAGTCCTGCATCAGTTGCAATGTAAGATTAATATATGGACGGGAAATAATCTCCCCGCTCAAATGCAACGTCAAACCGTCTTTGAGTACCGGACCTATCATCAGTAAAGCAGATATATATTGGGAACTGACATTTCCTTTCAGTGTTATTTCGTTTCCTTTCAGCTCTGCCCCTTTGATACATAGAGGAGGATACCCTTCATTGTGGGTATACTCTATTTCAGCTCCTAACTCCCGAAGAGCATTGACTAATATCTGTATCGGACGTTGCTGCATACGTGCTGTTCCTGTGATGGTCCGTTCTCCCGGAGTTACACTTAAATAGGCGGTAAGGAAACGCATAGCAGTGCCCGCAGCCATGATGTCAATCGTCCCTTTCCCTTCGGTGAGAGCCTTTATCATCACTTGTGTATCGTCACAATCAGACAGGTTTTCAGGAGCATACATTCCTTTACCCAATGCATTGATGATTAATGCACGATTACTGATACTTTTAGAAGCCGGCAACTGGATAGCTGTTGTTACCGTTGAGGGAGGGATGAGTTTATAGAGCATCATATCTAAATATATTCTTTGTTATGGAGTACAAAAGTAGAGATTTATTCGGAGACTTCCAACTGGTTTTGGCTCTTGGTAAGGGAGTTGAGGTAATATCTATCTCTTCCGGCTTATTCTTTTTATTATTAACAATGGTTTGTTTGGAAAGAAATTTTATATTTGCAATATACTAATAATAAGCTCATGAAAATAAAATCCTTGTATGCCTTATTGTTTTGTATTTTTACGACTGGATGTTTGGACGGTCAGAAACAGTCGGATCATGCAATCCTTATCGCTTATACGTCAACAGAATTTCCGGAATTAGGCTCTTCTGTCTGTTATTTGAATGAACGAGGTGATACGGTGATTCCTTTTGGTAAATATCATTATGGAGGGAGTGATACCATACGGCATATCGGTTTTGTAGTGGAACCTCATACCCCCGGATGGACAACGATCAACAATAAAGGAGAAAAACTTTTTTATACCTTTAGCTTTGATAATGGGCCGGACTATGTAGAGGAAGGGCTTTTTCGTATCATAAACGATGAGATGCTGATGGGATTTGCCGATACTTTGGGGAATGTCGTCATCCAACCGCAGTTTGCTTTCGTTTTTCCTTTTAAAGACGGGAAGGCCGAAGTGACCTATACCGGGGCAAAGAAGGCAATGGATGATTATGGGGAGCATTGGACATGGCAAAGCGATCATTGGTTTTATATTGATAAAAAAGGTAATAAATTGAAATGAAAATATCGAATATACGTTTACTCAACCAACAGTTGTTAAGTCCTCTTTTCTCTCAACCGAAGGAACTTGTGTCATGGATGGGAGCCATACAGGCACAGAATTATTCCATGGTAAAGTGGGCAGTAGGAATGCGTTTGAAGTCGGCAACGATTCAGACTGTGGAGAAAGCACTACGCGAGGGTGAGATTTTGCGGACCCATGTAATGCGTCCGACATGGCATCTGGTAGCGGCAGAGGATATCCGATGGATGTTGAAACTTTCTGCCGAGCGTGTGATAGCTGCCAATGAATCTTATGCGAAAGGACATGATCTGGATATTTCAGAAGAACTTTATGCGAAAAGCTATCGGTTACTGGAAAAGATTCTTAGTGGAAACAAAAGTCTGACAAGGCAGGAGATTGCTGAACATTTTAGTCGTTCGGGAATTGTGGCGGATAATCATCGTATGACCCGCTTTATGGCACGAGCAGAACAGGTAGGTATTGTCTGTAGTGGAGAAGATAAAGGAAGTAAATGCACGTATGCGCTTTTGGAAGAACGTGTCCCGCCAATGTCTGAATTGACAAAAGATGAATCTTTGGCTCGTTTGGCCAGAAGCTATTTTCGGAGTCATGCTCCCGCTGTTTTGCAAGATTTTGTCTGGTGGTCGGGACTGCCTGTTACCGAAGCACGGCAAGCTATCTATCTGATTGATTCAGAATTGACTGCGGAAGAATGGAATGGACAGACATGGTATATTCATGAAGATTGCCGGACTCGCGGAAAAGTCTCCGGAAGTTTACATCTTCTTCCTTCTTATGATGAATATTTGCTTGGGTATAAAGACCGGACAGATGTTTTGCCTAAAGAGCATTATGCAAAAGCATTTACGAATAATGGTCTGTTTTATCCGATTGTTCTTCATGAGGGGCAGGTGATAGGAAACTGGGATAAATCTGTTAAAAAAGGAGGCTCGTTCATAGAACATTCATGGTTCCGGCTGGATGATTGTGTCGATGAAGTTGCTTTGAACCGTGAAAAGGACAGGTATATACGATTTTGGAAATAATATGAAAAAATGTCTTATTAACTCTCAAAAGCATAGCTTTAGACTGGCTAAAGCTATGCTTTTCATTCCCTAAAGCTATGCTTTAGTCAGGTAAAACAACCTATATATGTGAAGTACCTATTTATTCATTTGTTTTTTGGCCCATTCCAGTCTTCGTTGATCGGCTAATGGAGTCACTTTAAATTCTTCGAATGTAGCGGTGAAGCCTTTCCCGTCCGGACAAGCTCCCATCACCCCAACCATGACAGGGCAATTATCTTGCAACCAACAAGTGCGCATCATAATATATTCTTTATCGTCACGTGAGAAAAATATTTCTACTGCATCCAAGCGGCGGATTGCTTTTATCCATATAGAACGGGGAGCATCCGGCAACTGCACTACACTCCAATCGCTAGTCCGATGCGTTACAACAGCACTCACATTCTGTTTGCCATTCACATATTCCACACCTGCTTTGATCCAGTTTTCATGGTCGATGCGCAGCATTAATCCCATTTGGTCGAAAGTTGTTACGTAATTGCCGGTTATCTTTACTTTGGCTTCGAATTCTCCACCGTAAGTGGCATAATAGAAAGGACCGTCGTCTACGGTAAATCCATAATGAGAAATCCGCCAGAAGTCAGTTTTTGCTGGAACGTCCATCACTAAAGTTTTACCATCTTTTATTTCCCATTGTTGAGGCTCATTCAGCCAGTTCATTTTATTCAAACTTTGTCCCATAGAAGAAGTTGCTATTGCCATAAAGGCTATTGACATGATTTTGATTTTTAAATATTTCATGATTATTTCTTATTTGATTATCTTTGTGGTGCAAAGATAGCGCAAGCCGCCGTGTGTAACAATACTGAATAATAACCATTTTATCGAATGGACGTATTACAAAAGGAAATAGATGAAGTTTATGCAACGCAACCGATCACTGATGAAACATTGGATAATGGGGTTGTAGAGCAGCATCGACGTTTTATTCATTCATTGACAGAGATTAATGGCGGGTGTGCTGTAATTTCAGATCTTTCGAACAGGAAGAGTTATATTGCCGTTCATCCGTGGGCACATTTTTTGGGGTTGACTCCCGAAGAAGCTGCTTTGAGTGTAATTGATTCTATGGATGAAGATTGTATTTACCGGCGTATTCATCCCGAAGATTTGGTAGAAAAGCGTTTGTTAGAATATAAGTTTTTCCAGAAAACCTTTGCAATGCCTTTTGATGAACGGCTGAAATACCGGGGAAGATGCAGAATACGTATGATGAATGAGAAAGGAGTGTATCAGTATATTGATAACTTAGTGCAGATTATGGAAAATACTCCTTCGGGGAGTGCATGGCTGATCTTTTGTCTTTATTCCCTGTCGGCAGACCAACGGACAGAGCAAGGTATATACCCTACCATTACTCATATGGAACGTGGAGAGGTAGAAACACTTTTCTTATCGGAGGAACATCGTAATATATTGTCCGAACGTGAAAAGGAAATACTTCGCTGTATACGTAAAGGACTATCAAGTAAGGAGATTGCAACAACCCTTTATATCAGTGTGAATACAGTCAACCGGCACCGACAGAATATTTTGGAGAAACTTTCTGTCGGGAATTCGATAGAAGCATGCCGGGCGGCTGAATTGATGAAACTGTTGTAATCAAGAAGAGAAATTACTTAAAACAACGTCAGTAACTCATCAACTCTTTTCACCTGTATCAGATGGTCATGTGTGAATGTGTCTACTACTTCGTGTTTCCACATCACTTCAAAAGGAATATGTATACCATATCCTCCCAGCGATAGAACAGGTTGAATGTCCGATTTCAGAGAATTGCCAATCATGACAAATTCGGAAGGAGCAATCTGTAAGATATTCAACATTCGTTGATATTCTTTCTCTGTTTTATCGGACATCACTTCAATGTGATCGAAATAAGAGGCTAATCCGGAACGTTCCAGCTTATTCTCCTGATCGAGTAAGTCTCCTTTAGTGGCAACTACTAATTTGTATTTACCTTTCTCTTTCAATACTTTAAGCGTTTCTTTTACTCCCGGCAATAGTTCAATTGGCATTTTCAGTAATGATTTGCCTAATTCAATAATATGTTGGATGTCTGTACCTGAAATCTTTTGTCCACTCACATGCAAAGCTGTCTCTACCATAGAAATGGTGAAGGCTTTGGCTCCATAGCCAAGATATTTCAGATTATTCATTTCTGTTTGAAATAAAGCGGCTGAAATATCTTCAGAAGTGCCATAAGGCTTTAATAGGTCTGTATATTGTTTCTCTATTTCCTGGAAAAAAGGTTCATTGCTCCACAAGGTATCGTCTGCATCAAAAGCAATGACTTTAATAAGTTCTTTCATCGGTTTTCGTCGTTAATGGTGAATTTTAGATTATATGTTTGGTATTTCGTCGGGTGCAAAGTTACAATAAAAAGAGGAATAAAGGCAGACGGTTTGTTTTTAGAACCGAATCTCCATTTAATTTCATAGAAATCTCTATCTTTGTTACTCGTTTTTTTGAGTTTGAATTTTAATTGGATATACAATAATGAAAATAGGAGATAAAGTACGCTTTCTTAGTGAGGTAGGCGGTGGAATCGTAACTGGATTCCAGGGAAAGGATTTTGTGTTGGTGGAAGATGCGGATGGATTTGATATTCCGATGCCGATACGTGAGTGTGTAGTGATTGAAACGGATGACTATAATTTGAAGCGTAAACCGACTTCTTCTGCTCCGAAACAAGAGGGACCTGCTAAACCGGTAAAACCGGAGATGCCCGTCATTCAACGCCAGCCGGAAGTGAAGGGGGGAGATACGCTGAATGTATTTCTGGCTTATGTGCCTGAAGATGCAAAGGCTATGATGACTACTCCTTTCGAGACTTATTTGGTAAATGATAGCAATTATTATTTGTATTACACTTATTTGAGTGCAGAAGGAAAAGCCTGGAAGAACCGTTCGCACGGGTTGGTGGAACCTAATACGAAATTGCTGTTAGAGGAGTTTACAAAAGATGTACTGAATGATATGGAGCGGGTGGCCGTTCAGTTGATTGCTTTCAAAGATGGTAAGCCTGCGGCTATCAAACCGGCTGTCAGTGTGGAAATACGGATTGATACCGTGAAGTTCTATAAACTTCATACCTTTAGCGACTCTGATTTCTTCGAAGAACCGGCGTTGATTTATGACATTGTGAAAGATGATATGCCTACCAAGCAAGTATATGTTTCGGCAGAAGAACTTCAAGAGGCTTTGCTGCAGAAGAAATCTGTAGATAAGCCCAGATCACAACCTATTGTGAAACCGAATCATGCTCATGGTGGAAAGAGTGAGATTGTTGAAATAGATCTTCATATCGACTCTCTACTGGATGATACTCAAGGAATGGGTAATGCTGAAATACTGAACTATCAATTGGATAAGTTTCGCGAAGTGATGGAAGTCTATAAGAACAAACGTGAGCAGAAGATTGTCTTTATTCACGGCAAAGGAGATGGTGTGCTTCGGAAAGCTATCGTTGATGAATTGAAACGGAAATATAGTAATTGCCGTTATCAGGATGCTTCTTTCCAGGAATATGGATTTGGAGCTACGATGGTGACTATTAAATAATGGGATAAAAAAAGTGGAAGCCCAAACTGGCTTCCACCCTCTCTCTCTTTTGCATATTACTCATTTTACTTATTCAGTTCAATACCTTTATTCTGTAAAGTGATGTTCATCAATGCGGCATACTTGGCATACTGTTCAGCACTAAGAGTCTTTCTCATCAGCTTCAAGTTACCATAAACAGCGTTACGCAATTTAGCTTCTTTATCTTTCTTTGCTGTTGTGGCTCTTGACATCTGTTCGGAGAAATAATCGCAGATGTTTGCAACCTCTTCACTCTGAACTGAATTCAAGTTCAAATATTTACCTAATTTACTAACATTGATGTTACCTTCCCATTTTGCAGTTGTAGGTTGATTTCCGGCTGCAAATGTTGTAGCAGCAAGGCAGAGCGCTGCCACTAATGTTAATCCTAAACGTTTCATAATACCTACTTTTTTAATTGTTATACCTAAAAACTATTCCTAAAAACAAATCTAATACCTATTGAAAATTAGTCTAAGCGCTTAGTTTTTTCTTTTTACCTATGCAAATATAAGAATATGTTTTATAGCATAAAAATAAAGAAAAGGAAAAGATTCTATTTAGCCTCATTTCTTGATGTAAGTCAAGAGATGATATGCTTTATGATACAAAAACGGTTCTTTATGAAACATATTTGTAATACGTGTGCGAAAACGATAGTGGAAATAATCTGCTTTTTAGGATTTATTCCTATTAAAATGATATTGAGCAAAGGAACGTGACTAGGAAAGGAACACTGAAATCAACAACAAAACCATGGAAAATGGAAATGATTACAAATTCTTTTCCCGAATATCGGGTAATAATAGGAAGAGTGGTATCCATTGTAGTGGCTCCACCAACAGAAATAGGGGCTAGCTTTCCGAAATACTTCACTAATAATGGCGCACACAGCAAAGCGATGATTTCACGCATGATATTGGAAAGTAACGCAATAGTTCCCAATTCGGGACCTTTGTATTCGGTAATGAAAATGCTGGAAAGTGAATAATAGCCAAATCCGGCTCCGACTGCCATACAGTCTAAAGGACCTCGTTGGCTCATAAAGGCTCCTGCTACGGCGCAACCTGCTAATGTGCCAATGATCGTCATGATGGGAAGGAATACAAGCCGCGGATTCAGGGAGCGAAAACTCTTCAAAGTATTCGGATCGTTGCCGATACTGATGCCTACGCAGAACATGAGTCCGCAGAGGGCATAGTAACTGAGCTTGCTGTCGGTGAAGTCGTATGGAATAAGATGATAAACTCCACAAAGAGTACCGATAATGAAGAAAGAGACGATAATCAAACTACCTTTCATGCTTTTGTCTCCTTTCCTCCATTCCATTTATATAATAGGTACCATAATCCCCAGGCGCATAACGTACTTCCTGCAACGGCAGCTACCGTGATGATAATAGCTTCCAGTCCGAGAGTATGCAAACCTTTGATAATAGATTCGTTACCTCCTACATCTATTCCGAGAAGAAAGAGGAGAATCCATATAAGAAGAGTAATTATCCTGTGTATCCATGATAGTCTTTTACTGCGCAACAAGTAGCCAAGAAGCATGCCTGTCAGCATAATTCCAATAATGATAAACATAGTTAGTGTCTGCTTTTTGGCTGCAAAGATAGTATTAAATGTATATCCCGACTAATCTCCTCCACGATTTCTTTCGTAGCCATTGACAAACATTCGGTCATATCATCCAGGCAAGCGGCATTGGCGGACGGTGAATCTTCGAATCTTTGCGCTTTGGTAGTTTGCTGATATTCTGTAGAGTAGGTTTTATCAAGCAGGCAATCTTCCTTTTGAGTGAGGCGGATAGAAATGGCAAGACTGGAAGCTGCCGGGCGAATTTTGTTATTGACAACCTCCAACATTTCTCCCTCAAACCAAGGGATACTTGACTGGTTGAGTTTGATTCTGGCACACGTCTCATTCTTTCTGATTTTTACTTCCAGCCGATAGGCGGAATCGGGAATCATTTTTCCTTTCTGATTATCTATCAGATGACAGCAGGTGCTACTGTTACATTCGGTAAGCAGTGCCTCCGTCAGAAATTCCCGATAGAGTTGGGTGAGAGAAGACTCTCCTAACCGAAGATGGAAAAGCTCACCCTCGTAGTTATATAGCAGTAGCGGAATATATGCAGACTTTTTGCGTTTCACGCTGGTGTAATAATCCATGTTGGAGTAGTCGATGAAGTCCAGATATACGGTTTGATCTGCTTTCTCCTGATAGATAGGAGAAGTGAGCTCGTAATACAAGCTGGATTTTAAGGCTTGTATCTCCCTTAGCATACTCCGGTTGCTTCGGCAGGAACAGAACAGCGGTAATGCGATGAGTATAAATAGTAGGTGATGAGTTTTCATATCCATGGCTTTTCTATATGAATGATTTTGCTTGTCTCCGTACTGATCCCGACAATCCCGACCCCTCCGTGCACATTGCCGGGATATTTGATTGGTTCGTTTATTGTCTCATCATAAGCGTCGGAATCTGCCAGGTTGAGTGCTTTCAGATAGTAATATTCGGTTTCTGTAATGCTTAACAGACGCACAATAATATCCATCTTTACATTCGTTCCATATTTGGAAAGCCCCTCAACATTTGTCTGGTTGTAAACTGTCATGGTATAAGATGTATTTTTGAATCGTGAGTCGTCAAACACCCCATATATATTCTTTACAGTGTCGAACATGCCATTATCTTCGTCATCGCTGTTGGTAGGCTGTCCGTCCGTCAACACAACATCTTCGCGAGATATAAAATGATAACGGTGTGTGGTTTGAGTGACATATTCGCCTATTTCATTATTATAGTCTTTCACTGTCATTTGCTTATCCATGATAAGTCGATAGAAATTATTTTCGTTGGGGCGATCTTTGATGTTGATTTTATATCGGAGATAATTCTGTGTATAATAATACTGTGTCAGTGGAACAGTGACCGTATCGATATCAGTTATTTCGTGGGGACGCTGTGGAACGGTAACTTCAGCCCATGCGTGATACTGTCCGTCGTCAGTGAGAGCGTCGATACGTACTACATCTCCGGGAGAGAACTTGCCGGAAATGTTGAAGCGGCATTGCATATCTCCTTCCGCCTGGGGTGGGAGCGGACGTAAACTTTCTGACAACTGTCCGTTAACACGTACTTCCACGGTGGCTTTTTCTGCATGAGTGGCATATCCTCTTCCCGTGAAATTGAGGTAAAGAACATTGGTCAGACTATCTGCGTTGATTAGTGCGTTCATCACTAGTTTGGGGGGATTGTCCTTTACACTAAACGGGAGTTCGTTTTCGCAAGATACTGTTGTCAGTAATGCTATTAACAGGATAAATGGATAATATATACGAGTTCTCATAATGGGTTTAGAATTTATAAGTGTAAGTGAATGATGGAATTAATGGAAGTATAGTATACTTCTTGATAATCGGTTTGTAGGGATCGTTTTTGCTGGTGCTGCGATATACGAAGGTAGGATTCATCGCATTATATGCATTATACAGACTGATATTCCAGGTACGCATACCATGTTTGGTCTTTTTGTTGAAATTGACTCCCACATTCAACCGGTGACTGGCTGGTAACCGGTAATTATTACGATGCTCCACATACGAAGCTTCTCCGATGGTGGGTGAAGTTATGCCTGAATCAAAATAATCTCCATATCCATATCCTCCTCCAAATCCGTTGTTTGTGCCATCGCTAGGACGGATGACAGCGGTTTTCTCTTCAGGGATTGTACTTGTTCCACCTGTATAAAACACCCAGGAAGCACCGATGTCGATACGTTCGCTGAACTTATGGTTGATTGTCAGGTTGATATTGTGTCTTCGGTCATATTTATATGGAAACCGTTCACCGTTGTTGATACCGCCTTTGGCAAACTGACGATCACTTTTGGACAAAGTGTAGGACAGCCATCCCGTCGTTCTTCCAAGTGTCTTCTGTGCCATAAACTCAATACCTGCCGAACGTCCCTTGCCCATTTCCACTTTATTTTCCCAACCGGCAGAAGAACCGAAGAAGCTGACTCCTTCCTTATACTCCAATACATTATACATATCTTTATAATAGCCTTCTACCGAGAATTCCCATCCCTCGATTCCCGTATAGTATCCGCCTAATGAATATTGGTGAGAGCGCATCGGTTTGATTTTTTTAGTCACGGGAACCCATAAGTCCGTAGGCATTGCGATTGGCATGGATGATAACAGATGTACGTATTGGCTCATTTGTGTATAAGAGGCTTTCAGAGTTACGTCTTTCCCTAGTTGATAACGGGCGGAAACTCGTGGCTGCAAAGAAGAATAACTCTGCTTCTGTACCTGAAACAAGGAGAAGTGTAATCCGAGATTCAGACGTAGACGGTCATTCACCTTGATGTTGTCTTCCAGGTAAGCCGATAGCTCATGTCCGTAAATCCGGCTGTTGGCGATGCTGTGGTAAGTGGTGTCGCGATCTACTTTGTCTCCTGTTTTTTCGGAGATTTTGGATGTCATGACCTCCGGACGGAACCGATGATAGATATATCCTGTACCAAATTTAATGTGGTGTGCGGGAGACGGGTTATAATCGAAATCGATCTGATAGCTCCAGTCATTGATTCCCGAACGATAATCGGCTGAATATCGGTTGATTATCGAAGCTCCCATGCTGTTGGCATATTTATTGTTGTTGTATGAGTTGACGTCGAATAAATAGTTGTTGTAAGAGACGGTTGTGTTGCTGAACAGACGGTTGTTGAATATATAGTTCCATCTGGCGGAAACAATGGTATTTCCCCAATTCATTGTGCTTCCATCCTTGGAGTCGGTATCTCCATCATAATTGGCGGCAAAATGATCTTTTCCATTGTAAACGCTTAGATAGATACGGCTCCGGTCGGAGAATTTATGATTGATTTTGGCATTGATGTCATAAAAGTAATAACCATATTCTTCATCATTCGGCATAAATGGCTTGGCGATGAGATCGACATACGAACGTCTGGCGGAAATGTTGAAAGAGGTTTTTCCTTTCACAATCGGGCCTTCCAGATTGATTTTGCTGGTTAGTAATCCGATACTAAGCGTACCGTGGTATTTCTGCATGTCTCCGTCATTGGTGCGGACATCAATGACGGAAGAAAGACGTCCGCCGAAACGTGCCGGAAAGGAGCTTTTGAATAGTGTTACCTTTTTGACGGCCTCCGGAGTAAAAACCGAAAAGAATCCGAACATGTGGTCTACGTTGTATACAGGAGTTCCATCCAGTAGAATAAGATTCTGGTCCGGACTGCCGCCGCGTATATACAGTCCGGCTGAACCGTCTACTCCTGCCTGTACGCCAGGCATCAGCTGGATGGCTTTCATGACATCTGCTTCTCCCAGTATGCTCGGCGTATTTTTAATCTGTGTCATCGGAATTTCGATAGAGCCCATCTGGGTAGCTACGGTGCCCGTTTCAGTTTTATCGGAAACGATCACTACCTCTTGCAACTGCGTGTTTCCCTGCATACGGATATTCAGCAATGTATCTTGTGAGAGCGTAAAATGATGCGCTTCTGTGGCATAACCCAGATAGGAGAAACGCAGTTCGGTTTCTCCTTCGGGCAAAGTGATGCTGTAAAAACCGTAAGGATTGGTGGTTGTTCCTTGATTCTGATGACTCTCAATGATATTGGTTCCAATCAACGTCTCGGAAGACGTTCCATCCGTGACATATCCGCTGATAGTGAACTTACGGCCTACGGTTTTTGATTCTTTTTTCTTTTGCAGTAGAATATGGCGGCCGGTGAACTGATAACTGATCTGCTCATTCTTGAATACGAGGTCAAGTATTTCACGCAATGGCTTATTCTTTACCTGCAAATTGATTTTATGTTTGATGATAATTTCCTCGCCATAGATAAAAGAATATCCGGTTGAGTTTTCAATCCGCTTGACGAATTCTTTTAGTGTGGCGTTTCGTAGTGTCAGCGAAAGCCGGGCTTCCGCATTTTGTGCATATATTTGAGTAGTGATAAGGAGTGCCACCCCTATCAGAACAATGGTTCTGACAGGGAAGCGACCTTGGAATATTATATTCATCTTAGTCTGGTTTAGCAGTGATAATAATCTGTTTATTGTTTTGTGAGTAGTTGAAATAACCGGCATTATGTAATACAGATAAAATAGTTGCCAGATCTTCTCCATCGCGGAATCGTGCTGTGATCCGGTAATTTTGCAAAGTTGTATCGGCTATTTGGATCGTCGCTCCGAATGAGTTGGACAGTTCGCGGGCAATCTCCTGTAAAGGCAGGTCGTCGAATATAAACTCTCCTTGTCGCCAGGAAATTTCATCTTCTGCATTCTCTAAAACCTTGCGGGTGAGTTTTTCTTCTACCTTATTATATATAGCAATCTCGTTAGGCTTCAAAACCATACGAACAGATTTACTTTTATTGCTGACTGCTACCGAGCCGGACAATAACGTTGTCTTTACATCCAGATTGTCATGATATGCATCTACATTGAAATGGGTTCCCAGCACCTGAACGTCAATCGTTTCAGTCTGCACGATAAACGGATGCTTTGGGTCCTTGCTTACTTCAAAATAGGCTTCTCCATTTAGCTCCACTTCCCGTTTGTCCGATTGGAACTTTTCCGGATAAGAAAGCGAAGAATAATGGTTGAGCATGACGGAACTACCATCAGGGAGGCGGACAGTACGTGTCTCTGCCAGAGTGGAAATCGTTTGTATTGCAGCAGGTTGCATATATAAATAAGCTGTCCATACCGATAGGCAAAGTAGAGCTACTGCCGCTGCTGCCGAGAAGGTGCGTATCAAAGTCAGATGCCGGGTATGCGACTTCAGTCTTTTTTCTAGTTCCGGGTAACTGGCTGCTGCTGAAAAACGCCCTCGCGGTGAACGCGTGGAAGCAATGAGCTGATTCAGTATTTCTTCTAATTCCGTATCGGTGTGTTTCATATTTTTTTCTGTATTACTCTTGATCCATTATTTTCGTTTCAACAGAATGGTCAGTTTGCTGATTCCTCCTTCTTTCCATTGGGGAGTGCAGGATAAAGTGACATTCTGTTTATTCAATACCATCTGTTTGGGATAGATTTTAATGATAGTCGTAGCCGACTTCTTACCCGCTTTGATGATTACTTTCTTTTCCGTCAGTTGTATGACTGCTGCTTGCCCTGTTACCGGAGGAGGTGCGGCAAGTACTACCGTCCGGTCTTCTTTCGCTTTCTCCATCGCCACAATTTTAATTTCCAATTCACACTCTGATTTGTTTCCTTCACATTCTACTGTTTCCTTCGAATGTTCGAATCCTGCATAGTCTTTGGGCAAATTGTCGTTGTCATTGTTGCATGAGAACAGGCACAGGCAAGTTGATAGAAGAACAAGGATTCCAATGTTTGCATCATTTAGCTTTTTCATTTTTCTGTCTTTTTTAGTGATTGATTTATTTGTTGATAAAGACCGGAGGGTGACAGAAACTCCCTACGCTCTTTTTCTAAATAATTGTTAATCTATTTCTGCCCGGCTAATCATTTCTTTGAGTCGTGTGATTGCTTTCTGAAGTTGTGCATCCACTGTATTCATGCTGATACCTAATTCTTCCGCTACTTGTGCATAACTTTGTTTTTCTTCGCGGATGCGAATGAATACTTCCCTGCAACGTTCCGGAAGCCGGTCGAGTGCCTTTACGTAAAGAGCAAATAATTCTTCACTAATGAGTGATTCTTCCGGTGAATAGCTCTGTTCCTGTGGCTCAGGCAGAGAATCAGGATGAATGTAAGTGCGTTTTGATTCTTTTTCCAGATAATTGAGCGAAGCATTCTTGACGAGAATGAAACAATAATCTTCAATGTTTCTCACATCAAGTAAATTGCTACGTTGTTTCCATAGTTTCAGAAATACGTCGAGAACGATTTCCTGCGACCATTCTTCCTGCTTCACGTAGTAGTAGGCTATGCGGAAGAGGCGGTCGTAAGTCATGTTGTAAAAGTCCCGGAAAGCAGTTTGCGAATCCAGTTCTTTCATTTGCCGCAATAACTTTCTTACTTCTGATTCGGTCATCGGCTTTTTGTTTGTTTGGTTAGTCTACCCAAAGTAAATCACTCATTATACTGTCGGAGATGAAAATACCTTCACGAGTCAAGCGTAAGGCTCCATCGTGTTCTTCCAGTTTCCCATTTTTCAGATAAGGCGCAGCCATTCTCTGGCAATACTCCCACATCTCATTGCCGAACATCTGTTTCAGCTTTTCTATAGGCGTTCCCCATACAGTACGTATGGTAGTGATAATAAATTCATTGTAGCGGGTCGTCTGATCCAGATACTCTATTTCGAAAGCACGGCTGTTTTCCTCTATACCTTTTATATATGTATCGATGGAAGAAACATTCCATTCCCGTGTCATCCCGTCAAAGGAATGTGCCGACGGTCCGCACCCCAGATAAGGTATTCCTTTCCAGTAGGAACTGTTGTGACGAGAGTACTTGCCCGGACGGCAGAAATTCGAAATTTCATAATGTTCAAATCCCGCTTTCTGCAGATGCTCTATCAGTAACGTGAAAAAATCTAAACTGGAATCTTCGTCCACCTCCGATATCTGATGTTGTTTTAACATATTATATATAGGTGTATCTTCCTCGTAAATCAGATGATAAGCGGAAATATGCTCCACGTTCAGACTGACAGCCTGACGAAGATCATTCTCCCATCGTTCTTTGGTTTCTCCCGGTAATCCGTAGATAAGATCGATGCTTATATTTTGAAAACCGGCTTCCCGACATCTGTGAACAGCTTCGATAGCTGTATGGGCATTGTGACGGCGTTTCAATAGTTTGAGAGTGGGATCGTCAAAAGTCTGTATTCCCATGCTGATACGATTGAAAGGGAGCGAAGAAAGCATTTTCAGATATTCACTTGTCAAGTCGTCGGGATTGGCTTCCAATGTGATTTCCTGGCAATGGCTTAATCCGTAATGTGTCCGGATCGTATCAAATATCTGTTCGAAATCTTCTTTTTCCAATTGAGACGGGGTTCCGCCACCGAAATAAACGGTTTCTATATCTTCTCCTTTCAGGTAGTCTTTCCGCATGGCTAACTCCCGGCAAAGTGCTCGTACATAACGGGTTTTGAGCTCGCTACGGGTGGTCGAGTAGAAATCGCAGTAGATGCACCGTGTTTTACAAAAAGGAATATGAAGATAGATACCTGCCATAGTTGTGCCGTTTGAGTTTAGTGGCTGTAAAAGTAAGATTATTATCAGATATAACAAAAAATCTTATTGACTGAAATCATTCTTATGAGGCGTTGCATAGATAAGTTGTCTGACACCCGGGTCTCATTGGTATTGACACCCGGGTGTCAGCACTATCAACACCCGGGTGTCGGTATGCCTGAGACCCGGGTGTTGGACAATCCGTTTGTGCAGTCTAAATATTATATGCATATATACTATTGAATGGCGGTTCGTATAGAAATTAAATTATGAGCAAGCAAAAAATGTTTATGTTAAAGATGTGTTACATAACATTGTTTAGTAACACCGTCATAAGTGTTGCTTTTCCCCCAATTAATCCCTAATTTGCGCATCACAAAATTAATGGTATGTGAGAAACATACTGAGTAATTACTAAAATCTTATATATTATGAAAGTATATCAGACTAATGAAATCAAGAACATTGCCTTGTTGGGAAGTTCTGGCTCTGGGAAAACCACTCTCGTGGAAGCGATGCTTTTCGAGAGTGGTGTTATAAAACGTCGCGGATCTGTTGCCGCAAAAAACACTGTTAGCGATTATTTCCCTGTTGAACAAGAGTATGGTTACTCCGTTTTCTCCACCGTTCTCCATGTAGAATGGAATAACAAAAAACTTAATATTATTGACTGTCCGGGATCGGACGACTTCGTAGGCAGTACAGTAACTGCACTAAATGTGACCGACACAGCAATCATTCTTCTTAATGGCCAATACGGCGTCGAAGTCGGTACACAAAATCACTTCCGTTATACAGAAAAGCTGAATAAACCTGTTATTTTTCTAGTCAACCAGCTTGATAATGAAAAATGCGATTATGATAATATCCTCGAACAGCTGAAAGAGGCTTATGGCTCTAAGGTTGTTCCTATCCAATATCCAATAGCTACCGGTCCGGGCTTTAATGCACTGATTGACGTGCTGTTGATGAAGAAATATTCG
Organism: Bacteroides sp. D2; assembly: GCF_025147085.1. Lineage (NCBI taxonomy): Bacteria > Pseudomonadati > Bacteroidota > Bacteroidia > Bacteroidales > Bacteroidaceae > Bacteroides > Bacteroides sp. D2. The sequence continues at coordinate 28,634 of NZ_CP102261.1, read as the reverse complement.
TGGAAACCCGAAGGAGGGGCTCCGACTATCGAAGATATTCCGGCAGAAGAAATGGATAAGGCTATGGAGATGCACAAAGCATTGGTAGAAGCTGCTGCCGAGAATGATGAAAATCTGATGGAGAAATTCTTCGAACAAGATTCTCTTACAGAAGATGAAATGCGCGAAGGTATCCGTAAGGGATTGATCGCCAGAGGTATGTTCCCCGTATTTTGCGTTTGTGGAGGTAAGGATATGGGCGTTCGCCGCTTGATGGAATTCTTGGGTAACGTTGTTCCTTTTGTTTCTGAAATGCCGAAGGTACAGAATACCGAAGGTAAAGAAGTGGCTCCGGATACTAACGGACCGGAATCCCTTTATTTCTTCAAGACCAGCGTGGAGCCGCATATCGGTGAAGTTTCCTATTTCAAAGTGATGAGCGGTAAAGTTCATGAAGGAGACGACTTGCTGAATGCCGACCGTGGTTCGAAGGAACGTATTGCGCAGATTTATGTGGTAGCCGGTGGTAACCGCGTCAAGGTGGAAGAACTGCAAGCCGGTGATATCGGTGCTGCTGTGAAACTGAAAGATGTGAAAACCGGTAATACGCTGAACGGTAAGGATTGCGACTATAAATTCAACTTTATCAAATATCCGAATTCTAAATATACCCGTGCTATCAAGCCAGTGAATGAAGCGGATGTGGAAAAGATGATGAGTATTCTGAACCGTATGCGTGAGGAAGATCCTACCTGGGTGATCGAACAGTCAAAGGAGTTGAAACAGACTTTGGTACACGGACAGGGAGAATTCCATCTTCGTACATTGAAATGGCGTTTGGAAAATAATGAAAAACTGCCGGTGAAGTACGAAGAACCGAAGATTCCGTATCGTGAAACGATTACAAAAGCCGCTCGCGCCGATTATCGTCATAAGAAACAATCCGGTGGTGCCGGTCAGTTTGGTGAAGTTCACCTGATTGTAGAACCTTATAAAGAAGGTATGCCTGTGCCCGATACGTATAAGTTCAATGGACAGGAATTTAAGATTACCGTGAGAGGTACGGAAGAAATACCATTGGAATGGGGTGGTAAACTGGTGTTTATCAACAGTATCGTCGGTGGTTCTATCGATGCGCGCTTCCTGCCTGCTATTATGAAAGGTATTATGTCTCGTATGGAGCAAGGTCCGTTGACGGGTTCGTATGCTCGTGACGTGCGTGTCATTGTTTACGATGGTAAGATGCACCCGGTAGATTCTAATGAAATCTCCTTTATGCTTGCCGGACGTAACGCCTTTAGTGAAGCCTTCAAGAACGCCGGTCCGAAAATTCTGGAACCGATTTATGATGTGGAAGTGTTTGTTCCGTCTGATAGGATGGGAGATGTGATGGGAGATCTTCAGGGACGTCGTGCCATGATTATGGGTATGAGTAGCGAAAAAGGTTTTGAGAAACTGGTTGCTAAAGTTCCTTTGAAAGAAATGTCGTCCTACTCTACAGCTCTTAGCTCACTCACCGGCGGACGTGCTTCGTTTATTATGAAGTTCTCTAGTTATGAGCTTGTTCCGGCAGATGTTCAGGATAAGTTGATGAAAGACTTTGAGGCTAAGCAAGTAGAAGAATAAAGATAAATGATAGTTGATAAATGATATGTGATAGTTGATTGAAAATTCGCTATTTACTATCTGTTGGTTATAAACTATCAACTTAAACGTTAAAACTGTTCCCTTTTTTAAGTAAAAGGGGACAGTTTTTGTTTAACTATGATTAATAAAGATAGAAAAACGCAAGGAAAAGATTTAATTTTTTATTAAATTTGCAAACCAAAGGAGGGGTTTTGTTGTTGTAGTAATCAGAATACAACCTAAATAGCTCCTTACGGTTAATTTCCGGGAAGTTCCGGTTAAATCAAGTTAATGCATTAGGAGTGTTAATTAGGGAGTGTTAATTTTGTTGCTATGAAGAAGTCAACAATTTGGATATTAGGTATTGTAATGGGGCTTTCCTTCCTTAGCCTGCTGTATTTGCAGGTTAGTTATATTGAGGAAATGATGAAAACCCGTAAGGAGCAGTTTGATTCGGCTGTACGCAATAGCCTGGATCAGGTTTCCAAGGATGTGGAATATGCAGAGACCAGACGTTGGTTGATCGAAGATATTTCAGAAGCGGAAAGAAAAGCACTGATTGCGAATAACGCTTCCATACAACAAGACAACTTGATTCAGCAAACGCAACGGTTCACGGTGAAGTCTAAGGATGGAAAGGTATATTCGGATTTTGAGCTGAAAGTGATGACCACCAAGCCCTCCGAGCTTCCAAAGGCTATGATTTCTCCTTACAGGGGAACAAAGACTATTCCGGAAACTTCGCGTTCATTAGTGGAAGCCATCAAGAATCGGTATATGTATCAACGGGCGTTACTCGATGAAGTAGCTTGGCAGATGATTTATCGGGGAAGTGACAAATCGATTGGAGACAGAGTACGGTTCAAAGAACTGGATGACTATCTGAAATCGAGCTTATATAATAATAGTATAGACTTGCCTTATCACTTTACGGTGATTGACAAAGACGGTAGGGAAGTCTATCGTTGTGCGGATTATGAGGCAAAGGGAAGTGAGGACGCTTATCAGCAGGCATTGTTCAAGAATGATCCGCCTGCAAAAATGAGCATATTGAAAGTGCACTTTCCTGGTAAGAAAGATTATATCTTTGACTCAATTAGTTTCATGATTCCGTCGTTGATATTTACGCTGGTATTGTTAGTGACATTCATCTTTACGATTTATATCGTATTCCGGCAAAAGAAACTGACGGAAATGAAGAATGACTTTATCAATAATATGACGCACGAATTTAAAACACCAATATCTACCATTTCATTGGCAGCGCAGATGTTGAAAGATCCCGCGGTAGGAAAATCACCGCAGATGTTCCAGCATATATCGGGAGTGATAAATGATGAAACCAAGCGCTTGCGCTTCCAGGTGGAAAAGGTGCTCCAGATGTCGATGTTCGAACGTCAGAAGGCAACTTTGAAGATGAAGGAGATTGATGCGAATGAATTAATTTCAGGAGTTGTCAATACCTTTGCGCTGAAAGTGGAACGGTATAATGGTAAGATAACATCGAACCTTGAGGCCACCGATCCTGTTATATTTGCAGATGAGATGCATATCACGAATGTAATCTTTAATCTGATGGATAACGCGGTGAAATATAAGAAACCGGAAGAGGATCTGGAACTGAAAGTGAGAACGTGGAATGAGTCGGGTAAACTGATGATTTCGATACAGGATAACGGTATCGGTATTAAAAAGGAGAACCTGAAAAAGATATTTGAAAAGTTCTATCGTGTACATACGGGTAATCTGCACGATGTGAAGGGCTTTGGACTGGGATTGGCTTATGTGAGAAAAATTATATTGGATCATAAGGGAACCATCCGGGCGGAAAGCGACCTGAACGTGGGAACTAAATTTATTATTGCATTACCTTTATTAAAAAATAATTGATATGGACGAGAAACTGCGTATTTTATTATGCGAGGATGACGAAAATCTTGGCATGCTTTTAAGAGAATATCTACAGGCAAAAGGTTATTCTGCTGAGTTATATCCTGATGGAGAAGCCGGTTATAAGGCTTTCTTGAAGAATAAATATGACTTGTGCGTGTTTGACGTAATGATGCCTAAAAAAGACGGCTTCACACTGGCACAGGATGTCCGTGCAGCAAATGCTGAAATTCCTATTATCTTCCTGACTGCTAAAACGCTGAAAGAAGATATCCTGGAAGGATTTAAAATCGGTGCGGATGATTATATCACCAAACCGTTTAGTATGGAAGAATTGACGTTCAGAATTGAAGCAATCTTGAGACGTGTTCGTGGAAAGAAGAACAAAGAAAGCAATATCTATAAGATTGGTAAGTTTACTTTCGATACACAGAAACAAATTCTGTCGTCAGAAGGCAAACAGACTAAACTGACTACCAAAGAATCTGAACTGCTCGGATTGCTTTGTGCGCATGCAAATGAGATTTTGCAACGTGACTTTGCTTTGAAAACGATCTGGATCGACGATAACTATTTCAATGCCCGTAGTATGGACGTGTATATCACGAAACTACGTAAGCATCTGAAAGAAGATGATTCTATCGAGATTATCAATATCCACGGAAAAGGCTATAAGCTGATTACCCCGGAAGTTGAATCTTAATAATCGCATTTGAGATGACTACAAATAAAAAATCCCGGAAACATTCGTTTCCGGGATTTTTTATTGATTTTTGCGAAATTAATCAGCGATCTTCTTATTAATAACAATATAAGAAATGAGTCCCAGTACTACAAGTACTACAGAAGTACCCAGAATGGCGTTGTTATTTACATTACCTGTAAATGAACAACCCAACAGGATGACTACTCCGGCCAAGATTAATATCAATCCTAAGTTCTTTAATAAGCCTTTCATGCGTGTGTATTTTAATAGATTATAATATTCCAGTCACAAATTAAAGCATAATTCTTTAACGGGCGAAATTATTTGGATAAAAATTCCATTATAAATGCACGATTTAGTGGATTTTATGATTTTAAGATCTGTTCTTCTGCTTAATCTTTCGTATTATAGAATACCTTTTTCAGTACCTCCTGCCCAATGCTCAATTCGTCGAGGGTGATGCCATGAAGAGCCTCTTTCAGAGTCTGGCCGGCAATGACGCGCGCTTTTTCTTCCAGTTCTTTTCCGTCTTTAGTCAGGTGGATCAAATTGGTACGGCGGTCTTTTTTATCGGAAATGCGCACAACGAGATGCTGCCGTTCCATATTGTCTATCAAGCGGGTCATGCTGGGTTTGTCTTTAAAAGTTGCATTACACAACTCTTGTTGTGTAACACCGTCTTTTTCCCACAAAAAAATGAGTACCGTCCATTGTTCCGGACTGATTTCCAGCCCGTTCTGACGGAAGTTACGGTACAGCTTACGGTTGATTGCCGCGGAAACTTTGCCATTTAATATGGCGAATATAAGCCGGATATCGAAATTAAATTGCTCTATCATGAAATTATTGTTTAAACAACTTTGCAAAGGTAAGTCACTTCCCGGATAAATCCTATCTTCGGATACAAAAAAAGATTAAATATTTGTAGTTCAAAATAAAATGTCTAACTTTGCACCCGCATTTAAAATCAAATAATTTATTTATTTAATTAAACGAAGTATGAATCAATACGAAACCGTTTTCATTTTAACTCCCGTTTTGTCTGATGTTCAGATGAAGGAAGCGGTAGAAAAATTCAAAGGCGTTCTTCAAGCTGAAGGTGCTGAGATTATCAATGAAGAAAACTGGGGACTGAAGAAATTGGCTTACCCAATTCAGAAGAAGTCTACAGGTTTTTACCAACTGATTGAGTTCAATGCAGATCCTACTGTAATTGACAAGCTGGAACTTAATTTCCGTCGTGATGAACGCGTAATCCGTTTCTTGACTTTCAAGATGGATAAGTATGCTGCTGAATACGCTGCAAAAAGAAGAAGTGTTAAATCAAACAAAAAGGAGGATTAATCATGGCACAACAAGTTCAATCAGAAATCAGATATTTGACTCCGCCGTCAGTAGATGTTAAGAAGAAAAAATACTGCCGTTTCAAAAAGAGTGGTATTAGGTATATCGACTACAAAGATCCTGAATTCTTGAAGAAATTCTTGAATGAACAAGGAAAAATCCTTCCGCGTCGTATTACAGGTACTTCTTTGAAGTTCCAACGTCGTATCGCGCAGGCTGTGAAGAGAGCTCGTCACTTGGCATTGCTGCCTTATGTAACTGACATGATGAAATAAGAAGGAGGAAAAGTATGGAAATTATATTGAAAGAAGACGTAGTAAACTTGGGTTATAAGAACGATATCGTAAACGTGAAATCCGGATACGGTCGTAATTATCTGATCCCGACTGGAAAAGCTGTCATCGCTTCTCCTTCTGCAAAGAAAATGTTGGCTGAAGAACTGAAACAGCGCGCTCACAAACTTGAGAAAATCAAGAAAGATGCTGAGGCTATGGCTGCTAAGTTGGAAGGCGTTTCTTTGACTATTGCAACTAAAGTTAGCTCAACCGGTACTATCTTCGGTTCTGTTGGTAACATCCAGATCGCTGAGGCTTTGTCTAAGCTAGGTCATGAAGTTGACAGAAAGATCATCGTTGTAAAAGACGCTGTGAAAGAAGTTGGTAGCTATAAGGCTATTGTTAAGCTTCACAAGGAAGTTTCGGTAGAGATTCCTTTCGAGGTAGTTGCTGAATAAGAGCAAATTTACTTCATATACAAAAAGCGATTTGTTCTGAATGGATGAATCGCTTTTTTTGTTATCTTTGCTATTACTATTATGAAATTCAACTGTTGTTTTCTGAAGAAGAGGTTTTTGCTTCTGCTGATTGCTTTGGGAATTGGCAGTGTTCTTTATGCGAATGATGAGTTGAAATTATTGACGGATTCTTTGCGTAGAGTGATAGATGAAAAGCATGTCTTTGTTAAAGAGAAAGAGGATCGGATAAACCGGATAAAATGTATGTTGAAAAGTCCTGGTTTGACTCTTGAAGGAGAATATAGAATCAATCTACGGTTATATAACGAATATAAAAAATTTCATATTGATTCCGCTATTCATTATGTTGATCGCAATATTGAGATTTCCCGTCAGTTGAATAGACCTTATTTCACCAACCAGTCGTCTTTACATCTTAGTCTTTTATATTCGATGTGTGGCAGGTTCCGTGAAGCGGAGATTATTTTGAAAAGTATAAAGACTTCAGAACTTCCCAGAGATTTATTAATAAACTATTATCAAACTTATTCCAGTTTCTGGGGGCATTATTCTATTTCTGTTGCCAACAATCTGTATGGAAAGCAACAATCTGCTTATCAGGATTCACTGTTTGCTCTCATAGATCACACTTCTTGGGATTACCGGATGTCACAAGCTTCTTATTATATCTGGCGTGATACCTTAAAATCGAAGGAAATTTTTAAAGAATTGTTGGATATTGAGGAGGTGGGAACGCCTAATTATGCCATGATTACTCATTCGTATTCCAGGTTATGCCACCATCAGAAGAAATATGATGAGGAAAAAAAATATCTGATATTGTCGGCGATTGCCGATACACGGAATGCAACGCGTGAAAATGCCTCTCTTCAATCTCTTGCGTTGATACAATACGAAGAAAAGAATCTAGCCGATGCTTTTAAGTTTACACAATCCGCTATTGATGATGTAATTTCTTCTGGTATTCATTTCCGCGCAATTGAAATCTATAAATTTAATTCTATTATCAACACTGCCTATCAGGCGGAACAGGCTAAATCAAGATCGCATCTGACTACTTTTCTTATTTCTACAAGCGTTATCCTTTTCCTTTTGATTCTGCTCGTTGTTTTTATCTATATTCAGATGAAGAAAACGTTGAAAATAAAGCAGGCATTGGCGCAAAGTAATGAAGAACTTCTGCGGCTGAACAATAAACTGAATAATATGAACAGCCAGTTGAATGACACCAATAATCAGTTGTATGAAATTAATGGCATAAAGGAATATTATATAGCCGAATTTTTCGATGTGTGCTTTAGTTATATCCACAAAATGGAGAAATACCAGAATATGCTGTATAAAATAGCTATTAATAAGTACTATGACGAGTTGATTAAGAAGCTGAAGTCGTCTGCGCTTATTGATGAAGAGCTTAGTGCACTGTATGCCCGTTTCGATAAGGTCTTTTTAGGTTTGTATCCTACTTTTGTTTCAGATTTTAATGCTTTATTGAAAGATGAAGAGAAGATTATTTTAAAACCGGATGCTTTATTAAATAGGGAACTTCGTATTTATGCTTTATTACGCTTGGGTATTACGGATAGTGGGAAGATAGCGAACTTCCTCCGGTGCTCTACAAGTACGGTTTATAATTATCGTACGAAGATGAGAAATAAAGCTGCTGTCGACAGAGATGAATTTGAGAACGAAATTATGAAAATTAGTTCAACTCAAGAGACATAATTATCATTTTACTGTTGCCCCCCTTTCCAAATCATCTACATTTTTTGGATATACTTGAAGTGCTAAGTATTTGATTAATAGGGTAAAATGCTAATTTAATATCTACATAAAGTAGTGTAAGTCAAATAAGCCGTTATTTATTTGGCTAGATTTGCAATATCAGTTTTTTACTCATCAGCTTGATGGTGAAAATTGATACTTCATCTATTATTTGTACTTAAATTCACTATGTTTTATTATGAACACGCAATCTTCAGTAGACACGAGAATTAAAGTTGGAATTATCGGTTTCGGTAGAATGGGAAGATTCTATTGGGAAGCGATGACAAAAAGTGGGCGATGGAATATTGCTTATATTTGCGATACAGATCCGGAATCACGTCAATTGGCTAAGAAGTTATCTCCTGAATCTCTTATAGTAGAAGATAATCAAAAAGTTTTTGAGGATGAAAGTGTACAGGTAGTCGGTCTTTTCACTTTGGCCGACTCGCGGATGGAACAAATAGAAAAAGCTATTCGCTACGGCAAGCACATTATTTCAGAAAAACCTATTGCAGATACCATGGAAAATGAGTGGAAGGTCGTGGAAATGACAGAAAATGCCAACCTCATTTCTGCGGTAAACTTGTATCTGCGGAATTCCTGGTACCATAATCTAATGAAAGAGTATATCGAGCAAGGAGAAATCGGAGAATTGGCTATTATCCGTATTTGCCACATGACTCCCGGTTTGGCGCCGGGCGAAGGTCATGAGTATGAGGGGCCGGCTTTCCATGATTGTGGAATGCACTATGTCGATATTACCCGTTGGTATGCAGGCTGTGATTATAGAACATGGAATGCTCAGGGAGTGAATATGTGGAATTATAAAGATCCTTGGTGGGTACAATGTCACGGAACTTTCCAAAATGGCGTAGTCTTCGATATTACTCAGGGTTTTGTTTATGGACAATTATCTAAAGACCAGACACATAATTCGTATGTGGATATTATAGGTACAAAAGGAGTTGTGCGTATGACGCATGACTTCAATACTGCTGTTGTCGATCTGCACGGTGTCAATCAGACCATTCGTGTGGAGAAGCCTTTCGGTGGCAAGAATATAGACGTATTGTGCGACCTGTTTGCTGATTCGGTAGAAACCGGAAAGCGCAGTTCCCGCTTACCGTCCATGCGCGATTCGGCCATTGCATCCGAATATGCGTGGACATTCTTGAAAGACACACGCAAACACGATTTGCCTGCTATTGGTAATTTGCGCACTCTGGAGCAAATACGCGAGCGAAGAAGAAACATGAAAAATGGATATGGATTGTTGCATGGCAACCTTCCAAAGATTATTAACCCTTAAATAAATAAAATCATGTCAAACATTTCGAGGAGAAAGTTTCTCAAAACGGGGGCTGCTGCTTTAGCCGGCATTACTATTGCTCCCAGTACTATTTTAGGTATGAGCCACGGGCATATTTCGCCTACTGACAAACTGAATCTTGCAGCCGTGGGTATTGGTGGTATGGGACATGCCAATATTAATCACGTAAAGGGCACTGAAAATATTGTGGCTCTTTGTGATGTGGATTGGAAGTATGCAAAAGGTGTGTTCGACGAATTCCCCAAGGCTAAAAAATACTGGGACTATCGTAAGATGTATGAAGAAATGGGTAAATCTATCGACGGTGTGATTATTGCAACTGCCGATCATACTCATGCTATCATCACTGCTGATGCAATGACAATGGGAAAACACGTGTACTGTCAGAAGCCGTTGACCCACTCTGTTTATGAATCTCGTTTATTGACAAATTTAGCTGCTTCAACAGGTGTTGTTACTCAGATGGGTAATCAGGGTTCATCGGATGAAGGTACGGATTTGGTATGCGAATGGATTTGGAATGGTGAAATCGGTGATATAACTAAGGTGGAATGTGCGACAGACCGTCCTATTTGGCCGCAAGGATTGAATGTTCCTGAAAAGGTTGATAAAATTCCTAGCACATTGAATTGGGATTTGTTTACAGGTCCTGCTAAAATGAATCCTTACAATGCTATTTATCATCCTTGGAACTGGCGTGGATGGTGGGATTATGGAACAGGTGCATTAGGCGATATGGCTTGCCATATTTTGCATCAGCCGTTTAGAGCATTGAAATTGCAATATCCAACTAAAGTGGAAGGGTCATCTACTTTATTGTTGAATGCTTGTGCTCCGCAGGCACAGCATGTGAAAATGATTTTCCCTGCTCGTGAAAATATGCCGAAAGTAGCTATGCCTGAAGTGGAAGTACATTGGTATGATGGCGGTATGATGCCTGAACGTCCGAAAGGATTCCCGGAAGGAAAACAACTGATGCAGAGTGGTGGTGGTTTGACTATTTTCCACGGAACGAAAGATACTTTGATTTGCGGATGTTATGGACAGAATCCTTGGTTGCTTTCTGGTCGTAAACCAAATGCGCCAAAGGTTTGTCGTCGTGTTCCCAATGCTATGAACGGTGGTCACGAGATGGACTGGGTACGTGCATGTAAAGAAAATAAATCTAACCGTATCATGACTAAGTCTGATTTCTCAGAAGCCGGACCAATGAATGAAATGGTGGCAATGGGTGTATTGGCTATTCGTTTGCAAGCGCTGAATAAGACTCTTGAATGGGATGGAGCTAACATGTGCTTTACGAATATCGGTGATAACGAAACGATCCGTACCGTTATCAAAGACGGATTCAAGATTCATGATGGTCATCCGACATTTGACAAGACATGGACTGATCCGATTAATGCGAAACAGTTTGCTGCTGAATTAGTGAAACATACTTATCGTGACGGCTGGAGACTGCCTGATATGCCGAGATAAATTAGAAATTAAAGATAAAAAATTAAATCGTTATTATCATGAAAAAAGTATTTTATCCATTAGCTTGTTGTTGTCTTGCTGCAGGAGTTTTTGCTTCTTGCGGTGGTCAGAAAAAAGCAAATGCTCAGGAAGAACCGAGCAAAGTTGCATTGTCTTACTCTAAATCATTGAAAGCACCGGAAACTGATAGTTTGAATCTGCCTGTTGACGAAAATGGTTATATCACAATCTTTGATGGTGAAACATTTAACGGGTGGCGTGGTTATGGAAAAGACCGTGTTCCTACTAAATGGACAATCGAAGATGGCTGTATCAAATTCAACGGTTCTGGCGGCGGTGAAGCTCAAGACGGTGATGGTGGTGACTTGATCTTTGCTCACAAATTTAAAAACTTCGAGTTGGAATTGGAATGGAAGGTTGCTAAAGGTAGCAATTCAGGTATTCTGTATTTAGCTCAGGAAGTTACTTCTAAAGACAAAGATGGTAATGATGTGCTTGAACCTATTTATATTTCCGCACCTGAATATCAGATCTTGGATAATGCCAATCATCCGGATGCTAAATTGGGTAAAGATAACAATCGTCAGTCGGCTTCTTTGTATGACATGATTCCGGCAGTTCCTCAAAACTCTAAACCGTTTGGCGAATGGAACAAGGCTAAGATTATGGTTTATAAAGGTACAGTGGTTCATGGACAAAACGATGAAAACGTACTTGAATATCATTTGTGGACAAAACAATGGACTGATATGTTGCAGGCAAGTAAGTTCAGCGAAGATAAATGGCCTTTGGCATTTGAATTGCTGAATAACTGTGGTGGCGAAAATCACGAAGGTTTCATCGGTTTGCAAGATCACGGTGATGATGTTTGGTTCCGCAACATCCGCGTGAAGGTTTTGGACTAATCAAATAGTAATAAGAAGGCACGGGTTACACGTATTTCACGTTTTTTTGAATGGCGATTGCCATAGAGTAACCGTGAAGTCTGTGTAATCCGTGCCTGTTTTTTCTATATAAATCTAATAATTGTAATCCCCTGATATCTATTATATGAAAACAAAAATTTATTTATGTGCGTTGGCTGCTCTTTTCATGATTCCACAGGCAATGACGGCACAAACTAAGAAGAAAGCTAAAAAAGAAGTAGCTATTCAACTCTATTCTGTCAGAGATATATTGAATAAGGTAGACAATAAAAATGGTAAGTGTGACCCCACTTATACTGCTCTTCTGAAGAAATTGGCAAACATGGGATATACCGGTGTTGAAGCTGCCAATTATAACAACGGTAAATTTTATGACCGGACTCCCCAACAGTTTAAGAAAGATGTCGAATCGGCAGGATTAAAAGTTTTGTCTTCACATTGTACCAGACAATTGTCCAAAGAAGAATTGGCTTCTGGTGACTTGTCAGAGTCTCTTCAATGGTGGGATCAGTGTATTGCCGATCATAAAGCTGCAGGAATGAAGTACATCGTAGCTCCTTGGATGGATGTTCCAAAAACGCTTAAAGATTTGAATACATATTGCACTTATTTTAATGAGATAGGCAAACGTTGCAAACAACAAGGTTTGTCATTTGGATATCATAATCACGCTCATGAATTTCAGAAAGTAGAAGATAAAGTAATGTATGATTATATGCTGGAACATACGAATCCTGAATATGTCTTCTTCCAGATGGACCTTTATTGGGTAGTTCGCGGACAAAACAGTCCTGTTGATTATTTTAATAAATATCCCGGCCGCTTCAAGATATTCCATGTTAAGGATCACAGAGAGATCGGACAAAGCGGAATGGTAGGTTTTGACGCTATCTTTAAGAATGCAAAAACTGCAGGTGTTAACTATCTCGTTGCTGAAATCGAGGGTTATAGTATGCCGGTAGAAGAGAGTGTGGAAGTGAGCTTGGATTATTTGTTGGACGCTCCTTTTGTGAAGAGTTCATACGCTAAATAGCGTGTGAATTGCTAAAATTGAAGCATAAAAAAAGTCTGTGCATGCTTTTGCATGGCAGACTTTCAATTCTCTCTAAGCTGTTTCTGAATTATTCAGCTACAGTTTCAGTTGCAGTGCTATCAGCATTCAAAGAATCTGCTGCTGCGGCTGCTGCTTGTTCAGCTTCAAGAGCTGCTGCTTCTACTGCTGCGATTGAGTCAGCGATACGGATAGAATCTGCAGTTGCTTTTGCTGCGTCAGCTGCTTTGTTACCACATGATGCGAATGATACTGCTACGATAGCTACGGCCATCAAAACTAATTTTTTCATTTTCTTTGCTTTTTAAAAACGTAATACAATCAATTGCTTTATTAAAACGCTGCAAAGTTATGTACTTTTTCAATATGTTGTTCTCGAAATACCAACTTTTTTTATAATTTTTTTTGTAACTAGCTACTTTTCTCCCTTTTTCGTATGTTTTAGAACATGCTAATCGACAGCAATACTGTTATATAGGTATCTTTTTATGCTTCTTTTGGGAGTTTTTTCAAATTCCGTAGGATAAAGTTGGATTCTGCTGATTTTTTCATAAGCGGCTACATTGCTGTTCAGATTCTTAAGATTTTCATCCATGATTGTTTTCAGGTTATTCGGATTGTTTAATCCGAGAGAATCCAACGCTTCATAATCGGCATAAACGAGTGCTACTAATTTTTTGTTGCGTTCGATAACGAGACTTTCAAGAATGAAAGGCAGGTTATTCAGTTTTGTTTCCAACTCTTCGGGGAAGATGTTCTGTCCGCTTGAACTTAAGATCATGGTCTTGAGGCGTCCCCGGATGAAAATATTTCCGTTGCTGTCCATGGAACCGAGATCACCGGTGCGTAGCCAGCCGTCCTGCGTGAATACTTCCTGCGTTGCTTCCTGATTCTTGTAATAGCCCACCATCACATTCTCTCCCCGAACCTGGATTTCTCCGGTTTCTGCTTCAGGGTTTTCTTTATAGATACGTGCTTCCATTATATCCAGAATCTTTCCGGAAGAGCCTAGTACAAATTCATCCCAAGGGGCATAGCTGATTAGTGGCCCACATTCCGTCATACCGTAACCTATAGTAAAAGGGAATTTAATTTTGTAGAAGAATTCTTCTACTTCCTTGTCCATAGCGGCACCGCCGATAATGATTTCCTTAAACCGGCCTCCCAGTGCATCAATTAGTCTTTTGCGTATCTGGTTGTAGATTTGGGTGTCGAGCAGAGGAATATTGAGTGCCCACTTCATTCCTTTTTTATTAATGAGCGGCTGGATAATATTCTTATATATCTTTTCGATTACTAGCGGGACAGTAATTATAAGGTTAGGTTTCACTTCTTCAAAAGCTTTCATTATAATCTTGGGAGAAGGTGTTTTTCCAAGCAAAGTGACGTGAGTGCCGACAGCGGTCGCTGTCAGAAAGTCAAATGCACAACCGTATGCGTGAGCGAGGGGAAGGAAAGACAGCACTTTATCCCCCTTTTTAAGGAGTTCGGTACGAATACCAAAAGTGACGTTACCGGCAAGATTGTTTCCTGTCAGCATTACACCTTTACTGAAACCAGTGGTTCCGGAAGTGTAGTTTAACAGCATCACTTTATCATTGGATAAAGTGGTATACTGAACATCTTCACGGGTAAATCCTTTCGGATACAAAGAATGCATCTCTTTATCGGTATTTTTCAGAAACTTCTGTATGGTTTCTCCGTCACGCTGATAAAGACACCGGAAATCGGTCAGTGAGAATACGCCTCGTAATCCGGCTAATTTTTCCTCTTCCAGATTGTCCCAAATGCTGTCGCTGGTGAACAGAAATACAGATTCGGAATGATTGACGATATGATGAACATCGTTGGGGGTAAAGTCTTGAAGGATGGGAACAATGATTGCTCCATACGTGATGGTTGCCATATAGGCGATGCACCAGTGAGCGTTGTTTTTGCCGATAACTGAAATCTTATCCCCTCTGCGGAGGCTACAATGTTTGAATAACAGATGTAAACGGGCGATTTTTTCAGCTACCTCCCCATAAGTATATTGGGTATCTTCTCCATAATCTGTGTAACAAGGTAGATCCCAATTTTCACGAAAACTATTTTCGTATAGTTTAATGAAATTCTCTTTAATCATTGCACGTTTTTTAGTGAATTGTGCAAAAATAGGAATAAACTTTCGTATCCAAAAGCGTTTTACTAATAATAATGTGTAACTTTGCAAAGTTAATGTGTTTATAACAGCTTATGATAGATACCACTGTATTTCAAAATAAGACAGCCGTTTATTATACTTTAGGCTGCAAATTAAATTTTTCAGAGACTTCAACTATTGGTAAAATTCTGCGTGAGGTAGGAGTTCGGACTGCGCGTAAAGGAGAGAAAGCTGATATCTGTGTGGTAAATACCTGTTCGGTGACGGAGATGGCGGATAAGAAATGCCGGCAAGCGATTCATCGTCTGGTAAAACAACACCCTGGTGCTTTTGTGATAGTGACCGGATGTTATGCGCAATTGAAGCCCGGTGATGTGGCAAAGATAGATGGAGTGGACGTAGTGTTGGGAGCGGAACAGAAAGGAGAATTGCTTCAATATCTGGGCGACCTCCAAAAGCATGAAAAAGGAGAAGCTATCACTACGACGACCAAAGATATCCGTTCATTCTCTCCCTCGTGTTCACGGGGAGACCGTACCCGTTTCTTTTTGAAGGTGCAGGATGGATGCGATTACTTTTGTTCTTATTGCACGATTCCTTTTGCCCGGGGACGAAGTCGTAACGGGACTATTGCTTCCATGGTTGAACAGGCCCGTCAAGCGGCTGCCGAGGGAGGAAAAGAAATTGTTCTGACCGGAGTGAATATCGGAGACTTTGGCAAAACAACAGGAGAGAGTTTCTTTGATTTAGTAAAAGCATTGGATCAGGTTGAAGGAATCGAACGTTATCGTATCTCTTCCATAGAACCCAATCTGTTGACTGATGCGATTATTGAGTTTGTGTCTCACTCCCGCAGTTTTATGCCTCATTTTCATATCCCTTTGCAATCCGGTTGTGATGAGGTTTTGCAGCTAATGCGCCGTCGTTATGACACTGCTCTTTTTGCTTCGAAAGTAAGGAAGATAAAAGAGGTGATGCCGGATGCTTTTATCGGAGTGGACGTGATTGTGGGAACCCGTGGAGAAACGCCCGAATACTTTGAACAGGCTTATCAGTTTATTGATGGACTGGATGTGACGCAGTTGCATGTGTTTAGCTATTCCGAACGTCCTGGAACGCAAGCCTTAAAAATAGAATATGTGGTTTCTCCGGAAGAGAAGCATCAGCGTAGTCAACGTCTGTTGACACTATCGGACCAAAAGACACAGGCTTTTTACGCGCGTCATATCGGGCAGGTAATGCCGGTGCTGATGGAAAAATCGAAGACAGGTGTTCCGATGCATGGATTTACGGAGAATTATATCCGTGTAGAGGTGGAAAATGATGATTCACTGGATAATCGGGTGGTTAACGTACGCCTGGGAGACTTTAATGAAGAGAGGACGGCACTTAAAAGTACAATTTTGATATAAGTATGAGATCCAAACTTATCTATTGGCTGGTATATAGTGGAATGTGGTTGTTTTCGGCACTTCCGTTCCGGGTTTTGTATATGCTCTCGGATCTTAATTGTCTGTTGATGTATCGTATTGGGAAATATCGCCGAAGAGTGGTTCGGGGAAACTTGCTTAGATCGTTCCCGGAAAAAACAGATGCGGAGAGATTGCAGATAGAGCGTAAATTTTATCGTTATCTGTCGGATTATATGCTTGAGGATTTGAAATTGTTGCATATGTCTGCCGAAGAGCTTTGTGCAAGAATGACTTATAAGAATACGGAGCAATATCTGGAACTAACTGAAAAGTATGGAGGTATTATAGTAATGATTCCTCATTACGCCAATTATGAGTGGTTAATAGGTATGGGATCAATCATGAAACCGGAAGATGTCCCTGTGCAAGTTTATAAACCATTGAGAGACAAATATCTGGACGAATTATTTAAACGTATTCGTTCTCGTTTCGGGGGATATAATATCCCGAAACATTCTACAGCACGTGAAATTATTAAGTTGAAACGTGATGGGAAAAAGATGGTAGTTGGGCTGATTACCGATCAATGGCCCAGTGGGTATGATAAATACTGGACTACTTTTTTGGGGCAGGAGACGGCTTTCCTGGATGGTGCGGAGCGTATTGCTAAAATGATGAACTTCCCTGTTTTTTATTGTGAGCTTAGTAAGAAGCGTAGAGGGTATTGTGAAGCGGAGTTCAAGTTAATGACGGAAACACCGAAAGAAACAAGAGAAGGAGAAATCACAGAAATGTTTGCCCATAGGTTGGAGCAAACGATTCGCAGGGAACCGGCATACTGGTTATGGTCTCATAAACGCTGGAAATTAACCAAAGAAGAGGCTGATCAGCTGGAACAGGAGGAATTGAATAAGAAGAAAGAATAGTGATGAAGGTTTCAGTTGTAATCTTGAATTGGAACGGGTGCGATATGCTTCGTACTTTTCTTCCGTCCGTCGTCCGCTATTCAGAGGGGGAGGGGGTTGAGGTCTGTGTAGCTGACAATGGCTCTACGGACACTTCTGTGAGTTTGCTTCAACAGGAATTTCCTTCTGTCAGAACGATTGTGCTCGACCAAAATTATGGCTTTGCCGATGGATATAATTGGGCATTGCAGCAGGTCGACGCAGAATATGTAGTTCTTTTGAATTCAGATGTCGAGGTGACGGAGCATTGGCTGGAACCAATGATTGCTTATTTGGATGCTCATCCGGAGGTGGCTGCTTGTCAGCCGAAGATACGAAGTCAACGACAAAAAGAATATTTTGAATATGCCGGAGCGGCTGGTGGCTTTATTGATAAATATGGTTATCCTTTTTGCAGGGGGCGTATAATGGGAGTTGTGGAGAAGGATGAAGGCCAATATGATACGGTGATTCCTGTTTTTTGGGCAACGGGGGCAGCGTTGTTTATCCGGCACACTGATTATGTGAATGTAGGAGGATTGGATGGACGTTTTTTTGCTCACATGGAAGAAATAGATTTGTGCTGGCGACTTCGTTCGCGGAATCGTGAGATTGTCTGTGTACCTCAAAGTATTGTCTATCATGTAGGAGGAGCTACTCTTAAAAAAGAGAATCCTCATAAGACTTTTCTTAATTTCCGTAATAATCTTGTCATGCTCTATAAGAATCTTCCACAGGAGGAGTTAAATAAAGTGATGCGTATCCGGACTTGTCTCGATTATCTGGCGGCGTTCAATTTCTTGTTGCAAGGGCACTGGGATAATGCTAGTGCTGTGATGCGTGCGCGTAAAGAGTATAAACGATTATGTCCGTCGTTTTCTTTATCCCGTGAAGAGAATATGAGAAAAAAAACTTTGAATCCGATACCTGAACGGACAAAAAGTAGTATCTTGTGGCAGTTTTATGCGAGGGGATGCAAACGATTCTCTCAATTGTCGGATTTAAAAGGATAGCAAATGAAATCAAAGGTTAGAAGAGGCATCGGGCTGGTAGCGCATGATGCAATGAAAAAAGACCTCATCGAATGGGTACTGTGGAACTCGGAACTGTTGATGGGTAATAAATTCTATTGTACAGGTACTACGGGTACTTTGATATTGGAAGCATTGAAGGAGAAACATCCTGATGAAGAGTGGGATTTTACGATTTTAAAATCAGGTCCGTTAGGTGGTGACCAACAGATGGGATCACGTATTGTGGATGGGCAGATTGATTATCTCTTTTTCTTCACGGACCCCATGACATTGCAACCGCATGATACGGATGTAAAAGCATTAACCCGTTTGGCCGGTGTAGAAAATATTGTTTTCTGTTGTAACCGTTCTACGGCGGATCATATTATTTCCAGTCCGTTATTTATGGATCCTGATTACGAACGCATTCATCCGGACTATTCCAGCTATACAAAACGTTTCCAGGATAAACCCGTGGTGACGGAGGCTGTAGAATCGGTAAATAGAAGAAAAAAGAAGAGAAAATAAGCGGTAGTTTACGGCTGTGAAAATAGAAGCAGATCTTGCTTAAAAAGGAATGCAGATGATACGGATTACTTTATTAATATCGTATTATCTGCATTTCGTCATTTATGTTTCATTTCCAGCTGTGATTATCTTATTTCCTGCTGCAGTGTAGCTCAATTCCTGCAGACTCTATATCTGCTCCCATCGGTGGGTTTCGTTTGGAAAGCCGGAGTTCGATTTCTTCAATACAGGGGAATTGGTCAAAGAGTTTTTGTATAATCCGTCCGCTAACGTGTTCCAGCAATTTTGAGGGAACAGCCATTTCATTTTCTATCACCTGATGTACTTCAGCATAGTTGACGGTGTCGGTAACTTCATCTGTCCGGGCAGCTTTGCTGATATCTACTTTCAGTTTCAGGTCAATGAGATATTCATTCCCAATCAGATTTTCTTGCGGTGCAACTCCATGATAGGCGTAACAACGAATTTCTTTCAAAAGGATATAGCTACTGTTTATCTTCATATACTGTCTTTTTAGTGTGATCTTGTTTGACTTTTAACAGGTCTTTCTGTGCAACCATTTGTGGAATCACTTTAAGAAAGACGGGTGTGAGCAGAAGGCAGATGCTTAATGTTATAAGCAGAAGTGCGCTTGCCTGTGCCCAACTATTGTGAATATAACGGCTGACTAATGGACCTAAAAAATGAAGTATCGGTCCATGAATACTCAAGGTGATGATTGAATATCGTCCCAAGTAAGAAACAACCTTTATCTTCTTCACTTTTTTGCAAAGTAACATAATCATAAATATTCCTGCAAACGCAGCGATATATACTTGAAAAATATTTCCCGTATAATTGTTAGTACGCATACCCAATGTGGTAGCGGTAAAGTACATTACCACCAGTGCCAATACAACAAAAACCGGTATCAGTTTGTCGAAACGATGGCTGGGATATAGAAAGAAATTATACCGTCGGATCCAGAAACCGGCTACATAGAAGGGGAGGGCAGTCATGGAAACATCTATATACAGGGGTAATTCTATCTGTAATTTTCCGAGATAAAATCCTGCGCAACCAATCAGGATTGTCACAGCGAACATGACAAGCAGATGCTTTTCGCGCAGAAAGTGAATTAGATAAAACAGGATGTTGCAATTGAATAATGCGAGTAGAAACCAGATCGGTGGATTGAACTTGATAAGGTCGTGTCCATGAAATACAACCAAGAGTTCATTCCACGACACAGGCAGTTGAAATACCCTCGGAGCAATCTTCCAAACAATGTATTTCATTAGAAATGCACTTAGATAGAAGAAAAGAAAAGGAATAATCAATTTGTTTATTTTTCGTAGGATGAATCCGAACAGGCCTTCGTATGATTTGAAAAACACTCCCGAGATAAAGAAGTAAAGCGGCATGCGGAAACAGGATAACATCGAATTCGTATCCAGTTGTTCGAAGGCCCCTCCAACGTGTGCCATTACCACAAGGATAATGCAGACTCCTTTGGTTAAGTCCACAAAATCAATACGTCTGCTCTGGTTGCCTTCCATTATCTCTTTTAATTTCTCTTTTTCGGCGCAAAGATACTTTATAAATCGGAATAAAAAGAGGAACATTGAAAAAATAAACGAATGATGCGAAAAGCGAAAAAGTATGATATATAGTAATGATATTATTGCGAAAAAAATGGTTGACTATGTTTTGAAACTCCTTATTTTACCTCTGTTATCAATATATCCTTGAAAAACGAATGACGCGGATCACATAGATTTTTAGCGTTCTTAATCTAGTGTTATCCGCGTCGGTAGTGTCCGGAAAATATCCTTTTAGAAAGTTACTTGTATCTTTTATTCTATTTATTCGGATCTCTTCCTGTGTATTTAATCAATTCGCTAATCTTATCATTAAGTGTTTTTGCTTTCATCAACTGCTCCAGAGTGAGATGCATCCGGTATCTCCAGTAGTTTCGTGGATTGGATGGAACATTAATTCGCTCTTCCGCCACATTCGGATTTCTCCATTTCCCGTCTATCGATAACCAATCCTGGAAAGACAAGATACAGAGAATGGAATTACTGTTGAGATGGTTGCGTACGATTTCCTCGCACAACTCCGGGGTGGCAGTTGTCGGTGCAACTCCATAATGTCCTAACGTTGCATTATAGTAACGTTGGGTCTGTTGATAATCTTCTTCCCACCAGCCACGCAACGTAGACATATCGTGAGTGGAGATTGTGCAGACAGACCGGTACGGATACTCATTTAAATGCCCGAATTCATGCATCGGATTCTTAGGCATCCGCTGAATTTCCAGACTAAGAATCCGGAGCTCATTCATCACCGACGACACACAAGCAGGAATCATCCCCAAATCTTCTCCACAAACCAACATGCGGGTTGATTGTGTCAGTTGAGGTAACTTCTTCATAGCCTGTTGATACCAGAACTCGTTGTGCCGATGGTAATAATACTGGTCGTATAGTCTGTTAAACGCATTTTTCTCTTCTTCGTTCAGCGACCGGAATACGAAATCTCGTTGCACACCGATACGCGGGTGGTATTTACCTTCCTCTTTCTTATCCGCAACAAATAAGACGTTACTGATTAATGAATAAAGCCCTTCCCGAATCCAGATACTATCTTCATCATTTCTACCAGCAAAGAATTGTTCTACCTCCCGTTGTGTTTCGAATCCCGGTTTCATCCGATAAAGTCCGGAGTCATCAATCAATTGAAGAAAGTCCTGTTTGACTAAATGGGTATGCGGTCCGAACAACTGTCCGAGGAAAGATTCATGGATGAATGGTAGCAGATATTCATCCCGGAACGTTAGACCATAACTTTCGATTTCTTCCCGGCTCATCGGTAAAGAAGGATCAAACTGACCTAACAATCCGTGTACAGCGTGCATTGGTATTTCCCAAATACGGAAGAACCCGAGGATATGATCGATCCGGTAAGCATCGAAGTATTCTGCCATTTTCTGAAAACGCTTCATCCACCAGCGGTATCCGTCTTTTTCCATGACATCCCAGTTGTATGTGGGGAATCCCCAGTTTTGCCCGTTGATCGAGAAATCATCGGGCGGAGCACCCGCTTGTCCGTTTAGATTGAAGTAATGAGGTTCTGTCCAGGCTTCCACGCTGTTGCGGCTGATACCAATCGGAATATCCCCCTTTAATACAACACCGTGTTGGCGGGCATATTCGGTTGCAGACAACAGCTGTAGATGCAGATGATACTGGATATAATAATACAACGAGATGTGCGGATAATCTGCCGTTCCCGGTTGGCACATTTTTTCTATATCTTCCGCTTGGTAAACAGAGTGTCGCGGCCATTTGCGGAAATTGGGCGTTTTGTAGGCATCGCGCAGATAACTAAAGACTGCATAAGGTTGCAGCCATTCCTTGTTCGTTTCAAAGAAATCTTTGAAACCTTTGGAAGCCAATACCTTTTCTCCTTCCTGTCGGAACAGTAAGTTGAAAAACTCCCATTTTGTTTGGTTGACCGCTTCGTAGTCAATAGCAGGGAGGCTGTTCAGTTCCTTTTGCTTCTTGCTGAATTTTGATGCCGCTTCTTTATCTTTCAGAGTTCCCATTTGCCTGATATCCGCATACATCGGATGGAAAGCATAAATAGAAATGCTGTTATAAGGATAAGAGTCCGTCCATGCATGAGTCATGGTGGTGTCGTTGACCGGTAAAATCTGAATAACTTTCTGGCGAGTATTTACTGCCCAGTCTACCATACGTTTCAAGTCGCCGAAATCACCTACTCCGAAACTTTTCTCTGATTTTAAAGAAAATACGGGTATAGCGATTCCTGCCCCTTTCCATGCGGGAATGTCGAAATAAGCATATCGGTCGGAAATCACGAGCGTTTCGTTGGTCTTCAGTTCCGGGTCTGCCAGATAGCGGTTAGGGTTTTTCTCCCAGCAGTCTGCTTTCTTTTCCTGTTTGTTGTAGAGGATGAATTTATATTCCAGCGGATATTTAAGTTTGCTGGCGTCCAGCTCTATCTGCCATTCCGGGAAATTGGTATCACTCATCAATACCGCTTTCTCCGGGTCCCAGTGACCTAATGATTTCTGGTTGCCACAAATTGCCAGGCAATAATCTTTGTTGATACGTGGGGCGTAGGCCTTGATAACCAGTCCCTTCTTATATCTTTGCGGGATATTCTCTTTTTCAGGATGTGCCAGTAAGGCTTCTGTAAAAGCAGAACTATAAAGATACAGTTGTTCCGGAATATTTTTCCAGCAATCATTGATTCTGTATATCTTCCTGGAACTGCCTGATAAGAAAATAGATCTCGAAAAACTGTCCCATTCCTTGCGGATAACTATTCCGTTTTG
The DNA here is from genome assembly GCF_025147085.1 of Bacteroides sp. D2. Lineage (NCBI taxonomy): Bacteria > Pseudomonadati > Bacteroidota > Bacteroidia > Bacteroidales > Bacteroidaceae > Bacteroides > Bacteroides sp. D2. Next base: position 5,397 of record NZ_CP102261.1, on the reverse strand, counting down.
CTCTATCTGATAGCTATAATTGATGGTCATCCCTTCTTGAGGGACTTCAAGCTCAAGTTCTGCCGTCCAATAGATACCATCGGTGGTGTGTAAAGGAATTGATTCCGGAAATAAGCCGGAAATCCTTACTTCTTCTCCCCAATTGGTGCGGTATTCAATATTAAATGATAGAATCATATATATTAGATTTTGATTGTATATGTAAGACACTGCAAGTATAAGACATTTTTTTGAATAAAAAATAAAAGGAGCCGCACCGGACTCCTTTTAATCTTTTGTTTATATATTAATTAACATACGTAGGACTATTATCCACATCTGGAAGCGCCGCAAGTAGTACAAATCAGACAGCCTTCCTGATAAACCAATGTCTCGTTGCCACAGTTCGGGCACTTCTTACCTTTGGCTTCCGTTCCATCCTGAATATACTTCTTCAATGCACGTTCTACACCGTTTTTCCAAGTGTTGATACTTTCACTGTTCAATTGCAGAGAGCCAACCAGTTTGATAACCTGTTCAATCGGCATCCGGTAGCGAAGCACGCCGGAAATCAATTTTGCATAGTTCCAGTATTCCTTGTTGAACTTCTCTGACAATCCTTCAATGGTCGTCTTATATCCGCGTTTGTTCTCGAATTGGAAGTCGTAACGTTTGGTACCGTCTTCATCCACATTTTTGATGATACGTCCGCAAGTTACGCTCTTAGGCAGCAAGATACCTTCGTCGTCGTCTTGCAAACCAGTGAATATTTCATAGGGGTGTCCGTCCAATAATCCGACAAAAGCTACCCATTTTTCCTTGTTGTTCTGGAAACGGACAACGTCTGCTTCCAATATTCTCGGACGTACCTCTACAACTGTAGGCGGTTTGCAAGGAGGAAGTCCTTCTTTCTTGTCTTTATCCGATTTCGTAGAGATCAGCACTCCGGAGCGTGAACCGTCACGATATACGGTACAACCTTTACAGCCGGATTTCCATGCTTCTACATACAGGCGGTTTACTAAATCCTCGTCCACATCGTTCGGCAGATTGATGGTTACGCTGATAGAGTGGTCTACCCATTTCTGGATTCTTCCCTGCATCTTCACCTTCATCAACCAGTCGACATCGTTAGAAGTCGCTTTGTAATAAGGAGATTTGGCAACCAGTTCGTCAATCTCTTCCTGGGTGTAACGTCTGGCCGGATCGTATCCGTTAGCTTCCATCCAGGTAACAAATTTATGATGGAATACGATGTATTCTTCGAATGCGTCCCCTGTTTCGTCTACAAAGTCTACATGCACATTCGTATCGTTCGGGTTCACCTTTCTTCTACGTTTGTAAACAGGCAGGAATACAGGCTCGATACCCGAAGTGGTCTGCGTCATCAAACTGGTCGTTCCGGTTGGAGCAATCGTCAGGCAGGCAATGTTACGGCGACCATATTTCTTCATGTCCTCATATAGTTTCGGATCAGCTGCTGCCAGGCGTTGGATGAACGGATTGTTCTGTTCACGTTCGCTATTGTATATTTCGAAGGCACCGCGTTCTTTGGCCATTTCCACTGAAGAACGATAGGCACCGAGAGCTACTGTCTTGTGTACTTTTTCAGAGAATTCCGTTGCTTCTTCCGTTCCGTAACGCAATCCTAATGCAGCAAGCATATCACCTTCTGCAGTGATCCCTACGCCGGTACGACGACCTTGTCCGCTCTTCTTATAGATTTTCTCCCAAAGTGCACGTTCCGCATGTTTCACTTCTTCGTTTTCCGGATCTTCGTCAATCTTGGTCATGATACGTTCGATCTTCTCTAGTTCGAGGTCGATAATATCGTCCATGATCCGTTGAGCGAGAGCCACGTGTTTTTGGAACAGGTCGAAATCAAAATAAGCATCCGGTTTGAACGGATTTACCACATAAGAATATAGATTGATAGCCAATAAGCGGCAAGAATCGTAAGGACATAGAGGGATTTCTCCGCATGGGTTGGTAGATACCGTTCTGTAACCCAGGTCTGCATAACAATCAGGCACAGATTCACGGATAATCGTATCCCAGAACAAAACGCCCGGTTCTGCCGATTTCCATGCATTGTGAACGATTTTCTTCCACAAGGTAGAAGCGTCGATTTCCTTGGTGAATGTAGGTTGGGCAGAGTCGATAGGATATTGCTGTACATACGGCTTTTCGTCTACGGCAGCCTGCATGAAAGCGTCGTCCAACTTGACAGAAACGTTTGCTCCGGTCACTTTGCCTTCGGTCATCTTGGCATCAATGAATGCTTCCGAATCCGGATGCTTGATAGACACGCTCAACATCAATGCACCGCGACGTCCGTCTTGAGCTACTTCACGAGTGGAATTCGAATATCGTTCCATGAACGGAACAAGACCGGTAGAAGTCAACGCCGAGTTTTTAACGGGAGAACCTTTCGGACGGATGTGTGATAAGTCATGACCTACACCACCGCGTCTTTTCATTAGTTGTACCTGTTCTTCGTCGATTTTGATGATAGCGCCATAAGAGTCGGCTGCACCGTCCACTCCGATAACGAAGCAGTTGGATAGTGAAGCAACCTGGTAGTCGTTACCGATTCCTGTCATCGGGCTACCTTGGGGGACGATGTACTTGAAGTGATCCAGTAAATCATACAGTTCTTTTGCTGTCAACGCATTCGGATACTTCGATTCTACGCGTGCCACTTCATTTGCAATTCTCCAATGCATGTCTTCCGGGGATTTTTCATAGATATTACCGAAAGAATCCTTTACTGCGTATTTGTTTACCCAAACCCTTGCAGCAAGCTCGTCGCCTTGAAAATATCGTAAAGATTCTTCATAGGCTTCGTCGTAAGAATAAATCTGTTTTTCCACGATTCAATTTGTGTTAAATCTCGTTTTTAATAAGTAATATGTAGAAGTTTACTTATCGTTAACAAATGTAGGCGCAAAGCTAAGAATGTTTTTTCATCTATCAAAATAAAAATGAATTAATTTATTAACAGGTTGCAAGTTTTCCATTTGTTTATGCTAAGTATTTGATAAACAGATAAAATTGAAATTTGTTCAAAGGTTAAAGTTATCCAAAAAGAAAACTATTCTATTCTGCTAGTGTGGTGGAATATTTTTTTCTTTTTATATCTTTGCAAAAAAAAGATATGTTTGAAACCGTAAAAAACAGAAGAACTATCCGGAAATATCTGCCTAAAGATATAAATCCGATTTTGTTAAATGATTTGCTTGAAACCTCTTTCCGTGCTTCTACGATGGGTGGGATGCAACTTTATAGTGTGATTGTGACCCGTGATGCGGAAATGAAAGAGAAACTTTCGCCTGCTCATTTCAATCAGCCGATGGTAAAAAATGCTCCGGTCGTATTGACTTTTTGTGCTGATTTCCGTCGTTTCAGCAAATGGTGTGAACAGCGGAAAGCTGTGCCGGGCTATGATAATTTAATGTCTTTTATGAATGCGTCTATGGATACTTTGCTCGTTGCGCAGACTTTCTGTACACTGGCGGAAGAAGTAGGACTCGGCATTTGTTATCTGGGGACTACCACTTATAATCCTCAAATGATTATCGATACTCTCCAACTGCCTGAATTGGTATTCCCTCTCACAACAATAACGGTAGGCTATCCGGATGGTATTCCCGCCCAAGTCGACCGTCTACCTTTGGAAGCTGCTGTGCATGACGAAAAATATCACGACTATACACAGGAAGAGATAGATAAACTCTATGCCTACAAAGAATCGTTGCCGGAAAATAAGCAGTTCATCGAGGAAAATAAAAAAGAAACATTGGCTCAGGTTTTCACGGATGTGCGTTATACAAAGAAAGATAACGAATTTATGTCTGAAAACCTGTTGAAAGTACTCCGCCAACAAGGGTTTTTAAAATAAGTATTAGGTATAAAGTATTAAGTATTGCCGTACTGATGTGAAACTGCATTATAAATGCGTGTTTGCATGGACAATACTTAATACTTTATACCTAATACTTGATTCTAGTTTCTCTTCTTCAGTAACGACTCTATTTCCTGTACTTCTGCATTAAAGCTCTTGTCTACCTCCAATTGTCCTTTTACGGTTTTGCAGGCGTGAAGTACGGTTGCATGGTCTTTGTTACCAATGAACTTACCTATCTTAGAAGTTGAAAAGTCTGTGTGGTTTTTAGCCAGATACATGGCGATCTGTCGTGCTTGAACGACTTCTCTTTTTCTGGATTTTGTATGTATGGCAGACGGCTCCAGGTCGAAATGTTTGCATACCACTTTGAGAATATCATCAATAGTGACAGCTTTCGTTTCATTGTGAACCACGCCATGTACAATGTGTTGTGCCAAATCCAAGTCTATTTCCTTGTTGAAAATAGTAGAACGGGCCATGATGGCGATGACGATACCTTCCAGATCACGTACACTTTCATTCACATTTTCAGCAATATAGTCGATCACTTCTGCCGGGAATTGTAACCCGTCGCGGTGTATCTTGTTGCGTAGAATGTTTTTGCGAAGTTCTACGGTCGGTTTTTCCAGCTCGGCTACCATACCCCATTTGAAACGGGTCAGGAGGCGCTCTTCGATACCCTGCAATAATACAGGAGCACGGTCCGAAGTCAATATGAGCTGTTTACCATTCTGGTGTAAATGATTGAAGATATGGAAGAAGTTGTTTTGAGTCTTGGTGACACCGGCAAACTCCTGAATATCATCAATGATTAATACATCAATCGTCTGATAAAAATTAATAAAGTCGTTGGTCGTGTTATTACGTACAGAATCCGTATATTGTACCTGGAACAAATGTGCCGAAACGTACAATACTCTTTTTTCTGGATAAATTTCTTTGATTTTCGTGCCTATTGCGTTTGCCAGGTGTGTCTTTCCCACTCCGGATGCTCCATAAAGGAATAACGGGTTGAAAGCGGTCCCTCCCGGTTTTTGCGCTACAGCTTCTGCTACACTTCTTGAAAGTTTATTGCTGTATCCTTCAATGAAGTTCTCAAAATTATAATTGGGATTCAAATGCGGGTCCAGATCTTGAACGGCAGGAGCCTGTAAGAAGCTGGGAGCTTTGTTGCCTCCGATTATACTTTTAGGGGTAACAGCTGTAGAACGATTGCTTGCTTCGAGATTCACGGTTTGATTCGGAATCGAAGTCTTGTCCACCATGACGTTGTACATCAACTTGGTGCCTTCGCCAATGACCTTATATAATGTCTTGCGTATTAGATCTACGAATCTCTCTTCCAGGATTTCATAGAAAAACTGGCTCGGGATCTGTAAGATCAAAGTTTTGTCCTCATATTTCAACGGGACAATAGGGGCAAACCAAGTATTATATGTCGTCTCAGGAACATTGTCTTTAATTACGTCGAGACAGCGGTTCCAAAGTACGACATGATTTGATTCAATCAT